>NZ_CP150282.1:0-4560768 GCF_037980985.1 Siminovitchia sp. FSL H7-0308
GGTCCGACCGGAGTCACCGGCGCGACCGGTCCAACCGGTCCGACCGGCTCAACGGGCTCAACGGGCCCAACCGGCGATACTGGTCCAACGGGTCCAATTGGGCTCGTTGGAGACATAGGCCCAACCGGTCCAACCGGCCCGACTGGCGCTACCGGAGTAACGGGTCCCACTGGACCGACGGGCAGCACTGGCTTGACCGGTCCCACTGGACCGACGGGCGGAACCGGGGCAATTGGTTCAACTGGAATAACTGGACCTTTAGTTACAACTGCTGGTGTATTTTACAGGACCACTCAAACAGGTGTTTTAGCGGCAAACTCCATTATTCCTATGCAAATCACCGGACCCAATACAACTCCTGATTTAGTATTAACAGGGGGCGGTGTACGAGTAAACAATCCCGGCTTATATTCAGTAACTTATATGGCGAATACAGAAAATGATCTTACTGCGGGTATTGTTACCGTTGCTTTAAATATAAATGGTGGTGCTCCCATACCTTCCTCCATATTGACCTCAAGTCCATTTGCTGGTGCGGATTTAGGGAGACAGCCTGCTACCAATACGGTATTAATCAGATTTGCCGCTGGAGATCTATTAACTCTAATTGTTACCTCTGCAACACCTAACCAACTATTTCGAGGACCAAACCCTGCAAGTATAACACTTGTGAGAATAGCTAACTAGCTAGCATCATGGAAAAAGCCATTGTTAGTTGAAAGTCTAAAGTTGGGAAATGCAAGGAGTTGAACTTACTTTTTATAGGTTACGAGCCCATGTTTCAAATGATTGGCTTATAGCTACTTTGCTAGACTTATAAAAAAGCAGGACCCTCACTTACTAAAAAAAGGAAAATACCCGATAAATGGATTCAAAAAGGATATCCCATAAATTTGTATTTAAATGATGGAACATTTCCCGTTACACATATCAGAAGAATTACCGTGTAAAGAGAAGTAAGTGAGTGAGGGTCGTCCAGTATAAGCTATTCTATCAACGAAGACGAAAGGAAAATATCGGATGAACAGATCAAAGCGTTTTTGTTAAAACTTATTTTTGGCGGGTGTACCGGGGATGGCTAACACGAATTGACTGTGATACTTCGCTGTCATCAGAACGCTGTTCAGCGAACTTGTAGTTTGATGATCTTTGAATATCGGCATAAGACATATTGTTATTGGGCGCAGCTTCTTCATTCAACCTTTCTTTTTTCGCCATGTTTACACCCCTTCCCGGTCGCTGAAATAAGGATTGTCGGTTGTTGAGAAATCAGATGCCTGTAAGCTTGCGTTTTTCTCCACACCATACAACGAAGGACTTTCTTCTTGATTATCCCGCTTTTTTTCAACCCCTGATTCCATAACGGACATGAAACCGTAACCAGTAGGACTTTGTTCAAGCACTTCTTTCGGTGCGTTTTTCAACGCTTTATACGGTTGCTTTTTTTTCATGACGAGCTCCCTCCGAATGGTCTATTTTCTCGTTATTTATGTTGCCCCGTCTGTCCATATCAATCCTTTTTTTATGGAATAAACTTTGTAAGCCAGGCAATATACAATGCCCCCGGAATAAACAATGCCTGCGCCAGGATTGTTCCGAGGAAGCGGGAGGCAATCATCATGACAGAAACACCTTTCAATTGAAGATAATTTCCTCTTTGATTCACGACATCGTCGGCCAACACCGATACTTTCGGGTCGACAAAAACAACAAGGAGAATAGTGGCTACGCCATTGATGAGTCCCAAGACATGATGGTGGTGGCGCTTCTTTCGGGAGCGAGCAATGATGCATATAAGGCAGAAAGGACTCCTGTCGTATAAATCGCAGAAATGATCATATTCAATAAAAATAACCGGACAGGAACCTCTCTTATTTTGATTCCCTTTAAATAGGAGAGGGCGGGGGCGTGGATATGTTTGATCCCACGCCGTATGTATTTGATTGATAATCCTTTGCGGAACAGTCCTGGGATCGATCCCCTCTCCTCGGAAAGATGAATAATGGCTCTGGAAAAAAGGGCAACGAATGTTGGGAGTAACAGGATTCCAAATATCGTTCCCAAAGTCGATGAACCGATAATGACGCAAAATTGATCTTCCACGAAGGCGAGAGCATTTTCTTCCGGGGCGTTATCAATCAGCCTGCCCGTAAACGGCTGTTGCATCATGTTCGCCAGCCCGGGAAACCGTTACCATTATGTTGAATAATGATAGGGCGGAGGCAATCATCCGTACGCTGGCTCCCGAAAGCCTAACCGCATACGCCAAAATCTCAATCGAGTGAATGAGAAAAATAAACAGTGCAATGAAAATGAGCGTTACTGTAAAAAGTTCCAAGTGATCTTCAACACCCTGCCAATATTATTTCGGTCTTATCATCTTGTAAATATTTCCAATTTCGGCATATTCATTTCCAGCCAGGCGGGCGACAGGATTAAGTTTGTTGGTAAGAATATAGCCCCTTTTTTCATCATATACATCTTCAGCGATATGAATATAAATAATCCGCGCCAAGATGAGGTCAGCCGCTGTCACGCCTTCATCATTTTTTATTTCATATTGATGCTCCACCTTGCACTCGAATCGCACCTTCGCCTCGGCAACGGCCGGAACATTTACTTTTGTGCTTTTAGTGGTTTGGAGGGAAGTCAGTTCCAATTCACTTTCACCAGCCGGCAAGGTTGCTGCTGTTTCGTTGACATCCTTAATGATATGATCTGTGCTGATATGTACAACTAATTCTCCGCTGGACACCGCATTCCGGGAAGTGTCCTTCATGTCTCCGTTTTTTCTGCCGATGGATAGCGAGATAATCGGCGGTTTGCTGGAAACGACATTAAAGAAGCTGAAAGGAGCCGCATTGATCACTCCTTTTTCCGTAGAAACCGTTGTGACGAAAGCAATTGGCCGCGGGGCAATCGTCCCCGTCATCAGTTTATATACATCTTTCGCTGCCAGTTCATCTGGGTTAAAAGTCAGCATGATTCACATCCTCCCCACTCATCATAACTACATACTGAATTTTATGGTACACGGTTCTGATCAAAAAGGAAACGGTTACGCTTTATTTGGCGGGTTCTCATGTATTCCTTCAAACCGCGCAATCGTCTATACCATGAAGAAAAAAAGCCTGTAGAGAAAAATGTTTTTTCTCTACAAGCTGAGAATGAGCCGCGGGCTCTTCCTTTTTAACTGTTTATATGCTCTTTGACAGCATTTTTAATATTGTTTTCGGTAATATGCCAGTGGGAAGTATTCCATAAGGCCTTTTCATCTTTAAGAAGAAAGATTTGCGGCGATTCATGTTTGATGTCGAGGTCGCTCGCAATTTGATTGGAGACGGTTCGGCTTTCGCTTACGATTAAGAAATACTTATTCATGTCTGTTGAAAAGCTTTCGTATTCTTTAAAGGCGTTGGCGCTGACCGGGCATGTTGAGCTGTGTTTAAAAATGAATACGGGTTCTTCGTTCGTTTGATGCAAGACTTTTTCCCATTCATCTGTTTTTGTGAGTTGTATCAGAGTAGACATGTTCCTCATCCTTTCATTCTTTGTTTTATTATGGCAGATTTGCCAGATTCATTCATGTTTTGTGCTTTTTTCTCGTTTTTATGTACGGAGAAATGAATGTGAATAAGATCTTGCCGGGGTCTTTTCAAACTGCCGCTTTTTACGGGTTGTTACGAGGCTCTTGCCGCAAAAACCGGTGCCACATGGTTCGGGAAAATGCCACTGACAGTATCGCTTTGAAAAGTGCGCCTGTATCGTTAAGAGTCTTTTTGCGTATGATGTTCTATTACCTAATGCGCAGAAGCAATGATTCGGGCAAAAATGACGTCTAAAATATGATAAAATAGGTTAGATATAGAGTAGGGAAATAAAGGATAGAAAGAAGGTTAGCATCAATATTTTGGTACCAGTTAATAAAAGCGATATCCAGAGAATGTTCAACCCCATCGTCTATCGGCGGGGAAGGGAATATTATTTTCAAGATCGGGTGGGGAAGCTACACTTTGAACATTCAAACGGTACTTGCTGGGCAAACGTAGAGGGCAGTCATTCTTATTTGGTTGAAATACAATTGAATAAAAATCCGGATCATATGGCCATGTTTTGCGACTGTAAAGCATATTTGCGATATGATGAATGCAAACATATCGTGGCGGTCATGTTGAAATTGTGCGAAAAAGAAGCAGAAGTGATCAACATGGTGGGATACACGGATAACGGGAAATATTTTGCTGTTGAAGAACTGCTTGAATCAGTTGGCACCGCGCCTGCTGAGCCTCCCGTTTCATCGTTTGGAAAACCGATGAAAATCGAGTACCATTGCGACTTTTCCAATCCTCAAGCTTTGTTTATAGAGATAAAAGCGGGAGTGGACCATTTATATGTTGTCCGTAATGTGAGTGAATTCATCGAGAACGTAAAGGGAGGCCGTGAACATCTTTTTACACCAAAATTTACTTACAGTCCTGAAGAACATGTTGTAAGTTCGGCTGATCAGGAAATATTATACGAGCTTTTGGCAATGATCGAAAACGAAAGGCTGTATGCAGATGGCATCCGTTACCAATACTCAAGCAATGCGATTTATTCTACAGCCCGTTCCATCATGATTCCTCCGCTGTTTGCCAAGTCGCTTTTGAAAAAATTGACTAAGAGAAAAACCGTCAGTAAACTGGACAATCGTTCTTTCTCGGAATTAAAGTTGTTGGATGAACCACTGCCTTTTCAGTTTGAACTCGACAAAAATGAAAAAAAGGAATTGGAACTTTTTTTGCCGCATATGGAAAATGCCATATTCATGAAGCCATATGAGCTTGTTTTTATGAATGGAAGAATTTTTTACCCAGCTCCTAACATTTTGCCGCTTATCGAAAAAATATTTGACATCGAAAATAAAACGAACCGTGTGTTCATACCGTCTGAGAAGGCAGATGCATTTGCTTCCGAAGTGCTCCCAATGCTGAAAAAAGTTGGTACTGTTCAAGTGGCGGAAAAAGTGAAAGAACAAATTATTCAAGCGCCGCTCACGGCAAAGTTGTACCTCGACTTGGAAGAAGATACGATCAAGGCCAGGCTGGAATACCACTATGGCGACTTTTTGGTTGATCCGTTTCAACCTCAGGGGCAGGATGGAACTATTTTAATCAGGGACGTGGATAAAGAGCAGGAAATCATGACCATTATGGAGAACGCAAAGATGAAATATAACGGGAAGGAGCTCCATCTGCAACTGGATGAAGAGGAGCTGTACGATTTTATATTTACAATCTTGCCGGCACTGGGAGAACGATGTGAATTGTATATGACCAATAGCCTTCGTCTGTTGGTTATGGAAGAACAGCCCGTCCCGAAAACAGAAGTTCGCACGGATGAATCTTTCGGCTTGTTAGAAATCAGCTTTCAAATGGATGGGGTCGATCAAGAAGAAATTGCCAAGATTATGGAAACTGCCATTGAAAAGAAACGGTTTTACAAGCTTAAAAGCGGAGCGTTTTTATCTCTTGAAACCGATGAATTTCGATCACTTCAGGAAATGTTTACCGATCTCCATATTCAGAGTGGGGAAGTAGCGAAAGGCACATTGGAAGTGCCCATTTATAGGGGTATGCAATTGGATGAAACTCTTCGCACAAAAAAGCAGTACGACCCTTCTTTCCGCAAGCTGCTTGACCACTTAAACAATCCTGAAGAACAGGTTTTTCCACTCCCCGAAGGGCTCAATGCTTCCATGCGGGAATATCAAAAAACCGGTTATCAATGGTTCCGATCATTATCCCATTATCATTTGGGCGGAATATTGGCAGATGACATGGGGCTTGGAAAAACACTCCAAAGCATAGCCTATTTATTGTCGGTGATCGAAGGGAACAAGCATTTAATCGTCGCACCCGCATCGTTAATTTATAATTGGCAGAGCGAATGGGAGAAATTTGCGCCTGGTGTTAAAACAGTCGTCATCTCGGGAACGCCCGAGAGCCGTGAAAAAATGTTAAATACCGAAGATGCCCACATCTTTATCACTTCTTATTCAACGCTTCGCCAAGATATTCAGTTGTACAAAGATAAGCAGTTTCATACGTTAATTTTAGATGAGGCCCAGTTTATTAAAAATTACTCAACGAAAGCGGCTTCGGCTGTCCGGGAAATCCGCGCAACGAGGAAGTTTGCATTAAGCGGGACACCAATTGAAAATTCAGTTGATGAATTATGGGGCATTTTTCAGGCCATTTTGCCCGGTCTGTTTCCGGGGCTGAAAGACTTTAAAAAGATGGAGCCTAAAAAAATAGCGAACATGATCAGGCCTTTTATATTGCGCAGGCTTAAATCCGATGTGTTAAAAGAACTTCCCGAGAAGATTGAATCAACCCATATTCTGGAATTATCAAAGGAACAAAAGGAGTTATACGTTGGTTATTTGCAACGTATCCAGCAAGAAACGGCCGCCTCTTTGCAAGAAGAAGGATTCCAAAAAAGTCGGATGAAAATTTTGGCGGGCATTACAAGATTGCGTCAACTGTGCTGTCATCCACTGCTCTTTTTGGAGAACTTTCAAGGAACGTCGGGAAAATTGGAGCAGCTTTTGGAAATAGTCGAAAATTCTATTGCGAACGGGAAACGGCTCCTCATTTTCTCTCAATTTACGAGCATGCTGGACATCATTCAAACCGAGTTGACAAAATCCGGCTATCCGCATTTTTATTTAAACGGCAAAACCCCTTCGCAGGAACGTTTGCGCATGAGCCAGCAGTTTAATGAAGGGGAGAAGGCCATTTTCCTCATCTCGCTGAAGGCGGGCGGCACCGGGCTCAATCTGACAGCAGCCGATACGGTGATTTTGTATGACTTGTGGTGGAATCCGGCTGTAGAAGACCAAGCGGCGGGAAGAGCCCATCGCTTTGGACAAAAAAACGTGGTTCAAGTGATCAGATTGATTACGAAAGGAACCATTGAAGAAAAAATTTATCAATTGCAGCAAAAGAAAAGAGAGCTGATTGAACAAGTTATTCAGCCCGGAGAAACAATGCTGTCCAGCCTATCTGAAGAAGATATAAAAGAAATATTGAGCATGTAGGGGCTGGGACTTGCGTTGAAAACTGATTGATATTCGTAAAAATCGAGAATAAAAACCGCGTGAAGTCAAGAGATTTTTAAACTTGATTCCATGCGGTTTATTCATTTTTAGAGGGTTCTGTCCCGGCCTCGTTTTGATTTGGGTGTATTGGAAGTAAGAAAAGATAGACCCTTCCAAATGAGTCTAATTATCAATCATTATGTCGGAATATTGAATAATATGATTGTAACTGCAAATTATTTTCGATAATTTCTTCAATATTGTAAAGTGATCTTCGTCTGTTTCATTGAATATATTCCTTAAAGTGGTCAATGGTCTGCATTATTTTATTAAGAAAGGCAGCTTTTAATACAGTATATAAAATAATAATAATTTTAACTTGAAACTAATTATCAACCGTGTTATGCTGTTATCAGATTATAATTATTATAAATAGGGTGGGATGAGTAATGACGAAGAAAGATCACCGTTTGACAACGAGTTGGGGAGCGCCTGTAGGAGATAACCAAAATTCCATTACTGCCGGTTCTCGTGGGCCGACGCTTATTCAAGACGTTCATTTGTTGGAAAAGCTCGCTCATTTTAATAGAGAAAGAATTCCTGAGCGGGTCGTACATGCAAAGGGTGCGGGCGCACACGGGTATTTTGAAGTAACGAATGATCTATCAAAATATACGAAAGCCAAGTTTTTATCGGAAGTTGGAAAGAAAACGCCCATGTTTATTCGTTTTTCTACAGTTGCCGGGGAGCTTGGTTCAGCTGACACTGTCCGGGACCCGCGTGGATTTGCTGTTAAATTTTACACGGAAGACGGCAACTACGACCTGGTAGGAAATAACACGCCTGTATTTTTTATTCGCGATGCCATTAAGTTTCCAGACTTTATCCATACGCAGAAAAGAGATCCAAAAACACATTTGAAAAATCCAAACGCCGTTTGGGATTTCTGGTCCTTGTCGCCCGAATCGCTTCACCAAGTAACGATTCTTATGTCTGACCGCGGTATTCCTGCCACTTTCCGCCATATGAATGGGTATGGGAGCCATACATTTAAATGGACGAACGCCGAAGGCGAAAGTGTATGGGTGAAGTATCACTTCAAGACAGACCAAGGAATTAAAAACCTTGATGTGAACCTTGCGGCGAAACTAGCCGGAGAAAATCCGGATTATCATACTGAAGATCTGTATAATGCCATTGAGAATGGCGACTATCCTTCCTGGACGCTAAAAGTGCAAATCATGCCGCTTGAAGACGCCGAAACGTATCGTTTCGATCCATTTGATGTGACGAAGGTATGGTCGCAAAAGGATTATCCGCTGATTGAAGTCGGGAAGATGGTGTTGAACCGTAATCCTGAAAACTATTTTGCTGAAGTCGAACAGGCAACATTTTCACCGGGCACGCTTGTTCCAGGCATTGATGTATCGCCAGATAAAATGTTGCAGGGCCGCTTGTTTGCCTACCATGACGCCCACCGTTATCGAGTCGGAACGAATCATCAGCTCTTGCCGATTAACCGGCCCATCAACGGGATCAACAATTATCAACGCGATGGCTCCATGCGTTTTGACGACAACGGTGGCGGATCCGTCTACTACGAGCCTAACAGCTACGACGGACCAAAAGAAACGCCGGAAAACAAGCAAGCTGAATATGCCGTTTCCGGTGTTGCGGCAAGTACCAGCTATGATCACCATGACCATTACACACAAGCGGGCGACTTGTACCGGCTTATGAACAAGGAAGAGCGCGAACGACTTGTTTCTAACATCGTTGCGGCCATGAAGCCGGTTGAAAAAGAAGAAATCAAGCTTCGGCAAATCCGCCATTTCTATAAGGCGGATCCCGAGTATGGAACGAAGGTGGCCGAAGGTCTTGGCCTAAAAGTTCCTACTGATGAGGAAGTATTAGCTTAATAAAAAATCAATGTGCGGGACCCGATTACGGGTTTCCGCTTTTTTTTTTGAACTAGCCATACATGCTTCATAAAGCCGCCAAACAAGGCATATGATGAAGCGAGGGAGGAGAATGTATGACGTTCAGCCATATCTCGCACTTATCCTGTGCCAAATGTTCATTCGTATACAAGCCTGACGAGGTTCATCAACTGTGCCGCTGTGGCTCTCCACTCCTTGTAAACTATGATTTATCCAGCATTTCCATGAAAGTGAAGCGTGCGCATTTATTAAACAGAAGCAATGATCTGTGGCGTTACCATGAACTGCTGCCTGTCCAACACCCGGACAATATTGTCTCATTAGGAGAAGGCATGACCCCTCTGCTCCCCATGAAGAAAATTGGGCAAGAAATGGGCCTTCCACGGCTGCTGATGAAGGATGAAAGCTTGACTCCTACAGGTACATTTAAAGCCCGCGGGGCCGCGCTGGGAGTTTCAAAAGCGAAAGAACTTGGCGTGAAAGCGTTTGTCATGCCGACAAATGGAAATGCCGGAGCCGCCTGGTCCCTTTATGCGGCCAAGGCGGGAATCGAAGCGGTTATTGTCATGCCTGTCGCTGCTCCCCCATTCATTCGCTCAGAGGTTGCCGCAACAGGATCGAGACTATTTTTCGTGGATGGTTTGATCAGTGATGCTGGAAAAATGGTTGCCAAAGCCGCTGCCGATTTTCATTTATATGATGCTTCCACATTAAAAGAACCGTACAGGATTGAAGGCAAAAAGACGATGGGTTATGAAATTGCGGAGATGATGGATTGGCAAGTACCTGATGTCATTATCTACCCTGCAGGGGGTGGCGTTGGATTAATCGGGATTTACAAGGCTTTTCGCGAACTACAGCAACTGGGATGGGTTGACCAAGGCAAAATGCCAAGGCTGGTCGCCGTCCAGTCGGAGGGTTGCGCTCCCATTGTAAAGGCGTGGCAAGAGGGGAAAATGGAATCGGAGCTTTGGCGTGATTCAAAAACAGTTGCCTTTGGAATCAATGTTCCGAAAGCTTTAGGGGATTTTTTAGTGTTGAAAGCCATTTACGAAACAAACGGTTTTGCGCTCGCCGTAAATGATGAAGAAATTTTGGAGGAACAAAAAAGGATTGTCCAAACAGAAGGTGCTTTTGTTTGTCCCGAAGGAGCGGCTACTTTTTTGGCTGCGAGAAAACTCGGCAATGCCGGAGTAATTGATCAAAAAGATACGGTGGTTACCGTGAATACCGGGATGGGACTCAAATATTTACATGTTGATGAACAGAACACTCCTGTATTACAAAGAGACGGTTATATCAAAAGCCTTATTGATGAGTAAATTCTCCCTCAAACATCTTGGGAAAAAGGGAGGTCCACCGATGAGAAAAAACTTTGTGCTTCATATTTTGGCCGCCTTTATCCTTGCTGTTCTGGCGGGATGGATATTCGGAGAAAGAGCAGTAGTCGTTCAGCCGTTGGGAGATTTGTTTTTAAGGCTTATTAAGTTTATTATTGTCCCTCTTATTTTATCCACGATTATTGTAGGAGTGACGGGCGCCGGAGATGTAAAAAAACTGGGCAGACTGGGAGGAAAGGCAGTCGTCTATTTTCTTGTAACCAGTTTTATCGCTATTGCGCTCGGCCTTTTTGCGGGATTTGTTTTTCAACCGGGCGCCGGTGTTGAGGTGGCTGTCCAAGGGGAAGCTGTCGAAGCGGCCGAAACCGAAGGTGTCATCGCTACATTATTAAATATTATACCTACCAATCCATTTGAAGCTTTAACAACCGGAGCCGTGTTACAAATCATTTTCTTTGCCATATTTATGGGGATCGGCATCTCTCTCGTTGGTGAAAAAGCGGCTCCTGTCCAGAGATTCTTCGAGGGCATGGCTGAAGTGATGTATAAAATTACAGGCATTGTGATGAAGCTGGTTCCACTCGGCATCTTTGGCTTGCTTGCCCCCATTGTCGGAACGTATGGGGCATCTGTCCTACTGCCGCTGATAAAAGTGATCATCGCAATGGTTGTCGCTATCATCGTTCATGTTGCCCTCGTGTATTCGACCGCGGTTAAAACGTTTGGCAAGATGAATCCTCTGCACTTTTTTAAAGGGATCTTTCCAGCCGCGTCCGTCGCTTTTGCAACTTGCAGCAGTTCGGGAACGCTGCCGGTGACGATGAAAAATACCGAGGAGAATTTGGGGGTATCGAAAACGACGACCAGTTTTATTTTACCGCTCGGGGCAACGATCAACATGGATGGAACAGCGATTTATCAAGGAGTTACCGTCATGTTTATTGCCCAGTACTTCGGTACGGAATTAACGTTTGCGCAAATTCTGATTGTCGCCCTTATGGGAACACTCGCTTCGATTGGGACGGCGGGTGTGCCGGGTGCGGGGTTAGTGATGCTGACGATGACGTTGGCCGCCGTCAATTTGCCGCTCGAAGGCATTGCATTAATTGCCGGGATTGACAGAGTTTTGGATATGTTCAGGACATCCGTCAACATAGTAGGAGATGCATCGGCCTGTGTGGTTGTGGAGCAGGGAAGCGAACCAACTGCGCAAAAAACAGCATGAAAAATGGAAACCGGGCGTAACACCCGGTTTTTTTTACATAATGGCCTTTGCCGAAAGAGACGTTCAATTTGTGTGTGCCAAACGAAGCAACGTCGGCTTTTTGCGAAAAGCGGGGTTGTTTACCCTCGTCACAAAGCTTATACGATGCAATAAAAATCAGCCGCTGCAATCATTCTTGGGCAGACCGCCCATGCTTTCGTCATCTGTTGATAATCCAAAGCATATGAGCTTTTTTGAAGAAATTTCCATGAATTCAGTAAAAAGCGTTGCGGAACTATCGACTTCCTTTTCAAGAGGCGCAAGTTTTCTTAGTCATTCGCTAGCTTCAGTTTTTCCAACAGTCTAAAGAACAAGCTCAATATGATGGCAACGACGGTCGCCAATCCCATTCCGGCCAATGAAACCGCGCCGATGTGAATGGTTGCGCCGCTGATTCCGATGGCGAGTACGACACATGTCAAGATCATATTGTGAGATGTGTTGTAATTGACATTTGCCTCAACGAGCATCCGGATGCCGCTAACTCCGATAATTCCGAAGAGCAGAAGGGATATTCCGCCCATGACGGGCGCCGGGATCGACGAGATGAGAGCCGCTAATTTACCGCAAAAGGAAAGAATAATGGCAATACAAGCAGCGATGCCGATAATCCAGGTTGAGTAAACCCTTGTAATGGCAAGCACACCGATATTTTCTCCGTACGTTGTGTTGGGAGTTGACCCGACAAAACTTGAAATGATGGTGGAAATCCCGTTGCTCATTAATGAACGGTCTAACCCGGGATCTTTAACCAAGTCTTTTTTGACAATATTCCCCGTTACGACCAGGTGGCCGATGTGTTCAGGGACGAGTACAAGAGCTGCGGGCAGGATTAAAAAGATATCCGCCCAATTGAATTTCATCGCATAGTATGTGGGCATTGTAATCCAATCTGCTTCTTGGACAGCCGTTAAATCGACCATGTTCATTGATAAGGCAATTACATATCCCGCAACAATTCCAAGCAGGATGGGAATGATTTTTAAAAATCCTCGAAGTGTGACCCAGCATACGATCGTAATTCCAAGGGTTAACAAGGAAACGGTAATCGTCTCGGGATCGGGCTTCCAATTGGCCGCGGCGTCCTCCGGTTTTACCAAACCAGCCATTCCGGCTGCGACTGGAACAAGTTCGAGACCGATGACAGCGACGATCGCTCCCATGGCGGCGGGCGGGAATATGACATCAATCCACGCGGTTCCCACCAGCTTGACAATGAGCGCAACGAGTATAAGGATAATCCCGACAACAAGGAATCCGCCGAGTGCGTAGGCATAGCCCTTTCCTCCGGAATAATTGCCCAAAACGGCAAATACGGGAGAAATAAAGGCGAAACTGGAGCCGAGATAAGCTGGTATTTTCCCTTTTGTGATAAAAATATAGAGCAATGTGCCGATTCCATTCATGAGTAAAATGGTTGCGGGATCAACTTGAAACAATAATGGAACCAAAACGGTGGAACCAAACATGGCGAATAAGTGCTGGAAGCTTAATGGCAAGCTTTGTAAAATAGGTAGTCGTTCATCGACCTGAATCTCTCGTTGGCTCATTCTTTTCTCTCCCTCACTGTTATTTGTCCGCAAAAAAAGCACCTTGTCCGATAGTGGGCAAGGTGCTGGGTATTTTGCATGGAAAATCTACCGTTTATATACGGTTGATCGGATACCTTGCCAGCCTCACGGGACCGGTTTAAAGGCAAATATGATGAAATTGTCTTAAGTATTATGGCAGGTAGCGTGTGGAAAGTCAACTGTTTAAGCGAAAATAAATCAATTCATCGACCAATATTGTGCAAGCTTTCCGCGCGTTCCTCAAACAATTTACAAATCTCAACAATCGTAAGGACAGCTTTTTCCATCACGTCAACAGACGCAAACTCATAGGGACCGTGGAAATTTTCTCCTCCTGTAAAAATATTTGGCATCGGCAGTCCCATGAACGATAGCTGGGAGCCGTCCGTACCGCCCCGGATTGGGAGGATAACCGGTTCAATCTGCAGCCGTTTCATGGCATCTGCGGCAATATCGACAATTTCTTTGACGGGTTCAATTTTCTCGCGCATATTGTAATATTGGTCTTTTACATTGACGGATACGCGTCCAGGTCCGTATTTTTCATCAAGCCTGCTGGCAATGGTTTGGACAAGCGCTTTTTTCTCGGCAAACTTCTGCCGGTCAAAGTCGCGAATGATATAGTGAAGGTTTGTTTCCTCGACATCTCCCCGGATCGATAAAAGGTGGAAAAAGCCTTCGTATCCGTCCGTTAGCTCCGGAGTTTCATCGGCCGGAAGCTGGGCGTGAAATGCCATCGCGAGCTTTTGTGAATTCACCATGATCCCTTTGGCTGATCCCGGATGTATATTTGTACCTTTGCAAGTGACATGAGCACTTGCCGCATGGAAGCTTTCATACTGTAGCTCGCCAAGTTTCCCGCCGTCTACTGTATAGGCAAAAGCCGCGTTAAACGCCTTTACATCAAATTTATGTGGTCCACGGCCAATTTCTTCATCCGGTGTAAAAGCGACCCGTACTTTGCCATGTTTTATTTCCGGGTGCTGTAATAAATAATTCATTGCTGTCATGATCTCGGCAATCCCCGCTTTATTGTCGGCGCCAAGCAAGGTTGTCCCATCCGTGGTTATAAGCGTATGTCCTGTATAATCCAATAAGGACGGAAATTCTTTTGGGGATAAGACCCGCTTTTTGTCTTCATTCAATATAATGTCTTTCCCGTCATAGTTTTCAATCATTTGCGGATTTACCCCAGTCCCGGTGAAATCTGTGGCCGTGTCCATATGGGCCAAAAATCCGATTGTTGGGACATCTTTGTCAGTATTGGACGGGAGTGTGGCCATGACATATCCATTTTCATCAACAGTGACATCTTTCATCCCTATGGCTTTTAATTCATCCACGAGCTGACGAGCCAGCGTCCATTGCCCGGGAGTGGATGGACATGAATCGCTGTTGGCGTCGGACTGGGTATCAATCTTCACATAGGAAACAAATCTTTTAATGATTTCGTTTTTCAACGTTTCAATCTCCTTTCTGTGTGATGTAAAGGGAATACAATATACAAAAAAGTAGCCGATTGTCTTATGAAAAGCAATCGGCTTTACGCATTTGTTGTTTTCTCGGTTACTACTGCTTAGCTAATCGCCGACGAAACACTAAAGCCGAAATAGTGAATATAACGAAAGCTGTTATTGAACCGGCAGTAACTATCTTTAATACATTTCCTATTGGAGTGCTGAATAATAAAGCAACCGAGATGACTAGGACGCCACCAGTTAACCCCGTCCCTAAAATTGAGAACGCTAAAATTTTATTCATTCAATCAACACCTTACACGAATTTCGATCCACTTTTCGCTCCATTTTTCAATTTCTTTCATAATGGGACCAAGGGCCATTCCTTTTTCAGTCAGCGAATACTCTATCCTTACCGGGGTCTCCGGATATACTTCACGTTTGACGATGCCTTCTTTTTCGAGATCTTTTAAGCGCTCTGATAGTACGCGGGCACTGATCGGCATGGCTGCTTCCACAGTGCAGAAACGCTGCGGGCCATCCAACAACTGATGAATAATCAACCCTGTCCATCGCTGTCCCAATATGCTCATCGCTTTTTCAAACTTCGGACATTTATTTGAATTCATTGTCCTCACCTCGCTCATCATCATTATATCACTAGAACCATGATTTTTATAAAATTTATCCCGCATATAAGGTGCCGTAAGGCTCTCACTTCAAATTCTTGAGTGAATACAAAAAGTATAAGTGTGAGAAAACGGCACCTAAATGCCCGATTGGCTCAACTAACATTCAGTAGGAGAGAAAGAAAACTCCTCCTGAATGAAGTTTCGCTTTATTTTACACTACTTGACAACTAATGTTAACTAATATAAAGTTACTTACATAAAGTAAGTTATTGTTTTAGAAAGGAGGCATGAAAAAATGGTTCATCCTATTGTTGGCACAATTCAGTTGACAGTCCGGGATTTGGAACGAGCCGCTGATTTTTACCAAAATATCCTCGGGCTTCGGTTGTTAAAAAGGACCGGAAGTGCCGCGGTGTTTACAGCAGACGGAAAAAGGGCCTTGCTGGCGCTTGAGGAAAACAAGCATGCCAAACCAAGAAAGGGTAGGACGACAGGATTGTATCATATGGCCTTTTTATTGCCGGACCGTTCGTCTCTTGCTGATGTATTACAGCATTTTATCGACATTCGTCTTCCTTTGCAAGGGGCGTCGGACCACCATGTCAGTGAAGCGATTTACCTGGCGGACCCGGAAGGAAATGGAATTGAAATATATGCGGATAGATCGCCTGATACATGGCGGAAAGGTGATCAAATATTTATGACGACTGCGGCGCTAAATGTAGAAAATCTCATGGAGGATGCTTCCGAGTCCGGCTGGAAAGGTATGCCTTCAGCAACCGTGATGGGTCATATCCACTTGCAAGTAGCGGATTTAGTTTCTTCGGAGCACTTTTACTGTGATGGACTTGGTTTTGACAAGATTCTCCATTATGGCAGCCAAGCCTTATTTATTTCCAAGCACCGCTATCACCATCATATTGGTTTAAATACGTGGAATAGCGCGGGGGCGCCGCCTCCTGAAGAAAACAGCACAGGATTAAAGCGGTATTCTCTTCTTTTTTCGAGTGAAGAGGAGCGGGAGAAAGCGGTCCGGCGATTGGATAAAATCAATGTCTCCATTTTTAGGGAAAAGGGCATCATAATAGTAAAAGATCCATCTGATATTCAAATCAAGTTAGAAGTTGACCATAAAGGAGAGCATGAATGATGATTCAAACAAAACAAGATTTTTTAAAAGCTGTGAAAGAAAGACGTTCTTACTATGACATTAGCAAGAAATCGGATATCTCTGATGAACAGATTGAAGAAATCATCGCAAATGCCATCAAGTATACACCAACAGCTTTTAACTCCCAAAGCGGCAGGGCAGTATTGCTGCTCGGAGAAAATCACGATAAGCTTTGGAATATAACGGAAGCGGTTCTAAGGGAAATGGTTCCCGAACAAGACTTTGAGCCAACCGCTCAAAAAATGGAAGGCTTTCGGAATGGCTATGGAACCATCCTTTTCTTTGAAGATCAATCGGTCGTAAAATCATTGCAGGAATCATTTCCGACATATGCCGATAAGTTTCCGGATTATTCCTTGCAGTCATCCGGAATGTTGCAATATATCGTGTGGACGGCCTTGGAAATAGAAGGATTTGGCGCATCGTTGCAGCATTACCAGCCGTTAATAGACGAAGCTGTGCATAAAATATGGAACATTCCATCCGATTGGAAACTTCTTGCCCAAATGCCTTTCGGAAAGCCGACGGCCCAGCCGGGTGAAAAAGAATTCAAAAGCATCGAAGAGCGCTTCAAAGTGTTTAAGTAAATAGAGAGGTTCCAAAAGGAAGGACGCCTTTTTGTATAATGGGAACACTCCAATTAGTGTACTTTGTGCCGAATATTGGAGAAACAAGCAATAAATCAGCCATTAAAAGGGTTGTGCAAACAAAGTCAAATGAGAGATTTGATGTCAAAGAAGTTTGTACGAATGAGCACATTGGTTTTTTTCAGCACACAAGGTTTTTATAATGAGGAGAAAAAGCCGGGGCATAAGAGTGGCTATTCATACAAATTGTGAAAGTAAAATCGCGTGAAATCAAGGTTTTTCAATTTGATTTCACGCGGTTTATCCCGCATGTAAGGTACCGTATACAGCAATTTTAGACCTGAGTTGTGCAAAATAGTGAGAGAAAACGGCACCTAAAATCCCGATTGGTTCAACTAACATTCAGTAGGAGCTGAAAGAAAGCTCCTACTGAAAGAAGTTTCACCTTATTCATTTTTATAGGGATTTGTCCCTGCCTTCATCTTTGCTTGGGCGTTTTCTTTGAACATCTCTGTTTTTGGTCATGAATCAATCGAACATCATCACATACATTTCGATTATCTTCGTTTTCCGGGAATTCCGCTTATCGTTTATTCTGGTTGTGATTCGCTAAGGTGGTTTCTCGCTACTCTCTCTATTTCCGGCTGTATGAATCCTGCAACATCAGGTCGAGCAAATTGCTTGGTTTCAAAGGCTTTCCCGTGAGTCTCATGTTGGAAGTATACAATTTTTTGCGGTGAAATTGTCCAATATATGGTTAGTTTGATAGCTGTTGAATATCCTTTTCCCGAATAGTCTTATTGCTTGTAAAAGATCCGGAGAATTTTACATATCCGGGCATTTTTTGCCCCTCTACAACATTTGCGTTAATGGTCACGGAGTCGTATACATAGTGATTTGCGTTTAATAATTGTTGAATTGCTTTCATGGTATTGGCCACATCTTTTTTTGTTTTTCCGTCTGCCTGAATCATCATATGAATGTGCATCGGTTTCGCAAGGGGACCCGTCTTACTCCATTTCGTATTCGAATCCAACGTTCCTGTTAAACTATCCAGTTGCACTTCTACATGGATGATGTCGGGCACATCTTTTATTAGTAATTCCCTGATTTCTTCGGACGCTTCATTTTCCAGTCTATCCCTAAGAGATGTATCCCTTTTGGCGTCAAAGGCGACCTTCGGTTGCAAAGCTCCCGTTACTTCAAACTCGAACCCTTTCTCACTTGCTACCTGTTCACCTTCATACGTGTAACCGCCGATTTTCAAATTGAAAAAGCCGTCAAGGATGTGGAATGGTTCATTAAGATATGTTTTCGTCAGATAGCTGTCCAATGCTTGCTTGGAAAAAAGGTCGCTAACGGCATTTCCGTTAAAGTCAATGTAGAAAAAAAGTGTGGGAGCCCATAGCATAATGATCAATGAGCCATAGATCCGTTTTTTCTTTTTCATACGCTTCTAACCTCTTTCAACCATTTTAAAAGCAGGAGAGCCATGAGGCTTCCGACAAGCGCAAACACCAGATGAATCAAAGCGAGAAAAGCTGCGCCAAGCAGCATCTCCAGAGCGAATAGGCTGGCTTGCGTTGAATCCACCAATGACCAAATGAAGCTGGGCAAAAAAGTGATCGCTGTCACCATTACAAAATGTTTATAAAAGAGATATAGGACAAACCCGAAAATGGTATATGTCAAGACGAATACTAAGTGATTATTGAGCAAGGATGTTATGAGCGCGAAAAAGAATGAAATTGTCACAAAGATTATTTGATAAACCGCTAATTTCAAGTAGATATTGGCAAACATTTTATCGTTGTCAATCGGGGAAGGAATGACGGCATTTTCAATGGGCTCACTTGTCGATTTCGCATATTCGCGGCAGTTGTCACATGATGCCAAATGCTCCTTCAGCCAGGAAGCTGTTTCTTCATGAAGAAGCCCTTCGTGATTCAAAGGCAGCAAATCTTTGGCGATATAACAATCTTTATTCATTGACCGACCTCATCTCTTTTTTCAATTTCATTTTTGCTCTATGGAATGTTACCCTGGCATACAATTCACTTTCTCCTGTCAGGTCGCCAATTTCTTTAAAAGACAATTCTCCGTATATGCGGTACGTAACAATATCCCTCGATTTTTCATCCAATCTGGAAATGCGTTTGATCAGAGTGCGGCTGTCTTCGCGCAAGACGAAAAGGTCCTCAAGGGGGAGCGGCATTGCTCCTGCTTCGCATGCAAGCTTTTCTTGCAACAATTTGGAATACTTTTTTGAACGGTAAAACTTCTTTAGTCTGTTTTTGGCGATCGAGAAAACCCATGTATTGATTGAAGAATTTCCAGTAAAGCGGTGAAAACCTTTAAGCGCTTCATAAAAGACGTCTTGGGTCAGGTCTTCGGCAATGAATGGATTGCCTGTTTTTACAAAGAAAAAAGCAAAAATCTTTCGCTGAATACGCCGATACAGATTTTCTAGATCATTCATTTTGCCCCCTCCGAAATTCGTATCTATAAGATTAGTACCATGAAGGCGAAATTCGTTACTTATGTTAACTAATATTTTTATCGGGTTGACAATTATGCTTAAAATCTATTATTCTCAACATAATACGAAAAAGGGAGTGATGTACAATGGGCGCGTCGGCTGTAGGCGGTAAAAGCAGGATGAGAACACTGGATATGGTGTATATCAGCTTATTTTCCGCTTTGATGATGGTAGGGGCCAATATCACATCTTTTTTGCCCTTCATGGTTGTCGGCGGGGTACCCATCACCCTGCAGGCTTTTTTTGCGGTCTTGGCGGGGGCTTTTCTCGGCGGGCGTCTTGGAGCTGTTTCAATGGGTGTATATGCATTGATTGGTCTTATGGGAGCTCCGGTGTTTGCGCGGTTTCAAGGCGGCATTGGCCAAATCATTAGCCCTACCTTCGGATTTATCATTGCATTTGCGTTTACGGCATACATAACAGGAAAAATGGTTGAGAAAAACAAGAGCATGTTCCGATTTATCGTGGCGGCATTGATTGGAACGGCTTTCAGCTATGTGTTTGGAACGAATTGGATGTATATGGCATATAAACTTTGGGCGCAGGCGCCAGCTGCTTTTTCCTATAAAATGGCTTGGGCATGGATGGCCGTTCCGCTTCCAAAAGATATTATTCTGGCGATATTTGCCGGGATGTTTGCGCATCGGATGAGAAAGATTGTGAAAACAGGAAAGTAAGGGGAGGATGGAACGATGAATATATATGAACATATCGCAGATATGGCATTGGAAGGAAAAGAGCTGACAGATGAGCAGGCAATGGCTGTTCTGGAGTGCCCGGATGAAGATTTGTTAAAGCTGCTTCACGCAGCTTACCAGGTGCGGAAACAGTTTTACGGCAATAAAGTGAAATTGAACATGATCATCAATACGAAATCGGGTCTGTGCCCGGAAAACTGCGGGTATTGTGCTCAATCAATTGTATCAAAAGCACCGATTGAAAAATACTCCATGATGAAAAAAGAAGAAATAGTGGCGGGTGCAAGCAGGGCGGCCGAATTGAATGCGGGAACTTATTGTATTGTGGCGAGCGGACGCGGCCCGGCCAGTCGTGAACTGGATATTGTGGTCGATGCCGTCAAAGAAATTAAATCTACCCATAAAGAAATGACCATTTGCGCGTGCCTCGGCATATTAAAGCCTGAACAGGCTGCCCGTTTAAAAGAAGCGGGGGTCGACCGTTACAATCATAATATCAATACGTCAAGCCGCCACCATTCCAATATTACGACTTCACATACATATGATGATCGTGTCAACACGGTGGAAACGGTGAAAGAATCCGGGATTTCGCCATGTTCCGGGGTCATTGTCGGCATGAAAGAAACGAAAGAAGATGTCATCAACATGGCCCGGAGCTTAAAAGTACTTGATGCGGATTCCATTCCGGTCAATTTTCTTCATGCCGTTGACGGGACGCCTCTTGAGGGGACAGATGAATTAAATCCCCGTTATTGTTTAAAAGTGCTCTGTCTGTTTCGATTCATGAATCCGACGAAGGAAATTCGAATTTCCGGGGGAAGGGAAGTTAACTTGCGCACCCTCCAGCCGCTCGGCTTGTATCCAGCCAATTCCATTTTTATCGGAGACTATTTGACAACCGAAGGGCAGGAAGGCTCCACGGATTGGCAAATGCTCACGGACATGGGTTTTGAGGTGGATTTGGAACCGTTAAATCGGGAAAAAGCAAAAGCGATTTTGTAATGGAAGGCGTCTGTTTCAGATGGAGAAACAGCCGCTTTTCCATGATGGTGGTCTTGCGGGGAGGGTGTCGGCATACAACTTGATGCCAATTTCTTCTGAAAGCTCCTCCAAATATCTAAGCCTTCTCCCAAGAGACTTTCTTGTTAACATTGCTCCCTGTATGGCTTTAAAACAGGTTGTTTTTTGACTTTTATGTAAATGCGTGCCCGTGCCCATTTTTGTTATTGGAATCATCCATCAACACGTTAGCCGATTTTAATGGGGCGGTAAAAAATATTCTTCAAAAATGGGGATATGCTTGCTGGATGACTTTTGCATTATTGGGGATTGTGTTGCTATGAATTCCTTTTTTGAGCTGTTTTTTCAAGGTCCTTTGATAAAAAGCTCTTTTTTAAAAACCCGTTCTCAGCTATGTATTTCATCTTAAAGAAAACGAAAGAACTTTCCTTCCCGGAAATTTGACTGCAAAGACAAGCGGTGGCTGTATGAAAAATTCGCAATAGGGCTCGTCCTGTATGATATGATTGTATGAAAACAGATTTTCTTATTAAGTTGGGGGATTAGCCATGGATATATATAAAGAAATGTGTGATTTGATCGGAAAAAGTAAAGTATCGATCAATGAAACACTTTTACAGCATCACAGCAAGGACGAGTCTGATTATGAAGCTGTGAAGCCGGACGTAGTTGTTTTTCCCGAGACAAAAGATGATGTGGTTCAAATTGTCGAATATGCGAATAAGCACCACATCCCAGTCGTCCCATTCGGTGCCGGCTCCGGTTTGGAAGGGCAGGCCATTCCAATCCACAAAGGAATTTCGATGAACTTTGAACGGATGAATACAATAGTGGAAGTAAGGCCGGAAGATTTGGTTGCTATCGTACAGCCTGGCGTTACACGTGTTCAATTAAATGAGGAGCTCAAAAAATACGGATTGTTTTTTTCTGTTGATCCGGGTGCGGATGCGTCCATTGGCGGAATGGCCGCAACAAATGCCAGCGGCACTTTGACGGTTCGTTACGGGGGTATGCGGGATCAAATTTTGAATCTGGAAGTCGTGCTTGCCGACGGTCGCGTTATTCAAACGGGGAGCCTCGCCAAAAAGTCTTCATCGGGATTTCATTTAAATGGTTTGTTCGTCGGTTCGGAAGGAACGCTCGGAGTGTTTACGGAAATTGCGCTGAAGCTCCATGGTATTCCGGAAAACATTGTTGCGGCCCGTTGTTTTTTCAAAACGGTGAGGGATAGTGTGGATGCGGCGGTCTCCATTCTGACTGCGGGTATTCCAATCGCCCGTATTGAACTAGTTGATTCCCGAAGCATCAAAGCCGTGAATGCTTATTCCGAAACCGATTACCCCGAGGCACCGTCGCTTTTTCTTGAATTCCACGGAAATCAGGCGGGAAATCAGGAAGATATCGAGTTTGTCAAAGAAATTGTGGAAGAGGCGGGCTGTCTTGAGTTCTTGTTTGAAACGGATTCGCTTAAACGGGCCTTGCTGTGGAAAGCGCGTCACGAGTTAAATTATGCGTTGCGACACGGCAATCGTGAGCTTGCCGGTATGACGACGGACGTATGCGTTCCGATCTCCGCTTTGTCTGACAATGTGGAGTTTGCGGACACCCAACTGGATGTCTTGGGATTAAAAGGCGGTATCGTCGGTCATGTGGGAGACGGGAATTTTCATGTTATGATCTTATTTGACCCAAATTCCCTTGAGGAAATCGATAAAGCGAAAGATTTAAATAGACAAATTGTCAATAAAGCATTGCTGTCGGGGGGAACATGCACCGGAGAACACGGAGTGGGTCTTGGTAAGCTAAAATACCAAAGACAAGAACATGGGGAAGCCTTGGATGTCATGATTGCTTTTAAACAGTTATTAGACCCGAACAATATTTTAAACCCTGGGAAGGTTCTTCCAATCAATGAAAAAAATGCGTAGAGAATGAAGTCTCTGCGCATTTTTAATTAAATAACACCTTGGAACAGCATCGCGTCGGCAACTTTTACAAAGCCTGCTATATTGGCGCCTGCAACGAGGTTTCCGCTCAGTCCATACTCATCAGCCGCTTTTATGCTGTCTTGGTATATGTTGGTCATAATTTTTCTAAGTTCTTTATCCACTTTTTCAAAGGACCACGGCATTCTAGAGCTGTTTTGAGCCATTTCCAGTGCCGAAACCGCCACACCGCCAGCGTTTGATGCTTTTCCTGGCGCATAGAGGATGTCATTGCTCAGGAATGTTTCCGCTGCGTCGTGTGTACAAGGCATATTTGCCCCTTCTCCGACCGCTTTTACCCCGTTTTTCACAAGGGTTTCAGCCGCGCTTTTATCCAATTCATTTTGTGTGGCGCATGGAAGGGCAATGTCGCAAGGAATTGTCCAGATATTTTCGCTGCCTTCAAAATATTGGGCATTCGGGCGTTCGTTAATGTATTCGCAAATTCTGCATCTTTCCACTTCTTTTAAGTGTTTAAGTGTTTCAATGCAGATGCCTTCAGGATCATAAATATACCCGGTGGAATCACTGCACGCAACAACTTTAGCGCCAAATTGCTGTGCTTTTTCGATCGCGTATAAGGATACATTTCCCGATCCTGATACGACCACAGTTTTGTTTTCAAAGCTCATGCCTTTATCTTTGAGCATTTCTTCAACGAAGTAAACAAGACCGTAACCAGTTGCTTCAGTCCGTCCAAGACTTCCGCCATATCCGACTCCTTTACCGGTCAGGACGCCTGCGTCAAAGTGACCGCGCATTCTGCGGTATTGGCCAAACATATAGCCGATTTCTCTTGCGCCGACACCGATATCTCCGGCTGGAACGTCAACATCGGAGCCGATATATTTGCTAAGCTCTGTCATGAAACTTTGTGTAAATCTCATGATTTCCGCATCCGATTTTCCTTTTGGATCAAAGTCGGCTCCGCCTTTTCCGCCGCCAATTGCCTGGCCAGTCAGGGCGTTTTTAAAAATTTGTTCAAATCCCAAAAATTTAATGATGCTTGCGTTAACGGAAGGATGGAATCTTAATCCGCCTTTATACGGTCCCAATGCGCTATTATATTGTACCCGGAATCCGCGGTTTACTCTCACCTTTCCTTGGTCATCAACCCATGGCACACGGAATGTGATCAGTCGTTCCGGTTCCACGACTCTTTCAAGTATACCATTCTCCATATAATGAGGATGTTTAACGAATACAGGCAGAAGAGAGTCGAAAATTTCTTGAACGGCTTGTAAAAATTCCGGCTCGTTAGCATTTCTTTCCTTTACAGTGTTGTATACATTGTCAATGTAAGTTTTCGCCGCCTTCACTTTATGATTTTCCATTTTCATAATCATTGCCATTGTTTTCACTCCCATTCACCAGTATTTTCATGTCATTTTCAAAAAAAACCACGTCCAAAAAAACTTGGTATAATTTATTTTATCTTTTACAATTAATCTATACAATATGAATATGAGATAATTTTAATGCCAAAATGAGATTAATCATTTGAGAGCGGGGATAGTCGAATGGAATTAAGACAGATTCAATATTTTATTGAGGTGGCAAAAAGGGAACATATGACGGAAGCTGCCGAGGCGCTGCATGTCGCCCAATCCGCGGTAAGCAGGCAAATTGTCAACTTGGAAGCGGAGCTGGGGGTTGATTTATTCATACGTGAAGGTCGCAGTATTCGTTTGACGGCAATTGGACGAATGTTTCTTGAAAAGATGGAACACGCCATGAATCTGATTGAGCAGGCCCAAAGAGAGATTGAAGAACGCCTTGATCCGGAAAAAGGGACCGTCCGCATTGGTTTTCCGAGCAGCTTGGCGGCGTATTTGCTCCCTACGATCATATCCGCATTTAGAAAAGAACATCCTTATGTCAAAATCCAACTTTACCAAGATTCTTATCGTAATCTGGTGGAAGCAGTCGTGTTGGGGGAGGTCGATCTCGCTTTGCTTGGACCCGTTCCGAAAAAAGAAACAAGAGTCAAAAGCGAAGTGTTATTTGTTGAAGATCTCGTGGCATTGCTGCATGTTAGTCATCCCTTGGCATCGAAAGCTTCCATTAATCTGGAGGATTTGCGCAGGGACCCATTTATTTTGTCGCCAAAGGGGTATATTTTGCAGGATATTGTGGAGGATGCATGCCGGCAATACGGATTTGTTCCAATGGTGTCTTTTGAGGGGAAGGATATCGACGCGATCAAGGGTCTTGTTGCTGCCGGCCTCGGGGTCACATTGCTTCCTGAAGTTACGCTGGTGGACAGCTTGCCGCGGGCGACGCAAAAAGTTCCTCTTTCCGAGCCGCATGTAACGCGGACTGTTGGAATGATTATTCCTAAAAACCGAAAATTGCTCCCGACAGAATTGGTTTTTCATCAATTTTTAAAAGAATTCTTCCAGAAGTTGAGCGGCTATCGCTAGTATCGGCAGGAAAGAGTTGAATCAAAAAAATACGATGAGACATACGTATTTATTTCATGTATATTAATAAGTGAGATTGAGTAAAATTTTATCAACATATGGGGGGTCCTTATGAAACTGGTATATGAAGGAAAAACAAAAAACGTATACGAGCTGGAAGACGGGAATTTTTTGCTTCAGTTTAAAGATGATGTTACCGGGGAAGACGGCGTTTTTGACCCTGGAGCCAACACTGTCGGATTGACGATTGAAGGAGCAGGACAAACCGGTCTTCGCTTGACGAAGTACTTTTTTGAACTTTTGCAGGAAAAGGGCATACCTACCCATTATGTAAGTGCAAATGTGCAAGAAAATACGATGATTGTGAAGCCTGCCAAACAATTTGGAAAAGGGCTTGAAGTGATTTGCCGTTATAGGGCTGTAGGCAGTTTTTATCGCAGGTACGGCGCCTATGCCGAGGAAGGACAACCATTGGACGGATTTGTTGAAGTCACATTGAAGGATGATGAGCGCCAGGATCCCCCGATCAGCGAAGATGCGTTGGTCATGCTGGGTATTTTAACAAATGAAGAATATAAGCAGTTAACAGGACTTGCGGAAAAGATTGGACGGATCGTAAAGGACGCCTTAAGTGAAAAAGGAATTGAGTTATACGATATTAAATTTGAATTTGGCAAGGTTGGCGAAAATGGGGACATTACGCTGATTGATGAAATTTCAGGTGGAAACATGCGGGCGTATAAAAACGGCCGGTATATTGAGCCGCTTGAACTTGGCCGGTTGCTGTTGAACGGTGAATAAATAAAGTACCATTTCGATAAATTGGAGGGGGAGAAATGGATCAATTTATGAAAAAAGCCGTTGAGTTGGCGAACCAAAATGTAGATGAAGGGGGCACGCCCTTTGGGGCTGTTCTTGTAAGGAATGGTGAAGTGATTGCAGAAGGGGTCAACGAACTGCACAAAAAATTTGATGTGAGCGGACATGCCGAGCTTGTCGCGATTCGAAAAGCTCAAGAACAATTGCAAACGAATGATTTAAGCGGTTCGATTATGTATGCGAGCGGCGAGCCCTGCCCCATGTGCATGACGGCCATTTACTATGCGGGCATTGACACAGTCTATTATGCCGGATCGATTGAGGAAGCCAAACAGGCAGGCATGGGCACATCTGTCTATATATACAATCAACTGGCTCTGCCGCGGGAAGAAAGATCCGTCAAAATGATCCATATGCCGGTTAAAGGTGAAGAAAAAGATCCACTTGATTATTGGAAAGCGAAAAAAGGGGAGTAATCATGCGGATTGTATCCATTTGTCCAAGCAATACGGAAGTAGTCGGGTATTTGGGGAAAGAAGACATGTTGGTTGCTGTTGATGATTATTCCAATTGGCCGGATCGAGTGGCTGATTTGCCGCGGGTAGGACCTGATCTTACTATTGATATGGATAAGGTTGAGTCCTTGCGGCCAGACCTGGTGTTGGCTTCTCTCAGTGTGCCGGGAATGGAAAAAAATGTGTACGAGCTGAACAAAAGGAATATTCCCCATATCGTCTTAAACCCGAATACACTAGAGGATATTGCGTGTGACATCGAAACAGTTGCCGAAGCTCTCCATTGTAAAGAAACAGGCAGCGAAAAAGCCCGCGCTTTCCGGGAGAGCGTCAGCCGCTACAGGAAATTTTCCGAACAGAAGGATGAAAAACCTTCCCTCTATTGGGAATGGTGGCCGAAACCTGTTTTTACTCCTGGGGGAGCAAACTGGTTAACGGAAATAAGCGAGCTTGCTGGCGCATATAACATTTTCGCCACAGAACCAGAGGCAAATGTACAGACTGACTGGGAAGAAGTTAGGAAAAGAAACCCGGATCATATTTGTCTCGTGTGGGTCGGGGTGAAAGAAGAAAAAGTAAACCCCCATTTATTGCTAAAGCGGCCGGGATGGGAAAAGATGAAGGCAGTACAGAATCAATCCGTGCATGTTCTTGGAGATTCACTGTATTGCCGGCCCTCGCCCAGGCTATTGCTTGGGCTTGACAAGCTGATGAATACTTTGTGGGGTCAGTCCCCGCCGCGGTAACGTACCGAATGGCGGGGATTGACTTGTTTACGTGAATGTATTTTTGAAGCAGGGGAAATACTCTTGCCTTCATAAAAACGAACCAAACAAAGCTCATGCTAACGGATTTTGCCACTCGAATTTTCTTTAAGGGGACGGACAGGACATTTTTCCTTTATAGAATCGTTCGCTTTCAAGTAAAATAAAACATGAATGATTTTTTCTTTTCAAGAAAGAAAGGGATCAATATTGATGCTGCCAGCAAAAGGTACAAGAAAAAAAAGAATACTTACAGGCATCGTGATCTTGTTCATAGTCTCTTTATTTGTCCCCACCCCTTTTCATATTTTCCAGCCCGGGTCAGTTGAGGAGCTAGGCTCGAAGGTACTTGTGGAGGATGGGGAACAAGAGGCAGAAGGACAACTGTATTTAACGACAGTCCTTTCAATGAAGGCGAGCAATATTTATTATTTGGCTTATGGGCTTCTCGCTCCTCATGCCGCTGTTGAACGCTCCACGAGTGTAAAAGGCAACATGACGGATCAGGAATACAACCGCTGGCTTAAATATTTAATGGATTCTTCCCAGGAAAGCGCAGTCGTTGCCGGTTTAAAAGCGGCTGGGGAAGAGGTAAATATTTATCCAAAAGGGGTCATTATCCAAGCGGTTGACGAAAAGTCGAAAGCGAAAGGATCGTTGGAAGTCGGGGATATTATTCATACAGTGGATGGTCTCCCTGTACGAAAGTCCTCTGATTTGCTTGCTTACCTCAAAGGGAAAGAGACGGGAGATGTAGTTACGGTTGCATTGAACAGGGACGGGGTGGAAAAAAAAGAGGAAATCGAACTCATTCCGCTTAAACATTCGAAAACAAAGGCTGGTCTGGGCATTGTCCTTTCGGATTATACGAAATTGGAAACGTCCAGGAAAGTAAAAATAAAAGCGGGTGATATAGGAGGACCTTCCGCAGGATTGATGTTTTCATTGGAAGTTTATAAACAGCTTCAAAACAGGGATATTACGAAAGGTTATAAAATTGCCGGCACTGGAACGATTAGTCAGGACGGAAAGGTCGGACAAATTGGCGGCATTCGTGAGAAAATCACTGCTGTTGATAAAGCGGATATCGACATATTCTTTTGTCCGAAAGATATAGAGCCGACTGACACAAATGAAAAAACTGTAATGGAAGAAGCTGAGAAATACGGCTATGACGTAAAGATTGTTCCAGTCGAAACGTTGGAGGAAGCCATTAAATTTTTGGAAAAACTTCCGCCAAAACCTTAGGAGGGGAATTATGGTGTTTAAACGTATTGGCAAAGCAGTCATAATGGGTCTGATTTGTTCGGTGCTTGTTTTATCTGGACAAATGAATGCAGTAGCGCAAAAAGACGATGTCATCAATGAGAAACTGGGAGTGCCGATCGTTGTTTATGGGGAAACACTGACGAATGAACAAAAGGATGAAGTGCGCAAGCTGCTTGAAGTGACGAACCCGGAAAATGTCGACGAAATTACGGTAACCGCCCAGGACTTAGCGCGTTTAATTGGCGGAAATCCCAAATCCCGCATGTTTTCTTCAGCAAAAATTACCGTGAAAGAAAAGGGGAATGGCCTTGTTGTTTCCATCGTTACACCGGAAAACATTACGGAAGTAACGAGTGAAATGTATTCGAACGCCCTTTTAACCGCCGGAGTCGAAAATGCCAATGTGGATGTTGCCTCCCCAGTGAAGGTAACAGGGCATTCCGCCCTTGTCGGCATTTATAAAGCTTATGAATCAAAAGGTGAAGTTCTTGACAAAGATCGGATGGAAGTGGCGAACGAAGAATTGAGCCTTGCCACCGAACTTGCTAATAAGGAAGGGCTGAACGATGAAAAGGTAACAGAACTGTTAACCGAAATTAAAAAAATGATCGCCGAGCAAAATCCGGCTACACGGGAAGATGTGGAACAAATTGTCGAAGAACAATTAAATAAGATGAACATCGAGTTAAGCGAAAAGGATCGTCAATTACTAATTGACCTATTTGATAAAATGAGGTCTCTGGAAATTGACTTTGACGGTGTAAAAAAGCAACTGGAAGATATTAAGGGAAAGCTGGAGGAAGTCGTCGGCGATGAAGGATTTTGGGACAAAGTCGCAAACTTTTTCCAAAAGATAGCCGACTTCTTCCGCAATTTATTTAAATAAACATCAAAAGCTCTTGAAATAATAGGGCCCCTTGCAGAATAGGGACGATACAAGAAAGTCCGGATCTTGAAAGGGGCCACTTTCCATTGGAACACCTGAGTGTCTTAATGCAGTTTTTGGAAAAATTTACAAAATTATCCGACAAATGTTTTAACAGCATCACAGGCTTTCAGGACAAGACCTCCACAAATAATGACCACTACAGTGTCCATCACACTTTAAAGCGGGGTATTACATGATTGCCAAGCCTTACAAATATGTTGTTTGTAATGGAATGTTGTAGCACTTAAAATGATTCGATTCAAGATCTTGAGCTAAGTGAAAAATTCCGATTATCCACTTTACCTATCCATTATTTTGCATATTAAGGGCGTTTCCGGCTAAAGCATATAAAATAATAGTGGAAGCTAAGTGAGCTGAAAATTGGTTTGGATCTTGCTGAGGATATACTTCAACAAAGTCCATTCCAATCACGCCTTTTTTCGTAAACTCGTGAACAAGCGTTAATAGTTCATAAGAAGAAAGCCCATTGCCGTCCACCGGGCCTCCAGGGTTGAATGCAAAATCAAGAACATCGCTGCAGATGCTCAAGTATACACCATCCACATCTTTACTTGCCATTTCATATACTTCATTTGCAGTTTCAATGAGATTTTTTTTGCGGATATCGTTAATGGTAACTGTCACCGCACCAGCTTCTTTGGCAAGTTTTCCACTGTCCGGTTTGTTCCTTGGGCCATGAATTCCAGTGTGAACGAGGCTTTCGTTTCTAACGCCTTCCTCCGGTGGGAAGGTCTTGGTCACCGCGAAAAAAACGTTTCTCTCGAAATAAGTGAATATAAAGGTAAAAAGTCCTGGAGGCTTGTGCCCGATTTTGGGTGAGCGGGTATTCTCGCGACTTATCTTGCACGAAACTGAACAGACATGATAGAATTTAGATGTTCTGTGTGTGGGGGGGTGTTTTAGTGGCGTTGTTCCGTGTCTGTTTACTATACGGTGCGGTGCGGCACCATATCGGTTAGAGCATCAGAACGCTTACCCTTTACGGGTCAAGCTCACCCCTTTTCTCTTCTCCCACAACCCCATGTGGGAGAAATTATTTTTTTTGTTTGGGAATCGCAATAAAGATGATGGTCGTCCTGTTAATAAACTTGTGATAAACTGGTGGTGACCAGTTAACGCAAGTAAAAATTTGAAAAAAACGAAGCCATACAGCTTCTAACTGCGGGGACCGCAGGGATAGCCTAATCCATAACTTTCGGTTACGAATGTGTTCTTAGGAATCCCCCCACTTCAAGCGTAAGCTAAGTGGCGGGTGGTTCAAAGTGAGGAACGATGCCAAAAGATAAAGAGATTAAGCAGCCTAGCACCATTAGAACACCGGCACCAAGCTGTGGCATAATTTTTTTGTTTTTTCACTGTCTACTTGACAGGGAGCGGTACAAACGTACTAGGTGTGGGCTATTTTACGCTTACCCGCCAGGCCAAAATAAAAAAGAGCCAAAAAAGGCTCTTTAAAAAGTTATTTTGGAAAGTCGGTTGATCTTTTTTCTAACTAATAATCATTTTCTAGGGACACAAGTGACAACACCCTGAGGCATTGTTATAATCCCATAAAATTCTCCTGAGAGATAAAAACCCTTTTTATATTTATTACATGAATTAACAACTTTCATCCCTAAAGTACCAACAGCTAATATTAGCATAGTTAAAGCTGTAGGGGATAATCCTAGTTTCATTTTAATAAGGGCGGCAGCTACCCCAAAAATTCCTCCACTATAATTAGTAATTGTATTTAATTTTTTTACAGTTGCATTAGAAATATAAATACCTCTAACTTTAGTTTTTTTAGTAAGGGTTCCAATTTCTCCAGGATTCACTGAGGAATTCTCAGAATATAAAACATTTCCTACAACTTCATTTGTTCCGTTATTTTGAATTTCTAATTCGTATTTTAAGTAAAGTTCTTTTGCATCAGGACTCAATAATTCAATTTGCTCAGACTTATTATTTTCTAAGTTAATAATATCAATTCCTTTGGAGTCCATTTCTTCTAATAAATTAATTAGCTGATCAAGTTCGTCATTCAAAGAGTTTTCACTCATTCCTATAGCAGAATACACTGACTTACCATCATTCGGATTTTGGTTTAGCGACTGTGCCTGCACTTTTAGGTTAGATATAGATAGTGTAGAAAGTAAAAGCACCAAACTTAAGAACAAAACACTAAACTTTTTCATTTTCATAATAATCTTAAATACAAATATGTTTGTTGCATTCAAGGTCTTTTAAATTTATTTAGTATAAAATCACTTACAAAAAAAACTACCAATCCAGCCATTAAAATTATAAATGAAATATTAAATCCCGAGCTTGTAATAAATGAGTATATAGAACTTGCTAATAAAGCAACCATATAAAAAGCAAATCCTATTTTTATAGCCTTTTCAGTACTTTTTCTTTCTTCATTTGTCATTTTTTTAAAAAACAATCTATCAATTCCTCCTCAAATATTACTCCATAGATCACCTCATTTGTATTTGGCAATCAAATGTATCAAAAGGCAATCAAGTATACTCATTTAATTGTATAAAGATCCAATGCCGTGCCGCTTGACATGAAGCCTCCGCACGTATAATTTTCTGCCTTCTTCAAATGCTATCGTGCTAAATCTATTTCAATCGTCTCCTTTTTTTTTTGATTTGATTGAAAATACTTACAATTATTCCGGATATTATAGCAAACTCCTAAAAAATTGCAAGGAATTGTGTAAAAAAATGACTATATGTATATATATTATAGATATGGATAGGCATAAAGGCTTATAAATGTACGTGCAAAAAAAAAATAAAATACACATAAAAAACAAATGGGATCTGTGTGAATGAATTTCATAGTCTAATCAAAAGGAGGCCAATCTGTTCTTTCATAAATTCATGAAATTTATCTGGATTGTTGTTATCCGGCATGGGTACAACCTTGACGGGGAGCAGTTCAGTGTGTGGATAGTATTGGATTTCTATTGTTTTAACAATCTATACCACAGATTCAGGATGTATTTAAAAACACTGAACATACCGCCATTCACCTCTTGAGATTCCACTTAGCTTTCATGATTTCTATATGCTTAATATAACACAAAAATGCTTTGTACAAAGCGTTTTAACGAGTGTTTTTTATGCGAGAAAAGATCTCCACCCTAGCTTTGCTTGAGGAATTCCATGATAAAGAAAAGGAGGGTGCTCCAATGTCGTTTTTACAACCGTTTAATCCAACCAAGACACCGCCGAATAACGAACACAACAAATCCGAACTAGACGACTGTGAAAATGAATATGTACATATGACGCTACCGAATGGAGAGGGGGTGCGCTTTAAGTGCGTGTGGTCTGGTTACCGCTTCTCGGACGATGAAGTCGCGAGGTTGATGGCCGGTTACGACATCCGGATTAAGACCGACCATATCGATGGAATCATCGGTTCGTTCATACAATCTTGCAAATGGGTACATCTTGCAAATTTGTCACCATTGTAATGAGGCATGTTGTCGTAATGTGCGTCCATGTGGATAATACCTACTTTTTTGCCTGTCGTTTCGACTAAGGCTTTTACAATGGGAAATGTCACACCATGGTCTCCGCCTAATCCGATAAGGAATTTATCGCTTTGCCAAAGTTTGCTTGAGAAATTTGTAATTCTCTCCATAGTTTCTTCCACATCAGCAGGTACGATATCGATATCACCGATATCACCTAATGTAATATGTTCAAATACATCTATATGGTCTAATTCAGGCAGTTATCCGCTGTATCTTGCCGAGCAAAGCCGCATAACTTTCGGACCAAGCTCACATCCTGTATAATCCCCCCAAGTAACGGCGCCTTCCCACGGAATACCATATACTATGGCATCTACATTCGACATATCTTTGCTTTTGGAAATATTCTCTGTATTTAAAAAACACGGGGTATTGCCATAAAGCATGTAACTCATTCCTCTCTTGTTTATATAATATCTATTACGTCATTTTGACAAACTGTAAACGTCATTTGTATTTGAATTCAAGTTGTGGCTAGTAGACTATGTGCTGGTAAACAGGATGGTAAAGGTAATTAGGCAATAGAATGAACATAATATCTTTTGATTTTGGGCTTTATTTGAAAAATTAAAAAAGGCCACTGAGAATATGCTAAAAAAGAAAGAGCCGCAACATAATAGTAAGTGGATAACAAAAATAAACGGCTTTAGCCCTTGAGTGCCAGGCGAAAGCCGTTTAATATTTTATGGTTAAACATAAAATAAGAGAATGACAATAAAGTATAAAATCATTGCAATCAATCCGACAGGAACGCCAAAACGGGCCCACTCGCTGCTCGTAATGTTCAATTTGCCGGCGGCGATAATGTTCGGTATATTTCCGGGAATCAGCATCCCGCCGCTAATTAGAAGTCCCAACAGGATGGAAATTAAAGTAGTATCTGACATTTGCGGACTGATTTCTGCCGCGGCCAAAGTTGCATTATCCAAAACTGCCGAGATCATGTTGATCCAGTATAAAATTTGCGGGCTCAGCCCGAGCAAATACCTTTCGATGAACGGCTCAAAACCTGCACCCAGCAATGTTAAGCCCATAACGAATAAGTACACTTTAAACGCTCTAATGAAGATTTCCTTGTAGCTTTCAGACTCCATGCTAGCTCCAAGGCTCTCGCCATTCCCTTTTGGATTCACGATAATGGCTGCTAGAATGCCGAACAAAATGACAGCGGGAATGACATCGGGACCAATTAAACGGAGCAAATAGAAAAAGTCTGCGTTTAATTTACTTACAGCAATCGTTGATAACGGCTCACCGATTGGAGTTAAAGCAGCTCCAAGACCGATCGAGAAACACGCCAATATGACGAGGCGGATTTCCGACTTTCTTTCTAGACGGAGCACGCTTACAATCACGACTAATACGATTGCGGCGATAATGGCAGTAATGATACTGGAAATAAGTCCAAGAATAATAACAACCAGAGCGATGAAAAGGCGGGCCGGGATAGCTCGGCTCATCCCCAAAATTCCTTTTTCAATCGAAGACTGAAACCATTTAAATAGTAAGCCGGCAATTAATACTGCCAGCGTAATATGTACCGGATCCACCAACGCTTTTGTAAAAAGGGCTCCCGTAAGCACCTGGCTGATTGCGGCAGCCAAAAGCCCCATGATAAATAAAAAGGCTTCCAAATTCTTTTCAACTTTATGAACTGTAAACGGTAAAAATAGCACGAGAATTAATATAATCGTTAAACCTAAAATCATATATTTCTATCCTTTTCTCTGTTTTTCTTTCTATTATAGCATAATTAGACATCATTAAATCATGGTGATAGAGGAAAATAATAGGTGTCGAGGCTTTTGCGGTTATGAAAAGAAGGAGGAATGAGTAGATAAGAAGAGTTTGGGACACAACAAAATCAGCTGATTAAAAAACGAACAATAAAGTGAAATTTCATTTAGTAGGTTTTCTTCCATCTCCTACTGAATGTTAGTTGAACGAATCGGGCATTTAGGTGCCGTTTTCTCCCAGACTCTTTGTTATTTCGTATTTGCTTATGTCCTAGACGCATCATGTATTGCTTTTCATACTCTCTGGTTTGGGGCTACAAGCGACTTTGCAACGCCTGAGTATCAGGGCGAGATGTTTGATATACAGCGGCTCGCTATCTCAGCAGTTTCTTTTCTCTTTTCTTTACTCACTTATCAATGGTATCTTCGGGCTGTATGTAGTAGTTTTCAAACTGGAATGGCTGGATTTTTGATTCATATCCGCAGGAAGCGGGCTTTGATTCAATAAACCGGACGGCATTCCACTCTACTTCCGTACCGCTACACGCGGCTCTGTTGATGAGATCGGCGACATCTCTCTTTTTAATCATTTGATAATCAAAAACTTTTTGTGCCGGTGGCGGCAGGGCGGCGGTTCTCTTGGCATTTGCGGCAGGAACAGTTAAAGCCGGGCTCAACACTATCAAAAATGCTCATAATGATATCCGCTTCAAGACTGAAAGCTTCCCTTTCAGATAATAGGTTCATAGAATAATGTAAGTCGGATCATTCAGAAAATACAAAAAGGGATGGCTCTTTTGCCGGGAAGGAATCAACGAGAAAGGAAGGTCATATACTGTATCAGTTTCAAAAAGGGGGAAAATCATTGTCCATCTGGGAAGATGTCATAGCAGTTCACCATACATGCAAGCATATGCCGCTTCAACACAAGCTTATATTGACAGCGCTTTTTAGTGGACTTGCCGCGGCTTTTCAATCAGCCGGAGCGCTGTTTCCAGGGGCGGGATGTCTCATTAGCCTCCTTTCAACAGCTCCCATTATTGTTTGTACCATTTTTTCGCTGCCACTAGGAATGTTGTCTTATTTCTTGACCATTCTCATGTTATTTTTCTATCCAAGCGAGTTGCTGATTTTTCCTTTTACGACCGGGCTGCTTGGTCTGGCCATCGGTTTTTGTTTTTTGATTACAAATACACGCTTAACTGCCGGAGTGATTACATGTTTAACACTGGCATCCGGGATTTTCTTCGTTTTATACGGATTGCAGTTTCCATTGCTCGGACCCGTCGTATCAACTTCGCCAGATATTCGGATCGTGTTCGGAATTTTGTTGTTTTCGGCTTGGTACGGCTGGATTTGGCTTTGGACCAGCCACTTCTTCATAAAGAGATTCAGAAACATGATCGCTTAGTCATTTTCCGGTATTTAGTTCGGGTGGTGTGATGAAACGTCTGCCCAAATACGACAACAGTCGTTCTTTCCAACTCATTGCCTGTTTCATGTTAGGGATTTTCCTATGAACGGGGAAACAGAATGCATCAAATCAAGCATTTCATTACGGGCCTTTCCAATTCTCATTCGTTTATCGGCAGGTTTCACAATGGATCTCCATTTCAGCATTTGAATGCTGCCCATCGTCTCGGTTCAAAACAACTAATTCTGTAATAAATGATAAAGTAGCCGCTCTTTATCATCAAAAAACTGTTTCATGATGGAATAGTGTCCTGTATTTTCAAGCTTTGTTTCTTGTAACCCATTTTTGGTACATTCATAGATGATTGAATCCGGGTATGCCATCATGATGGGGGAGTGGGTGGCGATGATGAATTGTGAAGACTGCGCCGCGAGATCATGGATGCGGGCCAGTAGGGACAATTGTCTTAAAGGTGACAATGCCGCTTCCGGCTCATCCAATATATATAGGCCGTTTCCCCTAAAGCGATTTGTGAAGGCGGCAAAAAAAGACTCGCCGTGAGACTGTTCATGTAATGAAGTTCCTCCGTATTGGTCGATGATGCGAGAGCCTGTTCCCGGTTCTCTATCAAGTTCTTCTATATGTGTAGCCACATTATAAAATGTTTCCGCCCTCAGAAAAAAGCCGTCTTTCGGTTTTTGGACTCCTCGTATTACCCGAAGATGCTGTTCCAGTTCGGAATGGGAGTGATAGGTTGAAAAGTTAAAATTGAATGTGCCGCCTTCCGGATTAAACCCAGCACTGATTGCGATAGCTTCCAACAATGTTGATTTCCCCATTCCATTTTCTCCGACAAAGTATGTAACTTGTGGATGGAAATGAAGTTCTTGCAGGTTTTTGACGGCCGGAAGGGAGAAAGGATACTTGGACATGGAAGGCAATTGTTCTTTCTTCAATGCAATTCTTTTAACATATTGATTTGATTGATGTAGTTTCATATGAATCGCCCCAACGTATATATTAATTCCATGTTACAACATTTGCGGTCAAAAATCGTTACATATTTCCCCGGCAATAAACGACAATTTCCTAATGGGTGGTGAAATAGATGAAAAGGAAAAAAGGCATTGTTCCCGGTGATAAAGTTGGGTTGACAGCTCCGGCAGGCCCGGTTGAAGCGGGATATCTCAGAAAAAGTGTGGAGGCATTAAAAGGTTTTGGGTGGGAAGTAGAGGTCGGCGACACATGTTTTCAGGAATACAGGGGATATGTAGCGGGACCGCCTGAAATGAGAGCTGAAGAATTACACAAGATGTTCGCCAGCCCGGAAATATCTGCCATATTTTGTTTGCGCGGGGGGTACGGGTCAGCGCAAATCTTGTCTTTGCTCGATTATACGCTTATAAAAGATAACCCCAAATTGTTTATCGGGTATAGCGATATTACGGCCCTGCATATTGCCTTTCAACAAAAAAGCGGGATTTCGACTATACATGGACCAATGCCCGCCTCTGATTTAATTGATGCGGATGAATATACCAAATATACATTGCAGTCGTTTTTAGAAAGTCCATTTTCACCACGCATCATTGATAATCCTGTTGGTGAGCCCATCGAATGTTTCGTGCCTGGAAAAGCCCGCGGCATATTAACAGGAGGAAATCTAAGTCTGATTGCCAGTTTAATGGGGACACCGTATGAACTTGATACAAAGGGGAAAATTTTATTCTTGGAGGAGGTGAATGAAGAGTGGTATCGAGTGGACCGAATGTTGACTCAACTCGCCATCGCCGGGAAATTTACTGCCGCGGCGGGCATTGTTCTCGGTTCATGGACAGGTTGTTCTCCGCCAACCAATGATTGGACGCTCGAAAACTTATTTCAAGAATTTTTCCTGCCTTTTAACAAACCGGTATTATTCAACCTACGGGCAGGTCATTGCCGGCCTGCGGTCGCGCTCCCGTTCGGGACGCTTGCCGAAATAAATGGTTTTCAGCGAAGTCTCCGAATTTGTGATTGATTTTAGGCAAGCTTCTTGCTACCACGAACATTACATTATACCATTATGATGAATTGACTGGTTGAGGAGACATGAAATCTATGGAAAAAGTGAAACTCGTAATCCTGCAAACGAGCGATGTCCATGGCCATATTTTTCCAATCTATTATGGAACAAATGGATATGCAGATGTCGGACTCGGTAAAATCTCTACCCTTGTTCAAGCGGAAAGAAAGAAAAATAACTATACCCTGTTAATTGATAACGGCGATTTGATCCAGGGGACACCGTTAACATATCAATATGTTCGGTCGGATTCCAGGAACAACCTTCCAAACCCCATGGTGGTCGTTTTAAATGAACTTCAGTATGATGCTGGTGTGTTGGGGAACCATGAATTCAATTATGGCATGGAAGTGCTTGAAGCTGCCATCTCGCAAGCCCGGTATCCGTGGTTGTCAGCCAATATTGTAAGCAGCGCGGACGGCACCCCTTATTTTGGAAAACCTTATATGGTAAAACGATATTCAAACGGGTTAAAAGTGGCCGTGCTTGGTTTAACGACGCCTTATATACCTTATTGGGAAAAGCCCGAGCATATACAAGGACTCACTTTTGACGATCCGGTTGAAACAGCGAAAAAATGGGTTCCTTTCTTGAAGGAAAAGAAGCAGGCTGATGTGATCATCATTTCATACCATGGCGGATTTGAACGCGATTTAGACACAGGAGAACCGATTGAAAAAATTACCCGAGAAAATCAGGGCTATCGGCTATGCCATGAAGTCGAGGGAATTGATGTGTTGCTTACCGGTCATCAGCATCGGCAAATTGCGGGGAAAAAAGTGAACGGTGTCATTGTACTTCAGCCGGGAAGCTCAGGTTCTTTTCTTGGCAAGGCTGAATTGGAACTGGGGAAAAGAGATGGGAAATGGACAGTCATTCACAAGGATTCGCAACTATTGCCTGTTGTCGGTGTGCCCGAGGATGGGACAATACTCGAGAAGGTCAAAATATATGAGGAAATCACCCAGCAATGGCTTGATCAGCCGATTGGCATAATAGAAGGGGACATGCGTGTAAAAGACGCGTTGGAGATCAGATTGGGGGATCATCCATTAATCGAGTTTATCAATAAAGTGCAAATGGATGCGGCAGGTGTTGATATTTCCGCAACTGCCTTGTTTGACAATGAATCACCGGGATTTCCGGAGAATGTGACGATGAGAGATGTTGTTTCGAATTACATATATCCGAATACTTTAAAAGTTGTCCGTATTACGGGGAAAGACATGAAAGACGCCCTGGAGCGCTCGGCCTCCTATTTTAAACAATATAAAGGCGGAAAAATTGAAGTCAATCCAACATTTACAATCCCGAAACCGCAGCATTACAACTATGATATGTGGGAAGGGATCGAGTATACAATTAATATTTCCAAACCTGAAGGAGAGCGTATCGTCAAGCTCCTATATAAAGGCGCTCCTGTAAAGCCCGATGCCCACTACGATGTCGTCATGAGCAACTACAGGGCCGGTGGCGGCGGGCAGTACTTCATGTTTCAGGGGAAACCGGTCATAAAGGAAATCACAACAGATGTATCTGAATTGATTGCCAACTACCTGTTAGAAAGAAAAAAAGTAAAGGCAACGGTAAACCATAATTGGAAAGTCATTTATGATTGATGGATAAATGCGGCATTCACAAGACCGCCCGTCAGTAAAACCGCGGCGGTCAAGTAAAACCAAACCATGAGCACCACCATGCTGCTGAGTTGTCCATAAAGTTGGGAGTAATTGACATAAGAAACATAATAGGAAAATCCGATTGAAACGGCTTGCCAAGAAATCGTCGAAAAGAGTGCTCCGGGCAGGACGGAAGAAAGCGGAACCTTGCCACTGGGCACTAGCTTGTAAAAGAAAAGAAAGAACAAAAACAAATAAGCCGAACCAATTCCCCATTTAATGATCATCCATGTTTGATAAGAAACAGGGGAGAGTTCCAACTGGGAGGATAAAAAGATGTGGCCAATTTCCTCCCCAATGGGAACGAGCAGGGAAATGGCCAATGTCACCATAATGATAGCAGTTAAAAATAAATCTTTGCCAAAGACGAGAAAAAAACTTTCTTGTCTGTGAATGCCATAGGCATCATTCATTGCCCGGACGAGCGACTGCACCGCCATGAAAGAAACCCAGAAAGCGGCAAGCAGGCTGATGGAAGCCAGCCTTGTCCGGTGCTCGCTTAAAATGGCCATCACATTATTTTCTATCAGTTTATAACTCCCTTTTGGAGCATATTGTTGTATCGCGGCCAAGACGTCTGCTGAATGGATCGGTAAAAAACTAAGCAGGGAAATAACAAAAATTAAGAAGGGAAAGATAGATAACATAAAAAAATAAGCCATTTGCGCAGATTGGTCATGAAACCGTTCCGTAAAAAAGCGTTTGAAGACAGAAGAAATGATTTTCATATCTTTCCCTCCGGGTTGTACTTCTTTTGTATTATTCCCCTATTTTCAAAACAATTTTCCCCGCATTTTTATTTTTCTCCATTCGTTCATGTGCTTGATTGACATCTTTCCAATCCCACACTGAATCAATGACGGGTTTTAGTCGCCCTTCGGAAAACTTTTGCAAGGCGAAAGCGGCAAAAGATTGCGTTAAAGCGATTTTTTTCTCAACAGGCTGGGAACGAAGAGCTGTTCCAATGATTTGAATTCGTTTAAATACTATTTTTAACAAATTCACCTCTTTTACTTTGGCCCCGCCCATTGTCCCGATCAACACAAGTCTGCCGTCGAGGGCCAGGGCGTTTATATTTTGCTCCCAATAAGGGGCTCCGACAAAGTCCAGTATAAGATCGACCCCGTCAGGCGCCGCTTTTTTTACCTCCGGAAGAAAAGGACCTTCTGTATAATTGATGACGGTATCAGCCCCCAAAGAACGGCAAAGGTCGAGTTTCTCTTGCGACCCGGCGGTGACAATGATGTTGGCGCCGACTTCTCTAGCAAGCTGAATCGCGGCAGTACCGACGCCGCTTGCACCCGCGTGAATCAATATGCTTTGTCCTTTCTGCAGCTTCCCCAAGTCAAACATATTCATATACGCTGTTAAAAAAACTTCCGGAATCGCGGCTCCTTCTTCAAATGACAAGTTTTCCGGAACCGGCATGGCCATCCCTGCCGGAATAGCCGCATATTGGGCATAACCGCCTCCGGGAAGAAGGGCACACACACGGTCCCCTTTATTCCAACCCTGAACATGCTCTCCCATCTCTTCTACAATTCCAGCCATTTCCAGACCCAAAATAGAGGATGCACCGGGTGGCGGCGGATAATGTCCGCGTTTTTGCAACAAATCGGCCCTGTTTAAAGCAGTCGCCTTTACCCGAATAAGAAGTTCATCAGGGGCAATGTCCGGTTTTTCTGTAGTTCCAATCTTTACATTTCCTTTTTCATCTACAAGGATTGCTTTCATCATGACCCTCCGTTCCAATTTGAAAAATCAAAACTAATGTAAATATGCGCTATCTCTGTTATCGTATAAAAATAAACATGTTTTTTCCAGAATATCGGGTTTCTAAAAAGAGGTTGATGAAGTAATGAACGAATTTTCCACAATGACAAAACAAGCTGCAAATCAGAGAGTATTTCTTGTATGTGCCATCATATTTATTGCTTTTAACTTGCGGCCAGCCATTACCTCTGTCGGTCCGCTTGTTAGTTCGATCCGCACAGATCTCGGGATGTCCAACGGGGTGGCTGGAATGCTTACCACTTTGCCTCTGCTGGCATTTGCCGCACTTTCGCCTTTTGCCCCTATAATTGGAAGGAAACTGGGAAATGAACTCGCCATATTAATAGGTATAGGGTTGTTGGCCGCCGGCATCATCATTCGTTCAAGCGGAAGTGTCGGCACGCTTTTTTTCGGAACAGTCCTGATCGGCATTGGCATTGCCATAGGCAATGTATTGTTGCCAGGCATTGTTAAGTTGAAATTTCCTGATAAAGCGAGCTTTATGACAGGCGTATATACGACGTCGCTCGGAATTTTTGCAGCCCTCGCTTCCGGACTCAGCGTTCCTTTATCGGAAAATCTCGGATGGGGTTGGAAAAATGCTTTATTGGCCTGGGCTTTGTTAGCGGTCATTGCGTCTGTTGTTTGGCTCCCGCTAACTCGTAAGCAAAAGGAAGAAAAAGGGAAAATCCATATCGTGCGGTCTAATGGTAGCTTATTTCGCTCCAAGCTTGCCTGGCAAGTCACATTTTTTATGGGGTTGCAGTCATTTTTATTTTACTCTCTGATCACATGGATTCCTGAAATTGCTTATAGCCATGGGTTTAGTCGCACGATGTCGGGCTGGATGTTGTCAATTCTCCAGTTTGCGGGTTTGCCGGCTTCTTTCATTGCCCCGGTGATTGCCGGCAAGTTACAAAACCAAAGAGGTATCGTACTTGTGATCGGCTCTATTTATTTGATTGCTTATTCCGGTCTTTTGGCGGGGGGCGGCCAAGCGATGTTGACCGTTTGCATCATATTATTGGGATTTGCCCAAGGAGCCGGCTTTAGCATGGCTTTGACTTTCTTTGTTTTGCGTGCAAAAGATGTGATGGATGCAGCACGTTTGTCCGGGATGGCACAATCTTTGGGATATTTAATGTCCGCTATCGGCCCCATGTTAATTGGATATGAACTTGACTTGACACAATCATGGACATTGCCGATTATTACCCTTATGGGGGTCGTTTGCGGAATGACTTTGGCTGGTATTGGCGCAGGAAAAAATAAATATGTCCTGTAATTGCTTTTGGCGTACTTTTATGCAGGAATCTAGGGAGGGAAGAAAATGAAAAAATCTGAAATCGAATATAAAATTGCCGATATTAAAGCGGATTATGTCAGGCTTCAACATGACTTGGAAAAACTGGAATATGTAAAAGGAAACCTTCATCCGCTGGAAAGACAGCTCGAGGGATTGGAAATAGAGCTGAAGAAATGTTATCAACAGCTTGATGAACTCGAACTTGCCGAAAAAAAGATATAAAGTGAAACTTCATTCAGTAGGAGGTTTCTTCCAACTCCTACTGAATGTTAGTTGAACAAATCGGGCATTTAGGTGCCGTTTTCTCCCACTTAGACCGTTTGCATCAATTCAGGTTTTGAAGTGGGAGTATTACGGCACTTTATATGCGGGATAAAGTACACATCAACAATTTCTTGCATAGGCTGGAAGAAAGAAACAAAAGCTAAAGTTTGAGGAGTGAAAAAGTGAACGCGAAAGTATTGCGGTACTTTGCCGGCGGAAATACCGCAAAGGGTTTTTACTGTTTGTACGACAGTAATTTGCGGGAACTGGATCGCGTATTTATTTTATCCGGAAAATCACATGTCGAAAAATCACGGTTAATCGGGGAGTTATTGGCTGACTGGATCGGAAAGGGTTTTGATTTGGAAGTAATCCACCGGCCAAGTGATCAGGACGCCGTAGAAGGTTTTATCATCCGTGACCTCGGATTCGGCATCGTGGATGGGGATCCGCCGCGTAATGTAGGAAAACATTTTGTCGGTGACGGTTGGGAAACGATTGATTTGGATGTAATGGAAAAAAACCAGAATGAAACGGAAAAAATAATGGAAGATAAGAATCAAGCCCTGGTCAAAGCGTACGAGTGCTATGCGAAGGCATTGCGCATTCATGATGATTGGGAAAAGTTGTATATCGACAGAATGGATTTCGCAAAAGCGGACGATGTGGCACAATCGTTAATCGAGAAATTATTTGGAGAAACATCCAAAGGATGTACAGGGACAGCCCGACGTCGATTTTTAGGAACAACAACGCATCAAGGCTCGTTTGATTTTGTTGAAAATATTACGGAAGGTTTAACGAAAAGATATTTGTTAAAAGGCCGGGCGGGAACGGGCAAGTCGACATTGCTGAAAAAAATTGTCGCGCAGGCTGAAAAGCGGGGTTATGACATGGAAATCTATCATTGCGGCTTTGATCCGGAAAGCTTGGATATGGTTCTTGTAAGGGAATTAGGCTGGGCTGTTTTTGACAGCACCGCACCCCACGAATATTTTCCATCAAGAGCGGGAGACGAAGTCATCGATATGTATGAATTGACGATCGCTCCAGGGACAGATGAATTAATAGCGGAAGAGGTCGCTAAAGTGGAAAGCAAATACCGTGAACAAATGGCAAAAGCACAAAAGTTTCTGGCCGAAGCCAAACAGTTTCAGGATCAACTGGACACAATTTATCGACAACAATCTGATCAATCCCGCTTATTAGAAATTTACAAGGATATTTCAAATGAAATAACCCACTTGGCCAACAACTTGGAAGAACATTAAAAACTACTTGACTAGAGGTAAGAAGGCGCTGTCCAGAAAGTCAGCCCAGACTGATTTTTCTGCGACAGGAGGTTTCTAAAAAGCCCTTAAAATAAATCAGGCGGAGGAAAACGGTTTGTTTTCCTTCGCCTGATTTTGTGTTTTTCGGGTCTCCCCTTGAAAGTAGCTGGCAAATGCCCGCCACTTTTAGGAAGTTGTGGGCCAGGGCCACAATCCCGAATTCCACGTGGATCTTTTTGAGTCCCCGCAGGGAGAATCGACGGAACGACCGATTGCCCTTGATGTGACCGAACACATTTTCTATCTCGGTCTTCCGCCTGGAGTAGATTTCTGCGTTCTCTTCACATTCAAGGGCTGTCTTCGCCTTTGCCTCCATCTCTTCATAGATCATATTTAAATGAACCTGCCGGTTGCCTTTGGCTTTTGTGCATTGGGCTTTTGGCGGGCAATCGGAACAGTCCTCGCATTCGTATATCTTATAGCTTTGGATATGGCCTGAGGTATTCTTTTTATTTTTGTATGTTATAAAAACCACTTTCCGGCCATTTGGGCAGATGAACTGATCATCATGCGCCAGATACAAATCTTTATACTCATTGTAGGTGAAAGTATTATCCAAAACACCTTCTTCTTGGAGAGTTTTAAATTCTTCTTCAGTGATGTTTTCTACGAGACCTTCGTGCGGCTCATTTTCTGCTGCATTCACTTGAACAATTGAAGATAAGAAAACCGAAAAGAGTACTGCTCCAAATAAAATACCTATTTTTTTCATAAATAAAACCTCCCTTTTTTATTTAATATAGTATAATATAAACAGAATAATGAAAAATTTCTTATTTTAAGAAATTTAAAAAGGGATGATATTATTATGAGATTAGTTCTTATTATTTTTGGGTCTATCATTATAATCGTTGCTGGTTTTATTATTTATAAATACCCCATTCAAAAAGCGATAACTACTAATAAAGTCTTGGAACACGTTAAAAGTAAGGGGTTGGATGAGGATGATTTCATATCTATGGAAACCTTATACGATTCAAAAGTAGGAGAATATTATGTGGAAATTGTATATAAGGATGAACCGGATATCTCTTATATTTATATTTATAGAAAAAAACAAAAGCCTCCGATTATTGTTATCAAACAGTCGTAAGATAGATGACTTAACCCCTGGTAAACATGAAGAAAATTAAAAAATGAAAGAATTAATAAGGTTTGTCATATTTGAATTTGGAGTCAATGTTCTCGTTCGTTTTACATGATTCAACCAATAAATCGATCTTGCTTATTTGGATGGGAATATCTATATATAACTGCATATGAGGCGTCACCACAGAAACATGTGGGTATTTTAATATTGCAGAACCTAATGCCTCAGCAGTAGTAATACTAAACTTCTTTGCTAATGGAACATGCAACCAAGACGATTCCACTTCTGCGTTCTGTATCTCCTGCAACGATCACAGGCTTGTTTTGCAGAGAGCTATCTCTTACTTTTTCCATTTCTTGCAACACACAACCTTCTCCTTGCCAACCGACAGGCAGAATGTTGACAAGCTTAAATTGAAAACGAAATAGTCAAAAAATAACCCTCCATAATCTGTTTTTTGGAAAATCTCAAGCAGTGACATTGTTTGAAGAATTGAGCTTAATAAGGTTTGAGGAAATTCAATGAATGAGCGGATTCATTTTAGAGGTTTATGTTTTTCGATAATGATATGAATAAACGATCCCTAACAGAAAGTTAAAATGGATAAAACCTTATGAAGGGATAGCTTTGTTTGAGGAATTTCTTTCAATGTCCATAATGTATATGCTTAGAGGGAGAGGGATCACGTATCATTTTCTCTTCCCTGATACTGTCAAAGGCTACTAGCTGATTCATAAAGTTTTTACAAAAATAAACATTTCGTTAGCAGGCTCTTGTATCTTGGTACCCACTACAATGAATGGATTTTATCATCTCCTTTATACGTTAGCAGTACAAACCGAGGCTTTGGGTTGTGCTGCTCATTTTTATTTTTAATAACGCTTTCAATTGTTTGTCTTTTCAAGAAAAACAATGTATTATATTTTTACTAGGTAAATAGTATAATATTGAAACGCCATATTCATTTTGTTTTTCTGAGGTGAACAATTGTGTGTTCCATTATAATCAGGAGGGATGACGATGTCGGAAGCATTACAGCAGTTTTTGGAAAAGAATGTAACCGCTTTACGTGAGCAAGGCCTCTATAACGAAATTGATACGGTGGAAACGCCTAACGGACCGGTTATCAAAATGAATGGAAAAGAGCAAATCAATTTATCCTCCAATAATTATCTTGGTTTGGCAACGGATGAGCGCTTGAAAGAAGCGGCTATTACCGCTGTCAAAGAATGGGGGGTCGGAGCGGGGGCTGTCAGGACGATTAACGGAACGCTCACACTCCACGATAAGCTGGAAGAAACACTTGCCCACTTTAAAGGAACAGAAGCGGCCATTTCGTTTCAGTCCGGTTTTAATTGCAATATGGCTGCGATATCAGCCGTCATGAATAAACATGACGCAATCTTGTCGGATGAATTAAATCATGCTTCCATTATTGACGGGTGCAGGCTTTCACGCGCAACCATCATCCGATACAATCATTCGGATATGGACGATTTGCGCAAGAAGGCAAAGGAAGCGAAGGAGTCGGGCAACTATAGCAAAATCATGATCATAACAGACGGTGTTTTTTCCATGGATGGCGACATTGCCAAGTTACCTGACATCGTGGAGATCGCCAAAGAGTTTGACTTGATTACGTATGTGGATGATGCGCATGGCTCCGGTGTTCTTGGAAAAGGAGCCGGAACAGTGAAGCACTTCGGCTTGGAAAAAGAAATTGACTTTCAAATTGGCACATTATCCAAAGCGATCGGTGTGGTTGGCGGGTATGTTGCGGGAAAAAAATTAGTAGTTGATTGGTTGAAAGTCAGCTCCAGGCCTTTTTTGTTTTCAACGGCTGTTACGCCCGCGGATGCTGCGGCAGCGACAAAAGCGATTGAGGTTTTGATGGAAAGTACAGAATTATGCGAACGTCTTTGGAAGAATGCCCGCTACTTACAAGCTGGATTGCGATCGCTGGGGTTTGATGTTGGAAAAAGTGAAACGCCGATCACGCCATGTATCATTGGAGAGGAAAAAACAACTCAACAATTTAGTCGACGCTTATTTGAAGAAGGCATATATGCCAAATCCATTGTTTTTCCTACTGTGCCAAAAGGAACCGGTCGCGTACGCAATATGCCGACAGCGGTACACACAAAAGACATGTTGGACCGTGCCATTGCGGTATATGAAAAAGTCGGCAAGGAACTCGGTGTTATTTAGCGTGAATTTCCTCATATGAACGGACAGAAAGACTTTCCTTCTTCTATCCAATCTGGAAGGAGGTTATCTCCAACAAGCGCTCAATTGCTAAAAGGCGCTGTGGCGACAAGAAAAGTGACAGGAAAAGGAAAGCCTTGGTATTGTCATCGCAAGGATTTTTCTAGGGCGGCGCTTTCCGAGCTTGCCAACGGGACATGGCGATCTTAACCTTTGTTCTACTTCTGATCAGCGGGTCACGCTGATTGAAGTTTCGCCTTATTCGTGAACCAAGGGGGAATTTTTCAATGAAAAGAATCTTGGTGACTGGCGCGCTTGGCCAAGTTGGTTCAGAACTTGTTTTAAGGCTGCGGCAAGAATATGGCAAAGAACATGTTCTTGCGACAGACATCCGGACATCCTTGGGGGAGGTCGTAGATTCGGGGCCGTTTGAAATAGTGGATGTGACGAACGGGGAAAAATTGCAGGAAGTCGCAAGTAGTTTTAAAGCAGATACGATCATTCATTTGGCAGCCCTGTTATCCGCGGTGGCCGAAACGAAGCCGTTAGTCGCTTGGAATTTGAATATGAATGGCTTGATCAATGCACTTGAAACTGCCCGGCAATTGAATATGAAAATTTTTGTTCCCAGTTCAATTGCCGCTTTCGGCCCGTCCACACCAAAAACGAATACCCCACAAACAACGATTCAGCGGCCGGAAACGATGTACGGTATTAATAAGGTGTCGGGTGAACTTTTATGTGATTATTATTTTAAAAAATACAAGGTGGATACGCGTGGCGTCCGTTTCCCTGGGCTTATCTCCCATCTGGCTCCTCCAGGCGGCGGAACGACGGACTATGCCGTTGAAATATATTACGACGCGGTGCAAAAAGGCTCTTATACAGCGTGTATTCAAAAAGGCACATACTTGGATATGATGTATATGCCTGATGCGCTTGAAGCCATTATCAATCTGATGGAGGCGGACCCTAACCGGCTCAAACATCGCAATGCCTATAATATTACTTCCATGAGCCTCGATCCCGAGGCCATCGCAAAGGAAATCCAAAAACATATCCCGCATTTTTCCATCCAGTATAAAGTGGAACCGATCAAGCAAATAATTGCCGACAGTTGGCCGAATTCTCTTGATGATACGCGCGCCCGTACCGAATGGGGGTATAATGCGGAATATGATTTGTCGAAAATGACTGCGGATATGCTTGATAAAATTGAAGCAAAACTGGAAAGAAGTCCTTCCTGACCATGGCTGGGGGGCTTCTTTTTCTGTATAATGGACATATTGGCAATTGGAGGTTTGTAATGTTGCTGAAAAAAGCAAAAGACCTGTTGCGGTCATATTTTGGATATGAACAATTTCGCCAAGGTCAAGATGTCATTATTCAATATGTATTGGGAGGACATGATACGCTCGGTATCATGCCGACAGGAGGCGGGAAATCCGTTTGCTACCAAATCCCGTCCCTTATGTTGCGCGGGATTACTCTGGTCATTTCCCCGCTTATTTCGTTAATGAAAGACCAGGTGGACGCGCTGGAAAAGTTGGGCATCCCCTCAACCTATATTAACAGCAGTATTTCTGATGAAGAAATGAGAGAGCGGCTTTCAGGTGTTTATCATGGAAAGTTCAAATTGATTTACATTGCGCCGGAACGTTTGGAATCCCCAAGTTTTTTGCGGCTTTTACGCCAGGTTCATATCTCTCTTATTGCCGTTGATGAAGCCCACTGTATTTCTCAATGGGGCCATGATTTTCGGCCAAGCTATTTAAAAATCCAAAAGCTGATTGCCGGTATCCGTCCGAAACCTGTCGTACTCGCCTTGACGGCCACTGCCACTTTGCAGGTGAGGGAGGACATTCGCCAACTGCTCCATATAAAAGAAAAACATGTCGTTGTGACTGGTTTTGCACGGGAAAATTTGCATTTCCATGTTGTTAAGGGCCAAGATCGTGATCTGTTCTTAATGGATTACCTAAAGAAGAACAGCGGCCAAGCCGGTATTATATATGCCGCGACGAGAAAAGAAGTGGAGCGGTTACAACGCCAATTGGCGGGAAAGGGAATAAAGGCGGGAAAATACCACGCGGGCATGTCGGAAACAGCGCGCAGCCAATATCAAGAACAGTTTCTATACGATGATATTCAGGTGATGGTCGCCACAAACGCATTCGGTATGGGGATTAATAAATCAAATGTCCGGTTTGTTATCCACTATAACCTTCCGGGCAATCTTGAAGCATATTACCAGGAAGCCGGACGGGCGGGCCGCGATGGTGTTGATAGTGACTGCATTTTACTTTTTTCCCCGCAGGATAGTCACATTCAGTCGTTTCTAATTGAGCAATCGGAGATGGACGAACTCCGAAAAGAAAATGAATATGGCAAGCTGAGAAAGATGATGGCTTATGGCCATACGGAATCTTGTTTACAGCAATATATACTCCATTACTTTGGTGAAGAGTCGTCGGCGGAGTGCGGACGATGCGGAAACTGTACGGATGACAGGGAACAAATAGATGTCACCGTTGAAGCGCAAAAAGTACTTTCATGCATTTGGCGCATGAATGAGAAGTTTGGAAAAACAATGATCGCAAAAGTGTTGACTGGCTCTTCTGATCAAAAGATCAGGAGTTTTGGTTTTGACAAGCTGTCAACGTACGGAATCATGAGTGAAAAAACGCAAAAGGAAACAGCCGAGCTGATCGACTTTTTAACAGCAGAAGGGTATTTGCGGCCAACGGATGGAACATATCCCGTTTTGATGCTTACTGAGAAAGCAGCCGAAGTATTGCGGGGGAATCAGCAAGTCAAACGGAAAGAAAAAGTGAGTATTTCACAAGTTGTGGAAGATAATCTGTTGTTTGATGCGTTGAGAAAGCTCCGCAGGGATATTGCCGCTTCCGAACGAGTGCCTCCATATATCATTTTTTCAGATACGACCCTAAAAGAAATGAGCGCGCATCTTCCCATGACGGAAGAAGAAATGCGCCAAATCAAAGGAGTAGGAAGGAAGAAGCTGGAAGCATACGGCGCCGCTTTTCTGGCGGAAATTGCCCGGTACTGCCAACATTCGAGCAGCTAAGCGCGGGGACACGCCTAGTCACCATATTACATATGAGATGCGGAATCAAGGCATGGAGATAGCAGAAATTGCTCAAGTCCGGCAATTGTCTGACCGGACAATTGAAACCCACTTATTAACATGCCCGGGGGATAACCTGCCGATTAATGGGTCGACGTTCGTTCCGGAACATTATGAGGAAATCATCGCAGAAACTGTGCGGGAAGCGGGAATGGAAAGGCTGACCCCGATTAAGGAGCTTCTCCCGGAGGAAGTCAGTTATTTCATGATAAGGGCCTATTTGGAAAAACAAAAAACAGTTTAATCAAACGTTTGAATGGAAGCTGTAATCCAATCAAACGTTTGATTGGATTACAGGAAAAGCATCCCCAGGCTGATGATGATTCCGCTTACAAAAAGGGTGATGATACAAAAACCCATGATATCCCGTGCTTTTAAACCAGCAATCGCAAGGGCAGGAAGTGCCCAAAAAGGCTGGATCATATTGGTCCACGCGTCTCCCCATGAAACGGCCATCGCTGTTTTCGGAACGGATGCCCCCATTGTTTTTGCGGCTTCCAGCATGACGGGAGCTTGAACCGCCCATTGGCCCCCTCCGGATGGCACAAAAAAGTTGACGAGTCCCGCACTCCAAAAAGCAAAGCAGTAAAATGTAAACTCATTGGAAATGGCAACAAATGCTTCAGACATTACGGTTGCCAGTCCTGAAACGGTCATCATTCCCATAATGCCGGCATAAAACGGAAATTGGATAATGATTCCGCCAGCCCCTTTTACAGCCTCGGAAACCGCTCTCAAAAACGCTCCCGGAGTTCCGTGAAAAAGAATCCCAAATATTAAAAATGTAAAGTTGACGATATTCAAATTCAATTGAAATCCGTTTTTTGAAAAATAATAGACTAAAAATATGATGCCAAAAATACCTGTCAATATGGATACCATTCGGCTATTTTCCAGTCTGACAGCAGGGGTTAGTTGCTCTTTTTCAAGTGTCGCTGCCTGTAGGTGATCCGCTCCTTCCAACAACTTCGGATCGATCGTTACCGTCTGGTTTTTATCGGGCATCATCATGCGGTTTAATAAAGGAAGAACAATAAACAGTGCAAGCAGGATGATCATATTAAATGAAGCAAAAATCGTCTCACCTGTTGAAATAACTCCAATTTTATCCTCAAACGGATGACCGGGTGTGGCGATGGATAAGGGAATAGAGCCTGAAAAACCGCCGTGCCAAACGATGAAACCGGTGTAAGCGCTTGCTATTAACAGGCGATAATCCACATTTTGCACTTTTTTCGCCAGCTCTTTGGCAAAAAGAGCGCCGATCACAAGCCCAAATCCCCAATTAATCCAGCTTGCCAGCGTGGAAATGACGGTTACAAGGATGATGGCAGAACCTGGAGATTTTGCAAGCGCGGCAAGGTTACCAAGTATTCTTTTAAAAACACCGCTGCTTGCCAGCACGTGTCCTGTTACGAGAACAAGCACCATTTGCATGGAAAATTCGAGCAGCCCCCAAAAGCCTTCACCCCAAAACTGGATCATTTGATACGGTGTGCTGTTCGTGAAAATAAGGCCAAGAATAAAGACGATAAACGATAATAGAATAACAAAGAGGAAGGGGTCAGGCAAATACCTTTGCATTAACCCGGTTGAAAAGCCGATCAACCTCTTCAAGACTATCAACCTCCATATATGGATTGGTCTTACTTCATGTAAGGTATATTCTACATTGTTTTGTAAAAATCCTTTATGATTGCCAGCCTTTGTGAGTTTTCGTTGCATTTTCAGTTTATTTTCGATAGAATACAAGCCGATATCAAGGGGGCATGACAGCCCTTAACAGAAGGAGACTTGTCATTGATTAAATGTATTGCCACCGATATGGACGGAACGTTGCTCAACGCCAATCAGGAAGTGAGTGAAGCCAATCAGGAAGCGATTCAGGAGGCGCGGGCGAGAGGAATAGACTTTCTTGTGGCCACTGGAAGATCTTATCATGACATGCGTTACGTGCTGGACCATACAAATATTGACTGCCCGGCGATTTTACTGAATGGAGCAGAAATTCGTGATGAAAATGGGGAGGTTGAATACGGGGTCGGACTCGATGAACAAACGGCAAATACCGTTGCTTCCGTGCTCAACAGGGCCGGTGTGTATTTTGAACTGTACACGAGCCAGGGAACGTATACGACGAGTTTTGAAAAAGGGATTCAGGCAGTGATGGATATTTATCGGACGGCAAATCCGTCCCTTGAAGTCTCCAGTTTAAGAAATAGAGTAGAAAAGCGTTTCAAAAAAAGAGCTATTCAGATCGTGGATAACTATAACGGAATTTTTGCCGCCGAAGATTGCGTCACCTATAAGTTTTTTGGCTTTTCAAAAGATATGGGACTGCTTGCCGATTTAAGCAAACGGCTGGAAGTCATTAAGGGAATAACGGTTACCGCGTCAGGGCGCCACAATATCGAAATTACGCACCGGGATGCCCAAAAAGGGTCCGCTCTGAAAAGATATGTGGAAAAACGGGGGATTTCCATGGAAGAAACGATGGCCCTGGGAGATAACTACAACGATTTATCGATGCTCAGGATGGTGGGACACTCGGTGGCAATGGGGAATGCTGAACAGGAAGTAAAAGACGCTTGTCACTATGTGACAGGGTTAAATACGGAAGACGGAGTGGCGGAAGCCATTTATAAGATACTTGAGGAAATGCCGATTTCATAACGATAAGCCTGTAGGAAAATGCAGCAAAAGTACCCGATAGTGCAGCACTTAAAAGTTGCCTATGGGGTACATTTTATTTTTCTTTTCGCATGCTGTTTACAATACTTGATCTTTTTCCCAGTTGTACGTCCAAAAACGTTCGTTTAACATTCTCTCTACCCAGGCCGGATTTTTTGCGGCAACTTGTTCGAGCATTTCATCCATCATCCACGCAGTTTGTGAGATGTGCGCCTTCAGGACGTCGGCTTTTTGATCCCAAACATCGCTGACGTCGTGGATGATGTCGGCTTTTCCGAGTTCCTCTTCGTGATTGTTGGAAAAGGCGACACAGTGCAGTTTTGGCCGTTTATCCTTCGGCAGCCTGCGGACGGCTCTGACAACAGCCCGGGCGGTTGCTTCATGGTCCGGATGTACGGAATAACCTGGGTAAAACGAAATAATCAAGGATGGGTTTAACTCTTCAATCATTTTGAAGACCATATTGGCCAATTCTTCCTCATTTTCAAATTCGAGTGTTTTATCCCGGTAGCCCATAAGCCTAAGATCTTGAATACCCATAATATTGACTGCCTTTATAAGCTCCGCTTTTCTGATTTCAGGCAGTGACTCTCTCGTGGCAAAAGGTGGATTTCCCAAGTTCCGCGCCATTTCGCCAAGTGTCAGGCATGCGTAAGTGACCGGCGTGCCGTTTTGGATATGTTTGATGATCGTTCCCGATACGCCAAAGGCTTCATCATCGGGATGCGGGAAAACAACAAGGACGTGCCGTTCTTTTTCCATTGGCGTCAGCTCCTTTTGAATCTATTTAAAAGGTGTTTTGCTTATTTGCAAGGCAACGGCCAATTTTCCGGAATAATCATGGCCGGCAAGAAGAAGTCTTCCGAGATCATCCACTTCAAAATGTGTCAAGCCCTCCGCATAAATCCATCCAATCGGGAGCTTTAAGCCTACTCTATAAGGACCGTCGCCTGTAATCTTTCCATGTTCATAACATACTTCAGCATTGCGAATAAACGCACCTGATGAGAAAAATGACGCATCTTTATGGGAAGCGTACGCACCGTTTGTTGTTTCCAAATGGATGAACACCGCTTCTCCAGCAAAGCGATTGATCATATGTTGGACTTGCTGAATATTGATCTCTTCCAAGTTGTTGACCTCCTTCACCCGTGAGCCTATGCTCATTTTACTAAAAAATGAATGGAATTACGAAAGATAGGATTTTTACGATGGGAGAGTGTCAACTCTTTTTCAATGATTCAACAATCAAATGAATATCGCTAAAATATCTGGGAAAGAAGGTTTTCCACGTTTTCTCAGAAAAAACACCCGGCAGAAAGGGCATCCGCCGGGGTTCCTTGATGTTCCTATTTATTTATGAAATGGACACCAAACAGTCCTTCAGAACGGGAATGGTTATTCATATTTATGAAGCGCGCCGTGCATGACTGGACCGACATATTGGTTTAATTTCCATCCATGCTTAATGGCGGCCGTAACAAATTCTTTTGCGGCAAGGACGGCATCCTTAACAGATGTTCCTTTTGCCAAGTTTGCTGTAATAGCAGCGGCAAATGTACAGCCGGCTCCATGATTGTATGTTGTATCGAGCTTGTCTTTTTCCAATAAGATAAATTCTTTGCCATCATAGAACAGGTCTGTGGCTTTATCCGTCTGTAACCCTGTTCCTCCTTTAATGATCACATGTTGAGCACCGAGTTCATGAATTCTAGCGGCCGTTTCTTTCATGTCATCGACTGTTTTGATCGGCCCAGTTTGGGCGAGCTGCCACGCTTCAAACAAGTTGGGCGTGACGATGGTGGCGCGGGGAACGAGCAATTCGCGCATCGCGTCGGTATTTTCCGGCTGAAGGACTTCATCTTCACCCTTACAGACCATAACGGGATCGATGACGACATTTTTCAATTTGTGTTCATCTATTTTTTTGGCACCAAGCTCGATAATATCTACTGAACCGAGCATGCCCGTTTTCATCGCGTCGATTCCAACAGAAAGGATCGTGTTTAACTGCTTTTCTACGATTTGGACATCAATGGGGAAGACTTCATGGTTCCAGTGATTGTCGGGATCCATTGCCACAATGGAAGTGAGTGCCGTCATGCCGTACACATCATTTTCTTGGAAAGTTTTTAAATCCGCTTGTATACCGGCTCCTCCACTGGAATCGGACCCAGCGAGTGTCAAAGCTTTTTTCATGTAAATCGTGCTCCTTCCAATTTAAAGGTTGTACCAGTCCCACTATTATATACCTCTCGCGGGAAAAAGAAAATTCCCACACACCATGTGAATCAAGCGTTTGCTTGACGTAGATTTTGAGCGCGCTTAAACAAGCACTCCGCGTCCCAAGAACCAAGAAGAACGTCATTTCTGTTATAATGATGACAATCTCATTTTTCTAACACCATTTTTTTGTTGTTCAATAGGGCTTGCCGAAATAACGGGTTTCCGGTGCGAACTATCATGGCATTTTTGAAAAACAGCAAGTGGATTTTTTGGCGCATTATCAGATGGCACAGGATTGTGACATATAGAGAACCCGCGCTGCCGCTTGGAGGACAACCTGCAATATGCTCATCCCTATTTGTTTTTTCTCAATTCGGACAGGATTATTTACCAGAAGGACTACTTAGTTCTTACATTCGGGAGGCATAATATGGAAACCATTATTTTGGCCGGGGGAAAATCAAGTCGAATGGGACAAAATAAAGCGCTTATGCAAGTAGGTGGGCGCCGCGTGATAGACCGGCTCATTGCCGAATTCGAGCCTGTGTCAAAAAAAATCATAGTGATCGCCAATAATGTGAAAACTTATAAAAACCTGAATGTGCGTGTCCTGGAAGATGAAGCTGCATTTAGGGGGCAGGGACCGCTTGCGGGGATCTATACAGGGCTGCATACCGCCGGAAACGGACCGTGCCTGATTGTAGCCTGCGACATGCCGTTTGCTTCTGCAAAACGGGGGTGCCAATTGATTGATCTTTTAAAGAAAAATGATCGGGATGCTGTTATACTAAGAGATTCTGAACGGATCCACCCGCTTTTTGGCGCTTATAATGCTCGAATTGCCGAAGTGGCAAAAGCGGCATTGGAGGAAGGGAAACGGTCGGTAAAAGCATTGCTTGACCGGATTGATGCCGAATATATGATAGTTGATGATGGTACTCTGGATATCTGGAATATGAATACAATGGAAGACTACATAAAAGCTGGCGAATTGGCCAAAGGGAGTGAGAAAAATGACATGTGAGATTACGAGAGAGCCCATCAATATAAACGACGTTTTTCAAAAAGTCGTTCGAAGAGAAGCAGGAGCCGTGACAACGTTTATCGGTACTGTACGCGAGCTGACACATGGAAGGAAAACCCTTTATTTGGAATATGAGGCTTATCAGTCTATGGCTCTTAAAAAGATGGAACAAATTGTCAAGGAAATGAAGGAAAAATGGCCTGTTGTCGAGGTGGCCATGGTCCATCGAATCGGCCGGCTTGAAATAACCGATATCGCCATTGCCATCGCTGTTTCCTCTCCCCATCGCCCGGAAGCATATGAGGCAAACAGATATGCAATTGAAAGAGTAAAGGAAATGGTTCCGATTTGGAAGAAAGAGCATTGGGAAGATGGGGAGGAATGGATCGGCAACCAACAAGGAACGAAAGAATATGCGACAGGGAAACCGAAGGAAGGTGATTTGGTTGAATAAAGTACTGTTGTTTGCCCAACTTAAGGAAAATGCCGGTAAAAGTTTCATAGAAATCAATGCGGCCGGCAAAACAGTCGGGGAATTGCGTGCTTACCTTGAAAAAAAAGCGTCATTGGGTAGTTTGGACGGTATTATGATTGCCGTCAATGAAGAATTTGCCAAAGATGAAAAGGTCATCGGGGAACATGACGAAATCGCGTTAATTCCTCCTGTCAGCGGAGGGTGATGATAATGACCACCCCAGCAGGCCGTTATTCTCGTCAGGAGTTATTTAAGCCGATTGGACCCACCGGGCAAAAAGAAATTCGGAACAAAAGCGCGATTATTGTCGGCGTCGGAGCGCTCGGAACAAACACGTCCGAACTTTTGACAAGGGCCGGAGTCGGAAAGCTGATTTTGATTGACAGGGATTATGTAGAAATGAGTAATTTGCAGCGCCAGCATTTGTTTACAGAGGAAGACGCCAGGAAAAAGTGGCCAAAAGCGGAGGCGGCAAAAGAGAAGTTGGCGCTTATTAATAAAGAAGTGGATATAACCGCGATTGTTGCCCAGGCAGATGCTCCTTTGTTAGAAAATGTGATAGATGGCGCGGATTTATTAATAGATGGAACGGATAATTTTGAAACAAGATTTATCATGAATGATTTGGCACAAAAATACCGGATTCCTTATTTATTCGGCTCCTGCCTTGGCAGCTTTGGCATGGCCTTTTCCATCATGCCGGATGTGACACCATGCCTTCAATGCTTGATAAAAAAAATCCCATTACAGGGACAGACATGTGACACCGTTGGCATTATCGCGCCAGCGGTTCAAATGGTAACAGCCCACCAGGGGGCGGAAGCGTTAAAAATTTTATCTGGCAATGTAGCGGCGGTTAATCAGGCGTACGTTTCCTTCGATTTGTGGGAAAACAACTACTTATCACTAAAGACGGATGCTTTAAAAGAAAGTGGCTGTCGTTCATGCGGAGAAGAGCCGGCATACCCGTTTTTGGACCCGGCCCATGAAATGAAGGTGGCTGTTTTATGTGGCCGTGATACGGTGCAAATCAGGCCGGCAGACCAGAGAGATTTTCCTTTGGAGAAAATGGTCAGGCAATGGCGTTCAGCGGGATATGAGGTAGGCGGCAACCCTTTTCTTGTTTCCGTTCGCAAGGGAGGAGCGAGAGCTGTCTTTTTTCGCGATGGCCGTGCGCTTATTCATGGCACAAGCAACCCAGATACAGCCCGCAAAATTTACCATTCTTTAGTAGGGTAGTAATAGGGCCGGTTTTTCGCCTCTGCGAGTGCGTGGATTGAAATACCATGGTTTAAGTCAAACCGCTCAGCCACTCTACATGGCGCGTGGATTGAAATCGTTTCAATGTCAATGTCTAGCGTCTGGCCTCGTACGTCACACTCTACCTGAGTGCGTGAATTGAAATTTGGCCAAAGCGCTTGTATTCGGCGCGCACTCTACATGAGTACGTGAATTGAAATAGCGATAGCCAAAGGTATTCCTATATCGAAGTCGTCTCACTCTATATGAGCGCGTGAATGGAGCATAAGCATTTTTTGATAATAAGTCGCACTTTAAAAGAGGTGACGGCTTCATCATTCTTATGGAGAGAAGACACCCTTTTCATCTCAAGAACTGCAAAAGCAGGTGAAGTGGTTCACCTGCTTTTAGCCAATCGATCTATTATTTTTTTGCTACCAATACGATTTCTCCGCCGTCCAATACTTTTTCATATTTCTCGGCTTCTATTTCGGTTAGCCCAACTGCTTCCAATTCGGAACGAAGCTCATCTCCTCTTTCGCGGAATACGTTTGTTACCGTGTTTACTAAGCCTTGTTCAGATATTCCGACTTTTCCCGTTTCCAAAGCATCCGCCAAATCCTTTTCCCGTTCCTCGCCGTGGGCAAATACATATATATTTTCCCGATCGTAGCCTTCGGCTGTTAACTGGTTAATGATTCCTTTTGCCTGTAACCCATTTTCACATACTTTTACTGTATTCATAAAAGACACCTCCGAAGTCTTTTTGGGGAACGAATGGATCCACCAGTATGTATATATCCGGGGACGTTTCACATCAAACATCATCATACGCATTTCAATTTCCTTCTCTTTGAAAATATGCAAGAATAAATGGGGATAAAGGAGGAGTTAGCGTGTCAAAAAAAATTTTGAAAAACGATTGGTGGCCGCTTTTAAAAGAAGAGTTTCAGAAACCTTATTATTTGAATTTGCGGTCGTTTTTGATTGAAGAATATAGAGAAAAAGTGATTTATCCATCCATGCATGATATTTTTAATGCTCTGCATTTTACCGCTTACAACGATGTGAAAATAGTTTTGCTGGGTCAGGACCCTTACCATGGACCGGGACAGGCGCATGGCCTTAGTTTTTCCGTAAAGCCGGATGTCCGCATTCCTCCATCTTTGCAAAATATTTTCAAAGAATTAGAGAATGATCTGGGCTGTTATATTCCGAATAACGGCTATTTGGTGAAGTGGGCCAAACAAGGAATCTTGTTATTAAATACGGTCTTGACAGTAAGGGCCGGACAGGCCCATTCTCATCGCGACAAAGGCTGGGAAATATTTACGGATAAAGTTATTTCGTTAGTGAATGAACGTCAAAAGCCGGTCATTTTTATCCTTTGGGGGAGACCCGCGCGAGAAAAGCTTCGTTTGATTGATACAAAAAAACACAAAATCATTCAGTCTCCCCATCCGAGCCCTTTGTCAGCAAGCCGCGGGTTTTTCGGAAGCCGGCCCTTTTCCAAAGCGAACGCATTTTTACAAGAATTGGGCGAAGAACCGATTGATTGGCAAATTCCCAATTTGTAACGCTTTTGATTTTTTGGCGAAATGTCCTTATGCTTGTAAGGGAGAAAAACCAATAGTGAGCATGTAAAGGGGATGTGTCCGTGTACGTTACATATAAAGCATTTATTGATAAAATGGAACAAGAGTTGTCAAAGGCGAAACAAGCAGAAAGCGCAAAAGAAATCCGCAGCCGCATGTCCGCTGTCAAGGCTCTTGCTGAATTGGTCCTCGAAGCTGGCGGCCAGGAAGTAAGCCAAGAGCAGAAATGTCAACAAGTTTCGCCGCAACCAATGAATGACCTTGGTGCCAAAGTTTTGGAAGATGAAGAAGCAAATGGAGAATCCATTTTTGATTTTTAAGGATAGGAGCGTAGGCGGATGAAGACATTCATTATTTTAGGAGCAATCAATGCATTTCTTTCTGTTGCACTCGGGGCTTTCGGTGCACACGGACTAGAAAATAAGCTTGAACCCAAATATTTGGAAATATGGAAAACGGGTGTTCAATACCAAATGTTCCATGCTATGGGTCTCATTGCGATCGGTATCATTTCCGGGAAGATTGGGGCAAGCTCTTTGCTTTCATGGTCGGGCTGGCTGATGCTGATTGGCATCATTTTGTTTTCCGGCAGCCTATACGTCCTCAGTACTTCGGGGATTAAGGTGCTTGGGGCGATTACACCGTTTGGCGGGGTCGCATTTCTTGTTTCCTGGGTTTTGCTCATCGTGTTTTCAATAAAATATGTATGACAAAAAAATCTCGGATCTGTACAGGTCCGAGATTTTTGTGCGTTTTAACGTGCCGTACCTGCCCCGAAAGGATATTCGTACTCAATTGGTTCGTCAAACGTGACATAATCAACGTACACCATCGGGATTAAATATCTTTTTCCTGTTTCCGGGTCACTAATAATGAGGTGATCACGACCGGCCGCCTCAATCAGTCCCCGAAAAATCATCGCGTTCCATTCCTTATTATTTTCAAATGTAGCGTGCACTTCAACAAGTTTCCCTTTGTTTATGCGAAGTATATTTTCAATGTATGACTGTTCTATTGGAAGCATACCGGGAACATCGATGCCACCTTTAGTCCCTGTTACAGGTGTTGGAACTTGGAGCGGCTGCGGCGCTTGAGGCGGCATCATTCCATAATAAGGCTGTTGGCGGTACAGCATTTGACCATGCGGGTAATATCCGGCCACTTGCGGTTGGTTTGGTTTAGCCAAAAGGACTCCCTCCTCCAAAAAAAGTGAATCATTCCTGAATGAAATGCTCTTTCATATGTATGCAAAGTGGAGGGGGAGCATGCCAATAAAAAACCCCCATCCAAGCAAATGGGGGGGATAGGTTCATTTTACATGTAAAAACTGATCTATTTGACTGTCTTCAAGCAGATGTCCAACAAAAAATGAACCGAATTCGCCATAGCGCGCACTTACTTCATCGAAGCGCATTTCGTATACAAGCTTTTTAAATTGCAACACATCGTTGGAAAAGAGGGTAACGCCCCACTCGTAATCGTCAAACCCGACAGAACCGGTAATAATTTGCTTTACCTTCCCGGCGTATTGGCGACCGATCATTCCGTGGCTGTACATGAGGTCTTTCCGTTCTTCCATTGAAAGCATGTACCAGTTGTCATTGCCCTCTCGACGCTTGTCCATCGGATAAAACGAAACGTATTTCGTTTTGGGCAAGATCGGATATAAACGGGAACGGACATACGGGTTTTCGTATGGGTCTTCATCAGAGTCGCCCGCCAGATAACTGCTTAATTCAACGACGGAAAAATAGGAATAAGCCGGCCTTGTGTATTCCGCGATTGTCAGTTTATTAAATTCGTTTTCAAGATTATTCAGTTCTTCCATAGTCGGACGTAAAATCATTAGCATGAAATCCGCTTTTTGACCTATAATCGTATACAAGGCATGGCTGCCTTCTTTGCGTTCCTGTACATGGTCAAGTTTGTCGAGGAATAATTTAAACTCGTGGATGGCGGCTTGCCGTTCATTATTTGATAATAATTTCCAAGCCGCCCAATCGATCGTCCGAAAATCATGAAGTGTATACCAACCGTCCAGTGTTTGTGCCGGTTCACTCACATTGATCACTCCTATACTTTATAATCCATTATTACTATAGCACAGTTTATCCATTTCCTGAATGCACATCCCTTTCACTCAAAAGGGAAGTTGGACAGGAATGGCTTTGTTGAAAGAGTGTAAAATAAATATGTGATCTTCGGATGATTCTCTTGGAGGGATAAATATGGAATCTTTATTTAATGAATTACGATTGAAAGCGGCCGGATGGGATAAAAAAATTGTTTTTCCGGAATCAACGGATCCGCGAATTTTGGCTGCGGCTGGTCGATTGGCAAGGGATAAGCTGCTTACACCTGTGTTAATCGGCGATAGGGAAGAGATTGCAAGCTGTGCCCAAAAATTAGATGTTTCCCTGCGGGAAATGGAAATATACGAACCACAAAACGCTGCCGACATGGATGAAATGATCGGCGCACTGGTGGAACGCAGAAAAGGAAAGTTGACGGAATCAGAGGCAGCGGATGTTTTGCTCAATGTGAACTATTTTGGAACGATGCTCGTTTATTTAAATAAAGCCCATGGCTTAGTGAGCGGCGCAACACATTCTACCGCCGACACGGTTCGGCCCGCACTTCAAATCATTAAAACAAGAGAAGGGGTCGGCAAGGTTTCCGGAGCATTTCTCATGATGAGGGATGAAGAAAAATATATCTTTGCCGATTGTGCGATCAATATTGACCCAACCAGCCGGGAGCTGGCGGAAATAGCAGTAGAAAGTGCCAAAACGGCCCAAATGTTTGATGTAGATCCCCGTGTCGCCGTCCTCAGCTTCTCAACGAAAGGATCGGCTCACTCCGAAGAAACCGAAAAAGCGGCAGAGGCGGTTCGTCTGGCTAAAAGCATGGACCCCGATCTTGTCATCGACGGTGAATTTCAATTCGATGCCGCTTTCGTACCGGCTGTAGCGGCTAAAAAAGCACCAGATTCGGTTATTCAAGGGGATGCGAACGTTTTTATTTTTCCGAGCCTGGAGGCGGGGAATATTGGCTACAAAATGGCGGAACGGCTTGGAGGCTTTGCGGCAGTTGGTCCAATCCTCCAAGGACTAAATGCCCCCGTGAACGACCTTTCCCGAGGATGCAGCGAAGAGGACGTATTTAGACTTGCGCTCATAACAGCCGCCCAATCAGCAGGGCAAACGTAATGGCATCAAGAGAGACAAGAGGAGAGAACTGATGGGAGAACATAAGTCTTTATTATACCAAGATCAATGGCGTTTCATTGATCAATCGGGGCTCGCCCCCCATTTTAACGCATTGGATTCGTTTGCGATTGATGATACCCTTTGCCAGTCGGTAGGTAGCGGAAATTCTCCGCCAGTTGTCAGAACATGGGTACATGATGATACAGTCGTGTTGGGGATTCAAGATACGAAGCTTCCACATCTTGAAGAGGGGCTGCGGTTTTTGCAAGAAAAAAATATAAAATGGATCGTGCGTAATTCAGGCGGATTGGCTGTGTTACTTGATGAGGGGGTACTGAATATATCTCTCATTATTCCGGATACAGAACGCGGCATTGACATTAATCGCGGATATGATGCCATGTGGGAGCTTGTTAAAATGATGTTCCACGAGTATTCATGCCGGATTGAGACAGGGGAAATCGTCGGCTCTTATTGTCCGGGAAGCTACGATTTAAGTATACGGGGGAAAAAATTTGCCGGTATTTCCCAGCGGAGAATCCGAAATGGTGTCGCTGTTCAAGTGTATTTGTGTGTTTCGGGCAGCGGCTCGAAACGGGCGCAGTTATTACAGGAGTTTTATACGCATGCAAAATTCAATGAATCAATGAAATATACGTTTCCGGCGGTTGAGCCAAGTGTCATGGCTTCTTTGTCCGAGTTGTTGAATCAGAGGCTTACAATAACAGACGCTATGCAACTGTTATTAACCACGTTAAAGAGGACGAGCGGTCAAATTTTTATGAGCAGCCTTCAAGGGAAAGAGCTGGAGTGGTATCCTCATTATTTTGAGCGGATGCAAGACAGAAACAAGAAATTTATGGGGGCATAAAGAGAAGGAGTTTACGATTGCCTAAAATGCGCTTTTAGGCAAGGTAAGTAAAGTTTAAAAGGAGACGACAATTTCCAATCCTGCGGGACAATCGAGAGTACGAATAGAGATGGATAGTGGCCATCTACCGCTTCAATAACGACCATGTGCTGTTTCTTCAAACTCTATGTCGCTCATTAAAATAAAAAGCTTCTCTTTTTCCTGCAAGCTAAAGAGACTGGTACATAAGCAAATACGAAATAGCAAAAACCGAACAATTCATTTAAAATTGTTCGGTTTATTTGTGTTAAAAAAAACCCTATCACCGCTACGTCAACATATTTCGCTTTCCGCGGTATCACTTCAGTTCAACTTGTACGTAAATGGAGCAAGGTATTTGCTTATGCGAGTATTACTCTGCTAGTTTCTCCAGATTGCCGTTTCGGTCCATTTTAAAGGTAGTGGCCGAGCGATCATCCTCGTCAAACAGGACAAGCTTCCTTGCGCGGTTCAAAATTTTCATCAATGTCTCATAATCTTCCTGCATTGTTACAGATGTGTTCTCCAGTTCTTCCACTTTTTGTGCCAGCTCTTTATTTTCGGCCTTTAGATCGTTCAATTCTCTTTTTAATCTCTCATTCTCACTTCTTACAATTTCAACATGAAATTCCGAATGATGGAGTTGCTGTAAATAGGCGATCACGTTGCCGAGATTTAATTCATTGCCCAGTGGGGTTGTCTGATCGTTTGATATCGTTTGGTCCTTAGTAACTTTTGATGCAGGTGTACCGATTATCTCCGTTCCTGCGCTTTGATCCGTCACCGGAGCTTGGATATCTTCCAAAGAAGGAACCGGCGGCTGATACAAAAGCTTTTTCTTTCCTCCCTGCTCTTTTCCTAACAGTCTTTGTCGTTGTTTTCGTTGTTTTTTGGCCAAATCAAGTGCTTTTTCATATTGTTGGCGGACAACAGCATTCCACCGGAATCCGCAGGCCGCGGATGTTCGATTTAATTTGTCCCCAACTTCTTCAAAAGCATTTAATTGTGTACTGCCTTCACGGACATGTCGAAGAACGGTCTCAGCCAAAAGCAAATCATTTTCTTCTGTCCAGGCATCTTGACGTGTTTTCATTATAACCAACTCCCTTTGAACTTTTTTGGTTAGTTAAAGCATGTACAAGAAAAATGGTTTTTATACCAAAATCGCAAAATAATAATAGTTTTTGATGAGACGTTCCAATTTAATCTTGCTTTCTTGTATAGAAGAAAAAATACGTTGCTTGGGAAAAAGCGCCTTTTTGGCGTCCGTAGGAAAGGACGTCTGGAAGGGCAAGGGGAAGCGACATGAAAATCGCCATTTAAGCTGGTCGAGGGAAAGGAAGTCTAAAAAAGGCAAGCGGTAGGGAAGTCGCCAGCTTGATTCTGCTGCGGGTAAAGAAGTCCGAGTGCAGGTGAAAAGAGAAGGAAGCCGCGCTTGAGTCAGCCGCTGGAAAGGACGTTTCGAGTGCAGGTGAAAAGAGAAGGAAGTCGTACTTAAGCCTGCCGCGGGAAAGGAAGTCCGAGTGCAGGTGAAAAGAGAAGGAAGTCGTACTTAAGCCTGCCGCGGGAAAGGAAGTCCGAGTGCAGGTGAAAAGAGAAAGAAGTCGTACTTAAGCCTGCCGCTGGAAAGGACGTTTCGAGTACCAGTAAAAAACAAGGAGGTTCCCGCTTAAGCCTGCCAAGTACAAGGCAAGCCGCCACCACAAGAAAGGATTCGTCAGCATCTCATCGCAGGAAGAACAAGCGCTGGTTTCGAGGACGTCGCCTAGTGCCTGCTATTCAGGGAAGTGCAAAGCGCTCGGGACAATTAGCATGATTACGCACAAAGAATGAACGCAGGCTTCGAGAAGGATGTGACGAAGAAATGATAGCCCCGGTTCCCATGGCTGACTTATCTTTATGCCCTGAGTATCACTGATCCCATCATGAAATAGTGTTAACCCGCTGAAGAAACTGCACGAGTTTCACACCCACTTTCCTGTTTTAGACTTGCCTTGGTGCGGGGATTGATAAGTGTGGCTTAGTCCAGAGGTGAATGTGGAAGGAGCTTGCGCTTGGCTATTCTTTTATAAAAAGGTGAATTTTTCGGTAGCCGGGTGTTCTTTCTTTACTTGTCGAAAACCGCTATAATAAAAACATGATAGATAGGAAGAGGAGAGCCGATAGTGGATTCCAGCATTAAATTAAGCGAGGAAAAAGTGTTTAAAGATCCCGTTCACGGATACATACATGTCAGGGATAAGCTCATCTGGGATCTGATTGGAACTAGGGAATTTCAGCGGCTGCGCCGTATTAAGCAGCTTGGCACGACTTATCTCACCTTTCACGGGGCTGAGCATAGCCGGTTCAGCCATTCGCTTGGGGTGTATGAAATTGTCAGAAAAATTATTGATGAAGTTTTTGAAGGACGGCCGGAATGGAATGCGGATGAACGTTTGCTGTCACTTTGTGCCGCCTTGCTCCATGATTTAGGACATGGACCTTTTTCTCATTCATTTGAAAAAGTGTTTCGCCTTGATCATGAGAATTTTACAAAACAAATTATCCTCGGAGATACAGAAGTTAACGAGGTACTTACATTTATTAGTGACGACTTCCCGCAAAAAGTAGCTGAAGTTATTCAAAAAACGTATCATGATAAGCTTGTGATCAGTTTGATTTCCAGCCAAATCGATGCAGACCGGATGGATTATTTGCAAAGGGATGCTTATTTTACCGGCGTAAGCTACGGCCACTTTGATATGCAGAGAATCATGCGTGTCATGCGCCCTCGCGAGGATCATGTCGTGTTTAAATGGAGCGGCATGCATGCGGTTGAAGATTATATTATGAGCCGGTACCAAATGTACTGGCAAGTTTACTTTCATCCGGTGACCCGAAGTGCCGAAGTGATTTTAACAAAAATACTCCAAAGGGTAAAAGCACTGTACAAATTGGGGTATTCCTTTAAGAAAGAGCCCTTACACTTTCAATCTTTATTTGAAGAAAAAGTGACACTCGCCGATTACTTAAAGTTGGATGAACCGGTCATCTTGTATTATTTCCACATGTGGGAAGAAGAGGACGACCCTATATTATGTGATTTATGTCACCGCTTTATGAACAGAAATTTGTTTAAATATGTAGAGTTTGATCCGGCCCAACAATATAAGGTGCTACGTGAACTGGAGGATTTATTTCGGGATGCGGGCATTGATCCGGAATATTATTTGGCGATTGATTCATCATCAGATTTGCCTTATGATTTTTACCGTCCGGGAGAGGAAGAAGAGCGCTTGCCGATTCATTTATTGATGCCTAATGGCGAACTTTCCGAGCTTTCCAGGGAATCGGCGATTGTCCAAGCGATTTCGGGAAAAAGGCGGACCGATCATAAATTGTATTATCCCAAAGATTTGCTCCAACGCATGTCTGGGGAAAATAAAAGTGCTGAGCGCATTCTTTCTATCCTGCATAGATTTTAGAATGCAGACAGATACGAATGAACGTATTGGAAAAACTGTAGCGGGGGTTGAACGATATTTATGCTTCACGATCATCAAAAATTAATGGCGGTTTTTGCTAAGGCCGGTGAAATTGTCGGCAGAAAAAAACTGCAAAAAATGATATTTATCGCAAAAAAAATGAATTTTCCCTTTGAAGAAAAGTTTGAGTTTCATTTTTACGGGCCTTATTCTGAAGAATTGACGCTGAGGGTTGAAGAACTTTGCAATTTTGGCTTTATTGAAGAAAAGAAAGAGGATAAGGGAGGATACAGCCAATATCGTTATATGATCACGTCATCGGGTCGTGAATTTTTGGAATCCGAATCGGTCAATATCCCCCTTCTTGAAGAATGTTTGACCGATATGAACGAACAAAGCGCCCGATTCCTCGAGCTTGTTTCGACTATATTATACTTCGAACATCTTCCTAAAAATAAAGTCGCAGAAAAAATTGCCGAGCTAAAAGGAAAACAAAATTACTCCTTGGAAGAGATTGACGAGGCTTATGATTATATACAATCATTGAAAAAGACAGTTTATCCGAATTAACATTCGGAAAGACTGTCTTTTTTTTAGCGTTGGAGGTTACATAAGCAAATAACAAGTACATCTGGGCAGACACTTTCCATTTAAACGATTAAAGGTCGCTGTATCTTTTGCCTCCAACGGCATAATGGTTTTTCGTCATTTCTTCTATTACAATCGTTACGGAATCAGCCGAAGCTCCCGTTGTTTCCGAAATGGCTTCCGTTACTTTTTCCACCAATGCTTTTTTCTGTTCTTCTGTCCGTCCTTCAAACATTTTGATGGTTACCAATGGCATTGTTTGTTCCTCCCCGAAAATATGATTCTTATGAAAAAGTGTATGCTTTTCACTCGCTCCTTTCAAGCAAAGAAACACAATGAATGAGTAAAGTTCATTTATTTTGTATAATATGAACAATAGACTTTAAAAAGGGGCTGGATACGTGGAAAGATTTTTAAGGTTTCCGCTGGAACAAATTCCGATCGTGGCGGCGGTATTGCTCATAGCTTTTACGGTACATGAATTCGCGCATGCCTATACCGCATATAAATTTGGAGATCCGACGGCAAAACAACAGGGCAGACTTACATTGAATCCTATGCACCATCTTGATCCGATAGGGACATTACTTATCTTTATTGCCGGGTTTGGCTGGGCGCGCCCAGTGCCAGTCAACCGCTATTATTTTAAGAATCCCCGGCTTGCGGGCATTATTGTTTCATTGATGGGACCGGTGAGTAATTTTGCCCTTGCTGTTCTCGGGTCTGCCATATTTTTCATATTGATGGTGACGGGTGTTTCTGCGCAACTGCCCATCTTTGTAATCCAATTTTTCAACCTGTTTATTTGGATGAACGTCTTGCTGTTTGTGTTTAATTTACTGCCCCTTCCGCCGCTTGATGGGTATCGTATTGTGCAAGACCTTGTTTCACCGGGCGCAAGAGCAAAAATGACGCAATATGAGCAATACGGTTCAATCATATTTTTAATTTTAGTCATTACTCCACTGTCACATTATACAATTCACCCCATTTTAAACACGGTCGTCCCTTTTTTTGTGAACAGCATACATAATGTATTTGCGCTGTTTTTGTGATAGGGAAAAGGAGGAGTTATGAAATGGAGAAAAAGAGAAAAGTTGAGTTCAATATCATTAAAGATGATCCTACCATGGGACATAAAGGCTTCGGAATCGGTTCGCTCAGCCTGGAAAATATTACACCGATTATGATTGATGTCGAGGAAGAAGAAGTCTGGATTGAGGAGCAGGCAATGCATGCCCGCAGTAAAACGGAACGCGGTGTTAAGTATTTGAAAGACAAAAGCGAGTTCCCCCAAGAGGGAGCAAAGAAATACTGGGTCGTATGGGTCGCCGTGGACATTAAAGAAGAAGGCCCGTATTATGCGGGAGTTACTGCTTGTGAACTGTGGATCAACCGTCCCGCCCGCCGCGGCTATAAATCAATGCCGGAGCATGTCAATCATTTAGATAAAGCAATGAAGGGGAGGGTGATCGTCCACAACATGGATCAACGATCAAGAAAAGTCCTCGCCGACTTTTTGAAAAATCACGATGAGAAAATGTGGCTGAACTCTAGTGAAGAACTAAGAAAAGAATTTGCTAAATAAATGGTCCAATCTTCTATCTTTTTGAACAATCTATGACAGTTAAAAAAAAATGTTATAAGCCAGCTTGCCGATTCATGGGAAAGCAAGTAAACTTAAAGATAGTTTGCACATGGCAAACTGGGACAAAAAAAAGCGCTGGCTAGCGCTTAAAAAAGCTTGGGGCCGCACACCCCAAGCACTTTTTGTTTCAAAATGATAAAAAATGTTCTTTTATATATCTCATTATCTAAAAAACCTAACCGTGACCGAATCTGCCGGACAGGAAGTCCAAGTGCAGGCAAAGCGACAGGACGCGGCCATTTGAGCCAGAGCCGCGAGACAGGACGTCGCCGCCTGAGCCTGCTGCCGGCCTAGGCGCCCTGGTGCGGGCGTGGCAAGCAAGGACAAGAAGAGCTTTGTAAGGTCTTATCATAGTACTAGGGACAGAGAGAGTGGTGAAGATTCGACTAGTATCTGTCCACTCCCGGCTTCACTTTGTACTCTCCGGCAAAGATTATGGGGATGTTTACCTTTTCGGGATAGCTTCACGGAGCTTGCTCGAAGGTAGGTGTGAGAGGATTCAACAATATTCCCGCTATACGCATTCTTTGTCGCGACGTTTCCTTTATCCTTGTGGGAGCAATGCTCGGTCTTTCATACCTATCTCCTCGTTAACATAAGCCAATCCCAGTAGCTGAAAAAACTTCGCTTACGGATTGTCCATGTTTTCGAAGAACTGCTCAAGTCGGTTCAGTATACATCGATAAAAAACAGGGATACATGTTTATGCCTTCGTATAATGGAGATCCCAAATAATGCCGAATGGGTCTTTTACTTTTGCAAATTTCGCTCCCCAAAAAGTGTCCTGCAGTTTCATGGAAATGGATCCTTTTTCAATCAACCGCTGATAAATCGTTTCGATCTCTTTCTCACTTTGTAATTCGAGTGTTAACGAAACTTGGTTGCCAGAGATTATATGATTTTCCGGCAAAGTATCCGATACCATCAAAATAAGATTGCCTTTTTGAAACTTCGCATGAATGACTCTTTCCTCAGCTTCTGGAGGGGACGGAAAATCTGCTTCGCCAAAGGTCATGATTTCTACTATCTCACCATCGAAAACATCCTTATAATATTCCAGTGCTTCTTTCGCATTTCCACCAAATGTAAAATAAGGAGTTGCCTGATACTTCACTTTTCTTCACTCCAATCAAAGTTTTGATTCTCAGTCTTTTTCATTATAAACTGAAAAAGTCTCATTACTAGCATCTTTTCATCTTGAACAGGAATAGGGAGTGATCACCTTGCTAGCTCATATAAAAAAGTATTATGTACAAATTTCCTTAGTCGTACTGCTTACACTTGGAGCTATTATGTTGGAGCTTCTGCTGCCGACACTCATGGCTAATGTCGTCGATATTGGAATTGTAAAAGGTGATATTCCTTACATCTTAAAAACCGGGGGCCTTATGGTCATTTGTGCATTGGCAGCTGTTTTGCTCATGACGGGGGTTTCATTTTTTGCATCACGGACAGCCCTTGGTTTTGCAAGAGATGTCAGGCGGGACTTGTTTGTCACCGTCGAAAATTTTTCTGTCCAGACGTTTGAAAAAATCGGAACAGCTTCCTTAATTACAAGATCAACGAACGATGTGAAGCAAGTTCAAGATGTATTAAATATGGTTTTGCGCATGATGACACGCGCTCCTCTTATGCTCGTTGGAGGAATTGTTTTGGCGGTTGCGAGGGAGCCGGGCCTTTCGGTTGTTTTTCTCGGTTCACTGCCGATTTTGGCGTTGCTGATTTTTTTCATATCCAGAAAAGCCATTCCGTTATTTGCAGCGTTGCAAAAAAAGACAGATAAACTGAATCTCGTTGTCAGACAAAGCCTGACGGGGGTCAGGGTCATCCGGGCTTTTAACAATGTTGAACATGAGAAGCAGCGGTTTCATGCCGCGAATGAAGATTTTCGAGATACCGGGATTCGAGTCAATAAAATGATGGCCGTTCTTTTTCCGGTCATGATGATTGTTATGAATTTCACGAGCATCGCGATCGTCTGGTTCGGTGCTGTCAGGATTGACCAGGGCCTCATGCAAGTTGGAAATTTAATGGCCTTTTTACAGTACGCCATGATGATTTTAATGTCATTAATTATGCTTTCTTTTGGCTTCATCATGATTCCCCGGGCGCAAGCTTCTTTAAAGAGGATCAATGAAGTACTCCTTATGGAAAATGATATTTTGGACCCGGAAACACCGAGAACCAGGAGAAACCTAAACGGAGTCATCACATGTAAAGACGTCTCGTTTCGGTACGCCGGAGCCGAAAAACCCGTATTAAAAAATGTATCATTTGAGGCCAAGCCCGGTGAAACGACGGCAATTATTGGAAGCACGGGTTCGGGAAAATCAACACTTCTGAAACTCATACCAAGACTTTATGATGTTGAAGAAGGCACTGTCTCGATTGATGGGGAGGATGTCCGGAACATCTCCCAGCAAGAGTTGAGGAAGAGGATCGGTTATGTGCCCCAAAAAGCGATGTTATTCAGCGGCACAGTGGCAGACAATTTGCGCTATGGGAAGGAAGATGCGACCGATCAGGAAATGTGGGAAGCGCTAGATATCGCGCAAGCTTCCGGATTTATAAAAGAAAAAAATGAAGGATTACATTTGTATGTCGAGCAGGGGGGAGCGAATTTTTCAGGTGGACAAAAGCAGCGGCTTTCGATTGCGCGGGCCATTGTTAGAAGACCTGACATTTATTTATTTGATGATAGCTTTTCAGCACTAGATTTTAAAACGGATGCAAAATTGCGGAGTGAACTTTTCAACATTGCGAAAGAGGCTACGATCATCATTGTCGCCCAGCGTGTCAATACGATCATCCATGCAGATCAAATCATTGTGTTAAATGAAGGGGAAATAGCAGGCATTGGAACACATAAGGAGCTGTTTGCAGAAAATCAAGTTTATCAGGAAATTGTATTATCCCAACAAGCCGGGGAGGAAGGGGCATGAGTAAACAAAGCAGGCGCCCGAGCTTCCGTCCAGGGCCGGGTGGCCCGCGACATGGGATGGCCCCGGGTGAAAAACCTAAGGAATTTAAAAAAACATTGAAAAGGTTGCTGTTTTATTTAAAACCAAGAAAGGTTCAACTGACTTTCGTAACTATAGCAGCCATTTTTTCAACATTGTTTAACGTCATTACACCAAAGTTGTTGGGGGATGCGACGACTTCCATTTTTGCGAGTGTTACAGGCGGTACGGGAATTGACTTTCCTTTCTTAAAGCAATTGCTCATGCTGTTGCTTGGTTTATATGTTATTTCTTCCCTCTTTACTTATTTACAGCAATATTTAATGGCTGGGGTCTCCCAGAAAACGACGGCTGATCTCAGAAAAGCCGTAAATGAAAAGCTCACCCGCTTGCCGCTCCGTTACTATGACCGGCATCCGCATGGTGATATTTTAAGCCGTGCTATCAATGATATTGACAATATTAACAACGCCATTCAACAGGCGCTTTCGCAAATGATTACCTCGTTCATCAGCATTGCGGGAATCATGATCATGATGTTGGTGATTAGTCCGACATTGACCCTTGTGATTTTGATTACTTTTCCATTGAGTGTCCTTGTCATCAGGTTGATTGCCTCCTTCTCCCAGAAGCATTTCGTTGGGCAGCAGATGGAACTGGGAAAAATCAACGGGCACATTGAAGAAATGTTCTCAGGCCACCAGGTGGTTAAGGCGTTTGGACATGAAAAAAGAGCGATAAAAGAATTTGATGAAGTGAATGAACGGCTTTACGAGTCCGGCTGGCGCGCTCAGTTTATAAGCGGGATCATGATGCCGATGATGTCATTTGTCGGGAACTTGGGATTTGTCTTTGTAAGTATTTGTGGAGGTCTTCTTGTTTTGAACGGGAGCATTCGCATCGGGGATGTGCAAGCTTTTATTCAATATTCACAGCAACTTTCGCATCCGATGACACAGGCTGCGGGAATCGCCAATATGGTGCAAACGGCAGTCGCTTCGGCAGAACGGATTTTTATATTGTTGGATGAACCGGAGGAAAAACAGGAAGTGCCGGTGAATAAGGATCTTGGTAAAGTTCAAGGTAAAATTACTTTTGAGCATGTTCGCTTTGGTTATGAAGAAGGGGAACCGATTATCAAAGATTTAAACCTGGAAGTGGAACCTGGCCAAAAGATTGCCATCGTTGGACCTACAGGTGCCGGCAAAACAACAATTATCAATTTGTTAATGAGATTTTATGAGGTTGATAGCGGAAGCATCTGGATAGATGATATGGATATTCGCGATCTTACGCGTGAACAAGTCCGATCGCTGTTTGGCATGGTGCTTCAGGATACGTGGCTTTTTAACGGAACAATCCGGGACAATATTGCATATGGGCGTAATGGCGCGGCAGATCGAGACATTATCCAGGCTGCCAAGAGCGCTTATGCCGACGACTTTATCCGGACATTGCCCGATGGGTATGATACGGTTCTGGAGGAGGATGCCTCGAATATTTCACAGGGCCAGCGCCAGCTCATTACGATTGCGCGGGCCATTTTGGCCGACCCGAAAATGTTGATTCTCGATGAGGCGACAAGCAGTGTCGATACGAGGACAGAAATGAATATTCAGCGGGCGATGAATCAATTGATGTCAGGCCGCACAAGCTTCATCATCGCCCACAGGCTGTCAACGATACGTGACGCTGATGTAATCCTCGTGATGAATCGGGGCGACATTATCGAAAAAGGGACACATACAGAACTGATGGAACAAAACGGATTTTATACGGATCTGTATAAAAGCCAATTTGCATAGCCGATTTCTGATGCCAACATGAGAAAGCGGAATGCCTAAGGGATAAATTGGCCGAGCCGCTCCCCATTTTCGGTTGAGCGGGCCCGTCCAGGGAGGAAACCGCAAATCTGATCATGACTCCGGGCAGATCGTGCCCGTTTACCAGAGAGAACGAAAAAACGGTCATCAGTACTTTGAAATAGAGGGAGTCCGATCAGTCGAGCTTTCGGCTTTTGGACACCCTCTTCTTCTATTTAAAAACATGGTGAGATCAACATTTGTACATTTTACCTTTTAAAGGAGCATTCTTTGCTGACTGTTCCACTCTGTCACTCGAATATTTTTTCCCACCACCGCTTTTTCGCTTCTTTTTTCCGTGGAGATGTTTCCAAAGGTTCATCTTCCAAGTGGATGATGCAATGTTCGGCCGGCTCCGTTCCTTTTACAAAGTAAGTGTTGCGAAATACTGGGCAGGAGGTAGTGGCGATCTTTCCGCTTGTCGGGTCAATCGGGACAGCTACAGTATTGGCCGGAGGCAAGAAGGCATGATCTTTTTCATCCTGTCCTTCCAGAGCCTCTTCCATAAAGCGAATCCATATATTTTTGGCGTACAACTTGTCTGCGGTTGACGTCATTTCTTTTCCTTGATCGTATCCGGTCCAAACTACGGACGCCAGTTTTGGGGTAAATCCCGCCATCCAGCTGTCAGCATTTGTTGAACCGGACTTGCCGGCATATTCGCGGGACATTTGATTGACAACCGATGCACCTGTTACAGAGGCATAGCCGCTTAGCTTCGGATCAAACATCCCTGTCATCATATGGCTTAATACAAATGTGAGTTCCGGCTTTAACACCTTCTCTTTAAAAGCGGGTGCTTCGTAGATGACCTTCCCGCGGTAATCTTCCACTCGTGTGATAAACACGGGTTCAACCTGTGTCCCGCCGTTGGCAATCATGCTGTATGCATTGAGCAGTTCAATTACTTTCACCCCCGATGCTCCCAGTGCCAGGGAAGGAACTTTTTTTAATTCGGATTGAATACCCATTTTTTTGGCTGTTTCGATCAGTGCCTCTTGTCCCAGGAACAAGTGAGTTTTGACGGCGTACACGTTGTCTGATACGGCAAGCGCCTGGGCCATCGTTACTTCTTCATTCGCATATTGGTTGTTAAAATTATGCGGAGTATATTCTTGATGCATCCCGTCTAATCTGAACGTTGTCGGTTCGCTGCGCAGCATTGTGGATGGTGTAAATCCGCGTTCCAATGCCGCGTAGTAAAGGATCGGCTTGATCGTTGATCCCGGCTGCCTGACTGCTTGCACCGCCCTGTTAAACGGGCTTTCATTGTAGTCTCTTCCACCGACAAGCGCTTTGACATATCCAGTGTCAGGTTCCATCGCAGCAAATCCAACCTGTATTTCCGATTGATCGGATATGGTTTTCTGAACAATTTCTTCGGCAATTTTCTGATAATGTACATCCAATGTCGTAAACACTTTTAAGCCGCCGAGTTCAACAATCCGATTATCCAAGCCTGCTTTTGATGACAATTCTTTTTTTACAACATCATAAAAATAGGGCGCGAAATCTGTTTTATGGTGCGGATGTTTTCCGATGAAATGAAGCTTTTCCCTTTTCGCAGTCTCTTTTTCTGCAGCAGAGATTTTCCCCGTTTTCTCCATGGCCGTTAAAATCAGATGCTGTCTTTCTTTTGCCTTTTTAGGTGAGACAAGGGGAGAGTAAATCCCCGGTCCTTTCGGAATCCCAGCAAGCATGGCGGATTCCGCCAGAGAAAGCTCATTCGCGCTTTTTCCAAAGTAAAATTGACTGGCGGCTTCAATGCCATAGGCACCATGACCGTACGAAATTGTATTCAAATAGCCTTCAAGAATATCATCCTTGCTGTAATTAAACTCTAGGCGTATCGTATAAAATGCTTCCAGCAGCTTTCTCGTCCATGTTTTCTCCAACGTTAAAAATAAATTGCGGGCGTATTGCTGGGTAATCGTACTTGCTCCTTGGACTTTGCCCATGGATTTGATGTTGGCAAGCATGGCTCCGCCTATTCTTTTTACATCGAAACCTTTATGTTCATAAAATGTCCGATCCTCAATCGCAATGATGGAATCAATGGCATCGGGAGAGACATCCTCGAGCGAGACCCAATACCTTTTCTGCCCGCTGTTGCTTTCCCCGATAACCGCTCCATCCGCCGCATAATATAAAGTCGATTGTGGGATGGAGAGCGGAGGGGGACCCAGCACCTTTATCCACAAGAAAAAAGATAGAAGCAAAATGCCAACAGCAGTTGCCCCCATTAAAAATAAAAAGAAAAAAATGCGTACCGTTCTCCATGTCTTTTCCTTTGTTACTGCCTCCATCCCTTTCACCCCCGAAAATTCTAGTAATCTTCTTTCAACAGTATGAGAGAAAACGGCCAAATTTATTCATCAAGCGCGTAATTTGGTAAAAAATAAGGCCGATTTTTAAAAAGGGGGTGGCATCTTACAATAAAAGAAGGGCTTACAACATTATAAGAACGGACCTTCAATGAACTGATTTTAGCAAGCGGGACGACTGGATTGTTTCGAAACAAAATACGCAAAAAAATGAACCTTTTGCAAATAACATTGTCGTTCCATGGACTTTCTGCCGGGTTTTTCCTATAATATAAAGGTTATATTAAGCATAAAAGGAAGTGATGGCATTGACGGCTGAAGCAGAAATACCAGTCAAAATCCATCTCATAACAAAAATCCGGCTTGATGATGAAGAGGAAACGTACGAATTGGTCGTTTTTGGACATTATTTTAAAAAAAATAATAAAGTCTATTTAACATATGATGAAGTCCAAGAAGAAGGGACAGTTCGTTCAGTTGTAAAAGTGGATGAGGATGAGGCCACGATCTTAAGAAAAGGCGTCATAGACATGCGCCTCAAATTTTGTTTGAATGAACAAAAAAGCGGGTCCCACATGAGCGAATTTGGAAGCCTTTTGTTATCGACCAATACGAGGGGCATCTTCTTTGAAGAAAGCGCCGAGAAATGTGAAGGCACTGTAAAGCTGCATTACGATTTGTTTATGCAGGGTGCCCATGCGGGTGAATATGATATGGAGATCAATTATAAGGAGGAATAGGTGACTATATGAATGTTGTTGAGAAGATTCAGGAAAGTTTAAAGCAGGAAATTGCAAACGCCGTCTTAAAAGCGGGTTTGGCTGCAAGAGAGCAATTGCCTGAAGTAATCTTGGAAACACCTAAAGACAAATCGCATGGAGATTATTCTACAAATATGGCCATGCAACTGGCTAGAGTGGCGAAAAAAGCCCCTCGTCAAATCGCTGAAGAAATCAAAGATCATTTCGATGGAACGAAGGCATCTATCAAGAAAATTGATATCGCGGGACCAGGCTTTATTAATTTTTACATGGATAATAGTTACTTAACAGATTTGGTGCCTGCTATTTTGGAACAAGGCGATCAATATGGCCGATCCAATGCGGGAAAACGAGAGAAAATTCAGGTTGAGTTTGTTTCGGCCAACCCGACCGGAGATTTGCATCTGGGCCATGCCCGCGGAGCAGCTGTAGGGGATTCCCTTTGCAATATTTTGGATATGGCGGGTTACGATGTATCAAGGGAATATTATATTAATGATGCCGGTAACCAAGTACATAATCTTGCGTTGTCGGTGGAAGCCCGTTATTTTCAGGCGCTCGGAATGGATAAAGCAATGCCGGAAGACGGTTATCATGGCCAGGATGTCATTGAAATCGGGAAAGAATTGGCAGAACGGTACGGAGATGAATTTGTCCATAAAAGCGAGGAAGAGCGGATTGGCTTTTTCCGCAAATACGGCCTGGACTTTGAACTGAAAAAATTGAAAGACGTACTGGAACAATTTCGGGTTACGTTTGATGTGTGGTATTCCGAAACGTCTTTGTACGAAAGTGGAAAAATAAAGGACACGTTGGAACTGCTTGAGGAGAAAGGTCATCTGTACACGAAAGACGGGGCGACATGGTTTCGCTCTACAGATTTTGGCGATGATAAAGACCGTGTATTAATCAAAAAAGACGGTACTTATACGTACATCACGCCGGATATTGCTTACCATTTGGATAAACTGAACCGTGGTTTCGATAAGCTGATCAACATTTGGGGGGCGGACCACCATGGTTATATTCCCCGGATGAAAGCGGCGATTGAAGCATTGGGATTTGATCCTGGGCGCCTAGAGGTGGAAATCATTCAGCTCGTTCACTTATATCGTAACGGAGAAAGAGTGAAAATGAGCAAGCGTTCTGGAAAATCTGTCACAATGAGTGATTTGATTGAAGAAGTAGGCCTAGATGCTGTCCGATACTTTTTTGCGATGAGAAGCGCGGATACACATATGGACTTTGACCTCGACCTGGCCGTGGCGGAATCGAATGATAATCCCGTTTTCTATGCCCAGTATGCCCACGCCCGGATTTGCAGCATATTGCGCTCGGCTGAAGAGAAAGGCCTGTCTATTGAGAGTGACATTGACTTCTCAAATCTGAAAAGCGAAAAGGCTGTGGAACTGCTCAAAAAGCTTGGTGAATTTCCGCAAGAAGTAGCAGAAGCGGCTGCCAAACGCATCCCGCATCGCATCACAAATTATATTTTTGATTTGGCGTCGGCTTTCCACAGCTATTACAACGCTGAAAAAGTATTGAATGAAGATAAGCCGGAAGAAACAAAGGCAAGGCTCGCTTTAGTAAAAGCTGTGCAAATTACGATGAAAAATTCCCTTACCCTTGTCGGAGTAGCAGCGCCGGAAAAAATGTAAACCAAATGAGGAGCGGAAACGCTCCTAAGCTTGTAGAGAAAGTAAGTAATATTTTTTCTACAAGCTTTCTTTATACTAAGTATATAGAAGATGCATCTGCTTCATTTATTTTTTAAGAAAACGACTTTCACCCACCTAGACTTGCCTGTCTAGCTGGGTGGCAATCTTCTAGGAGCAGAAATGCTCCTTTTTTGTTACATTCGATTACTGACAACTCGCCTGTTCATTCGCATATTTCTAGAATGATATGGTCGGTCAAGCTGACTAATGTTCTCGAAAATATCGGCTGAAAAAAGGCGGTATTTTTTACATAAAGTAGGAAAAATTGGTTGAGCTACATCAACCGATCTGTGTTACCTCAAAAAAGATTTTGGCTGTTTTGCCGAATGTAAGTTTGTCTTCATGGAAATCTACTGGATCTTTGTAATCTTATGTATGATGCAAAAATCAATATACACCTGGCACTATATAACCATATAATCAATCATTTGATTAGTTCCTTTCCCCTCTCAAAAGCTCGCCCCCAATAAATGGAGGAAAAATACCAACAATATCCAGTTGACTGTCTCAATCTAGGCATTTTATATTAAAGTAAAGCCTAAGTAAGGGAAGTGCTATCAACAACGATTATACTGTTAGGATTTACTTTGGTGTCATGCTTGGCGCAAAAGCCGCCATGTCACTATTGAAAACGCTTAGCCTACCTTGTAGCCTACGACTATGATTTTGTACCGGTAAAGAAATCAAAAGCTAGATGATTAACCAGGAAAAAGCCAAAGCTAGATGATCATTAACCAGGAAAAAGCCAAAGATACGCGTGTTATTGCACAGCTCGTGAAGGGTGGTCGATACTCTGTACATAATCTTGAGGGCCTAATACTGAATGATAAATAAAAGTGCAATGAAATGTAGGTCATTCATTATTTTTCAATTTCTGTCTATTTGCTTTTGAAACATTCATATTGATTACAGAGGCTATGTCATTCAAGTGCAAGCCCGTTAATCTTTTCCACAAGCTGAAAAGCCCGTTTAACTCCAACACTACTACGTTGCAAGCATTTCTTCGGAACATTTCACGAATATCAAAAGGAAGTGGAAATCAACTCAAAGATGCGCCAAGCTGCTTTTCCATTACAACTCTTAAACTCGTAACTCATTTACCATTCGTTATTTAGTTAGTTGATCTCTTAGGATCAGACCTTCTACTTGCTCGATTTATAAATAGGTGTTTAAAAGCATTTGGAAGATATTTTAATGATATAGAGGGGGGCTTTTTCCATGATAAAAAAACTATTAACAGGTGTCATGATTTTAGCTATCATACTAAGTCCAATTGCGCCAAAAAATGTGTTAGCTCAACCAAAAGAAGATTTAACATCTATTACATTTTCAAATTGGATCAGAACATTGGGCTCTCAATATCCGTTATTACAATCATACGGGTTAGTTATCCTAAAACAACCAAACATAAATATAAAAAACATGAGCAGTTTAAATAATCATCAACAAATCGCAAGGTCGAATGTGCGTGAATGGCTTGATTATTACAGCCCCAAGTTAATCTACTTAAACGAGTCCTTGAATAGTTTAAGTCAAAGGACAGATCAGTATTATAACCGTTTATATCAATTAGCAGGACAAATTGATAATGAACAAGAAAAAAAAGAATTTTTAAATCGCTTTAATCGACTACAAGATACTGTGGAAGATATTCAAATCAGTATGCAAAACACATCTACTGATTTGAATACATACAAAGGGTTATTGATTTCGGACAATCAAGCCTTGGCGGAAAGAGCTGAAAAAGCGATTCATGAACTAAGTGGAGACAACGGCGAAGCTGTAAAACTAGGAGAACAAATTAAAAAGCTCTTGGCAGAAATCCAAGAAGAATTATTAAAAATATTAAACAATCCCGAAGAAGTATCAGAATTTTCATTTAATTTCGGTAAGCAAATTTACGACTTAGTTAAAACGAGTGGTAATACAAAGACCATTGATGTTGCGTCCTTAGAAGCTCTGGGGAAAGTATTGGTGAACGCTAAAAGCTTTGAAACAAAACAATATGCTAGATCTATCCAGCAAAAACACGAAGAGCTGCTAGTGCTTATGAAAAAGCTATCAGAAGTTGAAATGCAAATCACAGAAGTTACTGTCATGGAAGACCAAATAGTTGGTTTTGAAGCAATGGTTAAACGCGAAGTAACTATTTTAGATAAAGTTGCTAATGAATTTACTGCTTTAAATAATGTTATGAATAGCCTGGCAGAGGATGTAGAATCAGGATCTATAACTCCTGCCGAATTACAAAAACAATTGAAATACCTCAAAGCTATTATTCGTGACATTGACGAACAGACGAAACAATTTGAAGGTTTCACCACAAATATCAAATAAATTAGCTCTTTCAAGGAGGTGCCAAAAGTGGCCAAAAAAATGTATAAGCCTATTATGGTAATTGTCACGGCGGGAACAGTTGCATTTAGTATGATTGCGCCTTCTTATGCTAGTGCAGAAGCGGCGAAACAAGAAGCTGTACAAGTGAGCCAGACTGACAGTTATAAGAAATTTCAATTAGGACCGGACGGCCTTCGCGAAGCCATAAAAACAACAGGCTCTAATGCACTTGTTATGGATCTGTATGCACTGACCATCATTAAACAGCCAGATATCAACTTTAAAAATGTTAGTGTCATAGCCATACCTTTGCAAACAAAAATAGTGGAGGATCAAAGTAATGCGAGAGAAAATGCCAAGACATGGCTTGATCAGTTAAAACCACAATTAATACAAACCAATGAAAATATCATTAACTATGACAATAAGTTTGAAGGCTATTATGAAAAACTATTAGAAGCGGCAGATCAAAAAGATCCAGCAGCTTTAACCGCAAGGTTAACCAGACTATCCGACAGTGTTATGGAAAACAAGCAGGCGGTAGATAAACTAATTGTTGATCTAAAAAAATTCAGAGAAAAATTAGAATCGGACACAAAAAATTTAAAGGCCCATACCAATGAGATAACCACTATTTTAGCGAGTCAAGAAACAGGTATCCCGCTTCTTAAGAATCAAATAGAAACATACTATGACGCTATAAATAAATATAACAATATTCTAATTGGCTCTGCGGTAGCAACTGCCGTCGGTCCACTTGCAATAGTTGGTGGAGTAGTTGTATTAGTCACAGGTTACGGAACGCCACTAGGTGTTGGGTTAATAGCCGGAGGAATCGGATTAACCGGTGGCGGAACAGCAGGAATTGTATTAGCTAAAAAAGGTATAGATGAAGCAGAGGCACAGATTAAAGCTCTCACAGGAGAGGTTACAAATGCTGAAATCCAATTAGCCGGTGTAACCGCCATAAAACAACAAATGCAATATTTAACGGATACCATCGACATTGCGATCGATTCATTACAAAACATGTCTACACAGTGGAACACAATGGGCGCGAAATATAAAAGTCTAATTCGTAATATCGATGTCTTAAGCCCACAAGAATTTGATCTTTTAAAAGAAGACCTGCAAATTGCCAAGGCAAGCTGGAAAAATATTAAAGGCTATGCCGAAAATTTATACGTGGAAGAGATTAAAGTAGTCGATAATCAATAGCTTCAAAAGCCAAACACCCGATTAACATTGAAAAAGCGATAAATGAAATGAAATCTTTTTAAGGAAAACTTCTCTTCTTGCAGGAGCAGAGATGCTCAGTCTTTTTAGACGGGGTTCAGCTGGCACTGCTTATGCAAGAAGCCTTTCCTTGAAAATGGAATGTATTCCTTTAGAGCTTGTCTCAGCAGATGTTTATTTTTGATATAACTAAAATATTGGAAATATTATTTCCAACTCCAAATGGGTGATAGACATGAATAGGAAATGTTTTAGAAAAACTTTGGTTATCATGATAATCACTATTTTTACAATAGCCTGTATAACACCAAAAAGTGTGGTATTTGCCCAACAACAAACTGAAAATAAACTCGGACCTGACAATTTTCAGGAAGCGTTGAAAGATGCAGGTTCAAATGTAGCGATATTGGATTCCTATGCTCAAACAATCTTGGATAAAGAACTGCCAACTTTAAATGGTATAACCTCCATCAATGATGAATTAAGAGGCAATATCACAAAAAATCTGACGAGCGCACAAGCAAACGCCAATGATTGGTTAAATGATATAAAACCTAATATGAGACAGTCGATCAAGACGGTCGTCAACTTCAATGATGTGTTTCAAAACCATTACGATAGCATGTTAGAGGCTATTGAACAAAAAAACAACCAAAAATTAGAAGCCGAAATATCCCAATTATATCAGAGTATACTGGAATATAACCAAAAAGTGGATGTAATGGTGGAAGATTTAATGAAGTTTCGAGACAGGTTAAGTAACGATGTCAGGAGCTTGAAAGGAAACGTGAACGAGCTGCAAACCAGTCTTTCCACATCAAATGCGGATATCCCATTAATGAGAAAACAAATTGAGTATTACAACAGTGTTATTAGTAGTGCGAACGGAAAAATAGCTGGTGGTGCCATACTATGCTTAGCTTTAATTACTTGTATAGCTGGTGGACCAATGATTGATAGCGCTGTTAAAGAAAAAAATCATGCGGATGAGGAAATAGCTAAACTAGAAGAGAAAATAGCTGGAATAGAAAAGGAACTGATTCTTGTAACAGATATACAAAGCAAACTAAATTATATGGCAGACACTACTGATAAAGCCATTAACTCACTCCAAAGTATATCCAACCTCTGGAATGTAATAGGGGCAAAATATCGTAACCTGTTAGATAATGTAGATAATTTTGACTCAAAAGATTTTGAGTTATTAAAAGAAGATTTGCAAATATCAAAAGCCAGCTGGGAACAATTAAAACAAGTAGCGGATAATCTGTATACTGGACTAGAAAATAATAATATTATAGAAGAGGTTCAATAGGGTCTCCTTAATAACTAAGGTTTCCCTTTTTTTTTGTCAAAGTTATATGCAAGAGTAGGCGGAAATCTATACGAACACATTACTGATCAACTTGTATTATGATAAAGATTTTTTTCATTTGGCGGCAAGTTAAATGGTCGAAGCCAAAATAAATCTATCCAGTGGGGAGATGCGATTCAGCGGAACAAGGCTTTTCCCCTCGAGCGCTGATCATCCACGGAACACCTGAATGTAAGTGAGCAAGAGACAGTAGAAGACAAATTTCAGAAAATCCGTATCTTCCACTCTTCATTCGCTTGTCATCTTTTTTTTGAAAATGAGCCATTTGGCGCACTTCCGAAACGGCTAGGCCTCCATCAACAACCAAGCAACCAATGAGTCGTAAAAACACAGATAAAAAACCTCTCCGGAAGATCAGGGGGAGGATGATTCTTCCGATAGATGACCAAGACCAAACAGGCTGTTCAGGTTCGGGTAGCGCTGGCGAACAAGGGAATTGCCGGATCAATCAAGGAAACTTGCTGCTGGATGCCATTTGCGCCCTAGAGGACACCCAGGAGATTTCCGTTTACTGAACGAAAGGGTGAAAAGCTGGAAGGAATGACCGATACAGTCCATGGGTTTATTGTTCTATTTGGCAAGTGAAAAAATGTATGAACTGGCAATGTAACATCCATGCGACTTGCCAACAGTCTTGCGAATGCAATAAAGATTTTCGATAACAGAAGGTCGGTCAAAAGCAATAAGTGAGCATGATGACGAACCGGTCGCTTCCAGCTTTCGTTAAAACCGGGTCTCCAAAGCTTTCGATCCAAATAGGTATCCAAGACCGAGAAAAGAAGAAAAGCATAAGTGTGAACCAATCCATGAACCAGAGCATCAGCTGTATTTATTTGGCATACCACTAGAAATCTATAAGCGTGGTTAGTGAGTGTGGTTTTTAAAGATGATAAAGCACCAACAGCTCTGCCCATGTTTTCTGGTACACATTGTGGAGCGGAAATGCATCTTGGGCACTATAAAGGGCTGGCCCTGGAAAAAACAGTTTATGCGCTATAACAACCCTTTTATCAAACCTCCAATCCATTCTATTATCCGGAAACGGATGTTCACCGCTTGAAGGTCGCGGTGACTTAATTGTGTCGATTGCATGATGTCTTCGGCAATTATTTTTTTGACATGGGCAATAAATTCATGGTCGTATATAAAGCAATTGATTTCCTTATTTAACAATAAGCTTCGATAGTCGAAATTGGCTGTGCCGATGTCACAAACAGCATCATCAAACAAGAGAACTTTCGCATGGAAAAATCCTTCTTTGTATTGATATACGGTGCCTCCTTTGGCCAGTATCTTCCGCAGGTAGGGAAATGATGCTTCTTTGACGATGGGATGGTCGGACATTCTTGGTACAAGAATCGTCACTTTTACATTGTTTTCCAAAGCTTTTTCAAGAGAAGCCATGACTTTTTTCGGTGGAATGAAGTAAGGGGTGCCAATGAAAATGCTGTTAGTAGCCTTTTCAATATGGCGGATGATTTCCTCTTCTGCACCAACCCCTTCTGTTGGGAAAAAGCGATGGGTAATAGGCCCTTCAGCGAGCGAAGGGAATAAAGCTTGTTCATCGAAATCTGTTACCCCCGTCGCTCGTTTCCAATCCCGCAAAAAAACGCTCTGTAAATCGGCTGTCCCCGTTCCTTCAATGCGCAAGTGATAGTCCCGCCAAGGAGAAAGAAGTGAATCAAGGTCAATGTACTCTTCTCCAATATTATAGCCCCCCACATAACCGATCTTTCCATCAATCACAGTGATTTTCCGGTGGTTGCGGCGTTGGAGGGTAAAAAAGAGAAACGGCAGGCGAGGGGTGTTGCAATAATGCACTTCGACCCCGTTCCTCCGGGCTTTTTGGATGAGTTGTTTGGACACCGTTCTTGATCCAAACCAATCGAGCAGCAGCCGGACTTTGACACCACTTTTTGCACGGTCCATCAAAATGTCGAAAAACAGCTTGCCAAACGAGTCGTTTCTTACTATGTAAAATAATACGTGAATGCTTGATCGGGCGTTATAGAGGTCATCAAAATACTGGATAAACAAGTCAGTTCCCCGGACAAGCAGTGTGATGTCGCTTTTTCTCAAGGGGGATTGCGGCGGTTTGCCTCTTTTTCGGGCAATAAAGCGGCCGATATAATAGTCGGTCATGCAAAATGAGACTAAAATGATAACAATTGCTGTAAAGCAGGCAAGCCACTTCAATGAGAACCCCCCTCCTGTCCATGAATATATGCCCGTTTAGTATTCCCATTTTGGAAAAGGAAAAAGCTGTGAAACGAAAGTTTTTCATGTATAATATCTGTATAACTCCATATGTTTAGGCAATCGGTGGCTTTTTGTTGAAAATCTGTTTCGGAACATTCAGTAAAAAGCTGAAAAGGGAAGTTGGTGCAAATCCAACGCGGTCCCGCCACTGTAAAATGGGAGCGTCCTGAGATAACCCACTGTGTTTTGGTACGGGAAGGGGCAGGAAGCGATGATCATAAGCCAGGAGACCTGCCGATTTCACCTCTACAAGTCAACCTGCGAGGATGGGGAGATGAAGCTCGGATAAATAAAGTATGATTTTATCTGGCACTGGTTGTGTTTTCCTGAACATCTCTGCATGGAGGTGTTTTTTATTTTTAAAAAGAAATGGGGATGGATTTGGTGAAAAGAATACATATGTTATTAGCCGCGCTTTTCCTTGTGGCCGGGCTGTTGGCTGGCTGCGGAAGCAAAGATGAACCAAAGAATGAAAGCGTGGAACCTAAGACGACGGATGAAGCCAAGGAAACGGGTTTTCCGATAACGATTAAAGATGGAGTGGACAAAGAAGTCACGATTGAAAAGAAACCGGAAAGAATCGTTTCGCTGATTCCGAGCAATACGGAAATTGTGTATGCAATCGGTGCAGGCAATGAAGTGGTGGGTGTTAATGAGAACGACGATTATCCTGAGGAAGCGGCGAAAAAAGAAAAGGTTGCCGGAATGGAGTTAAATGTGGAAAAAATCATTTCTCTCGAACCGGATCTTGTTCTTGCCCATGGATCAGGAATGGACGTATGGGAAGGCGGATTAAAGCAGCTTGAGGAAAGCGGTGTGACAGTTCTTGTTGTACATAACGCGCAGAGCTTTAGTGATACGTATGAAACGATTGAGATGATTGGGAAAGCCACGGGACATGAAAAAGAAGCAGAAGAAGTCGTACAAGAAATGAAATCCAAACTGGAAGAAATCAAGGAAAAAGCAGAGAAGATTCAAGAAGAAGAGAAGAAGTCGGTTTTTGTCGAGCTCTCCCCTCCTCCCGAAATGTATGCAGCCGGGAAAAACACCTTTATGGATGAAATGCTGGCTATTATTAACGCGAAAAACGCTGTGGAAGAAGAAGGGTGGCCAAAAATGAATGAAGAGGCCATTATTGCGATGAATCCCGATGTGATCATCGTCAATTATAGTTATGTGGAAAATGCTACCGATGCAGTAATGGCACGCACTGGCTGGCAAGATATGAACGCGGTAAAGGAAGAACGGGTCATTGCGGTCAACGAAGATTTGGTGAGCCGATCCGGCCCACGTTTGGCTGAAGGAGTAGAGGAGCTTGCAAAGGCTGTTTATCCGGATGTTTTCAAAGAATAATCCTTTTTTTCCCTATATCATTGCGATCGGGCTGTTGATTGCCGTAATGCTTGTCAGTATCTCGACGGGTTCCGTAAAGGTGCCCATACTGGATGTTGCACGCATTATTGGCAGTGAAGCTTTTTACCTTCCGATCGAATTTCCCTCTGATCCCATGTATACGAATATTGTCATGAATATTCGTTTGCCCCGCGTCGTGCTTGCCGGACTGGTGGGAGCGGCTTTGGCGATTGCCGGAGCTGCTTTTCAAGGGCTGTTGCGCAATCCACTGGCGGACCCTTATACGCTCGGTGTTTCATCGGGCGCTTCAGTTGGCGCGGTCATTACACTTTTTTATCAATTGTCCCTGCCTTTGGTTGGAATGTATACACTGCCGCTATTAAGCATTGTTTGCGCATTTATTACCGTCATTTTGGTACTTTCTTTTGCGCGCAGCATTGACAGAACGATGAAAGTGGAAACGATCATATTGACGGGGATTATTTTTAGCTCTTTCCTTGGCGCCTTTATCTCGTTGATGATTGCTTTATCCGGAGAGGAGCTGCGCCAAATCATCGGCTGGCTTTTGGGAAGCGTCTCGATGAGGGGCTGGAGCTTTGTGAAAATTATTTTGCCGTTTTTACTGGTCGGCAGCCTTATTCTTTTTTGGAACGCGCGTGAACTGAATGCGATCGCTTTTGGAGAAGAACGGGCCAAACATCTTGGCGTCAACGTAGGCCCAAGAAAGGTGGCCGTCTTGGCGTCCAGCTCTGTCCTGACAGGGGCGGCTGTCGCAGTGTCGGGAACGATCGGTTTTGTGGGTCTTGTCATTCCCCATCTGGTGAGAATTGTCTGGGGGCCGGACCATAAACACTTGCTTCCGCTTTCTGTTTTGGCGGGAGCGTCTTTCCTCATCTTGGCAGATCTTGTGGCTAGAACGATCATCGATCCTGCCGAGCTTCCGATCGGAGTGATTACCGCATTGATCGGGGCCCCGGTGTTTGCCGTCATTTTAATACGAAGAAAATTAGGGAAAAGAAGCTGAAGGCTGTCCGGTTTGGGCAGCCTTCCTTTATTGTGTAAAGGAAAACCATAGGATGGGCGTGTGGTTCCGAATAGTTTATTGCGAGGGTTAAAAAAAGCTTCGCTTTTACAGGTAGAAGCAAAGAGAAAAAATAAAAAGGATAGGGCATTTTGGGGTTAGCCGGAAGAGTAGGACGGTTGGCGAACTTTCAGCAATAGAGGCTTTCATCCCTAAAGTAAACCACCCGTTTACATGAACGAATTTTGATGAATCATAATAGAATTTCTCGAATCCATAGCAGGTTCCATCTTGACTGAATGCTCATTCATTATATAATGGTAGTAACAAGATTCGGAAAAGTGCCGGTTTTAAAAATAGATGAGAAGGGGGCACCAACTGTTATGGATGGATTGCTATTGCTGAATTGGCTTGCTTTTGTATTCGTAACCGCTTACGGCGTTTACTTGTTTGTGTATGTGGTAAGAACACGGATTCAATTTATTAAACTGGGAAAAAAAGAAGAGTTTGATCGCAATGTGAAAGAAAGGCTTAAAAATATTTGGACGTATGTGTTTGGGCAGAAAAAGCTTTTAAAGGATAAAAAAAGCGGCATTATCCATGTGATGTTTTTTTATGGTTTCATTCTCGTGCAATTTGGGGCAATTGATTTTATTTGGAAAGGGCTTGCACCGGGATCCCATCTTCCGCTTGGCCCTCTTTATCCGGGATTTACTTTTTTCCAGGAGCTTGTCACGCTTGTCATTTTAGTGGCGGTGGCCTGGGCGTTTTACCGCCGTTACATTGAAAAGCTTGTGCGCTTAAAGCGGGGATTTTATGCTGGGCTCGTATTGCTTTTTATTGGCGGACTGATGGCTTCCGTCCTTCTGGGGAACGGAATGGCCCTCATCTGGGAAGGGGAAAATCTTACATGGACGGAGCCTGTTGCGTCAGGCATTGCGGCACTGTTTGGCTGGATGAGCCCGTTCGCAGCGGCGGTTGTGTTTTACGTCGCGTGGTGGGTGCATCTGCTTCTATTACTCGCTTTCTTAGTATATGTGCCTCAATCGAAGCACGCCCATTTAATTGCCGGTCCGGCTAATGTGTACCTGGAGCCGCTTGACAACGACGCGAAGTTGAAGCCGATTGATTTTGAGGATGAGTCCGCCGAGACATTCGGTGTAGGAAAAATTGATGAATTTACAGATCTTCAGCTTCTTGACTTATACGCGTGTGTGGAATGCGGCCGCTGTACAAATATGTGTCCTGCGACAGGTACAGGAAAAATGCTGTCGCCGATGGATATTATGATTAAGCTGCGTGACCATTTGACGAATTACGGGGCAGCTGTTACAAGAAAGCAGCCTTGGGTGCCGGCATATGCATTTGCCAATACGCTTGGAAACAGAATCGCAAAAGCGGGCAGCACAGAAGGAGCCGAGGAAGCCGCAGCGGCATTGGAGTATCAGCCGAGCATGATCGGGGATATCATTACAGAAGAGGAGCTGTGGGCGTGCACAACATGCCGGAACTGTGAAGACCAGTGCCCGGTTATGAACAAACACGTAAGCCACATTATAGATATGCGGCGTTATCTCGTTTTAACAGAAGGAAAAATGGACCCTGATGCACAAAGAGCGATGCAAAATATTGAAAGACAAGGAAACCCGTGGGGATTGAATCGAAAAGAGAAAGAAAATTGGCGAGATTTGCGTGATGATGTTCATGTTCCGACGGTGAAAGAAATGAAGAAATCCGGCGAAGAATTTGAATACTTGCTTTGGGTTGGTGCAATGGGGGCTTTTGACAACAGAAGCCAGAAAATTGCTCTCTCTTTCGCCAAACTGTTGAATGAAGCCGGCGTTAAGTTCGCGATTCTCGGAAACAAAGAGAAAAACTCCGGAGATACGCCGCGCCGCCTTGGAAATGAGTTTCTATTTCAGGAATTGGCTGCGGCCAATATTAAAGAATTTGAGAAAAACAATGTGCGAAAAATTGTAACAATTGACCCGCATGCATATAATATTTTTAAAAATGAATATCCCGACTTTGGTTTGGAAGCGGAAGTATATCACCATACAGAATTGCTTGCGCAATTGGTGGCGGAAGGACGCTTACAGCCAAAGTATGAGGTGAATGAAAAAATCACTTTCCATGATTCTTGTTATCTTGGAAGATATAACGAAGTGTATGATCCGCCGCGTGACATTTTAAAATCAATTCCCGGGGTAACCCTTGTGGAAATGGAGCGCACCCGGGAAAACGGGATGTGCTGTGGAGCTGGCGGCGGATTGATGTGGATGGAAGAAGATACAGGCCAGCGGATTAACGTGGCCAGGACAGAGCAGGCTCTTGTAACAGACCCTTCCGTTATTAGTTCTGGTTGTCCATATTGCTTGACGATGTTGTCAGATGGCACGAAGGCAAAGGAAGTGGAAGACACTGTACAGACATATGATGTGGCAGAGCTTCTTGAAAAAGCCGTCTGTGGGGAAGAGAAAAAGGAGGCTTCATAATGGTCAAGGTGCTTCAACAGAAGCGCCTTCCCGTTGGCTCTTAAGTTGAGCGAGCGTTCAGTCAATTTAATGTAAACGGTTTATCAGCTGGCAGTGAGGTTCCGCCCTTGGCATAAACGCGCTAAAACGATTGGAGGATAAGCTTGTAAGTTCCAATAATACACTTTTTTCAGATTATCAATCTACCGGCATGAACATGAAAATCTAACGATTGACATTATGAAAGGGAGGGATTGAATTTGTGAACAAGTTGATGTTGTTTATAAAAATAATAATTACTGTTTTAGGTCTGATATTAATCTTCACCGGTTTAGGGAATGACAGTATTTGGTTTGCAGTTTTTGTGGCACTTGTTATCATTTTTATCATTTTTGATTCTGCTTTGGATTTTTTTAAAAAAAGAAATCCTAAATGAATCTGTAGAAAAGTCATAGCATGGCAGAGCATATACTCAGTGGATGCAAGAGGAAGAAAGTGAACGTGGCGGGTGTCTCTCATGGCTTGGAGTGGTAGCGGGAGCAGAAAAACGTTGGTAACTTTGCAGCACTCGAACCCTCTTTAGCACAGAGTTGAATCCAGTTGCCAATAACCGCCGAACAAGTAAAAACTTCGGTAGCGACACATCGAGGGATTCCGGTCACAAAAGGATGGCGGCGTACAGGATGTACGAATGTAAGTGAAGCGCTAATCAGCCGTATCGTCAGCGCATGAAGGATAAGCGGAAGGTCGTCACTGGTTGAGTTTACAACAGGACGCTTTCAATCTGGGCCTTTGTTTCATTTTTTATCACTGGGCGGATTGCGTTTCGCAAACTAAGAATACCACATCGAGAAGCAATATCTGCATGCCCCCCTGTGGGCTTAACCTCATTTATCCCGCATGTCAGGTGCCATATACACCGCTTCAAGACCTGAGTTGATACAAAAGAGTCTAAGTGGGAGAAAACAGCACCTCAATGCCTGATTGGTTCAACTAACATTCAGCAGCAGATGGAAGAAAACTTCTACTGACTGAAATTTAGCTTTATTGAAAAAATTTTCATAGATGAAAAGATGTTAATAAAAAGGAGTGGGATTGATGACAAGGTCAGTAATGGTAGCCGGAGCACGTACGCCATTTGGAAAATTCGGAGGGGCACTCGGTTCTTTAACAGCATCCGATCTTGGAGGAATTGCTGTAAAGGAAGCTTTGCGGCGTGCGAACGTACAGCCTGGAGAAGTCGAAGAAGTGATTTTGGGAACGGTCTTGCAGGGTGGACAGGGGCAGATTCCATCGAGACAGGCGGCAAGGAAAGCCGGTGTCCCTTGGGAAGTTAAGACGGAAACGATCAATAAAGTGTGTGCGTCCGGAATGAGGGCCATTACGCTTGCGGATCAAATCATCCGAGCTGGTGATGAAGAAGTAATTGTCGCTGGAGGAATGGAGTCGATGTCCAATGCACCCTATGTTCTGCCAAAGGCACGATGGGGGTATAAAATGGGTGATGCTCATTTGGTCGACTTAATGATTTACGACGGATTGACGTGTGCCTTTTCCGGGGTTCACATGGGGAATTACGGAAATCGTACGGCCAGAGAGTTTGAGATTACAAGAGAAGCCCAGGATGAATGGGCGCTTAGAAGCCATGAACGGGCGCTTGCCGCAATGGAAAAAGGAGTGCTGGCCGAAGAAATCGTTCCGGTCGAAGTCCCGCGGCGAAAAGGAGAGCCACTCATTGTGACGGAAGACGAAGCGCCGAGAAAAGATACTACTTTGGAGAAACTTGCGAAACTAAAGCCGGCCTTTGATGGGGACGGAACGATTACGGCAGGAAATGCACCGGGTGTCAACGATGGTGCGGCGGCGGTTGTATTAATGAACGAAGAGCGGGCGAAACGAGAAGGGAAGGAACTGCTCGCATACATCATCGGTCACGCAGAAGTCGCAGTTGAAGCAAAAGACTTTCCTCAGACACCGGGACTCGTGATTCATAAGCTGCTTGAAAAAACGGGTAAGATCTTGGAGGAGATCGACTTATTTGAAATTAACGAGGCATTTGCAGCTGTCGCTTTGACGAGTGGCAAAATTGCCCATCTTGATCATGAAAAAGTGAATGTAAATGGCGGGGCGGTAGCTTTGGGACATCCAATCGGCGCAAGCGGCGCCCGAATTTTGATAACGCTCGCATACGAATTAAAGCGACGCGGCGGCGGACTGGGCATCGCCTCAATATGTTCCGGCGGAGGCCAGGGAGATGCTGTCATGATTGAAGTGCCCAAAACAAACTGAGGGAGGAAAAACGATGGAAATTCAAAACGTATTCGTTGTAGGAGCGGGACAAATGGGTTCAGGGATTGCCCAAGTATGCGCGCAGGCTGGTTATCAAGTTTTTTTAAATGATCTGCAAACAGATATTGTTGATAAAGGACTAAGCGTTATTGAGAAAAATCTGGATCGGCAAGTGCAAAAAGAGAGAATAACAGAAAACGAGAAATATAACATTATCGGCAGGATCACCACATCGACCGATGTAAAGGATGCGGAGAAAGCCGATGTCGTCATCGAAGCAGCTATTGAAAATATGGAAGTCAAGACACGGATTTTTGAAACACTTGATAAGCATGCTCCTGCCCATGCTATCTTGGCGTCAAATACATCTTCACTCCCGATTACGGAAATAGCAGCTGCAACAAAGCGGCCGGGGAAAGTAATCGGCATGCACTTTATGAACCCCGTCCCGGTCATGCAACTCGTTGAAATTATCCGGGGGCTCGCCACGGAAGATGAAGTGTACCAGTCGATCGAAAGCATGACGAAAAGTTTGAAAAAGGTCCCTGTTGCAGTGAATGATTTTCCGGGATTTGTTTCAAACCGGGTACTCATGCCCATGATCAATGAAGCCATTTACACATTGTATGAAGGGGTGGCCACAGAAGAAGCGATCGATGAAGTGATGAAGCTTGGAATGAATCATCCGATGGGACCGCTCACTCTTGCAGATTTTATCGGACTGGATACCTGTCTATACATTATGGAAACCCTTCATGAAGGGTTCGGCGACGATAAATACCGCCCATGCCCACTATTGAGGAAATATGTGAAAGCGGGTTGGCTCGGCAAAAAGGCGGGACGCGGTTTTTACAAGTATGAATAACCGCGCCGGGATACATCAGGGAGGGAATGAGCATGGACCTTCGGTTGACGGAAGAACAATTGATGATGAGGAAAATGGTTCGCGAGTTTGCTAAAAGCGAGATAGAACCGTTTGTAGAAGAAATGGAAAATGGAAAGTTCCCGCGACAGATTTTAAATAAAATGGGAGAGCTCGGCTTGATGGGAATTACTGTTCCGGAACACTATGGCGGATCCGGCATGGACTTTATCTCCTACATTATTGCCATAAATGAGCTTTCCAAAGTAAGTGCTACAGTAGGAGTTATCTTATCCGTCCATACATCTGTTGGTACAAACCCGATATTAAAATTTGGAACGGAAGCGCAAAAGAAGAAGTATGTTAGAAAATTGGCCACGGGCAAGGCGCTGGCCGCATTCTGTTTGACAGAGCCGGGGGCAGGATCGGATGCCGGCGCGATCAAAACGAGCGTGGTCCGTAAAGGAAATGACTTCATGATTAACGGCTCTAAAGTCTTTATTACAAACGGCGGCGAAGCAGATATTTATATTGTTTTTGCCGTAACAGATCCGAGCCGGGGAAAACGGGGCGTTTCAGCTTTTATCGTTGAAAAAGGCACGCCCGGGCTTGTGATCGGCAAAGATGAGAAAAAAATGGGACTCAATGGATCAAGAACCGTTGCCATCACGTTTGAGGACATGAAAGTTCCGGCAGACAATCTGCTCGGTGAAGAAGGAAATGGTTTTAAAATCGCTCTGTCGAATTTAAATACCGGCCGTATCGGCATTGCGGCCCAGGCGCTTGGCATCGCAGAAGCGGCGTTAGAAGCCGCGACGAAATATGCTACGGAAAGAAAACAGTTTGGAAAGCCGATATCAGAACAACAGGGAATTGCTTTTAAACTGGCGGACATGGCGACAAATGTGGAAAGCGCCAGGCTTCTTGTGTACCGGGCTGCGGCGATGTGTTCTTCTAGCGAACAGTGTGTCAAAGAAGTATCAATGGCCAAATTGTTCGCTTCCAAAACAGCGGTGGAGACGGCCATTGAGGCAGTTCAGGTGTTCGGGGGCTACGGTTATACGAAAGAGTATCCCGTTGAAAGGTTTTTCAGGGATGCCAAAGTGACAGAAATATATGAAGGTACGAGTGAAATCCAGAGAATGGTGATTAGCAAACATTTGTTGAACTAAAGGAGTGGTTGGGATGAATTTTAAATTGAGTGAAGAGCATGAAATGATTCGAAAAATGGTGCGGGACTTTGCGGTAAACGAAGTGGAACCAACAGCAGCGATACGTGATGAAGAAGAACGCTTTGACATGGATATATTCAAACAAATGGCTGATCTCGGACTGACAGGCATCCCCTGGCCGGAACAATATGGCGGGATTGGCAGTGATTATTTAGCTTATTGTATCGCAGTAGAAGAATTATCACGTGTTTGCGCTTCCATTGGCGTGACGCTTTCGGCTCATACTTCTTTGGCGGGCTGGCCGGTATATAAGTTCGGTACAGAGGAGCAAAAACAAACATATTTGAAGCCAATGGCTGAAGGAACAAAAATGGGCGCATACGGATTGACAGAGCCGGGGTCAGGATCAGACGCGGGGGCTATGAAAACGACAGCGCGCGATGACGGGGATCACTTTGTCTTGAACGGATCGAAAATATTTATTACAAACGGAGGAATTGCGGATATATACATTGTTTTTGCATTAACGGACCCGAACGATAAACGGAGCTCCACCGCTTTTATTATTGAAAAAGACTTCGAAGGCTTCTCTGTGGGCAAAAAAGAGAAAAAACTCGGGATTCGCTCTTCACCGACGACCGAAATCATTTTTGATGAGTGTAAAGTGCCGAAGAAAAATATGCTGGGGGAAGTAGGGCAAGGATTCAAAATAGCGATGATGACGCTGGATGGCGGCAGAAATGGAATCGCCGCCCAAGCAGTCGGCATTGCACAGGGGGCACTTGACGCGGCGCTGGCTTATGCGAAGGACCGAAAACAGTTCGGAAGGCCGATAGCCGATAACCAGGCCATTTCTTTCAAACTTGCCGATATGGCCACGGCCATTGAAGCTTCCCGTCTATTAACATACCAGGCTGCTTGGCTGGAGTCTGAAGGTTTGCCTTACGGAAAAGAATCAGCCATGTCAAAGCTGATGGCGGGAGACACCGCGATGAAAGTAACAACGGAAGCGGTGCAAATTTTCGGCGGGTACGGCTATACGAAGGACTATCCGGTCGAACGATACATGCGCGATGCGAAAATCACCCAAATATATGAGGGAACACAAGAAATTCAAAGGCTTGTCATTTCTAGAATGCTGACAAATTAAATGAGAAAGAAGGTGAATATACCGTTGACAGTAAAACGGACAATAAAAGCCTCTGTCAAAGATGAGCGGTTGATCGAAAAAAGAAGAAACCAGATGATCCGCGGTGCTGTTTCTCTTTTTAAGAAAAAAGGATTTCACCGAACGACAACGAGGGAAATTGCCAAGGCTGCCGGCTTCAGCATCGGTACGCTCTATGAATATATTAGAACGAAGGAAGATGTCCTGTTTCTCGTCTGTGACAGCATTTATGAGCAGGTAAAAGAGCGTTTTTACAGCATTGACCTGAAAGCGGGAACATTGGAAAGCCTGAAACTGGGAATTGACCATTATTTCCGAATCGTGGACGAAATGCAGGATGAAGTGCTTGTCATGTATCAGGAAGCAAAAGCTTTAACAAATGGAGCTTTGGCATATGTATTAAAGAAAGAGTTGGAAATGGTCGGGATGTTTGAGGAATTGATCCGGCGCTGTGTTGAAAATGGGGAGCTGGAGATCAATAATGAGCAGCAGCAATTATTGGCGCACAATATTTTTGTCCAAGGACAAATGTGGGGATTCAGGCGCTGGGCATTGCAAAAAACATGTACGATTGATGAATATATTCAACTCCAAACCGATTTGCTTTTTTCAGGGATAAAAGGATTCAAGAAACAAGTAGAAGTGGGAGGAGAATGACGAATATGGTAACTGATGTATACAGGCCGAAAAACCACATCCGATTTGTAACGGCATCCAGCTTGTTTGACGGGCATGACGCTTCCATTAATATTATGCGGAGAATCTTACAGTCAAGCGGTGCAGAAGTCATCCATCTGGGACATAACCGTTCGGTCGAAGAAGTTGTTCATGCTGCTATTCAGGAGGATGTTCAAGGGATTGCAGTATCTTCTTATCAGGGGGGGCATGTTGAATATTTTAAATATATGCATGATTTATTAAAAGAAAAAGAAGCGCCCCATATTCGGATATTCGGAGGGGGAGGCGGCGTGATCATTCCCCGTGAAATAAGGGAATTACATGATTACGGGATAGCGCGGATTTTTTCTCCCGATGATGGCAGGGAACTTGGCCTGCAGGGGATGATCAACTTGATGTTGCGGGAATGTGATTTTCCGACAATTCCCCAATCTCTGCCCGAAGAAGTGGAAAAACTGCAAACGGGGGACATATCGGCGGTCTCCAAACTGATTTCCATCGCTGAACAGAAGGTGCTGGACCCTGACTTGGACGCATACGGGGAAATATTTTCAGAAATAAAACAGCTGGCCCGGGATGTTCCAGTGCTTGGAATAACAGGGACGGGCGGCGCCGGTAAAAGTTCATTGACGGATGAGCTGATCCGCCGATTTCTTCATGAGCTGCCAGAGAAAAAAGCGGCTATTCTATCAGTAGATCCGACGAAACAGAAAACCGGCGGCGCGCTTCTGGGCGACCGAATTCGAATGAACGCCATCTTCTCACCAAGAATATACATGAGAAGTCTTGCTACAAGAGGATCGAAAAATGAATTGTCACAAGCGATCAAAGATGCGATCAACGTTGTAAAAGCATCCGGGATGGACCTTGTGATTGTCGAAACGAGCGGGATCGGGCAGGGGGATGCGGAGATTCGGGAGATAAGCGACGTATCGATGTATGTCATGACAAGTGAATTCGGGGCGCCAACCCAACTGGAAAAAATTGATATGATCGACTTTGCCGACCTTGTCGTTATCAACAAATTTGAGAAAAAGGGTTCAGAGGATGCGTTAAATCAGGTACGTAAGCAATATCAACGCAGCCATATGTTATTTGACCGGGATTTGGAAGAAATGCCTGTATATGGCACGATAGCGAGCCAGTTTAATGATCCGGGTACGAATGCCTTATTTGCCGCACTAATGGAAAAAATCAATGAAAAAGCCGGAACGGATTGGCAAACAACTTTTTCCACTTCGGAAAAAGTTGAAAAGAAGGATGTCATTATTCCGGTCAGCAGGCAGCATTATTTACGGGAGATTGCCGATACAGTCCACCGGTACCATAAAGCGGCAGAAAAACAGGTCCGTATTGCCCGGAAGCTGTTCCAATTGGAAGGTGTAATCGCCGCTTTAAAAGAGGAAGAGGCAAATGGTGAAGCGCTGGAGGCTCTTCAAACTTTAAAAGAAGAGACCGCCAAGCAGCTTACCCCGGAATCAAAGGAAGTACTAGAATCATGGGAAAAGAAAAAAGAAGTATACGCCGGGGAAAAATATGTGACAAAAATCCGCGATCGGGAAATTGTTACGGAGTTGACTGTAAAAAGCCTTTCAGGTCTCTCCATACCAAAGGTCGTTCTTCCAAAATATGAAGATTACGGAGAAATTTTAAAATGGGTATATAAGGAAAACGTGCCCGGCTCCTTCCCTTACACAGCAGGAGTGTTCCCATTTAAACGCCAAGGAGAAGATCCGAAACGCCAGTTTGCCGGAGAAGGAACGCCGGAAAGAACGAATCGCCGTTTCCATTATTTATCAAAAGACGATCCGGCCAAGCGGTTAAGTACCGCTTTTGATTCAGTCACGTTATATGGGGAAGATCCGGATTACCGCCCGGATATTTACGGCAAAGTCGGTGAGAGCGGCGTGAGCATTTGTACACTTGAAGATATGAAAAAGCTGTATGCCGGCTTTGATTTATGCGCTCCCACTACATCCGTTTCCATGACAATTAACGGTCCTGCGCCGATTATTTTGGCCATGTTTATGAATACGGCGATCTTTCAACAAGTTGAAAAAAGAAAAGAGGAGCTTGGCAGGGAATTGACGCCAAGTGAACAAGAAGAAGTAAAGGCATGGACCTTGCAAACTGTTCGCGGTACGGTTCAGGCCGATATTTTAAAAGAAGACCAGGGGCAAAATACATGCATTTTCTCAACGGAGTTTGCCTTGCGCATGATGGGCGATATTCAGCAATATTTTATTGACCATAAAGTAAGAAATTACTACTCCGTGTCCATTTCCGGATATCATATTGCCGAAGCTGGAGCCAATCCAATTTCCCAACTGGCTTTTACGCTTGCCAACGGTTTTACGTATGTCGAGTATTATTTGAGCCGCGGCATGCATATTGATGATTTTGCACCGAATCTGTCCTTCTTTTTCTCAAATGGGCTTGACCCTGAATATACAGTGATCGGGAGAGTGGCGAGACGGATTTGGGCGGTTGTCATGCGAGAAAAATATGGAGCGAATGAGCGAAGTCAAAAGTTGAAATATCACGTGCAGACATCGGGCAGATCGCTGCATGCCCAGGAAATTGACTTTAATGATATCCGCACAACGCTTCAAGCTCTCATGGCCTTGCAGGACAACTGCAATTCCCTTCATACAAATGCGTATGACGAAGCCATTACGACACCGACGGAAGAATCTGTCCGCAGGGCAATGGCGATTCAAATGATTATTACAAAGGAACACGGTCTTTCCAAAAATGAAAATCCGCTTCAAGGTTCGTTTATCATTGAGGAATTGACGGATCTTGTCGAGGAAGCTGTATTGAAAGAGTTCGAGAAGTTAAATGACCGCGGAGGCGTTCTTGGCGCGATGGAAACACAATACCAGCGCAGTAAAATTCAGGAAGAATCGATGTATTACGAAATGCTCAAGCACTCTGGGCAGTTGCCGATTATCGGTGTGAACACGTATCTGAATCCAAATCCCCCATCTGAGCAAGAATTGGACAATATGGAGTTGGCCCGTGCTACAAAAGAGGAAAAAGAAACACAAATCCAAAACCTGCGGCAATTCCAGGAGAAACATGAAGACCAAGTAGAAACAGCACTGAAAAAATTGAAAGAAACGGCCATGAAGGGCGGCAATATTTTTGCCGAACTAATGGAGACAGTTAAAGTGGCCAGTTTGGGACAAATTACCAATGCGCTGTACGAAGTTGGCGGCCAGTACCGAAGAAATATGTAGTCGCGTATATGGATTTTTATCGTATAACAGGATAAAATTATAACTATAAATTGTTCCATGACTGGATGTGGGTGCATGAAGTTCGGGGTCAAGGTGTTAGGATATTCGATTGCAGTTGCCGTAAGTTATTATTTGTACCAAAGCCGTCTTGGGGCCATTCCTTTTCTAGCAGCCTCCGCAGTCATGTTTTATTTAGGGTACCGACTATCAAGCCCCATATTCAAGAATGAGAAAACCCGTCCTAAAGAACAACCGCCCGAGACGGGGAAGTAGCATCCATGGCTTCGTTTAAGGCCACGGATGTTTTTCTTTTGTGCAGCCATGTCTAATTTGTCATAAATTTATCTAAAAATAAATTGACAAGAAGGCGGGAATCTATATAATTGAAATTGAGAATCGTTATCAATTCTTATTCAGTCAAGGAGTTGTTCACTAGTGAGAAAAATAGTAGCTTTTGTACTTTGTGTCTTTATGATGACACTTGCAGCGTGTGGAAATCAAAATTCGGCTCCAAAAGATAATGAGTCGGATAAGCAGAATAAAAAAGAAGAAACAAAAGAAAAGGTTGTTAACTTATATTCAAGCAGGCATTACGATGTCGACGATGAATTATACGGAAAGTTTGAAGAAAAGACAGGCATTAAGGTAAACGTTATCAAAGGTGAAGCAGATGAGCTGCTTGAGCGTATTAAGCGGGAAGGCGATGCAACCCAGGCCGATTTGTTTTTGACGGCGGATGCCGGCAGGCTGTTCCGTGCGAAAGATGCTGATGTTCTGGAGTCTGTCGAAAGCGATACGCTTGACAAGCAAGTTCCCAAGAAATTCAGAGATAATGACAAAACTTGGTACGGTTTGACAAAAAGAGCGCGAATTTTAGTGTATAATAAAGATAAAGTAAAAGAAGACGAGCTTTCCACATACGAAGATTTAGTGGATGAAAAATGGAAAGGGCGCATTCTTGTTCGTTCCTCCGAAAATATTTACAATCAGTCATTATTGGCTTCCTTTATTGAAATTGACGGCGAAGAAAAAGCGAAAGAATGGGCTGAAGGTATTGTGAAAAATATGGCGAGAAAACCGGAAGGCGGAGACCGTGACCAGGCTAAAGCAATTGCTGCTGGTGTGGGTGACGTCGCCATTATGAACACATACTATTTTGGCCAGATGCTCAATTCCGAAGATCCGGAAGAAGTGAAAGTGGCTGAGCAGCTCGGCGTTTTCTTCCCTAACCAGGAAACAACGGGAACACATGTGAACATCAGTGGAGCCGGCGTTGTCAAAGGGTCAAAAAATAAAGAAAATGCCATTGCCCTCCTTGAATACTTAACAAGCGAAGAGGCGCAAGGAAAATTTGCGGAAGCAAACTATGAATATCCAGTAAATGAAAAAGTTGAACCATCCGAGTTATTAAAGTCATGGGGAGAGTTTAAAGAACAAGATATTCCTCTTTCAGTACTTGGCGATAACAATGCCAAGGCACTCATGGTCTTTAATGAAGTAGGCTGGCAATAAGGAATATGACCCTTGCCGTTTGGTGCGGCAAGGGGCGTTGCTATATTAATGGGGTGTAAGTTTCGTGCGAAAGTTGGTTAATGTAAACGGTTGGACGGTCGCTGCCGCCATCATTATCATATTGTTGTTTTTGCCGAATTTGGCGATCGTTTCAGGCTTGTTTACGCCGTCAAATGAAAACTGGGAGCATATTAAGGAATTTGTGCTGTATAAATATCTGCAGACATCTCTCATTCTTGTACTCTCAACCGCTTTTTTGACAATTGCCATTGGGTTGAGTCTCGCTTGGCTCATTGCCCAGTACAACTTTCCGCTGCGGAACTTTTTAAAGTGGGCGCTCATTTTGCCCCTTTCGATTCCGCCATTTATCGGTGCTTACACCTATCATGGCATTCTCAATTATACGGGTATTATTCAAAAAACACTCCGGAACCAATTTGATATGTCCTTGGATCCGAATTATTTTAACATCATGAATATACCAGGGGCTATTTTTATCTATACACTTTTTTTATATCCATATGTATATACCATTACGAGGATTTTTCTGTCACAGCAGACGGCTTCCCTCATTGAAAGCGCGAGAGTGCTAGGGAAAGGGCCATGGCAAATTTTTTTCCAGGTTGTGCTTCCCATTTCGAGAGCAGCCGTCGTTGGCGGTGCCAGCTTAGTCATATTGGAAGTACTGAATGATTACGGTGTGGTCAAATATTACGGTATTCAAACGTTCAGCACAGCCATTTTTCAAGCTTGGTTTGGGCTTGGTGATGTCGGAACTTCAATCAAACTCGCCGGTACATTGATGGTCCTTGTCATTTTGATTCTTATTGTGGAGAAGCTATTGCGTGGCAGGAAGCAATTCAGCTTTTCTACAACGAAAATCAGGCCGCTTCCGCTTGTCCAATTGACCGGCATGAAAGCCAAATTGGCTTCCATATACGGTATGACCGTTTTAAGCTTTGGTTTTTTCATACCGGTTTTGCAATTAGTCGATTGGCTTGTGCTCACATGGGGGAAAATCCCATTCCAGGAATTTTTCACATATGTGAAAAATTCAGTCTTTGTGGCGGGAACCAGCGCCGCCATCATTATCGCTTTCGCGCTCGTTGTCGGCAATTTCAGCAGGCTTGTTCACGGAAAAGTGGCGAAAACAATGCCAAAGGTAACGGTGCTGGGCTACTCCATCCCTGGGGCGGTGATTGCCGTAGCGGTCGTTACGACCTTTATTGCCATTGATCAGATGCTTGCTCCCATTTATCAAAGAATGGGCCTGCAAACGACGCTTGTGTTAAGTGTTAGCATTGTGATGCTCATCACCGCCTACATTATTCGGTTTTTTGCGATTGGCTTTCATTCGATTGAATCTGGTTATGATAAAATAGGAACAGATTTTCGCGATGCTTCACGCCTGCTTGGCATGGGGCTGACAAAAACATTCATCAAAGTGGATGTTCCTTTGATGAAAGGCGCCATTATTAGCGGATTTATTCTTGTTTTTATTGATATATTAAAGGAAATACCGTTGACATTAATCCTTCGGCCGTTTAATTTTGATACCTTGTCCACAAAAGCGTTTCAGTACGCGAGTGATGAAAAAATCATGGAAGCGTCCCAGGCTTCCCTGGTGATTGTTGCTCTTAGCGCTTTGTCTATCTTTGTCTTTCACAAGCTACTTGAAAAGGAGCCGCGATAAATGTTTATTTCGATAGAAAACGTATGCTTTTGTTATGACCCGAAAGAAAGAGCAGTGGATGGATTTTCAATGAAAATTGAAAAAGGTGAAGTAGTTTCCATACTGGGGCCGAGCGGGAGCGGAAAAAGTACCTTGCTTCGTTTATTTGCCGGATTGGAAGTGCCTTGTGAAGGTTCTTTTACAATCGAGGATGTAGTTATATTCAATGATAAATCATTCATTCAGCCCGAAAAGCGCGGGATCGGCATGGTGTTTCAGGATTATGCCCTCTTTCCTCATATGACCGTCGAGGAAAACATCGCGTTTGGCCTGAATAAAATGAAGAAAGCGGAGAAAAAAGCAAGAGTGGCCGAAGTGCTTGAGATCGTCGAATTAACGGGATATGAAAAAAGATACCCGCACCAGCTGAGCGGGGGCCAGCAGCAGCGGGTGGCCATCGCCAGAGCGATTGCTCCGAATCCCAACCTTCTTTTGCTTGATGAACCGTTTAGTAATTTAGATGCCGAGTTGCAAGTGAAAATCAGAAAGGACTTGCGCAACATCTTAAAGGCTGCCGGCATTACCGCCATCTTTGTCACCCATGACGAGAATGACGCCTTGGCAATTGCCGACCGGATTGTTCAATTAAAAGATGGAAAAATTGTCCATAGCGGGAGGCCGTGCGATATTCTTGGCGCCCAATCCTGGTCTGGAAAAAACGTGCAACACCTTGAGAAAGAAGATCTCATTGAAGTTTAAAAAACTTTTCCAAACTCTTCGGAGTTTGGATTTTTTTTTGCTGTTTTTTTGAATTCGGGCTTTTTTTCATCTTAATAGAGAAATAAACATGAAAAGAGTAGCATAAACGAAAGATATTTGTTTATAATGTTGAGTATGGATTTTTAACTATAAGGCTATTGAGAGCCATTTAAATACATATAGCGGAAAGGTTGTGCGATGATTGAACTTGCAAAATTTAACGTTGGAAGAACGGGAAGAAATGTCACTTATTGAAATTGCACAGTATTTGTTGGAAGAAAAAAAGGAGGCTTTACCATTTCAGGAATTGGTTGCTCAAATTGCCAACTATTTGGAGCTTTCGGATGAGGAAATGTCTTCGCGAATGCTACAATTTTATACGGATTTAAACGTGGACGGACGCTTTTTGACATTGGGTGAAAACCGCTGGGGCCTGAAAGAGTGGTATCCGTTTGATCAAGTAGACGAAGAAATCATCGCTCCCGTCAAACCGAAGAAGAAAAAGAAAGCAAAACGGGCCTTTGAAGAAGATGAGGAGTTGCTCGAACTGGAAGAAGAAGATCTTGAATACGACATGGATCTTGAAGATGAAGACGTAGAAGAAGATGAAAGCCTGGAGGCGCTTCGAGAGGAAGAAGAAGCGGAATATGAAGAAGAAGAATTGTTGGATGACGAGGATTATGAACTGGAAGAAGAAGAGGAGGAAGACGTCGATTTAGAAGAAGAAGAAGAGGAAGAATAAAATCTTGACTTCTCTTCTCCTAATCTGTAGTATTTTATTTGGGCTCCTTGAAAAAGGACATACAGATAATATGTAACGCTCCCGTACAGCAATTTGTGGCGGGGCGTTTTTTATTTTAGTAACTTTGGGAAACATGAGGAAGGATAAGGAGGAAAAGTTGTGTCTAAATATATATTTGTAACAGGTGGTGTCGTTTCCTCACTCGGAAAAGGGATTACGGCTGCCTCACTCGGGCGCCTTTTAAAAAATCGCGGATTGAATGTGACGATTCAAAAATTCGATCCTTATTTAAACGTGGATCCTGGCACGATGAGTCCTTACCAGCACGGAGAGGTTTTTGTGACAGAAGACGGGGCGGAAACCGACCTGGATTTGGGACATTATGAAAGATTTATTGATATTAACTTAAATAGATACAGCAATGTTACAACGGGAAAAATCTACTCGGAAGTAATCAGAAAAGAGCGGCGGGGGGATTATAACGGAGGAACGGTTCAAGTGATCCCGCATATTACAAATGAGATAAAAGACCGCATCTTCCGGGCAGCCGAAAAGACCAAAGCAGATGTGGTCATTACGGAAATTGGCGGCACAGTCGGAGATATTGAATCTTTGCCGTTTTTAGAAGCGATCAGGCAAATGAAAAATGATGTTGGCCGGGAAAATGTCATGTATATTCATTGCACACTTGTTCCTTATATTAAAGCAGCCGGCGAAATGAAGACAAAACCGACACAGCACAGTGTAAAGGAACTCCGGAGTCTCGGTATTCAGCCAAACGTCATCGTCGTACGGACAGAAATGCCGATCTCCCAGGACATGAAGGACAAAATCGCCTTGTTCTGTGATATTGAAAAAGAGGCGGTTATCGAAGCACATGACGCAAGCACGCTTTATTCCGTACCGCTTTCATTGCAGGAGCAGCATTTGGATCAAATCGTTTGTGATCATTTAAAAATTGTTTGCCACGAAGCGGATATGGCAGGCTGGAAACTCCTTGTTGAAAAAGTACAAAACTTGTCCAAGACGACAAGGATTGCTCTTGTTGGAAAATATGTGGAGCTCCAAGATGCCTATATTTCGGTTGTTGAAGCATTAAAACATGCTGGTTATGCATTTGATGCAGATATAGACATCAAATGGTTGAATGCTGAATTCGTTACGAAAGAAAACGCGGCGGAAGTGCTTGCTGATTGCGATGGGATTCTTGTTCCAGGCGGTTTTGGCGACAGGGGTATCGACGGCAAGCTTGCGGCGATTCAATATGCCCGTGAAAACCACGTTCCATTTTTTGGCATTTGCCTCGGAATGCAATTAGCTTCTATTGAATATGCGAGGAATGTATTGGGGCTTGAAACGGCTCACTCTTCCGAGATTAATCCAGCTACGGAACATCCGATTATCCACTTGCTTCCGGACCAAGATAGGCTGGGAGATTTGGGCGGAACACTCCGGCTTGGGTTGTACCCATGTAAATTGCAAGATGGGACAAAAGCCCGTGAAATGTATCAAGAAGAATTGATTTATGAACGTCATCGCCACCGTTATGAATTTAACAACGAATACAGGGAGCAGATGGAAAAAGCCGGTTTCGTATTCTCGGGAACAAGCCCTGATGGAAAATTGGTGGAAATTATTGAAGTTGCTGATCACCCATGGTTTGTGGCAAGCCAATTCCATCCAGAGTTTACATCTCGCCCAACGAGGCCGCAACCACTCTTTCACGGCTTTATCCAAGCAGCATTAACAGTAAAAAAATAGTCGATGTATGAAAAAGCTGCCTTCATCACAAGGGCAGCTTTATTTATATTCTTCCAGCATATCGTCTATGTTGAATTTGAGACCATAATAAATATACAAAGCGGACATTAAGGAAGGAATACAAACGCGGTTCCCGTCTTCAGCAGGAAGAATGGGCTTGATTACGTGAGTATTGATATGTATATCAGCTAATTGTGATAAACATTCCGCACCATCTTTTACCGTACCGGCAACAGATACAAATGGAATGCCTTTTTCTGCAAGAGTTTTCCCAAGAGAAAGCGCATCTTGATCATCGGATAGGCGTGTGAAAACAATCACTCTGTCCGTGTGGGACAATTGTGATGATTGTTCAAGCTTTTTCGTTTTTTTCATCGGCTCGGGTCCATTCAAGGCATTCATGACGACTCCTTCCATTTCGCCATACCCTTTTATAAAGATAGAACCTTCCCCGACAGCTGCTTGGGCCAAAAGCCGGGCTCCGTCTTCTAATGGAAATTCTTCTTTCTCTCTAACGCTGGAAAATACGCCGATCAGTTGCGTGGATAGCATTTTCAACATATATGTTGCTCCTTTTTGGAAAAATATACATATATTATAGGCACATTTATGGAATAGCAAAAGAAATATGATCGGGTTGAATACTTTAGAAGGAAAAAATGTAACTCATATCGAACTTAACATACTATAGAAAAAATATTAAAAATAAATATATAATGCTAGTATTTTATACTTAATGGAGGGGTTTATTGAGGAATATAAACAATAGGGGGATGAATATATTGAAACAAAAAGTGTTAATAGTCGATGACCAATTCGGAATAAGAACATTACTGAATGAAGTGTTGCAAAAAGAAGGTTATGAAATATATCAGGCTGCCAATGGTCTTCAGGCATTGCATGTTATGAAACAACATGCTCCCGACCTTGTTCTTCTTGATATCAAAATCCCTGGGATGGACGGGCTTGAAATATTGAAAAAAATGAAGGAAATAAATCCCGAGATCCGCGTCATCATCATGACGGCGTACGGGGAACTGGATATGATAGAAAAAACAAAAAAGCTCGGAGCCCTTGCCCATTTTTCCAAGCCGTTTGATATTGAAGAAATCCGTACTGCAGTCAAACAATACGTATCCTAACAAATAAAAAACCACATAAATCTTTTCTCCTTTCGGTCTCCGCTCTTCATTGGTATTCAACCAAATAATCTGTTATGATGAAACTGCGAAAATTGGGTACAGTTTCATGTGGTTGTGCAGGCAGTCCCAATGTAAAAGGAGGAAAAAGTTGTGCCATTAGTATCGATGACAGAAATGCTCAAGCGAGCAAATAAAGAAAAATACGCAGTCGGCCAATTTAACCTGAATAATTTGGAGTTTACCCAAGCGATACTTCAAGCTGCTCAAGAAGAAAAATCACCCGTTATTTTAGGAGTATCCGAGGGAGCTGCTCGTTATATGGGTGGATTTAAATTGGTCGTACAGATGGTAAAAGCGCTTATGGAAGAATATGGAATTACGGTCCCTGTTGCTATTCATCTTGACCATGGTTCCAGCTTTGAAAAATGCGCCAAGGCGATTCATGCCGGTTTTACATCTGTCATGATCGACGGCTCACACTTGCCGCTTGACGAAAATATTGCATTGACGAAAAAGGTGGTTGAACTTGCCCATCTGTTTGGCGTTTCAGTGGAAGCGGAATTGGGGCGGATCGGCGGACAAGAAGACGATCTATCTGTCGATGATGCAGAAGCTTCGTATGCCATTCCTGCCGAGTGTGACCAACTCGTTCGTGAAACCGGAGTAGATTGTTTTGCGCCGGCTCTTGGATCGGTACACGGTCCTTATAAAGGAGAACCTAAGCTCGGATTTGACCGTATGGAAGAAGTGATGAAATTAACGGGAGTGCCACTTGTGGTTCATGGCGGTACAGGCATTCCGCTGAAGGATATTCAAAAAGCCATTTCCTTGGGAACGGCAAAAATTAACGTAAATACAGAAAACCAAATGTCTTCCGCGAAACGCGTACGGGAAGTATTGCGCGACAATCCGGAAATGTACGATCCGAGAAAATATCTCGGCCCTGCCAGAGAAGCGATCAAAGATACCGTAAAGGGCAAAATGCGTGACTTTGGCTCAGCCGGTAAAGCGTAATGGATTCTGCGGCAACATAATGGTTGCTGTCGTCAGCCATTCGGTAAGACCGAAACCGCCAGTGAGAGTATGGCGGTTTCCCTTTATTCTATTATAAATGTGAAGGAGTTGTGTAGCTTGAAGTTTTTTCTCGACACAGCCAACATCGACGAGATCAAAAAAGCCAATGAATTCGGCATCATAGATGGAGTCACAACAAACCCTTCCTTGGTTGCCAAGGAGAATATTTCGTTTCACGACAGGCTCAGAGAAATTACATCTATCATTCCCGGGTCTGTCAGTGCCGAAGTAATCGCGCTTGATACGGAAGGTATGGTAAAAGAAGGCCGGGAGCTGGCAAAAATCGCTCCCAATATTACCGTCAAAATACCGATGACGCCGGATGGTATGAAGGCTGTTAGTATACTATCTAAAGAACAGATCAAAACGAACGTCACTTTAATTTTTAACGCCAATCAGGCGCTCGTTGCCGCACGGGCAGGAGCGACTTATGTTTCTCCGTTTATCGGGCGCTTGGATGATATCGGCCATAGCGGGGCGAGTGTAATCGGAGAAATTGCGGACATCTTCTCCATTCATGGCCTCGATACGAAAATCATCGCCGCTTCCATCCGCCATCCGCAACATATTACCGAAGCCGCTTTAAATGGAGCGCACATCGCCACACTGCCCTATAAAGTATTGGTCCAGCTTTTTAAACATCCGTTAACAGATTGGGGCATTGAAGCCTTTTTACGGGATTGGGAAGCTAGAGAAAAAGGTGATTCATAATTACTTTTTTTACACGTGCGCTACATGTTTCTCCGTAAATTGTTTATAATAATGGGTATGATGCCTTTTTTTTCAAAAAAAGTTGGCCAACCAGGAGCGAAAGGAAGACTAAAATGGAAAAGCTTAAGATTGCCGGCGGGTACCCTTTAAAAGGAACAATTAAAGTGAGTGGGGCAAAAAACAGCGCAGTCGCCCTCATACCGGCCACAATCCTTGCTGAATCACCGGTAAAAATTGAAGGCCTACCCAACATATCAGATGTCGATACATTGAGAATTTTATTAGAAGAAATAGGCGGGGTTGTCTCTTTGCGGGATGATGTGATGCATGTCGATCCACGCAATATGTTATCTATGCCGCTTCCGAACGGGAAAGTGAAAAAGCTGCGTGCATCGTATTATTTAATGGGTGCTATGCTCGGCAGGTTTAAAAAGGCAGTCGTTGGACTTCCAGGCGGTTGCCACCTTGGACCGCGTCCAATTGACCAGCATATCAAGGGCTTTGAAGCGCTGGGGGCAAAAGTGACAAATGAGCAAGGGGCGTTGTATCTTCGTGCCGATGAATTGACCGGAGCCAGGATCTATTTGGACGTTGTCAGTGTGGGCGCCACAATCAACATCATGTTGGCGGCTGTAAAAGCCAAGGGTCAGACAATTATCGAAAACGCGGCAAAGGAACCGGAAATTATTGATGTGGCAACACTTTTGACAAATATGGGTGCCAAGATCAAAGGAGCGGGAACAGACGTTATCCGGATTGAAGGTGTGGATAGGCTGGATGGCTGCCAACATACTATTATCCCTGACCGCATTGAAGCAGGCACTTATATGATCTTAGGTGCGGCTATCGGCGAGGGAGTTCTCATTGATAATGTGATACCGCATCATTTGGAATCATTGATCGCTAAGCTTCGTGAAATGGGCGTGCCGGTTGAGACAGGGGACGAGCAAGTTTTCATCGGCCAGTATGAACGGCTAACGCCTGTAGATGTAAAAACGCTTGTCTATCCCGGATTTCCAACTGATTTACAGCAACCGATCACGGTCCTGTTAACGAAAGCAGAAGGATCGTCAATCGTTACCGACACGATCTATTCCGCAAGGTTCAAACATATCGATGAACTGCGAAGAATGAATGCGGACATTAAAGTGGAGGGCGGTTCCGCGATCATCAACGGTGCTACAACCTTGCAGGGGGCAAAAGTAAAAGCTTCCGACCTTCGGGCAGGTGCCGCGCTTGTCATCGCCGGATTAATTGCTGAAGGAATTACTGAATTAACGGGTCTTGAGCATATTGACAGGGGATATAGCGGGCTTGTTGACAAGTTAAATGGTCTGGGAGCGACCATTTGGCGTGAAAGAATGACGGAGCAGGAAATTGAACAATTGAAAAGTTCTTGAATTTTTTTCCAGCAATCGATGATCCTGTTAATTTTTTCATAGGGGCTATCACATTTAGCATAATGTGTTATACTATTAAACGGTTATGATGTTTAATTGCCAAAACGACGGGAGGAAAGTCGATGGAAAGAAGTTTATCTATGGAACTTGTACGAGTGACTGAGGCCGCTGCGCTTAAATCGGCTAGATGGATGGGGCGCGGAAAAAAGAATGAAGCAGACGATGCAGCAACAACGGCGATGCGTGCTGTTTTCGATACGATCCCAATGAGAGGTACTGTTGTCATTGGAGAAGGCGAAATGGACGAGGCTCCCATGCTTTATATTGGCGAAAAACTTGGTACGGGCGAGGGGCCGCTAGTCGATGTCGCGGTTGACCCGCTGGAAGGAACGGATATTGTAGCTTCCGGGGGATGGAATGCTTTATCTGTCATTGCCATTGCCGATGGAGGAAACTTGCTGCACGCGCCTGACATGTATATGCAAAAAATTGCCGTCGGACCTGAAGCAGTTGGACAAATTGATATAAATGCCCCTATTCTGGATAACTTAAAAGCTGTAGCAAAAGCTAAAAATAAAGATATCGAAGATATGGTGGCGATTGTGCTTGACCGCCCCCGACATGAAGCTATTATCACAGAGTTGCGGGAAGCCGGAGCTAGAATCAAGCTAATTGGCGACGGTGACGTTGCTGGAGCCATTAACACGGCCTTTGACACAACTGGGGTCGACATTTTATTTGGAATGGGCGGTGCCCCCGAGGGCGTTATTGCCGCAGTCGCATTGAAATGTCTTGGCGGCGAATTACAAGGCAAACTCATGCCTCAAAATGATGCGGAATTAGCACGTTGTAAAAAAATGGGTATCGATGTAAATCAAGTTCTAACAATGGAAGACTTGGTCCGTGGTGACGATGCAATATTTGCCGCTACCGGAGTCACTGATGGGGAACTTTTGAAAGGCGTCCAATTTAAAGGAGCCTACGGCTCCACCCATTCTGTCGTTATGAGGGCAAAATCGGGAACCGTGCGCTTTGTAGAAGGCCGCCACAGCCTCCGTAAAAAACCAAATATGGTCATGGGAAGTTAATATAATGGAGGGTTTTTTCCCTCCTTCCTGATTTTTTCATGTTTTTATAAATCTCATAGCCTTATATCTTATTCTTCTTACCCTCTGTAATTACCAAAGTCATTCCTTCCATTTATTCTCTTGTAACATCACTTGCACCTTAGATTTCATGTAATGTCGTATGTATCTTGACTTGAGGACGCGGAAAATGTAGCAGATTATGATGGAAGCAGAAAATGAAAAAATTGAAAAAGCGTGGTGTAGAAATGGCCGAATTAACCATCTCTCTGCTGGAAGATATGAAACTGAAAGAACTTTATGAGTTGGCACGTGAATATAAAGTTTCATATTACAGCAAACTGACGAAGAAAGAATTAATTTTTGCAATATTAAAAGCACGGGCTGAACAAGAAGGTTTCTTTTTTATGGAAGGCGTTTTGGAAATTATCCAATCCGAAGGCTTTGGATTTTTAAGACCGATCAACTATACGGCAAGTTCTGAAGACATTTATATTTCAGCATCGCAAATTCGCCGTTTTGATTTGCGCAATGGCGATAAAGTGTCAGGTAAAGTGCGCCCACCGAAGGAAAATGAACGCTATTACGGGCTGCTCCATGTTGAAGCGGTGAACGGAGATGATCCGGAAAGCGCCAAGGAACGTGTTCACTTCCCGGCATTGACACCTCTTTACCCAGATAGACAAATGAAGCTGGAAACCACTCCTTCCAACTTATCTACAAGGATTATGGATTTGATATCCCCGGTTGGGTTTGGCCAGCGCGGCTTGATCGTTGCACCTCCAAAAGCCGGTAAAACAATGCTTTTAAAATCCATCGCCAATTCTATTACAACGAACCATCCTGAAGCGGAATTGATCGTGTTGCTCATAGATGAGCGACCTGAAGAGGTGACGGACATCGAGCGTTCGGTAGCTGGAGAAGTTGTCAGCTCGACGTTTGACGAAGTGCCGGAAAATCACATCAAAGTGGCTGAGCTTGTTCTTGAAAGGGCGATGCGCCTTGTTGAGCATAAGCGGGATGTTATCATTTTAATGGATAGCATTACGCGGCTTGCCAGAGCATATAACCTTGTTATTCCACCAAGCGGGAGAACCTTGTCCGGAGGAATTGACCCGGCGGCATTTCACCGTCCGAAGAGATTTTTCGGGGCAGCCAGAAACATTGAGGAAGGCGGCAGCTTGACTATATTGGCCACTGCTCTTGTCGATACAGGTTCACGCATGGATGATGTGATATACGAGGAATTTAAGGGAACGGGAAATTTGGAGCTTCATTTGGACCGGTCTCTTGCGGAAAGAAGAATTTTTCCTGCCATCGATATCCGGCGCTCAGGTACGAGGAAGGAAGAGCTGTTGTTACCAAAAGACCAGCTTGAAAAAATCTGGAAATTGCGTAAAGCGATGTCGGATATGCCCGATTTTGCGGAAAAGTTTTTGCGCAAGCTGAAGCAAACCGAAACCAATGAAGAATTCTTTGAATTATTAACAACAAAATAAAATAGTGCAATTGCAATTTTTGTCTGTCCCTGTTATAATAAAAAATGTGTTTTTTTCAAACATCTGCGAAGCCAAGCTTCGGTTGGAATATAGAACTCTGTTTCAGCAAATGATTCAGGGCGTAAGGAGATGAAGGAAAATGAAAGCAGGAATCCATCCTGAATACAAAAAAGCAATTGTAAAATGCGCTTGCGGCAATGAATTTGAAAGCGGGTCTGTAAAAGAAAGTATTCGAGTTGAAATTTGCTCCGAATGTCATCCATTTTACACTGGCCGTCAAAAATTTGCTTCCGCTGCAGGACGCGTTGACCGCTTTAACAAGAAATACGGACTCAAATAAGCTAGTGAAAACGGGCAAGAAGGCTTGCCTGTTTTTTTATTGGGATAAAGGCATTACAGCAGGAAGGAGCGAGTATGATGAATCCGGGAATGCAAGGTGTTGTCGAAGTTATATGCGGCTGCATGTTCTCCGGTAAAACGGAAGAATTGATCCGCCGGGCTAAAGAGGCCCATTACGCCCAAAAAAAGGTCTTGTTATTTAAACCTCTGTTGGATAACCGTTATAGCAAACATGAAATCGTTTCACATAATGGTCTTTCCATTAAAGCGCATGTGATAAAATCTGCGGATGAACTATTAAAAAATGTTCCTGCCGAAGTAGATGTGATAGGGATTGACGAAGTGCAATTTTTTGATGATGACGTCATACTGGCAGTTAGCCGCCTTGCAGATGCGGGGCATAGGATAGTGGTTGCCGGATTGGATCAAGACTTTCGGGGCGAGCCATTTGGCCCGATGCCAAAACTGCTGGCGCTCGCAGAGCATGTGACCAAACTGCATGCCATATGTACAGTTTGCGGGGAGCCTGCCACTAGAACGCAGCGCCTGATTGATGGAGAAGCCGCTTTTTATGATGATCCAGTCATCCTGGTGGGGGCAGCGGATTCTTACGAAGCAAGGTGCCGGAATCATCATGAAGTTCCTGTAAGATCGATGAAAGAGCATTTGAGCTGATCACAAACACTGCTTTTACATATATTAATGATCAGAAGCGGATTCTTTTTCTTTAAAATGTTTGCTTGCATAAAGTGGGCGGTGTACTATAAAAAAAGATATGCAAAAACGTTGAGGTGAAGGCTTGTGTTTGATAGACTCCAATCCGTGGAAGACCGCTACGAAAAGCTGAATGAGCTGTTGAGCGATCCAGATATTGTCAGTGATCCCGAAAAGCTGAAAGAATACTCGAAGGAACAATCGGCGATTGCTGAAACGGTGGAAACGTACCGGGAATATAAGGAAGCGAAAAAAGAATATGATGATGCCAAGGAAATGCTTGATGATAAATTGGATCCGGAAATGCGGGAAATGGTCAAGGAAGAGATCGATGAACTGGCAGAACGGATCGAGGTGCTGGAAGAGCGCCTAAAGATATTGCTTATCCCTAAAGACCCAAATGATGAGAAAAACGTTATTATGGAAATCCGCGGAGCCGCGGGCGGAGACGAAGCAGCATTGTTTGCCGGTGATCTGTACCGTATGTACAGCCGCTATGCCGAAACAAAAGGCTGGAAAACCGAAGTTATTGAAGAACACTCTACTGGATTGGGCGGATTTAAGGAAATTATTTTTATGATCAACGGAACCGGAGCCTTTTCCAGGTTAAAATATGAAAATGGAGCGCACCGTGTCCAGCGCGTTCCGGAAACGGAGTCAGGCGGGCGGATTCATACGTCGACCGCTACAGTAGCCGTCTTGCCGGAAGCCGAGGAAGTGGAAGTCGATATCCATGAGAAAGATATCCGTGTGGATACGTTTGCATCAAGCGGGCCTGGAGGACAGAGTGTTAACACGACAATGTCTGCTGTTAGGCTTACTCATATCCCCACGGGCATTGTGGTCTCTTGTCAGGATGAAAAGTCCCAAATCAAGAATAAAGAAAAAGCGATGAAAGTTTTACGCGCCCGCATTTACGATAAATTCCAGCAAGAAGCTCAAGAAGAATACGATGCGAATCGAAAATCAGCAGTTGGAACGGGTGATCGGTCGGAACGAATTCGCACATATAATTTTCCACAAAACAGGGTAACGGACCACCGGATCGGACTAACGATTCAAAAGCTCGACCAAATTTTGGAGGGCAAACTGGATGAAATCATAGATGCCCTCATAGTGGAAGACCAATCCAAGAAATTAGAGAGCGTGGAATAGCGAATGTCTGATAAACAAACGATCTTCAAAGCCCTTCAATGGGCTTCTTCTTTTTTAAAGGAGCATGGCCGTGACCAAAATGCGGGAGAAATATTGCTTATGAACCAATTGAAATATACTCGTTCCCGGCTGCTTGCCGAGTTTCGGACGGAACTTTCCGAGAAGGATTGGGAACAATTCAGTCGGAACGTAAAGGAGCATGCTGCTGGCAGACCTGTGCAGTATATCATGGGCCATGAAGTGTTTTTAGGCAGGGAGTTTGTCGTAAATCCCCATGTTCTGATCCCGCGTCCAGAAACAGAGGAATTGGTTATCGCGGTTTTGAAAAAAATGGACAGGCTTTTTGGTGCTTCTAAACAGGGATTGCGGGTAGCAGATGTTGGAACGGGGAGCGGGGCAATTGCTGTAACATTAAAACTGGAGCGGCCCGGCCTCGCAGTATACGGAACTGATATTTCCGCGAGTGCGATTGACATAGCGAAAAAAAATGCCGACCGGCTTGGAGCGGCCGTACGGTTTGCGCAAGGGGACTTGCTTCAGCCCTTGATGGAGATCGGGCATAAATTCCATGTGATCGTCTCCAATCCACCATATATTCCACAGGGCGAAAAAGAGTGTTTGCCCGATGTTGTTAAGGATTATGAACCGGCATGCGCCTTATTTGGCGGGGAAGACGGTCTTGATGTGTACCGGCGATTCACCGAACAGCTTCCACATGTACTTGAAGATCGGGCGATCGTAGCTTTTGAAGTTGGTGCAGGGCAAGGAGACGCAGTCAGCCAAATGATGAGAGAACAATTTTCTGAAGGGGTAACAGAAGTGCTTTATGATATAAACGGTAAGGACCGGATTGTTTTAACCTCTTTATAATATTTCCGCATGATGTTTATAGCCTCCAAAATTTGTCCATACTGTCTCGTGAAGGGATGGGGTGGAACAGATGAGAAAGTATATGAATCAAAAATTCTATCAAAAAAATATGGCATGGCTCTATATGGTGGTCTTATCTTTGGCAACGGTTGCCAATCTTGCAATACCAATTCCGCCAGAAGAAAGGGCAGAGGCCGAAGAAATACAAGTCATTCCGCAAGAAGCGATCCGGCTGAGAATATTGGCAAACAGCGACGGCCACCAAGATCAAGAGGTGAAACGCTCCATCAGAGATGCTGTTAATCAAGAAATTACGACGTGGGTGGAGCATTTGACATCGATTGAAGAGGCGCGCAGATTAATCCAATCCCGCTTGCCGGAGATCGAACAAATTGCAAATCGTGAGCTTGAAAAAAGCTCCATTGATTATGGTGCCGAAGTAGAATTTGGCAACATTCAATTTCCAACTAAGCTATATGGAAACTATCTTTATCCCGCCGGAAATTATGAGGCGATTTTAATTACATTGGGAGAAGGAAAAGGAGCAAACTGGTGGTGTGTTCTATTTCCGCCGCTTTGTTTTCTGGACTTTTCCACAGGAGCGGCTGTTAATACCAACACGGATGAATCTGCGGATAAATCAGTCCAAGATGTTGAAAACGGGCAAAACAATGCTTTGATCGCTGAACAAGAGAAAGCGGAAAATGCAGAAAGTGCCGACTTCGCCGAACAAGAGAAAGTGGGAAAAAAAGAAAGTGGCGCTTTCGCTGAACAAGAGGAAGCAGGAAATGCAGAAAGTGCCGACTTCGCCGAACAAGAGGAAACAGGAAAAAAAGAAAGTTCTGCTTTCGTTGAAGAAGGGGAAGCGGGAAAGAAAGAAAATGGCGCTTTCGCTGAGCAAGAGAAAGCAGGGAAAAAAGAAAGTACCGCTTATATCGCTGAACAAGAGGAAACAGGAAAAAAAGAAAGTTCTGCTTTCGTTGAAGAAGGGGAAGCGGGGAAAAAAGAAAGTGGCACTTTCGCTGAACAGGAGAAAGCAGGGAAAAAAGAAAGTGCCGCTTATATCGCTGAACAAGAGGAAGAAACAGAGGTAAAGTTTTTCCTGAAAGAATTGTTCGATCGCTTTTGAATCTGAATCTCTCGAGTCGCTTGAGAGATTTTTTTTTTTTACAAATTAGAAATATATTTTTGCATGTATGATTCATATGAAGTAAACTGGCGTTGTCCAGCTTCGGTGCTTAGCGATTAGCAAACATCGAGCTTTTCCTGAGATCATCGCTTATTCGGGAAGTTTTGTTCAGCTCGTCTTAAAGTCGCGCGAAGCTATTCTAATGAAGCGAATGTGCAAAGCTTTGAAGCATGTGCTTTGTTCCTTGCATGACGGTGTGTTCTTGAATTCGTCAGAAGCTCTCCAGTTTACTTGTTGATGACGGGCTTTGTTTATGTTTGTTGTGTATCGTTTGCCCGGTTATGCACAGCCTTTATCCACAAAAAAGGATTAACTATCCACAATTTGTGAATAACTTACTTTTCAATCACTTGTTATGCTAGTTTTATATTCATAAATGATTCTTAAACTAGCAATAATAAACGGTAAAGCATTAATCAAACGTTATAAATTGAGGTGGCCTCATTGAAAACAACCTATTGGTCTGTGGATAATGATGTGAACAGTAAAAAAAACTATCCACAAATAGTAAAAGCAGCAGAGCTCATCAAAAAGAATGAAGTGGTGGCCTTTCCAACCGAAACAGTATACGGACTGGGCGCCAATGCTACATCTGATGAGGCAGTGGCAAAAATTTTTGCGGCAAAAGGAAGACCGGCAGATAACCCGCTTATCGTTCATATTGCAACTTTTCAGCAACTGAAGCAAATTGCTGTGGATATTTCCGATACAGCCATGAAGCTTATGCATACATTTTGGCCCGGTCCGCTCACACTCATATTCAACAAAAAGCCTGGAACCGTGTCCCGCTTAGTGACCGCCGGGCTGAATACTGTCGCGGTTCGGATGCCGGACCATCCACTTGCAATGGCCCTTATTCGCGAATCAGGGCATCCAATTGCCGCGCCAAGTGCCAATAAATCCGGTAAGCCAAGTCCAACGACAGCTAAACACGTGCAAGATGACTTAGATGGTATTGTAGCCGGAATTGTCGATGGCGGACCCGCAGGGGTTGGAGTTGAATCAACAGTCGTTGACTGCACTGGAAGTCCCCCGGTGATTCTACGTCCAGGCGGTATTTCAAAAGAAGATATCGAAGCAGTCATTGGGCCAGTGGAAGAAGATCCTTCGATCGCCAGCTCAGTGTCCAAACCGAAGTCTCCAGGAATGAAGTACCGGCATTATGCTCCGGATGCACCGCTCTATCTTGCCGACGGTGAACAGCAGTGGATTCAACAGTTAATTGATGAAAAAATGGCCGCAGGGTTGAAAGTGGGTATACTGGCTCCGCAGGAAACCGCTTCGTTTTATAAGGCTGATGTTGTGGTACCCTGTGGCAGTAAAGCCGATCCAAAAAGTTCAGCCCAGACGCTTTATCAAGCTTTGAGGTCCTTTGAGAATTCAGGAGTGGATATCATATTTTCGGAAGTCTTTCCCCGTACAGGCGTGGGGGCAGCTATTATGAACCGTCTGGAAAAAGCGGCCTCCCATCGGTGGATGAAACAGCATATGAAAGATCAGGACTGAAAGACAATTCTACTCTTTCGTTTCCGTGCATAAGCTCTTATAGGCACGTCCGAAGCGAAAGGGGTATTTTGATGATACTTCCAGAAATCATTACTTTAGTCATCATGGCTTTTGCGGTAGGAATGGACGCATTTTCCGTTTCACTCGGCATGGGAATTTTCAAACTGAGATTTCGCCAAGTTTTTTATATTGGAATGACAACGGGTCTTTTCCACATGTTTATGCCATTGTTTGGCATATTAACCGGGCATTTACTTTCAGAAACATTTGGCAAAATTACCGGTTACGTTGGAGGGGGCTTGTTAATGGTTTTGGGAGTACAAATGATACTATCCAGTTTTAAAAGCGAGGAACAAATGGCGATCGTCCCTCAAGGTTGGGGACTATTCATTTTCAGTTTCCTCGTCAGTCTGGACAGCTTTTCCGCCGGTCTCAGTCTCGGGATGTTCGGTGCCCGGGCAATGGCTGCCATGATCTGTTTTGGTATCGTGGCGGCATGTTTGACATGGAGTGGACTGATTATGGGGCGGAAAGTGCAAAGTTTGCTCGGGGTGTATGGAGAGATGTTTGGCGGATTCACTTTAATTTTGTTTGGGATAAAGTTGATTTTTTCATGAGATTATAAGTTATGAAGGCCAGCATTATCGTGCTTAGCTTGGTAGGCAATAGTACCTCGACTTACACTAAAAACGATTATATCGTTTTTTTTGTTTTTACTGACGGTTTTTTGCATTTCATATGTTAATCAATAGATGACACGCTGACTGGCCGGACTTTTTCATAAGGTTGATGAAAAAGCACTCTACATTTGTACGCAAAAAAGTGAATGGTTATAATAAGGTAAAAGAGGTAGGAGAAGATATGAATATTTTATTCGTTTGTACCGGGAATACATGCAGAAGCCCAATGGCTGAGGCCATTTTTCACCATATATGGAACGGAAAAGCAGATGCCAGATCTGCCGGACTGTTCGCTGCTGAAGGGAGCAAGGCTGCGGACCATGCGCTAAAGGTATTGAAAGAAAATAACATGAAGCTGGAGCACCGTTCAAAGCAATTGCAAGAAGAAGATATCCATTGGGCTAAATATGTGTTCACGATGACAGAGGGGCATAAACAAATGTTGATGGACATGTTTCCGGCGGCAGCGGACAAAATTTTTACTCTAAAAGAATATGTGAATGGGCGCAATGGAGATCTTGATGTGATAGATCCTTTTGGAGGAGACCTGGAAGTCTACCGTTCAACGTTCCAGGAACTTCGCGGGTTGATTGCCAGGTTGTCTATTGATTGTTGAATCTGTCAACTTGTGTAAACAAAGAAGAATCAAACAAATGAAAGGGGAATGTTACACGATGAAAGTGGCAATTGCATCCGACCATGGGGGAATATTGATTCGCAAAGAAATCATTAAAGTAATGGAAGAATTGAATATAGAATATGAGGATTTTGGTTGTGGAGACGAAAGCTCGGTCGACTACCCCGACTTTGCCGTTCCTGTAGCGGAAAAAGTGGCAAGCGGTGAATTTGACCGGGGCATTTTAGTTTGTGGAACAGGCATTGGCATGAGCATCGCCGCGAATAAAGTAAAAGGAATCCGCTGTGCTTTGGTGCACGATGTATTTAGTGCCAGGATGACACGTCTTCATAATGATACAAATGTACTTGCTATGGGAGAACGTGTGATCGGACCCGGTCTTGCCCGCGAGATTGCAAAGGTTTGGTTGGAAACGGAGTTTGAAGGCGGCCGCCATACAAGGCGTATCCAAAAGATTTCCGATTACGAAAATAGATAAGGGGAGAGATATGCATGGAAATAGAACAATGGCGGAACGAGCTGCGGTTGATTCTCAAGCAATGCGCCGAGGAATTGCCGATTAGGCCTGGACAGATATTCGTCGTTGGCTGTTCCACATCTGAAGTGGCGGGAAAAAGAATCGGAACATCGGGAACGTTTGAAGTGGCAGCCATGATCTTTGAGCAATTGCAGGCTTTCGCTCGGGAAAAGAACATCCATTTGGCCTTCCAATGTTGTGAACATTTAAATCGCGCACTTGTTATCGAAAGGGAAACAGCCGAACTATTTCATTTCGATCAGGTAACGGTTGTTCCCGTTCGTGAAGCAGGCGGTGCCATGGCAGCACACGCCTATTCTCGCTTTCAAGATCCGGCCGTTGTCGAGTTTATAAAAGCGGATGCCGGTATTGATATAGGAGACACGTTTATTGGCATGCATTTAAAACACGTCGCAGTTCCGGTCAGAATCGGCCAAAGGTCACTCGGAAATGCCCATGTCACAGTGGCGGCGACTCGTCCAAAGCTAATTGGCGGTGCGAGAGCTGTTTATAATCGCGAAAAGCTGAACAATCAATGCAATTACTAATAGAAATGTTCCGTTTTCGTCTCCAAAAAGTCAAAAATCCATTTGGCTCGGACATTACTTCATGTTAAAATGTAAACAAGAACGAAACCATGGATTATTATTACCGATACAAGGGGGAGCACAATGAGCAAGGTAAGCGAAAATAGGGCGGAAAGCGCTATAGCCAAACAGGATCCCGAGATATACGAGGCGATTCAAAAAGAATTGAAAAGGCAACAATCCAAAATTGAATTAATTGCATCCGAGAACTTTGTGAGTGAAGCGGTCATGGAAGCTCAAGGATCTGTTTTGACAAACAAGTATGCAGAAGGCTATCCGAGTCGCCGTTATTATGGCGGTTGTGAATATGTTGATATTGTGGAGGACTTGGCGCGGGACCGCATTAAGAAATTGTTTAGCGCGGACCATGCGAATGTGCAGCCTCATTCCGGGGCACAAGCTAATATGGCCGTCTATTTTACTATTTTGAAACATGGCGATACGGTCCTTGGCATGAATTTATCCCACGGTGGCCACTTGACACATGGTAGCCCCGTCAATTTCAGCGGTATGCAATATCATTTTGTTGAATATGGGGTAGATGAAAAAAATCACCGTATCAATTATGAAGACGTGCGGCAAAAAGCATTGGAACATAAACCGAAGCTGATTGTTGCCGGAGCAAGTGCTTATCCCCGGGTTATCGACTTTGAAAAGTTCCGGGAAATTGCTGATGAAGTCGGCGCATACTTGATGGTCGACATGGCGCATATTGCCGGATTGGTTGCCGCCGGCCTTCATCCGAACCCGGTTCCTTATGCAGATTTTGTCACATCTACAACGCATAAAACTTTGCGGGGGCCTCGAGGCGGATTAATCCTATGCAAAGAACAATATGCCAAAGCAATCGACAAGTCTGTATTTCCGGGCATTCAAGGCGGTCCTCTTATGCATGTCATCGCCGCAAAAGCGGTTGCCTTCGGCGAAGCGTTGACAGACGATTTTAAAGCGTACAGCCAACTGATTGTTGAAAATGCAAAACAATTAGGCGAAAGCTTAAAGAAAGAAGGCATTGACCTCATTTCTGGCGGAACGGACAACCATTTGCTTCTCCTTGATGTGCGCTCTCTTGGTTTAACGGGCAAAGTGGCGGAAAAAGTCCTGGATGATGTCGGGATAACCGTTAATAAAAACACCATCCCTTATGATCCGGAAGGTCCTTTCATCACGAGTGGCATTAGGATTGGAACAGCGGCAGTCACTTCACGGGGCTTTGGAAAAAGCGAAATGGAAGAAATAGCTTCGCTTATTGCATTTGTCCTTAAAAACCATGACAAGGAAACAAAATTAAATGAAGCGCGTACTCGGGTAGAAACACTGACGGCCCGCTTTCCGCTTTACGTATAAAGTGAAACTTCATTTCTTGGTATGCCTTTTCCAAGAAATGTTAGTTGAACGAATCGGTCAATTAGGTGCGGTTTTCTCCCACTTGGACCTTTTGTGTCACCCTCACGTTTTGAAGTGGGAATCTTACGGCACCTTACATGCGGGATAAACTGTAAAAAGCTTCAAGCCTCCGGTGTTTTGGAGGCTTTTTCATATGTCGGTTTTTTGCCCATTATATGATCTTTATTTTCCTTGCCGAAAGAGAGCCTTTTATGTAAAATTAGCAGGGATATGCTGGCCAGAGCCGGGAAGCAGGTTCGATTGATCATCATGATAGAAGTTCGTATACTGCTCCGCTTCTGTTCCAACCAAAAAGCAAAGGAGAGATTTTATGGGCAGAGTGCATGTGATCGACCATCCTCTCATTCAACACAAATTAACTTATATTCGCGATAAGAACACGGGAACGAAAGAGTTTCGTGAACTTGTTGATGAAGTCGCCACGTTGATGGCGTTTGAAATTACGAGGGATATGCCTTTGAAAGAAATCGAAGTGGATACCCCTGTATGCAAAGCAAAATCTAAAATATTGGCAGGGAAAAAAATAGGCATTGTTCCGATTTTACGGGCCGGGATCGGCATGGTCGATGGTATTTTAAAGCTGATTCCCGCGGCGAAAGTAGGACACGTCGGATTGTACCGCGACCCGGAAACTTTAATGCCTGTCGAGTATTACTTAAAACTGCCGAGTGATGTGGAAGAAAGGTTTTTTATCGTTGTAGATCCAATGCTTGCTACTGGAGGAACTGCGGTTGAAGCAATTCGTTCTCTGAAAAAAAGAGGAGCGAAACAAATTAAGCTGATGACTCTTATCGCCGCACCGGAAGGAGTAAGTGCGATCGAAAAAGCCCATCCCGACGTAGACATATACGTTGCCGGACTTGATGAAAGACTGAATGAAAAAGGATATATCATCCCTGGATTGGGAGATGCCGGTGATCGTTTGTTCGGCACGAAATAGGGAGGCATATTCCAGTGGATAAGCGTGTGAAAGTATTATCCATTTTTGGGACGAGGCCGGAAGCGATTAAAATGGCTCCGCTTGTCAAGGAGCTTCAAGCGAGAAAAGAAGAATTTGAGGCAGTTACGGCAGTTACGGCCCAACATCGGCAAATGCTTGACCAGGTGCTGAATATATTTAAGATTAGGCCTGACTATGATTTGAATATGATGATGGATAGGCAAACATTGGTTGATGTCACAACGCGCTGCCTGACAGGGCTCGACAGCGTCATCAAGGAAGCTCGGCCCGATATTGTTCTTGTGCATGGCGATACGTCAACAGCGTTTGTAGCGAGCCTTGCAGCCTATTATAATCGAATTTTGGTCGGACATGTAGAAGCCGGGCTCAGAACATGGAATAAATACGCCCCTTTTCCGGAAGAAATGAACCGTCAGCTAACAGGCGTCATAGCAGACTTGCATTTTTCCCCGACGGAAACATCGGCGCGTAACCTTTTAAATGAGGGGAAAAGAGATGAGTCCGTCTTCATAACCGGAAATACGGTCATTGATGCCCTGAAAACGACCGTTCAATCGGACTATCGGCATCGTACCCTTGATTTCATAGGCGGTGATCGGCTTATATTGCTGACGGCTCATAGAAGGGAAAACGTAGGGCAGCCGATGAGGAATATGTTCCAGGCAATACGGACAATGGTTATGAAGCATCCTGATATTCAAGTTGTTTATCCTGTTCATATGAATCCGGCTATCCGGGGAATTGCGGATGAGATCCTGGGGAATGACCCAAGGATCCACTTGACAGAACCGCTTGACGTTATTGATTTCCACAATTTTGCGAGCAGGGCTTACTTCATTATGACCGATTCGGGAGGAGTGCAAGAAGAAGCGCCATCGCTGGGTGTTCCGGTATTGATTTTGCGTGAGACAACTGAAAGACCGGAAGGAATTGAAGCCGGAGCGTTAAAGTTGGCTGGAACGGATGAAGAAACGATTTACCGGAGTGCGGAGGAACTGCTGACAGACAAAAGAGCTTATGAAAAAATGGCAAAGGCGAATAATCCATTTGGAGATGGAAAGGCTTCTGCCAGAATTGCTGATGCCTTAGCCTATCACTTCCATTTGAAAAAGCATCGGCCACAACCATTTACAACAGGTTAAAGCAGGAGACAAAGAGCCCATTCTTGTAAATGCCTCGGTGGTTGTTGTTACGATGCTTTATTTGCCAATAATGACGTCTAAACCCATATTTTAGTTGAATTTTGATGATTTTGTGACAAAGCCCTAAAGGAAAAATAGTTTGTTTTGAAATTCACACTAAACTCGTTGACATTGACATATGCCTATTGTATGCTAACAAAGGATATGAAGGGAGATTGTGATATATCTTTTTTCATGGGTTGTCAATTAGCGAAAAAGCACCTGAACAATAGGTGGGGATGCTGTATGAATAGGAAGAATCGTCATCCGCTTTATGGGATGGCCCTTTATTCTGCGATTCTCGCACAATTGGCAGGGTCGACCCTGGTAGGTGTATTTGCAGGGAATTGGCTTGATGACATAACCGGGAAGGAGCCGCTATTTTTAGTGGTCGGCCTCTTTTTGGGTCTAGCTGCCGGAGTTATGGCGCTTATATACACAATCCGACAATTTTTTTCGGAGGATTAGCATAATGGATGACCTCCAGCAGTTATTTAATAGACATCGGAAGTACATAATGTACTTGTTAGCAATTTTTGTATTGGGTTGGGGATTCACGAAACACCAATCTATTTTTATGGGATTGATCCTTGGTACAATTCTCAGTTTTTTTAATCTATGGTCGATGGTTCGCAGAACAAATCAGGTTGGAGAAGCCGTTTCAAAGGGGAAAACCGTACGTTCTTTAGGCACATTGTCGCGGATGGCTGCAGCAGTGCTTGCGGTTTTGATTGCGACGAATTATCCGGAAAGGTTCCATTTGATCAGCGTAGTGATAGGATTAATGACATCTTATGTTGTCATTATGATAGATGCTATAATTTCCCTCAGCTTTAGAAAAGACAAGCAGCGGAAGAGAGGTGAATCGGATGAATCATGAAGCGCCAATCAAAGAAATATTTGGATTATATTTTAATATGGGAAATGTCTTAATGATTAGCGTTGCCTCGGTTATTGTGTTTCTTCTCGCCTTCATTGGAACGCGCAGGCTTGCCATGAAACCGACAGGCATGCAAAACGTTATGGAATGGGTTTTTGATTTCGTTAGGGGAATCGTGAAAAGTACCATGGACTGGAAAACAGGTGGTCATTTTCATGTGTTGGGTGTTACCTTGATTTTATATGTATTTGTTTCCAACATGCTTGGTTTGCCTTTCGCGATCACGATTGATCATGAATTATGGTGGAAATCTCCAACGGCCGACCCCCTCATTACATTAACGTTGGCAACAATGGTTGTCGCGCTGTCCCATTATTATGGAATCAAACAAAGAGGACTTGGCAGTTACCTCAAAGGTTATGTACAACCGGTGTGGTTCTTGCTTCCGCTTAAAATTATCGAAGAATTTGCCAACACATTAACGTTGGGGCTTCGTCTTTACGGGAATATTTTTGCCGGTGAAATTCTCTTGGGCCTTCTTGCCGGAGGTCTTGCAGCACATGGTGTTGTTGGCTGGATTGCAGCAGCTGTCCCAACACTGGCTTGGATGGGATTCTCTATTTTTATCGGAGCGATACAAGCATTTATTTTTACAATGTTAACGATGGTCTATCTTGCTCATAAAGTAAGTGCGGATCATTAATATATATTGTTCATAACTATGGACATCCGAAATCTTCATTTTTTATATATTTTAAGGAGGAATTTTATCATGGGTATGTTAGCAGCAGCAATTGCAATTGGTTTAGCCGCTCTTGGGGCAGGTATTGGTAACGGATGGATCGTATCTCGTACAGTCGAAGGTATTGCACGTCAGCCAGAAGCACGTGGTGTGCTCCAAACAACCATGTTTATCGGGGTTGCGTTGGTTGAGGCCATTCCAATCATGGCGGTTGTTATCGCGTTTATGGTTCAAGGAAGATAAGGTTTTATTTATAGACAAGCATTTCGAAATGGCGAAGAAATACACTTCGCCATTTTTTAAGAAAAGCAAGGAGAAAGACCGGTTAAAGCCGCCTATCAGCCCCGAGACAAAGGAATCTAAGGGGACGGGGGCCAAGGCTGGTCTAACATATGCGCAGGAGGTTTATGGGGACAGTGGAAATAACTTCCCGGAAGCCTTTTGCGCGCTGATTTTTACCATTGACCTTTCATCGGCAAAAAGCCGGTTTAAAGTTTAATATCAGGAGCTTGGAAGGAGTGGAGCGGGCTTGTTAAAGAGTAGCTTTGTATTGGGAACACAAATTGGAGGAGTCCATTTTAACGGCGGCGATATTTTGTTCCAGCTTTTCATGATGCTTATTTTGTTGGCGCTTTTGAAAAAGTTTGCCTGGGGACCTTTAATGGGTGTCATGAGACAAAGGGAAGAACATATTGCCAATGAGATCGACTCGGCTGAAAAGAGCCGTGAAGAAGCGCATAAATTGCTTGAAGAACAGAAAGCATTACTGAAAGAAGCGCGCCAGGAAGCGCAAAACATGATTGAAAATGCTAAGCAACTAGCTGAAAACCAGCGCCAGGAGATTATGGATACAGCCCGCCAGGAAGCGGAACGTATGAAAGAGACTGCGCGTTTGGAAATTGAACAGCAAAAAGACAATGCAATGTCTGCGCTTCGTGAACAAGTTGCTTCATTGTCTGTCATGATTGCATCAAAAGTGATTGAAAAAGAATTGGATGCCGAAGCCCAAGGGAAACTGATCAATGAATATATTGAAAGAGCAGGCGAGGATCGATGAGTAATCCTGTCGTTGCCCAGCGGTATGCATTGGCTCTTTTTCAATTGGCTAAAGAACAAAATATGTCAGACCAAATCGTTGAAGAGCTGCGCACTGTAAAAAAGGTGCTTGTCCAAAATCCGGGTTTTATCCACCTTTTGCAGTCACCAAAGCTTTCTGTCAATAAAAAAAGAAACCTTATAAAAGAAGTTTTTCAAAATGCGTCACAACCTGTCATCAATACGATGATGCTGTTGACCGATCGGCATAGGGAGAATATCATTCTCGAAGTTGCCGAAATTTTTATCAAGTTGCTGAATGAAGAGCGCGGAATTGCGGAAACAGTCGTGTATTCTGTACGACCGCTGACTGCGGAGGAAACAAAGGCCATTTCTGAAACATTCGCGCCAAAAGTGGGGAAAACCGCATTAAACATTGAAAATATCATTGACTCCGAATTACTAGGAGGCGTTAAGGTCCGCATCGGAAACAGAGTTTTTGACGGAAGCCTTAAAGGAAAACTTGACCGACTTGAACGCACGTTAGTCAGTTAATATCAACTTGAAAAATGAGGGGTGAAATCCATGAGCATCAATGCTGAAGAAATCAGTGCGCTGATCAAGCAGCAAATTGAAAACTATGAAGCAGATTTGGAAGTAAGCGATGTAGGCACAGTTATACAAGTTGGGGATGGTATTGCCCGTGCCTACGGACTTGACAATGTAATGGCAGGGGAACTTGTGGAGTTCTCTAATGGTGTCATGGGAATGGCGCAAAACCTTGAGGAGAGCAACGTCGGTATCGTTATTCTCGGACCTTATACGGAGATTCGTGAAGGTGACGAGGTTCGCCGTACAGGGCGCATCATGGAAGTGCCTGTCGGAGAAGAACTAATTGGCCGTGTTGTAAACCCGCTCGGACAGCCAGTCGATGGCATGGGTCCAGTCAACACTGTGAAAACTCGTCCGATCGAAAGCCCCGCGCCAGGGGTTATGGATCGAAAATCAGTCCATGAGCCTCTCCAAACAGGGATCAAAGCGATTGATGCGCTTGTGCCGATTGGACGTGGGCAGCGTGAGCTCATCATTGGTGACCGTCAAACAGGTAAAACGACCGTTGCCATTGACACGATTTTAAATCAGCGCGATGAAAACATGATTTGTGTGTATGTTGCGATCGGACAAAAAGAATCTACTGTCCGTAATGCGGTTGAAACACTTCGTAAATATGGTGCGATGGATTACACCATCGTTGTGACAGCTTCTGCATCACAGCCCGCACCACTCTTATTCCTCGCTCCGTATGCGGGTGTAACAATGGGAGAAGAGTTCATGTATAACGGCAAGCACGTGCTTGTTGTATATGATGACCTTTCCAAACAAGCAGCGGCATACCGTGAACTTTCCTTGCTTTTACGCAGGCCTCCTGGCCGGGAAGCTTATCCGGGGGACGTATTCTATTTACACTCCCGTCTTTTGGAACGTGCTGCGAAGTTAAGTGACGCAAAAGGCAGCGGATCATTGACCGCTCTTCCATTCGTTGAAACACAGGCGGGAGATATTTCGGCTTATATTCCGACAAACGTGATTTCGATCACGGATGGACAAATCTTCCTGCAATCAGACTTGTTTTTCTCAGGGGTGCGCCCTGCGATTAATGCGGGTCTTTCCGTTTCACGTGTTGGAGGATCAGCACAAATTAGCGCCATGAAAAAAGTTGCCGGTACACTTCGCCTTGACCTTGCGGCATACCGTGAGTTGGAATCATTTGCCCAATTCGGTTCAGACTTGGATAAAACGACTCAGGCAAAGTTGGCACGCGGTCAGCGAACAGTGGAAGTACTTAAGCAAGACTTGAATAAGCCAATCAGGGTAGAAAAGCAAGTCATGATCTTATATGCTCTTACAAGAGGATTCTTGGATGACATTCCAGTTCAAGATGTACGGAGATTTGAAGAAGAATTGTACTCTTGGCTTGACCACAATCGCGCGGAATTGCTCGAAAGCATTCGCTCTACCGGGAAGCTTCCTGCTGACGAAGACATGGCTGATGCTTTGAACACATTCAAAAAAACATTCGCTAAAAGCGAATAATAGATATAATAGTGGGAAAATGGCGCCCAGTTTTCCGGCGGATGGAAGCTGCGGGCGTCTCCCTTAGAATGAAATGGCAGGGTGGTGAATCAAGTGGCATCATTACGTGATATCCAATCTCGTATTAATTCAAACAAAAAATCGAGTCAAATTACCAAGGCGATGCAAATGGTCTCGGCAGCCAAGTTGAATCGTGCCGAAACAAATGCGAAATCGTTTGTTCCCTATATGGAAAAAATTCAAGAGGTCGTAGCCAGTATAGCTCTTGGAAGTCAAGACGTCGAGCACCCCATGCTTGTATCCCGACCGGTTAAAACAACCGGATATTTGGTTATTACAACGGACCGAGGTTTGGCTGGCCCCTATAATAGCAACGTTTTGCGGGCTGTCCAGTCAAAAATTCAAGAAAGGCATAAAAACAATGATGAATATGCCATCATCGCGATTGGTCGTATGGGTCGGGACTTTTTCCTAAAAAGGAAGATGAATGTGGTATCTGAAATCATAGGTCTTCCTGATCAACCTTCATTTTCCGATATTATGGAGATTACGAAAAATACAGTGGCAATGTTCTCGGATGGTACGTTTGATGAGTTATATATGTACTACAATCACTATGTCAGTGCGCTCACCCAAGAAGTGACCGAGAAAAAAGTATTGCCTCTTACCGACTTGGGGTCTACTACAAAATTAATGTCCTATGAATATGAACCTTCCGCTGATGCCATATTGGAAGTGTTGTTACCGCAGTATGCGGAAAGTTTAATATACGGTGCCCTTCTTGACGGAAAAGCGAGTGAACACGCTGCCCGCATGACAGCAATGAAGAGCGCAACGGACAATGCGATCGAAATAATAGACAATCTTACTTTAACCTATAACCGTGCCCGCCAGGCAGCCATCACCCAAGAGATTACAGAAATTGTCGGCGGTGTGGCAGCACTTGAATAAGCTTGACGGGCTGTTAACAGTATTCATACTGGAATCCTCTGTTTTCAAGTATGATGTCAGCAAAGAGATCACTTTTGTTGAATACTGTTAAGCATTTCGAGGAATGTCACGGAATTTGAAAGAAAGCAAATTGTGCAAGCAAAATTCTAAAGCCGGACTGAATTGACGCCGAGCCGTCATTGATTAAAAATCACAACCCAGGTAGGAGGGGAAGTAATGAACAAAGGACAGGTTTTGCAAGTAATGGGACCGGTAGTCGACGTGAAATTTGCCGATGGCCATCTCCCTGAAATTTACAATGCGCTAAAGATAACATATGATGCAAAATCAGACACAGAAGTAAATATTGACCTGACACTGGAAGTCGCCCTTCATCTTGGTGACGATACAGTTCGTACAATCGCCATGGCATCTACCGATGGTGTTCAACGGGGCATGGAAGTTATTGATACAGGTGCATCCATTTCCGTACCTGTAGGTGACATTACCCTTGGGCGTGTTTTCAACGTTTTGGGTGACCCAATTGATTTAAACGAGGATATTGATGCAAGTGCAAGGCGCGATTCCATCCATCGTGACGCTCCAAAATATGAGCAGCTTTCCACTGAAGTGGAAATTTTGGAAACAGGCATCAAAGTTGTTGACTTGCTTGCTCCATACATTAAGGGTGGAAAGATCGGCCTGTTCGGTGGTGCCGGTGTAGGTAAAACGGTACTCATTCAGGAACTTATCAATAATATTGCCCAAGAACACGGTGGTATCTCGGTTTTCGCCGGTGTTGGAGAGCGGACCCGTGAAGGGAACGACCTTTACTTTGAAATGAAAGATTCAGGCGTTATTGATAAGACAGCGATGGTATTTGGTCAAATGAACGAGCCGCCTGGCGCCCGTATGCGTGTTGCTCTAACGGGTCTAACGATGGCTGAATATTTCCGTGATGAACAAGGACAGGACGTTCTATTCTTTATCGACAACATTTTCCGCTTTACACAAGCAGGTTCTGAAGTTTCCGCCCTTTTAGGCCGGATGCCTTCTGCAGTTGGATACCAGCCTACACTCGCTACGGAAATGGGTCAACTTCAAGAACGTATTACTTCTACAAACGTAGGATCAGTAACATCTATCCAAGCGATATATGTTCCCGCTGATGACTATACGGACCCGGCTCCGGCAACAACGTTTGCCCACTTGGATGCTACAACCAACCTGGAGCGTAAATTGTCCGAGATGGGTATTTATCCTGCGGTAGATCCGTTGGCATCAACATCAAGGGCTCTTTCGCCGGAAATCGTCGGAGAGGAACATTATGAAGTTGCCCGTAAAGTGCAACAAACCCTTCAAAGATACAAAGAGTTGCAAGACATTATTGCGATTCTTGGTATGGATGAGCTTTCTGATGAAGACAAATTGGTCGTTCACCGTGCGCGCAGGATCCAATTCTTCCTGTCGCAAAACTTCCACGTCGCTGAACAGTTTACAGGACAGCCGGGTTCTTACGTTCCTGTACAAGAAACAGTCAAAGGCTTTAAAGAAATCCTTGAAGGAAAATATGACCATTTACCTGAAGATGCATTCCGTCTCGTTGGACCAATCGAAGATGTGCTGAAAAAAGCCGAAGAAATGGGCGTTGAAGTTTAACTAGGGACGAGGAGGCGATAACATGAACGTTTTAAAAGTGAGCATTGTTACTCCGGACGGTCCCGTTTATGAATCTGAAGCTGAAATGGTCAGTACGAGAGCTGAAACAGGTGAGCTGGGTATTCTCCCAGGGCATATCCCTTTAGTTGCGCCGCTTGAAATTGGTGCAGTTCGCTTAAAAAAAGCGGATAAAACCGAATATGTTGCGGTCAGCGGCGGCTTTCTTGAAGTTCGTCCGGAAAAAGTGACGATTCTTGCCCAATCCGCTGAAAGAGCTGAAAGCATAGATCTTGCCCGTGCTCAGGCTGCTAAAGCAAGAGCAGAGAAATATTTACAAGCAAAGCGTGATAATGTAGACTTTAAACGGGCAGAACTGGCATTAAAACGAGCCATGAATCGAATAGCTATTTATCAGAATAAGTAAAAGTGACACATGTTTTTACAACACCTTCTGGTCAGACAGATCGGAAGGTGTTGTTGTGAACGATCTTTATATATGACAAGTAGGGAGGAAGGATCTATGATCGACGGGTTGGAAATTGGACAACAGGCCCTCGTGAGCATCATTTCCCATCTTGTATTTATTGGCATTACATTTTGGGCTTTACAAGCACTCCATTTTGACAAACTACTAAGCGCTAATCGTGTCTTCCAAGCAAGATTGTTGTACATCATTTTAACAATCGCCATCGGTTCTTCTGTCAGCAATTTTTTTCTTGATTATCTCAACTGGTCCAGACAACTTCAATTCCTTTTATAATATAGCCCTTTTTGCCTATTTAAAATTTTTGATTTGTTGTTATGATTTGAAACAGGTGAAGAAAATTGTCGAAATAGGATATACTATAAAGTAGTATTTGTCTTTTTTTGATGCTTTTCTCTCAGTATGACATCCTTCTTGGTGGCAACACTGGTATCAGGGAGGGGAAATACGATGAGAAAAGAATATTTCTTTCTTTTTTTGCAAATGATGGTTATGATCAGTTTGATTGCCTCTTTTATCGGGAATAACACCAATGCGGCCAATTATGGAAATATGGACATGGATCACTTGGCACGTGGGGTTTCCCAAAATTCAGGTGCGATCATTGAATGGTCTCTACATACAAGAGAAACGATTGATCTTTCGGAAAAGGATCGGTTCATACATAATTTGAAAAGTCAGTTTCCCGGATGGGTTTGGACTGTTTCTTCAGAGAACGGTTTAGACAACGTGACGGGGCGTATGGAACATGACGACTTTCGAGAAACGATCAAAGTAGTCACCATGGAAGACGGAGGTTCATCTTATAGTTTATACGAAGTGACGGGGAAGGTGTGGAACACCCGCATTTCCAAGAAAATAGAAAAAATCCTCCAGTCCAGAACAGACCAATTATTTGAAAATAATGTACTTGTTTTCTCTTGTATCAAAGGCGTATTCAATGAAGATACCGGAAATTTGGCAAACGATTTGCTGCTATTTTTCCAGGCTGAGGAAAAAGAGGCGCTAAAAGAAAAAGATTTTTACTCTATTTCTGCTAACTCCTCTCTTTTTTCACAATCAATTTCGCTAACTGAACATGAAATGAATCTGCAGATCGGACTGCGCAATAACGAGACGGGAAGCACATCCTTCGTGATAGGCACACCCATCTTAACAAATGAATATTAATATTAAGAAAATGGACGCGGAGGGGAACACTCTTGGAAAAAATCATCGTCCGCGGCGGAAAAAGGCTCAGCGGCACCGTAGTTGTAGAAGGCGCCAAGAATGCTGTCTTGCCTGTTATCGCTGCATCCCTATTGGCTAGCGAAGGAAAAAGTATCATACGAAATGTACCGACTCTCTCCGATGTATTTACAATTGGTGAAGTGTTGCGTCATTTAAATGCAAAAGTACATTTTGAGAATAAAACGGTATATGTCGATGCTTCGGATGAATTGCAACATGAAGCGCCTTTTGAATATGTTCGTAAAATGAGAGCTTCCGTTCTTGTCATGGGTTCTCTCTTGGCCAGACAAGGAAAGGCACGGGTTGCACTTCCAGGAGGATGTGCGATCGGATCTCGTCCCATTAACCTTCATTTAAAAGGATTTGAAGCGTTGGGAGCCTCTGTTGAAGTCGGTAATGGCTTCATTGAAGCATCAGCAACCCAGTTAAAAGGTGCAAAAATTTACCTGGATTTTCCCAGTGTCGGTGCAACTCAAAATATCATGATGGCCGCCGTTTTGGCCAAAGGCACAACCATTATGGAAAATTGCGCGAAGGAGCCGGAAATTGTTGACCTCGCCAATTATCTAAATAAAATGGGAGCCGTTGTAAAAGGCGCCGGAACAGCAACGATTAAAATTGAGGGAGTCGAAAAGCTTTATGGAGCCGACCATACGATCATTCCAGATCGGATAGAGGCCGGGACTTTCATGGTGGCCGGAGCCATAACCGGAGGCAATATTGTTGTAAATGGAGCAGTTCCAGAGCATCTTGCTTCTCTTATCTCCAAACTTCAAGAAATGAATGTAGAAATAGTCGAAGAAAAAGATGGGCTTCGGGTGATAGGTCCGGATAAACTAAAGGCTGTCGATCTTAAAACGATGCCTTACCCGGGCTTTCCGACAGACATGCAATCTCAAATGATGGCGCTATTGCTTTGTGCACAGGGTACAAGTGTCATTACGGAAACTGTATTTGAGAACCGTTTTATGCATGTGGAAGAATTCCGCAGAATGAACAGCAATATCAAAATAGAGGGGCGTTCGGTCATCATTGAAGGACCGAGCAACTTGCAAGGTGCAGAAGTCGCGGCAACCGATTTGCGGGCAGCCGCCGCACTCATCATTGCCGGACTTAAGGCCGAAGGCTATACACGCGTAACAGAATTAAAGCACTTAGACCGTGGCTACTTGGATTTTCATAAAAAGCTGCAAATGCTCGGAGCCGATATTGAACGTGTTCAAGTTGAAGCAGATGAGTTTGGTTTGGAAGAACAACACTTCCAGCCCAACATAAGCTTAAACCCCTAATGAATCGATTGATCATAAGGGGCTGGGACATAAGCAAATACGAAATAGCAAAAACCGAACAATTCATTTATAATTGTTCGGTTTATTTGTGTTAAAAAAATCCCTATCATCGCTACGTCAACATATTTCGCTTTCCGCAGGTCTCTTCAGCTTCCTCGGAAAGCAAAGGTCGCTTTCCTTCGGAATCTTCAGCTCGAGCTATTCCCGCATGAGTCTACCTATTTTGACTACGCTATAAGCTTGCGTATGATACCTAGGACAATTTATCCGGCATGTAAGGTGCCGTAAGAGACTCCCCCTTCAAAATCTTGAGTAAATACAAAAGGTCTAAGTGTGAGAAAACGGCACCTAAATGCCCGATTGGTTCAACTAACATTCAGTAGGAGCCCTATTGAATGAAGTTTTACTTTATTCTTCGTTTTTTCATCAGCTGATTTAGTTGTGTCCAGACTCTCTGTCGTACATAAGCATAAATGCTTGTCCTCTTGAATAAGTTGAATTAAGGCGGTCAATCCGGGCCGCTCTAATTTCATATTGGAGGCATCGGGCATGAAATCACTGAAAACAGCTTTAGTCATTTCCTTTCTTGTATTAGTAGTTTCTTTCTTAATTCCTTCTTTACTTGTCTTGCCTTATTCCAATGAAAGAGCAGGGGCCAAACTGGATGAAGAAAAAAGTTCTACCGAGCAAAGCGTTGATAAAGCCAATCCGGCTGCAGAAGTCGCTGTTTTGCGTACAGCGACGAATACAGTGGAAAAGCTCCAGCTGGAAGAATATGTAGAAGGGGTGGTCGCATCGGAAATGCCTGCGGAATTTGAAGAAGAGGCCCTAAAAGCACAAGCTTTAACCGCAAGAACGTACATCGTCAATCATCTTCTAAGTTCAAAAGACGATCGTATTCCGCAAAATGCCGATGTTTCGGACACTGTCAACCATCAAGTGTATAAAAATAAACAAGAATTAAAACAGCTTTGGGGAAAAGAATTTGATTGGAAAATGAAAAAGATTAAAGAAGCCGTCGAGGCGACTAAAGGAAAAATACTTACGTATCAAGACAAACCGATTAATGCCTCCTTTTTTTCAACCAGCAACGGTTACACAGAAAATGCGGAAGAATATTGGAGCAATTCCGTTCCTTATTTAAAAAGTGTAGAAAGTCCCTGGGATGCCGACTCACCGAAGTTTCAGGACAGAAAAGTGTTTAGTGTTCAAGAGTTTCAACAAAAGTTGAACATTCGTCTTGAGAACAGCAATGATGTGGGCACGGTCACAAAGCGAACATCGGGAAAAAAAGTGGCGGAAGTGTCCATTGCGGGAAAAACATTTACCGGCAGGGAAATTCGTGAAAAACTCGGTCTTCAGTCAACTGATTTTAGTTGGAAAAGGAAAGGAGACACGATCATTGTCTCAACAAAAGGCTATGGACATGGAGTGGGGATGAGTCAATACGGTGCCAATGGAATGGCTAAAGAAGGAAAAAAATATGAGGAAATTGTCCGCCACTATTATCAAGGAATTTCCATTTCAAATGCCAACAGCTACTTTGATAAAATCATGGCAAGCAGTCAATAACGAGCCGGCCTCGACATGAGGCCGGATTTTTTGTACCTTTGATAAAATTACATGTTCCATTCGATGAATAAATTTTTAGTATTTCGGAAAAATAAGATGTTAATTTCTCATTTTTGAGTATATAATTCTGCCTTTTTGTTCACAATGATGGCAGAGGTGATGAAAATGAGAGAGGAAGAAAAGAAACGATCTTCTCTAAAAAACTTTTTTAAAAAGCGGTGGGTGTTTCCGGCCATTTATCTTGCAAGTGCTGCATTGCTCATTTCGGTGCTGTTTTGGTATCAAACGGCAGGAAATAAAACAACGGATGATCAAAACCTGGCTAAAGACAGCCAAGATTTAACGGGAATGTCAGGCGAGGATTCAGCCATTGAAGTGAACCAGGCTTTTGAAAATGTCGCAATGCCTGTCAAAAACGAAGATGAAGCTCAAATTGTCACGCAATTTTTCGATACAAATGCATCCATGGAAGAGCAAGAAGCTGCACTCGTCGTTGATGGAAGCACATACCGTCCAAACATGGGTGTTGACATTGCCATGAAAGATGGGAAAGAATTTGAAGTGGTTGCTTCACTTAGCGGAAAAGTGGTTTCCGCAAGACAAGACTCCCTGCTTGGAAATGTCATCGAAATCGAGCATGACAATGCCGTCAAAACCATTTATCAATCTGTAAAAGACATGAAAGTGAAGTCCGGAGATAATGTAAAACAAGGAGATGTCCTTGGAACTTCTGGAACGAGCCAGCTTAATAAAGAAGCGAAAAATCATGTTCATTTTGAGATTAGAAAAGACAATACGGCACTCAACCCGATTGATTTCTTTGGCCAGCCATTTACCGCTTTTGAAAAAGTAGAAAAACCGGCTGATACGTCCGGTGAAAAAAATAACGAGGTTGAAGAAAGTACCGGTGGTTCAGAAGAAGAAAAAGTGAATGAAAGTACCGGTGATTCAGAAGAAGAAAAAGCGAATGAAAGCACCGGTGGTTCAGAAGAAGAAAAAGCGAATGAAAGCACCGGTGGTTCAGACGATGAAAAAATGAATGAAAGCACCGGTGGTTCAGATGATGAACAAACAGAAACCGGAAAAGAATTACAACCAGAAAAAGAAACGGAAGAATAATATAATCAAAATAGGAGGCAAGCAGATGCGCTTGTCTTTTTTATTTTTCATAAAGAAATCAAGGTGAAGTGATCGTTGCAAATGGGGCTCAACTGCCCAAACGCCCGATTTGTTCGGAACTGCAAAAGAAAAAACGATGGCAGCGACACATCGCAGTTTTTGAAAGGGGCGATCACAAAGGTGTTGCGGCGTACAGGTCGTATGAGTGCACCGAAAAGGAAGTTTCGGCATCGTAAATCGCACCAAGAAAAAGCGTAAGCTTTCTAGCACGTTCCCGCTTCATCTTGCCAACAGGACGCTTTGATCTTAGCCTTTGTTGCGCTTTTGATCTAGGGTTTAGAGTTTTGCAGGTTAGGAATGCTTCGTCGTGTAGCGGCGCCTGCACGCTCCATATCTGATGGGCTTCTTTCGGCTGATTGCAGTCATTGGGTACGTTGCTAAACGGGCGCTTCTGCTTTTCTGCTACTTCTGAGCGTGGAAGAATGAACCCGGAGACCTAAGACGCGACATCACATACCCCTCTTCATTGCAATTTCACTTTGTTTTTTACGTAAGTGTTTGCAAGCGCTTATTATTTGAATGAATTTTCTCCTATCCTTGTCCTTATTGGCTATTTCGAGCATATATCACGTGCAGGACAAATAAGATGATACAAACACCAACAAAAAATAGAGAGTGCTTGAGGTGAGTAATCGTTAATATGGATCCCACATTCTGTTAAATATTTGTTTAATTCCTGTAAAAGTAATTTTCTTGTAAAAAGTGATTCTCCAGCCGCGCAGTATGCTTGTTTCCGAAAAAGCAGACCCAGCAACTTTTTGATAAAACGAGTCTCATTTCACACTCCTCACATCCAATTCAGGGAGGGCGAGTGGTGTGCACGATTACATCAAAGAACGTACAATCAAGATTGGAAGGTATATCGTGGAGACGAGAAAAACAGTTCGCATGATTGCGAAGGAGTTTGGCGTATCCAAAAGTACTGTCCACAAAGATTTAACCGAGCGGCTGCCGGAAATCAATCCGGAATTAGCCGTTCAAGTCAAAAGTATATTAGAGTACCATAAATCAATCAGGCATTTACGAGGAGGAGAAGCGACAAAGCAAAAATATAAAAAGGCAGAATTGCAAAAATAATTTGAAATAAGGCAAAATGCCTTCTCAGCTTGTAGTGAAAATAAGTATTTTTTCTCTACAAGCTTTCTTTATATCTAAGTATATAGAATGCATCTATTTGAAAACGACTTCCGCCCACCTATACTTGCGCGTCTGGATGGATGGCAATCTTCTTCATGTCAGAAGGCAAGGCTAACTATATAAAGTCAATACTGTTATTGGTATATTCCATCCATTTTCTCAGTGAAAATTAGGCATGACAAAAAAGCTTGATGATTCAAAATTGTAAATTTGGATCATCAAGCTTCTTTATAATCCTCATCAGTTTTCATTAGATAAAATATGACTCATTAACTTCTTTGCTATGTGGCTAATCTGGGACAAAACCCTGTAAAAATGAAGTAAACCGCATGGAATCAAGTTTAAAACCTTGATTTCACGCGGGTTTTTCTCACGATTTTTACGAATATGAATCAGCTTTCAACTTATGTCCCAGCCCCTTTTCTCTATTTCGGATTTGCTTATGTCCCAGTCCTTTTTGCACTTGTCATTTTGTGTAAGAAAATCAAAAAACTTGTCAAGTTTTTTGTAAACGATCTCCTTTTCATTTCAAAGGTATGATAAAATATTACATTAGGGAAATCTAACATAGGACGAATTACATACATAACTTTTTTATTTAAATATTGAAGGTAGGGATTCGAATGTTCGCAAAAGATATCGGCATTGACTTGGGGACGGCAAACGTTTTAATACATGTAAAGGGACAGGGCATTGTATTAAATGAACCGTCTGTAGTGGCTATAGACCGCAATTTAAACAGGGTACTCGCGGTCGGAGAAGAAGCTAGACGCATGGTTGGCCGCACACCCGGAAACATTGTCGCAATCCGTCCTTTAAAAGATGGAGTCATTGCCGATTTTGATGTTACTGAAACCATGTTAAAGCACTTTATCAACAAGTTAAATGTCAAGGGCTTTTTATCCAAGCCACGCATTCTGATTTGCTGTCCAACAAATATTACGAGTGTGGAACAAAAAGCAATCAGGCAAGCTGCTGAAAAAAGCGGTGGAAAAAAAGTGTATTTGGAAGAAGAACCGAAGGTAGCCGCGATTGGAGCAGGAATGGATATTTTCCAGCCAAGCGGAAATATGGTCATTGACATCGGCGGAGGAACAACGGATGTGGCGGTTCTGTCCATGGGTGATATTGTTACATCCGCATCGATTAAAATGGCCGGAGACAATTTTGACAATGACATATTGAATTACATAAAGAAAGAGTACAAGCTCTTAATTGGTGAAAGAACAGCAGAAAACATCAAAGTGGAGATCGGAACGGTATTTCCGGGGTCCAGAGATGAAAAAATGGAAATACGCGGCCGTGATATGGTAACAGGACTGCCAAGGACGATTACTGTACGTTCTGGTGAAATCGAATGTGCATTAAAAGAATCCGTGGATGTCATTGTTCAGGCTGCAAAAAATGTGCTTGAAAAAACACCGCCCGAGCTTTCTGCTGACATTATCGACAGAGGGGTCATTCTTACTGGCGGGGGAGCCCTTTTACATGGAATCGACCAGTTGCTTGCTGAAGAGCTCCGGGTCCCGGTTCTAATTGCAGAGCATCCGATGGATGCTGTTGCGGCAGGTACTGGGATCATGCTTGAAAGTATAGACAGAATTGCCAAGAGAAGTTTCGTTTAACAAGGAGGCGTATTTATGTTAAGAGGCTTATATACTGCCGCATCAGGCATGTATGCTTCACAGCGGAAAACAGAGTTGTTGTCCAATAATATGGGGAATGCGCAAACACCAGGCTATAAAGCCGACCATGCATACTCCCGGGCCTTTCCAGAAATGTTGTTGGACAGGATTGATTCGTCGGGCATGACACGGAACCAGCGGGTGGGATCACTAAATACCGGAGTATATGTTCAAGAAATCATTCCCCGTTTTATACAGGGGGATTTGCGGCAGACAGACCGCACAACCGATTTAGCTTTGTCGGACCGCGGGATGGGGAACGTCCTGTTTTCGATTGAGCAAGACGGCCAAGTAAAATATACAAGAAATGGCCGTTTCACTGTTGATTCATCCGGGTACTTAACGACAGAAAGCGGGTATTATGTCTTGGATGAAAACTCAAATCGGATTCTCTTGAACAGCGATCAATTTCAAGTCGACGGAGAAGGCCGAATTATTGAAAATGGAGCTCAGGTCGCACGGCTCCGTCTGGCTGTATCTGAAAATCCGGAAACCCTTCTTAAAGAGGGAGACGGAATGTATAGAACAGAGAACGGGGAGCTTCTGCCGCTGGCGGCAAACCAAACATATGAGGTTTCCCAAGGCTTCATTGAAGGATCGAATGTTGATCTAACAAGATCCATGACTGACATGCTGACCGCATATCGCGCTTTTGAAGCCAATCAAAAAGTGCTGCAAGCTTATGACAAAAGCCTGGACAAAGCAGTCAATGAAATTGGAAGGCTCAATGGATAATAAGAAGGTGAATGTACAGTGAATAGAACAATGATTACAGCAGTAAACACATTAAATCAGTTGCAACAGCAAGTTGAATTGGTTAGCAATAACATCGCCAATTCAAGCACCACCGGTTATAAAAGACGAGAAGCTTCTTTCGCTGACTTAATAGCCCAGCAAATAAACAATCAGCCCAATACAGCAGCTGAAGTCGGAAGAACATCTGCTTTCGGAATACGTCAATCAGTCGGTGCCAGATTATCACAAACAGCCATGATTGCTGCACAAGGGCCTTTAAAATCAACCGAGCGCCAGTTGGATATTGCTTTTACAAAAGAGAATCAATATTTAAAAGTGCGTGCCCAAGATGGCTCCATCCAGTTTACCAGAGATGGCGAACTTGGATTTCAATTGAATGGGAACGGCGAGTATATCTTGACGACGAAAGAAGGAAATCCCGTTCTTACGGAAGACAATCAGACCATCACTGTTCCGGCTAAAGTGGAACAGTGGACGATGATACAGCCGGGCTTGTTTGAAGCCCGGTTGGCAAACGGACAGCAAATGAACTTCCGTTTGGGCGTTATTTCGTTAAACAATCCACAATTTATGGAGCAAAAAGGCAATTCGCTTATTGGGATTCCGGCTGATTTGGAAGGGGCAGTAAACCCGAATATAATATATACGGAATTAAATGGGGCAAGAAACAATGAAATTTCCATGCAATCGGGCGCACTGGAGTTATCCAATGTTGATATCGGAAAAGAAATGACTGACTTAATGACTGCACAACGTTCAATGCAATTTCAATCAAGAACTGTAACGCTTGCCGACCAAATGATGGGACTAGTGAATGGGATCAGGTAACTCTCGATCGGCCGATACGAAGGGGTTCTACTATGTCAGCTAAATTTTTACGTAAAGAAGAAGCAAAAGCGATCCATAAAAAAGAAAAGCGGCATGAAGAGAAAAAAAAGGAACGTTCCCCGGAAAAAATTAAAGTACGTCTCATTCCCATTTGGTTGCGGACGATCATTGTCCTTCTTTCCATTTTCATCTGCTTGATAACTGGGGTAGTCGTCGGATACAGTGTCATTGGAGATGGAAAGCCGCAGGATGCCTTGAAAAAATCAACTTGGACCCATATTATTGATTTAGTAAATAAAGATCGTTGATGAGACTGGGACACAACTAAATCAGCTGATGAAAAAACGAACAATAAAGTGAAACCATTCATTGCTAGTTGAACCAATCGGGCATTTAGGTGCCGTTATCTCCTACTTAGCCCTTTTGTATTCACTCAAGATTTTGAAGTGGGAGTCATACGGCACCTTACATGCCGGATAAATTGTCCCAGTGTATCATATACGCAAGCTTTTAGCGTAGTCAACATATGTAGACTCCTGCGGGAATAGCTCGAGCTGAAGATCCCGCAGGAAAGCGATCTTTGCTTTCCGAGGAAGCTGAAGCCGTGCCCGCGGAAAGCAAAATATGTTGACGTAGCGATGATAGGGATTTTTTTAACACAACTAAACCGAACAATTATAAATGAATTGTTCGGCTTTTGCTATTTCGTATTTGCTTATGTCCCAGCTTTTTTTAATATGAGGAGGAGTCGAAATATGCTTGATATTAACCAAATAAAAGAAATTATTCCTCACCGTTATCCATTTTTACTTATTGACCAAATTTTGGAAGTGGCAGAAGGAAAACGGGCTGTTGGCATAAAAAATGTAACGGCGAATGAGGATTTTTTTAACGGGCATTTCCCGGACTATCCTGTTATGCCCGGAGTCCTTATCGTAGAAGCATTGGCGCAGGTAGGGGCTGTTGCGATGCTTAAAAAGGAGGAAAACAGGGGAAAACTTGCTTTTTTTGGCGGAATTGACAAATGCCGTTTCAAACGGCAAGTAAAACCTGGAGATCGGTTAAGACTGGAAGTGGAGATGATCCGTGTCAAAGGGCCGGTCGGCAAAGGAAAAGGGATTGCCACCGTCAATAATGAAGTCGTTTGTGAAACGGAAATCATGTTTGCCCTAGGAGAATAACGGCTATAAAAAAGCAGAGAGGGTATTTTTTTGTGAATTATTCCTTTCTAACATATTTTTTTGAAGTATTTTGGGGATTTTGGGAAAGCTAATGTCAGGCCTAAAAGGGTCCAACAGAAAACGGAAAATCGGCAATGCCGATCTGCCCGGAATTATGCGGGACGAATAAAATCTGAAAGGAGCTTACCAAATGAGTCCAAAAGTGTCAAAAATGATTGGAGGAGCAGTACTTGCGTCATTGCTGTTAGTTGGATGCGCAAATAATGACAATGACAAGGAGCCGAACGATAATAACAACGGGGTAGTCGAGGATAATAACGGAACGAACGACACCAACAATGGTGTAAATGACGGAGACAACAATAACAACAACGACAACAATGACGGTAACAACCTCGATGACAACGGCAAGATGAATGATGCGGATAATGATTTAAATAACGATCCGAACATGGATGACAACGAAAACAATCAATAAAAAAGCGGGGTCAATGCCCTGCTTTTTTTATTTTGACTTTTTGATGCTGCCAACAGGTTTTTTCCCTATCTTCATTCTTACTTTAAATTCGGCCAGCAGTTCTTCACCTTCCAAGCCTTCTTTAATCAAATCGTCGAGGAGAAGTTCCAAATACTCATTGCGCCTTTTACTCAAGCGACCGGAGAAGAGCACACTAATATGTTCCTCCATATCCACGATCTGGTGTATTTTTACAGTGAATGGGGCCGGATCATTGGCTGCATGGGTAATGATAACCCGGATTTCAAGCGGCATATTTTGTTCACGCAACTTTTCGAAATACGGTTTATATTGTGCATCGATAAATGCTTCAATCACCCAGCTCCCATCTTCATTTTCTTTATTGATGATTAAACCATCCTTCAACGGTATGTTTTTGGCATGTTTTTCCTCTAAAACTTGCAGGGCAACGATTTTAAAGGTTTTCAAATCGCGTCTCCTCCATACGTTTCTTTTATAAAATTATAACACTTAACCCATCCGTTGTATTGTGATATCCGGTTTTTGCCTATGAAAAGAAACATGTAAATTGATTTATTTTTATTGTTTGGCATCCAAAATCCGGAGTAAAGCGATCAGTTCTAAGAAGATTTTCTAGTTTTCGGAGGGAGTTTTCACGAAAAAATGAATTTTTCCTATTTTACAACAGGTAATTGGACCTTATATACTAAGTATGAAAATAATGAAAGGGGTGATTGATTGATTAACCAAGTAACGTTGGTAGGCAGGCTGACAAAGGATCCCGAGCTGCGGTATACAATGGAGGGGAGGGCTGTGCTCAACATTATGCTCGCTTTAAACCGCCATTATAAAAATGCCAATGGTGAATATGACGCAGACTTCGTTCTATGTACTTTATGGAATAAGACCGCAGAAAACACTGCCAAATATTGCAGTAAAGGGTCCGTCATTGGTGTAATCGGTAAAATTCAAACGAGATATTATGAGGACCAAGATGGGAAAAGAGTATATGTGACCGAGGTAATGGCGGATTCTGTCAAGTTTATGGGCGGAAAGCCGGCACGTGAAAGTCCTTCAAAATCGCCTGCTGAAACGCTTGAGTTTAAGGAGGTGAATGTTTGAAGCAGGTCCCCACGTATCAATCGCTGGAAATACTGATCAGCGACCTCATTTTTATGCTGGGCAAAGCCAACGAAAAAATCCATTCTCTCACTGATCGGGTTTACCAGCTTGAGCTTTTGCATGAACATTTTCCCGGCCATCCCACTCTTTCCAAACAACATATTTCCCTCGAGAAAAAATAACAATAATGGTTGATTCTATCCTTTCTATATCAACTCTCCGCATCATATCCTCATTTTGGCAGACCAGCAGGTAAAAGCTGGTCTTTTTTCTCATGGAACCATTCATGTTGTGGTATGATAAAGACATCCAGGCTGAGTGCTTGCCGCCTGGATGCATTGAGTTCGATCCATTTACTTTTCTTCCGTAACATAGTGGTTTCATTTAGGGATCCAAAAGGTGTGCCCGTTAAAAACGACAATGCCGGGCAATGTTTCTTCACGGCCATTTACTTTTCTTTTATTTTGATTAGCAGGGTATTCGACAACAGTAGTTCCTTTCCTGGCAATAAATACGTCGCCGCTATTCGCTTTTCTTTCACTCCTCGTTTCATATCCTTTATTTTCGTAATATTGTTGGGCAGGGATGAATCTTTTTTTCGTGAACTCAGAAAGGGAGCCAAGCTCCAGATGTGCCACTACTTTGGCGGGAAGGTCGGTATTATTAATGAGCCCGGTAGGCTTTTTGGGCCCGTATGCGTATAGAAAAACGTCCTCTCCAGAGTGGCCGCGAGTGGTGAATCCAAGATGTGCCCGTTCTGCCATCAGGGTGACAAGTTCCTTTTCAATGTCTTTGCTTTCCTTGATCTTCTTGATGTTACTTTGGGCTAGATTGTCCAAACCATAAAGATGGAGGACTTCTTCTAAATTGGAGCGGTCATGTTTCAATTGCGAAACAGCTCCCGTGACAGTTAATGAGGCTTTTTTTAAGGGGGCGACAAACTTTTCCGCCGGCGTCTCGGCATATGTTTCGTCTGTTTGCTCATTTCCCATCGTTAAACCGCTGTTCCCATGATCGGCAACTGCGATTAAAAGCGTGTTCCGATGTTTCTTGGCAAATGCCAGCGCTTCCTTTACTGCTGCATCAAAAGCCAGTACCTCGCTTATCATGCCTACTGGATCGTTTTTATGTGCTGCATAATCCACTTTGCTTCCTTCAATAAATAGAAAAAAACCTTCCGGATGATTGGATAGCGCGCCTAAAGCTTTTTTTGTCATATCAACGAGGGATGGTTGTTCCGGATTCAGCGTTGGCCGATCGAGGTCGTACGCCAAGTCTTCTTCGGCAAAAAAGCCGTATAGCTCGTTTTCTTTTGCTTTTTGCAATTCGGATTTTGTCTGGACCATACGAACATCCCTGTTTTCATTAACAAATGCATATTTTTTGCCGCCGCCCAGCAGGATGTCGATGTTTTGGTGTGCTTGCTGTTGGCCGATTTCATGCATGTTATCACGGCTCATTGTGTGGGATGAAAAAGCGGCCGGAGTGGCATGCTGGACAGGGGAAGTAGCTACAATGCCAGTTGCAAGTCCTTTCGCTTTCGCTGCTTCCAGTATGGTTGCTACTGGACGTCCTCTTATTTTTCCATCAGTGTCTTGATAGGGCACCATCCCTATATAATCTTTTAGCGTTTTATGACCGGTGGCCATGGCGGAGGCTGCTGCGGCCGAATCTGTAATCGCGGATTGGTAGGAATATGTTTGTACGCCGCCAGTTAAGATGGAATCGAGTGCGAGCGGCTCTCCTTTATAATGTCTCGCCAATGTGATCACGTCGGCGTTTGTACCATCCATCACCATAAAGATGACATTCTTTTGCTTCTTGCTCGCTTCGTTATCTTCTTCTTTCCAAGGAGTGGAAAAGGGTAGCCCGAATAATAGCAACATCATCAATATTTTTCTGACCATTTAAACACTCCCCCAGAGTTATAAATGATGTTTATTATTCGGGTAAAAACGGTATTTTATTCGTAAAAAAGAATTCTACGGAATGATCACAACAAAAAACCGCAGCTTATCAATTGCTGCGGGAAAAGTGATTAATAAAACTTTTTATAACTGTCAAATTTGCTCTTCCAATAAGAATTGTTTACATTTGAAATTTCTACGCCATTGCTGCCGGCGTGGACGAATTGTCCGCCGCCAATATAAATCCCAAGATGGGAAATACCACTTTTATATGTATTTTTGAAAAAAACCAAATCCCCTGGCTGTGGGTTGTTTATAAAATAAGAACGGTTATAATATCCTTCTGCGCTTGTTCTGCTAATGCTTTTTCCTGACTGTTTAAATACGTAGTGAATAAAGCCGCTGCAGTCAAATCCGGCAGGTGAAGATCCTCCCCAAGCATATTTCGTTCCAACCAAACTCTTTGCGGTATCAATGACGCCCGATCCGGTTTGTTTAACAGGCTGCGGCTTGGTTGGGGCCGGGCTGGCTTGTTGCGGGGGTTGGCTGCTTCCTGGTGATGTCCCACCGCTTACTTTCAGTGTTTGTCCGGCAAAAATCAAGTCAGATCTCAGCCCGTTTATCTGTTTAAGACGGTTAACGGTTGTCCCATAACGGGCGGCAATTTTGCTTAATGTATCTCCAGCCACAATTTTATATGTTCCACCGCTGTTACCGGAACCCGAGCTTGGTGCTGGTGTTGGTGCCGGTGAGTTTTGAGCAGGTGATCCATTTGCGCTTCCAGACACTTTCAAAACTTGCCCGACTCGAATAAGATCCGAACGTAAGCCGTTCAAAGATTTTAATTGAGCGACGCTCGTATTGTGCATGTTTGCTATTTTAATTAAATAATCTCCGGACTTGACGGTATATGTAGCGCTTGATCCGGAAGAACTTCCAGTACTGGAAGAAGATGGTCTTGCGGCGGGTGCTGCCGATTGGTTTGATGTAGATGTGGCGTCAATTTTCAATACTTGCTTTGGGAATATAATATCGGTATTTAATTTGTTTATTTCCTTGAGACGGGATACGCTAGTTTTAAACTGATTAGCTATTTTCCAAAGACTGTCCCCCGGCTTAACCTCGTAAGATGATGCAGAGGCTTTTCCAGCAAAAGTAGTCGCCATAATAGCTACCGTAGCAGCGCCTACCAGCTTTTTCCTCATATTTGTATTCCCCCTAAGTTTTGAATGGCTTTTCAGCCAGTTTAACATAAAAAATCCACATTTCATGAAAATAATACAAAATGTTACATTATTTTAATAAAGAAACCATATATTTCCAATAGCTACGAAATGTAATTCTTTTCATCCTGAGGGTGATATCATAAAATGAAAGAAGAGATGTATTCCAGGAGGTTATAAAGTGAAAAAGAATAACAATATTGAGACACAAGTAATACACGCGGGGTATAACCCGTTAGAGCATTCAGGCAGCCTGACCCCGCCTTTATTCCAAACATCAACGTTCTCTTTCCCGACAGCGGAAGAAGGGGAGTCCCGTTTTGCCGGTGAATCAGAAGGGCATATTTATTCACGGTTTGGCAATCCGACCATTGCCATACTGGAAGAAAGAATGGCGGCGCTGGAAAATGGGGCAGCCGCACTCGCTTTTACTTCAGGAATGGCTGCAGTAAGCGCCACATTATTTCATTTAACGAAATCCCATGACCACATTTTATGTTCGGATGGCATTTATGGTTGTACGTTTGGGCTTTTACAACTGTTAAAGCAAAAGTATGAAATAGACCATGACTTGATCAATATGGATGACGAAGAAACGTTGCGTAATGCAATTCGCCCAGAAACTGCGGTTATTTATGTTGAAACGCCGATTAACCCGACCATGAAGCTTGTCGATCTCGAAATGATTGTAAAAGTGGCGAAAGAACATGGTATTCGAGTGGTTGTGGACAACACGTTCTGCTCCCCGTATTTACAGCAGCCGCTAACACTTGGTTGTGACTATGTTGTGCACAGTGCCACCAAATATATTGGAGGCCACGGGGATGTCATTGCCGGAATTATCGTTGGGGCCGACAAGGAAGAGATGGCGGAAATGGCCGCGTCTGTCAGAAAAGATATCGGAGGGATTATTTCTCCATTTGACGCATGGTTGCTCATACGTGGTTTAAAAACGCTGGCAGTCAGATTAGACCGCCACTGCGACAATGCTAAAAAAATTGCTGAAACATTAAAATCACATCCAAAAGTCGGAAAAATGTTTTATCCCGGGGATGAGGAGTTTCCACAATATCAATTAGCCCAAAAGCAGATGAGACGTTCGGGCGGCATGATCAGCTTTGAAGTGAAAGGTACGAAGGAAGAGGCGCAGGCTATTTTAAACCGCGTACAGCTCATCAAGCTCGCGGTCAGTCTGGGAGACACCGAAACGCTTATTCAACATCCCGCATCGATGACCCATGCCGGAATATCGAAGGATGAGCGTGAAAAGATGGGCATTTCCGACACATTGATCCGGCTGTCCGTCGGTTTAGAAGCTTGGGAAGATATTTGGGCTGATTTGAAACAGGCACTTGATGGAATAAAATAAAATTTGAAGACAGCTTGTCTGTATACAGGGCAAGCTTTTTTTCTGATCATGATGAGCTTTCATGACGATGTGTTACGTGCTGGTTGATTTTCTCATTGTCATAAAAAAAGAGGGACTGCTATAATAAAAAAATGTCATACTGAGTTTTAAGGAAGGATAAATGTCTGGGTGCTGACAGATATGCGCCACCCTTTAAAACCTCAGGACTTCAATGAGAAGATCGGCATGTAAAGGAGGAAGCTTGAATGAACGTGTTAATATGTAAAACCGCTGTAGAGGCAACAGAACAGGCATATGATATTTTTAAAAGAAGCTTCGGAAATGGGCTGAAGACACTTGGTTTGGCAACGGGAAGCACGCCCCTAAAATTGTATGAGAAGATTCGTACTTCAGGATGGGATGTTTCCCATGTCACGACAGTAAATCTGGATGAATATATCGGGCTCTCGCCGGATAGTCCTCAAAGTTACAATTATTACATGCAAGAAGAATTGTTTAAATACATGAACTTTAAAAATACGTATCTACCAAATGGAATGGCAGAAGACCCGCAGGAAGAATGTGAGCGATACGAGCAAATCCTCAAAGAAAATCCCGTTGATTTGCAAATATTGGGAATCGGCCCCAACGGCCATATCGGCTTCAACGAACCGGGAACATCCTTCCATTCTCTTACTCATGTTGCCGAACTGACCCCTTCTACACGTGAAGCAAACAAACGATTCTTTGAAAAGGACGAAGAAGTCCCCACTAAGGCCATTACAATGGGCATCTCATCAATCATGGCTGCCAAGGAAATTATCATGCTTGCGTTTGGAGAAGGAAAAGCAGATGCTGTGCGCAAGATGGTAGAAGGTCCCGTATCGGTCGATTGTCCAGCGTCTGTTTTGCAAAAGCATGAACACGCTTGGGTCATCTTGGATGAGGGTGCTGCCGAAAAATTGAAAAGATAAATATAAAACCGAACCCCGGCCCGATATGCTCTCCTTTAAGCAGACAGGTAAAAAATTGAAAACCTGGATGCTAAAAGGGGAGCAGTTCAGCCAAAGCAGAGGTTCGGTTTTTATCGTTCGTCGCAGCTTCTTTTTCTGTTTGTTTCCGTGATCTTGCGTTGTGAAACCGCATCCTGTTCGTAAATATAGCTTCCCTAAAAAAAGACTTGGGTCTTAAAAAGCTGAGAAACCTTCTATTGATTTTCATTAAATTTTAGCAGGTGAGGAAGGAGCTCAGTGAGCGCTTTTTGGGTTTTCTCGGATGCATACGACAAATTGACAAGAGCGCTTAGCAATTTCGGATTTTTTTGAAGCATTTCAATGACGCGCTGCATATCGGCATCTCGGGAATGTTCCCGCAAAACAAGGGGCGGGTATTCTTTTCCTGTCGGATCACCAAACATCATCCGCATCAATTGCTCATCGGGAATGGAATAGGCACGTTTAAAATCTTTTAACATGTCTATTGTAATTTGTCTTTTTCCTGTCTCATAAAAAGAAAGGGCGGTTTGGCTGATATGAAGACGGCGTATGGCCTCTTCCTGGCTTAATTTTAATATTTCCACGCGATATTTCCTTAACTCTTCATGAAAAGCCATCGTCATCCCCCGTTAACTTTTTTGTCTAAACATAACGGGTTTTTTCTTCTCGAAAGCTTGATATTCAATTTTGTAATAAAATTTCCTATTTCATTTTAAAATAATGAGAATTATACAATAAAAGTCTGTTTTCTTTATGGGTACTTTTAACTATGATAAAGGTAACGGGAGAAGGGGGTGAATGGTAGTGTCTGCGTTTGTCAAAATAAAAAAGGTAATTGCGAAAGGCGGTTTGATAGGAAAAAATATGGCATTGGTTTGTAAGGGGACGAGGGTTGAGGGTACACATATATTTCTAATGAAGCCAAAGTTTCATTTCTATGACTCACTCATTAGCAACACTCCTCTGGACCCTCATCATTCGGAGTCCTTCCGTTTATCTCCCCTCCACGTTGAAACAACCATCATGATTGAAATAAAGGCCGATGTTCACAAATGGCGAGCGGCAATATCCATAGATTTGAACAAATGGAAATTTTTTGTGGACCCCTATTTGGACGAGACCGGCTTCTTTCCGCAGAGAATGGCCTACATGCTGCTTGCGTCTTTCGGATTGAAAAACAACCGCCATGAACTAAGCTTCGCAACATTGGCCACGATGAGAAATTCCTACGTAAGATACATAAGAAGTCCTCATCTCCATCGGGATCAAGGCGGTAAAGAAGGGCCGGAATCAAAAAGCTGAGGTACTCCTTTCACCCAATGAATGTTCAGAAGCATTTTCCAATCATTATTCAAAAATAATTCAAAAATACAGATCATTGATACGATCATATTTGTAAACGGATACATTATTTTATTACCTTTCAAACAGCTACAAGATTCTGAAAAATGGTTGACGAAACCCCGAAACCACGGTATTATTTAGAACAATGTATCCCACTAAAGTATAGTAAATGGGTAAGTTTGAGAGGGGCGAAAAATGGTGAGTGAGCAATGGATTTTCCTCGACGGCGAATTAGTAACGAAAGAAGATGCCGTTGTTTCGGTATATGATCACGGATTCCTGTATGGGGACGGTGTTTTCGAAGGTGTTCGATCATACAATGGAAACATATTTCGACTGAACGAACACTTAACCAGATTATACGAATCTGCAAAATCAGTGATGATAGATATACCGTATACGAAAGAGGAAATGACTCAGGTTCTAATAGAAACTCTCCGGAAAAACAATCTGAAAGATGCCTATATTCGTCTCGTTGTTTCCCGTGGAGTCGGGGATTTAGGGTTGGATCCAGCAAACTGCAGAAAACCTTCTGTCATTGTCATTGCTGAACCGCTCCGTATTTTCCCGAAGGAAATGTATGAATCGGGAATAGAAATCGTAACGGCCTCGACACGGAGAAACCGTTCAGATGTCTTAAGCCCGATGGTAAAATCCTTAAACTACTTAAATAATATTCTTGTAAAAATAGAGGCGAATCTTGCCGGAGCACATGAAGCTCTTATGTTAAATGATCAGGGATATGTGGCGGAAGGTTCAGCTGATAACATCTTTCTCGTAAAAGATCAGAAGCTGTATACGCCCCCTGGACATATTGGAGCGCTCGTAGGAGTTACGAGAAATGTCATTATCGAAGTTGCTCGTGAAAAAGGCTATGAAGTATTGGAGTCTGTTTTTACATTACACGATGTTTACACAGCAGATGAAGTATTTTTGACCGGTACAGCCGCGGAAGTCATCGCAGCCGTAAAAATTGATGGCCGCGTGGTCGGAGACGGAAAACCTGGCCCGGTTACAAACGACTTGCTTGAAAGTTTCAGAAAAATAACAACAACAGACGGAGTCAAAGTTTACGACGAGGCTCTACATGTAAGCTAAGACAGATAAAAGAGAAGGAAGCGGGGATTGACATGCGGAGCGACATGATAAAAAAGGGGATAGACCGAGCCCCGCACCGGAGCTTGCTTTACGCAACGGGTGTAAAAACAAAAGATTTGGATAAACCGTTTATCGGTGTTTGTAATTCATATATTGACATCATTCCAGGGCATAAGCATTTACGGGAATTTGCCGAAGTGGTGAAGGAAGCCATTTGGGAAGCCGGAGGCGTTCCGTTTGAATTCAACACAATCGGCGTCGACGATGGCATTGCCATGGGACATATTGGAATGCGTTATTCACTGCCCAGCCGGGAACTGATCGCGGATGCTGCGGAAACGGTTATCAACGCACACTGGTTTGACGGTGTATTTTATATTCCCAACTGTGACAAAATCACACCGGGAATGCTCATGGCGGCTTTCCGGACAAATGTCCCGTCGATATTTGTCTCGGGCGGTCCGATGGAAGGCGGGATGTCTTCAGATGGTGATCCGTTGACTTTAACTTCTGTTTTTGAAGGAGTCGGAGCCTATCACGCCGGAAAAATGACAGCGGAGAAATTGCTAGACATTGAACAGAATGCATGTCCGACATGCGGCTCTTGTTCCGGAATGTTCACAGCAAACTCCATGAATTCCTTAATGGAAATGCTGGGGGTTACCATTCCCGGAAACGGAACAATTGTCGCCACATCAAATGAGCGTCACCGTTTAATCAAAGAAGCCGCCAAAAATTTGATCCGCATGGTCAAGGAAGATGTCAAGCCAAGAGACCTTGTGACCGAACGGACCATTGATGATGCATTTGCACTTGATATGGCCATGGGCGGCTCAACAAATACGGTTCTCCACACATTGGCTATTGCACACGAGGCAGAAATAGATTACGATTTATCTAGAATTAACGAAGTAGCCAAACGTGTTCCTTATTTGTCAAAAATCGCTCCAGCATCTAACTACACGATGCAGGACGTCCACGAAGCCGGTGGAATCAGTGCCATCATTCGCGAATTATGCGAGATGGGCGCTGTTGAGCGTGATCGTTTGACCGTTACTGGCAAAACCGTTTATGAAAATGTGAAAGACAGCGTCATTACCAATCCTGAAGTCATACGGCCAAGGGAGAAGGCATATAGTCCAGTTGGAGGATTATCCATCCTTTACGGAAACATCGCTCCAAATGGCGGGGTCATTAAAGTTGGCGCGGTGGACCCGTCGATTACAACATTCCGGGGTAAAGCGATTGTATTTAACTCTCAGGAAGATGCGCAAAAAGGAATTAACGACGGTACTGTACAATCGGGACATGTCGTAGTCATTCGTTACGAAGGGCCAAAAGGCGGACCCGGAATGCCGGAAATGCTCGCGCCTACGTCAGCCATTGCCGGCCGGGGACTGGACAAAGAAGTCGCTCTGATAACAGATGGGCGTTTCTCCGGGGCATCAAGAGGAATCTCGATAGGACATATTTCTCCTGAAGCTGCTGAAGGCGGACCAATCGCATTAGTGGAAAATGACGATGAAATTTTTATTGATTTGGAAAATCGGACTATTCAACTGCTGGTAGATGATGTTATACTTGCCGAAAGGCAGAAGAACTTAAAACCGTTTGAACCGAAGATCAAGAAAGGTTACTTGGCAAGATACTCAAAGCTGGTCACGTCCGCAAGTACAGGCGGCGTCATGAAAATATAAACCTTAAAGGCAATGATGAGGAAAAAGTGGATGAAGCCCTGCATTTACAGAGAGCCGGAACTGCTGGAAACCGGCAATGCAGTCATTCGCGACATCACCTTAGAGCCGGAATCCTGAAAGCGAAAGCGATTATGGATTCACGGGGATTACCCAAAGTTCCCGTTATCAATGAACAGCTTACCTGCTGTTCATAAGTCAGTGATTGTCACTGTAAAGTAGGGTGGTACCATGAAAGTTTTTTCATCCCTGCATAAAAGGTTCTCCTTTTGTGTGGGCTGAAAAAACTTTTTTTATTATAAAAAAATGACAAGATGAGTTGCTGCCGCACTGGTAAAAGTTCTTATTAAAAATAATCATTCAATTCAAAATGAAAGGAAGGCGCTAAGAGGTGAGTATAGGTTTCCCGATGAAGACAGGCAACCAAAAACAAGACACGGAAACGCAAGAGCAAGTTAAGACTGGAGCAGACTTGTTCATAGAAGCACTGCAAAAGGAAAACGTCGAAATCATTTTCGGATATCCGGGAGGAGCTGTACTCCCGATTTACGATGCTTTATATAAAAACCCGATCAGGCATATTCTGACAAGGCACGAACAAGGAGCCATCCATGCCGCGGAAGGATATGCAAGGGTAACCGGAAAACCGGGTGTTGTCATTGCTACTTCCGGCCCGGGGGCTACAAACCTTGTGACGGGTATTGCCGATGCCATGATGGATTCCCTTCCACTCGTTATTTTTACCGGACAGGTCGGCAGTTCCGTGCTAGGAACAGATGCATTCCAAGAGTCGGACATTGTCGGAATCACGATGCCGATTACAAAACACAACTATCAGGTGAAAAAGCTGGAAGACCTTGGCCGGATTATTAAAGAAGCATTTTACATTGCGTCGACCGGAAGGCCCGGCCCTGTACTCATCGATATTCCGAAAGACATCGCGACGCAAACGGCAGGCGTTTATCCGGAAAAGCCAATTCATCTGCCGGGGTATCAGCCGACCACACGGCCAAACTATTTGCAAATTCAAAAGCTGGTCAATGCCATGGCCAGTGCGAAAAAACCACTTATACTTGCAGGGGCGGGTGTCCTGTTTGCAAAGGCCGCGGAAGCATTCCAGGCTTTTGTTGAAAACACAAGGTTCCCGGTGACGAATACATTACTCGGGCTTGGCAGCATCCCTGGCGACCATCCTCAATTCCTGGGAATGGCGGGTATGCACGGAACTTACGCATCCAACATGGCAATTACCGAATGTGATTTGCTCATCAACTTTGGAGCCCGGTTTGATGATCGCTTGACTGGAAACTTGGAACACTTTGCACCGAACGCAACAATCGCCCATATCGATATTGACCCGGCCGAAATCGGGAAGAACGTTCCCACGGAGATTCCGATTGTGGCTGATGCAAAAGCGGTATTGGAAGAGCTCAACAAAACGGATTTCCATGTTCCGGATATTTCCGAATGGACAGAGCACTTGGATGAGTACCAAACAAAATATCCGTATAAAACGCCGGAATCAAAGGAGAATGAGTTGTCTTCACCGCATGTGATCGAAATGATTCACGAAATCACTAACGGAGAGGCCATTATCACAACAGATGTCGGACAGCACCAAATGTGGACCGCCCAATACTATCGCTTTAAAGGTCCACACAAATGGGTTACCTCCGGAGGACTGGGATCGATGGGCTTTGGTTTTCCATCAGCGATCGGCGCGCAAGTTGCCGACCCTGAAAGGACGGTTGTTTCCATTTCAGGAGATGCGGGCTTCCAAATGTGTCTTCAAGAGTTGTCAGTCGTAAAGGAACTTGGGTTGCCGATCAAGATCGTTATTTTAAACAATAAATGTCTTGGAATGGTTCGCCAATGGCAGGAAAAGTTCTACGAGGAGCGTTATTCCCAGTCGTTGATTCCCGAGCAGCCTGACTTTATCAAACTTGGCGAAGCATATGGGATTAAAGGCTATAAAGTGGAAAACGCCGAGGAAGCGAAAGCCATTTTTGAAAAAACATTTAATACTCCGGAGCCGGTTATCATTGATTGCCGTGTCATCCAGGAAGAGAATGTCTATCCAATGGTTGCCCCAGGCACAGGACTACATGAAATGATTGGGGTGGGACAATGAAACGTGTTGTAACATTAACAGTCAACAATAATAGTGGTGTCCTTAACAGGATTACCGGACTGTTTTCCAAAAGACAGTTTAACATCGAAAGCATCACCGTCGGACCAACGATGAACCCGGGGATTTCCAAAATGACATTAATCGTTCCGATTGAAGATCCGGCGAAGATGGAACAGCTTTTAAAACAACTGCAAAAACAGATAGATGTTTTAAAAGTGACAGACATTACAGATAAGAGAATGGTCACAAGGGAACTGGCATTAATCAAAGTCACTTGCCCGCCGGCAATTCGCAGCGAAGTATACAGCATCATCGAACCGTTCAGGGCAACCGTCATTGATATGGGCAAGAACATTATTACCGTCCAAGTCACCGGCGAACCTTCAAAGGTTGAAGCATTTATCGACCTGTTGAAGCCGTATGGCATTAAGGATATTTCTCGAACAGGCGCTACGGCGTTTGTTCGGGAACATCAAATACAAGAAACATCAGAACAATCAATTTTACAATTATAAAAGAGGAGATGGAAATTATGGCAAAAGTATATTACAACAACGAAATCAACGAGGCAGTACTACAAGGAAAGAAGATTGCGATCATGGGTTACGGTTCTCAAGGGCATGCCCATGCAAGCAACTTAAAAGATAACGGATTTGACGTTATTGTAGGTGTAAGACCAGGAAAATCTTTTGAGCAAGCAAAAGAAGACGGACATGAAGTATATCCGGTAAAAGAAGCGGCTGCCCAGGCAGATATCATCATGATCCTCCTGCCGGATGAAAGACAAACAGCTGTATATGAAAATGAAATCAAACCTGAATTGACTGAAGGAAAAGCATTGGCATTCGCCCACGGATTCAACGTGCACTTTAACCAAATTGTTCCTCCTTCAAACGTTGACGTATTTCTTGCAGCACCAAAAGGACCTGGCCATTTGGTAAGACGTACATTCCAAGAAGGTGCGGGTGTACCGGCTCTATTCGCTATTTATCAAGATGCCACAGGCAAAGCAAGAGATATTGCATTGGCATATACAAAAGGAATTGGAAGTGCCCGTGCCGGCGTATTGGAAACAACTTTCAAAGAGGAAACAGAAACAGATCTTTTCGGAGAACAAGCAGTTCTTTGCGGTGGAACAACAGCGCTTGTAAAAGCTGGTTTCGAAACGCTTGTCGAGGCTGGATATCAGCCGGAATTGGCATACTTTGAGTGCTTGCACGAATTGAAATTAATCGTTGACCTTATGTATGAAGACGGATTGGCAGGTATGCGCTACTCCATCTCCGATACAGCACAATGGGGAGACTTCGTATCCGGTCCGCGTGTTATTGATGAAGGTACAAAAGAGCGCATGAAAGAGATCTTGAACGATATTCAAACAGGGAAGTTTGCAAAAGGCTGGCTGTTAGAAAACCAGTTGAACAGACCGGAATTTAATGCAATCAACCAACGGGAAAGTGAACATCTCATTGAAAAAGTAGGCCAAGAGCTTCGCGAAATGATGCCATTTGTCAAGGCCGGCAAAAAGAAAGCCGACAAGGAAGTGGTGACCAGTGCGAAAAATTGACATCTTTGATACAACACTTCGCGATGGAGAGCAGTCGGCTGGCATTAATTTAAATACAGCCGAGAAGCTTGAAATTGCCAAGCAATTGGAACGCTTTGGAGTAGATGTAATGGAGGCGGGCTTTCCCGCCGCCTCTCCAGGCGATTTGGATGCGGTGCGGCAAATTGCTTCCACCATCAAACATTCATCTGTTACAGGATTGGCCCGTTCAGTAAAATCTGACATCGATGCAGCCTGGGAAGCCCTCAAAGTGGCTGAATGTCCAAGACTTCACGTCTTTATTGCCACTTCACCGATCCATATGACTTATAAGTTAAAGCAAACTCCTGAACAGGTCGTTGAAACGGCAGTTGAATCGATTAAATATGCGAAGCAATTTTTCCCGATTGTGCAATGGTCAGCAGAAGACGCATTTCGCTCTGATCCGGCGTTTCTTGCCCATATCGTGGAACAGGCCATCAAGGCTGGCGCTTCAGTCATCAACTTGCCCGACACGGTTGGTTATGCGACTCCGCATGAATATGGAGTGATGTTCAAATATATGAAAGAGAATGTTCCAAACGTTGAGCAGGTTAAATTGTCTTCCCATTGCCACAACGATCTCGGCATGGCAGTAGCAAACACGCTTGCCGCAATTGAAAACGGCGCTGATCAAGTTGAGGGTACGATTAATGGAATCGGGGAAAGAGCCGGTAACGCGGCCCTTGAGGAAGTAGGAGTCGCTCTTTATACGAGAAAAGATGCTTACAATGTTGAAACAAACTTGACGCTGAACGAAATCAAACGCACGAGTCAGCTTGTCAGCCAATTGACCGGAATGGTCATCCAGGCGAACAAAGCTGTTGTTGGAAAAAATGCGTTTGCCCATGAATCAGGCATCCATCAAGACGGCGTGTTAAAAGAGCCGACCACATATGAAATTATTACTCCGGAGCTTATAGGCGAAACATCCAACAACTTGGTGCTCGGAAAACATTCCGGCCGCCACGCGTTCCATGAGCGCGCGAAAGAAATGGGTTTCCTCCTTGATAAAGAAGCTTTAAACGAAGCATTCAAAGAATTTAAACAATTGGCTGACCGCAAAAAAGAAATTACGAAAGAAGATTTGTGGACTATTTTGACGCACCAGCAGTTGAAAGCCGAAGAGGCAGCTATTTATGAACTTGAGTCTATTCAAGTTCAATACGGTACAGAACATATCCCCACAGCTACAGTACAGGTAAAAATTCCAGAAGGAACGGTCGTAGAAGATGCCTGCACCGGAGCCGGCAGCGTAGAAGCGATTTTTAACGCGCTCGAACGGATTGTAGATGGAAAAGTAAACTTGCTTGACTACAGGGTTTCTTCTATTGGCAAAGGAAGAGACGCGCTTGGAGAAGCCGTCGTTAACTTGACTTTTAATCATACTGAAGAACTAACAGGCAGAGGTACGGCGCAAGATGTATTGGAAGCATCGGCCAAAGCGTATTTGAACGCTATCAACCGTTCGTTGCTGCAAAAGCAAATGGAAGAGCTCGTAAAGTCATCGGTGTAATATAAATATGAAGGAGGAAACACGGGATGAAAAAACGGGTAGCTGTACTCTCTGGAGACGGTATTGGTAAAGAAGTAACGGAAGCGGCAGTTGCCGTGTTAGATTCAATTGGCCGCCGCTTTCACCATAAGTTTGAGTGGGTGTATGGTTTACTAGGAGGGGCAGCCCTAGACGAAGCCGGCCATCCCATTCCGGAAGAAACAATCAAGATTTGTGATGAAAGCGACGCTATTTTACTTGGTGCGATCGGCGGCCCAAAATGGGATCACTTTCCGAAAGAACTGCGGCCGGAAAAAGGACTTCTCCAAATTCGAAAACACTTTGAGCTAAGTGTGAACTTGAGACCCGTGCAAGCATACAAAACGCTTCTAGCCTTCTCCCCATTAAAAGAAGAAGTAGCCGAAGGTGTGGACCTTGTATTCGTAAGGGAACTAACGGGAGGCCTTTATTTTGGAGAACCGAGCTACCATACAGACGATCAAGCCGTCGATACGTTAGTTTACGGCCGTGAAGAAATCGAACGTGTCGTCAGATTCGCATTTGAGTTGGCAAAACAACGGAGAAACAAGGTTTCTTCGATCGATAAAGCGAATGTATTGGAGTCGAGCAGATTATGGCGAAAAATTGTGGAAGAAGTGGCTGCCGAATATCCAGAAGTAGAATATGAACATATGTTAGTAGACTCTGCATCTATGAAGCTAATCACTTCTCCCGCTTCATTCGATGTCATTGTCACCGAGAATATGTTTGGCGATATTTTAAGTGATGAAGCATCCGTTATTGCAGGCTCGCTCGGAATGCTGCCATCCGCAAGCCTTCGCGCAGATGGTTTCGGCTTGTACGAACCTGTACATGGATCTGCGCCCGACATCGCTGGACAAAATAAAGCAAACCCGGTTGGAGCCATCTTATCCGGTGCCATGATGCTTCGCAGTACATTCGGCATGAACCAGGAAGCAGCGGCAATTGAAGAAGCGGTCAGAAACGTTTTTGAAGACGGTTATTTTACGGGTGAGTTTAAAGTTGACGGCAGCAATGTATTAACAACAACAGAAATGACTGAAAAAATCATTGAAGAAATAGAAAAGGAACTTATTTCAGACCATATTTTAGCGGCTTATTCGTGAGGTGTGACAGTTGGGCAAAACAATTATTGAAAAAATATGGGAAAAACATGTAGTACACAGAGAAGAAGGTAAACCTGACCTTCTATATATCGACCTTCATCTTGTTCATGAAGTAACTTCTCCGCAAGCGTTTGAAGGATTGCGGTTAAATAATCGCAAAGTGCGCAGGCCTGATCTCACATTCGCGACGATGGATCATAACGTTCCAACACGCTTGAATGAAGAAGTAACGGACCCAATCGCCCAGAAACAAATGACTACGCTGGAGAAAAATTGCTTAGAATTTGATGTTCCACTTGCTGGAATTGGACATCCGAACCAGGGCATTGTTCATGTTATCGGGCCGGAACTCGGGCTAACACAGCCTGGAAAGACAATCGTTTGCGGCGACAGCCATACATCGACACATGGAGCATTTGGCGCTCTTGCTTTCGGTATTGGAACAAGCGAGGTTGAACACGTACTGTCCACACAAACATTGTGGCAGTCAAAGCCAAAAACAATGAAAGTCGAAGTAAAAGGAGATCTTGGGCCGGGCGTAACGGCAAAAGACTTGATCTTGGCCATCATCGCCAAATATGGTGTGAACATCGGAACAGGCCACATTATTGAATATACCGGGGAAGCGATCCGCAAGCTGACAATGGAACAACGAATGACAGTATGCAACATGTCTATTGAAGCCGGTGCAAGGGCAGGCTTGATCAGCCCGGATGAAACGACCTTTGAATATTTAAGAGGCCGTGAACATGTCCCCGCAGGTGATGCGTTTGATAGATTAGTTGAAGAATGGAAAGGACTCGTGTCTGACCCGGATGCACAATATGATTCAGTCATTGATATTGATGCCTCCGAGATCGAACCCTTTGTTACATGGGGAACAAATCCTTCCATGGGCGTCGCGATTTCAGAACCAATTCCAAAGCCTGAAGATGCCAAAAATGAAGCTGAAAGAGAATCCATTGAGCAAGCGCTCGAATATATGGGTCTTGAAGGCGGAGTAAAAATGACCGATGTGGATATTCAATATGTATTTATCGGATCATGTACGAACTCCAGAATGGAAGATTTACGTTCGGCGGCTAAAGTATTGAAAGGCAGAAAAGTAAAAGGCGGCGTAAACGCCATCGTTGTTCCCGGATCACGAACAGTCAAAGCCCAGGCGGAAAAAGAAGGTTTAGATAAAATCTTCCTTGATGCCGGATTTGAATGGCGCGAGACAGGATGCAGCATGTGTCTCGCCATGAATGCGGATCAAGTGCCTCCCGGCATGCGCTGTGCTTCGACGTCCAACCGGAACTTTGAGGGACGTCAGGGGAACGGCTCCCGTACACATCTCGTCAGCCCGGAAATGGCTGCCGCTGCGGCGGTTGAAGGCCGATTCGTTGACGTGAGAAACTTATTGAAAGGGGAGGTGCTCACATGAAACCCATTAAAGAAGTAACGAGTGTCATCACCCCGCTGGACCGTTCCAACGTAGATACAGACCAAATTATCCCGAAGCAATTTTTAAAGCGGATTGAACGTACCGGATTTGGGAAATACTTATTCTATCATTGGCGTTTTCACGATGACGGTACGGAAAAGCCGGATTTCGTATTAAACAAACCTGAATATAAACATAGCGAGATTCTGGTTGCGCGGGAAAACTTCGGCTGTGGTTCTTCGCGTGAGCATGCTCCTTGGGCATTGGGCGACTATGGATTCCGTGTCGTCATCGCACCAAGCTTTGCCGATATTTTTCACAGCAATTGCTTTAAAAATGGCATTTTGCCTATTCAATTGGAAGAATCAAAAATCGAAGAACTGCTGCAAGCAGGGAAGGAAAAGCCGTTGCAAGTCACAGTCAATCTTGAGACTGAAACAATCAACACAGCGGATGGGAACACCTATTCATTCTCCATTGATCCGTACCGCCGCCAAATGTTGTTGAACGGCTGGGATGAAATCGCCTTGACATTGCAGTTGGAAGATAAAATTGCGGCTTATGAAAAATCAATCGCTAAATAAGTAAGGAAGACTTGACGCTGGCTTGGAGACCAGCGGGCAAGTCTTTTTTTATGTGAGCGCATGGATTGAAATGTTTTATAGTTAAGGTCTCCGGCGGAAAAGAAGTAGTTGCACTCTATATGAGTGAGTGGATTGAAATTTCCAATTGTCTATGAACTGGATAAGCGGTATGAGTGTTGCACTCTATATGGAGTGAGTGGATTGAAATTTGCCGGGGAAGAAGGGGGAAACTTGGACGACGTCGCACTCTATATGAGAAAAAGCACATCTTGGTCATCTTGAAAAAATAGAACCTTCGAGCGGGCAGATGCGGAATAATGTCTTGACTTATTATGATAAAACCATATAATTAAGTATACTAAACACTTTAGGTTACTAACAGGAGATTTTTAAACGAAATGTTAAATGAATACATTCGACATGTCAAAGAACTGCATCAGGCAGAAGAAAATTGTAATTTGGCCATTGTGAATGAATATCGACCGCTCATGAAATATGATTTAACCTCGAAGCAGGAAATGCTATTGAAAATGGTGAGAAAATATAATGGTTTAACAGTGAGTGAGCTAGCCAAGCATATGAAGGTAACTTCCAGTGCAGTTAGCCAGATTATGTCAAAGCTGGAAAAAGATCATTATATTAAAAGGTCCATCAATCCTGCCAACAGGAGAGAAATCATTGTGTCCCTCGCCCAAAAAGGAAAAGAGTACTTTGCGGAAAGGGACCATATTGAAATCAAGATCATTCAAAAATATTATTCAAAGCTCAGTTTGGAAGAAATCATTACATTGAAAAACATTACTATTAAGCTCGAGAAGCTAATGAGCGGGAATTGATCAAAAAGGTGGGAAAAATCCGATGAATTATATTGATAGGGCCTGCCAAAAGATCCAAGTGGAGGAAGGCAGGCAAGCAGTTGAACGATTGCTGATTGAGTGCTATGTAAAGCCCGGAATTTCAACAAAAGAACTTTCCCGCTCTTTACAGATTCCTGTTCCGATCACGGTTGCTATTAGGAATGAACTGGTAAAAGCGGGAGCGCTGACATCCCAACGAGGAACTCGCTGTACTTTCCATGGCAAAAGATTTGTTGAAACGGAGTTGGGATATACCAGTTTTCATAGGGAGTTATGGAACAAAATCAGCAGCAGTCCTTCTTTCCCAACAGATCTCTTTGTAAAAAAATATCGACATATATATGATTCCAGACCACAGATCAACGCTGTAATTGATCAATCAAAATGTACGCCCGAAACAAGTTTTAAGCGGGCCATACATGCTATACGTTCCCACTCCGTGATCGGTAAAAAAGTACTTTGTGTCGGAGATGATGATTTAGTCAGTGTTTCACTTGCACTCATTTTGAAAAAGCTTTTACCAAACAGGAATATACACACAAACATACAGGTCATAGATATCGACAATAAGATGTTGGAACATATCGAAAATATCTCGCGGCAATACAACTTAGAGATTGACTGCCTGCAATGGGATGTAAGAAATCCACTGCCTAAAGAATGGGCGGATCAGTTTGATTGTGTTTTTACAGACCCGCCATATACATCATCTGGTCTTTCATTGTTTCTTTCCAGGGGAATTGAAGCCCTAAAAAACCAAATAGGATTGAAAATATATTTATCCTATGCGCATAAACACCCAAATTTCATGTTACGTATTCAAGAAGAGATAACCAAATTAGGTTTGTCTGCAACAGAAATCATGCCGAATTTTAATGAATATGAAGGAGCGCAAATTCTCGGTGGCAGCGGGCAACTAATGACATTGACAACAACTTGCAAAACAACCCCGCTGTACACAGACACATTTGAAAAACCTTTATATACAGGGGAAATCAAACAAACGCTTCGCCAGTACAGTTGCAAAAAATGCCGAACAACTTATCATGTCGGTTTCGATCAACATTATAAAACAATCGAACAACTGAAAAAGGCAGGGTGCAGTGCCTGCTATTATAAAACATTTGACCTCATCAAACGTGAGGTAAAAAATGTCGAGTGATTGTTTAGATGTCTAAATAATAAAGGTGATTAAAATTAAGGAGGGTTTGAGTGCCTATATGAAATATACAACAGAAGGAATCCATATAACCGCCGATTTATGGTCCATTGACCCATCCATTATCAAAAACAATGTATTGTTGGCCGCTTTGGCGAAAAATGCAGCCAAGATGTCCGGAGCCACGATCGTATCCGCTCAGTGTAAAGAGTTTCAACCGTATGGAATGACTGCTGTTATTTTGTTGTCGGAAAGTCATTTATCCATTCATAGCTATCCGGAAAAATCGTTCATTGCCATTGATTGTTATACGTGTGGAGAAAAAACCGATCCAGAACTTGCCATTCACCATTTCATTTCCAGCCTGAAACCGCTAAAAGCATATGTGCGAAAACTGAAAAGAGGAGCAGGTATGATTCGTGATATGCCTATCAAGATAAAATTAGACCCCGCGGGTTGTGTTAAAAGCCTTACATGAAAAATCAGCAAAAAGAACATGGGCTCCCGATTATGAAAGGTGCGCTTTCAGTTCTGCAATGTGAGGTTTACCAAACAGTTGTAGCAGGAGACCATACGATTTTAATTGGAAAAGTCATTGATATACGTGTAGAGAAGCGGGACCCCATGTTATATCACCGAAGAAATTTTGGTTCAATTCCCGCAACGTTTTATACAAATCAGTGATGCTGTCCCCGAGTAATGGATAATACATCTGTTGCTTGGGGGTTTTTTGTGGTAAGGCATTAGCATCAGAAATGCATTCGATGAGTAAAAACCTTTATAAACGGGCGCTCAGTAATGTTTTTATGGATCTTGCCGCAACGTGTTTTTACCTGTATAATAGACAGTATCAAAAAACCATTAAAACTATTATAGTTTAAATGGTTTTTGTGGAGGGGTATAGGTTGAAAGAAAGAATCATGCAAGCCTTTGTGGATGAAATGAAGGATAAAGGGATTAAATTTACGATGAACGACTTGGCGGGCCGGTTGGGGATCAGTAAACGGACATTGTATGAACATTTCCCGGCAAAAGCGGATATTTTAGATGCCCTGATAGAGTTGACAATCAGCGAATTTGATGAAAGAACAGAGACGATTATTCAAGATAACAGCCTAACCCTGCTGGAAAAAATAAAAGCGGCCATTAAGGTTGTTCCGAAATATGATGAATTCTATGATCTGCACATATTGGAACAGATGAAAAAGTACTATCCAAAGCAATGGGAAAGAATGCACAACTCTTTAAATGAGTGGGAGCCTTTAAAAAAGCTGCTTGAACAGGGGATTGAGGACGGGGTCATTAAAGATCAAAATATTGATTTGCTCATGCGACTCGTTATAGATGCAACGAATCTTACATTGGACCGCCACTTCATTTGGGAAAATAGGATCACTGTGGAAGAGGCTATGAGTGGTATTGTTAATGTTTTATTGTTTGGAATGGTTGCAGAACAGGGTGAACGTTAATCACCGCTGCAACCATTATGTTATTTTTTTGCGTGAGAAAACTTTAAAAACCAAAATGGTTTTCACATTTTTGTAGAGGTGCTAGCTATATGAGTTTTTTGAAACAAATGAGTAGAAGAAAAAAGATCGGCTTAACTTTTGTTGTGATCATTCTATTTTTGGATATGCTGTTATACAGTGTGATCATTCCTTTAACTCCCTATTATGAAGAGACATTTGCCGCTTCACCCACGATGATCGGCGTTTTATTTAGCAGCTATTCTATTACATTACTGATTACGACAACGTATTTTGGAAAGTTGACAGATCGGATCGGCAGAAAAAAACCGATTGTTGGCGGCTTGATTGGATTAAGTCTCTCTACGATCCTTTTTTCCAACCCGATGCAGTTTGAAGTGTTAATTATTGCCAGGGCATTACAAGGCATTGCTGCCGCGGCAACTTGGACGGCGGCGCTTTCTTTGCTTGCCGATTTATTCGTTAAAAAAGAACGGGCTGTTGCCATGGGGCTGGCGATGACCAGTCTGTCTGCGGGCACATTATTGGGAGCGCCAGTTGGGGGCTTGCTTATTGAAGTTGGCAGTTATCAAACACCCTTTTATACGATATCAGCCATCCTCATCGTAGTTGTCATTCTTGCAGCCATCTATTTAAAAGAGGCGAAGCGGAGCAATGTGCAGGAACCAAAAAAAATAACGGAGCTGTTAAAACAACGTCCCGTCATCTGGATATTGACAATTATGTTCATCAGTGAAGGAACATTGACGATGTTAGAGCCTATCCTGCCGATGTATTTATCCAGTACGTTCAGCGGTAATTCCCTCTTTATCGGCTTAATGTTTGGGGTGTTAACATTGGCTTATGGCGTTATGGCGCCCATTTCCGGCTTGTTAATAAACAAATACACACCGAGTCGTGTCGTTTTATTTGGCTTGCTTCTTGTGGGGGTATTTTTGCCGTTCATTGTCTTTGCCAAATCCGGTTTGCAAATGGTCATTGCTTTGTTGCTTGTGGGGGCGAGCATGGGATTGGCGGTTTCACCGACTTTGACAATGCTGGGCAATACCCAAGGCGAAAGTGAACAAAATTCTTATGGGGCTCTATATGGTTTATTTAATATCTTTTTCGCCGTATCGGCCATCGTTGGTCCTTTTTTGGGCGGTGTTCTCGCAGACGCATTTACTTCAAAAATAACGATACTCATCGCAAGCGGGGCTGTTTTCATTTCCACTCTCGGGCTCGCATTATTAAGGAAAAAAAGTATGTGTGACAACGAATATGCGCCCTCGGCAAGCGCTGTTCGAAGAGTGGATTAAAAGGGAAAATATAGATGATAAAAAAGCTTGCTCTTGAATAAAAACAGGGGCAAGCTTTTTGTAATGTGCTGTAAGACTCCTACTTCAAAACGTGAGGGTGATCCAAAAGGTCTAAGTGTGAGAAAACGGCACCTAAATGCCCCGATTGGTTCAACTAACATTCAGTGGATCCCTACTGAATGAAGTTTCACTTATTATTAAACGGACGCTTTTCGAAGTAAGAAAAATGAGCTGGCTATACTGAATAAAATCAGTGGCAAAAGCCAATAGGAAACCCCGGCCGCCGTTTGGGACAAAAACCAGTGAAAGATATCGGTCCACACACGGAAATGATGAAATAAAAATACCGCGATACTACTGGCCAATAACAGGGATAACAATAACAGCAGCAATCCTTTGCCACCAAAACGCTTGGCAAAGCTCATAATCAGAAATCCAAGAAAAAATAAAAAGGTAAACAGAATCATGTACATCACCAATTGTTCCATAAAAATCCCTTCATTTAAATAAGGAAGATGGAAAAAGTATAATCTGTTTCCCCAGCTGTTTAACATGTTTTCAAAGAAGGCAAAAATACTCACGAAAAGGGCGATGATAAAGTTTGCCGTAAGACCCATCAAAGCTGTGCCCCAGAAATAATCTTTGCGCGTGACGGACATCCCGATTGCAAAGGAAAAGGACTGGGCAACGACGATCATCCCCAATGTAAGCACATAGGCAAAGATGGAAATGACACCGCCCGAGTAAATGTTTTCATCATTATTAATCAGTAAGCTGACAATCAGATTGACAAAAAAGCTAAAAGAGAGAATGATTAACGGAATATAGAGCCAAATCCATTTATCTTTCCGGTGAATGCTGAAAACAGCTTTCATGTTCATTTGGTCATCGCTCCTTTTTGTTCACGGCTCTTTGTTGTCAGATATATGCTTAACTGCTGCAGCGAAACAGGGGTTATTTCCAGGCCGATTGTTTCTGCTTGTTTTAGCTCATGGCCATGATGATCCCGAATAACCGTGGCTGATAGCAATCCTCCGAACGGTTCCCGATGGATCACTTCTTTCCCGGAAATGAAACCTTCAACTTCAGGTGCCCGGCCGGTAACCGTAAAGGCCATTCCCCTGAGGTCCTCAGCATCTTGATCGATGATCAGCTCACCGTCCGCCATCATGAATATATGCTCAAGCAAATTGCTCACTTCATCAATCAAATGTGTAGAAAGAATCACTGTACGTGGATGTTCCGCATAATCATCCATCAGCCGATCGTAAAAAACATTTCGGGATACGGCATCAAGACCCAAATAGGGTTCATCAAATATCGTTAAGGAAGCCCGGCTCGCCAGTCCAATGACAATTCCAACCGCTGAATGCATGCCGCGGGGAGAGCTTTTTAATCCGACGCTTGGAAGGGAGGCGAAATTCATCTATTAGCGAAAGAGCAAAATCCTCATCCCAATTCGGGAAAATAGATTTGGAAACAGCAATGGCATCACCTACCGTATAATGATCCGGGTATTTTTGACTCTCCTTTATAAAACAAATTTGCTTCAACACATTCCTGTTTTCATACGGATTTTCGCCAAATACCTTAATGTTGCCTCCAGTTGGAAAAATTTGCGCAGTAATCAGTTTCATTAATGTCGTTTTGCCGGCTCCATTTCTCCCGAGCAAGCCATATATTTTGTCTTTTTCTATGGAAAAGTTAACATCATTTACAGCTTTAAAGCTGCCAAACGCTTTTTCCAATCCATTCGCTTCGACGATATAGCCCATTACTTTTCAGCTCCTTTCCGAATAAGTTCAATCAACTGTTCTGACGTAATTCCCAGTTTCTTTGCCTCTCGGATCACCGTTGCGACATGTTGTTCATAAAATAACTTTTTCCGTTTTTCTTTTAGCTTCGAACGTGCGCCTTTCGCCACAAACATTCCAATCCCCCGCTTTTTATAAAGAATTCCATCATCTACCAACAAGTTGACGCCTTTAGCGGCAGTAGCAGGATTGATCTTGTAAAAGGCCGCGAATTGATTGGTTGACGGGACCTGAGATTCTTCCGACAAACTGCCTGAAATAATGTCATCCTCGATTCGCTCGGCAATTTGTATAAAAATGGGGCGTCCGTCATCTACTAAATGTTTCACCGCTTCACCACCACATTGGTTAGTTACTTATGTAATTAACCATATAACGAAAAGGTGTTCAATTCAACATTTTTTAGATTTGTAGCATCTAAAATAAAAAAAGACTTGCTTCGCTATGATGGACAGCAAGTCTTTCTTCATAAAGGTGGGCACTGGGAAAGGAGTGCTATACCCGTTCATTTTTATTCTTTTTAACGTATTCCTCGAAGTACGCAAAAAGCTCTTTAACTAATTGCTCATTTACTCTTGTTAGTCTGGTCATAATATCATTATAGTATGTCTGATCGGGCAGCCGCTTAAACAATGCCCTGTCTGGAGCTCCTTGTGAATCGTTTGTATTCACTTCAATCAACCACAGTTCTCCTTTGCCATCAACACCGAAATCGATTCCAGCTTCCATGAAAATATCATGTTCATCTAGCAAATGACAAATGTGCATGGCTGATTTGGCGACATTTTCCATAATTTGGGCAGCTCGCTCTTCGCTTTTAAATAAGGTAGATAATACTTTCTTTGTAGGTTCAACAGTTCCATTGCTTTCAAAGTTTGACACAATCGACTCGGGTCCTCCTACACGGACTAAATCTCCGGCATAAACCCATTTCTCATCAAGATCCCGCTGTAAATGGGCCCGAATGTCGATGGGACGTTCTTTGTACATCAACAAAGGTGCCCCTTCCTGTACAATACAAAGCTCATCATTATAAACGCCGGACAGTTCAGCAAACAGTGGTTCGATTTGATCAAAGCCCTTGCCAGGATGTCCCTGCAGTTTCCAAACGAGCTGCCCGTTCTCCTTCGTAATTTTGCTGATTTTTTCACCGCCAAAAGTAAAAACAGACTTTATAAAAATGCATTCATACTCACTTATAAACTGTTCAAAAGATTGCCGAGAAAAAACACCTGTATGAGGTATGCGAAAGTACGGTGCGGGTTTTTCTTTCACAATTTTGTACATTTCCCATTTATTAAAAAAACCACGGACTGGATCCAACTTCGGCTTCACTATTTATCCCACCTTTAGATACTTTATGAGTTTTTCGACCCATTATAAAAATATGCGGAAACCACAAAAATGGTTATATTCAAAAAAACATTTGCTTTTCTTACCTGTACAAAAAATGAGTTAGAGGCTTAAAGTGAATCCAGCTTGAGGTGTTATGACAGTAAAAATAATCATCAGCATTCAGTACACTGGCAGAGAAAAGAAGAGTGGTGATGATAGCCGTCTCGATGTGTGCATGTATCGATATTTTCCTTGCATTTACGACAAAATCTTACTAAACTTCATATTTTTTTAAAAATTATGTTGCGGACTATTCAAAAATAATATATAATTCGGTTTAAAGTAAAGCGCTTTACTTTTGAATCGAGTGAGGAGATTGAAAAGTCTATGAACAGAGTAAAATGGGGAATACTCGGAGCCGCCAATATTGCATACGATCAAGTTGTACCGGCCATTCGCCGTTCTGGTATGGGGGACGTAATTGCTGTTGCTTCTAAAAGCAAAGAAAAAGCTAAGCGCTTTCATATCTCCAAGGTATATGACTCATATGAGGAATTGCTGCGGGACGATCAAGTCGATGCCGTATATATTCCCTTGCCGAACGCACTACATAAAGAGTGGGCCGTGAAAGCCATGGCGGCACAAAAACATGTATTAGTGGAAAAGCCTGCGACCATTTCTGAGGATGATATGCAAGAAATGTGCGAAGCGGCGCAACAGAATCATGTAATCTTTATGGAAGCCTTTATGTATCAATTCCACTCTCAGCATCAGTATGTAAAGGAGCTGATGGATTCAGGGGTAATCGGTGATTATCGATATGTAAAAGCACACTTTTCATTTTTTCTGGAAGATCGGGAGGATATCCGGTTTAACAGAGAACTTGGCGGGGGAGCGTTATGGGATGTCGGATGTTATGGCATACATGCAGTTACCCAGATTGTGGGATTGCAGCCGACACATATTTCCATGATTGGAAAAGTGGATCCCGAGCATCAAGTGGACACGACCTCTGTTTGTTTTTTACAGGATGATAACAATCGTTGCGCGGAAGTCAGCGCCTCTTTTGAAGGATCATTTCTTGATCGCTATGAAATTTTTGGGGAAAAAGGCGCGATTATCGTTGAGTCGGCCTTTAGGCCGGATGTTTCAAAAGATGGAAGCGGTATCGTAAAAATGTTAGATCTCAATGGTCATGAAATACAGAGAAAGTCATTTGAGGATGATCAATATGTAAAACAAGTTAACCACTTTCAAGAGTGTGTCATCCACAATAAAACTCCGATTTATAATGAAAGCGATTCACTGAAAATCGTAAAATATTTAGAAAGTGCTTACAAATCAATGCGGAATGCTTCCAAAGTGATAGAAATATAATACAATATACATATACTTTGGAAAAACATGGTGATAAAAATTGAAAGTAACTATTTATGATGTAGCAAAGGCGGCCAATGTTTCAATTGCGACCGTTTCAAAAGTGATCAATAATACCGGGAACATCAGTGACAAGACGAGACAAAAAGTAAAACGAATTATGAAAGAGTTGGATTATTACCCCAATATGTTGGCTTCCGCATTAATGGGCAAGCAAACGAAAACAATAGGATTGCTCATTCCCGATTTAGTCAACCCGTTTTTTTCTGAATTAGCTAGAAGGATTGAAGATAGAGGGCATGAATTAGGTTATAACATTGTCATTTGCAACACCGATTATGATAGTGCCAAAGAAAACAAATATCTATTGTTATTGAAGCAAAAAAGGGTAGACGGTTTTATACTGGCTTCAGGTTTCGAAGATCTCAAGAAAGTGGAAGAATTAATAAAAGAAGAAATTCCCGTAGTGATCGTCGCCCGCGACTTTCCCATGTTTTCGGTGAATGCCGTAGCAATAGATGACTTTATGGGCGGCTATGTGGCGGCGAATCATCTAATAGAATTAGGGCATCAAAATATGGGAGTCGTCGCCAGAGATTTATGGAGTAACCGGGAAAGGCTAAGAGGCTTTCATTATGCCTTGGAAAGTCATGGTTTGCAGATCAATAAAAACTTTGATTTTATAAAGGACATTAACGACCATATTAAAGCTGGAAGACATATGACTGAAAAGTATCTTACAGGAGATAACCGGCCTACAGCCATATTTGCCTGCAATGATTTGTTGGCCGCCGGTGTCATTCAAATGGCAAAAGAATGGGGCTTACAAATTCCGGAAGATTTGTCGGTTATTGGCTTTGACAACACATCTATTGCCACAGTCATAGACCCGCCGCTAACGACTGTTGCGCAGCCAATTGAAAGTATGGGTCGAGAAGTAATGGATTTGATGGTGTCTATTATCAATGGTGAAAAAGAAGAAAAGAGCCGAGTGACTCTTCTCCCTTCATTGGTCACCAGAAAATCAACCCAAGCTTTGAATGTAGCTTGTAAAACGAATTAAACTTTTAAATTTGAAAGCCGTGCTGCTTGAATGCGTTTTTTGTATAAGTAAAGCGCTTAATCCAATCAATAAGGAAGTGTTCAACGTTGGCAGGGAACTGTCTGATTGTCCAATCGGGCGGACCGACCGCGGTCATTAATAATTCTATGGTAGGACTGCTTGATCAAATGAAACTGACAGGCATGAAAGGGAAGGTGTATGGATCAATTGGCGGCATACATGGTTTAATCAATGAATCGTTTATTGATTTAAGTACGCTGTCAGACAATGATTGCCATCGGTTGCGCTGGACACCGGGAGCTGCTCTTGGCACTTGTCGGCATAAATTGACCGGTGATGAAGTAGATCAGATCGTTAATTTATTGAAGAGAAAGGAAATTCGATATTTCTTTTATATTGGTGGGAATGGTTCTATGAATGTGGCTAAGCTGATAGACGACAGGGCAAAGACGATGGGGTTTGATCTAGTTGTAGTTGGAGTGCCGAAGTCAATCGACAATGACGTAATGGGAACGGATCATTCACCTGGATATGGAAGTGCCGCTAAGTTTCTGGCGACTTCCATATTGGATATGAAGATGGATGTGGCGAGTTTCCCTTATAGTGAGCGAATTACCATTATTGAAACGATGGGGAGGCATACTGGTTGGCTGGCTGCGGCATGTTCATTGGCCACTTGCCAAACGGATGCCAATCAAAATCTGGTATACATTCCGGAAGTTCCATTTCATCTGGAGGAATGCCTGATGAAAGTGATGCAGGCGCACGAAGAAAAAAGAGATACTTTTGTGATTGTCGCGGAAGGAATTAAAAATGATAAAGGCCAGTTGATAAATGAAAAGGATGTGGAATTTGACGCGCTGGGCCGACCGAAACTAGGAGGAGTATCAACTTATTTACAAGCTGTCATTGGGTCTGAAACCGGAATAGAGACCAGATCCATTGCCCCGAGTATTTGGCAAAGAAGCAGCATGTTGCTTTCTTCCAAAACAGATGTCCAAGAAGCGTATGAGCTCGGAAAACAGTCATGGATGTATGCGGAAAAAGGATATTCAAGCATCATGGTCGGCTTGGACAGGGAGGAGAACATTCAACATGATTATGTCATTGCTTATCGTCCCAAACCATTAGCGAGCGCGGCCGGAAAAGAAAAATTTGTGCCAATCGACTGGTACGATGAAAAAGGCAATACCATGACTGCTGAATTTATCAAATACGCAGAGCCGTTAATTCAAGGAGAAGTTTCCCTCCCGATGGAAAGGGGTCTGCCCATCTATCAACATGTAATTTAAGGATTGTTTTTAAGCATTAGTTAAGCGCTATACTGAAAACGATAATCTGTTTAAGGGAAGTGGAATCGTGAGAAAGAAAGTGAGATGCGCAGTCATAGGAGTTGGACGCCTGGGCATGATCCATGCGGCAAATCTCGTTTATCATATACCGAATGCCGAAGTTGCCACAATTGTTGCTTCGCGAATGGAGAGCGCTGAAAAAGCTGCCCGAAAGTTGGGGATTGACAAATTTACAAGCAACCTTCGGGAAGTATTAGAAGACGATGCCATTGAAGCGGTTATCATCGTCACACCAACAAATACACATGCTGAAATCATTATACAGGCTGCCAAACATAAGAAGCATATTTTTGTGGATAAGCCCATCACCGAAACGAGTGAAGAGGCGGACTCGGTGATTGAAGAATTGAAAAAACATCAGATCATTTGTCAGGTCGGTTTTATGAGAAGGTTTGATCCCTCTTATTTGGAGGCCAAAAAAAGGATTGCGCAAGGCGATATTGGTGAACCCCTTCATTTTAAAGGAGTGAGCAGAGATCCCGGGTCGCCGCCTGAGGCATATATAAAAACAAGTGGCGGAATATTCTTGGATTTGTGTATACATGATTTTGATATAGCGAGATTTTTACTTGGAAGTGAAGTGAAATCTATTCAATCCTTCGGCAAAGTACTCGTTCATCCGTTCATGAAAAAATACGATGATGCGGATCAGGCCTTGTCATATCTTGAATTTGAAAGTGGCGTGACAGCTGATATAGAAGGAAGCAGGAATTCTACCTTTGGCTATGATATTAGGGGAGAAGTGTTAGGAACTGAGGGCATGATACAAATTGGCTCGCTGCAACAACATAACAATATTATTTTTACAAAAAATAAGTCTTATTATGATACGATTCCCGACTTTCCCACTTATTTTAAAGATGCCTTTTTAATAGAAATGGAACACTTTATTGAATGTATACAAACCAATACGCAACCGAGTGTGAATGCAATGGATGGAAAGATGGCATTGCAGATTTCTGAAGCGGCCACAAAATCGTATAAAACGAATAAAAAAATATATGTGCGTTAAATAAGGGGAGTTGAAAGTGATGAAAACGATTCGACTAACGATGGCACAAGCATTGGTCAAGTTTTTAGACAATCAATATGTTCATTTTGATGGAGAAGAAAGAAAATTTGTAAAAGGTGTATTTGGAATATTCGGACACGGGAATGTGACGGGAATAGGTGAAGCATTGGAGAATCACAAAGGCGAGCTGACATATATTCAAGGTAAAAATGAACAGGGGATGGTCCATGCCGCCACTGCCTTTGCTAAACAGAAAAACCGGCTGGAGATTTATGCTTGCACCACATCGATTGGACCGGGGGCATTGAACATGGTGACTGCCGCAGCCACTGCGACAGTCAATAGAATACCCGTCTTGTTGTTGCCGGGTGATATTTTTGCCAGTCGTCAGCCCGATCCCGTTTTACAGCAAATAGAAGACCCGCGTGACTATACCGTTTCCTCTAACGATGCGTTTAAACCGGTCAGCAAATACTGGGACTGTATTTCTCGCCCTGAACAGTTGATGACCGCGGCTTTAAACGCGATGCGGGTGCTGACCGATCCAGTGGAAACAGGGGCAGTGACACTTTCCATGCCGCAAGATGTTCAGGCGGAGGCATACGATTATCCAGTCGAGTTTTTTAAAAAGAGAGTTCACTATATTGAAAGGAAAATACCATCAGATGAAGCAGTTGAGCGCGCTGTTCAACTTATCTCGAGAAAGAAATATCCGGTAATCATCGCGGGTGGAGGAGTACATTACTCATTTGCGGAAAAAGAACTGGCCCAGTTTGCCGAAGAGTTCCAAATTCCGGTAGGCGAAACCCAAGCCGGAAAAAGCGCTTTATCATGGAAGCATCCATTTAACATGGGCGGTATGGGAGCAAACGGTTCCCTGGCATCGAATGTTTTGGCGAAAAAGGCTGATTTGGTGATCGCAATTGGAACAAGGTTAACCGATTTTTCCACCTCTTCCAAATGGGCCTTTGAAAATCCGGAAGTCGAGTTTTTAAGCATAAATGTAAGCGGATTCGATGCGATGAAAATGGAATCTCAAATGCTTGTGGCTGACGCTAAAATAGCTCTTGATAAATTAACAGAAGAGTTGAAAAACAAAAGTTATCAAAGCGATTATGACCTGAATAGATTAAAAGATTTGAAAGATGAATGGACAAAAGAAGTGGATCATTATTATTCTCAAACGCTTGAAAGCGGTTTATCGCAAACCCGGGTAATTGGCGAGATTAATAGATTTATTGGTGAAAAAGATATTATCACTTGCGCGGCTGGAAGCATGCCCGGCGACCTTTTGCGATTATGGAGAACAACGGAGCCAAAAACATACAATATGGAATACGGTTTTTCCTGTATGGGTTATGAAGTGGCGGGGGCTCTGGGGGCCAAAATGGCCGCGGATGATGATCAAGAAGTATATGCTTTCGTTGGCGATGGGAGTTATCTGATGCTTCATTCAGAACTCGTGACAAGCATTCAAGAAAAGAAGAAAATAACGGTGCTTTTATTGGATAATAATGGGTTTCAATGTATACATGGCTTGCAGGTCGGTCAAGGAAGTGAAGGGTTTGGCAATGAGTTTCGCTATCGTTCGGAGGAAGACAACCGGTTAAGCGGTCCATATCTGGATATCGACTTTGCGGCCAATGCCAGGAGTATGGGGGCAAAAGGTTATACAGCCCACACAATAGATGAATTGAAAAAGGCATTGGAAATGGCTAAGCAAGAAACAGTCACTACATTGATTGATATAAAAGTTTTACCTGGCACAGGTTCTAGCACTTATGAGTCTTGGTGGCATTTGGGGGTTGCGGAAGTGTCTGAAAGTCCGAAGGTCGAACAAGCACATACGGTGATGGAAGCACATAAAAGCAAAGCAAGAAAATATTAAAACGATTAACAAATAGGAGGAATGCGCCTTGTCTACATTATTAGTAAAACCAAAAGAACAGCCTGCTGAAGATGGAAATATTCTTCGTGTCACACCGGAATCCGCCAATTGGGAATATGTAGGTTTTGAAGTGTACACATTGCGACCCGGAGAAACGTTTGCAAAAGAGACTGGGGATAGAGAGATGGCCATCGTCCTTTTATCCGGCCGTGCCAATGCAGCAACAAAATCCCAATCGTGGGCCAACATAGGAGAAAGAATGAGTGTGTTTGACGAGACCCCGGCATATACCGTGTATATTCCAAATGATGACCAAGTAAAATTGGAAGCTTTGACTGATCTGGAAATCGCTGTTTGCACGGCTCCTGGAAAAGGGACTTACGAAGCACGGCTAATTCGGCCGGAAGATGTCGATGTGGCACAACGCGGCTCTGGTTATATGGAAAGGGAGATTAATGGAATTATTCCAGAGGATAAGCCGGCCGACAGCCTTTTCGTGTTTGAAGTCTATACCCCGGCCGGAAATTGGTCCAGCTACCCGCCGCATAAGCATGATACGGATAACTATCCAAACGAAACGTATTTGGAAGAGACTTACTATCATAAAATCGATCCGGCAGAAGGTGGGTTTGCCATCCAGCGAGTTTATACGGATGATCGCACTCTTGATGAAACGATCATCGTCAACGACGGCGATGTCGTCCTCGTGCCCAAGGGGCACCATCCTTGTTCGGCACCTCCAGGTTATCGACTATATTATCTAAATGTCATGGCCGGCCCCATCCGAAAATGGAGATTTACCAATGACAAAGACCATGAGTGGTTAACAAAGCTATGATGAGGAAAATAAAGTCCATATCAGGCTTGGCTATAGGTTTTTCTATAGCCAAACCTGCAAATTCAATATAGGGGGAAGAGCTATGCCGATTGATCATCTTCCATTTAAACTGGGCATTCATCCGATTAATTGGGTTGGCGAGGATGTTTTGGAGCATGGTGACTTTTTTACATATGAGCAGGTGATGCGGGACATATCTACATTGGGATTTAGAGGGACAGAAGTCAGTAGAAAATTCCCAAAAGATCCAATTGCTTTAAAAAACGCCTTGAACAAATACAATCTTGTTTTAACAACGCAATGGAAATCTGTCTTTTTCACAGACCCAACAAGACATAAAGCCGAATTACAAGCTTATCGGGATCATGTGAAATTTCTGGCATATTTCGGGTGTAAGGTTGTGAGCACAGCCGAAATTGGCGGATCGATGCTTAATCAAGATCCCCGCCGTAAACAGGACGAAACGTTCGTTGAGCGATTGGATGATGATGGTTGGAAGTATTTAGTAGAAGGACTGCATAAAGCTGGAGAAATATGCAAGGAACATGGAATGGATTTAGTGTACCACCACCATGCGGGCACCGTGGTGGAGCAGCCGGATGAAATTGCCAGGTTGATGGAGATGACGGAACCTCATCTCGTTTCATTACTATATGATACGGGGCATGGTTATTATGGCTCCAATGATCCCGTGACATTATTGGATACGTATTTTGACAGAATAAAATATATTCATTTAAAAGATGTCCGGGAAAATATTCTGCAACGCGCTAGAGAAGAATCTTTTAGTATTCGTCAATCAATCCGCAGTGGTATTTTCACAGTCCCGGGAGAAGGTTGTTTAGATTTTGAACCGATTATCACAACGTTAATAAAAAGAGGGTATACTGGCTGGGCGTTAATAGAAGGAGAGCAAGACCCGACAATTTATCAGCCAGTTGAATATGCGAAGCGATCGTTATCATATTTACAAAAAATGGTTCATCCATTCGTTTAAAGCGGAAAAATAGTCTGGAGGGGAATTCATGAAAGAGTTCATCAGGTGTGCGGTTTTGGGACTTGGCCGCCTTGGTTACTGGCACGCTGAAAATCTTGCCACCAAAATCGAGGGCGCCAAATTGGTAAAAGTTGTAGATCCGTTACAAGGAAGAGCTGAGCAGGTTGCGCGGGAGTTGAGCGTGGACAAGTGGTCACATGATCCAATGGCCGCTTTTGAAGACGAACATATCGATGCTGTCATTATCGTTACACCAACCAGTACACATGCCGAAATGATAAAACTGGCTGCGCGACATGGGAAACATGTCTTCATAGAAAAGCCATTGACTCAAAAATTGGAAGAAGCAGATGAAGTATTGCAAGTCATCGCGGAAAACAAAATTACTTGCCAAGTGGGCTTTATGCGCAGGTTCGACCCTGCGTATGTAGAAGCCAAAAGAAGGATAGAAGCGGGAGACATTGGAACACCTCTTTACTTTAAGGCGGTCAGCCGAGATGGCAACGTGCCCCCGGAAGAGTTCATCAAATACAGTGGAGGAATCTTTTTGGATGTAGCGATTCATGATTATGATATTGCGCGCTTTCTGATGAACGATGAAATTTACTCCGTTCAATCAAGCGGGAACATCTTAATGGAGTCCAATCGGTTGATGGAGAAATATAAAGATGTAGATCAGGGCTTGTCACAAATCAGATTCAAATCAGGCGCTGCAGGAGACATTGAAACGATGAGAATCTCTTCATATGGCTATGATATCAGAGGTGAAGTGGTCGGCACCGATGGAGCCATTCAAATAGGGTCCATGAGAAATAATGATGTCAGGATCTTTAAAAAGAATGAGAGCAGCCATGATCTGGTTCAAGATTTTCCAACAAGATTTAAAAACGCGTATTTATTGGAAATGATCCATTTTATTACAGCCCTGCGCAAGGGAGAGCAGCCATTGTGTACGGCTTTAGATGGAAAAAGGGCTCTTGAAATTGCCATTGCGGCTACAAGATCATTTAATAATGGTTGCCCCGTGTTACTAAGAAATCAAGAAAAATATAAAGAAGTGATGTTATGAGTGTTCATATTGGAATATGTCATTGGTCATTACCGATTGAAGGTCCTTACGCAATCAAATTGCGAATAAAAAGAATTTGTATGCGTTTTCAAAAAGGGCAAATGATGAATACTGGGAGTCTATTGCATTACTTTTGAAAAGATAGGGGTGATTTCATATGTTGCTGGAACTAAAAAACATTAGTAAAGCTTTTTCCGGTGTTCAAGTGCTGCATGATATGAATATCGACATCAAAAAAGGTGAAGTCCATGTTCTTTTAGGAGAGAATGGGGCGGGAAAATCAACCATTATTAAAATCATCACTGGCGCATATCAAAAAGATACGGGAGAACTAAAATGGAAGGGTGAAAATCTTGTCATCAATAAACCAAGCGATGCGATTAACGCTGGAATTGGAACCATTTATCAGGAACTGAACCTTATTCCGGAGCTTTCCATAGCGGAAAATATTTTCTTGGGGCATGAAAAAAAGCGAAGTGGCAAGTTTTCATTATTAGACCGTTCGACAATGAAAAATGAAGCAAAGCAGCTGATGGAGCGTTTAGGTCAAGATATTGACCCGGATGAACTGATCCAGAACCTGGGGGTTGGTCAACAACAATTAGTAGAAATTGCGAAAGCCCTTTCTTTAAATTGTGAACTCATTATTATGGATGAACCAACATCAAGTTTAAGTGAACGGGAGGCCGAGCAACTATTAGTAACGATAGAAAGATTAAAAAAGCAAGGAATGACGATTATATATATTTCTCATCGATTGGAAGAAATCAAAAGAATCAGTGACAGAATAACGATTTTACGAGATGGCAGCAAAATTAGGACTGTTGAAACCGCCGCAACATCAATAGATGAAATGATTGCGCTGATGGTTGGCCGTTCGCTTGACAATAAATTTCCCAAAATCCAGTTTGAAAAAGGCCAAGAAGTATTTAGTGTAAAAAACGTTAAACTAACGCCGGATGCGCCAGAAATTAACTTCTCCGCATATCAAGGTGAAATTTTGGGAATTTCTGGATTAGTGGGGGCGGGACGTACTGAATTGGCCAGAGCGTTATTTGGCGCAGACCCCATTTATTCGGGAGAGGTATTTGTTTTTGGAGAAAAGCAACATATTAGAAATCCGATTGATGCCATTAAAGCCGGTTTAGCCTTTATATCTGAAAACAGAAAAGAAGAAGGATTGTTTCTCGACCAATCCCTCACCTTTAATAAGACAATCACAAAGTTAAATAAAGTAAAAAGCAAAGGACTTATTAATGTAAGGAAACAAAAAGAAGTAGCGGAAAAATATATAAAAGATTTGAGCATTAGACCCAATAATATCAACTTGTTTGTAAAGTATTTTAGCGGAGGAAACCAACAAAAAGTCGTCATTGCCAAGTGGCTCTTTACGGATGCCAAAGTGTTTATCTTTGATGAACCGACAAGAGGAATTGATGTCGGCGCAAAAGTGGAAGTATATAAATTAATGAATTCATTGGTTGAAGAGGGTGCCGGGGTAATTGTTATTTCCTCTGAGTTGCCAGAGATCCTTGGCATTTCAGATAGAATCATTGTGATGCACGAGGGAAAAATCACAGCGAATTTAAATAGAAATGAAGCAAATCAGGAAGTAATCATGAAAGCCGCGACAGGAGGTTGTTCATAAATGAAAGATCAATCAGAAGTGATCCAACAAAGCGAAATGCGTATAAAGGATCAAAACAAGTTTCGGGATATGAAATATATGGTGAATAAGTTTGGCGCATTATTTGGATTGGTCATTCTGTCGGCTGTATTTGCGATCCTTTCACCGAGCTTTATGAAATTAGACAATATTATGAATATAGCGAGGCAATTATCTATCAATGCGTTGTTGTCAATTGGCATGTTATTGCCCATTTTAACAGCGGGCATTGACTTGTCGGTAGGTTCTATTCTCGCATTTTCCATTGTGATCACCGGTGTTGTAACGGTCATGTGGGGCATGCCCCCGATTCTGGGAATATTTGTTTGTCTCTTAGTTGGAGCGTTAGCCGGTTTACTCAATGGATTGCTGTTAACCAAATTAAAATTGCCGCACCCCTTTATTTCCACTCTGGGCACAATGAATGTGTTTCGGGGGTTGGCATTAATTATTACTGGCGCGTCTCCCATTTTTGGATTTTCCTACTTAATCAACTTTGCAGGACAAGCCGATGTTGGATTTATCCCTTTTAGTTTTATTTTAGTACTTTTTGTCTGTCTCCTTTTCCATATCTTTTTAACCCGAACTGCAACAGGAAGATATATTTATGCGATAGGAGGTAATAAAGAAGCAGCTCGCTTGTCGGGTATTCCTGTTGATCGCGTATTGGTGATCGTATATACCATTAGTGGTTTAATGGCGGCACTAGGTGGATTGGTTTTGATTGGGAGAACGAATGCCGCATCCCCAATTGCCGGATTAACATATGAATTGGATGCCATTGCCGCAGTCATTATTGGCGGGGCAAGCTTTTTTGGCGGGGTCGGCACCGTATGGGGAACTTTGATAGGAGCAATGATTATTGCGGTGCTTCGCAACGGGCTTAATCTATTAGGCACTTCAACAGATGTTCAAACCGTCGTAATAGGAGTAGTGATCATACTGGCCGTTTTTGTGGATGTATTGCGCAGACGTTCCAAAAATCAGTAAATGATTTAGCGGGGGAGGATTGAAATGAAAAAAAGACTCATCATTATTATGGTTGTATCTGCTTTATTCATGATAAGTGCTTGTTCCGCGAACAATAAAGCAGGCTCAAAAGGCGATTCCGACAAGAGTCGAGACAGTGGACAGGTAAAAATTGGCGTTGTTCTAATGGCGTTAAATTCCGAATATTGGAAACTCCATATGGCCGGAGCTAAAGAGGCGGCGAAAGAATTGGGTGTGGAAATTGAAATACTGGGACCGGCTGAAGAAACGTTATATGAAGAACAAGTAAAAATGGTAGAGGATTTAATTTCCGCTAATGTAAATGGGCTGGTCATTGCGCCAAGTTTACCCGAAGCGATTTTGCCGGCGCTAGAAAAAGCAAATAGCGAAAACATACCTGTTGTTTTAGCTGACGCGAATGTAGAAGCGTTTGATAACCGTGTTACTTTTATTGGAACAGAGAACTATGAAGCTGCCTTCAAAGGTGGAGAATTTATACGAGATCAGTTGGATAAGGGTGATAAAGTCTTGATTGTTCGCGGACAAATGGGGGCGAAAGTTCATGATGAAAGAACCCAAGGCTTCCAGGATGCTTTAAAGGAGAAAAATATTACTTTTATTGTACAAGATGCCCAAAGTGATCGTGTGAAAGCGGTCAATATTGTTGAAAATGCTTTAACGGTTGACTCGAATATAAAAGCGATATTTGCTACTTCCGACGAAATGGCTCTAGGTTCTTTTAAAGGATTGGAAAATAAAGATAGTCAAGACATTCCTTTAATCGGCTTTGACGGCACCCCGGACGGGCTGCAAGCTGTTGCGGATGGAAAATTGATCGCAAATATTGCACAGGACCCTTACCAAATGGGTTACCTGGGAGTAGAATCCGCCTACAAAGCGATAAAGGGAGAAAAAGTGGAGAAAAGGATTGATTCTGGTACTGAAGTGTACACAAAAGATAATGTTGAAAAAAGAATCGCGGAAGTTGATCAGTATTTAAATAAATAGTTACTTCTGATTTTTTTCAGTAAGGAGTTGAATATATGTTAGCGGCAGTATTTGAAGACATAGGAAAATTGACATTACAAGAAATAGAGGAGCCTGACATCACAAGAGATGATGAAGTGAAAATAAAAGTGGAAGTGGCAAGTATTTGCGGGTCAGATATTCATATTTTGGCAAATCCTCCCTCTCATCCCGCAACGAAAGGCATTATTCAAGGACATGAATATGTCGGGGAAGTAATCAAGATTGGAAAAAATGTCAGAAATGTTTCTGTAGGAGACCGGGTTGTTGTTGATCCAACGACTGTATGTGGCCATTGTTATTATTGTCAAACGGGCATTCAAAATGTATGTGAAAACTTCTCGACGATCGGGATTTTTCAAAATGGAGGTTGGGCTGAATATAGTGTGGTTCCTTCCAGAAATGTATGTAACATTTCAAAGGATGTGCCAGTCGAATCAGCCGTTTTAGCTGAACCCCTCTCATGTGTCATAAATGGCTGTGAAAAAATAAGGATCAACCCTGGCGATCGTGTAGTTATACTAGGCGCCGGCCCAATGGGACAGCTATTTACACAAGTACTAAAGGCGTCTGGAGCCGGACAGATTATCGTAAGTGATCTATCTGATTACCGTCTGGAACAGGCGAAGCGATCAGGCGCAACCCATATGTTAAATCCAGCAAATAACGATATAGGGGAGGTAGTAAAAGAGATAACGGGTGTAGGGGCTGACGTCGTTATTGATTGTGTTGGCGTTCTATTTGACCAAGCGTTACAAGTAGTTCGAAAAGGCGGTAAAGTTTTATTGGTAGGGATGAATGAAAGTGCCAATCGTCCCATAAAACAATATGAAATTACAAAAAAGGAAATAACCGTTTTCGGTACGATTATTCAAAACAATCATTTTCCCAAAGTGATCAAAATATTAGAGTCAAATATTTTAAATATTGAAAGCCTTATCACTCATCGGACATCATTGCGAAATATCCATCAAGCAATCGACGCGATGCGAAAAGGAGAGGCAATCAAAATCATGGTATATCCACATCATATGGAGGAGTAAAAAATATGATCAAAAAGTCTTTCCTATCAGTTGGTATGTTAATCGCTATATTATCAATAGTTGGTTGCGGCAATCAGGCAAGTGAGGACCATGCCGAATCCGCCAATACAAAAAAGAATGGCGGCGGGAAGCCACAAGTCGCTGTTGTGTTAAAAGGATCTGATCAAGAGTATTTTAAATTGGCGGAAGCCGGAGCAAAACAGGCGTTTAAAGATTTTGATGTTGAAGGAAAGTTTCTTGCAGCAACAAAGGAAACACAAGAGCAAGAGTTAATCAATTTACTAGAAGATTTATTGACCAATAATCCGGACGCGCTGGTTGTCATGCCAAGTACTAGCGCGGTTATTCCAACCCTAAGTAAATATCACGAAAAAGATATTCCGGTTCTATTAATTGATACGGACTTAGAGTGGGAAAATCAATTAACCTATATTGGTACTGATAATTATACGGCTGGCCAGAAAGCGGCCGAGCATTTAAGTTCCATGTTGTCTGAGGGGGATGAAGTGGCTATTATCGAGGGCGTTTCTGGTGCGGCGCAAAATGAAGCCAGGATTGCTGGCGCAAAGGATTATTTTAAGAAACATAAAATAAAGGTTGCTTCTGTTCAAGCAGCCGATTTTGACAGAACAAAGGCCGTGAACACGATGGAAAATATGATTACAGCTCATCCGAAAGTGAAAGGAGTATTCGCTGCAAATGATGAAATGGCCTTGGGAGCATCCCAGGCGATTCAAACAAACAAACTCGATATACCTATTATTGGGATTGATGGCACAACAGACGGTTTAGCATCTATTGCGCAAGGCGATGTCACAGCAACAATCGAACAGCAACCTTTTAACATGACGTATCTCGCTGTTGAAAACGCATTAAAAGCAATAAAAGGTGATCCGGTAGAGAAAAACATCAATAGTGGGATTGAACTCATTACCATTGAAAATGCGCAAGATAAATTGGAGAAAGTGAAGCAATTGCTCGGAAAATAAAATCATATGATCTGGCATCACTACATGCATCGGTAGTGCCAGTTTTTGATGATCCCGAAAATGAAATAATCGCGGAGTAACTATCCATCGAACAATCGCCGGTCAATCCAATCTAACATCATCCAAGCCAGCCAGATAAAAGAACTTGATGATAAGAAAATAGATAGCGGATTTCCTATAGACAATGATAAAGACATCCAAAAACCGCGGCCCAAAGGGACTACCGTGTAAAAGCTTCCAGAAACGTTTTAATGAAAAATATTTTATTAAAGAAAGATGGTTGAGAACAATGCCTCATGCAATCACGATTGGCATTATCGGTGCAGGGCGAATTGGCAGACTGCACGCTGAAAATATCGTTCATTTTCCCAATGTGAGACTGAAAGCAATTTCCGATTTATTTACAGAACATGTAAAAGACTGGGCAAAAGCAATCGGGGTTGAGCAAATAGTAACTCATTATGATGACATTCTTATGGATAAAGAAATTGACGCTATTTTTATTTGCTCCCCAACAGATACTCATGTGCCGATTATTAAACAAGCTGCCGAACTGGGCAAACATATTTTTTGCGAAAAACCAATCAGTTTTTCAGTAGAAGAAACCAAAGCCGTTTTAGAGTCTGTCAAAAAGGCAAATGTTACATTTCAAGTCGGCTTCAACCGCAGATTTGACCGGAATTTTTTGAAAATACATGAATCAGTGAAAAACGGTGTCATTGGCGCACCACATATCATAAAGATTACATCGCGGGATCCCGAGCCGCCACCGGTTGGTTATATAAAGCAATCAGGAGGGTTGTTTTTCGATATGTCCATACATGATTTTGATATGGCGCGGTACCTTGCCAATAGTGAAGTGGTTGAGGTTTTTGCAACCGGGGCCAATTTGATAGCATCATATATTGAGGATGCTGGAGACATAGATACCGCTATTACTACATTAACATTTGCCAATGGCGCTCTTGGAGTAATAGATAATAGTAGAAAGTCCGTTTATGGTTATGATCAAAGGGTGGAAGTGTTTGGCGAAAAAGGCAACTTAACTTGTGAAAATGATCGGCCAACAACGGTAGAACTAAGTACTTATGGAGGCTGTTACAAAGATGCTTTACAGCATTTCTTTTTGGAACGTTATAAAGATGCCTATATAGCTGAGACTCGGGCATTTATAGAGGCGATTCAAAACGATTGTCCGCCAGCTTGTGACGGAAACGATGGTTTACAAGCAGAGCGAATCGCCCAGGCCGCAAAACAATCATATATCGAAAAGCGCCCTATTAAAATGGATTCGCATATTGGTCAGTTAAGCTAACCCAGTGGGATGTTGCCACCATTGGAAACAAGCGCTTCATTCATTCATGATCCACATCAAAAAGTAGCGATGGTACCGAAGGAACAGTACTATCGCGATCTTTTAAAAACGATCTGGTTCAAGGTTCTGGATGCGTATGCTCTATCCACAAAAATGAGCAACTCTACTGAATGTAAAAAGAAAAGATCATGAGACAGTGATAGACGGAATACGGATGAAAGAAAGCTTTCAGTGTTATTCACTGGACGATGCGAATATACGCTTTTGCTCTCTTTTTTTAAAGAAAGTAAAGCGCTTAACCTTTTTTGAGACATGATCAACTTTATTATATCTGTTCCAATGTGGTTTAAATTAACTGTTTAAGTGCGCTACTTAGAATACAAGTCGAGCACGTTCTTTTTTCCATTCATGATTTATGACTTCATTCACGACAATAACTAATTGGAGATGTACTTTTAAAGAGATATCCGGCAAGTCCAAAATGAAATTGGAGGGATTTACATGGCATTATCAACTGCGGAATTAATCTATAAGGCGAAGAAGGCGAGACGTCACGTTATTGAAACAGTCCATTACGCCGGAGCGGGACACATAGGTGGTCCTATGTCAGCGATTGATCTATTAACTTATTTGTATTTTAACGAAATGAATATCGATCCAACAGATCCACGGGCTGAGAACCGCGATAGATTTGTTCTATCGAAAGGACATTCAGCGATTGCTCTTTATGCTGTAATGGCTTTGAGGGGATATATGCCGGTGGAAGAATTGAAGACTTTTGATTCCTTGAACTCCAGATTACAGGCACATCCCGATATGAACACACTTCCCGGTTTAGACATGTCTACGGGATCTCTCGGTCAAGGAATATCGGCGGCAGTGGGCATCGCATTGGGAGCCAAATTGCAACATAAAGATTTCCGGACTTACTGCATGATTGGCGATGGCGAGTCACAAGAGGGGCAGGTATGGGAAGCGGCGGATATTGCCTCTAAGTATCGGTTGGATAATGTAGTCGTTATGTTAGACAATAATAGACTTCAACAATTTGGCTGGAATGGCGAAAATGGCTCCAGGGAAATTCCTGTTACGAATCCTCAAAAACGCTGGGAGGCTTTTGGATGGCATGTGATCACTATCGACGGACACGATTTTGCCGAGATGTCAGCAGCCTTTCACGAAGCAAAGAAAGTGAAAGGAAAACCTGTGATGATCGTGGCCAATACAGTAAAAGGAAAAGGTGTCAATTTTATGGAAAATGCCTATCTTTGGCATTCAAGAGTTCCAACAGATGAAGAACTAAATAACGCGTTAGCAGAATTAAACATAGGGGGATAAACGATGGATCATTTACTAATGGACAAGCAAGAGACAATGAGAGAAATCTTTGGAGAAACATTGCTGCGGTTGTCAATGGAAGATGAAAGGGTTTATGTTGTGGATGGAGATTTGGCAAATTCAACGAAAATAGATGTGGTAGCCGAAAAAAATCCTCAAAAGTTTTTGCAAATGGGTATCGCCGAACAAAATATGCTTAGTGTTTGTTCCGGATTGGCTACAACTGGTTTGCAACCTTGGGCTGTCACATTTGCCGCATTTCTGTCCAAACGGGCCATTGATCAAATTCAAGTTCAAATTGCCCAACCGAATGTAAACGTCAAGATGATTGGGGGGTACAGTGGCTTGCTTACCGGTTTAACCGGAAAAACACATCAATCATTGGAAGATATCGCCATTTTCCGTTCATTAGCGAATGTGATCGTTCTTGCCCCGGCTGATAGTGTGGAAGTGAAAAAGATGATGCGGTTCGCCCATCAATATGACGGACCGGTTTATATTCGTTTGGCGCGAGATCCTTATCCAGTTATATTCTCCGAGGATGATGAATTCCAAATAGGTAAAGCAGTTTGCCTGAAAGAAGGAAAAGATTTAACCATCATTTCAACCGGTACTCAAACGAGCCGTTCGATAGAAGCCGCGAGACGATTACAAGAAGAAGGTTTTTCCATTGCTGTCCTCCATATGCCATCAATCAAGCCGTTGGATAAAGAAGCAATTGTAAAGGCCGCTGAGACAACAGGATTCATCGTCACCGCTGAGGAGCACAGTATTTATGGCGGGCTGGGCAGCGCTGTTGCCGAAGTTCTAGTTGAGGAAAAGCCTGCTCCTATGCTGCGGATTGGTGTAAAAGATCGAAATGCCGAGTCTGCCCCCAATGAGCAGCTTTTAGATAAATATGAGTTATCGGCAAGCTCCATGGTAAACGCAATAAGAAACTTTTTAAAAAGAAATAACCGGCCAGTAAAGTAAATAAAAATGGTCAATCATTTGTTGCATCACTCCATAGATTGTCTGGTTGTATAGCCAAAAGATGCTCAAACGATCCGGTCTAAAAAATGCAGGAACAAGCCGCAATTTCCGAAGTGAAAAGCAGGGTGGGGAAACCTCATTGGAAACAGTGGAGATTTTTTGTTGAAAACTTTTCAAAAGCGTTATAGAGCTAAAGCGGGAAGCAAAGCGGCAATAGAAACATAGGAATTCGTTCTGCGCCATAACTCAGGTGCTGGAGGTTTTATGATCGAACAAATCAAGGAATTAAACGCACAGCAAAAAATCACCAGGAGCAATCACCTTCATTTTCATGCAGCGGTTTTTTGCTTCTGGTTTTCTATTTATACTTACGCGCCATTATTTAGTGTTTATTTAGAATCCATTGGTTTTTCCTATGCCGAAGCGGGCATCATTTTAGGAGGTTACGGGATTTCTCAAATTCTTTTGCGTTTTCCATTAGGTATTTTATCCGATATGTTACTGAGCGTTAGAAAGCATTTGCTGATAGGCGGTTTTGTTTGCGCTTTCGCCAGCTGTCTGATATTGATCTTCTTTAAAGATTTTTGGGCTGTATTGTTCGCTAGATTATTGACCGGCATTACGGCTTCTATGTGGGTAATGGCGACTGTCCTATATTCAAATTATTTCACTCTTGAAAAAGCCACAAAAGCAATGGGAGCCATGCAATGTAACACGGTTGCCACCCAGCTTGTCTGTATGACCACAAGCGGTTATTTTATTCATGTCGGAGGCTGGGATTTTCCTTTTTGGTTAGGAGCCACTTTCTCCATAATGGGGATCTATTTTGCTTGGCATATAAAAGAAGTTGAGGGACAGCCGTTTAGCCGCCCCCATTTACATACCGGAGAGTATATAAAGAAGACATGTAGCATATCCGGCCTAAAAATAGTCACTTTTCTTTCTTTAGTGGCTCATGCGATTTTGTTTATAACCATTTTCGGATTCAGCCCTATTATCGCCGAGTCGATTGGTCTGAAAAATACACACGTTTCTTGGTTAATGGGAGCCTTTTTTATTCCACATGCCTTAACTTCATTAGGGCTCACCTTCTTACATTTAAACAGGAAAAATCATAAAGTGATTTTAATCATCTCTTTTGGATTAACCGCCTTTTTTCTGGCATGTATTCCATTTGCGAAGTCGTTGGTAGCGATCAGTATGTACCATGCAGGCTTGGGGCTTGCGCTCGGTTTTATTTTTCCTTTGTTGCTGGGAGAAGTAGTGAAGATTAGTCCCAGTCATTTAAAAACCTCGGCAATGGGCTTTTATCAGTCGTTTTATGCAATCGGGATATTGATCGGTCCTATGATTGCCGGGATCATTGCCGAAAAATCAGGGGTACATGAAGTGTTCTTTATGACAGCAATCATGTCTCTTTTATCAATAGCCAGTATAGGTTTTTACCAAACAAAATAACCTTTCATCTGTTCATACAGCCCCGTAAAAGCAAGCGATTTATGGAAGCGAAAAAGTTGCGATATCGAAAAAGAGGTTGTGTTTTGCCATCCGAGATTCCAATGGTTCATCATATCCGGGTCTAAAAAGGCGGTCATTCCTTCTTGGGCCCGTACAAAAAACTTAAAAGGATAACCGCTCAACCGAGGCATAAAATGAATCAAGACCATTGATCTGGAGGGTTATCATGAGTATACTCGCAGGAGAACTTACATGGAATATGTTCCTCTTGTCTGTCCTTATCATAACGGCCATTGTGTATGCCACATTCATCCACCGAAAGGAACAAGCAAAATGGCATGACAAGCGGCCCGTTCTTTTTTATACAGGCCTCGGCCTTTTTTTCTTGGCGGGAGGAACTCCTTTCACGCAGTTAAGCCATGTTTCTTTTACTCTCCATATGGTAAACATGAGTATTCTGTATTTCTTAGTCCCGCCGTTATTGCTGCTGGGCATTCCCCGCAAATGGTTCAATCCCAAAACAGGACCTCTCATTTCCGGCATCTTTCTCACTGTATTCGCCGCATTATTTCTTTTATATCACCTGCCCTTTTTGATCCAATACTTGCTAAACCGCCCAACCATCCACTCCCTATTTAAGTTCGGCCTTTTTGTCGCAGCAGCAGGGATGTGGTGGCCGATTATTTTTTCAGTAAAAAAAGAAGAGACGAAACGTTATGCCGTTTTAAGCGGAATATTGTTGATGCCGGCCTGTCTGCTTTTTATTGTAAATGGATTTATGAGCGGGGGAATCGGAGCGAATACGAATCCATTTCTCAAACAACTCTCCGCTCAACTATGTATCGCTCCCGAGCAAATCGACCATATTTTTCCTTATCAATTGAAATACGATCAGGTGATTGGTGGAATCGCCATGCTGGGTCTTCATAAATGCTCGATAATGTTGGTATGTAATCTTAAAGGCCGAGCGATGAGAGGGAACATAGGGAACTCCGAAAAGGATGTGTCCTTTAAAAGGTCAAATTCAAAATAGCAAAGGTCGCTTTCCTGCGGGATCTTCAGCTCGAGCTATTCCCGCAGGAGCCTACCTATTTTGCCGACGCTAAAAGCTTTCGTATCATACACTGGGATAATTTATCCCGCATGTAAGGTGCCGTAAAAAAGACTCCCACTTCAAAATCTTGGGTGAATACAAAAGGTCCAAGTGTGAGAAAACGGCACCTAAATGCCCGATTGGTTCAACTAACATTCAGTAGGGAAAACGCCTACTGAATGAAGTTTCACTTTATCCCGCATGTAAGGTGCCGTAAAAAAGACTCCCACTTCTGAATGAAGTTTCACTTTATTGTTTGTTTTTTAATCAACTGATTTAGTTGTGTCCCAGACTCGCGCCAACCCTTTATAGGAAATCGGGATTATGGCAATGACCCACAACTTCCTGAAAGGCGCGGGCCCCTGCCAGCGCGCATCCTATAGATGTTAAATAGGGACGGAGAAAACGATTTGTTGCCTTTCTCCTGGATTGATGTGCAGGAGATTTTTAGACAGTCTCCTGTCAAATTTTTTGAGGCCAAAAACTCCATTTGCGAAGGAGCGCCAAGGTAGCTGGAATCATGAGTGGCCGGACGATAAAGGTATCCATTAAAATCCCGACGGCCATCATAAATCCAAACAACTTTAGCTCGTAAATGGGCATTGTAGCCAAAACAAGAAATGTCGCAGCCAGGATCAATCCAGCCGAGCTGATGACGCCGCCGGTTTTATCTACGCCTCTTTTAATGGCCTCTTCAAACGGCATTGATTTCAATTCCTCACGAATCCGGGCAATGAGCATGATCGAATAATCGACTCCAAGGGCAACAAGAAATACAAAAACATACAATGGAATTCTGTAATTAATCGCATCAAGCTCCAAAAAAACTTTGAATAACCATATTGAGAGCCCAAGCGTGGCGGCGTAGGAAAGGACAATCGTACCGATCATATATAAAGGCGCAATGATGGAACGAGTCTGCCATCCGAGCATGACTGAAATGAAGATCACCATCAAGACCATTACAACGATTGTATCCCGATCATTGATATCTTGAAGATCCGCATTTACCGCACTTTCACCCGCAACGTACAGTTTTGTCTCGGATAATCCTGCGTCTTTTACAATGGCCTCACTGTTCTCACGTATTATGTTTACTGTTTCGAAGGCTTCGGTTTCATATGGATTTCCTTCTACAATAAACGAGAACTTGGCGCTTTTTCCATCTTTGGAAAGCGGATTTCCCTGAGCCGTTATTTGTTCAACGCCTTTTATATCGCCAACTTCTTTCAGGACAGATTGGAGTTGTTGCATGTCAAGTTTTTCCTCGGAAACGAGTAACAATGTTCCTGGAGCAAGACTTCCTTCCGAAAAGTCTTTGCTTAGCTGTTCGTAGCCTACGCGGGATGACAAATCTTCCGGGAATGACGCAATCAAATCATAAGATTCCTTTAAATGGGTTGTATTCCAGGCGCCAACCCCCATGACCACAATCAGAGGCAAAAGAAAGAACAGCGGGCGCTTTACCACAACTTCTGCTATTTTTCCCCATATCGATTTTTGATCAGTATTCTCTTCCCCAAATTTCGGAATAGACGGCCAGAATGCTCTTCTTCCAATCACGGCAAACAGGGCGGGCAGCAATGTCAATCCGGCAATTAGCATGGCGCCAGCCGCGATCGCAAAGGCAGGGGCGAAATTTCGATACGGTTCGTATAAGGTGAAAAATAAGGTGGCCACTCCGAGCAAAATCGTGCTTCCACTGAAAAATATCGGCTCTTTTACGTGACGCATCGTTTCGCGCATTGCCGCGTCTTTTAATTCATGTTTCCGAAGCTCCTCCCGGTAACGGGAGAAAATCAGCAATGAATAGTCCGTGACGACCGCAAACAGCAAAATCGTCATGATCGATACCGCCTGGCTGTCGATGGCAAAAAGTCCGGCTTTTGAAGCCAACCCTATGACTCTGTCCACGACTGCATAAACAATAGCCGCACCGATAAGCGGAATAAAAGTGAGCAAAGGAGAGCGATAAATAAACAATAATAACACAACAATCAAGCCTACCGTTGACAACAGCAAAATGATATCAGCGCGGCTGAACAATTCCACTGCATCCGCGGCGATACCGGCTGGACCGGTCCATGATAATGTCACATTCTCAGGTACAGAGATTTGCTTTTTAACTTTCCGAACCGCTTCGTACAGATCATTTCCTTCCAACTCTTCTGAAAGTGTAATCGGGATGAAAAAGGTTTTGCCATTTTCTGAAACAAAAGATTGCACTACTTCTGGCGGCATGTTGGATAATGGCAACAGTCCGACTTCTCCATACTGATCATCCAACTTGATTGCTTCCACTTTTTTTGAAAATCCAATGACTTCCTCTTCGGAAAAACCTTCTTTCTTGGAAAAAACAGCAAAAAGCGGTAATCCTTTGTCTTGAGGAAAGTGTTTTTCCAGCTGCCGGTCTGCAATGATGGATTTTGCATCAGCTGGCAATCCTGCGTTTTTATTCGCCGCGACAAACTCTTTTGCCCCGGGAGCAAAGCTTGATAAAATACCCGCGACCAACAGCCAGAGCACCAAGAAGAACCACCAGCGGCGATTATTTTGTATCGGCTTGTTAACCAATCTGCTTCACGTCTTTCTCAATCATAAATGTGATGAAGATAAACAAGGCAAAGCTGATAAGCAGGATAGCTCCGCCGCAAATATAAAAAACCAAAGAGAAAACTTCATTGATCCCAAAAGGCTTAATAAATTGGAGCCACATGCCGGCTGTTAAACCAATAGATCCCAAAATGGCCGTCCATCCATGAGCAGTGAGTAATTTTTTTGCACGCACTTTGTAGATTTTGTAAAATGCTCCCCAGGCAAACATCGATAACCATCCTACCAATAAAATATGCGCATGGATAGGGCGGAATGCATATGATTCGGCTCCCGCCATATGGGAACCTATTAACGCCCCAATCAACCCAAAAATAGCCGCAATTCGAATAAAGCGAAGGCTCCATTTTTCTTGTTCCATGTAAAATTCCTCCATCCAGTTCATGTGTTAGCCTAATGATAAGCTCCCAACATAAACGGAACATGAACGGATCATTACAATTTCGGTAATGAGATGATAAAAGTCATGCCTTGCTGTCCGTTTCTCTTTGCTGTAATATTGCCGCCATGCAGTTCGACGACCTGCCGGACGATGGCCAAACCAAGCCCGCTTCCTCCAATTTCTTTTGTCCTTGAATCATCCACCCGATAAAAACGTTCAAAAATGCGCCCTATTTTTTCTTCTGGAATACCGATCCCTGTATCACAAAACGTTGCTATAACGGTATTGTCCTGTTCCGTCAAAGTAATTTCGATGGAGCCGCCTGTCTCGGTATACTTAATGGCATTGGAAAGGAGATTGGCCCACACTTTTTCCAAAAAAGCCGGATCTCCTTGCAATTCAATCTCATCCAGCTCCAACGATAATGACATTTCTTTCTCTTCGAGTGCCCACCTGTAACGGCGAATCGTTTCTTTTAATTGCTCGTCCAGCCTGAATGTTTTGAGTTGAAGAGGTGATAAAAGCTGGTCAAGTGAGGTCAAGAGCATAAGCTGTTTCGTCAGTGCGGAAAGCCGTTCTGTTTCAGCTTGAATGACCTTGGCGTAATTTTTTCGTTCAACTGCTGGCGGGTCATTTTCGATCAGGTTGGCATATCCTTTTATATTTAACAGCGGTGTTTGAAAATCATGAGATACATTATTGATAAATTCCTTTCGGATCCGGTCATTTTCCCCAAGCCGCTCCGTCATTAATTGAAAGCTTTGTGCAAGCTGGCCAATTTCATCTTTCCGATCAATTTGCAGCGGGTCGGTGAATTTCTCTTCGCCAACCCTTTTCGTTGCTTCAGTCAACTTTACAATCGGTTCAATCAGTTTTTTCGCCATAAACAGCATGGCCAGCAAACTGAGTATCGCCATCGTTACGATCATTCCCGCAAGCAGGAAGTGAACTTCTGTAAACAGGAACTTAATGTCCGGTCGCAGAAATAGTGCGTAATTCATCCCGTTATAGGTGAAGGAGGTCCCAACCGTATTGGCCGACTCGTCGGCAAAAAAGCCGGTCATAAACGTTTCTGTTGGAAAATGTTTCATTCCATGATAGTCTTCGCCTTTCAGAACACGGTCAATGTTTTGCGGGGACAGATTATCGACACGAAAAGGAGTGCCATACGTTTCTTTTTCCCGTTTTTCATTGATAGCGATCAATTTATAACCGGCATCCGCTTGTGTTTGAAGAAATTGTTTCAAGTCATTCTCCTTCGTGCTTTCAACATAAGAAACGAATGATTTCACAATCTCCATATTTTTTTCATCATTGGCCGCTTTTAATGTTTGGTGGTAAAAAGTGTTGACTGCCAGAAAAGCAACCAAGGCACTTGTGAGCATGATAACGAGTGTAAAAATGAGAAATTTGCTATATAGTGACTTCATTTATCCAGGACCTCTAGTTTATATCCGACACCCCGGACTGTTGAAATGACAACATTCTTTGCCAACTTTTCCAGTTTATCGCGAAGTCTTTTAATATGGACATTCAATGTTTGTTCATCACCTTCATAATCAAACCCCCATACCCTCTCGAGCAGCATTTCCCGTGTAAGCACCTGGTTGGGACGGGAGGCAAGTATGGAAAGAAGTTCAAACTCTTTTAAAGGAAAGAGATAAATCTTTTTTCCAGCGGATACTTCATAACTTTTCCTGTTGATTGTCAGAGGACCGGCTTCAATCAGCATATCGATCGCTTTTTCGTACCGCCGTAAAATCGCATTCACACGAAAAAGCAGTTCTTTCGGCTCAAAGGGTTTTACGACATAATCATCCGAGCCGGCGAGAAATCCTTTTTCTTTATCTTCCAACTCGCCTTTGGCAGTCAGCAACAATACGGGGATATCGGCTCTGGCTCTTAATGTTTTCGTCAATTCATAGCCATCCATTCCGGGCATCATCACATCGACAATCGCCAAGTCGGGTATGTCGTTTTCAATCAGTTCAAGTGCTTGATAACCGTTTGCCGCTTTTTCAACCGCATAGCCCGCTTGGGACAAGTGAATATTCACAAGCTCCAAAATATATGGATCATCATCTACAACAAGGATTTTCATATTTCGCCAGCTCCTTCCCCTTTTTTCTGAAAATGATATTTATGCTTGTTTCATTATAAAAGATTGGCGGCGGGGAAGCGAGTGTATGGAAGATCATTCTAATTCAGGCCCATATAGGAAAAAGAATTTTTTGTATTTTGTAGTATTTTTGCTTCCGGAATCGTCTAATTAGGAGGAAAGGAGGAAAGTTTTATAAAAAAAGTTGAAACCTTTTCTGTTATCGTACGTAGAAGGAGCGACAATCTTTTTTTCTTTCAAAGGTAATAGAATAAACAGAAGAAAGCATGATTAGTAAAATCGGGGGGAATATCGTGAAGAAAAAAGTATGGATCTGGATTTTGTCTATTGTCGTAGGACTGGGGATCATAGCGGCCATTGTCTTTTTTTTCATTCAAAACAGAATCGCAAGTGTCTCGGAAGAAATGTCGGAGGAAACATTCACCGTTCAGAAGGCAGCGGAACGGGAATTGTCTGAAACGATACTTGTTACGGGAAAAATCGTTCCTGAAAGTGAACAGAAAGTCTTTATTGAGCCGGATAAAGGGAGCATCATAGAATATTCCGTAGCGGAAAACCAAAAAGTGAAAGCGGGAGATCCTCTATTTAAATATGATGCTTCCAAACTGCAAAGCGAGTTAAATAAAGCTGTTAGGGAAAGAGATTTAATTCAAAAAAGAGCGAAAGCAGAAGAAAAGCAAATAGCGGACATGAATAAGCGAATAAAGAATGCAAAGGCGAATTCCGGGTCTGCGTCTGCATCAAGTGAACAGGAAGCAGAAGTTCCTATAGAAAGCGTCGATGACCTGACGAAAGAAAAAACGGAAATAGAAATCCAACATGAAACCACAAAGGCAGAAATTGTTGCTGCCCAAGAACAAATTAATGATTTGGACAAGCAAATCAAAGAGATGACTGTCGTCAGCAAAATAGACGGAATGGTCGTTAAGGTAGACAAAAATGCTGTAAGTACAGAAAACGCATCACCTGAGCCTGTCGTACATATCATTTCGAACCAACCGTTTAAGGTCATTGGAACGATGAGTGAATTTGATGCGGTTAAAATTAAAGAAAAACAATCCGTTATTATCCGTCCAAAAGTTTATAAAGATAGGGAATGGAAAGGGGAAATAGAATCTGTCTCACAATTTCCAAATGAGGAAGGAAGCGGCGGCGGTGAGGACTTCTCCGGCGGTGGAGGTAGCGGCGGCAGTGTAACGATGTATCCGTTCAAGGTAAAGATAACGGACGATACATCTGAATTAAGGCAAGGATTTCACGTCTCTCTGGAGATTAATGTTGCCGCTGAAGGAAAGTCTCTTGCTATTCCACATGCCGCGTTGCACGAAGAAGACGGCGCGGATGTCGTATATGTATTAAAAGACGACAAACTTGAAAGGCGCGAGGTTCAAAAGGGCGCGATGAATGATGAGTTTGTTGAAATAAAAGAAGGCGTCAAAAAGGATGAACTAGTCGTCATTGAGCCAACGGAAGGATTGCATGATGGAATGGAAGTGACCTCTTTTGATGAAGTTGAGTAATATTACAAAAGTGTATGGAAACGGGTCACTGAAAGTTCCTGTATTGCATGATATTAATATAACCATTGAAGATGGCGAATTTATTTCGATCATGGGCCCGTCGGGTTCGGGAAAATCCACATTAATGAATATTATTGGATTTTTGGATTATCCGACAACAGGCACGTTTGAATTAAATGGTGAAAAAATCAGTTCCGCCAGTGAAAAAAAACTGGCGGAATTAAGAAACAAGCATATTGGATTCGTGTTTCAGCAGTTTTTTTTACTGCCGAGATTAAATGCTTTGAAAAATGTCGAGACGCCGTTAATCTATGCGGGTGTTTCAAAAAGAGAAAGATCGGACAGGGCGATGCAAATGTTGACGAAAGTCGGGCTGAAAGACCGGGTAAAGCATTTGCCGAGCGAACTTTCGGGAGGTCAAAAGCAGCGTGTCGCCATTGCCCGTGCTTTGGTGAATAATCCTTCGATCATATTGGCAGACGAGCCGACGGGAGCGCTTGATTCCACAACGAGCAAACAAATTATGGAACTGCTCGTCCAACTGAATAATGAAGGAAAAACAGTCATTATTGTTACCCACGAAGATGAAATTGCAGAATATACGAACCGAAGGATTATGTTAAAAGACGGCAGGATTACAGATGACCGGAGGAGAACGCCATGAGTATATGGGAAAGCTTTAAAATTGCGTTATCCTCGATTTGGAACCATAAGATACGCTCACTGTTAACGATGCTCGGCATTATTATCGGGGTGGCGGCCGTTATCATCATCGTGGCCATTGGACAAGGTGCCAAGACAGAAATGACAGACGAGTTATTCAGCATGGATAAAAATATTGTGGAACTGTATTATGAGGAGGATATGTCAGAAGATGGAATGGCCATGATGACGGGGGAACAGCCGGAATTATCTACGGCCGATATAGAAACTCTTGCCGAAGTTCCGGGGGTAGAAGCCGTTTTGGCAACAAACATGGCTTCGGGAAGCCTGTTGGTGGATGATGAGCAGGTTGACCTGGAGATTACGGGTGTTGGAAGCGAGTTTTTTTCGGCAAGAGATATTCAAGTTGTTGAAGGGCGGCCCCTGAACCAACTGGATAATGACGGGATGAACCGGGTACTCATGATTGATACCGTAGCCAAGAAAAAGCTTTTTAAAGACAGCGATGAAGTCGTCGGAGAAGTGGTTGATGTAAACGATAATCCATATAAAATTGTCGGTGTTTATGAGTCCCCGGTTCCGGAGCAATTCCGATTTTCAGAAAATGGGGAAGCGTTAATGCCGAGGTCGGTTGTTTCCATGATGTTTGGAACGATGGAAATAGAAAGTCTGGCGGTTATAGCCAATAATCCCGAGAGAATATCGGAAATAGGGCAGGAAGCGGCAGACACACTGACAGAAGCGAAAGGATTGGAAGAAGACCAAGGCCGGTACGCTATCTTCGATTTCTCCGAATATGAAAAAGAGTTTAATACGGTTATTACAGTAATGACATTGTTTATCGGCAGTATCGCGGCCATATCCTTGCTCGTTGGCGGGATTGGTGTCATGAATATTATGCTCGTATCCGTGACGGAACGAACGAGGGAAATTGGTTTGAGAAAGGCGCTTGGAGCCACACGCGGGAAAATACTTCTACAGTTTTTAATTGAGTCGATTACGCTAACCTCGTTGGGCGGTTTGTTGGGAATTAGTTTGGCTTTCTTTGTCTCAATGCTGATTTCCATTTTTGCGCCGATAAACGCCATTGTGAGTCCGCTCGTCGTCCTAATCGGAGTTGGATTTTCTGCATTCATCGGGGTTATCTTTGGAATTCTTCCAGCTAATAAAGCTTCCAAATTGAGCCCGATCGACGCATTGCGTTATGAGTAACAACTAAATATACGAATATGAGTAGCACAGACCAAGACCAAGGTTTGTGCTACTTTTTGTTAAAGCAGAAGTGAAAAAAGGCAAAACAGCTCATGAACAGTTTATATCTCTATTTAAAAGAGACGGCCTCTAACGTCTCAGATGCGGAACTGGCAATACCTGCTCTTGGAAAATGTTTAAATTGGCTAACCATACAAGAAGCTTTTCGGGAAGAACTATTGTACTTAATCCTAAATTGTCATAAAAATACAAAAATATCAAACGTGGGAAAATATAGAAAATTAAAGCGATTTATGTTATTATATATGCTGTTAGATGTAAGCGTGTTATCGGTAAATTTTATAAAAAGGGGAGGCATTTTATAGAGCAGCATAATCTTAAGTACCATAATAAATATTAGTTGTTAAGCTTTGAAACCAAATAGGCGCAAAATAATATCTATAGTGATAACGCTGGTGAAGAGTGAGATATTAAACTTCGCAAGCAAGTTAAAAAGAGGAGAAATGAAAATTGAAAAAAATAAATTTTTGTTTTTTTACTGTGCCTTGTTTTTTAAAAGTAATATTGCTCTTTCCCAATTTAATCATTGCTGAAAATAAAGACCAAGAGAGGGATATCCTTTTCTTAGGAAAATATTCTAAAGACGAAATACACCAAATCACGGAAACTAGAAATTCAATAAAAAAAGTAGAAGGTGCGGATATAATTCCTAGTTTTAGTGATGATATTAGTTCAGAAAATATAAACAAATATGATTCTATAGCTGTTTCATATGAAGTAGTTAAAAACAACAAATCACTATCAAAAAAGTTAAAAGAGAATCTGGAGAATGGAAAGAAAGTATATTTATATGGGGATCTTACTTTTGAGGATTATAGTAAAGTTTTAGAAGTTGATATATCGTTAGACACAAAGACTAGAAATAATGAAGTGAAGAAATTGGTATTTGGAAATAATAATAACAATGGCAACGATAGTAAAACTTTGGAAATAGAGGCTATTGATAAGTTGCAAATAATTGGGTATTCCCTAAACAAAGAAGATAATATTAAAGTTCTTGGTTTAAATATAAGTCACCATGATGAGAATGGAAAAACAGAAATTATACCGGACTCACTTTACTTAAAAGGAATATTAAGATATGAACAAAAAGATATAGAAAATGACTCAGTTACACTAAATAATGTTCCTGGTGAGCCAGTTTTACGAAATGATGTGTTACTTGTTGGAGAAGCATTTTATATAACAGATATAGTAGGAGAAATTCAGTCGAATTGGTATTTGTATAAATTACTTGACGAACAAGACCCTGATTGGGATTATTTTTTACTTGATAATGCTGTAAAACCAAAAATCATGAAACATAATGGGAGTTTTTTTGGATCCACATGGAGAGCAACCTTTATGCGTATAAATCATATCTTACCATCTCACCTAAAAAGTAGATTGATAGAATCTACTCCAAAAGATACTGAAGGAGATGATTATGGAAATTACTCTCTATCAATTTCTTTTCCCTGGCAGATTTCATTTACAATACCTTACAGAAGTAAGCCCACTATACAATTAGATGAAGATTTGAAACTGAATCAATCTGATTGGTATGTTGAAGCACAAATGTTTGGTAAATACAGAGGGCTTGAATCGAGTAGAGAGCAGTATAGATTTATTACTGCATGGACAGCTGGAACTGACCATCCTGTAGGTAATAATATAACAGAAATGATAGTTAGAAACTATGTTGAATTTACATCAGGAATAGATGCTTCAACAGATACGGGAAATCAGTTTTTAGTTAGGTATAGGCACTAAAATTAGAATTAACTAAATTTTAAATATATATTTTTTTCTGCGCTTGAACCTTTTTCAAGTTCGTTGTTGGCTTGTTGAAGGTTTTTTCTTTTTTGCGAACTGGAGATGAAGAAGCATTTATGGTAAAAAGCAAAGGAGGACAAACCAATTGAAAACTGCTTTAGAAGCTTTTGTAGAAAGAAACATAGAGTACTATGAAGAAAAATGGAAAAATGAATACAGTTGGAATTGGGCAGCTTTCTTTTTAACATTTTTATGGTTAGGTTATAGAAAAATGTATGGGGTTATCTTTGGTTTCGTGGGGTTAAACTTATTGATTGATTTTATATTATACTTTGTTACACACGAGATTTATTCGACTACTAGTAGTACCATAATGAGCATTATATTTTTCATAATTCCCTCAACTGTTTTAGGCTATACAGGTAACTATTTTTATAAAAGACAAGCTGAAAAAAATATAATCTATCTAAATAAGTTGAATTATGATACAAGTGAAAGCATGAGCGAACTAAGAAAAAAGGGAGGGGTGAGTTCAATTGGATTAATGTTAGCCATTAAAATAATGATGATGTATTATTTTCTCTCACAGATTATGTATGTGATACTATGAGATTTGAGCGCTTATCATAGTAATGCAATGGTAGAAAATAAATGATTGTAATCTAAAGGAAGTCGATGTTCCCTAAGGTTTTTGGTTAGTAATGAATGTAGTATCCTGTCTCATTATCCCGAATGGGGAAAATAAGTTACTGACCATTCATGTAAAGCTGGATGGCAAAAACCTATAACCTCGCATATATTTCAAGAGGCGGGGCGACGTAGAGGATGCACAAAGTGCAAGCGAAGTGTCAGACAAGGAAAGCACGGACTACATCGCCTACGCCCAAAGATAAAGCGCAAGCTTTTTCAGGGACGTTTGCTGGCTGGCTTGTAAACAGAGTTGCGGATTCGTTGTTGCATTCCGTCATTTGATCGTTGATATGACGGCTTTTTCGATTTCCTGGTAACTTGTACATCGGCATATATTGGATGACAGCCAGTTTTTCATCACATCTTTTGACGGGTTGCCATTATGTTGAAGGAGCGAATGGCAATTGAGGATGAAGCCCGGTGTACAGTAGCCGCATTGGAATGCGAAATGCTCGACAAAAGCCCGCTGTATGGGGGCATCCCGCAAACCTTCGATTGTTGTGATGGTATGGCCGGAAGCTTCGACAGCAAGCATAATACATGATTTAAAAGGCAGAGTGTCAACGAGTACAGTACAGGCCCCGCAATCACCATTCAGGCATCCTGGTTTCGCGCCCGTCAAGCCAAGCTTTTGGCGAAGAACGTATAAGAGCGTTTCCCCTGCGAGTACCTCAACTTCAACGATTTCCCCGTTTATGTCCATCTCGACTGTAAATCTTTGTTTTTCCACTAAGCTCCCTCCATTTCCATGATAAAATCCATCAACATGTTTCGCAAAACGAACAGGCGATATTCTCTTGATCCTTCAATGTCATCAAGGATAGGATCAGGTACTTGTTGCAAGGTGTGTTCAACTCTGCTTGCAAACGATAAACCCGTCCTGTTGATGGCTGTTTCCATTGCGGATGAGCGAAAAGGAAAGGGGCAAAGCCCGCTGAATGCCAGTCTGAGTTGTCCATCCGCTTTGACAGCCGCTCCGGTAATGAGGGGATAGCCGGTATCCCATTGCTTTCGTATTTTTCGCGAAATGTAGGGAAGCTGTAGAAAGTCTGTATCTGTTAGAATTTGGACGAGAAGCCGCCCTTCTTCCAGAATTAGTTCTGTGATCGGCACTTCTTTTACCCCTTGCATATCTGCGACTAGAACATGGCTGTTCGCCAGCAGAAAAGGCAAAATCGCTTCCCGGTAAAATATTTTTCCGCATATATTTCCTCCAATCGTAATCTTGTTTCGGGCGGTACGGTCGGCCACTTCACTGGAAACATCCGCTAATAATGGAAAGATATTTCGATTTTCAAGAGCGGTCAAAGGAACGGACGCGCCAATCGTTAAAAATGGAGATGATGTTTGTAAAACCATACATTCCGGAATTCCTTTTATATCAATAATGGAACCTGGCGTATCTATGTTCAATCGGCCAAGTGTTAAAATTTCGGTTCCTCCGGACCAATACATCGGCTGTTTATCGTCCTGTTTTAGTGTTTGGAACAAATTCACGGCTTCCTGTAATGTTGTTGGCTTGTAATACTTTACATAGGCTGGCAGCACTGCTTACATCCTCCTTTCTTTTGTTCTCCATAACAATTCAGGGGTGAGAGGCAAATGGTGAAGATCCACTTGCAACGCCGTGGACAAAGCGTTTGCCAACGCGGCCGGCATGCCGATGAGGCCATGCTCGCCAACTCCCCGCGCCCCATACGGCGCATCTATTTGAAGGGATTCTACAAAGTCGACGATATACTCGGGCTGTTCCCCGTACCGAATCGGCTGGTATGTTCGCAATTGCGGGTTAAGTACTCGCGCGTGTTGATCAAAAATAAAGGTTTCCCGGCCTGCAAAGGACAGGCCCATGCTCATGGCTCCCGTTACTTGCCCTTCTGCGGACTTTTGATTTAATACTTTGCCAATGTCGATGACGGATATCGCTTTTACTAAACGGTATTCGTATGTTCTTGTATCGACTTCAACTTCGACACCTTGGGCTCCGACAGTCCACTCAGGCCCGTGTTTGCCTGCGCCGGTTTCTTTATTGAGCTTCGTCATGTGTCTTAAGGTGTATGTTCCGTTTCCGATAATCTGTCCGCCAATTGATATGCCGCTGGGAAACGTATAGCCGTAGGCTATCTCTTTTACCGCAATATGAATCGTTGGGTCATCTCGTAAAAATATTTTTTCATAACCGACTTCCAAATCTTCAATCGGGGCAAGCAAAATGCAGGAAGCTCTCTCCTTTAATTGAAAAATAACATCATCCGCCGCATTCAAAAGGGCTCTTCCAGCCATGAAAGTTCCCCGGCTGGCAACGGTTTTCCAATGTTCCGGTGTATGTTGCGTATGAACGGTCATTTGAACGTGGATGTTCTCAACCGGCATTTTTAATTTTTCCGCTAACATCTGTGCCAAGATCGTTTTAGTTCCCGTGCCGATTTCAACAACGCCGGAAATGATATTGATGCTTCCATCCGGATTGAACGTTAAAATGACTCCTGAACTAGAATTTGTGTCGATCGTGGAGTTTTTCCAAAGGCAGCTGATCCCTTTGGCTCTTACTTTGTTCTTGCCAACGGCGGTGATCCGTCCTTCATCCCAACGGATCAGTTTCTTCAATCTGGATAGGCACTGTCGTACATTTCCGACATTGCTCGTATTCAGTTTTACTTGGGAAGGTGACGTATCGCCGGGCCTGATCGCATTTTTATATCTGAACTCGAGGGGATCCATGTTCAATTTATTGGCGAGCATATCCATCGTCCGCTCAAAGGCAAAGTGGACTTCCGAGTGGCTGAATCCTCTAAACGGACCGGGATACGGATGGTTCGTGTACATGCTAAGTGAGTCGCAATAAATATGTTCAATCCGGTAAGGCCCCGTACAATCGACGGCACCCGCCCGAGCCAAGTCAGTCGATTTATCGGAATAGGCTCCGCTGTCCCATAAATACAGCAATTCCGCCGCCTTTAATATTCCATTTTTCGTGCATCCAAGTTTTATCGTCGCGTCCAGCCCGATATGCCCCGGAGCCGTGACCATATCTTCTTCCCTGTTGTTGGCGATTTTCACTAATCTGCCGTTTACCGCTTTGGAGGCGATATACGCCAGAATCTCTAGTTGTATGGACGCTTTTCCGCCATATCCTCCTCCGACCAAGGGTGTTTTGACAATGATGTTGCCTGAGGGAATTTGAAAATACGCGGCAATCAGTTTTTTGATCATAAAGGGGGCCTGCGATGACGAAGTAATTTCAATGATCCCATTATCATGAATTTGAGCGAGGGAACAACGTGTTTCCATTGCGGCATGGTCTGAGGGATGGAACGAATAGGAGGCAAGTACAGTGACATCGCTCTCTTCCCAGCCCTTTTGCATATTTCCTTTGCGAATTTTTATTTTTGATGCGATGTTTGTTCCGGGTACGGGATACACGCCCTCTATTTTGTGATAACTGCCAAGCTGTTCATGAAGGAGCGGGGCGGCTCGGTGCAGTGCTTCGCGCGGGGAGTTTACAACTGGAAGGGGATCATATGCAACTTGGACTTGATTGGCCGCAAGCTGAGCGGTTGCCATGCTATCCGCGACAACAATCGCAACAACTTCTCCGTAATAACGCACCCGGTCGACAGCGACTGGCGGACGATCCCGAATCTCTTCACCGGTGAGCGGTAAGTTATCGCCTGTAATAATCGCTCGGACCCCTTTTATTTTGAGGGCATCGGATATGGTAATCTGGACGATTTTTGCATGAGCGTAGGGGCTTGTAACCAGTTTTCCGTGCAACATGCCCACTGTTTCATCATCATTTGTATATTTCGCTTTCCCGGTCACTTTTTCCCAAGATTCTTTACGATACACACTTTTCCCAATAACATTCATCGTTCAGTCACTCCATCCGTTTTCGGTTATAGTAACATCTTATGATGATGGTAACCGGTAACATTCATCAACCTTAAGGGAATTAACCAAGACTTGATGATCCGTTGAAATGGATGGGGCGTAAAGGAAATAAGGGATTACCATATTTTTGTTAAATGGCGAAAGTCGGCTAGTCGTATTTTCGGTTCTTTCGTTATGAAGCTGGTGTATAGGTTGTACCGGTCAGATTGCTTTGTTAATTTTTTGTAAATATCCTTTGTTTTTATGTTAAGTTCCTGTAAATGCGCTTAAATTGTAACGATTTATGTCGATTTAATGTATAACAAATTGGAATTCCGGAGTTGATGATCTATTTGAGTTGACGAACGTGCAATGCCATTGTTCAAAATTTTATCGGATAAAAAAGTGGGCGGTGTATGAGTGATGAATTGGTTTTTCAATTTAAAAGTGGGAGTGAAGTTGACCTCGGCTTTTCTCATTATCGCACTCCTTCAAGCCGGTACAGGTATGATCGCACTATCGCAAATGAGCAAAATCAATCAAGAGGCAGAAACGATGTATCGTGAAAGCCTTATCCCCACTCAAGAACTGGGGGAAGCCCGGAACCTTGTTCAGCAATTAAGATTGGCGAGCCGGGACTTATATTTATACCCGGAAGAAGCGGACAAGAAAGTGGAAGAAATAAAAAAAATGAAAGAACAAGTTGCGGCACACATTGAGGCATACAGTTCAAGTCAATTAACAAAAGAGCAACAAGTGAAGTTGGCGCAATTCAATAATAAATGGGAATCCCATAATATTTCTTATGATCAAGCCGTTCAGTTAATACTTGAAGGCAAACAGGCCGATTACTTGTTAACCATTAATGCGGGTTTGCTCAAATTTCAAAATGAGATGTTTGATGGGTTGAATGAGTTGATGAAATCAGAGATAGCATTGGCTGAAAAAGATCAAAAAGATGCCGAATCGGCTTATGAAACGACTCTGGTCATAATGAATGGCATTATTTTTTTCATTTTTATACTCAGTATGGTGTCTGGTATGTTCATTGCCAGAATGATTTCCCGTCCGCTGCGGCAAGTAGCTCGTTTAGTTGAAAATGTGGCTGATGGCGATTTATCGGAGACAACCAAAATACAGACAAAAGATGAAGTGGGAGTTCTTGCCCAATCGATCAACAAAATGATCTTAAACTTGAGAGCCACAATCCAACATATTTTAAGTGCGGCGGAAAATTTATCCGTTTCTTCCGGGCAGGTTTCCGCAAGCACTGACGAGGCTGCAAGAGCCAGTACGAACCAGGCAAATGTTGCACAAACGATGAACGAGTTGTTGAAAGAATTATCGGACGCTATCAGCTCGGTTGCACAAAACACGGAAGAAGCTGTAAAATTGGCCCATGAGACAATAGAGATTGCTGAAGATGGAGAAAAAGTCGTTCAATCTTCTGTAGAAGGGTCCGAAAAGGTTAGTGCGCAAATATCCAGCTTGGAAGATGGATCAACAAAAATCGGAGAAATCATCAAAGTGATGGATGAAATTGCTGAACAAACGAACCTCCTTGCTCTGAATGCGGCCATTGAAGCAGCCCGGGCAGGTGAACAGGGACGGGGATTTGCAATCGTTGCAGAAGAAGTTCGTAAATTGGCAGAAAGAAGTGTTGAAGCGACAGATGAAATCTCAAGGATCGTAAAAACGATGCAAGAAGCGATTATCCGCAGTGTAAAGTCTGTTGAAGAAGGAGTCATCAAAACGAAACAATCAGGTGAGGGTTTTGAAAAAATCATTACCATGATTCATCACACGAGAGATAAAGTAACAGAAATTGCGAGTGCAAGCGAAGAGCAAGCCGCACAATCTTCAGAAGTCCTTTCTTATATAGAAACCATTTCGGCCACAACCGAAGAAACGGCTGCCAGCAGTGAAGAAACGGCATCAACGGCAAATAACTTGACCAATTTGGCGACGAAATTAAATGCTTCAGTCGCAGCGTTTACTTTACACAAAAAAGACCGTATTTCTTCTTCAATTGAAAACCCCAAAGCGGCTCCATAATGATTTTCAACAGCGGCATAACGGTCTGATCCCGAAGCAACAGCGGGTTCAGGCTTTTTTTCTGAATAAAGGGCTGTAGTTATTAACAATTAGTGAAAATTCCCCGATATGTAGGTTTTAGACGAAAATCATATTATAATGGAGGGAGAATATTACGATCTGATCATTGTTAAGGGGACGATAGAAAATGAGTCAACAGAAGACAGGTGCAGAGCATGCATCTTTTGGAAATCAGCTTCAAATCACTTCTTTTTTAGCTGATGTAATTGCTCTTTTTAAAGGGGTTGTGTTAATAGCCAATGTACTGCCTGTCTTTACGGGTTTTTGGCTCGCCGCCCACTTTACAAATACAGTCATTGATCCCAATTTATTTTTCTTGATAATCATTGGAAGCACACTAGTCATGGCCGGGGCGCTCGTCCTTAATAACTGGTATGAGGCCGATATAGACAGAGTCATGGCCAGAACCCAAGTGCGACCGACAGTGACAGGCAATATTTCATTAAAAATGGCGTTGGGGTTGGGTATCGCATTAAGCGTCCTGGGATTTCTTCTTTTGTTTTTTACAACGATGGAGGCTGTCCTTTACGCTTTTATCGGGTGGTTTACGTATGTCGTCATGTACACGATGTGGACAAAGCGAAAATATACATTTAACACGGTGATCGGAAGCATCTCAGGAGCAGTCACACCGTTGATTGGATGGGGAGCAATTGATTCTGCCATGCATATTATCCCAATCGTTTTATTTATGATTCTGTTTATTTGGCAAATGCCTCATACATTCGCGATCGCGATGAAGAGGTATGACGAATACAAAGCGGCAGGCGTTGCCATGCTCCCGGTGATCCGGGGCTTTGAAATGACAAAGCGACAAATTTTTGTGTATGTAGCCTGCTTGTTGCCTCTGCCGTTTTTTCTGGTGTCGCTCGGGACCACCTTTATTGTGATTGCGACTTTACTAAACCTCGTCTGGCTGGTACTTGCGATCCGGGGCTTTTTTGTAAAAGATGATGTGAAATGGGCTCGTGCCAACTTTGTTGTTTCTGTTAATTATATTGCGATTTTGTTTATCACGATGGTGATTGTGACGATCTAATGTTTGGAAAGCAGTTAAAGGCTGCGACATAAGCAAATACGAAGTAGCAAAAACCGAACATTTTATTTATAATTGTTCGGTTTATTTGTGTAAAAAAAATCCCTATCATCGCTACGTCAACATATTTCGCTTTCCGCAGGTCTCTTCAGCTTCCTCGGAAAGCAAAGATCGCTTTCCTGCGGGATCTTCAGCTCGAGCGATTCCCGCAGGAGTCTACCTATTTTGACTACGCTAAAAGCTTGCATATTATACATCAGGACAATTGATCCCGCATGTAAGGTGCCATATACACCACTTCAAGACATGAGTTGATACCAAAAGGTCTAAGTGTAAGAAAACGGCATCTAAAAGCCCGATTGGTTCAACTAACATTTCTTGGAAAAGGCATACCAAGAAATGAAGTTTCACTTTATCCCGCATGTAAGGTGCCGTAAGCCTCCCACTTCAAAATTTTGAGTGAATACAAAAGGTCCAAGTGTGAGAAAACGGCACCTAAAAGCCCGATTGGTTCAACTAACATTCAGTAGGAGATGGAAGAAAACTCCTACTGAATGAAGTTTCACTTTATGGTTCGTTTTTTACTCGGCTGATTTTGTTGTGGCCCAGACTCTTTTTCGTGATTTCTAGGAAACGTTTAGGCCGGATATTGATGATTAAACTCGTGCTTTGCAAAAGTATGGCATACCCCAAATTTTTTTAACTAATTCAAAACACTTTCTTGCTTTAGTCTCTTATAGTCTCCACTGGAATAACCTGTTTCCAATAAGACCTCCTCATTATGCTGTCCAAGAAGGGGAGCAGGTTTTGTCAGTTCTCCGGGTGTTTCTGAAAATTTGGCAGGAAAGCCCAATGTTTTGACCGCCCCGGCAGCCGGATGTACATATTCCAGTATCATTTCCCGTTCTAGAATATGGGGGTCACTCAAGGTCTGATTGTAAGTATAAATCGGACCGCAAGGAATTCCGTGTTGTTCTAAAAGCTCCAGCCAATACACGGAATCGCGCTTTGATAATGTTTCTTCAATATCTTTTTCAAGTTCTTTGAGATGAAGCGTGCGCAGGCTGTTTGTCAAATAACGCGGATCTTCCATCCAATTTGGCCGATCGACGACATGCAAACAAAATGTTTCCCATAACTTTTGATTGGCGGCCCCGATTAAAATGAAGCCATCCTTTGTTTTAAAGCCTTGATAGGGTGCGGCGGCACGGTGGGCTGTTCCGGTTTTTCCCGCTACTTGTCCGCTGCCAAAATAAGCTGCTGCTTCCCATACCGTCCAGGCAAGCCCCGAGTCAACAAGAGACACATCAATATACTGCCCTTTTCCGGTTTTCAACCGGTAAATGTAGGATGTCAAAATGGATTGAATGGCTGTTTGGGCGGCAGCCAAGTCGTGAATGGCAATTCCGACTTTGACTGGCTTTCCGCCTTGTTCGCCTGTCATTTCCATGAGACCGGACAATCCTTGCGCCATAATATCGAACCCGCCTTTATTTCGATAAGGACCGGTTTGGCCATATCCCGATATGGAGCAATATATGAGCGCGGGATTTAATTCTTTTAAGGTGTCGTAGTCGATCCCGAGCTTCTTCGCTACCCCCGGGCGAAAGTTTTCTACGAAAACATCTGCTTTTTTGACTAATTCATATAAAATGTCTCGGCCTTCTTCCTTTTTGACGTTCAGGCACATGCCGCGTTTATTGCGATTGACCATCATATACATATGGCTTTCATTGTTGTGAAACGGTCCCATGGCCCGCGTATCATCGCCATTTGGATATTTTTCGATTTTAATGACATCTGCTCCCATATCGCCGAGCACCATCGTGCAGTATGGTCCGGCCAATACTTGTGACAGATCAATCACTTTCATGCCTTGTAATGCTTGATTCATGTCGTTTTCACCTGTTTCTAACTCTGTTAAAGTTCGGACGGCGCTTCTCTAAAAACGCCTGAATGCCTTCCTCGTAATCTTCGGAGCTGAACGAATCGAGAATGGATTTTGCCAATTCTTCATCTTCATCGGTGGCTCCGTCTATGATCTTGTGGATCACCTGTTTTATTCCTGAATTGGCCACCAAAGATTTTTCGGAAATGTTACGAGCAAACTGGATGCATTGTTCCTCCAGTTCGTCAGAAGCATACACATAATCGATCAAACCGATGTCGCGCGCTTCTTCCGCCCCGATTAATTTTGCCGTATAAAGCAATTCTTTTGTCTTAGTTACCCCAATTAGATTCATAAGCCGCTTCGTGCTTTTTACATTATAGATAATCCCGATATTGGCGGCTGTAATGCCGAATGTTCCGTCAGCAGATGAAAAGCGGAAATCGCATGAATTGGCCAGTTCCAGTCCACCGCCAATCGCAAGCCTTTGTATAAGGGCGATCGTTGGCCGGGAAAATCGGTACAACTTTTCAATCGCTTCTAGCGCGGCTTTATTATAGGCTTTTGCTTTTTCGGCCTGGTAGCGGACATCAAGAAATTCGGTAATGTCCGCTCCGGCGGAGAAGGCTGTTTTATCAACGCCGCGGACGATTAAAACTCTAATGGCGGGGTCCTTTTCCAGTTCATCCAAAATAGAAGACAGCTTGCGAAACATCTTGAGCGTAATGGCGTTTTTTTTCTCAGGGCGATTCAAAACGAGAATGGCAATATCTTTATTTCTTTCTACGTATAAAGGATTTGTCATTTGAAACCTCCGGTTGATTAATCGTTTCACTCTTACTCCCAGCTTACGATGATAGAGCCGCGGAACTCTTCTTCGATGAATGTTTTCACCTCATCAGATTGGTAAGCTTTCACAAGCTTTTTCACTACAGCGTCATCTTTATTTTCGTCCCTTACAGCAATGACATTTGTATAGGGCGAGTCCGTTGATTCCAGAAGGATGGCGTCTTCTTTTGGGTAAAGGCCGGCGTCGATGGCAAAGTTTGTATTGATCGCTGCCGCGTCGACCTCGCTGAGCTGCTTGGGAATTTGTGCGGCATCAAGCTCGATAAATTCAAGGTTTTTCGGGTTTTCTTTTATGTCTTTCAGTGATGCTGTCTCTTTCGCATCATTAGCCAGTTGAATGTGGCCGGCTTTTTCCAAAATAAACAGCGCCCGGGAACCGTTTGTCGGATCGTTGGGTAGTCCAAACTTGGCTCCCTTTGGAAGGTCATCAATACTTTGATAGTCTTCCGAATAAACCCCCATTGGATTTAAAATCGTTTTGCCTACAGATACCAAATCGGTATCGTGGTCTTTATTAAACTGATCCAAGAAGGGCTGGTGCTGATAGCTGTTCGCATCCAGTTCACCGTCAGCCAATGTTTTGTTTGGCAGGATATAATCAGAAAAAATCTTTAACTCAATGTCCAATCCGTCTTTTTTCGCCACTTCTTTAACCTTTTCCATAATTTGCTCATGGGGGCCGGCTGTAGCGCCCACAATAAGCTTTTCTTCTTCCGTCTTTGTTCCCGTCGCATTGTTTCCACATCCGGAAACAATAACAGCCAATAGTAATCCTAGTAACAATATTCTAATGTTTTTCATTTTCTTCCCCCCAGTTTTTTGGGGAATATCAAGAAACAAAAAAGCCTCTCTTCTTAAAAAAAAGAAAGAGAGGCTTAGTCATATACTCATCATAACTGGTTCCTCTCTTATCTTTCAAAACACATTCATGTTTTGCAGGATTTAGCACCTTTCTATTTTTAATAGATGGTTGCCGAGCTTCATTGGGCCAGTCCCTCAGCTACTCTTGATAAGAGAACGCTATTTCATTTACTTGTATTTCCCTATTATTTAAGAATGTAAAGCATGGGATAGATAATGTCAAGTTCATTTTTGGAAGTGGGCGAATATGGTACATTGTCAAAAGGCAGTGGTATAATGGACACATCAATATGCGGGAGAGAATGTAATGAAGAAATACATTGAGGCTTTAAAACCAACGGTTTACTCGTTGTTTGACCATTTTCACAACCATCCGGAGGTAAGCTGGAAAGAATATAAAACGACTGAATATATCCGGGATTTTTTAGTCAAAGAAGGATTTGCCGTTCAAACATTTGATGATGGCACTTGCACCGGTCTTGTAGCTGAAGTTGGAGCAGGAGAGCGGTGCGTTGCTTTGCGTACGGATATAGATGCTTTATGGCAGGAAGTCAATGGAAAATTTCAAGCAAATCATTCATGTGGTCACGATGCCCATATGACGATGGCAATTGGAACGATGTTGTTGCTCAAAAAAGTGGGATTTCCCGAAAATGCCAAGCTGAAATTTATTTTTCAACCGGCAGAAGAAAAAGGAACAGGCGCTTTAAAAATGTTGGAGAAAAAAGTGCTCGATGATGTAGATTATTTATATGGTGTTCATTTGCGACCTATCCAGGAACTGGAAGATGGTTATGCGGCACCTGCGATCCTTCATGGCGCCGGGATGTTTTTATCAGGTGAGATCAAAGGGGACGATGTTCATGCAGCAAGGCCCCATCTAGGAGCGAATTCCATTGAAATTGGCGCATCCATCGTGCAGCAAATCCAAGGCATTCATCTTGACCCGATGGTTCCCTATTCGGCAAAAATGACCAAATTCCAGGCAGGCGGCGCAGCGAGTAATATTATCCCTGGCAACGCATCCTTCAGTTTGGATGTAAGAGCGCAGACAAATGAAGTACTTGAGCAATTGGCCACAAAAATTGAACATATCGTCGCATCACTTGAAAAGCTTCACAACGTTAACATTCAGTTGGAGACGAAAGCGCATATCGCGGCTGCGAAAGCGAATCATGATGCCATTCGTATGATGAGAAAGGCGATTGTTGCAGCACTCGGAGAGGACAGATTGGAAGAGCCCATTGTTACATCCGGAGGGGAAGATTTTCACTTTTACACATTAAAAAAGCCACAGCTTAAAGGAACCATGCTAGGGCTCGGGTGCGGGCTTGCACCTGGTCTTCATCATCCGGAAATGACGTTTAATCGTGAGGCCATGCTTTCAGGTATAGAAGTTTTAGCTTACGCGATATTGAAGACATTGGAGGGAGGATTCAAGCATTGAGTTCGGAAGTACTCATTAAAACACTACAAAGTGTGGAGGAAATGGCTCTTGTAAAAGAATTGGAAGAATTGGTATGGAAGTGGGATGCCATTCCTGTTCACCAAACGGTTACGGCCATAAGAAATGGGGGCCTCATCGTAGGTGCCTTTCATGACGAGAAACTTGTTGGTTTCAGCTACAGTTTTCCGGGATTCTTGAATGGAAAGGTTTATTTATGCTCTCATGCGCTTGGCATCCATCCTGATTATCGGGTAAAAGGGATCGGCTATCAGTTGAAAGAAAGGCAGAAGTCTGAAGCAAGAAAGTTGGGCTATGACATGCTCACATGGACTTATGATCCGCTTGAAAGCCGAAACGCCTATTTGAATTTGACCAAACTTCGCTCAGTCTGCAATACTTATATCGTCAATTCATATGGCGAGGGGAAAGACGAGCTGAACAATGGCTTGCCGACAGACCGATTCAAAGTAGAGTGGTGGATCAATAGTGATCACGTAGAAAAGCCGTCTTCTTTTAAAGTAGATAAGAGTAACGCTTTTCAGGTGCCGTATCAGGAAGGTGAGGGAGGTTTACCGCGACTGGGAAATTTGGACCTTCCTTTTTCCGCCGAACAAATAGTAGTTCCCGTGCCTGCATTTTTCCAACAAATGAAAAAAGAAGACATGGGGCTCGCCATAGATTGGCGAATGAAGACAAGATCGATCTTCCGACAGCTTTTTAATGCTGGATACACGGCTGTGTCACTCATTCGCCATGAAGATGCGCCAGTTCATCACTACCTGCTTGTGAAAAGGTCTGAGCTGCAATTGGATGAAAAAGCAAATTAGTTAAACCGATTGCGGGGGTGAGAAAGTCCTCGACAGCCTCATTCGGCTTTTGATTGTGCCCAGTTTTCTGGAACGAAGAGGAGCCCTATAAAAAAGCTTGTAGAGAAAGAAGCGATTTTCTCTGCAAGCTCTTTTTTTACGGTATTGGGTGTGCCGTTTCAGCTGTTGAAATCCGTTCTTTATGGATGGTAACCCGATCCAATTTTTCACGGTCGACAGCAAAGCCGATCCCGGGACCAGTTTGCACTTGAATAATCCCGTGGTCCATCGTTACTTCCGGCTGGATGATGTCCTCAGTCCAATAATGGGAAGATGGCGCCGTATCTCCCGGAATCGTAAAGTTCGAGAGGGATGTCAAGGCGATATTGTGTGCCCTGCCAATCCCCGTTTCAAGCATGCCGCCGCACCAGACGGGAACACCGTTGTCTTTGCAAAGGTCATGGAGCCGCACCGACTCGCCAATTCCTCCTACGCGTCCAATTTTAATATTGATAATCCGGCAACTCCCCAACTGTAGTGCTTTTCTCGCATCTTCCAGGCTGTGGATGCTTTCATCGAGGCAGACAGGGGTTTGCAATTGTTCCTGAAGGGTGGCATGGTCGATAATGTCGTCATGGGCAAGCGGCTGCTCGATCATCATGAGATTGTATTGATCAAGTTTCTTCAAATGATTAATGTCATTTAATGTATAAGCAGAGTTGGCATCCGCCATGAGTGGAATATCCGGAAACTCTTTGCGTACGGCATCTATATAATCAAGGTCGGCGCCTGGAGCAATTTTCACTTTTATTTTCCTGAAGCCTTCATCCACATATTCAGCGACTTTTTCAACGAGTTTTACAGGCGAGCTTTGTATGCCGATGCTTTTGCCCACTTCAATCTCTGTTTTTGTGCCGCCGATCAATTCGGATAAAGCGATGTTGTTTTTCTTGGCAAATGCGTCCCAGATCGCGGTCTCAATCGCCGATTTGGCAATTTGATTTCTTCTGACAAAAGTCAGCATATCATGCACTTCAAGCGGATGTTGAATCGTTTTGTGCATCACTTTCGGAATGAGAAAATCTTTTAACATATATGTGGCTGTATACGTTGTTTCCTCATTATAATACGGCTCATCACTCGTAACCGTTTCGCCCCAGCCGGATACACCTGATTCGTCGACCGCTTCTACAAGGCACACATGTTTTTCCAATGCGGTGCCAAAGCTTGTCGTAAAAGGCGCAATCAATTTCATTTTAATCGTATGAAGAACAACCTCTGTCAATATGACGGGTTTCATTGTGACTCCCCCTTTGATTATTCGTAAATAAAGCATACGCTACTATCATCGCATTTTCAATTGACCCCGCAGGGCATTTTTATCTTCTAAACCAATCTGCATGTTCATCCATATGAACAAACGGGATGTCTGTATCCACTTCGCCTGTGATTCGTTCCATGGAAATGTCTTTTCCCGCGAGCCAAGCGCCAAAATCCAAGACAGTGGGAAATTGATCACCGCCAAGCGCAAACCAGACTTTCAATTCATTTGGAAAATAAGCGGCCGTATGAATCGTCCCTGCCCAGCTTGCATATAAATCGGAAAATATGCCTTTATCCGTGTCATTAAGCAGATGAAAGGCTTCTCGCGCTTCGCTCAAATGGGCCTGGTGTTCTTCCAAGATGGCAAGCCTTCTCTTTGAGTCGACGAGATGCCCCCGGTTTTCATGTTGTAATAGTTCAAAATGATTCGTACATATGCGTGATTCCCGAACTTTTACTTCACGTGGTGTCGCTTCTGCGATGAATGTTCGGCCACTGCGATCATGCATAATGTAACTAAAAGAATGCCGGTGGGGAATTTCTTTTAAAAGAGCCACGGCCTCCTCTACATGTGCACACGTTTCCAAAACAGTCCTGTTGATCATGCTGCAAATGAATCCGTCACCAGGTTTCTTCCGATTCATGAAATTATACCCCATAACCAATCCTTTTTCGTTCATCCCATCGGAGCGGCCCGTTATTCTTTGGCTTGGCCCGGCCGTTGCATATCCATGATCGGAAGGATGGAAAAATACAAACCGCCCTTCATATGTTTTCGGGTGGTAATCGTAATTACGTATAAAATAATCATTTCCCGTCAAAATTGAGCAACCGGAGCGGGGAATTTCCAGGCGGTAACCACCAAATTCCGTCAATACTTTTTCAATCGGCCACTGAAGCGCTTCTTGAAAACCAAGAAGCTCCTCCCAAATCGCGGGAGCAAACGAAGCGATCGCCTGTTTTGCTTCCGCGGCATTTATCTGAAATCTGGGTCTGCGGACTTTCCATTGATTCTCCCGATTTATAAGTGTAAGCGAGTCCTTTAAAAGCTGGCCTTGCATTTTGCCAAAATCGTAGTGCGTTCCGCGAAACGGGATGATGTCGCTATAAATAGTTTTCAAGGTATGCAACCTTCCTTTCCATTCTATACGGTTCATTTTATGGAAAGGAGGAAAGGAAAACAAATGGGAAGTCTTTAAGATAAAGTCAATGGTAAGTGAATGATAACAAGCGTTTTTACTTTTTCGATTAAAAAACCTTATCAGCAAAGTATTTTGACAGCGGGGAAGCAATCCTCGTATCTATTCTGGGTTCGCGCTTTGAGAATATTGGGGAAGAGAGAGAAGACGAAGAAACCTCGTTAAAAGTTCGAACGGCTTCACGCTCGCAGGCATGGTTGGTTTTCTGAAACGGCTTTGACCTTGCCTTATTTTTGAAAACTCTTGGCAAGCGGTCCGACAATTGATCACCACTTGAATTGGAACGATTTCCTATTACTTTACTGTTGGAGTGTGGCAATGGCACATATTCCAGAAAGTGGCGGCAATCCTAAATGAACATCGGGCGGATCATCATTTATCTCAATGACAAAAGGAGCCGGGGATAAGAAGTCTTAAATGAACCTATATGAGTTTTCATGATGTAAAGAGGCATGGTGTCCAGGAGCCCAAAGTCAAAGTTATTTCCCCCAGATGAAAAAGAAAAAAGCACACGATGCGATAGGGCACCGAATGCTATTAAAAGGGAGATTAAACATGAAACCGTTTTCTAAACTTTCATGAACCTGTTATCATTCTAAGCTTACTGTTACGAAGGATAATGTTCAAAACAAGGTTCTTTTCAACACTTTTCCCCAACCATTTTCTTCTGTGGCGTAAAAGTCTCCTTTTACAACCCCGCCGCCAAGGATATGAAGCGGTTCTAGTAAATGTAAAGGTTCAGTCACTGTTTGTGTAACACGCAGCTGCACAGGATGGAATGTCTTTTCATGCAATATGAAATCAGGTGATGTATCTCTTTCGATAATCTCTTGCATGTATATCCCGCCATCCGGTTTTGAAATCGTTCTCAGATTCAAATGTGGAGTGGTAATCGGTTCTTCTAAAGCGGGCATGGTCTCGTTCAAATTTACTGTCATTTTAATCAGTTCTTCGCCATTTTTCCTGGCTGCTCCATGAATTTCCCTATTATTCTCTACTATTTGTATATTGGCATATTTTTTCGGATAACCCCATAAATCTCTGCCTGCCGCAATTGCTGCATCATTATTTTCATATTCATATATATAATATCCACCGTATTGATTGCCATATGCTGCTGGAACAACGAAGGCGCAATCCATAAACGATACTTTGTCCGTGTTGCTGAAGTCTGTAATGGAAATAACGATTTTGTTGGTCACATATTCAAAGGGTGTATAAGATAGGATGCGTTTGATTTCGGATTCATTTGCTTCTGCAACCGCAAATACCGATAAATAATTTTTACATGAATAGGGAACAAACGGATCCGGAAATAATGGCGCATGAATCGGGACGTTATTTGTTGCTTTATTCAAGAACATCTACCTCCTAAACATCTTTTTTACTTACCAATAGCAAGACAAGTGTAGAGGCAATAGCAGCCGGAACTAATTCATATAGATAATCTACCCATGGTGTGTTAACCCAAATGATTGTCACTACTGTTCCCGTGATGATGCTCCAAACGGCCCCTTTTTTGGTAACGATATTTGTATAAAGCAGGAAAATCAATAATGGCCCAAAACTGGCGGCGAGACCGGCCCATGCATACAAGACGAGTTGAAAGACAGACTGGAGATTTAACAATGCGATTAAAGTGGAAATGATGCCAAGGCTAACCATCGTTATTCTTGAGATGAGCATGGACTGTTCATTGGTAAACGTTTTATTTGTAATCCCTTTTAACAGGTCGCTCGCGAATGCTTGTGTTGCGATCATCACTTGTGATGAAAAGGTGGATTGGATCGCGGCAAAAATGGCGGCTAGTACAACACCTGCCAGAATTGGATGCAAAGTATCTACTGAAATCTTTGGAAAAACATACTCAGGATCATCTAGGGTCGGAACAATTATTCTTCCAATTAATCCTAGTAAATTAGAGCCAGTCATAACCACTATTACCCAAAACATGGCGATAAACGCCCCTTGCGTAATGGTTTGATCATCTTTGGCAGATAAAAATCGCTGGACAATATGTGGTTGTCCAGGTTCGCCCACTCCAAAAAGGAATAGGCCCAAAAACACACCAATACCCGCTGCTCCGGTTGCTCCTCCCAACGAAGAAACTAAAATGGGGTCAATGTCATGTAAAGTTGAAAAAAACTGTACCGGTCCTCCAAATTCAAAAAAGATCATATAAAGCGGAAAGAGGATGAGGACAGCCAACATAACAAGCCCTTGGGTAAAATCTGTCAATACGACTGCCCGATACCCGCCAAAAATGGCGTAACCGATCACAAAAGCTGCAGATAAAATAAGACCGATGTTGTAATCAAAAGAAATCGTTGCATCGAGTGTTTTCCCGGCGGCGGTTAATTGGGAGGCCATCGATGCCACAAAGAAAACGATAATGACGATACTGGAAATAATTTTAATTGTTTTTTTATCACTATCCAACTTTAAACTGAAGTAATCCGGTAAACTTAATGCTCCCAATGCTTCTCCTTCTTTTCTCAGTTTGGGAGCTATTACGAACCAGTTTAAGAGATATCCAATGATGAATCCAGGCAGCATCCACATAGTGGATATGCCGGCTGCATAGGAATAACCTGCAGCCCCAATAAATATCCAACCACTCGTGTCGGTGGCACCTGCACTGATGGCAGTCGCCCATGGACCGAAATTTCGATCTCCCAAATAAAATCCTTCTTCACTTTTAGATATATATTTTTCCGACATGACGCCAATGATAAAGACGATAATCAAATAGAGAATAAAAACGGTTATCATGAATGTCCCCCTTCTCTATTTTTATATTTAGTGAGAATATAGGTTGCTAAAAACCCGAGCAGTGGGACAATAATATACAGAAACACGATTAAAAATGTATTTTCCACCTTCACTCACTCCTTTTCTATTTTTAAAGATTATTTTGTTATCTCGTCTATCACTTTTCCATACGTCAATGTAAAAGCTCCTTCTATATACATAGCGCCTAGTATTTCTTTCACCCCTAGTTGGTATAGTGGATCAGCCGCTGATTGTTCCATTATTAATTGTGCTTTGCCGTAAACTTGTTTCTTCAATACCGCATTTTGCAACTCATTTTTGATAATTTTATTGATATCCGTGCCATCATGCTCCGGATGCGGCATTCGTTTTACTTGTAGTCTGGGAGATAAGTTCGGGATGACTATTTCTTGGTCATCTCTCTCGAACACAATATCAATCACTTTTTTTCCTTTTCTTTGAACGCTTCCTTTGACCATATGTTCATTGCACTCAAATTGTACTTCCGCCAGTTTTTTCGGGTAACCCCATATTTCTCTTCCCGCACAAAGTGAATCATCAGTATTCACATATTCGAATGCCACGCATGCGCCTGAAATTCCCTTGTAAGCACATGGGATCACTACGCCTCCCTCGCTGTATACATCCAAACCTTCAATTTCATTATTTTGTAAAATAAATACTTCAAATATATCAGAAATCAGTTCAAATTCTTTTGGCAAAAATTGCTTTAACTTTTTAACATCTCCCCGGCAATATACGCTCACTTTCTGATAATCCTTATATTCATAAGGAAGCTTTGGATATAGTGGTGAATATTCGGGTAAGATGTTGTATTCATAGTTTGACATGTTACATTCCTCCTTCTGTTTTGCCAATATAAAAAGCAAGTTTTATGCCAATAAAAAAACCCTGATTTTACAGGGTTTGATCATTGTATAACTAGATTTTTACCTATATTTCAAGTATTAAATTGAGTAATTACCCATTTTTGAGTAACTTTACTTCTAAAATATACGTTCCTAATTGATACTTTTTGATTTTATTGCTTAGTGACTGTTGGGGCATATCCAAATTTCTTGCAGCTTGTGAGATATTTCCCCCCGAATGAAGCAATTCTTTTTTGATGATGTCAATTTCCGTCTCTTCCATCATTTCTTTGAAGCTTTTTTCTCCGTGCGGATAAGAGGCAAGTCTCGCATAGGCCTTGTCAATGATGCGCAGATCTTCCAAAACATTGTAGTATTCAATGTCACCGGCTTCAATATACCCGGAATCTTTCACGTTCATGAGACGTTCGACGGCATTTTTTAATTGTCTAATATTCCCGGGCCACTCATAATGGAGGAACTTCTCATAAGCCTCTTCGGTCAAGCCGAGAATGTGTTTATCGAACAATCTATTATAGTGGTCGATAAAATGATTGGCCAAAAGAGGAATGTCGATTCGTCTTGCACGTAAAGGAGGAAGTTCAACATTGATCACACTTAAACGGTAGTAGAGATCTTCACGCAACTCATTGTTTAAGAGAAGTTCTTTAGGATTAACATTGGAAGCAGCAATGATTCTAACGTTAATAGGCAGTTCTTTCGTTCCGCCGACTCTCCGTACTTTTTGTTCCTGAATGACTCTTAATAATTTGGCTTGTAATTCTATTGGAAGTGAATTCAACTCATCTAAAAATAATATTCCTCCATTAGCCAGTTCAAACAAACCTTCACGATCAGTTGCACCCGTGAAACTTCCTTCTACTGTTCCGAAAAAATACGTTTCCAGCAAATCTTTAGGAATTGCCGCACAATTTTGTGTGATTAATGGCATTTGTTTTTTGCCGGCCTTATGGAGCGCATTCACATATATTTCTTTTCCGGTGCCAGTTTCTCCATATATGAAAATAGGGGAGGGGCTGTTGGCAATGGCCGGTATTTCCGCCTTTATTTTCATAATCATTTGACTTTCTCCGATAAAATCAGAAAATAAAACATCCATATTGCCACTATCATGATTCGCATCCGTATGTTTATGTTGTTCTACTTGCAACTTCCGTAATTGATCCGAGATATCTTGGAGGGTTGAAATGTCTTGAAAAGTTTCAAATGCACCCGTTACAGAGCCATTTTGGATTAAAGGATAGGTAGATGATAAAGTAGTCTTTCTTTCACCCCGATAAGTGATGAACGTTTGTTGCTTTTCTATGATCGGTGTTTTTGCTTCAAAAACATGACAGAAAGTACTGTTTTCTTTCGTCAGGTTTGGAAAAACCTCGAATATTGTTTTGCCAATGATGGATTCATGATCTAAACCAATTGCATGAATCGCGTTATTCGCGTAAATAAACTTAAATTGGTGATCGATGATCATGACGCCTTCTTTAATTGTCTCGATGACATGCTTAAACTTTTCTTCCACGTCGCCACCCCTTTTGCTTATATTATAAACATAGTGCAAGCGGTGATCATTGAACAACCTGTTTATGAATGGAAATTGCTATTGTAAATACCAACAGGCGTCCCGACTTGTCACCGTTCCTTTAATTCTGGATGTACACTTCAAAAATACAAAGTAATGAGGATCAACTGTCAGTAAACGCCCAATTAAGTAAAAGCTTCGTTAGCGACACACCGCAAGTTTTTCAAAACGATGGCGATCACAAAGGCATCGCGCTGTACAGGAAGTACGAGAGCAAGCGAAGTGACAGGAGAAGGAAAGCTTGGACAGCCATCGGTAATACGAGATTCGAGGACGTCGCTGCCTGAGCTTGCAACAGGACGCTTTTAATCTAGCTTTTGTGCCGCTTCTTATCAGCGGATCGCAGTCTTAGAACACCCACATCACCAGCACGACCTATATCCCGCGGGCCTAACGCCATTGATTGCAAGTTTCGCGCATCTTATGGTTGGGTGTCCCCGTTTATGCGTCGAAAAAACGAGCGCTTGCCCTTTTCTTTGTAATAATAGAAAGAACTGGAGATTGTTATGGTGCATTTTTCTCTTGTCACAAACGCTTCTGTTGATTATGATAATTGTGCAAAGATTTCCTAAACAGGGGTGAAACGGTTGGCGGATGAAGTTGAATTGATGATTGTGGACGATTTAATGGAGGCGATTGTTCAGGGGAAGTTTAAGAAAAATAAACGGCTTCCATCTGAAACGGAGCTTACGGATTATTATAAGGTACCCCGCATTAAAGTGAGAAACGCTTTCCTCAAATTGGAGGAGATGGGCTATATCTATTCCAAGCAAGGGAAAGGCCGTTTTTTGAAGGACAAGCACCAGCAAGTCGAACTGCATTTGACAGGGAGTACAAGCTTCACGGAAAAAATGTTGAATGCCGGTTTAACACTCGAAACGAAAAATATTAGTTGTGAAAAAATTGCTTATCATCCCCGAATATATAAGACTTTACAATTGTCCGAGGATGCCGAGGTATTTAAAATTTCCCGCCTCCGTTTGCTTGAAGGGAGACCCATTGCCTTGCATAGCTCTTACTTGGCCAAGTCCACTTTTCCACATATCGAACAGGAAGGAAAGGAACTGAAATCCATCTTTTCCTATTACCGGAAAATGGGTTTTACGGAATTTACGAGCGGTGAAAGCCTGTTAAGCATCTCTTTTCCTACAAGAGAAGAACGTACCATATTGGAATGTCCCGTGTTGGTGCCGCTTTTGATAGTGGAAAGCAATTGCATTGCGGTTCCGCAAGATAAAGTGTTGGAATACACAAAGATTATTTATCGCAGCGATTCCTTCAACTATTTTATCACTACAAAATAACATAAAGGTATCACTTTTCAATAAAAATACCGGATGAATCACAAGATGATTCGTCCGGTATTTTTATTGAGTGGAAAAACGCCCAAAGGCGGCTTTTTTCCGGCGACACCGCTCGAAATAGAGCGCAAGTAACTGGGAAGGTTTTTATTCGGATAGCGAGATGTTTTTTCATAAAGTCCTTGTCATAATCTGTCCGAAGGCTAGGCGATTATAACGCTCCGCAACTTTACGCTTTCTTTGTAAACTCTTTACACAGGCTAAATTGGCAACAAGTTAAGATGGGTTTGTAGGAGGTGGAGTCATGAATAGAAAAAGAAGAATGCACATTTTAATAGACGGCTCCCGTGATTTATCAAAAAAAATGGCTCGTCAAATAGAGGAAAGCCATTCTGTTGAAGTGTTGATGGAACCTCAGGAAGCATTGACGATGATCAAGATGAGAGAAACAGCCCAAAAGTCACTTTTCTACCTTGGAGAAGTGCTGGTGACAGAATGTAAAGTAAGCGTAAATCATCAAGTCGGGATGGGCATTGTGGTGGGCATAGAGCCGGATCTTGCCTATTATCTTGCGGTCATCGATGCGGCATTTGAGGCTCAATGCGGTGAAGTGGATGGGTGGTTGCCGTTGCTGGCTGCAGAAGAACAGCGGATTGCTGCTGAAAAGAACGTGAAAGCGTCGGCGATTCATAAAACAAAAGTGAGTTTTGAAACAATGGATGTTTAACAGGGGGTGGAGAGATGTCGATCGATATGGTTCATGATACGCAGAAAGTATTTCGCACGATCCTTCATTGCATGTCGAGACCTGGAACGATTGAAAGTTTGAAGGAGGTGACGGACCGCCTTACAACTGCGGTGGAAAGTCTTCCCGGAACTTTCGTAACGGCTTTAACAATACTCGATCGAGAAGCTTCTTTTGCGGTTGTTGGTTTAGATACGAAGAAGACTGAAGAACTGATGGTTGCTTACACGATGGCCGCCCAAGAAAAGATTTCCGAAGCCGATTATGTGTTTATCACAAAAGAAGCCGCGAAGGAGCAAATTGCTGATGTATTTCAGCAAGTGAAAATCGGAACGCTGGAGGACCCGCAACAGTCGGCAACGATTATTTTCGAGACAGAATTTAGCCAGGGAGGTAAATGGTCTTTGGCAGGGCCGGGCATTAAAACGACAAGAGAAGTCTCCATTCATGATGAGTGCGAGTGGCTTGAAGCGCGAAACAATTTAAACAAAGAGTTTCCGTTGGGGATAGACATGATTTTCGTAGATGAACTGTCGAATGTCATGTGTTTACCGAGGACGACAGTCATTAAGAGGTGTGAGGTGTAAAGGATGGCTTATGTAGCTGTAAAAGGCGGAACTGAAGCGATAGAAGAGTCGCTCAAGCGCTTGACATATGAACGGATTCGCTCGGAAGAAGCGATGGAAGTGAAGGCAATCATGGCCGGAATGCGAGGAATGATTGATCAGGTCATGTCGGAAAGCAGTCTGTATTCCGAATTGCTGGCTGCCCTGGCAATCAAGCAGGCTGAAGGAAATATGGAAGAGGCTGTTTTTCTGTTGCGCGCCCATCGCTCCACTTTGCCGAGAAATTACTATACACGAGTGATCGAGACGGAAAACATGTTTGTCGAAAGAAGGATTTCCGCCAGTTTCAAAGACATTCCCGGAGGCCAAATCTTGGGAGCCGCTTATGACTATACGCATCGGCTCATGGATTTTGATTTACTTTCAGAATCGAAGGAAACGATACAAGATTGGTTGAGTGCATACGAGAAGCAACACAGTTCACAATTGGAAAGCAATGGAACAGATTTACAGGCTTTGCCGAAAGTCGTGGATTATTTGCGCAAAGAAGGATTATTTTCTTCCTATGAAGAGGATGATACGGAGCCGCTTGATGTAACAAAGCGCAGCGTCCGATTTCCAACTACTCGCAGTGAACGCCTGCAAATGTTAACGAGGGGGCAAACAGGGGCTGTGACGTCCCTTGGATATGCGGCAATACGAGGGTATGGCGCGGTGCATCCGACGGTCGGCGAATTGCGTGTCGGAATGTTGCCTTTGAGCATCGCGGACCCAATCGACCCGACAAATGAAGAGGAAAACGATTATTATATCGGTCAAATAAAAGTAACGGAAGTAGAATCATTCATTCCAATTACATCTAAAAATGAACAAAATGAAGATGAAATTGAATTCGAAATCGGCTATGGCATTTGTTACGGCCAAAATGAAACAAAGGCGATCGCGATGAGCATATTGGATCAAGCGTTGGAGCATGGCAATAAAGATTATCCAACACATGATGAAGAATTTGTGCTTTTGCATATTGATTCAGTTGAATCAAGCGGATTTATCTCTCATTTAAAGCTCCCTCATTATGTCACCTTCCAATCAAAATTAGACAGTGTGAGGAAAATCAAAAAGGGAGATGAACAGCATGAAGAATAAACTTCACTTTGCTTTGCTTGATGAAGGATCAAAAAAAGAGATTCGCAGGACAATCCTGAAAGCAGTCGCCATTCCCGGTTATCAAGTTCCCTTTGCATCACGGGAAATGCCAATTGCGCGTGGCTGGGGCACTGGCGGATTACAAATCACTCTATCCATTATTGGCAAGGAAGATGTGCTGAAGGTCATTGACCAAGGAGCAGACGAATCAGTCAATGCCGTGAATATTAAAAAACTTGTGAATCGAACAACAGATGTCCAAACAACGACGGAAACGGAAGAGGCAACAATCATTCAATCAAGACACCGAATTCCCGAAGTGCCGCTGACAGAAAAGCAAGTGCTCGTTTTGCAAGTTCCCATTCCCGAGCCGCTTCGTTGGGTTGAACCAAGTGAACGGAAAACGAAGCAGTTACATGCGGAAAGAGAATACAGCGGTGCTTGGCTTATGCTGTTTGAACAGATTATGAAGTATGGAAAGACAGCCACAAACGCGGACCACCCGGTTCTTGTACACGACAGATACGTCATGGCGCCGAGCCCGATTCCCCGCTATGATAATCCAAAGATGGATCAATCGGAATCACTGATATTGCTTGGAGCCGGCCGGGAAAAGAAAATTTATGCGGTACCGCCATATACGAAGGTAATCTCATTGGCGTTCGAAGATTATCCGATGGAAACAGAATCGTTTGCAGGCAAGCAATGCCATTTATGTCATTCGACTGATGTGTTCCTGGATGAGTTGGTCAACCCGGAGACGGACGAGACCTATTACCAATGCAACGATACAAGTTATTGCCTTGCGACTTTAAATAACAATGAAAAGAAAGCCGGGGTGGCGGTGCAAGATGCAAGATGAGCCTATTTTAAAAGTGGTGAACTTGAAAAAACAGTATGGTCCGGGCTGTCAATGGTGCAGCAACGGACATGAGTCCATTTTTGAGAAAAACCGTTGTCTCCGCTGCGGTACAGTTTATGCCTGTAATGATCTTTCCTTTGAATTATATCCTGGAGAAATTTTAGGGGTCGTTGGGGAAAGCGGAAGCGGGAAGTCCACCATGATGAAATGTCTGTATTTTGATGAAGAAGTGACATCGGGAGCGGCGTATATTGGCACATATGACGATGGTGAAACAAATGTCTTTCAACAATCATCACAACAAAAGCGCCATATCCGCAACACGATTCTGGGAATGGTCTATCAAAATCCGGTATTAGGCTTAAAAATGGACTTTTCCTCGATCGGCAATATAGCAGAGAAGATGATTGCCGCAGGAGACCGTCATGTAGAGAGGATGGAGAACCGGAGCAAAGAATTGCTCACACATGTTCATATTCCCCTTGCCCGCATAAAAGATGAGCCGAAAAAGTTTTCGGGCGGCATGCAGCAACGTGTGCAAATAGCAAAAGCATTATCAAATCAGCCGCCGATTTTATTGTTGGATGAAGTGACAACAGGATTGGATTTATCTGTTCAGGCAAGTGTTTTGGATTTGATCAAAACGATCCAACAGAAGTTTGGAATCAGCATGATTGTCGTTTCCCATGATTTGGCAGTGATACGCATGTTGGCAGACCGAACGATTGTAATGCTGGACGGAAAGATTATCGAACAGGGATTGACAGATCAAATTTTGGAAAATCCCCAGCATGCCTACACGCAGCAACTTGTATACTCGTTGATATAACGGAGGGATTTTGTGTATTTACTAACAAATGGCCAACTTGTTTTGGAGAATCAGATTTTGAGCGAGCATGCCGTAGTAATTGAAAATGATAGCATTGTTGATATTATCCCTGAACAGGATGCTGTGAAATACAAAGGTTATAAAATCTTGGATGCCAATGGCGGGTATATCTCACCAGGTTTCGTCGATATTCATTCCGACTATATCGAGGGGATCATCTCTCCGCGTCCAACGAGCATGATGGATTTTACGTTGGGGATTCGTGAAGCGGAGCGAATCTTGATCAGCCACGGGATTACAACGATGTTCCATTCACTATCCATTTACAAAGATGACAGCTTTGGAAAAAAACCGATACGTCATTCAGAAAACGTAAATCGGTTGATCAATGCTATTAACGAGACACATACGAGCAAGCATTTGATCCGCAACAGAATGCATGCAAGATTTGAAATTGACAATATTGAACAAGTAGACATATTTATCCAAAACATTCAGGAAGAAAAAGTTCATCTTATTTCGTTTATGGACCATACACCAGGGCAAGGACAGTTTCGCAATTTGGAAATTTACCGGGAAACACTAAAAGGTTACAACGATATTTCAGATGCTGAAATAGATGAAATCATTACCAACGGTATGAAGAAAAACAAAATTACGCTGGAACAGATGAGGGAAATAAGCAAAATCGCGTTGGATAAAAATATTGCCATTGCTTCCCATGATGACGATGAAATTGAAAAGCTGACTCTGGTCAAGAGTTATGGCACATCCATTAGTGAATTTCCGACAAGTCTTGAAGTGGCGAAAGCGGCAAAAGAAATGGGGTTGTGGACCATTGCGGGTGCACCAAATGTCATGCTGGGAGGTTCACATTCCGGTAATCTATGCGCTACAGAAGCTATTCGGGAAGATGTCATTGATATTTTGTGCAGTGACTATTATCCACCCGCGCTTTTGCACGCGCTCTTTAAATTAAGCGAGGAACATGACATGGCTTTACACAAGATGTTTCAGCTTGTCACTTTAAATCCTGCCAAAGCAGTCCGGATGGATGATCAAATCGGCTCTATTAAGAAAGGAAAAAAAGCGGATATCATCATTATCGAAAAAATGGATGATGGTTATCCAGTCATAACAGCCTCGTTTGTAGATGGAAAACTAATAACAAGGACGAATTATCGATGAATACAAAAGAAGTGAAATTGGGCTATGAACCGTTCATTCATGAGCATGTCACACTGAAAAATGTTCAGTTCGGCCAATATAACGAGATCGGCCCGTACAATTATTTTGAAAATGTGGCGTTGGGTGACTATTCTTATACAGGCCAATTTTGTTTCATCCAAAACACTGTCATCGGGAAGTTTTCCAACATTGCCGCGATGGTCCGGATTGGGCCGACAGATCATCCTTATGAGAGACCTTCGCTCCACCATTTTACTTACCGCAGAAGGATGTTTGGCTTTAGTGAAGAGGACGATGAAGAGTTTTTTGAGCAAAGAGTGAGCCGGAAAGCTTTAATTGGCCATGATACATGGATTGGACACGGCGCCATTATTCATCCGGAAGTCACGATTGGAAACGGAGCAGTGATTGGAAGCGGTGCGGTAGTCACAAAAGATGTCCCGCCATATGCCATTGCAGTCGGCGTACCCGCCAAAATCATTAAATATCGCTTTCCAAGTGAAGTCATCGACAAACTCCAAAGTATTCAATGGTGGAATTGGCCGTACGAGAAAATCAAAGAACAGGTGGATGATTTTCATCTGCATGTGGAACAGTTTATTAAAAAACATAGTGAGAGGTAAGATGGAATGTCTCAATTGCTTGAAGTGAAATCATTGTACAAATCCTTCACCATCCATCATCTTGCCAACAATATTCAGGCACTGAACGACATCAGTTTTACGTTGGATGAGGGAAAATTCATCGGAATCGTCGGCAAGAGCGGTAGCGGTAAGTCTACTATTTTAAAGTTGATTTATCGAACATATTTGCCGGAGCGCGGAGAAGTTATTTACAACTCCGAACGTTTTGGAAGCATTGATTTAATGAAAGCCAGCGAAAGAGAAATGATCTATTTACGCCAATATGAAATTGGTTATGTTTCGCAGTTTTTAAGTGTCATGCCGAGAACGACAGCCCGTGAAATTGTTGAACAATCCGTTCTGGAAATGGGTAAATCGCTTGATACGGCAAAAGTGACAGCAGAGGAAGCCCTTGCCCATTTCGATTTAGACCCGGAGCTGTGGGATAACTACCCTGTGACTTTTTCGGGAGGGGAGAAACTGCGGCTCAACATCGCCAGCGCCATTGTCAAAAAACCACGCCTGTTATTGTTGGATGAACCTACTGCCAGCTTGGATAATGACTCGAAGGTAAAGGTTCGGGAAGTCCTTGAAAAGCTAAAAAAAGAGGGAACGACACTAATTGGTATTTTTCATGACTTGGAGTTTATGGAAGGACTATGCGACAAAGTCTATGACTTTCACAAAGGAAAATGTGTGGAGGGAATAAAAGTATGAAGGCCGATTTGCATGTGCATTCCGACTTTTCCGATGGATCGAATACAGTGGAAGAAATAATGGAATTGGCTGCCGAAAGAGGCATTACACATATCAGTCTTACCGACCATGATACAGTTAGCGGAATTGAGCATGCCCAAAAGGTCGGTAAGCATCGGGGGATTACAGTGATCCCAGGGATTGAAATTTCTGCTTATGATTTTAAGAGAGAGCGCAAGGTGCATATATTGGGCTATGCCTTTTGTAAAAGCGCCCACCATATCCAAATGCTTTGTAACCCTCTTCTTCAGAGGCGGCATGCGAATTCTCTATGGCAAATTGAGCAGCTTCAAAAAAATGGGATAGACATAGAGGTTCAGGAAGTGATGAGGCGCGCGGCCGAAGGCGGAATCATTTATAAGCAGCATATTATGTCTTGTTTAACGGATGATCACTTTACAACCCCGGCATATCAACAGTTGTACAAACAGCTTTTCAAAGGCGAGGGCATATGTGCAAGGGATATCATCTACGTCGATGCAATTGATGCTGTTCAAGCGATTAAAAAAGATGGTGGCTATGCCGTTTTGGCTCATCCGGGCCAACTGGATTCATTTGACATGGTTGAAGAACTTGTACAGCATGGGCTGGATGGCATTGAAAGAAATCATTACGATCACTCCGAACAGGACAAGAGCAGAACAGAAGCCTATGCCAAGAAGTTTGATCTGTTCATGACGGGCGGAAGTGACTATCATGGCAGCTTTGGTGCTCCGATCCAACTCGGGGAATTTGATAGCCCTACAGAAGCAGTTTATTCAATTATCTAGATATTGTAAAAACTACTTAAGAAATATGTAAAACACCTCTTTAAGCCGGCGGGATATGTTTGAATAGTAAGTAAAAGAAGTCCATCTGTATCAGTGGGGTGAAATCATAACGAAAAAAGAAGCAAAAATACTCCAAACGAGTAATAAGAACTATTTTTTTAAAAGGAGACAGTGATGAAAAAATCATTCTTACCATTAGTAATGTTAATCGTCATTTCTGTATTTCTGGGAGCTTGTTCGAACACGAAGAAATCTGCTAGTTCAGAAGAAATTACAATGGTATGGTATCCAAATGAATCTGGAAATGATTTAAAAGCGGCTCGTGATGAGATTGGTAAAGTGATAGAAGAGGCAACAGGAAAAAAAGTAACCCATAAATTGACAACGGACTATGCGGTAGCCATTGAGACGATTGCCAATGGCAACGCCCAAATGGCATTTATGGGTGCACAAGGATATATCGAAGCAAAGAATAAAAGCGAAGACATTGAACCCGTTGTCGTGCCAAGTGGCGCATCGGGAACGTTAGAGGATGCGGTTTACCATAGCTGGCTGGCTGTCAGAGCTGAAGATGCGGAGAAGCACAAGGAGAACGGCGAATTTACTATAGATAAAATCGTTGATTCCAAATTCTCTTTCGTGTCCAATAGCTCAACATCTGGATTTAAAGTACCTTCCAACAGTATCGTTACTCATTTCTCTAAACAAGATCAATGGAAAGACTTGACTCCGGAAGATTTAATGGAGGGCGGAAAATTCTTTAAAGAAGTGCTATATGGCGATTCGCACCAGGGTTCAGCTGTAAATCTGTTAAGCAAACGCGCTGATGTCGCGGCGTTTTGTGATACATGTGTTGGAAATTATGTAGAAGTAGCGGACGGTGAAGAAAATACTGCAGGGTCAACTTATAAAGTAAGAGATGACGCCGCTGAGCCTTTTAATACATTGACTGGCGAGGAGTTTACTTTAATTAGCGTGACTCCGGTATTAAACGCGCCTTTCGTAGCCAATGCATCCACTTTAAGTGAAGAAGATTTCAAAAAGATCCAGGAAAGCCTCGCTTCGGATGAAGTGGCAAATAATGAAACAATCTTTGTTCCGGAGGATTCAGAACAAGCAGGGTTATTCAAGAAAACAGACAAGGAGCGTTTTGTAGTTACGGATGATGCCTGGTTTGATCCAATTCGTGAACTGGCAAAATAGCAGATACAGTTGCAAAGGAGCGTATTTCTCAAACTTCCATACGCTCTTTTGTTTGAGTAAAAACGAGTGAGGAGTAATATAGATGCCGCTTTTAGAAGTGAAAAATATCTCTAAACAGTATGAACAGGATAAAAAGGTGCTGGAGGAAGTCAACTTTAACATCGAAAGTGGAGAGTTTGTATCTATTATCGGACCTTCAGGGGCCGGTAAATCGACATTGCTTCGCTGCCTCAATCGCTTGGTGGATATTTCAAACGGGAAAATTATTTTTCAGAATGTCGATGTCATGAATTTATCTAAACGAGACTTGCGTAAACATCGAACGCAAATTGGCATGATATTCCAGCATTATAATTTGGTGTCTCGTTTGACTGTCATCGAAAATGTACTGCATGGCAGATTAGGCTATAAGACCAATATTCAAGGCATTTTAAAGCGATATTCAGAGACGGAAAAAGAGGAAGCATTTACCCTGTTGGAAAAACTGGGCATGATGGAGCATGTGTACAAAAGATGCGATCAATTAAGTGGCGGGCAAAAGCAACGGGTCGGTATTGCCCGGGCATTGATACAGCATCCGCAAATACTGCTTTGTGACGAACCGATTGCCTCATTGGATCCGAATGCTTCCAAAGTAATTATGGATCATTTACAAAATATATCCCGAAGCATGAATATTACGTGTATCGTTAATTTACATCAGGTGGATGTGGCGAAACGGTATTCAGACCGCATTATCGGGTTAAACGGCGGCAAGATCGTATACGATGGTCCGGCAGAAGGGCTGACACCGGATATCATTCATAGTATTTACGGATCTGAGGCTGGCGACCTGATTATGGAATAGGGGGAAAACAATGAATATCGATGTGCTTAGAAAAAAGAATCGCCAATTAACGCTTCTCATACTCGTTCTTATTGGAATGACACTCCTATCAGCCAATATAACCAACTTTAAATTTATGCATAGCCTCTTATCTGTCTCTGAGGCTTTTAAATGGATTGCATCGAATCTTATGATAACGGGTGAATCGTTGCAAAAGCTGCCCTCCATCCTGGATAAGTTGCTGGAAACCATCATCTTATCCATCATTTCCACTACTACAGCAAGTGTCTTTGCCTTATTGCTTGCCATTCTGGGATCACAAGCAACGAGAGTGAATATGTTTTTTAGTACGTTAAGCCGCTTTATCGCCTCTGTATTTCGTAATGTACCGATTGTTGCTTGGGCCTTAATTTTATTGCTATCATTCGGACAAAATGCCCTTACCGGTTATTTTGCTTTGTTTTTAACAACATTGGGATTTTTAACACGTGCATTTACTGAAACGATTGATGAAACGAGCAACAGTTCCGTAGAAGCCCTTAAAGCAACAGGGGCTACTTATTTCCAAGTAGTGCACAATGCCGTAATCCCCGAATGCGCTCCACAAATCGTCAGTTGGATTTTGTTTATGATCGAAACGAATATTCGCAGCTCGACATTGATCGGAATTTTAACGGGAACAGGAATTGGTTTTTCCTTCGATTTATATTACAAGAGCATGGATTATAACATGGTAAGACTGATTACCATGAGTATTGTCGTTGTTGTCATTGGAATAGAGCTAATCTCAAACTATGTAAGGAGGGTGATTTTATAATGATTACGGCCAAAAGCAGCCCGGCCTTGGAATTGAGGACAACCCATTCAGGTAAAATAAAGATCACGAACTGGAATAAATCAAAGATTGTCATGACAGCAACGTTTGTGAGCTTGGCGCTTCTAACCGTTTATGGGTTTTTTGCGCTTGATTATAAAGATATTCATTTTGCGCAGGCGACAATTGATACGCTAAACAATTTAAAACTGGTATTTCTGCAACCTTCCCTCAATAATTTTTCTTTGGGAGAGGCTTTATATCAAATAACCTTGACAGTCGGTCTGGGGTTTTTAGCTACGATAGCAGGTGCTGTATTATCTTTGTTTATTGCCTTATTTGCCGCCAGAAATCTCTCGCCAAAACCGATCGCCAATACAATCATTGTGATTGTGGCTTTTATCCGGGCTGTTCCTACAGTATTATGGGTACTTATTTTTGCGATTGCCGCGGGGCTGGGCAGCGAAGCAGCCGTCTTGGGCATGCTGTTCCATACCGTTGCCTTCTTGGTTAAGGCGTTCGCAGAGTCATTTGAGGAGCTGGATGACGGTGTTATTGAGGCTTTGCGTGCTTCCGGGGCAAGCTGGTGGCATGTTGTGACAAACGCTGTACTGCCTTCTGCGGCTACATCCCTGTTATCTTGGACATTCCTGCGGTTTGAGACAAACTTTACCGTAGCGGTTGCCATGGGAGCGGCGGCAGGTGCCGGAGGAATCGGTTTTGAATTGTTTATGGCGTCAAGCTTTTATTTTGACGTGCGGGAAGTCGGCTTTATTACGTACGCCATCCTTCTTGTCGCTGTGCTGTTGGAATTGACGTCTACTCGATTAAAGAAGCGCTATTTAATGAAAGAAGCTGTTCGATGATCGCAGAGCATCTCTACACATGATAAGTGATGGTTGTGTGTTTTTAATGATCGTAGATATACTTCCAGCTTTCAAAATTCTTAGGGACGATGAATAACACGCTGAGAAGAAGTCAGCCTGCAATACTACACTCTTGCAGGTTATTGGCTGTCCTATTTGATAGCACTACGTTTTAAATGAAGGGGGGAAGTCTAAGGGCCGAAAAATGGCTATTAGATCTCCCCTTCTTTTGCTGATCCATTCGACTATTCATATGAAGAGATACGAAAGCAATAACCATTGCTCCGTGCAAACCAAGGTAATCTCATCAAGGGCGATTGGCCGTTCCGTCTCTGGATTGTTGCGGAAAATTGGAAAGGTATACATGAAATCGGATGGATGACTACTTGAAATCTCCACTGCTATCAGAGGGAATCCTAACGATTTGATTTTAACCGCTTGCTTGATTCCAGCGGCTTTTTGACAACAGGAATGGTAAACAAGAAAGTCCATGAGCTTGATGTTTCATCCATTCTGCGCGTTAGAAAAACAAACAATGGGTTTTTTACGAACACAGCGATTTTATGCGACTGGTTATTTTAAAAATAGGAGGTAAGGTTTATGACACCGTTTAACCGGGAATGAAACAATGAAAAAGCAGGACAAATAACTAAAAAATCAGAATAAATGGTCGTGAAGGAGAAAAACCTCATCATATAAGAAAAAAAGAAAAATAAGAGAATGTGTCTAGTTATTTTCCACCTTCAAACAATTTACCAAAAAAAGGATAAATAAAGAGAGAATAGTAATGCTTCATAGAATGATTTTATTACTTTTGTTATATGTAAATGTTCATTGATAGGTACTTGTAAATGTATAAGCGTTTTTGATGGCGAATGAGGGCGCATTGACCTGCTGTACGGAAAGATGTTATTAACTATTATAGTAGGAAACTTTTTTTCTAACTTGATATTAAAGGAGTCACGAGGGAGAAAATGCTGGAATCGAAAAGAAAAGCGATTATATTTTTTTCTATATCCTTATTGCTGGCAATAACAGCAGGTATGCTCATATTAAAAAAAGTCCAAGCCCTAAATACAAATTTAGGAACAATGGTTCAAGTTGTGGCTGCGAACCAAGACATTCCATCCAGAACTTTAATACGGCCTGAGGACATAACGTTTGAAGAGATTCCTCAAAAATATTTAAAAGATTACCATATTACTAACACCGAAAAATTGGTAAATAAAGTGTCTATGGTTCCTTTATCAAAGGGAGATATTATTACAGGCAATATGCTCAAACAAACTTCTTCCGTAGTTGAAGAGAATAACCGTCTCATTTCCGTCATGAGATCGGACAGAATTATTTTTGATGAACAGTTGGAAGCGTTGGATCGCGTTGATATTATTGTTTCCCATCGTTTCGATTCCAAAGAACAAACGACCTATTTTATGAAAGATGTAAAAGTTGCCCGCGTTTCGAAGGAAAAAAATAAATTTAAAGGTGTCCAGTTGGAAATTCCTACTGAACAGGCGCCACAACTGATACATATGCAAAATTATGCGGACAGCGTTCGAATCGTAAAGGCAAATGTGGGAAAGCCGGGGGAAGGTCGAGATAAGGCCAAAGCAGCGCCGGAACAGCCAGCACCGGAAACACCAGCGGCGGAGCAACCAACTCCAGAACAACCCGCGCCGGAGCAGCCAACTCCAGAAAAAAAGTAAAAACACCTGAAAGAAAATGGGGAAAAATAGCGAAAACGAAATAAAATGAGAGCAGAAGGCAAACCCAAAAGAAACAGCCTAATTCAATATCGCTGTTGACCGGCACGGAATGAAGAAAGCCGTGATTATAGTTGGAGGTAACCATGAATACGAGTAAAGCCATAGTAATAGTTGGTGAACAAAATGAACTTTACCAATCGATTGAACAAAGACTAGATTCGTACGAGCTGCAGTTAATCCATCCCAATCAAATTCAGTCTCAGTTTCAACAAGTCGGTCTGGCTATTTTAATAAAAAACGAATCAGCCTCACCGCTGGATATAATACCTCAATTGCTGGAAGTAAATCCACATATGGCGATTTTATACATCCACGACAGTCAAGACTTTCTTTTGCTTCGTGATGTTATCCGGCTGGGCGCAATTGACTATATTGTACTGCCGGATGAAATCCACGTGCTGGAAAATCGTATTCGGGAACTGAGCATAAGGGAAGAAACCATGGCGGAAACAGCTTCTACCAGCGGTTTCAAGAGAGGAACCGGGCAAATTTTCGCCTTTTACAGCGGAAAGGGCGGTTCTGGCAAGACATTTCTCAGCACCACTTTTGCCCAAACCTTAAAATTGGAATCTACAGCCCAGGTACTGCTTATAGATTTGAATTTACATTTTGGCGGGGCAGAGACTTTTCTGGGGATGGATAGCGAAAGGTCCATCATCGACTTAAAACCAGTCATAAAAGAAATTAACGAAAACCATATTCGAAATATCGCAGAAGGTGAACCTTCCTCCAAATTGGAGATGCTGATCAGTCCCCGTGATGCAGAATTGGCGGAAAGTGTTGACGGCGAATTTATCACCCGGCTCCTTCGAGCCTGCCGAAGAACATATGATTTCATTATTATTGATCTGCCGTCAACGATTGATGAATCGACATACGCGGCTCTCGTAGAGGCGGATCGCATCTATTATCCGATTACGATGGACACCCCATCTATCCGCCTATTAAAAAGCGTAGAAGATCTCTTTCAACGGCTCGGCATTGCAACCGAAGACCGTTTCGAGTTTGTCATCAATAAAAAAGGCAGAGAGAATGAATTGACAAAGAAAGATTTGGAGAGATTTGTCTCCTACCCTGTCGCCGCAGAAATTAGAAGAGATATCAAAGGTGTTCAGGCAGCAATCAACAAAGGGAATCCTATTCGCACCCAGCCAAAAGAGAAGAAGATGATTTTGGCGGCAAAAGATATACATAAATGGGTACATTCCATGCTTAAATAAAACAGTAGTTTCAAAGAGTGAGGATAACACTAGGAGGTGCCGTCATTGTCGCTCTTTCGGAAAAAATTCGATCCAGTCAAAATTGAAGAGCCTGTTGAGGATCACCTTCATTTGTCTAAATCCAATCCGTTTATTGATGAATTGGTAGAGCACTATAAATTGCGCCTGTTGGCAGAAACGAATCTGGAACATTTGATCAGCTTAAGCGAAGGGGAAAGAAGGCTGACGATCGAACGGCTGATCAACCAGTTTATGGCCGAAGAAAAAGTCATCATTCCCCGAAGCGATAAAGATATTCTGCTATCACGCATTATTGATGAAAGTGTCGGATTCGGACCTTTGGAGTCCTTATTAAACGACGAAAGCATCACAGAAATTCTTGTGAATGGCCCCAATGAAGTCTTTATAGAAAAAAAAGGAAGATTAGAGCGGTCAAATATCACATTTAAGGATGAAGCACATATTCGTCACATCGTTGACAGGGTGATCGCCCCCCTTGGGAGACGCCTTGACGAAAGTTCGCCAATGGTGGATGCACGCTTGCCGGACGGCAGCCGTGTCAATGCGGTTATCCCTCCCATCAGCTTGAACGGGACGCTCATTTCAATCAGGAAGTTCAGAAAAACCCCATTTGAAATGGAGGATTTGATTTCCTTTGATTCTTTAAATGAGGAAATGGCCCGCTTTATTGAAGCACTTGTAGAGGTGAAAATGAATGTGCTGATCTCCGGAGGAACGGGAAGCGGGAAAACAACACTCCTCAATGCGGTGGCAAAAGCCATTCCGGGTTATGAACGTGTTATCACCATAGAGGATTCAGCGGAACTTCGCCTGAACCGTTCAAGTGTGGTCGGCATGGAAGCCCGCCCTGCCAACGTAGAAGGAAAAGGGGAGGTCACCATCAGGCAATTGGTACGAAACGCCTTGCGGATGAGACCCGATCGTATCATTGTCGGTGAAGTCCGCGGAGCAGAGGCTTTCGATATGCTTCAGGCAATGAATACGGGACATGAAGGATCATTGACAACCGTGCACGCCAACACGCCGGCGGATGCCATACGCCGAGTGGAAGGGATGGTGGTGATGGCCGGGATGGATTTGCCGCCCCATATCGTCAGGGAATATATTGTCGGAGCTCTTGACTATATTTTTCAGGCAGAAAGATTAAGTGATGGAACGAGAAAAATTGTGAATATCGCGGAAGTTTATGTCGATGATCAAAATCGGATTAAAGTCCAGGATATTTTTCGTTTTAATAAAACCGGCATTGATTCTAAAGGAAAAGTAGAGGGGCATTTTACAGCAACAGGCGTCATCCCAAGATGCCTGGAACAAATGAACGTGCAAGGCATCCATATAGATCCTGCGGTTTTTGAAGCAAAAGGAGGAGCAGCCCATGAATCTAAGCATTCCTATTTTGTATAGCTTATCTGTTTTGCTCCTGTTGTTTTCCGGTTATTATTTCCTTGGTTATCGATCCCAAAAAAAAGAGTGGTACAAAAAAGTCCGCAGCTGGTTTCCCGAGGAACAAAGAAAAAGCTTTATCAGCGTATGGGGCGACCGCTACGATCAATCTAGAGGCGCGGAAAAGATCAGTGGCAAGCTCCAAAATGCGAATTTAAAAATTCTTCCTTCAGAATACATAGGAATCCACATCTTGGGCTTTCTTGTTTTCACGGTATTATTTTTAAACATTTTCAACATGCCTCCTATTGTAAGCATATTGATTGCCATAGGTTTGCTGATCGTTTCACATTATACATTATTTTATCTCAGAAAAAATAAATACGAAGAAAGATTCAATGAACAGCTTGGCGATGTTTGCAGAATGCTTGGAAACGCTGCCCGCTCCGGCCTGACGATCAGCCAAGGAATTGACTTGGTAGCGAAGGAAATTCCGGAACCGGCGGGAACAGAGTTTAAACGGATATCCCATGAATTGAAGCTTGGGGTATCACTGGAAAGTGCTTTAAAATCAACACAAAAAAAGAATAAATCAAGAGACTTTCAATTGTTTATTGCGACGTTGCTCATTCAAAAGAAAACAGGCGGAAACTTGGCTTTGACGCTGGAAACGATGGCCAATACGCTGGAGGAAAGAAAAGTTCTCACCCAGGTGATCAAGACGATGACATCGGAGCAAAAGTATATTTCCTATATTGTCCCGGCATTGCCGATCTTTCTTTTGCTCGTGATGAATAACATCATCGAAGGTTTTATTGAACCGCTATGGACAGCCCCGGGCTTGGTCATTTTGACTTTGTTTTTACTGGGAATTGCCCTTTCTTTTTTCCTGATCCGCAAAATTACAAATATTAGGGTGTAACACATGGATGCATTAATCATTTTATGCGTAATCCTTTTCTGGCTGACAATCATACTGACAATGAGCCATTTATCCGCTTATATCAAACAAAAACGTCTGCTGATTGACCACGTTTCCGAGGTCACCCATACAGATGCGTTCAGCAAGAAAAAGATGAAAAAAAGCAGTCGGGCAACCATCGTCCAGAAAGTATTAAGATATGCAGATGAATTTTCCGATCTGGGAGAAAGGATCAATTTTTTCAGTGAAAATGAAGATGTTGCCGTTTGGCTGAAAAAATCCGGGAATGTATATCAGTTGTCCATTCAACAATTTCAAGGGATAAAAATATTCCTGATGGTGGTTGGCTTTTTTGTGGGAGTGCTATCTTTCATTATCGGGCTTCCTTTTTCCCAATATGGCTTGATCTTCCTTCCGCTTGCCGGCTACTTCACGCCGATTATCATCGTGCGGACACAAGCGAAGCAAAGGCAGGAAGCCCTGCGGCTTGATTTGCCGGATTTTCTCGATACGATCAGCACAAGTCTCCAGGCAGGAGTCAGTTTAGACCAAGCATTAAAGGAGGTGATTCGCTTCTTTGACGGACCTCTGAGGGAAGAATTTTCCCGTTTCCTTTATGAAATTAATTTAGGGGTGCCGCGCGATACAGCTTATCGGAATTTATTGGAAAGAAATGACAATCGGGAATTTCAAGGCCTCATTAAAGGTTTGATTCAAGGAGAAAGATTAGGTGTGCCAATAGCGACAACATTTAAAATCCAGGCGGAAGCCCTGCGTCAAATCCGTGAGGAGCAAATCAAGGAATTGGCGGCAAAAGCCTCGCCGAAAGTCACAATGGTGACCACTTTTGTAGTGGCGCCAGTATCCATTTTAATGATTGCCGGGTTGATGGTCTTGAACTTGATTTTTGGAGACAATAGCATTTTTAATTTATTAAATTAATAGTAGGAGAGATCAATATGAAAAAATTAACTGCATTATATGTAAAAAGCGTCAACAAAATGAATGGGTTCGTTAAAAATGAAAGAGGCTCGCAGACCCTTGAGTGGATTGGTATTGCGGCAGTTGTCGTCATCGCTGTCGGTGTTATTTCAACAGCTTTTTCGGGCGGGGATTTTGGTAACACGGTAAAGGATAAATTTGTAGAGTTTATTGATAAAATTGGATAAAAATTCAGATCGAGGGAGGTAACACAATGAAAAAATACGCATTCAGTTTGCTTTTTACCTTCCTTGTTCTTGCCGGCTGCAATGCCCAACAAGATGTGGACTCCAACAAGGATGATGTCAAGAAAGAACCAGTCCAAGAGGAAGCAAAAGATAAAGGATCTGAAAGAGAAAAAGATGGCAAACAAGCGGATAATGAAGAACAGCAGGAATCTTTTTTCTCCGACTTACAAGAAATACCGAAAAATGCAAACGATCTGATTAACCAGCCGGCAGGTCCGTTCGGAGACCGGGTTTTGGACTTGAATGAGGACAAGGAGAAAATCATCGAGGCCATAAAAGATATGCCTGCCTTGCCTAAAGAGGCGACGGAAGAGGATTATGACAAGTATTTTCGTTATGTATATGGCCAAGTGGCCAGCGACTTTCCTGATCCGCAAGATATAATGAGCAAGTGGGAATTTGCGATGTCCGGCAATCCTGATCTTCCAGATGAAAAATATCAATTCAAAGAAAACTATAATATTGAAGTCATTCTTGATTCGAGCGGCAGCATGGCAAATGTCATCAATGGAAAAACGATGATGGACCTTGCCAAAGAGACGATTACGGATTTTCTTTCAAGTGCTCCGGCAGAGGCGAATGTATCCTTGCGTGTGTATGGTCATAAAGGGAGCGGTTCAGATGGGGACAAGAAAATGTCTTGTTCCAGTATTGAGCAACTATATGGTTATGAAACCTATAATGAATCAACGTTTCAAGAAGCCTTGAAAACTCTTAAACCGAGCGGATGGACACCGATCTCAGGTGCTTTGAAGCAGGCGAGGGAAGCGATGGAAGCTTTTGATCCGAAAACAACTACCAACTTAATTTATTTGGTGAGTGATGGGGTTGAAACTTGCGACGGGGACCCCGTACAAGAGGCCAAGGCATTAAGCGATTCCGGTATTTCCCCCATTATCAATATTATCGGGTTTAATGTGGACTCGGACGCCCAGAAGCAGTTGAAAGAGATGGCAAGAATTGCTGACGGCACTTACACAACTGTCAACAATGGGGAGGAATTACAGGAAGAATTCAAACGTGCTGATGAAGTTTTGGAAAGATGGGAAGAGTGGAAGAAAGATTCCATTAGGGATGTTGACCATCAAAGAGTGGAACAGAGTTTTGAGATTATCGGGTTTTCTAATAATTGGGGAAGCAAAACGAGACAGCAGTTTCTGAATCTCAATAAGGTTCTAACAATCATGAAAGATGAAGGAAAGATCGATGTTCATCAGAAAGATGAATTAAGAAATAGAAATAAAGAGGTAGACGCACTGGCGAATCAGATACAGGATGAGATCAGAGATGAGTTGGACCAATTAAATGTGGAGAAAGCGGAAGAAATTAAAAAGCAAATAAATGAAAAATACCAATCGAATACAACCACTGAATAGACAGCCTTGGGTAATAAAGAGAGGAATCAAATATGAGGAACCCGAAAATATTAAATAGAACTGCTGCACTGATCGCGCTGTTTTTCATTTTGTTTCAATCGTTTGCGCTGCCAGTTGCAGCAGTCGCTCCTTGGACTGGCGATCCTTGGAAGGGTGACACTTGGGAAGGCGATACCTGGGAAGGTGATTCTTGGGAAGGTGATTCTTGGGAGGGTGACACCTGGGAAGGCGACACTTGGGAAGGCGACACCTGGGAAGGTGACACCTGGGAAGGAAAGTCTTGGAACCAGGGACCCGGAGAAGGAGTCAGCGACTGGAACGGATCAGAATTTAACGGGAATCCGTGGAATGCCCCTGGCTATAACGGGAATCCGTGGAATGCGCCCGGCTATAACGGGAATCCGTGGAATGCGCCCGGCTATAACGGGAATCCGTGGAATGCCCCCGGCTATAACGGGAACCCATGGAATGCCCCCGGCTATAACGGGAACCCGTGGAATGCCCCTGGCTATAACGGGAACCCGTGGAATGCCCCCGGCTATAACGGGAATCCGTGGAATGCTCCCGGCTATAACGGGAACCCATGGAATACCCCCGGCTATAATGGATCCCCGTGGAACGCTCCTGGAAATTCCGGTGGAGGAGCCTCAACCAACAGTCCCACTGCTTACGATGTAACCAAATATATAGCCAACGATGTCGTGGGCGGTCAAGTTAGTATGATAGGATCCTATACGAGTGGCGGAAGCGGTGGTTTTGGCGCTGCCGGCGGTTATATGACCGGGATGCTATTAAATGGCGTAAAAATGGGCATGGGGGAGAGGACCCCGTGGTACGTAAACGCTGCTTCTGATGCCAAAGATTTTTATGATAAAGGGAAAGGCGTCTACGACGCGGGTAGTACACTTCACCAACTTCGCACGGGTGGAAGTTTTGGCTCGACAGTTGCAAGAGGGGCATCCACCACCGCCCCTGCGATAGGAGCTGTTTCTAAACTGTCAGCAGTGGGCGCGGGAATCAGCGCCGGATTCTCTGCCGTTGACACAGCAATAAATACAAAGAAGGCAATTGATGTATGGAATAGCAATGCCAGTGGTGCCGAAAAAACAGCCGCCACTGCAGATGCTACGGCAAGTTTTGGGGAAACGCTTTTTAATGCCGGTATGGTATCATCCGCCATTCCGGGCGGCCAAGCCGTCGGTGCCGGTTTAATGGTTGCCGGTGGAGTTGTTTGGGGAGCATCCAAAGTAACGAAATTCTTTGCGGATGGCACTGCCAAAAAGGCATGGAACAAGACCAAAGACGTTGCCAAGAATACTTGGAACAAGTTCAAAGGCTTGTTTGGCAAATAATGATTGCGTGTTGTAGGGACAGCCTTGTCTGACGCTAAACATTCATCCATATTTGTTTATGAGTGCCAATCATTTACGTTTTCAGATGAGAAGGTTGGGATACAGATGGAGCATAAAAAGTTAATGAAGGAAGCCGCACGCTATAAAAAATGGTTTGAAGGTTATACCTTAAACCCTTTTGCTTATGACATAAACGGCAGAAAATATCATTATGTTCTTTATCATGGAAACAAGACGAGTGACTTTAAAGGGTACGCCATCATATCACTTGATGGCGGCCCCAAAAGTGAGTACAGGGAGGCCATTTTTCCGCTCAAAATGATGTCGGCTGCTTCCGCCAATATTTTTGAGGTAGTCGGTCCGCGAAGCAAAGTGTTGCCCGAATACTTTAAAGGTGTTATTGACACAGTAGAAACCTATTTTTCAGATGACCCCACAATGCGGGAAGGAAATCAGCTTCTTAAGGAAATAATGGACCTGCAAGTCCGCTTCAACAGTATTTATCATGAATATGAGAGTTACTATGATCATCATATATTAGTGAAAAGAGAGATTACGGATCAGGATATTGATGACACGTTCACTGTTTTAGCAAAACTCGATCTCCTGCAATTCAAACAGGGGCTTATGCTGGAAAAACTGGACAATCAATTTTCGGATTTCTTTCAAAAGATCATGAAAGAAAGAAAAGTACTGTCTAATCAAAGCCGACAATTTATAAAAGGGATGCAGTCCAGCAAAGATAGCTTAGAACAAGGGTTGGCGGGGTTCACTTATGAGCGGGATATAATGCATCTTCCGGAAGCAGAGCAAATCGAGAAAAAGAAAGAATACATGATAAAAGCCGCTGAAAAATTAATACAAGACAGGGAAAAGCTGTTGAGAGGTCCGGCGGCTTTATGAATGAATCCTGGAGAGTAAGGAGTTTTATATCATGAATAAGCCAATACCATATGCTTTTTCATTATTTGTCGGCAAGTATGAAAAATTTTTGTTGATTGCTTTTTTAGTGCAGGTTCCGATATTGCTCCTGCATTCATTTACAACCAATTACGTTCATGCAGTGACACCGACAATCGGTTCCATTTTTTCAGTTGCGGATATTTACTATGCCTACATTACAATGCTTCTATTAATCTATGCGATGGTTCCTTTTATCAAGTATACAGTTAATGAATATGAAGGAAGAGAGAATCCATTAAAAAATGCTTTCTATACATTTGCGGCACAGGGCTTCCATATCTTTCTGTTTTCGGCTGTTATTTCACTACTGACAGTATTGGGTTTTATTCTTTTTATTATTCCCGGGTTCGTCATATTGGCGGCATTTATTTCGGCTCCCATTATCGCAATCATGGATGGAAAGTCTGTATGGAAAAGCACGAAGGAAAGCTTTCAAATTTTTAAGAAGCATTCTTGGAAAATCATTTTGTTTATTTTCCTGATTAGCATATTGGAGTTTATCATAGGGATCGTATTAAATTTTCTTCTCTTATCAATAACGGATTCTTACGCCGCGGTCGTCATTACGCAAATCTTTTTAAATACGATCTTTTTTCCGGTGTTTGTCGTTATTTTAACCAGCTTGGTCATCAAATGGCGTGAAGGATTAAACTCTCTTGAAGTCAAAAATGAGGCGGTCATTTAAATGGAGGGGCTCACACATGATGAAGTGGATAAAAAAGTTAAAAGATGAGAAAGGCTCTGCCACCATAGAGTTTTTGGGAATCATGCCTTTTATGTTGCTTATTGCGGTCATTATATGGCAATTGGTTGTGACCATCCACGGCGTTGTGCTCATCCAATCTGCGGCGAATGAGGCGGGAAAGGTTTATTCCATTACGAAAGATAAAAGTGAAGCGGCTTCGGCGGCTCAGGATATTATTTCGACGGGCAGCGGTTATCTTACATTTCAAAGCGCGCCGATAAGTGGAGATCAGAATTATACGGCAGAGGTCAACGCGAAAATTCGGTTTGTGTTTCTTCCCAAAAAATATTTTGGTACAACCTCCTATCCTTTCTCTTCCACCGCAAAAGGCAGGGTTATTGAATGAAACAAATATGGAGCAAAAGGTTGAACAATGAACGAGGCAATGCGGCCATATTCATGATCGGCATTTTATCGGTTATGATGATCATGTTTGTTTTTGTGTTAAATTTATCCAAGGTATTGGCCGTAAAAGAGCAGGCAAACACGACTGCCCAACAGGCGAGCCTGGCGGCGACTGCCGTTTTATATGAACAAATTTGGGATTCAATTGATGCCTATGAAGATGACTTGAACAAAAAGCTGCTTGAGGGTTTAGATCCTGAATCGGAGACGACCATCAGTGAATTGTATCCGAAAACGATTGCCGAAAGAGTAGATGAAGAGACTGTAAAAATCCAATCAGCCAAACCCGAACTCAGTCAAAACGAAGCAAGAAGAAAAGCGATGAATCAAGTGATTTCAGATGAAATTAAGAATGGAAAATGGGGAGATATGTTACGGGATCAATTAGATGATGATTTGCGTTTTCACATTATACCCGCTATGAAAGCCGCGGCAAAAGATACAATCCATGAAAATAACGGAAATACGAGCGAAGCGGAAATTCGCATTTTTGAAAAAGAAAGAATCTATGTAAAAGCATCGAACAATGTGGAATCCACAGCTTATGGCGACTACCTCAAAGGAATCAAAAAGAAATTATTCCAAGAGTCAGCCGGACCCAAGATTGATTTTGTCAAGTTTTTATCGATTCGAGGAACCCATTCCCTGGATGAATAAAATGGAAAGTGGGTATGCGTGACATGACAAAGGAAAAGAAGTGGCGCAGAATATATCTGTTTATCATGATTTTTGTATACGGAATTTATACTCCTGTTACCGTCATCGAGTGGGTTGCAGGAGACGGTAAATTCCCGCTTACGGTAATCATTGCATGCCTGGCAATACCTTTCATAAGAAAGAATCATCTAATGAAGCTCAGAGAATAGTCGATCGTTTACCGAACAAAGATAAATTTTCAAAAGTAATACAAAGCAGAAGGAGAAAATGACTTGGTTCTTTCTGCTTTTTTTACATGTTGGATCGTAAACAGGTCAGAAGTTCCATTTGGAAATGCAATGAAAATCAATGGCGGATGGTGTTTCATCAGGGAACTCTTCTTGCACAAAGATGATCACAGAGCTGTGCTTTTTTGGGGAAAAATTCAAATGAAGGAAAAGGAAATACTCTTTCATTTAGTAGGGGCCTATCGAGCCAAAAGAAATACTCTCCAAATGAGTAGCTATACGATCGAGGAAAAGAAAATACGGTCCAATTTGGAAATTGTGCTTTTTACAACATGAATCATTCTCATTTACATATACCCAGATAGGGTATATAATGTCGAAGAAAGGAGCTGGAATAGGAATGAAACAATTCCATGTAGGAATCTTGATCTTCGACGATGTTGATGCCATGGACTTCGTTGGTCCATATGAAGTTTTTAATTTATCTACCAATAAAGAAAGTGATGTACCCAAGTTATTTTTAAATCAATTGCCCCTAAAGGAAAAGCCGTTCCTTGTAAATACTGTTTCGGTAGATGGCGAGCCAATAACGGTTCATAATGGCTTAAAAGTGCAGCCTGATTTCAGTTTTGATACAGCGCCCGGCTTTGATGTGATTGTTGTCCCGGGAGGGCCATATCGTGCCATCAAAAATGTATCTGGCCATGCAAGCATTATCGACTGGATCACGCAACAGTCAAAAAAGAGTTTGATTGTTTCTGTATGTACCGGGGCTTTTCTTTTAGCGAAGGCAGGATTGTTGAATGGAAAAAAAGCCACAACGAATCAAGCGGCGTTACATCTCTTGCAAAAGTCTTATCCTGAAATCGAGGTCATTCGAGACGTCAAATACATAGATCAAGGAGACATCGTGACATCGGCCGGCATATCATCCGGGATTGACATGTCCCTTTACATAGTTGAAAGACTTCTCGACGAAGAAGCGGCTATTCGAACGGCAAACACGATTGAATATCATTAGGAATATCTGAATATGCGGCTTTGTTGAACGAGAATGGCTTGAAGGATTGTGGAAAGTCACAAATACTATGATTATAAAACTATTAATTGGTTTGTATTTCCCAAGTCCGGATCGTATCAGTATCCCGTGCTGTCTTTAAAGACTGCATGGGTGCTTTCTCCTTCTGCATGTGGCATGCGCACGCGTCCCTGTCCTTTCGTTTTTTTTCTTGCGTATTCACTTCCCGTATTTACCTCCCCGTGCTCAAAACATATTTAAGCGACGCTTTTTCCGGTAAGTTTGATGATTGCCTGTCCCCAAATGTATTGCTACAACTGTAGCAGTTTTGAACACTTCACTCGCTTTTTCATCCTCATTTTGTTTATTAATGTCTTATTCTTTAAAAACATCAAAAGTTTTTGCGCCATTTGCTATATGAAGAGATATACATTTGCCCTCATTTGTGAGTTTGGCGAGCTATCTATAATGGTCCTTAAAGCAGATGGCGAGCGCATTGTTAATCCGACTGCGGTCACACATGATGCGAGGCCACTAATAACTGGAAGCCGCCGCATGCTCGTATTTTCGTGAGGGATACAGTAAAAAAGATAAACGTAATATCCGAAGCGGAGGTCTCCTGATCGGAGAGGCAAGGGTAATAGGGAATATGCTGTCCGGACTGCGCATAACTACGCCCCGTCACTCTTTGGTATCCCATCCTTGATCACCAAAATAAAAGAACGGCATTATTTATTTAAATATCTCGCACAAGATTAAAACAAAGCTTGCATGGTTTTGTCGAATATGGGTGATGATCTTTTCAAATGTCTCTTAAACAGATGAGTTGATGGCCTCCATAAATATCGCACAGTTTTTTTAAAAATTGGCTTAAATGATAGTTGAAAATGACGTTACGTCATCTTGTATACTGATGTTAAACACTCTATGTGAGGTGAAGTTTTCATTGCTATCCATTAAAGAAGTAAAAAAGCGGACCGGGGTGACAGTGAGGACGCTGCGTTATTATGATCAAATCGGATTGCTTCTTCCGGCGGGCAAGACGGAAGGAGGACATAGGTTATATGGAGAAAGAGAACTGATAAAACTGCAAGAAATTCAATTTTTAAAGTCGCTGGGCTTCAGTCTTGGCGAGATTAAAGAGATGCTTTCGAATGAACGGAATTGGACTGAGTGTTTGCAAGATCAGTTGACTTTTGTTTCCAATGAAAAGCAGAAATTGGAACAAATGGAAATGACCTTGCAAGGGTTATTAAACGAAATAGCGATAGATGGTGAAGTGGATCTGTTGAAAGTTCAGCACTTAATTAAGCTATATACAAAGGATCCTAACAGCAGAGACATATACAGGAAACAGGTATTTAATGAATCAGAAATGGAGCTATTACAGCGGCTTCCCAACATCAATCGAACCGATCCTGATACATTGGAGTGGATTTCCTTGCTAGCGCAAGTGAAGAAACATATGGACAAGGGGCCGGAAGCACCACAAATCCAAAAAATCATCAGACGCGTATTTGAAAAGTCGGAAGAAGCTTTTGGGAATAACGACGAATTTCTGGAAAAGGTCTGGCAAGTCCGGAAGTCTCCGGAAGCATCGGAAAAGGCCGGATTTTATCCGATTGAACCGGAAGTGCTTGATTTTTTTGAAGCGGCTTCCGATATTTATTTGAGTAAAAAAGGAGATTTGTGATGAGTACGGCCTTATTGCTTTCAGTAGGGGCATTGGCGCTGTTGGATACACTAAGCCCGACGATTTTGGGGGTTACCGTCTATATGCTCCTTTCGGAGAGAAGCAAAGTTACGGGCAGGCTGATGGTCTATTTGGGTACTGTTGCGTGTTTCTACTTTGTGGCCGGGCTCATTCTCATGTTGGGATTAGATACTATAACCAGGGCTATTTCCAATATAACCGACAACATGATAGTAAGCAGAGGTATGTTCATCATTGGACTGGCTCTATTGATTGGCAGTTTCTTTGTGCCAACAAAAAAAACTGCTCCTAAAGTGCGGAAGCCGAAGAGTGCAAGCATGCTGGCGATGGTGGCGCTCGGATTCACAACGGGAGTGGTGGAAGTCGGGACGGCGTTGCCTTATTTTGCGGCTATAGGCATTATGACGGCTGCACATTTACATCCGGTGGAGTGGCTCCCCATGCTGGCGGGCTATAATGTGATCATGGTTCTTCCAGGGATTCTGTTGCTGGCGGCACATTGCCTGTTTAAAGGGTGGCTGCAAGGACCATTGGAAAGAATCAGATTATCTATCGAAAAAAACTCGGGGTCCGCGCTTTCATGGATGATGACGATCGCCGGCTTGATTTTATTATTGAATTCGTAGTTTTTTGGTGTGTAATAGGGAGGCGAGCAAATTGAAAAAGAAGATGTGTATCTGTTTGGTTTTATCGGTTTTGCTTTTGGCTGGCTGCGCGACTGGTGGCGGAAATAAAAAGGAAACGGCCGATCTTAATAAAATCGAAGCAATCTATATTGATCATGGCAGTACGAACGTTCATATTAAAAGTGCGAATCAATCTCAGTTGGAGGCATCTCATCCAAAATTGATCATCGATAAGAAGCAAGGAAAAAAAGAATTATCCATAAAGATAAAGAAAAGCACATTCCATATTGGCCCAAAATTCAATAAAAATCTTCATGTAAATATTCCAAAGGATTATAAAGGAAAAATCATCATTAACGGGGGTTCGGGCAATATCACATCAGAAGGATTAGAAACGGAACATATAGAAGCGGCCACAAAGAGCGGAAACATCTCCCTTGAATTTACCGATTTTCACAGTGATGTTTATGCCAAAGCGGCAAGCGGTAATATAAAGCTTTTATTACATGAAAAGGAGGAGCCTGATATACAATTAACAACGAAGACGGCTAGTGGCCGGCAAATAATTTCCGTTCCGCTTTCAGTGAACAGTGAAGATAAAAAAAGAATCGAGGGCACAGCGGGTGCTGGTTTGTATCAGGTTGATATTGAGACTGCTTCAGGAAATATTACCGTGCAGTAAAGGTCCAGGCGTCGTAAAAAGCCCTCATTATACATTTTCCATGGAAGACTTTAAATAGGAAAGGATAGGTACGGCCAGCAAATTGTTTTAGGAAGCTTGGGTCTTGTCCTTGAATCGAACGGTTGAGGCATTAGCCGCCCTTCTGAATATGATATAAAGAACTTGAACAAAAGGGCGGGAATGAATGTGGAAAGCGCCTATCTTAATTGTCTGGCTTTTTTCGGAGTAGGGGGTGCCCATCCAGGCGGCATGCAATTGACAAAAAGTATCTTATCCAGGGAAAAAATCGTTGGAACTACGAAAATCCTTGATGTGGGGTGTGGAACAGGGCAAACTGCCGCATATATTTCAAAAAAGTACGGCTGTCACGTAACGGCCTTTGATTGTCATACAGTCATGATCGAAAAGGCAAAAAAGAGATTTCGCTCGCTGCAACTTCCAGTCGTTACGTGTTACGGAATTGCCGAAAACCTGCCTTTTGAAGATGGATCATTTGACATGATTTTGTCTGAATCGGTTACTGCATTTACAGATGTGTCACAGTCCATACCAGAATTCAAACGGGTGTTAAAGCCTAATGGCATATTGTTGGCCATTGAAATGACACTGGAAAATTCGGTTACCGAAGCTGAGTTAGCCCAGATTCTTCACTGTTATGGGGTGAAGCAACTGCTTAATGAGGCAGGATGGCGTGCACATTTTCAAAAAGCCGGTTTCAAACAAGTTCTTTCAGAGAATTTTAAGCTCCACCCAGATGCACAAAATATGTGTCATGCCTTGGATTTCTCACTTTCGAAAAATATAGATCCCTCATATTTTCACATACTCCATCAACACCAATGTTTATCCATGATGTATAAGGATATATTAGGCTGCCGAATATTTAGATGCCAGTAAGCATTTTTGATGGAAAGGGGATCGTTCTGAAAATCATATTTTTACAAAAGATGGAACAAAAGCGGAGTGAAAAAACTTCGCTTTTATTGTTGCTTCCAGCACTTTTCGTCAATTGTCTTTCTTGAACGACCACCCCAATAAATTCAACCCTTTTTGCACAAAATCTCAGTACTGAAGCATTTTGTACATGTGCTAATATAAGATAAGGAACTCCCTAAACAGAAAACACGAACTCACATTCGGATGGTGACGAAAAAATGACAACTATTTTAGTAGCCGACGATGACCAAGATATTGCTGATTTAATATCTCTGCACTTGGAAAAGGAAGGCTTACATTCTGTAAAAGTGTACAATGGCAAAGAAGCACTTCATGCCATTCATTCCCAACATATCGACTTGGCCATATTGGACATCATGATGCCGGAAATGGATGGTTATGAGGTTGTTCAGAAAATAAGGGAACAATACTATCTTCCGGTGATTTTTTTAAGCGCCAAGGCATCTGATTTAGATAAAATAACCGGACTTGTCATGGGGGCGGATGATTACATGGTCAAGCCATTTAATCCGATGGAGTTGGTGGCCCGCGTGCAGGCCCAGCTTCGGCGTTCAAAGCTGATAGATTATTCCATGGGAAAAAATGAAATCATTTCCGGAGGATTGGTTCTGAACGCTGATGAGCGAACTGTTAAACTGTATGGTGAGTCCATCGAATTAACGCCTAAGGAATTCGACATTCTTTATTTGTTGGCAAGCTATCCCAATAAGGTATTTAGTACGGAAAATATTTTTCAGAATGTATGGGGCGAAGCCTATTATGGAGGTAGCAACACGGTCATGGTACATATTCGCGGTTTAAGAAAAAAATTGAAAGAAGATGGGAATAAAAACAAGTTCATCAAAACCGTTTGGGGAATAGGGTATAAATTCAATGGGTAACATGCTGCGGAGTTTTCGAACCCAGATGATCATCCGTCTCTGCATGAGTATGGCTACCGCCGGAGGCATCACATACGGACTTTATAAAATTCTTCAGTTTTATTATCAAAAAGAGGTGAAAGCAGAGGATCCCCTTGCGCAAGTTCGGTTGAAAATAGCCGAAATAGGGGATATCAATTTTTTCCTGATCATTTTTATTCCGCTTGCCATCGTGTTTTTCTTTTTTTTCACTAAATCTTACAGTTCTTATTTTAAAGAGATTTCTACAGGGATTCATCAACTGGCAAATGGAGATTTTAATACCCGCGTCCGTATAAGGACAAGGGACGAATTTGGCGACATTGCAGAAGATATTAACAAAGCGGGAGAAAAGTTAAAAGACTCATTGGAACGTGGGGATTTTGCTGAAAGCAGCAAAGATCAGTTAATTGTCAATCTAGCTCATGATTTACGTACACCGTTGACATCCGTATTGGGATATTTGGACTTGGTTTTAAGAGAGAGCGATCTAACCAAGGATCAAATTCAGCACTATTTGACAATCGCCCATACGAAATCTGTCCGGCTGGAAAAGCTGATTGATGAGCTATTTGAAGTGTCTCGGTTAAATTATGGAATGTTAAAAATGAAAAAGGAACCGTTAGATCTCGGAGAATTGCTCATGCAATTAAAGGAAGAATTTTACCCGGAACTTGAAAAAAATCGATTGACAGCGAGAATGGATGTTGCGCCTGATTTACAAATATCCGCAGATGGAGAAATGCTGGCCAGAGTATTTGAAAATCTGCTTTCGAATGCGGTGCGCTACGGTGCGGACGGCAAATACATTGATATAAAGGCGTATGTTGATGAAGGTGATGCTGTTGTAGAAGTCGTTAATTATGGAAATTATATTGCTCCCGAAAGCTTGGCCCATATTTTTGACGTCTTTTTTACAGGAGACAAGTCCAGATCTGTCGATCAGGGCAGCACAGGGCTTGGCTTGTTTATTGCCAAAAATATTGTGGAACAACATGATGGGGCCATAACCGCCAAGAGTGATCCCGTTCAAACGATCTTTGCGGTGCGCCTTCCCATGAAAACTTAAGAAAAACTTAATCATTTCTTCCTGTTTTCTTAAGTGTCCTTTCCTACGATTGACCTTATAGGAGGGAGATTTATATGAAAAAGGCAGGCTCGAGTATTTTTATTTTACTTTTACTAGGGCTTACTGTTGCATTCATTGTTTTTGGACCGGAAAGCGACGTCCGGAAACCGAGCAACACAGCCGGGAAATCCACCATAACCATTAATAAAGATCATATTTATACGGGCCATCTGTTATTAATCAATCACGACCATCCTGTCCGAAAATCCGGAATGATGAAGGACATTATTCACTTATCGGAAAATACCTTTGTGTCCAAAGGATACGGATTGTTGCGATCAGATATCAGGCTTTCAGAACATGTAGCGAATGAATTTTCGAAAATGGTCAAAGACGCTGAGAAAGAAGGCATTGATCAATTTATGGTAAATAGTGGATTTCGTACCTTTGAAGAACAAAATCGGCTCTACTTAGAAATGGGAGCAGATTACGCCATGCCGGAGGGGTACAGCGAACATAACGCGGGATTCGCATTGGATATCGGTTCTTCTGAAATGAAAATGGAAAAAGCGCCAGAGGGAAAGTGGCTGGAAAAAAACGCATGGAAATATGGATTTATCCTGCGTTATCCCAAGGACAAGTCGGCTATTACTGGAATACAATATGAACCGTGGCATTTTCCGATATGTCGGTTTGCCGCACAGCGCTGTCATCCATCAGGAAGGCTTTGTCTTGGAACAATACCTGGAGTATGTTAAACAGAAACAGCATCTATTAGTACGCGTGGATGGGGAGGAGTATGAAGTATCGTATTATGAGTTAACAGATCACCCCTCCATCGAGGTGCGTGTCGGCAATATGTATGAGATATCGGGTGATAATATGGGCGGGGTTATTGTTACAAGCTGGTAACCATGAAAAGATCGTTTGGGCCTTGTCAAAACGCGATTCAATTTTATGGCGGCATCCATCTACTTCATACATTTGTTTCCAACTGCGTCCATCGGGTTACTTATTGAAATGGACTTTGATAGAATGAAAGGAAATATGAATGATTCCCCCTGCACATGGGTTATTTGGAGGAATGGACATGTCGAAAATCATTTTTACAAAGGGAAAAATATATACTTTTGATCAACATCACCCGGTAGTCGAATCGGTCGTCGTTGAAAATGGAAGAATCGTTGACCTTGGCATACATAAGGACATGATATTGCAGTGGGGAAGAAATGATGTGAAAATCATTGATTTGCAAGGGAAGATGGTGACGCCGGGCCTGATTGACAGCCATCTGCATCTGTCGGGAATTGCTTTTCAGTTTTTGGATTTGAACTTGACAGGAGTCAGATCGAAAAGGGAGATGCTGGAAAAAGTCAGGGAAAGGGCAAATGTGACTCCACCCGAAAAGTGGCTGTCAGGAATGGGGTTTGATGAAAATCTTTTTGATGATGGCGGAATTCCGTCGATTCAGGAGCTGGATGAAGCGGCGCCGCATTGTCCGGTTTTTATCAAAAGAATTTGCCACCACGCCTTCCTTGTGAACAGTAAAGCACTCGAAATGGCCAACTATCATTCTTCAGTGGAAGTTCCGGCGGGTGGAATCGTTGTTCTTGATCCCGATACGAAGAAGCCTACGGGACTGCTGCTTGAAACGGCTTCCAAACTAGTTACGGACCACATGCCGGAGAGAACATACGATGAATTGAAGCACGGGCTGGAACAGGCGATGAAATACGCAATGGAGCGGGGGCTGACCAGTGTCCATACGAATGACCCCAGATATTTGGGCGGTTTGGATCAAACATATACATTGTACGATGAATTGATCAATCGAGAGAAAAAAGGCCTGCGCTGTAATCTGTTGATCGATTATCCTTACCTCAACCGGTTAAAGGAAAGGGGAATGTATGCGGGATACGGGAATGAGTCATTGCAAATCGGCGCAATAAAAATCTTTGCAGATGGTGCATTTGGAAGAAGGACAGCGTTGCTCTCCGAGCCCTATCAGGATGCACCTGGTGAGTATGGTGAAGCGATGCATGATCAGGAAACACTGTTCCAAATGGTAAAAGATGCCAGGGAATTTTCCATGCCGATCGCTGTTCATACAATCGGGGATCAGGCGGTGGACAGTGTACTGCAGGTACTCGAGCAATTTCCAAGCGTAAAGCATCGCGACCGCATTATTCATGTATCGTTGCTAAGGGAGGATTTAATACAACGTCTGACAAAGCCAAGCCTCGCGGCAGATATTCAACCAAGGTTTGTAGTTGGGGACTTTCCTTGGCTACAAGACAGGCTTGGTGAGGAAAGGATTCAGTATGCATATGCATGGAAATCCCTTCTTTCTGCTGGGGTGTTGTGTGCAGGCGGATCAGATGCACCCATCGAACCTCTCGATCCGCTTTTGGGTATTCATGCGGCTCTTACACGGAGAAATCCTGCAGAATCCCACGACGGCTGGGGGAAAAAAGAAAAACTATCAGTGAAAGAGGCCTTGAAGTTATTTACAATTGGCGGAGCATACGCGACAAATGAAGAAGACATAAAAGGAACCATTTCAAGAGGGAAGCTGGCGGATATGACCATCTTTTCAAAAGATCTGCTGGCGATTGATCATGCGGATGAATTGTTAAGCTCCGAAGTTGAAATGACCATCATCGGTGGAGATATTGTTTATCAAAAATCATAAAGGCGGTGCTCCTTTCATGGAAGCACCGTCTTGCATGATGGGAGAAAATGCTACATGAAAAAGCGAATCTTTTTTTCACCTTATTCAGTATATATGTGTAAGAATTACATTTTTAGGAGTGTTTAAATGGGGATTTTAGCAAGGTTTAAGGATATTATGGCCAGCAATATTAACGCCTTATTGGACAAAGCGGAGAATCCTGAGAAAATGATTGATCAGTATATGAGAAATGTAAATAGTGACTTGGGAAAGGTAAAAGCTGAAACTGCTTCTGTCATGGCGGAGGAGCAAAGGTCAAAAAGAGAATTAAATGAGTGTTCTGCTGAAATTGAAAAAATGCAGCATTATGCGGTTAAAGCATTGGAAGCGGGAAATGAAGATGACGCGCGGAAGTTCTTGGAGAAAAAAGCAACTTTAACGGAAAAGGAAAAAGAGTTACAGCAGGCATATAGCCTGGCCGCCTCCAACGCCATTCGCATGCGGGAAATGCATGACAAGCTTGTGGCTGATATCGGCGAGCTGGAAGCCCGGAGGGCGATGATTAAAAGCAAGGCCGCCGTTGCGAAGACTCAGGAACGGATGAATAAAATTGGATCATCTGTAACAGGAGCGAACGCCTCCATGTCGGCATTTACTAGAATGGAAGAGAAAGTGGAACGGGCCCTGGATGAAGCAAATGCCATGGCCGAGCTGAATATGGCGCCAAAAGATGACATAGAAGAATTGACTGCCAAATATGATCGTAAGCCGGATGTAGAAGATGAGCTGACTGCGTTAAAAAAACAACTTGAAAATAAAGAATAATATTTTATGAGAAGGCGCTTGAACACAAATAGATAAATGATTTACTTAGTGTGAGCTGTAGCCCGGGCTGCAGCTTTTGTACTGTTTTAGCAAGTGTTTTGAGCGATGAAAGGGGGAGTATCTGTTGGTCATTCATTATAAATGTGCGAATTGCGGGGATGATATGGCCTTTGACAGCGAGACGGGGATGTTGGCCTGCCAAAGCTGTGGAAGGCAAGATCATATAGATCAAATTTCAGAAAACTTAAAGACAGTTGTTTTTTCAGATGATGAAGCAAAGGAGTATCATTGTGAAAATTGCGGAGCCGCCTTAATCACAGAAACGGAGACAGCAGCAACGACTTGCAGCTTCTGTGGTGCAGGGGTCGTTTTGCAGGACCGTCTGTCCGGTGTATTGGCGCCGGCAAAGGTGATTCCTTTTAAAATTAGTAAGGAAGAGGCGATGCGGGCTTTCAAGAAATGGTGCAAAAACGGTCTTCTTACACCAAGAGGATTCATGTCGGCCGACAGGATCAAAGGAATCACCGGGATGTATGTCCCTTTTTGGCTTTATGACGTAAACAGCAAAGCAGAGGTTGAAGCGGTCGCTACGAAAGTCAAGAGGTACACAAGGGGAGATTATGAATACACTGAAACGAAATATTATGAGGTGTACCGGGATATCGATTTGTCCTATGAGAAGGTTCCCATTGATGCATCTGAAAAAATGGACGACAATATCATGGATAAACTGGAACCTTTTCCTTATGATCAACTAAAGGATTTTAAAACACCTTATTTGGCAGGGTATATTGCGGAAAAATACAACTACGATGATCAAGAGCTTTTCCCGCGAGTGGAATCCAAGATCGAACCATTCATAGATTCATATATCAGCTCTACCATTTCGGGGTATTCTTCTGTTACATATCGTCGGAAAGATATTGATACTAAAAAGGTTCGCAGTGATTATGTCCTGCTCCCTGTCTGGATGGTTTACTATGATTATGATAAAACGGAACATACTTTTGCCATGAACGGCCAAACCGGCAAGATTGTCGGCAAACCGCCGATCAGTTATTCAAAGGCGGCCGCCTGGTTCGGAGGGATTGCTGGTTCTTCATTTATCACGTTGAAAATCGTCTCTCTCCTCATGGGAGGTAGCCTGTGGTGAGGAACAATTTTTTAAAAAGCACTTTGATGATGGCTGTATTCTTTTTGTTGTCCCTTTTGGTTTTCACAACCGCAGCAGCAAATTCTTCGGAAAAACAAAGAATTTATGATGATGCCGGACTTTTAAGTGAAAGTGAAGTTAAAAAGCTTGAAGCGCTGGCCAAAAAATATGGGGCGAAAAGAAATACAGACTTTATCATACTGACAACCAATAATGAGGAAGGCAAAGACACGAAGAAACTTACACAAGATTTTTATGATCAGCAGGCACCAGGCTACGATAAGCCCAATGGAAACACAGTGATGTTGACACTCGATATGAAAAAACGGAATGTATATGTGGTGGGTTTTTACAAGGGGAAAAAATATTTGGACAATGAGCGGGCAGATCTCGTCCGAAAAAAAATCACGCCGGACTTATCGGATGGCCATTATGACAAAGCTTTTCAATCTTTTATCAAGACATCGTCCAAATATATGGGATTCAGGCCGGGAGTGAATCCGGAGAATCTCTTTTTTAACGGGTGGTTTCAAATCATCGCTTCGCTTGGGATCGCATTAGCGGCGGTTGGCATAATGGCATTCAATACAGGTGGAAGAGTGACTGTCAATGCGCGCACATACCACGATCAAGAGAATACAAAGGTAAAACAAAGAAAAGACCAGTACATCCGAACAAAAACAACGAAGCGAAGAAAGCCTTCCAATAAAAACAGTGGCGGGAGCGCCGGGTTTGGCGGTGGCGGCGGAACCACAAAAGGCGGACATTCCCACAGCGGCAGTATGGGGAAATTTTAGGGTTGAAAGGAATGATCATCGATGGTCTTTTTTAAAAATCAATTTGCTAACGTAGTTGAATGGGAAGAATTCAGGGACGATATGATTTTTTGGAAATGGAGCAACCGGGAAATCAAAAAAGGAAGCCGGCTCATTATCCGGCCCGGCCAGGATGCGGTCTTTTTAAATAACGGCAAAATCGAAGGGATCTTTCAAGAAGAAGGAGATTATAATATTGAATCGCAGATTATCCCTTTTTTATCGACTTTAAAAGGGTTTAAGTTTGGCTTTAACAGCGGCATGAGGGTAGAAGTACTGTTTGTCAACACGAAGGAGTTTACAGTAAAATGGGGGACGAAAAACCCGATTAATATTCCCGCACCTCAGCTTCCGGGCGGCATGCCAGTCAGGGCCAACGGTACTTTCCAATTTAAAGTCAATGATTATATTCCCCTGATTGATAAAATTGCCGGAGTAAAAAATAGCTATCTTGTAGAAGATGTAAAAATCCGGATTTTGTCCATTCTTGACCAGCTTTTAATGAAGTGGATTTCAAAAGAAGGAAAAGACATGTTTAATTTGCAGGCAAACGCTTTTGAAATTGCTCGGGGAATTCAGGAAGATCTTGATATGCAAATTATCGACAGCGGCATGACGATCACGGGCTTCCATATCATGAGCTTTAATTATCCGAAAGAAATTCAGGACATGATTACGAAGACTGCTTCGCATGGCATGATTGGAGACCTCCTAACCTATCAGCAAGTATCAATGACGGACGGCATCGCATCCGGGAAGGTTCAAGGCGGCGGAACTGCCGCAGATATGGCGGGAATGATGATGGGGATGAGCATGGCCGATAAAATGATGAAAAATATGAATCAAGGCCAACAGGAGGCGCCGAATCAGGCTGGCCAACCGAAAGCAGGGGGAGGAAAAATACCGAACTTCTGTCCGAATTGCGGGGAGAAAACAAGCGGAGGGAATTTCTGCTCGAACTGCGGGCAGAAGCTGGTGTGAAAGTGAATGAGAAAAAGGCTCCTTATCGGAGCCTCAGCTTGCAGAGAAAGTCGCTGGCAATTCCCAAAAGTCGTGAGTAAATCTAAAAAATCACGAGTAATTACCTGGAATCGGCGAGTAAATTAAAAAAAGTGGTTAGTGTTTTCCAAAAGTCGTGAGTAAATCGAAATAGTGGATAGTAAATGGAAAAAGTCGCTAGTAAACTCCAAAAAAAGACGAGTAAATTCCAAAGGGTGGATGGATTTAAGCTTTCGATGGTTTCACGACAGCCTAAGGCTCCTTATCGGATCAGATGAAGGAGCCTTTACTTTTTATGCGGGAACAATTGGGTTTCTGACGATTTTCACTTCGTAAAAGGAAATGGAATTATCAATGATATAATCGGGTCTGCCTCCGGGATCACGGGAATGAGCCTCCCGAAAAGCTTCGCTTTTTGTCCATGCTTTGAAGGCTTCTTTTGATTCCCACCTCGTGCTGATGGTGACTTCATCATATTCTTTTATGTTTTCGGTAAAAAGAACTTCCAACCCTAGAAATCCTTCCATATATTCAATTTTTCCCACCTTATTAAATCTGTCGATCAGGCGTTGTCCTTCACCTTTCTTAATTTTATTCGTATTTGTGACTATAACCATTTCGATTCCTCCTTAATTTTTTTGTGTTCGGGATGATAATTGGGAACTCCCCATCAAATTGAACCTTGGCGTCTATGTCATAGATGTCTTGTAGAAATTGAGAGTTTAATATGGCTGCCGGACTTCCCATGGCTTGAATCAGTCCGTTTTTGACTGCAATTAAATGATGACTGTAAGCTGCTGCCTGCTGAAGGTCATGCAGAACCATGATGATAGTCATTCGGTAATGCTCATTAATATGTTGCAACATTTCCATCAAGTCAAGCTGATGGGCGATATCTAAAAAGGTGGTCGGCTCATCCAAGATTAAAATGTCTGTTGATTGCGCTAAAGCCATCGCTATCCGTGCTCTTTGCCGTTCTCCGCCGGAAAGGGTGTGGAGGAGTCGGTGTTCATATTTTTTTGTGTCTGTCAAATTCAAGGCCCAGTCGATGATTTTTTCGTCTTCCTTTGTCAATCGGTGTTCAAAGAGCTTTTTATACGGCGATCTGCCATAGGCAACCAATTCTTTGACGGTTAAATCCGGAAGTCCCTCTTTGGATTGCGGCAGCATAGATATTGTTTGGGATAATTTTTTCAAGGAATACTGATTGGCTTGTTTGTTATGAATATAAACCTGGCCGGAGGTTTGCTTCGTCAATTGTGTGATCAACTTTAAAATCGTTGATTTTCCGGAACCATTCGGCCCCACGATGGCAGTGATTTTTCCGGCCGGAATGGAGCATGAAATATCCTTCAAGTGGAAATGTCCAATATCCAATGTAATGTCTTTTGTTTGAATAGCCGTCATGTTGTGATTCTCCGTTTCCTTAATAAAAATAAAAAGAACGGTGCTCCCAGTGAAGCCAGCAGTATGCCAACCGGAAGCTCGATTGGATCAAACCAAGACCGGGCGGCAGTATCGGCCAGAACGACAAGTGCGGCTCCCCATACAATGGATAATGGCAATAAAAAGCGGTAGTCATCACCTATGATGAGGCGGACGATATGCGGGATGACAAGCCCGACAAACCCCACCAGTCCGGCAACACTGACTCCAATACCTGCCAAAAACGAAGCCAATATAATCAAGAGAAATCTTTGTTGTTCAACTCTTTGCCCCAGCAACTGTGCAGTGTCATCACCCAACAGGAGCATATTGGCCGGCTTTATGGCTAAAAAGCACAATAACAAACCCGCTGCTGCATAGGGAGACATGAAGTCAAAATGATACCAGCCTTTTCCGCTTAAATCTCCGGCCAGCCACGGCAATACTGCCTGCACACGGTCACTGTAGATAAGCATGATCCCGCTTGTAACCGCACCAAGTAAAGCGTTCACCGCCACACCGGCCAAAATAATTTTGATCGGAGATGTGCCTTGGTCCCAAGCCAACAAATAGATGACCATAGAGGTACAGAATGCTCCGAGAAAAGCTGTTAAAGGCAATAAATAAATCAATTGCGGCAAGACGATCATAGTAATGACAGCTGCCAGTCCGCCGCCGGCAGAAATTCCTATAATGCCGGGATCTGCAAGCGGGTTTTTCATTACACCCTGCAGCAGGGCGCCAGATCCGGCCAAACATCCACCTACGAAAAGGCCAATTAACACTCGGGGAAGCCTGACATCCATCAGGATTTTTTCGTGAATGCTCTCACCACTTCCTGAGATCACATGCCATATTTCCAGCAGGCTGATTTGAACAGATCCGTCCGTTAATCCATAGAAACACGCAACTAAAAATAGAACGGGAGTGACTATCCAGGCATATTTTTGTCTATGTTGTCTGTTATGTAAGGACATGTTCATTATTTCAACTCTTTAAATATCTCTTGAAGGAACTCAAGCGACTCTGTAACCCGTGTTCCTGGATTTGTGCCGAACAGGTCGGATGGCAAAATGACAAAGCGGTCATTTTTCACGGCCTCCAGGTCATTCCAGCCGGTATTTTTTTTCATCTCATTTAAAAAGCTGTCTTTTACTTCTTCAGGATTGCCATGACTCATGAGCAAAATGATTTCAGGATTTGCTTCTATAATTCTTTCCGTATTCAATTGGGCGTATTGAGGGTAACTGTCTAGTCCGGGAAAATCGCTGGCGATATTTTCTCCCCCTGCCAACTCCAACAGGTTTCCGCTTAACGAATTGGGCAAAGCGGCCATATTGGTTCCTGGAGCACCGTAAACTAATAATACTCTTGGCCTTTCTCCCGATTGCGATGCTTGGACTTCATCCACTTTATTTTCGATGTTATCGATGATCTCTTTGGACTTATCTTCTTTCCTCAGCAACTTTCCAAATAATTCTACTTGCTTTTTAATATCATCAACCGAATTGGCCCCAGTTAATATAACTTGCGCGCCGGTTCCTTCAATGGCTGGTATATCTTTCGTATTCATCGGATGATTCCCCAATACAACATCAGGCTGCAGGGCAGTAATTTTTTCAAGATCGACGGAATGGGTGGAGCCGACTTCTTCAACATTTTTCGCTTCGTTTATGGCGATCGTTCTATTGGAATTCGGCCTGCCGACAAGCTCTCCTCCGAGTTCATAAATGATATCCATTTCACCGTTGGATAATGCCACAATCCTTTCCGGAGGATGCTCAAAAGTGACCGTCCGTTCTGCAAAATCTGTAAGAGAAACAGCGGCGGAGCCTGGCGAACTATCATCTACTTTGGCAACATCTGCTTTGCTTTGGCTCTGAGCACATCCTGCCAGGAAAGCAGCAAGAATGACAGTGTTCAAAAGAGTATTTCTTTTCATGCTTGAATCCTCCATAAAAAAATGAAATGAGTAAATGAGAATGAATATCAATTACCATCTACATTAATGAAAATGATTATCATTGTCAATAGGGATATTATAAAAAAAATGAAATTCTAACAATAAGAGGGAAGCAGTATTAAATCCTACTTCATTCTTTCTCCTGTATTTTACGAAAATGTTAAAAAATGATTTGACAAACATTTTTTATTGGGTAAGATAGGATTTGAAGAATGGAATGAGAATGATTATCAGTTGCATTAATAATAAAGGAGGTGTTTCTGTCTGAAAGCTCATGATCGGCTAGAATTTCAGGGATTATAAGCATGAAATGGAGGGCTTTTATTTTTTTGATCTTTATTGAGAATGATTTTCAATATCATTAGTATGCGGTAATATTTATTTTATTCATCCAAAATGTAATGGAGGGAAAAGTTCATGAAGAGAAAAAGATATGCAATGATGCTAATCGTTGTTTGCTTAATATCTTTCATCATCATACCTGGAACAACTTTTGCAAATATGGCTGACGGTACATATCAGGTGAATTATCAAATTTTGAAGGCTGAAAATGATTCGGTTTCCATGGCAAATGATTATTTTGAAAAGCCGGCCACCTTGATCGTTGACAAAGGGAAGAAATACATCCAATTAACGATTAATCACAGCGACTGGATAAAAACGTTTACTACTGCAAGTGGCGAACCTGCGCAAGTGATAAGTGAAAATAAATCTGCAGATACACGAGTGGTAAAGTTTCCTGTAAATGATTTGTCCAAGCCGGTACCAATGAAAATGCACGTTTTAATCGAGACAATGGACCCTGTATATGACCATGAATATACCGTTCGTTTCGATTTCGATAGTGAGAATTTGAATACTGCCGGCAGCGGGCCAGAGCAAACAAAAAATGAAAAAACTGACGATAGCGGCAAACACTCAGAGAATAACGGAGCAAGCACCAATAAAGCTCCGGAAAAAAACCCGAAAACAAGTGATAATGCACCTGTTGGCTTCTATCTTTTATTATTTGTGATCGCATTGTTATTTTTTATCCGCAAAAAACAGATCAATTAAATAATTATAAACTTAAAGGAGAACGGGATATGAAGAAGTTTATACTAACCGCTTTGTCGTTTCTATTAATCTTTTTTACTGCAATGCCTTCTCTACAACCACATGCGGCCAAAGCAAATTCAAAATATGCAGTGGGGGAGTATGATCTTCCGTTTACAATCTTGAAAGACACCAGCGATGAACCATCCATGACCAACGACTACATTAAAAGTCCGGCAAAATTAATCGTTGAACAAAATGGCGAGATGCATGTGGTCATGACATTAAATAATAGTTCCTGGTGGCAATATCTCAAAGTCCAAACTACCCAACCGGGATCATTTCAAGATAATAATTTTGTAGATGCAACTGTTATCAGCGAAGATAAAGCAAGCGATACTCGTGTTGTTACATTTAAAGTGCAGGATATAGAGCAGGTCTTAAATGCGAAGATTCATGTCATAGTTCCCATGATTCATTATGACAATAAATATGATATCCGTTTCCAATTTGATGCAAGTGGAATTCCTCTTGCTCCTGAACCTGAACCTGAGCCTGAAATCATTGCGGATGGAGAATACACAATCGGATTTAGGGCGTTGCATGCTGAAGAAGAAAAAGATTCCGCAATGGGCAGATATATTGATCAACCAGCAACATTATCTGTGAACAATGGAAAGAAACAAATCAAATTTGTATTAAAGGATCATCAAGCGATTACCGGATTTCAAGTGGAAAAAGACGGTCAATATGTAGACGCGACGGTTGTCAGTGTAAATGAAGAAGCAAATACAAGAGTCGTCGCATTTGATGTGGAAAGGTTGGACTCCATCATTCACTCTAAAGTCCAAGTTCATGTCCCAGCACAAAACTACACTGGCAATCATATTGTTCGATTATCTTTTGACAAGGGGAGTATGAAAGTAAAACCTAAGGAAGATGAAAACGAAGAGAAGCCGGGTGAAGAGAATCCCAGCGAAGAACAGCCGGGCGAAGAACAGCCGGGCGAAGAACAGCCGGGCGAAGAGAAGCCAGGCGAAGAGAAGCCAGGTGAAGAACAGCCAGGTGAAGAGCAGCCAGGCGAAGAACAGCCGGGTGAAGAACAGCCAGGCGAAGAAAAACCGGGTGCGCCAAACCCAGATACAGAAAAAATAGACCCTCGCAATCTAAAAGACGGTGAATATTCAATAGATTACAGCGTACTAAAAAAAGAATCTGACGAACTTTCAATGATGAATGATTATGTCGTCAAACCGGGTTCATTAAAGGTTAAAGACGGTAAAAAATACTTGGCTGTCACACTGAAAAAAAGCTCCTGGATCACCGAATTCAAAGTTGAAAAAGACGGGAAGTTAATGGCTCCAAAACTTTTACAGTCCGATGAAGAAGCAGATACAAGAACAGTAGAGTTTGAAGTGGCGGATCTATCCTCCCTATTAAACGCATGGGTGAAAGTCGATATTCCTGAATTACATTACCATAATGAGTACGATATTCGCTTTTCGTTTGATACGGATTCTATCAAACTATTAAAAGAAGGTGTCTATCCGAAGGAAGACAATAATGCGACTTTACCACCAAAGTCAAATGATCAAAAGCCAAAAGCAAATGATAAAAATGACCGCTTGAATTTTGACAGAAATGGTGACAAAACAGGGAAAAGCATTGATCAACCACAATTAAAAGCTGATCAAAAAGGTATGAATCCCAAAACGGCAGATACGACTAAAATGCTTTTGTTTGCACTGTTATTTGTTCTTTCACTGGTGCCGCTTATAGCAAGATTCCGCAGCCGGCGGCATTTGCAGTAACGTATTTCAAACCCATATAGGTTGGCCTTGCTGTTCCCGCGGCAAGGTCGCTTCATAATGCCAATTATGTATTCATCGGGGGGGAAGAACAATGAGAAAGTCACTCGCCACTTTGTTCGGGACTGTCTTTATCTTGCTTTTCTTGATAACAACGTCCGGGTGCTCCAGCCAGCAGAAGAAAGAAGCCACTGAGGAGAAAGAAAGTCAAGATAAAGACCGAATCGTTTCCACAACTGTTGCAGTAACTGAAATAATGGACGCGTTAGAAATCGATTTAGTTGGAATACCGACAAGCTATAAAAAGCTGCCGCAACGATACGATGGAGTAACAGAAGTTGGAAATCCAATGAGTCCGGATATGGAACTGATCATGTCGTTAGATCCAACGGAAGTAATGTCGGTAACTACGCTAAAGTATGATTTGGTCTCTCATTTTGAAGAGCTGGGAGTGCCTGTCACATTTGTGAATCTGGAGAGCATTGATCATATGTTGAGTGAAATCAGGAAAATTGGTGAAAAGTATGACCGGAAAGAGCAAGCCGAGGCAATTGTGGAAAAATTTCATGCAAAGGCTTCTGAGATTGAAAAGAGAGTTAAAGGAAAAAAGTCGCCCACTGTTCTTATTTTAATGGGAGTGCCAGGAAGTTATTTGGTGGCCACCGAAAAATCCTATATTGGTGACCTCGTAAAAAGGAGCGGGGGAATCAATGTGGTACAAGGGGAAGATGTGGAGTACCTGGCTTCCAATACGGAATACTTACATCAATCAAACCCGGATATTATTTTGCGTGCGGCTCATGGCATGCCTGAAGAAGTCGTGGAAATGTTTGACAAGGAATTTAAGGAAAACGACATTTGGAAGCATTTTGACGCGGTAAAAAATGGGCGAGTGTATGACTTGGAGGAAACGCTCTTCGGTACGACTGGAAATCTGGCAGTGACCGAGGCCTTGGAAGAATTACAGCCAATGCTTTATCCATGATGGATAAGTTAATGATAGAAGGATGTTTGATCATGAATAGACAGTATTTTAGTTTTATTGGAGTTAGCACTCTATTGCTGGTGGCGATATATATTTCAATTAATACGGGGAGTATCAAAGTATCTCCACTTGAGCTGTTTACCGGACTTATTCTCGGTGCAGAGGGAGATATAGAAGTGATTAAAGATCTTCGGCTGCCGCGTATTATCATTTCATTATTTGCCGGGGCGGCATTATCGGTTTCAGGAGTATTGTTTCAAGCGGTGATGAGGAACCCCCTCGCTGACCCAAGTATTATCGGAGTAACATCCGGCGCTGGATTCATGTCGATACTGCTTGTTACCATCTTTCCGACTTTATTTTTCTACATGCCTTTGTTTGCTTTTCTTGGCGGAGCGCTGGCTTTTTTGCTTGTATATATGTTTTCCTGGAAAACAGGGTTGGACCCGTTGCGGATGATTCTTGTAGGTGTAGCGATAAATGCGGTGTTTTCCGGATTAAGCCAGTCTTTTAATTACCGTGGCAGTTATGCGGTAACCTCCGTCAGTCAGGCGACGACATCTACACTTGAGATGAAAAAGTGGAGTGATGTGGAAGTGATGGTTACTTATGGTTCAGTTGGCTTGATAATCGCAATGTTTCTTTTTGCTTTCTGCAATTATCTTGCTATGGAAGATAAAACGGCGAAAAGCCTGGGGGTACGGGTCAATCAAGCACGCTTTATTATTTCTGCTGTAGCAGTTTTATTGGCATCGGTGGCAACAGCTATTGCAGGGATGATCGCATTCATCGGATTGATTGTGCCTCATATTGGCCGGATACTTGTGGGCACTGACCATAAAAAGCTTATTCCCTTTGCCGCTTTGGCCGGGGCTTTTCTCATGTTGGCAGCAGATACATTGGGCAGGACGATGATTGCTCCTAACGAGATTCCCGCTTCGATCCTAATGGCCGTCATCGGCGGGCCTTTTCTCATCATTTTGATTAGAAAGAGTGGTCAATTATATGGAAATTGAGAATATCACCTTTTCATATAACAATAAAGCGAAGCATTTGGATGGCATCAGTGGAAAAATTGACATTGGAAAGATCACAACGATTATCGGGCCAAACGGATGTGGCAAGTCGACTTTGTTAGGTGTCCTTTCTAATCATCATCAGCCCCAGCACGGTAAAGTGATATTGGATGGAAAAAATGTAGAAAACTACAAGCCGAAGCAATTGGCTAAGAAGTTGGCTGTTGTTCACCAAGAAAATAAGGCCAGTCCCGATATGACCGTGGAAAGAATTGTCAGCTATGGAAGGATTCCATATAAATCAATGTTTTCCTCCCTTACGGATGAAGATAAACGAGCCATTGAATGGGCGTTATCTTGTACAAATCTGATAAAGAAAAGAAAAAAGAGACTGGATCAACTGTCAGGCGGAGAAAGGCAAAGGGTTTGGATTGCCATGTCATTGGCCCAAGAAACTTCTATTCTGTTTTTAGACGAACCTACAACGTATCTTGATATCTATTTCCAATATGAAATATTGGAACTGATAAAAAGGTTGAACGTTGAACATGGTTTAACGATTGTCATGGTACTTCATGATATTAATCAAGCCATTCGTTACAGTGATATGATGATTGTCATGCAAAATGGAAAAGTGATGGAGAAGGGGGCTCCCGAAGATGTAGTGACCGCTGAACTTATACGTGACATCTATGGTGTTCAGGCTGTGGTGAAATTTGATAAGGAATCTGGCCTTCATATCGTTCCCACAGGTATTTCATTTAATAGCTGAGGTGGTTTTGTTGGACAAAGTGCGGAATAGAAAAGGGCGTATAGGGCAAAGAGTATTCACTGCTATATGTTTCATTGTTCTTGTTTATTCGGGATATGAGTTAATGAAAATATTTCTGGACTATTATAAAAACCGGCAGATACTGGCAGATGTCCAGAGAATATACAATGAGCAAGCCGTAACGGCAGGGGCAAAGGAAGGAGAAATACGTCCTCAGTTCAGCAAGTTGCTCCCAATAAACCCCGATATAAAAGGGTGGATTACCATTGATGATACAATGATTGATTATCCTATTTTACAAGCGGAAACAAATGATTTCTATTTATATAGGAATTATAAAAGAGAAAATTCACGCGCTGGCAGCATTTTTATGGATTATAGAAATGATGTTACAATGTACAATCATAATACTGTCATATATGGGCATTCGATGAAAGATGGATCGATGTTCAACCATTTGAAGAAATTTCTTGAAAAAGATTTTTTAAATTCACATCAGACGATTTATTTCGATACATTATATCATTCATATGATGCGGAAATATTTGCGGTTTATCAAACCACAACCGACTTTGATTACATTCAAACGGATTTTGATTCTGATGAGGAATATCTCACGCTTGTACAGCAAATGAAAGAAAAATCTATGTTTGCGACAGATGTAGAATTGGATGCGGATGATCCAATACTTACGTTATCGACTTGTGATTTTATGCTCGATCCCGATAAGGGCAGACTCGTCGTACATGCCAAATTGCTAAAAAGGGAATAAAGAATCAATCCATTTAGAATGGGGAAGGGAACCTATGGGAATACCCGCGGAAACATGCTCATTGAAAAACTTTAAAGCAGGAACTGGCGCCATACCTTTTCATCGTTCACAATACCGCAGCCGTGAAGGGGAATGGGCGTCCCATTTGGTGAAAGTTTTTTACCGGCAAGTTTCCGAACGGCAGGCGAATTTCACAAGAGAGGCGCCCGTGCTCATCTGAACACGGGCGCCTATTAACTAGGATAAGGTGTAATGTTGGCCCTCGGAATTGTTATGTTTATGAACTTCAGCAAGGTTTGGTTAGCTTGCAAATAGCTTTTGAACATTATCCGCAAACTCATCGGCGGATTTTTTAACGGTCCCTTTCATTAAAATGTCTCCCAATGTGGCTAAACGGCCTGTCATTTGCAGATCCATCTCATAAATGATTTTTGTAACATTTTCGTCCACTTCTTCCAGCTGAACAGTCATTTTTGACTTGAATAATCCAGCCAGTTTCATGGGTTTACCAACCATTTCAACTTTTAGCTCTTCACCTTCCACAGCATCGGTCAGGACACCATTGGCTTTAAATTTAATGGTCATGAATTTTGTTTTTACAACCATATCTGCTTCATACTCCGTATCACTATGAGCCACTAAATTTTGACATCCTGGTAGGCAACTGGCCAGTTTTTCAACGTCCATAAAAACCGTCCAAACATCCTCTTTTGCCGCATTGATCGTAAATGAATCTTTTATCTTCATGAAAGTCGTTCCTTTCTTTACTGAAATAATTGCTTCACACTTGCCTCGATTCGTTCGCTTGCCACTTCGAATTGATCGGTGCAATGGCCAAAAGCCAGTATATTTTCCACGCTCGTTTGACCCGCATGATCGGTCACAACAAAGTGTTGATCATTTAATTCAATCCCGGTGCCTTTGAGGAAGAACGTTGACGGTATGAATCCTTCACTAAAAATGAAACTATCACAATCCAATGATTTAATTTGTTCATTATGATTATTTTTTATATCTATTTTTTCAACACGTGATGTCCCATGAATCTTGTGTACAGCATAATCATCTGCTTGGACCGTTACGACATCAACGCCTTGCTTTGCTAAAATGGCAGAGACAGCACGTGAGGTTTTACTGTTTTCATATACAGCTACTTTTTTTCCCGGGAGTAAGTTTCTGTTCATTAAGCCGATTGCCATCGTTGGCGTCATCACGCCGGCCGGTCTTGTTCCATCGATTTTATGCGCTTCTCTTGGTTTTTCCAGAGCGCCCGAGCAAATAATGATTTTTTCGGCCGTTATATCTTTTGTTCCCGAAGGCGTCTGGATATTCAATTCGTGATTTCCTCCGGCAAATGCTTCAAATAAACCGGTCACCGTTGCCTTCGTCCATTTTTCATAGGGCAGATCCTTGAATGTTTCGACTAACTTTTTTTCTGATTCAAATCCCTCTTCATGAAAAAGTGGGTTGCAAAAACCGCCAAATTCATCGTTATAGTCGACGACTAACACATCTTTCAGGCCTAACTCATGCGCTTTTAATGCAGTCTCGATTCCAGTTAAACCTGCGCCTATAATGACAAGTTCATACTTCATCTTTGTGGGCCCCCTTTTACGGCAATCGTTGAATGTTGGATACCTTTTAGAGGCACCTTATGATCATCCAATCCATATTCATGAAGGATATCGACGATTTTTGGAATGCAGCAGTTGCCTTGACACTCGCCCAAAGTCGCGCCAGTTCTCCTTTTGACTCCGTCAATGGTTGTTGGTGGAACAGGGCCTTCCATGGCATTTGTAATTTCGCTTCTTGTAATGGTCCGGCATAAACAAATAATTTCTCCCACATTTTCTTCTGAATCATCAAATAAGTTGGGGATCTCCAGTTTCGCCTCATGATTTTTTTCCAGTTCCAATCCGGCACTTTGTAATTGCTCAGCCACAACTTCGGCTATACCTGGTGAAGCGGATAAACCAGTAGAGCGAATACCGGCAGCGTGGATAAATTGTTTGTTTTTTTCTGAAGGTCTAATGACATAATCGCCTGTACTGCAGACGGCTCTAATGCCGGCAAATTGCCGGATGCTATCATATTCTCGTACTTGAGGGATGAGCTTTTCACAACCAGTTACAACTTGCTCCATTCCTTCCGTGCTTGTGGATTTATCCTCTTTATCTTGCTGGTCTTCTGCTGTCGGGCCGAGTAAAAATCCGCCAAAAACGACTGGTGAAACTAATGTGCCTTTTGATTTGGCAGTCGGCACCGGCAAAATAATTTGTGAAATGTCAATTTCTTCTTCTGTTAAGATAAATTGTCCTTTTCTTGGTGAAATGGTGAAACTCGTATCACCGATCATCCGGCTAATGTGATCCGAATACACACCCGCCGCGTTCACGATATACTTTGTCTTGATTTCCCGGCCATCTTCTAATATGACGGAAAAGCCATTCTCGATCTCTTTTATATCAGTGACGCCCGACCCTAAAAACAGTTCAGCTCCGTTGATGACTGCTAATTCGGCATAAGAACGGGTGGCGGTAAAAGGGTCACAAATCGCTTCACCAGGAATGGAAAGAGCGCCGACTACTTTGTCTGTAACAGCCGGATTCATTTCCAATACTTCGTCTCTATCTAACCATTCGACATGAGCACCGTTTGCTTCGGCATTGGGGATATATTTGTTTTCAATGATGTCCTTCTCTTCTTCGTTTGTAGCGACCATAATGGCACCACAAGGAATGTAAGGAATTTTTAATTGTTCTGTATAATCAGGCCATAAATCACGGGAACGTTTCAAACACTCCGCTTCCAAAGAATTGGGGGGCGCATCAAAGCCTGTATGGATAATTCCGCTGTTCGCCTTACTCGCACCTTCACAAACATCAGGCTGTTTTTCTACTAAAGCAATAGACAAATGATACAGGGATAGTTTTCGTAATATGGCAGTTCCTACAACTCCGCCGCCAATGACTACTACGTCTTTTATTTCATTCTGCATTTGGTTTCTCCCTTCATCAAACAGATCATGTTGTTAAAACTATTATACAATCAACATAAATACACGTCAAATTGTAATAAATACACAAAAGGTAGTCAATAACTTCAGCAAAAAGGGGCTGGGACTCATGCAAATACGAAATAGCAAAAGCCGAACAATTCATTTATAATTGTTCGGTTTATTTGTGTTAAAAAAATCCCTATCATCGCTACGTCAACATATTTCGCTTTCCGCGGGCACGGCTTCAGCTTCCTCGGAAAGAAAAGGTCGCTTTCCTGCGGGATCTTCAGCTCGAGCTATTCCCGCAGGAGTCTGCATATTTTGACTACGCTAAAGCTTGCGCATTATACACTAGGACAATTTATCCGGCATGTAAGGTGCCGTAAGACTCCCACTTCAAAATCTTGAGTGAATACAAGAGAAAACGGCACCTAAATGCCCGATTGGTTCAACTAACATTCAGTAGGAGATGGAAGAAAACGCCTACTGAATGAAGTTTCACTTTATCCGGCATGTAAGGTGCCGTAAGACTCCCACTTCAGAATCTTGAGTGAATACAAAAAGTCTAAGTGTGAGAAACCGGCATCTAAATGCCCGATTCGTTCAACTAACATTCAGTAGGAGATGGAAGAAAACGCCTACTGAATGAAGTTTCACTGTATTGTCCGTTTTTTCATCAGCTGATTTAGTTATGTCCCAGCCCCTTTCACGTTACTGTTACTCAGAGGTCCAATTTTTTGAGCGTTCCACTGCTCTTTTCCAGCCGGTCATTAATTTTTCTCTTTCTTCTTCTGTTATTTTTGGCGTATATCGTTTGCTTAACTTCCATTTAGAGGCGATTTCATCAAGGCTGTTAAATTCCCCAACAGCCAAAGCGGCTAAATAAGCCGAACCAAGGGCAGTCGTTTCGGTGATGACAGGAACATCAATCGGTATGCCGAGTAAGTCTGCTTGGAATTGCATTAAAAAGTCATTCACAACTGGACCGCCATCCACACGCATCACTTTTATGCTGATTCCCGAGTCTTTTTCCATGACATCCATGTTTTCCTTCACTTGATAAGCAATGCTTTCCAGTGTCGCCCTTACTATATGGGCTCTAGTTGTTCCGGCAGTAATGCCAACCATTGTACCCCGGGCATATGGATCCCAATGAGGTGCGGCCAAACCAACAAATGCAGGCACAAAATAAACTCCGCCTGTATCTGGAACAGACTTTGCCAAGTTTTCTGTTTCTTGAGCCGTTTCAATGATGTTAATTCCATCTCGCAGCCATTGAATAGCTGCTCCCGTAATATATATGCCGCCATCTAAAGCATAGGAAGTTTTATCGTTGATATTCCAAGCAACTGTCGTTAATAAACCGTTCTTGGAATCTACTATTTTTTCTCCCGTGTTCATTAGCATAAAGCAGCCTGTTCCATAGGTCGTTTTAACAGTACCTGGCTCAAAGCAAGCTTGCCCGAAAAGAGCGGCTTGCTGATCGACCACATTTCCGGCTATGGGAATTTCTCCGCCTAAAAAGCTCCCCGGATCTGTTTGTCCATAATGTTCGCAGGAAGGGCGAATCTGGGCCATCATTGATTTCGGGATGTTTAATTTTTCTAAAATATCATCATCCCAACAACCTTTATGAATATTCATTAACATCGTTCTGGAAGCGGTTGAATAGTCGGTAATATGGAGCCGTCCATTGGTCATTTTCCAGATGAGCCACGTATCTATGGTTCCGGCCAACAAATCTCCTTTCTCCGCTTTTTTTCTTGCCCCATCCACGTGATCCAAAATCCATTTTATTTTCAATGCGGAGAAGTATGATTCAACTAAGACACCGGTTTTTTCTTTTATGACTTTTCCCCATTCTTCATTTAATTTGTCTGCTTCTTGAGCCGTTCTTCTATCTTGCCAGACAATGGCATTGTAAACGGGTATGCCGGTATGCCGATCCCAAACAACGACTGTTTCACCTTGGTTATCTAATCCTATTGCTGTGATTTCATTAATCCTTAGATTTCCTTTTTCGAGAGCAGTCCCGATGGATTCTTTTGTTTTCTCCCATATTTCTAACGCATCATGCTCAACCCATCCCGGCTGAGGATAGTATTGCGTATGCTCTACATATCCTTGGGAGTGAATTTCCCAATCATCATTTAAAATTAACGTTGTTGTACCTGTAGTTCCTTGATCAAGTCCAATGAAATACTTTTTCATATTTAAGCACCTCTTTTACCAGATTCATGCTGTTTGTTTTGATTTTCTCTTGTAAACCAGTAAGCTAGTGCAATGGCCAAAATACCCGCGGCTATTTTACTTAATACAACAGCAGTAATCATATCGGGCCGTACTCCGCCGGTAAAACCCAAGTGATCTCCTAATGCCGCGGTTGCCGGCACCAGCCAAGCGGTATTGATGACTTTTCCTCTTACATCCATATCTTTCATCATCTTATAAACGGGGATACTATTGGCCATTGTAATGACAATGCCCGCCGCTCCAACAGCATTCATGCCTAATTTTTGGCCCGCTTTTCCCAAAGGCTTCTCCAAACCTTTCACTACCAAATGTAATATGGGAAAAGTTCCTAATAGGATAATCCCGATAAATCCTACAATTTCAATTCCATCCGATATGGGAGCCATTCCGGGTATAATTACTACGCCGGTTAATGATTCAAACGCGGCAGCCCCTAAACCGATCGTAATTATGATGACAATCAATTTCCCAAAAATAAGCGCACCTTTGATGAATACTTCCGGGATAATCGCTAAGCCTACTATTAAAATAAGAGATAAAATCATGACCGGAATTAAGTTGATAAAAATCATCTTGACATCAAAGCCGGCTATTAATCCACCGATTAATCCACCAAATGGGATCGTTACCATTCCAGCCAATAAGCCTTTAGCAAAAAATGGCCGATCTTCTTGCTCGATCAGTCCCAACCCGACTGGGATCGAAAAGACTAATGTGCATCCAAGCATTGAAGCTACAACCAAACCAGATAATAATCCCGCTTCTTCATTCACAGCCAATTCCATGGCCAATGGGTAGCCGCCCATATCATTTGCCAGAATAGAAGCGAACATTGCCGGATCGGCACCCATTACATCAAAGATTGGAATAATGACCGGTCCCAATACACGCGCAATGACAGGAGTTAAGGTGATAATCCCAACCATTCCAAGGGCTAATGGGCCCATTGAATGAAAACCTTCTTCAAATTTCTCGCCGAGCCCAAATTTATTTCCAATAATCCTGTCAAGTGCGCCGAGGAGTAGGCCTATCGCCATGATCCAAATAATCAATTCATCAAAACTCATGTGTATTCCCCCTAACATTCAAAGTAAAACAACATAAGAATAGTGCAGAAAAGGTGGATTCCTATTATGTTATTGTGTTTTAATAGCGGTTTTATAATAACTTTATGTGCGCTTTCGTGTATTATACTCCTTTATGCAAACGATTTCTATGAAAAAGAAGGGAATATAAAAAAATCTACTCTTCTTATCAATAAGAGTAGATTTTTAATCAGTTTTTATAGCCTATTACTTTAATGCCTTCCTCTATATATTCTTGTGCGATCTTCTTGTTTAATTTGTCGTTTGTCACAATGGTGTCTACGTCCCGAATAGAGCATACTTTTACTAGCGCTTTTATGCCAAATTTACTATGGTCGGCCACGGCAATGATTTGCTTCCCATTTTCAATCATTATTTTTCTAACCCGTGTTTCTTCCAGATGATAATCTGTAATGCCGGTATCTTTTGTAATGCCGCCAACACCAATGATTGTTTTATCCACATTGAACTCTTTCATAAATTGTTCGGAAATAAATCCGGACAGAGCCAGTTCATTCGGCCGTAATATTCCACCGGGTAAAATGACTCGAAATGTTGGAACATTTACTAGTTCTTGTGCGATGGTCAGGCAGTTTGTAATAATGGTAAGGTTTTTTTTGTTCTTTAAGTGGCGGGCAACTTCCAAGGTTGTCGTGCCGAGGTCGATCATTAATGTCTCTCCGTCAGAAATGAGCTCCGCGGTTTTTTTGCCGATCATTATTTTTTCTTTGGCATTTTTGGTAGATCGGGTATTATAAGAAGGTTCCGCGCCAGACTTGCTTTGTAACACCGCTCCGCCGTATACCCGTTTTAACTTGCCTTCCTGCTCAAGAAATTCTAAATCTCTACGAACAGTTTCAATGGACACATTGAATTTTTCACAAAGTTCGGGCACTTTGACGATTTTATTCAACTCTAACATTTCCATAATAATGTTATATCGCTCTTGTGCTAGCAATTGGATTTCCCCTTTTTAGAATCTTGCTTTTTGTCTATTAGAAAAGAAGAATCATGTATTGGTGGATCAAGATGACGTTGAAATTATGGTAACCCTTTTTTCACGTATCGTCAATTTCGTAATAGATTTTCTGATGAAATCATAAAACATGCAAATTTCCAGATAGAGAAATTTTAAAAAAATGGTCTTGGACTGATGCCTGAACAAGTGCCCAATCATCAGGAACCGTCGGCAAACGGCGACCTGCAACTTTTCCAAGGGGAATTCACTTTCCTGAAATTTTCTGAAAAGTGATTGTGCATATCGAGCAAATATGGTAAGTTTATATGTAACTATGAAGTTTAAACTGCATAATTAATTATTGGGAAAGGCTTGCCTTCTTTGCAAGGGTGAATGAAATGACATTAACGGAAATGATTCAATCTCACTATGGCCGACTGTCTAAAGGCCAGCAAAAAGTCGCCAAATATTTTCTTGAACAGCCCAGGGAATTTGTCGTCCATTCTGCCAAGGAAATCGGGGAGATGATTGGGCTGAGTGAGACGACCGTGATCCGGTTTTGTTACGCCATCGGCTTGTCAGGGTATTCAGAGCTGCAAAAAACAGTACGCGACCAAATTATTTATGAAAAAAGCAGTTTGTCCCACTACTATTCTTCAAAACGGGAGTTGGCAGACGGGCCTCGTTTTTTTGAGCAAATGATGGAAAAAGACCGCCAGCTCATTCAGGAAACGATCGTGCGTATAAATGAGGAAGATTTTAACAAGGCTGTTGACCGGTTAGTGCCAGCCGAGAAAGTGTATATATGCGGGCTGAGATCGTCATTTTCAGCAGCCAACTGGTTTGCCTTTTCACTCGGCATCGTCAGGGAAAACGTTCATCTGATCCGGAGGGATACAGACGACATTTTGTCCGCCGTTAGTGGAATGAACGCTGATTCCGTTTTCGTTGCCATTTCTTTTCATCGTTACATGAAGGAAACGTTTCATATTGCGGAAATGGCCAAAAGAAAGGGGGCGGCCATCATCGGAGTCACCGATTCTCCGCTTGCCCCGCTTCGGAACGTTGCCGATATTTTGTTGCCGCTTCATTCGACGGAAATGTCCACACTCGATATGACACCCGCCTTAATTTCTTTCATTAATGCCATTGTGGCGGGTGTAACCATCAAGGATAAAAAAGGCTTTGAAAAACGGAAAGAAGAATATGACCAAATACACAGTGACGAGTTATTTTTCAATTAATCTTGGTAAAAAAGAGGGAATCAAATGATCGAAATACGTACACTTCACACTATTCAGGAGTTACAGCTCATACAAAAGCTTGAAAAAAAGGTCTGGGGCATGGAGCCGATCCCAATCCATCAAACGATTACCGCCGTGAGAAATGGCGGACTGATGCTTGGGGCATTCGTTGATGGGGAGCTTGTCGGTTTCAGTTACAGTTTTCCCGGTTATGCCAATGGAAATAGCTTTCTATGCTCACATCTTCTTGGAGTTCACCCCGATTACCAGCATAGGGGAATTGGAAAAGCGTTGAAAGAAGAACAAAAGAAAGCCGCATTAAACAAGGGATATTCACTGTTGACATGGACATATGACCCGTTGGAAAGTAAAAACGCGTATTTAAATTTATCCAAATTGGGCGCCATTTGTTCCACTTATATTGAAAATTGTTATGGTGACATGAACGATTCATTGAACTCCGGCTTGCCGTCAGACCGTTTTAAATTGGAATGGTGGGTTGACCGGCAATTCCGTTTGCCAGACGATGGAAAAGAATGGAGAATTCCTTGGGAATATGCACAAAATGAAATGCCCAAACTGCCGAATATTGAACCTCATTTATCTGAAATAGAGGATTATGATCTCGTTTTTGTCCCGATCCCTGCCGCTTTCCAGCAAATGAAACAGCAAGACAACATGCTCGTCATCAATTGGCGCATGAAAACGAGGACTATTTTTCAAACATTGTTTTCCAAAGGGTATGTGGCCATAGCGCTTGAGAAAGAGCAGGAAGGACCTGTCCATTATTATAAATTGGTTAAAAGAGAATTATTGGAGGCGGAAAAACATGCGAATTAAGGAAGTTACATTGCGTCATATGCAAATGAGGCTGAAGTTTCCATTTACAACAAGCTTTGGGACACTCCAGAACAGAGATTTTATTTTACTTGAAGCAAAAGATGAGAACGGCCGCAGCGGCTGGGGTGAATCAGTTGCTTTTCATTCTCCTTGGTACAGTGAAGAAACAATGAAAACAAACTGGCATATACTGGAGGACTTTTTAATTCCGACTTTATTAGATCAGGAGATCAAACATCCCGACGAAGTTTCAGAACTTTTTTCCAATATCCGCAAAAATAACATGGCCAAATCAACGCTTGAAGGCGCAGTATGGGATTTATACTGTCAAGAACAAGGGATTTCTCTTGCGGCTGCGCTTGGCGGACAAAAATCAAAAATCGAAGTCGGTATCAGCATCGGCATCCAGGATACTGTTTCGGATCTTTTGCGCTTGATCGAAGGGCATGTTGAAGAAGGTTATAAAAGAATGAAAGTGAAAATCAAGCCCGGTTGGGACGTTGATGTCATGAGGGAAGTGAGGAAAGAGTTTCCGGACGTTCCATTAATGGCTGATGCCAATTCAGCCTATACTTTAAAAGATATTGATACGTTAAAAGCGTTGGATGAATTTGAATTAATGATGATTGAACAACCTTTGGCTTCCGATGACATTATCGATCATGCCCGGCTACAAAAAGAAATCGCAACTCCCGTTTGCCTTGATGAAAGTATTCATTCTTATGAAGATGCGAGAAAAGCGATTGAGTTGGGGAGCTGCCGGATCATTAATATTAAAATTGGCCGTGTGGGAGGGCTGAGCGAATCCAAACGCATTCACGATTTGTGCCAAAGCCATGAAATTCCTGTATGGTGTGGCGGCATGCTGGAATCGGGAATCGGACGAGCTCACAATGTGGCATTGACGACATTGTCAAACTTTACATTGCCTGGTGATACAGCCGCTTCTTCCCGTTATTGGGAAACAGACATTATCAAACCGGAAGTGACTGTTAAAGACGGTTATATTTCCGTTCCCGAAAAACCAGGAATTGGGTACGAACCGGATTTGGAAGCGATCGACCGTTTTACAATGGAGAAAAAAACGTTTTCGTAAGGTTCTGAAGGAGAAAAAATGTCTTTTTTCTCCTTATTTATCAAATTGACAAAAGATTCAAAAAAAGGAGAGTAATGGATGAAAAAGAGTATTCATATAGGGGGAGCATTTATCGGGCTCATTGTAGGCGCGGGCTTTGCTTCCGGCCAAGAGATATTGCAGTTTTTTACAAGTTTTGGCTGGCCGGGAATAATCGGGTCGGCAGTAGCCACTTTCTTGTTTGCCTTTTTGGGCATGAATCTTACACAGCTTGGATGCCGGCTGCAAACGAAATCTCATAAGCGGGTCATTTACCACATTTGCGGCAAGTATATTGGTCTTGCTGTTGATATTATCATGACATTCTTCTTGTTTGGAGTTACGGTAGTGATGTTTGCTGGAGCGGGTTCCATTTTCGAGCAGCAATTCGGGGTACCAGGCATTATTGGCAATATAATCCTTTCGTTCATAACTATTATGGTTGTTTGTCTTAATATTGAAAAGGTAATTTCTGCAATGGGTTTGGTTACGCCGTTTTTAATTTTGGCGGTCATCGTTATTGCTATCTATTCCTTGTTAACAATGGACGGAACCTTCGCTCAAATGCAGGAAGTTGCCCATTCTCAAAAACCGGCTGCAACTCATTGGTTGTTAGGGGCTTTTTTATATGTGTCCTATAATATTGCGGCTGGTGCGGCGATGCTTGCCGTGATGGGGGGAGCTGCGACAGATGAGAAGACTGCCGGGATTGGCGGAATGATTGGCGGGATCGGTTTGGGAGCATTAATTTTTTTCATTAATATTGGGATGTTTGCCAAACTTGATACCGTCTCTGGCGCGGATATGCCGATGCTTTATTTGGCTAACGAAATATCCCCGATTTTTGGCGGCATAATGTCGATAGTCTTGTTAGGGATGATTTTTAATACTGCGGTCGGGATGCTTTATTCATTCACGGCGCGGATCAGTCCAATCGATACACCAAGATTCAAAACCTTGGTAGTCGCTTGCGGAATCGCCGCATTTGCTGCCAGCTTTGTAGGATTTACGACGCTTGTCGGCACAGTGTACCCCGTTATGGGTTATCTTGGATTTACACTTATTGCGGCAATCATCATCGCGTGGTTTAGATGGAATAAACGTCCCAAAGATCGAGATGTGAATATACTTTCATCCTAATGGAACGTTTTACGAACATTGAAGGGGCTGTGTAAAAAGTCCAACTTAAAGTAAATCCAGTAAAAAATGTAAAGCCCAAGAATGTTGATTTTACAGCATTCTTGGGTTTTTTTAAAAAATTTCAAGCTGAAATTATGCTTTTTGGACAGCCCTAGCTAAAGATCATATTGCCGAAACCGCTCTTTTGGTATCACCCGATTTAACTGGCGGTAAGCTAGATAAAGGGAGATCATTTTACAGTAAAAGCCCAACTATTAGTGGACCCAATCTCACTTAATGGCAGTTTCGCTTTATGATTGTAAAATTGGCATCCAACACCGGCCAATTCTGCGAGAAAGCCTGCCCAAGCACCCAATAGGCAATTCCGCGGAGGCCATATTCCTTTACCGTGTCGTACTTTGCCTGTACACTGCGGGCATCTTCAAACCACACTTCATGCTGTTGGCCTGTTTCGTCTGTATAACGGAAAAAGGGAGATTGGTAGGTTTCGTGATAATGGATAGAGGCACCGTACTTGACCGCAAGGTCGACCGCCTCTTCCGGGGAAACTGTTTTAGCAAATGTTCCTTCTTCCCAAGGTATTTTCCAATCACGTCCATACAGCGGTACGCCCATAAGAATTTTGTGGCGGGGAATCGCCGTAACCGCATAATCAAGAACTTTTCTTACTTCATTAATGGGTGCGATGGCCCATGGCCTTCCGCCAGCCCATCCCCATTCGTAAGTCATAATTACTACAAAGTCGACGATTTCTCCGTGCGCAACATAATCATGTGCCTCATATAGCAGTCCTGGCTGATCCCCCCTGATTTTCGGCGCGACCGCGGTTGAGACCAAGTATCCTTCCGGCCGTAATCGTTCAACCACATTCCTGAGGAAGCGATTGTAACGTTCGCGATCTTCCGGATAGACATATTCAAAGTTAATATTGATCCCCATATATCCTTTTTCTTGAAGCAACGTTTGAATTTGGGTGATCACTTTATTTTGAATGTCCTCGTTTCGGAGGACAAGGGCCGCTCGATCGGAACTAAACGTATTTCCGTCAATATTCGTAAGGACAAGCAGCGGAGCAACGTTTCCGTTCTGAGCCGCTCTTATAATGCGGTCGTCCTTTAAAGGAGAAATCCGGCCATCTTCCAGCACAGTATGACTGAACGGGCTGATATAAGTTAAATAGGGTGAAAGTGATGAAACAAGGTTTACACCTTTTTGCCCCATATTAGTAATGTAGGCATTTACTTCGATCGCTCTCTTCGGCTTTTTTGGAATCCTTAGCCATTGTCCCACTTGGATCATGTCCGGGGTTTGAATGTGGTTGGCCTGAACAATGGCAGAAACTGTTGTCCCATAGTGTTTTGCAATGGCTGACAAGGTTTCCCCCGGTTGAACAATATGATACCGAACAGGAATGGTTATTATTTGGCCAATATACAAATTCGTTTGTTCAGTCAGATTGTTGGCATTCATGATTTCTTGTAAGGGCACACAAAAACATTTAGCGATTGACCAAAGTGTATCACCGTGTTGAACGACATATTGATGATAGGGTGTCGGAATCACCAATGCTTCACCTGGCACCAACCTGTTTGGATCTTTCAAGCCGTTCACGGCAACAATTTGGTCGATCGTTGCCCCATATTTTCGGGAGATGTTCCAAAGCGTGTCACCGCTTTTTACAACATGGATTTTCATCTATGGTCACCTCAAATAGGCGAATCAATCTCTTTTACCATATTCAAAGCAAAGATTTTGTGTCACTAAAAAAGGGGAATATGATTTTTTTAAGAAAAAGTGAGGCCGAGCCACAACTAAATCAACTGAATAAAAAACGAACAATAAAGTGAAACTTCATTCAGTAGGCGTTTTCTTCCTTCTCCTACTGAATGTTAGTTGAACCAATCGGGCATTTAGGTGCCGTTTCTCCCACTCAGACCTTTTATATTTACTCAAGATTTTGAAGTGGGAGTCTTACGGCACCTTACATCAGACTGTCTAACAAATAAAACCAAAAAAAGGTATAATATAGGTAACTTATAAGCAGAGGAGATTCTTTAGAATGGGCAATGTTCACGGTTTTTCAAGAGATCAAATAAGTTTTCAATTACTGTGTTTAGATGAAATGATTGATAAGGAAAACCCTGTTCGAGCAATTGATGCTTTCGTAGAATCACTCTGCTTGGTCGATATGGGAATTAAAGAATATAAAAAACATAATCCTGGACAACAACCTTATGAGAGAAAAGATTTATTAAAGTTGTTCATCTATGGATACTTTAACAAGATCAGATCTTCTCGTTCTTTAGAGATAGAATGTAAAAGAAATATCGAGTTAATGTGGTTAGTAAATGGAATACGTCCTGATCATGGGACTATTTCATTATTTCTAAAGGAAAACCGTAAAGGCTTTAAGAAAGTTATGCGCACTTTTACATACTTACTTAAAGGATGGGGATTAATTGATGGCAAGCTTATTGCCATTGATGGAACAAAAATACGAGCACAAAATAGTAAGAAAAATTGCATTACTTCAAATGGATTAACAAAGAAGATGAATTATATTGATGAAAAGATTGAACACTACCTCCAACAACTAGAACAAATAGCACAGGAGAATGAATTAACAGAAGAGAACGTTTCATCTATTGAATCGAAAATTGATAAATATCAAAAGAAAAAAGAATATTTAACAGAAATAAAAAAGAAAATGAATGAAGAAGAAAAGAACCAATTGACAACGACAGATCCGGAATCTAGAGCTATGAAAAATAATGGGAAAATAGATGTAGCTTACAATATGCAATCTTCTGTAGATAATAAGCATAAACTGATTGTTACTTTAGATGTAGTAAACGATGTAAATGATCAGAGTCAACTATCCCCGATGGTTTCAAAAACAAATGAAATATTATCAAAAAACACAGACAGAGTCATAGTAGCTGATACAGGATATTATAATGCAAAAGAAATAAAAGATTGTTTAGATGACGGAAACACTTTATACTTAAAACCTCAAAAAAAGAAAAGTATGTCAGGAGATCCTACTTATTCAAAAGATAATTTTCAGTATCAAAAAGAAACAGATAGTTATCGTTGTCCTCAAGGACAAGAACTTCCTTACAAGGAAAACACGTCTAAAAATGGCTTGAAGTACAAAAGGTATATTGGAGGAGATGTTTGTTTATCTTGTCCTGTATATAGTTTATGTACAAAAGCTAAAAGAGGAAGAAATATTCAACGCTGGGAACATGAAGAACTTATCGAAAAATTGAAAGAAGATACGGAAGCCAATAATGAAATTTATAAAAAACGATCACAAATTGTGGAACATCCTTTTGGAACCATTAAGCGATCCTTTGGTTATACTTTCTTTCTAGGGAAAGGGCTGGATTCTGTGAACGCAGAAGCAGCTCTAATTGGTGTTGCCTATAATTTCAAAAGACTAACGAAAATCAAAAAAATTTCGGAGATTGTGGAGCTATTAGTAGCTTAACCACACCGAAACTCTTTGTTAATTTCAATATTAGAAGTTTTGCAAGCAAAAAAGTACGTTTGAGTGCTGAAAATTGAATATTTGTTAGACAGTCTGACATGCGGGATAAAGTGAAACTTCATTCAGTAGGGCTCCAACTGAATGTTAGTTGAACCAATCGGGCATTTAGGTGCCGTTATCTCCCACTTGGCCCTTTTGTATTCACTCAAGATATTGAAGTGGGAGTCTTATGGCACCTTACATGCGGGATAAAGTGAAACTTCATTATTTGCTTATGTCCCAGCCTCCGGTATTCAAAGAGCCGCAAGGGGTTTGTGAAACCATAAACTCAAAACAATGCAACATAAAAAAGGAGCTATAGTAATGTCTATAGGCTCCTCTATGGATAAGGAAAATCATTGTTCCACACCGTTTAATATTAGTTTGTAAAAAATATTCGCTTTTAAAGATGCTGATACAGTACAATATTTTTCTTCGCCTAACCGGATGGCCCGCCACACTTTCTTTGGGGTAATCTCACCATTAATGTTAAATGTCACTTCAATATCCGTAAACTCTTTGGGGGTTTCTTCCGCGCGTAACCCATGTGTGACAATTTCGATATGATTGATCTTATCCAAATAAGGTTTTAAAATCATTGTGACATCAATGCCGATACAGCCGGCGAGTGAGCCCAAGAGCATTTCTGTCGGAGTGGCGCCTTTTTCCCTTCCGCCGTACGCCTTTGTGGCATCCATCCGGATCTCATATCCAGAGTCACCCACTGCGGTAAATGCCCGGCCGCCTGTCCATTTTGTAATTACCCGCATATCAACAATCCTTTCTACTTTAAGTGGTTAGTAAGTTAAACTTGTACCAGGGCCTACTGGGATGCCAATGAAATACCATATGGCAAAGAAAATGGTCCAGCAAATAAGAATAACGATTGAATGTGGCAGCATGAGTGAAACGACTGTACCAATTCCGTTATTTTTCCCGTAGCGCTGTGCGAAAGCCACGACGAGTGGGAAAAAGGGCATTAATGGAGAAATGATATTCGTCGAAGAATCACCAATTCGATAGGCTACCTGAGTGACTTCCGGAGCAATTCCCATTTGCATAAACATCGGAACAAACACGGGAGCCATAATGGCCCATTTCGCGGAATCCGCCGCAATGAACAAGTTGATGAATGCACAAATCAAAATGAATGCAATCAGTAACGGAACGCCGTCTACATGAATGGATTGTAAAAAGGCCGACCCTTTCACGGCCATTAAAGTTCCCAAGTTCGTGTAGTTGAATAACGCAATAAATTGCGCGGCGAAAAAGATCAATACAATAAAACCGGCCATCGTTTCCAACGAGGCGGACATTAAGCTGGCAACGTCTTTGTCGTTCTTAATTGTCTTTATTATCATACCATACACGATACCCGGCACTAAAAAAATCACCATCATCAGGAAGATAATACTGTTCATAAACGGAGACTTGATCAAACTTCCTCCTTCTCCGCGCAAAACCCCATTTTCGGGGACAGTTAATAAAGCAATGACAGCCACAGTCAGTAACACGGAAATATTTGCCCACAACAATCCTTTTTTTTCTTTGTCTGAAAGCGTCTGAACAGATTCAATTTGTTTATCGGGGACAAAGGTTCCCAACCGGGGCTCGACTATTTTTTCCGTTACAAGCGTGCCGATCAATACGATCAAAAAAGTGGAAGCAAACATAAAAAACCAGTTATCTGTCGGGTTAACCGTATAACCTGCATCTAGTATACGAGATGCCTCTGTCGTCATTCCGCTCAGGATGGGATCGTTTGTACCGAGGAAAAGGTTAGCGGAATACCCACCGGCAACACCTGCGAATGCTGCTGATAAACCTGCCAATGGATGGCGCTTAAAGCCAAGAAAAATAATGGCCCCAAGCGGCACGAGCACGACATATCCGACAGATGCAGCCACGTTAGAAAGGACTCCAATCAAAACAACGATGGGAGTAACGAGCTTTTTCGGCGCTTCTGTGACAGTGTTTGTCATCAATGCGCCAATATAACCTGTTTTTTCCGCGACACCCACTCCAAGCATGGCGACTAATACCGGACCAAGAGCCACGAATGAAGTAAAGTTGTTCACAACATTGGAAAACATATATGCTATGCCTTCAGGAACGAGGAGGCTGACTATTTTTACGGTCAAAACCTCCGTTTCCATTGTTTCCTTATTCACACCTTCATAGGTGACACTTGTCCCCATTAAATAAAAAATATGAGATAACATCATGACAGCTATTGTGAGTAACATAAAAATGGTAATGGGATGGGGAAGTTTGTTGCCTTTTTCTTCAATAAAGTTTAAAAGCTTCATTGATTTCTGGTTTTGTCTTGTATCCATTGTATGTTTTCCCTTCTATAGGTTGCAGATAATATCATAGTATACCTATAAGATTTGTTAAAATCCAGTATAAGATACCAAGATTTCGCACGTAAATTTTTCATATTCACAAGTAAGCGCATACTACCTTTAGCACGTCTCGCTCTGGAATATTTGATACTTGTTCCAATAATTGAATAGAAATGAACGCTTGTTTATTTCTAAAGATAAAGGAAGAACCCTAACGGGGTTCGAGAATTTCCATATATAAGCGCCGGGAAATTTCGGGTTGGTTTAGCCCAAACTTCAGATGACGGTTGATCACTTCAACTATTTCGGATTTCAATAAATTTCGGCGCATCCAACGGCTGTGTATGCGGAAGGTGCTATTGGTTTTAGTGAAAACTACAGAATAATAGGTTATGAACATTAATTTTATGTAATTTATTTACTTATAAAGCTTTTTTCCCAGTCTCAACTATTCAATCTACATGCCCAAATGTAAAAAATCACTGATGAGCTTCAAACTTTTTTCTTTGGGATAGTCTTGGTACAAGTTGCTGGCCATTTTGACGGGGTCGCCAAAAAAATATCTTTCATACTGAGTTTGTCTTGTACCGAACGAACTCATTGTCAGATCCCAGGCCAAACGGAATATTTTTACCCGGTCGACAGCGGATTTATCTGTTCCTTGAAGGCACTTATGCAAGTAGGGGCTTATGGGGGAAGCAAAGTCATTTTCAGTTGGTAATGTAACCAACCCACTGGCTCCAATTAATTGGACGATTTCCGCAAATCGGGGGTACAGCTTTGGAAAAATGGTGCCGGCTACTTTTAGTGGTACGAGGCTAGGGCGCATACAACCCCAATCATCCAATTCAGCATCATTTTCCGATTTTGCCAATAGTGATTTCATTGTTTCATATCCGCTAATGATCTCGGAAATTTTTTCCTGTACATGTTGATATTCGCCAACGTTGATCGTTTCGGCCAACATTTGGGCCACCCCAAGGAGAAATTCTGTTTTTTCTATTTGTCTAATGATTACTTGATGGTAGGCTAAAGGGTGGAAGGAGCTTTGCAGCTTGAAGTCGGTAGCTGCCTCCAAGTTGTCGTAAAAAAATACGTTTTCCCACGGCACTAATACGTTGTCAAATACAACGATAGAATCTATTTCTTCGTACCTAGAGCTGAGGGGATAGTTAAACGTTGACTTGCCTCCCACAAACGATTCTCTGCAGATAAATTTCAAGCCTTCCGTATTCGAAGGGATAGAAAAAGCAAAGGCCTCATTTGGATCAAAGAAGATTCTGGGAGCCGTATAAACCAGTACCTCATCTGTAAACCCTCCTAGGGTGGCAAGCATACGGGCGCCCTTGATCACAATTCCTTTTTCATTTCTTTCAATTACTTTGGCGGAAAGGGCTTCCTCCGTGAATCCCAAGTTTATTTGCGAGCGGTTTATCTGTGGAGTTATAAAAGCATGAGCAAATGATAAGTCTTCTTTCATTGCTCTTTTGTATAAAGAGATAATATGTTCGGGAAAGCAGTTTTTCATTCCTTTTAAAAAGGCAGCTGAGGAGGCAAAACTCATAATCACCGTATTCATATAATCGGGGCTTCTGCCAAATATCCCATGGGTATGTCGTGCCCAGCGCTCAATCATTTTTCTTCTTCTTATTAAATCGTCTTTTGTTTTTGGATGCAGATAAGAAAGCCCGACAGGCTCATCTTGATCCGGAAAAAGGAACGTCATTTGCTCTTTTAAATCGTCTTTATTTTGTAAATCATAAAGGGATGCGATCGTTCGGACAACTCCTTGAAAGGAGGGATGGTCGGAAATATGTCCTTCCACTTTTTTACCATCGAGCCAAATCTCGGCCCCCATCCTGTTTAATCTGTCGATATACCCTGTTCCATCAATGATTCCCATTTCACCACTCCTCATTCATAGGAAGTTGTGCACTCGTATAGTTGGTTTCAGTTTATTAGAGATGGAGATTGTTCTATTCCCTTTTTCTTTCAAGAACTTTCTTACAATGTCGGGAACAGTTTAGTACAATGTAAGTAGCTCGGGAGTATTCTGAATATTTTTGGCGGCTGATTGAAAGGCTGTCCACAGCGGTCTCCTAGCCTTAGTGGTGAACGAAGTTGAAGCCGGTATGGACAGCAATTGCAGGAGGGAACAGAATGAATCTCGGATGGGAGTATTTAAGAATTGTAAAAAAGAGGTTTCAACATATAAAACAACTCGGGGATAAGACTATGGAACAATTATCAGAAGAGGACATTCATTGGAGGTTGAATCAAGAATCAAACAACATCGCCATGATTGTAAAACATCTTAGCGGCAACATGATGTCCAGATGGACCAACTTTTTGGAGTCGGATGGGGAGAAGCCATATCGGAAGCGCGAGGAAGAATTCATTGATGACATCCCGACAAAAATGGAACTGGAAAAGGTGTGGGAAAAAGGGTGGGATGCCCTGTTTCATGCCTTAGACCAATTAAAGGAAGAAGAGTTGTTAAAGCAAGTTTTGATTCGCGGTGAAAGCCATACGGCGATGGAAGCGATTGAAAGGCAATTGGCCCATTACGCTTATCATATTGGCCAGATCGTTTATATCGGGAAGCAAATCAAGAATGAAGATTGGAGCAGTTTGAGTATCCCCAGAGGAAAGTCAGAAGAATACTTACAGCAAATGTTACAAAAACATCAACAAAAATAGTCTTGAGGGTTGAGGGAGAGCGCGGAGTTAGAAGCTATTAAAATATTTCACTATGCAAATGCATTATTTTTTGCTAGCGCCCTGATTGGCATTTACACAATCGCTTCTACTCATTTCATCGCAATTATTATTAAGCAGAGCAACATGAAATACGGCTACGAAGAAGAGTTGATGTGACTTATCGCAGTGCTTTGAACTCACTCAGAAACGAGGAGAGGAAGGGGAGAGTTGGCGGTAAGCGGTAGCGCCAGTTTATTGCGTGGAATATTTTTATGGGCAAATTGTGTGGAAACCCCAACATTTAGTATAGAGCCAAAATTTGATCTAAATTTAAAAATAAATAAGCTTGTAGAGAAAAAACATCATCTTTCTCTACAAGCTGAGAGAGGGTGTTCCCTCCTTTAGTATGCTTTTGCCCAGTATACCAATTCCTTCGCTTCTTTTCCGCAGCATACGCATGTGTCCGCTATTTTTTCCTGTTCAAATGGAATACATCGTGATGTAGCTAATGTGTCTTCTTTAATCTTTTCTTCACAGGCGATATCACCGCACCACATAGCTTTAATAAATCCAGCTTGTTCTTCTAAAATCGTTGCAAACTCATCCATGTTTTTAGCAACATTGGTTTTTTCTTGTAAATGTTTTTCTGCACGATTATATAAATTCATTTGCACTTCTTCAAGCAAAGCAGGTAAGCGCGTTGGTAATTCAGTTAATGTAACAAATTGCTTTTCACCTGTATCACGACGAACAAGTACCACTTGTTCTTTTTCAATGTCTTTTGGTCCCATTTCAATGCGGACTGGGATACCCTTCATTTCATACTCGTTAAATTTCCAGCCAGGCATTTTATCACTCGCATCGATATCTACTCTTACAAGAGCTTTTAATTGGTCACGTAAATGATACGCTTTATCCAACACACCTTCCTTATGTTGCGCAATCGGCACAATCATCGCCTGCGTTGGTGCAATGCGTGGCGGGATTACTAGACCACGGTTATCCCCATGAACCATAATTAAAGCCCCCATAATCCGAGTGGATAACCCCCAAGAGGTTTGATGGACATATTGACTGTCACCATTTTCATCTAAATACGTAATATCAAATGCTTCCGCAAACCCTGTACCAAAATGGTGTGAGGTTCCAGATTGCAAAGCTTTTCCATCATGCATAAGGCTTTCGATTGTCAATGTATATTTAGCACCAGCGAACTTTTCCTTATCCGTCTTTCTTCCTTTAAGGACTGGTATAGCTAAGTACTTCTCCACCACGTCCGCATAGATACTTAGCATCCGCTCTGTCTCTTGGGAAGCTTCTTCATCAGTTGCATGTGCAGTATGCCCTTCCTGCCAATGGAATTCGGAGGAACGTAAGAATGGTCGTGTTGTTTTTTCCCAACGAACAACATTTCCCCACTGATTATAAAGCTTTGGCAAGTCACGGTAAGAATGAATATTTTTAGAGTAATAATCGCAGAACAACACTTCTGAAGTAGGGCGAACGGCAAGACGTTCTACCAACTCTTCGTCCCCACCATGTGTCACCCAAGCTACTTCAGGAGCAAACCCTTCCACATGGTCTTTCTCCTTTTGCAACAGACTCTCTGGAATAAATAACGGAAACGCAACATTCGTGTGACCTGTTTCTTTAAATTTCTTATCTAACACATCGCGTATATTTTCCCATATTGCAAACCCGTACGGCCTAATGATCATCGTTCCGCGAACCTGACCATAATCAACCAACTCTGCTTGCTTAACGACATCGGTATACCACTGTGAAAAATCATCTTCCATTGCAGTAATTTTTTCTACAAACTGCTTGCTTTTCTTACCCAAAACGAAACACCTCATTTAACTATTTTATTTACATACTAATAACAACTCTACCTGCAGTGGAGACCAACTTCGGTCAACCGTATTGAAAATGTGTGTTACCGGAAAAAATTGGCAAATCGTTTCCCGCACGAACAGACATAGCGACGCTTTTTGTAGAAGAGGTAAGTCAACCGTTCAAACCACTTTAAATGTTTGATCTTTTGAATGCGATAATCATGAACTTTCTTAGTCCTCTCACCACAGCTGGGACACTTGTGTACCTTGACAGCCACTTCTATGAAGCGCAATACGATCTTCCATTTCCTCCACTTTAGTGATCCATACATCTTAAAGACCAGGCATTTTATGACAAATTCACTTGCACGCAACTCCAATCTTTTCTTGTTTCTAGTCAATTCAAGTATAAAAGAATGGGATGTTTGCGTGGAATATTTTTATGGGCAAATTGTGTGGAAACCCGAACATTTAGTATAGAGCCACACAAAAAAAAGCGCCGCCCGGGCGCTTTTTTTCATCATACTAACAAGTGAAACAATGTGCTGTCTTTATTTACTTCAGTATAAGAAATGCCTCTTTTGTTCATCCGTTCAATCAGGCCCGCGTAATCTTCACGGCGTTTCAGTTCTATACCGACCAAGCCCGGTCCTCTTTCTTTATTGTTTTTCTTGGTGTATTCAAAAGTGATGATGTCATCATCGGGTCCAAGGACTTCATCCAAAAACTCACGCAAGGCTCCGGCGCGTTGCGGAAAGTTCACGATAAAATAATGCAGCAACCCTTCATACATCAATGACTTCTCCTTAATCTCCTGCATTCTGCCGATGTCATTGTTCCCGCCGCTGATGACACAAACAACCGTTTTTCCTTTAATCTTGTCCTTGTAAAAGTCAAGTGCCGAAATGGGCAGGGCTCCGGCGGGTTCGGCGATAATCGCGTGTTGATTGTATAAATCCAAAATGGTTGTGCACACTTTTCCTTCCGGTATGGAAACAATATCGTCGACATATTTTTGGCAAAGCTCAAAGGTGTGATTGCCGACACATTGTACAGCCGCCCCATCTACAAATTTATCAATGGCCGGAAGCGCGGTAACGGCTTTATTTTCAATCGATGTTTTCATGCTTTGCGCGCCTTCCGGTTCAATCCCGATCATTTGCGTATGCGGAGAAACGTTTTTGATATAAGTGCTTAAACCCGCCATAAACCCGCCGCCGCCGATGCTTCCAAAAACAAAATCCACCGGTTCATGAATGTCATTCATAATTTCAACCGCAACAGTTCCCTGACCGGCAATAATCTGGTGGTCATCAAACGGGTGGATAAAAATCAAGTCTTGTTCTTCCGCAAATTCATGAGCGCTCTTGGAGCTGTCATCAAAAGTGTCGCCCGTTAAAACGACCTCGATGTATTCGCGACCAAACATTTTCACTTGGTCGATCTTCTGCTTTGGGGTTGTTTGCGGCATAAAAATGGTGCCTTTTATTCCCAAGTGGGCACATGCATATGCGACACCCTGGGCATGATTGCCGGCACTTGCACAAACAACGCCTTTTTCACGAGCTTGTTTTTCGATCGTTTTCATTTTATAAAAAGCACCGCGCAGCTTAAATGAACGCACATGCTGCAAATCTTCCCTTTTTATATATACATTGCAGTCATATTTCTCGGATAATCTTTCGTTTTTTTGCAAAGGCGTATGGGCCACTACGTCTTTTAGAAATTGATAAGCAATGAGGATATCTTCCAGATTCACGGTCTTTGTCTTTTCCTTAGTTGTGTTCATGGCGTCATTTCTACCTCCGCTTTCGTATAAACATTTCTATATTATAACATGATACTTATAAAAATAACACATATAATATTCGCAATATTTTGGGAAAGCGGTTACATTTTATCTTTTCTTAAAATATAGGCATTCTGCCGTGACGCAACCGATTATTTAGAGCGTCCCGGGTTTGCAGAGGAGTGAAACCAGCCTCTTTCCCCATTAGATGTTCGCACACCGGGGAAGATTCCTTTTGTGAGGGAACTTCCTTGATTGGTAATGGTTCTCGGACTAGTTGGACAATTGGCATGTACGCACGGGCAACAGTATCCCCCTTTCGGGCAGCATCCAAGACAGCTTGAGCCAGGGCTTGCCGGTAAAAAAGTAATTACGATGGGTGAGATAAATTGAATGCCGGCAACGATACTTGCTCCTGAATGGACTGCCGCATTAACATTGGCCTGCATGTTTTTTCATCTGAAGTACATGCTACCTTGTACCCCTTTAAATCATTTTTTTCCACCGTAACATCATGTTGTGGGATGCTGATGTAAGGTACAATTTGTATATCGGCATTTGCGATTCCATATGGTATAATTCTTGCTGAATGTAGGTTGCTATTATGGGATTATTTTCCAGTTCGCTTTATAGATATCCCCAATGTGAGGACGGTTGCATCCGACATAACAGATATGTTCCCTTCATCTTCTCCGGTCACGATATTTGGATTTGCTTTTCGGAAGCCGAGCTGTGAGCGAATCATTTTTTCGCTTTGATTTCTGGTAAAATTAGGGTGCCTATACATATCACATAATGATAAAATAAGCTGATAAGCACATTTTAGGAGGTAGAAAATTGGAATCAAAAATAGATACTCCGAAAGGGTTCGGGCAAATACTGGATTTGACTTTTAGTATCAGCAGGAAGAAGTTTTCGGAATTTATATTGATTATGCTCATATTTCTGGGACCCATTTTTGTGTTGCAAGCGGTGTTGGAACTGGCTTCAGGGGTCGGCTTTTTTCGGGAGGTTCAAGCGGAAGGTGCTTGGTATGACCGCACCTTGGATAGCTTCGATGAAATTTCAACTATGAGGGATGTGGCAATCGGTTTTTCGGCTTTGCTTTCTTTAATATTTGGACCGATAGCTGGAGCGGCCATTATACTTGCTGTAAACCATATGAGAAAAGGAGAAGAATACACCGTAGGATCGGTTATTAAAAGTGCATTTTCACGCTTTTGGCCTATTTTTGGAAGCAATATTTTGTTTTACATGATTGCGGGCGGCCTTTATTTTATTCCGTTGATTAGCATAATATTTTTAGGGGTTTTGGGCGCGGCTATATTTCCTGTTGCCGGCATTATTGTGGCTGTTTTTCTTTTTCTGGTAACCCTCTTTGGGCTCGGCCTGTTTTTGACTCGCTTGAGCTTTTATTTCGGTTCAGTTGTCTTAAAAGAAGAAACACCTGGTATTTCTAGAAGCTGGAAGCTGACGAAAGGCCGCCTTTGGCCAACATTTGGGATTTATGTTGTATTTACTTTGATTTTTACGTGCATTACCATGGCATTGGAATTTTCTTTTGGCCTTATGTTGGGTAATAGTGTTTTATTGGCAATGATCGTCAATGTTGGCACGCTGTTTACCTCGCTCATATTTGCCGTTGGTTATGCTGTCATGTATTTTGACTTGAAAGCACGTCACGATGCAGACGACTTAAAGGAAATGATTGGAGATTATCAGACTACTTAACAAGTCAGGTGATGATTTATGTTAGAAGCGGACGAGGCGGGCAAAAAGCTGAAAGAGATTTTGGGCAAAGATGAATACCAAGCGTATCAAAGTGATCCTTTATCGGAGTGGTGGGGAAAAATCAAGGAGCAGTTTGCAAATTGGCTCGAAGGATTATTCCCTTCTTGGGAAGCTCCTCAGTCCGCTTCAGGCCCGCTTTTTATTGCGGTTGTGGTAATGTTTGTCATCGTTCTTGGTATAACGGCATTTTTTGTTGCACGGACTGTATCGAGATCGCGTAGATTTCGTGATGACCAACCATTTCAATCCAAGAAATATTTGGAGTGGACATGTTTAAAGCATTTGTCTGAAGCCAAAAAGCTGGAAAACATTGGAGAGCTTTCTCCTGCAGTACGTCATCTTTTTTTGGCGCTCCTTCTTTATTCTGATGAACAAGGGTGGCTGAAAGCAAAAATATGGAAGACAAATTGGGAGTACTACGAAGAGATCAAACACATCAATATTTCTTGGGCCGAACGATTTTATGAATTGGCAAAGGTGTTTGACGAAATTGCTTATGGGGAGAAACAAATATCACCTGAAGAATTTAGCCGCTTCCGAAACAAAGTTATGGCATGGCTGGAACAGGTTGAAGAGAAAATGGGCAGTTAGGCTGGAAAGGGGGATGGGGCTTTGGAAAAAAGGAGCTCAAACAACAAATTGTGGTTTTGGGGCGTTATCGCCCTTTTGTTGTTGCTTGTATCCACCTACCTTTTGGACATGAAGGAGCCGAAAAAGTATCGGGATTATGATTCCGAATCGCCTTCTCCCACGGGTTTAAAAGCTTGGTATACATATTTGAAAGATGAAAAAAACGTTGTGCAAAGATGGCGTCATTCACCGGAACACTTGAACGTGGATTCTCCGAATCAAACACTGATCATGGTCCAGCCCGCATTCATACCGGACGGGGCAGAAATGGATGCTTACAAACAATTTATGGAAGCGGGAAATTCCATCATATTATGGTCAATGAACCCGCAAGGAATGTTTGGCTTGTCCACAGAACCTATAGATGGTGACGGTAATGGCAAGGTATCGGATCAAAACAAGAAAGAGCATGGCGCGATGATTTCATATAGGCAGCGGCTCATTGCCGCCCCTGATGATCAGGTGCTTTTAAACGATGAATTCGGCCCAATCGCTTTAAAGCGGCAGGTTGGCGACGGCCAATTGATTGTCTCTCTTTTCCCAAATTGGTTAGAGAATGGCCAGCTGATGGAGGAGGATCATGTATCATTAGTAATCTCCCTGCTTAATGAAGCTGGCGGGGACAAAGTCCTTTTTGACGAATATATCCATCGTGAAAAAGGCTCTGGGGAAGCATTGATTTTATATCCGCAATGGTTTTTATTAATGATGTTTCAATTGGGGATAATGGCGATACTTTGGCTGTGGTACAGAGGCAAACGTTTCGGCCCGGTATTGATTCCGAGGGAAGAGTCTGTTCGTTTCAGTGACGAAAGTATTCGAGCGATCGCGGCTTGGTATATAAGGGGGCAACGGTATCGGGATTCCCTTGCCATACAAGCTGATTTTTTAAAACAGATCTTTAAAGAACGGCGGGGTGTGCCCTTTCAGAATGGCTGGACAGATTTAACACCTTACTTTCTACAACGGGGATGGAAGAAAGAAGAAGCAACTGTTTTTTTGGAAGGGTTGGCTGACGTTTTACAGAAGGAAAGTGTTAGCAAACAAGAATACTTGCTATGGTCCAAGAAAATAGATCGTGTGAGAAAAGAGGTAGAGCGTGGATGAGACAAAAGATACAATCTTTGCTGGAGCAATATGAGGGTGCTATTTTAGGACAACGGTCAAATCTGCGGCTGTTATTGTCGGCTATTTTGGCTGGCGGCCACGTATTGGTCGAGGGGGTTCCCGGAACGGGAAAAACAGCGATGGCAAAGACACTTGCAAAATTGTTGGACGGGAAGTTTGAGCGGATCCAATTCACCCCTGACTTGCTTCCCAGTGATATTACGGGAAGCATGATTTTAAATATGCAGGAAGGAAAATTTGAAACGTTAAAAGGTCCAATCTTTACAAATATTTTACTGGCTGATGAAATTAACCGGACGCCTGCCAAAACACAAGCCGCTCTCTTGGAGGCGTTGGAGGAAAAACAGGTGACGATTCAGGGAACAACGTACCCGTTGCCGGATGTGTTTTTTGTCGTGGCCACCCAAAACCCCATTGAATTTGAGGGGACTTACTCACTGCCGGAAGCACAACAAGACCGCTTCTTATTCAAGCTCAATATCAATTTTCCGGAATTTAATGAGGAAATGGAAGTATTAAGGAATGTGTTGGAAAACAAACTGGATGCGAGTTTAATGTCTCCTGTCATGGATTTGGATGACTTTTCGGCCATTCAATCAGAGATTGAAATGGTTACAGTAGGAGATGGCATTTTGGAATATATCATGCACATCGTAAGAAGAACGCGCGAAACTAATGTCATTCGTTTCGGAGCGAGTACGAGGGCGGGCATTTCGATCGGAAAAGCCGCGAGGGCATGGGCATATCTTGCAGGCCGGGATTATGTGACTCCGGATGATATTAAAATGGTGGCAAAGCCCGCATTAAGGAACCGGATCCAATTATCCCCGCACGTTGAACTGGAGGGAGCAGCCGTTGACCAAATTATCGAAGAACTGGTGGGGGCGGTTCCTGTTCCGCGATAGAGGGATTTTGCCGACGAAACGCCTGCTCATTTTATTTGGCGTGTTGTCTATGGGCCTGTTCATGATCGGATTTTTTTCCGAAATTTCTTGGAGAGCAGTCATCATCATCAACATACTGCTTTTCTTGGCAAGTCTTCTTGATTTGCTTTTGTCCCCAAAGAAGGGTGAACTGACTTTTGAAAGGGAGCTTCCGGAGCAAATGGAAAGAGGGCTTCCCAACGAAATACAAGTAAAAGTAAGGAATCTGTCGCAACACTTCGTCTCATACAAATTTATGGACGATCTTCCGCAAACGTTTGAATGTCCTTTTCCTGTTTTTGGCCATATGCAAAAGGAATCTTCAGCATCCATTTCATATGAAACGACCGCTTGGCAGCGGGGAAGATATGAAATTATAAAGCTTTATGTCAGATACAAAAGTGTGTTGGGTCTTTGGGAAAAGCAAACAACCTTTGATTTGCCGAAAACAGTCAAAGTCATTCCAGATTTAACGGAGACAAAACGATATTTGGAGAGCGCTCAACGATATTTACTTTATGAGGGAACGAAAATCCGGAAATTACAAAAAGGAACGGGAGAGTTTTCTCAAATTCGCCGCTATGTTCCCGGTGATGATCCGCGAATGATTAATTGGCGGCAAACGGCTAAGTTGCGTGAAGTGATGACAAATGAATATGCGCCGGAACATGGGAAATATATTATGATATTGATTGATTGCGGGAGAATGATGGGGGCAGAGCTCGCAAAAGGGAGCCGCTTGGAAAGAGTATTGGATGCGGTTGTGGCTGTAACAGCAGCAGCTCTGCAAAAAGGCGACTATGTTTCCGTTCTTGCTTTTTCCAAAGAGATTAAAAAATACGTTCCGCCCGCCAAAGGGATGGAACACCTGCAAACGATTCTGGAAGCCATTTATGATTTGGAAGCAGATCCAGTTGAGCCGAATTATGCCGCTGTTTTTGCCTTTTTGGAAACCGTCCAGAAAAAACGGAGTCTCCTTCTGTTGTTTAGTGATGTAAGGACCTTCCTTCATGAGGAAATGGCACTGAGTTATTTGCAATCGCTCAGAAGAAGGCACCAGTTTTTGATCATGGGGATGGAAGACTTGCCACTCTTGGAAAGGGCCGATGACGAGCCGGTTACGGTACAGGCTGCTATGATAAAAAGCATCGCCCAACAGCAGATCCTTTTTAAAAAGCTCGAAAAAGCAAAATGGGAAAGGCAGGGTCTGCAGTTGATCGAAGCACCCGAAGAAAGCTTGGCGGCAAGTGCAATTTCCGGCTATATCGAGATTATGAATCGCAATGTTTTGTAATTTTTCCGGGGCTGTCCGAAAAGAATATTGCGGCTTGATAACTTAAAAACAAAACCCAAGATTGCTGTAAAAATCAACATTCTTGGGTTTTACATTTTAATGCATATATTCCTAATTTGCCTTTTAAGACAGCCCCAGCTTATATGTGGTCTACTCCCTCTTTTTCTCTTCCCTCAGACAAATATGATCTATATTATCCAGAGTAAGAATGATGAGTCTTGGATGAAGACCGGTGCTTTTCAATCCGCATCTTGCCGATCACAATGTAGAAAATAAGACCTATGACGGTGGCGAAAGCTGTAAAATACTTGGCTTCCAAAGAAATGGCGGCAGGAGTAATAAAACCTTCGATCAATCCGGCAATGACAAATAGTGGAACGGTGCCTAAAAGCAGTTGAACGGACCGTTTTGCTTGTATTTTTAAATGAATCCTTCTTGGAAGTGACCCGGGTACAAAAAGTTTGTATCCCATTAATAATCCCGCGCCTCCGGCAATAAAGATGGCCGTCAGTTCAATCATTCCGTGGGGAACGATATACGCCCAGAATTCATATGTTTTATTTGAATGCCAAAACAAGGCGAAAAGCGCTCCGATCAATATGCCGTTATAAATAAGTACATAGACGGTTAACAGACCGAATGTAATCCCGCCGGCAAAAGCCAATATGGCAACCTGTATATTATTCGTCATGATGCTGGCCGACATCATCGAGGAGAGCACTTTTCCATCGTGACTGCCCAGCTGGTCCGGGTCGACGTTTTGAGCGATATCAGCAGGGATGATGGAATAAAGATTTAAGGGGTCATTCACGACAGAAAAGAAACTCCCGAGTCCGCCTAATGTAAAAAGAACGCAAGCCGCCAGTACAAATTTCCATTGCTCCGATAGGAGCCCGATAAATGTTGTACTGAAAAAATGGCGCATTTGTTTTACACTTGATATTTGATCTTTATATAATAAGTTGTGGGCTTTTGAAACAAGACCGTTCAAATAAAGAGTCACATCTTCTTGTGGAAAATATGTTTGGGCATATGACAGATGATTGGCTGCTTTTTGATAATGTTTGTAAAATTGGTTGATGCCAGCCCCATTAATATCAGGCTTTCTTTTACTTAATTCTGCCATCAATCGTTCAAGTTGTTTCCAATCATCTCGATGATTTTTGACAAATTGCTTTGCGTTCATATGTAGTCTCCATTTTCTTCTGTTATTCTATTATCATAGTCATTTTTTCTTTTGGAATCAAATATTGAAAGCGAGTGTATCTATTGGAACAAGAACAAGTTGGCATTAAAACGCCAGAATATGTCTCTCTGCAATTTAAGCTGGCCGGCCTGGGGAGCAGGGCCACCGCATTTTTAATTGATTCAGCCATATTGATGGTGGCCAATCTGCTGATGTACGTTATCGCATTTGTTATTCTTACTGGAGAAATGGTTCTTTTTGATACCTCCTCTATCAGCTTATTTTTGTTTGGGATCATCATTATCATGATGTTTGTCATCTATTGGGGATATTTCATCGCGTTTGAGTTTTTTTCCGGAGGAAGGACGATCGGAAAAAAACTCATCGGCATCCGTGTCATTCAGGATAACGGCCATAGTCTGACATTGCTTTCAAGCTTTATTCGCAACTTGCTCCGCATCATCGATGCCTTACCCGGCAGCTATTTGGTCGGCATTTTTATGATCTTTTTTCATCCCCAGCATAAAAGGGTCGGTGATCTTGTTGCCGGAACGATTGTTGTTCACGAGCGAAAGGCCCAAAGCAAAAAAAGCCTTTCCCCGGTTGAGAAGGAAATAAGCAGACGAGGCCTTGCGAAACATGATCTCGATCTTGGTGAGTGGGCACTCGATTCTTTGGGTGCAAAAGATTGGAAATTGATAAAAACATACGGAAACCGGCTTTCTGGACTAACGGCACATGAAAGAAGCGCACTTACGAAACAAACAGCAGATATTCTCTTTGGAAAACTCGGTATGGATATGAGCGAAAAGGAGCAGGTTGAGTTGGAAAACGCGCTTCTCGTTCTTTATTTGCATATGAAAGATGAGTGGGAGTATGAATTATAATGAGTTCTCTATCTCCCTTTTATCACTCAACAAGAGAGGCAACGCCCAAAAGGAAGTTGCCTTTTTTGGTGCGCCCGGGCTTGGGCATCTTTCGCAGTCCGATTTTACACCAAGTCTTTCGGAATTCGAAAAGCCTCAAGTGACACTTTACTGTATTCTCCATTAGCGAAGGTTTGCTGGAAATTGGTACGAAAAAATCGCTCTTTAGGAAGATCAGAGGTCTATGACATGAACTTAAAATCTCAGTATTGGCGCGCAAGAAGTAGAAGTTGAGGAAGATTAGAAGCTTATGACATGAACCCCAACTTAGAGAAAGTTTGGTATTTCATCGGCATATATGTGAAAATACAAACACTGTTGGAACAAGGATAAAATCAAAGGATCATCGGCTTACATTTGTTTGTTGGAAGTGGTTAACATATCTTCTAATCTCTCCTTCGCTGATTTCCACTCACTCTCAATTACGCTGTAATATACTGAGTTACGATAGGTTCCATCTTTACGTATCATATGATTTCTTAAAATGCCTTCCTTCAGTCCACCTATTTTTTCATCGCTTTTTGTGATCTGACATTTTGCTCGTCCGTTTTAAATTGAACTCGTATTAGTTTTAAAGTTTCAAAGCAATACGTTAATAACAAGTATTTACATTCTGTATTAATATGTGTTCCCCATACAGATGGAGAATACCATGTCCAGCCGATTTCCAAGCTTTTGTTGGGGTGTGAAATATCAAGAAATCGTGTAGAACCAACAATTTGATTGTTTTCACGAAGGAATACAACGAATGGACATTCTTTTCCCGTTTCTTTTTTGTTTAACGCTTCTTCAACCAAAGACTCCATATCATTTAATGAATAAATGTTTCTTGGTAAATGATCCCAAATCATTTTATCCTTGCCGACATCATATAAACCTTGTATATGCTGTCTATCCATTGGAACAATCCGCACTTTCTCGCCCGCAAGTTCATTAAACATATTGTTCATTCCCCATTTCCTCTTTATAACGTACACACACGATGAATTGATTTTCTTTGTTGTGATAAACATTATAATACTCATTTATTCAAAGCGCATCGCTGGCAATGTAAAATTTTTAAGTGGACAACCATGAATGAGCGCAAGCTTGTTTTAAAGATTGATTGCGAGAGCAATAAGAAGTGTGGTGTCAAGAGGAAGTGAATAAAAAATGTGAATAAAAAATGAAAAATTTTTGTTTGCAAAGATGTCCTTCAGGATATATACTAATTACACAAATTCCATGGAGGTGCAAGTATATGAACAAAACAACTAAGCAAGGAATTATTTTCGCAGCAGTGCACACCATCTTTTTTCTAAATTTGGCTTTTGACTTCTATTACTTGTTTTAAACCCGTCTCTTTTAAAGCGTTTTCATATACAGTTTTTCTCATCATTAAAAAGGGCTCTCCAAATACTGGAGGGTTCGCTTTTTGCTGCTTACCCTCAATCATTACCCTATGTTCAAGCTGAAGATGTTTTACTTACGTGGAAATGATTTTTACAAACATTCCTTCTTCCGCTTTTCTCTTCGCCTTTTCGTTCATTTTTTTAATTTTCTTTGATAATGCAGAAGCGCGTATGAGTTGACCGTCACAAAGTACTGATGGGTCAATAAGCCTTATTTTATTTTTACGGTGTAAATCATATGTAAGTTTATCTTCTTTGACATTTACATGACGCTTTATGTTGTTAACAAGATTGTTAACTTCCTTGTCTTGGGTCATTCGTAATAAGTACATGACCTCTTCATCCGTTAAAAGCAGCGTATCGAGATCAATAATCTTTTTTTCCAAAGCTATTTTTATCGTCTTGGCCAGCATATCATAGCCATAAACATTCAGAGGATTCATAAAGAAATCAATGACTTCTTTATAGTAAGTTTGTACAAACCATTCAGCCGCTGTTATACTTTTCAGGTATATTTTCCCGTCGCGCAATCGTAAATGATTTAAGAACATGTTTATTTCTTCGGATGTAATCTCTCCGTATTGGTACATATCTCTCAGTGTATAATCAATTCTGTCCGCACATAATTCGGGAGCGGGCTGCTCAAGTATTGTCCATTTAGAGTGATCCAAAAGGATGCTCTGATAATCAAAACCGTATTGATTAAGAATACGGGGGATTTCAGAATCGGCTATGACTCGATCATAAATTGTTTCGTGGTAATCTTCCGCTTTATTTTCAAACACAAAATCAATTACGTGTGAAAATGCCGTATGCGAAACGTCGTGCAGCAAGCCCGCTACTTGTTCTTCTAAAGAGCCGCCAAGCTTTTGAATCAGAAGCATGACACCTATGGAATGATCATATCTTGTTACATTCCACTTTTCATTCACAAAATAACTGGCTCCTCCTTGGTAAACTCCTTTTAATCTTTGAACGGGACTGCTGAGAATAAGCTCTTTAAGAAGTCCATCTACCGTATATTTTCCATAAATAGGATCTGAGATATTCATTTTCCCGATTCTCCTTGTTAAATAGAATACGCTGGCTTTTCGCCACCGCGATCCCTCACGAAGTTAGAAATCTCCATCAATACATGTGGTTTTGTTTTGGCTCCGTATTCTAATCTGATAACGCGGCAAAACAGGAACGTGCGTTCTATTTATATTATGGAATATAGGTTGTCTTTTGTCAAATGCCAATATAGGAATCTGTAAGTGCGTACCAATCTCTGAATATAAATGAAAGCGGAACTCTCCATATGCGTGCTTGGACAAGTGGTCTATGCTGATATGGAGCCGATGAGAACGGGAGAGGTTAAAATGAAAAAATCTTTGATCATGTCATGGGGGGAGGCAATGTGAGGGGGAAATGCGTGCTTGGCCGGCGTTCAAAACAAAGTGAGCCATATCGAACGGCAACATGGCATTGATGCCATAAGCTTTCAGAGAGAAACTCATTTTTGTGGTAAAAGGGGGAAACAGAGTTGGAAAGGAACTTGCGGAAATAGGGAGAAGTCCTTCACATAAATCAAGCATCTATTGGTTGGTTTCATACAGATTCTACACAGCGAAGCTTGCCGAGCAATGCTTATTCATCTCAGTTCATCATGCCCAGCCACGCTGATACAGCCTGGTCATCGAAGGAAAGGGAGAAAACCAGCCAGTCTCTTTGGTGAATCGAGCCAAGTTCTTTTTGACTACGTTCCTGCTTGAGTTTTTCTTGGGACGGGGCTGGGACATAAGTTGAAAGCTGATTCATATTCGTAAAAATCGTAAGAATAAAACCGCGTGAAATCAAGGGGGAACCACCAGGTTTTTAAATTGTTTCCATGCGGTTTGTTACATTTTTACAGGGTTTTGTGCGGGCCCCGTTCTCTTTTCATTTATTTCAGACAACCCCTGTCATGGCATTGTTTAACGTAAATAATGCCAAGCGTTGGTAACAGCCTCTCTTGCCCTTATCTTTTTATAATCTATTTTTGTATGTTTGGCGGCAGTTTCCAGCATTCTAGCGGCGGCTTGTGCTTGGGTGGAAAGCAAAGCTTCATTTACATTCACTAGCCGGCCATCTTGCACGACTACTTTCCCGCCAACAATAGTCGTATCAACCTGTGATGTCCCCGTGATGATCGGGAGTGAGGCATCATCAAATAGTGCCCCGGCAAATTCAAGTCTACCGGCGTCCACCATAAACATATCCGCTGCCTTTCCCACCTCTAAAGAACCGATACCGTCTTCCCAGCCAAGAACTTTAGAGGAACCTCTTGTAGCCACATGTAAACAATCTTCGGCACTTAGTGCTGTTGCGCCATGCTGAAGCTTATGGAGCAAATTCATGATCTTTAATTCCAGCAGCATGCTTGATGAATCGTTTGAAGCAGAACCATCTACCCCTACCCCTACTTTTACACCCGATTGAAGCATTTTCAAAATCGGAAAGGTTCCTGAAGATAGTTTCATGTTGCTGCTTGGGCAATGAGCGACGCCACAGCCACAAGTTCCTATCTTTTTAATTTCATGATCATTAAACCAAATTCCATGAGCGTACCACACATCATCACCTACCCAACCTGTTTCCTCCATAAATTCCAAAGGACGCAAGCCGAGCTTTTCTTTACAGAAATCTTCCTCATCTTTTGTTTCGGCTAAATGTGTATGCATCCGGACACCGTAGCTTCTTGCCAGATCGGCCGATTCTTTGAGGAGATCCCGGCTTACAGAAAATGGCGAGCAAGGGGCGACCCCCACTTTTACCATTGCAAAACGATGATGGTCATGATACGTTTCAATGACCCTTCTCGTATCCTTGAGAATGATATCCTCATCTTGGACGACTTCATCAGGCGGAAGCCCTCCCCTTGATCTTCCTAAGCTCATGGAACCCCGTGTAGGGTAAAAGCGAATACCCAAATCATGTGCGGCCCTAATTTCTTCATCAATCAGTTCCCCGGAAATCCCATTGGGAAACACATAAAAATGGTCTGAAGAAGTAGTACAGCCACTTTTTAATAATTCTCCCAATCCAACCATCGCACTCAGGTAGACATCTTCTGGCCTTATATGCCGCCAAATATCGTAAAGTGTCATTAACCAATCAAAAAGCTCACAGTCTTGTGCCCACGGAATGTTTCTAGTAAAGGTTTGATATAAATGATGGTGCGTATTGATTAAGCCGGGGTAGATGATTTTTCCTTCGGCATTGATCACGGTGTCCGCTGTTTCATAAGGAATGTTGGTCCCGATTGCCTTTATTTCCTGATCCTCGACAAAAATACTTCCCCCGGGATACCGCTGGCGTTGTTGATCCATAGAAATAATATTTCTTGCATTTTTTATTAATAAACTCGGCATATAAAAAAACCTCCATTAAAAAAATCTTGCTTGGAACAGTTTGGACTATGGTCATATCACAGCACCGGAACATGATATCTTTTCCTCATCCGCCCCCTTTTTACAAAAAAAAACCACACAGCTGCAAAGTGGCAGCTGTGTGGCGAAAATAGAGAAACCTCTAGAAAAATCCACACTTTCATTTTAGGATTCATTGTAAGTTTACTGTAAATTGAAAAATAATATTTGTCAACACTAATGTGTAAACAGCGGCTGATTCATTCCTCCTTTCTTGCTTTGCGATAAACTCTGTGTAAGTATGGGTCGACAAGGTAAAATAGCGTACCGGAAAGAGAGCCGGTCAGATTCCTTAGATTTTAAGCTAAACCTCCATACTAGAGAACTGAAAAAGCTGTCTGATCCCGCATGTTTTTTGGCGATAGCTGAAAACAACAAACAAGAGGATTAAGCATAGGGTGGGAGACGGTTGTAACCTATGTACATTCATTCTGCCTATATCTTGTTGCTTTTGACTAATGACCCGCCCTTTTTGTGGAGATACAATGTAAAAGTAAATAAAAGCACGTTTTGCGAATCTAAAGCGGATTTGTAAGCGTTTTACTTAAGGGGAAATATAATGGGGTGATACATTTATCAGTAAGTGAAGTAAACTTATACATCAGATTTTCGCATGTATGGAAGATCCATGTCAATGAAACTCTTACGAGAAGAGAATCTGTTTCTTGCTTTGCCCAAGTTCCAGGGAAAGGACAGGGGGAGAATATTGTTGGCTGTGTGGTATTGTAAATTTGATTTACAATGTCTATCCCGATTTTTTCATAACAAATCTGTCACAACTTTTTCTCCACATTAAATTTTCTAAAAATTTAATGTATTACTAAAATTAGGCATCTATTTGTTTGACAGCTTACGCTCTTGTGATGACAGAAGCCGCTCGACAATGAACATTGAGGAGGAAATCGAATGGGAAATACAAGCTTAATGAAGACAACTACCTTGGGATTTCAACACGTTTGCGTCATGTATGGCGGCGCTGTGGCAGTACCGATCATTGTGGCACATGCTATCGGATTAACGCAACAACAGCTCGTTTATCTTATATCATTTGACTTATTGGCATGTGGAGTCGCCACGTTGATTCAGGTAATCGGCGGGAAGCATATCGGAATCAAATTGCCTGTATTGATGGCTGTCTCTTTTATTGTAGTGGAACCAGCCATTGCAATTGGAAAGATCTATAGTATAACGGGAGTTTTTGGCGCCGTTATCGTCTCTGGCTTAATCATTACACTTTCCGCGCCCTTGATCGGAAAATTGGTTAAGTTTTTCCCGCCTATCGTTTCAGGTTCCGTGATCCTGATTATAGGAATTTCTTTGATGCCGGTTGCGATGAACAATGCGGCAGGAGGAGCAAATTCCCCTACTTTTGGGGAACCGAAGAATTTGATATTGGCGGTGTTTACTTTAATTTGCTTTTTAATTATAAACACTTTGTTCAAGGGATTTATTAAAGTCGTATCGATTTTACTTGCGTTAATTATTGGTACGGTTGCGGCCAGTTTTTTTGGGTTGGTGGATTTTAGCGTATTCAATGAAGCGAAATGGCTCAATATACCCCGGCCATTTTACTTCGGAGCCCCGACATTCCAGCTTTCGTCCATTATTGCCATGACGATTATTTCTTTTATCATTGCGATTGAAAGTATTGGTGTGTTTTTTGCGCTGGGGGAGTTTACAAATAAGGAAATCGGTGAGAACGATGTGAAAAAAGGGCTCCGCGCAGAAGGTCTTGGCTCTTTTATTAGCGGGTTTTTTAATTCCTTTAACCATTCGACTTTTTCCCAGAATGTCGGACTAGTTCTCCTTACAAAAGTAACACAGCTAAAAGTTCTGATCGCCGCGGGTGGAATCCTGATTTTGTTGGGGCTTGTGCCAAAAGTGGCGGCGCTGACAACGATGATACCTGCTCCCGTATTGGGTGGAGCCATGGTACCGATGTTTGGGATGCTCATTTCAGCAGCCTTAAAAATGATCAGCAGTGAAAACTTGTCCTTGCCTTCCAATCAATTGATTATCGCAGTAGGTGTTGGAATTGGAATAGCGATTAAGGGTGTTCCGGCTTCATTTGAACAATTTCCTGATACGATCCGCTTAATTTTTGGAAACGGGGTAGTAATGGGCTCATTGGTTCTCATTCTATTAAACGTTATTTTAAATGGTATCAATGGTCCCAGGCATACGGACCATGTTCCAAGTAATGCGAATGCCATGAATATGGAACAAAAAGCTGTTAGCGGTGACAGTTGAATCATGTTGGAATGAATTTGCTTTTACATTTGTTTATTTTTGTTAACCTCTACCTTTATATATTTGAAATCCCCTAACATATATCTGGGGGATTTTTTTTTGGTAAGCTTAGCGATGTGTTTCTATTTTCAATATTTGCCGTATAAAGGGACAAAGCTTGTAATATGCTTGTTAGCAGGGAAACTTTATGAAAAAATGAACTTGTGCCTGCAGTCATTTATTGATCTTAGTATGAGCTTAAAGGGAGTCATTCCATTATGGCAGACTTTTTTATGTATTTTAGTCCAGTTACACAAGCATTGATGGCTACTTTATTTACGTGGGGAATGACAGCGTTTGGTGCTGCCCTCGTTTTTGCTACAAGAACAATAAACCAGCGGCTATTGGATAGTATGTTAGGATTTGCCGGTGGTATCATGATTGCAGCCAGCTACTGGTCTTTATTGGCTCCAGCCATCGACATGTCAAATGGGAATTCCGTCGGGGCTTGGTTTCCTTCGGCAATTGGTTTTTTGATGGGCGGCGTTTTTTTGTGGGGGATTGATACAGTACTGCCTCATCTCCACCCGAATACTTCCTTTGGCAAAGCGGAAGGATATCAGGCGAAAAAAAGAAAAAGAAGTACATTGTTGGTGCTTGCAATCACGTTACACAATATTCCAGAAGGGTTGGCGGTTGGGATTACTTTTGGTGCGCTTGCAAGTGGGGGAACGGAAGCTTCTTTAAGTGATGCTTTAACCTTGGCGCTGGGAATCGGCATTCAAAATTTCCCTGAAGGAGTTGCGGTTTCCATGCCGTTAAGGGCGGAAGGTATGTCGCGAAGAAAAAGCTTCTTTTACGGACAGTTATCAGGTATGGCGGAACCGGTTGCCGCAGTTATCGGGGCATTTGCTGTTGCGATTATTGAACCGTTACTGCCTTATGCGTTAAGTTTTGCAGCTGGAGCAATGATCTTTGTTGTAGCGGAAGAAGTTATTCCGGCTTCTCAAGAGAAGGGTAATAAAGATTTGGCTTCAATGAGCTTAATGGTCGGCTTTGTAGTGATGATGATTCTTGATGTGGCATTAGGATGAACACCCCCTCCCTGGGAAGGGGTCTTTTTTTTTCGCGGTCTGCAAAGGCGCGGGAGGTATGCGCCATGATAAGTCCAAACTAACTCCCCCGGTAGGTGCTGTAACCGCCAGGAGCGACCAAAAGCGGAACATGGTAATGGGAATTCATATCAGAAATTCCGAATCTAACAGGGACTTGATCCAGAAACGGGGTTGCCGCTGGAATAACCCCTTTTTTCTTAAAGTAATCAGCCACATAAAATACGAGTTCATACTCCCCCGGGTTGAATTGCTCATTACAGAGCAGGGGAGAATCAACCCTGCCGTCGCTGTTTGTAGTAACGGTTTTGATAAAGGTCCGTTCTGGTTCCAACTTCCAAAGGTCGATGTTTAAACCTTCCGCAGGAATACCGTTCATTAAATCAAGGACATGAGTTGTTAATTTTCCATTCATGCTTTTACACTTTCCTTTGCTTTTTCCAAACCTTCATTGACAAGATCCTGGCGGCTGACCACAAATCCTTGGAAACCATATGGCGGCCTCGGTTCTGTCCAGACAGCGCCTTTGTATCCAGGAATATCTTCAATCACCGCTTCCCAAGTACGATTATTGGATAAAAATTGAACTTCGGCCAGTTGCGGAAAACGTTGAAGAACCCGTAAGCCAATTCGATAAATCAGATCCTGTATTGATTTATTATCTGCTTCATGGAACACCGAAGCGGCTATATCACGGACTTGCTCTGCCGGCACATAAACAGCAGGGTTATCTGCGACGGCATCTTCTTTCTTATTGTACCGATAGAGAATGTCGAGATAAATATATAAAGGCCGATCTTTTGCTTCTGGCAAGGTCGTATACTCATCCCGAATATAGCCGTAAAAGGAACTGCCCGAAACCTTAATCAAATGCAGATCCCGAATGCCGCTTTCCTGTTTGGCAAGTTCATAGCCTGCTTTGCTTCGCTGGACCTTCACCGTCGTAGTGATCAACTCATTTCTTGAATGTCTATATACGAGCGGACTTGTCTCCAAATGCGTGTCACCCGCGACTTGAACTGCCTCGAATGGAATTTCGTCTGCCGTTATTTCAACTGCAGTTATGTGGGAATACACATCAAGAAAGCGCTTGCAAACAAAGTGTAAAAATCCTTCGAAAGTGGAGCCGTGATATTCAGCAGCTTTGCGAAGAATAAAGTTTTTCATAGAGTCAGTTGCGACCACACGGGAATTATCCGCTTTTGTAAATGATTCCAGGAACTCCCCTTCAAGTGCAATCTTTGCATTCATCCCAAAAATGACATTGTTTCGTCCCGTAAACCCTGATTCTGGAATCGCTTTAATTCCATCGAGCGGCTTTTGATAGGTGCGGAACACAAAGACGTCACCTTTCCCATAGTACATTAATCTTTTTTGTGAACTCATTCAAATTCCTCCTCAAGCTTTATATTGTGATCCCTCACTTGCAAAACGTTCTTTTTGCAAAGCGAATGGTAACACCCGATAGGTGGGAAAAACGCGAAAACACTCTAGGAAGCGATAAAGTCTTGTAGCCGAAAATAGGCAATTTGATATACTTGTTCAAGCGCTTCTTTGAATTCAGCTTCTTGAGAATGATCGAGGCGTTCCTTCATTTTTGCCAGAATGGTTTCCTTCGTGTGGTTTCTGACAGCCAAAATAAACGGAAAATGAAATTTGGTTGTATAGGCTTTATTGAGGGATAAAAATTCTTCTCGTTCGTCTTTTGTCAGTTGGTCAAGGCCTGCACCGGTTTGTTCTTTCACAGAAGCTTCAGCCATTTTAACACGGGCAGCTAAATCGGGATGTGCCCTTAAGAGGGCCAATTTTTCGTCAAATGCCGCTTTATTTACTTCGTTTACCATCGTCTGATGGAGTTCGGATATAGAAGCAAATGGCCGTTTCATCCATACTCGCTCGGCGACCCAGGGGGAATATTCAAAAATCCAGCCAAGCGCCTCGGTAAAATCGGTTTGATCCATCCCATTGAGAATTTCGAGACTTAAACGCACAATCGTTCATCCTTTCGTTATTGTAAAGATGCGACTTTTCAGAGTAATGAGTAAATTATATAGCAAGCTTTCGGGAATTACTATTATTTTATCTTCCATTTATATATAAGGTCATTAGTGTCGAAAGACAAATTCCCAAATATGGATTGTGCATAAAGCACAATATTGCTTTGGTGTGCTGTCATGGCCTTATGGGGAAAGGAATATGAAACATGAATGATTGTGCTTGACGGTTAAACGAAACATTTGAAGGACGGCGCTCCTTTTTAAGAGCAGCGATTTTGCAGGAATAATCAGTAGATTGTTTTCGGAGAATTTCTAAAGCACTTCACTAGTAAACGGGTATAACAATTGTTATTTAAGTATAAGTGCGACGAGGGATCCATAAGAAAGATGCTCAAACATATGTTTAACTCGACAGTACGAAAACATTTGAAAATTAAACATAGTTCCACCATCTTTTACCTATTCGCCATGGCTTTTAGAGTGGTGACGTATGTAGTCGGACTAACATATTCCTTAACAAGATACAACATACGTTTTCTTTTACACATTTTCACTGCCCCAACAAACTAAAATACACATGAGGGGGGAAGCTGAAACGGACTATGTCGATCCTAGGGGTTTTCTACCGCAAAAAATAAAGTAGCACAAACCATTGCCTTGGCCTGTACTACTAATGTTAGTATATTTTTCTTCAGTTGTTATGTAAGATGATAGACGGAAAATAAATCTTCAAAACTCGTTTTTAATATTCGACTTTATTAAATTTGATTTTAGAATAAAAGTATAGCAATGTTGAGTAGATAATGAATATACATATCACCAATCCCACAAGAATTCCCATATGAGTAGACCCCACTAGTGATAGATAACCATTAGGGAAGAAGTACTTTAACGTACTGAGCATTGGAGCAGTTCCAGTGATAATGAAAAACACAATCCCTCCAAAAATAGCATACCCTGTAGAGAAGTTAATGGATAGCGCTGTAACAACTTGAATAAAAAGTAAATCAATAAAAAACACGCCTAGAAATTCGATTAAAGCATATCCAAAATCAGCCATACTTGCAGGAAAAAAATTGCCGGATGTGTAATCGAACTGAGTTAAGTGAACATAATAAACGATAATGCTAGAGACAAATAAAATAATCAAATATATCAAGTAAAGCGATAGTAAAGAAAACCACTTTGCGTTCAAAATAGAAGTCCGGTTGAGATCTTTATATAGAAATAAAGTACCTTTATCAATTTCAGTGAAAAATAATGTTGACGCAATATAAGCAATAATAATTAGTGGCAATACCGCATTATGTTGAACTACTGAAGTAGATACAAAAAACTCAAGTGCGCTTAGAGATCCAGGCTCCCCCGTGAGCTGCATAAAGTTAGTATTTATAAGAGAGATGATAATCAAGATCATTGGAAAAAGCCCGAAAGCAAAATACAACAAAGACGACTTCATTTTTAGTGTATTAGAAAAGACTGGAGGGAATAGTTTATTCATGATCATTTTCCTCCTTAAAATATTTCTGAATGGTGTTTTCTTTTGTTGTAATAGCAACAATTTGGTTCTCTTTAGTTAAGTCTACTAATAGGCTATTGAATGATTCTCCTTTTAAATTCACTTCGAGATAATCTCCATCGCCGGTTAAAGTAATTTGACCTGAATATTTCTTTTTTATAGAATCAAAGCTATTTACCGGTTTACTCAATTGAATGATGGTTATATTTTCCTGACTCTGTATAAAATCATCTTTTAATCTGCCGTTTTCTATAAAAAGGTATCGCTCTGCTAATTCTTCTAATTCATTCAATTGGTGACTTGAAATAAGAATGGTTGTTTTTCTTTCTTCAGCCCACTTTTTCAATGTTTTTATTAACATTTCAACACCATTAGGATCTAGGCCAACAAATGGTTCATCTAAAATTAAAAACTCAGGATTTGTTACGAGGCAGAGTGCTAGTCCAAGTCGTTGCTTCATTCCGAAAGAAAATCCGCTTGGCTTTTGGTCTTTTTTTTCTAATAATCCGACAAGATCAAGTACTTTTTCAATGTTTTCATGATATTGTTTCTGATTATGAATTTGCAAATAAAATTCTAGGTTTCGATAGGCACTTAAATGGGAGTAATATACGGCTTCAATCATCAAGCCGACATTATGCAATAAATTGTCTCCAGAAAAAATATCCTTTCCTTGATAGATAATGGTACCACTTGTTGGCTTGATCGTTTTAGCAATCATCTTCATTAAGGTTGTTTTTCCAGCTCCGTTTTTACCAATCAATCCCACAATTTCTCCAGGTTTAATGCTAAAACTGACATCTTGCAAAGAAAAAAACTCATTGCTTTTAAATTTTTTGCTTACATTTTTAACTTCTAACAATGATGCTCACCTCTTTTGTTTAATCTTTTGATATAAAAATAAAATAGAGAAATTCACCAAAAATACAAAAAGTAGTTGTGGGAGACTAGAAAAATCATCACTAAGTTCAATCGCTATGTCACCGATAGTCATTGTATGTTTTTTAATGAATAAATCAAAGTTAGGATTTGACATAATAATCAAGCTAAATACAAAATAAAAAATTGTAGTAATAAGAGACAAAGAAAAAATACTTACATAATTTGTATTGCTCGGAAACATATACTCTAAAATTAAATTGTACATTACGGGTATAATGTAAATTAAACTGATTAAGAGAAGTAGTGAAATATCAATGTTTAAAAGACTTGCTATTCCAAAGGTTATGCAATTTAATACTATAGATAAAAATATTTTCAGTCTCATTTCATATCACCTGTACTTTGAAATTTATTGAGAATAAACTGTAATAGCTAGATTATGTAGCCAATGAAAAGCAATTGCATCTTGTAATCCATATTTATCTGCCAAGTAGTATAGTATTAAACTTGAGGGAAACTTTATCATTATATTTAAAAGCCAATCTCCATTTAAGTGAAGTAACATAGCGAATAAAATAGAACCTATTATAAAGCTCCAAGATTTCGAGAACTCCTTTCTTAGAATGATTAAGATTAAATATCTAAATAAGAATTCTTCAAAAGTAGCAATTAAAAAGGGGTGGAATGTCGTTTCAACATCACTAATGAGCAATCCCAAAATTAGAGATTATGTCATCTTCCCTCAATAATAATATTCATAGTTTCGACTTTTTCCTTCTTTTTCACTTCACACATACTTTTTAAAGCCATAGAGTCTTCATCTCTACGGCTTTTTTGTCACTGTATTACCCCACTTGTACTTGATGATTCCAAGGCTGATCTCATTCAGAGAAAAGAATTTAAATAGCGCTTTCATATTTAAATTCCTCTCTTTTTATCTATAGTATTCAATACTGTAGCACAATTAAAATTTTTTGCAAATATAAAATATAAAAGTTATTTTATTGGGAAAACTACTTTTTGGATGGAAAGCCGCTAGTTGATGTTATTACAAATGATATGGGGGAGATAAAAGGTGGATCAGCAATGGCTGAAAAGAGTTCTCTCTTTATGTAAGCCCTTTAAAAATGTATTGACTTTTATAGTTGAATAAACTAGAATCTGAAAATAAAGAGACAACGTCTTTATATATGTCTTTTAGTTAAAGGAGGGGAACTTATGTTTGAGGGGCCAACATTGTGGGGGCTTTTGCCCTTGATTATTTTTGTCGTATTGGCGTTTAGAAAATGGCACCCGGTCGTTGCCATTGCCATAGCAACAATTGTTGGAGCGGTAATGGGCGGGCACGGCATTACATCTATTGCTACACAAACAAAAGAAGGGTTAGGTTCTTTCCTTGCCTATGTCGGATTAATTATCCTGGCGGGAGCAGGGCTTGGGAAAATTGCGGAAAGAACGGGTGTGGCAGAAAATATTGTCCGCTTTGTCATGCACCGGGTCGGGGTCAATACACCGAACAAAGCAATTATTGGAACGATGGCATCATCTGCCTTATTAACCGGTTCCCTCGGAACACTGGCTGGTGCCAATGCGGTCATCGCACCTGTCGTAATTCCGATTGTTGCATCAGCCGGTCTTTCGTCCAGCGCGGTGGCAATCATTTTTCAAGGGGCTGGTGTGACGGGCTTATGGCTCGGGCCATTTACTCCACCCATGGTCACCTTTATGGAAATCACCGGCTTGTCATACGGACAGATCGTTTTATATGCGGGTCTGCCATTAGCGGTTGTTATGTGGCTCGTTACTTTTATTTTTGTGAAAAAGACTTTACCGCAGACATTGAAACAGTTTCCTTACTCAGATGAAGATATTATGCTTTCCAAAAACAGTCAATCAAAGCAACCAGGCAACGAAAAAGTTAAGAAACAGGCAACCTTCGTCTTTTTGGTGACACTGTTTGCCTTAATTGTGTACGGCATCCTTACGGAAGGCGGGTCAACGTTTGCCATTGCCGTAATCGTTATCACTGCCGTAGTGACCGGATTGGCTGGGCGTCTGACACCGAATGAAATAGCGGAACATTTCTTTGAGGGGGCAAAGCCGTTAATTTGGCTGTTCTTCCAGTTTGTCTTGTTTTCACCGTTTATTTTTTATATAGAGCAACTTGGCGGGTTTGAAGCGTTGAAAAATCTGCTCATGCCGTTTATTGAAAAAGGCGGAGACATTACGCTTGTCGCTTTGACCACGATTACGGGTATTGCAGGCATTCCTGGAGCGGCGGTTGCGCAAGTTGTTGTTCTTGATGAAATGTTCAAGGGACTTTTCACTTCTGCCGGTATTCCGATCAGTATCTATATCATGGTCCTTCTTGTCGGCTCGCAAATGACCGAAATGCTATATCCGATCGGAGATACCCTTGGCGCAATGGGAATTGCCCGCTCGAAAGACTTGAAGAGCATGGTCATATTCGGAATCGTGGGGACAGCCGTGATCGTTGCGTTTGTCATTTTGCGGACTATTATTATATAAGGTGAGTGAATGGGATGGATTTTTCATCATATAAACGCCACATTGAAACATTGGCTCAAGAGGCCAGTGGAAAAACCGCCGTTTATATCTGCACACCTGATGGGGAAATAAAAATCAATGAAGCGGAAAGAATGCAGGCGGCAAGTGTCATAAAAGTACCAATCGTCATGGCCGGTCTCCATGCTTCTGATCAAGGTATGCTCGATCTTAACAAAAAAGTTGTTGTTCAAGATAAAGTGGCGGGCACGGGTGTACTGAATTATTTATCTGGTAATATGGAATTAAGTATTTTAAACATGATGACCCTTGCTTTGATTGTATCTGACAATACAGCCTCCAACTTGTTGATCCATGAAATTGGACGAGAAAACATTAACGCTTTTTGTCAAAAGGCGGGGGCAAGCCAAACAGTTCTTGGTCGTTATTTTATGGATCACGAGGCGATGAAGCGCGGGATCGACAATTACACCTCGGCCGGTGATATGATCCGTTTTTTCCGGTTAATCGGCCACGAAAACAAACTATTGTCAAATGAAAGCAGAAAAGTCATTTATCAAATGTTAGAAAATCAGCAATTTAGGGAGAAGCTTGCAGCACACCAGGCCATGTTTCATGACAAGGTATCAATCGCCAACAAGACGGGAGAGTTAAACGGCATTCAGCATGATGTCGGGATGTTTACCTTTGAAAATAGACAGGTGTATGCTGCGATATTATCTTCCAACTGGAACAACAATTATCAGGGCCGGGAGTTTATTTCGCAGATCGGCAAACTGACGATTGAATACATGACGGCCACTGAATAAAAAGGGAGAGTCTTATGAATATCCGAGTCGCGGCTTTTGGTACGAAGGAAACAGTAAAAGGGTTGGAGAATTACAGCAAGTTGTTTTCTAATATTTCTATCGTTCCGTTCACGTATCAACAGCCAAAAGAATGTGTAGATTTGGTGGAAGAAGCCTATACGTGCGACGTGTTCTTGTTTGCCGGCCCTGTGCCTTATCTGTATGCCAAAAATGCCTTGGAACAAATGAATGTCCCTTATACTCACGTGCCGTTTGATGAATTGATGGTTTCACATACATTCTTTTTATTGGCGACGGAATATCAAATGGCGATTCGCAGGCTTTCCATTGATATTATGAACCCGGCGCATGTGACAGAAGTATTGAACGATCTTGGGATGGAGCAAAAAGATATTTTTATCCATGATATTCATGAAATTCCGGGTTTGGACATTGCGGAAATTGTCAAGCGCCATCAACAGCTTTGGGATCAAGAGGCGATTGACTTTGTATTAACAAGTATCGATGCAGTCGCCCAAGCATTGAAAGAGCTGAACATTCCTTGTCTGAAAATGCCGATTCCGAAGAAAAACTTTTTGCATGGCTTGCAAGAAGCTAAAACGCTCGGACAAATAAAGCTGAGTGAAACGTCCCGGATCGTGATGGGGCTCGTGAAAATTAAAAATTTGGACCGCGTATCGGACAGTCTGGGAGATTTTCAATTTGAGCAATTGTTATTGGCTTTTCATCAAATACTGCTGAATTACACTCATAAAATGGACTTCTCTTTATATAAGGGCCATTATCATCAGTTCATCATTTTTGGGACAAAAGGCAGCTTCGACAAGCTGATTTCGGATAATCATTTGTCCTGTTTTGTAAAAGAAATAGAAAAGAAATTAAACATTACAGTTGCCGTCGGATTTGGTTCCGGACTGACGGCAAGGCAGGCGGAACATAATGCCCAAAGTGCGTTACAACGCGCATTGGAAGAAGATGAAAGTATTTGCTATTTATACAACGAGTCAGGAGCTTATATTTATTTGCTGAACGAGGAAGAGGATGTCAACAAAGAATCATTGATGAACGCATTGCTTACTTGTGGGCTGACGCTTGAAACAGCGTCCAGATTTGCCGACTTTTTATTGCTTCGTCAATTCCGCCCCTTCACTTCCCAGGAGTACGCTGAGTACGCGAACGTAACAACGAGAACCGCTGCGCGTCTCATTAAAAAAATGACAGACACTGGCGTGCTTGAATCGGTTGGCGAAAGAAAGATTCACGATATGGGAAGGCCAAGGGCAATTTATCAAATAAAGGAGAATTTCAATTGAGTCATCACATCAAAGAGGTTAATACGTACATTGTTGAAGTGCCATTAGTAAATGAGTGGAAAATATCGCTTTACTCTTCTAAAGTGAGACAACATGCCATTGTGGAAGTAGTCACTGAAGATGGAGTTAAAGGGTACGGAGAAGCATCTCCTTCTCCTGCGTTCATGGGCGAAACGGCGGAAACAATTAAGCTGGTGAATGATCAATATTTGGCTCCTGTTATCACTGGACTGCCGCTCCAATCGTTGAGTCAAATCCATAGGAATATGGATCAGACGATTTATGGCCAAAGTGCCGCAAAATCTGCGATTGATATCGCCATCCACGATGCTTGGGGAAAAATGGAAAATAAACCTGTATACGATCTTGTTGGCGGGCTTTACCGGGAAGAAATTCCTTTGACTTATGTGATTGGAATGAAAAGTGACGAAGAAGCCTATGAAGAGGCTGTAAAAGTAATGAATCTCGGGTTCCAAACAATCAAAATCAAAGTTGGAAAGGACCCTGTCAGGGATATACGTGTAGTCCAATCAATCAGACAAGCCATTAAAGACAACAAGAAAGATGTTCGCATCCGTCTGGACGGGAACCAGGGATATCATGTAGCGGACGCGATCAAAGTAATCAGAGAACTGGAAGAGACAGGTGACTTGGAATCAGTTGAACAGCCAATTGAAAAGTGGAATATATTCGGATTGAAAGAAATAAGAAGTGCAGTCAAAACGCCTATCATGGCGGATGAGCTGGTATTCTCCATTCATGATATGACTAATATTATCAAAATCGGCTGTGCCGATATTGTCAACTTGAAAATTTGTAAAGTCGGGGGAATCCACCAAGCTAAAAAAATTGCCGGAATGGCGGAAGCAGCAGGAATGACTTGCACAATCGGCAGCAACCTGGAGCTGGGCATCGGGATCGCAGCCAGCATGCATGTCGCAGCCAGCACTCCGGTTATAGTAAATCCGAGTGATTTTATATGTGGCGCTTATCTGCATGAACATGATATCGTCCAAACCCCTATGTGGGATTTAGTGGAAGACGGTAAAATCAGAGTCAGCAACGCAGCCGGACTTGGCGTTCATTTGGCGGAAGACCTAATCAAATAAAATGTTCGGCAGTTCTCTTTAAATCACGAATGAGAAAGGTGTTACAATGAGAATCAATATAGATCGGCTTATGAGTGATATAGAACGTTATGGAACATATGGTTTAGATCCAAAGGGCGGGTTGACCCGCCCCAGTTTCAGCGAGCCGGATTATCAAGTGAGAGAATTATTTATGAAAGAACTAAAGGAGATGGGGCTCGCGGTATATGTCGACCCGATCGCAAATATATGGGGACGCTGGAGCGGTGAAGATACCTCTAAAAAATCCATCGTAATCGGGTCCCATCTCGATACTGTTCCAAATGGCGGCATGTTTGACGGTGCTTTGGGCGTCTTGGTGGCAAAAGAAATCATGAAAACGATCATCGAGCATGAGGTTCCATTAAAGCACACATTGGAAATTGTCTCCTTTACAGCAGAGGAGCCCAACGACTTTAACCTTTCTACGATGGGAAGCAGAACTTTTACCGGCAAACTGACAAAAGAAGATCTAATGACAGTTACCGATTCAAAAGGGACGAAATTGAAAGATGCTGTTGAAAAAGCTGGCGGTTCATTGGAACGTCTCCCTATTGAAAAAGACGATATCGCGGCATTCGTGGAGCTTCATATTGAGCAGGGGAAACAGCTCGAATCAGCAGAACTTCCAGTAGGGGTTGTCGATCGGATCGTTGGAATCTACAGGGATAAAGTCACGATTATTGGCGAATCGAATCACTCGGGCACAACGATGATGAACGACCGGTTTGATGCTTTGACCGCAGCTTCCGAGATGATACTCGCGGTAGAAACAATTTTGAGAAATCATGGCACTGATGCAGTGGCCACAATCGGCAAATTGGATGTTTTTCCGAATGCGGCGAATATTATACCCGGAAAAGTAGATATGGTGCTTGAAATCCGTTCCGGAACGGCAGCGGAACGGATAGAGTTGAAAAAAATGATCTATCAAAAATGGGATGAAGTTATAGACAGACGGAAAGTGAGCATCAACGTTGTCAATATACTCGATCAACAAGAATGCCAATTTGATGAACAAATCGTTCAGTGGATTCAAGAGTCTGCCAAGGATCTTCAAATCCCTTACACAACATTTTCATCCATGGCCGGCCATGATGCCACGCATATGGCGGACGTGGCAAAAACAGCCATGATTTTTGTAAAAAGCATCAATGGCAAAAGCCACTGTCCCGAAGAATTCAGCAAAAAAGAAGACATTGAACAGGCCGCAAATGTGATGCTGAACGCCGTACTAAACATAGATCAAAAACTATCGTAGCAGGAAGGTTAAGTGGAAGTTATAGAAAGCTTTCTTTTAATGACTTGAGCGCCAATTTGTGAAGGGGAGGCTGATCACCCTCCAAAAAACCAATACAAAGCCAAGCATGTTATTTTGGCTACGGGAGCGTTGGTCACATTGGCTGAGAAAATCGGTGTAGATACGGAGTAAGGAAGAGAACCGAGAATCAAAACAGTCGTACAAGTAGATTTGGCAGGTAAACAATCATCGACGGGATCTGGACTGCAGGAACCGTTGCCGACGTCAGTGTCCATACAATCGTCTCGGCAGGTGACGGTGCCAAAGTTGCCAACAATGTCATCTCCGAATGGAAGAGAAGCGCTACGTCACTCATGATGTGCTCAAAGGTTATATAATAGATTGGAAGAAAAAAGAGGATGTCCCATTTTAGACCTTCCCCTTTAGATGAACCCTTTTTCTTTCAGGCTGCTATATTCGCCAGTTGCATTCACTATGACATGATCCAGCAATTCAATTCCTAATATCCTGCCAGCTTCAACTAATCGCTTAGTTACCTCTACATCTTCCCGGGATAATGTTGGCGAAAACGAGAGTCAAGGGTCGGCTTGCCTTTTCGCCCGCCCTTGACCGAGTTATGAGCCAATCATTACACTTAGGAGACACAAAGAAGGATATCCCTAGGTAGGAGGAACGCTTTTTCGAGTTTTCATATTCGAGAAAAAACAAATGAAGCGAATTAGGCAGATTCGGCCAACATGTTTTTGGTTGGCCGGATCCCCGGAATGAGTGTACTATTTTCATGAAATGAAAATAGTCAGTTTGTTGAAGCTCGATGCCGAAAACAAACCGTCCACTCTTTTGTGTTTTCTCTCTCCTCCAAAAAGCAGTCATCATAGCTGAAAATAAATCATGTATATAAAAATTTTTTAGGTTGTACTTTTATTATTAAACCCCTCTTTATTATTTACATATTCAAAATACCACTAATAACCGGTTAATTAGTAAATAGTTTAGGACTTGAATATGTAAGAAATTAAAAGAGGAGGAATTAATATGAAAAATAATGAACAAATCCAACCATTTGTGACATGCTATGGGAATAATGGGATAGCTAAAATTGAAGATCGTGGAGGAGGAACCCTATGGTGGTACGTCAAACCAGGCTTTAGTACGCTCTATTCCTTTATTGGCGAAATCACGATCAAAGACGGAGCTAGATTTATAGCTTCACTCCCTGTAAGTGGAATGGGGCAACCATATAAAGCCCTATCCGGCTTCAAAGGAGGAGGACCAAAAACCAAAGGAAAAACTTACAAAGCAGTATTTACTGGGGTAGCGAGGGACAATCAAGGCACTTCAAGTTTTGTAGTACCAAAATGTGAAACAGCATATCGCAATTAATGAAAAAACTAAGCCATCTTGGCTTAGTTTTTTGTTATTATAAAATTAAAGCCATCTAATTTTAAGAGAGGGGATGAGGGTAATGACCCTTTGTAATCATTGTTCAGCTAATTTAAACTTTCTAATTTATGTTTCAAACATGTATAAAAATCGATATATATACGATGGAGAACCAATCTTATTTCCTTATTTCCCTCTTAATAATAATGCAATTTTACCAATGGATACTTTCAAAAATGAAGTTTCTTTACATTGGGAAAGCTATATCCAATCTGTGCAAAATACAATTGCTTTAGATGAAAGTCCGACAACCTTGGATCTCAATTTTATCAATAACCCAAACGATTATAATTACCAATCCCTTTTTAAAAAGAATAAGGAAGGTATAGAAGCATTTAATCAAGTACTCAAATCATTCATGGGTTGGTGGAATAGCTTTTATAGTGGATACAGAGTAATTGACTATATATCCGGGAAATTTATTCCAGAGATTGGAACCAATATTGATAACAAACTTCTTAAAAAACATAATCGGCTACCTAATTATAATCTTTTTTTAATCGCCGTATATGATAAAGTTCCATTTAACTTAAAGAATGCAGGAAGAAATTTTATCATTGAACCAATTTCACACCTTGATTTGACATATCAAGATGAGAATAGACGTTCAAATAGTATCGGCTGCTTAGTTGATAAACTTACACAACATTTAATATACGAATAGGGTTGTTATATCTTTTCTTAACGCCTCTTTATATATCAAAGATTAAATAAATACTATATAAGGGGTGAAATATTTGATGTTTGACAAGCTATTACAGTGCTTATGCGAATCTAGACGAACGCAAGCCTTTTATACAAAATGTTTAAATGAGGCTGTAACAGAGGAGGAAAAAGATTTCTTAGGAGAATTGGTGAAAGATGCTACCAGAACTTCTAATGACATCAAAAAATTCTTCGAATCAATGCCTAAGGAAAAATAGACATTTTTCATCATGAATTAACCGAAAAAATAGCGTGAAATTTTTTTATGTAATTAATCGAACATACGCTCCTAAAAAGGTTGGTTTTAAGATGGAAAATCAAAAGTCTTGTTGTAAATTCCTTGAATTTATTAAAGAAAATAAAAAATTTTTGAGTAATCCTATCATCAAAAGTTTTCTGTCCACGAGAAAACATTTTGAGTTATTCAAGCAATCCATTTGCCATCCTACTCCCCAGAATCAAGAGTTGCTAGATCAAGCCTTCCGGGAATTTTATTTCCGTATCCGGTTTACTGCCTATGTATCTAAAACGCTTCACTACCATGGGGTTAATATGGATAAAAAGATTCGCCAAGATCTTTACCGTTTTCCCGCAATGTTAGACGAACCCGTAAAGGATGACACAGAGTTAACCTATAAAGACCTAGCGGCAATTGAGGAAGACTTCGAATTAAAGTCGGACAATATTTTGGATTATGTTACCGATCCAGCCCTTTACAAAGCTATTCAAAGTTTAACCCCTAATCAAAGAGATATTTTATCCCTGTCATATATAAAAGGACTGACAGATTCTGAAATTGGCACATTCTTAGGAAAATCCCAGCAGGCCGTATCCAAGGCCCGGAAAAAGGCACTCAGCAAGATGAGAAAATTATTGCGGAAGGATGATTAACTTTCAGAATGGAGGTTTTTAAATTGGAATCCAATTTATATGAACTAACTACAAAAAAAGATGAGAAAGCCATTGAAAAGGTCATTAACCTCTTTGCACCCAAAATCAAAAAAACTTTGCTTCAGACAGACACCCAGATTAGGGAAGATTTGGAGCAGGAGCTGCATCTCAAATTGATCCATATTGTAAAACGATATGACCCGGAAGATATCGTCGGTTTTTGGGAGTTTTATGAAATGTTCCGGCAAAAAATTTCTTGACAAAAGATTGTGGAATTAGGGACTTATTTTTGGGAGGGGGTTGTAATTTAGTAAAAAAAACTCTTTATTGATAAAAGAGGTGAGAGAAATGACACCAACTGAATTTCCATTTTGGATAACTCTAATCGGAAATTTTGGATTTCCTATAGCTATAACAATTTATCTGTTTCTCAGGTTCGAAAAGAAACTTGAAAAATTAGCCGAGGTTATAATGCAGTTAGCCGAGGTCATTAACACTACAAAAAAGTAATATTAATGGTTGTTGGAGAATAGAAAGTCAACAAAGCAGCTGCGGCCATCAGGTTTTAGTTTTCCGCAATTCCGAATGATTACTTTTTTATTCAGTTATGATTACCGTTTTATGTTTTCTTTTTTAGAAAAAGAGGGTATACTGTAAATAGAAAATGAATAAATTAAAAAAGACCAAAGGTAGCTGGTACACCTTCGGTCTAAGCAATAGCCCTTCATTGGGGTAGCTCAAATTTTGAGTTATCACAAAAAATAACCAACCCAAAATGCTCGCTAGGCAGCCATGAGGTGGTTATTTTTTTGTTGCGACAGTATAGCTACGATTAACGTTGCAAAAGAGATCATCAAAATCAAACTCTCGAATACTGTCATAAGGCATCACCCCCTTTACAGGGAATGAGCCACCACCCATGAAAGCCCTATTGCTCAGTCTATTATAGCATCTTAAAAAGCTAGATACATATTATCTAAAGATAAAAAACCACCCTTAAAGGGTGGCTTACGTGCTTTAGCAACTAATAGTACTTTATTTTGTCATCTTCTTACTTTTAACCATTACGGCACTCATGACATCAATAGCGTTTTGCAAAGCTTCTTTTTTATCATTGAACCATGCAATGTATTCAACCCCAAGCTTTTCAAACAGTTCAAGATCGGTGGAGCTAATTCTTTTAAAATCTAAAAAAACATTTTCATGATTTATTTGGAAGATCGTTTCGGTAGTCTAGAAGTGCGTCTCGATAATTTGGAAGATCGCTTCGCCATTCTCGAAACCCGCCAAGAAAATCTGGAAATCCGCCAAGGTAACTTGGAAGCCCAATTAAAGTCTATGGAGCAAAACCTGACAGACCACATTAAGCACCTGGAAACAAAGTTTACGATTGTGCTGGAAGAATTGGTAGAAACAAAAGCAGATGTGAGAAGAATACAAAGAGCAAAATGAAGAGCGGCGACACAACGCCACTCTTATTTATTCGCGAGATTGGGTTATTCATCACTATTAGTTAAATGATCTCCTATTTGTTAAGACCTCATTAAGTGTTTTTCAATCATTGGGACACTTCAACATATGAATGTAATAGAAAGAACCTGAAAAGGAGGAATAACAATGCCACACAAAGCTGAGCAATCCGCTTATATTGAGTCCTCTGAAAAGCAAATGGAATTATATCGCAGGACGTTAATCATTGTAGTCATTTCACAAATTTTCGGGGGCGCGGGACTCGCCGCAGGGATAACTGTTGGAGCATTGCTTGCGCAGGAAATGCTCGGCTCGAACAGTTTTGCCGGAGTTCCGGTTGCTTTGTTTACATTGGGGTCTGCTGGATCGGCATTTATTGTAGGACGTATTTCTCAACGTTTTGGCCGCCGCATTGGACTGGCAGGGGGGTTCTTTGCTGGAGCGCTCGGGGCTGCGGGTGTAGTGATCGCCGCTATCACGAGTCATGTTTATCTGCTGTTTGCTTCACTATTGATTTACGGCGCCGGAACCGCTACAAATTTACAAGCGCGTTACGCGGGTACAGACTTGGCCGGTTCGACACAGCGTGCTACAGCCGTGAGTATTGCCATGGTGGCTACGACTTTGGGTGCTGTGGCAGGTCCCAATTTGGTCAATGTCATGGGAGACTTTGCTGAAGCAATCGGCATCCCATCCTTGGCCGGTCCGTTTATCTTGGCCTCCTTTGCATATTTTCTAGCAGGACTGATCCTTCTTTTCTTCCTTCGCCCTGATCCCCTCTTTGTAGCAAGAGCCATTACTAGTGAACGAGTGGAAGCGAATCAGATAAAGGAAAAGGCCCTTGAAAAAACAAATAGCAAGGGGATCGCGGTAGGCTTTACAGTAATGGTTTTATCTCAATTTGTGATGGTTGCCATTATGACAATGACACCTGTACATATGGAAAATCACGGACATGATTTATCCAGGGTGGGATTAGTCATTGGCATCCATGTCGGTGCCATGTATCTGCCATCTTTGATTACCGGTATCCTTGTCGATAAATTTGGGCGCGGCACAATGGCTGTCGCCTCGGGAATCACATTACTTTTTGCGGGAGCATTACCGGCTATCGCCCCGAGCGATTCCTTGGTTACGCTTATTTTTTCCTTGGCATTGCTGGGGCTTGGATGGAACTTTGGCCTTATTAGTGGAACAGCCCTCATCGTTGATGCAACAAGTTTGGCTACCCGGGCCAAGACACAAGGGGCAGTTGATGTGTTTATTGCTCTTTCAGGAGCGCTTGGCGGGGGAATTTCGGGCATTATTGCAGCGCAAACAAGCTATACCACGTTGTCAATTGCGGGCGGGATGATTTCCTTACTCATTATCCCGATGGTGGTTTGGAGCAGAAGCAGTTTGAAAAGTGTTGCCGGAAGTTGAAGAATCCAGTCATATAATATCTAGAAATAAGAAGATAAAGCCTTGGTTTCCGACGCCATCTAAAAAGAAATCCCGGCTGCAAGAGTGCTTTCTTCTGAGGTAAGGCTTGAAGATTTTTCATCAAGCCTTCAAAATGACTAAGTCTTTTCTATTCGTATCTGCTTTTTGTCCAGAAATGCAGTTCGTCATTGGGTCAGAAAGAAAAACCAACTTTTTTTTGGAGTATTCCTTTACAAGAATATTCCTTATAAGGTATATTTGAAATAAGCAAGAAAATATGAATCATCTTGATTTTTAATCCATACATGTTGGGAGTGATGGATAAATAACGGAAGATAAGGGTGGGTTCAATTATGGATACGACAACTTTGAGCGCACTTGCGGAACCTAACCGCTTGCGGATTGTTGAACTTTTGCGGGAAGGCCCCTTTACCGTTGGAGAAATTGCCGATCGTTTGCAAATTCGTCAGCCTCAGGCATCCAAACATCTCCGCGTTCTCAGCTCTGCGGGAATTGTGGAAGTACACCCAGATGCGAACCGCCGCTTTTATACATTGCGGCCTGAACCATTTATCGTTTTAGACGCATGGTTAGCTTCATATCGGCACATCTGGGAAGAAAGACTCGACCGTTTGGATGATTATTTGGATGAAATGCTCAAAAATGGCGATGGCTGATCAACGCACAGCCAGCAAAATTTCCTTTCGAGCAGAAGTATCATTGTCAATAGAGTTTTCAATGCCTCCGTACATGATCGTTTTGTAGAATAGTTGAAAAGTATGTTTCAAAAATAACTTCTGCTAAGGAGAAATGACATGACTGATCATAATACAGTAAATAAGGTAAGAGCGGTTGCCGAAGGAAAAATTCTTATTATAGAGAGGAGTTTTCAGGCTCCGCGAGAGCTTGTATTTACGGCTTTTTCGGAACAAGAACATTTGGAAAAATGGTGGGGACCTAAAGGGTGGCAGACGAAAAGCGTCAGTTTTGAGTTTAAGCCCGGCGGCATTTGGCATTATTGCATGACATGCACCGACCCAAACATGGGTGAGTATTATCAACAAGAGTCTTGGGGCAAGATGTTATTTCATGAAATGATTGTTCCTGAGAAAATCGTATACACAGATGTTTTTTGCGATAAAGATGGAAATTCGGTCGAAGATATGCCGGAAATGTCAGCATCAATGGTCTTTACTGAACAAGAAGGAGTCACAAAGGTTACTATCAAAACGGAGTTCCCGTCTGTAGAAGCGCTTCAGAAAGCCATGGAAATGGGAGTAGTTGAGGGAGTCTCTTCACAATACGAGCGCCTGGATGAACTCTTAACAAAAATAGGATAAACCAGACCAACCTTCGATTTTAAAGCTATGCTTATTTTTTAAGCATGGCTTTTTTGCACACCTAATGATAGCTTTTACAGTATCCTTCTTAAAGGTTTGTTAAAGTTTCCTTTAAACAAGGATTTATTTGTTCCATGCACCGATCCTGCGTAAATACCATCTCCTGTTGTGTCTCCACCCGGATATCTGCCCTCAACTTGAAGCGCCTTTTCAATCCTTCATCCAGTTATATGATATTTGGCACAAAGTGCTTGACGCATCATTAACCGACAGCTGCTTTGGGTATATTTACGATACCGAAGTGGCCAATAAAGCTCATCAAGCAGGAGTCGGTGCCAATATTCAAGTTAGGCTGGGAGGAAAGACAGATCACCTCCATGGAAAGCCATTAGAAATAAATGCTTATGTGAAAACACTCACTGACAGTGTATTTTACCAATCATCCCCTATGTGGAAGGGAATGAAAAACAACCTTGGCAAATCAGCTCGATTAGTTGTTGAGGGGCTTGATATCATCGTTTGTTCGTCAAATCCCAAGTTTTAGACGAACAAAACTTTTTACTTCATGGGATAGACATAGCGAATTATAATCTTGTTGCATTTAAGTCAAGCCAGCATTTCAGAGCCGCTTTTGAACCAATAGCCCGCGAAATCATCACATTAGATTCACCCGGATTAACAACACTCGATTTCACGATCTTTGATTATAAAAAACTGAAACGGCCGCTATACCCGCTAGATCATTTTGAAAGAAGCCCAAAGCCGAAAACGGCACAAGTATGAGATCGAACCTGGTCGCCTGATAAAAAAATACATGACGGGCGACCGAACGACTTGCTTTACGAAGGGAGATGTTCCGTGGTCAGTGGACATGACCAGCGGTCGTCTCCTTTCAATTTTTCGTGCAAGCATGAAAAAAAGATGATGCTCTTCAACAAAAACAGACTGTCCTTTTAGAAGCCATCAGTTTTTCATTTGGACATCTCCCTATTGTTTTACAATGAACGGATCATTTATTGTTTTACATCAACTAGCTGAAACCGTTCGCACACTAGCAGCATTTCTTCTGAAAACTCAAGCCCCATTCGGCTTAATTCTTCTGAAAAATACTTGACATGGGTATGCTTCCAATATGCATATGTCCCGTCCCCCTCACCTTCCGCGGCAGCAAAATCTTCGGGAACATTTTTCATCGGCATGATGTCAACTTCAACTGTCTGAATGATGGCCACCGGCTCATCACGACTGTTGAGAATAATGCTGTAATCACCAACAGATGGTACCGGTTCATTTTCAACCTCATAAGAAACAAAGCTTGAACAAGTTGCGGTTTTTACGCCATCTATGACCAGCTGGGCCAAGTGGTCCGCATCAGCCCCAAATTGCCAGGCGCTGACAGATGCGGGCTTCTCCTGTCCCTTCCAATAATCATTCCAATATGTTTTGGCAGCTTGGTTCATCGTTTTTTCTCCTTTGCTTTTACTATGTACCTAAGACTAGTATACAAGGAAATAAGCGGTTGACAGAACATTTTCTTCAATCTTGTTTTCACAAGTATTGTGTTATGCAGGGGCGCTATTCAACCCTCAAAACACTCTATTTAAATAAAGTGCTTGCGTTTTGTCGTGGTTTGATAAAGTAACCAGCATTTTCAGTATTCGGCTATTTTCGCCCTTGCCGCCATAGGTTTTCAGGTACTTCCTCTTTTTCCCTTCGGAGATATTGAACAAATAAAGAATTGTTTTTTGTTCATTCATACCAAAAAAGTAGAAGCTATTGGACGGTTTTTTGTTTGTTCATATATTCAAAATGTTTAAAAATTTTGTTAAGATCAAATAAAGTAATGAAAAGAGTCTGACAACTGCATACGCCTTGCATCTAATGAAATAGCTGACATTCTTCATGATGGAAAAAAATGTAACAAGGAGGAATGAAGTTGATTAAAGTACCGAACGGGGAAGAAATTTTCGTAATTGATGCCCATATCGCTTTATGGGACGCAAGGAAAGAAAATCGATTAAACATCCATGGGGAGCAATTCATTAATTGCTTCTATGATTATCACAAAAACTTGAGCCCAAAAGAATTCTTGTGGTCAAGGGAAGAATTCGACACATATTCCCCGGAAAAGTTGGTAGAAGATGTATTTGTTAGAGGGTATGCGGACATCGCCATTTTCCAGCCGGTTTTATTAAGCGAGTTTTATAAGAATGGTTTTGGCGATTACGATGTGAATGAAGAGTTATCCAGGCAGTTCCCGGGCCGTTTCATTTGTAATGGAGGCTTTGATCCTCGGCATGGGGACAGGGGGTTAAAGGAGTTGGAAGAAAATAAGGAAAAGTATGGTTGGCAAGGAGTAAAATTATATACAGCAGATTGGTATGGAAATTCCAAGGGATACAAGCTTTCAGATGATTGGTCCAAAAGATACTTGGAAAAATGTCAAGAGATGGGAATTAAAAATATCCATATCCATAAAGGACCAACCATCACCCCGCTGAACCGTGATGCCTTTGACGTGGCAGATGTGGACGATGCGGCAAGCTGTTTCCCTGAATTGAACTTTATCGTAGAACACGTCGGGCTTCCCAGATTGGATGATTTTTGCTGGATTGCTACACAAGAAAAAAATGTTTATGCCGGATTGTCTGTTGCCATTGCTTTAATTCACACACGACCGCGGTATTTTGCTGAAATAATTAGCGAACTATTGTATTGGCTTGATGAAGATCGGATTATCTTCGGAAGTGACTATGCCATTTGGGAACCAAAATGGCTCATTGAAAAGTTCTTGGAATTAGAGCTTCCGGAAGATATTCAAGAAGAGACTGGTGTTACGTTTGATCTTGATGTGAAAAAGAAAATTTTAGCTGAAAATGTTGCAAGATTATATAACATTAATATTGAAGAACAAAAGGAAAAATTAAAAAACAGCCCATTGCCAGTACAGATGGTTTGATGAGTTCTTGTATTTTGCACAACGAATGGTTTGGGAGGTGTTGCATAGCGATGACAAAAGAGGAAGAAGTTTACCAAATGCTTGAAAAAGTATATGATCCCGAACTGGACGAGCCACTCACCGACTTGAATTTCATCGACCGCGTTGAAATAAACGGCCCATCCGTTCATGTTGTTTTCCGCTTGCCCACTTATTGGTGCTCTCCAAATTTTGCCTATATCATGGCTGAAGATATAAGAAAATATGTTTCAGAACTCGATTGGGTGACAACTGTACAAGTTAGTTTGCTGGACCATTGTGCTTCAGACGAAATAAATAAAGGTGTGACAAATCGGCGGTCATTCAATGAGGTTTTTAGTGGATTATCTGACGGGGATCTCGAGGATTTGCGCCGGACATTCGATATTAAGGCCTATTACGCCAGGCAGGAAAAGCTGTTAAAGCATCTTCTTAACAGGGGAATGACTGAGGAAGAGATAATAGGTCTGTCCATTCAAACATTAAAAAATTTACCATTGTCAGAGAAAGGCAGGCTGCTTCGAAATAAGTATTTGGAAAAAAAGAAGGCATTACATCACTCCAGCCTCCTAGCTGTTACAACTCCGGAGGAAGAGCCGTTAACGAAAAAAGTGTTTAAGGATTATCTGCGAGGGGCTAAAAGAACACGTATGAGCATGGAATTTAATGCTCACTATTGCCGGGGATTGTTGGAGGAGAGATACAATTTGCCTCCTTCCGAAGAAGTCGACTTGGTTAAGGAATAAACGGATCTTTATCTGATCCGGTTCATTAAAAATAAAAAAGGAATGGTGAGAAGAATGAGCAAAAAGGTATTGATCCTTACTGGAGATGCTGTAGAGGCTTTAGAAGTATTTTATCCTTATTATCGCTGTATTGAAGAAAACATTGACTGTACAATCGCTTCTCCCACAAAGAAAAAGCTTCAGACAGTTATCCATGATTTCCTTCCCGAGATGGAGACATTTACTGAAAAGTGGGGATATAAGATCGAGTCCCATGCTTCTGTAGATGAGATTGATCCAAATGATTATGACGGTCTTATCATACCGGGCGGACGTGCTCCGGAATATATTCGAATGAACCCGAAGGTTCAGGAAATAACGGCTCATTTCTTACAAGAAAAAAAGCCTGTTGGGGTCATCTGTCATGGCCAGCTCGTCTTAACGACAGTCAGGGAGTATATTAAGGACAGAGAGATGACGGCATACTCAGCCTGCAGGCCGGAAGTGGAGGCATCGGGGGCCATCTATATGGAAAAGATGCTGCATGTGGACGGTAATATAGTTTCAGGACATGCCTGGCCGGACTTGCCAGGTTTCATGAGAGAATTTTTTAAGCTATTGAAAGCGAAAAAAGAAATCTCTGTTTAAGGCTTGACAAGGATCGAGGAAACTCGGTCCTCATTACTTTTATTCCGCATCTAAGGTGCCATCTACACCATTTCAAGACCTGAGTTGATACAAAAAGTCCAAGTGGGAGAAAACGGCACCTAAATGCCCGATTCGTTCAACTAACATTCAGTAGGAGATGGAAGAAAACGCCTACTGAATGAAGTTTCACTTTATGATGGTCAGAAATTCGGATTTAACAGCATCGAGGCGATATATAATATCACAACTCCTTCCGTTGTTTTGGGATTAATTCCTATAAGTTCCTCAATCTTATTTAAACGGTAATGCAGAGTGTTGATGTGTATGTTCATCGCTTCGGCTGTATTTTTAATGGACTGATTATTTTTTATATATTGTTGCAGGGTATAAATTAAATGCTTTTCCTCTTTCATTTTGTAAATGGTTTGTTTTAAAAATTCGGTTTGTATTTCTGCTGATATATCTTCTAGTATGATTTCAAGAATTAAATCATCGTAAAATACGATGCCCTTGCTTTTTTGAGCAACTTTTAACGCTTTTTGGGCCTCTTTATATGTTTTCTTGATATGATGTTTGCATATATTTTTACCAACACCGATGGACAAGGATTGAAGGTGTCTTCGCTCGAAAGAGTCTTTAAACCTTTTTAATTGATAGTGGAATGCGCTTTTACTATAGGCAGGACCGGCTTTTTTCAAAACTAGAAAATTTTCTTGTCCCCAGCGGATTATAAAGGAATTATTTTCACCAAAGATGGAATGAAACAGTACAATGACATCTTTTTGCAATTTGCTCATTTCATAGTTGGATACCTTTTTGATATCCAAATGTATGAGGGCGCAAATAAGCGGGGAAGCAACCGGAATTCCCAGCATCATGCCGTTTTCCAAAAACTCATTATCAATGGAGACGACGTTCAACCATTCATGAATATAGGATTCGATACCTCTTATTTCCCATTCATGTCTTTCGGTATAAAAAGCTTCTTGTATGATAAGCTCTGTCATTCTTCTAATTAACTCAGCATATGGCTCCACTTTTTTTGGATTGCCGGTAATGCCGACAACGCCAATCACTTGATGGTTAAACATAATGGGCATATTGATACCGGCTTTTACCCCCTTCAAGGTCATCGCCTTTTCTTTATCGATATAGAGCTTTTTCTTTGTGTTAATGACGATCTCGGCACCTTCGTGAAAAGAACCGACTCTGCTTTTTTCTGTAGACGATATAATGAATCCGTTTATACCCATTAGTATAATATCCTCTTTCATGACTTGGCGTACTTCAGAAGTGATTCTGGAAGCCAGTTTTGGTGATAATTCCACTTGTATTCACTCCTTTGGATAAACACACAAGAAAAAGCGTATGATTTGCCTTTTAATTATATCATCATACATAGATTGCGAGAAGAATATCTTCTATAATGTATTGAAAATTAAAAAACAGGGGGCTTGTCATGCTTACCTCTCAGATAAAGGAACACTTGATCAATATAACGGGGGCGGAGAACTTTGTCGATTCCCAAGTTGAAAGACTCGTATATTCATATGACGCTACACCAGACTACCAATCAATGCCCGATGCTGTTGTGTCGCCAAGGAGTTCGGAAGAAGTGGCTAAAATACTAGCTTTATGCAATGAATACAAAATCCCCGTCATCCCCAGAGGATCAGGAACAAATCTATGCGCCGGTACTTGTCCTGTTAAGGGAGGCATCGTCATCCTTTTCAATCATATGAATCAGATTTTGGAGATTGATGAGGAAAACTTGACAGTCACCTGCCAGCCGGGGGTCATTACTTTGGATCTGATACGGGAGGTGGAAAAAAAAGGACTATTCTATCCGCCTGACCCTAGCTCCATGAAAATATCAACCATTGGAGGAAATTTGAATGAAAATTCCGGGGGATTAAGAGGCCTTAAATATGGTGTCACCAGGGACTATGTGTTGGGGCTGGAGGTTACTCTTCCAAACGGTGAAATTGTCCGAACAGGCGGCAAGCTTGCCAAAGATGTTGCCGGCTATGATTTGACAAGATTGTTTATTGGTTCGGAAGGGACATTAGGGATTATAACTGAAGCTACCTTAAAGCTTATTCCAATTCCTAAAACGAAAAAGACCATGCTTGTCCATTACCAAGATTTAGAAGATGCGGCACGGTCCGTTTCGAAAATTATCGCAAACAAAGTGATACCGGCAACTTTGGAGTTTTTGGATCAACCTACATTAAAAGTGGTGGAGGATTATTCACGAATCGGTCTTCCGACAGACGTAAAATGCGTATTGCTGATTGAACAGGACGGGGAAGGACACAGTGTTGAAAAAGATATGATAAAAATAGAGGAAATATGTAAAAGTGAGAATGCATATTCCATTCAAATCGCCCAAACAGAAAATGAAGCTGAAGCCTTACGGACGGCCAGAAGAAATGCCTTATCCGCACTCGCAAGAATGAAGCCAACGACCATATTGGAGGACGCGACTGTTCCGCGGTCGGAAATAGCTAAAATGGTGATGGCCATTAATGAAATAGCCAATAAGCATCAAATAAACATATGTACTTTTGGTCATGCCGGGGATGGAAATCTGCATCCAACTTGTCCGACAGATGTACGGGACAAGGATGAAATGCAAAGGGTGGAAAATGCGTTCGATGAAATATTTGATAAAGCGATTGAGTTGGGCGGGACAATTACTGGAGAACACGGAGTAGGGATTGTGAAGGCTCCTTATTTGGAATGGAAGCTTGGCGAATCAGGCGTCAATGTAATGAAATCGATCAAAGATGCCTTGGATCCCAATCATATTATGAATCCCGGTAAAATGTTTGCAAAAGATACTCGAAAACGGGTGGTAGTATCGAGATGACGACAATGACGGAAATGGAAAATATTCAAAAGGGTTTTCAAGAGCGAATGGACGAGAAAGAGCTGCTCAACTGTATGAGATGCGGCTTTTGTTTGCCATCTTGCCCAACATATATTGTTTCAGGATATAAGGAAAGCCAATCGCCAAGAGGAAGAATCGCCTTAATGAAGGCGGTTTACGATGGTTTAATAGAACCGGATGATGAATTTGAAAGATCTTTGAATCTGTGTTTAGGATGCAGAGCTTGTGAACCCGTATGTCCAGCGGGGGTGAACTATGGATTTTTATTGGAGGAAGCTCGAGACATCATCAACCAAAATAAAAAGCGTTCCCTGTCAAGCCAACTCGTTCATCAAGCGGTTTTCAAACACCTTTTTCCGAACCAGAACAACATAGAAAATATCACAAGTCTCATTGGATTTTATCAACGCTCCGGCCTGCAAAAAGCGGTTCGTAAAATTGGCTTTTTACACCTTTTTCCCAACCATTTAAGAGAAATGGAAAGAGTACTGCCTGAAGTTCCAAAGAAAACAAACATGACAAAGCGCATAACGCGAGTAAAGCCTGACAGTATAAAAAAAGCAACAGTCGCGTTTTTTACCGGCTGCCTAATGGATACAGTTTTTCGGGAAACAAATGATGCGACAATCAAGCTATTGCAAAAAGCAGGGTGTGAAGTCGTTATCCCTCAGACACAAGTATGCTGCGGGGCGTTGCACGGACATAGCGGCGAAAAAGAGCTGGCGAAAAAAATGGCCAAACAGAACATTGAAGCTTTTGAAAAAGAGCATGTTGATTATATCGTTACCAATGCCGGAGGTTGCGGTGCTTTCTTGTCCGATTATGACCACTTGCTAAAAGATGAACCTGGCTGGGAAGGACGGGTAAAAGAAGTCGCGAAAAAGATCAAAGACATATCAAGCGTCCTTTATGAAGTTTCTTTTCATAAAGAAAACCGTCTGGTTTTAGATGAACAGATCATCACTTTTCAGGATTCCTGCCATTTACGGAATGTCATGCATGTCAATGAAGCGCCCCGGAAATTATTGAAATCCATCAAGGGGGCCAAGTTCTGTGAAATGGAAAATGCTGATAGCTGTTGCGGATCAGCCGGCATCTATAACATTGTAGAACCCGAATCATCAATGAATATTCTTAATCAAAAAATGACTGTTATAAAAGAGACGAATGCAACAACCATTGTAACGGCCAATCCAGGCTGTCTACTGCAAATGAAGCTTGGAATAGAAAGAGAGAACCTGCGCGGAGTTCGGGCAGTTCATATAGTGGATTTACTACAGGAAGCCTTGATGTAAATGAAAAACCGAGTTGAAGAAGTCCCCCGGCTGAAGCCGGGGGTATAGATATCAAACAAAAGGGGAGTGGAGTATCGTTTCCTCTTACTTTTGATAATGTCCTGGACTCGCTTTTTTGATCGGACACCACGGGCAGTTTTGGCCAGTTTTTTATTATCGCCGTTATATTCTTTCGTTTCGGAATTGAGATAAGGAAATGTTTTGTAATCCCCGTGTTGCCCATATTTTTAAGCCCCTTTTTACCAATGTTTTATCTGATTGGTCACCCGTTTTTTCAGACTCTAACTCTATTTGCTTTTCCAACTGGTTTATGTGCCGCGCCTTCCGTACAAAAGGACAAGCAGGAGCAGTCCAAGAGAAAGATCATCTTCTTCATTAGGGAACGCTCCGGGAAGCCAAATCAAACTTTTCAACAGGGGAACATAGGGAAAAATCAGCTCATTCTACTTGGTTTGGTGAAACCAGGTGACTATATTTGGAAATGTCCCTTACTCCGTCTCTTCTTCATTTTTTTCCGACAAGACTTACTTACTGTTTTGGTGAATTTGCTTGCTTATTCGTATCGTTTTCTTTACCTATTTTTGGAAGGATACTTTTTCATCGCTCACAAGGACCTGTCTGTAGGCTAAATACCTTATTAACAAGATCTTCAAGGTTTCGAAAAAATAGGCTTTTTTCACCTGGATTAGGAAAATGCATCGTCCAGAAACTTGCTATTTTATGATTTGTCTGGTATTCTAGAGAAGAGTTATTTTTGCTCTCTCAGATTTTGTTTTTCGTCTAAGGTATTAGAGCAAGGATAGTAACATATGTGCGAACAAGCGCACCAGGAGGAAATGTTTTGGAACAAGGTAAAGTTAAGTGGTTTAATGCAGAGAAAGGTTTCGGTTTCATCGAAAGAGAAGAAGGAGACGATGTATTCGTACATTTCTCAGCTATCCAAAGTGAAGGGTTCAAATCTTTAGACGAGGGTCAAAGTGTCACTTTTGAAGTTGAACAAGGCCAGCGCGGCCCACAAGCTACAAACGTACAAAAAGTTTATTAAAAGGTTGGAAACAGGCCCCTACTTGGGGCCTGTTTTTTTTGTCCACCCGGTTCGGGCTATAAACTTGTTGATGAAAGTTGGCTGCAGGCTGGGCATTTCGACTACTCCCCAAGCCCTTCCGCGATCCCTAGTAAAATAATTCCCAGCATGACAATGGCGATCATGACATAATGACGCTTGCTCAACACCTCATTGAGAAACATCCGCGATAAGACCACCGAGAATATGCCATGGGCTGCAATCAGCGGGGCGGCGATGATGGCATTGCCTGCCAGCGCGAAAACATAGAAGAATTGTCCGATTGTTTCTAAGATGGCAGCCAATCCTTTATCATGCTCTTTAAGTATCACAAATGGCTCTTTTTTAATAATTTTGACATATAAATAGGAAAGTAGGCCGACAATAAAGAATGTGAATTCATAGGCAAGTAAAGCCGAATCTTCACTGATCAGTTTTAATTCATCCAAATACATGCCATCTACGAATGTGCCTAAGCCATCGAAAATACTGTAGAGAATAGGGAAAGTGATGGCCAATATGCCGATTTGGTATTTTTTGGGGATGACCGCATTGCTGGCCCGCAAGCTTTCTATTTCACCCTGTTTTTCCAAAATTGCCAGTCCGATCACTCCGGCTGTTACGGTGACGATTCCAAGAATGTTGATTAAGCTCATTTCCCGTGGAAAGAAAATAAATAATAAAATTGCGCTGACAGCTCCTGAAGAGTTTTGCACAGGTGCGGCAATAGACAATTCAATATATCTCAATCCGACGTACCCGATTGTCATCGACAAAATATACAGTGCCGAAACCGGAAAATACCGAATCATATCAAAAGGGTCAAAGGCGATCCCTTTGATTAGCATATAGGAAACAGCATGAATCCCCATGACAAAACCAACCATCGTAACAATTTTAAGATGACTGTATTTGTCGCTGCTATCGGAACCTTTTTTATAATACAGATTGGCGGCGCCCCAAGAAATGGCTGTTAAGATAGAAAAAATAAACCACATGTCGTTCGTCCCTCTTTATTTTCGTAAAAACCTCTTCTATATTATCATAAAGTCAGCCACGCACAACCCCCAAAATATGTTGACGGAAAAGAGGGTTGTGACGTTGATAAGACAGTTACATACTGTATTTAAAAATAAAAATCCGAAGTTTACTCAGTAACCTTCGGATTTTTGTTTGGGCTTCTGTCTACTCCGTTTTAAATGTTTGAATAAACTGGCTTAGTAATTTTCGTTGCATCGGTGTCAGAGCATTCATGGTTTCAATAAACTCTTTATATTCTGCGGTTTGTTCGTTTGCGCTATCAGAAAAAAATTCTGAAAGACTAATGTTTAATACCTTACAAATTCTTTCAAGGGCATCTAGGGATGGTTTACTGACACCTTTTTCTATTTTAGAGATTTGGGAAGGGTCTAGGTTTGTCTTTTCTGCGAGCAGGCGTCCGGACATATTCGCTTGTTCTCGGAGACTTTTTATACGTTTTCCTACGTTAATCATGATATTCACCAACTTGGATGGAATTTTATTCAATGAACGCAAAACAAACTGGAAATTCATTAAAACTTTCCGTTGACATATTGAATTTAATTCAATATAATATGACGTAACATGAATTAAAGGGCTATTAAAAGAGAGGGGTGTAAAAACGGCTCAAAACGTGTATACATCAATATGAAACATACATAGTCGTCAAGTGACTCATCCGTTATTATTTGAATATTGCAAACAAAAATAACTAACCGCTTTGAATTTCAAACTATTTTTTATGATGTATTACATCATAAGTAGATTGTACCAACAAATAGGAAGGTCAACAAGAACAACTCAAACTATAAAGGTGATGTACTTGTCAAGATTTCAGATTAAACAATTAAGAGAAGAAAAAAATATGACCCAAGCTAAATTAGCCGAGATTATCAATATTCGCCAGGAATCTCTTAGCAGAATTGAATTGGGGCGAATTAATCCATCGATTGCAACCCTTGAAAAAATTTCTGATGTCTTGGAAGTACCGATTAGTCGGCTGTTTAAGAAAAATTGAGCCGTAAAATTGTTGTACATGTATCATTGTGATTTTTTAAAGAGTATTTCTCTTATATTTTTCATATTTCAATAATAATATCCCTGACCGGCTTTGCTCGTTGAAGCTGTAGTCGTTTTCTTTTTGATCACCTTACACTAGGGGCAGTCATTCTGGGGACAGATGCTGCCCCGTAGGATGTAGAAAAGTTAGAATGGAGCGGGTTTGGACCTGCCTTCGTTCCGTATTTAATTAACCATCGGGTGTATAAAAGAGATTTGAAGATCCCTGGTTAAGGAGCTATTGGTTTTGAAAGCGCTCTTAATGCATTGACCCAGCCATTTTGTCATCTTGGCTTTCAAAATACTTCCATTATCATTGTGTTTTTCTTTGTAATTCTTGCCGCCAGGAGATAGAGGGGCATGGTCGATCATGGGACCCCCTCTCATTCTGTTGTTCGCAGTTCAGTTATAGTATTGGCTTCGGGACATGGATGGTGAATCGTTATGTACGGATATTACAGAAGCGATTATGTTCCATCAAAAGTGAGGAATACGAAATCGTAATGTCACGATTGATCGGGATTCCGGCACCGGAGGACAATGTGAACGTGATAACCCCATGACATAAAAGGAAAAACATTACATTGCCATTTGAGAAAAGAGGGGAATACGTATGAAGAAGAGTAATGTTCTAGTATTGGTTATGCTTTTGGTTATTTCTTTATTTGGTTGTTCATCTGGAAAAGATGCAACTACCAAACAGTCTGACAACGGCGGAAAAGTAACAGGAGGGGAGCTGCAGGTTGCTTATAATGCTCAGCCGCCGACCATGGATCCGTTATTAACCTCTGCTGTCGCAACAAGAGATATTACAAGACATGTTTTTGAGTCACTGGTTACTTTTAATCAAAAATTTGAAGTTGAACCAATGCTGGCTGAGTCATATGAGGTGAGTGATGATGGAAAAACGATCACGTTTCAATTAAGAAAAGGCATAAAGTTCCACAATGGGGATGAGATGACTGTTGAAGACGTAGTTTCTTCCATGAATCGTTGGAAAGATACGACCCCGATGGGAAAAGCTTATTTCTCAAAGGCGACTTTTAAAGAAAGCGGCGAAAACGCCGTCGTATTGGAAATGCCTGAACGGCTTTCAACAGCTCTTGCCATGCTCGCTGATCCGGGACAATCCGCGGTTATTGTGCCTAAGGAAGTCAATGAAGGGGCAACAGAGAAAGGTTTATCTGAATTTATTGGAACCGGCCCTTTTCAGTTTAAAGAATGGAAAACGGATCAATACATCCATTTGGAAAAATTTGAAGATTACCAATCATTAGAAAAGGAAAGTGGTGGCTTGGCTGGTAAAAAAGAAGCGCTCGTCGATGATATTTATTTTCAATTTATCACAGACGCTTCCACAAGATTGGCTGGCATCCAGACAGGAGAATATGATGTGGCCAATGCGATCCCATTTGATAATGGGGAACAGCTGGAAGCTAATGCGGATGTGACCATCTATGTTGATCACAATGGTTTCAATGGGATTGTATTTAATAAGAAGCAAGGCCTTTTTAAAAATGTAACTGCCCGTCAGGCAGTGAATGCGGCATTGGATTTGGAAGAAGTGCTTAAAGCTTCATTTACAAATGAAAATTACTATGAATTAGAACATGGGTTAATGATCAAGGATCAAGAAAGTTGGTATAGCGAAGCAGGTAAAGATCAATATAACCAAAATGATAAAGAAAAGGCGAAAAAAATCCTTAAAGATGCCGGATACAACGGTGAAGAAATTGTGATGTTGACGAGCAGAGATTATGAAGATCACTATAATGCCGCGGTTGTCGTTCAACAAGAACTTGAGAAGATTGGCATGAAGGTTAAGCTGGATGTTTATGATTGGCCAACTCTATTGGAAAAGCGAGAGGATCCAAATGCCTTTGATATTTTTGTGACAGGGTTTCCAACCGAGCAAATCCCGGCTAAGTATTCATTTTTAGATTCCGCCAAGGAATGGCCGGGATGGAGTGACAGTCCCGAGATTGATGAATTGCTAGATCAAATTAATAGGAGTGCTTCTCAAGAGGAAGCCAAGAAATACTTTGCTCAGCTTCAAGAAGAATTCTATCAATATTTGCCCATCATTAAATTTGGCAATAAAACGACCATTACTGCTACTCGTTCAAATATTGAAGGCATGGGTTTTTTACAAGGAATCATCTTATGGAATGTTGAGAAAAAATAGCCAGTATTCAGAGAGTGGTGAGACATTTGAAGGGATATATACTAAAGCGGTTGCTTTCGTTGATTCCTGTATTAATGATTGTTTCCGTTGTTGTTTTTCTTCTTATCCACATAACGCCTGGTGACCCTGCTGCTGTCATATTGGGTCCGGATGCAAGTCCCGCCGAGGTTGCCGAGCTTCGAGAGCAGCTCGGCCTTAACCTCCCGCTTTACGAACAATTTGCGAAGTGGTTGCTTGGAATTATACAAGGAGATCTTGGATATTCTTACTTCATGGATGAATCTGTCTTGCAAGCGTTCATGTTACATCTGGGACCGACTTTTTCTTTAGCTGTAATGGCACAGCTTTTTGCGGTCATACTTGCTATTCCTCTAGGGGTAATAGCTGCCAGAAAGCGAGGCACAATCATAGATCAGACGTTTATGGGTTTCTCCTTGATGGGGATTTCCGTACCCAGCTTTTTATTAGGATTATTTCTCATATTGTTTTTTGCTGTAAAGCTAAAAATACTTCCGGTTGCAGGATATAAACCAGTAAGTGATGGACTGTTCCAGCATGTAAGATATTTACTATTGCCAACGATCGCTTTGGGCTCTATGCAGGCGGCACTGATTGCCAGAATGACACGATCCACCATGTTAGATATTTTAAATGCGAATTATATCAAAACAGCCCGCTCAAAAGGAGTCAAAGAAATCATTATCGTTTATAAGCATGCGCTTAAAAATGCTTTTATCCCTATCTTAACCGTCATTGGCCAAACATTTGGCACTCTCATAGCAGGGGCAGCTGTAGTGGAGACGGTATTTAATATTCCGGGAATAGGACAGTTAATTGTTAATTCTGTGGAACGGCGCGATTTTGCGGTGATTCAGGGGTCTGTTCTACTCATAGCGATTAGTTATGTCGCCATTAATCTGGTCATTGATTTGCTTTACAGTGTGATTGATCCGCGTGTGCGATTAGCAAAGAAGTAGAAAGGAGGGACATCTCATGCATACATCAACTTTTAAAGATGAATTGGGATTGTCAAATGTGGCACAAAAAATGAAAAAAGAACGGCGTCATTTAATGGTTCGCCGTTTTTTATCAAATAAATTAGCCCTTACCGGAAGTATCATTATTATTCTTATACTCTTATTTACTATTATCGGTCCATTGATAACCCCACATGATCCTTATGATCTGCATGCGAAAAATCGGTTGCTTGCCCCCAGTTCGGAATATTTTTGGGGGACTGATAACTATGGCAGAGATCTTCTCAGCAGAGTGGCACATGGAGCAAAAGTGTCTATAGGAGTGGGGCTTTCAGTCTCTTTGATTACATCTATCCTTGGAATGATTATCGGGCTCTATGCCGCTTATTTCCATGCGCTGGATAACATTTTGATGAGAGTTTGTGATGGACTGATGGCTTTTCCGGCTATTTTACTGGCAATTGCTATCATGGCAGCCATGGGACCGAGGATTGAAAATGTCATTATTGCGTTAAGTATTGTCTTTACCCCTTATGTAGCACGAACGGTACGTTCGGCGGCTTTAGTCGTCAAGGAGCAAACATACATTGAAGCGCTACGGTCTCAAGGCGCTAGCTCTACCAGAATTATATGGTCTAACATGGCTCCCAATGTGATATCACCCTTGGTTGTCCAGGCTACTTTTATATTTGCCGACTCGATCATAACAGAAGCCGCATTAAGCTTTCTTGGGGCGGGAACTCCGGCGCCGGCTCCTAGCTGGGGTAACTTGCTATATGACGGTAAAATGGTCATTTACAATGCTTGGTGGATGACTGTCTTCCCAGGAGTAGCCATTATGCTGACCGTTTTGGGCCTAAACTTGTTTGGGGATGGCCTGCGCGACCTTTTGGACCCTCATCACAATAAAGCTGGAAAATCATAGGCAACGGAGGTGGAAACATGAGTGAAAAGCTATTAGAGGTTAAAGAGCTAAAAACCCATTTTCAAACCGAGTGGGGTACTGTTACAGCAGTAGACGGAGTCTCTTTTACCGTTTATGCCGGAGAAACGGTTGGAGTAGTGGGCGAGTCAGGGTGTGGAAAGAGTGTAACGGCAGAATCCATATTAAGACTCCTTAATGAAGCATCCACTCGGTATGAAGGTGAAATTCTATATATGGGAAAGAATTTACTAAACTTTTCTGTCAGAGAAATGCAGGATATTAGGGGTAACGATATTTCAATGGTTTTCCAAGATCCGATGAGTTCATTGAATCCCGTTTATACAGTGGGAAATCAGATTGTTGAAGCCATCCTCCTTCATCAAAACTGCGGTAAAAAAGAAGCATACACAAAAGCAATTGAAATGTTGCGGATCACGGGAATTCCTTCACCTGAAAAGAGAATTCACGAATATCCTCATGAGCTTTCCGGAGGTACAAGACAACGGGTAATGATTGCTTTGGCGCTTTCTTGCAAACCCCGGCTTCTCATAGCGGATGAACCAACGACAGCCCTTGATGTAACAACCCAAGCTCAAATTCTCGATTTAATCGATCGTTTGAAAAAGGAATATAACATGGGGACTGTGATGATTACGCATGACTTGGGTGTCGTAGCGGAGGTATGTTCAAGAGTCGTCATTATGTATTTGGGACAGGTGATTGAGGAAGCTGATGTCAAATCCATCTTTCGGCAACCGTATCATCCATACACCCGAGGTTTATTACAATCCATTCCGCACTTAAATGGAGAGCGAAAAAAGGAACTCTATGTCATCAAAGGCAAAGTCCCAACACTATACCAAGTTCCCAAGGGGTGTCGGTTTGCCCCGCGTTGCCAATTTGCCAGTGAGAAATGTAAGGAGCTTATGCCCAGGCTAGTAGAGGAGAAAGATGGCCGCAAGGTTAGGTGCTGGCATTACAAAGAAATCACTGAAAAAAGGGAGGATGTCTATGCCAACACAGCCAACTAAAGGAGCCAGTCCCCTCTTGCGGGTGAAAAACGTAAAAAAACACTTTCTTGTGACAAATTCTCTCGGGCGAGTAACTGGAAAAGTCAAAGCGGTAGACAATATTTCTTTTGAAGTAAGATCTGGGGAAACTTATGGCTTGGTGGGTGAATCCGGATGCGGGAAAAGTACGACAGGACGAACAATTATGCGTTTGATTGAACCAACTGATGGAGAGGCGATCTATAGAGATAAAAATATTTATCAATTGAAGGAAAAGGAGCTCCTTGAAATAAGACGGGCTATACAAATGGTATTCCAAGATCCTTATTCATCCTTAAATCCGCGTAAAAGGGTTGGTCATATTTTGGAAGAGACTTTGAAGATTCATCATATCGGAAATAAAAAAGAACGAATGGACCGAGTGATGAGCATGTTGAACGTAGTAGGCTTTCAGCCGGAACAATATTTTCGATATCCGCATGAATTTTCGGGAGGACAAAGACAAAGAATTGGCTTGGCCAGAGCCTTAATGGTGAATCCCGAATTGATCATATGTGATGAGCCGGTTTCAGCTTTGGATGTATCCATTCAGTCTCAAGTACTAAACCTTTTGAACAAAATCCAAAGAGAATTCAATCTTTCATACTTATTTATTTCTCATGACTTAAGTGTTGTGCGTCATATATCTGATCGTATTGGGGTTATGTATTTAGGGAAAATAGTGGAAGAAGCGATAACGGATGAATTATATAAGAATCCACTTCATCCGTATACTCAGGCCCTCTTTTCAGCAGTACCGATAGCCAACCCGGAATTAAAAAGAGAGCGAATTACGTTAAAAGGAGAGGTTCCTTCACCCCTAAACCCTCCTGATGGATGCGTGTTTCATACTAGGTGTCCTTATGCCACCGAGACATGTAAACAGGAAATACCGATGAAAAAAATGGTTGCGCCCAATCATGCGGTTGCATGTCATTTATATAATTGAGGAGGAAATTCAGATGAAAATCGAAAAAGTGGTATTAAGAAAACTGAAAATGGATTTAAAGTTCCCTTTTCAAACTAGTTTTGGAACATCAGAGGGTCGAGAGTTCCTCATTACGGAAGTATACGGCGAAAATCATATTGGATATGGAGAATGCGTGGTCGATACCAAACCTTTTTACAGTGAAGAAACGGTTCAAACTGCTTGGCATATGATGAGAGACTTTCTGATTCCGTTTCTATTTCAAAAAGAAGAAATTCTTCATCCAAATGAGGTGCGTGATATTTTTCGGAAAGTTCGTCGCCATAACATGGCTAAATCAGCACTGGAAGGCGCGATCTGGGATTTGTACGCCAAGGAACAGGGAAAGCCTCTTGCTGAAGTCATTGGTGGCGAGAAGAAACAAATATCCGTTGGAGTCAGTATCGGAATTCAGAAAACCAAGGAAGATTTGGTTGAAATTGTTGGAAAATATCTCGAGCAAGGTTTTCAAAAAATTAAAATAAAAATCAAGCCTGGAAAAGATATTGAAATGTTACAAGCTATCCGGGACCAATTTGGAGACATTCCCTTGATGGCCGATGCCAACTCTGCCTATACACTTGACGACATTCATCTTTTTAAACAAATGGACCCTCTTCATTTGATGATGTTTGAGCAACCGCTAGCCCATGACGATATCATTGATCACGCAAAGCTGCAGGAGGCGATTAAAACCCCGATTTGTCTTGATGAAAGCATCCATTCTGTTGAGGATGCGAGAAAAGCGATTGAATTGGGAAGCTGTAAAATCATCAATATTAAAATCGGTAGAGTCGGCGGTATTGCCGAAGCGATCAAGATTCACGATTTATGTAAAGAAAACCAAATTCCTGTATGGTGCGGGGGCATGTTGGAGTCCGGTATTGGCCGCGCCCATAATCTGGCCATTACAAGCTTGGATAACTTTACAATTCCTGGCGATACCGCACCATCCGCCCGCTATTGGGAAGAGGATATCATACAACCTGAAATTGAAATGAATGAGAAAGGAGAAATTGAACTGTCAGCAAAGCCGGGTTTGGGATATGAAATTAATCAGGGCGCATTGGAACGATATACAGTTTCTACAGAAACGTTTCTTAAAAGCAAACTTCAAACGGAAAAATAACATGAATGAGTAGAGAAAATATTGCGTCATAAACTGGGGGATTTAAGATGGTTGAAACAATTAGTGTCGATGGGCTTGAGGCTGATTTATATAAAATCTTCGACTATTTACATGAAAATCCTGAAGTAAGTTGGAAGGAATTCAATACGACAAATTATGTTGCCAAAATATTTCAACAGGAGGGAGCAGATGTTATTACTACGTTTGAAGATAGTCCTGGTTTAGTTGCTGAGATAGGGGATGGTCCCATTACTGTTGGAATCCGTGCCGATATGGATGCTTTGTGGCAAGAAGTAGATGGAGTGTGGCGGGCAAACCATTCTTGTGGTCATGATGCTCATATGACTTTAGCTTTGGGTGTATTTTTAACTTTAAAAAAATTAAGGACTAGTCTTCCGGGAAAGGTTAAGTTTATATTTCAGCCAAGTGAAGAAAAGGGAGATGGCGCCTTAGCAATGATAGAAAAAGGTGTTATCGATGATGTTGATTATTTATACGGGGTTCATTTACGCCCTGAAACGGAAGTTGGGAACGGGAAAGCCACTCCCGCAATCATTCACGGGGCGGGGAGTTCTATTGCAGGTAAGATATCGGGAGAGGATGGCCATGGCGGTAGGCCGCATCTACAACCAAACGCCATTGAGGTTGGCGCGGATTTGGTTAATCATTTAAGGGGAATACGTCTTGACCCAATGGTACCTTATTCTGTAAAGATGACAAAGTTTCGTGCTGGAGGGAATAACAGTAACATTATACCAGGTTCCGCAGAGTTTAGCTTAGACCTTCGTGCTCAGACTAATCAAGTGATGACCCTGTTAAAAGACAAAGTAGAAAAGGTTTTAAGCGCCATTTCGAATTTGTATGGAGTAGAAATAAATTATAAGTATACATCCAGTGGGGTAGCTGCTAAAGTTGATGAAGAAGCAAAAGATATTATGGCGGAAGCCATTCAGCAATCCATTGGCGCGGAAAATGTATTGCCGCCGAGCTTAACGCCCGGCGGAGAGGATTTTCATTTTTATAGTGTTAAGCGCCCAAAAGTAAAAGCAACGATGCTTGGATTAGGATGTGGATTAACCCCTGGGTTGCATCATCCAAAAATGACATTTGATCGTAAGGCTTTAATAGCTGGTACAGAAATTTTAACGAGAGCCATTATGCTGACTTTTAAAAAGAACGGGTTCGATATGATGGACAAGTGCAAAGGACAAACCTTATATCAAAGGTGAAGTTGTTCACTTGGTGAAAAATGTGAAGTTAAGTTCCGGGCAGAGATAAAGCTGATTTTCCATTCGGTTGTTCCGTTCGGTCATGGGAAGCTCATAGGTATTATGATGAAATGGTGGTAGTTGTATTCATTTTGTTGGGGCACAGACAAAAGAAAAGTAGCGCTTTACGCAAAAAGGACTGTAATTGGAAGCCATCATCTCTTGTGTGTTGCTCAACATCAATTAAGTATGAATGAAACGGGAAGAAGGCGGGATTATGCAAGGAAGGCCTCTATTCATGGTGTTGTATGTACCTTGGTAAGCATATAACCATGATAGAGCGCCTTTTCTTTTTTCCAAAATGTTGCCGTACGCATGCAACCAAAGAATGCTATTTCTCAATTTCAAACACTCAAGTAGCTTTTTTAAAAAGGAATTTCGTCATTTATTTCGAAGAACCTTTCTGGTTCCTCCAAAAAATCACCCTTTCTGCTTATGTGACTCCACCAATGGATATTAGCCTATTTAACTTGGCTTGCCGTATTTAGTTTGGACTGCGCTTCAGTGCCTCCTACAGTGGAAAAATATGTTAATTTTTTGAAAAAAATACAATTTTTTTACTCGAAATTCATCGTTTGTGTGCTAAAATAGGTTCACAATGTTCGTTGTAGTAACAAGTGATGATGTAGCGAAGAACCTGAAATAAAATAGCTGTTTATCAAAATGAAGAGGTGATCATGATGGGAGCACTCAAACTAAACAATATTTTTGTAAACTTGCCAGTGAAAGATTTGAATCGGTCGGTTACTTTTTTTACTCACGTCGGCTTTGAATTCAATCCCCAGTTTACTGATGAAACGGCAACATGCATGATGATTGGCGACCATATATTTGCAATGCTGTTGGTGGAAGATAAATTTAAAACGTTTACCGATAAAGAAATTGTAGACGCGACGAAAAGTACGGAAGTGCTCCTAGCGTTAACTGCGGAGAGCAGGGACCATGTAGACGAGATTGTCAATAAAGCTTTGGCTGCCGGTGGCAAGCCCTCTAAAAAGCCTACGGACCATGGCTTTATGTACGAATGGGGATTCCAAGATTTGGACGGGCATACTTGGGAAATTTTCTATATGGATCCAAGTGCAATCAATCAGCAATCATGACATGTTGTTAAAAGGGACCTCAAATATAGGTGTCTCAAAAGAGAATATGGGGAGCGAAAATGATCGATTTTGATCCATCCTCTGCAATAGATAAAGAGCTTGTTTCGCGGGATGTTACAAGCTTTTTTCAAGATCACTTCCTATGACGTGGCGAAAGAGCTATTCCAGGATTTTCTTAGCTTACACCGGGGCAAAGCAGAGTACCCCTGACCAGCGAGAAACTTGGTAAAAACCTGCACCTCCAATGATTTTGAAATAACGACAGATCCTAAAGCGCTATTTTCGGGTTTGTCGTTATTACGTCTTATGGGCCCTCATCTTTTGGCTTACCAAGTGATTTGTATCATGTTATCATCGAGCATAAGAATAGGTAAACGGATTGATGAAGATGCAACGGGAGGTGCTCTTATGATCATTTGGATTAACGGAGCTTTCGGAGCTGGTAAAACACAGACGGCTTATGAGCTGCATAGAAGAATCCCAGGCTCGTATGTATTCGATCCGGAGAACGCAGGATTTTACATAAGAAAAATATTCCGCCAGAAACCTTGGAAGCAGATTTTCAAAACTACCCGATGTGGCGTGAATGTAACTACTCGATGTTGTCTTACATTGATCGTAAATATAATGGGGTCATCCTTGTGCCGATGACGGTCGTCCATCCTCATTATTTTGATGACATCATTGGCAAATTAAGAAGGGATGGCGTACAGGTCAATCACTTTACGCTGTGTGTTTCCAAAGAGACATTGATGCAAAGATTGCGCAGCAGGGGAGAGGGCAGACAATCTTGGGCGGCACGGCAAGTCGAGCGTTGTATCGATGGACTGTCCAATGAAAAGTTTCAGCAACATCTGCAAACCGATCATCTGTCTATTGAGCAAGTGGCAGAGCAGATCGCTTCAATGTCGAGCATTTCACTTCTTCCCGACAACAGGGGAAAACTGAGCAAAGTATGGGCTAGAATGATAACGAAAATCAAGCATTTCCGGTTTTTCTAACCCGTGGGAATGATCCAGCATGCATGTCATACAACTCTTCGATTGGTCAAAATGGATATTCGCCATCGGTTTTGTATCGGCCTATATCTTCAACAAATAGCCAAAAGAGCAGAATGGAACACCTACGCCGTGGAAATTGGAATGAGTGTGTAGTCCGGTGCTAAGGTCGTGACAAGAGAAGTAAGCCAATTTCCTATCAAACTTTTACGATTCTCTTTCTGCAAGAGAAGTGGCCGCGTAAAAAAGCTTGTAGAGAAAAAATGTCCACTTTCTTTACAAGCTGAAAGAGTTGGCAAAACCAGCTCTCGTTTTAAGATCACTGATATTGTTTGGCAACGAGAAATTCAACGAGAGGGAGTATAATCATCGCGAAACCTAGCACTGCCAACAAGAATATGTTATTCGTTCCGTTTACTAAATGATCAGCGGTGACAGCCGCCAATATGATGAATAATAAAATAAAATAACTTATTTTTGAGCTTTTCTCTGTAATTCTTTGGCCAAGTTCTTCTTCTTGTAATATACCGTCCTTTTCTTCTTTATTTCCCCAAGTGATCGCGGAGAAAAACATCATTAACAATATCGAGATTGTTATAATTTCATTGAATCCAATCGCTTTTCCAGTACTTATTTTATAGATTGTGAAAGCAATGACAATGAGTGTGGCAGTCCCGATGATGAGTGCGCCGATTTTTTTCGTGCTCATTTTTCGATCTCTCCCTCATGTAAGAATAAATCATCCACTTTGATGCCTAACGTTTTCGCAATGTTAAAGGCTAGTTGCAAACTAGGATCATATTTGTTATTCTCAATCGCATTGATCGTTTGCCTGCTGACGTGGCACAAATCCGCTAATTTTCCTTGGGAAAAACCTTTCTTTTCCCGGTATTCTTTTATTCTATTTTGCATCGGACAGCACCTTTACATTTGAAATAGTGTAAAACTTATTTTACACCCATCATTGTAAAATAAGATGAACTACCTGTCAAACATTTTTTACAGCTGATAGTGGAATATTTTCTCGTTTTCCATTTTTCGATCGTATTAGGGAACGGTTATGGCACATTGAAAGAAAGTTGCCGGGTCATTTATGTGTAATGTAATGCGTGATGAATCGTCTAATATGTAAAGGAAGGAGGATTTTGATGACGAAAAAAAGGTTTTATATATGGCTTCTTTGTATAATCACGGTGTTTGTCTTGGCGGCTTGCAAGTCTGATGATTCCGCGGACAGCAGTGGAGAAATGGCCAAAACGAACGAGTTATCCGATTCTAAAGAATTTGCGGTGCGAGATGATGCGGAGAAATCTACGGAGGATGAACCAGCAGGAGAAGAGAACATAGATGTTACAGGCGACCGAATGATCGTACACCGGGGCAATCTGGAAGTAAAAGTGAAAAATTTGGAGACGGCCCGGAAAGACATCGAGAAAAAGGTGAAGGAATACGGGGGATATATCGTAGAATCGAATATTTACAGAGAAGAAAATGAACTGATGAGCGGGTATTTAACCATTCGCATCCCTGAAAAACACTTTCAACAGTTCCTAAATGATACAGAGAAAGCGGCTGTCGAAGTGATGGAAAGAAGTGTCACGGGACAGGATGTAACGGAGGAATATGTGGATTTGGAATCCCGCTTAAAATCAAAGCGGGCGGTAGAACAACGGTTGCTTGATTTTATGAAAACTGCTCAAAAGACTGAGGATTTATTGAAAATCTCAAGTGATTTGGCGAAGGTCCAGGAAGAGATTGAGGTCATTGTTGGCAAAATGAAATACTTGGAAAACCAAACCGCCTATTCTACAGTTGACATTTTTATGAAGGAAAACAAAGTGGTTGTTCCAGGAGTGGACGGAAACAAGTTGAATACGTGGGAAAAAACAAAACAGCAGCTTGCTGTCAGCTTGAACTTTTTACTTGCGGCCGCTTCGGGGATTGTCGTATTTTTTGTCGGAAACCTGCCGATTTTGACTTTAGTCACATTGATCGGTGTGGGAGTTTATTATTTTGTAAAAAGACGGAAGAGAAAAAAACCCCATATAAAGGACACGAAACAGGACTGATTTTAGCAGTAATTTTGAAAGAGTCTCTTGTCAGAGCCTTTGCCATAGATTTAGTTGTTCGCAGCGCACTCTTTTTTGACACACTTCCGATTCAATAGGGGCTGGGACATAAGTAAATACGAAATAGCAAAGGGGCCGGGACAGAGCCCTGTAAAAAAGAATAAACCGCGTGAAATCTAGTTTAAAACCTTGATTTCACGTGGTTTTATTCTCACGATTTTTACGAATATCAATCAGCTTTTAACTTATGATCCAGATCCCGGTCATCGCTCGTCAAATATTTCGCATTCCGCAGGTCTCTTCAGCTTCCTCGGAAAGCAAAGGCCGCTTTCCTGCGGGATCTTCAGCTCGAGCTATTCCCGCAGGAGTCTACATATGTTGATTACGCTAAAAGCTTGCGTATGATACACTGGGACAATGTATTGTTCAGCTGATTTAGTTGTGTCCAGACTCTTCAAGCCTATCATTCTTAACTTTTACTAAATAACCTGTAAACACAAGGAATCAATAACAAAGTTATGAACGTTGAAAATAACATACCTGAAATGATGACGATTGAAAGCGGGGCTTGGTAATCGGCAGACATTCCAGTTGCCAATGCTAAAGGAAGCATCCCACCTACTGTCGTTAACGTTGTCATAAAAATGGGGCGTATACGATTTTCGCCGGCTTGTAACAAGGACTCGATCACTGGCAGTCCTTTTTTTCGCAGTTGGTTCGTGCGATCAATGATTAAAATCGCATTGTTTAAGACAATTCCAATCAGTATGATGAAACCCATGCCTGACATAAAGTGTAATTCCGCTTGGGTGATGAATAATCCAAGGATAGCCCCAACAATCGTAATCGGTATGATGCTCATGACAATGAGTGGTTGCCCGAGATGATTAAATTGCACGGCCATCACCACATACACTAAAAACAGAGCAATACCAAAGGCGAATAGGAACTCATTCATTAGTTGGTTTTGTTCTTCCAAGTCGCCGGCTAATGTAACGGTAAAGTCTTGTGAACTGTCAAAGCCTTTCAAAACTTTTTGAATGTCATTGTTGATTGTGCCGAGATCTTCCTTGTCTGCGTCAGCCATGATCGAAATATATCTTTCTCCGTTTTTATGAAAGATTTGATCGGGCCTATATTCTTTTTCAAAGGCTACAAAAGATGAAAGCTTTTTTTCACCATTGGCCGTTGGAACGGACAATTCCAGCAACGCCTCTTTTGTCAACTTCTCATTACCTTGATGAGCATATACTTGTAATTCGTCGCCACCCCATTCAACTGTACCGATAGGTTCTTGCAACAAAAACGCTTCAATCGTTTGTTTGATATGTAACGTTGATAGGCCTGCCGCTTTTATATTTTCTTCTTTTAATTGAATGGTTGGTGTCTCGGAAAAGTTGTCTAGTGAGCTTGTGACATCTGTAATCCCCTTAATAGACTTTAATTCTTTTTGTAAAGCGTTTGCGCCTTTTCGTAATTCAGCATACTCATCACCACTTATATGGATTTGCACCGGGTATCCGCTGATGCCATCCAAGGCTCTTTCAACGCCCCGAATGGGTTGCGTTTCTTCCAAGACCCGCAACTTTTTTAAAATATTTTCTGTAACCTTCTCTTGTTCTGTTGTTATTTTACTGCCCGTTGTCATCACAATATTCACTATTAGTCTATCGTCAAGGTCAAGTACATAATTGGCCTTTACATCTTCTGTAGAACTTACGGTTTCATGTACTTTTTCTGCGATCATCTCTTTCTCTTGTTGAGAAACCCCATTTTCTAAATCAATCACCATTTCAGTATACCGATTAAACATATCCGGCATGATTTTCATTGTTATTTTGGGAATGAGAAAAAGTAATAAAGAAAATACGATAAAAAACGCGATGATGACGATGAAACTGCGACTTTTTTTCTGAATACACCATGCTACCGTATTTTTATATATGGACATAAAAAACGTTTTTTGATGATTGCTTTTTTGTTTCTTTAATCTTATGAATTCATTGGCAAGTGTTGGGATTAATGTAAAAGCAATGATTACAGAGCTTATTAATGTGATGGCGGTCACAACTGACAAAATCATCATAAATTTTCCGGAATCTCCCCCAATCAGGCCAATTGGAAGAAAGACTACGATGGTTGTAAGGACAGATGCGATAATGGCTGAAGCCACTTCCTTTGTTCCTTCAAGCACTGCCTGTAAATTGTTTAACCCTTGTTCTTTTTTCTTATAAATAGCTTCCAGAATCACAATCGAGGAATCTACCATCATCCCAATACCGAGCCCTAATCCAATGAGTGTCAGCATGTTCATACTATAATCGAGTAAGCCTATGGCTATGAAAGTGAGCAATATGGACGTGGGAATCGATAAGCCAATAATAAAGGCAGCTCTGATATTGCGCAAAAAAAGATACAATACAACGATCGCAATCATTCCGCCAATCCACATATTAGTTGTCACATCATTCATCGAGTCATTGACAAAGTCCGCATGGGCGATTACTTCATTGACGGTAAAGCCTTTCACCAAACCTTCTTCATCAATCTTTCGTAATTCATTCCTGACAGCTTCCGCCATATCTGCTTGACTCGCGCTCGCTTTACGGGCAATTTGAACCATTATCATATCTTTTGAGCCATTTTTCCATGTGTTGGAGGAATTTGTGACTGGATTGATTGAAATAGCAGAAATATCCTTTAACTCAACCAATCCATTTTCCGTCGGGATTTGCAGTGTTTTCAAGTCTTCCATATTTTTCAAAGCAGTGTCCCAACGCAAAGAAAGGCTTTCATGTCCATCTGTTAGTTCTCCTACAATTGCTTCGTTGTTCAATTGTTGAATCACTTCGACTGCTTGCTGTATCGTTATATGTTTTTCGTTCATTTTGTCTTGATCAAAATGAATATCTACTTGCTGTTCGGTGAAACCATCCAACTTTACTTCGCGTACTTCAGAAAGTTTTTCCAAACGAGGTTTCAAAATATCCTTGGCAAAAGCAGACATCTGATCGGGATTTCCGCCTGAAACATCTACAATAAATTCAAAGGATGGATTTTTCCCGTCCTGCAACACTTGATAGTAATCGAGGTTCGGAATATCGCTTAAGACGACATTCGCTTTAGATTCGACATCCTTAAATATTTCATCCCCTTTTCCACTTTCAAATAATATCTTGATAGAACTGCGTCCAATTGAAGTAGTAGATGAAATTTCTTTTATTCCTTCCATTTCTTGGAGAGTTTGTTCAAGAGGATTGGTAATCTTTCTTTCTACATCATCTATATGTAAGTTACTGGCCTCGACATGAATCGTGGCGCTATCAAGTCCAACTGTTGGAGTCAATTCTTTGTCTAAATTAAAAAATGTAAAAATACCTAACACGATGGTAAAAAAGGTTGCTAATATGATGAGTATTTTTCTTTGAACGAGCATTTGAAGTAAACGCAAAAAATATCCCTCCTAAAAATGTAAAAATAAATCGTAGGGGCTGATAATTGGGCAGTACGATTTCCTGAGACACAATTTAGTAAAATGAGCTCCCGCTTCTACTCCTTTCATGGCAACTTTCAACCACTTGGCCGTTGGAAAACATATCTTCCTTTTGTGGGATTACATCCTGAAGTTTATATTAATTGTTCCCGGTACCGCAGGAGGCAACATGGATGTTCATCGCCAGCCATTTCGTTTTTAGATGGCCCCTTTCACCAAGTCAAAATGAACATGTCAGGCAAATTATACGAGATGACGCAAGGTCGCTTTCAACCACTTCTTGTAAATTTTTATGGGGGTGGGATGGTTTTTTTCAGCAAAATAGTTCTGGCTTACAGGATTGCGGCATTGCAAGTGGTCAGACAAGATAGGTACAATAGTCTTATACATCATGTAAAGTGGTGAAGAGGATGAAGAAAATTTTTGAAGAGAGGTTAAAAAAGCACAAGTTGATTGCCGCGGTCAAGCAGCCCAAGTCTATTGAACAAGCCATCAAGTACAAGGAGCATATATCGGCGGTTATCCTGATGACAGGGAATATATTGACGGTCAAACAATATGTGGATGTGCTCCAAAAAGCGGGGTTGCCGGTGATTTTACATGTGGAGAAAATTGGCGGTTTGCAGGTAGACCATTATGGTATTGATTTTATTCAAGAGTATGTGAAGCCATTTGCCATTGTAACGACGAAATCCGGTATTATCAAAAAAGCAAAATCGAAAGGAATGTATGTCATTCAAAGGGTTTTTCTCATTGATACGGAGGTATATGATCAATTGCTTGCCGGCTTGGATCATCTTCAGGCCGACATGATTGAAGTGATGCCGAGTCGGATCATCGATTTTTTGGCGGATTTATCAAAAGCATCACATGTTCCGGTGATCACCGGTGGATTGTTGACAACTCCTTATCATGCGAAGGAGGCTTTGGAACATGGAGCTGCCGCCGTATCAACATCCAATACTGAATTGTGGAAAATGGATTTGAATGATCTTTATTAAATGTTTACATTTTATTTATATGTCATTAACAAAGATTGGCTATCATCAGTATTGAAAAGTACATAGAAGAAAAGGCGCGATAAGAGAGGCCGCAAATAACTGTTGATGAAAAACAGTCTATTTGCGGTTCTTTTATGCTTTGAAAGGGGGCAATCATAAAACGGCTTACGGGAATGGAATTGAAGATAATGCGGTTTGGTATCATAACAAATTTAATAGAAAAGAGAGGTTTCATACAGTGAAGATACGTCTTTTCATGTTGGCATTATTGTTCTTTGTTTTTAGTATATTGAGTGCATGTAACAGCAATTCTTCCAAAAAGGATTCGGGAGATCAAGAATCAGCCGCTTCCAAAGAATCTTCCGGAGATACGATTGATTTAACCTGGTATTATCCCGTCAATGTCGGTGGTGAAATTACAAAGGTAATCGATGGTTATGCAGAGGAATTCAATAAAGAGGGAATTGAAGTAAATGGAAAAAAGGTAACCGTGAAGCCTGTTTATAGCGGCAACTATGATGAATCCATGACCAAAGTGCAAACGGCCGTTAAAAATGGCAAATCCCCAGACATGGCTGTTCTATTATCGGTGGATCTTTTTCAAATTAAGGATTCCATCATGCCGTTGGATGATTTGATCGCTGAAGATCCGGAAGCAAAAAAAATGATGGATGATTTCTTCCCGGGTTTTATGCTCAATTCACAAGCGGAAGGAAAAACGTGGTCTGTCCCATTTCAACGGAGTACAGTTTTGCTCTACTATAACAAAGATATGTTTAAAGAAGCCGGATTGGATCCGGAAGCTCCTCCAACTACATGGGATGAGGTCGTTGACTATGGGAAAAAGCTGACAAAAGATGGAAAGTGGGGTATTGAGCTGCCTGCGACAATAAGCGGATATTGGATTTATCAGGCGCTTGCTCTCCAAAACGGAGAAGAAAACTTGATGAGCGATGATGGAAAAGAAGTCTATTTCAATTCTGATGAAGCCAAAGAGGCGCTTCAATATTGGATTGACCTTTCCAAGAAGCATAAAGTGATGCCGAAAGGTGTTCTCGATTGGAATACGGTTCCGACTGATTTTATTGAAGGCAAGACAGCAATGATGCTTTCGACAACCGGTAATTTAACCAATGTTAAGAACAATGCTGATTTTGAGTTTGGTGTTGCCTTTTTGCCGGCAAAAGAGCGAATGGCTACCCCAACAGGAGGCGGAAACTTCTACATTTTTAAAGATATTTCAGAGGACAGACAAAAAGCATCCATGGAGTTTATTAAATGGATTGCCGACCCTAAACGCGCGGCTCAATGGAGCATCGATACGGGATATATTGCAACGCGTCAATCAAGCTACGAAACTCCTGAATTAAAAGCTTATACGGATTCTTTCCCGCAAGCTTTGACGGCGATGAAACAGTTGGAAAATGCGCATAAAGAAATATCAGTGTATGAGCAAGGAAAAATTATTAAAATCCTGTCGGATGCCATCCAAGCGGCGATTAATGGTGAAGATGTGGACAAAACATTGGATCAAGCCCAGGAACAGGCCGATGCTTTATTAAAACAATATAAGTAATTCATTTTTTGTTTGAGGTGAAGGAATTGGGGAGAAGCAAACTGGTCAAAGAAAATACTGCAGCTTGGATTTTTCTCCTTCCGTCCTTCATCTTTCTCATCATATTTACGTTATATCCAATCATAAAAACGGTATATTTGAGCTTTTTTCAATCAGATTTATCAACAAATGAGCCCGTTTATATCGGTTTGGATAACTTTAAGGTGATGCTGGAAGATGAGGTTTTCCGGAAGGCGTTTATCAATAATGTTTGGTTTGCGATTGGAACCGTACCAACAAGTGTTTTATTGGGACTGCTGCTTGCCATTTTAGTCAACAGGTCGATGAAGGGGAGTGGATTGGCAAGAACCTTTTTCTTTTACCCCGTTGTCATCCCAATGGTAACCGCGGCGTTTATATGGCTGTTCTTTTATACACCGGAATATGGGATGATCAACAGTTTGTTAAAAGTATTCGGTGCGGGGGAATTGAATTTGCTGGGAAATACAGAAACCGCGCTAATGGCCATTATGGTGATGGTCATCTGGAAGGAAGCCGGATTTTTTATGGTTTTTTATTTGGCAGCCTTGCAAAACATTCCCAAGGAATTAATGGAAGCATCTTATATTGACGGCGCATCGAAGTGGACTCAATTTCGAAGGATTGTCTTTCCCCTTCTTATGCCGACAACCTTATTTTCTTCTGTGATTGCAACGACTAATGCCTTTAAAACCGTGGATCAACTTGTTGTCATGACTCAAGGTGGACCAAATAATGCCAGTAATCTATTGCTTTACTATATTTATGAAAGCACATTTCGGTTTATGGATTACGGAAAGGCATCGACTGTCACAGTTGTTGTTTTAATATTGATGTTGATCATTGCGGCCGTTCAGTTCTTTGGAACAGATCGGAAAATTCATTACAGTTAAGGTGGTATTCCATTGAATCGGCTTATTAGTATTTCAACGCATGTTTTAGCTTTTCTTTGGGCGCTTCCACTTTTTGGAATCATTTATATGGCTTTTAAAGACACGAAGGCAGAAGGATATTCCTTTACCCTTCAGCACTTTGTCGAAGCTTGGCATTCAGCTCCTTTTGCCCAATATTATATCAATACGCTGATCATTGTTACCGTCATTTTAGCGGTGCAACTCATTACGATCACGCTCGCAGCCTATGCTTTTGCACGGATGAACTTTATCGGTAAAAGTGTGATTTTTCTTCTTTATCTCGTCCAAATTATGATTCCGGTAGAATTATTGATTTTCCCCAATTCGGGGACAATCGCCCAGTTGGGAATCTATGATACGAAATGGGCGATTATGTTGCCATATTTTACTTCCGCTTTCGGTGTGTTTTTACTAAGGCAAACGTTTAAAGGCATACCATATGAACTGGAAGAAGCGGCCAAAATGGAAGGGTGCAATCGGCTGCAAACGATTTGGCATGTGTATGTTCCGCTGGCGAAGCCAACTTATGTTGCCTTTGGTTTAATTTCTATTTGTTCACAATGGAGCAATTTTTTGTGGCCTTTGATCATTACTGATTCAGATTCCAATCGCCCATTGACCGTGGGGCTTTCCATGTTTGCCAAAGCCTCCGATTCCGGAGCTCAATGGGGGGTTGTTGGAGCGGCAACGTTATTTGTTGCATTTCCTCTATTGCTGGCTTTCTTTATTTTTCAAAAGCAATTTATTTCCAGCTTTATGCATTCGGGAATTAAATAGCGGGGTAACGGGAATGGGTGTTCAATTTCAACCTATACAATATTTTCATATCCAATGATGTTGATGAAGCGAGGGCTATTTTGATCGGCAAGAGTTGGAAGTCGATTGAAATCATGTAGAAGGCAGTCGGTACGGACGAAGTTTATTTATTGGAAGTGAGCCGAGCGCAATGGGGAAAATGCGGATAGCTTGGCAATGGCGGTGAAGTTTCGTTTATACTCCGTTTGCCGATCGGCCGCTTTAATCCTGCTTTACCCGATCATTTGGAAAAAATGTTTGCCTATTATGGACATATGGAATGTTGATGATGTTGTTCTGAAAATCCGGGTAGCAATTCTGGCACAAGAAGATGGGATAGAATCAGCGGCTCGTTTTCCCCTGAACATGTTGGGTGATTTACCCGATGAAACCAAACTTGCCATTGAAAATGCTCCAATCGGAAAATGTCATCGGAGCAACTATGGAGGAAGTGTTTTTCATCGTTTGAAAAATAGCAACCGCCGTGCCGGGATCATGTTGGAAACAGGTCATTGTTATGTATTGGAGAATGGTGTATTCGGCTTGCATATCAATGACTACCATGGCCATAGTATGAACATTTGCAAATTGGTAGGGAATCGCTCTTTTCTCATTTCAGGGAAGCACCTTCTGAATTGATCCTGAAAACAAATACGATGAAAAGGACAGAATGTTCAAAGAAACAAATTATGACATTACTTCAACGTTAATGGCTGGAGGATGAGAAGATGCCAAACATTCAACTAGATCATATATACAAAAAATATCCCAAAAGCGGGGAATATTCCGTCAAGGATTTTCATTTGGAAATTGAAGATAAAGAATTTATCGTGCTTGTCGGACCTTCCGGGTGCGGGAAATCAACTACATTAAGAATGATTGCCGGATTGGAAGATATTTCCGGAGGGGATTTATTCATTTCCGGGAAAAGGGTAAACGATTTGCCGCCCAAAGACCGAGACATTGCCATGGTGTTTCAAAACTACGCGTTGTATCCTCATATGACAGTGTTTGAGAATATGGCGTTTGGCTTGAAGATTCAAAAGGAGCCCAAGGATCAAATTGCAAAAAAGGTCCATGAGGCAGCTGAGATTCTCGGCTTAACCCATTTGTTAAAAAGAAAACCAAAAGAGCTTTCCGGCGGCCAAAGGCAAAGGGTAGCATTGGGACGGGCCATTGTACGGAATGCCGGAATTTTTCTTATGGATGAACCACTGTCGAACCTGGATGCGAAATTACGGGTGCAAATGAGGGCGGAAATTAGTAAATTACACCGTCAACTTGGGACTACAACGATTTATGTCACTCATGACCAGACAGAAGCCATGACGATGGCAACGAGAATTGTCATCATGAAAGATGGATTGATTCAGCAAATCGGCTCCCCGGCAGAAGTATATAAACGGCCGGCAAATATATTTGTCGCTAGTTTTATTGGCTCGCCTGGTATGAATTTCTTGAAAGGCGACATTCGGGAAGATGGCTTCTTTATAGGTTCTGGCGATATCCGTTATCCTTTTTCGGCCAGCCAAAAGGCTCTTATTGAAAAAAATGGGCGCAAGCCGGTCATGATGGGAGTCAGGCCGGAAAATATTATCATACATGATGAAAAAACCCCTTTTAAAGCAATCGTGGATTTAGTAGAGGTAAATGGGGCTGAAATGCTTGTTCACACTCGGTTTGCCGATCATTCCATTATCATTAAGTCCCAAACAAATGAAGCTATAAAGACTGGGGATACGATTTTTCTTGCAATTGAGGAGGATTCGATTCACTTATTTGATCAAGAGTCGGAGGAACGGCTTACAGATTGATGTTGCTTGAACTTCTACTGAAAAAGGCGGAGAGTCCAATGGTAAATATAGATCATTATGATGCATTTTGTTTTGATTTAGATGGTACGATTTTTTTGGGCGATGAAATTTTACCAGGAGCAAAAGACAGTGTTGACTTTATTAGGGCACAAGGTAAGAAGGTGCTGTTTATTACAAACTCCCCCACTTTAACACGCAAAGGATGTCAGGAAAAGTTGGAACGGCTAGGGGTGGCTTCGTCTATTGAAGAAGTGTTTACAGCATCTTATATTGCGGCATTGTATTTTACCAAATATTTCCCGGAATCCTCGGTTTATGTCGTTGGTGAGAAAGCAATCAAGGAAGAGTTCAAGCAATTTTCATTACAATTGACTGAAGCTCCTTTAGAAGCAACACATGTAATTGTCGGTCTCGACCGCTCCTTTAATTATGAAAAGCTGAACGCGGCCATGACGGCGGTACGCAACGGGGCGAAGTTAATTGTAACGAATCCCGATCCATTTTGTCCGGTTCCAGGAGGATTTATTTCAGATACATTGGCCATTGCCCGGGCAATTGAAACGGCGTCTGGGCATGATATTTTTAAAGTAATCGGAAAGCCCTCTACTTTTTATGGCGATATGATCCTTACGCAACTGAATGTTTCAAGGGAACGCTGTTTAATTATAGGAGATCGCCTTGAAACAGATATCATGCTGGGAAAATTAAATGCTTTTCGCACTTGTCTCGTATTGACAGGAGTAGCCAGCCATGAAGATATTGAAAAATTGAACATATTTCCCGACTATATCATTCAGGGTTTACAATCAATGTTTGCACACCTTTTAAAGTCATAGATATAGTCGACGACTGTCTCGCTCCCAAAGCTTTGCTTTTTGAAAGACAGAACTTGGTATTTATCATTAAGAAAGATGAAGTTTCAATCAGGCCCACAAAAATGTCAATCATAAAGATGGTGTCACAAGATACGGTGTTTTCCCTACTGAAAAGAAGCGGAAAAAGGTAAAGGTCGAAAGTGTCCTACTGGCCACCTTAAACAACATCGCCCTCAAAGCTCGCGCATTTTTAGGGACGATGACAAAGCCGGAAAAACTTTTCTTGTCCTGTCGCTGCGCTTTCACGAGACATTGCGAAAAACCATAAAAGATGGCGATGTGTCACTGCCGAATTTTTTGTCCTGTTGATCTAAGTCAATCGAGTTTTTACTGGCGGTTGTTTTGGGGATTCTTACTGCCCGTGAAGTGCTTTGCGAAAGAGGAAAGTGAAAAGAGTGGGCCTGCCACTCTTTTATTTACATATCAATATGAACATGCCAATTTTGAGGATCCGAATGGGATTGACATACCAATTCTGGTGAAAAAACAAACGACCACGGATATACAGATGCACTGTTTATACGAAGATTGGGTGAAAAGATTCCTTTTGCAATGACTGTATGCTTTTCCAAGATTTCAACTTTGATTTTTTGAATATCCAAGCTTTGAGACATTTCGTTCCGTAAAAAAACAGTGGCGACAAGTCCCCCGTTTTTTTTATACTTTCCCCTAAATAAAACAGCGCTATATTGGGAAGATGAGGGTGGAAGCTGTTCCGCTGCCTGAAGGAGCTCATTTTTTTGTTTTGGAGTTAATTTGCTTGCCCAAACAGGATGAAATTGTATCATCTGTATCCTCCTTCCTTTCGTTAGAATCCCTCCTCTTCTTATGTTAAATGAATGGACGAGACATGTCACCCTCCCTGTCATATTTCCCGAGAAATAACCAGCATTTTTGTTTTTGCGACAGACTGATTTCCCAATTTGTCAAATGAGTTGGATCTTACAAACATCTATAATCTTATAAGGATATGGACGGAAAGTAATAGCTTTCCCAGCTAGGTAACCCCATTTGAAAAAGATGGGGTGCTTCAAAAATGATAGAGAAGCCTTTTTTGTTATACTGAGGAAATAAGGAAATAATTACCTTTTAAGGCATTTGCCATGAAATGCGATCAGAGGAGAGAAACATGGATGAACGAAAAAACGTCAGCAACAGAATGCCCAAAATGCGGCGGGAAGGCTTTGGGAAAGGGCAAGCACATTGAATACGGCAGGATGAATGCGATCAATAATATAAACCTGGGATCCAATGTGGAATGGCTTACAGCACTGCTTTCTTGATCCGGACAGACAACATGAACTTCCCCAAAATGCAGAAGAACTTCTACGAGAGCTTCCAGACCCGGCGCAAAACTGCCGTCATCGTTTGTTACTAAAAACTTCAACTTGATCTCCTCCATTGCTTGGCGGCATGTCTCCAAATAAGATAAGTGTTTCTGGAGCATCCAAGCATTTTCACTCGTGTCAAATCCATCCAAAACCGTTATATAGTCTTTGTTCATGATTCGTTCCAGGAATTGTTTTTGTTTTATTTTACCGTCTCCAAGAGGAGCATGAGGTTGTTCCAAGGTTGAGTCACGCAAATACATTTTATTCACACGTTGCAAATCATTCAATACGTTATCGAGCGAGATATGCGTTATATGGAATGTCGTCTGAATCGCTTCGGATCGATGAGTGATAAATCTGTTTAAGGCAGCGGCCGTCGTGATCAATTCTTTATCGACTTCTTCCATTAATTCAACTGATAAAGTAATCCCATAATGATTTGCTATTTCTTCTAATTGATCGAGGCTCTGGTTTAATATTTTTTCATGCCACAAAGTCCATTCGGCGGATAACGTCCTTTTTCCGGGATGGACGGTTACATTCTTTGCTTGAATGGCATCCGCAAAAATAATGGAGCGAAAAATTTCCTCCAACGATTTTCTTCGTATCCTTTCATTTAATGAACAAATATTTGTATCCCAACTAGCCGCATGGACCGTTACATCCAATCCATATTGTTTAAGCACCTGGACAATCTCCCGTGTATTCATATGGCAAAACCAAGCCTGCTCTGCCCATAATTCGATTCCATCCAGATGAAACTCATGTGCCAGTTGTGCCATTTCGCGGATTCCTTTTCCCCACATTAATGTCGATGAGGCGTATAACTTCAATATACTCCCTCCTCAATAGAAAGCTCTTTCAACCAGGCCAACACCTCATTTTCGTTAAAATGAACCGATCCAATAGGGTAAGGGCTTCTTGATGTGGGTCCGTGAAAGTTGCTTCCGACACTTTTTAACAGGTTAAATGTATCAGCCATATGATTCCAATATAATGTGGTCATTTGTTTATGTCTGGAATAGTAAACTTCAATTCCGTCCAGTCCCCGGTCTACCAATTTTTTTAAGGACCATTCCCAACTATATTCTCCCGGATGGGCCACAAATGCCTTTCCGCCGGCGTGGTGAATGAGCTCGATAGCTTCTGTCGCCGACAGTCCTTCGCGATCAACAAAGGCTGGCGCGCCTTTCATGAGCAACGCTTGAAAAGCGTGCTCTCGATCAGAAAAGTAGCCTTGATCAACAAGTTCATCTGCAATATGTGTTCTGACAATGACTTTTTCATTTGCGCGTTTCCAACAAGCGTCCCAGTCGATCAAATAACCGAGCTGCTGCAACTTTGCGACAATTTTTTTGCTCCAAAAAACCCGCTCTTGTTGCCGCCAATGAATATATTCGCATAATCTTTTATTCTCAACATCAAACCCATAGCCTAAAATATGAAGTTCTCCTTCTTCGCCGTCGGTGTTTAATTCGATTCCTGAAATGATAGTTATCCCTTTCTTGGCAGCGCTTTCCCGAATTTCTTTTGAACCTGCCATTTCATCATGATCTGTAATCGCCATGATGGAGACGCCGCGGAAACTGGCTTCTTCTACTAGTTTGAAAGGCGTCCACTGACCATCTGAATACGTACTATGGATATGTAAATCGACCTTCATGATCACCCTCCATTTCCACAAAAATCCTCATCTATAACAATAGCGGAGGAATATCAATCACTTATTAGGTTTCATTAAGTTAGTCGTAAAGTTATTGTAAAGTAGATCGCCTGTGTCGTATTCGGCTGTTTTTTTGAAAAAAGTGGATCCATACAAGCATATAGAGACATGAAGTCGGGGGACTTTTCAAGTGGTATTTACCCAATGTAAAAATTTTAACACTCAGTTTACATTTGGCGGGCAATGGCGGTTGTAAAACCAAGTTTTCAACTCGGAAAGGATCGGACAGGCATTTTTTAAACGTAAGTAAAAGAAATATCAAGCGATTCTTGGTACAATGATATCGGACAATTTTCTTGTATTATTCTAGGTTATGGCAAAAGCTGGCTGCAAAGTGTTGCCAGGGTAGTTATACGCCATACAGGTTTTTTATTCGGGAATCTGAAAAAAGCAAATGAAAGGAATTGGTAAGATGAGTATACATAGAGCATTATCCATTGCGGGTTCTGCCGCGAGAGGAGGAGCGGGGATCCAAGCGGATTTGAAAACATTTCAGGAACTGGATGTATTTGGAATGAGCGCCATTACGGCCATTGTGGCTAATCACCCAAGGACAGACCAGGGGATTTTTCCTCTGCCGGTGGATGCGATAGAAGCACAAGTTTACACTGCCCTTCGGGACATTGGAGCGGATGCCATTAAAGTGGGAATGCTGTTTACGGAAGAAAATATTGGCAGCGTGGCAAGCTGGATTGAAGAGTCCGGTGTGTCTAGTGTTGTGGTAGATCCCGTCATGATTGGGAAGATGGGCTCGCCTTTATTGAAAGACGAAGCGATCATCGCGCTGAAAGAGAAACTACTGCCGCTCGCTACGGTTATCACACCCAATATGCCGGAAGCTGCTCGGTTGCTTGAGACAGACGAGCTGAAAACGGTCGAAGATTTGAAAGAATCCGCGAAAGCCTTGGCCGACCTGGGTCCGAAATATGTTCTTGTCAAGGGAGGGCGCTTAGAAGGACCTGCCACCGATGTGTTATATGATGGGGAAAAGTTTTATGTACTGGATGCTCCGCGAATTGACACGATTCATACGAATGGGGCGGGTTGCAGTTATTCTGCGGCCATTGCGGCAGAATTGGCAAAAGGCAAAGCAGTTCCCGAAGCGGTGGAGGAAGCAAAGAAATTTATCACTGCGGCCATCCGCCATTCGATTCAATTCAAGCGGGGCGTTGGCCCGACTTATCATGCCGCTTATCATAAATACGGAGAAGAAGGCGTAAAAGTAACAGTCGAATAAACATTTACTCAAAGTACAAATAAGCTAACAGTACAAGCATAACGATATCTAGTCTTGCATTAAAAGCAAACTGCATAAAACTATCATTCAACACGGGAAATTTTGTTAAAATAATCGCGCCGATCATAATGCCAATTAATGGGAACGTGGCCTGTTGCACCCATTTTTTTAAGATGATAAGTAAGCCGCAAATGATTTCAATAACGGCTATAGCAGTCATGAATTGCAGCGGAAAAGGCAAATTCAAGCTAATAAATGTTTCACCCAATTCAGGATTGACAAATTTCATGATTCCGGAAGTCATAAACACATAGCCGACGAGATATCGGACGATTGTCAAAGTACATCCCCCCAAATAAGAGCTTGTCTTTGTATATAGATATGAACATAATGAACGTAAATGCGTTATTTTTTAAAAATAAATGCCCGCAAACCGTGTACTGTTCCAATGTCTCCCTTGTCAGCCATATTGCATAGACTAATATATGGGGCCGCAAGGGGGTGGAAAGATGGCAATATACTTCAATGATGAGGAACATCCTTATATTTTTAAAACGGAAGAGGAAATCGACGGGCAGAACCAATCGATTGCCAAATATGATTATTGGTCCGATCTCATTGAAGAGCAAAAGCGAGTACAGTCCAAGATTGATCAGTCCTTAAAGGGCTTAAATCATAAAATAGAACAGCAAGAACATGCCCAGCAACAGCGTTGGCGAAAGATATACTATAAATTTAATGAACAGCGTAAAATCAACGGAAAACGCAAGGAATTCGAGGATTATGTAAAGAACTGGCTGGAGAATATTGAGAGCCAGAACGAGCATCTTCAGATATTGCTGAATGAGGACAGCCAATTAAAACAGGACATCCTGGAAAAATTGCACAATCTTAAGCAAACGCAACAAGATATTGAAAACCGTCTGGAAAAGCAGGAAGCGACAATCGAAGATTTTCTGGCCGATTTGCGCGAGCACCATGAGTTCCAAAAGGACATGGGGATTCAGATATCCAAGCAAGAAGAAAGGCACCAAGAACTCCTTGACAGGCTCGATAATCAGGAGGCGTTAACGGAAAAAGTGTTACGGCAAGTTACAAATCTTCGCTCCATTATATTTGAAAGGGCGGGCCACTTGGCAGAAAAAATCGAAAATGGCTACCAGCTTACCTCTTCATATATTTATAAATTATTGACCGGCCAGGTTTTCCTGTTAGAGCAGAAGGAGAAGCAGAAAAAAGGTACGGATTAGACCAGTCCCGAATGCGAGCCATATGGCTTGCGTTCGGGAATTTTTTGTCCGAAAGAAACTTGAAATATAGTCCAAGTACTTGGAACACGAAGCAATACTTCCCAAATGATCAAACGAAACTCCGGTTATCGGCAAATACTTCAAGGATTGAAGGCCACTCTGGTTGTAGGTACATGTTCTCAAGGATTGAACTCCACTCCGTTTGTTGGAAAATACTCGCCAAAAGGTTGAAGGCCACTTGGTTTATCGGCTAATACACTTCGGATGATCGAAGGCCACTCCAGTTATCGGTACAACACGATCTAAAAGATTGAACTCCACTCGGTTTGTTGGAAAATACTCGCCAAAAGATTGAACGCCACTCCGATTATCGATACATACTCTCAAAAGATTGACTAACCTCGGTTATTGGTAAATGCTCCTTCTCCGATTTTCCGTGAGAACTACCAATATGCACATGATCTGTGAATGACAGGGAATGCTATGTATGAGTATTTTTTGTCAAGGAGGAATGTTTCATGAAAAAGATGTGTGCCGGAATGCTGTTGCTGTTAACTTTGGTAGTTGGTTTCGCCGGAACAGCGATGGCGGGCGATGTTGAATTAGGCAAGGAATTGGGGAAGCGCAATTTTACGGCGGAGCAAGTAAATAAAAGTGATCCGGAGTTAACGAAAAAATACGCCGAGATGTTGGGCATCGACACGGAAGGGAAAGATACGGAAACCTTACATAAGGAAATAAAAGAAAAGTATTTGCAAAAGCAAGCAGAGGAATTTGGTATCAGCACTGAAGGGAAAACAACGGAACAATTAGAAAAGGAAATCCAGATGGTTTGGATGAAAAATATCGCGAAGCAATATGGCATTCAAACAGAAGGCAAGGATTTGAACACATTAAAGAAAGAGGTCAAAAAGGCGAGGCTCAGTGAGCAAGCACATGAACTCGGCATTTCAACAGAAGGAAAGTCGTTAAAGGAGTTAAGGAAAGAAGTTTGGGAAGCACAAGTTCTGAAGCATGCAGAAGAGTTGGGAATCTCCACGGAAGGAAAGGATCTTCGCGAACTGGCCAAAGAAGTGAGACATACGATGATTCACCGGGCCGCTGAAAAGCTGGGAGTGAATACAGACGGAAAGTCTGACGAAGAAATTTTCCATGAGATTATGATTAACCACGGTGAAAAAGCAAGGGAAATGAAATTGTTTCCTTTTAAGGAAGAGAAAATTATTTTCATGGAAGGACATCCGGGAATGTAAAGAAAAACGCGCCCACCTAAATGGAAAAGTGAGGCGATCTCTACACGTTAAAGCTTTATATGAAGCAGTCTGTTGGCTGGAATGAAGACGGTACAGAGCCGGACTCATGCCAGCCAATTTCTGTTCGGTGGGTTAGTATTGTAGTACTGGATGTATGTCTCAATTTTTTTAAACTCTTCGTATGTAGCAGGTTGCTTCCCCGTCATACATCATATATGCGCTTCTTTTATGCCATTAAAGCGCCCGTTTATTGAACGTTTATGACATATCATATAGTGAGTAAGGAAGATTTCTTTTCAATGACAGCTTTTATCGTTGAAACACTTTGTTCGATTGATCATAAATATCTCCTCTTCCATCCGGGACGTTATCCCAAGGTTTTTTAGTTGTCTCAAAAAAACATTAGAAGAGTGATCGAACGAATTTTCTTAAGTGATACCGGCTTACTGATAAAGCCCTCCAGTGTACAGTTTCACAAGGTTTACCGCCACTTTTTCAAAGTCCTCGTCTACTTCTTCCAACACGAGATCCCACATGAGCTGTTCGTTCATGTAAAACCAACCTTTGGCGATAAGGGATGCATCCAAGTCCGGACGCGCAAGACCTGTTTTTTGAACGAAGTCGATATCGGTGGTAATGCCGTTAATAAAGCGGGTGCGAATGTTATTCCATTTTTCACTGACAATTTCTGAAGCGCCGATGGCTTCCTTTACAATTTGCATGATCGCTTTTTCTTCCAATGCGGCTTTTAAAAATAGCTGTGTTTGTTTTTGTATCTGGGAAAAGGCTTCTTCTTTTGTTTTAGGTCGGAACGGAAGATCCGCCACCTCATACATCTTTTGCATGATCGTTTCCATTAACTCCACAAACAATTCATCTTTGTTCCGGAAATACACATACGCGGTGCCGTATCCTGTATGGGCCATTTTATTAATTTGGGTCATTGTTGCTTTTTGAAATCCATTTTCGAGAAAAACGGCGCGGCCGGCCTTCAGCAGATTTTCTCTCGTTTGAAGGGCTTTCATTTGCCGTTTCGTTAATTGTTCTGTTCCTTCCATTTTGTTCGTCCTCTCAGAATGAAAGATGTCTATGTATATATTAGCTTGTATGTATGTAACAGGCAAATATTTCATTGACATTATGTCATTGACTTGATGTCATCGTCTGGGTTATATTATGATTATAGTCAACTATCGGTTATGAAGGAGAATTTTATATGAATGAAAACGCTTATTTAACACAAGAATATGCACGTCAGCTGGATGAAGAGGACGAACTGAAGCAGTATCGGGAAGAATTTTATATTCAACCCGGAATCATTTATATGGATGGAAATTCGCTCGGTCTGCTGTCGAAGCGGGCAGAAGACTCTCTTTGGCGGATGCTGGATTCCTGGAAGACATATGGTATAGATGGCTGGACGAAGGGAGAACATCCGTGGTTTTATTTTTCCGAGAAACTGGGCGAGATGACTGCTCCTCTTATTGGCGCCAAGCCCGAAGAAGTCATTGTCACCGGATCGACGACCGTGAACTTGCACCAAATCGTCTCAACTTTTTTCAAACCTAAAGGAAATAGAACAAAAATTCTTGCCGATGAGTTGAATTTTCCGACAGACATTTACGCATTGAAAAGCCAACTGGGTATACATGGTCTTGATCCGGAAGAGCATTTGATTCAAGTAAAAAGCGCTGACGGCCAGACGCTTTGCGAAGAGGATATTATCAATGCAATGACGGACGACGTGGCATTGATTGTCCTTGCCGGAGTACTCTATCGCAGCGGGCAAATCTTGGATATGGAACGCTTGACGAAAGAAGCGCATAAACGGGGGATTTTGATTGCCTTTGACTTGTGCCATTCAATCGGCGCTATTCCCCATCAATTAAGTGAGTGGGGTGTCGATTTTGCCTTTTGGTGTTCATACAAACATTTAAATGGCGGTCCCGGCGCGGTGGCTGGCCTGTATGTCAATGAAGCGCATTTTGGAGCGAACCCCGGACTTGCGGGCTGGTTTGGATCGCATAAAGAAAAGCAATTTGATATGGAACATACACTGACACCAGCGCCTGATGCGGGAGCATTTCAAATGGGAACGCCGCACCTTCTGAGCGCGGCGCCATTATACGGTTCTTTAACGATGTTCAACGAAGTGGGCATCGAAAAAATTCGCAAAAAATCGCTGGACATGACAGAATATATGATGAAGTTAATTGACGCAGAATTAAAGGATTTCGAATTTGTCATAGCCAATCCGCGTGACGAGGATAAAAGAGGCGGACATATTTATCTTGAACATGATGAAGCGGCGAGAATTTGCAAGGCGTTAAAAGAAAATGGCATTATTCCGGATTTCCGGACGCCGAAAGGAATACGCTTGGCTCCGGTTGCCCTCTACAACACGTATGAAGAAGTATGGAGAACGGTTCAAGCATTGAAGAAGATTATGGCCGAAGAACAATACAAGCAGTTTGAAAATAAAAGAGACGTAGTCGCATAGTGTATGTTGGAACGGGACGCGGTCGGCACTGCCCGTTCCATTTCATCTAAAGTGGAGGCGATTTCACTAACTTTGTGAATGTTAAAAGGGGGAGACAACATGGCAAAATCCATTTCGGAACTTCATCAAAAACTTGAAAGTGAAAAGGGTATTTATACGGATTTTAAAAAAGACATGACATATGGGGAGTATTTGGGGCTAGAGAAAATTTTATCGAGTCAGAAAAGGCTGTCCGATCACCATGATGAAATGTTGTTTATCATTATTCACCAAGTGAGTGAGCTGTGGATGAAGCTCATATTGCATGAAATGACAGCAGCCATCCAGGCAATTGAAAAAGGGGAATTGCATGCCGCTTTCAAAATGCTGTCACGAGTATCAAAAACACAAACACAAATTATTCAAGCTTGGGATGTTTTATCGACACTTACACCCGCGGAATACTTGGAGTTTCGCGATTCCCTTGGTCGGGCCTCGGGTTTTCAATCGTACCAATACAGATTGATCGAGTTTGCCCTCGGCTACAAATCAACCCATATTTTAACAATATACGAGAAAGATCCAAAAGTGCATGAAATGCTTCAGCAGGCCCATCAAGCTCCAAGCATTTACGATGTGTCCATTCAAGCATTGGCTCGCGCAGGATTTCCGATCAATCCGGAATTGTTGAATCGCGACTTTTCCAAAACGTACGGAGGAGATCCGACGGTTGCGGCTGCCTGGAAGGAAGTGTACCGTAATGTGGATCAATATTGGGATTTGTACGAGCTGGCAGAAAAGCTCGTCGATATTGAGGATTGGCTCCAGCAATGGCGCTTCCGCCATATGAAAACTGTCGAGCGTATTATCGGCTTTAAAACAGGGACAGGTGGTTCTTCCGGAGTTAATTATTTGAAACAAGTATTAGATCACCGTTTCTTCCCTGAATTGTGGGATTTGAGAACAGAGCTGTAAAATAGAAAGATGAAGCACCCGGGAACTTTTAAAATTTCGCGGAAGGGAAGGTGGGGAGCGCACCTTCAGCATACGTCAACGCCGGTAAGCTGCCGGCGGTGTTTTATATAAATTGAAAGACTATTTGGACAAACAGGGGGAAATGGTATGGAAGAAAGAAAGGAACAATGGTCATCCAAGCTTGGCTTTATTTTGGCTTCCGCCGGGGCGGCGATCGGCTTGGGGGCCATTTGGAAGTTCCCATATGTAACTGGAATGAGCGGCGGCGGAGCTTTTTTTCTCATTTTTGTCGTATTCACTTTGTTAATCGGACTGCCAATGCTCATTTCGGAGTTTATTATCGGGAGAGGGAGTGGCAGGGAGGCGCTTAGCGCATACAAAAAGTTGGCTCCCGATAGTTTCTGGGTGTGGGTCGGCAGGCTCGGCTTACTTGGTTGTTTTTTGCTTCTTTCCTTTTATAGTGTTGTCGGGGGCTGGGTGCTTATTTATAGCGGTTTGTCGCTCCCCGGGAAAATTATTGGCGACGGCGCCAATTATCCGGACTTGTTTGGAGCAGTGACCGGTTCTCCGTGGATCACGCTACTGGGACTGCTTTTGTTTACGCTCGCCAACGTGCTTGTCATTGCCTCGGGAGTTCAAAATGGTATCGAAAAAGCGAATAAATATATGATGCCGCTTTTGTTTCTCTTTTTTATCATTCTTGTCATTCGCTCCTTGACGCTTGATGGCGCGATAGAGGGTGTCAAATTTTTCTTGGCTCCCGACTTCTCTAATATAACGGGCAAATCATTGTTGTATGCGTTAGGACAGTCGTTTTTTTCGCTTGCTGTCGGCTTTTCGTGCATGGTCACGTACAGTTCATATTTGAAAAAAGATGTCAGTCTGACTTCCTCTGCCGGATCGGTTGTGGGAATGAATATATTTGTTTCATTATTGGCGGGATTAGCGATTTTTCCGGTTGTATTCGCTTTCGGATATGAGCCGGCGGAAGGTCCGGGACTACTATTTATTGTGTTGCCGTCTGTTTTTTCGCAGTTGCCTTTCGGTGAAGTGTTCTTAAGCATGTTTTTGCTCTTGTTTTTATTTGCCACATTGACGTCATCATTCAGTTTATACGAAATCATAGTTGCAGCTTTTACGGCAAATGGAAAGCGGTCAAGGAAACAAGTCACCTGGCTTGCGGGAGTTGTGATTTTTATTGCGGCGATCCCGGCTGCATTGTCTTCAAGCAGTCTTGCCGACTTTACAATTTTTGGCAAAAGTGTTTTTGATGCGACCGATTATTTGGTGAGTAATCTCATGCTTCCATTTGGCAGTTTGTTGATTGCGCTGTTCATTATCCATCGCATGGATAAGGTCCTCGTTAAGGAAGAATTTTTGTTGAATGGCACCATCGCTCCAGGTTTCTATTCCGGATGGCGCCTGCTGATGACTTGGGTTGTCCCCGCTACGATTGTGGTGGTATTCTTAAATACGTTGGGACTCATTTAAATGGAGTGATATAGATGGAGAAAAAGAAATGGATTGATATTTCACAGCCGCTGACAAATGAAATGGCTGTTTGGCCGGGGGATACGCCGTTTTCTTTTCAACTCAGCTTTACGAAAGAGCAAACGGGCTCGGTCAATATCGGCCAAATCACGACAAGTGTTCATTCCGGAACGCATATTGATGCGCCATTTCATTTTGATCATGAGGGGAAAAGGGTACATGAACTGGATCTTGACCTCTATATTGGGCCGGCCCGGGTCATTGATGTCACGGGATATGAGAGCGTGGGTCGCGCTGAGCTTGAGTCGTTAGGGATTGAAGGAGTACAGCGGCTTCTTTTACGGACCATGACGGACAGGGATCTGACGGTTTTTCCGGAAAAATATACCGTTTTGCGTGAAGATGTTGGGCCTTTTTTAAAGGAAAAAGGGGTGCGTTTGCTTGGAATCGATACGCCATCCGTTGACCCCGTTGACAGCAAAAAAATGCTGGCACATCACTCTCTCCATGAAAACGACGTGTTTATTTTAGAGAACATTGTATTGGAAAAGGTAGAACCTGGTAACTATGAATTAATTGCCCTCCCCCTTGCGATTGAAGGAGCGGACGGAAGCCCGGTTCGCGCAGTGATAAGGCCTATTTAGCCAACAAGAATGGACTCTGCGGGGGAGTCCATTTTCTTTTGGCGGCTCCGAATGGCTCCCAGCCAACAGATAGCGATTCCTGTTCTCCCTACTAGAAACAGGACGGATGCCTATTTCCTGGGCTATATCAAAGAAAGTATCCATTTTCAGGAAAAAAACCTTTAGCTCCAGCTTTTAATGAGGCCGCTGTTAAAAGGCTGCTTCTGGTTCACAGTCCATGTTATTCAATCAAGTTTGATTTCCTGACTTGCTATCATCCCTTTCGGTTTTGTCGCAAACTTATGATAAAATAACTTCAATTATAATGAAGAAAAACGAGTGATGGATCATGAACGAAGAAGATATTCTTGAAATGGAGTTAAAAGCCATATTGGACGCTTCGTATGACAATATCGTCATTACGGATGGTCAAGGAAAAGTGTTGAGGGCAAGTCCGAACTGCTTATCCATTTATGGAAAAGTAGCGGAAGAACTGATTGGAAAAAACGTTGATGAGTTGGAACGGAAAGGAATTTTTTCTCCCTCCGTTACGAGAAGAGTACTCGCCGAGAAAAAAGAAGTTCAGGTGATGCAGCATACACTGACGGGCCGCTCGGTCATGGCAACGGCTCTTCCGGTGTTTGATCATGAAGGCAACATGATCCGGGTCATCAGTTTTTCACATGATTTAACGGAATTACGGCAGCTCAAGGAAGATTATGAAGAACTGCGCGCCAAAATGGAATATTATGAGAGCGAAATTCAGGAATTACGGGATAAAGAACAAATTCTTGAGGGCATTACATTTAAGAGTAAAGAAATGCACAACATTTGGCAGCTTGTGCAGCGGGTCGCCATATCAGATGCGACCGTCGTGTTTCTGGGAGAATCGGGCGTCGGTAAAAACGTGTTTGCAAAAGCGATCCATGAAAAAAGTGATCGGAGAAAAGAGGCATTTATTGAGGTAAACTGCGGAGCTATTCCGGAAACATTGTTTGAATCGGAAATGTTTGGGTATGAGCGGGGAGCCTTTACCGGGGCGAACAAAGAAGGCAAGCCCGGATTAATTGAGCTGTCCAATCATGGCACACTTTTTTTAGATGAGGTCGGGGAGCTGCCGCTCGGACTTCAGGCAAAATTGCTGAAGGTGATTCAGGAAAAGAAAATAACCCGAATTGGCGGGACACAGCCGAAAAATATTAATTTCAGAATCATTGTCTCGACAAACAGGGATTTATGGGAGATGGTCCAGAAAGGACAATTTCGTGAAGACCTCTACTATCGCCTGAATGTAGTGCCGATTACGATTCCGCCGCTCAAGGAGCGCAAGGATGATTTATTGCAGTTGTGCCACTTTTATTTGGAGAAATTTAATGAAAAATATAAAACCGATAAAGTTTTTCATCAGGCGACAGTCAACGCAATGCTCGATTATCAATGGCCGGGGAATGTCAGGGAGTTGGAGAATTTGGTCGAGCGGCTCGTCATTACGACAGAAGGCAGGGTAATTTATCCAAATGCTTTGCCTTTTTATGCACATGCTGCCGCAGCTTTACCTGACCTGGAGCCGGAAGGGGAAGGATGGGAAGAAGAAGGGGGAAGCTTGCAGCAGGCATTGGAGCAGGTGGAGATCCGCTGGTTGAAACGGGCCGCCAGACAATATAAAACAACCTATGAAATGGCCGAATACTTGGGCATCAGCCAGTCAAGCGTTGTTCGTAAGCTGAAAAAATACGGAATTAATTCATAAATGAATTATAATCCATTAATGAATCGAAAGAAGTCTTTTTGATGCATTAATGGATTTTTTTTATGGGCCAGATTCAATACCCGCGCTTCTCGAAAGTTGGCACGGATTTTGCAATGTATATTTTGAGACTATAAAAACTGACAGGAGGTTATTTTATGTATAAACCAAAAGATTCTTCACAGTCCCCGCGATTTGTCGGAACGAGGACTTTTATGAGATTAGAACAAATACGAACAACTGAAGGAATTGACTTTGCCGTTCTGGGTTGCCCGTTTGATACAGCGGCTTCAAATCGGACTGGCCAGCGTTTCGGGCCGCAGCATATCCGCAACTTTTCAGTGCTCCTTCGCCCCTACAATCCGGATATGGATATTGATATTTTTGAATATTGTTCCGGGGTGGATTATGGGGATATTAACGTCATTCCGGGAAATGCCCTTCGAACTTATGACAATATGGTGGAAGAGCTGACACCGCTTTTAGAAAAAAACGTCATACCGATTATTATGGGTGGCGATCATTCCATCTCATTGGGAAACTTGAGAGCTTTTCATAAAAAATTCGGTAAAATCGCTTTGGTTCATTTTGATTCCCATGGCGATACGTGGGAGCATTATTACGGGGAAAAATATATGCATGGAACACCTTTCCGCCGTGCCGTGGAAGAAGGGCTTCTTGATGTCGAGCACTCGATCCAAGTTGGAATGAGAGGGCCGCTGTATAGCCCGGATGATATTGAGGATGCACGAAAGCTCGGTTTTGAAGTCATTCCGATGAAGGAAATGCGGAAGATTGGCTTTGAACAGGTAATGAAAAGAATCCATGACCGGGTCAAAGACCGTCCAGTATTTGTCACATATGATATCGATTTCGTAGATCCCGCATACGCTCCGGGTACAGGAACACCGGAAGTTGGGGGACCAACTAGCTATGAAGCGCTTGAATATGTACGGGGTCTTGATGGGTTGGATGTGGTCGGTTTTGACTTGGTGGAAGTGCTGCCGAGCTATGATGCCAACGAAATTACGGCTGTACTCGCTTCTTCAGTGATTTATGAAATGATTACGCTGACGGCTTTAAAGAAAAGACGCCAGTTGAAAAAGGAATCTAAAGATTAAAAAGTTCAGAGAAGTAAAGGGGGAAGCAGCATGAACTTTAACACATTAGACGTTGCTATCATGATTGCCTATTTGCTGCTGTTGGTTATTGTTGGGATTATTGGTTCCCGACGGGCCAAAACATCTGAGGATTATGTATTAGCCGGAAGAAATCTTGGTTTCTTTATGTATTTCGGCTGTCTCGGAGCTGTTATTTTAGGTGGGGCATCAACGATTGGCTCCACCAAACTTGGTTATGAATTTGGGATATCCGGCATGTGGCTTGTCGTTATGCTCGGTTTGGGGATTATGCTGCTCGGCATTTTTCTCGCCAAAAAAATCTCCAATCTTTCTGTCATGACTATTAGTGAATATTTGAGTAAGCGCTTTGGGGTGGAAGCAGGCCTTGTCAGCGCTGTGATTGCCGCGACATATGCGATGATGGTTTCCGTTACGCAAGTAATTGGAATGGGTACGATTTTAAACGTTTTACTTGGCTGGAATTTAACCGTTTCCATGCTGGTGGGAGGAGGAGTTGTTTTATTCTATACAATCCTTGGCGGCATGTGGTCGGTTACGATGACGGATATTGTACAATTTATCATTATGACGATCGGGGTTTTCTTCATCATGCTTCCGCTCGGTCTTTCCAAAGCCGGAGGCTGGTCCAATCTGCAAAGTCAATTGCCGGACACATACTTTACTTTTACCGGAATCGGCGGCCAAGAAATATTTCAGTATTTCTTGCTTTTTGCCCTTGGAATGGTTGTGGCCCAGGATATTTGGCAGCGAATATTGACAGCGAAAACAATTAAAATTGCACGGGCCGGTACTGTTGCAGCCGGTGTTTACAGCTTGCTTTACGGCGTTGCCGTTGCGATTATCGGCATGTGCGCTTTCGTCATCTTGCCTAATTTGGAAGATACACAAAATACATTTGCCAGCATGGCTGTTGCCATTTTGCCTTCCGGGGTATTAGGCTTGGTGATCGCGGCGGTTGTCTCAGCGCTCATGTCTACCGCTTCCGGTACATTGCTCGCCTCTTCGACATTGATTTCAAACGATATTATCAAACGGTTTTTCTTGAAAAATATAACAGATGATCAATACTTGGCATTATCGAGAGTCGTTACAACAGTCATTGGCATATTGACGATTGTCTGTGCATTATGGATTCAGGATGTGCTTGTGGCGCTTGATGTGGCATATGCCGTATTATCGGGAGGCATTTTTGCGCCGGTTATTCTAGGATTGTTCTGGAAAAAAGCAACGGCCAAGGCCGCATTTTATGCCATTATCGCGAGTACCGCCGTTATTTTGGCCGGATTGGCCATTGAAGGCATTACATCTACGGCACCCATCATCTACGGTATTGCCGTCAGCTTTGTTGTCATGATTACAGTTTCAATATGGTCGCCCAACAAAGGCAAAGAAGTTGACCTGAACGTAAAGGAAATGTAAGCGGTAAACGAAAGGTTTTATAAAGAAGCAATTTACTTGCTGAAAAAGGATTACCATGCAGGTTTCAGCGTAGCATGGTAATCCTTTTTAAAATTCTCTCCTAACTGGTAAATGCTGCTTTTCATAAATGGTTGATCCCCGTTTAAAAATGGACCCACCCCAAAACGGCCGTCACGTTACTCCATGAATTCCGGACGTTGGAGACCAAAATAATGGTGCATTTCACCATACATTTTACATCATTCAGCATATCTTTCCTTATGTAAATAAAAGGTTGTTTCATCCGCTGAGATGCTTCTTATATTCTCCTGCCGTAACTGCTCCTAAAACGGCTGCTCCAACTGCTGATGCGTTGACTGTTGAAGAAACATGTAATCCTTTTTTTCAAATACGTCCACATAAACTTGCATGAGTAGCCGGTTTTTTTGAATGTAGCGGCGGCAAATTTTGTGAGACTGTCATTCATCGAGCCATTGATTTAATTTCTCGTAATGGTAAATTACTATTATTGGGAGTATCAGAAGATCACGTTCCAATCAATACGAGAGATGTATTGGAGAAAGGAATTCCCATTTTCAGCCGCTCAAGAAGATCCTTTTCAGAATCTGGGGGCCTTACACATTGCAAAAAACCTTTCTGAAACTAGTTCCGGAAACTCCTTTTTACATCAAAACAATTGAAGATTTGGTGATCGCTATGGATCAAATTGTGCAGGAGAAAAAATGGGAAAAATCATATTTATACTTTGATTGGGGTGACTACATTGCTCATACTCGACAGGCAAAATAAAGTATTGGAGTTTGTCAGGAAAAACAGGGTGGCAACAGTGGCGGAATTGGCACAGCACTTTAGTGTTCATGAAGCGACGATTCGAAGAGACTTATCTCTCCTTGAAAAAGAAGGAAAGTTGAAGCGGACTCATGGTGGAGTCATGATTGAGGATGAAGTGCATTCTGAACCGCCATTTCAAGAACGGGAATCAGTGTGGTACGAAGAGAAAAAAAGAATGGGCAAACTGGCGGGAGAGTTTATCAATGATGGAGATAACATCATTTTAGACTCAGGGACGACTACTGTGCATGTCATTGATGCCATTTTACATAAAAAGGACATTACTGTCATAACGAACGATATTAATATTGCCGCCAAGCTGCGCTTTTCGAAGTCAACGAAGGTGATTGTCACCGGGGGAACGCTTTTTCCGGAAAGTTATATGCTAAATGGCATGTTGACAGATCAGGCATTAAAAGAGCTGCATGTACACACGGCATTTATTGGGACGCCCGCCTTCCACCACACACACGGCCTCACTCATTTTGATGATTATTTAGTGTCAGCAAAAAGGGCGATGATCCGTTCCGCCAAAAAAGTGATTGTTATGGCTGACCATACTAAAATCGGCAAAATATCTTTATACAAAGTAGCGGATATGAAAGAAATTGACACCCTCATTACTACTAAGGAATTAGACGCAGAGCAAAAATACATTTTGTCAAATGCCAACATTGATTTTCATTTAGCCTAAGTATAAAAGGGTTTCATTTGAGCTTCTCTAGTGTATCATTTATACAAGACTCATTGGATGTGGCGTACAGCGCATTTTGTAGAGTGCTATTGACACCTGTATTGTATAAAAATACATCAATGCAGGGTAAAAGTATTCAGTCAAACGATTTCCATATGAATCACTATTTTGCAAAGCTTCTCTGAAGCTGGGTAAAAACTGTTAAGCGTCCAGTGAAGAACTTGAGTCGGTAAGGCCTAAACTCGGTATCGTATAGAGATCAGGCCTTATATTTCTTTTTTAAATGCGATTTCATTAAAGTACCAACGTTTGTGTGGAACTTGTCTGTTCAGTTTCTTCTCACAACCCCGTTAGCCATAGTGCTTTTTCCCTCATTATTACCATCGAAAATTGCTTTACAATAAGATTTAATCGCTCTGTGTTCCATTTAATTGTTCATGATGTTTAGTGTTCCCTGTGAAGTGGTTCGTGTATTTTTGCAAGTAAGCGGCAAATTCTCTACCGGTTTTTACGGTTCATTGTGGACGCGAATATTGTTACAATTTTAAATAAATTGACTTAAAAGTGAGGAGAGATGAAATGGATACGAGAGAATTTCGAAATTGTGCAGGGCAGTTTGCTACGGGTGTAACGATCATTACGAGTGAGACAGAAACAGGCACTCATGGATTTACAGCAAACTCTTTTACATCTGTATCGCTTGATCCAATGTTAATTTTAGTTTCTGTCGATCGGAAAACAAGAGCTTTGAGTGTCCTTGAAAACAATCGATTTATTGTCAATATTTTAAAAGAGGATCAGCAAGATATCGCCATGCATTTTGCCGGAAGGCCTCAAAAAAATCAACCGTTTGAATGGGAAAATGGTATGCTGGGAAAAAGAATTAAAGAGGCGCTGGCCTATATCGAGTGTGAGCCATGGAAGTCATATGATGGCGGGGATCATGTTCTTTTTCTGGGGGAAGTAAAAAGCTTTGAATATCATCCGGGACAGCCGCTTCTTTATTATGGTGGGCAGTTTTCCAAGATACATTCAAATCATATTCTCTCTTAAATATAAAGGGGGTCACTGACGAGTGAAGGCGAGCCAATTATTGTTTGACAATCTGATCGAAACAGATCCTCGAACAGGGATTATCAAGTTCAATCATAAGAGAAGCGTCTTGGTTTCCGTTGAAGCCTTGGGCCTTTTGCGGCGTGATTTAATCAATACGCTCGGAATGGAGCGGGCCAAAGGGTTTTTAATGAGATATGGATGGGAATGGGGAAAAAAGGACGGAGAAACAATTGCTTCCATGTATAATTGGAAAAATCCCAAGGAATTGCTGTTGGCCGGCCCGGTGCTTCATACCTTGGAAGGGGTTGTCACCGTTGAGCCTGACACAATTGAACTAACGGAAAGCTCGATTCACTTTACCGGATTTTGGAGGAATTCCTTTGAGGCCCAAGAACATATTGAATATTTAGGAGCGGGCAATGATCACACTTGCTGGATTCTTGTCGGCTATGCAAGCGGTTATTTAACAAGCGCTTTTGGAAAAGATGTCATCGCCTATGAAGAATGCTGCTTTGGAAAAGGAGACTCCTATTGCCGTTTTGTTGCGAAAACCGTTGAACAGCTTGAAGAAAAGCATAAGTCCTATTTGAATTATTACAAAGCCGAAACTTTGGTTTCCGAACTGGACCGGGCTTATCAAGAGCTGAACAGCATCAATCAAACCATTATCGAATCAGATAAAATTCACGAAGAATTAACGAATTATTTGTTGGAAGATAAAGGGCTATCGGAAACGGTTCAATTTGTTGCCCGCGTTTTAAATAGAAGTCTGGTGATTGATTATTATAACAAACAGATTGAAAGCGCTTTTTTAGATAGGGAGGATGAGGCGATTTATCATAATTGGGCTGATCGGTTTATTTATACAGAGGAAAGGCATAATGACATTTCAACATTTCCTATTAGAGCAAACACGGTCAATCTTGGCCGGTTGGTAGTCATAGGCCGTGAAAAAATGACTCAAAAAGATCAGCTTATGATAAGCCGGGCACGAAGCATCTTTACCGTCCAAATGTATCATGATTGGAAAATCACTCGTTCACTATGGAAAAAGAAGGAAAATTTCTTTGAGGAAATGCTTCATCATTCCATTGATGAAGGTTATGAAAAGTTTTCGCATTTGTTTCATTTTCTTCCCAATAATCCGAACCGAGTCATTTCCATTAAGGTGGAACCTTCCGAAAAACGGCAGGATGTCATGCAGTTTTTAAAACTGCATCCAGATTATTCTAAGAAAGATTTCTTTTCCAATGATGAGTTTATTATCATGATTTTAACCAACGAAGATATGGAGCAAATTCTTCATGTTTCTGCAAATCTCCTTACACAGTTGAAACAGCAGTTTAAAAACGGCGGATTTTATATTGGCGTTGGCAGAAAGTCGAAGAATCTTGCTGATTTGAGGAAGAGCTATGAAGATGCTCGTTCCATCAGCAATTTTATCCATCTGACTCATCCAGCGGACAGTTTGATATCTCTGTATGAAGATATGGGGTCCATTATGATGTTTTTAAAAGGAACGGACCAAACGGAGCTTATAGAATTTTATAAAAAGACAATCGGTGAATTGGTAGAGTATGACAAGGTGAATGAGTCTCATTTTTTAATCACCTTAAAAACGTATCTTGATTATAATGGAAACCTGCAACAGACCGCTGATAAGCTCCATCTTTCGATTGCTGGATTACGATATCGTTTGGACCGGATTGCAGAGTTGTGTGACGTTGATCTAAAGACGGGAGAAGGTCGATTTCATTGTCAATTGGCTCTCCAAATTTATTTTGCCATGCTAATTAATGGAAAAAAACCCCCAATTATACATTCTTAGTGGAATCCTGCTGACTCGGCAGGATTTTTTTATGGGAAGCATATCTAACATATGGAAAGATGAGTCAAGCATACATACGGCATTTGCTTTTTCTTCAATACCACAAAAATGAGTGGTAATAGGAGGAATATTCATATTCTTTTGCACTTACGATTGTATTGAAACACATTCATAATAAAAACAGAGATTGAAAGCGCTTTAAAAAAGTGTGTTTAAGGAGGGCTTAAATGGTCACGCAAAAACAAAAAGTAAAGCTGCCATTGACAGGAAAAGAGTACTTAGAAAGTTTGAAGGACAACAGAGAGGTTTGGATTCATGGTGAAAGAGTCAAAGATGTCACAACTCATCCCGCTTTCAGAAATGCGGCGAGATCCATTGCGCGCCAATACGATGCCTTACACGATGAAAAAACGAAAGCAATTTTAACAACTGAAACAGATACGGGAAACAACGGTTATACGCAGAGATTTTTTCAGTATGACAGGACAGTGGATGATCTCATTGGTTCAAGAGATGCGATAGTGGAATGGGCTAAAATCACCTATGGGCAAATGGGGAGGTCACCGGATTACAAGGCCGCTTTTTTGGCTACGTTAGGGGCGGACCCTGATTATTATGCTCCTTATGAAGATAATGCCAGATATTGGTATAAAGAGGCCCAAGAAAGAAACTGGTTCTTTAATCATGCGATCATCAATCCTCCTGTTGACCGTAATAAACCATTGGAAGCTGTCCGGGATGTCTTTGTCAGGGTGGAAGAGGAAACAGATAAAGGTGTTATTGTCAGCGGTGCGAAAATGGTTGCGACTGGTTCTGCTCTTACAAACTACAACTTTGTTGCTCATTATGGCGCTGTTCCGGTTGGCTCAGAGGATATGGCTTTGGTGTTTATTGCCCCTATGGATACGCCAGGAGTGAAATTAATCTGCCGTCAATCGTATGAAATGCAGGCAGCGGTGATGGGCAGTCCTTTTGACTATCCGTTGAGCAGCCGCTTCGATGAAAACGATGCTGTACTTATTTTCGACCGGGCACTTATCCCTTGGGAAAATGTTCTTATTTATCGGGACGTCGAAAAGGCCAACAATTTTTTTCCCGAGAGCGGTTTTCTTCATCGCTTTACGTTTCACGGGGTAACGAGACTGGCGGTGAAACTCGATTTTATTTCCGGATTGCTTTTAAAAGCCGTCAAAACAAACGGAACGGATCAATTTCGCGGCGTCCAGGCAAATGTGGGCGAAGTGTTGGCTTGGAAAAATATGTTTTGGTCACTTAGTGATTCGATGGCCATGAACCCTGATCAAGGGCGGAATGGAACGGTTTTGCCGAACTTAAAATATGGGCTTTCCTATCGTGTGTTTATGTCTGATGGCTGGCCAAAAATCAAAGGGATCATTGAAAACGTAGTGGCCGGCAATTTGATCGTGCAGCCTTCCAGTGCGGCCGATTTTAAAAACCCCGAATTAAGACCGTTGATCGACCGACTATACCGGGGGTCCAACGGCATCACTTCTCTTGAAAAAATCAAGCTGATTAAGCTGTTATGGGAAGTTGTCGGTACGGAATACGGAGGGCGCCATGAGTTGTACGAACGAAACTACTCCGGAAACCACGAAAATATCCGATTGGAGAACTTGACAGTTGCCAACCAGACGGGTGCGGCCGATCAATATATTGCATTTGCCGAGCAATGCATGGCTGACTATGACCTCGATGGCTGGGTGAACGACACTTGGCTGAACCCGGATGATGTAAATTATTTCCAAAATTGATATTTTTTCATATTGGCATGAGGAGGAAAACAGCATGAAAGTCTTTCGTGAAAATGAGCTGATTCTGAAATCTTCTGTAGTTTCCATCGGAGCTTTTGACGGCTTGCACCGTGGACATCAAACATTGATTAAACGGGCGGTCAAAAGGGCTCGCGAATTAGATATGCCATCTGTCGTTTACACCTTTGATCCTCCTCCTCGGGTTTATTTTCAAAGCGAGCGGATGTTAACAAGCATTGAAGAGAAAATGGCTTTGATTAAGGAGTTGAATGTCGATTATACGATAGTCGCACATTTTAACAGACATTATGCTTCCAGGCCTCCATTAGAATTTATCAAGGAGCTACGTTTGTTGGGAGCACGTGATATATGGGTGGGACCGGATTTTCGGTTTGGGAAGGACAAAGAAGGCAGCGTGGAATGGCTCTCGGAATATTTGAAAGTGAATATTCATCCTGTTGTAACATGTGAACAAGGAAAAAGAATTTCATCTACGAGAATTAGAAAATTGCTTCAGAAGAATGACTGGATCAAAGTGCGAGATTTGTTGGGGAGACAAAGCCTGGAAATTCAATAATATCTAGGGAGGAATTATCTATGCAAAAGCAAGCGGTACAAAAAAATGAACGTGTCGAGGAAGTGTTTCATTTATTTGTTAAGCACGTGCAAAACTTTTTAAAGGAAGCGAAGTTAAATCATGAAGAGTACACGAACTTTGTCAACTGGGCGGACCGTCTGGGACGAGCCGGTGAACTTCCCCTGTATACGGATGTTTTCCTTGAATCCCATGTGCTCAAAGCGATGTATACAAATAAACCTGGAACCCAGCCGTCGCTATTGGGACCGTATTTTATTGAAGGGTCACCATTGCTGAAGAAAGAGTCCGGAAAGCCTCTCGTATTGACGCAGCGGCACGATGAAGCGGGTGAGGTGTTGATGTTTAAAGGAAATGTGAGCAGCACGGATGGCATGCCGCTTCCAAACACCCGTGTTGAGATGTGGCAAAATGACCATTCAGGGAAATACTCCGCTTTTGATGCAGATGCACCGAGATACAATCTAAGAGGGCATTTTTATACAGATGTAAACGGAGATTTTGAAGTGAAGACAATCGTGCCTGTTCCGTACTCTATACCGGCAGACGGTCCGACAGGAGAATTCTTGAAGTATATGGACCAGCATCCGATGCGCCCGGCCCATCTTCATCTCATGTTTAAGGCGGAGGGACATGAAACGTTGATTACCCAAGTGTTTTTTGAGGGGGATGAGTGGCTGGAAACAGATGTGGCAGACGGGGTGCGGACAGACCTTGTCACAAAGCTGGAGGATAAAGGTGGACATAAGGAGGCTTCTTTGAATTTCGTCATGCGCCCGCAGTAAGATGTTGTAAAAAAGTGACCACAAAGCAGGTGGAAAAAGCGGCGTTTCCACCTGTTTTGTATTTGGGGATTGCTAATAGCGGACCGCTTGGATCATTTTTGTATTTATATCGACTGTCGCCTTTCTTCTGACGTGACCGGATTCAGGGGAACATCGGTCATCTATAGCAACGAAGAATCGTAAGTTGCCAGATCCTTGCTTATTTTTTCTGCTGTTTTTAAAAGCAATGGAAGAAACTGCTCTTGGATGACTGATGAGCTGATCCTTCCGGCGTGCGCAGAGCAATTGATTGCTGCTATTACCTTGCCATTAGAATTTCTTATTGGCACTGCTATAGATCGCAGCCCTTCCTCCAATTGTTGTTCAACCATTATCCATCCGTTTTCCCTGATCTGCTCAAAGACGTTAAGTAGTTGTGACTTATCTGTAATGGTGTTGTTTGTGAACGATTCTAATGTTGCCCGTTTAAAATATTCTTCCAACTCGGCTTCCGAAAGGTGGGCCAGTAATACTTGCCCCATGGAGGTTGCGTGTGCCGGGAGCCTTGTGCCCACATCAATGGCAATAGTCATGATTCTCTTTGTGGCAACCCGGGCGACATAGACAACTTCTGTTTCATCCAATACAGAAATAGAAGAGGATTCCCCCGTTTTATCAACAAAATGTTTCATATGAGGCTGAGCGATATGCCAAATATTTTTTGATGAGAGGTAGGCATAACCAAGTGACAGAGTACGGACGGTAAGTGAAAAGCGGTCATTGGCACATTCTGCATATCCGAGCTCTTTTAAAGTAAGAAGAATTCTTCGAACAGCCGGACGGCTAATGCCAGTTATTTTTGCGGCTTCACTAATGGTTAAAGACGGATGTTCTTCAGAAAAAGCCTGGATAACAGCTAGTCCGCGCTTAAGTGATTGCACGAAATCTGCAGACTTTGTTGAATTTTTTGTTTTTTCTATTGACAATCTCGTCATCTCCCTTGCTATAATAAGGTTGTACGATAATTAAATATTTGTACGTATATCGTACAATAAAAACAAAGAAAATGCTAGCGCTAACATGAAAAAACATCCGGGGCAATGGAGCGAAGAAGGTGATGGTAGTTAATATCGAAAACTTGTAGTATTCGATAGTTTGCAATGGACAAATTCATTTTGCGATGACGATCCGTTTGGAGTTGCGAATGGTTGCGACTTCATTTATTTGTCGTGGCGGGCATGGCTAGAGCTTGGAAATGAATTTTAAGCAGCAAATATCAATTTTCCTGTCGCGTACGAAAAATATGTTAGGAGGGTAGAAATGGAAAAAACGAAAATAAAAGAAATAAAAACGGTCATTGTTGATATTCCGATAAAAAGGCCTCATCAATTTTCAACTGAAAAAGTTTCCACCAAAAGCTTTGTATTGATCAAGTTGGCGTTAAGCAATGGGGTAGTGGGGATTGGAGAAGGCACCACACCGGGGATCTGGTGGAACGGCGAAAGTGTGGAAACGATGAAACTCGTCATTGATCGGTATGCCGCCCCTCTTTTACTCGATGAAGAGCCCGAGTATATTGAAAAACTTTTGCAGAAGTTGAATCGCCAAATTCGCGGGAACGCTTTTGCCAAAGCGACGGTGGAGATGGCGCTGTTTGATGCATTGGGAAAAAAATATGGGGTACCTGTCCACCAATTGCTTGGGGGCCTGCGCCGTGAAAAAATACCTGTCCGCTGGGCGCTTGCTTCCGGTACGCCGGAAGGTGATATCGAAGAAGCCAAAGGTCATGTCCATTCGAAAACTTATGCCCATTTCAAAACAAAGTCTGGGCACGATGCTCCGGAAGATGATGCAAGGCGCAATATCCGTATTGCCGAAGGAATCCACGGGCGGTCTACAATCGGCATTGATCCGAACGGCTCATGGGACCGGATTTCCACAATGAAATGGATGGATGCTTTCTTTGATGCGGGCATTGATTTCCTGGAGCAACCTCTTCCTCCCGAAGATATTGAGGGATTGGCCCGGCTGTCGGCGATGAAAAAGGTTCCGATCATGGCTGATGAGAGCCTGGCTTCTGTCCAGGATGCTTTGCGCCTGGCGAAAGAAAAAGCGGCAGATATTTTCTCCTTGAAAATTCATAAATCCGGCGGGATGAAAAATACAATGAAGATTGCCGGAATTGCTGAAGCCGCAGGGATTTCTTGTTTTGGAGGAACATCACTTGAAAGTTCCATTGGAACAGCCGCCTGCGCCCATGTCTATGCCTCGATTCCAAATTTGAATGAGGGCAGTGAATTGTTCGGTCCCGACTGGCTGGCCGATGACCTGGTGAAAAATCCGCTGACGACCAAAGACGGCTTCCTCTTTGTACCGGACCGCCCCGGGCTTGGCGTCGAGCTGGATGAGCAAAAAGTGGAAGAATATAGGAGAAAAGAAGAGAAAGGAGTGTTGATCTGATGAAACATCTGCCCGCCCCTGCTCTCTCTTTTTTATGTGATATGGAATTAACGGTTGAAGGGGCTCATCTGCTTGGAAAAACGCCCATTGGGAACCGCCGGATCATCCGTGTGACCGGGGGAGCCCTCCGGGGAGACAAATTGACTGCCGAAGTGATTCCGGGAGGAGACGACTGGATTACAGTACGGGATGACGGCACGATTATCCAAGACGTCCGGATTTTGCTCAAAACGGATGACGGGGAGCTGATTTTGATGACTTACCGGGGAATTCGCACTGGGGAACCCGAGGTGCTTCAGCGCCTGGACAACAATGAAGAAGTGGACCCGGACGAGTACTATTTCCGAACGGCTCCCATTTTTGAAACGGCCTCTTCCAAATATGACTGGCTGAACCGCAGGCTGTTTGTATCAAGAGGAATCAGGTTGCCGGGAAAGGTCAATTATTCCATCTATGTAGTCGATTAAAACGGAAAGAGGGGATCGGTATAACATGGAACGGTATGTAACAACAAACAGTGGACGGACTTTTTATATCCGGGAAACTCCCGGGGAAAATGGCACGATTATTGGCTCCCATGGACTGACCGGCCATCATAAACAGCTCCGTCATTACCAGGAAGCTTTTTCTGGAACTTATCGATTTATTAGCTATGACATCCTTGGCCGCGGAAACAGCGGGCCGGCGCCGGAGGGAAGCTCGATTGATACCCACGCCAATGATTTGCTCGACTTGATTGCTACATTGGAAATAAAACGTCCCATCCTGCTTGGATATTCGATGGGGGCGTATATCAGCGCTATTGCCGCCAGCCGGCTGTCCGATGTGGAAGCGTTGATCCTTCTTGATGGAGCCGGCAGGGCGGATGACGGTACAAGACAGTTGGTTCTCCCTTCGCTGGAACGCTTGAAAAAAACCTATTCCACACCAGATCAGTATGTGGAGGAAGCAAGGAAGCTTTATACGAAGCTGAATATTGAATGGAATCAGCAGATGGAAGAAGTTGTCCGCTACGAAATAACAGAAGAAGATGGCGTATGGAAGCATAAATCGGATCCCGGCATCATTACGCGTGACTTTGACAGTTTTTATACATTTCATCCGGAAAAAATACTGCCGCTCATCCAATGTTCCGCTTTTCTGTTAGTCGCGACCGGAAGCATTGGGGGAAAGGGCCCGCTGTTTCAGAAAGGCGGCTATGCCCAGACAAAAGAATGGATCTCAGATCTTCACACCGAGGCCACTTCAGTGAACCATTATGAGCTGGTATTTCATAAACAGCCAGAGATCATTGGGCAGATTCAGGCATTTTTATCCGGCATGTAAGGTGCCGTAATACTCCCACATCAAGACCTGAGTTGATACAAAAGGTCTAAGTGTGAGAAAACGGCACCTAAATGCCCGATTGGTTCAACTAACATTCAGTAGGAGCCCTACTGAATGAAGTTTCACTTTATCTCAATTAAGGGAGTGACGGCATGAGCGCCTCAAAAGTGATGGATGCAAAAGAAGCAATACAAAAAGTTATTCAGTCGGGGGACGTCATCATGGTCGGGGGCTTTGGCCTGATTGGCAGTCCGCTGACATTAATTGATGAGCTGACACGCCATGATGTTAAAGCGCTGACGATCATCAGCAATAATGTGGGTGAAGCTGGTAAAGGCTTGGGCCTGCTGTTGCGTCAGGGGAAAATTAAAAAAGCGATCGGTTCCTATTTTACGAGCAATCGTGAAGTGGCCAAATGGTATAACGAAGGAAAACTTGAAATTGGATTACTGCCGCAAGGAACCTTTTCTGAAGCGATCCGTGCAGGCGGAGCAGGGATTGGGGGTTTTTATACGAAGACAGCAGTAGGAACGGAGTTGGCAAAAGGAAAAGCGACAAAAGTGATTGACGGGGAGACGTATCTTTTTGAAAAGGCGTTGAAGGCGAATGTCGCCCTCATTCGTGCCAAAAAAGCGGACACAAAAGGCAATGTTGTCTACTATAAAACGGCCAGGAATTTCAATCCGATCATGGCCACTGCCGCAGATTATGTAATCGCTGAAGTGGATGAAATTGTGGAAGCCGGAGAGCTGTCGCCGGAAGAAATCATTACTCCGCATCTGTATGTAGATACCATGGTCATGAGCCGTCTTGTTTTAACGAAAAAAGGGGTGGTCGAAGTATGAACATGAAAGAAATAATTGCCAAGCGCGCGGCCAAAGAACTCACTCCTTATTCGATTATCAATCTGGGGATTGGCATTCCGACCCTTGTCCCAAATTGTTTAGATGAAAGTAAATACTATTTACACACCGAAAACGGTCTATTGGGGGTTACCTCCGTGGAAGACGATGAGATGGACCCGCTGTTAGTGAATGCGGGGAAGCTGCCTGTTGGTGAAGCGGTGGGAGCTTCCTATTTTCATAGTGCCGATTCTTTTGCCATGATTCGCGGCGGCCACGTGGATGTCGCCATTCTGGGTGCCTTGCAGGTTGATGAACAGGGACTTGTGGCCAACTGGGCCATTCCCGGAAAAGATATTATCGGTGTCGGAGGGGCCATGGATCTTTTGTCCGGAGCGAAAAAGATTATTATTACGATGAGCCACGTCTCAAAAGAGGGTTCGCCGAAGTTTGTGGAACGCTGTACTTATCCGATTACGGCGACGAGGATTGCAGATGTCATTATCACCGACCTGGCGGTGTTTCAATGGAAGAAGGGCAGCTATGAATGTATGGAACTGATGGGTAACGCCACACTAAATGAAGTGAAAGAAAAAACAACAGCCTCTTTCCGGGTTAGTGAAGAGCTTTTGCAGATGGAGGGAAGCTGATGAATGACGTGGTGATTGTGGATGCGGTACGAACACCGATTGGGAGATACAGAGGAGCTTTGAAAGATGTCCGTCCGGATGATCTGGGCGCCATTGTCATCAAAGCGTTGTTGGATAGAAATCCGGATTTGCCGCAAGAGGAGATTGGAGATGTGCTGTTCGGCAATGCTAACGGTGCCGGAGAGGATAACCGGAATGTGGCCCGGATGTCTCTTCTTCTTGCGGGCTTGCCTGAAACAGTCAGCGGAACAACGATCAACCGCCTCTGCGGATCTGGCCTGGATGCTGTCAGTATGGCCGCCCGAACGATTTTGTCCGGTGAAGAAGAGACTATCATTGCCGGTGGAACAGAAAGCATGACAAGGGCGCCTTTTGTTATGAAAAAGCCTGAACAGGATTTCCCAAGGGGAAACATGGAATTATTTGATACAACGATCGGATGGCGGTTTATTAATCCGAAAATGCAGGAGATGTACGGAACAGATTCCATGCCCCAAACAGCAGAAAATGTAGCAAAAAGATATGGTATTTCACAGGAAGAGCAAGACGAATTTGCTTACATCAGCCAGCAACGGGCAAAAGCGGCTATTGAAAACAAGCGATTTTCCGAGGAAATGGTTCCGGTTGTGCTTATAGACAAAAAAGGCCGGGAAACAATTGTTGATCAAGATGAACACCCGCGTCCAAACACGTCGCTGGAGAAGTTGGGCAACCTCCCTCCTTTGTTTCCCGGTGGAACAGTCACAGCAGGCAATGCATCCGGGGTGAATGACGGCGCTTCGGCACTGCTGCTCATGAGCGCAAGACGGGCAAAGGAACTGGGAATGCGACCACTAGTGAAATTTACCGCATCCGCGACGGCAGGGGTGGAGCCAGCCGTCATGGGACTTGGGCCGATTTATTCCACGCGAAAATTAATAAAGAAAACCGGGCTTTCTCCACAGGACTTTGATCTCGTTGAATTAAACGAAGCCTTTGCGTCACAATCATTGGAATGTATCAAACAGCTCGGCCTTGATAGGGAACAAGTTAATGTAAATGGTGGCGCGATTGCGTTAGGGCATCCCCTTGGCGCGAGCGGCGCCAGAATTCTAACTACATTAATTTACGAAATGAAAAAACGAGAGTCCAGGAGAGGACTGGCCACTATGTGCATAGGAGTTGGCCAGGGGATTTCAGTCGCGATAGAAAATCTCTTTTGATCAAACCTACGTGCTTGAAAAAAAGCAAACACGGCTTCATGCAAGATTAAATTTTCTAGAAAACATCAGGTGGAGTTTTTTTCCACCTGTTTTTATATTTGTGAATAAAAGCAACTGTCGGATGATACTCCTTTAACGAGACAAATCCAATGCGTGAAATGATCAAAGGCGGGATGTCTCGTATTTGGATGAACGAGCCTACTTTTCCTACGATTAGTCAAGCATACATTTTAATTAATGTACTATTCTACTTTCCTATTTTTGTGAATGGGAAATAAACCTCAGCCAATTCAAATTTTTAAACTGAGGGTATTCGTGGTATAATACTTATATATTATTGGTCCAAAGAGACCGTGTACGAATAATCGTACTTTGTATTGTTCCCGACCATGGTAAGATACATTTTAGTAGCTTATTCATGCGAGCTACAGTGGCAACCTTATCCTTTTTGGGAGTAGGTTGCTTTTTTAATTTATAATAATAATCCTCGATATGATTGGGTACTGCTTGTTGTTGACGTATCATGTTCCGAACAATGAGGTATAAAATGTTCCTTCCTTTTGGATTTCCATGTTTATTGATGTGATCCTGACCTGTATATTTCCCTGATTGATACCTTCGGATATCAATACTAATAAATGCGTTCACTTTTTTATGATTCGAAAAGCGAGAAAGATCACCAAATTCACCTATGAAAAGCGCCGCGCTAATTCCACCAACCCCTGGAAGGCTTATAAGTAGCTCAAACTCCGTTATTTTTTTTGCATTCTCTATCAATTGATCAGAAATGCTTTCTTTATCCTCCAATAGGTGAAGTAGTTGTCGCGCGTAGTATTGAACTTTTTGTGTTTGAACACTGTTCGAAGAAACAGCAGGATAAGACTCCTTTGCGTATTCCATAATTTGACTTGCTTTTTGTTTGGCGATTCTCTGATATCTTTTTGGTGGTGCTTTTCATCAAAAGCTTTTTGATTGTTGTTCGACTTGTTTGTAAGACAAATTCCGGATGTGGAAATAATTCAATTAGAGTCAAGGCATATGGCGTAACTCTACTTGAAAAGAATTGTTCAAGTTCTGGAAAGCTTAATTGAAGTGCATTATGTAAGTGCATTCGTGTACGCTTTATTTCCTCCTCTATTTCTTGGTAGAAACGAGAAAGATCTCGGAGTTCATTATCAATTTCAGGTTGTTGTTTTTTTCGTTCGGTAATGATGTTGATGGACTTGTGCAAGTTTGTGAGCATCGTGCTTGTCCGTTTTCCAGCTTCTTAGGGTTCCTTGTTCTTGCCTCAAAAGGGTTTAATACACAATAACGCAGCTTATTTCTTTGACAAAGGGTTTCAACTGGCTTTGAATAGACCCCTGTTGATTCAAAAACAAGAATAGGTTCTTCAGGGAGACTTTGAATTTCCGCAAGCAACGCTTGAAAACCCTCCTTATTGTGAATAATTTCTCCTTCCGAAAGACAAGTTTGATCATCATAGGTGACTTTGTAGCTTTTCCCCATAGAGATATCTAAAGCAATGACTAATCCCAATATTTTTGCCTCGCTCTTCTTGATTATTTGAAAGATCTCCACTTATTCATTTCGATTCCAATTTCCTATACACGAGCTCTATGGCTCCAACATACTTAAACCTGATTCAAAAATGAAAGTGAAGAAGCCCGGTTTATCATTTGGATTCGCAATCCCCGAGGCTTCAGTCGGACTTTCTTTCACTTCTATTATAAAAATAGTAGCACAAACCATGGCCTTGGTTTGTGCTACTAATCTTAGTATGTTTTAATTGGAAATTACTTTAATACCTCTTTTTCTTCGTAATATTTTTTTGCGCCGTCATGCAACGGAATGTCGGCAAGCTCTGTAGTTGCGTCTTCCAACTTCATTTGCTTGACGATGGCATGTGTTGATTCCAATTCGTTCAGATTTTCCCAGAAGGATTTGGTCAATTCATATATCACTTCATCGTCTACTGAAGCGTCAGCCAAAAGCAGCATTTTAATGGCGAGCGTATCTACGTCTTCTTTTTGGTTGTCATAAGTTCCTGCCGGGATGGTCATTTCTGCGTACCATGGATATTTTTCCATTAATTCTTTGCGAACTTCCGGCTCAATGCCAATTAATGTTCCATCCGCCGTTGAAATCATTTCTGTTACCGCAGCAGTTGGGAGACCCGCCTGAATCAATGCGCCGTCTATTTGTTTATTTCTCATTAAATCAATGGCTTCTGTAAATCCGACGAAGTTTTCTTTGATGTCTTCAGGGTATTTAATCCCGTATGCAGGGAGAATAATACTTGATACAACTTCAGGTGTACTTCCTACAGATCCTGGAGCAAAACGTTTCCCTTTTAAGTCTTTTAGCGATTCAATTCCGGAATCTTTTCGAACAACGACTTGGTTTGGGTTGTAATAGAGGCCGGCGATGACACGGAGATCCTCATATTTGCGGTCTTTGAATCCTCTTTCTCCATTATAGGCTTCCCAAGCGATACCCGCGGTGGCAAATGCAATTTGTGCTTCGCCTTCTTTCATCATATTCAAATTGTCAACACCGCCGTTGGAGGCTTGCGCATTGACACGTACGCCTTCGACCTTTTTACCCCACATGTTGGCCATTGCCGAGCCCAATGGGTAGATTGTTCCGGTAGTAGAAGCGGTCGGGAAGTTAAGATTTGTATTTTTAGAACCTCCGCTTTTTCCGCCATCCTTACTTCCACATGCTCCAAGAGTTAAAATGAATAACGTTAGACATAAGAAAATAAGCTTATTTTTCATTTTCATAATCCTTTCTCTAAGTTGATTACGTGCCAGATGGTTTGACATCCTGGGCTTTCTTCTTTGTTGCAGCTTGCCAAGCCAATACGATAACGAGCAGGGCGATTCCGATTAAATCTGTTATATAATCGGGTGAAATCATGAATAAGCCAGTGGCTGTGAGCAGGACGCGTTGTATATTTGACGCCCATGATAAAAGCCAGCCCTGCAACCCAGCAGACAGGGAAATGACCCCGATCGCTGCGGTAATCGAAGGCAAGATACTTTTTGAATAGGCAGCTTCTCCCAACAGCAGGGCCGGTTCAAAGATAAAGAAGAACGGTAGAATAAATCCGGTGATTCCGAGCTTCACCGCAGTCATGGAGACCTGGTGCTGACTCGTATTCGCGATCCCGGCCGCCACATAGGAGGCTAGGGCAACAGGCGGCGTAATATTGGATAAACAGGCGTAAATTAAAACAAACATATGCGCGGCAAGCGGTGTGACACCGAGGTTGACCAAAACTGGTGCGCCTACCGTCGCCACGATGACGTAAGCCGCTACGCCGGGTACACCCATCCCTAACACGATGCTCATCAGCATGACAAGAAACGCGGCAAATAAAACACTGTCATTTGTATAATTCATGACACTGTATCCGAAATTCAGGCCAAGGCCTGTTAATGACACCGTTCCTATAATGACTCCGATGACAGCACAAGCTACGGCTACGCCAATTGCCCCTTTCGCTCCTTCTTCGAGCGCCAACAAGATATCTTTTAAGCCCATCCGCGTTTCTTTCCTGAGCCAGCTTGCGACAATACAGGCCGCGATGGAAAAGACCGCCGCATAAAGCGGAGTGTAACCAAGAAACAACATGCCAAGCAAGACGATTAATGGAAGAGATAAATGGCCTTGCTTTTTTATGACTTCCATGGCCTTGGGGATATTTTCCTTGGACAGTCCTTTTAAACCGAGACGTTTTGCCTCAAAGTGGACAACCATAATCAAGGCCAAATAATAAAGAGCAGCCGGAATAATGGCAGCGATCATTACCGTCGTATACGGAACGCCTAAATATTCGGCCATGACAAATCCGGCGGCGCCCATAATTGGTGGAGCAAACTGTCCTCCAGTGGAGGCAACTGCTTCGACAGCCGCAGCAAATCGGGCTTTATAGCCATTTTTTTTCATCAAAGGAATCGTTAATGTTCCGGTAGTTGCCACGTTCGCAATCGCGCTTCCATTAATCATTCCCATCAAGCTGCTAGCAATAACAGCCACCTTTGCAGGTCCCCCCGGTGAACGTCCGGCTATCGTCAATGCAAAATCATTAATAAATTGACTAAAGCCGCTTCGGCTTAAAAATGCGCCAAACAAGATAAAAAGAAAGACGAAAGTGGCAGATACGCCGATCGCTATTCCAAAAATCCCTTCACTACCCCAGAAAAGATAGTCAATAATACGATTTACTGAAAATCCGCTGTGGCCAAATGTCCCGGGTATGAACGGTCCCAAAAAGTTATATAACAGAAAAATCAGTGCTAATATGGCGAGATTTCCAACTACCCGGCGGGCGGCTTCGAATACCATGAGAATGCCTATGGCTCCGAAAATGTAATCCGCTGTTATTAAAAATCCCCCTCTAAGGACAATCGCCTTATAGTTGAGCAAAACGTAACTAATAGACAGAATACTTAGAATAATAAGGATCGAGTCAATAACAGATGGAAACACAATATGTCTTTTGCTTTTTTTCGTTGCGGGATATAACAAGAACGTCATGACCAGTAAAAATAATAAATGCCATCCCCTAAGAGTCATGGCATCGAAAACCCCCGAACTGGAGGTGAAAATTTGGAATATGGACCAAATGACTGCTATCCCTGTGACCACCTTTGCGGCTTTTCCTGCGTAATGCTTAACTCGAAATTCACTGTCTGCTTTTTCAATCAATTCATTTGTTGCATTCCCTTGATTTTCCAACTAAAAACTCCCCTGGTTCTTAATAGATTTATATATAATGGTAATGAATTATTATCATTATAGCAAACTGATTTAACAAAATGTGACTACTTTCCAGATTTATTTAAGCCATTTTTATGAAAGAAATCAGGTGGATTATCGGTAACAAAATGGTTTTGACGTTGACAAAGTAGAGAAACGATTAATTTCTTACTTTTTGACCGTTTGGCGAATGCATATTCCCCAAAAGTTTATATGATAGTATAATAGTCCTTGACGCGACTTGAATTTAAAGGAGTGCAGGTTTATTTGAATAATAATTTCAGACTGCATCTTACCTTCATTATGATTATATTTTCGATTTTTATATCTTTTGTCGTTGCGTTGCTCAATCAAAATAACCTTAAAAATACGCTGTTTGAAGCTCATAAGTTGAAGCTGGAAATGGTCGAGGACAATATTTTAAGTTCTCTGAATACGATTGACAAAGCGTATATGCTATTTGACAAAAATATTGCCAAGGATATGGAAGATAAGTCTAAAGTCCTGCTGGGATTGTATCAACAAAATCCTGATTTCAGGACTTGGGATTTTACATCTTTAAAAAAACAAATCGGCATGGACATTTACATCATAAATAATGAGAATGTCATTATTCACAGTAGTTATGAGCCGGATATTGGCCTTGATTTTCGTAAATGCTGCGCAGAGTTCGCCAATTTGCTGAATATCAGGAGAAATGAAGGGACATTTGTGGATGACGGATTGGACATCCAACAAACCAGTGGAGAAGTCAAAAAATTCAGCTATATCCCTACTCCTGACCGTAAATACATATTGCAACTCGGTGTTTCTCTGGAAAACGGCGAGATTTTTAAGCAATTCAATTATTTTGATGCAGAAGTAGAGATTGAGAATAAGTTCTCCATTATTGACTCGATTCGAATTTTTAATAATGACGGATATGTGATCGGAAGAAATGATCAGACAAAAGAAGATATCACATTTTCATCCGACAATTGGGAAGCATTTAAATCGGCGACCAAAACGCGAAAGTCGCAAGAGGTAAAAGGCCGGTATAACGGAAGAGACGTCACGTACCGTTATGTTCCTTATGCGGCTGAATCAGCACGAGGGTATTCCACCAGCAGAGTTGTAGAAATCATTTATAACGAAGATGATTTGCATGAAGCGTTGAGTAAGAGCCGGAACAAGTTTTTTTCTCAGATGCTTATTATTTTTACCGGGGCCATCATCATCTCCATGATTATCGCGCGCTGGATGGCGCGGCCGATGTATTTGGCATTTCATGACAGTTTAACCGGACTGAAAAATCGGGCGGCCTTTGAGGAAATTGTAAAACAAAAATTAAGCAGCAAGAAACAAAATTTGGCTTTAATGATGATTGATCTTGATAACTTTAAGCTAGTCAATGACCGCTTAGGTCATTTGGAGGGGGACCAAATCTTAAAAATGGCTGCTTATCGCATTCAAAGATGTGTAGGAAAAAGCCATGAGTCCACAAGGCTTGGCGGCGATGAGTTTGCCGTTATCATTTCCGGCTTGGACGAAAACGAGATCATATTCGTTGCTTCCTCTCTTATTAAAGATATTGATGAGCAATTTGGTGAAATACGCTTCAGGAATCAAATCGATATTTCCGTCAGTATCGGCATTGCTTTTGCCGATTTGAAAGATGATTTGGCGAGCTTATATGAAAAAGCCGACCGTGCTTTATATGAATCAAAGGAAAACGGAAAAAATCAATTTCAAATTTTCCAAAAAACGAACGAAGCAGGATTTTAAGTTGATGTTTCGGAATTTAGGCATGCGGGTTCCTTTTTTTGGAAAATGGCTGCTTGCTGGAATGACGGAACGAACAACCAGAGTCCAGTAACGCAAAAGTGAATTGTCGACAAGAAAAGCTGGGGTGGATGATTTTTCCGATGTCACCTTTTGAATTCTTTTCAACCAAAATTGAAAGCTTGCTAACTTTTTTTTCCAGCTTGTAAAATGAAGATGAATAAGTAGAATGTTAGTATGCTTTTCATGAGGAGGAAAGAGGATGTGGAAAGAGTTCAAGAAGTTTGCCATTCAAGGAAATGTTCTTGATTTGGCTGTGGCGGTCGTGATCGGGGCAGCTTTCGGAAAAATCGTTTCATCGCTAGTGGAGCATATTATTATGCCTCTTGCCGGCATTTTGTTGGGGGGCTACAGTTTTGAAAAGCTGGAACTCCAAATGGGCGATGCTGTGATTAAATATGGCATATTTATCCAAAGCATTGTGGATTTCTTTATTATATCGGCAGCAATATTTGTCTTTATAAAGTTAATTAATAAGGTGAAATTTGAAAAGAAAGAAGATGAGGCCGATGCTCCTAAAAAGCCGTCAGAAGTGGAATTGCTGTCAGAAATTCGCGATTTGTTAAAAGCGGAAAAAAGGAATGTGCAAGAATGAGTGGTAAAGCAGTCAGGACTGTTCGAAGAGGAAGTAGCTTGTAAAGAATGTAGCAGAAGGATGAGACATCCAAATGACGAAAAAATTGCTTTATTAATACGATGGATTTTTTTATGTAATAAGGAATTTTGGCGTCCCGTTCATCCTATCCTCCGCAATCCCATTAAAAAATAAGCCGAAGCAGCCGTCCGTCTGCTTTAGGTTGAAGAGAAAGCGGATCGTAAATCCTAAAAGTTGCGAGTAAGTCGAAAAAGTGGATCGTAAATCCCAAAGTTGCGAGTAAGTCGAAAAAGTGGATCGTAAATCCCAAAGGTTGCGAGTAAATCGAAAAAGTGGATCGTAAATCCCCAAAGCCGTGAGTAAGTCGAAAAAGCGGATCGTAAATCTCAAAAGTTGCGAGTAAGAGAAAAAGTCGATCGTCATTTCCAAAAGTCGTTAGCAAACCTCAAAAAAGACGAGTAAATCCCAAAGGTTATATGGATTTGTCATGATTAAGGGCTATCTAAAATGTCCAATTTAGAGTAAATGCACTAAATGTAAAACCCCAGAATGTCGATATTTACGGCATTCTGGGGTTTGTTTTTTATTTTCAAGCTGAAATATTACTTTTCGGACAGCCTCCTAAGCAGTCGTCCGGCTGCTTTTTTGAATATGACCAACACACATGATTATTCATTTTTACTTGCTTGGATTTCCAAGGCAATTTTTACTTCATCACTGACTACGACACCACCCGTTTCAAGTGGGGCGTTCCAAGTCAAACCATAATCGCTCCGATTGATCTTACCTTCGACGCTGAAGCCAGCTTTTTCGGCTCCACTCATTGGGTCTTTCACCACACCACCTGGTATAACAGTAAATGTTTCCGTTTTGGTCACGTCATGCAAGGTGACTTCACCCGTCACGGCATATTGTTTTCCTTGTTTTTCGAAATTTGTTGATTTGAATGTCAAAGTCGGGTATTTTTCAACATCAAAAAAGTCGGCAGACCGAAGATGGTTATCGCGGTCTTCGTTGCCAGTGTCAATACTTGCCACGTCGATTGAAAAAGAAACCTCGGCAGTTGTCAAATCTTCAGGGTCCGCTTTTATATCAGCAGAAAATTCATTGAAAGTTCCTTTTACTCTTGAAATCATCATATGCCGAATAGAAAATTCAACCGTGCTATGCGCTTTATCAAGTGTCCATTTAGAAATCGCCACTATAATTCCTCCTCATTAGTTACAAAAAGTAAGTTTGTATTTTAATTATAGTTAATAGTTATTTATTTGTAAAGGGAATATGTTTGCTTTTTTTTGACAAGCGTGATGGAACGATGAATAATCAAATTAGAGAAATAGACAGGGAAAGGAATGGTTGGTCGTGCGTATGGTTGATATGATTGCCAAAAAGCGTGATGGGAAAGAATTGACGCCCGAAGAAATTCAATTCGTCGTAAATGGCTATGTTAGTAACGAAATTCCCGATTATCAAATGTCCGCATTCCTCATGGCCGTTTATTTTCAAGGGATGTCCCATGCGGAAACGGCGCAACTTACACTGGCAATGGCTTCGTCAGGGGACAGGATTGATTTATCAACCATTGATGGAATCAAAGTTGACAAACATTCTACGGGTGGAGTTGGAGATACGACTAGTATCATTTTGGCGCCTCTTGTCGCAGCACTCGGCATTCCGGTGGCCAAAATGTCTGGCAGAGGGCTGGGACATACGGGAGGAACGATCGATAAGTTGGAAGCTATTCCGGGATATCGGGCAGAGGTATCGGAAGAAGAATTTATTCGGCTTGTCAATCAAAACAAACTCGCGATCGTCGGGCAATCGGGGAATCTCGCACCGGCCGACAAGAAGATATATGGTCTTAGGGATGTAACTGCAACTGTAAATTCAATTCCACTTATTGCAAGCTCCATCATGAGCAAAAAGATCGCTGCAGGCGCCGATGCGATTGTGTTGGATGTTAAGACTGGTTCCGGCGCTTTTATGAAAAAGTTTGAAGACGCCAGGTTGCTTGCGAATACGATGGTTGAAATTGGCAACCAGGTGGGCAGAAAAACGATGGCAGTCATCTCAGATATGAGCCAGCCGCTTGGCAATGCGATTGGCAATGCATTGGAAGTAAAGGAAGGCATTGAAACGCTACAAGGAAGAGGTCCCGCTGATTTAACCGAATTATGTCTCGTTTTAGGCAGTAAAATGATCGTGCTTGCAGAAAAAGCGGAATCTGAAAAAGAAGCACGCGAATTACTGGAGAAAGTCATGAAAAGCGGTGAAGCACTTCAAGTGTTCAAACAATTTTTAGCCGCACAGGGAGGAGATGTTTCTGTCGTTGATAATCCGGAAAAGCTTCCGAAGGCTGTTTATCAAATTCCGGTGGCATCCCCTGAAAATGGATATGTTTCGGCAATCAAAGCCGACGAAATTGGAACAGCTGCCATGCTGCTTGGAGCGGGCCGCGTAACAAAGGAATCCGATATTGACTTAAGTGTTGGAGTCATGTTGCATAAAAAAATTGGAGACAGGGTACATTCAGGAGAGTCGATCGCGACAATTCACAGCAATGTCCAAAATGTTTCGACTGTAATGGAAAAAATCGTAAAAGCGTACCGTTTTTCCAAAGAAAAGATTGACCAAATACCATTAATCAGAGGATGACTTTCAACATTTGCCGCTTCGTGATATGATCAATGAAAGTGATTCTCATTTATAAAATGATGGGGGTAAAGATATGTTGGCTGTTAACTCAATTGCGGAAGTCATCCGTGAAAGAACATCTATTAAAAAAGGTTTTATTGATAAAGAAATTAGCCGCGAACAAATTCTATCATTGTTGGAGGATGCTGTTTGGGCTCCAACACATGGCGTGCGTGAACCGTGGCGTTTTATCTTTATATCGGGAGAACGGAGAGAAGCGTTTATCGAAAAAGTGCTTACATGTGTTGAACCTGCAAAGCATGAAAGCACCCGCGCCAAGTTTGGGGAAGTGCCGGTTTTTTTGATTGCAGTGGTGGACGACGATCCGCGGCAAAAAATACGGGAGGAAGATTTTGCGGCAATAAGCTGCCTCTTGCAAAACTTCCAGCTTCTTGCCTGGGAACAGGAAATCGGCGTATGTTGGAAAACACCAGCTTATATACATGACCCGCGCTTCCGCTCGGCGCTCGGTGTCGAGCCTGGAGAAAAAATCGCCGGAATCATGCAAGTGGGATATTTTGATAAAGAAATAGTGGCAAAAAGAAGCCGGAATCGGACGAATCCTGCTGAAAAGTTAACAGATTTTTAAAGCGGACCCGTTTGGGTCCCCAGCTTGTAGAGAAAGTGGATGGTAAGTCCCAAAAGCCGCCAGTAAATCTAAAGAATGGCAAGTAATTACCTGGAATCGGCTAGTAAACCAAAACAGTGGATAGTAATCTCGAAGAGTCGCGAGTAAATCAAAAAGTGGATAGTAATCTCGAAGAGTCGCGAGTAAATCAAAAAAGTGGATAGTAATCTCGAAGAGTCGCGAGTAAATCAAAAAAGTGGATAGTAATCTCGAAGAGTCGCGAGTAAATCAAAAAAGTGGATAGAGTAATCTCGAAGAGTCGCGAGTAAACCAAAACAGTGGATAGTAATCCCTAAAAGTCGCGAGTAAACCCCAAAAAAGACGAGCAAATCCAAAAGTATGAATGGATTTGCCGTGTTTAATTTTCGGGGGGTTTGTCGACAGTCTGAGGACCCGTTTGGGTCCTTTTTTCATTTAAATGGTCGGCTTAAATCGGATGGGATTACGAAAAAGCTTTACCTTAGTGAAGAGTTGCTGATTGAGTCCATCGTCGTCCAGGGAATTCCGGTGCCAGCGGCCAGATCACAAAAGGGAAGCGAAAGCTTTTTCCGAGGATATGGAATCGAAGACGGCCATGGAAGGCTGACTTTTATGCTGGAGGTGATTTTTATTTCTTCGGCGCTCTTTGAAAAAATGTCGTACGATTCATCAACTTCAGTAGTTTTCCCCATCTGGCCAGCCTTCCCGCTCTTTATTTTTATCACGACACCCCCCGTAGTGATTTTGGAGCATTGACGCACATATTGTTTTTTATTATAGTTTATGGGGTCAACTATTTAGGGGGGATGTCCTAACCATGGAAATCAATCAACGAATTTTTGAGCGATTTATGAATATTATGCTTTCTGGAAGAAAAGGGATGTCTACGCTTGTTTCAGAACAGCTTTTAAAAGACTATTCTATTGAACAATTTACACTTATCCAACAGGTTTACAAGCTTGGCACCATTCGGGTTTCAGAACTTGCCGAGTTGCTGTACGTACATAAAAGTGCCGTGACGGTTCGTGCGGATAAACTTGTAAAAAAAGGATTGCTTATCCGGGAACGGGACATCGAAGACCGTAGAAGTGTCTATTTGCGACTTTCTGAGGCGGGCGTTGAATACTACGAAACGATGGAAAATAAAATCAACGAGTTTGTTGAAACGATTGTAAAAGATATTCCAAAAGATGAAATGGAGCGTTTTCTGCAAGTTTTTGAAAAAATTGCCTATCACATCGAGAATTACAGGGGGGAAAAAACATGAGAACGGTCTTGCGTCTGAGATGGCTCGTCTTGGCTGCTTGGATAGTTTGCGCGATAGCATTAGTCGTATTTGCGCCGAATATGAATCAACTTGTCCGGGAAAAAGGCCAGTTGACAATTGCGGACGGATATCCGTCAACGGTGGCGGCAGATATATTGGCCAAACACTCACCTAAAGAAAAAGGGGGCGAGTCATTTATCGCCGTTTTTCATAGCAATGACACATTTTCCGAGGGGCAGCTTTCAAATATTGCGTCCACTATCGATTCACTCGACCAGAAAAAAAGTGAATTAGGGATCAGTGAAATCACGACCCACTTTCAAGACAAGGACTTATCGGACCAGCTTGTCTCCAAAGAAAAGAATACAGTCATTGCATTGCTCGATGTGAAGATTGGGGACGAGGAAATAAAGGATGTGCGCAAGCGTCTTGATCAGGAGATCAGTACAGCCGATGTGGAAACGTACATGACTGGAAATGCGCTCATCAACGAAGATGTCATTATCAGTTCAGAAAAAGGGCTGAAAAAAACAGAAATCATTACCGTTATTTTCATTATGGCCGTTCTTCTGTTAGTATTTCGCTCCGCTGTGGCTCCGTTTATTCCGCTTTTAACAGTTGGGATGACGTATTTGGCTAGTTCGTCGATCGTTGCCTTTTTAGTAGATCGGCTCGACTTTCCGGTTTCCAATTTTACACAGACATTCATGGTGGCGGTGCTTTTCGGAATTGGAACTGATTATTGTATTTTGTTGCTAAGCCGTTATAAGGAGGAGCTTTCGAACGGGCAGGATATTTATTCCGCCATTGTCGCAACTTACAAAACGGCTGGAAAAACGGTTGTATACAGCGCCATTGCCGTCATGATCGGTTTTGCGTCAATCGGGTTTGCTTCATTTAAACTTTATCAATCGGCAGCAGGGGTAGCGGTCGGCGTTTTTGTGCTTTTGATTGCCCTATTTACGATCGTTCCTTTTTTCATGGCGACCTTGAAAAAAGCTCTTTTCTGGCCGGTGAAAAAAAATATTTCTCATAAAGAAAGTAGATTATGGGGCTGGATGGGAAACCTCGCGATTACAAGACCGCTTGTTGCCCTTGGTATCGTTGCCTTTTTCACCGTTCCGCTTCTTGTAAGCTATGACGGCGAACTTTCATTTAATTCATTGGATGAAATCGGCGATGAGTATGACTCCGTCAAAGGATTCAACATTGTTGAGGATAATTTTGGTCCTGGCGAAATGATGCCGGTTCAACTCGTCATTGAAAATGACGATCCGATGAAACCAAAAGAGTATTTAACCTTGATTGAGTCGCTCGGAAATGATTTGGAAAAGCTTGAACACGTGGAAAAAGTCCGCAGTGTCACAAGGCCGACAGGTGATAAACTGGAAGAGTTGTATGTGAAAAAGCAAGCCGATCAACTCGGCGAAGGGATCGGTGAAGGAACAGAAGGCATCTCGAAAATCAAAGATGGCTTAAATGAGGCCGCTACTTCGATTAAGGATTCCAAACCAGAGTTGGATAAGGCAACCGGCGGGATTGGCGAGTTGCAAGAAGGCACGAAAGAATTGCAGTCCGGTGTCGGTCAACTGCAAACGGCGCTGGGTGCCATCGAAAATGGAATTCGCCAGGGAACAGATGGCGCTGGTGAGTTGAAAAAAGGGGCGGCTGAAGCAAGTCAAAAGGCCGCGGAACTTCAGGCGGGAACGAAAGAACTGCTGGGGGGATATGAGCAGGCTCAAACGGGTTTGGCGCAATTAAGCTCTGAATATGGGAAAATACCGTCGACTTTGGAAGGGGCACAAAATCAGCTCATGTCGTTGGAAGAGCCGCTCGGAAAACTAGCGCAAAATCACCCGGAAATCATTAACGATCCAAATTTCGCCGAGATTCAGTCCATTGTGGAGAATGCGACAAAGCAGGTTGCGATTGCCGGAGGAACGGTTTCTGCTCTCAATGGCGAGTTGGAAAAAGTGAGAACGGGTCTTGCAACGGCAAACAGCCAACTAACAAGGATAGTAGAAGGCTTGGGCCAATTTTCTTCGGGTTTAAAAGAAATAGAGAACGGTTTGAAGGAACTGGAGTCAGGTTTGGGAGCCGCTGCTTCTGGCCAAAAGCAAGTTGTCGATGAAATCCCGGCCATTGCATCGGGAATGGGGGAAATTGCTAGTGGTCAGGAACAACTTCGTTCTGGCTTTGGTCAAATGGGAAACCAATTGGATGAATTAAGCGACGGGTTATCCGCCAGCAGTGAAGGTCTTGAAGAAATAGAAGGTGGATTAGGCGAAGCGAAACAGCACTTGTCCAATTTGGCAAAAGACACCGACATACAGCAGTCGGGAATTTATATTCCGGACCAATTGTTGACAGACAAGGAATTCCAGCGCGTGTTTGATATATACATGTCCGGGGATGGTAAAATGACAACAATTGACGTGGTCCTTGATTCCAACCCATATGCGAAGCAATCGATGACGATGCTTTCTGATATTGAAGATACGATTCAAAATGCCGTTAAAGACACGAAACTGGAACAGGCCAACATCGGTATCGGCGGCGTAACGAGCATGAACAGGGATCTCGAGTCCATGTCTGATGCGGACTATTCAAAAACCGTCATGTTTATGATGGCCGGAATCGTCGTCATTTTAATCATTTTACTGCGGTCGCTCGTTATGCCGATTTATATCATTGCTTCGCTGCTATTAACCTATTATTCATCAATCGCGATGACGGAAGTGATTTTTGTCAACATTCTTGGATATCCGGGAATCAACTGGGTTACACCATTTTTCGGGTTCGTCATTTTGATTGCCCTTGGCGTAGACTATTCTATCTTTTTGATGGACCGCTTTTCCGAATACAAAGAGCTGGACGTGAAAACAGGCATTATGCTCGCTATGAAAAATATGGGTACGGTCATCATCAGTGCTGCCATTATTTTAGCGGGCACCTTTGCGGCAATGCTGCCATCAGGCGTCTTGTCCATGCTGCAAATAGCCACATTAGTACTGACAGGACTACTGTTTTACGCTTTAATCGTCCTGCCGCTATTTGTACCAGTACTCATCAACCTGTTGGGAAAAGCAAACTGGTGGCCTTTTATACCGCGTAAAAGCGATCAGTAACATACTGAACCGGGAGGCAGTGGCCTCCCGGTTTTTTTTGAGGGCGTTTAACCCGCTTGCGAAAAACTAACGGCAAACGGAACCCTCGCGCAAGGGAGGGGGAGCTACCCGTTGATTCGTGAAGGGAGGAAGCTACCCGCGTATAGGGGAATTTACCCGCGTATAGAAGGAGCTTACCCGCGCATAGGCGGAATTTACCCGCGTATAGAAGGAAATACCCGCGTATAGGAGAAACTTACCCGCGTATAGGAGGAACTTACCCGCGTATAGGGGAGCTTACCCGCGTATAGGGGAATTTACCCGCGTATAGGGGAGCTTACCCGCGTATAGAAGGAAATACCCGCGTATAGGAGAAACTTACCCGCATATAGAAGGAAATACCCGCATATAGGCGGAACTTACCCGCGTATAGGAGTAAAATTCCCCGTGGATTAACAGAAATCCTCGCATTTGATCGATGGGACACGCTCAGAGTGTCATCCGGTCTTTTGTTCTTACAGGCTCTCTATAAAGCTTAAAATTTTTTGGTGAAAGTATTGGTGTCCTTTGCTGTTAGGGTGCAGTCCGTCTGGCATAAAATTTGAAAGAAAGTCGGGGTTTTTTACATAGATTCCGCCTTCCCGGTACATATCTTTGACGGGGATGCCGCAGAGTGCGGCGGTTTCCTTGATCGCTTCGACATATTGGTCCAGCGTTTCGCCACGGCTGTTAAACTCCCCTTCGTTTTCCCGCCAGCGCGGCAACGGGGTGATCACGCTTAATTGTTTGGTCGGGTATTTCTGGATCAGTGCTTGCAAGAATATGTCCAAGGCGCCGTAAAAAGTATCATTCGTGGCATCCCCAAATTCTCCAAGCGGCTTCTTTCCCAGTCTGAAGTCATTTGTTCCGCCAAAAACTGTCACATAGTCGACATCCAAAGGAGTTCGCATAAGCCGTTCTAAAAATGTTTCTTCCGTTGTGTAGCCCGTTCCTGATAGGCCGTAGTTGATGACCGTACAGCCTGTCCGTTCCTTGATGTAATCATGGTATTTCTTTGTCTGTGGTGAATGCTTTTGATCCGTTATACTGTCGCCAATTATGAGCCATTTCTTTCCGGTCAGGTTGTATCTATGCTTTCTAAACAAGATATAATGCTCCTCCAGTTTCTTGTATTTATTGAGAAAAAATCAGCCCAGAATGTTTTCGTCTTTCTGAATAGGGCTGGGACATAGGTTGAAAGCTGATTGATATTCGTAAAAACCGTGAGAATAAAACCGTTGTGACAAACTTGATTCCATGCGGTTTATTCATTTTTACAGGGTATGTCCCGGCCCATTCTTTTATACTTTTCCTGCCCCTTTGCCATTGCTTTTTTATATTTTCATTGTATTTTGGTAAAAAATCAATTAATGAGCTCTGTGTGTATATCAATTTCAAAGCTGACACTCTTTATGACTGACGTTCTAAGTTTTCCGCGCTGATAAAACGAAAGCTTTTCAAATAATATCCGCCAGGAAGACATTGACTAGGATCTTGCGATATTGCGGGCAAATTCTAGATGCAGTGGGCGTATGCACCATTACATGGAGTGGCGGATGATTGGCTCTTGCAATGCCCTGCGGCGAAGAAAATGATGGGGCTGGGACATAAGTTGAAAGCTAATTGATATTCGTAAAAACCGTGAGAATAAAACCGTTGTGAAATCAAGGTTTTTCAAACGGTGGTTACCCCTAAAAGTTATATTTTCTACTCTAACTTTCGGGGGTAAGTACCAACTTGATTCCATGCGGTTTATTCATTTTTACGGGGTTTCTGTCCCCGCTCTTATAGAATAGAATAAACTCTTTCTAATAGTCTGTTCCATCACAAAAGCAGAACTGCTTTGAGAGGCTGTAGACTATAGAGTTTGGAGGCATGGTCGTTCTTTTCGCATTTTCTCAGTTGGAAGCTTAACCTCCGAAAGAATGAGGTGATTCAAAATGGGAGAGTTGAAAAAGAGCAGTTGCCTTAATGGCTTCTGCTCCTTGATTTGGCTTTCTTTTGAAACGGTGCCCACCAATTCAGGTCTCCAAGCAATTTCATCAGAGAGGGCACTAAGACCATCCGGACGATGGTTGCATCAATAAATATCGCGATGGCAACCGTCACTCCCATCTGTTGGACGGGTACGACTCCGGTAAAAGCGAAGGCCCCAGTAATGACAATCATAATGGCTGCCGCGGATGTGATGATTTTACTCGTCGATATCAGGCCTTCAAGCGTAGCCCGATCGTTGTCGTGTGTCTTCATATATATTTCGTGAATCCGTGAAATGAGAAAGACTTCATAGTCCATGCTTAGTCCGAATACGATGCTGAAGGCGAATACTGGAATCATGAGCGCGATGTCTACCGGATGAAAGCCCAAGTGCCCGCCCTGGAATAACCAAACGACGAGGCCGAATGTACAGCTCAGACTGATGATATTCATGATGATCGCCTTTAATGGAATAAGGACGGACCTGAAGGCGATAAATAAAATCACATAAGTTGAAATTAAGATAAAAGCAAGGCTGTAAAAAATTTTATCGTAAATTTCATCAAAAATTTCCTGCTGGAATTTCGGATGTCCTCCGACAAGAAGCGGGATTTCACCTTGGTCATCACTCCAAGACCTTACCCAGTCTTTTGCTTCTTTGGATGACGTGTCGGTATCCAGTGTCACTTGAAACAAAGCATCCCCGTCATTTGTTAATTGATCGATGGCAGGGTTTACTTGTTGAGCCATTTCAGGAACGGCGAGTGCGTTGATGATTTCATCTGCGCTTAAGTCGGTCGCGGAAAAAAACGAGTCTACTTTATTTACGAGCGGATCTTCTTTTAGCTGGTCAACCACTTTTTCCAAGTCTTCCAGCGTTTTCCTGTCAGTGATTTTTCCCTCAGTTTCTGCTATGACGGGAACCGTCACCTCGTTTTTCGTTTTGAAATGATCCTCAAATGTTTCAAATGCTGTTCTTGCTTCAAAAGTCTTCGGCAAGGCATCCGCTTCGGGAATGACCAAATTCATTTTTCCAACGGGAAGGGCCCCGGTAATGAGCAGAAGCGAAGCCAGCACAGCCATGATGACAGGCCGTTTCATAACAAATGTTGCAAAAGCATGCCAAGCGCTCGATTCCTTTTTCTTTTCCCGAAAAATCATCAGTTTATTGATGCGCGGCCCAAGAATGGAAAGCAAAGCAGGCAAAAAGGTATTCGCGGCCAATACGGATGTGAAGACAACCGCCACTCCTGCCAATGCAACAGCCTGAAAAACACCTACTTCGATGAATAACATGCCGATCATGCCCAGAAGCACGCACAGGCCGGAGAAGATAATCGTTCTTCCGGAAGTCGCCACTGTTTTGATAATGGCTTCTTCAACAGGCTGTGTCGTCAGTTCCTCCCTAAAACGGTTTACAAACAATAGGGCGAAGTCGATTCCAAGGGCAAGCCCGATCATCGGAGCGACGTTTAGCACAAAAATCGATAAATCCATTGTGTTCCCGGTAAAATAAAGCAATCCCATAGAGAAAATGACGCTTACAAATCCGGTCAGAAGCGGGATGATAGCTGCGACGAGCCCTCTAAAAGCCAAAAGCAACACAATCAGGGCAATTGGAATGCCAATTAATTCAGCCCGGACGAGGTCGTCCTGCGCGGCTTTGCTCATGTCTTCCTCAATGACATGCCCGCCTGTCAAGCTGGCCTTAAACTGTTTATCGTCTTTTAGTTTATCGCGAACATCCGATATTTGTCCGCTCATTTCATTTTTTTCTTCATCCAGGGAAAGAAGCGCGTATGCCACATTGTCTTTCATCATTTCCGGATGTTCCAGCGGCGAGCGGTTTAAGTCAACATCTTCTACTTTTTTGACTTCTTTTAGTGTATTTTCAATATAGGCGGCGAAATTTTCGGATTTCCCTGTATCTTTTTTTTCAAATAATAAGATAGTGGATGATTGGGGAATGTCAAATTCTTTTTCAAGCTTATTTTCTACTTCATTATACATGCCGTTATATTCAAATCCGCTTCCCTCCAAAACAGATGGGAGCTTTAATGCAAAAAATCCGAAAACAGCTGTGATAACGATCCAAGCAAACAATACTAGTTTTCTTTGTTTATAAATAAAGGAACCGAATTTTTCCATCAATGATCCTCGCTCTTCTCTTTTTTACTCATTTGGAAGAATGAATCCGTCCATCGGATGCTCTATGTATAGAATACCATTACTTACATCTTTCCTGTTTCGGTTTTCATAAAACTTCTATGTCAAATGTTTGATAAAAAGCTTCCTTTGCCGCAAACCGGATGAAGAAAAGAAGACAGCAAATAAAAAAAGAATCAGTCTGCCGTTTCTTGACGGCGAAAGGCTGATTCTCTTGCGCTGGATTCATCCGGGAAAAAGCATGAGGCGCCAATTTTTTCATACAATCCGCTCTTTTTAAACAGTTCAATACCCCAATCAGGCAGCCCGGAAACTAGAACCGTGCTTCCCGCTTTTTTTATATTTTCGATAATGGAAGCGAGTTTATCCTCTCCGGTCGCATCTATCATGGTTACATGCTGCATATCGAGCAAAATGACCGAAGGCATTCTTCCAATTGAGGCCATTAAGGAATGTTCAAAGCTTTGGGCGGTACCGAAAAATAATGGACCTTTTATCGTAAAAGTTTTTATTTGGAAGTGAGCAGTCAAATCAAGTGTTTCCTGTTTCCGCTTTTGCGGATCAGGCGGATTGTCGATTTGCAGTTGTTCGCTTTTCTTTTTGACGAAAGAAAGAACAGCGAGCAGCAAGCCCACTTGGACGGCGACGGTCAAATTGACAAATACCGTTAAAAGAAATGTAACGACGAGAACGAGCGAGTCGCTTGTCTTTAACTGTAGAATATGTTGAAAAGCTTTGTATCCGCTCATATTCCAAGCCACTAGCATCAGAATCGGAGCCATTGCGGCAAGCGGAATATACGAAGCATACGGCGCAAAAAGAAGCAACGTCAGCAAGACGAAAACACTGTGAATGACTCCGGACAATGGGCTGACAGCGCCTGATTTAATATTTGTTGCTGTTCGCGCGATCGCACCTGTCGCCGGAATTCCGCCAAACAAAGGAGAAACGATATTGGCAATGCCCTGTCCAAACAACTCACGGTTTGATTTATGTCTGTCTCCCGTCATACTGTCGGCAACTACTGCTGACAGCAAGGATTCTATTGCTCCAAGAGCGGCTATCACAAGAGCGGGTGTTATGAGCATCGTTATTTTTTCCAATGTTATCTCCGGAAACTGAAACTTTGGCAGTGACTGCGGTATTCCGCCAAAGGCCGTGCCAATTGTCTCAACTTGTCCAGGGTAAAAGATGACGGCACATAAAGTCGGAATCAACAATCCGACCAATAAAACCGGAATCCGCGGGAAAAGCCTTGGGATAATCATAATGACGAGAAGGCCAATGAAAGCTGTTAATATACTGTACCCGTTTATTTGGTCTAGATGACGAAAAAGTTCCGCCATATTTTGATGGAAGTATTCCTTTTTTTCCAGATGATCCAAGCCCAAAAAATTTCCAAGCTGTCCGGTGAAAATAATGACAGCAATCCCCGTGGTAAATCCGATTGTGACGGACCTTGGTATAAAGTGGACTAGGTTCCCCAGTTTTAAAAAGCTCATGATGACCAAAAGAATTCCCGACATGAGACCGGCTATTAATAAATTTTCATAACCATATTGAAGTACGACGGCGAGCAAAATCGGAATAAATGCTCCTGTAGGACCCGCAATTTGAAAGCGGGAGCCTCCCAACAAAGATACAATCAATCCGGCAATGATCGTCGTATAAATGCCATATTCGGGTTTTACACCTGAAGCCATGGCAAAAGCCATTCCAAGTGGAATGGCTACGATACCGACAGTGATCCCAGAAACGAAATCTTTGCGGAGGCTTGCGGGTTGGTAATCGCGAAATCGATCATCACCAAACAATCAGCAACACCTCTAAATATATGTTCATACGAAAATGAATGGAATTTGTATATCTATCTTTATTATAGACGATAAACACGGGAAAAGCAAAAAAAGTTTTTTATAAACATGCAAAAATGTGAATAAATCCTTTGAGAATTGTATGAAAAAAAGCATCTCATTCGTGACATATAAATAAAAAACAAGATCAACTTCATCATTTTTGTACATGTTGACCATAGAGTTATAAGTAGGATAAAGTTACAGTATATGTACGAAAGCGTTTCAATTATTTTTGCTGGTCACGGTGGGGAATTACATAATATAGAAAGCGAGGAGGAATATGGGATGAAACGTTATGTCAACTACATTAATGGGGAATGGGTTGCTTCAGAATCTGGTGAATGGGTTCAAAATACGAATCCGGCAAACGGCGAAGTACTTGGAGAAGTAACGTCATCGACCGAAAAAGATGTGGACCGTGCGGTGCAGGCTGCTAAAATGGCGCAGAAAAAATGGGCATTAGTTCCCGCTCCGGAACGGGCAGATATTTTATATACAGTCGCTAACCTGTTAAAGGAAAGAAAAGAAGAATTAGCCCAAGTGTTGACGACGGAAATGGGGAAAGTGATTGCCGAAGCCCGTGGAGAAGTGCAGGAAGCAATTGATATGGCATTTTATATGGCAGGAGAAGGGCGCCGGTTGTTTGGTGAGACTGTTCCATCCGAATTAAGAGACAAATTTGCGATGAGCGTACGGGTACCGGTTGGTGTTGCGGGATTGATTACACCTTGGAATTTCCCCATTGCCATTGCCTCTTGGAAATCGCTTCCGGCCCTTGTTGCCGGGAATGCCGTTGTTTGGAAACCGGCGACAGAAACCCCGTTCTTGGCAGCCGAATTTGTAAAAATATATGAAGAAGCCGGCCTTCCAAAAGGATTGCTGAACCTTGTATATGGCTCGGGAAGCGTTGTGGGCAACGCGATCGTTGAACATCCAGGGATTGATCTCGTTTCATTTACAGGCTCCAATGAAGTTGGCGCTAAAATCAATGGCCGTGCAGGTGAACTATTGAAACGTACGTCACTGGAGATGGGCGGAAAAAATGCCGTAACGGTATTGGAAGATGCTGATCTGGATTTGGCCGCGGACGGCATTGTTTGGAGTGCGTTTGGTACAACAGGCCAAAGGTGTACCGCTTGCAGCCGTGTGATTGTGCAAGAGACGGTCAAGGAAGCCCTTGAGCAAAAAGTATTAGAGAAAATGAACAATTTGAAGCTTGGAGATGGGCTCGATGAATCCGTTGATGTCGGACCTGTCATTAACCGCTCTGCTTTGGAAAAAATTCATGAGTACGTGAAGATCGGGCAAGAAGAAGGAGCCAAAATGTTGGCCGGCGGTGAGATTGCAACCGGTAACGGTCTCGATAAAGGGAACTATTATCAACCGACGCTCTTTACAGACGTCAGAGCCGACATGAGAATCGCCCAGGAAGAAATTTTTGGGCCTGTCGTTTCTTTTATACCGGTAAAAGACTTAGATGAAGCCATTGAAGTGAACAATAGTGTGAAATTCGGATTATCCAGCTCGATTTTTACAGCCGATGTCAACAAAGTATTCCGCGCCATGCGCGATTTCGATACGGGTATCGTGTACGTCAATGCGGGTACGACGGGAGCGGAAATCCACTTGCCGTTTGGGGGAACAAAAGGAACAGGAAATGGCCACAGGGATTCCGGAGTCGCTTCCCTTGATGTCTTTACGGAGTGGAGATCGCTATACGTAGACTACAGCGGAAAAATTCAGCGGGCGCAAATTGATAATTACTAATCTATTATCTATATAATAGGGAAACAGGGCTGTCTAAAAAGTTCAATTTAGAGGAAATACACTAAAATGTAAAACCCAAGAATGTTGATTTTACGGCATTCTTGGGTTTGCTTTTTTAAATTTTCGAGCTGAAATATTACTTTTCGGACAGTCACCTCAGCTTGTAGAGAAAGCAGGTGTTTTTTCTCTATAAGCTTTTTTATTGATATGTTCATCTGATTTTACCCTTTTCTCAAAGAAAAAAAGCCTCCCTTACACCTAGCCCTGTCTGTCCAGGTGTAAGGCAATCTTCTTCATGTTCTGACAGGCTCCAGTGAGAAGCACCTGCTCGGATGCCTTTTGTAACCCCCTCAACCGACAATAACGAAGCCCATGCGTTCTTTTGAATCTGCGAAGCTTCGTTTGAATTTCCCTTTCCAGTTGGCGCTCCGTTCTTTTTGAATACTCCATCTTGTATGAAGCAATTTTATCACCGTTGCGTGTTACTAGGTGCTTTTGTTGCAAGAAATGCTTAAACTCTTTGGCTTCTTTTGTTCCCACTTCTTGTGGTGGAACATCAGTTACTACCGTTACATCGTTTCATTCATGATCTTCATAGTCACTTGCTAGTTCGGCAAGAATAAAAACAAAAAGTGCTAAGTTATACTACAGTATGACTTAATTACTTACTCAAATTCTATTTCGTCCATCCAACTTTCTCCACCTTCATTCCAAATTCTTTTTATCCGTTCAAACTACTTCGAACGTTCGATAAGCTATTTAGCATAATTGCTTTACATTACCTTTTTGACATTCGTCCATCTTTCTTAAATACTTTTGATAAATTACATATATAAAAATGATCATACATGTTTTGGTATCGATGGATTAGATGAATACAAACCGTCCTGTTGAGTTCGAGGTATCACTGAAAGTGTGAGTGATTAAATTCACTTGGCATATGAACATATTATGGGATTTCATAATTCTATAGATATAATGATAATATTTTAAATATTAATATTTTACAAAAATATCACTTTATGATATTGTCTTGTTAATCAACTCACCAATCATCTAAGGAACGAAGTTCTTTGGAAGTTGAAATTAATAAAAGGGGTGTTGTTTATGAGAAAACAATTAGGTGTTATTTTACTAGTTACTTTATTTTTGTTGTCTGTTCCTACGTTTGTAAGTGCAAGTCCATTAACCATACATGAAGAACCTATTTATTCACAATCGGTTAAAGAAGGCGATGAATCATTAAGTCGAATCATAAAAGGGAAAGATATTGATTTGTCCTTTTTAGCTGAAAATAACACGGTATTAAATGAGGTGCAATATCTAGAAAAATGGAATAAACATAATCCGGATTATGAAGTTTCAAACGTAAAAATAGTAGGAGATAATGAAGGAAGTGAATCCAATAGCGTTTCGCCTTCGGTCGTTATCGGTCCTGATGGACGAACCAAAGTTTCTAATATTAATGTTACCCCGTATAAACAAACGGTCTACTTGGAATCTATATATTTAAATACTTTTAATGAATTAGTGATTTATAGATGTTCAGGATCGTTTTTTAAAGATAATTTGGCTCAAGGAAAAGTGCTAACTTCTGCTCATTGTATTTATACACGTGAAATGGACGAGAACTTTGTTCAAGGTTATGTATTAGGAATGGCTATATATAGAGGAATGAAAGATGGAGTGTATGATGATGTTTCTTACGCAAGTTCTGTTAAAATTCCATCTGAATATATTAATACTGGGCAAATAGCTACTGACATTGGCGCTGTTACAATGCAGGATGATTTGTCTATTGGGTTAGGAACTTTAGATTTAGAAAATGCTTCCTCAAGAACTGTAAAAATTGGAGGTTATCCTGCTGATAAACCAAATTATAATCAGTATATAATGAGTGGGAGTGCTAACTTGAGCAATGGAGTTTTAAGCTATACAATTGACACTTATGGTGGACAAAGTGGTGCTCCTGTGTTGGATAATAATACAAACAAGGTTATCGGAGTCCATTCTGCAGGTAGCACAATTAATCAAAAAAATTATGGAACTGCTTTAGACCCACTTAAAATTCTTTTTTTAAAACAATAAAACAGGTGTTTCACTGAAATGAAGAGGATCATTTTCTTTTTGTTATTAGGTATAATAATAGCCATGATATTTTTTTTCTATAAACAAATAGTTTTTGAGAATAAGGAAGTAAAAAATGAAGTAGTGAAAGAAGAAGAGATTGAGTTTAAAATGTCTGGCTATTATTACTTCGGCTATCTTGATCAAAGAGAAAAACAAGATAGTGAGTTTGAAAAAGATTATTTTCATAATATGGATAACCACTTTCAAGATTATTATCATAACATGTTCATAATGTCTAAAAATGATAAAAAATTAGAAGAAGAATATATGAAATATTTTGAATCGATAGGCGGGTTGAGACTTTATTCAATACCGAGTACAGGTTTAAATTTAAAAAATGGTGACTATATAACTTTTATTGTGAAATCTCCTATTAAAGAATCATATCCTGCGATGATTGGGAAAATCGAAAGTGTTGAAGTGTTACATCCTAGAGTTGGTCATTAATCATTAAAGTTAAATTCATTTTAATGATACGAGGTAGATAAACGAATGATGTTTCTTCCAAAACCTTATAAAAAAAGAGTGGGATTTACCACTCTCAGCTTGTAGAGAAAGCAGGTATTTTTTCTCTATAAGCTTTTTTTATTATTTTTATCATATGTTCATCTGATTTTACCCTTTTTTTGCCTGTCGTCTCTGTGGAAAGAACGTGAATGCAGGCGCTGTTTTCCATAAAAACCGGGTAGGTTTTTATCTATATGTACGGCTTAATGTATAATAGAGAAAAACATGATTGAAACGGTTATCCGTTATGGAAGTGGATCAGGATGATAAAACTCTAAGGTGAAGGAGAGTCTTTCCTTGATTAAAATGAAACTCGTCGTTCCCCAAAAAAATTACATAACAAATGCGCTGGACAGGTTTCATGAGTTTCTTTTGACCGAAGAGAGTGAAGATCGTGAGGGGCCTGATTTCATATTGGAAGAAGTGGTTGTTCCTACGGATCAAGTAAGGGGAAAAACGTTTGATGCCGATGTGATCATTTCAAGGGGGCTCGTGTCAAAACTATTAAAAGAAAGTCACGATTCCACTCCAATCGTTGATATTCCTGTTCAAGGAATTGATTTGATCCGCAGCCTGGATGAATGCAGGAAACGTTTCGGACAAAAAAAGGTTGCGGTGATTGGTGCGGCGAACATGATTTTTGGTGTGGAGAATTTGGAGGATATTATTGAATTGCCGATTCACAAATATATTCTGGATGATATTCGTTCATCGGATCATCTCGTAGACTTGGCGGCAAGTGAAGGTTGCGAAGTTATCTTATCAGGTTATAATACGTGCAAATATGCCGACCAAATCGGGTTGAGAACGATGTTGATTGAAACTGGAAAAGAGTCGTTTCGGCAAGCCTTGACTGAAGCAAAGCGCCTCGCCATCGTAAGCAGGAAAGAGCAGGAGAAGGCCCAGCAATACAAAACCATTTTGGACAATGCCTATGAGGGGGTTATAGCTGTTGACCTAAATAGAAAAGTGTCCATTTTTAATATATCCGCTCAAAAAATATTGGGTATTTCCGGTTCTCATTTGCTTGGAGCTCCGATTACAGATGTTTTGTCTAAGGGTGAACTTCTTGACCGCCTGCTTGATGAAAAAGATTTTCACGAAGATATCATTTCCTATGAATCGATTCAGTTATCCGTGAAAAAAGCCGGGATCTTTCTCAAGGGCAAGCGTGTGGGAGATATGGTCGCTTTCCAGGATGTGACCGGAATTCAAGAAATGGAAGGAAAGATCCGTAAAAAAATGCATATGAGGGGCCATGTCGCGAAATATTCGTTTGGAGACATTTTTCACAAAAGTAAGGCCATCCAAGAAGTCATTGATACGGCAAAATCCTACAGCGAGGCGGATTCAAATATATTAATTATTGGGGAAACAGGAACGGGGAAGGAAATGTTTGCCCAAAGCGTTCATAACCATAGCCAGCGAAGCAATAATCCGTTTGTGGCGATTAATTGTGCCGCGCTTCCGGAGAGCTTGCTCGAAAGTGAACTTTTCGGTTATGTGGAAGGGGCCTTTACCGGAGCGATGAAAGGCGGCAAACAGGGTTTTTTCGAACTTGCGCATCGAGGGACGCTGTTTCTCGATGAAATTGGAGAAATCTCTCCCAAGTTGCAAAGCCGCTTGCTTCGCGTTCTCCAGGAAAGGGAAATTATGAGGGTCGGAGACGATAAAGTTATTCCGGTTGATGTAAGAATTATTGCGGCAACGAATCAAGACTTACTGAAAATGGTGCAAAATAACGAATTCCGGGCGGACTTATTTTATAGATTGAGTGTGCTGGATCTCAAACTGCCGCCATTGAGGGAGCGGCCCGAGGACATCGCGGTTTTGGCGGAGGCCTTTTTACAAAAAGTGACATTCACCAAATCGGCACTGCAATTGCTTTCAGAGCAAAGATGGGAAGGCAATATTCGTCAGCTGCAAAACTTTTGTGAAAGGTTGACAGTACTTTGCAAGGGACAAGTCATTGATGAACTGGAGCTGGCCAAGCATTTGCCGGAGCAAGGGGAGCGAGAGTCCACTGAAAGCAACCCATCCTTTTTATCCGAAAAAGAAAGAATCATCCGTGCTCTTGAAAAGCATCATTTTCATAAAGGGAAAGCGGCGGCTGAATTGGGAATGAGCCGGACAACGTTTTGGAGAAAACTGAAAACCTGGAGAATTGAAACGAAATGAAACAAAATGAGAAAAAATGTTTCGTTTTGTTTCATTTTTATTTCACGCAGTTGTGATTCCATTGAGATGATGGATGGCATCATATTTGCATAATATTATCTTAGAACGATGTATGAAGTAGGAGTGAACCACAATGAAGACGGAAGAAATATGCGAACTTGTCCGCCCGCTCATCCCTGAAGGCCGAATTTTAACCCAAATAGCAGACAGATATTCATATAGTTTTGATGCTTCTTTCGGGGAATATTTGCCCGATCTCGTTATCCAACCGGAAAATAAAGAGCAGATTGCGGCTATTATGAAGCTTGCCAATGAACATATGATCCCTATATATCCAAGAGGGGCGGCCACATCGTTAAGCGGCGGCTCGCTGCCTGTAAAAGGCGGTATTGTCCTTGACATGTCCCAGTTTCATAAGAAGCTGGTTATTGACAGGGAAAATTTACTGGCCATCGTTTCTCCCAGCGTCATTACCGGAGACATTCATCAACAGGCAGAAGAAGCAGGATTGTTTTATCCGCCCGATCCAAGCAGTTCCCACGTTTCTACAATAGGCGGAAATTTGCTTGAAAATTCGAGCGGGCCAAAAGGATTAAAATATGGAACGACGAAGGAATATGCCATAGGTCTCGAAGTCGTTACACCAACAGGGGAGATCATCCGTACCGGCGGGAAGACAGTGAAAAATGTAACCGGGTATGATTTAACGCGACTGATTGTCGGTTCGGAAGGAACGCTTGGAATTGTGACTGAGGCGATAGTAAGGTTGATACCGAAACCGCAGGCTCGGAAAACATTGCTTGCATCGTTTGAAAGATTAATAGATTCGGGTCATGCCATAACGAATATTTTATCTGCCGGAATTTTGCCAAGCGCAATGGAATTAATGGATAACGCTTGCATCCGTGCGGTAGAAAGCTACACGCCAAGCGGGCTGCCGGTCGAAGCGGAAGCGATCATTATTGTTGAAATTGATGGGCATGAGGCAGCCATCGCCGAGGAAATCCAACGATGTGAAGCGATTTGTTTTGCACAAAAAGCAACAGAAGTGAGGGTGGCCCAAACCGAGGAAGAACGGGCTAACATTTGGAGGGCGAGAAAGATGGTTTCGCCTGCGATCACAAAAATGGGCCCAACGAAAATTTCTGAAGATGCAACGGTCCCCCGGAGCGAAATTCCGAAAATGATGGAGCGGCTACATGCCATACGTGACAAATATCAACTAAACCTCGTGGTGTTTGGCCATGCCGGAGACGGAAACCTTCATCCAAATATTATTACGGATAAGCGGAATGTGGAAGAAATGAAGCGGGTGGAGTCCGCGGTGAGTGAGATTTTTGAAGCAGCGGTTGAATTGGGCGGCACACTGTCGGGAGAGCACGGCATTGGTACGTTGAAGTCGCCGTATATGGAAATGGAACTCGGAAAAGAAGGCGTTCAGATGATGAAAAAAATTAAAGATGCCTGGGACCCGAACGGAATTTTGAATCCCGGCAAAATTTTTCCGCAGCCCGGTCAAACAAAGGTGGTTTTAACGTGAAAAACAATGCTGTCTGTCATCCAGAACATCAATACGTTTCTCTGCTCCATGAACTGACTTATGAGGCGGCTAATATGTGTGTTCAGTGTGGTTATTGCCTTCCAGCCTGCCCTACGTATGAATCGATGGGGAAGGAATCCCAATCGCCGAGAGGGAGAATCAATCTAGTGAAAATGGCGGCAGAAGGCAAAATTGATTTGCAAAAAGACCTTGCCGAACCGATTGATCTTTGTCTTGGCTGTCGCGCCTGTGAAGTTGCCTGCCCGGTAAGCGTCCCTTACGGTGAAATCTATGAAGCGGCCAGGAGCGTCATTGCCCAGCAGCAAAAAGAGGAGGAGAACAAGTCTTCTGTTGGCGTAAAGATTCGCGACAAAGTGCTGAACAATGTTTTTCCTCACCGCAAACGGCTTCGTCTGATCGGAAACGCCACATGGCTTTATCAAAAAACAGGCGCCAACAAGTTGGCCCGTAAGCTGAAGCTCGTGCATAAAGTATCCGAGTCGATGGGGCAGTTTGAAAAAATCCTGCCGAATGTGGAATCTCCATTGAAGCGGTATAAATATGGTGAAATCTATCCGGCCGACGGCGAGAAAAAAGCGACTGTCGCTTTTTTTACAGGATGTGTCATGGATGCCATGATGTCAAACATAAACCGGATGACCATTGAATTGCTCCAGAAAGTGGGGTGTAAGGTGTTTATCCCCAAAGCACAAAGCTGTTGCGGTGCATTGCATGCCCACCAGGGAATGATACAGGAAGCAAAAGAATTGGCAAAAGCCAATATCGAGGCTTTCGAATCGTCCGGAGCGGCCTATTTTATCAACAATGCCGGTGGTTGCGGCGCGATGCTTTGTGAATATGATAAGCATTTAAAAGGAGAGCCAGAATGGGAAGAGCGTGCCCGGCGGTTTACTGAAAAGTCCCGCGATATAACAGAAATGCTCGTGGAGTATGGCCCGCTTCCTTATAAAAAAGAGGAATGGGACGGGATCATTACGTATCAGGATTCCTGTCATTTGCGAAACGTCCAGGGTGTATCCATCCAACCGAGGGAGCTGTTACGCTCGGTTCCGGGGGCCGAGTTTGTGGAAATGAAAGGGAGCGACCGTTGCTGTGCTTCCGGCGGAATCTATAATTTGATCCACTTTGATGAATCGATGAAAATCCTTGATGATAAAATGGAAAACGTTAAAGCAACCAAAGCCAAAACGATCGTGACGACCAACCCGGGCTGCCTGTTGCAAATGAAGCTGGGGGTGGAAAGAAGCGGACTTGAGAATGCCCGGGCTTTGCATATTGTGGAGGTGCTCGCGGAAGCTTGCGGGATTGAATCATAAAAGAGCGCATGGCGGCTCAGGCGCTCTTTTATCCGGCATGTAAGGTGCCGCGTAAGCCTCCCACATCGAAATCTTGAGTGAATATAAAAGGTCTAAGTGTGAGAAACGGCACCTAAATGCCCTATTAGTTCAACTAACATTCAGCAGGAGATGGAAAGAAAACGCCTACTGAATGAAGTTTCACTTTATGCCGTAAATATACTTCAATAGTCATCTTGCCGTCTTCCTGCTATCCATTCAGTGCGCTGCCAACAGCAATTTCGTCTTTCGCTTGTTTATCCGCTTGTTGTTTTTCAGGGAAGAGAAGGCTGAAAATGACACCGAAGGCCAAAGCGATAAAAAATGTGGTAAAGCGGGAAGAGATGATTTCCTCAAGAGGCGTGGAGATCCAGACGACCGTTCCCACAAATCCGGAAATAATCGTGGCGATCACGCCGGTTCCAGAGTATTTTCTCCAAAAGAAGGTGAGAATGATGGCCGGTGAGAGTGTGCAACCGACTCCTGCCCATGCCCAACTGACAATCAAATAAACGAGCGATTTGGAAAAAAGGGCGATCATGAGTCCAAGGAAGCCGGCTCCAAGGATCGTTAGCCTGGATACCAAAACGAGCTTTTTTTCTGACAAGTTGATACCAAGCGCATTTCGGACAATATCTTCGCTGACGGAACTCGTTACCACAAGTAATTGCGAATCTGCTGTCGAAATGATCGCTGCCAAAATACCGGCAAGAAGGATGCCCGCAATCCACTCAGGGAACAAATCAAGAACCATTAAGGGCAAGATCGTTTCCACATCCGCAAAAGCTTGGCCTCTATATAATGTCAAAGCGGTAATCCCGATCAAGAAAGCCCCGGTATAGGCAAACACGGTCCATAAAATCGCCACTGCTGTTCCCGTGTTGGCTTCTGATCTGTTTTTTAATGCCATAAAACGCGCGCTTAATTGTGGTTGGCCTCCAAGAAATCCGAAGAACCAGGCAAAATTGTTAAATAGTAAAAGACCCAGTGCGAATCCTGTTAATCCGCCCGTCCACGAATCCATCGTCGGACCCGCACTTACTAAGGCATCAAGGATGGACAGATTCTCCGCTTTGATTTTAAATAATGCGATAATGGGCAGGCCGACAAGGGTAAGCAGCATCATCAAGCTTTGAATCATATCGGTCCAGACGACGGCGATGAATCCGCCGAGATAAGAGAGCAGAATGACAATGCTGATACTGATCAAAACGCCTGTCACCGGCTTGATGCCAAAGACGGTAAACAATGTTTTCCCCGCGCCGGCGATTTGGGCGCCAAAATAAAACATCATAAAGCTGATAATCAGTATGGTACATATCCACAGAATGATTTTGGCTTTCGATTCAAACCTTTTGGCCAAGTATCCGGGGAGTGTCATAACTTGATATTTTTCGGCTTCTCCCATAAACTTTTTCGCCAAAAACAACCAAGAAAAGATGATGCCCGATGCAATGCCTACAGCTACCCAAATGGCAGAAAAACCGGTCATAAACACAAAACCCGTATAGCCAAGCAGAAGCCAGGCGGATTCGCCTGTCGCCCTTTCTGAAAAGGCAAGCGTCCAGCCGGGCAGCTTTTTACCGCCAAGAAGAAACTCCGAATGTCCCATGTCTTTCCTGCTGAAATAGTATCCCACCGCGACCAATATCAGACAATACAAGGCGAATTCAACAAGTATGACAGTATGCATTGTCATCTACTCCTTATTTTTAGTCGATCACAAATATACTTTCTGGCCGATGTTTCGTTGTACCGCGCTTTCGTATATTTTCAGTGCTGCGACAAGATCAAAAAGAGCCATGCCAGTCGACTTAAATAAAACGGGCCTTTCATCAGTTCTGTTTATGGCACCCACCTTGTTGACAATAACATTTGAAAAAGGGATGATTTGCCGGGGAGCCATCCAAGCGTTTTTAAGAGGATCGATCACGTCTCCTGTTTCGTTTTTTGCATCAAGCGTGTCAATATACATACGGGAAGCGCCCTTGAATAGAGCTTCGGGAAATTCCCTCATGTCCACCCGAAAGGAGCCGATTCCAATGATGAGCTTTCCCGAATATATGTGCTGGTTATTTGGTAAAACCGGCTGTTTTGAAGTTGTTGCGGTAATCACGATGTCGGATTGTTTCACGAGTTTTTCTAGAGAGTCTTCCGCTGTGATGTCGATATCGGGAGCGATTTTCAGTTTCAGCTTTTCAATAAAAGCTTCTGTTTTTGGGCGTGAACGGTTCCATAAAACGATCTTATTAAAATCCCGTTCTTTACATGCCGCAGTTAACTGATGTAACCCTTGAGCGCCTAATCCAACGAGACCGATGATTTTCGCATCCCGTTTGGCCAAGTGTCTTACAGCCAAGCCGCCGAGTGACCCGGTTCGCATATTTGTCAACGTTGTGCCATTTAAAATAGCTTTCACTTGACCACTCTTGCCACAAAGCAGGATCATCAGTCCCTGAGTGACAGGAGTTTCTATATTATCAGGGAAAACGCTTACAATTTTGGTGCCGATTGACTCAGCCGCTATACACGGCATGAGCAGAAAGGTATTTTCTCCTGTCGATAATTGCATTCTTTGTCCCATGACGAATTGTTTTTGATGGTAAAGTTTGTAGGCATGTTCCAAAGAATCCGTTATTTGAGTGATATGAATCGCCTTTTGGATGTCTTTTTCACCCAATAACAACAAGGTTTGTCGCCTCCTTTTATATCGCGTTATACAATGGCATGTTCCAGCACTAGATCATTTTCTGCAAACCGTTCAAATCGTAAAGGCGTCAAGTCAATCGTTTCATATGCTCCTTTGCATATGAGTTCTGCCAAGCCTAGTCCAACCCCCGGAGCCTGCTGCATCCCGTGTCCGCTAAAGCCGAGTGCCATGTAATAGCCGCGCATTTCCGGATGGGAGCCGATAATGGCATTTTGGTCTTTCAGATTATAATCGTACAGTCCCGCCCAGCCTGATTCGAGTTTCAGGCTTTCAAAGTTGGTGATTCGGTGGGCAAGAATTGGCCATAGCTCCTCGAAATGGGAGCGCTTCCAATCGAAATCATATCCAGGCTTTACATGATCGGAAAATCCGGTAATGATCCGGTCGCCTTCGTGGCGAAAATATACTCCCGTTGGATCGACTGTAAGTGGAAGCGGGTTTTTCAACGGTACGGCAGGATCGAACAAAAAGATCTGTCTCTTTAAAGCTACTATTGGGAGAGGAAGACCCATTTTTTCACTAAGCTCGGCACCCCAGGCACCCGCACAGTTCATCACGACTTTCGCTTCCTCTACCCTGCCGCTTTTTGTTTTGACCCCTGTCACCTGGCCGCGGTCATGGAGGATCATGTCGACTTCTTCGGAAACATATTCAACATCCTTTTTCCGGGCCTCATATTTATATGCTTGCATCACGGAATAGGGATCCAGATACCCGTCCTCCGGACAAAACAATCCGCCGGCCAAATCAGTTGGATTCAACTCCGGAATAATAGCGAGCAGCTCTGCCGGCTCTAAAAATCTGGATGGCACGCCGAGCTCGTTTTGCAGCTTTTGTTGTTTCTCCATCGCCGACAGCATATCATCTGTGGCGAGGAATAAATATCCACGCTGTTTGAAATCGATCTCTGCGGGATCGCCGTTTATTTTCATTGTTTGAGAGAACTGTTTATACTGCTGAAGGCTGTAGCGGCTGAGCGTTATGTTGATGGCTGTTGTGAAAAGCTGCCTGATGCCTCCGGCACTTCGGGGAGTCGAAGCGTATTCATAGGCGGGATCTTTTTCAAAAACGATTATTTGTCCTTCATAGCCGCATTTCCGCAAATGGTATGCGGTACTCGATCCCATAACTCCTCCTCCGACAATAATGATGCGATGTTTCAATGACTTGCCTCCTCTCTGCTGATTACATGTCATTATAAAGTAGATACTCATTCAATCAATATAAAATATGCACAACATTTAGAATATAAAAATAGTGGAATTTTGCTATAATTTTTGTACATGGAGAGAAACTTTATCTCGTTCGGGGGTTGGAACATGAAAATTCTTGAGCAAATTGCACAATCAATCGTGGAACAAACTTCCTCTTTATTAGGGGTATCCATGAGCATTACAGATGCAGAAGGGGTGATTGTCGCCTGTGATCGGAAAGAGAGAATTGGGTCGTTGCACCGTGCATCCGCCCAGGTAATCAGAGAAGGGAGAGAAGTTGTTTTTACAAAAAACAAAGCCAAGATTCTTGAAAATGTACTGCCCGGTATTGCTACGCCTATCCGTTTGCACAATCAAATCATTGGCGTACTCGGAATTATCGGAGAACCATCAGAAGTGGAAAAGTTTGTCAACATCGTTCGCAACCATGTAGAAATGATACTTCATGAGAACTTTCGAACCGAGTCACTGCTCCTTCAAATGAAAACAACTGAACTGTTCGTACAGCACTTGATTCATTTTAATGAATGGGAGAATAATGGCGAGCTGGAAAACTATTGCGAAATGCTCGGTTATCGGTTTCATCTACCCAGAGTTTGTCTGATCCTCCACCTGCCTTCGCTGGCACAAATAAAGGCAGAAGCAAAACCTGTTGCTTTTTCCCAAATAGAACTTAAAAACGTTATTTGTCATCTATTCCAAGCCACCATGAGTGATATTGTGTGTCCGATTGGCCAAGACAAGTGGATTGTTCTCAAACAAATCGAAGAGCAAAAAATGGGAACGTTAGCGGAGTTATGCGAACGTTCTGCTAGAAAGTTGACTTTGTTTCTGGAGCGGCATCATCTTCATTGCAAGGTTTCCATTTCATACGGCAAATGCTACAAGGGGCTTGAAGGAGCCTCCAAATCGTATCGACAGGCTCACAAAGCGCTCATCATTGGTTTGGAGAAAAACAAGAACAATGCAGTCTATTCGTTTGACAGTTGGGCAATTCTTCCCGACATCTTCTTGGAGGAAATGGACTTTTCCTTTTTAGACCTTTTCGCTGATGACATACAAAAAATATGGGCGCATCCCGAAGCGGAAATGCTGGTCAAGACGTTTCTTTCTTACTGTGAAAATAATATGAATGTTAGCCGGACTGCGAGGTTTCTATATGTGCACCGCAATACGCTCATTTATAGACTGAATAAAATCAACCAATTATTCAAAATTGACGTCCAGTCCTTTGAACAATGCCAAGTCTTGTACATCGTATTAAAAAAAAGTATAGAAAACAGAGCTTTGCAAAGGAAGGGGTGAAATTTTTACGAAAACAATATACCCAATGGCAATAAAGATACCATTCCCGCGCTCGGCGAGAATGACAGTGAAAGATGGATAATTGAGCAAAACAGCGATGATCATTCTTTCGTTCCCAAACCGCTACAGGGAGATGACTGGATTTACAAGAACGCTTTAACGAGTGGGCATACGCCAACGGATGAAGTGAAAATTCCCGTCATGTTTGTTTTTTCTAAAAAAGGGTATTGGTTAAACATTACACTGGAGAAAAAGATGAACAGGGGGAGTAAGAAACGTGAGTATGACATCTTCCATACCCGATAATACACCTGATTTGAAGGCTGGTTCAAACTTACAAATAAAGTCTTTTGTGAAAGGAGACCCGTCACCATTTCATAACATCGATTATAATAAGACAGGTGTTTACGAATTGACTGATTACACTTTTAGAACACCTTTGGAAAAAATGGATGTTTTCAATGAACTGCTTACGATTCCGTATCCGTGTGAGATCTGGATATTGCCTGTTACAGAGCCAACTACCGCTTTGTTAAAAGAATTACCCAAAAACAAAACCTACGAAAAAACTGCTTCGTTATTCACACTGTTATTGTCCGTTAAACAAACGATGGAAAGGGACCGGACCTTTTTGGTGGCACAACATCAGACAGCTGGCGAAATCATAAAAATTCTTGAAAAGCTGGGCTTTACCGTTACAGAAAAAAGCCCTGAACAATTAACATCCATACAGTTGGCATAAAAGGCAGGGCCACAAGTGGAAAGCGGATGGATATTCGCGCAAATCGTGACAATAAAATCGCGTGAAATCAAGGTTTGTACATTTGATTTCAGGCGGTTTGTTTTTTGTTATAAAAGACGGACAGTGATCAGTGGATGGCGTTTCTGCTTGCAATTATTCATTTTTAAGAATAATCTGATACAAAAGACAAACTGGAAAATGATCTAGTTTTTTGAATACATACATGATCTTCGGCAATTTATAAAAACGAAAATGTAAAATAGGGAAATAGTACGATAGGTATTGTTGGGAGACCTTTTTTGGAGGGGAATGGGATAGATGCGGTGCGGCCCCAATTTGTTTGTATCATATTTAAATATACATTGAATTTGAGCGGGGGGAATGGATATGCATGTTGCGATTGCGGGCGGAAGTGGTTTTCTTGGTAAAGTGTTGCAAAAGCAGCTTTTGAACAATGGCTTTCGCGTGACTATTTTATCAAGAGATCCTGACAAGGTCGAAAAATCAGAAGGTCTTGCGGCTGTCAAATGGCTAGTTGATGGAGCACGGCCTGAAGAAGAACTGATAAATGTGGATGCTTTCGTCAATCTGGCAGGAGAAACGATTAATGGAATCAGATGGACAAGCAAAAAGAAGGATAGAATTGTAAGAAGCAGGCGGGCTGCAACGAAAGAACTGATACGCTTGGCGGAAAAAATGGCCCACAAACCGAAAGTGTTGGTCAATGCTTCGGCTATTGGGTATTATGGCATGTCTGCCACGGAAACATTTACAGAAGCTTCAAGGAGCGAGGCGACCGACTTTTTGGCAACTGTCGTAAAAGATTGGGAAGAACAAGCCTTGGCGGCGGAAGGACTTGGAATTCGAACCGTGCTTGTCAGATTGGGCCTGATTCTTGGAAAAGAAGGCGCGCTCCCTTTGATGGCACTTCCTTATAAGTTGGGGGTGGGAGGGACGGTCGGCTCCGGTGAACAATGGGTTTCCTGGATTCATGTGGAGGATGCGGCCCGTTTAATAGCTTTTGTAATCGAGCATCCTGCTATTTCTGGACCGATAAACGCCACAGCACCCAAGCCGGTTCAAATGAAAGAGTTTGGAAAAACGCTCGGCGCTGTTTTGGGGCGGCCGGATTGGCTTCCGGTTCCTGAATGGTTCATTCGCGTGTTACTGGGAGAAATGAGCAATATGCTCGTTCGGGGGCAGCGGGTGACTCCCGAAATGGCGATCAAACATCAATTTGATTTTTTGTATCCGAATATAGAGATTGCATTAAAAGAAATATTAGATAATAATAGATGACAAGTTTATCAAAAAATAGATTTTTTATCCAATTTATGCTACCATTTATCTATACAGTAGCATGACTAGAGGATGAAGATATGAGCCTAGAAAAGATGAATATAGGTGCGATGATTAAATATCATCGCCAATTAAGGAATATGACCCAGTCCGAATTATGCAAGGGAATTTGTTCTGTCACACATTTAAGCAAGTTTGAGAACTATAACAAAGAAGCAAATTGGGAAACGATCATGCTGCTGCTCGATCGGTTGGGCATTTCACTGGATTCCATTCAGCAGACATCAGAAAAGATTTCTACAGAACTTTCCGATTTACTCGATGCGGTGCTTTCGTATGATAAGGAACGGGCAACGGAGTGCTACAATCGTGTGAAGGAATTACAAGAGTGTATTACGTTTTCCAACTATATATCACTCTATCATTTATATGTATATCGCTATCACTTGCTGATGAATCATTTGGAGGAAGCTGAAAAGGAACAAGAAATTATCAGACAAATAGTCAATTCAATGCCAGAACAGGAAAAAGAGCTTTATGAATTTATTAATGGCGCTTACTATATTATAAAAGGTGATTATAAATTATCTTTGGATACTCTGCTAAAAGTAGAAGCGAATGATCTATTGCCGTCTTCGTGGCAAGCGGAACTCTATTATTTCATTGCCTTCAATTATGCTAATCTAAAAGATAGCAGCAGCAGTGTTGCATACGGCCATAAAGCGTTGGAGGCGTTTTCCAGATCGTTTAATTATTTGCGAATATTGCATACCCAGTTTCTATTAGGCATTGCGTATACAGATTTGGGCATTTACGAGAATGCCACTGAACAATATAACTATATATTTAAAAATATGAACTTGATTAATGCGGATGAATTAAAGTCGGCCATGTATAACAATTATGCCTTGCTCTTAGAGAAAATGGGCGAAATGGATCAGGCTGCCCGCTATTATCTCCTTTCAATGGAACATGCGCAGACGGAAACGGAGTATTTAACGAGCTTGTGCAGTTACACCGAGCTTCTCATTTCCCTGGGCCGGAAAGAACAAGCACTCGAAAATATTTCAAAAATACTGCAGGAAACAAAAGCAAGCTCCATGAGGAAGCAGCAGCTCATTTTCAAATATTATCAATACTTATTGAAAAACAGAAAAGATAGAGCGATGGACTTTCTGGAAAATGACTTGCTTCCATATTTGGAAAAGACCTATTTTATAGAAGATTATAATAAATTCGCTTTATCCTTGGCCCGATATTATTCAGACTCTAACTTGGATAAAGCTCTTTATTATTATAAAAAAGTCGCGGAAAGGGGGGAATGAAAATGAAAAAGCTATATTTAACAGCAGGAGTGGCATTTGCGCTGTACGTCGCTCCAATTATTGGAGGAGTCGTCCCTCAAGCACCACCAATCTTTCCTCCGGTATAAAAATGAACTGCTCCGCCTTGGAGCAGTTTTTTACTTCTGATATAATAAAATAAACTTCATCGCATTTGAGTAGGGGAACCGGTGTCGCCGGTTGAGAAAGCATTGGTGAAATGCTGACCCTTTGAACCTGATCTGGTTCATACCAGCGAAGGGAACGTCAATGAATACAAATATATACTTTTGGCGCCTTTTGGGTTCTTTTTTCCCGGGCGCTTTTTATCATTCAAGGAGGAACATCCAATGAATAAATGGTGGGCAGGTTGCATCACATTGCTTTTATTCCTGGCAGGCTGCGGGAACAATGCGGCCGATAAAAATGAAAATGAAAAAAAAGAAGAAAAAGGACATCAAAAGGTGTCGGTCGTACTCGATTGGTCGCCCAATACAAATCATACGGGGCTTTATGTGGCGAAGGAAAAAGGCTTTTTTGAAGAAGAAGGCCTGGATGTTGACATCATCATGCCGGGGGAAGCTGGCTCTGATCAGCTTGTTGCTTCTGGAAAGTCCGAATTTGGAGTGAGTTACCAAGAAAGCGTGACAGAGGCGCGTGTTCAAGACGTGCCGATTGTGTCTCTTGCAGCCGTGATACAGCACAATACATCCGGTTTTGCCTCCCTTAAGGAAAAGAACATTACATCTCCGAAAGACTTTGAAGGAAAAACGTATGGCGGCTGGGGAGCCCCGCTTGAGGAAGCGGTCCTGGCGTCACTGATGGAGGTGTCTGGCGCCGATATAGAGAAAGTGGATATTGTCAACATGGGAGAAGCGGACTTTTTTACCGCTGTGCAAAGAGATGTTGATTTCGCTTGGATTTATTATGCATGGACGGGAGTGGAAGCGGAGCTTCGCGGGGAAAAATTGAATATGATTTACTTGACCGATTACTCTGATCAGCTTGATTATTATACGCCAGTCATTACGACGAATGAGGAAATGATCAAATCGGATCCGGATACGGTTAAAGCATTTATGGCAGCCGTCTCCAAAGGGTACGAGTTTGCTATCAGCCAACCCGAAAAAGCTGCGGAGATATTGATCAAAGCGGTACCGGATCTTGATCCGGAGCTTGTGAAAAAAAGTCAGGAATGGCTTTCTCCCCGCTATCAAGATGATGCGGCCCGCTGGGGAGAACAAAAGGCCGAAGTATGGAAAAACTACATGGACTGGATGCTTGAAAAAGATTTGCTCGAAAAGGAAATGGATGTAGAAAAAGCCTTCACGAATGAATTTTTACCCAAATAGGAGGAGTAAACGATGACAAACTCACTGATCAGCATACAGATCATCCCGAAAACAAAAAGTGGCGAAGACGTTATTCCATATGTCGATGAAGCGATTAGAGTCATTGAGGAATCCGGAGTCCGTTATGAAGTACATCCTTTGGAAACGACGATGGAAGGGGACTTTACCAAATTGATGGATGTTGTGAAAAAAATGAATGACCGGATGATTGAAATGGGCAGTAAAAATGTGATCTCCCAAGTGAAAATATTGTATCAGCCGGACGGAATTTCCATGGGCCAATTGACGGAGAAATACCGGTAATGAAAGTGCTGGTCAAAAAAGGATGGAGGCCACTGGGGGTCCTCCTCCTTTTATTATGTATATGGGAAGTATACGTAAAACTTGCCAACATTCAGGGCTGGCTGCTTCCTGCCCCCAGCTCCATTGCAAAAGAAGGGGTTTCCGGATATGCGGAACTCGCGCCGCATATCCAGTCTACAGTTGGACTGGCCATTGGAGGATTTTTGATCGGATGTGCAGTTGGTATTCTTGTCGCCATCTTGCTTCATTTAGTGCCGGGATTTCACGAATCCGTTTATCCGCTCCTCATTTTATCGCAGAATGTGCCGATTATTGTATTGGCGCCGCTTCTGGTGATTTGGTTGGGGTTTGGGCTTTTACCCAAAGTCATTGTCATTACCCTTGTCTGTTTTTTCCCTGTCGCGGTAGCGGCGATGGACGGGTTTAGGAGTGCCCCGGCCGAGATGAAGCGATATATGTTAATGGTCGGTGCTTCAAAAATGCAAATATTTACAAAGCTGGAATGGCCATACGCTTTATCATCTGTCTTTTCCGGACTCAAAATTTCCGCCACATACAGCATCATGGGGGCGGTGATCTCGGAGTGGCTCGGAGCGAAAAAGGGGCTTGGTGTTTATATGACGCTCGCTTCCTCCTCATTTCGCACGGATCGCGTTTTTGTCGCGATTTTCATTATTATGTTCTTGAGTTTGCTGTTTTTTGGGGTGATTACCTTGATGGAAAACAGGCTGATCAAGTGGAGAAAAAGGAAGGTACTGTGAATGGGCCATTTAACAATACAAGGTGTAAGTAAAAGTTTCGGACAAAAAGAAGTGTTGCGAGATATTCAACTGAACATTGCAGAGGGCGAATTTATCTCGATTCTCGGACCTTCCGGAAGTGGAAAAAGCACTTTGTTTCATGTGATTGGCGGTTTGCTAAAGCCTGATCAAGGTTCCATCTTTTTACATGACCAGGAGATTACCGGAAAGCGGGGTTTTATTAGTTATATGCCGCAGCATCACGCGCTTTTTCCATGGCGCACTGTCCTTCAAAATGTCCTGCTGGGCCAGGAGTTGCAGGGAGGAAAACAGGATCAACAAAAAGCGTTCGATATGATCCACAAAGCTGGTTTGGCCGGGTACGAACATTCGCTGCCCGATGCTTTGTCTGGCGGAATGAAACAAAGGGCTTCTTTTATTCGGGCGTTATTAAACCCGCAGCCGCTTATACTTTTGGATGAGCCATTTTCGGCATTGGACGATTTTACCCGGCAAGATATGCAAAAGTGGCTTCAGTCAGTTTGGATGGAATATCGCCGGACGATTCTTTTCATCACTCATAATATAGAAGAAGCATTGTTCCTCTCGGACCGAATTGCCATTTTGTCGACGAATCCAGCAACGGTCGTCAAACAGTTCGAGGTTCCATTTGAGAGACCGCGAACAGGAAATCTCGTTTTATCAAATGAATTTTTAGAGTGGAAGCGCCTTGTTGCAAATCATATCGCCAAACAGGATGATGAAAATGCGTAAGATGATTGATTCACATATTCACCTTGATTTTTATAAAGATGAAGAGATAACGGACATATTGGGAGAGATGGAGCAGATGAATTGTGCGGGACTCATTTCCGTTTCCTTCCATTTGGAATCGTCCAAGCGAAATATGGCGCTAAGCAAAAAATATTCCCATGTTTACCCTGCTTTCGGATTCCATCCAGAACAGCCGCTTCCTAGTGATCGGGAATTGGCTGATTTCATTTCCTGGATGGAGGCCCGGGTAGATTTGCTGACGGCTGTAGGCGAGGTGGGCCTGCCGTATTATTTGCGGAACGAGCATGGTCCAGGCTTCCAACTGGAAGGCTATATCGAATTGCTCGAAGAGTTTATCAAATTGGCAAAAAGATGGGACAAGCCCATTGTTCTTCATGCCGTTTACGATGATGCTCCCCTAGCGTGCGACCTGCTCGAAAAACACGAGGTGACAAATGCCCATTTTCACTGGTTTAAAGGAGACAAGAAGACAATCCAAAGAATGGCGGCCAATGGTTTTTATATTTCAATTACACCCGATATCTTGTACGAAGAAGAAATTCAAGAGGTTGCCAAGCAATATCCACTCCGCCAAATGATGGTGGAAACGGATGGACCGTGGCGTTTTGAAGGACCTTTTTCCGGAAAAATGACCCATCCGGCCATGATTCATGACGCGATCCCGGCAATTGCCCGGCTTAAAAAAACGCCCCTCCCGATTGTATATGATCTGTTATACCAAAACACAATCAAATTTTACCGCCTATGAAGCCGAATACGTTTTAATGGACCCCAAAACGGAAAAAGAAAAAGAAACGAAGTGGAGGGATTCAAATGACATCAGAACCTGGACAAAATAAAATAGATCGGGCAAAAGCTTTGGCGAACCGCAATAAAAAAGATAAGGCCTTTTACAAAGATAAAGCGAAGCAAGCCCAACGCGACCAACTCGTTATGCCAGTTGATGACCTTTCCGATGACTTGATTGAAAAGCGCGAAGAAAACGAAGACGATAAAAGGGGAACCTATGGGCCGAAGGATTTATAGATAGACAAAAAGCAGTAATCGAGAAAATACCGGGATTACTGCTTTTTCGTTTCAGATAAAAATTGACGGTTTTTTTTGCAATTTTATATATGTAAATAAGAGCTTTTTATTATTACCGCCAAGGCCGAAGCATTAAAAGTTTAACAAGTGAATAACAAGTAAGCATTAGACGCTTAACGTTGTGTAACAACGGGAGGGGGCTGTTTTTTATAAAAAAAACCGAACGGCGCTAATTCTTTTTACTGTACTAGCTTTTCTCTGTTTCGAAAGACAAACCGGATAAATTTTTTTAAAAAAGAAGGAAAACATATACGAGATCTAAAATACATATCTATAATAAACAATTTAAGGGGAGGGAACCGCTGTTTGTCTTCATACGATAAGCTGTCAGATCAGAAATTAGCAAGTTTTTTTGTGGAAATTAACAAGAATATCAAAAAAGGAAAGCTTTCTAAGGCAATGAATTATGAAATAGCCTTGATCCAAGCTGTTGCTGATAAACGTGGACTTTCAAAATTAGACTTGCAAAAGCTTTACTTGAAAAGTGCTCGATATCTATGATGATGCCCGAGCGGTGAAGGTGAAAAGGAAAGCTGACATGAAATTAATCTTGACATCGTCTTCAAGCACCTTTAATATATAAAATAATATGATTTGTTTGATATGTGATGGCTATGACGAAGAGAAGTAGCTGTATCTTGGCACTAAAGAGAGCCGGTGGTTGGTGAAAACCGGTGTGCGGGAACAGTGAATGGGCTTCCGAGCTTCCAAACCGAACCTTGCTGAGGGCAGGCAGTAGGCTTTGGCGTATTCTCGGCGTTATAACGAGACGGGCATTAAGCATTGGCGCTTGTTGCCGGCAAAGTGGGCTGTGCAAACAGCTAATAAAGGTGGTACCACGGGTTTCCTCGTCCTTTGGATGAGGAGCCCTTTTTGTTTTTCATAAAGAAAATCGATGAATAAGAAGAGTACGCTTGGCGCATTCGAATCAGAGAGCTGGTGATGGTGGGAAACCGGCACGAATCGCCTTGTGGAATGGCCTTATGAGAGGCTTTCTGAAGTCAGAGTAGGAAAGCACGGTTTCCTCCGTTAACGGGATAGGGTATCGAATGGTTGAAGACGATTCTGTACCCGAAAGAGAAGGAAATTTTTTATTTCCAAAATGAGGTGGCACCGCGATACATTCGCCCTCTATAAATGCACTTTTGTGTATTTATGGAGGGCTTTTTTTTATGAAAAATGAGATGGGAGGAATGATGATGCAAACTTATTTGCAAAAGCTGATGGCGGGAAATCATTTAAGCGTGGATGAAATGACGGCCGCGGCAAGAATATTATGTTCTGGAGAGGCGACGGACAGCCAAGCGGGCGCGTTATTGGGACTGCTTGCTTTAAAAGGTGAAACGGCTGATGAAATCGCGGGGCTTGTTCAGGCGATTCGGGAAAGGTCCCTTCCCATCAAAAAGACGAGAGGAAGTGTGATGGATAATTGCGGAACAGGCGGGGATGGGTCCAAAAGCTTTAATATTAGCACTGCGTCTGCATTCGTGATAGCCGGTGCCGGGATTAAAGTGGCAAAGCATGGAAATCGCAATATCTCTAGCCAAACCGGAAGCGCAGATGTACTAGAGTATCTCGGTGTTTACTTGGAAAATACTCCAGAAGAAACGCAAGAGCTGCTAGAGGAAAACGGAATTGCCTTCTTGTTCGCTCCTTATGTTCATCCAGCCATGAAAAGAGTAATGAAAGTAAGAAAAGATTTACGCGTGCCAACTATTTTCAATTTAATTGGACCGCTGACCAATCCGATTGAGCTTGATACCCAGCTTGTCGGCATTTACCGCCGCGATAAGTTACAGATTATGGGTGAAGTGTTAAAACGCCTTGGAAGGAAAAGAGCTGTCATTGTAAACGGTGCCGGTCATATGGACGAATTGTCGCTTGCTGGAGAAAATCATCTCGTCATTTTGGATGAAGGCGAGCTGAACTCCATTAAGCTCCACCCGGATGAAGTGGATTTGCCGACATATTCCATTGAAGAGATCACAGGCGGGGACGCGGAACGAAATGCCAGGATTATGATGAGCATTTTAAGAGGGGATCAAGGTCCGTTCCGCGACACAGTGCTGTTAAATGCCGGTGTCGGCATATTTGCGAACGGCAAAGTTGACACCATTCAGGCGGGAATTCAATGTGCGAAAGAAAGTATTGATTCAGGCGCAGCATTGTCCAAACTGGAATTTTTAATAAGAAAGAATGAACGAATGAAACGGGGAGTGGTATGAATGACGATTCTTGACCGGATTATAGCCCAAAAAGACATTGAGGTGCGTGAGTTAAAAACGATTTATACTTCCTGCCAAGTAAAGCCCCAAAGAAGAAAATCGCTGTTTAACAGCATTCGTGATGCAGACACGATGAGTGTCATTGCCGAGGTGAAAAGGGCGTCGCCTTCTAAAGGAGATATTAAGCAAGATGTCGATCCAATCAGGCAGGCCCAAAAATACGAAGAGGCAGGAGCAAGTGCGATTTCTGTTCTAACCGACCGCCAATTTTTTAAAGGGTCGATGGCTGATTTGGCTGCTGTCTCCGCTGCTTTGCCTGAACTGCCTTTATTGTGCAAAGATTTTATCATCGACCGAGTGCAGATTGATGCCGCGGTTGACCACGGAGCAAGCGTTATTTTGCTTATCGCCGCAGCTTTAAGGGAAAAACAGCTTAAAGACCTTTATGATTATGCGCAATCAATGCAGTTAGATGTATTGTTTGAAGTCCACAACGAGCGGGAAGCTGAAACGGCTTTAAGAATCGGAGCCAATATCGTTGGCATCAATAATCGGGATTTGAAAACTTTTCATGTCGATTTGGCGGTGACGGAGCGAGTGGCCGCCCTCGTTAAAAACGAAAATGTTGTCATTGTCAGTGAAAGTGGGTTACGAACGAAAGAAGATGCTACTTTTGTAAAAGAAGCTGGTGCAAGTGCTGTTCTAGTCGGTGAAACATTGATGAAAGCAGAAGATATTGCGGGTACAATGTCTGATTTGAAAATTCCCCTGTTGAGGGCGGTGCGCTGATTGCGAGTCAAAATTTGCGGAATTACAACAGAAGACGCTGCTATAGCGGCTTCCCGTTCTGGTGCTGATATGATCGGTTTCGTATTTGCGGAAAGTTCGCGAAGAATCAGTCCGGAAAAGGCAAAAGAAATTGTTCAATTGCTCTCGGACAATGTAAAGATAACAGGCGTTTTTGTAAATGAAAAGGCCGAGGTCATACGCGATATCAAAGAAATGGTGAGCTTAGATTACGTGCAACTGCACGGTGACGAATCACCGGAGTTTTGTAAAAGTCTTGGAGTTCCGGTCATTAAAGCCTTGGCCATCCGGGAAAAAAGCGTTATCGAAAAAATGTCCCAATATAACTGCGACTATTTTTTACTTGACAGCCCCGGAGTACAGTATCGCGGGGGGAGCGGTAAAACCTTTGATTGGCATCTCCTTCAAGACAGGGATATTCCAAACGAAAAAATCATCCTTGCCGGGGGACTGAATGAGATAAATGTCCATGATGCCATTCGAACCGTTCGTCCCGCAATGGTCGACGTATCAAGCGGTGTAGAAACGAACGGAAAAAAAGATGTAAAAAAGATTGCTGCGTTTATTAAAGCGGTAAAAGGGAGAGAGAAGGATGTCCGTGTACACATTACCTGATCATAGAGGAAAATACGGCGAGTTTGGCGGTCGGTTTGTGCCAGAAACGTTGATGACGGCCGTGCTTGAACTGGAAGAAGAATACGCTAAAGCAATTGAAGACCCCGAATTTGAAAGGCAAATGGCCTATTATCTAAAACAATACATCGGGAGGGAAACCCCGCTTTATTATGCGGAGAGCCTATCAAAACAGCTTGGCGGAGCCAAAATTTATTTGAAACGGGAAGATCTAAATCATACTGGAGCCCATAAAATTAATAACACAATCGGCCAGGCCCTTCTTACACTCAGAATGGGAAAGAAAAAGGTTGTAGCTGAAACGGGAGCGGGACAACACGGTGTCGCAACAGCAACGGTATGTGCCCTTCTCGGATTGGAATGTATCGTTTTTATGGGGGAAGAAGATATTCGGCGGCAACAGTTGAACGTATTCCGAATGGAGCTGCTCGGAGCGGAAGTCAGAAGCGTATCGCAAGGAAACGGCACATTGAAGGATGCGGTTAACGAAGCGCTTCGCTACTGGGTTGCGCATGTAGAAGATACTCATTATATTTTAGGTTCGGTTGTCGGTCCTCATCCGTTTCCACAAATTGTCCGTGATTTTCAAAGTGTGATTGGAAGAGAGACGAAGCAGCAATTGCTTGGGCAAGAAGGTAGGCTGCCGGAGGCAATTGTGGCTTGTGTTGGCGGGGGAAGCAACGCAATGGGAATGTTTTATCCGTTCATCAATGATAAGCATGTGAAAATGTACGGTGTCGAAGCCGCTGGTCCGGGGATCGAAACAGGCAAGCACTCAGCTACCCTTACTAGCGGAAAAGCGGGGGTATTGCACGGGACATTGACATATCTCCTTCAGGATGATGCGGGACAAATCCTGCCGGCTCATTCTATCTCGGCGGGTTTGGATTATCCTGGGGTTGGTCCGGAACATTCCCATTTAAACGAATCAGGGCGCGTGACATACACTTCCGCAACGGATGAAGAAGCGCTTGAATCGTTTCAGTTGTTGGCAAAAACAGAGGGAATTATTCCTGCGCTCGAAAGTTCCCATGCCGTTGCATTTGGAGCCAAATTGGCCAAAAGAATGGCTCCCAATGAAATCATTGTTATCTGCTTATCAGGCAGGGGCGACAAAGATGTAGATACAGTCAGAACAGCGTTGGGAGGAAAAGAGAATGGGTAAAAAACGGATTGATGAAGCATTAGCCCGTGTATTGGAACGGGGAGACAAAGCGTTTGTCCCTTATATAATGGCAGGGGACGGAGGGTTGGACAATTTGCATGGACAAATTACTTTTTTAGAAAAATGCGGGGCTACAATTGTGGAACTAGGCATTCCTTTTTCCGACCCTGTCGCGGACGGACCGACTATTCAAGAGGCTGGAATCCGGGCTTTGGCAAGCGGAACGACGATGCAGGCGGTACTTGACGTTTTAAAGGAAGGAAAAGCGGATCGCCATGTTCCGATCGTGATCATGACTTATTTCAATCTTATTTATTCCTATGGAATAGAAAAGTTTGCCCAAATGTGTGTGGAAGCGGGAGTTGACGGGCTCATTATTCCAGATGTGCCGCTTGAGGAAGAAGAACTCGTGACCCCCGCACTTTCCGAACATGATATAGCCTTGATTCGTCTCGCTTCTCCAACAAGTCCTCGCGGCAGGATGGCCGAAATCGCCAGCAGAACAGAAGGATTTCTTTACGCCGTGACCGTCAAAGGAACAACTGGCGCGAGAACGGATTATGAAGCTGGGATAGCCGACTATTTGAAAACATTAAAGTCTTTTTCTGCCACTCCAGTCCTTGCTGGTTTTGGCGTCTCCAATCCGGAGCATGTAAAAGAGCTGGGAGAACATTGTGACGGAGTGATCGTCGGAAGTAAAATTGTTCAACTGCTGGCGGATGGGAAACATGAGGAAATCAAGACACTTGTGCAATCCTCGAGATTTTCAGAGGAAAAAACTTTAAGCGATTTATAATATTTTGGCTTGATTGATAAGGAAATGGGGTAAAGACAAGACAAATGCGAAAAGGAGGAAGTTCCTTATGGGACAAACGAAAAAAATAAATTCCTTAGTATTGCTAGGTCTTGGTCTAAGTCTTGCTGGCGCCTATCTGTCTTCCAGGGAAAATCGTGAAAAAGCGATGCTGAAGGTCAGGCAGATAAAACATAAAGTGATCAGACTACGGGGAGCCCAAGAAGAGGATGTCAACTTGGTGGAAAAGGCGGGTCATCCGGATAAATATTCTTTGGAAGACGCCAAAATGGTATCGGAAGGATCTCAATACGGTGTTCACTTTTATAACGAAGAACAACAGCAACCATAAATGTACAACACAGCCCTGGCCGGGGCTGTTTTTTATTGTGGCGTCAGGGGCGTGTTGTGAACCAGATAATGAGGGATATAACCAATATGTGTGTGAGTAGTGATGGCCTAACAAGAAGAATGCCATAAAAATGTCAACATTTTAAGACCGAAAACCAAGATCTCCGGGTTGCGAGGCAAGCCATCGTAAACACCGTCATCATGTCCTTGTCATAGTCCGGATAATGAAAAAACTGTAAAATCACTTATTATAAGCAGTTCATCACCTTTACTCTGTTCATGGGGATTCAAAACACTTGAATTTTTTTGGTATTGTCCATTTTTACCGCATACACTAAAATAGACATATTGCAGTCTTTTGAACGTTAGAGGTGACAGTATGATTTTGCAAAAATATGACGGTATGTCGAATGATGAGTAAAAAGCGCAAATTGATTCGTATCATTTTGTTGTTTTGTTTTATATCGCTCTTTTTATATTTTAACAATCATTGGCTGCAAACATCTTCATATGAAATATATTCAGAGCGGGTTCCAAAACCTTTTGACGGGTTGACGATTGTCCAGTTATCGGACTTGCATGATGCCACTTTTGGTGACAAACAAAATAGATTGGTAGAAAAAGTGAAGAATCTCCACCCAGATGTAATTTTTATAACAGGAGACATCGTTGACAGCAATCGCTATGATTTAGAAAATAGCTTGGACCTTGTCCGGCAGCTAGTAACACTTTCTGATGTGTATTATGTAACGGGAAACCATGAAGTGGCAGTAAATCAGGTGGAGGAAATCAATGCGTCCCTGAAAAAACTTGGTGTCCATGTTCTGACAAATGACGCCAAAACATTTACGATTGATGGGGAGCAGCTCGTCATTGCTGGCATTGAAGATCCTTTGATGAAAGGCTTGGATTATCCCGACAAAGCGGTGACAGACTCATTGGAGGAAGCTTTTACCGGAATAAGGGGACAGCCATATAGCATTTTACTCTCTCATCGCCCCGAAGTATTTGATGTTTATGTAAAAAAAGAAATTGATCTCGCTTTTACAGGACATGCACATGGCGGACAAATTCGCCTTCCGTTTATTGGTGGCTTGATTGCGCCGGGGCAAGGCTGGTTTCCAAAATATACGGCCGGCAAGTATGAACGCGGGATGACCACAATGGTTGTTAACAGGGGACTGGGGAACAGCATCATTCCGTTCAGAATCTTTAACCGCCCAGAACTTGTCGTTGTAAAGCTGAAAAGCAGGTAATGAAACGATGCCAAGATAATCTCCGTTTACCGACGCATTGAGAGTTTTTAATTCTCATCGTTTTAACATTTGTGAAGAAATTCTGATCATGACAAACTGACTGAATAAAAATCCGTTAATATGGCATCCTTTTACAGTAAAGGAGGCCTTTGTCATGTTAAATTTAATTATCAAAATGATCATCACTCCGATCGTGCTTTCCATAGCAGCCGCCATGTTGACGAATGTCAATTATTTCTATGCGTATCAGCCAGTGGTTATAGGGGTAACGCTTGCTGTTGCCGGCCATTTGCTGGAATGGGCGCTTCTGTCGCGCAGTACCTTTTGGTTAAGTACCATAGGCGACTTTGTTTTATCTACTCTTACTATTTACATTCTTAGTTATTTTTTTGCTGGGGCCGAAGTGACTTTTTTTGGTTCAATGGTAGTAGCCCTTTTCTTGACGGCGATTGAATTTTTCGTTCATATGTGGCTCATTCGTTCGGGAAGGGCCACGAAAGAGGAGAAATTGGGAAGATGAGAAAAAGATATGATCCCCCGTTAAAAGGAGGCTCATATCTTTTTTGTTTACATCAAGACTTCATCAGGTTGCTTCCAATAAGCTTCGTTTCCGGGCAGATCGTCAAACCATGCAGCATCATCCGGACAGTCAAGGACCATGAATTTACCGTAATCACCGTCGCGTGACTGATGAAATTTCAAGTAGGCTTTTCCATCTTGGATCGCCAATATTTCCACTTTTCCTGCTGTGTGACTCATGGAAAGGCGAACCCTTTTTCCGAGTCCGGAAGTTTTTGCCTTGGCTTTCTCAACGATATCGTATACTTCCTTCAGGGAAAGTACAAAATCATTGTTGCCGGCTACAGGGCGGTTTACAAAAAAGTAATAAGGTGTTACTCCCGCCCAAGAAAGTTTATCTAAGAGTTCTGCCAATACGTCAGGGTCATCGTTGATCCCCCGCAGTACAGGGGTTTGATTGACGACGATCGCACCGGCTTCGTGAAGTGCCTGGAAGGCCCGGCGGGCTTCTGCAGTGATTTCTCTGGGGTGGTTAATGTGGGCCATAACGTAAATACGGTTTTCTGTTGTGGAATTTTCTTTGATCACCTTTAATAGCTCTTCATCTTCATAAATCCGCATCGGATTAAAGACAGGGAGTTTTGAGCCAAGCCTGATGATTTTTACATGCTCGATTTCTCTGAGACTTTCGATGATCGATTTTAATCTTCTCGTACCGAGCATCAGCGGGTCTCCCCCGGTTAAAAGCACGTTGTTAATTTCCGGATGCTGGCGGATATACTCAAGTCCCGGACTAACATCGAGCAATGCCTCTTTTACGTCATTTCTAAATAGACGTTTTCTAAAGCAGTAACGACAATAAGCACCGCATACTTCGGAAACGATCAAAAGAGCGGTTGTCGTATACTTGTGCTGGCATCCCGGTACGACATAGTTTGTATTTTCGTCCGAAGCATCCCAGCGCCCGTACTCTTTTAATTCTCCTTCACTAGGGATGACCAATCTTCGAATCGGATCATTTGGATCATCCCAGTCTATTAAACCTAAATAGTACTCATTCACGCGAAATACAAATTTCTCTGTAATTGCTTTCAATTTTTCGCGCTGTTCTTCCGGAATCTGCTTGATTTGGTCAATTTTCGTAATGTACTTTGGCAAAGCCAATATTCATCACCCCATTTTTATATAGTATTACTACTATAACATAAACTTTTTTATAGATTTCGAAAAAAGTAATTATCTGACGAATTGTCAAAAATTTGTTATGAAATTGACCAAGGAAAAAGGAGGCCTTCCTATATGCCATGTATGGCTTTTTTTATGCTGTTTTCACCGGAAGTGATCTCTACAATCTTATTGATTAACTTTCCGGAATCAAGGATAGATTTCAGCACCAGTGCGATATCTCCGCAGGAAATGTCCACGTTGACGATCCATTGCATATTTTCTTGCATGTTGATTTTTCCGGACGGGCCTCCGTGGATCAAATGACCGGGACGTATGATAGTATAGGAAAGTCCGCTGTTTTTTAAGTAATCTTCCGCTTCTCGTTTATGATACAAATAATCCTCAGCGGGTCCTTGGGGGTCGTCAGCTCCCAGGGCGCTCAATAAAATGAAGCGGGGAACTTTGATGCGGCTTGCCATTTTAATAAGCGTTTTTATATGTTTTAAGACGGATGAATGGGGGGCTTGCTCATATGCTTGTTCGTCACAACCACTAGAAAAGATAACCACATCTGTCCCTTTCATCACGTTGGACAAGTGCTCCTCATCCTGGTTCTCCGTTATCATGGGGCCTGTTTTCCACGTTTCCATTTTGACATCATGGTCGGTATGTTTGGATAAAAATTCAAACAGGCAGCGTCCCGGATGCCGACAATCGCTAACAAGCAAAATGTTCATCGACTTTCGCTCCTTTCCCAATTCTTCTTTTATGTATGTATTTCCTTAATGAAAGTTTTATAAACCGATCGTGTTTCATGAAAGCGGCTTCTTGTTATAATGGATGAAAAAGGAGAGAATGCGGCATGTGTGGACGATACAGTTTGTTTTCCAAACAGGATGTAGTGACGGAGCGCTTCCAACTGGCGAATTCCGAGCAACTTGAATGGGTTGAACGCTACAATATCGCGCCGAGCCAACAAGTTTTGGCCATCATCCGGGACGAGAAGGGCAACCGGGCAGGATTTCTAAAATGGGGACTGGTGCCTACGTGGGCAACAGACCCGAAAATCGGCAATAAAATGATCAATGCCCGCATGGAAACCGTCGACCACAAGCCAAGCTTTAAGCGATTATTAACGAGAAGGCGCTGCCTGATACCAGCAGATGGGTTTTATGAATGGAAAAGAGACGGGGACAAGAAGCAGCCTTACCGGTTTCACTTAAAAACAAAACTGCCTTTTGCCTTTGCGGGACTTTGGGATCGCTGGGAAGAGGGAGACAAAGTCATTCATTCGTGTACGATCATTACCACGGAAGCGAATACACTTGTACGAGAAGTTCATAACCGGATGCCAGTCATTTTGACGAAAAAAGCAGAGCAAATATGGTTGGATCGCACAATTGAAGATTCGGCAAAACTTAAACAGTTGCTTCTACCATACAGCGCAGAAGATATGGAATCGTATCCGGTTTCTACTTTAGTGAACAGCCCGAAAAATGATCAAAAGGAAATCATTCAATCATTATAGGAAGCCTGGCCGTGAGCCGGGTTTTTTCATGAAAATGAAGCTCGTATCGAATAAGCGCATTCTTATCCGCATTTTGAACAGCAGCGGGTTTGTAGAAAATGGACACAAATAGCGGTCTCTTTTTCCAATCTTTATATGTCTTTGGCGTTTTTTGTTGACAGCGAGTGATCGGCAGGTTATATTATAACCGCTGGTTAGTAACCATTGGTTATCAAGGTGGAAGGATGCTGATTCATTCATGTTCAAAAAACACGATCTTCGTGCAGAAGAAACAAAAAAAGCGATTTTGGAGGCAGCTGGCAAATTGTTTGCCGCCCACGGATTTGAGTCGGTGACCATCCGTGAGATTGCCAAGGAAGCCGGCTGCTCGCATACGACCATTTATCTTTATTTTAAGGATAAGGAAGGACTCCTCCACGATCTCTCGATGCCGGCCCTCAATCAACTGGAGCGGCAGTTTGAAACAATTTTATCTGAGGAAAAATTATCTCTCGAAGAAAAGCTGCGCGGCTTAAGCCGTGAGTTCATTCGCTTTTGCCTCTTAAAGCGAAATATGTTCACCATTCTTTTTACGGAAAGAGCGGGTAGAGTCGATGAAGCTGAACCGGAGTTGGACATAAACCGGACGCGTAACAAGCTTTTTGCGAGTATGATGGCTGCGTTGCAGGGCTGTCTTGAGCTTCAGCAACATGACAACAGGCTCTTGACTTTTAGTCGGATTTACTATTTTGCCCTTTATGGAATCGTTGGAACCTATGCGCATTCCGAAGAGTCGTACGAACAGCTGCGGGAGCGGCTCGGCTCCACTTTTGACGATATGGTTGATGTGCTTTTGGCTGGCTTTAAGAAAAAGTTGAATAGAGAAGAGGGAACAATATGAAAATGAGCCGGATTTCCGAGCATATTTGGAGCCTCAAATCGTGGGTATTCATTCCCATCCATGTCTGGCTCGTTGTGGAGGAAGATGGAGTTACACTCGTTGATGCGGGAATTCCGCAAATGGCAAAAGGTATTTTGAAGGCAGTAGATCAAATTGGAGCGGGGCCGCTTAAAAGAATTGTCCTCACACACGGGCATTCTGACCATGTCGGAGCAGTCAAACGAATCCTGGCATCCACTCCGGTCCCCGTATACGTACATACGATTGAAATTCCTTTCATGGAAGGTGATCTCGCATACCCGCGTAGGAAAAAAGCCGCGGTCTCCCTAGAAAAAGAAATTGTCGAGCCTCTCCCTGCAGATGAAACCGGGCAACTGCTTCCGATTGGAGGACTCCAGCCTTATTTTACCCCAGGGCATTCCCCGGGACATGTTATCTATTGGCATGAAAGAGACCGTGTCGTTTTGGGGGGAGATTTATTCACCTCCAAAAAAGGGAAGCTTCGCAGGCCGATGCCGATGTTTACGGCCGACATGGCTGAAGCGGTCGAGAGCAGTAAAGTTCTTTTCCGCCTAAAGCCCGTCCATCTCGAAATATGTCATGGAAATCCTGTCCACAACCCGGCAGATCAACTGGAAGAGTATTTGCGCCAAACCCTTTAAGGTTTTACTTAAGAGTGAAGAATAAGGGCAGGAATTTTTAGCGCGATTGCTATAAGGAGCCGAGCCCTGATATATGAATACTATGTACCGCCAGCTTACCAGCTGCTCTTAAAGCTTTATTGGATCAAAGAGTAATTCGGAAAGCTGGCTCCTTAAACATTTAGAAGCCGCCGTACTCAACATGTTTGCTCCCTTATAATCAGCTATCTTACGTTGTAAAAGGTTATTATTCAAAAGAATATGGTATAATCAATGGAATGAAAGGAGGGGTGAGACATTGGAAGAAAGCCTGCAATTAATATTATCAAAATTGGAAAATGTTGAGGGAGAAATTCAAGGGGTAAAATCTGAGCTTCAGCTCATCAAAGCCGATCAAAAAGAAATGTATGCAGAACTTCAGGAAGTAAAAACCGATCAAAAAGAAATGCGTGCAGAACTTCAGGAAGTAAAAGCCGATCAAAAAGAAATGTATGCAGAGCTTCAGGAAGTAAAAGCCGATCAAAAAGAAATGCGTGCAGAGCTTCAGGAAGTAAAAGCCGATCAAAAAGAAATGCGTGCAGAGCTTCAGGAAGTAAAAGCCGATCAAAAAGAAATGTATGCAGAACTTCAGGAAGTAAAAACCGAAGTGAGAATAATTGATAAAAAAGTGGACAATCTCACGAGTGAAATGCGCAGCCATTTTAAGAGGGTCGATGCAAAGCTGGACGAGCATCAATCGGTCTTTAAAGTAGTCAATAAAGAGCTACAAACTGTGAAATATGATATTGACTATTTAAACATAAAAGTTGCCAGCCATGATATGAAGTTGCATAACATCATCAGGAGTATGCAATCATAATCATCTATTCCGAAAACTACAAGCATGCCCACAACCATATATATCCTCAACAGTTATTTCCACATTTCAGATCCCGGAGGTCCGGGATCTTTTCCTTGTTTAAAATACTTTCCTCCACTCATGGATGTGCCAATGAAGGGCGTCACTAACAAAATAATCCAAAGGTGAAAATGCTATTGGTAAAAAATGTCACAAAAAATTGGTCGAACAGCAAAGGAAACCATAAGGACATTTATCAATCTGCATGGGCCGCCACTTTTATACAGCCCAATTCCCATGTTTTTACAAAAAATAGTCGGGTAAATATGTAGTGACCCCACATGAGTTAAAGGAGGCGTTCACTAAAATGGACAAAAAAGCCATCGGTGTATTTCAATCTGAACATGATGCCATTCGGAAAATAGAAGATCTGGAAGCACAAGGTTATGATCCCAGTGATATATACGCAGTAGCTCGGGAAGAGCATGATATTTCCATGCTTCGCGGACAGACAAACGTAGATGTCCGGTCAGGCGGAGGGGATTGGTTTGACCGCTTCGTTCGTTTTATGACTGGTGAAGAGCCGGTAAAAGAGGCGATGCAGAACATGGAGCTATCGGGCCCTGACTGGAGCGATATTATCAGGAAATTGATGACGGAGGAATTTTTTTGTATGTCGATAAGGAATACGGTGAAAGGTACAGCACCAGTGTCCATTCGGGATATATAAATCCTTACGATGTGCCAAACGTTGATGCTGAGTTGCGCACAGAAGCCGATGCAGTTCCACATGCGGAGCATAATATCGTTCAAAAAGGTGCTAGGGGAGATAAAAAGCGCTTTACGTAAAATAATCGTAGACAGACAACGAACAATCCAGCCGATTTTTAAAAAAGCGGGGGCCAATAAGGTCAAAAAATCGCCCTATTGGCCCCATATGCCATGTTTCAACATGTTGGCGATTCAGCTTTTAAAACAACAGCGCCTAAAGTTGTTGTTTGATTTTTGCCAACAACACACGGCAGCCTTCACTCACCAAGTCGTAAGTTTCTTGAAAATTACCAGTGTAGTACGGATCAGGCACATCTTTTTTTAAATGGGTTAAATCGAGCAGCCGCATAACTTTTGGGTGTTCCGGCTCTCCCGTTATTTGATAAATGTTTTGAATATTGGATCGATCCATTCCGATAATATAGTCAAATGTCTCGAGGTCTTCCTTTGAAAATTGTCTGGCGACAAGCCCTTCTGTTTTAATCCCATATTCCTCCAGTTTTCTTTTCGTTCCTTGATGAGGCGGCTCTCCGATGTGCCATGAGCCGGTTCCGGCTGAATCTACCGATATTTGATCCTTCAGTCCTTCTTTTTCCACCAAGTCTTTCATAATCGCTTCCGCCATTGGGGAGCGGCAAATGTTTCCCAAACAAACAAATAACACCTTTACCATGATCAGTCTCCCATTATTTCTTTCGATTTATATGTTATGGTATCATAAATAAAGAAAATTGAAAAACGTTGGAACCGTCGAATTTTGTATTGATTTGTTTTATAAGTTCTTTATAATAAGATTGGTAGATTGTTTTTCAAAAAGGAATGAACATATCCAAGAGGAGAAAGTATTCAATGTCGAGATATAAACCAAAAAAGAAACGAAAAGCGCTAAAAATCGTTTTGATCGTGCTGCTGGTCCTAGTTGTGGGTCTTGTCGGCTACGGTTATTCCATTTATCATAATTTGAACAAAACAGCCAATTCTATACATAAACCTGTTGAGCGAAATCCGGAAGTGCCGCGTTCCTCCGACTTGGAGCTAGGCAAAAAAGAACCCTTTTCAGTGTTGATGCTTGGAGTTGATGAGCGGGCAGGGGATCGCGGCCGGTCGGACACGATTATCGTCATGGCGGTAAATCCGGAAAAAAAGTCGATCGAAATGCTTAGTATACCCCGCGATACACGTGTAGAAATCGTCGGTAAAGGGATTAATGATAAAATTAACCACGCCTATGCTTTTGGCGGGATCGAAATGTCCATGAATACGGTGGAAAAATTCCTTGATATTCCGATTGATTATTATATCAAAATGAACATGGATGGATTCAAAGAAATTGTGGATTCGGTAGGCGGAATCAATGTAAACAATGATCTTGAATTCTCCTATGAAAAGAAACATTTTCCCAAAGGGGAAATCTCCCTAAATGGAGCGGATGCTCTTGCCTATTCCAGAATGCGTAAAAATGACCCGAGGGGAGATTTTGGGAGACAAATGCGCCAGCGCCAGGTTATTCAGGGAGTCATCAATAAGGGGGCGAACATTTCCGCATTATGGAAATATGATGATGTTCTGAAAGCCCTCGGAAAAAATGTCGAAACAAACATGTCTTTCAATGAAATGGTCGAAATACAAAAAAATTATAAGAGCGCCCGCCACAACATCGAACAATACCAGATCGATGGACAAGGACAAAGGATAGACAACATCTATTATTATATTGTCCCCCAAGATGAGAGGGAGAGAATTCAAAGCATTCTAAAGGAACAATTGAATATATAGCTTGAAAGAGGCCGGGACAAAAACCTATAAAAATGAATAAGCCGCATGAAATCAAATGTAAACCTTTGATTTCACGCGGTTTTATTTTCACGATTTGGACGAATATCCATTCGTTTTCAACTTATGTCCCAGCTTTTTTTCATGTTTAAAAAAGGAGTCTAATAATGGAGAAAAGGCACTTATGGCTATTGGCGGCAATCGGATGGTGTGTTGCCATTTTTACCGCAACCGGATCACCTTCTTCGACCGGTGGGAACACGCTCATATTTTTTGAACGATTTTTGCACCTCACGCCTGAACAAGCATCAGTACTGAATCTTTTATTTCGGAAATTTGTTCACCTAACCGCATTTGGATTACTGGCCATCCTTTTTTATCACGGGCTGCGCAAAAAAAGGTTTTTGCTGGCTTGGTTATTCACCACCATATATGCGGCAAGTGATGAACTGCATCAACTATATGTGCCTGATCGGACTGCCTCCATTTTGGATGTCGGGATTGATTCCCTGGGGGCTCTTCTTGCTTTGGGGTTGGTTTCCGCTTTAAGAAAGCGCTCGGACAAAAATGCCTAACATATCATCGTATATTTCATCAAATTGTTCGATGGGAAGCGGGTTGTGACCCAAACCAAGCTCAATCGTAAAACCTGGTTTCCGAAACTCCTGTATAAACCAATCTTTGTAACCAGTATAGTTGTCAATGTAGCGCACAGACTTATAACCGCTTATCCGGGCAAAATCCCGAGCAAGGACTTCAGATTCAGGCGGTTCAAGTCCGTCATATCCCCAATAGATTTCTTTGCCTTGTGTATGAAGGGCAAGCAGAATATCATAGTTTTCCTTGCGGGCGAGCGCCGCCATCGCTTTTGATTCCGGTTCTGAAATGGGGAAAAAACCAGGAAAATCACGCGGTCCCGGCTTTTGGGGCTTGCGTTTTTTCTCCAACTCCCACTTTGCCGGAAATTGTTTGTTTAAATCAACTCCTCGTATGTTCGCTTTCCAGCCGGAGAAGTCGGCGCTTCCCCGGTTTAACGAAACAACCTCCGACGCCCAATCACCCGGAGGACCATTTAAAACCGTATTCACTCCATCGGGATTCACCATAGGAACAGCATGTAATTCGGTATGTGTGTACATGTCAAGCGCTGGAATTCCCCTGATTGTTTCATTGTTTATCAAAGCAATCATATACTCGTGTAAAAATTTCATCAATACCGCGCTTGTAATCCACTCATTGGCGTGAAACGCTGCATTGATTTGCACCTTTTTCCCTTTTCCAACTTTCAAAATATGCAATGGATGACCAAGAAGGCTTTTTCCAACAGTAATGTTGTTCATGAATGGAAAAATCTTAGTGAGTTGATCGACATGACGGTCCAGCTTTTTGAAATTATAACCTTCCGGACTGATCTCCACCGCCGCCGTTTTTTTGGGAACTACTATTTTTTGCCCGGCTTGCAACTGATCCGAATCAACATCTTGATTTAATCGTTTCAGGGCTTTGACGTGTAATCGTTGGGCGTGGGCAATTTTCCCAAACGTATCCCCGCTTTGAGTCGTATAACTCTCTGTCGTAAATCCGGGGATTGTAACCCTCTGTCCTGTTTGAAGAATATTCGACTTTGCTATTTCGGGATTGGAATCAATGATTAACATAAGCGGGATCGAAAACAATTGGCTGTAATTCATAAGTGTATCGCCTGGTCGGACCCGGATTTCCACGGCTGTCCCTCCCCGTTTGAAAAACGTTTTATCATATATAGGTGTATGTGTAAAACACAGATACATGCTGATTTCAAACGGAAAACAATGTATGATTGGAAAAAGAACAGTAGATTGCAAGAAAGGTGAAAAGAGATGCTTGGAGCCATTGAGGCAGGAGGGACCAAATTTGTTTGTGCTGTTGGGCAAAAGGACGGACGATTGGTTGAGCGGATTCAAATTAATACAGACATCCCCGAGCGGACAATCCCTGAGGTGATTGCGTTTTTTCGAGAATTTCCCATACAAGCGATTGGAATAGCCTCATTCGGGCCGATTGATATCAATAAGGAAAGTCCGACCTATGGATACATAAAATCGACACCCAAACCCGGATGGATCAACTTCCCGTTTGTCCAGACGATGGAAAATGCCTTTCATGTGCCAATTCATTTTATCACCGACGTGGACGGTGCCGCTTTGGGAGAGTGGGCTTATGGTGCTGCCAAGGGACACAATAGCTGTTTATACATCACCGTAGGGACAGGAATCGGCGCCGGGGCGGTTGTTGATGGAAAGCTGTTGCGGGGGTTATCACATCCGGAAATGGGGCATATTTCCGTTCGCCGTCATCCGGAAGATTCTTATGAAGGCTTTTGCCCGTATCACCGGGACTGCATCGAGGGGCTTGCTGCCGGGCCTGCTATTGAAGGGCGTTGGGGAGTAAAAGCGGACATGCTTCATCATGAGAAAGCATGGGAAATGGAAGCTTATTACCTCGCCGAAGCGCTCGTCCAGTATATCCTTATTCTATCCCCGGAAAAAATTATTATGGGGGGAGGCGTGATGAAACAAAAGCATTTATTTCCTCGAATTCATTCCCTTGTCAAAGAGAAACTTGAAGGCTTTGTTCCTCTTCCTGACAAGTTGGTGCATTATATTGTGCCGCCGCAGCTCGGAGATGATGCAGGGGTTACGGGAGCTCTCCTCATGGCAAAACAAATCTTAGAGAAAAAGAAAGCCTATGAAAAACAAAAATAAATTTTTAGAAAACGAAAAAATGAGGAGAATTTTCCCTAATAAAAAAGTAAGATGTCTTTCATCCTAAAGTCTTATAAATTAATTCACATCGACTTCCAAATATTCTTGGGGTCCGTCAGAGACATCAGCCTGGCCGTTTGTAAGTTCAGTAATCAGGTCGGAAAATTGACCGGTTCCTTCACTTTCCACATACACATCGATCTCTACCTGGTCTGAATAATGAATGTTTTTCACCAGAAATTTTTGGTTTCTGAGCTCGTTTTCCAGTTTGCCGAGCCATGTATAATCAATACCGATTTTCATTACATTCATTAATCTTCGCTCGACGATCCCAACGGCGTCGATCCCTTCCGAAGCCGCGCGGCCATAGGCCCGGATGAGTCCACCCGCCCCCAGTTTAATACCGCCGAAATACCTTGTTACGACAACGACAGTATCCTTTAACCCGCGCTTTTTTAAAACTTCCAGCATCGGTATTCCGGCTGTGCCGCTCGGTTCCCCATCATCATTTGCCTTTTGGATCAGGTCATTTTCACCGATCAAATAGGCAGAACAATTATGGGTGGCATTCCAATGTTCTTTTTTGATGGACTGTATAAAAGCCTGTGCATCCTCCTCTGTTTCCGCTCGATTTACATGGGCAATAAATCTGGATTTTTGTATGATGATTTCGTGTGATCCTGCTGTTTTGACTGTTAAATAACGTGGAAGCATCGGTACGTTCCTCCTAAAAACTCTTTTTTTCCCAAATGACATGTCGTGTTCTAAAGAAATTATACATGATATAATGACTATGTAGAATGGGAGACGTATAACCAAATCCTAATTTTACCAGTAATTCATTTCGAAAGGGGGAGCCTTCAAGGAGTATTATGGCACTGAAAAAGGTAAACCCGAAAGCGCTGGACAAAATCGTAGAACAGATGATTGAGACGGTCGACAGGAGTAAAGATGAAATTTTTCAAATCGGGGAGCAATGCCGCCGTGATCACGATCACATCATAAAAGAGCTCCAGGAAATAAAGGACGAAGTTAAAGAAGTTATCCAAACCGGAGATTCATTGGAGGTTAAGGCCAAACTGGCAAGGAGGCGCCTATCCGATGTAAGCAAGAACTTCAAGGAATTTTCCGAGGAACAGATTCGCGAGGCTTATGAGTATGCCCATGAATTGCAGACAAAATTAACAATCAACCGCCAACTTGAAAAGCAGCTCAGAATGCGAAGAGATGACTTGGAGAGAAGGCTCATTACTTTGCAGGAAACAATTCATCGCGCGGAAACACTCGTTTCCCAGATTACGATCGTATCGAACTACCTTGTAAGTGATATAAAGGAAATGGGAGAAGCGTTGGAGGATGCCAAGTTAAAGCAGGAATTTGGACTTAGGATCATCGAAGCCCAAGAGGAGGAACGGAAACGCTTGTCCCGGGAAATGCATGACGGTCCCGCGCAGCTGCTGGCAAATGTTCTCATCCGTTCGGATTTGGCGGAAAAAATGCATAAACAACAGGGTCCGGAACAGTCACTCCAAGAAATTCGCAGTTTAAAAGAAATGATCCGGACAGCGCTTTATGAGGTGCGCCGCATCATTTACGATTTAAGGCCGATGGCGCTTGATGATCTTGGGTTGATTCCGACTCTGAACAAATATTTAACGACAGTCGAAGATTATCATAAAGGAACATATATTGAATTTGTCTATTTGGGAAAAGATATTCGACTTCCACCGAAATATGAGGTTGCCCTGTTTCGGCTCATCCAAGAATCGGTACATAACGCGCTTAAACATGCCAAAGCAGAAACAATCCAAGTAAAGGTGGAAATCCAAAGCAGCAAAGTGTATGTCACAATAAAAGACGATGGAATCGGCTTTGACATAAGTGAGACAAAAAGCGGAAGGTTTGGCATGATCGGGATGAGAGAACGGGTGGACATTTTAGATGGAAACCTTTCGGTTCACTCTAAGCCGGGGGCCGGAACCATTATTACGATTAAAATACCATTGCCCTTATAAAAATGATTATGAATAAAGGAGGAAGGACGATGCAAACAAGAATTGCCATTATTGATGACCATGAATTATTTCGTGAAGGCGTTAAAAGAATTTTAGAATTCGAAAAAACTTTTTCAGTTGTGGCTGAAGGGGAAGATGGCTGTGAAGCTGTGGAAATTGTTGAGGAATATTCACCTGATGTCGTTTTATTGGATATCAATATGAAAAACACAAATGGCATTGAAGCGACAAAACAATTAATGGAAGCATATCCCGAAGCCAAGGCGATCATCCTTTCCATTCACGATGAAGAGGCGTATGTAACACACGCATTGAAAACCGGAGCTGCCGGCTATATGTTGAAAGAAATGGATTCAGATGAACTCATTGAAGCAATTAAGGTCGTAGCAGGCGGGGGATGTTACATCCACCCGAAAGTAACCCATAAACTAATTAGGGAATATAGACGTTTAGCAAACGAACAAAATAAAGGAACAGGCTACCAGCAGCCTGAAGTCAGAGTTCCGCTTCACCTGTTAACGAGCCGCGAATGTGAAGTATTGCAGCTTCTCGCCGACGGTAAAAGCAACCGCAGCATTGGTGAAACGCTGTTTATCAGTGAAAAAACGGTTAAAAACCATGTCAGCAATATTTTGCAAAAAATGAATGTGAATGACCGTACCCAAGCAGTTATTACCGCTATTAAAAATGGCTGGGTTGAAGTAAGATAAAGAGCTTTATTGGCAACACAAATTGCTGAAAGCGTCGGGACGCGGAAGCGTACCCCCACAATAAAGTCGGGGCAAAGCGCTAACTGCGTTTTGCTCCTGATTCCTGTTGGAGAAGAACAACCATATATGATCAATCCTCTCCCGAGATTTTGCATCCACTTTACAATACTCCTTATCCGGACGTTCTCTCCTTAGATTCGAAACTTCTTTTTTCCAGTAAAAAGTGAGTATCGTACTTTGATAGAGGGCTTTAAGCGTCGATTTCTGGACTGGTTTACACCAAAACGGTTCTGGTGTTGACGTACAACATTGCCAGCTTGTATATGGACACATGCGTTATTGTCGCAAGTAAGTCCTGATGGAGAGGGAGCATCGTGTACAACTCTGTAGCGCGGTTTCGGGCCGGAACCCGAATGGCTGCTTGCGGTTGTCCTTGGGAATTACGGCTATCGTCGAATTGATATGGAATGACGCAAGAGAGGCGATTGCGTAAATCACAAAAAACCCTGCGGATTACCAGTAAAGAGCGGGATGGGCAGTTATCTGCATGGTAGACAAAACTGCTTTGCAAAAGAGTTTTCTTAGAGAGAAACAGATGTCATTTCCTAGGTAATAGAAAAGTTGCTCCATCAGACATGATGGGAGCAACTTTGAAATCTTAATGGACCGATTCACTTATTTCCTCGTTGTTAAAGTCAGCCCGTTCTGGCAATGAGCGATACTTGAACTTAAAGACAACAAATGACAATATGGCAAATACAGCAAAATAAACGAATAATACGCTTATATTTCCCCACATCTCGGACGTGCTTCCTAATGTAATAATATTCCGATAACTATTAATGGAATACGTAAATGGTAAAAAGACACTTAGATTACGTAATCCTTCTGGAAGCATATCAACCGGTAATGCTGAACCAGTCGTAGATAATTGTAGAACAACAAATGCCAAAGCAAGAAATCTGCCAATGTTCCCCGCTAAACCTACTAGGAATAATACAATCATTAAGAAAGTCAGGCTTGCCATAATCGAGAATAAAACGAAGGAAATACCGCTTTGTACATCTAGTTTTAATATGAATAGCGTGTACAAAGAGATGATTAATGCTTGGGCGGTAGCAAGCATAGATAATTTTGCTATTTTCCCGGTAAACCATGATGTGGCTGATGGAGGCATTGTAACTGGTTTTCGATACTGAACAGCAAACGACATCACTAAAACTCCAACGTACAGTGCCAATGTTAAAATATACGGTGCGTTGGCATCACGATAAAATGGAAAACTATTAATGACTTCACCGTCTAACACAACAGGCTCAGCAAACATCGCAATATTCTCTTCTTCTGGATTGATACTGCTCGTTCGCTCAGCGCCTCCTTCTAGACCTGCCTGCAATTCTTCACTTCCATCAGATAGTTGTTCCAGACCTCCGTCTACTTGTGAGACACCATCTGTTAATGTTGCCCAGCCTGCCTTCACTGTTTGATTTCCTTCACTCACTTGACTAGAACCATCATGTAGTCTTGTAGCACCAGAGGATAGTTCTTGCCATCCACTTTCGACCGCATTGTTGCCGTCACGAATTTGTGAAGAACCATCATGCAGTTGCGCCGCTCCATTTGTAAGGTCATTCCAACCACTTTTTACAGTGGCATTACCGTCACTCACTTGTTTTGTTCCGTCATGTAATTTAGCAACGTTTGTTTGTAATTCTTTCCACCCGGCTGCTACCGATTGATTGCCGGCAGCCACTTCTTTTGAGCCTTGAGCTAACTGGCTTGCCCCATTCTGTAATTGTTGTTGTCCCTCTACAAGCCGGGAAAGGCCATTGTCTAAAGCGGTTACCCCAGGATTTAGCTCATTTTTAAGCCCATCTCGTAATTCATTAGCTCCATCTACCAGTCTTTGAAAATCTTTTTGTTTTTGAGGAACTGTTTTTAAACCTTCGTTTAATTGTCCCATGATGAGTTTATATAGAACATTTTCTTCCAGTCCATCCACACTGTTAGGCAGTTGTTCAAGAGCTGCCCGTAAATTTTGCATTGATTCAATTGTTTCATTAACACCCGCTTGCGCCTGTTGAACTCCTGCAGCTAACTGTTCACTTCCGGGAAGAACTTTTTCGCTCAGCCCGCTTTTAAGCTGTGCAGTCCCGTCTTTTGCTTGTTGGGCGCCTTTTAGTAATTGAGTTGAACCGGAATGAAGTTCACCTGCGCCCTCCGCTAGTTGAGAAGATCCAGTTGAAAGGCGGTTAATGTCAGATGACTTTTCATTTAAGGCACTTAATAATTGTCCAGTCCCATCATTTACTTGTCTGGCGCCATCTGCTAATCTGGCAATATCATTTACTTTATTTTGTAAATTATATAACAAGGTGCCGGTTCCAATGTTTAATTCTTGTGAACCGTTAGCAAGTCTTGTTATGTCCCCTTGCTTGGATATTAAAGATTCTCGCATCGTCCGTGTCCCGTCTGCCAACTGTTTAGCGCCATCTGCTAAACGTCCTATATCGGACGACTTTTCATTCAAGGAATCAAGGATTTGTTCAGATCCATCTTTTAATTGTCCAGTCCCATCATTGATTTGTTTGGCGCCATCTGCAGCTTCAGTAAATCCGCTTGCCACTTCTTTCAGTTGTGATACGACATTTTCTACATATGTCGCGGTAATTTGTGTAGACAACTGTGTTTTTAATGTTTCAGCAGCTTTATTCGTCACCTGGGCGGCCATGAAGTGCAGCCCTTCGTTTTGTGTATATTTTAATTCTGGCTTTATCGGTTCGTCATCAAGGACAGTCAATGTCTTTTTTGAAAAATCTTCAGGTACTTCAATCGTCATATAATATTCCAGCTTTTCCATACCGCTCTTAGCCTCTTCAGGTGAGACAAAATCCCAACCCAATGACTCATTTTCTTCTAAGCTGGCAATTAAGCTTTCACCGATGTTAATTCTTTGGCCATCTGAAATAGCGCCTTGATCATTATTAACAACAGCTACTGGCAAATTATCCGTGTTATCGTATGGCCCCCATTTTGGAGATAACATGATCATCGCATATACAAGTGGAACGAGGAGCGCCAAGCAGACAGATAGAAGTACATATTTATTTTTAAAAATACGTCTCATCTCTGCGGAAATATAACCCGCTTTTTCCATGAAATATCCTCCTTTAAGTTGTCTTGCTGTCTTTTCCTATTAAGAGGTAATAACATTCAAGTGCTGAAGTTCAAACGACACGAGTGGAAAAAATGGAAAGTTCAATAAGGTAAGAATGATGATCTGTTGGAAAAAACAGTTTTCCATTTGCTTTGTTAAAAAAGGCAATGAAAATCATGAGATTTTCACTGCCTATCCTCAATCATTTAATTGAAGATATACTTTCTTAAAAAATGGAAAGAGCCACCTAATGCAATAAGGATCGCGCCCGTTAATAAGGAGAGTGGAATATTCGTTGCTGTATTCGGGAGAACTCCGCCTTTACTAGTACCTCCTAGCTTTGGAGGATCATTGTTGTTATTCCCTGTTCCTACATTTGTACCATTTTGCTCACCCGGCTTGTTATCATTGCCAGGCTTTTGCCCGTCTCCTGGTTTTTCACCATCACCCGGCTTTTGCCCGTCTCCCGGTTTTTCACCGTCACCCGGCTTTTCACCACCTCCGGGCTTATCACCGTCACCCGGCTTTTCACCACCTCCTGGTTTATCGCCATCCCCAGGTTTTTCACCACCTCCTGGATCTGCGGCTTCTTCAACATAAACAGTCCGAGTAGCTGTCCCTTTATTTCCAGCTTTATCTGTCACTGAATATGTAATGTTATATTTACCGGCTTTTTGAGTATTTACTTCTCCCGAAATCTGAATTTGTTCGGTGAGATCTCCATCAACATTATCTTTCGCAGTTGCCCCTGGCTCGTTGTACGTTTCACCAACTTTTAAAGTCATTGGGTTGTCGCCGTTTAACGTAATAACCGGTGCTTCATGATCCACTTCTGCCTCTGTTTCTTCTACTTTCACGGTCGTAAGCAGCGTATCTTCAGGCGGCGTACAAGTAACAGGCAAATTAACTGGTGTTGTCCCTAACTTGGCATGAATTTCTGCTTTTATTTCACCTACATGGATATCTATATCCTCATTGCCCGCAGTATAACTTGCATCATTGGCACTTATCCGGAACGGAATAAAAGGCGCGTCGTTGTCAAACGGAGTTTCCGGGATGGCAACTCCTTCTGCTCCGACTACATTCACTGTCTCATTTGCTGCTTGCAAATGAAATTGCTGTACATGACCATTAAAAGGATTAATTAACCCCTTTAAAGGTGCTAAGCTCCCAGTCACATCCACTTCAATAGCTGTTTCAATATCAGAAACAGAAAACTGCTGATTTGGATTCACCGTATCCGGGACAGTTACAGTAGGGGTAACCTTCATATCAATAAGAATGTCTCCGGCAATGGACGTTTTTGCGACACATACGTAATTGAACGATTTTGTTGCTTGTTGTGCATGTGCGGCGATCATTCCACCGCTATAGAAAAATACGCAAATCATACTTAAGATCATAATAGTGAGCTTTTTTGCGATTTTGCTCATGATTATCTCCTCCTTCTTCTTCGTTTAGTTCTTCTTTATCCCGCATGTAAGGTGCCGTAAGCCTCCCACTTCAAAATCTCGAGGGAATTCAAAAGGTCCAAGTGTGAGATAACGGCACCTAAATGCCCGATTGGTTCAACTAACATTCAATAGGAGAAAAGCATTCCTTGAATGAAGTTTCACTTTATCCCGCATGTAAGGTGCCGTAAGACTCCCACTTCAAAATCTTGAGTGAATACAAAAGGTCCAAGTGTGAGAAAACGGCACCTAAATGCCCGATTCGTTCAACGAACATTTAGTAGGAGCCCTACTGAATGAAGTTTCACTTTATTAATAAGTCACGTATCACACTCCCCCGACTTCATAAAACAGCGTTGTAAACCTTTTCATTTTCTGTTAGTATGAAAGCAGTTATAGTACAGAGATGTATTAAGTAATCTGTTGTACGAAAGCTGTACTATTACTTTAAGATTTTTACACTTTTTCACCAATTCCTAAAAATATCGTATTTTCATCAAATTGATTCGGTTATACCCTATTTTTATACGGTCAATAACGACCTTGCGATAAATACAAGCCTTCATTCATCCCGCATGTAAGGTGCCATATACACCACATCAAGACCTGAGTAGATACAAAAGGTCTAAGTGTGAGAAAACGGCACCAAAATGCCCGATTCGTTCAACGAACATTCGTATGATATGGAAGAAAACGCCTATTCACTTTATAAGGGATATATCTGTTTTTAAATAGCTGATCGCAGTTCAAGGAAAAAGCAAAATGAAGTTCATTCTATCAAGGGAGGGGGGATGAAGATCCCAAGTTGGAAGTTTCATTCAGCTTTTCTTGTAATTTTTTGTTACCTTATAGCTATAAAGGGGAGTACGGACGGCTAAAAGCTTCATGAATCTTGGGATAAATTGATGAAAAGGAAGGGGAGCATGTTTCATGACATTGACTTTGGACCATTATCTAGACTCCTTATTTCATCATGGATTAGACATCATTCGCAACAACGAAAAAGCGATACAACATCATTGGGAGCAAATCCAACACTATTTTCAACATACTGGTAAAAAAGTGGCCAGCACTACAGCAATATCCGTTAAAATTTTCTCGGACATCCTTTTTAATCATCAATACAACAAAGAGACAATCATGAATCAATTGAGGGCTGAATGGAACAAAGAAATAGGCAATAATCCATTGAACAAATTCATGATATCGTTATTAGAAAATTCAGTTCATCAAGCCGCTAAAGTAAACAAGGATAATCACTATAATGATCATCAAGCAATCCAATATGTATTTACGAAGATCAGCGAACATATTTTGACAGAAAAACTTGAGCACTTATTTACACTTGATACTTTTTTAGAACATCTTGTTGCTTCTGAGCAGCTGCCAATTGAATGGATTGCTGTTGTCGGAAGAAGAGACAATGTGTTTTACGTGGAAAAATGGTTCAATCAATACCAATGTTTACTGCATGCGCATGTTCATATCGCAGCAGAAAATATATTTGATGTAACGGAACAGCTGTTGAGATATATCACTCATTCTAATGATAAAAATGTGATGACGATTCCTTTTGAAAATGTCACTTTATTATTGTGTACGGAAAAAAACAGCACGGGGCATATTGCTCCTTTTATTCACCATGCCTTGCACCTTTTTCAAAGCAGTAAAACAATTTTAAACATAGCCCGGCAAGAACAGCGTTGGAAGGATTCTGTTATGATGTTTTATGAGTCCATTATGCAGGCAAAATCGTTTAAAGAGGCATTGGAATTGGTCACAAAAGGATTTACCGATTATTTACCGTTTGAGCGTTGCGGCATTTTTTCCTATTCCCCAAATGATGAAATTGGGATCGGGTTATCCGGTCATCGCTTCGATATAAAAGCAATTCAAAAGATTACGGAAGATGTACGTAATTTTCCACTCATTCATAATGGTTTAGAGCTATTACGGTTGCTTGGAAATGGAATAAAGTTTTTACAACCGCTTTATATTCCCGAGGCCAAAGCTAGTTTTCCCATTAGGTATATTCATCAATTCCAATTAAAGACGGTAGTGGTGGCACCCATTTTTAAAGCTTCTAATCAGGAATTAATCGGGGCGGCTATTTTGGATCAAGGTGCCAATAAACATTTCACTATGTCACAAGATACGTATACGGCATTGATCAAGTTCGGACAAAGCGCGGGGGAAATTATCGGAAAATTTAAAAATAACATTAATTATTTAAATCAATCCCTTCATCTATCATTGAGAGAAATTGAAGTGTTGACATTAATGGCGGAAGGGGAATCGACAAGCAGTGCTGCCGACAGGCTACACTTAAGTGAATATACGGTGAGGGATTATATTACGAAAATTATGCAAAAAATGAAAGCAAAAAATCGAACTGAAGCGGTGGCTTATGCTATCAGACATGGAATTATTTAAAAAGTCTTTGGAAAAATTAAACAGGTAAAAAGGAGCGTCACGAGATTTTTTCCTTTTTACCCCGACTGTAAGTAGGGTTGTAGATGATACGACGAAGTATGAGGGGGAGATAACAGAACCTGATTTCCCTTTTCGTTCAGGGAGGCAGAACGCAATAGTAGCCTTAAAGCACTCTTAAGTCAAACGATGCTACTACAGTGGCTAACTTTGCTAGTCGTTAGCCAAGCTTTCTGTATATGATGGCTTAGACATGAAAGAGAAAACCGAAGGGCAGCCGCCAGCCAGTTTTTGATCCCGCATGTAAGGTGCCGTAAGCCTCCCACTTCAAAATCTTGAGTGAATACCAAAGGTCCAAGTGTGAGAAAATGGCACCTACATGCCCGGTTCGTTCAACTAACATTCAGTAGGAGATGGAAGAAAACGCCTACTGAATGAAGTTTCACTTTATCCCGCATGTAAGGTGCCGTAAGACTTCCACATCAAAATCTTGAGTGAATACAAAAGGTCCAAGTGTGAGAAAATGGCACCTACATGCCCGATTGGTTCAACTAACATTCAGTAGGAGATGTAAGAAAACGCCTACTGAATGAAGTTTCACTTTATCCCGCATGTAAGGTGCCGTAAGACTTCCACATCAAAATCTTGAGTGAATGGAAAAGGTCTAAGTGTGAGAAAACGGCACCTAAATGCCCGATTGGTTCAACTAACATTCAGTAGGAGATAGAAGAAAACGCAAGTTTCACTTTATACAGTGACGGCGACTTGATGATCCACGCTCTCTTCTTTATATACAGAGTCAATGAGATCCTGATATCTATTTTTAATTATATCCGCTTTAAGGGATAGCTTTGGCGTTAATTCTCCCCCGTCAATCGTCCATTCCTCGCTAATAATGATTACTTTTTTAGGTTGTGCATAATTCGTAAACTTTTTAGTGAGTGTAGCTACTTCTTTATTTAAAAGTTGTTGTACTTTTTTATCCTTACATAGTGCTTCTTTGGAATCTGTACGAATTCCTTGCGCTTTCGCCCAAGGAATGACGTTTTCGTAATCTGGATTGACCAATGCAATAATGTATTTCCTGTTGTCGCCAACAACAAGCGATTGACTAATGTATGCGCTTTCGTTAATAGCCGTTTCAACTGGAGCCGGTGCTACATTCATCCCGGTTGATAATACAAGAATCCGCTTTTTACGGTCGATGACTTTTAAATACCCATCTTCATCTAATTTTCCAATGTCACCCGTTTTAAACCAGCCATCTTCAAACGCTTTTTCTGTTTCTTGGGGATTGTTGTAATACCCTTGTGTAATGTTGGGACCTTTTACTAAAATCTCTCCGTCTGGGGCCATTTTTAATTCGACATTAGGTAAAATTTTCCCAACGGTTCCTACTTTGGCCCGGATGAATGGGTTTGTAGAAATAATGGGTGATGTTTCCGTTAACCCGTAGCCCTCCAGTAATGGTATATCTAAAGCCCAGAAAAATCTTGCTATGTCTGCATTGAGCGTTCCTCCACCGGATACGAGTCCACGCAATCTTCCACCTAACTGATTCTTCACCTTTTGATAAACAAGTTTATTGGCGATCTTCCATTTACGAGCGAGTTTTTTTGGTAAATAATCTTGTGAAATATATTGATTAATAGTCGCATTCAGATAGTATTTGTACTTTTCTTCGCCGACTGATAGCGCCCAATTAAAAATTTTTCGTTTCATGGCTGAGCCATTTTCCATTTCACTCTGTATTTTTGTATACACTTTTTCAAACAATCTTGGAACGCTCGTCATGACAGTAGGCTTGAATTCCTGTAAATTTTCAGGGATGGTTGTGATATTTTCTGCATAACTAATCGTTGTGCCAATCGATAATGGCAAATAATGTCCGGCGAGCCTTTCAAAAATATGGGAAAGCGGCAAATAAGAAAGCGAAACATCTTCAGGCAACAGTTCAACCACCCAAAATTGTACGCCTTCTATATTGGCCAAAATATTACCATGTGTTAACATGACACCTTTTGGTTTTCCTGTTGTTCCGGAAGTGTTCATAATAGTAAGCAACTGATCTCGAGGAATATGTTGCCAAGATTGTTCCCAATTTGGTTTAGCTTGGTTGTCTCCAATATTTTCCACTTCTTTAAATGTCATAAAATAATCATCTTCCATTTGTTGGGGAAACATCATAATCATATGATCCAGCTGTACGCCTGTTGAGATTAACTTATCATACTGTTCCTTGTTTTCAACAATTGCTGCTGTGATATCGCAGTTCTTTAAAATATAGGCAACTTGTTCGGCGGGGATGGTAGGGTAAATGGGTACGCTAACAGCCGAAATGCTAGCTAATGCAAAGTCGGAAATGGCCCACATAGGATTGCTGTTTGAAATAATAGCCACTTTTGCTTCTGGTTTTATACCAATATAGGTTAAACCATTCGCAAAGCCTTTAATCCTATTCCATAAATTCTGATAGGTTAATTTTTGAATCGATCCGTCTTCTTTCCATTGATAAGCTATATGATTAGGATATTGTTCAACCGTTCGATTTAGCATTTGCAACACATTAGCTACTTTCATCTCCCATCACCTCTTTGCAATGATTAAACAAACCTCTCATCAAATCACTTGAAATTAGAATGATAATAAGATATATTGATTGATAATCGGGATAAAAATTTAAAATAATCAAATAAATAAATCCGTTACTAGCGCCCAAAATAGCGCTAGCGCATACTCATTGCTCCTTACAAAAGCAAAGCTGTACAATCATTTGTAACCCAATTTTTTCTCCCCTAAAAGCAATTATGTTTGAAGTTTATGGTTAATACGTGATAAAATGCTCTCCAATTTTATCGCCATCCCTATTTCTCCTTCGATCTTCAACTTACCGCTTAAAAAAGCGGTGGTTCCCTTTAGAGTTCCTTTCGCCAACTTGATAAAATGATCCGCTTTTATATGAAGGATACAATCTGCTTTCTCCTTTGCACCTTCAGCTATGTAGCTATCCTCGCCTCGCAATACGAATTGAAAAGTATCCGGATGATCATCTTTTACATGAAATTGATATACCGCTTCGATTCCCTTTACAAGCGCCGGATTCTCTTTGATCGTTGCATTCATTGTGTCTATCGTATGTTTCACTTCTGACATAGGCCTTTCCTCCTTATTTTGGTGACATATACTTTATCGTATAAGAAGTTGATTTTGCTTACTACCCCGTTAATTGTCGGATAAATGGCCATACTTGTTTTTAACCCCTAAAATGATAGGTTATTTATCATTTTCAATGTATTGTTTCATCGTGTTTGCCTAAAATGCAGTATTGAAATAGATTCAATGATAAAAAAGGTTCCAATTCTAAGCTATGTTATTTTCAATAAACAATGTTCCAAAACTGAAGATTCTTTCTCCAATCTTTCCTCCAGTGTTTTCGCCATGGCGTGGAGTGACAATCGTCCAAATTACTAATGAAAGCGCGGGTACGCGGAAGCGCAGCCCAACCCAACATTAAGTTGGGGCAAAGCGCTGTCTTGCATTATGTCCTTATTCGTGATGGAGGTGAAAAGCGATCTGTCCCCCCATTTTTTCATTCGATTTACAACACTTCTTGTCCGGAAGGTCTCTTCTTAGATCCGAAATTCCTTTTTCCAATCCAATGATAAAAACGCATTTGGCAAGAGGGTTTATTAAGCGCTGTCCCGGAGTCGTCCTTCACAAAAAACGATTTTCGTGCAGACGCTGCAACAATGACACGCAGCGCTTGTTTGCCAGCTTCCCGTGCGCAACATGTAAGAAAACATGTGTATATTGCCGGAAATGCGTCATGATGGGCAGGGTGGCTTCGTGCACAACCCTGTACCGCTGGTCCGGCCCGGAGCCCGAATGGACGGATGCGGTGGCTCTTGAGTGGGACGGACAATTATCCAAGGCGCAAAACGCCGCGGCGGCCGCGGTTTTAAGTGCTGTCAAGAAAGAGGAAGAACTGCTGGTATGGGCGGTATGCGGGGCGGGAAAAACAGAGGTCCTTTTTTCAGGGATTGAAGCAGCGCTCCAACTTGGCAAGAGAACTTGCATTGCCACTCCGCGTACAGACGTCGCCTTGGAGCTTGCTCCACGATTGCAAAAAGTGTTTCCTTCGATAGCTGTGGCTGTTTTGTACGGTGGGAGTGAAGACCGGCATGTATTTTCTCCTCTGAGTATATCTACTACCCACCAGCTCATGCGTTTTGAACGCGCTTTTGATGTCATGATCGTCGATGAAGTGGATGCTTTCCCCTATTCTTTTGATCAAAGCTTGCAATGGGCAGTTGAAAAAGCGGCGAAGAAAAATGCCGCTCGCATTTATTTAACGGCAACGCCAAGCAAGCGCTGGCAGGAAGAATGCCGTTATGGAAAAAGAAACTTTATCAAGATTCCTGCCCGCTATCACCGCAAGCCACTCCCGGCTCCCGTATTTGTTTGGTGTGGCAATTGGCGCAAATCTTTTGAAAAAAGCAAACTCCCCCGTGTTGTACTAAAGTGGGTCCGTGAACGGCTCCAAGCAGGAAAACAGGCTCTCATTTTTCTCCCTCATATTCAACTCATGGAAAACTCCCTTCCATTATTTAAACAGCTTCATTCGTCTATTCAGGCCGTACATGCAGAGGACCCATTAAGAGAAGAAAAAGTGAATGCGATGAGGAGAGAGAAAATCCCGATTCTTTTAACGACAACGATTTTGGAAAGAGGAGTCACCTTTTCAAATTTGGATGTAGCGGTGATCGGTGCAGAAGATCCTATTTTCACTGAGGCGGCTCTCGTCCAAATTGCCGGACGTGTTGGCAGAAGCGCCGATTTTCCTGGCGGGAATGTCACTTTTTTTCATCATGGCAAGACGAAAGCGATGATCCAAGCCCTCGTTCATATTAATCATATGAATAAAGCAGCCCGAAAAGCGGGATTGATTGATGAATAGCCATTGTCTTTATTGTGATGATCGTATTCGGGGAGAATGGTCGTGGACGAAACTGATTTCGGGGTCACGGGAGCAAATGTTGTGCGGGAGTTGTTGCGGAAAGCTGGAGAAAATTACCGGAAGTGTTTGTATAGTTTGTTCTCGTTCACTTCCATTGTTAGACACAAAGTATATTCACGGAACCATTTGTCATGATTGTGTCAGGTGGGAACAAGATCCCGAGTGGCGCGGTTTATTGGCAAACAATGTTTCTATTTATCAATATAATGATTTTTTTAAGGAGCTTCTGGCCCGCTTCAAATATCGTGGAGACTATGCATTGGCCAAGGCTTTTGGAGCAAGCGTGCGAAAATTTTTATCAAAGAAAACGTTTGATTTGCTTATCCCGATCCCATTGAGTCCAGACCGGCTTCTAGAACGGGGGTTTAATCAATCAAAAGCGCTTGCGGAAGAAGCCGGATTTCAGGTAAATGAGGTGTTGGAGCGCGTCCATGGAGAAAAGCAGTCGAAAAAATCACGGAATGAAAGAATACATTTGCAGCAAGTGTTTACTGTTCCGGAGCGAGCGGATGTTTCCGGAAAAGAAATTTTATTGATTGATGATATATATACAACCGGATCTACCATTCGGCATGCCGCGCTTGTATTAAAAAAAGCCGGTGCAAAAAATGTGAGCGCTTTTACCCTGGCAAGAGGATAATTTTTATAGTGGACTAAACAAACAAAGCTTGCATCCGATATAATAGTTACGATGCTGAAAAGGAGGAAGGCTTTTATGAAAATAACCCCTTACAACCGTCCTGATTTGAATCCGTATAAGCATCAACCGCAACAAGCGGGGCAGGAACTGCGGAAAAGTGCAGCGGATCAAGTAGAAATTTCAGAGGCGGCAAAAGAGCTCCAGCAATCGTCCAAATGGGAAGCTGAACGTAAAGCCCGCGTTGAACAATTAAAACTGCATATCCAATCAGGTGAATATAAAGTACATCCGAAGGCTGTTGCCGAAGGCATCGCCAAGTATTTTACGGAGAAATAACCGGAGGCCGTGGAAGCCATGAAAGCTTTAATAAATATATTGGAAAAGCTCCATACGTTGCATGAACACTTGTTTGATTTAGCCAAAAAGAAAACGGAAGTGTTGAAAAGCGGCGATGTTGATAGCTTGCAACTTATTTTGCGGGAGGAACAGAAATGCACTTCCGCAATTACAGTGGCAGAAAATGAACGAGAAAAGGCGGCGCGTATCTTTTTACAAGAAGACACCGATGCTGATGTGACACTCTCTGCCTGTATTCAGGCGGCAGGTAATGATGAGAGGGCGTCGTTGCAGGCTCTTCAGGAAAACATGTCACAAGTCATTGGGGAACTTCATGCGCAAAATGAACTGAATAAACAGTTGATTCAACAGACGCTACAGTATGTACATCTAACTTTAGATTTATTGCAGCCTCAGCCTGAGTCGGCGATATATGAAAGGCCGGCTGGAAAAAAACAGTCAAAGATGGCTCAATCCTTCTTTGACTCAAAAGCTTGATATCGGAGGAACTGAATATGAGATCTACTTTTCATGGGTTAGAAACGGCAAGAAGAGCTCTTTTGACGCAGCAGAGCGGGTTGTATACAACCGGAAATAATATAGCCAATGCCAATACGTTGGGATATACACGCCAAAGGGTAAATTTTCAAGCGACGGAAGGCTGGCCGCCCCCTTCGGTAAACCGCTCCCAATTTGCCGGACAATTAGGATCAGGTGTTTCAGCTGAGTCAATACAGCGGATACGAGATTTTTATTTAGATGTCCAATTTCGCGCAGAAAATTCAAAGCTTGGTTATCATGGATCGAATGCAAGCGCCATGGCCAAACTGGAAGATATCTTAAATGAAACCGGAAAAGATCCGGTCGGGCTTTCTAAGACGCTGAGCGATTATTGGCAAGTGTGGCAAGAATTGAGCACGAATCCGGAAAACGACGGTGTGAGGGAAGTTGTCATCGAAAAGGGGAATGCGGTTGCCGAAACGTTTCAACACCTTCATAACTCAATTGAGTTTTATCGACAGGACTTGGGTAAGCAAGTTGACGGAGGCGTGGACAAAATTAATTCTCTGTTGAGAGAGATCGATGATTTGAATCGCCAAATCGCTCAAATGGAGCCGCACGGCTATTTGCCGAATAATTTATATGATGAGCGTGACCGCTTGGTAGATGAGCTATCTGGTTACATGGAAATTGAAGTGGAAAAAGTTCCGAATGAGGGGAATGTAAAAGCGCTTGCGGAAGGTACCTATGTGATTCGGGCGAATGGAATTGAAATTCTCAATGACGATCGTTATTTAGAACTTGAGGTTGATAAGCCCGATGGGTATGTTACGAATATCTCGTTTGGCGGTATACCGGTTGATATTGTAAATATGCCGCAGGGATCAATGAAAAGTTTGATCGAAAATTACGGATATGGCAGTGCGGATAATGGAACGTATTCGGAACTTTTGGCCGATTTGGACAAACTGGCCAATGATTTTGCGGCAAGTGTAAATGCTGCCCATATGGAAGGAGTCACAAAGGACGGATCACCAGCCGGTGCGCTTTTTACAGAAGGCGCGGGAGCGGCAGGAATTCGCATGCTTGACATAACTCTTGATCAATTGGCTCCATCGGTGACTGCAACCGGGGACGGAAAGAATGCAAGAAATGTAGCCGACTCCTTTAAGGGAGTTATGAACGAATACGAAACAGTCATTGGAAGAATTGGTGTCCAGGCACAGTTTGCCAACCAACAGACGAAAAGTGCAGGTAACTTAAAGGTAGCTGTTGAGGAAAAACGCTTATCGGTAAGCACTGTACACCTTGATGAAGAAATGATGAATATGATCAAATTTCAACATGCATATAATGCCGCTGCCAGGACGATTACAGTCATCGATGAAATGCTTGATAAGATTGTGAACGGAATGGGTGTTGGCGGAAGATAGGAGGCAGGAGACCATGCGCGTTACTCAATCAATGCTGGGCCACAATTCGCTTAGGCACTTAAGCAATTCTTATGGCCGGCTCAACAAGATTTATGACCAAATAAATACCGGAAAGAAAATTACTCGACCTTCCGATGATCCGGTTGTCGCGATGCGGGGAATCACTTTAAGGGCACATCGAAATGAGATACAACAATTCAAAAGAAATTTTGCAGAAGCACATAATTGGATTGACAATACAGATGCCGCCCTCAATCAAGCGGGAGAAGCCATGCACAGGATTAACGTGCTTGTGAACCGGGCAGCGAATGAAACAATGGAGGAAGACGGAAAGCAAGCGATTGCCGACGAAATTAAACAAATTAAAGAGCAGCTGATCAACATCGCCAATACGAAGGTGGGAGATAGATATATCTTTAGCGGCACGGCGACGAATGAGCCGACAGTAGGCGGAAATATCAATACAGAAGCAGTGGAAATTGAACTGGGAAAAGGCATTAAAATCCCTGTCAATGTCACCACTGAAAAAGTGTTCTCCAATGATTTTTTCGCGAAAATTGATCAAGTGGTAGAAGATATTGAAAACGGTGGCGACGTACAGCAGCATATCGGCCCGATGGAAAGATTGATGAACGACTTGGTGACAGAAAGAACATCCCTTGGTGCAAGAGCCAACCGGGTAGATTTAATGGAAGAGCGGGTCGGGATGCAAGAGATTATGGCCAGACAGCTCCAGTCTGATAATGAAGATGCGGAATATGAACAATTGATCACAGAAATGGTGAAGGAGGAGAGCCTCTTGCGCGCCTCGCTCGGTGTCAGCGCACGGGTGATCCAACCGACATTAATTGATTTTCTCAGGTAAGGCGAAACTTCCATCAGCGGCATTGCTGATTGTTAGTTAAGCCAATCGGGCTTATACTGGCAGTTGATCTGTCCTGGCCGTTGTTGTTGATCCCGTTACATAAAGTGGGATCTTACTGCCAGTTAAAGGGATTAAAAGGATAAAAAAGCTATCTGAAAAGGATAGCTTTTTTGCACGTCAGAAACGGATCACGTTTACCGCAGTGAAAATATTCATGTCCAAAGTAAAAGGGAGACTAGATAAATCGCCAGTACTTTGCGCTCTTATTGAGGAGGTATGAAAGTGAAGTTGCCGCAAATTCGTTTGGAATCGGAAATGGGGAAAATCGCTGTCTACTTGACACAAGGGAAGCATTCTATGCATCACGTTCAGCCGTTATTGGAAATCGAACAGCCGCCGGCTGAACTCGAAATCGAACGAACGCCGGCCAAATTGACGATTGACCAGACGAAAGCTTGGGAAGACATGAATTTAAAGCATGTTTTTCGCTCAATTGAAGAAAATACCGACCATTCCCAGCAGGAGTATCGAAAAGGTGTTGCAAGACGTGTGGATGAGGGAGATGAAATGATGAAGATTGAGGATAAAAACTCAAACCCCATCGCTGAAATCGCGAAACGAAATATAGCAAGACCTCTCCGCACCCCGAATATTACGTTTATCCCTTCCTTTTTTAGCGTAAAGATGAGCTACGAAAAAGCGAAGCTTGATTATAATTGGAAAGTGCATCAACCGCGATTTGAAGCAAGGTTCGAAAGCCCGGTGATTGAGTATGAGCCTGGGGAAGTAATTGTGGAAATGGTTAGAAGACCGTCACTAAAAATCGATGTGGTGAATTTGCCGAAAAGGCGTTTAGGAGAGTGAACGATGAATATTACAACGAAATATCATGGTGCCGTGAAAGTGAATGAGGGAGAAATTCTCCATTTTATATCAGGGATTCCCGGATTCCCGGATGAAAAACAGTTTATTGTATTACCGTTAGAGGACACCGGTTTCGCCGTAATGCAGTCGGTAGCGACTTCGGACACGGCTTTCATTGTCACGGAACCGTTTCTATTTTTCCCTGAATATGATTTTAAATTAGAAGAGCAGGTCATTGATCAACTCGAATTGAGGGCTGCTGAGGATGTTCGTGTCTATATCATCTTGACGGTCCATGACCCATTTGAGAAAACCACCGGCAACTTGCAAGCACCGGTTATCATCAACACGAAAAATCGCCAAGCGAAGCAAGTTGTATTAAACGATGGTGTATATAAAACGAGACACCCGCTTTTCGGGCAAAAAGTGGAGGGGTGACGGCATGCTGATATTGACGAGGAAAAAAGGAGAAACGATCCAAATTGGTCCCGATATCGAAATCACCGTCACTGCTATCCAGGGAGAACAAGTGAAGCTCGGGATCACCGCGCCCAAACATGTTGAAATTCATCGCAAAGAAGTCTGGCTCGACATCCAAGCCGAAAATACGAATGCATCTGCAGGGGTCAAAAACCTCTTCGGACTCATTGAAAACATGAAAAAACAATAATTATAGAAAAAGCTATTAAACTATCCTGCCCTTTGCCGATATAAAATGTGAAAGCGAAAAAAACGGGCGGCCGACCGAACTCTTTCGCTGAAAAATTACACCACCGTTCACACGGACGTGAGCGGCAACATTCAAGGAGGAAAATGCAAAATGAGAATCAACCACAACATTATGGCGCTCAACACGCACCGTCAATTAACACAAGGTACAAGCCTTGCATCAAAAAACATGGAAAAATTATCATCTGGCCTGCGTATTAACCGTGCAGGTGACGATGCTGCCGGCTTAGCCATTTCCGAAAAAATGCGTAACCAAGTTCGCGGAATGGAAGCTGCTCAACGTAATGCCCAAGACGGTATTTCTTTAATCCAAACTGCTGAAGGCGCGTTAAATGAGACGCATGCTATGCTACAGCGTATGGCTGAACTATATACTCAAGGTGCAAATGAAACGTTGGAGCCGGAAGATGCTGAAAAGATCCAAGCTGAAATTACACAATTAACAGCACAAATAGATGATATTGCCAACCAAACAAAATTCAACACAAAAAATATCCTTAACACTAGCGGCTCAATCAAGTTGCAAGTAGGTGCAAATTCTGGTGAAACGATTACGTTGACATTAACGAACAACACAGCATCAGGATTGGGTCTCGGCGGGTTAACATCTATCAGTGGCCTTACTACTGCTTCAGGCTTGAATGCAACATCAAGTGCCAACTTAACGATTGTACAAAATGCCATTAACGCTGTTTCTCAAAACCGCGCAAACCTTGGTGCAGTACAAAACCGTTTAGAGCATACCATTAATAACCTTGGTACATCTGCTGAGAACTTGACAGCAGCTGAATCTCGCATCAGAGATGTCGATATGGCGAAAGAAATGATGGAGTTCACAAAGAACAACATCTTGACTCAAGCATCACAAGCAATGTTGGCTCAAGCCAACCAATATCCGCAAGGAGTTCTTCAACTTCTTCGTTAATTTTACAAAAAGGTGGTCTTCTATTACAGAAGGCCGCTTTTTTTATTCCGTTTTTGATAAACGGGAACAGCTCAATCTATTTTCCTTTCCGCCTTATTGACAGCTTTTTATCACTGATTTCCATAGCAGTCAATTTGATCATGAGGTTCCTCCCGGATATATTGGGCATTTCCTTTTTTCGACCTATAAAAAGAGCAAATGTGTCCTCTTTAACTTACTTGCCCATAAACCTAACCACATTTTTCCATGTTGAAGATCCGTTCCAAATACCCACTTTAATAAATGGCGAACATTGTCGATATAAGTAGTGAGAAAGCAGTAAACCAAATGATGGAGGCAAGTTACTCTATGAAGTTATTGTTTAAAGGTGAGACCATTCAATTAAATAATGAATTATCCTTGGAGTTTGTTAAAGAAAAAATTAATAGTCTTTTGGCTGATCAATACTTTTTTAGCCATCTCGTAGTTGATGGAGTAGAGATTTATGAAGAACCAGAGCAATTTCTGGAACAACATTTAAATGACATTAACGAGCTTGAAATCATTGCAAGGACCGTACAAGAGTTTGTGAACGATCTTTTATTGACCGCGGAGGATTATACGAAAAGAGCCATTCCAGAAATTGAAGCACTCGCGGATCATTTTTACAACCATCCTAATCATGAAGGCTGGAATAAATTTGGCCAGCTTCTGGAAGGGGTGCAGTGGTTAACCCATATGATTCAAACGATTGACTCCTTCTCCCAAAAGCCTGAAAACTGGATGAATTATTTAAAGGCGAGTATTGCGGTAGAAGAGGAATTGAAAAATCTGAAAGAAGCTTTGGAAAATAAAGATCACGTTTTAATAGCTGATATTATCAACTATGAGATCCTGCCATACTTTACAACGCTTGGCGCAGAGATTCAACATACAATTGATACAGAGGGCTATCGTCATGATCTTAATTAATAATCGCAATTATTTAAGATTGAGAAACCGCCATTTATTACAGCAGCTAAATGAAATGGAAAGCCGCTTAGATGAAAAACGGGTTGTTATCGAGCCGTCAAAAAAAGAAAATCCTACACTCAAAATAAATAAAGGTGGAAAGTTCCAATACATTCATAGCAAATATGATCCTGTCAACGAGTCAAAGCGAATTATGCAACAACAGAAGAATATGGAGGCATATGATCATGTCTTTTTTGTGGGAACCGGGCTTGGTTACCATATTGAACAATTTGCGAAAGTTTATCCGGATAAAAAAATAACGATTTTTGAACCTGATTTGGAAGTCTTGTATCATTTTTTAACGGTCCAAGATATTACGAAGTTCTCAAGTCAAATCCAAGCGATCTTTTTTGCTTCTGAAGAAAGTGAAATGAAACAAGAAGTCCAGAAATTTATTAACATTCACGGGAAGCGCATCTTTTTTTTCACGTTACCCGTCTATCTCACTCTATACCCACAAGAAACGAAACTATTATTTGAGACGTTCAAAGAAGGCTTAAAAGATCAAAAAAATATCCTGGCTACGGCTGCAGCCTTCCAAAAACGTTGGACGATCAACGCAATTAAAAATTTCCCATATGTCTTAAAAACACCTAATATATTGCATGACATTGATCAAAAGGCTTTTGAGGGGAAACCGGCCATCATTGTGGCTGCAGGACCTTCACTCTCTGAAGAGTTTGAGCATCTGAAATTCATTAAGGAAAACGGATTGGCTTATATATTTTCGGTGGGATCAGCGATCAATGCGTTAATTGAACACGGAATTTATCCCGATGCCGCCTGTACGTATGATCCTAAAGAAAGAAATCAAAATGTCATACGCATTATTAAAGATAGGGGAATAGAGGAAATCCCCCTAATTTATGGGAGCTCTGTTGGGTTTGAGACATTGGAAAACTATCCGGGCCCCATGCTTCATATGATTACAAGCCAGGACCCGGTTTCGCCATTTTTACTGGGATCCTATAAAAAAATCTCTATTGTTCAAGACGCACCTTCCATTGCCGTGGTGACGTTTCAATTACTTGCTCTTCTTGGCTTTAAGCAGATCATACTTGTTGGACAAAATCTGGCTTTTCATAATAGATTGCGGTTTGCAAAGGGTATACATTATAACCATATTCCGAAAGAAATCTCTCCGGAAGAGGAACAACATTTAATAACAGTGAAAGATGTTTATGGAAATGATATTTATACGGACAGTAGTTTCAATCAAATGCGTCAGCAGCTTGAGCTATATATCAGCATGAGTCCCAACGTAGAAGTGTTGAATACAACAAAGGGTGGAGCCGTTATAGAAGGAACAACTTTTTTGCCTCTTACTGAGGTGATAGAGCATCATCTGCGGAAGAAAAAAAGTGTGTCGCCGCAATGGTATAAAGCGAATAATCATTACAATCAAATGTATGCTTATAAGCAATTGGTTAAACTGGAAATAGCGCTTGGCAAGATGGAACCCATTATGGAAAGGGCTTTAACAGTTGTAAAAAATATCGCTGATTCTGTAGAGAAGCTTCATGTAGCCAATATGGAAACCAATTTTATAAAACTTGACAAAGAAATAAAAAAACTAAAAGAAAATCCTTTTTACAAATATTTCATTGAGCCGATGGTAAGAGTACAGCACAAGCTTTTAGAGGAATCAAATAAAGAAATTCGCTTTGAAAAAAACCTATACAAAAAAGGGAATCAAGTTGTGGAATCGTATCGGGCGTTTTTGGAAGAATGTGTGGCGCACGTACAATATGTAAAGCCGTACTTCTATGAGTTAAAAAATAATACAATTTTTGAGAGTGAACAAAATGACTATTAACATCATTCATGTAGCGAGTTTTTCGGGGAACATTGGAGATGTAGCAAACCATGAAGGGTTTTACCATCAATTTAAGCAATTATTCTCAGAAGAGATCACCGTAAAAAAGCTTGAAATCAGGAAGTTTTATAAAAGATGGAATGAACAAAAGTTCGACATGGAATTTGCCAATTACGTAAATCAATTTGATTTATTTATCATTGGTGGAGGTAATTTTTTTGAGCTTTGTTGGGATTATTCCGCTACGGGCACGACAATCGATATTAGCCCTGAAGTGTTGCAATCAATCCAAATACCGATTTTGATTAATGGCATAGGCGTCGATGATAATAAAGGGATCACTCCATCCAACATACTGAAGTTTAAGACGTTCTTGAACGGCTTGTTTGAAAAAGACAATGTATTTTTCACTGTCAGGAATGACGGATCTTTGAAAGTTATTCAGAAATACTTCAAGGAATTTGCTGATTTGATTCATAAAGTTCCCGATCATGGCTTTTTTCTTCATGAAACAGATTATATGAATGCCTTTCAACCGCTTAATCGTCATAACATAGGATTTAATATAGCTTTAGACATGTCTGACATCAGATATCAACATATCGGCTATGAACGCTTTCTTGAAATAATGAGTAGACAGATAAATAGATTATTATTGGAAACAGATAACAATATATACTTATTTCCACATATTCAAAGTGACTATAACGCCATATTAGACTTACTGAAGTTACTGAAAAATGAATATGTCCGAACGAGGGTTTCCATTACGCCCATTATCCAGGGAAGAGAGTTAAACACCTTCAAATACTATCAAGATTGTAAGTTTATTTTCGGTATGCGTTTCCATGCAAATGTGTGTGCGATCTCATTAGGGATTCCGACATTGGGATTGATCAGTTATCCAAAACAAGGATATCTGTATGATGAGATTGGGATGCCAGATAGAAAAACAGATATAAATCATGGGAACTTTACGGCCACTTTGGAGAATAATGTGGATCGTCTTATACACGATGATGATTTTACAGTTATGTTAAAGAAAAATTATTTACAAAAAATGCAAGAAATAAAAGAGGAAAAAGAGAACATATACAGACATCTAAAGACTTGGATCAAAAAACATTTGTAAATGTTGGGGGTTAAAATGTATTGCTTCAAGAAAAGTTGGACCAGAATTTCCACCTCTTGTAATACCTGAAATTGGTATTAATCATGAAGGTGATCTAAATAAAGCTATCATATCCGTTTTTCATGGATAAAAAATATGATCTGGATATTGATGATATGGATGATATAAAGACGTTATTAACATTGGTTTAGATATAACTCTGACTCTCCATATGATTGGGTTGATCAAAAAACACCCATTTGCACAAAGAAAAGTGGTCACTCGGCAAGATGTACAGATGGGTTGGAACTGGATTATGATGAAGAATTGCAGGGGAAAAGTAAAAACAGGCGGGGAAGCCATCCACGCCTGTTTATCCTGTTATCGTTTTGATTTTTTCATGCCCAGATTTTTGAGCTGGGCCATTATTTTATTTCGTGACTTTTCATTTTTCAAGAGATATGCAGCTCCAAGAGCTAAAGTGGTGAGCATGGTTTTACCTTTTTTCATTGATTTTCACTCTCCTGACAAGGGATTGGTTTCTTTTACTTTTCCCATTTGCCGGAAAGTCAAACAAAAAAATTTTGCGGGCTTTTTCATAGTGGAATTTATTGCGAGACACGGCCCGTAACTACTTATTATTTGTTTCCTGAAGTCGTTATCAATCTCATCCATCTTCTTTCCATTTTCGTAAATGCTTTCGGTTTGGGCACTCGATGTTCTCAATCATAAACATTTATTGTTCGAACTTCCCATCCGGATTAGCCATTTTCTTCCTGTTGACTCATTCTTACATTGGTCCGATCCACTTATGTAAGTTGACTTCTCGCTAAGAATCTTTGATAGTCTTTTGAACTTGATCAACCTTTTTTAAAGCGAATCTTTTTTCAATATGGTACTCCTAAAGGCCTTTGGTATTTACTCTTTCCTTGAACAACGGCCCATCAAAAACAAAAGTATGATACTCGCCGGACTCCCCCATCGGGCAAATATCCGCTTTTTTGCTAATTTCTTCAATAAATCGTTTGTCCAGTATGCGGCCGACCCAATCCTGTGGTAACATATCGCCTCTCACTTTAATCACTTCGGCCTTATAACCAAGCTTGATAAATTGATTTAGCGCATCCAGCATCATGGATTCTTCCATCCACAATGGATATAGGGCTTGAATGCCGGCAGCTGTGGCTAATTTTTCTCCCCATTCTCGATGGCCTTCCAAATAAATGTCGCCAAAGGCAATGGCATTTAATTCATATTTTGTTTTAAGATCAAGCAAATGTTTTAAAAAATCCTCATTATATGTATCGTATGAGCAATGGATGAATTCAATGGGAATGTCGAGTGCTTCCGCTTGAGCTTTCATTTTGCCGATTTCTTCATCGTGGGCAAATGTCCTTCCTGTTTCTTGAGGTACTGTCGTGACAAGGCATGCAACTTTTTTGTCTCCTTCCACAAGCTTGTGTAGTGCCATGCAACTATCTTTTCCCCCACTCCATGATAGAGCAACTCTCTGGCTCATAAGTCATCCCTCCTTCCCTTCATTATACTAAACAATGTGAATTTCCTGGGAAATAAGTGGATAAATTGTCGAAGGGGCCGCCTAAAATGCATTTTTTTTAATAAATAATCAGAGAGGGAAGCCAAAAGTCGAAAAAACGACTTTTTGGACAACCCTTCCTTTGATATTACTTCTACCACCAAAATGGAAAGAACGGATAGCCAAAGCCAAAGCCAAACGGGCCAAAAAATGGTCCAAAGCCAAACGGCCTGAAGAAAGGCCTTCCGAACCAAAGTCTTTCGTCTTGCTGCGGATACGCTCCATAATGGCTATAGTGGCCATACCCTTCTGGATGATAATAGTGATTCACTTGGGATCCTCCTCTTTCATGTAATTTGTAATGTTCACCCCATCATATGCATTCAGCACATGAAAAGGCATCTATAAACAGGGCAGGAAACCAAAATAGGCATTTCTCACGAACCATGTTTGGATTAGTAATAAAGCATTATTAAATATTTGAATTTGTTGCCGATATTGTTTATAAGGATGATATTTTTTGCCGAAGGAGAGAGGACGATGGTTGGATCGGTTGGAGGACGGCTTGCAGCGGACGAAATGATTGTTGCCTTTTCCCGGCAAAAGATTGTTACGGAGTCCATGCAAAGGGGAGAACAATCTTCTAAAACTTCTAAGATCGAGTCAAAAGCCCGTCTGGAAAAAGCGATGTCTTACGCGAATGATCTGTTAGAGCAGTCAACGCAAACATATTTGAAATATGAGCTTCATGAGCAACTCAATCAGTTTTATATGAAAATTGTCAATCAGGAAACAGATGAAGTGATAAGAGAAATCCCCCCAAAAAAGCTGCTGGACATGTTTGCGTCCATAGCAAGCTCTTTGGGGCTTATTGTAGACACGAAACTTTAAAGGGAAAAGGAAGTGGTTTCAAATGAGAGTCAGCGGTTTGGTAAGTGGTATGGACATCGATAAGATGGTAAATGACTTGATGAAGGTCAACCGGATGCCACTAGATAAGTTAAAACAGAAAAAGCAAATTTTAGAATGGCAGCGTGATGATTTTCGTTCGATCAATACGTTAATGCTTGGATTTCGTAAACGTTTAACAGACCTTCAATTTTCAAGCAATTACCAGGCAAGAACGATATCGACATCAGATGAAGCAAAAGTGACGGCAACTGTAGCGAGTGGAGCGGCAAAGACTTCCTATTCAATTGAGAGCGTCAGTCAATTGGCAAAAGCGGCCTATAGAATCGGAAACAAAATAACATCTGATGGAGAAAAAATAGATCTAACCCAAAATTTATGGAGCCAGTCTCAAACTGTTCTTCCGGACTTGACATGGAACCAGGGTGTTGTAGAAACGAAGTACTTAAAGACACCAGATGGAAATACACCGATTGACTTGGAATTAAATGGCGCTTCGATTAGCAATAATGAGCTAAACGTGAAAGTGAACGGAAAAGTTTATGAAGTAGTGACATCTGGAGTTCCCGAAAAAGGACAGGTTTTATATGATGTCGGTGCAGGAACGCTTTCATTTGGAGAAAGCTTGCCAAAAGGCAGTAGTGTAAGAGTTGACTATGCCATTGCCGAAAAAACGATCTCCCATACGGCGAGTGCCGAACAATCCAATTGGAGATTGGGAAAAGGAGCGATTTCGGAGCTTACGGTCACGATAGATGGCACGGCTTATACAATGGATCCGGCTTCCGTCGATGATGCGGGGTTTGCCGACCTTGGAGGCATTGGCAAAGTTCATGTGCTGTCGGGCGAAATCCAGTTTAACGATCCGCTTGCTGAAGGATCAGAGCTAACAGCCACATTCAAACAAAATTATTCAAGTTTTACTATTGGGTCCCATCAAGCAACAGGGAAAGTGGAAGAACGGATATTTTTTGCTGGAAATGAATCAATGAATGGCGTCATAAAAAAGGTAAATGAGTCTTCAGCAGGGGTTACGATGTTCTATGATTCATTTAAAGATCAAATGACATTAACGAGAAAAGAAACCGGAGATTTTAACAATGGCGGAGATGGAATCATCTTGTCCGGCCAATTTCTCACGGATGTTTTGAAATTTTCAGGAACGACGGAATCACGCGGACAAAATGCAGTATTTACCGTCAACGGCTTAACAACAGAACGCCAATCCAACACTTTTTCGATGAACGGAGTCACGTTTACTTTAAAGCAGACATTTACAGACCCCGTTTCTGTTGCGGTTTCAAATGATACGAATACAGTAGTTGAAACAATCAAAAGCTTTGTCAATGAATATAATGAATTAATTGGCAAGATAAACGATAAATTAACCGAAGAGCGTTATCGAAAATATACGCCGCTAACCGACGATGAAGAGCGAGATAAGCTCACGGAAAAGCAACAGGAAAAGTGGGAGGAAATGGCAAGAAGCGGTCTCTTGAAGAGCGACCCAACCTTAACCGCTGCTCTTTCCCAAATGCGCCTCGATATGTATAGTTCAGTAGAAACGAATGGGACTTTCAAACAATTGACGGCGATTGGCATTACAACAACATTCAATTATCGCGATGGCGGAAAGCTTGAAATTAACGAAGCGAAATTAAAGGAAGCGGTGGAGAAGGATCCGGAAGCTGTAGAAAACTTGTTCCGCGGTCCGGGAACATCGGATTCCGACAAGGGAATCGTCAACAAGTTATATGATACCGTCGATCAAACAATCAAAAGAATCCAGACGAAAGCCGGCAGGGCGACTTCAATGAATAAGCAATTTGCAATCGGCAAGGAGCTGATTGAAGTTGATAAAAACATCGACAGGTTTGAAAAGCGACTTAAGATGGTAGAAGACAGGTTGTGGCGACAATTTTCGGCAATGGAAAGATCAATTCTGCAGTCGAACAATCAGGCGATGTACTTAATGCAGCAATTTGGAATGTGATGAATGATGAGGAATGGAGGGAGAAAAAATGGCGAGCAGGAATCCGTATGAGACGTATCAGACGAATTCTGTCACGACGGCACCTCCCGGAGAGTTGACGCTAATGTTGTATAACGGCTGCTTGAAATTTATCGGCCTTGCGAAAATTGCAATTACAGAAAATCAGATTGAGGACCGCAACAGAAATATTCAAAAAGCGCAAAACATTATAGCTGAACTGATGGCTACGTTAAATATGGAAATCGGCCTGGCAAAAGAGATGATGCCATTGTATGAATATGTGAACAGGCGTTTGCTTGAAGCAAATATTCATCAAGATTTGGAATTATTAAAAGAAGCAGAAGATATCATAACGGAATTTCGCGATGTCTGGAAAGAAGCCCTTCAAATTAACAGAAAGCAACAGCACTCTCCATCAAAAAGGACCATGCCATGAGTGCTGTCCAGGAATGCCTTCGTCTTACTGAGGAATTGTTGGTGATTCTCCGTCATCCCAATTCCACAGAGCGTGATCGCTTGATACATAAAATTGAAGAGACGCTTACCAGGCGTGAGAATCTGCTGCCGCAAATAAAACCTCCTTTTTCCGAAGAAGACATAATAGCCGGGAAGAAGCTGGTCGATCTTAACAACGAGTTGTCATTTTTATTGGAGAGTGTCAATAGTCATATTCTACGGGAATTAAATGAGCTAGAATTGAAAAAAACTTCTGCATCGCGATATGCCAATCCTTACGGGTCCGCGAGCCAGCTTGACGGGGCTTTTTATGATAAACGTCTATAATCGTTACCTTATTACTCATAAATTCGACAAAATTTTTGGCGGTGTAAGGCAGGAATAAGGGATATGATATAGAAGTATATACATATAGCCTTTAAAGGAGGAGTTTTTATGCTTAAGTACCAGATTCGTGGAGAAAACATCCAGGTTACTGAGGCGATTCGAGACCACGTAGAAAAGAAGGTAGGCAAACTAGAGAGATATTTTATTGAAACTCCTGAAGCGAATGTACATGTTAATTTAAAAGTAAACGCTGATAAAAAATCAAAAGTTGAAATAACGATTCCCCTTCCACAATTGGTGTTGAGGGCAGAAGAAGTAAATGATGACATGTATGCCGCCATCGACTTAATTGTCGATAAGCTCGAACGCCAAATTCGGAAACATAAAACAAAAGTAAATCGCAAGTTCCGTGAAAAGGGCAATATTGAGCAATTGTTCGCAACAGGTATTAATGGTGCTTCTTCAGAGGAAGAAGATGAGTTACAAATTGTTCGTACAAAACGTTTTGATTTAAAACCGATGGACAGCGAAGAAGCGGTTCTTCAAATGAACATGCTTGGGCACAACTTTTTCATCTATACGGATGCGGAAACAAACGGAACGAATATTGTTTATCGACGGAAAGACGGAAAATATGGTTTAATCGAAACAAACTGATGTAGATAAAGAGAGCACGCGCCTTTTTGGTTGCGTGCTCTTTTGGTTCGCCCACCATGGGCGCAGTTTATAGGGTGCAAGTCCCTGGCCGTGAAGGGCAGAAGTAGTGGTTAGTCTAACGCAAGGATGTCCATGGCGACGCGGAATCTGAAGGAAGCTCGAGGCAAACCTTTATTTAGTCTGAGCAATACGAACCTCATCAGGCAAACCTTTATTTAGTCTGAGCAATACGAACCTCATCAGGCAAACCTTTATTTAGTCTGAGCAATACAAATCTCATCAGGCAAAACGAATGAGCCAGCGGTCTTGCTAAACAAATTAGGATGGCAATACAGAAGTTGTGTATGATACTAAGAGTCAACGGTTTCGCATGTGAAGCGGTTAAACGCTGCTGGAATATGGTCTTTATAAATTAGCTCTAAAATAAGTATTATTGAGACAAGAAAAGTTCCATTCACTTCACGTGACGAAGAAAATAGGTTTTACTATAAAGAAAAAATGATTTGTTATTTACAGTTAATGAAGGTTCACACACGGCCTTATTGTCAGCAAATGGTCGTTAATGGTATGATAAATGAATGAAGTGAGTATATAATTCATTTTAGTGTATATAGATTTTTCGCCCGTATTTTTAAACAAGGGAGAGTTATGTATGGCAGCTTTTTTAGCAAAACTGTTTGATTCAAATACGCGTGAATTACGGCGGCTTGATAAAATAGCAACTGAAATTAAAAGGCTCGGTTCCGAGATGGAGAAAAAATCTGACGATGAGCTCCGGGCAAAAACAGAGGAATTTAAATCACGCTATTTAAGCCGTGAATCACTCGATTCCTTGCTCGTGGAAGCATTCGCGGTGGTTCGCGAAGGTGCCCGCCGTGTCCTTGGACTGTATCCTTATCCCGTTCAATTGATGGGTGGTGTCACCCTTCATGAAGGCAATATTGCCGAGATGAAGACGGGGGAAGGTAAAACACTGACTGCAACGATGCCCGTTTATTTAAATGCCTTGACTGGTAAAGGCGTTCATGTCGTGACGGTGAATGAATATTTGGCCAGCAGGGACGCTGAGGAAATGGGGCAGTTGTATGAGTTTCTCGGTTTGACGGTCGGACTCAACCTGAACAGCATGTCGAAGGCCGAGAAAAAAGAAGCGTATGCGGCGGATATTACGTACGGTACAAACAACGAATTTGGCTTCGATTATTTGCGCGACAATATGGTGTTGTACCCGGAAGACCGCGTGCAGAGATCTCTTCATTTTGCCGTCATTGACGAGGTCGACTCTATTTTGATTGATGAAGCGAGAACACCTCTCATTATTTCAGGGCAAGCCAAGAAATCAACGCAATTATATTTACAGGCAAATGCCTTTGTCAATACGCTTAAAAAAGACATTGATTATACGTATGATGAGAAGACAAAAGGCGTCCAGTTGACGGAAGAAGGTATTAATAAAGCGGAACGCGCTTTTCATATCGACAATTTGTTCGATATATCCCATGTTACGTTAAACCACCATATTAACCAGGCGTTAAAAGCACATGTAAGCATGCATAGGGATATTGATTACGTCGTGCAGGACGGAGAAATTGTCATCGTTGACCAATTTACGGGGCGACTCATGAAAGGGCGCCGCTTCAGTGATGGGTTGCATCAAGCAATTGAAGCAAAAGAAGGCGTCGATATTCAAAATGAATCGATGACAATGGCCACGATCACATTCCAGAACTATTTTAGAATGTATGACAAGCTTGCAGGTATGACTGGTACGGCCAAAACGGAAGAAGAAGAATTCCGCAATATTTACAATATGCGTGTTGTGGCCATTCCCACGAATAAACCCATCATTCGGGACGATCGGCCCGACCTGATTTATGCATCGATGCAAGGCAAATTCCGCGCGGTTGTAGAAGATATAGCGGAACGTCATCAGAAGGGGCAGCCTGTCCTGGTTGGTACAGTTGCAATTGAAACATCCGAACTGATTAGTTCGCTATTAAAGAAAAAAGGAATCCCCCATAATGTCTTGAATGCGAAAAATCATGAACGCGAAGCCGAAATTATTACCCAGGCCGGCCAAAAAGGAGCCGTTACGATTGCGACCAACATGGCTGGACGGGGTACCGATATTAAGCTGGGCGAGGGCGTGCTTGAAGTAGGCGGCCTTGCTGTTATCGGTACTGAACGCCACGAATCACGTCGGATTGACAACCAGCTCCGCGGGCGTTCGGGACGTCAGGGAGATCCTGGTGTTACACAGTTTTATCTTTCCATGGAAGATGAATTGATGCGCCGCTTCGGATCCGATAATTTGAAAAATATGATGGAAAGGCTTGGCATGGACGATTCCGAACCGATCCAGAGCAAAATGGTGACAAGGGCGGTAGAATCGGCACAAAAACGGGTAGAAGGGAATAACTTTGATGCCCGTAAACAACTACTGCAATACGATGATGTCCTTCGCCAGCAGCGGGAAATCATTTATAAACAGCGGAATGAAGTAATGGAAGCAGAGGATCTTCGTGAAATTGTGGAAAATATGATTCAATCGGTCGTAAAGCGTGCCGTTGAAGCTAATACGCCGCAACACGAAGAAGAAGAACAATGGAACTTGGAAGGTATTGTCGACTATGTTTCCGCCAACCTTTTACCAGAAGGTGACATAACCGCTACTGACTTAAGGGGCAAGGAACCTGAGGAAATGGTGGACTTGATTATTGAAAAAGTCAAGGCGCGTTATGATGAAAAAGAAGAGACACTTACGCCCGAACAGATGCGGGAGTTTGAAAAGGTCATTCTTCTCCGTTCAGTTGACACGAAATGGATCGACCATATCGACGCGATGGATCAACTGCGCCAAGGAATCCATTTGCGGGCATATGGACAAATTGATCCGCTTCGCGAATATCAAAACGAAGGCTTCCAAATGTTTGAAAACATGATCGTATCAATCGAGGAAGATGTTGCAAAATATATAATGAAAGCTGAAATCCGCAGCAATTTACAGCGTGAAGAAGTGGCAAAAGGCCAGGCGGTCAACCCGAAGGAAGACGGTGGAAAAGCGAAAAGAAAGCCGGTCCGCCGGAAAGAAAGTGTTGGGCGTAACGCCCCTTGTCCATGCGGATCAGGCAAAAAATACAAACATTGTCACGGCAGACTGGCATAACAAACAATCCAAGATATAGCAGAGGTGTAAAAGATGGAGCTATTTGAAGTTCGATCCGAGTTGGAAAATACAGCGAAGAGACTCGCTGATTTTAGGGGGTCTCTTTGACTTAGAGGCAAAAGAAGCAAGAATTGCCGAGTTGGAAGAGAAGATGGCTGCTCCGGATTTTTGGGACGACCAATCGGCAGCGCAAGCTGTTATTAATGAAATGAATGCTTTAAAGGATCTCGTCGGGGAATTTAAAGAGCTGCAGGAAAGCCAAGAGGATTTGGAAATTACTTATGAGCTTGTTAAAGAGGAAGGAGACGCCGAGCTTGAAACGGAACTTGAGAACGATGTGAAAGGGTTGATTTCCAAGCTCGACAACTATGAATTGCAACTCCTTTTAAGCGAACCGTATGATAAAAATAACGCAATACTGGAACTGCATCCAGGTGCGGGAGGAACAGAGTCCCAGGACTGGGGCTCAATCCTGCTTCGCATGTATACCCGTTGGGCGGAAAAGCACGGGTTCAAGGTGGAAACACTTGATTACTTGCCTGGGGATGAGGCTGGCATTAAAAGTGTTACACTTTTAATAAAAGGCCATAATGCTTACGGCTATTTAAAGGCGGAAAAAGGAGTCCATCGGCTTGTCCGCATTTCACCTTTCGATTCTTCCGGAAGAAGGCACACTTCGTTCGTATCATGTGAAGTGATGCCCGAATTTACCGATGATATTGAAATTGAAATCAAATCCGAGGATCTTAAAATCGATACGTACCGGTCAAGTGGAGCCGGCGGCCAACATGTCAACACAACAGATTCCGCCGTCCGGATTACTCACCTGCCAACGGGAACTGTAGTCACATGCCAAAATGAGCGTTCACAAATCAAAAACCGCGAAAAAGCCATGAAAATGTTAAAAGCAAAGTTATACCAGCGAGAAATTGAGCAAAAGGAAAAAGAAATGGCTGACATTCGCGGGGAACAAAAAGAAATTGGCTGGGGAAGTCAAATCCGTTCATATGTGTTCCATCCCTATTCCATGGTAAAAGACCATCGCACTAATATTGAAGTGGGAAACGTGCAGGCGGTGACAGATGGAGATATTGACATTTTTATTAACGGATATTTAAGATCCCGCCTGTAAACATTAATTATGAGGGCTTTTAAGTTTAAAAAAAATCATTTATTGGTATACTAAAGGAGCACCATTTTGATAAAGGAGATGTGTGATCTTGAAGAGGAAAATGATGGCTTTCATCGCGGGAGCCGGCCTTGTAATAGGTCTGGCCGCATGTGGCGGAGGCGGAGACAACGACAAAAAAGACGGCGGTGAAACAACATCCGCGGGTGCAGAAAAAATCTATGCGCAAAATTGTGCCAGCTGTCATGGAGAAAATTTGGAGGGAGTTAGCGGCCCTAAATTAGCTGATGTTGGATCACGGTTAAGTAAAGATGATATCCTTAAAACAATTAAAAATGGGGCGGCAGGCATGCCGGAAAACATTATTTCCGGTGATGATGCTGACAAAGTAGCTACTTGGTTAGCAGAGAAAAAATAACAAAAATAAACGAAATGACAAGCTGCACTATTTGGCAGCTTGTTCTTTTTTGGGATGGGCTGAAAGTCCCGAGAAAATCTTCTTGATTTTTAATGAAATTATGGAAGAAATAGGTATTTCAGATTATGTCTCGTGTTACAGAATATGACAATTTGAAACATAAATGTAATATAAATATATCTTAACTTATAATTTACGGATGTTATAATGGGTTTGGGATTAAATTTCGATATTATTTGACGTGTTTTTTAAACCCGCTTGTCGTACATAAATTGCAGAAATTGAAAGGGGCAAACCCTTAATCTGTTGCTTAGTGCGCAGTACACCATTGATGCAGAATGGGGAGCAAGGTGATTAGTATGATAGAAATGCAAGATGTGACAAAGAAATATCCCAACGGAATTATGGCAGCCAATGGCTTGAACATTCTGATCAATCAAGGCGAATTTGTATTTGTGGTTGGTCCGAGCGGAGCAGGCAAAACAACCTTTATCAAAATGATTTACCGTGAGGAAAAACCGACTACTGGTAAAATAATAGTAAACGGATTTAACTTATCGAGCTTAAAAAATAGAGAAATTCCGCATTTGCGGCGGAATGTTGGGGTCGTTTTCCAAGACTTTAAACTTCTGCCTACATTGACAGTATTTGAGAATGTTGCTTTTGCCCTGGAAGTGATCGAACACCATCCGAAAGCCATAAAAGCGAGAGTCATGGAAGTGTTGGCGCTTGTAGGGTTGAAACATAAAGTACGCATGCTCCCATCCGAGCTTTCCGGTGGGGAACAGCAGCGTGTATCTATTGCAAGATCGATTGTGAATAAGCCTAAAGTTGTGATTGCCGATGAACCAACAGGAAACTTGGATCCAGAAACATCTTGGGAAATTATGAGTTTGTTAGATGAAATTAATACTCAAGGAACAACGGTCATAATGGCGACTCATAACCGTGAAATCGTCAATACAATGAAACATCGCGTGATTGCCATTGAAAATGGAAGAGTTGTTCGTGATGAACAGCAGGGGGAATATGGGTATGAAAGCTAGAACATTCCGGCGCCATCTTGGTGAAAGCTTCAAAAGTCTGCGCCGTAATGGCTGGATGACCTTTGCTTCCGCTAGTGCCGTAACTGTTACATTGCTCTTGGTCGGTGTTTTTTTTGTGATCATGATGAACATGAACAAATTTGCGACTGACATTGAGAACGATGTTGAAATCAGGACGCATATCGAATTAACAGCGAAAAAAGAAGATCAAGAAAAGTTGAAGCAAAAGATAGAGAGCCTGGATAAGGTAGAGTCTGTCACCTTTTCTTCAAAAGAAGATGAATTGACCCACTTGATCAAGACAATGGGAAAAGACTGGGAATTATACGAACAGGAAAACCCGTTGCATGACGTGTTTATCGTCAAAACGAAAAAACCGACAGACACTCCGGCAGTCGCCAAAGAAATCGGCACGTTTGAATTCGTCAATTCAGCTGTTTATGGTGAAAAGAAAGTTGAAAAGCTGTTCAACACGTTGAAGACAAGCAGAAATGTCGGGCTTGTTTTAATTATTGGCTTGTTGTTTACGGCTATGTTCTTAATTTCCAACACGATCAAAATTACCATTTTTGCAAGACGCCGGGAAATTGAGATTATGAAACTCGTCGGCGCTACAAACTGGTTTATCAGATGGCCATTTTTGCTGGAAGGGATGTGGCTTGGTTTTATCGGAGCAATTATCCCAATTATTGCTGTTACATCGGGATATTATTACGCATACGATTTTCTTGCGGCACGCATTCCGAGTTCAGTGATCAAGCCGCTTGACTATAGCCCGTTCGTATTTCAAGTAAGCGCGATTATTCTATTAATAGGAGTCATTATTGGGGGTTGGGGCAGTTTCATATCAGTCAGACGCTTTTTGAAAGTATAAAGTATCCATAGATACGATACCCTCGTGAACAAGATTAAAACCACTTCATCAATAGAGAAACAGTGCTTGGGAGAAAGGGGAACTTTTTGTTGAAACAGCGTTCAATTGTAACTTATACATTGGCAGGAATAATCGGGTTTGGGAGTTCATTTGCTTACATAGGGGATGCTTCAGCTTCAAAACTATCAGATTTGCAAAATGAACAAAATGAAATTGTCAACAAGCGGTCCAATGTTAATGAATCCATAGAAAAAAAGAACAACCAAATAAACAAGCTTGAAAGCGAAAAAAGCGGGCTTGAGTTGCAGGTGGAAAAGCTCGAGCGGGATATCACCGCCACGAGCGATAAAATTGGACAAAAAGAAAAGCAAATTGCTGACACGAAAGCAGAAATTGAAAAGCTCAAAGCAGAAATTGAAGAATTAAAATTAAAAATTGAAAAACGGGACGAGCTTTTAAAAGAAAGAGCCCGGAACATTCAACAAAATGGCGGCTCAGTCAATTATATTGACGTGTTTTTAGGATCTGAAAGCTTCGGAGACTTTATTGACCGCTTCTCGGCGGTATCCACTATCGTAAGTGCCGATAGGGAAATCATGGAGGAGCAGCAACGCGATAAAGATAAGCTCGAAGAAAATAAAATAAAAGTGGAACAGAAGCTTGCCGATCTTAACAACATGCTAAAGGAACTCGAAGAGTTAAAAGCGGGCTTGGATTCACAAAAAGCCCAGAAGGCTGAAGCGGTAAAACAGCTCGAAGCCGAGAAACAACATGCCGAGACTGAAAAACTCTCTTTGGAAGAAGAAGAGAGAATCCTAAGCGCGCAAAATGCCGCGATTCAAGAAGCGATCAAGGCGGAAAATGCGAGAATAGAACAAGAAAGAAAAGAGCGTGAGGCAGCAGAGGCGGCTGCGGCAGCTGCTGCGGCTAAACAAGCGGAACAAGCCCAACAATCCAAACAATCTCAACAATCCAAGCAGGCTCCGCAAAGCCGTCCTTCCGCTGGAGGAAGCAAGGGTGCACCGGCTGCTCCCAAAAAGCAGTATTCACCTCCAAGCAACTCTGGTCCCAGCGTAGGAGCACCGCCTGTATCTTCAGGAATGTTCACAAGACCTGCCGCAGGCAGATTTTCATCCGGATACGGGCCACGCAGTGGCGGATTCCATTACGGGCTTGACATCGCAGCGGGTGGAACAGTGCCAATTGTGGCGGCAGCTGATGGAGTCGTCTTTCGATCCGAATTCTCCAGCAGTTACGGCGAAGTTATTTATATCACACACCGAATGAATGGCCAAACTTATACAACCGTATATGCCCATATGAGAGAGGACAGCCGTAAAGTAGGCAGTGGCCAATCGGTCAAAAAAGGCCAAGTCATTGGATATATGGGCAATACTGGAGATTCAAACGGGCAACATTTGCATTTTGAAATCCATGTAGGCAGCTGGAACGTGGCAAAATCAAATGCAGTAAACCCAAGACAATATATTAACTAATAAGGGAAAAGCGCCGCATCCGCCGGGATGCGGCGCTTTCTGGTTTAGGCGATGCTCCCGCACGCATTTTGCGTGCGTGGAGCATCGCCTACCCGCGTATAAAGCAAAATACCCGCGTATAAAGCAAAATACCCGCGTATAAAGCAAAATACCCGCGTATAAAGCAAAATACCCGCGTATAAAGCAAAATACCCGCGTATAAAGCAAAATACCCGCGTATAAAGCAAAATACCCGCGTATAAAGCAAAATACCCGCGTATAAAGCAAAATACCCGCGTATAAAGCAAAATACCCGCGTATAAAGCAAAATACCCGCGTATAAAGCAAAATACCCGCGTATAAAGCAAAATTCTCCATTTGAAAGTGGTTCTCGACCAATGTGAAACGCATCGAGGCCGTCAATTATATGTGGAGAAGGAAATAATGTGGTAAAATAAATTCAGTTTGTTCGATGTATCTAAATGAAAGATGCGAGGGGCGAAACTATGACGTGGGCAATGGTTACTACAGGCATCATTAGTATTTTTCTTATCTTAAATATTGTGCTCGCAGGCTTTGTTGTTTTTCTCGAAAGAAGGGATGCGGGGGCAACGTGGGCATGGCTTTTGGTATTGTTTTTTATACCGGTTGTCGGCTTTGTCCTGTATTTGATTTTTGGGCAAAATTTAAGCCGAAAAAAAATATTTGATTGGAAAGATCAGAATAAAATCGGGATTATGGAAATAACGGAGAATCAAATTCAGTTGCTTCGTTCAGGGAATTTTCCATTTCATGGCAATAAAGCGGCTCAGTATAAAGACTTGATCTATATGCTGCTCGTCAACGACAGTGCAGTGCTGACACAAGATAATCATGTCGATATTTTTACGGATGGCAATGAAAAGTTTGAGGCGTTAATGGATGATATAAGATCTGCCAAGGACCATGTTCATCTCGTATACTATATTATGCGCAGCGATGATCTGGGGAATAAGCTTTTATCCTTGTTGGTGTCGAAAGCAAAAGAAGGTGTGGAGGTACGTGTTCTTTATGACGCCATGGGTTCAAGGCGACTACCGAGGAAGTTTTTTCGTCCGCTGATTGAAGCCGGCGGAAAAGTGAGTGCTTTTTTCCCTGCGATTATCCCTCATCTTAACTTGCAGGTGAATTATCGTAATCATAGGAAGTTGGCAATCATTGATGGAAAGGTTGGCTATATAGGCGGCTTTAACATCGGAGATGAATATTTGGGGTTAAATCAAAAGTTTGGCTACTGGCGGGACACTCATTTGCGGATTTTTGGGAAGGCTGTGTTTGCCATGCAAACACGTTTTATTCTGGATTGGAACCAAGCGTCTTCCAGTAAAATCAGTTATGAAGACAGACTGTTCCCCGAGATAAATTCTATTGGGGATACGGATGTCCAAATTGTTTCAAGCGGTCCGGATTCCGAATGGGAGCAGATTAAGTATGGATATATCAAAATGATCAACTCTGCCAAAGATTATATTTATATACAAACTCCCTATTTTATCCCGGATGCGAGTGTATTGGACGCATTAAAAATTGCTGTATTGTCTGGTGTAGATGTAAGATTGATGATTCCGAATAAGCCTGACCATCCATTTGTGTACTGGGCGACGTATTCCAATGTTGGAGAAATGTTAAAAACGGGCGCAAAAGTATATATTTATGAAAATGGCTTTATTCATGCAAAAACATTAATCGCGGATGGTAAAATTGCCACAGTGGGAACGGCCAATATCGATGTACGCAGTTTTCGTCTCAATTTTGAAGTGAACGCTTTTTTATATGATGACGCAGTTGTTGAAAAACTCGTTGATATTTTTAAAAAGGATGTCGAACTGTCACGGGAGCTCACCTACAAAGAATATTTAGAAAGGCCGCTTTTTATACGATTCAAAGAGTCGATTTCCCGTTTATTGTCACCAGTTCTTTAATATTTCTGAAAGAAAAATGGGGTAATTGTTTTGAAGTGGTATACGATCGGCCCTCTCTCTTTTCCTGCATCTTGGGCAGCCATTGGCGCAGCGTTTTTGCTTACATCTCTTTACTTTGTCATTCAAAGAAAAAAAGTAGTGGCAGATGATATGGGCAATGCATTTTTTATATTTTTTCTTATATGGAAGCTAAGCGTCATCCTTTTTCAATTTTCAACTGTGATCAAGAATCCGCTGATGATCCTATATTTTAATGGTGGCTGGAAAGGCTATGCATTAGGCATGGCCGGGGCATTTATTTATCTGTGTGTAAAAGTGCTGCGAAACAGGCTAAACAGTAGCCTGCTCGTGGAGGCATGGTTGTTTTCGGCCCTTGTGTATGAACTTGCGTTCTATCTGTTGAATGCGCGGCATATACTAATGGGGTCTATCCATATATTGGGAGCGATCCTGTTTTTCTTATGGACAAGGAAAAAAGCGGGACAAACCATTTGGCAGTTGCAACTCCTCATCTTATTTACATGTTTCCAAGCCTTCATCTATTCTTTTAAGGGAGACATGCTATCTGCTCCGATGGCAACGTACGTGGCGGTTTGTGGCGCTTTAGCCGCAACCATACTTACAGAAAGGAAGAGAGCCGATGAGTAAGAGAATATTTGGACTGGCACTGATTGGCTTATTGCTGGGGATTGTGGTTGTGAATATCATCAAGGATATACGTGAGAACAACGAAATCAAGTCGGCTCAAGAGCAATTCAACTCTCAAGCAGCAGAAAAGACTTTTGCGAAAGAAGGTTTAAAAGAAGGGGAAGTACCTCCAAATTTTGAGCTGTCGTCATTGAATGGGGAAAAAAAGAGACTTTCAGATTACAAGGGAAAGAAAGTCATTTTAAATTTTTGGGCTACTTGGTGTCCCCCTTGCAAAGCTGAAATGCCTCACATGCAACAATATTATGAAACGAAGGCGAACAGCCAAAACGTGGAAATTATCGCGGTCAACTTGACATATGCTGAGCGAGTATCCAATAAACGTTCAAAAGTGGAAGAATTCAAAAGCGAATACAAACTAACATTTCCGATCCTTTTGGATGAAGAGGGAGATGTCGGGAACACATATCAGACGATCACCATTCCAACGACCTATATGATTGATACAAATGGGATTATCCGCAAAAAAATCATTGGCCCAATGGATCAAGAAATGATGGAACGACTTGTTTCAGAAATGAATTAATGTTTTATTTTTGAAAAATGTTTGACAGGCGATAGAGCGGTAGTATATACTTACATGCAAGAGTTAAAACAACCACATAAAAACTAAATGATATCAGCATTACTCTTATCAAGAGCGGCGGAGGGAATAGGCCCTGCGATGCCCGGCAACCTTCAGTTTTTTCTGAAAAGGTGCTAATTCCTACAGGTCATGACTATGGCTTGGAAGATAAGGGGAGGAAAAGATAAATCAGCCCTCTTCTTATTCGGAAGGGGGCTTTTTGATTTACGAAATCTCCCCCTTTTCTCAAGATTGAGACGTTTAATCGCCATAAATCTTATTATTCCGATGGCTTTAAAATCATTTTAAGGAGGGTGTCAAAAAATGACACAAGGAAAAAATTATCAGCCGGAAACAGTATTGCTTCATGGGGGACAGGAGCCAGATGAAACAGGATCTCGTGCAGTTCCCGTGTACAGAACAACTGCTTATGTTTTTAAAAACACGGAACATGCCCAAAAATTGTTTGCTTTGGAAGAGCCGGGCAACATTTATACAAGAATCATGAACCCGACCGTGGATGTATTTGAAAAAAGAGTAGCGGAATTAGAGGGAGGCACAGCTGCTGTTGCTCTTTCTTCTGGAGCGGCGGCTATCGCGTTTTCCATCTTGAATATTGCCGGAGCCGGAGATGAAATAGTAGCGGCGACCGATCTATATGGCGGAACATATAACCTGTTTTCAACCACTCTTCCGAAATATGGCATCCATGTAAAATTTGTCGATCCAAAAGATCCAGAAAACTTCCGTAAAGCGCTCACGCCAAAAACGAAAGCAATTTTTGCGGAGGTAATCGGAAATCCGAGCCTTCACGTACTTGATATAGAAGCAGTTGCCAAAGTGGCCCATAACCATCGAATTCCATTGATCGTGGACAGCACGTTTGCCACACCATACTTACTAAGGCCGATCGAGTGGGGAGCGGATATCGTTGTTCATTCAGCCACAAAATGGATCGGTGGACACGGAACAGCGATCGGAGGAGTTGTCGTCGATGCCGGCAAGTTCGATTGGAATAACGAAAAATTCCCGGATTTTATCAAGCCGGACAGAAGTTATCACGGCATCCGCTACGGAATTGATTTGCCGGAAGCCGCATTTGCCGTTAAACTTCGCGTGCAATTGCTTCGTGACTTTGGACCTTGCCTAAGCCCGGACAATGCCTTTATTTTCCTGCAAGGACTTGAAACATTGCACGTTCGTGTTCAAAGACATGTTGAAAATGCCAAAGCAGTCGCTGAATTTTTACAAAACCATGATGCAGTTGAATGGGTTTCCTATCCGGGTCTTGAAAGCCATCCATCTTACGAACTCGCTCAAAAATACTTGCCAAAAGGCCCTGGCGCCGTCGTCAATTTTGGCATTAAAGGCGGAAGGGAAGCAGGGAGAAATGCGATTGATAATGTTAAGCTTTGGTCTCATGTGGCAAATGTCGGAGATGCAAAATCACTGATCATTCATCCCGCGTCAACCACTCACCAGCAGTTAAGCGCCGAAGAATTGAAAGATACAGGCGTAACGGAAGAATTAATCCGCCTTGCCATTGGATTGGAAGCTGTAGAAGACATTACAGCCGACTTGGGGCAAGCGATTGAAAAAGCAGTTGAAGCTGTAAAGCAATCCAATTAAAATGCTGCATAAGGCTGTGAACGTCACGAGCGTTTACAGCCTTATTTTTCTGTAGGCACTAGCCGAATACCAACCGTTTCATATGGAGTAGCCAAATAGCTTTCGATGAGTCCTTGCTTGGAAATCTTTTCTTTGGAAACTGTTTTTTGTTTCAAGCTGACGGTAATCGGCTGTTTCAAAGGGAATTCATCCAAGCCGATTGTATGGCTATCCAGCCAGCGTGCATGCAGTACTCCCTTAGAAAAAACATTAAGTGTATGCGGCAGGGGAATGCCTTTGCGGAAAAATGGAAATTCTTTTTCTTTGTTTACACCGGGTTCATTGAGACAAATATACAAAGATAAATTGTCACAAAGCTGGAGAAGTCCATAGTGGAAATCGAACAAAGACCGCTTAAAGTCGGTAATGGATGTCATCAGCCTATGCTGCCTGGCCTTTTCGGATGTAACAAATTGTTTCGCTTCGGGGGTTTCATCATGCTGTTGAAAACGCACATAATGTTCACTGCATAAGAGTGCTGCGTATGGATCGCGGCTTTCTACTTCATTTATCCCGCTGCTATATATAAGTGTTTTGGCAGGTGGGGGAAAATCCATAAACGTGTACGGAGCCCGTTTTTTGTCGTTCCAAAAAGGCTGCTGGTCAATCATTTTCCAACCGCAATCATGATTGGCGACAGCGTGCAGAACCGACTTTTTCCATTTCACACCTCTGTAGTATTCTGGCTGCCAATAGGAAAAAATTTCACCTGATATGCGGGCATGATGGTCTTGTTCGATCATGACAAATTCACCCAAACGGTCCCTGACGATCATGAGGCGCCTCCTTCATATGATCATTCTTTATATGGTAACATTTTTTCGCCCCGTAAACAGGTATGTCGTAAACGGCATGAAGGATGCATGGATATTACCCCACTGTGAGAAGAAGCGGCTGTTTCTATAATACGTTCGCCAAGTTTGAACTTTCCTATTACTGCCACTGGTAAAAAACGAGTCTGGTACACAACAAAATCAGCTGATGAAAAAACGAACAATACAGTGAAACTTCATTTAGTAGGAGTTTTCTTCCATCTCCTACTGAATGTTAGTTGAACCAATCGGGCATTTAGGTGCCGTTATCTCCCAGTTAGACCTTTTATATTAACTCAGGTCTTGAAGTGGGAGTCTTACGGCACCTTACATGCGGGATAAATTGTCCTAGTGTATCATACGCAACTTTTAGCGTAGTCAACATAGGTAGACTCCTGCGGGAATAGCTCAAGCTGAAGATCCCGCAGGAAAGCGATCTTTGCTTTCCGAGGAAGCTGAAGAGACCTGCGGAAAGCGAAATATGTTGACGCAGCGATGATAGGAGTTTTTTTACACAAATAAACCGAACAATTATAAATGAATTGTTCGGTTTATGCCATTTCGTATTTGCTTATGTCCCAGCCGCCGTCATTTTCATGGGCTTATTCATTTCCTTCATTAGTGATAATAAGTACGACGCGGCGATTTTGGCTTCTTCCTTTTTCTGTTTGGTTTGAGGCAATAGGATGATATTCCCCGTACCCGACAGTTCTAAGCCGTTCAGGGGAAAGTCCGTGCTTCTCAATCAAATAATGCACCACTTGATTGGCTCTCGCTGTTGATAAATCCCAGTTGGAAGGAAACCGCTCTGTTGAAATGGGGCGGTTGTCTGTATGCCCTTCTACTTCGATCATATTCGAGATTTCTGATAACATCGGAGCCATGTCATCCAAGAACAATTTCGCTTCATTTATTAAATCAGCTTTCCCTGATGGAAAAAGCATGACCTCCGGTAAAACGACTTCAATGCCTTTATCTGTCGTCGTGACCGTCATTTCATTTTCCAGGCCGTGCTCCGAAGCATACTTGCCTACATAATCCAAAATTTCCTCAATGCGCTTTTCCCGCTTAATCATATCGGCCAATTGTTCTTCGTATTCGTTCGGAACAGTCGTGCCTCCCTCTCCCGGAGCCCCTCCGCCAGAATCTTGTTTTAAATTGTTGTGATTTTGGAATGAGTCTGTAACAGATTTAAATTTTTCGGCATTTGTATCCGAGTAAGAATACAGTAAAACAAAAAGAATAAGGATTACTAATGATAAATCTGCAAAGGTAACAAGCCATGCCTGATTCGTTTTTGTTCCCTTAAATCTCTTTTTGTTCATATGTCCTGTCTCCCTCAAGCTTATCCAGCAGTGCGGTACCTTCGGCGCTTTCTATTAAGTACATTTGCAGCTTGTCTTTCAAAATGGCCGGTCCCTCTTCATTACGGATGCTGACCAATGCCTCAATGATCACTTCTTTTAAAAAGACCTCTTCTTCCGTTAACAGTTCCAGCTTATTGGCAATTGGAATGAACACAAGGTTGGCCAGGAGTACTCCGTAAAAGGTTGTAATTAAAGCAACCGCAATGGCCGGCCCTAGTTCATCCGGATTATTCAATTGCTGGAGCATGAGAACCAGGCCGACAATTGTTCCAATCATTCCCCATGCTGGCGAGAGCTCGCCGGCTTTTGTAATGATTTTTCTTCCGCGCGCGTGTCGTTTTCGCATCGCAAGAATATCCATCTCCATTACTTTTCTGATCATATCCTCCTCATACCCATCAATGACCAGACGGAGTCCTTTCTGAATAAAAGGATCACTGGTTTTTTCTCTTTCTTTTTCAAGCCCTCCAATCATGCCGTCCATTTTAGAAGTTCTTGCTAAACGGACGAGTGTATGAATGAATTGTTGAATGGGTACTTCTTTTCTCCTAAAACTTGTATGCAGAACGTTGAACATATTTTTCACTTCTGAAACACCAAAACCGACAAACAGGGAGGCAATCAGTCCGCCGAAGACGATCACAAATGAAGATAAGCTAATAAACGTCAGAAATGCGTCATATCCTCCGGCGATATAAATAGCCAAAAAAATAACCGCAATTCCTATGATAATGCCTAGTGGAGTTAAAACATCTTTTCTGAGCATAAAGATTCACCAGCCTTCCAAATAACTAATATCATCCTACGACTATTATCGGACAAGGAAAGGTTATATTTAGCCGCCACATTCATCATAACTTGTCCATTCCGTGCATAGGATGTGTAGAAAAGATGGTGCTGTACTATTGGAAATGGGCAAGGGGGAAGAAGATGAAGAAAAGATGGTTGGCAATCATCGCCGCTTTCTCTTTTTTTATTGGAGCTGGCGGAACTTATACGGGGATCAAATGGTTGGACTCGCGGGATCAAGATCGGCCGGAAACGAAGGAAGAAAACGACACATCCATGATTTCGGCTCACCTTGAGAAGGTGGAGCAAGTATATCGGCTTATTCAAGAGGCGTATGTGGAAAAAGTTGAGAGTGAACAGCTGGTACAGGGAGCGATCCAAGGGATGATCGGGACGCTGAAGGACCCCTATTCCGTCTATATGGACAAGGAGACGGCAGAGCAATTTAACGAGCACCTGGATTCATCTTTTGAAGGGATTGGGGCTCAAGTAACGATTGAAAATGGCAAACTCGTTATTGTAGCGCCGATAAAAAACACGCCGGCAGAAAAAGTCGGATTAAAACCACGTGACCAGATTATAAAAATTAATGGCGAATCAATTGAAGGACTCGATTTATATGAAGCAACGAACAAGATTCGCGGGGAAAAGGGGACGGTTGTGACGCTTGACATCATACGGAAGGGGACAAGCAAACCTTTTCAAGTAGAGATTACGAGAGAAGAAGTGCCTATTTTGACAGTGTTCTCGGAAATAAAAGAGAGCGACGGGAAAAAAATAGGCTATTTGGAAATTACATCATTTTCAGAGGGAACCGCGCGTGATTTCAGAAAAGAACTTGCAAAGTTGGAAGAAAAAAAGATTAAGGGACTAGTAATTGACGTACGCGGCAATCCTGGCGGCATGCTTTCAAGTGTGGAGGAGATCCTACAACAGTTAGTTACCGATAAAAAACCGTATATTCAAATAGAAGAGCGGAACGGCAACAAGAGTCCGTATTTTTCGAGCCTTAAACAAAGAAAGCCTTATCCGATAACCGTGCTAATTGATGAAGGGAGTGCTTCTGCTTCTGAAATACTTGCCGGAGCGTTAAACGAAGTGGAAGGTTATCACCTTGTGGGAGTCCGAACTTTTGGCAAGGGAACAGTTCAGCAGGCTATTCCACTCGAAGATGGAAGCAATGTCAAGCTAACGATGTTTAAATGGCTGACGCCTGAGGGAAATTGGATTCACGACAAGGGAATTGAGCCGACGATTGAAGTGGCTCAGCCGGAATATTATTATGCCCACTCTCTCAACGTCGAAAAGCAATTAGTACGGGATATGAATAGCGAGGAAGTGAAAATTGCCCAGCAATTGTTAGCAGGTCTTGGTTATGGGCCAGGGAGAACAGACGGCTATTTCGACGGTCAAACCGAGCGGGCGGTCAAGGCTTTCCAATCTGTCGAAAAAATTCCGGTGACGGGAAAAATTGATCCTAAAACAGCAGCTCGGCTCGAAGCGGCAATTATGAAACGCATTGAAGACGAACGCAACGATTTGCAGCTGCAAGTGTCATTAAAAGCGCTCAAATAACCATTCAGTCAAAAAATTTGTCATTTGGGCCAATCATCTTGTTTTTTATCGAAAGAAATAATATAATAAATTCAGAATTTAATATAAAACCATTTTCATTTTCCCTTACAGAGGTAAACCCATAAGGGTATTACTTTTTTATAGGTATAAAAGCGGTTACATGCGCCGTTGGGATTAGGGGAAAGAGGTCTTCCAGGACAAAATTCCGGAACCATTGATATGAGGTGGGGGCCCCGGCAGAAACATTTTTGTTTCAAGTAAACGCGTTGAAACAATGCGCCATATAGTTACTTGAGCAAAATAATGGTTCCGCTTTCAGAAGTCATGGTCCATTCGTCATTGGGCGCGCTTTGCTTCGTCTTGTTTCCGGGAAGACACGCAAATGGACAAGTAAGTCATCAGATGAACAAGGAGGAAGGAAAGGTATGGATCAAGAAACGGCAGTACAAGAGCAAGCTGAATTTGCGGGTTATCCACAACAACCCCACGGAGGGAAACTGATTAACAGAGTGTTAACAGGCAAGGAACAGGAAGAGGCGATGATCAGAGCCAGGAAGCTCCCTACGATTATGGTCGATTTGGAGGCAGTCATTACGCTGGAGATGATTGCGACGGGAGTGCTGTCCCCAAACGAAGGTTTTATGAATGAAGCCGACTATAAATCCGTACTCAAAAAAGGAAGGCTTTCCAATGGTACGGTTTGGCCGGTTCCGCTTAGCTTTGCACCAATAGGCAACCGCAATAAGGAAATCGTGCAAACGCTTTCCATTGGTGATGAAGTCGCGCTTGCTGATGAAACAAAGAATCCGGTTGCAATTCTGAAAATTGAAGATATATTTGACTACAACAAAGAGGAAAGAGCATTTCATCTCTTTGGTACAACAGATCGCGATCATCCTGGGGTAGACTCGATTTACCGCCGCATGGGAGACGTATCATTGGGCGGGCCGATTACACTGCTCCGCCGTGTGAACTGGGGGCCATTCGAAAAACTGCGTTTGGAACCGAAAGATACATGGCGGATCTTTTACGAGGAGAAAAAACTGCGTTCTGTCGCTGGATTCATTACCGGAGCCAATCCACTGCATCGCGGTCATGAATATATCCATAAGAATGCCTTGGAAACGATTGATGGCTTGCTTGTCCAGCCACTCGTTGAAATGGCCAAGCGGGAATATACGAGAAATGAGTTCCGTATGCTCGCTTATCGAAGTGTACTAGATGCGTATTATCCTAAAGAAAGAGTTTCGCTTGCTCCGTTAAGAGTGACATATATATTCGCGGGCCCCCGTGAAACGGTCCTCCATGCATTGATTATGAAAAACTTCGGATGTACCCATGCTCTGATCGGACGGGATCATGCCGGAGTGGGCGACTACTATGATAAATATGCCAGCCACACGATCTTTGATGAGTTTGACCCTAAAGAGTTGGGGATTGACGTCCGCCTTTATCATGAAGTCTTCTATTGCACACGCTGTGCGAACCATGCGACTGAGAAGACCTGTTCCCATGATGAACGTTTCCGGCTGAAAATTTCGGGTACGGGGATCCGGGAAATGCTCCGCCATGGCATCATGCCGCCAAAAGAAATTGTGCGTCCCGAATCAAGCCGGATCGCCATGCAGGGAGTTCAGCCTAAAGGCGTTGATAAAACGAAAAACTCGATCTCGCCTGTTGGTAAGACGATCAAGAGCATGTTCCCGTTTTACTTGGAAGCAAACCGCCTGGGCGGTACCCCGCGCCTTGAGAAATTAACTCCGGAAGAGTTGACTACACGTGATCTCGAAGCGGCAATCATGGATGTCCGCTTAAATGCAGACCGCATTTACCGTGAAGTCTATGAAGAATATACTTATGCCGGTGATGTCAACCGCGATATTCAGCGGGAATGGATTACAGATGCCCGTGATGCTATGCGAGTACAGCAGCAAATGGTTGTGGAAGACTTAAAAGAAAAAGTACAGCAGGCACCGGAAGTCGCTTCCGATGAATTTTTGTATCAAGATAAAGAGGAATCACAGAAAGAATTGGATGTAGCGGAAAAAATTCTTCATGAAGTCCCGGCTGCCATCCATGTTAGTGAATTGGAATACCGTGTTTGGAATCCGCTTCCATACGAGCGCTACCGCGGAAGCGATGAGCCCGAGGAGGAGATGGAAAGTCCCAGTGACCCGAAGCCTGATTTAGTTGCTGACGAATCATAAAAGAATTCCGCAAGTTCCCCGATGCAGATGACCCATTCAGTGATGAATGCGGTCTTCTTTTTATTGTGAAAATGAAACCCATACGCTAGGCGAGCCGGGCCTCACATTATTAGAATTGTGACCAACAATTGGGGGGCAGGATCTTATCAAGAGTAAATTTTAAAAATGGATTAAATCAATGCTTTTACTTTAAAGACATGTATCCCATGTAAATCAAACTAAAAAATGAAATGTAATTGTTAGGAAACAATTGATTATGGTCATAAGTATGTACCATTTCTGTCAACTTTTTGATCAGTGATCGACAACAGACTTACCATTTTTTTCTTTACAATATGTAAAAAAACCTAATTCTCTTTCTGTTTTATCTTTATTGAGGAATTAGACTTTTGATCTGCAACAATCACGCCCATTCGTTGAATAAGCTTAGTATTTGACATTAAAAATTTAAATGGATATTATAGATACATTAAATCTACAATAGGACTGATCATATGAAGTTAACAAAAGCAACGAACTATGCTCTCCACACCATGCTATTTTTAGCTGTTAATCCCTCCGATGAGCATATTGGAGTGGCAAAATTAGCTGAACGCCAAAAAGTTTCAACGACATATTTATCTAAAATACTAACAAAGTTAGTAAAGTCGGGTATGATTGAATCTGTCTCAGGTGCAAATGGGGGTTATAAATTAAAACAGGGTTGGGAAGAACTTTCATTACTCGATGTAATAAAAGCTATTGAAGGTTTGACACCTATTTTTGATTACTGCCTCAACCATAATCCTGATTGTTTAATTCAGAAGGCGATTGAATCAGCCGAGGAAAAGCTTTTGGATGAATTGAATCAAACACGTATAGTTGACCTGGCTAACAAAATGAATAAGGCATTATCAAATGAAGATGGCTCTTATTTAAATTGCAGATATTAAAGCTCTATGATATATATTTTAAGTGCGGAGGAACATCATAATGAAAAAATATGATTGTATTGTCATTGGTGGAGGACCTGCTGGACTAAGTGCAACCTTAACTTTAGGAAGAGCGCGTAGAAAGATTGCCTTATTTGATAACGGAACTAATCGAAATCGTGTGACTCAAGAGTCACATGGATTTTTAACAAGAGATGGCATTAAACCGCAACAATTCAAAAATATCGCCATTAAAGAATTAGAATCTTATCCTTCTGTTTCAGTTTTGAATGAGACGGTTATGGGGGTCAATAAAGATGACCAACATGATTTATTTTTAGTTCATACATCGAATAATCAGTCTTATATAACAGAAAAAATACTGTTAGCAACTGGTATACAAGAGGAATTTTCCTTAACACAGATTAGACAATATTATGGTAAAAGTTTATTCAGCTGTCCATATTGTGATGGTTGGGAATTGAGAGACAAGCCGTTAGCTATAATAGCAGAAAATGATGAACACATAAATCATCTGACTAAATTGGTTTTTAATTGGTCGAAGGATTTAATCGTTTTTACTAATGGTCATCAGCTCTCCAATAAAGTGCAAAATGATTTTAAAAGTAAAAAGATTAAGGTTTATACAGCTGTTATAAAAAATTTACACGGAAATCATGGGTACTTGGAAAGTGTTGAATTAGAAACAGGTGAAAACATTCTAAGAAGTGGTGGCTTCGTCGTTCCAAGTTTTTATCGCCCTAATAAATTTGCTAAACAATTAAAATGTCAAGTTGATGAAAACGGAGGAATGATTACAGACGATGCTGGACGAACAACAGAGAGTGGGGTATATATTGCAGGTGAAACTGAAAAGGCAGGACCCTCTTCTTTGATGATCGCTGCCGCTGACGGCAATAAGGCTGCTTTTAGCATAAACATGGATATAACATTGGATAGATTTTAATTCGATTTTTTATAGATCTTACCTATGAGGAATTGAAATTAGACGCGCTTAACTTCGTCCATTGTGTAGCGTTCAAGTTAACATCTTACCTATGAGGAATTGAAATCCGTATAACACTTTCATTTCTCATTCCTCCAACCTTTTTGTTAACATCTTCCCTATGAGGAATTGAAACGTATCCCAAAACTTGTTAGCCCTTGGGTTTCCACCAGGTTTGATCCTCTAAGTACCTCCTAAAACACGGCTGAGGGAAAGCGATTGTGAGATTACCAATGGAATTAGAGGGTTTGGTTACTTGGAGGAAGAACATTGTCATAGGACTGGATGGACGCAGTCCGGTTTGTCATGGCTTTGAAAAGTAATTATCTGTGAGAAATCCGAATAGGTTCCAGTAACATATTTCATGGATCAACTTGAAAAAGATGTACAGAACCATCTTAAAAAATAAAAAGTTGGGCGCCAACATCATAAAGGTTGAAATTGGCCAATTGGAAAAAATGTCAGCGGCCCATCGGACTGTTTTATACGAGGCATATCAGGTTTATAAGGATGGGCTGGAGGAAATGGAACAAGGAGAAGTGAAAGAGCGCGTAACAGCAGGCGGCACAATAAGTTTATGGAGGGATGACGGGTGTGAAAGGTAAAAATTCAAATTAACTTTCAATGTAATAGCCTCTTTAATTTTCGAATTAATCTGTTTAGTTTTTTTAGTCTAACATCTGAGTATCTTCCTCTTAATTTAATGTCATATTATTGCCTATTGTTATTTTGATTAGGTGTATTCTATCGGAGTTCTATCATTTTAAAAAATAAGGCAAACGATTCAATTTATCACACACTGGCAATTTTTGGTATTTCTTCATGTGTTCCCTCACTAGGTCTCTATTCCTTTTTCTATTTCTTAGGAAAGACCATGGGAGGTTGAATAGACGCTCAAGTTATTAGAAAGCAAAATACCTTTTCAGAATGAAAAAGGCATTTTCCTGTTTTTAACATATTTTACCATGGGAGTATGCAACGATCCACCATCCTGGATCGTTGGCTTTTATTCGCACAATTGTAAAGTTTTTTATCACAACCATTGTCACGTTTTCAAAACTCGCATAGCAGCGGTCATGTGCTTGACGGTAGTGTGTTGATAGGTGTGGAATTTTTACCATTACATTTAACGCGACAATATCTATATGTTTTGCCATTAGAGGAGTTGTAAAACTTTTATCAATCGCTGTCACTTGAATCACATCTTGATAATGCCCGGGAAAAAGTATTCCGTTGGTTAAATCGGAGCCAACTCTATAATTTCCAGCTGTTGCAACAACACTAATGTTATTGGATATTGCTTTTAAAACAGTTTTTCTTAAAGTGGAGTCCTTGTGGGGTCCACCTAAAGAAAATTGATAACATCTATTTTCTTCTTATTATTTTCACCCCATTCTGGCTTTCCTAACTCCCTCCATCTTTTCAATACTAAATTAGCCCCCGGCGCACCCCTTATGACAACTTTATTGTTTTGTGCTGTTATCATGCCAGATGTGTGTGTTGTTGTCTAAGACATGTCCACTTTCAACCAAGATGAGAATTACTTACCCCACCACGGACAATCTTTGTTAAAATAAATATAACTTCATTGATTCCAGGGAGGTAGCGTAGAGTGGCGCAAATTTTGTTGTTGGAGATTGCCAAGGCAATCGGGAAGTTTTTCATCCATCCCGTTTTCTATTTTTCTATTATTCTGGCGCTTGCAGCCGGATATTTACGAGTGAAACGGGAACGAAAAGATTTTCATGTCAGGGTCAACGGGGCTCTGCATGAATTAAAACAGTTGTGGCCTGCGGGTATCCTGGCGGGGGTCATACTCTCCATCTTTACAATGGTTCTTGGTGTGGCGGTACCGCTTGAATACATCATATTGATTGCTGCTTTCTCCATTCTGTTGGGAGTCATTGCAAACGCGCGTTTATTATCAGCTGCTTTTACGATTGGATTGCCGGTTGTCTTTATTTATACAACTGTTTCATTAGAGCTTCAGATTCCTTACATAGAGCAACTGCGGGGGAATATGACTTTTTTATCAGGCTTATCCATTCTGCTTGCACTCCTTATTTTAATGGAAGGCATTCTCATGATGCGGGGCGGCTTAAAAGATGTTTCGCCAAAATTGCGTACAAGCCGCAGAGGTTTGACCGTTGGCGCTCACCAGGTGAAACGGTTATGGCTTGTTCCGGTACTCTTTGTTTATCCGGCGGGTCCTTTTGTATCGACACTCGACTGGTGGCCTGTCGTTCAATGGGGCGGAGAAACATTTACGATCATTCTTGTGCCTTTTTTACTCGGTTTCCAACAGCAAGTTCAAGGTTGTCTCCCTAAAGACGCCGTAGTCAAGCTGGGGAAACAAACGCTGATTCTTGGGATTATCGTACTTGTTGTGGCTAATGCCCTTGTATTTTTCTATCCGTCGGTTGCCCCTCCAATCGTTGCCGGAATCAGTATATTGGGGCGCTTTTGGATTTCATACCGCCACCGGGTTCGTGAAAATAATACATTATATTATTACACTCCGCTTAACGATGGCGTCATGATTTTGGATGTCCTTCCCGGGTCCCCGGCTGACCGGATGGAGTTGAAAACAGGAGAAGTTATCGTAAAATGTAATAACCTTGAAGTAACCAATAAAAAAGAATTGTACAAAGCAGTGCTAAAAAACAGGGCGTACTGCAAACTTGAAGTGCTGGACGAACATCAAGAAATTCGCTTTGTCCAGTGTTCCTTGTATGAAGGCGATCATCACGAGTTGGGGATTCTGTTTATAGAAAGACGGGAAAGGCCAAAGGACACGGAAGTCGCTTCTTTTTAAACGATGAGACAATGGTATTGAAACCCGAATTCAAAAAAAGCATGTTGGCCGCAGTTTTTTGAGTTCGGGGCTTTATTTTTTTAAAGGAGAGTTTATCGTGAAACATGTCATCTTGGGGATTGCCTGCGTTGTCATAGTCGGACAAATTGCAGGACTCATTTTATACCATATTCCCGGCAAACAGGAAAAGGCTCTGGAAAGTCATCCGGTTTTGGACAGCCAAGATAGTACGGTGACTGAGGAACAACCTTTGTTTGCCGAAGAAGTGATTGACTATTCCCTTCAACATGATAAGTTGAGTGTTACGTTTGATAAAGGTGAGAACTGGACCCCGGTTCCAGTTGAAAAAGAGTCTCTTTTTGGCGGGGAATATAACGGTAACCAACAAGAGCTCATTGAGAATAGTTATATCCTTACGAAAGAGCGGGCCGCGTTTTTATATTCGGTGGGGAATAGTTCGGAAAGCGTGCAAATTAAGATGGCATATTCTCTTGACCAAGGGAGGTCTTGGGAGGAGACCGTCGTGGCGGAGCAATATCCTCCTATGCGTTACAGAAAAGTGTCTTTTTTAAATGATCAATTTGGTTATGTGATCAGTTCGGGAGGGCGCACGATGTCGCAAGAAGTGTCGAGTGTCTTTCTAACGAACGATGGCGGGAAAAGTTGGAGAGAAGCTAACAGTTCGAATGTAACGAGATTACTGGCGGATGGCGGCTTTACAGATGAGCAGACAGGGTTTTTATCGTTTGGGATTATAAATCCCGAGCGTCCTGAGCTTCATGTGACACAAGATGGAGGGGATACTTGGGAGGAAGCGGAGATCCGTATCCCGGAGCAATATGAAAAAATCTTTGTGATCGCTGAAACCCCCTTTAAGGAAGGGAACAGCCTGGCGATGCTGGTGAATCAGGGTCCGAACGGAGATTATAAGGGGGGAAAAGTAAAAGGAAAATTCGTTTCGGATGACAACGGAAAAACGTGGGTGTTTTCGACGGAGGTACCGGCAAATGAATGAACACTTTAAAAAATTTAGCGGTTGGGCTCTGCTGCTTCTGGCTTTGGGTTTATTTTTATGGCAGGGCGGATTTTTATACTTGCATGCCAAATTTCAAGTGGAGTACAGTGATGGCCGGCTCTTTTACATGATCAATATTTTCAGCATCATCTGCCTGGGATTGGCCCTTCTTTTGTTCGTTACAGCTACAAGAAAGTGGAGGGTGGCAGGAGGCCTGATCATGGCGATAGTCATTTTAACAAACGGGCTGCTACTCGTTGCGGACGCTCGGAAAACAAATAATATAGTAAGCCTGTCACCGAACTTGAAACATGTGTTATCCATGAAAGAAGATAAGAAAACAGGTGAGACCACATACTACAGGACTTACTATTATCTTTTAGCCCGGCCAAAAGAAAGTTTCCCTTATCCAACAGCAGGAGACTTCAAGGTGAAATGGATCGCCAACGACGTTGCGGCTGTCACTTATAAAGCGGCGGATCAAACGATTCATCAATACATCGGCACACACGGGGATCGCGGCAGTGGGGGATCCTATTACTATGTAGGACCATCCATTCAAGGGCGCTGGTCCGGAGAAAATGCAGAGGTTATCAGCAATCAAGAAGGAATAACAGTGCGGCAAAACGGAGAAATGGATACCTTCAACTGGGATCAAGTTGTCCAGTTTGGAACCCTTGCGGTTGTGTTAGTGAACAATGGCGAAGCCGCTTGGACTATTTCTTTAAACGAAAATTTTGTTGTTCAATCCGATTCGTCTGTTCCGCCGATTGGAGACATCAGCCTATATAAGGCTACAATGGAGAAAAATGAGCCTGTAAAACTTACATATAAAGGTTCGGAATGAGGCCGCCATCGTTCGAAGGAGGTTGGGACATAAGCAAATACGAAACAGCAAATGGTTAAAAGCTGATTCATATTCGTAAAAATCGTAAGAATAAAACCGCGTGAAATCAAGGTTTTAGGGGTAACCACCGTAACCACCTTGATTCCATGCGGTTTATTTCATTTTTACAGGGTTTTGTCCCGACCCCTGTTTTTGTAAAAATATGACACCTGTCATACATATTCACTTACAGGTGTGAATGTTTTTGAACTCTTTTCGCAGTTACAATAACATTATCAATCCGAATAAGAAAAGAGTGAGGAAGATGGAAGAACGCATAGGAAGAATCCGTCTGCTTGATATTCTGCGGGGCTTTGCCGTCCTGGGAACGCTGGGGACGAATATATGGATTTTTGCCCATCTTGGGGATTTGAGTTATATCACGACTTATCATTTTTCCGGATGGTGGAATGCGGATGATTTCTTGCGTATGGCCGTTCTGTTTCTTGTGAATGGAAAGTTTCTGGGGCTGCTGACTATCATGTTTGGGGTGGGTCTGGAATTAAAATACAGGCAGGCACTTCGAAAGGGGAATACCTGGCCCGGCGTTTATATATGGACATCCACTTTTTTGATCATCGAAGGCCTTATTCACTTTACCCTCGTGATGGAATATGACATTTTAATGAGCTACGGTCTTACAGCAATCATTGTCGCTTTCATTGTGAAAAAGGGCGACCGTTTTATATCGAAGACGATGAAGGTGATTGGGAGCATCCATGCTGTACTTATTTTAGGTATATTGATACTGAGCCTGCTGGCAGCGAATGCGTCATTGGGCCATTTCGGGGATGTTGTTTCCCTCTATAGGGATGGGACATGGCTTCAGCAAATTCAATATCGCCTTTCTCATTTCTTGCTGTTGAGAACGGAAGCGATTTGGGTTATTCCGATGAACATATTTTTATTTTTGCTCGGTGTGCGCCTGATGCGTTCCGGTGTTTTTGCCCCGGACGAAAATGGCAGGAGAAAGCGTGACAAGTTGTTTAAACTAGGGATTTATATCGGCTTGCCATTAAATCTGTTGATTTTTGTCCCTGGCGGCGATTTTGACTTGGCTGTCCGCTATTTATTTGCTCCGTTGATGTCGCTCGGCTATATTGCGATCATTGGAAGAATGATAGAATATAAGAAATGGAATAGACTTTGGAACCTTCTTGAAAATGTCGGCAAGATGTCTTTGAGCTGTTATGTGGTGCAAAATATTTTGTCATCCATCTTATTTTACGGATGGGGTTTTGCGCTAGGCGGGAAGCTGGACTCCCTGCAAGTCATTGTTTGTTGGGGGATCATCACCTTCATTCAACTGCTTTTTGCGTCTATCTGGTTCCGGTTCTTTCATCTTGGGCCGTTGGAGATGATTCGCAAGCGTGTCACTGGAATCGCTGTATCCCGATAACACCGGAGGATTTTTATGAAAAATAAAATCTACCCAAAAGAGCAAATCAAGCATTATTTGCTGATTGATGCCGTGTCTATCATATTTTTAAGTTACATCGTTTTGAGTTCAGAGAGCGATCTTGGCATCTTGGAAAGACTCTGTTCCCTGTTCATATTTTTTATATCGTTTTATGTTGCGCTTTGGTATAGGGACTGGCGCCTTTTGGCCGCTGTCATTACCGGTATTGCCATCTTGACACTGTTAGGCGTAATTGTTGGTTCTTCCGTTTTGCTGTTTGGTTTCATTTTTGCCGACCTTTTGGGAAGAGCGCATTCAAAGTGGCACATCGGCCTTGGCATTGTTGCTATTGCACTGATGTTTCTTCTCGTTCCCTGGAAAAGTCAAGAGGCCTTTTTCACACTGAAATATCCCATACTGTTGCCGATCATGATATTGCAAATAGTTTATCCGGTTTTGATTTATATAAAAGAAAAAAATAAAAGCCTGCGGGGAGAACTGGATGCAGCCAATCAACAAATACAACATTTTATTCAACAGGAGGAGCGGCAGCGGATCGCAAGGGATCTTCACGATACCCTTGGGCATACGCTGACAATGATTAAAATGAAAAGCGAGTTGACCGACCGGTTGATCGATCAGGATCCCCGGCAGGCAAAGAAAGAGCTGAAAGACATATTGGATACGTCCAGAATAGCTCTGAAGCAGGTCAGGGAGCTTGTCTCGGATATGAAATTCATTTCCCTTGAAAGTGAATGGGGGCACTCCAGACAACTGCTGCAAACAGCAGGTATGGAACTGTTCATCACCGTAAAGGGCCGTCTCCCGCTTTTATCAAGTGTGGAAGAGACGATGCTCGCCCTCTCTGTCAGGGAAGCGGTAACCAATATTGTCAAGCACAGCAAGGCAAAGCATTGCACGGTGGAACAGGGAGCGAACAGCCAAGTCTACTATGTAAAAATAATGGATGACGGAGTGGGGTTGGTAAAAAAAGAAGGTGGAAACGGGATCCAGTCGATGAATGAGAGAATGCAAGCACTTCAAGGGTCTGCTACGGTGGAAAATAGGCCTGGCGGGGGGACGGCCGTCGTCTTAAAAATCCCCATTCGCCAAGATGGAAAGGGGAGACCTGCGTCATGATAAGAGTCGTAATAGCGGAAGACCAGCAGATGTTGCGCGGCGCCTTAACTTCCTTACTAAGGTTTGAGCCGGATATTGAAGTAGTGGCCGAAGTATCGGATGGAAAGAAAGCATGGGAAGTGATCCGGAGCCATCAGCCAGATGTGTGCGTGCTTGACATTGAAATGCCGGGGATCAGCGGATTGGAAGTTGCCGAAAAAATAAGGGATGAGCAATTGCCTTGCAAAGTCATGATTGTCACCACTTTTGCGCGTCCCGGCTATTTGCAAAAAGCAATGGATGCCCAAGTGGAGGGTTACTTGCTAAAAGATGAGCCGATTGATTTTTTGATTGAGTCCATTCGAAAGGTCATGGAAGGACAACGGATGATTAGCACCGACTTGGCTGCCGCTCTTTTTATAAGGGAGGAGAACCCGTTGAGTAAAAGAGAAGTGGAAGTGTTGCGCCTGGCGAATGAAGGCATGACGACAAACACCATCTGCAAGACACTCTTCTTGACGAAAGGGACCGTGCGGAATTATTTATCTTCGGCTATTCAGAAACTGGGAGCCGAATCGAGGCAACAGGCGGTAAAGATCGCCGAAGAAAAAGGATGGATATAAGAGAAAAAGGACCATTGGATTATTTTTTTAGGGAAGCCCTTGTTTTTCATTCCAAAACCCCACATCTATCTCTTCTCGAAAGCATTCACTTTCTCCTTGTGCGGTATAACTATTTTGTGAACGAGTTATGCCGTTTTTTGTATCATGGCTTCACCGTGGTTTGATCAACTTCCCAGTATATGGTCTTGTCAAGAAAAACCAATATGGAGACGGAAAGCCTCATGAATACTTAAGGGATGCGACTTCCCTCTGTCATCGCCAAATACGATATGCATTGCTCCCTTACCCCATCTCTATAATGAATAGAGGTGGGAATGATTGACATGGACAGAATGGACAGAGCATCTCGGAAAAACCACTTTGTTATTGGGAAGGTTTTTTGTCCATATCCTCATAAACTTTTTCAAAATCCGGTTTAGGGCCTGCTTGCCAAATGAGGGCAGCAGGCGCTTAGTTTTTCAAACGGTTTAGCTGCATTCGATTGTTAAACAACGATGGATAGGACAGGAAGCCCAGCATGGCGCCGGAAATGGCCGCGGCTGTCAGCAAAAGAAAGAGAACGAGCAACTGGAACATAACGGCCTGGAGCGGATCAGCCCCGGCGATGATCTGTCCACTCATCATACCCGGCAATTGGACGAGTCCCATCGTTTTCTGGCTTTCGATCGTGGGAATCATGCTAGCTTTGATCGAAGAAATCAATTGGGAATGGATCGCCTGCTTCGGAGTGCCGCCCAGAGATAAAATTAATTCGGCCTCGTCTTCATGAGCTTCCACTTCGGAAATGAACCTGTTTAAGAAAAGAATAGAAAGCACCATGGCGTTTCCAATCACCATCCCGCTGATCGGTATGATGTATTGTGCAGTCGGGGGCGTAATTCGCAACCCGAGCAATATCCCTTGGGTGATAAGCTCAATGAATATAATCGTGATTGTCACTTTCCACGTAATGCCTTTAATAAAGCTCCCTTTTTTCCGAACATTTTCCACTGCTGCCCCAATCATTAACATAATCATCAATATCACATAGATGGGTTGCTCCGATTCAAAAACAAACTGCAATAAATATCCGACGATCAATAGCTGAATGATTGATCGGACTGTTGCCACAATCGTATCTTTTTCAAGTCCTAATTGAAGCGTTTTGGACAATAGGAGCGGAATGAGCACGAAAATGAGTGTGAAAGCCAATGCAGTATAGCTCATGACCATCCTCCTTCCACAAAGCGCTTCACTTTTTCTGTTTGCGGAGATTCAAGCAGAGTGCTTTCTCCAGCTTCAACGAGGCGCCCGTCCATCATCACCCACGTATAATGTCCTATTGTTCTAGCCTGTTCCAAATGGTGGGTAATCCAAATCATCGTGACGCCGTATCTGCGGTTTATTTTTACAATCAATTGTTCAATCTCTTTCGAAGAAGCGGGATCGAGCGAAGCTGTAATCTCGTCCAACAGTAAAATATCCGGGCGATTGACAAGTGTCCTGGCTATCGAAACCTTTTGGCGTTGGCCGCCTGAAAGGCTTTTGCTGTCTCTATCTAAAAAAGCCTCGTCCAATCCAACGTCTTCCAAAAAAGAGGCAGCCTCTTTTTTCGGGAGGTTTTTTCCTGCCAATTTCAATGGTAAGGCCAGATTGTCATAAACTGTTCCTTTTATCATGGGCGCATTCTGAAGGGCGATCCCGGCCATTCGCCTAAGTTCAATAGGCGCATATTCATTTATATTTTTGTCATGAATAAAAATATCTCCGGAGGTGGGGGAGATCAAACCATTGCAGAGTTTCAACAGCGTTGTTTTCCCTGCTCCCGATGGACCGGCCAGCGTGGTGATTTTTCTGGCGGGAATCGAGCCGGTTATTTCTTTTAATATATCGGCATCACCGATAGAATAAGACACGCGGTGAAAATGAATGGCGGGTTTCAGCAGATGTTCTGTAGTAATTGTTCATGACACTTCCTTTCCCGACGTGAATCATGTATGAAATAATAGTACAGGAGATGCGAGTGAACCTCAAACAGGTTGTTTGCTTTTTGTTAAAATGGAGGAGCGGCACAGTTTTTTCACAATCATGTCAATTGTATTTGGCATCGTTCATGTTTAAGATAAAGAAAGAGGCTGGTGATCAATATGCAACAAATTAACCTTTTCCTTGCTTTCGGGGCGGGCTTTTTATCTTTTATTTCCCCTTGTTCCCTCCCATTATATCCGGCATTTCTTTCCTATTTAACCGGCATGTCGGTCAGTGAGTTGAAGTCGGACCGAGGGATTTTCAAAAAGAAAGCATTTATCCATACACTATTGTTCTTGCTGGGCTTTTCCATCATTTTTTTGGTGCTTGGCTTTTCTTCAACGCTGTTGGAGGATTTTTTTCTCAAGTTTAAAGATCTTATGAGGCAAGTGGGCGCGATTATACTCGTCTTTTTTGGTTTGGTACTGGCCGGTGTGCTGAACTTTAACTTCCTGAATATGGATAAGAAAATTCAATTTCAGAACAGGCCCGCAGGGTATGTGGGGTCTGTATTGATTGGACTGGCCTTTGCCGCAGGCTGGACTCCATGCACCGGGCCGATTTTAATGGGGGTCGCTACCCTTGTCGCTCAAGATCCGGGAAAAGGCCTATTCTATATGGGTGCCTATGTCCTCGGGTTTTCGATCCCATTTATTTTAATGTCTTTATTTATTGATAAAATGACATTCCTGAAAAGAAACGGACAGCGCTTTATGAAGATTGGCGGCATTTTGATGGTCATCGTAGGAATTCTTTTGTTCTTTAATTGGATGACTGTGATTATCTCCCTTTTACTCCCCCTATTTGGCGGTTTTACCGGGTTTTGAGATGCTTGGCATTTGTCACAAATTTATAATAATGAAAGTTGGTCCTGCGTTTTTGCGGGGCTTTTTCTATGTTACGATAAAAGAAAAACGAGGAGATTTTTTATGACTGCCGTTCAAAGAGACCGTCGATTTTACATTCTGCTTTTTCTGCTCTTTCTTGTTCTTGGCGTCAATACATTCTTATATCGTTCCCCCATTACACCATTGGTTCTCTCTGCGGATGCGAATTGGGTCGTTATTGGGTCACTGATTGACTTGGCTATTGTTGCTCCGCTGCTCATTTTGTTCTTAAAGCGGGGGAAAAAGATCACGGTTAAATCATTCGTGATGTGGATGGTGCTTGGGGTTGTACTTGCCCGTTTTCTCATACCAAGCGTCTATTTCGAGCCATTCACCTACTTGCCGATTGCCGCCATCGGCTTGGAAGCTGTCATCTTATTGGCTGAATTGGGCTTGGTCGTTTTGCTGGCTTGGAGGCTTCCGGGCATTATTCGTTGGATCAAAGCGCATGGCGAAAGCCCGTTGTTCCTGCTCCCCGCAGCTGTTGAAAAGCGTGTTGGCTCCCATGTGTTGCTGAGGATTGTGGCACATGAAATCATCGTGTTCTTTTATGCGTTTGCTTCATGGAAAAAACATCCCCCGAAAGGTGAATCCTATTTTACCCTTCATCAAAAATCAAGCTTGATTGCTGTTTACATTATGCTGATTCATGCGGTGGTGATTGAGACGATTGGGATTCACTGGTTGATACACGGAAAGTCGCCGGTGATTTCTGTTATCCTGCTCATTCTTAACATTTACACTGTCATTTATTTTATCGGCGAAATTCAGGCGGTACGGTTAAATCCCTTATCGGTTAAAGATAAGAAACTGTATGTTTCGTTGGGGATGGGAAAGCGGATGGTTATCCCATTTGCAGAAATGGAGAAGATCCATTGGGGAAAGGAGGCAGCCGAATTCAACCTCAAGTCCAAAGAGCTGATTACGTTTATCGCCAAGGACTTTGAGGAAGTGCCGCCCCATTGTGTGATTGAATTTAGAAAACCGCTGGAGGCATCCATGCTTTATGGATTGAAAAAAACATACACGAAAGCGGCCATTCGCCTGGATGAGCCCGAACGCTTTAAATCACTTTTTTCATAAAAAAGAGCCGTCCTCGCTCCAGTGGCGGGACGGCTTATGATAATGCCAGTGTTCTACTAGTAGCAGACTGCTCCAATAATGACCAGCAGGATAAATAGTACGACGATTAACGCGAATCCGCCACCGTATCCGAAACCTCCGTATCCAAAGCCACCACATCCGAAACCGGGATATCCAAAACCGAAGCCCAAAAGTATCACCCCTTTCTCATTGAATTAGGAATTCCTTATTCACTGCTGCTTTCATTTTCTAGTCTCTCTTCTTCCCGCGGCCTTCCCCAAAAAAATGCCCAGGGATCCCTCGGAAGCTCCTCCCTGTCCCTATGAGGCTGCTCACGGACAAAATCCACATTTTGCGCGTGAATAACCAAATTATCCACGTGAATGACTTTTTCTTTCTTTTGGTTAGACATCGCTATCCTCCTCTCCCTGTGGGTAACGGTTCTTTGTTATATTATTCAACATGGATATTTGTGTATAGGCGAAAGAGGAAACGAATAAAAAAATTACCAAAAAAATTTGCAAAAACTTTAGATGGAAAAAAATGTGGGTTTTTAAAGCACAATGTGAGTATAAAAAATACATCCAAAAACCGGCTAACCTCCGTGAAAGGGGGTTGCCGGTTTGAATAAAGTGTTTATTTTTTTACAGCATGAATGTAATGAATCGTTTCAAAGGCAGACAGGTAGTCTGTACGTTTGTCAAAATATAGTTCGTGGATTCTTTCTGGAGTTAAGTGTTCATAAATGAGTAAACCCGATTGTTCCAACATGCTCTCCATTTCAGCATAGGAAAAGCATGACCTCATTGGTTCCCCGCTTGCTGCTGCCATTTTCACCATATTTTCTACTCTGTTGGAAACTCCTTTTTCTGTAAATAGCCTTTCATCGGCAAAATCCAAAACGATGGAACTTCCGTGTGGGACATTGGCAAATAACTGGTTGATCAGATTTGCGTTTTCTTCCTTCGTTAAATAATAAGATACGCCTAAAAGACTAAAAAGAGTTTTTTGGTTACTAAACCCAGCGTCCAGCAACTTTTGAACTAAGAAGTCTTTGGTGAAGTCCATGGCAACAAAATGAAGGTTGCCGGGAATTGTGAAGCCGGCTTTAGTCAATTTTTCCTGTTTCCATGCTTGTGTGTCGGGGTGATCGACTTCGAATATGTCAAGGGTATGCTCCATCTCGGGATGGCGAAAACAGAAAGTATCCAAGCCCGCTCCGAGTATGACATACTGTTTTAGCCCCAGTTTCATTTCAGTCCCCACTACCTGTTCACAATAGGCGGCTCGTGCCAATGGTGTTGGTGAAAGTTGAACTTGTGTGATCCATTTGATGATTTCTTCTTTATTTTCCAAAGATTTTTCCGCTATTTCTTGATTAAAAAACGCTATACCCTGAACCATATTTTCTTTAATGCTATGAAACTCTTCTGTGGTAATGAGCTCTTTGGCCAAATAGTCGTTAAAAATTTTCGGTGAATCGAATTCACTGTGATAAGCTCTGCCAAAAGCCGCTATCAATGAAGTTAAACTAGACTTGCCTTCTTCCACGCAAATTCACTCCTTCAAGTTAAAACGAAAAAAAATAGGATTCCCCTGGCCAGGAGAATCCTATTCTACAACTTAAATTCATAAAAGTAAATTATAGCACAAAAAATAATTTTGTCAAGATATTAGGTGTAAGTAGTTAACGGGGGGGAAAATTCGGATTATTGAAATGAAAAGGGCATTCCAGGATGTCTTTTTTATAAAAAGCGTCAGGGAAGTCATGTAACAAAAATGTCATAAATAGATACGAAAAAATGACTTCTATATCCGAGGTTCAATGTTTGCAGTACTTGGTATCGCTTGCATGAAAAATTCACTTAAGCCTGCGAATTTCATTTTATACGTGTTCAATGGAAAAAACACCTTATTGTACAGATTTTGTAAAGTTTCACCATCCATAATCCTTTTTTGGGACAAAATTCAACGAGAACAGTAGTTCAAACTGTTTATTCGTTTTAGATCTCTCCAACGACTTGGCTTTTGACACCGATCTAGATGGGGGCACTTTAGACATCAAGCAGAAATCCTTCGTCTTTAAGGAAGCGAGAAAGCAGAGACTTGGGATTTGGTGTAAAAGCTGACCTTCTGAATGAGCTTCCGTGTTTTTCCCCCATCAAAGAGTGTAGAGATTTTCCCACTTTCTCATTTCGAAATGATGTGCCGAAGGAGGCGATTTTTTCACATGAATAGTTATGCAATCTGATTTCCTAAAAAATGTTCAAGGAAAAAATTTTTGTTAGGGGGATTATGTTGAAATGGGGAAAAAGATTGGGCATATTGCCTTGTTATTCCTGCTTCTCTCTCAAACTTTTTTAAGCGGCTTTTCCAATTCGCCTGAAATAAAGAGCGCTGAAAAGCTGGAACAAGACTTGATCTCAAAGGTGACTCTGTTTGATGAAGAAGGAAAGATGATGGATTCAAGTCATGCAGTAAACAAAGATGACGTCGTAAATATACAGTTCGACTGGTCATATACAGAAGCTGTTCAAGTAGGGGAAACTTATACGTTTGCCATTCCCCGTGAATTGAAAGTTGTGAGGGAGCAACAGGGTTCATTACTGGGAACAAATGGCGACATTGGTTCTTTTCAAGTGAAAACAGATGGAACGGTCGCTCTGACTTTTCATGACAAGGTTGAAAATCGTGAAAATGCCCAAGGAACACTTCGTATTCAGGCTGCCTTCAATCAGGAGATCTTGAAAGGAAAAGATACAGCTTCCATTGAATTTGTCATTCAAGAAATAGCTCACGTATTGAACGTATCATTTCTAGCCGATTCAGCAGAGGAGAATCATGACAAGACAAATGCTGCACCAGGCTCTGATAGAGAGCAAAAAACGGAACCCACGAGAGTGGAGAACGAGAATGAAGCGAATAGCAAATCAAACAGTAAGACGGCTGAAGCAAGCGATATAACGAGTAGCAAAGCAACCGGCCGAGCACAAATGAACGCCGGATCTACTTCAGAAATAACAGAAAGTATTTTAACATCGGTTTCCTTGAGGGATGAAGATGGAAATATCATTCATGCAGAAGAGAATCCAAATTATCGTCCAAGTCTGGGATCGGCAGTGGGAATAGAATATACATGGAAGCTTGAAAATAACCATGGGTATGGAGCCGGGTCAACTTTTACATTTCAACTTCCAGAAATATTTAAAGTATATAATGACCTCGAAAATGAACCGCTGATATTTGGTGGTATCAATATGGGAACATTTACGGTCAAAACCGACGGCACGATGACCATGGTTTTTAACGAGGAAATAAAAAAACATTCCAATATTGAAGGTTCGTTGAAGCTATGGACGGAATTCAGGGAAGACTGGAAAGGAAGCGTCGAACAAGAGATTGTGTTCCCAATAAAAGATGGGGACACCATCAGCGTTCCCGTACACTTTCAGCCAAAACCGGGTCCGGAAATTGATAAAAAGGGAATACCAAATCAAGCCTATAACACAGAATCGATTGAATGGACAGTTGATTTTAACAAACAATTAAAGAAGATACAAAATGCTGTTCTCCGTGATCCGATCCAAACAGGGCAAAGGCTGCAAGCTGATTCGATCAAAGTTTACAAACTGGATGTCCAACTGGATGGAAGTGTGGTACAAGGGGATTTGATGGACCCGGGTGAATATGCCATAGAAAAGTGCAACGGTATCAGTGAACCGTGGAAAGCCAATATCCAAAAAATCAACACATTACGATCAACAAACACAAACGATCACATGGGAAATTCTATACAACTATAATGAAAAATCGATTTCCAAAAAAGATGCCTTTTTACAAGACTTTTTCAATAAAAGTCAAGGGCTCATTTCAGATTCTTTCGAAGTTTATAAAGTAACCATTGGTGAAGATGGAAATGAGGCGGGTACAGAGAAGGTTGAAAGTTTCTCGGTAACGCCAACATCCACGGAAAATCAAAACGGTTTTGAACTTACATTTAAGGAGGATATCGATTCCGCTTATAAAATTATTTATAAAACCAAAGCGACTGACCGCGTATTCGATTGGGAGAATATTACCAATAAAGTGGTGACGGGAGAAGGTAAAGAGGGTGAAGGATCAAGAGATATTCACCAGCAAATTTTGATTAAAGCCAATTACCCAAATCATCCTGAAACAGATTACGAAAAGAAAACGACTACGTGGGGAATTTCATTCAACAATGATAGCCACCTGATGAAAAATGTAAAATTAAAGGATGTTTTTTCTAATAAGGGGCTGACGTTTCAGCCTGATACGTTGAGGATCACAAATGCTGAAAAAACGTTAGTCAAGGGTGAAGACTATCATTTAATTGAAGAAGCTGATGGCTTTACAATCGAATTTGTTCATGATATTTCAATTCCGCATTTTATCGAGTATCAAACAAAATTTGATTATGATGCGAGAGAAAATGGAAAAAAGGCTTTCCAAAATAAAGCAACAATCATTTGGCAAGATAAGGATGGAGAAGAAAAACACAAAGATGGTACGGCAGAGTTTGATCCGGATCATTATACAAAAGGCAATGGCTTTAAAAATGGGTCGTACAATGCGGTTACCAAAGAAATTACCTGGAATATCGGCCTTAACTACAATCTGAAGAAAGTCGAAAATGCTTTGGTGACTGATTATATCCTGGGTAACCAGAAATTGGCGAAAGACTCCATTGAAGTCTATGAGATGAAGCTGAATGGTTCGGCAAACGGAGTTGAAAAAGGCGCCCAGCTGACTCTTGGTGAGGATTTTACCATTGAAAATGTTGAAGATAAAAACGGAAATCCAGGGTTTAAAATTAACTTCAATGGAGATATTGATACACCGTACTGGATTACATATAAAACAAGTCTTCAAGATCAACTGATCCAAAAGGAATATAATAACACCGCGAAGCTTTTCAACGGTGATAAGGAAATTACCAGTCTTGATGCGAAAGTATCTGTCGCTCATGGGGGGGAATATACACATAAATCGGGAGCTCAAAATGGAAAGGTGATTGACTGGAAAGTCAATATCAACTTTGGGCAATCGAAAGTTTCAGATGCAACATTAACCGATGATCCAAGTCCTAATCAAATCTTGCTGGAAAATTCATTCCATTTATACGGCACTAAAATTGCTGAAAATGGCACGGTGACAAAGGATCCCGAAAATGAACTGAAGCGAGGGGAAGATTACACCCTTGACATTAAAACAGATGATGAAGGCAAGCAAACCTTTGAAATAAAATTCCTCAACGACATTGATAAAGCCTATATTTTGGAATATCAGTCATACATCAATGCTCGAAATGGAGATGAAATAACCAATAAAACTTCATTTGACGGTAAGCAGATCACTACTGAAGTAACGGATTCTGAAGAAAAAATCGTCGTAAAAATAACCGGCGGTTCTGGAAGCGGCAGTGGCGAAACGGGCAGCCTGGAAGTGACGAAAGTGGATGCTTCCACAGGAGACGCGCTAAAAGGAGCGACGTTCACTTTATATGACAACGAAGGAAACATTGCCATTCGCACGCTGACAACTGGTGAAGACGGCAAAGCGGTATTCAAGAACTTGCTGTACAACGATTATATTTTAAAAGAAGACAAAGCGCCGGATGGATATGTTGTCGGCATCCAGGACAGCAAAACCGTCAAGATCGACTCCAAAGAGAACAACCAAATAACGGTGAAAAACAAGAAGATCGTTCATGCCGTTGAATTAATGAAAATAGATCAAGAAACGAAAGAAACGTTAGCCGGTGCGGTATTTGAACTCCAGCGCAAGGTCGGAGACAAATATCAAAAAGTGGCAGAACTAACAACCGATGAAAAAGGGGTCATTTTTAAAGAGGAGCTTGAACCAGGAGATTATCAATTTATTGAAATAAAAGCTCCATCAGGTTATCAACTCAACCCTGAACCCATTTCATTCAAAATAGATGAAAAGCAAACAGAAATTGTCAGGAAAACAGCAGAAAATCAAATCGTTTTAGGAGCGGTTGAATTAACAAAGGTAGATCAAGACGATCCAGAAACTGTATTATCAGGTGCCATATTTCAACTTCGGGATGAGAGAGGCAATATTCTCCAAGAAGGTTTAACAACAGATAAAAATGGCAAACTCATTGTAAAAGATTTACGGCCGGGTCCATATCAATTTGTTGAAATGAAAGCACCCGAACATTACGGCCTGGATTCTTCACCAATTCCATTCGAAATTAAAAAAGGACAACAAGAAGCGTTACAAGTAACAGTAGATAACGAATTGATACCAGGTTCAGTCGAGTTAATCAAGGTTGATCATGATAACAAGGAGATGACACTGGCTGGTGCAGAGTTCGAGTTACAAGGTGCGGCGGGTAAGGTGCTGCAAACGGGCTTAACAACGAATGAGGATGGAAAGCTCATCGTTAAAGATTTGAAACCGGGCAAGTATCAATTTGTTGAAACGAAAGCACCTAAAGATTATGCGCTTGATTCCAGGCCACTGCCGTTTGAAATTGAGAAAGGCCAAAAAGAAATCCTTCTCGTGACAGTTGAAAATGAATTGGCACCAGGAGCTGTCGAATTGACGAAAGTGGATAAAGACAACAAAGAACTACCTTTATCCGGTGCGGAATTTACGTTGCAGACGGCAGATGGAATAGATCTTCAGGCAGGGTTAAAAACGGATCAGGATGGAAAACTGATCGTGAAAGGATTAAAACCGGGCAAATACCAGCTTGTTGAAACGAAAGCGCCCGAACATTATCTCTTGAATTCTACTCCACTTGCATTTGAGATTGTCAGAGGCCAAAAAGAAATGCTCAAAATCACGGCATATAACGAACTGATACCAGGCTCTGTAGAATTGATAAAAGTGGATAAAGATCGCAAAGACTTGTCATTATCCGGTGCGGAATTCAAGTTGCAGACGGCAGAAGGAACGGACCTCCAAGAAGGCTTGACTACGAATGCCGAAGGCAAGCTCGTTGTACAAAACTTGAAACCAGGCAAGTACCAATTCATTGAAACAAAAGCGCCTGACTTTTATCAACTTACAGCAAAGCCAATACCATTTGAAATCGGCAAAAGCCCAAAAGAAACATTGAAGGTAACGGCTGAAAATGAATTCATCCGCGGTAAAGTGGAATTAACGAAGGTTGATAAAGACAACAAGAACGCACCATTACATGGGGTAGAATTTGCATTGCAAGATGCTAGCGGCAAAACCCTTCAAGAAGGCTTAACAACAGACAAAGACGGAAAAGTCGTCATAGAAGACTTAAAGCCGGGCAACTATCAATTTGTCGAAACAAAACCGCTATTTGGCTATAAATCAAACAACACGCCAATCACATTTACAATTGCCAAAAGTAAAACGGAAGCAGATGTAGAATGGATTAAACTGACAGCAGAAAATGAATTGGTGCCAGGATCAGTGGAATTGACAAAGGTGGATGGCGACAATAACAAGGCCCCATTGGCCGACGCGGAGTTTGAGCTTCAAGATGCCAACGGCAAAACGCTTCAAGAAGGCTTGATGACAAATGAAAGTGGCAAGCTGATCGTAAGCAATTTAAAACCGGGCAAGTACCAGTTTGTGGAAACGAAAGCGCCTTTTGGCTATCATTTGGACCCGACCCCAATCGCATTCACGATTGAAAAAGGCCAAACAGAGGCAGTAAACGTAATTGCGCAAAATGCTCTTGCGACAGGCTCAGTCCAATTGCTCAAAGTTGATAAAGACAATGACGAGTTAACTTTGGAAGGCGCGGAGTTTGAGCTTCAAGATGCCAATGGCAAAACGCTTCAGTCCGGCCTATCGACAAACAAGGAAGGCATAATTGCCGTCAAAGATTTAAAACCGGGCAAGTACCAGTTTGTGGAAACGAAAGCGCCTTTTGGCTATCATTTGGACCCGACCCCAATCGCATTCACGATTGAAAAAGGCCAAACAGAGGCAGTAAAAGTAATTGTGCAAAATGCTCTTGCGACAGGCTCAGTCCAATTGCTCAAAGTTGATAAAGACAATGACGAGTTAACTTTGGAAGGCGCGGAGTTTGAGCTTCAAGATGCCAATGGCAAAACGCTTCAAGAAGGCTTGATGACAAATGAAAGTGGCAAGCTGATCGTAAGCAATTTAAAACCGGGACAATACCAACTTGTAGAAACAAAAGCACCCGAACATTACAAACTCGATGCTTCACCGCTCGTCTTTGAAATTGAGAAAGGACAAAAAGAGGTATTGCGCCTCACAGCGGTCAACGAGTTAACTCCAGGTGCAGTGGAGTTAACTAAGATCGATAAAGATGATCAGGCATTGACGCTGCCTGGAGCAGAATTTGAGTTGCAGGATAAAGCAGGTCGTACACTTCAAGCAGGTTTAACAACAGATAAACAAGGAAAAATCATAGTCGACAGCTTGAAACCTGGTGATTATCAGTTTGTTGAAACGGAAGCACCTAAAGGCTATCAAAAACGAACGGAACCAGTACCATTTACAATTGAAAAAGGTCAGGAAGAGCGATTAAAGATCCAAGTAACGAATACGAAAGTTCCGGTTGATATAGGAGAGCAAAACGATTCTGATACTCCAGTCCGACCAGATAAACCAAACAACCCAATACAGCATCCAGAAAAACAAAATAGCGGGACGAAGCTCCCAAATACTGCTACAACCATATTCCAATATGCAGCAGCAGGACTGATTCTTCTACTAGTTGGCATTACTCTCACTAGATTTAGAAGAAATCGCCAAGAATAAACTGAAGTGCTTCCATATGCTAGTATAGTATATGGAAGCCATTACTTCTATTTGCCACTTCATACGGTAAGACACACCTCGACATTCTTCATGAAAGTTTCCCAAGTATATAAACATTTATTTTAAGAAATGAACTATACAATTTATGGTATAATAACTGTACATTTACTATTTCAATTTCAAGATGAAGATATAAATTTCCCAACTTCCTGTTGTTCATCAACATCAAAAAAGGTGCATTGCAACATCATTGATCTTCGTTGGCTTGAGCTTTTTTAGATATAGCGGCTTTTACCTTTGAAGTTCATCATATCCTTTAGCTCGGGTGGAAAAACTAGTTTTATACAATGAATGTCTTCCTTTCAAAGCACATTTGGAGATAAAACCGAAGTGTTTCGAGTTGCCCAAAGAATTGTAGAAAGTGGAGGACGCTGTTTCTAGTTAAAGGTTAGGGGCGGTGAAGGAAGGGCAAATGGTTTGGTCAGGACATCGGGATACGATTTTTCACTGGCCTGGAACATTCTAAACGAGTGACGGACTTCAAGTAAAAATGCTCAGCGGTGAATGTACATGTATGATCAAAAACAAAACGGAATTTTCTCCTTGCGGATGGTCATGCTTTTAATTGAAAAATATTGTAGGTGCAATTTGTTATCCATGCTTGATATGTAGAAGAAGCTTATGCCAAACCAGTGGAATCATTACCCGGCTTTCTTACTTAATTTACATTAAAAAGGTGGCTGTAATGTTGAGAGTTATTCTAGTTGATGACGAAGCCTTAGCTCTTGAGCACATGGAACATTTACTCGTGAAAATATCTGGTGTTGAAATAGTTGGAAAATTCCAAAATCCATTCCGGGCACTGGAGGCCTCGCTAAGAGAACGCCCTGATGTTATTTTTCTCGATATAGATATGCCGGAAATAAACGGAATTGAAATAGCGGAACAGATTCAAAGCTCTTATCCTGAAATATTAGTCGTATTCGTGACAGCTTATGATGAATATGCTGTAAAAGCCTTTGAAATCAATGCCATGGATTATGTTATCAAGCCTGTTCAGAGGACGCGGCTTGTTGAAACCGTTCGCCGATTAAAGAAAAGGGTTCCTTCACAAGCAGTTTCATCCGATGGTTCAGGTATCGTTTGCTGTTTTCAAACTTTACAATTTAAGAGATCAATGTGGGATTCTGAATTTGTTGACGTGTACTGGAGAACATCCAAGGCCCGGGAATTGTTTTCTTTTTTAATCCAGCATCGCGGGCGTCCAGTACGTAAAGATATTTTGCTAGATATGCTTTGGCCCGAGGTTGACGATAAAAAAGGTTATGCGCAACTGTACGCCGCTATTTATCAAATTCGTCGAACATTAAGCGCTATTCAAATGAATATTACGATTTCCAGTCTCGATCATAGCTACGTGCTGGAATTAAATGAAGTCAAGCTTGACGTAGATGAGTGGCAGAATGGAATGGCTGCATTAACTTCTGGAAGCGATGAAAATGTTGTCAAGCACCAAAACTTAATGACATTATATCGAGGGGACTATTTGGCCGAAGAAGGTTATTTGTGGGCGGAGAGCGAGCGGGAAAGGTTAAGGATTTTATGGCTTCACTACATCAATATGATGACGGATCACTTCGTTTCTAATGGTAAGTACACGGAAGCGATTTTACTTTATCGGCGTGTACAAGTATTACATCCATATGTGGATAGCAGCTATTTCATGCTGATGAAGCTGTATGATTTACTCGGGGATCATCACTCAGTTGAACAACAATACAAACATTTACGGAACATGCTAAAAGAAGAATATGACATGAAACCCAAACCTACAATTGAAAAGTGGTATGAGAAATGGAAATCAGAAATGAATAGACATAAAAACGGAGATGGAAACAATGAATGCCGCAGTCTTTAATGGCATTCATTGTTTATTTTTCGTTGTGCAATAGCGGGCGATCACCTCATCTTCCGTTGCGGATGTGAGCAGGCTTACAAGTGTAAAAGATCATTTGAGAGGCGGGGAGTTTGGCAGGAGAAGGCCAAATCTTGTATGAAGAAAAGACATATTTTACTTATGCTGGGCTTACTTTTGATCGTTTTATCAAGTTCGCGGATTTTTTGGATGGAATTATTTCGGGATCAAAAGCAGCGGCCAGTTGAAAATGGGCAATTAGATTTGCGTAATTGGGATGCAGAGGACGGTGAAGTTCTTTTATTGGATGGTGATTGGGAGTTTTATCCATCTAGCTTGTTGATGGACGAAGAGCGGCAACCGGGAATGGGCAATGCGACGCCACAGCTTATTCAAGTTCCGGGTAAATGGAATGAAGTATTGCACTCGCCGTATGGATTTGCCACCTATCGATTGCGTGTTCTTGTCAATCCGAAAAAAAAGGATCTGAATTATAGCATCCGTGTACCAAGTGTACGCAGTTCTTCGGAAGTATATGTGAATGGGCGTCTGCTGGCCAAATCCGGGAAAGTGGCAAAACATCAAGAGGAATATATCGCGAAAAATTTACCCTATTCCACTACTTTTACAGCGGATGATAAGGGCGTCATAGAAATCGTCATTCAAGCCGCAAATTATGCGGATATACGAGGCAGCGGCATCATTCGCTCGATTAAGTTCGGTACGGAAGAAGCCATTGCCAAGGAAATGAAACTATCTTCCTCCATGCAGCTTTTGACTGCGATAATGTTCTTGATACATTCTGTCTATTCTCTTATTTTGTTTTTTCTGGGAAATCGGGAAAAGAAGCTATTATTCTTTTCTTTACTTACACTTTGTGTGGCATTGGGAAATTTATTCAGTAATGATGAGAAACTGTTTCACCAAGTTTTTTACATAGGGTATGAATGGGATTTTCGCTTGGCGAATGCAGCTGTACTCATCGGATGTTATGCGTTGCTTGAATGTACCGATCATCGGTTACTTCCGTATTGGCGCAAGATTTATCGCATTTATACTGTCAGCACCTTGGGCATTGCCGGTATAACGTTGTTGTTAACCCCAACCCAAGTGATAATGATCTTCCCGGTTTATTTTGTATTGGTGGGAGTTGCAGTCGTGATCACGGGGATTGCCATCATGCAAAAGTTCATCAAGGATATCAAAGCTAATCTGTTGCTGCTTTTTTCACTTACTGCTCTCATCCACCATTTTATTTGGGCAATCGGCTGGCGGGAAAATGGTATTAGTGTTGCCCACTATCCGTTTGATCTGTTTATTTCGATCGCCTGTTTTGCGTCTGTATGGTTTAAGGATTATTTTAAAATGCACGCCGACACAAGGGAGCTTGCCGCTGCATTACAAAGGATGAATGATCATAAGGATCAATTTTTGGCAAACACTTCACATGAATTTAAAAATCCGCTCCATGGCATTTTAAACATGTCACAAACTGTCTTAAAAAGGGAACGGGATATGCTGCAGGAAAGAAGTGTGAAAGAACTCGAAACGATTTTATCTGTCGGGCGGCGGATGACACTCATATTAAATGATTTGCTGGATGTAATGAGTCTTCAGGAAGGCAATCCGCGGCTGCGGAAAAAAGTCATCGCCATTCAGCCCATCATCACAGGGGTGCTGGATATGCTCCACTTTATGGTAGAGTTCAAGCCCGTGAAGATTGTGAATCAAATTCCAGAAGATTTCCCTCCCGTATATGCGGATGAAAATCGGGTCGTTCAAATTGCATTCAACTTGCTTCATAATGCGGTCAAATATACGAATGAAGGTCAAATTACCATTCGGGGCTTTGTAAAAGAAGGAAGAGGTTTTATCGTGATTGCGGATACCGGGGTCGGAATGGATAGAGCCATGCTAAAGCGTTTGTTTAATCCTTATGAGCAAGCAAATTCCGGTAAGACGATGATTGAAGGCGGCTTTGGGCTGGGATTAAGTATAAGCAGACAATTGGTCGAACTTCATGGAGGAGAACTGGAAGTGTCTTCTGCCTTGGGAGAAGGCTCCACATTTACATTTTCTCTAAAATTAGCCAGTGTAAAAGAGAAGGAAGCGGGTAATGTATCCGGATCATTTGAACAGTCCGTCCCGATTCAGGAAAAAACTTCGCTTGATTGGACCAAGCTCGACATCTCGCCTGTTGTCAAGCGACCTCCATTAGGGGACACTGCGCTTGATCGTCCGGTCATCTTAATAGTGGATGATGATCCAGTAAACCTCCAAGTGCTTGAAGCCATTTTACCTCCGGAAGAATACGAGGTGACGATGGTTACGAGCGGAAAAGAAGCGCTGGCCATATTGGGCGAGAAAGAGTGGGATTTGGTCATATCGGACGTCATGATGCCCCAAATGTCAGGGTATGAGTTAACTCAGATTATCCGCAAGCGGTTTTCTCTTACCGAGCTTCCCATTTTACTGCTTACGGCGAGAAGCCGGGCAGAGGATATACAAAGTGGATTTTTGGCTGGTGCAAACGACTATGTAACAAAGCCGGTTGAAGCGCTGGAAATAAGATCACGGATTGAGGCATTGGCGATGATTAAACAAGTTGTGCGGGAACAGTTGCAATTGGAATCCGCCTGGCTGCAGGCACAAATTCAGCCTCACTTTTTATTTAACACGTTAAACGCGGTAACAGCGTTAAGTGAAATTGATTTGGATAAAATGCGTGATTTGCTTGATCATTTTAGCCATTATTTAAGAAATAAATTTCAATTTCAACATATGGATGCGCTGATTCCAGTTGAAGAGGAGTTAAGCATCGTGCGCTCTTATTTGTACATTGAACAGGTGCGTTTTCAAGACAGGCTGCAAGTTGTTTGGGAAATAGACGAATATAATGACTTGAAAATCCCATTCCTGACGATCCAGCCTTTAGTAGAAAATGCGATCAGGCATGGCATTATGAAACGGATCAGTGGCGGGAAAATAATGATTCGGATTTCCCAAAACGAAAAGCAGGTGGACATATCCGTTGAAGATGATGGGGTCGGAATGGAAGATGATAAATTGCGGCAAATAATGGATAGAAAGAAAAGCGGCCAGTCGGGAGTCGGTCTAATTAATACCGACATGCGCTTAAAGCGCCATTTTGGAAGGGGACTGCATATTCAAAGCACCCCCGGTTTGGGGACAAAGGTTTCTTTTACAGTGAGTAACCAACACTTGCAAACATCAACGGATATTCATCAAGAGTCGTAATCTTTTTTTGCCTCAAAAAAGTGGAGAAAAACGATGATTCGTTTTCTCCACCTTTTATTGAAGCATTACCTTGATGCGAAAAATTCCTTCGCTTTTTCCAAATAAACTTGGTCTTCCGGAAGTAATTCTTCTTCGTGATAAATGGCTTCCACGGGACAAACGGCTTGGCATGCGCCGCAGTCGATGCAAATATCGGGATCAATGTAAAACATTTTTTCCCCTTCTTCTATACAGTCGACCGGACAAACGTCTACGCATTCGCCGAATTTTTCACCTTCGCAAGGAGCTGTAATGACATATGACATTCGATAACCCACCCTTTATTTAATGTATATGAAATAGTTCGCAGCTTGTGCGGTTCAAACGGTAGAGAAAATGAAACTACTGCTAATATAGCAAACATGAGGCTTGTTTTCAATGAATCGGGCCGAATTACCAATAAGTAGGAGCATTTTTTCAGCAAATTTTAACAGATTGGTTGCATATGGAACATGAATGTATTAAGATTGGAATATGAACATATGATCATATAAAAGGTGAGTGTGTTATAAATGGAACGTAAAAATGATAACCATGATGAGCATGATGAACTTGATGAAGAAACATTATTTATTGTTTCCCAAACATTCAAGGCATTGGGAGATCCGACTCGAATTCGGATTTTGCATTTGTTGTCGGAAGGGGAACGTTCAGTAAACCAAATCGCTGAGGCGCTTCATCTTCAACAGTCAACAGTTTCCCATCAGCTTCGATTTTTAAAAAATTTGCGGCTCGTTAAATATCGCAGAGAAGGCACGAGCATGTATTATTCACATGATGATGAACATGTTGTAAAAATACTTGAACAGACGATTGACCACGCAAGGCATTAATGAGGGAGGTTATATGCATGGCTGAATATCGCCTTAAAGGTCTTTCCTGCGCAAATTGCGCCAGGGAGATGGAAGAGGAAATTCAAAAGTTGGATCATGGTGACAATGCTAAAATAATGTTCAATTCTAGTAAATTAGTCGTTTCCGATGAAGTCGCCTTGCATAAAGTGGAAAAAATATTGGCAAGCGACGGCGCTTCCATTGTCCGTGAATCAAGTGACAGCACACATGACGACCATGATCACGGAAGTGGGCGCAAGCTACTCTATTTTATAGGTCTTTCAGCGGTTTTATTTGCGCTTGCCATTGCCCTGGAAAATATGATTCCGACTGTTGCTGCGGCCGGTATTTACGTCGCTGCTGCAGCCATCAGCGGCTATAAAACGTTTATAAAAGGCCTCAAAAACCTGGTAGCGTTCAAATTTAACATTGATACGCTTATGACAATTGCCCTCATTGGGGCTTTTGGAATCGGTGAATGGAAAGAGGGTACGCTTGTTGCGATCCTTTTTGGCATCAATGAATACTTGGAAGGCCTGGGAATGGAAAAGGCGCGCAAATCAATGGAAACACTGTTAAAGGTGGCTCCGAAAGAAGCAATACTGCTTTCCGGAAAAGAAGAAAGAGTAATCCCGATCGCCGATTTGCAAGCCGGAGATGTGGTTCTTGTGAAATCCGGTGAAAAAATTCCTTCCGACGGTGTTGTATCAGAAGGAAGAAGTTCCGTGAACGAAGCAGCCATTACGGGGGAAGCGATGCCTGTTGAAAAAACACCCGGCGAAACCGTATATGGCGGAAGCATTAATAACGAAGGTGTTTTGAAAGTTACCATTACAAAGCCTTACGAAGATTCCTCCCTTGCCAAAATATTGCATCTTGTTGAAGAGGCGCAGGAAACGAAAACACCAACGGAACAGTTTATTAACAAGTTCGCGAAATATTACACTCCGCTTATTATGGTGATCGCCCTTATTGTGATGATTGTTCCCCCGCTTTTCGTAGGAGATTGGGGAAGTTATTTTTACCAAGGCTTGGCAGTCCTCATTGTCGGTTGCCCGTGCGCGCTGATCATTTCTTCCCCCATTGCCATTATTTCCGGTATTACCCGGAATGCCCGAAACGGGATTTTGATCAAAGGCGGCGTGTTTTTGGAGCAGCTTGGGCATGTCGACGCCGTTGCATTTGATAAAACCGGTACGTTGACAAAAGGGGAACCCCATGTAGAAGAAATGATCGCCTATACGAATATTAAGGAATTGTTAAGAATCGCCGGATCAATTGAAAAGTCTTCCTCCCACCCGCTTGCAAAAGCTATAATGGAGAAGGTGGAACAACAATCTATTCCACTCGAAGAACCGACTGATTTAAAAACGATTGCCGGCCAGGGAGTTGAAGCGAACATTTCCGGACAGACATACAGACTGGGGAACGAAGCGAGCATACCATTTGACGAAATTCCACCGCAAGTTCAAAGCGATCTGGAGCAATTAAAAGACGACGGGTACACAATTGTCGTTGTTTCAGATCACGAGCAAGTTTTGGGCTTGTTTGGGATTGCTGATGAAATTCGCCCTGAAAGTAAAGAAGTTGTCGCTGAATTATACGACGCAGGGGTTAAAAATGCCGTTATGTTGACAGGCGACCATGATAAAACGGCGAAAAAGGTAGCTTCCGCCGTTGGACTGAGCCATTATTACGCTAATCTTTTGCCCCATATGAAAGTGGAAAAAATGAAAGAGCTGATCAAAAAAGGAAAAACAGCCATGGTTGGAGACGGAATTAATGATGCTCCGGCACTGGCCGTTGCCGATCTCGGGATCGCGATGGGGAAAGGAACGGACAGCGCCATTGAAACAGCGGACATTGTCCTCATGCAGGACCATCTTGGAAAATTGCCGGGAGCCATAAAAATCGCCAAGCGAGTAAATACTATTATTAAAATAAATATTTCTCTCGCGTTAGGCTTGAAAATAATAGCTCTATTATTAACCATTCCGGGATTGTTGACGCTTTGGATCGCCATTCTTTCAGACATGGGGGCGACCATCCTTGTAACGTTAATCAGCTTGACCGTATTGATTGACAAAAACAAAGCCGGCACGCAAAAGTAAGGAGGTTAAAACCATTGGAACGGGTACTTGTCGTGGATGATGAACCATCCATCGTCACACTTCTTCAATATAACTTGGAAAAAGCGGGATATTCCGTCACAACAGCTGGAAATGGCGAAATCGGTTTGCAAAAAGCAATGCAGGAAAGGCCTGATCTCATTGTTCTTGACTTAATGCTTCCTGGAATCGATGGCATGGATATTTGCAAGAAGCTTCGTCAGGAAAAAATCAATACGCCTATTTTAATGTTGACGGCCCGTGACGATGAATTTGATAAAGTGTTGGGACTGGAATTGGGCGCTGACGATTATTTAACGAAACCTTTCAGCCCGCGCGAAGTCGTTGCGCGGGTCAAGGCGATATTACGCCGATCAAAAATGGTCGAAGAACCGAATATTGTCGTGGAGCAAAAAGGTGAACCGATGTACAAAATTGGAGAGCTGGCCGTTTTTCCAGAAAGATATGAAGCGCTTCTGCGGGAAGAAAAACTTGAGCTTACTCCAAAAGAGTTCGAACTGCTGGCGTATCTTGCCGCAAATGAAGGGAAAGTGCTAAATCGCACGCAGCTGTTGGATGCCGTCTGGAATTACGACTTTGTCGGTGATTCGCGGATTGTCGACGTGCATATTAGTAACTTACGTGAAAAGATTGAATTAGATACACGTAAGCCGCAATATATCAAAACGGTCCGAGGCTTTGGCTATAAGTTGGAGAGACCATAGCAATGCAAAAATTATGGCTTCGGATTACTTTTTCTTTTCTTTTATTAATGTCTATCGCATTGCTTGTTTCCGGTTTTTTTATAGCCGACAAAGTAAAGGATACATACATGGATCTCAAAAAGGACCAACTATACGAAATGGCGCAATTAACTGTAAGAGCCATTAACACGGGCACTGATAGCGAAGTAAGGCTGCAGGAACAGGTAAAAGAGCTTTCCAAGACCATTACTTCACGAATTACAGTGATTGACCGGGACGGACATGTGCTTGCTCATTCAGAGGACAACCCTTCTGCCATGGAAAATCATGCCGACAGGCCGGAAGTTCGGCAGATTATAAAAAGCGGAAAGGACTCGGGGATATCGATTCGCTATAGTAAAACATTGGGGTACAACATGATGTACGTCACGATCCCCATGATTGAAGGTGACCAGGTAACAGGTGTTGTTCGGACATCACTATCCTTGGAGAAGGTGGAACAAGCAATCGAGCACCTGACAGCCACATTGACATTTGTTCTTTTTACAGCGATGCTGTTAACGACAATCGTCGGGGTCAGAATGGCAAAAGGGATTGCCAAGCCGATTGAAGAAATGATTACGGTATCCGAACGGTTAAAGGATAAAGATTATTCTGCAAGAGTGAGAATGCAGCCAAAAGGTGAGCTGGGGCGGCTTGCAAACGCCATCAACGTATTGGCGGCCAGCTTGAAAAGCCAAATGGAACAAATCCAGGAAAATGAGCAGCAGCTGATGGGTGTGTTAACCTACATGAAAAGCGGGGTACTGCTCGTTGATAAGGACGGAAGGATTTTACTCGCCAACCGTGCCATGGGGGACATGCTGGGGCTTGAACCAGAAACGCTAAAAGGCAAATTGCACGTAGAGGCGGGAAAAAGCGCTGATTTGAGCCGCCTTATTGATCAATGTCTCCTTGAAGGCAAGGAAATTAGAGATGAAATCCAATTTTATTTTCCAGATGAACGGATACTGGATGCCCACTTAGCCCCTTATGTTGGAAAAAGGAACGAATTAAAGGGCATCGTTGCGGTTCTTCATGATATTACGGATATCCGGCGTCTCGAGAAAATGCGCAGCGAGTTTGTGGCAAACGTTTCGCATGAATTGAAAACGCCAATTACTTCTGTTAAAGGGTTTGCGGAAACGCTGCTCGATGGAGCCATGGATGATGAGGAGTTGCTCCACGATTTCTTGAATATTATTCATAAAGAAAGTGTGCGGCTGCATCGGCTCATCAATGATATTTTACATCTATCCAAAATTGAACAGCATCTCGTTACACCGATAGTTGAAGAGGTAAACGTGACGGAAGTCATCCGTAACGTGGCGGAGACCATTCGAAAAGAAGTGAAGACAAAAGGGCTTGAGCTTGAACTTCCTGACAACACAAATGTATGGGTGGAAGGAGAAAGAGACCGGATTCAGCAAATTATTTTAAATCTCGTCTCCAACGCGGTCGTCTATACGCCTGAGGGCGGAAAGATTTCCGTATCCGTTTCGGAAAGGGAAAACGAAGTTGATATTCGTGTTCAAGATAACGGCATTGGGATCTCGAAAAAAGATCTTCCACGTATTTTTGAGCGCTTTTACAGAGTTGATAAGGCAAGAGCGCGTGATTCTGGCGGGACGGGACTCGGCCTTGCCATCGTGAAACATTTGATAGAATCGCACCATGGTTCCATTAAAGTAGAAAGTGAAGAAGGAGAGGGGACCATTTTTACAGTGACCCTCCCGAAAAAACAAGCAAACATGTAAAGGCCCCGAAAGCATTCAATCTTTCGGGGCTTTTTTGTGGAGAGCAGGTGTAAATTGATCTCCTAGTCTACAAACTTATTCATTGGGACGAACCATTCCAAAAACATCTGAACATTGGTCTAAACGCCATAGCTTAAAGCCGGGCAGCGGGTGAACAATGATTGCGGATTTTCGCTTCTTCTCAGTGAGGGCGGCTAACATGCTCCGATAATAATTACCGCTGTTGAAGCATCGTATCTTAATTATTTAGTTCGATCATTTTACCGGCTGCCATATAAACAATCCACTCGCAAATGTTTGTTGTGTAATCACCGATTCGTTCCAAATACTGGGCAACAAGCAAGAGGTGTGATGATTGGCTTATGGATGCCCGGTCACTTTTCATTAAATCAATCAGATCAAGAAAAATCTTTTTAAAATAAGCATCAACTTCATCATCCCGTTTGGAAATGGCGATGGCTTCATCCTTGTTCATTTCGATATACGCATCGAGCGTATCGCGAAGCATTTTTTGGGCGAGTTCCGCCATTAACGGGATATCCACCAGCGGTTTCGCATAGGTTTCATCTTTTAAATGAATGGTTGCTTTGGCGATGCTGACGGCGTGGTCCGCCATACGCTCCAAGTCTGTCGCTACTTTCAACGTCATGGCAATCCTTCTCAAATCGCTCCCGACGGGCTGTTGCAAAGCGATCAAGGAAAAACAAGATTTTTCAATGTTGACTTCGGCATCGTTGATCAGCTTGTCGCCTTCAATGACGGCTTCTGCAAGCGGAATATCCTTTTGAACGAGCGATTTGACCGATTTGTGTACTGCCTCTTCCACCATGATGCCCATCGTGAGAAGCTGTTGGTGCAGTTCCTTTAATTGCTCTTCAAACTGGGATCTGAGCATATTAAGTGTCCTCCTTTTTTAACCGAAGCGTCCGGTAATATAGTCTTCCGTTCTTTGATCGGAAGGGTTGGAAAACATGATGGAAGTATCATCGAACTCAATGAGCTCCCCGTTCAGGAAAAAGGCTGTCTTATCTGAAATTCTTGCAGCTTGCTGCATATTATGAGTAACGATGATAATACTGTATTTTTGCTTTAGCTCTTGCACCAATTCTTCGACTTTCATTGTCGAGATGGGGTCAAGGGCCGAAGTAGGTTCATCCATCAAGATAACATCCGGTTCCACTGCTAAACATCTCGCGATACATAGGCGCTGTTGTTGTCCTCCGGAAAGGCCATAGGCGTTTTCATGTAAGCGGTCCTTTACCTCATTCCAAAGAGCTGCACCCTTTAAGCTTTTTTCTGCAATTTCACGGAGAATTTTTTTATCCCGAATGCCGTGAATGACCGGGCCGTATATAACATTTTCATAAATGGATTTCGGAAACGGGTTGGGCTTTTGAAACACCATGCCCACTTTCGTTCTCAATTCCTCTACTCCGTACTTGCGGTCTAATATATTTTGATCTCTATATAATAACTGTCCAGACATTTTTACAGTCGGAATCAGATCGACCATACGGTTAAGGGATTTGACAAATGTGGACTTGCCGCAACCGGATGGTCCGATAATGGCGGTAACGTTATTTTCGGCAATGGCAATATTGATGTTTTTTAAAGCCTGGTCTTCTCCGTACCAGAGGTTTAATTCTTTAGCTTCAAAAACAGTATTCTGTTCAACACGGCTTTTTTTGGTTGTTTCCGGAGCTTTCTGTACTGCCTTTATAGTCATAGCCGACATATAAAGTCCTCCCTTTCGGTTTTAATAGCGTTTTGAAAACTTGTTTCTGATAATAATGGCAATCGAGTTCATCAAAATGAGCATGAACAGAAGGACAATAATTCCTGCAGCGGCTACATCATGAAACTCTGCTTGCGGTCTGCTTGTCCAGTTGTATATTTGGATTGGCATAACGGTAAAGCCCGACCAGATGCTTTCTGGAATAAATGCGATAAAAGTCATCGCTCCGATCATAATGAGTGGGGCTGTTTCACCGACTGCACGTGATAATGCCAAGATCGAACCGGTTAAGATTCCCGGAATGGCCGCCGGTAAAATGACGCGACGAATCGTTTGCCATTTCGTTGCTCCCATTCCGTAGGAGGCTTCTTGAAGATCCTTCGGAACGGCCCGGAGCGCTTCTTGTGATGCTACGACAATAACGGGAAGGATCAACAAACTCATGGTTAAACCACCGGCGAGAACACTTCTGCCCATTTCCAACATCCTTACAAAAACCGTCAGGCCCAAAAGACCGAAGACGATGGAAGGGACACCCGCCAAGTTGGAAATATTTACTTGGATAAAACGTGTAAAGCGATTTTTTTTCGCGTATAACTCAAGGTAAATCGCACAACCGACACCTAAAATAATCGAGACCGGCCCGGTAATCGCCATCACCCACAAGGTCCCAAAGATGGCGGCCTTAATTCCAGACTCTTCTGGTTTGCGGGAGGCAAAGTTTGTCAGAAAATCAAGGTCCAAATATCGGATGCCTTGACTCATTATACGATAAATGAGGATGGCCAAGACAATCAAACCTATCGACGTAGCCAGCATAAACAGCCATTTGGAAATGGTGTTTTTTATGAGCCGGCTGCCGATTCTTTTTTTAACCTCGGCTTTATTGATGAGTTCCATTAATATTCCTCCCTAAATCGCCTTGAAATCCATTGAGCAATCAAGTTCATAATGAGCGTGAAGACAAAGAGTGTCATTCCAACTGCATAAATGCTGTAGTAAATCGTTGAACCATAGGCAGCATCTCCGAGGCTCACCTGAACAATATAGGCGGTCATCGTTTGTATCGTTTCTGTTGGATCGAAAGTGAGGTTAGGCTTAGCGCCTCCGGCAATCGTTACAATCATCGTCTCACCTATTGCCCGAGAAAGCCCGAGGACAAAGGAGGCGATAATGCCTGATAATGCAGCGGGCAATACGACTTTCAAAGATACTTCAAGCTTTGTGGAGCCGAGCGCCAATGCCCCTTCCCTCATCGACCTTGGAACTGCCGACATGGCATCTTCCGATAATGAAGCAATAGATGGGATGATCATAATACCGACAACGATTCCCGGACTTAAAGCATTGAAGAAGTTAAGGTCAGGGATTATTTTTTGAAGGACGGGCGTTACAAATGTAAGTGCAAAAAAACCGTAAACAATCGTAGGGATACCGGCCAATACTTCCAAAATCGGTTTAATCACCTTTCTTGCTCTTTCACTTGCGTATTCACTTAAATAAATAGCAGCTGCGAGGCCAAGCGGAAATGCCACGATCACAGCGATCAAGGCAACGAGCAATGTTCCGGATATAAGAGAAATGATGCCATATTTTGGATCCGCTTCAAAAAAGGGAAGCCATTCTTTGCTCGTTATAAAATGTATAAAGTCAACACGGCTGAAAAATGTGAAGGTTTCAAATAGGAGTGTAGCAACAATGCCAATGGTCGTTAAAATAGAGATAATAGCCATTAAAAACAAAAAAACCGGAACGGATTTTTCGGCCAATCCCTGTTTAAATTTATTCTTTCTTTTATTTTCTTCAATCATTTTTGCAATGGAGATTTGCTCATTTTTCAGTTCCATTGGAAAACTCCTCATCTATTCATTAGTGAAGGTGAGGGGATACCAATCCCCTCACCTGTAACATTACTTTTTAAGTTCTTCCAACTTTGCCAAGCCATCCTCATATTCTTTTTCCTGGAGGCTGATATAGCCTACATCTTCAGATAAAGAACTTGCATTTTCAAGTGCGAATTTTACGTAATCATATACATGTTCTTTTTCAGCAATTGATTTATTGTTTACATAAAAGAACAGTGGACGTGAAAGCGGCTCATACTCGCCGTTCATGATCGTGTCATTGTCAGGAGTAATTGCTTCTCCTTTGCTGTTTACAATCGGAACGATTTTCAGGTCGTCTTTATTTTCAATGTAGTACGCGTAACCGAAAAATGCGATGGCGCCTTTGTCTCCCATGACACCTTGTACAAGCACATTGTCATCTTCAGATAAAGTAGCATCTTTTCTCATTTGCTCTTCTTCCAAAATGACTTCATTCCAATAGTCATATGTTCCGGAATCTGTTCCTGGGCTGAAGAAAGAAATTGGTTCTTCCGGCCATCCTTCACGGACGTCCGCCCACGTTTTTACCTTTCCGCTTTCCAACCACATTTTTTTCAACTCATCAACTGTTAGTTTGTCCACAAAGTCATTATCTTTATTTACGACAACCGAAAGGCCGTCATAGGCAATTTTAAATTCCGTGTATTCTATTCCAGCCTCTTTTAACTTAGCTGCTTCCTCATCTTTAATAGGCCGGGATGCGTTGCTGATATCTGTTTCGCCAGCGATGAACTTATTAAATCCTCCACCCGTTCCGGATACTCCTACGGGGGCTTTTACGTCAGGCTGCTCGGCAGCATATTCTTCAGATACGGCTTCCATGATTGGAAAGACGGTTGATGATCCGTCAATACCGACTGTTCCGGATAGTTCTTCCGCGCTTTTTGAATTGTTCCCACTTGAATTTTTCTCGTTGTCAGAGTTGCTGCCGTCCCCATTACCGCAAGCAGTGAGCAGCAATCCAAAGGATAAAGTGAGTGTTGCCAATGCGGGCTTCAATTTCATTGATAATTTTCCCCCTGTGTTTATGTGATGTTTACTACATGATCATCATAAGCGGACTTTATCAAGGTGCGGTTAAACTAATGTAAAGGATTTGTAAATATTTTATTAAGGGAAAATGAAGATCGCTTGATTGATAGATTGCAGACAAATAGGGAGACAAAGGAATTAATTGTTTTTCGTTGCGAAATTCACATCTTTTACTGCTTTTTTACATAGCTTTCATACTGCTTGAACGCATTCTTAAATATGAAATAGTACATTGAATATGCTAGCCTGCTTTCATCATAAAGGGGGTTTTTTACCTTGAGGAAAAGGTATATGGAGATGTTGGCTCTTATTTTTGCCATGGCGATGGCATCTGGGTGCATTGGCAAAGGCCAAACAGATGCCGCTCCCACATCAGAAGACCTTTCAGGTTCGATAACGATCGTGGGATCAAGTGCTCTGCAGCCATTAGTAGAAGCGGCTGCCCAACAATTTACAAGCATGCATCTTGATGCGGCCATCCATGTACAGGGAGGGGGCAGTGGAACAGGCTTGAGCAGTATTAGCGAAGGATATGTTGATATTGGAAATGCCGATTTATTTGCCGAGGAAAAAGCGGGTGTCGATCCTTCCCAACTCGTTGATCATAAAGTAGCTGTTACTGGAATGGGGCCGGTCACACATCCGGATACTGGTGTTGCCAATATTTCACATGAACAATTGATCGATATTTTTACCGGAAAAGTGAAGAATTGGAAAGAAGTAGGAGGAAAAGACGAGGAGATCGTGATCATTCATCGGGCGAAAGGTTCCGGTACGAGAGAGGTATTTGAGCAGATCGGGCTTAAAGAGGCCGAGCCAGCACCCGGAATGGAGCAAGATTCTTCCGGGACCGTCCGGAAAATTGTAAGTGAAACCCCTGGAGCAATCAGCTATCTTTCATTCTCTTATTTTGATGATTCTGTTATTGCTTTGGCCATTGATGGCATTGAACCGACATTGGAAAATGTCAGTACAAACTATTGGAAGATTTGGGCATATCAACACATGTATACAAATGGAGAGCCGACGGGGTTAACGAAATCGTTTCTGGATTATATGTTATCCGATGAGGTTCAAGAAGTGCTTGTGCCTGAGATGAATTATCTCCCGGTTCGTGAAATGGCTGTCGAGCGGGATGCGGAAGGAAATGTGATTGAAAAATAGTAGGTACCATAGGAGGAGCATTTTTTGGGAAAATCAATGATAGATTTGCATCCTTTGTATCAGGCAAATCCTAAATCCAAAATAGAACGAATAGTGCGGATGGCCCTGCGAGGGGCGGCATGGATTGCTCTATCTATAGCCCTATTTATTCTTGCTTTTGTGCTATGGAAAGGGCTGACGCCATTTATCGTAAATGATGGAAGCATATTCGTTTTTTTAACTGGACACATCTGGGACCCAGGGGCGGTCAACGGGTTGGGAAAGCCTTTGATCGGCGCGTTGCCGTTGATTTTGGGGTCATTTTCGGTGACGATCCTGTCGGTGCTGGCCACTGCCCCGATCGCCATCGGGGCAGCCATATTTATAAATGAAATTTCGCCGCGAATAGGCAAAACATTTTTGCAGCCGGTATTGGAATTGTTAATCGGAATTCCCTCTGTCGTATATGGTTTTTTGGGATTAAGCATGATCGTGCCACTGATTAGAAATCATATCGGGGGAAGCGGTTTTGGAGTGGCGGCGGCAGCCGTTGTACTATCTGCGATGATGTTGCCTACGGTGACATGTTTAGCGGTCAATGCTCTAAAACGGGTGCCTCCAGAATTTAGGGAGGCTTCTCTTGCTCTCGGTGCCACACGTTGGCAAACGATTTCTCGAATGGTGATGACGATTGCCCGCCCCGGTTTATGTTCAGCCGTCATTTTTGGTATATCCCGTGCTTTTGGAGAATCATTGGCGGTACAAATGGTGATAGGAAACGCTGTGGTGATTCCCGACTCACTGTTTCAGCCTGCTGCTACAATCACGAGCATATTAACTATGGGAATGGGCAATACGGTAATGGGCCAGACGGAAAATAACGCTTTATGGTCTCTTGCTCTTATTTTAATGGCGATGTCCTGTATTTTCATGATTTTCATGCGGTTGACAGGAAATTTAAGGAGAACTTTTTCATGAACCGAAAAGTGGCAAATCGGATAGCGACTATAGTGTTTTATTTGATTGCCGCAGTTCTTGTTGTCGTTTTGGCAGCCCTGCTCGGCTATAGTGTTTATCAAGGATTTCCCCAAATAAGCCGGGAATTTATCACATCGCCTCCGAACATATTTGCAGAAGGGGGAGGGATAGGTCCGCAACTGTTTAATTCCTTTTATTTAATGGTCCTTTCCATGTTGATGGCAACGCCTGTCGCTCTGGGGGCAGTACGCCAAGAAAAATGTTTGGACTGAATGGATAAGAGCTTTAATTGAAATGCTGGCATCACTTCCGTCGATTGTGATAGGAATTTTTATTTTTCTCACCTTTGTCGTCCATATGGGCTGGGGTTTTTCCATTTTATCAGGGGCAGTGGCATTAGCCATTTTTAATATGCCGCTCTTGGTCCAAGTCGTTGAAGAATCGGTACGAAGCGTCCCCAAGCAACAAAAACAGGCTGGTCTGGCCCTTGGTGTTTCCCAGTGGGAAACAATTGCTCATATCGTCTTGCCCGCTGCGCTTCCGGAGATCGTTACGGGGATGATTTTAGGGGCTGGAAGAGTGTTTGGTGAAGCGGGAGCCCTCATTTATACGGCGGGTATGAGCTCGCCCAATCTCGATTTTGCGAATTGGAATCCGTTCTCCCCTTCCTCTCCGCTCAATCCGATGAGACCGGCCGAGACGCTCGCAGTTCATATTTGGAAGGTGAATGGGGAAAGTATTGTACCTGATGCAGAAGCGATTTCAAGTGGTGCGACCCTTCTTCTCATCTTGTCCATCTTTATTTGTAATATCAGTGCCCGTATCATTGGAGCTTTCGTTTACCGAAGACTCACTTCTTCAAGCAAATAGGGGAGGCGCGAATCCGGATGTCTGTGTTTCAGATGGAAAAAACGGTAGATATCACAACACTACCCCAAGTAGAAACGATCGCTATAGAAGCGAAATCTATAAGTGTTTATTACAGAAAAAAGCATGGAATTTACAAAGTATCCCTTCGTTTTTCAGCCAACCATGTCACCGCGCTCATCGGTCCATCCGGCTGCGGAAAAACGACTCTGTTGCGCAGTTTGAACCGAATGAATGACGAAGTGGAAGGATGTATCGTGTCAGGGTCGATTTTGTTCAGCGGGGTCAATATAAATGCTCCATCCATCAATGTATTTGAATTAAGAAAGCGGATTGGCATGGTTTTTCAGGAGCCGAATGTGTTTGCCAAATCGGTTTATCAAAATGTGGCGTTTGGACCTATCCGCCACGGTGTAAAAGATAAGCATCGCTTGGCGGAAATTGTGGAAGAGAGTCTGCAAATGGCCGCATTATGGGATGAAGTAAAAGATAAGCTCCACAGCTCGGCGTTGACGTTATCGGGAGGGCAGCAGCAAAGGCTTTGCATCGCCAGAGCGATTGCTTTACAGCCTGAAATTTTGTTATTGGATGAACCAACCTCATCCCTCGACCCGATTTCTACCGGGAAATTGGAGCAGTTGATCGGAGAACTGAAAAAGAATTATACGATCATCTTCGTCACCCACGATATGCAGCAAGCGGCGCGCATATCGGATTATACAGCTTTTTTTCACATGGGTAAGCTGATCGAAAGCGGAAGGACGAAAGAGTTGTTTACAAATCCAAAGGACGAGCGCACTGAAAGGTTTATCAGCGGAAGGTTTGGATGATAGAGTATAGGAGTTTGAAATGCTGTTTCCGCAGCCGGTAAAAGTACGGTATGTGCGGGGCAGCTTTGTTTATTTTCCATTATATATGGTAAGTCGGGATAAAATCACTTTGAAGGGAACCGGTCTCATGGTACAATCTTCAAAATAAAGAAATGGATGGGTGATGCAATTGGGAATACATCATTATTTTAAAAGCTTGTCGGACTTAGAGATGATTTACCGCTGTCCCGGGAAGTTTAAGTTTCAGGAACATTCCGTTGCCAGCCATTCTTTTAAGGTGACCAAAATTGCCCAGTTTCTGGGTACGGTAGAAGAGTTGGCGGGCAAGGATGTCGATTGGCGGCTTTTATATGAAAAAGCCTTAAACCATGATTATGCCGAGCTTTTCACAGGAGATATCAAAACTCCGGTGAAATATTCTTCCCCAGAATTGAAGCGGCTTTTCAATGAGGTGGAGGAGGAGATGACGCGGAAGTTCATTGAAAGGGAATTTCCGAAAGAATTCCAGAAAGTTTACTTGGGGCGTTTCAAGGAAGGGAAGGATGAAACGCTTGAAGGGCGAATTTTGGCAGTGGCGGATAAAATTGATTTATTATATGAATCCTTCGGCGAAATTCAGAAGGAAAATCCGGAGCCGTTATTTTTGGAAATTTACGAGGAAGCTTTAAGTACGATCCTATTATTTAAGGAAATGACGTGCGTTCAGTACTTTTTGCAGGAAATCCTCCCGGATATGCTGCGGGAGCGCTTTATTGAGCAGAGTGAACTTGTGGAGATTACAGAAAAGATGGTTGAAGCGAGCAAAAACGATTAAAAAACTGCTTGCACTTTTCAAGCGTATCGGAAACACTTGTAATAGGCGATCGTTTGAGACGGGGGGATGTCCATGATTGATAAAATCATTTCAGCAATCTTTTTGCCAGCTTTCTTTATGATCTTTTTTACAAGGGTGACTTATAGCCGGCTTGTGGGATTTTTGCTTACCGTGGCGCTGATAATCGTGTCTGCGTATAATGGTTACTTGCATAAATGGTGGGTGATTATTATCGAGGCAGCGTCGCTCACGATTGGTCTTTTTATCGTGAACTGGACAATAATGAAAAAAAGAAACAAGAAAAACACTTCATAAATCGGAAATGAACATCCCGATGACATGAAGTGTTTTTACATTTCTGAAAGGGATATGGAGTTCCGAAAGAAGAAGGTTGAGGGAAACATATCCGCGCATGGGAGGGTGTTGCCCGCGGATGAGCGTCTAATGCCCGTATAAGGTGAAAATCCCCGTGGGTGAGCGTCTAATGCCCCGTATAAGGTGAAAATCCCCGTGGGTGAGCGTCAATACCCCGTATAAGGTGAAAATCCCCGCGGATGAGCGTCTAATACCCCGTATAAGGTGAAAATTCCCGCGGATGAGCGTCTAATGCCCCGCGTATAAGGTGAAAATCCCCGCGGATGAGCGTCTAATGCCCCGCGTATAAGCAGAAATATCCGCGGCTCAGAGGAGTGCAACGGTTGTCACCAGTTTTGCAATCCCAACAAGCAGTGTGTACATTTGCTGAAACCTTCATATTTGTCGAGTGGCCAAGTGGTTAACAAATATTCTTTATAGTAAGTGATTCGTCCCATAGTATAATGGTTTTATTGTATGGAGGTGAAGCCGGTGCGGCCCATTTTACTCGGTGTAGTTGCGGCGTTCTTTTTTTCAGTCACTTTTATATTTAACAGGGCGATGGAGTTGTCGGGGGGAAGCTGGATTTGGAGCGCTTCTTTGCGATATTTGTTTATGATCCCTTTTTTGGTTGCCATCGTCGCTCTTAAGGGAAATTTCTTGCCACTAATACGGGAATTGAAAGCCCGGCCAATGGAATGGCTTCTTTGGAGCACTGTCGGGTTTGGTTTGTTTTACGCGCCACTTACATTTGCGGCCGGATATGGCCCCGGATGGCTGATTGCGGGAACTTGGCAAGTGACAATTATTTCCGGGTCGCTGCTCGTTCCGCTGTTTTACGAGACGATCCAAACTGAAACCGGGCCGATTGTGATAAGAGGACGAATCCCGTACAGGGGGCTGGCCATGTCGCTGATTATGTTATTGGGAATCGGTTTGATGCAAATGGAACATATGAAGCAATTATCGTGGCAAAATGTCCTTTTGTGCATGGTCCCGGTGATTGTGGCCTCTTTTGCGTATCCTCTTGGAAACCGAAAGATGATGGCAGTATGTGGAGGAAGGTTGGATACTTATCAGCGTGTACTTGGGATGACGCTTGCCAGCATGCCGTTTTGGGGTGTGCTTGTCATATGGGAGTGGGGTTCTTCAGGTCCTCCGTCTATGGAGCAAACTATGCAATCATTGCTCGTGGCGGTTTCCTCCGGTGTCATTGCAACAGTTCTGTTCTTCCGGGCAACCGATCTTGTGAAAGACGATATGAGAAAACTGGCGGCGGTCGAAGCAACACAATCAATGGAGGTATTGTTCGCTCTTGGCGGAGAGATTATTTTATTAAGTACTCCCCTGCCGACAATGGTTTCACTTGCTGGCATGCTTCTTGTAGTTGCCGGGATGGTTTTGCACAGTTATGTATCACATGCAAATAGTATGGAAAAAGCCGCGTAAACTGGTACTTGTATGGAAGCGTTCGCTCAAGGTTTTGTATGGGGAAACTTGAACTCTGTTTGGGTTAATGACAGGCGCCACGCTTTTTTTATGGATACCTTGGCTGCATGTGGTATTTGGAAACTTACTGGTGTTGTAATCCCGAACCCGGCATTTTTAATATGAACGGAAAAAAGCCGGTTGAAGCCATGTGTCCTTGAAGAACAAAAGGCTTTAGGAAATATCAAAAACAAGATCCGCGCCGATTAGCACAAGGAGGATTTATTGTCCGATGTCTAATGGATAGGTACTATTCCAATGGTCATTCTGGTGGGATTTAAGCTAGGGTTTATTTATGTTGTTGTTATACTCGCGATTGTCATGCAGTTAATCATAGAGTTTTGAGTGCAGGCAAAAAGTTGACACGCTCGAAAAAAGTCCTTGAAGCCATGGCGGTGGTGGTATAGGGAGTCAAGTGCTTTTTGACGAGGCGAATTTCACATTCGCTTATGTCAGGAAGCGGGAAGGGGGGCAATAAGTCAATGCCCTTCCCTTCTATTATAAAAGAGTAGTGATATGTAAACGCCGTTCGACTTAGTTCGACAGAACCAGAGCAAACTTCGGCAGTGACACATCGATATTTTCAAGAATGTCTGCCTACAGCAGTACGAGTGCAAGCGAAGGTGACAGGGTAAAAGGAAAGATTTGAAAGCATCGTCAACGCCTAAAAGATGCTATAAGCTTTTTCAAGGACGTCGCTCTCTGAAGTTGCCAACAGGACACTGCGATCTCAGGCCTTTGGTGTATTTTTATCAGAGGGACTTAGAGTTGGCAGACTAAGCAAACTTCCTCGTATAGCAACGTCTGCATGGGCCTAACTCTCCGGCTGCTTGCAGTTTCGCTGTATCTCATAGTAGAGGGCTCCCGTTTAAACGGCCGCTCGTGTTATAGCAATCTTGTTTCCACTTCTTTTTCTTTTAAGACCGCCTTGTCTTTTAGAAACATGTTGGCGATTTCCTTGCCGGCGATGGAGCGGCTGAACAGAAAACCTTGCACTTCATTGCAGCCGTATTTTTTTAGGAGTTGATATTGGGCACTCGTTTCCACTCCTTCTGCGATTACTTTTTTTTGCAGCCCTTTCGACAATTCAATGATAAATTTAACAATCATCTCATCTTCAACACTGTGAACGATGTTATGTATAAAGGATCTGTCGATTTTGATCGTATGGAATGGATACTGCTTTAAATAGTGTATGGATGAAAAGCCTGTGCCATAATCGTCCAAAGCAATGCTGATGCCCATTTCCGCCAGTTTTTCCAGTTGCTTTCGGATGAGTTCGCTTGATTTTAACAAGGAACTTTCCGTTAACTCCAGTTCAATGGAAGAAGGTGGTACAGAATAATCTTTCAAGCACTGCCTTATCCTGTCTATTAGGTCATTTTTCAAAAAGCTTTTTGCTGACAAGTTTATGGAAATTTTATGAAAAGGGACCTGCTCTTTTTTCCATTGCTGGATTTGTTGGCAAACCGTACGGATAACAAAGTCATCAATGAGTTGAATGACTTTCCCGTTTTCTTCGGCCATCGGAATAAATGTTGCGGGTGCCACATTCCCTTTGCAGGGATGCTCCCAACGGACAAGCGCCTCGGCTCCAATCGCTTTTTGAGTAAGGACATCAATTTTTGGTTGGTATTCTACATAAAGCTCTTCATTTTGTATGGCCTTTAGCAAGTCGGCTTCCAATTCAAATTTTTTCAGTGTTTCTGCTTTCATCTCGGGCAAATAAAATTGGAAGTTTCCGTTTCCCCGTTCTTCAGCATGTTTCAAAGCAATTCGCGCTTTTTTAAACAATGTTTGAAAATTTTTCCCGTCATAAGGAAACATGCTTCCCCCGATTGTTGCTGTAAATTGAAGATCTTGATGGTTTATGGTGAAGGGGGTTTCAATATGATTGATCAGCTTTTGAGCATCGGAAATGTATTGGTCGTAAGTGTCTGGCTCTGTCCCTTTTAGAAGAATGCCAAGAGTATTTTCTTCGATGCGGAAAACGATATCGTCGTTCTTTTCGTTATTGGTCATATGAGAAACGATTGATTGAATCACTTTTTCTCCTGCTTCAAGTCCGTATACATCAATCACATCATCTAGTTCATCAATGGTTACATAAAAAAAAGCAAAGGTGTCATTTTTATCCACATGTGAAAGCCGTTGATTGACATATTTCTTGGCATGATAATAGCCTGGTTCGCCTTTTAAATAATTAAGCTTTTGGCATGTTTTCAGCTCGATGATGACGACAACTCCTAATAAATCATCATCAATGGATAACGGAATAAATGTAAACTCAGTGTTCAACTGTTGATTGTCAGGGCCTTTGACCGTTGCCTCACTAATGAGGATGGATTCGTCAGCGGCCTTATTCACTTTAAAATATGAAAAAATATGATCAAATATGTTTAGAGCAGATGGATTTTCAATGTCTGCTATATGTAGCAGTTCATGCCCTTTTTGATTGCAAAAAATGATGTTGCCCTTATGGTCAAAAAGGCAAATTGCATGTTCGGAATGCTGGAATGCAATAGAAAAAGCTTCTTCCAAGTTTATGGGCGGCCTGCGTATTTGCCGCCTTTTCCATGTAACTAGCTTCTTAAAGTTCAATGTTGCCCCTTCTTTCCATACTACGCTAATATCGGATCACCTTGCAGAATACAAAGAGTGTCATTATTGTGTTTGATCCATCGCTTGTTTTAATAATTCCTTTTGTTTCAGGTTTAATAATTGGTCGAGTTCTTGACTAAGCTTAACCGTTTTAGCGGCTGTTAGGCCAAATTTTCGCGCACTTCTAATCATTTGTTTCTTCTTAATATAAATGGAGTAATCAATAAAAGGTTTTATAGTCGTGTCACCTCCAAACAAAAAAATCCACCCGATAGAAAAGGTGGATTTTTATTGCATGGAAAAAGTGAACAAAATGATACAATAGTTCCGTCATTTCCAGATCCATCCTTCTTCGGTAACCCGGCTGCCATAGATTTCCCGTAGGCCCGTGGCTTTGCGTCCCTGATTTTCATCAAGTTTGCCATTATCGAAAGGTAGTCATATGTACCCACATTTTAACACCCCATTTTTTTATTTACAACGAAAATTGCCGAAATTTATAATAAATGGTCGAAAATGGTATAGCCTTTTAGGCCTGCCCTTTTCAAACGGCTCTGTATGGCAATGTCATACGAAAATATGTTCGGCCAAACTGTTTACGAAGGCGCATGTTGTGTTAAAATGAATGTATGTGAATCATATCCATTACCTTTCCGATTAACAGTCGGAAGATCATATAGATAGCAGATAAAGGGAGGATGCGGCTTTGATCAACCAGTTTGATATCGTATCGAATTATAAGCCGTCCGGCGATCAGCCAAAGGCGATTGCTCAGCTTGTGGAAGGAATTCGTTCCGGAAAAAAATATCAGACGCTTTTGGGGGCAACAGGAACGGGAAAAACGTTTACGGTGTCGAATGTCATTAAGGAAGTAAACAAACCGACACTCGTCATTGCCCATAACAAGACGCTCGCCGGTCAGCTTTATAGTGAGTTTAAAGAGTTTTTTCCTAACAATGCTGTTGAATATTTTGTCAGTTTCTATGATTATTATCAACCTGAGGCCTATGTTCCCCAGACAGATACATTTATTGAAAAAGACTCCAGTGTCAATGATGAGATCAACAGACTCAGGCACTCGGCGACGTCAGCTTTATTTGAGCGGAAAGATGTCATTATTATTGCGAGTGTTTCCTGTATTTACGGACTCGGTTCCCCGACAGAATACCGTGAGCACGTCCTTTCTCTCCGGACAGGAATGGAGATTGAAAGAAACAATCTGCTTCGCAGGCTGGTGGATCTACAATACGCGCGCAATGATATTGAATTTACAAATGGAACTTTTCGGGTTCGTGGGGATGTCGTCGAAATTTTCCCGATTGCGCGAGAAGAACAATGCATACGGGTGGAATTTTTTGGAGATGAAATCGACCGGATTCGAGTGGTCGACGCCCTCACGGGGGAAATAGTGGGAGACAGAGAACATGCCGCTATTTTTCCGGCTTCCCACTATGTGACAGCGGAAGATAAATTGAGAATTGCCATTAAGAATATAGAAGAAGAACTGGAAGAGCGTTTAGCCGAGCTGCGTGCGGAAGATAAATTGCTCGAAGCCCAGCGTCTAGAACAAAGAACCCGGTATGATTTGGAAATGATGCGGGAAATGGGCTTTTGCTCAGGGATTGAAAACTATTCCCGTCATTTAACGCTCAGACCGCCAGGCGCAACGCCATACACGTTGCTCGACTATTTTCCAGATGACTTCCAAATAGTCATTGACGAATCACACGTAACACTCCCGCAAATCCGCGGCATGTATAATGGAGATCAGGCAAGGAAGCAGGTGCTCGTTGATCACGGTTTCCGCCTCCCGTCAGCCTTAGATAACCGGCCGCTCAAGTTTGAAGAGTTTGAGCAGTACATCCACCAGGTTATTTTTGTGTCGGCCACACCAGGCCCTTATGAACTGGAAAAAACACCCAAAATGGTGGAGCAAATTATCCGTCCGACCGGACTGTTGGATCCAACCATTGATGTCCGGCCAATTGAGGGCCAAATTGATGATTTGCTCGGCGAAATTCAGGATCGGGTTGCCAAAAACGAGCGTGTCCTTATTACGACGCTGACGAAAAAAATGTCGGAAGATTTAACGGATTATTTGAAGGATGTAGGGGTCAAGGTACAGTATTTGCACTCGGAGATAAAAACACTTGAGCGAATAGAAATCATACGGGATTTACGTGTCGGCAAATTTGATGTCCTTGTCGGTATCAACTTGCTCCGGGAAGGGCTTGATATTCCGGAGGTATCGCTTGTAGCTATTCTTGATGCCGATAAGGAAGGATTCCTCCGTTCCGAGCGTTCACTGATTCAAACAATCGGCCGGGCCGCTCGGAATGCGAACGGCCATGTGATCATGTACGCCGACAATGTGACAGACTCGATGAAAAAAGCGATTTCCGAAACAAAGCGGAGGCGCGCCATCCAAGAAGAGTACAATCGAAAACATGGCATTATCCCAACAACCATTCAAAAAGATATTCGCGACGTCATTCGCGCGACGGTTGCGGCTGAAGACAGCGCAGAATACGAATATCAAACGGAAAAACTATCGAAAAACGAAAAAGAAAAGCTGATTGCTTCAATGGAAATAGAAATGAAAGAAGCAGCCAAAGCGCTTGATTTTGAAAGAGCGGCACAGCTTCGAGACGCTATTTTGGAGCTAAAAGCGGAAGGATGAAACGACGATGGCACTTGATAAAATAGTTGTTCAAGGCGCACGGGCCCATAATTTAAAAAATATTGATGTCACAATCCCGAGAGATAAATTGGTAGTTGTAACGGGATTATCAGGCTCCGGGAAATCTTCGCTTGCATTCGATACGATTTATGCAGAAGGTCAAAGACGCTACGTGGAATCACTTTCTGCTTATGCACGGCAGTTCTTGGGACAAATGGATAAGCCTGACGTCGATGCAATCGAAGGGCTGTCTCCGGCGATCTCGATTGACCAGAAGACGACGAGCCGGAATCCGCGCTCCACTGTCGGTACGGTGACAGAGATTTATGATTATTTGCGTTTGCTGTTTGCCCGAATCGGCAAACCTGTATGTCCGATTCACGGAATCGAAATTACGTCGCAAACGATTGAACAAATGGTTGATCGAATCATGGCGTATCCAGAGCGCACACGACTTCAAGTTCTGGCGCCTGTCGTTTCTGGACGCAAGGGAACACACGCTAAGGTGCTGGAAGAGATTAAAAAGCAGGGCTTTGTTCGTCTCAGGGTTAATGGTGAAACGCTTGATCTCAGTGAAGAAATTCGCCTGGAAAAAAATAAAAAACACTCTATCGAAGTCATAGTTGACCGCATTATTGTTAAAGAGGGAGTGGAAAGCCGTCTGGCAGATTCCCTCGAAACGGCTCTCGGCCTTGGGGATGGAAAAGTCATCATTGATGTCATTGGAGAAGAGGAACTGCTTTTTAGCGAACAGCTCGCATGTCCGGAATGCGGTTTTTCCATTAATAAGCTGGAACCGCGCATGTTTTCTTTCAACAGTCCATTTGGAGCGTGCCCAGATTGTGACGGACTCGGCTCCAAGCTCGAAGTAGATAAAGAACTTGTCATTCCCGATTGGGATTTGACGTTGAACGAGGGTGCGATTGCCCCATGGATTCCGGTGAGCTCCCGATATTATCCACAGTTGTTACAATCGGTTTGCCATCACTATGGCATTGATATGGATGTTCCGGTAAAGAACTTGCCTAAAGCCCAAATGGACAAAATTTTGTATGGTTCCGGAAATGAGGTCATCTTGTTCCGATATCAAAATGACTTTGGGCAAATACGCGAAAACAAGATCCGGTTTGAAGGGGTCTTAAGAAATGTGGAACGGCGTTATCAGGAGACGAGTTCTGATTATATCCGAGAGCAAATGGAAAGATATATGGCGGAACATCCTTGCCAAAGCTGTAACGGTTATCGGTTGAGGGTGGAAAGCCTCGCTGTAAAAGTGGAGGGCAACCATATCGGCGAGGTGACCGAGTTATCAATCAAGGAAGCGCAGCAGTTTTTTCAAACGATTCATTTGACGGAAAAAGAAAAACAAATTGCGAACCTGATTTTAAAAGAAATATCTGAACGCCTGCACTTTTTGGTGAATGTCGGTCTGGATTACTTGACGTTGAGTCGTACGGCCGGAACATTATCAGGCGGTGAGGCGCAACGGATCAGGCTTGCCACCCAAATCGGCTCCCGGCTGACCGGAGTGCTGTATATATTGGACGAACCGTCTATTGGTCTTCATCAGCGTGATAACGACAGATTGATCGACACGCTTAAAAGCATGCGCGACATAGGCAATACTCTTATCGTCGTGGAGCATGATGAAGATACGATACTTGCGGCTGACTATCTCATTGACATCGGTCCGGGAGCGGGCGTGCATGGCGGTGAGGTTGTCGCGTGTGGAACACCCGAAGAAGTGATGAAGCAGGCAGGCTCATTGACGGGAGAGTATTTGTCTGGAGTAAAATTCATTCCCATTCCGTTAGAGCGTCGTCCGGGAGATGGCCGATTTCTGGAAATAAAAGGGGCGAAAGAAAACAATTTAAAAAACGTCAATGTGAAGCTTCCACTTGGTGTTTTTATTACAGTAACCGGCGTTTCCGGGTCGGGAAAAAGCACACTCGTAAATGAGATTTTGCATAAAACATTAGCGCAAAAGCTCCACAAAGCAAAAGCAAAACCCGGCTTGCATAAAGAAATCAAAGGTTTGGAGCATTTGGAGAAAGTCATAGATATCGACCAGTCGCCCATTGGCCGGACGCCAAGATCAAACCCGGCAACCTATACGGGCGTATTTGATGATATACGCGACGTGTTTGCTGCCACGAACGAAGCAAAGGTGCGCGGGTACAAAAAAGGCCGCTTCAGTTTCAATGTGAAAGGCGGCCGCTGTGAAGCTTGCCGCGGGGACGGAATTATCAAGATTGAAATGCACTTTTTGCCTGATGTGTATGTTCCATGTGAAGTGTGCCACGGAAAAAGGTATAACCGCGAAACGCTGGAAGTAAAATATAAAGGCAAAAATATCTCAGATGTACTTGATATGACCATTGATGACGCATTGGAGTTTTTCGAAAATATCCCGAGGATCAAAAGAAAATTACAAACAATTACGGATGTCGGACTTGGTTACATGAAGTTGGGCCAACCAGCCACGACGCTTTCGGGCGGAGAGGCCCAGCGTGTGAAGCTTGCTTCTGAATTGCACAAACGTTCAAATGGGCGCTCCATCTATATTTTGGATGAGCCGACAACGGGGTTGCATACGGATGATATTGCCCGGTTGTTGACGGTATTGCAGCGTCTTGTTGACAGCGGCAATACGGTGCTTGTGATCGAGCATAATCTCGATGTCATCAAGACGGCCGACTATATTATTGACCTTGGACCGGAAGGCGGGGATAAAGGAGGAACGGTCGTTGTGACAGGAACTCCTGAAAAAGTGGTGCAATGTGAGAACTCTTATACAGGACGATATTTAAAGCCCATATTAGAGCGTGATAAAAAGCGGATGAAGCGGCTCATTTCCTCGGGAGCAACCAGTGTGAAACAGGCTGTTGCCAAATAAATCTTTTTAAAGTGAAACAAAAAGGCTACTCTAATCGTATAATCCAGTACACAACCAAAAAGGAGGAGCGACATGAATCAAGATCGAAAAAGAATACTTGAAATGGTACAAGAGGGGAAGCTGTCCGCTCAGGAAGCGATTATTTTGCTCGATGCATTGGAAGGGAAAGCACCCGCTCCTGATTTGAAAAGTGGTGCCGCTGAAGAAAGCCAGGCAGAATTTGATTTTTCAACAACTGATTCATCTGCAAAGCAAAGTGCTGGAAAAGAAGGTACAGAAAGTGGAAAAAACGAGGAAGACAATTTTTACAAGCAAATTGAAAATGCTGGTGAACGAATTTTTGACTTTGTCAATACGGCATTGCGGAAGGTTAAAGAAATGGACTTTCAGTTCAACCAATCTGTTGAAATACCGCATGTTTTTCAGCAAAGCGGGGAAGGAATTGAGAGGATCGACATCGATATCGCCAATGGGCCGGTAAGGGTCATTCCTTGGGACCAAGAAGAGGTGCGCATCGAATGTCAAGCCAAAGTATACCGTATTGAAGATCGGGAAGAAGGGCGCAGCTATTTCTTGGATAATACGATTTTTTCACAAGACAACAGCATGCTTTGCTTTGCTACGAAATCAAAGTGGATGCGGGTTGAATCTATCGTTTATGTTCCGAAAAAAAGGTATAAAAAGATTGCGGTTCGGATTTTTACTGGCGAATTGACGAGTGAACGGTTGGAATGTGATTATTTGCTCGTGAAAACGACAAACGGAAAAGTGGATTTGGAAAATGTTTCAGGTGAAAAATTGGAGATCGAAACGGTCAACGGGCAAATTAAAGTGAAGGAATCCCAGGCTGATGAAGTGGAAGCTGAAACGATTAATGGGGCTATCGATGTACTTGCTTCATGTAAAAAAGCGGAGCTCAAATCGTTTAACGGAAATATCACTTGTTCTCTAAAAGATACTGAAACGAAAATATTCGAGGCAAAAGCTGTAACGGGAAATATTCATCTATATGTTCCGGTTACCGCTGGAGTGGACGGGGAACTTCGTTCCAATCTCGGAAGTTATACTCTTAATTTGCAGGATGTAAACATCTTGCATGAAAAACGGGAAGTTATTCAAAAGCAGATGAAGTTTAAACGGACAGGTACTGAGGGAGAAACAATCCATGTTCTCGCAGATACTAAAACCGGCTCCGTATTTGTTTCAAGCAATGCCGAAAAGGAAGCCTAACATATGAGGTGGCTTATCGGAATTGTCATCAATGGGATTTTGTTTATCGCTCTTGCTGGCTATTTTGAGGGCTTTTACGTTTCCGGTTTCGGAGCCGCACTTGCCGCCAGCCTAGTGCTGTCTATCTTAAACATACTTGTGCGGCCGATTCTGATTTTGTTTACCTTGCCCATCACAATTTTAACGTTAGGACTGTTTCTTCTTGTCATCAATGCTCTTACATTATTGATGACGGACGCCCTCATGGGCAGCAGCTTTGAAATCGACGGCTTTGGATTGGCATTTCTCACTGCCATCATCATGTCCATCGTCAATATCATCATTCAAAAAGCGGTTATCGAACCCCGCAAGTAAAAAACCGGACAGCGCGGCTGTCCGGTTTTTTTTTATCCGCGTATAAAGCAAAATACCCGCGTATAGCGGAATCAATTTTAAAAGTTCCCACGCCCATGTAAAACGACAGGCTTTCCTGTCTAAAATAGAAGAAAGATGTTGAAGGGTAGAGATTCCCTCTGATAAAATGCTAAAATAGATCTATGATTTTGGAATTGAACAGCAAGAGGCTTTGTTATGGGAGGGATTCCGTTGGCGACAGTTCGTACGGAAGATATTATAAAAGAATTCAACTTGGAGTTGATCAGCGGTGAAGATGGGGTTCATCGGCCCGTGACAACGAGCGATATTTCAAGGCCGGGATTGGAAATTGCCGGCTTTTTTCACTATTATCCAGCGGAACGTCTGCAGCTTTTGGGAAGGACGGAAGTGAAATTCACTGAGATGCTCATGAAGCGGGAAAGGCGTTTCCGGATGGAGCAGTTATGCAGTGATTTGACTCCGGGCATTATTATTACAAGGGAGCTGGATGTTCCGCAAGAATTGATTGAAGTATCTGAAGAAAAGTCTGTTCCGGTAATGCGGACTCCGATGAAAACGACTGGCTTTGCAAGCCGTTTGACATATTATTTGGAAAACAAACTGGCGCCAACGACTGCCGTACATGGAGTGCTTGTTGATATTTTCGGCGTCGGTGTCTTAATTACGGGTCAAAGCGGAGTCGGAAAAAGTGAGACGGCACTCGCTCTCATAGAAAGAGGACACAGGCTAGTGGCGGACGATTGCGTTGAGATCAGGCAGGTTGACATGGATCGCCTTGTCGGAACGGCTCCTGAATTGCTTGAGCATCTGCTTGAAATCCGCGGGCTCGGCATTATCAATGTCATGACCCTATTTGGAGCGGGGGCCGTCAGGCCGTATAAGCGGATTACTTTAACCATCCATTTGGAATTATGGGATGAAAATAAGCATTACGATCGTCTCGGCTTAGATGAAGAAAAAGTAAAAATCTTCGACACGGAAATTACAAAATTGACGGTGCCCGTCAGGCCCGGCCGCAACCTCGCCGTTATTATTGAAGTGGCGGCTATGAATTTCCGGTCAAAAAGAATGGGAATGAATGCAGCAGAACAATTTGCCAATCGCCTTTCGGAAGTCATGACAAAAGAACAAGATGATTAATGTTGCAGGAAAATTTTCATATATATTAACAAATTGGAGTTGAGAACGTATGGAGTCGGAAATTCAGCCGTTAAATCCGGTTGCGATCGAGTTAGGACCGCTTCCAGTCCATTGGTATGGGATTATTATCGTGCTTGGAATTGCCATTGCCCTTTATCTCGCCATGCGCGAAGGTCAAAAACATAAACTTGATAAAGAAATTTTTCCCGACTTGCTGATTTGGGCCATTCCCATATCGATCCTTTCAGCGAGAGCTTATTATGTATTATTTCAATGGGAATATTATTCTCAAAATCCGGGAGACATCATCAAAGTCTGGGAAGGCGGCATCGCGATTCACGGGGCATTGATCGGTGCGGTCGCGACAGCCGTTATCTTTGCAAGAGCGCGCGGACTATCTTTTTGGAAGCTTGCCGACATTGCAGCGCCAAGCATCATTTTAGGGCAAGCGATTGGACGATGGGGAAACTTCATAAACCAAGAAGCATACGGAGAAGAAGTATCAAGGCAGTTTCTTGAGGGTTTACATCTCCCTCAATTTATCATTGATCAGATGTACATAAACGGGGCGTATCACCACCCTACATTCCTATATGAGTCAATTTGGAACATATTGGGCTTTATACTGCTGATCGTGCTTAGAAAAGCAAACTTGCGCCGCGGGGAGCTCTTTTTGTCCTATGTGATTTGGTATTCGATCGGCCGTTTCTTTATTGAAGGCATGAGGACGGACAGTCTCATGTTAATGGGCAGCCTCCGAATGGCTCAAGTCATTTCTCTCATTTTAATAATCGGAGCCATCCTTTTGATCATTTATAGAAGAAAAGCCGGCTATGCCAAAGCCGGTTATAACGAATGAAATATAATACGTTATGGGGAGAATAAAGAATGTTTGCAACTTCGCTGAAAAATGGCGGCATCGTCGGTCTTAAGACAACGTGGACTTTGGGAAAAATTATATTTCCTGTCACGCTGATCGTTGTTTTGCTGCAGCATACGCCTGTCTTGCCAGGGGTGGTCCGCCTTCTTGAACCGCTTATGGGACTGTTCGGTTTGTCCGGAGACGCGGCTATTCCGCTTGCTCTAGGAAATTTCTTAAATCTGTATGCTGCTATCGGTGGTATTTTATCGTTGGATTTGACGGTGAAAGAGGTCTTTATCATTGCCGTCATGCTTTCTTTTTCACATAACTTATTAATCGAATCGTCTGTTGCCGTCAAAGTCGGGGTTTCTTTTTGGGTGATTCTTGCTGTTAGGATCGGTCTGGCCGTCATGTCGGCAATTGTCATTAATCTTGTTTGGAGCGGCGGACAAGAGATGGCCAATACGGGATGATTCCCGCCCAAGAAGAACAGGTGGCCGGGATGGTCGCTATCATTCTGCTCGCTTTAAAAAAAGCGACGTTGGGGATTGTTCAGCTAGCCATCATTGTCATTCCGCTCATGATGGGGATTCAACTTTTAAAAGACTATCGTTGGCTTGATACTTTTTCCCGCTGGACTTCCCCATTCACCCGGATGCTTGGAATGAAAGAAAATACATCTACAACATTGGCAGCCGGATTGGTGTTTGGGCTTGCTTTTGGGGCAGGAGTCATGATCCAGGCCGTCAAGGAAGATGGGGTATCCAAAAAGGATGCAACGCTTGCCTTTATATTTCTAGTGGCTTGCCATGCTGTTATTGAAGACACTTTAATATTCATTCCCCTGGGGATTCCAATATTGCCGCTGTTTTTAATTCGCCTCGTCACAGCTATCCTGCTTACCATGTTTGTGGCTGTTGTTTGGAGGCAAGTTGAAACTGCCAGAGAAGGGAAAGTGGCTTAAATATGAATGAACAAATTACAACGATTTTATTTGACCTGGACGGAACCTTGCTCGACACGAACGAACTGATCGTTACATCATATTTGCATACGTTTGAGCAATTTTTTCCCGGACGTTTCAAACGTGAAGATGTCATGCCGTTTCTCGGACCGCCATTGTATGACGCCTTTGAAAGTGTCGATCCGGACAAAGCGGAAGAAATGGTGAAAATGTACCGGGATTTCAACATGGAAAAGCATGATCTTCTTGTTCGGGAATTTGAAGGTGTATTTGAAACAATCCGGACACTCCACGAAAATGACATGAAAATGGCGATTGTTTCCACAAAAATTAGAAAAACAGTTGTAAAAGGCTTGAAGCTTACAGGTTTGGATCAATTTTTTGATGTCATCATAACACTTGACGATGTGGAAAAAGCCAAACCCGATCCTGAACCGCTTTTAAAAGCGCTTGGCGCACTTGAATCAGAGCCGCATGAAGCCATTATGATCGGGGATAATTACCATGACATTTTAGGCGGAAAAAATGCTGGTACGTTTACGTGCGGAGTCGCATGGTCTTTAAAGGGAAAGGATTACCTGGAGCAGTTTCATCCAGACTTTATGTTGAAAAAAATGCCTGATTTATTGGATATTGTCAAGGTGGGTGTACAATGAGAAAAACAGATCGTTTTCCCGTCAAGGGAGCCAATTCCCTTTGGCATGTGTATAAAACAGTTCCATTTTGGAAAGTGATCCGAAATTTTATTGTGATACAGCTAGCCCGCTATACCCCCTTTTTGGCAATGAAAAATTGGATGTATCGCTTTTTTTTAAAGGTAAAAGTCGGGGAAAACACTTCGTTTGCGCTGATGGTTATGCTTGATGTGATGTTTCCTGAAAAAATATCAGTCGGTAAAAACTCGATCATCGGCTACAATACGACTATCTTGGCACATGAATATTTGATCGAAGAATACCGGCTCGGAGATGTGGTGATTGGGGATGAAGTGATGATCGGTGCCAACTCCACCATCCTTCCGGGGGTAACGATTGGAAACGGGGCGATTGTTTCCGCAGGTACGCTCGTTCACAAAGATGTCCCTGCAGGTGTTTTTGCCGGAGGCAATCCGATGAGGATCATCTATACGAAAGAAGAAATGGAAGAGCGAAGGAAATCCGATCCTTTATATAATAAAACCGAGACCCGTCAATAACCTCCGACACGGAGGTTATTTTTGTTCCAAGTAATATATAGAAAGTATATGATTAAATTGTCGCTGTTCTTGGGGAAGGTCGCCTTCACCAAGTTTTTGGCGTTAAAAAAATAAGGAACCTGCCGACATGTGAATTCTGATTTCCGAACATCCTTCATACATTATGTAAGCGGTATCTTCGGTAGATGATTTTTGAGATACAAACAAGATTGTTAGTATGATATACTACAAAAAGCGACAAAGGACGATAAAAACGGAGGAAATATGATGTCCAAACACCCAAAGAAACATGAAGGGCGTGCGAAAGTCTACTCGTTTATACCAACGGGAGAATACTATTTTCATAAAGGTCTGGAAGCGTACGACCGCTTCGACTTTCAAAAGGCGAAAAAATATTTGAAGCGTGCTCTGGAGCTGGAGCCAATGGAGCCGATGATTGCCTGCCAGCTGTCCCTCGTTTATACAGAAACGGGAGAATACGCCCAGTCTAATGAATTGCTTTTAGCCATTTTGAATGAAATGGATGAGAGGATGACGGAATGTCATTACTTTTTGGCGAATAATTATGCCCATTTAGGTGTGTACTCGGAAGCATACCGGCATGCGAAACTATACTTGGAAAGAGATGAAATTGGCGAATTTGCGGAGGATGCGGAAGATTTGCTGGAATGGATCCATCAGCATGAAGGCGATGCAGAATCCTCAATGGAACAAGAAACACTTCTTTATTTGCAGGAAAAGTCCAGAGCGATGCTTGAAGATGGCCACTATATGGAAGCCGTCAAACTGTTAAAAAAACTGATCAAATCCCATCCAGAATTTTGGCCGGCTTATAATAATATGGCCCTTGCTTATTTTTATGGAGGGAATACAGATGAGGCATTCCGCACTCTGGAAAAAGTTCTGGACCACAATAAAGGAAATCTGCATGCGCTATGCAATCTGGCCGTTTTTTATTATTATGAACAAAAAACAGAACGCTTGCAGTCTCTTTTAAATCTATTGGAAAAAATTCAACCGCTTAATCCAGAACACCGATACAAACTGGGGACGACTTTTGCCCTGACAAAAAGGTATGAAAGAGCATATTGTTTGTTAAAACAACTGCAAAAAACCGGTTACGCCGGCAGTCCGGGATATTATTACTGGCTCTCTAAAGCCGCCTTTTTTACGGGCAATCAAAAGACTGCGGAAGCGGCGTGGAACCAGCTTCTCGTTCTGGAGCCCCAAAAAGCGGGTTCCGAGCCGTGGAATGAGGATGTTAAGCGATCAAAAAATGGGGAAGATAACCAGTATGAGGAACTTATTTTAAAATTGTTGCGCAGCCACGAAATACCAGAACGGCTATGTGCCATCTTTTTCATGGAAATATCCGGGCGAAAGCGCACGATTATATCCAGTCCTTCTTTCAAATCATTGGAAGAGTTTACCTTTCCGGAAAAGGTATATTTAGCAACGATACTTCAGCTGGAAAAAGACCATGAGATGAATATAAATGTGAATGTGAAAACAGGCCATGAAACAGCACTCGAGTTGTATGAGCAACACGCTAGTGACCAATCGGAATTATCTGTACTGCTTGTCGACTGGTTTGCGGCTTTTGAAAAGATGCTCGAAACGGGGGAAAAATTGTCAAACCCTTCCGCTTTGGCAGCCGCTACCGAGTATCTTTCTGCAACAGAAAGAAATAAGAAAAAAACACAGCGTGAAATTGCTAAGCAATATGGAATATCTCCGGCCACTTTGCGCAAATATACGAATAAAATTGCAGATTACTTTATTCCGCTCTAACTGGCAGCATTTTAACATGAAAAAGTAGAAGATGACGAAAGAGGAGACGAATCACTGGTAAAACCTGGAAGGAATTTGGCGGCTATACACTTACGCATAAAAAGTACCGTTCTTTTTCAAGGTGTCGATCCCAAAGATATGACGATGTACTGGATATATAAGTAAAAGGGCGAAGTGACAGGACAAGGAAAGCTTCGCCAGCATCGTCATCACACGGCGAATAAGCGCGAGCATCGAGAACGTCGCTCCCAGAGCTGGCAACACCATTGGGATTCTAACCTCTGCTTTACGCCCAATCAGGAAGATCGAGCATAGCAAAATCTCGTTTTTCAATAAAACATTGTACTCAATCCGGATGATTTACTTTTTTCGACATTTCGTAGAAATCAGCGTTTGCGCATTTAGATCCATCGTCTGCACCAATCATTTTTCACCTCAATCTTCCATTTTGTTTGCTGATAGCATCAGACTAAGAACGTAAGGCCGTATGGCGACGTCTGGAAGGACTCCGGCGGGCTCGCTTCACTGACTTTATTTGAGCATATGTTTGGACGTTCGGTAAATACTTTATTACGATAGCTATAAAGTGAACTTTACAAGATAAGGTCCACATTTTCAGTGGGTCTTTACCTGCAGAAGGAGTGTAGAAACATGTCAGAAGATAAAGTGTACGATGTAATCGTGGCGGGTGCCGGGCCAGCAGGAATGACGGCCGCAGTGTATACATCAAGAGCGAATTTGTCGACTCTTATGCTCGAGCGGGGCGTTCCGGGAGGGCAAATGGCCGATACGGCAGATGTTGAAAACTATCCTGGTTTTGACCACATTTTAGGTCCGGACCTCTCTGCCAAGATGTTTGAGCATGCCAAAAAATTCGGGGCTGAATATGCATACGGTGATGTTCAAGAAATCGTTGACGAAGGATCATATAAAATTGTAAAAGCAGGTTCGAAAGAATACAAAGCATTGTCTGTTATCGTGGCTACGGGAGCCGAATACAGAAAGCTCGGTGTTCCGGGGGAAACTGAATTGACGGGGCGCGGCGTTTCCTACTGCGCGGTTTGTGACGGAGCTTTCTTTAAAGATAAAGAGCTTGTTGTGATCGGTGGAGGAGATTCGGCTGTAGAGGAAGGGGTCTATTTAACCCGATTTGCCTCCAAAGTAACAATTATTCACCGCCGGGATGAGCTCCGTGCCCAAAAAATTCTTCAACAGCGGGCATTCGCTAACGAAAAGGTCGACTTTATTTGGAGCCATACCGTAAAACAGATCAACGAAAAAGACGGGAAAGTAGGATCGGTCACACTTGTTTCAACGGAGACAGGTGAAGAAAGAGAGTTTTCAACGGACGGCGTGTTCGTCTATATCGGGATGGACCCGCTCACCAAATCTGTGGAGAATCTCGGAATTACGAATGATTCTGGTTATATCGAAACGAACGAAAACATGGCGACAAGCATACCAGGCGTATTTGCTGCAGGAGATGTTCGTGACAAACTGCTAAGGCAAATTGTCACCGCGACCGGAGATGGGAGCATCGCTGCCCAAAGCGCGCAAATATATATTGAACACTTGAAGGATCAACAGCTTGCCCAGTAAGCCGTAATCGCCATTTAATCTGTTTGTAACAGTGGTGAAATGTTATTTGTGTATATTTGTATATGAGATATTGACCCCCTTTTTATACAATATCCCTTTTTGAGCACAGGTGATCCTGTGCTTTTTTTAGATGCTTTTATTATGACGCTGATTCGTCACTGTTTTTCTCGGCGTGAAAATAGTATAATATAGTGAACAGTGTTTTATCTCGTTTCAGAATGAAAAGAATGTGCGGCGAGCGTTGAAACAGAGTCAAGGTGCGATTACGCACTGTTATGTGGATAATCGGCAAGGCGCTTTCGTGTTTACGGAAGAACTCTCATACGGCCTTGCATATACATATAGAAAGGTTCTTATTAGTTGATTAGTGGCAAGGGGTGAGGTCATTGTTAAATGGGACTTCTGAGGACATCCAATTGGTCATCATCACTGGAATGTCCGGAGCGGGAAAAACAGTAGCGATACACAGTTTTGAGGATCTTGGGTTTTTCTGTGTGGACAATTTGCCGCCTGCATTGATGCCGAAATTTCTAGAACTGATGAAGGAATCCGGCAATAAAATGAATAAGGTGGCATTGGTGATGGACTTGAGGGGCAGGGAGTTTTTTGACACGCTCCTTCGAGTGATTGATGAGTTATCGGATTCTAATTGGATTACCCCGCAAATCTTGTTTCTTGATGCGGATGATGGTGTGCTTGTGAGGAGATATAAAGAAACACGCCGCTCACATCCGCTTGCTCCGTCAGGTTTGCCGTTGGAAGGCATCATGCAGGAGCGTAAACTGCTGGAAGAGTTGAAAGGCCGGGCACAGCATATTTACAATACGTCGGTCATGAAGCCGAAAGAGCTTCGTGAAAAAATTCTCACGGAATTTTCCGCGGATAGGCAAGCGATTTTTACGGTAAACGTCATGTCGTTTGGGTTTAAACACGGCATTCCGATTGATGCCGATCTCGTATTTGATGTCAGGTTTTTGCCAAACCCGCATTATATTGACCATATGAGGCCCAAAACCGGATTGGAAGAGGAAGTTTCCAATTATGTGTTAAAGTGGAGCGACACGCAAAAGTTTTTGGCCAAAGTGACTGACTTGCTTAGCTTTATGCTTCCCCATTACAAACGGGAGGGAAAAAGCCAGCTTGTCGTGGCAATTGGTTGTACCGGAGGACAGCATCGTTCCGTGGCACTCGCCGAATATATTGGCCAATATTTTGAAAATGATTATCAAATCCGGATCACTCACCGTGACATTGAGAAAAAGAGGGGATTGGCTACATGAATAACAAACCATTGCCTAAAATTGTCGTCATTGGCGGAGGAACCGGATTGTCGGTGTTGCTTAGAGGACTAAAGAAATATCCTGTTGACTTAACAGCGATTGTTACCGTTGCCGATGATGGCGGCAGTTCAGGGCGCTTGCGCAATGAGCTGGAAATACCGCCGCCTGGTGACATCAGAAACGTTCTAGCGGCTTTGTCGGATGTCGAACCGCTCATTGTAGAGATGTTCCAACATCGCTTTAACACGTCCAACGAGCTTTCCGGGCATTCTCTTGGAAATTTGATTATCGCTGCATTGACGTCCATTACCGGTGATTTCGTCTATGCTGTGAAGGAAATGAGCCGTGTTTTAAACGTACGGGGAAAGGTCCTTCCCGCCGCAAACCAGAGTGTGATTCTTCACGCGGAAATGATGGACGGTACGTTCGTTTCCGGGGAATCAAAAATTCCATATTCGGGAAAAGTAATTAAACGCGTCTATTTGACGCCGGAAGTAATTCAACCGCTGCCGGATACAATTGCAGCGATACAGGAAGCCGATTTAATCGTGATCGGGCCAGGAAGTTTATACACGAGTATTCTACCAAATCTGCTTGTTCCAGGGCTCGGCGAGCAAGTATGCGCTGCAAAAGCGAAAAAAGTGTATATTTGCAACTTGATGACCCAGCCTGGAGAGACCCATGGTTTCACGGCGGCGGATCATGTCAAAGCGCTCAACGATCACATGAAGTGCTCGTTTATTGACACGATCATCGTGAATGACAATGGTATTCCTTCAGCCTTGCAGCATCGATATGAAGAAGAAATGGCTGTTCCTGTATATTATGATTTTGACCAGCTCCGTTCGTTCGGGATGGAAGTAATTTGCGACGAAATCGCCAGCATTGAGCAAGGGCTGATTCGGCATGATACTGAAAAAGTAGCTAACATCCTCTATTCATTATTGGGAACCAACGTGAGCCGCATTGCCAACTCGTAGGAGGTTGGTAAAGGAGGAATATCTCATGTCATTTGCCTCGGTAACGAAAAAAGAGTTGACAAACTTATCTATAAAAGATTGTTGTACAAAAGCCGAGCTGTCAGCACTGATTAGAATGAACGGTTCACTTTCTTTTTCCAACCGGGAACTGATCGTCAATATCCAAACTGAAAACGCGGCCATTGCAAGAAGAATTTATATTCTCATCAAAAAAAATTACGATACGGTGGTTGAACTGCTCGTCCGAAAAAAAATGAGGCTGAAAAAAAACAATGTGTACATTGTCCGACTTCGGGATAAAGCAGAACCGCTATTAAAGGATTTAAAAATTTTGGGGGACAATTTCACGTTCATCCGTGAAATATCCCCAGCTTTGATTAAAAAGAAATGCTGCAGGCGATCCTATCTTCGGGGAGCTTTTTTGGCCGGGGGCTCAGTGAATAATCCCGAAACTTCTTCGTATCACTTGGAAATATTTTCGATTTATAAGGAACATAACGATTCCTTATGTGAATTAATGAACTCATTTCAATTGAACAGCAAGACGTTGGAGCGAAAAAACGGTTTTATCACATACTTAAAGGAAGCTGAAAAAATAACCGAGTTTTTGAATATTGTCGGGGCTCACAGCGCACTCCTCCGTTTTGAAGACGTCAGGATTGTCAGGGATATGAGAAACTCGGTCAACCGCCTTGTAAATTGCGAAACAGCCAATTTGAACAAAACGATTGGGGCGGCACTCCGGCAAGTTGAAAATATCCGCTATATTCAAGAAACCGTTGGCCTTGATTTACTTCCCGATAAATTGCGGGAAATTGCAGAGCTAAGAATGGCCCATCAAGATGTAACACTAAAAGAACTGGGAGAAATGGTGTCAGGCGGACAAATCAGCAAATCCGGCATTAATCATCGCCTGAGAAAAATCGATGAAATTGCCGATAAGCTGCGTCACGGCGATCGCTCTCTTTTATTAAATAAAAAATAAAGAATGGGAGGAAATTATTTTGGCAGAAAAAGATGTAACAGTAAAATTAAAATCAGGATTGCAGGCAAGACCTGCGGCTCAATTTGTTCAGGAGGCAAATCGCTTTTCATCCGATATTTTTATTGAAAAAGACGGAAAAAAAGTAAATGCGAAAAGCATCATGGGCTTAATGAGCTTAGCTGCGGGTTCCGGAGCAGCCATCAAATTGATTGCTGAAGGACCTGACGAAGAAGAGGCATTGAAGAAGCTTGCCGAATTTGTGGAAAATGAACAGTAAAACAAAAAGGCCACCCCTTGGATTCCGTAAAGAACCCGGGATGGCCTTTTTCATATCATTCATTTTTATCCGTCTTCAAACCTTCATTACGCTGGATAATATGGTCGATGAGACCGTACTCTTTTGCTTTTTCTGCGGACATGAAATTGTCGCGGTCAGTGTCACGCTGAATGACTTCGAGCGGTTGGCCGGTGCGTTCAGCCAAAATATTATTTAATTTTTCACGCATGGAAAGGATGCGCCTTGCAGCGATTTCAATTTCAGTCGCTTGTCCCTGCGCTCCGCCAAGCGGCTGATGGATCATAACTTCACTGTTTGGCAACGCGTACCGCTTTCCTTTCGTGCCGGCTGCAAGCAGAAATGCACCCATCGATGCGGCCATGCCGATACAGATCGTTTGTACATCTGATTTGATAAATTGCATCGTATCGTAAATGGCCATTCCGGCTGTAATGCTTCCGCCAGGGCTGTTGATGTAAATGGATATATCTTTTTCAGGGTTTTCCGCTTCAAGGAATAATAATTGAGCTACGATGGAATTCGCCACCGTGTCGTTAATGGGGCTGCCGAGCATAATGATCCGGTCTTTGAGCAATCGCGAATAAATGTCATAAGCGCGTTCCCCACGGTTTGTCTGTTCAATGACTGTTGGAATTAAGGTCATAATTTATCCTCCTCATTTTTCAAGGCTTTCAATAAGCCTTTGGTAATTTGTGTATTACATTATATGTAATGATATCATACATGGATGGTCAAGGAAGGTCAAACAATTCGCTTTCTTTCTCAAAAATATATTTCCATACAAACCATATTATCCATATTACCGCATTTTAAACTAAAATAAAGGTTGCAACCTTTATTTAATTGGACTATAATAATATATCGTACGGAAAAAAAACAAGCCCTCGTAGTGTAACGGATAACACGCAAGATTCCGGTTCTTGAAATGTGGGTTCGATTCCTGCCGAGGGCGCTAAAACTTTGAAGCATCAACGTTTGTTGGTGCTTTTTTAATTGAAAGACCGACAATAGTCCCACTGGCTAATTTATTTCCTCTAACTTACGTGACCAATTCTTCTATTGTTTTATTGGGCTGAAGCTTCGACATATGCCCATAGGTTTCTAATAATATACTTTTGTCTCCAATGTAATTTAAAACAGAAATACCAGCTTCCCACATCGTCATTTCATTAGTATGACTAAACATATGTGGTGTTGTGTGTATTAGACCATTACTTTTACACAATGTTTTTAGTGCCCCGCCATAGTTTGGCATTTTAATCAATTCGCCTAGGGATTCACGAAAAACACTTTGGTCTTTTCTTTTAATCTGAGAATCATTTGTTAGCCATTCATCCCATTTGGAAATGTAAAGTCATCCAAACCAATCTCTCTTTCTCCTGTTTTGTCGTGCCATCTTCTCTCATAAGTGTTTTATCCAAGTTTAGTGTACATTTATCCTCATCAAAGTCAGAGAGCCGCAGAGCGCAAATCTCGCCTGCCCTGGCGTCTGTTACTGACAGCAAGCGGGACGCAGGTTTTATTTTTTAACGGCCAAATGTAACAGTTTTAGCTCCAATAACCTGTAAATCCCATTATTTGCTATTATCCTGCCGAATCGATAAGATAAAAAAACAATGATATTCTGTTGGATAAAATAAGATATGAAAAACGCAGGAGGATGTAGAATGAAGGTTAAAAGAATTGTTGCCAATGTGGAGACACCGAACATTTCTAAAGCAATGTACTTCTATGGAGAAGTGCTCGGACTTGACCAGTTGATGGATATGGGATTCATTGCGACTTATGGCTCCCGTGAGAAAATGGACACTCAAATTAACTTTCTTTCAGAGGGCGGCTCTGGGACACCAGTGCCCGATTTGTCAATTAAAGTTGGATAATCTTGATAGTGCACTGGCTCGGGTGAAAAAAGCAGAGATTCCAATTGAGTATGGGCCAGTTGAGGAGCCTTGGGGAGTTCGACGCTTTTATGTAAGGGATCCATTCGGGAAGCTCGTCAATATTCTTACCCACCTGCAGGAATAAAATGAATCTTGCTTTTTTAAGACTGGTTCTTTGCCTTATTTGAGGAGTGTTTATCATCCACTATTGCGTTTTACTTTTATAAAAGTAAATGCCTGTACTTCCTTTAATGACAATAGCAAGTATGCTGAGTTTAGTACTTAAAAGTATAAGTGATCTTCGCGAAATCCCAGTAATGATGGAAAAAAATGTGTTTTACTCTACCGCAATCATCCAGACTATGGTATTTTCTTCTTAAGAGATCAATCGCATGATTAGGTGAATGTTTCCCTTAATATGGCGGAAACTCTATGGGATCTCTGTATATGACAAAAAGAAGTATTATAGAACAGGGTGGGCAAATTGGTAGAACTGAAGTTAAGAAAAATTTTAAGAAAGCTCAAAAGCAAGCATCCGCAAACGAGATATGATGCGCTTGGTGAGCTTTTTCAATTTAAGCAGCAGGATGATCTTCAGGTACAGGTTGAAGTGCTTGTAGATTGTGTTAAAGTGGCTGCCTCCAAATTTCCTGAACGTGTGGATCATTGGGATAATCCTTCTTATTATCTGATTGATTTTGTCTGTGATTTTCCAATGCCGCAGATTATGGAAGCTCTTATGAAGCATTTCGATGATCTCGATATATATGCAAAGGAGAGGACAATTGAATTTTTATTATCGACGGAGGATGATAAGGCTTTTTATTTTCTTCAAGATAAAATCATCCATTTAATTCAAACGGAAGAATTTCCTCTTCCGATTAGAGCACTTGGTTCATACCCCGTTTTAGTGAAAAATATTCTAAATGCGACCTTGGACAAGATTCATACCGATTATTATAAATTCATGTTCTATCCTTTATTATCGATCATCAATGATTCAGGACTCGATCAAGGATATAAAAAAGAGTTCATTCTTCCTCTTTTACTAGAAGACTATCAGGCTGTAAAACAAGAATATTTACAGTTCGATCCTGATTATTCAACGAGATTTGTCTATGTGTCTTGGACGGATAGTTATTTTCTGATTAGAAATAAAATGTGTTTGTTGATTCGTTTAATGAATTACTATTTTTCAGCAGAGATTGCAAAAGAGTTAAAAGATGCTTTATCTTTTCGCGATCCTATTATCAAGACTGATGCTTTGCTCGTCTGTATATCAAAAAGCTTGCCTTATGACGATCAGATATTACTGGAGTGTGCGACTCATATTGAAAGTGCTGAAATGCTCTATTGGAATTTGTTGGAACATAATTGGGAGCATCTTTATCCCGTTCACGAAGAAGTTCAGCTATTATTAGCGAAAACAAGGTTCTTTCATACAATGGCAGACAGCCCTAATGAAGATGGGACAGTGAACTATCCCGAGGATATTGAGATTGTAGACCACCTTGATACGGAAAATATCCATGGACGTCTTGTCCGTTACTATTTGATTCGTTTTAAGGTCCAAAATACTGAATATGCTGGTTGGGCAGGAGGCTATTCACTTGAAGCTGAAGACGCGCAAGGAACAATATGGGATGAGACATATTCAGATTATGTTGAATTTGACTCTGTAAGCATAGAAGAACATAAGCAAAAATTTCTTGAAAGAAGAGGCCAGTACTTTGATGCTCATGAGAACCATGTATTTTATGAGAGTTCACCGAAACTTGGTAGTGGTGTTTGGCTCACTTTAGGTCTGTTACTCCCGATTACCATAAAAATAGCCTATACAGTATTTGAATCTCCGCTTATATTTATTTTTACCATTGTCGCTTTAGCGATTGGTTGGTCTCTCAATGAGACAAGAAGAAATAAGAAGAAAAAGGTGCTGATCATAGGTGACCAGCTTGTTGTTCAACACGGTTCCAAGCAGCAAAGTATTGAATTGCAAGAAATCGAGAAAATAGAGTACGACCGTAAGAATGTATTCGTTTATAATAAAAAACTTGAGCTAGCTTTCAAATTCCCGCTTAAATGGGTTCATTATTTTTTATTTCAACAACAAATGAACGAAAATGTAGCTCACTTCAAGAACAGACCATTTATACAGGCTTAGAATGTAAGCAACTGTCCCAATAGCGAATTCCATATGACTTCCTGGGACAGTTGTTTTTCTTTGATAAACCTTCTAAAGAGAAAGCGCGCCATTCGTAACATCAGGTACACGAACAACGCCGTGGAAAGTAGAGATTCCAGCTTCAGGAAAGTGGCTAAAAAAAGCATGAGCAGAATAGCGATTCGACTGATATGAAATGATGTTGTCCTGATGCACAGTCATTGTTATACTGGATTCATGGTTGCTTTCTTCGAAAGAAAGAAGGAAGGGGACTTTTTGCACTAGAATTCCAATAACTATTTTTCAGATATATAACCAGGTGGTGGTTATTGTTATTTGAAAAACTGATTTAGAATCTCATTTAAGGAATTGACGAAAGTAGAAGGGGTATTAAGCAAAAAAAAAATAATATGTTATGAATACTAATTAAAAGGAATATTACTCATAAAAAATACTGTCAAAATTAGCTTCCTACATTATTTAGTATTACATTTTAAGAGGTTTTAGAATATGAAATTCAATAAAATTGATGTGAATAATTGGGAGCGGAAAGAAGTTTTCAAACATTTTTTAAACCAACAAACGAACTTTAGCATCACGAGAAATATTGATATTACTGAATTATATAAAGTGACAAAAGAAAAAGGGTATAAATTCTATCCTGTATTTATCTATTTAGTTACTCTTGTAGCAAATTCAAATAAACACTTTAGAATGAATTTTAATTCAAAGGGAGAATTTGGATACTGGGATAAGGTAGTACCAATGTATACTATCTTTGATAAGAGATCACAGTTATTTTCCACTATTTTTACAAGTACAGATGAAGGTTTTAAAAAGTTTTATGCCAACTATGTTTCCGATACTGATCTGTACAATGGCACAGGAAAAATGTTTCCTAAAACACCCATACCTGAAAATGTCGTTAACATTTCTATGATTCCATGGACTTCCTTTACCGGTTTTAACTTAAACGTAAATAATCACCCAAATTACTTTTTGCCAATAGTCACCGCAGGTGGATTCATTAATAAACACAGTAATATTTATTTGCCTTTCTCTATACAAGTTCATCATTCTGTCTGTGATGGTTACCATGTAGCTCTATTTATGAATAGATTTCAGACCCTTGCAGATAATCCCCAAGGATTGCTTGAATAAATGAAAGATGAAACATACATACCGACATTAGTAGTACAAACCAAGGACAGGGTTTGTACTACCATTTTTTTATAAGGTAGAAGTGAACAAAGATCGAATATCCCCTGGAATCGATAAACTTTGAGTGAACCCTCTCGAAGCGAACCTACAAATTGCCTTGATGCGTAAATAAAAAAACAGGCAAAAGCGATGAGTATGAACTCGCAAAATCATATTTTCAAGTTGAGCGTACAGCTATTGATCAGAAAGAAGGTTGTTTAAACAAATTCGAGCACTTACACGTTACTATGATAAATTAGATGACTTATCAGCTTAGTTCGCCCTACCGGCCTTTTCCAACTCGGTTTTCAGATATAGAACACTAATTTGGCAGTAATATTGATAACGGGCCAATGGATTTTCATGTCTGATAAGTACTATTTAAAAAAGTATAAAACATTTGAAGACTTTTCTTATGCAATGAACGAGTATATACTTTTTTATAATCATGATAGATACCAAATGTAATTAAACGGCCTTAGTCCTATGGAGTATAGGCTAAAGCCGTTTAGCACACTTTTATTAATTCCACTCTTCACTTGTCAGGAAGAGCTCACTTTTCGGGCTTCTTTCATTACTTTACAGGAACTTCAAAGCTTACAGGCTCAGTTTGCATAAAATCGGCAGTAGTGATATCTCCAAAAACCAATTTAATGCTAGTTATAGATTCAACATCGATTTTCTTTCCTTCAGGAGCTAAAAATTCTATTACTCCATCTTGTTTCACGCCACCCTGAACTTCACCGCCGACTTTACCGGAAGTCATAAACAAATTTGCATCTAATTGCATGTCGCCAATTATAGCTTGGCCCTGGTCAGGGTAAAAATTTAGAGCAGCGCCTGTAGTATTTTCTATGTTCATACCTACAGAAACTTTATCCTCGGCAATTTTGATTTCACCAAGCGCAACCTTCATGCCCAAAACTTCTGTAGACTGATCGGAAGCGTCAAACTTTTTGGCTCCATCATCTTTGCTTTCCTCTTTGTTTTCTTCTTTTTTACCCGCTTCTTCTTTCTTTTCAGCTGTGTTTCCTTCTCCGCCTGTACCTACATCAGATGATCCACAAGCTCCTAGCATCAAGCCTAAAATTAAAAATACTAAAAACAACCATGACTTTTTAAACATATGAATCCCCCTAATTTGTATGAATATTATGCACTTATCATTTCTGTTTTTGGTTTTGTTTTTCTAAAAATACCCATTAAACCTGCAATCAATAACAGCACAAAAGGCAACAAGTAAAGTAAAAAAATAGAGATTAATCCGCCTATTGCAGATACTAACATAAGTATCCCGCCGACTTTTGGTTTCCCTTTTACCATGACAGAGCCGATGATGCCCAAAATGGATAGAGCAATTGCAACCCAACCCGAGCTGATGATAGAGCTTTCTCCCGAGCTATTAATTGTAGCGTCTACTCCGCCAATAAACAAAGCCATTATTGCTCCAAAAAAACCAAAAATGCTGCCGATTAAACCTAGCACAAATTCAGTAGTCCTTTTCAACTGTGCACCCCCCCTGTATGTTATTTTTATATAAACAAGAAAAAGGTCTTGTTTACAGCATGTATAATGGTTACATCTTCATTTTCATGAAGGTGTCGATACATTCGCTCTGCTCGTTTTCCTGAGAAAGTCAAGATCATCTGTATTTATGTATAGAGCAGAACAACTCGAATAAAAACAAAGAGAACATAAGTATGTCGTAAAAATGTAATGAGACAATATATCTAGTTTTTGTCTAAAATTTTTTATGTAAGATAACATTCAAATTTTTTAGAATGGACCACTTATTATCCGCGAAAATATATTTGTCGAGATTCATATTTTTTAAAATCAAACATTTTTTATTCGGTGATGTCTGATAGCTTGAATCTATGTTTATCCATTATCTCAGCCACACTAATGATCTACTTTCTCTTCATATGTCTTGTTGGAATTAAACATTACACACCCATTATATAACCTTACATGGTATCTTACTAACATGCAAGTGTTTGCGGCAATTTTTTCATATGCTTACATAATATGTTTCCCAGCCGCTGTAAAGGCGGGCTTAATTGGTGGATAAAAATAAGTGAAAGGTGCAGGTAGAACTGCTTTTGTGTATATAATAAAGGTAATAAAGGAGGAGTGATTCGGAATGGGGGTTACTCAACGGTTTAGCCAAACGATTGAATCTGAAGAAGAACTTCGTACCATTGTAGGGTTCCCTAGTACAATAGTAAAAAATAAGGTTATTACATATGTAGATGATCATTGTTCAAACTTTATTTCTAAATCACCATTTTTAGTTATTTCCACAGCAGATGAAGCTGGTTATTGCGATGCTTCTCCAAGGGGAGACATGCCAGGGTTTGTTCTTGTCTTAGATGAAAAGCATTTGATTATACCAGAAAGACCGGGAAATAGAAGAATTGATTCTATGCGTAATATTTTATCCCGCATGTAAGGTGCCGTAATACTCCCGCTTCAAGACCTGAGTTGATACAAAAGGTCTAAGTGAGAGCAAACGGCACCTAAATGCCCGATTCGTTCAACTAACATTCAGTAGGAGAAGGAAGAAAACGCCTACTGAATGAAGTTTCACTTTATCCAATCCCAGAGTGGGCCTTCTTTTTATCATCCCAGGTATGGAAGAAACGCTGAGAGTGGATGGCAAGGCAGTCTTAGTGAAAGATGAAGAACTTCTTGAAAAATTGAAAGTGAAAGAACGAAAACCACTATTAGGTATTGGTGTAGAAGTGGCAGAATGTTTTATCCATTGTGCCAAAGCATTTAAACGCTCTCATTTATGGCAACCGGATTTCTGGGAAGATAAAGAAACATTGCCTTCTGCTTCAACCATTTTATCTGCTCACTCGAAAATGTCAAATCAAGATGTTGTTAATATGTTAGAAGAAAGTTATACGAAAAGGCTTTATTAAGTTTCCGTTGTTGAATTGAAATAGCTACTAAAAAGAATATGCACCATCATAGTTGGCGATAGGGAGACTGATATCCGACCGGAGGGGCAGTCTCCAAAGTATTTTTCGTTTATGCTATAATGAGTTGACAACTCGATAATATGTGGTAGAGGTTCTAGCCCCCCTCGTTAAAAAAACTAAGCAGAAGCAATACTTCTATCTTGGGGGTATTGTTTTTTCTTTTTTGTAAAGGAGTTTATCAATGCTAAAGAATGAAAAAGCGATTGTGGTTTTTAGTGGTGGACAAGATAGTACGACGTGTTTATTTTGGGCATTAAAAACGTTTAAGGAAGTAGAAGCTGTAACATTTGATTATCAGCAAAGGCATAGAAAAGAGATTGAGTGTGCCAAAGCGATAGCACAAGAGTTACATGTCAAACATCATTTGTTGGATATGCAGCTGCTAAATCAATTAGCTCCGAATGCTTTGACAAGGGATCAAATTGAAATAACAAACGAAGAAGATGGAGAGTTGCCTTCGACGTTTGTTCCAGGGAGGAACTTGCTCTTCTTTTCATTTGCCGCTGTTTTGGCAAGCCAAGTGAATGCGAAGCACATTATAACGGGTGTGAGTGAAACGGACTTTAGCGGATACCCCGATTGTAGGGACGCTTTTATAAAATCTCTAAATGTGTCTATTAATTTGTCAATGGACAAGCAGTTTGTCATTCATACTCCACTCATGTGGCTAGACAAAGAAGAAACTTGGAAACTAGCCGATGAATTACATGTGTTAGATTACATCCGAGATAAAACATTGACATGCTACGAAGGAATCATCGGTGATGGCTGTGGCGACTGTCCTGCATGTCAGTTGAGAAACAAGGGGCTAGAAAAATACCTTACAACACGAAAAGGAGGGGAGGCATGATGGGCAAAGACTTTTTCGGGTTTCGAATTGTAGAAGATTTACAAAAGCTGGGCCGGGATATTCAAAAAGATGAACTTACATACCATCATAAACGCGTACTTGTCAGTAAGGAGTTTACCTTTGATGCGGCCCATCATCTTCACTGTTATGACGGGAAATGCAAAAATCTGCACGGGCACACTTATAAAGTCATATTTGGTATTAGCGGGTTTGTCGACGAAATAGGTCTTGTGATTGATTTTGGGGAAATCAAAGAGATTTGGAAAGAGGAAATTGAAATTCAACTTGATCACCGCTATTTAAATGAAACCTTGCCAAAAATGAATACAACTGCTGAAAACATGGTTGTTTGGATATATGAAAAAATGAGAGATTCTTTGAAAAAGAGGGCAGGAACATATAATGATGTAAAGGTGGAATTTGTTCGTTTGTATGAAACCCCTACTAGTTACGCGGAAGCTAGACGGGAGTGGATGGAAGTTGAGTAAAGTACCTGTAATAGAAATTTTTGGACCAACGATTCAAGGAGAAGGGATGGTTATCGGCCAAAAGACGATGTTTGTCCGAACAGCTGGTTGTGACTACTCTTGTTCATGGTGTGATTCTGCTTTTACGTGGGACGGTTCAGGAAAAGATACGATCAAGCTCATGGACGCGGAAGAAATTTGGCAAGAGCTCAAGTTACTTGGCGGTGATGGTTTTACTTTCGTGACGATATCTGGCGGCAATCCCGCATTATTAAAAAACCTCAGCTATTTCATCAACCTATTAAAAAAGAACAACGTACAAATCGGCTTGGAAACACAAGGAAGCAAGTGGCAGGATTGGTTTTTGGAAATTGATGAATTAACGATTTCTCCAAAGCCGCCAAGCTCTGGGATGGTAACGAACTTTTCCGCGCTTGATATGATTTTTGACAAACTAAAAAAAGCTGGCCCAACGCATAGCAGTAGTTTAAAGGTCGTTGTTTTTGATGACCGGGATTTCGACTATGCAAAACAAGTGCACTATCGATACCCGGAAATTCCATTTTATCTGCAGGTAGGAAACGCCGATCATCAAACACGTGACAATCAACAGCTCGTTGAACGGTTATTGCAGAAATACGAATGGCTTGTTCATAAAGTAGTAGCAGATAACGAATGGAGGAATGTGAAAGTCCTGCCCCAGCTTCATACGTTGATTTGGGGAAACAGGCGTGGCGTTTAAGAGCGATTGTAAGATGGCAGTTGATATGGTATTACCGCAAAAATTTTTGATGCTGGGACATAACTAAATCAGCTGATGAAAAAACGAACAATAAAGTGAAACTTCATTCAGTAGGGCTACTACTGAATGGTAGTTGAACCAATCGGGCATTTAGGTGCCGTTTTCTCACACTTAGACCTTTTGTATTCACTCAAGTTTTTGAAGTGGGAGTCTAACGGCACCTTACATACGGGATAAAGTAAAACTTCATTCTGTAGGCGATTTTTCCATCTCCTACAGAATGTTCGTTCAACGGCTGGGACATAAGTTGAAAGCTGATTCATATTCGTAAAATCGTGAGAATAAAACCACGTGAAATCAAGGTTTTAAACTTGATTCCACGTGGTTTATTTCATTTTTACAGGGTTTTGTCCGGGCCCCTTTGCTATTTCATATTTGCTTATGTCCCGGCCCTTTTTTATTCTTTCAAAAATAAGTGATGAAGGAGGAGTCGTTTAGAACCCGATTGAGAGTGAAACGCTTTTTTTAAGGATTTAAGAAAAATGTAATCACTTCGTAATTGTTTGGTTAGAATCTTTGTTTACGATTTTGATGTATTCGAAATGGCACCCGAGCAACGGAGGAATTACTATCTGTTGCTGATACGGAAAAGAAGCGGGCTAGCGTTTTCCGATAGAGCTGCCGTGGGCATACTGCTGTTTATTGCTGCTGACTGAAACTTGCTCTGGAACGTCATGAAGATGGATCCGTTAGAGGCCAGGGAGAGGATTGAATAATGAGAAATGACATTTTAAAATTGGAACATAATGGAGATGCGCAAGCAAAGGTTCTGAAAGTTTTTTCATTGGCAGTTAAGGTCCTTACGTTCTGGAAAAAGCTATTTAATGGCGCCGATAGGCAGACTCACCATCGGCCGTGGATTCCAAGTCTTTAAACTGGGAGTCCGGCATGTCGATATGAGTCTGGATGGGAGAGGCGGCCAAGCATCATTTCCCAAAACAATATCAACGGTTGGCACTTGCGAGAGCTTTCATCAATCATTCTTCCATTACTTTCGCTGATGAGCCGACAACGCTCAAAGCAGGGAAGGCGAAAGGAGAGTAGTTGAAATACCTCAAGGTTAAATCCCGCAAAAGCGCCCATCATTGAAGAGCGTATGTTTGATCTCTGTAAAAGTTATCAGATCGGTAATGATAATAATGAGTGTAAAAGATTCGTTTCGTACACTCCGTTTGAGTCACTTTTATATAGCAGTTCATTATTGGGGTGAATAGATGTCCATCAAAAAACGTTTACTTTTATCAAATATAGGCATGGTGATCATTCCTGTTATTTTATTTATTGTTTTGGAAATGATTATTGGATATATTTTGTTTTATCCTTTGAAAGGTGAGATCAATAAAGCATCACTGGATTTTTTTCTGTCGATTAGGCTTTTCATTTTAATCTTTGTACTTATCTTAACGAATGGGCTTTTGACATTTTTAGTGTCAAAAAGTATTATTAATCCACTCCGAAATTTAAAGAAGGCGACCCGTGAAATCAGCAGTGGAAACCTTGATGCGAAAGTGGAGGTAACAGGTTCAAACGATGAATTAAGTGAACTTGCCCATGCTTTTGAAATTATGAGGCGTAAGTTAAAGGAAGCACATGATATACAAAAACAATATGAAGAAAACCAGAAGGAGTTAATAGCGAGTATCTCGCATGACTTGAAAACCCCTTTGACAAGCATCAAGGGATACATTCGGGGCATTTCTGATGGAGTAGCCAATACACCTGAAAAGATGGATCGCTATATAAAGATCGTTGAAAAAAAAGCTGATGAAATGGAATCATTAATTTCCGAGCTGCTCCTGTACTCCAAACTGGATTTACCCCATGTTCCTTATGAAATGCGTGAATTGGATTTGTTAGCGTATTTCGAAGATTATTTGGAAGATTTACGCCCCCATTTGGCCAAGCGAAACATTCACATAACGTTGGAATATGATCGCAGCCATTCTTATTTGGTTATGGCCGATCGAGAAAAACTGAATCGTGTCGTTGCCAATATTGTCCAAAACAGCATTAGTTTTATGGATAAGGAAAATAAACATTTGAAATTCAAGTTGACATCAAACAACAAAGAGGTGCTGATTGAAATTCAAGATAATGGGATGGGTGTTTCAAGAGATGAGTTGCCCTATCTGTTTGACCGTTTCTATCGCACCGATGTGTCCCGCAATTCAACTACGGGAGGCAGTGGACTGGGCTTGGCGATCGTTAAAAAAATCATTGATGGCCACGGCGGGGCAGTTTGGGCAAGAGGTGATATTGGACAAGGATTACGTATATATTTCACTTTGAAAAAGCGAGTGGAGGCGGATCATGTTGAGCAGGATATTGGTGATTGAAGATGAACTGAGTATTGCCGAGCTGGAGCGGGACTATCTTGAATTGAACGGATATGAAGTTGATATTGCCACAAACGGGCGGGAAGGACTCAAATTATTTAAAGAAAAATCGTATCGGTTAGTTCTTTTAGATGTTATGCTTCCCGACAGTGATGGTTACGAAATTTGCAAACAAATGAGAGATATATCCGATATCCCAATCATCATGGTGACTGCTAAAAATGAAGACATAGACATGATTAGGGGACTAGGGCGTGGTGCGGATGACTATATTGAGAAACCTTTCAATCCGAATAAATTAATAGCTAGGGTAAAGGCTCATATAGCAAGATATGACCGCCTTGTATCCCGCGACCAAAAAGCACTGGACGAAATAAAAATAAGAGATTTGCTCATACAGCCTGCTACTCGGAAAGTATATGTACATGATCAGGAAAAAATATTGACAGCCAAAGAGTTCGACTTGCTTGTCTTTTTAGCTTCTTCACCAAATCAGGTCTTCAGCAAAGAACATTTGTTGGAACAGGTGTGGGGATTTGATTTTTATGGCGACATTACGACTGTTACGGTACACATCAGAAGACTTAGAGAAAAAATGGAGGAAAACCCCTCCCAACCAGAATATATTGAAACCGTTTGGGGTGTTGGGTACCGATTGAAACGATAAGCAGGAACCGGGACAAAAGTTGAAAGCTAATGGATATTCTTAAAAATCGTGAGAATAAAACCTAAACCGCGTGAAATCAAGGTTTTCTAAACTTGATTCCATGCGGTCTTTTCATTTTTATAGGGTTCTGTCCCGGCTTTTTTTGTAAAAAACCACATTTAATATTTATGTAAGAAATTCATAAGAGTGTTGTTAGAATGGCTGGATAAAATGACGTTGTAAATAACGTAAACCGGAGGGAATCATATGAATGAAACAATGTCACGAAGGCCGTTACTTCAAAATACGTATATAGGATTGGGCTTTATTTTTTTAGTTTGTTTATTGATTCAATTTTTGCTGGCAGGTTTGTCTATTTTTAAAGATCCGGCAACATGGGCCGCCCATAGAAATTTTGTCCATTTGTTTGGCTATACGCTCCCTATACTGATGATCATTTGTTCAATGATGGGAAGATTTTTTGGCCTTATTTACAAAGAGTTGTTGGCTATTTTTCTTCTCATTTTCTTGATGTACCTAACTGCAAATTCGGGCTGGAAAGTTGGCTGGTTAGGCGCCCTTCACCCGGTTGTGGGCTTACTTTTAATGTGTGTAACAGGTGTTGGTTTAGTGAAAGTGTACAAAAGAGGCGGGCAGAAAACCGATAAAAAAGTGGAGAATAAGAAGAGAGGACTCATTTCGTTGGTTTTGATCGGTGCTGTCGGCGGTTTTGTTGCCGGGCTTCTATTATCAAATATAGTAGGGGGGATTGGAGTTATTCTATTTGAAAAAGCAATAGGGGTTCAATTTTTGCCAATCTATCTTGCTGTTATTTCATCTATTATGGTTCCGGTTTTAAAGTACCGAAGAGAATAAAATGAAAATGCGAGTCTAGAGATGAAGCCATCTGATAACAGGTATTATGGATTGGATATATAAGATAGTTACCGTTGTAGAAAATGCCAATCATGAGGTTTCCAGATGTTGGGCATGAACGGAAGGCTGCCTTTACAGGATGGGCAGGTTATAAAGACTTTTGCCAATTTGATGAAAATGGACGTAATAGAACTCACTCTGGCTGTGGAATTGAGCTCAGAAAAAAGCATATGCCATCTTTTTACTGAGGATAAAAGATTAAGTATATGGCATTTTCATTACCCTACTAGAAAAGAGGAAATAAAATGAAGCAAAAGATAGCTTATGTCTTTATGTTATCCTACCTGTGGGTAACGTTGATTATGTTGGGGGCTTTTGCTCTGGAAGTTTTTATGGTGTATCCTAATATATTTCACGATGTTCCAAATTCATTTGAAATTTCAATGGACTTTATGAAAGTGGCCAGTCCACACACTTTCTTTCCTCCTCTTGGATTGGCAAGCTGGTTGACTGGCCTGGGAGCTTTAATCCTGAGTTGGGAAGCAAAAGCAGCGCGTTACTGGATATTAGGAAGCATTATGGTGATGATTTTATTAGGGTTGATATCAATGGTGTTCGAATGGCCCCGAAACGAGATTATGTTTATCGAAGGAAATAAAGTACATTCAGTTGCTTTTCTTAAACAAACCGCCCGCGAATTTTTGGTCATCAATTGGTTAAGGATAGCATGTAATACGATTGGCGCAGTCCTAGTATTTAAGGGTTTTCTGATGTTTTATCAGTATAGATTGCGTGAAGGTAAATGATACTCGACGAATCAGCGATATTGTGAAACATGCTTCCTGGCGAGAGCCAGACTCCCTTGGAGCGTGTTCGATAAACTGTAAGCCAAACAGGGATCTTCTAAAAAGCCCCAAAAATCTATCAGTCGGAAGAAAACAAAGTGTTTTCCTTCGGCTGATTTTGTACTTTCAGGCCCTCACCTTGCAAGCAACTGAGGTGGGTAATTCATTAAACAAAACTATAACTAAAATAAAGTTTCATTATACTGATTGTAAAGGGATTTACTTCGCCTTTCCGCTTATATTTCTCAGCTCCCAAGCTCTCACAATTGCGAACTTTACTAGTTATTGGATCCTATAAGGCCGAAAATTGTTTAAGGAATGATTCGATATCCTTTACATTCTTTGAATGTGAACGGCCAGTTTATTGCTGAATACCCTACGATGATTTGTATAAACTTCCAGAAAATTGAATGGGTCATGGCCGATATTGAAACGACGAGGGCCTTTAAAAAGTGTTAAAGGTGGTCATGATGCCCAATGAAAATATTCAACTTTACACTGACTTTTTTTCGTCTGTTTCCATTGCGAAATCTATTATTGCAAAAATTAAAGATAATATCATTTTCGTAATGAACTGCAAATCAATAGAATTCATGAATGCATCCAAAAAGGAAATGATAGCCCAGTTTACTAAAAATGAAAACATGAATAGGCCCATTTTCATATGGAGTTTTGACCATTTTCCGGAAATCTTCATTAAAGAGAGCAAAACTTTTACGACACCATCGCCAATAATTCCTAAAAGAAAATAAAATAGGGTAAACAAAAACAGTGACCAAAGAGTATCGTATTTGACGCCTAATATGCTGAATAAACCTAGAATCCCAAAATAATAAATTGCTATTACAAAAGCAATTGCCCCTACTACCAATAAAGTAAGGATCGTAATAATAAAAACCTTTGATCCAAAGCTTTCATCTTTGGATGATGTATGATTGCTCATTAAGAAACACCTCGCGTCTATTATAACAATAAGGGGTAGCATCCAAAAAGGATATTTACAAAAATGAAACACGATACATCAAAAAACACGAAAAAACTTTTATGAGAGGACGTTATTTTGGGCAATTAGTTGCAGAAAAATATATCCTTTTGTCGAAATACAGTATGTGGAAGGGGGAGATACTCTTGTTTAGAAAAATTTTTTCAGGGATATGTTGCATTCTCATTTTTATGCTCATTATTCCAAGCTATTCTCATGCTCATCCTGGCAGAACTGATGCAAATGGAGGGCATACTTGTAGAACGAATTGCGAAAAGTGGGGGTTAAAGCAAGGAGAATATCATTATCATAATGGTGGCAGTTCCGGAGGGGGAGGAGGTTCATCCAATAACAGCGCACCCACTCAAACTCCAAATGTGAATAAGCAAACGGAGGAACAACGCAAACAAGAGGAATTAGCTAGACAAAAAGCGGAAGAAGAAAGAAAAAAAGCGGAAGAAGAAAAACAGAAGGCTGAACAAGAGAGGCAATTGGGGGTAAAAGAAGGAGCCGCCCAAGCTGCAAAAGATTTCGAGGAAAATGTAAATGATCCTGATAAATATCTTAACGACAAGTCAACACATTACGTGGAAGGGTTTAAAAAAAGTTATAACGATACCTGGAACGATAAGCAAGATGAAAAAGATTATTATCAAAAGGGATATGATCAAGGATTACATCAAGAAGAACTTAATGTAGATCAAGTTCCGGATCATAGAGTAGACGTTTTCAAAGAAGGTTTTAAGTCGGGCAACGATGAAAGAATAGAAAAAATAAAAAAAGAGCAGTACAAATTGGGGAAAAACCACGGTAAGAAAAAAGAAGAAATGAATCCTGGCAATACCGACCGCGAGGAATATGTTAAAGCTTATAACAAAGGTTACAGGTCCGGCATAAAAAAGACAATCACTAAAGAGGGAAAAAAGTTTGCAAAGACTAACTATAGTGTCAAAGTTCCCAAAGAGTATAAAAACAATAAAGATTATTCCAAGTGGTTTAAGCAAGGGTTTAAGTCTAATAAAAAAGCAGCAGAAGTTAGAAAGGCGGGATTCAAAAAAGGAAAGAAACTTTTTTCAACTAGTCGAGTCCCCAAAGAGTATAAAAAGTATAGTGAATTATATAAAGAAGCCTATAAAAAAGGCAAGGCCTCTTAAATTATTTTCTTTCCCGCTTTCCATAGGGATCTGCCATTTGGCTATATTAAAAGCCAATAAATGAGCACTTATATTTATTAGCACGAATCCGGTGCTTTATAACATGAAACAGATTATAGTGAAGTTTGGGGAGTCAACCGCCTGGGGCGCTTTGATTCCCGTTTTTTATACACTTTAACGTCCCTCTCACTGTATGCGCGAACCTTTTACCATTATATCCAAGTAGCCTATGAAGAACATATTGGCGATAACTTAATCCTCAAGCGGGCTCTCGGTAACTAAATCATATAAATGGCCCGGCGTTGGCCGGGATTTCGTACTTGATTAAATCGTCGTGACTTTATACTTCCTTTTCGGATAGTCTCGACCTTGCCTGTCCGCTAACCGTGTACATTTACCAATGCATTTTTTCTCTGTATAGTCGCTATTCATGTGATTGTGCGTTTAATCCCTCATCATGCAGAGCGTTTTTGTAAGGATTGTTGCGCTTGACAATATTTCTCTCGACATTTTTCGCAACCTTGAGTAATATCAATATATGAGTAGGTTTAACTGATCTCATTCATGTAGCTACATTTCTTCAAGGTGCAAGCAAAGTGATTATATGAAGCGATAAAATCTTTTATGGCCATAATGGTTAAAGCCTTGAATCATCAACATTTGTTGGTGTTTTTTTGTACAGTCGACCCATTTTTCCTTTTTGTTAGAAAAAAAAGCCCGGAATATCCGGACGGAAAGAAAAAAAGGAGATAACCTCCTGGGAGGCAAAGTCTCCATCTATACTAAAAAGGGGGTATTTACAAGGCCATTCACCTTGCTTATCATCATTGTACAACAAGTTTTTATTGATTACATGTGCCATTAGGCTCGACATTTTATGAGAAAAAAGCCCATATTTGGACTTTATGTTGCATATTTACCAATATTTTTTATGCTTCCAGCCGCAATGGTGTTTTGGAGGGCAGACACAATAATGTTCTTCCGAAATGGAGTTGACGGCAGATTTTGTATGTGGATAGGAATGCATGTATTTATAAGTCGTATGGTTGATTTGGGTTGTATGGCTCGGGTGCATAACCGGGATATAGACATCTTGCCCGACATATTCAGTGTTTTGCTTAGTGGGGCTGATTTGGGCAGGCATCGTTTTGGCGGGCAATTGCATAGCCGGTTTGACCGGTGGATAGCCGCACTTACACGGTTTTTTGCAGCTGCAAGGCTTATGGTACATTCTCATGAAAAAAGCCTCCTTTTTAAAATATCGTATACTCATTCTTATGAAAGACAACCGTCCAACGGTTGTACAACGGCCTAGTTCGCTGAAAAATAGGCCTGATGGGTGAGGCGACGAGAAAATGATTCTATATACGCGAAAATCAAAATATAGTAAAATAGTTGTGGGGGGAGGAAGGGCAAATGAAAATGGAACCGGCTTTACTACAGAAACAGACGCTTAATTTGACAATGACACAGGAATTGCAGCAAGCAATCACCATTTTACAATACACTGCCCATGAGTTAACGGCGTTTCTTGAAATGAAAGAAATGGAAAATCCGCTCATCCAGTTGGAATCACCGATCGTCCAGTCCGTCGATCCCCGCTACGACATGGTGAAGAAGCGGAAAATAACGAACCAGGAACACGATCAAAAGAAGTGGCTCGAACAAATGGCGGAGCCGACTGAAAATTTGGCGGATCACTTGTTTTCTCAGCTCTTGATGAAAGCGTTATCGGAAAAGCAACGCAAATTGGCAGAGCAGTTTATATATAATCTGGATCCTAACGGTTATTTAACGATTACCCTGGAGGAAGCGGCTGCTGCCGAACAAGCAACTATAAACGAAGCGGAAGAAGTGCTTGAAATCATTCAAAGCCTTGAACCGGCTGGAATCGCCGCCCGTTCATTGCAGGAATGTTTGCTGCTCCAAACAAAAAGAAAGCAAAGCACACCGGCGCTTGTGATCGATTTGCTCTCGGGCTTTTTCACAGAGTTTGCGGAGAAGAAATGGAAGCTCCTTTCTGAGCAACTGTCTGTCAGCTTGCAAGAAATCCAAAAAGCGGCTGATTTTATCACGACACTCGATCCGCGGCCCGGCATCCAGTTTGATCATGAGAGGACACAATATGTCATACCGGACCTTATTCTTGAAATCAATGACGGAACACTTGAGTTACGTCTGTTTGAAAGGAACCTTCCCGACATTCGCTACCAATCAGACTATTATAATACGATGTCGCAAATTGCGGATGAAAAGGTGAAGCAATTTTTAAATGATAAACGCCAGGATTACCGCTGGATTGTGCGCAGTATCGAACAGCGGAAGCAAACTTTGATGAAGGTGGGCATGGCCATTTTGGAAGAACAGCAGGATTTCTTTTTAAAAGGCCCGAGTTATCTAAAACCGCTCACGTTAAAGGATGTGGCTGAAAAAATTGATATGCATGAATCAACTGTTAGCCGGGCCGTTAGAGGCAAATACATCCAAACGCCAAGCGGTATGCATGAACTAAAGAGATTCTTCTCGCAAGCTCTCCAAACCGGAGCCAATTCGGATACCGAACAGGCTTCTGCCGCTCAGGCGAAAGCGCTGATCGAGGCAATGATAGCCAAAGAAGACAAAAAGAAGCCTCTTTCCGACCAATTAATCGCGGATAGGCTGAAGGAAAAAGGGTTGAAGCTCTCCAGAAGAACGGTAGCCAAATATCGGGAACAGCTCCGCATCCCTTCATCCACGAAAAGAAAACGGTATGAGTAAGGAATGGAATACAACATGGAAGTTTATTATTATACAAGAAAAAAATGCCCCCTCTGCGATGAGGGACTGCTGGTTTTACAAATGCTTCAACGAAAATATTCGTATGAGTTAATTGAAAAAGACATTGACGAAAGTGATGATTTAACAGAAAAATTCGGCTTAATGATCCCGGTAGTAGAAATTCGTGGAAAAATTGTTCAATATGGGATGATCGATCCTGTCACGATAGAAGATCAATTACGTAAATTTGAAAGTTGAAACGTTGCTGCGTACCTGTTACAATCAGTATGAAGGTAACAGGTTTCTTTTTTTTTTGATGAATTGGGACAAAAAACGTCCATGTGGGACGATTTTGAGGGGGTCGCATATTGCAAAAACTGTTAAAACTTCAACAAAAGCTGGTGCCAGATCTCCTTAAGATCATCCAAAAGCGGTACCAAATTTTAAAGTCCATTCAATTGACAGGACCTATCGGAAGAAGACCGCTCGCACATATGCTCGATATGACGGAACGTGTACTCAGAAGCGAGGTTGACTTTTTAAAAGAGCGGCAACTGATATCGGCACGGCCGGCGGGAATGGAAATTACAGATGACGGCATGGTGCTACTGAAGGAGCTGGCTGAATTAGTTCGCGGGATAACAGGGATTCATGAACTCGAAGAGCAGTTGAACAGGCTGCTCGGAATCGCTGAAGTGAAAATTATTCCCGGCGATTCAGACGACACTCCTGTTGTCAAGGAAGAGTTGGGCCAGGCCTGTGCCGATCAATTAAAAAAGATTTTGAAAGCCCAAAATATCATTGCCGTGACCGGTGGGACAACAATGGCCTGCGCCGCGGAAATGATGACACGGGAAATCGGTAAAGGAAAACAGATACTATTTGTACCTGCCCGGGGAGGCGTTGGGGATGATGTGAAAAATCAAGCCAACTCTATTTGCGCCAAAATGGCCGAACAAACGGGCGGGAGCCATCGGGCATTATATATTCCGGATCAGGTGAGTGAAAAAGTACGTGAGTCGCTTTTGCAAGATCCCAATATATCGGAAGTATTAAATTTGATTCAATCGGCTAATATCGTATTACACGGAATCGGGGATGCCATTAAAATGGCAACACGGCGAAACACGAACGATGCAGATATGGATAAACTGCTCAAAGAGCAGGCAGTGGGGGAGGCATTTGGCTATTACTTTAATATCGAGGGAGAAGTTGTCCATAAGGTATCCACTGTCGGCTTGCAATTGGCAGATCTGCACCGCGCCCGTCATGCCGTTGCGGTTGCCGGAGGAAAGTCAAAAGCAAAAGCGATCCAATCTTATATGAAAAGTGCTCCACCCAACACGGTGTTTATTACAGATGAGGGTGCGGCCAAAGAATTGTTCAAAGCACTGACAAACATATAAACAGCAACCTTTGAAGGAGGACATACATGATGACAGTGAAAATAGGAATTAACGGGTTTGGAAGAATTGGCAGAAATGTGTTTCGGGCGGCCTTGGACAATCCAAGTGTCGACATTGTGGCAGTGAATGATTTGACGGACGCGAACATGTTGGCGCACTTGCTAAAATATGACTCGGTTCACGGCACACTTCGGAATGACATTACAGTTGAAGGCAATGACATCTTAGTGGATGGCCAGCGCTTACAGGTGATGGCTGAAAGGGATCCGTCTCAATTGAAATGGGGAGACCTTGGTGTTGATATTGTCATCGAATCAACTGGCCGTTTTACAAAACGGAACGATGCGGCCAAACATTTGGAGGCTGGGGCAAAAAAAGTCATTATATCTGCGCCTGCAACTGATGAAGATATCACGATAGTCATGGGCGTGAACGAGGAGAAATATGATCCGGCGAATGATCATATTCTTTCCAATGCATCTTGTACAACAAACAGTCTGGCCCCTCTTGCGAAAGTGCTTCATCAGGAGTTCGGCATACGCCGCGGAATGATGACCACGGTTCACTCTTATACGAATGACCAGCAAATCCTGGACCTTCCCCACAAGGATTACCGACGGGCTCGAGCTGCCGCCGAATCGATTATTCCGACTTCAACAGGCGCCGCAAAAGCTGTCTCTCTTGTGCTTCCGGAGTTAAAAGGCAAGTTGAACGGAATGGCGATGCGGGTTCCGACCCCGAACGTGTCAGTCGTTGATTTGGTCGCGGAACTGGAAAAGCCTGCTACGGCCGAAGAGGTGAATGCAACATTGCAAGCCGCCGCGGAAGGGGAATTGGCGGGTATTCTCGCTTATTGCGAAACGCCGCTTGTTTCCCGGGATTTCAACGGGAACGCCCATTCATCCATTGTGGATGCTCTTTCGACGATGGTATTAGATGGAAATATGGTTAAGGTTGTCTCTTGGTATGACAACGAAACGGGCTACTCCAATCGTCTTGTCGATTTGGCGGAATATATCGCCAAACGCGGATTAGCATGAAAAATGGAGAATAGTATTGGATAAATCACGGGTTGGCATCTATAATATAGAGGGGAAATAAAAAAAGGGAGCGGGAAAGACCCACTCTCTTATTTTCTGCTTGAAATAGGAGGCTGTCCAAGTGAGGAAGAAAACAATAAATGATTTACAAGTAAAAGGGAAACGAGTTTTTTGCCGCGTGGATTTTAATGTGCCGATGGATGGTGGAGTGATCGCCGATGATACAAGGATTCGGGCGGCTTTGCCAACGATTCGGCATTTGTCTGATAATGGCGCAATGGTCATACTGGCAAGCCATATGGGACGGCCAAAAGGCAAGATTGTCGAAGAATTGCGGTTGGCGCCGGTTGCAAAACGCCTTGAGGAATTATTGGAGAGAAGCATTCATTACACAAGGGAAGTCATCGGCGAAGAGGTTGAAAAGCAAGTTTCCGAACTCCGGGAAGGCGATATTTTATTGCTGGAAAATGTGAGATTTCATCCAGGAGAGGAAAAAAATGATGCGGAGCTTGCGAAGGCGTTTGCCAACCTGGCCGAACTATATGTCAACGATGCCTTTGGCACTGCGCACCGCGCCCATGTTTCTACAGAAGGGGTGGCAAAATACTTGCCTTCCGCTGCCGGCTTTTTAATTGAAAAGGAATTGGAAGTGCTGGGCAACGCATTGTCCAATCCTCAGAGGCCTTTTACGGCGATTATTGGCGGCGCAAAAGTGAAGGACAAGATTGGTGTTATTGATAATCTTCTTGACAAAGTAGATCATTTAATGATTGGTGGCGGGCTTGCCTTTACGTTTGTCAAAGCCCAAGGTCACGATATCGGAAATTCGCTGCTTGAAGAAGATAAAATAGAACTTGCCAAAAGCTTTATGAAAAAAGCGGAGGAAAAAGGCGTACAATTTCTATTGCCGATTGATGCAATTGTAGCAGATTCTTTTTCTGAACATGCTCAAACGAAGGTAGTCGATATTGAACAGATTCCTTCTGGATGGCTAGCCTTGGACATCGGTCCCAAAACAACCGAGCTGTACAGCAATGTCATAAAAAAATCGAAGCTTGTCATTTGGAATGGGCCAATGGGTGTATTTGAAATGGAGCCTTTCGCTCAAGGAACGAAAGGTGTCGCCCAAGCGCTTGCAGAAGCGGACAATACATATACGATCATCGGCGGCGGCGATTCTGCCAGAGCGGTGGAACATTTTGGCCTTTCGGAAAAGATGGACCATATTTCGACAGGCGGGGGAGCATCGCTCGAATTTATGGAAGGAAAAGATTTGCCGGGCATTGCTGCGCTGGATGACCGTCATTCCGAATAACAGGTGCTTTCGTACAGAAAAGAAAGGATGTATGGTATGCGAAAACCGTTGATAGCAGGTAACTGGAAAATGAATAAAACGATACAAGAAGCGGTCGATTTCGCGAATGAAGTAAAAGGGCTTGTTCCCGACCGCTCCAAGGTTGACTCGATCATTTGCGCACCGGCCCTGTTTTTAGACCGGCTCTTGGCGGCGGTTGATGGCTATAATGTACATATTGGAGCGCAGACTATGCATTATGAAGAAAGCGGAGCCTTTACGGGAGAAATCAGTCCTGCGGCCCTGGAGGATTTAGGTGTGTCTTATTGCATTATCGGCCATTCCGAGCGCAGGGACATGTTTAATGAAACAGATGAATCCGTCAACAAAAAAACAGCGGCCGCTTTTCGTCATAACATTAAGCCGATCATCTGTGTCGGGGAGACATTGGAGCAGAGGGAGCGAAATGAAACAAAAGGGCATGTGGCTAATCAAGTGTCAAAAGCCCTTCAAGGGTTGACCGAAGAACAGGTAAAACAATTGATCATTGCTTATGAGCCTATTTGGGCGATCGGCACTGGAAAATCATCGACAGCAGAAGATGCCAATGAGGTATGCGGACATATCCGCCAAGTTGTTGAAAGCAGTTATTCCGGTTCTGCGGCACAATCAGTGAAAATTCTCTATGGAGGAAGCGTTAATCCCGGCAATATTGATGAATTGATGGCAAAGCCGGAAATTGACGGGGCTTTGGTTGGCGGAGCAAGTCTTGACCCACACTCATTCCTTCGCTTATTGGAGGCGGCCGCCAATGGGTAAATCCCCAGTAGCCTTAATCATTTTAGACGGCTTCGCATTAAGAGAGGAAGGGCATGGGAACGCTGTTGCCCAGGCAAATAAGCCGAACTTTGACCGCTATTGGAATATGTACCCCCATAATACACTGACAGCATGCGGTGAAGCAGTCGGCCTTCCAGAAGGGCAAATGGGCAATTCCGAAGTAGGACATTTAAATATCGGGGCAGGACGGATTGTTTACCAAAGTTTAACGAGAGTGAACATTGCCATTCGAAATGGTGAATTTGCAAAAAATGAAACCATTCAGGAAGCCCTTGCCCATGCAAAGAAAAACGGCAAAAAACTCCACTTGCTCGGTTTACTTTCTGATGGAGGCGTGCATAGTCATATCGACCACCTTCATGCTTTATTAAAACTGGCAGTTGAAGAAGGAATAAAAGACGTATATGTACACGCCATATTGGATGGACGGGACGTCGGGCCGCAAACGGCTGAGCGTTACCTTCGAGAAACAGAAGCGAAAATGAAAGAATGCGGTGTTGGAAAGTTTGCCACCGTTTCCGGCAGGTATTATTCAATGGATCGCGACAAGCGTTGGGATCGTGTGGAAAAAGCCTATCGGGCAATGGCTTTCGGAGAAGGACCGCAATACACAGATCCGCTTCAAATGGTGGAAGATTCTTATAAACAAGGCATATTTGATGAGTTTATGCTTCCATCTATTATTACGGATGAAAATGGAAAACCAAATGCGACTATTGACAGTGGTGATTCGGTCATCTTTTTCAATTTCAGGCCCGACCGGGCGATCCAAATTTCCAATGTGTTTACAAACAAAGATTTTCCTTCGTTTGACAGAGGTAAAAACAGGCCGAAAGATTTGTATTTTGTCTGCATGACCCACTATTCTGAAACAGTGGACGGACATGTGGCTTTTAAAACAGTGGACTTGGAGCAGACGCTGGGAGAAGTAGTGTCCCGTCATGGGCTTCAGCAACTGCGCATCGCGGAAACGGAAAAATATCCGCATGTTACTTTTTTTATGAGTGGCGGCAGAGAAGCGCCATTTCCGGGTGAAAAGCGGATATTGATTGATTCGCCTAAAGTGGCCACTTATGATTTAAAGCCTGAAATGAGCGCTTATGAAGTGACAGAAGCATTATGTGAAGAAATCCAAAAAGATATATTCGATGTGATTATTTTAAACTATGCCAATCCTGATATGGTCGGACATTCCGGCATGCTAGAGCCAACCATACAAGCGGTGGAAGCAGTTGATGAATGTCTCGGCAAAGTAGTGGATTTGATTTTGGAAAAAGGGGGAGCGGCGATCATTACGGCAGATCATGGCAACGCGGATGAAGTTGTGACACCGGAAGGCACCCCGATGACAGCCCATACGACCAATCCGGTGCCTGTTATCGTAACAAAACATGGCCTTCAGCTTCGCGATGGGGGCATTCTCGCCGATCTTGCGCCAACGATGCTCGATTTGCTAAATGTAGAACAGCCGCCAGAAATGACAGGCAGCAGCTTGATCAAATAAAACTTCATTTTTTTAAGGGGAGATATCGATGCCATTCATAGCAAATGTTTATGCCAGAGAAGTGTTGGATTCCCGCGGTAATCCAACGGTGGAAGTCGAGGTTTATACAGAGACAGGAGCTTTCGGAAGGGCTCTTGTTCCGAGTGGGGCATCCACTGGTGAATATGAAGCAGTTGAACTCCGTGATGGCGACAAAGACCGCTATTTCGGAAAAGGCGTTGAAAAAGCCGTCAACCATGTTAACGAAGTGATTGCCGAAGAACTCATCGGATACGATGTGACTGATCAGGTTGGAATTGACATGGCGTTGATGGAACTTGACGGAACAGATAATAAAGGAAAATTGGGCGCCAATGCCATTTTGGGAGTATCCATGGCAGTTGCCCATGCTGCTGCGGATTATTTGGACATGCAACTTTATCAATACTTGGGAGGATTTAATGCCAAACAGCTTCCAGTGCCGATGATGAATATTTTAAATGGCGGGGAGCATGCCGATAATAACGTGGATATCCAGGAATTTATGGTCATGCCTGTCGGAGCTTCCAGCTTTAAAGAGGCGCTCCGCATTGGTGCAGAGATTTTTCACAGCTTAAAAGCTGTTTTGAAGGAAAAGGGTTTGAGTACAAGCGTTGGAGACGAGGGAGGGTTTGCGCCAAACTTGAAATCCAACGAAGAAGCGCTTGAAACGTTAATGACAGCGATTGAAAAAGCCGGCTATAAACCGGGTGAAGAGATCAAGTTGGCAATGGATGTTGCTTCTTCGGAAATGTATAACAGAGAAGACGGCAAGTACCACTTGAAAGGTGAGGGAATTGTCAGAACATCTGAAGAAATGGTCAAGTGGTATGAAGAGCTCGTCAATAAATATCCGATCATTTCAATCGAAGATGGTCTGGATGAAAATGACTGGGAAGGCCATAAACTCCTGACAGAGCGGATCGGCTCCAAGGTACAGCTTGTCGGGGACGACTTGTTTGTGACAAATACGAAAAAGCTTGCGCGCGGTATTGAAGAAGGTGTTGGCAATTCCATTTTAATTAAAGTAAATCAAATCGGCACGTTGACCGAAACATTTGATGCGATTGAAATGGCAAAGCGTGCCGGCTATACGGCGGTGATTTCCCATCGTTCAGGTGAAACGGAAGACACCACAATTGCCGATATCGCCGTTGCGACAAACGCCGGCCAAATCAAAACAGGGGCCCCGTCCCGCACGGACCGTGTTGCCAAATATAACCAACTGCTTCGTATCGAAGATGTACTTGGAGATGCGGCGAGCTACGCGGGTGTCAATGCGTTTTACAATATAAAATAATGTGGGCAAAGGGTCTGGCGATGCGCCGGGCCCTTTGGCTCCAACCATTCCCCTTACACTTGTTCCTCTGACAGAAATCTTCCACTTTTATCTTTCCGGCAGTTCCGTTAAACTTAAATAGTTGTCTGTTTGAAAAATCTGTTCTATAGTAATTCGGAGCATGAATGTAACGAGCCGTATAAAAAACAGGTGATGAAATGGCGAAATACATGGAAAAAAAGCAGTGGATATTCGTATTGACCATCGGGCTTGGCACTATGCTGAATCCGTTAAATTCGTCAATGATTTCAGTTGCTTTGACGCGTTTGCAGCATGACTATCAATTGTCGTTTGCGGATGTTTCTTGGCTCATCTCCATTTTTTATTTGGCAAGCGCAGCGGGTCAGCCGGTGATGGGAAAATTAAGTGACATGTTTGGCGCAAAAAAACTATTTTTGTCCGGGTTAATCATCGTGACTGCAGCGTGTCTATTAGCCCTGTTTTCTCCTAACTTTTTGTTTCTGCTTGGCTGCCGGGCATTACAGGCAATTGGGAGTTCCGCATTATTTCCGAGCGGCATGAGCATGGTCCGCTCTCATATTTCAAAAAACCAGGCGCACGCTTTGGCCGTGTTATCTGTCTTTGCTTCGACTTCAGCGGCATTTGGTCCCTCCATAAGCGGTTTTCTCATCGCGGCGTGGGATTGGCACGCCATTTTTTGGATCAACTTCCCATTCACAATCATCGGTTTTGTCTTAGCCATTTTTATTTTGCCCAAAACCGAGAGTGGAACGATTGATATCCGGCGTATCGACTTTAAAGGAATTTTTCTTTTTATCGCTTCCATTGTCGGCTTAATTTTGTTTTTATTATCCCTGGATGGATATATTCGCTGGTGGGCATTGCTGATCTTTTTGGTGGGCGGCATTTTATTTTACGTTCAGGAAAAAGGGCATAATGAACCATTTATTGATATACAAAGCTTGAAAAAGAACCGGAATGTGACGATGGTCTATTTGCAGTTTACAAGTATTAATACGGTTTATTATTGCTATTTTTTCGGTTTTCCGACTTTTTTGCAACAAGTGCAGGGCTATACAGAGGAGCGCACTGGTTTGATCATGCTGGCACTGGCGGGGTTTGGTGTAATTGTTTCACCTATTGCCGGCGGACTCATTGACAGGCATGGTTCGAAATTGCCGATGATGATTGGAGCGGTTTTGCTTTTAATCGGGACGGGGCTCTTGTTGACCTACAGGGAAACTTCCCCGCTTCTTTGGCTGCTCGTTATTATGGCTGTACTGGGAATGAGTAATGGATTTAACAATATTTCGACCCAAACGGCTTTGTATGAACATGTGAACCCGGAAGACACGGGAACGGCTTCAGGCCTATTTCAGACAAGCCGTTATCTTGGCTCTATCCTCTCGGGAAGCTTGCTCGGTCTAACGTTCAACCGCCAATTGGATTTGTCCCAATTTCACCTTGTCGCGATGGTTTGCTTTACTTTTTGCTTATTGATTGTCGCCATGTCTTGGAAGCTTCCGGGGCAAATGGAGATAAGCAGGGAGAAAAAGGTGTAACTGACATAAAAAACCGGTTTTTATTTCGAGTATCTACAACGGGATAGATCGCGTTTTTAGATTTTAGGTCATACATTGCAAGCTGTCGTAAAAAAGAGTAGGATAGTACACATAATCGAATGAAATAGTAGAGGAACACATCTTAGGGGGAGCTATATTTTGAGTAAAAACCTGACATTTTCATCATATTTTGTTATTGGCGTTATGTTATTCGCATTATTCTTTGGAGCCGGAAATTTGATTTTTCCTGCATCGCTTGGTCAAAATGCCGGTACAAACATTTGGCCTGCCGTATTTGGATTTTTAATAACCGGAACCGGACTGCCTTTCCTCGGGGTGTTGGCAATGGGTTTTTCGGGAAGCAGGAATCTTCAGGAGCTTGCCAGCAGAATTCATCCGTGGTATGGCATCATTTTTACCGCACTTCTTTATTTGACAATCGGGCCATTTTTCGCCGCGCCTCGTACAGGGGCTGTTGCTTTTGATATTGGCATTTCTCCTTTTATAGAAGCAGATTTCACAAAAACCGGACTATTTATTTTTACATTTATATTTTTTGCTGTGACAACATGGCTTTCTTTAAATCCATCGAAATTAGTCGATCGAATTGGTAAAATTCTTGCGCCGGGGATTATCATTTTACTTGCTGTATTATTAATCACTGCGCTGGTAAATCCGATCGGATCGATCGAGTCACCACAAGAAGCATATGCCAGCGGTGCTTTTGTGAAAGGATTTATGGAAGGGTATAATACGATGGATGCACTTGCCTCACTTGTTTTCGGAATCATTGTGATCAATGCGATCAGCTCTATTGGAGTGACGACAAAGGCCGGCGTATTATCCGCAACCATTAAATCTGGAATTGTCGCCATTTTCTTTCTTTCTGTCATTTATGTGGGGATTGCTTTTCTTGGCGCGACGAGCACAAAAGAATTTGGCCTTTTTGAAACAGGAGGCCCTGTCCTCAGTCACGCATCTACCTATTATTTCGGAACATTCGGTTCTATTATATTGGCAATCATTATTATATTAGCATGTTTAACGACAAGCATCGGGTTAATGACAGCTTGCGGTGAGTATTTTCATACATTGATTCCAAAGGTAAGTTACAAATGGTTCGTCATTTTCTTTTCACTGCTTTCTTTTATAATTGCGAACTTCGGATTGGCGAACATCATCAATTATTCAATTCCAATTCTTATGTTCCTTTATCCGCTTGCCGTAGTGCTGATGCTTCTGACCTTTCTGTCACCGCTATTCAACCATGCCCGGCTTGTTTATGTGTCAGTGGCGGCGTTGACATTTTGCATAAGTATCATAGATGGTTTCAAAACATTTTGTGACCTGATTAAAATTCCTTATTTTGATTGGATGTTACCTATTATTTCTTTTTACGAACAAACATTACCGTTATATAAGCAAGGGCTTGGCTGGCTTGTTCCCGCCTTAGTCGCCATCCTGATTACTGGAACGATCAGCCGCCTTGCCGGGCTAACTGCTTCAGAAAGTTAAAACGAGCCTTTAGGCTGGGACAAAGCCTTGTAAAAACGAATAAACCGCATGGAATCAAGTTTAAAAGCCCTGGTGGTTAACCCTTGATTTCACGCGGTTTTATTTTTAAGTTCTTTACGAATATCCATCAGCTTCCAACTTATGCCCAGCCCTTCAGCATTAAATGAAGAGATTGCGGATGGGGTGTGGAGAATGGATGGGTGCGAATCATTACATGGAAGCGGCCAGTAATCGAAAAAGTGGTCGTAATCGCTAAAGTCGGTCGTAAAAGGAAAACTAAAGTATAAATGTTGGGGCCCTCTTCACCCTTTATACGTTGCCGAGAAAGCGTACCCTCTAGTCGTTGCTGAAAAAAGGGCTATGTATGGTCATTCTGATCGCTATCGTATTCGGACATCATTCATGCCGACTTTTCCCGATTATTAGTCACGTTTTGATTACCGAAAGATGAAACGCCGGCGGGGGCAGTTTGACGGTGTAAAAAGCACTCTTGTGCAGAAAGGCTGTTTATGCTACATTAAAATTACTGTAGGCAGGCTCGGGAGGTGTGTACCAGTGCATACATTGGCCATTACTTTATTAATTATTGTTTCAATTGCATTGATTATTGTTGTATTATTGCAATCTGGAAAAAGTGCAGGTCTTTCAGGCGCTATTTCCGGAGGGGCGGAGCAGCTTTTTGGAAAACAAAAAGCTCGCGGAATGGATCTAGTGCTCCAGAGAATCACAGTCGTACTTTCGATATTATTTTTTGTACTAACAATGGCCGTTGCTTTTTTTGAAGTATAATGTTGACACAAACCTGGTTTCAATGATAACCGGGTTTTTATTTTGCCTGAAACTGTTACTTTGCTTAAAATAGGGTAATAGTGTAAATAAAGGAAGATATAGAAGGAGAAAGACCATGAAGATAAAACCACCGAAACCCTTTTTGTTTGAAGCCGGGAAGCGGGCTGTCTTGTTGTTGCACGGATTCACGGGAAGCACTGCAGACGTGAGAATGCTCGGCAGGTTTTTGGAAAAAAAAGGATATACCTGTCATGCGCCCCAATATAAAGGACATGGGGTGCCTCCTGAAGAGTTGGTTGTGACCGGTCCGAATGATTGGTGGCAGGATGTAATGGAAGGCTATCAATTTTTACAAGAAAAAGGGTATGAGGAGATTGCTGTTGCCGGGCTGTCGCTTGGAGGAGTATTTTCCCTGAAATTGGGTTACACTGTTCCGGTAAAAGGAATTGTTCCGATGTGTGCCCCGATGTATATAAAGAGTGAAGAAGTCATGTATCAGGGGATATTACAATATGCGCGTGAATATAAACAGTTTGAAGGAAAGTCCAAAGAACAGATCGAACAAGAGATGGAACAGTTTCAAGAAAGACCGATGAAAACATTAAGGGCGCTTCAACAGCTGATTGGCGATGTGCGGGATTGTGTCGATATGATTTATGCCCCTCTTTTCGTAGTACAGGCGCGGCATGATCATATAGTAAACCCCGACAGCGCAAATATTATATATGACAAATCGGAATCCATTCAAAAAGAGTTGAAATGGTATGAGAATTCCTCCCATGTGATTACTCTTGGAGAGGAAAAAGAACAATTGCACGAAGATATACTAAGTTTCCTCGAAGGGCTTGATTGGTCCGTTTAGGGTTATTTTAAGGAGAGATGTATATGGAAGAACAAATACAGCATCAAGTGGACAAAATATTGGCGTATATGAGAGAAGAAGCCTACAAGCCACTAACCGTCAAGGAATTGGAAGAAGTTTTTCAAGTTGAAGGATCGGAAGAATTCAAAGATTTTGTAAAGGCGCTTGTACAGATGGAAGAAATGGGGCTTGTCGTCAGGACAAGAAGCAATCGATATGGCGTTCCGGAAAAAATGAATCTCGTTCGCGGGGTATTGACAGGCCATGCTAAAGGATTTGCCTTTCTCATTCCGGATGAGGCGGGAATGGATGATGTTTTTATCCCCCCTCATGAAAAAAATGGGGCGATGCATGGCGATCATGTCCTTGTCAGAGTATCACCTTCCAGTTCTGGTTCCCGGAGAGAGGGTGCTGTTGTCCGCATCTTAAAGCGGGGGACGGTTCAGGTTGTCGGCACTTACAATGAAAGCCAATACTTCGGTTTTGTAATACCGGATGATCCGAAAATTGCAGATGACATTTTTATCCCGAAAAATGCCAATATGGGAGCGGTTGAAGGGCACAAAGTGGTTGTTCGCCTTACCGCCTATCCAGAAAATCGGAAAAATGCCGAAGGTGAAGTTGTAAAAATCCTTGGGCATAAAAACGATCCGGGCGTGGATATCGTATCGATCATTTATAAGCATGGTTTGCCACTCGCTTTTCCAGATGAAGTCATGGAGCAGGCGAACAGCATTCCAGAGGAGATTGTCGAAAGTGAAATAGGAGATAGGCGTGATTTGCGAAATGAAACGATTGTCACAATTGATGGCGCAGACGCCAAAGACCTTGACGATGCCGTGACGCTTTCCAAACTCGAGAATGGCCATTATAAATTGGGCGTCCATATTGCCGATGTAAGCCACTATGTAACGGAAGGCTCACCGATTGATCGGGAAGCGTTTGAACGCGGTACGAGTGTCTACTTGGTCGATCGGGTAATCCCGATGATTCCCCATCGATTGTCGAATGGAATTTGCTCACTCAATCCGCAAGTGGACCGCTTTACCTTGTCTTGCGAAATGGAAATCAATCCGCAAGGAGAAGTCGTAAACCATGAGATTTTTCCAGGGATCATCCGTACTACCGAACGGATGACCTATTCCGATGTCAATAAAATTTTGATCGACAAAGATCCAGAGCTCCGAGCAAAATATGAGCCTCTTGTTCCCATGTTTGAGTTGATGGAAGAGCTTCAGGGCATTTTGCAGCATAAGCGAATGAAACGTGGCGCGATTGATTTTGATTTCAAAGAGGCGAAAGTGATTGTGGATGAGGAAGGAAAACCGGTCGATGTTGTGGTCAGGGAGCGCTCCATTGGCGAACGCATTATCGAGGAGTTCATGTTGGCGGCCAATGAAACGGTTGCTGAGCATTTTCATTGGCTGGATGTTCCGTTTATTTACCGGATTCATGAAGACCCTAAAGAAGAAAAATTACAGCGTTTTTTTGAATTCATAACGAACTTTGGTCTTCTTGTCAGAGGCACAGCCAATTCCATCCATCCGCGGGCTTTGCAAGAAATCATCGAGGCTGTTCGGGAAAAGCCGGAAGAAATGGTTGTCTCGACCGTCATGCTCCGTTCCATGCAACAGGCCAAGTATGATCCAAAGAGTATCGGACACTTCGGGTTGTCGACGAAATTTTACACGCATTTTACTTCACCGATCCGCAGATACCCTGATTTGATCGTTCATCGGCTGATCAGGACCTATTTATTTGAAGGGAAAATGGACGAGACAACGCGTGAAATTTGGAAAGAAAAATTGGCGGATATCGCCCACCATTCATCAAAAATGGAGCGTCGGGCAGTGGATGCGGAAAGAGATACGGACGAGCTGAAAAAAGCGGAGTTTATGGAAGATAAAATTGGTGAGGAATTTGATGGCATCATCAGTTCCGTCACAAATTTCGGGTTGTTTGTTGAACTGCCCAATACGATTGAAGGCTTGGTCCACGTCAGTTACATGACCGATGATTACTATCACTATGATGACCGGCAATTTGCCATGATCGGCGAACGGACTGGGAATGTATTCCGGATAGGCGACGAAATTACTGTACGCGTCATTAATGTCAACAAAGATGAACATGCGATCGATTTTGAAATCGCCGACATGAAAAAAAGCCGCAAGCAGCCTGAAGAAGGCAAACTCAAAATTGTCAAATTGAAAAATGGGAATGGCAAGAGCAAGGGACCCCAAGGCCATGAAGAAGGGGAATGGACGACAAGGCGCCCGAGAAAAAAGAAAAAGTCATACGAAAATACACCCGCCAATGTTCGGCGTAAGCGCGGGAAAAAACGAAAAGGTTAGAGGGCCAAACTTCTAACCTTTTTCCGTTTCATGTTATAATTGTCCGAAGAGAAAACGGCAAGGGAGGGAAATCAGAATGGCGAAGGGAGAAGGAAAGCTGGTCGCTCAAAACAGAAAAGCGAACCATGACTATTTTATAGAAGACACGTATGAAGCAGGGATTGTTTTAAAAGGAACGGAAATTAAATCGATCCGCGCGGGACGGGTCAACTTAAAAGATGCTTATGCCCGCATACAAAACGGCGAAGTATTTCTTCATAACATGCATATTAGCCCCTATGAACAGGGAAACCGATATAATCACGATCCGCTCCGAACGAGGAAATTGCTGTTGCACCGCAAACAAATCAATAAGCTGATCGGGGAAACGAAAGAACAAGGATATACACTTGTTCCGTTAAAGCTCTATTTGAAAAACGGATTTGCCAAAATTCTTATCGGTCTCGGAAAAGGGAAAAAGCAATATGATAAACGCGAAGATCTAAGACGGAAGGAAGCGAAACGGGATATCGAAAGAGCATTTCGTGAACGCCAAAAAATGTAAACTCGAGTGACAAGTCTTGCATTATTTGCGTTTTCTGCTATAATATAATTTGTACCTGACAGACAGGTACTCCCGAAACGATCCTTTTTAAAGGTGTTTCTCATTTCATGGGGACGTTTTGGATTCGACAGGGATAGATCGAGCTCGAGTTGCGAGTCGAGGGGATCGTCCTCGTAAAAAACGTCAACGCCAATAATAACTGGCAAATCTAACGATAACCTCGCTTTAGCTGCCTAATAAGGCCTAAGCGGATCCTCCCTCCATCGCCCATGTGGTAGGGTCAGGGTCTCACTCTCAGTGGGCTACGCCGGAAGTCCTCCGCCTGGGGACCATGGAAGAGATGAATCAGGCTAGCGCTTTGGAAGCCCGTCGATAGGCCGAAGAAGACGCGAAACGCTAATATATCGACTACACTCGTAGAAGCTTGAGTGGCGATATTCTTGGACGTGGGTTCGATTCCCACCGTCTCCACCAATACATACCTGCGTTCATATGACGGAGATTGTAATTGTGTGGTAACATTCGTGGAATAAGCTATGGTAGCTTTCATTTAATAATTTTAGCAAGCTTGAAGTCGTCTTCTATTTTGAGGACGGCTTCTTTTGTTGGTTCTATGTCAAATGTTGGGTAAGGTGATTTCTGCTAGAATTATTTTCAGATTGTGTTTTTAGGAGTGAGTCAAAAAATGAAAGAAAAATCAATCATAGGACTACTGTTGATACTTACAGGTATTTTAATCACCTTTTTCCTAAATACAGCTACAATGATTATTTCATTAATAATCCTTATATCAATAGCAATTTTTGATATATTTACCAAGCCTTCATTGAAAAAAATTCTTTTTTATGTGATTTTGTTTTTCATCTTTTTTCTTTATCTATATTTCAGATAGAGCTTTTGCATTACTCAAGAGTTTTAATTTCCTAACCCGATCATTAGTCTAGTCGAAAGTTAGTGTAAACAATGATTATAGATTTAGTTTTTTAGTGTACTTCTCCCTTTTCCGTGGCAAGAAAATGGTAAGAACATATTAAAATTATAGACTTATCCTCAGAATTCACAACTCTATTAACCCTTGATACAAAGGCTATAGGGTTTTTTCCTACGTTAAATTTTCATTATGAACAAAAAAAGGCTATGACAGAGGTGTTGACATTTGTTCATTTATTTGACAAGGATTGTGGATATGATGGGGCTTATGTTAGGGGGACAGACTTTAAAGGATTGAAGCGTATTCGCATGGAAGAGAGAATACCGATTGTAAGTTGTCGCAGTGGATTTACCGTGACTTGAAATAAGTTACTGGATTGAGCGAGTACAGGGACATCTTTTGACATCATGAACTCCTATTCGAAAAGCGGAACAGACATCATGAACCCATGTTACGAACATTTTATAATATGAAAGGGATGAAGCCCGGTTACCACTCCACCCTCCACACTTTGGTGAGGGTATTTTTTATGTCAATAACTTTTTTTTCAGTTGATAAAGTAAAAAAATCAATGGACAAATTTTTCTGGGTTGTTTATAATATGAACATGAATGGAAACGTTTTCCGTATAGCAGAAAAATAAAGGGGAGCGTTTTCTTCGTCTGCACTAAATGAAAGCGCTATTGCGGATCGAAGGAGAGAAGATTGTTGGAAAAATTGATGGAGCTAATTTCGAAAATATCCGAAGTGATTTGGGGTCTTCCCATGATGTTGCTTTTGCTGGGGGGCGGTTTATTTCTTACTTTTCGTTTAGGTTTTTTTCAGTTCAAGTATTTCCCTCACATTATTAAGCAAACTTTTGGGAAGATTCTGAGCAAACCGGATTCTGGCGAAGGAACATTAACCCCTTTCCAGGCAGCAACTTCCGCATTGGCTTCGACTGTCGGAGCTGCCAATATCATCGGTGTGCCGGTTGCCATTGCTTTTGGTGGGCCGGGTGCTATTTTTTGGATGTGGCTAGTCTCATTAATTGGAATGGCATCTAAATATTCAGAGGTTGTATTGGGTGTCAAATATCGTGAAAAGAATAAAAAAGGGGAATGGGTCGGGGGACCGATGTATTATATCGAAAAAGGTTTGGGGTGGAAACCTGTCGCACTCTTTTTCGCATTTGCCTTAATGCTGGAAATTGTAGCAAGCACGATGGTGCAGTCCAATTCATTGTCAACAACGATTAAGGGCGCTTTTAATATACCTCCAGAAGTGACAGGACTGATCGTAATGTTTCTTGTTGGGATCATCGTTTATGGTTGAATTTCCAGGATTGGCCAGGTGGCGGAAAAGTTTGTCCCCTTTATGGTTGGAGTGTATATTATCGGGTCACTCATCATTGTATTTTCTAATATATCCGTTATTCCGTCCGTATTCACCATGATTTTTAAGCATGCTTTTACGCCAATTTCAGCTGCCGGAGGCTTTGCCGGTGCGGGAGTTGCGGCCGCGATTCGCTGGGGGCTTGCGAGGGGAACCTATTCCAATGAAGCAGGAATGGGAACGGCGCCAATCGCCCATGCCACGGCTAAGATTGATCATCCTGCCAAGCAAGGTTTTTGGGGAATATTTGAAGTAATTGTCGACACACTCATCATTTGTACAATAACGGCTATTGTTATTTTAGGGACCGGGGTATGGAAAGAGGTTAAGCGGGAACAAGCTTCTTCCATGGTGACAGAAGCTTGGAGCCAAGTTTTCGGAAGTCAGCTGGCTGGAACCTTTATGGCGGTCAGTTTATTCTTTTTTGTCCTCTCCACTGTCGTGATCATTATTTTTTACGGCGAGAAACAGGCGGAATATTTATTTGGCACAACATTCTCCAAGGTCATGCGATTTATTTATGTGGTTGCCATTTTTATCGGAGCGATCGGGGGACTAAAGTTTGTATGGCAATTCCTCGACATATTATTGGCTCTGATCGTTGTTCCTAACGTTTTGGCACTCATATTACTAAATAATGATGTAAGAGAAGTGACAAATGACTATTTTACACGAATTTATAAGAAGAATAGGTCATCTTCACAGTCAAACTCCTCTGAGAAACAGGCCGAGTAGTCTTTTGTAAAATAATGTAAATCCGTATACAAAACTTTTGCTCTTTAAATGACCGAAGTGCGGCGTTAAGAGGAAATGATTTTGTTCAAATGACAGTCGGGGTGAGACTAGTTATAAAAGGTGCGAATTGCTCTATCCTTCATTTTAAAAATGCCAAGATCTCGAAGAAATTTTAAAAGTGACCCATTTTAAAATGTACGCATTCTACGTAAGAGGCTCTTGAACAACAACTATCAGTCGCCCATCATGTCAATCATGTCAATTGGAGTTTTTTGCCCATTTTAAAAGAAAAAAGAAAATGTTCTTTAGACTATGGGCTTTGCAATATTTCGGCAAGCATTTGGGATGTCACGGTATACTTGATAAATGGATTCGATTGATTCTGTCCGTCCAGCTTTCAATGAAGTTCTGTCAAGTTGGTGGAGAAAATCACTGGGAGATTGTTCCCTACGATCTGATATGTAAGAGTGATTTGTTTTTTACAGTTTGCCATTTTGAATCTTGGATGTCCCGCGCCTCAGGCCATTAAGAAAATTTCCGAACATGTTGATGTGCATTCATGTCATCATTCAGTTCCACTTTTATAAAATATGTCTCTCTTTCATGAAAGTATCATTTAAAAGTCAATCTTATAAATGTAGGGCACCTCATCAGTTTGGGGTGCCCTGAAAATTTAGTAATCGCGTCCTTTAAATAGTCCTGCTTCTACGGCCGCTTCGAAGCTCGCACGTGCGAAATTAAAAGGGTTGCCTGTATTCTCCCAGTGCATGTACATAAGGCGCGGTTTATCAAATAGCCAGTGGTTATGGACGGCTGTAACAATCAGTCCGCGTTTTCTTAATGCTGACATAAACGGGTTGATTTCCCGCTGAAGTATCACGGTTTCACCCAGGTTTAATGTGTTGCCCCCTTTATTATTCTCAAATGACAATGCAAACGGAAGAGCCAATGGTGAACGTGTTCTTCTGCCTAAAATAGTGGCATTTATATTTCTAAGGCGTTGAACAACACAAACAGGTGCAGCCGTAATGACCTGTCCTCCAATAATATCTGCTAATTTCTGGCATGTTTTGGACATGGGTTCTCCTCCTTTCGAACCTTTAGAATATGCTATGTAAAGGCGGGGGAGCTTGTATAGATAAGAATCTAATAGTAGAAAAACAAGGCAATTAAAATAGAAAGGAATATATAGAAGGAGAAAGCCTGTCTGTCCTCCAGGCTCTATAAAATCCCGCACAACACTTATGAAATCATTGCTTTTTTGACAAAAAAAAGGTATGTTTTATATACATAGAATCTCTAGGTAGGTGCGGACATGTTTGACAGAGAGCTTTTAAAAGGAAGTACTTCTTTGCTCATTTTACAATTATTGGGTGATCGTCCGATGTACGGCTATGAGATTGCCAAGGTCATGGAACAAAGAAGTGATCATACATTGCGTGTCAGGGAAGGGACATTATATCCTGCCTTGCACAAGCTTGAACAGCAGGGGTATATTGATTCCTATTGGGAACAGCAAAAAAAAGGAAAGCCGCGTAAATATTACCGTTTGACAACGGAGGGTGTTAAAATGCTGGAAGCCAAAACGAAAGAATGGACGTTATTTTCAAATATGATGGACCGCATGTTGGGGAAAGAACAATGATACATACAAAGAACGAATATATTGAGCAGCTCAGGGAATTGTTAAAAGATCATTCGGATCGGGATGCCATTGTGGATGAAATTTCGGTTCATATTAATGAATGTTTGCGCCAAGACGGGCTGTCTGAACAGGAGGCGATATCACTGGCAATCAGTCAAATTGGCAGCCCCCAACAACTGGCGCAAGGTTTTATCCGTTCATCCACACCTCATACAACAGCGGCTAAAAAATGGTTTATTTACATGAACTTCATGTTTTTCCTTGCCGGTGGATTCCTTGCGGTTGGGGCGAATGTCTTACAAATCGATATGTTGCAGTGGATGTGGGACATGTTGTCGCAATCCGGCTGGACGATTTTGCTGGCGTATACGGGATACTGGGCATTTTTGGGATTTGAAATGGGCAAAGAATATGGCGTTTCGGGTAAAAAGCTTTTGTCGCGCACGATTGGAATCGCGGTTATTCCCAATTTCATCTTAATGTTGGCGACATTGTTCGGTGTTCTTCCCATTGGGTGGTTTCACACCTTGCTGAACTCTTCATTTCTTATTGCGTGCCTGCTTGCCACATTTTGTTTTTTTCCAATTAGCCATATGGGATATTATGTTGGAGTACGTAAAGCTTTTTAAAGGAGTACTCTCTTTTTTTTGAAAATATACCTAGAATTACGATGTATAAACAGATAGAGGTGAATGAAATGGGATTAACAAGTATTGTTGGTATTGGTATTGTACTCGTCCTGGTTGTTTTGATTAAAAAGAATACAATGATGGAATGGGTGGGGAATCATTGGATAGTACGAAGATTATCTAAGCAACGATGGTTTAAAAATAAGTGGCTGAGCGGTTTGTTTTTATTTTTCTTGAATGCTGTATTATTTTTCTTGGCAACGGCGTTCATTGTTTTGTCAAGTTATATGTTGATTCCTTACCTTCATGTCGCATTCATGTTTGCGGCAACCATTGCGAGTATCTATTTATGGATCGCAGTTCGCCGCTCGGGAAACAAAGGCCGTACAGAACAACGCATTATGGGTTTTGTCGGAAGCAGTTTTTATATGATTCTTTTTTTCATTTTTCTCTACCTGTTTTTGACGTTGGAGCCGGCAACACCGGAGCATGATCCATTCATGGCGGCCATCGGCTTGATGTTTGGGATGATCGTTTCTTTTGTTGCCTGGCTAACATGCTTTTTGATTACTGGAGGGGGAAGCGGGAAGCATCGTTTTATAAATAATGTGATGAAAAAATGAACCTTTTTGTTTCGCCAATTGTATTACATATAAAGAGACAAGAAGGGATGGTGTTTTGTGATGCCGGTAACTGGATGGGTGGCCAGCAGTATTGTCGCGGGCGTACTTGGTTCCCTATTCGTTGTAATCATTGCGCCCATGAATAAAAAAGTTGTTCGCGATAAATGGGGAAGAATTGATTTTTCAAAAACAGATATTTATTTTTATTGGACCCGCTGGGATACGATTATTCTGATTGCTGCGATTTACACAATGCTCAATATAACAGGGCTGCTTGTTTTTCTTTTGAGGGGAGATAATATTGAGAGCCCGTTGATCCAATATTTTATTCACCAAACATTTGTGTTCGGCGTTTTCACGTTTATGTGGTTGATTACGAAGCTTGCTTACGTATTTAAGGGAATTAAAGAACGGTGGCCCAATGAATTCAAATAAGGAGATTCGATTGGAAGATGGACGGGTAGAAACAATCGAATCCATTTATCAAGTATACCGGGACCCTCTATATCGGTTCGTTTATCGCTATTCAGGCGACCAGCAATTAAGTATAGACATCGTCCAAGACATATTTGAAAAACTGATCAAAAAACAGCAATATTCCCCAGAAAAAGGCCGTTTTAAAACGTACTTGTTTCAAATTGCGTATAATACAATGATCACAAAGTTGAAAAGAAGGCAAAAGCTTAGAACGCTGCTTCCTTTTTTGGCTTCCGAACGGCCCACCGCCATATCGATTGAAGAAAAGATGTCCGTGCAAAAAGCGGTGCAACGATTGCCGGAAGAGCAAAGAGCGGTTATATTATTAACGTACTATCATGATTTGTCGCAAAAAGAAATCGCCACAATATTGGAAGTTCCAGTTGGAACAGTGAAGTCGCGAATACATCATGCGATCAAGAAACTGAAGGAAGAGTTGGAGGTGGACGGGGATGAACGATAAGGAGCCTGAAACGCTTGTTCAAAAGCTTGACGAGTATCAAGTCGATGTGCCGGATTTTCCCATGAAAAAATCAAGATTGGATAGAGTTGCTAACTGGCTGTTTGATCCGGTTTCGCTACCGGTATGGGAAGTTCATTTCACGAAAAAAGGGATGGCAGTCGCCATGTTTTTCCCCGTTTTATTGACCATTATTTCCGCAATTCCCTTCATCTTTTTGTAAAGAGGTGAGTCCATGTTTATGCCCAGGTTGTCACTGGAAAAGAAGCGAAAAATGATCAAAGAAATTCAGGTGTTTTTCCTAAAAGAACGTGGCGAAGAGATAGGAGAATTGGCCGCAGAAATATGCTTTGAATTTATAAAAGACCGCCTTGGTCCCGTCTTTTATAACGAGGGCATCCGTGATGCGCGAGAGGTTGCCAACGAAAGAATGCAAATGCTGGAGGAAGATCTATATTCGTTGGAGCGAAAACTTTTTAATTAGGGCTGGACTTGAAAATGCCGCAGTGCCTTTTTCAGTTTGCTAATTTGGGACGGGGATGCCCCATCAGTTTATTGGGGCTTCCTATTTTTATGGCCTCATCTGTCCCAGCTTTTGAAAAAACAGGCCCTTGTAAAAATCGAAAGAAGAGGGATGGAACCGGAGTGGCCGATTTGGCGGCTTTATGGAACGCCTTCAAAGTATTTTTCGTAGTAAAAAAGCGGCTTTTTTCAAGCCGCATCGAAAGATGGACCGCTTTTTTCTTCCATCACCAACTGTGATATTCGGAAGCACTTGTACATTGTGAGGCAGTAGAGCGAAATACCCGCGGAACGGTTTTTGAGATTTGCCGGAGATAGTGGATGGCGGCGGAAGGACGGGGAGCCCTCATTCCAGTTTGTTGTCAATATGGGGATTAAAAAAAAGATAGTGTTGTATCCAATACAAGTGGAAAAGTTCTCTAGATTCTAGTTTCATCAGCATATTTACTGTAACCTTTTTAAAAAAATAGTATAATTATGGAAACGCTTTTATTAGAATAGGAGAAATAGGATGATCCAGTCGATTGACAGAGCGATGGCCATTATTCACATTTTAATATCTGACCCGTATAAAAGAGAATGGTCGGTCTCCGATTTATCAGAGCGGGCAGAATTGCCAATCAGTACAATGCATCGTATATTAAGTTCGTTGATTAAGCACAGACTCGTGACGCAAAATCCTGTTACAAAACACTATAGAGTCGGATATTTTTGGATGGAAGTTGGGATGCAGGTGCTTGAAAGCATTGATTTTCGAGGCGCAGCCCAGCCAGTGATGGAAAATCTCGCCAAAGAAGTGGAGGAAAGCATCTATTTGAACATCCAGGATGGAACCTTTGGCATTACAATTGAGATTGTGGACAGCCCGTTAAAAGTTCGTATCGCTGAAACAGTAGGTACTCGCATTCCCTTATATATCGGCGCTCCCAATAAAGCCATTTTATCTTTTTTAATGGAAGATGAGAGGGAACAGATTCTGGAAGAATCAGAGCTGACCAAAGAAGAAAAAGAAAGTTTGCGTAAAAGCATTGCCATGATTCAAAAAACAGGCTATGCCTATAGTGTGTCCGAACAGACAGAAGGGACAGCGTCGCTTGCCGCGCCGGTTTTCGGTTATGGCAACAAAGTTGTGGCGGCAGTCAGTATCAATGGGCCCAGTTTTCGCATTACGAAAGAACGCATGCCGCTGCTTATTGAAAAGGTTAAAAAAGCAGCGGAAGATATATCAAAAGAATTAGGAAGGCATTACTAATCCACCTCCCCTGATAGTATCAGGGGTATTTTTTGCGCCTGTTATTCTGAATATTCTTTTATTAACTAGAAAGTGATGACAAGAGGAGAGAAATGTTATATATTTAAATTAATCCACGAAGTAGAAATGAATTCCACAATACGGAAACAAAGGGGTGTCAACAATGTATGAACAATTAAAAACAATGAATTTGCCTGAACAGGCAGAATTTTTGACAAAGTATCTTGTGGGAGTCAACAGCATAAATGGCACGGCAGGGGAAGGAACCATAGCTGACATCCTCCAAAACATTCTTCTTAGCTTCCCTTATTTCCGGAAACGTCCGGATCATGTATGGGTGCAAAAAATACCCGATGATCCATATAGAAAGAATGTATTTGCCCTGATAGAAGGGCAGAAAAGATCTAGTCAAACAGTCATTTTTCATTCGCACATAGATACAGTGGGCGTAGAAGATTTTGGACATTTAAAGCCTGCCGCCTTTCAGCCGGATGTGTTGGAAGCGTTTTTTGCCACTTATGATTTAGACCCCAATGTGCAAGCGGATGCACAATCAGGAGATTGGATGTTCGGCAGGGGAGCGGTTGATATGAAAAGCGGAGTTGCCGTCCATTTAGCCAATGTATTGTATTTTTCAGAGCACTTAGACAGGCTTCCCGGAAATATTCTTCTCATGTTCAATCCTGATGAAGAAAGTCATCATAAAGGAGTCATTTCAGCTATTTCGGAGCTAAAGCGGTTACGAGATGAAAAAGGTTTGACATTTGTGTCGGCCATTAATAATGATTTCATTACGCCCCTTTATGACGGCGACCCGCATCGATATATTTATACAGGTGCTGCCGGGAAAATCTTGCCGAGCTTTTATATTTATGGCCGTGAAGCGCATGTGGGGGATACCCTTTCTTCTCTCGATCCCAACTTTGTTGCGGCGGAAATTACCCGTCGGATCCATAATAATGTGGAATTGGCGGAACATATCGAAGGAGAATTGACGCTTCCTCCAACTTGTTTGCAGCAAAGAGACAATAAGGAGTTCTACACGGTACAGACTGCAACAAGCAGTTATCTCTATTTCAATTATTTCCTCTTTGAGTTGTCTGCAAAAGAAGTGATGGAGAAGTTGATGGCCATTACGAAAGAAGCATGTATGGATGTGGAGTATTATTTTAAGAGGCAATATCAGCAGTTTATCGAGCGTACCGATTTACCTGGCAAGGACATTTCTTGGCACATTGAAGTTGTTAGTTTGGCGGACTTCATAAAGGAATTGGAAGGGAAAGGAATTCCGGCGCGGGAAGTGGCGAAAAAAGTGTGTTTGGAAAATAGTGAAATGGAACCGAGGGCGCTCTGTTTTAAAATGGTAGAAGAATTGCAGAACCTTGATCCTAATAAACAACCGAGAGTCGTGATTTTCTTTTCTCCTCCCTATTTGCCACACAATTATTTAAATGAGCAGAATGAAAGGGATGCCAAACTTCTTCAGTCCGTAAAAGAAGTATTAGAGGAAACAAAGTTGCAAACTGGAGAAACATTTGCCTTGAAAAGATTTTTCCCTTATTTGGCTGACGGCAGCTTTCTATCGCTGCACGAGACGGAAGAAGAACTTCACTCATTGATTCAAAATTTTCCCGAATGGGAATCGATTTACCCGTTGCCAGTCAATGACATACGTGAACTAAATATTCCATCCATCAATATGGGCGTATACGGGAAAGACGGACATAAATGGACGGAGCGGGTGTATAAACCTTATTCATTCCACGTATTGCCAAAGCTGATTCGTCAAACGACTGTCAAATTGTTGGAACAGAAAGAAAGCGCCATTATTCATTCATTTTTGAAAACAAAAAGTGCTCGCTTATAGGCTATTTACAATGTCACTTTCATTTATAGAAGTGACTACGACTTGTTGGTATGAGTCCGGTGTTGTGCCGGACCATACCTTTTCATTTTGCCTGAATCCCGTTTCATGCTGCGTTCCAGTGTTCGTTCGACTTTCATCTTGATTACGCCGTTATGTAATAGTATCCTTTATAAATGGCATTTTTGCCTAAGAAGTTAAACAAGGTCTAATACAGTCAAACTCAAGCATTTTTCAAGTTGACATAGGGTTCGCCAATTTCATTGATCGCTTCAAAAGGCGGAAAAATGCAGCGATGTATGTGAGGAAAGAAAGGACTCTAGTAAAAAAGTATTGACAAAATACATAAAAACTTATTTAATATAGTTATGCAATTTCAGAAAGCGATTCCATAATACGGAAATAAGGAGTAGATACATCTCGTACATGCGAACAATAGATGTAACACTTAATTATCAGTCTTTTCCGAATAATAAATAATAACACAATAAACAATCTGTCGTAAGCGATTACGACAATGTATGGGTTAAATGAAATGTAACTGAAATATTGAAAAAGGAGTCATCCAAGAGTAATTATTTTCACCTTGCCATCCCGGGTTTAGGGGAAAAAGCAAAAGATCTCGCAATTCATCAACGACTTTATTCCAGGAACAAGCACATTCCTTTTACCAATAAAGGAAATGGTATGAAAGGAATCCTTTAAAAAATGCTTTAAGGAATGGCAACAACAAGACGGCTTGGAGTCCAAGGGTGTCTTTCGCATTCAAATGGGAGTTTACCTGGATTGCCTACTTGAGTACCATGAACATTTACAATAAAGATTGGAGCGTAAAATGACGATGTAATGATGAAACAAGTTGCACCCAAGATCATTTAACTTTATTGAAGGAGGTCTTTTGTTTTGGCGAAGAATGGGATGTCTCCAAGAGATTATTTTAGTTTGGCATTTGGAAGTATGATTGGGATAGGATGGGTTATTTCAGTTCCTGCCTGGATGTCCTCTGCGGGCAGCATTGGCGCCGTTATCGCCATATTGATAACGATGTGCATCATTATTCCCATCGGCTTTGTTTATGGAGAATTAACCTCGAGCCTTCGGGTTTCTGGCGGAGAGTTTGCTTATACGTTTAAAGCGCTTGGCAAGCTTCCGGCATTTATATGTGGATGGTTTTTAATTTTGGGGTATTTGATCATTCTTCCTTGGGTAGCTATTTCTGTTGCCGCTCTAATTGCTTATTTATTTCCTGTCATGAATTCCATTCCGTTATATACAGTGCTTGGAAGTAAGATTTATTTGCCCCATTTGCTGATCAGCTTTCTTATGGTAGGAATCATTGTTTATTTAAACTGGAAAGGTGCTAAACAGTCCAGTACTTTTCAAAATATAGCAACCCTGTTAATGGTGATAACATTTCTTGTTTTTATCATCGGAGGTTTTATCAGTGGATCTCCAACCAACATGAAGCCGCTTTTCCCAAGTGGAAATTTGTCCAGCGGTATTGCGCTTGCGATAGCTTCCATCATCTTTTTTATGAATGGATTTGATACCATTCCAAAAACAGTTTCGGAGGCAGATTCTTCCATAAAGTATTCGAATCTTGGGAAGGCGATTACGGGAACAATAGTGATGGGGAGCTTGCTCTATGTTCTCATCGTTTTATCTTCAAGTTTTATTATGCCGGCATCACAATTGGTAAACCTGGGTGAACTTCCGCTTATTGCCGCTTTCGAGACAGCTACCGGCTCCAACCTTTTGGCAGGCATAATCGTCTTTGGGGTTTTAATGGGAGTCATCACAACGTTTAATGGCTTTTTGTTTGCGGGGAGCCGTTTAATTACTTCTTTTGCGAAAGCCGGATTTTTACCAAAAATATTTTCCAAGGTTGACTCTCGGTATAAAACACCTAAAAACTCTCTGATATTTATGTTGGTGATCTCGGTAGCCGGTATTGTGATGGGACAAGGAATTCTTCTTCCGTTGATTGTAATGGGGGGAATCTCCTTTTTAATTGCTTGGTTTTTCATGGCGCTCAGCAGTATCAGCCTCAGAAAAAAAGATCCCAACTTGCACCGTCCGTATAAAGCGCCAGGCGGTATTGTGATGGGATATATCGCTGCTGTATTTTCGGGCCTGCTTTTGCTGTTGATGATTGTCCCCGGGACCCCTATTTCTTTAAAAGGCATCGAATATGTTCTATTTATCATATGGGCAGCTGCCGGCTTGCTGATGTATGCTATATATCATAAACAATACATTCAGATAGAGGAATTAACGTATACAAAGGGAGAGATTGTAAATGAGTAATGAAAAGTTTGGCATTGTAGGTTTTCCGTGGGATGGGGGAGCATCTTTAGGAAGACCTGGCGCCCGCTTTGCACCAAAAGAAATACGGGAAGCTTTCTCATGGTTTGCCAATCGAATTGAAGATAATCAAGTGTACGATGTTGAAAAAAGAAAGACATTTACACTAAGAGAAGACGGAATGGTAGATTACGGGGATATTGATATTGTCTCTTACAGTACAGAAGAAACATTTAAAAATGCGGAGACGAAAGTAAAAGAGCTGCTACAAAAAGATGTTTTTCCTTTTGTTCTAGGAGGGGATCACTCCATTTCGTACCCTATCATTAAAGCTTTGCATGATGAGTCAGAAGGAAAAGTCGGGATCATACAATTTGATGCGCACCTCGATTTAGTCGATGAAACACCAGTTCAGGGAAGATTTTCCCAAAGCAGCCAAATTCGCCGTTCCTTGGAATTGCCCAGGATTCAGCCCGAACACGTCGTGCAGATCGGTGTGCGAAGCTATAATTATCCATGGTATGGAAAATATTTAAAAGAAAATGGCATTGTTCAAATATCAGCAAGAGAAGTACATGAATCTTCTCCTGCCCAAGTTGTTAAACAGGCTCTTGATGCCTTAAAAGATGTTGAGAAAATTTATTTGACATTTGATATCGATGTATTGGACCCGGCATATGCACCCGGATCGGGTGCCAACGAACCGGGTGGCTTGACCCCTGTCCAGTGCATGTCCATGTTGGAGAAGTTATACAATGTCGTTGATGCTTTCGATATAGCTGAAGTCAATCCGCTATATGATCATCAGGATATTACAACTGCCTTTGCCGCCCGCATCATGTTTGATTGCGCAGTCGCTAGGTTAAGTGTTGAATAAAACAAGGAAATAGAGGAGAAGCAACTTTTTGCGATATTTGTTGGCGCCAGTTAGTCAACGAAGGGAAAAAAGCAATTTGCCGAATGTAAAACAAGGCTAACTATATAAAGTCAATACTGTGTTATTGATGTACTCCATCCATTTTCTCAGTGAAAATTAGGCATGACAAAAAAGCTTGATGATTCAAAAATGTAAATTTGGATCATCGAGCTTCTTTATAATCCTCATCAGTTTCGTGCCTATCCAAGAGTAAGTCGAAAAGCGTTCCCCCAACCCTAGTCTCGTGCCTGTAAGGAGAAAGTCGGAAAAACGTTTCCCAACTCGGGTCTCATGCTCATCCCAAATCAAAAAAAGCGTTCATCCAATCGGTTTTGTACCCGCTCAAGGTAAGAAGTCGGAAAAAACGTTCCTGCCCGAGTTATTCATACATACTCCAAGTAAGAGTGGTTCTATCACCTTTTGCCGCCCCTGCTTTCCCTTTAAAAACGTTGTAATATCAACGTTTTTCAATTTTCCCTTTTAAGGAGTCGGTCCTTTATTTTTGGATATAAAAAGCCTATATAAAATCGTTGACATTGTATTAAAATCATGATATTATTATAAATTTTGCATTTTTAATTATTTGTGATATAATGAACATAAGAGATGAATGGGAGGTCGGTCTTTTGTTTAATGTTGGCGATAAAGTATTTTATCCAATGCATGGTGCTGGAATGATTCAGGCGATTGAGGAAAAAGATTTTCTTGGTAAAAAAGAAACCTATTACACGATCTTTATTCAGACAAGCGATATGAATGTCATGATTCCAAAAAAGAATGCGGAGGCTGTAGGTCTTCGCTCAGTCACCGACAGGGAAACGGCCAAAGAGATTTTAACAATTCTTCACGACTCGGGGACAGCTTCCAATTTGACGTGGAAACAGCGATACAGTTCAAATGTGGAAAAAATGAAAACAGGCGCTTTTGATGCGACTGCAGAAGTGATACGTGATCTTTTAAGCCAAAGAAGCGCAAAGCCGTTGAACGGCAGTGAGAAACAATTGCTGAATGAGGCGAGAAAATTGATGATCAGCGAATTGGCGCTTATTACAGGTGTAAGTGAAACCCAAGCGGCCAAATTATTAAAGCAAACTAGCTAAGGGATGATTCCTCATATAAAGGAGTCGTCCCTGTTTTTATTTTTAAAAAAAGGGTACATAATATAAGGGTATCCGATTTTATCGTTTGAAAACCGAGGTCCTTATGTTAGACTTTTAACTAATCAGAACTTTCTAAAATATGAAAAGGAGGAGAGAGCCGGGTGGCGAAAGAATACTTTGTAACCATTAACGGTGAAAAGGTTCAAATGAAAGGCGTCGGAACGATCATGGAAACATTGAAGGCTTTGGAAATTTCCGTTCCGGACGTCTGTTTTCATCCGAGCCTTGGTGCGATTGAAACATGTGATACGTGTCTCGTAAAGGTGAATGGGGAATTCGTCCGATCTTGTTCAACTGAAATTAAGGCAGAAGATGTTGTTGAGACGATAACGGATGATGTCAAAAAAGCCCAAGTCATCGCAATGGATCAAATTTTGCACAACCATGAATTGTATTGTACCGTTTGTGATTACAATAATGGAACATGCGAAGTACATAACACAGTCAAAGAGATGAAAATCAACCATCAAAGCATTCCGTTTGAGCCCAAGCCTTATGAAGTAGATGACTCTCATCCGTTTTACCGCTATGATCCCGATCAATGCATTTTATGCGGACGCTGCGTGGAAGCATGCCAAAACGTCCAGGTAACAGAAACGCTGACGATCGACTGGGAACGGGAACAACCGCGGGTGATATGGGACAACGATGTTCCCATCAACGAGTCGTCATGTGTTTCTTGTGGCCATTGTTCCACCGTCTGCCCTTGCAATGCCATGATGGAAAAGGGAATGGAAGGGGAAGCGGGATATTTAACACGTCTTAAAAGGGAAACGTTGCGACCGATGATTGACTTGACAAAAGACGTTGAAACCGGGTACGGCTCGATCTTGGCGATTTCTGATATGGAAGCGGCAATGAGGGAAGAACGGATAAAGAAAACAAAGACAGTCTGCACGTATTGCGGAGTTGGCTGCAGTTTTGATATTTGGACAAAAGGACGGAAAATCTTGAAAGTGGAGCCGACCGTGGAAGCGCCCGCCAATGGCATTTCTACATGCGTAAAAGGCAAATTTGGCTGGGACTTCGTGAATAGTGAGGAACGTCTGAAAAAGCCGCTCATCAGGGATGGAAATGTTTTTCGGGAGGCGGAATGGGACGAAGCTTTAACACTTATTGCCGAACGGTTGACCGCCATCAAAAATGAATTTGGGCCCGATGCCCTCGGTTTTATCAGCTCTTCTAAATGTACGAACGAAGAATCTTATTTAATGCAGAAATTGGCAAGAGGGGTAGTCGGTACAAATAATATTGATAATTGTTCCCGCTATTGCCAGACTCCGGCGACGGTAGGATTGTTCCGGACGGTGGGATATGGGGGAGACTCAGGTTCCATCACAGACATTGAGCAATCGGACATGGTGTTAATTGTCGGCTCCAACACGGCCGAATCTCATCCTGTCCTGGCGACAAGGGTGAAGCGTTCCCATAAGCTCAAGGGGCAAAAGCTTGTCGTTGCGGATCTGAGAAAACATGAAATGGCGCAACGGGCAGATGTGTATATAAAGCCGAAACCGGCATCCGATCTTGTCTGGTTGTCTGCTGTTACGAAGTATATCATTGATCAAGGATGGGCAGATGAAACGTTTATCGCTTCTAAGGTCAATGGCTTTGATGAATATTATAAGAGTTTAGAGTCATATACGCTTACATTTGCGGAAAAAGAAACGGGTGTATCACAGGAAACACTTATCAAGATTGCCGAAATGATTCACGAATCAAAAAGCCTGGTCGTTCTGTGGGCGATGGGTGTGACGCAGCAGCTTGGCGGAAGTGATACGAGTACAGCCATATCCAACCTTCTGCTTGTTACCGGAAATTATGGGCGGCCCGGTACTGGATCCTACCCGCTTCGCGGCCATAACAATGTCCAGGGGGCAAGTGATTTCGGCAGTATGCCGGATCGGCTTCCCGGATATGAAAAAGTGGTGGATGAGCAGGTGCGAGCCAAGTATGAAAAGGGCTGGGGCGTAAAACTTCCGAAGCATCCGGGATTGAATAATCATGAAATGGTAGATGCCATGCATGACGGCAAGTTAAAGGCCTTATATTTAAAAGGGGAAGAGATGGCCCTCGTTGATTCAAACATTAACTACGTGCAGGCGGGATTTGAAAAATTGGACTTCTTTATTGTGCAGGACATCTTTTTTTCAAAAACGGCCCAGTATGCGGACGTTGTTCTCCCGGCAGCGCCAAGTTTGGAAAAAGAAGGTACATTTACGAATACAGAGCGCCGAATCCAAAGACTTTACCAAGTATTTGAACCGCTCGGCGAATCCAAGCCCGATTGGCAAATTATGATGGAAATCGCCAACAGGCTCGGAGCAAATTGGAAATATGAGCACCCAAGCGATATCATGAGTGAAGCCGCCAGCCTCGCCGCACAATTTGCCGGTGTCAGATATGAACTGCTTGAAGGCTATAACAGCCTGCAGTGGCCTGTAAAAGAAGATGGGACAGACACCCCGCTTCTCTTTACAGACGGATTTCCATTCCCGGACGGAAAGGCACGATTATTTCCGGTTCAATGGACAAGACCATTGGAGTATGACGAACAATATGATCTTCATCTGAATAATGGACGATTACTTGAGCATTTCCACGAAGGAAACATGACATACCGCTCCGAAGGTATTTCTTCGAAAACGCCAAGCGTATTCCTGGAAGTGTCTCCGGAATTGGCAAAGGAAAGAAAACTCGTAAGCGGCACACTCGTCCGGCTTACGTCACCTTATGGCCAAGTCGTTGTCAAGTGCCACGTCACTGACCGTGTACATGGAAAAGAAATATACTTGCCGATGAATGATGTCGGCGATGCCACGATTAACAAACTTACGAGCAGTTACGCGGATAAAGACACCGATACACCTGCCTATAAGGATCTCATGGTCAAACTTGAAGTTCTTCAAGAAGAAGGGGAAGACCCACTCCCGCCAGTGAATCATAGATTTGGCAACCCGCAACCGCAAAAAGGAGTGGAAGTGGAAAGAAAATGGGCAAGGTCTGATTACGTATTTCCGGGTGATCTCGTAAAAAGGGAGGGCAAAGCGACACATGGCTGAACCGATTAAAGATATTCAATTTCAAGTACCCGATAAAGAAAAGCAGAAACAAAAAGAACTGCAAGAAATACAAGAAGCCCTTTTAAATAACAAAGAGGCAATACTTGAGACGATGGAGATCCTCGGTTACTTGAAACAAAGGGGCCTCCTTGATCTTGTAAAGGGATTGCTCGGACAAGGCGACAAAGTGCTGGAAGTTCTTGTGAATACGGCAAACATGAACGAAAATAAAAATACCATTAAAAATATTCTCCTCTTGCTCGGCACAATTGGAATGATTAATGTTACTCAACTTGAACCATTCCTTCTCAAACTAAATGCGGGAGTCGCAAGAGTGGCTGAAGTTGAGGAACAGCAACAGGGGAAAACAGGCTATATTGAGCTTGCCCGTGCTTTAAAGGACCCTGAAATCAACAGAGCCATTACGCTGATGCTTGAATTCTTAAGAGGGATGGGGCAAGATATGAGCGATTTGGAAAAAAACAAACCATCCTCTTCTCCGGATACTAAACAGATGATGGACAGTGGAGAAACAATGGAACCAAAACGATAAAATGGAGCTGGTGAATCGCCTGATCTTTAAGAGCGGGCGGTCTCTGAGCTTCCTAATGAGAACGGTGCTGGGACATAAGCAAATACGAAATAGCAAAAACCGAACAATTCATTTATAATTGTTCGGTTTATTTGTGTTAAAAAAATCCCTATCATCGCTACGTCAAAATACTTCGCTTTCCGCAGGTCTCTTCAGCTTCTTCGGCTTTCCTGCGGGATCTTCAGCTCGAGCTATTCCCGCAGGAGTCTACCTATTTTGACCACGCTAAAAGCTTGCGTATTAAGCACTGGGGCAATTTATCCCGCATGTAAGGTGCCGTAAAAAAGACTCCCACTTCAAAATCTTGAGCGAATACAAAAGGCCTAAGTGTGAGAAAACGGCACCTAAATGCCCGATTGGTTCAACTAACATTCAGTAGGAGATGGAAGAAAACGCCTACTGAATGAAGTTTCACTTTATCCCGCATGTAAGGTGCCGTAAGACTCCCACTTCAAAATCTTGAGTGAATACAAAAGATCTAAGTGTGAGAAACGGCACCTAAATGCCCGATTGGTTCAACTAACATTCAGTAGGAGATGGAAGAAAACTCCTACTGAATGAAGTTTCACTTTATCCGGCATGTAAGGCTCCGTAAGACTCCCACTTCAAAATCTTGAGTGAATACAAAAGATCTAAGTGTGAGAAACGGCACCTAAATGCCCGATTGGTTCAACTAACATTCAGTAGGAGATGGAAGAAAACTCCTACTGAATGAAGTTTCACTTGATCCCGCTCAGTTACTTTTTTTCCGGACGGTAAAGACAGAAAAATATCTGAAACAGTCATACATCCTCGAATAACATTTTGAAATGGTGGCGACTTTCTTTCATATGTCTACAAGCATCATTTTTAAATGCCTGATCTTCCCGGTTCGATGTTCGTTTATAACTTTGAATCTATGCTTTTTCTTTCTTTTTACAATCAAAAAGGGCTGTGTGAGGGTTCGCGCTGTTTTGCTTGAGTATTGCATTGTGAATCGTTTTGCCACGATAATGTATACTAGAAGCAGGATTGTAGAGGTAGTCTAACGCCTAGGCACCCTAAACGAATCGATCGGGTTTATTTTATCACACATGTAAGGTGCCATATACACCACTTCAATACTTGAGTCGATACAAAAGGTCTAAGAGGGAAAAACGGTATCTAAATGCCCGATTGGTTCAACTAACATTCAGTAGAAGCCCTACTGAATGAAGTTTCACTTTATGGCGGATGAATAAATGGTTGTGGCTTCACCATTTATTTGCAGGGGGTTAAGAACATGTCTAATGAGCTAACGCTGACCGTACAAGATATTATGCGTCGTCCTCTTTTTCAACGAGCTAACATGATTGCCGGATTAAAAGGGAGAGATCGTCCGGTAGAGTGGGTGCATATTCTCGAAGATGGCCACTCTGGCATTGAGATCAATGGAAATGAATTCATTCTGACGACTGTTCATTTTTTTGATCGTGCCAAAGACGTATATATGTCTTATTTGAACGAGTTATTACGTCAAAAAGCGGCTGCGCTATGTGTCGTGGCTACAGCCGAACAGATTCCGAGTGACGTATGTCGATTTGCCAATGAGTATGAATTTCCGATTATTTTGTTGGATGACAAAGTCAGATTTGTCGATATAACAAAGGATATCCATATGTCTATTGTGAATGACCATGCGAAAACGGTTTTAGAATTGGAAGCTTATTCAAAAGAGCTATCTCATCTCACGTTACAATCCAGAAGTATCGGTCATATTTTGCAGGCTTTTTATCGATTCACCTCACACCACATTGTATATTATCCGATGGAGGGAAATGCTGTTACGTTACCGCAGACTCAAAAGCAAGATTATGAGAGTTGTATACAAATATTCCATGAACAGATTCTCCGTGACCATCAAGGGGCACTCACTCGAACTGAAACGATAACGGCTGGCAACATCACCATTTTATATCAACCAGTAACGGCAATGGGGCAAGTACTCGCGTATGTTGCTGTTCTGCTGCATGAGGGCGGGGGCGATCGTTATATGACTCGTGCGTTGGATTATACGGTAACAGCGATCGCGCATCACTTATTACGGGAATTATTTATTGAAGAACGAAATTTACAGAATCAAGCATTGTTGTTAGATGATTTGGTGAACAACCGAATGCAAAGTGAAGAATTGATGCGGACGAAGCTAGGGATTGTTACTCAAGATATTCATAATTTTTCTTATTATTGTGGCGTGATTCAGTGGGGCTTTTCGAAGTCGAATTGGAATGTGGGGGAACGTAATTCATTATTGCAGAACATCGCTATTGTTACGAGGACGATTATGAACCGGCATCAGTTTCATCCGATTACTCTTACAATGGGCAACCGTCTTTATTTTCTTGTTTATCAAGTGCAAGCGGAACATAAAAATATGTTGCCCATTCAAAAGCGAATTGAAACAGCGACAGATCAAGTGAAACATGCGATGACTCAATTTTTAACAGATGGGGATTTTCTGATTGGCATGAGTAAAGCCAACCATATGTTGACGGATGCATATGAGGCGTTTCAACAAGCGCGGCAAGTGATTGAAGTGGCGCAAATTACGGAGTCTTTTACGGATCCGTTTTATGAACACATCGGGATTTTTCGCATTTTACTCAATGTAAAAAACAATCAGACTATTCATTCGTTAATCCAAGATTATGTGGGAGAGGTATTGAAACATGATCAACAAAATGGGGCGGAATTATTAAAAACCCTTAAAGCGTATTTGAATAATAATGGTTCCAAACAAGCTACAGCCAATGAGTTATTTATTCATCGGCAAACGGTCAATTACCGTGTGGAACAACTGCATGAGTTGCTTGGTGATTTTATGCATCCAGACCGTCGTATTTGTATTGAAGTTGCTTTAAGGGCTTATGAATTACATCGTATTCATTTCTTTTAAAATAGTAAGTAAGTATTCCCACGTTTTCAATGTGGATGAAATGCTTAAGTGTTCACTGGGCGTATCAATGTTATGGATGTCAGGACCAATACAGACCGCGGCGACATCCATTTTTTTGACGAGGATGCCACACTCAATTCCTGCATGAGTAGAAACAAATGTCACTTCTTCATTATATGTTTCCTTGTAAATTTTTTTGCAAAGGGAGCGAATATTCGAAGTGGGGTGATACGGCCAAGCAGGATATTCTGAATGAAAAATAACACGACTTTGTAATAGCCTGGCTAACACCTTCATTTGCTGGCTGATATGTTCTTGCAAGCTATATACGGAGCTTCTGATTTCATTTTTTAACATGATGTGATCACTATTTGTCCGCATTGTACCTAAGTTATTCGAACTCTGAACCAATCCAGGGACTTCAGTAGACATGCTTTGCACACTATTTGGCATGAATGTTAAAGCTGTTATTACTTTTGTCATTGTTTCTTGGGAAAAGACGTTATTTCCTTTTCGCATCGAGGACGTACACTGTACGTAAACTTCAGGATCTGCCATATCCAGTTCTTTCTTTAATGTTTCATCCCATTTAAATATGAATGAATGGATCAGAGGAATATGTTTTCGTTCTATCGCAATCGTCGCTTCTGCTTCTCTTGGAATGGTATTTGCCTTTGCGCCTCCGCGAAGGTGAACGAGTTGATAGTCAAAATGTTCCGCGCAATGTTGCAGCACTCTACCGAGCAGTATATTGGCATTGCCTCTTCCTTTAACGATGGAACCGCCTGAATGTCCACCTTTCAGTCCGCCAATATGAATGTCGTACAGTACAGTATCTGGCTGTCTTTTATCGTACATAATCGGGATTGTAAATTCAGCAATCACTCCGCCTGCACTGCTGACAAGCAATGTTCCTTCTTCTTCCGCATCAATGCTGATGAGGATACTTCCGTTTAGAAGTGCCGGATCAATACGTTTGGCTCCGTTCATAGTTGTTTTTTCTTCTGTTGTGAGCATGACTTCAAGGTTAGGATGTGGAATATGTTTCGAATCTAATAATGCCAGAGCATAGGCGATTGCGACTCCGCTATCGGCACCTAGTGAAGTGTCCGTAGCATAGAGCATATCTCCTTCTATCCTTAATTCAAGAGGGTCTTTGTTAAAGTCATGAGGATTGTCTCGATTTTTTTCACAAACCATATCCATGTTTCCGTGGATAATGACGGTCGGTGCGAATTCATATCCGAAAGTTGCCGGTTTTTTAATAATGACGTTTTTTGCTTCATCTTGAATGACTTGCAGACGATGTTTGTGAGCAAAGGAAACTAAATAATCGCTCATTTGTTGTTCTTTACCTGAACACCTTGGGATACGTGAGACTTCAGAAAAATAATGAAAAATACGGTATTTTGTCAGTTCCTGTATACTTGTATACAAATTTGTCCCTCCTGTAGCACTATCATCTGAATAGGCGGGTAGTCCAATAGATTAAAAAAGAAACAAGCACTGATTTCGTCGCTTGTTTCTTTTTATTGTAACATATGGATTACAGGGGGACACATGGTGAAATCATACCCCGATCACCCTGCGTTGTGCTGGCAGATGTTTTTCGCAAGGAACAGGAAGGTTGCATATAATGTTCCGGCGTGAATTATAATACTCCCGATTCTTCAATAATCAGTTGTCGTTTTGTCGCATTTACATATGCTTTCGCACCTATCGGGATTGTTGCAAGGTCATTTGTATGGCCTAAAGGCAGCCCGTAAAAGGCCGGTTTTTTCACTAGTTGCGTAAAGTGTTCAAAGATTTCTTCCAAGGTTAAAGAGTTTTCAAAGCCGATATTGTTAAAAGGTATACAATTCACACATTCCCCAAATACAATTCCGACCGCATCGTGGAGCTTTCCGGCATTGTATAAATGGTTCATAAAATGATCAATTTGCCATGGTTCCATGTTCCATTCTTCAATGAATAAAATCTTTCCTTTTGTATCTATTTCGTACTCTGTTCCTAGCGAAGCACTTATTAACGCTAGATTTCCACCGACAATCTCCCCGCGTGCCTCACCAGGAAAAAAAGTATGCAACCATTTTCTCTCGTCGGCCCGCTTTATTTCTCCCAGTGTTTCATTCGTAGTGATCGCTTTTAACATTTGTTCTTTTGTATATTCCGTCAACTCTTCACGATTCAATCGCAAGAGACCAGGGCCATGGAATGTTGTCAGCCCTGTAAACTGATGAATGGCGATATGGAGCGTCGTAATATCACTGTAACCGATTATTATCTTTGGGTTCTTTTTGATTACGTCATAGTCAATTTTATCAACGAGCCTTGCGGTCCCATATCCCCCGCCTGTCACCATAATGGCATCGACTTCATCATCTCTGAACATTTCATTTACATCATGGGCACGTTGTTCATCACTTCCAGCTAAATAGCCCATTTGTTCATAAATATATTTGCCTAGTTTTACGTTATATCCCCATTGTTCTAACTCATAAACGCCTCTTGCCAAAGCGCTTTTATAGTAAAATGGGCTTGCCGGTGCAATAATACCTATCGTATCGCCTTGATGTAAGGCTTTCGGCTTTAATGTCATTTGCGTAAACCTTCTTTCCTATATTTGCTAGGACGCATGTAAGGTGCCATATACACCACTTCAAGACCTGATTTGATACGAAAGGTCTAAGTGGGAGAAAACGGCACCTACATGCCCGATTGGTTCAACTAACATTCAGTAAAAGCCCTACTGAATGAAGTTTCACTTTATGAAATAATGTGTTGATGTTCTTGTTTTATCTCCGCCACTTTTTTTGGATCGCGAAATAGTTCTAATGCACTTGACGATAATGCACGGATTACTTGTGTCATTTTAAGATAGGCGTAGTGAGAGTTTACGTATTTCAAAGCATCTTCTTCATGCACCCTAAGCGGTTGGTCAGCCTCCAGATCAACTTCTACATACAAAGTCGGGCATTTATAACTGACGTTTCCAATGTCTGTTGATCCAGGAGGCGGTGCTTCTTCTTTCGATAATATGTTATGGATTCCCGCTGCTTCGAGATGTTTCTTTGTCAGTTCCATCAAGGAAGGAACATTGATTAAATCGTCGAAGGAGTTCCCGAGCTCTTTGTAGGAAAAAGAGGCGCCAGTCATGAGCGCAGCTCCTTTTCCACAATCAATGATGCGTGATTTTACATGCTTTAAGTATTCCCTGTCTTCAGATCTTACGGTAATAAGACATACTCCTTTATCTGGAATAATGTTTGCTGCAGCGCCACCTTCCGTAATAATTCCATGGATACGAACATCCGGTTTCACATGCTGCCGCAGGGCATTGATTCCCATAAAGGTTAGTTGGACAGCGTCAAGTGCATTAATGCCTTCCTCTGGATAAGATGCGGCATGGGCAGCTTTTCCAGTAAATTCAAATTGAAAGTCGGTCATCGCAAGTGCTGACGAGTCGATGACAGTTTCATCCGCCAAATGTGCTTGAAAAACAACATCGACGTGATCAAAGGCCCCTTTTTTCAACATGTTAATTTTTGCTCCGTAAGTTTCTTCAGCAGGTGTGCCAATAAGGAGAATTTTTCCTTTAAAGTGTTTTTTTAGCTTAGATAAAACGATTGCACAACCACACATTGTCGCGGCAATCCAATTATGTCCGCAAGCATGGCCGTTTCCGCTTGGCGTATTGTATCCCGGTAACGCGTCATATTCCGCTAAAAAGGCAATAGCAGGACCGTCTTCATCCCCGAACTCTGCAATAAAAGCCGTTTGCAATTCGGCATCATCAGGGTATGGGAAATGAACGCTAAATCCAAACGCTTCCATCATATCCGCTACATACTGAGAGGAGATATATTCTTTTCCACTTAATTCGGGGTGATGAAATAAATAATCACTGATTTGTTGAAACTGTTCCCGATAAGTTGCTTCGATTTCATTTATTTGATCTTTTAAAGCATTGACATCCATTTTCAGCCCTCCGTTTTATTTCATTAAAATATTGCTGTCGCTACCATCATTAATATGACTTGTAACACAAGCATGATTCCAAATAAAGGCATGATAAACCTGTACCATCTAACCATGGAAATGCCCATAATCGCACATTCAATCGCTACCCCGGTTGGCCAGAACATGTTGGAAAATCCATCACCAAATTGAAAAGCAATAACGGCAATTTGTCGGTCCATTCCCGCCAAGTCGGTAATGGGGGCCATGATCGGCATGGTTGCCATCGCTTGTGCAGCTCCTCCCGATATAAATAAGTTTATTAGATTTTGAGAAAAAAGCATCCCTAGTGAGGTCAAGTAACTATTTGTGCCTACTAAGAAAAACGACAAATAGTAAATGACAGTATCGAGAATCGCGGCATCTTCCATCGTAATAATGGCTCCCTTTATAAAACCGATCGTCAGAATCCCGAATAAAATTTGTTTCGCGCCATCAATAAAGATGTCCATGATTCTTCCCAAGGAATATCCGCTCAAAAATCCTACAATGAAAAACATGAGTAAAAACAGCGCGGCTAATTCATCAATATACCATCCCAATTTTAACGTAGAATAAATGATCATAGCGAATGTAATGATTAATGCAAGGAGACTTAACTTATGCTTCCATAACAACTTCTCTTTTTTTAGTGTGATTTGATTAATGGCGGCCACTTTTGTTCCATATAAAACTGATTTTGTAGGGTCTTTTTTTACTTTATGCGCATAATACATCACATAAGAGATGACTGCGATTTCAAAGATGATAAAGACGATCAAACGAAACGATAAACCAGAAGAGAGGGGGACATTTGCAATTTCTTGAGCAATTCCGATTGTAAATGGATTTGTAAGCGCGGCGGCAAAGCCTGTCGCAACACCGACAAAGACGATGGCCCCGCCAACGATGGCATCGTAACCAAGGGCGATTGCCACGCCGATAAATACAGGAATGAGTCCGTATACTTCCTCATAAAGTCCAACAGTTGCCCCTAAGATTCCGAACATCACCATTGAAATAGGAATAAATAGGAACGTTTTATTTTTTAATTTATCTACAACATTACCTAATACGACACTGAGTGTTCCATTTACTGTTAATATGTGGACAAACACATAAGCGAAAATTATAAAGAATGTGATTGATGCTGTATCAACGAATCCCAGTTGAATATTTTTAAATAAAGCAAAGACAGATGGAAGGTCTTTTTCTATGGTTTTATAAGTGCCGGCAACGACAGTTACGTCACCATTTTCATTTTTAACCCGATCAAACTCTCCTGATGGAAGTACTAAGGAGAGAATGTAAATAAGAAAGACGATACTTAAAATGACAACATATGGATGAATGTTTTCAAGATTAAAAAACTTCTTCTTAAAGTTACGTGGTTCTTGTTTTTTTGTTTGAACAGTATCCAATATTTTACCCTCTCTTCATCGCTTTGTTCTGTCATTTTGCTTGGTTGTCGTCCAGGGGAGGTGGGCATGACAATTGTGTAATAGATTGTAAAAGTTGACCGACAGAACGATGGCATTGCTGTCAGAAGCAAGTTAACGGATTATATAACTCGCTCTAAAATCCCAATGAAAGACGGAACACACTTTTAGCAATCGCTTTCAAAAAGGATTCAACCACGCTCTTGCTTCCAAGATGATTGCCCTCAGACCTACCGCTATCTATCGACAAAACAAAATACAGACAAAGTTAATATGGATCTTATCATTCTTTTTCTTCTATGAAAAAATCGAATCACAAGATAGTAAATGTATCTTATCCCATCTTTATCTTCCTTCGATATATACAACTTGTATAAAAATACCCAATATAATTATCCGATACGTATAAAGTCCCTATAAAAGCTTACATATCCGGATATTCTATCATCTTATAAAAAATAGGACGAAGCACGACTACGCTTGCACTAATAAAGTTGATAGTATAACTCGATCTAGAATCCGCGGGCGGCTGGTAAGCCTCCCCGTGCTTGTGCGCTTTTGCAGGATCATTGATGCCCTCTTTTCGCGGGAGTCTACGTATATTCCACCGTTAATACAGTGCATTGTGTGTCGCCCATTAGTGTCGATCTTTTGAGGTATGCTCCAGGCTTGTTTTTCCCTCGCATGGAAGGAAGATATTCAACATTGTCCGATTTACGACAACGATGTGTGATCCGGCTTAGCCGAATAGGTGCATAAAGAAAAAGAGGTGCCGGTTTTTCTAAAGAAGACAAAGCTTCAAAGGAGAGAAACGACAACCTCTATCTGATTGATAACTTAATGAGGAATTATCATTTAAAACGAGTTAATCTATACGAGGAAAAACATCAATTCCTCTTATAAGTCAAAAGTGAAAAAATAGTCAATAACTTATAACATGTTTGTGTCAAGGACTCCATTTTTTAAAAAAAGTGATGTGACAAGTTACTGTTGTTCGTCACCAGCAGGTTCTCCAATTTTCATATTGAAGAGAACGATTGTCGTAATAATGGCACTAAAGATAACATAAAATGCCGGCGCGATTTGCATGTTTGTTACTTGGATTAAATAGGTGGATATAAACGGTGCTGTTCCGCCAAAACAAGCCACTGCGACATTGTAACTAAAGGAAAGAGTGCTATGGCGCACTTTTACTGGGAAAATTTCTACTACGGTTGCCACACCCGGTCCAGAATAAAGCGCGATCAACAATGCATAAATAATCATGGCGATAACAATCAAGACTGATTTACCTGTTGCGATCATGAGAAACAGCGGATATATTAAAATGCCTAACGAAATAGAGGAAGCGAGCAATAATGGTTTCCGCCCAACTCGATCAGAAACAAATCCAAAAATCGGAACAAAAATTAAAATGATCATTGGTGCGATAATTTTTGCAATTAAAGATACTTTATCTGGAAGTCCAAGTACACCAGTTAAATAAGTCGGAATAAAGGTTAATAATCCATAATAAGAAACTGTCCAAAAAATGGTAAAGCCAATTCCGGTTAACATTTGTTTTCTGTATTTTGGAAATAATGAAAAAACATTCCCGTTACTTGTATCTTCACTTTTCTTGGCATCCTCGAACTCAGGAGATTCATTTGCTTTTTTGCGAATATATAACCCTGCCACACCAAGAATACCTGAAACGAAAAATGGAATTCTCCATCCCCATTCTTCTAACATAGGTACGGGCATGAATGTCGTTAAGAGTACGAAGAACATTGCGCCACTTAGTGTGCCAACCGTGACACTGACTTCTTGAAAGCTGCCCCAAAAGCCCCGTAAATGTTTATTTGCTGATTCAACGATATAGGATGCGGCCGCTCCATATTCTCCGCCTGCTGAAAACCCTTGTGATAATCGGGCGATCACAAGTAAAATCGGTGCCCAAATCCCGATTATTTCATGGCTCGGTATGATCCCCATTAAAAAAGTTCCGAGCGACATGATGATGATTGTTAACGATAAGGCTTTTCTTCGCCCCACTTTATCTCCATAGCGACCGATAACGAGTGCTCCGATCGGCCGCATCAAAAATCCAACTGCGAAGGTAGCGAATGTTTGCAGAAGACTTGATAAAGAGTCATCTGTCATAAACACATTGGCTGCGATATATGTTGCAAAATAAGCATAAATACTGTAATCAAACCACTCGACGACATTTCCGATACTTCCTGCAAAAACGGATTTACGGATGTTTCTATTGTTATTTACTGCTGTTGAGGCCATCAAAAAACCCCTTTCTTGTAGAAATATGAGCTGTCGCGGATCGTTTTGCTTTTATGTTTGACGTAAAAATGTATATGGATCCGCTATCATTGCAGTATTTATGATGATACATGGCGTCGATATGGATAATTGTCGACTAATTTGCCATTTTTCATGACCATTTTATCCGATTTTAAGAGGTGTAAGTTTTCTAATGGGTTGTTAGGTAATATGAGTAAGTCAGCTTTTTTTCCTTCGGCAAGCACACCTCTATCAGGTAAATCCAAACATTCCGCAGCTACCCGGGTCGATGCGTGGATGACTTGCATAGGTGTCATGCCGACATCATGCATAAACAATAGTTCATCGAAATAGGCGTCTGCACCCGTGACAGATGAACCGGCATCTGTTCCAGTAACGATATTGACACCGATTTCAATTGCTCTTTCAAGCATTTGGCGATGGGGTTCTAACACTTTTTCCGATTTCATACGAACCCACGCCGGCACACGTTCATCAAACGCCAGTCGTTTGTAAACTTCGAGTGTGGGAATCAAATAAGTTCCCTGTTCCTTCATCTGTTGCAATGCTTCTTCATTGGCATATATACCATGTTCAATCGTGTCAATTCCCGCTTCTAAACAAGTAAGAATTCCTTCCAATCCGCCAGTATGGGCCGCCACTTTTTTATTGCGCTTATGTGCCTCTTCGACAACAGCTTGTAATTCTTCTTTCGTTAACTGCGAGGAACCGGGCTCTTCTCCGTAGGTCGTCATTCCACCGGTAGCCATTACTTTGATAAAATCGGCCCCTTCTTTAAACAGTTGTCTCGTTGCTTTTCTAGCTTCATCTGCTCCATCGATTTCCCGGCAAATATGGTATACATGCCCGCCAGTCATTGAGATGGCTTCTCCACAAGTAATAACGGTTGGACCCATCAACAATCCGGATTCAATGGCGTTGCGCAGTTCAATGATCGTACGATGTATCGAACCGACATCCCGAACGGATGTGATGCCTAATGACAACGTTCTCAACGCGTTACGATATGATTTTAACGCAATAAAACTATCATCTTTATGGTGCATGACAAATTCATCGTCTGCACTCCCATCCCACATTAAATGGACATGGGCATCAATAAGTCCGGGGATAACGTATTGATTTGAACAGTCTATCACGTGATCTTCCAGCCCGATGGAAGGAGGTTCGTTGCTCATTTGTATAATCATATCCCCCTCGATGACAATGTTCATATGAGGTGTCACATCATTCGTTTTCCCATCAATGACATGACAATTTTTTAAAATCGTTTTCACAAAGATCCTCCTTTAGTCATTACGGCCCGAGCAAAACATAGAGTACTAGTTTGCTATCTGAAATTTACTTTATATTTCCAAATGTTTGTGTTGACATAGTGAGTGTTTATATCAATTGGGTTGGAATCGGTATCCGATGAAATACGAGTGATTTTTAATATGGGCTCACCTATTTTTATATCCAAGTGTTTGCCAACTTCTTCATCCGTTATAAAAGGTTCTACTTCTTCTTCCACTTCTTTAATTTCAATATCCATTTTCTCTTTTAACATTTCCCCGAGGACGACAAAATCATCGTTTTCTTCAAACACTTTGATCGGGATATTCGGATCAGGGTAGTGATGAATATAAATAATCGGCTTCTGATCGATGTAGATCACCCTGTTGACCTGTGTAAGAAGCCGTGACGCTTCTACGTGATAAAGTTGGGCGATTTCTGCATTCGTCACTTGATCGATGGAAAGAACTTTCGCTGATAAATGTCCTTCTTGTTCTAGATAGTTTAGTTTAAATCCGGTCATTCTAGTCCAAGCTTCAGAGACTGTACGACTAGCGACAAAAGATCCTTTTCCTTGAAAACGATAAATATACCCATCGCTTTCTAACTTCGCCAACGCTTGCCGGACAGGAGAACGACTCGCATTGTACAGTTTGTCCAATTCAGATTCAGAAGGCAATTGTTCACCAACTTTATAAGTTCCACTTAAAATCTTACTCACCAAATCATCGTAAATTTGTTGATGAAGCGCTTTTTTTATTCGCAAGTTTCTTCCTCCTTTCTTGTCATCAGTAGTATAGAAGAAAACGGTAACATAATGCGTGCTGCTTCTTCTCTCATTTGCTGTTTACATAAAGTTATTGCAACTTATTATAACAAGTTAAAGTTATTATAATAAGTTGGAGAAGCAAAGTAAAGAAGTTTTTTATGGGAAATTTTGGATTTAGTGTTAAGGGTTACGTGTTTGTGGGAGGAAATCAAGCTCAAGAATCCTTTAATAGTAATAGGAGACCTAGGGAGATGACAACATTAAGGAGGAAATACCAAAGGTTAGGAGGAAGTTGTGAAAGAAAACCCGTTTCCGGTGCTCAGATATTGTGGCAAACAAAACAAGGTGACTTTGACAAAGACTAGAAGGTTTTCACCAGAAGGTCCTTCTTGGCTTGATCTCCATTGAAAAACATATGAATGTGTGATATTGATTGTTAAAACCTCCATTTTATTTAAAGAGATGAGTCAGAAAGCAACGAAATTGGCTATTTTAATAGTTTCAGCTTTGAAAATACTATTGTAGGAAGCCTTTCAAAGGCTATGTGCTTGAACCGTGACGGCAATACTAAAAAGCGCAATAAAAGTGATGTTAATAGAACACTGTCTAATTTTCCGAAATGGAGGAATCCTCTTATTTATAGAGAGCCAACGGCGTTCGATAGATAGCGACTGCGTCATCCAGTCCATTCAAATAATTCTAGAGGTGCTAGTCTTTCTACTGAAGACAAAGCTTTAAGAAGAGAAACGAAAACTTCTATATTGAAACAGAATACTTTGAAATTGCACTTGTAAAAAAACCAGGTAATCACAATATACGGGGAGGTCGTCATAATGAAAAAGTACGTAATTGTCATTTTTTGTTTGATTACGTTTATTTTGGGGAGTGTTTTTGCTGTTAAATGGTACGAACGGCACCAAACGAATAAAATCGTGATGAAATACTTACAAGAAAAAAAGTATGACGAAAATATCAAAACCAAAGAAATCAAGTATGATTGGAAGCAAGGGGGGTTTTACATAAAAGTGATTTATAAAGATGAGCCGGACTACAGGTATGAGTATTATCCTCGACGTAGTGAGAAGCATGGTGTTTTTATAATGGGATTTGATGAACAAAATGTTAGTCTTAGAATTAGTAATAAAGGTAAGTATATGGATTATGATGATTCGTGAATTGTTGCATACGATCGTAGACACGACACTGTATGTAGCGACTTTCCCCTTCATGTCAAGCTTTCCAAGAGTAAAGGCTAAATATTCCAATATTTCCACGCTGATTATTCAGTTTATTTAAAAACATCATTCATTTTAGAATTGAACAACCACCCGCTTTCATAATGATCAATAAATGATCAATTAAATGGAGGAGAATTAAATGAGAAGCCGCTTGCTCGTCATGTTCTTGTTGGGGTTGTTTGTCCTATCCACTCCAATCCACGCATTTGCCCAATCAGAAGGTTTGCAAGAACAAAAATGGGGCAGCAAAGAAAATGATTTTTCGAAAATGGGGAAGATCGGCAATAGAAATAATGAAACACCAGGGGAATGGTTTTTGGGAGACACGCCGCCTAATCCACAACCAGATGCTCCGGTTTTGTTGTTTGTTCCTGGTTTAAACAACGTTGCTCAAATTTTTCTAGAGAAAAATGGTTTGTATCAAGCGGCATATCAGGCAGGTTATGAAACGGCCTTCATCCAATTGTATGATGCAGGTGGAACCTCAGCAGATATGTGGAAGAATGGAAAGTTACTTGCTGAAAAAATAAAAGAAATATCGGAGTATTTTAATGGTAAGCCGATTACCATTATCGCTTATAGTAAAGGAGGAGTTGATACACAAGCAGCGGTGACGTATTATGGTGCATGGCCATATGTGCACAATGTGATTACATTGTCCAGCCCCCATCATGGGTCTGAATTGGCGGATTTGGCAAATAGTAAGTGGGCTGGGTGGTTAGCAGATTTATTAGGTGTACGAGGCGAAGGAATGGCAGCAGTAGAAACAGGTTATATGGAATATTTCCGCTCAATGACAGATGACAAACCGTATGCGTATGTAAATGATTTTTATACTGTTGGCGGAAGAGATTGGGGAAAAATATTTTCTCCGACGTGGTTTGGTGGTGTATACTTATCTGAATTTGGCGAAAATGATGGGGTAGTTACAGTAGCGAGCTCACGTTTGCCAAAAGGACAAGAAATAGAAATTGGTAATTGGAATCACATCTCCATCCGTAGCAGCATTATTTTCCCCGTCATTGAACATTATCTTTCAGCCCCTGGGAAGAAAAATAATAAACAAAAATCAAGCTTAATGTACCTGACAGTTCCTAACGGTGACCGATTTATACACGGTAATAAAATAACTAAGAATAAGAAGACCAAACAGGTTTTTCCAATTGAGACGCATGTAGATAAGGCAACATTACAACTATACACTGGACATCAACTAGCTGAAGTGCACCTTGTTGATCCCAAGGGAAATGTTCATGCTGTCACACAAAATGTGACCATGGAAGACACAGGTATTTTTGATGGTGCAAAAGCCTACTCTGTTGAAGTGGAGAACCCTTTACCAGGAGAATGGTCGATTCAAATGAAGAGCTCACAAGAAAATGCTTATTTGCTTCATGCTCAGTTTAACAAAGCAAAGACCAAGAACATTATTTCACATGTCAACCATGACAAAAATGTCGTTAAAGAATATCAATTAAAAGTGGATAAATCTGCTGTAAAAGAAACTAGTTTGGAAGCGGTATATACAGTAATTGATTCGAAAAACAGGACCAACGTATGGACATGGAAAACGAAGGGAACTTTAAATTTATCAAAAGATCTCTCTCATTTGCAAAAGAATCGCAACTATAATATCACGGTTGATATTACTGGAGAGACGAATTCGGGATCGCCATTCAAACGGACAATTATCGATTCCGTGTACTTGTCTAATTAAAGGGAGCATATCCAATCTCGTCCATGATCAGGACGGTAGGACTCGCATGTTGACGCAGAAATTTTTTGATCTAATCTGAAAAAGAGTTAAGAAGAAAATTCTAATAATTGGCATATTTATTGTTGTGTTAGTAGTGATTGCTGTTGCTGAAGCTTTTATTTCACTAGCGTTGCCGTACCTTTCTTTAAAATGATACTGATTGACTATCGCGGACATGGTGGTTATGGAAAATATTTCCCGCAATATAATAACTGAAGATATTTCGGCTTTTTTAGATGCTCTTTCTCTTAATCGTGTAAACCTTGTGGGAGTATTTCGAGGGACAGATTGCTACCTTTGTTGGCCATAAAGAGACCTGACATAATAAAGAATTCAGTTATCGCAGATAGCTTCAGTGCCCCCTCATTGAGCTCTAAATTTGTATAAATATCAAACGCTTTGTTTTCATTACTTCTTTACAACGATTATCAATCTTATGATGAAAGTTTATAAGCCATATCCATTATGAGTATTATCCTCGGCGTAGTGAGAAGCATGGTGTTTTTTATAATGAGATTTGATGAACAAGGTGTTGATCTCAGCATTAATAATAAAGGTAAGTATATGGATGATGATTCATAAATCTTAGATGAATGAAAAAACATGATTTCAAGTTTAGGTATTTGTGTCAAAGGTGACAACTGGTCACCTTTGTGATTCCAATGACACAATCGCGGGGTAATGATAAAAATACTTGTGCAAATATATACGCTTTACGCGCTTTTGGTGAAACGGGGAAGGTAAGCTCAATAAGTATATTCGCTCTTGTCTCATTAGCGTTCTTTTGGATCGAGTGCATCCCGAAGTCCGTCTCCCACGAAGTTAAAGCATAAGACTGTAATGAATATCATGAACCCGGGAAAAGCGGGATACCAGGGAGCTTTCATAAGGACGGTGACATTTTGGGCATCCTGCAGCATATTCCCCCAACTTGGTGTTGGCGGCTGGACACCCAGTCCAAAATAGCTTAAGGCGGCCTCAGTCAAAATGACCGTGCCAATCAGTAAAGTAGCCGTTACGATAATCGGGCTCATGGCATTTGGCAACATATGGCTGAAAATTATTTTATACGACCTTGTCCCGATCGTTCTTGACGCTAGTACAAACTCTTTTGTCCGCAACGCTAAAAATTCCCCCCGGACAATTCTTGCAGTGCTTGTCCATGATATCAGGGCTAAGATGAAAATAAGTTTGTTCATGCCGGGCTCAAAAATCGTGACAATTGTGATTAAAAGAAAAATAGAAGGAATGGAGAGCACAATATCTACTAATCTCATTAAAACAGCGTCGAGGAATCCGCCATAATAACCTGCAAGCGCTCCAATTGTCGTGCCGATGACAAGGGTGCCTGCAACTGAGCTGAACGCTATAAGCAAGGAAATTCGGCCTCCATATAGTAAACGCGCTAAAATGTCACGCCCAAACCTGTCTGTGCCAAGCCAGTGTGCGGCACTGGGCGCCGCGAGTTTATTCGCTACATCTGTTTCAGCCGGGTGATAGGGGGATATCCACGGGGCGAGTATTGTTAAGAAGATAATGATCAGTAATACAATAGCACCAAAAACAGCTAGTTTATTTTTCTTGAATTTATGAAAATATAGCTTCATAAGCGTTTCAGGCTTCTCTTGTATTGATTGAATATCGTTTATCATTGATTCACAGTCAGGATGTGCCATCCTAATCCCCCTTTCTCCTTTAATACTCGATCCTCGGATCAATGACAGCATATAGTATATCCGCCAATAAATTTCCGAAAACGACAAAAATGGATGAGAGAAATGTAAGAGCCATGAGAACTGGATAGTCACGGCTAAATGCGGATTCAATAAAGAGTCTGCCAATACCCGGCCAGCTGAAAACCGCTTCTGTAATGGCTGCTCCCCCAATAAGTGATGGAAGCATCAGGCCGAAGAGGGTAATAATGGGAATCATTCCATTTCTTAATCCGTGCTTTAACACGACTGTCCTCTCATCAAATCCTTTTGATCTGGCGGTTCTGATATAATCTTGTTGTAACACCTCCAACATGCTGGCACGAGTGTATCTCGTCAGAGCCGCCATATCGGCAACAGCAAGTACTAATGCCGGCATGATCAGATGGTGGAGCCTGTCCCATATGCTGAAAGGAGCATTCAATGTTGCTGTGCCACCGGTCGGAAACCACCCAAGCTGTACTCCGAACAAAATAATCATCATCAGGCCCAGCCAAAAATTGGGGGTAGCCATTCCCAAAAATGAGCCGGCTGTCACTGTATAATCGAGTTTCGTATAGGGCCTTATGGCCGATAATATGCCAAGCGGCATCGCAAGGAGGAAAGTGATAAGTAAGGATACGCCCATTAGTAAAAGGGTATTGGGCAAGCGATTCATGATCATTTCACTAACCGGGACACCTCTTCTGATCAAAGAAGTTCCAAAATCGCCTTTCAGGATGTTTCCCAGCCATTTTCCATATTGGACGTGGATTGGTTCGTTCAACCCGTATGCTTCTTCAAGCTTTACGATATCCTCATGTTTGATCCTCGGATCCATATACAGACTTGCGGGGCCGCCCGGAGCTGCTTTCATAATGGCGAATGAAATCATTGTGATGCCGATCAGCAGCGGGATGGCCATCAAAATCCGGCGAATAATGAAAGAAATCATTCGTATGCTCCTTCCGCTGAATCAGAATGCCCGACCCGCTCTATCATAGGTTGGATGAAAATAGAGTGGCCCCCATCCCTTTTCTATAAACTTATTTGCTCAGCCACCATTTATGGGGTTTATATATCTTGTGTAGGGGATGGAACTCATACCCTTCAAGTTCTGCAGGCATTGCCCGATATTCTGTTGGATAGAAAAGCAACGTATAAGGCAAATCTTCAGCAAGTTTTACTTGAATGTTTCCAAGCAATTTTTTGCGCTTTTCGCGATCTCTTTCTTTCAACTGTTGTTCCAGCAATTTATCAAGTCCCGGATTGGAATAGCCAATAAAGTTGAGTCCTTTTTCAATTTCCTTTGAATGAAAGAAAATGCTTGGGTCCGGGTCTGTCCCAAGTAACCAGGCGAAAATGACCGCATCAAAATTCCAAACACCTGGTTTAACGTCGTTGGTAAAAGAACTGTACTCTACAAAAACGGGCTTTACTTCGATCCCTACTTTTTTCAATTGTTCATGTAAAAGAACAACAACATCTTCTCTTACTTGGCTGCCAAGGTTTGTTTTTAGTTCAAAGGAAAATCTTTTACCGCCCTTTTTAAGAATGCCGTCTTTTCCCGGCTTCCAACCCGCATCGGCAAGGATGCGCTTTGCTTTGCTGGGGTCGTACGTAAACTTTGGCACATCATCATGATAAGCCCAGCTTAAAGGACTTTCTGGAACATGGGCGACTTCGCCGTGACCTTCCAAAATTTCATTTACAATCGCTTCCCGGTCAATTGCGTGGTTGATTGCCTGGCGCACCTCTTTGTCTTTGAATAATTCATTTCTCATATTCCCGGCAAAAAAGGTGTAGGAAGGGGCCAATCCTTCTTTCAGTTTAATTCCGATCTTATCTTGGAATGACTTTACTGTTTCAATATCCGAAGCCGGGATGCCGGCATAAAAATCAATGTCGCGGTTTTGTAACTGGGTGAGCAAGGCATTGGTGTCAGTTGCAAATTTCATCGTAATCGTGTCCAAATGAGGCCTGCCTTGATAATAATCTTCAAAAGCTTCGACTTTTACAAACTCCCCATCTTTCCATTCAACAAATTTAAAAGGCCCTGAACCGATCGGTTTTTTTGTGTTGAATTCGTGTTCAGCCAGTTCGCGAATGGGAACATCTTTTAAAATGTGTTCCGGCAAGATCCCAAAACTCAAGCCAATCGAATGAAACTGGGCATCCACTTTGTTCAAGTGGAATTTGATCGTTCTGTCGTCAATTTTCTTTACACTTTCCAATGCTTCAAAGTAGGATTTTCTGGGCCCGTCGTAATCATCGCTCAGGGGAATGCGGTAGGTAAAGACAACATCATCTGCAGTAAGAGGCTCGCCGTCATGAAACTTGATGCCATCTTTTAATTTAACTGTGTAAGTCAGTCCATCTTCGGATTCTTCAACACTGGCTGCCAGCTTTTCGGTGTTAGGGCCGAAGTCTTTCTTGTTTGAACCAACAAGACCTTCAAAAAGGAAGTCTTGAATATCTGTACTAACGCCATCAGAAGAATAGAGCGGATTAAAAAGGATAGGTGAACCAATTGATCCAATAATCAAGTCTCCGCCATCCTCAGGCTTTTTCTGTTCTGTTAGTGCTTCGTCCCCCTGAGGCGCGCGATCGTCGGTTGTCGTTTTTTTTTCCATGCATCCACTAAGAAACAGCGATAGAAAAAGCATGATGCCTAACAATAACCATGCAGGTTTTTTCATGAAAAATCCTCCTAACTGTCTGTATAAAAAACCCCCATGTGTTTGATGGTTTGTATCATTTTCAAGTCATTTTGCAGTTTTTATATAAATGACATGTGACAAAATGCTCTTTCCTTATCTCATAAAAGTGAGGCTCCGTATGCTGGCAAATATCCATTGCTGCCGGACAGCGGGTATGAAATACGCATCCCGCCGGGGGATTTGCCGGACTGGGCAAGTCTCCTCTTAATACAATTCTTTCACGGGGTTTTGCCCCTTTTTTTCGTAGAACCGGTACTGTTGACAGCAAAGCTTTTGTATATGGGTGAAGCGGGTTTTCATACAAGGATTTTTTATGGGCAAATTCCATTATTCTTCCAAGATACATCACAGCGACACGGTTGCTGATGTAACGTACGATGCTTAAATCATGTGAAATGAAAATATATGTAAGACCAAACTCCGCTTGCAATTCTGTCATTAAATTAAGAATTTGTGCCTGGATGGAAACGTCAAGTGCCGACACGGCTTCATCCGCAATAATCAGTTCGGGATGAAGAGCCAATGCCCTGGCGATGGCTACCCGTTGGCGTTGGCCTCCAGAAAGTTCATGTGGATATCGATTCATGTACGCCGGGCTTAGGCCTACTTTCAAGAGTAGTTCCGCCATTTTTTGTGTGCGCGTGTTGCGGTCGTATAGGCCATGGGTTGCAAAAGGTTCGTTTAAAATCGATTTTAGTGTTTTTCTTGGATTCAAAGAAGCGTATGGGTCCTGAAAAATCATTTGGATGTTTTTTCTGACGGAGCGGAACAGTTCCCGTTCCGGCAAATGCGATATATCTTGTCCCTTAAAAAAAATCTTTCCTTCCGTAGGTTCGTATAAGCGAACAAATATCCTGCCGGCTGTTGACTTGCCAGAACCCGACTCTCCGACAATACCGAGTGTTTCTCCTTTTTTGACATACAGATTGATACCGTCCACAGCTTTTATTCGCCCTACAGTCCTTCGGAAAATACCAGCTTTGACAGGGAAATATTTCTTAAGATTTACGGCTTTCAACATATACTCGTTTGACTTATTAACCGGTATTTTCGACATTTCTTTCCCCCTTGACATCATATAAAAAACAGCGCACAGATCGGGCGGTGCCAATTTTTTTCAAATCGGGGGACTCTGTAAGGCAACGGTCAAATGCGTGAGGGCAACGCCCGGCAAAACGGCAGCCTTTTGGAAGGTGTTCTGGTAAAGGAACGTTACCCGGAATCGGAATCAGTTTCCCGTTGTCATCATCCATGACAGGAATCGAATTAAGCAGTCCAATTGTGTATGGATGAAGCGGTTCATGAAACAGACTATCTACTGGAGATTCTTCAACAATTTGTCCACAATACATGATCAGCACTTTGTCTGCTGCTTCGGAAACAACCCCAAAATCATGGGTAATGAGGAGAATCGCTGTTTGACATTTTTTATTTAGGTCCTTCATCATATCTAAAATTTGCGCTTGTATCGTTACATCCAATGTAGCGGTGGGTTCGTCTGCTATCAGAAGCTTTGGGTCGCAACTCATTGCCATGGCGATCATAACCCGTTGTCTCATTCCCCCTGATAGGCTGTGGGGATATTCATCTACCATTTCCCTCGCCCGCGGGAATCCAACCATTTTTAGAAGTTCAACGGCTTTGCGGGAAGCTTCTTTTTTCGATAGTTTTTTATGATACATTAAGACATCGATTATTTGCTCTCCTATTGTTAAAACAGGATTTAAAGAGGTCATCGGTTCCTGAAAAATCATTGAAATCTCGTTTCCTCTTATGTGATACATCTCCTTTTCCGGTAGGGGGAGCAAATCAACGTCATTAAATATCATTTGGCCCTCCACTATCTTGCCCGGCGGATTTGGAATGAGTTTCATAATGGATAAGGCTGTGATGCTCTTTCCTGATCCCGATTCTCCGACCAGGGCAACCGTCTCTCCCTTTTTAATGAATAAGTCGACTCCGTCAACTGCTCGAATGCACTTTTTATCAACAAAGAAATACGTCTTTAAATTTTTTACTTCGAGCAATGCGGTCAATCCTACCACCATCCTTGTTCAGGCTTATCATGATGCTTGTTTAAGGTAATGATAAAGGGAACTCGATTGTGTCATTATAGGAAAATTTTGAACAAAAATAACAAGTAACTGTCTCAATAATTCATTTCCGAATATATCATAATTCAGTATTTTATTCATGAGTGTAAAGGGCTATTCATAGGACCGGGAAGCATGCATGATTGAATAAATAGGAACAGGTTTTCCCTCTAATTGTTTATGTTTTCAGCTTTTCGTGATCCGACTGTTCATGAACGGTGGAATTGTCTGGTTTAATAGATCAAAAGACCTGCATCTAATAGCTTGCCATTCAGCTACGGTTTATAAGACCATACTAGTACAAAATGTATCCCAGTACAATCAGTTTTTGACGAAAATTGTCAAATTATGTCGTTAAAAGTAATAGTAACCGTTTTCTTACGTGTTTACTTGTACCATCACGTTGCCTGGAGTTACAAATGAGTTTTTCCTTCGTATTTGCCCGAGATTAGGCGTCATTAAAAAGTCTGTACGTCGGCTGATTCATCTGCCCTGTTTTTTAAATAAGTATCGACATTGCTGAATGATCAAGCCGGTTTTTGATCATTTTTTGAAACTTAAGTCATGTGTTATAATGAAAATTTTAAAAAAGTTGGTAAGGGGTAGAGGAAAATGGAATGGAAATTGAAAACGTTCGATGAATTGACAGTGGATGAACTGTATTCAATACTGCAGGCAAGGGTAGATGTTTTTGTTGTAGAGCAGGAATGTGCTTACCGTGAACTTGATGGTCATGACCGGGTCGCTTTTCATCTGTATGCTGTCGATGCTGAAAAATTGGCCGGGTATGCACGGATTTTGCCTCCGGGAAGTGCTTATCCGGAACTGTCGATAGGAAGGGTGCTCATTCGAAAAGAGTATAGAAGAAAGGGGTTGGCGAAAGAGTTAATGAAAAGGGCTCTGCGGTTTATTCGAGAGCAGACAAAGGTAGACTGCGTAAAAGTTCAAGCCCAAGAGTATTTATTATCCTTTTATGGCTCATTTGGTTTTCAACCTGTTTCGGAAGTCTACATGGATGAAGGGATACCGCACGTAGATATGATCTTGCAATTCGATGATTAAAGGCCCGCGCGATAGTCTAAATGGTGTTTCTCGAAATGTATACTCAGACGGGCAGGACGGTTTTTGGACCGCTGTCGCCATCGGACCAGAAGGGCTTTGATTAAGAGGAAAAACTGGGCACAATAAATGCTCCTGTGACGTACGACATTTACTAAATAAGATTCAGACAGTTCCTGCGATGAGCCGGTCAGCATCGACTTGGTTAAATGTATCCAGTCAAGTTCCATGAACATCGCAGGAAATTGAAAACGAGCTGATTGAATCGGGGGTTTCATACGTGAGCAGGCAAATGAACGGGAAAACGGAGCCACTCAAGAAACGTGCTGGATCAATCGGTGCCGCGTCTTCCTGTAATCAAGTTAATAATGAAGATAATGATCGCTGCAACGAGAAGAATATGGATAAGGGCACCGCCTACTTTGACAACAAGTCCGAGGATCCACAGAACAATTAATATCCCAATAATGGTCCAAAGCATATTTTTCACTTCCTTTCTTTGTCATAAATTACCCAAAAACAAGCAAATGAAACAACTATTTTCAACAGAGTTTCTCCCCCAATCGTTCGAACGCGGTTCAGGTAAAGAACAGATACAGGCGGATGGGCGGAATACTCTTACGTGTATTTTATGGATGGATAATTGATTTTATAAATCGGACAAGAAATTTTTGGAAAAATCAATCGCAGGCTGTGTTAAGCGCAAGATCGGTGGAACAGGTGCTTTCAGCATTTTTTCATGCTTATTTTTTCGCATAAAAAAGAGAAAGAGATCAACAATAATCGAAGATGGAGGTGAAAAATGATGCAATTAGCAGGACATGAACTACGGGATCTCAGTGAACTCATTGCAAGCTGTTACAACACGGTCACTTGCATGGGAGCTTTTATCAACCAGGCGCAAGATCCTGATTTGAAGTCGATGCTTCAAAGGCATTACCCGAAGCATATTGCCGACTATAACTTGAAAGTGGAGTTTGTCCAAAGCAATACCACTCCTGATATTTCCAAGTTTATGCCGGATGATTTAATGACGAAACTGGATAATTACACGACTCCGCCTGTACAGCCTGTGCCTGCCGGAGCACCAAGAACAAATGCTCAGACACATACAGACAGGGAGATTGCCCTTGCCTACTTATTGAACCAAAAGGCGGCGGCTAAAAATTATGCGGCAGCCGTTTTGGAGTGTGCCAACCCGCACCTGCGGACATTTTTGGAAAATGCTTTCTTGAACAGCAGCAGGCATTCCTATGAGGTATGGCAATATATGACAGAAAGGGGATATTACCCGCTTTCCCCCGCACCCCAGCCAGATATTCAAATGGTGGGCAGTATGTACGAAGTTGTTCCACAGCCGGCGACTTACATGGGAGATCAAGAGCCTCCTCAGCAGTTTTTACAGTGAAAAATGGAGACAGGCAAACGTTTGCCTGTCTCGGTTTCGTTTCGGAGGCGGCATCTTCAAAATTTGTTCCTTTTTAATTCGTCCCTAATTCAGTATAATGTTAAGATGGTAGAGCGTTATTTTTATGGAAGAGGAGTAATCGAGATGACCTCTGAGAAAAAGCCCATCCCTAAACTGGATTACGGAATTGTTTTAACAATCATGTTAATGATGATTGCAAGTGCAATTGTCATTTACAGCGCCCAAACGACGGGACAATATGGTGGAACAAACTTTGTTTTACAGCAACTCGTGTGGTATGGAATCGGAACGGCTGTTGCAGTGTTCGTCATACAGTTTGATTCTGATCAGCTAAGAAAAGTGTCCTGGTACTTGTATGGAATTGGCTTGTTGATGTTAATCATCTTATTTCTCGCACCTGAAACCTGGTCGTTTACAAAGAAGACAAATGGTGCGCAAAGCTGGTTTTTTATTCCTAAAGCCGGGGCTATTCAACCGTCGGAGTTTATGAAAGTGTTCACGATTCTTGTCCTTGCAAAAGTGACGGCTGATCATCATGTGAAATTTATTCGAAAAACGACGAAAACGGATTTTTGGCTTCTGACCAAGCTAGGTCTCATCGTGGTAGCTCCCGTTGTGTTTATTCTAAAACAGCCCGACCTTGGAACATCTCTTGTGTTCGTGGCCATTTTTCTTGGAATGGTGTTTGTGTCAGGCATCACCTGGAAGCTTTTGGTCCCCATTTTTTCTGCAGTCTCGTTATTGGGCGGCACGGTCTTGTATATCGCGATCAACAAACCGGAGCTGTTAAAATATTTTGGTGTGAAGCCATACCAATTTAAGCGGATCTATTCGTGGCTTGATCCATACACACATCAATCGGATGCAGGGTTCCAGCTCATGAGATCAATGCTTGCCATTGGCTCGGGACAAACGAGTGGAAAGGGATTTGGGAACCGTGAAGTATACATGCCGGAAAGCCATTCAGACTTTATTTTCAGTACGCTCGGCGAGGAATTTGGTTTTATCGGCGGAAGCATTCTCGTTAGTTTATTCTTTTTATTGATTTATCAGATTACAAGAGTGGGACTAGATACAAAAAACCCATTTTATTCTTATATTTGCGTCGGGGTAATCTCGATGATCACTTTTCATGTTTTTCAAAATATCGGTATGACAATCGGGCTTTTGCCGATTACGGGAATCCCGCTTCCGTTCATCAGTTACGGAGGAAGCTCGCTCTTGTCGAATATGATGGCGATCGGACTTGTTCTATCCGTCCGATATCATTATAAAAAATATATGTTCTCTTCAAGTGAATAGCATGGGCAAGCTGATTCAAAAATGAATTGCAAGTCACTTTTGCATCGATTAAATCGACAAAGATGCATAAGTGACTTGTTTTTTTGTTTTAGCATGTGTTTGTTAGTTGGCATGAATTTTGCGAAATATAAAAAAGAACTACAGGCAAGACATGCTTGCAGGTGAAATGATCAAAGAAGGGAGATAGATGATGAGAGGCAACAGTGTCCGATAAACGATCCCGTGATGATTTAACCAGTTTCAGTCATTTAGGGCAAAATGAGTGCGTGGATGGAAATAAATAACAGAACAACAGAACTTTGTGTTTTTCACACCCATACATTGTTGTAGTATGACTTGCGGAATTCAGGACCTTGATGAAATGCAGTTTGTATGTCTACTGCGATGAGAGTATTCAGTGGTTTTCACAATAGGTCAACATACACATTATAGGCTGGAAGTATCGCTGCTTTTGGCGTTTCCCTTGAAACCGCTTTTTTAATGTCTGAGTTTAAGACGATTATGGGAGCGTGGATTGTAACCCGGCTAAACCGATTTTCGCGATTGTTTAACTGTTTTCGATATCGTTACAAAAATATGCTTCATCGCGGATGATAGCGCTTGAAATACTGTCTTATAAAAGATGCTTTTTGGGCATTTGTGTTGGCGTATTTGAGTCCGCTTTCTGTGGGTACGTTAGGAACGTAATGTGCTGGTGTTCCTTTCCAAATTTGAGCGCCAGGTGATCGAAAGGCTTGGCACTTGCCAGGTTTAATGAAATGACTGGATTCTATGCGTTGGTCTGGCAAAAGCAACGTATTCCAGTTCCATCAAGAATATGGAAGGTGAATAAGTGGTATGGCGAATTGGATGCTGGCAGTTGTACAAGATGATTTTAATAGTGAAAATAACTTGGGATTAATCGAATTTTATATACATGATTGTGTAGAAAAGTATCCCGAAACGAAGCTTATTTTATTTCCTGAAGCGGCAGCCTCGGGCTATCTTTTTTCGGAAGACCATGTGAAATGGAAAGCGGAGGCCGCAGATGGAGCTTCATTCGTTTTTCTATCCAATTTGGCAAAAGTGTATAAGCTATACATTGGCTATGGTTTTATCGAAAAGAAGGATGGCAAGATTTATAATTCAGTGAATTTGATTGGACCCGACGGCGAGCTTTTGGCTACTTATCAGAAAATGCACTTGACTCCTTTGGAAAAGCATCTGTTTACACCAGGAGGCCGCCTTGTCACTGTAAAGACCGAGCTTGGAACGATTGGTTTTGTTATTTGTTGGGACATGGCTTTCCCGGAGTTATCCCGTCTGTTGGAAAAACAGGGAGTGGATTTAATCCTTGCTCCCAGTGCATGGGAACGTCCTTATGAAGATTCATATGAGCGAATGGCGACTGCCCGGGCAATTGACAATACTGTATTTTTGGCAACATGCAATTACACTGGCGGCAAAGGAGAAATTCAGTTTTTCGGAAGGTCCGCCATTTATGGTCCCGATGGCGGGATGATCAGCGGGAGGCCAAAAGAGGAGAAAGGTATTGCCGTGGCTCCTATAGAAATCGGCAAAAGAAAAGAATTGAAAGAAAGCTTTTACTCTATGCGTGTGGATGAACGAACGGATTTATATACGATTCTATGGAGAGACAAAACGGACTGAGAATCAGTGGGGCATATTGGGATGTTTCCGGTTGATGCCAAACCGAAATCCGGCCCGAACATGCAGGGGTATTGAAATCATATAACTGTACTGATCACATACGAGCACAGGAATAGCTGTTTCCTGTTTTTCCATAAGGATGAATTGCCTGCTTCAGTGAGGAACTTTTAAAAAAGACGTGAACTTTACAATGTCGCTTTACTGATGGGAAGTAAGGCAAGTCAAATGCTGAGGCCTAGACGCTTTTTATTGATGTGAATAGGGGGAAGGATATCGCGCACTTACCTGGTGAATGCTCTATATCATTCTCGTCGGTCTTTAGAAGTTTGTGGAAAGTTTTCAGTGACCTAGGAGATATAGGAAATGAACGCTAAGGAGGCAATAAAATGGAGTATCAATTTATTTTGCGTACAAAAGTGATTTCTGAACAAGGCGCAACGAACAAAGCAGGCAGCTTTTTGAAAGAATATGACGTCAAAAAAGTGCTTCTTGTGACGGATCAGGCGATTGTCAATGCAGGTCTGTTGGGAGGCATGCTCGAGAATTTGAGGAAGGAAGGTTTAAGCTGCGTTGTTTTTGACCGTGTGAAACCTAATCCTAAGAATACAGAAGTGGAAGCTGTAGCCAGCATTGCCAAGGAAAATTCTATTGATGGCCTGATCGCTATCGGCGGAGGAAGTGTGATGGATTTTGCCAAAGGTGTGGGCGTGTTGCTGACACATGAGGGCAGTGTAAGGGAGTGGGAGGGCGATTTTACGCTTGAAAGGGATATTGCTCCTTTAATTTGTATCCCTACGACGGTTGGGACAGGTAGTGAAGTAACATGGATTGCGGTTATAACGGATACGGACAGAAACTTTAAGATGGGAATCGTTGATCCAAAAATTGCTCCAAAAATAGCATTACTAGATCCGGATGTAATCAAAACATTGCCTTCTTCTACTGTCGCCAGTACCGGCATGGATGCATTAACACACGCGATTGAAGCATACACTTCCCGTCTTTCGTCACCAATGACAGAAACACTGGCTTGCAAGGCGATCGTGATGATCAAAGAGAATTTGACAAGTTTGGTTAACGATTCAAGCAACCTCCGGGCTTCCCGGGCCATGCTGAGTGCCAGCATGATGGCGGGAATTGCTTTTAACAACGCTAATGTCGGGAGTGTGCATTGTCTTTCCGAAGCGATAGGCGGCTATTATGATCTTCCTCACGGTGTTTTAAACAGTATTTTCTTGCCTTTTGTATTCCGGCGTAATATTTCGGCCGATCCCGCCAGACATGCAGAAATCGCTTATTTATTAGGTGCCGAGAAACGATTTGCATCTGAAGAAGAGGCGGCTCTTGAAGGGCTCAACATAATCATGAATATAAGAAAAAGCTTACAGCTTCCCAAATTCAATGAATTGAAAAAGGTTTCGCCGGAAAACTTTGAATATTTGGCGAAGGTCGCGAAAGAAACGCCTATGGATGAAAGCAATATAAAAGAAATAAGTGAAGAGGAATATTTGGACATCATTAAAGAGGCGTTTAATGAGTGAAACAGGAGGAAATTGTGATGGATGAGAAAAACCTTGAATATAGAGAAGAACTTGACCGGAGAATTTCAATACTCACGGAAAACGGAAAAAAAGATAGTGTTATTGAACAACTGCAAACCTTAGATTATATCATGATGGTGATGATTGGAATGGCTTCATTTCTAACCTTTTATTGGGGTTGGCAGTAAGCTTACTATAAAAAGGGGAATTAGTGATGAATAAAAACGATAGTGCATTTGGTCTTTTACCCGTTTTGCCTAAGGAAAGGGTATGGAATGGCTTTGATTTTTCGATGGTGAATATTGGACTGGCTATTGCCACTTGGGGATTTTTAATTGGCGGCACACTGTCGGAATTTGTCGATTTAAAAATGGGAATTGCCGCTTCACTTGCGGGTAATACTCTTGCAGTAATGATTATGGCACTGGTTACGACTTTGCCGTCGACTAAATATGGGATCGATCAATATGTTTCTTTTCGAAGTGTGTTTGGCATTCAAGGAGTTAAATTGACTCTGGCGGTGATGGTTTTGATCGAGTTCGGCTGGTGCGCCGTTTTGGCGATTATGTTTGGCCGCGCTTCCAGTAATATTCTTGGAGAAGTGACCAATATATCATCTACATCGGTGATGCCAGTTATTATTTTTGCATTTATAGCGATTGTCATAAGTTGGCTCATTGTCGCTAAAGGACCTGTTTCTATTAAGTGGCTTAATCGAATTGTTGCCCCTGGCTTAGTTTTGATCCTTCTTATTATGCTGGGCATATTATTAAGCAAATATTCGGTTGCTGACATTTTTTCCTTCAAACCTTCTAATCCCGCTCTCGACCGCTGGTGGAATTATATGATCGCCTTTGAATTAAACCTTGCTGCTGGGCTTTCATGGTGGCCTATCATGGGAGGGCTTTCAAGACTTTGTAAAACACAGCGTGCCGGCTTTTGGCCGAATTTGATTGGATTAAACTTTTTCGCGGTATTTGGGCAAATTGTCGGTTTGATGGCAGGGCTTGCTCTTGGAACGAGTGATCCTACAGAGTGGATGATCCCGCTTGGGGGAGCGGTGCTTGGTATGATCGTCCTTATATTTATTGCATTCGCCAATATTACGTCAATTACCTCGCTTGTTTTTTCAACATCTATGGCTTTAAAGCAGATTAAATGGGTTGAAAAAATGGAGTGGTCAAAGCTCACATTTTACTTTTTGTTATTGACCGTACCGCTCATCTTTTTCCCAGATGAAGTGTATAGTCGCTTTAATACATTTCTAGCGGTGTGTGGAACTTTCTTTGGGCCGCTTTCCGGGATATATTTTGTGGATTATTTTATTCTTCGGAAAAGACAGCTTGATATTCGCAATCTTTATTTCACCGATTCCGGAAAGCCATATTACTATTGGGGCGGATTTAACTGGTCCGCAATAGCGGCATTTGTGATTTCGACGGCCGCTTATTTCATTATGTTAGATCCGATTACATTTGAGCATTCTACGGCTTTTCTCTATTTATCAGCGTCCATTCCAGCGACGATTTTTGGTGGAATCCTCCATTATATTTTCACAAAAATGATTGTGATTCCGAAACAATTGGGTGGATATGTTAAAAGACAAGAGGAGACATGAACATGAAAAAAGCTGTAATTGTCGGTAAAGGTGTCTTTCAGCAGTCTCCTAAAGGCGTCGCAAGGGGGTGCTTGCGATCTTAGCTTTTTTTTCTGCTTCTTAACAGCGGACTAAAACCCCGCTGCTAGAAATTTTGCTTATTTTCATGAGGGAACGCTCCCGTTTGTACCTCGCTAAACGGGCGCTCGCCATTTTCTGAGCATTTCCAGAATAAGCAGGCACTTGCTCCAAACAAGGCTGTGTTGCATAACATGGCATTAAAAACAGTGGAGGTGCCTTTTAAATGAAAACACATGATAAACCAGCGGCTGCTGTTGACCCTTCGAAACCCGAGACAATCCCAAAGTTCATTGATGATCTGCCCATTCCTGTAACGGCCAAACCCAATCATAGAGAGGGGAAGGATTATTACGAAATCACAATGTTGCAAACTAAACATCGCTTTCATACATTTTTTCCGCCCACAACGGTATGGGGCTTTAACGGGCAGTATGCCGGACCGACCATTCAGGCGGATTCACATAAACCAGTGCATATAAAATGGAGAAATAATCTTCCTGATAAACACCTTTTGCCGGTGGATCGGACGCTCCATGGTGTAGAGGGTAATCCCGAAGTACGAACCGTTGTCCATCTTCATGGAGCACATGTGTCCCCGGACAGCGATGGAAATCCCGAAGCCTGGTTTTCCAGAGATTTTGCGCAAACAGGCCCTGCTTTCAAACGAAAAATATACGAGTATCCCAATTCCCAACCGGGAGCCACCTTGTGGTATCATGACCATGCAATCGGTATTACAAGATTGAATGTGTATGCGGGGCTTGCCGGTTTTTATTTCATTCGTGACCCCTTTGAGAAACAGCTGAATCTTCCGGACGGAAAATACGATATACCGCTGATGATTCAAGATAAAGCTTTTCATGCGGATGGCTCCCTGTTTTACCCTGAAAATTCAAATCCTCCGGCATCAGTGAATCCATCCGTTCTTCCCTTTTTTGTCGGCAATACGATTACAGTGAACGGAAAGCTGTGGCCTCGTCTGAAGGTTGAGCCAAGGAAATACCGCTTGCGATTTTTAAATGCATCCAATACGATTGGGTACACATTGAGGCTGGGGGACGGACGGGAGTTTTACCAGATCGCGACGGATGGAGGGTTGCTGGAAAAACCGGTTAAACTTCAGACGTTTTTGCTGGAGCCGGCTGAGCGGGTAGAGATCATTGTTGATTTTTCAAAGTTTCAAGGTAAAAAAATGATCCTGCAAAATACAAATGTTGAAGGAGATATGGGAGTGATCATGCGCTTCGATGTCACTTTGCCACTTTCTAAAAAAGATACGAGCCAGGTTCCCGAATATATGAGGCCCACACAATTTCCAGTAGAAGATGCAGCTGATAAAATAAGGCTGCTTACATTAAGTGCCAGTACGGACAAATACAATCGACCAGTTTTCTTGCTTGATAATCGGACGTGGGATGACCCGGTGACTGAGAAGCCGGTTCGCGGCAGTACAGAAGTTTGGAAGTTTATCAATCTCACGGATTTTCCGCACCCCATGCATATCCATCTTGTCTTCTTTAAAATTTTACATCGGCGGCCGTTTGATCTTGAACGTTTTCAAGAGGACGGATCAATCGTATATACGGGACCTGAGGTGGAGCCGGAGCCGTATGAACGGGGGTGGAAAGACACGGTGAATGCCGCACCCGGTATGGTTACCAGCATTATCATGGCATTTAAGGAATTTACCGGCGACTATGTGTGGCATTGCCATATATTAGAACATGAGGATTATGATATGATGCGGCCGATGAAGATTGTCGATGGGCCTGAAAAGTTTTAGAAAGCAAGTTTCGTTCCATCAGCCGGCGCTATTACATTCAAAGTCGGTGAGATGTTCCATAGTTCTTGTTTTCCAACTTTACCTGGATTGGGAGATCGAAAATGCGCACCCACGCTGTTCAAAATAAAAAAGCAGACCAAATAAAAAGGTCCGCTTTTTTATTTTGAAAGTTTATTGGATGTTGCCGCTATAGGGGAATTGATTCGTATAGCCAGTGTGCTGCTGGTATGATTGCTGGATTTTTTGCTCGTTTTCAGCATCCATTGCATACCAGCCCTTTCTGAACATGAGTTCAAACAGTCTTCTTTGTGCATGCTGGGTTTCATTAAAAATAGTCAACAAATCGTCGTATAAATGTTGATGGCTCGCTTCGTGCAGAGCGACCGCATAACTTCTTGTCAAGTATTTTTCCGTGGAAAGCATGTCATTCGTAAAGTCTCTTTCATTCATTTGCGGCGTCTTCGGCACTTGTGTGGCCGGGTTCTGGATTTTACGGCCTGTCTGGTTGTTGTGATTTGTTTGCAAAATGATTTCTCCCTTCATCTTACATGAATTGGTTGTTCTGTTGTTTTTCTTGTAAATGGGTCATAAGTAATTCGTAGTGGCGTTGATGCATTTGCCCGCACTGGTCCAGTTCAGATTTTATGTCCCTATCCTGGCACTGCTGTGCAAAGAAATGGGCTTTTTTCATCGCCAGCAAGTTCCACGCCAACATATCATTGATATACGCCAAATCTTTCGTTGTAATAACATGGGGCGGCTGCTCCATCATCGGCTGCTGATTTTGTGCTTGCTGCGGATTCATTTGTTCATTATGCATTTATTTCCCTCCTCAATGATGTCGGGATTAGTCTTTGTGGAAAAAATTGTTTTTATACATAATGTTGAGGAAAAGCCATTTTTTAAAAGGCAAAAATGGCTGGAAAGAGTCTCTAAAAGATGAAAAATAAAAAATTTTATAGAATTGATTGCTTCACATTGAAAATTTCGATATATTAATAAATAACCATACTTCATTTTCTAAAGGCATTTTTTTTAAAAAGAAAATGAATGAGCATTCATTCAAAAAGTTGCAGAGGAGGAATTGCATTGTCATTTCGCATTCGAAAAGCGGCAGTCCTTGGCTCGGGTGTTATGGGATCCGGCATTGCCGCGCATCTTGCCAACGTGGGCATTCCAACTATCTTGTTGGACATCGTCCCGAAAGAACTGACTGCAGAAGAAAGGGAAAAAGGCCTGACACTGGAAGACAAAGCAGTACGGAACCGAAACGCGGAACAATCTTTAAAAAAGCTGTTCAAACAAAAACCGGCTCCGCTTTCCAGTAAAAAGAACATCAAGCTTATCACCGCCGGAAACTTGGTGGATGATTTGGAAAAGCTCGCTGAAGTAGACTGGATTATTGAAGTCGTTGTCGAAAATCTTTCCGTTAAAAAGCAAGTGTTTGAACAGGTGGACCGATACCGAAAGCCGGGAACACTTGTCAGCTCCAACACTTCGGGCATCTCCGTTGAAGCAATGGCCGCAGGGAGATCGGAGGATTTTCAAAAACATTTCATGGGAACGCATTTTTTTAACCCGCCGCGCTATTTAAAGCTGCTGGAAATCATTCCGACAGAGAAAACAGATCCGGAAGCATTGGCGTTTATGAAAACATTCAGTGAGGATGTCCTTGGCAAAGGAGTTGTCATAGCGAAGGATACACCTAACTTTATTGCCAATCGAATCGGGACGTACGGGTTGCTCGTAACGGTCAGGGAAATGTTAAAGGGAGGCTACAGCATTGGGGAAGTGGATTCGATTACCGGACCGCTCATCGGAAGGCCGAAAAGCGCCACATTCCGCACCCTTGATGTTGTCGGGCTAGATACTTTTGTCCACGTCGCCAATAATGTATATGAACAAGTTGAAGGGGAAGAGAAAGAAGTATTTAAAGTCCCCGGTTTCATGATGAAAATGCTTGAAAACGGCTGGCTGGGAAGTAAATCGGGACAAGGATTTTATTTGAAAAAAGGAAAAGAGATCCTTGAACTAAATCCGGAAACATTGGATTATGGAGAGCGAAAAAAGCTAAAAACCCCTGCTTTGGAAATGGCAAAACAGGCCAAGGGAACGAAAAATAAGTTGAAAGCGCTTATTTATTCGGATGATCGAGCAGGGAAACTGCTTTGGAACATCACTGCCCCCGTTTTGTCCATCTCCGCTGAATTGCTAGGTGAAATCGCCGATGACATTGTGTCCATTGACCGGGCCATGAAATGGGGATTTGGCTGGGAGCTTGGGCCGTTTGAAATATGGGACGCCATTGGAGTCGAACAATCCGTCCAAAAAATGGAAGAAGACGATATCAAAGTGCCTGAGTGGGTGAAGCAAATGATCGCCCGCGGAGAGTCCCGTTTTTACAAAGAAACGGAATCAGGACGGCAATTTTACATGGGCGGCGAGTATAAGGAAGAAACACAGAATCCGAAGGTCATAGATTTGCGGCAATTGAAAAAACAAGGAAAAGTGCTCAAGAAGAACACTGGCGCGAGTTTCATAGATATCGGAGATGGAGTAGCCTTGCTGGAATTCCACTCTCCCAATAACGCGATCGGCTTCGATATTATTCAAATGATCAATCATGCCATCGAAGAAACGGAGAAGAACTTTAAAGGACTTGTCATTGGCAATCAAGGAAAAAATTTCTGTGTCGGCGCCAACTTAGCGATGATATTGATGGCTGCCCAGGATGACGATATTTTTGAAGTGGATCTCGTTATCCGCCAATTTCAGCAGGCGATGATGAACATTAAATACAGTGAAAAGCCCGTTGTGGCAGCCCCATTTGGGATGACGCTGGGCGGAGGCACGGAAGTATGCCTGCCAGCTGCGCGTATACAGGCATCTTTGGAAACATATATGGGTCTTGTTGAAACAGGTGTTGGCCTGATTCCGGGCGGAGGCGGAAATAAAGAACTGTATATAAGAACGTTAAAACATTTTCCGGAAGGCATAGAGTTCGATTTGCAGAAAGTGGCAAACAAAGTGTTTGAAACGATCGCTATGGCGAAAGTATCGACATCCGCAGAAGAAGCAGCAGAAAACTTCTTTTTAAGTAAGGACGACGGGATCTCCGTCAATGGCGATCATTTGATCCATGATGCGAAACAGGTCGTTCTTGACCTCCACGAAAAAGGATACAAGCCGCCTGTACGAGAGAAGGTTCCGGTTACGGGCGAAACAGGCTATGCGACACTGTTGCTTGGCGCGGAAGCGATGCGTCTTTCAGGGTATTTAACGGAGCATGATATGAAAATAGCGAAAAAGCTGGCATACGTTGTTGCTGGGGGAAAAGTGCCTTATGGAACTGAAGTGGATGAGCAATATTTGCTTGACCTGGAAAGAGAGGCATTCATCAGTCTCGTGGCAAACCCGAAATCACAACAGCGCATGCAGCATATGCTCGTTAAGGGAAAACCGTTAAGAAACTAATTATAGATAGATTGATAGAAAGCGAGGAGGAACATCATGCGTGAAGCGGTCATCGTAGCCGGTGCGAGGACACCGGTGGGAAAAGCGAAAAAGGGGACACTTGCCCATGTGCGTCCGGATGATCTAGGGGTGCTCGTGGTCAAAGAAACGCTAAAGCGTGCGGGCAATTATGACGGAAATATTGATGATGTCATTTTTGGGTGTGCGATTCCGGAAGCGGAGCAAGGATTGAACATGGCCAGAAACATTAGTGGATTGGCGGGCTTGCCGGACGATGTTCCGGCCATTACGATCAATCGGTTTTGCTCATCAGGCTTGCAGTCAATCGCTTATGCGGCGGAAAGAATCATGCTTGGGGCATCCGATACGATCATTGCCGGCGGCGCGGAGTCGATGAGCCTCGTACCGATGACGGGGCATATTGTCCGACTGAATGCCAAGCTTGTCGAATCAGCTCCAGAATACTATATGAGCATGGGCCATACGGCGGAGGAGGTTGCCAAACAATTTGGCGTAACCCGGGAAGACCAGGATGCATTTGCCGTCAGAAGCCATCAAAAAGCAGCGAAGGCCATTTCTGAAGGGAAATTCGATGAGGAGATCGTTCCGGTTGATGTGGCAGTTAGAACTGTTGGTCCCGATTTTAAACTCAAGGAAAAACAAGTCCAGTTTACAAAGGATGAGGGTGTGCGTCCTGATACCAACATGGAGGCACTCGGAAAACTGCGGCCGGCATTTTCAGTCAACGGCTCGGTGACAGCGGGCAACTCATCGCAAACAAGCGACGGGGCGGCAGCTGTTATGGTCATGGAGCGTACAAAGGCCGACTCCCTTGGACTTACCCCCTTGGTAAAATTCCGTTCTTTTGCTGTGGCGGGTGTTCCACCGCAAATTATGGGAGTAGGGCCGGTAAAAGCCATACCGAAAGCACTCGAATTGGCAGGCTTGGAATTATCCGACATTGGTTTGTTTGAATTGAATGAAGCATTTGCGTCACAGGCAATTCAGGTGGTAAGGGAGTTAGGGATTAATGAAGAAATCGTAAATGTCAACGGCGGTGCCATTGCGCTTGGGCATCCGTTGGGATGTACGGGCACAAAACTCACTTTGAGCCTTGCCCATGAAATGAAAAGAAGAAATGTTGAATTTGGCGTTGTGACGATGTGTATTGGCGGAGGAATGGGCGCCGCGGGAGTATTTGAATTACTATCCTAAAAAGGGAGGTTACTATTATGGAAAAAGAAACAAAAGATTTGGTAAAAGGCGGGGCATTTTTAATAGAAGATATTTCTCCGGATCAAGTGTTCACACCAGAGGAATATACGGAAGAACAAAAAATGATTGCGAAAACGACGGATGACTATGTCACGAATGAAGTCATGCCAAACATGGAGCATCTTGAAAACCACGAGTTTGACCGCTCAGTCAAATTATTAAAACAAGCAGGAGATCTTGGCTTGCTCGGAGCGGACGTACCGGAAGAATATGGCGGACTGGCGCTTGATAAAATCAGTTCTGCACTCATTGCGGAAAAAATGTCAAAAGCAGGCGGTTTTTCGATTTCTCACGGGGCGCATGTTGGCATCGGTTCCTTGCCGATCGTATTGTTTGGAAATGAGGAGCAAAAGCGAAAATACTTGCCCGCTTTAGCCACGGGCGAGCTGTTGGCGGCTTACGCCCTGACAGAACCAGGCTCGGGATCAGACGCGCTGGGAGCCAAAACAACGGCCAAACTGAATGACGCCGGGACTCACTATGTTTTGAATGGTGAAAAACAATGGATCACAAACGCGGCATTTGCCGATGTGTTTATCGTGTATGCCAAAGTGGATGGCGAGCATTTTACAGCATTTATCGTTGAGCGCCAATTTCCTGGTGTCTCAACGGGGGCCGAAGAAAAGAAAATGGGCATCAAAAGTTCCTCCACTAGGACACTTATTTTGGATGACGCTCACGTTCCTGTCGAAAATGTTCTTGGTGAAATCGGCAAAGGCCATAAAATTGCGTTCAATATTTTAAATATAGGCCGTTACAAGCTAGGTGTCGGCGCAGTTGGCGCATCAAAACTGGCATTGGAAATGACGCTGAAATATGCGAATGAGCGCAAGCAATTTAAGACGCCGATTTCCCAGTTTAATTTGACGAAGGAAAAATTCGGAACGCTTGGTGCGGAAATTTATGCTTGTGAAAGCTCAGTGTACCGTACGGTTGGCCTGTTTGAAGAGCGGATGAGTCGGTTGACGGAAGAAGAGATCAACGACGGAGCGGAAGTGGCGAAGTCGATCGCTGAGTATGCCATAGAATGCTCGCTGAATAAAGTGTTCGCAACTGAAGTTCTCGATCATGTTGTCGACGAAGGTGTGCAAATTCACGGCGGCTATGGTTACATGCAGGAATACGAGATTGAAAGAGCTTATCGGGATTCGAGAATAAACCGCATCTTTGAGGGAACAAATGAAATTAACCGCCTGCTGGTGCCTGGCACTTATATAAGAAAGGCATTTAAAGGGGAACTGCCGCTTCTTGCCAAAGCTCAGAGTCTGCAAGAAGAACTAATGATGCTCATGCCGGATGAGCCGGGTGATGAGCCACTTGCCAAAGAAAAACATTTGGTAAGGGGTGCGAAAAAGGCGGCTTTAATGATCGCCGGCCTTGGCGTACAGAAATATGGTCAGCAATTGGAAAAAGAACAGGAAATATTGGCGAAGCTTGCAGATATCGTTTCTTTTGCCTATGCAATGGAATCGTCTGTACTTCGGACGGAAAAAGCGATTGACCGTGATGGTCTCGAAAAAAATAAGCAGAAGCATTTGTATACGGAAATCTTTTGCCAGGATTACATCGTTAAGGTGGAACACTTGGCAAGGGAGTGCCTGGCCGCTCTTGAGCAAGGGGATTCGTTCCGCATGATGAACTCTGCTCTCCGCAAGCTGATCCGTCACAACCCGATTAATGTAATCGCCAAAAAACGCGAAGCGGCCGATGAATTGATCGCGGCGGAACGTTTTATCGTGTAACTATTTTTTTCAAGCCATCGTGAAGCAGTCATTTGCCTGCGCACGATGGTTTGTTTTATATTTATGGTATATTTTATTTTTTTAAAAAAAGGTTTTTTGAAAAAATTGGCGAATCTATTTGTCGTATGCATGAAGAAAAGGAAGGTGATTCAATGCCACTTACGATGTATTCCTATCCAAAATGCGGAACTTGCCGAAAGGCGAAAAAATGGATGGAAGAAAATCAACTTGAGTTCGAGGAAATACACATCGTTGACAGTCCTCCGTCAAAGGAGGAGTTGAAAAGCCTGCATGAAAAAAGCGGCTTGAATGTAAAAAAGTTTTTTAACACGAGCGGAAAAAAGTATCGTGAGCTCGGATTAAAAGACAAAGTAAAAAGCGCTTCCGACGAAGAGCTCTTTGACCTATTAGCGTCAGATGGAATGTTGATCAAGCGCCCGATTGTAACGGATGGAAGCAAAGTCACTGTTGGATTCAAGGAAGAAGAATATGAAGAAACATGGCTGAAATAAGCATGTTTTCTTGCTTTACACGTTTTCTTTTTGTACATTTAAATCAGTAAAGTGAAGATGGAGGGATTTGGATGAATACACCAGCTGAGCTAAGATATTCTGAAGAGCATGAATGGGTAAAAGAAGAAGGGGAGAAGGTGAGAATCGGGATTACCGATTTTGCCCAATCCGAACTTGGGGACATTGTTTTCGTTGAACTTCCTGAAGTGGGTGACGACATTACAGCGGACGAGCCTTTCGGAAGCGTTGAATCCGTGAAAACAGTATCTGAATTATATGCTCCGGTCAGCGGCAAGGTTGTTGAGGTAAACGAAGAACTGGAAGACAATCCGGAATTTGTAAACGAATCTCCTTATGAAAAAGCCTGGATGATCGTTGTGGAACTGTCTGACCGCAACGAGTTAGAAAATTTAATGTCTGCTGAAGATTACGAAAAAATGACAAGCGAAGGATAAATACAAAGCGCCTTGGACGAGTGCCAAGGTGTTTTTTAAAAGGTCGGAAAAATACCTGTTTTATAATGCGTTCGAACATGAACATCTGAAATAATCTCGCTTTGCCCGACTTCGCCGTACAGGACTTCCCAGTGCGTTCGACTTGACAGTAAGTTGCCGCCTGATCCAGATGCGGTTCAGGACTTCCCAGTGCGAGCGAACCGGCAGTAATTCGTCGCCTGATCCAGTTGCCGGATAAGGCCCCCAGTTCGTTCGACTCGACAGTAAGTCACCGCCCGAGCCAGTTGCGGTTCAGGGCGCCCCAGTGCTGGTGAATGTCCAGGGCGCAAATAAGGCTTTTCAGCATATGATCTTATAAGGAAACAGTGCAAGCTCAAGCTTCGAAGATGTCGGTCTTTGAATGATGATATATGCAGGACACCTTAGTGTTGCCTCGCCTTTAAACAAGAACTTTTGCGCCGCTATCATCTCATGAAGAAATGAGCAAGTCTGGCAAGAAGCCAGTTACTTGATGGGCAGGCTTCATGTTGAACTTCTACAGTACTGCTTTATTCAGGAAGAAATAGCTGCTCGAGCTTTATCGAAGGTGTTTCCCGTGAGGCAGCAACATTGGCAGCTTTCTGCGGGACGCCCAAAATCGGTTTGCCTCTGGTCTATGCGTCAAAAAGCAAGGCGCTTGCGTTTTTCTTGCCTCCTTCTAGGGCGCTAAGACAGCCGCGACTTTTGGCAACTATGGTTTTTCGTGAAAGCGAGGTTAGCAACGTGAATGTTTCGATGGAGAAAGTGATTATTGTTGAAGGATTGTCAGATAAGAAGAAAATCATGAAACTCATTAAGGAATCTGTGGAGATCATTTGTACAAATGGTACAATCGGGCTGTCCAGACTGGATGAGCTGTCAGAAGAACTTGAGGGAAAGGATGTATACATACTCGTTGACGCGGATGGCTCCGGTGAAAGTTTGCGTAAACAGTTGAAGCGGGAGTTTCCCCAGGCGCGGCATTTATACATTGACCGAAAGTTCAGGGAAGTGGCCACTACCCCGTCTGAGATCCTCGCTAATATTTTAATTAGGGCACATATCGATGTTTATGCCGATTATCTTTAAAGAAGGACGATGTACAGCTTATGAAAGAATGGACAAAACAAGACATCCATGAAGCCATCGAAAAAAAAGAAAGTGCAATCATTTACTTTTATACGCCATTATGCGGAACCTGCCAAGTGGCAGGCCGCATGCTTGATGTCATTGAGGACATGACAGGCAAGACCATTTATCAAGCCGACTTGAATTATCTTCCGGATATTGCGGAACTTTTCAAGATTGAAAGTGTTCCGTGCCTACTGTTGTTAAACCGCGGTTGCGTCTCCAAAAAAATATACGCTTTTCGCTCAATTCCATACTTGCTTGAAATCTTAAAGGAATACAGTTAAAATAAAATCCCAGCCAAAAAGTTTAATTGCCTCCAAAAGAGGCAAAACATATCATTGTAAACAATGATAAATGAAAGGATTGGTTTTTTATTAACTCCCTAGACATTCAATACACGAATGTAATGGAAAAAGCTCTACATGGAGCACACGGCATTGGGTATGAAACATACAGGCATGATCATGCCGCCAGAATGGAAGTGGAAAAAAAGCGGGAAGCGGAATATGTAGAATCCCGACAGGTAATATTAACGATATCCGGAAACATGACGCATGGACAATGACAACCAGGCCTTTGTATTAACAAAGGCCTGTTTTTAATGAGAAAATTCTCAAATAAAATTTGAAAAACCGATACTTTTACGCTGTCTAGTTGATAATAATTTTAAAATGCGATAATATGGAGACTAGGAATTAGACAAAAAACAATTCAAGCTTCAAATACTTTTCTATATCCGGAGGTAATGATGATGGCTTCAACGTTAACAATTAAAGATCTTAATGTATCCATTGACGGAAAAGAGATCTTAAAGGGCGTAAACCTGGAAATAAATGGCGGAGAATTTCATGCTGTAATGGGACCAAATGGAACCGGTAAATCGACATTGTCCGCTGCAATCATGGGTCATCCCAGATACGAAGTAACGAGTGGAAGCATTACGCTGGATGGCGAAGATGTCCTGGAAATGGAAGTGGATGAGCGTGCGCGAGCTGGTTTGTTTGCGGCCATGCAGTATCCGAGTGAAATCAGCGGAGTGACAAATGCCGAATTTTTACGCACAGCGATAAATGCTCGCAGAGAAGAAGGAAAAGAAATTTCCTTAATGAAATTTATCCGTGACATGGATAAGAAAATGGAACTTCTTGAGATGGACCCCAACATGGCTCAGCGCTATTTGAATGAAGGATTCTCCGGCGGGGAGAAAAAGCGCAACGAAATATTGCAGCTGTTAATGTTAAAACCGAAGATTGCCATTTTGGATGAAATTGACTCTGGCCTTGATATAGATGCATTGAAAGTAGTTTCGCAAGGAATCAACGAGATGAGAAGCGACGACTTTGGGTGCTTGATCATTACTCACTACCAACGGCTTCTTAACTACATCGCCCCCGACTATGTCCACGTAATGATGCAAGGAAGGATCGTAAAATCCGGCGGTCCTGAACTGGCACAGCGTTTGGAAGCGGAAGGGTATGACTGGATCAAGGCAGAACTTGGCATTGAAGATGAAACAGTTGGCCAGGAAGCATAAGCGGTAGGGGGATTGAAATGACAACTGATACGAAAATGACGATCGATCAACAATACATTCGCTCTTTTTCAAGCAAGCATAACGAACCTGAATGGTTTACACAGTTTAGATTGGACGCATTTGGCAAAATGGATGAACTTCCGATGCCAAAGCCGGACAAAACAAGGATTACGAATTGGAATTTCACCGAATTCCCGAAACATGAGGCCGAAGGCCAGACATTTGCTTCTCTTTCCGATTTGCCTGAAGCGGCTCAATCTGTCATTAATATAGAAGAAAAAGATCAGAATTTATATGTCCAGTTTAATCAGCAGGTTGCATATATAAATGTATCCGAACAATTGAAAGAGCAGGGTGTCATTTTTACTGATATATTCACAGCCATTGCGGAGCATTCCGATCTGGTGAAAAAATATTTTATGACGGATGCAGTAAAAGTGGATGAACATAAATTGACGGCGTTTCATGCAGCGCTTGTCAATGGTGGAGCATTTTTATATGTGCCGAAGAATGTTCAAATAAAAGATCCTGTTCAGGCTGTTTATATTTTTGATGATAAAGACGCCGCCATGTTTAACCATGTCCTCATCGTGGCGGATGACAACAGTTCGGTCACATATGTGGAAAATTATTTGTCCACGAACGATGAAGTAAACGGAATCGTCAATATTGTTTCCGAGGTGATTGCCAATCAAAACGCCAAAGTGGTTTATGGGGCGGTCGATACGTTGGCAAAAGGCTCCACTGTATATATCAACCGCCGGGGAATTACCGGACGGAACGCACAGCTTGATTGGGCGCTTGGATTAATGAATGACGGCAACACGATTGCAGAAAATACAACAAACTTAATTGGCGAAGGTTCAAGCGGGGATGCGAAGACGGTTGTGGTTGGAAGAGGCAGCCAAACGCAAAACTTTACGACAAGCATTGTGCATTTTGGCAGACATACGGAAGGTTTTATTTTAAGCCATGGTGTGATGAAAGATTCTGCTTCGTCCATCTTTAACGGAATTGGGAAAATTGAAAAGGGCGCATCAAAGGCAAACGCTAACCAAGAATCCCGTGTTTTAATGTTAAGTGAAAGGGCAAGAGGGGACGCCAATCCGATTTTGCTCATTGATGAAGATGACGTTATTGCGGGACATGCGGCATCAGTAGGCCGTGTAGATCCATTACAGCTCTTTTATATGATGAGCCGCGGGATTTCCAAAGCGGATGCTGAGCGTCTCATTATTCATGGGTTCCTCGCTCCTGTTGTAGAAAAGCTGCCGATCGAAGCAGTGAAACGCCAATTGGTCGAGATTATTGAAAGGAAAGTGCAATAATGAACTGGAGTGAGGTTCGCAAACAGTTTCCCATATTGGACCAGGAAGTGAATGGACATCCGCTTGTGTACTTGGATAGTGCTGCGACCTCTCAAAAGCCGATCCAAGTCATTGCAGCTCTGGATGAATATTATAAAGGCTATAATTCGAATGTTCACCGTGGTGTGCACACGCTGGGGACGAAGGCAACAGACAAATATGAAGGCGCCCGCGAAAAGGCAAGGAACTTTCTCAATGCTTCCTCTGCCGAAGAAGTGATTTTTACAAGAGGGACGACAACGGCGCTCAACATAGTTGCCGCCAGCTACGGACGTGCCAATGTAGAGGAAGGCGATGAAATCGTCATCACCTATATGGAACATCACAGCAACATTATTCCTTGGCAGCAGATCGCCAAGGAAAAAGGGGCAACTCTGAAATATATACCTCTTCAAGAAGACGGCACGATCAATCTGGACGATGCGGCCAATACGATCAGCGAGAAAACGAAAATTGTTTCCGTTACACACGTATCGAATGTGTTGGGTGTTATCAACCCGATTAAAGAATTGGCGGCCATTGCCCACCGAAATGGCGCGGTCATGGTCGTGGATGGCGCCCAGGGTGCGCCGCATGTTAAGGTTGATGTAAAAGATCTGGATGTCGACTTTTATGCGTTTTCCGGCCATAAAATGGGCGCGCCGACAGGGATTGGCATTTTATATGGAAAAAAAGAACATCTTGAAAACATGGAACCGATCGAGTTTGGCGGTGAAATGATTGACTTTGTCGGGCTGTACGAATCAACGTGGAAGGAACTTCCATGGAAATTTGAAGCCGGAACGCCGATTATTGCCGGCGCAATTGGTCTTGGTGCCGCGATCGACTTTTTAAATGAGATTGGACAGGAAGCCATCCTGGAGCATGAGCATAAACTTGCGGCTTATGCGATGGAGAAGATGTCCCAACTTGACGGTTTAACCATTTATGGACCTGTTGAACCGGAAAAGCGGGCAGGCGTTGTCACATTCAATCTGGAAGAAGTCCATCCCCATGATGTAGCTACAGTGCTTGATTCGGAAGGGATTGCCGTCAGGGCAGGTCATCATTGTGCACAACCGCTTATGAAATGGCTGGATGTTTCTGCGACAGCCAGGGCAAGCTTTTATATATACAACAACGAACAAGACATTGACAGACTCGTTGAAGGCCTTGTCAAAACAAAGGAGTATTTCACGAATGTCTTTTAACAACCTTGATAATCTGTACAGGCAAGTGATCATGGACCATTACAAAAATCCGCGGAACAGAGGGAGTTTACAAGACGGAAGCCTGACGGTGGACATGAACAACCCGACATGCGGAGACCGAATCCATCTAACGATGAAGCTGGATAACGGAAAAGTGGCTGATGCCAAATTTGAAGGGGAAGGCTGCTCCATTTCCATGGCATCGGCTTCCATGATGACACAGGCAATCATTGGCCAAGATACGGATTCGGCTTTGAAACTTGCGCATATCTTCTCTGAAATGATTCAAGGGAATGATCTTGACGACGAAGAAGAAGATCTTGATCTTGGCGATATCGAAGCCTTACAAGGAGTATCCAAATTTCCAGCGCGTATTAAATGCGCCACGCTCGCATGGAAAGCGATGGAAAAAGGATTAAAGCAGCACCAATAAAAGAGGGAGGAATGTACAATGGCGAAGCAAATACCCGAAATTGGTGATTACAAGTATGGTTTCAGGGATCGAGACGTTTCCGTTTTCCGTACCGAGCGCGGTTTGACGCGGGAGATCGTTGAAGAAATATCGAAAATGAAAGAAGAGCCTCAATGGATGCTCGATTTCCGGTTGAAATCACTTGAACACTTTTACAAAATGCCAATGCCGCAATGGGGCGGCGATTTAAACGCCCTAAACTTTGATGAAATTAGATATTACGTGAAACCGTCTGAGCATACAGAGCGTTCCTGGGACGAAGTGCCAGAGGAAATTAAGCAAACATTTGACAAGTTGGGCATCCCGGAGGCTGAACAAAAATATTTGGCCGGTGTTTCGGCGCAATACGAGTCTGAGGTTGTTTATCACAATATGAAAGAAGATCTCGAAAAAATGGGGATCGTCTTTAAAGATACGGACTCAGCTCTGAAAGAAAATGAAGATATTTTCCGTGAGCACTGGGCGACAGTTATTCCGCCAACCGACAACAAGTTTTCTGCTTTGAACTCGGCAGTCTGGTCCGGAGGATCGTTTATATACGTGCCGCCTGGCGTAAAAGTCGATACGCCGCTACAAGCCTATTTCCGGATCAACTCCGAAAATATGGGACAGTTTGAACGGACGTTGATTATCGTGGATGAAGGCGCGTCCGTCCACTATGTGGAAGGGTGTACGGCGCCCGTTTATACGACGAATTCATTGCACAGCGCAGTCGTTGAAATCATCGTCAAAAAAGACGGGTACTGCCGATATACGACCATTCAAAACTGGGCGAACAACGTTTATAATCTTGTTACAAAACGGGCAGTCTGCCATGAGCGTGCGACGATGGAATGGATCGATGGCAACTTCGGCTCCAAGGTTACGATGAAATATCCTGCCGTCTTTTTAAAAGGAGAAGGTGCAAGAGGCCTGACATTATCTATTGCGTTGGCCGGAAAAGGCCAGCATCAGGACTCAGGCGCTAAAATGATCCACCTGGCGCCTAACACGACATCATCAATCGTATCCAAATCAATGTCACAGCACGGCGGTAAAGTCACATACCGCGGAATCGTTCATTTTGGACGTAAAGCAGATGGCGCGCGATCCAATATCGAATGTGATACGATGATTTTAGATGACAAATCCACTTCCGATACAATCCCGTATAACGAGATATTAAACGACAATATCTCGCTTGAACACGAAGCGAAAGTGTCCAAAGTTTCGGAAGAACAGCTCTTCTATTTGATGAGCCGCGGAATCAGCGAACAAGAAGCAGTCGAAATGATCGTCATGGGCTTCATCGAGCCCTTTACAAAAGAACTGCCAATGGAATACGCGGTGGAAATGAACCGTCTCATCAAATTTGAAATGGAAGGTTCGATTGGTTAATAGATGATAAAACCCGTCACAACAACGCTTGTGGCGGGTTTTTTGTACCCATTTATTTTTCGCGAAACATGTACGATTTAGAAACAAAATCAAGTGACATAGGATATATATAATAGCTCTTTATCCTTTTTTAATATTCTTTCTTCATCATAATACGAGCAGAAAGCATGTAGCCGATGAGCATCCAAATGATGACGAATATAGGTGAGAAGGCAAACAGCTTTAAAATGGTTTGTTGTGTGAGTACGATGCCCATCTCTGATAGTTTTGAAAAGATAAAGGCGATGATGGCACCAGGAACAGCATAGCTTACGAATAAGTACATACGTGTTTTTTCGGCACCGAATTTAAAGAGCATGACTATGGAGTTTGTTCCGAAAATAAGTGATAATAATACGCCTAAAGCGATAAAGGGGATAAATTCAGAATGTTGGTATTTTAAAATCAGTGCTACGAGGCCGCCAATAATAGTGGACAGGATAACGCCAATCAAGACAAAGACAACTAGCGTAATAAATTTATTTTTTGCAATGTCCTGTCTTTTTATCGGAAATGTGAGTGCGAATTTTTCCCACTCACTTTGATGGTCTATTGAAAATGAAGTAATACTCATCATGCTACAGATGGCAATGCCAGCAATCACGAATGAAGCTAGATCTTGTGTCGGTACAATGGCAACGGCTAAAATGGTCATCATAAGCAGCAAACCTTTTCCATTGTTTATGACGGTTAATAAGTCTTTTATAATTAAACCTTTCATGCGGTGTTTTTCTCCCTTCTAATATAGATCGCTAATAGTTCATCGAGTGCGACTTTGTCGACGACAATTTCGGGATACGCTTCTTTAAATCCATGTGCGTCGTTAATAATGACATGATAAATTGCTTCATGTTGCAGATAAGCAAATATTAGTCCTTTTGGGATCAACTCAAATTGTTGTTTGGAACAACGCACAATCCCGTAACCATACAATAAATCATCTTTATTCATTATAATTTTATCAATTTTGACAGCGTTTAATTTGTCATAAAAATTTATGTCATCATAGACGATGGCAATATCTTCTTTTAAGTCGGTACTGTTTACTTTTTTTTGATCGGAAAAAAATGTTACATCACCACTGTCTTTTTTCATAACGTCCATCAATAATTTTATGGTAGTTGTTTTATCAGCGCCATTCTCACCAACCAAACCGACAATTGCTCCTTGAGGCACGGTAAAGCTAATATCGTTAAGTGTGAATGTATCAAGTTTTTTACATAAACGATTAACATCAATTGCATTTGCCATTAGTCTTCCTCCTCGTTAAAAAAATCAATGAGTTCATGCAAAGTTGTGATGGGTATATCGAAATCGTGTGCGATTTGCACCGCTGATTGTAAATGCATTTCAAGCTTTTTTGTCATTTCTTCTTCAAAAAATGCCAAACAGTTTTCTGAGATAAATGATCCCTTTGCTGGAATCGTCTCAATAAAACCTTCTTTAGCAAGTTCATCATAAGCACGTTGAACGGTGATGACGCTAATACCGAGCTTTTTAGCAAGCGCCCGCATTGAGGGAATCGCTTCACCTGGCGATAGTTTTCCTTTTGAAATAAGTGCTTTGATTGGGGTCGTCACTTGTTCATATATAGGTAAATCGCTGTTTTTGCGAATGAAAATTTCCATTACAACACCTCTATTTAAAGTGTGCTAACTGTATAATCTGTATAAGTACAAGATAGTCAAATTGTTCGAGAAATCAAGTGAACCTAATGATTTATTATTACCAATTTTCGTTGCTAAGATTTAGTCCTTCACTTCATACCTATAATGTAAAAGGGTAAAAATATATTGAATTACGATAAAAAAATATTGAAAATTGATCAGGTTTGTATTAAAATGCAATAGTAACAAGAGAGGGGAATGGTATTTGAAACAAAGAATTAGCAAAGTGGTTAAAGATGATAAGCATGAGCGTTGCCTTTTTTAGGTTTGCTGTTTTGGCGTTTGTTGCCAGCCAGGCCATATTTTTAAATATCAAGAAGATACATTAAATGAATGAAGGAGAGTTAACATGAAAAAAAGATTTTTATTAGCTTTATTACCAATTGTAGCGGGTGTTATTTGTTTGATTAGTTATGAGGTCATAGGAGCAGAGGTTGAAGCAGATGGAACATTAAAAGAACCTTTTTTCTTAATTCCGATTAGTTTTCTTTTGCTATTTAGTGGAATCGCAGCGTTATTATTCGTGACTATTGTGACAGCCATCCAAAGAGGGAAACATGATTAAGAAGGATAGTATAAAAAACGACATAGCAGTCAGTTCGGTGTTATTCATGGAATATTATGAATAGTGGGGTTATTATAAAGGTTTCATTTGAATTTCAAGAAGTGAAAATATATGAGTTCTTGATCCGATACGGGCGTGGTAAAACAACAACCATGTGCAAGATGGCAGGTCTTTATTCAATGATATCTTGAGATCACTCTTTGGAGTCTCGTACAAGATTTAAAGAAGAAAATGTTCATCTGCTATTGTATCAATGTTATAGTGTAATCAATGTATGCTCTTGTGGCCATATAGACATCATGGGCAGTTTCAGAAAAAAGTTGTATTGTGTGCATTACATTTCATCGCGATAGATGGATGATGAGGGGGGAATCATCATGACAACTGTTTATGACTTTGAAGTAAGAAAGACAAATGGTGATTTGAAATCTCTGAAAGATTACGAAGGCAAGCCGCTCATTATTGTGAACACAGCAAGCAAGTGTGGATTAACACCACAGTTCAAAGGATTGCAGGAACTGTATGAAAAGTACAAAGACAATGGTTTGGAAATCCTCGGCTTTCCTTGTGATCAATTTCAAAATCAGGAATTTGCTCATATTGAAGAAACGATTGAATTTTGTCAAACTAACTATGGAGTGTCTTTTCCGATTTTCGCAAAAGTCGATGTAAATGGAGCTCATGCTGATCCTCTGTTTATTTTTCTAAAGGAACAGAAAAAGGGGTTCTTAATGAAGAACATCAAGTGGAACTTCACGAAATTCCTTGTAGACCGCAACGGCATTGTGGTTGAACGCTATGCCCCCACAACAGATCCGGCGAAAATCGAAGCTGATGTACAGAAAGTATTATAAGCTTTACTTATCCATTGACCTCATTGAAAGATTTCCGAGTAATGTATCAATCAATAACCTCTTGAATAGGGGTTTTTTATTATGAGGGCCATCATTTATGAGAATTCGGTACGGCATGGTCATTTAATGCTGGTCTTTGTTTATTCGCTTCCGTTTTTACGAGTGTAAAGTTTCGGCAGTATCACAAAAATATCAGGATCTGTTTTATGTTTCTTTCTTTTCAGTCAGCTCTGCGTCTTTTATGATCTCTTTGTAAATTTCTATATTGGCTTCAATGACTGTATATAGCAGCCTTTTTAAGTTTTGCGGCAACACAAAACTTTCCTCGCGCGGTTCATTCCAACTAACAGGTTTATCATTCTGGTTCAGTATACGCTTTAAATTGTATAAATTATTTTCATCTAGCTGTATTTTTATTTTTTGGCCATCCGAGAGGGAATATGTTTCTTCATTTTCAGCTTTGATCCAAGTGTTCCATTTTTTTATGTCTCTTATAAAACTTTCAGGCATGTAACTTTTTTCATGCTCTGCAACAACATTTGCGTTGCGTACGTTACCAGTACCTAGCTGGAGCTTGTCGGGCATTGGTTTTGCAAATTCTAGCGCAACTGATTCTAATAATCGCTGGCCTTTGGCTAACTTTGAGTATCCTGATTTTTCCAGCAGGTCCGCAAAGCTCACTTTATAATGTAGGTTTTTAGTGAGATTGTTAGCGATTTTTTCTAAGATGTCAGGTGTCGGAATTCTTTTTCCTGTTTCGATTTGGCTCATGTAAGGCTGACTCACTCCTGAATATCTGGCCATCTCAGATTTAGATATATTTTGAGATAATCGGATTTCTTTTATAAATCCCCCTAACTCATTTTTACTCACCTTCATCACCTCAATCGTATTATATAACAGAATTATAACTAAAGCAATAAAATTACATTATAAAAAAAACATTTGCAATAAAGTGAGGTATGTGTTATTTTTAAAGAAATAATTTGGTAATGGATTTATTGCAATAGAAATAAATGAGAGGTCAAAACGATAATCGACAGGAAAAATGCGATAAGGGATCAAAAAGAATCTATGAGTTATGCTTGGTCAAAGTAATGTTGGAAACTGGCGATGGGATAAAATAATAAATGGGGGAATGGAATATGGATATTGAATTATTGCAGGAATTTCAACGTTATTGTTCAGAAAAAAGGAGCTTTTTGGATTTGAAGCCACATTTAAAGAATTTCGTTGAATTTGACGGCAGGAAAAAAGAATACAAGCTAAAAAACAATATTATGTTAGATAAGGTGGATAAAACAGCTATTTATAGCCTGCTGTGCCTCAAAATACGCATTGGTGGAGACAATTTTGAGTCTTTAAAAGAAGTTCTAGAGGTGGGTGTCACTATGCTGAACTACAGTTATCAAAATGTTATGGCCGCCGAGTTGAAATGGATTGGCTATGGGTTGCAACATCTAATCGCTAAAGCCGAGCCTTTTATTGTTTATACTGACTGCAATCCCAAACATGATATGTCTTATTAATCAGTTTGTTCGCTGTACTTGTGTCCGTAAAATCAAAGAATATCGTAGTATGTGGCTGATAACGATCGTTGTATTATTAAGAAAAAAGCATCATCGAAGTGTTTATTTCAATATTTAGCGACTTTTACTGATAGCAAGGAAGACTTACCTAGTGGGATAAACGCGTTCGAAATGGAAAACAGCAGCTGATAAGCACTTTCATTACGCTCCCCCAGTTATGTCCTCTAGTGGCACGAGTTAATGTTGGCCGGTCTCTTAGATAGTGTCATCATGCGTTATGACTTTTCGAGTTTGTTTGCTTGTTTTAGCAGCTTAATCGTTCCGCTTCAAACTGATGAAATATTGTGTTCTTTTATATTGGTTCCGTTACACTTGCTTTAGTAAAAAAACAGGGTTTTTAAGTGGAAAAATTTAAATGCCAATGGATGGTCAGTGACTGGATCCATTTTTAAAAGTTGACCTTTTAGTGTTAAACTGATAAAAATTAGTCAAACTAGGGAATGGTTTTTTAAAGAACAATAGATTTTTGGTTTCGGTTTTTAATCAAGATTTGGAGAGTACTTGCTGTATAAATTTGACGTTCTTGTACCAATTGGATTAAGTGAACAGCTTTAATGTGACATAGTGCACGGTTGTTGCAAAGGTCGAGTAGTCCTCGTTCAAGAAGTAAATGGAAAAAGACACTATTTTATTGCCGAAAAATCAAACCAAGGAGGAGTTACAGTGGAATTAAAAGGAATCCATCATGTTTCCGCTATTACAGCAAATGCAAGGGCGAATAAAGACTTTTATACAAATATTCTGGGTTTGCGCTTAGTAAAAAAAACAGTGAATCAGGATACCCCATCTATGTACCATTTGTTTTATGCTGATGAAACAGGCAGTCCAGGAACAGATTTAACTTTTTTTGAAATTCCACGAGCTGGAAAAACATATCAAGGGAATAACAGCATTTCTGCAACATCCCTTCGAGTACCGAATGATAAAGCTCTTTCTTATTGGCAAGAACGCTTTAAAAGAATGAGTGTGCCTCATGAAGAAATAAAAGAGCGAGCAGGTAGATTAACGTTGGCTTTCAATGATTTTGAAGGGCAAAGGCTTATTCTGGTGTCGGATGAAAATAACAAAGGAGTAAAAGGTGGTACTCCCTGGGGTAAATCTCCGATTCTCAAAGAGTTCGGTATTGTGGGACTTGGTCCTTCACAATTAACCATTGCCAATATAGAGGGGACTGTAGACTTGTTTACTAATGTTTTGGGATTCCGGAAGAAAGGGCAATATGCATCTTCTGTTAAAGGGCAGCCGGATATTGTAGTATACGAAACGGGAGAAGGAGGAACAGGTGCTGAGATTCACTTAGAGCACAGGTTAGATGTAACCGAGGAGCGCCCGGGACGCGGGAGTGTTCATCATATTGCATTACGTGTAGATAATGAAGAAGAATTCCATGCATGGATTGATAAGCTAAATGAACATAATATTGCTCATTCCGGTTTTGTTGATCGCTTTTACTTTCGCTCTGTTTATTTAAAAGATCCAAACGGGATTACGATTGAACTGGCGACAGACGGGCCCGGTTTTGATATTGATGAGGAATTGGAACATTTAGGTGAAAGCTTGGCACTGCCTCCATTTTTGGAGCATCGTCGTGAAGAGATAGAGGCACGATTGAAGCCTTTAGACTAAACTTGAGAAAAGGAAGAAATGAAACCAAGTCCGATTGCCAAAGACTTTTGAAGATCGAGAACAGTGGCATGCCAATTTTTTCAACCGGAATAAGTGAAGGGTTTTTGAGAAGCTGAAAGAAAATGTCTTCTACATTCCCATTTTTGATCCATCAAAGTTTGTTCGTTTGGGACTCTGTTTGTCAATAACATATACGGTCCATAATGGCTTTCATGTATATATTGAATCTTCCTTTTTTACTATAAAAATATGGCCTTAGTGGTTATCGTATTTGGAAAAATTCTCAATCTGACATGATTTTTTCGTTGTTTTTATATTGTCTTGCAGAATGTATGCCGTGTGGATTTTCATAGCTTTAGAAATTCTGTTGTTGATATCATTTAAATGGGCGGTATCATGGTTTGAACCGCACCTTTGCTAAGCTGTTATGATATGTATGTCTGCCCGGATCCATTTTCGGACAGGGACAGAGGGTGAAAAATTAAAAGTATCATAGGAACCTTCTGCCTTTTTGCCAAGATTTTTTTGACTGATAATTGAATGTTCAAGCAGGAGGAATGAGTATGTTTAGAACGATGATGAATGGGAAAATTCACCGCGCACGTGTAACTGAGGCCAATTTGCATTATGTGGGAAGTATTACAATTGACGCGGATATATTAGATGAAGTAGGAATGGTCGAAAACGAAAAAGTTCAAATTGTCAACAATAACAACGGTGCCCGCTTGGAAACATATATCATTCCGGGAGAAAGAGGAAGTGGTATCATCTGTTTAAATGGGGCTGCAGCTCGCCTTGTACAAGTGGGGGATATCGTTATTATCATTTCCTACATTCTTGTTCCGGAAGAAAATATCGCTGCCCATAAGCCCAAAGTTGCGATTATGGATGAAAACAATCGTATTCAGGAAATTCTGTCGGCCGAGCCAGAAAATACGATTTTGTGATTGTCATGAAAGCGCAAAACACCTGTCAAGCGATTTTTGACGCCAGATCATTGCCTTGATCATCTGAATGCCGAATAACAGGTAATATGCTTCGTGTTCATGATTGCCTTTGCTATAATAGTTATGAAAACGAAATGTTGGTGAGTATATGATTTATGTAGGAGTAACTGGTTGGGGCGACCACGATATTTATCCGAAAGGAATCGCTTCGCGTGATAAATTAAAAGAGTATAGTGCCCATTTTCCGGCCGTTGAGGTTGACTCCTTCTTTTATGCTGTTCAGCCGGCCCGCAACGTGGAACGATGGGTCAAAGATACACCCGACGATTTTCGGTTTGTTGTGAAAGCCTACCAAGGGATGACAGGGCATGAGCGCGGGGAAATGCCGTTTTCTTCGAGAGAAGAAATGTTTAACGCTTATGTTGAGTCCATTGAGCCGTTCGCTGAAAGTGGGAAATTGGCGATGGTATTGTTCCAGTTCCCACCATGGTTCGATTGTACGAAAGAGAATGTTGATTATTTACGGATGTGTCGGAAATGGATGGAAAGGTTTCCGGTTGCCGTGGAATTTAGAAATCGAACTTGGTTCTCTCCTCATTTACAGGAAAAGACACTTCAGTTTTTAAAAAACGAAGGGTGGATCCATGTTGTGTGTGATGAACCGCAAGTGGGGGAAGGCTCTGTTCCGATCGTGCTTGCGGCCACCCATGAGGAAAAAGCGCTTATCCGCATGCATGGGCGGAATACGGCCGCATGGATGAAGCCAGGTGGTAAAAATTGGAGGGCGACTCGCTATTTATACCGCTATAATCAAGCGGAGTTGGAACAATGGAAAGAAAACATTTTAAATCTGCAAACGGAAACGAAGGATGTCTTTGTCCTCTTCAATAATAATTCCGGCGGGGATGCCGCCGGCAATGCGAAAGAATTGATTCATTTGCTGGGCATACAATATAAAGGACTTGCAACAAGGCAACTTGATTTGTTTTGATGGATGGGAAGTGGATCAGTGAAGGAAAAAGTCCATATTTATCATACGAACGACATTCACAGTCACTTGGAAAATTGGCCGCGGATCAATCATTTTTTAGTAGAAAGAAAAGAGGCTCACGAAGCAGACGGTGAAGATGTTTTCATTTTTGATTGCGGCGATTTTGTTGATAGATGGCACCCTTTTACAGAAGGGACTAAGGGAAAAGGGAACGTCACATTGATAAATGAAGCCGGTTATACAGCTGTTACGATCGGTAACAATGAGGGGATGACATTGGATCATCGTTCATTGAATGAGCTGTATAGTGACGCACAATTTGATATAGTGTTGGCCAACCTTTTTTTGCCGGAAGGAAAAAGGCCGGCTTGGGCCCTTCCGCGTCAAATTTATATGACTTCCAGAGGGACGAAAATCGGGGTGACGGGCGTAACCGCCTATTATCACCGATTATATAAGCTTTTGGATTGGGAGCTTACTGAACCTCTTCATGAACTCTCCAAGCAAATTGAACTACTTCGGAAAGAAGCGGATGTCATTATTGTGCTATCTCACTTGGGCCTGCAGGCTGATCGCTGGATAGCGGAAAATGAACCCGGAGTTGATCTCATCTTGGGAGGACATACGCATCACGTTTTGCCAAATGGAGAACCGGCAGGTGCAGCTTTATTGGGAGCTGCAGGAAGGTATGGTGAATATGTCGGTTACGTGGCGGCGGAATGGGAGATTGAAGATGTATCTGCCAAGACATTCAATGCTACCCTATTTGAAACGGCCTACTTGGCTGCTCCTCCAGATGAAACCGAGCAAATGCACGAATGGAGAGAAATTGGCAAAAAGTTGCTATCCACGGAAGTTGTTTCCCTTCCGAATCCGCTTACATATTCTTGGGATAAAAATTCAGAGCTTCCGGCGATGCTCGCCGAAGCCCTCTATCACTGGTGTGGTGCGGATGGTGCACTGGTCAATTCAGGGCTGTTCCTTGCCCCGCTGGACGAGGGTCAGGTCACTAAATATGATATACACCAAATGCTGCCGCATCCGATCAATCCTTGCCTAGTGGAGCTGGACGGTGGAGCATTACGAGAAGTCCTGTATCAAGCTGAGGAGACCCAGTTGCCTCAACTTACATTTAAAGGATTGGGGTTCAGAGGTGTCATGATGGGAAAATTTGTTTATCATCATATTGAAGCAGATTTTCAAAACAATATCCTCCAAATTGGCGGCAAGCCTCTCAATCTTGAAGAGACCTATAAAATTGCCACAATTGATACATTTACTTTCGGTAAATTTTTCCCGCAAATCCAGCATGCTCAAATGAAAACATATTATCTCCCCGAATTTTTGCGAGATGTAATGGAGTGGCATTTAATCCAGTTGTATAAATAAGGGAGAATGCCCGCATATAAGGAGAAATGCTGTGGGGTGAGGAAAGCTCCTTGCGTATAAGGAGAAGCTCCCCATATAGGAAGATTCCCCGCATATAAGGAGAAATGCCGTAGGGTGAGAGGAAAGCACCTTGCGTATAAGGAGAAGCTCCCCGCGTATAAGCAGAGATTCCCCGCATATAAGGAGAAATGCCGTAGGGTGAGGGGAAAGCTCCTTGCGTATAAGGAGAAGCTCCCCCATATAGGATAGATTCCCCGCATATAAACAGAAATACCCACGGATAAGGAAAAACTCCCCCGAGGGTAAGGGGAAAAATTCCCCGTATACGGATAACCTGCTCGCATATTAGCAAGGGCCCCTCCCACTGTATAAGCGAAATACCATTGGATAAAACGAGAAACGCGCGTTTATGTGGCAGGGCGCAAGCTCACGCTCACGCCCAGTTGCGGGAACGCTCCTTTGCCCTTTTCATATATATGGGTATCAGAAGGGGTGGATGGAATGATTTCTATTGAACCTGTAATCATTGACGGGCACATGTTTGTAGCCTCTGTTGTCCGCTTGCCAAAAACGACGCTTCTCACTGTGTCCAATGATCGTGGATACATTATGTGTGGTGCTCTTGATATCGGGCTTTTAAATAAAAAGCTTAAAGACCGGGGGATCATTGCGGGGAGAGCTGTTGGAGTGCAAACGATAGAAGAATTGCTGGAAGGCCCGCTCGAATCCGTGACAATTGCTGCTGAGGAGCGTGGGATATTTGCCGGAATGGCAGGGCGCGATGCGCTATTAAAAATGATTTAAATGAATTTTTTCTCAAAGAGCTATTACCCTCCATGTTCGCATATGCTAGTCATGGGAGGGGATTTTTTTGGCTCATTTTCGTGCGCGCAAGTTCCGGCGCGGTCCGTTGCCGTTCCGTTATGTTATGTTGATTTCATTCGTCTTTTTTTTATTGTCAACAGCTGCCGGGCTTTGGATCGTCAATTACGGGATTAAGCCAACATTAACGAGATATGCGGAATCACAAACGAAAAAAATTGCTCCCATGGTTATTAGCCGGGCTGTCAAAGAGGTGATTCCAAACGTAAAAGACATACGGGAGATTACGGAAATCGTTCCGAATCAATCGGGAGGTTCCTCTGTACAATATAAAACAGACATCATCAACCAAATTCAAGCAGATATTTCCAGGGCAATCCAGTCGAATTTAAAGCAGGCCGAAGCTGGTAATCTGGATGCCCTTAGAGAAGACACCGGGGTCGAATTTGATTATGAATCATCTTCTCAGGGTGAAGGAATCGTTTATTCTTTCCCGCTAGGCCAGGCGACAAAAAATGCTCTTCTCGGTAACTTGGGTCCACGGATTCCAATCCGGTTTACCGCTATTGGGGATGTCTCCACAAACGTTGACACAAGAGTGGAACAATATCCCATTAATAATATGTTTGTTACGATATCCATTCAAGTTCAGGTGAATGTACAGATCATTATCCCGTTTGGGACTAAAGAGGCGGTTGTTCAACAGGAAGTTCCTATTGCTATAGGATTGTATCCGGGAGACGTTCCACAATTTTACAACAACGGTGGAACAACCAACCCATCCATACAATTCCCAAAACAGGACAATACTCCATAGTATTGTCAGCGAAAAAAATTAATGATATCATGTTTTGGTACGTTCTGAAAACATTTTCAACATGGTGGTAGAAGTTTATAAATCGCTTTTCTTGGATGGCCAATACTATTTTGCTAAAATTTCCTTTTACTCGTCTGCTCCCAAAGAGGATGGAAAGAGAACGTGCGCGTGAAAAATCATAAACGCATCTTTGTTTTTACTCAATGGAGGTTTGTCATGGAAAACTCAATCTTGTCTTTGCTTCCGCCATTACTTGCGGTCGTAATGGTCATGCTGACGCGCCGTGTTTTACTGTCTCTCGGAACAGGGATTGTCGTATCTGCTCTTCTGCTTGGAAAAGGGGATGTTGTCGCGACATTCATTCTGATATGGGAGGCAGTAAAAGGAATCTTTTTGAAGGAAGACGGATTCGATACTTGGAATATATATATTATCTTATTTTTGTTTATTTTAGGGGCGATAACAGCGCTCATTAACATAACAGGAGGAAGCAGGGCTTTTGGAGAGTGGGCACTTACCAAGGTGAAAAGCAGGATCGGGGCGCAAATATTATCCGCTATATTGGGAATCGCCATTTTCATTGATGATTATTTCAATGCGCTTGCGGTTGGTCAGGTTGCCCGACCGATTACAGATCGGCATCGTGTATCAAGGGCAAAGCTCGCCTATATTATTGACTCGACGTCGGCACCAGTGTGTGTTGTTTCTCCTGTTTCCAGTTGGGGCGCCTTTATCATTGGAATCGTTGGAACCGTATTTGCTACTCATAATATCAATGACATTTCCGCATTTGCCGCTTTTTTGGAAATGATACCGATGAATCTATATGTTTGGGCTGCCCTGGGGCTCGTTTTTATCACTGTTTCCCGAAATATTGATTTTGGAAGCATGAAAATGCATGAAAGGCGTACAATGGAAACAGGGGTTCCGTATGACCCTAAAAAAGAAATTCCCGGGGAGATTAAAGAAGATTTGCCTGTCGGAGAAAACGGAACCGTCGGTGATTTGATTGTTCCGATTGTAACGCTGTTTATTGGGACCATTGCTGTGATTGTCTGGAGCGGATTAAAAAACAGTGACAGCATCACGGCGCCTATAGATATTTTTGGAAATGCGGATGTTTCGCTGGCACTTGTATGTGGCGGTGTTATTAGCCTGGCTATTACGATCTTTTTATTTATTCGTCAGCAAATGGCCCATAGAAAACTGCATTCTTCACTTTTGTTAACCGGGATTAGATTTGGCATCCAATCCATGGTACCTGCAGTGCTCATTTTAGTGTTTGCTTGGACCATTACTTCGCTTATTGATCAGTTGGGAACAGGTGTTTATTTGGGGAATATCGTTGCAAAGTCGTCTTTAAATATATCATTTTTACCTTTTATCGTATTTGTTTTTGCCGGATTGATGGCATTTGCTACAGGCACATCATGGGGCTCGTTCGGGATTTTGTTGCCGATTGCGGGGCAAATTGTTGCAACGACAGATGTGTCTATGTTGCTTCCCGTCATGGCTTCCGTGTTAGCGGGTGCCGTATTTGGGGACCACTGTTCACCTATTTCGGACACAACGATCCTTTCATCGACCGGTGCTGGATGCAACCACATTGACCATGTGTTGACACAATTGCCGTATGCTCTTACGGCAGCTGCCATTTCGGGAGCGGGATATATCGTGCTGGGTCTGACCCATTCTACCATTTGGGGGTTAGTGACCGTAGCTGCATTACTACTCATATTTGCGCTGTTTTTTAAACAGAATGATTTTGGGCATAAGACATTGAAAACCAAATAGGAAGGCGACAGCACAAGCTGTCGTTTTCTATATTAAAATAGTAATGATGTCACGCTGAAGTGATATTTCCTTTGACAAAGGCATTGTGAGTCGCTATACTAATTCTAAGGTGTTGAATTGTCAGACTTTTCCCAAGAGAAAATTAAATGATAAAGGGGGTTTTATGTATGGAAAACCGAGCGCAATTCGGATCGAGGGCCGGTTTTATATTTGCCGCGGTCGGTTCGGCGATCGGGCTGGGAAACATTTGGCGCTTTCCGGGTGTTGCGTATGACAATGGAGGAGGGGCATTCTTTCTTCCCTATTTGTTTGCCTTGCTTACGGCAGGGATCCCACTTTTAATTTTAGAGTTTACGATTGGTCATAAGTACCGGGGATCTGCGCCGCTTTCTCTGGCAAGAATTAAGCGGGGAGGAGAATGGATCGGCTGGTGGCAAATCGCCATTGCCTTTGTCATCGCAACCTATTATTCCGTCATTATTGCATGGGCTATGTCGTACACTGTTTTTTCATTCAATCTTAAGTGGGGAGCGGATACGACGGACTTTTTAGTCGCTGATTACTTGAAAGTGGGAGATACTGTTTCCTTCGGCAGCTTTGTTCCAGGTGTTCTTATTCCATTAATTTTAGTTTGGTTAATCGTTCTTGGAATCATGTATGCCGGTGTTAAAAAAGGTATTGAGGTAGCAGCAAAAATTATGATTCCTTTGCTGGTCGTTTTGTTTGTCATTATTGTTATTCGAGCTCTTACTTTGGAGGGAGCAGTCGACGGGCTGAACACTTTCTTCAAACCTGATTGGGGCTCTATTATGAATGGAAAAGTTTGGGTTGCCGCATATGGGCAAATCTTCTTTAGCTTGTCTATCGGATTTGCTATTATGGTTACTTATTCCAGTTATTTGCCTAAAAAAGCTGATATTACAAATAGCGCCTTTATTACTGGGTTTGCGAATTCCGGTTTTGAATTGCTCGCCGGCTTTGGCGTTTTTGCGGCATTAGGATTTATGGCTGCCCAGCAAGGAGTTGGGGTGAACGAAGTTGTCCAGGGGGGAGTGTTGCTTGCGTTCTCCGTATTTCCGAGCATTATTAATGAAATGCCAGGATTTCAGCATGCTTTTGGCGTTTTGTTTTTCGTATCGTTGACGTTGGCGGGCCTGACCTCGCTTATCTCGATTGTAGAGACGTATATTGCGGGAGTCCAGGAAAAATTCAACGTCTCAAGAACGAAAGCGGTTACATTTGGCGGAGGCTTGACAGCTCTTGTTGCACTGGTGTTTTCCACGCAAAACGGGTTGAATTTGCTTGATGTTGCCGACTATTTCATCAATCAATTTGGAGTAGCCTTGGCAGGGCTGTTTGAAGTTGTGTTTATCGCCTGGTTTGCAAAAGAACTAAAGTCGTTGCAAGCACATGCTGACTCTGTTTCCGATATCAAACTTGGCGCCTGGTGGAGAATTTCATTGTCTGTCATCACGCCAATTGTTCTCGGTTACATGATGTTTGATAACCTGCGTCAAAACCTTATCGGCGATTATGGAGATTTTCCACGCGAATTCTTGTTCAAATATGGATGGACGGTCGCCCTTGGCGCCATGTTCTTCGGCGTACTTATGACATTAAAGCCATGGAAAGGCCACAGTCTGGATTACTCGGCTTCCAAAGTTGATAAGGAGGTTGTATGATGAGCGGCAGTGCTATTGCGATGATGTTTATTGGCGCTATTATTATTTGGGGTGGATTTGCTGCAAGCGTTGGAGTAGCCATATCCAAGTCGAAAAAACAATAAACCTGCATGATGGCCAAAAGCTTCGGGCTCCCCGAAGCTTTTTGATATGGTTGACGAACGATATCCTCAAGTCTTTTCTGCCCGTTCCCAAGCTTTTAAATGGGGATAAGGGTCGAATGCCCATTCGTTGATCCCGTTATCTTTATACATGCCAAAATGAAGATGGGGAGGAAATTTCCCTGATGTACCCGGAGGTCCATATCCTGAACTGCCAACGCTCCCTATGACTTGTCCGGCTTTCACAACATCGCCAATTTTTAAATCTTTTGCAAAACCGTTCAGGTGAGCGTAATAATGGTACGTGTTGTGCAAGTCTCTGATACCCACGCGCCATCCCCCATATTTATTCCAGCCTTTTAGTTCAACAACGCCATGTCGAACTGCGCGCACGGGTGTACCGTATGAAGCGAATATGTCCGTACCTTCATGCATTCTCCTGCCGCCCCATCCTCTGCGGTCTCCCCAAGTATTATGGTAGGTATAGTTGTATTCTTTTGGAATTGGAAAAGCTTTTTCATCTAAGTTTATTCGATTAAAGGTCCTGTATATTTTGGCATTGGCCATAATGGCGCTTACTGTTTTATCTCTTTTATAATAATTCCATAATGCTATTCGGACGCTTGTATCGTTAACACCGTATAGAGAGATGAGGGAGGCGGCTGTGTAAAGAAGGTCTTCATCATCTGTCCGGCTTGCTTTCCCATCCCCGTTACCGTCTCGTCCCTTCCCGGAAAAAAAGTCGATTGTCAGAGGATTATGATCTCCTTTGTCCGGATTTAGCGGTCCGCTCCAATGGGTGGCATCCATATAAAAGCCAGTCAACCCATCCGGTTTCGGCAGGTCTTTCCTTACATGCCGAATGCTGCGTTCGTATTGATCAATAGCAGCAATAAAATACCAAGGAACCCCGGAAACGACCTCCGTTTTTTTGTATAAATCCATCCTTTGTTTATACATCTCTTCAGGAGATATTTCCTTCGCGTCACCACTCCTAAATGGTATGAATATAAGGAGTATCAGTATCAGGAATTTCTTCACTTTCTCACCCCTTTCAAAAAGAGGGCCCATGATAAATAAAGATCACGGGCCGTCACAATTATTGATTCATCTTGGAGTCATTTCGCCCTTGAGGGGAATTTTCTTTCATCATTTTGACAGTGTCTTTGACTGCTTTATCCGTATTTGCCTGGTTGGGAGTCATGGAGGCAATGTTTTCCACATTTTGTCTAAGCGCGGGATCATCGGTTACATATATCCCAAACCATTTTGGCACAGCGGATTCAGCGGTTTTTTTAACTTGGTCGGCCACCTGGGCCCGCGAGCGTTCGTCCGAAGTATCTGCCTGATAAGCAATCAATACTTCTGCATCAGTAACAACAACGCTGCTGTCGTTTACATCAGGCAGGCCAACAGTCAATTTGCTGATTTGATTGGCCAATTGCTCTCTTGTTACAACATCTCCAGCGTTAATGTTAGTTGATTCCCCCGGTACGGGATTTTTTACTTGACGGACAAAGCCGTAATTTTGATTATCATTCGATTCATTATATAAATCGTTTCTGTCTGTTTGATTCATTGTATTGCCGCTTTTTTTGTAAACTGAATCATTATCGGCAATTTGTTGGTCATTGCCACCGCAAGCGGATAAAAGAATTCCGCTTATGGCAAGTGCCGAAATCATTTTCTTCATAATTGGCACCTCCTTTTATATAGGTTGCTCTTGATGAAATAATTTTTACTAGTAAATGTTGGTGTGTGAGTTATAATTTATGTAAGAGAAAAATTAAAAATGGGTGAATTTATCATGATTGTCGTTCAAAATAAACAATATGAATTAATCGAGGAGTTCAAGGACGGATTTAACGAGGAAGCTTTTAAGGCTCGTTTCAGTGAAATTTTGTCTAAGTATGATTACATTGTAGGCGATTGGGGGTACGGGCAGCTTCGGCTAAAAGGATTTTTTTCTGATGACAATCAAAAGGCTTCTTTTGATACAAAAATCAGTACACTGTTGGAATATTTGTACGAATACTGCAATTATGGCTGCGCTTATTTTGTTTTAAAAAGAGTGGACAAATAAAGGCCAAGCAATGCCTGGCCGATTTCAGCTTTTTTGGTAAGGCGGTTCCGTATCTCTGTTCGGATCGTCGTGTGTCGGGTGCGCTCCTGGAAATTCACGTGGCCTGTTTTGGTGCATGGATTTAAATTCATAGTTGAAGGCGCTATATTTGCGCTGTCCTTCCTTCCACGGTGTGGACTTATTTTCCACTGGAGCATGCCTTCGCCTTGGCGTACCGTATGGCCCTTCCGGAAATTCTTCGGCTGTTAAAAAGTTCCTTCTTGTCTCAGCTGTTGAAACATCGGTATATTCGTTTTCTTCTTTATCAATATCGTTTTTTTTGTCACGGGTTTCATCCATATTCGTTACCACCTTTCATTTATAAGGTGCCCCGACCTTTGGGCTATATTCGTAACGGCTTTTTGGATATGGTAAAATGAAATGGATGATCATTAATGGAGGTCTTGTCCGTGTACTTTGTTGACCGTGAACATATTGAAGCGACTCTTCAATATTTGGAAAAACAGCTTGCATTATTTCAAATCGAAAAACAGTGGGATTCAGATATCAAAAAAGCAGCGCTGGAAAGGTTGTTGCAAACTGCCATCGAGTCGATTTTGGATACAGGAAATGCCATGATCGACGGGTTTATTATGAGGGACCCCGGTAGCTATGATGATATCATTGATATTCTTGTGGATGAAAAAGTTATTGAAAGCGCAAATGGCGACAGTTTAAAAAAAGTGATTTCGTATCGGAAAATGCTTGTACAGCAATATATTCACGTAGATCATGAGCAATTGATTGCTGTTTTTGTGGAGAATTTGAATGCACTCCAGCAGTTTGCCCCATCTGTGCGGGCATACTTAACGAATGAGCTGGGACCTGTATCTGCTTTTAAGAATTAAAAGAGGAGAGACAATGAAACAATACGCGGGATATTTGATCGATTTGGATGGAACGGCATATAAGGGAATAGAAGTGATTCCCGAAGCAATTGAATTTGTTAAGCGGATAGAAAAAAAGGGGCTGCGTCATTTATTTGTTACGAACAATTCTTCCAAAACTCCGACCCAAGTTGCTGGCCATTTAAACCAATTGGGTTTTCGGGCTGGACCGGATGACGTATTCACCGCTTCTTTGGCCACGGCAAATTATCTATACGAAAAACACCCGAATGCCCGGGTATATGCCATTGGGGAAACAGGGCTGAAAGAAGCTTTGGCTGAAAAAGGTTTTGAACTGACAGACAGCCGTCCTGATGCAGTGATCATCGGGATCGACCGGGACATTAATTATGAAAAGCTGGCAAAAGCTTGTTTGGCAATTCGGGACGGAGCCGAGTTTTATTCGACAAACAGCGATGCGGCCATACCGACGGAAAAGGGACTCTTGCCTGGAAATGGGGCGCTTACCTCGGTTATCTCTTACTCGACACAGAAGGAGCCCGTCTTTATCGGAAAACCGCATCAGATTATTATGGAACAGGCCCATAAAATACTGGGCACTCCAAAAAAAGAAACCATTATGGTAGGAGATAATTACGATACAGATATATTGGCGGGCATGCGTTTCGGTATCGATACGCTGCTCGTCCATACAGGTGTGACAACGCCCGAGATGCTGGCACAAAGAAAAGAACAGCCAACATATGTTGTTTCTTCCCTCGAACAATGGGAAATCCGCTGAGATCGTGTTGGACAAATACAAAAGCATGTGGAAAAACAAGCCGTTTTCTCGCATGCTTTTATTTTCATTCGGATATGAAAACAATACAAACGGTCTCATGAACAATAACGGTTACAATAAGACGACGCCTGAAATAAGCAACTTTTTAAATCGCCGCAGGAAGTAGCTGATTTTTTCGCATCATGTCGTAAAAAGTTTCCCTGGTCTTTTATCTAGAGCGAAAAAACTTACGTCCGTACTGGTTATTATTGAAATCGAAAAACTTATTTCAATGCTGGCTAGATTGAAAAAAAGTTACATGGTTATGGTTGAGATCGCAAAGGCTACATTAATCTGGTTTTGATCGAAATCAAAAAAAGTAACGTTTATATTGGCAATATGGTTGAGATCGCAAAGGCTACGTTAATCTGGTTTTGATCGAAATCAAAAAAAGTTACGCTTATACTGGCAATATTTATCGAGATCGACAAGACGTTATGTTCAGAAAATGTTACATCCATAACATGCCACGCATTTCATTACTCTTCGCCTTTGGCGCTATGTGCCAGCCTGCTTGAAGCGGCTGCTGCGATGGCACCGACGATGTCGTCCAGAAATGTATTGACCATATCGTTAGAATGGTCATTCAGTTTTTCCAATATCCCAGGTTTTTGTTTATCGATATAACCGTAATTTGTAAAGCCGATCGAACCGTAGACGTTAACGATTGAAAAGGCAAGTATTTCATCTACTCCATACAGGCTTTCGTCAGTACCAATAATCGTTTGGAGCGGCTCTTCCAGTTTCCCCTGCTCCGCTAGTTTATCCAATTGGATGCCAGTCAAGATCGCGTTTTGCACTTCCCTTTTGCGAAGAACGCGTTCAATATTGTATTTACATTCATCCAATGTTAATGCAGGATGATATTTTTTTTGTAAAAACATTACAAGCTTTGCCAAATCATCAATCGTTACACCACGTTCATTTAACCATCGGCGAGCGGTCACTTCTAATTCGGTCATTTTTCTATCTTCAGCCATTCTCCTCATCCTTTACATTGCAATTTTACATTTTATCGCCTGGATTCCACTGCTTTTACACTCCCTCTTTATTCTATCGGCAAATTTTTCCGGTTTTGCTCATATAAATGAACAAAAGGGAAAAGCAAAAGAGAGGGATATGCCGTGGAAATTTTAGAGAAGTATTTTGGGATTAATCCCGACAGGTCAATACATCTTAACGGAAAAGAACGATTTTTGGCCGGTGATGTATTATATACTATTGTACCAGTAACCCATATGGAACAAAAAGTTTTAATTGAGCGATATGAAATGTCTGAGCATTTGGCAACATTGCGTGATCGGAAGGTATCTCGCTTTACAGCGGCAAAAGATCATAAATTTCTTGTTACTCATGAAAATCATGATTATGTCCTTCTTAGAAACGAATTTCGGCCACAGTCAAGGCGAATACAAAAAACTGGCCGGAAACTGGCTAGATTTCATGAACGCGGAAAAAGACTGCAAGCTGAAATTGAGGCGTTAAATCGAATCGGCCAGTGGAAATCGCTCTGGAGTATGAGGGTGGATCAAATGGAGCAAGCCTGGTCTGCTTTTATTCAGGAGCCTCCGCGGGAGGAGTTTGAACGTTTGTTTTTTGAATCATTTCCATATTTTATGGGGTTGGCGGAAAATGCCATTCAATACGTTACAGATACGGAATTGGATGAGAAGCCTTACCACTGGGATCAGGCAACCATTTGTCATGAGCGATTTTCTAGCGGTTTGTGGGAAGGGGCGCAGGAAATCCGGGATCCTTTTGAATGGGTTTATGATCACCCATCAAGAGATATCGCGGAATGGACCAGAAGCCAATACTTTAAAAGCAGGCGTGCTCTGCGGCCTGAACTGCAAACTTTTTTGTATGAATATGAATCAATTGCCCCCATTTCCCCATTTGGATGGAGGTTGGTATATGCAAGGCTTTTGTTCCCTCTCCATTATTTTGTGACGGTTGAAGAATATTATCAGTCGAATTCACAGTCAAGACAGAAGTGGCTTGAGGAAAATATGAAGAGGTATTTGCGGGACACATCCGACTATGAACGCTTTTTACGGTCTTTTTACCAACTTGCGGATGTAAAACTTCACTTACCAGCGGTGGAATGGCTCTAAAAATGATGCAATAACGAACAAAGAAAAAAGCGATCCGGATGTTAACCGCATCGCCATTTAATTAAAATACTTGCTCTACTTCAACGACTCCCGGAACTTCTTCTATTAAAGCTCGCTCAATACCGGCTTTTAAAGTAATGGTGGAACTCGGACAAGTACCGCACGCACCAAGAAGGCGCAATTTTACGATTCCTTCTTCAACATCTACGAGTTCGCAGTCACCGCCATCGCGAAGCAGAAATGGACGTAATTTATCTAATACTTCTTGAACTTGATCAACCATTGTTTGATCGGACATTCCAATCTACTCCTTTCCTTATTCCCCATTATAAGCAGAAACGAAAAAAAAATCTATCGCCAAGTTTGTTGGCATTCTGCTAAAAAACGGTACAATAAGGAAAAGGGGGAGAGGTACGTGAAAAAAGAAGCCGAAATTTTTGTGTATGGTGCTGATCAAATTTGCGCAAGCTGTGTCAATTTGCCGTCGTCCAAAGAAACATACGAATGGCTGGAGGCGGCCATTTCCAGGAAATTTCCAGATCAACCGTTTACTATTCGCTATATTGATATTTTTAACCCTCCCGAGGAAGAGGAAGCGAAAGCTTTCTCGAAGCGGATCATTGAAGAAGATTTGTTTTATCCAGTTGTAACAGTTGGGAGCGAAATGATCGGAGAAGGAAATCCACGTTTGAAAGACGTATACAAAAAGTTAGAGGAATATGGTTATCAGGCTATGTAAAAAACCGGAGCGCACTTTTGGTTGCTCCGGCTTTCTAATACGGCATTTTACCCGTTATGATATTTGTACATCCAAAGAATTCCCGACTTGAGGATACGGGCGATACGCCCGGTAATGGCCCGGTCCGCCATGAGTCCGAAACCTTGTTTCTTTCCAAGGGAACCAAGCACACCTTTTAATTTGATGGTTGGAAGCGTTTCGGGAAGCTCCTGTCCGCTCCAACGCTTTAGGAGGACCTGCACAATTTGGTCGGCCTGTCCCTCGGCGAGCTGGGCGCTTGGAGCATAAGGAAGACTGGCGCAGTCACCGACAACATAAACATGTTCATTGTCTGGAATATTATGGTATTTAGTTAAAACGACTCTGCCCTGCGCATCCTTTTCAACATCCATTTCCTGAACAATGCGGTTTGGCTGAATCCCCGCTGTCCAAACAACAACATCTGAGTGGACAGGCTCATCGTGATTATACAACGTCTTTTCTTCCACTTTCGTAATGTTGGCCTGGTTAATGACTTCCACGCCGTTTGTTTGAAACCAGTTTTGTACATACCGGCTCACCCTTTCGGGAAAAGCTGAAAGGATGATTTTACCGCGGTCAAATAGTTTAATGACTAAATCAGAGCGGCTTTCCCTCAATTCGCTTGCAAGCTCAACACCGCTTAAACCTCCGCCTACAATACTTACAACGGAATTGGCTGGCAAGTTATTCAACGTTTGATAAGTTTCCCGGGCATTTTCAATGTTTTGGATGCTGTGTGTAAATTCTTTGGCCCCCGGAATGTTATGGTATTTATCTTCGCAGCCAAGGCCGATAATGAGATCATCGTAAGGAACAGGATCTTCTTGGTCCAAATGCACTAGTTGATTCTCTAAGTCGATGTTTGTTACTTCCCCATATTTTACTTCCAGGCGCGGATGTTCCGGGAAGGGTACGCGTACTTCTTGATCGGAGATGGTTCCGGCCGCTAAGGCATAATACTCGGTTTTTAGACAATGGTAAGGAACCCTGTCAATCAAAGTAATGGATACGTCTTCTGGTAGTTGGTTCGGTAATAAGCGGTGCAGCACACGCATATTCCCATATCCTCCGCCAAGCAGGACTAATTTTTTCATATTATATCTCCTTTTGCCATCTATATTAAAACAAACATTAGAAATAGTTAACAATATGTTCAAATATATCCCACGTAAAAGTATATCTGAATCTACATTTATATACAACCGGAGTCATCATTATCTTTCGGCGTTGACGAATCAGTGTGAAAGGAGTAGCATTATGACTGGTGATGAGGTGATATGGAATGAATCCAATTGTGGAATTTTGTATCAGTAATTTAGGAATGGGCGGATACGAAGCCCTGCAAAAGTTGGAGGAAGATCCGGATCTCGATATTATTGAATACGGCTGTCTGGATCATTGTGATCTTTGCGCCGAATCGTTGTATGCCCTCGTTAACGGTGAGGTTGTTACAGGTAAAACTCCGGACGATTTAGTCAAAAATATATACCAATATATAGAGGATAATCCGATGTTTTAATGATCATAAAATGCCCTAAATCTAAGCTGGGAGGAAAATGCATTCCAGCATTAAAACCTTGCCGGATATGCTTCGCGATGCAAGCCCAATTTGAAGGTTGCAATGTTGTAGAGGCCGGATAGGTTGAGAACGAAGCCCGCGGGGTATATAATAAAAGAAAGGTTTTATTTCGCAATAGGGGGTGCTGATTCATGAGTGCCATCGTTACTTTAACCGAGGCGGCTGCCTTGCGAATTAAAGAAATGATGAAACAAAATGGCGAAGAAGGTGCTTATTTTCGCTTTTCGATTAATGGGGGCGGTTGCAGTGGACTATCATACGGCATGAGTCTCGACCATGAAAAAACGGATGAGGATAAGCATTTCGAACAGCACGGCATTGAAGTCGTGATCGACAAGGACAGTGCGCCACTTGTCACCGGGACAACGATTGATTTCAAACAATCTTTAATGGGCGGCGGATTTACGATCGACAACCCCAATGCGTTGGTTTCTTGTGGCTGTGGTACGTCATTCCGGACTGCCAAAGTGACCGGAACGCCGGAAGAATGTTAATGATAAAAGACCTGGACTTATGGAGGGCCTAAAGGGGCCCGCTAAAGTTCAGGTCTTTTCGTTTGGTTTGATCTCTATTTATCAAAAAGGGATGTGCTGTGCATTGGTTGCACACGCGCTTTCGGATCAATGTATGCTTTTGCATTGCTGACAGCAGTAGGAGCTTCGCCAAATCCTGTTGCAATGAGTTTGACTTTGCCTTCATATGTCGTCACATCGCCGGCTGCATAAATGCCTGGAATATTGGTTTCCATCTTGGAGTTGACAACAATCGAATTTTTTTCAATATCGATTCCCCATTCTTTAATAGGGCCAAGCGAAGAAACAAAGCCATAGTTGCAAATGAGTTCATCAAGTTCAATTTCTTTCACTGCTTCGCCCCGAACTTCCTGGATAATAATTTTTCTGACAGCTTCTTCATCACAAACCATATCCGCCGCAGCAAAAGGAGTTATAACTTCAACAGTAGAAGCTTTCAGTTGTTCTACGCTGCTTTCGTGGGCCCGAAACTTATCCCGGCGGTGAATCAAAGTAACTTTTTCCGCAATAGGCTCCAACATAAGCGCCCAGTCTACGGCAGAGTCTCCTCCACCTAAAATGACTACCCGTTTGCCTTCAAACTTTTTCATGTCATCCACGAAGTAATGAAGGTTTTTACCTTCGTAATGTTCAGCTTCTTGAAGTTCGAGGCGACGCGGTTGGAAAGCTCCGATTCCTGCTGTAATAATAATCGCCTTTGTATAGTGGATTTCTTTATCGGTTGTTAACTTAAAAGTTCCGTCTTCCAACTTTTCAACGTTTTGGACTGACTGCCCTAAACAGATCGTTTGATCGAACAATTGTAATTGCTCTTTCAAGTTATTAACAAGGTCAATAGCTTTCACTTTTGGAAAACCCGCGACATCATATATATATTTTTCGGGATACAGAGCCGCAAGCTGCCCGCCTAATTGAGGAAGGCTTTCAATGATCTTTACGGTCGAATTTCTCATCCCTGCGTAAAAGGCGGTAAATAGTCCAGCGGGGCCTGCCCCGATGATCGTCATGTCATATATTTGTTGATCTTCTTTCAAAGAAAATCCCTCCAGTTTAAACACCTTATAATTTTGTCATCATAACACTTTCCTATTGTGACATATATCATTCACTTTTGCATATGAAATGCCCAAAAAAAGAATGAAAAACGACGATTTTCACGCTTTTGTTTCAAAACTTTCGAAACATTTACATTTCCTATAAACTGCTTGAAAAAAGTATGCAAAAGCCATATGATGAACATATATTAAGTTTTTGTGACATTTATCTCTTTTTTTTTGTCCTGGTACGTGAAGTGCATCACAATATTTTATATTTTATTATTTATTCCCGAGCATTTCAAACGTACTGATTGAATATTATGTAAAGGTGGAAGTGATGAAAGTGAGAAAGCCAAAGATTGTAGTACTCGGCGCAGGTTATGGAGGCCTCATGACGGTCACGCGTCTTCAAAAGCAAATAGGAAGCAATGATGCCGAAATTGTTCTAGTAAATAAAAATGATTACCATTATGAAACGACATGGCTGCATGAAGCTTCTGCCGGAACATTGCACCATGATCGTGTTAGATATGCCATCACCGATGTAATTGATAAAAGCAGGGTTCAATTTATTCAAGATACGGCGGAAAAAGTTGACTTGGAAGCGAAAAAGGTTCTTCTCAAAAATGGCGAAGTGACATACGATTATTTGGTTGTCGCCCTTGGAGGGGCACCTGAAACATTTGGCATCCCCGGGCTTGATAAATATGCATTCTCCATTACAAATGTAAACTCCGCCCGCCAAATACGCGAACATATCGAGTATCAATTTGCCACATATAAAGTGGAGCAAGGCGAAAAGCCGGAGCGGCTTACCATAGTTGTCGGCGGTGCCGGGTTTACAGGAATTGAGTTTTTGGGAGAGTTAGGTAACCGGATTCCGGAACTGTGCAAGGAATATGATATTGATCAAACTTTAGTCAAAGTCATTTGTGTAGAGGCGGCCCCTACGGCGTTGCCTGGTTTTGATCCAGAATTGGTCGAATATGCGACAGCCCAACTGGAAAGAAAAAATATTGAATTCCGCATTGGAACAGCGATTAAAGAAGCAACTCCTGAAGGAATTATCGTAGCAAAAGGTGAAGATGAAACAGAAGAAATTAAAGCGGGAACAGTGGTTTGGGCTGCTGGAGTCCGCGGCAATCCAATCATTGAAGCATCCGGATTTGAAAACATGCGCGGCCGTGTTAAAGTCGATCCGGATCTACGTGCGCCAGGACAACCAGATGTTTTTGTCATTGGCGACTGTTCTCTTGTGATCAACGAAGAGATCAACCGGCCGTATCCGCCAACTGCACAAATCGCCATGCAGCAAGGTGAACTAGTTGCTGCAAATCTTGCAAGACTTGTGCAAGGAAAATCGGATCTTGAGACATTCACATTCGAAAATAAGGGGACAGTTTGTTCCTTGGGCGATGATGACGCGATCGGTGTGGTCTTTGGAAAGAAAATGACTGGAACAAAAGCCGCCTTCATGAAAAAGATGATTGACAATCGTGCTTTATACATGATCGGTGGAGTCTCGCTCACGATGAAAAAAGGTAAATTTAATCTTTTATAATAGTTCATTGGCGAAAAGGCAGAATCAATTTGATTCTGTCTTTTTCAAAGGAAAGAATACGCCTAAAGAAAGCCTTGTTTTTTATGCTTCAGTCTTTTCTCGTTTGCTTTTTGTGACTGGATGCACAACGACTCTTGTGTATGTTAGAATGTTTGAACGATTATGTCAAAACGAATTGCGCAGTCATTATTAGTGGAACAGGGCAATAATCGTTTGCACCAGCTAAATGGTCATTTTACCCCAGTGGTGTAAATGTTTTTTCTATTATGCAAATAATAAGGAGAGAAAATGAATCAAAAGAGAGGGAATGTGTGGCTTGCCGCTTGTGGTTTAGTCGTTGACAAGAAAGGCCGTTGGCTTGTCGTCAAAAAGAAGTATGGCGGAGCAAAAGGTCAATGGACACTTCCCGCAGGATTTGTCGAAGCGGGGGAAACAGTTGATGAAGCTGTAAAGCGGGAAGTGCTTGAAGAAACGGGAATCGTCTGCCATATAAACGGTCTGCTGGGGATGAGGACAGGCGTGATCGACGAAATGATCAGCGACAATATGATTTTGTTTTTATGTACGCCAGAAAATACGACACTTCATATCGAAGAACGTGAAATTGACTCGGCCAGCTGGATGGCACCTGAAGATTTAGCTTATGATGAGAACGCTTCGCTCATTTTAAAAGAAATAATGAAAACTGGAATTTTACCCCTTCAAAAGGAGAGGACAGGTTTTCATCCGGGCCCGCAATTTGGATATACCGCATATAAGTTATTTTTATAAAAGCGACAGCAAACTGGTAAAAATGTCATGAATTCTCCTCTATTCTTGCATTGACGCTCTATTCACCATTCTGTAAACTTGTTAGTAGCGAACTTTAGGAGGATACATCCATGCCAATGACCGTTCCTGTCCTGCTTATTTCCATGTTATTATTTTTTGTCCTATTCTATGGAATTGGTTTTTTGTTGAATATGTTGTTGCGAATGACATGGATTATGGCAGTCATTTATCCAATTATCGCGATATTGATTGTAGATAAAGTAAGGTTTACAGAATATTTCACAGCCCCTTCTGCTTCTTTTTCCAGTCTGGGAGAAGTCATATCCCATTTGGCGCCCGCGGACATGCTTATTTTGGGCAGTGGCCTTGTGGGAGCCATAGCAGCAGGGCTTACCATGCGTTATTTAAGAAAAAAAGGATACAGAATGTTTTAAGGAGATGTCGCGGTTGTCGAGAACACCCTTTCGTGATTTTTTCAACATGGCAATCCAAACGAACGGAAAAAAGCATCCCTTAGGACTTCTGCTCTGAATAGGCCAAGGGTGTCAGGCTATATGGTGGCCTGTAAAGAGAAAAGAACAGCTTCGGATTCGTTTCGCAGCTGTTTTTATTTTTTAGTCGATAATTTAGCATCCCCATTCACATTCCGACTTCGCAATCGCAAGTCCTATCCACCTTTTGAAAACCTCTCCATGTGTCGCAATGCTCCTCCTCTCGGACATGTATTGTCCTCCTCACCCGCTATCGAAATCCTTGTCTTGTGTCGCCCTCCTCATCACATGATCTCTCACACGAGTCGTAATCCTCTTCACATGATCGAAAACCTCTCCACACGAGTGTAATCCTCTTCACATGATCGCAATACTGGCCCCTTATGCCGCAATCTTCTTCACATAATCGAAATCCTCGCCCCCACAGTTAATCTTTAGGCGTATCGTAGGAGGGATTTCGATTTTCGCGACTTACTCAGCTTAAGCTAAAATGAATACTTCTTCTCAAGCGGGGCAACAATAGCCTTGAGAGGAGTGAATGCATGTCATGAAGGTTCTTTATGGCAGAAGGTTTGCCATGACGGTTTTATTTCTTGGGGCGTTGGCGGTAACTTATGAAACATTGTCCGGCATTCAGGCGTATACACTTGTTCAAGATATGATGGCCAATGCAAGTGTTGATCAAAAAAAATCCGATAAAACAAATGCTCAAGCAGAGGCGGAAAGCCCTGCACCTTCTTTGGAAGAGTCGTTCGATTGGTCCAAATACCCTGTAAAAAAGGTCGTTGCCACCGGTTACACTGCCGGGGAAGAATCGACAGGAAAAAAGCCGGGGCATCCTTCCTACGGGATTACATATTCGGGTGTCAAAGTAAAAAGAGATCTTTATTCAACCGTCGCCGCTGACCCCGATATATTTCCTATGGGAACGATTTTATTTATTCCGGGTTACGGGTATGGTGTTGTGACTGACACGGGATCTGCCATTAAAGGCAATAAAATAGATCTCTATTTTGAAACAGTACAAGATGTTTATAAAGAGTGGGGAAAGCGTACCGTGGATGTTCATGTGATCCAGTTGGGATCTGGAAAAGTCACGGAAGAGGAACTCACGGCATTAAATGAAGATGAAACGATGCAAGTATTCCGGCAAAACTATTTAAAAAATGCGAATGAAAATTAGGTTGTTTCACATATATGGGCGCCCTGAAAAGCGGGCCGCCCTTTTTGTTATTTCGTTAAGTTACTTTTGAAAAAATATACCATAGGAACAAAGTTAATCCAACACCTGTAAGCCCTCCAAAAAAAACTTCCACAGGTTTGTGTCCAAGCAATTCTTTCAATTCTTCTCGCTTTTTCTGCTGCGGCTTTTCCGGCCATTCCTTCGCTTCTTCGATAAAACGCTGAAAATCGGATACGAGCTGGTTCAGCACGACAGCATGCTCCCCTGCTTGCCAGCGCACGCCTGTCGCATCAAACATGACAATAATGGCAAATACCACGGAGATGGCAAATAAAGGCGAATCCAGACCCGTTTCCAAGGCAACACCTGTTGAGAGGGCAGTAACAGCGGCTGAGTGGGAGCTGGGCATCCCACCTGTTGAAGTCAACAGTGACCAGTCTACTTTTTTGGTGATAAAAAACTGAAGGGGCACTTTAATAAACTGAGCGAAAAAAATCGAAGTAAGGGCAGACCAAAGTGGAAAATTGAAAAAAAGCTCCATCGATGACATCCTTTCTTTCCAACAACGTCTTCTTATTTTTTATCATACCATATCCAAGAAGCAATCAATCATTTCCTTTTAAGAAAAACAACCTGCCAGCTCGATGCATCCTGCTGTTTCGTCTATAATGATGAAAAGAAGGGAGTTGAAAGTAGTGGATGTCATTCATGCACAAAACAGCAATCCTTTTGAAACAGAGCAAGAATGTATGATCATCGGATTGCTTGATAAGCCGGAAAAATTTTCGGGCCCCCTAGAAGGACTGGATCAAATGTTTCAGGGAGAATTAACCAACCTCGTCAAAAGGGGCGACCTTTCGGCTAAGCTTAAAAAGGTGCGTACTGTATATAGCCTGGGATTATCGCCCATCAAGCGATTCGTTTTTGTCGGGTTGGGAAAAGAAAAGGATCTGACAGCCGATTTCCTAAGAGAGGCAGTCGGCAAAGCCTGTAAAACGATAAAAGAAATGCGGGTCCCATCCTTTGCAATTGCGCTTGACTCTTTTGTCCACGGGGATCTAAGCAGTACGGCCGTTGCTCAAATCATCGGCGAAGCTTTTACGATGGCAACATACGAATTTCCGGGCTACAAACAAAAGTCAAATGAACCCGAAGTAACCATAAAGAAAATGAATGTATTTACAAGTGAACAGCAACACGAAATTGAAACCTCTCTGAAAAATGGCATGATTTATGGAAAAGCGACCAACGCTGCGCGGACGCTCGTAAATATGCCGAGTAATTTGCTGAACCCTGCTTATCTGGCGGAATACGCAAAAAATTTGGCAGGACGGTTTGGGTTTGAGTTGGAAATATTGGAAAAGGCGGACATGGAAAAGCTGGGAATGGGGGCTATGCTTGCTGTTAACCAAGGATCTGAGGAACCTCCTTATATGATCGTTTTAAAATACAGAGGCCAAGAGCAATGGAATGATGTTCTGGGACTAGTCGGAAAAGGGATCACGTTTGATACAGGAGGCTATTCGTTAAAACCAAAGTCGAGCATTGTTGAAATGAAGACGGATATGGCAGGCGGAGCGGCGGTCTTGGGTGCGATGGAAATTATCGGAGAACTGCGGCCAAACCGGAATGTAGTGGCAGTCATTCCCGCAACTGATAATGTAGTGAGCGGCAAAGCATTTAAACCGGATGATGTTATTACCAGCTTAAACGGCAAGACTATTGAAATATTAAATACAGATGCAGAAGGGCGACTCGTCCTCGCCGATGCGATTACGTATGCTAAAATGCATGGAGCTGAATATGTCGTGGATGCGGCTACTTTAACAGGTGGGGTCGTCGTAGCCTTAGGCCTTGATAAAACGGGAGCCATGACCAATCATGATGCTTTTTATGAAAAAGTGTTTCAGGCTTCAGAAAAAACAGGTGAATTTATATGGAGGCTTCCTCTTACAGAGCAAGATAAAGAGAGAGTGCGTTCAAGCGAAATAGCCGATTTAAACAATTCGCCGGGCCGGGAAGGCCACGCCATTATGGGTGGAGCATTTCTCGCTGAGTTTGCAGAAGACACACCATGGGTGCACTTGGATATTGCCGGAACAGCGACTTCAAAAAAAAGCTCCGAGCTTGGTCCATCCGGCGCCACAGGTGTCATGGTTAGAACCCTGGCAACTCTCGTCTGTGATGAAGACTTGAATGGGCTCGGCCAATGATTATTCATGGAACGAATGCCCATCCCAACCAGCCCTTTGTCGCATAGACAATAGTGAAAGGCTTTTATGCTTTCGACAAAGGAGGTAAACCTGGATGTATTATCGAAGTTTCGCACCACCAGTTGCCGACAGCAGGTTTTTATGGGGGTTTCCATTGCTAGGTGGTTTCCTTGGCGGATTAATTGGCGGCGGTATAGGAGGAGGGATAGGGAGCTATCTAGCTGCCCGTCCAAGACCTTTTTATCCCTACCCTTACCCTTATGGCTATGGAGCTCCCTACGGCTATGGAGCACCGTATTGGTAGATGTAATAAAGAGCCCGTCGGCCTTACGCGGATGGGCTTTCTTTTTTGAAGTTGGAAGAGGAGGAGAATACATAGATGGATAAGGAAAAAGTACAAGAACTGGCTAAAAATACGCTGCATGATTCATTGGGAATCGAGATTACATCGCTGGAAGAAGGAAGAGTAACAGCAACCATGCCTGTTGACGGGAGAACGAAACAACCATTTGGTTATTTGCACGGGGGTGCTTCCGTTGCATTGGCTGAAACCGTTGCCAGCATTGGGGCTGTATTGATGATTGACTTGGATAAAGAAATATGTTTTGGCCTTGAAATTAATGCCAATCACATACGCTCTATGCGGGACGGTATCGTCACTGCAGTAGCGGAAGTTGTTCATCGTGGAAAGAGTACGATGGTTTGGGATATTAGGATCAGGGATGAACAAGAATCCCTTGTTTGCATATCGAGGTGCACCATTGCCATTGTGCCAAAGCAGTCGTAGCCCTCGTGTTTGAATGCTGATTATTCCGGGAATCGTAACACCATAAGCGAAACAAAGGAGTGAGTGCATTGCCTTGGTCGCAAAATGATTACCCGGATTCCATGAAAAACCTGCCTGACCATGTTAGGAACAAAGCAATTGAGATAGCGAACGCTTTATTGGAAGAAAGATATAGTGAAGGGCGGGCCATTGCCATTGGAATTGCCCAAGCCCGCAAGTATTTCGAAGAGTATGTTGATCGTCCCGAGTACCATATAGAACCGAATGGAACAGACTGGGTATTGAAAAAGAAGGACGGAACAAAGGCGATTATGCGCGAAAATACAAAAGAAGATTTGCTAGAAAAGGCGAAAAGCTATGTCAATGAACACAAAGGAATGTTGGTCATTCATAAATCGGATGGAGCGATTTCCGAGACATTATATGATTGAAAAAAGAACGGGCAATTCCTTTTGGGAAAAGATTGCCCGTTCTTCTTTAATCCTTCGCTTCTTTCAGATCATCCTGTGAAGTTTGATCACACATTTTTACCCCTGTACGGTAAGCCGCTCTGCTGATCAAATGCCCCGCTACTGGAGCGGTAATGAATATAAAGGCGATTCCTAGCATAATCCGGGAATGAATAATGCCATCTTGAAAGAAAAAGTACATCAGCACCCCAAGCAAAGTGAACAAAACCCCGAGTGTTGTTGATTTTGAGGCGGCATGATTTCTCGTATAGACATCAGGCAGCCTGATAACTCCAAACGCTGCGGCCAGGCTTAAGAACATGCCGATGAGGATAAAAAAAGCGATAACTGTATCAGCGATTGCGTTCATACTCGATAATTTCTCCTTTCTCCAAAAATTTGGAAAAAGCTGTAGTGCCAATAAACGAGAGAATCCCGATCAGCAATATCGTGTCGAGAAACGCATTTGTCGACAATACGATCGAAACGAGAGCGCTGATCGCCACCAAGTTTATGCCCATGGCATCGAGAGCAACAACCCGATCTGGGATGGACGGCCCTTTTATTACCCTAATGAGGAGAAGAAAAGAGGAAACCGCAAACCCGATGATTGCGACTTTAACGACTATATCCAACATTATCGGCCCACCTCCATGATTGCCTTCTCAAAGGATTGCCTTATACTTTCGACCGCTTCATCGACGTCCCCTATATCCATCGCATGGATGTATAATGTTTTGTTATCTTCAGATACATCCACTACAAGTGTTCCGGGCGTAAGCGTGATTAAATTTGCAAGCAGTGTTATCTCCCAATCTTCCTTCAGCTTTGTTTCAAGAGCAAAAATGCCGGGCTGAATGTTTAATTTTGGTTGAAAAATCACCTTTAACACAGCAAGGTTTGAGAGCATAAGTTCTTTAAAAAAGATGAGAAGCAATTTTAATATGGCATACAGCCGGTGTATATAAAATCTGGTTGAAAAAAAGCGCCGCATGAAAAAAACAACCAGCAGTCCAAGTAAATATCCAACGATAAAAGTCGTGGCGTTCATCGATCCCTCAAAAAACATCCATAAAAAAGCCAAAAAGATGTTCAGTATGATTTGAAATGCCATTGTTATTTGCCCCTCCTTTCAAAAACCTTCCGTCTTAACGAATTTTTTGGACTTTATATGGCAAAAGGCTTTCGTGTTTGCTTATTTTTGCAGAACAGCTTCAATATACATTTCCGGATTTTCAATCACTTCCACTGCCTGCGAAACATACATATGGACGTATTCCGAAAAGACTCCATAAGCGACCGCCGTTCCGACTAAGATGATCACAGGGAACAGATAGGTTCCCATTCGAATACTTTCTTTTTTCTTGCTCCCTTCAGGGTCGCCCCAAAATCCGTTTATAAATACTCTCATTAAAGAATACAACACGAAGAGGCTGGAAATGAGTATGATGAGCCCGCCAACAAGGTCCCCGTTGGAGAACGCACCGTTTACGATCAATATTTTTCCGATAAAACCGCTTAAAGGCGGGATTCCGGCGAGCGCCAATACCGAGATAAAAAACAGCCATCCCAGCAAAGGATAATGTTTGATGAGTCCGCTGAACTTATCGTAGCTGTTGGCACCGGTGATCGAAATAATCAATCCGACTAAAAGGAACAGTACCGCTTTAATCACCATGTCATGGATTAAATAGAAGACTGACCCGGTCAAGGCGTCGGTATTCATCGCTCCGATTCCATAAGTGATGACTCCAATGGCAATAATAATATTGTAAATGACGATCTTTTTCATATCTTTATAAGCTACGGCGGCGATAGACCCCAAAACGATCGTAAGCAAAGACAATATCATCAGCAGTTCATGAGTAAACCCGGTGTCATGGTAAAAGAACAACGTATATGTTCTCAAGATGGAATAGACGCCGACCTTTGTGAGCAATGCCCCGAATAAAGCCATAATCGCGGCTGGCGGTGCATAATAAGAGCCCGGAAGCCAAAAGAATAATGGGAAAATGGCTCCTTTGAGGCCAAAAACAATCAAAAATAGCACGGCCAGCACGGTTAAAATAGCAGGCTGATTAACCTCGGCGATTCTCTCGGAAATGTGGGCCATGTTCAGTGTGCCCACAACAGAATATAGATAGGCGACGGAGATGACAAACAAGGCTGATGATGTAATATTGACCAAGATATATTTGATGGTTTCCCGCAATTGAATCTTTGTCCCGCCGATTACGAGCAGGACATAGGAAGACATAAGCATCACTTCAAAAAAGACGAACATGTTGAATATGTCTCCTGTTGTAAAAGCGCCGTTTACCCCAACGATCAAGAATTGCACAACAGGGTAGTAATAATTTCTTTCCCGTCCTTCACCGATGGAACGAAACGAATAAATGATACAACAAAGGGCGATCAGGGAAGTGGCCGTAACAAGTAAGGCCGACAGCATGTCCGATACAAGTGTAATGCCGAAAGGAGCCGGCCAGCTTCCCACGTCCAATGTTTGAATTCCGTCATTCTTCACTTTTTCAACCAAAATGATAGAAGTCACAAGTGTTGCAGTGACGGAAATAACAGAAATCCATCGCTGCACCAGAATATATTTTTTAAAAAAGATCAGAAATACTGCTGTCAGCAAGGGAATGATAATGGGTAAAATTAACAAGTTGCTCATATTATTCAGTACCTTTCATATCTTCGACGTTATCCGTTCCAAGCTCCTGGTACGCCCGGTAGGCAAGCACGAGGAAAAAGGCTGTAACACCGAAGCTAATGACGATTGCAGTTAAAATCAATGCCTGCGGAACAGGGTCTGTATAAAATAAAGCATTCTCCCCCAGCAACGGGACCGTTCCACGCTTCAGGCCAGCCATCGTCAGCAGCATCAAATGGGCGCCGTGGCTTAATAGGCCGGTACCGATGATAATGCGGAGCAGGCTTTTGGACAGCATCAAATAGACAGCACATGCAAATAAAAGACCAATTAAAATAGACATCAAAACTTCCATTATTCGTTCTCTCCTATCGTTTGAATAATGGTCATCGTTGTTCCAACAACGACTAAATAAACTCCTATATCGAACAAAACAGCGGTGTGCAAATGGGTTTCTCCCAAAATAGGCAATGTAAAGATATCATGGGCGTGGGTCAGAAAAGGAACATCAAATACAAGAGACCCTAGCCCTGTACCAACGGCAAATAAAAGACCGACGGCTATTAAAATTTTATAGTCGATCGGCAGGCTGCCTGCCACAGTTTTTAGATCATAAGCGAGCAACAAAAGTACGATTGCTCCAGACGTTAATAATCCTCCGACGAACCCTCCACCCGGATTGTTGTGACCGGCAAAGAAAATATGGAGGGCGAACATGAAAATCATGAATGAAACGATTTTCGTCACTGTTTGCAATATGAGGTCGTTCGTTTTTCTCATCCGTCTTGCCTCCTTGATAAGCGAAGCTTGATCATCCCGAATATGCCCAACGCAGCAATGCCTAGAACGGCTATTTCAAACATTGTATCAAAACCCCTGAAATCAACAAGAATAACGTTGACCATGTTGGCACCGCCGGCTTGTTCCTTCGTATTTTCAATATAATATTGAGCAATGGAGTCAAAGAGTTTATTGTTGTGCGCAGATAAAGCGATCAGCGTAACCACAACTCCGACACCGAGAGATACGACAGCGCTCGCCATTTTAAATCGAATGCGCTCTTCTTTGCGGCTCATTTTAGGCAAGTGATAAAAAGCGAGCAGGAAAAGGGCGACGGAAACAGTCTCGATGACAAGCTGTGTCAAAGCAAGATCCGGGGCTCTGAATAAAACGAAAAACAAGGCCACAGTATAACCGACTGCACCCAATGCAATGATGGATGTCAAGCGCGACTTGGCAAACAGAATGGTAATGCTGGCAACCGTAATAATGATGGCCAAAACGATTTCATAAACACCGATTGGAGCCAAGTTGGACAACTCGAAGGAAACCGCTTTTTTCTCTATCATTGAATAAGAAAGAATGCCGATAAACGCTATGAATATATAAATCATATAGGAACGGATGGATCCATTCATGTAGGCATTTGTCATATTTTTTGAGATTTTTTCAGTCCGAACAAGTCCTTGATCATATAAAGCATTCAGTGAAAGCTTTTTTGGAAAAATATTGTAAATGTGTTTCCATTTCGGCAAAAATACATATAGGAATAATCCGACAACGACGACAGCAATTGTCATATATAATTCCGCCGAAAAGCCGTGCCACATAGTAATGTTGACGTTAAATGCCTGTCCTGCTTCAGCAAATGCGGGCATGATGGCATCAGCCGCGGGCTCAATGATAGAAGCTGAAAGGATATTTGGAAACAGTCCAAACACAATGACCAGCGCAGCTAAAATGATCGGGGATAAGAGCATGCCGAGCGGAGCTTCGTGCGGTTTCTTTTCCCATTTTTGCGCCGGCTGTTTTCCTGTAAAAGTTTTAAAAAGCAAAATCATACTGTAAATAAAGGTGAATACACTTCCGACCCAAGCCAAAACAGGGAATAAAACGCCATAAGTTTCCAAGTTGAATATATCTAAAGAAAGAACATTCACCATCGCTGCAAAAAACATTTCCTTGCTTAAAAATCCGTTAAATGGCGGGAGTCCGGCCATAGAAAATGTACCAATAAGAGCGATAGTAAAGGTGATCGGCATAAGATGCATTAAACCGCCAAGATGTCGGATATCTCTGGTCCCGGTTTCATGATCGACAATTCCCGCCACCATAAACAAACTTCCTTTAAAGGTGGCATGGTTAATGAGGTGGAATACAGCTGCTACAGTTGCCGCCATATAAATATTGTCGTTCAACTGTGTGTAGTGTAAGGCAGCAGCTCCGATACCAAGCAGGGACATGATCAAACCAAGCTGGCTCACTGTAGAGAATGCCAAAATGGCTTTTAAATCTGTTTGCTTGACCGCATTGAATGAAGCCCAGACCAGTGTGATAATGCCGAATATGGATACAAGCCAAAACCAAGTCCCTTCCTCTGCGAACACGGGGCTCATTCTGGCAACAAGGTATATCCCTGCCTTTACCATTGTCGCTGAATGCAGATAGGCGCTTACAGGAGTAGGCGCTTCCATTGCATCAGGCAACCAAATATGAAACGGGAATTGGGCAGATTTCGTAAAAGCACCAAGCAAAACGAGAATGAGTGCGGGAATAAAAAAGGGATCCCCTGTCATGTCGCCGGCCTGAGAAATGATCTCTCTAATGCTGAAGGACCCTGTCATGAAATAGAGAAGTAAAAATCCCCCAAGCATGGCCAGACCGCCAAAAACAGTAATGAGCATAGACTTTTGGGCACCGTATCGAGAACGTTCCCGATGATACCAATAACCGATTAAGAGAAAGGAAGAAAATGAAGTCAGCTCCCAAAATGTGTAGAGAACAATTAAATTATCCGATAAAACGACACCAAGCATCGCACCCATAAACATGAGCAAGTAGACATAAAAGCTTCCGAGGTTTTCTTTTGCTTTCGATAGATAAAAAATCGAATACAAAACGACTAAAGATCCGATTCCTGTAATAAGAAGTGCAAAAAGCAGCCCGAGCCCGTCTACATAAGCTGTAAAATCAATTCCCAACGATGGAATCCAATTCACTGTTTCCTGGATGGCTCCTTGATTTTTGACTGCAGGAAGAAAGCGAAGAAAATAGGCAAATAGTATTGCAGGCAAAATGAGGACAAACCAACCGGTATGAACTGCTTTTATTTTTTTATAAAAAAAAGGAACAAAAAAAGCGAGTATGAACGGGGCAATAATCGCCAAGTGCAATAGTGACAAAATGTTACCCTCCTATCCAAATGATTCTTGCATTCCGACTAAAGAGATTATAGCCTAGTTGAAGCAAAGTTTCATGGAGGTATTTCTTGAAACTGGAATTTGCTTCAGAAGTTATTAAATAGGTAGGAATAGATAAAACCCTGGAAAAATGTCATAAAATGTTCACAAATAAAAAAGGAAAAAATCCGGAGCTACTCCGGATTTTCACTTCATTTTGAATGCGTACTATCCAACATTTCTTTAAATCGTGATTCTTTTTGTTTCATACTCCACCATAGCATCGCAAAACCAAAGAGGAACAGGCTCCCCGTGACGTAAAACACGGTTGAAATGTCAAATTGAGCTGAAATAATACCACCGAGAAGAGGACCTGCTACATTGCCAAGAAAGCGGAAGCTTTGGTTGTAGCCAAGAATTTCACCTTGCAGTTCAAGAGGAGATTCCATCCTGATATGGGCGGTAATACACGGCAGCATTCCCCCGACTGCCATGCCAAACAGGAAACGGAGAAAGACAAGTTGCCAAAGAGCCGTTACAAGCGCTTGCGGCACAATCAATATGGCAGCGAGCACCAGCAGAATCATTAACACTTTGTCATGCCCGATACGATCCCCCAGGTCGCCCCACTTTCTGGTAAGAAGCAGGTTTCCAAACCCTGTTGCAGAAAAAGCGAGGCCCGAAAGAAAAGCAAGGTTACTTCCGGTGGTCAATTCACTGACATATAAGGCAAGGAGCGGCTGAATGCTGAACAGACCTACTTGAATGATAAAAGCAATTGCCATGACGCTAAGGAGCATGCGCCGAGATATAATCATTCGCATGACGTCTATTCTTGACGGCTGGGTTTTCTTTTTTTCACCAGGGGCCAGTGGCTTTTCAACGATGCCAAGGATGACAACAATCGTTGCAATAACAATGGAAACAGAAGTAATGACAAACGTATATTGGAAACCGAATGAATCGGCCATGAGCCCTCCGATGACAGGTCCAAACAATGTGCCCGACACGGTTCCCATTTGAAGCGTTCCGAGGACTTTTCCAACTTCTTTCTTAGAGGTTTGTTTAGAAATAAGTGCGGTAGAAGTTGGGATAAAGCCCGTGACAATTCCCATGATCAATCGCAACAAAAAAAGCCCATGTACGTGATCCATGAACCCCATCAAGAAAATGCTCGTCGCTATACCTAAACCATTCATCACAAGAATCGGCTTAAAGCCGTACTTATCACCAATTCGTCCCCAAACGGGAGACATCAGAAAGGCAGTTACGAAAGTTACTCCAAAGATAAAGCCCGCCCAGCGCTGTATATATTCATCACTAAAGTGTCCAAAAGTACTGATATACAAGGAAATGAAAGGCAGAACCATTGTCATGCTGGCGGCCACAAGAAAGTTGCAAACCACCATGATCAATAAATTCCGTTTTTCATAATCGATAAAAAACACCTTCTTAAATTTTTGTTTCGCTATCCTAAATATTATTATATACGAAAACACTTACTTTTCAATTGATTGGCACTGTCCCATGGCGCAAGACCAAACAGTGTGGGTGCAGCTTTTCAGCCAACGCAGTATCTTTGCATTAGTGACGTATTGAACAATCCCTAACTTCGAAAAAAGTTGTACGGGAGAGGAGAAATTCTTCCTCTCAATTAAGGCGTTGAAGTTATGACTCAAGTCTCCTACAATGCCACATCCGTTCCTTCCTTATTTATAGTTTGTCCGGTGGAGCTGGCGGCCACAAGAGTTCTTGCCGGCGACGGTGTTAAGCGGTGACACCTTGTAACTGAAGGCGCTCTAATAATCTTGATGGCGGGGAGTCCAAACATCGGCATTGTCCGGGTGAAGGGAAGATTCCTAGCGAATCGTTCTTGATTCTGTTGTTTCGTCTGTCTCAGTGCTTCATGTTTGGCGGTGGGGAGCCAAGCTCCGCACTTTGGGAACTGGAAGCTTTATTCATGAAGTGATATGCCGACAAGTGTTCTTGATCCTGTTCTTTCAATCACATTGTGTTTTCGATGAAAAGCCTGTTTTTGGAAAACGTGAAAAAGCCGAACCCTTGCATGATTCAGCTTTTTCGAAGAGCCGGAAATTCAATGGAATACATCAGTTCATAGTCTTTCATTGATTCATACAACATTTCCAGGCTCCGGGAGCAGTATGGGTCCTCTGGTTTTGCGGAAAGTTCATCATATAGTTTCTGGACGGATTCGAGTAAACTTTTTTTGTAGTTTGGGACAGGGCCTTCAAAAGGACGGACCATATTGGCGGGAACATTTGTCTGTTCGCGGTAGGCGAGCGCTTTTCTACCGGGAAAGAAAGGAACGTCTGCCTGCCTCGGGTTATGAAGGTCTCCCTGTATCGGATGTTTTAAAACTGCCATGATGCGGACAGTATAAGTGTCGGGATTGATAGCCGTAATCTCACCGATATAAGTACCTGTTTTCTTGAATGCCTTTACAATTTGACCGATTTCCATAGTAATCACCTCTTAACCATCATTATGGATGAGAATGCAGAAAAATGAAAGAAGGATGATTTTTTATAGAGATTACTGTAAAGTATGTTTTGAGGTTTATCTTCGTTTGAAAATAATGAATCCTGAACAGACAAGGAGATGCAGAATATGGGAGAACAGACAATGTACCCGCAGCTATCAGCTGAAACAGTGGAAAACGAAAAAATTGTTCAAATGAATACGTCTTTAGGAGCTATAAAATTGAAATTATTTCCCGAACACGCTCCGAAAACGGTCGAAAATTTTATGACACATAGCAAAAATAATTATTATAACGGGATTATTTTTCACCGCGTAATCAAAGACTTTATGGTGCAAGGCGGGGACCCGACCGGAACAGGCATGGGTGGCGAAAGCATTTACGGAGCCCCTTTTGAAGACGAATTTTCGCGTGAACTGTTTCATTTGCGCGGGGCACTTTCCATGGCCAATGCCGGTCCCAATACGAACGGTAGCCAGTTTTTCATCGTTCAAAACAGTCATATGGATGCCGGAATGAAAGGGCAGATGGAAAATGCCGGCTTTCCGAAAGAGATTGTGGAGGCGTATATGGAGTCAGGTGGAACACCGCACCTGGACTTTAGGCATACAGTGTTTGGACAAGTAATTGAGGGCATGGAAGTTGTCGATAAAATTGCCAATGCTGAAACCGGTATGGCGGACAAGCCAGTAGAAGACATTACGATCGAAAGCATTGATATTATTAAGGAATAAGAGAAAAGCCACGGCTTTTTAATCGGAGCGATGCTCTCGACCCCGTTTTTATGGGCGAGCATCGCTCTTCCTATGTATTAACGAAATGATGGAGGAAGGCTTGGGTCATGTAGCTCAGGCCGAATGAAATACCCGCGTATAGGCGAAAATACCCGCGTATAGCCGGAAATACCCGCGTATAGCCGGAAATACCCGCGTATAGCCGGAAATACCCGCGCATAGCCGAAAATACCCGCGTATAGCCAGGAAATCCCTTCAGCTGAACGATATGCATGCGTACAAATAAATGTAACATTGATGACGGTCCGTTTTTCACAATGGTATTCATAATCGTCACTATTTCGGCATTGGAACGGCTTGTGGAAACTTGCTATAATGGATGTATATCCAATGAGGAAAGGATGCGTCTCTCATGTTATCGATCGTAGATTCTTTTATGATATATATGCCATTTTTATATTTTCCGGAAGATAAGTCAGAGTATATTCCGGCAGCAATTTCAATGGCAATCTTTGGAGCCGCATGTGTCCTGACTTTTATATTTATTAAAAGGGTTTCTAAAAAGCAGGAGCTTAAAACGAAAGAAATTGAAGAACGCATTAATCGGGAACGAAACAGCAAGCACGTTTAAGGCACCTTTGTAAGGGTGCTTTTTATTTAGGGGGAAAATTTATAATATTCCGACAAAATCAAGGGTGTGCCGGTGCAGAGGATGCGACGGACAAGAAGCTTTTTCAGTAAAGTTGCCAGCAGAAAAGCATGAGCTTTTTAAAGGTTTCGTCCTAGTGGCCACCGCTGTCCAAAAGGAAAAAGCATTATTGCCCTAAAGCAAAACGAGCTCTATTAAAACTTTTCCATTCTAGTGTTGCCATTGTCATAAAGGAAAGAGAAATATTGCTCAAAGCAAAACGAGCTCTACTAAAATTTTCCATTCTAGTGTCGCCATTGTCATAAAAGGAAAAAGCAATATTGCCCTAAACTAAAGCCAAATGAGCTCTATTAAAACTTTCCATTCTAGTGTCGCCATTGTCATAAAAGGAAAAAGCATTATTGCCCTAATGAAAAACGACCTCTATTAAAGCTTTCTATTCTTGCGCCACCACCATCGTGCTAAAGGGAGTAAAGTATTGCCCGCAGGAAAGAGTGAGTATGAGGCCGGTGTCTGTTTGCCGGACTAGCTGGGAAGTCATGATGCTATGTTCATCTTGAGGCAAAATTGCATGGCATTCTATTACGGTCTTCCATTTGGTGCGATGCTTGCCGGAGATCAAGACGGAGTCCACTTTACCGTTAGTATGAAATGAGTATTCAATGCGCACTCACATCCTCTCGCTAGCGTCTGGAATAAACCCGCAATTTCATGGTTACAATGGGATAAGAAAGGAGCGGGGATGGGATGAATATTCAAAAGCTCGGGATTGTGACCGTTTTATTTCTTGTCGGTTGTACGGGGAATCCTCCTACGAAATTTGATGTAGACGTGAAAAACCCGGATGGCGATTCACTGGGAAAAATTACTATTGAAGAAAAAGCAGATGGCATGCATTTAAAAGGGGATTTACAGGGCTTGCCTCCAGGTGAGCTTGCGATGCATATTCACGATCGCGGCAAATGCGAGCCGCCTGATTTCATTTCGGCAGGCAATCATTTCAATCCAGATAAAAAAGAACACGGGTTATTAAATGCGAAGGGCCCGCATGCAGGGGATTTGCCTAATATTACCGTCGATGAAGACGGAAAGGCCAAGGTCAAGATAACGGCAACAGGGATTACCTTTAAGGAAAGCAAGATCTCTCTGTATACAAATAAGGGAACGTCACTTGTTATCCATGAAAAAGCTGACGACGGAATGTCACAACCGGCAGGAGATTCAGGGGCAAGGATTGCTTGTGGGGAAATTACGAAAGACCGAAAGCCGGCAAAATAAAAGAGAGAACGAGTTGTTTTTACGTTCTCTCTAGACAGAGCCCTTATGTAAGGGCTAATCTTAATCGGTTCATGCCTTCCTTAACTATGTCTCTCGGGCAGGCGACGTTCATGCGCACAAATCCTTCTCCGCCGGGTCCGTATCCGTCTCCAAAGTTCAAAGCAAGCTTGCCTTTTTCCAAAAGGCGCTTTTTCAATTCCGCATCTGGTAATCCCATTTTTCTGCAGTCGATCCAAACCAAATACGTTCCCTCCGGCTCAATCACGGACAGTTCTGGCAGATTCTTCGCCACTTCCTCTTTCACAACTTCGATATTGCCGCGAATATAGTTCATCGCGTCATCCAGCCAGCTTTTTCCATGGGTATAAGCAGCTTCCATCGCAATTTGCCCGAATGTGTTGAGAAAGGAGAAGCCATCTTTGGCTTGGGCGGCCGCCATTTTTTTTCTTAAGTCAGGGTTCGGAATTACCATGAATGAAGCCTGTAATCCAGCCAGGTTGAATGTCTTCGATGGAGCCATGAAAGTCAGGGTCATATCCGCTATCGAATTGTCCAATGTCGCAAGTGGGACATGTTTATATGGTGGAGCTACGAGATCGGCATGTATTTCATCTGCCGCAATCACCACACCATATTTACGGCACAGGCTGGCCATTTCAGAAAGCTCATCCCTAGTCCACACCCTGCCGGCAGGATTATGCGGGCTACTGAGCAAGAATAGCTTCACTCCGGCTTTTAACTTTTCTTCGAAGTCGGCAAAGTCAATTTCATAGCGGTTATTTTTCAATAACAACTGCGAGTTGCACACGATCCGCTCGTTTCTTTCAATTGTATGAAAAAAAGGGGTGTAAACAGGGGATTGTAACAGCACTTTGTCTCCCGGTTCCGTAAATGTTTGAATCGCCATGCGTAAAGATGGAATAACACCGGGACTGAATAAAATACATTCTGAAGAAACGTCCCATCCATGCTGGTGTTTTAACCAATCGATGATTGCCTCATACGTACTGTCAATAGCAATGGTGTATCCGAAAACCCCATGTTCGACTCTTTTTTCCAATGCTTGCAACACAGCCATGGGCGGGGTAAAATCCATGTCTGCTACCCACATCGGGAGTAAATCTTCTTTTCCAAAGACTTCTTTCAACCCGTCCCATTTCAGCGCCTGGGTATTTTTGCGGTTTATGTATTTGTCAAAATCAACCATACCAGTATTGCCTCCCCTTATCACAGTATCCAGATTCCTTGTAGCCCCCATTATAATTCATTGCGAGAAAAAATTGTTAGGTATTTAAAAATTTGCGGATTTGTTCGTATACTTTCTGGGGCTTCTCTTCCGGAAGTAGATGACCGGTGTTTTTTAGCACAACGAGTTGGCTGTTCGGCAAATCTTGTACAAGTCTTTCCCCAATTTGAAGCGGAACGATCCGGTCGTGCTCCCCCCAAATCAGAAGGCAGGGCGTTTGGATTTTTCGCAAACACTCTTCGGGAAGGTCTCCTTCTCTGTGCCGAATCATTCGCGCGAGTGCGGAAAATATTCGCGAATCCTCAAACTGTTCCGCATATCCCTGAATCATTGTGCCGTCAATTAAAGACTGGTCATATACAACATTTTTTAAATTTCCAATAACGCCGGTTCTACCTAAATAATGTTTTACGAATTGCGAAAAGAATGGAAGGTAAGATGCCAGCACATGGTGTTTCTTGGCTCGTTTATAGTAGCTGGAACTGGCCAACAGTATCGCTTTTTTAATTTTCTCGGGATGATGGAGCATCATGTTCAAGGCAATTTGCCCTCCCATGGAATGCCCGGTAAGAGAAAAAGTTCTGATTCCGAGAGTGTCTGTCAGCTGTAGCACGGTTTCAGCAATATTTTTGTAAGAGTAGAAGTATTTTTTAGATTTGTCGCTTTTGCCAAATGGGGGCATGTCGACGCAAATGACGTGATAATCGTTCGTTAAATAAGGTATAAGCTTTCTAAAGCTGAATGAAGAGGACAAAAAACCGTGGAGCATGACAAGTGTTTGCCTTTGTTCCATGTTTTCGCTTTCCTCATAATAAATGCGGAATCCGTTTATTTCCGCCGTTTTTCCAATTAAGTTGGTACCCACGGACATCCCTCCTTTTTAAGCTTAAATCAAACATTCATTGCCTTGTCAATAAAAAAATCCGTGACCTGTACACAGGCCACGAAAATCAAAAAAGGGGGAATACTGGAATGTCTTACAATAAAAGTATTACCGAAAATATGGCTTTTAAAACTTCGATTTTATTTTTTTTGTAAAACAGCGGCATCGCTTTTCCACTTGGGTCGGAGGACCATATTCCCCAAAACAGCCGATTGATTTCAGTCGTGTTTCATGTTATTATTCTTTATTGCGTTAATCAAAGGATAAAATTCAATTATATTTAGGAGTGTTTCCATGGCAACTCAATACAAGCAAGGCGACATACTGACGGGAAAAGTAACGGGTATCAAGCCGTACGGGGCCTTTGTCGCGCTTGATGATGAAACCCAGGGTCTCGTTCACATTTCCGAAATTAAACACGGATTTGTAAAGGATATCCATGACGTTTTGCATATCGGTGACGAAGTAAAGGTAAAAGTGCTGCAAATCGATGAGGAAAAAGGAAAAGTCAGCCTTTCCATCCGTGCGCTTGAAAAAGAAAACGCTCCACAAAAACAAACAAAAGCCCGCAGGCGGCAAGGAAGTATCCAGCTGGATCATGCAGGCGAGGAAGGCTTTAATACGTTAAAAGCCAAATTGAAAGAGTGGATAGAAAAGTCCGAAAGGGAGGATTTGATTAAAAAGTAAGCAAAAGCTGATTCCAAGCTGAATCAGCTTTTCTTCTTTTTATCAAGCAGGCCGAGTTTCCGAATTCGGTATTGCAAGTTTTGCCTGCTCATTTTTAATGATTCAGCCGTTTTTGTAATATTATGATCGTGTAACTTTAAAGCTTTTTGCAAGTAGTAAACTTCCGCTTCTGTCATATACTCATCAAACGGTTTTATGTCCTTCCCTCTTTGAACGAGAAGTGCATCCGCCTTTTCAAACGTTTTTTTCCGAAATAAGGATGGCAGATGGCTTACGGCTAATTGTTTTGCATCATCCGCATTTTTAATTGCCGATTCAATAACATATTTTAACTCTCGCACATTCCCGGGCCATTCATACTGAGAAAAAAGCTCAAAGACTCCGTTTGAAATGGATTGTACAGAAGCGCCAAGCAGCTCATTATATTCGTTTAGAAATTGATGAGCCAAGAGCGGCACGTCTTCCAACCTGCTTTTTAACGCCGGGATGAAAATGGCGGCACCTGCCAGTTCGTAATAAAGGTTTTTCATTAGTTTACCATCTGCTGCCGCGTCTATTGGATCGAGGCATGTTGCAAAAATCAGGCGCGGCAAGGCTTTTTCTGATGATTGTTTTCTATCACGGATGATATGAAGGAGCCTTTGCTGAAGCGGGATAGACAATGCTGTCAGCTCATCAAAAAAAATGGTTCCAATGTTCGGATCGTTCAATATCCCGCCATCACGCATGCCAAACAACATTTCTTCCAATTGCCTGTTTTCATAGGAGATGCAACTTAATAGATAAAAGGGTTTTCCGGATACTTCGCTGTCATGATGTATGCAGTGGGCAAATGTTTCTTTACCGGTGCCAGCTTCTCCACTGATCAGGACGGGGAAGGTTGCGCCGGCCATTTTTTTTGCTTGATGTACCGCACTGACAAACTCGGGATGCTCTCCTGCAAGGTCTAAAAATGCACAACCGATCTGTATGTCTCTTTGCAGATGGTTTTGCACAACCTGCTCCAGTCTCGTTACATCCTTTGCTATTTCAATTGCGCCAATGATTTCCCCGTTGTGGAACACTGGGTGAGAGTCGTTGATCGTATTAATTTCTTCCCCTTTTATATTGATGTATTTTTGCCGCCTGTTGCATTCGGGCTTTTTTGTCCGCAACACTTTTAAAAGAGTACTTTCCTCATCATAAAATTGAAAAACATCCATAATGTTTTTATCCAATAAGTCTTCCAATTCCATTCCTTCGATTTCTCTCATTTTTCGATTATAAATGATCGTTTTTCCTTCAAGATCAACAGCATGTACGCCCGCATCGATGTTTTCCAGAACAGCGTTATATAAATGTAAAAGCATCTTTTGATCCATCTTCAAGATTCCCCTTTAAAAAAATACTTGAATTTTGTTGAATTATTTTGCATTATTATATACAGATACAACTTATTAATGCAAATTTTTTTTGCATTTAATAAGTTGTTGTGAAAGGAAAAATAATAACAAGGGAGGATATGAAATGATTGAATACAAACATGAACCATTCACGGATTTTTCAAAAGAGGAAAACAAGAAAGCGTTTCAAGCGGGAATGGAGCTTGTAGAAAGCTATCTTGGCCAGGATTATCCATTAATCATCGGCGGTGAACGGATTGAAACGGAAGAGAAAATCACTTCGGTTAACCCCGCGAACAAAGTGGAAGTTGTCGGCCGCGTATCCAAAGCGAACCGGGAATTGGCGGAGCGCGCCATGAACAGTGCGCTGGAAGCCTTTGAGTCGTGGAAAAAAGTAAAGCCGGAAGTCAGAGCAGACGTTCTTTTTAAAGCCGCGGCCATTGTCCGCCGCCGGAAGCATGAATTTTCCGCCTTGCTTATGAAAGAAGCCGGAAAGCCGTGGAAAGAAGCCGATGCCGATACGGCAGAAGGCATTGATTTCTTGGAATACTACGGCCGGCAAATGCTGGAGCTCAAAGACGGCAAAAAAGTGCAAAGCCGTCCGGGGGAATATAACCGCTATGATTATATCCCGCTTGGCGTCGGCGTCGTTATTTCTCCATGGAACTTTGCGTTTGCGATTATGGCGGGGACAACCGTTGCTGCCGTCGTGAGCGGAAATACGGTTCTTTTGAAACCGGCTTCCACAACACCTGTTGTTGCTGCCAAATTTGTGGAAGTGCTGGAAGAAGCAGGCCTGCCAAAAGGCGTTGTCAACTACATTCCGGGAAGCGGCGCGGAAGTCGGCGACTATCTCGTCGACCATCCGAAAACACGCTTTATCAGCTTTACAGGCTCAAGAGAAGTCGGAACGCGAATTTATGAGCGCGCGGCTATCGTGAACGAAGGACAAATCTGGTTGAAACGTGTTATCGCCGAGATGGGTGGAAAAGACACGATCGTGGTCGATAAAGAAGCGGACCTTGAACTGGCTGCTCAATCCATCGTCCAATCGGCATTCGGCTTTTCCGGACAGAAGTGTTCTGCTTGCTCCCGAGCCGTCATCGTCGAAGACGTATATGACCAAGTGCTCGAACGGGCAGTGGCGCTTACGAAAGAATTGACAGTCGGCGACCCGATGAATCCGGACAACTTCATGGGGCCGGTGAACGATCAAAACGCATTTGATAAAATCATGAAATACATTGAGATCGGGAAAACAGAAGGCGAATTAATGGCTGGCGGTGAAGGAGACGACTCGAAAGGATATTTCATCCAACCGACGATTTTTGCAGGGCTTGATCCGAAAGCGCGCCTCATGCAAGAAGAAATCTTCGGACCGGTCGTGGCTTTTGCCAAAGCGAAAGACTTCAATCATGCTCTGGAAATCGCCAATAATACGGAATATGGCTTGACAGGAGCCGTTATTTCCAACAACCGCGCGCACTTGGAGCAGGCGCGGGAAGATTTCCATGTGGGCAACTTGTACTTCAACCGCGGCTGTACGGGAGCCATTGTCGGTTACCAGCCTTTTGGCGGTTTCAACATGTCGGGAACCGACTCAAAAGCGGGTGGCCCGGATTACTTGTTGCTTCACATGCAGGCGAAAACAACGTCTGAAATGCTGTAAGAAATGGAAGGCCCTCTTCTTTGAGGGTCTTCATGTGAAAATATAAGGGGGAACATACGAATGTCCAATTCTGCTCAAATTATTGAACAAACCGAAAAATTTGGTGCCCGCAACTATCACCCGCTTCCCATTGTTATATCAGAAGCCGAAGGTGTATGGGTCCAAGATCCGGAAGGCAACCGTTACATGGATATGCTAAGCGCTTATTCAGCAGTAAATCAAGGTCATCGCCACCCGAAAATTATCCAGGCGTTGAAAGAACAGGCCGATAAAGTAACGCTAACTTCAAGAGCTTTTCACAATGATCAGCTTGGACCTTGGTATGAAAAGGTTACGAAATTGACCAATAAGGAAATGGCTCTTCCGATGAACACGGGCGCTGAAGCTGTTGAAACAGCAATTAAAGCAGCTCGCCGCTGGGCATACGATGTAAAAGGAGTTGCCAATGACAAAGCGGAAATTATTGCGTGTGAAGGCAATTTCCACGGACGTACAATGGCTGCCGTTTCACTTTCTTCTGAAAAGGAATACCAACGCGGGTTTGGTCCGCTGCTCCCTGGAATCAAGCTTGTTCCATATGGGGATTTGGAGGCCTTAAAGGAAGCCATTACACCGAATACAGCGGCATTTTTAATTGAACCAATTCAAGGAGAAGCCGGTGTTATCCTCCCTCCTGAAGGATTTTTGAAAGCTGCTCGGCAAGTATGTAAAGAAAACAACGTCCTCTTTATAGCCGATGAAATTCAAGCGGGGCTCTGCCGCTCGGGTAAAATGTTTGCTTGCGACTGGGAGAACGTGGAACCCGACATGTTTATTTTAGGAAAAGCATTAGGCGGCGGGGTATTCCCAATCTCTTGTGTGTGTGCCGACCAAGACATTTTGGGCGTATTCAATCCTGGTTCACACGGATCCACGTTTGGCGGAAACCCATTGGCCTGTGCCGTATCAATCAAAGCTCTGGAAGTATTGGAAGATGAAAATCTTGCGGCGCGTTCACTTGAACTTGGGGAGTATTTTATGTCAAAATTGAAAGAGATTGAAAACCCAATGATCAAGGAGGTCAGGGGAAAAGGTTTATTTATTGGCGTAGAATTGCATGAGGAAGCACGTAAATATTGTGAATCGCTTAAGGAACAGGGACTGCTTTGTAAAGAGACACACGATAATGTAATCCGCTTTGCTCCGCCACTTGTCATAACGAAAGAAGATTTGGATTGGGCGCTCACACGTATTAAAAAAGTGCTATCATAATGGTATAATGTTTTTGATCACAATATAAAGAGGCGAAAAAAAACGATGGCAGAGAATCTTAACTTATTTACATCAACTCAAAAGGTTATTAAACATAGCCTGAACAAGCTTGGATTTGGGGAGGAAATGTATGAACTGTTAAAAGAACCGATTCGAATGTTGACCGTAAGAATCCCGGTTAAAATGGACGATGGTTCCGTCAAAGTTTTCACCGGATATCGTGCCCAGCACAATGATTCCGTCGGCCCTACCAAAGGAGGGGTTCGCTATCATCCTGATGTGACGGAAGAAGAAGTCAAAGCGATGTCTCTATGGATGACCATCAAATGCGGGATCGTCAACTTGCCGTACGGCGGTGGAAAAGGCGGGATTGTTTGTGATCCTCGTACGATGTCTATGGGTGAAATCGAACGTCTCAGCCGCGAATATGTAAGGGCCATCAGCCAAATTGTCGGCCCTACAAAAGACATTCCGGCACCAGACGTATATACGAACTCCCAAATCATGGCTTGGATGATGGATGAGTACAGCCGTCTCCGTGAAAACGATTCTCCAGGGTTCATCACGGGTAAACCGATTGTTCTTGGCGGTTCCCAAGGAAGAGAAAAAGCCACTGCTCAAGGAGTAACTATTTGTATAGAAGAAGCTGCCAAAAAGCGCGGGATTGATTTAAAAGATGCGAGAATTGTTATACAAGGATTTGGCAATGCGGGGAGCTTCCTGTCGAAATTCCTGTATGATGCGGGTGCAAAAATTGTCGGTATATCTGATGCTTATGGCGCTCTTCATGATCCGGACGGACTTGATATTGATTATTTGCTTGACCGCCGGGACAGTTTTGGAACGGTTACGACCCTTTTTGAAAATACCATTACGAACAAAGAGCTGTTTGAATTAGACTGCGACATCATCGTTCCAGCAGCTGTATCGAACCAAATTACTGGGGAAAATGCTCCGAATATTAAAGCATCCATCGTTGTAGAAGCTGCCAATGGACCGACAACAGACGAAGCGACGAAGATTTTGACCGAACGGGGAATTCTCCTTGTGCCTGACGTACTTGCGAGTGCCGGTGGAGTGACCGTTTCCTACTTTGAATGGGTGCAAAATAACCAAGGCTATTATTGGCCCGAAGAAGAAGTCAATGAAAAATTAACAGCCAAACTGGTAGACGCCTTTAATAATGTATATAATCTATCGCAAAGTAGAAGAGTCAATATGCGCCTTGCCGCATATATGCTGGGCCTTCGCAATGTCGCTGAAGCGTCCCGTTTCAGAGGCTGGGTATAAAGTGAAACTTCATTCAGCGAGTTTTTTTCGCTAAATGTTAGTAGAACCAATCGGGCATTTACTGGCAGTTGACCCAGCACTTTCTACCTTACATTTAGATTTCTAAGCAAATGGGCTTACTGCCAGTTAATGCGGGATAATTAAGAGAAGACTGCCAAAAAGGTGGTCTTCTTTTATTTGAAAATAAAAAGCATAACTCCCCCGTTAAGGAGGAATAATAAGAAAAATAACGGAGGGAGTAGCAGTATGATTCAAATCGACTCAACAATAGAAGGCAGGCGCTTTAATTTGCACCACCTGGAGCAGTTGCTAAAACCGCGCGGATATACAATTGGCGGAAACTGGGACTATGACAGAGGCTGTTTCGATTATAAAATGGCTGATGATGGCGGCTATCAATTTTTGCGCATTCCTTTTACCGCAGTGGAAGGCGAACTTGACAGCAGAGGAACAGTAGTTGAGATGGGAAAGCCGTTTGTCCTCAATCATGTTTACCAACGCGGATTGGACGACCATGTAGATGTGGGCAATATGACCGCTACACTAAATCAATTTCAAGAACCTGAAGATCCGGATGGCTCGGTTGATGAAAAATATATCATCCAAGGAAAAAAACTTGTCAAGCAACTCGAGTCCATTCTTTCTAAATGATACAGATATTGTTGTTCAAAAATTACTATTATCACCTTCGGAAGATTAGAGTGAGAAGGCTGCCACGAAAGAACATGGACAGCCCTTTAGATATTCTTCATTGACTAGGCAATGATGAGGACTTTAATATCCCGGCAGTCTACATATGCATCTGCTGTACCGATACGTAGTGTCACGTAGCAAGTTTCACTATCATAGCTAATAAACAGTGCACTTAAGAGTTGCGGCGCATCACCAGTAGAGAATAAAATGGGAGTATTTCTGGCAAGATCCTTTAGCTGCTCACAGGCAGAACCGTTGCATTGCTCTCGTTCGCAGCAGAAATGGTCATGTTTATGCATGTGCTCACCCCTTTCATGCAAGTAATGCATGTGGTTATCCCAATCATGGTGACAATGACCTTGTTTATGCATGTGATCGTCCCAATCCTGGCAATCATGTTTATGCATGTGGTCATCCCAATCGTGGAGGTAATAATCGTGCGTTTGTTTGCGTTGTTTTCTTTTATTATCGCTATGGCGATGTCTGCGCTCTGGGGCTCCGCAATCGCACCAATCATCGTCGCTGTGTCGATGTTCGACGACATCTCCTGAGTCCCAGATTAATGGTCTGCGTCGACAAGAGTAGTCTTCACGTTCGTGCGCAAAATCTTCCACGATGTACACTTATATCACTCCTTTTTCGTTAATAAAGGCAAATATGCCTTTGTTAATAGTCTATTAAGGAAATTTGTACATTGATTGGACAATCGCTCTAATGAAAGAGAACATTTTTTATGTGAAAACGCCGATTTAATTCGATGCTCGCAAAGCATTTACTGATTGTTCTACTGCTGTTTTTGTTTGCTCCAATATTTCTGAAAGATCGGCTTCCAAGTTTACTTCTTGCAGGTTTTGAAGGGGATCCAATATTCTTTTGACATGCTTTAATGCTTCGTTGTTTTCAAGGACCTTGGAAAGTTGATCCAGGTTTTGTTGAGAAATGGCTGACCCTTTTGCTGGATTTAAGATATCTGCTTTCATTTTCTCGGAAAGCTCCTTGAGATGATTAAGCGAATTTTGGTTAGAAGGCAACACTGATCACTCCTTTTTCACTTTTATTAATAGGATATTATTCAGGAGTGAATAACGATTGGACAAACAAATAGATAGATGCACATTTTTTCTATACATGTTCAGAGAGAGTTTCTGAAAAGACGAAAAAAGCAAGGTCTGCCAAGGACCTTGCTTTTCTTTATGGTTGTTCGGGAGCTGATAAATGGAGTGGAGGGGGAATAAGCCACCCTTTTTCTTTGTTTAATCTTAATATCTTTGCGCCAAGCTGGGCTTTACTCATGTGCATTTGTCCGAACATCATTGCAATATCTTCTCGATTACACATTCCCATTGTTTGACTACAAGCAACTAGGCCGGCAACTATATCAATTGAAAGCTTGGCTGCGATTTCCTGGTCGTAAAACTTGGCACCTGCCGGAATGTCTTCCAAATCAGCCAAAGGCCGTTCCGGAGGAGCTGGTGGAAGGTTGATACCATTTATCTTGAGTACATCCTCCAACCCCTTGCTATCGGTTTTTGCTAACTCGATAGCTTCTTCTAAAATTCTTTTCAGATCTTTGTCTCCTACATGATTTAGGAGTGTTTGATACCCGCCTATCATTACTTTACAGCCCATTAAGGCTGTCCAAATTGCAAACACCTCACCATAATGCAACGGTTCGTTTTTAGGATTGCCACTTAAAACGCCCATATAACTCCTCCTGTAAATATGTTTTTTCACGTGTTAGTTTTTGTAAAAAGGGAAAAGTTATACCAAAGAGGGGACAAAATAAATATAGACAAGTCTATGCTATAATGAATAAGCAAAAAATATGGGAACGAAAGTTCAGGGAAAGAAGGAAGTTTAATGGAGACGGCTGCAACAACTTTGGGATTCACTATTTCTTCTGCAGCGATGATCGCATTACTCAAAATTATTTCAATCGATATTATATTGTCCGGCGACAATGCAGTAGTCATTGCGATGGCTACAAGGCAATTGCCGAAAGAACAGCGCAATAAAGCCATCGTTTGGGGAACAGCAGGTGCAGTGGCACTGAGGATTCTATTTGCCATTTTGATTGTCTGGCTGTTGAAAATACCATTCGTTCATTTAATTGGAGGATTACTGCTTCTTTGGATTGCTTTTAAAGTACTTGTCGGTGGTGAAGAAACGGCTAACATTTCTGCCTCAAACAGTTTGATGAAAGCAATTGGAACGATTATTCTCGCAGACGCGGTAATGAGCTTGGACAATGTAGTGGCTGTCGCTGGAGCAGCCGACGGGCATATATTTATGTTAATGCTGGGGGTCGTAATCAGTATTCCGATTATGATTTATGGTTCGGTTTTTATTGTAAAAGCAATGGAGAAATATACGTGGATCGCCTATGCCGGATCAGGGATTCTTGCCTGGACAGCCGGAGAAATGATCCTGCGTGAAGATCATGTCCATGATATCTTCAACATTGCGAACAACTCAATAGAGTACATGATTACAGCCGGATTGACCTTTTTCATACTGCTGGCCGGATATATATCGAACAAAAAATCACGAGTAAAAAGAAAAGAAAAGCATTAAGAAATGATGCTGCAACAAGTGACAAAAAATCATCTATAGATCGTCTATATCGTTAACCAAACAGCCGGGATGTTCGCCTTTTATCGGCGTTTTTCCACAAAATGTTTAAGAGGCGAGTGTTATCAAAAATATCAATTAACCGCTTGTTTGCTAGACTTGAATGTGGAATAGGCGAATAGAAAGAGAGCTCCTATTCTTCTAAACTCTTATTTTGAATATAGCAACCATTTTTCTATTAAAATAGCACTCTAATTGCAGGTGGTGTCTACAATCAGAGTGCAGGTCAAATCACTAAATAATTGGAAGTTTTTTTCTATGTTTCTTGGGATATCGTCTTTAACTTATTTTCAAGCAATTTTTTATTATTCAAGATTCTCTCATCTGTTGGACGGTATTCTCGGGCTTTTTCGTTGTGTTCATAAGACTTTTCAATATCATTTAATTGATAATAACATACACAAAGTTGCAAATGTGGATACCAAGTAGAGTAGGCAGGATAGGTGAAGCTCCATCTGTTAGGGTCATCAGGCAGATTTGTAGCCAGCTCATACCAAAATATAGCTGATTGATAGTCCTTCTGTTGTTGAAATTGGTAACCAATTCGACTGCAAACTTCGGGACGAGGAATTTTAGAAAACGATAAAGACATTAATAATGATCGTAATTCTTCCTTGTTATTTCCCAAAACACGATGGCAATCTGCACGGAACATACAGGCATATATTTTATCTTCTACCCAACCTTCAGCCATTTCGATGTTCTTAGTGTAACTCTCAATCGCTTCTTTATAATATTGATTTTCCCGTAATTCATTCCCATAATAAAAATAATCCCGGGGTGAAAACGGATCGCCATTCGCAATTTTTTCTTTGTAAATGGAGAGGTTCCTGCCAACGGCGTGTTTCTTTTTTAAATGGGTGACCGCGATATCGGAATTTATTATATTACCCCATACTGCAATGTAATTGTGAACATCACCATGCCATTGAAACTGACGGCTTCGTTTTAAAAGTCGATTTCTTCGGTATCGTAATGTGACATTGCCGTACTCATCTATTCCCGCATTGTAATACATTGAAACAGAATCGACCTCAGGGTCCAAAGTTTCTTTCAACAATTTAAATTTTTCCCGATCTTCTTCCATCAGCACGTCGTCCGCATCAAGATATAGTATATAGTCCTTAGTTGCATATTTAAAAGATTCATTCCTGGCATCTTTAAATTTTCCTGTCCATTCAAAGAAAAATACACGGTCCGTATATTTTTTTGCGATCTCTACCGTTTTATCTGTTGAACCTGTATCCACAATGTTAATTTCATCTACTAAATCCTTAACCGAATCAAGGCATCTTTCAAGTACTTCTTCTTCATTTTTGACGATCATACATAAACTAATGGTTATCATGATTTTTCCCTCCTATATTTTTAAATAAGAAGATACTCAAATGAGTATCTGAGTATCTTCCATTTTAGGAATTGGGGGAAGAAGCCTGATGCTAAAGGTGTTATTTAAAATAAAGTATGAATGTTTTTATGATTGGTGAGCCCCCCAACTCAGTTTTTGTCACTAAGGCCCAGTCGGTCCCGTCGGTCCAGTCGGTCCTTGAGGTCCTGTGGCTCCTGTAGGTCCTTGAGGTCCGGTAGGCCCTGTAGCTCCCGTAGGTCCTTGAGGTCCAGTCGCCCCCGTAGTTCCCGTAGGTCCTTGAGGTCCCGTGGCCCCCGTCGGTCCCGTCGGTCCAGTCGGTCCTTGAGGTCCCGTGGCCCCTGTCGTTCCCGTCGGTCCTTGAGATCCAGTGGCTCCCGTAGTTCCTGTAGGTCCTTGAGGTCCGGTAGCCCCTGTCAGTCCCGTAGGTCCTTGAGGTCCCGTAGCTCCCGTAGGTCCTTGAGGTCCTGTGGCTCCCGTAGTTCCCGTAGGTCCTTGAGGTCCTGTGGCTCCCGTAGTTCCCGTAGGTCCTTGAGGTCCTGTGGCTCCTGTCGTTCCTGTAGGTCCTTGAGATCCCGTGGCCCCTGTCAGTCCCGTAGGTCCTTGAGGTCCCGTAGCTCCCGTCGTTCCTGTAGGTCCAGTCGGTCCCGTGGCCCCCGTAGTTCCCGTAGGTCCTTGAGGTCCCGTGGCCCCCGTAGTTCCCGTAGGTCCTTGAGGTCCCGTAGCTCCTGTTGGTCCAGCAGGTCCGATAGGTCCCGTGGCTCCCGTAGTTCCCGTAGGTCCTTGAGGCCCTGTGGCTCCCGTAGGTCCTTGAGGTCCCGTGGCCCCCGTAGTTCCCGTAGGTCCTTGAGGTCCGGTGGCTCCCGTAGTTCCTGTAGGTCCTTGAGGCCCTGTGGCTCCCGTAGTTCCTGTAGGTCCTTGAGGTCCCGTAGCTCCCGTAGTTCCTGTAGGTCCTTGAGGTCCCGTAGCTCCCGTAGTTCCCGTAGTTCCTGTAGGTCCTTGAGGTCCTGTGGCTCCCGTCGGTCCAGTCGGTCCAGTCGGTCCTTGAGGTCCCGTGGCCCCTGTAGTTCCCGTAGGTCCTTGAGATCCAGTGGCTCCCGTCGTTCCCGTAGGTCCTTGAGGTCCCGTAGCTCCCGTCAGTCCCGTAGGTCCTTGAGGTCCCGTGGCCCCCGTAGTTCCCGTAGGTCCTTGAGGTCCCGTGGCCCCCGTAGTTCCCGTAGGTCCTTGAGGTCCCGTGGCCCCCGTAGTTCCCGTAGGTCCTTGAGGTCCGGTGGCTCCTGTAGTTCCTGTAGGTCCTGTAGGTCCTTGAGGTCCCGTAGCTCCCGTAGTTCCTGTAGGTCCTTGAGGTCCCGTAGCTCCCGTAGTTCCCGTAGGTCCTTGAGGTCCGGTGGCTCCCGTAGTTCCTGTAGGTCCTTGAGGTCCCGTAGCTCCCGTCAGTCCCGTAGGTCCTTGAGGTCCAGTCGCCCCAGTCGTTCCCGTAGGTCCTTGAGGTCCTGTGGCTCCCGTCAGTCCCGTAGGTCCTTGAGGTCCTGTGGCTCCTGTAGTTCCTGTAGGTCCTTGAGGTCCGGTGGCCCCTGTCGTTCCTGTAGGTCCTTGAGGTCCCGTGGCCCCCGTAGTTCCCGTAGGTCCTTGAGGTCCCGTAGCTCCTGTTGGTCCAGCAGGTCCTTGAGGTCCCGTGGCTCCCGTAGTTCCCGTAGGTCCTTGAGGTCCCGTAGCTCCCGTCAGTCCCGTAGGTCCTTGAGGTCCCGTGGCCCCCGTAGTTCCCGTAGGTCCTTGAGGTCCGGTGGCCCCTGTAGTTCCTGTAGGTCCTTGAGGTCCGGTGGCTCCTGTCGTTCCTGTAGGTCCTTGAGGTCCCGTAGCTCCCGTAGGTCCAGTCGGTCCCGTGGTTCCCGTAGGTCCAGTCGGTCCCGGTGGCCCCTGTAGTTCCTGTAGGTCCTTGAGGTCCGGTGGCTCCTGTCGTTCCTGTAGGTCCTTGAGGTCCCGTAGCTCCCGTAGGTCCAGTCGGTCCCGTGGTTCCCGTAGGTCCAGTCGGTCCCGTGGCTCCCGTCGTTCCCGTAGGTCCTTGAGGTCCAGTAGCTCCTGTTGGTCCAGCAGGTCCGATAGGTCCCGTGGCCCCCGTAGTTCCCGTAGGTCCTTGAGGTCCGGTGGCCCCTGTAGTTCCCGTAGGTCCTTGAGGTCCGGTGGCTCCCGTCGTTCCTGTAGGTCCTTGAGGTCCCGTAGCTCCCGTAGCTCCCGTAGTTCCCGTAGGTCCTTGAGGTCCCGTGGCCCCTGTCGTTCCCGTAGGTCCTTGAGGTCCGGTGGCCCCTGTCGTTCCTGTAGGTCCTTGAGGTCCGGTGGCTCCCGTCAGTCCCGTAGGTCCTTGAGGTCCGGTGGCTCCTGTAGTTCCTGTAGGTCCTTGAGGTCCCGTAGGTCCTTGAGGTCCCGTAGCTCCTGTTGGTCCAGCAGGTCCGATAGGTCCCGTGGCTCCCGTAGTTCCCGTAGGTCCTTGAGGTCCCGTAGCTCCCGTCAGTCCCGTAGGTCCTTGAGGTCCCGTGGCCCCCGTAGTTCCCGTAGGTCCTTGAGGTCCGGTGGCCCCTGTCGTTCCTGTAGGTCCTTGAGGTCCGGTGGCTCCTGTAGGTCCAGCAGGTCCAGTAGGTCCAGGAAAACCAGGAGAACCAGGAAGACCCTCGAATTCCAGTAAATTAACATCATCTACCAATACTCTATAAATAGAGCCCACCACACCTGGTTTAATAATTTCTACTCTTGCTTGAGTTGCTGTAGGAGGTGCTGGATCTGTAACGTGATAAATTTCTTTCCAAGCTTCAAAAGTCGGGCTAGAGAAAATGCTTCCAAAGTTAACTTCTGTATCCAACCCGATCCCAACTTCTTCATCATTGTCATTTAGATATACAATTCGTAAAATGATTTGGTTATTAAATCCTTGGGTTGCCAATGATACTTTAAATAAATAGGTTTCATTAGGTGTGATTGGAACGGTTTGCGAAAGGGAGGATGTTTGGGAACCTATATCGAAGGAAGCTGCAAATTCGCCGCTATGAGCATTTGTTGAAGTAATGGTAGCATTGACAGCATTCCAGAATTCGAAGGTTCCAGTTTCGAATCCTTCATTTCTTATTAAATTAATGACTGACAAGCAATACCCTCCTTTTTTTAAAAAGTAGTTCAATTGAATTGATCCAAAATGAACTCACAATATACTATGTATTGGAGAGAAGCTTGTTCAGGCAAAATCTCTATTGTTAACGCACATTTAACTAATAAATTGTCGTTTTGGCTCGATACCGCCTATTAGAATAAGGATTAAAGCTGAAAGGAAAAGATAATGAATTCAAAAAAATCTGTAGTTCATATGGGTATCTACAGATTTGAAAATAATGGAGTTTATATAGCAGATCCTTATAAGATGGCATTTATTTCTTTCAGCAAATATTTTGCCCGTTCGTCATTTGTATGGTGTTTATGAATAAATTGATAACCGTTTTCTGTAATCCGCATGCGTTCTTCATCATTGGCCAAATAATACTCTGCCTTTTCCATAAAATTGTCAACCGTGCAAGCAACATAGTTTTCTTTATCAATAAAACCTAAGTCTACGAGGTCATTGTTCGGCTCCGCCAAAAGTAGTGTTTTACAAGCGGGCGCCTCAAAGAACTTAAGAACGGCTACCCGGCCTGTCTTGTAGCGGCCGCCGCAAGTGAAGAATATTTTGGAGCGATTCAGCTCTTTGGCATATTTTTTATTTACAATTAATTGGTCGGATTGTGTAGCTAGATGACCTGGATGGGGATGATAGACAAATCCCGGTTTATCCTTCAGATTGGAAAAAACAGCGTCCCTGAATTCATACCTTCCTTTTAAAGGTATCGTATTGGGCAGCTGATGACGTCCATGTGCATTTTTATCAACATACACCAATCCCATAAGCAATAAATCAATTTCTTTTTCCAATCCATAATCTTTCATTACTGCAGGGTTAATCGCCCAAGGGAGCCAGCGGAACTTATGTTTAAATTGTGGAAACGACCTAAGAAATGGATACTTAGTCGCTGAAAAAATAAGGTCTATGTCATTTTTTTGAAAATATTGAATTCGTTCATCAGGATTCCAGTGAAGATCAATAACAAAGCAACCTTTGGGAATATCTATATCGGCTAAACCTTCAATTTTGGGCGCCATGAGATCATACCAAGCTATATCATAATGGAAGATAAAGTCGGGTTCCATATTTAATGTTTTTAGTATGTCTTTTATATGGCCATTATGATGCCAATAATAGACATCAGCGTACTTTTCAAGGGCATCAAAAATATCTTTTTTTACTTTATGTTTCGGGTATAACCAAAAAGGTTTCACAAGTACTAAGATTTTTCGTTTTTTTTCCATGCGCCTCATCACCTTTGATTCTTTTTGTGTCAATATATATATATGGTAAAAAGGTGAATTTGTTTGGACGGCGTGAATAATTAAAAATAAAAAACTGGGACACAACAAAATCAGCCGATGAAAAAACGAACAATACAGTGAAACTTCATTCAGCAGGAGTTTTCTTCGATCCTCCTACTGAATGTTAGTTGAACCAATCGGGCATTTAGGAGCCGTTTTCTCCCACTTGGATCTTTTGTGTTCACTCAAGATTTTGAAGTGGGAGGCTTACGGCACCTTACATGTCGGATAAATGGTCCCAGTGTATCATACGCAAGCTTTTAGCGTAGTCAAAATAGGTAGACTCCTACGGGAATAGCTCGAGCTGAAGATCCCGCAGGAAAGCGACCTTTGCTTTCCGAGGAAGCTGAAGCCGGGCCCGCGGAAAGCGAAATATGTTGACGTAGCGATGAAAATAGTATTTACTGATGTCCCAGCTTTTTAGTGGTCACATTCTCCAAACAAATATGCTTTTCTGGAGTGATTCTGTAGGAACAGCTCCTTTTAAATCCATTAAGATTCCTTTGTTGTTTTTAAATAAGGCATTCAAATCAGCCATTTTAAACTCTTTATGAGGTACAGTTAAAAGAACAACATCGGACTTTTTAAGTTGATCGAATGGTTTCAAGTCGATATTCATATGTTTTTTCTGGTCGTTCGTAATGTTTGGATCACATACTTGAAGAGGTAAACCAAGATCCATCAATTTCTTTACTAATTCCAAAGACTTTGAATTTCTGACATCAGAAATGTTTTCTTTAAAAGTGATGCCGAGGATTGTAATCAACACGTCTTGAACATTTAGTTTATGGGACATCATTAATTGCAATAAAGACGTTACAATATATTCTGGCATAAAATCATTTATTTTCCTGGCTTCAGAGAGAAAACTTGGATAATACCCTTCCAATTTCGACTTGTGCATTAAGTAGTAGGTATCGACTCCGATGCAATGGCCTCCAACTAAGCCAGGCGACAAGGGAATAAAATTCCATTTTGTTTTCGATGCGGCAAGTACATCATACGTATCAATGTTTAGTCGATCAAATATGAGAGAAAGTTCATTCATAAAAGCGATATTGATGTCACGTTGGGTGTTTTCGACAATTTTGGAAGCTTCCGCAACTTTGATGGAGGAAGCTTTATAAATGCCGGCATCAATCACGCTGTGATACATTTTGAATATTTTTTTCAAAGTATGATTGTTTTGCCCAGAAACAACCTTTGGTATTGTATGAAAAGTATGTTCTTTATCCCCAGGGTTAATTCGTTCAGGTGAGTAACCGACAAAGAAATCAACTCCGGATTTTAATTCGGAGTATTTTTCTAATATTGGAATGCAAACATCTTCAGTCGTGCCAGGGTATACGGTAGATTCATAAACTACGATTGTTTGTGGGGAAAGATTTCTTCCGATGATGGCGGATGCTTCTTCAAGATAAGATAAATCAGGTTCCTTCGTTGAAGTAATCGGTGTTGGAACCGCCACAATAATGAAGTTACACTCTTTGAGCTTTTCTTCATTATATACAAATTCAATACCCGCTTTTTTTAAATCCTCGCTTGGAACTTGGCCTGCTGGATCTACATGATTGCTTAACAAGTTAATTTTCTGTTGATCAATATCAAATCCCACGACCTTGTATTTTTTAGAAAATCCCACTGCCACGGGAAGGCCGACATAACCAAGGCCAACGACACCTACTTTTGTGTTTTGTAATGTCAAGTCTATTTGGTCATCTTTATTCGAATTTTTGGCATGAATGTTGGTTTCATCCTTCCCTGTTGCTCCTATTACCTGTTCCCCCTGTTTTCCAAAAGGGACGTTTTTTTTCATTTTCGAGTAATGTGAATCCTGCTGAATGTCCACTATTGATTTTCCTTTCCTAAACGAAATTATTAATTTTATATGCAACAGGGCGTAAAACTGCCAAGCATTCTTGGAAAAAAAGGCGTCATCACTAGGATCAATGTTATTCGTCTCTTTTCGAGTCGGGGGATGTGTCAGAGAAAGCAGTGATTTAAGATATGCGGCTTGTTATCTATATTGTTACTTTTTATTTTTGGTGCGTGATGTTGACTCTCTGGTTATATTTCAAATAAGATCGTGCTCAAAAAGGGAGGAGTATTTAATGGATAACACTATGCTATAATAAATGGCGGAAAAAAAGAGTTGCTTATTTTATCGGGCATGAACTGGCAGTCAGATCCCCCAATCAGAATGCGGGATGAAAAAGAAAAGCGTGGATCAACTGCCTGATTAGCTCAGGCCGCAGGAGAAGAAAAACGTTGTGTCAAAACATCGCGTGTTTTTCTAGGTTCTCAATACAATACACAAAGGCGTTGCGGTGGACAGGAAATCATTGGCAAGTGAATCGACAGCTCAAGGAAAGCTCATCAGCTGCAAGTGAATCGACAACTCAAGGAAAGCTCATCAGCATCGTCATCATACGAAGAAAAAAGCGCGCGCTTCGAGGTCGCCATCGCTCGGCTTGCCGACAGGACGCGGCTTAGCTTTTTTGCTTCTTATCAGCGGGGATTTGAGATTCGCAGGCTAAGCAACGCCTGAATGACCCACATTCTGTGGATATCCCCGTTGGCCGGATAGTTACGAAAGATAACCATCTGCTTCACAATCTGTTTAAGGTAGGTTGCTAGTATGAATTTTGGCAGTAAATATCTTCCACTGCGCACCGTCATTATCATGTTGGTTTGTTCAGTCGTGATCATTGCCCTTGTAATTACAGGTGTGCTGTTAATAAACGCAAGTACGGAGAGTATTGAGCATCATCAAGGTGAAAAAGCAATGAGTATTGCCCAGACAGTCAGCATTACACCGCTCGTTATAGAAGCTTTGGAAAAAAATCAAAGGGGAAGGGACGTTCAGTCGTTTACGAGGAATATTCAGCAGGAAACAAATATGCTTTTTATTGTCGTCATGGATATGAACGGGATCCGGCTTTCCCACCCCGACCCATCCAGAATCGGAAAGAGATTTATTGGCGGGGATGAGAAGGAGGTTTTAAAAGGAAAGAAATATACTTCTACTGCGGAAGGTACGCTCGGGCCTTCTCTTCGTGCTTTTCATCCTGTATTTAATGAAAGTGGAAAACAAATTGGTGCGGTTTCAGTCGGAATTTCGCTTCAAAGTGTGAATGAAGCCGCGAATAAAAGAAAAAAAATTATCTTTACAGGAATGGGCGCTGGCATTGTCATTGGAATGATTGGCGCCATTATTTTGGCCGCAAATATTAATCGCATTTTATTTGGGCTTGAACCGGCTGCCATAGCCAGTTTGCTCCAAGAAAGAAATGCCATGCTTGAATCGGTGCGAGAGGGAATCATAGCGGTTAATAATAAAGCAGAGATTGTAGTAGCTAACGCGGAAGCGATAAAAATTTTTCAAAAAGCCGGGCTTGATCCCGATCCGATCGGGAAAAAAGCGGATGAATATTTACCTAAAAGCCGGCTTGTTAGAATTTTGCAATCCCCGAAAGCGGAATATGATCAAGAAAGTGATATTAACGGCCTGCCCATTTTGGTGAATCGGGTACCGATTATACTAAATGGAAAGCTGGCGGGGGCCATTTCAACATTTAGGGATAAAACCGAAATGAAGTTACTGGCCGAACAGCTGACGGGCATTAAAACATATGCAGATGCGTTGCGTGCCCAAACACATGAATTTATGAATACTTTGCATGTGATAACAGGTATGGTTCATATGAAAGAATACAAAGAACTGGAGTCTTATTTAAGAAAACAAACGAAACTCTACCAAACGGAAAGCAGCTCGATTGGCCATATTGTGAAGGACCCGGTCATTGCCGGATTTTTACTAAGCAAAAGAAGTTACGCCAGAGAAAATAAAGTGAAACTCAATTTGGAAGTAACTCGTCCCCTCCCGGCTTCCAACAATCATGAAATGACCCATCATATCATCACTATTCTTGGCAACTTGATTGAAAACGCATTTGATGCTGTAAAAGAAAAGCACGAAAAAAGGGTAGATATTACGATCGAGTATAACGGTTTCGCCTGTACGATTACCGTAAAGGATAACGGAGAGGGGATTCCTTTAGAGATAAGGAATTTATTATTCGATCAAACTGTTTCTACTAAAGGCGCGAATCATGGATATGGATTGCTCAATGTTAAAAAAAGCGTACAATCGCTAAGCGGCAAGATTTCTTTTCATACAAGTAATGAGGGCACTGTGTTTAAAGTGGTTTTTCCTTATAGAGAGGAGCGATCAGAATGATCCGGGTTTTAATAGTTGATGACGACCCGATGGTGGCGAAAATTAATAAGCGTTACTTAGAGGCGGTTCCTGGCTTTGTTTGTGCAGGAATCGCCGAAGGCGTTGATAGTGCCATCGATATGTTAAATAGCACCGAGATTCATCTTGTCCTACTCGATGTATATATGCCGGGGAAACGGGGGCTGGAGCTTTTAAAGAGAATGAGGAATGAACAAAAAGACATAGATGTCATCATCATTTCCGCGGCAAGCAACATTGAAACGATCCAATCAGCTTTACATTTTGGCGTTGTTGATTACTTGATTAAGCCGTTTGAATTTGGCCGTTTTCGGGATTCATTGAAAAAGTACAAGAAAAAGTTTGAACTGCTGCATGGGCACGAAAAATTCAGCCAGGAAGAGCTGGATAAACTGTTAAAAGGCAATGGCCAGACACCACGTCTGGAGGATATTCCAAAAGGGTTAACAAAAACGACGTTGCGAAAAATTGTCAAAACGATTTTAAGGAATAAAGACGCCACCTTTTCAATAGAGGGACTGGCGAATGAGATCGGAATCTCCCGGGTATCGATGGGAAAATATTTAAACTTTTTAACCGAAATTAAATTTTTGGATGTAGAAGCGGACTATGAAACGAAGGGCCGGCCAGCAAGAAAGTACCGTCTATCCAAACAAAATACCGAAGCGATCTATGTTTATATTGAGGCTGCCGATTTATAAAATAAAATGGCAGTCTCGCTTTTATTACTTACATAACTATTTATTTAATTTAACAGCCTTTTATCTTCAACAAAGTAGATATAACATTAAAAGTATCTTGTAAGCGCTTTTTTACATCGGTAGAAAAAGGAGAGACTCATAACAATGGAAAGAACATATATACACTCTACATGGGATTTTCTATGGAAAACACATCGTCAAACGAAAAAATGGTTAATGATGGCCATACCGAACAAAGTGTTAAAACAGACACTTACATCAAAAGATGAGAAGACTAGTGAAAAAGAAAAAGGGACAGGCCCCGGACCTTACAGTACTGTCCAAAAAACAGGGCTGATTCTTGGCCCGCTTTTATTTGCATTGACCATGCTTTTCTTTTCTCCAGAAGGACTAAGTACGGACGGAAGGGCTGTTTTAGCTGTTACTTTATGGGTAGCTACCTGGTGGGTCACAGAAGCAATTCCCATTCCTGCCGCATCGCTTTTGCCCATTATTTTGCTTCCTTTAACAGGAGCAGCGGAGGGTGGAGATGTAACCGCTGCCTATGGAGATCCGATTGTCTTCCTGTTTTTAGGTGGATTTTTCATTGCTACTGCCATGGAAAAGTGGAATTTGCATAAAAGAATAGCATTGTCGATTATTTCTTTAATTGGAACAAATATGTCCAAGATTACACTTGGATTTATGATGGCTACCGGGTTTTTATCAATGTGGGTATCCAATACGGCAGCTGTCATGATGATGATCCCCATTGGAACTGCTATTATTTATCAAGTTTCCCAGGCAGTGCAAACAAGCAAGGACGCTTCTGCCGATGACTATAGAAATTTTGAGAAATCCATTATATTAGCCATTGGCTATGCTGGAACGATCGGCGGACTTGGGACGCTTATCGGGACACCTCCCAATATTATTTTGGCAGCAACCGTTAATAAACTGTTTGACGTGCAAATTTCATTTGCCGGCTGGATGGCGTTTGCAACTCCTGTAACCGCAATCTTATTGGTTTCTATTTGGCTTTATATTACTAAAATTGCTTTTCCCGTAAAATTAAAGGAACTTCCTGGTGGAAAACAATTAATTCATGAGGAAAAATTGAAGCTTGGAAAGATTACGTTTGAGGAAAAATTTGTTTTGGCTGTTTTCTTGTTTGCGGCATTTATGTGGATTACGAGAACGTTTCTTTGGGAAAACGTATTAGGAATCAAAACGTTGTCTGATACGATGATTGCTATTATTGCGGCTGTTCTGCTATTTTTAATCCCTACTGTCAATCAAAAAGGAAGACTGCTTGCTTGGGATAGTGCCAAAGACATTCCGTGGGGCATTTTGCTCCTTTTCGGAGGAGGTTTGGCCATTGCCGGCGGATTTATTGAAACTGGACTAGCAGAGTGGATGGGCACCCAGCTTACCGTGATGCAAGGTGTTCACTTTATCTTGATTATTTTACTGTCATCCGCACTTGTTCTGGCTTTGACAGAGTTTACATCGAATACAGCGACAGCAACAATGATTCTCCCTGTTTTGGCATCATTGGCATTGGCGATCAACGTTCATCCTTACGCATTGATGGTTCCAGCGGCAATGGCGGCCAACTGCGCGTTCATGCTTCCTGTTGGGACACCGCCAAACGCCATCATTTTTGCTACAGGAAAAATAAAAATTATTGAAATGATAAGAGCCGGTTTTTGGGTCAACTTGTTTGTCCTCATTTTAATCGTCCTCACCGTATTCTTTGTTCTTCCAATTTTATGGAATGTAGACTTAACGACTTATCCGCAAAGCTTTAAATAAGAAAAGGCAGGTTGTCCAAACGGGGTGACAACCTGCTTTTTTGTATTGGAATACATGATGGTGAGTCAAGAACTTGGCTCTGCTGTTTGGGGTATCAAGACATAATCAGAATTTCGTTCAACTGAATGTTCGGGCACATAAGAAAACTCCCGCTTCATGAATTTAGGTTTAATGTGATTGCGGTTTGTTTTTTAATTCTTCAATGGATTGCTGAACAAGTGTTACTGCCTGACTCATTGCCGCGCCCCCGCCAAATGCTGCGGAAACCCCGACAACCTCCAAAATTTCATCTTCACTGCACCCCTGATCAATGCAGCCTTTTGTGTGGTAAATGATGCAATACTCATCCTGCGCATAGATGCTGATTCCAAGAGCAATCATCTGCTTCTCTTTTTGCGAAATTTTTCCTTCTGAAAAACACGCCTCTGTAAATGAATTATACGATTCCGCTATCTTGGGCATCTTTTTTGTAAAGATGCCCAGCCCTTCTTTATACTCCCGAATAGCTGCTTCTGTATACGTCTGTTGATCCAACTGTTCCATCTCCTTTCAAAAAATAGTATTTCAAGTTTCCTGCGATTCATTCAATAAAAACCATGACAGCTTATAGAAGGCAATCAGTAGGACTTTTTTAAAAGGGAGGGTGCTTTTATGGAACAGCTTTTAATAGTTTATTGGATAGAGGTGTTTTATTGTATCAGACTGTCTGTCCAATCAATTTCGATAACCTCCAATAAATTATTAATGCGTCGGCCGGCTTAAATAGATATAAAGGAGGTGTAAGCTGTATGTGGTTTGAAAATGATTTTGTTGGCGGCGAAAGAGAAGAACGGAGAAGACGCGTGAAATTAATCTGTAGATGCCGTGAAGTAAGACGTGAGCGTGAGAGGGAAGAGCGTGAGAGAGAAGAACGAGAGAGAGAAGAACGTGAAAGGTTTATTTGCAGATGCAGGAGAATTAGACATGAGCATGAAGATTGCGATTGGTAGGTAACTGATCAATAAAATGAGAAATCCCTAAGTGTAGGCTTAAAGGGATTTCTCTTTAGGTTTATATCATCGGTCTTCTTGGAAAATGCTGATCGTAGGATTGTTGACAAGATGTAAATGAGAAGTAATGCCTTACGTAAAATGAAGGCGAACTATGCTTTTTTCCCTCTTTCCCGATGATAGATTTTTTCATCAGATGTAATGCTCTATCAGCCAATCCATTATACAAGTTCTATTGGATTACAAATGATCGTAAGCATAAATAAGGAAGGGATCAAATGATGACGCATCCATTGATATTGCGATGAAAACTGCCTGAAGCAGCAAACTATTGATGAATTCTGCCGATCGAGGGAATTGAAACTGCGTTTGTCAAATAAATTAGCCAGCGAGGTGAGTTTCTCAAGAAAAAAAGATTAACTTTCACCGAAAGAACTTATTAATGAAATCCTACATATATGATCTTTTTTAATACGATGACTAAAATAGTTGTCCGCTTATTAATGAATATAAGCAAAATGATATTCAACTTATTGCAGTAAAGAGATTCCGTCAAAAGGAAGTGCTGTAGAACCTTAATTGGAGAATAGAAATATTTAAAATATAAGAACCCTAAAAGGAAGCTGGCTTTGGATGTTCCTAGTAGGCGTTTAAGCCTGTAATAAAGGTATCGTATAAAAAACGAATCATTAGACTTGCAAACGATCGTTGTGGAGCTGCAGCACTGGTGTTGAAATTGGCCAGATAAGATTGTTCGAAGAGGTTGCTTATACATATTCGGGTAGTCATAAAAATGTTGGACGCATATATTTACATAAAATAAGCCCTTCTCGACAAATGAGAAGAGCTTATTTTATTTCACTTTGAAATTAGTCACGCGCACCAAAAAACAATAAAAATACGCCACTTCTAAGTGCTTAGAAATGGCGTATTTTCAACGTTTAAAGCATATGGAGCATAGCGGGCTCGAACCGCTGACCTCTACACTGCCAGTGTAGCGCTCTCCCAGCTGAGCTAATGCCCCTAAAATTAGAATACATTTTCCATTATAAGAGCTTTTTAAAAAAGTGCAAGCTTTATTTTTAATTTATTGTCTCAAATTGTTGAACAAAGCTACGAACCCGCGGATTTTTCAGGTGGAAATCTTTTACCTAAAGCACAATTATTGAAACTTAGTGCTTTTTTTATGTTATAAAAGAGAGGGTGGCGAGATCTGGTTAGCTGATATATTGATTAAGTATTTCAGATCAAGGTGGTTTTATCTAACCAATTTTCGTATCTTCCATTTCAACGATTTCTGGAGAAATGGAAACAGCCTGAGTTCAAATAATATCGAACGCAAGCTGTTTCGTAATATAGTCTTTTCCGGTGTCCTGTCGAGTGCAAGGAATTCCATTTTTCGAGGTGTTGTAATATGTCGTTGTATATTAAGAGAGATTTCCATAAGTAACGGGATATCATATAGGATACCCGTTAACTGATGATCTCGATTTCTTGAACATCGTCTAAAAGGGAAATTGTATAATAAATATTCGTGACAGGTCTGTTCGTGTTTACTCGCGTTTTTAATTCCATAAGATGAGCGGCGTTTTCTCTTAAATCTTTAATTCGCGTATGCGTAATCAAAATTTTGTCTTCCTGCAATTTTTTCATTACAGTCTCAACACTTTCCCTTTTACTTACTGTAATTTTGATTATCAGGTCTCTTTTATGCAATTTTTTCGGGCCAATCCTCGTTAGCAGGGAAGGGATTAATTCAACACTAATAATGAGGAGAATGACTCCGGCGATAGCTTCCATGTAAAATCCGGCTCCAACTGCAATACCAATTCCCGCTGCCCCCCAGATCAAGGCTGCGGTTGTTAACCCGGAAATATGGTCATTGCCCCTTCTTAAAATAACGCCTGCTCCCAGAAAACCAATACCCGATACTATTTGTGCAGCCAAGCGGAGCGGATCCATTTGTATACGAACATCATCACTCCCGGGAAAAATATAGGCAGCTTCAATTGAAACAATTGTGAGCAGACAACTAATAATGGATATGACAAGACTTGTTTTTAAACCGAGCGGTTTTCTTTTCAGCTCCCTTTCTAAGCCGATGATTAAGCCGAGAGCTGCAGAAATCCCCAATCTTGCCAATAGTTCCCATTCAAAAAAATATTCCATAGGCTTCCCTCCTTGCCGCCTGTTTATTGGAAAAAAGAAATAAAAAAAGTAAAATTTAATTTATTATATTATACTTCTTTAAGGATAAGATAAAATGGAAACACGAAGAAAACTGAATCCGTATATTGTTGTTATGATTGGTGTCCTGACGATTTCAAGTTCCGCGATCCTCGTAAAATTGTCATCCGCTGAGGCGGGAACTATTGCATTTTACCGTATGTTTTTCAGTGTTTGCATCTTGCTTCCCATGTTTTTACGGCGCAGTAAATCAGAGTTGCGGATGATGAAACGGAATGATTGGATATATTCTCTTTTAGCCGGTATATTTCTTGCTTTTCACTTTATCCTTTGGTTTGAGTCGTTAAACTACACATCGGTTGCAAGTTCCACAGTCTTGGTGACATTACAGCCTTTGTTCGCTTTTATAGGGACTTTTTTATTTTTTAAAGAAAAATATTCGATCAAAAGTATAACAAGTGCGGCAGTGGCAATGATAGGCGGCTTTGTGATTAGTTGGGGGGACTTCCGGTTGAGCGGCGCTGCGCTGTTGGGCGATATGCTTGCGCTGAGTGCATGTGCCCTAATTACGGCCTATTTGCTTGTCGGACAATCACTTAGACAAAGGATCTCATTAATTACTTATACCTTTTTAGTGTACTCCATAAGCACCATCGTTTTATTTTTTTATGTCATTATTAGAAACGAACCGCTTTATCCATATCCGATTGAAGATTGGATATATTTCCTGCTTCTGGCTATCTTGCCAAACTTGCTTGGACATTCTTTATTCAACTGGGCCTTAAAATGGGTCAGTACGGCAGTTATTTCTATGGCCGTGCTATTTGAACCTGTCGGAGCAACGATCCTTGCTTATCTTATATTAAGTGAAAAAGTTGCCTGGTTCCAGCTTGCAGGTGGTTCGATCATTATCATAAGCGTACTTTTATTTATTATGAATGTCAGGAGGGAAGGAGGCCGGATTTAAAGACTATATGAATAAATAAGTTAATCCGGAAAAAACAAAAGCCATGATCGACATGACGAGAAAAGTTCCTCCTTCTTTTTTATCTACATCTGTATCACTTATGCGCAATGCTTCAACGTAGCAATAACTAAATAGATAGATAGCCATTAAAAAAGAAATGACAAGGGCAGCCTTTGTTAAAATAGTTTTCACCTTCCCAATAGAATAGATATTTGTTATTATATTATGTACAGATTGATAGAAAGATGTCTGAGTGAATAAAATTTCAAAAAAACTATTGCATCATAAAAATATCTATGTTATATTATAATTCGTCCGATTGAACGAGTCGAACACAAAAAAGTTTTTTAAAAAAGCTATTGACTTAAAATCGAGACCGTGTTATTATATAAAAGTCGCCCAAAAGAGCGATACCAAGTTTGATCTTTGAAAACTGAACGAAACGAAACGTCAATCAATAATTGATTAGTCAGCTTTAATTATGAGCTAACCAAACTTTTACATGAGAGTTTGATCCTGGCTCAGGACGAACGCTGGCGGCGTGCCTAATACATGCAAGTCGAGCGGACAAAAGAGGAGCTTGCTCCTTTTTAGTCAGCGGCGGACGGGTGAGTAACACGTGGGCAACCTGCCTGTAAGACTGGGATAACTCCGGGAAACCGGGGCTAATACCGGATAATTTCTTTTTCCGCATGGAGAAAGGATAAAAGACGGCTCTGCTGTCACTTACAGATGGGCCCGCGGCGCATTAGCTAGTTGGTGGGGTAACGGCCTACCAAGGCAACGATGCGTAGCCGACCTGAGAGGGTGATCGGCCACACTGGGACTGAGACACGGCCCAGACTCCTACGGGAGGCAGCAGTAGGGAATCTTCCGCAATGGACGCAAGTCTGACGGAGCAACGCCGCGTGAGTGATGAAGGTCTTCGGATCGTAAAACTCTGTTATCAGGGAAGAACCCGCATCGGAGTAACTGCCGGTGCGTTGACGGTACCTGACCAGAAAGCCACGGCTAACTACGTGCCAGCAGCCGCGGTAATACGTAGGTGGCAAGCGTTGTCCGGAATTATTGGGCGTAAAGCGCGCGCAGGCGGCTTCTTAAGTCTGATGTGAAAGCCCACGGCTCAACCGTGGAGGGTCATTGGAAACTGGGAGGCTTGAGTGCAGAAGAGGAGAGCGGAATTCCACGTGTAGCGGTGAAATGCGTAGAGATGTGGAGGAACACCAGTGGCGAAGGCGGCTCTCTGGTCTGTAACTGACGCTGAGGCGCGAAAGCGTGGGTAGCGAACAGGATTAGATACCCTGGTAGTCCACGCCGTAAACGATGAGTGCTAAGTGTTAGGGGGTTTCCGCCCCTTAGTGCTGCAGCAAACGCATTAAGCACTCCGCCTGGGGAGTACGGCCGCAAGGCTGAAACTCAAAGGAATTGACGGGGGCCCGCACAAGCGGTGGAGCATGTGGTTTAATTCGAAGCAACGCGAAGAACCTTACCAGGTCTTGACATCCCGATGACCGCTTTAGAGATAAAGTTTTCCCTTCGGGGACATCGGTGACAGGTGGTGCATGGTTGTCGTCAGCTCGTGTCGTGAGATGTTGGGTTAAGTCCCGCAACGAGCGCAACCCTTGATCTTAGTTGCCAGCATTAAGTTGGGCACTCTAAGGTGACTGCCGGTGACAAACCGGAGGAAGGTGGGGATGACGTCAAATCATCATGCCCCTTATGACCTGGGCTACACACGTGCTACAATGGATGGTACAAAGGGCCGCGAGACCGCGAGGTGGAGCGAATCCCATAAAACCATTCTCAGTTCGGATTGCAGGCTGCAACTCGCCTGCATGAAGCCGGAATCGCTAGTAATCGCGGATCAGCATGCCGCGGTGAATACGTTCCCGGGCCTTGTACACACCGCCCGTCACACCACGAGAGTTTGTAACACCCGAAGTCGGTGGGGTAACCATTTGGAGCCAGCCGCCGAAGGTGGGACAGATGATTGGGGTGAAGTCGTAACAAGGTAGCCGTATCGGAAGGTGCGGCTGGATCACCTCCTTTCTAAGGATAATTGAAATGTGGAGGCGACTGCTCGGCAGGAGCCGCAACTGAACATTTCCAATAGATACAACATTGACGCTTTCGTTTCGTTTAGTTTTGAGAGGTCAAACAACTCTCAAAACATGTGCTCACTTGCGGCACAGCGTGTTCGAGGAACTTCACCTCGTCGCAAAGCTGCATGAAGCATAGGCGCTGATCAATCACATGACGTGATGGAAGTCAGCAACTTCGTTCTTTGAAAACCGGATAACATGAGAAGAAACAAACCGAGAATCGTTCACCTTATGGATGATCCATTATGGAGCAACCATAAGAAGTGTAAAACCTTTAGGTTTGAGTGTCAGTATCACTCAACCAAGGGCAACGAGAAGCGGGAAGATCAAGGAAGCGACCGAATGAGCGCCAGAGCGCACTACGAGTGCGTGATGACGTTGAGGGAGCTGACACAGAGATTCGATGCTAATCGTTGACCGAAAAAGATTAAGTTAATAAGGGCGCACGGTGAATGCCTTGGCACTAGGAGCCGATGAAGGACGGGACGAACACCGATATGCTTCGGGGAGCTGTAAGCAAGCTGATCCGGAGATTTCCGAATGGGGAAACCCACTGCCAGTAATGAGGCAGTATCCATTTCTGAATCCATAGGGAATGGAAGGCATACCCGGGGAACTGAAACATCTAAGTACCCGGAGGAAGAGAAAGAAAAATCGATTCCCCCAGTAGCGGCGAGCGAAACGGGAAGAGCCCAAACCGAAAGGCTTGCCTTTCGGGGTTGTAGGACACTCAAAGTGGAGTGATAAAGGAACGGCGTAGACGAAGCGGCCTGGAAAGGCCGGCCAAAGAAGGTAACAGCCCTGTAGTTGAAACGTCGTTCCCTCCCGAGTGGATCCTGAGTACGGCGGGACACGAGAAATCCCGTCGGAATCCGGGAGGACCATCTCCCAAGGCTAAATACTCCCTAGTGACCGATAGTGAACCAGTACCGTGAGGGAAAGGTGAAAAGCACCCCGGGAGGGGAGTGAAATAGAACCTGAAACCGTGTGCCTACAAGTAGTCAGAGCACAATAAGTGTGATGGCGTGCCTTTTGTAGAATGAACCGGCGAGTTGCGATTTCATGCAAGGTTAAGTTGAAAAGACGGAGCCGCAGCGAAAGCGAGTCTGAATAGGGCGCAAGAGTATGAGGTCGCAGACCCGAAACCAGGTGATCTACCCATGTCCAGGGTGAAGGTCAGGTAACACTGACTGGAGGCCCGAACCCACGTATGTTGAAAAATGCGGGGATGAGGTGTGGGTAGGGGTGAAATTCCAATCGAACCTGGAGATAGCTGGTTCTCTCCGAAATAGCTTTAGGGCTAGCCTCAAGGTGAGAGTATTGGAGGTAGAGCACTGTTTGGACGAGGGGCCCTCATCGGGTTACCGACTTCAGACAAACTCCGAATGCCAAATACTTATCCTTGGGAGTCAGACTGCGAGTGATAAGATCCGTAGTCGAGAGGGAAACAACCCAGACCACCAGCTAAGGTCCCGAAGTATACGTTAAGTGGAAAAGGATGTGGAGTTGCTTAGACAACCAGGATGTTGGCTTAGAAGCAGCCACCATTCAAAGAGTGCGTAATAGCTCACTGGTCGAGTGACTCTGCGCCGAAAATGTACCGGGGCTAAACGTATCACCGAAGCTGTGGATTGCAATAGCAATGGTAGGAGAGCGTTCCAAGCGCGGCGAAGTCGTCTTGAAAGAGGCGGTGGAGTGCTTGGAAGTGAGAATGCCGGTATGAGTAGCGAAAGAAGGGTGAGAATCCCTTCCACCGAAAGCCTAAGGTTTCCTGAGGAAGGCTCGTCCGCTCAGGGTAAGTCGGGACCTAAGCCGAGGCCGAAAGGCGTAGGCGATGGATAACAGGTTGAGATTCCTGTACCGCCTCATTGCCGTTTGAGTGATGGAGGGACGCAGGAGGATAAGGCAAGCGCGCAGCTGGAAAAGCGCGTCCAAGCAGTAAGGCCGGTAAGTAGGCAAATCCGCTTACCGTGTAGGCTGAGCTGTGATGGCGAGGGAAAAAAAGTACCGAAGTTCCTGATTCCACACTGCCGAGAAAAGCTTCTAGCGAGGCAATAGGCGCCCGTACCGCAAACCGACACAGGTAGGCGAGGAGAGAATCCTAAGGTGAGCGAGAGAACTCTCGTTAAGGAACTCGGCAAAATGACCCCGTAACTTCGGGAGAAGGGGTGCTTTTTAGGGTGAATAGCCCTGAGAAGCCGCAGTGAATAGGCCCAGGCGACTGTTTAGCAAAAACACAGGTCTCTGCGAAGCCGCAAGGCGAAGTATAGGGGCTGACGCCTGCCCGGTGCTGGAAGGTTAAGAGGAGAGGTCAGCTTAGGCGAAGCTTCGAATTGAAGCCCCAGTAAACGGCGGCCGTAACTATAACGGTCCTAAGGTAGCGAAATTCCTTGTCGGGTAAGTTCCGACCCGCACGAAAGGCGCAACGATCTGGGCACTGTCTCAACGAGAGACTCGGTGAAATTATAGTACCTGTGAAGATGCAGGTTACCCGCGACAGGACGGAAAGACCCCGTGGAGCTTTACTGTAGCTTGATATTGACTGTCTGTGCAGCTTGTACAGGATAGGTAGGAGCCATGGAAACGGGAGCGCCAGCTTCCGTGGAGGCAACGGTGGGATACTACCCTGGCTGTATGGACCGTCTAACCCGCGACCCTGATCGGGTTGGGAGACAGTGTCAGGCAGGCAGTTTGACTGGGGCGGTCGCCTCCTAAAAGGTAACGGAGGCGCCCAAAGGTTCCCTCAGAATGGTTGGAAATCATTCGCAGAGTGTAAAGGCAGAAGGGAGCTTGACTGCGAGACCTACAAGTCGAGCAGGGACGAAAGTCGGGCTTAGTGATCCGGTGGTTCCGCATGGAAGGGCCATCGCTCAACGGATAAAAGCTACCCCGGGGATAACAGGCTTATCTCCCCCAAGAGTTCACATCGACGGGGAGGTTTGGCACCTCGATGTCGGCTCATCGCATCCTGGGGCTGTAGTCGGTCCCAAGGGTTGGGCTGTTCGCCCATTAAAGCGGTACGCGAGCTGGGTTCAGAACGTCGTGAGACAGTTCGGTCCCTATCCGTCGCGGGCGCAGGAAATTTGAGAGGAGCTGTCCTTAGTACGAGAGGACCGGGATGGACGCACCGCTGGTGTACCAGTTGTCTCGCCAGAGGCATAGCTGGGTAGCTATGTGCGGAAGGGATAAGTGCTGAAAGCATCTAAGCATGAAGCCCCCCTCAAGATGAGATTTCCCATTGTCTGGCTTGCCAGGCAACGTAAGATCCCTGAAAGATGATCAGGTAGATAGGTCCGGTGTGGAAGTGTGGCGACACATGGAGCTGACGGATACTAATCGATCGAGGACTTAATCAAATATAAAAAGCGCAGGACGCTTGTCCATCACTGGAGCTTCTGGCGGAAAAGTCAATCGACTTTGCCAGAAGAAGCGAAGTGACGCAAAGCGATAGCGTCCGGAGCTGGATTGAACAAAAACGATTCTCGGACTTCTTCTCATGTATCCTGGTTTTGAGAGAATGAAAAAAACTCTTGAAAAATACATAAAACGTATTATAATAAGATATGTTGTTAATTTTTGTCTGGTGGCGATAGCGAAGAGGCAACACCCGTTCCCATCCCGAACACGGAAGTTAAGTTCTTCAGCGCCGATGGTAATGAGGGCTTTCCCCTTGTGAGAGCAGGACGTTGCCGGGCAAGAATCACAACATTACGGAGGATTAGCTCAGCTGGGAGAGCACCTGCCTTACAAGCAGGGGGTCGGCGGTTCGAACCCGTCATCCTCCACCATAAAAATGCCGGCCTAGCTCAATTGGTAGAGCAACTGACTTGTAATCAGTAGGTTGGGGGTTCAAGTCCTCTGGCCGGCACCATCCTTTGTTTTTATTGTCATTTTCTGTCGATTGACAAAAATGAAATAAGTACGAGCCATTAGCTCAGTTGGTAGAGCATCTGACTTTTAATCAGAGGGTCGCAGGTTCGAATCCTGCATGGCTCACCATTTTGCGGGTGTGGTGGAATTGGCAGACACGCTAGACTTAGGATCTAGTGCCGCAAGGCGTGGGGGTTCGACTCCCTTCACCCGCATTATTATGAAGCGGAAGTAGTTCAGTGGTAGAACACCACCTTGCCAAGGTGGGGGTCGCGGGTTCGAACCCCGTCTTCCGCTCTTTTAACTTGCCGGGGTGGCGGAACTGGCAGACGCACAGGACTTAAAATCCTGCGGTAGGTGACTACCGTACCGGTTCGATTCCGGTCCTCGGCATATATTGCGCCCGTAGCTCAATTGGATAGAGCGTCTGACTACGGATCAGAAGGTTATGGGTTCGACTCCTTTCGGGCGCGTATAACAGGTTGTCTCGGGAAGTAGCTCAGCTTGGTAGAGCACTTGGTTTGGGACCAAGGGGCCGCAGGTTCAAATCCTGTCTTCCCGACCAGTATAAAGAAATTGGGGCCTTAGCTCAGCTGGGAGAGCGCCTGCTTTGCACGCAGGAGGTCAGCGGTTCGATCCCGCTAGGCTCCACCATATAAGGTCATAAATATTTTTGGGCGGCGTAGCTCAGCTGGCTAGAGCGTACGGTTCATACCCGTGAGGTCGGGGGTTCGATCCCCTCCGCCGCTACCAAGATAGGACCTTTAGCTCAGCTGGTTAGAGCAGACGGCTCATAACCGTCCGGTCGTAGGTTCGAGTCCTACAAGGTCCACCATTTTCTTATATTTTTGGAGGAATACCCAAGTCTGGCTGAAGGGATCGGTCTTGAAAACCGACAGGCGGGTCAAACCGCGCGGGGGTTCGAATCCCTCTTCCTCCGCCATCTGCATTATTTCATTCACACAACCAAGATTTTATCGAGTGAAAGTATTGTAGTTGCACTTGTCGACATACTTCTTGATTTACATTTCTGATGTGGAATAGTCAAGATACATGAGCGGCATTGACAACATCATATTTTTTATCGTCGCGGGGTGGAGCAGTTCGGTAGCTCGTCGGGCTCATAACCCGAAGGTCGCAGGTTCAAATCCTGCCCCCGCAATCATCAGGTCCCGTAGTGTAGCGGTTAACATGCCTGCCTGTCACGCAGGAGATCGCGGGTTCGATTCCCGTCGGGACCGCCATTTTTAATACCATCCACTTGTTACATAAATGCTGATGATGCGAAATATTAAAACGTCATAGCATGGATTATATAGGGCTCAGTAGCTCAGTCGGTAGAGCAAAGGACTGAAAATCCTTGTGTCGGCGGTTCGATTCCGTCCTGAGCCACCATTTTCATGGCGGCTATGGCGAAGTGGTTAACGCATCGGATTGTGGCTCCGACATCATGGGTTCGATTCCCATTAGTCGCCCCATTTACATTCCTATGCGGGTGTAGTTTAGTGGTAAAACTACAGCCTTCCAAGCTGTTGTCGTGGGTTCGATTCCCATCACCCGCTCCAAATGAAGGGCCTATAGCTCAGCTGGTTAGAGCGCACGCCTGATAAGCGTGAGGTCGGTGGTTCGAGTCCACTTAGGCCCACCATTCCGCAGTAGCTCAGTGGTAGAGCTATCGGCTGTTAACCGATCGGTCGTAGGTTCGAATCCTACCTGCGGAGTTCTTTTATCATATTCGATCAACCGTTTCAGTTATGTACATTCCATAAAAGCTTATAACGATTGGGGAAGTACTCAAGAGGCTGAAGAGGCGCCCCTGCTAAGGGCGTAGGTCGCGTAAGCGGCGCGAGGGTTCAAATCCCTCCTTCTCCGCCATTATAAAAATTATTAATCACTAAGGCCCCTTGGTCAAGCGGTTAAGACACCGCCCTTTCACGGCGGTAACACGGGTTCGAATCCCGTAGGGGTCATCCTATGAAAAATGCCACTCAACATAGAGTGGCATTTTTTATCTTTGATTGTCCTTATCATCCACATAACCATCAGTTTTTCGGTATGGTATGTCTCCGATTGGAGATTCAATTCCTTCTTCATCCAGTTTTTCTACATATTCCCGTTTGTTTTCAGAGGAATAAATTTGAATATCATCGCCCTCTATATCCGTCCCCACAAAGGTTTCATACTGTTCAGGGGCGCCTTCCCGTTCGTCGTCACTGTATAGTTCATTATAGCTGTCAAAGTCCCCTGTAAAGTCTGAGGGCGTCTCAGAGGTACCGAACGATGCGACTTCTTCGAAGCTGTCCTCATAATCATCTGCTTCACTCAGGTCACGGTTGGAAAATGTATCATTTTTCGCGGGATTAATAATGTCTTCTTCCACAGGTCTGTCCCCAGGTAGCAATTGATCTGGCGAGTGTTCAACACAAGTGGTTGCATAAGGAATGGCATCAAGCCTTTCAAAAGAAATATCTTTGCCACACTGTTCACATCTGCCATATTCGCCTTTATTTATTGCAGCCAAAGCTTTTTCTGTTTTTTCAAGCTCATCTTTATTGTGCACCGAAATCGCTCTGTCTTTTTCCCTTTCAAACAGTTCTGTTCCCATATCAGCGGGATGGTTGTCATATAAAGAAAGTTCTCCACCTGTACTTTCACGCATATTATTATTTTCCATATTTCCTCCGGTTTCTTTCATATCTTCCCGAAGTTCTTTTTGAATATTTAAAAGCTTTTCTCTTAAATGGGCTGTTTGTTCTTGTGTCAGCATAAAGTCACTTCCTCATCATCTGTTTTTCAGTAGTATTTACTATTTTTACGATTTCATCATAATCCTTTTGTTATCATCTGTTTTCCTTTTTTTAGCGATCGTAAACACGGGCATATGGACACAACTAAATAAGCTGATGGAAAAACGAATAATAAAATGAAACTTCATTCGTAAAGCGTTTTCTTTCATCTCCTACTGAATGTCAGTCAATCGGGCATTTAGGTGCCGTTTTCTCCCACTTGGACCTTTTGTATTAACTCAGGTCTTGAAGTGGTGTATATGGCACCTTATATACGGGATAAATTGTCCTAGTGTATCATGCGCAAGCTTTTAGCGTAGTCAAAATAGGTAGACTCCTGCGGGTATAGCTCGAGCTGAAGATCCCGCAGGAAAGCGACCTTTGCTTTCCGAGGAAGCTGAAAAGACCTGCGGAAAGCGAAATATGTTGACGTAGCGATGGTAAGGATTTTTTCACACAAATAAACCGAACAATTATAAATGAATTGTTCGGTTTTTGCTATTTCATATTTGCTTCTGTCACAGACTCTTTTAACTGATCACATAACTGATAAAGAAACTGGCCGCCATTAGGAATCCGAAAATGGTATTCGTCTGGGCGGTTGCTTTCATTGCTGGCATCATTTGGATCGGCTCGGTTTTTCCAATAAAACCCTTAACGGCCTTGATAGCTTTCGGAATGCTTGCGAACGTAAGCAAAAGCCATGGAGATAGAGAAAAGAAGAAAATAAGTATGAGTATAAAAACATAAGAAACGATGAACATAGCTGCAAGCAATTTGATTGCCTTTTCCCGGCCTACAAGGATGGCAACCGTTTTTCTTCCGCTTTTTTTGTCTCCGTCCAAATCTCTGATATTATTGGAAAGCATAATTGCGCCAATTAAGATAGATATAGGCATGGACACAAGGACGCTTATAAGGCTTATACTTCCTGTTTGAATAAAGTAGGATATTTGCGTAATGACAAAACCCATGAAAAAGCCTGATGTGATTTCTCCGAAAGGCGTGTAAGCAATCGGGTAAGGTCCGCCCGTGTAAAAATAACCGGCCGCCATACTGACGAGGCCAACGAGTGCGATCCACCAGCTACTGCTAGCAGAGATATAAACGCCTAATAGTACCGCTGCGCCGAGGAAAGCAAAGCCGAGCCCAAGAACAGTCGCAGGTTTTACACCGTGTCTTACGATGGCACCGCCAATGCCGACAGAATGCTGGTTGTCCAAGCCTCTGGCATAGTCATAATACTCATTAAACATATTCGTTGCAGCTTGAATAAGCAAACTTGCAACTAGCATGGAGGCAAAGAGAAGCCCGTGAATAGGCTGTTGATTTGCTGATAACGCCGTTCCAAGCAAAACGGGAACAAAAGCGGCGGTTAATGTATGCGGGCGGGTCAACCGCCACCAAATCCGCCAGCCTTTTTCTTCAGGAAAGGCAGATTGAGCTTGAATATTCATTCAAAATTCTCTCCCTTAACATATTTCACCTACTAAAGTGTAGAAAATGTAGGCAAAAGTGTCAATGCTTTTTGAGCTAGAATACGGAAATCTTTGCCGAAAGCGAATTTACTACATTTAGTCCTTATATTCATATATAATAAGTAAATAGGGTAAAAATGAAAAGTCCACGATGTAGGAGAGAGTTACTTTGATTAATTTAACTTTTCGGGACAAACAATTAAATATACTAAGTCAAGATAAAGATCAATCCAATAAAACTCTATTTAGCTTCACAAAAAAAGTCAAAAACATAAACCCGGCTTTTTTTTATGAATCTAATCGTCCTCATTACAAAGGAAAAAGTTTTTTCTGGAAAAGTCCGGATGATGGGCTGGTGCTCGTTGGACTTGGGATCACCCGCTCATTCATTAATAACAGTGCCGAAGAGCGTTTTGGGCAACTAGAAAGAGTGTGGAAAAAGCAGCTTGGATCGGCGATGATAGATAACCCATTTGAAACCCCGGGAACAGGACCGCTTTTGTTTGGGGGTTTTTCTTTTGATCCATACAGTATTAAAGAAGAACTTTGGCAGCCATTTGGAGATGCCCTATTTTATTTGCCTAAGTTTATGCTGACGGCTTTAAACGGCGATTGCTTTATGACGGTTAATTTGCTGGAAAATAAAGAACATGAGGAGGCGGCGCGTCTTCATGCAGAGAAGGAAATTGAAGAGCTCATCAGCCATCCAATGAATGAGAATGAACATCACGCATCTTCATCTTTACTGTATAAGGAAGAACATTCGGTAGGTGAATGGTTAACATCTGTCCGGGATGTCGTAAATCTTATAAAGGAAACGAAAGTTGAAAAAGTCGTATTGTCTAGAAAGATGAGGCTTGTGTTTTCCAATCCTCCTGCACCCGAGGAGGTATTACAAAATTTGAATTCTCAACAGCCCAATAGTTTTATCTTTGCCATCGAGTCCGGAGAGCGCTGCTTTGTCGGGGCATCTCCGGAAAGGCTTGTAAAAAAATCCGGAAATACTATTTTTTCTGCGAGTCTTGCCGGCTCGATCGGGAGAAATAAAGATCCGGAGGAAGATCTAAAGCTTGGTCAAACCTTGATCACCGATGAGAAAAATTTGCATGAACACGCGCTTGTTGTGGAAATGATTAAAAATGCCCTTGCCCCTCATTGTATAAGCATGGAAGTTCCAAAACATCCAGAGTTGCTAAAGACGCCCTATATTCAGCATCTTTACACTCCTGTCAAGGGAACGGCAAAGTCGTCCACATCCATTTTTCAGCTCGTAGAAAAGCTTCACCCTACTCCGGCGCTGGGAGGCGTTCCCACTGACAAAGCTCTCGAATTAATACGGGAAAAAGAAATGATGGACAGGGGTTTGTATGCTGGACCAATCGGCTGGACTGATTTTCGTGGAAATGGTGAGTTTATTGTCGCTATCCGCTCGGGGTTGATGAAACAGGACGAAGCTTATTTGTATGCCGGGTGCGGACTTGTTGCCGATTCAAATCCGGAAGAGGAACTAAAAGAAACGAGCATGAAATTTGAGCCGATGCTGCTGGCAATGGAGGGAACGGAAGAATGAGCTGGCAAGACACTTTAACGGAATATATAGCAGCATTTATAGACGGGCTGGCCAAATCCGGGGTTCGGGAAGTAGTTATTAGTCCCGGCTCCCGTTCCACGCCGTTGGCCATGTTATTGGCTGATCATCCATCCATCCGGGAGTATATCAATATTGATGAAAGGTCGGCAGGCTTTTTTGCCCTTGGATTAGCCAAGGCATCTAAGCGGCCTGTTGCCGTTTTATGTACCTCCGGGACTGCAGCCGCCAATTACTATCCTGCTGTGGTTGAAGCAAATTTATCAAGAGTCCCATTGATCGTTTTGACCGCGGACCGCCCGCCGGAACTGCGAGACGTTGGAGCGCCACAGGCAATTGATCAGCTAAACCTGTATGGAAATCATGTAAGATGGTTCAGGGAAATGGCTTTGCCTGAGGGAGGGGATAACGCCAAAAAATATGTGCGTTCCCAGGCGACCCGCGCGGTCTCCATCGCAGGTGGGTTGATGCCAGGGCCGGTACATTTAAATTTTCCGCTGAGGGAACCGCTGGTTCCAAGGCTGGAGCCTGCGCCTTATGAACAATCAGACCCTCTTCATCCCATTGTTCTGAAACAACACCTGGATGTGTCAGAGGAAACAATCAATGCGGTGGCCGATCTATGTATGCAGGCGAAAAAGGGGCTTATTGTTTGTGGAGTGATTGATGACAAGGATTTTTCAGCAGCTGTTTTGCAACTTGCTGAAAGTCTTGGTTACCCTGTTTTGGCCGATCCCCTATCGCAGCTGCGGAGCTTATCAGATGCGTCGGACCTCATAATGGACAGTTATGATGCCATACTTAGGTCAGAGGCTGCCAAAACAGAATTGGCGCCGGATGTGGTGATTCATTTTGGGGGAATGCCTGTTTCCAAACCTTTAGCCCTTTTTTTCAAAAGGCTGGCCAAAGTGAATCATATTTTTGTGGACGGAAACGGTGGATGGAGAGATCCCCATTATTTAAGTTCGGAAATGATTTATGGCTCCGAAACCATTTTTTGTAAAAAGCTGAGTCAGTTTCCTTATCCAAAAAACCAAGCTTGGATCAACAATTGGAAGCGGGTAAATGCCCTTGCCAAAAATACGATACGCTCTCATATAAGCATGAGCGATGAGCTTGATGAAGGAAAAGCAGTTTCCAAATTTTGTGAATTACTCCCGCCTGAATGTGCAGTCTTTATTGGTAACAGCATGCCGATTCGGGATATGGATACTTTTTTTCATGCAAACAATAAAAATATCCGTCTGTTTGGCAATCGTGGCGCAAATGGAATAGACGGGATCGTTTCGAGTGCTATTGGTGTCGCTGTTCATTATCACCCGCTTTTTCTATTGATTGGAGACCTTTCCTTTTTCCACGATGTAAATGGTTTGTTGGCAGCCAAGCAACATAAAATTAACATGAATATCATTTTGCTTAACAATGATGGAGGAGGTATTTTTTCCCATCTCCAGCAAGCTGAAAATGGGACGCATTTTGAATTGTTATTTGGCACACCAACGGGACTCAACTTTAAACACGCAGCAGCATTATATGGCGCCCAATATTCCAAAGTGTTTAGTAGGGAAGATTTAGAGGCGTCTATGTTGGACGCAGTTCAAAATGAAGGTATCAATATCATTGAAATTCCGACAGATCGTAACAAAAACCTCCAGAATCACAGATCGTTATGGCAAAATGTTTCCCAGGAAATAAACCAATTTTTTCAAGGTGAAACATAATGTTCCTATCAATAAATGGCAATTCTTATCATTATGATGTCCAAGGATCTGGTGAAGCAGTAATGCTCCTTCATGGGTTTACTGGTGATGGTGGCACTTGGAAAGATACAGTGGAGATCTTGTCGGGATCATTCAAAACGATTGCGGTGGACTTACTTGGGCATGGAAAGACGGATGCTCCAGAAGATCCATCCTTATATAAGATGGAAGTGGCTGCATCCCATCTCATGCAAATATTGGATAATCTTCAAATCGATCGCGTTCATCTGTTAGGTTATTCTATGGGCGGAAGGCTTGCTTTGGGTACATCTCTCCTCTATCCGGATCGTATCAAAAGCTTAATAGTGGAAAGCTCTTCGCCAGGATTAAAAACAAAAGAAGAACGTGCACAAAGGGTAGTGGCCGATCAACAATTGGCCAATAAGATCAAGAAAGACGGGATGAGGAATTTTGTCAATTACTGGGAAAACATCCCGCTTTTTGCTACCCAGAAAACGTTGCCTGTTGAAAAACAAAAAGCCATTCGTCAAAGCAGATTACAGAACAGGCCGGAAGGGCTTGCCAACAGTTTACTTGGAATGGGGACGGGAAAGCAGCCATCTTGGTGGGACCGGCTTCAAGAAATCCAAGCTCCAACATTGATCATGTGTGGTGAACTGGACATTAAATTTTGTCGTATTGCTAAAGATATGGAAAAAATGATTCCGGGCTCGGAGCTTGTCATGTTGAAAGGGACGGGACATGCATTACACGTGGAAGACCCGATGAAATTTGGTACAATAGTAAAAGAGTTTTTATTGAAACTAGCTTGAACTATATCATGAGGAGGTCTCGATATGTCGGTTCAATGGACAAAAGAGAGAGAATACGAAGATATCATATATGAAACGTATAACAGCATTGCCAAAATAACGATTAACAGGCCGGAAGTACATAATGCCTTTAGGCCTCAAACAGTCATGGAATTGATTGATGCCTTTGCTTATGCCAGGGATGATTCGGACGTCGGAGTGATTATTCTGACAGGTGCAGGGCAAAAAGCATTTTGCTCAGGCGGTGACCAAAAAGTGAGAGGACACGGGGGGTATGTAGGATCAGATAATATTCCTCGCTTGAACGTACTGGATTTACAAAGGTTAATTCGTGTGATTCCAAAACCTGTCGTAGCAATGGTAGCGGGATATGCCATTGGAGGCGGCCATGTACTACATGTCGTCTGCGACTTAACGATTGCGGCGGACAATGCTATTTTTGGCCAAACTGGCCCCAAAGTCGGCAGCTTTGATGCTGGTTACGGTTCGGGGTACTTGGCGAGAATTGTTGGCCATAAAAAAGCGAGAGAAATCTGGTTCCTCTGTCGCCAATACAATGCCCAAGAAGCGCTTGAAATGGGTCTTGTCAATACAGTTGTTCCACTTGACCAATTGGAAGAGGAAACAATTAAATGGTGCGAAGAAATGCTTGAAAAAAGCCCAACAGCCCTGCGCTTCCTGAAAGCTGCATTTAATGCGGATACAGACGGTCTTGCCGGACTCCAACAGTTGGCTGGGGATGCTACGCTGCTTTACTATACAACAGACGAGGCAAAAGAAGGCCGGGATGCCTTTAAAGAAAAAAGAAAGCCGGATTTCGGACAGTTTCCCCGTTTTCCGTAAAACACTCAAAGAGGATCTGGTGAACTCGTTACGGAACAATATGATTGAGCGCGGAGTTTATTCGAAGTAAATATGCATGTCCTAAAATTCAGCGGCGATAATGGCAGACGGGCCGCTTGTGAGCCTGCTCGATGATATCGAAGCAGGTTTTTTGTTTTGCTGCTTAAAATAGGAAAGCGACAGGGGTCATGTACATGCTATTTTAGCTGGCATCAATGAAGCTCTGGATGAAGGTCCTAGCGTATCGGGTTTATAAATGGGAAAGGAACTTTCATGCCAGTTTTTTGTAAAGGAGGGTTTTGTTAGTGAGTACGATGCCCAATTGGCTATTAAAAAGGGCGGGGCTTACCCCGCGGCGCAAGGCTCTTGTTTTTGGGAGAAAATCATGGTCATTTGAAGAAATGCTTCATATAGTGTTGGAAACAGCAGATAACTTGGCCTTCTTGCCGATTTTTAAAGGAAGCCGGGCAGCGGTACTGATGAGCAACCGGCCAGAAACGGTTTTTATCATCCATGCTCTTCAGCAGATCGGTGCAGAAGTTGTCTTTTTAAACAGCAGGCTTACGCCCAGTGAGTGGGCTTTTCAATTAAATGACTGTAAAGCGGATATTTTGTTATTTGAAAAAAGCTTTGAAAAATCCGTCCAACAATTATCGGTAACGACGAAAACAGTTTGCATTAACCGATTGCCCAAAGAAACGGGCCAGTTAAAAATCCGAGAAGAATTCAATCTGGATGAAGTTTGTTCCATTATGTATACATCCGGAACAACGGGTAAACCCAAAGGAGTGTTGCAGACGTACGGAAATCATTGGTGGAGTGCTGCGGGATCCGTTTTGAATCTCGGGCTTCGTGAAGATGATATGTGGCTGTGCACCGTTCCGCTTTACCATATTAGCGGCTTTTCCATTTTGCTTCGCAGTGTGATTTATGGTATTCCGGTAATGCTAATGGACAAATTTGATGAAAAAAAAGTCAATGATGCTTTATCTTCGGGGAAAGTGACGATCATGTCAGCGGTCAGTTCCATGTTGAATCGCATGTTATCCGAATTGGGAGATGAAACGTACCATCCGAATTTCCGCTGCTTGCTCCTTGGCGGTGGACCGGCTCCGCGACCGTTGCTGGAATCGTGCAAAAAGAAAAACATTCCTGTTTATCAAACATATGGAATGACCGAAACAGTTTCCCAGATTGTTACACTCTCGCCGGAGGACAGTTTGGTGAAAATAGGTTCCGCTGGTAAGCCGCTCTTTCCTTTTCAACTCAAGATCATGAATGAGGGACGGGAGGCGGCTCCTTTGGAACCAGGTGAAATTGTCGTAAGAGGACCAAATGTGACTCCCGGTTATTTAAACAGGGAAACTGCAAATAAGACATCTTTTCAGGATGGCTGGTTTTCAACAGGCGATATTGGCTACCTCGATGAAGATGGATATGTCTTTGTACTCGATCGTCGTTCGGACTTGATCATTTCCGGGGGTGAAAATATTTATCCTGCCGAAATCGAAGAAGTCCTTTTAGCCCATCCTTCTGTCATTGAAGCAGGTGTGACAGGTGTGGCCGATGAAAAGTGGGGACAGGTCCCTTACGCGTTTATTGTATCAAGGGATGATATTTCAGAAGAAAGACTGGTTGACTTTTGCCGGGAAAGACTGGCGCCGTACAAAGTCCCAAAAAAGTTTATCCATGTCGGAGAGTTGCCGAAAAATGGAGCAAACAAACTTGTTCGCCGAGAACTTGTGCAATTTTTAAAATGAAAAAAGCGGGAGTTTTCAATTCGAAAACATCCCGCTTTTTCATATGATTCAACTTCGTCCTATCATTTGAAAATCCTGCAAACAAAACCGTTTTCCTTCATTATTTATGCGGTTCAAACGTCTGGCAATCGGTTTCCTTCTCGTTATCGGCCATTTTTCCCGCATGGCTCACGATATAGATTCTGTCAGCCGCACATTTGTTGCCCTTTGCCCAATAGAGACAGTTTTGCACTTCACACAATACATCTTCAGCCACGTGTATCACTCCTTTTTGTTGATACATGAATAGTATCGGAAGACGGAGTGAGACTATGAGTGGAAAAATATTGATAGGGCATGCAGCAAGACTCCCTCGGGTGGAAGTGAAGGCACGATAGCACTACAAGAAGCCCCTTATTGTTTTTTTTCTGGAACGTGATCAATGCCGCCGGGATGAAATGGATGACATTTGACAAGGCGCTTGATCGTCAGCCAGCATCCACGAAATGCGCCAAACCTTTGAATGGCTTCAAGTCCATATTGGGAGCAGGTTGGGTAGAAACGGCATGTGGGCGGCTTCAATGGAGAAATCATCTTTTGGTAAAAACGAATAAACGCCAATAAAATGTATTTCATAATGAACGCTTCTTTCCCATCAAGCTTTTATGATGTTTTTTCACCAGAGTGTTTTGTTCCGTCAACCGGTTCTGGATCAACCGTATGTTTAAATGAATAGGCTTTAGTGGTAACGAGGGCTGTTACAACAATTACCACGATGCAAATGATAATGGATATAACCATGACAAGCTTCATTCATTGTTCCCCCTTTTAACTGATCCTATTGTAGCACAGTTCGTTCCAGGTTGAACATGTATCATCTTTACATTCATTTTCAAATGGGGCTTGTTGAACAGAAGAGTTGTCTTTCTATTGATCGAGCGTTTTTTAATGAAAAAATTTGCCGCATATAGGCATTAAATTGTTTTGTTTTAAGCGTTTAGGGTATATTACATGGTATAGGAGGAATGATAAAATGGCTGAAAACAGTAAGGGATTGGTTGATCTTGTCAATAAGCAGATAGCGAACTGGACTGTCCTGTACACAAAATTACATAATTATCACTGGTACGTAACAGGACCCGATTTCTTCACTCTCCATGACAAATTTGAAGAACTTTACAACGAGGCCGCACTTCACATTGATGAATTGGCAGAAAGATTGCTTGCGTTGGAAGGGAAGCCAGTGGCAACCTTGAAGGAATCTTTGGAAATGGCTTGTGTAGAGGAAGCAGGATATGGAGTTACAGCCAAAGACATGGTGCAAAACATTGTCGATGACTTTACGAAGTTGACAGAAGAGCTTAAAGAAGGAATGTCTTTAGCCGCTGAAACCGGTGATGAGACAACAGGTGACATGCTCCTCGCCATTCATCAGAGCTTGGAAAAACATAACTGGATGCTCAAAGCTTATCTAGGAAAATAATAACAGCAATCGTCCGGCATATTGCCGGGCGTTTTTATTTACATCCCGCATACAGATCATTCAGCGTTTCCCCTTCAATTTACTTTCTAGAGGAACTTCTCAGTTTAAATATCTTCCCCCTTATCCCTTATGCGTTTCCCTATCACCTTCCCGAAAAATTGAATAATGCTTCTGTATAGTCCCTTCTCCGAGTGTTATTTATTAACTAAAATTATTCATTCTAAAAAAGAAAATCTTTGGACTTTTGCATCACTGTTGTTTTTTTGCATCAGAAAAACGAATTAACATATTTGATTTTAATAGATTAGGTTTGGCATGGTTTTTGCAAAGTTATTTATACGGAAAGAGGAGGAACAAAAATGGAAAAAGGTAACATAACAGGATTTATACATAGTGGAATAACTGTAAGGAATTTGAACAATGCTCTTGATTTTTATGTTAATACATTAGGGTTTGAACTTTTATCAACGCAAAACGTCATCAGTGATTATATTTTGGAAATCGTAGAAATCCCAGGATTGAAGGGGATTGACATTGCTTTCGTTCAAGTTCCTGGAGGACATGTCATTGAGTTATTGGAATACACAGGCATTGACACCTATCCGGGAAACGCGCGGTCCTGTGATTATGGAACAGGGCATATTTGTTTGCAAGTAGACAATTTGGATGCATTATTTGAGGAATTACAAGCTAAAGGAATCAAGTTTAAGTCAAAAAAAGTGGTTAATATCACGGCTGGAGCAAATAAAGGATCAAAAGCTGTGTATATGCTCGACCCGGATGGCTATGTGATCGAGTTAATGGAAAGAGGAAAGTGAGAAAAACGAGCAAATGTGCAAGCGAATACATTTATGGGGGTAAAAAATATGGAAGATTTACATTCAAAAAAAGCGATCGTTACCGGAGCAGCCCAAGGATTGGGAGTGGCTATGGCCGAAGGGCTTTGTGAATATGGGGTGAAAGTTTGTATTTTAGATATTTCACCTAACTTACAACAAACAGTAGAAGACTTATGTAAAAAAGATTTTGACGTGATTGGTTTACAAGCCGATTTATCTGACCAAAGGAATTTGCCGTCAGTGTTTGATCGGGCATTAGAGTTATTGGATGGTGAATTGGATATTTTAGTAAATAATGCTGGCATTCATAAATCGTTGCCGGCTATTGATTTTCAGATTGAAGATTTTCAGAGAATTTTACAGGTAAATATCATGGCTGTTTTTCAATTATGCAGATTAGCCGCTGAGGATATGAAAAAGAGAGGAAAGGGAAAGATAATCAACATTGCCTCGGTACTTGCCAGCCAAGGAGGATTTCACGCTTCTGCTTATTCTGCCAGCAAGGGAGCGGTGGCTCAGTTAACGAAATCTTTGTCGAATGAGTGGGCAAAAGAGGGTATAAGCGTAAATGCCATTGCGCCGGGATACTATGAAACAGAATTAAACCACCATATTTTGATTGATGAAAAGAGATATGAATCTTTAGTGAGCCGAATACCAATCGGGCGATTTGGACAACCTCGGGAGCTTGCCGGAACTGTTCAATTTCTGGCTTCGGAAAAGTCTGATTATATTAGCGGAGCGATCATACCAGTTGATGGCGGGTTTTTAGGGAGATAAAAAAGGGGGAATTATTGTGAGAAAATTAAAGCTGCAGTCCATTTCTTTCTCATTTATGGCCATTGTCTTGGTGCTATCTGGCTGCGGCACTAATAAAGAAGCCGGGACAGTTGGCGCAGATGGTGGAAAGGTTGTCATTAGAATGGCGAATTTAGTGACAGATAACAATTTTTTAAATACCGGATATAAAAAATTTAAAGAGGTAGCTGAAAAGGAAAGCAATGGACAAATAGAAGTGCAAATATACAGCGGAGGCACTTTAACGCCGTCGGAAGATATGGAGTATGAAATGTTGCAGACAGGTGTGCTGGATGTTGTCACAAATGCAGCCTTTATTGTGGCAAGTAATGCCAAGGCGCCTTCTTATAATATTTTTGATGTTCCGTTTTTATTTTCAAATGAGGAAGAAATGTATAAATTAACCGATGGCGAGTATGGCGAAGTCCTAAGGAATGACTTGGAAAGTAAATCAAACGCCTATTATTTAGGGGTTTTCAGTATTGGTTCTTTTGCCATTGCCAACAATCAACGGGAAATACGCAAACCTGATGATTTAAAAGGTTTGAAGATTAGGAGTACAACGACGCCTCTCCAATCGGGGACCATTTCTGCAATGGGGGCGAACCCTACACCGATTTCATATGGTGAAATTTTCACCTCTTTACAGCAGGGGACGATAGATGGTGTACAGACGACAACCCCGTTAATCCATGCAGACAGATTTTACGAAGCGGCGGAACATTTAACACTTACCAGACATTTTCCATTGCCTCATGTTTTGATGGTAAATAAAAGTTTTTATGACAGCCTGACAGATGAGCTAAAGGATGTAGTCGACAAAGCTGCTGAGGAACAAATTAAATATGCCAGAGAGCTGGCAATCAAAGCAGAAAAAGATGCGATCGAAGAAATGAAAAAAGAAGGTGTAAAAGTTGTAGAGCCGAGTGAAGATGAACTTGAATTATTCATAAAAGCTGTTCAGCCGGCCGTTGACAATAATATTGATAAAGTGGGCGTGGAAAATTATGACATGGCATTGGATATTTTAGGGAAAAGCAAATAATCCATAAGGATTGGCTTCAATAAATAGAGTTGGGGTGAGTAAAAACAATATGGGTGATAAGAAGGATCTTTTTAGAATGGAAGGTTTCTTTTGCGTTTTTTTATTGGTGATAATGACTGTCATTATGTTTGTTGAAGTAGTGGCAAGGTATATTTTTGGGACTTCTTTCATGTGGATTGAGGAACTAACTAGATATCTATTTATTTGGCTTACTTTTACCGGGGCGGCATATGTAACTGCTACACAGTCTCATATAAAGGTTGATGCTACTTTGGCTTTATTTCCAAAGAAAGCGCAACCGATTGTAAAAAAAATAGGCTTGTTTATCTGGTTGTTATTTTCTATTGTGATTACTTATGTGGGTTTTGAGTATTCATTCACGATGCTGGAAGTTGGCGGAGATTCGCCGGCCATGGGATTGGCGAAAGGAATCGTCTATCTGGGGATTCCATTAGGATATTTACTAATGTCTATTAGACTTACAGTTCAATTATTCAGGAAAAATATGAATCCGACACAACAAGATGTTCAAGTGTAAGGGGGGGAGCATTCATGGGTACAGTTATATTGCTGCTGTTTGGGATATTAATTTTGTTAGTTTGTCTACAGGTGCCGATCGCTATTGCATTAGCCGCATCAAGTCTTTTAGTAGTATTAATTGAGGGATCTGTTCCATTAACCTTATTTATTCAAACATCTTTTAGTTCAATGGATTCTTTCCCCTTAATCGCGATTCCGTTTTTCATTTTGGCTGGTGATATTATGAGCAGAGGCGGCATGGCGAAAAGATTGGTGGAATTTATTCAAAGTATGGTTGGTTCGTTAACAGGAAGTCTCGGTATCATTACTATTATTGCCAGCTTTATTTTTGCTGCTATTTCAGGATCAGGAGCCGCAACAGTAGCAAGTATTGGTGCTATCCTTATTCCTTACATGTTAAAGAGCGGATATGCCCCGGGATATGCTGCATCTATAGCTGCCAGCGCGGGCGGATTAGGTCCTATTGTTCCTCCAAGTATTGTATTTATTTTATACGGGGTCATGTCCGGCACATCAATCAGCGATTTGTTTATTGCGGGGATAATGCCTGGTATATTAGTGGCTGTTTCCTTACTTATCGTGAATTACCTTATTTGTAAAAGAGAAGGATATGGCACGGTAAATCATAGGGTATTTGCAGAAACCGCGGCTACCTTTGAGGAAAAGCAAAAAGTAAGCTTTTGGAAAGCGCTTAATGAAGCAAAGTGGGCGCTTTTAGCTCCCGTTCTCATACTTGGAGGGATATACGGCGGAATCGTTACACCTACCGAAGCAGCAGTTGTCGCTGTAGTATATAGTCTTATTATTTGTACATTCTTTTATCGCGAGATTAACTTGAAGAACTTTTTGGAGATTTTCCTTCAATCAGCCCGTACATCGGGATCTATCTTGATTTTTGTCAGCGCGGCTTCGTTTTTTGGACAAGTATTATCCATTGAGAGAATACCTCAATTCCTGGCCGACACCATTTCAGGCTGGACAACGAACCCGTTAATTATCCTACTATTAATTAATATTTTTCTTTTAATAGTTGGCATGTTTATGGAGACAATAGCAGCAGTACTCATATTTGTTCCGTTATTACTTCCTATTGTCCTTGCTTTGGGGATCGATCCTATCCACTTTGGGATGATTGTGTGCTTGAATTTGAGTTTGGGGTTAATAACACCACCGCTTGGAATCAATTTATTTATTGGCAGCAACATCGCCAATATATCATTTGAAAAGGCCTTAAGATATGTCGTGCCTATTTTCGGCGCATTACTTGTTGTGTTATTCATCATAACGTATATTCCTTCCATTACGTTATTCCTTCCAAAATTAATCGGTGGATGAAGAAAAGAAGCATCGCTTTTTTCGGCGATGCTTTGTTTTATCCGTCGTTAACTGGCAGTAAGCCCTTAGGAAAACGAGCACGGTAAGCAGTAAATCAACTGCCCGTAAACGCCCGATTGGTTCAACTAACAAGCAGCGGACGAAAGGTCCCCGCTGCTTGAAGTTTCCCTTTATTTTTCAATGTTGTATTTTTTCATTTTTCTTACAAGCGTTGATTGGTCGACTTTCATGGCCAAAGCAGCTTTTCGGATGCTTGGGAAATTTTGAATGGTGTCTTTAATAATTTGCGCTTCAAATGCTTCTAAGCGATCTTTTAAAGGTGCTGCGTTAGGTTGGTAGGCCGATGCGCCTATTGCCGGTCCCTTCATGCTGAATTTCAAATCGTCCTGAAATCTGAGTTCATTTTGCAGGTCATCAATCCCAATTTCAGGGTTTAAGCTCATCAAAGCGACTCTCTCCACTATATTTTGTAATTCACGGACATTTCCCGGCCAATCATAATTGATAAACGCATTTAAAGCCTCATTGGAAAACTTACGGTTAATCCCATATCTTTGATTAATTCCGTTTAAAAAATGATAAATAAGCGGAATGATATCCTCTTTTCTTTCTTTCAAAGGGGGTATCTCGATCGGAATGATATTTAAACGATAATACAAGTCTTCTCTAAATGTCCCGCCGGCAACCATTTTCGATAAGTCGCGATGTGTTGCGGCAATGACACGTATATCTACCGGAATGGGCGTGGTTCCGCCTATGCGTGTTATTTCATGTTCTTGGAGAACGCGCAACAATCTTACTTGCAATTGCAGTGGCATCTCCCCAATTTCATCCAGAAAGATGGTGCCATGGTTGGCCGCTTCGAATAATCCGGCTTTTCCTTTTTTATGGGCGCCGGTAAAAGAGCCTGATTCATAGCCGAATAATTCAGATTCCAACAGAGATTCGGGGATGGCGCCACAATTAATTTTGATTAAAGGATGATCTTTTCTAAAACTATGGCGATGAATCAATTCCACAATTTTTTCTTTTCCCACCCCCGAAGCTCCTTGGATTAAAACGCCGGAATCTATTTGTGCTACTCTCAGTGCGCGGTCGAGCACATCTTTCATCATATCAGAATGTGCGATAAGGGAAAGTTTTGGATCGCTTTGTTCTTTTAGTAATTCTAATTCTTGATGAATTTGCTTATTTTTCTGTTCCAATTGTTTGATTTCTGCTTCGAGTAAATTCAATTGGGTTAGATCCCTGACATTATTTACGACCTTTTCGATTTCGCCATCTTTGTTACGGATCGGGACCGCTGACACAAGGATGGTGGCGCCGGTATTGATTTTTTGAATAATCGTAACTGCTTTGTCCTCTCTTAAAGCTTTTAAAGAAGCGGAAGCATCAATAACGCCTTCTTCTTCGAGCTCTTTTAGGCTGCGGCCAATACAATCTTTTGTGGATAACCCTGTAATTTTTTCATATGAAGGATTCTGATGTATGATCACGCCCTCATGATCGGAAATCACAATTCCGTCAAAAGAGGAGTTGATTACCTCATTTAATTCGTTTCTTAAGCTTTGTAATGAATCTTTTTCTTTTGTCAATCTCAATAATTGATCAATCGGGTTTATAAAGACGATAAATTGATTGTTATGAAACAGGGCGGATACTTCTGCCGGATAGTTGAGTAAGCAAAAAGACTGGGCTCCTCGCAAGGTAGTCTCAATCATAGTGTCAAAATAATAGCTGAATTTTTGAGCGATTGAATTTGAAAATAGAATATCACCTTGTTTATTTAATACTAAAACACCAATTATGTTTATTTTAGACAGTAAATTGTGCATAAAACCCCACCTTTTATTGCTTTGTGGCAAAAATGATGATATTTTGCATCACTGTAGTTAATCATACATCATTTTTTGATGAAAAAATACATACAATCGCTAAAATGACAGATTAAAAGTTGGCATAAAAATTGCAATAAATTAAGAAGGACAGGAATATGTACAATCAGGAGGTTATTTTATGTCTAAATCAACAAGCATATCTTCCTTTTCATCGGAAAAGTTGAAGTCCATGTTACACGATATGATGCTCATTAGGAAATTTGAAGAGACCTTAAAAAAGCTATATCAGCAAGGAAAAATCCATGGAACCATGCACTTATGCATCGGACAAGAAGCGACAGCGGTAGGAGCGTGTGTGCCCTTAACGAAGGAGGATAAAATTACAAGCACTCACCGCGGCCATGGGCACAGTATCGCCAAGGGGACAGATGTCAAAAAAATGATGGCTGAACTGCTTGGAAAAGAAAGCGGATATTGTAAAGGCAAAGGAGGGTCGATGCACATTGCTGACTTGGATGTTGGAAACCTTGGGGCAAATGGGATTGTGGCCGCAGGGTTGCCGTTAGGAACAGGCGCAGCTCTAACATCGAAAATGAAGGACTTGGGATATGTTGTTTTATGTTTTTTTGGAGATGGCGCAACCAACGAGGGAGCTTTTCATGAAGCCCTTAATTTGGCTTCGGTGTGGGATCTGCCTGTTATTTTCTTTTGTGAAAACAATCTTTATGGGATGTCCGGATCGGTAAAAGAAATGACAAACATTGAAAACATTGCAGATCGCGGAGCAGCATATGGAATTCCGGGTGTTATCGTTGATGGAAATAACATAATAGAAGTCGTGGAATCTACAACAAAGGCAGTAGAAAGAGCAAGAAGCGGGAAGGGACCGACTTTAATAGAGGCCAAAACATATAGATGGGAAGGCCACTCTCGCAGTGATGCCAGAAAATATAGAACAAGAGATGAAGAGAAAGAGTGGAAAAAACAGAGAGACCCCATCTCCCTATTTAAAGAGCGTTTAATTGCTGAAAACGTTTTGACAGAAGAAGAATTTAACGAATTGGATAAAAAAGTACAGACGCAAATGGATGAAGCAATTGAGTTTGCCGAAAACAGCCAAGACCCCAGCTTGGAAACCCTGACAACAGATATTTATGCATAAAAAGAAAGGTGACGGAAGAAATGCGAGAAATCACATATTCGGAAGCGATTAGAGAAGCCATGAGCCAAGAAATGAGAAAAAATCCGGACGTTTTTATAATGGGAGAAGATATTGGTATCTATGGAGGCGCCTTTGGTGTAACAAATGGAATGGTTGAAGAATTTGGAAAGGAACGGGTAAGGAACACCCCCATCTCCGAGGCGGCTATTAGTGGTTGTGCAGTAGGAGCCGCAATGACAGGCATGAGGCCCATCTTAGAAATTCAGTTTTCTGATTTTATCATGATTGCGATGGACAATATTGTGAACCAAGCAGCAAAAATGCGCTATATGTTTGGCGGTAAAACGAAAGTACCTATCGTTGTGAGGCTCCCGGGAGGCTCCGGTGCGGGATTTGCCGCACAGCATTCCCAAAGCTTGGAAGCTTGGATGGCGCATGTTCCAGGCTTGAAAGTGGTTCAGCCTTCAACAGCATATGATGCAAAAGGATTAATGAAAGCAGCACTTAAAGATGACAACCCTGTTTTATTTTACGAACATAAACTTCTTTACAATTCAAAAGGAAAAGTCCCGGAAGAAGAGTATGAGATTCCATTGGGTGAAGCAGATATTAAGAATGAGGGAACTGATATAACGATTATTGTAACCGGTATTATGGTCAACAGGTCGCTTGAGGCGGCCAAACAGCTTGAACAAGAAGGGATTAGCGTGGAAATTATTGATCCCCGTACATTAGTGCCGTTAGATACAAAGACGATTTTAGAGTCAGTGAAGAAAACAAGTCGCGCCTTGGTAGTATATGAAGCTGTAAAAAGAGGCGGATATGGCGCGGAGATTGCAAGTATGATTGCGGAAAGTGATGTCTTTGACTACTTGGATGCCCCTATTAGACGGTTAGGAGGTGTTGCCACGCCAATTCCCTATAATCTGAAATTGGAAAAAGCGGCGGTTCCCCAAGTAGATGATATTGTTCGAGAATGCAGAAAGTTAATGAATAAGTAAAGGAGGTCTCGTCATGGCATCAGAAGTGGTTATGCCGAAAATGGGCGCAACAATGGAAGAAGGAACCATTGTCGCCTGGTTGGTTCAAGAAGGAGAAATGGTAGAAGAAGGGGACCCCATTGCTGAAGTTCAGACAGATAAAATCACTTTAGAAATTGAAGCGGAGACAACGGGTGTTTTACTGAAAACCTTATTTGATGCAGGGGCTACCGTACAAGTCCATGAGGTGATTGCTTACGTTGGTGAGGCTGGTGAAAGTATAGAAGATGTTGCGGAAAAACCAAAAAGTACCCGAAGTAAGTACGCTGGGGACGATGGGCAAAAAACGGTTGAAAAAGATACTGTTGAAGATAAGCCGGCCGAAACTGGAGAAAAAGTCAGGAGAACGCCCGCTGCGAGAAAATTGGCAGATGATCATCAAGTAAATGTAAGAGATATTACCGGTTCGGGCCCGCTTGGCCGAATTCAAAAAATAGATGTTGAAAACTATTTGGCAGAAAAAAGAAAAAGAATTACCCCTTTGGCTAACAAAATGGCCTATGAACAAGGGCTTGACTACAACGGTTTACAAGGAACTGGGCATCGCGGGAAAATTGTGAAAGATGATCTTGTTTCCTTGGATTCCGCTACTATACAAGAAGCACAACCAGTGGGCGGTCAGGCCGTTAAGCGAGTTCCGTTTAAAGGAATGCGCAAAGTGATAGCTGAGAGAATTTCGGAAAGTGCTTATACAGCTCCTCATGTCACTCTTTTATCGGAAATAGATATGACAAAATGTGTATCCCTTCGCCAGGAGTTGTTACCTGTTATTGAAAGTATGGAAGGGCTAAGAATTTCTTATAATGAGATGGTCATAAAAGCGGTGGCTTATACGTTAAAACAGCATCAAGATATTAATATTTCCCTGGAAGGAAATGAAATCGTCCACCATTCTGGCATTCATATCGGAATGGCGGTGGCGGTGCCGAATGGTTTGGTTGTTCCTGTTCTGCGGGATGTGGAGCAAAAAGGATTGGTGGTTCTTACGAAGGAGGCAAAACATATCGGAAAGCTTGCCCGTGAAGGCTGGTTGTCTCCTGATGATATGCGAGGAAGCACGTTTACAGTCAGTAATTTGGGAATGTATGCTGTTGATGGATTCACACCGATTATTAATGCCCCAAACTCAGCCATCTTGGGGGTAGGCCGCATTCAAGAAAAACCCGTTGTTGTAGATGGCCAAGTTGCTATTCGTTCCATGATGAACGTAAGTCTGTCTTTTGATCATCGCATTATTGATGGTGCTCCTGCAGCAGCGTTTCTTACTGATTTAAAAAACACATTGGAAAATCCCTTTAAATTAATCGTATAAGGTGGTAACAGTATGACGTCGTATGATGTTATAATCGTTGGCGGAGGGCCGGGTGGATATGTCGCGGCACTCAGGGCAGCGAAAAATGGAAAAAGAACAGCACTTGTCGAAGCGGATCACCTGGGAGGCACATGTCTAAACAGAGGATGTATCCCTTCCAAGACGCTGTTAAAACATGCCGAATTGATCGAGAATATTGAGAAGGCGAACAATTGGGGAATTAAGACAGAAAATCTGCGTTTTTCCTTAGAAGAAATGTTTGCGCGCAAAGACCAGGTAATCGCCACTCTCAGAAGTGGCATTCAACATTTATTACGTGCCCAAAAAATAGATGTCTATCATGGTTATGGCACCATCCATAATGACAAACAAGTGACCGTTCAAATGGAAAATGAATCAAAGAAAATAAGCGGTCACAACATTATTATTGCGACAGGAAGCCAACCTGCCGTCCCGCCCATTGATGGACTGGATGTGGTTGCTTATCAAACAACAGATACCATTTTCAATATTTCATATATCCCCCAGTCTATTATTATCGTGGGTGGAGGAGTCATTGGCGTGGAGTTTGCCAATATTTTTGCCAGTTTGAAAACGAAAGTCACGATTATTGAACTTGGCGATACAATTATACCAACTGAAGATGATGACGCTTCAAAAGCCTTGCTGAAGTGTCTAAAGAAAAAGGATATAAAGGTATTAACAAAAAGTCAGGTAGAATCGGTTTATGAAAGCGATCAGCAAAAGGCAGTAAATATTACTACACAAACAGGTAAAACAGAGACTCTAACAGCCGATGAAATACTGTTGGCTGTCGGCCGCAACCCCAATTTGTCCGCGGTTGCAGAATTGAATCTTCAAATGAATGGCGGGCACATCGCTGTAAACGAGTATTTGGAAACAAGCAAAAAGGATTATTTTGCCATTGGAGATGTGATTGGAAGAATGCAATTGGCTCATGTAGCCAGTGCAGAAGGGGTAACCGCCGTTGAAAATTTGGATGGCAATAAAGTAAAAATGAATTATACAGTCATGCCACGCTGTATTTATACAAATCCGCAAGTAGCCAGTGTAGGAATGAGTGAATCCGATCTAAAAGAAAAAGGGATTCAATATAAAGCGCATAAATATTCTTTTTCTGGAAACGGCAAAGCTTTGGCGGCGGGAGACACAGATGGTTTTTCCAAAGTGATGATTGATGAAAAATATGGGGAAATCTTAGGAGTTGTCATGGTCGGTGCTCATGTGACCGAAATGATCAGCCAATCTTCTGCCTATATGTTTTTGGAAGGAACAGTTGATGAGCTGGCTGAAATGGTACAGCCTCATCCATCCTTCTCTGAGGCATTGATGGAATCCGCGAACGCATTGATTGGAAAAGGAATTCATTCTTAATGATAGAAAGAAGGGCATTCTATGTTTGATGTAAAAGGAAAAAAAGCAATTATTACCGGTGGTGCTCAAGGACTGGGCTTTTCATTGGTAAAAGCTTTTCATAACGAGGGTGTTGAAATTGCGGTGATTGATATTTCGCATGAAATACTCAATATTGCCGAGAAAATAGGTAACGATGGCTCAACAATTCATGCTGTAAAGGGAGACTTGTTACATATAGAAAGCCTCAGAGAATCATTTAAAAAGGCTTTAGAACATTTAGGCGGAACTGTTGATATTTTAATTAACAGTGCCGGTTTAATAGAGAGAAAGCCGGCTTTTGAGTTTTCGCTTGAGAGTTGGAACAGAATTTTGGGGCTTAATGTAACTTCGGTTTTCGAATTATCCAGATTAGCTGCGATTGAAATGAAAAAGCAAGGATCGGGAAAAATTATGAATATGGGATCGATTCTCTCGGTGTTGGGCGGCTTTCATGCAGCAGCTTATTCGACCAGCAAGGGTGCTATTTTGCAAATGACAAAATCGTTATCGAATGAATGGGCGTGTTACGGCATCCAAGTGAATGCAATTGCACCAGGCTATATGTTAACAACAATGAATAATGATCTCGTGAATGATGTAGAACGAAGAGTGCAAGTAGACGCTAGAATCCCTGCTAAAAGATGGGGCACACCTGAAGATGTTGTTGGTCCTGCCTTATTTTTAGCTTCTTCGGCTTCTGACTATGTGACAGGAACGTTAATTCCTGTAGACGGTGGAGTATTGGGCAGATGAAACTATATACCTCCTTGTCAAAAGAAGGTCATAAGAGGAAAAGAACACAGATAGGAACCCGTCAATGATGGTCGTGAATATCTGTCTGAGATGGAATGGCAGTAAACGAAATAGCGCAAGTTTCAATATGGTTAACCGCTTTGAAACGAAGGAGGGATTTTCGTCCGTTTCTCCAGGTGAAGATATCATCATTGCGGTTTCTTAGGTGTTTTTGAAAATGACCGCTATGGTCGAGAGTGTCAATATTTTGTTCAGGCAGGTTACCTGTCTAGGAGAAAAGTAAGCGGCCCCCTGCCAAGTAGACAGCGGAAATAAACGGCTTTAGATCTCTATATTTTCAGGGACTGAAGCCGTTTCATTTTTCATGGTATCTCTTGTGTTCTTTAGCGTTTTTCTCCACCATTCGTATCATGAATGACCCCTATTTCTCAAGGTTCTGTAAAATAATCGGCAGAGGGGCCGAAATGACCGTGAATGATAGAGCAGTAAGATTTGTATGGATCAACATAGCTCATCAATCGCGGGTTTCTATATTTTTCTGGCTATTAAACGAATAAAATAGTTTAATAGAGATAATATAATAAAAAGGGGTTGTACATATGGAGATGTGTTATCGCCACATTCTTGTAGCAGTGGACGGTTCGGAGCCTGCGGAATGGGCTTTTCGAAAAGGGGTTGAGGTTGCAAAGAGACATGATGCAACGTTGCACCTTGTTCATGTGGTAGATACAAGCCAATATCGCGGTATTCAAATGTATGATATACATTTTACCGAAAAAGCTATAAATCGTGCCAAGGAGCTTTTAGATGGCTACGTACAGGAAGCAAAAGACAAAGGGATTGAAAAGGTCGAAACGCTCGTTGAGGAAGGCTCGCCAAAGGTGGTTATCACGAAGAAGGCTGCAAAAAAAACTGGTTCCGACCTCATTATTTGTGGAGCCACCGGGGTGACTGCGGTGGAAAGAATGTTTCTTGGCAGCGTTTCCGAACACATTACCCGCCACGCTGAATGTGATGTCCTTGTTGTAAGAACAGAAAAAGATTAAATGAACATGACGAAGAAGGGCCTGTCAAAAAAGCCCTCAAAACTAATCAGTCGGAAGAAAAAAACATTTTTCTCTGACTGATTTTGCATTTGTAGGATTGGATTGTCTGTAAATGGAGGTAATCGAAAGAACGGACATCTTCCCGATTTATCCGTGACCCAATGATGGAAAGAAGCCCAAATGCCGGTCACCATTCCGCGCTATTCAAGGGAGTAAAACGAAAGCCCATCATCATTCGGAACCAAGAGAGGAAGTCGCAAACCTGTTCATCACCCCCGGCTGATCGTCCCCGCCCAAGAGAAGAAAGCATAAAACTGGCCATTACTCCCGGTTGATGATCCCTTCCAACTGAATAAACCCGCAAAGAGGGGCGGAATCGCATCTAAGAAAAGGGGGCAATCAGGCAATTTGTCGGTCTTTGGATATGTTCTCTTTATTAAAATTTTTTTTAAAAGAACGACCCTTTTTGGATAATCCCTCTAATCCATTGAAGATTTTGATGCGTTTCGCTTGTTTTCTCTAATATCCGGGATTTTTATTTTTAATGTAAATTGATTTTGAATCACGGAAAAATCGAGCACTCCACGGTATTTATTGACGATTCTATTGATTTCCTGCGTTCCGATTCCTTCGTGATGTCCCGCTTTTGTAGATGTTGCTTTGTTCGTAAACATTCGTTCGATTATGTGTTCGGGAAGGGGCAGGGTATCGTTTTGGCAATGAATGATCCAGATGCCGCTCTGTCTTCGGCATATTAGGCACACTTTACCCGGTTTCTCCTTATTTTTGCCAAATTCGGCTGCGGCTTCAATAGCATTTTCCAACATATTTCCTAAAAATGAGACACATTCGAATTCAGAGAGCGGCAATCCCGATAAAGGGTGTTGGATGTGATAGTCCAAGACAACTTCCTGTTCCTTTGCTTGTTCAAGATATGAGTATAAAATGCCCGCGATGACATTGGATTCACCGCGAATGATTTGATCCAATTCGATATAGCGGGAATGTACATCAGCCTTATAGGCTGATATTGCCCCGGATTCCCCGTCATGATGCAATAGGGCCGCTGCATGCTTTTGAAGATCGTGCCGTTGTCTTCTTAATTCATATAATAAGGCTTTTTGTTGTTCAAAGTTTGCAGCCATGGCCATTCTTCTTTGTTTTTCTTCCCGAACCGTTTGCATCATCACCAATAACGCAATAAGCTGCGCAATCATTCCGAGCATTAAAAAGGGCGTGTCCGTGAAAAATGCCGCGGCAATCCAGCATAATTGCAATAAAGCGGACATGACAAGCCATAAAAATGGAGCAGGGCCTTTTTTCGCAAGCGGAATATGTAAAAGTGCCCCGATGCATAATAGAGCAGCGATCATCAGATGTTTCGTCCAGAACATCCATCCGACCGCCAAAACCCATGGAATCAGAAGTATGAATAATTCCACCTTTTCACCTCAAAAATAATACTTTTGCAAGTAATCCATTTTTTCTTTCGTTAACATGGCGATGTTTTTTGTACCTTCAAATGATACACTGTATGATTTTTTTGTATAAACCGAAAAGCTTTTTACATAATGAAGATTAATGATAAAGGAACGGTGGGAACGGATAAATTGGTGTTCCCTAAGACTCCCCTCCAGCTCCGTGATCGTCATATATGTGATAAAAGTATCGTTACTGGTATGGATTGTTGTGGTGCGTCCTGTTCGTTCAACAAAGATGATGTCTTTTTTGGGAATCAATTCAATGCGTCCTTTTTGCTTTAGGACAAGCCTGCCCGTAAGATTTCCGGAGTGCTGCTTTTCCCGATATTTATCCAATGCCTGTAGCAGACGCTCTTTTTTATACGGTTTCAAAATATAATCATGGACATTCAGTTCAAAAGCATGAACGGCGTAACCGCTCTTGGCTGTCACAAAGATGACCGTGATCAGCAGTCCATGCATTTGGATAAAGTCTGCAAGTTCATATCCCGAAATGCCCGGCATTTCGATATCGGCTATCAAGAGGTCGATCTTGTTTTTTTGAATTTCCAAATAGGCTTCTTCGGAATCGGTTGTGGCAAAGACAATCTCAACGTCATCTATCGGCTCCAATATAAACTTTATTTTTTCGAGATCAATGAATCTATCATCGACGATTCCAACCCTCATCTGAAAAGCTCCTTTGAAAAATCTATGTATTATTATAAAGCATTTCTCAGCAATATTCAGGAAAATCATGTAGGGACAGGCCAAGTAATCCATCCTTCGCTCTTTTTGCGACATATAACTCCCCCTTCGCGACATGGTGGCAGACGGAGTCTCCTTATCGATATACAATAAGATTGAGTGCAAAAAGGAGATGAGTGAAAATGATTCAAGTAGCGCATGTCTCAAAACAATTTAAAGATAAAAAGCAAGTGATAAAAGCGGTTGATTATGTATCGTTGCAAATACGAAAAGGGCATGTGACAGGTCTGATCGGGGAAAATGGCGCGGGAAAAACAACGTTATTGCGCATGCTTTGTACGCTGATTGAACCGGATGAAGGAACCATCTCGATTGATGGTGAAAATATCTTTCATCATAAAGAAAAAGTGAGACGCCGACTCGGTGTTTTGTTTGGTTCGGAAACCGGCTTGTATAACCGCTTGACAGCCAAAGAAAATCTGGAGTATTTTGGGAATCTTTACGGCATGACGCAACATGATATTAAAAACAGAATAGAAACGCTGGCGAAACGCTTTGGCATGCGCAAATATATGGATAGAAAAGTGGAAGGCTTCTCAAAGGGCATGAAACAAAAAGTGGCGATTGCCCGCACACTAATTCATGATCCGGATATTATTTTATTTGATGAACCAACGACGGGCCTGGATATTACTTCTTCCAATATTTTTCGTGAATTTATTTATCAGTTTAAGAGTGCGGGGAAAACGATTGTTTTTTCTACTCATATTATGGATGAAATCGCCCATCTTTGCGAGGATGTTATTATGATGCACAAAGGACAGATTGTATATGAAGGTGGATTGGAAGAGTTATATGAAGCAGAAAACAGCAGGGATCTGAATTATTTATTCACTTCAAAAGTAGTTAGGGGTGATTTATATGTTTAAAACGATATTTTTAAAAGAGATGAAAGATGTACTTCGCGATAAAAGGAGCATTACTCTGCTTGTTTTGCTGCCCTTATTGATGATGATGGCATTAACGATCTTTTATGATAAAATCTTGACCTCCCACAGTGATAAAAGCTTCCAAGTCGGTGTTGAGAAAGCAGCGGACCGAGAATTCATCGATCAGTTAGAAACGTATTTGCCTGATGCGACAATCAAGGAATATGCAGATGTGCAAAAAGCGGTTGAAGAGAAAGAGGCCCAGATCGGGATTTCGATCGATTTCGCTTGGAACGAAAAGCTAAAAAAGCAAGAGAAAATCCCTGTACATATTTACTTTGATCCCGGGAGCCAGGAGTCATCAAACGCCTTCAGTCTTGTACAAACCGTTTTTTCCAACTGGCAAAATGAGACCATTCAACTTCGTTTGAAAGAACAGCAACTGGATCCGTCTGTGCTTGAAGTCTTTCAAATAGAAACGAAGACAACGAAAGATGAAGATGATGCGATCGCTTCCTTTATGTTGTCCATTTTGATTCCTTTACTCATTCCGATCGCGATCGCAAACGGTTCTTATCCATCCGCCACCGAGCTGTTTGCGGGAGAAAAGGAAAAGAAAACAATCGAAGCATTGCTCATAACGCCTGTAAAACCGATAAAAATTTTATTGGCAAAATGGCTGACTATATCACTCCTGGGCATTTTTACGGGCTTGCTGTGCATTGGGCTGCTCAGCCTACTCATGAATTTTACGACGGAACTTAAAAAAGGGCTGGGCGCGCTGGAGCATCCACTGTTATTTGTTTCCATGAGCGTTGTTATCATTGTTCTGTTCGCCATTTTCATGGCGGAGGTTGAAATGATTTTAAGTATGCTGGCCAAATCGGTAAAGGAAGCCGGATATTATATTACGCCGGTTATGGGTCTGATGACGCTTCCAATGCTGTTCATGTTCTTTACAAACGAATCGTTAAATCTTGCTTTATATTCCATCCCGTTCATGAATCTGTTTATATTTGTCCGCGATGCATTTACCGGCCAATTGACCGTTGCGGCATTTTTGATCGCGGTGGGATGTTATGTTGTTATCATCGGCTTACTATTTCCGATTGCCCTGAAAATGTTTCATAATCATCGTCTCATGCTGGGGAAATAATCTATATGGATAAATAAGGCATTTATGAGGAAGACAAGTTCTTCATATATCATTTTTTTCAATCAACAAGAGGGGATGGATGCCAAATGCTGCAAGTGTGACGATGGACGCGTGGTTGAGGGATTGAATAGGGATTCTCGGTGCTCCCAAGGGATGTCTGGGTGAAAGTAGGCGCTCAAGCAATCCCTGACTCTAACCTGAAAATTTCAAGCATCGTTAGAAATAGCAAGACACACTAGTTGAGCACCTTACCTTACTATTTGCAAGCAGCTGAAAAAGACTTCTTCTCGAACGAATAAAGGCGCATAGCTAACGTAGCATGCGCCAATTTGTTTCTTTGAAAATGTATGTATTAATGCAATGGTCTATAATAAGATGAAGAATCTTCTTTCTTTCCTTCCAATTGGGCGAATTTACCTTTTAGTGTTTCAAGCAAGTACAGCCTGATAAAATATTGCAACTCATATTCGTCCATTTCTTTTACAATTTCCAACAGATCTTCGTGATCATACCCTTCCAAAACGGCAAAAGTAATCATGTCTAAATCTTCTTCCTCTCCGGTTAATTTATCCCGGTATAATTCAAATAACTCATCAATCAGTTTCATTTTGATCAACCCCCTTTCAGAATACGCTGCTCCTTTTATATATACCCATCATTGAAGTAATAAATCAGAGTCACTATTAATCCCATTATTAAGAATAAAATAAGATTGTGCAAGGCAAAATATGCATAAAAAATTGGTTGAAGGAGTCATAACAGTGAACGAGGAAAAGAAAACTTACTATATCTCCGTTGGAGCCGGCGAAATTATGAGGGTTCCGAACGCGTCCCCATGGGAATTTAAAATTGAAGCCACCGATGAAGAAATAACAGAGATGCGCGCAGTATTTGATATGATGCAGGATAACAGCATAGGTGATTTCCTTCGCGCGCATGTTCCATTTGTTGAGTATTCTCACGACCCGACTAATGATGCCCATGATGAAAGCCTGCACAAAATTTTTACGATGATTTACGAACTGGGAGATGCCGAAGCAAAGCAACATGTCAAAAGCCTTGGCATTTTGGACGGGTTTAAAAGTGATTGACATGTGACTCCTTTTCTTTATAATTGGTTCGATAACCAATTAAAGGATGATCTCACATGAGCATACAGTTTTTTGATCAAAAAGGAAAGCGTGTAACGCTCGCTTTTCAAAAAAACGCCTTTCAACAAAGTCCAGGCCATGTTTTGGCGATTTGCCGATATCGAGATGAATGGCTGTTAACAAACCATCCCGCAAGAGGTTTGGAATTCCCCGGCGGTAAATTGGAAAAGGGGGAATCCGTTGAAGATGCAGCCATCAGGGAGATCTATGAAGAAACCGGGGCTGTTGCGAACATCCAAGCATATGTCGGAGAATATTTGGTGGAAGAAAAAACTGGCGCATCATTTGTCAAAGCGATTGTTTTGGCAAACATACTGAAACTGGAAAAAAAGAATCATTATCATGAAACAAAAGGCCCCGTTTTCGTCCAGGGCGATTTGCTTGCGAAAGTACATGGTGAGGAATTCAGTTTTATCATGAAAGACCGAGTCGTAGAAGAAGCATTGAAAAGATGCTGTCCAGAAAGTCAGTAACACCTGATTTTCTGGACACTCTAACCACAAACATTTCCAAAATGTTAAGACCAATCCGTTTAGAAAAAAGGAAGCCCCTTTTCAACAGCAGAAAATACATTACTCGATATCATAGAATTATTCTTGAAGCAAAAGCTTTTTGAATGGGTTGACAAAAAACTGATCATAACACTGATTTCCAGAAGTGATGCATACAACAAAAATGAAAAGCGCACCGCCAGTCTGCCTTGACAAACCTTTACGTATCGGCGATCAAAAAAGATCAAACGGCTTAATACCCTCTAGAATACAGGGATCAAGCCGTTTAACACATTTTATTCATGCAAACAGCCGTGTAACAGCTATTATTTTTCTTTGATTGGTTCTTCCTGGGTTACCGCAATTTCATGCCGGTCTAAGCCATAATACTCTACGGTATAGTTTAACACGCGATGATTAACAGGCGTGATTTCAGCGCGATAAAGCGTTGGGATAACGGGAACTTCATCTACCATTAACTGTTGCCATTCTTTATACACTTCCTGACGATACTCCTGATCCATCGCTTTTTCGGATGCTCCTTCATCTAACAACCTATCATTTTCTTCACTTGCATAACGTGGAAAGTTAAACAATGCTTTGCGGCCATAGGTACCAGCAGGATTGACATCTGTTGCTACACTCCATGCCGCCATGTAGATATCAATCGCCGGATCATCTTCTCCCGTGTTTCCGACTCGATCATAAAAGGAGTTAAATTCGTGCAAACGACCGTCTAACAATTGAACATGTAAGCCAACATTTTTCCAAGCTTGAATATAGAAATTAGCAAGCGGTTCAGCCACATCTCCACCAGACATGGACGCAAAGTTAATCACCAGTTCTTTTCCTTGCGGATCTTCGCGCATGCCATCCCCATCGACATCCTTATAACCGGCCTCATCCAAGATTTTCTTTGCTTTTTCCGGGTCATATGTTAATCCCGGGTTATCTTTATCATGAAAAGTTGGATGTGATGGTGGGATTAAGGTGTTCGCTCTCCAGCGTAACCCGTGATAAAACTGTTTCCCTACTGCGTCGTTATCAATTGCGTGCCACATCGCTTTACGCAAATTCACATCGGCCATTTTCTTCTTTGGGTCAGGCTTTACTTCTTTCTTTTCTTTATCCCATGTTCCTAATTTAAAACCAATATAAGTGTAAGACATTTCGATATTGCCTAAAAATTCAACATTAGACATCTGCGCATTATCCGGGTATTGATCGGCTGGAAAACTATCAACTGTATCCACTTCACCTGTTTTTAATGCTTGGACGACCGTTTTAGGGTTAATGATTTTAAGCGTCACCTTATCTAATTTTGGTTCTCCCTCCCAATAATCTTCGTTTTTTGTCATCACTACAGCTTCTCCCGGGGTAATGCTTTCTATTTTAAACGGGCCGAAGCCAATCGGATTTTTCCGCACCGCGTCGGATTCCTCCATTTTGGCTACCGGAATATCTTTAAAGATATGCTTCGCTAAAGGCCGACTCCAAACACCGCCACTTAATAAAGAAGGGGATGCTTTTTTATACGTTATTCTTAAAGTTTTGTCATCAAGCACTTCAATCCCTGAAATAGAGTCGGCTTTCCCGCTATGATACTCTTCCATTCCTTCAATATTAATAAAATCATCATTATACCGGACCCCCGTGTAATCAGGATGTCCGATCACTTCATGAGCAAATGCCCAATCCTCGGCGGTTACCGGTTTGCCATCATGCCAATTGACATTATCCCGAATCTTAAAGGTAAACACTCTGCCACTTTCATCTACTTCAAATGTTGCGGCGCCATCTTGCGTTATATTATGATTTTTATCAGCATTTAGTAACCCACCATAAAACCAATCAATAATCTCTCCATCAGGTACCCCTGAGGAAAAATTATAATTTAAGATTCCCTCAAAAGGTGTATCATAAACGATGCCGTATTTAAAATGCCCACCATCTATGGCTTTTCCTTTGTTTGTCTTCTCCAGTTTAAAGTCATCAATGGAATATACCTGTTTACTCTCTTTTTCTGTCTTCTTATCACCAGACTCATCTGCCATACTGTCCTTTTTACCGCTGCATGCCGCCAAAGCAAGCAGCAGCCCAAGCGTACATGCATATAGCATGCGGCGCCATTTTCTTTTACTGCTCATTCAATGAACCTCCCCTTTTTTCATTTCTGCCATGGTGACTTCATCCTTACCATCATTATATGATGTAAGTAGCTTAAAAAATGCCGTGTTTATTTATCACCCCCTGCGTTGTCTGGCATCCGTCGCGCGCTTTAAAGCTTCTCCAACATTGCGAACAGCCAACATTAGTAGAAAAATCATTGCCGCAGCCGGCAGCCAAACCCACCATCTGAGCTCCAATGTTTGCGGATTGCGCGCATATCCCAACAATGTCCCCAAGCTTGGAGTCGATTCAGGAAACCCAAATCCTAAAAAGGATAGCCCGGATTCCAAACCGATATTGGCAGCTAAGTTTAATGTCATGGTGACAATAATAATGGAACTTAAGTTAGGCAGTATTTGCGTAAACATAATCTTCCAATCTGGTGTACCTAATGTTTTGGAAGCTTGGGCATAGTCCAACTCTCTTTCTTGCAATGCTTTTGAACGGATTAGACGAGCTTTTCCCATCCATAAAAAGGCTGTCATAATGAAAGAAAATGACCATATGCTGTATTTGGGCACAATCGCTACAAATACAATAACAATCATTAAAAAAGGTAAGATTAAGAAGAAATCAACAATTCGCATCATGATATTGTCGATTGTTCCACCGTAATAGCCGGAAACCAATCCGTAAATAATGCCAATCATTCCTGTCATTAATGTAACTAGTAAAGCGATGGATAAAGAGTTGCGTGTTCCGATAATAAGCTGGCCAAAAATATCCCGCCCGCCATAATCGGTTCCGAGCCAATATTCGGAAGACGGAGGCTCGTTAATGGCAAATAAATCAACTTTAACAATTTCTGCTTGATTTAAAAATAAAGAAATACCATAGACAAATGCTGTAATGATCACAAGAAATAGTAGTGAAAAAAGTGCGATTTTATCGCGGACGATTTCTCGCCAAATAATTTGCAACATATCAGGAGCTTGTTCCGTCCCTGTATTCATCGTTTCAACATTTACTTGTTCCAACAGGTATCACCTCCATGCCTATCAGAATAAACTTACTTGATCCGTATTCTGGGGTCGACTAAACTTAAAATAATATCTGATAGTAACGCCCCTAAAATAGAAGCAATGCCTAATAATAAGACAACAGATGTTACCACACTATAGTCGCGTTGTAAGATAGATTCCATAAATAAGAGTCCCATTCCCGGATAACTGTAAATCGTCTCAATAAAAATGGTTCCGCCAATTAAGCCAGTAATCTCAAAGCCTAAAAATGCTGCTATCGGCAGAATAGAATTTCGCAAAATATGCTTGTTATAAACCCGGGACTCCGAAGCGCCTTTTGCTCGCGCCGTGATGACGAAGTCTTTTTGCTTCGTATCAATAATTTCACTTCGCAAATATTGGACTGTACTTACAGTAGTAATGAGCGCCATTGACAAAGCTGGCAACAGCATATGGTTAAACTTGCTCATAATATAGGCGAATGACCCGGGTTCTAACCCCGGTGTAACGCTCCCCCCTGTAGGAAACCAGCCAAGTGTATAGCCAAAAACCCACAACATGACAAGCGCGAAAATAAACAACGGTGTCGCAAACCCGATATACGTATACCCGGAGATTAATTGATCACGTAAAGTATCATGATAACGACCGCTTATAATACCAAGAGGAAGCGCTATCATATAAGTGAAAATTAACGTTACCAAAGAAAGCCAAAATGTATTAACAAGCCGCTCGCCAATCAGTTCTTCAACCGGCATTTTAAAACGGAAAGATTGCCCTAAATCTCCTTGCAAAGCTGAGGTAACCCAATCAGCATATTGCACATACCAAGGATTATTAAGCCCTAATTTTTCCCGTTGTTCTTCGATCGCAGCCGGATCAATATTCGGATCGATTAAACCTGATAAGGCATCTCCAGGCATCATTTGCGCCATAATAAAGACCAATACACTCAACAAAATGATTTGCGGCATGGTAATCAACAGTCGTCTAACAATAAATTTCCACATTGTTATCACCTTTCTCTGGCAACGCGACTAAATGTGTATTGGATATACTCCGTAAGCCGTAAGCCATCCCTTCATGATCAAAATAATCGTCATAATGTCTGTTATATTCTTTCTCTACTTTATCCCGCCATTTCTGCTGTTTTTCTCGATTGGAAGGGTCAATATCCGGAATTGCGGCAATAAGGCGTTTCGTATAGATATGTTGCGGATTATGAAAAATATCATCTCTAGAACCTTGCTCGACAAACCTTCCTTTGTACATGATGCCGATTTGATCACACATATGTTTGACAATACCTAAATCATGGCTAATAAAAAGATATGTCAAATGTAAATCCTTTTGGATATCCTTTAGGAAATTTAAAACTTGAGCTTGAACCGATACATCAAGAGCAGATACCGGCTCATCCGCTATAATTAATTTCGGCTTTAACGCGATTGCTCGGGCAATGCCAATTCGCTGGCGCTGTCCTCCTGAAAATTGATGTGGATATTTATACATATTTTCCGCCGTTAAACCAACTTGTTCCAGTAATTCTTGCACTTTTTTTCTTTCTTCTGTTTTTGATAATATTTCGAAGTTGCGCAGCGGTTCTGCAACAATATCCAGTACTCTTTTTTTGGGGTTTAATGAAGAGTAAGGATCTTGAAAAACCATCTGAATCTCTTTTCGAATCTCTTTTCTGTTTGACTTTACATTTGTTAAATCGACACTCGAAAATCGGATTTTTCCGTCAGTCACATGGTTTAAACCAATAATCGCTCGGCCTAATGTGGTTTTTCCTGAACCTGATTCCCCTACAAGCCCGTAAGTCTTGCCTTCTTCAATTGAAAAGGAAACCCCGTCTACAGCTTTGATCTCACCAATTTTACGATTTAAAATGCCTCCACGAATGGGAAAGTGGACTTTTAAGTCTTCAACCTCTAAAAGTGCCATATGCAGTTACCTCCTTGTCGATTTCATCCGGAAAATAAAAGTGCTGATAACATGTACAGCGGACAAAATGGCCAGGAGCTACTTGACGCAATTCCGGATGCGATTCATGTGCTGTTTTATCTATCCACGGAATCCGGGCGGAAAATCGACACCCTTCGCGCGGCATTTTTTGTAAAGAAGGGACAATTCCTTGAATCACATGAAGCTTATCTTTTATTTGATCAGTACTTGGTATGGAGTTTAATAGCGATCTGGTATAGGGGTGTAACGGCTCTTTAAACAAAGTGTGAACATTTGTCACTTCAACGACTTGCCCCGCATACATGACTGCTACGCGATCTGCCATCTCTGCAACCACCCCTAAATCATGGGTGATTAAAATGACCCCCGTTCCCATTTTGTTTTTTAAATCATTGATTAACCGTAATATTTGCGCTTGAATAGTGACATCTAAAGCTGTTGTGGGCTCATCGGCAATGAGTAGTTTTGGTTTATTGGCAATAGCAATGGCAATCACAACCCGTTGCCGCATGCCTCCTGACAGTTGATGGGGATATTGCTCACATGTATACTCCGGTCTGGGTATACCGACTTGTTTTAGTAAATGAACTACCTTACTTTGACGGTCTTGCTTGGATAGTTGTTTATTGTGAAGCAACAATGCTTCACCAATTTGGTCTCCAATTGTCATGAGTGGATTTAAAGCGGCTAAAGGGTCTTGAAAAATCATCGCCATATCATTACCACGCAACTTATTTAACTTCCCAATCGGTAAATTCATGATGTCTTGGCCATGAAAGTAAATAAGGCCTTCTATTTTAGCGCGATTATGCAAGCGCATGATGGAGAATGCTAAAGCACTTTTTCCGGAACCCGACTCACCTACAATCGCCAGCGTCTCATTTTTATTGACCGATAAAGAGACATGATCGACCGCGGCGTAATATTGATCTTTTATTCTGAAAGAGGTTGTTAGATCTTTAATTTCTAATAAACGATCGCTCATATGAATCCCTCCCGTTTCATTGGGTAGCGCTAAGCGTTTTTTTATGATCTTCGAATGGTAACCACCGTCTAGCAGAAATCTATCAATTTTAAAAAATATAAAAATATTTATTTAACAGTATATTATACCTATTTATTTTAAAGAATCAAATAATTCAAATTTGATAAATAGTTTAAACCGGAAGTCATCACTTCTACGAAATGGTGTTCGAATACAACAACTGAAATGATTTCAAAATCCCAAGGCTCTCACGCAAAAAGGCAGCACTTTTTTTGGTTCGATGAGGTTAAAACAAGAAAAACAAAATCGCTATTTAATGATGATCAATCTTTCCTGAATAGGTGATGGAATGTTAAAAATTCTTATCGTCTTGTATTCTAGAAAATTGCCAGAAATGGCGCCTGTTGAATATATTATCCATAGACAGATGGGGCTTGTGGAAGGTGAATTACAAACAGGCGAGTGTCTTTTTCAAAAAAAATGGAAACCTTTTCAAAGACTTTCAACAAGTCTCATACAGGAGAAGACTCTATTATGGCGGATAGCTTTTGTAAAAAGATGATACCACTGACAGTACGGTGAGAAACTGACGGGGCTGTCACAGAAATCGGTATTTATGGACTTTCCGGACAGTCCCGTGTTGGGGCTTTTTAGATGCCCCCCTAACGGTGATCTTTAAGGAGCTTTTTTTCCAGCAATTCAACAAGCATATACATGATTGTGGCAAAAATGACAATGAGCAAGAGAGCGAGCATGACGAGCGTAAAATTGAATACTTGAAACCCGTAAACAATCATATACCCGAGACCTTTTGCCGAAACGAGAAACTCACCGACAATGACACCGACCCAGGAAAGACCGACATTGACTTTTAATGTTGAAATAATCGTTGGAAAGGATGCGGGCAAAACCGCCTCTTGAAAAATATGTCTCTTACCGGCGCCAAATGTCCGGAGTACTGTTAAATAGTTTTCGTCGACATCCCGAAATGCCGTATAGACAACGATTGTCGTAATAATGATGGATATGATCGCCCCCATCGCAATGATCGATGTAAATCCGGGACCAAGACCGACGATCAGGATCGGTCCCAGCGCCACCTTTGGCATCGCGTTTAAGATAACGAGGTATGGATCAAGCACCTTTGAAAGAAATGGGGACCACCATAAAATAGCGGCCAGAATGGTTCCCAGAAAAGTGCCCAAAATAAAGCCGAGTACCGTCTCGAACACTGTGACTCCCACATGTGAAAATAGAGAACCGTCGGCGATTCGTTCTATCAGCAGAGCCCACACTTTGGAGGGATAGCTGAAAATAAGCGGGTCCAGCCATTGGTTGCGACTCCCTGCCTCCCAAACAATGAAAAAGGCGGTCAGAATGAGAAATTGGTAAAAACGAATCCAGCGCTTTTCAATCACAATCTGCTGTTTGTATTGCTCATGAAGGAGGAAAGGATCAACGGACTTCTTTTTCAAGGGATTCCAACTCCTTCCATATGGTTCCGAATAATTCATGGTGAGCATCTTTCGTCCTGGATTCGAAAGGACTGGTGTTTCGGAGTTCCTCTGGGACGTGAAATATTTTATGAAGCCGTCCCGGATTCGTCGCAAAAAGCAGTATGCGATCGCTCATGGAAATGGCTTCGGCAATATCATGTGTGACAAGAACAGCTGTTTTATGGTAGCTTCTTAATATATGGAACACTAGATCTTCGAGCTTTAACTTGGTTTGGTAGTCCAGTGCGGAAAATGGTTCATCCAGAAGCAGCAGTTTAGGCTGGACTGCCATGGTTCGAGCCAATGCCGCCCTTTGGCGCATTCCTCCGGAAAGCTGGCGGGGATAGGATTTTTCCACATCACCTAGTCCGATCTGCCTTAAAAAACGAATGGCATTTTCTTTCGTTTCACGATTGAGCTTCCCGTTAAGTTTTAGTCCGATTAACGTGTTGTCCTCGATTGTTTTCCAAGGAAATAAGTAATCTTGCTGCAGCATATAACCGATGCTGCTTTTTTGCGATTCCGGTGGCTTGCCATCAATCTTTACATCTCCGGTTGTCGGTTTTAACAGTCCCGAAACAATGGAAAGCAGTGTTGTTTTTCCGCAGCCGGATGGCCCGATCAGTGAAATAAACTCACCTTCATTTACAGTAAAAGATACATCCTTCAAGGCGATTTTGACTGATGAAGGGGAAAAATAATGATGTTCTATTTGTTCTGCCACAAGGAAGCTCACGATGTTTTGACCTCCTTCTTATTCAATAAAGTTATTCAGCCATCACCTTTTCAACGATGTTTGTATTGACGAGTTTGTCGTAATCCACTCTTTCCGGGAGCTCGCCAGCTTCTTTCATAATGGCCTGCAAATTTTCCCACCCTTCCTTTGTTAGCGTCATTTTCTCAGCAAACGAACCTTGATTTTTATACCGGTCAATGACAACGGCCAATGTTTCAATGTCCGAGTCTTCAAAATAAGGCTGTACGACCTCCGCTATCTCTTCTCCACTGCTTTTTTCAACCCATTTCTGGGCTTTATAAAGAGCTCTTACAAATTTTTCTACTGTTTCCTCGTTTTCTTTCAGATAGGTTTCTTTTGCCATAAATGTCGTATAAGGAACATGACCCGATTCTTCACCGAATGAAGCGATGATGTAACCTTTTCCTTCCTTTTCAAACACCGATGCAGTCGGTTCAAAGAGTTGGACGTAATCTCCGGTGCCGGAGGCAAATGAGTTGGCAATATTTCCGAAATCGATGTTTTGGATTAGCTCCAAGTCCTGCTGAGGATCGATGCCGTGCTTTTTCAAAACAAATTCGCCAACCATTTGCGGCATGCCTCCTTTTCGCTGGCCGAGAAAAGTGGTTCCTTTTAGCATCTCCCAGTCAAAGTGGTCGACTTTTTCGCGTGATACGAGGAAAGTTCCATCGGTTTGCGTCAGCTGCGCGAAGTTAATGATAGGATCACTGGTACCTTGGGCATATACATAAATCGAAGTTTCCGAGCCGACGAGGGCAATATCGACTGCATCTGATAAGAGAGCCGTCATTGTTTTATCACCGCCCCAGGTCGTCTTTAATTCAACGTCGAGCCCTTCTTCTTTAAAGAATCCTTTTTCCAGCGCCACATATTGCGGGGTGTAGAAAACAGATCTGGTCACTTCAGCAAGCCTGACTTTTTGCACTGCATCTTTCTTGTTGGAGCATGCCGCGCCAATCAGCAATAGAAATGATGCAATGAGTATCATTCCAACCTTTAGCGATATTTTCACGAAAGAACCTCCCATCAATGTTTGTAAAACGCCGTGAAATTGGGCTAACATATCGTATGATGGATGTTTAAATATGTGAAACAAATTTTGATGGCAGGAGGAACGAGTCATGAATGAAACTTCAATCATTGAGAAATGGTTGTTCCCATCTCCCAATCCGAACGTACGCATGTATTTAATGACATATATGTCTGCGGGGCTCTGCGTGAAGGGATTGCTCGCGGAGCCGACCGAGGCGGGTATGTATGATGGCCTTTTATATTTAAGGGGCGGCATTAAAAATGTCGGGATGGTGAGGCCGGCACGCATCGGCCAATTTGCTTCGGAAGGCTTCGTTGTCTTTGCTCCGTTTTATCGGGGAAATCGCGGGGGTGAAGGAAATGAAGATTTTGCCGGGGAGGACCGGAAGGATGCTTTTTCGGCATTGGCTGTATTAAAGAGCCACCCGGCAGTCCTGGAGGATCGCATTCACATTTTCGGTTTTTCTCGCGGCGGCGTGATGGCATTGTTGACCGCCATTAAACACAAAACGGCCGCTTCTCTCGTGACATGGGGAGGAGTAGCGGATATGGCATTGACATATGTCGAGCGGAAAGATTTGCGCCGGATGATGAAGCGTGTTATTGGCGGGTCGCCTAAAACGGCACTTCAAGCATATACATACCGCACTCCTTTGTACGAGCTTGAGCATCTTCGTTGTCCCGTACTGATTGTTCATGGCGAGCGCGATGAACATGTTTCGATTGAACATGCATATCGGCTGGAAAAAAGACTATTGGAACTTGGCAAGAAAGTGGAAACGAGATATTTTAAGCATGTTACGCATTACTTTCCGCCATCCTTAAACAGGGAAGTTGTGAGCGAAATCGGGAAGTGGATGAAGGGGAGAGTGTAAAAGAGCCGGAATGTAAACATAAGGGGCTGTCTAAGAAGTCCAATTCAGAGTAAATGCACTACAGTGTAAAACCAAAGAATGTTGATTTTACAGCATTTTTTGTTTCAAGCTGCGATATTACTTTTCGGACACCCCCTCAGGAATGTTTTAGAGAAGCCCATTTTCCCTTATTGGCGGTTGGGTTCCTTTGGAAGAAGAAAGATCCTTAGGTGCTGGCATCTGCCGAAGCTCTTATCTTTAATTCAGAATCCAAAATGCTGTGCCAGAATGAAGGAAATTTTCTGTCCGAGCGTTTTCGAGAGCTTTTTCAATTAAAGCGATTGTCAATAAAGGAATCCTATCCCAATGGAGGGTGTTACACTGCTCATTTCGATCGTTTTCCAGCTAGGAAGATCGTGCTTTTTCATGTACTTGCTTTAATAGTTAAAATGATTAATGGCAAACTCCCAATAGCTCTTTCAAGAAAGCGATTATGGGGTCGATGGGCCGTTTTTTTATTTCCCAAATGAAACAAATACAGATAAGATAGAACATAATGTAAGGGCTTACTAGACTGATTTGAAATATTGATAGAAAAAGAGGGATGACATTTGAAAAAGGTTTCTAAGATGATCCAAGAAGAGGGTATTTGGGCTGGGTTAAACCGTCCAGGCATTGATATGGAAGAGGCGGATATTGTTGTCTACGGGATTCCATATGATGGAGGGGTCAGCTTCCGTTCGGGTGCAAAAGAAGGCCCGGCCGCTATTCGCAATATAACCTATACAATTCCCCCGACAACGGAAAGATGGGAAGATCTCTCGTCCTTAAAGATATTGGACTTGGGGGATATGGAAGGTGCCAGCCGTGATGAAATCTTTTTGCAAGCAGAAGTAGCCGCCTACTCTATCGCTAAATCAGGCAAACTGCTAACGATGATCGGCGGTGACCATTCTACGACGATTCCTGTCTTAAAAGGCATTGACAGAGCTTTGGAAAAGCCTTTTGGCATCATCCACATTGATGCCCACTTTGATTTGTGTCATGAAATGGGGGGAGATTTACTCTCGCATGGTTCTACCGGAAGGCGTGCTTTGGAACTGGAAAATGTGCCGGATACGGAGAGTATCTTCTTTGTGGGAGTACGTTCTGTCGAGTCAGAGGAGCTGGCGTTTATTCAGAATCATGACATGAATATGATCAAAGCGCTCGAAGTAAGAAGAAATGGTGTGGAAAAAACATTGGAAACTATTCAATCCAAAATGGCCCGATTTGAACAAATTTATATTACAGTGGATATCGATTCGCTTGATCCAGCTTATGCCCCGGGAACCGGAACGCCGCAGTTTGGCGGTTTGGATAGCCGAGAGCTGCTTGATTTGTTATACGGCTTGTTTGAGCTTCCTGTCATTGGTTTTGATGTCGTGGAAGTGTCACCTAAATTGGATGATTCCGCACTCTCGGTTTTTGCGGCGAGAAAAATATTGACGGAATGCTGGGGACATCATCAGCGGAAGAACAAGAACATAAGAGGGAAATATGTAGCGGAATAAACGTAATTCGCTTGATCCCGCATTAACCGGCAGTAAGGCCCTTTGCAGAAAGGACCCGAAAAAAGTAAACAATGGGTTCAAACAACCAGTATCCGCCCGATTGGCTTAACGAACAATCAGCTGAATAAAAGCTTTCGTTCCTTGAAATTTCGCTTGACCCGGCATTAACATCCTGTCATGCCCCCCTGAAGAAAGGATGATGTCCGGAGAAAAGCTAGTTGGTCCAACACCCAGTGCCGGATTGGCTTAACGAACAAAAAGCGGAATAACAACCTTCGCCGCATGAAGTTTCGCTCTATCCCGAATAGAGCGTGAGGAATTTACACAGTAAAATGGACTGAACTCGATCTTGGCCTTTGTCTTGCTGTGTTCAGTGGGGAACGGGGGTGGAGGAAAGAACGCGACATCGTATGGCAACCTTGCTTGGCTTACATCTTGTAGGTCTGCGTCCATTGCTGGAAGTTTTTCTTTATGATGAGTGCGTGGATTGAAAATCGGATTCCTGAAATGACTCTTTCAAACTCTTTTTCTCGCACTCTATATGAGTTCATGGATTGAAATATGTATTTCATCCTTTAAAGTGCCATCATCATCCGCGTCGCACTCTATATGAGTGCGTGGATTGAAATAACGCTATATATGGAGTTTTATCTCATTGTATCGTGTCGCACTCTATATGGCTTCGCAATGATTTTTTCCAACTTCCTCACATTATTCCTTCATGACCGCGGAAGCATAGTGGATTAATGTTTTACGGATTGGGAATTATCCATGAATCCTACTCATAGACGAAAACGTGCCGTTCGCTCAATGGAGCAAGGCAGAGTTTTCATTTTTTAGCATTTGCACATTGATAAGTTCATACGTTAGTTATGGATGTGTTTGCGGGAATATGGGTGATTCGGGCGAAGCGAAAAAATATCAGGACTGGAAGGAATGGACGACATGGAAGCAACGGGCGTAATAGGACAACATTTTATCGTGGATGCCTATGATTGTAATGCTAGTGTCATTGATAGCGCTGATGAGGTAAAAAGTTTGATTTTAGAGTCCTTGAGAGAACTGCAATTGGAAATTCTGATGGCTTATTTCCATACGTTTTCACCCCAAGGAGTAACGGGTACGATCGTTATCTCTTCGTCCCATTTCTCTATTCACACTTGGCCTGAATACAGGTATACAGCTTTGGACTTATATACATGTTCCCATCAGGATGTCTGGAATGTGTTACAAAGATTTCTACGCAAAATAGGCGCAAGGCGCGTCTTTATGCATGAAATCCCAAGAGGGCATAAAAGCCGAATTTTTTCTGAAAATGAAAGTATTCGTGAGCCGGGAAAACCACTTCATGTAACAAATAAAGAGCGGGGAAATGAGTCGGACATGAAGGTTCTGAAAGAACTTATAAATGGAAAGCACAATATCTTGTATAGAGGATTCAGTGGTTTTCAGGATATTTTGCTTGTCGAGGGAAAAGACCTTCGATTGTATCTAAATGATGAGTTGCAGTTTTCATCCCTTGATGAAAGGTATTACCATGAAGCACTGGTATTTCCAGCAATGGAACTGGCAAAATCAAGAAAAAAAATACTGATTTTAGGCGGAGGGGACGGACTCGCGCTTCGTGAAATATTAAAATATACTGATGTAGCACATGTAGATCTTGTGGATATTGACCCCGTCATGATTCGTTTGGCAAAAGAGGAGCCCGCACTTGCTGCTATAAATGCCGGCTCGTTAAGGGATGGCAGGGTAAAGGTGCATATAATGGACGCGATGGAATACTTAAAGAAAACAATGGAGGGTTATGATGTCATCATCGTTGATTTTCCTGATCCCGTCGATCCTACAACCAGCTTATTATATACCAAAGAATTATTTATAGGGGCCGGCAGGCATTTGAATGCGGGAGGAGTCGTTTCATGCCAATCCAATTCCCCGAGGGATACTCCGAGAGTGTATTGGAGCATAGCAAAAACATTGAATACTGCTGGTTTCAAAACGAAAGCCTATTATACAGTGGTGCCGTCGTTTGGTGTCTGGGGATTCCATTTGGCCAGCCGTGAAAATATCATGAAAATAATCCCTGACATTTCAGTTCCCCATCGAGCAATCGACTCAAATCTAGAAAAATTATTTCATTTGCCCCCAAGTCTTCAGCCTCCGAAAACGGGCTTAATCAGTAACTGTATAAAAGACCTCAAACTTCATGTAATATACCAAAAAGAAATAAACCAATTTTGAGTATCTTACAATTTCTCAAGACAAGGGGATTTTTCATATCGAGTAATGATTCCTGTAATCGTCAAAAACCATCGAAAGCAGAGGGCCGAGGATTCCCGGGAGTACCCAGGCGGCGCGGCAGAGAGATCCTAGCGATTGGAAAAACGCAATTTGCCAAGGCTTCCCTTTTAGATGTTGTGAAAAATCTTGAGAATAGCACTTTCAGCGAATCCTTTTTCAGTTCTTTTTCTACAGCGGCTAGGGATAAATGCCATGCTTTCATGAAGAGTAAGGTACAGAAAAAGATTTTTTTATTGACAATCCCTTGAAGTTCAGATATATTATGAAATAATCAAATAATTGCGAATGAAAATCACGGGAGAGACTAAACCGTTGGGTTTGGCACCGAAGGAGCAAGTCCCAAAAAATTCCTTGGGATATAATCTCTCAGGTAAAAGTACCGTGCTTGGACGCGTCTCTGGAGAGCGCCTGTAAAGGCCACCAAAGGGGAATACTTCGTTATGAAGTTTTAAACTCTCAGGTAACAGGACAGAGGAAGGGTAGATTAAAATGCTATCTTTCCCCTGTCCTTTTTGTGTGCGAAAAAATACAAGGAGGGGAAGATAGGGAAAAGGAGGAACCAAAATGAGCTTGTTAAACGGGGATGTGGAAATTTATCGGGCTATTCAGGCAGAAAGAAAGCGCCAAGATGGATCATTGGAATTGATTGCTTCTGAAAATTTTGTCAGTGAAGATGTGATGGAGGCAATGGGTTCTGTTTTAACGAACAAGTATGCGGAAGGGTATCCGGACAAAAGGTATTACGGAGGATGTGAACACGTAGACGTTGTTGAAAAATTGGCGATTGCCAGGTTAACGGCTTTATTTGATGCCCATTTTGCCAATGTTCAGCCCCACTCCGGTGCTCAAGCGAATACGGCTGTTTTCTTCTCGATGTTGGAGCCGGGCGATAAGATCATGGGGATGAATTTATCACACGGTGGGCATTTGACTCATGGAAGCCCCGTCAATCTGTCAGGAAAATGGTTCGATGTCGTCGCTTATGGTGTAAGAGAGGATTCCCACTTGATTGATTATGACGAGGTGGAAGCCATCGCTTTAAAAGAGCGTCCTAAAATGATCATTGCCGGTGCAAGTGCATATCCGAGAATCATAGATTTTTTCAAGTTTAAAGAGATTGCGGACAAAACGGGAGCCATTTTAATGGTGGACATGGCCCATATTGCCGGCCTTGTAGCCAGTGGCCTTCATCCTTCTCCCGTCCCGTATGCGGATGTCGTTACGAGTACAACACATAAAACATTGAGAGGCCCGCGCGGGGGAATTGTTGTGACGAATGATGAAGATGTGATGAAAAAAATAAACAAAGCAGTGTTTCCAGGCATTCAAGGCGGACCGCTCATGCATGTGATTGCTGCTAAGGCGGTGTCATTCAAGGAAGCGCTTCAACCGGACTTTAAAGCGTACACTCAACAAATTGTGTCAAATGCCTCAAAACTTGCTGAAACCTTATTAGAGACGGGGGCCCGGCTCGTTTCAGGCGGAACGGATAACCATCTTGTCTTGTTGGATGTGCGTGCTTGGGGACTGACTGGAAAAGAAGCGGAGCATTTGCTGGAAGCAGCAGGCATCACCGTCAATAAAAATACAATTCCATATGATCCGGAAAGTCCATTCGTGACGAGCGGGATTCGGATTGGAACCGCTGCTGTCACAACCCGCGGAATGAAAGAAAAAGATATGGAGCTCATTGGTCGCGCTATAGCGGATATTTTAAAGAGCAAGGGAGATCCGGCTGTTACGAAGCGCGTGCAAGAAACGATACAGCAACTTTGTCGCGAATATCCCCTTTATCAAGAGCTATTGGTTAGATAAAGTGGGGTGGCGAAAGTGATTTATAACAGTTGTTTTGATATTATCGGTCCAATTATGGTGGGGCCTTCCAGCTCTCATACGGCTGGTGTCGTGTCCATCGGAAAGTTTGCTTATGATCTTCTCGGGGGTGTTCCCGACTATGCCCATATCACTTTCTATGATTCGTTCGCGGAAACATATCGGGGGCATGGGACAGATAAGGCCATTTTAGGCGGCCTGCTTGGCATGGATACGGATGACCCGGGTATTCGCTATGCCTTCGATCTTGCGCAAGATGAAAAAATGAACGTTACGTTTCAAATGGAGAACCAATGTTCTTACTTTGACCACCCTAATACGCTAATGGTTGAAGTCAGAAGGAAAGGCAAGGGGCTGGAAATTGGAGGTGCATCCCTGGGAGGGGGGCTTTCAAAAATTTTTTACATGAATGAGCATCGGCTGGATCTGTTGTTGAATACCGAGATTGATATGGAGTGGATCAAAGAAACATATCTATCAGAAAGCAGGTGAAAAGAATGGAATTCTCTTCGATGGAAGAGCTGCTCCAACAGTGTCATGAAAAAAATTGGGGAATTGGCGAGCTTATGCTGGAATGGGAAGCAAGCAAGACCGGCCGAAGCCAGAAAGACATTTTCGAGAAAATGAAAGAGCGGCTTTTGAGGATGAAAGACGCGATTGAAACAGGCATTGAAGACAAGTCAACGGCTCCAAGCGGTATTTCGGGCGGTGACGCTTACTTGCTGCAACAATATAAAGAGAAAGGCAATTACCTGACAGGAAGCATAACGGTCGATGCCATGAAGTATGCGTTCGCGACTTCCGAAACAAATGCAAGGATGGGAGTCATTGTGGCCACGCCCACCGCCGGTTCTGCCGGAATCCTTCCGGGATGTATTTTTGCCCTCAGGGACAATACCGACATTCCATTTGATGAACTGGTGATGGGCCTGTTTACTGCCAGTGCCATCGGATATGTGATCGCCAACCGGGCTTTCATTTCAGGAGCGGCAGGCGGATGCCAAGCCGAGGTGGGATCCGCAACAGCCATGGCAGCGGCCGCCATCGTTGAAATGAATGGAGGTTCGCCTAAACAGTCGGTGCAGGCAGCGGCCATGGGGCTTAAATCACTGCTTGGACTCGTGTGTGATCCGGTTGCCGGGCTTGTCGAAGTGCCTTGTATTAAAAGGAATGTCATCGGCACTTCAATTGCTTTTACAGCGGCGGAAATGGCTCTTGCCGGCATTCAGAGCAGAATTCCGTGTGATGAGGTCATTGGAGCGATGTATGATATCGGGAAAAGCATGCCGCGCACTTTAAAGGAAACAGCGCTCGGCGGATTGGCCGCTACCCCGACGGGAGAAGAGTTAAAGCAAAAAATAATGGGGAAACCGTGTTTAAGAAATGTGAATTAATATCAGTGAAGAGGGATGAAGTCATGGTAATCAACATAACGGATACAGCTTTAAAGGAGTTAAGGGAACTTGTGTTGGAGGAAGGAATTTATCCCCGGATAGACGCTGATATTTCGGGGGGCTGCGGTATGGCTGTCAAATGTAGAGTTGTTTTTGATGAACCGCGTCGAAATGATTCAATTGTAGAGTATGAACATATTCAGATTCGGCTGGACCGGTTTACAAAACGGATTTTACAGGAAGAAACAAATATTGATTTCACTGAAGAACTTGGCTTTTTTATCAACGAGAGCTTTGTTGCCAGTGATTGTATGATCGAAATCGTATAGGTTCAAAAATGAGAGAAGGGAACAGTATCCAGCTCCTTTCTCTCTTTTTTATGGCTATTGAGGCGTTTTTTCAAATCCGGATGCAATGAAAGGATGGGCTGGTCTCCACATTATGCATCATTGGGCCCTGACGGAGCTCCCCAAAACAGCTTTATTCACATAAACTACTTCTGCGAGTTAACGTCAACTGTGAGACAACGGGAAGCGCCATTTTAAAAGCAAAAAAGTTTGCAGAGGCATATTTTCCTCCGCAAACTTTTCAATCATTATTTAGCTATTGGTCCACCCAGTTGTTTGATGAGTTTATCAACATGTGAAAACTTGGAGAAGTTTTGATCGAACTTGCCAGCCAATTCTTTGGCTTTCGCATAGTAGGCTTTTTCATCAGACCAGGTTTTGTTTGGTTGAAGTACTTCATCAGGCACTCCAGGAACGTGGAGTGGAATAGAGAGACCAAATACTTTATCTTGAACGGTTTCAACGTTTTCTAATTCTCCATTTAGCGCTGCTTGAACCATGGCGCGTGTGTAGCTTAAATTCATTCTGCTGCCGACTCCATATTCTCCGCCGGTCCAGCCTGTATTAACGAGGAAAACCTGGACTCCGTGCTCATCAATTTTCTTTCCGAGCATTTCAGCATATCGTGCAGCCGGGAGCGGTAGGAATGGCGCTCCGAAGCATGTCGAGAATGTCGCTTCAGGTGATGTAACGCCTCTTTCTGTTCCAGCGAGCTTGGACGTGTACCCGCTCAAGAAATGGTACATGGCCTGCTCCTTTGTTAACTTGCTGATTGGAGGCAGTACGCCAAAAGCATCGGCAGTTAAAAATACGATAACAGAAGGATGGCCGGCGATGCTTGGTTCAACGATGTTGTCGATTGCCTGGATTGGATAGGCCGCTCTTGTGTTTTCCGTCAGCGTTGTGTCATCATACAGCGGTTCGCGTGAATCCGGATCAACAATGACATTCTCTAAAACAGAACCAAATGTAATGGCATTATAAATTTGCGGCTCTTTTTCTACTGATAAGCCTGCCGTTTTTGCATAACAGCCGCCTTCAACGTTAAAGACTCCGTTTGGAGACCAGCCGTGCTCGTCATCACCGATTAACCGGCGGTTTGGATCGGCAGACAATGTCGTTTTGCCTGTTCCGGACAATCCGAAGAATAATGCTACATCGCCCTCAATTCCAACGTTGGCCGAGCAATGCATCGATAAGATGTCCGCTTCCGGGAGAACATAGTTCATGACAGAGAAGATGGATTTCTTCATCTCTCCCGCATACTCTGTTCCACCGATTAAAACAATTTTTCGTTCGAATGACACGATAATAAACGTTTCTGATTTTGTGCCGTCAACTTCAGGGTTCGCTTTGAAGCCTGGAGCTGAAACAACAGTAAATTCAGTTTGATGTTTTGCAAGTTCTTCCGCGGAAGGGCGTATAAACAGCTGATGGGCAAAAAGATTATGCCAGGCATATTCATTCACGACTTGGATCGGTAAACGGTACTTTTCATCAGCTCCGGCAAATCCTTTAAAAACAAAAATTTCATCTCTTGATTGTAAATATTTGATCACCTTCGTGTAGAGCTTTTCAAATACATCTGAAGAAATGGGCTGGTTAACGGAACCCCATTCAATTTTGTCTTTTACAGATGGTTCCTCTACAATAAACTTATCCTTAGGGGAACGGCCTGTATATTTTCCTGTTTCGGCGCGCACAGCACCTGATGCAGTAAGAATTCCTTCATTGCGGTTTAATACTTTTTCGACCAGCCGAGGAACTGATAATTGTAAATGAACGTTTTGCCCATTTATTAATTGAGTTAATTCGCTTTTGATGCCTATTGAACTCATTCCTTACCCTTCCTTTGTTTTGATTTTTAAGTTTTAGGTACTTGAGAATTAGTATAACACATTTAAATGAATAGTCTATACTATTTTTGAAGATTTCATGAACATGGGCTGGCATTTCATTATATACCCTATTTCTTTAAAAAAAGCCAGAAAAGACTCTTTTTCATGAAAATATCGCCCGATTTTCCAAGATCTTTATATAATTAAGGGTTCCCTGTTGACATCGTTTTATCATTTAGGTTATGATTTTATAATGAATGGATACTCTTATCCTGAGATGGTGGAGGAAACAGGTCCTTTGAAGCCCGGCAACCTGCTATGAGCAAGCGAGTATGCTTGACGAATAGAAAGGTGCTTACCTGTAGCAAGGTCGAAAGCCTTGGACGATAAGAGTGAAAGGCTCGAACACGATGACAAAACCTTTCCTCAATGATTTACTGTGGGGAAAGGTTTTTTTGCTTTATTTGGCAAGTTCGCATGAAAATGCTTCATATGAAGCATTTTCTATTGGATCCATTATTTTTATTGTTAAAAGGAGGAGCTTTGATGTCCAAAAATCGGCGGTTATTTACATCTGAGTCCGTTACTGAGGGACATCCGGATAAAATTTGTGATCAAATATCTGATGCCATATTGGATGCCATCCTTGCCGAGGATGCAAATGCCCGTGTGGCTTGTGAAACATCCGTTACGACCGGGCTTGTTTTAGTTGCCGGGGAAATTACAACATCTACTTATGTTGATATTCCAAAGATCGTTCGCGACACTTTGAAAGGCATTGGGTATACACGTGCAAAATACGGCTTTGATGCCGAGACATGTGCGGTCATTACTTCGATTGATGAGCAATCGCCTGATATTGCTGCGGGGGTAGATGTCGCCCTTGAAGCAAGAGAAGGAGAAATGAGCGATGAAGAAATCGAAGCGATCGGAGCAGGAGACCAAGGGCTTATGTTCGGCTATGCATGCAATGAGACGAAAGAGCTGATGCCGCTTCCCATATCGCTGGCTCACAAGCTTTCAAGGCGGCTGGCTGAAATCCGCAAGAACGAAGTGGTACCGTACTTGCGTCCCGACGGAAAAACGCAAGTAACGATTGAATATAACGAAGACGGAAAGCCTGTTCGTGTGGACACGATTGTCATTTCGGCCCAGCACCATCCAGAAATTACCTTGGAACAAATTCAACAGGATATAATAGAACATGTCATTAAGCCAGTCGTGCCTCCCGAATTAATGGATGATAAAACCAAATATTTTATCAATCCGACGGGACGCTTTGTTATTGGGGGACCTCAGGGAGATGCGGGGTTAACAGGAAGAAAGATCATCGTCGATACGTATGGAGGCTATGCCCGCCATGGAGGCGGCGCCTTTTCCGGAAAGGACCCAACGAAGGTAGACCGCTCTGCGGCCTATGCCGCAAGATATGTGGCGAAAAATATCGTGGCAGCGGGTGTTGCGGATAAATGTGAAGTACAGCTCGCGTATGCGATTGGTGTCGCCCAGCCTGTTTCCATTTCAGTAGACACGTTTGGCACCGGAAAAGTGGATGAAGAAACACTTGTAAAAGCGATTCGGAAAACCTTTGACCTTCGCCCGGCAGGGATTATTAAAATGCTCGACTTGCGACGTCCTATTTACAAGCAAACGGCTGCTTACGGCCATTTTGGCCGGACGGATATCGACTTGCCTTGGGAGAGGACCGATAAGGCTGATGCCCTTGTCAGCTTAACTTCTGTGTAATTTGATGCAGCGGAGCCGCATAAGTGCGGCTTCGCATTTTTTTACCTGAAAGAGCCAAAAAATTGTGTCATTGACATCAGTTATTGATGTGGGAGAATAGTTAATTAAGTAAGAAATATTTGGCATTGGGGGAATGATGATGAAAAAAAGACATACCTTTGTTGAATTGAGGGAATTTTTCGCCGATGGAACATGTGCTTGTGAGTATCCGAATTTGGGAACGAAAGAGCGAAAAAGAAGTAAGAAGGTGATAAAAAATGCTTAAACTTCCTGTCATCGTAGCGCCGATGTTTTTAGTATCAACGCCCAAAATGGTTATTGAAGCGGGGAAGTCGGGCGTCATCGGTTCCTTCCCGCTTTTAAATGCTCGTCCTGCTGAAGTATGCGCGCAGTGGCTTGAAGAAGTGAATAAAGGCTTGGCGGGAAAGGCTTGGGCTGTAAATTTGATTTGTCACAGAAAAGCAAATAAACGATATGATGAAGATATTGAGTTAATCCGGACATATCAACCGCCGATTGTGATTACATCTCTGGGAAATCCCGGTGAAGTGCTGGACATTGTACATGGATATGGCGGACTTGTTTATTCGGATGTTGCTCATATCAGCCATGCGAAAAAAGCGGCACATATAGGAGTAGATGGATTGATTTTAGTATGTGCTGGCGCCGGAGGGCACGGTGGTACGCTGAATCCGTTTGCTTTTATCGCGGCGGTAAAAGAATTTTATGATGGAACAATTATTTTGTCGGGGGCGATTTCTACGGGGAAGGATGTTTTGGCCGCGCGAGTAATGGGAGCTGATTTTGCCTATATGGGCACTCGTTTTTTGGCTGCGCATGAAAGCAATGCGGATGATGAATATAAAAACATGGTGCTTCAGTCCACCATTGAAGACATTCTTTATACAGATGCTTTGAGCGGAGTCCACGCGAATATTCTGATTCCCAGCCTGATCAAGGAAGGGATTGATCCAGAGACATTAAAGCCGAACGAAAAGGTGGATTTATCGCATTTGGTTAACGTGAAAGCATGGCGCGATATTTGGTCTGCGGGCCAGGGAATCACCACTGTCAAGAAAAAGGAAACAACGAGGGAAATTGTGGAAATACTGTTAAAAGAATATGAGGAAGGAAAAGCGGACTTATTACAAAACGAATTTAGAGTAAAAATAGACTAATTGCTGAAACAACGGATCATACGAGAGGGCCGTTCACATATTGTCTCTCTCTTTTTTGCCAGGCAATATAATTTTGATTCGTTTATATCTGCAAATGAGGAGGAAATAATGTTAATATAAGTAAGGTATTGCTTGAATTTAATTAGAGTAGGTGACACACAATGTGCGGTTTTATCGGTTGCATCCATGAACAAGCAACAGAACAAAATGATTCAGAGAAGAAATTGTTGAAGCAAATGAACGATTTAATCGTCCACCGCGGTCCGGATGATGAAGGCTTTTTTTCTGATGAACATATCCGTTTCGGATTTAGGCGGTTGAGTATTATCGATATAGAAAGTGGAAGCCAGCCCTTATCATATGAGAATGACCGTTACTGGATTATCTTTAATGGAGAAATATACAATTTTGTCGAATTGCGTGAGGAACTCGTAAAGAAAGGATTTTCCTTTGAAACGGAATCGGATACGGAAGTCATCCTTGCCCTGTTCAGCGAGTTAAGGGAAAAAGCGGTTGAGCGTTTGCGCGGCATGTTTGCTTTTGTCATTTGGGACAAAGAAAAGCAGGAGCTGTTTGGCGCGCGCGACCCATTTGGAATCAAACCATTTTTTTATTTGGAAAACGATGAGGAGACATTTTTTGCTTCAGAGAAAAAGAGTATTTTGCTTGCGATGGAATCCAGTGAGTTACATTTGGATTCATTACAGCAATACATGACTTACCAGTTTGTGCCTGAACCGGAGACGATGACGAAAAACATTCGAAAACTGGAACCGGGACATTATTTTACAAAAAAGCCTGGAGGGCCCTTGAATATCGCCCGTTATTGGAAAGCAAACTTTTCCCCTGTCGGACACCGTTCGCAGGAAGAGTTTATCAAAGAAATCCGGGATGTGCTGTTCGACTCGGTTAACATTCATATGAGAAGTGATGTTCCTGTCGGATCTTTCCTGTCAGGCGGAATAGATTCATCATTAATTGTATCAATTGCCAAACAATTCCACCCGAATATTAAAACATTCTCCGTCGGTTTTGAAAGGGACGGATTCAGTGAAATTGATGTGGCAAAAGAAACAGCCGATCGTCTAGGAGTGGAAAACATCAACTATGTTATTTCTCCTGAAGAATATATGAACGAGCTTCCCAAAATTATGTGGCATATGGATGACCCGTTAGCGGATCCTGCGTGTGTTCCTTTATATTTTGTCGCGCGTGAAGCGAGAAAGCACGTCACCGTTGTTTTATCCGGAGAAGGAGCCGATGAACTCTTTGGAGGTTACAACATCTACAGGGAGCCACAATCGTTGGAGATGTTCAATAAAATCCCCGATGTCGGAAAAGCTTTGTTAAGGTCTTTGGCCAGCGCTCTTCCTGAAGGTGTAAGGGGAAAAAGTTTCATCGAACGCGGTGTTACTCCAATGGAGGAGAGATATATTGGGAATGCGAAAATGTTCTCTGAGGAAGAAAAGCGGTCTTTACTCGTCAAATACAACGGAGCCGTCGACTTTCGCGATGTAACAAAGCCTTTGTATGCTGAAACGGCCGGGTATGATCCGGTTGACCGGATGCAGTATATTGACATCCATACATGGATGCGCGGGGATATTTTGCTGAAGGCGGATCGGATGACGATGGCGCATTCTCTTGAATTACGGGTGCCTTTTCTTGATAAAGCAGTGTTTGATATCGCTTCGAAGATTCCGACATCGTTAAAAACAGCCGAGGGTACGACAAAGTACATATTGAGAAAAGCGGCGGAAGGAATTGTGCCGGATCATGTACTTAACCGGAAGAAGCTTGGATTTCCAGTTCCGATCCGGCATTGGCTGAAAGCCGAAATGCATGATTGGGCGGTTGATCTCATTAAACAAAGTGAAACCGGCCACTTAATCAACAAACAGTATGTACTGGATTTGCTGGATGAGCATTGCCGCGGCAAGTTGGATCATAGCCGTAAAATTTGGACAGTACTTGTCTTTATGGTATGGCATGGAGTGTTTGTAGAGGAAAAATATGATTTTCAAAAAGAAAAAAAGGCAGCCGTTTCAGGATCTTAGTCTCCTGAATATGTAAGAGCTTGGCTACCCATTTGCACCCATGATTTTTCGAAATCTCTTATGGGTGCTTTTTTATTTTTCTTTCCTGTTAACGGGTCGTTGAAATAGACATATTTTTCATCGTAACCGGTAATCAGGACGGAATGTTCTTTCATGGTGATTTTGACTGGGCCTGATTTTGTTTCCCACGTTTCAAAATAGGAATCATCCAGTTCACGGTATTCGGCATTAATGATGACCCAGACCGGCCGGCCGGTTGAAAGGGGAATCTTTAATTCTTCGAACGATTGCCCAGTCAAGTTGACCATTTTTCCAGGAAGGTATTTTTCTCCGAGTTCCATAATCGGCCCGTGGTAAACGCCAAGGCCCGGCTCGCTGAATGTATACATATTTCCAACAAAGCCTTCGTTCGGATTTCCGAAATACACTTTGCCGTTTTTTACAGTGCGGGGCGTGGGATCTTTCTTTATTTCTTTTGCGAGTTTCATTTTGTCGGTAGAGACTCCCGCACTTTCCAAAAGCATGGAAAGGGCAGTTACTTCACAGCCGCGGGGCAGTTCGGGCATCTGATTCACAACGGGGGCGTCTATTAACACCTGATCTTTAATGGGGATGATTTCCATATTCCCGCTTTTTGTTCCTCCTTGAAAAGCGATCGCCTGATTGCTTTTCGGGGATTGAACCGTGTTAAATAATACAAATATGAAGGTTGCTGCTGAAAGCAACACAGCAATCGTATAGCCCCATGAATCCCGTTTAAAATAAAGAAACAGCAACACGAGCAGCAGTGAAGGGATCATAATATACAACACTGATGTATTCATTTTTTTATCACCCGTCTTAAAACAATTCGTTTGAAATGCTTATTGTTTTAATCGGCATAAATCATGAAAGCTTAAGGTGAAGAACCGTCAAATATGTGAACATTTACTTTTTTTGCAATGATTGATAGTAAACCCCTTTTTCCGCATACTCCCTTGAAATTCTTTCCATCTCCGCCCTGTCGGCATCGGTGACCTCGCGGATCACTTTTGCCGGACGGCCAAAGGCGACCGTGTTTGGGGGGATTACTTTTCCTTGGGGAACGAGGCTTCCGGCTCCAATAAAGGCGCCTTCCCCGATTTCCGCCTGATCCAATAGGATGGACCCCATGCCAATAAGGGCTTTTTTTCTTATAATACAACTATGGAGGATCACTTGATGTCCCACTGTCACTTCATCCTCGATAATAAGCGGGTTCCCGGGACTTTGATGCAGTACAGAGTTGTCCTGGATATTTACTTTTTTACCGATGATGGTTGGGGCAACGTCCCCGCGAATGGTACAATTAAACCAAACGCTTGATTCCTCCCCGATGACGACATCTCCAGTGATTGTCGCATAGTCCGCTATAAAGACGGATGGCGCGATTTGCGGTGTTTTTCCATTGTAAGGGTAAATAGCCATAATAAAACATCCTTTCTTGCCATTAATGTATATCGCTTTAACTGGCAGTAAGCCCATATCCAAAATTCGATGTGAAGTAGGGCAACTGGCAGTAAGCCCTATTTCAAGAAAACGAGAATGGAAAGTATGGGATCAACAGCCAGTAAATGCCCGATTGGTTCAGCGAACAATCAGCAGACGAAAGTCCGCAGTTTGAAGTTTCACTGTACCCCTATCTTAACGAAAATGACGGAAAAAGTGTTAAAGAAGACTCATTAAGTAGAAATACGGGGAGAGTATACGTATGATAGAAGAAGGAACTTTCACATTGGTTTATCAAACAGCCAATTTATTGTTCTTGAAAAATACAGGCAAGGAGTTTACAACATGAGGAAATGGGAAGCTGTAGGGCAAGCCCGTGGCGTTATCGTACTAGTTCATGGCGCTATGGAGCACCATCGGCGGTATGGATGGCTCATAGAAATGTGGCGTGTGAACCATTTTCATATTGTAACGGGGGATCTGCCGGGACAGGGGCTGACGACCCGCTCGCACCGGGGCCATATCGACTCTTTCAATGAATATATTATCGAAGTGGAAAGCTGGATCGAGGAAGCTGAAAAATATGAATTACCCGTATTCCTTCTTGGCCATAGCATGGGTGGTTTGACAGTGATCAGGCTTCTTCAGGAAAGAAATATAAAGCCGGCAGGCGTCATTCTTTCATCTCCTTGTCTCGGTCTTGTGGAATACCCGTCGTTGACGATGAACGCCTTATCTGTCGGGTTGAACTGGATTGCCCCAGAGATCAAGGTAAAGAGCACTTTAAATATTGATATGGCTACTAGAAACGAGGATGTGAAAGACCGGGCTTTAAACGATAGTTTATTTGTTACAAAGGTATCTGTCCGTTGGTATCGTGAACTTTTAAAAGCCATGAAGGCGGCTTTCACACACATTTCAACCTTTCCTGATGTTCCTCTTTTGGTTATGCAGGGCGGGGATGATAAAATTGTAGATAAAGCAGAAGTGGTCGAGTGGTTCAATCAGCTATCGGTTACGGAAAAGATTTATAAAGAATGGCCGAATTGCTTTCACGAAATCTTCAATGAACCTGAAAGAGAGCTTGTATTTGAATATGCAAAGAACTTTATTCACAACGAGCTGCTTCTGATAGAGTATAATGGTAACGAATGAGGTGATGTCAAAACATGTTGCCAACGCATCCAATTACATTAATGAATAAAGTATACCGCCAAATTATGCCGGCTGTTCATGAGGAGCTCGGTTACTGGAAACAACGTGCGGACGAGATACCAAATAGAGAGCTCCGACAGCAGGCTTTGGCAAGCATTGAACATAAAACGTTTCATTGTGAAGGCGGGTCTATCATGGCATTGGCTGCGCTGGAAAAAAAGCGGGATGTAATTAAATTTATCGTCGCCTACCAAACAATCAGCGACTACCTGGATAATCTTTGTGACCGGAGTACTTCTCTTGATCCAAAGGATTTCGCGGCGCTTCATGAAGCAATGGAAGACGCGTTGACGGTTGGTGCAACGGAACGGGATTATTATCGCCATCGGCAGGACCGGGATGATGGCGGTTATCTCGTTGATTTAATGAAGACGTGCCAATCTGTTCTTGAAAGAGTCCCCCATTATGAAACGATCAAACCCCATTTATTTGAACTATGTACGTATTATTGTGATTTGCAAATACATAAACATGTTCGTACGGAAGAACGGGAAGACCGTTTAAAAAATTGGTTTGCTCAATATGAGCACGGATTGCCAAAGATGGGATGGCATGAATTTTCCGCTTGTTCGGGTTCCACTTTGGGGATTTTCTGTCTAGTATCTTACGCCATGCGGCACGATTTTATGGATGAACATGCCCATATGATACGTGATGGGTATTTCCCCTATATTCAGGGTCTTCATATTTTGCTCGATTACTTTATCGACCAGGAGGAAGACCGAAAAGGGGGGGACTTGAATTTTTGTTTTTACTATAAAAACAATGAGGAAATGTTAAACAGATTCATCCACTTTTTGGACGAGGCCGACAAACATACGAATAATCTTCCAGACAGGAAATTCCATCGCTTAATCAATAGGGGCTTGCTCGGTGTCTATTTATCAGACAATAAAGTCCACAAACAGGAAAATGTCAAGTCGATGGCCAGAAAAATGATGAAGCGGGGCGGTTTCATCAGTTACTTTTTTTATTGGAACGGGCGGGCCTACAGGGCTGTCCAAAGAATGCTGATGGGAACATCCAAGCAACTTTCTTCATCCATTAAATAACGGGAAAATGGTCTCCGCAGGCAATAGGAAGGAGATGTCCAATAAGTCGACTTTTCGGCTTCGGACGCTCCTCCTAAAACGTTATGATTTCAATATATAGAGAATATATTCTTTTTGAACAGATTAGGGCTGTTTTAACATTTTTATATAGCGAACTTAACAAAGTTATTGCTAAGCCATTGATCAGGAGACGAGCCCCCACCTAATTTCGTTGAAAGCTCCGAATATGCAGGGATATAGGCTGGGCTTTATGATGAACATTTGGACAGAGGAAAGAGATTGGGACAAAATCGTATAAAAATGAATAACCGCATGAAATCAATTTGGTACTTACCCCCGAAAGTTAGAGTAGAAAATCTAATTTTCGGGGGTGTTTTTATGGCTAAATATAATGAGGAATTTAAAATAAAGCTTGTCACCGAGTATTTATATGGCAACCTAGGATATAAATCATTGGCAAAAAAATATAATATGGGTAGTGAAACACCAATAGTTGAATGGGTGAAAGTGTATAAATCTCAGGGAATGGATGGGTTAAAAAGAAAGCAAACTAGGGAAATGTATCCTGTCCAATTTAAATTAGATACGATACAATTTGTGTTAAAGACAGGTGCTTCTTATTTAGAAACTGCTGTTCAATTTAAGTTGAACAACCCTTCCTTAATTAGACGCTGGATGAAAGAATTTAAGGAACAAGGTGTAGAAGGCCTGAAACCAAAGGGGGAGTCTTCTATGTCCAAGAAACCCAATAAACCAAAGAAAAAGGAAGAAATAAAGTTAACACGTGAAGAAGAGCTGGAACGTGAGAATGAACTACTAAGGCTAGAAAATGCGTATCTAAAAAAGTTGCGAGCTTTTCGGGAGAATCCGAATGCCTTCCACGAAAAGCACAGGCAAAGGTGGCATTCGAACTCAAAGAAGAAGGATTCCGATTAAAACATATTCTCCTTGTTGTGGGTATTCCTGAAGCAACCTATCACTATCATGTAAAAAACTTTGGTAAAGAAGATGCTGATGCAGAAATAAAAGAACTCATTAGACACCTATTTAAGCAATTCCATGAACGCTATGGTTATAAACGAATCACAAAAGAATTAAAGAAATTAGGACATTGCGTTAATCATAAAAAAGTGTATCGACTTATGCGGGAATTAAGTCTGAAATGTGTTAAATTTATGCGGAAATCTCGGAAATACAACTCCTATAAGGGAAGGGTTGGAAAGGTAGCGAAAAACCTTCTATCCCGCCGTTTTAACACATCTATTCCTCTTCAAAAATTAGTAACTGACATTACAGAATTCAAATGTCTAGGCGAAGAGAAGTTGTATTTAAACCCTATTCTAGACCTTTATAATGGAGAAATTATTTCGTTTGGAATTAAGAAACGTCCAACATTGGATCTTGTCATGGAACCTTTAGACGAAACAATTGAGATCATAAAGAATCACGCAACCTACCGTACTACCGTCCACTCGGATCAAGGGTGGCATTACCAACACAAACAATGGGTTAAAACATTAAGGAAAAATAAAGTATTCCAAAGCATGTCACGTAAAGCAGCCTGCACAGACAACGCCTCGATGGAGAATTTCTTTGGCATTTTAAAGCAAGAAATGTATTATGGGGAAAAACTAGTAAGCTATGAGGAGTTAAAAAGGAGAATAGAAGACTATATCTACTGGTATAACAATGAACGATCCAAAGAAAAATTGACTGGACTAAGTCCGGTCCAATACCGAACTCAATCCAGCCAATCAGCTGCATAATAAAAACTCTAGCTTTTAGGGGTAACCACCTTTTAAAACCTTGATTTCACGCGGTTTTATTTTGGCGCTTTGGGCAAAAAATGTCATAACGCTAATAACTGTATGGAATGGCCTAAATTTTTTTCGGCAAATAGAAATGAATGAGGAGGAAATCAAGATGAAAAAAAGACAGGCAATATGCCTGTGAGATAAGACGACCCATGGAACGGACAAACTTGCTGTGAAATCAGAGGAAACTGGTAGCCATGGGTTGATCCAATAAAATAAAAATGATCAATCACAAAGGATATTGCAATCCCCGCTTCGTAGCAGACTTCCGCTCAAATGACAGTAGTTGCTGTCATCTTCCACCAAAGCCATAAGAAAAAACGGCAAGACTACATCAGACTGTCCCTCTTATCTTTTTTCAAAAGCAAGTACGAAGGGCGCATTGTTTTTTAAGTTGATAAAAGCATATTGCAGGACATGCACCATGTCTTGATCAAGGTTTTGTGAAAATTTTAACAGCTCGTTCCGCTCTTTTTCCCCTTCTTTATGCCCATGGTAAACAACGAGAACAATGATTCCGCCTGGAGCCATCATCTTCAGCAACTGTTTCACAGCCATGATCGTCGTTTCCGCTTTCGTAACGATGGATTTATTCCCGCCAGGCAAATAACCGAGATTGAACATGGCTCCGCTTAGGCTGCCATGGATTTCTTCAGGGATTGTAGCGGAAATGTTTTCGTGGCCTGTCTGAAACAAGGTAACCCGTTCAAGAAGTTCTCGTTCCTGCAACTGCTTTTTGGTATTAGCAATGGCTTCTTCTTGAATATCATAGCCAAATACTCGGCCAGTGTCTCCGATAAGCTGTGCCAAAAAAAGTGTGTCGTGGCCATTTCCAACTGTCGCATCCACTACAAAGCCACCTGGTCGAACAACCCTCTGCATGACGGTTCTTGTAAAAGAAAGTACACCTTCAAGATTCATGGTTTAGCTCCTCCTAAGGCATTCATACAAAATTGTAACATAACCGTCAAGATTTGAGTATATACTACAGGAAGACGAGCTATATGCCGTCGAAAAAAGGGGAGGATTGTTAAATGGCTACCAGACAGTCGATTGAACACTTTATCAACCGTTGTGAAACAGCCATTATCAATGCGGAAGAGCAATACGACCTGGGCAGCAGGCAGGAGCACCACTATGATATAGAGTATAGTGATGCCATGCAAGAGCTTGAAGCCATGCTCGTACAGCTCCGAAAAATATCTGACAGCGCCAACCCGGAGCAGCGTGAACGGCTCCACAGAGTGCGCTTGAAGATTCAGCAGTTGCAAAACAAAATGATTCTCCTTAATCATGATCGTCCAGTATACAGCACGTGGCATTAACAAGAAGACAGGCTGAATGCGGCCTGTCTTTTTACATAAAAACCGGAGACAACACCCTGGATTGGTTAAATAGGAATGAAAGTCGTTTCTGAATAAATAAGGGAGAATCTTGGGTATCTGAAGCCCATCCATCTGAATAGAATACGCAGCCCCAATATAGGCTTGAAAACCTGTCTAAAATTGTCTACAATGGGGAATAAAGATAATAAAATATGTTAAAACGGTAACGAAGGACCAGTATTGATGTCACCCTGTTTTCAGAGAGTTGGCGGCAGGTGGGAGCCAACCAGGATCATCAGGAACTCCCCTTTCGAGTTGCAGGTGTGAAAGAAAACGGTTTATCCCGATTTTTTCCGGTAATGCTTGCCGTTCTCTGCGTTAAGGAACAATCAAGTGAGTGAGCTATACGCTAAAAATGGGTGGTACCGCGGGAGAAATCACACCTCTCGTCCCAGGAATATTACCGGGATGAGGGGTTTTTTTATTTAGTATAAGGTAGGAGGCATCTCGATGAGTTACAATCATAAACAGATTGAACAAAAATGGCAACGTTATTGGGAAGAAAACAAAACGTTTAAAACGACTGAAAATGAAGGAAAAAAGAAATTTTATGCTCTTGATATGTTCCCATATCCGTCGGGAGCAGGGCTTCATGTCGGGCATCCGAAAGGATATACGGCATCGGACATTCTTGCCCGTATGAAGCGAATGCAAGGATACAATGTCCTCCACCCGATGGGGTGGGATGCGTTTGGTCTTCCGGCTGAACAATATGCGATTGATACTGGAAATGATCCAGCCGAGTTTACGGAGCATAATATCGATACATTCCGGAAACAAATCAAGGCGCTCGGCTTTTCTTATGATTGGGACCGGGAAATTAACACGACCGATCCATCCTATTATAAATGGACGCAATGGATTTTTCTCAAGCTGTTTGAACATGGCCTTGCTTATATTGATGAAGTTCCGGTCAATTGGTGCCCGGCGCTTGGAACCGTCCTGGCCAACGAGGAAGTCATTGATGGAAAAAGTGAGCGCGGCGGGCATCCCGTTGAACGCCGGCCGATGAAACAGTGGATTTTAAGAATTACGAAATATGCGGACCGCCTGCTTGAAGATTTGGATGAACTCGATTGGCCCGAAAGTATTAAAGATATGCAGCGCAACTGGATCGGCCGTTCCGAAGGGGCGGAAATCACCTTTTCCATTGCCGGTCATGCCGAAACGTTTACGGCTTTTACAACTCGTCCCGATACATTGTTTGGTGCGACATATGCCGTGCTGGCTCCAGAACATCATCTTGTTGCCAAAATTACCACTCCTGAACAAAAGTCAGAAGTGGAAGCTTATATAGACAACATTAAAACAAAAAGCGACTTAGAAAGAACAGATCTTTCCAAAGAAAAAACGGGCGTATTTACAGGTGCTTATGCCATTAATCCGGCAAACGGTGAAAAAATGCCCATTTGGATCGCCGATTATGTATTGGCTTCCTATGGAACTGGCGCTATTATGGCCGTGCCTGCACACGATGAGCGGGACTATGAATTTGCCCGGAAATTCGGGTTGGAAATTAAAGAAGTCGTTTCCGGCGGAAACATTGAAAAAGAGGCCTATGTTGGCGACGGCCTTCACGTAAACTCGGGATTCTTGGATGGTTTGGGCCTTGATGAAGCCATCGAAAAAATGAATGACTGGCTGGAAAAAGAAGGACATGGCAAAAGAAAAGTCACATATCGCTTGCGTGACTGGTTGTTTAGCCGCCAACGTTACTGGGGAGAACCGATCCCGATTATCCATTGGGAGGACGGGACAATGACGGCTGTTCCCGAAGAACAGTTGCCAGTTTTACTGCCTGAAACAGACGAGATTAAACCATCGGGAACCGGTGAGTCGCCGCTTGCCAATATTACTGACTGGCTTCATGTGGAAGACCCGGAAACCGGGAAGAAGGGCCGCAGGGAAACGAATACGATGCCGCAATGGGCCGGAAGCTGCTGGTATTTCTTGAGATTCATTGATCCTGACAACGACAAGGAGCTTGCCGACAAGGAATTATTAGAAAACTGGCTTCCAGTCGATGTTTATATTGGCGGCGCGGAACATGCCGTACTACACTTGCTATACGCCCGTTTTTGGCATAAATTCTTATATGATATCGGAGTTGTTCCGACAAAAGAACCGTTCCAAAAACTGTTTAACCAAGGGATGATTCTTGGAGAAAACAATGAGAAAATGAGTAAATCAAAAGGGAATGTCGTCAATCCGGATGATATTATTGAAAGCCATGGAGCAGATACACTCCGGCTCTATGAAATGTTCATGGGCCCTCCTGAAGCATCCGCTGCATGGTCAACGACCGGACTTGACGGTGCCCGTCGTTTCCTTGACCGTATTTGGCGCCTTCTCGTTGCCGAAAATGGTCATATTACGGATAAAATCAGTGATCAAACAGGCGGACAGCTTGAGATAGTGTATCATCAAACGGTCAAAAAAGTAACGGAAGACTTTGAAGCAATGCATTTTAACACTGCAATTTCCCAATTGATGGTGTTCATCAATGAATCATATAAAGCAGAAGTACTTCCAAAAAAATATATTGAAGGCTTCCTGAAACTGTTATCCCCGATCGCTCCGCATATGGCGGAAGAGTTGTGGCAAAAGCTTGGTCATAAAGAGACGATTTCCTATGAACCGTGGCCTCAGTACGACGAAGCAAAACTCATTTCTGATGAAGTGGAAGTCGTTGTCCAAATCAATGGAAAAGTAAGGTCCAAATTGATTGTTTCTCGTGAAGCAAGCAAGGAAGAGCTAGAAAAAGCCGCTAAAAACGATGAGAAAATCAAAGCACTCATAGAAGGTAAGACTATTAGAAAAGTGATTGCAGTACCAGGAAAATTAGTCAATATCGTTGCGAACTGATGATGAAAAGTCTCCACTTCCGGAGGCTTTTCTTTATTGTTATAATGTTAAAAGATTTCTTGATGGGAAGGTGTCAAACATGAACATAAAAACGATTACGCCTGATGAGGTAAAAGAACGGCTTCAAAAAGGAGAAACGTTACATTTAATTGACGTAAGGGAAGATGAGGAAGTGGCTGAAGGAATGATTCCGGAAGCAGTTCATATCCGCATGGCGGATATTCCGGATCATCTTGACAAACTGGAATCGAAAAATGAATACATTTTTATTTGCAGATCTGGGGGCCGAAGCGGAAAAGTTTGTGAATATCTGCAGCTACAAGGATATGAGCATGTAGTCAACATGGTTGGCGGCATGCTCAAATGGACCGGAGAGCTGAAGCAGAAGCGCTAAACATTTCCTAAGACAGGCATAAAGTCTGACTATTATGGAAACAATGGTTGAAAAAACAAAGAGGTGGAGACAGTGCTTCAGGTGAAGCTGTTCGATTGCGAGCACGAACAGGATCTCGAAGAGGAGATGAATAACTTTCTAAGCGGTCTGGACAGAAAACACATTGTTGACATCAAATACAACATTGCGATGCTTGGGGAAGCAGGAGATGAACAAGTATATTGCTTTAGCGCCATGGTCATGTATGTTCGCTGACAGCGGATTAGGAAGATAAACCTTATTGTAAGTCGGCAAAATAAAACGGTGAGTCTGGGACATAAGAAATATGAAATAGCAAAAACCCGAACAATTCATTTATAAATTGTTCGGGTTATTTGTGTAAAAAATCCCTATTATCGCTACGTCAACATATTTCGCTTTTCGCTGGGCTCTTCAGCTTCCTCGGAAAGCAAAGGTCGCTTTCCTGCGGGATCTTCAGCTCGAGCTATTCCCGCAGGAGTCTACCTATGTTGACACGCTAAAAGCTTGCGTATGATAACACTAGGACAATTTATCCGGCATGTAAGGTGCCGTAAGCCTCCCACTACAAAATCTTGAGTGAATACAAAAGGTCTAAGTGGTAGAAACGGCACCTAAATGCCCGATTGGTTTAACTAACATTCAGTAGGAGATGGAAGAAAACTCCTACTGAATGAAGTTTCACTTTATCCCGCATGTAAGGTGCCGTAAGGACTCCCACTTCAAAAGCTTGAGTGAATACAAAAGGTCTAAGTGGTAGAAAACGGCACCTAAATGCCCGATTGGTTCAACTAACATTCAGTAGGAGATGGAAGAAAACTCCTACTGAATGAAGTTTCACTTTATCCCGCATGTAAGGTGCCGTAAGGACTCCCACTTCAAAATCTTGAGTGAATACAAAAGGTCTAAGTGGTAGAAACGGCACCTAAATGCCCGATTGGTTCAACTAACATTCAGTAGGAGATGGAAGAAAACTCCTACTGAATGAAGTTTCACTTTATCCCGCATGTAAGGTGCCGTAAGGACTCCCACTTCAAAAGCTTGAGTGAATACAAAAGGTCTAAGTGGTAGAAAACGGCACCTAAATGCCCGATTGGTTCAACTAACATTCAGTAGGAGATGGAAGAAAACTCCTACTGAATGAAGTTTCACTTTATCCCGCATGTAAGGTGCCGTAAGGACTCCCACTTCAAAATCTTGAGTGAATACAAAAGGTCTAAGTGGTAGAAACGGCACCTAAATGCCCGATTGGTTCAACTAACATTCAGTAGGAGATGGAAGAAAACTCCTACTGAATGAAGTTTCACTCTATTGTTCGTTTTTTTATCAGTTGATTTAGTTTGGTCCCAGGCCCTTTCCTTTTTTCGATAAAGGACATCGTACTCGACTGAACCTTTCTTGCGCAAATCTGGTCATGATGATAACGAGGAATCTTGCCCATAAGACCGTTCCTTCCACAAATTTGATAACGATAAAGGAAAAATCCATGCCTGAATGATGTTATTTTCGTCATTCGATAACGATAAAGAAAGAATTGTTCCTGAGTCAAAAGTCCATAATGAATTGTTATTTATCACCATTCAAAAGCAATGTTATATTCAAATGTAAGCGAATACATAAAATACCACATTGCGCGGATAATTCGGAATATAATGAAAATAAACGCGAAAAAATTTCTACATGATCGCTATGTAATCTTTCTTCAGTGTATTTGTTCTTTTTTTCCCAGTTCGATCAAATTGCTTTGTATGAAGTGACAACAGTATTTCACTGTTACCGGGAGGGGGTGCAAATGGGCATGTTGATCAATGGGAAACGTTCGTTTCACTATTTTATGTTTGAACATGGACTTGTCTAGAGAAAAAATGTTTTTGTATTTCATTCATGAGACACAATAGAAATGGAAGCGGGTGTTTGAATGAGTAAAAACAAATACAGCTGGTTATCAACGTTATTTTCAATGGTCCTTATCGTTACTTTTGGCTTTTCGGCTCCGCCCCAACCTATTTTAGCCAGTACGGATGATAATACCGGGTATGAACCAGAAAATCCCGGTGTACAGCCTGAGCAAACTGCCGAAGGAGACTACGGCATGGTGGTTACGGCCCATCCACTTGCGTCAAAGATTGGGGCAGAGGTTTTAAAAAAGGGCGGTAATGCAGTAGACGCAGCTGTCGCCATCCAATTTGCTTTAAATGTTGTGGAACCAATGATGTCCGGAATTGGTGGCGGCGGCTTTTTTATGTACTACGATGCTAATAAAAAAGATGTGTCCATTATCAATAGCCGAGAACGAGCCCCAAGTGGGGCAACACCAGATATGTTTATGGATAAGAGTCAAGTTGTAGAAGGTAAAGGGAAATTCCTGATAGGAGCAAATGAGTTAAATAATAACGGCGGAGAACAATTCCATATTGGAGAAGTCCATGTCAATGATTTGAGTTCAAATCAAAATATGTTCACATACCATTTTGAAGGAGATGAAGGGGAGTGGAATCCTGAAAAATTTCAAGTCTTTGAAAGAGGAACAACGTTAACATTAGATCAAGATGGAGGAAGCATTCATTTTGGTTCTGAGAAAGCAGATGGTGAAAAAAAATCTTTTGCACAAGCCGTCTCTGTAATGGATGAGATTGCGGAAGGCGAGTTACTGATTCGATTTAGGACAGATGATCCTGGGGATGACAGAAGAATTCGATTATGGTTACGTGCTGATGAGTTTCAATCTGCCAACACTACATTTGTCAAAAATGGCTATGGAATTGAAATTGACACGAAAGCAAATGAAGTGAAATTGATTCAGTCTAAAGGATCAAACAATACCACATTACAAAAATACAAAGTTGAGCAATCAACAGATTGGCAGTGGTTAAGATTTCAAGTTGCCAATAACAAATTGAAAGTTCGGACATGGAATCATCATTTGGAAGAACCGGAAAAATGGAATATAGACACAATGATGGGAACCGTCATTCCTTTTTCTGAAAGAGTACAAAGCGGGCTTTCAGTTGGAGTTCCCGGAACATTAAAAGGGTTGGAAGCGGCTTTAAATCAATGGGGAACAATGTCTGTAGCTGAACTTATTTCACCTGCAATCAAATTAGCTAAAGATGGGGTGAAAGTAAACTGGGCAGTAGCTGCGGCGATAAGCAGTAACCAGGACAAACTATCACAAGGAGCGGCAAAGGATGTATTTTTGCCTGGTGGCCAACCTTTAAAAGAAGGCGATTTACTCATTCAAAAGGATTTGGCTCGCACTTTTACATTAATCAAAGAACATGGTACAGATGTGTTTTATAAAGGAGAAATCGCGGATGCCATAGCTAAAATTGTACAAAAAAATGGGGGCTCAATGGCTCCTGGTGATGTTCACAAATATGCTGTGTCGTACCATAAACCGGTGTGGGGAGATTATCTAGGCTATGATATCGCATCCATGCCCCCGCCGAGTTCCGGCGGATTGACAGCATTACAAATATTAAAAATGTATGAAAAAATGGATATGACTAAATATGGGGTAAGGTCCCCCGAAAAATACCATTATATGGCGGAGATTACACGATTAGCTTATGCAGACAGAGCGGCCTACATGGGAGACCCGGAATATGTCGATGTGCCTGAAAAAGGATTACTAAGTGAAAACTATATTGATAAAAGAATCAAAACAATTCAGTCTGATAACGCAAATTCGGAAATTCAGCAAGGTGATCCTTGGGAGTATCAGGATAAAGGAACGGCAATGACCATTGATCAATCAAATGAACAACAGGATGATAAGGTTGACGGTGAAACAACTCATTTCACGGTAGCAGATCGGTGGGGGAATTTCGTTTCTTTTACAACAACCATTGAGCAACTATTTGGATCAGGAATCATGGTGCCTGATTACGGAATAGTTTTGAACAATGAGTTAACTGATTTTGACGCAACACCGGGAGGCGCGAATGAAGTTCAAGCGAATAAGCGACCATTAAGCAGCATGACACCTACGATCGTTTTAAAAGATGGAAAACCCTTTATGACAGTCGGTTCGCCTGGAGGAACGACTATTATTACTTCAGTGGCACAAACGATATTAAATGTCATTGGTTATAAGATGGACCTGAAAGACGCCATTGAAGAGCCGCGTATTTTTACAAATTCTTTTCCGACCATTCGTTGGGAATATGGTATTCCAAGTAATGCCCGAGAAAAACTGCAACGAAGGGGACATAAATGGGAGCCTGCTCCTAAAGAAATTGGAAACGTAAATAGCATTATCGTTGATGAAAAGAGAAATCTTTTTATTGGGGCCGCCGATTCTACAAGAGAAGGTTCAGCAATTGGCCTTTCAGCGCAAGACTTCATTGATAAGTCGGGATTACAGAAAGCGATTGATAAAGTCAAAGCGGAAAAACGAGATACATCCGCCTATACGAAAGCAAGCTGGAAAGCGTTCCGGGATGCACTGCGACATGCCGAATCTATATTACATGACGAACAGGCGACCCAGGACGATATAAACAAAGCATTACAAGTGTTAAATAGCGCCAGAGAAGGATTGGAATTGTTAGGCGAGGAGAAAGAAGAATTAAAACCTGGTAAAAAGGACACGACGGATGCAGGTGAAAGCAAGTTGCCAAACACCGCAACAAATATATTCAACTGGTTCATTGTCGGGCTAGTACTGTTCTTAGTTGGCGGCCTTCTAATATACAGACATAGAAAGTAAAAAATGACTAAAAGAATGGAAGACGGACAGGTGTAACGATTTGGCAACGAGAACTATCTTTACGGTTGCTGATGGATTTGCCATTTACCGATGATCCAATGTTACAGGGATTGTTAAGTAAGTCGACGGTGTTACTTCCTTCCGCAAATCCTGATGGGAGAGCAGCAAACACACTGAGAACTGCAGGTGGATTAACTTGAATAGCGATCATATGACACCTGAGATTCATGTCGCTTGCCATAGGCTTTATGAGTGGTAACAGTGATTTTTTGTAATGGAAGCTGTCGTTGGTAAAATGCAGTGCGATGTGAATAAGAGATCAGCCGACCAATGACAGCTTCCGTACTTTTACGGAAAAAATAGGGTTGTTTTTCGGATACTTTTCTTGCTAGCATGCGGAGTCTTACATTCTGAAATTGACTAGTCCTCTTTTATTCGAATTATAATTTGGTTTTCCTTCTTTGAAGCAAAGGGGTAGGAGGACGGGAATATAAGCAAGGCGAGCGTCTCGTGTTTCGGTGCCAGCTTGGGGAAGCAGTGGGAAAACGAGCAAAAGATTTGTCACAAGCCGGCTTACACGTCCATGAACGAGAGCCTACTTTGCCGCATTTTCCCCCGCGAGGCGTCCAGTGACAAGCGCCGCGGTAATATTATAGCCCCCGGTATATCCGTATATATCCAATATTTCTCCGCAAAAAAACAATCCTTTCATCAGTTTTGATTCCATCGATTTCGGTTCGATTTCTTTGACTGAGATGCCTCCGCCCGTAACGAAGGCTTTTTCCAACGGAAGCGTGCCTTCCACGGTAAATTCGAACTGCTTGCAATGAGTGGCAAAGGTTCGTATGTTGTCTGTTGATATGGAGGCACCTTGCGCGGAAGGGTCAATTCCGCTTTTTTCCAGCAAAAAAAGCAGATAACGTTCCGGAAGCAAGCCTTTTAACGTATTTTTGGCCGCTTTTTTTGGTTCATCCTTCAACATCTTTTTTAGTTGCCCAAATAGTGGCTCCAGATGTTTGTCAGGAATTGCATCAATGCGCATGACGACTTCTTTTAAATTCCATTTTTTCTTCGCTTTTACAACAAATTGGCTGCAACGAAGCACGGCCGGGCCGGAAATGCCGAAATGAGTAAAGAGCATGTCCATTCGATGTGTAATGATCGGCTTTCCTTTCGGATTGAGAACGCTGACTTCCACATCCCTTAATGACAACCCTTGCAACGTTTTTTCCCTGATAAAAGTTTCATTGGATGTTACGGGTACTTCTGTCGGAAAGAGATCGGAAATCGTATGTCCCGCTTTTTTCGCCCACGGAAAACCGTCGCCGGTGGAACCGGTATGGGGAACAGATTTTCCGCCAACAGCCACCACAACAGACCGGCAGGATAATGTTTCACCGTTTTCGAGTAAAACGCCTTCCACTTTGTCCTTGCCATATAAAATATCTTTGACGGGAGTGTTCGTGCGAACGGAGACGCCCAAATCTTTCATATGGGATAATAATGCGTCCACGACCGACTGGGCTTTGTTCGAAGCCGGGAACATTCGGCCGTGATCTTCTTCTTTTAGCCGGATTCCCAGGTTTTCAAAAAAACTGATAATATCTTCATTGTTAAAAATGGAGAAAGCTCCATAAAGAAAGCGGCCGTTCCCCGGAATATGACGGATGATTTCATCGGTTGGAAGCCTGTTCGTCACATTGCAGCGCCCCCCGCCCGATATGGCCAGTTTCCGCCCAAGTTTATTACCTTTATCCAGCAACAGTACGCGGGATTCCCGTTCAGCCGCAGCGATAGCAGCCATGAGGCCGGACGGGCCGCCGCCTATCACAATTACATCCGCATTCATCTATGTCAACACCTTGTCGTTTTTTTGCTATTTCATTGTAAACTGTCAAATATCGTAAAAGCAAATGTCACTAGACTGTTCATTGTCAAATGTCGTCGATCACTGTAAACTATAACAGTAGAGCTTGATGAAGCAAATGGTGAGAAATAAAGCTGGGAATGATTCGTCCTTGAATTGAAGAGGGAGTTAAACTGCATGAGGAAGAGCATCCATTTTCTAGTTAACATACAGGAACAGGTCGCATACAATCATTCTTAGCGGTATCAGGCCGCCTTTTAAATAAAACAATGGAGAGTAAGAGATTGCATGTCTTCTAAATTAATTCGGGGTACATTTATATTAACGCTCGGAACCATTTTGTCAAAAGTCCTTGGACTTCTTTATGTCATTCCGTTCTATAGAATCATCGGCGGAAATGAACCCGCCGCATTATATCAGTTTGGATATGTTCCTTATACGATTTTTATTAGTATTGCGACAGCGGGCGTCCCGCTTGCTGTCTCCAAATATATCGCAAAATACAACGCGATGGAAGAATATGCGGTTGGCCGAAAGCTGTTTCACACAGGCATTTATGTCATGTTGGCTACAGGGATTGTTTCGTTTTTGACCATGTATGGACTTGCTCCGTGGCTGGCGGAGCTTGTGCTAAAAGGAGCGGAAACAAAACATCATTATACAACGGCCGATGTTGCCGTCGTTATACGGGCTGTCAGCTTCGCGCTCTTGATTATTCCCGTGATGAGCTTAATCAGAGGTTTCTTCCAGGGACATCAATCAATGGGCCCATCCGCTGTTTCAACGGTTGTAGAACAGTTGGCGCGCATCATTTTTCTGTTGGGGGGCACTTTTATTGCCTTATATGTGATGAAAGAAGATATTGTCACTGCCATTAGTGTCGCTACTTTTGCCGCATTTATAGGCGGAATTGCCAGCCTGTTCGTTCTGTTTTGGTATTGGAGAAAAAGAAAGCCCGGTTTGGATCAAATGCTTCAACATGATCGGGGGACATTGGAAGTATCGCTGCCGGAAATGTATAAAGAAATTATCGTATATGCATTTCCATTTGTTTTGGTCGGGATTGCGAATCCGCTTTTTCAATTTGTCGATCAAATGACATTTAACAGGGCAATGGCGGAAGCGGGGAGAGCCGCCGAAGCGATGGATTCTCTCGGAATTTTGAATATGACGACCCACAAGCTTGTCATTATTCCAGTTTCCCTGGCAACGGCATTTGCGTTGACGCTTGTGCCGCTTATAACCGAATCATTTGTGACACATAATAAAAAGCTCATGTTCCGCCAGCTTGATCAAACAATTCAACTCCTTCTTTTTATCACCATGCCTGCCGCGATCGGGCTTGCCCTGTTGGCGGAGCCGATGTACACAATGTTTTACGGCTATGATGAATATGGGGCACAAGTGCTCCGCACATATGCCCCGGTGGCTATTTTATTTGCCTTATACTCTGTTACAGCAGCGATTTTACAAGGGATTAATGAACAGCGGTTTACGATTCTCAGTTTGCTCACGGGTCTCCTTGTCAAGCTTACTTTCAATATGCCGCTCATTCAGGCTTTTTCAACAGAAGGCGCCGTTTATGCCACAGCTTTGGGTTATGGAGCCGCGATTGCCATCAATTTGTTTGTCATCAAACAATTTGCATCTTACCCAATTCGGCTTGTGTACCGCAGATCACTGTTAATCGTCATTTTCAATTTAGTGATGGCTGTTCCCGTCTATGGGTTATACCGTTTGCTGTTACTTGTCTTTTCTCCGGAATCGGTCTTTCAGTCGATCTTGATCATCTTGTTGTGTGCGGGCTTGGGTGCGGCCATTTATGGTTATCTTGGGCTGAAATCCGGCTTGGCGGACCGATTATTTGGCGACAGGCTGCAACGATTGAGGCAGCGTCTTCACATTTGATGAAAAGACAAAGGAAAGAGGCTTCCTTGCGGATGCCTCTTTAATAATATCCTCCAGAATAGTGCTGGACTTCAAGGTCTTCGGGTCTGCCAAATCCGAGTTGTCTTTCGATTCTTGAGATGCGGCGATCGAACCGGTTAATTTGTCGGTCGACCCGTTCAACTTGCCTTTCAAGGCGTTCCAACCTTCTTTCGAATCCGGCACCGCTTTGCCCGCCGCCCGGAAAAAGTGAGGGCGCGCCCTGTTGCTCTGCCGTATGCGGTTGGAAACCTGTTGGCTGCTGCATTTCACTCGGCTGCATTTCCATGGGCTGGCCCATCGGCATTCCCATCTGAGGATATCCTTGCATCCCCATTGGCATTTGCTGCATACCGGGTATTTGCGGCATACCGGGCATTTGTTGCATACCGGGCATTTGTTGACGATAATCTGTATACATGACATAACACTCCTCATGAATTGTATCCTGCAACATCAGCCTATGATACTGCGCCTAAAACGTATGGACGATGGCCTATTTCCACGATTTTTTTTGTAAAAGCAAGGTGGTGATTTTTGTGAGAATAGATAAATTGTTAAGTAATTTGGGTTTCGGGAGTCGAAAAGAAGTAAAGAAGTTTTTAAAAAAGGGCTCCGTTTCCGTAAATGGGCAGGTGATCAAGGATCCGAAGCACCATGTCCACCCTCACGAAGATGAGGTTTTCATTTTTGGGGAGGAAGTGGAATATAGAGAATATATATATATAATGATGAATAAGCCGTCTGGCGTTATTTCGGCAACGGAGGATGTGCGTGAGCCGACCGTCATTGATTTGCTGGAGGAAGAGGAGAGAATATTCAAGCCGTTTCCGGTTGGAAGACTGGATAAAGATACAGAGGGGCTCATGCTGCTGACAAATGACGGCAAGCTTGCCCATCAATTGCTGTCTCCCAAAAAGGATGTGCCTAAAACATATTTTGCCATCATTGACGGAATTGTCACGGAAGAAGACATCCAATTGTTTGAAAAGGGCGTTACACTGGATGACGGGTATCAGACAAAACCGGGGAAGCTGCACATTATCAAATCCGGAACATATTCAGATATAGAACTAACGATCACAGAAGGAAAATATCATCAAGTCAAGCGGATGTTTCAGGCGGTTGGAAAAAAGGTGAAATATTTAAAGCGGATTTCGCTTGGGCCGCTCGTACTCGACAAAACGTTAAAAGAAGGAGAATATAGGGAGTTGACGGAAGAAGAAATCGGGCAGTTACAAGATGTAGATCAGAGTTAATCATGTGTATAAAAAAATCCGCCACTGTTTGAAACAGCAGGCGGCATTTTGTTATGAAAAAGAAAGTAAGTTCTTTCTTTGGCATTTCATTTGAAAAGTCTGGCTCCAGCGCTATTGACTGGCAGTATTGCCTTCATACTCTAGCGGTATCGCTATTTTTGGAGGTAGAACATCATGATAAAAACGTTGCACGAAGCTTACATGGTACGTTTCTCATGGCGTCCTGCGATAAGTCAACATGACTGAGGCTCGCGTCGATGCTTCTTCAGCCTGTACATTTGTGAAAGGCATCTGCGCTTTTCTGCTAAAGGAAAGCAAACATAAACGTAGTGGGTTTGTGAATCTTCTAAGTATACGTGTAGTTAAGCGATCGTATGAGCTTTGGGGCCAGTCAAATTTTCTTTTTTTCTAAGATGTTAATTTCACTTTTTTCTCTGTTGTTGTCCACTTCCCGCGGCGCGGGCTGCTGATTAGGTCATTGTATTCTAACACATTCAAATCCCTTTGAATGGTGCGAGGTGTACTGCCGAATGCATCAGCCAGCTCCCGTGTCGTCACGGTACCATTTTCTTTAATGTACAAATATACATCCTTGATCCTGGTGAGCATCCTATTCGTAGAAGGTTTCAAAAAACCACTCCCTCATCTTGAATTCCTTGGCAGATGGTGCGGACAGCTGCATTGATGAAGTGCAGTCTACGTCGTGATTCCTTTCGGACAACTCCTTTTCTTTGTAATTAACATCTTGTGTCTGAAACTAAAATATCAGACAGTTTTATTCTACCGCAATCTTGCTTGCTTTAAAAGGGATTTTTAACAATTGGAAGAAAAAGGTCGTAATTTGTCACATTTTATCTTTGCAATGAAACTTTTATTATGTTATATCGTATATCTTTAAAAGCGAATGTAGGACGAGGTGAAGGGTTTGGCGCTTATACATGTAAAGATCAAACAGGCTGGATATAAACCGAATGAATCTATTATTTCCAATATTGATTTTTCCATCAATAGAGGCGAATTAGTTGGCATGATTGGCAACAATGGAGCTGGTAAAAGCACGACAATCAAAGCAATGCTGGGAGAATTGCCATTTTTGGAAGGGAAAATTGAAAAGAATGAAGACTCTTCTTATTCTTATATTCCGGAAAGGCCAATATATTACGATGAATTGACTCTTTGGGAGCATTTCGAGTTTGTATGCGCGGTGGAACAGTTGCAGGAAGAGAATCTTGAATATGCCAAGGAACTGTTAAATGTTTTTCGGCTCATTGACAGAATTCATGAATTTCCGTCTACCTTTTCTAAAGGGATGCAACAAAAAGGGATGATTGCGCTTGCTATGTTTTCAAAGCCGGATTTGCTTGTCATTGATGAGCCTTTTATGGGACTGGACCCCGGTTCTACGAAGCTGTTGCTTGACATGATTGATCAGGAGAGGGTTTCTGGAACCGCCATATTAATGTGTACACATATTGTGGACACGGCACAGCGGATTTGCGATTCTTTTTTGGTTGTGGAAAATGGAACGATTAAGGCATCGGGAACACTGGATGAGGTGCTCTCTCAATGCGGTGCAGAAGATGGCAATTTGTATTCGTGTCTTTCACTGGAGGATGAAGGGGATGAATAGCGGGCGGCTGCTTTGGACGAGGGTGTTGGAAAACGGAAAGCATAAGTTGAAAACGATGCGGGCGGTAATGGATTGGACGATCATCGTTTATTTTGTCATTCCAAGTATCGTCATTGGATTTTTCATTTATCGGTCTTGGTGGCTGGAAATGCCTGGCTGGATTCAACACATTCCTTTTTCTTTCCTGTTTATCGGTTCTTTTTTTCTGTTATGGAATAGCCATTTCAGAACGTATGTCAGGGAAGCGGACACCATTTTTTTAATGAAAAAAGAACGCCTGTTTATTGGTTTGAAAAAGGGCGGAATACTATTTTCATATACATTTGAAATACTGACAGCAGGCCTTCTCGCTTTGTTGATAGCCCCGTTTTGGTTTCAACATTACGGTTTTACCGGACTTCAGCTGTTATCCTTTTGCATCTCGTGGATCACGTTAAAATGGCTCGTCATGGCTGTATCTGGCCGTTTGGACGTTCAGTTACGCGGCTTGATCAGCATCTTGAGAAATATCCCGCTTGTGATCGGAGCCGGCGCCATATGGTATGTCAGCTTTCTGGCATTTGAACATGGAGCTATTTTACTGATCATCCTAATCTCTTTGCTCAATACAGTTGGATCGATCGTGTTGAATTATCCCCGATTTACGAGCATACATACTTTTGAGCAGGATCTCGCTATTGATGAACGGGAAAAAAGAAAACATACGGAGTTCGTGCTGGGGATGTCCTCGGACATTGAGAAATTACCGAAACTAGGGACAGTGCGAAAAAATCCCCGCTTGTATTCCAAATCAAACCGTTTATTTAAAAAACGGACTGAAATGGTCGGCTATTTGGAATTATTTATAAAAGTAACGACGAGAAATACAGAATATTTTTGGGGATATGTAAGAATTATTGGTGTAACGGTGGCTGCATTGATCATGCTTCCGCCGCTTTGGATGAAGATCGGTATAACTGCTTGCGGTTTATTTACAGTGGTTGCGTGGAGCGGATCAATATGGCATAAAATAGTCGGCAGCCATCCTTTTACAAAGCTATATTCGGGGAAAGACGGATATTTTAAAGGTAAAAATACTGTGACTGCAGTGCTGGCAGTGCCTTTTACAGTGATATGCCTTGCTTATTTTTTCGTCATACAATACGTTCAAAAAAGTATTCCCCTTTTTTTGAATGGCTGAAAAGTTGTACAATAGAGTCAGCAAGCATTCAAAGGAGCTATGTCTATGGCAAATATTGATTGGATCTCTGAAGCAAAAAAGAGAAAAGCTGACATGATAAGAGATTTGCAGGGACTTTTGCGAATCAAGAGTGTTTTAAATGAACAGAATCAAACAGAGGACGCCCCGCTTGGAAAAGGAGTAAAAGAAGCATTGGATTATATGCTTCTGCTTGGGGAAAAGGATGGTTTTACTGCAAAAAATGTCGGAAATGTAGCCGGGCATTTGGAGATGGGATCAGGTGCCGGGCTTATTGCTGCGTTATGCCACGTGGATGTCGTCCCTGAAGGAGATGGCTGGACGAAAGATCCATATGGCGGGGAAGTGGAAGACGGCAAAATTTATGCCCGCGGCGCTATTGATGATAAAGGACCGACGATGGCCGCTTATTATGGCATGAAGATTGTGAAAGAGCTGGGATTGCCTATTGAAAAGCGCATACGACTGATCATTGGAACAGATGAGGAAAGTGATTGGCGCTGTGTCCACCATTATTTTCAGCATGAGGAAATGCCGGATATGGGATTTGCTCCGGATGCCGATTTTCCGATTATTCATTCCGAGAAAGGTATTTGTGATTTCGACTTGGTGCAAAACAATCATTTTGAAAAGGAATACGGTGCCCCCAAAACGCTCATTTCCTTTGTGGCGGGACGCCGATATAATATGGTTCCTGACCATGCGCGAGCGGTGCTTGATATCCAAGGCGACCACACTGAACTACTCCAACTTTTTAATCATTTTAAAAAGGAGCAAAATATAGCCGGGTCTTATTATGTGGAGAGCGGATATCTTGTGATGGAAGTGGAAGGTGTTTCGGCCCACGGAATGGAGCCGGACAACGGAAAAAATGCCGGCTTGCTTTTGGCGAGTTTTCTTTATACATTGAAGCTTGACCGTAGAGGAAGAGAGTTTGTGAAAGCGGCCGTCCATTTCTTTTTCGGGGATTCACGCGGCCGGGCTTTGGGTGTCCAGCATGAAGATGAGATTACAGGTGAATTGACAATCAATGTTGGCATTATGACGTATAATGAAGAAGATGGGGGACGTTTTGGATTGAATATGCGCTACCCCGCCACTTTTCCTTTTGAAAAAGGGATTCAAGATATGGCAAGCGCAGTTTCAAGCGCCCATTTTGATTTTGTGAAGATTAGAAACTTACCACCCCATTACGTTCCGAAAGATCATGAATTGATTCAAAAGCTTATAAAAGTTTATGAAGAGCAGACAAATGAAAAAGCGGAGCTGCTATCGATCAGCGGCGGGACATATGCGCGCTCATTGACAGCGGGAGTCGCATTTGGGGCATTGTTTCCCGGCAGGGACGACGTTGCTCATCAGAAGGACGAATATATGCATATCGATGACTTAATAAAAGCGACAGCGATCTACGCCCAGGCATTTCATGAATTGGCACGTTCATAATGACATTAACGATAGGAGATTGATGACGTATGGGAAAAGTGATTTTGAATGGGGAAATGATGGAAAGGTCCGAAGCGGTCATTGACATGGAAGACCGCGGATATCAATTTGGAGACGGCGTTTACGAGGTGATTCGCGTATATGACGGCAATCTTTTTACAGGTGAAGAACATATTGAACGTCTGTTTGCGAGTGCCGGAAAAATAAAGCTCGACATTCCTTTTTCCAGGGATAAAGTTCTTTCCCTTGCCCGCCAACTTGTCAAAGAAAACGGCGTGAAGCTGGGAACGGTCTACATGCAAGTAACAAGAGGAACAGCTTCCAGAAGTCACATTTTCCCGGACCCAAGTAGAACGAAAGGGGTTTTTTCAGCCTATACGACAGAAGCGCCGCGTCCTGAAAAAGCACTTGAAAATGGAGTGGCCGCCATCACCGAAGATGATATCAGATGGCTCCGTTGCGATATTAAAAGCTTAAATCTATTGCCAAATGTGCTGGCAAAGCAAGAAGCATCCGGTCAGGGATGTTATGAAGCGATTTTGCATCGTTCCGGAACGATCACGGAAGGATCTTCATCAAACGTGTATATTGTAAAAGATGGAACAGTGATCACTCATCCGGCGACCAATTTGATTTTAAACGGTATAACCCGGCAAGTCACACTGAAATTATGTGCAGAAAACAATATTCCTTTTTCAGAAAAAGAATATTCCTTGGAAGAGTTGCGGCAGGCGGATGAGGTATTTCTTACAAGCACAACATCCGAAATTATGCCGATCGTAAAAGTGGATGGCCGCCAAGTTGGTGAAGGAATACCCGGGCCTGTAACGCGCAAACTTCAATTGCTTTTTCAAGAAGAATTAAACAAATAAGGAAATCTAAGGGGAGTTATAGATGCATTCTGACCACTTTTTCTTTGCCCTTGCATTGCCTGGGGAGATGAAGATGTATTTACATTCGATCAGTGAGCGGATCAAGAGCGTTTTCCCTTTTAAGACCTGGGTTCATCCGGAAGATTACCATATGACGTTTGCGTTTCTGGGGAAGGCAGAAAAAGAGGTGCTGGCCTCTTCCATTAAACTCGTTGGGGATGCGATTCAGGGGGCCGAGCACATAACGCTCCGCCCTAATCAAGCCGGGACGTTCGGACAAGCAAAAAGACCGCGGATTTTATGGGTGGGCACTACAGGTACAGACCAATTAGAGGCACTGCGGAATAATGTTTTTTCAGCATGTCAGCGGGCTGGTTTTGAGCTTGAAACGAGACCGTTCAAGCCACATATTACAATTGCCCGCAAATGGATGGGGGAGGAGCCATTTTCCTTGAGCCAGCTTCAAGAACTTGCGCGTAATGCCTCCCCCAGTTTGCCCGGCCCAGCTTTTGACGCGGTGGAAGTGGTGCTTTACCGCACCCGGTTGGACCATTCCCCAAAATACGAGAAAATCGAATCATTTACATTGATATGAAAGGTTGTTTTTAAAAGGAAATGGCGCAGTTGATCAAATTACAAGATTACGTATCACGCTATGAAGAGGACCTTTCGGAATACTCTTCTAAGTTTGTTCGCCTTAAAAAACGAAGATGGCAAGCAATCGTGAATACTCTGGAACAGCGGGGAAGTCGCCTGAAAAACATCGAAATCGCCAAACGGAAAACTGCCTTAAAGCAGTCTTTTTTGGATAAGTTACTTTTATCACAAATTCAATGGGCCAGCACGACCATTTCGGAGAGATCGTTTGTCCAGCCCAGTTACTACACGGATCCACGTTTGCGCGGCCTCTTACAACGGTTTCCCGACTCTTTTTTTGTCATGTACCGGCCTGTCGTGCGCTTCGAAAAAACGGAAGTGGAATTGGAAGTGTTGCTCCTGACTCCTTCGATGATTTTCTGCATTGCTTTTTTAAACGGTGCAGAGGAGGCGGTATATATTGGGTCTTCTTCGCATTTTTGGAGAAATGCTGTCAATGCGGATGATAAAGTGTTAAATCCATTAATTTCGGCCAATCGCATGTCTACAGTAGTCAAGCGGATTTTTAAAAATCATAAGGTCGATTTACCCATCCAACGCACTGTTATATCAGAAAATAGTTACATAGACTATCCAGAGGGGCAAAGCGATGTGCTTTTTATAGATAAGCATGATTATGAAAGCTGGCTTCGTAAATTAAAAGCGCCGCGCTTACCTGTTAAAAGGATGCAAATGCTTGGGGCAAAGGCCTTGTTGGACAGTTGCAAAACAGTGGCTATTAAAAGAACGACATAAATCATTTTACGGTCATTCATTCATTTTATCCATAGCCTGAAGCGGCCTGTAAAAGATAAAGCGCAGATTTCGACAAAAGTAACATCTACTTTATCGGAATACGGACTTGACGAAAAATGCAACTTAGAGTTAAAATTTAAAGAAGGATGGCTATTGTATTTTATCACTCCAATAGCTGTCTTTTTTCTTTCTACTGAGATAAATGGGAGAGGAACGTCCCTTTCCATAAATATTGAAGGTGAATGACGGTGAAACATTTATTCGAGCATAATTGGGAAATCATTCCTGCTGGTGGTGCGACAGGGGAAGCTTTTTTCGCGTGTAATGAACGGGAAAAACTTTTTTTGAAGCGCAATTCCTCTCCTTTTCTTGCCGTATTATCTGCGGAGGGCATTGTTCCGAAATTGATTTGGACAAAAAGAATGGAAAACGGAGATGTCATTACAGCTCAGGAATGCTTAAACGGCAGGGAATTTAAACCCCAAGATATGACTCACTCCCGCGTTGCGAAATTACTGAAAAAAATACACGCATCGCGCGCGTTGTTAACAATGCTTTCTCGCCTCGGAAAAACACCTTATAAGCCGGAAATGATCCTGTCAGATGTAGTCGCCGTGGTGGATGGGGATTTACTTTCGAATGAAATTGTTCAATCATCCCTTCAATTTTTGCAAACGGAAAAATCCAATGTTCATCATGACACATGGACAGTTTGCCACGGTGATGTCAATCATAACAACTGGCTTCTTTCCGACGATGGTGAGCTCTACTTAATTGATTGGGATGGAGCGGCAATTGCAGATCCTGCTCTTGATATCGGGCCTCTTTTATATTTTTATATCCCGCGTACTGATTGGCCGAAATGGCTTGAACAATATGGAATAGATATGACAGATAACCTGCTGCTTCGAATGAAATGGTATGTTATCGCCCATACGATGCTTTCTGTTGGTTGGCATAAAAGTAAAAATCGTATTCAAGAAGTAAAATTCTGGATCGGATATTTAGAGAAATTTATCTAATGCTCATTTTATAGAACCCCGCCGCAGTCTTCCAAATGATGATGGTATGTTAACAGTATGGACACCATTTTTCATTGGCAGATTGCGGTTTTTCATTTTTTATTTGCTTTTACATGGCTGAATATTCAATTAATATGGTACAATAATTTCGAAATGTGCGGGAGGTCGAGAAAATGGAAACAATGAACATTGGTGAATTGACGTTAACCTGGCTCAATGGCGGAGATACGTATCTTGACGGGGGAGCCATGTTTGGTGTAGTGCCCAAGCCCTTATGGGAAAAAAAATATCCGGTTAATGAAAAGAATCAAATTGAATTAAGGTCAGACCCTATTTTTTTGAGAGTAAATGGAAAAAACATCTTGATTGAAGCAGGGCTTGGCTACGGCAAGTTGTCCGCAAAGCAATTAAGAAACTACGGCGTTACGGAACAATCGAAAGTGGAAGAATCGCTTGCCAAGTTGGGGCTGGCACCTTCTGACATTGATATTATTTGTATGACCCACATGCATTTTGACCATGCAGGCGGATTAACGAAAAAAGTTGGAGATCGTTATGTTTCTTTTTTTCCGAACGCAGTGATTTACACATCTGCCATTGAATGGGATGAAATGCGTAATCCCAATATCCGCTCCCGAAATACATACTGGAAAGAAAACTGGGTACCAATTCAAGAACAGGTGAAAACGTTTTCTAAAGAGATTGAGATTGAAGGCGTCATTAACATGGTTCATACAGGGGGACACAGCGCCGGGCACAGTATCATTACGATCGAAAGTTCCGGTGAAAGGGCGGTTCACATGGCTGACATCATGCCGACCCATGCCCACCGAAATGTATTATGGGTTTTGGCTTATGACGATTACCCGATGGATTCTATTTATGCAAAGCAAAAATGGATTCCGGAAGCAATCAAGTCAGGAAGCTGGTTCACATTTTATCACGATGGCCATTACCGTGCCATCAAATGGGACGAAGATGGCCATATCATTGATTCGGTTAAAAGAAACCGTCCCGCAGCCGTGGTAAAATAAGTGCCGGCTATCCAAGCAAATTGACTAAAGGTAAGAAGAGGGCGGTTAAGAAAAAAGAACTGCACCCTGCCTACCAATGACATAAGAGGCTTCAGCCCCGTATGTAAACGGGCTGAGGCCTTTTTGTCCGTTGATAAAAATGATCGTAAAGCACTCCAAGGACGAATCCTGATGGGAGAGCCGCCCAATCAGGCAGTATTATTTACACACAAAAAAATGGATGTCACAACGAAATAAAAGAAAAGGGTATTGACAACCTATCTGAAAGAATATGAACGCATTCTTTTAATGGAGTCCGAGTCTGGGACACGACTAAATCAGCTGATGAAAAAAGAACAATAAAGTGAAACCTCATTCAGTAGAGCTCCTACTGAATGTTAGTTGAACCAATCGGGCATTTAGGTGCCGTTTCTCCCACTTAGACCTTTTGGATTCACTCAGGATTTTGAGGTGGGAGTCCTTACGGCACCTTACATGCGGGATAAAGTGAAACTTCATTCAGTAGGGCTCCTACTGAATGTTAGTTGAACCAATCGGGCATTTAGGTGCCGTTTACTCCCGCTTAGACCTTTTGTATTCACTCAGGATTTTGAGGTGGGAGTCTTACGGCACCTTACATGCGGGATAAAGTGAAACTTCATTCAGTAGGGCTCCTACTGAATGTTAGTTGAACCAATCGGGCATTTAGGTGCCGTTTCTCCCACTTAGACCTTTTGGATTCACTCAAGATTTTGAGGTGGGAGTCTTACGGCACCTTACATGCGGGATAAAGTGAAACTTCATTCAGTAGGGCTCCTACTGAATGTTAGTTGAACCAATCGGGCATTTAGGTGCCGTTTCTCCCACTTAGACCTTTTGTATTCACTCAAGATTTTGAAGTGGGAGTCCTTACGGCACCTTACATGCCGGATAAATTGTCCCACTGTATCATACGCAAGCTTTTAGCGTGTCAACATAGGTAGACTCCTGCGAGAATAGCTCGAGCTGAAGATCCCGCAGGAAAGCGACCTTTGCTTTCCGAGGAAGCTGAAGAGACCTGGGGAAAGCGAAATATGTTGACGTAGCGGTGATAGGGATTTTTTTACACAAATAAACCGAACAATTATAAATGATTGTTCGGTTTTTGCTATTTGGTATTTGCTTATGTCCCAGCCCCGCCCGATTAGCCGCAGTTGCTCATTTGAGATTTCTACTAGTGAATGTTTCAATTGAATGTTTCAATTGTTCAGCCTTTCCGTGGCAGCCGATTCTGATAGTCTTTTCGAATTTGATGAAGGTTGTGAAGCTTGTCAAAAGCGTCATTGCCCATTTTTTTACTCACATTAATAATCATACTTTCAATCATGGCGACAGGTGCGGCCATCGAATGAAAGTCTCCTGCGTCGCCCCGGCTCGTGTAAAGGACGTATGTTGCCCGTTCCAACATCGGGGAAACGAGTAAATCAGTCATTAAAATAGTACAAACTCCTTGCTTTTGTGCAAAGTCCAGCAAGACATTGATTTCCACTGAAGCTTGAACGAACCCGAATATGACGAGTACATCGCCTTTTTCCATATGAATCATCGCCTCAAATATTTCATGTCCACTTGGGGGAAGGGAAAAAACATTTCCATTGAAACGCTTTAAGCGAAAGGAAAACAAGCAGACGAGGCTCTGGGCAGAACCTGCTCCATACAAATGAATACGCTTTGCGTTTGCTAGTGCAGCAGTGGCTTGTTGAAACTTTCTTTCAGACAAATGGTGCTTTGTTTCATTTAGGCATTGCACAGCATGATCGAATATCACTTGTCCATGAGATGAACTGTGTTTTTTGACGGCTGCTTCCACTTTGCTGGCAGGCGTAATGGCGGTTTCTTGTTTTAAGTGTTGTTTAAACTCCTTTAAATTCAAAAACCCAATGGCCTTCCAAAAGCGAGACACGGTTGCCACACTAATATTACATGCTTTAGCAATCTCTTTTTCATTCATATATGGAATGAGGTCGAGATGCTTTTGGATATAATCAGCAATTCTTTGTTGGCTTTTTGAAAGATCCCATGTTGAAAAATTCACCACATTCATTAACTCCCCTCAATTGAAACGCCTAACATGTTCCTACTCTTTGACATTTACCAACACTTCTCCTAAACGTCGTTCTATTACTGTAGTATACAGCAAAAATGAAAGAAAAATATCATTTATATCAAAAAGATAATAAATTTACAATAAATTAAAATCCTCTTTACAATCGACTCGTATAGTAAAGAGGACAATAAGGAATAAAGGAGTGGAAAAAATGGGTATCAATGAGGAAAGAAAGCTAACACAGTCACAAAAAATGATGATTTTCGTGTTGTCCATGTCTTTATTCGGATTATCAAAAATGATTACTGAATTATTGCCGGCAAATGAAATCGGACCAATTGAATTTTCTATTTCTTATTTTGCTTTTATTCCCCTTGTTTTGGCTGCTTTGTTTCATCCGCTATATGTTGCTGTTGGTGCGTCTGTTGGAAATATTGTATTTGCCGGATTGCTTATGGGGGATTTTGGCGGAATTGGTGAAGTGGAAGGTTTTATTGAATTCACATTGGCGATTTATGTTGCCGGATTGTTAGTACGAAATCCCTTGAGCAAACGCCAACTCGCGGTTGCTTCACTTGTTGGTGTCGGCATTGACCAATTGTTGAGTTCAATTGTCGATATCGGAAAAGTATGGTTCGGAGTGGAAGGGTTTGACGCTGTTCCGGGACTTCCTGAAAGTATTGTCATTTTAGAAGGCGTGAGCTTTTTAAATGAAATGGTGATCACAGGGGTATTATTCGGGTTGGTTCCAACTCTTTATTTAACACCCAAATTGTATGGGAAAATAGAACCGCTCTTGGGAATGAAACCGCGTGAAGCGAGAGTGAAAGCATCCATCGGTTCATATATTTCACTACGTCTCATCATCGCCGCGGTCATGCTTACATTTGTTGGGATGATTGCCGAGTTTATCGCAGAGTTAGATATGAACTTGGCGTTTTGGTCAAGTAACTTTATCGAGCAATTTGATGAGAGCCAAAAATGGATTGGATATAGCGCTTGGGCTATTCTAGCTGGGTTAGCCATTTATATCATCTATCGAATCATTCGAAAATCAAAAAAAATGCCATCCAACATCGATCAGAAAACGGCATGATGTTAATGGGAAAGGAGTAGGAAAGGTTGATTACATTCGATAAAGTGTCCTTTCGGTATCCGGGCGCGGAAGATTGGGTATTAAAGGATTTGTCGGTGACGATTCAAAAGCATGAGTTTACTGCCATCATCGGAGGGAACGGGGCAGGAAAATCGACCTTCTGTAAAGCGATTAATGGCTTGATTCCTTTTTATTATGTTGGTGATTTTCAAGGAAAAGTGTATTTGGACGGAATCGATACGACAACTGCCAATGTAGCATCTCTTTCCAAAAAAATTGCTTACGTATATCAAGATTTTGAGAACCAGCTTGTGCGTCCAAAGGTTATGGATGAGGTGATCTTTTCGCCGCTGAATTTTGGCTATTTCGACTATAAGGAAAGGGGTCGGCGGGCATTGGAGTTGCTGGATATTGCCCATCTCGCTGAGGAATACGTTTGGCAACTTAGCGGCGGTCAAAAACATTTAGTGGCGCTGGCAGGGGCGATCGCATTATCTCCTGACGTGCTCATTATTGATGAACCCGTCGCACAGCTTGACCCTGCACATGCGGTTGAGTTATATGAAAAACTCAAAATGCTCCATGAACAATATAAAATGACCATTTTGGTTATTGAACATCACACTGAATTCATAGCGAACTACTGCAAAGAAGTCATTTTACTGGAAAATGGGGCGGTGAGATGGAAAAAGCCGGTGCGGGAGGCGTTAAACAGTGTCGATGAGTTAATGGCTATGCAAATATATCCGCCACAAGTGACCATTGCCGCGGCGAATTCAAAACGGGATGAGGAGGGACTTTTGCCTGTGACGGTCGAAGAAGCGGCACTGTTTTTCAACGAATGTAAGCAACGTACAACACAACCGCGACCTATCGCTCTTACAAAAAATGGCGAGCCGATGATTGAATTTCAAAACGTTCATTACGGGTATAAGACTTTATCAAGAAAACGAGTGCCCGTCATTAAGGAACTGGATTTAACGATTCGTTCTGGTGAACGCATTGCTTTGGTTGGCAGTAATGGGGCAGGAAAGTCGACCATTCTGAAGCTCATCTCGGGCTTGATGAAACCGTTGGAAGGAGACCTGTTCGTCAACGGTGAATCAACGGCACGTGTATCGCCTGAAAAACTTGCGGAAAAAGTTGCTTATATTTACCAAAATCCTGAGGAAATGTTTATTGAAGACGACATCGAGAAGGATGTGTCGTTTTACTTGAGGGCACGGAAGCGGGCAGAGCTTGAAACCATTTTGGATAAGGTGATGCAGCAATTTTATTTACAGTACATTAAAAGCCGGGATGGCCGTTTATTAAGCGGTGGACAACAACGGCGCGCTTCCTTGGCAATCGGGCTGGCGATGTTGCCAGAAATTGTGTTATTGGATGAACCGACAGCGAGTCTTGATATTGCGACGAAAAAAGAAATGATTGCGATGCTCCATCAGTTAGACGAACAAGTCCAGGCAACGATCGTCGCAACGCATGATATGCAATTAGTGGCGGAATGGGCGTCACGGGTAATTGTACTGAATAAAGGGCGCGCTATCGCGGATACGACACCGTTTGACTTATTTTCTGATGAAGCACTGTTACGGACGGCATCCTTAGTCGAACCACAAATTGTCACGTTATGCCATTGTTTAAAGTTAAACCCGGTTGAGTTGACGATTGATGGCTTTCTCGGCCGCTTTCAGTTGGAGGAGATTGTACGTGAACGCATTTCAGAAGCTTTTTAGTAAGGCCACGATTGAAAACATTAAAATTGAGCTGATGCGAACGGCTTACGGCAATGAGCAAACACCACTTGCGAAGCTCGATCCGCGTGTGTTAATCATATGGATGCTTGTCTTTTCTATCATTCCTTGGCTGACACATAATCTCACCATTTTAATCGGCTTTACTCTTTTCACAGCAGCTCTTGCTTACGTATCAAGAGTAAGTCCGCTGCTTATCTTTTTATTAATCGTCGGGATTATTTCACAATTTACGTACTTAGTGTTTGCAGCAATATTTTTAGGTAATAGTTTTATGGCGCTTGTTGCGATTATCCCGGTTACGTTAAAGGTTGCTTGTGTTTCTTTAGCGACGATGGCTGTTGTGACAAGTATGGATCCTGAAAAGTTCAGTGACGCTCTTTTGAAATTGGGAGTGCCGGGAAAGTTCAGCTTCGGTGTGTCCTATGGTTATCGCATGCTTCCGATTTTAATTGAAGAATATCAAAATATTATTCATTCATTTCGATTGCGGGGAAAGCTGCCATGTAAGCCAGGTTTTTTATACAGGCGTTATATTTTTTATTATATCAAAATGAGTGTGTTGGCATTTTATCCGATGATGCTTAATACAGCGAAGCGCACAAGGACAACAGTGGAAGCACTGGAGGTAAGAGGGTTTAGCTACACGTTGGAAAACAATATCGCGAAGAAATTAAAACTGGATTATTTAAAATTGACGAAGTATGATGGGCAATTTATTGCACTGACGTTTGGCATTACACTTTCCATTTATGTCATCGGTTATTGGATGCCTCTTTGAAAGAAGACTTTTATTTTTTTGGCTGTTGAATCAATCGGGCTGCAAATTGGAGATGTTCGAAGTTTCATTACCAGTTGCGCGGAATATTAGAAAGGGCGGGTTTTGTTGAATATTGATTTTCATACACATGTGAAATTAGCAAAACGGGTTGATTTTGATCTTTCATTTTTTTATGAGATGGTCTTGAATGCGAAGGACGCGGGCTTAACAGCATTTGCGATGACCGAGCATTTTAATACGAAACACTTTTACGATCTGTATGGGCAGCTTGATCGCCAGTTTGACTACAAAGGCCATTATTTTGATGTCGATGGTTTTAAAGTCTTTACAGGAATGGAAATCGATGTAAAGGAAGTTGGGCATATTTTATTTATCGGCTATAGAGCGGATTTGTTAGACATCCGCCATCATCTTGAGCACCATACGAAGAAGGATGCATTTATATCGTTTCCAACACTGCTCGACATGGGGGAATCCTACGATCTTTTGATGATTGGCGCACATCCATTACGGAAATCGACGCCATTGCACCATCATGATCCAGCGTTGCTAAAACGATTGCACGCTTTTGATTTAAACGGGAAAGATATGTTCGAATTCGGTGTTGACAAGATGCAATTGGAAGTGCGGGCATTTGCCGATCAGATTGGTCTTCCAGTCGTTTGTGGCAGTGACTCGCATCATCCCATTCAAATGGGTGTTGTGGAAAATATGCTTCAAAGAGATTGTGAAACGGCGGGTGAATTGCGAGATGTGATTATGAAAAAGCAATATAAGCGCCAGATTTCCCCCATTCTTCAAACGAAAGTGAATGCGGCGAAAATTGTGAAGAGAAAAATGAAAGATGAATATATGGCCTTACAGCGATAATGGTTAAAAGCGGCAGGTAACAAAAATGGGATGTTTTTTGTTATCTGCACTTTTTGTTCCGCCTGAACAGACTGACTGGCCAATATGGCTCTGTATGTTATGTTGTTAAATGAATGGTAGTTTTTCTAATACAATATTGTTTTCAAACCAACCAAAACATGTCGATTCTCCCCCTAAGGAAATAATCGACATGAATTGTCACGGACCTCTGCTTATCTCGATTGTAGAGACGTATATTGCGGGCGTCCGGAAAAACTCAACGTTTCAAGATCGAAAGCGGAACAGTATATGATCTCTAATTTTCATTTTTGATTGATTACCTTTGAAACAGGACAAACTGCCCGCGATTCAACTGTATAAAAAAAGCATTTTTCATCACAACCCGATGTGCGCGTGTTGTGTGCGCAAGCAGTTTTTACCGATGTTAACGCACGCCTTTCATATACTTTTGAATCAAAGGAGTAACGATGAACAGAATGATACTTATTAGAATGGCCATTCCGCCAATGACTCCAAAGTACAGCATTTCTGTTTCGGGTTGATAGAATTTTACGATCTGGGCGTTCAGCCCTTGCGCGGCCGCATTGGAAAGAAACCATAGACTCATTGTTTGGGCTGAAAAAGCAGCCGGTGCCAGCTTGGTTGTGGCAGATAAACCAACAGGCGACAAGCATAATTCACCAATGACAACGATCAAATAACTGAGTACGAGCCATATGGGATGGACCAAAGAATGTTCACCGCCAAAATGAGCCGGCAATAAAATGACAAGGAAGGAAAGACCCGCGAACAATAATCCCAAAGAAAATTTTTGGGGGATGGAAGGCTGGCGTTTTTCCAGCTTCACCCATAACCAGGCAAAGACAGGCGCTAACAGTATGATAAATAACGGATTCAATGATTGAAACCATGCGGGAGAAAGATGGATTCCCGCAATCTCCAATTGGGTCCGTTTATCCGCAAAGTTGGCAAGAATGGTTGAGCCTTGCTCTTGGATGGACCAAAACATGACTGAAGCCAGGAACAGCGGGATAAAGGCCAGAACACGGGAACGCTCCACTTCCGTTGTTTTCGGACTGCGATACATGACAATAAAATAGATGGCTGGAATAAGGAATCCCAATAAACCTACAAGAGCGATAAAAGATTCAATCGTAAGCAAACCCGCCGGGATTGTTACCGCTAACATAATCCCCAATAGAACGACAGCCCCGCCAATTACCATATAGACCTTTCGCTTCTCGGCTGGGGATAAAGGATTGGCGACATATGTGCCTGCCAGCCCCAAGCTTCTCTTTTTCGTGACCAGAAAGATGATAAGCCCAATCAACATTCCGATTGCGGCAAACCCAAATCCTAGGTGAAAACTATAGTTCATAACAGAACCAACAATTAATGGCGACAAGAAACCGCCTAAGTTAATTCCCATGTAAAAAAGACTAAATCCAGCATCACGGCGATCATCCTTTTCACTATAAATATCACCGACCATTGCTGATACATTCGGCTTGAGCAATCCGGTCCCGATCACGATCAGAATCATGGAAACAAAGAACATTGTTACATTTCCCGGAATTGCCAATACAATATGGCCAAACATAATCAATATTCCACCGTAAAATACAGCTTGGGACGTACCGAATATTCGATCAGCTAGCCAACCACCGATAACACCTGACATATAAACGAGCGAACCATAGATGGACATGATGGCAAGAGCTGTCTGTTCATCAAGACCTAGACCGCCTTTGGATACTTCATAGTACATATAAAAAACAAGGATGGCCCTCATCCCGTAATAGGAAAAGCGCTCCCAAAACTCTGTAAAAAAGAGAGTAAAAAGACCTTTAGGATGTCCAAAAAACCCCGTTTGAGGGACGCTTGAAACAATTTTTTGTTTGTCGACTACAGACATTTCTACACCCTCCATTATTATATTAAAGTAGTAATGGTTATATAGTTGATAAAGAGTAAATCATTTCGAAATATTATAGTATTTTTTATTACTTTTCCCTTCATAACCCTTTTTCTAACAAGTATCAATGCAATTTTCAAAAAAAAAAAAAGCATCTTCTCCGAATGATATTTGGAAGAAGATGCTGTTTGTTTACCAATAGGGTTTTGCCGGGAATCATGATCATATGACCGTCCCTTCAGTTTCCCGAGAAGTATGAGTCTAAATATAAAAGGATGGATCAACGAAACATTTTTTTCGCTGTCCATCCCTTTTTTCGACTATGAATATGTAGTTCTTAATGTGATACCGGGTATACGTCTATAACACTTCCAGTGTACGCGTCAGCGATGAACTCAAACTGTTGTGAATTCCCATTTTGCTTATGGGAAACGCCGCCGCGGTACACCTTTGTTTTAATTCCGTGTTTTTCAAACTCTTCTGGTTTAAACTTAATCCATGATCCGTCCACTTCACCTGTTTGTTTAAAAGCGTTTTTCACATCTGCCAATACTTTTCCTTCTGGTACAAGACAATTTTTTCTTACGGCTTCACTTGCAAAATAGCCCGCAATGACCCCGGCGCCAGCTCCAAGTACAAATGTTTTCCAGTTCATATTCTGCACCTCCAAAATATCACCATACATTAAGTATACAGGAAGAAGACAGGCAGTTCGACCATAAATCACAGGATTCCTATTTCTGACAAAAACGATTTAATGGTAAAATGAAATAAATATCCGAAAAGGGGTTGAAGAATTGGAGAAAGATACACTCGCTCTTTTTCAAACGCTGACGGAGCTTCCGGGCGCACCGGGAAATGAGCACCAAGTCAGGGAATTTATGCGCAAACAGCTTGAGAAATATGCTGATGAGGTAGTACAAGACAGGCTGGGCAGTATTTTTGGGATCAAAACCGGCGACAAATCGGGTCCTAAAATAATGGTCGCGGGTCATATGGATGAAGTTGGCTTTATGGTGACACAAATTACAAAAAACGGGATGATCCGTTTTCAGCCTCTGGGTGGTTGGTGGAATCAGGCAATGCTTGCCCAGCGGGTTCAGGTCATCACTGACGACGGGCCGGTAATGGGAGTTATCGGGTCTATTCCGCCGCACTTGCTTACCGAGGAACAAAGGAAAAAACCAATGGAGATCAAAAATATGATCATTGACATTGGGGCGGATGATCGTGAGGATGCCGAAAAGATAGGGATTAAACCGGGACAACAAGTAATTCCAGTCTGTCCATTTACACCGCTGGCCAACCCAAAGAAAGTGATGGCCAAGGCGTGGGATAATCGTTACGGATGCGGGCTGGCCATCGAGCTGTTAAAAGAACTGCAAAATGAAAAACTGCCAAATATTGTCTACTCCGGTGCTACGGTTCAGGAAGAAGTTGGTCTTCGTGGCGCGGCATCAAGCGCGAATATGATTAAGCCTGATCTCTTCTTTGCACTTGATGCGAGTCCGGCCAACGACATGACGGGAGATGAGAAAGAATTCGGCCACATTGGAAAAGGGGCATTGCTTAGAATTTTTGACCGCTCAATGGTTATGCTTAAAGGGATGAGGGAGTTTGTTTTGGACATGGCCGAAACACATGACATTCCGTACCAATATTTTGTCTCCCCGGGAGGAACAGATGCGGGCCGTGTACATACTTCCAACGAAGGGGTGCCTAGTGCGGTGATCGGGATTTGCGCACGCTATATCCACACACATGCGTCGATCGTTCATGTTGATGACTATGCGGCGGCGAAAGAACTGCTCGTTCGCCTTGTAAAAGCAAGTGATTGGTCGGCAGTGAAGACGATTCGACAACAATAATGGCATTTAGAAAAGATCAGTAGAGTAGGAGTGGCTTTATGATTGTTGCTGTTGGCTCACAAAACAAGGCGAAATTAAAAGCTGTACAGAGAGCTTTTCAAGAACTGGAAATAGAAGCCGAAATTGTGCCGGTCGATGCGCCATCTCATGTAAGTGCCATGCCTTTTTCCGATGAAGAAACGATACACGGGGCCATCCATCGTGCCGAATTTTGTTTGGAAAATAGTAAAGCTGATGTGGCAATTGGTTTGGAAGGCGGTGTTACGGAAGCTACTTTTGGGTTATTTTTGTGCAATTGGGGAGCATTGGCTGAAAAAGGAAAAAAGCCGCTGCTTGCTGGAGGAGCCCGAATTTTGCTGCCGGAGGAAATTGCGGGTCGCCTGCGCATGGGAGAAGAGTTGGGGCCCGTGATGGACGATTATAGCAAACGGAGCGGGATCAGTTCCAATGAAGGAGCAATCGGCATTTTCACGAATGGGCGAATTGAACGGGCTGAAATGTTCAAACATATTATAAAGCTGCTGATCGGGCAAAGAGAAAAGAAACATTACGTCAAGAAGTAGAGAAACGCGCGGGACACAGTTTGTAACTGCTCCCTGCGCGTTTCATATTTTCCGTTAATTATGTCCATGTCCTAAGGATAAGTACAATGTGGACAACCGTTTGTATTCTCATTTCTATTGTCTATTTGCTATCGGTTCTATTCAACAAATTTCAGGTGATAGGGACCTATTCAATAATATATGAGAGCGCTTTTATTGCTTGGTTCACTGTTTCCACTGTTGCGTTAGCTTTTCGGGACAACTCTTTTAACGGATGGTGGAGATTTTCCGGACGGATTAAGATGAGCGGTTTTCCCAATGCGACGGCAGCGCTCGCGTCCATGGCCGTATTCCACTGCTTGTACTTCTCTCCAAACAGGGCAATAACGAGGTCTGATTTGTGCATAAGGACTTGTGTTCTTAGATTGTTAAAGCTGGAAGCTGCCGCGTCCCGATAGATGGCATTGGGCTGCTCTCCAAGAATTTCTTCACCAATGGCGTCTGAGCGGTCATGATCTTCCATTGGCCCGACAAAGTCGATCGGCAGCTTGAGGGCTTGTGCTTTTTCTTTGATTTCCTCGCGCCATGTGCTGTGGATTTCTCCAGCCAAATATACGGTTAATCTCACGATATTCTCTCCTCCTTTGCATTTACATTTATCATATCATCAACTACGCCTTTTTTCTTGCAAACTCTATTTGCTTTTTTTTGAATAAATAGGATATATATAGGGGCAGGAATGTTAATTACATACGGGAAACACTAGGGGTGCCAAAAGCTGAGAGAGGATTTCCTCAACCCTTTTAACCTGATCTAGGTAATGCTAGCGCAGGGAAGTGGAGAAGATGCGTATTCATATTCTCATGTTTGTTTACGCATGCCTTTTATTAGATGGGTCAGAGCCACTTCTTTTTAAGAAGGGCTCTTTTTTCATGCATGGTGCCTTGTATTTCTCGAAAAAAAAAGAAAGGAGGGCTCATAAGCAACCATTTCAAGAAAGGAGTTTTTAAGATGGGTGAAGCTCTTGTTTTTCAACAAGTATCTTTTGCTTATGACTCGAATGTACACCAGGCTGTACTTCAAGATGTCAGCTTTTCAGTGAAAAAAGGCGAGTTTGTAAGTGTTGTTGGTCCAAGCGGTGCGGGGAAAAGTACACTGTTCCGACTTGTATCAGGGCTTGAGAAGCAAAACAGCGGACGCATTTTGGTGAATGGAAAGGAGCTTTCCGACAGGCAAGGGCACGTCGGATATATGTCTCAAAAGGATGGGCTGCTCCCATGGCTTTCAGTCGTTGATAATGCCGCCTTGCCACTTATATTAAAAGGGTTCAGCAAAAAAGAAGTGTGGCCCGAGGTCATTAAAAAGCTGGAAGCATTTGGTTTGAAGGATGTTGAGCATCGCTATCCCGATGAATTGTCCGGAGGGATGCGGCAGCGTGTTTCGTTTCTGCGTGCCTTGTTGGGCGGGTCTGACTTATTACTACTTGACGAGCCATTCAGCGCACTTGATGCCGTTACAAAAACGGTCATGCATGAATGGCTGCTTGATCAATGGGCTGAATCGGGGAGAACCATTTTGTTTATTACTCATGATGTTGAGGAAGCGCTGTTTCTTTCCGACCGCGTACTATTATTCAGCGAAAAGCCGGTAAGTCATTTGGAAGAAATTCTGGTTCCGCTTGACAGGCCGAGGATGGTCGAGGATTTAAAAGATCCTGCTTTCACCGAATTAAAAGAAAAATTATTGCTTGATTTAAGAAAATTGGTGACGTTATGACTTTTTTAAAAAAATACGGCTTATCGATCCTGCTCGTATTATTGCTTTTAGTTGTATGGGAGATTGGCGCCCGCTTATATGGAAAGCCTTTTATCCTGCCATCACCTTTACAAATTGTGGACAGACTGTGGGAACTCAGAAGCGTTCTTTTTGTTGGACATTTGCCGTCCACAAGTCTGATCATGCTGATTGGCCTCTTATTGTCACTGGTGTTTGGTGTCGGCTTATCCATCTGGATGCATAAGAGTGATATTGTAAGGAAGGCGTTTTTCCCTTTGCTTATCGCTTCGCAAACGATACCCATTATTGCGCTTGCGCCGATATTCGTCCTTTGGTTTGGCTATTCCCTTTGGAGCAAAATCGTTGTGACCGTGCTCATCACTTTTTTTCCGATTACGGTTAATACGTTTGACGGTCTGCGGTCCGCCGATATTCACTTAAAAGAAACACTTCAAGCGATGGGGGCCACAAAACGACAGATATTTTATAAGGTGGAGCTTCCGTCGGCATTACCCCATTTCTATTCGGGATTAAAAGTAGCCGTTACATTGAGCGTCATCGGAGCGGCCATCGGGGAGTGGCTGGGAGCTGACAAGGGGCTTGGATACTTTAGTCGAAGAATGATGACACAATTTGATGGAGCGGGAGTGTTTGCGCCAATCGTTCTGTTATCGCTGACGGGCATTATGTTGTTTTTGCTTGTCGCTTGGCTTGAAAAAATAACGATGAAATGGAGAAATATAAAATGAGAAAGAGAATTGTATTCTATTGCGCATTATTCGCTGTAATGCTGCTTTCGGCATGTGGGGGAGAACAGGGGGAAACTGCTTCCAGCCCAGATAAAACGAAGGAAACGGATAAAGAATTACAATCTTTTGACATTATGCTGGACTGGTATCCCAACGCCGTCCATAGTTATTTATATGCTGCAAAGGAAAAAGGTTTTTTTGAAGAGGAAGGACTGGATGTGAACATCCGTTTTCCTGCCAATCCAACGGACCCTATTAATCTGGCAGCTACAGGAGATATTGAACTTGGCATCGGTTATCAATCTGATGTGATCACGGCAAGGGCTGATGGGGTACAGGTAAAATCGGTCGCTGCGATTGTCAGAAGTCCGCTCAATCATATTATTTATTTGAAAGACAGTGATATAAAGAGACCGAAAGATTTGGAAGGAAGAACAGTCGGCTGGCCGGGAACGCCGCTTAATGAACCGCTCGTACAAACAATCGTGGAGTCTGATGGCGGAGATATGAGCAAGGTGAAGATGACGGACGTCGGTTTTGAGCTGAATGCGGCGATTGCGACAAAGCGGGTGGATGCGGTTACCGGTGCTTTTATCAATCATGAAGTCCCTATGCTTGCCAACCAAGGAGTAGAAACGGAGCATTTTAATCCAGTAGATTATGGTGTTCCAAGTTACTACGAGCTGGTGTTTGTCACAAATGATGATACATGGAAAGAAAAAGAAGATTCAATCCGTTCTTTTTGGAAGGCGGCTTCAAAAGGGTATGAGTTTATGAAAGAAAACCCGGAAGAAGCGCTGGAAATTTTATTAAACAATCAGGACGATGAAAACTTTCCTCTCAACAAAGAAGTAGAACAGGAAAGCTTGAATATTTTGCTTCCAAAAATGGAAAAGGAAAACGAAGCGTTTGGAAGTCAGTCGGAAGATTTATGGAATGAAGTCATCCAGTGGCTGGAAGATACGGATTATGTGGAAAAAGCTCCTCCAGCAGAGGAGATGTATATCAATATTGTTGAATCATAATCTTTCTATTGGCACCTCCCATTGTGTGGGGGTGTTTTCTTTGTTTATGGGGAAAAATATGAAATAAAAGATAGACAAAAAATACAGTTGTCTTTACACTAGTTAAGTGGACTTGTATTTATTTTTTTACAGGAGGATTTGGCGTTGAAACAATTTCTCGACAGGAAAGGTGTCCATTTAACTGCAAAAGCTTATGTAATTGATGCGTTAAGTTATATGGCGCTCGGACTTTTTTCTTCTTTGATAATCGGTTTGATTATGAAAACGGTTGGTGAACAACTCGGATGGCCATTTTTCGTTGAAATGGGCGAAATGGCGATGGGATTAATGGGGCCGGCAATCGGAGTGGCGATTGCCTTTGGGCTTGGCGCGCCACCTTTAGTCATTTTTGCGGCAGTGGCAACTGGTGCGGCCGGTGCTGAATTTGGCGGTCCCGCAGGAAGTTATGTGGCCGCGTTAATGTCAACGGAAATTGGAAAAATGGTTAGCAAGGAGACGAAAGTTGATATTATTGTTACTCCACTTGTTACTATTTTTACCGGATTTGCCGTGGCAAAGTTCGTGGGAGCGCCCATTTCGACATTTATGACGGTCTTCGGAAGCTGGATCATGTGGGCTACAGACCAGCGTCCGATCGTCATGGGGATAGTGGTCGCCACATTGATGGGACTTGCTCTCACGGCTCCCATTTCCAGTGCGGCTATCGCTTTGATGCTTGATTTGAATGGACTTGCCGCCGGCGTTGCCACGATTGGCTGCAGTGCACAGATGGTCGGATTTGCGGTGGCAAGCTACAGGGAAAATAAAGTGGGAGGTTTGCTTGCTATCGGGATTGGGACTTCCATGTTGCAGGTTCCGAATATTATTCGCTATCCGCTTATATTAATTCCACCGACAGTTGCCGGCATCCTATTGGCTCCAATTGGGGCGACCGTATGGAGAATGACCAGCAATGCCGCTGGAGCCGGTATGGGAACGAGCGGTTTTGTCGGGCAGATCATGACATTTACAACGATGGGATTTTCAACAAGTGTTCTGATCCAAGTCATTGTACTCCATGTTATTGGTCCGGCTGTGATAAGCTTAATCATATCAGAATATATGAGAAAGCGCGGCTGGATTAAACCTGGCCAGATGCTTATAAATGCTGGAGGGAAGTAATATGGAAAAACTGCAATCAAAAGAACAATTTGAGCAATTGAAGAATGAAGAACGTGCCATCTTTATGTTTTCCGCCGACTGGTGTCCGGACTGTAAGGTGCTTGAACCTGTATTGCCGCGGTTAATAGCGGATTATCCGGAATATCATTTCGTATACGTCGATCGGGATGAATTTCTTGAACTATGCCAAGAAATGGATATCTTTGGTATTCCAAGTTTTGTCGCATACCATGACGGGAAAGAAGCAGGAAGGTTTGTAAGCAAAGACAGAAAAACGCTGGAAGAAATCGAGGACTTTATAAACGGCCTGTCTGAGTAAGTGTGAAGGAGCGCTTTTTCGCTCAGCTTTCAGCGAAAGTCGGCAAGAATTCGCCGGAGCTGTTACAACGCTGGACAGTTTTTTTCAAAAGCTTGCGGTTGGAAGGAAGCGTGCTTCACTTTTTTATGTATCGCAATCTCTTTCGATGGCCGAGCGCTTTGTGATCGTTCATGCTTCAATGCGCGGCGCCTTCCGGTATTGTGTACAATCAGTAATATTATGATAAGATAGATGATGATAGAAGAATATTGCGAAATACTTTCTGCTGGGGGAGCCTTGACGGCTGAGAAGTAAACCCTTTGAACCTGATCCGGTTTATGCTGGCGTAGGGAAGCAGGCTGCTTTGTCATTGTTTTAAAAGCCGCTGCCTTCCTGCGTGAAGAGCGGCTTTTTTCACGTTTGGAACGTAATAAAGTGTCAGGGATGGAAGTAGCTCTATGTAATTGATATGCCAGTTGTGACGGGGAATCATCGGCCTAAGGCGCACTCGCCAGGGATTTTCATCCATATATAGAAAGGAAGAATTATCATGCTAAGTATACAAAATGATTTGAGCGCAAGTGTTGATCAGAGGCAAAGTGAATTACTGGATATTTTAAAGGATTTAGTTCGTTATCCAACGGTTAGTCCTCCTGCGAGGAATACGAGGGAAGTCCAACAATATATTGAATCGTTTTTACAGCAGGTACATTTCGAAACAGATAGCTGGGACGTTTACGAGAATGATCCGAATGTGGTTGGGATCAAGAAGGGGACCGAGGGGGAGCGTTACAACAGTTTGATTATCAATGGCCATATTGATGTAGCGGAAGTAGGGGATCAAAGTGAATGGACTGTCCCTGTTTTTGACATGATAACCAAGAACGGTTTTGCTTATGGTCGGGGCGTTGCGGACATGAAAGGTGCAATGGCGGCAGCGCTTTTTGCTTTTAAATTGTTAAATGAGCATGGTATTGAGCTGAAAGGTGATTTGCAATTCCAGTCGGTAATTGGGGAAGAAGTGGGAGAAGCCGGAACACTTTCTTGTATTGAACGGGGATACTCAGGTGATTTTGCCCTTGTCATGGATGTGAGCGATAGTGAAATCCATGGGCAGGGAGGAGTGATAACTGGCTGGATCACCGTGAAAAGCCGTGAGGTTTTCCACGATGCTATGCGTCTACATATGATTCATGCCGGCGGTGGGGTATATGGAGCGAGCGCCATAGAAAAAATGATGAAAATCATTGCCGGGTTGCAGGAATTAGAACGCCATTGGGCGATAACCAAGCACTATCCGGGCTTTCCGGCTGGGGCGAACACCATTAATCCAGCCGTAATTGAAGGAGGAAGGCATCCCGCATTTATAGCAGATGAATGCCGTTTGTGGGTGACCGTTCATTATTATCCGAATGAAACATATGAGTCTGTTACTGCTGAGATCGAAAGCCATATTCGCCGTGTCGCTGAGGCTGACCCTTGGCTAAAAGACAATCCTCCGCAGTTCCGCTGGGGTGGCCGATCCATGATCGAGGAAAAGGGTGAAATTTTTCCGGCTCTGGAGCTGAACGAAAGTCATCCCGCGATTAAGAGGCTGCAGCAGTCTCATCAACACGTATGGCAAACGGCTGCAAAAACAGGGATGTCCAAAACAGTTACGGATGGAGGCTGGTTCCAGGAAGCGGGAATCCCTTTAGCTATTTACGGGCCGGGAACAGTGGAAGAAGCTCATTCCGTGGATGAAAAAATAAACATTGAACAGTTATGCAAGTTTACGAAGACTTTGTTGCATTTCATGGTTGAGTGGTGTAATACGAAAAAAGAGTAAAGCGTTCATTCTTTTAGCCCGTGTCATTTTGATGTATGATGGATGGTAGCGTATTTTACCCAGGGAGGGTCTTTCATTGAAAATGAATGAGCGAAAACTAAAAGAAGAGCTTGAGGCGCGGCTAAGCAAAGAAGGCCGGACGATTACATATGATCGAAAAAAAGAATTATTGCGTGTTGAAAATGCGGAAAATGGCAAAGGGATTGATATTTCCTTGCCGGGAATCGTTGCCAAATGGCATGAGCGCAAGGAAAAAGCGATTGATGAAGTCGTTTATTACGCCGAAGAAGCGCTTGGTGTCATGGATCGGGAACAAGTTGTTGCCGGAAGTGAAAAAAATATTTTTCCCGTGATTCGCTCCACCTCATTTCCCGTTGAATCCGAAGACGGCAATAAGTTTCTTACCGATGAGCATACGGCAGAGACAAGAGTGTATTATGCGCTCGACCTTGGAAAAACATATCGCCTGATTGATGATGAGTTTATACAGAAAGAGGGTCTCGATCCGCACGAAATCCGGGAAATGGCACGATTCAATGTCCGCTCGCTTCCGACGGCCATGAAAAAAGACGAGGTGGCCGGAAACGAGTTCTACTTTCTGAATACAAATGACGGATACGACGCAAGCCGAATATTAAACGAAAAGTTTTTAGAAGAAACGGCAACAAATATAAAAGGGGAAATGGCTGTGGCGGTTCCTCATCAAGATGTTCTCATCATCGCCGACTTGCGGAATGAGACCGGCTACGATGTACTGGCGCAAATGACGATGAGCTTTTTTACAAATGGCCTTGTACCCATTACGGCGCTCTCATTTATATATGAAAAAGGCAAACTTGAGCCGATATTTATTATGGGTAAAAATAGAAGAGTAGACAATGGAAAGGGGAACAATACATGAATGTATTTTATAACCGTGAAGGAATTGGCGATACGTTAATGATCGTGTTGAAGGATGTAGACCGGGAAAAGTTTCAATTTGAACGAAAAAGGGATGCGGTCCGGATCTTTGACGGGGAAACGAATGTAACAGGAGGGTTCAACCTTTTTCACGCATCCAAATACATAGATATTGATGCAAATGGAAAAGTGGAACTGACCGAGCAATTGGTGAAGAACATCGAGAAGGCGCTGGCAGAAAACGGAATGGAAGAGAAGTTGGAAGCAGATCTTTCACCAAAGTTTGTTGTCGGGTTCGTTAAACAGAAAGAAAAGCATCCGAATGCAGATAAACTAAGTGTCTGTCTCGTCGATGTCGGGTCGGAAGAACTGCAAATCGTTTGTGGGGCTCCCAACGTGGAAGCAGGCCAAAAGGTTGTCGTGGCCAAAGTGGGTGCCGTCATGCCAAGCGGCATGGTTATCAAGGATGCGGAGTTAAGGGGAGTGGCTTCCAGCGGAATGATTTGCTCGGCACGTGAGCTCGGTCTCCCAAATGCACCTGAGAAAAAAGGCATTCTCGTATTAGAAGACGATCAATATGAAACGGGTCAAGCCTTTGCATGATTGATAAAATGTGAACAAACAACGAACCCCGTTTGAAATAAAGCGGGGTTTTTTTCATGGGTGATGAAATGTAGAGCGCTGTATGTTATGATGTTAACCGTTGGTAAAAGTTTTCCAAATGGATGATAGAATAGTATATCGTTTTTCTTGTGATGTTTCTAAATCAACTGAGGATGGCTTACATAGAATGATCACGATATACTAGAATCCCGAAATTGGCAATCATCCACATTGGCTGGTTTTGATATACCGGCCGCCTCCAAAAAACTGGCAAATCGCATGGTTGGTAAAGGCCATGAATAGACAAAGGCAGGAGATCAACATGTTAAAAAGGTTAATAGTTGCTGCTGATGGATCCAATAATTCGCTCCGTGCAGCAGAGAAAGCGGCACTACTTGCGCAAATGTCCGAAGGTATTGAAGTAGAAATTATTTACGTAGTAGACTTTTCAAAAGCGAAAAGTGAGGTGCTTCAGAGCCAAAATATTGAAGAATTGGAAGCGGAACGCAGGAAAAAATTGATTCCTGTAGAAGAAGTTTTCAAGAATGCCAACATTTCCCATACACTCACCATGCTCCATGGCGATCCAGGACCGGCGATCGTGGAATATGCCAATAAAAGCTCATGTGATATGGTGATTGTCGGTAGCCGCGGGCTCAATACACTCCAGGAAATGGTGCTTGGCAGCGTCAGCCATAAAGTCGCCAAAAGAGTGAAGGCACCTGTTTTAATCGTAAAATAAATATATAACTTAAAAAGCTGATTTCCCTTAAAGCGGAAATCAGCTTTTTTTGAGTCGCGCTGATTACATTTGTTGCATTTTTTTTCTTCTGGTCAAACCTAACTCGGCCCGCTCTTTGCGCAGAGCCTTGTAAATCGAGAGCATCATTAAAATCATGATTATTGAAAAAGGCAAGGCCGCTATGATAAGCGCGTTTTGCAACGCATCCAGACCGCCGCTGTAAAGGAGAATGGCAGCCATGGCAGCCAGCATGATACCCCAGACGATCTTCACACTGTTTGGCGGTGTTAAAGAACCGTAGGATGTCTGCATTCCAAGTACGAAGGTTGCCGAATCCGCCGAAGTGATGAAAAAGGTTCCGATCAAAATGAGAGCCACTATTGAAAGAATGGCGGAAAAAGGCATTTGATTAAATACAGCAAATAAAACTTCCTCCGTGGCGTATTCTGTTAAATCAATAGCGCCGGCCTGTTGAACATCAATTGCTGTGGAACCAAAGGCCGCGAACCAAATAAAGCTGACAATGACCGGAAGGATTAACACACCAATCATAAACTCCCGAATTGTCCGGCCCTTTGATACACGGGCAATAAAAATGCCGACGAACGGCGACCAAGATATCCACCATGCCCAATAGAAAATGGTCCAGTCGTTTATCCACTCGCGGGAGCCGGGTTCAAGTGGAGCAATTCGCAAGCTCATTTGAATAATGTTTTGGATATAGGCTCCAACGGTATCCGTAAACATGTTTAAAATAAACAGGCTGGGGCCAAGGATAAAGATGAGTACTAATAACACGACCGCCAGTACCATGTTCGTATTGCTCAAATACTTAATTCCTTTACTTAAACCGGACCAGGCAGACATTAAAAACAATGCCGTGACGATGACAATAATGATCAGTTGTATGAGAAAGTTGTTTGGAATGCCCAGCAAATATGAAAGACCACCATTGATTTGCGCAGCGCCAAAACCGAGTGTCGTCGCCACTCCCACAACGGTGACTGTCACCGCAATAATATCTATCAACATGGGAAGTCGACCTCGGGCATATTTGCCTAAAACGGGACTGAGCGTTGCGCTAATCAAGCCTGGTGTTCCTTTGCGGAAATTAAAATAGGCCAGGCAAAGGCCCACCAGGGCATATATGGACCATGCGTGAATTCCCCAATGAAAGAAAGTAAATCTCATTGATTCTTTAATGGCGGCGTCTGTTCCAGGATCAGACATGGGTGGGACATCAGCGTAGTGGGATATAGGTTCGGCAGTTCCCCAAAAAACGAGGCCGATACCCATTCCTGCGGAAAAAAGCATGGCGAACCATGTTGGTTTGGAGTATTCGGGCTTTTCCCCTTCTTTTCCCAGCTTGATGGCACCTACGGGGCTAAAAATGAGGAAAAGACAAAACGCAACAATGACAGTAACCAAGATTAAATAATACCAGCCAAAACTAGAGGTAATCATAGATTTTATAGAAAAAGTAGCTGCTTCAAATTGACTGGGGGCAATTACCCCGAATAAAACCGCAACCAATAGTATGGCTGTTGATACCCAAAAAACACTAGAGACTTTACTCCACAAAACTTTTTCTCTCCTTCCATTTATGGAGATGCTTCGGACTGCTATCAACATGTTTTACCTTAACAATGATGGCGAGGCAATTCAAGGGATGAGAATTTTTAAGAATATTTGAAAAACAGATGCAAATCTATTAAAAAGTGCTTTATGCCATATGTTATCAACTTTAACCGGCAGTAAAGCGCCACTCCAAAAAGTCGAGATAAAATGAAAATGGTAAGTGTAGGATCAACTGCCAGTAAAAGCCCGCTTGGCTTGGATCGGCAAAACGCATCGCACGAAGAAAAAGCCGTAAGTTTTTTCGATGATGTCGCACAAGGGCGGGCGTTTTGATTTACAGGATGACGAGCGCGAGCGAAACGACAGGACAAGGACAGCTCCCTCCACATCGTCATCGCATTAAGAACAATTGTAAGTTTTTTTGATGATCTCGCTGCTTGAGCTTGCCAAAAGCCCGCTTGCGATCTCACTTTGTTCAATTGTTGTCAACGAGAATATAAGCAGATGTTGAGCGAGTTCACTTTATTAGTTTTTTCAAAAAAAGGTTTATTATGAGCCGGCTGTTACATTCATCGTTTTCAAAGCGTGACGACACCGTCAAGTATAGCCAAATGCAGAGCCATTTTTTGTATTTCGCCTGCTATTGGATTTACAATAAAAAGAAAACAAAGGAAGAGGGACTATGTCAAAAATTATGATTGTCGAGGACGATCCGAAACTGGCAGATCTTTTGCGGACCCATCTTGAAAAATATGGTTATGCTGTTGTATTGATCGACCATTTTGACGCCATTTTGGAATATTTTATGAAAGAAGAACCTGATCTTGTTCTATTGGATGTGAATTTACCAAGCTTTGACGGCTTTTACTGGTGCAGACAAATTCGCAATGTGTCCACATGTCCCATTTTATTCATATCGGCACGCTCGGGTGAGATGGATCAAATAATGGCATTGGAACATGGTGCGGATGATTATATTACAAAGCCGTTCCATTATGATGTTGTTACCGCAAAAATTCGCAGCAACTTGCGAAGGGCGTATGGGGAATATGCGCCGCAAATGGAAGAACGAATTATAAAGAAGGAGGGACTCTCCCTTTATATAGAAAGAATGGAAATCCATTTTAACGGTTTGGAAGTCTCTGTAACGAAAAAAGAAGCGGTTTTGCTTGAAATGCTCCTCAAGCGATGTCCGCGAGTCGTCAGTCGTGAAACCTTATTGGAAAAGCTGTGGGATGATCAATCTTTTGTGGACGATAATACATTGAATGTGAATATAACCCGTGTCCGAAAAAAACTGAATGAGCTTGGGATTGACAATGCGATCGAGACGATACGGGGGGAAGGATACCGGATCGTTCCCACATGGGGAGGCGAAGAAGCGTAAATGAAACTGTTTATTCGGGATCATATCCCTTTCATGTTTGTCGTCATTGTTCAGCTTTTGGCTGTCTTGTTCATTATTTGGCTTGATGGTTACCGGCATATATCCGTTGCTATTTATGCGTTGTTTATCGGGCTGTTTATTTTCGGCTGTTATTTATTGTATCGCTATATCAGTCATAAGGCATTTTATGAACGATTATCTTCCAGTCTTCATTATTTGGAAGAAGTCAATCAAACATACGGAGATGCTCCTCTTCCCGTTGCCCTGGGCAATTTGTTGAAATCTCAATATGTTTATTACATCAATCGGCTCAACAGCTATGAGGAACAGCGAAATACACACGCGACATTTATCAATCAATGGGTTCATCAGATGAAAACACCGCTTTCCGTCATCGAATTATTAGTTCAGGAAGAAGATAATCCGCAATTTTCCAGTATTCGCGAAGAGGCTTACAAAATTGGAAAAGGACTTGAAATGGTATTATATGCGGCACGGCTTGATACCTTTGAACATGACTTCAAGGTAGAGCGTGTTTCATTAAAAAAGCTGGCTTTACAGTCGGTTCATGAAAATAAGCGGCTTTTTATTAAAAGCCATGTTTATCCCGAGGTGAAAATGACTGATGATTTAATAGTCGAGTCAGATCAAAAGTGGATGACCTTTATCCTGAACCAGCTCATTACCAACGCCGTGAAATATTCAGGAGAAAGCAATAAAAAAGTAATCGTTGCCGGCTTTCACTGCGATAAAGGGATTTGCCTTGAAATACGCGATCAAGGAATCGGCATCCCGAAAACAGATATTAAGCGTGTGTTCCACCCTTTTTATACCGGTGAAAATGGACGGATATATCGGGAATCGACAGGTATGGGCTTATATCTGGCCAAAGAAGTGTGTGAACGCCTCGGCCATCACATTGATATTGAGTCAGAAGTTGGGGTTGGGACAACCGTTCGCATTACGTTTTGAACAACCTTACGTCATTGTAAGGAAAATGAAAGGTGAACCGATAGATGGAGGCCCCGCTTAACGATTAAGCTTATGATAGTGCCAGTTTTAACACTTGAGTTAAGAAAGGGGTTTTTTTGCATGGAAATGTTACATGTCAAGCAGCTCAGTAAGATATATGACGGAAAAGTACCTTACAAAGCACTTGAGAATATTCATTTCACGATTAATAAAGGGGAGTTTGTCGGCATTATGGGGCCTTCGGGAAGCGGAAAAACAACGCTGCTGAATATGGTTGCCACGATCGATCAGCCGACAACAGGAGAAGTGTTGATCAATGGAAACAATCCGTTTCAACTGACAAATGAGCAATTGGCTCTTTTTCGCCGTAGGCAGCTTGGGTTTGTTTTCCAAGACTTTAATCTGCTTCACACATTAACGGTCGAAGAAAATATTGTGCTTCCGCTCACTCTTGACGGTGAAAAAGTGAAAGTCATGAAAGAAAAGTTGCAAAAAGTCGCTGAAAAACTTGGGATCAGTAAACTGCTAAAAAAGCGCATTTATGAAATTTCGGGCGGACAGGCCCAACGGACGGCGATTGCGCGTGCGATCATTCATTCACCGGATATGCTGCTTGCGGATGAACCGACGGGAAACCTTGATTCAAAATCGTCAAAAGATGTCATGGAAACAATGGAAGAGATTAATCAAAAAGATCAAACAACGATGATGATGGTGACTCATGATCCGATTGCCGCAAGTTATTGTCATCGTGTGATTTTTATTAAAGATGGCAAGCTTTATAATGAAATTCATCGCGGAGACAATCGCCAGGCTTTTTTCCAGAAAATCATTGATGTGTTATCACTATTAGGAGGGGATTCGCATGACCTTTCGACAGTTCGCGTTTAATAATGTCATGCGAAACAAACGGACGTATGCCGGCTATTTTTTAAGCAGCACGTTTGCGGTGATGGTGTTTTTCGTTTATGCCATGTTTGCCTTTCACCCCGCTTTTAATAAAGAAACGATTCATTCAAGCGTCTCGCTTGGATTGCATTTTGCGGAAGCGATCATTTATGTCTTTTCCTTTATTTTCGTGTTATTTTCTATGAGTTCGTTTTTAAAAACACGAAAAAAAGAATTTGGCTTGCTTGTCATGCATGGGATGACAAATATGCAGCTCCGCAGAATGGTGTTCCTCGAAAATGTAATCATCGGTTTTTTTGCAACAATATTGGGGATCGGCCTCGGGATTATTTTTTCAAAAATGTTGCTGTTGGCGGCGGAAAATATATTGGAATTGGAAGAGCCATTACTTTTCTACTTTCCTGTAAAAGCACTCGCTTTAACGTTTGTTTCATTTCTCTTCCTGTTTGTGATTATTTCTTTTGCGACAGTTGTTATTTTAAAAGGGAGCAAGTTGGTTGATTTAATGAAAGGAAGTTCTGTCCCGAAGGCTGAACCGAAAGGATCGTTGCTACTTTCTCTTTTAGCTGCCGTGTTGCTCATCGGTGGATATGTCGCCGCATTGCTTGTGAAAGGTTTGGGGGTGGCGGTGGCGATGATCCCGGTGACAACGGTCGTCATCATAGGGACGTATTTTTTGTTCACGCAGCTCAGTGTCTTTGTGATCCGTGCTTTAAAGAAGAGGCAATCTTTCTTTTGGAAAAAAACGAACCTTGTGCTTTTTTCAGACCTTGCCTACCGAATGAAGGATAATGCGCGTACGTTTTTCTTTGTTGCCATTGTTTCAACTGTTGCTTTTACCGCTATTGGATCGCTTGTCGGTTTTCGGTCGATGGTGACGACTTCGTTAGTGGAGGAAAGTCCCTTCGCGTTTGAATATGTATCAGGGGAAGAGAACAAAAGTGAAACAGAACATGTTTCTTTTATTCGCGATGAATTGGATCAGGAAGGAATTCCTTTTCAAGAAACGAAAGTCGTGGTGAAAGAACTGCTCGCTACAGGTGAGGAATATGATCAGTCCCTCAGTATTGTAAGGGAGTCGGATTATAATAATCTTATTCAAAGTGGTGAATTCGAGCTTAAGAAGGCAAACCTTAGCGGGAACGAAGCGATGGTCGTTTATCCGAAACGTGAATTAAATGGCAGTCAACGAAATGTAGAAAAGGAGAGCCATAAGACGATTGTTCTGAAGAAAAATGAAGTGAGTTTGGAACAAACGACTTCGCAAGAGGCCGGTATATTTCCAGACTATCAAGATTATATCATCGTTGATGATCGCTTGTTTGAAAAGCTGACAAAGATTGAAAATCAAAAAACTTTTTATGCATTTTATACAAAAGATTGGAAGGAAACGAGCGAGATTGGCAAAAAGATCAACAGTGCCATTCAGCCCGAAGGATTTGAAGAGCCCTATCAATTCTTTTCGCTTGCCGCTACGTGGAGCTTTATCAATCAAGCGTTTGGCGCGACGTTATTTATTGGTTTGTTTATAGGAGCGGTCTTTTTTGTCGCCGCAGGCAGCTTTCTATACTTCCGCCTTTACACGGATTTGGATGAGGAAAAGCGCAAGTTTGCAGCGATCGGGAAGCTGGGGCTGACTCATAAAGAGCTTTCCAAAATCGTTACGATCCAACTTGGCCTTTTGTTCTTCGCTCCCATACTAGTGGCGGTGATTCACGGAGCTGTGGCACTGACGGCATTACACAATATGTTTGATTTTTCACTTGTAAAAGAATCAACACTTGTGCTAGGCAGCTTTTTTGTCATCCAAGTCATTTATTTCCTGTTCATACGAATGGGATATATTCGCAAATTAAAGCGCGCGATCTAGCCACTGTCAGCGGAATATTTGCCGATATGCATTCGCCTTTTCAAGCAATCACTTGCGTGTCACAGTATCCAGCTCAAATGCTTCAATGAGGGGATCGAAACTTAATGAACATTTTGGTTCCCTCCATCTAATGTAGAAATTCATAAAGGGTCCTGTTTTGAATGAATGCTTCAAGACAGGATCCTTTTTGGCTTTATCCCGCATGTAAGGTGCCAAATACACCACTTCAAAATCTTGAGTGAATACAAAAGGTTCAAGTGGGAGAAAACGGCACCTACATGCCCGATTGGTTCAACTAACATTCAGTAGGAGCCCTACTGAATGAAGTTTCACTTTATAAAATATTTTTCAAAGTTTTAATGATCCCGCTATGAAGGCCTTCGTGATAGGAGGTAAACTGAACGAGCAGGTCGACTGTATCCATGTTGTTGTTAAAAAAGATGGGATCGGTTGAAAAATCATCCTCGCTCATATCCCACGCACGCTTTGAACCGCTATAACAAATGCTTCGGTTGCTTTATTTTGCAGTTTGCCGGAAAAATAATCGGTGATTCGCTGCTTCTGTTGTTCTTTCAATGCTTCTATTATGTTGGCAGGGGATGGCGGTTCTTCCGTCATCCGAAGGCCTTGTTCCGGGAGCGAAAAAGGCGCTCCATTCCGGTTGGTGAACTTCATAATGATGATCAGTTTTATTCATGAGGAACTCGCTCGTTATGTATAAATGGCCGGTATTCCAGCAAATAGTATTAGGCTGCCCCGGGTGCTGTGCATCCCATTTTGTTTCTTTCAAATCCTCCAGTACTTGGAGCGTGAGGCCGCGAAACAGTTGAAATTGACGTAATGAATTCACGAAAATCCACTCCTTGCATCATTTTGCACTACATACTACATTCTGTATCGCTGTAATCCTTTATGTCATTCCCAAAAAAATTATTTATTTTTGAACGATTTGGTCCGCATGCGCGTCATAATAAGTGAGAGAACAGCAGAAAGAAAGGAGGCTTGGCTGCGGTTGAACGTGGGCGATGATGAGAAAAGATTGATTCAAGAGGCAAAAAGCGGAAAGGACGAGGCATTCGCCACGTTATTTCAAAGGAATTATCCATTTTTATATAAATATTTAATCAAGCTGAGCCTCCGGCCGGATGTTTCTGAAGATCTGGCCCAGGAAACGATGCTAAAAGCATACGTTCACATACAAAGCTTTAAGGAAGAATCCAAGTTTTCTACTTGGCTTATTTCGATCGCTTCCCGCCTGTTTCTTGATTTACAGCGAAAAGAAAAAAGGCGAAGAAAAATATTTGAAAAGGCAAAAGCTGAAGCCCTTCGGAAAATGAAATGGCAACTTGCCATGAACGGAGAGAGATGGACAGAGAATATGGAGCTGTTCGCTGAACTCGAACCGGAAATGCGGGTACCGATATTATTAAAACATTATTACGGTTACACGTATGCAGAAATCGCTATTATACTTCGGCTGAAAGAAGGAACAGTAAAATCACGCGTGCATCATGGGTTAAAACAATTAAGAAAGGAGTGGCCGACGTGAAGGAGAACAAAGAGTGGATGAAACATTTCACCGAAGACTTGAAAAAAATTGAAAATGCCCAGGACGCCGCAACACCGAGTCGCAATCAAATCATGAATGCCTTGATGGAACGTAAAAAAGCACGCCGGCAAGCGCTGAAGCGTGAGTTGATCGTATTTATATGCACCGCTCTCGTCATTTTCATGTCTTATGTGGTGATCGCATTCAAGTTGCCGAAAGTATTTTTATGGATTCAGGGATTGGCTTTGGCAACGGTTCCGATTATTTACATGGTGGAAAGAAAACGCCGGAATGAATCGGCAGAGGTGGCTGAGATTGATGATGGAGTCTGATAAACTGCTTGTCTTATTGATTCTATCGCCGTTTATGCTGACACAAAGCATCCTTCTCTTCGTGGATGCCAGAAAAAAGGGCGCATATGCCTGGTTTTGGGGACTGTGGGGGCTCATTCAATTGCCGTTTCCAACTATCTTTTATTATTTCTTTGTCGTCAGGCCTTATCGTAAAAAACAAAAGTGAGAGGAGAGTTACACATGACCCCATCTTGGGAATTGATCATTCCACTCATTGTGTTGGATCTCGTATTAATTGTTACAGCGCTTATCAGCTGCGTAAAGGAAGAACATACAAGGGGACCCAAATGGCTGTGGATTCTCATTATTTTATTCATCAGTATACTGGGGCCGGTTTTATATTTTGTATTTGGCAGGCCAAAAAGAGGGTAGGGGTGCAAAATGATATTATCAGCGGAAAAACTGGTGAAAACGTTCAAGCTGCATACAGCAGTTGATCAAGTAAATATCACCATGAAAGAAAAGGAATGTGTCGCTTTATTGGGACCAAACGGATCGGGAAAAACAACAACACTCAAAATGCTTTCCGGCCTTTTAACACCGGATTCCGGCAGGATCATATTTTTGGGGAAGACAAACATCAATAGGCAGCACATCGGCTATTTGCCACAATATCCATCCTTCTTTCCGTGGATGACTGCCGAGCAATATTTGCATTTTTCCGGGAATCTTTCCGGCGTACCGAAAAAAATATTGAGGGAAAGAGTGGAAGAGATGCTTGCTTTTGCAGGTCTGGAAGACGCTAAAAAGAAGCAAATCGGCGGCTTTTCCGGCGGGATGAAGCAAAGGCTTGGTTTGGCACAGGCCCTACTTCATAAACCAAAATTATTAATTTTGGATGAACCTGTTTCCGCTTTGGACCCTACAGGGCGCAGAGATGTATTGATGATGATGAATGAGTTGAAAACGAAGATGTCGATCCTGTTTTCTACCCATGTTCTACATGATGCCGAACAAATTTGTGATGATATTGTCGTGTTAAAAGATGGAAAGGTCAAGTGGGCAGGTCCTCTTTCTTCTTTAAAAAGGGACCATCTGGGCAGTTCCTTTATTCTCGAAACAGAAGAAGACTTGAAGGGGTGGCTTGGGACTAGAAAATATGTAAAGGACGTTTTTTTCCCAACACCCAAAACAGCGCAATTTATGTTGGAAAAACCAAATGACCGCAACCGCCTGCTGACAGAATGTATGGAGAACGGGTTGACGATTACCCGCTTTTCCATATTGGAGCAAACATTAGAAGACGCCTATATGGAGTTGATTCAAGAATGAATATTTTTTGGACATTGTTTAAAAAAGAGTGGCGGGAGGCTTGGCACGATAAAAAACTGATCTGGATGCCGGTTGTTTTATCTTTACTGGCCATCTCACAGCCGATCACCCAGTATTATATGCCCGAAATATTGGATAAGGCGGGAAATCTGCCCGAGGGAGCCGTTATTCAAATTCCGATGCCGTCCGGGGAAGAAGTCCTGGTAGGAACGCTGTCCCAATTTGGGTTGATCGGAACAGCCATCTTTGTCCTTGGCGCTATGAACCTCATTGCCGATGAAAGAAACAGCGGCTCCCTGACACTCATCATGGCGAGGCCGGTACATGCCTTACACTATATCGGAAGCAAGTGGCTCTCCCATGCGCTGCTCTACCTTTTGTCGTTTGCGTTGAGCTACGGACTCGCCTATTATTATACAAATCTCTTATTTAAAGACGTGGCACTTATCCGTTTTATCAAAAGCTTTGCCGCTTACAGCATATGGATTTTATTTGCCTTGACGGTTACATTGTTGGCAGGAACAGTGCTGAAAAAAGCCGCCGGTATTGCTGGTGCCAGTTTGGTTACAGTTGCAGCCATCGCGCTTTCCGGCTCCCTTTTTCCAAAATATATGGGATGGAGTCCAGCCAATGCGCAAGATCAAGCGGGTAGTATGTTAATGACTGGCAAATGGGCGGACTCCTTTGAGACAATGGCAGTAACAAGCATCATTTTACTCGCTTGCATGTTTTGGGCGTCCTGCATTGTGTTTAAAACATATGAAAGCTATTGATATAGCTTGCTTCATCAAAAAACAAGTCCGGCGCTACATTTGTTTTTGGGAAAGACTGTCGAGGCCGGGACATAAGCGAATACGAAATGGGACTGCGACATAAGTTGAAAGCTGATTCATATTCGTAAAAAACGTGAGAATCAAGCCGCATGAAATCAAGGTTTTTAAACCTGATTTCATGCGGTTTATTTCATTTTTACAGGGTTTTGTCCCGTTATTTGTGTAAAAAAAATTCCTATCATCGCTACTCAACATATTTCGCTTTCCTGAGGGATCTTCAACTCGAGCTATTCCCGCAGGAGTCTACATATGTTGACTACGCTAAAAGCTTGCGCATTATACACTGAGACAATTTATCCCGCATGTAAGGTGCCGTAAGACTCCCCCTTCAAAATCTTGAGTGAATACAAAAGGTCCAAGTGTGAGAAAACGGCACCTAAATGCCCGATTGGTTCAACTAACATTCAGTAGAAGCCCTACTGAATGAAGTTTCACTTTATCCCGCATGTAAGGTGCCGTAAGACTCCCCCTTCAAAATCTGAGTGAATACAAAAGGTCCAAGTGTGAGAAAACGGCACCTAAATGCCCGATTGGTTCAACTAACATTCAGTAGGAGCCCTACTGCCGATTGGTTCAACTAACATTCAGTAGGAGCCCTACTGAATGAAGTTTCACTTTATTGTTCGTTTTTTCATCAGCTGATTTAGTTGTGTCCCAGACTTTTTTATTTTGTTTGTGATACCACTTCTGATATCGAATGACGTAAGGCCATCTTTGGAGTTATGATTCGGTTCTTTTTCTTTATTCACACATTCTTAACATACCTATCGCATAATAGGTGAAATTCTGGAAAAAGGAATGAAACTGTCATGCAACTCTTGCAATTTGGTACATTCACGATTCCCCTTCATTGGGTATTGGCACTGCTTTCGCTTGTTGGCGGGTGGCTTTTAACGAGCGTTTATGTAAAACACCATCAAATGAAGAAAGAGTCGCTGGAAATGATCATCAATGCTTTATTTGTCATCGGGGTTGTGTGGAAATTCAGCATTGTCGTGTTTGATTTTGACACTGTAAAAGCACATGTATCATCCGTTTTATATTTTACCGGCGGCACGAAAGGGTTTTTTCTTGGCCTGTTTGTAAGTTTTTTGTATCTGTATCGCCAAGCAAAAAAGAAAAAGATTTACAAACAGTTGAGTGAGACGTTATTGCTATTTGGTACAGCAGGATATGGCTTGTATTTATTTTTACACGCTATTACCCAAGGGGAAAATCTTTTCATAATCCTTTCCTTTGTATTCACAACGACATTATTCATCGTATGGCTGTGGGACAGAAACGCGCTTGATCGCTTGCCGAAAAAAGCGGGACTAATTTTCATTGTCTATGCCATGATCTTTCAACTGCCGAATGAGTTGACACTGGCGGAATGGAGTCTGGCGATTATTTTTCCATTATGCGCCATTCTTTTGAGCAACAATTTGCTCGTAAAGGAGAACGTATGAAAGAAAAGATGATTATGTCGCTTATTATGTTTAGTATTGGGCTTTTTCTCATTGGGCATTTCAGCGAGGATCGCGAAAAGCAAACATCCACAGCGCCGGAAGGAGTCGGCCATTTACCCGGACAGCGGGCACCCGATTTTCGATTGAAGACGGATGGGGGAGAAGAGCTCTCGCTTGCGGACTTGAAAGGAAAACATGTGTTTATAAATTTCTGGGCAAGCTGGTGCCCTCCGTGCCGTGCTGAAATGCCGCATATACAAAATTTTTTTGAGGAAAACAAAGAGGAAAATATCGCGCTTCTTTCAGTGAATCTCTTGCATTTGGAAAAAAATAAAGAAGCAGTCCGGACATTTTCCAAACAAAATGAGCTCTCATTCCCGATTGTTTTCGATGAGACGGGTGAAGTAAGCAATACGTATCAAGCACAGACGATTCCGACAAGTTATGTTGTTGATAAAGAAGGGGTTATTCGACATAAGATTGTAGGTCCGGTCAGTAAAGAGCGATTGCGCCGTATATTTACGGAACTTGATGAATGAGTTGGATGGGCATTTTCAAAAACGATATCACTTTACATGAAAGCCGGTCAATTTCACATGAGGTTGATTGGCTTTTATGATGCGCTAAGGAAGGAAGCCCGTTCGGCTTACCGAAGAATCACATGCGCCGAGGCTATTTAAGTTCTTCATCAAACTTTAACAATCATAACCCAGACTGTAGAAAAAGATGTGTGAGGAGTGGAAAAATGGAATCGGTTTCCATGTGGGTGGCATTTGTAGCCGGGCTGTTATCGTTTTTTTCGCCGTGTATCTTTCCGGTTCTGCCCGCTTATTTATCGCATTTAACGGGAGGAAATGTTCAGAACCAGCAGCTGCGTGTTGACAGAAGCTTGTTGCTCCAACGTTCTATCGCTTTTATTGTGGGCTTTAGCATTGTATTTATGATAATGGGCGCTTCAGCCACTTTTGTCGGACAGTTTTTTCAAGCAAACAGAAAGTTGATTGAACATATAAGCGGCATTTTAATTGTCGCTTTTGGGCTGCAAATGCTCGGGGTCTTCCAACTGAATTTTTTAATGAAAGATCGGAAATGGGAGCATAAATTGCAAAAGCCGAAAAATTGGTTCTCATCTGTCCTGGTTGGAGTCGCATTTGGAAGCGGCTGGACTCCATGTGTAGGGTTAACGTTATCAACGATCTTACTGCTGGCGAGCGCAAGCACTACTGTAGGGCAGGGAATGCTGCTTCTCGGTGTCTATTCATTGGGCATGGCTTTGCCGTTTTTGTTTATTTCTTTCATGATGACTAAATCGGTACGAATGATTCGATCCATCAATCGCTATTTAGGGAAATTTTCCATTGTGAATGGCTCGATCATGATTTTACTCGGCCTGATGATTTTTACCGGCCAGATGACAAAAATAAGTGCCTATTTTGCGCGGTTTTCCGTTTTTAACTTATAAAGGGGGCATGAGCAATGAAGTGGAGATGGCTCTTATTAGTCGGCTTAGTGGCATTCATGGGTATTTTCTTGTATAAAGAATATATCGGGAAGGACAAGTATGAAATAGCTGATGAAAGTCAAATGGATGTCCTGTTACCGGACGCTCAAGCGGAATCCGGTCAAGAAGAAAGCGGCCTTTCAGCAGGAAGCCGCCCTCCGGCAATCGAACTGCCCACACTGGATGGACAACAGTTCCGGCTTGCTGATTATAAAGGAAAAATCGTCATATTAAACTTTTGGGCAACTTGGTGTCCTCCTTGTCGGGCGGAAATGCCGGATATGCAAAAGTTTTATCAGAATTACAAAGATAAGGGAGTCGAGATTGTGGCAGTCAACTTAACTGCTGCGGAAAATAACAAAGAAGTGGTACAAACATTTATTGATGAATTCAATGTTGCATTTACGATCCCCCTTGATGAAACAGGGATGGTTGGACAACAATTTGAAGCTTTCGCTATTCCGAAAAGCTTTATCATAGATCAAGAGGGTGTGATCCAGCAAGGAATCATTGGTCCAATGACGTATCAGTGGATGGAGAATGAGGTCAATAAATTGCAGTAGCGGGTGAGGAACATGTCAAAAACACTTATGGTCGTTGAGGATGACCAAATGTTGCAAAAGCTCATGGCGGCTTATTTTCAAAAAGCCGGTTTTGATGTAGTGACTGCGGCGACGGGGACGGAAGCCATCCGTCTGTTTCAAAAAGAGTCGCCTTGTTTTGTCATCCTGGATTTAATGCTGCCCGAAAAATCGGGTGAAGAGGTATGTGAGTATATTCGGGAAACGGCTGTCAGTGATGTTCCCATTATTATGGTCACGGCAAAAATCCACGAAAAAGACCGCATTCACGGGTTGAAGATGGGGGCGGATGATTACGTGACAAAGCCGTTCAGCCCGGAAGAACTGGTCACAAGAGTAGAAACGGTATTGAGGAGAGCCGGTCATTACTGTCAAAAGGTATCTTTCGGCAATCTGACCTTAAAGCCGAACAAACATGAAGTTTGGGTCGGTTCCAAACAGCTCCAATTGACAGCTTCCGAGTTTGCCATTTTAAAAAAGCTCATGCTTCATCCTGATCAAGTCATGACAAGAGAACAATTGCTACAGACGTTATATCCGCTGCATGAGAAAGATATTTTTGAGCGAACGATTGACGTTCATGTGAAAAATATTCGAGAGAAAATTAAAAAAGGGGGTGTCTCTGCACCCATGATTCAAACCGTAAGAGGGGTGGGATATAAATTTGTCACCAAATAAACCGTATATGAAAGGGATTTGGAGAACAGGGATTTTTTGGGAGTTAACGTGGGTCAATTTGGCAGTTATTGTAGTTGTCATTATCATTGCCGGTTTTTCCGTCAAAGAATATGCTTGTTTTCTTGCGAATGACATGAATATTGCCGGGCCATTCATGCAATCATCGTTCGACGAGACGATGGATTTTTACTTAATTCGGGTAAGTATTATTGCGTTCTTGGTAGCTGTTGTCATTCATTATATTTGGATCAGGAGAATCATTATTCCGATCCGAATGCTTTCTGATGTGACGAAACGTATGAGCGATGGGGAAGAAATGCGGCTCGTTCCGATTACAACGAGGAATGAAGTCGGGCTTCTCACTGAAAATTTTAATAGTCTGATTAAAAAAATCAAAAGAAGTGAAGAGCTTCGCAATAAAATGGCGGCAGATTTAGCCCATGAAGTCCGTACGCCATTATCCAATATTACAGGTTATTTGGAAGCCATCAAAAACGGTGTCATCGAGCCGGATAAAAATGTGCTGCACTCTCTACATGGCGAAGCTGAACGGCTAAGCAAGTTAATTGAGCAACTGCATCATCTTTCGGAGCGGGAATGGAATCAATATTTGGATGCCAAACCAAGCAATCCCGCAAATATCAAAACAATCGTCAATCATATGGTTTCCATTCATCAAATGAAGCTGGATCAAAAACATATTCAAATAGAAGTTGCTGTTGAAGAGGCGGCTTTCCATATAACGGAAGATACCCTGAAACAAATCGTTGGAAATTTATTGGATAATGCAATTCGCTATGGTATCGAAAATACGACTCTTCATTTAAAAGGAAAGCGGAGAAAAGATCATTATGTTTTGCAAGTGGAAGGACAAGGCCAATTCATTCCTGAAGCATCGCGCCCGCAGATTTTCGAACGTTTTTACCGCGTGGATACATCAAGAAACCGCGAATCGGGCGGAAATGGCCTGGGACTGGCCATCGTAAAGGAACTGGCAGAACGACAGGATGGAAGTGTTGCCCTGGAAACGGACGGAAATTATCATCAATTCATCGTCAAGCTGCCATCCACTGCTATGCTTTAAACCTCGAAAACAAGGTGCAGTCCGTAACAATGAAAAGGTTATTTGTTGTTGATGAGTTTAATGAAACAGAAGTATCTTGTTTAAAATTGAGAAGATATCTTCCATGTCTTCACATGTAAAACGTTGAATGGGATGTTGATGGCAAACAGAGCGGCGCAAAGTTGGTTTTTAATAAAGAAGGGCTTTAGAAAGTGTCTGTTTCACTCGAAAGAAAGCCATATACAGATTTTATTGTTGAGGCGAGTTAGAATATCACCCTGGAATAAAACCTGACCCGCTGTTTTCTCAGTGTTTAACGAGGAATCAATGCCAGTGCTTAACATGACAGAAGCGGGTAAGACATATACCCGCTACTTTATTCCTTTATTCAGTTGGTCAGCCAATTTTTTTTGAATGATATACATGAACAGCCAAATAATCACGTATATAATCATAAAAATGATGAGCATAAACATCATCTCTTCAAGTGAACGGAACCACCCTAGATAATAGCCGAAAGCGGCAAATCCAATAAGTAAAGCGAAAAGCTGTATACCAGTTTTAATAACAATGGATAATCGTTGACTTTCAAATATTAATGATAAGATTCCGCAAAATGCGCCGAAGCATATACTGCCAATCACTTGCGTCCTTAATATGTCAATATCGATTTCTGTCTGGCCAGCTGCACCCGCAAACAGAATAAAAATAAGTAAAAAAATGTTCGCGATGCCAAAGCCAATTAAAATATTTCTGATTGATTTAACGACCAGCATGTTGTGTTCACTCCTTAAATAGTGCTTTGTTTAATTCCTTTGCATATTTTCGGGAAACAATTTCCTTTTCCCCGTTTTTAAAGGCGACGACCAGACTGCCGCCGAAAGTAGCTTCAAAGTAATCCATCCACTCCACGTTTGCCAAACAATATTTTGAGATTCTCACAAAGTGATGCCGACTGTACCGCTCTTCAAATTGTTTGAGCGTATCTTTGTATCGGTATTGCTGCTTACCTCTAAATGCAAAGCATTTATTGTCTTTTGAAAAAACATGGGAAATTTCTTTCGGTTCTACAAGATAAATTCTCTCCTCCCTTTGTAGAGAAATGACCCCATTTTCTTTCTCATCATGAATGATAGATAATAGCTTTTCCACTTTGGCATTCATTTCTTTGATTACGATCATGATTTCGTCTTCTTGAATGTTTGGGTTGATATTCAAATGGACTTTCAAGCAATCCCCCCCTCTTTTATTTGAGTATACGTTCATCGAGTTTCGCTGAAAAGGAGATTTGCGGCAAGTGGTCGAAATAGTATTATAAGATGATAAAATGTAATGATATGTGGAAAGGAGATAAACAATTTGAAAGAGAACATTTACATTACGCGCAAACTCCCTTCCAGTATTATAGAAAAGCTGGAAAAGTCCTTTCATATCGACATGTGGGAAAAAGAAGAAGAAGCGATCCCAAGAGAGCTTTTGCTGGAAAAGGTAAAAGAAGCTAAAGGATTGCTTTGCATGTTGACTGAAACGATTGATGAAGAAGTAATGGAAGCCGCTCCCAATTTGAAGGTGATTAGTAATATGGCTGTAGGCTATAACAATATTAATGTTAATGAAGCGACAAGGAATTCTCGTCACCAATACACCTGGAGTTTTAACAGAAACGACTGCTGACTTAACCTTCGCTCTTCTCATGGCAACGGCCAGGCGGCTTGTGGAAGCATCCAGTTATCTGCGCGAAGGTAACTGGCAAACTTGGTCACCTATGCAGTTGACGGGGATGGATATTTTTGGCGCGACGCTGGGCATTATCGGGTTTGGCCGCATCGGCCAGGCGGTAGCGAGGCGGGCAAAAGGGTTTCAAATGGAAGTGCTGTATTATAATCGCTCGAGAAAAAGAGAAGCCGAAGAAGAAATTGGCGCCACGTATGTCGACTTTAAAACGGTTTTAACAAAATCCGATTTTATTTGTCTTCTTTTACCATACAGCCCGGAGGTCCATCATCTTATTTCCAAAAATGAGTTGTCCTTTATGAAGAAAACAGCTGTGTTGATCAATACAGCCCGCGGGGGGATCGTGGATGAGGAAGCGCTGTATCATGCGCTCAAAAACAAAGAAATTTGGGCAGCAGGCCTTGATGTTTTTGAAAAAGAACCGGTAGATCTTTCTCATCCTTTATTGACCCTTTCAAATGTTGTCACACTCCCCCATATTGGCAGTGCGAGCATTGCCACACGGATGAAAATGGCTCAGTTGGCCGCCGACAACTTACACAATGCGTTATCAAATAGGGGGACAGTGATGAAAGTGAATGATCCGGTTCAAGCATAATTCATGTATAATGAGAAGAAAAATGATGATGTGCTGGAGGAAAAGACATGAAATATTTTGCCGTTTTTTTACCAATGAAAGATGAAGAAAAGAGCAGGGAGAACCGCCCCGCCCATTTGGAGTTTTTGGCCCGCAAACGAGAAGAAAAAAAAGCAGTCATGTTTGGCCGTTTTGTTGATGGGACTGGCGGACTTGTCATTTACCAGGGAGAAAGTCTTGAGCAAGTTGAATCTTGGGTGAAAGAAGATCCATATGTTATAACGGGAGCACGCCATTATGAAATCCACGAATGGGAAATCGCCGCGATGGATATACATAAGTAAACTGAAAAAAAACTGCCTTTTCCGCCGTTTTTTCGGATAAATTGAGAAAAAGGTCGGCTTATGTTCATCTAGGCCTGACTCTCTTGAAAGAAAGGTGTTCGTTTGAAAAAGCATACTTTACTATTTATAGTGTTGTTGTTGCTTCAGGGGTGTTCGGAGAGCGGGAAGGAGGATGCAAACATGAAGAAGGAGGAATCGCTAACGTTACAGGAACAATTGTTCCTGGCGACAGAACAAGGGGATCGTCAGCAGATTCAACAACTCCTGAAAAAAGGGGCAGATGTTAACGGACAAGATGCAAAAGGCCGGACGCCTGCCATGATTGCCACCTACAATGCTGATACAGATACTGTAAAAGTGCTAATTCATGAAGGGGCGGATGTCAACATTCAGGATGACATGAAGAATAATCCATTCCTCTATGCCGGGGCGGAAGGGTATTTGGACATATTGCAATTGACCATAAAGGCAGGCGCAGATCCATCCTTGACAAACCGATATGGAGGCACTGCCTTAATTCCGGCGGCGGAACATGGATATACGGATGTAATCAAGGAGCTTCTTGAAAAAACGGATATCGACGTCAATCATGTAAACAATCTGGGCTGGACTGCTCTTTTGGAAGCAATTATCTTAAACGATGGAGATGTAAAGCAGCAGGAAACGATTCGAATGTTGATACAACACGGTGCAGATGTTCGTATTGCTGATAAAGACGGGGTCACTCCGTTGCAGCATGCTCGTAAAAAGGGCTTTAAAGAGATTGAGGAAATCTTAATAGAAGCAGGGGCTTAGCCGGTGCCGCACAGGTGCCGGCTATTCATTTGGCTCCGGTTCAACGTGAACATGGACATCGTACACTCCGTGTTCGTTTTTCATTTTTTCCTCCACAAGTGTGGCAATGTTATGCGCTTCTTGAATATCCAACGTTTGGTCTACGAGGATTACGACATCGATCACTTCATTACTTCCGTAGTTCCTCCCTTTTACTTCTTTAATTCCTTTTACTCCATCCACTTTTCTCATTTCCTTTTTGTACAAGGAAATTTTATTCTCATCAAAGCCATCAGAAAGCTCGTGGGATGCCTGTTTAAAAATATCCCACGCCGTTTTGCATATGAGTAACCCGACAATAAAGGCGGTGATGGAATCGAGCAAGGGCATGCGAAATTGGGAACCAATGATCGCCACAACGGTTCCAATGCTGACCCAGGCATCAGAAAGATTATCTTTGGCAGCTGCCATAACCGCGGTGCTGCGTATTTTCTTTGCCAATCTTTTGTTGTACACATATACGAAGTACATGACCGCGGCTGAAAAGAGTGCAACATAGGCGGCTATCGTATCAGGAGGCTCATTTTGGCCATGGATGATCGTCTTAAAAGCGCTATTTAACACCTGAATTCCGACTCCGAGCATAATGAATGAAGCTGTCATAGAGGCGATCGTTTCACTTTTCCAATGGCCGTATCGGTGGTCTTTATCGGGTGGTTTTTGGGAAAGCTTCAATCCGATCAATACGGCGATGGATGCTGCTATATCAGTGGTATTATTCAGGCCGTCCGCTTTTAGAGCCTCTGAACCGGCCGTATAACCGAAATACAGTTTGAGAATTGAAAGAAAAATGTACGCGCCAATACTCAAAATGGCCCCACGCTCACCCATTTTGAGGTTTTCATAAGACTGCTGAGACATACATATCATTCCTTCCCGCTTGTTCATCTTATGATAGCAACCAACAGTCGAGTGGGTCTACAGCAACCTTTTTGGGCTGTTGTCAATAAGTAGGCTGGAGATTATATTGTTTACTGGAGTAAACATTTTGACTTCATGAACAATTCATTCAACGACAAACAGACAGGCAAAATCTGTTTGTCTGCAGATCGATCTATTTGGATAGTTTCTTTCTTCCAAAATTTTGAGATTTGAGTCTGATAAAAGAAAAAGCTTTCAAATGTAGCTTTCCATCATGGAAGCGGCCAGAATTGAATAAACAATAATGAGCCCTTAAAAATTGGTGCGCAAAAGCAATAAAGAAAACGAATCCCGGTGGAATGGAGGTTTGTATGAGGGTACAATTGGTGACCAACTCCGTTGTAAGGTTGACGGCAGAAGATTATCTTGCGAAGTGCTGACAAGTCAGAAGAACTGATCATTTACGGATTTGAAATGGATCGGAACCATAACTTGATCAACACCAATACACATTGTTTTATGGTGAGAAAATAATATGCTGTTAGCGCGGCATATGGTGAAAGGGGAAAAACTGATGGAAAAGACAGTTTTTAATCAGGTAGACATCAGCTCCTATATCGATGAAGTCGTTAAATGGAGAAGACATCTTCATAAATATCCTGAACTATCATATAAAGAAAAGCAAACTTCCCAATTTGTTTATAAAACGTTGAGTAACTTCAATAATCTAGAAGTTACAAGGCCAACTGAGACAAGTGTAATGGCAACATTGACTGGGGGATTACCCGGAAAAACCATTGCTTTTCGAGCAGATATGGATGCTTTGCCGATAGAAGAAGAGACTGGCTTATCATTTGCTTCTCAAAACAAGGGAGTCATGCATGCGTGTGGCCATGATGGGCATACAGCCATGTTGCTGGGCGCGGCAAAGTTTCTTTCTCATATTCAACAAGATATACCGGGAAAAATCATATTCTTGTTTCAACATGCTGAGGAGCAGTTTCCAGGCGGGGCAAAAGAATTAGTGGAGGCTGGTGTATTACATGGTGTGAGTGAAATAGTTGGGATGCATTTATTTTCTCCAATACCAACCGGAACAATATCCATTAAATCCGGAATCTTTACAGCTAATTCCGACATATTCGACTTACATATTATCGGCAAAGGGGGCCATTCGTCAGAGCCGCAGGAAACAATCGACCCGATTGCAATTGGAGCACAGGTCGTTAATAATTTGCAACATATTATTTCACGAAAGATTGACCCGGCTGAAAGAGCGGTAGTATCCATAACTGAGTTTAAGGGAGGAACAGCTAAAAACATTATCCCGGAAACTGTTCAAATTGGCGGCAGCGTGAGAACTTTTTCCAAGGGGGTTCGCGAGAAAATCGCATTGCAAATCGAGAAAATTGCGTCAGGAGTCGTAAAAGCGCATGGGGCTTCATACGATTATCATTATCAATATGGATACGATTCCGTATACAATGATCCGGATATGACGTTGAAAATAAAACAGTTGGTTCAAGAAACATTTGGTTTTTCCTCGATTTTGGAAGCGCCTCCAATAATGGGCGGGGAAGATTTTTCTGCTTATTTACAGAAAGTTCCTGGTTGCTTCATAGGCATAGGGGCCGGCCATCCTGATTATAAAGAAAATTTTCCCCATCATCATCCTAAATTTAATATAGATGAAAATGCTCTGGAGGTTGGGGTTAAGCTTTGGATTCGTATGCCATTCTGTTTACAGAATTCACTAGGTTTCAAATCAAAGGAGGAATAAAATGTTTCAGGAACCAGTCATCGCGGCGATGGTGATATTGGGTTTAATCGTATCGCCACAAGAGCGAGAATCCCGATGTTATTTACGGTGTTGCTCGGTTATTTAATCTTAATCTGGACGGGGCTTTTGCCTAACCAGTCGCAACAGGATGTTTAGCAATGATAAAGAAAAACAGCAAGAGAAAAAAGGGAGCGCTTTCTTATAGAGCGATAACAATTCACATGTACTCGTTTGGCATGATCCTTATGAACAAAAAGAAGTTTGAATCGCTTCCTGACGATACGCAACAGATTTTGCTGGATGCTTCAAAAAAAGCCGGAACCTATCAGCGTGAGTTGTCCAAAAGTTGAAAAAAGAGTATAGAATGACAGCAAAGGAAAATGGCATGGAGATCATTGAAGACATAGATCATGAACCATTCAAGGATGCGGTGGAACCGATATATGAAAAGTATGCGGACAAAGTACGGGGAACTACATAAAATCATTCGTGGAAAGTAATCAGCAAAGTGTTATTCCCAGTTTGAGTAAATAAGGGAGTCGTGTGGGTGAAAAAGTTAAAGTTCTTTCAAGTCCGAGGGCCAAAGCAGGATTATATTGGGGATGTCCGTGAAGGACTTCAGGCAAAATGGCCGCATGATGCACGAGTGGTCGTAAATATTGCCGTGAACTATGAAGAAGGCTCCGAGCAAATGAAAGCTTCAGGAAATGGAAGCATTGAACAGGACTTCCCGCATTCATAACGGGGAAGTCCTTTCCTGTTTTATCTGGCATTCGGAAAAACGCGCCTGATTGTTTCTGTAAATTCATCAAAGAAACCACTAACAGGCCGGCCATTGTTAATGTCATTTCGGTAACCTTCCATCCGGTTATAAAAATCCGGGTTTTCCGAAACGTACACATTATCAAGGCGATCGTTCGCTTTTCTTGCTTCCTTGGCGATTTTTCTTTCCGTATCCCTAGTCAACTTGTTGTTGGCACGGTCGGTTAGTTTTACAGCCACATAGGCGTTGCGGTTTGTGACAAGCACATATGCCCGCTCCACTTCATCCAGCCCTGTAATTTTGTCAGCAACATCATCGGCAACATCAACGTTTTGGTTATTATTGTTTCCGTTATTCGTGTTGTTGACGTTGGTTCGATTATCGCTGTTGTCATCAACACCGAGACCATCATCATTATCAAAAATTCCGTCACGGTTGTTTTGAGGATCATAACGAACTCCGAGCGGCTGATTATCATCACTGCCGAATCGATCGTGATTATCATTATTGGCACCGCAACCTACAAGCATTAACGAGATTAATCCTGCACCGATAATGGGCTTTAAAAATTTCATGTTGTCCCCTCCTTGTCAAATCTGTAATTCTTTTTTAATGTTCCAAACGAATCAATTTCTATGCATTATTTGTTATAATGAAGGCTGGCAGTATTTGTACAAAATAAAAAGAAAAAATCACAAATGGAAAGTGTGATCATAATTGAAGTGGTGGAAAAAATTTCTTTCAACTTTTTTTTCTGAAGAAGAAATGATTGAAGATACAAAGGAACATGTTGCTGCCAATGAATTTCACAAGAGCAAACAGCATACTGAAATGAAAACACGCGTAACGTACCAATATCCGAAGGGAGAATTTCGTTTCCCCTTAATCAAAGATCCGCCTCAAAAAAGTCGGACAGAACGTAAGGAACAAAATCAATCTAAACATCCGTCTCCTCGTTCCCCTGAGATCAAAACGGGCAGAACCGATCAAAAGCGCGTTGCCCAGTCTGTCCCAAAGGAGAGCCGGGAGCAACCATATGTAAAAGAGGGGTGGCGCAAGGTTGAACCAAAAAACAGCCGGCCTTTTGAGCCGACGAATATACCTTCGCCAGTTCACGGCTTCCATCGTCCCAAAAAACAGAGAAACAATGCCCCTGAATTTGAATTGACGGCTTCTTTTTCCCGCCAGTTTAGCGAAGAAGTGAAAGAAGAAGAATTGAAGAACGAATTTGAAACACATTCAGGCTTTAATTCCGGTTCAAATCAGGACTCGGAAGTGGAAATTTTTCCGGCTCATGAAAATATCGAGGAAGACCCTTTTGAAGAGGAAATTCCGGATATAGAATTTCCTGAAGAAGAAAAGGCTATTCAGGAAGCCGCCTCGGCATTGGAACCAGTGCCATGGCAAGAGAAGCCATTTAAAACTGATACAGAAAGCGAAGATCTACACGAATTTGCAGAGAATCATGATGAATCGGTGCTTATGAAGAATAAGTTGGAAAAAACACCAGTAGATATCAAAGTGGATGACGAAAAGGAACTTAATGCAACAACCTATAGCGAATCATCCTCTTCTGCAAAAGTTGACGAATATGTTGAGACCATGGATTCAGACACGACCCTTGATTCACCAACCGAAAAAGTTCCATCTATCGGGGACGCTGAAGATAAGATTGCGCAAACTGAATCTATAGAAGTTGAGTCCCTAATTCAAGATCAGACAGAAAAGACCCATACAGCACTGGCATTAGAAGAACAGGAGAATGCGGAAAAGCGCACTGACTTTGAAAGCGGAGTACAGCAACCAGAAGATAGCCGCTCTTCGAACCAAGAAGAAAAGAAGCGCGAAGAGCCTGCCCAAACATCCAAAAGTAAACAAAGGGCTCATTTGCCATTCAATGTATTGATGCTTTCCCAGGATAAACTCAAATGGCAGAAACAAAAAAACAAAGAAGCGGCTCATTCTCGTTCTCCTATTCCGGGCAAATCGTCAGCCGATGAGTCGAAAGAAACGAACGATGGACATTCATTGTCATATGTTTTTCCACGAATTGATTTGCTTGAGCCTCCAGTGGCCAGGACAAATGATGAGGACTGGGTAAACGAACAGTCGGCACTTTTGGATGAAACTTTGGAAAATTTTAATGTCAAGGCCCGAGTCGTCAAAGCGAGCCAAGGCCCTTCCGTAACGCGATTTGAAGTGCAGCCGGACCCGGGCGTGAAAGTGAACAAGATTACGAATTTAAGCAACGACATTAAACTGAGCATGGCGGCCAGGGATATTCGGATGGAAGCTCCGATACCAGGAACTCGTTCCATCGGGATTGAATTGCCGAATAAACAAAGCCGTCCGGTGCAAATCAGTGAAATTATCGGGAGCGACACATTCTTTCGCTCTCCGTCCCCTTTAACAGCGGCTCTTGGATTAGATATATCTGGGGCTCCTGTCGTCACGGACTTGAGAAAAATGCCGCATGGTCTCATTGCTGGCGCCACTGGATCAGGAAAAAGCGTATGCATCAACTCCATTCTTGTCAGCCTTCTGTATAAAGCAAGGCCGGATGAGTTAAAATTGCTGCTTGTTGACCCAAAAATGGTGGAACTCGCGCCGTATAACTATATTCCTCACCTAGTCAGCCCGGTGATTACTGATGTAAAAGCGGCAACCGCCGCTTTAAAATGGGCAGTGGATGAAATGGAACACCGCTATGAGTTGTTCGTCCATGCAAATGTACGGGATATAAACCGATTTAACAAAGTGGCTGAAAAGAATGGAAAATACAGCGACAAATTGCCGTATATTGTGATTATCATTGATGAGCTGGCTGATTTGATGATGGTAGCGCCAGCGGAAGTCGAAGAGTCGATATGCCGGATTGCCCAAAAAGCGCGGGCGTGCGGAATTCATCTTTTAATCGCGACACAGAGGCCTTCCGTTGACGTCATTACTGGCCTGATCAAAGCAAATGTCCCAACGAGAATCGCATTTTCCGTTTCTTCACAAGTCGATTCGCGGACTGTCATCGATGTAAGCGGAGCAGAAAAACTGTTGGGGCGTGGCGACATGTTGTTTTTAAATAACGGTTCCGTCAAACCTGTCCGCCTTCAGGGAACATTCGTATCAGATGAAGAAATCGACCGTGTCATTGAACACGTGCGAGATCAGGGGGAACCGCAATATTTGTTTAAACAGGAAGAACTGTTAAAAAAAGCCGAGCTACAGGAAAATGAAGATGAACTGTTTGTGGAGGCGTGCGAATTTGTCATCAAACAGGGCCATGCATCTACTTCATTATTGCAAAGACAATTCCGGATTGGCTATAATCGGGCTGCCAGATTAATGGAAATGATGGAGGAACGCGGGGTGATTACGGGAGCACGTGGCAGCCGTCCGCGAGATGTCCTCATCAAAGAAGAAGATTTACATTCGTTAAAAGATTCGCTAGTACAATAGTGAAGAAAATGGTATTCTATTTGTGGATCGCTCAATGCCTGTTTTTTATCCTATTGGGCAGACGATGACACAAGGAGTATTTGCGATGAAGGAAATTGATTTAAAGCTGCAGGGAAAAATCAAACGGCTTACAAATGAAACGTTTAAGTTTGATGAACGAGTGAAAGATGGGTGGTTCTCTGCAGTTTATTTTTTAAAAACGAGGGAAATTGCCAAGCGTTACAAACAAGACAATACTGTATTAATGCAGTTTTTCCAAAGAAAACATGCTGTGTTATGCGGAACGGATGAAGCGATCGCGCTCGTGAAATGCTTCGCCGATCATCCTGAAAACTTGGAAATATATTCATTGAAAGACGGAGATAAAATCACTCCCTTTGAAACAGTGTTAACAATTAAGGGACCATATCAGGATTTTGGTTTTTTAGAAGGGATCATTGACGGTATTCTTTCCAGAAGAACTTCGGTTGCGACAAACGTGTATAATGTATCAAAGGCCGCGGCCATTTCTGGAAAACAAAAACCCGTCATCTTTATGGGGGACCGTGATGATCATTTCACACAGCAGGCGGGAGACGGATATGCGGCTTATATTGGCGGATCAACAGCCCAGGCCACACCGGCCATGAATGAATGGTGGGGAAAAGAAGGAATGGGAACGATGCCACATGCCTTGATTCAGCTTTTTAACGGCGATATCGTTGCCGCCACCAAAGCATATAAAGAGACGTTTCCGGAGGATGAACTCGTTTCGCTTGTTGATTATAATAACGACGTGATAACCGATTCTTTAAAACTTGCCCGTGAATTTGGGTCGGAATTAAAAGGAGTAAGAGTCGATACGTCCCGGACTATGATTGACAAATACTTCCTGAGAAACCAACATTTACTTGGCACCTTTGATCCTCGCGGGGTTAACGCGAATCTTATTTTTGCTTTGCGAAAAGCGCTGGATGACGAGGGATTTCACCATGTGAAAATTGTTGTTTCTGGCGGATTTAATGAAGAGAGAATAGCGGAGTTTGAAAAAGCTGGTGTACCGGTTGACATGTATGGTATCGGCAGCAGTTTATTAAAAATTAACACCGGTTTTACCGGGGACTGCGTCATGTTAAATGGAAAGCCTTCCGCAAAAGCAGGAAGAAGGCACCGTCCCAATCCGCGGCTTGAAAAAGTTTGTGATTAAAAGGAAAATTTCCCCAAGCCGCTTTACCATTGGTTCCCATTTGGAAACAATGGTATAATGACACAATACAAAAACCTATCTGTTCATACATATGAATGTTGTCGGAAGCTCATAATATAATGAGCAGTCAATTCCAGAAAGACCTTTGAGCAAAAAGTTTTCCACTTCATATAATACATACAGATAGACGATCGCTGGAGGTTCTGCTATGACTGTATACCATTTCGTCGGTATTAAAGGTTCCGGAATGAGCGCTCTTGCACAAATTCTCCATCATTCGGGTTATAAAGTGCAGGGATCGGATGTGGAAAAATATTTCTTTACCCAAGAGGCTCTGGAACACCTAAAAATAAAAATATTACCTTTTCAACGTGAAAATATTAGACCGGGCATGAAAGTCATCGCCGGCAATGCTTTTCCTGATTCACATGAAGAAATAGATGAGGCGTTAAGTCAAGGGGTAGAAGTGATCCGTTATCACACATTCATTGCCGAATACATGGAACAGTTTGTGAGTATAGGCGTAACGGGATCGCATGGGAAAACCTCTACGACCGGTCTGCTTGCCCATGTTATGCAAGGTGTCAAGCCCGTTTCGTATCTGATTGGAGACGGGACCGGCAAAGGGGATAAAGAGGCTGTCTATTTTATCTTTGAAGCCTGTGAATACCGAAGACATTTTTTATCATACCATCCAGATTATGCCATCATGACCAATATTGATTTTGACCATCCAGACTATTTTTCCGATGTGGGTGATGTTTTTAGTGCGTTTCAGGAAATGGCTCTGCAGGTCAACAAAGCGATTATCGCTTACGGGGATGATGAACAACTTCAAAAGATACAAGCGAAAGTGCCGGTGCTTTTTTACGGTTTTGGCGACGGAAATGACTTCCAAGCCCGGAATATGATAAAATCGACGGCCGGAACAAAGTTTGATGTCTTCGTTCGCAATCATTTTTATGCGACATTTGAAATTCCAACATATGGTGACCATAATATTTTAAATGCTCTTGCGGTCATCGCCTTATGCCACTACGAGCAAATTGATTGTAAGATTTTGCAGAAGCAACTGAAAACGTTCAACGGTGTCAAGCGCCGTTTTACCGAAAAACAAATGGGAAGCCAGATTCTTGTAGATGACTATGCCCATCATCCAGTTGAAATTAAAGCGACGATAAATGCAGCCAGGCAGAAGTATCCTGATAAACCGATCGTTGCCGTCTTTCAACCGCATACTTTTACCAGAACACAAACGTTTTTACGTGAATTTGGGGAAAGTTTGGGTGAAGCCGATAAAGTATATTTATGCGATATCTTCGGCTCCGCCAGGGAAAACCAGGGAGAGCTTTCCATCAATGACTTAAAAGCCAAAATTGAAGGTGCCGAGATACTACAGGAAGATGATACTTCCCCGCTTTTATTGTTGGATGATTCCGTACTCCTTTTTATGGGGGCTGGAGACATTCAGAAATTCCAGATAGCATATGAAAATCTATTGCAGCAACAGTTAAAAAAAGCACAATGAAACCGCCTTTGGGGGGCGGTTTCCTTATAATATGTAAAGAGAAAAAGAACAAGCATGTTTGCATCAAGAAGATTGTTAAAAGAGTTTATCCTTGGACAAACTAGGGTAGGAAATGTTGTATACAGGAGGTGTGGAGTGAATGAGTATCATTCTTTATTTAAGCGTTGCCTTAATTGCTATTGCATTTTTCATTCTTGTCATTAGTTTGACGAAAACATTAAAGGCAATGAAAGAAACGATGGAAAGTGTTTCTACAACCTTAGATGGGCTTGAAAACCAATTAAAGGGTGTAACAGGCGAGACAACAATGCTATTACATAAGACGAACGCCCTTGCTGATGATATTCAAGTGAAAGTAGAAAAACTCGATACAGTTGTAGATGCGGTGAAAGGTGTGGGAACCGCCGTACAAGGGGTTGGCGACACTGTGGTGGACCTCAACACATCGCTGCAAAGAGTGACGAAAACGGTCTCTTCTACAGTTGTGAAAAATGAGGACAAGATTGCCCAAGCTTTACAATGGGGAGCAGTCGCAAAAGAGATTAAGGATAAATGGTTTACAAAGAAAAAAGCCAAGCAAAGTGAAGAAGCCAAGTCTGAAGTAATGATCCATACTCAACAGTTGGAAGGCGGAAGAGGATAAATCAATCATACCAATTTGAGGAAGGATGAGAAATAGATGGGTAATCATGACAATAATACTGGTAATTTTTTAACAGGTGTGATCATCGGCAGTATCGTAGGAGCTGCAACCGCATTATTGATGGCTCCAAAGTCAGGCAGGGAATTGAGAAGTGATTTGAGTGAACAAATGGATGTACTAAAGGATAAATCAAGTGGATGGAAGGAAACCGTCATGGAAAAAAGCAGTGATCTTACCACGACGGCCGTTGAAAAAACGAACCAGCTCCGCCAAGCCGCAATGGATAAAGGCAGCAATTTGGCAGACACGGTAAAGGAGAAAGCGGGTCAGTTCCGCAACACGGCGAAAGAAACAACGAATACGATGGCAGAAGCCGCTAAAGACGGAGCGAACCAAATGCAGGAAACGGCCCATCGTACAGTTGACCTTACCGCGGAAAATGCCAAAGGAGCTGCCGATCAAGCTCAAACCGCGGCAAACGAAGCCAGCGATGAAGTAGCGGAGAAGGCTGAGCAACTGGCGGAAAAAGTCAATAAATCCATGAACCCTTAAAAAATAGACAGGCGGCTTGATAAAAGTTGCCTGTCTATTTAATTGGACAAAGAAAGGCGGGGGTTGCCCTTTATGGGGATAGTTTAAGTGTTTCTCTGATATTTCGTTTCTCGATCGCCAGCGCGTGGCCAGTTTGAAAAAAATTTCTGTCAATCTAGCAACTTCCAATTCCCGTCTCGTTCAAGCCGGTTTTAAAGGTCATCTCTTTCCTGTCAAATTAATTCCTTTCCAACTATTCCGAAATCAATTTTTTCATGTTTATTTTCCTCGGTGACTTGCGACAGTAATTCTTCCAAAGACGGTTTTTCCTTTTCCATATGGAACTCCCCTTTTCGATTGTTTGTCCCACCCATTTTAACAGTTTTTAATTTTATACAAGATGGCGTTGTTTATCGAATTATACTTGTAAAGTGAGAAAAACGCCATTGAAAACGTAATACTATGGACAAGATAATCAATTGAATAAAAAACGCTGTTACTTTTTCCTGCTCAAAGGGTATAGCTACAATGATGTCCTGGATAAAAGCAGCAATGCTTTGATAGAGGAATTTCGTTTAGGAACATAGTGAATGGCCATAATTAAGAAACATGAATGGTTACCATTTTTAAGCTAATAATAGTACGGATCGATCAAAGGGGAAGGACTCTCACGGAATAACGACATCAATCCTGCGTTACAATAATGATTGTTCGGTGCTGATCCATAAAATAAGATTGAATTTTCTATCAGTTTTTGATAAAGTCAACGTATTAACCGAACGTTACTGGGGGAAACCTTCAAAAGGATGATGAATAGCAAATCCACTCGGAATTGATTGGAATACGCAACAGTGTCACGAAATGGATGGAGGGGTTGGCAATAATCTGATGAGGAAGTGATTGTACTCACGTTGTTACATATCAACTTTACGATTTCTCATGGATTTGTGTTGCCGACATTACAAATAACAGGGATGTTCTGCCTCGCTGTCTTCTACTTGAAACGATCGTACATCAGAGAGGTAAAAGTCGCTTTTCGCAAAGCAAAACAGTGCTCCCAAAATGGACAACAGTCGAACTTTTTTGTCAAATTCCGTTTGTGAAAGAAAAGTTATGAAAATTTATTGACGAGAGGTGAAAAGGTTTGCAACAGGATGGCTTTTTGGCGTATGATTATGAAAGAAGTGAAAAATGTATATAATAAAGGTGAAACTTCATTCAGTAGTAGTTTTCTTCCATCTCCTACTGAATGTTAGTTGAACCAATTGGGCATTTAGGTGCCGTTTTCTCCCACTTAGATCTTTTGTTACAACTCAGTTCTTGAAGTAGGAGTATTACGGTAGATTACATGCGGGATACAGTGAAACTTCATTCAGTAGTAGTTTTCTTCCATCTCCTACTGAATGTTAGTTGAACCAATCGGGCATTTAGGTGCCGTTTTCTCCCACTTAGACCTTTTGTATCAACTCAGTTCTTGAAGTGGGAGTCTTACGGAACCTTACATGCGGGATAAATGAAAATACATCGTGTGGCAAGCTTTGAACAGGAGAGTGAAGAAGATGAATGTAACAATATATGATGTGGCAAGGGAAGCAAATGTTTCAATGGCGACCGTATCAAGGGTGGTCAACGGAAATCCAAATGTGAAGCCCGCCACGAGGAAAAAAGTACTGGAAGTAATCGATAGATTGGAATACCGGCCAAATGCGGTAGCGCGTGGACTTGCGAGTAAAAAGACAACAACGGTTGGGGTAATTATACCAGATGTCGCAAATATTTTTTACGCAGAGCTTGCCCGCGGGATTGAAGACATTGCGACCATGTATAAATACAATATTATTTTGAGCAATTCAGACCAAAATGTAAACAAAGAATTGCATTTGCTAAATACGATGCTTGGAAAGCAAGTAGATGGTATTGTCGTCATGAGCCAAAATATTACAGATGAATTTGTCCAGGAGTTAAAGCGGTCTCCTGTTCCGATCGTGCTTGCGGGTTCAATCGAGTCTTCCAATTCGCTTCCTTCTGTCAATATTGACTACAGACAAGCTACGTTTGATGCGACAACGCATTTTATTGAAAAGGGGCATAAAAACATCGCATTTGTGATGGGGCCGATGCGTGATTTAATTAATCATGGGCATAAGCTTGTGGGTTATAAGGAAGCAATGGAACAAGCAGGATTGGAATTCAAAGAGGAATATGTCATTGAAGGCGAATATACGTATGATACCGGGCTTGAGGCGTGGCAAAAAATGAAGCAACTTGACCCGAGACCAACAGCGGTTGTATCGGGTGATGATGAAATGGCCCTTGGTGTCCTGCACGGTGCCCAAGATGACGGCTTATCGATACCAAATGACCTGGAAGTAATCACTTCTGATAATACAAAGCTCACATTGATGGTGCGCCCGCAATTGACAACAATCGTGCAGCCGCTCTATGATATTGGGGCTGTTTCCATGAGGCTGCTAACAAAATATATGAACAAAGAAAAAGTACAGGATAACGTTGTTGTTCTTCCACACCGTCTGGAAACAAGAGGGTCTACGAAAGAATAAACCGTTATGCTTCGATTTTTCCACTAAAATGTGCCAATCAAGAGAGATGTCCAAGGTTGAAAATTCACCTTATTGGACATCTCCTTTTTTTCTTTCCCTCTCCAACTGTTGGCGTAGGAAATATAGGGCCCGCTCGACTGTTTGTGCATTCTTTTGTGTAATTTCTTCCTTGCGCGGAATAGGCTTGTACAAATTTGGCTCATCTTCCCAATTTTTCGGCAGCTCAAAAGGAGCAAGCTTTTGCCAGCGATCCAGCCATTGTTTGGGTAGCGGACCGGAAGCATGTTTTCCTGTCATTTCCAGCCAAATAAGGGACCAAGCGCGAGGGACGACTCGCCAAATATCATAGCCGCCCCCGCCAACGGAAATCCACCTGCCCTCACAATACTCATGGGCAAGCGCATGTTCCAGCTTCGGAATTTCCCGATATGTATTCATGGTGACAGACAAATGTGTCAGTGGGTCAAAATAGTGGGCATCCGCACCGTTTTGGGAAAAAATAACATCTGGTTTGAAATATTCGACAATCTCGCGCAAAGCCGTAGAATAGGCCCAAATAAAAGATTCATCTTCTGTAAACGCATCCAGTGGGATATTGAAAGAATAGCCATATCCTTTTCCCTGGCCCCATTCATTTGTGCTACCGGTACCGGGAAACAAGTACCTTCCTGTTTCGTGAATGGAAAATGTGCATACTGTTTCATCATCATAAAAGGACCATTGTACGCCGTCTCCGTGGTGGGCATCGGTATCTATATACAAAACCCGTGCGCCATATTTCTTTTGGATATATTTGATCGCTACAGCACTATCATTATAAATGCAAAATCCGGAAGCTTTTCCCTTAAATCCGTGGTGGAGCCCCCCGCCCAAATGCAAAGCGTGGTTCGCTTTTCCTTGCATCACATAATCAACAGCTGTCAGCGTTCCGCCGACAATATAAGAGCTGGCTTCATGCATGCCTTCAAAGATGGGCGTATCTTCGGTTCCAAGCCCGAAACTCTCCGCTCTGCTTGGCGGCAAATATCCACTGCTTGCCTGCTTTACTGCATGGATAAATGCCGGATCATGATTAAGCTGAAGCTCTTCCTCCGTTGCTTTCCTGGGGGGAATGATAGCGTCGTCTGCAAGTGCCCCCATTTTTTTTAGCAAATCGTTTGTTAGAGTGAGCCGAAACTGATTAAACGGGTGATGTTCAGAAAAGCGATATTTTAAAAGTTCATCCGAATAAATAAATACTGAATCTTTTTTCATGATGATATCCCCGGCAGATTGGGCCATAGTACGTCAAATCCTTCTTCTTTCAAAGCTTCAATCATCCGGATGGGATTGATCGTGGCAATTCGGAAAACGAGGATCTGATATTGATCGTCATCTGGGTCCGGATAAACGAGTACACTATGCAAATTGACGCGATGTTTGCGAAATACTCCAGCCGCATCATATAGCACTCCGGTTTTATTTTTCACCCGAATTTCCAGTTGCGACCCTGGTTTATTGGCGCCGGTTAATTCAACCATCGTGTGCAGGAGATCAGTGCTCGTAATAATGCCGACCAGTTTCCGGTCATGAATGATCGGCAGACAGCCAATTTTATAATCGTAGAAAAGGACGGCCACTTCTTCCACAAAATCGAGAGGATGGCCTGTAATCACATTTTCCGTCATGATGGTGGACAAAGAAGCGGCGAGGTGTTCCTTTAATGCTTCTCCTTTTAAAAAAGAAGGCAGGGTGCTTTTAATATCACGTTCCGTGACAAGGCCGACAATTTCTCCATCGTTATTCACTAGCGGAAGGTGGCGTATGTTATTTTCACGCATGAGGGACAGGGCTGACTTGACATTGTCTTCCGGCGTAAGAACCAATACATTTTTCGTCATGATTTGCTCGACAATCATCCATCTCCACTCCTTTTCATTACTAAAGCTAATACATTAAACGGTTCGTAAATCGCAGACGATCAAACTGCTCTATTGAACGCTGGTCAACCCTTTTTCCGATTCGTGCCATGAGACAGTTGGCAGGGTGTGAACAAATCTCCGGATCGTCGGTCGCATACCATTCCAGGCCTCCGGCCTGCATCATTTTCTCCATCACTTTTCGATATTCCCACACATTTAGGCCAGTTCCTTTTAAATCCCAGTGCCAATAATATTCCGTTGTAATGATAATATAATCTTCCATCGCGTCATCCATCATGGAAACTTTCAATAAGCCTTTCCCAATTCCTTCTCCACGATATTCAGGTATTACTTCAATTGCTCCAAGCTCTATTAAATTATCCATTTTTCCCTCTGACCAGCGCTCAAGCGGATCGGGATATACGAATGTGACGTAACCGACCACTGTATTGTTGACACGGGCAACAATGATGCGTCCTTCGGGCAATGCGGCAATCTCAACAAGTGCTTCTTGCTGTTTCTGGGGAGGGCGGAAAGAAATGAGATCTTTATGAAACTCCATGTCTTGGAGGGATTCGCTGCTAATAGGTCCTTCGATCAGGACATTCCCTTTACGGGTTTTCAATTCCAGAGCATTGTATCTTTTTTTATGCTCCATTCAAGCACCTCCTTATAGGTCAGATATTTCCGGTCTGTCTATTTCTTTTTTCATTATACACGAATGGTGCAACGCTTACATTTGTAAACAGCAAATTTTATACATGATTTGGAAGAAATTTGAACTAATTGTGAATGTTTGGCTTTTATATTATAATGAATGAATAATTCTTAACAGGGGGGATTACTTCATGGGAACACAACGCATTCCTGCTGCCCAAGGTGTTTACAATTTGCAAGATTATGATAAAACAAGGCAAACATTTGATTGGCAAGAAGCTGAAAAGCACTTTTCTTGGGCTGAAACCGGCCAAGTTAATATGGCCTATGAAGCAATTGACCGTCATGCTGAAACCTTTCGGAAAAATAAAGTCGCCCTTTATTACCGGGACGAGTCAAGAAAGGAAACATATACGTTCGAAGAAATGAAAGAGCTTTCTAATAAAGCGGGAAATGTTTTAAAAACATACGGCGGTGTCAATAAAGGAGACCGTGTTTTTATTTTTATGCCGCGTTCGCCTGAATTATATTTTTCTATTTTGGGAGCCATTAAGCTCGGCGCGATTGTAGGCCCCCTGTTTGAGGCTTTTATGGAAGGAGCGGTCAAAGACAGGCTTGAAGACAGTGAGGCAAAAGTGCTTGTGACAACGCCTGACTTGGTTCATAGGGTTCCGGTAGATGAACTTCCTGCATTGAAAGCCATTTTTCTAGTAGGAGAAAACATTGAGGAAACCGGGCCGTTTATTAATTTTAACAAGAAAATGAAAGAAGCGGACAAGCATTTGGAGATAGAGTGGGTCGATCGCGAAGACGGCCTGATTTTGCATTATACGTCCGGGTCAACGGGAAGGCCAAAAGGTGTTTTGCACGTTCATAATGCCATGATTCAACATTATCAAACTGCCCGTTGGGTGTTGGATTTGCAGGAAGACGATATTTACTGGTGCACGGCCGATCCCGGCTGGGTAACGGGCACTTCCTACGGAATTTTCGGTCCTTGGCTTACGGGAACTTCGAATGTGATTACAGGCGGTCGTTTTAAGCCGGAAAATTGGTACCAAGCGATTGAGGACTACGGTGTGACGGTTTGGTATAGCGCTCCAACGGCATTTCGGATGTTGATGGGTGCAGGTGATGAACTTGTTGAAAAATATGACCTATCTTCACTTCGGCATATTTTGAGCGTCGGCGAACCGCTAAATCCGGAAGTGATTCGTTGGGGAATGAAAGTGTTTGGCAAACGTATTCATGATACATGGTGGATGACGGAAACAGGCGCCATTGTGGTTGCCAATTATCCTTGTATGGAGATAAAGCCTGGATCGATGGGGAAAGCGATCCCTGGGGTGGAAGTCGCCATTGTGGATGATCGGGGGAATATATTGCCACCAAACCGGATGGGCAATCTCGCCATTAAAAAAGGCTGGCCGGCGATGATGCGGGAGATATGGAAAAATCCACAAAAATATGATTCTTACTTCCTTCCAGGAGGATGGTATGTATCGGGAGATTCCGCCTTTATGGATGAAGAAGGATATGTTTGGTTCCAAGGCCGAATCGACGATGTCATTATGACATCCGGCGAGCGGGTAGGTCCGTTTGAAGTAGAGAGCAAACTGCTTGAACACCCTGCCGTGGCAGAAGCGGGTGTCATCGGGAAGCCGGATCCTGTCCGCGGGGAAATCATTAAAGCATTTGTTGCACTGATGGAAGATTACGAACCAAGTGAGGAATTGAAAGAGGATATCCGCCAATTCGTCAAAACGGGGCTGGCTGCTCATGCCGCACCTCGTGAAATCGAGTTCCGGGACAAGCTTCCAAAAACGCGCAGCGGCAAAATCATGCGCCGTGTCTTGAAATCATGGGAACTCGGACTGCCGGCAGGCGACTTGTCGACGATGGAGGACTAACCATAAAAAAGCTGTCCCAAAAGTGAAATGTTTCTGTCAAGTAGACAGTGGAAGCGGCTTGAACCCTGATTTTTTGAGGGCTTAAGCCGTTTCATCTTTATTGCTAGCGCTGATAGACCTTGAATTAATTCATGATCTGGGTCTACTGAAGTTTACAAGGTTTTCTATTTTTGGGTAGGAACGAAAGTCAAAGGGTAGGAGCGAAAATCCAATGAAGGGGGCCATGTACAAACAAAATGCTGATCAATCGCCTGAAGTTTCCCTGCCATGTAGCGTTCAATTAAATCCAACCTAGTCAAAAGCAGAGAATACATCAAATCGTTGGGACATTCAAGAATCTTGAAATGGTTCTGCGGCCATTTTTTCATTGATTCATTCAATGCGGCTTTTTGCTTAAATTCCTTCGTCTGATCTTGTCATCCACGACTTATTTACCTATTTCATTAAATTTTTTCCTGAAATTCAGGTGCTTTTTCACGAGCGCTGTCACTTCTGCTCGTTCGGAATAACTTCGCTTTAAAAAAGTAACAACGAAAACGACTTCACCAACATTTCAATGTGCTTGTGTGATTTGAAACACGATTGCTTGTTGAATGCCAGAAACTATCAGTTTTTTAAATAGCCTCTTTTAAAATGTTACTCACTCATTTGATTGATCATTTGAATATAAAAAAGCTAAGAAAAATGATATTGATAAAACAAGAGGAGTAAATAACACAATATTCATAAAAAACCCATTTACCTTTATCCATTCTATAGCTACATTGCTTTCATGAAATGCAACAAAATCAGGGTTTTCCAATGCTATGAGGAATCTGTTTAGTATGACTCATAAACAAAACATGAATAGAGAGTGAATACTCATCTTTGTTGAAATGAATTTTCATACTCCTTAATCCCTTTTTTATATGCGGTATATTCATTATATTACAATAATTGAAGATGGTCATTTGTTAAGGGAAAAAATAAAGCCCCTCAAAGAACTTCATGAGTAAAGAATTTCTTTATTTTTCATGGTCCTTCTTTTGTAAAAAGATGTAGGATATCGTAAATTTCACATATATTCTCTCAATCGCTTGAATCTGTTTGTTGTGCTCTTTTTCGGCCAAACCGACTGCCCTGCATTTATCTTTCACATTCAAGTCAATTCTTGTCATGAGGGAACATCAGCTCAAAAGCGAACCTGCTCCGCCCTGGGAGCAGGTTTCTTTTGGAATATTTTATTGATTCGGTTCCTCTTTTTTATCTGGAACCGGATTGCCGCCATTTTCGTTCCCGTTCCCGTCGTTTCCACCTTGGTTAGGCTCTTTTGGTTCTTCCTTTTTCCCGTCATCTTTCTGTTGGTCTTTTGGCTCCTCTTTTGGTTCCTCTTTTTTAGGCGGCGGTGTATTTGGAGCCGGTGGTGTTGGTGCTTGTTGTTCCTTGTTGTTATCTTTATCTTTGTTTTTATCAACTTCGGTTTGTTTCTTTTGAGTATCCTCTGTTTTTGCCGGTTTGTTTACTTGCTTGGTTTCCATTTTGTTGGACGGTGCCGATTCACGGCCGGCAATATCGACGGCAACTACATAATACGAACCGCCGCCCGCCCGGTAGGATAGAGAAGAACCGGATGCGATAGACGCGACTCTTTTGCCTGACCCGGAATAGACCCGATAACCAACGACATCATGGCTGGGAGATTCATTCCAAGTGAGCAATCCGTTAGACATGGTGGTTGAAACACTTGCCGGTGCCTTTCCATCGTCCTGCATGATCGCTCCTGCAGCCAGTAAGTTTTTCCACCTTGGATCATTGTCCGGAATCAAATAAGCCGGATTAATCGCTCGTCCAAGTGAGATTTGTTTCACGAATTCTGGACTGAGCATACCGCCTGGTTTTGTAAATTCTTGTGGTGTGGAAGGCAGAGCCATGTATTTTTTTCCTTTGATCATGACGTACCGCCCGTTTCCTAAACTATTATCGACCTTCGTCGGCACAAATTTCGCGTTAAACAGATCAGACTGTACCAAGCCTGCTGCTGAACAGGCTTTTGATGGAAGCATTCCGGAAATGCCGCAATACGAACGCCGTACAATTCCACCTGGCATCTTGAACCTTTCTTTTGGTTTGACCAGGTCGGGAGCCGCGTCATAGGCGCCATTCATTAATCTTGCCCATATGTTGAGATTGCGTCTTCCTTCACTTCCATCAGTTGAAAGTGGGGCTGGCTTCCCATATCCAATCCAGGCGCCAAGTGTGACATTTGGATTGGAAGCAACGAACCATGCATCATTCGGTCCATTCGTTGTTCCCGTTTTTCCGGCCCAATCCGCTGAAAATTTTAGCATTCCGGGGACAGCAGAAGCCGTTCCGTATCTGAGCACATCTCGCATCATGTCAATCATTAAATAAGATGTTTGTGGGCTAAATACATCGACAGGCTTGGCTTTATGTTCATAAATAATATTGCCGTCATGATCCGTAATTTTTTCAATCATATAGGCATCGATGAATTTACCGCCATTGGCGAATGTCGTGAAAGCATTCGTGTTTTCTTCCACTGTAACCCCGTCTTCAACCCCGCCGAGTGCAGCGGCTATGTTGGTATGATCCGCTTTCGTCAGTGTCGTAAATCCCATTTTTTCCAAATAAGCGGCCGGGTTGTTGTTGACCGTTTTTAAGTACGTATAAACGGCGGAGGCGTTGTACGAATGGGCAAGCGCTTTTCGGGATGAAACAAGTCCATAATACCTGCCTGAATAGTTTCTAAAAACTTTACCGCCTGTTGAGAGTGGAATATCTGCCACAACCGCGCCAGGAGCGCTGAGCCCCATTTCCATAGCAGGCGCGTAGACGAGTAGTGGTTTCATCGTTGAACCATTTTGCCGCTTTGCCTTGGTGGCATGGTTCGTTGCTTCCAGTTTATGGTCGCGGCCGCCGACAAAGCTTAATATTTTACCGGTTTTATTTTCAATTAAAATGGCTCCCACTTGGACAGGTTCTTTGATTTTCTCCAATTTTCCCGTTTCCGGATTTCTCTCCTGCCTAACTTTCGTATAACCGTAATTGTTGTATTCATCTTTTACTTTTTGATGAGTGTCATATATTTGTTTATGAATTGTCGTATGGATATGATAGCCGTTGTGCCGGATGTCCCGACGTGCCAAAGTCTCATACTTGTTGTAAAGGCCCTTGTCCTTTTGCAAGTCCTTTTCACTGTAACCATCTTTCTTGGCAAGGATTTCCATCAATATGGTAATGCCGCGTCTTTCAATTTCTTCGGTCAGATATGGATATTGCTCATAAGCCCGCGGCTGTGGCTTGATAAAATCGCCTACAATATTATAATGAATCGCTTCTTCATATTCTTTTTGGGTAATAAACTCTTCTGCGCGCATCCGGGCCAAAACGGTTTTCATCCTGTTTAAGCCGGGTTCAAGAAGCGATTCCTCTTTTAATCCGCCGCCATTGGCAAATGGCGTATATCTGAACGGGCTTTGCGGCAAGCCGGCAATAAAAGCTGCTTGCGGCAAGTTCAGCTCTTTCGCATCCACCCCGAATATTCCTCTTGCCGCGGCCTGAACCCCGCCAATATTTTGTCCAGATGAATTTCTGCCAAATGTAGAAACATTCAAATAAGCTTCTAAAATTTCATCTTTTTCAAGAAACTTTTCAAGCCTTAGGGCAAGCAGGATTTCTTTTGCTTTTCGGTCAAAAGAAACTTCGTTCGTTAAAATTTGGTTTTTAATGAGCTGTTGTGTCAAAGTACTGCCGCCTGTTTGGACAGAAGAGTTGGTTAACTCCTGAAAAACAGCCCTCATTAAAGCTTTGGGAACGACCCCTTTATGCTCGTAAAAATACTCATCCTCTGTCGCGATGACGGCTTTTTTCAAATGATCCGAAACTTCTTCAATGCTGACTTCTTCTCTGTCAATGTCAGACTGGAGTTTCCCCAAATAAATATTGTCGGCAAAATAAAGCTTGGATGTTTCTTCATAATGGAAAATCTCCTGTTTCATATTGGAAGCGGGCCGGACTTTTTCATCTTTTACAAGTGATGCAAAATAGCCGGCGCCAACTCCGCCTGCAAAGATGCCGCCCAGTACGAGAAATATCGTCAATAGAAAGGTCAAGTTCCACGCCACGCCATATGTAATCCGGAAACCTTTCATCCATTCTTTTTTCTCAATGGTAAAAGCACGCTGTTTAAGTCGCTCCCATCGTGCCTTCAAAAAACTCTTCATACAAATACCTCCTGAAATCACAACTAATTATAGCATATGGAAGGCGTTTTTTCGTGACAATTTGACATGGCGGTGCATTGTAGCTACAATATTTTCTATACAACGATATATATTGAGCTAAGAATGGATCAAGTAGTCGACTGTCCCTGTTATGAAGAGAACCGGTGGTTGGTGAAAACCGGTACAAACAGTACGATGAAATACTTCCAGGAGCTTTTGCCGTGAACTTTCATAGTAGCGGCAAACGGTAAGAACCGTTATATCGATGAGCGGGGAAATTTGATTTCCCAAGTTGGGTGGTAACGCGGTGAATAAATCGTCCCTTCGTAGACAACGAAGGGGCGTTTTCTATTTTTAAACAGAAGGCAGGGAAATATGTTGAAGCAATTATTAGATGACTTAAAGTGGCGCGGCATTATTTATCAACAAACGGATGAAGAAGGCATAAAAGAAATTCTGGATAAGGAAAAAATTTCTTTATACTGTGGAGTCGATCCCACGGCAGACAGCATGCATATTGGACATTTATTGCCGTTTCTGACAATGCGCCGCTTTCAAAAACACGGGCATCGTCCGATCGTTTTGGTCGGAGGATTTACGGGACAGATTGGTGATCCGAGCGGTAAAAAAGAAGAAAGGCAGTTACAAACGCTGGAACAGGTTGAAAAAAATGTTCAAGGCATTAAGGCCCAATTGAGGCGGATTTTTGACTTTACGGGTGAAAACCGTGCTCGTATGACAAACAACTATGAGTGGCTCGGTTCGATGGACTTAGCGACATTTTTGCGTGATTTTGGCAAGCATATCGGCGTGAATTATATGCTTGCGAAAGAAACTGTTGCTACCCGTCTGGAAACGGGCATTTCCTTTACGGAATTCACCTATACGCTTCTGCAGGCGATCGATTTTCTGCACCTCTATAAAGAATACGGCTGTAAAATGCAAATTGGCGGTAGCGATCAGTGGGGGAACATTACGACAGGACTTGAATTTATCCGCAAAATGGCGGGAGAGGATGCCAAAGCCTACGGTTTAACGATTCCGCTCGTTACGAAAGCGGACGGAACAAAGTTTGGGAAAACGGAGGGAGGCGCCATTTGGCTTGATCCTGAAAAGACGACTCCTTACGAATTTTATCAATTTTGGATTAACACAGCCGATGCAGATACGGTTCAATACTTAAAGTATTTTACGTTCCTTGAGCGGGAAGAAATCGAAGCGCTTGAAAAATCACTGAAAGAAGAGCCGCATCTTCGCAAAGCACAAAAGGCGCTTGCTGAAGAAATGACACGTTTGATTCATGGGGAAGAAGCGCTTCAGCAGGCGATCCGGATTACCGAAGCTCTCTTTAGCGGTAATATAAAAGAGCTATCTATAGAAGAAATTGAACAAGGCTTTAAAGATGTTCCTTCATATGAGCATCAAGCTGAAGAAACAAATGGACTCGTGGATTTGCTCGTAGCCGCCAAAATTTCGCCGTCTAAGAGGCAGGCGAGGGAAGATATTCAAAATGGAGCGATTTCCGTTAATGGGGACCGAATCACCGACACCGGGTATGAGCTTGGGGAAAAAGACAGGCTCGGCGGAAAATTCACGATCATCCGTCGCGGGAAGAAAAAATACCATTTAATTCAATATTAAAAGTGAAACTCGGCAGCCGTCTGGCTTGCCGGGTTTTTTCATGAAAAATATTCCCGAATTCAATCCGATTATTTTAGCCGCAAAAGAACGCGGTTTTTAATCTCATAAAGTTGTACATAAGCGCACTGGCCCGGCCTTTTTGTGTGTACGGTTCGATTTTTGGTTTTAAACAATGCATAAACTCATCATCGCATATACAGGGATGAATATTGTTCTGCAGACAGTAGTCGTGTCTCATGCAACAAGCATCCACATCATTTACGGGAGCTCCAGGGCCGCTGCAGCCGGGGCCGCACCAATTGTACCCTGGAAAAATACAAAGACCCCGGCTTCTTCTCATGGCTCTTCGCAATCACAACACCTCCTGTATTAATATATGGAGGGATTGGAATATTGGCGATGGCATACGTCTTTTACCATTTAAATTGGTTTGTCGCCACTTTTTTCCTTTGGTGCTCTTTGCTCATTGTTTTTGTTTCTGCTCAGTCTATTTCCGGAGCTATATTCATAACCAAAATGTAGTCCGCCTGTTTTATTTTCATAATCGCCTGTTGTTACTCGATACTGCTTTTTTCCTTTTTGAACCATTTCGCGCGTTCTGCCTCCTTTAATAAGATTGTTCCCGATCATCTTCTTGAATGGATGCCTGCATTTCTTCCTCGTCAGGCTTTTGAAAACCTTTCTCCGGCTTGCCGGCGTTTTCAATGTCGCCGGAAGTTTCATAACCGCCAATATTCTTATTAGATGTCGTTCCGAAAAGGCCCATGCCATCCAATTCAGCATTCACGTTCTTTTGTTCTTTCTGTTTCTTGTCCAATGTTTCCACCTCCTACTGGTAATATGTCCTGAGAGGGATGAAATATGAGGAAAGGAAAAGCCTTAGAATCGGGAGCGGGCCGCAAATCTAAAGCTTCAGGGGCTTTTTCTAAAAAGATGTAATGATATGAAATTTTAACGTTTGATAATGGGTCATATTTTCCAGGACGAATGTGATATTATTCATGGAAAGGCTGGACATGTTTCAGTTGGGGACCGACAAAACAAAAGTAAAGGATCAATTATCAGTCTAGCTTTTTTCTTTGGAAAATATGTTGATCCGAAATTGAAAACTTGCGGGGAGTGACGGAGAATGCTGTTTGAATCAGAAAGATTAAGGTTAAGACAAATGACAACAGAGGATATAGAACTTTATCATGCATGGAGAAATGATATAGAGGTCATGCGTACAACGAATCCTTTTTTAGATGTATATCCGTTAGAAGCAACGAGACAATTTGTGGAGCAAATCATTTTGGGCTCCTCATCAGCAAAAAGTTATATGATCATTGAAAAAGAATTGAATTCACCCATTGGCATTACCTCGTTAATCAACATTGATTATAAGAATAGAAACGCTGAATGCATTATAGATATTGGAGAAAAAGATTATTGGGGAAAGGGTTATGGTTCAGAAGGGTTGAAGCTTTTGCTTGACTACGCATTTCTGGAAATGAATCTGCACAGGGTATCTCTAAAGGTTTTTTCATTTAATGAAAAAGCCATAAAATTATACAAAAAGATGGGATTTCAACCTGAGGGCACCAGTCGTGAGTGTTTGTTCAGGGAAGGGTCATGGCACGATATTATTCACATGGGGATCCTTCAGCATGAATATATGAATAGAAGCTTATAGGGAAGGGATGGAAAAACTCGTTCTCATGTACATGGAGGAAGACAAGGAACTGACAGAACGTCATGATGAACATGTAGACTGCGTAAGCATAAGCTGGCTGTCATAACGTAATGGATGAACATGTAGACTGCGTAAGCATAAGCTGGCTGTCATAACGTAATGGATGAACATGTAGACTGCGTAAGCACAAGTTGGCTGTCATAACGTAATGATGAACATGTAGACTGCGTAAGCATAAGCTGGCTGTCATAACGTCATGATGAACATGTAGGCTGCGTAAGCACAAGCTGGCTGTCATACGTAATGATGAACATGTAGGCTGCGTAAGCACAAGCTGGCTCTCATAACGTAATGATGAACATGTAGACTGCGTAAGCATAAGCTGGCTGTCATAACGAGTTCTATGTCAGAAGGCAAGTTTTCACCAACTTATTGCTGGGACGATGTGACATGTTATCCGAAGGGCGATAAAAAGCAGGCTGAGAAATTTCTCCGCCTGCGTCTGTCCATATTTCTTATTGAAAAATACGATCAATTTCCTGTATTTCTTCATTTGTTAATGTAACTTGCAATGTTTTTAAATTGCTTAGGACTTGTTCTTTTCGCTTCGCACCCGGAATGACGACATCAATGGCTTCCCTCGTTAAGTACCAGGCAAGCGCGACGTTTGCCGTTTCGACTCCTTTTTCATCCGCTATTGTGCGAAGCCGCTCCACTTTCTCCAGATTTTGAACAAAGGCTTCCCCTTGGAAATGAGGCATGTCAGCCCGCAAATCATTGAATGTTGATTCTTTCGTATATTTGCCAGCCAGCAGTCCGGCCGCAAGCGGAAAATACGGGATAAAGGAAAGATTCTGCTCAATCACATACGGGAAAATATCCTGTTCTGCTTCCCGGCTTAACAGATTGTAATTCCCCTGATAAACATCGACATAGCCATCTTTATTCGCTTCTTTTAACTGCTCCAGAGAAAAATTTGACAGTCCGATGCTGCGGATTTTTCCTTCATCTTTCATTTGCTTTAATGCGCCGACCGCTTCATCTTTTGGCGTGTCTTTATCGGGAAAATGAATATAAAGCAGATCAATATAATCAGTCTGCAGTCGTTTTAAGCTTTTTTCCACCTCTTTACGCAAAAATCCGGGGGAGTTGTCATATACCATTTCATCATCAACCTGCTTATGCGCCACTTTCGTCGCGATGACCACGTCCGTTCGATTGAAGTTTTCTTTCATGACCTCTCCAATCAATTCTTCCGAGCGGCCCAACCCATATATGTAGGCAGTATCCAGCATATTGATACCATTTTCAATCGCTGTCCGTACAAGTTGTTTTCCGGCTTCTTCATCTACATCACCGTATAAGTTGTGGCCGCCTACATAGTTTGTTCCCAAGGCAATCGGATTGACAAATAGGCCTGATTTCCCTAACCGCACTTTTTTCATATGAATCCCTTCTTTCTTATGGTTGATCACTCGTGGCAAATGGACTTTTCTTTAGTAAAAATACTAAAGAAGCGTGATGGTGAATTCAACTGAAATGCTTTTTTGCAAGGATGTCGCCGGCAGTTTTACTTGTATTCGACCAGGCGGGTGCCGTTTAATTTTGCAGTTTCCGTATTGCCCTTATTTTGACTTCGGACATTTTGGCGGGAAGCTACATCGACAAGAATGTGCTGGAATTTGGACAAGGAAATGAAAGCTGGGCTATCCCGGGTTCCGGTGTGGACATTGATCACTATATCCCTCGTCGGAACACTGGCATTCCTCGCTTCTTTTTTCGTGAACGCAAATGATTTGGAAGGAAGCTTGGGCATGCCCGGGTGGCGGGATATATTGTAAAAGATATGTCTCCTTACTTGAAAAAAGAAGGAGGACCCGATAAAATGAAATCAACGAATCATGAAACGGAGGTGGGGAGAGATGTTGAATCAAGCTGTTTTAGTGCACGGATTTTGGACGGAATTCTTATTGTTTAACCGTGCAAAATTTGCTGTTGCAGTTGTTAACGGGACACGTATGCCCTTTTTTAACAACTTAATAGCAAATCTAAAACGGTGAAAACATCTCTATACCCACGATATATAAGAACGGTTGAAGAGGAGCTTTCATGCTCTTTTTTTTGTGCCATTCATTATGCGTCAAAAGCCATGGGGAAAGTGTGTTTCCCATGGCTTTTTTGTGTTTATGTACTAAAGGAGGAAGTATACATGATGATTTGCAGCGTAAATAAACTTTCTAAAATGTATGGAGGAAATCTTTTATTTGACAATATATCATTTGACATTCAAGAAAGGGACCGAGTGGGGTTGGTCGGACGAAATGGAAGCGGCAAAACTACGTTATTGAAGTTGTTGGCTGGCAACGAAACGCCTGATTCGGGTCTCATTCATTGGAAAAAAGGCATTTCCATCGGTTATCTTGCACAAATTCCGGACTATCACAACCAATTGCCCGCTAGGGAAATATTAAAAACCGCTTTCACGGAACTTTTACAAATGGAAGAAAAGCTGAGGAAACTTGAAGAGAAAATGAGTCGTGAAACAAACGAAGCAACAATGGGGAAGTTAATAGACCAGTATGGCCATGTGCAAGATCAATTCTCCGTAAAGGGCGGATATGAAATAGATGCCAAAATAGAAAGAATCGTCAATGGCTTAAATATTTCCGACTTATTGGATAAGCGATACTCGGCCCTCAGCGGCGGAGAAAAGACAAAGGTAAGCTTGGCTTTTATTCTTCTCAAGAATCCTGACTTTTTATTGCTTGATGAACCGACAAATCATTTGGACTTGGCAACGGTGGAATGGTTGGGACACTTTTTGCAAGTTTATAACGGGACAGTTGTTGTCGTTTCCCATGACCGTTATTTTTTGGATGATGTCGTAGATAAAATGCTGGATTTGGAAGATGGGAAAGTTGAGCAGTACCATACAAATTATTCAGGCTTTGTGAAAGAAAAAGAAGAACGTTTACTAAGAGAATTCCGTGCCTATGAAGAACAACAAAAGAAAATAAAGAAAATGCAAGAAGCGATCAAACGCTTGCGCGATTGGGCAAACAGGGCCAATCCTCCCAATGAAGGGCTTCATAAACGAGCAAGAAATATGGAAAGGGCATTGGAAAGAATGGAAAAGTTGAATAGGCCTGTATTGCAACGCAAGAAAATGAAACTGGAAATGGCGGCAGGAGATCGAAGTGGAAAAGATGTCATACGGCTCAAAGGCGTCTCAAAGAGGTTTGGAGAAAAGCTCCTATTTAAGGATGTCAACATGCATGTGGCTTATCAACAGCGAGTGGCGATTATTGGAGAAAATGGCACAGGAAAATCAACGTTGATCAAAATGATTCTTCAACAATTCGCCCCCGATGAAGGAGAAGTGAGAATAGGCAGTAATGTAAAGATTGGCTATTTGTCTCAACATATTTTTTCGGAAGTGAAAGGTGAGACCGTCTTAGAAGCATTTCGCAATGAGGTGAGGATGACGGAGGGAGAAGCGAGGCATATTTTGGCGAGATTTTTATTTTATGGACATATGGTGTTCCACAAAGTTTCACAACTGAGTGGAGGAGAAAGAATGAGGCTTCGTCTGGCTCAACTGATGCACCAAGACACGAATTTGCTCATCTTAGACGAACCAACGAACCATCTTGATATTGAATCCCGAGAAGTATTGGAAGAAGCACTTGAAGATTATGACGGCACCATTTTAGCGGTTTCTCATGATCGTTATTTTCTCAACAAGCTGTTCGACAAGATTTATTGGATTCATTCAAAAGAAATGTATTGTTTTGGAGGAAACTTTAATTGGGCCAAAGAGAAAATGGTTGAAATGGGCATGTTTCCTAAATAACGGAGAGGTCTCAACTTCATGACAAATGCGGGGGATAGAAAGTGCGTTTTTTATACGAATTTCGTGTTGTATAATAACTGTAACAAAAACTTTGGGGGAATCGTCTATGATCCATGTTGCACTTCTTCGAGGGATTAATGTGGGAGGAAAAAATAAAGTTAATATGAAAGTGCTGAAACAATCATTTGAACGGGTGGGCATGAAAGCTGTTGTGACATATATCAATACGGGCAATATCATTTTTACAAACGATAGCCTTTCAAAAGCAGAAATCTCTCACATGTTGGAAGAAGTGATACAGGAAGATTTTGGATTATCCATTAAGGTGTTGGTCCGTAGCCTTGATGATTTTTCAATGATCATGGATTCCCTCCCTGAATCATGGAAAAACGATCAACACATGAAAAGTGATGTGATGTTTTTATGGGATGATGTGGATGATGAATCAGTACTCGGCAAGTTAGTCATTAAACCGGAGATTGATACAGTTCAATATGTGCCTGGGGCTGTTTTATGGTCCATTGACAGAAAAAATGTGACCAAAAGCGGGATGACAAAACTGGTGGGCACAAATTTATACAAGAAAATGACCGTCAGAAATGTTAACACAACACGCAAAATATATGAACTTATGCTGACAACACATTCATAAATGTTTATTCGCCGGTTTTTTAATCCGCAAGTAGGAAGGGAAAATCAAAAGCGGCCTTCGTCCTATATACCAAGGATGGAGGCCGCTTTTGCTTCCGGCTTGTTACATAAAGTGAGGTTACACACTCTTTTTGTTAAAAGAAGAACGCAATACAGTTCTCATTTCTTTAGCCGCGGAGGAATGAAATGAATCTCGGCGGGCATTCTACATTTTTGCGTTAGGAATAATCCAATTTAAGAAATATCCCCAATAGACAGAAAGCCCTGATATGCGGATTTAATACATACCGCACAAATCACGGTCATAGTTTAAAGTCTTTACCCAATGTAATATATTGGAAGGGGGAGGATGTCAATGAGGACAAATTTAATGAGATTTATATTCATTGCTGTTGCACTAGCGATGGGTGTAAGTACATTGGTTTTAAGTATTTAGGGAAAATTGAAGTTAATCATGCAATCACTTTATTATCAATTTTGGCGTTGTCTGTTTAGCAATATTGAAGTTACAAGAAAAATAATCAACCTTTTAAATTGCTATTTTTTTAATGCTCAAAGACCCTCAGAAATGGAGGTGGGGGGAGCTATTGATTTGTTTGGTGCGGCGGCTGGACAAAGGAAAAACTTCGGGAGCAAAGCATTCTTTAAAAACTGCCGCCAAAAATTCCCCAAAAGGATGTTTTGCTAAGAGTGAATTCAATATTCCAACCATTTTTCATAACACTTGTATGGTGGTTTCCAACAATCTGAATTTGTGCCCTTTTTATTATAGAAGCAGATTGTGGAACAACCACTTATAACTGTCGCTTAAACACAACAGAGAGTTAAAATTATAGCATTTCCTTATAATGAAGAGTGCTTTTTGCTTTTCAATAAAATTGATGAATCGATAATTATGTATTAATAAAAAGAAAATTTTTATTGAAATTCGATAAATGGTATCTTATAATCAATTTAAAAATAATGAAGTGAGGTGCTTTTTATGAAGCGGGGATCAACACTCTTTCTAAAGACGGCTGTTATTTTTATGGGAATGCCTGCTCTTGCTTTTTGTATATATGGATTGACTTGGTTAGTTAAAAATCCGGTAAATCCAGATTATGCCCATCTACTTTATCCAATTGGGATTGGTTTGTATGTATCGGTGATTCCATTTTTCGTGGCATTGTTTCAGGCTTTTAAGCTTTTAGGATATATTGACAATCACCAATCTTTCTCTGAATTATCTGTTAAACGTCTGAAAAATATCAAATTCTCTGCAATGGTGATCAGTGGCTTGTATGTCGTAATGACGCCATTTGTTTATCTCGTGGCGGAGATGGATGATGCACCAGGTCTCATCATAATCGGAATGATCCTTATCTTTGCTTCAATGGTAATCGCAGTCTTTGCTGCTGTTCTTCAAAGACTTTTAGAAGAAGCGATTCATATAAAATCAGAAAATGACTTAACAGTCTGAGGTGAAAGCAATGGCGATTATAATCAATATTGACGTGATGCTGGCTAAAAGGAAAATGAGCGTAACAGAACTTTCGGAGAAGGTTGGAATCACAATGGCTAACCTTTCTATATTGAAAAATGGAAAGGCAAAAGCCATTAGACTTTCAACTTTAGAGGCAATTTGCAAGGCCTTGGACTGTCAGCCCGGGGATATTTTAGAATACAGAAGTGATGAAAACACTTAATTGATTCTTACTCCTGTTGAATGTTGATTTATCTTTTCATATGAATCAAATGTATAAAAAAACTGCTACTCATGAACGAACAATAATCTCCGAAAAAGCATTGAGCTTGAACAATGGAGTTGTTCCGCCTTCTCTTAAATTTTTCCAGACATATATAGGCTTTTGGTCCTGCTTACAGGAGTCCTTTTTACAACGTATTCATGTCACAAGTGTAGTAGTTATTTATGCCAGATGTGGTGAGGCTTGCAGATATCTCTTTGTGGCAGTTGTCCCCTTGCAGCTGCGCTGTATTTGAACTTTTTACCCACCAATATGTGGGGCGGTGGCGTCTGCCCGTGTTTATCAGTCGTTATTATCGTCTTTTTATGCTACTTGCACTTGCTTTTATGTATGCATAGCAGAAGAGCTCGCATCCTCTTTGGAGCTTGGGAATATCCAAATCAAACCTCTTGTTCACGTGGGTTCATGAGTTTTATTAGGATGTTGCAGTAGCGACGTTAAAGCAGGCTAAGGAGGGAAAATGTCACGAGAGTAGATGCAAACAGGTTAATGTTCAGAAGGTGAGAAACGATCATATCAGCATATTAAATAACATATAAAAATAGAAGGAAAATAGCTTTTTAAATATATAAAGGCTTCTGAATTACATCTGAAAAGGTGCTGTGTCCGCCTCTGTCTGCAGTCTTGAACTGTGTCCAGAGGGTAATTGGAAAGATTTTAACAATATCGCGGGGGACAGACAATGTCAATGAAAATTCCTTTTTTAAAAAATAAGCAATCGAAAGAACTCTTCCACTATCCAGAAGATAATATACCCGAACATATATCCATCATTATGGACGGAAACGGACGCTGGGCGCATAAGCGGGGCATGCCCAGGGTTGCTGGCCATAAAGAAGGGGTATCTGCCGTCGTAAAAATTGTCAAAGCAGCAGTCAAGTGCAAAGTGAAGGTTCTGACACTTTATACGTTTTCCACGGAAAATTGGAAACGTCCAAAGCCAGAGATAGACTTTATATTGAGACTTCCCAAGGAGTTTCTGCATATTTATCTGCCAGACCTTATAGCCAATAATGTCCGCATCGAGGTAATCGGTGACAGGGCCAATCTTCCGGCCCATACATGGGAGGCCTTACAGTATGCAATTGAACGTACGCGGCATAATGACGGTCTTCAGTTGAATTTTGCGCTCAACTATGGAAGCAGGAGCGAGATGCTGAGTGCTATGAAAGAAATGTTCGCGGATGTAAACGATGCGAAATTGTCACTGGCTGACGTTGATGAAAAGCGGTTTTCAGAATATCTGTATACAGCTGGTATGACAGACCCCGACTTGCTTATTCGCACTGGTGGGGAAAAACGCCTGAGCAATTTTCTTCTCTGGCAGCTGGCGTACACGGAATTCTGGTTTACCGATGTGCTGTGGCCGGATTTCTCCGAGAAGGAATTTTTGCGCGCGCTTGAAGAATACCGAAAACGAAAAAGAAGGTATGGCGGAATATAAGATGGTGAAGGAAACATGATGCAGTCTCTTTTTTGTTAATCTCGAAACTTTCGTCGCAGTTGATGGCGTTTGGAGCGAATCACAATCAAGGAACGACGTTAGTGTTTTACCCGGACACCCGAACTGCTGAACAAGAACTATCGAAATATATGTCCAATAGCATTCGATAAAGTCCATACTGTTCCAGTGGAAAAAGACGTTCCTCGAATAACGCAGTGATGTGAAATGATATGGAGCTAATCCGCGTCAGCATCAGCATCCGCGTTGGCTTTGAGTTACGTTTGAAAGGACGTTTGGATTTCATTAACAACGACGACGCCAAAAGGATTGAACGATAAAGCTTTTAGATAGGATACTCGGTTTTGAGCCAATCCTGCCACGCCGAACCGAGTTGGATTTTTGATGGGAAAATTTGTGGGATTGAAGCAAAGACTAAAGAAGACAGGGTTTTTTTATACAAAGAGGCTTTAGCGAAAATATGATCAAATGGACTGGAATGTGAATTGTTACATGCAATGGTGATATTGTTCCACCCCAAAAACTTTTGGCTGGCTGAAAAAGACATTAGTGATAAAGTTGGGAATCGACATAAAAAATCTTGATAAGAATTGTTAAGCAAGATACATGAAGTGATCAATCCGGCGTCTGGCCGATCATTTTGATTAAGAACTTCCCTAAACAGCTAAATGATACTGTTACTCAAATAAAAAGCCCCAAAAACCTTTATATACCAAGGGTTTGGGGCTTTTAAATATTGTGCTATACAAAGCAATCTTATTAACGTGAGTAGAACTCAACGATAAAGGCCTCATTGATTTCGGGAGGCAATTCGGAACGCTCTGGGAGACGTACCAATGTTCCTTCAAGCTTGTCTGGATCAAAAGAAACGTATTCTGGAACAAAGTTAGTAGCCTCGACAGAGTCCTTGATAATGTCAAGGTTTCTTGACTTTTCGCGAACGCTGATGACTTGGCCAGGGATGACTTTGTAAGACGGAATGTCAACGCGACGTCCATCTACCAGGATATGTCCATGGTTTACGAGCTGGCGTGCCTGGCGGCGAGTGCGCGCAAGACCTAGACGGTAAACGATGTTGTCAAGGCGCTGTTCAAGAAGGATCATGAAGTTTTCACCATGTTTACCTTTCATTTTTCCAGCTCTGTTAAAAGTGTTTTTGAACTGGCGCTCAGTAACACCGTACATATGGCGAAGCTTTTGTTTTTCCTGAAGCTGCAATCCATATTCAGATAGTTTTTTGCGTTGGTTCGGACCATGTTGTCCTGGTGCATATGGGCGTTTTTCCAATTCTTTTCCAGTACCGCTTAAAGAAATGCCGAGTCGGCGTGATAATTTCCAGCTTGGGCCGGTATAACGAGCCATAAATGACTCCTCCTTTGGTTTTATTTTGTTGTAAAATAAAAACCGATACGAGATTTACATAGACGGATATTTTATTTTCATGCACCTTCGCCCTAGCAGCAGCGGGTTACGCGATGCACCTCAAAAGAGGAATAAAATACGGCACATCCATGCAATCTTTCAGGCTGCATTATTTTACACACAAGCTCAATTATATGGGGAATTACGTATAAAGTCAAGATTCTCTTTTTCGTTTGGTGCAGCGGCAAATCCGATTTCGCGCAGACTCTTTGGCAGCATATGATCAAGCCGCCAATTCCGGGCTGATCGCGGGGCAAGCCAAAGCCCTTACCCGCGCATAGCTGGAAATACCGGCGCATAGAAAGAAATACCCGCGCATAGAAAGAAATACCCGCGTATAGCCGGAAATACCCGCGCATAGCCGGAAATACCCGCGCATAGAGAGAAATACCCACGTATAGCCGAAAATACCCGCGCATAGAGAGAAATACCCACGTATAGCCGGAAATACCCGCGTATAAGCGAAAATCTCAGCACTAAAGCGCTGCCCGGTCCTCAAAACTAAATGTGACCATTGTTCGACTGGCCTGTGGACCCTATTCCCACTCAAAAAACATCATTTTTATCACATTTCACAAAAATATGTCGAGAAATTTTCGCAGGTGAAAGGCGTGACCGCACCGAAATGGTATATATCATGTCTTTTACGAGCTCCGGATCTTCAAGACAATGGATCAAAAGGAGGTTTCACATTGTCTGTTTCTGTAAATAATACGAAAGAATTGATCTTTGAAGCGGCGATAGAACTGTTTCATGCCAAGGGTTTCAAAGGGACGACGATCCGTGACATAGCTGCCAAGGCAAGGGTTAATCCTGCGAATATTTCTTATTATTTTCAAGGAAAGCAAGGTTTGCTTGAAGCTTGTCTGATCCGCTTTTTTGAATCTTATGTGCTGTGTCTGGAAGAAGAAGCAAAAAAGTTGGAGTGGGAAGAGCCGGAAATTTGTTTCAATAGAGCGATTAAAAAGATTTTATATTATCAAAGTGAATGCTATTTGTTAACAAGGCTTGTATGGAGGGAGATCACGATTGATTCCCAAGTGTCACGGGAAATTATTTCATCCTACTTGATGAAGGAACGATATTACCTGAAAATATTGGCTTCAGCGGTGCTTGAGGAAAAGAAAACAGTTTTGCCGTTGAGTATGTTCATTATCCAGTTGAAGGGAATGCTGACCATGCCTTATTTAAACAGCCAATATGTAAGTGAAGTGTGGGGAATCCATCTGCAAGATTCTTATTTTATAGAAAAATATTACGGATTTATCAAGGACTGGGTTGGTGCAACGATCGGGTCCCGACGAGATTCTGCCTATGTTGAGTCGCTTCAGCCTGCTGCTTTGAAGAGTGTTTAACGCCCGGCATGACAGGGCGTTTTTTTATTGTTTAAGCTCAAAAGACAGGCAGGATATGGATTGAAAAATGGGAACTCAAGAGGCGGAGCGAATTTTTTTCCTTATTCGTTATAGAAATAAATTGAGAAAAATATGCATTTATCAGTCAAAAAATGTCGCCGACATGGTATTATAGAAGGAAATAAAAAGATATACGAAAGTTGATATATATATGTTTGGGCTGAATGATGGAAGGAGCAGGGGCAGACAATGAAATACGGTGTTGAACTCGTCATCAGCGCGATCATCTTTGTCATTCTTTTGTTTGTGGTGGGTTATATCATCCGAAAAAAGTATTACAAGGACATTGATCAGCTGGAAGCGGTAAAAATGGAAATCATGAACCAGCCTGTCGCAGCAGAATTGGCAAAAGTAAAGCAGTTGAATATGACAGGAAAAACGGAGGAATTATTTGAAAAATGGCGGAAAACATGGGATGAAATTGTCACTGTCCGATTACCTCATATTGATGAGCTTCTCTTTGATGCGGAGGAATTTACGGATAAATTCCATTTTAACAAAGTGAAAGAAGTCCGTGCAAAAATTGAAACGAGCTTGTCAGAAATTGATAAAGATATTCAAGAAATTCTCGATCAATTAAAAGAGCTTGTTGAAAGTGAAGAAAAAAATAGAACTGATTTTGATCAGTTGAAAGAGACATATAACAAAACAAAGAAAAGGCTGATTACAGAAGGTCATACATATGGAAGTGCGCTGAATCGTTTGGATAGCATGTTAAAAGAAGTTGGAGAAAAAATTGCCAACTATGAGCAATTAACGGAACAAGGCGACTATCTTGGGGCGCGGAAAGTAATTCTTTCTGTAGCTGATGAGTTGAAGCTGCTGGAAGAAAAGTTGCAAAAGGTTCCGATCTTGTTGAAGGAATGCCAGACAAGTATTCCTTCCAAATTGGAAGAGTTGACAAGTGGCTATCGGGAAATGATCGAACAAGGATACGTCCTGGAACATATCCAAATGGATCAAATGATGGAAAGTATCAAAAAAGAGATGGAAACATACAAGGAGCTTTTGTCCAATACCGAAACCGAAGAAGTGGAAAAAGGGCTGGAAGAAGCGAAAGAAAAAATTGAATCACTTTATGACCTTTTGGAAAAAGAAGTATATGCAAGGCAATATATCATGCAAAAAAACGAAGAGACGGAAGCCTTTTTGCTTAAACTGGTTGAAGAAAATGCCAAACTCCTATCGGAGACTGATCAAGTTCAAGAGAGTTATCAATTAATGGAGAATCATTTGGACATCCCAGTAAATTTGGAAAAATCATTAAGCCAGCTAGTAAAGCGCAACGAGTTGCTCAAAGAAAAACTGGCAGAGGATCGATCAGCTTTTTCTTTTCTAGGTGAAGAATTAGCCGAAATAGAAAGCGAGCTGGAACAATTGGAAAAGGAGCAAAAAGCTTTTGCAGAACATCTCCAACGCTTGCGAAAAGATGAGCTGGAGGCACGGGAAAAAATTGCCGACCTCAAGAGGAAAATAAGCGAAATCGTCCGGCTTGTGCAAAAAAGCCGTATGCCGGGATTGCCAAGTGATGTCGAGTCGCTTTATGAACAGGCGGGCGAGCAAGTGGAAGATGTGTTTCGCTGTCTGCGGGAAAAACCATTGAACATGGAAATGGTTCAAAAATATTTATATGAGGCAACCGATACGGTCGATCACTTGTATAATCGGATGGAAGAGCATATCGAAAACGCAAGGTTTGCCGAACAGGTTATTCAATATGCAAATCGGTACAGGGGACAAGATAAGGAGCTTCGGGAAAGCTTGGAAACGGCTGAGCGCGCCTTTCGTAATTATGAATACCGTGCGGCATTGGAGCAAGCAGCCACAGCCGTTGAAAAAATAGAACCCGGTGCCTTAAAGCGGATTGAGCAAATGTTTAATGAAGAGCTGCATGTGTAAAAAGAGCGAACCGAAGGGGATTCGCTCTTTTTGCTTAAAATTTTGCCATCCATATTTTCATCATTCATTGTGTATGTTAATATGTATGATTGACTATCGAATTCATTAGTAGGTGTAACCATGATTTATTTGGATAATAGTGCTACTACAAAACCTTATGACGCTGTCATAAAAGCATTTACAGATGTCAGCAGACAATTTTTCGGCAATCCTTCTTCACTTCACGTAATGGGAGGAGAAGCGGAAAAGCTTTTAACAAAAGCACGTGAACAAATCGCGCATCTTGCTGCTGTAACACCCGGTGAAATTTATTTTACATCGGGGGGCTCCGAAGGAAATAACCTGGCGATCAAAGGAACGGCCATGATGTATCGAGACCGCGGCAACCATATTATTACGACAAGCGTGGAGCACCCGTCCGTAAAGGAATCTTGTGAACAATTGCGGGAATTGGGATATCAAGTGACGTACATTCCCGTAAACAAAGATGGATTTATTCATCCAGATGATATAGCACATCATATAACTGATCAAACGATTCTTGTTTCCGTCATTCATGTAAACAATGAAGTGGGAATGATACAGCCGATTGCCCAGATCGGCAAGCTTTTAAAACAATTTCCGAAAGTACTATACCATGTCGACCACGTTCAAGGTGCGGCCAAGGTGCCTTTGGATCTGTATGAATCGAACATTGACATCTGCACTTTTTCTGCCCACAAATTTCATGGATTGAAAGGGAATGGGTTTGTTTTTATAAGAGATGGCGTTAGAATCGCGCCGCTCTTATCAGGGGGAAACCAGGAGAATGGTATGAGAAGCGGGACGGAAAATACAGCCGGGATCGTGGCAATGGCGAAGGCCTACCGGATGGCGGAAGAAAAGCGGAAACGAGAAATGGAAAAGCTGTGGCAAATCCGCGCCTATTTGTTCAACGAGTTCCAAAAAATGCCGGATTTGCTTGTCAACACGCCTGAAGAAAAAGCGGCCCCCCATATCATCAATGTTTCTTGCGTGGGACTAAAAGGTGAAGTCGTTGTTCATGCTTTATCGGAAGAAGGGATGATCGTATCAACGACGAGTGCCTGCTCTTCCAAAGATAAAACACCAAGCGGTACGTTGAAGGCGATGGGGGTGTCTGATTCAATCGCAAATGGGGCGATCAGAATTAGCCTTTCGTATGAAAACACAATGGATGAAGCGGTGCAAATGGTGGCCGCGCTTGAAAAAGTGCTGGTTAGATTAACGAAAGTAATGAGGCGAAACGGATGAAATATGACAGAATATTGATCAGATACGGAGAAATGACATTAAAAGGGAGAAATCGCAAGCATTTTATCAGAATGCTGAAGAAAAACATTCAATATATTTTATATAAGTTCCGCAATGCCAAAGTAGAAGCGGCACATGACAGAATGTACATCATTTTAAATGGGGAGCCTTACGAGCAAATTATGACAAAGCTGCGTCATGTTTTTGGGATCCAATCGTTCAGCCCCGCGGTGAAAACACCAAAAGATATAGAGGAAATCAGGAACGCAGCCCTTTTTGTCGTTCAAAAAACGTACGAGCCGGGGAATACGTTCAAAATATCGGCGCGCCGGGCCGATAAAACGTTTGAATATGATACGAACGAGCTTAATCATGCTGTTGGCGCCCATATTTTGATTAACGTGGAAGGCATTCGGGTGGATGTGAAAAAACCGGATATTAATGTGGTTGTTGAAATCAGGCACGATGCCGCCTATATATCCGGAGAAATCATTCAAGGCAGAGGCGGCTTTCCCGCGCGTTCATCTGGAAAAGCGATGTTAATGCTTTCGGGCGGTATTGACAGTCCCGTTGCCGGATATTTGGCAATGAAGCGGGGAGTTGACATTGAGGCCGTTCATTTTCATAGTCCGCCGTATACGAGTGAGCGGGCCAAGCAAAAAGTGCTGGATATAGCGGCCAAGCTTGCTCCTTTTACCGGAAGGGTTAAAGTCCATATCGTTCCGTTTACGAACATTCAGGAAACGATTCATAAGGTAATTCCTGAGGGATATTCCATGACTGCCACAAGAAGAATGATGCTCAGGATTACAGATGAACTGAGAGAAAAACATGAGGCGCTTGCGATTATTAATGGAGAAAGCCTGGGACAGGTTGCCAGTCAAACAATGGAAAGCATGTTGGCTATTAATGATGTCACGAATACCCCTATACTGAGGCCGTTAATTGCGATGGACAAAAATGAAATTATCCAAATTGCAAGAGATATCGACACTCTTGACATTTCTAACAGACCCTATGAGGATTGTTGTACCATTTTTACCCCGCCAGCACCAAAAACAAGGCCAAAAAGAGAAAAAATCATTGAATATGAGAGTAAGTTTGATTGGAAACCGCTGTTATCCGAAGCCATTGACCAAACGGAGACGGTTGTCGTCAAAAGTGGCGGAATCGAACAGGAAACCGGAGAAGATCACGCCCATTTATTCTAATTGTAGAATCTTTTTTCAAAAGCAGGAACATTTACCAAGTTTTTTTTGAATGATGCCGTGTGTTTTCGCACAATCTATCCTTACAAGGAGGTGAAAACACATGGCAAACAACAACAGCAACCAAATCCTTGTTCCTGGAGCGGAGCAAGCTATCGATCAAATGAAAATGGAAATTGCTCAAGAGTTTGGTGTCAATCTTGGTGCTGACACAACTTCCCGTGCAAACGGATCTGTTGGTGGTGAAATCACCAAGCGCCTTGTATCAATGGCACAACAACAAATGGGTGGCGGACAATTAAGATAACAATCTTATAACGTATGGCTATGGAAGCGGGCTTTGTCCCGCTTCCTTTCCTTTTATTTAGCGATAAGAAAGGGGCTGCGTTTAGTGTAATGAAATAGTTCTTTTTGATATTAAATTTTCTTATTATTTTGTATAATAATAGGCGAATAAAAAAAGGGGGAGACCATAGTGGATAAAGTGGATCGAGACAGCTTGATCGCTCCGGAAAACTATAACATCATGCTGGAAATGGAACGATTTGCAGATCAACAAAAGCGAATTGCGATTCAGTGGGAAAATGAAGAGGGAAAAGAGCAAGAAATTACGTATCCCGAGCTGTTGAAAAAGGCGAATAAAATTGGAAATGTTTTCCTCCAATCCGGATTGAAAAAAGGGGATACAATTCTCGTGATGATTCCGCGGCTAATTGAAGCATATGCTGTTTATATGGCGGCTCTTAAAGCCGGCATCATAGTGATTCCAAGCTCAGAAATGCTCAAAACGAAAGACCTGGAATATCGAATTGTCCATGGAGACGTAAAAGCAGTTGTCACATATTGTCCTTACGTTGAGCAATTAAATCAATCAGAGTATGCTGGTCGTTTGAAAAAGTTTTCTGTTGGCGGGGAAGCCCCAGGGTGGCAGCACCTTGAAAAAATGATGGAAAGCGCCGGAGACGAAATGAAAATTGCTCCTACCACAAGAGAGGATACGGCATTTTTATCCTATACTTCAGGGACGACCGGCAATCCGAAAGGCGTTGTACACACGCATGGATGGGGTTATGCCCATTTGCGGACAGCCGCGCCCAATTGGCTATGCATTGAAGAAAATGATGTTGTTTGGGCGACTGCAGGTCCAGGGTGGCAAAAGTGGATTTGGAGCCCCTTCCTTTCGGTTCTTGGAACAGGAGCCACGGGGTTCGTCTATCATGGAAAATTTGAACCGGAGAAGTACTTGGCTTTAATGGACAAATATCATGTGAATGTCCTTTGCTGTACGCCAACGGAATATAGGCTGATGGCTAAAGTGGATCAGTTGGATCAATACAAGTTGGAGCATTTACATAGCGCCGTTTCTGCGGGAGAGCCGCTAAACCGGGAAGTAATTGATGTGTTTAGGAGACATTTCAATATTGATGTCAGGGATGGCTACGGGCAAACGGAAAACACGCTCCTTGTAGGAATTACGAAAGAGATGGAACTCCGTCCAGGTTCGATGGGGAAACCGACACCCGGCAATATCGTTGAAATTATTGATGAAGACGGGAGTCCATGTGTGGTTGATGAAGTCGGCGATATTGCCGTGCACCGAAATTCACCGGCTTTATTTAAAAAATATTATAAAGATCCTGAAAGAACAGCGATGCAATACCGGGGCGATTACTATATTACAGGGGACAAAGCGCGAAAAGATGCCGACGGGTATTTTTGGTTTGAAGGGCGCGGTGACGACATTATCATCAGTTCCGGCTACACGATTGGTCCGTTTGAAGTCGAAGATGCCCTCATCAAGCACCCCGCGGTCAGGGAGTGTGCGGTTGTGGCCAGCCCAGACGAAATCAGGGGAAATATCGTAAAGGCCTACGTAGTATTGAAAGAACAATATGAAGATAGTAAGGATCTGATCGGTGAATTACAAGAACATGTGAAGCAGATGACCGCTCCATACAAATATCCAAGGGAAATTGAGTTTATTGACGAACTGCCTAAGACAGTTTCAGGAAAAATACGCCGGGTTGAGCTTCGGAAACGAGATCAGGAAAAAAAACAATTCAATAGTTAGTCTTTCAGAAAATGCATCTTATATAGCCAAATTTCTCAAAATCGGATATAATGAAAATATTTCGAGAAACTAAATATCGGGAGAAATTGGCCATGACTAAAAAAGAGCAAGGCGGCGTTTTTTATGGAACTGCCGCCTACTTTATGTGGGGGATCTTACCTGTTTATTGGAAACTGCTGGATACTATTTCGGCGCAAGAATTATTGGCGCACCGGGTCTTTTGGTCTTTTTGGTTTATGCTTTTGTTAATGGTTTTTAGCAGAAAGTGGAATTTTTTTATGAAAAATGCAAGGGAAGTGATCCGTCGTCCCAAAACGATACTTGCCTTTTTCGCTCTTTCTCTCTTGATCAGCGCCAACTGGTTTATTTTTATTTGGGCGGTCAATGTGGGAAAAGTAGTAGAAACAAGCCTGGGTTATTATATTAACCCGCTTATCAGCATCGTTTTAGGTGTTGTTGTATTAAAAGAAAGGCTGGCGAAAATACATGTCATTTCCTTTTTTCTCGCTTTGGTCGGAGTACTTATTTTGACTTTTGCCTATGGGCAATTTCCGTGGATATCATTTGCTTTGGCTTTATCGTTCGGAATATACGGATTGATTAAAAAAATGGTTGTAATGGATTCAGCTTCGGGGCTGACCATTGAAACGATGTTTGTCATGCCTGTAGCGCTTATCTATTTGGCAGTCCTTGCTGTTAAAGGGGGCGGCTCTTTTTTGTCCGGTTCCTGGAGTGTGGATCTTTTACTTGTGGGATCGGGAGCTGTCACCGCTTTGCCGTTGTTGTTTTTTGCAAAAGGGGTACAGAGGATCCCACTTTATCTAATGGGATTTTTGCAATACATTGCGCCATCCCTCATGTTGATACTCGGTGTGTTCCTGTATAAGGAACCTTTTGGAACGGTCAGGCTTGTCGCTTTTACTTTTATATGGGGAGCGCTCGTCCTATTTTCCCTGTCCTCCGTTAAGTGGACACATGTGCGACAGCGCGATAAAACGGCATAACATCCTTACAAAAAGGTTCTTTTGACTTTTTCCCAAAAAGAATTGTTTTTCAGTTTGACTGTTTTTATATAGCGGTCGCTTAATTGAATATCAACTTCTTTCACATGCTGGATGCTAAGAGCCTCATTGTCCATGCCCATTGTCGGATATTCATTTCCGCCTTGGGCTATTTTCAAGGTCAACGTCCTGTTTTTGCTTAATATGAACGGGGATCCGAGCGTTCGATAGCGATTGCTGTTAACGGACGCCATTTCACTTACTTGGAGACAGGGCAGGAGCGGGTCGACAACGGCTCCCCTGACTGACTTGTTATATGCGGTGCTCCCTGTCGGTGTAGCAATAATCATCCCGTCCCCGCGGAATGTTTCAAAATGAAAGCCGTCTATAAACACGTCCAGTACAAGTGTTTTAATGATTGTGGAGCGAATGGTAAATTCATTCAAACAATAAAAGGAGCCTTCTTCATCAATATCCACTTTAATGACAGGATATTTTCTTACCTCGATTTGCTCCATTGTCATCGCATCGATCATTCCGTGGAGATCATCTATTTGAAAGTCGCAATACAGACCGCGGAAGCGGTCGTCATCAATTCCGACATAAAGAGCATCTTGACGGAATCCTGTTTTCCGAACGGCTTGCAGGAAAGTCCCGTCTCCCCCAATACTGGCAATAATGTTGGCTTCACGAGCGTTTTCAACGATTGTAAAGCCGTGTCTTTCTGCCGTTTCATGAAGAACGGCTATTTTGGCGCTCGCTGCCTTGTCGTTTTGATAGAAAATATGCTTATAGAAAAAGTATATTTTTTTCCGGACCATTTGGTAAATTCTCCCTTCGCCCATTTCACTTTCTTCATGTTCCTTATTTTGATAAAGTTTATCATGAAAGTGAAACCCTTTAAAAGCTTTATCCGTATGTATCATTGGAAGGAGGAAGTCGAATGAATGGAAAAAGGTGGGCCGCACTTGGTATTGCGGCGGGTATATTTTTTGTGTCCATTATAATGAACATGGCCAGTGCTTTTTTCTTTGGCGATTTTAAGAAAATGTTTAAGGAAAATTTTCTGGCAACCCAGACGTTCAGCGAAGAAGTTATGGAGTCTGGAGATCCCATGAAGCGGATTGCTGTTTTAAATGTGGATGGGGTTATTCAGGATACAGGTGAAGCACCTTCCTTCATGTCGGAAGGATATTTTCACAGAGACTTTATGAAGCAATTAAATCAGGTTAAAGACGATGACAGTATCAAAGGAATCGTTCTCAATGTAAACACCCCAGGAGGCGGTACGAAAGAGTCGGCTGAAATTCATGACAAATTAGTCGAAATTCAAAAAGAGACGAAAAAGCCCGTTTATGTATCGATGGGCTCTATGGCTGCATCTGGAGGATATTATATATCAGCATCTGCTGATAAAATTTTCGCAACTCCTGAAACGATCACCGGTTCTCTCGGTGTGATCATGCAAAGCTTAAATTATAGCGAATTGGCTGATAAGGTCGGTATCGACTATAAAACGATCAAAAGCGGCAAATTTAAAGATATTATGAGTCCGTCGAGAGAAATGACAGATGAAGAAGCCCAGATCCTTCAAAGCATGATAGAAAACTCGTACAACGGCTTTGTCAAGGTCATTGCTGATGGGCGGGGCATGTCTGAGGACGAAGTCCGGAAAATCGCCGATGGCCGCATATATGACGGTTATCAGGCGAAGGAATTAAATCTGATAGACGAGTTCGGTTATAGTGAAGATGCGATTGAAAAGATGAAAAAAGACCATAAACTGCAAGGTGCCGAAGTAATTCGATTTACTTCCGACGCCGGCTTTGGATCGTTTTTCAGCGTGGCAGCCCAAAAATTATCAGGAACATCTGGGGTAAATGAGCTTCTCCACGCCTTGAATCGTCCAAATTCACCGCGGCTCATGTATTTATACACGCAATAAGGGAGGTGGCAATGAATGGATGAACTGCAACCTGACAAGACGGCAGCATGGGAATATGGCGGATTTTGGATGCGGTTTTGGGCTTATTTACTTGACTTGCTTGTGATCGCCGGTATCAATGGCATCTTAATCAAGCCGATTTTTCGCCTTCTCGATCTTTCATTAGACGCGAGTGGGATTTTTACACCCATTAATATCACAACGGCTGTCGTATTTTATGTATATTTTATTTTGATGACAAAGTTTTTTGGCCAGACACTTGGAAAAATGGTCTTTGGATTAAAAGTCGTCCCCCTCAACGATCGGGAATTAAGCTGGACAACGGTTATTTTTCGGGAATGGATCGGACGTTATATTTCTGCCACTTTTCAGATCTTGTATGTAATAGCCGCTTTCACGCCAAAGAAACAGGCACTGCATGATTTGTTTGCCGAGACAACCGTTATACACGAGCGTTCCAACACGATGAAACCTGCCTATGAGTAGGGCAAGGTTAGATTCTAACTGCATAGGAATTGCTCAAAAAGAACGAGTTAAATCGAAATATGGGCTAGATGAAAAGTGGATGGAAATTTTTTCAAGTTGCAAGTAATCGTAAAAATGGATTGTAATTCCAAAGCCGCGAGTAACTGGTAAAAGTGGCTAGTAATATCCAAAGTCTCGAGTAACTGGCAAAAGTGGCTAGTAATATCCAAAAAGTACGAGTAACTCAAAAAAAGTGGATAGTAATTCTTGCAAGTTGCAAGTAAGTCGCACAAGGTAATTCCCACAAGTTGCAAGTATAATTTGCAAAATGGATCGTAATTTCCAAAGTCTCGAGTAAGAGGATGCGCAAATCCCACAAGTAGGGCGTAACTCACAAAAGACGATCGTAACGCCCGAACGTCGATATGAAATGGGAAAAAATATAAAATCTCTCCAAAACGGCGAATGGATTTGCCGTGCTTAAGCTTTCGAGGGTTTTTCAATAACCTGCCTATAAAGAGGCAGGTTTATTTTTTTTTTCATACGGCAAAACTGATGCCGGAGGTAGCTTATGGGTACGGTTTTGATTACAGCGATGATGGTGGCAGGCTTGTTGGTCATTTTCATCCTGTTATCCAATATAAAAGTTTCATTACAGTTGAGCGCGGATGTTTCCAAGTGCATCTTATCCATTCAAATACGTTTTTTATACGGACTCATTCGGATCAATAGAAATGTTGATCTTAAAAAGCTTGCTGAAAAGTTGAAAGAAAACAAAACGGCGGAAGAGGTTTTTCGTTTCCGGGAAAAAATAAAGGATGAAGCCAATGTTGAAAAAATGAAAGGGATTAAGTCTTTTTTATGGAAGCAGTTTCCGAAGATACAAATTCACCGGTTCGTTTGGCATTCCAGCGTCGGCTTGAATGATGCTGCCGCAACAGGGGTTTTGTCCGGTGCTGTTTGGGCTTTAAAAGGGACGGCTTCCGCCTGGCTTAAAAGCTTATCCTGCATGAAATGTGAGCCGGAAATCTCCCTTGATCCTTCTTTTCAATCCTACTCAGCGAAAACGAACCTTTCATGTATGGTATCGATCCGGACAGGAAAAGCTATATGGACGATACTGCAACTATATTTACAACGGAAAAAGTTACAAAATGGGAGGACAGATGATGGAACATCCAATCAAAGGTGTAATGACAACGGCCATGGAGAATCTAAAGGAAATGATCGATGTGAACACGATCATCGGCGATCCGGTTGAAATTCCTGATGGCGGTGTGATTTTAACAGTTTCTAAAGTAGGGTTCGGGTTTGCCATGGGAGGAAGCGAATTTTCGGCAGGAAGCAAATCGGGAGGAGGTTATGATGAGGAGTCGACAGACCTGCCGTTTGGCGGTGGAAGCGGCGGGGGAGTGTCCATCACGCCTATTGCCTTTTTGGTCGTCAATTCCGATGGCGTCAATATGCTTCACCTTGAACAGAATACTCATCTGCTTGAAAAAATGATGGATATGGCTCCCGCGGCGATCGAAAAAGTCCAATGGTTTATGAAAAACAGTCAATCTGCCAAGAACAAGCATTCTTCCGATGAAAAACATGACCAAAAGGATAAAAGATTGGATTATCATATTTAGTTTTTTTCTGGCATCTTTTTCCTTGCCATTTCGAATAAAATCCATCATGATGGGAGATATAATCGACAAGGGGGAATGTTTATGCCAGCAGTGACATTTGGCGGCAATCCGGTTACACTTGATGGAAATCCAGTCAAACCGGGAGATGCAGCACCTGATTTTACCGTTTTGGCCCAAGACTTGTCAGAAGTGAAGTTGAGCGATTTTAGCGGCGTGCGCGTCATCAGTGTTGTTCCATCCGTGGATACGGGAGTATGCGCGGTACAAACAAAACGTTTTAATGAAGAAACAGCCCTTAAAAATGCGACTGTTTTAACCATTTCTGCAGACTTGCCGTTTGCCCAAAAACGATGGGCCCAGGAAAATGGCCTTGACGACGCCAAGATTTTTTCAGACCACCGTGACCTGTCTTTTGGACAAGCCTACGGGGTTGTCATAAAAGAATTCAGGCTTCTTGCCCGCAGCGTATTCGTCATCGACAGCAATAATCAAATAGCTTATGCAGAATATGTCAGTGAAGTAACCAATCATCCTGATTACGAAGCTGCCATCGAAGCAGTAAAAAATGCGAAGTAACAAGATCTAATCCCCGGTAAGGGGATTTTTTTCTTTCACGGCAATGACCTTCTAAGTCAGTGGCCAAATTGAAAATATATTAGCGAAACAGCAAATCCTTGTTAACAAGACGTTGCAAAGATAAAATAAGTAAGAGTAGTTTGTCGCGGGAGGTAGAACGTTGAAAACATTTCCAATCGAAAAGTTGTTTGAAGTGATCAATGAAACAACTGAAATATTACAAGAAGAATTAAAGTGCACCTATTTGGAAGCTCTTGCTGAAACAGGGGATAACCTGTTTCACCAAAAGGTTATGCAAGCTGAACTGAGCGAGCTGACTGAAAAAAGATTGGCGAAAAAGTATTCAGAGATTCAGCTTTCAGCCTACCATAACGAAGAAATCCGCAAGGCATACCAATTTGCCATTTTAAAAGGTATGAAGAACCATGTCCAGCAAAACCATCAAATGACACCGGACACCATCGGATATTTTATCAGCTATCTGCTTCCAAAATTTATGAATGGGAAAAATGAAATTCGGCTTCTCGATCATGCCGCCGGGACAGGCAACTTACTGACAACCATTTTAAATAAAAAAGCACCGGACGTGAACATGCATGCTTATGCCGTCGAGGTAGACGATATTTTGATCAGGCTGGCATACACCGGAGCAAATCTGTTGATGCATCCGATCGAGTTGTTCCATCAAGATGGGCTTGGCCCTTTGTTGATCGATCCGGTTGATGCCGTTGTCTGCGACTTGCCAGTGGGCTACTATCCAAATGATGAACGAGCTGCGGAATTTACTTTAAAAAGTGATGAAGGCCATTCTTATGCCCATCATCTCTTCATTGAGCAGGGACTTAACTATACGAAGCCGGGAGGATATTTATTTTTCCTTATTCCAAACGATTTGTTTGAAACAAAAGAAGCGCCAAAACTGAAGCAATTCTTAAAAGAAACAGCTTACATTCAGGCAGTCTTGCAATTGCCGTTTTCCATGTTCGCGAATAGTCAGGCGGCAAAGAGCATCTTTATCATTCAAAAAAAGAAACCTGGGATTAAGCCACCCCAAGAAGTGCTCTTGGCTGCTCTTCCAAAGCTGTCCAATAAAGAAGCATTGGACAAAATATTGGTTAAGATGGAAAAATGGTTTCAGGAAAACAAATAAAATAAACAGACCGCTAAAGGATGATTTTTATTGGCTAAAGTAATTGCTGTTAATGCGGGCAGCTCTTCGATTAAGTTTCAGCTTTTCGATATGCCGGAGGAGAAAGTGATAGGGAAGGGGCTGATAGAAAGAATCGGCCTGCCCAACGGTCTGGTGGCCATGACGATTGAAGGAGAAAGGCTGAAGGAAAAAGCAGATATTCCCAATCATGAAGCGGCGATAAAGCTTTTGCTTGACCGTATGATGACGAATGGGGCGATTAACTCCCCGGAAGAGGTGGTCGGGATTGGCCACCGGGTTGTGCACGGCGGAGAAATCTTTCATGATTCAGTGCCCATAACACCAAAAACGTTAGAAAAAATGGAGCAACTGATAGAACTTGCTCCATTGCATAATCCGGCCAATATTGTCGGGATAAAAGAATGTCAAAAAGCCCTTCCCTCTGTGCCGCAGGTTGCTGTTTTTGATACGGCATTTCACCAAACTATGCCCGAAAGCTCCTATTTATACAGTCTTCCATACGAGTATTACCAAAAATATGGTATTCGAAAATATGGCTTTCATGGAACATCGCATAAGTATGTATCACAGCGGGCGGCTGAGCTTCTTGGAAGGCCCCTTGAACAGCTTCGCCTCATTTCCTGCCATCTTGGAAATGGAGCGAGCATCGCCGCCATCAAAGGAGGAAAGTCGATCGACACGTCGATGGGGTTCACGCCGCTCGCCGGGGTGACGATGGGAACAAGGTCAGGAAATATCGACCCCGCGCTAATCCCCTACTTAATGGAAAAAACAGGGAAGTCAGCAGACGAAATCTTGGATATTTTAAATAAAAAATCCGGTCTGCTTGGTGTTTCCGGTTTTTCAAGCGACCTTCGCGATATTGAATTGGAAGCAGGCAGAGGAAATCACCGCGCAGAACTGGCATTGGACATATTTGCTGACCGTATTCATAAATACTTGGGATCTTATGCCGCCCGCATGTCGGGGGTGGATGCGATCATTTTTACCGCGGGAATCGGGGAGAACAGCGATGTGATCCGCGCGAAGGTGTTAAGCGGCCTTCAATTTATGGGGGTGTATTGGGACCCGGATTTAAATAAAATCCGCGGCAAAGAGGCTTTTCTAAATTATCCGCATTCGCCGGTAAAAGTTCTTGTCATACCGACAAATGAAGAGCTCATGATTGCGCGCGATGTAATGCGTCTAGTAATTCACTGAATCTATTTTTTGTGTTTTTACTCTTACTTTTTTATACTTAAGAATAAAACGATGAAGGGATGATTGCAATGGATTGGACAAAAAGGGAAGCAGTCGTTTGGGAAGAGTTGCAAGAATGGCGGCAATCAATGTTTGAACATGAACCGACCGATTTTGAGAACGCATACGATAAATGGATAGACCAAGTCTTTTCATTATTGCCTGATTCATTGCAAATTCAATTTTTTGAAAAAGTGGATGGATGGCTTTTCCATTTAAATTCATTGCTTCGGGGATCGCAATTGCAGTCCGAAGCGCCTGAAAAAATCTTGAGTGTTGCCAGGTCAATGAGCGGAGACATCGAAACATTAGCCGATTTGAGAAGGCTTTCTGTAGACAAGCTGACGTATTTGGCAGAACAGCAGGCGGCAAGACACAGATTATACTCCCTCATCCAAGGCGGTATGACCGGGTCAGGGAAAGCCATATGGGTGAGCAGCGATTTTCTGGCCATGCTCGTCATTAACCTGCGAGCCATCCAGTTGACCGCGATGTCATTCGGTTATAATGTCCAGTCCCCCGCCGGCCTCCTTGAAACATTGAAAGTATACCACACAGCCATTATGCCGAACCGCCTTAAAATGTTCGGCTGGGAAGATCTGATGAACGACTTGAAAAAAGAGGGAGAGGAATATTACTACGACATTCCCGAACGAGTGACGGACCAGTCTTGGATTGACGAGCCAATGAAACAAGTTTTAAAAACAGCGTTGATTGTCATGTTTGCCAAGAAAAAAATATCCGGCCAGCCGCTTCTTTCCATGATGATCGGTGCGGGCATCAACTACAGGACGACTAGAAATATTACTGAATTTGCTTTAAAGTATTACCAATATAAACATTTGCTTCAAAAAGGCGGCGGAGAACTATGAGTGTCCATGAGCATAAAAAAGAAGCGCCGCGCTCAGTCCGCTGTGCCGTTATCACAGTCAGTGACACAAGAACGGAAGAGACGGATAAAAGCGGAAAGTTAATAAAAGAACTCTTACAAGCACACGGGCATTCTATTGAGTATTATGAAATGGCCAAAGATGACGGAGAGACTATTCAAGCGGCATTCGTCAATGCCATCCGGCAGCCAGAAGTACAAGCCGTCATTGTCAATGGCGGGACGGGAATAGCCAAACGAGACGTCACGATTGAAACGCTCGTTCCGTTATTTGATAAAGAAATTGTCGGTTTTGGCGAGCTGTTTCGAATGATCAGCTATACGGAGGATATTGGCTCTGCTGCCATGCTGTCAAGAGCGGCGGCAGGCGTATGCCAAGATAAAGCTGTATTTATCACCCCTGGATCAAGCGGTGCCGTCAAGCTGGCTATGAAAAAATTAATTTTGAACGAATTGGGACATATCATCAGGGAAATACAAAAATAATGGCAGGGACTACCCGATTTTTCGGTGAGTCCCTGTTATTATTTTTATACATAATGATGAATAAGTATTGTACAATAGCGAAATGTGTGTTATTATCTCTTATATTAAATGATTAATTATAAACATTCATGTATAACTATACACCCCAAACGGAGGTTTTTTGTGTGAAAAAGAAAGTTGTTCTCGCTTATTCCGGAGGGTTGGACACCTCTGTTGCAGTAAAATGGTTTATTGATCAAGGATATGAAGTTGTCGCCTGTTGCCTCGATGTCGGCGAGGGAAAAGACTTGAATTTTGTAAAAGAAAAAGCTTTGACAATGGGCGCTGTTAAAAGCTATATGATTGATGCAAAAGAAGAATTCGCCAATGAATATGTGCTTCCCGCACTTCAGGCGCATGCTTTGTACGAGAACAAATATCCGCTCGTTTCCGCTTTATCCAGACCGCTAATCGCGAAAAAGCTTGTGGAGGTGGCTGAAAAAGAAAATGCGGATGCGGTGGCTCACGGATGTACAGGAAAAGGGAACGACCAGGTCCGTTTTGAAGTTTCCATTAAAGCGTTGAACCCCAACTTGGAAGTATTGGCGCCTGTCCGTGATTGGAGCTGGTCCCGTGAAGAAGAAATTGAATATGCAAAAGAAAAAGGTGTCCCCATTCCAATTGACTTGGACAGCCCGTTCTCCATTGACCAAAACCTTTGGGGAAGAAGCAACGAATGCGGGATTTTGGAAGATCCGTGGGCCGCACCTCCAGAAAATGCGTATGAATTGACAGCAGCATTGGAAGATACGCCGGACACACCGGATGTCATTGAAATTGAGTTTGAAAAAGGCGTACCAGTTGCGGTTGACGGAAAAAAATACCCATTAAGTGAATTGATCCTTCACTTGAATACGCTGGCCGGAAAGCATGGTGTCGGCAGAATCGACCATGTTGAAAATCGACTTGTCGGCATTAAGTCCCGCGAAGTGTACGAATGCCCCGGAGCCGTTACTCTACTAACCGCCCATAAGGAATTGGAAGACTTGACCCTTGTAAAAGATATCGGCCACTTCAAACCTGTGATCGGCAAGAAGTTGACAGAACTTATTTATGATGGTCTCTGGTTCTCACCGCTCACACCGGCACTCCAAGCATTCTTGAAAGAAACACAGCAATATGTCAATGGGACGGTACGCGTCAAGCTGTTTAAAGGACATGCGATCGTTGAAGGCAGAAAATCACCGAACTCGCTTTACAATGAAAAACTTGCTACGTATACAGCGGATGATGAATTTGACCAATCTGCCTCTGTCGGTTTCATAAAGCTCTGGGGATTGCCGACGGAAGTGCACAGCACGATCCATAAAAAGGATAAAGTCCAACAATGAAAAAATTGTGGGGAGGCCGCTTTTCCAAGACGCCAGAGCAATGGATCGAGGAGTTTGGGGCCTCCATCTCCTTTGATCAGCAATTAGTTTTGGAAGACATTGACGGTTCGCTCGCACACGTGAAAATGCTCGGTAAAACAGGCATTCTTTCACAAGACGAATGTGAACAGATCCAAGCCGGCCTATTGAAACTGAAGAAAAAAGCGCAGGCAGGAGAATTGGAATATTCCGTTTCCGAAGAGGATATCCATTTAAATATTGAAAAGATGCTCATTGAAGAAATCGGGCCGGTCGGGGGCAAGCTTCATACGGGAAGAAGCCGAAACGATCAAGTGGCAACCGATATGCATTTGTACTTGAAAAAGCAAGTCAAGGTCATCATAGCGCATATAAAAGAATTGCAGGCGGCTCTAGTAACACAGGCAGAAAAAAACGTGGAGACCATTTTACCGGGTTACACGCATTTGCAAAGAGCGCAACCTGTCTCTTTCGGTCATCATTTATTAGCCTATTTCTGGATGTTGGAGCGAGATAAGCAACGGTTCGAAGAGAGCTTGAAAAGAATCGATATATCGCCGTTGGGAGCCAGTGCGTTGGCAGGGACGACTTTTCCGATTGACCGCCACTATTCGGCGGAAATGCTCGGCTTTTCCAGTGTATATGAAAACAGTATGGATGCTGTCAGCGACCGTGACTTTATCGTGGAATTTTTGAGCAATTCGGCCTTGGCCATTACTCATTTAACGAGGCTGGCCGAGGAAATGATTCTATGGTCGAGCAAAGAGTTCAGCTTTATTGAACTTGATGACACGTATGCAACGGGAAGCAGCATCATGCCGCAGAAGAAAAATCCCGATATGGCAGAACTGATCAGGGGAAAAAGCGGAAGAGTGTTCGGAAATCTTATTTCCATGCTGACGATTTTAAAAGGCTTGCCACTGACATATAACAAGGATATGCAAGAAGACAAAGAAGGCATGTTTGATACAGTCCATACAATGGTCGGTTCATTGAAAATCTTTGCCGGAATGGTTGAAACGATGGCGGTAAAGGCAGATGTTATGAAAGAAGCTGTCAATCAGGATTTCTCGAATGCGACCGAACTGGCCGACTATTTGGCGGCCAAAGGCATTCCGTTCCGTGAAGCGCATGAAATCGTTGGAAAGCTTGTTCTCTACTGCATTCATAAAAACTGTTATTTATTGGATCTTTCTTTGGAAGAGTTCAAGGACGCTTGCGATAAAATTTCCGATGATGTTTATAACGTACTGTCACCGATCGAAGCGGTAAGAAGAAGAAATTCCTATGGCGGTACGGGATTTGAGCAAGTAAAAATACAATTGGAACGAGCTAAGAAACTCATATAAAAGAGCGTTTCCCGTAAGGAAGGGATAACGCTCTTTTCCTGGAACAACCGCCTCGGCGTCTTTGCTGAGATGGTAATATGCTCTGCTTGATTGCCGTTTCTGCAATGTTTTCAATGCGGTATTCAACGTTGTTCTTTACCAGATTTCGTTGGTTGAAATGCTGTTTCTTCGCAATTTGTTAGGCATTGCCACTAAGGCTGCGCGTCTTGCGTTTTTCTTATGATTGTTCAACTTCCGTTCTAACGACCAGGACATCACATTTTGCGGAACGGGTGATGTTCTCAGAGACGCTCCCGATCAACAGGCGTTCAACCGCGTTAAGGCCGGTGGCGCCACAGACGATCAGATCAATATTCAAGTCTCTTGCCACTTCTTTTGAAATAACGACTTTAGGAGACCCATGTTCAATCATCGTATGTACATTCGAAAGACCTTCGGATTCGGCTTCTTTACGATAGCCTTCGAGCAGTTCTTCGGCATAGGCCCTTGCTTTTTCCGCCATCGTTACATCATAAGCTTCGATAGCACCATATGACCGGGTATCCACAACATGGATAAGGTTCAGCTTTGCGTTATTGTTTCGTTTGGCAATTTGTACCGCTTTTTTAAATGCCCATTCTGCCTGTTTTGATCCATCAACTGCAACGAGAATGTTTTTATAAGATAATTCCATTTTGAAACGCCTCCTTTTTTATTATTTTATCATTTATATACAAATATTTCTCTTTTTTACGATATTGAAACATGAAAACTTTACGAACAAAAAAAGAAAATCCAATATGGACGTTTCTATATGCGAAATAAAAATAGGGCAATTTTAAATAATACAAATAATTGTATTGATTATAAAACGATTACAAGCTATCATTTTATAATGTGATCATACGAAATTTCATCAAGATACGACAGTATCAAGAGGAGGATCTATACTGATGTATTCTATAAAAAAATCTTTTATGGCCGTTTTGGCCGGATCTGCCCTGCTTTTGGCAGCCTGTGGGGGAGGCGGCGGAGATACCAAATCGGGAGAATCGAAGGATGGGCAAAAATCGGGAGATAAAAAAGTGTTGAATGTTGGTACAGAAGCAACCTTTATTCCTTTTGAATTTATGGAAAAAGGTGAGGTAACCGGATTTGATGTGGACTTGCTAAATGCGGTTGCCGAGGAAGCTGGATATGAAGTGAAAATTGAAAATACCGGATGGGATGCCATGCTCGCGGGATTGCAGGGCGGACAGATTGACATCGGCATGGCGGGAATCACGATGACAGACGAACGTAAAAAAACATATGATTTTTCGAAACCGTACTTTGAATCCATCGGTATGATTGCTTTTAAAGAAGGAGCTGATATTAAAAGCGCTGAAGATATAAAAGGCAAGAAAATTGGCGTGCAAAATGGGACGACGGGACAATTTAACGCGGAAGAAGTTGTAGGAGAAAACTCCCCGGATATTTCCAAATACGAATCTGCGGCACTTATGTTCCAAGCATTGCAAAGTGACAATGTGGATGTCGTCGTAACCGACAAAGCCGTTGCAGAAGCATATAAGAAGAAATATCCTGATAGCAACATTCAAACAATTACTGATGACAAAGCATTTGCCATTGAGCATTATGGGATTGCCTTCCAGAAAGGAAGCGAATTGAAAGCCGAGTTTGATCAAGCACTTGATACGATATTGGATAACGGCAAGTACGCCGAAATTTATAAAAAATGGTTTGATGGTGCAGAGCCGGATATAGAAGCTCTACGTAAAGCGGCGAAAGAATGATTACATGCGGCTGTCCATTAACTGATGGATGGCCGTTTTTTCAGTTAAGTATGTAACGGCCGATTCGAATCGTAACAAAGAAAGGTGAAAACCATTGAATATTCGCTTTGACATTATTACTGAATATATTCCATTCTTTTTAAAGGGTACTTTATTAACCTTGGGTCTGACATTAGCAGGGACTTTGATCGGGCTCATTTTAGGCTTGATGATTGGATTGGGAAAAATGGCCAATTCTGCTGTCGTTCGCTTTCCTTTCGTTTGGTATATTAACTTTTTCCGGGGAACTCCTTTCCTGGTGCAAATATTTCTGATACATTTCGGGGTTGTACCACTCTTTATGACACCAGCCAATCCAATCGTATCAGCTATTATTGCCCTTTCTCTGAACTCTTCAGCGTATATTGCGGAAATCTTTCGCGCTGGAATCCAGTCGATTGACAAGGGGCAAATGGAAGCGGCGCGTTCTCTTGGCATGAGTCATAACCAAGCGATGAAGCTCGTCATTTTACCGCAGGCCATCAAGCGGATGATCCCTCCTCTTGGAAATGAATTTATTGTGTTATTAAAAGAAACATCATTGGCGGCCATTATTGCTGCGCCTGAATTGATGTATTGGGGACGAGCGGCTCAAGGTGCCCATATGACCGTATGGGAACCATATATTACAGTCGCCATCATTTACCTCATCCTCACACTTTCTTTAACACAGCTCATGAACTATATTGAAAGGAGAATGAGGACCGAATGATCTCTGTAAAAAACTTAAAAAAATCTTTTGGGGACAATGAAGTCCTCAAGGATATTTCTCTTGAAGTAAAGCCTCAAGAAGTGGTCGTTGTCATCGGGCCGTCTGGTTCAGGGAAATCTACATTTATTCGTTGTTTAAATCTGCTTGAATCTGTAACGGGAGGACAAGTGATCGTTGACGGAAAAGACTTGACAAATAAAAAAACGGACATTAATGAAGTCCGCAAAAATGTCGGTATGGTCTTCCAACACTTTAATTTGTTTCCCCACAAGACCATTTTAGAAAACATTACAATGGCCCCCATTCATGTAAAAGGACTGGCAAAACAGGAAGCCGAACAAAAAGCAGTCGATCTGCTGGCCAAAGTAGGCCTGTCCGATAAAGCTTCCGCCTATCCCGATTCACTCTCTGGCGGACAAAAACAGCGAGTGGCCATTGCCCGGGCTTTGGCCATGGAGCCAAAAATAATGTTGTTTGACGAACCAACATCGGCTCTGGACCCCGAAATGGTCGGCGAAGTCCTGGAAGTCATGAAGCGGCTTGCAAAAGACGGCATGACCATGATTGTTGTCACACATGAAATGGGCTTCGCGCGTGAAGTCGGAGATCGTGTGATTTTTATGGATAACGGCTATATTGTCGAAGAAAATGACCCCTCTGAATTGTTCAGCAATCCACAGCACGAGCGGACAAAAGCATTTTTGAGCAAAATATTATAAACATACAGGCGGAAGAAAATAAATTGTTTTCTTCCGCCTGATTTATTGTCTTGGATGCCGTTTCCCTGGACCATCATGGTATAAAATTACTTTTTATGGAAAATCCGGGCATGCCGACGCGCCCTCCAATGGACCGATTCAATGCACTCGTGGCAGCGGGGAAATTTATTGATGAGCTTCGGCAACTGCCCAAGCAGGTAAGTTCATCTGCAGTCGCAACTATTGGAATAATATCCGTCGAACCCTATGGAACAATGTGATTTACGAAGAGGTCACTCTGTTTGTGGATATTCGTGATATATTTGAAGAAAAAGAGAAATGGTAATGGAGGTAAATGTTTCATTCGTTGATAATGCCCATAAGTTAAAAAATTGACATAGAACCTTTAATTATTTAGAGTGCGACCAAAAGAAATCCTTTTACAACTCTGCTGCATGGAGATTTCAATCCACGCGCTCATATAGGTATTGTCGATCTTTTATAAAAAACATAATATTTTAAAATTTGTGCAGGTTTTTTCAATAATATGTTGAAGATACTTTAGTACAACAGGTTATCCATAAACGCTTACTTAATAAAAAAGCACAACCATATCCAGAAATTAGACATACTGCTTTTAACGGAATGGATTTGCCTATGCCTGCTAGGGCGGATTACCGTGAAGTGCCTAAAGAAAAGAGAGTGGACCCATTAACTAGTGAAGAAAGAGGGCAATATATTAAAAGATTTATTGATACTTACAAAGATCCTAAATGGGATTGGAGTAAATATGATATTCACCATGTAGTCCCAATACAATATGGAGGGGATCATAGTTTTGATAATTTATTTCCGTTACCTAGAGATATACATCAACAGGTAGTAACTCCTTGGTAGAGAGCTTACTAAAGTTCAAGGAGGGGGTCTATAAATGTTAATAAAAAAAACCTTAGATAATTTGAAACAACAACTAAAAAAAAATAACAACAGATTAGAACTTATTTTTTCCAAAGGTAAAGTCATAACCGTAGGTTGTAGTTTTAATCCTCCAGCAGATCCAGAAGCTTTAAAGCAGGTTCAGGAAAATAATGACTGGGATATACCAAAGGATTATGAAGCGTTCTTATTACAGCATAACGGGGCACAATTGCTTCAAGCGTATCTTGGTGATATGAACATTGGCGGAGGCTTAATATTGTTTTCGTTAGATGAAGTCATCCAAGCTCATCAAAATCTTTCTATGGATCACATGTTTTATCCGATTGGCATGGTAAGTGAAGAGTATCTTATGGTGAAAAATAACAAAAATACGCCAAACTATCTTTATATTGAATATTTAGACCCCGCACCATTAAACATGAATCTTGAATTATTTGTTGACCGGTATATCGTTTCGAGTGGTGATATCTTTTGGGAATGGCCGAGATTGGATGCAATCAATTACTATAAGTTTTATTCAACATTCAAATGAACAAAAGCGTCTCATCACTATTTTGACATAGCGATGATCGGGATTTTTTAACACATATAGGGGCTGGGACATAAGTTGAAAGCTGATTCATATTCGTAAAAATCGTCAGAATAAAACCGCGTGAAATCAAGGTTTTAGGGGGAACCACCCTTTTAAACTTGATTCCATGCGGTTTATTTCATTTTTACAGGGTTTTTTCACGGCCCTTTTGCTATTGTATTTGCTTCTGCCCCAGTCCCGTTGTTTTCGCCGTATTCCATCCTAGCTTTCTTGTAAAAAGAGTAAAGCTGCCCTGCGATAAATTTCCGTCATGATCACAAGGTCTTCCACTTCGACATATTCATCTATTTGATGGGGAATTTCGCGGTCGCCCGCTCCAATGGTCACAATGGGGATGCCTTCCAAGTGTAAGAATGTTCCATCCGTTGCTCCCGGAACTCCATTGTACGTGGCGGGTTTTTTTAGCACTTCTGTCACAGCTTGGGATACACTTTTGACAAGCGGATCATCGATGGGTGTTTCGGTCCAAGGACGATCTTCGATGACTTCATAGGTTGCTTTAAAATCTGGATCATCTTTTACCAAATGGTCAAATATGGCTTGGATCTTATGTTCCAGTTCCTTATGGTTTTGGCCAGGAATTGTTCGGATATCTAAGGTCGTCATGCATTCATCGGGCATTACATTGATTTGTGCCTCCCCGGCAACAGGAGCTTGCAAGATGGTAGGGGTGATGCTCGGATATCCCAACATGGGATGTTTTCCGAGACGCTGTTTCTCTTTTTCCTCAAGCGTATGCAGCTCACAGATGATCCGTGCCATCCGGAGATTTGGATTAATACCGCTTAAAGGCATGGCCCCGTGGGCCATTTTTCCATATGTTCGAATAATGACTCTCATGGCTCCTTTTTGGGTGATGCATACTTCCTTATCCAAAGGCTCACAAATGATGGCCCCATCAACGTCTTTGGCCCAACCTCTCTTAATAAAGTCTTTAATGCCAATCATCATGCCTTCTTCATCACAAGGAATGCACAATATGATTTTGCCGCTCCAATTTTCTTTTTCTTCATGTAGGGAAAGTCCGGCGATCATCATGCAGGCCAGATTTCCTTTCGTGTCATTTGTGCCTCTGCCATACATTTTTCCATTGATAATCTCCGCTCCAAAAGGGTCGTATGTCCATGAACTGTTCTTACCTTCCGTTACAACATCGGTATGACCTTCGAACAATAACGTTTTGCCAGGCTTTCCAGAATCAATGATTCCTATGACATTTGGTCTCCCCGGCTCTACCTCTTCTATGTGGACTTCCACTCCGTTCTTTTTTAAATAATTGTAAACGAAGCGGGCAACCCTTTCCTCATTCCCGTCTTTTTCTCCGGGACGATAAACACTTGGAATGCGCACAAGTGCTTGTGTTAATAAGATGACTTCCTCCGTTTCACTTTTCAATATGCGGTTGGTCGTTTCTGCTTTTTTCATTTGCCCACACCCCTTTGTAAATGTTCATCGGTTTGATTTGAGGTATATTTGTTTGTCAGGAGACTGACAATGACAAATCCAATCAAAGACATGACTACAGGCAAGGTCACTGAGTGCATTCCAAGGGGCTGGGGATAAAAAGTATCAAATAAAATATAAGAGCTAATGCCAATCACCATGGAAGTCAAAGCGCCATATTTATTCGCTTTCGTCCAATATAAGCCAAGAATGAGCGGCCAAATGAAAGCTGCTTCCAATCCGCCAAATGCGAATAAGTTCAGCCAAATTAACAGGTTGGGGGGATCCAAAGCCATTAAAAATACAATGATCCCGAGAATCGCCGTAACACCAAAGCTTAATTGTTTTACCTTGGCCTTCGTTGCCTTCGGCTCTATATAGTTTAAATAAATATCCTTTACGATCGTTGAGCTGACAAGAATCAAGAGCGAGTCAACGGTCGACATGATTGCGGCCAGCGGGGCTGCCAGTACAATTCCGACGAGCCAGGGAGGCAACACTTCCATTGCCAACAGCGGCATCACTTTGTCCCCGACCTCGATTCCGGGAAGAATGGGTCTGGCAAACACACCGATCAGATGCATATTCAGCATAATAAATCCAACGACGATCGTTCCGACGATGATGGCCCTATGCATGGATTGCGTACTTTTATAGGCCATTGCCCGGACACTTATTTGCGGGAGCGCAACGACTCCCACGCCAACCAAGATCCAAAAAGACGATACATAGGCCGGTGTAAGGGAAGCTTCAACGCCAAATGGGGTCACCAAGTTTGGATTTTCCCTCGTTAAATCAGCTATAATATTGGAAATTCCGCCGCCGGCAGCAATGGTTGCGATCAAAAGGATGAGCGTCCCAAACAACATGATGACGCCCTGAACCGCGTCGGTTAAAGCCACTGCCCGGAAACCTCCGATGATAACGTAAATAATGACCGAAGCGGCAAAAATGGCCAATGAGGTGAAGTAGCCCATTCCGGTAATCGACTCTATGAGTCTTGCGCCGCCCACCCATTGGGCAGCCATCGCGGAAAACAAAAAGATGATAATGCTGAGAGCAGAAATGATAACAACCCACGGACTTTTATATCTTTCCTTCATATAATCCACCATCGTAATGGCTTTATATTTTCGGGCCATGATAGCAAACTTTTTGCCCAAAATCATGAGGACAAAATATCCAGTAACTACTTGGGTCATCGCCAGCAACACCCAACCAAGCCCTTGGGTATAGGCCACACCGGGACCACCGATAAAACTGCTCGCGCTTCCATATGTAGCAATCATCGTCATGGCTAAGACAAAGCCGCCTAATTCCCGGCCTCCAAGAAAATACTCCTGCAAAAAATTGTTTGAAGATCTGATAGAGCGGCTGGACCATATTCCAATGGCAAATATGATGATCACAAAGCAGGCGAGAGAAACAATAATGGCCCAGTTCACTTTTGATCATCCTCCTCGACATCCAGGCTCACATCAACAAACCAAAATTTCACTACAAGGGTCACCAATACGGCCATGACAATAAAGCCCAGTACACAACTGTAAAAAAACCATGCAGGCAGGCCGAAAACATACTTGTATTCTTTTAATGGCTTACTGCCCAATCCATATGCAAAACCGTACCACCAAATAAAATTAAAAATGGCTAGCGCAACTCCGATTAGCGCTTCACGGTGGGCAATTTTGAAGCGGGGATCGGGCTTGTTTGGAGAATCTGTCCCCATTCATCACTCCTCCTTCTTTTTTGATCATGGAACGGCTTTATAAGCCTGCAAGATCATTTATTCTTTTTAAATTAAAAAAACAAAAGCATTTAGGATGAGAGAGTCACTTTATAAAGGATGATACTTTCCGCTAACCCCGTCAACCATTAATCTAAAATCGTCTTTTCCGATCTGTTTCGCATCCACAATCCAATAGGGGCGGTAAAATAATAATTGCTTTTGCAATGTGACTTTTGGAGTTAGCAGCACCTTTATTTTAGTGGACAGGGTACGAAATATATAGTCTTCGGCGATTTGGACCGCTCGATGTTTCTGAATGGTGCTGGGAAGAAGGCGTTCAGCAGAAACGGTCTTGATCTGAAATGTTGGGGCTTTATCAGCCAGTGCGGCAACGCCTGATATGCCATCAACTGTACTGCCGATTATTCCTTTCAAAGGTGATAATGGATTTTTTCTGGCAAATGAGTGTTCAAAAAATAAGTATGGGTAATATAATAACTCATCAACAGAAAAATGGAGAGAAGGCTGCAAGTTCTTAAAAGACCGGATTGTATCTTCTTTCGAAATCTCTATCTCTTGTGTGTATATTTCTTTTTCCATCGTCTTATTCCTTCATCAGATTTCTTTCTGCGAGAAAATCGGAAACATTTTTTGTTTCCGGGCTTAGATCACGGGCAATGTTTTTCTCAATATTAAGCGGTATTTGTCTATTTCCTTTCGCTTTTTCAAAAGCATCTTGCATGGGCTGCGAAGGTTTTCTCCCAAACTGACTGCCGATCACCATGCCTAAAATAGAGATGACCAATCCAGCCAAAAACGGGTGAATAGCCGTTGCTCCTTCTAACCCCATGGAAGTCCAAATGATGTTAGTTGTTCCCCCGCCGATCATGGCACATAAAGCACCTATATGGTTTGCTTTTTTAGAATATACGGAAGCTACGTATGGAACAAGGAAGCTGTTTCCAAGAGCACCAAAGGCAAATATAACGAGTGTAAAGACGGAGGGAGGTTCATATATAGCAACAACCACCCCGATTATTCCGGCTAATAAAATACATACTCTCGAAACAAGGATCATTCTCGGCTGGCTTGCCTCCCGATGAATAAACCGTTGATATATATCCCGGGAAAGGATCGTCCCGGCTTGCATTAAGATAGAGTCGGAAGTGGACATAATGGCAGCCATTACAGCTGAAAGCAAAATAGCGGCAAAGATCCCTGGGAAGTACGTATACGCAAGTGTGGGGATCACCATTTCAGGGTCTGAAAGGTTTGGCAGCATGACGATTCCAATTAACCCAAGTATATAAGGGGTAAAAATAAACATTTGATTCCATAGAGCCGACCACATGATCGCGCCTTTCACCGTCTTTGTACTTTCCATCGACATATGGCGCACAACGACATGAGGCAATCCCATATATCCGATCGAATAGATGAGTATGGCTCCCAAGACAACTCCCCATTGTCCATAATACGCCAAGTCTTTCCCCCATATGCTGAGATAAGTGGGATCTATGGCAGCCAACTTTTCGTTTAATGCCGATAACCCTCCAATATGCGCGAGAGCCACAACAAATATCGCTACAACGCCAAGCACCATAATAATTCCTTGGATAAAATCAGTCCAGACAACAGCGAGATATCCGCCGGTCACAGTATAAATAATAATAACACTTACCCCAAGAATAAGAGCAATTTCATAGGAAAGTCCCGTTAAAGTTGACAACGCCTTTCCTGAGGCGATAAATTGGGCAAATACGTATGCGAATAAAAAAACGATGGAAATAATGGAAGCCACTATTCTTACCGCCGGGCTTTCGTACCTTTTCTCCAAATATTCTACAGGTGAAAGGGCACCGAGTATTTCGGACATGCGTCTCATGCGCTTTCCCAAAACAGAGAGATTAATAATCGAACCGCCGGCATCCCCTATCGCATACCATAAGGCGTACCAGCCTTGTTGAAAAGCCAGCGCGGGGCCGCCCATAAACATATATCCGCTCATAGCAGTGCTTTGCATTGTTAAAGCTGTTACAGCAGGTCCCAATTTTCTACCGCCCAAAAGATATTCATCCACTGATTGCGCGGCTCTACGGGAAAAATACAAACCAACTCCCAGTAATCCTAACAAATAGATCATAAAAACGATCAAATCCGGTTTCATTTTTTCGCCCCCGACTCATCATTATTCACTCTTGTCTTCTGCTTCATCTTCTTTTTTTAATTTGTTATACATAAAGAAAGCCAAGCTCAACCAAATAAGCGGCCATGGCAGCAGCAACCAAAAAGTTTCAGGCGGTAAATGAAACATCCATTCTCCTCCTTGGGTGAATTTTGCGAGCGATTTCATTTTGGTTTTATACATGTATACGGATGATGATTACTGATCATTCAAAATTTCAAACGATCGGAAGTAAAAACATCACATAATATTTTATAAATTGAGATAATTTGAAAGTATAGTGAATTGTTTATAACATATCAAAAATAGCTTTAAGGAGGGGACGGGATGTGGTTTTTTACCATTAATGGCGAACGATTATACAGTCGTATAATGGAACTTGCAAAAATCGGACAAATAGGGAAAACGGGAGTACGAAGGCTGGCACATTCTCCGGAAGATAAGGAAGCAGTGCTACTTGTGAAGAGGTGGATGGAAGAAATCGGACTCAAAACGAGAATCGACCATTTTGGAAATCTGATTGGACGTCTTGGTGGCGCACATTCTGATTTGCCCGTTTTGATGGTCGGTTCCCATATCGATACACAACCATATGCCGGCAGGTTTGATGGGACTGTGGGTGTTTTAGGCGCCCTTGAAGCGCTTCAAACCATGATCGAAAATAATGTTGTTCCGGTCATGTCAATGGAAGTGGGCGCTTTTTCCGATGAAGAGGGAAACCGTTTTCATAAAGGATTGTTTGGGTCGAGTGGTATTCTTGGCCTTTTGGAAGATGGAGAGCTTGACAGGCAGGATAAGGAAGGAATGACGAGAAGAGATGCGCTAATCGAATTCGGATGCGATCCTGGAAAATTTCCTGAATGTGAATATCGGCATGATCAAATCCATGCTTTCCTTGAACTTCACATTGAACAGGGGCCCGTGCTTGAATCGAAAGGAGAGCCGATCGGAATCGTATCGGGCATTTCCGGTCCGCTTTGGTTGACGGTGGAATTGAACGGATTTGCAGGCGATTCCGGCTCCGTCTCGATGGGAATACGCCAGGATGCTCTTGCCGGGGCTGCCAAAATTATTACAGCTTTGAACGATTTGGCAAGTGAAGATCCTGAGACTTCGACGGTCGGTACAGTTGGCAGCTTACGTTTTTTTCCGAATTCTCGAAATATTATTCCTGAAAAAGTGTCCTTTACGATCGACTTGCGGGACATTGATGAAGAGCGGAGAAATGCCATAGAAACAAGATTAGTAGAAGTCATCAAGGAATCGGTGAAAAAACATCAGTTAACATATGACATTAGCGAAGATATCCGAAGTGAGCCGCGGTATTGTGTTGATTGGATCAAACAGATCATGCGGGAAGAAAGCGAGGACATGGGGTTAAACCCACCAGAGCTCATGAGCGGGGCGTTCCACGATGCCCTTGCCATGTCTACAGTGTGTGACTATGGAATGATCTTTGTCCGTTCCAAAGACGAGGTCAGTCACAATCCGAAAGAATACTCTTTTCCCCGAAGATATTTCCCTTGGGGCCGAGTTATTGTTTAAGACAATGCTGCAAATAGCGGAAAAAAAGGCAGGCGAAAATACATGAGTACAAAAAAGTTCAACCTCATTTTTTCCATTGCTTGCGTTATCCCGTTCCTATTTTTGATCTTTCCATTGTATGAAATCGGGAACAAGGCAACACCAATCATTTTAGGAATGCCATTTTCCTTCTTTTGGGTTTTGTTATGGGTTGCCGTCACTTTTATCGCGGTTGCTTTTTTATATGATGTCGATCCAAATAAAGACGAAGAGGAGGAAATGTAATGCCCCATTGGCAAATTGCGTTATTTATTATGACCGGCTATCTTGTGACAGCTCTTATTATCGGGATTCTTGCGGGGAAGGGAAGAGATCATGGATCTTTGGATGAGTTTGCGGTCGCTGGCGGCAAACTTGGCCTGATTGTCATGTGGTTTTTGATGGGTGGGGCCATTTTTAGCGCATTTGCTTTTTTAGGTTTGCCCGGGTGGGCATATGAGAGGGGAGCACCAGCATATTATATCGTTATTTATTCAGCCTTTGCCATTTTACCGTGGTATATTGTCGGTCCAAAGGTTCGAAAAATCGGCCAGAAATATACAATTTATACCGTTTCGGAATTTTTAAAAATACGATTTCAAAGCAAGGCGCTGGCGGTGATTGTCGGACTGATTACATTTCTGGCCTGCATTCAATATTTGGCGACACAGTTAACGGGAATGGCCCATATTTTCAACATGATGACAGAAGGAAGGATGCCTTTTTGGCTGGGGGTTCTTGTATCATATGGCATCGTGGTTATTTATGTAGCAACAGGTGGATTGCGGGCGGCGGCATGGTCGGACGTCTTTCAAGGCTTTCTCATGATTGTCATTTCCTGGGTTGTTGGCTTGGCAATCGTCTTTCAACTTCATGGAAGCGTAGGCGAAATGTTTAACGGCATTATTCAGGAGCAACCAGCCTTTTTGCAGATTGGAAAAGAAGGATCCCATATGGGGGCCATTCCCTTCACAACGACCATTCTCGTATCAGTGATCGGGTTTCTGATGTGGCCGCATTTATTTTCGAAATCTTATGCTTCCACCCCGAACACGATTAAAAAGACTGTGTTGGTTTATCCACTATTTGCATTATTTTTGGTGCCACTTATACTCGTCGGCTTTGCGGCAAAAGGGGTCGTGGATCAGCAGAATCTTGAAAGTGCCGATCAAATATTTCCGTTTTTGATTACGACTGTTATGAATCTTCCTGGGTGGATATATGGCCTCGTTGGAGCGGGAGCGCTTGCGGCAGCGATGTCTTCGGCTGATGCCATTACCCATAGTGCGTCACTGGAAACAACGGATGGCATTGTTCGCAACATATGGACCAATCTATCCGATAGAACCGTTTTACTGATCATGCGGATTGGCGTATTTGTAATTGGTGCTCTTGCTTATCTCATTACCATTTTTGGCGGACAGGGGTTAGTCGCCCTTCTGATTGGCGCCTATGGGGCGATTGTCCAGTTTGCTCCCGCGATATATAGCGCGCTTTATTGGAAAAGGGCTACTGTATCCGGGGTAATCGCCGGGTTAATAGTGGGGACGGTCTTCAATTTTTACTTCCAGCTTGTGGCAACTTCAACGCCTTTTGAGATTCATGCAGGTATATTGGGACTAATGGCGAATATTGTGATCACAATCGTTATCAGCTATATGACAAAGCCTCAAAATCATAAGGAAGTGGATGATTATATCAATGCTGCTTAAAAAGATGTTACAAAGAATGGATGAAATGAAGGCGGATATCGTTTTTAAGAATGGCGAGGTGGTGACTGTCAATGCCGACAATGATGTAAGTGAGGCAGTTGCTGTAAAAGGAAACAAAATTGTGGCCGTTGGTACGAACGACGAGATAACGTCTTTTATAGGCCATCATACAACTGTCATTGATTTGGAAGGAAAATCGCTTCTGCCCGGATTCATAGACGCTCATCTGCATTTAACGGTTTACGGTTTAAACTTATTGGGGGTAAATTGTACGGCTCCCCATGTTCAATCTTTGCAAGATATTTTTACAGATATAAAGAAAAAGGCGAACGAAACAACAAGAGGGGAATGGGTGAGAGTTTGGGGATTTAATGAACAGAACATCACCGAGAAACGATTTCCGACAAGGGGAGAGTTGGATGCCATTTCGCTTGATCATCCCATCGTGATTACCCGATTTTGTAATCATTTCTCCATCGTCAATAGCAAAGCGTTGGAGTTGGCCGGAATCAATGAAGCAACGCCCGATCCCGAAGGCGGGATGAGGGAACGGGATTCAGATGGACGATTGACCGGAAAATTGATTGAAAATGCTCATATGGAACTTTTCCATACAGCATCTTTTACCGATCACGAGTTGGAAAGCGCACATAAGCTGGCTTCGGATACGTTCGTCAAAGCCGGAATCACAAGTGTACATGATGCCGGAGGATATGGATGTAGCCCGGACATTATAAGGATGATGCAAAAAGGAGTCAGATCCGGCGATATTAAAGTAAGAGTGTATGCCATGATCGGTTCCTTGACCAATTCTGAAGAATTTATTCAAACGATGCTCCGCGCAGGGGTTGTGACGGGACTCGGGGATGAGAAATTTAAAATCGGTCCTGCTAAATTGTTTACTGATGGAAGCAGCACCGGTCCGACCATTGCTACCCGCAAACCTTACACGAGTGATCCAAATGATTACGGGATTCAATATATTGAACAGGAGAAACTGAACCGGATATTGGGGGAAGCCCATGAAAAAGGGTTTCAAATTACGGCCCACGCCCAAGGAGACAAGGCGATTGAAATGGTGATTGATTGTATTGAGCAGGCCCTTGAGCGGTGCCCGCGCGCTGACCACCGCCATCGGATTGAGCATGCGGGGATTGCTGCACCAAACCTGCAAGAACGGATGAAACAGCTGAACATTATTCCGATCCCCAACCCCGTTTTTATATATATGAATGGAGAATCATATATGCATCATTATGGAGAGCGAGTACATGTCATGTATCCGGCAAAAGATTATGTGGATAAATCTATTCCGGCAGCCTTTGCGTCTGATGCGCCGGTCGCCGATTGTAATCCGTTCCTTGGAATACATGCTGCGGTAAATCGGATGACCCAATCAGGACAGGCGGCTGGTCCGGGCCAGGCTGTCGATGTGATGGAAGCTGTCAGGGCATATACGTATAATGGAGCATATGCAAGCTTTGAGGAACATCTCAAAGGTAGTATTGAAGAGGGAAAACTGGCTGATCTTGTTGTATTGGATCGCAGCCTTCTGCAAACAAATAAGGAAGACATGAAACACATTTCCGTGGAAATGACGATGCTTGACGGTGAAATTTTGTATCAAAAGAATGCAATATACTAACATTGGCAGCACAGACCAAGATCATGTTTTAGGGGCTGGCACACAACTAAATCAGCTGATGAAAAAACGAACAATAAAGTGAAACTTCATTCAGTAGCCGTTTTCTTGCATCTCCTACTGAATGTTAGTTGAACCAATCGGGCATTTAGGTGCCGTTATCTTCCACTTAGACCTTTTGTATTCACTCATGTTTTGAAGTAGGAGCGTCTTACGGCACCTTACATGCGGGATAAAGTGAACCTTCATTCAGTAGCCGTTTTCTCCCATCTCTTATTGAATGTTAGTTGAACCAATCGGGCATTTAGGTGCCGTTATCTTCCACTTAGCCCTTTTGTATTCACTCAAGATTTTGATGTGGGAGGCTTACGGCACCTTACATCAGACTGTCTAACAAATAAAACCAAAAAAAGGTATAATATAGGTAACTTATAAGCAGAGGAGATTCTTTAGAATGGGCAATGTTCACGGTTTTTCAGGGAAATCAAATAAGTTTTCAATTACTGTGTTTAGATGAAATGATTGATAAGGAAAACCCTGTTCGAGCAATTGATGCTTTCGTAGAATCACTCTGCTTGGTCGATATGGGAATTAAAGAATATAAAAAACATAATCCTGGACAACAACCTTATGAGAGAAAAGATTTATTAAAGTTGTTCATCTATGGATACTTTAACAAGATCAGATCTTCTCGTTGAGTATGAATATAATATATCAGGATTCTGGATCAATTTAGAACAAATTGCTGATTATCTCGTGTATATTCAAAACGGCAAAATTATCTTTGATGATAGTAAGGAGGTGCTTAAAGAGCGTTACTATTGTTAAAGGTGCCACAGATTTATTAAATAAAGACCTGCGTAAATACTTTATCCAAACTCGAGAAACATTAACGGGTTTTGAAGGTCTTGTTGATCAACCAGGGATGGTAAGAAAGTTAATGGGCAGCCAGCATCATTGGAAGATATAATGTTTTATACAGCGAGAAGCTAAATAGACGTTATCTCTTAAATCAAGTAATCATGAGGAGGATTTATATTGGCCGTTATCTTAGAAGTAAGTAATTTAAGGAAAAGCTATGCCGATTCTGATTTTGCTTTAGATGATGTTTCTTTTTCAATTAATTATGGTGATATCGTCGGATTTATTGGAGAAAACGGAGCTGGTAAATCAACAACAATGAGTTCAATACTAGGAACTTTATATAAAGACAGTGGGACTATTCATATTTTCGGTGAAGAAATAGACCCAAAAGATCCAGACCTAAAGAATGATATCGGTGTTGTATTTGATGACATGAAGTTACCTGGAGACTTAACCATCCTAAACTTAAAAAAAGTTTTTAGAGGTATTTATAAAAACTGGAATGATGATCAATTTGATTATTACGTAAAAATGTTCTCTTTACCTCTAAAAAAGAAGGTTAAGGACTTTTCAAGAGGGATGTCAATGAAGCTATCAGTTGCGATTGCTTTGTCTCACAACGCAAAGTTATTAATCTTGGATGAGGCTACGGCAGGACTAGATCCAACGGGAAGAGATGAATTGCTAGATGTATTACAGGATTTTGTTCAAGATCAAGATCGAGGGATTCTCCTTTCCTCTCACATAACAAGTGATATCGAAAAAATCGCAAATAATCTCATTTTTATAAAGGGCGGAAAAATACTATTAAAGATTCAAAAAGATGAACTTTTAAAAAACTATGCAATTCTTACGTGCAACGAGCATGAATTTAAAGAAATTAATCAGGACTTGGTAGTAGCTTATAAACAAAACGGAGATGATACAGATGTTCTGGTTTCTGATCGTGAAAAAGTAAGACATCTAATAAAGAAAGAATCTTTCTCTATAGATGAAATCACTCTACTTTTAATGCGAGGTGAGAAAGTTTGAAATTCATTAGTTGTAGGAGTTAGCCTTGGAGTTCTTGAAAAAGACAATACGAAATAAAAAAAATTGCAAAAAAATACGCTATCTTAAAACCGTGACCTTTTGCAAATTGTATGGCCTCTTATATAAAAAGCTCCTTATCTGGAGAAATATAGTTAGTCACATGATATAAATCCGCATTATAAGGCTCTTTATTGAAAAGGACATGATAAATTGCCACTAACAAACGGTGGGCAATCGCAATATTGAGTAAACCCTTGATCATCCGTAATTGCGATGACAGCAACAACAAAGGTCTTGTGAACGTCAATTCCGCAGCAATTCGGATAAACGATTTTTAGCATGCTAGCTACCTCCTATCCATTTGATTGAAGAAGAACTATATATTGACTGCAAGGCTCTCTATAAACGAGACGCTTATGCAAAGATACGTTTACGTTCTCTATGTCATAGTTAGTTGTTCTTGAAAAGCCAAGCTACACATATAAAAATGCGAGGTCGTGTAGTGAAACCATGCACTTATTCACCTCCCCGTGATTTGTAGTGTATATAGGCTCCTTCAAAAATAGGTTACTACTTTAAAACGAAAGATAAAAGGCATAACCTTCATTTTCATGCGGTGTTGTGCCTTGAGCGAAGCGAAAGGAATGATTATAAAAATGAGAGGACTATTTTTGAATCAATATTTTACAGTTGAAAAGAGTCTTAGAAATTACGTGTTTATAAGTGTTGTTATAGTCTGCCTTCTCATAATAAGTAATAATGAGATGATGTTGTCTTTCGCCACATGGTTGCCTATCTTATTTATGATCACTCCAGCTTTTGAAGCTTTAAAACACGAATCCTCATCTGGTTGGAATAAATTTGTGTTAGCATTACCAATCAAAAGAAGTCAAGTTGTACAAAGTCATTATATTTTCTATTCACTAATCATGCTTTCAGGGATTATTTTGACTTTTGTATTATTTGTTTTAACAGATCTAATAATGGGACAAAATCAAACAACAACAGCCGTTTATTCAATAATGAATGGGGTTGGATTAGCACTGATTATAGGTTTTGTTACTTATCCTTTAACCTATCATTACGGTACAGAGAAATCTGATATGATTCTGATGATGGGTGTACTTGCAGCTATAGGATTATTTTTCTTGAGTGAATGGATATATAAAGGGATTTTAGAAAATTTTGGTGCGCCACTTAGTCCAAACACAAACCACGATCTACTTTTTTCTTCAAGCTTTTTATTGATTAACTTGTTTCTTTTCATCATTTCATACTTTGTGACGCTTCAAATTTACAAACGCAAGGAGTTCTAAGCATAATCGAGTAAATAACTTTTCGCCCCTCTCACACCACCTTACATGCCGGATAAAGTGAAACTTCATTATAAGGCGACTGTCAAAGAGAAGGCAGTCCCAGCCCACATTAATTGACAGCCTTTATCAAGTCGTACGCTTTCAGAGCTGTTTCGATTGCAATTCTTTTATCCGGATTCATGAAGTCTGCGCCCAACAACTGCTCGATTTTTGCAAGCCGATGATAGAGGGTTTGTCTGACGATAAACAGTTTTTCGGCAGCTTCCTTTTTTGCCCCGCCACACTCCAGATATACTTTTAAGGTTTGGAAAAGTCCGCTTTCTGTTGTTCGGTCGTATTCCAGTATGGGACCTAGATAATCCAATACATATGCTTCCAGTTCGCCGGTATTTTTTAAAGGAAGAAATAGCCTGTAAACGCCCATTTCATCATATAAATGGATGTTTGCCTGAATGCCGATCACTTCTTTTGCTTCTTTGTAGCTTTTTGTTAATTGCTTAATACGGGTATATTCCCGGCCAATTCCGATGGTGAATGTTTTTCCGAACAAACCTTTTTTCTCATTATTTTCGTCGATATAGTGGATAATTCTTTTTAAATGTTCCACTGCCTTTTCTTTTTCTTCAACTGTAATCGCTGCAATCACGGCAATTTCATCTCTTGTAGCTGATACAGAGGGGAGAAATCCATGTCTTTTAAAAAGGGTGCGTATAAGCATTGCCCTTTGCAAGTTAATGTCTTCCCATTCTTCTTCGCTGATTTCTTGATCGTGTGGCTGAAATTGAAGGACAAATACCCGGTAGCACATGTCCATATGGATGAAGGGCAGATGGGTGTGCATTTCGTTTATATCAAACTCGCGTCCTTGTAAAATATTTCGTACGAACTTATCTTCTGAATGCTGCTTTCTTTCCTCAATCGTTCGATTTCTTAACATGATTTGCGCAATTGAAAGGGCAGCCCGGTCAAGAATGAGATAATGAAATTCTTCCGGTGCGGAACTTGCGGTATGGAGGAAAAGGCATCCCCATGTGTGTCCAAGGCCTTTGACCGGCATGACGACGAAGCGCTCATGTTCAATGTTGATGATCTGTTGTTGCCGAATGTCATTTCTCTCCATTTCGACATATTGTACTGCTATGTCAAGAAGTTCCTTTTGGTCTGCGGGAAAGTAAAAGTTCCTGCCTTCAGCCGGTAAAAACATAACCGTGTGATGGAAATATTGATAGAGCTCTTGCAAAATTTTCTGGATTCCATTGGATGACATTGACAGCTCAATAAACTTTCGGGAAGACGTATCGAGGTATTTTAAAAGGTCATGATGTCTGTTGATGATTAAACTGTGAAGGTCTTGCGTAATGTCTACAAATTTTACAGTCTCTTCAAACAAGATAATGGGAAAGTGATGTTTGTTGGCCAGTTGCAATATATCTTCGTGAATTTCCTGAAAGTAGGGTCCTTTTTCAATACAAATACCGGCAGCATTTGATTGAATCAATTTCCGTACAAATGTAAGCTGGGTAAGAAAATCTGTTTGAAGACCGACGCCTGTTGTCAGAATCAATTCGCCGCCGTGAATGAGCGACTCGAAATCGACAACTTCCAATACATGGACCCAGCGAATAATCCGATTCAGTCCCTCTGAACCAGCTAAAACTTTTGCATGGTGAAAATGTTCCCTTGAAAGAATGTCTCCCACTTTTAACGTAAATTCGTTCATCATATCGTTGGCCTCCAATATGTAAAATGAATCGCGCGATGATTTTACACTTTGTATAATGTATTGCCTAAGATTTATTTGTAAAATTGATTATGAAGGGAATATAAATTTGAGTCAACCATTAATATGGTAAAGATAAGGAGGAGAAAAATTGAGTACAGTTGCAGAAAATACGAAAACGCTTGCAAATTTCATAAATGGACAATGGGTAAAATCTAAGACTGAAAAGTATGAAGATGTACCGAACCCCGCCACCGGGGAACTGCTTGCCAAAGTTCCGATCTCAACAAAAGAGGATTTGGATGAGGCGGTCAAGGCTGCTAAAGAAGCCTATAAAACTTGGAAACAAACACCTGTTCCCCAGCGCGCCAGAGTTTTATTCAAATACCACCAGCTGCTTGTCGATGAGTGGGACGAGTTGGCGCGGCTCATTACGGTTGAGAATGGAAAAAATTTCAACGAGGCGTATGGTGAGGTTCAAAGAGGGATAGAGTGTGTCGAGTTTGCGGCCGGAGCACCTTCCTTGATGATGGGGATGCAGCTTCCTGACATCGCTACAAATATCGAATCGGGAATGTACCGCTATCCTTTGGGCGTCATTGGCGGTATTACGCCGTTCAACTTTCCGATGATGGTTCCTTGCTGGATGTTCCCGCTCGCGATTGCGTGCGGCAACACGTTTGTGCTAAAACCGTCAGAAAGAACGCCGCTTCTTGCCAATCGTTTGGCGGAATTGCTTCAGGAAGCAGGGATTCCAAAAGGGGTATTCAACATTGTTCACGGCGCCCACGATGTCGTAAACGGGATGTTAAGCCATCCTGATGTTCCGGCTGTCTCTTTTGTAGGTTCACAACCGGTTGCTGAATATGTGTATAAAACGGGAACCGCCCACGGAAAGAGGGTTCAGGCGCTTGCCGGAGCGAAAAACCATACGATCGTCCTTCCGGATGCCGATTTGGAATCCGCCGCAACAAACATTTTTAATGCTGCCTTCGGATCAGCGGGTGAACGTTGCATGGCCTGCTCCGTCGTAGTAGCTGTTGAAGAAATCGCAGATGAATTGGTTCAAAAGCTTGTGGAAAAAGCCGACAGTATCAAAATGGGAGACGGGCTTCAAGAAGACGTGTTCCTCGGTCCGGTCATCCGCGATTCCCATAAAGAGAAAACACTCGGCTACATCAAATCCGGGATCGAAGAAGGGGCCAAGCTTGTGCGTGATGGCCGGAAAGATGAATCTTTAGCAAAAGGCGGCTACTTCGTAGGACCAACCATTTTTGAAAATGTGACACAAGACATGAAAATTTGGAAGGAAGAAATTTTTGCTCCGGTCTTATCAGTTGTACGTGTGAAGAATTTGGATGAAGCGATTGAGTTTGCAAACAAGTCCGAATTCGCAAATGGAGCTTGCTTGTTTACGGACAGCGCGAAAGCGATTCGCAAATTCAGAGAAGAAATCGACTCGGGGATGCTTGGTATTAACTTGGGCGTGCCTGCCCCGATGGCATTTTTCCCATTCTCGGGCTACAAAAAATCTTTCTATGGTGACTTGCATGCCAACGGCCGTGATGGCATCGAATTTTACACGCGCAAGAAAATGGTGACACAGAGACACGCCTATTGATCTTGGAAAATGGGATGCGGCGCCTAGTCTGGGAAATTGCCGGATGAAAATGTGTAGGTGGACCAATTTACCAAGGTCAGAGCTTTGGATCAGTCTGCCACATGGAGGAAGGGAGAACTCCTCTGAAATGAAGCCAAAGCTCACGCATCACGCTTTCTATCAGGCGTTGCATTTTTTCTAGTCCTGGTGTTCGCATCTTGTTTGTTATCGGACGGTAGAAAAATAGAATACGAAAATAATCGTTCGGCCATCCCGCAATTTATGCGGGATGCTTCTGGCCTTGAACAAGAAAGGGGTTTCATATGTCAACAACCCAAACAGATCCATTGATTGAAAAAGATCGCAAACATGTTTGGCATCATATTTCTCCTTATAAGGAAACAAGTCCCCCGACAATTTTTACTGAAGCAAAAGGGGCTTGGATGATTGATCATAAGGGGAACAAAGTGTTGGACGGCATGTCGGGGTTGTGGTGTGTCAATGTCGGATACGGAAGAGAAGAGCTTGCCAAAGCGGCCTATGACCAAATGATTAAAATGACGTATACACCGATGACGCAAAGTCACCAGCCGGCAATTGACCTTGCTGAAAAATTAAATGAATACCTGGATGACGATTATATGATTTTTTACTCGAATAGCGGTTCGGACGCAAACGAGGTTGCTTTTAAGATTGCAAGACAATACCATCAACAAAATGGGGAGCCTTCCCGTTACAAATTTATTTCCCGGTATCGCGCCTATCACGGAAGTTCAATGGGAGCGCTGTCTGCAACAGGGCAGGCTTTGAGAAAGTATAAGTATGAACCGCTCGTGCCCGGCTTTTTGCATGTGGCGCCGCCGGACAGTTATAGAAGGCCGGCAGGAATGTCAGTGGAAGAATTCAATATTCAAAAAGCCCGGGAATTTGAGAAGAAAATCATTTGGGAACAAAAGGAAACGATTGCCGGCATTATTATGGAACCGCTCATCACCGGCGGCGGAGTCATTATCCCACATCCGGTTTATATGGAAAGAGTCCAGGAAATTTGCGGGAAATATGGGGTTCTTCTCATCATTGACGAGGTGATTTGCGGCTTTGGAAGAACAGGTAAAATGTTTGGCCATATGCATTTCAATATAAAGCCCGATATGATTTCCATGGCAAAAGGTCTGACAAGTGCCTATTTGCCTCTTTCAGTCACAGCGGTCAGAAAGGACATTTACGAAATATTCAAGAAAAGTGAAGAAAACAGCCATTTCCGCCATGTCAATACATTTGGCGGAAATCCCGCGGCTTGTGCATTGGCGTTGAAAAACTTGGAGATTATGGAAAGAGAAAATCTCGTAGCCCGTTCTTCAGAATTGGGAGAGCGCTTAAAAAACGAGCTGGCTGTATTGAAGGATCACCCTTATGTCGGTGACATTCGGGGTATGGGGTTTCTGATGGGGATAGAAATGGTGGAGGATAAAGAAACGAAGGAACCAGCAAAAAATGAGTGGGTTGCGAAAATCATGTCCGAATGCAGAGATAAAGGACTCATTATTGGTAAAAACGGAGACACGGTAGCGGACTATAACAATATTTTAACATTATCTCCACCACTTTCCTGTACAGATGAAGATGTCGATTTCATTATTTCAACCCTAAAAGAAGTTTTTCATCAAAATAAAAATTGACCATTAAGCGCAAATGGAGCGGGGATGTTTCAAAGCATCCCCGTTTGTTCACGAAAAAAATAAAAATGTTTTTCGGGAAAGCTTTCGTTTATAGAATGAAAGTGATATATTCAAATTGTGGCTAGTAAGAACAGTTAGGAGGAAATATGATGATTATTGGTGTGCCAAAGGAAATTAAAAGTAATGAGAATCGCGTAGCCATGACACCTGCCGGTGCTTATACATTAACCCAAGCAGGACATGAAGTACATATCGAAACAGGGGCGGGGCTTGGATCAAGCTTCACTGACGAAGAATATGTACAAGCTGGTGCAAAAATCGTAAATAGCGCCAAAGAAGCATGGGATGCGGAAATGGTCATGAAAGTGAAGGAGCCTCTTGAGGAAGAGTTCGGTTACTTCCGCGAAGGATTGATCCTTTTCACATACTTGCATCTTGCTGCAGAACCTGCATTGACGAAGGCGCTTATAGAAAGCAAAGTGGTTGCCATTGCGTACGAAACTGTACAGCTTCCAAACCGCTCACTTCCGTTGCTATCTCCAATGAGTGAGGTTGCAGGAAGGATGGCTACTCAAATCGGTGCGCAATTCCTATCCAAAACTTATGGAGGAAAAGGAAAGCTTTTAGCAGGTGTACCGGGTGTTGAACGTGGGAAAGTCACGGTCATTGGCGGCGGCCAGGCTGGTACGAACGCTGCAAAAATGGCAGTAGGCCTTGGAGCCGACGTAACGATCATCGACTTAAGCGTAGACCGTTTACGCCAGCTTGATGATATTTTTGGAAACGACGTTAAAACATTAATGTCCAATCCATTCAACATTGCCAATGCCGTGAAAGATTCTGACTTGGTGATTGGCGCAGTTCTTATTCCTGGAGCAAAAGCCCCTAAACTGGTTTCCGAAGAAATGGTGAAATCCATGTCTCCGGGCTCTGTTCTTGTGGACATTGCCATTGACCAAGGCGGTATTTTCGCGACAAGCGACAGAGTAACAACTCATGACAACCCAACATATGAAAAACACGGTGTTGTTCACTATGCTGTTGCCAACATGCCTGGTGCTGTTCCGCAAACATCCACGATGGCTTTGACGAACGTAACAGTGCCATATGCACTGCAAATCGCCAACAAAGGCTACAAACAAGCTTGCTTAGATAACGAACCTCTATCAAAAGGAATCAACGTCCTAGACGGAAAAGTGACATTCAAAGCTGTCGCAGATGACCTTGGATACGAGTTTGTTGACGCAAAAGAATTGCTATAATACTAATAACAATCGCCCGGGTTCTTCCGGGCGTTTTTTAGAAGACTCGCTTTCTTGTTTCACCATGAGGCGAGCGAAAGCAACCTCGTGCCACTACTGCGGACTAAATAGGGCGGTAACGGCGAAAATCCCGGTGGATCAACAGGAGTACCCGCGCAAGGGAGCAGCTTACCCGCGTATGGGGGCAGGTTCCCCGTGCAAGGGAGCAGGTTCCCCGCGTATGGGAGCAGGTTCCCCGTGCAAGGGAGCAGGTTACCCGCGTATAGGAGCAAGTTACCCGCGCAAGGGAGCAAGTTACCCGCGTATGGGAGCAACTTACCCGCGCAAGGGAGCAGGTTACCCGCGTATAGGAGAAAATACCCGCGAAAATCAAAAAATCGCGCACAATGTAAATCCCCGCTTGTCATCTGAAACTCTACTCTACGAAATCTGGGCTTAGTCTGCCACGGCGGTTGCTCTGCCTTTCAATTATTCTACTATTTGCAACGTTTTGGGATATGTTGTCATGACCCGGACGCCGTTTTCTGTCACGAGCACGTCATCCTCAATCCGGACTCCGGTAAAGCCGGGTATATAAATTCCCGGTTCGATTGTAAAAACCATCCCTGTTTTTAAAGGCATATCATTTCGTTCATGTACCGACGGATATTCATGGACGCCGATGCCAAGGCCGTGTCCCAGCCGGTGGGTGAAATAATGGCCGTATCCCGCCTCAGAAATAATATTGCGGGCTGCAATGTCCAGTTCTTTTGCCGGTACTCCCGGTTTTGTAAGTTGCACGGCTGTTTCCTGTGCTTTCAGAACCGTTTCGTATATTTTTTTCTGTTCATCGCTTACTTCGCCAAAGGCAATGGTTCTTGTAATATCTGAACAATATCCATTAAAAGAGACGCCCAGATCAAATAGAACAAAATCTCCTTTTCGTATTTTCGTATCTCCCGGTACGCCATGTGGAGAAGCGGTGTTTGCCCCGGCAAGAACGAGTGGAGAAAAGGCCATCCCGGCTCCTTTTTTCGTTATTTCATATTCGATTGTTGCGATGAGGTCAACCTCTGTTTTTCCTTCGGCTATTTCATTCACGCCAACTTTTACTGCAAAATCAACGAGTTCGCATGCCTGTTCCAATAGCTCAATTTCTTTACTGTCTTTGATGAGGCGCAACTCATTAAGAAAAGGTTCGGCAGGGAGAAATGAAGCATCCTTATACAATTTCCGAAGCTGTTCAAACTTTGTAATATTCAAATGGTCTTTTTCGATCGCCCATAAGCGGATCTTGTCCAGACGGGCACTCATGCGTTTTTGAATCAAGTCCCAAGGATTGTCCGTGTCGCTGTATCCGATAATTTCTTCATTCCATCCGGCCCGTCTCGCCTCTTCCGCCTCCATTCCCGGACAGACAAGGATAGGCTCTTTCTCTTGAAAAACGATGAGGGCAAGGAGTCGTTCATGAGGTTCACATCTAAAGCCTGTAATATAAAAAACATTGTCCGGCGAAGTGATAAAAGCAGCATCAATTCGATCCTGGCGCAACCATTCCATCAATTTTGTAAGTTTTCCACTCATGGACAAACCACTCCCTTTTCATCCGGTTACCTAAAGATTACCATTTTAAGCGGTTGCATAAAAGGGAAATGGATTATTTGGCAGGAAGACAGCGAATGGTCTAGAATGATTTTATGTTGAGGATTTTTTAAAAACAAGGAGGTTGCTGCATGATGAAAGTATCTTATCATGGACATTCGGTTGTCAAAATGGAAACGAACGGCAAAACAATATTGATCGACCCATTTATTACAGGCAATGAACTTACTGATTTAAAGGCAGAAAATGAAAATCCCGATGTGATTATTTTAACCCATGGGCATGCTGATCACGTCGGGGATACGATCGAGATAGCCAAGCGGTGCAATTCCCTCGTTGTGGCACCAAATGAACTTGCTACATATATGGGATGGCAAGGGGTGCAAACGCATCCTATGCATATCGGCGGATCCCGCGAATTTGATTTTGGAAAAATTAAATTTACACAGGCTTTTCACGGCTCAGCTATTTTTACGGAAGATCAACAAATCATTTATTTGGGAATGCCCGCAGGTGTGCTGTTCATGGCTGAAGGCAAAACCATTTATCATGCAGGCGATACAGCGCTGTTTTCAGATATGAAGTTAATCGGTGAACGTCATCCCATCGACCTGGCTTTCTTGCCGATCGGCGACAATTTTACAATGGGGCCGGAGGATGCGGCACTGGCAGCAGAATTCTTGCAGGCAAAAACGGTTGTACCGATCCACTACAATACGTTTCCGCCCATTAAGCAAGATCCTGAACAATTTATCGGGATGCTGAAGGAAGGACTAAACGGGAAAGTAATGAATCCGGGCGATTCTATCGAACTATAAGCATATCCCCCTGCATACATTAGTAGAAATATTGTATGGAGGGGATTTTACATGAAAAACCGATACTTGCTGTGCTTGTTGCTTTGCTGTGCCCTTATTTATATTGCTTTGCCAAGACTGAATGTACATGCCCAGGGACTAGAAGGTATTTTTTCACTTTCGTGGATTGCTTTTGCTCTTCTCGTTTTTGCCGGGAATTTAGCAGCGCTGCTATTTTTTAATAAAAAATCCCTGAAGAAACATCAGGTGAAAACGATGCATAAAGATACCGAGGGCAGACGAATACGGCCAAAAGGGACAATATAAGTTTGATGTAGCGGGCTTTTCCCGATATAATGGAATAATAAATAACTGTACGTTTCAGGAAAAGGGTGAAAAGCTTGTCGACGAAGCATGAACAAATTATCCGTCATATCGATGGCCTTCCCGTTGGCGAAAAAATCTCCGTCCGTCAAATTGCAAAAGTGTTAAACGTTAGTGAAGGGACTGCGTATAGAGCGATCAAAGATGCAGAAAACAGGGGATATGTCAGTACAATCGAACGGGTCGGCACGATTCGGATCGAGCGCAAGAAAAAAGAGAATATAGAAAAGCTCACCTTTGCGGAAGTCGTCAATATTATAGATGGACAAGTGCTAGGTGGAAAGGCGGGCCTTCATAAAACACTTAATAAATTTGTCATCGGGGCAATGAAACTTGATGCGATGATGAGATATACGGGCCCTGGCAACTTGCTGATTGTCGGAAATCGAACAAAGGCGCATGAGTACGCTTTGAAGGCGGGAGCGGCGGTTTTGATTACGGGCGGTTTTGATACGGAGGATCACGTAAAACAGCTTGCCAACCAATTGGAACTCCCCATCATATCAACAAGCTACGATACGTTTACGGTGGCCACAATGATTAACAGGGCCATTTATGATCAACTGATCAAAAAGGAAATCGTTCTTGTGGAAGATATTTTTATTCCGCTTGAAAAAACGATAAGCATGTCAACTACAGAAAAAGTGGCGGATTGGTACGCTCTGAAAGAGAAAACAGATCATAGCCGGTTTCCTGTCGTTGACGCAAATGGAAAAGTGCAAGGCATGGTTACAGGAAAAGATGTGATTGGCCAGGATCCCAATTTGGGGATCGAAAAGGTAATGACGAAGAATCCCATCACCGCCTCGCAAAAAACGAGTGTCGCTTCGGTTGCCCATATGATGATTTGGGAAGCAATCGAAGTTCTGCCCGTTGTCGATAACCAACAAAAGTTGGTGGGGATTATTAGCCGCCAAGACGTCTTGAAGGCGCTTCAAATGATTCAAAGACAGCCGCAAGTTGGCGAGACGCTGGATGATACAGTATCGAAGCAGTTGTCCAGCGGCAAGCAAGTCGGGGAGACGACATTTCAATTTGAAGTGACGCCGCAAATGACGAGCCAGCTTGGGACAATCTCAAACGGCGTATTTACTTCCATCGTGGCAGAATCAGCCAACCGTTTTTTCCGGCTGAAGAAAAAGGGAGAACTCGCTGTAGAGAGTATGACTATTTATTTCCTGAAGCCAGTGCAAATGGATAGCATGATCGAAATCATCCCCAAAATATTGGAATCCGGACGCAAATACGGAAAAGTGGATGTTGAGGTATATAATAATGGCGAGATTGTTGGAAAAGCATTGATGATGTGCCGTCTCATTGATAAATAAAAGTTTGTTTAAGTAGTTAAAACGCGACGGGGAACTGGCGTTATTTCCTTTTTTATTGAGATAAGCGCAAGACGGCTGGCTATACGTCGCTTGCACTGGGAAGTCCTGGCCGTTGAACCTGTTTGAACGAAAAAAAAGCCGCCTTCCAAGCGGCTTTATCATCAGCTTTTTTCCTGTTCCAACTGCCGGGCTTCTTCTTGGGCATAAGGAACGTGATGCCGATAGCTTCTAAATCCTGCCCAAGTACTTAAACCGCCAATGATAATAAAGACGGTGGCTACGATATATGTTACGGTTGTATTGAAAAGGAAAAGTTGATTGATTCCAAACAAGGCAACAAACAAGCCAAGTGCCATGCTTGATTTCCCACTCAACAATTTTCTTTCCATGGGGCGGCGGCTCCTTACATACTTTATTTTATAATAAAGATAAAATGAGAACGAAAGTACGATAAAAAAAACAAGAAATGGCAATTTTGTAACCTCCAAAAAATCAGCGTTCATATCCACACCATTGTAACGTCATTTTTAAGGAAATGCCACTGGGTGCATCAATGAAGTTTTAATAAAAATGTGAACAGGCTCCGCAAGAGCGAAAGGAGTTACATATGAAAGAGCAAATATTCGAAGCGATTAAACGGTATCAAAAGATTATTATCCACCGGCACGTTCGGCCGGATCCCGACGCTTACGGCTCTCAAGGCGGATTGGCGGAAATCCTGGCGGCATCTTTCCCTGAAAAAGAAGTTTACGCTGTGGGTCGGCATGATCCGTCACTCGATTATTTGCGTAAGCCGGATGTTATTGACGATGATGTATATGAAGGGGCGCTTGTCATCGTTTGTGATACAGCCAATCAGGAACGAGTATGTGATGCCAGGTATAAAGACGGCGAAATGCTGATAAAAATAGATCATCATCCGAATGAAGATCCGTACGGGGATCTTTTATGGATTGATACGGAAGCCTCTTCCGCAAGTGAAATGATTTATGAGTTGTATGATACATTTCAAGAGCAGGGTTTAAAGATGACCGACGAAGCGGCAAGGCTTATTTATGCCGGAATTGTTGGAGATACAGGCCGGTTTTTATATCCGAGCACGACGGCAAAAACGTTTCAATATGCCAAGGAGCTCATCCAATATTCGTTCGACCGCTCCCTTTTATATGATCAGATGTACGAGTTGTCTGCCAATATGATCAAACTGCAAGGGTATGTATTGGAGCACTTTGAGATGGATCCCGACGGGGCGGCGTTTGTTTCCATTGATAAAGAAACATTGAAGAAATATAACGTACAGCCCACCGAAGCTTCCTTGTTGGTCAGTACGCTCGGTATCGTAAAAGGAATCAAGGCATGGGCATTTTTTATAGAAGAAGAGGATCAAATACGGCTGCGGCTGCGTTCCAAGGGGCCTGTCATCAATACGATTGCCATGAAATATAATGGCGGCGGGCATCCTTTGGCGGCAGGAGCATCCGTTTACACATGGGAAGAAACAAAGCAAGTTATCCAAGATGTGAAAGCAGTTTGCAGACAAAGCTGAGCCGACGGATTAGCCGGCCAGCTTTATTTCTGCAATAAGCGCAACGGTTGTATAAAAGTATAATTCTTTCACTTCAAGCTCGTATGTTTTCCCATTGATTTTGAAAGACTTATTTTCAACTGTCTTTTTAATAATTTCCTTATTTTTATATACATCCGTCAAATTTTTCGCGATAAGCGACTTTAAATCTTCTTTGACCGCTTCTTCTGCTTCAAATATGCTTTGTCGGTCTGTGATGCGGTATCGCTCAAAACCGATAATTTTAACGTCGATTTTTTGAATGGTCAGCATTTCTTCGTTTTTCTTATTTAATTCTTGATAGTCCTCTTGGAAAATTTGAATATAGCCTCTTAGTTCCTTAATTTGAACGGCTTGTTTTTCTATGAGGGCGCTGTTTCTTTCTTGCAACGCCCCAAACATGAACAAAAATATAAGCCAGCTAATGCAGCCGCCTACTGCAGCCCCGGCTAAAAACCGTTGCCAAGACGGCTGCTTGTAATAAGGCGGTATCCTCATGAAAGATGCTCCTGAGTGAGCCAAGAAATGATGAGTGAAGCGGTTTTGGCTCCGCCCATTGCCGACAGGATCCAAAGAAATTGTTTAAATAAATCTCTTGTGCCGCCTTCCAAAAAGCCTTTTTCAAAACTGTATACAGTATCGAATGTGCCGCCGATCGCGGCGATAATTGCCCAAATACGGACCTTTACGGCAGTATTGGCAATTTCAGTCAAAAGGGGTTCTCCAGTAATAAAAGCCGCCAATCCCCCAATTAATGAACCACCCAACAACACGCCTAGCGCGACAAAATAACAGTAAAAAAAAGTCGGGAAAAATGATTCATGCACGGTTATCATCCCCAAAGTTTTATAAAGCTTCCACTAATACATATATGGGACAAAACATCATTATATGAAGAAAGTATATAATAGGGTTGATATTCTTTTTTAAAAAATATGCAAAGAAGGAAAGAGGTGAATCCGTTGAACTTTCCCCAATTGAATATTTCCACCGCATACAGCTTGCTTTCCAGTACAATCTCCATACCCGCCCTTATTAAAAGGGCGAAACAGCTGCAATATCCAGCCCTTGCTTTGACGGATCATCACGTTTTGTATGGCGTGCTTCCTTTTTACAAAGCTTGTATAAAAGCGGAAATCAAACCGATCATTGGGATGACCGTCCATGCCGGAAATGGGGAAGAAAGGGCGCAAGCGATCCTGCTTGCCGAAAATAATGCCGGATATGCCAACTTATTGAAGGTTTCCAGTTTCATTCAAATACAACACAGCGAAATAATTCCTTGGGAAAAGCTTGCACAATACAGTGAGGGATTATTTGCTGTTTTTATCGGTCAGGAAGCAGATAACCAAAATGGAGACCTGAACCGGTTTTTACATATATTTGGCAACCGATTTTATATCGGATTACAAAATTACGGCAGACAACAAGATCGCGACAGGATGACTTCCCTTGCAACATTGGCCCGGTCCCTTGGCATCCCTATGGTTGCAGCCAATAATGTACGGTACTTGGACAAGCAAGATGCGTTTGCTTATCATTGTTTACTTGCGATTCGGGATGGAAATCAAATGGCAGTAGAGGAGCTTGACCAGACAGAAGGGCTTTATGATTTGAAAAGCCGGCCGGAGCTGGAGCAATTATTTTCAGATTTCCCGGAGGCGCTTCAAAACGCCGCGGATATCGCTGAAAAATGCAATGTCATGATTGAAACAAATCAACATTTACTTCCGAGATATCCAGTTCCGGCTGGTGAAACGTCCAGGGAGATGCTCCGCATGCTGACTTTTCAGGGATTGAAGGAGCGGCGCGTTGACCAAGAAGAATACATCTCAAGACTGGAATATGAGCTTCATGTTATTCATGAGATGGGGTTTGATGATTATTTTCTAATCGTATGGGATTTTATGAAGTATGCTCGTGAGAACGGTATTTTGACTGGACCGGGACGGGGGTCGGCAGCCGGATCTCTCGTTGCCTATTCACTTGGCATTACCGAAGTGGATCCGCTAAAATATGGTCTGCTGTTTGAACGGTTTCTCAATCCGGAACGAATTTCACTTCCGGACATTGATATTGATTTTCCTGATATTAGGCGGGATCAAGTCATTCAATACGTTGTCGAAAAATATGGAAAAGAGCATGTCGCCCATATTATTACGTTTGGAACGTTTGCCGCAAAAGCCGCAATTCGCGATACAGCCCGCGCCTTCGGGTTTGATTCAAAAGAATTGGACAAACTTTCACGTATGGTCCCCGGGCGGCTTGGATTAACTTTAAGAAGGGCCTATGAAGAATCGGAACAGTTGCGCCAATTCGTCAACGAGTCTGACCGGAATCGCCGCCTGTTTGAGACGGCTTTGAAAATTGAAGGCTTGCCGCGGCACGCTTCGACCCATGCTGCCGGAATGATCATAAGCGACCAACCGCTTGTTGATATTATCCCGGTTAAAGAAGGGCCTGACGGTACGCCCATCACCCAATTTCCGATGGAAGATCTGGAAGAAATCGGTCTATTAAAAATGGATTTTCTCGGTCTTAGAAACTTAACCCTCCTTGAACAAATTGTGAAGAGTATTCAAATCGAGACGGGCGTCAAATTGAGAATCGAGGATATACCGCTTTCGGATGAAAAAACATTTGAACTGCTGCAAAGAGGGGATACAACAGGCATTTTTCAGCTTGAGTCGGGGGGCATGCGAAAAGTGCTCCGTGATTTAAAGCCGACTGAATTTGAAGATATCGTGGCTGTCAATGCGCTGTTCAGGCCGGGTCCGATGGAAAATATACCTGTCTATATTGCCCGTAAGCACGGGAGGGAAACGGTCCGGTACCCTCATCCGGATTTGGAGCCGATTTTGGATTTCACATATGGTGTCATTGTCTACCAGGAACAGATCATGCAAATCGCTTCCAAGATGTCCGGATTTTCTCTTGGCGAGGCTGATCTTTTAAGGCGGGCCGTCAGCAAGAAAAAGAAAGATGTCCTTGATCAGCAGCGGGATCGTTTTGTAGCGGGAGCCCGAAAAAACGGCTATGATGAAAAAACGGCAAACGAAACGTATGATTTGATCGTTCGTTTTGCCAATTATGGATTCAACCGCAGCCACGCGGTCGCATACAGCTATATCGCCTGGCAATTATCTTGGTTGAAAGCTCATTATCCGAAACATTTTATGGCTGCTCTTTTAACATCCGTCATTGGAAATGAAGATAAAATCGCTTTGTACGCAGCCGAAGCAAAACAAAAAGGAATTGCTATTTTGCCGCCTTCAATCAATAAAAGCCATTATCCGTTTAAACCGGAAGACGAGGGCATCCGGTTTAGCCTTGGGGCGATCAGGGGACTGGGAGCGGCCGCGCTGAAGGAAATTGTCCAGGCGCGGAAAAGTCGGCCATTTGAAGATTTGTTTGATTTTTGCCTCCGGGTGTCGCCGCGGATGATCAACCGGAAAATACTTGAATCTCTTGTCTATTCCGGCTGCTTCGATGAATTTGGCCATGATCGCGCTGTATTGCTGGCCACACTTGATGTGGCGATTGAGCATGCCGAACTGATGAGACCGTCACGAAACGCCCAAACAGAAGATTTATTTGTGGATGAAGCCATGTTTCAATTCAAGCCAAAGTATGTGGAAGTTGAACCGATGGGCTTGTCAGACAAGCTGTTTTTTGAAAAAAAGGCTACGGGCATTTTTCTATCAGACCACCCCGCTAGTACCTTTAAAGCGGCATTTATGTCCAATGGGGCTGTCGATTTAATCAAGCTTTCCCCGGGGCGGCGCAATGTTGCCGCTGGAGTATATTTGGCAAAAGTCAAGACGATCCGGACAAAGAAAGGCGACATGATGGCATTTGCGACATTGAGTGATTCTTCAGGTGAAATGGAGGCAGTGATTTTCCCGGAAGTGTACAAACGTCATATGAAGCTTATTCAACAAGGGGAAGTTGTCCTGGTGGACGGGCATGTCGAAGAAAGAAACAATCAACCGCAATTTATGATCAATAAAGTGACATCAGCAGAGGAACTTGACATTATGGATCATAAAATGTTGTATCTTAAAGTCATTGAACCGCTGCATGAAAAGGAGACATTAAATCAATTAAAGAAAATATTGAAAAACCACCCCGGCAAAACAGAGATCATATTGTATTATGAAAAAAAACGCCAGACGATTAAGCTGGGTAAAAATAATTTGGTAAACCCAAGCGAAAACTGTTTAAAAGAATTGAAGGCTTTGCTTGGAGAGCCATGTGTCAAGTTAAAATAATTTTTTCAAATGGACCATAATATGTTATATTGTTTTATAAGCTTTTAGACATATAAAAAATGAAAAAACGGGTATGGCAGGAACGAAGGAGTGAACCTTTTTGACATTAAGAGAAGAAGCATTGCACATGCATAAAATATTTCAGGGGAAGTTGGAGTCAAAATCCAAGGTTGAGGTTAGAAATGCAAAAGATTTAAGTCTTGCTTATTCTCCTGGTGTTGCAGAGCCTTGTAAAGAAATTTATGAAAATCCAAGTTCGGTTTATGATTATACGATGAAAGGAAATATGGTTGCTGTTGTTTCCGACGGAACAGCGGTTCTTGGACTTGGAAATATCGGGCCTGAAGCAGCTTTGCCGGTGATGGAAGGAAAAGCTGTTTTATTCAAAAGCTTTGCCGGCGTTGATGCGTTTCCTATATGTCTTGACAGCACGAATGTAGATGATATTGTCAAGGCGGTTAAATTGCTTGAACCGACATTTGGCGGTGTCAATCTTGAAGATATCGCAGCTCCGAATTGTTTTGAAATCGAAGAAAGATTAAAAAAGGAATTGACGATCCCTGTCTTTCATGATGATCAGCATGGAACTGCTATTGTAACGGTAGCCGGACTTGTCAATGCGTTGAAATTGACAGGCCGAAAAATGTCTGAAATCAAAATCGTTGCCAATGGCGCAGGTGCAGCCGGAATTGCCATCATCAAGCTTTTACATAGTTACGGTGTGCGCGATATTATTATGTGTGATTCGAAAGGCGCCATTTATGAAGGACGCCCTGAAGGCATGAATGAAGTGAAGGAAGCAGTGTCCAAATTTACAAACCGCGACCGTCAGGATGGAAACTTGGCGCATGTCATCCAAGGAGCCGATGTCTTTATCGGGGTGTCGGTAGCGGGTGCGCTGACAGAAGAGATGATTGCGACGATGAATGACGATCCGATCATTTTTGCCATGGCAAATCCAGATCCGGAAATTATGCCGGAAAAAGCAATGGCGGCCGGGGCAAAAGTCGTCGGGACAGGCCGTTCAGATTTCCCCAACCAAGTAAACAACGTTCTGGCGTTCCCAGGCTTGTTCCGGGGTGCCTTGGATGTGCGTGCGACTCATATTAATGAGGAAATGAAGCAAGCGGCTGTTGAGGCCATTGCAGGGTTAATTTCAGAGGAGGAACTTTCCTCGGATTACGTCATTCCACGTCCGTTTGATCCCCGGGTTGCACCGCATGTCGCCGCTGCTGTAGCGAAAGCCGCAATGGAAACTGGTGTCGCCAGACAAAGAGTAGAGCCTGAAACGATCAAGCAAAGAACGATGGATTTGGCTGTCGTTGGAAAAAACAACTGAAATAAGCCTAGAGACAAATCAACGAAGGCCGTGCCGCATATTAAGGGCCGGTCTTTGCTGTGCAACGGTAACGAATAAAGAAATGATAATAGTTGAAAGGAGGGCGTTCCTTTGCTAAAGGATTTTTTTTCCAAGCCTAAAAAGAAAAAATATGCCACAATCCCACCGGAAACAGCAAAGCAAGATGTTCCAGAAGGCATCATGACAAAATGTCCGAATTGTAAAAAGATCATGTATACAAAAGAACTGCAAAAAAACTTAAAGGTTTGTCTCCATTGCGGATATCATCACAAAATGACCGCGTTTGAAAGGGTAGACAGCCTGTTTGATGAAAACACGTTCGTCCGTTTTGAGGACAATCTTACTTCTGCAAACCCGCTCGGCTTTCCAAATTATTTAGAAAAACTGGAACAGGACAAGAAAAAATCCAATTTGGATGAAGCGGTTCTGACAGGTTCGGGCTCCATCAATGGAACGGAAGTGGTCACGGCGATTATGGACTCCCATTTTCGAATGGGAAGTATGGGGTCGGTCGTCGGTGAAAAAATTACTAGAGCCATTGAAACTGCGGCAGAAAAAAACGTGCCGTTCATTATTTTTACCGCTTCGGGCGGAGCCCGGATGCAAGAAGGCGTGTTATCGTTAATGCAAATGGCGAAAACGAGCGCGGCATTAAAAATGTTCAGCGACAAAGGCGGACTGATCATTTCGGTTATGACGCACCCGACAACAGGAGGCGTGTCAGCAAGCTTTGCCTCACTCGGGGATTTTAATTTTGCTGAACCAGGTGCTTTGATCGGCTTTGCTGGCCGCAGGGTTATTGAGCAGACCATCAGGGAAGAATTGCCCGACGATTTCCAAACAGCCGAATTTTTGCTGAATCACGGACACCTTGATGCTGTGATCCCACGCCTTGAAATGAAAGAAAAGCTGACAACGGTGCTGGAAATCCATCAACAAGTAGGTGAACTATCGTGGTAAACGAGCTTGAATTTGAAAAGCCCGTCTTGGAATTGCGCAAAAAAATTGCCGAGCTAAGGGAGTTTACGAAAGATTCCGATGTCGACTTATCTGATGAAATCGATAAGTTGGAAACCCGATTGGAAAAGCTTGAGAAGGAAGTATATGAGAATATGCGGCCATGGGACCGGGTCCAGCTTGCCCGCCATTCAGCGCGGCCGACAACACTTGATTATATAGGTGAGCTGTTTACGGACTTTTTTGAGCTGCATGGAGACAGGCTGTATGGTGATGATGCGGCGATCGTCGGTGGAATCGCCAAATATAAGGGCCTGCCTGTTACGGTCATTGGCCATCAGCGCGGGAGAGATACGAAAGAAAATATTCGCCGCAATTTTGGCATGCCGCACCCGGAAGGCTATCGCAAGGCGCTGCGTTTGATGAAGCAGGCGGATAAGTTTAACCGGCCGATTATTTGCTTTATCGATACAAAAGGCGCGTATCCCGGGAAAGCTGCCGAAGAACGTGGACAAAGCGAAGCAATCGCGCGAAACTTATTTGAAATGGCTGGTCTTAAAGTGCCGATCATTTGTATCGTGACCGGAGAAGGCGGAAGCGGAGGCGCTTTGGCACTCGGAGTCGGAGACCGAATTTACATGCTCGAAAACTCAACATATTCTGTGATTACTCCCGAAGGAGCGGCAAGCATACTGTGGAAAGATGCTTCATTCGCCAAGCAGGCGGCCGAGGCATTGAAGATAACCGCCCCTGATCTGAAAGAACTCGAAATTATTGATGAAATTATACCGGAAGTAAAAGGCGGAGCCCACAGAGATATGGAAAAACAAGCCGTCGAAATCGATAAAGTCATGACAAAAGCTTTGCGTGAACTGTTGGAAAAAAGCCCTGAAGACCTTATAAAAGAGCGTTATTTAAAATACAAAAAAATGGGTAAATACATACAACAAAAAGCAGTTGAAAATGTAAAGTGATAAAGATTGCCCAACGCGGGCATTCTTTTTTTTGTTGGGAAGTGTGTATTCGCCAAGTTTTTATATAAAAGCGAAAGAGCTGTTATAGCGCAAATGATCGGAATGTATCAGGCATCTCCCATTTTGCGTGTTTCGGTTTTGGTGCTGCCCCAGCCGTTATGAAGCGTGCGACAAGGCTGGCATTCTTAATTTCCACAAGCCGATTTTTCGCTTTGGCATTCCGAGACGGTATTATTCGAAAACAGCGATGCTTGTCGCAAATGCTTTTTCATGCAAATTTCACATACCCAATATACTCTTGAAAAATTTGTGAATCATTTCATTTAATGGTATTTTTAACTTAGCTAGGATTGTTGACAACTTGTGTTGGGGGTGGACTATATGAGAAAAATGGCGGTTCTAACGAGTGGAGGAGATGCTCCCGGGATGAATGCTGCCATCCGTGCCGTCGTGAGGAAGGCAATTTTCCATGGGCTTGAAACGTATGGGATTTATCAGGGATTCAGCGGGTTAATCTCGGGCAATATTAAAAAGCTTGAGGTAGGAGCGGTTGGGGATATTATACATAGAGGCGGAACAATTCTTCAGTCAGCCCGCTGTGAAGAATTTAAGACGAAGGAAGGACAACTCCAAGGGTTAGAGCAATTAAAAAGCAAAGGTATTGACGGTCTGATTGTCATTGGCGGAGATGGCTCCTATAAGGGGGCACAGGGATTGTCTCAACTTGGATTTCCTTGTATCGGCGTACCTGGCACGATTGATAATGATATTCCAGGCACTCAATATACAATTGGATTTGATACTGCTTTGAATACTGTTTTGGATGCAATAGATAAAATCAGAGATACGGCTACTTCTCATGAACGCACTTTTATTATTGAAGTAATGGGCCGCCATGCGGGAGACATAGCACTTTGGTCAGGACTGGCGGGAGGGGCGGAAACGATTTTGATCCCGGAAATTCCCGGTGATTTGAAAGAGATTGCCCAACGTCTTGAAAAAGGAATGGAAAGAGGCAAGAAACACAGTATTATTGTTGTTGCAGAAGGTGTGACGAGCGGTACGGAAATCGCACTGAGATTGGAAGAAGAAACGGGGCTTGAAATCCGGGTGTCCGTATTGGGGCATATGCAACGAGGAGGATCGCCAACAGCATTTGACAGGGTGCTTGCAAGCAGACTTGGTGCAAGGGCGGTGGAATTGCTGATGGATGGCAAAGGCGGTCGTGCAGTTGGAATACATAAAGATGAAATAATAGATGAGGACCTTTTTTCAGCATTGGAAAAAGCCCACGATTTTAAACAGAACTTATACACGTTATCAAAAGAGCTATCCATCTAACAAAAAACAACTTCAGAGGAGGTTTCCCCATATCAATGAAAAAGACAAAAATAGTTTGTACGATAGGGCCGGCGAGTGAAAGCCCCGAGCTATTGGATCAAATGATTGCTGCGGGAATGAATGTGGCACGCTTAAATTTTTCACACGGAAATCATGAGGAACATAGCGAAAGAATCGCCAATATTCGCAAGGCAGCTAAACGGGCAGGCACCGAAATTGGTATATTGCTTGACACGAAAGGGCCTGAGATCAGAACGCATGACATGGAAAATGGGGCTGTTGAACTAAAAGAAGGATCCGAAGTCATTATCTCGATGAAAGAGGTAACGGGGACGGCTGAAAAAATGTCTGTTACATATGAAGGTTTGATCGAGGATGTGCATGTTGGCTCGAAAATTTTATTAGACGATGGATTGATCGAGCTAGAGGTGACCGAATTAAAAGAGGACAGGCAAGAGATCGTCACGAAAGTCATCAACAGCGGAATATTAAAAAATAAAAAAGGCGTCAATGTACCCGGAGTTTCCGTCAACTTGCCGGGTATTACGAACAAGGATGCGAAAGATATTTTGTTCGGCATCCAGCAAGGAGTCGACTTTATCGCTGCCTCGTTTGTCAGAAGAGCTTCCGATGTTTTGGAGATCAGACAGCTCCTTGAAGAAAATGGGGCGCCGCATATGCATATCATCCCAAAAATTGAAAACCAGGAAGGTGTTGACAACATCAATGAAATCCTGGAAGTTTCCGACGGTTTAATGGTTGCCCGCGGGGACCTTGGTGTTGAAATTCCCGCTGAAATGGTGCCCCTCGTGCAAAAAGAATTGATTCAAAAGTGCAACGAGGCGGGAAAACCGGTGATTACCGCTACACAAATGCTTGATTCTATGCAAAGAAATCCGCGACCGACGAGGGCGGAAGCAAGTGATGTGGCCAACGCCATTTTTGACGGATCAGATGCCGTTATGCTTTCCGGGGAGACGGCTGCCGGGGCTTATCCGGTTGAAGCAGTCAGAACGATGGCCAATATTGCTCTAACATCCGAACAAGCGATGAATCACAAAGAGCTTCTTTCGAAAGTTAGTAAAAACGGAAAACGCAGTATGGTGGACGCCATTTGCCAATCGGTGGCACATACAGCCATTAATTTGAATGTAAATGCAATTGTTGCTCCGACGGAAAGCGGACATACAGCGAGGATGATTTCAAAGTTTCGACCAAAAGCGCCGATTGTGGCGGTGACATCCCATGTTGCGGTTACCAGGCAGCTGGCGCTTGTTTGGGGAGTACAACCCCAGCTTGGCCAAAAGGTGACAACAACTGATGAAATGCTTGACCTTGCCGTTACCGAGAGCCTAGATAGCGGTCTTGTAAAACATGGAGATCTCATCATTATTACCGCAGGTGTTCCCGTTGGTGAAAAAGGAACAACAAACTTAATGAAAGTGCATGTTGTGGGCGATATATTGGCAAAGGGACAGGGAATTGGCAAAAAATCAGCGTATGGAAAAGCGGTGGTTGTGAAAAGCGCTGCAGAAGCACGGGAAAAAATGGAAGAAGGAAACATTTTGGTTACGATTGGAACAGATCGGGAAATGGTACCAGCCATTGAAAAATGCGCTGCCCTCATAGCAGAAGAAGGCGGATTGACAAGCCATGCGGCTGTTGTTGGAATTAGCTTGGGCATTCCCGTTATCGTTGGGGTGGAACGCGCAACCGAAATGATAGAAGACGGCCAGGAAATAACAGTTGATGGAACCCGGGGGGTCATTTATAACGGCCATGCAAGCGTGCTGTAAACTGTGGTATAATTATTATAAACAACCACCGGGGATGTGAAGCCGAATGAAATATGTAATGCTTGTTTTTATTATCGTTCCGGCATTGGAAATTGGACTGTTTATTTTAACAGGCCAGGCAATTGGAAGCTTTGCCACGGTTGCCCTTATTATTGCAACAGGCATCTTGGGCGCCGCACTTGCAAAAAGAGAAGGGCTAGGTGTACTGAGAAACATCCAAGAACAAATGCGTTTTGGACAACCGCCCGGTGTCGCGCTGCTGGAAGGCTTTTGCGTCCTCGTTGGAGGATTGCTTTTGCTCACACCGGGATTTATCACCGATGCTATCGGCTTAATAATGCTGTTGCCTCCTACAAGGAAGCTTATGAAACCGATGTTGCTGAAATTGTTTAAACTCTGGATCTCAAAACGGCAGATTTATATATACAGATAAAAAGGATAGACCGGGAAGTAGGATGTTCTCCCGGTCTATCCTGTTGTTTTGCGTGTTGGAATGTATAATCTTGCAGCTCGAAGTTGATTTCACACGGGGAAGTAAAAGTGCCATGAAGGATATCTCCTGCACTTAAAAAGGTTTGTCGCCGGACGACTTTCGTTAAACGAAACGCTTTTTTCCACCCACAATGAGAATCAATGCCGCTATACATTTTGCTGCCAGTCCTATAGGGCTTTCAGCCAGCTTTTCGAACCCAAAATCAAGAGGAACATGTAAAACAATGTCTCCCACAAGGTTCAGTTCACTTCCAAGTATCCCGTGCTCATTACATTCATTCCCGGGCTGGCACGGATACTGCCACCATTGAAATAACGGTAAATCCTTGACGGTGATGCTTCGTTTACCCTGGATACATAAAGCAAAAATGATCGTTGTTAAATCAAGCATAAACGTTAAAGGAACCAGGCCGGGAAAGACCATGAATGTTCAAGCGGCTCAACTTAGCCCATTAACTTTCCCTTGGCGGCCGGGGCGTACCTTTGATATAAGCCCAAATATCGCGAAACACGTTGGCTCTGTGGAGTGTGGTAAGAAGCACGAGTGTTACCGGACCAAGAATTAAACCCAGAAAGCCGACCAGCTTGAATCCGACAAACAAGGAAACAAGCGTTGCCAGCGGGTTCATCCCGATGTTGGAAGATAAAATTTTAGGCTCCATCAATTGCCTTTGGACAATCACAACTGTATATAAAATTCCAAGGCCGATCGCAAGCCCGAAGTTGCCGGTCAGAGCTTCATAAATGATCCACGGAACAAATACCACACCCGTTCCAAGATAAGGCAGCAGATCCACAATTCCTGCAATGAGGGCAATGGTAATGGCGTAGTTTACACGCAAAATCAATAATCCGATTAACACAATCACAAGCGTGATGGAGATAAGGGTAAGCTGCGCCTTTACAAAACCGGCGAGCGCCTTTCTCAAGTCGACAAAAACCCTCAACCCGCTGTGCCATACTTTTTCGGGTAACATCTTTGTTAAAGAAGTGGAAAGTTTGTCCCAATCTTTGCTGATAAAGAAAGTTGCAAGCAGTGAAAAAATAATGACAGTTGCCGCGTTTGGAATCCAGGAAACGAGGGAAGGCAATTTGAGAAAGAAGTTTTGCAAAAAAGCTGTCGCATTTTCCGATATTTTATTGCCGGTCTCGCTTATACTATTTAAAATAGTCTCTTGTTGACCACTGTCAAGACTTTTAAACATGCTGGCTACTTTATTGTAAAAAGGGATGACTTGATTGGCAAAAAGTTTTTCTAAATACGTGATCATTGTGCCCACATGTTCAGGAACAACTTTCGCTAAATAAGAGGCGCCTGCCACGATTTCCGCAATTAACAAAGTGATCAGACCTGTAAATACTCCAATCACAACGAGAAGTGCCGTTAGCACAGCGAGTATCTTGGGAAACTTCCAGCGCTTTTCAAGAAATCGGACCGCGGGATTGATCGAAACGGCGATCACGATCGCAATAATGAAAGGATAGGTTAACTTAAAAATGTAATAAATCGCTATAAGCGAAAGGGTAATAACAGCAACAACAATCAAAAATCGAATGAATCTGTTTACATTTTCACGATCCAAAGAACCCCCACCTTCATTTCGGCTTATTGGCTGTCCGGGCAAGATGCTCCGGAACACGATCTTTTCTTTTATAATACCATGTTATGAAAGATTCTGTTATTGATTTGGGAGATGAATTATTTGTTAAACCAGGCTTATTTATTTTTATTTCTATTGCTGGGCATCGGTTTCCTGGCAAAAAACCAATCTCTTGTTGTAGCTGTTTCCGTTTTGGTCATACTAAAAATGGCAGGGGCAGATGAAAAGCTTTTTGGCATCATACAGGCAAAAGGAATTAATTGGGGAGTTACCGTTATCACGATTGCGGTACTAGTTCCCGTGGCAAGCGGCCATATCGGTTTTAAGGAACTGGGAGGCGCAGTCAAATCTCCTATGCATGGGTTGCCTTGGGAGCTGGAATGGCCGTGGCGCTTATTGCCAAGTATGGCGTTACCCTGCTCACTGAAGATCCCCACATTACAACAGCTCTTGTTCTCGGAACGATCATGGCGGTTTCCCTGTTTAAGGGGGTTGCGGTCGGGCCGTTAATTGGGGCGGGGATTGCATACTTCATCATGAGAATATTCGAGTTGTTGCGGATTGGAAAAGGTTTGTGAAAGACCTTACTGGATCAATCTGTCAAAAAAGGAAAACACCATTTTCTTTCCGTATTTGCAGCAAATCAGTTATAATGGTCATGGATAATTAAGAATGTTGAAAATTAGACAAGACTTTTTTATTGACTATAATAGGATTAAGGGACATTTTTACTATGGAATCATCATTGCATCGTGATTCTTTCCTCCGGTTTTCTATTGTTTCACAACTATAGATAGATAAATTAGATAAAAAGGAGAGGTTATTATGACAGCAACACGCGGGTTAGAAGGGGTAGTGGCCACAACATCTTCGATCAGCTCCATCATTGACGACACACTTACATATGTCGGCTACAATATCGATGATTTAACAGAAAACGCGAGCTTCGAGGAAATCATTTACTTATTGTGGCATTTGGAATTACCAACGGAAGAACAGCTTCAAGAACTGAAGCAGGAATTGGCCGACAATATGGACTTGCCACAGGAAGTTATTGACAGCTTTAAAACATATCCGCTCGACAGAGTGCATCCAATGGCCGTACTTCGCACCGCTGTATCGACTTTGGGCATTTTTGATGAGGAAGCGGACACTGTCACCAAAGAATCAAATTATAAAAAGGCCATTCGCATACAGGCTAAAATGCCGGCCATTGTAGCTGCTTTTGCCCGGATCCGAAAAGGATTAGAGCCTGTAGCACCGCGAAAAGACCTGGGGTTTGCCGCCAACTTTATGTACATGCTCAAAGGTGAAGAACCTGCAGATATTGAAGTTGAGGCAATGGATAAGGCGCTCATACTTCATGCAGACCATGAATTAAATGCATCCACTTTTACCGCCCGTGTTTGTGTGGCCACTCTCTCGGACATTTACTCGGGATTGACCGCAGCAATCGGTGCCCTGAAAGGACCATTGCACGGGGGAGCAAATGAACAAGTTATGAAAATGCTTACAGAGATTGGTTCCGTTGATAAAGCAGAAGGATATGTACGTGAAAAATTAAAAAACAAAGAAAAAATCATGGGCTTTGGCCACAGAGTTTACCGTAAAGGCGACCCTCGTGCAAAGCACTTAAAAGAGATGTCCAAAAAACTGACAGAACTGACCGGAGAACCGGAATGGTATAATATTTCCGTTAAGGTGGAAGAAGTATTTACTTCTGAAAAGCCATTGCCGCCTAACGTAGACTTCTATTCTGCATCTGTTTATCACAGCCTTGGCATCGATCATGATTTGTTCACACCTATCTTTGCAGTAAGCCGTACATCCGGCTGGCTCGCTCATATTTTGGAACAATATGACAATAACAGGCTCATTCGCCCGCGTGCCGAATATACAGGACCAGGCATGCGCTCCTATGTTCCGCTAGATGAGCGTAAATAGTCTGCTTAGATTTTTACAAGATCTTTTGATATGATAGAACGGGGAAAAGGTTAGAAGCATCACCATCGCTTTCTAACCTTTGATATTGAACTTGGAGGGATAAAATTGACACAAGGTGAAAAAATCACAGTAACCAATGGGGTATTAAATACGCCGGACAACCCAGTTATTCCTTTTATCGAAGGAGATGGAACCGGTCCTGATATTTGGGCGGCTGCTCAACGTGTTCTGGATGCCGCTGTAGAAAAAGCTTATGCCGGGAAACGTAAAATTGAATGGAAAGAAGTATACGCAGGGGAAAAAGCTTTTAACAAATTCGGCGAATGGCTTCCTGAGGAAACATTGGAAACGATCCGCGAATATCTAATCGCTATTAAAGGTCCGCTCACTACGCCAATCGGAGGCGGCTTTCGCTCTTTGAATGTTGCGCTTCGCCAAGAACTGGATCTGTTTGTATGTCTTCGTCCGGTAAGATACTTTGAAGGAGTACCTTCTCCGGTAAAACGTCCCGAAGATACAGATATGGTTATTTTCCGTGAAAATACGGAAGACATTTATGCCGGAATCGAATACCAAGCCGGTACAGAAGAAGTTAAAAAAGTGGTAGATTTCCTGCAAAATGAGATGGGCGTCAATAAAATCCGTTTCCCTGAAACATCAGGCATCGGAATCAAGCCTGTTTCCCAGGAAGGGACAGAAAGACTTGTCCGGGCGGCGATCAACTATGCCCTTAAAGAAGGACGCAAATCTGTCACTCTCGTACATAAAGGAAACATCATGAAATTTACAGAAGGGGCCTTCAAAAACTGGGGCTACGAACTGGCTGAAAAAGAATTCGGCGATAAAGTATTTACATGGGATCAATATGACAAAATAAAAGAAGAGCAAGGAGCGGACGCTGCGAATAAAGCACAGGCTGATGCGGAAGCGGCTGGAAAAATTATCGTTAAAGACGCGATTGCCGATATCTTCTTGCAGCAAATCCTTACCCGTCCAAGAGAATTTGACGTGGTTGCCACGATGAACTTGAACGGTGACTATATCTCTGATGCTCTCGCTGCTCAAGTAGGCGGAATCGGAATTGCTCCTGGAGCCAACATCAACTATGAAACAGGCCATGCCATTTTTGAAGCCACTCATGGCACAGCACCAAAATATGCGGGCCTTGATAAAGTGAATCCATCTTCCGTCATTTTGTCCGGAGTGCTGATGCTTGAGCACCTCGGCTGGGGAGAAGCAGCCCAATTGATTACCAAATCAATGGAAAAAACAATCGAATCCAAAGTCGTTACATACGACTTCGCCCGTCTCATGGATGGAGCGACAGAAGTAAAAACCTCCGAGTTTGGAAATGCATTGATTGAAAACATGGATTAATCTTTCCTGATTCGAATGCAAAAATATTAGGGCTATTGGGGCTATAGAGCTACACACTTTTAGGCTGTTCAAAGAACGGCCTAAAAGTGTGGAAAATTAAAGAAAGAAGGGAACTTCCATGTCAATGAAACGGAAAAAAATCTCGGTAATCGGTGGAGGATTTACGGGAGCTACCACTGCATTTTTAACGGCGCAGAAAGAACTTGGAGATGTTGTACTCGTCGACATTCCACAAATGGAAAACCCGACGAAAGGAAAAGCGCTGGATATGTTGGAAGCGGGTCCTGTACAAGGTTTTGATGCCAACATCACCGGGACTGCCAACTATGAAGACACGAAAGATTCCGATGTTGTCGTCATTACGGCTGGAGTCGCCCGCAAGCCAGGCATGAGCCGCGACGATCTTGTCCAAACAAACCAAAAGATCATGAGAAGCGTTACTCGGGAAATTGTTAAGTATTCACCAAACTGTATCATCATCGTTCTAACGAATCCGGTAGACGCCATGACGTACACAGTTTACAAAGAATCCGGTTTCCCGAAAGAGCGAGTCATTGGACAATCAGGTGTCCTTGATACCGCGCGTTTCCGTACATTTGTTTCCCAAGAACTAAATATATCCGTAAAAGATATTACCGGCTTTGTTCTCGGTGGACACGGCGATGACATGGTGCCGCTCGTCCGATATTCCTATGCCGGCGGTATTCCGCTTGAAAAGCTGATCCCGAAAGATCGGCTCGATGCCATTGTCGAACGCACAAGAAAAGGCGGCGGTGAAATTGTAAACTTGCTGGGTAACGGAAGTGCCTACTATGCCCCGGCTGCCTCTCTCGTTGAAATGATTGAAGCCATTATCAAAGATCAACGCAGAGTTCTGCCAGCGATCGCGTATCTTGAGGGGGAGTTTGGGTTTGAAGGCATATATCTCGGCGTTCCTACGATTCTCGGCAAAAATGGCATTGAGCAAGTGATTGAACTTGATCTGACTGAGGAAGAAAAAGCTGCATTAAACAAATCTGCCAATTCCGTTCGCGAAGTTATGAACGTTCTTGAGTAGAATGCTCAACTAAAAAGCCCTGTTACCCTCGAATGAACCTTTTCATTCGGGGGATTATTTTTTAGTCTTTGTTTTTTAAAAAAGACATGATATGATGTTCAAAAGAGAGTTGTAAGCGCTTATAAACACGGAGGTGTTCTTATTGTTACTTGGGAAAAAAAGAAAGCTCGGGAGACAGATTGGAGAATTAACAGAAGGTGAAAAATTAAAACTGACTGAAAAAATCGAAGATAAGGATCTACTGTTGTTTCTAGGTCTAACGAATGATGCCAATCCTCTCTATATCCAGCAAGACTATGCTTCCCAAACGCCATATAAGAAACCCATCGTTCCTTCCGTTATGCTGACGGGGATTATTACCTCTGCTATTACGAAATTTTTACCCGGTCCGGGATCCCATGTTCTTAAGCAAGAAATTGAATTTGTCAAACCAGTTTATCATTATGCAACGGTTGAATTTTTATTTGAAGTCGCACATGTTGACCGCGAGGCCCATACAGTGACAGTAAAAGTCAAAGGAACGGACGAAAATGAACAAACCGTTATTAAGGCTGCGATTCTTGTAGCCCCGCCCCATGGAAATGAAAGCTGATGAATTCATATGGAAACAGGCAAATGATACCTATTCAGACAGGCCCAACGGTCTGTTTTATTTTTTGTGAACAAAAATAGGTCAAAATGCTTTCCGAAAAGGGTATATCCAGTTTCGGCGTATGGATGGGTCGTCCAAGTGCGTCCCGATCGGTAAGAATATCGCCGTGTGGACAGGATGTCCAAGTGCGTGCGAATCGACAAGGACATCGCCATATGGATGGGGTCCAAGTGTGTGCGAATCGTTAAGGCCATCGCCGTAAGAGCAGAGCGTCCAAGTTCGTGGCGAAATCGTTAAGGCCATCGCCGTAAGAGTAGGGGCCTCCAGTGAGTGCGAGTGTAAAGACCATCGGCGATTGAGCCTTCTCGCCGGATAGGTGTTCAATAGGTCTCATAGGCGGAGAACAAGAGGGTTCGTAACATCCAATCTAAGAAAAAGGACACGCTTTCCAAAACATAGCGGTTTAGGCGCCAGAGACGAATGGCCCAAGCTTTAATCAACAAGGTTTTATTGACGGCACTGTTTTTATTTGAGGAAACGATGCAAATTTCCAAGATCCGTTTTTCTACAGGAATTGTACATGAGCCAGCAAATTGGCAGTTTTCTAGGATATGTCATTTTGGTTCTCTGCCAGTCCTTGTTTTAACTTGTGCTTTCCTCATTTTGAAGGTCAATCAATTCACCGAAACTTTTTTCCCATACTTCCGTAATACAATATAAGAGAATATAAGAAAGGAACGTGGAGGTATGAGTTTAAAGAGGATATATTCTGTCATCGGCATGGCTGTAGCAGGGATCGTTCTGACTGTCTCCTTGTTTACATCTTGGTACACGTTAGGAGAGTCGGACCAGGCTGTTATACTGACATTTAGAAAAGCAGAAGATACGGTCACAGAGCCTGGACTCCATTTTAAGCTGCCTTGGCCGATACAGAACGTAGAAAAGCTGGCCCGCGAAACGATGAGCCTTGAGTTTGGTTATAAAGAAGAGAACGGCAAAAAGGAAAAGTTCTCGGATGAAACAAAAATGATTACAGGTGATGAAAACATCGTCTATGCCGATCTTGTTGTACAATGGAAAATTACGGATCCGAAAAAATACTTATTCCATTCCGAAAACCCGAAAGAAGTTTTATACGATGCGACATCCGCTTCTTTAAGGAGCACTATCGGCAGTTCAAAAATAGACGATGCTCTAACTTCCGGAAAAGCGGAAATTGAAGGAAGCGTCCGGGAATTACTAACCTCCCTGATGGATAAATATGATATTGGGATTTCCATTTTGGCGGTCAAATTAAAAGATGTGGAATTGCCCAATAAAGAAGTACGCAGTGCTTTTACAGCCGTGACCGATGCCCGGGAAACGATGAATACGAAAATGAATGAAGCAAAAAAATATGAAAATCAGCGATTGAATGAGGCGGAAGGTGAAAGAGCAGCCATTATGCATAAGGCTGAAGGGGAGAAAGCGGCCCGTTTGGAAACAGCCCGCGGGGATGTAGCTGTTTTTAATAAATTATATGAACAATATAAATCCAGCCCGGAAGTAACGAGGGAGCGGCTTACAATTGAAACACTCGAGCAGGTGTTGCCCGGTGCCGAAATATATATTATGAACGACGATGGCAGTACAATGAAATATTTCCCGATTCGGCCATTGGAAAAAGAACAACAGCCGAAAAAATCCGATGAATCGAAGGGAGATGAATAATATTGGACAAAAAAGTGGTCGATTTTAATGAGCGCAAGCCTGTGGATATTCAATGGCGCAAATATACGAAAATAGGTATCTTTATTCTTATCATTATTTTATTGCTTGTACTACTTCTTTCAAGCTTGTTTATCGTCAGAGAAGGCGAATATAAAGTTGTCCGACAGTTTGGTGAGGTAGTAAGAATCAAGACAGAGCCGGGGCTTTCCATGAAAGTGCCATTTATCCAAAGTGTCTCCACTTTGCCGAAATACCAAATGACATATGATGTTTCCAGTGCAGAAATTAATACGAAAGATAAAAAACGGATGATCATTGACAACTATGCCCTCTGGAAAATCGTTTCTCCTAAAAAAATGATTACAAACGCGAGAACGGTAGAGAACGCGGAATCAAGAATGGAAGAGTTTATTTACTCTGTCATCCGAACCGAATTGGGCCAACTGAATTATGATGAAATCATAAATGACGAGAAATCGTCACGGGGTAGTCTGAATGACCGAGTAACAGAAAAGGTAAATGAACTTCTCGCCAATGATGAATATGGAGTCGTTGTAACAGACGTCCGCATGAAGCGTACGGACTTGCCAAATGAAAACGAGAATTCCGTCTATACGAGAATGATTTCCGAGCGAGAGTCCACAGCCCAGGAATATTTATCAAAGGGTGACGCGGAAAAGAACCGAATTACCGCGGAAACGGATCGGAAAGTTCGTGAAATGCTCTCCAAAGCCCAGGCAGACGCGGAAGTAATCCGCTCCGAAGGGGAAGGAGAAGCTGCTAAAATGTATAATGAGGCTTTTTCAAAGGACCGGGAGTTTTATCAACTATACCGTACTCTTGAATCTTACAAGAAAACGATCGGAGAAGATACTGTGATCGTTCTTCCGGCTGATTCCCCATATGCACGCCTGTTGATGGGCTACACACAATAAAATAGCACGGTCTTTATCTTCTGGTGAAGCAGAATCCGACCGTCACGTTGGAAAGTTCAGACAAGCGACGTCCTCAAAAAAACTTACGACGCTGTTGTGATGCGGTTCCGCTTGCGCTCGCACATCCTGTATGTTGCGCCAGCCCCATGAAAAAGAAGGATATTTCTTCTTGTGATGTGTCGCCGCTCTTTTCTTGTCCTGTCGGCCTGAACGAACCGATTTTACTGGCGGATAGCCTTTTTCGACTTACTTTAGGGTTAAGAGTATTGCTGCGAGATAAAGCGGGATAAAGGTGGCCGTCGGACTTTTGGACCGGCGGCTTTTCTTCATAAAAGAAACTTTCTTTTACAGCCACATTCATTTAGTATTTCTCCTCTCTTTATCATCTTCCGAAACGAATTTTTCACTTTCACCATTCCACGTGCTAGAATAAATATATTGATATGTTGGACGAGCTGGAACATTGGGAGGGTTTGTTTTGAAGAAAAAATTAATGCTGATCGACGGAAATAGTGTCGCCTATCGCGCTTTTTTTGCGTTGCCGCTGTTGAACAATAACAAAGGCGTATATACGAATGCGGTATACGGTTTTACCACCATGCTGATGAAAGTCCTTGAAGAGGAACAACCAACACACATCCTCGTCGCATTTGACGCGGGAAAGACGACTTTTCGGCACAAAACATTTCAAGAGTACAAGGGAGGACGGCAAAAAACGCCACCCGAATTGTCCGAGCAGTTGCCGTTTTTACGTGAACTGTTGAATGCTTATGGTATTAAACAGTACGAATTGGAAAATTATGAAGCGGACGATATTATCGGTACGCTGGCTGTCGAAGCGGAGAAAGATGGATATGAGGTTAAGGTTATTTCGGGTGACAAAGATTTGACGCAACTCAGCACGGATCATGTCACAGTCGGGATTACGCGAAAAGGTATGACGGATATAGAGAACTACACACCCGAGCACGTGATGGAAAAGTACGGGCTCACTCCTGGACAAATCATTGATATGAAAGGATTAATGGGAGACCAATCTGATAATATCCCTGGTGTTCCTGGAGTTGGAGAAAAGACGGCCATAAAACTGTTAAAAGAATTCGGGACATTGGAAGCCTTGCTCGACTCGATAGACCAGGTGAGCGGCCCCAAACTGAAGGAGCGTTTAACGGAGCATAAAGATTTGGCCATACTGAGTAAAAAGCTTGCTACGATTGAAACCGCGGCTCCAGTAGATATTTCAATGGATGAGATAGAATACAAAGGTTACGATCCAGCCGACTTGAAAGCAGTGTTTCAAGAACTGGAATTTAATTCTCTGTTGGACAAAATAGAAGGTGGAGATTCGCCTGAAGAAAGTACAGAATTAAAACAAGTCGAATTTACAACTGTGGAAACGATCAATGAGGATCTTTTCTCAAATCAAATGGCTTTTTACCTGGAAGTACTCGAAGAAAATTATTATACAGGTGAAATTGTCGGGTTCGGGCTGGCGGATGAAAACGGACCGGTGTTTTTACCGGCAGATATCGCCTTGCAATCAGCGTCCTTTAAAAAATGGGCTGAAGATGATACACAGAAAAAGTTGGTTTATGATGCAAAGCGCTCCATTGTAGCGTTAAAAAGGCGCGGCATTGAATTAAAAGGCATCGAATTTGATCTGCTGCTGGCGTCTTATTTGCTGAACCCTTCCGAATCAACAACTGATTTTGCGGGAGTAGCCAAACGCCACGGCTTCACGGATGTGGAAACAGATGAAGTTGTTTACGGCAAAGGGGTCAAGAGAAAAGTAGCAGAAAAAGAAGCGCTCGGCGAACATTTGGCAAGAAAAGCGCTTGGGATTCATGCTTTATACAAAACATGTCTCGATGAATTAAAAGAAAACGAACAGTTAAAATTGTTTTACGAGCTGGAGCTTCCGCTGTCACTTGTCTTGGCGAAAATGGAATACACAGGTGTAAAAGTGGATGTCGGACGGCTGAAAAAAATGCGTGGCGAAATGGCGGAGCGGCTTACTGATATAGAAGCCAAAATTCATCATTTGGCCGGACAGGAATTTAACATTAATTCACCGAAGCAGCTCGGGGTCATCCTCTTTGAAAAGCTTGGACTTCCAGTCATTAAAAAAACAAAAACAGGCTATTCCACAGCTGCGGATGTTTTGGAGAAGCTGGCACCTTCACATGAAATCATCCAGGAAATTTTAAACTACCGCCAGCTTGGAAAGCTGCAATCAACTTATATTGAAGGTTTGCTTAAAGTGGTACAAAAAGACACCGACAAAGTACACACCCGATTTAACCAAGCTTTAACACAAACAGGAAGACTCAGCTCTACAGATCCCAATTTGCAAAACATTCCGATCCGGCTTGAGGAAGGGCGGAAAATTCGCCAGGCATTCATCCCGTCCCAGAAAGACTGGGTGATTTTTGCAGCGGATTATTCGCAAATTGAATTGCGTGTCCTCGCCCATATTGCGGAGGATGAAAATTTAATCGAGGCCTTTCGCCAAGATATGGACATTCATACAAAAACTGCGATGGATGTGTTCCATGTCAGCAAAGAGGAAGTCACCCCTAATATGAGGCGGCAGGCAAAAGCAGTAAACTTTGGAATCATATACGGAATCAGCGATTACGGTTTATCGCAAAACTTGGGAATTACAAGAAAAGAGGCCGGAAAATTTATTGAGCGCTATTTGCAAAGTTTTCCGGGTGTGAAAAATTATATGGAAGACATCGTGTTGGAAGCAAAGCAAAAGGGCTATGTATCCACTCTTTTGCACCGGAGAAGATATATACCTGAAATTATGAGCAGAAATTTTAATGTGAGAAGTTTTGGCGAACGAACCGCCATGAACACCCCCATTCAAGGGAGTGCGGCCGATATCATTAAGAAAGCGATGGTCGAGATGGCGGAAAAACTGGAAGAAACCGGGCTTCAAGCGCGCCTCCTGCTCCAAGTGCATGATGAGTTAATCTTTGAAGTGCCTAAAGATGAGATAGAAAAATTAAAGGTACTTGTACCAAGCGTCATGGAAAACGCGCTGGAGCTGAAAGTTCCGCTGAAAGTGGACTATGCGTACGGACCGACATGGTACGATGCTAAATAAGGTGAAACAGCAATCAGCTGGGAGGCCCACCCCAGGATGTGGGGGAATACAGGCCAGGCAGTACCACACGGTACGGCGCCAGCCGCATTTTCCCATTGATAGAAATAAAATCGAAAGCCGCTATTGGCAAGTGTAAGCAGCGACGTCCGCTTTACTTGTACGCTACATCCTGGACCTGTACGTCGCAAGGCCTTTGTCGACTTCTTGAATAATTGGACACTTTTACTGGGTGAGATGTGTCACTGTCGAAGTTTTTTCCTGTCCTGTCGACTTTTACTGGCGATAGCTCCTCCCATTTCCAATCTTGCTTTACCGGGAATTCTTGAAGTGAGGGGGCTTGTTGCCAGTTAATGCTGGATAAGGCGAAACTTCAATCAACGTGTGTTTTATTTGTGAAACCACTCGAGCTATGCTGGGAGATGCTCCTCACTTTACCAATTGAAGTGGAAGTCGTACTGCCAGTTAATGCTGGATAAGGAGAAACTTCAATCAACGTGTGTTTTATTTGTGAAGCACTCGAGCCATGCTGGGAGATGCTCTTCACTTTACCAATTGAAGCGGAGGTCGTACTGCCAGTTAATGCGGGAAAAAAACAGAACCAGAAAGACAACGGGGGGAAGGATCGATGCCGGAATTGCCTGAAGTGGAAAATGTGTGCCGCTCTTTATTAAAGCTGGTAAAGGGGAAAACAGTGGAAGATATACACATTGGGTGGCCCAAAATCATTCATTATCCACTGGAAATCGAGCAATTTCAAGACGCGTTGCGCGGGCAGACGTTTCGTGGACTTAATAGAAAAGGAAAGTTCCTTGTATTTGAATTGGATGACTATTCGCTTGTCTCCCATTTACGTATGGAGGGGCATTACAGCGTTCATAAAAAGGGTGATCCATCCGATAAGCATACACACGTTGTGTTTTGTCTGACGGATGGAGAGGAATTGCGTTACCGTGATGTCCGCAAGTTCGGGACAATGCATTTGTTTAAAAAAGGGACGGAGCAAGGCCAGCTTCCGCTCTCCAAGTTGGGGCCAGAGCCTTTTTCCGCTGATTTTTCCGCCGAATATTTAATGGATCGTCTCAAAAAAACCGACCGGATCATCAAGGCGGTACTACTCGATCAAGCGATCGTCGCCGGCCTCGGGAACATATATGCGGATGAAGTCCTGTTCAGAGCCGGCATTCACCCGTGCCGGAGGGCAAAAACGATAACGGAAGAAGAAGCGCGGGTGCTGACAAGCCAAATGATTGAAACGCTGAACGAAGCCATAGAAGCCGGAGGGAGTTCTGTCAATACGTACATGAATTCTCTAGGCTTGGCCGGCTCATTTCAAAATAGCCTTCACGTTTATGGAAGAAATGGCCAAGAATGTGTAAGCTGCGGTACACTGCTTGAAAAGATCAAAGCTGCGGGAAGAGGAACCCATTTTTGTCCATCATGCCAAATAATTGAATAAATGCCTTGAGGTGTGTTACGCCCAAATGTGATTAACCATCAGCCAGCTCATTTCATATACTGATTTACCGACATTGAAGGGAAAGGAGCTGGCCGATGAGCTACATCTCTCTTTTATTGCTGGCGGTTGCAATCAGTTTGGATGGATTGGGCACCGGATTCGCATATGGCCTTAGGAAAATGAGAATACCATTTAAATCCATTATGATAATCGCATTTTGTACCGCCCTTTCGCTTGGCATCGCCATGTTGTTTGGGCAGTTCATTCAAAGTTTTTTATCGCCGCTTGCTGCCAGCCGGATTGGCGGCATGATATTGATTATCATCGGCAGTTGGATCATATTTCAATTTTTTAGATCAGAAATAGAACATTCGGGGTCGCATGAGAAATTTGAATTTAACTGGGAAATTAAATCGCTCGGCATTGTCATTCACATTTTGAAAAAGCCGACACGAGCAGATTTTGACAGTTCGGGCACGATCACCGGACTGGAAGCGATCATGCTTGGTGCCGCCCTTTCTCTTGATGCTTTTGGGGTGGGGATCGGTGCGGCCATGCTTGGTTTTAGTCCTTTGCTTTTATCCGGGGCTGCTGCCTTGTCAGGTGTTCTTTTTTTAAGTGCCGGGCTTGCGCTTGGCAAGTTATTCTCTCATATGAAAGCAATGCAAAAAATCACTTTTTTTCCGGGGTTATTACTCATACTAATTGGCATTTTAAAAATGTAGTGGAAAGAGGCTAGTTTCATGGCATTGATCATAGGTTTAACCGGAGGAATCGCAAGCGGCAAAAGCACTGTTTCCCAAATGCTTGAACAACGCGGATTTACAATAGTTGATGCAGACCTCGCGGCAAGAAAGGTTGTTGAACCCGGAGCATCCGCATATAAGCAGGTGGTAAGTCAATTTGGCGAGGGCATTATACAAAATGACGGGACACTCAATAGGGAAAAGCTTGGAACTATTGTATTCAATGATGAGGAAAAAAGAAAGAAGCTGAATGCCATCGTACATCCCGCTGTTCGGGAAAAAATGAAAGAGTGGCAGGAAGCGGCCATTCAAAACGGAAAAAAAACAATCATTTTGGATATTCCGTTATTGTTTGAAAGTAATCTCCTTCATATGGTCGATAAAACGATTGTCGTTTACGTTGACGAAGAAACACAACTCCAAAGACTTATGGAAAGAAATTCGTTCAGGGAAGATGAAGCCCGGGCACGGATCGCATCGCAACTGCCATTAAGACAGAAAAAGGAAATGGCCGATGCTGTGATTGATAATAATGGTTCGCTCAGTGAAACAGAAAGACAAGTCGAAGACCTCATTAAAAAATGGAAAATGGTACCTTAAACAGGAGTGGATGGGCGCTCTTGTTTTTGGTTAAGATAACAGACACATTTTATTGTTCCTTTTTATGATAATTATGTTATACTAATTACGATAATATGAAATTACAGTATAACACTATATAGGGGGCTCCCGGTAATGATGAAGGCTAATGTTGCGATTAATGGATTTGGCCGTATTGGCCGCATGGTATTTAGAAAAGCGATCATGGAGGACCGTTTTAATATCGTGGCGATCAATGCCAGTTATCCGCCTGAAACGCTTGCCCATCTTATTAAATACGATACAACTCACGGAAAATTCGAGGCTGATGTGCAACCGAAAGAACAAGCCCTTGTAGTTAACGGCAAGGAAATTACATTGTTAAATAACCGCAATCCTCGTGAACTTCCGTGGGATGAATTGAATATAGACATTGTCATTGAAGCGACGGGAAAATTTAACGCTCGTGACAAGGCTGCAATGCATCTTGAGGCCGGTGCCAAAAAAGTCATCTTGACCGCGCCAGGGAAAAATGAAGATGTTACAATTGTGATGGGAGTAAACGAAAACGACTTAAACATTGATAAGCATGACATTATTTCAAATGCTTCCTGTACGACTAACTGTCTTGCGCCTGTTGCAAAAGTACTGGACGATTCATTCGGAATCGAGAATGGTTTAATGACAACTGTTCATGCTTATACAAATGACCAAAAGAACCTTGATAACCCGCATAAAGACTTGCGCCGTGCCCGAGCATGCGCTCAATCCATCATTCCCACAACAACCGGGGCTGCAAAAGCTTTGTCGCTTGTCCTCCCTCAATTAAAAGGGAAGTTACACGGAATGGCACTTCGCGTACCAACACCAAACGTATCGCTTGTAGATCTAGTTGTGGATGTAAAACGCGAAGTAACCGTACAAGAGATCAACAATGCGTTTAAAAAAGCGGCCAATGGTTCTTTAAACGGTATATTGGAATTTACAACAGAACCACTCGTCTCGATTGATTTTAATACAAACCCGCACTCTGCGATTATTGATGGACTTTCCACAATTGTCATGGAAGGAAAAAAAGTCAAAGTATTGGCTTGGTATGATAATGAGTGGGGATACTCTTGTCGTGTAGTGGATCTCGTTACTTATGTAGCATCCTTACTAAACAAAAAAGAAGTAAAAGCTGGTTAATTTAGGGTTTTCTAAAAAGCCCTTAAAATCAATCAGGCGGAAAAATCTGTTTGATCTGCACCGACCTGTTGAAATGAGAAACATAAAACACCTTCGGACGTGTATGTTAAAATAACATGCGCCATTCCGAAGGTGCTTTTAGTAAATACGGCATGAAATTCTTTCAAGGTCAACCTTGCCATCAAGTGTGAAAAATCGCAAAAGCGGTTACCAAACCCGACTAATCGTCCTTATCCAAGAGAGAAAATCGTAAAAGAGTTCATCCATCTATTGTTCATCGTCCCGTCCAAGGCAGGAAATCACAAAAGCGGTCACAACCCCCTGCGAACAGCACCTCAAGAAAAATCGCAAAAGCGGTTACCAAACCCCTGCGAACCGCACCTAAGAAAAAAATCGCAAAAGCGTCCCAAACCCGGCTAGTCGTAGCCGTCCAAGGGAAGAAAGCCCAAACCCGGCCATCCATCTGTTTTATCGTGTCCGTCCAACGAAGGAACTCGATAAGCTTCCACCAATATAAAGCCTGTTCGAAAAAGCTTCATCAATGTAAATAGCTTTCCGATAATAACGGGCAACATTGGCCAGCTCTTCATTACCGATTTTCCTTCTCGTCTTATACCTCAATAGCAGGATGCTATATGAACCGTCATTAGCTGGATGGCCCAAATGCTTCAAATGGATAAATGCGGAATTTTACTTCGCCAATCACAGCATCATAAGAAATGAGCCCGAATGTACGGCTATCCTTGCTGTTTAAGCGGTTATCGCCCATCACGAACAACATTTGTTCCGGAACCTTGGCTTTTCCAGTTTTCTCCTGTAAAGAAAAGTCCTCGGTCAGTTTGTGAAATGGATTGTTTTCTTTATTTTCCGTTAAATACGGCTCCTTGAATCGCTTTCCATTGATATAAAGAGTGTCATTTTTCATTTCAATGCTGTCTCCCGGAAGTCCAATGACACGTTTAATATAGTGCTCATTTTCGTTGTCCGGCGCATCAAAAACAACCACATCAAACCGTTGAATTTTGGAGGTTTTGCTAATGATTACCTTGTCGTGATCCTCAAAGGAAGGCGACATGGATTCTCCAAATACAGTGATGGGCGAGAAGAGAAATTGTCTGCAAACAAGTGTGATAATAACTGCAAATGCGAGTGATTTCATCCAGGAAACTATTTCTTCCTTAGTGCTTTCTTTCAAAGGACTCCCCCTCCAAATTTCCTATTTATATATATTTACTGTACCATATCAATCCGTATAAACAAGATATTTTATGTATCATTTTTCCTTTTATGCTGTTTTACCGAAAAGCTTTTCAAGGCAATCCCCTGCCTCCCGTTTTTCTCCTTTTTCTTTCCTCTTCAATTGCTGTATAATGGGAGAAGCACACTGGAACGGAGCTGAGAAGATGAAATGTCCTTCATGCAAGCATAATGGTACACGTGTCGTAGACTCGAGACCGGCGGACGAATGGAGGTCCATCAGAAGAAGAAGGGAATGTGAACGCTGTTCCCACCGCTTCACCACCTTTGAAAGAGTCGAAGAAATGCCTCTAATCGTCATTAAAAAAGAAGGGATACGTGAAGAATTCAGCCGTGAAAAAATTTTACGCGGTTTGATTAGGGCTTGTGAAAAACGCCCTGTCACCCTTGATCAGCTTGAAAAAATTACAAATGACATTGAAAGCGAACTGCGCCGTCTGGGCCAGCCTGAAGTGAAATCCGAAATAATCGGAGAAATGGTTATGGACAAGTTGGCAAAAGTGGATGAAGTGGCATACGTCCGCTTCGCTTCCGTATATAGACAGTTTAAAGATATTAATGTATTTCTTGACGAGTTAAAAGAATTGATTAAAAAAGATTAGTGAAAGTGTGTTTGGCGTGAAGCAATATTGGAATGAAGTTCAGCCTGTCGATAGTCTTTTTGTTACAATGAACGGTGTACTCCATGAATATGATAAGAAAGTGATTTCACTTTTATACCAGCCTCTTATCGGAGTAGTCAGTACAAATTTATACAATACACTTACATATGCCGTGGAAAAAAACAGCCTATCTTCAAATGAATGGAACCATTATCAACTGATGAATTTAATGGAACTCAACTTGGAAGAAATTTACGAAGCAAGATTAAAACTGGAAGGGATCGGACTTTTAAAAACTTACAGAAAAAGCACCGATGAAAAAAGAGCCTATATTTATGAACTTCAGCCCCCGTTATCTGCCGAACAGTTTTTTACAGATGGTATGTTAAATATCTATCTTTATCAAAAAATAGGCCACACTCACTTTATGAAACTGAAAGGCCAATTTTTGGAAAAAAATATAAAGTCTGCTGAATACAAAGAAATTACCCGCACATTCCAAGATGTGTTTACTTCAATGAGCGTTGAAGCATTGCATTCAGGAAAAGGTGAAAAGGCGAGCGAACCTGAAGAGAACACTTCCTTTGTTCAGCGAAAAACGGCGGAGCCGATTCAAATTTCTGGAAATCATTTTGACTTTGATTTGTTATTATCAGGTTTAACAACTTCTATGGTTCCCAGAAAACTGTTGACGCCGACTGTAAAAGATACGATCAAAAAGCTGGCGTTCCTTTACTCGATCAACGAGGTGGAAATGCAAAAAATCATTCTTTCCAGCATGACAGCAGATGAAACGATTGATCTCGATGAACTGAGAAAATGGGCACGTGACTGGTATCAAATGGAAAATGAAGATATGCTTCCGCAATTGGTCAACCGGCTTCAGCCGCCGAATCTGCGCGAAAGCGAAGGGCCAGGAGATACCAAAGAGAGTAAGTTGATTTACTATTTGGAAACGACATCACCCCGTCAGTTATTAATTGATCTATCGGGGGGCGCACTGCCGGCAATGTCTGATTTGACTGCTGTAGAAGATGTGATGCTTGGCCAGAAGCTTGACCCCGGAGTCATAAATGTGCTGATCCACTATGTCATGTTAAAAACAGATATGAAGCTGTCCAAAAATTATATGGAAAAAATCGCTTCCCATTGGGCCCGAAAAAAAATAAAAACAGTCAAAGCGGCGATGGAATTGGCGAAAAGCGAACATCGCCAATATCAATCATGGGCAAGCAGCAAAAAAGACGGGAAGGAAGCACGGAAAAAACCAATTCGAACGGAAATGCTTCCTGACTGGTTTCTGGATGAAGATCAAGAACAAGTCCCAACAAGCCAGTCACAGACTGCAAAGGGTTCCGATAAACTGGATGAACGTCGCCGCAGATTGAAAGCCATTCAACAAAAATATCAAAAACAGGGAGGTGAAAAAGGTGGAACGAATCAATGATACATTAAGCAGGCTTTCCGGGGGAGAGGCTTTTAAAAGAAGGTTTGAAGATTTGAAGCAGGAAGTGCTACATCATCCCGATGTCCAAGCGTTTATCAGAGAAAACGCCGGACTCGTCACGAGAACCATGGTCGAAACCAACTTAATCAAGCTTTACGAATACATATCCCAAACAAAAAATTGCGCGGATTGTCCGGATCTTGCCAACTGTATGAATATGATGGAGGGATATGAACCTTCTCTCGTCATAAATGGCCAAACGATCGAGGTTCATTACAGGCCATGTGCCAAAAAGCTCATTGATGACGAGCGAAGAAAAACAGAAAAATTGATTAAGAGCTTTTATGTTCCGAAGGATATATTACAAGCATCCTTTGCCGATTTTTCTCTGGACAGCCCCGGCAGGATTGATGCTTTCGAATATGCGGAAAAATTTGCCGCCGAATTCGACCCGCAAAAGAAAATGAAAGGTTTGTTTTTATATGGAGGTTTCGGTGTCGGTAAATCTTATTTGTTGGGGGCAATTGCCAATCAATTGGCGGAAAAAGGGGTGTCCTCTTTTATCGTTTACGTCCCGGAGTTTTTCCGGGAAATGAAACAATCACTTGGCGATCAAACATTGAGTGAGAAGCTGGAGCTTGCCAAAAACGCGCACATCCTGATGCTTGATGACATTGGCGCGGAATCGATGTCAAGCTGGACGAGGGACGAAATTCTCGGCTCTATTTTGCAATACCGCATGCACGAACATCTTCCAACCTTTTTTACTTCTAATTTTGATTTTCAAAGTCTTGAACACCACTTAACTTATACCCAACGTGGTGAAGAAGAGAAGATGAAAGCCAAACGGATTATGGAGCGCATAAAATATCTTGCCAAGCCGATCAAACTTGATGGACCGAACCGAAGACATAAATAAGCCTGCATTTACCGGCCTGTCAAAAATAAAAAGCCCGCCTCCACCGTACTGTCAAAAAACAGCCTGTATCCTGACTATGCTTTGTGAAGGATGCAGGCTGTTTTCATGCTGCCCGCAGTGTAAAGTTAGGCCGCAGGATACATCTCCTGCTTCGTTTTGAATTGAAAACTCCAGGTATTTTCCATGTGCCAGATCTTTACGGTTCCAAATGGCGATCTTTAAACGTGGTTGCAAGTCAAGTCAAAAAACGAACTGCGCCATGTTTAAGCTTATTTCCAATGATTCCTTCTGGAGGAAAATCAAGCCCGACAAAAGCCCAGACAAACAAAACGGCAAGCCAAAGCCATGTTACAGATCGTGTTATTCCAATGAAATGAATAGTTGCTACTTGGCGAAAACGATGAAAAGCTGGCGACTTTTCCCACAAAAATCTCGCAATCCCGTTCCGCAGCTTTTTAACGGCGCCATTCCCAGTTAAATCCATCGCTTTTTTCATTCATTGGCATAGCGTGGACGTGCCCTCCATATACATATATCAGTGCAGTAAAGTTTTTGAATGAGGAGGGGGCCGTCTTGGAACTCATTTTTTTAACTGAAGAGGATGCTTGTCAGTTACAATCTTTCTTTACCAAAACGGGCGTACATTTATCCTATACAAAACAACAAAACCGTTATGTATTCTTTTTTCCGCGAGACGAAAACACGGATCGTTATGCAGAAGCTTTAACGGACTTTATTATAAATGTAAAAAGAGCCGAATTTTTGGATAAGATGTTGTCCACTCACTTTTTTTATGAGAATGAAGAGGAGCGCATACAAATTATCGACATTGTTACAGCGATGTGTTTGGGGAAACGAAAAGAACTGACGGCATTTACAGGCAAGATGAATGAGCATTCCATTGTTAAACAAGCTGTAATCGCCGTTTTTGAAACAAGTGATGCCGTTTTGTTTGATTCTTTGTTAACGTTTCGGCTGCAAGATTATTATGATGCGCTGAAGAAATATTTGTGTGTTGCCATTGATGAATATAAAATGGAGCAGGATTATCAAATGTTTGTTAGCATGCTCAGAGACTATTTACACAAGCAAGAGCCGAAAAAAAAGCTCGTTCACTTGTCACTAACGGACCCTGTATGTTTTTACGATGAAAACTCCAAAGTCATGACAAGGGATGAAGTCATGAAACTGGTGGATCGCCGCCTATTGTTCAATCATCCTGTTTATATTGACTCAGCCGTGATCGCTCCGCTTCTTTCCATCGCGCCTAATGAAATTTTACTTTACACCGATTCTGAGGAAAAAGCGATTATCCGTACATTGTTAAACATTTTTGAAGAAAGATTGAAAATTCTTCCTCTTGCCGATTTCCGTAAATGATCAGTCAACCCCTTGCATTTCCTCAAACAACGATCTATAATAACCTACATAATCATATCATGAAAAGGTTATGACAAGGACATGAGTGTTCACTTACGGTTTACAGAGAGGGAAGATGAAGCTGGGAGCTTCCCAACACGATTTGAATGCTTACCCCCTTGGAACTCCATTCTCGAATTTACAGTAGTGAATGGCGGAGACTTCCGTTACATCTTCTGAAAGTCATTGGCTGTTTGCCAATGAGAATTAGGGTGGAACCACGTGAACAAACTCGTCCCTTTCTGGGGGGCGGGTTTTTTTTATTTTGGAAAAGGAGAGGATAGCATTGACTGAACAACTACAAATTACTTTTCCGGACGGAGCGGTGAAAGAATTCCCAAAAGGAACGACAACTGAAGAGATAGCAGGGTCAATCAGCACGGGTTTACGGAAAAGTGCGATAGCCGGTAAACTGAATGGCCGTTTGCTCGACCTGCGGACACCGATCCAGGAAAATGGAAGCATTGAAATTGTCACGGCGGGCAGTGAAGAAGCACTGGAAATATTGCGCCATAGTACAGCACACTTAATGGCCCAGGCGGTTTCGCGGTTATATCCGGGCGTCAAACTCGGTGTCGGTCCTGTTATTGAAGGCGGGTTTTACTATGACATGGATTTGGATCATTCCTTGACACCTGAAGATTTGCCAAAAATTGAAAAAGAAATGAAAAAAATCATCAGTGAAAATTTGGAAATCGTACGGAAAGAAGTGGAGCGAGATGAAGCGAAAAAGCTTTTTTCCCATGATCCGTACAAGCTGGAATTGATTGACGCCATTCCGGAAGAGGAAAAAGTCACGATCTATGAGCAGGGTGAATTTTATGACTTGTGCAGGGGCGTACATGTTCCTTCTACAGGGAAAATAAAACAATTCAAGCTGTTAAGCATTGCAGGCGCATACTGGCGCGGTGACAGTAATAATAAAATGCTTCAACGCATTTATGGAACGGCGTTCTTTAAAATGAGCGAGCTTGAGGCCCATCTCAAAATGCTGGAAGAAGCAAAGGAGAGGGATCACCGCAAGATTGGAAAAGAGCTCAGCTTATTCACAAACTCGCAAAAAGTGGGACAAGGGTTGCCGCTTTGGTTGCCAAAAGGAGCAACGATCCGCAGAATTATCGAACGCTATATTGTGGATAAAGAAGTGGAGCTTGGCTATGACCATGTCTATACACCTGTTTTGGGCAGTGTCGATTTATATAAGACAAGCGGCCATTGGGATCATTATCAAGAGAACATGTTCCCGATCATGGACATGGACAATGAACAGCTTGTCTTGCGGCCCATGAATTGCCCGCATCACATGATGATCTATAAAAATGAAATCCACAGTTATCGCGAATTGCCGATTCGAATAGCGGAACTCGGCACGATGCATCGCTATGAAATGTCAGGCGCGCTTTCCGGCCTGCAGCGGGTTCGCGGCATGACATTAAATGATGCCCATATCTTTGTCCGGCCCGATCAAATCAAAGAAGAATTTATCCGGGTTGTTCAATTGATCGAAGAAGTATATCGGGACTTCGATTTAAAGGATTATTCATTCCGCCTTTCGTATCGTGATCCGGAAGATACGGAGAAGTACTATGATGATGACGAAATGTGGGAAAAAGCGCAGGCGATGCTGAAAGAAGCGATGGACGACTTGAACCTCGATTATTATGAAGCGGAAGGAGAAGCGGCATTTTACGGACCGAAACTGGACGTCCAAGTGAAGACGGCTCTCGGAAAGGAAGAAACGTTATCCACTGTACAATTGGACTTCTTGCTTCCTGAAAAGCTGGACTTGACCTATATCGGAGAAGACGGGAAGCAGCATCGTCCAGTTGTGATTCACCGCGGCGTCGTATCAACGATGGAACGATTTGTCGCATTTTTAATTGAGGAATATAAAGGTGCATTCCCAACTTGGCTTGCGCCTGTACAGGTCGAGGTGATTCCTGTTTCGCCGGATGTCCACTTCGACTATGCCAAACAGGTCACCGATACATTGAAAGCGAACGGCTTCCGTGTTGAAATGGATAAGCGCGACGAGAAAATTGGCTATAAAATCCGGGAAGCACAAATGCAAAAAATCCCTTATATGATCGTTGTGGGCGATCAGGAAGTAAGCTCTGAAACAGTCAACATCAGAAAATACGGCGAGAAAAAAACAGAAACGCTTCCGCTCCGGCAATTTATCGAAGAACTGAAAGAAGTTGTAGAAAAATATCAGTAACCGCCGCTTGAATCAGCTACTAGCAATTACCCGGGAAATCATGGTAGTACAGAAATCGGACGATTGCAAGACAACCAATCATATCGCTGGCAGGTTTTAAGTGGCGGGAATAGCCTTTCCTTTACAGCTCCATTAGAAAAAAGGACGTTCGCCGCCTGTATGATAAGCGAAAATCACCGGGAGTGGGTTTGATCATTGTATGAGGATCATTCCTCCACATTCAGGAGAGCGGTTGTGGAGGTTTTGTCCGAGAGAAAAAATAAGGGCTGTTTCGCCAAATCAGATTTCACTGATTGCGGAACAGCCCTCTTAAAATGGCCGTGGACCGGCAAGCTCGTGCCCGTCAACGGCGAATTTGCCAACACGGTCACCAGCCGGCCGAGATCGAGTTCCGAGTTGGAAGTGTCCAATAGTCGTTTTTTCGGCTTTTGAACGATTTCAGTCAACAGTATTGCACATGACCAAGGGATCCATTTTACAGCTTTTGTCGATTTTTTGAGTCGTTGGTTTGGCTCGGTATTCGGGAATGTCAGAGCCTACTCCAGTTTAGCAGAGGTTTTTGCGTCTCCAACCTTATTTTCGATCTTCAAACTCTTTCTTCGTTCCGTTTTTTAATACATAATCGAGTTCAAACTTCGTATAATTGTCATCGATTTGAAATGTATCGAAAATTTGTTGCATCGCTTCCTCTTTCGTTGTGTTTTCATCCAGGTGGATGTCTTGCATTAATGTATAAAGCGTTTGAAAAGCCTCTTTTCCCTTTAATTTTTTATCATGGACGGAATCTTCCAATTCCGCACGATAGCTCGCACCGTTGTCATTTACTTCATATTCGAAGTCATATTGCATATCAGGCGCATAATCTATTTCCAGGCTGAACTTGGTAAAAGGGATTTCTTCCATCATTTTTTGTTCATCCATTGCTCTCACATTTCCGTCATCCGAATTATTGCCGCTTTCGTCTTCCCTTACAACGTCATCATTCGTATTAGCGGATTTATCGTTCGCAGACTGTGTTAATTGCTCCTTCGGATGGTTGTCAATGGAAGGATCATCAGAGCAGGCGGCCATTCCAAAAACGGATAAAGATGTTAAAAATACGTAAAACCACTTTTTCATATTGGCGATCTCCTCCAAAACGCATTTGTTATAAAAAGTTTTTCCCATTTCTTTGGAAATAAACATGATTGCGATAGAAACCTTGTAAGGAGATCAATTTTATCATTGTCATTTGCTATTTCAGGGCGTCATTGGGCTTATTCCTTTATCAAGGATTGGCCACGTTTTTTAATTGAAAAGGGCAGATACCCCATAAAGAATACCACCGAGATAAAAGGCAAGCCAGACGATTGGTCATCGTATAAAAAGGTAGCTCACTATAACCTATGATAGCAATGCCAATCATTTGACAGAAGATAAACATCGAAAACAATAAGCATGTTGGTGAAAAAATCCGGTCATTAATTCAGACGGTCAACCCCGCCAGCAAAAAATAACAGCCCATATAAAAGAGATCAATATGAAAAAAAGGCATCTTTTGATCATCCATACGCCTTCTTCGAAATACTGCTGTATGAAAAAAACAGCCAACAACCTGTAAAGATGAAAGGTAAAAATCGTATTCATGAATAAGGCGCATCGTGCAAGCGCCAGGAATGGAAAGCCGCAGCAACTGAATATCGAATGTACAAATGAATCAGCTTAAGCCTTGGGGAACCTCTTTTAAAAGCGTGAGATACCCATCCATCAAACGGGGACAAACTGGTCGGCCCACTGGCTCATCTGATAGGACACGCACAATCATATAGGAATGTTCTTCGTGCATTTGTACAACTTCTTTAGTCGCAATCACTTCATCTAACTCCGCAGGCGGAACGTACAATTCATATGTGCAATGCGCAGCTTTTTCTTTGAGTGTTTCCGGACTGCCTTCAAACAACACTTGTCCATCGCGAATAATGCCAATTTTTGTACACAGAAATTCAATATCTTCTACAATATGCGATGAAATAATAACAGTGTGACGCTGCCCCAACTGCTTTAACAGGTTGTGAAAGCGCACACGTTCTTCCCCAACAAGACCTGCGGTCGGTTCGTCAAAAAGCAGGATCGACGGCTTGCGAAGTAAAAGCTGTGCGATGCCGACACGCCGGCGCATTTCATCTGATAATTCCCGGATTTGCTTATATAAATGATCGGTTAAATGGACTTGCTCCGCAACCTCTTTAATTTGTTTGTGGTATGTGGCAGAGAGCTCGCTTCCTTGAAGGATGGCAATATGTTCAAGCACATCATACATCTTGAGCTCCGGGTAAATCATCAAGTCATGGGGCAAAAATCCAATACGATTTGTACGTTTCACATAAGTGGCTGTACTGATTAATTCCTCTCCAATGAACACGCTTCCAGATTGAAAACTTGCCAATCCCGCCAATATTTTCATTAACGTTGTTTTGCCGGCCCCATTTGGTCCCAATAGACCATACACACCTGAGAAAGAAAGGGACACATTCGATAATATGGGCTGTTTTTTAATGATCTTTGTCAGTCCTTGAACCTGAATCTCCAACGAGCTTCACCTCTTTCCTAAATCCAACGCCTGATTCCGTTTTCTCGTACCATTTTTTAGAAATTGCTGCTGGGGGCAAACATCCAATTGATAAAGTTCATTAGCTTCCGAATCGAAAATTCTACGATTGAACAAGAAGATGACAGAACCCCAAAAAGGAACACTGGTGTTGGAGACCGCTACCAGATGTAGAAAATTGATGCTTTTGCTGAGCATTGCCGATCTCAATAACAGTTTTCGTAATTCTGTAGCTATTCGCAGTTGTGATGAACTAAATCGAGCTTGAAAAATTAATAATTTACTTCTGTAAAATGTTTCACATAAAAAAGAGCGCGCTTCATGTCACGTAAGGAAGAAGAAATTCATACGCCATCCGTTTTTCTTATATTTTGTTTAAATTATGACATAGTTACTATTCGATTTCACCGTAATTCAAGTTGCGGATTTCCGTAACATATTTGCGCTCAATGGACGATCGAGCTTAAGCGAAATTCTGTTGATATTTGCTAGAAGAAAAGCAAATATATGAAAAAAGACTTACTTTCACATAGCAACCTTTTGCCTATTACGTCATATACCGCAATATGATTTGCGGATAACCGCAAGGAAGGTTGCGGCAAAATTCCGCTAAATGTATTAAAATATACATAATAGGAACAATTTACTAGCGGGGAGGAGGAAAGTTGACCAGTGTCGAAGACAGAATCGTACACTCAATAAACTGGATCGTAGATCAGGAAATTCAACAAGAAGATTTAAAAGAAACACTCAAAAAATATGTAGCTGCCCAATCTGCCAAAGGATTTCCTTTTGCAGAACTGACAATTTTACACTATCAAATGCTCAATGGATCGGAGCTGGGCGAAGTAATCCCTGTGGCAGCCGCGATTGAACTATTGGTGTTGTCTTTTGATATCTTGGATGATGTAGAGGATGGTGATGACGATTTAAAGCTTTGGATGCAGGAGCCCAGCGTGGCGTTAAATGCATCTACCGCAATGATTTTTTTATGCGTACATGTCATTAGAAAATCAAAATTGCAGAATAAAGAAAAAGCCGTATCTATCCTCTTGGATTACGCGCTACTTGCCATTAATGGGCAGCATATGGATCTTCTGGGCCATTGCCGCACAGAACAGGATTATCTTGAAATGACGTTAAAAAAATCGGGGGCATTGGTATCGCTCGCTTGTTTGTCCGGGGCCGTGTTGGTCCGTGATGATTATCCGCAAGAGATAAGACAATATCCCAAGTTCATAGGATTGATCGGTCAATTAAATAACGACCTCTCAGATTTAAAAACTTGGGAAGGAAAGAACGATTTATTAAATAGAAAAATGTCGCTTCCTATCATTTACTTATTACATCTTGATGGAAATGACGCGGACATAATTCGTGCTTATTATCAAGGCACGGTTGAAAAAGAGGAACTGCTGGGCAAGCGGGAGCAAATAAGCAAATTGATCATAGAGAGCGGAGCGCTCCATTATACTGAAATTATGAAAAAAGTGTATCAACAACAGGCGAAGAGTCTGCTGGACAAGCTGGATGTCGAACGCAAATATATTCATCAACTATCTGACTATATAATTTGATAGAAAGGGGAAATAACAATGATAGAAATGGTACAATACTTATTAAACAACCCGGATATTTTAGTCAAGGTGAAAGAGGGCAGTGCGAGTTTGATTGGCGTGAATGAAGAACAACTAACAGCAATCAAGGATGTTTTCTTTGGAGAAAGCATTGTCCCCAAAGCACGTTTTTGGAAATAAAATCCTTGCATGGAACAGCCCGGTTATCTAAGGTGATAAGAGTGAAGCGGTTTCAGAAATCCTATGTTATTTTCTCAATAATGGTATTTTTAAAGATGGCGCTGATTTTATATTTTGGTTTATTGATTCTTCAATATCCATTAATTGGTATAGACGTTGAGCATAAAAACGGAAAATGGGTCGTAGGGCAAGTGTATGATAAGGGGTGGGCTTCTAAAAATCAAATTGAAAAAGGCGATATTATTCAGGCGATTAATGGCATTGACCCTGGCGAGCATAAAACGGTTGCCAGGTTTAATTATGTGGAGAAGGCCAAGTCCATTACAATCGTTGATCAGCAAGCGAATACGAATACATATGCGATCTCTTATAAAGATGTAGACATTCAGTATTTCATGTATTTATTTCTGCCCCTTTTACTTTGCCTTGCGACATTCTTTTTGGGGCTGTATTTTTATTGCGCAAATAAAGAAGAAAGCTCGGCCATGATCCTCATATGCTTTCTCTTTTCATTGGGATTATGTTATTTAAGCGCTCCGGTATCCGCTAGGGCCGACTTGGTCGGAAGAATGACAGTAACAGTGACCTTTCCGGGTTCATTGGTGTTACTGATTCATTTTTTGAAAAGTTATTTTTCGAAACATCATCTCGAGTTTGTAAAAGATCGCATGATAAACATATTGTATATTGCTTACTTTCTAGTGCTCACGAGCCACTTCTTTTTTAATGGCGAGCCCCGTGCTTTCACGAGAATGGTTGAATTGGGTTTTTTCATTTTGTTAGTATGCTTGTTGCTTTTTCTTTTAGCAAGATTGTACTATAAGTATAAACATTCCGAAGGTAAAACGATCATCCAAATTCTTTTGACTGCCTTCGTGATTGCATTTAGTCCTTTTATCATTCTATATGCAATCCCTCACATTTTTTGGGGGAAAGGTTTTGTTTCCGCTGAATTGGCATCCATGTTTTTATTGGTTATCCCACTTGCTTTCGTTTATTTACAAAGAGCAAAAAAGCTGTTTGACATTGAATTTTTACTCGGCAGGCTCCAGTATTATGCGCTGCTTTCGTTTGCTTTGACTACTTTTGCAATCATTATTTTAATCACAGTTTTCGATATGAAGATCCTTTCCGGTTCCGCTTTCCTATTTTTTTTCTTGTTCTTTATTGTAGCGATTTTATTTTTGTACATTAAGGAATATATCGATTATCGTTTGAGACATCATTTATTTTGCCAAAAGAATCATGTTGAAGCAAACCTTCACAATTTTTTTCAAAAGGCGAAACACGAAACAAAAGTAAATGGGTTTATCGCAAGTTTGCTGAGAGAAATAAAAGAGGTATTAAGGGTAAAAGAAGTTCATTATATCAATATCCAGGAAAATAAAGATCTAAACAGATGGATTGTAAAGAATCAACAAGAATTCTCTTTCAGCGAAGAAATAGAACAAGTGAATTGGAGAAATTGCCACCCCGGTTCACTTATAGAAGTTCAGACGGGGTTTTGTGTTGTCATTGGCGAACATTATCATGTGAAAGAAATTATTTTCTGTGGTTTGAAAAAGTATAAGACCACTTTGAATATTCAAGAAAAAATTTGGCTGGAAAATATCGCCTATTTTTCGAGTGTTTTGCTTGAGAACTTCAAACTGATAGAAGGATTGTTTGAAGAAATCGAACATTACCATAAAACAAGACAAAATGAAAACGACTCCTATCCTTCGTGGCTGTCCAGGCTTTTATTTTCTTTATCGGAAAAAGAGCGAATGAATTTGTCGATCGATCTTCACGACACCATTTTGCAGGATCAATTGCAGCTCCTAAGGGACATTGAAGCAATCAAAACCAAAATGACAGATCCTTATCTCAAAGAAAGTATGTACCACGTGAAAGAAACAATTCTTGATAATATACATCTTATCCGAGAGACATGTAACGAATTAAGGCCACCGTTTCTTAGTGAATTAGGTCTAATTCAATCGATTCAAAATTTAATCGAGCGTGTCAAATTACGTTCCAACTTTCTCCTGCATGCGGATTTGGACCCTACGATTCAAAGGATGGTTCCAGAAGATGAGTTAACTGTTTATAGAGTGATTCAAGAACTTTTGAATAACGCCATGAAGCACTCGAAAGCTTCTGAAGTGAGTATTTCGTTGAAAAAAATCAACCGTGGCTTCATGTTGTCCTATATAGACAACGGGATCGGCATTCGTATGAGCGAACTAAATGATTCCTTCAAAACGATGGGAATATACGGGATCAAAGAGCGTGTGCGCTCCATGGGCGGCAAGATAAAGATCGAATCGGCGCAAAATCAAGGGCTAAAAGTTCAAATCTTATATAGACAGGGGGATAATGAGATTGATCAAAGTGTTAATTGTGGATGACCACCCTGCCATGGGAGAAGGAACCAGGGCCATTATTGAGTCAGAACAAGACATGGAGGCTGAAGTGTTAACAGAAAGTGATAAAATTACGGAAGTATTGAAAAAAGAAACATATGATGTGTACCTGATCGACTTATATATGCCGAAGATGAACGGAATTGAATTGACAAAAATGATTCTGGAATTCGATCCGGATGCAAATATTCTTATTTACACAGGATATGACGTCATCTCCCATTTTAATTTGCTTACGGATGCAGGCGCATCGGGATTTATCAGCAAAACCTCCACACGGGAACAATTATTGACCGCCATTAGATGTTCCTTGAGGGATGAGGCAGTCATTCCTATCCAATTATTAAAACAATTAAAAAGAGTGGAAGCGGCTCCATCAGTCAATAAAGGAAAACAACATTTGGGAAGTATCAGCTTATCCAGAAAAGAACAACAAATTTTAGAAGGTATATCTAAAGGCCATACGAACAGAGCGATTGCCCTAGAACTGTCTATGAGTCAAAGAAGTGTTGAATACCACTTAACCAAGATTTTTTCAAAACTTGGCGTTGGCTCAAGAACAGAAGCGCTGTTAAAAGCAGAAGAACTTGGACTATTATCACTATTCTCTGTGAAAAAATAGACGCAGGGAGGTTGTAGGGTACGGGACTAATCCAAGTGTCTTTTTTTTGATACTACCGAAATACTTTGCGGAAAACCGCAACATGATTTACGGTGAAAATTCCTGAAAGCTATGTGAAAATTAGGGAGGAGGCTTACAGCTTTAGTGGATCATTAAGGAGTAGAGAGGTCAACTGAAATGGTCAAAGTGACGCGGACATGGATGACGGCTAATGCGTGAATTTTAGTTTAGAAAACGATAATTCAAGTACAAAGTTTTCAATATATTCCTGATCAACACTTTGGAAAAATACATAAAAAAAGCTTTAGAAAGATGAAAAGCTAAAACAGATACAAACTTCCAGAAGCTCAAATGGCAGTATAATTACCTAATCATGATGCAAAGCAGTTACAAAGGGCCATACGATCATAGGATCGAATGGAATGAGACTGTTAAATCACAAAAAACATCCTCCGGCTGTTTTGATGCAGGCGATGCCTGGCAAAGGTAAATATACTTGCTGATAAACTAAGTTCAGCACTTACGATAAAACAGTAAAAGCGTATAGAAACAAGTAGGTGCCGTTAATGAAAAAACGCAAGGGCACAATACTAATTATCGGTATCAATGCTTGTTTTTTACCAATCAGATCGTGAAGATTTAGTTATCAACCAGTCAATTATACGAGTGCACTAGGGTTAGCTTAAAAGTATTCCTCTGTATACATGCGCGATTCGCCTTACATCAAAAAGTAAAAGGCCTCTTGATGAGTGCGTTCATAAAGGGGAATGATTAATGTGATCAGCATGAAGTACATGGCATACTTTGTGGTTTCGTTGGTACTATAATTGCTGTTGTTCTGGTTACAAAGGAAAGCCCTATTATAACAGTGCTAGATTACGTTAATTATTCTCAATTATCCACATTAATTATGTTCATTATCGATAAACTACTCCAACACATAAGCTTGCTTTTTTGCGATGGACAGCATTAGGATCATAACTCAACATTAAAATCTATCATATTTTTTATCAATTCCTTAGTAAATTGGAATACACCAATTACTACTTCATTTACATCAAGAACGATTGCGGCAAACCGCAGGTTAATTGCGGCAAACCGCAAGTTGATTTACGGTGTAATTAGAGAGGATGTATGCAATAATCATAAGTAAGATTCAATTTGCATTTGTCGAAAAAGAGAGTTCCCTTATGAATAGGAAGGGAGGGTTTTTTGAAAGAGAGGGGATTCTTTCAGTACCTTTTAGGCAGTATGTTTGATTATAGACTAAGAGGAACTGGAACCTTATTTAAGTGACAAATCCAAGGGAGTTCACTTTTCAAAAGTGACTGAATCTTAGGAAAATAAGAAGGGGAGAGGTGTAGTAATGGGGAAAATTAAGCTGAAGAAAAAAACTTTAATGCTCTTTGCTATGGTTTCAATGGTGACTATCATGTTATCTAGTCAAGTTTTGGCAGCCTGGTATACTAGCACCATTACATTACCCCGTAATGGTTGGTGGTACACAGTAGAGAGAACTGCGACATCAAATGTACAAAAAACGAGAGTGTCTAAACCTAAATATGATGTTGTTTCGAATATTGCGAGTCCTAGGAATGTGAAATTATCTTCAAATAAGACCCACACAAAAAATAAGACCATTACAAATACCCACGTTACGGGTGCCAAAGGGGCAAAGGTAAAAGGAGCTTTTCGCTCATCTATTATTAATCAGCGTACAAACAGAGTTACCTTAAGTTGGGAGCCATAATTTTCAAGAAAAAGCATCAAACGTGCTTTGATGCTTTTTCTTCTTCTTGATACGCCCAGCATAAGCCAGTCTACAGGGGGCAAGTCCCATCCATGTAGTCAGAAGTAATGTAAGCTTAACGCAAGAAATCCCGCGTAAAGTAGGATTTGAAGGAAGGGGGCGGCAAACTTCCAGTCCGAGGGACACGAATTTTATAATAAGACCTGGGGATGATTGGTAATTTTTCCAAACCAAAACAAAGGTTATATCCATTAAATGAAGTGGACAGAAGGAGGGAAAGACTACGATTCTTACCTAGGGAGGTTTGATGGACACGCCCAATTCCCTTGGTAACCTGTCCAGTGCGATGGACAGTTGAACTATCAGAAGTCAGAAGAGCGGAAGTACTGCGTCCAGCTAAAGATGGACAGGAAGGGCTGAAAAATTGAGAGAGAACAGCATATTTGTATCCAGTCTTCTGTGGTGACTATTGGTCAATCTCGTGGCTGCAGGACGGTGAAGCAGAGGATGGCATAAGAAGGAAATCTAGTTAACATAAATGAGAACTTCGCGTCATCAAGTTTAAATGAGCTGCCCTGTTTCGAACCTTAACGTACTAATGTGAAGGCCGGAGATTAGTCACTCCCTTTTACCCATTAAACAACTGCATTAAGGAGAATGCACATGATTTATAGATTTATACAAGATTGTTTAAAAAGTTTGATAAAGAAAAAGTTTACGTGGATGGCGTTCTTTTTCTATCTTCTAATTGCTGCGGGCAATATTTTGTTCATTCGCAGTGAAGAACCCGTTGGGAATCCTTATTTTACACCGACGTCCGCTTTTGAATACTTTGTTATGATTCAAGGTGGAGGGTCTGGTGTTTTAATGGTTTTCCTGCCTTTGCTGGTCACATTAGCAACAGGAGATTTTTTTATCAAAGAAAGGCGCTCCAGTCTATTATCTTATAGTTTGATGAGGACAAGTCTGCGGCAGTATATTCGCAGTAAAGTGCTATCGATTGGTTTCAGCAGTTTTTTATTTCTCTTTTTTTGCCAATTGCTCCTGTTTATCAGCTTGCTATTGATTTTTCCATTAACGAAGCCGAGTGTTGATAACATCAATTATGCAACGGATTTATTGGTACATAATCCATGGATATATTGTTTGCTCATTATCCTTAATAGTGCGCTTATGGCTTTTTTCTATAGCTGTTTGACGATAATCATTGGCATTATTTTTCAGAACCTTTATGTTTCGATCATGCTTCCGTATGTTTGTTTCATCGGACTATCAGAAATTTTCATGTCATTTCCGCTTTTCCTTGATGGAAAATTAGGAGCTTTTTTTTATGATTTTGCTCCAATGGCTATGGCTGGAGATTATATCACAAGCACATTTTACTGGGCTGTTATACCTTTATATTGGATCGCGCTGGGAGGGCTGAGTTATCTATTCGTCATTTGGCTGTTTGAATGGAAATTTCAAAGAGAAAAGCTTTTGTTATTATAAAAGGAGAAGATATGAATGACAGAAGAGAATAGAATTGTATTTCATCGCGTCGATAAAAGCATAGGCGAACAAACGATTCTACAAAATGTCACATTTGAAGTGCGTGCTGGAGAAGTTGTCGGTATTATAGGCGCGAATGGATCTGGAAAAACAACTATCCTTCGACTTGCAGCAGGCTTAAGTTACCCTTCAAAGGGAGAGATCCTTATAAACGGCAAATCTATCCAACCAGGATTAGTAGGGAATTTACCTGGCGGGATAGGGGTGCTTATTGAATCACCGACATTTTTAGAAAATGTAACCGGTTTTGACAACCTTTATTATTTATCAAAAATTAGGAATCAAATTGATAAGGAAGATATTTATCATGCGCTAAAACAAGTGGGCCTTGATCCAAATAATAAAAAGAAAGTGAAAGCTTACTCATTAGGGATGAAACAGCGCTTTGGGATAGCGCAAGCAATTATGGAGCGACCAGAAATTATTTTATTTGATGAGCCGACTAACGCGTTAGATAAAGAAGGAATATCGTTATTCGGAAACATTATTGACGAGTGTAAAAAAAGAGGTACAAGCTTTTTATTTGTCTCTCATAGTATGGAGGATATCCAAAATTATTGTGATCGTGTCTTTAAGATCGAAAATCAGACCGTTGTATTACAAGAAAACATGCGTTATTACACAGTAATGCTAAAAAAATTAGAAGATGTAGAGAAAGTGCTACAAATAAAAACAAATGCCCGTATTGGTGAAAGACTGGACGGAAACCCGGTGATTCGTATACCTTTTGAAACAGAAAAAGAGCTCCATTCATTTTTTGATGATTTGCAATTAGACTATCAACTATTAAAGGATAAAAAATCATCATGATGCCTTTTGAAATCGCCAAATATTTGAGGCATTGTTGGAAACGACTAGCCGTTGTCACAGGTATACTCATATTAAATGCTATTTTTAATAAGAAAAATGTCTATACTCTTTTAGAATTATTGGATTTAATCCCAGAAGGGGCAGTCCTAACCGTACAGGATTATATAGTCGGCCTTTTTAATTCAGCACAATTTGTGATGTTTTTTATATTTCCCGTTTTGTTTGCTGTGTTGATTGCAGATTTAATCACAGCCGATTTTGATGATGGCTTTATATATCTTATACTTTCCAGATTGGAAAGTCGTTTTCATTATCTTATCACGAAATGCGCCATTGTTTTTTTGATGGCCATTATCTTTACATGTTTAGTTGTCATTACCGCACTCTTTGTAGTGGCTGTTTTCCGTATTCCTTTTTCCGGAGAAACATACCATTATCTCTTTTTAGCAGACCAACGTGCTAGTTCCATCATGACATATGTCATGATCCTAACAACGTTTATACTTGGTCTAACTTTTATCGGAATGCTGACGCTTGTTATCTCTGTTTATACAAGAGGGGCTGGTATTGCGGTGGCTGTAATCATTTTGCTCGGCTTTATACATAATATTTTTTATGTACTCGGCAGTCCTTTTTTACTTTGGTTACCTTTTACACAATATGTTGTCGGTATGCATGCAAACTATGCCCCATTTGGGATCTCGGTCCCTTACTTTACAAACGCATTTTCCAGTGCGTATTTGATCATCGGGATTATTTTTTCTTTTGGACTAATGATGTGGAAAATACGATCCAGTGACATAAATAAAGTGAGGACCAGTAAATGAAAGCACTCGTATTCCTGCAATTAAGGTCGATATTTACGAAAAAAACAAGTATCATACTGTTGCTTTTTTTCATTATTCTTGCTTTCTTACAAGGGTTGCGGTTGCGTCAATATTTCTTAATCTATGAACTAGAAGGAAACGCATTAGACTTTTTGATGTTTACGGTTGGTGGTTGGCAAAGTCCGACATTATTTACATTTATCTTATCATGGCTACTTTTCATGTTCATTTTTCTTTATTTCTCCTTACTTTCATCAACCATTGTTGATCAGTTGTTTAACTACGTGTTGCCGCGATTGCAAAAACGAGTCATTATATGGGGAATTACGTGTATGATGCAAAGTATCTTAAGTGTTCTTCTTTTTCTCTTATTCGTTTTTCTACATCTGTTGATTGGTTGTTTGTTATTTGAAAACAATTGGAATTTCAGCACGTACAGTTTGCAGTTTTACCCGTATTGGGTGAATGCTTCTCTTTCTGTCAAAACGATGTTATTTCGGATAAGTGTGATATTTATTAGTGGATTATATGCCTTATTTATGATGCTGCAAATAATCTTACTTTTCCCGTTGAATAAAACTTATTTGTACATCAGTTTTGTTCTATTCGGTATAGGGACTAGCATCGCATATGTGTATACGACTATGCCGAGAATGTTTGCTCCATTCTTTTATGTCAGTACAATGTCTTTGCCAGCAGATCAGACAGCCTTTATTACGGCTTTTCTTAGTAATATGCTGATTGTTGTTTTTTGTGGGCTGATTGGCATTTTCTTGTGGAGAAAGCGAGAGGTGCTTTAATAAATGTTTAAAAATGACGACAAGTGAAAAGGAGGTTCTATTCAAGAAGGCATGACTGTCCTTATTAATCTGAATAAGGGGGATAATAATGAATGAGGTCTTAAAAATTAAAAACCTGCATAAAAAAATGAATTCAAAAATAATTATTGATAATGTATCTTTTAAAGTAAAAAAAGGAGAAATATTTGGACTTTTAGGCCCTAATGGTGCTGGAAAAACCACTAAAAGTTGGAACTGTTTAACGAAATCATCTGAAAGCAAATAAGCATTTGACCCCTCTAAAAAAGTTAGAGGTATGTATTCGGTTTTAATCTCTTATATTCTGTTACAATGCATACTAAATTGTGAAAACACTCCTCTAGGTAGAGTGCGACTGACGGAATGGAGACAATAGTTGGATGGTCAACTGATTTCAATACACGCACTCACATAGAATGCGACAAGCTACGCACTTGGCCGATAAATCATGGTTACAATTTCCATCCAGGCTCTCCCATAGGGAAAATCGAAAACAAGGATTGTAAAAGACAAAAAGCAGTCGTCACTATATCAAGCGATATGAAGTGCCATTTGGAATGGCATAATTTTTAACATGGACAATTATTATTTATAACAAATGTCATTTGACAAAACTTCTTGTATATGGTAAATTTACTAAGGTGAATCGAATACTCGTTTGTGTAAGAAGGAGCTGCCCGCTTCTCGCCTGATTGACGCAATTTGGCTGTTGACAGGTTACGAATTCATAATCTATTTTTCACATTTTACATGATAAGTGATAATAGCGCGGGTCCTCTGCATACCCGTGCTTTTTTGTTTTGGATGTTTTTAAAATAGGCGAACAAGCAAGTGAAGGAACGATCGAACAGCCCATTTTACCAAACAAAGTATTCTTAAAAAAACTTGGAGGTGGCTAACTATTAGCAAAGATATGTTTGTAAATGAGGGCATTCGTGCCCGTGAACTTCGTCTCATTGATCAAAATGGCAATCAGCTCGGAGTGAAATCCCGAAATGAAGCGCTTGATATTGCTGCCCGCGCTAACCTTGATCTCGTGCTTGTTGCACCGAATGCGAAACCGCCTGTAGCCAGAATTATGGACTATGGTAAGTATCGTTTTGAACAGCAAAAAAGAGAAAAAGAAGCACGCAAAAATCAAAAAGTGATCAATGTGAAGGAAGTTCGCCTCAGTCCCACAATTGATGAACATGATTTTAACACGAAACTCCGCAATGGAAGAAAGTTTCTTGAAAAAGGAGATAAAGTGAAGGCTTCCATTCGCTTCCGGGGACGGGCCATTACCCATAAGGAGATTGGCCAGAAAGTTTTGAACCGATTTGCCGAAGAATGCAACGATGTTGCTACGGTCGAGTCAAAACCGCGAATGGACGGCAGAAGCATGTTCTTGGTGTTAGCACCGAAAACGGAAAAGTAATTTTGAGGAGGAAATTGACATGCCAAAAATGAAAACACACCGCGGCGCGGCGAAGCGCTTTAAGAAAACAGCTTCAGGCCAATTGAAGCGTTCACATGCATACACAAGCCACTTGGCTGCAAATAAATCTACAAAACAAAAACGCAAATTGCGCAAATCAGCGCTCGTTTCAAAGGGTGACTTCCGTAGAATCCGTCACCTTCTTGACAATATTAAATAATTCATTGAGCAATTCATCATAGGAGGGAAATCAAATGCCACGTGTAAAAGGCGGAACAGTAACTCGCAGACGTCGCAAAAAAGTATTAAAATTAGCTAAAGGATATTACGGTTCTAAACATAGATTATTTAAAGTTGCCAATCAACAAGTCATGAAATCCTATATGTATGCGTATCGTGACCGCAGAAACAAAAAGCGCGATTTTCGCAAACTATGGATTACACGTATTAATGCCGCTGCCCGCATGAATGGTCTTTCATACAGCCGTTTAATGCATGGCTTGAAAGTAGCCGGCATCGAAGTAAACCGTAAAATGCTTGCAGACCTTGCTGTTTCTGACGAAAAAGCATTTGCTGAACTGGCAAACAAAGCAAAATCTGCATTGTAAACATGTAAATGAAAAACCATGCCATCATAATGGGATGGTTTTTTTTATTTGCGCCCGGCATGGGCTATAACTTGGTGGTGAAAGTCCACTACAGGCTTGGCAGTAGGAACTGTTAGCTAATGGCAAGGGTGTACATGGGACGTGGAATCTGAAGGAAGTTCGAGGCAAACCTCTGGTCTGACGAACAGAAATCTATAAGAGGCAACGTACGAGGATAAGACTGCAAAAGAAGTTAAAGTCCGATAGCTACGACTGATCATACGGTGTATATATGGCAGATAGATGGAGGGAAAGAGTTCGCGCGGTCTCACTGATCTGCGCCAAAATCTTATAGCGATGTAAGACTGGATAGTGAGAAGTCAGCAGAAGACGTAGTAGTGAAGAAGTCTAATGAAAGTTAGAAGGAGCGAAAGGCTGAGAACCATTTTATCGTTTTAGAAATCTTGATTGGAAGAGGAAAAAAGACCACTGGCATGATGCGTAAAAGTGGATACCAACTTCACGAGACAGAGATGAAATAACGAGCGTGTACGAAGAAAAACTACTCGACAAAATTCTGGAAAGAGAACACCTCAATCAAGCATTCAAGCAGGTGAAAAGGAATAAAGGTGCAGCCGGAGTGGATGGAATGACTGTAGAAGATCTAGTGGGATATAAGGTAAGAAACAAAGAGGAAATCATCTCACTTATAAAATTTTAGTGTTTTTAAAAAAAGATTGACAAGTAAGGAAACGTGATACAAAAGTAGTGATGGCACAATTCCGCTTGCTAAGCTTGCTAATATACTAAATGGGTTATCAATATTTAACATAGAAGTTGAGGTGGAAATTAAAATTAATAATACACCTACACTTAAGATGCCTCCTAAAGCATATCCAATAAGTTTCACAACATACGTTAAAAATAAATTGTGTATCTCTAGCTTTGCAGATTTATAATCTATAAAATAAGATAGGACGGTTCCATACACTAAATAAACAGGCAAGAAAAAAGTAAGATAAATACCGAATAGTTCTTCAAAAGAACTATAGGGAACGCCTATTTCTCGATTTTCTACTGGAGTATAACCTAATTGCGCGAAATACAATGAAATTAGTAATGCCGAAATTAAAGATGATATCACTTTTTCAAAAATGATTAACCCCTTATTCTCAACTTTACTATTTAAGATAATGAAATAACCAATAATAGAAATGATTACTAAAATAAATGGAGCCAAAAGATCCCCTCCACTCCAGAATAAATTTAAGCTCGGTTTAATACAACATATCATAACTTATTTAAAAACATATCCTGAAACACTCTTTTGTCTATAAAGAGAATTTCAAATATTAGGAAAGTAAAAGACATATAAACAAAAAAGAAGGAAGATATGTCGGCTTTCCTGATGAATCAGAGAGAAAAAGTGTGCTGGATCTCTTCGGCACTTGGCTGGCCATTGGCCCAAGCCAGAGCCAACGCTTCGTTTAACAGAGAAAAGTCACTTTTTTTCAGAAGCTTTCCCAATAACCGAAGAATAGCTTTCTGTTCCTCTTCTGTACAGTCGCGGAGAAACTTTGTCCACACTGGAGGGAATTGGTCGTACATATTTGAATACTTAATCGCTCTTGGCCGTTTGGCAAGCAGATCAGATAAGGCTGGCCACTATGGATTTACGCTTCATTCCATACAGCCTGGCGTGTTTGGCCATCACTTCATTTTATATGATGATAGATTCATGGCTGATATGCATACAAACCTTATGCCTCGCTAACCGGGGGGGAGGTGGAATAGTGCTTCTGATCAATAACGAATAAAGTGAAACTTCCCGCATGATCTCCATATTTTAAAACAATAATATCTTCGGCAAAGTTTTGTTTATAGTGTTCCTAAACTAATTGGTGTGCTGTTTAAAAACTTTGTAGTATAAGCCCTTTGTGCTGCGACTCCATCAAAAGTCCCATGAAACGCACCTGTAACAATAACGATTTTATCTTTCCCCGCTGTAGCACGTGCAGCTCGGATAGCTACCATCACCGCCTCGGATTTGTAGGCCTTCAATGCGGTCATCCATTTTCCCGACCTGGCTCCGGCTGTCAACAGGAATGAATAATATACGTTATAACGGAGGGAAATTGGTATACGGTCGTTTCGGAAGCTCGACAACCTACTTTAAAATGTAAGCTCGATCCGATTTATCCGTACGTGGCTAAACACGATTTAAGCCGTTTGTTACTTCTTGGCCATCAGTCATAACCAAAACAACATGAAAATACAATTGTAGAGGAAAGCAGGTGATCACCTTGAATGAGCAATTATTTATAATGCTTTCACTCGTGAAGGATAGCGGAATGTTAGCCCCCGTGATCTTTATTTTTTTTCATGTTGTCAGGCAATTTATGTTTATTCCAGTTGCATTTGTTTGCATGGCTGGCGGTATGATGTTTGGAAGTTTGTTGGGAACGGCTTATTCATTGGCAGGATTGCTCGTACTTTCGGCCGTATTTTATTTTGGCATCGGCAAGCTTCACAGGACACGGTCCAAACTCATGTCCATCAAAACGAAATGGTTCGGTCCCTATACAAAAATGACGGTCGGCCAAATTGCGGTCCTCAGGCTCATTCCTTTTTTTCATTATCACTTGCTCAACCTTTGTCTATTGGAAAGGCGGCCTGATTTTCGCGGATTTATGAGGGGAGCAGTTGCAACGAATGTTCCGCTCGCTTTTTTCTACACTGTATTTGGAGAATTTATTACCAGCTTTTCACCGTTCATGGCCATAATGATTGTTATATCTTTATTCATTTTGGTTTATATTCTAAGGGAAAGGGTCAGTGTCATTAAATGGTCTGATTTTTTTGGCCACCATTCGGCATAAATTAGTCCGCTCTGTTTTTTTTCAGCAATTCTTTGATCGGGCTTTTCCAGTCAATTACTGCATTTGGATAACGCAATTTGATTTCGTTTTCAATAAAAACAAAATCTTCATAACCCAATCCATGAAGTAAATCATTGTTATGTGGAAAAACAAAAATGGATACGACTTCAAATGACTTGTCAGTCGTCCCCAAATATTTTTCTCCCTCAAACATGACACCTTTATAAGTAATGAGAAAATTTTTTCTTATGTTGTCAGGGATATCATAAAAAAAGAATCGCTTCTGTTCATGGGCGCTTTCCAGCTTCCTCTTTGGATCAATAATAAACTTGATTGCTGTATAAAATAAGTAAATAATGAGTGCCAAAATAGCGATCCTAAACAGCAAAATCATGACGATTCCTCCCATTCAATATCAATACCCCATATACGTACAAACAAGCGAAAAGGTTTCATTTCTGGTATAATTTTTTAAAAAAGAGGAGTGAGCCAAAAAATGACTTTTCAGGATTGGTTTACCATGCAGCGGGAGCTGGACCGTTATATAGAAACAAATCATGGTTTACAGAAAGAAGATGTAACAGACAAAAAAATATTGGCTTTACTAGTAGAAATCGGAGAATTGGCGAATGAAACAAGATGCTTTAAATTTTGGAGCAAAAAGCCGGCAGCGGAAAGGGAAAAGATCTTAGAGGAATTCGTCGATGGCATACATTTTATTTTATCGATCGGGCTGGATCTCGGGTTGGAGGAAAGGGAGTTCTCTATTATATCTCATGAAGGAAATGAAGATTTAGTCCGTGGATTCCTTGCGGTATTTGAACGTGTGAACGCTCTGCGCCAATCGAGGAGCGCGGAAGATTATGAACAGTTACTCCGCAGATACTTTGTTTTGGGACATTCACTCGGATTTTCGATGGATGAAGTGCAAGAAGCTTATAAAATGAAAAACAAGGTAAACTATAAACGGCAAGATGAAGGATATTAAGATCGCTTTTTTCGTTTCAGCCATTTAACTATAAGTTTCGATCAATGGAGGATGAAATAAAATGAAGCAATTAGATGAGACGCTGACAATGCTGAAAGAGTTAACGGATGCAAGAGGAATTGCCGGAAATGAACGGGAAGCGCGCGAAGTGATGGAAAAGTACATAGCTCCCTATTGTGATGAAATCAGCACTGATGGCCTTGGAAGCTTGATTGCCCAAAAAACGGGTGAAACAAATGGCCCGAAAATCATGATTGCCGGGCACTTGGATGAGATTGGCTTCATGGTAACGCAAATTGATGACAAAGGATTTTTGCGCTTTCAAACGGTTGGCGGCTGGTGGTCACAGGTGATGTTGGCACAGCGGGTAACGGTTGTGACGGCCAACGGTGACATAACGGGCGTGATCGGATCCAAGCCACCCCATATATTATCTCCTGAAGCGAGAAAAAAGCCGGTTGATATAAAAGATATGTTTATTGACATTGGCGCATCCAGCAAAGAAGAAGCAAAAGAGTGGGGAGTCCGTCCCGGAGACATGGTTGTGCCATCGTTTGAATTCACAGTAATGAAAAATGAAAAAATGCTGCTGGCGAAAGCATGGGATAACCGTATTGGCTGCGCTATTGCGATAGATGTCTTGAAAAACCTAAAAGATGAAAAGCATGGAAACGTCGTGTACGGAGTGGGCACTGTCCAGGAAGAAGTCGGTTTAAGAGGTGCTAAAACTGCGGCTAACCGCATTCAACCTGATATTGCCATCGCGGTGGATGTAGGGATTGCCGGAGATACACCCGGTGTATCGGAAAAAGAAGCCCAAGCAAAAATAGGTGAAGGTCCGCAAATTATTTTATACGATGCTTCCCTCGTATCTCATAAAGGGCTTCGGGATTTTGTCACAAAGACCGCTGACGAGCATGACATCCCTTACCAGTTTGATGCTATGCCCGGTGGCGGAACCGATGCCGGAGCTACGCATTTGACCGGAGAGGGTGTGCCATCTATAGCGATTACGATCGCAACCCGCTACATTCATACACATGGAGCCATTTTGCACCGTGATGATTATGAAAATACGGTGAAATTGATTACAGAGGTCGTTAAAAGATTGGATCGGGAGACGGCAAAGCACATCATTTATGGATGATGGAGCACGGAGAGAATCAGGTAGTGCTCGAAAACATTGGTTAAAGCAATAAAATTTGGGAATGTTCATTCGTGATTTTTTATTGCAGAGGAGAAACGATGGGAAGTATATGGGAATATGTCATTATTTTCTTATTGGCAGCTGTACCATGGATTGAAGTGGCTGCCGTCATACCGCTTGGCATCATCCGGGGTTTGTCGTCGACTTATGTTGTGATTGTGGCTTTTCTTGGTAATTTGTCGACAATCATCTTACTCGTATATTTATTTGATAAAATCAAGGATTTTTGGGTGAGAAAAAAAGGGGAGCAAAAAACATCCGGGAAGCGGCTGGAGAGAGCGAAGCGAATTTGGAATAAATATGGTTTGCCGGGCCTTAGTTTGCTTGGACCGATTTTCATTGGTATTCACATTGCGGCTTTCATTGGTCTAACCCTTGGAGCAACGAGAAATTGGACACTGCTGTGGATGACAAGCAGCTTGGCGTTATGGTCTATTGTTTTTGGTGTAGCCGCGCACTACGGCTTGTTAACATTCAAGATGCTTTTTTAAAGCAAAAAAGCGGCTTTTATGCCGCTTTTACTGTTTCAAGCCTTGTTCTAATGTTTCGAGCATATTGCTTTTCTCTTGTTCATCAGCATGTTGCCAAATGACTTCAAAAAGAACACCTAGCCCTGGAAGCAATTTTTCTTCTCCGCGCTGAATGGCATCAACGATCGTATCCCGCAATTGCGCCTGGTCATTATCTGATACGTTATGGATTACGGCTTTTCGAATATTTATATCCATCCTTTAGACTCCTTTTCAAATCTTTTTATTAGCTTTTCGCAAACGGTCAGAATTATGTACAATGATAAAGCGAAACTTTAATCAGAAGGGGGAAGGCGCTCGCGATGCGGCGTTATGAGTCTGCAACCCTTAAGCACCCATAACTCCTGTTAAGAGCTATCCTTATCTTAAAGCTCGCGCTTTTTTCAAGCCCTGACGATGCGTCAATTTCCGCTTTGCCGCTTCGCTTGCACTCGTATATTTTGCCTATCACCACTCCTTTGTTTGTGGTTGCCATCATTGAAAAAATGCCATGCCTGGTGCGTTGTTGTCGACCCGAAACAATCGGACTTTGAGTGGCGGTTGTCCCGAATAATCCCTTCGATACCCTTTAGATTATGTGGGGCTGACTATCCGTTATTGCGGGATATAACCAGAAAGGAAATACTTTGTCATGGACGTATTACAATCTGTGAAAAATCCGCGTGTCAAAGCGTGGAAAAAACTGCATACAAAAAAAGGGCGCGACCAAACCGGGACCTATTTGATCGAAGGAGCTCATCTGATAGAAGAAGCGCTAAAAACAGATGAGCTTATCGAGCTGATGATTGAACACAATCAGCCGATCCCGGAATATGTCAAAGAAGCCGATATTCCCATTACGTTCATTTCCCCGGAAATCTGCCATGTGATATCAGGGACGGAAACTCCGCAAGGTATGTTCGCTCTTTGTAAAAAAAAGTTGGTGAAGCCTGATCCAACTGTCAACAAACGTTTTTTGCTGCTGGATGGCGTGCAAGACCCGGGAAATATCGGAACCATGATCAGGACGGCGGATGCGGCGGGTGTTGAGGCTGTTATTTTTGGCGAAGGTACGGGGGATTTATATAATCCGAAAGTGATTCGTTCAGCCCAAGGCAGCCATTTTCACCTCCAAATTGCCTCGGGCAATGTACTGGAATGGATTCCGCCATTAAAAGCCCAAGGCATCCCTGTTTACGGTACAGCACTCCGCAACGCGGTCACTTACAAAGAGATACGCCCAGCGGAATCATTTGCATTGATCGTTGGCAATGAAGGTGCCGGTGTTTCGGAACGAATCCTTGACATAACCGATCAAAACATTTATATACCAATTTATGGAAAAAGTGAATCCTTGAACGTGGCAGTCGCTGCCGGTATCCTTATGTATCATTTAAGAACATGATTTGAATTTTTCAAAATGAACGGCTATAATGTGAATATCTATATGGAAAAACGATGACGGAGAAAAGTAACCGGAGGAAACTTACAGGGAGAAAGTGCCTTGACTGCAAGCATTTTCAGTGACAATCCAGGTGAAGTTCATCTCTCGAGTTGGCATCGGGACCGCTGTCTGGCAAACAACAGCGTAAAGATGACCCGGCACGGCCGTTATGACAATGAAGTGAACATGATAACATGTTTATAAGGGTGGTACCGCGACCATAGCCTCGTCCCTTGCTTGGGGGCGGGCTTTTTTTATTTGCAATAAAAGAAGGAGGAATTCATAAATGGAGGAAAAGTTAAAGAGCTTGGAGACGAAGGCGCTTGTGGAAATTAAAGATGCCGCTAATTTAAAAGAGTTAAATCAAGTTCGTGTTGCGTATCTGGGAAAAAAGGGGCCCATTACGGAAGTGTTACGGGGCATGGGCAAATTATCAGCGGAAGAGCGCCCAAAAATGGGGGCACTCGCCAATATGGTGAGAGAGACGATTGCCAAAGCGATTGAAAACAAACATGAGGAATTGGAACAAGAAGCTGTTCGCAAGAAGCTTGAATCGGAAACAATCGACATTACGCTTCCCGGCAGGCCGGTTAAAATGGGGAGCCGTCATCCGCTTACGAAAATTATCGAAGAGGTGGAAGACTTATTTATCGGCATGGGATATAAAGTAGCGGAAGGTCCCGAAGTGGAATTGGACTATTACAATTTTGAAGCAATGAATTTTCCAAAAGGACATCCAGCGCGTGATATGCAGGATTCCTTTTACATCTCAGAGGAAATCATGCTCCGCACTCACACATCGCCGGTACAGACCCGAACAATGGAGAAACACAAAGGGAAAGGGCCGGTCAAAATCATCTGTCCAGGAAAAGTATATCGACGTGACGATGATGATGCGACACACTCCCATCAATTTATGCAAATCGAAGGGCTTGTCGTTGATGAAGACATTACAATGGGTGACTTGAAAGGAACGCTTGAAGTGTTTGCGAAAAAAATGTTCGGGGAAGATCGGGAAATTCGCTTGCGTCCAAGCTTTTTCCCGTTCACGGAACCATCCGTCGAGATGGATATTTCCTGTAAAATTTGCCAGGGCGACGGTTGCCGCGTTTGTAAACAAACGGGTTGGATAGAAATTTTGGGGGCGGGCATGGTTCATCCGAACGTGCTGGAAATGGCCGGTTTTGATTCGAAAAAATATACAGGATTCGCGTTTGGAATGGGGCCTGACCGAATCGCCATACTGAAATATGGAATTGATGACATTCGCCATTTCTATACAAATGATATTCGTTTTCTTAAACAATTCGCTGTCCAAGAATAGATCGGGAGGGTAAACACATGTTAGTTTCTTATAAATGGCTGCAAGAATACGTTGACTTGGGAAATATAACAGCCGCCGAACTGGCGGAAAAAATAACGAGAAGCGGAATTGAAGTAGACGGGGTAGAACAGCTCAGCAAAGGATTGAAAGGAATTGTCGTAGGGGAAGTCCTTGAATGCGAACAGCATCCCCAAGCGGATAAACTCAAAAAATGTCTCGTGGATATTGGAGAAGGCGAGCCTGTCCAGATCATCTGCGGCGCACCAAATGTCGCAAAAGGACAGAAGGTCATCGTTGCAAAAGTTGGGGCTGTTCTGCCAGGCAATTTTAAAATTAAAAAAGCGAAGCTCCGTGGAGAAGAGTCAAACGGCATGATTTGCTCCCTTCAGGAGCTTGGGATCGAAGGAAAGCTCGTTCCCAAAGAGTTCGCAGACGGTATTTACGCTTTCAAGGATGACGTCGAAGCCGGCACCGACGCGATACCACTGCTCAATTTGGATGATGAAGTACTTGAGCTTGATTTAACGCCAAACCGGGCAGATGCCCTCAGTATGCTGGGCATGGCATACGAAGCAGCGGCCATCCTTGACCAAGATGTCAACTTGCCGGATATTGAAATCAACGAAACAGACGAGAAAGCGGAAAGTATGATTTCCGTCAAAGTAGAAGCACCCGAGGATAATCCGTTGTATACAGCCAAAATCATTAAAAATGTGAAGATCGGACCGTCGCCGCTTTGGATGCAAATGCGTCTTATGGCAGCCGGTATCCGGCCACATAACAATGTTGTTGACATTACAAACTATATTTTACTTGAATATGGCCAGCCGCTGCACGCCTTTGATTATGACCTGTTCGGCTCCAAAGAAGTCGTTGTTCGTCGTGCCCGCGAAGGGGAGAAAATCGTTACATTGGATGAAATTGAGCGGACATTGACTTCCGAACAGCTTGTCATCACAAACGGAAAAGTCCCAGTAGCACTTGCGGGTGTTATGGGGGGCGCCGACTCGGAAGTAAACGACGATACGACAACGATTTTACTAGAATCGGCTTATTTTTCAGGACAATCCATTCGCGATACCTCAAAGTATCACGGCCTTCGAAGTGAAGCAAGCCAGCGTTATGAAAAAGGTGTTGACCCGGAACGGGTGCGCCCCGCGGCCGAGCGGGCGGCGCAATTAATGGCCAAATATGCAGGCGGAGATGTGTTGACAGGGCTTGTCGAAGCGAATCATTTATCGATTGAGCCGGCGGTTGTGTCCATTACTTTAGAAAAAATCAATCGTGTACTTGGTACGGAAATTAGTATGGATGAAGTGAAGAAGATTTTTGAGCGTTTAAAATTCGGGGTTCAAATCGAAGGCAGCCTTATTACAGTCACAGTCCCAACACGACGCGGCGACATTTCGATTGAAGAAGATTTAATTGAAGAAGTGGCCCGGTTGTATGGCTATGATCGTTTGCCAAAAACATTGCCAAAAGGAGAGGCAACTCCCGGTGGGTTGACCAAAGCACAAAGAAACCGGAGAATGACAAGAGACTTCCTTGAAGGGGCAGGATTATTCCAAGCGATTACGTACTCGCTGACAAGTGAAGCCAAATCAGTGATGTTCTCTCTTGAACATCGGGAACCGGTAAAGCTCTCTATGCCGATGAGTGAGGAGCGAAGCCGACTGCGATTAAGCCTGATTCCCCAATTACTGGAATCCTTGTCGTACAATATTGCCCGGAAAAATGAATCAGTTGCTCTTTACGAAATCGGCTCCGTTTTCTTAAACGAAGGAGAAGGGCGCCAACCAGAAGAAAGGGAACATATCGCTGGGGCCATGACAGGAATGTGGGTTGACCATCCATGGCAAGGGGAAGAAAAAATGGTTGACTTTTTCGTGGCAAAAGGGATTTTAGAAGCGTTATTCAAAAAGCTCGGCGTGGATCCCCACATCGAATGGAAGCCTGCACAAATTGAAGGCATGCATCCCGGTCGTACGGCGCAAATCTATTTAGCCGGCGAAGAAATTGGATTTGTCGGCCAGCTGCATCCACACTTGCAAAAAGAGTTCGATTTAAAAAATACGATTTTGTTCGAATTGATGGCTGAACCGCTGTTTCATTATGAGCATCCGGAATTGCGATACAAGCCGATTCCTCGCTTTCCGGCGATTTCAAGGGACATCGCGCTTGTGGTTGACAAGGCCGTAGATGCCGGCACATTGGCATCTATTATCAAGGATGCGGGCGGGAAATGGCTCAAGGATATATATGTCTTTGATCTTTATGAAGGAGAGCATATGCCGGAAGGCAAAAAGTCGATCGCATTCTCACTGACTTTTGCTGCTCCTGACAAAACGCTCACCGACGAAGAAGTGGCGGCAGCCCATTCTAAAGTAGTGGAGGCTGTCCAGAAAAAAGCGGGGGCGGAATTAAGAAGCTAATCACACATTCCGGGGCATAATCGCCCCGGAATTTTCTTTCGGGAAGGATTCCATCTAAAACACTCGCCTTGCACTTGGCAAAATTCGAATCGCCGGCGTTAAAAAGTCAATCTATGGAATTCATATGGGAGAGCCTTCGATATAAAGTGGTTTAAAAGAGCCGGCACGCACTCCAATTTATCCCAGATTTTCATTAAAAACCCGATTATATCTATTGTTCACGGATTTGTCATCTAAAGGTTTCGGCACCGGAAAATACATGATAAGATAATAATAAAATGTGCTGCAGGCAAGTCGAGTAATGCGGGAGAGGAGGGACCAATTACTTGAACACGACTATTCTTTCAGGCTATTCCTGGTTAGAATTGTGGAGCCCCGTTACTTTTGTTGCTGTAGTTCTATTGTCATTTTTATATTATAAAAAGGTGGCCAGCTCTTCCCGGTATGTCGTGACCAAAAGGCAAGTCACATACTTTTTTATCGCCGCTTTTATCTTTTATATTGTGAAAGGAAGCCCGGTGAAAGTGATTGCCGACACATTTTTGTTTAGTGCCCACGTCTTTGAAATTATGGCGCTTCTATTTATTGTGTTGCCGCTTCTCATTTTAAGCATGCCGGCCGAGTGGGCCAGAAAGTATTTCTGGAATCATCGTTTAAAATTTGCGATTAAGTTGTTCGGTCATCCTTGGATGGCGGCGCTTTTATTTAACGGTGCCTTGACCGTTTATTTTGTTCCGAGGTTTTTCAACATCGTCCACGAAAGTTTGCTTCTTTCCATTATAAGTCAATTATTTTTAATGTTTATGGGCTTTTTAATGTGGTGGACGATTATTATGCCGCTTCCGGAAATAAGCAAGTTTTCTTACTTCACAAGAGTGGCTTATATCTTTTTAAACGCGGTTTTGCTCATGCCGATCGGAATTTATTTATTGATTATCATCCATCAGGTGCATTACCCGATTTATGAAGCGACCGCCACCCAGTTTATTCCGTCGATAACGGCTGTGTATGACCAGCAGCTTGGCGGGGGACTGCTTAAAGCGATCCAACTCGCGAGTTATGGAATTGCTTTATTTTACCTCGTTAAAAATTGGAGCAGAAAAGAGGACGAACAAGAAGGACAAGTAGATGATGAAAATATTCGTGTTGTTCAAGGAGTCGTCATACACTTGCCTAAAAAATAAAAAGCTGTTTAACGGGCACATCAACCCGGAAACAGCTTTTTATATAAAGGATATATCTGAATTTTCCGTTATGAAAATTCGTTTATCTTAAACTGAAAACGGCGTTCATGTTCCGAAGGGTTTGAATAGGTTCGTTCAATCAACTGCACCTCCCCCTTCTTACTGACTGTAAGGACTGTCGAGCAGCGGGTTCCATAATGGGGACTTCGGATAAAGATAGATGAAAGCGTTTTTTCTAAATCCAATGGAACTCCGGTTTTAGGGAGTTCGTCCTCCAGTGCAGGTTCATCGTCACGGAGTATTTCAAACAATTTTTCATGATCTATTGTTTTCTCAGCTATTAATTTGAGCATAGATGCCTTTCCTTTTTCCACTTTAGGCCAAGGGGAATTCAGCAAGTGGTTGCTCAGGCCGTAAACTCCTGGGCGCAGTGCTTTTGCTTTGTTTTCGATATTGGAATAGTACATCAGTGAGCTTTGATTTCCAACGAGCAGATTGAACCCGCGAAAGTTTTTCTTCTTGCTTTGGAGACTATCCAAGAAATGTTCCGGTTCTTCCGATCCCGATAAAAAATCTCGGACGATGTGTCCCCTGGACTGTTTGTTTGCCTGTTCTTCGTTTGGATCTCGATAATTTGTCAAAGCCGCAAATCGGCCGCTTAATGTTACGCCCATCCATGTACCCATTTGTTCCAAATCTCTTCCCGCAAGAATGTTGGGGTCGTCTTTCCAAAAGTGGGCCGGAGCCGCTTTCCTGCTGTAAAATTCATCACGGTTTGCGGCGACAATCAGGTTGAAATCAGGGTGGGATTTGTAGGCGGCAAATATAATGCACATACATAATCTCCTTCAGTCGGCATTTTTCTTTTTCTGTATTTTAACATGAATCAGATTGATCAGCAGCAAGATCCCCACTTCGCCATCTGGGTAAAACAATAATGGGAAGAGGAGAGCAACAGCCAGTTACTGCCGATTGCCTTAACTAACAATAGCTGAAGCCTCCAGCCAGCAATCGCAATTGGCCAACGAACGATTAGCTGAAGTCCCCACAGTAACTTACGATTGGTTCAACTCACAATCAGCGGCGTAAAAGCTCGCCGCGGCTAGAAGTTTCACTTTATCCGGCGTTAACTTGCAGTAAGACTTCTATTTAAACTGATTTGTAAAATAGCAAGGTTTTTCATTGAAATCAACTGCCAGTAATCGCCCGATTGGTTTAACTAACAGTCAGCGGCGTAAAAGCTCGCCGCAGCTAGAAGTTTCACCTTATCCGGCGTTAACTTGCAGTAAGACTTCTATTTAAACTGATTTGTAAAATAGCAAGGTTTTTCATTGAAATCAACTGCCAGTAATCGCCCGATTGGCTCAACTCACAGTCAGCGGCGTAAAAGCTCGCCGCGGCTAGAAGTTTCACTTTATCCATGGAGGGATCGGTTATGAAAAAGGTATGGTATGTATTGATGATATTGTTTGTTGTAGCCGCTTGCTCTAAAAAAGAGCAGGAGCAGAACGAAAGCGCCGAACGAAAAGAAGAAGCGCCGGCTTCCGGAAGGGTTGCTCCTGAAGTTATTGCCGATCATCTATCCGTACCGTGGTCGATTACAAAGAAAGGGAGCCAGTTTTATATAAGTGAAAGGAATGGCGCGATTGTTTCCGTAGATCCAGAAAGCGGGGAATATAGCCGGTTGCCTGTCATGACCACAAAGGATATATTTACCGGGGGAGAGGCGGGTTTCCTTGGACTGGAGCTTATCCCGAATACGGATTTGGAAGCATTCGCCTACCATACTTATGAAGAAAATGGAGACATTTTCAACAGGCTTATAAGGTTGAAAAAAGAGGCGGACGGTTGGATGGAAACGGATAGCATACTGGAGGGAATACCGGGGGCTCACATTCATGATGGCGGCAGGATAAAGATCGGGCCGGACGGAAAAGTGTTTATAACAACAGGAGACGCCTCCGCACCTGATTTAGCCCAAGATGTAAACAGCTTGGCCGGAAAAATATTAAGGGTTGAAATGGATGGAACGATCCCTTCTGATAATCCATTTCCAAACTCTCCCGTTTATTCGTATGGCCACCGCAACCCGCAAGGCATCACCTGGGATGATAATGGAAATATGTATGCTTCAGAGCATGGATCAAGCGCACATGATGAATTAAATCAAATCGAACCCGGAAAAAACTATGGCTGGCCTGTCATCCAGGGGGATGAGCAGCAAGCAGGAATGGAAACCCCGATGTTTCACACAGGCGAAAAGACGTGGGCGCCTGGAGGCATCGCCTATGCCAATGGCAGGCTTTACATTGCGGGGCTCCGGGGCCAGGCAGTCTTTCAATATGATTTATCAACCGGAAATGCCGATATTTTTCAAACGGGACAAGGGCGGACTAGAGATATATTCATAGAGAAAAATGATTTGTTTTTTATAACAAACAATACGGATGGCAGGGGAACACCTGCCGCAAATGATGATAAGCTTTTACACCTTGAATTGAACGGGGCGCCTGATTAATCGGCGCCCCTTTTCGCACTATGAAATCCCCGCTATTTTCTTCGCTTTTTCAGTATTGGCAAAATGCACTTTGGCAAATTCGGACAAAGCGCCCAAACCTTTATTCCTTATCAGCCTGGCGGCCGCAACATCCACGATGGAGCCGGCCCCTTTCGGAAGGGAAAAACCGGCTTTTTTGCTTAATTGCTCCATTGCTTGCAAAAAGGAGTACCTCGCCAAAATGGAAGCGGCGGCAACAGCAAGGTGGATACTTTCTGCTTTTGTACTGAAGTAGACATTTTCTTTTAAAATTGTTTCTTGCCCCTTTAAATGGCGGAAATATATTTGGGCTTCCGCAAACTGGTCAACCAAGATCGCTTCCGGCTTTTCCGGTGCTATTTTTTCCAAAACATGCAAGAGAGCCCGGTTGTGCAGGATGGCCGTCATTTTTCCTTGCGTCATTCCAGACGCCTGCGCCTCGTTGTATTTTTTGTTATTGAGCTTTAACGAGCTGTAGGGAATAAACGTGAGAAGATCTTTGGCGATGTCCGTAATTTGCTTGTCTGATAAGTGCTTGGAGTCTTTTACACCAAGTTCCTTTAAAAGAGGAATATGCTCTTTTTTTACATAGGCTGCCACGACAGCGAGCGGGCCGAAATAATCTCCTTTACCGACTTCATCCGATCCGATGACCGAAAGGTTGGTAATGTTTTCCGGAAGCGGAGTCCCGGAAGCTTTTCTCGGCTTTGTAGCCGTTGGCAGATCGTGTAGGTTCGCCCACTTTCCAGCTTCCCCTTCACGTCCAACACCTTGAAACATTACTTTTCCCGAACGGTAGGCCGTGATCGTGCATCCGCCTTTTTTTGCAGAAAAAACACTGCCTGGAGGAGAAGTGTCTTTTAAAAATGGACGGTAGTATTCTTTCATTTTATCTATTTCTGCTCGCTTTGCTTGAATAACAATATTTGCCATATCCATTGCTCCCTTACATGAAAGATCAGGAATAAACAAATTTAGACATCTATTCCCATCTATTTTTATTCGTGATATGATAAGAAAGTGGGATTTCTTTAGGAAATGGAGGCATCCGATTTGTCGGGAAATCAAAAAATCCGCACTCCTGTTACAATCTATGGCCAACATTATATCATTACGGGGACGGAAACGTCAGCACATGTAAAAAAAGTGGCCCGATTGGTGGATGAGAAGATGTATGAGATTCGCTCGGCGAATCCAAATCTCGATACAAGCAAACTAGCTGTACTAACGGCTGTCAATGCCGTTCATGATTATATTAAACTGCACGAGCGCTTCGAACATTTGGAAAAAGAGCTTGAACGCTTAAAGGAATGAGCTTTTCATGTTGAGTTTAGTATTATTGATTCTATTGGCCACCGGTTTTTTCGTTGGGTTGCGAAGAGGATTTATCTTGCAGCTTATTCACATGGTTGGCTTTATCATATCTTTTATCGTCGCATACATTTATTATGATGATTTGGCACCAAAATTGAAACTTTGGGTTCCTTACCCTGATTTTGATCATGGACAAACTATGAAAATACTATTGGATGGAGCGGGCGCTGATGAAGCATTTTATCGGGCCATTGCTTTTGTCATCCTTTTTATTGCTGTTCGTATTATCCTTGGGATCATTGGTTCGGCATTGGATTTTGTCGCCAGCTTTCCAATTTTAAAGACACTGAATGTCTGGGCTGGGGGCATACTGGGCTTTTTGGAAATCTATATTTTGCTGTTCATCCTTTTATATATTGGGGCCCTATTGCCGATTTCCAATATCCAGGATGCTCTCGATCAATCCATCCTCGCCAAATGGATCATCCATTACACCCCTTTCCTTTCCGGCGAGGTCAAGAATATGTGGTTTAACTACATTAAAAGCTAAGCTTCTCTTTGCGCAAAGAGAGGTTTTTCTTTTGTCTTGCTAATTTGCTACAATGATAGGCAGGAGAATGAGAACGGTTGGTGACATAAATATGGAAATCAACAAAAAAGATGTGATTCGTTTATTGGAAAAGATTGCAATATACATGGAGTTAAAAGGGGAAAATCCTTTTAAAACAGCTGCTTTTAGAAAAGCGGCTGCCTCGCTGGAAGCAGATGACCGGAGCCTTTCCGAGATAACAAATTTCACCGAAATTCCGGCGATTGGGAAAGGAACGGCCGCTGTTATCGAGGAATTTGTGGAAGATGGTGTTTCTTCCGTTCTTGAGCAACTTCAGGAAGAAGTTCCGAAAGGCTTGATTCCGCTGCTGCAAATTCCGGGGCTTGGCGGTAAAACGATCGCAAGGCTCTATAAGGAATTAAATGTCACAGACGTGGAGTCTTTACGAGAAGTATGCGCTGCCGGAAAGCTCAGGAAGCTGAAAGGCTTTGGGAAAAAAACAGAAGAAAACATTAAAAACGCTCTTGAACAAATGGGCAGACAGCCTGACCGCTTCCCGATTGCTTATATGCTTCCATTTGCTGAGCAAATAGAGTCCTATTTAAAAGAAGTCAAAGAAATCAAGCAATTTTCCCGGGCCGGCAGTTTACGGCGCTTATCGGAAACAATCAAGGATTTGGACTTTGTCATAGCGACAGAGCATCCCAAGGCTGTAAAAGAACAATTGCTGAAATTGGATGGAGAAGCCGCTGTGAGCGGAGATACGAAAGTAACCTTGCACCTGCAAGCCGATTATACAATCTCTGTTGACTTCCGGATCGTTAAACCGAGCGAATTTGCCACGGCCCTACACCATTTTACAGGATCCGCCGAACATAATGTCCGGATGCGCCAAATTGCCAAAGAACGGGGCGAAAAAATTAGCGAGTACGGAGTGGAAAACACTGAAACGGGCAAAGTGGAGACGTTTCAGACAGAAAAAGAATTTTTCAAACATTTTCAGTTACCTTGGATTCCTCCTGAAATCAGGATGAATGGAAAAGAAATTGAACATTTTTCGGAAGCAAAACAGTTGATCGAATTAGCCGATATAAAATGTGATCTTCATATGCATACGACTTGGTCGGATGGCGCCTATTCCCTTGAAGAAATGATCGAAGCATGCAGAAAAAAAGGGTATGAATATATGGCCATTACGGACCATTCTGAATTTTTGCGGGTTGCAGGCGGCCTTACGCCCGACCGGGTGAGAAAGCAAAATGAAGAAATCAAAGCCTTAAATGAAAAATATGACGATATTTTCATTTTATCTGGAATCGAGATGGATATATTGCCGGATGGAAGACTGGACTTTGAAGATGAGCTCCTTTCTGAGCTTGATATTGTCATTGCCTCTATCCATTCCAGTTTTTTTCAGCCCAAGTCCCAAATAATGAAACGCTTAACAAATGCCTTGCAAAACCCGCATGTCGATATCATTGCCCATCCGACAGGGCGCTTGATTGGAAGGCGTGACGGTTATGAGGTAGACATGGACATGCTGATCGAATTGGCCAAAGAAACGGATACGGTGCTTGAATTGAATGCCAATCCGGCAAGACTTGATTTGGCGTACAGTCATCTCCAAAAAGCCCAGGAAGCCGGAGTGAAGATCGTCATCAACACGGATGCGCACAACATCAGTCATTTGGAATATATGGATGTCGGCGTATCATATGCGAAAAAAGGCTGGATCCGTCCGGGATCTGTTATAAACACATGGAAAAAAGACGAGCTGCTTGCCTTCTTAAAACGCGGCGATTAATAATGGGAGAGTGATGTTTTACCCCATGAACGAAAAGATATTAAAAACATTAGAATTTGATAAAATTCTTTCCCGAATGGAACCATTTGCTTCTTCAACGCTCGGGGCAGAACAAATCAGAACACTTAAACCTTCCACCTCATTTGAAGAAGTTTCCATGCTTTTGCAGGAAACTGATGAGGCTTCCACTGTTTTGCGACTTAGGGGCCATGCGCCATTAAGCGGTATCCATGATATCAGACCGCATCTTAAACGGGTGGCAATCGGAGGAGTTTTGAACTCGGCGGAACTTGTTCAAATAGCTGATATGATACGGGCAGGGCGGACGATAAAACGCTTTATTGAATCTTTGCTTGAAAATGAAGTGGAGATCCCCATACTGGAAGAAAAAGTGAATGACATCGTCACCATGAGTGAGCTTGAAAAAGAAATCCGAAATGCGATAGACGACGGGGGCGCCGTGCTCGATTCAGCAAGTGATGCGCTCAGAAATATCCGGCAGCAAATGCGGAGAAATGAAAGAAAAATCAAGGAAAAGCTCGATAGTTTCGTCCGCAGCCGAAATGCACAAAAAATGCTTTCAGACGCGATTATTACGATCAGAAATGAGCGGTACGTCATCCCGGTGAAGCAGGAATACCGTGCAAATTATCCTGGAATCGTCCATGATCAATCTTCTTCCGGACAAACCCTTTTTATCGAACCGCAGGCTGTCGTTGACTTAAACAATGAACTTCGCGAACTCGCATTAAGGGAAGACAGGGAAATTGAACGGATTTTGATGGAGATTTCAGCAAATGTGTCAGAGTTTGCCGATGATCTGCAACTTTTGGTGGATATCATGGAATCACTGGACTTTATTTTTGCAAAAGCACGATTTGCGAAAGACATCCAAGCTACTCGCCCAAACATTAACAAAAAGGGCGTTATCCATCTATACCGTGCGAGACATCCGCTGATTCCCGCAGATGAAGTGGTTGCGAACGATATATCTCTTGGCCAGGAATATTCAACCATTGTCATTACTGGCCCAAACACCGGAGGAAAAACGATCACGTTGAAAACGGCCGGACTTTTAACGGTAATGGCGCAGGCCGGATTATTTCTTCCTGTATCAGAAGGCTCCGAAACAGCTGTTTTCCAACAGATTTATGCTGATATTGGAGACGAGCAGTCCATTGAGCAAAGCTTAAGTACTTTCTCTTCTCACATGGTCAATATCGTTGACATTTTGAAAAAAGCAGATGAAGAAAGTCTCGTTCTTTTTGATGAATTGGGTGCCGGTACGGATCCACAAGAAGGTTCCGCTCTTGCCATCTCGATCCTGGATGACGTTTATAAGCGCGGAGCGCGCGTTATTGCAACGACCCATTATCCGGAGCTAAAAGCTTATGCTTATAACCGGGAAGGGGTTGTGAATGCCAGCGTCGAGTTCGATGTTGAAACGCTGCGTCCGACATATAAACTGTTAATCGGTGTTCCCGGCAGAAGCAACGCCTTTGAAATATCGAAGAGGCTGGGGCTTTCGGATCGGATCATTGATTATGCAAAATCATTGATTAACGCCGAGAGCAACGAAGTGGAAAATATGATTGCTTCACTGGAAAAAAGCAGACACGAAGCAGAAAGAAAATATGAAGAAGCAATGGCTCATTTAAAGCAGGCGGAAAAGCTGCATAAGGATCTTGTACAGCAGATGTCCGAATTTCAGTCAAGAAAACAAGAGTTGTATGAAAAAGCGGAGCAAAAAGCTTCTGAAGTCATTGAAAAAGCAAAAGCTGAAGCGGAAGAAATCATAAAGGAACTCCGCCAAATGAGGCTGGCGAGTGGAGCAGGGGCCAAGGAACATGAGCTTATTGAGGCAAGAAGAAGGTTGGAAACGGTTGTTCCGCAAATGGGTGATGGGCAGGAAACAGTGAAGTCCAACCTAAAAGCACACTCATTTAAGCCTGGTGATGAAGTAAAAATCGCCACCTTGAACCAGAAAGGCATATTGCTTGAAAAAACCGGTCAACACGAGTGGCAAGTTCAGGCAGGCATCATGAAAATAAAAGTGGCGGAAAAAGACATGGAATTCATTCAATCCGAGCCAAAGAAAGAGCCGAAGCCGCTCGCTTCCATTAAAGGAAAGGACTACCATGTCGGAGTAGAACTGGATATTCGCGGGGAGAGATATGAAGATGCCCTTCGGAAGGTCGAGAAATATTTGGATGACGCACTTTTAGCCAATTATCCCCGTGTATCGATCATCCATGGGAAAGGGACCGGGGCTCTTCGTACAGGAGTTTCCGAATTATTGAAACGTCATCGCGCTGTGAAACGTATTAGATTGGGAGAAGCGGGAGAAGGCGGTAGCGGTGTGACCATTGTTGAATTTAGATGAAGCCACACTCTTCCAAAACAAAAAAGGAGCGATGATCTTGGGCTCGTTTTGGGAAAACAATTATGTCCAAACGGCAGGTTACTATAGTGTTACGGTTCTTTGTATTGTGGTCTTCCTATTTATATTTGAGGTTGTAACGAAGTACAACAATTGGGAAGAGATCAAGAAAGGAAACGTGGCGGTGGCAATGGCTACCGGCGGGAAAATTTTTGGGATCGCCAATATTTTCAGACATTCCATTTTGCATCATGATGGATTGTTCGTCATGCTTGGCTGGGGAATGTTTGGCTTTTTACTGTTGTTGACGGGATATTTTATATTTGAATTTTTAACGCCGAAGTTTAAAATTGACGAAGAAATTGAACAGGGCAACCCCGCTGTTGGCTTGATTTCAATGGTCATATCGATCGGATTGTCATTCGTCATTGGTGCCGGCATATATTAAGGAGGAAACGGTGGAAAAACTGGCAAAAGTACTATTTGTCGTGTGTGCAATTTTCGTATTGGTAGGAGTTATATATTTAGTCCGTATGTAAAACCGCTTTTTACCGAAGCGGTTTTTTGCGTTTCTTTTATTCTATAAATAATGTAATTCGTTGTATGTAAGATTTTATTGTAATATAATAAGCATAAGTTTAAATTTTCTGTTTATGAAAAGGGGGACTATACTTGTATGAAACCATGGTTAGAGCATTACCCTGACGAAATTCCGAAAACGCTCACATATGAAGAGAAGCCGGTCCAGCAATATTTAACGGAAGCTGCACAACGTTATCCGGATAAAACGGCCATTCATTTTATGGGCAAGGAAATGTCATATAAAGAAGTGTATGAAAGTTCTCTCAAAATGGCCAATTACTTGAAAAGCCTTGGTGTGAAAAAAGGCGACCGTGTCGCAATCATGCTTCCCAACTGTCCGCAAGCGTTTATCAGCTATTATGGCATTTTATACACCGGAGCCATCGTCGTACAGACGAATCCGTTGTACACCGAACGGGAATTGGAATACCAAATGAAAGACTCAGGGGCTATCGTAATCATCGCTCTCGACTTGCTTTATCCCAGAGTCGCCAAAGTCAAAAAGGAAACGAATTTACAACATATTATTGTAACCGCTATCAAGGATTATCTGCCTTTCCCGAAGAATTTTATTTATCCTTTTATTCAAAAGAGGCAGACCGGAATGGTTGTGAATGTCCAACATGAAGGCAGCCAGCATCTTTTTCCAAAAGTTATGGCCCAGTCAACAGCAGAACCGGTCACAACGGATCTTGATTTTGAAAACGATCTGGCACTCCTTCAATATACGGGGGGAACAACTGGAAAACCGAAGGGGGTTATGCTCACCCACAAAAACTTGATTGCCAATGCGACAGCATGTGACGCATGGCTGTACAAGATGAAAAAAGGAGAAGAAAGCATTCTTGGCATCCTGCCATTCTTTCACGTATATGGAATGACGACAGTGCTTATTTTAGGCGTAATGCAAGGGTACAAGATCATTCTTCTGCCAAAGTTTGATGTCGAAACAACGTTGAAAACAATCCATAAACAAAAGCCAACGCTTTTTCCAGGGGCACCAACGATGTATATCGGGCTTTTAAACCATCCGGATATTAAAAAATACGATCTCTCTTCCATTGAATCATGTATTAGCGGCTCTGCACCGCTTCCAGTAGAGGTACAAGAAAGATTTGAGAAAATCACTGGTGGAAAGCTTGTAGAGGGATACGGCCTGACAGAAACATCCCCTGTAACCCATGCCAACTTCTTGTGGGCAAAAGACAGGGTAAAAGGAAGTATCGGAGTGCCTTGGCCCGATACAGATGCAGTAATCCTATGTATGGAAACGGGCAGCCCGCTGCCGCCGGGGGAAGTGGGGGAAATTGCTGTTAAGGGTCCCCAAGTCATGAAAGGCTATTGGAACATGCCCGAGGAAACGGAAAAAACATTTAAAGACGGTTGGTTATTAACCGGCGATCTCGGGTATATGGATGAAAAAGGTTATTTTTACGTCGTTGACCGGAAAAAAGATATGATTATTGCCGGTGGATTTAACATTTACCCGCGTGAGATCGAAGAGATACTGTACGAACATCCAGCGATTCAAGAAGTGGTAGTTGCCGGTGTTCCCGACCCTTACAGAGGTGAAACGGTGAAAGCCTATATCGTTTTCAGGGAAGGAATGACGTCGACAGAAAAGGAACTTGATGAATATGCCAGAAAGCATCTCGCCGCATACAAAGTACCAAGAATATATGAATTCCGGGATGAATTGCCCAAAACAGCCGTAGGAAAGGTCTTGCGCCGAGTATTAGTAGAGGAAGAGCAAAAAAATCAGGCGCAAGATGAAAAGCTTGGATAGATCGGACGGACGATTTTTTTATCACATATAAGAAAACTTCACAGCGATTTTCCCTTGGTTTGTTGGACAATGAAAAAGGCGTATTGCTGGAGCCGGCGGGCTCTTTTCTTCTGCACGGTATTGCTTGACAGATGAAAAATGAACCTTTAGGATAGAATGATGAATGAACAATCATTCATTTTATGGTGCGGAAAGGTGAAACATGTGAAAAGAAACAGACCGAAATATAAACAAATTATTGAGGCGGCTGTGGTAGTAATAGCCGAAAATGGTTACCATCAGGCCCAAATTTCTAAAATTGCCCGCCAGGCCGGAGTCGCTGATGGCACAATCTATCTTTACTTTAAAAACAAAGAGGATGTTCTCATATCCGTCTTTAGAGAGAAAATGGGCATGTTTGTACAAAAAATAAATGAAGTAACAGCAGGAAAAAAAACGGCAGCAGAGAAATTATTAGTAATGATTCAAAACCACTTTCGGATTTTATCCGAAGACCAATACTTGGCCATCGTGACCCAGCTTGAATTGCGGCAATCCAATAAGGCGCTCCGCTTTAAAATTAACGAAGTGCTAAAAGAATATTTAGAAGTGATCGACCATATATTGGTTTTCGGAAAAGAAAACGGGGAGTTGGCCGCCGACTTGGATATCCGGCTTGCAAGGCAAATGATCTTTGGCACGATGGATGAAACAGCCACAACGTGGGTTTTGAATGAACATAAGTATGATTTGGTTGCGCTTGCCCCGAAAGTACATGAATTAATCCTGTATGGGTGTAAATTAAAAAGCAGTGTATAAAGAAGGAGGACTACATAATGGAGTTCATCACTGTCACTAAAGAGGGGAATGCAGCGATCCTAAAGATTGAACGTCCGCCCGCGAACGCATTGTCTCGGCAAGTGATGCAGGAGCTTGCGAGCGTGTTCGAAGACCTTGAACATGATTCGGAAATAAGGGCAATTCTTTTGTATGGCGAAGGCCGTTTCTTTTCTGCCGGTGCCGATATTAAAGAATTCACAGCGGTTGAAAGTGGGGAAGCCTTTACTGGTCTCGCCCAAAACGGACAGGAAGTCTTGGAAAAGATTGAGAACTTTTCAAAACCGGTTATCGCTACAATACATGGCGCTGCGCTTGGGGGTGGTCTAGAGCTCGCCATGGCATGTCATATCAGGCTTGTAAGTGAAAACGCTAAACTTGGGCTTCCGGAACTGCAATTGGGGCTGATCCCCGGTTTTGCGGGAACACAGCGGTTGCCGCGCTATGTGGGAACTGCAAAGGCGGCTGAAATGTTATTTACAAGTACTCCGCTCACGGGGGATGAAGCAGTTAAATGGGGACTGGCCAATCATGCTTATCCGGAAGAGCAATTGCTGGAAAAGGCAAAAGAAATGGTACATCTAATCGCGCAAAAGAGTCCACTCTCTTTAAAGGCGGCCATCGAGTTGCTTTACCATGGCGGACGGTTTGAAGAAGGGCTGAAACTGGAAGCCAAGAGATTTGGCGAACTTTTTGATTCAAACGATGGAAAGGAAGGCATCTCGGCGTTTATTGAGAAAAGGGAGCCCAAATTTATAGGAGAATAGCAACTTTTGATTTTCAAAGACTGGGAGGGTCATAGAATGAACATTTTTGTACTGATGAAAAGAACATTTGATACGGAAGAGAAAATTACGATTTCTAACGGCCAGATTGATGAAGAAGGGGCCGAGTTTATCATCAACCCATACGACGAATATGCGATTGAAGAAGCAATCCGTGTCCGTGACGACCACGGCGGGGAAGTAACAGTCGTAACGGTTGGGGATGAGGGAGCCGAAAAGCAATTGCGCACCGCCCTTGCCATGGGAGCGGACAAAGCAGCTTTGATCAACATCGAAGATGACCTGGATGAATATGATCAAACGACTGTCGCGCACATTTTGGGCGAATATTTAAAAGACAAGGATCCCGACTTGATACTTGCCGGTAATGTCGCTATTGATGGTGGTTCCGGACAAGTTGGCCCCCGTGTTGCCGACATACTCGATATACCATATGTGACAACGATTACGAAACTCGAAATTGAAGGTGAAAACGTCAAAATTGTCCGTGATGTAGAAGGTGATTCTGAAACCATAGAAGCTTCGCTTCCTTTGCTCGTAACAGCCCAACAAGGACTGAATGATCCGCGTTATCCATCTTTGCCTGGAATCATGAAAGCCAAGAAAAAGCCGCTGGAGGAACTGGAACTGGATGATTTGGATCTCGATGAAGATGACGTAGCAGCCAAGACCAAAACGGTTGAAATATTCCTACCGCCGCAAAAAGAAGCAGGCCGCATTTTGGAGGGGGATATTTCCGACCAGGTGAAAGAATTGGCTGGCTTGCTTACCAAAGTGATTTAACTGATTTCGGATTCTTATATAGAGAAACAGGAGGTTATAGGTGATGGCAAAAAAGGTGTTGGTACTTGGTGAATTGCGTGAGGGCATATTGAGAAACGTATCGTTTGAAGCGATTGCCGCAGGGAAAAAAATAGCTGCAGGCGGAGAGGTAACGGCTGTACTGATCGGCAAATCGGTCAAAGATCAAGCAAATGAACTTTTTCAATACGGTGCAGACCGGGTCGTAGTGGTCGAAGATGATCAACTCGAACACTACACACCCGACGGATATTCCCAAGCATTCATGGCAGTGGTCAATCAAGAAGAGCCAGAGGGAATTGTTTTCGGCCATACGGCGCTGGGGAAAGATCTGTCTCCGAAAATAGCGAATAAAATGAGCGCCGGTTTAATATCTGATGTAACGGCGATTGAGGAAGTGAACGGTGAATTTACGTTTACCCGCCCGATTTATTCCGGAAAAGCGTTTGAAAAAGTGGTGAGCACCGAAGAACCGCTCATGATCACAATCCGCCCAAATAATATAGATAGTTTGGTAAAGGACGCTTCCAAAACCGGAAATGCGGAAACGATGACTGTTGAAATAAAAGACCTTCGTACAATTGTGAAAGAAGTTGTGACAAAAGCGAGCGAAGGCGTTGATTTGTCGGAAGCGAAGGTCATTGTTGCCGGTGGACGGGGAGTGAAAAGCGCGGAAGGCTTTGAACCGCTCAAGGAATTGGCGGATGTGCTCGGAGGCGCTGTTGGAGCTTCGCGTGGTGCATGCGACGCGGATTATTGCGATTATTCCCTGCAAATTGGACAAACAGGAAAAGTAGTAACGCCTGATTTATATATAGCTTGCGGCATTTCAGGAGCGATCCAGCATATGGCCGGAATGTCCAACTCAAAAGTGATTGTTGCCATTAACAAAGATCCCGAAGCCACCATTTTCAATGTGGCGGACTACGGCATAGTCGGCGACCTGTTCGAAGTCGTTCCTTTACTGACGGAAGAATTCAAGAAAATCAAGGTTGCCTCCTCTTAAACCCCGTGTGTAAATGCTTTTGTTTCGGGTATACTAAAGTGCAGGCAAATTGTTAGCGCGGATCACTGCCTGATGATATACTTGCGTTAGCTTCGGATAGTTTATTAGGAGGTAAAAAAATGGCTATAGTTAATGCAACTGACCAAAACTTTGCAGCGGAAACAGGGAGTGGAGTCGTTCTTGTCGACTTTTGGGCGCCATGGTGCGGACCATGTAAAATGATTGCTCCCGTTCTTGAAGAACTTGATGGCGAGTTGGGAGATAAAGCGAAAATCGTCAAAGTAAACGTTGATGAAAACCAGGAAACAGCTAGCCAATACGGCGTAATGAGTATTCCTACTCTCTTTGTCATGAAGGATGGAGAAGTAGTAGATAAAACAGTCGGCTTTCAGCCAAAAGAAGCATTGGCTGAGTTAGTCAACAAACATTTGTAAACCGAAGTGAAAATCCGAGCCGAAATTGCTCGGATTTTTTTCTGACCAAGGTCAAATGCAACTCAGGAAGCATGTGCTCCTGAAGCATGCTATCGCAAGTGTTTCAAGTTAGCTTACTCAGCATGCAAGCGCCCCTAAGGGCAGTAGCGTTTGCCTTGACAAAAATTTCAAGGTGGCACATTCAGTATGCGTATGCTCTTGCGGCGCAGCGAAAGCGGGGAAGACACTTGTTTCACATCGTTGCCGAATCTCAGGAAGCATGTGAAGGTCCTTTTACCTCGCGGAAAGAGCATAAAGGAAGCTTGTTTTTTTCGTATACGCGTGTCCCTAAATGAGGAAATCTTGTTTCACCTTATCGCGAAGCTGCATGAAGCTTAATCCGAACTTATCACATATGATATGAGCGTAGGGCAGTCGCTTGGCACCGGGAGGTAACTTGAATGAATAATGCCATCAAACATAAGCTGGAAATTTTGCCTGATCTTCCCGGCTGTTACTTAATGAAAGATAGGCATGGAACAATCATTTATGTTGGAAAAGCAAAAATATTAAAAAACCGGGTTCGTTCTTATTTTACAGGAGCCCATGACACAAAAACGCAACGCCTTGTATCTGAAATACAAGACTTTGAATATATCGTCACCTCATCTGATATTGAGGCACTCATTTTGGAAATGAACTTGATCAAAAAGCATTCGCCGAAATACAATGTTCTTTTAAAGGATGATAAAAGCTATCCATATATCAAACTGACGAATGAACGCCATCCGCGGCTGATCACTACTCGCAAAGTGAAAAAGGATAAAGGGAAATATTTTGGCCCCTATCCGAATGCTTATGCAGCCAATGAAACGAAAAAGTTGCTTGACCGCATATATCCCTTGCGGAAATGCCGGGCGCTTCCTGACCGGGTTTGCCTTTATTACCATATGGGGCAATGTTTGGCACCGTGTGTAAATGAAGTATCTCAGGAAACATACAAACAACTGACAAGTGAAATTGCCCGCTTTTTAAACGGTGGTTATAAAGATGTAAAAAAAGAGTTGGAAAACAAAATGTACGAAGCCTCCAACAATCTTGAATTTGAACGGGCCAAAGAATATCGCGATCAAATATCCCATATTGAATCAACGATGGAAAAACAAACGATTATTTCTACTGATTTTACAGATCGGGATGTTTTTGGTTTTTGGATTGAAAAAGGCTGGATGTGTGTGCAGGTTTTTTTTATCAGACATGGCAAGCTAATAGAAAGAGATGTTTCCCTTTTTCCGGTATATGCCGAGGAAGAGGAAGAGTTTTTGACATTTCTGGGCCAGTTTTATTTACAACCGCAGCATTTTAAACCGAAAGAAATTCTTCTTCCCCAAGCGGTAGACGAGGAGCTTGCGGAACAGCTTGTCGGGGCAAAAGTGTTAAAGCCAAAAAGGGGACTAAAAAAAGATTTGGTGGAGTTGGCAGAAAAAAACGCCAAAATGGCCCTTCATGACAAATTTGCGCTTATTGAACGGGATGAAGAACGGACGATTGGCGCAGTGGAAAAACTGGGCAAGGCAATGGGCATTTATCCGCCATATCGTATAGAAGCATTTGACAACTCCCATATACATGGCACTGACCCGGTTTCTGCCCTTGTTGTCTTTACTGATGGAAGGCCTGATAAAAAAGAATACCGTAAATACAAAATCAAGACGGTTGAAGGGCCGGATGACTATGAATCAATGCGTGAAGTCGTCCGGCGGAGGTATACGAGGGTGTTAAAGGATCACCTACCGTTGCCTGATTTGATCATAATAGACGGCGGCAAGGGGCAAATAGAGGCGGCCAAAGATATATTAATCAATGAACTGGGACTGGAGATACCGGTTGCGGGGCTGGCCAAAGATGATAAGCACAGAACTTCTGAGCTTTTGTTCGGCGATCCCCTTGAAGTGGTGGAATTGGGAAGAAGCAGCCATGAATTTTATTTACTCCAACGGATTCAGGATGAAGTTCACCGATTTGCCATTACTTTTCATCGCCAGCTAAGAGGAAAAAGCGCATTTCAGTCCGCATTGGATGAAGTGCCGGGTATAGGGCCGGCCCGGAAGAAACTGCTTCTTCGCCACTTTGGCTCATTGAAAAAAATGAAAGAAGCGTCGCTGGAAGACTTTACGAATATCGGCATTCCGTTGCCTGTTGCCGAAAAGCTGAAAGAGAAGTTTGAAGAGCAGAGTTGAATGTTTGATTATTGCATGCTATAATAATTCAAATTTAACAAACTGATAGAGGTGCGGTCCTTAAAGAGTAACCGTTTGGAGAAGTGTGGGCTTCGAAGAAGGATGGTGAAAGGGAAGGATCGCCGAAGTGAAAATAAGACCCATCATTATTTTTGCTGGTTCTGCATTGAAGAAGTGCAGGATTGTCAGCATGAAGGTACATTCATGCTGGAGGGCTATCTCAGATTGTGCGTCGATATGATGTGGCATCGTGTATCACAAGCAATGAGAGCAGCTTCTCATTGCTTTTTTATTATGAGAAAGAAAGAAGGCATGTAAATGGGAACGGTAGTCATTAAATTTGGCGGCTCATCATTAAGTACCACGGACAAAATCAAGCAGGCGGCGAAGCGGATTATTAACATCAAGAAAAGTGGCAAGAACGTCGTCGCCGTAGTATCTGCGATGGGTAAAACAACTGACCAGCTCCTTGGACTGGCGGGGCAGATAACAGACAACCCGGCAAAGCGTGAAATGGACATGCTTTTGGCGACAGGTGAACAAGTATCCATCTCCTTGTTGACCATGGCGCTGACTGAAATGGGAGAGCAGGCTGTTTCCCTGACCGGCTGGCAGGCCGGAATTGTTACGGAAAAAGTCCACAGCAACGCAAGAATCGTTGATGTAAAAACCAACCATCTGGAAGAAATTCTTCAAGAAGGGAAGATTGCTGTTGCGGCGGGCTTCCAGGGGGTAACCGAAGATGGGGAAATCACAACACTTGGCAGAGGCGGCTCTGATACGACAGCAGTGGCACTTGCAGCGGCCCTTGATGCAGAACGTTGTTCCATATGCACGGATGTAACCGGCGTATTCACCTCTGATCCTCGCTACGTCCCGCAAGCAAGGAAGCTTTCATCCATTTCGTATGATGAAATGTTGGAATTGGCCAACTTGGGTGCTGGCGTATTGCATCCGCGGGCAGTTGAATTTGCGAAAAACCATAATGTCAGCCTGGAAGTCCGCTCGAGCGTGGAAGATGAAGAAGGAACTGTGATTGAGGAGGAAGTATCTATGGAAAAAAATCTCATTGTTCGCGGAGTTGCTTTTGAAGATCAAATTACGAGAATGACCGTTTTTGGTCTTTCAAATGAAATTACCGGATTGCCGGCTATTTTCTCTACTTTGGCGGCAAATCATATTGATGTTGATATCATTATTCAAAGTCAAATTGAAGGTGGAAAAACAAACTTGTCTTTTTCTATTAAAAATAAGGACCGTCAAGAAGCAGTCCAGGTTTTGGAACAAGAAAAGGATGCAATCGGATTTGAGCATATTGAGTGTGAGACGGGGCTTGCCAAAGTATCAATTGTGGGTTCCGGAATGGTCTCTAATCCGGGAGTGGCCGCAAAAATGTTCCAAGTGTTGGCTGATAAAAATATTCAAATCAAAATGGTCAGCACGTCTGAAATCAAAGTGTCTGCCGTCGTCGATTCAGATTGCATGACAGAAGCGGCTCAAAGCTTGCATGACGCTTTTGAACTAGGCGTCTTGCAATCGGCTGAAAAATAAAAGATACAGGAAAAGAAGCCTGCTTCTAAATAGAGCAGGCTACTCCTTCGTGCCCAAAGGGATGCATTTCTGACGAATAGCGCAAATAAGGGATTCACGAACCTACCGGGTCGTTTTTATCCCATCTGACGGTGATGATCACCTTCATTTGTTTTTTGTCGATTTCTTCAAAGGCTTCCGCCAATGCTTGTTTCATCGACTGTACTTGTTCGGCAATAAAACCCGATTCCAGGCGGAAACAAGATTGGGAGTTGATTTGCAGCCGTCTTTTCACGATCGAGCCGCTTAATTCAAGCTTGTATTCATTTCTTTTTTCATGAACGATCTGCAAATGACCCCATCCGGCTTCGGCAAAAAACGACAAAGCTTCGTCGATTGATAACAGGGGAAACTTTCTGGCCAAGTTTTTACCCGCCAAATAAGAGATTTCGAATATGTCATCGCCAAGCAAGTCCGGAATGAGAACATCTCTGAGCAGTTCGTAGGCAAACATGGGCACTTCCTGTTGTTTGTTTTCCTTTTTAGTTAGAGATTCCACTATTCATACCCCTCTCTAATGCTAGTTTCTATTATAAACGATTTTTGAACAGCTTAGGGAAAATTCTGTAGGGCGTTGAATTTCGAATATTGGAATCCATTGCCTTGACGAGCCATGAACAGGGGAGTAGAATGTAATATGGTCACATAATTGTTACAAAGAATTGTGTTATTCGACATCCATAATTTGTACAAACGATTAAAGCACATGCAAAGTACTAAGGGAGGTTACATTGTGGCAGGAAAAAATGAGTTTTATTGGCGCAGGCTGCATTCATTGCTCGGGGTGATACCGGTAGGGGTCTTTTTGGTGCAGCACCTTTTCATTAACCATTTCGCTACTATGGGAGAAGAAGCATTTAACAGGGCGGCAGGTTTTGTCGGAAATCTTCCATTTGTCATTATTCTGGAATTTGTCGTTATCTATATACCGCTGTTGTTTCATGCTATTCTCGGGATCTACATTGCATTTACCGCAGACAATAATCCAGTCAGATTAAGCTTTTTCAGAAACTGGATGTTCACACTGCAAAGAATTTCGGGTATTATTCTATTACTTTTCATTTCCTGGCACGTATGGGAAACACGTATCCAAAAAGCTCTGGGTGCAGAAGTGAATTTTCAAATGATGGAGGACATTTTGTCCAATCCAATCATGCTCATCATTTATATCATTGGAATTCTTTCTGCGACTTTCCATTTGTCCAACGGACTGTGGTCTTTCCTTGTTCGGTGGGGCATTACCCAGTCACCACGTTCACAATATATTTCATCTTGGGTAATGGGAGTATTTTTTGTCATTCTTTCGGTCATTGGCATCCGCGCAGCGTTGGCCTTTGTACCAGGATTCTTTAGCTGATTTTTTTGCACGGATTGCGGATAACCAATAGAACAAGTAGCTAAAAAGGAGTGTAAACCACACGATGAGCAAGGGTAAAATTATCGTCGTCGGCGGCGGATTGGCCGGCTTGATGGCAACTATAAAAATTGCAGAACAAGGACACCCCGTAGATCTATTTTCGCTTGTACCCGTAAAACGGTCACACTCGGTGTGTGCCCAGGGTGGAATTAACGGGGCTGTAAATACGAAAGGGGAAGGAGATTCCCCTTGGATCCATTTTGATGATACGGTTTACGGCGGAGACTTCCTGGCTAACCAGCCTCCTGTAAAAGCCATGTGTGAAGCAGCGCCAGGGATCATTAACTTGCTTGACCGGATGGGCGTTATGTTTAACAGAACGCCGGAAGGATTGCTTGATTTCCGGCGCTTTGGAGGAACACAGCACCATCGGACGGCATTTGCGGGGGCGACTACGGGGCAGCAGTTGTTATACGCCCTGGATGAACAAGTCCGCCGTCATGAAGTAGCTGGTCTTGTCAATAAATTTGAAGGTTGGGATTTCCTTGGCATCATTCAAGATGATTCCGGTGTCTGCCGTGGAGTTGTCGCGCAAAACTTGACAACAATGGAAATCCAATCATTCCCTGCCGATGCTGTTATCATGGCAACCGGAGGACCGGGAATCATTTTTGGAAAATCAACGAACTCTGTCATTAATACCGGCTCTGCAGCATCGATTGTATATCAGCAAGGTGCAGCCTATGCCAATGGAGAATTTATTCAAATCCATCCGACTGCCATCCCCGGTGATGACAAGCTTCGCTTAATGAGTGAATCTGCGCGTGGTGAAGGCGGCCGTGTTTGGACATATAAGGACGGAAAGCCTTGGTACTTCCTCGAGGAAAAATATCCGGCATACGGAAACCTTGTTCCGCGTGATATTGCCACACGGGAAATCTTCCATGTGTGTGTGGACTTAAAACTCGGTATTAACGGGGAAAACATGGTTTACTTGGATTTATCCCATAAAGACCCACACGAACTGGATGTGAAACTTGGCGGCATTATTGAAATTTATGAAAAGTTCACGGGTGATGACCCGCGTAAAGTGCCAATGAAAATCTTCCCTGCAGTTCATTACTCGATGGGCGGCTTGTGGGTTGACTATGAACAACATACAAATATTAAAGGTTTATTCGCGGCCGGCGAATGCGACTATTCACAGCACGGAGCGAACCGTCTAGGAGCAAACTCATTGCTATCCGCCATTTTTGGAGGAATGGTCGCGGGCCCCGAAGCATTAAAATATGTGAATGGCCTTGATAAAACAGCCGAAGACCTATCTTCTACACTATTTGATTCAGCCGTTAAAAAGGAAGAAGAAAAATGGTCTGAAATTATGTCGCTTGACGGTACGGAAAACGCCTATGTCCTTCATAAAGAACTCGGCGAGTGGATGACAGACAACGTAACAGTCGTTCGTTATAATAAAAAACTACAAGAAACAGATGATAAAATTCTTGAATTAATGGAACGCTGGAAAAATATCAACATTAACGATACAACGAGCTGGAGCAACCAGGGGGCGGTCTTTACAAGACAGCTATGGAACATGATGCAGCTTGCCCGCGTTATTACAATCGGAGCTTTAAACCGAAACGAAAGCCGTGGAGCGCACTACAAGCCGGACTTCCCGGACCGTAACGATGAAGAATGGTTAAAAACAACAATGGCGATGTATAATCCGGGCAAAAACGGGCCTGAATTCAGTTACGAGGAAGTAGACGTATCGTTAATCAAACCTCGGAAACGCGACTATACCAAAAAGAAAGAGGAGAACAAGGGATGAGTGAAAACAAAACAGTTACCTTTATCATAACTCGTCAAGATCATCCTGACTCACCGCCATATACAGAAGAGTTTAAACTGCCATACAGGCCGAATATGAATGTTATCTCCGCTTTGATGGAAATTCGCCGAAATCCGGTTAACGCAAAAGGGGAAAAAACAACACCTGTTGCCTGGGACATGAACTGCCTTGAAGAAGTTTGCGGAGCATGCTCCATGAGAATCAACGGAAAGCCGCGTCAATCGTGTACGGCACTCGTTGACCAACTGGAACAACCCATCCGTTTGGAACCGATGGATACGTTCCCGGTAGTACGCGACCTGGTCATTGACCGCAGCCGAATGTTTGATGCGTTGAAACGAATCAAAGCATGGATTCCTATTGATGGCACATATGATCTTGGACCGGGACCGCGGATGCCGGAAAGAACACGTCAATGGGCATATGAACTTTCCAAATGCATGACTTGCGGCGTTTGTCTAGAAGCATGCCCGAACGTAAACAGCAAGTCCAATTTTATTGGTCCTGCTCTACTTTCGCTCCCGCGCCTATACAATGCCCATCCAACCGGAGCAATGAATAAAGATGAACGTTTGGAAGCACTGATGGAAGACGGTGGAATCAGCGGTTGCGGAAACTCGCAAAACTGTGTGCAAGTTTGCCCTAAAGGCATTCCTTTGACGACTTCGATTGCCGCAATGAACCGTGCAACGAACATTCAAATGTTTAAAAACTTCTTCGGAAGCGACCATATGGTGGATTAAGGAAGAAGATCATTTTCAAAAACAGCAGTTTTCCCATGTGGAGCTGCTGTTTTTTTAAAAGGAGGATCATGATGTCCCGAATCAGTTATATTCATGACTTTAACGAATGGAAAAAAGAATTTTCATTTTACCAGGAAGTGAAGGTCCGTTTTTCGGAAACAGATATGTTCGGCCATTTGAACAACACAGTTCCATTTGTTTATTTTGAGCAGGCGCGGATTGCTTTTTTCAAAGAAAAAGGATTTATGCAGAACTGGGTAAAACAACAACACGAAACGATGCCGGTAGTCGCCGATCTGCAATGTGATTTCATGGCCCAGGTGTATTTCGACGAATTGTTAAAAGTATATGTGAAAGTAGGTGAGGTGGGAAAATCCTCTGTAGATCTTCATTACCTTGCGACACGTGAAGATGGCTCACCATGCTTTACGGGGAGAGGCGCCATGGTGCAAGTATCCAAAAAGACAGGAAAAAGCGTTCCATGGACAGATGAGATGAAGAATAAGTTGTTAAGCTCCTGAAAGGCGAAAATGGTTGCATGTCACGAATAGGACCTCGGATACATACTTTTTAATAAAGGAAGTTGACAATGAAGAGAATCGCCTTGTATGCGCTCCCGATCGGGATTATTGTTTATTTTCTGTCAATGTGGTGGCTCAATAAGCATTACACAGACATCGAACCGAATATCCGCGTATATCTTGCTATTGGAGCAGCCCTCTTATCCGCTATTATCTCCTTTTTCTTATTTAAAGGAGATGCAGGGGACATCCATCCCGGAAATCAACGTAAAAAAAAGTAATCGTAAGCCTATTTATCCTTTTCTTGCCTTCAACATGTCACTCACGATATTTAATTCACATATGATGTGGTGACAATTAAAATACCCATCCCCACGGTTTAAGCTGGCGAAGGCAAGGAGGGTTACAATAGTTGAAGGAGAACGATTTCACTCATAAACCGCTGCTCACGAAAAGAGAAAAAGAAGTTTTTGAGCTGTTAGTTCAGGATAAGACCACAAAGGAAATCGCAAGCGAACTGTTTATTAGTGAAAAAACGGTTCGGAATCATATATCCAATGCCATGCAAAAGCTCGGAGTCAAGGGGCGTTCTCAAGCTGTCGTTGAACTTTTGCGCATGGGGGAACTAAAGCTATAATAAGCAAAACCGGTTTCCGTAAGGGAACCGGTTTTGTTTTTGCGGCCAGCAAGGCGCGCCGATTCTTGACCACTTGTTTTTCATTAAAGGAGATTTGTTATGCGGTGATGATTCGTTCCAATTTCTGTTCGTTAGGTTGACGGTTAAGTAAAGGTCTGATGAAGCATCTTTTGATATTGCTTTCGAGCCCATAGTGGGCTTGTGTTTCAGGTAACATTCCCGGCAAGAATCCATTTCTGAGAAAATCCATCATCAAAACCATCATTGTCAAGGGTTATTCTTAATACCCTATTTTTCCCATCTCTCATACATAATGGCATGATTGGCTTTCCAACTGTTCTCCGGATAAAAAACGTTTGCCTCCATACAGATCGTTCTTTGGGAAGATCAGCATCTTCTTTTCATCTTCAGCAGCCTGACTTGGCCATTTCTTTTCCCGTTTTCTTTTTGATGGTTCGTTGCTGTTTCACGATTGATCAATACTTTATTGACTTTAACCAAAGTATTTGCGTTAATGGCAGGGCATTGATAAGAACGATAGAAATATTGCTGCAAAATGAGTGAAAACAACGTCACCCATATTGACACCCCTTTTTTCGCACGAATGAATTAGGGGATTTCCCCTATAGGATTCTCTCCCTGTTTTGATTAAGGTTAGAGTAGAAAGTTCATAGAATATAAGAAAGAAGGCTAACGCATGAGAAACTCTTTTAAAGTTGTTATTGTCGGAGCCGGCACAGCTGGAATATCTGTCGCAGCGCGTTTACTTCGCAAGTCACATCATTTAGCTAATGAAATAGCTATTATAGATCCCGCACAAAAACATTATTATCAACCACTATGGACCCTTGTTGGAGGAGGTGCGGCGAAAAAAGAAGATTCAGAACGTGATATGGAAAGCCTGATACCAGAAGGAGCTTTTTGGATTCAACAAGCTGTCGACACTTTTGATCCGGACCATAACAAGGTTATTTTAAAAGATCAAACAGCAGTTACCTATGACTTTTTAGTAGTCGCAGCAGGAATCGAAATCGACTGGGGTTCCATTAAAGGGTTAAAAGAGTCACTCGGTACAAAAAACGTTTGCAGTAACTATTCATTTGAACATGTACAGTATACGTGGGAAACAATCCGTCATTTCACATCAGGAACAGCTTTATTCACACATCCAAATTCCCCAGTGAAATGCGGAGGTGCTCCACAAAAAATCATGTACCTGGCTGAAGATTTTTTCCGAAAAAAAGGGATACGGCAAAATGTGAACATTGTATTCGGTTCAGCAAACCCGGCAATTTTTGATGTGGTAAAATATCGCAATGCCCTTGAAAAAGTAGTGGAACGTAAAGAGATCAATGCGCGGTTCCGCCGCGACCTCAAGGAGATCAAAGCGGAAGAGAAAGTGGCAATATTTGAGAATCTTGAAACGGGAAGCATCGAAGAAGTTCGGTATGACATGATACATGCCGTCCCCCATATGAAAGCTCCAACATTTATTGCCAACAGTCCCTTGGCAGATGAAAACGGCTGGGTGGATGTGGATATGTATACGTTACAGCATAAAAAATATGAAAATGTATTCGGCTTGGGAGATAACGCCAACTTGCCAACATCAAAAACAGGCGCCGCCATCCGGAAACAGGCACCAGTCGTTGCCGAAAATATTGTTGCGAGCATGCGTAACCAGCAAATGAACCACCATTACGACGGATACTCTTCCTGCCCGATCGTCACTGGCTACAACAAATTGATCTTGGCGGAGTTTGACTATACAAAGGAACCAGCGGAATCTATGCCGTTTAACCAAGGCGTTGAACGGGCCAGCATGTATATGATGAAGAAAGACTTACTTCCAATCATGTACTGGAACGGCATGCTAAAAGGAACAATGTAGAGGAGCGCGGATATGATGGAAATGAATCCGATACAACAGCAACTACAGCAGCCAGAAACACAGAAAGCCATTGTCAACTTACTCGTCAATTTACCAACATATCAAAAGAACATGGAAACTTTGGGAGAATGGATCGACTTTGGAAAAGCCGTTTTACAAGATAAACAATCACTCAATCAATATGACGAGCTGATCCGCAGCTACAATCTTGATTTGGAAACAGTAGAAGCACTCATCAGTCTTCTTGAAAAATTGCCGCGTTTAAATGAACTCTTTGAAAAACTCGATAACTTCCTGGAATTTGGCGAAGCCATTTTACATGACGAAGCCTCTTTGGAATATGCGGCAGCCAGCTTGAAATCATATGCTGATCCCGTTGTTGAAAAAGGCAGACAGGGGCTGCGCATTGTGAAGGATATTCAGCAGAAGGCGCAAGCCGACTCTGAACCTATCAAACTAATCACTATCCTGAAATGGTTAAAAGAGCCGTCAGTACAACAAGGACTGAAATATGTACAAGCTACGCTGACCACTTTGAATAAAACAATATAAAAGGGGAGATTCAGAATGTTATTACGGTATTTTTATGATGAAAAACTGGCACACGCATCTTATATGGTCGGATGTCAGCAAAAAGGGGAAGCAGTCATTATTGACCCTATGCGAAATATCGAACCTTATATCCAGGTCGCTGAAAAAGAAAACATGACAATTGTTGGCGCGCTTGAAACACATATTCATGCCGACTTTGTAGCAGGATCACGCGAATTGGCCGATAGATTCGGTGCAAAACTATATCTATCCGACGAAGGGGATGAAAACTGGAAATATCAAAACCTTGACGGAATATCGCATCAATTGCTCAAAGACGGCGACAAATTCGAATTGGGACGTTTAACATTTGAAGTGATGCACACACCCGGCCATACACCGGAATCCATTTCATTCCTGTTGACTGACGGAGCAGCCGCGGATAAACCAATCGGTATTTTCACCGGCGATTTCGTATTCGCGGGCGATATCGGCCGCCCCGATTTACTGGAAAAAGCGGCAGGTATTCAAGGAACGGCAGATGCTGGAGCGAAAGCAATGTTCAAATCCGTCGAGCGCTTCAAAAAGTTACCCGATTACTTGCAAGTGTGGCCAGCACATGGGGCGGGCAGCGCATGCGGTAAAGCATTGGGAGCCATTCCATCCTCTACTGTCGGGTATGAAAAACAATTCAACTGGGCCATGAAATATGACAACGAAGATGAATTCGTCAAAGCATTGCTGGAAGGTCAACCTGAGCCCCCCTATTATTTTGCTGTGATGAAACATGTCAATAAAGTAGGAATCGGTCTGATCAAAGATTTACCACCAGTCCAAACGATCACATCCATTGATGAGGTAGAGCGCCTGGTCACAAAAGGAAGCCAAGTAATTGATACACGGGATGCAGCAAGCTTTGCAAGGGGACATATAAAAGGGACTATGAATATTCCTTTCAATAACTCATTCACCAATTGGATGGGGTGGATTGTCGACTATGAAAAACCATTATACCTGCTCGCAGACCCAGCTCAACTTGATGAAATGTTGATTGCCCTCCGTTCCATCGGCATCGACAAAGTGGCAGCATATGCGGATGCAACAGATATGATACAGCAAGCTCAAGAGCTAGATTCTTATGAAAACGTAACTCCTTTAAAAGCAAAAGAGCTCATGGAGCAAGAGGATGTGGCAGTGCTTGATGTGCGTAATTTAACAGAATATCAAGAAGGCCATATCGAAGGAGCTCAGCATATCATGGTCGGAACACTGAAAAATCGCTTGGACGAAGTGCCTGCGGATAAAAAATTGATTGTCCAGTGCCAGTCTGGAGGCCGCTCCGCCATTGCCGCCAGTATTTTAAAAGCGAATGGCTATCATAACCTTGTCAATATGGCTGGCGGTTATGGCCAATGGATCAAAGATGTAAAAAATTAATCCATTTTACTCAAGAGTGCTCTTGTTCATAAGGGCACTCTTTTTGGGGATGATTGCGTGTCATTTCGTTTCTTATTTTCTTTGTCCCGGTTTGGGCCACCTATACAAAAAGAAGAAAAAACGGGTGACGTTTAAAATGAACAAATCTTAGATGCGTGTGACTGCTATTCAGGCTGTTGCTGTCTCAAACAGGGAATTCCTATTCTTACAGCTATTATCCCCACTGAAAAAAACAGCCGTACAATAACAACTTGAAAGTAACTGCTTCATCCGCTGGCTGCAAAAACATGGCTTTTCAATCAACAACTTTATTAAAATAGATACAACAAAGGAGTTGTAGCTAAAGGAGGCCAAATCATGAATCCAGACATGGAAAACAAATATCTTCGGAGAATATATGAGCACATGTTGGAAGGCATCATTGTCATGAAGGAAAGCAGGGAAATTGTCATGATTAACCCTGCCGCTGTAAGAATGACAGGTTGGAAAGTCGGCGGGCATGTCGATTATTGCTCTTATTGCAAAACCCGCGAATTGAAAGAGGGCGAACCCACGTGCTACTTGATAGCAAATAAAGAGGTGCCAACATTCTTATCGGAGATGCCGACCTATCATGGAAAAACCATTGATGTGGAAATGAGTACCGCTGCTATATATATGAATGAAGATACCGGAGGGACTGAATATCTGCTCGTTTTACGGAATCATGAACTGCATAAACGGGCAAGGGAAGCGGCCATCAATAAAAAAATGATCCGCGCACTAATCGAAGCAAAGGAAGAAGAGCATAAAAGGCTGGCCCACGAACTGCATGACGGTGTTGGCCAATCATTGTTTTCCGTGTCTGTCGCCTTACAAGCCATTGAATCATTTGTGCATGATAACAAACAACTGAATGAATATATTGTCGAAGTGCGAAAAGAGTTACAGAAAGTGATGGACGACATTAATTCATACTCGCATCGCCTGCGTCCCCATAGCCTTGATCAACTTGGCTTAGAGCCAACGATCCGCCATTTGATCGAATTGATCCATAAACAGGTCCCGGGGATTGATATTGAACTAACCACGGAAGGGATTGATCGTAGCGACCCAGCCGTAGAAATCAACCTGTATCGTATTACACAGGAAGCTTTGCATAATGTGATCAAATATGCGAAAGCAACGAAAGTAGATATTAATCTTTTGCGTGATAAAACCCATATATATTTAACCATCAAAGATAATGGCATCGGCTTTGCTCGTGATAAAATCCAAAATGAAGGACTCGGCTTAAAGCATATGGAAGAACGGGTTGATCAGCTGGGAGGCACGTGCAAAATCCTGTCGGAAATCGGACGGGGAACGTCCATTGATATTGTTATTCCAAGATGGAGGCCTGAAATATGATTAAAGTGTTACTGGTGGATGACCATGTGTTAATTCGAAAAGGTATTGGACTGCTATTAACAAAGTATCAGGATATCGAAGTGGTAGGAGAAGCCTCTGATGGTGCCGAGGCGATTCAACTCGCGGAACAATTGCGGCCGAATGTTATTTTAATGGATATTTCGATTCCCAAAGGCATTGACGGTTTTACTTCCACCATCGAAATTAAAAAACACCAGCCTGATATCAAAGTCATCATGTTAACGATGCATAACGAGCTCGCCTACATCCGCCAGGCCATTGAAGTGGGAGCGGACGGATATATTTTAAAAAACAGCCAGGGGGGCGAAATGTATCAGGCGATTCAAGCTGTCTATACGGGCAGGAATTTTTATGAAGTAGGCTTACCTGAAGAACAGATTGAAAAACTGTATAAACAAAAGGGGAAGAAGAAAGCGGATATCCTTTCGACTCGGGAACAAGAAATTTTACGCTTGACCGTTCTTGGTTATTCCAACATTCAAATTGCCGATCAACTGTTCATCAGTACAAAAACAGTAGAAAATCATAAGTCCAATATAATGCAAAAGCTTAATGTCAAAACAAAGGCTGAATTGATTCAGTACGGAATTGCCAATGACTACATCAAGTAGTGATTGGCTTGTACCTGTAAAAGATGATTACGCTTCAAGGAAGATCCCGAATGCCGGCATGCATTTGGGTTTTTTCGTTTTTCTACTTCCTTCAATGGAATTTCTGTCACAACCTTGTCAAACTGATTTTACTTATGGTGGAATCCCCCTATACTTTTTTCTTTTCCCTTTTTTTATACTGAGTTTAAAGATAAGTGAATAAAGAAAGAAGGTGTTAAAAATAGATTGGACATTTTTTATCGTCATATTTCTCATTGGTTTTGTCGGATCGTTCGTTTCCGGACTTGTCGGGGTTGGCGGGTCAATCATTAAATACCCGATGCTTCTCTATATCCCGCCCCTTCTCGGAATGGCCACATTCACTGCCCATGAAGTATCGGGGATCAGCGCGATTCAAGTTTTTTTCGCATCTATTGCGGGTGTTTGGGCCTATAGGAAAGGCGGCTTCTTAAAAAAAGATTTAATTATTTATATGGGGTCTGCCATCTTGATCGGGAGTCTGATCGGCAGCTTGGGCTCAGGCGCCTTGTCAGAGAATACTGTAAATATTGTATATGGTACACTTGCCGTCATTGCGGCGGTCATGATGTTTATTCCCAAGAAAAAAGTGGATGATAAGCCGATGCATGAGGTGACTTTTAACAAACCATTAGCAATGGGGTTGGCGTTGATTGTCGGTATTGGTTCAGGAATTGTTGGTGCTGCCGGAGGTTTCCTATTGGTGCCGATTATGTTGACCGTCCTTCATATTCCTACACGCATGACGATAGCTTCAAGCTTGGCCGTCACATTCATTTCTTCCATCGGCGGAACGGTAGGAAAAATAGCGACGGGCCAAATTGAATATAAATCGGCGGCCATCATGATCATCGCAAGTATCATAGCGGCTCCACTTGGCGCAAAAGTAAGCGGCAAATTGAACACAAAGGTATTGCAACTCATTTTGGCTGTTTTGATTTTGGCGACAGCTATCAAGACTTGGACTGATATTTTATAGATTTTTTGATTACGATTTAATCAGCAACCAAAGACAGGGGTGACGCAATGCTTTACAAAAAACATGAAAAGGTATTGATGGGACTTGTATTTGGCGTAGCAGCCATTATGCTTCTATCCATGCTTGGACGAATTCTCGGAAGTTGATGAAAGGGTGAATGTTTCATGTTTAATGGAGATTCTTTATTTTACAGCAGATTATTAACCGAACTTACCCTCTCCTTCCATATTATTTACGCCACAATTGGAGTCGGTGTCCCGCTGATGATCATGATTGCACAGTGGGTCGGCATCAAGAAAAACGATGAGCATTATATTTTACTTGCAAGAAGGTGGGCTCGCGGTTTTGTGATAACCGTTGCCGTCGGAGTTGTGACCGGAACAGCAATCGGCTTACAGCTCTCCCTTTTGTGGCCCAACTTTATGGAATTGGCGGGGAATGTCATCGCTCTGCCGCTGTTCATGGAAACTTTTGCTTTCTTTTTCGAAGCCATTTTCCTGGGAATTTATTTGTACACATGGGATCGGTTCGAAGACCAGCGCAAGCATCTCTTGCTTCTGATCCCAGTGGCGGCGGGGGCGGCTTTTTCCGCCGTTTTTATCACAATTGTGAACGCATTTATGAATGCGCCGCAAGGTTTCGATGTTGTCAATGGTGAGCTTGTGAATATCAACCCGATCTTAGCCATGTTTAATCCGGCCATGCCTACAAAAGTGGCACACGTTGTGTCAAGCGCGTTTATGACATCCGCTTTTATTTTGGCAGCCATCGCCGGTTTCAGATTGTTAAAAGGTTCAGACCATATTTATCACAAAAAAGCTCTTTATTTGACAATGAAGTTAGGATTGATTTTCTCTATCGCAACGGCAATCATCGGTGACTTTTCAGGAAAATACCTGGCTGATTATCAGCCGGAAAAACTGGCGGCTGCCGAGTGGCACTTTGAAACATCTAAAGACGCACCATTAATTTTGTTCGGGAAATTGGAAAATGGAGAAGTTAAATATGCCATTGAAATTCCCAAAGCGTTAAGTATTTTAGCATACACCGATCCTTCGGCTGAAGTTATCGGATTGGATCAAATCAAAGAGGAAGAAATTCCGCCTCTTTATATCCACTACTTATTCGATATCATGGTTTCCATCGGTGTATGGATGACGCTGTTATCCTTTGTCTACTGGTTGGGAATGAAAAGAAGCTGGTCCTTTATAAACAGCAAGTGGTACCACTCGCTTATCGTTCTCGGCGGTCCCTTATCAATCGTGGCTATCGAGACGGGCTGGTGGCTGGCTGAAGTAGGAAGACAGCCTTGGATTCTCTACGGCCTTATGAAAACTTCCGATGCTGCAACAACAAGCGGTCACGTTGACATGATGCTCATCCTTTTTGCTGGGTTATATCTCATTCTTGCCATAGGCAGTGCCATCGTTTTAAGCAGAATGTTCCTAAGAAACCCCGTAGAACGTGAGCTTGAGGAACGGAGAGCGGAAAAAGGCGGTGCAGTTCAATGAATCTGGAAATCTTAGGCATTATGGTGTTATGGACTTTTTTATTCGGCTACGTCATTGTGGCTTCGATTGATTTTGGGGCAGGTTTCTTTAACGCATATAGCTTATTTAACGGCAAGCAGCATATATTGACGAATATTATTCAGCGCTATCTATCGCCTGTCTGGGAAGTGACGAACGTGTTCCTCGTATTCTTTTTTGTCGGCATCGTCGGTTTCTTCCCCAAAACGGCTTTTTACTACGGAACCATACTACTTGTCCCTGTCAGTATCGCCATTTTATTATTGGCAATCAGAGGGTCGTACTATGCTTTTGAAACGTATGGAGCGAGAGGGCATAAAGGATATTCGTTCATGTACGGATTGTCAGGACTGTTCCTTCCTGCCTCTTTGTCGATTGTGCTGACCATTTCAGAAGGCGGATTTGTTTCGATCGTGGATGGAAAGCCCGTGCTGGACTACTGGGAGTTGTTTACCAGTCCCTTTACATGGAGCATTGTGGTATTGAGCATTGTGGCCGTACTTTATATTTCCGCCGTTTTTCTGACTTGGTATGCCCATAAAGCGCATGATCAAGATGCAACGGAGTTGATGCGCAACTATGCGCTCATCTGGTCAATGCCATTGATTATCACCGCTTCCGGGATCATTGTCGAAATCCGGGCCCATAATCCGGAACACTTTGGGAACTTGCTCAATCTCTGGTGGATGTTCGCTTTATCATTCCTTCTATTCTTGGGGACGGTTTGGCTCATCTGGAAAAGGAAGCATTACGGAAGAGCTTTCGGCTTATTGGCGGGTCAATTTGCCCTTGCTTTTTTTGCATATGGCTTTTCACATTACCCTTACTTGCTTTACCCGCATTTAACGATCTATGATGGCTTTACAAATAAAACGATGGCAATATCGCTGGTTGTCGCCTTTATTGCCGGACTGGGATTATTGATCCCCTCTCTTTATTTACTGTTGCGATTATTTCTTTTCAACAAAGATTACGTCACCGGACAACACATTCATACAAACAAAAGGAGATATTCCTGATGCAGAATTTCTTTATCTTCTACGCACCTTTTCTTACCTTGGCTGCAGCAGTCGGTGTTGCGTTTTGGGCAGCTTTAAAAGATGTACATTTAACAAAATAACAAATGTAGACGTGTCCTAAAGTAATAGTAGTGTCCTTATAACAGGTTGCCAAAATCGGTGAAAAATGACCATTTCCTAATCGGGCTGGGTATTGTGTTCCTTCTATTTTGTAAAACAGGAAATGAAACGTGGGAGCAAGTTCGCTTTGACCCAACAGAAAATATAGCTAAAAATGATAATAGATCCTTTTGAAGAGTGAAATAATGTGCCTTTTTTACTCAAATAACTTTTAAAAACCACTTCTGAAATCAGAAGGTATTCCTTACCGAGTTGGACGAGCCTTTTTTTCAACGAGATAAAGGGATATTGAAATGAGCGTAATTTCTTTATTGTGATAGGGAAATTACGCTTTTTACATAATCAACCCTATTTAAAAAGTGTACAATTTAATTCTGAAACACGAATGTCATTCGGTTATGTACAAGTCTTCCGTAACAACAAAATAATCGGTCGGAGCATCCATTTTGCCTTCAAAAATCCCCTTTAATATTACCCCCGTTTTTTAAAATGAAGTGGCAAAAAGTGAGTGAAATCATTACATAGCGACATGCGATGGCTGGCGTTCTGCGATAGGAGCTGCGAAGGTTGGCCAGAGTGTACTTCCTGCTGAACCTCTTGAAAAATGAATGAACTTTGTTAAAAATCTATTTGCCAAACTGGCAAAAAAGAAGTTGATTGTATGTAGGGCCGTCCACGTGTCCCACCTGCATAGGGTTTCATGAGGTGATTTTACGGTGAGCAAGAAAAAGAGAAAATCTCCTTTGTATATTGGTAAAGAGTATTATGGCGATATTCCAATTGAGGAAGCTTTTAATACAGCGTTAGCACCGTGTTTTAACCTTGATAACTCAACAGAAGCTAAAGAAAAAACAAGCTCATAATGTTAAGACTTTTTCTTTTTTTTAAAGGACAAGCCTCCTATGTATATGTTTTTGTTGACATTTATCGTTTTGATAAGATGAAGTCCATGGTTGCAAAACTGCTATAAGATCGGTCACGATTAAGAAAAAGTGGATGGGCTCATTCACGGGGCGGTTCAACATAAAAAAGGAAGGGTATTGATTTTTCTACCAATAGTAAACAAAAAAATTTAAAGGCTATTTCAATAAAAAAACCATGCTATTTCCCGGCTATCGTTTGTCATGAGGAAGTCTTATCCTGAATATCAAAAGGAAAGAAATATTGGAGAATTCGATCGGATGCTTGATGGATATGACCGTTAGTCTTGTATAATATAATTTATAAAATCTGTTCGGGAGGGATTGTTTTGGATTTATCCAAAGAATATGTTGAGGATTTGTTGGTGAGAATGTCGCATCACTCAAGCGCAATTGAAAACAATACAATTAGCTTGCCAGAAACCGTATCAATCATATTGCATAATACCGTGCCCAATAAAGTTTCTCTTAGAGAGTTGTACGAAATTGATAATCATCGTCACGCGATGGAGTATTTGCTTTCACCGGAAACTCTAAAAAAAGATTTTACTTTCGACATCTTGTTTGAGACACATGCAATACTAATGGATCGGCTGCATCATGAAAGAGGTAAGTTTAAAACAGAGGAAAACTTTATGAAAGGTGCGGATTTTGATGCCGCACACCCCAAAGAGACTCCTATGTTAATGAAGCAATGGATTGATAATGTAAACTTTCGACTGAACACCTCTCATTCAGATAAAGACGTAATCGATTTAGTGTGTGAAAGTCATATTGAGTTTGAACGGATACATCCATTTGCTGATGGAAATGGACGGACAGGGCGATTGATTATGAATTACCTCTTACTGAAAAAGGATATTGCTCCCCTCATTATTGAAAAGAAGGATAAGGAAAGGTATATCTATTTTATAGCAAACCAAGATGGTAAAAGCTTTTCTGATTTTGCGGAAGAAAAAATAAAAAAAGAACAAAAACGAATTAAATCTTTTGCGCCTTCAAAAGTAAATAAGAAAAATAAGCATTCAGAATTTGAAAGCTAATACAATGTCCCATGCAACATTTTTTTGCGTGGGGCTATTTTTTGTAGGGCGTTTTTTATGGAAGCTCCTCTGTTTCATAAAAAAAGTGAATAGATCAGCATTGAAAATTTCTATTTTACGTGTTTGTTTTATTTCACTATAATCAGAATGAAATCGTTACCAAAGTTAAAGGGGGAAGGATTTTGAGGAAAAAGTTCTCATTTTTAGGGATATTCATTGCACTTTCATTTATTCTTGCTGCCTGTAGTGAAAGCAGTCAAGGAACCACAAATGGAGATTGGAAACCAGAAAAGTCAATAGAAATTGTAGCACCATCTGGAGCAGGCGGGGGGTGGGATACAACTGCCCGAATGGCCGCAAAAGTCTTAGATGAAGAGGGAATTATTGATCAAGATATTGGTGTTGTGAATAAAACAGGTGGAGGCGGAGCAGTAGGCTGGGCATATGTGGCGAATTTCAAAGGTGACCCCTATCATCTGTTCGTCGCTTCTCCACCTATTATCGATGTGCCTTTAAATGGACAGTCTGAATATGATCATACCGACTTTACACCAATTGCGAATATCATTGCAGACTATGGTGCATTTGTAGTTAAAGCTGACGCAAAGTGGAATACATTACCTGAATTATTTGAAGATATGAAGAAGGACCCTTCCAGCATTACGGTCAACGGTTCTTCTTCACCAGGAAGTATGGATCATTTACAGTTTATCCGTTTTGCTAAAGCTTATGGTGTGGATATTACAAAAATCAAATACGTATCTGAACAAGATGGCGGTGAATTAGCTGCTTTGCTAAACGGAAGTGTCGATGTGTTCTCAACCGGAGTGGCTGAAACAGTTGAACAAGTTCGTGCAGGTAATGTGAAAGTGCTTGCCATTACTGCTGAAGAGAGACTTGAAGGGGAAATTTTCTCTGATTTCCCAACAGCCAAGGAACAAGGAATTGATGAAACTTTTGTTAATTGGAGAGGATTTTTTGGACCGCCTAATATGGATGAGAATGCCAAGAAATTTTACGAAGAAGCCTTCAAACAGTTACATGAGAGTGAAGCTTGGAATGATATTCGTGCCCAGTTCGGTTGGAACGAAATGTTCATGGGCAGTGAGGAGTTCGAGAAATTCTTAGAGGAGCAAAGAGAAGAGGTAAAAGAGCTTTTAGACGAACTGGGACTCACAAAATAGAAACAACCATATTCTATCAAATAAGAGGGATGGGTAATACATTCCTCTTATTTGAATGAAAGGAGAAAGGTCAATTGCTACGATCAAAAAATAAGCTGGCAGCAAGTGTTTTATTTTTAATATCTGTTTTTTATCTATTTTTTGCTTTTCGCTTGCCAGCGTACGACTTAGTCCCTGTTGATTCAGATGCTGTTCCCTATGTACTGGGTGTTTTATTATTGATTTTGTCTATTGTTTTATTTTTTGAAAAGGATCAGGGGAACGAAGATCAAGAAAGCGCCATTAAGTTAGACAAAAATGCTTTGAAAATGCTGGGTGTCATTACTTTATTTTTCATTCTTTATGCCATCCTATTTGAAGTACTTGGGTTTATGATTTCATCCATGCTTTTCATCTTCATTTCGACCTTTGTTTTAGGATACAAAAGGCATATTGTGAATATGATCGTTTCAATTATGACGCCTGTAGTATTTTACTATATTTTTGAATTACTACAAATCTCACTGCCAAAGGGAATTTTATCGCTTTAGTCTACCATAAGGAGGAAGAGAATGGACATTTTAAATGGTGTAATGCAAGGGCTTCAAGTGGCATTTAGTGTTGAAGGAATCTTGCTTGTTTTTATAGGTGTCCTTATAGGTACCCTAATCGGGATGATTCCCGGACTTGGACCGATTACAGCAATAGGCGTTATGATTCCTATATCATATGGAATGGATATAAATTTAGCGCTCATTATGATGGCGGGGGTTTACTATGGAGCTATTTTTGGCGGTTCCACTTCATCAATATTGTTAAATGCGCCTGGTGTAGAGGGAACCATTTCGACTGCCTTTGATGGGTATCCTATGGCGCAAAAGGGGCATGCAGGAAAAGCATTGGCAATTGCCGCCATCTGTTCTTTTGTCGGCGGTACCGTAGGAGTTGTTTTATTAATGACATTTGCACCGGCATTGGCTTCTGTTGCTGTTGCCTTTGGGCCGGCTGAATACTTCGCGTTGATGCTTTTAGCGCTGACGGCTATCACAAGTTTATCAGATGGATCTATGTCAAAGGCTTTGATTTCCGGAGTATTAGGGTTTATGGTTGCAACAGTGGGGATTGATGGACAAACTGGTACACCAAGGTTTACTTTCGGCAATATCAATTTATTAAATGGAATTGAATTTTTGGTTATTGGTCTCGGTTTATTTGCCATTGCAGAAGTTGCGGTTTTGATCATTAACCGTCATAAAGCCCAAGCAAAAATGCATAAAATAGGGTCCTTACGATTAACGAAAGAAGATTTTAAAGAAATGAGAGGACCTATGGCCAGACAATCGTTAATCGGTTTTCTGATTGGCGTATTACCGGGTGCTGGTGCCACAATTGCATCATTTATTGGATATACATCCGAGAAAAAGCTTTCCAAAAAGCCGGAGGAATTTGGAAAGGGGGCTGTAGCCGGATTAGCCGGACCCGAAACTGCCAATAATGCTGCGACTAGCGGCGCTTTTGTACCTCTTTTAAGTCTTGGGATTCCAGGTTCTGGTACTACGGCTGTCATGTTAGGGGCATTCCTTGTCATGGGAATTCAGCCTGGTCCCTTATTAATGACGGATCATCCTACATTATTTTGGGCCATTATTATTAGTATGTATATAGGTAATATATTTTTATTAATCTTAAATTTACCATTAATTCCATATATATCAAAGATATTGATGATACCACGCCCAATGTTAATTTCACTCGTTATTTTTTTCTGTGTCATTGGCATTTAAACATTAAGCTTTAACGTATTTGATTTATACTTGCTCTTATTCTTTGGCGTCATTGGCTTTTTGATCAAATTGGTCAGAATTCCGGCAGCACCATTTATTTTGGCGTTTATTTTAGGAGATATGATGGAACAATCTCTCAGAAAGGCATTAACGATTTCCAATGGCAGCTTATCCATTTTTATTGAAAAACCGATTGCCGTGTCGCTTTTAATCGTATCTGTCCTGTCTTTGATGATTCCGCCGCTATTTAAATATATTAAAAAAAAGAACACGAGTGAGCAGCCGATGGATATGTAAGACTATGGATAGAGTCATTAAAAACAGAAACAGGTCTGTTTTGCTGGAGGAAGATGATGAAAAAAATTGCATTTATTACGTTAGGTGGTACGATTTCTGCAAAAGGAACGAATAGACTCGACTTAAAAGATTATAAGTCAGGTTTAATAGATGGGGCATTTTTTGTGGAAAATATTCCTGAACTGAAAGAATTAGGCAAAATAAAAGTAATACCCTTTGATAATGTGAGCAGTACTCAAATTAACAGCCAGCATTGGATTCAATTAAAATATGATATTGAATATTATTTAAACGAAAAGGATTTTGACGGTGCTGTCATTTCTCATGGAACGAATACATTGGAAGAAACCGCTTATTTTCTCCATTTAACTGTATATAGTTCCAAACCAATTGTACTGGTAGGTTCTCAGCGTCCTTATACTGCTATCAGCTCCGATGCCCAATTGAATTTATTGAATGCTTTTAGGGTAGCCATACATCCAGATTCATACGGGAAAGGTGTATTAGTCGCATTCAATAATAAGATTCATAGCCCGAGGGAAGTAACGAAAGTGGATACATACGATGTGGATGGGTTCCAATCGGGGACGATGGGATGTTTAGGGTATATCGATGCAGCCCATGAGATTGTTTATTACCGCGAGCCAGTTAGAAAACATACGATAGATTCCCAGTTTTCACAAATCAAAATAACCGATCTGCCAAATGTTGAGATTGTCTACTCCTATGCTGGCGCTACTGGAAATTTAATTAACCATATTGTCCAAAGTGAACATTATCAAGGAATCATCATAGCGGGTACAGGCGCGGGGCGATTTTCAAAAAGTGAAGAAGAAGCTCTCCTAAATGCTGTGGAAAAAGGAATTAATGTGGTACGGAGCAGCAGGGTTGGGAATGGCCGAGTAGTTTGTATCGAACCCTATGACCAGCTCAATGCCATTAGCGGAGATAATTTAAATCCTCAAAAGGCACGCATTTTACTTTCATTAGCACTGTTGCTTGATCGTGATAGAAACTCCATTCAAGAAATATTTCATCAATATTGAGGTTGTGGATGATATGAAAGAGCTGGGACGCAACTAAATCAGCTAAACCATAAAGTGAAACTTCATTCAGTAGGGCTTCTACTGAATGTTAGTTGAACCAATCGGGCATTTAGGTGCCGTTATCTCCCACTTAGACATTTTGTATTCACTCAAGATTTTGAAGTGGGAGTCTTTACGGCACCTTACATGCCGGATAAAGTGAAACTTCATTCAGTAGGCGTTTTCTTCCTCTTCCACTGAATGTTAGTTGAACCAATCGGGCATTTAGGTGCCGTTATCTCCCACTTAGATATTTTGTATTCACTCAAGATTTTGAAGTAGGAGTCTTACGGCACCTTACATGCCGGATAAATTGTCCTAGTGTTATAATACGCAAGCTTTTAGCGTAGTCAACATATGTAGACTCCTGCGGGAATAGCTCGAGCTAAAGATCCCGAGGGAAGCGACCTTTGCTTTCCGAGGAAGCTGAAGAGACCTGCGGAAAGCGAAATTTTTTTGACGTAGCGATGATAGGGATTTTTTTACACAAATAAACCGAACAATTATAAATGAATTGTTCGGTTTTAGCTATTTCGTATTTGCTTATGTTCCAGCCTCTTTCTTACGATTAGTCAAGTGTATTTCATCAATTTCTTTTGTTGTGATGATTAGTTTTATAAATGGTTATGATCATGTAATTTCGCGTAAGAAGAGTGGTTTTTGAGAAACTTAAAAAACTCTTGAACGGCAGGGAAATTCAATGTTTTATGCCTGCAATATGCCCATGTATCACGTTTGACTAACTGCTTATCATGGCCATATAAATTTTGAATAGATAATTCGTGCTCATTCATGAGGCAAATGCCGGGCAATATTGTATATCCAAGTCCCACACGAGCCATTTCCTTTGCTGTTTCCAGGCTATCTACACTCATAGAAATAATGCTGGGTTTTTTAAAAATATCTTTCCACCATTCATCTACCATCCCCTTCAAATAGCTGTCCATTTCGTATTGAATTCTCAGTAATGTAGGTAAAGCATTCATTTCAATAGGTGCCTTCGACACAATGCTGATTGGCTCTGAAACTAATAAATGCTGTTTCTCCTCCCAAAAATACTCCCCTCTTAAAATGGCGATATGAACATCCCCGGATAAAAACAATTTATATATATTCGAACTTAATCCTGTAATGATATGAAAGTTAACCTCTGGATAAATGGATTGAAATTCTTTTAGTATGGTAGGCAATATGTATTGTCCAAAAGTTGATGCTACACCTAGCTTAACCGTACCACGAACACTTTGTTCCATTAATTGTATTTCATCTAGAGTCAATTCTATGTTTCTTACGTTTTTCTTTGCTAATTCAATAATCAATTCTCCCTCTGGAGTAGGGAAAAGACCAGACCGATCACGAATAAAAATCTTTGTATTGAAATATTCTTCAATCTGTCGAAGTCTATAGGTTAAATTGGGTTGCGAGATAAACAACTTTTCAGCAGCCTTTGTCATATTTCTTGCTTGATCAAGCATGATTAAAATAGCGTAATCTTTTTTGTACACTGGAAGTAATCTCCTTTATTTTAAGTACATGAAAATAAAGGTCCGTTGCTGTTTACTCATATGGTCTATCGTAAATACTCGGTATTGAACCATTTTTCAAACTTTCGTGTATTCAATGACTATTATAACATGTATCATAAATGATTTTTCAAAAGCATTAGGTTCAAGAAAGGCGGGAAAAAGGTGTGTTGGAAAAAAAGTCCGCCCGAAAGCATGATAAACGTTAGGCCCTGGAACTGCACTTTTTTTCTTTCTACCGAAGAGTGTTTGTAATTTCAAAGACACTTGTATATCCGGCGCCGGGGAGGATTGTCACTGTTTTACAGACAACGTGATATTCCATTGCCAGTCATTTTCCACACTTTTTTCCATATACTAACTTTTATTTTGCAAATACAGTTTATTCGACCTATACCCAAAGAAAAAAAACAGGATGATTGCCAATGGAAAAAATACCCAACTATATCCCCGCATTAGCGCAAATGGTGTTTCAAATAGAAAGGAAGACCAAAAAGATATCCCGGTCTTATCCCATAAACCAGGTGTAAAATAGAACTCTTGTGGATTCGTTAACGCCTTGAAATCAATGATATCTATCAAATAAAATACTACTAACAGCGGTAAATAGCTGATTGCCAATTCAAAAAACATATTGGCCAATCTTTTATATCTGGCAGCTTTGGAATGATTATCAGAAAAAATCTCATCTCCAACAGTATCGTCCATTTTTTTAAAGTATTGAACCCCTGAGCTTTTCGTGCCGGCAAGATGTTTCCAGCCACCGTCCTCAAACATCGTACAATAATCGATGAAATCCTCCTTTTTCTTAAACATTCTGAAGTCAATTTTTATCGTTGCTTTTTCAGGCTCTCCCTTTCGAAAGTGATATCCGAAGAACTTATTTTGTAAATGATAACCCTCATTGGCCATCTGCTCTAACCATTGTTCCTCTTTTTCAAAGTCGATAAAAAATTTCAGTTTATACATCTTCTTTCCCTCCATTACCTGACATTGCCGTAGGCAGCAATTTTTCAGTTGCTTGTACAATATGCTTCATTCGTTCACAATCCAGTCGCAATACTTCTTTGCCCTTCTCGGTGATGACATATGTTTTTCGCCGTTTATCCGTACTTTTTACTGCTGTAATGAGTTGCTGTTTTAGCAAGTTTTCAATTGCTCCATACATCGTACCCGCAGCTATCTTTACAGTCTGATTGCTTAGCTCTTCGACCTTCTGCATCATAATATAACCATGAGCGGGCTCAAGTAAGGATAATAAAATATAATAGGTCGTTTCAGTCAATGGCAAATATTTATGTAACTCCATATCATTCACGCTCCACAAATTTTTCAAAATATACAGTTAAACTATATAGTTTAACTGTATAGTTTAACTGTATACAACCTAACTGTATAAGTCAATCAAAACTTGAGCCCATTTCCAAAAGAATGGATCTTATGCTGGCATGCCTAATCATTTTACATTCAAAATCCTTTTAAATATAAAAATAATTCAATTTATTTTTAAAAATATACTGTATATATTTTTAAAGCATGTTACATTCGAAATGTGGCAAACAAATACAGGAGAAAGGAAGAAAACAGTGATGCACTATAAAGTAGAAACACTTCCAAACTATCGCCTAGCTTATGTACGAAGGGTTGGTCCATATGGACCTGCCAATGTCGATGTCATGGAGAAGTTAAAAAAATGGGCCAGGGAGAGAAATCTTCTTGAATCGGCAATCCTATTTGCCATTCCACGAGATAATCCTGAGACAACACCGCCTGAAAACTGCAGATTCGATGCTTGTATTGTGATTTCAAAAGATGATCAAATGGATGGTTCCATTTATGAAGGTGAACTCTCTGGGGGAACATACCTCATTTACAAAGTGAGACATACCGCAGAAGATATTCAAAAAGCATATGCTGATATTTTTTCATCCTTACAAAGCACCGGCTATCAAATTGATCATAAACCTATCTTGGAAAAATACACTGGCGATATGAAGAGCAATCCATATTGCGAAATATGCGTACCTGTAAAATCGTAATTTAATTCATTTTCGCGGTTTTAGAAGCGGAGAAGCGTACGGCAATCAAATTGGAACAATATATACTGTATCAATAAGTGCATTCTTGAAACAGGCTGTGTATAAAAAAGTGAAGTATCAAGAACGGAGTGACATTCCTAGAGTCTTTTGATTTCTCCCTGGAAGTTTAAAACGGATGATTTAGCTCTTGAAAATGATACGCCATCCTTGACGCAAATGAAAAGTCTGTTATTTATTGATGAGGCTGTTTACGCTAGTTACAGTAGTAGAACTATCATGTGTTTTAAATGATGAAACAGCTTATCGCAGTCGATCGGCTATCAAAATAAATAAGGAATGGGAGTGGGGAATGCGCATCTATCGAATGTTAAAGTGGCCAAAAATGAAGAAAGATTCACGCCTGGCAAAGCGTCAACGGGTGCTCTGTCCAAATGGTTGGAAACTGAAAAACAGCGTCTGCGGGTAGTAAAGTACCCATCTGGTTATCAAGCCGATCACGTTTGCTATGATGGGCACGCGTTTTATGTCGTAAGTGGCACTATCAAGATCGAAATGGGCGCAGATCTTACTGAGCGGGAAGCGGGAGATGCCTTTATTATTCCCGATGAAGTGCCGCATCGAGTGGTGAATCCTTTTGATGACGACGCTGAGGTTGTTGTTGCAGATCAAGGGTGAGCCGTGCTGAAAGGCAGGAGTACGAAAATGAAATGTGAAGAATCAAGATTGAATCAAGAGAGTTAGAAAGAAGTGCTCGGACAACTGGTGCATGATCACCAAGCCTTTAGCAAATGATGGGAGGAATTCGTTTTTCCAAATGGAAAAATATGGATATTATCCGTTTTTTGCAAGCAAATAAATTCCGCGCAAAAGCTTGAAGCTAGAGTCAGCATTCAAGCCGACACTGAATTTTTGGCAAGACTAACCCTATTCTCGTAATAGGTGATTTCGTTCGAACAATCCGCAGCAAGACGGATTTTGCTGGGGATTGTTCTTTTTTTGAACCTGCCTAGTAGGCTACAAGCTGACGTCGGCACGGATGAACCAATTGAACGATTTTTTATATTTGCTATTCATCTTATTTATGCTATAATGATTCCTATTACTACAAGTGTAGTTAATTCATAAAAACTACATTTGTAGTAATTAAACTTAAGGAGAAGAAGGGGAGCGTGTGAATAGTCGAGTCAGAAGAAAAAAAGATAACAATAAAATGGTTTCTATCATACTATTAATCTTCTTAGTGGTGGGCGGGGGCTTTGGTCTGTTCTTCTTCATTCATAAAAATGATAACAGCCAAGCACGAGAAGCAGCAGATGCTTTCATTCAGATTTTAGAGAACAAAGAATATAAAAAAATGGAGGATGTGCTTGAAAAACAATCATACACTTCGTTAGGCTATACTTCCCAAGAAGTGATAGATAAATATGACCACATCTTCAACGGAATTCATATTCATAACATACAAGCATCCAAAATCTCATTTAAAAAAATAAATAATAGTGAACATGAGCTTTCCTATCAATTAAGGTTTACAACTCCACTAGGTACTTTGAAAAATGTAAAATACCAAACAAAAATCATAAAAACGGATGGTCAATATTTGGTAAAATGGGCTCCTTCCTTGATTTTTCCGGGAATGGAAGGAAAAGATAAGGTGGCTTTCCATGATTGGCAAGCAGAACGCGGAGAAATAACAGATCATCTAGGAAACGGATTGGCGGTAAACGAAGCTTTTAAAGAGGCTGGAATTGTTCCGAAAGATTTATCTCAGGGGAATGAAAAAGAAAAGAGGCTGGAAAATGTGAGTCGGCAACTCGATATTCCTATAGAAGAGATACATCGAAAACTACATCAAAAATGGGTAAAAGATGACTTGTTTGTTCCTCTTAAAGTATTAGAATCCAATAAAACGGAAAATATCCCGGGCATTTCTTATCGAAATATAATACTGCGATATTATCCTTTAAAGGAAGCCGCGGCCCATTTAACCGGTTATATAGGTAAAGTAACAAAGGAAGATTTGGAGGAAAATCCACATGTGGCAGAAGGGGACATGATTGGCAAAGCGGGATTGGAAAGAGCGTTTGACCGGGAATTGCGCGGCAAAGGTGGAGGAGAAATTGTTATTGTCAATGAAGATGGTCAAAGGAAGAAAGAAATTCAAAAGCGGGAAAAAATAGATGGGAAAAATATTCAGCTAACGATTGATACGTATATTCAAACGGAGGCATTTAAACAATTGAAAGGAAAGCCCGGTGCTACCGTTGTCATGAGCCCGAATGATGGAAAACTGTATGCTCTCGTTAGCTCTCCTTCATTTGATCCAAACAAAATGGTTCAAGGAATAACTAGGGAGGAATATGATCAATACGCGAATGATGAAGATAAGCCGTTTATTTCAAGATTTGCTAAACGATATGCACCCGGCTCCACTTTTAAAACCATCACCGCCAGTATTGGCCTTGACGCCAAAATAACATATCCAAGTAAGCTCAGAAAAATAAATGGATTAAGCTGGAAAAAAAATGAAACGTGGGGAGGGTATTCGGTTACTCGGGTTTCTAATGTGCGTGATGTCGATATGAGAAAAGCGCTCATTTACTCGGATAATATTTACTTTGCCCAAGAAGCCTTGGAAATGGGGGAAAAAACTTTTAGAAATGGGTTGGATCAGTTTATCTTCGGCGAGGAATTAAATTTGCCAATCGCCATGAACCCCGCGCAAATTTCCAATCATTCGGCATTTGATTCAGAAATTCTGCTGGCAGATACGGCATACGGACAAGGGGAATTATTGGTCTCGCCGATTCAACAAGCCGCTATGTATTCTGTTTTTCAAAACGAAGGAAAAATTGTTTACCCGACATTATTGAATGATAAAGCCGGGCCAAAGTCAAAATCAGCCATTACTCCTTCAACAGCCAATGAAATGAAAAAACTTTTGCAAGAAGTAGTCAATCATCCAAATGGCACAGCTCATCTTCTGTACAACCATCAGCAGCAATTGGCTGCCAAAACCGGTACAGCGGAATTAAAAATGCAGCAAGGGGAAAAAGGGGATGAAAATAGCTTTTTGCTTGCCTTTGATGCGGGGCATGATCAATTTCTTCTTCTTTCATTTGTAGAACATTATACCGGGGGAAGTTCCGCAACCCAGTTGAATAAAACATTTATAGCGGAGTTATATAAATATTTTCAAATGCGGGAAGGGATGCGGACTCCATCATAGCGAGTAAAGGACTCGTTAGCTCTTTAAGAAATCAGCACTGCCTGCTATAATAAATACTACAAATGTAAAAGCAGGAGGCCGCGATGAAGGAGATTCCGCAAATATCAGAAGCAGAATTTGAAGTGATGAAAATAGTATGGAAATATGAACCGATCTCCACCCCCGAAGTAGTAGAGAAAGTTTCAAAAAAAATTGATTGGAAGCCGAATACGATTCAAACTATGCTTTCACGCCTCGTGAAGAAGAAGGCTTTGCAAACGAAAAAACAGGGGAGAGTATTTGTTTACACATCTCTAATCGAAGAACATGAATATGTGGAACAAAAAAGTAAAAAATTTCTTAAACAATTTTTCGGCGGTACGTTGAATACAATGGTCTTAAATTTTATTGAAAATGATCAGCTTTCAAAGGAAGAGATTTCGGACCTGAAGAAAATATTATCTGAGAGGGATACGAAAGAAGGGGAAAAATGATGGATATTTTTATACTCCGTTTTCTATTAAGTACGATTCTCGTATCTCTTCTTTATTTAATAATTCTCTTCACGAAAAAAATATTCGCCAAACATATGTCCAAACAAACACATTATAAAGTTTGGTATTTTCTATTTACTCCCCTTCTTATTTCCTTTTTTCCTTGGGATTTTTTCCGCCTACATGAAATATCCCAATATATGAAAAGCCTGATGTTCACTAATAGGAACACGCCATTGAATCATGAACAGATAAGTGGAGTGGAAGTTTCACAAGCACCCAACACAAATGTCCTGCATGATTTCTCCGTGTCTGTAAATAAGGCAACGCCGGATTTCTTCTATCATACCTTTATGGCTGTTTGGATCACTGGAATGGTTATTTTCGTTGTGATGGCGATTTACGCAAACTATCAAATCCGGCAATTAAAAAAGTCGGCTGCTCCTATTCAAAATGAAAAAGTAAATGAATTGTTAGAAGTGTGCAAAGAGATGGTCGGAGTGAAAAGAAAAATAAAGTTGCAAGAAACAGCGCTTATTGCCTCTCCTAGCACGCTTGGACTGATACAGCCTTATATTCTTTTACCAAAGACGACACTGGAAACATTCTCATTAAACGATTTAAAATATGTTTTTTTACACGAATTAACCCATCAAAAAAATAAAGATGTGCTTATTAATTACGTCATGTTGTTATTAAACATTATGTACTGGTTTAATCCATTCGTATGGCATGCCTTAAAAGTCATGAGGATGGATCGAGAATTGGCTTGTGATGCCGCTGTTTTAAATCGCTTGGATGAGAGCGGATATATCGAATATGGACAGACGATCATTCATTTTGCAGACAAACAACAAAGCCGCGCCTTTGGACAGTACGCCTCCGGGATGGGCGGAACAAAAACACAAATCAAACAAAGAATCAAGAGCATTGCGAATTACGCTGGGGATTCTCAATTATTGAAATGGAAAAGCAAAGCAATCTGTGCGGCTCTCGGGATTTTTATGCTCTGTCTGACACCGCTCACCTCGGTGATCGCCAGTTCAGACGACGTATATCAATTTAATAAGAAAAATGTAATATATGAAGATTTAAGTTCTTATTTTCATGGATATAACGGGAGTTTTGTTTTATATGATCCCTTTAAAAATCAATATCAAATTTATAACCGCAAGATGAGTGAACAGAGGGTTTCTCCCAACAGCACGTATAAAATATATTCTGCATTATTTGCTTTGGAAACAAATGTCATAACCCCTCATCACAATGAACAACTTTGGGATGGAACAGTTTATCCCTATAAAGAATGGAATACGAATCAAAGCTTATCAACTGCATTGGGCAGCTCTGTCAATTGGTATTTTCAACATTTAGATCAAAAAGTAGGGAAAAAACAACTACAATCTTATTTTCATCACATAAACTACGGGAACGAAGACCTGTCCGGGAATCTGGAGCGTTACTGGATAGAATCTTCATTAAAAATATCACCAATTGAACAAGTACAAATATTATATGGATTAGATGAAAATACATTTGGCTTTAAAGAGGAAAACGTTCGTGCAGTAAAAAACGCAATCCTTATTGATGAGCAAAAACATCGTCAATTATTTGGAAAAACAGGCACTGGTTCGATCAATGGGAACAATGTCAATGGTTGGTTTATCGGCTTTGTAAAAAAGAATGGTCGTAGCTTTTATTTTGCTGTCAATATCCAAAATAAAAAAGGACATGCAAACGGGAGCAAGGCGGCGGATATCGCCCGGCAAATACTGCGTGATAAACGAATATACGAATAAAAAAACCCAAAAAGGATTACTTCATCCTTTTTGGGCATTTTCTCCACTTAATACTACAATTGTAGTATTTATTCCTGTAAAAGGAGCTTTTTATAATGGAACAAAAAAAGAGAAATGTAACCACATTACGAATCAATTTCCTGCTTTTTATCATTTTTCTGCTTTTTTCTGCTCTTATTTTGCGGTTAGGTTACCTTCAAGTTGTACACGGTGAACAGTTTTATAAAGAGGCTGATAAATCGCATTTGGTCGTTGTAAAAAAAGCTGTGCCAAGGGGATCTATTTATGATCGGAAGCATCGTCTATTAGTCGGAAATAAGGGGAAGAAAGCCATTACGTATTTTCGAAATAATGATAGTACGCCAAAAGCGATGGTAAAATTAGCGGAAGAACTAACGAAATTTATTTCCATAGATACGACTGGGCTTAAAAAACATGATTTACAAGAATACTTTGTCGCCAAATATCCGGATAAAATCAATCATCGGCTTACTGGAATGGAGCAGCGTTTAAAAGCAGGAGATTTATATAAAGCGCAAATAAAAAAAGTGACTGACGACGACCTGGCTTCCTTAAACGAAACAGAAAAAAGTGTTGCCAGTATATATAAAAAAATGAACAGCATTTCCGCATTTGAAACTGTAACTATTAAAAATAATCATGTGACGGATGAAGAAGCGGCCAAGGTAAGCGAACATATGCAAGAGTTACCGGGCATCGACGTTACAATGGATTGGGAACGTGAATATCAGGAAGGCACCGTGTTAAAAAGTGTATTCGGTTCGGTAACATCCGAGAAAACAGGTTTGCCTAGTGATGAAAAAGAATTACTGCTGGCTAAAGGCTACGCCTTAAATGACCGGGTCGGCAAAAGCTACTTGGAAAAAGGATATGAAGATGTGCTGAAAGGCACTAAGGAACAATATGAATTAACAATCAACAACGGAAAAGTGGAAAAATCTGTTCTTAAAACAGAGGGGAAAAAAGGAGATAATCTCGTATTAACGATCGATATTGACTTTCAAAAAGAACTGGATGAAATTGCAATCAACGCGTTGCTTCAACGGAAAGGCAAATTGGCAGATCGGCTTTATATTAGTGCCATTAATCCGCAAAATGGGGAAATTCTCGGCATGACCGGAAAAAGGATTAACATGGCTACAGGAAAAATAGAAGATGATACATTAAGTGTTTTTAATACTCAATATACGATGGGATCCAGCATAAAAGCGGCTACTGTTCTTGCGGGTTATATGGATAAAGTGATTTCATTGGATGACAATACACTCATTGATAAACCACTTAAATTTGCGGAGACAAAATCAAAAAGTTCTTGGTTTAACCGCCGGGGAAGTATGCCATTAAATGACATCACCGCGTTAGAAGTATCTTCGAACTCCTATATGATGCAATTGGCTATGCGGATGGGCGGAAAATATGACTACATGCCTGAGGAAAGCTTGAAAATGGATAGTAAAGCGGCTTTTCATAAACTCAGATATTATTTTTCGCAATTTGGCCTCGGTGTTCCAACCGGACTGGATGTTCCGGGGGAGACGCATGGTTTAAAAGGAGTAGAAACAAATCCTGGTCTCGCTCTTGATCTTTCTTTCGGGCAATTTGATACGTATACAACTCTGCAATTAAATCAGTATATATCGACGATTGCGAACGGGGGAGACCGGATCGCTCCAAGAATTGTAAAGGAAGTTAGAGGCAATCATGAGAAAGGTGAACCAGGTGAACTAAAAAAAGCTTTTACTCCAAAAGTCATCAACCATGTAAATATCGAAAAAAAATATATTGATAGGATTCAATCGGGCTTATATCATGTTGTATACGGCAGCAATCCATATGGAACAGGAAAGAAACTTTCCGATTTGCCATATAAAGTCTCTGGTAAGACCGGAACTGCCCAAGCTTTTTATAGTGGGCCCATTCAATCGGCAAATATGACGGCTGTCTGGAATTTGACTTTCGTAGGCTATGCCCCGTCGGATAATCCGGAAATTGCGATCGCTGTTGCTTTGCCTTTTATGGATACAGATAAACAAGATGCGATCCTGGATATCCCCAAAAAAGTATTTGCTGCTTATTTTTCGCTTAACACATGATGATTAAGTCGTTTCATTTTGTCCTAAATACAAACTCTCTAAAAAGAGTAAAGTCCATCAGAAAGGCTCGATTGACTCGTAAATGCAGACGAAACTGTGTAAGTGGGAGGTGTACGCTCCCGCTTCACAGTTTCGTTTCGGTTTATGACAAATTAAATCTTGAAAAACCGCCATTTTAAAGACAATAGAAAATCGCCAGAAAAAGCTGCCAATCAATAAGGAAGGAAGCTGACTTGCCAGCTGCCGCTTTTAAACAATGAAATTCAATTCATTGTAGTAATGATTGATGGATTATTTACTATGAACCCCTTTTTTGTCGACAGCAATAAGCCGCTTGATGATTTCATTTGTAACCTCTTTTGTGCTATGTTTCCCACCAAGGTCTGGCGTTAAGATGCCATCGTTTGTGACGCTTTCAATAACAGTCAATAATGTATTTCCCAAATCTTCTTCTCCAAAATGATCTAACATCATTTTAGCCGTCCAAATTTGGCCAATTGGGTTGGCAATCCCTTTTCCGACAATATCCGGAGCCGATCCGTGAACAGGCTCAAACATGGAAGGATATTTTCCGTTGACATTAATATTCGCTGATGGGGCAATTCCAATGTTGCCCATAATCGCCGCCCCCAAGTCTGATAAGATATCTCCGAATAAATTGCTTGCCACAATGACATCAAATCTTTCAGGCCGGGTGACAAAGAACGCCGATAAAGCATCGATATGTTGGGAATCAGTGCTAATTTCCGGATATTCTTTGGCAATCTCTTTAAAAATTTTGTCCCAGAAAGGCATCGAGTATGTAATGCCATTTGATTTTGTCGCGCTTGTTACATGCTTTTTCCGTTTAGCCGCTAATTCAAAAGCATAACGCATGACTCTTTCCGTTCCTTTTCTTGAAAAGACCGCATTTTGAATGGCCAATTCATCTTCACCGTTGTAGATATTTCCCCCAATAGCGCTATATTCTCCTTCACTATTCTCTCTAACAACGATTATATCAAAATCCTTAGGATTTATAAGCGGGGATCTCACACCACTCATCACTTTTGCGGGACGAATATTAATCACTTGATCAAATTCACGACGAATTTTAATGAGTAATCCCCATAAAGAAATATGGTCGGGAACAAGATTACTATCTCCCACAGCTCCCAAGAATATACTATCGAAATCTTGTAATCTCTCCATGCCATCATCAGGCATCATTTTGTTATGTTCGAGATAATACTCACAGCTCCAAGGAAAGCTGGTAAAATCAAATGTTAATCCTCCATGAATATCTGATACCGTGTTCAAAACATCGATTGCTGCGGGAACAACTTCTTTACCAATTCCGTCTCCTGGTATAGCGGCGATTTTTAACGTTTTCAATTTCAATCTCCTCGCTTTTATATATAATTGTCGTGCAACAGGTCGACAGTATCCGGTCGACCAGATCATAATTTGATTATACGAGACGAAAAAACGTAAAGCAAGCTCGTTTTTTTAAAAAACTTCTTGTGTGAGTGCGCGTATTTTTACAAAAATGGAAAGAGGCCACCACTCTATGTAAGTGTGTGGATTGAAATGTTTTCATGAGCGGACAAAAGGGGAAGTGCCGCATATCGCGCTCTATGGGGAGTATATAAAAAGCCATGATCTACTCATCATGGCTCAGTTGTTTCGGTTGTATGAAGAACGCCAATCAAATGGGATAAATCTAATTTCAAATGTTCAACCATTTCTTTGGAAGCTTGTTCCGCATTTCTTTTCTTCATTTGTGAAAATATGTCCCAATGTTGGCTCAGGATTTGATCTGCTCGACCTTCTCCCTGGAAGTTTAAGATACGGAAAAAGTACATAAGTGATTTTAAATCATTGAGTTGCTTTTGCAATCGGCGGTTATGCGTATACTGGACAATTAAATTGTGAAATTGTTCATTTAATGTAATAATCGTATTCGCTTCTTCTGAATGAAGGATTGCCTGCTCCGTTTGTTTTAGAGTACTCTCAATGTCAGCCAACTCCGTATCCGTTGAAATGGTAGTCGTTAACCCGACCGCGAAGGACTCGAGCGCCATACGGCAAAAGTATATTTCCTCAACATCCTTTATGGTTGGCTCGTAGACGATTACTCTGGACTTTTCGTCAACTGTAACAAGCCCTTCTGTTTCTAAAATACGAATGGCTTCTCGAACTGGACTTTTACTGACATTAAATTCTTTAGCCAATTGCGTCTCGATAATACGTTCTCCCGGTTTGAACTTACCTTCAAAGATCATTTTCTTTATGGAGTGATAAAACTGTTCATAATACGGTGTCGGTTTCTCAATCTTATAATCACTCATATTCTCACCTTTTTCTATACTTTCTACATTTATATAAAAACGAAGCCAATTTTCATTGGCGATGAACATGTTTCTTGATAACAATATTTTCTTCCATGTCTTAATCCTTTGTTTTCTTCAGCATACATAAAGCTTGCTCAATTGTCCTCTTTAAGGATAAAAAGAAAGGGGGCTGAAGTCAATGTATGTTCACGAAAATGAGGCTAAACCATCTTCCCTTTAGACTGGTACTTAACGCCGCTTTGCCAGATGCCATGAAGGGGAAAGCCGGATGCAAAAAGGACTTGATGTATACGAAGGGGATTATTTTAAAAAAGGGTGGTTACTGTCCACGAAAATGAATAAAAAAGCGGGTTTCTTTGTCTGCATTATTGTATGGAGAAGATTATACTACAGCCATTATACTCTATTTACATCCGGAAAAAGTTCAGCCTTTTGAGGAAAATGCCTATGCAAACTATTTATTGTTGTAGGAAAAAGAGATTCAGTGAAAAGGAAATATGCTTATTCAAAACAATGTTCCATCAAGGACTTGGGACCTTGCCCAAAGCTATATTGAAAACTAGTACCAAAATTTGGGAAAGTCATCGTTGACCGATCAAGAATTTCCTTGAAATCAAATAAGCGGATGGGGCAGCTGACAAAAATGATCCATTCCTTCCACATATTATTTCCCTAAAATGAGGAAAATCAGTTGGCTAAAACGGAAAAAATATATTAACATATACATAATGATCATGTTCTTACATACATGCTTTTTTGGTAGATCGTTTTGATTTTTCGGTGAAAGATACGATAGATTCATATTTTGAATGTAGACCGTCTATATTCCCGATTACATATAGGGGTTGTGAAGAAAGGAGATCCCAAAAATGAAGCTATGGCTCAGAAGAATGTTCGTCTTTTTTGTAGCCATCATGACCTTTGGATTGTATATCCCGTCAGCTCAACCGGATTCGAAAGTAAATGATGAGAAAAATATCCTTTCTTCAAGTAAAATCGTTGAGGAAAATGATGAAGGCTCCGACTCTCCAACTGAAGATGGAGATTGTGTCCATTATCCCGAAGAAAAGGAAAGCAAAACGGCTTTACTGGCCAAACAGGCAAGAGAACAAGCGATAGCGAAATTGGGACCAAGAATTTTGGAGCAGGTGGAAGATGACTTCATGGAGGTCATTTTACCGACAATGGAAGAAGTTTTGACCACCCTGCTTGTCGAGGCGGGATCGCAAGAAGTTCCCTATTTCATGATTACTGATCAACCCGCCGATGGGTACGGAGAAAAAATATTTCATGTATATGATGTGCGAAATGATATGGATATTGCCAGATTTCATGTCAGGCGTGATAAGAGGCCGTTAGAAGGATACTGGTTTAATTTCCATTATCATTTGAGTAAAGATCATTTTGAAAAGCACCATGAAATTGGAGAGATTTACTGGTCTAAAGATGACCCGCCAAAATGGATGGCATGATGATTGTTCATAACAGTGTTTGCGATCTTTTTTCGTTTTGACTTCATGCAAAAACACCTTCGAAATTGTGTATGTTATTTCTGCGTACCTGTTCGAAGGTGTTTTTTGTTGTTAGGTTAATCCATGATCGTGTTCAGCCTTGTTAGTAATGATTTTTCATCACAATCTTATAAATGAACGGTTATTCCCGGCCCAAACGGAATTCCGAGGTAGGCAAATAACAATAGTAAAAGAATCCATGTTCCCAAGAAAAACAGACTATATGGCAACATGAGGGAAATCAATGTGCCAATTCCGGCTTTCTTATCGTAGTCTCTCATAAAGGAAAGCACGATCATCATATAGGGGTTCATGGGTGTAATGACATTTGTCGACGAATCCGCAATTCGGTATGCCGCTTGCACAAAAGCGGGGTGATAATCAAGAAAATAAAACATTTTAACAAATATGGGCGCTTCCAAAGCCCATTGCGCAGAGCCGCTAAAGACAAACAAGTTTAAGATCGCTGTTAAGAAAACAAAACCGATAATGACCAATATGCCTGTTAAACCGATGGACTGTAAAAAATTTGCTCCGCTTACCGCAATCCATAAACCTACATTAGACCAATCAAAGTAAGCGATAAACTGGGAAGCTGCAAATATGAGCACGATAAAGCCGGACATGTCTTTCATGGCATCTCCCATATATTTTCCAATATCTTGTGTCGATGTGATTGTTTTCAATGTGAGGCCATACGTAACACCGAGAATGATAAAAAAAACGATAATAAGGGGAATAATTCCATCTAAAAACAATGAAGGGACAATTCCACCACGTTCATTTGTTAATGGAGAATGAGGAATAAGCAGGACAATGATTATAAAAGCAATATAGGCTCCCCCCGCAATCGCGGCATTTTTTAACCCTTTCATTTCTAATGCCGTAGCCTTTTCAAATTGTTTCCCGACAGATCCTTCGTATTTTCCAAGTCGGGGCTCAACTATTTTTTCTGTAACTAAGGCCCCGACAACAGATAAGATGACAACAGAAGTTACCATGAAGTACCAGTTATCTGCCGGTGTAACAACGATATCTGAACCGAGGGATTGCATTACTTCTGTAGTAATACCGGATAAGAGTCCATCTGTTCCCGTAATCATAAAGTTTGCTGTAAAGCCGGAACCGACGCCGGCAAAGCCCGCAGCTAATCCCGCCAATGGATGTCGTCCAATGTTATAAAACACCATCGCGGCCAGGGGAGGAATAATCACAAAGGCTGCATCAGAAGCGATATTTCCCATAATTCCGGTAAAAACAACCGCGTATGTCACAAGTGATTTTGGCGCTTTTACAATGGTACTTTTAATCGCGGTTTCCAATAAACCTACTTTATCGGCTAATCCAATCCCAAGCATCATCGCTAATACAAGACCTAAAGGTTTAAAGCTGACAAAGTTATCCAGCATCGAGGTCAAAATGAATTCCAATCCTTCTGTTGACATTAAGCTTTTGACGAAAATCTTTTCTTCTTCTCCCGGCTGGATAAATGAAACGTTAAAAAGAGAAACAAGCCAGGAGAAGATCATCACGATGATTGCAAGATACACAAACAACATAAAGGGGTCAGGCAATTTATTCCCAACTCGTTCAATTCCATTTAAGAAACCTGTCAGTTTTGACCTTTTTACGGAGTTATTTTCTAAAGCCATATCATTTACCCTCTCTTTACTTTTTATCTTATAAAGCGCTTACATATAATCGGTGTGAATGATTGTTTTTCACTTTGGGAAAGGCCATCAATTACTAAGAGGATGTTCTTTCCGCAAGCACAATACGAATAAACGTTTCCAATGCCACGGGCAGCAATTCTTCTTGAAAATCAAATCGTGGATGATGGTGAGGGTAGTGTAAATGAGTGCCAAACAACATATAAGTTGCTTTACCACCATTTTTTTGAACCTGATCCACCATATAGCTTGCATCTTCTGAACCCATCACAGTTATTTCCGGAATGATGTTTTTAATATAGACACCATTTGCGCAACATGCTGAAATATGAGAGATCAACTCCTCACTGCAAACTATTTCATTGGTGCTGCCCACTTCTTCAATATGTGAGTGAACATCGTGCATGGAAGCCGCGCTCTCAATGATGCGTTTTGCCTCCTCAAACATATACTGATTTACTTTTCGTGTGATTCCTCTCGTTTCGACTTCCATCTTGCTGTTATCGGCAATAATATTTCGCCCATTTCCAGCCATTAATTTTCCGACATTGATACGTGTGATTCCCTCACTATGACGAGGGATTGCATATAAATTAGAAACGGCTGTAGCGGCAGCCAATAAAGCGTTTTTCCCTAATTCCGGCTGCATTCCCGCGTGGGAAGATTCTCCTTGGAACGTGACATTCAATTTGGTTGAAGCTAAAAACCCTTTTGTAGTTGCGGCCACTTCTCCCACTGCCAGAGGTTGAATGCCAATATGTCCGGCGTAAAAATAATCAACATCATCAAGCCACCCTTTATCAACAATTGCTTTCGCGCCGCGCCCACCTTCTTCGGCAGGCTGGAAAATAAGCGTATAGCGTCCCTTTAGTTCATTTATATATTTAGCAATAAAGGCGGCCAACCCTAAGCCAATCGTCATATGGCCGTCATGGCCACAAGCATGCATGACATTCTGAAACGCAGATGCAAAATGGTGTTGAGAAGGAAAATGAGATGACTCTTTACATTCATCAATTGGCAATGCATCGATGTCGAATCGAAAGGAAAGATGGTTTCCTGTTTTACCTGTATCGATCGTTGCTATAACACCTGTAAATCCACCCCGCATGTGATGTAACCAAGACTCTTCGACGCCCCACTCTTGGGCAATCGTCTCTTGTTCTATTAACTTCTTGTTCTCGGGAACACCTAATCGTGATTCGTCTTGCATTACATCCTTTCCAAGGTAGATTGTATATCCAAGTCTCTGTAATTCTTTCCCAATTTTATACGTTGTGATATATTCCATAAATCCAAGCTCAGGTTCTCGATGGAATGAGCGCCGCCATTTTACTAGTTGCGGCGATATATCGTCAATAAAAGCAGCTATCATTATTTTCATCCTTTTTTAATTCATGTAATGTGTCGATGGCAATTTGGGTTAATAAGGCGCTTCCAAGCGGCAAAGCTTGTTCATTTAACTTAAAAAGAGGGTCATGCAGCGGTTTTTGTGCTGTTGGATCATCTAGTTGAGTTCCTAACCATATAAGTGCTCCCGGATATCGGTTTAAAAACCGACTGAAATCTTCGGCTGTTAATGCTGGTTTTACTTCTGGCGCCGCATCTGGTCCCATTATTTTTCGTGCCGATTTACGTGCCAAGCTCGCCCATTTGGGCGTATTAACGGTAGGTGGATATCCATCTTGGTACTCAATTTCTACCCTTGCTTCATACATCTCGGCAACTTGATTGGTAATGATAAAAAAGCGTTCTTTGATTCGATTTTTAATAGATTGCTTATACGTTCGAATCGATCCTTCAAGTATTACTTTGTCCGCGATCACATTTGGCGCGTAGCCACCTTCTATTTTGGCGATGGTAATAACAGAAGCCTCCATTGGATCAATATTTCGACTAACAATAGATTGCAAGTTTGTAATTAAATAGGCCGCGGTCACGATGGCGTCACTCGTCTCATGAGGCATACTCGCATGCCCCCCGTTGCCATGGATCGTAATATGAAAACGATCACTCGCACCCATCATTTCCCGATTTCGAATGCCTACTTTTCCAACGGGAAGTTCGGGCCAGACATGTTGTCCGTAAATGACATCAGGTGTATATGTCGCAAAAACGCCATCCTCCAACATGGCTTGTGCGCCCCCAATCGGCGCATCTTCTTCCGCTGGTTGAAACACGAGCAAAATCGTTCCGTGAATATGTTCCTTCAAGTTATTCAGCACATAACCGGCTCCAAGTAACATGGCTGTATGCGCATCATGGCCGCAAGCATGCATGATACCATGATGTTTAGAGGCAAAAGAACAGCTATTTTGCTCCACAATCGGGAGAGCGTCCATATCAGCTCGTAAAGCGACTGTTTTTCCTGGGTAATGACCATGAATAATGCCTAAAACTCCTGTTTTCGCGAAACCGTTTTCAAAAGGAATATCGTATTTTTGCAGCGTTTCCATGATTAGTTGTGAAGTGTTCCATTCATTATTACTCAGTTCCGGATATTGATGCAGATGCCTTCTGATCTCAATGATGTCATTTTCCACCTGTAGTATATGTGTCTGAATATTGATGTCCATGGTTAACCTTCCTTCTTTATGATAATGGAATACTTCCATATCTATTCCGTAAATGGTCATTTTTACATGGGATCAGCGTTATAGTTTATGAGTATGTTTATACCAAGAATAAGATGAATCATTTCTGTTGGGGGGAGGATGAAGGCTTGCTCAAATCTGGTATATTAGCCCTGTCCCGCGCCGCGAACCATTTCGAGATAGATTACTGTTTACCCTTATAAAGCTCAACAAAGGAATGACATTCTCCTTGAGGCTTTGCTGTCCTATGATAGAGGGGAGGGACTCCCAACCTGACAGCGTTTTTCCCTCTCAACAACTTTGGCAACCTCTAAGCCCGCCAAAATCATCCAACAGCCACATACATGGCAATGGCTAGTCAAACCATGTTCCCATCTTATACTGATCTTATGCAGTTTTTCGGCGACTGGCAGGCGCCCTTGTAGTTTATTATTTCTTTGCGCTGCTTATATTAAGGATATTTCCTTATATATTCCTTAATATAAATAAACGATGTTTTATTGTCAATAGTAAAAAAATTTAAATAGAAATGGAGAGGAAAGGAAAGATAGGGTTTTTTCTATGGTATAATAACGGTGTTTGGAGGAGATCTGTATATAAAGTAATCTGTAAAAATGAACGGACGACCATTATCGAAGGAGAACATCAATGAAAAATCGAATAGGAATTGTCGGACCACAAGATTCCGTTGATCTTATATTGGAGGTTGCACAAGAATTTCATGATCGAATCACGCAAGTCCCGTTTGTTTATACACATTCGGAAGAGGCAAAAGACATTGTATTGGATCATAAAGATAAAATTGATGTGTGGTTTTTTTCGGGACAAGCTCCTTATGCGATAGCAAAGCCATATATCAAATCAAAAAGCGGTTTTTACCCATCTTTAACGGGGTTTAGTTTAACCAAAGTGTTGCTTGATATATCCTATCGTGATCAAAAAAGCTTAGATCGTTTGAGTTTTGACACAATACCTGCCAGCGAAGTAATGGAAACTTTTTCCGAACTGCATTTGCAAACGAAATCGTTGGAACTTTTTCCTTATAGCGGTTATAAGCCCAGTGAGGAATTATTTCAATATCACTACGATCTTTATAAACAAAATAAAGTGGATTGTTGTATCACGGGCATTCACTCTGTATATAAGAAGTTAAATGAATTGGGCGTACCTTCTTATCGGCTCATTCCGACTAAAATGGATATTAGGGATAAAATGTTGATTGCGACACAGCGAAGTGAAATTATGCAATTTCAAAGTTCCCAAATTTCTATCTTGATCCTGCAAATACATGAGATGAGCCATTTGATTAGTAAAAGCAATGTGTCCTTTGATGCGCATCGTTTAAGTTTAAAGTTGCAAGAAATCGTGATTGAATTTGCCGAAAAAATACAAGGATCTTTTATCCAACAAGGGATTGAAAAGTTTATTATTTTTTCTACAAGAGGCACGCTGGAAGACCAATCCAATCAATCCATATTTGATTTATTAGAAAAGATAAAGCTCATTACGAATCTCCCGGCCAATCTGGGGATCGGCTATGGCATTACCGTTGTAGATGCGGAGCAAAATGCCTATCTGGCATTAAACCATGCAAATCAATATGATAAAAACACGATCATGTTAGTAGATGAAAAGGGAGTGGTGAACGGGCCGCTTTTCGATAAAAACAGTATTTCATTCACACGGCGCATTCATGATTCGGAAGTCGTAGATAAGTTGCAGCTTGCAGGTGTAAATGTGAGTACCTACACGAAAGTACTAGCGGTTCAAGAAAAATTAAGAAACGGTTCCTTAAGCGCCCATGAACTTGCTAAATGGTTAGGAATGACACAACGAAATGCCAGAAGAATATTAAGTGACTTGGAAAAGCACGGATTGGCTCAGATTGTGGGGGAAGAGGTCCCCGGTACACGTGGAAGACCTCGAAGAATCTTCAAAGTGGGGAAGGTACAAGACACCCCATGAAGCTTCCCAATATAACTTGGTTCCGCTTTTTGGCTGCCGCCAAATTTCCGGATCATTGGAAGTAGTTTAGTTGGTTGCCAGTCAAGAAGGGGGAGGGCAGCTTAGTTCGAAAAGGTAACAAAAAAAGAGCACTGTAATGACTCATAAAGAAGAAAATAGGCTCCGCCTTCCCATCGTCACGAGTTCTTAATGCGGGAAATAAAGTGGCGAGCTTACTACATAAAGCTTTGAAAGATTGTCTTTCCTCATTCTGCGGAATCAATAAAGCATCATGTTCCGAATAGTAATAGGTAAGGAGAAGTTTAATATGAGCATTAACATCATAACTGTAATCGGATTCATCGGCTTATTGTTATTTATTATATATGATCTTTTTAGAAAAAAATTGAAAAACCTATTAAAGAGAACGATCCTGTTCAGCTTTATTTTCTATTTCATTGTAGTAGCCACTGTTACAACGGGATATATTCACATCCCTCCTCTTGAAAGGGGAGTTGTCAATATACAGCTTTTTCCGTTTTATTTTATTTGGGATTTGAGCGGTTATGGCCCAAACAGTTGGTTCTTTTGGAATGCGGTAAAACTCTCCTTTTTTAATCTTATCATGCTGTTCCCATTGGGTGTGTATTTACCGTTCATTTTTAACATCCAGAGTATAAAAAAAGCAACGCTTATCGTGTTTTTTACAAGTTTATTGATAGAGACTTGCCAACTTGTTCTTGTATACTTTGGCTTTTTATCAGGACGGACGTTTAATGTAGATGATTTACTATTAAATACATTGGGTGGTACTTTAGGTTTTATCTGTTTTAAAAAAATCGCTGAACTGATTCTTGGGAAAAAAAGAAAGACCAAACATATAAGCAGCTTTCCACAATAAAAATCAAGGAGGAAAAAATGAAAGAATTTCCGTTCGAACGTCCAACTATTTATTATGATGAACCTTCTGATGTAGGCTTTGAGCGGCATGTGGCAGTTGTAGATAAACAAGAGACTTTCATTCATTAGAGATGCCTTTTACTGAATCGCTTGGGGGAGTTTATCAACATATGAATTTCCTCCATGAAAATCTTGATGAGAACACCCCGTATTCCCCCGTCATGTTATACCATGTTTGAAAGAGGGGATACCTCATATGACTAAAAAAGGGGCATTTCCTACTGAGAATGAAATCGGATGGTGGGTTGAATCAGAAACTAGTTGTTCCTTCAAGCCTCCCTTAGCCCAATTAAAATATCATTCCAGGCTGAATCCTTTTTGGATTCGGTCTTTTTTGGCTTTCCTGCCATTTTTTATTTCAAACAGTAATCAAAAACATTCCAAAATGAGGGCTTTCGTTCTCGTTCCTCCAGTGGTCATACGGAGAAAAATGGGAGTGGCATTTAGACGACATTGGGAAAGAATAGAGTATTTACCGCGGCTTTTAAGTAGGTGTTTTAAGGATACGCTCGGCACTCGGCTTACATATGATAATTTGCAGGGCTTCATGATTAAATTACTGGAATGGCCATTAAACAAAAAGTGAGGGATTTTCGTTGGAATGGCTCAGCTCTTTTTTTATCATCAATCTGATCGGATTAAGTGCCAATTTAGATAATACGGGAGTTGGCATTGCATATGGGCTTAAACATTTTAGAATACCTTCTTGGTTCAATGCCATCATTAATGTCATTGGTTTCTTTAACACACTGATTGGTGTTTTTTTAGCATCTATCATTTCGCAGGTTATTTCTCCTACAGCAACTGGACTTGTTTCTTTTTGTGTGTTTTTTTCTATCGGATTTTTGACAATTTATAATCGTTATTCTGGCTTACTTTATGGAAAAAATAAACCGATGGTAAAAATTCATCAGCCTACATTGCGGCAGGCTATTATCCTCGGTTTTGCTTTGTCGGTCACCAATATTGCTGCCGGATTTGGAGCGGCGGTTGCATATGAATTACTTATTTGGCCTTTGATCATTAGTATTACTTGTTGGGGATATATTTGCATTTGGATTGGAAATGTGATAGGAAATACTGTTTTCTTAAAAGTTTTTGGCCAATACTCTTCCCTTGTTGCCGGGCTCATTTTTATGGCAATAGGTCTTAATCAACTTTTTCAATAATGCCTACGCAAACTCCAAGAATAAAATGTTAATGAGATTTTCAGTATTAGTCATTTGTATTGCTTTTATCAATATAATGGAATGATAACGATTCTTACTGAGATGCTCTTTTGAAAAAAACAAATGGGATTAGGAAAGAGAAAACCAAAAGAAAAGGTGATTCCATAAGAGATGTTAAGTCTTGTTTCAATAATCCTATTCTTTGTAGCAACAAATCTTGATGACCTCTTGTTTTTGATAACCTGGTTTTCACAAGCAAAAACAACAGAAGAAAAATGGTATATCGTAGCAGGGCAATACATTGGTTTTATTCTCCTTCTATCCATTAGTTTTATCGGGGCTTTTGGAACTTTGCAACTTTCCGAGGAGTGGGTAGGTTTATTTGGGTTCATTCCGATCTATCTCGGAATGAAATCACTCATGTCTTTATATCAGTCGCGAAAGAAAAAAAGCCGCCCTGTTATGTGGCTGTTCAAAACCGCAGTCATAACCTTTGCAAATGGCGCCGATAATATGGGAGTCTATATTCCGCTGTTTGCAACTTATAACCTTGAGAGGATTATGTTGATATTAGTGATTTTTTTAGTCCTAGTAGCGATTTGGTGTTATTTGGGACTTGTATTAGTTCAACAACCTTTATTTGCCCGGGCACTCGAACGCTACGGTCATTTTATCGTTCCTTTTGTTTTAATAGGCTTAGGCGTCTTTATTATGGTAAAACAAGGCACATTTCATTACTTTTTGTAAAGACGGCTTCTAATTGATTCAAAACAACATATAGAAAAAAGATGTGAAGGATATTTGTTGAAAGGAAATCTTTTTTTCGCGGTAAAAGTGGTTGGAGCCCGGAATAGTGTCAAAAGTCAATGTACCTTCCCAAAGCATCTTGCATAGGATGATGTATATATTTGTGAAGGGAATGAGCAAATTGTACCAAACTTCTTATATGTATCCATACCCTTATTATGCATATGACTATGCAAGACACCCGGTATATTGGACTGCTCCATATTCAAATCAACTTGATTCCTCGCACTCATCAATTCCCACTGACAGATTGAAAAGAAAGGACTATGGAAGTCAACCATTTGTGGTGAATATCGAGAAGGCCGTAAAGCAAAATCGCACGTTTCGGACAGCCTTGTGGACAGGGAAGCATTTACAGGTCACATTGATGAGTATCAAACCGGGAGAGGATATCGGCTTGGAAATTCATCCACATCTTGATCAATTCTTAAGAATTGAACAGGGGCAAGGAATTGTTCAAATGGGTAATACGAAAGAAAATTTATACTTTAGGAAAAGAGTTTATGAAGACTATGCAATTATGGTGCCTGCCGGTACATGGCATAACGTAACCAACACTGGAAATATACCATTGAAATTATACTCCATTTATGCACCGCCACAACATCCATTCGGTACTGTTCACAAAACGAAAGCCGATGCGATGGCCGCTGAAAGAAATCAATTTTATTAAAGGTGGGGGCGTAAAGAGTTGATGATGTTTCATCAGCTCTTATTTTCATTTTGTTGACGTGGGTTAACGAGGAGTTGCCCCCGGAATAAAGTTGTTGATTCTACCGTTACGCTAGACAAATGTATTCCATTATAATAAAGAAATACCGTTGGGAATAAATGACATTGACAGCGAAAATGACAGAAGTAATCATTTACTGCGAATTTCTTCTATTGGCATTCACCGTCACGTTTTTATGGCCGATGGCATTTACCATCACGTTATTTTCAGAATGGCCGATTTGATTTTCCATACATATCAAGTTGTGTCTCGTATCATTGAGACAACCTTTTTTGGCTTTGTATATGATTGCCATCACCTTGGACTCCATTATCTCGCTGACCCGTCTTCACGCTGTAGTTGATTACGGCGGAAAGTTGTGTGATGTGAGGAATAAGGAGAAGTAAATCAGTTGCATCCCAAAATAGCCTTGTTTTGTTATGATCTTGGTAAGACAGCAATAAATATACAGCAAGGAGTAATGTGATGGAACTTGTGTGTAAATTCTTTTTTATAAGACTTTCGTACATTGTACATGATGAATCTTCCAGATATAATGGCGGGAGGACATATTTCCATAAAAAGGAGCAGTATAATGGATGAAAATATAAAGAAATTAGTCCGAAGAGTTGAAACCTTGGAAGAGGAAGTAAGTACTTTAAAGCGAAAAATTGCGAAAATGGAGCCCCTGTCAACTGCCGACATCAGGAAAGCGGAAGTAAAGGAATCACCACAAAAAACAACGGTTGAGCAAACAGGAGAACGAATGACGGCTGAGCCGGAAAGCAAGCAAACAGCTGCGCAGACAACGGCCGAGTTGGAAGACAAGCAAACAGTTGCGCAGACAACAGCTGAGTTGGAAGACAAGCAAACAGTTGCGCAGACAACAGCTGAGTTGGAAAGCAAGCAAACAGCTCAACCTGTTCAAATGAAACAGGAGCCGAAAAAAGAAGTAGACTTTGAAAAAATATTGGGAATTTGGCTGCCGCGCGTTTTCATGTTCATTCTATTACTGGGCTTTTATGGGGATTGAAAGTCGGCATGGACAACGGCTGGATTACCTATTCAGTCAGAATTGTGATGGGATATGCAAGCACCATACTTCTTTACTATTTAGGAATGCGCTATGTAAAAGGCGAGAAAAAATTGTTCGGGGTGACGTTGCTGGGCGGAGTTATTGCTTTGGGGATTTTAACGACATTTGCCGCACACTATTTATACGATTATTTTCATTATATGTTGGCGTTTATGATTGGGATCTTCTACATTGCGCTTGGATTATTTTTGTCTAAAAAAACAAAGTCCGAAACGCTTACCATTTTCTCTGCCATCGCCGGATTTTTACTGCCATTTTTATTAGAAGGTCAAGGAGCAACAGCTCTTCAATTTTGTTTATATATCTTATTGCTTTTCTTATCATTATTTTATGTTTCATTAAGTGAGAAACACAAAATCACTTTTTATGTAACCTTTGTCTTGTTCCATGTAACGTTAATGATTTATGCCAACTTTGCAGGAACGTATGGCAGTGAATATATTATTGTAGCCACCGTCCTCATTCAGCATATATCCTTATTGACTTTTTATATAAGAGGACTTATTTCAAGACAAGTATTTACAGAAGTATTAATTTATACAAACTTTGTATTTGCGATAAGCTGGATTAAATTGCTCATCCAGCCCCAAGAAGTGGTTGTTTACGGGTTGTTTGCATTATTATACATCGTTTTAACAGCATATGTGTTTTCCGAAAAAGATCGTTCGTTACAAGGCGTGCTATCAGCCGTAGCGGTATTTGCAACGAGTGTGTTTATCTTGTCATTTCAACTTGAACATATTCAAGTGAAATTAATGTTATTGCTTATTAACGGCGCGATCGGATTATGGGTCGGCCTCTATTATGCTACGAAACGGACGATTGTCACGAGTTCGATCATATACGGGATTACAGCCTGGACGGTTATCTTAACTGTATATATGGAGCGGTTTGTTTCATATGATCATCTCGTTTGGCTCCTGTTGTTAATAACGATGGGGTGGATCTATCATTCTATTTATCGCTTTGGGCCGAACAAATTTCATTTACAAGTCCAAAAGATTGATATGAGTCTGATGATCGGGCAAATCATCAGCCTGCTTTATATTTTTCACTTAACCCAAATTTGGCTGGCTCAGACTTACCTGCCATATGAAACAGAAAGCCATATTCAAGCGCTCATCTTTATGGCCGCCTTGCTTTTCATGTATTTTGCATATAAATGGAAACATGGGGTTTATGTGACGTATGCGGCCGTGATCGAATATTTGGTGTTGGGGCTTGTCATTGTTTCTCTACCATTAACCGATGATTTTCTGAATCAATGGTTTTTATTTCATTTATTTGTGGAAATCGGATATGTCTTTTTGTTAACATGCCTTTTTGTGATCATTTTCAAAGGAAAACTTCCTAATAAGGAAGGAATGAAAGCAAAAGCTTCTGCGTATTTTATTGCGCTGCAAGTTACTTGTTTTATCTTCTTAAATAAATGGTATTTCGCCATTACAAATGTGTACGATTGGGATAGAGAATATGTCTTTTTAGTTCATACATTTTTACTCTTTTTATTCGCGTTTCTCTCCATTAGTTTGGGACGGAAATGGAATTGGAAAGCTGTAAAAATCATCGGGAGCTTGCTCATTGGCTTTTGTTTATTGAAATTGTTTTTCATTGACTTGATCAATATTTCCATCATTATTCGGGCTATCCTCTTTATTATCGTTGGGGTTGTTGGACTGTTGTATTCAAGGACATTATTGAAAGATTAGTTCATGAAAAGAAGGGAGCCAGAGCGGTCATTTTGTAAAAGTGAGCCGCTTGGGCGGCTCCCCTACAATGGAGTAGAGACACGAAACCTTGGCGTCAAACGGAAAAAAATAGCGGAACGTCAACTCATTCATGGGCCGTCTGTATCCTTTCTTGATTTGTTTCCAGACTTCAAGGAAACAGAACAAAAAGCGAACTGATCACAAGTTTGAAAAATAAAGCGGGGCTGGGGACATAAGCAAATACGAAATAGCGGGACAACCCCTGTAAAATGAAACAAACCGCATGAAATCAAGTTTAAAACCTTGATTTCACGCGGTTTTATTCTCACGATTTTTACAAATATGCATCAGATTTCAACTTGTGTCCCAGCCTCCAGTTGTTGAGAAACCCTTGAAAACTGAATCACGGGCAAATCCATTGGGGAGTTGCTCGCTTCTTTGTTCATTTACTCTGTCCTTATGGGCTTACTATCCACTTTCTCTAGAAGCGGTAGTTTGTTCTTAAAGTCGTCACAGTGTATTCAAGCACCCTATTGTTTTATTTTGGGATAGGCTATACGATTGATGCAAACAGCTCCCATATTTCGGGTATGTAAGCGAGTATGGCTGTAGGAGTGAAAAAAGTTGGAAAATGTCACTGTATTACTTGCATTTAGTGCAGGTTTTTTAGCGTTTATTTCTCCATGTTGTTTGCCGCTGTATCCGTCTTTTATTTCATACATAACCGGGGTCTCTGTAAATGAGTTAAAAGAACAAAAAGAAACTTTCTTCAGCAAAAAAGTATTGCTTCATACGCTGTTCTTTTCTTTAGGTTTTTCGGTTGTTTATTATATCCTGGGGTTTTCTGTTAGCAAGCTCGGAGCGTTTTTTTCTGCCTATCAAAGCTATATTAAAATGTTTGGCGGCATTTTCTTAGTGGCAATGGGCCTGTTTTTAATGGGCGTTATTAAACCGGCATTCATGTTCAAAGAAGTTCGGCTTCATTATCGAAAAAAATCTTCTAGCTATTTCAGTTCTTTTTTAGTTGGTTTCGTATTTGCCGCTGGATGGACACCTTGCATAGGGCCTATTTTCGGGGCGATTATATATGCAAGCGTTTTAAATCCCGGACAAACATTTGCCAATATTACGGCTTATTCATTGGGCTTTTGCATTCCCTTTATTTTGATGGCGCTTTTTATTAGTAAGACTAAGTTCATCTTAAAGTATTCTTCCGCTTTAATGAAATTTGGCGGTTTTGTTATTGTCATTTTGGGTCTCATGCTTTATTTTGATAAAATGCTGTATCTAAATATATGGGCTTCCACTTTACAATATTTTATTGAAAGTTTATTTTTCGATTAACCATTCCATTTTGAGGAGTCTTTTTCTTTCAGTGAAAATAGATCGCGGTTGTTAACTCCCTGCTTTAGTCTGCTACATGACAATGTCTTGTTTCAATTGTTAAATTTGATTGGTCAATCAAATTTCATCTTAATCAAGCAAATAATAGGGTGTTTATGGGTCAATATAATAATCTCCCGCACGGATTTCAACGTATAAGCATTGTTTTATGTGCGGTTATTTTGCCATCAGGCTTTTTGCGATGCCTATACCATGGCATGGAGAGGGTGGGGCGTCTGTTTTGAGTAATTTTAAATTGAAGCCTTTGTTAACCCTAGGGTTCATTTTTATCTTTCTGACAACTCTTCGTCTTTTATGGGTGGCGTATCACTATCCTCCAAAGCAACCTTTGGCGCATGATGGTGTTTTGGATTTGCAAGACTATGATTTAAGTAATGATCAGACCATTACGCTGAACGGGGAGTGGGCTTTTATTCCAAATACTTTCATTTCTCCCGACCTGACAAACGGCAATGTAAGCAATATGGAAAAAACTTTATTGCCGGTACCATTTGAGGGGGAAAAGAACGTAACTTATCAATTTGGAACATATCGGTTACGGATTTTACTTGACGGAAATCAGGGAGATGTGCGTACATTTGGGATTCGGTTACCATCAGCAAAAACGGCTTCTGCATTGTTTATCAATGGACGGTTAAAAGCACGCTCTGGTACAGTGGCTGATAATCCTCACGAACATAAAGGGGAAGATATACCGTCCACAGTTTTCTTTAGCACTGATCAACAAGAGATTGATATTATTTTGCATATTTCTAACTTCGATACTCCTGAAAGTACAACGATCAATAAAACGATCACATTCGGTATGGCCGAGGCGATTATCAAGGAAGAGAGTTTCATAAAAAATTTGATCACGATGATTGTCGTTGTCCTTATTCTTCATAGTATATATTCACTACTCATTTATTTTTTTATTTATCGACATAAAATGTTGCTTTTTTTTACAGTCGGTTTCCTTTTTCCGGCGATAGATGAGGTCTTGATTTACGATAAAGGTATGCTCTCATGGCTTCACCTTGATTATGATTGGTCCATGAAGCTGGGGAACTTGATTTATTTGGGCTCTTCATTTTTCTTTGTGCAATTAATGAGGATGTTATTGGAAAAGCACCGAAATGACCAATGTTTTCGTTGGTTTACGATATTATACGGTCTTTGCGCACTAACCATTATCGCGCTTCCCACAGAATATTTAGTACCGGCAAATGCCCTCTTCTTTATCGTTTATTTCTTGTCATTTATCACGATTCTTTTTTTGGCTCTGAAAGAATATTTTCATCATCACAAAGAATCTTTTTTTCTTGCCTTCGTTACTTTGAGTACGACCTCCGGAATTATTTGGGGACTGATCAAAGTCTTGGCCAAGATGGAAATACCATTTTACCCCTTTGATTATATATTCGCCTTTCTCGGATTTGCTATCTTTTGGTTTAAACAATATCATAAGAAAAACAAGCAAGCGGCAGAACTTGTCCATGAGTTACAAAAGGCGGATACATTGAAAGATGAATTTTTAAAGAATAGTTCTAAAAAGTTGCGGACACCTTTGAATGAAATGATCATTATGGCACAAACGATATATGATGGGAAAAGGACCGAATTTGCAAAACAAGACAAGGATGATCTTAAATACCTGATCAATATGGGAAGAAGCATGTCCTTTATGCTCGCCGATCTTCTTGATTATACACGGCTCAAGGAGCGGACAATCCAGATAAACCCACAAAGTACGAATATCCATGGATCTGTCTCGGGGGTGTTCGACATGTTAAGGTTTATTTCAGAAGGAAAGCAGGTTCAAATGATATCAACGATTCCGTCTTCTTTTCCAAACGTATATGTTGACGAAAATAGACTGATTCAAATATTGTTTAACCTTTTGCATAATGCCATTAAGTATACACATGCAGGAAAAATAGTCATTGATGCCGATGTGCGTGATAATATGGCGGTGATTCATGTTCAGGACTCCGGGCAGGGAATGGATGAGGAAACACAGAAGCGAATATTGGCTCCCTATGAACAAGGAGAACCATATGATACTGGGTTGGGCCTAGGTCTGAATGTTTGTAAGCAGTTAATCGAATTGCATGGGGGCACTTTACAAGTGGAATCTGTATTAAGGAAGGGATCAGATTTCTTCTTTACATTGCCACTGGCCAAAAAAGAAAATGTCGCGAATATGGCAATACAGAGTATGGATATAAATGATTCGGCGGCTGCGGTTGATGGTAGTATGCGCAAGCGGCAAAATCATATGGCTGACAGCAAAAAGCATTATATTCTTGTGGTAGATGATGATCCGGTCACTTTGAAAGTCATCAGTAATCTTTTCCCGGCTAACAAATATGATGTCTTAACTGTCATAAGCGGTAAAGAAGCACTGGACATGTTAGATAAAGTTGAATGGGATTTAATCATTATCGATGCCATCATGCCCCATATTTCCGGCTATGAATTGACGAGGTTGATTCGGGAGAAATATTCCGCACTGGAACTCCCGATCCTTTTATTACCTGCCAGAAATGATCCTGAAGATGTGTATACTGCTTTCTCTTTAGGGGCGAATGATTATGTGACAAAGCCCATTCATTCTCTCGAACTGAAATCTCGCGTACGTGCCCTTATTGATTTTAAAGACTCAGCCAATGAGCGTCTTTATATGGAAGCCGCGTGGCTGCAGGCTCAAATTCAGCCTCATTTTCTCTTTAACACTTTAAATACAATCGCATCGCTAAGTGAAATTGATTCAGAAAGAATGATTAACCTACTTAATACATTTGGAGAATACTTGCGCGGAAGCTTTAATGCGGAAAATTTGAAGCGGCTCGTTCCTTTGAATCATGAACTTGAACTGGTTCGTTCTTATCTGTATATCCAAAAGGAGAGATTTGGAGATCGCTTGCAAATAAAATGGGAAGTGGATGAAAACGAGGTTTTCGAAGTTCCACCCCTTTCGATTCAACCGCTTGTGGAGAATGCTGTCCGTCATGGCGTTATGAAAAGAATACGCGGAGGAACCGTTGAGATACGAATTGAAAATCATCCTACATTTACAACAATTGCCGTTGCGGATGATGGTGTGGGCATCAGCAAAGAATTAATGAGCCGAATACTGAATGAGAAAACCAAGATTGGAAGCGGCATTGGGTTGATCAACACAAACAGACGACTAAAACGAATATACGGACACGGATTAGAGATTACCAGCTCGGTGAATCATGGAACAGAAGTGAAGTTTAACGTCCCTAAATTAGAATAGTGGGGATGTAGACAATATGATCATACGTCTTGCATGAAAATCATTCTAGGGCTACCATTTTTTGGAATATGCATAGCTGTATGAGGGTCAATATTGAAATGAAAATGGGTCATACAGTTGACGAAAACAAAACACTCATCCTATTAGGTGTCATGAACTTGATCTGATCATCAAATATGTAACAGGCAATTTTTCATTTTCTTGAAGCTTACAGAATATATCCTTTGGCGCTTAATATGGTCGTGCTGGTTGTCAGCGGATTTCGTTTTTCTCGAATTTTTGAGCCATTTCCGGTTTGTTCCCCGGTATTCCGATTTTGCTTAAAACGGGTTTAACATTTTGTGAACAGACTATAGTTATACGAAGAAACAGTCTCCTCATAACAAGCAAGCGCTCATTATCGAATATAATATTATACGCTGAAAGAAACTACATATGTCTATCATTTTTACACAACAACGTTCTGTTTGATTGACAAGCGCCTCGATGATCAATCCATTAGCATCATAACTCAAGATGCAGGGATGCGGAAAATATCTTGGATTTGGGCAATGAACGCGCAGAGAACGAGTTTTCTTTGCGCTTTTTTTCGGGTTACATCTTGTTAAGTCTATGGACATCATCACCATCTGGATGTTAGATATAAGATAAATATTCGTGCTATTTATCTATTAAAATGAAGATGGTAACGCTACTGAACTTATTATCTTATGGGGCGGAAGCCTTAAAACCATAAGTCTTCTGTATAAGAAGGGTTCCCGTGGAGATTTTGGGCCGCTAGATGCGGCAATGAAAAATCTACCGGGGGAAGCAGAAATATTGATGGGCTGCCTATAAATGTTGTTTCATTACATCTAGTGCCGCCAATGACATTTGGAAAAGGAGTTGGTCTTTTATATTTTTAGGATCTAGTTGAGTTAATTCCTGAATCATTTTTAAACGATACCTGACAGTATTCTTATGGATGTATAATGCATCCGCGGTACTATCAAAATTCGCGTTGTGAGCTAAAAATGTTTTTAAAGTTTCTAATAGATCACTGTTTTTTTCTTTATCATATTTGATTATGTTTACCAAACAATCTTCAACGAGTTTTTTTGCTTCATCACTCGGATTATGGGAAAAAAGGAACCGCTCAACATTTAATTCGGAAAAGGTACGGACATACAGCTGATTCACTTTCTTTTGATTAAAATCTTCAGGTATGTTGGCATAGGCTACTTTTAAAGCCAACAAGGCTTCATTATAACTCGCTGCTAAATTTTCAATAGGATGTAATCTTCCAATTCCACCATAAAAAGAGGTTGAATTTATTTTTTTGACTAATTTGTTTAAATGATGAATAAGATCTTGTTGATATTTCTTTGGAATGAGTAATGTAAAAAAATTATGTTTATCAAAGCCTATAAGTGATCCTGGCGATAACCATTTTAACTCATAGTCGATCATTTCTAGAATAGTTTCTTTCTTTTGCCATGTGGCCAGGTTTTTAGACTTGTTGGATACATATTTTTCTTTCACATCAAAATCCAACAATACTACATGATAGTGACTTTCGAGATTCCATTTGACCTCTTCTGCCCGTCTGGATAATACTTCGTGTGATTCAAATCCTTCAGATAACAACATGTTTAAAAAATCATTTCTAAAACGTTGAAAAACTAAAGATACGCTTCTCATGCGTTCTATTTCTAATGCTAATATAACAGCGGTTTGCTCTAGAGCTGCTTTTTGCCATGTGTGAAGATGAGTATGTACTCCCCATAGGAATACGCCCCCTTCTAATTGATCTGAATTGTATACCCACCTGACAGTAAATTTGTTTCCTTGCCAATTCAATCTCTGGATTGGCCGCTCCTGTACACAAGACAACGCCGATATCATACTTTCAATTTCATCCGCCGAAAAAAAGCTGTGATGTACGTCAATTTTTTGATGAGCGTTTCTAACGTAGATGGTAACCGGTTTGTTTAAAATCTTATTGAGTAATTGGGCAAGATCCTGTAAGTCACCTTGCATCTTTAGATGGTGATGGAACATCTCGTAAACAGTGTGATTCATTTCTAATTCATTTTGATGTTGTTTATTGATTTGGGTAACAATGGGCATAATAATCTCTGACCAAGAGACATTATGCGGTAAAGAAATAACCGGAAAGTTATTGTCGTTGGCATAAGAAAGGGCCTCTTTTGGAAAGGACGGGATGTAACGCCCCAGCTTTATTCCTAAACCCGAGCATTCTTTCTCAATAAGCGCATGTAGTAACTTCATGATTCCCGCTTCCCAATGCATATTACTTGTAAAAGGATATCCTGTTGTGATGATGAAATCCCCTTTCGAACACCACTTATAACCATCGGGTGCATCAATGATGGTAGCATGAAGTACTCTATTGTTTAACCCCTTTTTTCCGGCAAGAATTTCTGAATCTTTTAGTACATCTAATTGGTTAACATCATTAATATTCATCACTCACCACTCCTCTCCGAATATGTCAAATTCAAATACCATTTCGGCCTTAGTTTTATAGATTACTAATATCGGGTTAATTTTGAAATATTTAGAATAGGCCTTTGACTCAATTCCCTTTATTTGTTCGTATATACAAAGTAGTTCACTATTCTTTGTGCTTATTTCCAAATGTTACTATGCTAATATTGTATAACAGTTAGAAACAATAGAAACGTTTAAAATGAAAAAGTTTTTTAAATACAGGAGATGTATTTCACAAAATAATGATAGGCGGTTGATCTGATGGTAAATCAAGAAAGGGCTATCAAATTTTTGCAAAAGCTAATCAAAATAAAAAGTGTCAACCCTCCTGGAAACGAGCTTGGGGTTGCCAAGGCAATCGTTGAGCATGCCGCAAAAGCAGGTTTGCAAACTGAAATTAAAGCGCTTTCTTCAAGTCGGGCAAATGTGATTGTTCGTTTAAAGGGGAATGGTTCAAAACATCGTTCTTTACTATTTAGTGGACATCTTGACACTGTGCCTGTAGGAGAAACTGAATGGAAGCATTCACCGTTTTCCGGCAGTCTCATAAATGGAAAAATCTTTGGGCGAGGCTCTTGTGATATGAAAAGTGGTGTTGCCGCGTTAATAGAAGCAATGATTACTTTGAAGGAAACAAGGACAAGTCTGGATCATGATGTGGTTTTTGTCGGGACTGCGGGTGAGGAGGTCGATTGTATAGGTGCTTCAATGATGGTTAATGATGAAGCACTTAAAAATGCTGGGGCAATAGTTATAGCAGAGCCTAGTAATGGAAAGGTTTTCACGGCTCATAAAGGGGCGTTATGGATTGAAATTAAATTATTTGGTAAAACAGCCCACGGTTCCATGCCCCATGAAGGTATAAATGCTATTGTTCATATGAGTGAACTGATAGAAAGACTGAAACATTTTTCTTTTTCATACGAAAAAGAACATAAGTTATTAGGAAAGCCGACACTCACTATCAGTACTGTCAATGGGGGAATAAAGACAAACGTAGTGCCAGATCAATGTAAAGTGACGATTGATATACGAACAATCCCTGAAATAAAGCATGGCAACATCATAAAAGACATCAAGGAAATCCTGAAAGATCTTGAAATGAAAATTGACCACTTCAAAGCTGAGTTAAAGATCATAAATGATTTGCCGGCGCTGGAAAACGAAAGGGATAGCGATTTTGTTTCATTAGCTTTGGAACTTAATAAAGAATTGAACAAAATAGAAGCAGAAGAAAAAGGCGCAAATTATTATACGGATGCATCAGTCTTTTTTCCCGCTTTAAAAATCCCGACGATTATCTATGGACCGGGTGATGAGAAGCTGGCACATCAATCTGATGAATATGTCGAGGTAAAAAAATATATAAGGGCTATCCAATACTATGCGGAAATAGCTAAAAGGTTTTAAATGAAAGGAGGTGGTTACTGAGACCGTTCGATCATCCATTTTACATACAATTACGCAATCTCTTTTAACAAGACCACCACATGATAGGGAGGAATTCACATGAGTGCCAACAAATTGACAGAGTTCATGGCTAAAACAAAATTGATAACTGGCTCCGGTTGTGTAAAACAACTCAAAGATGAAGTGAACAACAGAGAATACAATACGATGTTAATTGTCACCGACAAAGGAATAAGAAACTCTGGAATTCTTGAAAAAATTGAAACTATATTACAATCTACCTCTATAGAAACGCTGATCTATGATGAGGTTAAACCAAACCCCACAGTAACAGCTACTAATGAGGCATATATATTATTTAAAGATAAAGGGATTAAAAGTATTTTAGCTGTGGGCGGCGGAAGTGTGATAGATAGCGCAAAGGCGCTTGCCGTATTATTTGCAAATGGCGGTTCCATTGCCGATTATTTTGGCTTTGATATATATGGCAATGACCCCATCCCTCTATTTGCTATTCCCACTACAGTAGGGACTGGAAGTGAAGGGGGGCATGCAGCCGTTATAACGGAAGATCATGTAGAGCTAAAAACAAAAAAGCTTGTTTTTGGGGAAACGTTGTTTCCCAAGGTGGCGTTTTTAGATGGCGAGCTATTACAAGGTATGCCTGGTTCACTTGTGGCATCAACAGGGATGGATGCTTTAACACACGCAATAGAAGGTTATGTGTCAAGAAATGGATCAGTCATTACAGATGCGCTTAATCTTCATGCGGTACGGGTGATTGGAGCGTCCATTCTCGAAGCAGTTGGCAATACGGAAAATGTAGAGGCAATGAACAAAATGGTTCAAGCTAGTTGTTCAACAGGAATAGGCATGGCCAATGGCGGTCTCGGTTTGGTTCATGGGATTTCACATGCCATTGGTGCGCAGTATGACGCTCCACATGGAATTGTAAATGCCATTCTTCTTCCATATGTTTTAGAGTTTAACTGGATTGCCGATCCTTATAAATTTGCGCAAATTGGTGAGGCTTTACGTGTCAATACATGGGGAATGACGGTTGAAGATGCCTCGAAAGCAGCTGTGGAAAAGGTAAAAGAATTGACACGGGAAGTGGGGATTCCTGACAAGTTAAGCGCAATTGGGGTAGATAAACAGAATATAGATGTGTTAACGGATATTGCCTGTAAAGATGAGCTTTATATGATACCTAATCCACGCAAAGCGACTCGTCAGGATATATATAACATTTTAGAAGCGGCAATTTAATTCTTATCTAAAAAAGGAGGTTTTAAAGTGACACAAACAATACAAATTTCAAATAAAGTGGCGGCGTTTTTAAAGGGCACGAAAAAATTGTTTATAAATGGGGAGTTTGTAGAATCAAGCTCCGGTAAAACTTTTGAAACGTATAATCCGGCAAATGGCGAAGTCCTGGCATATGTCAGTGAAGCACAAGCTGAAGATGTCGATAAAGCAGTCACTGCCGCTAAAAGAGCGTTTGAAGAAGGGCCTTGGTCCAGAATGAGCGCAGCGGATCGTGGCAGGCTCATGTATAAACTTGCTGAATTAATAGAAAAAAATAAACAAGAATTAGCGGAAATCGATACGCTCGATAACGGAAAGCCCATCAATGAAGTATTAGGCAATGATATTCCCAATGCAGTTGGCCAATTTCAATATTTTGCTGGATGGGCGACAAAAATAGTCGGACAAACAATTCCGGTTTCTGGAAATTATTTCAACTACACCCGACATGAACCTGTTGGTGTCGTCGGTCAGATTATCCCATGGAATTTCCCGCTCATGATGGCTGCTTGGAAAATAGCCCCGGCATTGGCTACGGGTTGTACGGTTGTTTTAAAGCCAGCCGAACAAACGCCACTTTCCGCTCTTTATCTAGCCCAATTGGCCGCTGAAGCCGGTTTTCCGGAAGGGGTCATCAATATGGTTCCTGGTTTCGGTGAGGTAGCGGGAGATGCATTGGTCAAACATCCTGATGTAGACAAAATTGCCTTTACAGGCTCCACCAGCGTCGGAAAGGCCATCATGAGAGAAGCGGCAAATACAATGAAGCGGGTAACACTTGAACTCGGTGGAAAGTCTCCCAATATTATTTTGCCAGATGCCGATTTGTCAAAAGCGGCTCCCGGCGTTTTCTCGGGTATCATGGCGAACCAAGGTGAAGTGTGTAGTGCCGGGTCTAGGGTTTATATTCAGAAGAAAGTGTATGATCATGTATTATCCGATTTAATCAATTATGCTGAAAACGTGAAACAAGGCAGTGGATTATCGACCGATACTGATATGGGGCCGCTCGTTTCGAAAAAGCAGCAAAACCGTGTTGTTGATTATATCAATAAAGGCAATGAAGAAGGAGCAAAAATGCTTTGCGGCGGCGGGCATACTGAAAAGGGGTATTTTGTAGAGCCCACTATTTTCACGAATGTTGATGAAGAAATGTCCATTGCGAGAGAAGAGATTTTTGGACCGGTGGTCGTTGCAATGCCGTATGAAAGTCTAGATGAAATCATTGAACGTGCCAACAATTCCAATTTCGGTTTGGCCGCGGGGTTATGGACGGAAAACCTAAAGAATGCGCATTATGTTGCCAATCGGCTAAAAGCAGGGTCCGTATGGGTTAATTGTTACAATGTAACGGATCCCGCCTCGCCATTTGGCGGGTATAAAGAATCCGGATTTGGACGGGAAATGGGCTCCTATGCGTTACAAAATTACACAGAGGTCAAAAGCGTTTGGATCAATTTGGATTGATCTGTTCAAATAAGGAGGAGTCTAGGACAAAACCAAATACGAAATAGCAAAGGGGCCGGGATACAAGGTTCGTAAAATCTTGAATATAAAGCCGCGTGAAATCAAGGTTTTTAAACTTGATTCATGCAATTTATTTCATTTTTACAGGGTTTTGTCCCGGCCTTAAATGTGTTAAAAAAATCCCTATTATTGCTACGTCAACCTATTTCGCTTTCCGCAGGTCTCTTCAGCTTCCTCGGAAAACAAAGGTCGCTTTCCTGCGGGATCTTCAGCTCGAGCTATTCCCGCAGGAGTCTCCTTATTTTGACTACGCTAAAAGCTTGCGTATGATACACTGGGACAATTTCCCAGCATGTAAGGTGCCGTAAGACTCCTACTTCAAGACCTGAGTTGACACAAAAGGTCTAAGTGTGAGAAAACGGCACCTAAATGCCCGATCGGTTCAACTAACATTCAGTACTAGCCGTACTGAATGAAGTTTCACTGTATTGTTCGTTTTTTCATTAGCTGATTTAGTTGTGTCCCAGCCTCACGGTTTCTTGTAAAAAGGATGCCATTACGTCAGGTGGACTTCATTTTCATCCTTCACTTTAAACTTCAAGGTTGCTCTCTATTTTTTTCAATAGTCCTTTTACTTTCTCCGGGATTATTACTTTTGCGATAGGGTCCTATTTTCGGGATTCGTCAACGGCATTGCGTTTTGATTCATCGTCAGCACTAATCACTTCAATGTCCCATTTTGTTTGCTGATAAGGTTCGTGGACCCAGTTGGTGAATAGATTCGTTTTTAAGTTCAGTGAATCCTCTAAAGCTTGGACAATATGATCCTCACGAATATCCTGTCCCATGTTCGTTTTGTAAAGGGTGTTCAAAAAATAGTTGAACTTTTCCTCGCCAACTTTATCACGCAAAGTCAAAAACATATCTGCAGAACGCGCATACCAGGAATCATAAAACTCTTGTTTATTTTTAAAACCGTACATCCCGGCAGCCATTGTTTGATGAGGTGAATTTTTCACAAGAAGCTGATTTCTTTGGCGATATTGATCCCTTAGTTGTTTTCCGGCGGATTTGGAATAGCGGTTTTCCAAATATAAGACAACACTGAGTTCTGCCAAACCTTCATCGATCCATCCCTCTTTTATTTCATTTACACCTACAGCGTTATACCACCATAGATGGCCAATTTCGTGGGGCAGCCAGTGTTCAATCTCATTGTTGGCATACATATCTTTGGAGAAGATGGCTACATTTGGATACTCCAGTGCGAAATTGGTGCCATGGCCTGTTTCAACGATGGCGATGTTGGAATAGGGAAGCTGACCGTATAATGATTGAAAAAGCGGGAAGGCAAAGCGTACGATATCAACGACTTCGGAAAATTTTTCCTCGTCTGTCAAGGCGATTGTCACGGTTGTGTTTCCCTTAAATTGTAAAGTTTGTTGTGTGTAATTTTTACTTCCGGCCAAAGCGAAATTGCGGACGTTTTTTACTTTCCATGTTGTTTTTCTTTTGTTCTCTATGATTGTATCGGATGTTAAGTCCCCTGATGTTACCCACTTAATGGACGGTGAACTGGACCATTCAACGACATAGTCGGCATAGTTGAATAAAAAAGGGTCACCCATGCCGATGGGATCTGGTCTCGTCATCCAATTTTGCTGCTCGTCCAAAACACCGAGCATCGGATACCAAGTGGTGATCAACCATACATCCTCTTTATACCCGAAACGGGTTCCTTCGCGGGGGACAGGTGTTATAAACTCGATGGAAAAGGTAAGTTCTTTTTCTTCTTTAGGGTTTTGTATCAATAATTGTTTTTTGTCATAGGAAAAAGTAACTTCTCTCCCATTTAAAACGACTTTGTTGATTTTCATAGGTGACCACGAATATGAATACGTATAAAAAGTGATGAAGTCGGTACCCGGATTCTCAATCGTAACGTTCATTTGTCCGTCAATTTCATAGCTGTTTTCATTTAAATCAGCCTTGATATAGTATGTGGGTTTGCTTTCTTTTGTTATCTCTTTGTCATTGGAAATGTCGTTTTCTGACGCACTGTTACTCGTTTGCAACCAATTGCCGAGGTTGAATGTGACGGCCAGTTCCTGTCCTAGATCTTCAACAAGTTTTACAGCTCTGTCCAACATAAGAAGCGCCTTCATTTGCGGAAAAAAATAGGTCAGAATGATCGTGTAGGTGATCGTCATCATCGTTACGATAAAAATGTTTTTCATGTGTCGTTTCATTTATATAAACTGCTCCATTTTTTCTTCTCATTAATCTAGTTATTACGGTTTTTTAAGGATCATTTTTCATTAGACGAATGGTATTGTAATCGGAAACATCCAAGTATAGATGGGTCCCATTCGAGATATTAAGCAATTTTCTAAGCTCCATAGGTATCGTAACTTTATCATTGGCAAAGAGGCACTGATTTAACGTATCGTCCTCATGATCTTTTTCAATATAGATGCACTTTTGCGATTCATATATATAGAGATAATGTCCTTCCAATAGATTTAAATCGTTTTGGACTTTTTTGGGTATTCGTATTTGACCATTTTTAGTTATTTTGGTGTACATTAGTAACACTAACCCCTTTTTAGCATGTTGTATCATAAAAGCTTTCTGCTGACGCTTAAAAAAATACGAACTTATTAGATGAATCTGCAAGCGGTTTGTAAATCGGGCTTTTCGGTTGTATGCCCATTATACAAAAGAATTCTGAAGAAATTTTGCAGATCCCATTTCTTTGAAACTTCGTGAATAAATTGTCTGACCGCAAGTCAAAAATGGACTTTTCTATTTGATTGAATTATATTTTTGTTGAATCTACTCTTCATTGTCATTTGTCGGCAAGAATTTCAATTTTTACACTAGGAATTGATGAAAATATGGAGCATGTGGTGACGGAATGGTTTCCTGAACATCAATGGATGGCAGTGATCATAAGTATCTGCCTTAATATGATTATAGCAATCTCGGGAATTCTTCCAAGTGCCCCGGTGACTGCTGGAAATATCATTTTCTTCGGTTTTAAGACAGGGTTGCTTATTTCCATTATCGGGGAGGCGGCGGGGGCTGTTGTCAGCTTTTTGCTCTACCGCAAAGGTATTCGTACATGGTTTGCGCGAAATAAAGTAAAGAACAGATTTTTGAACAAGCTAAAACATACCCATGGGGTGGAAGCCGCTATTCTCGTCATCATGTTGCGAATATTGCCATTCGTCCCTTCAGGTGCTGTTACGCTAGCCGCCGCCTATAGTCAAATGCGTTTACTTTCTTTCAGCATTGCCAGCACATTGGGAAAAATCCCCTCACTGTACATAGAAGCTTATTCAGTGGATCGTGTACTTGCCTTAACAGTTGGATGGCAGATTGGCATTGTTTTCGCCATGATTTTTATCTTCATCGTTTACAGGCATTGGAAACAAAAACGGGCCGACTGAAAGCACGTCATCTGTTTAGTTTTTTTGATGAAAACAAATAGATGAATTGTGCCAGATCATTTTCAAAAACAGCAGTTTTTCCATGTAATTGTGCCAGTATGAAGATCAATAAAAAACCAACATAACAAAACCGAGATGGTCTGTACCAGGTTCCCTCGAGTAAATCCTATTCAACCGCAATGGAGAGATTAGCAAGCGCACCATGGTTCAACAGTTTCCATCTTTTATGAGCTTGAGCCTGATCCAGCGCTTTGCATAGATTGCGTTGCGGCTATCTTCAATGAGCGCTTGGATTGAGACTTTTGCGGGACCAGCTTAGTCTTATCGATCACCGTCTCACTCTATATGAGTGGGTGAATTAATGGTATTTCTATTTTCTTCTGCTGATCCTACACCATGTCGCACTCTGTACAAGGCTCCTTCCCCAGATTTTATTCGTTACATCAGCTGTTTTACGAGCAATATGTTTGTGGAACATCACTGACTGAAAATGTTTGGTAAAGTCTATCATACCAGATTTATAATTGCTTCTTCACAGGTTGGCTATGCGTTAGCCGCCCCGCAAATGTTCATCAAGCTATTGAACCTTCGATTTTAAGCTTCGGGTTGCGCCCATTTTCCCTTTCAACATTGAATAGTCTAATGGAAAAAGATGAAGAAATGATGAAGATATCATTTCGAATCACAAAGAAATAACAGCAAATCGTTCAGATGGATGTGAGGATTGTCACACTTTATTGATCCATTTTCAACTATTTTATGTCTTTTAAGTTAACTGCATAGTTTCTTCACATTCATACCTTATCTTAATGGTGCGTATATCCAAAAAACCTGGGGAGGATGTGTACATTTTTTGGAACAAGTGAACCTGTTTCTGGCATTTGGCGCGGGCTTTTTATCTTTTATATCACCTTGTGCGCTCCCTTTATATCCGGCTTTCCTTTCTTATATTACAGGAATGACAGTGAGCGAATTAAAAAGCGGACAGGCAATTTTAAGAAAAAAAGCGTTTATTCATACGATCCTATTTTTAGTTGGTTTTTCTATTATCTTTTTAGCGCTTGGGCTGTCCACATCTTTTATAGGAGCTTTTTTTGCAAAATATCAAGATCTTTTAAGGGAATTAGGCGCCATACTAATGGTGTTTTTTGGGCTGGTTCTTGCCGGTGTGCTCCGCTTTCAATTTTTGCAAGCGGATAAAAAATTTCAGTTTCGCAATCGTCCTTCGGGTTATTTGGGATCGGTGTTGATCGGAATTGGATTTGCCGCAGGCTGGACTCCCTGTACAGGGCCGATTTTAGCCGGAGTGATCGCTCTTGGTATAGCAAATCCGGGTATGGGACTTCTTTATATGGCGTTTTATGTGCTTGGTTTTTCTATCCCGTTTCTCATCATGGCCTTTTTCATCGATAAAATGACTTTTTTAAAAAAACACGGAAATCGTTTTATGATGTTTGGGGGAATATTAATGGTTTTGATGGGGATTCTCCTATATTTTGATTGGATGACCGTCATTATTTCCTTGTTGGTTCCTTTGTTCGGCGGTTTTACAGGATTTTAGGATTCGTCATAACGAACATGGCTTAAAGAGGAGGTAAAAGATGAAGAAAAAGAAACGGCTCGTCATGCGAAGTATCATACTGGTCATTATGTTGGCGGCTATCGTCTACACACTCTATGGAAATTTCACCAAGGAAACGAGAGGGGAGATGGCGGTAGGGGAGCAAGCGCCGGACTTTATCCTTTCTGATATGGATGGCAATGAACATAGATTATCAGACTATAGAGGCCAGGGAGTGTTTTTGAACTTTTGGGGTACATGGTGCAAGCCGTGTGAAAGAGAGATGCCTTATATGAACAATCAATATGAAGTGTACAAAGATCAAGGGGTAGAAATATTGGCGGTAAACGTGGGTGAGCCCGAGTTTGTCATCAATAAATTTATCCAAAAGCATGGTTTGAACTTTCCCATTTTGAAAGATACGAACAAAGAAGTTTTGAATCTTTACGGTGTCACTCCTTTGCCTACTACCATGCTGATTGATCCTGAAGGCAAGATCACCGCAATAGAAACAGGAGAACTGTCAGAAGCAAAAATTAAAGGAATGATGGAGAGCATTAAGCCTCAATAAGGAGGTGATGAAATGTTGGATAAAATAAAATGTGTGTGCGGGCATGTGAATCCGAACGGAACCGTTTTGTGTGAAGCATGCGGACGGGCTTTGGCCGAAGAAGCTAAAAGTCAAAGGCTCCATGATATGCGCTATGAAGGAAGTGCCCGCAGATCGCAGACTTATAACAGAACCATTGTTGATAAAATCTGGACATTCTTTTCTTCGGTAAAAGTGGGTGTGTGGTTAATCGTCATTACGTTACTGGCTTCGGCTCTTGGAACCATTTTGCCGCAGGCCATGTACATTCCGCCGTTTGCCGATCCCGCCGTTTATTATGAAGAGCAATATGGAATGGCTGGAAAGGTTTTTTATCAGTTGGGCTTCCACGATTTATATAGTTCTTGGTGGTATCTGCTTCTGATTGCCTCTATCGGCGTTTCACTGGTGATTTGTAGCCTGGATCGTGTCATTCCGCTATATAGGGCTTTAAACAACCAGCGTGTGAGCCGGCATGAAAGCTTCTTAAAAAGGCAAAGGCTTTTCAACCGTGGAGTTGCGGCCCAGGCTGATCAAGATTTTGAGCTCATGAAACAAAAGCTGAAACAGAAAAAATACCGTATTCGGGAAGAAAACGGGAATATCCTGGCTGAAAAAGGTCGTTTTTCCCGTTGGGGACCTTATGTAAACCATATCGGATTGATTATTTTTTTAATCGGGGGCATGCTTCGCTTTGTTCCCGGCATGTATGTGGATGAAGTGCTGTGGCTTCGGGATGGAGAAAGAAAAACCATTCCGGGCACTGATGAAAAATACGTACTGGAAAGCAAGGGGTTTAAAAGGGAACTATACGATAAGGAAACCGATAGAGAGGAATTTCGGGAAGCGCTCGATCGGGTAGGTGGTGTCATTAAAAATTTCCAAACCGATGTCATTTTATATGAGCAGGATTCAAATAAAACAGTGGGTGCTGATGAAAACCTCACAAAGTTGCAGGAAGCAAAAATTCGTGTGAATGAGCCTTTAAAGTTTGACAAATTTGGCGTTTATCAAGTCGATTATAAACTTGACGAGTTTAAAAGCATGTCATTTAGTTTCCTGGACAAAAAAACGGAGAGTTCCAAAGGCGAATTGGCCATTGATTTGTTTGACCCGAAGGATATATACGATCTAGGCAACGGCTATCAAGTAGAACTGTTGGGCTTTTATCCCGATTTTACAGGTTTTGCCGATAACGGCGAGCCGCAAAATAATTCGCCTGTTCCCAATAATCCCGCTTTTTTATTTAACATGATTTCGCCGGAACATCCCGATGGAGAAGTTATTTTTACCGCTATTCGCCAAACCATTGAGCCGCTTGGGGAAACCGACTATAAAATGGCGTTTTCAGGGATTACAACCCGCAATGCCACTGCGCTTGTGATTCGAAAAGATCTCACTCTCTGGGTTGTGGGAGTTGGCGGTTTGATTTTTATGATTGGGTGTGATCCAGGGTTCCTATTGGAATCATCGCCGCATCTGGTTGCAAAAGCATGAGGGAGAGGTGCTGATTGCTGCTCACACAAATAAAAATTGGTACGGGCTAAAAAGAGAAATTGCCGGTATTATCAATGGAACGTCAATACCTGAACCACTAGACCAGCACACGGGAGGGAGAAAATAAATGTTAAATTTTATACAAATAAGCAGTAGTTTGTTATATGCCGCATTTGTACTGTATTTAATTGCTGTGCTATTCTTCTCTGGAGCGATTAGGGAAAAAGGAAAAGAAGAGATATCATCTCATAAAAATCGTTGGGGGAAAATAGGGATTGCATTGGCTATTGCCGGTTTCATTTCGCAAATTTTCTCCTTCGTCACGCGCTGGATCGCGGGAGGGCATGCCCCAATCAGTAATATGTTTGAGTTTATCAGTTTTTTTGGAATGATGATTGTAGGGGCTTTTATTCTCATATATTTTATCTATAAAATAAATGTGTTGGGGATTTTTGCTTTATCCGTAGCCGCTATTTTAATAGCCTATGGAAGCATGTTTCCCCGTGAAATCAACCCTCTCATTCCCGCATTGCAAAGCGATTGGCTGTTTATTCATGTATCGACAACCGCAACCGGACAAGCGATACTTGCTATCAGTTTTGTGGCAGGCTTGATCTATTTGCTCAAGGCAATCAACCCCGCGGTAAAAGACAAACGATCATTTATGCTGGAAGTGATCATGTTTGGCGTTATTTGTGTGATTGGTTTTATTGCTGTCACATCCTCTTTTGCAATCGCCGACTACAAGGCTGAATTTAACTGGGTAGACAAAGAAGGCAATGAAAAAGTCATGAAATACCAATTGCCTGCACTTGTAGGGCCAAACGAGGGGACTATGTCGACTACGGACCGCTTCAGCCCGATTGTTGAAATGCCGGCCATCATCCATGCGAGAAAGCTAAATACGGTCATTTGGACCTTGCTTTCAGGGACAGTCTTTTATACGGCTATACGGCTTCTCACTAGAAAGCGAATAAGCCAAATTCTTCATCCGGTGGTCAGAAAGGTAAACTTGGATCTGATGGATGAAATCAGCTATAGATCTGTGTTGATTGGTTTTCCGGTGTTTTCTCTTGGCGGGCTAATATTCGCGATGATCTGGGCCCAGATTGCTTGGACACGTTTTTGGGGATGGGATCCCAAAGAGGTATGGGCGCTTATTACCTTTTTGTTTTATGCGGCATTTCTTCATTTGCGTCTTTCAAGGGGCTGGCACGGGGAGAAAACGGCATGGCTTGCGGTCATTGGGTTTGTCATTATTATTTTTAATCTCATCGTTGTCAATCTAGTGATCGCCGGATTACATTCTTATGCCTGATAAAATGAAGCAACTTTGACAGGAATCATGAAATCCATCAGTAACTGAGGTTGATCCATATGTATCAAGAAATCAGCAAAATAAGCCAATTATTAAGTGAGCCTTTCATGTCACTGTATCACGGAGCGGAAGCACCTATTGTGGCCGCCTTTGTGCTCGGTTTAATAGGCGCTCTGGCTCCTTGCCAACTAACTGGAAATATAGGCGCGATTACACTTTATGGAAATCGGAGCCTGCAACATTCTCGTTACTGGGGCGATGTTATTTTTTTTATCCTTGGCAAGATTGTAGTGTTTAGCGGGCTGGGATTATTTGTATGGTTGGCGGGACGGAGCTTTGAAGAAAATCTCATCATATTATTTCCTTTTTTCCGCAAAGTGATCGGACCGTTCCTTATCTTGCTTGGTCTTTTCTTAATGGGGGTTATTCAACTAAACATCATCAATAGACTGGCGAGTAAAATACCGTTAAAACTGCGCAGTGGAAAAATAGGCTCCTTTTTAATGGGCGCAAGCTTCTCTATTGCTTTTTGTCCGACCATGTTTGTCATATTTTTCGTTACTCTTATGCCGATTGTTTTGGCTTCTTCATACGGAATGATTCTTCCCACAGTGTTCGGAATTGGGACTTCCATCCCCGTGCTTGTCGTAATGGGGATGACTTCTTTCCTTGGCTTAAGTGGCTCCCTGCTGAAACGAAGTAAAAAAATGGGGCTCTGGGTTCAACGGGTAGCGGGAGTCATACTCATATTACTCGGTTTATTCGATACCATAACATATTGGTTGTAATGTGGCCCCTTATTTGTGTAAACTTTTCCAGCAAGTCGATTGAAGAAAACAGGCATCGTTTGATGTGTAGTTTCAGTAACAGCTTAGAGGGGTGTAAATGTGTTTAAATTCAGTCTATTTCGAGAGGTCACAATAAAATAAAGCTTTACTTAAAAGCTTTATATCAGAATGAATGAGCGCCTTTATATGAGGGTCCCCGCATTTGTAGTAATCTTCCATTAATCGTTTAAGTTCGTAACAAACAAGTTGTATTGGCATATATCAGTAGCTGTCCTTTCTGTTCGATGATAAAAATGAAATGGGGAAGATGCATTAAATGGGGACATTTCTGCTCGTCTGTTATTGGAAGTATTGTCCGTGTCGCTTCATGAAACAGGAGAGCATATGCTATTTCTTATAACAAATGCTCTCCTTTCCCCATTTATGCATTAAGAAGCCATTTTTCGACATTCTTCCGCACATTTAAAGCAAGCTTCCGCACATCTTTGACAGTGGTCGTGATCATGCTTTTTACACTCATTTCCGCAAGCTTCGCAAATCTCCGCGCACAATTGGCAAATTTGTTTTGCGAATGGGTTGCCAGACTGCATCGCCTTGGCTGCAAAAGCACATATATCTGCACATTCCCGATCCATACGAATACAGTCAGCCATTTTGGCTATGTCCTCTTCTCGTAAGCAAGCATCATAACAGGTGTTGCACGCCTCCATGCACTCCAGGCAAGCTTGGATACATTGTTCATACATTTGGTTATTCACCAAATCATCCTTCCTTTTGAGGTATTCATTTTTTATTTTCCCCTTGGAAGATTTGAATAAACTGCAAAAAAAATGCATATTTTCCTGTTTTCTTCATCAACTCTTTTTGAATGTACCCGTTAACCCCATATACCCTCAATAGGTATGAAGTTAAACCTGAAGGAGAGGACACAGCATGGAAATAATTTTTTTTACATTCGTTTCTTGAAAAAATGTAATGGCAAGAATTTCAAACAATGGCTGGCTATCTTTGCCGCCGTAAAATCGTCAGTTGGCAAAGAAAAATACGGATCTTGCTTTAAGTTAAGTAAGACGGAGTTTTTGATGAAGTGCCTTCCATTTGAATGTTTATGTTCCACAATTAGCCAAATATAAAGAAAAACATAAAAATATGAGCCCGGTACAATACCGAACTCATACAAGCAAGCTGTCTTTTCGTCCATTTCATTAACGGAACAATTTAAAAGCTTTTTCTAATGGCCCCCGTGTCCGCCGCCGCTCGCATTTGTAATTTCCAATTTCTCATCAATGATTCCCTGGGTCTTAAACGAAATTTGATCAAAAGTTCCCGTCATAAAGGCATGGTTGAATGGTCCGTCTTGAGGGTTATTTGTAAATGTCGGGCGGATGGTTGCCAAAAACTTGTAAATATCCTCATGAAGCTTACCATTTTCGAGCCAAATGAGCGGTGCGTGTTTGCCTAAATGTGAAAACGGAGCAGCGGCAATGGCCAATTCCGGGGTTTTCGTCGATACAAAGGAAAGACCGTGTCCAGGCTCATTCATCCCCCAGCCAAAACCAGTGTCTTCATCTTTAAATTGAGCAAAGGAAATAGCATTGGAAACCGGGTCTTCACCCGCGATTCTTGTTACTGTCCCAATCTCGCCAAGTTGATCTTCTACCTTTTTTGAAATCACTGATTCCGGCCCCAAAATATACATATTCGGTTTCTTTTTCCTTACTTCTAGAGCAGCAAGGGTCGCTTCAGGAATGTCGTCCTTGTTCACAAATAAAACAGGCTCCGGCATATGCGCAATCCAGTTAACGGCGGGAAGTGAAAATAACTTGGCCTTTTCTTCAGATGAAACGATGATCACACTCTCGGGAACTTCTCCCGCCACTTCGGCATACACCCGGTCAATATCGGCCGCGAATTTTGCGGGATCACTTCCTTCTATATGTTGTACTTTATACTCTTCAAGCTGCTTCAAGACATTTTCGGAGACGTCCCCCATGACCATTATTTGAGTTCCAGCCTCATTTCCCACAGGTCTAAGCCGTTTGATTTCATCCAGCGTCTCTTGGGGCACGGCGTCTTTTTTCGTAAATAAGACAGGACCATTATTCGGATGATGGATTAAGTCGGCACTTGCCATACTGATTTGCCACTGGCCTTCTGGAACCAAAATCACTGTCCCCGGCTGATTCTCCTTGTGTGTCGCCGGCCAAATTGTTTGAGAAACAAGAGTGGCCGCTCTGGTTGTTTGCTCCTCATTGATCCGCGTTACATTTTTTGTGCTTTCTATTTTAAGATTTGTAGACGCTTGATCGTTAAAATCGGTTGGAGGGGCAGCGAATTTTTCTTGCATTTCTTTGCTCGGTTGTTTTCCATTGTTTTGTTCCTGCTTTGTTTGCTCCTGTCCATTATTGGCCGATGTCCCATTTTGGTTGTTGTCTTGTCCGGAAGCCGCGCAACCAGAAAAAACGAGCACCCCGGCAATGATGAATAAATGGATGGGATAAAAAACTTTTTTCATCATCAAACCGCTCCTTTTAAAAGATGATCTAATAATAGAATTCCCTAAATATATGCAGAATATCTGCATTTTTCTTGACAATTTTTATGTAAGGGAATATGTAGTGCTAATTGTTCTTTTGGGAGCCATATACTTGTACAAAGTCTTGGAGATGGTTTAGATGACGACTGGGTTGATATTACTTATTTCCGTCTTTTTCACATTTTTTTTCGGAGTGACTGTTTGCGCTTTTTTCGCAAGAAAAAAAGTAACAGTTATGCAAGGAATGATTTTTGCCATGTCGATGGCGATGGGAATGGGATTATTTGCTGGAACGCTTCTAGGCATTGTGTTTCAAGGGCATTTATTGTTATCTACTGCAGTGGGGATGGGGGCAGGGGCACTCGCGGGCGCGCTCATCGGCTCATCTTTTTCATTTCTTGCCCTATTAGAAGGTATGCTATCGGGAGTGATGGCCGGAATGATGGGCGCCATGCTTGGAGAAATGATAGAGCCTGCAGATTGGGATAAAGCCCTTATGTTGATGTTTACATTTGCGCTATTGATCTGTTTTTTGCTGGCATATGAGATACTTCCCTTGCTGAAAGAGCAGTTTAAATGGATGCGTTATTACCAGAATCCTTTTTTGCTGGGCTTCCTATTTTTCTTGCTGTGCTTATTCCTATATACTCAAACACCTTTTATTCAGAAAGTGATTTTACCTTATCATTTCCACTGATAACAATATTTTTATAGGGCATGCGCTTGTTTACTCTGCATATTTTCTGGACATATTACGTGTAAAATGGGGTAAATAAACAGAAAGGAGAGGAAGCAGTATGGATAAAAACGACCGCGAACATTCCAACCAACAAACAGACATCCCTCATTCCGGTGATCATCACCATGACCATGCAAAGCAGCATTCTCATGCTCATGGCGGACACGGGGGAGATCAGGGCGGCCACATGGGGCACCATGACCACCATGCCCATATGGTGGAAGATTTTAAAAAGCGTTTTTATATTTCCCTGATTCTCACGATTCCGATCTTGATCTTGTCTCCTATGATCCAAATGTTTCTGGATGTCAACTGGCGCTTTGCTGGTGATATGTACATATCGTTTGCCCTGTCAACGATCGTCTTTTTCTACGGTGGCTGGCCGTTTTTAACTGGTGCGAAAGATGAAATACAAGAAAAAAGCCCAGGGATGATGACGCTCATTACGTTAGCGATTGTTGTTGCCTATGTCTACAGTTCGGCGGCGGCATTTGGCTTCGCAGAACAGGATTTTTTCTGGGAGCTGGCTACATTAATTGATATTATGCTTCTAGGCCATTGGATTGAAATGCGTTCTGTCATGGGCGCCTCCAAAGCACTGGAAGAATTGGCAAAACTAATGCCTTCGGAAGCGAGTATTATAGATCAAGACGGCAATGTAAAAGTAGTCGATATTACCGAGTTGCGCCATGGTGACCATGTATTGGTCAGGCCTGGAGAAAAAGTTCCGGTGGATGGGGAAATTATTGAAGGGAAATCAACTATCGATGAATCGATGTTGACCGGGGAATCTGTTCCAGTGGAAAAGGAAACAGGAGACGAAGCCATAGGCGGTTCGGTCAATGGAGAAGGATCTCTTATTATATCGATTAAGAAGACTGGCGAGGAAACGTATCTTTCTCAGGTGATCAAGCTTGTGAAAGAAGCGCAGGAATCCAAATCAAAAGCCCAGGATCTTGCCAACCGTGCCGCAAAATGGCTGTTTTACGGGGCGCTTCTCGCTGGATTGCTCACGTTTGTTATTTGGTTGTCACTTGGTTATTCTGTTTCTTTTGCCATCACCAGAATGGTCACCGTTCTCATCATTGCTTGTCCACATGCGCTCGGGCTTGCGGCTCCTCTCGTCGTAGCTGTCTCCACATCCATTGCTGCCAAGAAAGGATTGTTGATCAGAAACCGTGCCTCATTTGAAAATGCCCGTTTCATCGAGGCGGTTGTATTTGATAAAACAGGAACGTTGACCAGGGGAGAGTTTGGAGTGACGAATATCGCTGCTTCAAGTCCTTATGCAGAAGAAGAAGTGTTATCATTGGCTGCAGCGGTTGAAGCCCATTCAGAGCATCCCATTGCCCGCGGCATTTTGAAATCCGCAAAAGAACGACAGCTTTCGATTCCGTCTGTAAGCAACTTCCAATCCCTTACCGGTAAAGGGCTTCAGGGAGAGGTGGATGGAAAAGAAATCATGGTAGTAAGCCCTGGCTATGTGCGGTCTCAAAATCTTTCCTTTGATGAAGGGCCATTTAATGAATGGTCCGCTGAAGGAAAAACGGTCGTCTTTACTTTGGTCAATGGAAAAATTGCCGGTATGATCGCACTGGCAGATATCATTCGGGATACAGCTAAAGAAGCCATTCACCAATTAAACGAATTGAATATCAAGTCGATTATGCTCACGGGCGACAATACGAAGCAAATACGAAATAGCAAAGGGATCGGGACAAAACCCTGTAAAAATGAAATAAGCCGCATGGAATCAAGTTTAAAAACCTTGATTTCAGGCGGTTTTATTCTCACGATTTTTACGAATATGAATCAGCTTTCAACTTATGTACCGACCCCTATTTGTGTAAAAAAATCCCTATCATCGCTACGTCAAAACATTTCGCTTTCCGCAGGTCTCTTCAGCTTCCTCGGAGAGCAAAGGTCGCTATCCTGCGGGATCTTCAGCTCGAACTATTCCCGCAGGAGTCTACATATGTTGACTACGCTAAAAGTTTGCGCATTATACACTAGGCCAATTTATCCCGCATGTAAGGTGCCATATACACCACTTTAAAATCTTGTGTGACTACAAAAGGTTCAAGTGGGAGAAAACGGCACCTACATGCCCGATTGGTTCAACTAACAATCAGTAGGAGATGGAAGAAAACGCCTACTGAATGAAGTTTCACTGTATTGTTCGTTTTTAATCAGCTGATTTAGTTGTGTCCCAGCTCCTTATCAACATAGTAATTCCAAAAGCTAAAGGTTTGGCGCCAGCCGGTTTGCCAAGTCAGGAAAGTCGATAAAAGGATTCCGATTCCCTTGAATTTCAAAGATGGCTTTATTTCTATGTCTTTCATAATCGTTTACAGGGAATGTCTCATGCCATTTGATCAATAACGGAAGACAAATCGCTTTTTTATATTTTTTTAAAATGTTGGTCGGGTAACGCAATAGAAAATAAAGAGTGGCTCGGGCAACCGCCCCTTTTCCGTACTCGGGTTCAAATCGGCCATTTTCATATAAACCGCATTGGTTACGTAAGCTTGCCTGCTTTGTGTTTGCATCAAATTCATAATATGGAAAGTTGGAACGGATGCTATTGCATTCAGGCTCACAGGCAAATAGATGATGCAAGTCTCCTTTCATGGGTTCTTTGGCTTTAAACCAAGATTGGGGTACAACATGTTCGGCATTAAATTTATATTGGCGAGAGATGATTCGGATGTGCCTGTCAATTTCCATGTCGGAGTACCTTTGAGCCGTGATGAGATGCCGATACTGTGTAAATCGTTGTTGAATTGTTTCAAAGTCTTCTTCTATGGCTGTTTTGGGACTTTTTTGGACTCCGGAATAAATATTTTTTAGTTGGCCGTTTGGTTGAAGATCAACCCATGTATACAAGTATTGATCTTTGCTTATACCATACGGGTGTTTGTATTTATGTGTACTGGCTACGAGTCTTTGTAATTCTTTTAGTAAGTGGATCGGTGTTGCATTTTTAAAAGAAATGCCGCAATAATAATGCTCGATCCATGATTCATCTTGTTTTTTATGATAGTACAGTTCATAGCTTGCTTGAATTTTTTGTTGATTTTTTGTTAATTCGGCTACCAGTACATCCGAATCGCATTGCCCCATGCCTTTAAGCTCATCTAACTCGCATTGAATCATATGATTGTTCCCCAATAACACCACCAACCTTCAGACTTTTTCAGGCGGTCTCGCTAATTGACCTCAAACTGGCCCATCATTCCGGCATCTTCATGTTCGAGAATATGACAATGATACATAAACACCCCATCTTTTTTAAACGTGGCAATTGTTTTTACTTTATCGCCAGGCATGAGGAGGATCGTATCTTTCCACCCCTGTTCATTTTCAGGCGGCTCTTTCCCATTTCTTTCAAGGATCTGGAACTGTACCCCGTGTGGATGGAAAGGATGAGGCATTCCCATTCCACCCATCATCCCGTTATCAATATTTGTAATTTCCCATATTTCGGTAGCATTGAGCTGGACTTCTTCATCAATGCGATTCATGTCCATTTGTTTGCCATTGATGTTAACTGAATTACCCATGCCTTGAAAAGCAAATGTTCTTGTGACAGTTCCTGAAGGAGGATTGATCTTTTCGATTGTTGTCAGTTGGTCAGGGATTTCGAATTTCTCTTTTTCCGGAGTTCCTACAATAAAATTCATGAGGCGTACATCCTGATCAAAAAGTTGAACTTTATCACCTTGTTTATATTGTGAAAAATCAACAATCATTTCTGCTCTTTCAGCTTGCCCTAACACGATTTGATCCATTTTAACCGGTTTTTCAAGAAAACCGCCGTCACTGGCAATTTGCCAAAAATGGTTATCTTTACTTAGTTTCAGTTGAAAGATCCGGGCATTGGACCCATTCAGAAGTCTCAGACGGACCTTCCCTTGGGGAACTTCAAGATAGGGATCGAAGACACCATTAACGAGAGGCGTGTCGCCGTGCATCCCATGCATTAAAGACATCATATTCAGGTCATAGGATAATTGGCCATCTTCCCGTAAATTTCGATCTTGAATGACAATAGGAAAATCATTTTCTCCATACGACTTGGGGATATTCAGCCGATTAGATACCTCATCTTCAATATAAAATAAACCAGCCAATCCCTTGTACACTTGTTCTCCTGTTTTATGGAGCGGGTGGGGGTGATACCATAATGTTGCCGCTGGCTGGGTAATGGTAAAGGAAGGGCTAAATATTTCGTTTGGCTTTATGGCGTTATGCGGCCCTCCATCAGCACTTCCCGGGACTTCCAAACCATGCCAGTGAACGGTCGTTTCTTCATCGCCCAATTCGTTTTTAATATGGACTTTCACCTGTTCCCCTTTTTGTACCTGAATGACCGGTCCCAAATAATCCCCATTATATCCGTATGATTCGGTTTCGACCCCATCCAAAAATGATTTTGTTGATTTTTGCGCTTTTAAATAAAACTCCGCGACATCGTCTGCCGGATTCTTATCCTCAAGCAGGGGGGGAATGGGGAGTGCGTTCTTTCCTTTTTGTTCAGGCGGCGGGGAGCTTACCTTATCCTGATCAGGAGCTTGATTGAAAGAGCAACCTGACAATATGGCGAAAAAGACGATTCCGAATCCGATTAATAGCTTTTTTTTAGAGCTTTTCATATTCTCACCTTTCGTCATTATTTTTTCATGGCAAGCTTGACCGCGATGTAAACGACGATTCCAGTGAGGAGTAAATGGATGATATACCCTAACACGCCAAATCCGCCCATCATTCCTCCGTAACCATATCCATGCATCATCACTCAACACTCCATTCATCCTTTTGGTTTTCATGATCTTTCCTTACAATTATTATCCCACCTGCGTGTGGAGAAAGTGTGCAGAAAGATGAAAAGAAATGTGAATGACGATATAGTTGTTTTTTCTGGGATGAACCAGCCAATAAAAAATCCCCCGTAGGGGGATAAGGGAGATGTTCCCTCTGTTATTCAAGTTTTCCTTCTTTGGCGACTTGTTTCCAATTATTCCCGGAATCGTTCGTGATATAAATATCGTTTGCGTATGTTATGATCGCCATTTGCTCAGGTTTTTCATGACTTGCTGCTATAAACATGATCGGGTTCTTATCGGAAATCTTGGGAATTTGTATTTCAGCGGCCTCTTTTTCATTGATATTTTGATGATACAGATGAATGCCTTTATCCTCTATAGTTGAGTAAATCATGGCATCTTTAAGCAAAAATACCGCCGGGACCATAAAGGTATCTGTCATCAGTTCAAAGTTGTTTCCGTTATCCTTAGATAGATACAGACCATCTCTCGTAGAAACGGCAATCATTTCTTTCTTTTTCGGGTGGGCAGAAATACTGCCAATCGAATCGGACTCTATCCCGGAAAATTTGCTGGATTCCCACGTTTTTCCTTCATCCCTTGTGTAATACATGCCCGTTTTAAGCTCCGAGTTGGACTCCTGATTAATGACATAGATCGTGTCGGAGTCATAACCGGCTGTCAAGTAGTGAAAGTCTGATTCGCCATAGAGGGCAAGTCGGTCAAGTGTTTTACCTTTATCGGTACTTTTAATTAACCCGAGCGGATCTTTTAAGTTCGACCCTTCTGCCGGATGGCCACTTGAGTAAAAAGCATCTTTTGTCATGGTGAATCCCATATAATCATGATTATTTCCAGTCGTTGTATACCAGTTTTGCCCATCATGCTTTATAATTCCTTCATGGGTGGCAACATAAAGATCATTTTCCAAAAAGCCAGCGCCGTGAACATGGTCTATTTTTTTATCTGTTTTTTCATAGGTAAATTTTTTTCAGTTTGTGAGCAACCCGTCATAAGAATGAATGAGGTGATTGCAAGCACGGTGAGTTTTGTTAACTTCATTGTTTTTCCTCCTGGTGTACAGTCAGTCATTTTCCCATTTATAGCCCACCCCCCAAACGGTGGTAAGGTGGTTATCAATAGGAAAACCGGCATTTCTTAATTTATCCCGGATGTTACGTATATGGGAGTCAATTGTCCTGTCTTCCGTTCCCGCTTCCAGGCCCCAAATGATGGTGAGAAGCTGTTCCCTTGTAAATACGCGGTTTGGATATTTAAGTAATAAACCAATAAGGGAAAACTCTTTTGGTGTGACTTGGATGGGCTTATCCTTATAATTGATGGAGTAAGAGTCCGGATTCCAAATAAGGCCATTAAAACGGATGGTTGTATCTTCTTTATGTTTTGTTCGTCTAAAAATGGCTTCTATTCGGGCAAGGAGTTCACCTGAATCAAAGGGCTTTGTTATATAATCATCCGCTCCCACACTTAACCCTTTTACTACATCGGTTTTGTCCGTTCTGGCTGTCAGCATAATGATGGGAACGTCGGAGAACTCCCTGATTTTCTGACAAGTTTCCCAGCCGTCCATGTCAGGCATCATGACGTCAAGGATGACCAGTTCGCATGACTTTTTCGATAAATAGGCTAACGCCTCGGTGCCAGAGGATGCTGGAATACACTCAAACCCGGCCGGAGATAAATATAATGTGATTAATTTTCTCATCCGTTCTTCATCATCTACAATTAAAATTTTTCGCACTATGATGACTCACCTCTTGCTATTATCGTAATAGTGGTACCTTTATTCACTTCACTGGCAACTTCAATCTCCCAATGATGGGCATAAATCAACTCTTTCACAATAGCCAATCCAAGGCCTGTCCCTCCTAAGTCCCTGGAGCGTGATTTATCGACTCTGTAAAACCGTTCAAAAATAAAGGGTATATCTTTTTTCGGGATGCCTTTTCCCTCATCACGGATAGCAATCTTTACATCCCCGTTTTCGTGTACAACTTCCAAGGTTGTAATCGTTCCGTTGGGAGAATATTTTCTCGCATTATCCAACAAGTTGGTTAAGATTTGCTCGAAGCGGACGGGGTCTGCATAGATTTGAATATTTTCGGGACAAATGACCACTAATGTAATGTCAGCTTCATGGAAAGAGGGCAGTATTTTTTTCGTTATTTTTTTCAAAGCTTCGCTGACTGGGAACCATTCCTTATGAATTGTAAAAGCGTTGTTATCCAGTTGAGCCAACTCTATTAATTCAGTTACAAGGGTTGTTAGCTTTTCTGTTTCGTCCATTATGATGTTCAGGTAATGCTCCCTGTCCTGTTTGCTCAAGTTATCTCTTTTGGCGACATCTGCGTATCCTTTCATATAAGTTAAGGGTGTTCTCAGTTCATGGGAAATGCTAGACAAAAACTCATTCCGTTCTGTTTTAAGATGATTCAGTTCATCAGCAAGCCGTTGAATGGATCCCGCAAGTTCTCCCAGTTCATCATTGCTTTTATTATCTAACTGAATGGAAAAATTTCCCCGGCTTAACTTTTTGGTCGCTTCCTTCATTTTTATGAGCGGTTTTGCAATAAAACGCGAGAGAATCAGGATGATAATGGCTGTCACAATGGCGGTGGCGATTCCCGCAATGAGAAAATGTTTATTAAGTTGTTTCATTAATTGTTTTACTTGGCTTGTATCTTGGAACATGTATACATAACCAGTTTTTATCCCCGTTTCAAATGGGGTGACTGTGGCAATATAGGGCTTGGACTTCCAGTCATTTTCAATGATTTGTCCACTTCTGGGGATATCCTTTTTTTCTGCTTTGATTAACTGACGGATTTGATTCGTGATATCCGTGGAGGAAATGATTATTTTCCCTTGTTCATCGGTGATCACAACCTCGGTAACCGATTTTACTTCCATTAAAGCGATGTGGTGGATTGTTTCTTCATTGTAGTATGTTTCCAACACGTCACGATGATTGTTGCCCCGGTTTACAAGTGCAGAAAGCTCTTCTTCAATTCTTGAGTGGGCAATTTTTTGATGCAACAGAAAAAACAAGCAGACTTCCATTGTAAAGATCAAACAAAAAAAGAGAAGGCCGATTTTGATTGATATTTTCTTCAAATTCACACCACCTACTGGACATTTTACAAATAAGATATCGAGATTTTATGCAGAAACAAAGACGATTCAATCATTGACATACGAGATAACAATGGTCTAGGGCATTTCAAAGTTTAGAAAAGGGAGGTGTGATTTTAATTTTTCGTTAAATATCGCGCTAACATGATTATAGGATAGCGATATTGAATCATAATCACAAATACCGGTAACGGGCGAAGGATAAAACTCATATGTTTATCATGTTAAAGGACATCCCCATAAGGGATGTTAGAAAAACTGAAGAATATGTCGATCATGTGGGTTCTTCATCTTAAGAACAGGAGTCAGGCCATTGACAAAGGCATTCATATTCTCAAAGCATTATGTATCATATAAAGGAATGAGTGGGAAGAGGTAAAAATATGGATGGCTAAAATAGCAAAAGTCTCCAAATGAGCCCTTTCAATACACTCACTATTACGAGACTGGTTTATTTGGAGGGACTGTGATTTCAAGCTGAAAGTAGAAGTATAAGTAACATAAGGAATCGTTTTCGGATTGCTTATACCTTCTGAGTATTTGATGTCAGTTTAATATTGTGAACCATATATCAATACTACCCGGAAGAATCCGGGTAGAGCTGCTCTTGTTTCATGTATTTTAAACAAGGAAGAGAGGGAGACAAGTGTTTGTTTAATGGCTTTTTTAAATCGTAACCAAGCACCTTTTATTTATTTTTTCCAAATGGCTTATACAATACGATCATTAAAATGGTGATGATTGTAAAAGCGGTCAAAGCCAAAAATGGAATCGTCACAAAACCAAACCAGTTAATATACTGCATATTACAAGGCACACCTTGTACACAGGGCTTAATGCTGGCAAATCCAGGGACTTTTTGAACCATGTAATGATATAAGGAAATGAAGCCCCCAGTGATGGAGAGCGGCAATACATACTTTTTCAACTTTTTATCATTGTCAAATGCCGCAATTCCAAGAATAATGGCCAAAGGATACATGAAAATTCGCTGAATCCAGCATAACTCACATGGTATGAATTCTTTTATTTCACTGAAGTACAGGCTCCCTAAAGTTGCGACAACAGAGACCACCCAGGCTGCGTAAAGAATATAGCCTTTTGAATGAGCGTCAGATGGATTAGATTTACTCATTCTTCTTTTCCAGTTCCTTTTCTATTAAGGATACAATTGCGTCATAGTCAAATGGGTCCTCCACCATAACACCATTTATGATGATTGTCGGTGTCAATTCAACGTTAAATTCTTTTACTAAATCATCATCCTTTTTCACTTCTTCTTTCGTGCCCTCCGTATTGATATCTTCCTCTAGCTGCTTGAGATCAATTTCAGGAGCGGTTTCTTTGGCGATTTCTACTAATTTTTCAGATGTTACCCATTGATTATCATGCTGTTGTGTTTCAGGCTGTTGAGCAAAAACAGCATTGTGAAAGGCCCAAAATGAATCGGGATCTTGTTTATATACCGACTCGGAAGCCAATGCTGCCAATGTAGATTCTTCTCCGTGAAATAAAACATTGATATAGGAAAAAGTGGCTTTCCCTGTTTGAATAAACTCTTTCTCTAATTGTGGGAATACTGTTTCTCCCCAAGCTTTACAAGAAGGACATTTATAATCGCCGAATTCCACAATTGAAACAGGCGCATCCGTTTCCCCCATTGTGGGCTGCTGTTCAATAGGAGGGTGCTCCGCTTTTTTATTGCTTTGCGTATCTTTATCTTGTTGGTTTACCAGAAAAACGATTGCCACCAGCAATGCGATAAAGCCTAAAGTGAATAAGACCAATTTCTTGCTGTTCATAAAATTTTTCACTCCATTCGATATTGTTTTAATCTCTTTTGTCAATGAGTTCGGCTATATACTGCGCATCCTTGCCAACACCCAGCAAGAGTGCTGAACCACGACAAGTTTGCCAGGGAAGCCCTAAAAAGTATAGGCCAGGTATGTTTGTTTCTCCTTTTGTTTGCAGGGGCATACCTTGCTGATCAAGAATCCCTTTGATGTTGATCCAGCTATAATCCGATTGAAATCCGGTTGCCCAAATGATGTTTTGCACATGTAAAATGGACTTGTCTTGAAACTGTACAGTTGTCCCTTCTCCGGAAATAGCCCTGCTTTTTAGGATCACTTTTCCCATTTCGATGGCCTTCTTTAATTCATATCCAAAAATAGGGTCCCCCTTGGCTCGCACCTTTCTTCCCAGCCATGAATCAGGGGCTGCTTTCGTGATTCCAAGCATGTCGAACCACCAAAATATGCTTTTATTGCCTATTTGATTAGGTAAAAATTGCAACTTATGGCCAATGGATAAATAGGTTTCCCGTTCTTCGGATAATTCGACGGCAATTTGGCCGCCGCTGCTGCCGCCGCCTACAACTAACACATTGCCTTTTCTAAGGTTGGCAGGGTTTTTGTATTCGGAAGAATGTAATTGTAATATATCAGTTGACAAGTTTTTTGTAAAAGCAGGTATATGCGGCTTCTGAAAAGGACCAGTCGCGACCACCACATTTTCAGCTTCGTAAATCTGCTTGTTTGTTTCTATCAAAAAGTGGTTGTTTTCCTTCCAAATGCGGGATACCTCTATGCCGGTTTGCACTGGAAGCTGAAATGTTTCACGGTAAGTGATTAAATAATCCGCTATTTCATCTTTTGTTGGATAATCATGTGGATTTCCTGCCAGCTTTAAACCAGGTAAGGAACTGTATTGTCTTGGTGTGAACAGTATTAAGGAATCATATCTTGACTTCCATGATGATCCTATTGCTTCAGACTTGTCTATAATTAGAAAAGATTGATCTAACTGTTTCAGATAATAGCCCATTACCAGCCCAGCCTGTCCAGCTCCTATTATAATAGTTTGATATATTTTCATTAACCGCCCTTTCCAATGATTGATGGAAATAAAACATCTAATCCATCAAATTTCATAGTTTGGGTTAATTGTAACAGTGTGCGCACCTCATTAAAATACTCATTTGAATATTATAATTGAAAATTATTTGAAGGAAACTTACACTATAATCGAATGGAGGGGGATTCAGTGATTGAAAAAACAATAAAAAATGTGCCTGATACGTGTGAAACTAGATGTTATCATCAAGATGTGGTAACTCGGGTGCAACAGAGGATAAATGAAGTGAATGGAGTTGAATTGCTTTTCAAGGCTTTAGCTGATGCGACACGTTTAAAAGTGGCATATGCTCTGACCCTCGAAGATGAACTATGTGTTTGTGATGTAGCCGAAATTATTGGCTCAACGACTGCAACAGCCTCACACCATTTGCGCTACCTTCGAAATATGGGACTTGCCAAATATCGCAAAGAAGGAAAATTGGTTTTTTATTCTTTGCTGGATGAGCATGTCCATCAGATTGTGAAAATAGCTCTTATCCATCATACGGAAGATAGGTAGACTTTTTGTATAGGTTACAATCCTCATCTCTAGAAACATCATACTCATAATTCCTATCACAAATCCATAGCTCGACTGTAACGCGAGCATATGGAGATTGAGAAAAAAAAGTGCACTTGCCAGTGTTATGCAAGATTCGTTGACTACTTGGGCTACGCCGTTTACACAATCAGGGGCGTAACATCTGGTGAACGAATCGCTCTAAAAATGAAGAACCTAGATACTAGTGGCATCCTAATCCAAAGTAACATCTGTCGAACGAATCGCTCTAGAAATTGCGCCCAGTCCATCATAAAGAGCCTTTTAACAAATGCATAGAAAAGGCTCTTTATAGAATTTTATTAATGATAGTGGTAATCTTCCATGGAACGGGAGCCTTTTTTATTTACCTGGATGGTTGAATGTTTGATATGAAAGTCATGTTGGAGAATCCGCTTCGCCTCCATTAAAACTTGATCGTGATCGGCTTGTGATTCCACAATTAAGTGGCAGCTTAATGCCGGATAACTAGATGTAATCGACCACACATGCAAATCATGTACTTCTTCCACTTGATTTACTTCGAGCAATGCCTTTTTAAGTTCAAGAACATCTATATTAGTTGGGGTCCCTTCCATTAAAATATGATAAGAATCTTTTGTAACACGCCATCCACTAATAATAATCAAGATGGCCACCAGGAGGCTTGCAATCGGATCGGCAAGGCCCCATCCAAAAAATATCATGAGCAGCGCCGCGACAATTGCGCCTACTGAACCCAACAAATCACCCAAGACATGCAGAAAAGCACTCCGAACATTTAAGTTCTCTTTTCTGTCACTCTTCATAAGAATGAGGGCAGCTATGATGTTTACAATTAATCCGATCGTTGCGATCATGAGCATTCCTGAGCTCATCACTTCAGGAGGATTCGAAAACCGCTGAAAAGCCTCATAAAATATGTAAATAGAGATGACAACTAATGTAAGACCATTTAAGAATGCCGCCAAAATCTCAAATCTCTTGTACCCAAATGTTTTCGTCAAAGTAGCTTGCTTCTCTCCAAACTTTATAGCAAGATAACTTAAACCAAGTGCCACTGCATCGCTGAGCATATGCCCCGCATCCGATAACAAAGCAAGACTGTTTGTATAAATTCCACCTATTACCTCGATAATCATATAGGTAGTAATGATCCAAAACGTCCATCCCAAAGCTTTTTTATTGCTAGGGCTATGTTGATGCTGGACTTGACCATCTCTGCTTTTCTGATTGCCGCTTTCACGAGCATTCTGAGAGTGTTGCAATTTTTTACCTCCTTCTAAATTTATATATTACCCTTCATTACAGCTATTATGCAGTCCATTATATATCTGTTTGTAAAAGATTGTTACAAAAATGCAAGTCACTGTCGATTGATTACACATAACACATCTCTTTATGCAAAAACTTTGATTTTTCAAAGCGATGGTCATGTATAAAATGGTAAGACCACTATTGTATGTTGGAATATGCTTAGACATTAACCATTAAGGCCTCTTCTCGCATCCTTCATTGTGATTGATGACGCCGCATTTACGGTTTATGCGATTAGAACATGACTGTTATACCAGAAAAAACAATCCCATTTGTGTATAAGTATCTGCTATAAAAATAGTATAATATGTGGGTGGAATCAGAAAACGAGAATACCAATTTAAGGATGATGGAAAGTGATTCGGATATTAGTAGCAGAAGATGACCCTCATATTCAGCGGCTCATGAAAGTCTACCTTGAGCCCGAAGGATTTCAGATTTTACAAGCCTTTGACGGTGAAGAAGCTTTGGATGTCATAGAGAACAATCAAATTGATTTAGTGATTCTTGATATTATGATGCCAAAGGTGGATGGTTTTGACGTATGTCAGGAAATCCGCCGATTTTCGACTGTGCCGATATTAATGGTCACTGCGAAAGGGGAGTCTAACGATAAGGTGAATGGTTTTCAAAGTGGAACGGATGATTATATCGTGAAGCCGTTTGACCCTGTTGAACTAGTATTACGCGTAAAAGCGCTACTGCGCCGCTACCGGATAGCCTATTCTTCGATCATTACGATCGGCCATTTGAAATTGGATGAACAAAAACAAACGGTGGAAATAGATGGTCAAATCATTATGTTGCCGCCTAAAGAGTTTCAGCTCTTTTTTAAATTGGCCAGTTATCCAGGAAACATCTTTACGAGAAGCCAGTTAATCGAACAAATTTGGGGAATTGACTACGAAGGCGATGAAAGGACGGTGGATGTTCATATCAAACGTATCCGTCAACGGTTTGAAAAATGGACGAACCAGTTCCAAATCTTGACAGTCCGCGGTTTAGGCTATCAATTGGAAGTGAAAAAATGAAGACATTATATACCCGGATTGTAATCGTCTATATCATTACAGTTATGATTAGTCTTGTCATCGGCTTTTTCACGCTTACTCTATTATATCGGGAAATCCTTGGGAGTGAGCAAGAAGAGATGTTTATTAAACAAGGAAAAGGCATTATTACGTTATTTAGAGAATTTGATGATATGTCAGAATTGAAGAATGTGGCAAATGAATTGTTGAAGCCTATGCTTATCGATTTCACTATATATGATTCGGAAGGAGCGCCGGAGGTTTTTGGAACAGTCAAAAGATCAATTTCAGAAGAGAGGATTCAACAAGTTTTAAAAGGAGGTGTCTATCGGGAAGAAGGGAGTGACCCGAATAATCCAATCGTCGGCCTTCCATTTCAAAAAGATGACAAACAATATGCATTATTTGTTTATGTCAGTGATAGCGATCTCAACAAGGATGCTTATCAAGTAATTATTTTGGGCTTTTTAAGCATATTGATTTCTGGCAGTATTTTAATTTTGATTGTCTCCCGCTTTATCGTCAAGCCATTAACAAAAATGACTCAAGTAACGCAAGAATTGTCCAAGGGGAATTTTGACATTCATCTCAATTGGAAACGAAAAGATGAAATCGGTGTGTTGGCAAGAAATTTTGACATCATGGCGGAAGATTTAAAGAAACTCGAACAAATGCGGAGAAACTTTATTTCAGATGTTTCCCATGAAATTCAATCTCCCCTTACTTCGATTCGCGGATTCTCCAGAGCGTTGCGGGAGAAAGACTTGCCTAGTGCGGAGCGTCTGGAATTTCTACAGATTATCGAATCGGAAAGTGAACGGCTCTCCCGCTTAAGTGGCCACTTGCTTCAACTGGCATCTTTGGAATCGGACCAACACACATTTGAACCGAAAGTTTTTTCCGTTGATGAACAAATCAGAGCGATTATTTTAAAGTTACAACCGGAGTGGTCGAAAAAAGACATACAATTTACTGTAGATTTGCCAAAAACGTATATTGTAGCAGACAAGGATTTACTGCACCAAGTTTGGCAAAATATCATATATAACAGCATTAAATATAATAAGGACGGAGGTACCATCGGGATTCGATTAACGAAAAAGACTCGTATGGCCATCGTTGAAATTGAAGACACCGGAATCGGTATAGCCGAGGAACATTTGAGAAATATTTTTGAGCGATTTTACAAAGCAGAACAGTCCCGGTCAAAGAAAAATGGCAGCGGGATCGGGCTTGCCATTGTAAAAAAAATCTTGGAATTACATCATGGTAATATTTACGTAAGAAGCAAGCTTGGAGAAGGAACCAAATTCATCATTACACTCCCCTTAAAAAACAAACCGAAAAGATAAAATGCAGATGTGGCCGCAAATTTCATTTTGCGGCCACTTTTGTTCATATACAGTTCATATTGCATTGTTATCGTTTGTTTGAAGTCATTATAGGGGGTAGAAAAGTGTCGAGAATCACACAATGGAGTCTAAAAAATGGGATAGCTGTATTTTTTCTTTGTATCCTCGTTTTGGGAGGAGGATTATTTTCAACAACGAAAATTCAAAAGGCGATCATGCCAGATCTCTCCTTTCCCACTTTATTTATTCAAATAGCAGTTCCCGGACAGTCTGCTGAAGAAACCCAGAAAAATATTACTGTGCCACTGGAAGAAAAAATATTGGCGGCAAATGAAGCGGAAAATGTCATTGCTTCAACTACAAGTAATATGGTCACGCTTGAAGTTCAATATCCCTTCGGGACTGATCTTGACAGGGTAAACAGTAAACTCGAAGCGATTGTGAACAGTGTTTCATTGCCTGAAAATGCCGATAGACAAGTTTTAACGATAGATCACTTGTTAAATAGTGTTTATCAAGTTGCAATAACAGGAGAAGACCGCGATAAACTTCAGAAAAAAATAACTGACACCATTATGCCCGAGCTCAAAAAAGTGAAAGGGGTAGCAGGTGTAGAGGTTACCGGACTCAGAGAAAATAGTTGGCAAATAGAATTACAGCAGGACAAAGCGTTGGAAAAAGGAATCAGCTTACAAGCTGTCCAGGAGGCGCTGCAAAGTAAAAATGCCGATGTGACAGTTGGAACGGTTGAAAATGATGGGAAAACAATACCCGTTGATATAAAAGGTACCATTCAATCCGTTGAAGATTTGAACAAACTGATCATTACCAGCCAACAACCAGATGCGGCAGCAAGTGTAAAATTATCTGATATTGCCACTATTAAACAAACGGAAAAAGAGCAAGAAATTTCTCGTTACAACGGAGAGCCGGCATTTGTTTTCAGTATTACAAAAGAGAAAGACGCCAACACGGTTGCTGTAACAGACAAAGTTGAAAGTATTTTTGATGAATATCAGAAAGAAGCGAAGTACGAAAAGTATCCTATTCTGAATTATGGCAAGGAAATTGATACGTCCATCTCCAAATTGGTAAAAGAAGGACTGTTTGGAGCATTATTTACGATCATCGTCATCGCCTTATTTTTACGAAGCTTCCGCGCGACGATTATTTCAATCATTTCCTTACCAGTATCCATTCTTGTTACGATCATGGCACTGGATTATATTGGCTATACGTTGAATGTTATGACCTTGGGGGGGCTTGCAGTCGCAATCGGACGAATTGTCGATGATAGTATTGTCGTCATAGAAAATATGTACCGTTGGCTGCAGGAAAAAGGCAGCACAATGAGCAGGAAAGAGATTGCCTTCAAAGCAACGAAAGAAGTCATGACTGCCGTTGCCTCATCCACTTTTATCACTTGTATTGTCTTTTTACCGGTTGCCTTTGTAGATGGGATGATTGGGGAGCAGTTCCGTCCGTTTGCTCTAGCCGTTGCGATTTCCATCTTAACTTCACTCTTTGTGGCGATTATGCTTATCCCCGTGTTAGGGAACGCCTTTTTCAAAAAAGTGAAGTCGAAAGAAAAAGAAGGCAGAATGGTGTTAGGATATGAAAAACTTCTTCGTCTTGCGATCAGAAGAAAAGGCGTGGTGATCATTCTTTCGATCCTATTGCTTGTCGGTTCAGTGTCATTAGTGCCACTCATGGGGTTTTCGCTCATTCCCGCGGGAAGTAGCACATCATTAAACATTAGTATGACGCTGCCCGCAGGGACAGAGCTGGAAGAAACAGACAAAATCGCCAAAAAAGTGGAAAACTATTTAGGTGAAAAGAAGGAAATTGATTATAGCAGTGCTGAAGTTGGTAAACCGGCTGATCCGATCTCATTCCAGCAAAAAGACAATGAAGCCGGCTTTATCGTGAAATTGAAAAAAGGCTATACAGCCGACGAAGAAATCAATTCATTAAAAAAGGAGCTATCCAAGCTTGTCAAAGCGGATGTTCCAGAGGCAGACATAAAGGTTGAAGAGTTATCACAAGCACAAGGGCCTTCGGGGAATATTGTGGCCATTGAATTGTATGGTGATGATCTCCAAACGTTGGAGAAGGCTTCAAAACAAGTGGAAAACTTATTGCAGCAAAACGATCAATTAAAAAATGTAAAAAATGAAATGAATGAAGCTCGGGAAAAATGGTCAATCTCTTTAAATGAGCAGGGAACAGAGTTAAACATTGATTCCAACCAATTAATGGGACTGATCAATGAACAGTTAAATGCTGTTGAATTAATGGATTACAAAATAAAAGATGAGAAAATCAATATTACGATCAATTACAATAAAAAAATAACGAGCAAATCGGGATTGGAAGATTTACAAGTTCCAACTCCAAGAGGTGTAAAGCCGCTGAAAGACGTGGCAGAAGTCGTTGAAATGAAGACACCTGTTGAGATTAACCGGGAGAACGGCAAAACGTTGGCAAAAGTAACCGCGGAAATAAAAGGGAATAGCATTTTAGCGGAGTCAAACAAAGTACAAAAAGATGTCGATGCATTGAAACTGCCTGAAGGAGTAAGCTTAAAAACAGGCGGGGCTAATGAAGAAATCACGAAGCAATATACCGATATGGGTGTATCGATGGTCATTGCGATCGTCCTGGTATTTTTAATCTTATGTATGACCTTTAATGGCTTGTTGACACCAATGGTCATCTTGACTTCCATTTTGTTCGTGCCAATCGGCTCATTTGGATTTTTGCTCATCGCCGGCCAACCGCTGTCTTTGAGTTCATTAATCGGGTTGTTAATGCTAATCGGGATCGTTGTGACGAATGCGGTTGTACTTTTGGACCGGGTTGAAAATAACCGTAAACGCGGAATGGAAGTAGAAGAAGCCATCGTGGAAGCAGGAAAAATTCGCTTAAGACCGATCGTCATGACTGCCGTTGCAACCATTTGCGCGTTAATACCGCTAGCGATATCAGCCGATGTGGAGTCAGTTTCTGCCGCCTTGATTTCAAAAGGATTGGCAATCACTGTTATAGGCGGCTTGACGACGTCGACATTGCTCACATTGGTCATAATCCCTGCGCTATATCGAGCGGTTGAAAGATTCCGCAGAAACAAAGGGAAATTTGAGGAGGATACTGGGCTAGAAGACAAAATAACGGAAAGTATGTAAGATGGATTTTTTTACAAAAGGTATTCGCTGCTCTTTTTAAGCGGGAAGTGATCAGAACATCACGCCTTTCCGTAAGGAAGTCAGTCCAGCCAGGCTGTCGAGTTTTTGCTCGACAGCCTTTTTTAGGTGAGTCGGTGATTTCCTTAATTCCTGAACAATTACTATCCGCTTTTTTCAACATTATTCGCAGCTCGTAACCAATACCACCACTTGAGGGTATTTTTTCGTAATACTCGCTGTTTGAGGGCTTTCACATTTTTTGTAATACTCACATCCGTGGATTAATCTCTTCACATTTATGGAAGCACCCTCTGCTAGAGGGTATTACTTTCTCCTTTTTCGTAATTCTCGCTGTTCGAGGGTACTACACTCTACTTTTTCGTAAACTCGCTGTTCGAGGGTACTACACTCTACTTTTTCATAATACTCGCTGTTCGAGGGCTACTACTCTTCACATTTTCGTAATACCCACCATTCGTGAGTCAATACTTTTCACCTTATTGAAATACTCTCCACTCGAGGGTACTACTATCCACTTTAACGAAATACTCGCGACTTTTGAGCAAATCCTACTAAGTAATGACTGTCCAAATTACGATATATTCTCTGTAGGGGTGCCATGTCAAAATTATAAAATTTTAAAAGGTGTGATTTTACAGCGGGTCAACACAGATGGAATCAAGGTGGTATTCGATTGTTTTAATGACTCTTTTCTTACTTAAGCGGTTAGGGTCTAACAAAGCGTGGATCGCTATCCCATCAACGAGCGCATATAGCCTTTCAATTTCCATATCAATGTCCAAGCCAGGCTTTAACAAGCCATGTGTATCAAGGAAATGAATGGTTTGTTGCACGACTGTAAAGACCCCATCTTCAGGTATTGGCAGCTCATCTTTCCGATGTTTTACATGTGCCATAAAAGCAAACCAGACTTCCGTTTCTATGAGCTGTTCTTCATTGATGGGAACTATGTCTAATAAAACATTCATCACCATCTCTTTTGGCGAGAAATCACCTTCCGACTTAGTCCGAATGCGCTTTGTAACTTTTTCTTGTACGAGATCCATCGCATACACAATCAATTCATCTTGATTGGGAAAATAATGGCGCAACGCACCTAATGATAGTCCCGCCTCTTGGGCAATATTTCGTACTGTCGCTCCTTCCATCCCCTTTTTCAAAATAACTTTCCACATCGCCTCTGCAATCCGTTTACGTCTTTTTTCATGATCCACAATTTTTGGCATATGTGGATTTTAACATACAAAGATATGTTGGACAATTAAATAACACAATTGTATTGAAAAAAACATTGGTGTATACTGATTTTAAATAATACAACTGTGCTAATTAGGGGTGATCGGATGAGTGTGATTGTTTGGGCAATTATTTTAGCCGAAGTTAGTTTTTGGGTTGTCATTTTGCTCGGGCTCGTGTTTCGTTATGTATTCAACCGTAAAAAAATGGGTTTTTTCTTTTTAGCTTTAACACCTGTCATCGATTTGTTTCTCTTAATCGTGACTGCTTTTGATCTATTAAATGGGGGTACGGCCACACGAGCTCATGCAATTGCTGCTATTTATTTAGGCGTTTCAGTTGCATTTGGAAAAAGTATGATTAGGTGGGCTGATGAAAGGTTCTTATATTACGTGAAAAAACAGGGGGAAAAGCCAGAGAGAAAGACTGGCTTTTCCTACGCTCGCCACTCTTTAAAAGGCTCTTTTCAGCATTTGTTCGCTTATGTAATTGGAACAGGTTTTTTAATCTCCTTAATTTACTTAGTTGATGATCCAGCACGCACTTCCGTATTTTTCAGTACATTAAAAGTGTGGGCAGCCATTCTCCTGATTGATTTTGTTATTTCTATCTCTTATTTTATTTGGCCGCGAGAAAGAAGAGCATCATAGTTGATCGTTTTACCTATCTATAAGTAGCACTCTTATCTGTAAAGGTTTCTTGGGAAGTTCTATTCCAATGTTTGTGGAATATGTTGCATGGAGCAGGGCGGCGAGATGGACTGATGCCGATACATCAAAATAGCAAAAGCCGAACAATTCATTTATAATTGTTCGGTTTATTTGTGTAAAAAGACCCCTATCATCGCTTTCCGCAGGTCTCTTCAGCTTCCTCGGACAGCAAAGGTCGCTTTCCTGCGGGATCTTCAGCTCGAGCTATTCTACCTATTTTGCCTACGCTAAAAGCTGCATATTATACACTGGGACAATTTATCCGGCATGTAAGGTGCCGTAAGACTCCTACTTCAAGACCTGAGTTGACCACAAAAGGTCTAAGTGTGAGAAAACGGCACCTAAATGCCCGATCGGTTCAACTAACATTCAGTAGGTGCCCTACTGAATGAAGTTTCACTTTATTGTTCGTTTTTTTATCAGTTGATTTAGTTGGGTCTCAGACTCTTTGTTTATTTAGAAAGTAAAAAAGGATACCGTCTGATAAAATGAATTCACAACCATAATTGATGGGAGGTATCCTTATATTTAATATTATAGCATGAACCAAATCGTTTGCCTGTTGGACTTGGAATGAAAACTTCTGGAAAAGGACATTGCCTATGTGTCAACAAGGTGGTGGAGAATATTCCAGATAAAGTTTTCACTGTTTTTTTGCGTGAAACCGCCTGTTCAGGAAGGGCGCTATAACTTTTATTTGAAAGCGTTTTCTTACAGCTGGCGGAATGGTTAAAAGATTCGCCACCAGATGTTACGTTCTATGGATTCACATGCTAAGGATTTTGCATTGATCCAGAACAAGAAATGTTTAAAGCGTTAAGAAAAGCCCGCCAATACATTAAAAGTAAATCGTTTTCATTTTGTTCTTTTACCGGAACGATTGTTACGGGCCTGACAGGAGGGAATCTTCATGCGCCGAATGAATGGGTAAATTTAGAAAGTGTAAAATCGTGACGAAAACATATTTTTACTAGAGTGGTGTAAATATAAAAACACTTGATAGGGATGAACTCGTTTTGATAGTAGATTGACGTGAAATGATCAAAAAGAGGTGTCGCTATTTGCTACGTAAAACCGCTGTTGGACAGTGTTAACCTGTTCACAGCACATGCCTATCTCACTTGTATAATAGGAGGTTAGTAAAATGAACACTGGTGTACTCATTTTATTTGTAAATGCAATCGTTACAACTCTCATCTCTTCGGCGGTCGTCATATGGATTTTAAAAAAAGAATACTTGCCAACGATTAAAAAATTAGAAGCCGATATGAGAAGTAAAGAAGGGGATTAATGCCATGGAGAAGATTGTGTTTTTTGCTGTCATTATTGTTTATATCATTGCCGGTGTTATTGTTACAAGGTATGTGAAAAGTAAAGATGACTTTTATGTCATGGGAGAAAAAGGTTCTACTGTTTTGATCGTAGGCACTTTAGCTGCTACTTATTTAAGCGCTGTCACATTGCTTGGAATTGGGGGGATGATCTATAATGAAGGGCCCGTTCCACATGCGGCATTTGGCTCGTTTGGCGCTTGGCTTGGGACGCTTATTGCTGTCATATATGTCGGCAGAAAAATGAAATCATTGAATTGTCAAACAATACCGGAGTTTTTCGAAAAAAGATTTAATAACAAATGGGTAACCGTTATTGCCGTATGTATTATGATTGTTGCATTATTAGGGTACGGAGTCGTCCAATTAATCGGGGCTGGAGTTGTTTTAGCTGAAATATTGGACATTCCATTCCCGCTGTTGATTTTACTATTTACTGGGGCTCTCTTAGTTTTTAGTGCGTTAGGCGGCATGTTTGGTGTGGTGGTGACTGATACGCTTATGTTTTTCACGATGCTTGCGATTTCTTTGATCATCGCTCCACTTATCATCGGACAAGCAGGTTTAGATCAAATTAAAAATTTGGGAGAAGTCATTCCCAATTACTGGGGAATGACAGGTGCGGCGGAAAGGCCAATCGGTTGGGTTATTTCTCAATTCATCATGTGGATACTATTTTTTAGTTGTACGCCTGCATTGGTGTCACGTGTCTTTCCGGCAAAAAATGATTTCGTTATTTTGAAAACAGCTGTCATTGGTATTTTTTGCGCCCCGTTCATGCAGCTTTTTATTTTTTTAGCCGCGGCAGCGATGCAAGTGCTACAGCCAGGAATTGATCCGGCTGATCGGATGTTTATCGTTGGATTAATGGACTATACTCCACCATCATTGGCAGGTGTAGGATTGGCGGGTTTAATGGCTTCGATTATGTCAACGGCTTCGACACTGTTTGTCTTAACAGGCTTTGCGCTTGCTAAAGATTTATTTGAGAATATTTTGCATATACAAATGGATGAGAGGAAAGGACTGATTTTGGGACGGGTCGCACAAGTTTTCATTGCTGTTCTCGTTTGTATCGTTGCAATCATGCAACCATCAACGATTTTCTGGATCTCCATATACGCTGGTTCCATTTTTGCCGTATCTTGGATGCCTACGATTATTGCCAGCTTTGAATGGAAAAGAATGAATAGTAAAGCCGCCATTGCTAGCATGACAGTTGGCGTAATTAGTTTCATTGTTTTAGGAGAATTGAATAAAAGTGGAATCATTCACTTGTCACCAAACTTTGACCATTTTTATATCTCGATGATTTTGTCTATTATTGCTCTTTTCGTAATAGGTTTTATGACGAAGCCTAATGAGCATGAAATCACATTTTATCAAAAAATGAAAACGGTGAAACTTTCCACCTCTACGATTGCAACTATTTTAAAGAAGGAAAATGGAATTGTCGAACTAAAAAGAGAGTATAAAACGACAATGATTTATGCCATTGCATTTCTCATTATGTCGATCGTTATTTGGGGTTATTTCATTGTGAAAATGGGGTTTTAATCGGACGAGGGGGGCGTTTTCCCACTCTTAATTTGCGGACTTCTTATATAGAAGTCTTTTTGAATTTTGTATGCGTTGCCCATTTAAAAAAAATTCTTCTTTTATAGCTTTTATTGGGAAATGAGCTTTTATCCCGCATATAAGGTGCCGTAATACTCCCACTTCAAAACCTGAATTGATACAAAAGGTCTAAGTGGGACAAAACGGCATCTAAATGCCCGATTTGTTCAACTAACACTCAGTTGGAGATGGAAGAAAACGCCTACTGAATGAAGCTTCACTTTATCCCACAGTATAAGAAGTACTGGTATTCATTTATGGCAGCAAATACATCGGGGAACGGACCCTGTCAAATTTATTGGGAGAGTTTTGTTATTGACAAACGTGATTGCCCATTTTATAGTAGGTATATAAATAACTACTAAAGGAGAACGCTTGATGGAAGCCATTTTTACAGAGCTCCAGAAGTTGGGTTTTTCGCCATATGAGTGTAAAGCTTATGTCGGCTTATTAAAAAACTCACCTGTTACAGGCTATGAAGTGAGCAAACGTACGGGTGTGCCCAGATCCATGATTTATGAGGTTTTAGGAAAATTATTGGATAAAGGGGCGATTTATGTTGTTCCTTCCGAACCTGTAAAGTATTCACCAATACCCGCAAAAGATTTAATCGAGCGTCTTCGCAAATCGTTTGCCGAAACTTTCGATGTATTGGAACAGCATTTGCCAGCGATCGAAAGTGAACGTGAAACAGATGTGATTTGGCATATTCGAAGCCATGAGCATGTGATAGAAGAAATGCTGAATATCATACGTTCGGCGAAAAATGAGCTATGGCTGTCTGTTTGGGAAAAGCAAGTTCCCCTAATCAAAGAGGCGATTGATCAGCGGGTCGAGGATGATATTCACATTTTCTCCATCCTTTTTGGGGCCCCGAATACGCAGTTGGGGTTAACATTTCACCACAACTATATGCCGCCTGAGGTTGTAAAGGAGCGTATGGGCGGTCACTTGACGATTGCAGCCCGTGACGGAGAAGAAGTGCTGATTGCCAATTTCACTGAAAACTCGTTTGCATGGGCTGTAAAAACGCAGGATCCGGCTCTTGTGCTTGTAGCTACTGAATATATTAGGCATGACATCATGATTGAGGAAATTACGAAAGAGTTTGGGCCTGATAAATTGGATGCTCTTTGGAGAACAAATATTGATTTAAGTCATGTTGTGAAAGGAAAGCGGTTCAAATAGAAATGAACCGTATTTTCTTCAAAATTTTTTAGTGGTTAGTTCTATAACATCTAATATGGAGATGATGAAAAGATGACAAAAGAGCTTTTCTTGAACGATTCATACGAAAAAACATGTGACGCTCAGGTTTTGTCGATTGACGGGGATAAGGTCGTTCTCGATCAGACAGTCTTTTATCCAACCGGTGGGGGACAAGAGTGTGACACCGGCCAATTGATTCAAGAGGGCAATTCGTTTGAAGTGTTTCAAGTCAAAAGGGCTGGTGGGAAAATCATCCACTTCATCAAAAATGCCGCGCGATTAAAAATGGGAGAGGTGACAGCCAAAGTCGATTGGGAAAGACGGTGGGGGCTCATGAGGCATCATTCTTTATTACATGTGTTGGGAGCGGTTGTTTATAAAAAGTACGGAGCATTGTGCACGGGTAATAAAATTTATCCTCATAGAGCGAGAATAGACTTTAATCATCTTCACGATTTGAGCGATGATCAATATGAGGAAATTGTCAGCGAAACGAATCACATCATTAAAGAATCTCATCCAATCAAATATGAATGGCTATCACGAAGAAAAGCCGAGAATCGTCCCGGTCTGGTCAAAACGGTTGTGAATTTGTTGCCTCCAACTGTTACGCAAATTCGCATCGTAAAGATTGATTCTGTTGATGAACAGGCTTGCGGCGGCACACATGTGGCAAATACGAAGGAAATTGGTGAAATGAAGCTCGTTAAGGTTAGCAGCAAAGGAAAAAACAACAAACGACTGGAAGTAGAGCTAACTTCTTCTTGAGTTCATGTGTGAAAGGGACATATAAGAGATGGAAAAGTTGATTAAGACAAACGATTCCCTTCATGCTTTTTTTCAAGGTGTGAAGGATTGTTTACCGACTGTATTAGGGTATTTAAGTATTGGTTTTGCCGCCGGTGTAGTGGAAAAAACAGCCGGATTAAGCTTAATGGAAATAGCGCTTATGTCATTACTTTTGTATGCGGGTTCGGCTCAATTTATTGCTGCGGGAATGTGGGTTGCAGGTGCTCCTGTCTTATCTATTATTTTGACCATTTTTATTGTGAATCTGAGATACTTTTTATTGAGCGCTGCTCTCGCTCCCCATTTCCGTCACTTGTCTGCAAAGAAGAATATGATAAATGGATTTTTGTTGACAGATGAAACATTTGGTGTAGCAGCCTATCAGTTGGCTAAAAGAAATGATGCTAATTATCACTGGATGCTTGGCCTAAACGTAACGGCTTATGTAAATTGGTTATTGGCAAATTTGGCGGGAGGCTATTTTGGCTCATGGATTGAACAACCGGAAGCTTTCGGCCTTGATTTCGCCTTGCCCGCCATGTTTATTGGCTTGCTTATACTACAAGTTATAAATCGGCCCACTATATCGATTGAGTTAATCGTTATTGCCGCTGCGGTTATTTTTACAGTGGTGGCCAGTCAGGTTGTTCCAACCGGAATTGATGTTATGATTGGCACAATCATTGCTGCTTGTATCGGGATGGTGATAGAAAAGTGGAAATAAGGTGGGATGTGTTATTCATCATAATCGGAGGAGCGATCGTCACCCTTTTATCCCGGGCTTTTCCCTTAATCGTTTTTAGTAAGCTTCATATTCCGGAGTGGGGCATGCGCATGTTAAACTATATACCTGCCGCCATCTTATCTGCCTTATTGGCCCAAGAGCTCCTTCCTTTAGAAGATGGACAGCACTGGGAGGTTTCGCATCTCCTTGCTGCTGCGTTATGTCTGGCCGTGGGGCTCTTGACAAGAAGCCTAATATTGACAGTGGGGACCGGAATAGGGGTTGTCATATTGTATAATTTATTGCATTAAATGGGATTCTATTTAGAAAGAGGCGGATGGTATATGGGATGGACTTTTTCTGATGCTTTGCTGATTATATACCATCCCGCATATCCGTTACGATCCTTTGGACTAAAAGTGAGGATGATTCCATGTCACTAGATGCTCTGATTGTGATGATGACTAGTATCACTTTACTTTGGGGTGGTTTGGGTTATTTTATTTTTCGGTTTATTAGATATGGTCGGATAAAAAAGGGGCAACCTGGCAATGTGATCCGTTTAAAAAAGTATGACTAGATAGACCCTAACCCATTCACGGATATGGAAGGGCTTATTCCAATTTGGCAGGGCCGTGACATAACAAAATCAGCTGATTAAAAAACGAACAATAAGTGAAACTTCATTCAGTAGGCGTTTTCTTCCATCTCCTACTGAATGTTAGTTGAACGAATCGGGCATTTAGGTGCCGTTTTCTCCCTCTTAGACCTTTTGTATCAACTCATCAAGTCTTGAAGTGGGAGTCTTACGGCACCTTACATGCGGGATAAATTGTCCAAGGGTATAATAATACGCAACCTTTTAGCGTAGTCAACATATGTAGACTCCTGCGGCAATAGCTCGAGCTGAAGATCCCGCAGGAAAGCGATCTTTGCTTTCCGAGGAAGCTGAAGAGACCTGCGGAAAGCGAAATATGTTGACGTAGCGATAATAGGGATTTTTTTAACACAAATAGGGGCCGACATAAATAGAAAGCTGATTAATATTCGTGAAAATTGTGAGAATAAAACCGCGTGAAATCAAGGTTTTAAACTTGTGTTTATTTCATTTTTACAGGATTTGTTTTTTGTTTTTTTAAAATATTGAAATAACAGGTTGTTTACTTGAAACTAATTGCCATATCGAGCGTATATAGAGATAAGGAGGGGAGAGACAGTGAAATATGTAATCATAGGCATTCTTTTATCCTTTGTTGCTGTGTTATTTAGTCTCGCAGTGTGGGGAATGGAGAAGGTTGTCTTGATTACCGGGGGTATTGGAGTATTGTTTCTTGGCTTAGCGGCATTGATGTCGGGAGCGCTTGTGAGTGGGGATCGGATGAGAGCCAATTATACAAGCGAATCTTCAGGAGAACGAAACGAAAGAACCACAGTGAGTACAAGACTTGCTTTAATTAGTTTCCCCAATCTGGTTGTAGCGGTATGCTTTCTTTACTTTATGTAAACCTATAACGAAAATAGCGTATATAGAATAATGAGCAAATATTCAGAACGAACGAAACTTTCAACCATTCTCTTCTATGTATTTAATCCATCATACGAGATTTTCCCCTTTGCATATAGTTATGGTACAGAAGCATATAACAAAACCGGCTTTCCACTAGGAGGCCGGTTTTCCATTATCCAGTAAAATCCGTTCTTGCTCCTAAAAACAATGGCTGCTTGAAGCTGCTTGCTTGTTTCCGTTATGGTGGGGAATATCTGGGGTTGATCGCTATTTATAGAGTTCTTCTTAAAAAATTGACATTTATATTCTTATAATATATAGTTAAGTTTAGTTAACTAAACTAAATGGATTTTTAAATAGGAGTTGAGATTATTGAGGTTGTTTGAGGGGATTTTAATAGCAGTTCATACTTTGTGGCTTTTTTCTTTTTTGTTTAGATTTAATGCAAAGGTAAAAATAAGCATCAATGTCATCGCACTTTTCCTTTTTGTTATTCACTTGGGGTTTGAGGGTTACCGATGGCAAATGGGATTAACCTATATATTATTTATTTTTTTAACTTTGTTGACATTAAAGTCATTCATACAAAGGAACGCAGAAAAAGCCGCACTTGAATGCGCCAATCAAAAAAAGAAGCTCAAAAAGCTTATATATATTACGCTTATTCTCATTTATTCGTTCAGCAGCTACGGTTTAGTTACTGTCATGCCTGTATTTCAACTTCCAAAGCCTACAGGTCCTTTTGAAGTAGGTATGAACTCAAGGCATTTGATAGATGAATCCAGACATAGTTCAGAACAAAAAGATCGGGAATTAATGATACAAATATGGTATCCGGCAGAGGTGGAAGATAATGCGAAGGACATTCAATATGAATCCTTTCCTTATGAAGAATGGTCAGGAACGATGGAATTCATTTTTTCTGTTCCGCGCTATTTCTTCGAGTATTTGAAGTATGCACAAACTAACAGCATAAAAGATATAGCTGTATCCAATCAAGAAAAGAAATATCCGGTTCTTTTATTTTCCCATGGGTTTGGCAGTACCAGAATGCAAAGTTTTTCCCAAATGGAGGAATTGGCCAGTCATGGGTATGTTGTTGTCAGCGTTGATCATACGAATGATGCAGCTTATACGAAGTTCCCGGATGGACGGGAGATGATGAATCAAACAGACGCATATTCTTATTCATTTAATATTGAAGATGAGAGAGATGTTAAAGCACGATCAGAAGATATAAGCTATGTACTAGATCAATTAACAAGTATCAATGATAAGGATCCTCAAGGTTTGTTTACTGGAAAGATTGACATAGACAGAATCGGTATATTCGGCCATTCATATGGGGGTTCAACAGCTGCACAAGCTTTGCTGGATGATAGCAGGATTTCTGCAGGAATCAACATAGATGGACCTTTGCATGAACCGGTAGCCAGCTCAGGGTTTGAACAACCTTTTATGTTTATTTTAGATGAAGATTATCTCTATTTATCAGAAGAAGAAATTCAGTATACGAATATCACCCAGGAGGAATTTCAAAAGTATCACGATAAAATTTCCGAGCTTGCCGATTTTCACTATAAAGAGGGAATTAAAGGAGATACTTATATGCTTACTTTTATAGCAGGAGATCACTATACTTTTACAGATTTCCCCTTTCTCTCTCCTTTATTGTCATGGAATGTTGACATAGATCAATTCCATCAAGTAATGAACCGGTACACTTTGGCTTTCTTTGATCACTATGTGAAAGATGAAGAGATTGATCCCTTGCTTAGGAAAGAGAAAAAAGAAGATCAGTTTTACTATTTTAAAACCAATATTAAAAATGATTGACAGATTAAAATAATAAACATATAGTTAAGTTTGTTAAACTAAATGGTTGTATCTCCCTCGTATCTGTTAAAGAAAGCAAACAGGGAAGTGAGTTTATGGAAGAATATTTGAAAGTGATCGAACAAATTAACGAGAAATTTGATCTATTCAAGCTGCTGGTTTCACATGAAATAAAAGAGGCCGATCAATTGGAAAGTTTCGGTTTGACTCCGCAGCAGGAAATGATGATGTTATATATCATACGTAATGCGCCCGTGACATCGAATGACATTGCCTCTTATTTAAATATTTCAAAAAGTGCCGTCAGCCAGGTAATTCCGAAGTTGGAAGAAAAGAAGATGATCGAGCGCCAAGTGAATCCGTCCAACCGCAGGGAAATTTATATATATATTGGCAGCCGGGGAAGGGATTACTTGGAGCTTCTTAACAAAATTGATGAACTGCTTGTAAAGAAGTATTACTCGAAAGTAACCATCGAGGAATTGAGACTTGTCCTTTCTATATTAAGCAGAATTGTTGAAAGAGAGTAAGAAAAACTCATGGTGTCGGCTCTGTTGGATATCGGGAGCTTGTAATCACAAGCGTATTCGAAATCCATCTAGAGCAAAGTGCTGGAATTCCGCAGTCTGTCTTACCGATTCATAGGCTGATTTACCATTACTTATGCGCTTTTGAACGGGTCTTATGCTCCCGAGACGTTCGGCACTCATTGCCAACTGGACGGGAGGTTCAGCCAACATGGTCATATTGCAGGGGAATTTTGGATGTACCGGAAAACATTTACGGCTATGCCTTAATGATGGATACTGTCAACTATTGCTCTTTGGGTGATGCTTTTATTTTGGCTTGTACCATTAGCGGATTTTTCCCCTTTGCATATAGTTATGGTACAGAAGCATATAACAAAACCGGCTTTCCATCAGGACGCCGGTTTTGTTTTTTTAAGATGACATCGACTTATAATGTCTTGCTTTTCCTTTATACAATTGATACAAAATAAACGCCAGCACTGAAATAATCATTCCCGAAATATACGGAAGGCCAATTGTGATAGAGAATAGCCAGCCGCCAAGCGGCGGGCCGATAATTCTGCCGAGCGAATCAAAGGAGGAGAGCAACCCGGTTGTGCTTCCATGGCCGGTCATTGATTTTTTCGTCAGAAGAGCGGAAACACTTGGCCTGATCACGCCGTTTCCAATACCGAAAATAGTCAAATAGATGGCTGCTGTAGTAAAGCTGTCCACAAGCAATATTAGAGCAAAACCGATGGTAGAAACAATAATTCCGCCTTGAATGACGGCGCCTTCTCCGTATTTTTTTGTAAGTCTCCCAACAAGGCCGCCTTGAACTATCGCTCCCGCCAATCCCATGATCATGAACAGATATCCAAGTTCAACGGTTCCCAATCCGGCTGTTTTTGCGGCAAAATAGGCAAATGTCGCTTCAAGCCCTGCCAATGAAACCGAAGTGAAAAATTGCATGATATATAATACAGAAACAGGTCCTTGCAATGCCCGGAAAATGGACACCTTTTTTTGAGCCTGTTCACCCCGTACCTCTTTAGGTAATGATTCTTTTAGAATAAACATCACTAGAACAAACGTAAAGAGCGACGAAATACCCGCTACATAAAAAGGCATGCTCAAACTTGTTTTTGAAAAAATTCCGCCGATCGCCGGGCCAAAAATAAAGCCGAGACCAATGGACGCACCTATGATGCCCATCCCTTTTCCACGGTCCTCGTCAGTCGTAATATCTGCCACATAAGCCATAACCGTTGGCATATTGGCCGAAGAGAGAAATCCCCCGATGATCCTTGCTGCGAACAGCATCCAAAGCTGCGAAGACAGGGCCATCATGAAGAAGGATAGCGCCAAACCGAATATGCCGATCATCATGACGGGCTTACGGCCGATCCGGTCGGATATCCTTCCCCACATGGGAGAAAATAAGAGCTGCATTAGAGAATAGACAGCCATCAAAAGCCCTAATTCAGCCGGGGAAGCCCCCATATGTTCAGCATAAAACGGAAGAACGGGAATAATGATCCCAAATCCCACCATAACAAAAAACATAACCGCAAATAAAATCGGCAATGCTCTTTTCGTTTCCAAAAGAAGTCACTCCAGTCCACAGTCAGTTGAAAATCACATGTTTCTTTGTTGTAGATTCACTTCATCTTACCATGAACAAATTTAGGTTGTGAATTAAAAGGCTGTTCTGTGATAACTTATCCAAAAATATGTCACTTTTGGTTTGAGAAGAATCGTAAAGGGCAAATAAGAAAATAGAAACACATATAAGGAGTTGTTCCAATTGAGCAAAATTGCAACCGTCATAACAAACCTGTTTGAAGACTCGGAGTTTACAGAGCCTGCAAAGGCTTTTCGTGAAGCCGGCCATACGGTTGTCACGATTGAAAAAGAAGCGGGAAAAGTTGTCAAGGGTAAACAGGAACAGGACAGTGTTTCCATTGATAAGGGGATTGACGAGGTTTCAGCAGATGAGTTTGATGCCTTGTTTATTCCAGGAGGTTTTTCACCGGACCAGCTCCGTGCCGATGACCGCTTTGTCGAATTTGCGAAAGCATTCATGGATGCAAAAAAACCCGTGTTCGCCATTTGCCACGGTCCACAATTGCTGATTACGGCAAAAGCTTTAGAAGGAAGAAAAGCCACCGGGTACAAATCCATCAAAGTCGATATGGAATACGCAGGGGCCGATTACCACGATGAAAAAGTGGTCGTTTGCTCTAATCAGCTTGTCACAAGCAGAACCCCGGAAGACCTTCCGGCATTTATTGAAGAATCAATGAAATTGTTATAAACCAAGGGGAAATCACTGTGTTTCCCCTTGTTTTTTTGTTTAAAAAAAGCGACAATGCATATAAAAGGATGTGGGAGGAGCCTCATGAATGGATGGAAAGATGATCCTGAAACATAATGATCAAATCATTGCCGCGCTTGAAAAGGATCTAAGGTACATATCGACGATTGTCAAACAGAAGGGACGAGAATTGCTAACCGACTATTCAATTACACCTCCGCAATTTATAGCCCTGCAATGGCTGTTTGAAGAAGGGGACATGACGATTGGCGATCTTTCGGGCAAGATGTTCCTTGCTTGCAGCACAACAACCGATCTCATAGACAGAATGGAGAAAAAAATGCTCGTTGAACGGGTAAAAGAACCGAAAGATCGGCGGGTCGTTCGCATACATTTATTAGAAAAAGGCGAAAAAATCATCGGCGAAGTCATCAAGAAAAGACAACAGTATTTGCACGATGTTCTTCAGGATTTTTCAGAGCAGGAAGTAATGCATTTAAAGGACAATTTGAAGAAGCTGCATCGCGAAATGAAAAAAGAATGAGGCGTTTTTATTGAAACAGGCAATAGGAGTTATTGATTCAGGCATTGGAGGATTAACTGTAGCAAAAGAAATTATGCGGCAACTTCCAAATGAACACATCTACTATGTTGGTGATACGGCCCGCTGCCCATATGGCCCGAGACCGCAAGAGGAAGTAAAGGGATTCACATGGGAAATGACTTCTTTTTTAATGGAATGGAATATTAAAATGCTCGTCATTGCATGTAATACGGCTACTGCTGTCGTGCTGGATGAAATACAGTCCGAACTTCCCATACCGGTAATCGGTGTCATTTCTCCCGGGGCAAGAGCGGCCTTAAAAGTAACAAAGAATAATCGAATCGGCGTTCTTGGAACGGAAGGGACAATCAAGAGCGAAGCCTATGTGCGCGAACTCATCGCCATCAATATGGAATCGAAAGTGACTCAGCTTGTTTGTCCCAAGTTTGTTCCCATTGTAGAGAGTTTTCAATATAATAGCGATATCGCCAAAAAAATTGTCAAAGAAACATTGACACCGATGAAGAAAACGGATATAGACACACTGATTCTTGGCTGCACCCATTACCCGTTATTGGGACCTCTCATTGAAAAAGAAATGGGACCCCAAGTCCAAGTCATCAGCTCGGGAGAGGAGACGGCCAGCGAAGTAAGCGCCATTCTCCATTATAAAAAAACATTAAATATCGAATCCGCTCCTCCGGAACATCGCTTTTTTACAACCGGATCTAAAGAGCTGTTTGGAAAAATCGCATCCGACTGGCTGGGAATCAGCGATCTATCCATTCAAACGGCAAGCATTGAAAAGGGCGTTATGAAAATATAAACTGCAAAACATATCCCAGTGCAGGATATGTTTTTTCAAGTTAAGCAGTAAAGTTTTTGTATATATTCTTCTTGCGAAGTAAACGGGCGTTGTCCAGTGTCAGCCCCCCAACAACAAGCAAACTTCCTCCTCCTCTCTAAAAAGCTCCGCTTTTTTGTGTGGTTGTTTTTTCAAAAAAGTGAATTTAGAGCACAACGATCAGTCAACAAACTGAACTAATACGAAAAAGTCTTGTTCCGCTCAAAGATTTACGAAGCTCAATTTAAAGAACATGGAGTTTAGCAATCTGCGCCATCGCTTATATGAAGAAGTTTTGTTCTGCTCGATGCAAAGCTTTACAAGGCTTATGAAAGAAGAAAATAAATATGATTTTGAAGCAATCTTCTGGGCCCTTTTCTTCACTTTATTCTTCATTAGCTGGAAGTAAGCCCACCTACTTTAAGAATTCATGTAAAAAGGAAAATGGCATTGGATCAACCACTCGATTGGTTTGGGGCGACAGGACAAGTAAAAGCTTGGGAGCCCGACACATCTCATGTTTTTCAAGGATGTCGATCACAAGGGCGTTGCGACGTCCAAGATGTACGAGTGCAAGTGACAAGGAAGTCTTCAGGGAACATCGTCATCGCACGAAGAAAGGCGGGAGCTTCGAGGTTATCGCTGCCTGAGCATGTACTTCCGCTTTAGCCTTTGTTCTGCTTTTGAAACGCGGACTGAAAGCTCCGTTGATCGAAGTTTCACTTTCTCTTTTGGAGTGCTCCCGTTTGTACGTTGCTAAACGGGGGCTTGCGCTTTTCTTAAATTGTTTCCGAAAACATGTGCCCAAGCGGTCTAATTGGACAAAACAGCTCGTATACATAAAAGTACAAACCGGATAATTAGGAGGGGTAGGTATGTTTAAACGAGCGCAATTGGCCGCCTTGATCGTTATTTTGGCAGCAAGCGGGTTCATATCTGGCTGTGGTCTGTTGAACAAAGGAAAAGAAAAGTTGGATCCTCCCAAGGAAGTCTCCTACTTAAAAGAAGGAGAAGAAATCGAAACATCTCCGAAAAAAGAAGGAGAAGAAATCGAAACATCTCCGAAAAAAGAAGGGGAGGAAATCGAAACATCTCCGAAAAAAGAAGGAGAGGAACAAGAAACTACAGGCGAGGAAGAGAAAGAAAGTACAGTCATGAGAGATTTATACTTGATTGACCGAAACGGATTAGTCGTTTCCCAATCACTTCCTCTTCCTGCCTCCGATAGTGCAGCCAAGCAGGCCTTGGAATACCTTGTTGCGGACGGACCGGTCACCGACATTTTGCCAAACGGTTTTAGAACTGTGCTTCCCGCAGATACAGCAGTGGATGTAGATATACAAGACGGAACGGCCATTGTTGATTTTTCAGAGGAATTTGCCAATTACGAAGCAAAAGATGAAAAGAAAATTTTACAGGCGATTACTTGGACATTGACACAATTCGATACAATTGACCGTGTCGAACTGAGGATGAATGGCCATAAACTAAATGAAATGCCGGTGGACAAAACTCCGCTCAGTGAAAAAGGAGTATCGAGACAGGACGGCATTAATGTAGAGAAAACCGGGGTTGCAGATATTACAAATACACGGCCATTGACTGTTTATTATTTAGCCCAGTCAAATGACAAACCGTATTATGTCCCTGTCACAAAACGGGTTTCAAACACTGAGATGGATGACGTAACCGCAATCGTCAATGAATTGATAGAAGGTCCCGGAATGATGACCGCTTTAGTTAGTGGAATGAGCAGCGACATCCAATTACTCGAGGAGCCTAAAATAAAAGAAGGGGTTGTCACCTTAAACTTTAATGAAGCGGTCCTGGGCAGTTCCAAAGAGCAAATGATTTCGGAAGAAACACTTCAATCTTTGGTTCTTTCTTTAACAGAATTGAATGATGTGAAAAGTGTCGCCATATCTGTGGAAGGCAAGAAGGAATTGGTGAACGAAAAGGGTGAACCGTTAACAGCTCCTGTTTCCCGTCCGGAAAAAGTGAATACCGGAAGTTATTAATTCAAATATTTTTGTTATACTAAAGAGGAACGTGAAAGAGGCTGACAAAAAATTGGTGCAGCCTCTGTTGTTTTTTATAATAATTGATCTCATGAAGCGGTTCAGCGAATGATAAAGGAGGACAAGCAGTTGCGAATTGATGAAAGAAAAGCGGATGAATTAAGAGAGATACATATTGAAACCGACTTTTTAAAGCACCCTGAGGGCTCAGTGCTCATTACTGTCGGCGAAACGAAAGTGATTTGTACGGCAAGTATTGAGGAGCGGGTGCCGCCTTTTATGCGCGGGGAAGGAAAGGGCTGGATATCGGCTGAGTACTCCATGTTGCCAAGGGCTACGGAAACCCGGAATATCAGAGAATCATCTAGAGGCAAAGTCTCAGGAAGAACGATGGAAATTCAGAGGTTGATCGGAAGGGCGCTTCGGGCAGTTGTTGATTTAAATGCCATTGGTGAAAGAACGATCTGGATTGACTGCGATGTTATCCAAGCGGATGGCGGAACGAGAACGGCTTCCATAACTGGCGCCTTCGTTGCCATGACAATGGCAATAGCCAAACTTGCCGAAGAAAAAGAAATAGCGGGATTTCCTGTTACAGATTTTCTGGCTGCTACAAGCGTCGGTATCGTAGAAGAGGAAGGCGTCTTATTGGATCTGAATTACCACGAAGACAGCGCCGCACTTGTAGATATGAATGTTGTCATGACAGGTTCAGGAGAATTTGTTGAACTGCAAGGAACTGGGGAAGAAGCGACCTTTTCTGCTCTCCAACTGCATGACATGCTGGCCGCAGCAGAAAAGGGAATGAAACAATTGTTTGATATGCAAAGAGAGGCATTGGGAGTAATAGCCCTCAAAATCGGGAGCAAACCCGAAAAAGTGGATGAGGGCGGTGAGTGCTGATGAAAAGTATTATCGTGGCTACGAAAAATAAAGGGAAAGCAAAAGAATTTGAACAGTTGTTCTCCCGCTATGGAATTGAGGTAAAAACACTCCTCGATTTTCCGGATGTTCCGGATGTCGAGGAGACAGGGGAAACGTTTGCGGAAAATGCCATCCTTAAAGCAGAGACAATAGCCAAACTTTCAGGTCAATACGTTGTGGCAGATGATTCAGGCTTAATGGTCGACGCGCTAGACGGAAGACCTGGCGTCTATTCGGCCAGGTACGCCGGGCCTGGAAAAGACGATAATGCCAATATTGATAAAGTATTGCAGGAGCTGGATGGGGTCAAGGAAAAAGACCGCACTTCCCGCTTTTATTGTGCGCTGGCATTGGCCGGGCCGGAACTCAAAACGATTACGGTAAATGGAACATGCGAAGGGATCATTTTACAGGAGCGGAGAGGAACGGGCGGCTTTGGGTACGACCCTATTTTTTACGTTCCATCCGAAGACTGTTCCATGGCCGAGCTTACGCCGGAAACGAAAAACAACATCAGTCATCGTGCCCAAGCGATGAAGAAGCTGGAGCGGTATATAAAAAAACTGGCAGAAGCCCGGTAATAGGCAAGTCTACATAGTTACGATTTAGTAATAAATTTGGTAAATGCCTATAGTTTGCATTTGAAAGCGGCATTGTGGCTGGACAAGAAAGCGGCAAATGAAAAGGCATGTTGGTCCATTATTTCCGCCATTTTTTTCCGGAACTTTTCAGCAGTGCATGTCAGCAATTAATATTGCTATTCATCGTTTATGGGAGAGTTTGCCGCAAAGTTGCCGTTAGCGCAATGCTGGTTGCTGGAGTCGCTGTACCTTTTGAAGGCTGTTTGTGCCCGTTTTGGTTTTAAAAAAGTTTATATGAGGGCATTTATCGGGCTTTTTTACATGCTCGCTATTGATGAAAGTCTCTTGGTCTATTGGAATACTAATGATCTCCCGTATGCGTCAAGATGCTTTCAGCGGCATTTTAATGCCGACTACGATAACGCTTATCAGAGGGTCGACAAACGGCGGCAGGCATTTGGGATGAGCCTCTGGAACATGTCTTTAGCACTTGGTTGGCCCGGTGCTTGCCGGGTTTTTGATTGATTTGATTGATTATGTTTGATTGGCAGGCATTATTTTGTTTTAACACGCCAGTCGCAGTGGGCGCGATAGTGATCATTCTGAAGTACTCGCCTAAAACAGGAATAAGTGAAAAACCCGCTTTAATCTTTGGGGACTCGTCTTTTCTTTTGGCGGCAGTTTGTTCTTGCTGGCCGCTTTTGCGGAAGCAGGGTCGTGGGGTTGGCTAGACAAACGGACAATCTCCATGGTTTTAGCAGAGGTGATCCTGTTGGTCTTATGTGTAAAAAGAGAGTTGGCAGTTTGAATTTCCGCTGTTGAACTTTAGTGTGCTTGCCCATCAAAGATTTACGTACAGCATTACTTTGAACGCCGTATTGTCTATTGCCTCAGGCGCTTTTTTAATGCAGTCTTGTGAGGGGGATTGCAAACTCGATTGCATGATGCTAGAGCATTTGTGATGACACTGTTTACTCCTGTCACCGGGAAGTTATATAATAAGACAGGGACATTGCCACTCATATTGGCGGGTTTGGCCATTATGGGAAGCGATACATATATAATGAATAGCCTCACAATTTAGCGACAGCTTTATATGATTATTTTTTCATCAGTCCGGTATCGTGCTTTTGCAACATGCCAATTGTGAATGTCGGGATATCTGCTGTCCCGTTAAATATCGCAGGCTACGCCTCAGCACATAATGGACGCGGCCGGCTAATGCATCCTTCTTTATCGATTACCCTGTTCTCCGGGTAATCACTTAGCGTCTGCGATTTATGCGCTACAGGAGTCATGCGGATGAAAGATGCAGCATCTGTATGGGCGGCGGGTGATGTATTTTTGCTTTACTTCATTCCAGTTCTCATTTCATTGCCACTGGCTTTGCTGTTGAAAAGTAAAAAAGCATAAACATTTGGCGTTTCCACACGCAGTGTTGTTTTAGTCTGTGAACCCGGACCCGTTTGGATTGATCAGGATTTTACAGACAATTGCTCCCCTACAAAGCGTCTTCAAATGCCGACAAGTTGGAGTGCGGGCGGATGATACGGGATAAAAAGCTGCTTTTGAGGAATGACGGCCTGACAATTTGATAATAAGAGTTTATTTTTTAAAAAAAGGTTGACTTTATGAAGCGCCAACCATATAATTAATAATGTCTTTCAAAATAATATGTCCCAGTAGCTCAGCTGGATAGAGCAACAGCCTTCTAAGCTGTGGGTCGGGAGTTCGAATCTCTCCTGGGACGTCTTTATATTTGGGTTAAGATTGATACCATGGGAAATACTCTGAAGCGTTTCTATATCAACGTTTTGGGGTGTTTTTATTTTTTATGGGGAATACGCTGAAAAACGAAAAGCTTTTTGACACAAACATCTCTCGAAAGTGGTGATGATGCTCTCTTTTGTATAGCTTTTATTTTGATTTCGTTTTTCTCAAAATCGAAATCTTTTCGGGTAAGGCCTACCATTTCACCAATTGAGCCGGACTATTCAAAGGGAAAGCCGGATGGGATGTTGAAAAGCGGGAATAGAAGTATGAAGCTGACTGGGCTTTCTTTTATTTTATATACATGGTACAATAAAAGGAATGCTTTTTCGAATGAACTTGAAATATCAAAGGTGAAAAAAATGATGTGGCGTTCTTGATTAAAATAATTAAGAACTTAATCACACTGGATCGACTACGGAGTCGTAAGGATGTATGAGAGGTAGGGCATACGTCGTTTAAGTTTTAAATACAGGAATATTATCGCGGCAATTTATCTTGAGATATAGAGTAATAACAAGTTTTTTTAACATATTCGTGAAGTATTATAAGGCACCTTAGCGGGTGCTTTTTTTAATGCAGGAAAAACTCCCTCCTTGACGTATTATGGGGATGAGGAGAGAGGGGGGACTTTTAAACACTATTTGCGGCATTTTATGTACCTGATGGGATACAAATATTTCGGATAGTAGAAGAACACGAAGAGAATAAAATCTTTTCAGATACAGAGCAAAAAATTTTTCTTTTAAGAAATAATGATATGAGTATGGTTTATACGGCAAAGGGTATGCCTGTTGATCTGAATATGCAGGAATTCACATGAATTTTGAGAGGTTTTTTGTGAAATCTACGGATTCTATTTATACAATTGCAAGATTTTTTACCTTTTATATCATTGGTTCCGGGTATTCTAGTAGATATTGTGTACGTAGCCGAATTGACTTAAAACAAGGTATCTTAGTCGAGCCATGCTAGGGATGTCGGCATCCGGTTTATACAGCTGACAAAAAATATAATTGAGAGCAAAAGTGACGCATAAGTGTTACTCTTTTTCCCAGCATAGGCGAACAAAAAGAGCCCGGCGCTGGCCGGGCTTTACTTAAGCAAGGTTTAGGGTGTCGCCCCTAATAGTAATTTTAACTCGTTTATTTGTTCTATGTGTCGCTGTTCATGCAAATATATTTGTTCAATCCATTGATCAAGGGGTAATTCACCCAAAGCTGGATGCATCACTGATTTTTTTGCCAGCATAGATTTATCTTCTAATGTATTAAGAAAAGTCATCAACTTTTTTCTGGAATGGGTCAACAAGTCAATTATTTGCTGAACTTTAAATGGTTTTACATCTGGTTCAACGATTTTTGGAGCTTTAATCTTTTTTGTTCTATTCAATAATATAGTGCTAACATTTTTACGCTCTTTTGGGGCGCAATCAGTCTCTTTTAACCCCCATGCAATAGCCTTTATGGATGCCTCTTCCACTAAAACCAAGTGATGGCAAACTTGTGCTATACTCCATTTATTCATACTGGGCTTACTGTTAAATTGAGCATCGCTTAGTAAAGTAATCTCCTTTACTAGGTTATTTCTCGTTTCATGTAAATTGTCATCTAGAAATTTATTCATCAGATTCCTCCCTTCATTAAAAAGTGCGTACTTCCTGTATATATTCTCTACGATGAAAAATATTCAACTTTGTCACGAGTCTTTTTTTCTTTTTCTACATCTAATCCAAATTATCCTTCTCAAAATTTTTCCGTTTGCATACACAGAAGAACTTTCGTAAGCAATATAAAAACATAAGTTTGGTATGGTGATTATGGAAAAATGGACAGCAGTAATGCTGCCCATTTGAGTGTTGATTACGAACGAGTGAAAAAAGCCGCGACTGGATGAACAAAGCTGGGAGCAGATCAATGAAGTGTTACATACGGATTATGGGTTGCCTGTTATTTTTACTTTGTGGGTCGATAGTTTTTTTGAGGAAGTGGAGGGAATTTTTCATTATATTAACGAAGTCAAGAAGATGGTCCACGTTGTTGATATATACGGAAATGTTCAAATAATTAAATTGTGGGTTCGGTGTCAAGTTTGCAAATAAAAATTTGCGAGGATTATTCTTTCTAAATAAACAAAATACATTTTAAGTCGCCTTAAATTGTTTCACTCTGACCGGGGAAGTGAGTTTAAAAGCAGCGTGATTGTTCAAGACTTAGGTACGTTTGATATCAAACTGTCATTGTTTGAAAAAGGGGCTGCGTACGACAATGCGGTCGCTGAGGCGACAATTAAAATCATTAAAGCAGAGTTCGTTAGTGGCAGAGTTTTTCCTTGCCAACAATTACTTGAATTTGACTTTTTGATTCAACAATTTTCGTATAGAAGGATCGTTAAACCATTTTACACCAAATGATACAAGTTAATGCACCTTTCATTTTTTGTACAGTTTTGTTTTGACATGCCAATATACTTATTACAGTAATTAGCTGGGATAATGATAAAGAAGTTAAATTTGAAACAATGGATGGCTAGAGAGAGTATGGAGAAGTTCAATTTCAGAAGCTGCGAGGTGACCACTATACATTTTTAAATGCGCCAACGGAGCTGTTAGATCTTATTTCATCAAAAATTCAGGAGAAATAAAAATGCGAGGTGCCCGCTTTATGAGCACCCGTTTACTCTTCTAGATGCTTATTTTTTTAATAAGTGATTTAGGTGAAGTAGTTTCTATGACAATATTTTTAGCTTTATGAAACACGGCAAACTGTTTTAAGGCTTTTCTTAGTTCGTTAAGTAATTTTGAATCTATTTTTATGTGACTTTCTATCTGAAGCAGTTTAATTTGTAATATATTGCTCTTGCGCAAATATTTAGGGTCGATTCTACCAATTAACTTATCACCATAGAGTATTGGCATTGCGTAATATCCAAATTCTCTTTTCGATTCGGGAAAATAAATTTCCCATTTGTAGCTGAAGTTGAATAAATCCTCTATTCTAGACCTTCTCCATAACAGATTATCCAAGGGGGGAAGAAATTTAACGGTAGAACAATCAGTATACTCATCTGATGTTTCAAACTTTTCTACATCTTCAGTTAAAATGTAATATTGTCTTTTTACATTTTTTATGTCGACTGGGATGACTATCCCTTGATGTAATAGTTTATCTCGTATTGCTATGCGTTCTTTTGCGGTAGTTTTAAACCAACCAAATCTTGGATCTTCAAAGTCAAAAATACGATAAGCCTTCATATATTTTCTTATTAACGCTTCTTTTGAATCATTAATACTAATATTTGAAAGTTCATTTAAAAAAGATTTAGGCACATGATTTTCTGTAGCAGTATAGAATTTTTCATTACCGTTTCTTTTTGCTACTGTAATTTTACCTAAATCAAATAATATATTTAATGCTAATGTAGTTTCTTTTGTTGTAGGTTTTGCGTTGTCCCAATATCCTTTCACTATTTTGTCCGATTTTAAAGCCCTTGAAGGTAGCGGTTCACTTTTCATCATTTGATCCATTACCTTCTCCATTATTTCATTAAGACTTTGAGTGGATGTATGAATGGTATTTATATAAAAATCTTGTATTATCTTAAATTTAGGAAAGTCCTCTATAGGAATAATGCAAGCGGCATTAGCTACATATTCAAAGAGGTGACGGTTAGATATTAACTTTTCAAGTATTTCTACACGGTAGTTTGGCTGTCTTGCTTGAAGGACTAAATGATGATTTCTTTCTACGGCAGCAATGGGGTCAAGCTGTATACATTCTAAATTTCTAATAATGTTTAAAGCTAACTCTGATTCATTTTTATTAGATGGAGTCTTTGAATCATTCAGCAGTTGGAAGTCTAATAGAAATCTTTTAGCATTGGTTTTGGTGGTTGAAATGTTAGATATCATTTCTTGTCTCCTTTTCTGTAATTTAGTAAGTCTATATAAGATTTTAACATTAAAATACAGGGTATTTTTTGAAAATTTTAAATAAGGGGTGTTTGTAAATAGATAATAAAAAAGGAAAGAGTCCAATAAGAGGAGTAATCGGTCATAAAAATTATTTAAAGTGGTCATTAGCTGTTCAATTGATGAGGGCACCTTCGTTAATGACCTCACTTGCTTTTGTCATTATAGGGTATTATGCAACAGGGAGCCACACTGTTGGTGGATTGATAATACATTTTTGAGTCAAATAACCTTCTAATGTTTACACTTTTCCATACCTAAAACGTTTTCTATATACATATTGGGGAATTAGGTATATTCTTTTGTGAAAACTACTAAGATGAAACTAATTATATTTACACTCATCTAAGACGGACCGGTTGCTAAATGGGGCTTGATACGATTAAATGATACAGAAGGTTTTTCATCTTCGAAAAGGAGGGAGTTGGATGCTTTATCTGAATCCAGATGATTTTGTGTTGAAACCGGCATTAGCCACTATTCATTGTGAACCGAATTGGAAGTGGAGAAAAAGAGCTACTCCCATGCCTAATTATGATTTATTTTATGTTTGGAGTGGTGAGGGTACTGTTTTACTAAACAACAAGCCATATCATGTAGGGAAAGGTCATTGTTTCTTGTTTAGGCCAGGTGATGAGACGGAAGCGACACATAATCCCCAAAATCCCCTAGTGTTAACGTATATTCATTTTGATATAGCTGAAACACCTCGATTGATCCCTGCCTCACATCGAATTCTAGAAAATACGATTAGTTTTGAATCGCTGTTGACCCAATACGTTCGTTTGTTCTTAGTGAAAACATATGGTGCGGAAATTGAAGGGAAATTGATTTTGAAGCAGTTGATGATTCATCTATTAAGGGAAGAGCAAGAAAAGGAAGAGAAGTTGGGGGATGCCAGTCATAGCTTATTGGAAACGATTCATGAAATCGCCAATTATGTTCAACAACATCCTGGAGAGCCGCATACGATTGAGAGTTTGGCGGCACGCGCCAATCTTTCTCAGCGGTACTTTTCTCAAAAGTTTAAACAAATCATTGGGCAGACGGTTAAGTCATACATCGTTTATTCTCGTATAAAACGCGCAGAACATCTACTCCATTTTACCGGCATGACAGTAACGGAAGCTGCATATGCCCTTGGTTATAATGATTTGCATTTTTTCAGCAGGCAGTTTAAACAATACACTGGTAAAAATCCTTCTGAAATTAGGTGAACAATTTTAAATAAACTGGAACAGGTTGCTAGGGGATTTCATCAAGATTCCCCGGCAACCTTATTTATTGTGCGGACAATACATGAATAACAGGATAAAAATGAAAAAATGAACATTGTCCATTCTAAAATGCAATATTGCCTGCTTGTAGGGTTATCAAAAAAGTGTAAATGATTCACCAATAACTCTAAATACATTTGGCTTCAAATTGATTAACATAAAAAAATAGATAAAGGATATAAGGGGAGGATACGATATGCATCGGACGTGGACGATAGACAAACAAGGGATGTATGATCCTCAATTAGAACATGATGCTTGTGGGATTGCCCTGCTTGCGCATATCAGTGGTAAGCCAACTCACTCGATTGTATCCCAAGCATTAATGGCCCTTGAAAGGCTTGATCATCGGGGAGGGCGGGGCGCAGATCAGCTGTTAGGGGATGGAGCTGGTATTTTAACCCAAATTCCTCATGAATTTTTTCAAGCGGAGTGGGAAAAAGCGGAAAAGCGTCTACCCGATGCGGGGAAATACGGCGTAGGAATGTTCTTCCTTCCGCAGCAAAAAAACGCCAGACAGCGTTGTGAAAAAATCATTGAACATACAATTGAAACAGAAAAATTGGGATTGCATGGTTGGAGGACGGTGCCAATAAATGATGGTAATCTACATCAGCAGGCAAAAGAAACACAACCGGTGATCCGCCAAGTATTCGTGAAATCTCCATATGACGAACCAGGGGATATAAAGTTTGAAAGAAAATTGTATGAAGTTCGCAGAAAGATTGAAAAGGTACTTAAAAATGCTCAGTTCGCCAATGATGAGCACTACTATGCTGTCAGTTTTTCAGCGAGAACGATTATTTATAAAGGTTTACTGCTCCCTGAACAATTGAAAGATTATTATGTTGATTTAAATAGTGAATTATATAAGTCGGCGATGGCGCTGGTCCATAATCGTTTTAGCACGAATACATTTCCGAGTTGGCAAAGGGCGCAGCCCAATCGTTACACCATGCATAATGGTGAAATCAACACGATAAAAGGAAATGTGAACTGGATGAATGCCAGAGAAGCAACATACAAAAACGACTTAGTGGAAAAAGTTGAAATTGTGCGGCCGATTGTTGATATGGATGGCAGCGACTCTGCGATGTTTGATAATGTGTTGGAGTTTCTCGTGTTATCGGGATGGTCATTGCCGCATGCCATGATGATGATGATTCCGGAACCATGGAAAAATAATGAACGAATGGATGAACAGAAAAAGGCGTTTTATCAGTATCACAGCAGCTTTATGGAGCCATGGGATGGGCCGGCCGCAATGTCATTTACGGATGGAAAACTTGTGGGAGCATGCCTTGATAGAAACGGGTTAAGGCCAGCACGCTTTATTGTGACGGATGATGATTTTATATGTCTTTCCTCCGAAGTGGGGGTTGTTGATATTCCGGAAGAAAAAATCAGCAAAAAAGATCGTTTGAAACCGGGACAAATGCTTTTAATAGATTTAGAAAATGGCCGTTTATATGAAGATGAAGAAATCAAACAACTGATTATTTCCCAGAGACCTTATCAGAAGCTCGTGGAAGAAAACATTGTACCTTTAGAACATTTTACAGAAAATACAGCTCAAGCCAAGGAAATATCGGATGGAGAAACGCTTCGCAGACAGGTGATCTTTGGCTATACAAATGAAGAGTGGGAGAAAGTGTTAAAACCGATGGCCATGGATGGTCACGAACCTGTTGGTTCAATGGGCTATGATGCGCCTTTGGCCATATTATCAAGGAAACCTCAACTGTTATTCAATTATTTCAAGCAGAAATTTGCTCAAGTCACCAACCCGCCCATAGATGCGATCCGGGAAGAGTCTGTTACTTCAGTTGAAGTCATGTTAGGACCCGACGGCAACTTATTTCAACCTACACAAAAGGGATTTAGAAAAATACGTCTGAATACACCGATTTTATTAGATTCAGAAATGAGAAAAATAGGCGATTTACAAACAAAGGACTGGATGGCGGCACGTATTTCAACTTTATTCCCCAGTCAAGGAGATTTGGGAGTCGCGGTCGATGAGTTGTTCCAGAGAGTAGATGAAGAGATTGAACGCGGGAGCAATATCCTCATTCTCAGTGACCGAATTGTAAATGAAGAACTTGCGGCGATCCCTTCATTACTTGCAGTATCCGCCGTTCATCATCATTTAATTCAAAGCGGCAACCGAAGCAAAGTGAGTTTAATTGTAGAATCCGGAGAACCGAGAGAAGTACATCATTTTGCGGCGTTACTTGGATATGGCGCCAATGCCATATGCCCTTATCTCGTATACGAATCACTTCCTTTATTAGTTGAAGAAGAGGGAGATAGTCTTTCCATTAATGAGGCGTCCAGAAATTATGTGAAATCAGTCACAAAGGGCATCATGAAAATAATGTCCAAAATGGGCATCTCAACCGTTCAAAGTTATATGGGTGCGCAAATCTTTGAGGCTTTGGGGATAAGTCAGGAAGTGATCGATCGTTATTTTCCAAATACATCTTCGAAACTTGGTGGAATGACATTAGAAGATATCGCGAAAGAAGTCCGTTTGCGCCATGAAGGTGCATTCCATTCGGAAAAAGCAGATTTGGAAACCGGGTCGGATTTTCAATGGCGTTATGACGGGGAGATACATTTATTCCAACCGAAAACGATCCATACGTTACAACATGCCGTTCGCACAGGAAAATATGAAATATACAAAGAATATAGCCGCCTGTTACAGGAGGAAATCAGCCAACAGACGACACTGCGTGGCTTACTGGACTTCAATGATGAAAGAAAACCAGTGCCGATCGAAGAAGTGGAACCGATTGAGTCAATCTTTAAAAGGTTTAAAACAGGGGCGATGTCATACGGATCGATTAGTAAAGAGGCTCATGAAGCAATCGCGATTGCGATGAATCGAATTGGTGGAAAGAGCAATAGCGGTGAAGGTGGGGAAGACCCGAAAAGATTCAAACCAATGGAAAACGGTGATTCCAAATGCAGCAGAATGAAACAAGTGGCATCAGGAAGATTTGGGGTTACGAGCCACTATCTGGTGAATTGTGATGAAATCCAAATTAAAATGGCCCAAGGAGCCAAACCCGGTGAAGGGGGGCAATTGGCAGGTCACAAAGTAACACCTAAAGTAGCAAAAACTAGGGGATCGATTCCAGGCATTGAATTGATATCGCCGCCACCCCATCACGATATTTATTCCATTGAAGACTTGGCCCAACTCATTTATGACTTAAAAAATGCAAATCCTAAAGCAAGAATCAATGTAAAACTCGTTTCAGAATCTGGAGTTGGAACCATCGCCGCAGGTGTGGCCAAGGCGAAAGCGGATGTGATTTTAATTAGTGGTTATGATGGCGGAACTGGAGCAGCTTCCCGTTCAAGTATCAAACATGCTGGTATGCCTTGGGAGTTGGGGCTTGCTGAAACCCACCAAACATTAAAGCTGAATGGGTTGAGGCATAAAGTGACACTGGAAACGGATGGAAAAATGATGAGTGGACGAGATGTGGTCATAGCCGCTCTTCTTGGCGCAGAAGAATATGGATTTTCAACATTACCACTAGTTTCCCTTGGCTGTATCATGATGAGAGTTTGCCATTTGGATACATGTCCAGTTGGAATCGCGACTCAAAACCCCATCCTTCGTAAAAATATGGTCGGTACGGCGGAACATGTTGTTCATTTGATGCATTTTATTGCTCAAGAAATTCGTGAATATATGGCTGAATTAGGGTTCAGAACATTGGATGAAATGATTGGACAGACTCATTTATTGAAACCTGCTCCATCAGATAATTGGAAAGCGCAAAAACTTGATTTGTCGCCCGTTTTATATGACTTCCCTTACGATAAGCACTCTAAAGAAGAGCAGGACCATGAAATGGATCAAACATTGGATAGGCGTGAACTGCTGCCCATTTACCATGAGGGATTAAAAAATGCCCAACCGATTCATGCGGTGCTTCCAATTTGTAATACGAATCGCTCCGTCGGAACGCTGATGGGAAGTGAAATTTCAAATACATTCGGATTGGAAGGATTACAAGAAAACTCGATAACGTTTCATTTTATCGGTTCAGCCGGTCAAAGCTTTGGGGCATTTTTACCAAAAGGAGTGACGTTGACATTAGAGGGAGACGCCAATGATTACGTCGGAAAAGGATTATCTGGCGGGAACATGGCCATTTTTCCCTCACCAAAATCCACTTTCTTGGCTGAACGAAACATCATCATTGGTAATGCGACATTTTATGGGGCAACGAGCGGAAAAGCATATATTCGCGGGATGGCGGGGGAAAGATTTTGTGTAAGAAATAGTGGTGCCCATGTAGTTGTCGAAGGAATCGGCGATCATGGTTGCGAGTATATGACGGGAGGCAGTGCAGTCATCCTTGGAGAAGTAGGCCAAAACTTTGCGGCAGGAATGTCAGGGGGAATTGCTTATGTTCTCGTAGACGAAGTAGAAACTTTCCAGAAACAATGCAATCAAGAACTTGTCATCATTGAACCTTTACAAGATAGGGAAGAAATGAATGTTGTAAAAGAACAAATCAATCAACATTATCAATATACAAAAAGTACGAAAGCCGCGGAAATCTTGGAAAAGTGGGACTGCTTTGTCTCCCATTTTGTGCGGGTGATTCCGACAGAATATAAAAGAATTCTTGCTGAATCCGGGAAAAACGGACATTTGCAATACAGCTGAATGTAGATAGGGGGTTAGGTAGATGGGAAACATAACTGGGTTTATCGACCACCGAAGGAGTTCAGAACTCTATCGTGACCCGCTGGAAAGAGTGAAAGACTGGAAAGAGATCGCCCAGCTTCCTTCTGAAAAAGTGTTACGGGAACAGTCTTCTCGTTGTATGGATTGTGCTGTTCCCTTTTGTCAAAATGGCAGTGAGTTGGCAGGGATGACAACGGGATGTCCGGTTTATAACTTAATCCCGGAATGGAATGATCTCGTTTATAAAGGAAGATGGAAGGAGGCGTACGAGCGCTTAAGCCGGACAAATCCCTTTCCGGAATTTACGGGACGTGCTTGTCCGGCTCCATGTGAAGGCGGATGTGTCGCCTCGCTCGCCAATGATTCTGTCACCATCAAAAACATCGAACGCGCCATTATTGATAAAGCATTTGAAAAAGGATGGGTTCAACCCCAAATTCCTAAACAACGGACAGGTAAACAAGTGGCCATTATCGGATCTGGTCCTTCCGGGCTCGCTTGCGCCTCTATTTTAAATCAACAAGGACACATGGTGACGGTTTATGAACGTGCGGATCGGATCGGCGGCTTGTTAACATACGGAATCCCTAAGATGAAAATTGAACAACATGTTGTCGAGCGCAGAATCAAGTTAATGCAAGCAGAAGGAATTCAATTTGTTCCCAATACGGAAGTGGGGAAGGAACGATCGCTTGAACAATTACGTTCGGAAAATGATGCGGTTGTCCTTTGTATCGGCGCCACTCGGCCTCGGGATTTGGCGATTCCGGGAAGGGAACTTGAAGGAATCCACTTTGCCATGGATTACTTACATGCAAATACGAAAAGTTTACTGGATTCCCATTTGGCTGATGGAAACTTTATCTCCGCAGAAGGAAAAGACGTCATCGTCATTGGAGGTGGAGATACAGCAACAGACTGTGTTTCTACCGCCTTGCGTCAGAACTGTAAAAGTCTTGTGCAATTTGACATTTATCCGATGCGGCCTAATAGCCGATCTGATGACAATCCATGGCCGCAATATCCACTTATTCATAAACAGGATACGGGTCAGGAGGAAGCTGCTAGTGTATTTGGGCGGGATCCGAGAGTGTTTGCCACAACAACAGTAGAATTTGTGGGTGATGGGAACGGAAATGTAGCAGGGGTAAAAAGCGCCAACATTCAAACAACTTTTATGGAAAATGGTCAAAAAATAAGAGAAGTGATTCCCGGAACGGAAAAATTGTGGCCAGCACAATTGGTGTTACTCGCTGTAGGCTTTGAAGGCCCTGAAACAGAAATGTTCACCAATAGCAATATAACAGTGAACCATCGTTCTAATATCGCAGTCAAAAACGGCACATATCACACACATGAAGAAGGTGTTTTTACTGCAGGAGATGCCCGAATGGGTGCCAGTTTGATTGTTTGGGCGATTCAAGAAGGAAAAGAAGCTGCTATGGAATGTCATGATTACATGATGAGAAAGATGTCGTGAAAGTGTGGAGGAATCAATATGTTGGCAATGGATTATATACAACAACTTTTTGCGGACCGAATAGGTGGAGCACAATTTGGTGTTAAAGATGAAGTCTATAAGTTTGAGAAAATAAAAAGAGCGAAGAAGGTGGCGCAGCAAAACAATCCCGGCAAGGCATTAATCGATCTTGGTGTCGGTGAACCGGATGACATGGCGGATGATAGGGTCATTGGAAAATTGGCAAACGAAGCCAAAAAACCAGAAAATCGTTTTTATGCTGATAATGGAATACTTGAGTTTAAGCATGCCGCGGCATCTTATATGAAAGAAGTATTTGGGGTAGATGATCTTGATCCAGAAGAAGAAGTGAATCATGTCATTGGTTCAAAATCGGCATTAGCCATGCTGCCAACAGCATTTATCAATCCTGGTGATATAACGATCATGCCTTCGCCCAACTACCCGATTTTAGGCACTCATACGAAATATCTAGGTGGAGAAGTTGTACAATTACCGTTGCTAGAAAAAGACTCTTTTCTTCCAAGACTTGATTCATTGCCTGAGGACATATTGAAAAGGTCTAAATTACTTTACTTAAACTATCCGAACAATCCAACAGGCGCTGTAGCGAATCGGGCATTTTTCGAAGAGGTTGTGTATTTTGCCAAAAAACATGAACTGATCGTTGTCCATGATGCCGCATATGCCGCGCTTGTATTTGACGGTCAAAAGCCGCTCAGCTTTTTATCGGTTCCAGGTGCAAAAGAGATTGGCGTTGAACTGCATTCTTTATCAAAATCATTCAATATGACAGGCTGGCGCATTGGTTTTATCGCGGGTAACCGGAAACTTGTTTCAGCATTTGCAACGGTAAAGGATCATTATGATTCGGGGCAATTTATTCCTATTCAAAAAGCTGCAGCTTACGCTTTATCACACCCTGAAATCACAACACAAATTGCAGAGAAATATTCACGGCGCCACGATGCTTTATCAGCCATTTTACGTGAAAGTGGATTTCATGCGAAAAAACCAAAAGGCTCTTTTTTCTTATATACAAAAATTCCGAAGGCAGTAGAAAACGGTCCGCAATTTCAATCAGCAGAAGATTTTAGCCAATATTTAATACAGGAGCATTTGATTTCGACTGTTCCTTGGGATGATGCCGGTCCATATGTGCGCTTTTCAGTAACTTTTCAAGCCGATCGCCGGGAGGAAGAACAGCGCATTTTTGATGATATAAGAGCAAGGCTTAGCACTTCCAAATTCGTCTTTTAAGGGGGAATGAGGGGATGATTTTTACGAAAATGCATGGATTGGGAAACAATTATATTATTTTTAATCAATTGGACGATCCAGACAATGTACTGGAAGAACGAGAATATCCAGCACTTTCAAGAAAGGTTTCTGATGTCAATTTTGGAATTGGTTCCGATGGTATCATTCTCATTTGCGCATCGCAAATGGCTGATTTTAAAATGAGAATTTTTAATGAAGATGGTTCCGAAGCGAAGAATTGCGGGAATGGTCTACGCTGTGTCGCCAAGTTTGTATTTGACCACATGTACGCGACGAAACCCCGCTTTACGATTGAAACATTGAGTGGTGTGGTAAGTGTTGAAGTGGAATTGGATAAAAAACAATTTGTTCAATATGTCAATGTGGATATGGGTGAGCCGAAATTATTAAAAGGAATGATTCCTATGGAAGGTGATCCTTTCGTTGCGGCAATAAATGAACCTCATACCTTTGGGGAAGAAGAGTATTTTTTGACTTGCGTCTCGATGGGCAATCCCCATGCAATCATATTTGTTGATGAAGTGAATGCTTTTCCGCTGGAGAAAGTGGGACCAGTCATAGAGCATGCCAGTCTATTTCCGGAAAGGGTCAACGTAGGAATTGTTCAAGTGAAAGGACGTCAGGAGATGGACTACCGAGTATGGGAGAGAGGATCAGGGATCACAATGGCTTGCGGTACTGGCGCTTGTGCTGCGGTAGTTGCCGCTACAATGAATGAATTTCTTGATAAACACGTGCCAATCACCGTTCATCTTCCTGGAGGAGACTTGACGGTAAGATGGGACGAACAAGGTCATGTTTGGAAAAGAGGAGAAGCTACCTATATTTGCCATGGTGAATTAGAATTATAACATTCATTTTTAGCTAAAAATAATGGACAACAAGGAGAGCTGAAGATATGAACAGAGAAAAAGTACTTGAAATGGTAAGAGAACATAATGTCCGGTACATCCGTCTGCAATTTACGGATTTATTTGGTACGATCAAAAATGTGGAAATTCCCGTTAGCCAGTTACCAAAAGCTTTAGACAATAAAATGATGTTTGATGGTTCATCGATTGAGGGGTTTGTCCGAATTGAGGAGTCAGACATGTATTTATATCCCGACTTAGATACATTTGTTATTTTTCCTTGGACATCAGAAAAAGGAAAAGTAGCCAGACTGATCTGTGATATTTATCATCCCGATGGGACGCCATTTGAAGGAGATCCCCGTAATAATCTAAAAAGGGTTTTAAAAGAAATGGAAGAACTGGGGTTTACCGATTTCAACGTTGGCCCTGAACCTGAATTTTTCTTATTTAAACTGAATGAAAAAGGTGAACCAACACTCGAATTAAATGATCATGGCGGTTATTTTGACCTTGCTCCAACCGATTTGGGGGAGAATTGCAGGCGTGATATTGTGTTGGAATTAGAAGAAATGGGCTTTGAAATTGAGGCATCCCACCATGAGGTGGCCCCGGGTCAACATGAAATAGACTTTAAATATCAAGATGCTTTAAGGGCGTGCGATGATATTCAAACCTTTAAATTGGTCGTTAAGACGATTGCCCGTAAACATGGTTTGCTGGCAACTTTTATGCCAAAACCAATGTTCGGTATAAATGGGTCGGGGATGCATTGTAACTTAAGCTTGTTCAAGGGAGGAGAAAATGCTTTTTATGATCCGAATGGGTCGTTGGAAATGAGTGATACAGCGAGAAGTTTTTTGGCAGGAATATTAAAGCACGCACCAAGTTTCACAGCCGTTACAAACCCAACTGTCAATTCTTATAAGAGGCTTGTTCCAGGATATGAGGCGCCATGTTATGTGGCCTGGTCGGCAAAAAACAGAAGCCCGCTTATTCGTATCCCGGCTTCACGCGGCTTAAGCACCCGTGTAGAAGTCCGCAGTGTCGATCCTTCTGCAAACCCATATCTAGCAATGGCAGTCCTATTGGCTGCTGGATTGGACGGAATTAAAAATAACTTAACCGCACCCGAACCAGTAGACAAAAATATTTATGAGATGACAAAAGAGCAGCGCAAGGAATATGGCATCGTTGATCTGCCAGCCACGTTGGCACAAGCGCTCGAATTGCTAAAGACGGATGAAGTCGTTACGAATGCTTTAGGCAGCCATTTGCTTGAACACTTTGTAGAGGCAAAAGAAATCGAATGGGATATGTTCCGGACCCAAGTACACGCATGGGAAAGGGAGCAATATATGACACAATATTAAGGAGGCATTTTGCGAAAAAAAGTGATGGCGAAGTATGAGGAATGGTCGCAATAAGGGAGTTTTACGCAAGGGTTAGCATCATGATCTTCTATATCATAGCGAATCTAAAAAACACCCGGACAATCATTCATCACTAATATGTGAAATCATTACAGAGCAAAAAGGGAAGGATTTTCAGATGCACTTCTTTTAAAATTTATTGGGTAGGGCTGTCGAAAAAGTCCAATTTAAAGCAAATGCATTTAAAACTTAAACCCCGAGAATGTGAACAGCATTTTCGGGGCTTTGCTTTTCAATGACACCCTAGCTATTATTTTACTCATATGGTTTCAAGGAATCAGTCATAAAGGCTGTTAGACTGTTACAGAATATTTAGCAAGGCTAAAACCCAAGGAATGTAACATTATCCTTGGGTTTATTTTGTCCGGCGGTAACTGGCAGTAATATTCGAAAGAGGTGGTAAAAATTCCCATGTCCCGATCGGCTCAACTAACAATCAGCAGTGCGCTGATTGAAGCTTTGTTCTATATATGATTACGTACAGGGATATCATGATGTATCAAGTATTTCTTGATATCCCTAACGGTTAACTCTTCGTAATGCAATAATGAAGCAACCAATGCAGCATCTACATTTCCATCTTTAAATGCTTCTTGGATATGTGCTACATTTCCCGCACCACCAGAAGCTATGATTGGAATGTTAACGGCCTCTGTTAATGAACGCAGCAGTTCAATATCATAACCATTCTTCATTCCATCTCGATCAATACTTGTACAAACTATTTCTCCGGCTCCTAATTCCTCCGCGCGGCAGGCCCATTCAATCGCGTCCATTCCACTACTTTCATGTGCTGAATGTGTATATACTTCCCAGCGAATGATTTCACCGTCGTTATTTTGAATCGGCTTGGCATCGAGTGCCAAAACGACGCATTGCTTGCCAAAAATATCAGCTGCTTTCGTTAATAATTCTGGCTTCTTGACAGCAGCTGTATTAACACCCACTTTATCAGCTCCAGCACGTAACACATGCTTGAAATCATCAATGGCGCGAATCCCCCCTACGACAGAAAACGGGACATATAACTTTTCCGCGACACGCCGGATCCATTCATACTTAACATCATGACTGTGTAATGAAGCCGTCGTGTCTAAATAGAGGATTTCATCGGCTCCTTGTTCAGCATATTTCTGGCCCAGTTCTGCTGGATCCCCGATAACCGTAGGGTTCCGAAATTGTACATATTTCACAGCTTGGTTATTTGCAACATCAATTGCTGGAATGATTCGTTTTTTTAGCATAAACATGCTGCCTCCTTAGAAATTGCCGCAAAAGTTTTCTAATATTGTCAGTCCCGCTTCTGCGCTCTTTTCAGGATGAAATTGTACACCAATGACATTGTCCTTTGCGATTACTGAACAAAAATCTTGGCCATAATCTGTGATCCCAATCGCGTCGGACTCATCATTTGGCTTGACATAGAATGAATGGACGAAATAAAAATCGGATTTATTCGGAATATTGCGGAAAATGGGATGCTGTCTTTTTTGATGAACTTCGTTCCAGCCTATATGAGGAACCTTTATGCTTTTTTGAAAGGGGTAAACGGCTCCTTCAAAGATTGATAGACAATCTGCATCATTTTCTTTGCTATATTCCATTAAAAGCTGCATACCCAAACAAATGCCGAGGAATGGGATTCCTGCTTTTATCGCTTCTGTTATTTTATCATCCAATCCATGGAATCTAATCATTTCCATTGTTTTGCTCGCGTTACCCACACCAGGGAAAATGATTTTATCAATTCCTGTAAAATCCCTGGGCTCAGCAATAATTTTAGTTGGAAAATCAAGCTTTATTACAGCTTTTTCAACACTATGCAAATTGCCGGCTCCGTAATCTATAATGCCAATCATAAAACGACCTCCCATCTACCTGACATACTTATTTTACTTTATTACATTAATGAAGTAAAAGGTTTTTTGTAAACATCATTATACTATTTTGGTGATGCTTTATTTTCCACTTATGGCAATAAGTAAAGCGCTTCCTGGCTTGACCTGGTTGTACTACAGGGAATGTTTGGCAAGATCAAACAAGAATGTTAGGTTTTTCCCGCGTCTTGCAAAAAATACGAAAGGGAACATCTTGCATTCTTCAAAACAATTATGTCGAAAAGTCGATTTTTGTTATAATGTGTAATTAACTATCGTATTGGTGGTGTAGCAATGAACTTAATGGATATTCAACCGATTGTGCAAAGTATCGCAGAGGCGACGGCAGCAGTGTTGAAAATTGAAGTAGAGATTGTGAACCATGAGTTTATTCGTATTGCATGTACAGGGGAAATGCAAGTCGATATTTTGAAAAAATTGGAAGGTGATCGTGTTTATAAAAGCGTTTTCGCTAACAAAAAACCAATTATTATCAAAGAGCCTGGTTATGAAGAGATATGCGGCAGTTGCAAATTTTTTGCGAATTGCATGGAAATGGGAGAAATCAGTGTTCCTATAATGGTTTATGGTCAAGTTGTTGGTGTCATTGGATTACTCGCTTTTAATCAAGATCAGAAAGCTCGATTATTCGAAAATATCGAAGGTATTTTAACTTTTTTAGATAAGATGGCAGATTTGCTTGCTAGTAAATTGGATCAATTGTATATGATGGAGGAATTGGAAAAGCATAATCATAAAATGATTAAAATGCTTGGCCTTGTTCAAGAAGGAGTGTTAATTATCGATCAACATTCTCGCATCATTGAGTTAAATGAACAAGCAAAAATGATCTTGGGAATCTCTCAATCACATGAACTTCCTGCGGCAGTACAAGTGTTTATTGACAAAGTATTAGAAGAAGATGAGGTAACCAATCAAGCATTTGAACTGCAACATCAGTTATTTCAAAAAACGGTCATTGTAACAAAAAAGATATTATTTGACAGAAATAATGTCAAAGAAATACTGCTCATTTTACAAGATGTAGAAACGATTCAAGGTATCGTAGAGCGTGCTAGCGAAGAAAAAATGAAGCCCTTTCAACGCATTATTGGTTCGAGCAAACAAATACAGGAAGTGAAATCTTATGCGTTTAAAGCGTCACAATCGAAATCTACCATTTTAATTCAAGGGGAGAGCGGAACAGGAAAAGAAGTCTTCGCAAACGCTATTCACAAAGCAAGTGATCGAAAAGATAAAATGTTTGTAGCGGTAAATTGCGGAGCCATTCCAGATCATTTACTTGAGAGTGAGTTGTTTGGATATGAAAAAGGAGCATTCACAGGAGCGAGTCATGTCGGCAAAGTAGGAAAATTTGAATTAGCAAACGGCGGGACAATCTTTTTAGATGAGATTGGCGAGATGCCTTTACATTTGCAAGTAAAGCTATTGCGCGTTTTACAAGAAAATGAAGTTGAACGAGTAGGGGGAACGAAAGTCATCCCCATTGATGTACGGATCATTGCGGCGACAAATCGTGAGCTGAGTGATTTAATTGCAGAAGGACGTTTTCGGGAAGATTTATATTTTCGTTTAAATGTCATTCCCATGATGATTCCTCCTTTACGCAGCCGGCGAGAAGATATTTTGACGTTAAGTAATTATTTTATGGCGGAATATAATAAATTGTTTCAAGCCAAAGTACTTGGATTTGATAAAGAACTAACGAATTTAATACTGCAATATCCGTGGAAAGGAAACGTGCGCGAATTAAAAAATTTTATTGAGTATTTATTTAACTTTATTCAAGATGGCTATATGACGATGGAAAATGCCGGTACGTTAATTGAGCGTAAATTGCATGTCGTTCAACCAAAAGAAACAAAAATGGTGATGTATTCATTGGAGCGAATGGAAAAAGAATGTATTAAAAAAGCGGTTGATTATGTAAAGAAAAACAATCAAAATATCGAAGATGCCGCATCTTTACTTGGAATAAGCCGAGCCACTTTATTTAGAAAATTAAAAAAATACAAACTCTGAAAAATAAGCAGGAAAAGTCATACAGTAAGTTTTATCGTTGAGCTTAGCCGCTTCCGTTTAGGTATCAAAATGATATTAAGTGTCGTTTTGATACTTTTTTGTTTAGATCGTTCATGTGGGTGTTTCTTGTCCTTACTAGAACTAGAACTCAAGTATCAAAATGATACTTCCATGGAAAGAACTCATCTCTGAACGAGCCATACATCCACTTTATTGATTGGCATGATTTTTGCAATTTAAGATGAGTCAAGGGGGGATTTAAAAATGAACGTAATGTCCAGTAAGTTTGCTCCAACGGCAATCGGTCCTTATTCACAAGCAATTGAACATCGTGGTTTCATTTTTATGTCAGGAATGTTGCCGATTGACCCTGAAACTAACCAGCTAGCCAGTTTAAACATCCAAGAACAAACAGAACAAGTTTTAGCCAATATAAAGAACTTCTTAAATGATCAGGGCTTAGAATTGGACCAAGTAATCAAAACAGTTATGTATATAACTTCAATGGCTGATTTTCAAGTGGTGAACGATATATATGCCTCGTATTTTACAACCCATCGGCCAGCCAGAAGCTGTTTGGAAGTAAGCGCTCTCCCCAAAGGAGCACTCATTGAGATAGAAGCAGTTGTAGCTAAAGAATAGGAGGAAATAATGTGACAACTTCTGATAGGCAATACATTAAATGGGTGAAAAATAATTTTAGAAAAAATGAGGTGGTTGAACAAGACTTGAAGGATTTTCATGCTGAGCAAGTTCGGCATATCCATGAGTTTCAAAAAACGCACCCTGCGTACACGTATACGCCACTATATGAGTTGCCGAATTTGGCGAGTTATTTAAATGTATCCATGATTCAAGTAAAAGATGAGTCGCAGAGATTTGGTTTGAATGCTTTTAAAGTACTCGGAGGCATTTATGCAATCGCTAAATACATTGCAAATCAATTAGGTGAACCGATTGAACACCTATCTTTTGAAAAGTTAAAACACCCTTCGGTCAAGGAACGCCTTGGTGATGTCACTTTTATTTCAGCGACAGATGGCAATCACGGGAGAGGTGTGGCGTGGGCGGCACGAGAGTTGGGTTTTAAATCCGTTATTTATATGCCGAAAGGTTCTTCGCTGCAACGATTACAAGCGATTCGAAATGAAGGGGCAGCAGCTGACATACTAGAAGGAAATTATGATGATACTGTTAGAACTTGTGCAAGACTGGCTGAAAAAAATGGCTGGGTTATGGTACAAGATACAGCATGGGAAGGCTATGAAGAAATTCCACTTTGGATTATGCAAGGTTATTCCGCAATGGCCTATGAAATGATCGAACAATGGAAACAAACATCAAAACAACCGCCTACCCATCTTTTTTTACAAGCAGGCGTCGGCTCCTTTGCTGCGGGAATAGCTGGATATTTTTTACATGTTTACGGAGAAAACGCGCCTAAAATGATCATTGTCGAACCAGATCAAGCCGATTGTTATTACCAATCTTTAAGTACAAAAGAAGGGCGTCGTGAAATTGTAGGGGGAGATATGGCAACCGAAATGGCGGGATTGGCTTGTGGAGAACCGAATACAGAAGCGTTCAAGCTTTTGAAAGCGTACTCAACCGGGGCTTTATCTTGCCATGACACGATTGCGGCGATTGGGATGCGTGTATATGGCAATCCTTTAAAAGGAGATCCGGCGGTTATTTCGGGAGAATCGGGTTCTGTAACGTTAGGTGTTGTGTATTATTTGCGAAAATTTATGCGGGATAGTCCGGTTACAGCCGATTTAGAACTTGATGAAAATGCTCGTATACTAGTGATTAATACAGAAGGAGATACAGATGAAGAGAATTATCGAAAAATAGTTTGGGATGGATTTTTGCCTGTTCAATCAATAGAGAAATGAAAGGAGTCCACGACATGTTAACACAAGAGCGTCTAGACGAGGTCGTCCAGTTATGCAGTTCACTTGTTAAAGTTCCAAGTTTGTCAGGAGAAGAACAAGAGGTAGCACATTATATTAAACAGTACGCTGAGAACCACGGTTTTGACGAAGTTCATATTGATGCTTTGGGCAATGTTACAGCGGTCATTAATGGAACAATGGAAGGGCCGACTATTTTGTTGGATGGACATATAGACACCGTGCCAGTGCAAGAGAGTAATTGGAGTGAAGACCCATATGGTGGAAAAGTGTCTGAGGGTAAGATATTTGGGCGTGGAACTTCAGATATGAAGGGTGCGGTAAGCGCCATGTTGCTTGCAACAAAATATTTTGCGCAAGACCGAAAAAAGAATTTCCCAGGGAAAGTGGTTGTTTCTTGCAGTGTCCATGAAGAATGTTTTGAAGGAGTCGCTACACGTGAAGTGAGCGCTCAATATAAACCAGATTATGTTGTCATTGGAGAAGCAACAAATTTGCGTCTTAATCGTGGTCAGCGCGGGAGAGCGGAAATTGTACTTGAAACGTTTGGAAAGCCGGCACATTCGTCTAATCCAGAAGCGGGAATTAATGCCGTTTATAAAATGGTAAAGTTGCTGGCCGAAATTAAAGCTTTAGAAATGAATGAACACCCGATTTTAGGAAAAGGGATATTGGAATTAACAGATATTATTTCTTCGCCTTATCCCGGGGCATCAGTTTTACCGTCACATGCACGTGTCACATTTGATCGGAGACTCTTAGTCAATGAAACACGTGAAAGCGTATTAGAACCTATTCAGCAACTCATTAACGAAGCTATGAAAGAAGATCAGGAATTACAAGCAAACCTTTCTTATTCCAGTGGAAGAGAGAGGTGCTATACTGGAGCGGTCATAGAAGCGGAACGCTTTTTCCCAGCTTGGCTTTACGATGAGAATGAGCCATTTATTCAAAAAACATTTCAGCAATTACAAAGTGTTTTACCTGAAACGACCATATCTCATTATTCTTTTTGCACAAATGGAAGCCATTTCGCGGGAGAAGCGAACATCCCAACGATCGGTTTTGGTCCTTCATACGAAAATGTAGCCCATATTGATAACGAATATATTGAAATCGAGCAACTGGAAAAAGCAGTTGTTGGTTATATGGCAATCATTGACGCATTAACTAGTTTATAAAAAGTCTGCGGCAGCTAGAACGCCGATCGGGGGCCTCGTATTTGAGTACTATCTTACGCCCTGGAACTGCTGACATCAGGTTCGTACAACAAGGTATACACATCCGTGTATGAGGAGCGAAAGCAGATTATCCGGTTAATCCCGTAAGGAGAATGGGAATTGTACGACATGATCTTATGAACAAGAAGCTTGACATAGTGGCGGAAAAATAAGCAAGAATTTATAGGCGAAAAAACTGTTTAAAAATACGATGCGAGGAGAATGCACATGTACGATTTACTGATCAAAAATGGCCGTATTATCGATGGAACCGGATCACCTTGGTATTACGGCGATATTGGTATAACGAACGGAAAAATAGAAGCGATCGGTTTATTAAATGCCAATGAAGCAAAACAAATCATTGATGCAGGGCAGCAAGTCGTGTCTCCGGGTTTTATTGATATGCACACTCATTCAGATTTGGTCATCTTAGATGAACCGCTTATTGAAGCGAAAGTACGCCAAGGAATTACGACAGACTTACTGGGGCAAGATGGGATTGGCGCTGCCCCTCTCCCTTCCGAATATATTTCTACATGGCAAAAAAATTTAGCAGGATTGAACGGTACACCTCTGATTGAGTGGGATTGGGAAACGGTTGGAGATTACATGAGAAAAATAAGGCATAATCAACCGAGCTATAATCTAGCTGTTTTAGCACCGCATGGCAATATTCGTATGGAAGTCATGGGATTAGCAAATCGCCCGGCTACAGATGACGAAATTTCAAAAATGCAAGATGTATTACGGCGCTCTTTGGATGAAGGAGCAGTGGGGTTATCGACAGGACTCATATATTTGCCATGTTGCTTTGCCGAGATGAAAGAATTGGAAGCGCTTTGCATGGTGTTAGCAGAGTACGGTGCGCCACTAGTCATTCATCAGCGAAGCGAGGGAGACGAAATACTCGAATCAATGGATGAACTTATAGCAATGATGAAAAAATGCGGAGCGCATTTACATTTTTCACACTTGAAAGTTTGCGGAAAAGATAATTGGTCTAAGACAGAACAAGTATTACAAAAAATAGACGAGGCGCGTTTAGACGGCTTGGAAGTCACATTCGACCAATATCCATATATCGCCGGGAGTACGATGTTAAGCGCTATTTTACCTCCATGGGCGCATGATGGCGGGACGGATGAAATGTTAAACAGATTAGAAGATGAGCAGATGCGTGAAAAAATGATGGCTGAAATGGAGACGGCTTTCGCAGGCTGGGACAGTATTTCGAAATGGGCAGGCTGGGACGGGATTATGATTACTTCTGTCGCCTCAGAAAAAAAGAAGTACTGTGTCGGGAAAACAATAAAAGAAATTGCTGTACAGGAAGGGAAAAAGGAAGCCGATGTTGCTTTAGATCTTATTTTACATGAAAAGAATAGTGTTGGAATGGTTGACTTTGTCATGGAAGAAGCATCTGTCAAGCGGATCTTGGCACATCCTGCCGGAACAGTGGGTTCAGATGGTTTACTGGGCGGTGAACCACATCCACGCGCATACGGGACTTTCCCGAGAATTTTGGGGAAATACGTGCGTGAAGAAAAAGTGACATCATTAGAAGAAATGATTCGCCGCATGACTTCTCAACCTGCTCGTATTATTGGACTGCAAGATCGGGGCATTATTCGAGAAGGGCTGGCCGCGGATATTGTCATTTTTCATCCCGATACGATTATAGATCAAGCGACTTATGAAAACCCGCGTCAATTTAATATGGGAATTAGCGCTGTTATTGTGAATGGTCAAATGGTTATTGAAGGGGAAAATGCTTATCGAAAACCTTCCGGCAAGGTATTTACGCGGGAATATGCTGTAAAGAAGAGAGGGTGACTTTCATTGGAACTTCTCTATGAAGCCATCATTTGTGGAGAATGCTCTTAACAAAAGAACTATGCTAGTCCTTCAGTATTAGGTCAAGCACGACACTTTTGGTAGCTCATAACTTTGTAACTTCCTGTTGTTAAAGCAGGTGGGGGAATGATTCGGAATGCCCCGAATCACCTTCGCCTATAAGAACCTATTTGCACTGATCGCAAAAAAGGGGGCTCTGACGGGAAGACTGGTGAAATAGATTGATAGGGTAATGGGCTGCAGTGGAGTAAGTACTCCTCATACGATCCCAAGCCGATTATTGAGGGGACAGCACGAAAAGTTCGCCTCTGAAATTGGATTTTTCAGATAGCAGTGGATTGATCCCGCTATCTGGACTTTCTTCTATGGGTTGCCAAAGTTGAATCATTGAACTGAAAGGACTATAAACTTACTTATGAGGAGCAGATGCTATGACAATTATTTGGATCATTATTTTGGTTTATATGTTAGGGATGATTGGGATCGGCTTTTATGCAAAAACAAAAATTAAAGACAGTTCAGACTATCATTTGGCAGGCAGGAGATTGGGGCCGGTCATGTTAGCCGGGACGTTGGCCGCGACTGAAATAGGTGGAGGAAGTTCTGTTGGCGTGGCGTCCAAAGCTTACGGGGAATGGGGGCTTTCAGCAGGTTGGTACGTTGTTTCAGCAGGGATAGCGATCATTTTAGTATCTTTTATCGCTCCTTACATGAGAAGGGCATTGGCTACCACTGTACCGGAAGTCATTGGAAGACGGTATGGCAAATCAAGTCAACTAATCGCCAGCATCCTTTCGTTAATTGCTTCTTCAGCCTTAACAGCAGTACAAATTACTGCAACCGCTTCCATCGTTCATGTCTTAACAGGCTTTGATGTAAAGTGGGCGATCATTATCTGGAGCAGTCGTTGTTTTCTATACATTTCTAGGCGGAATGTGGAGTGTAACATTAACTGATTTTGTTCAATTCTTCATTATTGTCATCGGTTTTGCAATTGCTGTGCCATTCGCTTTTTCGAATGCAGGAGGAGTTGAACATGTGATGAATCAATTGCCAAAAGAGCAGTTGGGGTTCACAAAAATCGGCTGGACAACCATTATAGGATTTATTGTTCTATACTTTATGACATTTTCAACTGGCCAGGAAGCAGTTCAACGTTATTATTCGGCCAGAGATGAAAAAACAGCAATTTGGGGCTCGGTGATGTGTGGAGTACTGATGTCTCTCTATGCTTTTATTCCAGCTGTGCTCGGATTAATTGGTTTAGCAACTTTTCCAAACATTGATGAAAACAGTGCGCTCGCTACGGTATCGACAGAATTGTTGCCTCCCGCGATTGCCGGCATACTTTTATCAGGTGTCATTTCAGCCACATTGTCTAGCGCATCTGGCAATTTACTAGCTGTTGCCTCGGTCTATATTAAAGATGTACACAGTTCCATTTTCAAAAAAGAGTTAAAAGATGAAGCAGAATTAACCGCTTCTCGTTGGATAGTGATCATTACAGGGATGGGCGCAATCGGGATTTCTTTATTCAGTCAACAAATTATCCCCCTTCTTGTTTTCGCATTTACGATTAGATCGACTGGCCCGTTTGCCGCCTATTTATTAGGGCTTCTAGTTGACAAAGTAACAAAAAATGCAGGGCTATTATCGATCATAATCGGTACAGCTATCGGAATTATCTGGGAGTATTTAGAGAATCCGTATGGAATTATGGCGGTTATCGTTGGAAGCGTTGCTAGCTTAATTACATTCTTGATCGTGAACAAAATCGAGTTAAAGCGGGGTGTGCCAATCGCTCCATCTCCCTACGTTGATAAATAAAAGGACTACTGCGCAACTTTTATAGCTGAATAAGCTAAGTATGGCATATTGAAAAGCATTTATTTAAACGGCAAATATACCTCACAGTTAAATCGTGAGACACGAACGATGTCAAACTTCTCTCTGAGTGCGTTTCCATTGCAGATTATGATGGATAAAAAATGTATACGATTGCTGCTTGTGATCACACATTTTATCTGATGTCATTGATAAAGCGGCTCGGTTTCGCAAGAAACATATTTTTTGCAATGTAAGGCGACTTTATTGGAAAGTACGACCACATAAATAATATTAACTCGATATAGCATGGAGTCAGCCAGAGGTAGTGCTTGATCCGACTATCACTAAGCAGGTTGTCGAGATGAACCATGGCATAGAAAGTGTCATTTTATTATTAGGAATATTCAAAATACCATAGATAACGAGCAAATATTCGAGGTAGTGAGTGTCCATGTGCCGGCGCTATATAATGCACAAAAATAATCCCCGTGTGTTTTTAGGCTTGTAAGCGGGGATTTTTCCTTTAGTAGTAACGATAATTGGACAATTCGGCGGGCTTTATTTCATCGTTTCCTTTTCAATTTGTCTTAGTTATTTTTTCTCGCTGTTGATATATGTAAAATGGTCTGGGTGCAAGAAACTTCCTGCAAGGTTTGCGCGCAAATAGGATAACGTTATGATTCAGCTTCAGGCAAGATGGCAAATGAGCGAACAGGGAACCCCGAGGCGTTTTCTGGTTTCGCTACGATGTTAAAAATATAAGCACCTTTGGCCGGAACTCGATCCAAATTGGCCATAAGCTCAATTTGGTAAGTGTCTTGATCAAGAACGTAATATTCTCCAATTAATGCGCCGTGTTTTTGGAGTTCCATAGCCGAGTCCGTGTCATATGTCTCATGGCCAATGGCTTGAATCTTTCTTTCTTCAAATAAAAACTGTAAGGCATCCATACCCCAACCGGGAATTTGATTATTTCCTTCCTCGTCTTTGTTATTGAAGGCATCTTTATCGGGCCAACGCTTGCTCCAGTCTGTTCTAAGGGCTACAAAGGTGTTTGGCTCAATTTTTCCGTGAATTTTTTCAAAAGCGAATAAGTCGTCGATGGATAAAGTAAAATGATGATTGTTTTCAACTTCTTTGGAAACGTCGATGACGATGAGCGGGAGAATAAGTTCTTTTAATGTAAGCTCGTGAATATAGCGAGTATCACGGATAAAATGAATGGGAGCATCAATATGAGTTCCATATTGACCGGCAAATGAAAATTGTTGTGCGAAAAACCCTTCATCATGGTTGAATAACGTTTCAAAAGTTGCGTCATTGAAAGCCTCAAAATGGGGTGTGTCGGGACCGAAAGCATGTGTCAGATCTACCCATTTTCTTTGTTTTATATATGAAATAGCTTTAGCTAATTCATGTGGCATAGTATTCCTCCTTTTTATCTCCGTAAAAAAACTTCCTTATATAAAACCAGCATCTTTTTATCTCTATAGAAGTTAGCCCCGTTTTTTCCAATCTGTTCTTTATAAGGCCAATACTGAGGATCAGATATTTGTTTTTTAATAACACAATAATTTCAATATTTTTAAAAGTAAAGCAGTTCTGGGTTGCAGTTTAATAAAATGATACATTACGATTTTAAGGGCCGGAGTAGGGCTAGAAAATGCTATACTTTTGCTTTTTTTTACAGTATAGTAAGAACGAATGTTCCGAGGGAGGGGAAGAAATGAAACTACCAAAACAATTACAGCCTTTTGCCAAAGAATTAGCAGAGAGCAAAAAGCCGAGTCTTATGATTCACGGGAAAACTCGAAGCACGACACCTTTGGAAAGTAAGTTCGGGGGGCGCCCGTATTGGCTTAAAAAGGAGCCTTATCCAACAGCCAAAAATGGAGATCCCTTGCGTTTGCTGGCGCAAATCAATTTTAGTGAAATGGAAGTATCAATCCCTGACTATCCAACGGCAGGCATTTTACAGTTTTTTGTTGCCGACGACGATGTGTATGGCTTAGATTTTGATGATATGACGAATCAAGATACATTCCGTGTCGTTTATCATGAAACAATTGAGTTTGATGAGTCGAAATGGATGACGGAATTTCCCGCGTTTAGTGATGACAGTTATTTTCCCATAGAAGGGGAATGTGTATTATCTTTTGAGCGTTCAGAAGAAATTGTGTCGGCTAATGATTATCGTTTCAACGCTATTACGAAAGTCGATGCCTTATTAGATCATGCAACAGATGAAGATGATGATATGCACGACGAGATCATGGATGCGTATTATGATATCGCGGATGGACAAGGTTCAAAGCTTGGAGGATATCCGTTTTTCACCCAAGAAGATCCAAGAGCGTACGGTGACTACCCAACTTTTGATACCCTCTTATTGCAAGTTGATACGGATGATGATTTGAACATTATGTGGGGAGATGCGGGAGTTGCAAACTTCTTTATTGCGTTGGATGACTTAAAAAAGCGGGATTTTTCCAAAGTGCTTTACAACTGGGATTGTCATTAAATATAAAATATGGCGCAGAATGCACTACTTGGGAAAAAAGAAGTAAAAGTCTGGCAACATGACTATTTTTGACAAAATATGAAATCTCGGGCTTGTCGTCTAGACAAGTCTTCCCCTTTCTTCATATATTATATTAACATTAGAAAGGGGGTTCTTTTATTATGGGTTCAAATTGCCATGATAAAAAAAGAGAAGAGACAATCGTTAGCCCTACTAAAAAAATTGTAAGAAGAAAAACAAGAAAACGAGTCAGAAAGCATATTCATCCAACTGAAGTTATAAATGTCAATAGAACGATTATTAGAAATGAACATTACTATCCGGTTTATGAAAGGGAAGTTAAAGAAACGATTGAAGAAAACTATAATTGTGGAAGAAATATAAAGAAGCCCAGATGCAGGCGATATTAGAATGAATGGCAACCATTGATGAAAACCGAAAGCGCTGTCCTGATTGAAAAAGGATGGCGCTATCTTTTTATAGCAGGGATAAAGGGAAGAAAGATTTGGCTTTAATAGAGTAGACGGATTGAAATGCTTAGATTAAAAGTGTGGAAAATAAAATGAAAATTCCCTGTTTTTTTGCGGTTGGGTCATTGAAATACGTGTTTTCGCCGCCAGTCGTGTCCCATCTTGGTCGCACTCTTTATGGATGCGTTAATTGAAATCGGACAAATTCTTAGCCTGTAACGATTACTACATCGAAACGGCAACTGTAGTAAAAAGTACAGAATTACTTGATGTAAGCCGCTACTTCTATAGTGGAAGACTTCCATATAAAACACGACTTAGCAAGTCTACGGACTTTTAGATACAATAAGGAAGAAGATTTTGTATATAGCGGGGTGAAAGGCATGGTGGTGAAGGTTGGATATATTGGTACGGCCCATTCCGTTCGGCGAATTAGGAAGTTGGCAGAATCCCTCCCTGGAATAAAGCTTATAACATATATTTATGAAACGCCAACGGATGTAAAAAAGTTGCATCAGCAAGCGACTCAAGAAACGGATGTTGTTTGTTTTTCAGGCATCGTTTCATATTATTATCGGGACAAGGCGCTGGAAGGAGCAAAGCCTGTTACATTCCCTCCTTTTCATGAGTACATGATCGTTGCTTCGATCATGAAATGCCTTTTACATGATAAGATCCATATACATGACATTTCCATTGATCTTCCAAATCGAGACGCATTGGAGCGCTTGTCGAAAGATATTGATTTTCAGTTGCATGATAAGCAAATATATGATTATCAGTGGATTTATGATGATGCCATCAGCAAGGATTTCAACTTTAAGGAGATAGCGAATTTTCATCTCGAACGATACAGGAGCGGCCAAACGAAGATGGCCATCACTAGCGTTCACTTTGTATATGATATGTTGAAAAAACAACATATACCCGTCATATATATGGTCGACAATGATCAAATTCAAGAAGAGGCATTATATGATGCCTATGAACGGGTCTTGTTTTCACGTCTTCAGGATGGAATGATTGCCGTGATGTATTTATCATTGCAAGATAACCGGCCTTTTTCAGAAAGCGACTATGATGTCATCTACTCCTACTTTCAACCGATGGTCAGTTTCCACCAAAGCAAGCGCCTTAAATTAAAAAATAAACATATGATCGTGTTGATTTCTACACGAGGATTTATTGAAAAAAATCTACTAGATCAAGTAAATAAGAACTGGCTAACGGAACTGGAAAGAAACCTTGATAAGCAGATTTATTTTGGTGTTGGCTATGGAAGACAGCTTATAGAAGCGGAAGAAAATGCCGGGCAAGCGGTGCAAATTGCTCTGAGTAAAAAGGAAGGCAATGGATACATACTGACTGAAACGAAAGAAAAAATCGGGCCTGTTTTTGGGGAAACGAAACACGAGAATATTCGGATGACTGATGAATGGATGCAACAAATCGCTCATGATATAAAAGCGAATATGAAAAAACATTGCAGCGCTTTTTCAGCTTTATGAAAACAATCGACTTTCAACCATTCACTGTCAATGAGCTGGCGGCTTATACACAAGTCTCCATTCGAACATCTGAACGGTTCGTGAAGCGGTTGTATGAAGCAGGATATATAGAACTGTATGGACAAGAGCAGAGTTATCATATCGGCAGGCCAAGACAAGTTTATATTCTCCGTAAACATATAGAAACGGCGCTGCGCAGGAGATTAGGGAATCTAAGCTAAAATGAAGATGGTTATGAGGGGCTGGGATAGTTGAAAAAGTGCATACGTTCCAAGCATTGCCTTCCCCCTTTCTTATTCCTTTATTCAAATGCGATAACGTTTCAATTGCTTGTTTTCGTTTTGGGGAAGTATGTGGCAGGAAATTTATTACTTCTCAAGTTGCACGATGTCTCGTTTTTTACTCAAAGACTCGCTCGGAATACATTCAAGTGTATGTTTCATACTTTGGGCGATTCAATTGTCAAGGAACAACGAGGGAGAAAATCGTTAAAGCGCAAGTGCTGTTTTATTTCATGCATAGAATTTTATTCTCGATTATTCATTACTTGATTCACTTAAAAAAGCATAAATGTAAGTCGACTTATTTGAGTAAAATATAAAATTGAGTGAATGGATCACGACTTCGTGATAAGATGAAAAGAGGTATGAATTGTTTGTATCCAGGGGGTATGTCAAGTGAGTGTCAGTTATCATAAGCTTTTTCACTTATTAATTGACAGAGGCATTACAACGATTGATTTACAAAAGCAAGCAGGCTTTTCTGGGAACATCATCACACGTATGAAAAGAAACCAATACGTATCGTTAGAAAGTATTGAAAAGATATGCCATGCCCTGCAATGTGGTGTAGATGATATTTTGGAATTCATTGTGGAAGAAGGAAAAGCTAAAAAATGATTGGAAGAAAAAAAGCTGATTAGACAAGTTGTTATTTATTATAAAATAATGATATGACTAGAAGAGTATGCAGCTTTCTGTATAGGGAGGATACATCATGATCACATCAGATGAAATTAAAAAAAGACTTTGGGACGGCGCCAATGAATTAAGAGGATCGATGGATGCGAGCCGATACAAAGATTATATGTTAGGTTTAATGTTTTATAAGTTTTTAAGTGATAAAACACTAGACACATTTAAAAAGACAAGTGGTATGAAGCAAAATGACGAGAAAGAAATTGTACAAGCTTATCGTGAAGCGTATGAACAATACGGTGAACAATTGGTATCAATGATTCGGAATGTGCTTGGTTATTATGTGTTACCTGACAATTTATACCAAACATGGTTAGAAGATATTCGAACAGGTGAATTTGAAGTTCAAAAAGTAACGGATAGTTTAAACAGTTTCGAACGAACGATAGCAGTCACTGGGGATTCGGATGACTTTAAAGGACTGTTTTCTAATTCCACAATTGACTTCACAGACACCGCTTTAGGAAGTAATTTAAATGAACGTAGTAAAAATATAAAATCGCTTATCTTACTTTTTGCTGATTTAAATATGGTTGCCTTACAAAAAGGTGATGTTTTAGGTGATGCATATGAATATCTCATTGGACAGTTTGCAATGGAGTCAGGAAAAAAGGCGGGAGAATTCTATACACCTCATCAAGTCAGTGAAGTAATGGCGCAAATTGTTGCGAAAACGTCAAAGATTGAGTCAATCTATGACCCGACAGTTGGTTCAGGCTCTTTATTGTTAACAGTTAGAAAGCATTTAACAGAAGATGCACAAAAAAATTTAACGTACTACGGACAAGAAAAAAATACTGCCACCTATAACTTAACACGAATGAACTTATTACTGCACGGTGTGCGTCCTGAGAAGATGACGATTCGAAATGGCGATACGTTAGCAGAGGACTGGCCTGAAGACCCACAGCGACCAAATGAAGGTATACAGTTTGATGCGGTTGTCATGAACCCACCTTATTCGGTAAAAAACTGGAATAAATCAGACTTAAAAGTAAGTGATCCTCGATTTGAAATCGCTGGCGTGTTGCCACCAGATTCAAAAGGAGATTATGCATTCCTTTTACATGGATTATTTCATCTAGGACAGCATGGTACGATGGCAATTGTTTTACCTCATGGCGTGTTATTCAGAGGTGGAACAGAAGGAGAAATTCGTAAACGACTAGTAGATAAAAATCGTATCGATACAATTATCGGATTACCCGATAAATTGTTTACAAATACAGGCATTCCCGTTGCTGTTATCATTTTAAAAAAGAATCGTAACATTGGTGATCCAGTGTTAATGATTGATGCATCGAAAGATTTTATAAAAGTAGGAAAGCAGAACGTCTTACAAGAAAAAGATATTGCAAAAATTGCCGATACATATACAGAGCGTAGAGAAGAAAAAGGTTATAGCCATTTAGCAACACGAGAAGAAATCATGAAAAATGAATATAACTTAAACATTCCACGCTATATTGAATCAATCGAAGAAGATATTCCGCACGATGTTGATGCGCACTTATTTGGTGGGATTCCACGTTCAAATATAGCTGAGTTAAAGGTTTTACAATCAACTGTTCCTATTATTTTAGAACAATCTTTGAAAGAAATTAGTGATGGCTATGTCGTATTATCAAGTTCGATCGATGAGATAACGAAGAATGTTTTAAATGATCCTCGTGTCATAGAGAAATCAGAAGAAATGGAAGTTAAAATAACGGCTTATATGAATAAGTATTGGCAAGCACTTAAAAATATTGAAGATGTAAATCAAATAACAGAATTAAAAAATGAAATGCTGATCGAAATTAAAAACGTTTTATCCGAATTCAACCATGTTGATGTCTATGATGGATATCAAATTATTGCAGAAATTTGGAAAAATACATTGACAGATGATACTGAAATTATTGCATCTAGCGATTTTTATACAGCAGGTCGGACACGTGTGCCACGTATGGTAATAAAAGGTACAGGAAAGAAAAAACGTATAGAGCAAGATGGTTGGATGGGTAGTATTGTACCTAACACCTTAATTACCAAGCATTTATACAGTGGTGAGTTAGCAGAAATTAAAGCGAAGAAAACGAGATTACAAGAAATTGAAACAGAATTAGCTGACTTAGTGGAAGCTGCCAAAGTAGAAGGTAGTGAAGAAGAATTTGCATTAGGTGAAACATTAAATGATAAAGAAAATGCATTTCTTGTTGGATCTGTTAGAGCGGAATTAAAAGAAGCGAAAAAAGATACGGCAGAATATGCATTGTTAAAAAACGTAGAATCATTATTAAACGAAAAAGCCACATTAAATACTAAAACGAATAAATTAGAAAAAGAATTAAAACAGGCAACGGAAGAACGTATTTTAACATTAACGGATGACGAAATTGATCACTTAATGTATGAAAAATGGTTTGGAAATGTCCTAGAGAAAATGGTGCGTTTAATCGAAAACCCTTTAAAAGAGGAGTTACATACACTCGAAAGGTTACAAGAACGCTATTCAGAGACATTATCTGAAATGGAAAAAGAAAGTGAACGATTAGAAAAACAACTCGAAGCAATGATGCAAGAATTGGTGGTGAACGAATCGTGGAACAAAAGAAATTAGTTCCGAAAAGAAGATTTGCAGGGTTTGTGGATGAGTGGGAAGAACGGAAGTTAGGAGATTTGGCAGAAATTGTTCGAGGAGCTTCCCCAAGACCAATTCAAGATCCAAAATGGTTTGATAAGAAGTCTAATATTGGATGGTTACGAATTTCTGACGTAACTGAGCAAAACGGTCGAATTAGGTATTTGGAACAACGTTTATCAAAATTAGGTCAAGAAAAAACACGTATCTTAAATGAACCACATTTGTTATTGAGTATTGCCGCAACAGTGGGAAAGCCGGTTGTAAATTATGTAAAAACGGGAGTACATGATGGATTTTTAATTTTTAAGAATCCAAAATTTGATCGTGAGTTTTTGTTTCAATGGTTAGAGATGTTTCGGCCAATGTGGAATAAATATGGACAACCTGGAAGTCAGGTTAATCTTAATTCTGATATAGTAAAAGAACAAATAATTGTTGTGCCAAACCTAGAAGAACAAAAGAAAATAGGAGTATTTTTCAAAAGTATTGATACCATGATTATGAATCACCAACGCAAGTTAGAAAAAACAAAAGAAATAAAATCTGCTTATCTTGCTGAAATGTTCCCTGCTGAAGGCGAGCGATTGCCAAAAAGAAGATTTGCAGGATTTAATGATGAATGGGAAAAGTGGAAGTTGGGAAATTTGGCAGAGATTGTTAGGGGAGCATCCCCAAGACCAATTCAAGAACCAAAATGGTTTGATAAGAAATCTAATATTGGGTGGTTACGAATTTCTGACGTAACTGAACAAAACGGTCGAATTAATTATTTGGAACAACGCTTATCAAAATTAGGTCAAGAAAAAACTCGTGTTTTAAATGAACCACATTTGTTATTGAGTATTGCAGCAACCGTAGGAAAGCCAGTTGTTAATTATGTGAAAACAGGAGTACATGATGGATTCTTAATTTTTATGAATCCAAAATTTGACCGTGAGTTTATGTTTCAATGGTTAGAGATGTTTCGACCAATGTGGAATAAATATGGACAACCTGGGAGTCAGATTAATCTTAATTCTGAAATAGTAAAGGAACAAATAATTGTTGTGCCAAACCTAGAAGAACAAAAAAAAATAGGAGCATTCTTCAAAAGTATTGACACCATGATTACGAATCATCAACGTAAACTAGAAAAGTTACAAGCGTTAAAACAAGCGTATTTACATGAGATGTTTGTGTAAAAAGGAAGTGAAATAGATGAGCAATGCACCAAAAAACGCTGCTGAGAAGACGTTTCAAGAGAAGTTTGTGGAACGATTACAGAAGTATAAATGGGAAGCGCCTGAGGAACTGAATGGAAATAAACAAAAGGTAACCGTTCAACATTTAATTAACCATTGGCGTAGTGAGTTAAATCGCATCAATGTTGATCAATTAGAGGGTGTTCCACTAACAGATAATGAGTTTAGTCAAGTGATGGCACAGGTCAATCAAATCGCTAATAGTTTTGAAGCAGCAAAACGATTAGCAATGGAAGGATCAAAAGGTAAGATTGATGGCATATATCGTGATAATCACCCTGATGTGACGAGAGAGCAAATTACATTAACGATTTTTAAAAAGGCGGAAGTACGTGGTGGGGATTCCAGTTATCGAATTGCAAGAGAAGTAGAAACGGCGAACGGCAATCGCTTTGATCTTGTTCTCCTTATCAATGGATTGCCTTTAATTAATATTGAGCAAAAGCGTACAGATAAAACATTAGACGAAGCATTTCGACAATTTAAACGGTATTACCAAGATGGAGAGTATACACATAACTTCATGGCATTCTCACAAATGATGGTCATTACATCAGAAATTGCAACACGCTATTTTGCGACACCAAAAACGGTGCATGATTTTAACCCGAGTTTTGTTTTTCATTGGGCAGATGAAAACAATCAAGCCGTTAATAATTGGGAAGAAGTCATTAGCCAATTTTTAATGATTCCGATGGCACATCAAATGGTTGGTGACTACTTAGTCATTGACGAGGCGCGTGAAGAAGAGAATAGACGGCATATGCTTATGCGCCCATATCAAGTGCATGCGTTACAAGCTGTTGAAGGAGCTGCATTTGGTTGGGATAATGAAGATAAAATACCCCATGGTGGATTTGTTTGGCATACAACAGGGTCTGGGAAAACAATCACAAGTTTTAAAACAGCTCTATTCCTATCAACTCGTGCAGGATTCGATAAGGTCGTTTTTCTCGTGGATAGAAGAGAGTTGGATAATCGCACGAGTGAAAACTTTAAAGCGTACGCAGCATATGAGTCAGTTTCTGTCGACGATACGAAACATACGTATCAACTAAAAAAAATACTAAAATCACCCAACAATGGTATTGTCGTTACGACAACATTTAAACTAAATAGTCTAGTAAAAGAATTAATGGATACACAGGATAATAGTTTAGCTGAGAAGCGAATGGTTTTTATTGTCGACGAAGCACATCGGACGACGATGGGACAAATGATGGGAACGATCAAGCGTTATTTTAAGAAAAATAGCTTGTTTTTTGGCTTTACTGGAACGCCTCTTTTTGATGAAAATAAAGTAAGAGGAAAAATTAATGAAAAAAGCGAAGTTATTAATACAACAGAGAAGTTATTTGGGCCATTATTACATCAATATACGATTGATGAAGCAATTGCTGATAAAAACGTGTTAGGTTTTCATGTCGATTATATTAATACAGGTGAATTTAATAGCTACGATGAATTAAGAGAACAAATCATATCTGAAATGAAAAAAGAGCAACCCAATGTAGCAGAAAGAGAAATCGAGCGTCTTGTATTTGGTTGGTCTGAATTAGAAGTTGAAAAGCAAGCAAAACGAAGAGGTATTCTTGTTTACCATGATGAAACGCATATTCCACGTGTTGTTGAAGAAATATTAAGTAATTGGGAGTCTCAATCACAAGGTAGGGAGTTTAATGCAATTTTAACCGTTGCTTATAAGAAGCGGGTAATCGCTTATTATCATGAATTTAAAAAACAGATGAAAGAAAAAGGAATATCATTGAATGTGGCGATGACGTTTAGTTTCGGTAATGAAGATGACCCTAAACCGTTAGATCCGCTTATTGTAGAAGAGATGTTTCAAGATTATGCTGCATTTACAGGAATCGAATTTGTTGTAGGAGACAAAAAACATGGTGAAGATGCTTATTTTGAAGATGTTGTAGAACGAGCGACACGTGGAGGCAGTGGACGTAATCCTAAAAATATCGACCTTGTCATTGTAGCAGACCAACTATTGACAGGATATGATTCGAAACGTCTAAATACACTCTATGTTGATCGTTCACTCGAATTACAAGGGCTAATTCAAGCTTACTCGCGAACGAATCGTGTATATGGGCCTAATAAAGAATTTGGAACGATTATCAATTTTCAATATCCTAGAATAACTGAGGAAATGGTAAATCAAGCACTAACGTTGTATGGAAGTGGTGGCAAGAGTAGTAAGGCGATTGTTGAGCCATATCAAACAGCGGTTGAAAAATTAGCAATAAAAATAAGTGAAATGATTACAACTCTACCTGACCCAACGAGCTGGCAAACAATTGAACATGATGAAGAGAAGAAAGAAGCATTTATTCTTGCTTATAAAGATGCAGCTGAACAACTTCATTTAGTTCAACAGTATTATGAATATAAATGGGATGACGATGCTTTTGGAATTGATGAGCATACGTGGTTGCGCTATGTCGGTGCGTATAAAAATCTTACGTGGGAACCAGGGAACCCAGCGTCTCCTACACCTGCGAATGTGCTTGTCGGAAAAACGAAACTCGCAGGTACACAGGTGATTGATGCAAATCATATTTTAAATTTAATAGGTTCAAAAACAACGTCATCTAATGGAAAACAGACGGTAGATACAGAAACATTGCGAATCATTTATCAGCAAATCAATGAATTAAGTAATATGGGAGAGCATGAACAAGCCCAATTATTAAAAGAATTTGTAATGGAAGAACTTGAACCTGGTAACATATCAAGTGAGATTAACTTTGATGATGCATTTGAAAATTGGAAAAACAATAAAAAGAAAAAGGTTATTTATGAAATATCTAAAGAATGGGGATTAGATTGGACGGTTTTCGAAAAGTCAGTAGATGCATATTCAAGTGCAAGTCCTGATGAAATTCCTTTTATTGACGATTTAATGGAAAGCGTAGATTTTGAAGCCGCAACAAATAAAAAGGCGAATGATCAATTACAACATAATCTAGCGTTAACACCATACCTTTCTAAAGTCATTCCAGAAATTAAATTAAAATATAAGTAATAAAGAAGTGTTAACTTGTTGGCTATTTGCATACTAAAATTAAATCATGTTTAAATGTATTAAATGAAAAACGACCCTATAAAAAAATTAATCTTAAATAGGGTCGTATTTTTATATCCGCATGAAGCTGTCATTTCCCGTTATTTTATGCGAAACACTTGGTGAATTAGCATTCGGAGGTGTTTTATGGCTAAATATAGATAAGGAATTAAAATAAAGCTTGTCATCGAGTATTTATAAGGCAACCAAGGATATGAATCATTGGCAAAAAATATAATATGGGTAGCCAAGCATCAATAATTGAATGGATGCAAGTCTATAATTCTCAGGGAATGAATGGGTTACAGCGAAGAAAAAAAAGGAGTTAGTATCCTATCCAATTTATGTTAAAGACAGGTACTAAAAATTGACCAACAAGGACACACTAGTCCGGTATTTGAAGCAGATGATCAATCTAAATGGTCAAAAGCCATTGACAAGCAACAAAGTTTATTATAGTTTGTTTTTATATTAGCGACATCAAAACGACATTTATTTGAAAGCGATGTCAAGAAGGAGAGATACAAATTGAAAATAACCAAAGCAGAAATTTTCCAAATTGATTTACCCTTAAAAGAACCTTTCATCATTTCGTACGCTTCTTATCATTCCATGCCAGCCATCATCATAAAGTTATATACAAGTGAAGGAATTGTGGGTTATGGAGAAAGTGTTCCCGATGAACATGTGACGGGAGAATCGGTATATAGTGTATTTCACGCGTTAAAACATCAACTACTTCCGGCGGTGATGGGAGAGGATCCGAGAAACATTCGGGAAATTCACCAAAAAATGAACACCGCATTGGTGCGAAATGGTGCGGCAAAAGCGGCGATTGATATTGCCTGTTATGACATTTTGGGAAAAGTCAGTCAATTACCTGTTTATATGTTGTTAGGAGGAAGGAAAAAAGAACAGCCGTCTATTCCGAAAGTATTGAGTATTTTAGAACCAGAAGAAGTTGCCCAACAAGCGTTAAAGGCGAAAGCGGAAGGGTATCGAGAAATCAAGATGAAGCTTGGTATTGACCATGAAAAGGATATTGCAAGAGTCGCAGCTGTCAGAAATGCGGTTGGCGAACAGGTGCTCATTCGTTTAGACATTAACCAAGGATGGGAAAGTGTGCAAAATGCCCAACAAATGATGCGAAAGTTAGAGCCATTTAATATATCTTGGGTGGAACAGCCTATCGCCGCGATGGATGTATCTATGTTTAGAAGTTTAAAAGAGAAAAGTACGATACCGTTGATGGCCGATGAAAGTATGGTAACGGCACAAGACCTAAGGACTTTGACGGAACATCGCTCTGTTGATTATATAAACATCAAATTAATGAAGAGTGGTGGAATCTATCCGTCTTATAAACTCGCAACTCAAGCTGAGTTATTCGGAATGAAGTGCCAAATCGGATCGATGGTTGAATCTAGCATTGCTTCTGCAGCAGGATTTCACGTGGCGCTGGCAGGAGAAAATATTGTGTCTACGGAGCTATCCGGGCCTACCAAGTTTACGATTGAACCGGGGAATTTGCAATACTCTTTGCCACACGTAAATATAACTGATCATCCTGGATTAGGCATCTCTGTCGATGAGGACATCATTGAAAAACTATGTATAAAAAAAGAGGGGTTGACAGGCTAGTATGAAAGAAAAAAGGTGGGTCATCCCACATACGTACGCCATTATTTTTACCATTATTCTGATCGTTGCGATGGCCACATGGCTGATACCGGCGGGAGAGTATGAAAGGCATGAAATTGATGGAAGGCAAGTTGTAGTCGAGAATAGTTTTCATTATGTGGAAAAAAGTCCTGTATCCTTTTTTGAGATTTTCACATCCATTCCACTAGGTATGGAAAAAGGAGCAACCATTATCTTTTATATTTTTTTAGTGGGTGGAGCGTTTGGAGCAATCCAGGCAACTGGCGCAATCGATTCAGGCATTCACAAGCTTGTGGTGAAAATGGGAAAAAATGAAAAATTTTTAATACCTGTCGTCATGCTTATCTTTTCCATTCTTGGTTTCACTACTGGTATGGCGGAAGAGTCCATTATTTTTGTTCCGATAGGAATCGCCATTGCAAGGGCTTTAGGTTATGATGCCGTCGTTGGAACAGCAATGATCTCTCTGGGAGCCGCGAGTGGATTTATAGGCGGAATGATGAATCCGTTTACAGTAGGGGTGGCCCAAGGTATAGCTGAAATCCCTATCTTTTCAGGGTTTGCGTTTCGGGCAATTGTTTATATTTTTATACTGAGTGCCGGTATCATGTATGTCATGCGTTATGCAAGCAAAGTAAAAAAAGATACATCACATTCGGTTATGTATGAGGTAGAGCAGCAAGTTAGTACAGTTGATAAGAAAGATATTCATTCGGGTTTTCAAGAAAAATTTACGAAAAGACATATGCTTGTTCTTTTTACATTAGCTGGCGGGATCGGCATTAATATGTACGGAGTATTCAACTGGGATTGGTTTTTAAATGAATTGGCGGCTTCTTTTATTGTGATTGGGCTTATTGGCGGTATGATAGGCGGATTAGGAATCAATAAAACCTTTTCCTCTTTTGTAGAAGGCATGAAATTGGTTGCTTTTGGAGCATTAATCGTGGGTTTTGCCCGTACGATTCTTGTTGTTATGGAAAATGGCGTCATTATTGATACAGTCATTCATTACCTCGTCAATATCATTTCCGGTTTGCCGGCAACATTGAACGTTATCGGCATGTATGTGTTCCAGATTTTCCTGAATTTCTTTATTCCGTCGGGCAGCGGACAAGCAGCAACAACGATGCCTTTAATGGTGCCATTAGCCGATTTGTTGGGAATTGAACGGCAAGTAGCGGTATTGGCATTTCAATATGGTGATGCCATCAGCAATTCGGTGATTCCAACATCCGCAGCATTGATGGGCTACTTGGCAGTTGCGGGAATTCCGTACGACCGTTGGGTCAAGTTTATCTGGAGACTCATTATCATTTGGTGGGCAATAGCCGGAATAGGATTGGTTATGGCAGTATTGACAGGTGTAAAATAACAAAAATACAGCAAATAAAAAAATGGAGTGATTCGGTTTTGGAAAGAAAAGAAATGTACGCGTTATGGGAGCACTTGCATGCAAATCCGGAAGTGAGCTGGGAAGAAAAGGAAACATCGGCTTATTTAATCAAGTTTTTTGAAGATCATGGATTTCGCCCGGTCCCATTCGCATCTATACCAGGTTTTTACGTAGATGTGGGAAACGGCAGTCCAAAAATAGGACTGCGCGCCGATATGGATGCTTTGCTGCAAGAAGTGAACGGACAATTGCAACCGAATCATTCTTGTGGCCATGACGCTCATATGGCAATTGTTACCGCGGTTATGCTCCGCTTAAAAAAAGTAGAGTCAAAGCTATCTGGAACAGTTCGGGCTATCTTTCAACCGGCGGAAGAGCTTGGCAATGGTTCTGTCAAAGTAGTTGAAGCAGGGTGCGTTGATGACCTTGATTACTTATTTGGAATCCATCTTCGGCCTCAAAATGAATTGCCATACCCACATTGTGCCCCCGGGATTCAGCATGGCGGATGTGTCTTTATCAAAGGGAAAATAAACGGAGCGGACCATCATGGAGCAAGACCGCACGAAGGGGTAAATGCAATTGAAGTAGGCCATGCGATCCAACAGCAGATTAAGGACATTCATACATCTCCATTAGTGCCGGCAAGTATTAAAATGACTAACTTTCATGCAGGAACAGAAAATCTGAACATTATCCCGGGAAAAGCAACATTTGGATTGGATGTCCGCGCGCAATCTAACACAGTCATGGATGATATAAAGAAAAAACTGACCAGGATTTTCACGCATTTAGAACAAATTTATAAAGTGCCGATAGACATTGAATTCGTTGATGATGTTCCGGCAGCTATCATCCACCCTGAAGCCGAGCAAATAATGGGTCAAGCCATTATAAAAGTGTTGGGCAATGGCAACTTTGTGCCGGCCATTGAGACATCGGGATCAGACGACTTTCATTTTTATACTTTGTTAAGACCGGATATGAAAGCGACTATGCTCGCTCTGGGAGCCGATGTAAAGCCCGGCTTGCACCATCCGAATATGACCTTTAAAAAAGAAGCAATGGAAAATGGTGTAGAAATACTCACAACGGCATGTTTACTGTCTTTAGAAAGAAATGGAGAAAAACGGAATAACTGAGTAGCAGGGGAATGAGAAAAGAATAAAGCTTATGACTCCAACAGATCAGTGTTCATATGAAAAAATAGATTTTACGATAAATGGTTCCCTCATGTACTAGAAAAGTACAGAATCATAGAGTTTATTTAGGGTAGCCTATTCACTTTTTTTCCAACAAATTTATGAGACGGACACATCAGGAGCTGCTAGTGTTAATCTCAAATTATTGCCATTTAAACGCTTGCCAGAGGACTTTTATCCCTTTTCAACTTTAGAAAATGACAAGGTTTGAACGCAATTTTTGCTGGGGAAAATGAAAATGGCCGCTCAAAAAATCTTTCTACAAAATGCTTCAATCATCTTTGTGCTGAAAAATAGCTTGTTTGAGTATTGCTTCCCTAATTTGTATTTCTGTAGTATGCGGGGCTAAAATACACTTATGGATTACTGATTATGGATAGAAATAGTACAAAATGAGGCTCAGATCGAAGCCTGAAAAATGAAAACACCGCATGAAATCATATTTAAAAGCTTGACTTCATGCGGTTTTATTTTCACGACTTGACTAATATCAACTCTTGCGACTTTTATGGATTATCATCTGCTTTTTTCGCTTTACTCTCGAATTCAGGGAAATACTCTCCACTTTTGGATTACTCTCGACTTTTATGAATTACTTTCCGCTTTTTCGCTTAACTCTCGGCTTTTGTGAATTACTCTCCACTTTTAGATCTACTCGCCGATTTCGGGTTTTCTAGTTTTACTCTCGACTTTTGGGCTTAGTGAAGGTAAAATCTCTATTGGCTATATGGTTTAAACAAGTAACGATTATGATAGATTACTTAAAGTTCTATTTAATCATAATCCCGCCATCTTTCGTTTTGGCTGAAAGGATATTTGATCCATCGCCGATCATATGTGTTTTTTTATCATATTTTGGTAATGTCACTTCGATATCTTCACCTTCTGTTATGAATTGAAGTGATGTTGGCGATTTTAGATAGTCGATACTAATATCTCCAGAAACACTTTTTATATTGAGATTTGGCTGTTCTGTTGCCTCTTTCAATTCGATATACCCATCCGCCGTTTGTATCGTATGCGCTGTTCCGGTGCCTTTTTTTATGGCGATATCACCTGCATTTGTTTTAATATTCAAGTTTTCCAGAGCGCTTTTAGCGATTGTCACATTCCCATCATTCGTATGAAGTTCAGCATTTGAAGTGGAAAGGTTTTTTAAATAAGCCATCCCTGAAGATGTTTCAACTTGTACTGTATCCAAGGCTACATCTTCCATGGCGACATCTCCATACGCACTTTTCAGTGTCAGTGATTTACTTTGGGATTTGGGGAGTTGCACGATGATGGTTGGCGTTGGACGAAAACGGATATTTTCTTGCCATTTTTTTTTGCGTTGCTGCTCCTTTATGACGAATCTATTGTTTTCTTTATTGACTGTCAGCCTATGCTTTTTTAATGTATGTCCTTGCATTTGAACGTGTATTTGATCATCAGGCGAGTCGGAAATAGCGATATTTAACTCATCGAGTGTCACTTCGATATGTGGCATTGCTTTATATTCACCTATTGCGATGGTCTCAGCCGGTTCTTTCATAAAAAGAATTATGGCTACGGTGATGACGCTAAGCAATAGCACAAATAGGATTTTTCGGATCATTTATGCCACATCCTTTACATCAATGTTGCGGAATGATAAATAAGCAATGCCAATTCCACACAACGCTAATATGATTGGAATGATGACGACATTCGCTAAGCTGAATGAGGCACCGCCATTTGAAACCGTTGAGTTCATCAAAAAAGCGATGATGACAGCAGATGTAATCGTAGTGGCGGTCGATTTTTTCCGCATACCGAAAAATAACGGAATTAATGAGATAGCGCCCATCATGAACGCGTTCGTCACTGTATTTGGCAATGTCGCCCATAAACCTTGTGGTGTGACCGTGCCTTCAAATAACCCGAGTGATGGCTGTAAAAAGTATGTGATGATTTGCATGAGCCAAATGCCAGCAAATAAACTTCCTGTCGTAAACAAGTAAGCGAGGATTAATTTGGCAAATAAAAGTTTTTTACGCTTTATAGGATAGGTAAACAATACTTGCATCGTTTTCGTACGAAACTCGGAAATGATCAAGCGAGATAAAATAACACTGCCCAAAATGATAAATGTAATATTCGAAAAAATCTGTATGAGTGACATAAATTCTTGAAATGAACCCATAGCCCCGTCAACATCATTTTTTGAAGCTAATGAAATGAAAGCCACAAAGCCATAAATGCCAATCACACAAGAGAAAAAGTTTGTAAAATATCGTGCCATACGATGTTTGCGCCATTCTAATTTAATTAAATCAAGCATGCTGTTTCCCTCCATTAATACGATTGACAAAGTATTCTTCCAACGATTTTTGCACCGTTTCAACCTCTTCTACATCAATACCTTGCATGATTAAATGCTTTGTTAATGTGGATGGTTTTTCATTTATTTGTTGAATATGCAAGGTTCTAGCATTCACGACTCGCACCTTAGCGTTGAATGTTTCCTCTAATAATCGTTTCGCTTTGTTCGTGTCACTTACAACCATTTCTATCGTTGATTGTTGTTGATCACGCAGGGAATGCATCGAAATTTCCTCCATTAATTCACCTTGATGTAATACGCCAATCGTATCTGCAATGGATTCGATCTCTGAAACGATATGGCTTGAAATTAAAATGGTCATGCCATATTGCTGATTTAATGTGACAAGCAGCTCTCTTACTTCTTTAATGCCGATGGGATCCAGCCCGTTAATGGGCTCATCTAAAATCAGCATTTTCGGTTTGGTAACAATGGCGCGCCCAATTGCCAGACGTTGACGCATACCGAGAGAAAATTTCTTTACTTTTTTCTTTTCAATTTGCTGCAAGCCTACAATGTCTAACACTTTTTTTATATGGCTTTGGTCTTTATAACCCATATAAGCACAATGCATTTGCAAGTTTTCTTGTGCGGTTAGTTCCTCATAAAAAATCGGATATTCAATAAGGCTGCCGATGTTTTTTAGATATTCATAAGATGTTGGTATAATAGGTTGATTTTGAATGAAAATTTTCCCGGATGTCGGTTTCACTAAATTTAAGAGCATTTTCATCAACGTCGTTTTTCCAGCCCCATTTGGACCGAGAAAGCCATAAATTTCTCCTTCTTTAATATTCATACTTACTTGATTAATGACAGATTCAAGCTTAAACTGTTTTGTCAATTGTTGTGTTTCAATTATGTTTTTCATACATAAGCCTCCCGTTTCATTGCTTAAGACAATCGTAAAAGATGAAAGTAAAAAGAAAGTAAATAAGCAGGAAAATGTAAGTAATTTTTACTGAAAAGGATAGGTATGGATGAAAAAACTTGTTAGGATAGAAAGAGAAGAGAGGGAAACGCATGAAAGATGATGCAAACATTTTAATAGTGGATGATGAAGCGGGCATTTTAAAAATGCTTGACATCACATTGCAAAAAGAGCATTTTACACATATTACAACAGCGTCAACGAAAGCAGAGGCGCTGCAAGCGATAACGGGTCAAAACTTCGATGTTATTTTGTTGGATGTCATGTTGCCAGACGGGGATGGCTTTGCATTATGTTCAGCTATTCGTCAGCAAACAACAGCACCGATTCTATTTATTAGCGCGCGTTCCAGTGATTTTGATAAATTAACCGGACTCAGTGTGGGCGGCGATGATTATATTACAAAGCCTTTTAATCCACTGGAAGTTGTGGCAAGAATACGGGCGATTTTACGCCGTCAGCGTGTATACGAAAAAAAAGCAGATCAACCTGAAATGAAAAGCTATATATATGACACATTCACATTTTCACCAGATAAGGCTGTATTAACTGTGCATGGGAAAATCGTTCAAGCTACTGCCAAAGAGCTGAAATTACTGCATTTCTTTTGTGAAAATCCAAACCGCGTGTTTACGACTTCACAAATTTATGAGCGTGTATGGGGAGAAGATGTGTTTGGGGAAGAAAAAACCGTCACGATTCATATCGCAAAGCTGCGTAAAAAGTTGGGTGATCATACGAGGAAGCCAAGTATTATCGTGAATTTGCGAGGGATTGGCTATAAATTTATTCCGCCAACAGGTGATGATTCATGAAAATCCAACAACGCTTTATTCAGCATTTATTATTGGGCTTTGTCTTTTGGCTATTTTTCCTGGCGTTTATTGTTCCACTTGCGATGGAAGGAATTTTGCCGAAGCTGGGGTTTGGCGATGAACGTTATGAATGGTTTGTAGCGGTTGTTATTGGCTTTGTTACAGTCGTATGGCTCATATGGTTCGGCTGGTATTTTGGCAGCCCCTTATTACTCGTGATGAAATGGATTGGCCAACTTGAGAATGAAGACTTTTCACCCCTTAAAGAGCGGCATAAAGTGTATAAGCGCAAAGGGAAATTTAAAATGCGCTTTCGCGTATATCAAGAAGTGATCACTCAACTTGATCATATGCGGGCACAATTGCAAAAAGCAAAGGTCGAGCGCGCACAAGTGGAGGAAGCGAAACGCGACTGGATTGCGGGCATTTCACATGATTTGAAAACACCTTTAACCTATATTAAAGGCTATTCCACATTATTATTAAATCCTGATTATGAGTGGTCAAAAGAGGAACAGCGAAATTTCATTCAAGAAATTGATGATAAGGGGACGCATATGGAGCAACTAGTGCAAGACTTGAATTTAGCGCTGCGCTTTGATGGCTCACAGTCTGTACCCATTCGTACAACAACACAAAATATAGTATCGTTTGTTCAACATGTGATAGCCGATACGAGCAATGATTTGCGCGCACAAAAGCACCAATTTGAATTGCAAACGGAAATACAGGATGCAGCTATGACATTTGATCCGCATTTATTAAAGCGGGCACTCCATAATATTTATTTGAATGCAGTCATCCATAATGAACAACCTGTCATGATTTCAACAACGATTGAAAGACAACAAAATGTGGTAACGATACGTATCCAAGATAACGGGGTAGGGATGACAGAGGAAACACAACAAAATCTATTTAATCGTTATTATCGTGGCACGACGACCGAACAAAATTCTGAAGGAACAGGCTTAGGCATGGCGATTGTGAAAAGTTTGATTGAAGCGCATGAAGGCACGATTTTAGTTGAGAGTGCCCTACAGCAAGGTACAACATTCACTATAACATTACCGGTTGTAAAATAGTGCAGAAAGCGAAGCTTACATATAAGTGTAACAGGCTGACATGCGTTATGGGCAAGCAAAATAACAAAGGAATAGGGAAAGGTGACACACCATTTAAAGTCGAGGGTGAGTGCATGCAGGCAGGATTTTAAAAATGCGCATATTTTCCAAAGTGACAGCGAACATTAAGGCCCTTTTTAACTATATCTATACCCGCAAGTAAGAGTGGGTATGGCTTTCCTTTTTGATTCAATTGGCTACATCTAGATCAGTTTCCTATTCAGAAACAGGCCATATTACTTTGCAGCACAAGCCCTTTCCAGCAGCTTCGCCATGAGTGGAAAGGGGCGCGTATCCTAACCATAGGGCCAGTGTTTTGGAGGCACAACGGTTGCCTTACTGAACTCATTGACACGCCAGCTTAGTCAATGAGTTTCACTTTTATTCTTTTTTTCTTAGGGCCTTTATTTTGAATTTTTATGATAGAAAAATCCCCAATATCTTTTGTGTTTTTCACATGCGTTCCTCCGCAGGCTTGTTCGTCGATATTGTCAATTTGAACAATTCTAATTTTATGAAGTTGCTGTGGCAAAAGGTTGATGACCGTTTTAATAGCTCCTTCCTTTTTCTCCGCCTCTTTTCTGCTAATGATTGTAGTATGAACATCGTGCGGTTGTGCTAATACGTTTTTAAGCGATTGATCGAGTTGTTCAAACGGAACGGTTTCGATTACATCGTCTGGAAAAGCCGACTCTATTCTGGCATACTCTTTTTCAATGTGGCTGCTCGTAGCCAATGCTTTGTAATGTTGGTAAATATATCCGGCAATCACATGTAATAATGTATGATATCGCATATTTCGAAACCGCCAAGGCCAATCAATCTTCATGATTACTGGACTACTTCCATTTTGTAATGGGCGATCAAGCTCGTGAACAATTTCTCCATTTTCTTTTCTAACGTTTACGACTTTGTAAGCTTGTCCCTCCTGTTGCATCAACCCTTTATCGGATGGCTGGCCGCCTCATCCCGGGTAAAAAATGGTTTGATTGAATGAGACAAACCGTCCATCCATTGAAACGATGTTGGCTTGACATTCTTTCAGAAAGCTATTTTCTACATATAGTTCTACTGTCAATTGACAACCTCCTCTGCAATATATGAAACTGTCGTGTAGCCAATGATCACTCCAAAAATCATTAACATGGCACCTAGTCCGCGGTCAAACCAATGCATATGTTTTTGATAAAATGTTCGAAAATAACGATTGGAAATCAGTGTTGCCAGCAAAATAAACCACAGACTCACAGCAAAAATGATTTCTCCGCCATAAATCCATCTCAACCACCCCGAAGTATTTGCATCTATCAATTGTGAAAAAATACTTAGAAAAAACAAGGCAGATTTGGGATTTAAGACGTTGCATAAAAATCCTTGCCAAAAACTTTTCCTTCATGTAGTTGGTGCCGCAGATTGGTAAGAGACAAAAGGAGAAGCTTCAGGTTTTGCCCGCGATCGAATACCTTGAAAACCTAACCACAGTAAATATCCTGCGCCAAGAAGTTTAACGAATTGAAAGAGCATCGGCCATTTTTCCAATAAAATCGTAAATCCTAAAATGGTATAAGTAATGCGGACAATAAGTGCACAAGAAATTCCCAATGCCGTAAAGATCCCGTTTTTTCTCCCCAACATTAAACTGTTTTTCACTACGACAACAAAGTCCGGACCAGGAGATAACCCGGCTAAAATCCCCACCAAAAAAACTTCCGCATACACTATTATTCACCTTGCTTTTTCTCGTTCTGAACAATGTAATTGAGTAAGTCATCCTTACGCCAAAGTGCATCAAGCTGTTCATGGCCAAATTTGTTGCCCACTATTTTCATCATCATATCGTGGCGTATATATTCTTTTGCTAAAAGAATGAGCATCGTATCTTTCGTTTGAATGGCTTGTGGAATCTGGCCATCTATAAAACCTGCAATTAATACTTCTTCATGATCTCTAATCACAATAGATAATCTTTGCCCCATTCGCTGTTTTTCAATCGTAGAGGTATGTTTGTGATGATAAAAAGATTTGCCGAAAGAGTCCGTTTCTTGATCTGTAAAGAGCACTGAATACATTTCTTTTCCGTTTTTACATTGTGTTTCTACAGTCGTTTGTAAATCCCCCAGTTCATCTTCCCATAAAGAAAGCCAAATCTCTTCATATGCACCGTTCATTAGTTTTTTCATAGCATTTAAAATATATTTTCGACCTTCTAAATGTTGGATGACTTCGACCTTTACCGGTTTTTCAATAGTGCTCAGTTCTCTTTCTAAAAAATCAAAGGTTTCTTCCGCTTGTTTTTTTCGATTCATCACGAGTTCTTTTACAGGTATTGGAACATAAGTCGGTGGATCGGTTCGTAATTCCAAGATCGCTTCCTTTGCTACTAATTTTTCAACTACCGCATAAACCATTGATCGGGGAACACCGCTTTTTTTACTAATTTCATATCCAGTCAATGGGGACTTTGCGAGCAGTGCCATATAAGCCTTTGCTTCATTCTTTGAAAAACCAATCTCTTCAAATTTGTCTATAACATGTTCCAAGGTACCCCTCCTATATAGTAGTAATATCTATTATGACTATAATGAAGGTGTATCATGTTGTCAATGGCAGACAGATGTCGGACAACTAATTCACAAAGCAACATGCTAAAACATGGGGAAATAATGGTACCTGTAATCATGGTGGTTTCGTAAAGTTTGCGAAATCATTGTTATTTTTGTAGTAAAATTAATGTAGATCATTTGTGGAATGAGGGCATGTAACGATGCAGGAAAATATTTTGCTTATTGAAGATGACGAGTCGATTCGTGAAATGGTTACAACGTATTTAACGAAAGAGGGCTTCCGTATGCTGCATGCATCTGATGGAGAAGAAGCGATGAAGTTGTTTTATACACACTCTTTTGACTTGATTCTCTTGGATTTAATGTTGCCGAAAATGAATGGAATGGACTGTTTAAAAGAAATAAGGGAACAGAGTCTCGTTCCTGTTCTGATCCTATCCGCTAAAGATAGTGATGTCGATAAAGCGCTGGGATTGGGCTTTGGCGCAGATGATTATATCGCTAAGCCCTTTTCGATGATCGAACTGCTGGCCCGGGTAAAAGCCGCACTCAGAAGGGCCGGTTATTCCAGTAAAAAAGAGAATGTTCATCAACCGATTATTCACGTTCATGAGCTTGAGCTTGATATGGACAATTTCCTTGTCAGCAAACATGGGGTATCTATTCAATTAACATCAAAAGAATGGGAAATATTAAAGCTATTTGTTTTGCATCCAACAAAAGTATTTACGAAAGAGCAAATATACCGGTCTGTTTGGAATGAAGAATATTATGGGGATGCAAACATTATTAATGTGCATATAAGCCGGTTGAGGGAAAAAATAGAAGACAATCCATCCAATCCAAAGTATATCAAGACACTTTGGGGCATTGGATACAGGCTCGGGGAGTTTTAACATGAACGTTGTGTTGCTGGCCATTATATGTGTATTGGTTGCTTTTATCATTGTACAACAGCAACAAAAGAAAACGAGGAATAAACACCTAATGTATATGGCCAAAAAAATCAACAGCATATTAAGTCAGGATTCCAAAGAGCAACTTTTATTGCTGACAGACGATCAAGAATTGAGAGCGTTATTGATAGAAATCAATCTTTTATTAGATAAGCAACAACGTGAAAGGGCCATGTTTGAAAAATCAAGACACTCCATGAAGAGAATGTTGGCAAACATTTCACATGACTTAAAAACGCCATTAACGGTTGTGTTGGGCTATATCGAAACGCTGAAAAATGATCAAAACATCGCTCTAAAAGAAAGGGAAAGGCGATTGCGCCATGTCGAGAAAAAAACGCTGGAAATCATTCAATTCATGAATGCTTTTTTTGACCTGGCCAAATTAGAATCCGGCGATAAACAAATCCAATTAACAAAAATCAATATGATTGAAGTGTGTAAACAAAATATACTTTCATTCTATGATTTTGTAGAAGCAAATGGCCTTGAAGTGGATCTCCAACTCCCTGAGGAGCCCGTATATGTATTGGGCAATAAGGAGGCCCTGGATCGGATTTTGCACAATTTATTGTCCAATGCCATTCGCTATGGCGGGGACGGGAATGTGGTTGGCTTAGCTTTGTTCTATGACGATAAACAGGTATATGTCGAAGTGTGGGACAAAGGAAAGGGGATAGCGGAGCAAGAGCAGGATCAAGTATTTGAAAGAATGTTTACATTGGAAGAGTCAAGAAACAAAGCATTTCAAGGAAGCGGTTTGGGATTGACCATTACAAAAAGGCTTGTGGAAAAAATGAACGGAAAAATACACTTGCATAGTATACCGAATGAAAAGACAACCTTTACAATCACATTCAAGCGATTTACCTATTGACAACTTAAGAAATTCTTAAGGTTTCAGAAAGAAAAAAGAAACAGTCGGTTGTTAAGATAGAAAGCAGCAACCAAACTACTGAATGGAGTCAGGAAGGATGAACTGTGTGTATATCGTTAAGACCCGCAACTTGACGAAATGTTTTCAAGGACAAGAAGTTGTCTCAAATGTCAGCATGAATATTAAGAAAGGAGAAATTTACGGATTTCTCGGACCAAATGGCGCCGGAAAAACAACCATCATGAAAATGCTGACAAACTTGGTGAAGCCGACATCCGGAGAGATTGAAATATTTGGTCAAGTGCTAACATCTTCGTCATATGACGTGTTGGGAAGAATGGGCAGCATGATTGAATATCCCATTTTTTACGAAAAATTGACAGCTAGGGAAAATTTGGAGCTTCATTGTGAATACATGGGTTACCATCATCATCATGCCATTGAAGAAGCGTTGGACATGGTGAATTTAAAACATGTCGACAACAAATCCATCTCGCAATTTTCACTCGGCATGAAGCAGCGGCTGGGCATCGCCAGAGCCATTATCACCAGGCCGGAATTGTTGATTCTTGATGAACCGATTAATGGGCTCGATCCCATCGGGATCAAAGAGATCAGACATTTATTTCTTGTACTATGCAAAGAGTACGGGATCACGTTGTTAGTTTCCAGTCACATATTGGCTGAAATCGAGCAAATGGCCGATACGATCGGAGTGATAAGCAAGGGAAGATTGATTACCGAAGTGTCTATGGAGAAATTAAAAGGGGAAAACACGGAATATATTGAGTTGGTGACAACCAATCCGACACAAGCATGTGTTGTCCTTGAAGATAAGCTGCAGATTACCAATTTTAAAATTATCCAACAAAGAATGATTCGTATTTATGAGCAAGGTATATCCCAAACAGACATCTCTAAGACAATGATTCTAAATGGGATCGAAATTGAATCCATCAATAAACAAGTAACTTCGTTGGAAGAATATTTTTTGGCATTAATCAACAAAGAAGAAAGCACATCCGGGTAAATTGATTACACATTGTACGAGGTGATTGTTCATTGTTTACATTAATGAAATTGGAATTAAAGAAATTCAAATTAGGATGGTATGTGAAGGGAGTCATTATTGCGAACATCCTTATTGCAGCATTGCTCGTTTGCATCGGTTATGTAGAAAAACTGGAAGGAAACGTCGGGATTTCAAGCTATGATGAAGCTTTCTTAATTGCGGGTACGTTGGTAAGGGCTACGTTTATTATCTTTGCCGCAGTATTAATTACAAAGTTCATTATTGAAGAATTTAAAAATAAAACAACCAATGTCCTTTTTACATATCCCGTTCCCAGGAAGAAGTTTATAGTAGTCAAATTATGGATCATTGGTTTATTAACTTTTATCACGATTTTCATTTCCAATGTGTTTGTGCTTGTTTCCATTATCGTCTTTGATTCATATTTTGAGTTTATCCCGGGAACCTTTTCTACAGCTGCTTTAGGCCAACAACTGTTGAGTATGGTCACGTTCGCGTTTGCCGCAGCGGGAACCAGTTTAATCCCGCTATATTTCGGAATGCGCAAATATTCGGTTCCGGCAACCATAATATCGTCTATTTTAATCGTTTCTCTTATCAGTTCGCATAACCCAGTTTTCTCTACAGCTTCCATTGTTTATATTCCGCTCTTCCTTGCGGTGATCGGCATTGTCATCGCCTTTTGGTCAATCAGAAATATCGAAAAGGTCGATATGATTTAATGCGCGGATCTCATGTACTGGCTGTTGCGGGTGTTTACTCAAGAGAGAGCTGTTGAATCTGCACGAGTTTGTTTTTTTAACAATATAAGTGGACCTGCCACTTTTTATCCGGCATGTAAGGTGCCGTAAGACTCCCACTTCAAGACCTGAGTCGATACAAAAGGGTCTAAGTGTGAGAAAACGGCACCTAAATGCCCGATTGGTTCAACTAATGGAAGAAAACTTCTACTGAATGAAGTTTCACTTTATCCGGCATGTAAGGTGCCGTATACACCACTTCAAAATCTTGAGTGGATACAAAAGTCCAAGTGGTAGAAAACGGCACCTAAATGCCCGATTGGTTCAACTAACATTCAGTAGGGAAAACCCCTACTGATGAAGTTTCACTTTATCCGGCATGTAAGGTGCCGTAAGACTCCCACTTCAAGACCTGAGTCGATACCAAATGGTCTAAGTGTGAGAAAACGGCACCCAAATGCCCGATTGGTTCAACTAATGGAAGAAAACTTCTACTGAATGAAGTTTCACTTTATTGAATAAAGGAGCTTTGTTTGTATGAAAGACAATCAGCAAATGAAAAAATGCGGGTTTCTGTCTGACGATCCGAATGTAAAAGTAATACCGATTATGATTTCCTTGAACGTGGGGGCTTTTTTGTAGTGTTAAACGAAACGCTCTTCAATATTGCCTTTACTACAACGTTGATGCAAGAATTTCACATTTCATTACGGACATTTCCATGGATGGTTACAGGTTTTATGTTGGTGATGGGGATTGTCATTCCTGTCTCTGTCTTATTATTGCAATGGTGGTTCACAACTAGACAATTATTATTAGGGATGATACTCATTTTTACGGTTGGTACAGTCATCAGCGCTGCAGCGTACACTTTTCCGATTTTATTAGTTGGACGTTTAATCCAGGCTGCCGGAACAGGATGGGTTATGCCTATTTTTTACTGAATAAAGGAGATTTGTATGAAAGACAATCAACAAATGAAAAAGTACGAGTTTCTGGCTGACGATCCGAATGTAAAAGTAATGCCGATCATGATCTCTTTGATCGTGGGTGCTTTTTTTGCGCTGTTAAACGAAACGTTATTAAATATTGCCCTTACGACGTTGATGGAAGAATTTCACATTTCGTTGCCAACAGTCCAATGGATGGTTACAGGTTTCATGTTGGTGATGGGGATCGTTATTCCGGTCTCTGCCTTATTATTGCAATGGTTCACAACTAGACAATTATTTTTGGGGACGATGATCGTTTTTACGGTTGGCACAGTCATCAGTGCTGCTGCGCCCACTTTTCCGATTTTATTAGTTGGACGCTTAATCCAGGCTGCTGGAACAGGATTGCTTATGCCCATTATCTTTAATGTGTTTTTATTGGTTTTTCCGCCGGAAAGACGAGGAAAGGTGATGGGGGTTATCGGTCTTGTCATGATGTTTGCTCCTGCTATTGGACCAACTTTGTCGGGTGTCATTGTAGAATACTTGGGATGGCGCTTTTTATTTATCATTGTGATTCCATTCGCTTTATTCTCGATCGCATTTGCTTATAAATATCTCATGAATGTGTCGGAAGTGACGAAACCGAAGATTGATATCCCGTCCATTGCGTTCTCAACCATTGGATTTGGCGCCATTATTTATGGGTTTAGCGCGATGGGAGAAAGTGAGGGCGGATTTTTCAGCGCAACTGTCTATATTCCAATCATTGCCGGAGTTGTAGGTATCGCTTTATTTTCCATCAGACAGCTAAAACTGGATGAACCGGTAATGAATTTAAGGGTTTTTAAATACCCGATGTATACACACGCGGTTTTGATGTTCTTAATTATTATGATGGCCATGTTTGCTTCCGAAATCATTTTACCGATTTATATGCAAGGACCGCTGGCTTTAACGGCAGCCACCGCAGGACTCGTTTTACTGCCTGGGAGTATATTGAATGGGGCAATGGCGCCGTTCATGGGTCATTTATTTGATAAATTTGGCCCGCGCGTGTTGATGATCCCTGCCACGATTGTGTTGAGCGGAACGATGTTGATGATGAGCAGATTACATACGGATACGCCTCTATGGGTAGTCATCGTTGGGTATATTCTATTGATGCTATCGGTTTCGGCCATCATGATGCCTGCGGAGACAAATGGCTTAAATCAGCTGCCAAAACATTTGTATCCGCATGGGACTGCCGTGATGACAACATTGCAGCCGGTGGCCGGGGCTATCGGCGTCTCGGTGTTTATTAGCATCATGAACACAAGACAGCTTCACTTTTTGCAACATGCAAATAATCCCCAGGATTCCGCCACTATTCACCAGGCGATGGTGGCTGGGGTTGAACTCGTATACTTCATTGCTTTTATGATGTCGGTAGCAGCGGTGATCTTGGCGTTTATTGTGTATCGTGCCGTATCGGAAAAAGATGTTGCTGAATGATCGATATAATTGTGTGAAACAACTCAGTATCTCGTCATCACGTGATTGCGTTTTTCTAATAGAGTTGGATCGATCATGATGGTACAGAAGCAAAAAGAATGTTGTAAGAGGGTGGGTGCTGGGAAACACTCTGACAGAGATCGGAGTGTTTTTCTTATTCGCGGATGAAAGGGTAGGTCACCATTATAGACTGTTACATTTCAGCTTTTTTATTTTTATGCTATATGTGCCTGTTTTTATTTTTCACAATAGACCTAATTTTTTTATTATGCTAGGATGACGTTATCTCGTATAGAGATTTTGAAAAACAATATGATAAAGGAAGGATGCAAGGATATGCTGAATAATGAAAAAAAAGACCCTATGATATTTGACATCCATGTGGCTGAGGGAAGCCATTATGAGGTAGGAAAACAGCGGGCCATTACTTTAAAAGAGAATTATCCGGAAGATATCTCTTATTTTATTAGTCCCATGGAAGGACGGGACTATCTATCTCCGGCAATTGCCCATAAGAGAATGATGTTAATAGATAAAATATGTCCCGGTTTTGTGGATGAAATCCAAGGGTTTGCTGATGTAGTAGGGATAGAATCCGAAAAAATAATTGGTTACGCGAATTCATATCACGACTCTCCTCATTGCTGCCAATTTGCGGTGCTCCCTTCAAACACGAGCGATGGACATTTTTATGTGGGAAGGAGCTATGAATATTTCGTAAGGGATGAAAGAAGCTTATGCATTACCCGGGTAACTGGAAAGCCAAAGCATATTGGTTTTTCGCTGCAAAATGCGGGCAGAATGGACGGCATGAATGAATATGGACTCGTTGTTTCCATGTCCAGTACCGCCTACTTGAAACCTCTCGCTGGAAACGGTTGCGAGTTTTGGGTTGCCATTCGTGCCATTTTAGACCGCTGTAAAGATGTTTATGAAGCGAAATGTTTGCTTGAAGAAATCCCGTTGTGTACGAATGCGAACTTTTTAGTAGCAGATGCTTCGCATCATGCATCTGTTTTTGAGGTGGCAAGTTTTTCAACCGACAAGAAAAGAATTTCCGAACGGAAACCTTTTGGTGATGTATTAGTCGCCACCAATCACTATACAAGCCCAGAAATGAAAGAATTTGATGAATATCATTTTTGGCATTCCGAAATGCGTTATTCTTCCGTGTGGAATTCATTATTGCGAGAAGCCCCTTATTTGAATGATGAAAAGATAAGGAAGCTGCTTTCTACATGCTATCCAGATGGTCCCTGTTGCCATTTTTATTCCAGTGGAATGGGTACACTTAGAAGCATGGTATTTGATATAACTGAAAAAAACCTGAAGGTTAGCTTTGGTCCGCCAGACAAAAATCCTTGGTATGAAGTTGATTTTGACGCGCCAATCGGTCTTGAAGAGATTGTATGCGAATATGATGATGTGAAAATAGAGAATCCAGAGCAATTTTGGAGAGAAATGTATTAATCGTTTGCGGAAGCGGGCTACTGGATAGAGGGACTGGAGTGAACTGCGTGGGAAAGAAAACGGGGCGGCCCATGATGGGTTCCCCGTTTTTGTTTGGGATAAGTGTTTGTCTTGAACCAAAGCCACCAAGTAACAGGTGGAACAATCATCATGTTCATCAAAAAGAAAAAGCCGCTAATGGAAATCGTTTAACTCTTTAATATGATATTTTTTCATCTTGTAATAGAGAGCAGAGCGGCTAATATGTAATAGTTTGGCGGCCTCTGTTCGATTTCCGTTTGCTGTAGTAAGGGCTTGAATAATCAGTTTTTTCTCCGTATCATCCATTATTTTTTTAGCATTGGACAAGTTGTTTTTATGATGATTGCTTTCCGCTTTAATTGTTTTTCTTTCTTTTGGGAGATCTAGAAGTATATTCTCGGGAAGAATCCATTGTTTATTGCAAAAGTGAAAAGCACGCTCTAAAATATTTTCTAACTCTCTTATGTTCCCTGGCCAATGATAGTCTTTTAACATGAGCAATGCTTCGGGTGTGACCCCGCGAATTTTTTTATTCATTTTCTGATTGAATTTTTGGATAAAATAGTCACAAAGATAGGGAATGTCTTCTTTCCTTTCTCTCAATGGCGGAAGGTGTAGATGAATGACATTAATTCGATAATATAAATCTGCCCTAAATGTTCCCGCTTGTACCATACTAAGTAAATCTCTATTAGTCGCGGAAATGATTCTTGCATCTGTATAAATGGTGTTTGTGCCGCCGATCCGTTCGAATTTTTTATCTTGAAGAACACGTAACAGCTTTACTTGTAAAGAAATCGGCATATCTCCAATTTCATCCAGAAACAGAGTCCCTTCATTGGCAAGATCGAATTTTCCTGCCTTTCCGTCTTTTTTTGCCCCCGTAAAGGCTCCTTCTTCATAACCGAAAAGTTCAGATTCCAGTAAGTCAACGGGAATGGCGGCGCAATTAATTTTGACAAATTGTCCCGTTCTGCCGGAAGCATTGTGAATACCTTGGGCAAATAATTCTTTTCCTGTCCCGCTTTCACCTGTCATTAATATATTAGAGAATCCTTTGGCAGCAACATGAGCATTACTTTTTAAGCTTTGAATGAGTGGACTGGATGAAATGATGTGATTAAAATGTGCTTCTTGTTCGGAGACTTCCTTTAATTTGCTCCGATAGTAAGATATTTCTGTTTCCAGCCGATCCATGTGATGAAATAAATCTTTCCATAATTCTAGTTGTCTAAAGATGATTTTAATGATGATTCCAATATTTTCATTATTTCGATATATCGGTGTTTGCGTCACTACAGATTTATAGCCGTTGATATGTATGTATTCACCTTCTATTTGTTTTCTTTGTTTAATACTTTTTTCGCTTGGTATTTCAGGAGCGATGGTTTCTATCGGTTTTCCGATTAGTTCATTCTCATGATGGTAATCCAGTAATTCTAAAAAGCCTTGATTCACTTTCATGATCTTTCCGTTTGGGTCTGTGATGACTATGCCGTCGTAGGCGGCTTCCAAAGCACTGTCGAGCATTTTTTCAATTCTTTTTGTTGTTTCCAATTCACTGGCGATTTTTTCATATTTTGAAACATTTTCTAAAACGATCATGACTCCGTTTATTTGTCCCCACGCTTTAATGGGGATAAAAGAACTGATATATGTGGTGTTGTTGATCACGGTGTTTTCAAAGTCGATTAATTGATCTGTTTGAATGACATCTACAATATGTTGCGTTAGCTCCGGAAGAAAATGTCCAATATGTGTACCAATACAATTTTTGTTCGATGATCCAATGATTTTTTTCGCTGAATGATTAAGGGTTGTAATCGTGAGGTTTAGATCGACCGAAATGATCATCGTTTGCAGGTTGTTCATTAAATTATTTAACTTCTTTGATAAATGTTGTGTTTCCGCCACGAGTCCTTGAAATATATTAGCTCTGGAAATAATCCCGACAACATGGTTGCGATCATCAACAACGACGGCATGGGCGACTTTCAGATTCACTAGCTTCTCTCTTGAACGATAAATGTTATCGTTTTGATTTAATGTGATGGGATTGTAAATGATGGCCTCTTTAACGGGGTGATGAATGTCGTTTGTCGTTAAGAGCAAACGATATAATGAATATTTGGTCACAATCCCGATTAGGCGGCGCTTTTCTACGACACAAGCAATATCCTGATGCTTTTTTAAAAATAAACTTAACACATCTTTTATCTTGTGGTGTTTGGATAAAGAAATGAAGTTTGTAGAAAGGATTTTTTTCACTTTCATTATGACACCTTCTTCCCCATTCATGTCTCATTTATCCCGCATGTAAGGTGCCGTAAGACTCCCACTTCAAAATCTGAGTTGATACAAAAGGTCCAAGTGGTAGAAAACGGCACCTAAATGCCCGATTGGTTCAACTAACATTCAGTAGGAGCCCTACTGAATGAAGTTTCACTTTATCCCGCATGTAAGGTGCGTAAGACTCCCACTTCAAGACCTGAGTTGATACCAAAAGGTCTAAGTGGTAGAAAACGGCACCTAAATGCCCGATTGGTTCAACTAACATTCAGTAGGAGCCCTACTGAATGAAGTTTCACTTTATCCCGCATGTAAGGTGCGTAAGACTCCCACTTCAAGACCTGAGTTGATACCAAAAGGTCCAAGTGGTAGAAAACGGCACCTAAATGCCCGATTGGTTCAACTAACATTCAGTAGGAGCCCTACTGAATGAAGTTTCACTTTATCCCGCATGTAAGGTGCCGTAAGACTCCCACTTCAAAATCTGAGTTGATACAAAAGGTCCAAGTGGTAGAAAACGGCACCTAAATGCCCGATTGGTTCAACTAACATTCAGTAGGAGGCTACTGAATGAAGTTTCACTTTATAATCAAATATACAATAAACGACACAATTGTACAAATATTAAAACAAATGAGCGGGACGTTTTTGAACAGGGGAGAGGCTATCTTCTGGGCTTTGTTCTATGTTATCTATTTGGCATGTAAATTGCATTATATATTTGCAACTAGCTCATTCGCAACAACACTTTATGCAAAGTGAGGGGAGAAGAGGATGGCATATGAAACCGTTTTATATGAACAAAGTGATCATGTTGTAAAAATACAATTAAACCTCCCGAAATTAAGGAATCCATTGACAGAACAGCTGGCGGGAGATTTGGTGAACGCTATTCGAAGAGCTGATCGGGACAAAACAGTTCGGGCCATTGTTGTTACTGGCAGTGGAAAAGCATTCTCGGCAGGTGGTAACTTGAAAGAGTTTAAAGAGAACTTTGTGAAGCCGGTGCCACAATTATATGATGAGGGAATAAAAAGTAATGAATTATTTCGGTTAGGGGCCGAGGTTTCAACTCCCATTATTACGGCTGTAAATGGCCCGGCTTTGGGTGGCGGGACGGGTTTGGCAGCAATGAGCCATATCGCCATTGCTTCAGATCAGGCCACACTTGGTTTAACTGAATTGCGATTAGGATTAGTTCCTTTTGTGATATTACCGTGGGTTCGGCGTGCTGTTGGGGAAAGAAAAGTAATGGAAATGATGCTCACCGCGAAAGTGTTATCTGCAAAGGAAGCCGAGGAAGTAAATCTTGTTCATAAAGTCGTTCCGCACGCTCAATTAGAGGAAGAGACTTGGAAAGTAGCAGAAACGATCTGTTCGTATAGCCCCCTTGCAGTAAGATTGGCATTGGATGCATTTTATACAACAGAACAAATAGATTTGGCTAAGTCGTTTGATTTATTATCGACACTTCGCTTGGTATCATTTCGCAGTGAAGATTTAAAAGAAGGCGCTTCAGCCTTTTTAGAAAAACGGAAACCGGAATGGAAAGGTAAATAGTGAGGAGGAAAATAAAAATGAAGGCATATGCACCAATGGGGGGTACTGTATGGAAGATTCAAGTTGGCGAAGGAGATCTGGTGAATAAAGGTGATGCTTTGATTATTTTGGAGTCCATGAAAATGGAAATTCCAGTGGAAGCACCGCTGGACGGAAAAGTATCGAAAATAAATGTACAGGAAGGAGATTTTGTTCAGGAAAATGATGTAGTCGTAGAAATGGAATAACGAGTACTTGAAAGGATGACCTTACTTGAAATCAATCAGAGTAGGTGCTGCCCAAGGATTTTATGGAGATTCAGTAGATGGCGCCATAGCCAACGCAAAGTATGGAAATGTCGATTATTTGGCTTTTGATGCTTTAGCTGAATTAACGATGGCCATTCTTGCCAAAGATAAAGACAAAAATCCGGATATGGGGTATACACGTGATTTATACCTATTTATGAAAGCGCTTTTACCTTATGTAAAAAAGAAAAGGTTTAAAATACTGACGAATGCAGGCGGGTTAAATCCAAAAGGGGCACAAGCAATCGTATTGCAGATGGCAAAGGAACTGGGCATAACGGATTTGAAAGTCGCGGTGGTCACCGGTGATAACATTTTATCCGATAGTGATCCATTAAAGGAAAAAGGGGTCTTTTTTCAAGATGTGGAGACAAAGCGGCCTTTAGCGAAAAATATTCAAGAAAGATTGCTGTTTGCCAATGCTTACCTTGGAGCGCAACCGTTAGTGGAGGCGTTAAGGCAAGGGGCTGATATTGTAATTAGTGGCCGGACAACGGATACTGCGCAGTTTTTAGCTCCGTTGATATATGAATTTGGCTGGCTGGAAGATGAATGGGACCGGTTGGCAAGCGGCGTTTTTATGGGACATTTGTTAGAATGCTCCGCTCAGTCGACGGGAGGAAATTTTATCGGCGGTTGGCAAGAGGTCGAAGGGTATGAAACGATTGGCTACCCCATTGCCGAAGTCAATGAGACCGGGGAATTCGTCATCAGTAAGGTGGAAGAGTGTGGCGGGATCGTGAACAAGAAAACGATCAAAGAACAAATGCTATATGAAATTCATGATCCGGCGGCATATGTGACACCGGATGTTGTGATGGATGTGACAAATGTCCAGTTAGAAGAAATCGTGCCCCATAAAGTGAAGGTAACAGGTGTAAAAGGGAAAGAAAAACCGCCAGATTTAAAAGTCGTGATGGGATATGCGGACGGCTTTTTGGGGCAAGTGCTTATTGGCTATTGTTGGCCCGACGCATTACAAAAGGCAAAGTTGGCCGAGCAAATTATTTATCGGCAGATGGAAAGAAAAAAGCTTGAATTTGATGAAATCCGAGCGGATTATGTCGGCTATAACTCTTTGCATGGACCTCTGTCTCATGAGCCGGAAGGAGAGCTGAATGAAATATACTTGCGCATGGCTGTAAAATCCGAATGCAAGCAAAAGGCGGATTCTTTCTTTCGCTTATTTCCGCCGCTGGGATTAAACGGCCCGCCATCCATGTCATATATCGGGAATATACCGACGAGACAGCAAATTGGTATGTGGTCATCTCTTATACCGAGAACGTTGATTGAAGAGAGGGTAACAGTTGAAGTAAAGGAGGTGTGATATTTAGTGGCTAAGGTTAGGTTAAAAGAAATTGCCCATGCTCGTTCAGGAGATAAAGGAAATACGGTGAATATCGCGGTGTTTGCCAATCACAAAGATTACTATCCCCTTCTTGTTGAACAAATGACTGTTGCTAGAATGACAGCTTTTTTTAAAGGCCTTGTGTTAGGGGAGATCAATCGGTATGAACTTCCAAATATTGAAGCGTTAAATTTCGTTTGTTATGAAGCGTTGGATGGTGGAGGTTCTTCTTCGATGCGGATTGATCATTTAGGAAAATGCTTTGGATCGAATATTTTACGTTTTGAAATAGAAGTTCCTGATTCATTTAACGTGAAGTGAGGGGGAAAAGCAAGGTGATGAATCGATGAATTATGCGCCCTATTTTACAGAGGAACATCGTTTATTGAGAAAAACAATTCGGCAATTTTTAGAGAAAGAGGTGACGCCATTTTTAGGCGAATGGGAGGAAAAAGGTGAATTTCCAAGAGAGATTCTACAAAGGATGGGCGAGCTTGGTTTTTTAGGCCTCCGCTATCCGAAAGAGGCCGGCGGGCAAGGATGGGATTATTTCGCGGGAGTTATTTTGGCGGAAGAGTTAAGTCGCACGGGCTTTGGCGGTTTTCCAATGGCGATCGGTGTCCAAACCGATATGGCGACCCCACCAATACTAGAGTTTGGTAATGAGGAGCAAAAGGAGCGTTTTTTAAAACCGGCTCTTCAAGGTGAAAAGCTGGCGGCCATTGGTATTTCGGAACCTAATCATGGCTCTGATGTCGCATCGATTCAGACGAGAGCGGTGAACGACGGGAATGATTGGGTCATTAATGGAGCAAAAATGTTTATTACAAATGGGCCGCGAGCTGATTTCATTACTCTTGTCGTTCGCACGTCTGATGCGCCAGGGTATAAAGGGCTGAGCATGATTCTTGTTGAGATGGATAGGCCGGGAATTACGGTGAGTAAAAAACTAGATAAGGTCGGTATGAGGTCAAGTGATACAGCCGAAATTGTGTTTGAAAATGTCCGAGTTCCTTTGGACAATATACTTGGAAAAGAAGGGAACGGATTTGCTCAAATTATGTGGGAGTTGCAAGGTGAAAGAATGATCTCCGCCGCCGGCTCGATCGGGATATCCGAATATGCGTATGAATATGCTTATCGTTATGCAAAAGAGCGAAAACAATTTGGACAGCCAATCGCCAATTTCCAAGTGATCAGCCATTTGCTTGTCGACATGAAAACAGAAATCGAAGTGTGTAAAGAAATGACGTATGCACTTGCTTACCGCTTTTCAAAAGGTGAAATTCCGAGTAAAGAAATTTCAATGGTTAAAATGGCGGCTGCGCAAACAGCTCATTGGGTGGCGGATCGCGCTTTGCAAATATTAGGCGGAAACGGCTATATGATGGAATATCCGATTCAGCGAGTTTGGCGGGACACCCGGCTGCATCGAATAGGCGCCGGAACAGACGAGGTTATGAAAGAAATTATCGCAAAACAACTGGGATTAGAAGAATATTGAAGGGGTGTGCCAGGGTGAAGCATTGGATGTTTCAAGAAGAACATGAGATCTTCCGCAAGGCGGTGCGCCGCTTTGTCGACAAGGAAATATCTCCACATATCGAGCGCTGGGAACAAGAGGGCCAAGTTCCGAGAAGCCTGTTTAAAAGGTGTGGGGAGCTTGGATATTTAGGAATTAAATACCCGGAAGAATACGGTGGAATGGGTTCGGATTTCATTATGGAAACCGTCTTTGTGGAGGAGTTAATGAATTGTGGTTCGGGAGGAGTAAGCGCCTCGATCGGCGGCCATGTCGGAATTGCCTCTACACCCATTTGGCGCTTTGGCAATGAGGAACAAAAGAGAAAGTACTTAATTCCGTCTGTAAAAGGAGAGATGGTGGCGGCATTGGGCATTACAGAGCCATATGCAGGAAGCGATGTCGCGTCTATACAATCAACTGCCAAAAAGCAAGAAGAGTACTATATTTTAAATGGAACAAAGACATTTATTACAAATGGGGCAAATGCCGATTATGTTGTCGTCGCGGCCAAAACGCGGGAGCGTCCCGTTCACGAAAATATAAGCCTGTTCATCGTTGAAACCGACTGGGAAGGCTTTTCAATTGGAAAGAAGCTGCAAAAGTTAGGATGGCGGGGCTCGGACACTGCGGAGCTGTTCTTTGAAAACGTGAAAATACCAAAAGAAAATTTACTCGGAAAAGAAAATGAAGGCTTTAAATATTTAATGGAAAACTTTCAGTGGGAGCGCCTTACTCTTGCTTTATCGAGCATTGCTTTAGCGGAAAAGGCGCTAGAAGAGGCGATGAAGTATAGCAAAGAACGCATTCAATTTGGGAAGCCGATCCGCCAGTTCCAAGTGTTGCGCCACAAAATGGTTGACATGGCTGTCGATATCGAAAAGGCAAGATATATCACATACCGTGCCATTTACAACTATAACAAAGGTGAAAATGTCATAACCGAAGCAACGATGGCAAAAGCTTATGCGGGCGAAATGGGTAGTAGAGTATGTGATGAAGCTGTGCAAATCCACGGCGGAAACGGCTATATGATGGAATTTCCTGTACAGCGTTACTGGCGGGATGCAAGAATTCAAGCGATCGGCGGCGGTACGACGGAAATCATGAAGGAGATTTTAGTGAAGCAACTTGATATATAGATATAAGGAAGATGGCGTTAACTTTGAGAAACGCGACTGGGAAAGTATTAAAGATTGTTCTGCGTAAAAAAGCCATCGAGCATGATGAGGAGGCATAACAATTGTTCGCAAAATATTTTGAAGAGTATCAAATCGGTGAGTCATGGCAGTCAAAAGGGAGGACCATTACCGAAGCGGATATTGTAAATTTTGCTTCTCTAAGCGGAGATTGGTATCCGCTCCATACGGACGCTGAATATGCACGGCAAACACCTTTTCAACAACGAATTGCCCACGGTTTGCTCGTTCTTTCTGTTGGATCGGGATTACTGCATTTTGAACCTGGTATTGTAGTTGCTTTTTACAGTATGGATGTGGTGCGTTTTTATCATCCAACTTTTATTGGTGATACGATTCACGTAAACCTGGAAGTGACGGAATTAACAGGGCATAAGAATGAAACAGGTTTGGTGACGGTCCGTCAACAGTTGGTCAAGCAAACGGAAGAGGAAGTCGCCACATCAAAAGTGAAAATACTCGTAAATAAAAAATGAATGAACAAGATGTAGTACTTGAACGTTGTAAGTTTCTATAGCTTGCTGAAGATGTAAGCAGTCGGGTTTCTAAAAAGACAAAGTTGTTCAAGCTGAAAAAACCAGATTGATGTAGGGATATTTATACCGCGAATAAAGAGGGAGATACAAATGATGTTGCAGAAAGTTTTAGTGGCTAATCGTGGTGAGATTGCGTCCAGGATTATTCGCACGTTGAAGAGATTGAATATTCAATCCGTAGCTGTTTATTCCGAAGCTGATAAAGATGCCCCGTTTGTTCAGATGGCTGATGAAGCCTATTATATTGGGGAACCACAGGTGCAAAAAAGTTATTTGAATGTGGAGGCAATCATGGAAGCAGCTCGAAAAGCAAATATTGATGCGATTCATCCGGGATATGGCTTTTTATCTGAAAGCAGTGATTTTGCCATGGAGTGTGAAACTAATGGGATCACTTTTATCGGTCCCCAGGCGGGGATCATTCAAAAAATGGGCGATAAATTAGAAGCGCGTAATTTAATGAAACAGGCTGGTGTTCCAGTCGTTCCCGGCTCTCAAAAGAGTTTACAACATATTGGAGATGCGAAACAACTGGCCAAAGAAATTGGTTATCCAATTATGCTGAAAGCAAGTGCGGGAGGCGGGGGAATTGGCATGTCGGTCATTCATTGTGAAGCTGAATTAGAGAAACATTTTAATCCTAGCCAAAAAAGAGCCGAAATGTATTTTGGCAATGGAGCGTTGTTCATTGAGAAATGGATTGAACATCCCCGCCATATTGAAGTACAAATTGCATGTGATCAAAAAGGAAATGCCCTTCATTTATATGAAAGAGAATGTTCCATTCAAAGACGGCATCAAAAGGTGGTTGAAGAATCGCCCACCCCCGCTTTGTCAAAAGAAGTAAAGGAGAATCTATTAAGGACAGCTCTTAAGGGCGCCAAGGAAATCGGTTATCAGAATATAGGAACGATGGAATTCATTTTTGATGAACATATGAACTTCTATTTTCTGGAAATGAATACGAGGCTTCAAGTGGAGCACCCAATAACAGAAGAAACGACTGGGGTTGATTTAGTTGAAATGCAAATAAACATTGCGGCAGGATACGAATTGGATGTTGAACAAACAGATATTAAACAACATGGACACGCCATCGAATGCCGGTTATACGCAGAGGATCCCGTGCGCTTTTTCCCATCTCCCGGCATGTTGACAACATTAAAATTACCTGAACATGGAGCCCGTTTTGATTTTGGTGTGGCAGAAGGAAATGTCATAACGCCATTTTACGATCCAATGATTGGAAAAATCATTACCCATGGCGGTACGAGGGGTGAAGCCATTGCAAAAATGAAAGAGGTTTTAGCAAAAATTGAGATTACAGGGGTAAAAACGAATTTGCCCATTTTAATAGACACAATGAATGATAGCCGTTTTACGGAAGGAATGTATACAACGAGCTTTTTAAATAAAGAAAAAAGGTACAGATGAAAGGTTGAGTGGTGATGAATCGAGAGCAAAACGTAATGAATGAAATAGAGCGGATTCGAAAAGGAGGGCCGCAGCGAAATCATGAGAAATTAAAGAAAATGGACAAGCTGTTTGTCCGGGATCGGCTTAGGCTCTATTTCGGCGAAGATAATATATATTATGAGACGGGCACATTTGCAAATGTTTTTGAGAAAGAGTTACCTAATGATGGCATCATAACGGGTGCTGGAAAGCTGGACGACAGACTCATTTATTTTACAGCAAGTGATTTTACGGTCAAAGCAGGGTCTATTGGAAAAAAACACGGTGAAAAAATTTTGCGCGCACAAGAAGCTGCGTTAAAAGGAAAGAGGCCTATTCTTTATTTAATCGATTCTTCTGGTGGAAGAATTGATGAGTCGAATGGCTACCATGTTGAAAAATACTCTGGCGGTAAAATTTTCTATAATCACAGTATTATGTCGGGGAGAATTCCCCAAATTGGCGTTTTATATGGCCCTTGCTTTGCAGGAACAGCTTATATGCCAGTGTTTTGCGATTTCGTGGTAATGGTGGAAGAAATGGCTGGGATGGCAATCGCTTCTCCGCGAATGGTTCAAATGGCGACCGGCCAAAAGGTGGATGTGGAAGAGTTGGGTGGTGCAAGAATGCACGCGGAGAAAAGCGGTTCGGTTGATTTTGTTGTCAAAACAGAAGAAGAAGCGGCCGAAACGGTCAAAAAATTACTGTCTTATTTGCCTGATCATTTTGAATTGGCGCCTGAAAGAGTAGCAGCCAAAAGCCCAAGTCGCAGTCCGGAAGAGATAGATCGGATTATCCCGCAAGAACCAAATCAGGCGTACGATGTGAAAGAATTAATTGACTGCCTTGTAGATGGAGACAGCTTTTTGGAAGTGAAAAAAGATTACGCGAAAGAACTTGTTACAGGTTTTGCAAGAATGGATGGCAGAACGATAGGAATCGTTGCCAATCAGCCCGCGGTGAAAGGAGGGGCTATTTTTCCAGAATCTGCTGATAAAGGGGCGAAATTTGTCTGGACATGTGATGCTTATAATATCCCGTTATTATTCCTTTGTGATACCCCCGGGTTTATGGTGGGTACTCAAGTGGAGCAAGCTGGTATTTTACGACGCGGGCGAAATTTTATATATGCAAGCTCCGTTGCTAATGTGCCCAAGCTATGTGTAGTTGTTCGTAAAGCGTATGGGGCTGGAATTTATGCAATGGCCGGGCCGGCATATGAACCGGACGCGACCATTGCTTTGCCATCAGCCGAAATTGCCATTATGGGTCCGGAAGCGGCGATAAATGCTGTTTATTTTAACAAGATTCAAAGCATAACCGATCCTAAAGAAAAAGTAGAAATGGTGAAAATGCTTCGGGATGAGTATAGGGCAGAATATGATATTTTTAAACTTGCCGGAGATTTAGTCATTGATGAGCTGATTATGCCCAGAAATCTAAGAAAAGAAATTTCCAATCGTTTTGAATTAATTGGAAGGAAAGATTTTCCACTGCCAACGAAAAAGCATAGTACCATTTTAAGCTAATGATTGCTTTGCGAAAACAGCAACATTCAAATGATCTCATTCTTGGACTTTTATTCACAATAGTTGGGAGGATAAAAAAATGAATGATATCTCAGTTATCAATCGTATTGCTGTTGGTGATATCGTGCGGCGTTCGGCAAGTCGGCATCCAAATAAAATAGCGATCATTGACGGGGAGACAAGAATGACATTTTCCCGGTTGGATGAAGCAGCAAATCAGTTTGCACATTATTTATTAAAAAAAGGATTCGAAAAAGGGGATCGGATTGTCACAATTAGCGCGAATTCTTGGCAGCTTATTGTGGCAATATTGGGTATTCAAAAAGCCGGATTGGTTTGGGTTCCGATCAATCCCGCTGTAAGTCTGAAAGAAAAGAATTTCATCATATCGGATGTAAAAGCGAAATTAATATTGGTCGATAAAGATTTTATTCAACAAGCCGATGTGATGAAAAAAAGCTGTCCCAACATATTATATATGCGTAGCCAAAGTAGTGACCAGAGCAGTTTTGAAGCACTCTTACATGGCGAAGATACATCAGAACCTGAAGTTCATATTCAAGATCGGGATTTGGCACAAATTATGTATACAAGCGGTACGACTGGAAGTCCGAGGGGAGTAGCCATACCCCATGTCGCCGTTTTTATTTCCAGTTTGGGCAATATTGTCGAGATGATGATTAAAAAAGATGATATCGTGGCAGTTATCTTGCCAATTTTTCATTGTGCCCTGCACTCGGTTGTGATGTCTTTTATTCATATTGGCGGTACGATGGTCGTTTTTAGGCAATTTGAACCAGCTTCCTATCTGGAAGCGGTAAAAAAAGAAAAGATTACGATTATGATCGGACTTCCGATGATGTATCGTGCGCTGCTCCATGTTCCGACAAGAACGAAGAAAGATACTGAATCGTTGCGTTATTGTGTATATGCGATGGCGCCGATGGATGAAAAAACATTAAAAAGCGGTATTGAGGAATTTGAGGCAAAGTTTTGTTTAGCTACGGGGCAAACAGAGATGTACCCGGCAACCGTTATTTTTGGGCCAGAATATCAATTGAGCAAATTCGGATCGTATTGGGGGATTCCTTCTCTTATTAATGACACAGCCATTATGGGTGAAGATGGTCATATTTTAGATAAAGGTGAAGTGGGAGAAATTGTTCATCGCGGGCCCAACGTGATGGCTTGCTATTATAATCGGCCGGATGAAACTGAGCAAAGCCGTTTATATGGTTGGCATCATACAGGAGACTTGGGATATTTTGATGAAGATGGTTTATTAGTGTTTGTGGATCGAAAGAAAGATATGATTAAAACAGGGGGTGAGAATGTAGCATCCATTCTAGTCGAGCAAACTCTGCTCTTACATGAAAAGATTGAAAACGCTGTCGTCGTAGGATTGCCACATGCCCATTGGATAGAGGCAATCACCGCTTTTGTCATTCCGAAGGAAGGCGTAAATGTCACGAAAAACGAGATTGTCACGCATTGTAAAGAACATCTCAGTGCCTTTCAAGTACCAAAAGAAGTTATATTTGTTGATAAGCTGCCGATCACTGCCACGGGAAAAATTAGAAAAAATATATTAAGAGAGCAATACAAAACGTATTATACGGAGCAAACAATAACATAAAGAATTTTTTCAAACATTTCAGCAAATACAGGGAGGATATGATATGAAAGATGAAGTTGTTATTGTTACAGGCGGTTCTAGTGGATTAGGGAAAGCGATGGCGCGGCGCTTTGCGAATGAAGGCGCGAATGTCGTCATCACGGGAAGAAATGAAGAACGTCTGCAAGCTGTAAAAGATGAATTGATGGAAACGGCAAAAGGGGAAGTAGCATATGTTCCAATGGATGTCCGCAGTATTGAAGATGTAAAACGAATGGTTGAAGAGACAATCCGCGTTTTTGGCACGATCGATCACCTTGTGAACAATGCCGCCGGCAATTTTGTCGTGGCTGCCGAGGACTTATCCATTAACGGGTGGAACTCAGTCATTGATATTGTTCTGAACGGAACGTTTTACTGTACAAAAGCAGTGGGGCAGTATTGGATAAATGAACAGAAAAAAGGGACCATTTTAAATATGGTGGCCACCTATGCCTGGGATGCCGGGGCAGGGGTTGTTCATAGTGCCGCAGCCAAAGCTGGCGTGTTAAGTTTGACTCGCACCCTTGCCGTAGAATGGGGCAGCAAGTATGGCATTCGTTCAAACGCAATAGCTCCCGGACCAATTGAAGGAACAGGCGGCGCTGATAAGTTGGTGCTTTCTGAGAAAATGGCGGAAAGAACTTTACAATCGATTCCCTTAAAAAGGTGCGGCAAACCTGAGGAAATTGCGGCACTTGCCTATTTTCTCCTCTCAGATGAGGCTTCTTTTATGAATGGAGAAGTCGTCACAATGGACGGGGGACAGCATTTAAACCAATTTCCATTTTGATCATGGAATTGTGGAGAATGAGTGAAGTAGGAAAAATGTGCTTCATTGTATTAACGTTGTACTCATTTAGGAGAAAAATAAGCAGTATATGATCTTCCAGTGCGACGCTCATACAAATCATAAACCGAAAGGAGATGGTAAAAATGAAGCAGATGCTTGTTGGCGATCCGATCAAGCTCAATTCTATTCGTTACCCGGAAAAGGTAGCGCTTTCATTTAAAGGGAAGAGATTTACCTATCGTCAATTTAATAATAGGGTCAATCAATTGGGCAACGCTTTACTGGATAGAGGAATTCAAAAAGGTGATAAAGTGGCATTTATGTTGTTTAATGGCAATGAGTTATTTGAAATCATAGTAGCTTGCAGCAAAATTGGCGCTATGTATGTCCCGATAAATTCACGTTTTACAGCGAGGGAAATAAAGCATGTGTTAGATGATTCCGGAGCTATATTATTTATGTACGACTACCGTTTTGGTGATGAGGTTTCAAAAATTCACCAAGAATTGTTGACAACAAAATATTTTGTAACTGTTGGGAATCAAGATCGCTTATCTTTTACAATATATGACGAATGGATAGAACGTTTCCCTGCCAGCGAGCCCGAAATAGCGGAACCGTTAAGCGAGTTAGATGAATTATGTTTGATGTACACGGGTGGAACAACTGGGCTTCCCAAAGGGGCTATTCATACTCATAGAAGTTTATATCTCGTACTTACACACTTTAGTATTGAATTTTCAATTAGCCGAAATGGAAAGGGACTTGCTGCCGGGCCGCTGTTTGGTGCGGCTGCGATATCCATTGCAATGCCGAATCTGTTCGTGGGAAATCCGATTCATATAGTAGAACAATTCCATCCATTAGAAGTATTAAAAGCGATCGATCAGGAAAAGACCACTACCGCTTTTTTAGCGCCACCCATGTTAGACGCGATTTTTGCATTGCCAGATGAAATAAAAAATAGTTTTGATGTATCTTCAATGAAATCAGTTATTTCAGTTGGTGCACCACTACTGACTCGTACAAAGACAAAAGCGCTCGAGTTCTTTCCGAATGCAGAACTAAATGAATTTTATGGCGCGTCTGAGCTTGGTGGCGCTGCCAATTTACATCATGAATATATGAGAAAAAAAGACCGTTGCGTCGGTTTGCCTATGTTGGGAATGGAATTAAAAATAGTAGATCAAGATGGCAACGAAGTAAAGCAAGGAGAAGTGGGAGAAATCCTTGTTAGGGGTCTTACACTTTGCAAAGGATATTATCATAATGCTCAAGCCACGAATGAAGCTTTCCGGGGGGAGTGGCTTGGCTTAGGTGATATGGCTCGACAGGACGATGAAGGCTTTTATTATTTGGTAGAAAGAAAGCAAGATATGATTATCTCAGGAGCATTTAATGTCTATCCTGCTGAAATAGAGGCCGTTTTACATGAGCATCCTTCAGTACGGGAAGCGGCAGTGATTGGAGTCCCCCATGATCAGTGGGGAGAGGTGCCAATGGCGGTTATCGCTTTACATGATGATCAAGATGTTAGTGAGAGAGAAATCATTGAATACTGTACTGGAAAAATGGCGAAATATAAAATCCCGCATAAAGTCGAGTTTGTGAAGATGTTGCCAAGAAATTTACAAGGTAAAGTATTAACATATACTTTGAAAGAAAAGTATGGAAAAGTGAATCAATCCAACATCAATTAAAAGCGCTTTCGATTTCTTTGTACAATTGCCGAGATTGGTGGTTATTGCACCAAAAAAGAGACACACTAGCTGGTAATAAAAATTATACTGTTTGGGATTCACAATGATGAAGAAGCGTTATTTGCCCCGCCCTTCATTAAGTGGTAATAAAATCCTTCCTTACTGTTTGGGATAAAGTAACCTCTTTTTCTGAAAGTCTATATGGCGAAGGCTGATTCATTCGCTAAAAGAGGTATTCGCTTGTATTTTTGCCCGCTCTTTTAATTCTTCCGTCGCCCCCGGCATAAAATGATAAAAAAGCTGGGGAGGGGAAGAAGTATGCGTGCAGCAGTATTAGGGGCAGGATTGATGGGTAAGGAAGCGGCGAGGGATCTTGTAAAAGGGAAACATGTAGAGGCGGTGGGTTTGGCGGATATCGACTTGGAACGGGCAGAGGAAGTGTGCCGCCAAATACATTCCCCGAAAATAAAGGCGTTCCGTTTGGATGCGGGCAATTCGCAAGAGCTTGTTCGATTTTTACAACATTATGATGTTGTTCTCAACGCCCTTTTTTACTCATTTAATGAAAAGGTTGCAAAGGCGGCGATTGAAGCCGGAACGAGTGTGGTGGATCTTGGGGGACATATTGGCCACATTACCGATAGAGTCCTGGCGCTTCATGAGGAAGCTAAGAGGGCGAATGTTACTTTGGTTCCCGATCTAGGTGTAGCGCCCGGCATGATCAATATATTGTCTGGCTATGGCGCCAGTAAACTGGATTCCCCGCAATCGATCAAACTATATGTCGGCGGCATTCCGCTTCGGCCGGAGCCTCCGCTTGAATATCATCATGTTTTTTCTTTGGAAGGGCTGCTCGATCATTATACAGATCCATCCTTGATTATTCGCGACGGAAAAAAACAGGAAGTTCCCTCCTTATCAGAAGTGGAGCCAATTTATTTTGAAAAATTCGGGCCACTGGAAGCTTTTCATACATCAGGAGGAACGTCGACGTTGTCCAAGTCGTATCCGGAATTAAATACATTGGAATACAAAACGATCCGCTACCCGGGCCACCGCGACAAATTTCAATTGCTTGTCGACCTCCATTTAACCCGGAATGATTATTGGGTTCAAATAGGTAAAACGAACGTAAAGCCGCGTGATGTTTTACTAAAGGTACTCAACCCCATTACGGAATTGGGGGACCGGGATGACGTTGTTTTGCTGCGTGTCATTGTCTCAGGTGAAAAGGATTTTAAAAATAGAACATTTGCATATGAGATGGCGGCATATAAAGACCGCCGGGAAAACGTGACAGCCATGGCGCGAGCCACAGCCAATACGATCTCTGTCGTGGCCCAAATGATCGGAACTGGCGTCATTAACAAAAGAGGTGTGTTTCCTCCCGAACAGATCGTTCCGGGTCCGCTTTATATAAAAGAAATGGCAGACAGGCAGGTTTTGATCAAGGAGACCGAATACGAACGAGCTTGATATTATTCGTATCCAACAAGAATGCAAGAGAAGGCGAGACATAGTTAAAAACGAATTGCTATTCGTACAAATCGTGAAAAAACCGCGTGAAATCAAGGTTTTAAATTTGATTTCATGCGGTTTACTCATTTTTATATGGTTTTGGTCCTTCCTTTTCTGCAATGTGGATCGATTCAATCGGGTATTTTTGTGCTGAACTATTTTTTTACTAGATCATATCCGCTTTTTGAGGAATACTTGCCAATTTTTTAATCACTGCTTTAAGACTATTCACTTTTCGAAAATACAATCCAACTTTTTCAAAAATGCTCAGGCACTTATCCTGAAAAACTATCTATCTAATCCAATATAAACTTTTTCCAAGCCACGAATAACGAGCAAACATGTTACTCCTCAAACGGCCAGGCCGGAAGCATTTTATTTAACGGCTTATCTTTCCTGTAGCCCAACACATAATCTGCTTGCATGATTGTATGAATTTCCCGAGTTCCTTCATATATAACTGGCGCTTTGGAGTTTCTTAAGTAGCGCTCGACGGGATATTCGTTGGAATATCCATAAGCTCCATGAATTTGCACCGCGTCGTCTGCCGCTTTATTGGCAAAATCGCATGCTTGCCATTTGGCAAGGGATGTTTCCCGTGTATTTCTAACGCCTTTATTTTTCAACTCCCCGGCCCGATATACGAGCAGCCGGCTCATTTGCAAGCCTGCTTCCATATTGGCGAGCATTTGCTTGACAAGCTGATGTTCCCCTATCTTTTTCCCGAATGTCTCTCTTTCATGGCAATACGTTAAGCTTGCTTCCAAACAGGCCATAATCAGTCCGCAGGCGCCCGCAGCTACTGTAAAGCGGCCGCTGTCCAGTGCAGACATGGCAATTTTAAAGCCTTCTCCTTCCTCGCCAAGCAAGTTTTCCTTTGGCACTTTCATATGATCAAAAAATATCTCGCCGGTATTTCCCGCGCGTATCCCCAGTTTGCCCTTGATGGCTTTTGATGAGAACCCTTCCATCGTTCTCTCTACGATGAACGCGGAAATGCCATGATGCTTTTTGCTTTTATCCGTATAGGCAAACACAAGGAAGTGATCGGCCACATCACAAAGGGAGATCCATGTTTTTTGGCCATTCAAAATATAATAATCTCCATCTTTGACAGCGGTAGACTGCATGGCGGCTACGTCAGACCCAGCATTCGGTTCGGTCAAGCCGAATGCTCCAATTTTTTCCCCTTTTGCTTGCGGCACCAAATATGTTTGTTTTTGCTCTTCTGTTCCCCATTGCAGCAGTGTCATGCTGTTTAAGCCGGTATGTACCGACACCGCCGTGCGAAAAGCCGTATCTCCTCTTTCAAGCTCTTCGCATACGATGGCGAGGGAGTTGTAGTCCATGCCGCTGCCGCCATATTTTTCCGGTATACAAACCCCCATTAATCCAAGGGTGGCAAGTCTTCTGATGATTTCCGGATGAAACTCTCCCTTCTCATCCCATTCACCGATATAAGGCATGATTTCTTTGTCTACAAAGTTGCGCACTGTTTTTCTCAATAACAATTGTTCCTCGGTAAAATCGAAATTCAATGGGACCCCTCCTCAAACGATATTGTTCATTTTCAAAGATTGTATTTGATCTTTTCCGTAGCCGAGAGCTTGCAAAACTTCTATTGTATGCTCTCCGGCATCAGGCGGGTAATATTTAATCGCGGCCGGTGTTCGTGATAGTTTTAACGGACTTCCAACCAGTTTGATTTCTCCGGCTGTTGGATGATCCATAGAATGGAACATACTTCTTGCTTGAAGCTGGGGATCGCTTTCCAATTGGTCCATACTTTGAATCGGGCCGCATGGAATGTTTTTCTCGCGGAAACGATCGATCCATTCGGCGGCCGTTTTTGTGAAAAGTTGCGTTTGCAAAAGCGGTATTAGCTGTTCGCGATGTTCGACCCGTTTTGAATTGGTCAGAAATCTTTCGTCGCATGCCAAATGGGGAACGTCCAAAATCTCGCATAATGTCATAAATTGCTTGTCAGTGCCGACAGCAATGACAACTTTATCGTCTTTTGTCGAAAAAGCTTGATAAGGAACGATGTTGGCGTGCTCATTGCCGATCAGCTTGGGAGCAACTCCCGACATTAAGTAATTGCTTGCCATATTGATTAAAGCGCTTACCGCACTGTCATATAGCGCCATGTCAATTTTTTGCCCTATTCCCGAATGCCGGCGCTCAATGAGGGCTGCCTGGATGCCAATGCAGGCATATAAACCAGTCAGTACATCGGATATGGCCACACCTGTTTTTTGGGGCCCGGAACGCTCGTCCCCCGTGATGCTCATGAGGCCGCTCATTGCTTGGATGATAAAGTCATAGCCGGCCAAATGCTTATATGGTCCTGTTTCTCCAAATCCGGTAATGGAGCAGTATACGAGTCCGGGGTTTATTTCTTTTAAAGATTCATAGCCCAATCCAAGGCGTTGCATTGTCCCGGTTTTAAAGTTGTTGATTAACACATCGCTTTTTCCAACGAGTTTTTTAATAATTTCTATGCCTTCGTCTGTTTTTAAATTGACAGTGATACTTTTCTTGTTTCTATTGGCGCATAAATAATAGGCACTCACTCCTTTTTTGAACGGGGGTCCCCATTTTCTCGTTTCATCTCCTCCATTGGGCGCTTCCACTTTAATGACTTCAGCACCCAAGTCCCCCAGTATCATGGAACAATACGGTCCTGCCAAAACTCTGGATAGGTCGAGCACTCTTATTCCTTGCAGTGCACCAGCCAGTGAATACCCCTCCTTCCAGCTTTTGAGTGAAAAATTTGCTGAATTTTGTCCTATATCATGTATATTCTATTAAAATTACAAATATTCCTTCTTATTTGTACTCTTTTCATGTTTGTTTTTGAGGGAGGCTCGTGCTAAACTATTTTTTACTATCTTATAGAAGTTGTGTCGACAGATAAGAAGGGATGGAAATGAAAAAAGATAACGTAATCCTTTTTCCGGGATTAAAAGAAAGGCTGTTCCGGAAGGGGATTGACAGCTTGGAAAATCTTCAATATGCAGATGCGGTGAATTTGCTGCAGCAGGCAAAAGAATTGTCGCCTGAAGACCCTCAAATTGATAAAGCGCTTGTAATCGCTCTTTATGAAAAGGGAGATTATGAAGAAGCGAAAGATATTGCGAAAGAAATGCTTCTGCAAGGAGCAGGAGATTATTATGAAGTATTCGATCTTTATTTAATGATTTTAATACAATTACATTTGCATGACGAGGTGGTCCACACACTGGAAACCCTTTTTGAAGAGCAGCATGTGCCGGAAGACAAAAGAGAGCACTATCAAACGCTTTTGAACTTTAGCAAAAAAACAGTTGACAATAAAAAGAACGATTTTGTTGAAAAATCCGTGTCCGCAGAAGAGGTAACCGAAGGAAGCTTTCAAGAGCAGATTATAAAACTCGGTTCGCTGGCTGATAAAAATATTCAGCCTTACTTGGAATCGGTTGTGGGGTTACTGAAGAATGGCCAGGCGCATCCGTTTTTACAGACAGTCGCTTTGAATGTTTTGAAAGAACATCACATCGAGCGAACAGTTGAAGTCAGAAAGCTAGGCTTTTCGGGGACATTCAATCCGTCAACTCTTCCAGACGTAACAGAAACACCTTTTTTTCAATCAGTTCAATCAGAGTTGGAAAAAGAACTTGAACATGAAAATCCGGTTTTGATGAGACAGGTCAAAGAAATGATAAAGCGCCATCAGTTCCTGATGTTTCCTTTTGAACCCGAATACGAAAAAATGATGCTATGGGCAGCCGTCTACCGCGGATATAGCCGAATGATGTACGGGGAGGATTGGAACAAAAAAAAGGCGGCGGAAAAACTTGGATTGGAAGAGACAGAGCTTGATGAAGTCCTCTCATTTTTGGAGCTTCTTGAACAAGTATCAGAACAAATGGGTTGAGTACATGGCTTTTCATGAAAATAATATTATGTTACAATGTAATGGTTATGCCAGTGCCAGTAATATCAAAAGTTATAAGGTTTACATAATCTTAAATAATGAAGTAATCGTGGTTGGAGGTAATAAATATGTCAGCAAAATGGGAAAAGTTAGAAGGAAATAAGGGGATTCTTACCGTGGAAGTTGATGAAGGAACGGTAAGCAAAGGACTTGACGAAGCTTTTAAGAAAGTTGTCAAGCAAGTGTCCATTCCCGGCTTCCGTAAAGGAAGAATTCCGCGTTCTTTATTTGAAAAGCGTTTCGGAGTAGAGGCCCTGTATCAGGACGCGCTTGATGTCATTCTGCCTGAAGCTTATATGGCCGCGATAAAGGAAACGGGAATCGAGCCCATTGATCAGCCGGAAATTGACATTGAGCAAATGGAAAAAGGCAAAGAGTTAATTTTCAAAGCAACTGTCCAAGTCAAACCCGAAGTAAAACTTGGTGATTATAAAGGGTTAGAAGTGGAGAAGATGGATACGGAAGTAACAGACGAAGATGTGGAGAATGAATTGAAAATGCTCCAAGAGCGTCAAGCAGAACTCGTGATTAAAGAGGAAGGCAAGGCTGAAGAGGGCGACACGGTCGTCATCGACTTTGAGGGCTTTGTTGACGGAGAACCATTCGAAGGCGGCAAGTCAGAGAATTATTCGCTTGAATTAGGTTCGGGAGCCTTCATCCCTGGTTTTGAAGAGCAGCTCGTAGGGGTTGAGCCTGGTGCGGAAAAAGATGTGGAAATCACATTCCCAGAGGAATATCATGCGGAAGAATTAGCCGGCAAGCCTGCTGTTTTCAAAGTAAAAGTTCACGAAATTAAAGCGAAAGAGCTTCCTGAGCTTGACGATGAGTTTGCCAAAGACGTCGACGATGAAGCTGAAACACTTGATGAGTTAAAAGCATCGATCAAAGAACGTTTGACAAAAAGCAAAGAGCAAGAAGCGGATCAGAAACTGCGTGACACGCTCGTTGAAAAGGCGACGGACAATACAGAAATCGATTTGCCTGAAGTGATGGTTGACAATGAATTGCAGAACATGATGCGGGAGTTTGAACAGCGTCTGCAAATGCAAGGCATGAACCTCGATTTATATTACCAATTCTCCGGCCAGGATGAAGAAGCGCTTCAGAGCCAGATGAAAGAGGACGCCGAAAAACGCGTTCGCATGAACCTAACGCTCGAGGCTATCTCTAACGCGGAAAATCTTGAAGCAAGTGATGAAGACGTCGAGAAAGAACTTCAAAAAATGGCGGATACGTATAATATGTCTGTTGAAGAAGTTAAAAAAGCGTTCGGCGAAAACCTTGATCACATTAAAGCCGACTTAAAAATTCAAAAAGCAGTCGAATTTCTTGTTGAAAACAGTAAAACTAGTGCATAATATAAATAAACATAACGTTCACTTACTCAACATACGATAGATAAAACAAGGCGCGGGTTACTTCGTGCCTTGTTTTATACCAATTACAGATTTTGCCAGTGCGGGACCGCTCCAATCATTTTTCGCTATTCAAACATAAAAAGCTTCCGAAATACATACATAATAAATTTAGCCGACATATCAAGCAAGAAACACAACATACTATTTCATGAGCGAAAAATTGTATATTTTATGAAAAAGTATGCTACAATGCAATACATAACTATTTAACAGCAGCATCATTTCCACGATGAAACCAGCGTATAGTTATTAAAGGGGTGAGAGTTCATTGTTTAAATTCAATGAGGAAAAAGGACAACTAAAGTGTTCCTTTTGTGGAAAAACACAGGAGCAGGTTCGTAAACTGGTTGCCGGACCAGGTGTATATATATGTGATGAATGCATAGAGCTCTGCACCGAGATAGTCGAGGAAGAGCTTGGAACAGAAGAGGAATTTGAGTTTAAGGATATCCCGAAGCCGCGTGAAATTCGCGAGATTTTAAAAGAATATGTAATTGGCCAGGAACAGGCGAAAAAATCACTTGCTGTAGCGGTTTATAACCATTACAAGCGGATAAATTCCAACAGCAAAATCGATGATGTGGAATTGACGAAAAGTAACATCTGTTTAATTGGACCGACTGGAAGCGGAAAAACGCTCCTTGCCCAAACACTCGCCCGGATTTTGAATGTGCCATTTGCGATTGCGGATGCGACTTCTTTAACTGAAGCGGGATATGTCGGGGAAGATGTCGAGAACATTTTATTAAAATTAATCCAAGCCGCAGACTACGATGTGGAGAAAGCGGAAAGAGGGATTATTTATATTGACGAGATAGACAAAATCGCCAGAAAGTCGGAAAATCCTTCCATTACACGTGACGTATCCGGAGAAGGGGTACAGCAAGCTCTCTTGAAAATTTTGGAAGGAACCGTTGCCAGCGTTCCGCCCCAAGGCGGAAGGAAGCATCCCCATCAGGAATTCATCCAAGTTGATACAACCAATATTCTCTTTATATGTGGAGGAGCATTTGATGGAATTGAACAGATCATCAAACGCCGCCTTGGACAAAAAGTGATTGGGTTTGGTTCTGATAATCAAGGTGATGAGGTTGAGGAAAAAGGATTACTGGCCAAAGTGCTGCCGGAAGATCTGCTTCAATTTGGGTTAATTCCGGAATTTATCGGACGCCTTCCTGTCATTTCAAGCTTGGAACCTCTTGACGAAGACGCGCTCGTTGAAATCTTGACGAAACCAAAGAATGCCCTCGTCAAGCAGTATCAAAAAATGCTTGAGCTTGACAACGTGGAACTTGAGTTCGAAGAACAGGCCCTCCGTGAAATCGCTAAAAAAGCAATTGAAAGAAAAACCGGAGCGCGCGGCCTTCGCTCCATTATTGAGAGCATCATGCTGGATGTCATGTTCGACTTGCCTTCTCGAGAAGACATCAAAAAATGTATCATTACAAAAGAGTCCGTTTTGAACGACTTGCCTCCAAAACTCGTACTGGAAGACGGTACCATTTTAAAAGGGGCATAATATAAGATGAAAGGAAGCAAAATTGCTTCCTTTTTTTGTTTGAAAGAAATGTACCGTTTATTCCTGATCGCCTACGGAGATACTACCCATATGCAAAAAAAGTGATCAGGAGGGAAGGCGATGAACTGGACAGTCATAGTTTTGTTCATTCAATTATTTTTTGGGACGGTTATCGGGCTCTATTTTTTTAACTTGCTCAAAAATCAAAGGACCCAAAAAGTAACAATTGATCGCGAATCGAAAAAAGAAATGGAGCAACTGCGTAAAATGCGCTCCATTCAATTAACGGAACCGCTATCTGAACGTGTCCGTCCAACAGACTTTGCAGAGATTGTTGGCCAGGAGGATGGAATCAAAGCACTGCGGGCAGCACTTTGCGGCCCAAATCCCCAGCATGTCATTATTTATGGCCCCCCGGGAGTAGGTAAAACAGCAGCCGCTAGGCTTGTTCTTGAAGAAGCTAAAAAAAATCCGCGTTCTCCCTTCCGTTCAAATTCCGTATTTGTTGAGCTTGATGCGACTACAGCCCGATTTGACGAACGAGGAATCGCAGACCCGTTAATCGGCTCGGTGCATGACCCCATTTATCAAGGTGCGGGGGCGATGGGTCAAGCGGGAATTCCGCAGCCTAAGCAAGGTGCTGTTTCGAATGCCCATGGCGGTGTGTTATTTATTGATGAAATCGGCGAACTTCATTCAATCCAAATGAACAAGCTGTTGAAGGTTTTGGAGGACAGAAAAGTATTCTTTGAAAGTGCTTATTATAGTGAAGAAAACAATCAAATTCCCGCGCATATTCACGAAATATTTCAAAGAGGGCTTCCTGCCGATTTCAGGTTAATCGGCGCCACTACCAGGACGCCCAGTGAAATCCCACCAGCCATCCGTTCGCGTTGTATGGAGGTTTTTTTCAGGGAACTTGATCAGCCTGAAATAATGAGCGTAGCAAAAAATGCAGCAAATAAAGTCAATCTTTCTATATCGGAGAAGGGTCTTTCCACTTTATCGTCTTTTGCTTCAAGTGGTAGAGAAGCCGTAAATATGATTCAAATTGCCGCGGGAATTGCCATCACGGAGAACAGGAACCATATTCTTGACTCTGATTTGGAATGGATTGTGCAGGCGAGCCAATTAACACCAAAATATGAAAAGAAAATAGGAAAAACGCCCACGGTGGGCATCGTCAATGGACTGGCGGTTACCGGGCCAAACAGCGGCGCACTCCTCGAAATTGAAGTTATCGTCATTCCTTCAAAGGATGCCGGCTCCATCAATATTACCGGAATCGTCGAGGAAGAAAGCTTTAATGGACAGGGAAAATCGGTTAAACGTAAAAGCATGGCGAAAGGTTCATTGGAAAATGTGTTAACGGCATTAAGGTCGATGGGAGTTCCGGCGAATCAGTACGATATCCATGTAAACTTTCCGGGAGGTATTCCGATCGACGGTCCTTCGGCCGGCGTTGCGATGGCCGCGGGGATTTATTCCGCCGTTTATAAATTGCTCGTGAAAAACACTGTCGCCATGACAGGGGAAATCGGTATCAAAGGGGATGTGAAACCTGTCGGGGGAATTTATTCGAAAGTAAAAGCGGCCAAACGGGCCGGAGCGAAAACGGTACTCATTCCAAAAGAAAACATGCAAGCGATTTTAAAAGACATTCAAGGCATTGAAATTGTTCCTGTTTCAAGAATAGAAGAGGTATTTTCAGCAGTGTTCGTCAACAACGCCGAACATGAATTTGTTTTCCCGGATATATTTGAAAAGGACAGTAAGAAAAGTGTTTAGTGCGACTTGCCGATTTGTACAAAAGCTTTGAACTTGGACCAATGTATGTAACAATGCCTGTTCCTCGACATAAACTGTCTTCATAAGCTAAAATGATATAAGCGGTCAGAACGTCTTTTTATAAAGGAAGATATTTTATTGGGAGGTGCACGAATGTGACGAAACAAAAAGAATCGTTCGTTCCCCTGCTTCCATTACGTGGAATGCTTGTGTTCCCTACAATGGTGTTGCATCTTGATGTCGGGAGGGAACAATCCGTACAAGCATTGGAACAGGCGATGCTCACCGACCATCTTATTTTTTTGACGACTCAAAAAGATACATCCATTGATGAACCCGGTGAGGACGATATATATAAAATGGGGACGCTGACGAAAGTCAAACAAATGCTCAAGCTGCCAAATGGAACGATCCGCGTTCTTGTAGAGGGGCTTACCCGGGCTGAAATGAAAAAGTATGTTTCGATGGAAAATTACTTTGCAGCCGATTTGGAGCTTTTTAAGGACGATGAAGAAAAAGATGTTGAAATTCAAGCATTAATGAGAACGATGCTTGAATATTTTGAGCAATATATCAAGCTTTCCAAAAAAATCTCGGCCGAAACATTTGCGACCGTTTCTGATATTGAAGAGCCTGGAAGAATGGCTGACATAATCGTGTCACACTTGCCATTAAAGCTGCAGGACAGGCAACAAATCTTAGAAACGATTGATGTGAAAGAAAGACTCGCCAAAGTGATTGAAATCATCCACAATGAAAAAGAAGTCCTTCATTTGGAGAAAAAGATTGGTCAGCGGGTCAAACAATCCATGGAAAGGACTCAAAAAGAGTACTATTTGCGTGAACAGATGAAAGCGATCCAAAAAGAGCTTGGCGAAAAAGAAGGGAAGACCGGGGAAATTGCGGAGCTTACCGAAAAAATTGAGAAAGCCGGAATGACCGAGCATGTCAAGATGGCCGCGCTCAGGGAGTTGGACAGGTATGAAAAGGTCCCCGCCACATCTGCAGAAAGCTCGGTTATAAGAAATTATTTGGATTGGCTTATCGCTTTGCCATGGACGAAAGCAACAAAGGATGATTTGAACATCAATAAAGCGGAGAGAATTCTGGAGCGTGATCACTACGGGTTGAAGCACGTCAAGGAGCGCGTGCTTGAGTATTTGTCTGTTAAGCAATTGACGAAATCACTAAGAGGCCCGATTCTATGTTTAGTCGGTCCCCCGGGAGTCGGTAAGACAAGCTTGGCCCGCTCCATTGCCCAATCAATGGGAAGGAATTTTGTGAGAATTTCGCTTGGTGGCGTTCGGGATGAATCGGAAATCAGAGGGCACAGGCGCACTTATGTCGGTGCGATGCCTGGCCGAATTATACAGGGAATGCGAAAAGCGGGGACCATAAATCCTGTTTTTCTTTTGGATGAAATTGATAAAATGTCCAATGATTTTCGTGGAGATCCATCTTCTGCCATGTTGGAAGTGCTTGATCCGGAACAAAATAAAACTTTCAGCGATCATTACATCGAAGAAACATACGATCTCTCCAATGTGATGTTTCTCGCTACGGCCAATGATTTGGCAACCATTCCGGGGCCATTGCGCGACCGGATGGAAATCATTACGATTGCTGGATATACGGAAGTCGAAAAAATTCATATAGCGAAAGACCATTTATTACCAAAACAAATTAAGGAACATGGTTTAACCAAAAGCCAGTTGCAAATCAAGGAAGAGGCTTTGAGGAACATCGTCCGTTACTATACGAGGGAAGCCGGCGTTCGTGAACTGGAAAGACAGCTTGCTTCAATCTGCCGAAAGGCCGCCAAAATGATTGTTTCCGGGGAAAAGAAGCGGGTGATTGTCACAGTACGAAATTTGGAGGACTTACTTGGCAAGAAAAAGTACCGCTATGGCCAAGCTGAAATGGAAGACCAGGTTGGAGTGGCGACCGGGCTTGCCTATACAACAGTGGGAGGCGATACGCTTCAAATCGAAGTGACGCTAACGCCTGGTAAAGGAAAGCTCATATTAACGGGAAAGCTTGGCGATGTTATGAAAGAATCGGCACAAGCCGCATTTAGTTATGTCCGTTCCAAAGCGGAAGAGTTGAAATTGCCCGATGATTTTCACGAAACATGTGATGTGCATATTCATGTTCCGGAAGGAGCGGTTCCTAAAGACGGGCCTTCAGCTGGAATTACGATTGCTACTGCTCTTGTGTCAGCATTGACTGGCCGCAAGGTAAAAAAGGAAGTAGGAATGACAGGGGAAATTACACTCAGAGGCAGAGTATTGCCAATCGGCGGGGTAAAAGAAAAAGCGATGGGCGCCCACCGGGCAGGCCTGACAACGATTATAATACCAAGGGATAATGAAAAAGACATTGACGATGTTCCAGAAAGTGTTCGCGCGTCTTTAACATTTTATCCCGTATCCCATATGGATGAAGTGCTTGAATTGGCATTGACAGGAGAAGCAAAATGAATGTAAACAATGTAGAGCTCGTCATTAGCGCCGTAAAACCGGAACAATATCCTAATGAAGGTCTGCCGGAATTTGCCCTTGCCGGCAGATCGAATGTGGGGAAGTCTTCTTTTATAAATAAAATGATCAACCGCAAAAGCCTGGCCCGGACTTCATCCAAGCCGGGAAAAACCCAGACGTTAAACTTTTACAAAATTGAAGAAAAGCTATTTTTTGTAGACGTTCCCGGCTATGGATATGCGAAGGTATCAAAGAAAGAGCGGGAAGCCTGGGGGAAGATGATAGAAACGTATTTTACGAGCAGAAAAGAGCTGAAAGCAGTTCTGCTGATTATTGATTTGCGCCATCCCCCGATGGATGATGATGTACTCATGTATGACTTTTTAAAGTATTATGAACTGCCTTGTATAGTTATTGCCACAAAAGCGGATAAAATCCCTAGGGGCAAGTGGCAAAAACACGTTAAAATGGCAAAAGAAACGTTAAACCTGCAACAGGAAGACAAAATCATCGTCTTTTCCTCGGAAACAGGGGAAGGCAAGGATAAGGTATGGGGAATACTGGGAGATTTTCAAAATTAAGATAGAGTTTTTTCTTGATCAGAGGCTGAGACACAACAAAATCAGCTGATGAAAAAACGAACAATAAAGTAAATTTATTCAGTAGGCGTTTTTTTCCCTCTCCTATTGATGTTAGTTGAACGAATCCGGCATTTAGGTGCCGTTATCTCCCACTTAGCCCTTTTGTATTCACTCAAGATTTTGAAATGGGAGTCTTACGGCGCCTTACATGCCGGATAAATAGTCCTAGTGTATAATACGCAAGCTTTTAGCGTAGTCAAAATAGGTAGACTCCTGCGGGAATAGCTCGAGTTGAAGATCCCGCAGGAAAGCGACCTTTGCTTTCCGAGGAAGCTGAAGAGACCTGCGGAAAGCGAAATATGTTGACGTAGTAAAATCTTGAGAATAAACCGCATGAAATCAAGGTTTTTAAACTTGATTCCATGTGGTTTATTTCATTTTTACAGGGTTTTGTTCCGGCCCTTTTGCTATTTCGTATTTGCTTATGTCCCAGCCTTTTTTACAGCTTGGCTTTTGATCTGTTGGCCATCAAAAATTGGTTATAGAGCTGCTCGGAAATTGACTGATTGAAAAGATCACGCGTCTTTGACTTTCGGGCATATAAAAAAAGCTTGTGGAGAAAATGGTTATCTCGATCAGCTGATTTGGAATATGCTCCTGCTGCTATTTTTTTCGCTGGAGAAATAGAAAGTATAATCCAACACCAATAAAGAATATGGGCCAAAAATTCCCAACGACTGAAAGATCATAACCCTTGGCGGCTGCCCACTGAGTTAAGCGGTCAAAAAACAGCAGGAGGGTTGCGGCCATTAAAAAAAGCAGCCCCAACATAAATCCTGATCCTGTTTTAATATATGTCAGCAACAACCCGACAGAGACAAGCAAAAGAAACACTCCGGCATGGTCTTGAAACAGCTCGAACTTATGGATGACATGAAAGTGAATGCCAATACCTGTTAGGACGACGCCCGGCAAAATAAATTCGTAATCTTTCTGCTTGTAAGCCTGGATGATAAAGCCGACGCCCAAAATGATGATAAGCGTCGGCCAGGTGTATAACCCGTCAAAGAATTGTACATTATATTGTTGTAACAGGAAGTATAGGCCAAAGCCCAAAAACGTAATTCCGGAAAGAATTGCCTTTTTTGTCAAAATACTCACACCCAACTCTAATTCATTGATTTCAGTATGTTTATTTGATATGTTCCATTAAGGGAATAATCCGGATTATAACTTGTGAATAGGCATGTTCACAAGCCTATCAGTAAAGGTGTTTGGCTTTCGCCCTCCAGACCTTTAGGTCATAACCCGGGGACAAATATACACTTGCGGTGATTGCCGCCAAGATGGATTGAAGTCAACAGTCTATCATATATTCGACTTTGCGGCCACGCTGAATACAGGAAGAATACACGCTTATTCGGCAAAGCTTATCCAGAGTTCACCTCGTCGCCAAGCTTCATCGTAGAAGCTTTCACGATGTGATAGAAGCCAGGTAGCCTGTCTACGCGCTTATTGCCCGTCGAAGTCATAAGGAAAGCTGAGAAGAATGCGCTCCTGCGGCACTTCCTATACAGGAGAGCGTTCACCTAGTCACAAAGCAGCACGAAGTTTATTCGAGGAATTTGTACATGAGGTGAATGAAATCAGCAGCTTGTCTCCGCATTTATATATCCGGCTGCGGCTCCTAGCCCCTCGAGGTCATGAGTCATTCAGCCTGTGCGGCAAAATACGCCGCCGTGCTGTCTGTCTTATGCTAGTCGGGGCTGATCAGTCGTCTCCGCACTTAAATATATCATATTTCGGTTTCTGTTCACATCTTTTTTAGAATTCTTCTAATCTAAATGGTATACTAGTTGTAGTAGCATTTACATGGAGGTGCCTATATTCATATGCACATCATCGTTGTAGGATTAAATTATCAAACGGCCCCCGTGGAGATCAGGGAGAGGCTTGCTTTTGCCGAAAATGATTTGTCTTCAGCCATGCTGGAGTTAAAAGGCAGAAAAAGCATTCTGGAAAATGTTATCGTATCCACCTGCAATCGGACGGAAGTGTATGCAGTGGTGGATCAACTTCATACAGGGCGCTATTATATAAAGCAATTTTTGTCTGATTGGTTCCAAATCGACAAAAGTAAATTCGAAGAGCATTTATTCATTTATGAAAGTGACGCGGCTGTCAAGCATCTTTTTAAAGTGACATGTGGTCTGAACTCCATGATTCTCGGCGAAACCCAAATTTTGGGACAAATCCGTGACAGCTTTCTTTTGGCACAAAAGAACGGAGCAACCGGCACAGTGTTTAACCATTTGTTAAAGCAGGCGGTTACATTGGCCAAGCGTGCCCATTCCGAAACGGATATTGGAGCAAATGCCGTATCGGTAAGCTATGCCGCGGTGGAGCTCGCCAAAAAAGTGTTTGGCCACTTACAGGACAAGCATGTGTTAATTATTGGCGCAGGAAAAATGAGCGAGCTTGCCATTAAAAATTTATATTCTAATGGTGCCACAAAAGTAACGGTTATCAATCGGACATTTGAGCGGGCAAAAACATTGGCCGACCAATTTTCCGGACATGCCAAATCCTTAAAGGAACTCCAATGCACTGTCATGGACGCGGATATTGTGATCAGCTCGACTGGAGCTAAAGATTACATTCTTACAAGCGGCATGATGACTGTAATGGAAAAAATGAGAAAAGGCCGTCCGCTTTTTCTCGTTGATATAGCCGTACCGCGTGATATTGATCCTGCCATATCGCAAATGGAGAACGTTTTTTTATACGATATAGACGATTTGGAAGGAATTGTCCAAGAAAATCTTGCTGAGCGGAAAGCTGCTGCAGAGAAAATCATGGTAATGATTGAACATGAACTTTCAAACTTTAAAGAGTGGCTGAGCATGCTGGGAGTCGTTCCGGTAATTGCCGCTCTAAGAGAAAAAGCTTTATCTATCCAAGCGGAAACAATGAAAAGCATTGAACGGAAACTGCCAGATTTAACGGATCGCGAAAGGAAAGTATTGAGTAAACATACGAAAAGCATTATTAATCAGCTTTTAAAAGATCCAATTTTGCAAGTGAAGGAATTTTCGGGAGAACGGGATGCTGCCCAAAAAATAGCTCTTTTCAAACAAATTTTTGACTTGGATATAGTGGAGGAAGCGCAAGGCGAGCGGGAATCGGAAAAAAGCGCAGATAAGAAAAAAATACGCTTCGCAGCAGCTCTGCCTTCTCTCCACTCATAGAGGAAAAATACAATGATTGAATTGATTTTGGCGAGGCTCCCGGAAATTGTCATTGTGATTTATGCTTTATCTATCCTGTTTTATTTTATTGATTTTGTTCAACAAAACCGGGAGGCAAGCCGGCTTGCTTTCCGGTTGCTTTCGATTGTTTGGATTCTTCAAACAATCTTTTTGTTTATATATATGTATCATGCGGGAAGGTTTCCGGTGCTGACCCTGTTTGAGGGATTGTATTTTTATACGTGGGTGCTCATTACGTTATCGCTGGCTATTCATAAAATATTTCAAGTGGACTTTACTGTTTTTTTTACAAATATCATTGGTTTTATTTTTATGGCGATTCACGCTTTCGCGCCTGCGCAAAGCTTCGCGGTTTCAGCGGAACAGCTCATGTCCGAACTGCTCCTAATTCATATAACGATGGCGATATTATCGTACGGAGCTTTTTCTATCTCTTTCGTTTTTTCCATTTTGTATCTGCTTCAATATCGTTTGTTGAAGAGGAAAAAATGGAAAAAGAAGTTATGGCGATTAACGGATTTGGCGAAGCTGGAAAGGAGTTCCTTTGCGTTAAATGTCATTGGGGTGCCAATGCTTTTACTAAGTTTAATCCTCGGACTCCGCTGGGCGGTTATGAAACTCTCAGTCTTTTATTGGTATGATCCCAAAATAGTCGGTTCCTTTGCTTTACTGGGCATTTATGGGTTTATACTGTATCTTCATATGAAAAAGCAACTGTATGGACGGAAGTTGGCTTTATGGAACACTGCGGCTTTTTTGCTGGTCTTGATTAACTTTTTCCTGAACAGCCGACTATCCACATTTCATTATTGGGATTCTTAAATATTCATGTCGTTTGGAGGCAATATAAATGAGAAAAATTGTGATTGGATCAAGGAGAAGTAAGTTGGCTTTGACGCAAACAAATTGGGTGAAAGAACAGCTGAAACAACTTGGTGCCCCGTTTGAGTTTGAAGTGAAAGAAATTGTAACTAAAGGGGACCGCATCCTTGATGTCACTTTATCGAAAGTCGGCGGAAAAGGGCTGTTTATTAAGGAAATTGAACAGGCCATGTACGATGGGGAAATTGATATGGCTGTTCACAGCATGAAGGATATGCCTGCAGAATTGCCCGATGGTTTAATGATCGGGTGTATTCCCCCGCGAGAAGATCATCGTGATGCTTTTATTTCAAAAGGGAATGTCAAGCTGAAGGAACTGCCTCCGGGATCTATCGTTGGCACGAGCAGTTTGAGAAGGAGCGCCCAGATTCTTGCGCAGCGACCTGACCTAGAAATCAAGTGGATACGCGGCAATATTGATACAAGGCTTAGTAAGCTGGAAACAGAAGAATATGATGCGATTATTTTGGCTGCCGCGGGATTAATTCGAATGGGATGGAATGACGAGATTGTCACGGAGTACTTAGATCCTGATGTTTGTTTGCCGGCCATTGGGCAAGGAGCTCTGGCGATTGAATGCCGTGAGGATGATCATGAATTGCTTCGAGAGTTGGCGAAGCTAACGTGTGAAAGAGCCGCCAGAGCAGTCAATGCCGAGCGGGCTTTCCTTCATAAAATGGATGGAAGCTGTCAAATCCCCATCGGCGGATATGCAAGAATCCTGGAAGATGACACGATTGAACTGGCAGCTCTCGTCGCTTCACCTGATGGAAAACTTCTTTATAATGAAATCGTGAAAGGCACAGATCCGGTGAAGGTGGGTATGAAGGCGGCAGAAAGCTTGATGGAGCAAGGAGCCGGCGAGTTGATTGAAAAAGTTAAGAAGGAACTGGACCAATGATGGAAAGGCATCCCTTAAAAGGGAAGCATGTCCTCATTACAAGGGGCGGGGAGCAAGGAGAAAAATTTTGCCATGATGTTGCTTCTGCCGGCGGAATTCCCTACATGGTGCCGTTGATTGACTTCCGTCCGTATGAAGACTTGAATGCCCCATGTTTTATTCGATCGCTCGATCGGTATGATTGGATTATTTTTACAAGCCGGAACGGGGTAAAATACTTTTTTCGCCATATTGGACATGGGCGCGAGTCATTTGAACTCGTTAAACAACATATTCGCTTTGCGGCAGTAGGAGAAAAAACGAGAGCGGAACTAAGACGCTATCATATTTCAGCCGAATTTATGCCAAACGTTTATACGGCTGAAGATTTTGGACGTGAATTTTTTCAACAAGGATATACCGCAAATCGAGTGCTTATTCCAAAGGGAAACTTGGCAAGCAAGACAGTTGCGGAGCATTTTCGCAGACGAGGTATCATCGCTGACGAATGGATTGTTTATGAAACGTTTTATCCGACTAAGGATGTCACCAGGCTTGTCCAAATTTTGCGGGACAATCAGTTGGATGTGGCATGCTTTACAAGTCCTTCCACTTTTCATCACTTTATGAAATTGGTGAATCAGTATCATTTGCGCGAACATGCTGGTAAAATAAATTTGGCCAGCATTGGCAAAGTGACGAAAAAAGCGATCGAGGAAGAAGGATTTTCCGTGAAAATTTGTCCGAGAAACTATACAATCGACTCGATGTTTCATGAGCTGTGTCAATTTTACGGACAAAAAGAAAGGAAAGAATAGCAATGGAACCCATTCAGTTTAAACGTCATCGGAGACTGCGGAAATCCGCCAATTTAAGAAAAATGGTGAGGGAAACCCATCTCCATGCGGAAGATTTTATTTATCCGCTCTTTATCGTGGAAGGTGTAAATACAAGGAATGAAGTCTCCTCGATGCCGGGTGTAGAGCAAATTTCCTTGGATTTGCTAAAGGATGAAATTGATGAACTTGTGTCACTGGGGATTCAATCGGTTATTTTGTTTGGAGTACCCGATGAAAAAGATGAATGTGGAACAGGGGCATATGATGACGAAGGAATTGTTCAAAAAGCGACCCGTGTGATCAAAGAGCATGCTCCTGAAATATTGGTCGTTGCCGATACATGCTTATGTGAATATACGGATCACGGCCATTGTGGGCTTGTCGAAGACGGTGTGATTTTGAACGACTCCAGTCTTGAATTGCTTGTACAGACAGCGGTCAGCCAGGCGAAAGCAGGTGCGGATATCATTGCCCCTTCTAATATGATGGACGGCTTTGTTGCTGCTATTAGAAAGGGGTTGGACGACAGCGGATTTCAGGATGTGCCCATTATGTCCTACGCTGTGAAATATTCCTCCGCCTTTTATGGACCGTTTCGGGATGCGGCCAATAGTACACCTCAATTTGGAGACAGGAAAACATACCAAATGGACCCTGCAAACAGGTTGGAAGCCCTTCGTGAGGCAGAGTCGGATATGGATGAAGGAGCAGATCTTTTAATTGTCAAACCTGCATTATCCTATCTTGACATTATCCGTGATGTAAGAAACAACTTCAATGTTCCGGTTGTTGCCTATAACGTAAGTGGGGAATACTCGCTCATTAAAGCCGCGGCCCAAAATGGCTGGATTGATGAACGGGCAACTGTGTTGGAAATGTTGACGAGCATTAAGCGGGCCGGAGCAGATATTATCATTACATATTTTGCAAAAGATGCCGTGAAATGGCTGCAAGAGGATAAATAGGAGGTTTTATGGATGCGTTCTTACAATCGATCAAAGGAAGCATTTAAGGAAGCGGAAACGTTGATGCCAGGTGGTGTAAACAGCCCTGTACGTGCATTTAAATCCGTGGAAATGGACCCGATTTTTATGGAACGGGGAAAAGGAGCCCGTATTTTCGATATTGATGGAAACGAATATATCGATTATGTGCTGTCATGGGGGCCGCTTATTTTGGGTCATGCCGACGAACGGGTTGTTTCAGCTATCAAAGACACGGCTGAGAAGGGCACAAGCTTCGGGGCATCAACCTTGGTGGAGAACAAACTGGCCAAGCTTGTACAGGAACGTGTTCCTTCTATCGAAGTGATTCGCATGGTTTCTTCAGGAACTGAAGCAACAATGAGTGCACTGAGACTTGCAAGAGGTTATACTGGCAGGAATAAAATCATCAAGTTTGAAGGCTGCTACCATGGTCATGGGGATTCCCTCTTGATTAAAGCGGGCTCTGGCGTCGCCACCCTCGGTTTGCCGGACAGCCCCGGGGTTCCGGAAGGGGTAGCCAAAAACACTATCACTGTTCCATACAATGATCTGGACAGTGTACGGGTTGCTTTTGAACAGTATGGGGAAGATATCGCCGGTCTTATCGTGGAGCCGGTCGCAGGCAATATGGGCGTTGTTCCGCCGGTTGAAGGTTTTCTTGAAGGCTTGCGTGAATTGACAACGGAATATGGTGCTTTACTCATCTTTGATGAAGTGATGACAGGCTTTCGCGTCGATTATCATTGTGCACAAGGTTATTATGGCATCACACCCGACATTACTTGCCTCGGAAAAGTGATTGGCGGGGGTCTTCCTGTTGGGGCGTACGGAGGAAAAGCCGAAATTATGAGACAAATTGCGCCCAGTGGGCCTATTTACCAAGCGGGAACCTTATCGGGAAATCCGCTTGCCATGACAGCCGGATATGAAACGCTTGTTCAGCTAACGCCAGAAGCATATACAGAATTTAACCGCAAAGCGGAAATGTTGGAAAAAGGATTAACGGAAGTTGCAAGCAAATACGACATACCGCATACCGTCAACCGGGCGGGTTCCATGATCGGCTTCTTTTTTACAAATGAAACGGTTACGAACTATGACAAAGCAAAAACGAGCGACCTTTCTCTCTTTGCTGCTTTTTACAAAGAAATGGCCAACAACGGCATCTTTTTACCGCCGTCGCAGTTTGAAGGACTATTTTTATCCACAGCCCATACAGATGAAGATATTGAAAAGACGCTGGATGCCGCTGAACGGGCATTTGTCGCGATTACAAAATAGGAAAACCGGGATTGCTTCCCGGTTTTTTTGTATGTCAAAAAGTATAAAATGTGAGCCTCCAAGCCCGCCTAAAGCATGTAACATGCAGGCTGTTTACATGGAGCACATCTGGCAATCCGCCATTTCAGATTAGCTTTTACTATAATTAGTATATTGAATTGGTTGCTTATGACGATTGGAGGCATCCAGATTTTTCATCTTGGAAAAACAACTGTCAAGAGCTTCCTTCACTTTCACTTTTCATCATCATATTTTCATTTTTAGAATCATACGATGTAATTGAGCTATATTTTTGGCACGGAGTGAAAGGAGGAAGCCGTCTTGCCTGATCAACAACAATCGTCCATCAAGTTTTCATTGGAAGAATCCGTTTTGTTTCAAAGCGGACAGGAAGTCGATGAACTTGTGTCAATTTCATTGGATCCGAATATATCCATTTTAGAAGAAGATGATTTCGTTTTTTTAAGGGGATATTTGGGGCTTGCCGGAGAATATAAACCGGTTATACCAGAGCATGGAGAAGACCAGCCGCGTGATGATACAGGTCATTTTATACAAGTTCAGGAACGTGAAGAGGGGGATTTCGTATTTTCCCATCAATTTCCTGTCGATATTACCATCCCGAAACAGCGAGTAGCGAATGTCGATGAATTATTTGTAGAGGTCGAAAGTTTTGATTATGATCTTCCAGAGAATTCCTGTTTGAAAATTGACGCGGAAGTCATTGTTTATGGGCTACATGATTCCCAAGGAGAGGAACAAATTAAGAAGGACGATGGGGATGAGCCAGAAAGAAGTTCTTACGTGGACAAACATGAAGAACAAAGCGATATTGATGAGGAAAGCGGGGAAGGTGCAGTTGAAATTCAACTGCAACATGCTGAGGAAGAGACGCTAGAGAGTATAAACAGGAATGATACGGAGGAGGAAGCTGGTAAACATTCTGCAGAAAGCGACAGTCTATATGAACCTTTTACTGCGGAGGCGAGATCCATTTCTGATTCCAACGAGGCCGATCCTCCTGCACATCTCCAGCATCAACCGGCATTTCCGTTCCCATTTCCTGTCCTTCCGGAAATGGATATGGATGAACTTGCGATGCGAGCAAAAAAGTTTTTCAAAGAAATGGAAAAAAGTGATGAGTCCTCCTCATCTTCAACAGAGTCGCCGCAAAAGGTCGAGGAAACTTCCTCCTACGAATCAAGCGGTCAGGAAAGCAGCGATAAGGCCCAACCTAAATACAAAGAAAAGCCGAAGAAAAAGAAAGGGAAATATCATACGATGTCTTTCGCTGATTTCTTTTCCAGAAAAGAAGATGATGAACCGGCAAAAATAAAAGTTTGTCTTGTGCAACAAGGGGATTCAATTGAAAGACTGGCCGATAAGTATGAAGTCAGTGTTCAGCAAATTTTAAGAGCCAACAAGCTAGAATCAGAGCACGAGCTATATGAAGGGCAAGTGTTATATATACCGGAAAAAACAGCTTATAGAAAATAATGGTAAAGGCGGGGAGGACGATGCGGGGGAATGTCCTCCTTTTGTTTTTATGGATGTAATGATTGTTAGTAGAAGAGATTCCTGCCGGTTTATGCAAATCCATAGGCCATACGCACAGTAAGCGGGTGATGAAACGATGGACGATCCTGTAAAGAGCCTCAAGGAAATTGCCGGCCTTTATGGCCTGAATTTGAAATTTGCCGAGAGGTTTGGACGTGTGTATAAAATTTACACAGATAAAGGTGAATTTGCACTAAAGCGCATTAACGCCAATCGGGGAATCGATTTTCTTAAGTATGTGCAGCTTTTGTACCAGAGAGGGTATTATCGCATCGTACCCATTTATCCCGCATTGGATGGAAGGTATGCTTTGTTGTCTGGGAACAGCTTGTATTATTTAATGCCCTGGTTGGAAAATAGAGAAAGAGAAGGACAATTTAAGAAAAATCAGGAACTGTTTCGGGAGTTGGCGCGTCTCCACACCATTTCCGCCCGGGAAGTGGAGGTCTCACCAGATGATCGAAAAGAACATTATGAACAAACGCTGTCAAGGTGGGAAAAAGAAAAAGAAGGTTTGGAACAATTTGTGGAGCGATCGGAAAAACCTTGGTATATGTCTCCTTTTCAACTGCTTTTTTGTTCCTATTACCATGAGATTGCCCTGGCCCAAAGATACGCCATTGGAAAATTAAAAGAATGGTACGAAGTGACAGAGGATGAGAAAAAAGCCCGAAGTGTGATTATCCACGGAAAATTATCGCCAGAACATTTTCTATACCATGAAAGCGGCTTTGGATATTTTACAAACTTTGAAAAAGCTGGAACCGCATCGCCGATTCACGATCTACTCCCTTTTTTGGCCCGGACGATGGAAACGTATCCGAAGGCGTTTGATGAGTGTATTGACTGGCTTCACATCTATTTTAAATATTTTCCTTTTAGAAAAGAGGAAATGCTTCTTTTTTTAGGCTATTTAGCTCAGCCGGGAAAAATGTATCAAACAGTGGAAAACTACTATTCTGCGGGAAAAGAGAAACATGAATTAAGATGTGTTCAAGGACTTCAACGACAATATTGGTATATGAAAAACACGGAATATATCGTTATGCGCCTGGAGGAATATGAAAGACAAATGCAGGATCCCCCTTCCGAATCATAATTGGAAAGGGGATTATTAAATTAATTCATAATGATAAACGAGTGCGGTCGCAATAAAAACCGTCAACAACAACACGTCAAAAGTAGTCGGAAACAAAACTGTGCGGATCGCCTGAAAAATGGTAAACGGGATAATGAGCTGCTTACATACAGACTTAATTGTTCTTAACCATGACTGGAAAGTATGTTGATTTATTCTTCTCTTCATTTCCGTCCCACCTCCGAAAAATCCCCTTTCAATAAAATATGTGCAACGGAAAAAAATGTGAAAAGAGGCCATGGAAAAGTTGACTCTATCAACGATTTTCATATTATAAAGGTACGGCGGAAGCTTCACGATTGCGCACAGGACGGTGGTAAATTCAATCCCTTAAGGAAGTTCATTTCTCTTGCGAAAATAATTTTCATAGGCTTTAATATGACAATTTCACTTCCTCCACCTCTACGTCGATCCTCTCCCTTTCGAATTGGACCGGAACCGCGAAATCCGTCAGACAAAATCCGGTTCTAAGCATTGGATGGCGCTCCACCAAACGGCCCATCGCTTCGCAAATCCTCTCCTCTTCCAGGCCGGGCACCGACACTTTGTACACAAACTGGTCGTGATAAATGCCCGCACCCTTCATGGCGCATGTTGTGAAACACCATCCCTTGCTGAATATCGCTCATCGGAAACAGATCGACAACATCAGACGGCAGCAAAGAACGATAACATTCGCCCCTTCGCCTTACGAAATATTCGAAGCACTGCTAAACGGCGCTGCGCTGGTTCTCATCCGCAAATCCGCTGTCCCGAATGATTACTTGCTTCATTCCCAAAACAAACACCAATAGTGCAGAGCCGGAGCTTATTTATTCCATTTGGGCAAATGACCTAGCTAAGGAGCATATCTGGCCTCCATCTCATGGATACGCAGGACGAAGGAATGTATGGACTCCCGATCCGGAGAGACATAGGAGGGTGAGCGACCGTGAGTCGTGTGGAGATCTTACGCACGGTTATACCTTATATTTACCAAACTTATCCAGTTCGGTAGTTAGGATGGATCATACCCTAAAAGAATATTCTGTATATATCTCTTTTGAGGTGAGAGAACTATGCGGTGCTAATCCAATGTCAATGAAATTTTGAGAATTAGCGAGTATACTAAATATAATTTAACTTTATTGAAGGAGGAATGAACATGAGCAAGAAAAAATTCCGTTTCGGTATTATCAATGGTGAGGATGTACCGGAAGAGGTAAAAGAGGTAGAGGAAGAGTTGGAAAATTTGCCCGAGACGATCTCCGAAACGGTGCTTGAAGGAATCCGTGATGCTTTGACCGATGAAGAGGACAACAAAGATAAAAATAAACGCGATTAGTTTCACTTCCCGGGGCTGTCCGAAAAGTAATATTGGAGCTTGAAAAGCAAAAAAATAAAACATAAGAATGCTGTAAAATCAACATTCTTGGGTTTTAAGTTTTAGCGCCTTTACTCTAAGTTGGACTTTTTAGTCAGCCCCGGTTTTTTATATACTCCTGAATTTTGCAGTTATAATATATGGAAAACAGCCACGAACCCTTGCAAATACTGGGTTTGTGGCTGTTGTTTTTTTGCAAAAAATCATAGCGGATTTTAATTTCACCAAGGGAACGAATTCTTTTGGAAAAATCAATATTAAAAATGGATCCGAGATCATTAAGGATTTCATCAAAATAATCAAACAAGTAGCAGTTTTGTTTCAAGTGCGTGCACTCTGAATTAGAAAGACTTTCTAGAATGCGTCCAATACTGTATTTGTGGTTTAACTTGAGTTCAATAATCCTGGCACTGGTCAGTGCGATGGAACAAGTTGGAAAATGCGCATGTATGTGTTCTTCTCTGGAAACAAAAACAGGGCGTGCTTCAAGATCGCTTTTGGTCACACGAAAGGATTCTTCAATTTACCATAATCCTCGATAAATATCGATAATACGATCGTCAGTTTCTTTATATTCACTTGTTACAATCGCATAGTAGCCGTCAAGAGCTTCTTCCGCTTTTAATTTTTCCAAATCAAGCTCAAGGAATGTTTTTGGCGAAAGAATTTCACCCGTCTCCTTATCAAACGTTATATTCTTTATATAACTAGCGGCACCCTAGGTAGTCGCTCGAGAATATTTTCCGGGCTTTTGAATAATATCCATTGCTTTTGCGATGACCTTTGCCCGGTCTGCCTTTGCCTTTTTCGCATATTTTTCACTGTAGAAGACCACCTGTTTTTCATCGACCACTTTTTTATCTTTTTCTCATTCTTTGAAGTGACGTATATGGTTCGGGGATAAAGAGCGACTTTCTTTTATACTCTGAGCCATACCACGTGTAACCATCTTCATCCACCACATATTCTTTGAACTCTTTATCGGCACCTCGTACAGCCTCGTACCGACATACTAAATACATGACCATGTTTTCCGGACAGGGTGTAATAGATGTTGTCTCCAGTGGTCATGCCTTTATCGGCAACAACTATGATTTTACCAAGATTATATTCTTTTTGGATTCGTGAAAGTCCCGGCCTAAATGTTAGACAATCGTTCGTATTACGCAGGAACAACTCGAAGGTAATGAGAATACCCAGATTATCTATGAATAATCCCATTTGAACAATAGGGTTGGGCCGGTGTTCTTTGGATACGCCTTTCTTTCTTAAATGATCATTTTTATCAGTTTCAAAGTAATAATTTGTCACGTCATGGTCACAATATCGCTTTTACGCCCATACAGGTGTTAATACGTTCGTTAAGTCGTACCTGTAGCGCTGAACTATGTTAATAAAGAAAGGATAAACAACGGTAAACATCATCCAATGAATAGTTTTGCTTTTAAAAGTATCGTGTTCTATTTTCAAAGGTTTTTTCTTCGAGGCTGGATATAGCAGCCTTGAAAAGAGTTTCTTAATGTCATTACTACTAAAATCTATTTTTGAACCACGTTGCTTGTTCATAAGGAACTTATCAATTTCGAGTTCATGGTAGGTCTGACTAAGTACAACATAACCGAACTTTTTTCGTTAGTCTTGACCGTATATAAGTTTTTCGTCATGAGAAAACTCCATGGAAATAGGGGATAATCGCTCCGCCTTTTTCTGTTTAAGGATCTGAACCCTCTCGTTAAAAAAAACGATGGGGTCTTCATATTGCTTTTCCAGTTCATCCAGATATCCAACCTTCTCAATCGTAATGGTTCGGGAATGTCCTTTTTCTTTATCATAATAGCCATCAAAAAGATACGGCCGTTTTTTTGACGTGTTTTTTTAGATACATGCGAATCCCCCATTTGATTCGCTATATAAATTTATGTATAAAATAAAAATAGCCTGAAACACTAGGTGTACCAGCGCTTCAGGCTATATAAACTTTAATTTCAAGTGCAAAACTGTGGCGTCCCACCTCCGAAAAATCCCCTTTGAATAAAATATGTGCAACGGAAAAAATGTGAAAAGAGGCCATGGAAAAGTTGACTTTGTCAACCGATTTTCATACTATAATACATAATAAGCAATTGCTATGACAGGGAAGAGTATATTGTAACCTGCTTTCAGAGAGGGGAATCAAAGCTGGAAGATTTCCTAAGCAAGGACAATGGAATGTCGCCCTTGAGCAGCTTCCGCGAACTTTATCATGTAACGGAAGCCGGTGAAGAGCCGTTATCGATATTAGAGAGCCGGATTTATGTTCATTCCTTTATCCGGAAAAAAGGTGGTACCGCGAAACAAAACCCTTCGTCCTTTTTTACGAAGGGTTTTTTTGTGTGAAAAGAAAGAGTTAGCTTTGCTCGCCACAACAACTACTTCACCATTCAACCATATTCAATAAGAGGAGGAAGAGAATATGTCAAACAAGGAGCTGGAAATGGCCACAAAATACGATCCGCAGAAGGTTGAAAAAGATCGTTATGATTGGTGGCTTTCCGGAAAATTCTTTGAAACAAAAAATGATCATAAAAAGGAGCCTTATACAATTGTCATTCCGCCGCCGAATGTAACGGGCAGGCTTCACTTAGGGCATGCGTGGGATACCACATTACAAGATATCTTAACACGGATGAAAAGAATGCAAGGATATGATGTACTTTGGCTTCCCGGAATGGATCACGCAGGGATTGCCACACAGGCGAAAGTAGAGGAACAGCTTCGAAAAGAAGGAAAAAACCGCTACAACTTGGGGCGGGAAAAATTTCTTGAGGAAACGTGGAAGTGGAAAGAAGAATATGCTTCTTTTATTCGTGAGCAGTGGAAAAAACTCGGGCTGGGTCTCGATTATACGAAAGAGAGATTTACGCTTGACGAGGGGTTGTCCAAAGCTGTTCGGGAAGTATTTGTCCGTTTGTATGAAGAAGGCCTTATTTATCGCGGCGAGTACATCATTAACTGGGATCCTGCCACTAAAACCGCACTTTCAGATATCGAGGTTATTTATAAGGATGTCCAAGGAGCTTTCTACCATATGCGCTACCCGCTTGCCGACGGGTCCGGGGCGATTGAAATTGCCACAACCAGGCCGGAAACGATGCTTGGTGATACGGCGGTGGCCGTTCATCCCGAAGATGAGCGCTATAAGGGTTTGATCGGTAAAACGGTCATCCTGCCGATCATTGGAAGAGAAATTCCCATTGTGGCCGATGATTATGTCGATATGGAGTTTGGTTCGGGTGCTGTAAAAATTACGCCTGCCCATGATCCGAATGACTTTGAAATTGGCAACAGACATCATCTGGAGCGTGTCCTCGTCATGAACGAAGATGGAACGATGAATGAAAACGCCGGCCAATATCAAGGAATGGATCGGTTTGAATGCCGAAAGCAAATCGTCAAAGACCTGCAGGAAAAAGGAATATTATTTAAAATTGAAGAGCATATGCATTCTGTCGGTCATTCGGAGCGAAGCGGGGCAGTTGTCGAACCTTACTTATCAACCCAATGGTTTGTCAAAATGCAGCCTCTTGCCCAAGCGGCGGTTGAACTGCAGAAAACGGATGAGAAAGTCAACTTTGTACCCGACCGGTTTGAAAAAACATATTTGCACTGGATGGAAAACATCCGTGACTGGTGTATTTCCCGGCAACTTTGGTGGGGACACCGGATTCCGGCCTGGTACCATAAACAAACGGGGGAAATGTATGTCGGTCATGAAGCGCCGGAGGATGAGGAAAACTGGGAACAAGATAACGATGTTCTTGATACTTGGTTCAGTTCCGCCTTATGGCCTTTTTCCACAATGGGTTGGCCGGATACGGATGCAAACGATTATAAGCGCTACTACCCAACCAACTGTTTAGTGACCGGATACGATATTATTTTCTTCTGGGTTTCCAGAATGATCTTCCAAGGGCTCAAATTTACCGACAAAAAACCTTTCCACGATGTGTTGATTCATGGGCTTGTACGCGATGCCGATGGCCGTAAAATGAGCAAGTCGCTCGGCAACGGAGTCGATCCGATGGATGTGATTGAAAAATACGGGGCGGACTCTTTGCGGTTCTTCCTTGCTACGGGAAGCTCGCCGGGGCATGATCTCAGATTCAGTATGGAAAAGGTGGAATCTGTATGGAACTTTGCCAATAAAATATGGAACGCCTCGCGTTTTGCCTTAATGAACATGGATGGTTTTACGTATGAAGACATAGATTTAGAGCAGGAAATGATGGTCGCTGATAAGTGGATTTTAACAAGATTACATGACACAATCGAAATGGTGACTAGACTTTCTGATAAATATGAGTTTGGCGAAGTCGGAAGGGTGCTTTATCACTTTATTTGGGATGATTTATGCGATTGGTATATTGAAATGGCAAAAGTTCCATTATATGGTAATGATGAGGTTGCCAAAAATACGACACGCTCTGTTTTGGCGTACGTTTTGGATCATACGATGCGTTTGCTTCATCCGTTCATGCCATTTATTACCGAGGAAATATGGCAAAATCTTCCACATGATGGAGAATCCATCACAGTTGCTTCCTGGCCGCAAGTAAATGAACATTTGACCGACCGACAGGCAGCAAGTGAAATGAAGACGCTAATGGAAATCATTCGCGCTGTCCGCAATATTCGCGCGGAAGTCAATACTCCGATGAGCAAAAAAATCACTCTCCTGTTAAAAGCGAAGGATGAAACAGTACTTTCCGTCCTGGAAAAGAATCGTATATATATCGAAAGATTCTGCAACCCCGAGGAGCTTAAAATGGAGGTGGGGATGAAGGCGCCCGAAAAAGCGATGTCAGCGGTCGTAACCGGTGTCGAGCTTTATCTCCCATTGGCAGGCCTGATTAATATTGATGAAGAAATTGCCCGCTTGGAAAAAGAGTGGGATAAATGGAACAAAGAAGTGGAGCGGGTTCAGAAAAAATTAAGCAATGAAAAGTTTGTCAGCAAGGCTCCGCAGGCCATTGTAGAAGAAGAGCGTGCCAAAGAGAAAGACTATCTTGCCAAGCGAGCAGCGGTTGAAGAACGCATGGCGGAATTAAAATCAGCTACATGATGGGGCAAGAAGGGTGAATCCGCCATGCGGATTCACGTTCTTTTTATTGAAGGACCGATGGGAGGACAACGGATGAATACATATAGTGAAGCAATGGAGTGGATTCATTCACGGCTAAAGTTTGGAATCAATTTAGGGCTTGATCGCATGGAATGGCTGATGGAGCGGCTCGGGCATCCCGAAAGACGCATGAAGGCGCTACATGTTGGCGGAACAAACGGAAAAGGTTCGACAGTGGCTTTTTGCCGTTCTATTTTAAATGAAGCCGGATATGATGTCGGAACTTTTACATCACCATATATTGAACAGTTTAACGAAAGAGTCAGTGTGAACGGGATTCCGATTTCGGATGAAGAAATCATATCACTTGCCAATACCATTAAGCCAATGGTAGAGGAATTGGAATCGTCCAAGCTGGGGTCCCCAACAGAATTTGAAGTGATCACGGCGATGGCGATGTATTACTTTGCCGAGCTTCGTCCAGTTGACTTTGTTTTGTTGGAGGTAGGGCTTGGCGGCCGTTTTGACTCGACCAATGTTGTTTATCCAGTACTCTCTGTGATCACCAATATAGGAATGGATCATACTCGGATATTGGGAAATACGGTCGAAAAAATAGCTTATGAAAAAGCCGGTATTATCAAAGACGGTGTCCCGGTTTTTACGGCTGTGAAACAAGATCAGGCGATGCGCGTATTAAAAGCAGAAGCAAAAGAGAAAGCGGCTCCCTTTTTCCAACTGGGCATTGACTTTTCAGTTAGTCAGTACGAACCCCGGGCTACGGGAGAACGTTTCCGCTTTACTGGAAATGGAAGGGAACTTGATCAGTTAGAATTGTCTCTAATGGGAGCCCACCAGATTGAAAATGCGTCTCTGGCAGTGGCCTCTTTGCTTTATTTAAAAGATGCCAACATGATTTCGTTGAAAGAACAGCATATTCGAACAGGGTTGGTCAAAGCGTATTGGCCGGGAAGAATGGAAATGATCAGCAAGACTCCTATGATCATCGTCGATGGGGCGCACAATCCCGAAGGGCTGCGTGCTTTTGTGGCTACCATGAAACAGCGTTTTCCAGGGAAAAAGTTGACAGTTGTGTTTGCTGCGCTTGAAGATAAGGATTTGGGGAGCATGCTCCCGTTGTTAAAAGAGCTCGGGGAAAATATTTATTTTACTGAATTTGACTTTCCACGGGCTGCCCCTGCGGATAAGTTAAAAAAAGTGAGCGGTATAGCAGTAGCCAAAGTGGAAAAAGATTGGCAGGCACTTCTGAAAAGATTTATTCCATTATTGAATTCAGACAAAGTTTTGGCGGTTACCGGCTCGCTTTACTTTATTTCGGAAGTGAAACCGGCTATCGTAAAATTATTAACGAACCATCCAGCTTAAACATTCGCTTAACCACTAACCAATGACAAGGTCCCCTTAATTTGTTAATATGACTATAAGCCTAAGTCTTAATAACTATAAAATAAGGGGTGGAGTGTGTGAATACGAGGAAAAAAATAATTACATGGGCCTTATGGCTCATGATCGTCCCGATATGTCACTGGTATGCCTATCAAATTTCTCCACCCCAATATGTCGGCTTCTGGGACATTTTTGCGTTCTCACTTACTGCTGTTATTATCGCGTGTATTCCGCTGACGGTCAATAAAACAGTCGTGTTTTTAACGCAATGGATATCGATTGCCGTTTTTCTTTCTTACGGGATGTTTTATGAAATGGTTCTTCTCCAATTGGCGACGGTCGTTTCCATGCTTGCCATTCAAGATCAGTCGCAGAAATTTTACCGTTACCTCTTATACTCTTCTATGTTCACGTGCATATCATTCATATCAGGGATTGGCTTTTTTGCGGCAGGTGGGGAAGTTGGCTATGACTCCTCACACAATGCTGTATTTCCAATCGCAACTTATGTCATTCTTAGCTTTTCATCTGCATTATTATTACGGGGTTTGTTGCGTTTTTTTACAAATGTGAAAAGCACGCTTTTTGGAAGTGGATTGCTGTGGGACATTTGTCTCCGCCTTGTTGTTTATCCGTTAGGAATCGGCTTGTTCTATTTGAATAATATTATAGGTCCGGCCGCATTTGCTTTAATAGGGATTCCCGTATTAAGTTCTTTGCTCGTGTTAAAGATGTACCAATCTTCTTTGCGGGTAAATTTGCATTTGCAAACCGCCGCTGAAATTGGGCATCAACTCGCTGAACGCTTGAATGTCGAAGAAGTATTAAATTTATTTATGAAAAAAATCACAAAAACATTTCCAGTTGAATGGGCCTATATACTTGGTTTAAAGGGTGACATGCTGGTAGTGGTCAGACAATATGAAAAAGACAGTGATATATTAAACATGATTCCACCTATTCCGAAGGACAAGGGGATTTGCGGCATCGTTTTAAAGCGGGAAAAAGGCCTTATATATGGGGAAAAGTCAGAATGGAGAAAATTTTCACATGGATATTCTCCGAATCATGCCGAGAGTGTCATATGTGTTCCGATCATGCAGGCAAAACAAATCGAAGGCGTTCTATTTCTCGCGTCTTCCAGGAAAAATGCTTTTCATAAGTTTCAACTGATGATTGTCGATATTATGTGCTCTTATCTGGCGGTTGCGCTAAGCAATGCCCGTCATTATGAAGAAACGAAACGGGAAAGCGAATATTGTCCGATGACGAAGATTCCCAACTTCAGATATTTTGATAAATACATATATGAAAAATTTAAGGATCTTCAGGATAAAAAAATAGAATGCATTTCTCTCATTATCGTCGATATCGATCATTTTAAAACGATCAATGATCAATATGGACACCAGGCGGGAGATCAAATCTTAATCACACTGGCTGATAGGCTGCAAGCGCTTGTTGCTGTGCGTGGCGTTCTGGCCAGGTACGGAGGTGAGGAATTTGTCATCCTTCTCCCGGATACAGATGACAAAGAGGCACACGAGCTTGCCGAAACGGTTCGCCAAGCCATTGCCAACCATCCTTTTCTTGTGCATAATGAACTCGACCCTGCCAGAAATATAGTCGAAGTATCAATTACAGCCAGCATCGGAGTTTCAACCGCTCCAAAACATGCCAATGATCCTGTATCATTGGTAAAGTACGCTGACCGAGCATTGTATATTGGCGCAAAACGGGCGGGCAGAAACAGGGTTGCGAAATACGTGCAGGGAGAAAAAGAAACTGATTAGAGCTAGTTGAGTTTCATAAAGAGAGGTATCACAATCCATGACTTTTGCTGTTTTTATATACGGTCTTCTTTTAGGTTCTTTTTTTAATGTGGTGGGAATGAGAGTACCGGCCCAGAAGTCTGTCGTAAAACCGGGATCGGCTTGTCCGAAGTGTGGCCAACGGCTGTCTCCTTTGGAGCTGATTCCTGTTTTGTCATTTGTCATTCAGGGGGGAAAATGCAGGCATTGCCATTCAAAAATATCGCCTCTTTATCCAGTGGTGGAACTTTCAACCGCTTTGTTATTTGTATATGCATATTCCAGGTTTGGCTGGACCTTTGAATTTCTCTTCGCCTGTACCCTCATTTCTCTGCTTGTTATTATTTTTATGACAGACATTAATTATATGCTGATTCCTGACAAAATATTATTAGCTTTTACAGCAATTTTTTTCATTGAAAGACTTATAGAACCGCTTTCCCCCTGGTGGACTTCAGTCACGGGAGCCGCAACGGGATTTGCGTTGCTTCTCCTGATTGCGATTGTCAGCAAAGGAGGCATGGGAGGCGGAGATATCAAGTTGTTTGCCGTGATCGGCTTTGCCCTCGGGACAAAGATTGTTTTACTATCCTTTTTTCTGGCTTCGTTGGCTGGAGCTGTTTTTGGCGCTTTTGGGCTATTGACAGGCACATTCAAGAGGGGAGATCACATTCCATTCGGTCCTTTTATTTCAATTGGAACGTTAGCGGCCTATTTTTTTCATCATGAAATATTTCTTTGGTATTTTTCCCTTTTTTAGGAATACACTAGTAATTTGGCGAAAATCCTTCCCGGGCGAGACGACAAAAGTCTTGTCCTTTTTTTATTTTGACATGCTAGCATAAGGCAAAATACAAAATAGATCGGGAGGAATATAGCATATGGCAAAGAAAAGAAAAGCCGGCAAACAAAAAATGAAGGTTCATATTAATGGACAAGAAAGCCAGGTCTTAAAGGATATTGTCATAAATGACTGGACAAAAGCAGAGAACGAGACGGCGGCAGCGGGTGACAAAGCCGAAACGGGAGACTTTGACTGGGTTTTGCCAGAAAACAAAAAGAATGAGCCTGATGTAGAATATGAACCTATCAATACCCATTTGCCGAAAGAAACAAACAAAAAAGGTCCGCGACATTTTTTCAAAAGTTTTTCACCAAAAAAAGCAGGGGTCGCCCTCTCCACAGTGTTGGCAATCGTGGTTGGACTGGCGTTTGGACTGTTTGTGTATAAGCTGGTCGTTAACTCTGAAAACGATGCCCAGTTGACGGATGCGTCTGTATCACCCGCTGCCAATCGAAAAGCGGAAACCGCTAATTTATCCGTAAAAGCCCCGGAAATAAACACTGCGGTCATCCAAGGCGGTGTATTTAATACAGAGGAAGCCGCAAAAGCAGCTGTCGATAAGCTTTCTGAGAAAGGCATACCTAGCGCAACGATTGCGGTAGACGGGCAAAATTTTCTGTTTATCGGGGTAACGGCAGATGTGTCTTCGGCGAGGGTTTGGTCACAAGAGCTTGCAACATCGGGCATTGATGTATACCCGAAAGAATTTGCCATTCCGGAAAAGGAAATTAAGGTAGGTTCGGAGGCTGAATCTGCCCTATTGTCAGATTCAATACAAATCTTTCAGAGTCTTCTTGGACAAGCTTCCAGCGCTGAACTGAAAGGTGCAGCAGATCCAGATGAGTTAAAGCAAATCGGGGAAAAGGTAGGATCAATTAGTAAAAATAATGAGGGAAGTGACGGTATTAACGATTTAGGTAAATATTTAACAGAAGCGCAGAAGGCTCTTCTTGAATTTACGGAATCAGGAGGCCCGGACAGCTTGGCTAAAGCCCAGCAAGCGCTGTTGCTCTTTTTAAAAACATATCATGACCTAGGTCAAGAGCCCGCTGCGTAAAAGCCGGGCTCTCTTTTTTCGGACCAAGAGCAAGTATTGTTTCTTCGGATTTGATTTGGTACGATAATAGTGTATCTCCCAAGAAAGGAAGAAACTTTATGCCCCGACTCGTTTTAGCTTCCACATCTCCCCGCCGAAAAGAACTTCTAGAAATGCTTCATATTCCATTTACGGTTTGTTCCCCACAAGTAGATGAAACGATTTCCGCCTCCATATCTCCAGCGAACATGGTGATGGAATTGGCCGCTCGAAAAGCAAAAGCCGTCGCTAAGCATCATGGTGATAGCTGCGTGGTTGGCGCAGACACAATTGTAGCGATTCATGGCGATATGTTAGGCAAGCCTTTTGACAAAAAGCATGCTTTTCAAATGTTACAAACATTATCAGGACAGACCCATTTCGTTTTTACCGGGGTGGCCGTATTCTTTGCGGACACTATTGAAACATATTATGAAAAAACGGAAGTCACTTTTTGGGAACTGTCAGAAAAAGAGATTGAACGCTATATTGCAACAGATGAACCGTTAGATAAAGCAGGCGCGTATGGCATTCAAGGATGGGGATCCTTATTGGTAAAAGAAATTCACGGGGATTACTTTTCAGTTGTCGGTCTTCCAATCGCCCGTGTTGCAAGAATGCTTGAAAAAATCGGCTTCCCCATTTTTCAACAATACGAATGAAAGGATGAAAAAACAGCGAAATTGGATACTTTAATGATCAAAGACTTTCCCATTGAAGACAGGCCGCGCGAAAGACTTATTCAACATGGCGCAGCCAGTCTTTCCAATCAGGAACTATTGGCGATCTTGTTAAGGACAGGAACAAAGTCAAAATCGGCTCTTCAACTGGCGAATAAGCTGCTGGCACAATTTGATGGGTTATTATGGCTAAAAGAGGCGGCTCTGGAAGAGATAATGGGAATTAAAGGAATCGGCAAAGTGAAAGCGGTACAAATTGCTGCAGCGATAGAACTCGGGAGAAGAATCGGCAACCTCACCTATAATGATCGTTACATCATTCGCAGTCCTGAAGATGGTGCGAATTATGTTATGAACGATATGCGCTTTTTAACACAGGAACACTTCGTTTGCCTCTATTTGAATACCAAGAATCAAGTTCTCCACCGACAAACCATTTTTATCGGAAGCTTAAACGCTTCTATCGTTCACCCTCGAGAAGTATTCAAGGAAGCTTTCCGCCGATCGGCCGCTTCCATCATCTGTTTTCATAATCATCCATCAGGAGACCCGACACCATCGAGAGAGGATATTGAGGTGACAAACAGGCTCGTTGAATGCGGTAAAATGATGGGAATCGAAATCCTCGACCACTTGATCATCGGCGATAATAAATATGTCAGTATGAAAGAAAAAGGTTTTATACGATAAGACGTTAGGGAGTACAACATGTTTATTGGAATGCATCGGGGTTAGAAAGGGAGATACATGTTTGCTAGGATAATGGGGTTTTTTAAAAGTCCCGAAAAACCCGGTGGAGAAAGTAAATTTGTTGTTTTCTCCACCGGGTTTACGATTTTCCCACATAGATTCGCAAACTAAGCACCAAGAGCCGCATCCTGACGGCCCGACCTCGGCAAACTGTAAGAAATAAACAAGATTTTGATTCAGGATGAAAATTGCAAGAATCATTGTTACAGAGAAAGAAGTTGTGCGGGTATAGCAAAGTTATAAGGAGAACGGTCTCCCAATAATGATGTGGGTGAAAAAACAGACCCCCTGCAGCGAGTTATGAATCCGATTCTTCCACCAGAAATTTCTGAGTTAATGAGCGTCTGTTGCCGCATTATAAGCTGATCATTTAAATAAGAAGATAAAGCTTTCAATTTTTTTAATATCTCATATATACCATACAAAAGAGAGCCAGCTTTCGGTATAATTAAGTTTGCGAACGATTGCCTATATGGAAGAAAATAGACGCTATATTCCATGCGCGCGGTACTTTAAATTGAAATAATGGCCATTTTTCAATGGGAAAAAGACTTTCTTATCAAATATACAAAGTGACATCTATTCTAGCCCTTCAACATTTTAAAAGTGAGCTTTTTTTCTTGAAACCTACGGCGCACGATAAAATGCACCTTGGTATATGAGGAGGAATCAGGTATAATTCCCTTTATGCCAGCTAAAGTTCCAGCAAATAAAAAAGAAGATTTTTAAAATATTGATAAAAGTGCAACTTAGCGGGTAGAACCAGTTGAAGCTTTTGCCTTCCATTGACTTGGCTTACCTTTTCAATTTGTGCGCATTTGAAAAGGAGGGTTTCATCCGATAATAAATAGGCGCCATTTGGCTGATGCCATGTATGACGCTTTGTTAAGAATCTATGAACAAACAGGGTAATCATTGTTTAGGCAGATGTAGATTTAAATGGGTAATTTCATAAAAAATTCTAGAAGAGGAATGATTAGATAAAAGATCAGAAATACATTGTGATCATGAAAAATTCTACGAGGCTTTTGTAACTTCTAGTTACAGAATGAATGATTCGAATGCTAATTAGATTAACAGGCGGATCAAAAGCCCCACAGTCGAGCAAGGCTTTGATTTCATTTTTTAAACATATTCATTTTCGTTCGTATTATCTAGACTAAATGTTATGGAAGTGGTTTCTTATCTTAACCATATCAGCTATATTAAGTATATACCTCAACATGAAAAATCTGTTTTCCACTTCGGTGGCTTCAATACTTCGAGAATACACTCCGGGGAGTAAGCATCTCATTAGGCAGCCGCTACATCACTAATTATCCACCCGATGAGGGAAGATGTCTATATGACAAAGAGGCTTTGAAAAGCGCGAAAAAGACCATTTTGAATTCGCATGGTTCAGTCTATCGTCAGTCGTCGCTTACCAATATGTCAACATGAAAGAAAAAGGATTTAAGTGACACTATGCTTTTCATAAATGATAAGATATAATTAGTCTTGTGATTTTTTTTTCAAAGTTGTAATGAGGTTGTAATAAAACACAATTCATAATAAAGTCCATCCTGACCAATTGTAATGGGGTAGAAAGGGAGATACATACATGTTTGGAATCGGTACAAAAGATTTAGGAATTGACTTGGGCACAGCCAATACGCTTGTTTTTGTCAAAGGGAAAGGAATTGTATTGCGGGAGCCTTCAGTGGTTGCCATCAACACCGAGACAAAGAAAATCGTTGCAGTCGGAAATGATGCCAAAAAGATGATCGGCAGAACGCCGGGAAATATAGTGGCGATGCGGCCAATGAGAGATGGCGTTATTGCCGATTATGAAACGACAGCAACGATGATGAAATATTTTATAAAACATGCAGGAAAAGCAAAAGGAGCTTTTGGGGGCAAACCGTACGTTATGGTATGTGTGCCTTCCGGAATTACAGCAGTGGAACAAAGGGCGGTGCTCGATGCCACTAGAGAGGCGGGAGCCAGGGAAGCTTATCCAATCGAAGAACCTTTCGCTGCTGCGATCGGTGCTGATTTGCCTGTTTGGGAACCAACTGGAAGCATGGTCGTGGATATTGGCGGCGGAACGACGGAAGTGGCAGTCATTTCTCTGGGAGGGATTGTTACAAGCAATTCCATTCGAATTGCCGGAGACAATTTTGATGAAGCCATTGTCAACTATATCCGAAAAACATATAATTTGCTCATTGGGGAAAGAACGGCTGAAGCTATCAAAGTTGAAATTGGCTCGGCTGGAGCAGTCGAAACGAACGAAAAGATGGAAATTCGCGGCCGTGATTTATTGACAGGGCTCCCCAAAACAATTGAAATTACGGCGGAAGAAATTTCGGAAGCTCTCCGTGATACGGTTTATACGATCATTGATGCTGTGAAAAACACGTTGGAGAATACACCGCCTGAGCTTGCGGCAGATATAATGGATAGAGGAATTGTCCTTGCAGGAGGAGGAGCCCTCCTTCGCAATTTGGATAAAGTCATCAGCGACGAAACAAAAATGCCTGTTCTGATTGCGGATGAACCGCTGGATTGTGTAGCGATCGGAACCGGGAAGGCGCTGGACCATATTAACATGTTTAAAAATCGTGCGTAAGATTGTATTTGCTTTAATTGAGAAAATTGGCAGAGGTCGTCTTTTTTTTGCGGCCCTCTGCTTTCCTATGCAGACATCTGACTCCCTTTTTAGAAGGGACAGATACCGGCTAATTGAAAACTGGGGTGGGTTTTAATGCCACATTTTTTTCTGAACAAGCGGCTGATCATCTTGTTAATCGGAATCATTATTCTTGTTTCTTTAATCGGTTTTTCATTAAGGGACAGAGACAATATCTCGCGGCCAGAGCAATTTGTGAAAGATGTCGTGGGTTTTGGCCAATCCCTCGTTGCAAAACCCGCACACAAGATAGCGGGTTTTTTCGAGGGCTTCGAAGAGTTGCAAAATACATATAAAGAAAACAAAAAATTAAAAGCTCGCTTGGAAGAAGTGGCGAGACTTGAAAAAGAAATGACCGAGCTCAAAAAAGATAATGCTGAATTGCGCGAGGCTCTTGGTAAAAAAGAGAGCTTGAGAGATTTTACCCCGATTCAGGCCACTGTCATCGGCCGAACACCAGACCGCTGGTTTGAAAAGATCGTTATCGATAAAGGGGGAAAAAGCGGCATAAAGCCTGATATGGCCGTCATTACGTCCAAAGGACTTGTTGGGAAAGTTGTTTCTACATCAGAAATGACATCAACGATTGAATTGCTCAGTTCGGATAATACAAAAAACAGGGTTTCCGCTTTGATTCAAGCAAAGGGTTCCGTGCATGGTTTAATTGACGGGTACGACAAAGAAAAGAAAATGCTGATAATGAAGGATTTGCCCATTGATGAAGCCCAAATTGAAAAAGGACAAAATGTCATTACTTCGGGCTTAGGCGGTATTTTTCCAAAAGGACTTGAAATTGGAACGGTTGAAGAAGTGACCCTTGATCAATATGGACTGTCGCAAATCGCTTATATTAAACCTTTTGCCGAATTCTATGATTTCGAACACGTAATGGTTGTTGCCCGCTCTATTCAATCCGGGGATAAGGAGGAAGACGAATGAAGCGGGTTCTTCTTCCTCTCGTATTGATTGCTTGTTTTTACGCCGAAAGCCTATTTACTGATTTTTTTACAACAGCCTCTTTATTTAAAGACCGGATGGTTATCCCCCATTTTTTGTTGATCGCGTTAACATTGATGGGGATATACTTTGTTCGTAACACAACGATCATATATGCGGCGTTATTCGGACTGATTTTTGATATATATTTTACGGGAATTATCGGGGCTTACCTGTTTTTATTTCCCATTTCCGTCTATATAGCTTCTAAAATGATCAGGATTTTACATGTCAATGTGCTGACTGTAGGGCTGATTGTGATCGTGAATATTTCACTAGTGGAATCGCTCATTTTTGGATTAAACATACTGCTTTTCAATGTTCCTGTAACAATGATGGAGTTTCTTGAAAACAGACTGCTGCCATCTCTTGTACTGAATTTAATTTTCTATTTCATCATTTTTATCCCATATACAAGATGGCTGCAACATTTGCATAAGCAACTGTCATCCGAATAATACGGAGATGATGAAAATTTGCCCACGAAAAAGGGAAATCGCCAGCGATTGTCGAAAATAGAAGAAATGAACCTTGCTGGTGTTCATCAAACTGTACCGGATAAGATGTTCGTCGTTGAAAGGAGAAGTAAGGGCCCAATGAATGCAATTCCTTGAAGCCCGCTAATTCATGAAAAGACAAAATGTAATGATTAAAGGAACGAAGAGCGGTCTTTCGCTTCAGTTAAATGATCGTTGTTCGTATGAAGATATTTTAATAGAGCTGGAAGAGAAGCTTGCGGAATTTCAAGGATTAGAGGAAAGTCCGCTTATTTCAGTTCGCATTCTTACGGGCAACCGCTATCTAAATCCTGAACAAGAAGAAGAAATCAAAGAACTTATTCGGCAAAAACAAAACCTGATCGTGGAGGAAATAGACAGCAATGTCATTTCAAAAGAAGAGGCCAAAACGGTCATCGAGAGCCAGGAAGTAACTTCCGTCGCAACGATCGTAAGATCCGGGCAAATTTTAGAAGTGCCGGGGGACTTACTCCTCGTGGGGGATGTTAATCCAGGCGGCACGGTAAGGGCAGGCGGTAATATTTTTATCATGGGGGCATTAAAAGGGATTGCCCATGCCGGATACACGGGCAGAAATGAAGCCGTTATCGTTGCCTCATTCATGACCCCGTCACAGTTAAGAATTTCTGATTGCATCAGCCGTTCTCCCGACCATTACGATCAGGAGGAACGTCACCAAATGGAATGTGCCTACATAGACAGGAATCATCAAATTATCATTGATCGATTACAAGTGTTAAAACACTTACGACCGAATATTACGAGATTTAAAGGGGGACATTATTATGGGTGAGGCGATTGTAATAACATCCGGCAAGGGAGGAGTCGGAAAGACAACAACTTCGGCAAACCTGGGTACATCACTTGCCTTGCAGGGGAAAAAAGTGTGTTTGATAGATACGGATATTGGCCTTCGCAATCTCGATGTTGTGCTGGGGCTTGAAAACAGGATTATTTATGATCTTGTAGATGTTGTTGAGAAGCGTTGCAAGCCTCACCAAGCAATTGTAAAAGACAAAAGGTTTGAGGACAAGCTGTTTTTGCTTCCAGCGGCACAAACAAGCGATAAAACGGCGGTCACACCTGAGCAGATGAGAGAACTTGTGGCCGAGCTCAAGCAAGATTATGATTATGTTCTCATTGATTGCCCTGCGGGAATTGAACAAGGTTACAGGAATGCGATTGCCGGAGCAGACAAGGCGATCGTTGTAACGACACCTGAAATTTCCGCTGTCCGTGATGCGGACAGAATTATTGGCCTTCTTGAAAAAGAAGAGAATATTGAGCCTCCCAAATTGATTATTAATAGAATCAGGCCGAGGATGATGCGTGAGGGTGATGTCCTCGACGTGGATGATATTACACAGCACTTATCCATCGACCTGCTCGGTATCGTGCAAGACGACGAAGAAGTCATCAAGTCATCCAACGAGGGTGAACCGATTGCCCTCAATCCGGAAAGCAAAACATCAATCGCATACCGAAATATCGCAAGACGGATTCTGGGGGAATCTGTACCGCTTCAGCCCCTGGAAGAAGATAAATCCGGATTCTTCACTCGAATTAAACAGCTTTTTGGATCATCCCGATAATCGGTGAAGCTGGGACATAAGTTGAAAACGAATTGCTATTCGTCCAATCGTGAAAATAAACCGCGTGAAATCAAGTTGTTTCAATTGATTTCATGCGGTTTATTCATTTTTATAGGTTTTTTGTGTTTCGGACCGGAAATTTGCAAATCGGCATTTCAGCGGCCGGGAGATCATGATCGGATATGGAGCTTTCGATAAACAGAGTTCGGTTCAGGCGCATATAGAGTGCGACAATGGCGATGGCAGCCTCGACGCTTTCGATGAACAGGGTTCGGTTCAGGCGTAGTCGTGTTCAACAAGCGCAAGTTTCCAATAAGTTGTCATCAAGCGGTTCTGATCTTGCCTGTCCAAACCAGAGATTTTCTGAAAACGATCTATATACCTAATAGCGGGCACATCGTTTGTTTGCAATGAAACGAGCGGCCATTAAAGGAGCAGAAATAGGAGAACAGACAGCGGTGGCGATGTTAACATCGCATGGCGAACAGCAAAATTATTTACGGGAAAGTGACTTTGGAAGTTAAAATGTTCGTTCGGAATAGTGAGGAAAAATTTTATAAGAAGTTTGTATTCTGCTACGCGAACAGCTAACAGCATACAATTAATTTTACAAAGGAACGCCCCGTCTTTTCTTCACAACCGAAGCATAATAGGGAGAGACAAGTCATAGGGTAGTAGAAACTTGGTAAGGGAGATGGCGGGGTGTGAACCATCGGGTAAATCAAATAAAAAAGCGAATTGCCAAGAGAAGAAAGTCCTATGACCGGAAAAAGGATAAAGGTATTCAGTGGTCAAATGAATGGATTGACAGCAATTATACGGATGAGCATTCTCTATATGATTCAAAAAATCAGGAAAAATTTCATCCTCTTTGGAATCGTGAAGTATTTATATTCAAAGTTCTCGCTTCCATAACGCTCATTCTCCTTGTCAGTATCATTTACAAATCCGAATCCCCGGCATTTCAAGCGGCTAAATCAGTCGTCAACGAAGCAATGGAAACGGAATTCCGTTTTGCCGCTGTTTCTGAGTGGTATGAAGGCCGTTTTGGCAAACCGCTTGCTCTATTTCCCGACAAGGACAAGGCAGATGGAGACATTATCCAAACGGGGATAGAAACAGACTATGCCTTGCCTGTTGGAGCTAAAATCGCCGAAAATTTCGATCAAGATGGCCGCGGGATCATGATCGAAACGGAACATCAGGCTCAGGTTGAAGCTATTGCCGGCGGAATCGTTATTTTTGCAGGAAAAAAAGCAGATACCGGCAACACAGTGATTGTGCAACATGAAGACGATACTGAATCATGGTATGCCCATCTGAACAAGCTTCATGTAAAACCACATGAACGTATTGAAGGCGGAAAAGTGTTGGGAACCGTGTCATCTGGTGAAGAAAGTTATTCAGGAAAATTTTATATTGCCATTAAAAAGGGAGATGTTTTTATTGATCCCCTCCAGGTGATTAATGTTGAATAACTACGGACGACTTTTAAGAAAGATACATTTTCATCCTCTCTTTTGGATTGTGGCTTGTTTTGCCATTATCACGGGTTATTATTGGGAATTGCTCACATTGTTTTTGATTGTTTTTATTCACGAGATGGGACATGCCACTTGTGCCCATTTTTTTTCGTGGAAAATCAATCGCATCTTGATTATGCCGTTTGGTGGTATTTGTGAAGTGGATGAACATGGAAATCGGCCTGTTATTGAAGAACTGCTTGTCGTCCTTGCCGGTCCTTTTCAGCATATATGGATGGCGGCAACTGTCTTTATTCTGGGGACAAATGAAGTCATTTCGATGGAATTTGCAACAATGTTTCAACAGTTTAACATAATGGTCTTTTTGTTTAATCTTCTGCCTGTATGGCCGCTTGATGGTGGCAAGGTTATTTATTTATATTTGAGTTCCCGGCAACCGTTTTTAACGGCTTTCAAACAATCATTGCTTTGTTCCTTTATTGTTTTGACGTTTCTTCTTTGTCTTTTTTTGATCGTATTTCCGTTTAACCTGAATGTGTGGGTTGTTCTAGTGTATTTATATGCATCATTGTGGCACCAATGGAATCAAATGAGATTTTCCTTTATCCGGTTTTTATTAGAGCGGTATAGCGGGAAGCAAACAGGTTTTAAAAAGCTTGATGTGATTGAGGTGGAAGGAAGCGAATATGTGTCCTCGATCATGGAGCAATTCAGGCGTGGCTGTAAGCATGTCATCCATGTGGATGATGGGAAACGAATGCTCGGAAAACTGGATGAAAACGAAATGTTGCATGCCTTCTTTGCAGAAAAGCAAATACGCGCACGCTTGAAGGATATCGTGTATCATGATTGAACATCATTGAGTCTACTTGAAATCAATGATCGAATATGAAACAAAATTCTCCCAAATATAGAATCTGAGAATAAACCAAGTAAATGAATAGGCAGTATCTTTGATCAGAGCGCTTTCGAAGTAAAAGAAAGAGTAGTAAAATGAAGAGAAGCGCTATTGACATAAGGCATGAGAATGTGATAGTATTTTTATGTTAGATTGTAGCACCCGTGCTACAACCGCACAGCACAGGTACACAAGCGCTTATCCAGTATAAGACACCTGAGTCTGGCGAGTCTTAGTTATTGAGGAGGTGCGATACATTGTACGCAATCATTGAAACAGGCGGAAAACAAATAAAGGTTGAAGAAGGCCAAGCAATCTTTGTTGAAAAGTTGGATGCGACTGAAGGTGACACATACACTTTTGACAAAGTGCTTTTTGTCGGTGGTGAAGATGTGAAAGTTGGCAGCCCATTTGTTGAAGGTGCCACCGTAACTGCCAAGGTGGAGCAACAAGGCCGTCAAAAGAAGGTCGTTGTTTTCAAATACAAGCCTAAGAAGAATTACCGTAAAAAACAAGGCCACCGTCAGCCATATACAAAACTGATCATCGAAAAAATCAACGCGTAACAGATCCATGATTCTCGTTGAAATATATAAAGATTCCAAAGGCAAGATTGAATCTTTTACGATGACCGGGCATGCCGAGTTTGCAGAAAAAGGCGCAGATATCGTCTGTGCCGGCGCTTCAGCAGTTGCTTTTGGCAGCCTGAATGCAGTTATGGCACTGACGGGTGTCACTCTAAACATAGAACAGTCGGAAAGCGGTTATCTGTCATGCAAGCTGCCCGCGGACTTGCCGTTGGAAACTTCCAAACAAGTTCAGCTGTTGCTTGAGGGCATGGTTATTTCATTAGAAACAATCGAACGTGATTATAAAGATTATTTAAAAGTTAACGTTAAAAATAGGAGGTGAATCACATGTTGAAATTGGATCTTCAATTTTTCGCAACGAAAAAAGGAGCAGGTTCCACGAAAAACGGCAGGGACTCTGAAGCTAAAAGACTTGGCGCTAAACGTGCAGATGGACAATACGTTTCCGGCGGTTCGATTCTTTACCGTCAGCGAGGCACAAAGATTCATCCAGGTGAAAACGTCGGTCGCGGGAAAGACGATACCCTTTTTGCTAAAGTGGACGGCGTTGTTCGGTTCGAACGGCTTGGCCGCGATAAGAAAAAAGTGAGCGTATATCCGCAGGCACAATAGTGATAAAAACTCTAACCATTTGGGGTTAGAGTTTTTTTTGTGAATAATTGATGTCTCAAAAATATATGTTTTCCTCCTAAAGATGTTCACCGGTCATTTTATCAATGGTACAATTACTTCAAGTACAACTCTAAGTCGCTTCCATAGAGGAGAAATTTGTTATACTATAATATAATTTGTAAAGACCAGACTGGGGAGAACAAGGGATGAGCGAAAATTGGACAGTAGTAGAAATACTTCGATATACGCGCCACGAGTGGTTAAATAGATTACAGTTAATTAAAGGAAACCTTTCCATGGGAAAAACAGAACAGGCTAAGCGCATTATGGATGAAATTGTACTGGAAATGAAGCAGGAAGCAATGCTTTCCAATCTAAAGCTATTTCGCTTTGCTGAATTATTGTTGACACACAACTGGAAAGGGTATCGTTTTCGTCTTGAATATGAAATTGTCAACGGAATGGAAAAGCTGGATCTGGATGATCAACTGCTTTCAGATTGGATGGGAGAATTTTTTGAAGAGTTAAACCGGATATCATTACCTATTTATGATAACTGCCTATATTTGACAATCGAATCAGGAAAAGATACCGTCGGTTTTCTTTTTCAATTCCACGGTATAATAGAAAATGAGTCGGAACTGAAAAGTTGGCTCTTTCGCAAAGATGTGTATCCGGATCATGTAACATATGAACAGTTATCGGAAAATGAATATCAAATTCAAGTATTGTTTTGTTTGGAAAGGTTAGATGGCCAGAATGGAGTGTCCTTAATGTTTGTCGATCGAGTAAAAGTATATGTTAAAGGCGGAGATGGCGGAAACGGCATGGTAGCGTTCCGTCGTGAAAAATATGAACCAATGGGCGGGCCGGCAGGAGGCGACGGCGGCAAAGGAGCCAGCGTTATCTTTGTTGTAGACGAAGGTCTGCGAACGCTCATGGACTTCAGATACCAAAAGCATTTTAAAGGCAAGCGCGGAGAAAACGGAATGTCAAAAGGGCAACACGGTAAAGGTGCAGAAGATCTTATCGTCAAAGTGCCTCCCGGTACTGTTGTGACCGACGAAGATACAGGAGAAGTGATTGCGGATTTGATCAAAGACGGTCAAAGAGCTGTTATCGCCAAAGGAGGACGCGGCGGAAGAGGAAACGTCCGCTTTGCCACACCAGCAAATCCAGCCCCTGAAGTCGCTGAAAATGGTGAACCTGGCCAGGAAAGAAACGTTACACTTGAATTAAAGCTGCTTGCCGATGTCGGACTAGTCGGTTTTCCGAATGTAGGAAAGTCCACTTTTCTGTCTGTTGTATCAGCGGCAAAGCCAAAAATTGCGGAATACCATTTTACAACGATTAAGCCCAACCTTGGCGTTGTGTCAACGGATGATGACCGAAGTTTCGTCATGGCAGATCTGCCTGGGTTAATCGAAGGCGCGCACGAAGGAGTCGGGCTTGGCCATCAATTTCTTCGCCATGTCGAACGGACAAGAGTCATCGTTCATGTTATCGACATGTCGGGGATGGAAGGGAGAGACCCGTACGAAGATTATATAACGATCAACCAGGAATTACAGCAGTATAACTTGCGTTTGCTGGAAAGACCGCAAATCATTGTTGCCAACAAAATGGACATCCCTTCTGCTCAAGAAAATATAAAGGCATTTAAAGAAAAGCTCCAGAACGAATATCCTGTTTATCCCATCTCAGCAATTACGAGGGAAGGTGTACGGGAAGTTCTGTTCGCCATAGCCGATTTACTTGAAGTGACGCCTCAATTCCCCCTTCATGAAGAATTGCCTGATGAAAAGGAGATACATCGGGTTGTTTACAAACATGAAGAGGAGGAAAAGCCGTTTACCATTACGCGCGATCCGGACGGAAGCTTTGTTGTCAGTGGTGACAAGATTGAAAGATTATTTAAAATGACCGACTTTTCCCGGGAAGAAGCCGTCCGCCGATTTGCCCGCCAATTAAGGTCTATCGGTGTGGATGATGCGCTTCGAGAGCGGGGAGCGAAAGATGGCGATACCGTTCGCCTGTTTGATTACGAATTTGAATTTATGGATTAGTTCTTTGTATGGAGGGGAACTATGGTGGGGAAAAGGGAAATTGATCAAAAATTCTATCTCGTACGGGAAGACGTTTTGCCTGAAGCCATGAAAAAAACGTTGGAAGCAAAGGCTCTGCTGGAGCGGGGAACGGCAGAGTCGATATGGGAAGCCGTTCAGCAAGTCGATTTAAGTCGAAGTGCTTTTTATAAATATAGAGATACGGTATTTCCCTTCCATACCGTTGTGAAAGAAAAAATCATTTCATTGTTTTTTTTCCTTGAAGATAAGCCGGGCGCACTATCTAAGCTGCTTAGTATCGTGGCTAGCTGTTCATGCAACGTATTAACGATTCACCAAACAATTCCGTTACAGGGACGGGCAAACGTTACACTGTCTCTAGATGTGACAGAAATGAATGTCAATATGGATGAATTTCTGGGGAAATTACGCCGGCTCGAGTTTGTGGCCAAAGTGGAAGTTGTCAGCTCGGGAGGCTGATAAGAAAACAAGCGGAAGTGCGCTTATTGAAGCATTTCCGCTTGTTAGTTTTCTTCGACTAAAATCCCCGCTTTTGAAAGTGCGGCCTCTGCCCTTTCAATCATTTGCCTATTTGGTGCGGACAATGTGTGTAAATGCATCCCAGCTGTTAGTTGCGACAATAATGGTGCATTTGTTTTGTTAATTTCTTTTAAAAAAGCGTTCACTTCTTGTCGGTTCGAAACCATGATGGAGGCGGTCAAATCTCCATATACTGGATGCTCCACTTTTACATCTTTCACTGTAACCCCATGATCAACAATGATATTGAGTTCCTCTTCAGTTCTATCCCGCTCATGGCAGCAAGCTACTATTTTCTCGACACGTTCGCTGCTCATCACCGGCATATATAAGTAACCTTGACTCGTGGCGATGATGGGTTCGTTATGTGCTTTTAACAATGTAATATCCCCAACAATAACCTGCCTGCTGACATTTGCTTTTTTCGCCAAAGCCGTTCCGGTTATCGGACCATTGTTTTGTTTTAAATATTCCAGTATCCAAGCTCTTCTTTCTTCCCCAAGCAATTTCCTTTCTTTTTTCATCAGGAGTCCTCCGTTTCCAATGCTTACGATTAAATAGTATCACATATTTACAGCCGCTTGAACTCTTCCGGTACGAGACGGATCTTTATAAGACTCATAAAGGCTTTCATTATTTCATATGTATTTTGAAGAGGAAAAAATAACAATTTGCCCACACAATCATACACTATATGGACGTATGCAAGAGGAGGGGAAATTAGTGAAGATTCATATCGTTCAAAAGGGCGACACGCTTTGGAAGATCGCGCAAAAATACGGCGTGGATTTCGAAGAGTTAAAAAAAATGAATGCACAGTTGTCCAACCCTGATATGATTATGCCCGGTATGAAAATAAAGGTGCCAGCAGGAGGTGCTGCAGTAAAAAAAGAAATGCATCACCATCAAATGCATGGGCATAAAGAAGTGCCAAAAAAAGCACATCCGCCCAAAAAAGCACATCCGCCCAAAAAAGCACAACCGCCGAAAAAAGCACAACCGCCAAAAAAAGCACAACCACCAAAAAAAGAGGTGATTAAAGAAGTGCTGAAAGAAAAACCGCACAAAATATATCAGCCAGTAATGCCGCAGCCGTTGCCGGAGATTGACGTTAATAATTATTATATGATGAATATGAGCCAAACGCAGGCCCAAGTTCAGCAAGCAGTAAAAGAAAAAGAGCATGTACATCATGAAGAATCTATAGAAATGCCCGTGATGCCTGTACAAGGAGGTTATACTCAGCCTATGTATTCTTATTGCTACCCGGTTATGCCCGTGTGTGATCCATGTTACCCGTATCCGTATTCAATGATGCCGCAAGTGCAAGGGGCAATGGCTTATCCGCAAACGATGTACGGTCAGATGCCGATGTATGGCCAGATGCCGATGTACGGTCAGATGCCGATGTACGGACAAATGCCAATGTATGGCCAAATGCCACAAGTGATGCCCGCAGTGGAATACGAGATGCCGCAGCAGTATTGGGGTGACGAATCTTCCAGCTCATCAAGCCCATTCATGCATCATCACCACGGTCATCATCATCAAGGATATCATCACGGTCATGTCATGCATGGAATGGATTGGGATGATGATAACGATGATCCGCCACAGGGAATGCCAATGCAAGGATATACACAACCTTATGGAGGATACCCTGCGATGCCGGCTGCACCATACGGTGCCCAGATGGCTGCACCATATGGGACCCCGATGGCCGCTCCTTATGGAGGGGGGCAGTCTTACCCATACGCACAGCCAATGCCGGGAGGAATGGGACAATTCGAGATGCCAAGAGATGAAGCCGGAGAAGAAGATGAATAATCAAGCGAAACGAAAGAGAGACGGATTTGAAAACCGTCTCCTTCTTTATATAAAAAAGGTAGTTGGCCACCATTTTCGTCATATTTTTCACGTCAAAAAAGGGGTTTGGCTCATACAATCAGAAAAAGAACGGTGGATAGTCAAGGAGTTTGCCGCGCGAAAAAAGTTGCATACCCAAATCCGTTTGACTCATTATTTATTTGAAAACGGCTTTCAGAATACGTACGATTTTCATCCTATCGGGGCGATCTATTTTGATGGTCGCGTATTTGGGTTAATCCGGCATATTGAACAAAAGCAAGATGAACCATTTCACTATGGAAGCGCCCGCTGCCGAAAGGACGCCCTCGCGCTTCTTTCTCATTTTCATGCTACTACAGCCCGATTTACCGATCAGTTTACACCCCATCTTGCTTTGTTTGATCAACTAAAAAAATGGGATAGACGGTTGCTGGATTTTAAAAAGAAAATGGGTTCTTATGAAGATACAAGCCTTTACCCGTATATGGAGCATTACATGTTTGCAGGGGAGTGGGCCATTCAATTCTTGAAGCGCCATGCGGATTATTTCTTGGAGGGGCCGTATTGTATATTACATGGTGACGTTGCACACCACAATTTTATAAGAAAAGCTGACGGCTCCTTATACTTAATAGATTTTGACCTGATCAGCATCGGGCCGAGCCACATAGATCTTCTTCAATTTTGCAATCGCATTTTGCCGTCGCTTCAATGGTCAAGCGAGCGGCTATTTTCCGACTATATGGAAATCAATCGTTATCAAAACGATCCCCCGTTTTTGGCTGCTCTCGTATATCCAACCGATATATTCCGTGAATGGATTTATTATATGAATAGCAGGAAAAAAGAAAGAACCAATCGAAGGCATCATTTAGAAACCATTACGTTCAAACAGTACAAAAAGCGAATGCAATTTATGAAAGCCGTGATGGCAAAGGTGAAAAACGGTCTGTAACTAGTTTTGGATTGCAAACAGTTTCGCTCAAAGTGTAAAATATTTTCGGGCGGTATTCCAAAATTTCTTATTTGCCAAGAAAAGATGATTCAATATATGATTAAGTACAGGTGAAAGGATAGGGGGATTTTAAATGGCAGGACATTCCAAATGGAAAAATATTCAACGCAGAAAAAATGCACAAGATGCAAAGCGCGGCAAGATATTTCAAAAGCTTGCCAAAGAACTGTACGTCGCGGCCAAAAGTGGCGGGGGCGATCCGGATACAAACCCGGCGCTACGGCTTGTCGTGGATAAAGCAAAATCGGCAAATATGCCGAATGACAATATAAAGCGTGCAATTGACAAAGCCACTGGCAGCCAAAATGCGGAACAGTACGAAGAAATTATTTATGAAGGATACGGGCCCGGCGGTGCAGCGGTCATGGTGGTGTGTTTGACCGACAATAAAAACAGGACCGCTTCAAACGTCCGCCACGCTTTTACAAAAAATGGCGGAAATCTCGGCGAAACCGGTTGTGTTTCCTATATGTTTAACCGGAAAGGATACTTGGTGATCGACAGGAGCAACTATGATGACTTAGATGAGGAAGAACTGTTGCTGCAGGTAATCGAAGCTGGAGCGGAAGATATGGAAACGAGCGATGAGGCCTTCGAAATATATACAGAACCGGAAAATTTCATGGATGTAAAAGAAAGTCTCGAAGAGGCCGGCTTTGAATTTATGACGGCTGAAATGACAATGGTTCCACAAACCGATGCGTCATTAACGGAAGAGCAGGAAGAAAAGCTGGAAAACCTTATCGACATGCTTGAAGACGATGATGATGTTCAAGAAGTATACCATAACTAAACAAAGCTTTCCCAAAAGAGCAATTCTTTTGGAAAAGCTTTTTTTTATTGGATAATCATGTAAAAGTATGGTCACACTATATGTATAAAATGAACTAAGAACTTGAGGTGATTCATGATGAGTGTTGTAATGAAAGCTGTATTAGCCTTCACGATGATTTCCTGCGGCAGCTTTTTCATTGTTGATCTCAACCAATCACCCAGTCATGTACAAGCCAGTGAAGAGAAGGAATTGTTGATTCCGGAAAAGCCCTTAGAACTGACCATCAAGTTAAAAAGAGTATATATTGACGGAGAAGAAAGCGAAGAGACGCTTACTGAAACAATATGGGCCCTCGAAGACTTTTGGGCAAAGTATGAAAAATGGCGGCTGGTCGATATGAGTGAAGACTATCTTGTTTTTGAAAAGAAAGTGAATGACATCTCACCTTTGTCAAAAATGAACGGATATTTTGGCATTACGGAAGACGGCACATTATCCATTTTCAATGGAAAGCCGGAGGAGTCGGATATTATCCAATCATTTTTTCAAATTGATGTGAAAAAATTGGAAAGCAAACAACATCAGGAGTTGCTACAAGGAATACCGGTAAAATCAAAAAAGGACTTTGACAAGGTTGTTGAAACAATGAAGAAATATGAAGTTAAAAAGGAATTGTAAACAGGCTGGGACATAGGTTGAAAGCTGATTCATATTCATAAAGATCGTGAGAATAAAATCGCGTGAAATCAAGGTTTTAAACTTGATTCCATGCGGTTTATTTCATTTTTACCATGCCCCTATTTGTGTTAAAAAATCCCTATCATCGCTACGTCAACATATTTCGCTTTCCGCAGGTCTTTTCAGCTTCTTCGGAAAGCAAAGGTCGCTTTCCTGCGGGCACAGCTTCAGCTCGAGCTATTCCCGCAGGAGACTACCTATTTTGACTACGCTAAAAGATTGCGTATTATACACTAGGGACAATTTACCCGGCATGTAAGGTGCCGTAAGACTCCACTTCAATATTTTGAGTAAATACAAAAGGTCTGAGTGGGAGCAAACGGCACCTAAATGCCCGATTGGTTCAACTAACATTCAGTAGGAGGTGGAAAAAATTCCTACTGAATGAAGTTTCACTTTATCCTGCATGTAAGGTGCCGTAAGACTCCTACTTCAAAATTTTGAGTGAATACAAGAGGTCTGAGTGGGGGAAAACGGCACCTAAATGCCCGATTGGTTCAACTAAAGGAGCCCTACTGAATGAAGTTTCACTTTATTGTTCGTTTTTTCATCAGCTGATTTAGTTGTGTCCCAGTTCCTTTAATGGGGTAGCGGTGGCGCTTTTGTTGTATGAAAATGTATCGTCTCCCATACCAAAGTTTTGCGCTGCTTGTTTACTGATAAAAACAGTGGCAAAATAGGTAGAGAGAATAGCAATAGAGGAGAAAATGACGGGATGAAACTTGTATCTTGGAACGTCAATGGATTAAGAGCTTGCATACGTAAAGGTTTTCTCGATTACTTTCATCAAGTGGATGCCGATATTTTTTGCGTCCAGGAAACAAAGCTGCAAGCTGGACAAATTGACTTGGAACTGAAAGGGTATGAACAATATTGGAACTATGCGGTGAAGAAAGGCTACTCCGGAACAGCCGTATTTACCAAACACAAACCGATCTCTGTCAAATATGGGGTTGGTGATTCTGACGTTGAGGAAGAAGGCCGGATCATTACGTTGGAATTCGCGGATTTTTTCCTAGTTAATGTGTATACGCCCAATGCGCAAAGGGATTTGGCCCGCTTACCTTACCGTTTGGATTGGGAGGACCGCATGCTTGTATATGTAAAAGAATTAGATCGCCAAAAACCGGTCATTTTATGTGGTGACCTCAATGTGGCCCATCAAGACATCGATTTAAAAAACTTCAAGTCGAACAGGGGAAACTCGGGATTTACAGAAGAGGAACGGGGGAAATTTTCCAGATTGCTTGAACATGGCTTTATTGATGCGTTCCGCCACTTTTATCCAGATAAGGAAGGCGCTTATACATGGTGGTCATACATGAACAAGGTAAGGGAAAGGAATATTGGATGGCGGATCGATTATTTTATCGTTTCACAAAAGTTGCAAGAACGATTGATAGATTCATATATTCATTGTGACGTAATGGGCAGTGATCATTGTCCGGTTGCCTTGGAGATCAACATATGAATAATTTCTCAAAAAAGACTCCCCCATTTTGTGCTGAATTCCAAAAGTTAGAATGGGGTAATCTAACTTTTGGAGGCACATCATGCTGGAAGCTCGTTCATTACTCAAGTTTCTTTTTGGTTATGTATCGCTTTTTTCCTACAAAATTCACAACAAATACACTTGTGAGGGCAATAGCTCCCCCAATCAGTGAGAGCGTATTGGGCCATTCGTTCAACCATAACCACGCGATGATGATGGCGAGCGCCGGTTCCAGATAAAGCATGCTGGAAATGGTCGTGGCATTTCCTGCGGACAAGGCGATGGCCCACGTTGCGTACGCGATCGCTGCAGGGAAAATACCAACATAAAGAGCAGATACATGAGCGCCGAAGTCGGCATTTTGAATGTTTTCCCATAACCCGGGCATAAAGAAAAGCATGGGTAGCGTTCCGGCCCACGTAAAATATGCCGTTAAATCAATCGGATGATATTTCGCCAGTAGCGGTTTTTGATAAACGAAAAAGATGGACGTGGCGATCGTGCTGATCAAAATATAAATAGTACCCTTGGAAATTGTAAAAGAAGCTCCTGATGTTCCGATAGTAATTAAAATGATTCCGATAAACCCTATCCCCAAGCCGATCCAGCCAAACAAATCCATTTTTTCTTTTAAAATGATAACGGCGAGAATTGATGTAAAAATGGGTGCTGAACCGATGATCATACTGGCGGTGCCTGCGGAAACCGTTTGGACGCCAAATGTGAATCCGATTTGGTACACGCTGATCCCCATGAAGCCAAGAAAAATAATGCGCGGAATGTCCTTTTTTGCCGGCAACTTTATATGAACACTCGGCCATAAAGCATATAATAAAAAAACACCGGAAGCGATCAAAAAGCGGAGAAGCACAAGGTGGGAAGGGGTATATCCTCCGAGTAAGCTGGCTCTAACAGCGGCAAAGCCCGACGACCATATGATAATCGTGAAAGTTGCTATCCAAAACGCCTTTTTGTTCATATGAAACCTCCTAACTCATAACAACGATTCTGTCTTAAAAGCATATCTATATCATAACTCATAACCGCTGTTTTTTATTTCAGTGACAATAAAAATGTGTATAAAAGTTTTTTGTGGAGTGATCTAATGTCAAATTCATGGGAACGACCCAAGTTAAAGATACCGAAAACAAAGAGTGAATGGTTCTGGGATATTATCGGATGTTCACTTTATATGGCTTCCATTCTTTTACTCATTTTCATCTGGAATCAACTTCCCGACAAAGTGCCCGCACATTATAATGCTCTTGGTGAAGTGGATCGTTGGGGCTCTAAATCCAAATTGCTTATTTTGCCGGGGATGGGCGCATTCATCATTGTATTCATGCGATTTTTCGAAAAAAGACCGGAACTTCATAATTATCCCGAACGCTTAAACGAATCCAATGCGAAACAATTTTACTTATTAAGCCGAAAGATGGTCAATCAAATAAAAAACGTATGCCTAATTATTTTTGTGCTCATCACATTTGAATCAGTATCCATCGCACTGGGGTGGAGCGGCGAATTTGGAGTGTGGTTTTTGCCGGTGGCGGTCATCCTGTTATTAACCCCCATCGCGGCAGGGCTATTGAAGCAAAGAAAGATCAAATAATGCATAAAAAAATTTAGATATAAATCTAGTAATAGGTTGACCGTCAAAAAAAGAATATAGTATGATATTCATGTTTCACTTTACTTTAAATGGAAAGGAGCATAGGGGTTTTTTATATAAGCGCCAGAACTAGTGAAAGTTGGTTGATAAGCTCGCTAGTTGACGAGGAGGAGGTTTATCGAACGTTCGGCGGATGCCTCCCGGCTGCGGCACACAGTCGAATTTTCTTTTCGAAAGCATCGAGGCGACTCGATGGACAAAGGAAAGAAAATGTGGTCGAGAAAATGAAAAAAGAGGGCAAGTATGCCCTCGTGCTGCTTGCCCTCCTTTTACTGGAGGAAAGACAATGTGCGGAATTACAGGTTATATTGGGACAAATGATGCGAAGGAAATTTTATTAAAAGGCTTGGAAAAGCTTGAATACCGCGGCTATGATTCGGCAGGAATCGCTGTTGAGAATCAAGACGGCATTCATGTTTTTAAAGAAGAAGGACGGATAGCAGACCTCAGAAATGCAGTGGACGGAAATATTAGTGCTCGGTCAGGAATCGGGCATACGCGCTGGGCAACCCACGGATCGCCCAGCAAAAGGAATGCCCACCCTCATCAAAGTGCGTCAGGCCGATTTACTTTGGTTCATAACGGGGTCATTGAAAACGAGTCGGAACTGAAATCAGCCTATTTACGTGATGTGACGCTTCAAAGTGAAACAGACACAGAAGTCATCGTTCAATTGGTAGAAAAGTTTTCCCAAACGATGGAGGCGGAAGAAGCTTTTCGTGAAACGCTGCGTTTGCTCAACGGATCATATGCAATAGCGATGCTGGATATTGAAACACCGGGAGTTATCTTTGCGGCAAAAAATAAAAGCCCGTTGTTGATCGGAGTCGGAGAAGACTTTCAAGTTGTTGCCAGTGATGCCATGGCAATGATTCATGTCACAAATCAATTCGTTGAACTGTTGGATAAGGAAATCGCTATTGTGAAAAAAGATCGTGCAGACATTTATAATTTGCAAGGCGAAGTCATCATCAGGGAGCCTTACAAAGCGGAGCTTGACATGACAGATATCGAAAAAGGAACGTATCCGCATTTCATGTTGAAAGAGATAGATGAACAGCCACTTGTCATGAGAAAAATCATTCAAGCGTACCAGGATGAGAACGGCCGTCTACAGATCAATGAGGAAATCACAAATGCCATGCTGAAAGCCGACCGAATTTATATTGTGGCATGCGGAACAAGCTATCATGCGGGATTGGTTGGAAAACAGCTGATTGAAAAGCTGGCGGAAATTCCGGTGGAAGTCCATCTCGCCAGTGAATTTGGCTACAATATGCCTTTGCTTTCCAAAAGACCATTATTTATTTTCATTTCCCAGAGCGGAGAAACAGCAGACAGCAGAGCGGTATTGGTGAAAGTGAAGGAAATGGGGTACCGCGCACTCACGATCACGAATGTGCCTGGCTCCACCCTTTCAAGAGAAGCGGATGATACACTGCTTTTACATGCCGGACCGGAAATTGCCGTCGCTTCCACAAAAGCATACACAGCCCAGATTGCCGTCCTTGCGATTTTGGCATCCGTAGCCGGGGCTGCCAAAAGAGTACCTACTGACCTTGACTTAGTCAAAGAACTGGGGATCGCCGCCAGCGCGATGGATACATTATGTGACGCCAAAGAAGCGTTCGAGCAAATTGCGGCTGAATATTTGCCCGCGACTATCAACTGCTTTTTCATTGGCCGTTCCATCGACTATTTTGTCGGGTTAGAAGGAGCGCTAAAGCTGAAAGAGATCTCCTACATTCAGGCAGAAGGATTTGCCGGGGGAGAATTAAAACACGGCACCATTGCCCTGATTGAAAAAGGAACCCCCGTCATCGCATTGGCAACCCAGACCAATGTTAACGGAAGCATTCGGGCAAACGTCAAGGAAGTGGAGACACGCGGCGCCCACACATGCATCATTTCCATGAAAGGCCTTGATACAGCGGGAGACCGCTACGTACTGCCTCATGTCCATGAACTGCTCACTCCGCTCATCTCCGTCATTCCGCTGCAACTGATCGCCTACTATGCGGCGCTACACCGCGGATGTGACGTTGATAAACCGAGAAATTTAGCAAAAAGTGTAACGGTGGAATGAGGGGGAGTTTGTTTGAATAGAATCTGTGTAAATTAAAAATTAAGTTGCGATGTTTATAAAAAAGATGCATCTTTAAAATAAAGTCGTAACGTTTATAAAAAAGTTGCGAAGCTTTTCCCCTTTGGATATGATTATCTAGAGGGGTGTTTTTGTGTCGAAATGAAAAAGAACATCTAAAATTGATAAGTGGATTAAAGAGGGTCGAGGAACTGGCAGTGGGGCAGATTATCAGAATTCAAGATGTTTCCTCATTAGGTCGGTTTACAAGGTTAAAAGGTATAAAAACCGGCAGACAACATGAGTTTTTATCGGATATTTGGAGCGAAACTACTTTCATTTGACTGAATTTTCTGATGTTTTTGGGTATTCGCGAACAATTTCCTTTATTACCACAAGAGGAGACGATTATCATTGCTGAAGAGCTTGGGATTAAACACCTAGAGATCCAAAAACAGGCGATCAATTGTTATGACAACGGACTTTTTATCCCGCCTGTAAGGTGCCGTATACACCACTTCAAGACTTGAGTTGATACAAAAGGTCTAAGCGGGAGAAAATGACACCTAATTGCCCGATTCGTTCAACTAACATTCAGTAGGGATGGAAGAAAACGCCTACTGAATGAAGTTTCACTTTATAATAAATTACTTGTGAATCTTATTAATGACAATGGCGCTTGGACGAGTAAATCATTAAAGATTATTGAAAATCAGGATGTTATTGTAATGAAGGCGAAGTATAGTTCTAAAGGTATTCGTCATAGGAGAGAAATATTGTTAAACAAGTTCATTTAACAAATTTCTATAAAATTAGTGTTCTTCCACAATCGGGCTTTTAATGGAAAGTATTTCTAAAAAAAATGGATATTTATATTCGGATATTGTTCAATGAAAGTATAGGCGTATTAAGGGTTCAGGAATTTTATAGAAAAATGTTCAGAGAGGGGGATGCTACTTGAAAAGAAAAGTATTATATATTGAAGATAATGAGAAAATAGGCAGTTGGGTAAAAGAAGAATTGGAACAGCGAGGATTTTCAGTTCAGTGGCTGCTTTCTGGTGAAGGAGCCGAAAAAGAAGTAAATCTGTATGAAATCATTATTTTGGATATTATGTTACCTGGTTTAGACGGATTTACTGTGGGAAAACGATTAAAAAAGGCAGCACCTGCTGTTCCAATATTGCTGTTATCTGCTAGAACATCTATAGATGATAAGGTGGATGGTTTACAATTTGCGGATGACTATTTAACGAAACCATTCCATACAGATGAATTAGTTGCAAGATTAGAAGTATTAATCCGTCGAAGTGGTGGTATACATTCCGAACGAATTGCATTAGGAAATCATATTGAAGTAGATCCAGAAGTCCAAATGGTATATGACAAGTACACAGGAGAAGAAATTATATTGACAGGGAAACAACATCAAATTTTAATGTACTTCTTACGACACCCTAATCGAGTTTTACCAAAAGAACAAATTTATGAAGCGATTTGGAACGAACCCTACATAACTGGTGATAAAACATTAATGGTGCATATCCATCGACTGCGGCAAAAATTGGAGCGTCATCCAGATTCCCCAGAGATTATTGAAACGTTGAAGGGAATAGGCTATCGGGTGAAACTATGAAACAGACAAGATCATTATTTCGTCGCTTTCTAAAAGGACATTTTCTATTTATCTTTTTTCCTTCACTTGTGCTTATTTTCTTCTTTGCGTCCTTTGGGGTTTCTATCAATGAAGAAGATTTGAATATCAATACCTTACATCAATTTTACATTACACTACTCTTGTTGGGTTTTATTATTGTCGCATTTGTTGTAATGTCTGGGCTGTTCTTCGTGAGACTCCGTAAACGCCTCACCCGCTTACAGGAAGTTATGTCATTTTCAGCTAATCACAACACATTTCCTACACCAATAGCTGTTCAAACGGATCGTATGGATGAAATAGACCAATTAGGAAGTTCTTTTAATTGGATGATTCAGCAGCTTGAAGATAGCCGCAAGCGAGAATATGAAGAGGAATTATTACGACATCGACTGATTGCGAATTTATCTCACGACTTACGAACGCCACTTACTATTTTGAGGGGCCATATCACCAAATTAAATAAAGAATCCATGAGTTTAGAAGCACAAAATTCGTTAACAGAGATGAACCATACGATTACAAGAATCGGAGATCTAATGGATGATTTGCTTTCCTATACATTGCTTACATCAGGAAAATATCCTTTTGGGCCGACACCAACAGATATTGGACGTTTAGTAAGAGCATCTGTTGCTGCGTGGTATCCTGCATTTGAAGAAAAAGAAATTCAGTTTGATGTTGATTTACCGACAGAGAAGACTTTTTATTGGGAAGTAGATCCTACATGGATGACACGAGTTCTGGATAATTTATTTCAGAATATTCTTCGCCATGCAGCAGAGGGAAAGTATGCCAACATTGTAGTTGATGTAGAAAAAGAACAGATCATTGTTGCAGACAGAGGTCCAGGCATGGATCACTCATCCTATGAGCGTGGAGCGGGAATTGGTTTATCGGCTTCAAATTATATGTTGAAAAAAATGAAGCTGAAAGCTGACTTTACATCAACTGAAAATGGCACAAAAGTAGCTATTGGCAGAGCTTAATTTAAAGTTAACCCAGAAGTAAACAACATGATAACCAAGATGTAACTTTGCTTCTTTATAATGAGAACCATAACAGAAAGGAAGTGTTATGGTTGCTTACAATTCATAACTTAGTCAAACAACGCGGCAATCAAGAAATCTTATCAGGTGTCAGTTTTAAAGCCAGACCCGGAAGAGTAACTGGCTTTTTAGGTCCAAATGGGGCAGGGAAAAGTTCTACACTTCGCATCCTGCTTGGATTAGATCGTGCCACCTCAGGGAGTGCACTCATTAATGGAGTGCCATTTGCAGAATTACAGAATCCTCTAACAACAGTAGGTGCCGCACTTGATGGATTTGGAGCTCATCGTATGCGAACAGGACGGGCACATTTGCGTTGGATTGCTCGTGCCGCAGGGTTGTCTCGGTCACGTGTCGAGGAAGTTCTGGAAATCGTAGGTCTTACGAATGCAGCTGGGAAAAGAGTTGGGAGTTATTCCCTTGGCATGGGAAGAAGACTTGGAATGGCGGCTGCACTACTTGGGGATCCAAAAATATTAGTTTTAGATGAACCTGTAAATGGGCTCGACCCAGAAGGGATTCGTTGGATTCGGACATTTTTACGTGAACGTGCTGCGTCTGGTAAAACGGTGTTACTATCCAGTCATCTAATGGGTGAGCTTGCAGAGACTGTTGATGATGTTGTGATTATTAATCATGGAAAAGTCGTTGCAGATGGAACATTGGAAGAAGTAATAGGTAACCATTCCACGCTGGAGGAAGCCTTTTTTGCCCTGACATCTAAATATGCAGGTGATGTTGTATGAGGGCATTCAACGCGGAACTATCTAAATTGTTTTCCCTGCCGGGCATTTGGCTTGCCTTTCTTATTGGAGCATTTGCCCCAGCGGTCATTGCTGCCTTGGACAGTATAGTAGAAAAAGAGGATATTGTAGCTGGAGTAAGCACACGACTATCAGAAGTTGGCTATATTGGATTAGGTCTTGGTGTGCAAGGTATCATTATTCTTGGTGTGCTTGCTGTCAGCAGTGAGTATTTGACAGAGAGCAGTGAATCTGGTGGAGGGAATCAGATTACAACGAGTTTAACCGTTGTTTCATCCCGTTTCCACTTTTTGCTGGCAAAAGCAAGTGCTGTGACAGTGATCAGCATACTGCTTTCCATTGTTGCTATTCTAACAACTGTATTGGCAACAAATCTTATTCTTGGTGAATACGCCCCTGCATTTGAAGCATCTAGACTGGTCGGCGCGGTTTGTTACTGGGTATTTACCGCTCTTTTGGCATTTGGAATTACGGTTCTAACTAAGAATGGGATTATCCCGCTTGCTGTGCTCATGATAAATTCATCTGTTGTGACAGTCTCTTACCTCCTTACTAAGGTTACAAAATTAGCGTTTTACTTACCAGACATGGCTGGCCTTGATATGTTTATGTTTAGGAGCGACAGCTTTCACACCCCATTCACAGGTGGTTTCATCATGTTTGCTTGGGTAGCCGTTCTTTTCATTGTAGCAGCCACTGTATTCCATAGGAGGGACGTTGCATCATGAGTGCCTCTTCCAGTAGAAAGATAACACGAATCCTTGGTGCTGAACTGGATAAATTAGTTACATTACCGTTGGTATGGCGCACTCTTATGGCTACATTCATTCTAAATGTAGTTTTAGCAGCAGCTTTTACTTCTGCTGGTCCACAAGGGGCAGCAGGAACGCAAAGTATACTGAATATAGGACTTGCTTCTATGGGATATCTTCAAGCAGGGTTCATTATTCTTGGTATCTTAGCTACTTGTTCGGAGTATACGGGTGGACAGATTCGAACTACTTTAACTACGATTCCTTGGCGTGGGTTTCAATTATCCATGAAGCTCTTAGCTTTGGCAATTGTAACCATTCCTATGGCGTTTATCATGGCTGCCTCAGGCGTACTATATGCTTTTATGATGATAAGAGACACAGCATTCGTGATTGAAATAGACGCTATGATCAAAACTTTAGCAGGTGCAACAGGCTATCTAACATTAACCACCCTTCTCAGTGCGGCTATCGGAGCTCTACTCAGACGAACCACTCCTGCTCTAGTGGTCCTGCTTGGTCATTATTTCATTGTCAGTCCATTATTGAGAGATTTTCTACCCCGTATTAAAAATGTTTTTCCGGATACGGCAGGATATTATATGTACATGCCGCCTACCCCTAATGAAATAAATATCCTTACACCAATGCAAGGAACAGGTATCTTAATGTTATGGACACTGATATTTATTACAGTAGCTATTGTATTTTACCGTAAACGAGATGCCTGAGTTTAGGTTTTATTATTTAGACAAATAAAGAAATTGATTTGTAGAGAATCTAGGGGAGGGACCCCCATTGATGGAAGTCTTGTTTATAGGTTTTGCTATTCTGCTTGTATTAAGAAAAGTAAATCTACAGCGTGATGAGCTTTTTCTATTTTATGTTATTTGATATTCAATCGGTCGCTTTTTTATCGAGGCTCTACGGACAGATAACTTAATGCTTACAGAGCATCTAAAAATGGCGCAAACAATTTCAATTTTGCTTATTTAGCATTTAGAAGGATAAAGGGCTATGCGCATGTTCGTTATTTAGATAACGGATCCTGAATTTAAAAAGTCTGGAATTGTTTTCGAATAAAATTGAGAGTCAGAACTCAGGGTAATAGCTCTCTAGTTTACAAGAGAATTTCCGTAAGTAACTTATAGGAAAATGGAAGAGGTTATTCATGAAAATATTTGAGGCACATAAAGTGAAACTTCATGCAGTGGGAGTTTTTTTCCATCTCCTATTATTACTATTAGACGAGCCGCTAACTGGGTCAGATGATAAGGCAAAAATTCAACTTTTGAGTAAGCTAAATTCACTTATTAAAAATTTCAAACTTGCAAAATAGGTAATTGTGCTAGACTGGTATTCGATGGATAATTTTACAACGCAAAGAAATATGTATAGTTTCCATAGAAAGGAAGGGTATATGACTACTCACAAATCGGAAATTAGATTGGAGTCCGGGCAGCAAATTGTTGATCCAGAAACAAATATTTTGCCGCATCACATGGAAATGGCTATGAAAGTTTATGAAGCTAGTGGAATGACAGTTACGAGTAAGGTTATTCGAGAACCAGAAAGTGCTGAGTATGGTGCTTGCCGTTTTGGAATGGAAGGGAAAGATATCGTTTTTCGCGAAGCAAAGACAACACCAGTTAAAATAGGTCAGTTCGTAACCATATGGAAACGACCTATAGATATAATTCTCCCATTTGACAGCACGGATAGTGTAGATTTTGTCGTTATAGGTGTAAGCAGTTCACAAAACCAAGGGCAGTTTGTTTTTGATAAAAAAATACTTATCGAAAAGGGAATTATGTCTCATAATGGCAAGAAAGGAAAAACGGCTTTTCGAGTCTATCCGCCCTGGACTGAACCTGCGAGCAAACAGGCTCTGAAGACACAACAATGGCAACTCCGTTACTTTTTTCCTTTTGGGCCACATGTAGCTATTGACAAAGAAAACATACGTAAACTTTTTAATCTTTAACATATAAAAGTTGTTGTTGAGTTAGAAAACGAAACAACCAATGACGAAAAAGCAAAACTTGGCAAAGTCATTATAAAAAACTGAAATCAGTTAAAGATGTTAATTTGATTTTGGAATAGATTTAGTCTACGTAAAAAGGCTGCGGAATTTCCCCAGTCTTTTTACATAAAAGTAATTATTTTTTATTACGCAGAAATGTTTTGTTGAGACGAAGACTTCTTTGTTAGGGAGGCGTTTATCATTAACGCTATACAAATTGTACCTGTTGTAGAAAGAACAACGCCGTTCCATGCAAATTCATCCCAGATAATACCTGGAATCCAAGAACCGAGACTTCCGCCTAGATAGAAAAAGAATAAGTAAAGGGAAGTAGCCGCTCCACGAGATGTTGTTGCAATATCAGTAACAAAAGCTGTAGTAGCTGATTGTGATGCGAAGTTTCCAAAAGCTAATAAAGAAGCACCGATAATAATTGTTGGCAATGTCCCGAAAAGGGTTAACAATATTCCTATAACTGCGATTATATGCCCATTAGCCATCGTCCATCTTCTTCCAATTTTATCTGATATATATCCTGATATGGGTGCTGATAATAATCCAAACGCATAAGTTAAATATAATAAAGAAACTTCCGTAACAGTTAGGTGAAAAGGTGCTCCACTCACATAAAACGGAATATAAGTAAAGAAACTAATAAATGCAAAGAATTGTGCAAAACCAATTGCGAATGTTCCAACTAAGGTGGGGTTTTTAAAGTGAATAAGAGCACTATCATTATTCTTTTTTGTTTGATTTTTAGGGTTGGGCAGATATATCCATACAAGAAAAGCTACAACAGCAGAGAGCGCAGCCATACATCCAAAAACAGCTTTCCAGGAAAAGAGATCTGCTATTGGGCCAGAAATAACCCTACCTAATAATCCTCCTCCGACATTCGCACTTACATAGATACCCATGATTTTACCTCGATGTTTCGCTGGAAACTCTTCTGAGGCATAAGCCATCATGACAGCCGTTACACCAGGTATAAATAAACCATATGCAAATCTCCAGAATAAGATCGTAGTGAATGAATCTGATACGGCAATCATGGCACTTGGAATAATTAAAGCTATACTCGCTAACAAAATAATTTTCTTTCGGTTATACAAATCAAACTTTGATGCCAACATAAAAGAGGTTATAGCTAAGGTGATAATGGTGATAGAAATAGTATGACTAACAGCCGAGATGGATAATTGAAATTCATTCTTCCATATAGGTAGCAGGGGCTGAGGTGCATAGAGAAGAATGAATGCATTGGCTGTAGCCAAAAATAATACGAGAAGCCGCATGAATCATTATCACCCCTTTATAGATAGTTCAATGTCCCCTTATATACTGATTTTGGATAGATTAATCGTTCTGCAGATGCTTCTGTAATATGTGCACACCATCAGTTTCATGATTACTAGAGAAATTCATAATATTTGATGTAAATTTCGAAATAATGTTAACACACACCCTTTTATTAAACAAGAATATTTTTACATAAATGACATCTTGTTCTTAAAATCCCTTAATATGGACGTTTATAAATGTAAATAAAAGTTAATCAAAAGTACGCAACAAACGCTGATTTTGTAAATATAAAAAAACATCAAATTGGGTTCTACCGTTTTGAATAGTTGAACTCAGTAGCTAGTTTTTCAAATCATCATTTACTATTTAGCCTTTTTGACATCTGGCACACGAAGTGTTGTATTTCGTATTTCATCAACGACAATCTCTTTTCTGGTGAAAAAAGTTTTTTTAATCAAACTTTATTTCAACCAATAAAACAAAGAGCGATTATTTAAAATAAAGCTTGATAAAAACCTTGCTCTATGTGACAATATGTTCGTACAGAATAAGTTTTTTATCCTGATAATAAAAATCTAATTAAAGCAATGCTAGGTTGAAACTAGTAATAAACCTTAGATTCTTTTTTTAGTTACGTAAAGAATGCTGTCATTTAGAGAGAGAGGAGTGTCCACCCATGAAGAAAAAATCACTTAAGTTCTTATCTTTTGGATATGGATACTCTACTGCTGTTTTTTTCTAGAAATCATTCCACAGGTGAAGTGTGTCTAAATTTGGTTTTCTAGAAAAACGGCAGAAAATTTCTAAATGGCGGTGAATAAATGGAAAACAGAAAAGTTACAAGGAAAAACCCATCAAGAGTGCCTGCACCGGTGGGGAATTACACACATATCACAAAAATCCCAAGGAATGCAGAGTTATATGTTGCATCAGGTCAAGTCGGTATGGATCAAAATGGGCAATTTCCGCAAAATATGAATGAGCAAGTGAGTAATACGTTTACCAATATAAAAAAAGTGATGGAATCCGAAGGGTTACGTGCTGAAAATATTATAAAAGTAAACATATGGGCTACTGAGATAATTGATTGGGATTTCTTAGATTCAGAGTGGGATCAATTATTTTGCAATGATTATCCGGCAATGACGATTGGATATCTTTCTGAGCTAGGTTTACCTGAGATAAAAATTGAAATAGAAATTTGGGCAGCTAAAGTATAAAATATAAAGCTTTAACACACTTCATCAAAACCATGGAGCATCTAAAACCAGATGATTCCATGGTTTTTCATATGAGCAATTTCAAACAATCGGGCTCAATTGTGAAAATTTGGGTGAAAATGATCAAGCTATTTTATAAAGGCTGTGACTTATTATTGCTTCTTCGATGATCAATATAAAAGTTGTGGAGTAAAGGAGTTAAATGTAAGGTAGAAGCTGTAAGAGAGTTTCCGAGCAGATAAAATCTTTTTGCGTAAATAAAAAGAAGACACTTGCCAACTTCCAAAAATAATTGTAGACTCCCGTTCATCCACGTTTGGCAGGATGCAGCGGTTAAGATTGATCATGTGAGACATGAGGATCATTTAAAAATGGCGGCCTTATTGGGAGCCGTTTGCCAAGCGGCCGAAAACGATCATTATTCAGGTGTGTATATTAACTCCATCCAGTTCACCCATTATTTTTATCGACAGCTCCGTTATAAAGAGTTCTTATTGTATTTGTAAGGCTGGCAGGCATGGTTAATTGCATTTCATACATTTTTTACTTGCCAAAGAAAATATGTTGAAAGGATGAAAAAATGTATTCTATAGGTAAATTTTCTGAAATATGTAATATTCCTGTTAAAACTTTACGTTATTATAGCGACATTGGATTACTAAAGCCTTCTTATATAGATCCTGTAACCAACTATCGTTATTATGACTATGATAAAATTCAAACTTTGAAAAAAATTAAGCTTTTAAAAAGCTGTCATCTCTCTTTGTCGGCAATTAAGGAACTGATTGAAAGCTCTGATCAAATAGACTGGAAATGCATATTAGAACATAAGGTTACTGAACTTGAGGATGAAAAAAAGAAAATTTCCAAACAAATAGAAGAGATGAATCGATTAAAACTACAAATCGAAAAAGAGGCTTCTATCATACCAGAACCGCTTTTATCCGACTGTTTTATGGAAAAACGAAAGGAACTACTAGTTTATACGATTCGTGAGAAAATAAACGTTACATTTATTGATCAGTTGGTTAAGAAGTTGTTTGATCGAGTTTATGCTTTTAATCTGGAGATTATTGGTAATCTCATGGCTGTTTTTCACGAACGAGATTTACATCAAAAGGAGGCAGATGTGGAACTGCTGATTCCAATAAAAGAAACGAACAAAATAGACGGTTGTAGAATATTAGTTGGTGGAACATACGCATGCCTGACTGAGAAAGGCCCCTATTCAGAGTTGGATGCAGGATATGAAAAGTTGAGAAGCTGGCTAATCGAACAGAATTTATCCCCTGTAGGGAATGCGTTTGAGATCTATGAAAAAGGACTTGTTCCTTCCGATTTTAATATAAGAGAGATCCGACCAGATTTGAACAGACATCCTTCCGAGTTTATCACGAAAATATGTGTACGGGTTACCAAGAAAGATCATTAAACAACAGCTTTTATATAGAAAGAGGGTAAACTCTCCACCTGCTGGAGGGTTTATTCTTTATATAGACATAGAAATAAAGGGGGGAAATTATGATGTATATCTAGCTAAGGGTCAAGACTTACGAGGCAGGCAAGCACACGCGGGAACCCTTTATCGATCCCTGAAGGTTTGAGCAATGCAAATCTATTGAATTTGGCTTAGGGAAATTCAAGGATTTGCTGATGCTTGTCATTCTTTATGGGAAGAAGTCAGTTCATTTCTTTTAAGAATATGCGTATTTGAAATAGCTAGTATATATTTCCACGATATGCATCAATCATTTTGACCGGGGAGAGATAAATTATGAAAGAATCCATTCAAGCTTCTTTTTCGTATCTTAAAGGCACTAGTTATGAAATTGGTAGAAGGCAAGGAAAAGAAATAAAAAAGAATCCTGTAGCAAAGAATACAGTTTTATCAGTCAAACCAATAGACGAGGCAAAATGTAAGGATATGGAAAAGCTCATGAACGAATATTGTCCAGGTTTAAACGAAGAATTACAAGGGTTTGCAGATGAGCTTAATGTAAAGCCAAGTGATCTTAACTTCTTCGATGAAGCGTTGCTACAACCAGGTGGATGTAGTTTGGGTGCTGTTTTGCCGATTAAGACAAATGATCATAAAACGTATGTCCTAAGAAACTACGACCTGTCCCCAGCCATCTCTGATATGAGACTCTGCACAACAAAAGTAAAGGGGAAATACAGTCATACTGGATTTTCCGTTTCATATTTCGGTCGAAGCGAAGGCTTAAATGAAAAAGGGTTTTGTGTAGCTTTTGCTGCTTGCGGTATGCCAGTTGGAAAACACCCGGGAATGAAAAAGCCGACTATAAAAGGGTTACAGTTTATGGTGATCGTCAGGGCGTTACTTGAAAATTGTAAAGACGTTGAGGAAGGAATTTCTTATATAGAGGATATGCCTATTGGAACAAATATGAATTTGCTTTTAGCAGATGCCGATGGTCATGCAGCTTTAATCGAAACTTATGATGGAAAAAGAGCTGTAGAAAAGAGCACCAACAAATCAGAATACATGATTGCCACTAACCATGCCCTATTCCCTCATATTTCGAGAATAGAAAATAGCATGTTGGAACAGTCCAAAGTACGTTATGATTTTATGGAAAATAGTTTAAAAAGCAATGATCTTATCTCGAAAAATCATCTGCGAAGTTTCCTATTACAAGAGTATCCTGAGGGGTTAACTGTGCATAATTATCAACAACATTTTGGAACCGTGCATTCTATATTGTTTGATTTGAATGCCAAACAACTGGAATTCTCCTTTGGCTCTCCTATACAAAATAACATGCATCAGTTAACAGTTGGAGAAGCTTTACCTGCCTCTGATTTAAATGTTTTGGTTGAGAATACAGATTATGGACCCAGTTTTTGGAGAATGAAAGTGTAGTTGAAAAGTGATGAAGAAGAATGAAGCAACTTGATGAATTATTTATTTCTTGGGAGAAAAATAAATTTTTTAAACTGTTCTGTTTTTTGAATGATTTTATCCCGCATGTAAGGTGCCGTAATACTCCCACTTCAAAATCCCTGAGTTAATACAAAAGGTCTAAGTGGGAGAAACGGCACCTAAATGCCCGATTCGGTCAACTAACATTCAGTAGGAGATGGAAGAAAACTCCTACTGAATAAAGTTTTCACCTGATGCGCTTTTGCGTCTTTAAAATGTTATGATTAAAATAAATTTTGTTCACAACAACCCTTTAACAAAAAGGATTGTTTTTTTCTTAAAAAATAAAGTGAACTAAGGCAAGTCCTGGAATTGATCGGGTGAGGTTTGAAGGATACGCACTAGAAACATGATCAACGACAGGGAGCAAATTCGTAAATGAGTATGCCTAAATCTAAATCCCGTGTCACCTAAAAGCCAATGTTCAAATACATGATCGGTTAAGGCTAGCCATGAAAAAGATTAGCAATGCCAATGATGTTGCTTTATCAGTAACATAGAAGGGAACATTCGGTATGAAAAAATCAAAAGACACTAAAGTTTTAATAGATAGTTTAATACCATTGGGAATGATTTTTGGTTGTGCCATTGGTGTCGTTTTCGGCATATTTTTCCTCGACTTTCTATTGTTAACAATTGTGATAGGTGCAGGTATAGGTTATTTATTTGGAGTTATTGCTTATGTAATGTTTAGTAAGAAAGAAAAATCATAGCTTCAGAATATAAATAACATATCTATAGGAGAAGCGTGCTGTATTTTAGCATGCTTCTTTTTGGTTGGTATATTGAAAGGCCCCCCGAAGTTGCTTTGCTACTACTAGAAGACAATTAAAGCGGTAATATCGCATGTTTTGTAGAAGGAATTGGAATATACTTAATGAAAATCAATCATAAACCGAAAAAGGGGAGAATGATGGACAAGATATTACAAGGGATAGCTAACTTTATAAATAAAACAGATAAAAGATTAATCATTGGGATTTCGGGCCATGGTGCTTCGGGAAAGACAACGTTTGCAACTAGTCTTGCAAAATTTTTGGAACAACAAGGTGTTAATGAGCTGAATACTGATCCATATATAATTGGCTCTCATCTTAGGAAATATGCTGTAATAGATTATGAATACAAAAATAAGAATCATCATTATAAAATGACCGCCTGTCACCCTGCAGCTCATCATGTATCAGCTTTAGAGAGAGACATAAACATGATCAGGGATGGCTTAGACCTCTATACAATTGGGACACATTATATAAAGAGCAGTTTACTCTCTTCACAAAACAAAATAACCATTGTTGAAGGAATGAGTGTTGCATTTACCAATCCTGATTTGTACGATTTAACCATTTACTTATATACGGATGGAGAAACGGAGTTAATGAGAAGAAGTGAACGGGATGTTTCGGAGAGAGGAATAGACATCCATTATGTAAGGCAATCTCATGAAGAGCGTAGAATTCAATATGATTTGTTTATGCATCCTTTTCATCGAAGTTTTGATATTGTTATCAAAAATTCAAATGAAGAGGTTATTGTAGAAAAGGGTCATTTTTAAAAGAAACTGAACAATCGAACTGAGCGGAAGAAGAACTAACATCCTGTTATTTTAAGATGTCGTCAACGGATAAAGTCGAGCTGGCGATACTTAGATATAATCTTTTCTAAATGTTTAATCATAATGGCGACAGCAACTAAAAAACATCTTGCTTTATTGCATATGTGATTTGTTCAGGCATGGGCAGGAGCTTTATTAGGCAAACTTGTTTAATGGCACATGTCCTTTGGAGGTCATGCTTATTCCATATAGTGAAACTTCATTCAGTAGGAGTTTTCTTCCATCTCCTACTGAATGTTAGTTGAACCAATCGGGCATTTACTGGCAGTTGACCCATCACTTTCTACTTACATTTTAGATTTCTAAGCAAAGGGGCTTACTGCCAGTTAATGCGGGATAAATGAACGATCGCGGGACACTATATATAGTGATTAACATCAGTTACGTTTCCTTACATCATCTGTAAGTGTTCCTAGACTTTTATGCTGGTTATAATGTGTATAACTCAATTCGATTTCAAAAATGATCATAAAAAAGGGGAGTTATGCATGGCCAGAGAAGGAAAATTACTAGAGGTTCAAGACTTACAAAAAAACTTCGGAAAGAAAGACAATATAACAAAAGCTTTAAACGGTGTCAGTTTTGATATTCTCCCAGGAGAATTTTTAGGAATCATGGGACCAAGCGGGTCTGGTAAAACGACGTTATTAAACTGCATTGCCACGATCATCAAGCCAACTGCCGGGCGGGTACTTTTAAATGGGAAAAACATCAGTGCTTTTGACAGTAAAGATTTAGCAGAATATCGGGGTAGTCGAATTGGGTACTTGTTTCAAGACTTTGCGCTGCTAGATAATTTAACGGGACAAGAAAATATCCTATTGCCGCTGTCTATTCATGGGGTGGATTTTGCGAAAGCACGTGCCAAGTTAGATGAGCTGGCCAGTTTTTTTGAAATTACCGATATCCTTCATAAATTTCCATCTCAGATGTCTGGAGGACAAAAGCAAAGGGTGGCTGCTGCCCGCAGTTTGATTTCTGATCCAGATATCGTTCTTGCAGATGAACCGACAGGAGCATTGGACACACGCTCTGCAAAAATCTTAATGAATAAGCTGGAAGGAATTAATAGAAGTAGTGGAAAAACCATTTTAATGGTCAGCCATGACCCGAATGCTGCAAGCTTTTGCTCCAGAATTCTTTTTATTCAAGATGGTGTCATCTTTCATGAACTGCGTCGCAAACAAGATGAGTCTCGCGAGAAATTTTATGACAGAATTTTAAAGGTATTAGCTCAGCTTGGGGGAGGAAGCGCAAATGTTCTATAGGCTGATTTATCGTAATGCGAATCGAAGTCGGAAGGAAAATTTAATCTACTTTGCAACACTAGTCACAGCAGTGGCCTCGTTTTATATCATTCTTTCACTTGGAAGACAAGATGTGATCCTATTCTTGAAAGAATTTGAAAGTGATGCGATCGATAAACTCTTATCGCTCATGCCCCTTGTGTATCTATTTGCCTTATTCCTATTGTTTTTCTTGATTTTATTTGCGAATCAGTACCAATTAAATCGGAGAAGCAAAGAGTTTGGACTCTATCTCATGTTAGGAATGCGCAAAGAGCGTCTAGTTCTTCAACTTGCAGCAGAGGGGCTTATGACGTCAATTTTGGCGCTCATTGGCGGGATTTTAATAGGCGGATTTTTAGCGGAAATCATCAGCTTGACGGTTTCTAAACTAGTCGGACAGGGAATTATCGGTCATCAAATAAGCTTGTCGGTAAGCGCGATAATCTTTACGATCATTGGTTTTTTATTCATCCAGCTCATCGCATTAGTCATTCTTGGCGGAAGATTATTTAATCAAGAGGTACATCAATTACTTTATGAGCAAATGGATAAGAAACAAGATAGGGGACATTTTAAAGGCAACATACTCCATATTTTAGTGGGTATTGTCTTACTAGGTGTTGCCTACTGGATTGTTTTATATCGTTTTATGGATTTTGCAGGACTGCTCTTGTTTGTGGCATTGGCTCTCGGATGTTTGGGAACGATCTTTTTTATGAGGGGATTTGGAAAACTATTTGGCTTATTGGCAAGCTTGTCCGAGGGTAAATCTACGAAAGGGCTGCGCACATTTACTTTAAGGCAGTTCCAGGAAAATGTAGCGAATAAATCCATTTCTGTTGCTGTAACATCGATCCTCATCACATTGTCGATCATTTTGATCACAAATGGTGCTTCAACGATTATCGGTTTCGATAGTGCTATTACTAGGACTTCCTCGTTATATGATTTTACGGTTCATGGAGATCATCAAAAGGTTGAGCAATTTCTTACTTCAGAAAAAATGGTACCATATGTAGAGGACTTGAATCTATTAGAAATCGGGAAAATGAAATATAAGGATGAACAAGGGGATGGCAACTCGCCCTCATCGTTGGTAGACTGGTCTGAATTAAGAGAGCAGCTCATTATGGCTCTGCCAAGCGACTATAAAGAGCAGCTTTTATCCGGAGAAATGCAAGGTTACACGATTAGTTCGGAAAACCCCGATGCACTTAACTTGCTTGGGGTCCTAGAGATTGATGCAAAAGCACCTTACCTCATTCCCGAATCATCTTATAATGGACTTTTAAAGGCAATAGGAGAAAAACCACTGAACCTGCATGCAGATGAAATTGCTCTATACTTTAATCCAGACCTTTTGCATATGGATAATTTAGAACGCATGCCTGTATTAGATCGTATTCTTGAAAAGGCTGAAAAAGAAGGGCAAAGTTTGATGAGCATTCATGATCAGGCAATATCTATACGAGCATCCACTCCGATGAGAGGGTTAGTCGCAGACCGTTCGGTAGAAATTCATTCCGCATTTATCGTCCCCGACCCTATGTTTGAACAATTTTTAAATACGGAAACTTATGTGTCTTATTGGAATTTTCGCATCTCACAAAAGCTGCAAGATGAGCAAGGTTTAATGAAACCCATGATGGAAGCCAGAGACTTATTACAATCTTCGGGCTTTCAGTTTGAAAGTTATTTGCAAAACTTTGGACGTCAACTCTTCTATGTTGTTGCGGGTAGTTATACGACACTATATGTGGGATTCTTATTCTTGATTATTGCTTGTACGGTATTAGCTTTACAATTTTTGACACAGATGAAGCAGACTGGACAGCGCTATGTAACACTTTCCATGTTGGGAGCAAAACGGAATCAAATGAAAAAGTCGATGCATAGACAAGTGTTGTTGGCTTTTCTGTTACCTAAGTCTCTGGCATGTGTGAGTGCGGCTGTTGGGATAAAGGCAATGATTTCATTTGTGGTGATTCGCATCGAAGACAATGCGTTACTTTATCCGATTTCCTTTGCCTTTGCATGTGTCGTCATCCTCATTTTTGTGATTTATGGAGTAGCCGTTGCCCGTTCAGCAGGTCATGAGATCGATAAATTGCGTTGGAAGCCAAATATAGATTAAAGAAAAGTCACTTTTCATATAGAAGGAGGTGTCAAAGTGGCGACGATTGCTGTTGTTGAAGATGATTCATGGATGAGAGAAGAGTTAATGGATATATTGCAAAAAGAAGGGTTTGAAGCAGTAGCAATTACCGACTTTCATGATGTAGTCGCGCAAATTGCCACTTTGGCACCAAACTTAGTCTTATTGGACATCAATTTACCGGGACAATCTGGATTTGAAATATGTAAAAGTCTAAAATCCAAAGGGATTGGTCCCATATTGATGCTTACTTCCAGAGATAAGTTGCAAGATGAATTACATGGTCTTCATTTAGGTGCAGATGATTATCTCACTAAGCCATGTAATCGAGACCGATTATTGGCGCGCATTCAGAACTTGCTAAGAAGGTTTGAAAGACAACCAGACTTGATCGATGGTGGCAGTTTTTCATTAGATCCCAATACGTTTACGTTGTATAAAGGATCCGAATCGTTATTATTATCAGCGAATGAAGGAAAAATTTTATTGGCTTTAGTGCAAAATAAACCTGAGGTTGTAACCAAATCAACACTGAGTGAAATTTTATGGGGAACAGACCAATATATAGACGAAAATGCCCTTCAAGTAAATCTGACTCGCTTACGAAAAACATTGCGGCAGTTAGGCTTGGAGAATCAAATTGAGACAATCAGGGGCAAAGGTTATCGACTGAGGGGGCAGGAGAAGCCATGAAATGGATAAAGCAAATCTATGATTGTATTCATGCCCATAAACAATGGTTTCTTATCTTAATGGCTATAAGCCTCCTTTTTAGTTATTTAGCTTGGCTGGCTTATCCTGAAACTTTTAAGGTGTTAGTGGGACTCATGATGATTTTTACACTGGCGATGATATTATTGTCTGTATTCCTGATGATAAGAAAGCAAAAAATCATCGAAGCTGTCTTTCAAGATTTTTTGTCAGAACCGAATGAAGCGAACGAAGAAAGATTATGCCGCGTATCTCCTAAGACTCATTGGTCATTTATCCGCAGGATGGGAAGTACCATTAGGTCATATCAGGCGGAACTGAATGATCAAGTCATTGAACTCGCCGATTATGAAAACTATATCGAAGGATGGGTTCACGAAATTAAAAAGCCGCTCTCATTGATGACATTGCTATTAGATAACCGCAGTGACGAAATGTCTCCCCTTGTGAGACAGCGTATGCTTCATATTAGAGATCAAATGCATGGAGACGTAGAGCGAATTTTGTATTTTGCAAGGCTTGGGGCTGCTCATAAAGATTATATTTTTGAACCAATACATGTGCTCGCATTTTGCAAACAGACTGTTGAAGACCATCAAACACTACTAGATGAATCCGGTTTTCAAGTACAGTTCAAAGGTGAAGAGATGGAGATTTTATCCGACCGCAAAGGATTAGCTTTCATCATAGAACAAATCATTTTTAACAGTACGAAATACGTTGCGCAGAATCAGAATGATCCCATTTTGGAGTTTGAAACGGGTTATGATCGAGCGAGTGAACAAACCATTTTATCTATACGAGATAATGGGCCTGGTGTCTCTGAAGAAGATTTACCATTTATTTTTGATAAGGGCTTTACTGGAGGGAGAGGTACCTATACAAGACAAGCAACAGGTATGGGACTCTTCTTAGTGAGCAAGATGGCTTATGATTTAGCCATTCAGTTGGAGGCAAAATCAGAGCTTGGTTCGGGGTTGACCATAGCGCTCAAATTTCCAAATGTGAAACAGTAAAAACACCACAAAAGAGGGGTGTAAAAGTTGAAACAAAGATATATAGCTTTTCTTAAATTGTGTTTAGGCTGGTTGATTATACTATCGACTTATGTACTGATATACTCGGTACCGTTCTTGATAGGTTTGAATTTAAAACATGTTTTAGGTGTTTTATTGATAGTCTTACCCTATACAGCTGGTGCATGGTACTATTCAGTCTACTGTAAGGGAAACAGTAAAACTTTTTATGCGTTAGGTTTTTTGGTTCCTTGTATCATAGAGAAAATTCTAATATATTTAATAAGCACATTTATGTATGATATGAATCCCTTGTATATTACAAATGTTATGCGAAAGATTGACGAAGGATCGCTTTATTCTGTTTCATTTTTCAGCTGGGGTTATGTGTTTGGAGGATTGCTAATTGCTGTAATGATGACGATATTTCTCGTTAGATTACAAATAAAAACCAAGGAGCAGTAACGCTATGGAAAAAGTGGATTATGTTGCGTTAAAAATGTTTTCCGATGAACATTTGGAAGTGCTTCATTCTTTTAAACTCCCTGAAGAACAAAAAAACTGGAATCTCCTAAGTACAAAATAGGGAGATCGTTCTCTTTTTATCATTGTACAGTTTAGTGTTGGTATCCACAATCTCTTAGCCGCAGGATGAGTCTGCTATCCCATGCTTATACAGACCGTCGTTTGGAGTGGAACGAGGATGAAATGCTCTCGGCCGCAAAAGAAATACGTATAGCTGATGAGGAATGGTTAAACGTGGGTGCGGACCCCAAGCTCACATGAAAACCCTGGTGAACTCGCACCAGTGTCACAACGCGGGATTGCGGCAATCTTTATGAAAAAGTTGTCTTGAAAAATCGCGAAAATGGTGATTCGCACTTTTAGGCTCGCCAGCCCTTATGGTATGCTTGGATTAAGAACCCGCTGTCGCACTCCATGTGAGTGCGTGGATTGAAATTGTTAACCCCCCCTTATGTGAAAATGACCTGTGTATGTCGCACTCCATGTGAGTGCGTGGATTGAAATGGCTTGGGTTCAGGTCTGGATGAGTACTTGGTTGAAATATACTGGGAAAAAAGAGGGTTGAACGTTTGATTCTAGGGCTCTTAGTGGAAACTTGAAATAATTTTTTAATTAAAAAAGCGCAACATCAGTTTAATAGAGTAGGGTGTAAGCTTTGGTGCGGACCCCAAGCGAACATAAAATCCCTAGGGGACCCGCACCAAAAAAACCCAGTATAATACGAAAATATATTATAAAATTGAAAAGAAGATAGGCGAAACACCCAAAAAACAGTTTATTCTACTAGATTCAGGAAATGATTTCCCTTTTATTAGGAGATTTTCGCTGTCGCACTCTACTTGAGTGCGTGGATTGAAATTCCTGTATGTTTGTTGTATCTGGTGAGTACCGTACGTCGCACTCTACTTGAGTGCGTGGATTGAAATATAGATGCTCACCTTCATTGTCGGCGACCATCATGGTCGCACTCTACTTGAGTGCGTGGATTGAAATCTTTGGAGGATATCCACCTCGACAAACTCCACTTAGTCGCACTCTATATGAGTGCGTGGATTGAAATTGGAGAAGGAATTTCAGGCCTTTCAACCACGGAAAGTCGCACTCTATATGAGTGCGTGGATTAAAATGGCTCTGGTGTGCGCCACTCCATGATTGAATGTTATTGATGTTGTACGCATCATTTGTTTTCCAGCTCGACGCACTCCATGTGGATAAAATACAAGTTGGTTTGATTTAAGTAAATGCCACGCAATATAAGGGAAACGTCAAGGAGAGTACAATAATGTCATTTGGAAATAGTGGATTTTAACTACGGACATTGTAACTAAAAAAGCATATGTTCAGGCGATCATTCGCTACAAAAAATTCATGTTTGATCGAATGATATAATTGGTAAAAAGTGGGCGTTCATTTGTATAATGGCTTTATTCCCTCTGATGATGAATCTGATTGTTTTGATAAATAGAATCCGTCTGTCGGGGGCTGTATATTTTGTAAAAAGGGAGATGGCAGATGAGTAAACCGGAGTTATATGTAAGTTTAGTTGTAGGCCCAGATTGTGATTTGGAATCATTTGCTCTTCGGACAGCATTAGAATCTTTTGGAGCCAGGGTTATTGTACACTGGATAGGGCGGCCAAATGATCTGGTGGATGTGTTGTCCGGTGAGGATCTGGATCACAGGGTTGATTATCTCATTTTGAATTTTCATGGGGACGAAGAAAGGTTTTGTTTGCCTGAACTTGGTGAGGAAGTCTATGAACCTGGTGAGCCTCGGGGAGAATTTTTTGATCAACACGATGTGATGCGTTATACAAGCTTAAAAAATGTGAAGGTGATCGCTTCGGGCTGTACATTGGGAGCAGAAGCGCTTGCGAAAGCATTTCTTCATTGTGGTTGTCGTTCTTATATGGGACCTGATGATTATATAGATGGCAACGCCAATTTAATGTTTCTTTTAAGATTTATGTATGAGGTCATACAGAATAAAAAAAGTCAGCTAGAAGCGTTTGAGATCGCAAAATCGATGGATGAGGAAACTTCTATGTACCGACTTTATGTATCGTAAATCTTTTGGTTTTTCTTCAATCTCATATTTTTTTATTTGAACTGGATCCAATAGGGGTTCAGTTTATTTTTTTATCTGGTGTTCATTGGCAGTAAGTCCCATGAAGAATCGAGATGAAACGTGCAGGTCAATAGCTAGTAAACGCCCGATTGTTTTTTAGTCTATCATGTTTTCGGAATAGGCGTTTTCGGAAGGTGGTGAAGCGATGGCCGATCACAATGATATTTTTCAGGATGTAAACGCGGAGTTGAGAGTCACACTGAAAGAGCCATGGAAAGTTTGTCAAGCATTTCTAGTCATGCTTTTCGAATTCGTCCGTCCAACCGTTTTACTTTTGGCGGACATGGCGCATTATTCATACCAGTATTAGTGGTGTTTTGCCATTATACGAATGATACGATGAGTTCTTACGCAGTATCCATTTCACTTACAGCAAATCGTCAATTTGCAAAAAGTCTCTAATTAAAAAAGAAATTCCCTCTTTTCAATTTTTGAAAAATAGGTATAATGAATATAATTATGGAATAGATACTGAAAATGTTCCATAATTAATTGTCTAAAAGGGGTTTAAAGGAGGATGTGAAAATGGTAAGCGCTTTAAACAAATTTATGTTGAAATTTTTAAATTTTGTTGAAAAGGTAGGAAATAAGTTTCCTCATCCATTTATGATTTTTATCTATTTAATAGTGGGGTTATTGATCATTGCTGAAATGGCGAGTTTTTTGGGTGTCTCGGTGGTTCATCCGGGAACTCAAGAAACTATGAAAATTAAAAGCTTCTTTTCAAAAGATGGGGTACAATTCATTTTTGGTGATATGATTACGAACTTCACAAGCTTTTATCCGCTTGGAGTTGTTTTAGTATTGATTTTGGGAATTGGGATGGCTCAGAAGGCGGGACTTTTAGATGCGTTTATGAAAAGGATGATTTTAGGGGCGCCAAAGCGGGTTGTTCCTTATGCGGTTGTTTTTACAGGAATAATAGGAAATTTGGCTTCTGATGCAGCATTTGTGATTATCCCTCCTTTGGCAGGAATGGCATTTTATGCACTTGGCAGACATCCGCTTGCAGGAATGGCAGCGGGATTTGCCGGCGGGGGAGCAGGATTTACCGCCAATATTTTCGTGGCGGGTACGGATGCCCTTTTATCCGGTATTTCAACTGAAGTAGCGAAAAGTATAGATGAGACTTTGGTTGTTACATCTGTAGACAATTATTTTTTTATGGCGACATCCGTTGTACTTCTTACTTTTTTAGGCGGGCTTGTCACTGAAAAAATAATTGAGCCGCGACTGGGAGAATTTAAGGGGACAAAGGCTCAAGATGAATTTTCCATTTCCGCCATTGAAAAGAAAGGACTGCTCGCAGCCGGCATAAGCGGACTTATATATATTGGTTTGGTATTATGTCTTATTTTACCAGGAAATTCACCGTTGCGGAATGATGATGGGGGACTGATTCCATCTCCTTTTTTAAGCTCAATCGTACCATTTATTTTTTTGTTTTTTGTTGTGGTGTCTATAGCTTACGGAATTAAAGTCAAGAAAATAAGAACAAGCGCGGATGTGCCCAAGTTAATGACAGAAGCAATCATGGATATATCCGGATATATTGTTCTTGTATTTGTTGCTGCGCAATTTATAGCCTATTTTAATTGGTCAAACTTGGGTATATGGCTGGGAGTAAATGGGGCAGAGCTTTTACAAGGTTTTCATTTAACCGGCCTGCCTGTTATCGTTGGGTTTATCCTTCTGACCGCTTTTCTAAATCTTTTCATATTTGGTGGATCTGAAAAGTGGCTGATTATGGCTCCTATTTTTATTCCGATGCTTACGATCGTTGATTACCATCCTGCTTTTATTCAATTGGCTTATAGAATTGGAGACTCATCAACGAATATTATTACACCATTGAATGTGTACGTACCCATGCTTCTTACATTTATGAAGCAATATGATCACAAAGCAGGATTTGGGACACTTTTATCACTCATGATGCCTTATTCAATTATATTTTTATTTTCTTGGATTGTAATGTTCATTCTCTGGAGTATTGCGGGCTTGCCGATAGGTCCGGGAGTTAATCAATTTTTAAATTAACAGATATTTCATTCAAAAGGTGAGGAGTCAAACTGAAAACAATCGAACCTATCTTACAGATTGGACAAGTTTTAAAGAAAACAATTGCATACCATAACGGCTTTTACTTCATTTGTGATCTTTCGGAAACACCTCAAGTGTGGTATGAATCATCGGGGAAAAAAAGACAAGTAACCGAGATTAATGGCAGGGTGAATCAATTCATATTTTCGCCCGATGGAAAGAAAATGGTGATTTTATTTGATGTGGATGGAAAAGAAATGGATCAAATCACAATGCTTGATTTGAAAGTAAATACGTATACACCAATTGCGATAGATCATCCATATTTTCACTTTTTTGGTGCGTGGTCACCAGATGGAAAGCAGTTGGTTTACACCAGGGTCCATGAAGAACAAGGATTGTTTGAACTCATGGTCTATGATGCATCATCCGGAAGAAATGAGAAGATTTACTCAAGCCCTTCTAAGCTGGTGCCCGTTAAATGGTTCGATAACACCCTTTTACTGAAGGAAGAACACACTCTTATCCACCATCAGTTACATGTATTTGACCTGCAAGCAAACGAGCTGAAACAACATTTGCTTCCGAGACCTGCCCGCTGTTATGGCGTAGACATTGATGAACATACAAATCATTTATATGTTGCGATTGATTTGGAGGGAGAATTTACCAGTGTGAACAAATATCAGCTGAAGAGCGGCGAAAAGCAAGTATTAGTACAGGCTGAATGGGATATCGTTGATTTTAAACGGTCTCCTGATGGAGAAAAGCTGGCCTTTGTGACCAATGAAAATGGGGTGTCCAGGCTTTTCCTTTTTGCTGAGAGTGAAGGGACAAAAAAGCAGATTGATTCGATCCCTTATGGAACGATCAGTTCACTAATATGGTTAAATAATGATGAATTCGCTTTTGTCTGTGATGGCCCAACACACCCTGGTGAAATCTGGAGCTATTCAATCCCGAAAGAAAAGCTGGCACAACAAACGAACATGACGAAGTCAGCACCATTAAAGGGGTTGCTTGTTCGGCCGGTTGAATGCTCCTTTAAAAGTTTTGATCAGTTAGAAATACCTTATTTTCATTATTCAAAGTCTCATGGAAAAACAAAGCGCCCGGCTATTGTTTTTATTCATGGAGGGACAGAATTTCAGGCAGTGGCTGAGTTTTCACCGCTATTTCAATCGCTTGTCCAATTCGGTTTTGATGTGATTGTACCTAATATCCGTGGAAGTAATGGGTATGGAAAATCGTATATCCATTTGGACGACAAACAACGTCGAACGGATGCAATGAAAGATGTTGCAGCACTTATACAGCATTTAAAATCGAATCCTGAAATAGATCAGGATAGAATCGCTATTATGGGAGAAAGTTACGGCGGATACATGGTGCTTTCCATCCTTACTCAGTATCCAGAGCTATGTGCGGCAGGCATCGATGTAGTTGGAATGTCGGACTTAAATCAATTTTTTCAGCATACCGCCCATTGGCGCCGGAAAATGCGGGAAGCGGAGTATGGAGACGCAGATGAGCTGAAAGCTTTCTTTCATTCAATAGCCCCATTAACCAATGCTGAAAAGCTCAACAAGCCACTTTATATTTTTCATGGGAAAAATGATATTCGGGTATCAATAAACGAATCGATCAACATGCTGGAGCGCTTAAAAGATAAGAAAAATATCCATTCTCTTTTTTTTGAAAATGAAGGTCATGAATTTTATCACCGTAAAAACCTGACTATATATTATCAAGAAGTTCTTCACTTTTTGCGATCACACTTAACTGGCTGGAAGTCGTAGGAGGCCTGAACGGCATGACTGGAAAATGTAATTGATTCTCTGTAACGAGAAAATGAATCTACTATACCCGGGGAAGAAAACCAAATGCACAACAAAAATATGACAAATAAGCTCGAGTGATTTTTGTTATATCGGCAAAAGGGCCTTGGGTGGTGGTGACTCGTTATAGGAAAAGGTTTATACTAGGATAAAGGATCAACTAGAAAAGCGGTTTCATGTTAGTGATTACCGTGAACAATGAATCTGAATGCTTCGCTCGAAAAAATGAAAGAGTTATTTTTCGGCTTTTGACCGAGGTGAATCTTGCAGCTACATGAAATGCCGGTTTTTCGTTCATTCCCCGGAAAACTGGCATCAGCCGTCCCGAAAAATAATTTCCATTTTATCATGGCTGTTTCATCGTATCTGAATACTACCGCTATTATTGCAAAAAAATAGATGGCGGAAGGCAGGGAATAGAGGATTGAAGGAGTTATTTCAAAATGAAAGTATGGATTGGTGTTGTGGGTCCAACGGATTCTGTACATTTAATCGGAAACGTAGCAAAGAATATGTCCAATATCAATGTCAAACTATTTCCCTATAAAAACCGGGTTGAAGTACATGATATCATTCAAAAAAATGAAGGCATGATCAGCCAGTGGCTTTTTTCGGGCCGTGTACCGTATTATTTTGCTCTTGAAAACAACCTTTTAAATGAAGATCAAGCCATTTATCCTCCGATTTATGGTCCTAGCCTCCTGGGTACACTGCTAAAGGCGGTTAGTGAAAAAAACGCAAAAAAATACAGTCTTGATACTATCCAACCTCAAGAAATTACATACATCCACTATAAATATGATCTGGACAATTTAACACTCCTTCCGATCAAGTATGATAAATATTACCCTTCTGAAGAGATAATGGCGGAACATCTGGAGCTGTACCGAAAGGGAGAGATAGAAGCGGCTTTAACTTGTTTACAGGATGTATATGAAATGTTAAAAGCGGAAGAAGTTCCCTGTTACAGGGTGACTCCTTCGGAATTAATTATCGAGCAAGTGTTGCATTTTTTAAAAGAAAGAGCACAGTCCGCGATTTATAAAAAGGCGCTGTTTGCGGTAATGAGTATTAAGATTATTGAAGCGGAAACCTCATCTCTGACCGATCAAGCTTCATTCGATGACAAAAGAAAAGAGTTGGCATTAGAGAACATCCTGTTGGATTTTACTCAAAGCGTACAAGGTTCATATGTGAAAATAGGTGATGGACTGTTTTTTGTATATACGACAAAAGGTCAATTAGAATTATTTCAAAAGAATCATCCATTGCAATCGCTCTTGCCTCAAATTAAAGCCCAAAGTCAATTGGATGTTCATATTGGCATTGGCTACGGATTGACGAACTTACAGGCTGATACGAATACCCGGCTTGCTTTAAAACATCTTAAAGAAAAAACGACCTCTTCAATTGCGACCGTTAATGAAAATAAGGATGTGGTCATTTGGAACAAAGACGATACGCCTCTTCCATTTTCCCATCGGCATGTAGCAAAAAATAAGGAGACAAAAATAAGCTTAAGTTCAACCACTCTTTCCAAATTGGCCTCCTTAAGTAAAATACATCAAACGAACTTAGTTACGGCCAAGGATATTTCGGAATGGCTCGGATATTCTGAAAGAAATGCAAGAAGGGTATTATCAGAGCTCCAAAAAGCCAAGTTGGCATCAGTGAAAGGGGAAGAGCAGCCCGGAAACCGGGGAAGACCCCGCAAGATTTTTGAATTGAAGCTGTGAGGTTCCGTCATGGAGTGATATGCATTTTGGGATTGAAAACTGTGGAGACAATATGAGTGATGATACCCATCCATAATGTCAATTTTCAGCGAAAACTTCTTGGTGGGGAAAAAGAATATCTTACTAGTCTCTCAACACCTGGCTCTTCATTTCAAGGAATTTGGCCATGTGGGAGAGGGAAGTTTACTTGAACGTGTAGAGAAATATCGTTGTGGAATTCGAAATTGAAATAAGGGACTTTGCCAAATATTGAAAAGATGGAAGGACAAGAAAAACGATAGAAAAGACAAATATTAGAAGCAATCATCCGCAGTGAAAGATTAAAAGGGTGGTTGCTCTTTTTATGTTCTAAGTCAAATTATTTTTTGTCATATATACTGGGAAGAAATCGTATTTACTCTTCATATCTTTTATGTTCCCGCGTTTACGTACAGTATGATGGCCAGTTTTATTTACCCCCCAAACTTCAAAAATACTATAGATTTTAAAAAAACGCTACTCATTTAAATCTTCTTTTTTCCTGCTTCTTCCGTTTCTTTGAACATTTTGTTACTGATCTCTTTTTTGATTCAAGGACATTTTGTGACATATGTCACAATCGATTGTTTTTAAACGATCATGATAATAAGATATTTGTAAATTAAATACAAAAAACGATTGTTATTTACAATCACCCTTTTTAATCGAAAGAAAGGAGTTTCCTGCATGAAAATGAAATGGGCTTTTTTATGTGTGGCCATCGCGATTCTAGCAGTGTTGGCGGGTTGCGAACCAGTAATGGTATTGGATCCGAAAGGTCCTCAAGCAGAAACGACAGCAAACGTCATTTGGATATCGATTGCGATGATGGCCATCATTGTGATAGCCGTTTTCGTCCTTTTGATCATAATGATTGTAAAATACCGGGCTTCAAAACAGGATGAGAATTATGAACCTCCGCATATTGAAGGAAATCCGGTGGTGGAATCCATTATCGTTGGAATTCCGGTTATAATCATTATTTTCCTTTCAGTTATTACGGTGAAGTCCACATACGCAGTTGAGGCACCACCGAAAAAGTATGAAGAACAAGAACCTTTGGTTGTTTACGCTTCGTCTTCTAATTGGAAATGGCATTTTAGTTATCCGGAAGAAGATATCGAAACGGTTAACTATTTGTACATCCCGACAGACCGTCGATTGGAGTTTAAATTGTATTCATATGGCCCCATTACAAGTTTTTGGATTCCGCAGCTTGGCGGACAAAAGTATGCAATGGCTGACATGGTAACCACATTACATTTGGCTGCTGATGAGCCCGGTGAGTATATGGGAAGGAATGCAAACTTTAGCGGCAAAGGATTTGCTGAAAATACGTTTCTCGTAAAAGCAATGCCGGAAAAAGAGTTTGACGATTGGGTTCAAGAAGTGAAAGCAACGGCTGAACCTCTTACGGAAGAAAAATTTGACCAGTTGTTAGAACCGGGCCATTTAGGACAATTAACATTCAGTGGCACACACCTGGGATTTTTGCCTCCTCCGGAGGGAGAACATAGTGGACATCATCATGGAGCCAATGAAGAACATGATAAAACGAGCAAGCATCAATAGTAGCTTCAACATGAATGATTGGTTGTTTCCAAGGCTGATAACTTACCAGGAAGGAGTCCTAAAGGATGGATTATCTTGAACGTTTTGCCATTCCTCATCCAAGTCCAGCCATTTATGCATCGATGGTAGCCATCGGGTTAACAGTTATCGCAATTGTCGCTGGTTTAACCTATTTTAAGAAATGGGGTTATTTATGGCGGGAATGGTTGACAACCGTTGACCATAAACGGATTGGCATTATGTATTTAATCTCCGCTTTGCTGATGATGTTTCGCGGAGGCGTAGATGCGATTATGATGCGGGCACAAACGTCCGCACCTGAAAATACATTGTTGGATGCGCAGCATTATAATGAAATTTTCACCACTCATGGGGTAGTGATGATTATCTTTATGGCGATGCCATTTATATATGCCCTGATGAACTTCGTTGTTCCACTGCAAATAGGCGCGCGTGACGTCGCGTTCCCGCGCTTAAATGCTTTAAGCTTTTGGCTATACTTCATGGGCGCGATGCTGTTTAATATTTCTTTTGTTGTTGGTGGTTCTCCTGATTCGGGTTGGACATCTTATTTTCCGCTCGCAGGTAATGATTTCAGTCAATCAGTCGGCACAAATTATTATATGCTGGCGATTCAAATTGCCGGGATCGGCACATTAATCTCTGGGATTAACTTTATTGTGACGATCTTAAAAATGAGAGCACCTGGCATGACGCTTATGAAAATGCCAATGTTTACATGGACCGCTTTCATTACGAACGTCATTGTCGTTTTTGCTTTCCCAGTATTGACTATTGCGCTCCTATTCGGAACAATGGATCGGCTGTTTGGTTCAAATTTCTTTACAACGACAAATGGCGGGATGGATATGCTTTGGGCAAACCTGTTCTGGGTTTGGGGGCATCCGGAAGTATATATTTTAATTTTACCGGCATTTGGTGTATATAGTGAGGTTATTTCTACATTTGCCCGGCGTAACCTCTACGGTTATAAATCAATGGTTGGTTCGATCGTGATCATTTCGTTTTTCTCATTCTTAGTGTGGACGCACCACTTCTTTACGATGGGGCAAGGCCCGCTTACGAATAGTATTTTCTCCATTACCACAATGGCGATCGCGATTCCGACCGGAATCAAGATTTTCAACTGGATTTTGACAATGTGGAAAGGGAAGATTGAATTTACTGTTCCCATGCTTTATGCAGTAGGTTTCATTCCGATCTTTACGATCGGCGGGGTTACAGGAGTTATGCTTGGCATGGCGAGTGCCGACTATCAATACCATAATACGATGTTTTTAGTCGCACACTTTCACTATACGATTATTCCTGGTGTTGTATTCGCGATGCTGGCCGGCCTCACTTACTGGTGGCCCAAAATGTTTGGTTTTATGTTGAATGAAAGAATCGGAAAATGGGCGTTCTGGTTTATCGCCATCAGTTTTAATGTCACCTTTTTCCCGATGTTCTTCACCGGTTTGGATGGGCAGGCACGAAGGATGTACACTTATTCAGAAGCAACCGGATTTGGGCCGCTTAATCTGATCTCTTTCATCGGTGCGATTGGGCTCGCAATTGGTTTTGCTTTGATTGTGTACAATGTTTATTACAGCACGCGCTATGCTTCAAGAGATATTAGCTCCGATCCTTGGGATGCGCGCACCCTTGAATGGGCAACACACAGTCCGGTCCCGGCGTATAATTTTGCGACGATACCGCAAGTTCATTCCGTTGAGGCGTTTTGGGATCATAAGAAAAAAGACCGAAAGCTATTTAAAGATAAAATTGAAAAAATTCATATGCCAAATAACACCGGAGGCCCGTTTATCATGAGTTGCATATTCTTCTTATGGGGATTCTCCTTGGTGTTCAGCATGTGGATTCCGGCTATTATTACAACCATCGGGATTTTGGCTTGTATGGCTTACCGTTCATTCGAGAAAGACGACGGTTATTACATTTCTGTTGAAGAAGTGGAAGAAACTGAAAAAAAGTTGCGAGGTGCTAGCTGATGAATGTAGATCACTCGCTGCCGCTTGAATATAGCACAGATCAAAATCAACTGAATATACTAGGGTTCTGGATTTTTATCGGGGCCGAAATCATGCTTTTTGCAACACTTTTCGCCTCTTATTTCACATTAGTCGACCGGACAGGAAATGGGCCTGCCGGCGCGGAGATATTTGAAATAACGCCGGTGCTCATTGAAACACTCGTGCTTTTGACGAGCAGTTTTACCATTGGTCTTGGCGTTCATGCGATGCGTATTGGCAATAAAAAAGCAATGCTGGCCTTCTTTGCGGTCACGTTGCTTCTCGGTCTCACTTTCTTAGGCGTTGAAATTTATGAATTCGTCCATTACGTCGATGTTGGAGCGGGATTACAAACAAGTGCGTTCACGGCCATCCTATTAACAACTTTAGGAACACATGGCGCCCACGTAACACTTGGTTTATTCTGGGGACTATTCATCATTCTGCAAGTAAAGAAACAAGGACTTACACCAAAAACAGCCAATAAAGCGTTCATCTTTTCTCTTTACTGGCATTTTCTGGATGTCGTGTGGATTTTTATTTTCAGCTTTGTCTACTTGAAAGGAATGATGTAACATGAGCGAATTATTCCCGCGCAAACAAGTTGCAGGATTTGTATTTTCATTGGTGCTCACAGCCATTGCGCTTACTGTTTACTTCTTTGACCTTTCGTTTGCGGCTGGAATGACGATCTTATTAGTGACGGCATTCGTGCAAGCCGCTGTCCAGCTCATTGTATTTATGCATGCTGGTGAAACGAAAGACAAAGGATCGATTCTTACGAACATCTATTATGCCTTTGCCATCGCTTTGGTTACGATCTTCGGTACATTGTTAATATTGATCTGGGATATGTAAATCCCGTTTCAAAAGGAGTGTCCACCGGGCGCTCCTTTTGTTTAGGAGAAAGCCTGACACCTTTATCTGTTTTGCTCTCCATTTCTTCAGTTGCCACAAAAAATACACCTATTAGAAAGATAAAAATAGCTCCCATGACTGTGCCGATGCCTATGCCGATCATCGCGCTGGTATCGCTTACAAAAAAGCCGTACAAGAAAATGCCCATTCCGAGTAAAAGGATGGTACTGCCAATATACTTTACGGCATTTAGTATTTTATATGCAGATTCCATTTTCTACATCTCCCCTCTACAATGTATTATTCAACTTGTTCACATTTTTGTCAAATATTTTGTGATTCTTTTTGCCCTAAGACCATTTAAGAATTGACAATGTGTCATGTGTATCAGAAGTATTTTAATAGATAGATTAACAAATCGTATTTTTCCGAAGTGAAGGAACCCCTTTCACTGAAAAAATGGAAAGGGGCGTTGATTTGAAGAAATGCCAAATAAAAATATCACATTATTTAAAATAAGGTGCTGTAGATTCATAGCTTAGCGAATTGATAGGATGAATGCGAAGTGTGACTGCAATGGATTCGATTCACTCCTATTCAATCATGATTCGCTTTTCGCTGTTCCAGGTTTCGAACAGATTCGCTTCGTTTGACGTTTTGCTGTTCTTTAAAAGTGCCCATTGCCCAATCGTAAACAGGGTTTGTCACCCCGTACCAATAGTTTTCATTTTTAAAATGATGCCATAAATGCATTTTTTTCATCCATCGTCCCCAAGGGGAAATGGGCTTGATGGGACGATGGGCGATATAATGTTTCCATTCGTAAAAGAGAAGGAACAAAACGACTCCGGCTAAAAATGAATTTGTTAGTGCGAGACTGGAAGTGACAAGATATGCGATTATACCCGCAATAAGCAAGTTGGGCAGTGTATACCATAATGGTAAAAACAATAAATGTAATTCATTGGGGTTTACATGGTGATCATAATGTAAGCGCTTTAATAAATGTAGTAAAAAAGGATTTTTCGGCGGGTTCATATGAAAGAGAAAGCGATGTGTCATATATTCAACAAGTGTATAAGCAATCATTCCTAACACAAATGCAAGCCACGTCCACAATGAACCGACATGAGGCATCATGAATCCAACACTGATGATCCAAAGAACCGTCATGACAAAAATGTCTGGGTAGAAAAAGAACTTCCGTTTCATTTTTTACTCCTCCACCTTTTTTCTTGTTTTCCAAAGTGTTAAACTTTTCTCCATTGCATTTTTGGCCACCATTTCCGCTTCCGCAGCATCTCCTAGTAACGCCATTGCCAATAAGTCATTGTAGAATTGAAAAGATAAGTTCCTGTGTTCTTCGATTGCAAAGTAGTTGACCGCCATTTCATGATAAAAGGTGTGAAAGCTATTTAAAATGAGGAGATAGATTGGATTGTGGGATAGGGCGGCAAGGCTTCTTTGCAATTGCCAATCAAATGTGGCATAGCTTTCTGCTTCATTTTCAAGTCGTTCTAAATGTGCGAGTTCTGCCACAACTTTTGCCTGACTTGCAGCGACGGCATCCCGAATATATGTCGGTGTGAGTGAAATTCTTAATTCCAGCAAGTAAACGATAAAATCTTCCGTGATCGTCTCATGGTGGTGAAGAAGATGAACGAGTGTTGTTAAATTGCCTTTACTCCAGTAATCGTTGATGATTGGCGAATGACCTTTCCGACAAGTAAGCCATCCATCTTTTTCTAATCGTTGAATCGCTTCTCGAACAGTTGGTCGGCCGACTTCAAATGTTTTCGCCAGTTCACGCTCAGGAGGCAATGTACTCCCAACAGGATAGTGGCTCGATAAAATCGCTTTCACCAATGTTTGTTCAATTTTGTCTGACGAGCGTTCTCTTCTTCTCACGTTCTTTCCTCCATCATGAGTATAAATGGTCAAACAATTTTCATTGGTGGTATTACCACAAGTTTATTCAAAAATAAAAGAAAAGTCAAACATTTATCAGGGGTAAAGAATCATTTTTTTGTTAACACAAGTAACGAAATGATACAGTAAAGTGATGATGTACTTGCTATGGACGAATGTGATTGGCAGAAAAGTCGTCACAAGTATTATATGTGTTTATACAAGAAGCTGGAACAAAGTCGGGCCATGGCAAATCCGGGCGTTGGCCTATGCTAACCCTTTTATTGAAAGAACTCGTGATTATTTGTCAGGATGCCTCCTCAATTCCTACAGAGAAAGGAAGATTTTGCGCAGGCTTTTAGTTATCTTTGTTAATCATTGTGACGGTCTTCCGCTATACTTTTATCATACGGCTTGCAGCTAAACACATAAGCTGGCGGCATATTTCTCATTTCTTTTTTTACTTCACTTATCTGGAAAAATTGTTGGATGAGTCCTTTTTTAAAGCCGGTATATTGGAATGTGATGAACCTTCCATTCTCCTTTAATATGTTGGAAGTATGTTGTAAAATCCGGGTGGAAACTTCTTTCGGCAAGCTGGCAAATGGAAGTCCGGAAATGACATAGTCTGCGTATGGAAGGTCATATTCCTTTGCGTATTGTTCAATATCTTCTGCGGAGCCATTGATAATAAACAGATTCTGTTCCTCTTTGAACTTTTCCTTCAGTACGGAATAGAACGTTTTGTTGTGTTCGACTAGTAAAATGATCGTGCTTGGCTTCCTTTTTTTAAGCAATTTTTCAGTAAATATGCCTGTTCCTGGCCCGAATTCCACAATGTACTCACTTTTCTGAAAATCAACCGTTTCCAACATTTTGTCGCCAAGGAACTGTGAACTCGGCAGGATGGCCCCGACCGACCGGGGATTTGTTATATATTGAAACAAGAATAGAAAGAACTTCATCTTTTCACATCCCAAGCTATATTTTATAAGTCTATTATAAATCTAAAACTTGAAAAAACGTCCAATAAAATCCTCAAAAATTGTAAATTTTTTAGAGTGATTTAGGGAATGTTGAAATAATATGCATGTATGGCAAATGAAAAGAAGGAAGGTTGGATGGAGTGAGCAAAAGAATATGTGAAGGAGGGGTTTGATGCGTGTAGCAGCCATTTACGATATTCATGGGAACCATTTTGCATTGGAAGCTGTTTTAACCGAAATCAAGAGGAACAACGTTCAAAAAATTGTCGTGGGTGGAGATTTGGTTTGGGGCCCACAACCAAGAGAAGTGATGAATACGCTCATGAGGTATAAAGACGAGTTCGTATTCATAATGGGAAACTCGGATCGGGAAGTTGCTTCCGGTGATGGGGCGGAAAAAGAGCCACAACATTTTATAGCGGAATTAAATCAATGGTGTGCCGGGCAGTTGAGTGATTCGCAAATGTCATTCCTTAAAAACATGCCAAAACATCATAGTTTATCAATTGATGGGGTAGGGGAGGTATTATTTGTTCATGGTTCCCCGCGTAGTGATGAAGAAGCGATTAGAGTGGATACTCCTGGAAGCAATATTACAGATGATACAGGATACGAAAGAAAACATCATTGTTTACGGGCATACGCATATACAATTTGACCGGATTATTGAAAATAAAAGAATCATCAATGCTGGAAGTGTGGGCTTACAAAGCCGGGCAAATGGAGCTTGTTGGTTACTGATTGATAACGAATTCCACTTTAAAATCACCGAATACAATGTTGAAGAAGCGGCTGAAAGGTTTCTCCAAGGGCAATGTCCTTATAAAAAAGATTTTGCAGAACATATACGAAACCCGCCTTACGCAGGGCCTTAATAACTCAAGAGTGATAAAATTTTCAACAAACAATTTTATCAAAGGTGCAAACAACAGAGTAAACATAAAGCAGTCGCATTATCTTGCGGATAAAAGCGGCTTTCACGTGCCCGATGCGATTAATATCGTTGCAGGATTGTTTCATCCCGCATGTAAGGTGCCGTAATACTCCCACATCAACATCTTGAGTGAATACAAGAGAAAACGGCACCTACATGCCCGATTGGTTCAACTAACATTCAGTAGAATCCCTATTGAATGAAGTTTCACTTTATGAGAACAGTTTCTTCTAGTTTACTTGTACTTTTAGTAGTATGTATTTGCCATGAAACAGGGTTGCTTAAGTATTATTTTTCACAATCTCATCATGATCCAGCAAAACTTCGAAATCTTTTACATAAACGGCATTTCCGGTGATTTCAACATCGAGACAGTCACTGTTTTTTGAAACTCGCACGATAACCCGGCCGTTTTTTCCGATTTCATGACCCTGCTCCACAACAAGGTTCAGAGAATCTTTAAAATGAGTATGGATGTATTTCGCATAATAAGCGCCCATTACCCCTGAAGCAGTACCCGTTACCGGGTCTTCAATCGTACCGGAATATGGTGAAGAGAAATGCCGGGCATGCATATCGGCGTGTGAATCATGCGTTTCCAAACAGAATGGATGGACAGAAGCATTTGGCATCTCCTTTAAAATAGAAGGGAACGCTTTGTTATTGGGTTTCATTTTCTTAAAAGCGCTCAATTGCTTTATAGGGATTAATAATGTCCAAGTACCGGTACTTCCATATAATATAGGTAACTGATCATGGATATCAGATTCATTTAACCCAAGGGAGCCAGCCAAATCTTCTATGGAACCTGTAAACTCTTTAAATGTTGGAGAAGCTTGTTTCATGGTGATCCATATGTCGTTTTCGGCTGTTGATTTAATCGTGATCGGTAAAATCCCAGCCCTTGTTTCAATGGTAAAATCGGTCTTATCGCCCAATAATCCTTTTGTTTGGAGCGCATAAACAGTTGCCATTGTAGCGTGGCCACATAAATTCATTTCATGACCCGGTGTAAAAAATCGTATTTTCAGGTCTGCGGCTTCGGATGCAACTGGAAATGCCGTCTCATTAAATCCTACTTTAAAAGCAATCTCTTGCATTTCGGCATCTGTCAGCTGATCTCCGCTTAAAACGACTCCCGCTGGATTTCCCTTATTAGGTTCTTTACTAAACGCATCGTAGTGATAAACCGTTATTGACTTCACACCCGATCCCCCCACCAAGATTTAGAAACTCATGTTGATTGTATCATGTATAATGGCTTTCTTGTTCAATAAAAAATGGACCCCGTTAGTGAAAAACGAAACCTGTTTTTTCATAGTAACAACCTTTATGTTAAGACCATGTGCTTTATCCCGCATGTAAGATGCCATATACACTACTTTAAGACCAGAGTTGATACCAAAGGTCTAAGTGGGAGAAAACGGCGCCTTAAATGCCCGATTGGTTCAACTAACATTCAGTAGAAGCCCTACTGAATGAAGTTTCACTTTATGTACAACTTCCTCTTTATCGCACACTTCTAAAATAAGCTTTTTGTTTTAGTAATTTCATTAACTTGTATAAATAATGTGAACCGAAAAGCTGTTGTTCAATTTGATAATCCATATATGCCAGTGAATCCATTGTTACTTGCCTGGCTTCGGCAAGACTTTGCCGGTTTATTTTTCCCAATATATCCCGGACGATTTCGAGCAAGTAAACGGATGATTGAACAGTTTGGATGATTAGCAAATAGAGAAGATCGACTTTATTGTGGATTTAGGCCCTGAAGGAGGAGAAAAGGGCGATCAAATCATTGTCAAAGGAACACCGGATTCGATTGTGAAAAATAAAAAATCATATACAGGACAATATTTGTAAACTCATTTTAGAAAACAGCTATTATTTTTTGAAAAAAACATTGATTCATATGATGTTAGGCACATCAGGAAAAGTCATGAAGATTTTTTTATTCACATCTTTTCACAGGTTTTAATCGTTTTTTAAAGGTTTGTTAGGAGGCAATTACATAAAGCAACCACCAATTCTTGCTTTGGAAAGTTGACATTTTTTTTAGAATTCTGTAACATTTCAAATTGAGAGCTTGTACTCCAAATTACAACTGAATAATGGAAAAACGAATTAGGTTCTTTTTATTTGTAAAAGATTAAAAGGGAATCAGGTGAAAGTCCTGAACGGTCCGGCCACTGTAATTGAGGAGCGACTTTCCATTATGCCACTGGGGAATACCCCGGGAAGGCGGAAGGAAGCGATGATCCAAAAGTCAGGAGAACTGCCTAACGCGTATATATGTAGCCTTCCGGAGAAAGGTGAAGTATGAGTCACTATGTCATCAATATAGATGGAGACAACCATCTATTATGTTTATAGATTTGCAAAATACCTAATCGCCTTGGGCTTCTCTGGAAGTCCAAGGCTTTTTCGTTTTTCCGAAGTTGGAGGAGGGAAAGATTTTTCTCGAGCGTCATTTTACATACTCGGACAAGAACAAGCTCTACAGACAAATGTGGGGGGAAAAAAGTGGGGGTTATTAAGAAGCGTTCGTTACGGTTATCTGCGGTTTTACTGACTTTTCTATTGATGTTAAGCATTGTGCCGCAAGTTGCTTTTGGGAAGGCTTACGATCCGAGAACAGGTTATCAAGAGTTGGACATTCGCTTCTGGGAAGATAAGGAACCGGAAATCGGTTTTTATATGAATGCTTCCTCCAGGTACATACTTGAAACGCTAGAAAAGCCAAGTATGGGATCGGTTGGTGGAGAATGGGCTGTCATGGGTTTATTGCGAGGCATGTATGCGGGTCACGATTACATGAACCATGTGCCAGATACCTATTTTGAAGATTATCTTGGCCGGATCGAACAATATGTGGCGGATAAAAAAGGAAACCTTCATCGGGCTAAATCTACTGAATGGTCGCGTCTCATTCTGGCGCTTACAGCATTAGGCTACGATATTACAGATGTAGCAGGCTACGACTTTATTGAAAAATTATCCAGCTCATATCGTTTTTCTTATAGGCAAGGAATTAATGGGCCGATTTGGGAAATTATCGCAATGAATACGGGAGGATATGAATTTTATCCTGATTCCACAAATCCGGACGTAAATACTTTCGGAAAAATGATTGATTACATTTTAAGTAAAGAAATTACGCAAGCTGACGGAACGGTGGGAGGCTGGTCTTTATTTGGCAACCCAGACCCGGATATTACAGGGATGGCGCTGCAAGCGTTAGCTCCGTACTATGGTGATGAAAAGCGCTATGCTGCGAGCGGGGCGGAGGCGTCATATGAAGAGTTTGCGGCAGCCGTGGAAAGAGGAATTTATATGTTGTCTGTTCTGCAACAGGAGAACGGAGCATACGCCGCTTTTGGAAATGTGAATGCGGAAAGTACTGTCCAAGTAATTGTCGCGCTAACGGCTCTGGGCATCGATCCATTACAAGAAAATGTGGAGCTTAAGCGGATTGGCAAACATGTGAGCTTTATTCAAAAGGGCGCTGTTCAGGATGGCGTTTGGACGAACAATATGATCGATGCACTCCTCACTTTTTGGGATGATGGCAGTGGTTCTTCGCCAGAAATAGGCGGTTTTAAGCATGTCACGACAGGAAATGACGGCGGCGGTGGTTCGGGACATAGAGTAAATGCCATGGCGACCGAACAATCGCTTTATGGACTGATTGCCTATGATCGGTTTAAAAAAGGAATGAATGCCTTATATGATATGACCGATATGAAAAACGGCGAATACAAAAACATGGCTGCTAAAAAACATGATGCCAACTTCCATTCTAATGGTGAAGTACAAACAAACAAGGTTTCACCTTATGCGTTAGTGCAAATTCCCGAAGGTAAAAACATCCAGGGGAAAAAGTTCAAAGCTTGGAATTCCAAACAAGACGGAAGCGGCACGGATTATCTACCCGGTGAAAAGCTCGTCATGCCGGAACACGATATTACATTGTATGCACAGTATGACAACATTGAATATAACATCCATTATGAAACAAATGGCGGGACTTTAATTGGGGATGACATACCGAAAACATATACGATAGACGACGCGGAAATTCCACTTCCGGCAGCCGGGCAAATGGAACATGAAGGCTATCGATTTGAAGGCTGGTATGACAATCCAAGCTTTGAAGGCGAACGAGTAACAGCTATCGCGAGCGGAAGCTATGGAGATAAAACGTTTTATGCAAAATGGGTGGATGAGTCAGGCGCAAATGAAGAAGCAGCAAAGGAAGTAGAAGAGATGATTGCGGCTTTGCCTGATATCGAGAATGTAACCCTTCATGATAAAGAGGCCATTGAAGGGGCGCGAGCGGCCTATAACAACTTGACTCCACCGCAGCAAACATTCGTTGCCAATATACAAAAGCTTGAAGCGTTAGAAGCGAAATTATTAGAGTTAGAACAAGATTTAGTCAATAAAGAAGCCGCTAAAAAAGTGGAGGAAATGATCCAACAGCTGCCAGAAGCGGCGAATCTAAAGCTAGAAGATAAAGCGTTAGTAGAAAATGCCCGTTTGGCTTATGACAGTTTAACAGAAGTACAACAAAGTCTTGTCACCAATGTAGAAAAGCTTGTTGAGACAGAGGCAAAGCTGAAAGTATTGCAAGAAGCAGCAGATAAAGAAGCGGCACAAGCTGTCGAACAAATCATTGCTGAATTGCCTGAAGTCGAAGAATTGACATTAGACCATAAAACAATCGTTGAAAATGCGAGAACAGCGTTTTATCGTTTAACAGCATCACAGCAAGATTTAGTGGCCAATAAAGCAAAACTCGACGAAATTGAAGAAAAAATGTTTGAATTGGAACAAATCGAGGCGGATAAGGCCGCTGCCGATATCGTTGAACAGATGATCGCCGGGCTTCCAAATGAATCGGAAATCCGTCTAGATGATAAAGCGTCTGTTGTCAAAATAAGACAAGCCTATGATGGCTTAACAGAGGCCCAACAAAAGTTAGTGCCGAATATTGAAAAACTCACATCACTTGAAACGAAATTAAGTCAATTGGAACAGGAAGCACTGGACAAACAAGCGGCCAAAAAAGTGGAAACGATGATTGACATGCTCCCTGAAGTGTCGCAACTATCACTAAACCAGAAGGCGCTGGTCGCGGAAGCGCGCAAGGCATATGATCAATTAACGCAGGTCCAACAAACATTAGTGGCTAATACCAATAAGCTCGTTGCACTAGAGGCGAAACTCAAAGAATTACAAATAGCGGCCGAATTAGCAGATAAAGAAGCTGCTAAAAAGGTGGAGGACATGATTCATAGGCTTCCGAAAGAAGCCGATATCAATTTATCGGATAAAGAATCGGTCATAACAGTACGGCAAGCTTATAATCGTCTTACAGAAACGCAGAAAAAACTAGTTTCAAATGTAGCGCAATTATCTGCATTGGAGTCTAAAATAATCATTTTGGAACAAGAAGCCAAAAACAAGGAAGCAGCTGAAATCGTTGAAAATATGATCCAAGAACTTCCCGACCTGGACAAATTGACTGTCGCGCATAAGGAAGCAGTAGCCGCCGCCCGAGAAGCATATGATCACTTAACGGCAGAGCAAAGGCAGTATGTTTCAAATATGAGTAAGCTTGAAGCGCTGGAGGAAAAATTAACCGAACTAGAAAAGGAGAATCAAGCACAAGATCCGGAAAATGAGGGCATTGTTGGTTCACCCGCAATTAAAACGGCCGAAGATGAAAATAAAGATAAAAAACGAGAGCGTCCTTCTGGTGATCATGCAAATGCCAAACAGAACCAAGAATATGGAAAGAAAAAAGCTTCCAACGGCGCCAAAAAATTGCCAAACACAGCGACCAATATGTTTAATTTGCTGATCATTGGTCTAGTTTTCATCATCGCAGGTATAGCCATTTACTTCGTCCGTAAAAAAAGATCAGTTTAAATGGAAGTCCAGCTCTAAAATCGTGAGGTTGCTCACGGTTTTAGAGCGCCCACTTTGTAGTACGTCCATTAATAAAAGAAATGAGGCGAAGGTGTGAATACACTAAAGAAACGTTGTTCTTTATTATTCATTTTGTTCATCCTTTTAATGCCTTTTATGACATCAGCGGCAAGTGCCAACTCGGTAGTTGACGGCATTAACACAATAGAATCAACCGAAGTGACGATTACAACTAGTTTGGAAGATCGTGTAACGACGAAAGCGGATAAACTTACGTTTGATCTATGGGCAAAAGACAGTGACGGTAATAAGATCGAAGCTTCACATGTAAAAGTAACGAATAACGGTAACCCGGTAGCGGTTAATTGGGATGATTCGGAAAAGACGAGCTATACATTACAGCTCGAGGTCGGGGAAAACAAAGTTGAAATTGTTGTTGATTATAATGGGAAAACGTATTCCGCACAATATACGTTAATTCGTGAAGAAGCGGAAGATGGCGATGTAATTGGCAGTTTCACGTTCAGTTTAGAGGCGTTCACCATCGGTCTCGGTTATGTCATTGAACCTGTACAAGTGGATATTACGAAAGGAAGACGGGCATCACACGAATTAGACGCTTTAATAAAAAAGTACGGGTACGATTACGACCATACAGGAACACTTGAGAATAGTTTCTATCTTTCCTATTTGTTGGATGGAACTAACAATATTTATAAGTCACCTCCTGCCATTCCCCAGGTTTTGAAAGAGGCATTGAATGGTCACTATGACGAGGAAAACTATCATGATGGGGCATTGGGAGAATTTAATTTTAATAGTTTATCGGGTTGGATGTATTCAGTAAATAACATCTTTCCCAATGTCGGCTTCGCTGATTATTATCTGAGTGACGGCGATGTGATGCGTGTGCAATATACAATCGCTTTGGGTAGGGATATTGGAGGCGGTTGGGATTACAACTTTTTTGAGTTGGTCAATAAAGATGCACTAACGAAAAAGATAGCGGAAATTAATAGCAGTAGTGAGAAAGAAGAATATTTATCTGTAAAAGAATTGAAAGAGGCCTATGATCATGCGTTAAATGTTCTTCAAACAGTCGATGCCACTCAAGCAAATATAGATGAGGCTCTTCGTCAAATAGAATTGGCGGAAGAAGAACTGACTGCTCAGAAAGCCGCCTAACAAGCAGCAACATATCGTTGTAAAAGCTTATATTTTCCGGCTTTTACAACGATTCATTTCAAGCCGTTCCTTTTCTTGTAGTGACCGAAGGAGGACAATACTCTTGACTGCTTCGATGAGTACAGGAATGAAACAATGGTAGTAAAAGGCAGGCGTATTTTTATGGGAAAAATAATGAATAAACTGAAAAGGGCTTTTCCAAAGCGACAAACAATGTTTAAAGTGTTAACCGCATTTCTCATTGTAAGTTTTTTCATGACGTATGTCGGTTACGCTCTAAGTCATCAAAAGACCGTGCTTCCTGATAATCCTCTTAAAGATACGTCAGACAACAGTTCGCGTGTTCCTTTAGTAAGCGACCATAAACATTTAGTCCATGCGGAAGAGACAAGAGACAGTCAAAGTGAACGAGAGAATAAAGAAAATATAGACCGCAAAGAAAACGAGGAAGAAAAAAACGATCAGCAAGAGTTCCAACACGCTAAAAAAGAAAAGCAGAGTAAAGAGGGACAAGCAAATCAACAACATGGCCATAACAGTGACGGATACACAAAAGGTGAGAATGCTGAAGGCCAGGGAACTGGTGAAGATACTGGACATTCGGGTGAAGGCGATCAAGTGGACAACGATTCCCCGCATATTGAAATCAAAGATCCTGATCATGTAACCGATGGAAATGGCTTAAAAGACAACGACTATTTTACAACGACCATTGTGAATGGCGAAGTTGTAACAGATGAAGAATATTCGTTTCGCATTAAGCAAAAAGAACATGACTACATCGTGAAACAGACAGAGGTCTTTGTGAATGAGCAATTAGAAGAAAAGTTCAAAGGCTCGGTTACTTTGGCCGAAGGTCAAAATACAATCACCGTGAAAGTAACGTATGAAGATAAAGACGGCAAGATCTTTTCTGTCTCTAAAACATATACCGTTATTTTAAAAGTAAAAGAAATCATCATTTATTCTGATCTGGAAGATAAAGCTGAAGTCAATAAACAAGAACTATCATTTAAAGCGAGAGCTGAAGTCGATGGTGAAGAGATACTGCTAACGGTCCTTGTAAATGATGGCCCATTGAAAGAAGCAAGCACGCATCAATACGAAGCGGTTTTACATGCCGGGGAGAATCACATTGTTATTTCCGCAGAACATGAAGGAAAAAAAGCGGAAAAAGCATATAGCGTTATATATCAGCAACCAGAAACGGAATCAGAATTAACCATAGACACTAATTTAGAGGATCAAGAGGTCACTCACGCCGCATTTTCCTTTTTTGCGGTTGCTAAAGATGGAGACGAAAAAGCGGATTTATCTGTGACACTCAATGATGAATCGATTGAGGATGATGGAAAAGGAAACTATTCCGTAACGCTGTCAGAAGGCACAAACTTCTTCACACTAACAGCCAAAAGTGGTGAAAAAACACTTACCCAAGACTATACCGTTACTTACGCAATACCTCAAAGCGGTGAAGCAGAAGAGGAAGATGGCGATGAAGCGGAAAATATTCTGAAGATCATCGTACCGGATCTTGAAGACGGGCAAACGTTAAGAAACCCGAGACAAACCTTCCATGTCAAGGTGGTCGATGATAATGGCAAGCAGCTGCAAAGTAATCATATAGCGATTACCGTTACAAACAATGGGAAAAGGGTTCCTTATAATCATAGTAATGGGACACTAGTTAGTTATTCTCTCAATGTGCAAAATGGACCTAACCATATTGAAATAACAGCCATAGACCAAAAAAGCGGGAGTATCGGGACATACGAACTGACGGTATATGGGGAAATTGCCAACGAAGACGAAAAGATTGGGTCGATAACGTTTAGTCTTGAAGCGTCTACGATCGGACTGGGCTATATCATTCCGCCACAAGAAGTTGATCTTTATCCAAACGAACCCGGATCTAGGACGATTGACCGGGTGTTTAAAGAATATGGCATTGAGTATGACTATACCGGAAAACATGAAAACTCATTCTACTTAGAAGCCATTTATAAACCGGGTTTAGTGACGAATCCGGTCATTCCTGCAGACTTAGCTGAGCTCGTTGAACGAGATTTTGAATTAAATGATTACTATTCAGACTTCTTAGGTGAGTTTGATTTTTCGAGTGGGGCGGGGTGGATGTATAGTGTGAACGGCCATTACCCGAACGTCGGTTTTGCCGATTATTATTTTAAAGATGGTCAAGTCGTTCGAATTCGCTTTACGCTGGCATTGGGCGCTGATATTGGCGGAGGAAGTCCGGGAACGAATTATCATAAGGAATGGTAAAGTAGGATTTCGATAGTGAGGATGTAAGCATGCAGAATAATTATGTATCACGAATTGTGACAGTGTTCATCATATCGGTCGTTACTGTCGTCACGATGGCCGCTTCGGCAGATGCGGAAACTCCGCCCGTGGAACCGGAAGCTCTATTAGAAGATATAGAGAGGGTTATCAATTGGAAAAAGGGCAGTATCGGCTTGAGCGCGGGAGATCCATTACTGAACAATCCATTTTTGGAAAATGCCGGGGATACCACGGGAGACTGGTATCCGATCGGCATTGGCAGAATTGGCTATCCTGACGATTATGAAGCCTATTTGGCGGTCATTGGCGATACGGTTACACAACGTTATCAACAAAAAAATAAGTTGAGTGATTCAAAAGCGACGGAATGGCATCGGATCTCATTAGCGATTTTAGCGATGGGCGGCGACCCGACACAAATCGGAAAAGATGAGAAGGGACAGCCGATCAACCTCATTGCAGATGGTACGTATGATCGCGGCAAGACGAAATCGCTCGGCAAGCAAGGGATAAACGGTTGGATTTGGGGATTGATCACGCTTGACAGTATGCGTTATAAAGTGCCAAAGGATGCGTCTGCTGATCGAAATGATATGATACAAGCAATTTTACGCATGCAATTGCCTGATGGCGGCTTTTCCTTACATGGCCCCCAAACCGATCCGGATATGACGGCAATGGCTTTGCAAGCATTGGCGCCTTACTATAATAGCGAACAAGTGTATACGTATGAACAAAAGGCGGCAGAAGAAAAAGTAACAAAAACAGTGCGTCAAGCGGTTGATGAAGCGATTGAGACGTTGTCCACATTGCAATTGGATGATGGGGGCTATGCGAGCCAGGAAGCGGAAAATGTAGAAAGCATTGCGCAAGTGGTCGTCGCCTTAACAGCACTCGGGATAGACCCACTACAAGATGAAAGATTTATAAAAAATGGCAATACGTTACTTGATGGATTGAAGAAATATCAAATGAATGATGGCGGGTTTATTCATTCAGAGACATATGATCCCGAAAACCCGTCGTCTTTGCCGAATGAATCGAATCCGATGGCAAGTGAACAAGCGTTATATGCTCTTGTCGCACTATATCGCTACTATGGCGACTATCGAACACTTTATGATTTTCGCAGTGAAATGGATGCCCCTTTAAAAAAACAAATACATTCGCTTCAACATGCGATTGAGAATTTGCCAGAGCCCGTGTCAAATAAAGATCGTGAAAAAGTGAAGGAGATTTTTTCGTCCTATTTGAAGATTCCGATCGCTGAAAGGTCTTACGTATTTAATTACGCCAAACTGGCGGATGCGATGAATTCTTTACAGATAGAAAATACGTCAGAACGGATTGCTGAAAACATCGGCGAAACAAAAAGTGGAAATGGTACGATTACGCCTTTATTTAATCAAAACGCAGAAGTCTTTTCACCTGCTATTTTTACAAAAGAAGATGAAGATCAGGCCAAAAAATTACCGCAAAAGTTGACTACAGAACATTACGTAGAGGTCGTTAAACTGCTTGAGAAATTAGAAGCGGCAGAAAATCGCAACGAATATGAGCATCTTTTAGATGATTTACATGACAAGAAAGCGGCCATAGAAAAAATCAAGGCCGAAATCGAAGCCTTAAACAAGGATATTTTGGATAAGTTGTATCCTTTTCATCAGCTTTCGATCAAAGATAAGGATCATGTCGAGGATATTGTTGCCCGTTATGAACAATTGAGTACCTATGACAAACAGAAAATATTAAGTTATGAAGATGTTGAAAAGTCAAAAACACAAATCGATAATCTCATTCGCGCGCGCATGATCTCTATCGCCATTGGTATCATCCTTGTTGTAGCGACAATGGTATTCATATGGAGACGAAGAAAAAGGAAGCTGGAAAAGTTAAAACAGAAAATGCTTGTCACCGACGAGAATATGTAGCGAGGGGGAGTGACGTTGCGAAAAGATCTGTTACTGCTCGCTTTTATCGCTCTCCTCGTGGCAGTCTTAATCTCCGGGACAAAGATTCAATCTGTCGATGAGTATTACTTAACGCATATTGATGACATAAGAGAAGACTCAGAAACGGTTACGATCAGTATCCGGGCTGATACGATTTTACAGAACTGGGATAAATTATCTCCTGAACTAAGATCTGAAAAATATGTTCCGAAAGACGGTGTCATTTTAAAAGAAACAGAATATGTGCTGCGGCCAGGGGATACAGTTTTTGATATTTTGCACCGGACAGTTCGCCATAATCGCATCCATATGGAGTTTCAAGGTGCGGATGAAAATGCGTTTGGAAGTGTTTATATCAAAGGGATTCATCATCTCTATGAATTTTCCTGCGGTCCTTTAAGTGGTTGGATGTACGCGGTAAATGGGACATTTCCCGATTATGGTGTGAGTAAATATGTGTTGGAAGATGGAGATGTGATCGAGTTTCACTATACGTGTGATCTGGGGAGAGATGTAGGCCATGAATTTAAACGAAACATGAACGAAAACGAGGTGAAAGTAAAATGAAGAGCTTTTCCTCGTTTCATCCAGCCGTTTTATTTTTTTATTACGTGTTCGTTCTATTTATTACGATGTTTACGTTAAATCCCGTCGTTTTAGCTTGTTCTCTGATCGGGAGTTTGCTTTTTTTCGCGATGATGACACCATTGAAAACCTTTTGTAAGGATATCGGCTTTTATTTGCTCGTGTTTTTATTAATTGCGATAACCAATCCACTATTTAGCCATAATGGTGAAACGATTCTCTTTTTTATGAATGATAATCCTGTGACTTTTGAAGCGATCATCTATGGCGTGGCGATTGCAACAATGCTAGTGGCCATTATTTTTTGGAGCAAATCGTATAGTGAGCTTGTGACGGCCGATAAATTTCTTTATTTGTTTGGAAAAGCGGTTCCGAAATTGGCTTTAGTTGTTTCTATGGCTTTACGATTTATTCCGCTATTTAAATGGCAAATAAAAAAAGTGCACCAGGCGCAAAAAACACTGGGCTTATATACGAGTGAAAGTGTAACGGATAAAATGTTGAGCGGTATGCGCGTTTTCAATAGTATGTTGACTTGGTCTTTGGAAAATGCGATCCACCAGGCAGATGCGATGAAGGCAAGGGGGTATGGACTGAAAGGACGGACGAATTTTTCGTTGTTTAAAGTGGAGGCAAGGGATCGCTGGATGTTTGGCATTCTGGTATTACTGCTCATTTTGATCGTGATCGGCTTTCACAAAGGAGATTTTGCGTTTCATTATTATCCGTTCATATCTCCATTCGCCATCACTTCAGCAAACCTGATCCATTATATCAGTATTTTTTTACTCATGTTTTTTCCTTGTATTATGGAAGCGAAGGAGAATATCCAGTGGAGATTATTAAGGTCGAAAATGTCGGTTTCACCTATCCGCAGCAAAAGGAAAGTGTGATTCAAAATATACATTTTAATGTTCGACAAGGAGAATTTATTGTTCTGTTTGGTGAATCCGGCTCAGGCAAAACGACACTATTACGATTGCTAAAAAGGGAGCTGTCTCCTCATGGAAAACGGCAAGGGGATATTTATTACAAAGGGGTCAACATTGACGAATTGGACGAACGAACGGCGGCAAGTGATATCGGCTTTGTGATGCAAAATCCGGAACACCAAATCGTAACCGATAAAGTATGGCACGAATTGGCGTTTGGTTTGGAAAACATCGGTGTTCCTACATCTATCATTCGCCGCCGAGTCGGAGAAATGGCGAATTTTTTCGGCATTCACGGCTGGTTTCGAAAAAAAACAACGGAATTATCGGGTGGGCAAAAGCAGTTGTTAAACTTGGCTTCGATTATGGTGATGCAACCGCAAGTGCTGATTTTGGATGAGCCGACATCTCAGTTAGATCCCATTGCGGCATCAGAATTTATTGGCACATTACAAAAAATAAATCGAGATTTAGGTGTAACCATTTTGTTGGCAGAGCATCGCTTGGAAGAAGTCTTGCCGATCGCCGATCAAGTCATTGTATTGGAAAAAGGCAATCTCATCCTCAATGAACGCCCGGAATCGGTCGGGCAGCAATTAAAGAAAATCGACGCAACTCATAACATGTTGCAAGCTTTACCGAGCGCTGTCCGCATTTTTTATGGGGTAGGTGGGGAAGGGCAAAGTCCTTTGACGGTTCGTGAAGGCAGAGCTTTTTTACAGCATTTTCACAACGATATTGTCCGAGTAGATTGTGAAAACAGGGATCATGATAGCGAAGTAGAAACTGTCTTGCAGCTGAAAAATATTTGGTTTCGCTATGAAAGACATTTACCGGATGTATTAGCCGGAGTCTCTCTTGAAGTAAAAAAAGGAGAGATTGTTAGCATTCTTGGAGGAAACGGCTCGGGAAAAACAACGTTACTAAGCGTCATAGCCGGTCAAAATAGAGCATATCGCGGGGATGTTTTCATTCAGGGGAAAAATATAAAAAAATATAAAGGAAAGGAGCTGTATAAGCATCTTTTAGCGTTATTGCCCCAAGACCCGCAGACGGTTTTTTTGAAAGCGACTGTGAGCGAAGATTATCAGGAAATCGGCAAAGTAATGGATTATACAAAAGAATTGGTTGAAAAATATACAAACGAAGTTGCCGAAATGCTCTCGATTACGCATGTATTAGACAAGCATCCTTATGACTTAAGCGGCGGGGAGCAACAAAAAGTAGCACTCGGAAAAATACTTTTATTAAAACCGAAGATTATTTTATTAGATGAGCCGACAAAAGGAATTGATGCCTTTTCCAAGCTTGTTTTACGCGATATTTTACTGGATTTAAAAAAGCAGGGAGTGACGATGATTGTTGTCACACACGATGTTGAATTCGCCGCGTTAATTTCCGATCGCTGCGGTTTGTTTTTTGACCAGGAAATTGTGTCGATCGACAAGCCGGGACCCTTTTTTTCCAATAATCATTTTTATACGACGGCGGCGAATCGGATATCGCGGCATCGTTATGAGAATGCGATCACTTGTGAAGATGTGATTGAAATATGCCGGTTAAATGGTGTGAGAAAAGAGTATGCACATGTATAAAAAACAAACAACCTATTTGATGATCTTATTTCTCATTCCTCTTTTGATCGCGTTAGGTGTTATTCCTTTTCGTGATCGGAGTTATATGGTTATTTCTATTTTCATTGCCATTTTATCATTTGTCCCGATTTTTTTTACCTTTGAGCGCGGGAAAACGAATACGAGAAAAATGGTCATGTTAGCTGTCATGATTGCGATGTCGGTAGTGGGACGGTTTATTTTCGCGGCCCTTCCGGGGTTTAAGCCTGTTACTGCGATTGTTGTGATTACGGCGATGTTTTTTGGCGCGGAGGCGGGTTTTTTAGTCGGGGCTTTATCTGCTCTTCTTTCCAATTTTTACTTCGGACAAGGACCGTGGACACCTTTTCAGATGTTTTCATGGGGAATGATTGGTTTTATCGCAGGATTGCCATATATAAGTGAGCAGTTGAAAAGTCGGCGATTGCTTCTTATTTTATATGGGATCTTTGCGGGTATTGTCTTTTCTTTACTGATGGATATATGGACTGTGATGGCGTTGGATGGTACGTTTCATTTTTCTCGCTACGTGGCAACCGTGGCGCTTTCATTGCCTTTTATGGCGGTTTATGCGGTGTCCAATGTGATCTTTTTATTGTTGACGATTAAGCCAATCGGTGAAAAATTAGAAAGAATAAGAGTGAAATATGGCATGTAACCGTATTTGACTTAAAAAACGAGGGAGAATTTAGTGATGAACCATAAATCTCAAGAAGTGATCGATGAAATAAAGAAAGTGATGAAAGGGAAGGATGACGTTATCAAAAAAGCCTTTATGGCCATTTTAGCACAAGGCCATATTTTGCTTGAAGATATTCCAGGGGTAGGAAAAACAACACTTGCCCTCGCTTTTAGCAAGGTGATGGGGTTAGATTTTAATCGCATTCAATTTACACCCGATGTGGTTGCTTCAGATGTCACCGGCTTTACGATGTATGAGAAAGAGCAGGGGACATTTATTTTTCGACATGGGGCTGTTATGTGCAATTTGCTTTTGGCGGATGAAATAAACCGGACATCCAGTCGTACGCAGGCGGCCTTGTTGGAAGTAATGGAAGAAAAAAAAGTAACTGTTGATGGAAAGACATATCCTTTACCAGTACCTTTTCATGTCATTGCAACTCAAAATCCAGTCGGCTCGTATGGAACACAATTACTGCCTCAATCTCAATTGGATCGTTTCATGATAAAAATGAGCATCGGCTATCCAGATTTTCAAAGTCAGGTAGAAATTTTAAAAGATCGCCAGATTGAACAGCCGCTTGATCTCGTACGCGAAGTGATTTCCAGGGAAGAGCTCATTGAGATGCAGCAAGAAGTGAGCCGGATTCATGTATCAGACGCCATTTTAGAATATATTACGCACTTAACAGAGGCGACAAGAGAGCACCCGTTGATTGTCCAAGGGATAAGCCCGCGGGGAGCGTTGGCCATAAGTAAAATTGCGAAGGCAAATGCTTTTGTCACAGGTAGGGATTATGTGATTCCTGAAGATGTGATTGATCTGTTTATTGATACTTGTAATCATCGAATTATTTTAGACCAAAAGTCGAAAATCACCTATGAACGTTCACATCATGTATTAGAAGAAATTTTAGCAGAAATAAAAACGCCGGATATTCAAGGGATGGCCATGAATTAATATATGAATCCGGTCATGCGGCGAGGCACGCTCAATGGAAAGAACGGCAATAAGCGCATGAATGAACATGAACAGCCGCGGAGCATGTTGGTCGAGGGGGAAAAGGATGCTGCAATCAAGAATACAAATGGTTCTCTTGCTTTTATTTGTTCTTTTATTCTATGTATTTTCTGATTCTTATTTTGCGCTATTTTTACTCGTTGCTTCAATTGTGATCGTCCTTTTTTTAGGAATGAGCATTCTCATGATAAAAAATAGATTGGTGATCTCCATTGAAACAGTTGGAACTGTTCATAAACATGAAGAAGGTGCTATCTATTTGCGAGCAAAAAACCATTCCTTTTTGCCCATTGCAAAAGTAAAATGCACTTTATCGGTTCGCAATCTTTTGACCGGTGAAAACGAAAACCGGAAACAGCATGTATTTTTCGCGATCAATGCGAAGGCGCGGGAACGGATCGATTTAGAAATGGTTAGTGCTTATAGCGGTTGCATAGAACTGAGGATCGAACAAGTCACTTGTTACGATTTTATGGGTGTGTTTTCAACAAGAAGCGAGCCGAAGTCGATGGCCCGGCTGTTTGTTTTGCCAAACACTTTTTTGGCGGCGATCGATCTAAGTGAAGCGAATGTAGAACATCGAGATGGCGTCATGTCGGCCGCTGTAAAAAAAGGGAGCGATTCCAGTGAAATATTCGGCATAAAGGAGTATGTTCCCGGTGACAATGTGAAACAAATTCATTGGAAATTAACCAGTAAGTTCGATGATGTGATTGTAAAGGAACTAAGCGAAACGGTCGATCATTCGTTTCTCATTTTACTGGAAACTTCGATTTCTCCGGGGCGTAAAAGAGAAGCGCCCGCAGTAACAGATGCGATGATGGAAGCTTTTGTTTCGATTTCAAACTCATTGTTGCAATATGAACATGTGATTTCAATCGGTTGGTTTGATCATGAATCGAATCACTTATGTATAGAGGAAGTCTATTCTGTTGATCATTTCATTGGTTTATACAGCAGATTCCTACAGATACAAATGTTGGAAAGTGAACAATCTGTCATGAGGCATTATTTGAATATGGGAGAAGAGATATGTTCTCATATCGTCTATATCACTTCGGAACAGGCTGGTGGATTCGCCGAAGATTGGCCGAGTGAATTAGAAATAACGGTATTAAAGTGCGTAGAATCTTTACCGGATGATAGAGAACGGCTGACAGCGGAAGGAACGATCTTTACGCCAAACAATGTAGAAGAGGAATTACGCCAGCTTAGTATATAAGGGGTATGTAGCAATGAATGATCATTTGCAAGCGGTGGGCAGCCACATTCACATTTTGAACAGAAAAGCGGAAAGCGGCCAGGGAGCAACTCACTGGCGGTTTATGGGGAATGTGTTGATTTCGGGCTTATTATATACAGCACTTGTATTAAATATATTATCAATGTTTCGTCTGGAAGATGTGTCCTTTTTAGCCGTCATTCCCGGCTTCTTCCTGATTGCCTTTTTGAATAACGTTTTTGGGCGATCTACATTACGCTTCGCATTGCTTGCGTCTTTCCTGTTTCTGCTGATCATATTTTTGGTCATACAACATAAGCTGATGATCGCCGGCTTGTTGTTAATCAATAACCAAATAGCGGAAACGATAGGAATTCATACCGGATTTATGATGAAGCAGTATGCGATTTCGATTGACGCGGATCAATATCGGCTGGCCGCCAGTTCTTTTTGGAATTATGTTTCGGTCATGCTCGCATTCGGATGTCATGTCATCGTTCGATATCGTAAAGCTCTTTTGATGTGGATCGTTATTTTGCCCCTCTTTGTTTTTCAAATATATACGGGAATGACGCCCAGTATTTATCATCATGTTCTTTTGTTTTTTAGCGCATTATTCGTTGTCAACGACTCGTTTATACATCGAACAGACCGGGGGCCCTTATTCGGAAATCGTAAAAATGGCGTCGTTCTTTCCGTTTCATTGATTGTGCTTGTGTTATGTAGCAGTACTTTTCTTATATTGAATATGATTGAACCGATTTCGGGTTATTCAAAAAATGAAACAATTGCTGATTTACAATATGCATTAACGAATAAAGTGGCTGAATTTCGTTATGAAAAAGAGAAAACGAACACTTTTACTCAAGGAGACTTCAGAAACCTTGGCGAGCTTAAACTGTTGGATGTTCCTGCTCTTGAAGTCATTATGGATCAGCCGACATCGCTTTATTTAAGAGGCTATGTGGGTTCTGTTTATACTAAGGAACGCTGGACGGACTTGGATCAGCGTGTTTATTATGATTCACATGGATTATTTTATTGGCTGAACAAATCGCATTTTCATGCGCTTAATCAGTTAAATACTGTGTCCGATATGACAACTGTCGCTTCAAAAAAAAATCAAAATATCCAAATTACTATTCATAATGTAAATGCCAATAGCAAATATCTTTATGTGCCCTATGAACTGGCAACGAGAAAAGATCAGTTTGACAAAGTAAAAACGTTCGCTGATAGTAAGGTGATGTCTACCGCGTTTTTCGGTGAACGCTTTTATAAGTATCAATCTAAAGTTAATTTAGTAACAAAATATCCTGCGTTGGCAAGTCAATTGTATGAGGCAAAAAATCATGTGGCAGTGGATGAGTATTTAAAGAATGAAAGCCATTATAATGCGTTTGTTTATGAAAACTATACATCCATTCCGCGCGAAACAAGATTGTTGCTTCAGAACCATCTCGGGATGATCAAAGAGGAACAAGAGACTCGGCGATCATATGAGCAAGCGATTGAAGAAGTAAGAAGTTATTTAAGAAAGAATTTGACATACAACATGAATGTGGAGCCCGTTCAGAAAGACAAAGATTTTCTCATGCATTTTTTAGAAGATACAAAGGAAGGATATGCCACGCATTTTGCGACAGCGGCGACGGTCATGTTCCGCTACTTAGGTATTCCTTCACGATATGTGGAAGGTTACTTGATTACACCAAAGGACGTCAAAGGAACTTCACCATTTGAAAAAATGACGATAAATGGCACGAATGCCCATGCTTGGACAGAAATTTATATTGATGAAATTGGCTGGATTCCGATCGAGGTCACTCCGCCTTACTATCATATGATGGAGAAAACAGATCTATCCAATTATCCAACGGGAGCTGCGGCACCCGATCATCATCAGTCAGTGGCTCCATCTTCCAGTAACGCACCTTCCGGAAAACAAGAAGTGATAGATCGAGAACACAAAAAGACGAAAAAACAAAAACCGAAAGAAAAAATGTCTTTATTGGAAAAATGGACAATCGCCATCATCATTGTGATAGGGCTGCTCCTTGCAGGTTATATGTTATATTTAATGAAAAAAAGAAGAGACGTCCGAAAAAGAAAGGAAAGTTTTGAAGGGACAAATTATAAGGAACTCATTCCCAACCTATTTGCATATATCATGCTCTTGTTACATTATGACGGGATTCCCAAAAAGGGGGGCTCAACGTTTTCTTATGTGGAGGCCTTGGAAAAGAAGTATTCGAAAGAATATATACAACAGTTTGAACAAGTAGTGAAAATCAATCAAAAATCTATTTATAGTCATCATGAAATCACGGAAGAACAATATATCCAGGTGAAACATTTTATGAATCAAACCTTGTCTGATCTGGTGAAATCGAAAAATATGTTGCAGCGTGTAAAGATGAAATTCTATGACTTTATTTATTAATGAAAAAAACATTTATGGGGGATAGGCAAGGGTGTTCAATGCTTTGGATGCTATGCATGCGGAAGAACAGATGTCGGCCCCGCCATGGTTGAGCGGCCGATTTTGAAGGCTCGGTGTATAGGCTTCCTTGCAGAATTGGATGAAACCGGGATTTTCAATAGCGATATGATCGAAAAGAGATGAATGGAGACAGTACGAACTAACACCTTTTTGAGGAAAACGTGGGAAAATACGGCTTAGCCATCAAATAAGATGGCTGTTTTTTTTTGAATTTTATTCGCGCGTTCCATTGACGAATGTGGTATCTGAATAGTATAATCCAAACGCCAATAACCGTATTGGAGAACGTTTATGTTTGATCCCCGTTTTTAAAATCGTAGGTTAAAAGGTTGAACTGGCAATGGAATGATGTCGTGCGGAACAAGGGAACAGCAAAAGAACGATTATCGAAGCAACATGTGTTTTAGGCAATTGTAGGAGTGAAAGTTTTACAATGAAAGCAATGGCGGACTGCTTGATTGTTCCCAAAGCAGAGTTCAGAGCAAATGAACGGTTGGCTTCAGAGAGAATAAACAAAATGAACCACTTTGAATGGCTTACGACCCAACAGCTTCTGAAGCTTGGGATGGAAAGTGGAGAATTACGCTCACTGCCATTATTTTTATGCCCAGTCAATGAACTCACTAGAAGAAAATGTAGCAATGATGGTGGATGTGCCATCATTAACGACAAGGAGGAAGAATATGTCTTGGTTTTATTTGGCAGTCGCAATCTTATTTGAAATAGCAGGAACCGTCTCGATGAAGTTGTCCGAAGGGTTTACCAAAGTGACTCCTTCCATCTCCATGATTGTCTTTTACATACTTGCTTTTGCCAGTCTTACTTTTTCCTTGAAAACCATTCCGGTAAGTGTTGCCTACGCGATTTGGTCAGGGGTGGGCACGGCAGCTATTGCCATTATCGGATATCTTGTTTTCAAGGAGACATTAACGGTGACAAAGGGTTTTGCTATTTTATTCATTATCGTCGGGGTCGTCTTGCTCAATGTCAATTCGGAATCAAGCGATTCAAGCAAGACTCAAATGAATGCGGAAAAATATAAAATGGAAGTGTAAGGTGAAAGTCATTCAAACAGTGTCGCAGGTAATGGTAATGACACGCGAAATAGGAGAAAATGATCAGGGAAGCTTTACATTCTTTCAGGAAAGGGGAGGGGCGACTCCCCAGGCTGATTTTTACGGTTGATCACTAAATGCAATAATGAGTTCCAATTGGCAAACTAATTCCCCATCAACGGCAGCAATTCCTTTTCTCTTGCCAATAGAACCTTTTACTCGCATAATTTCAACTTCGAGCCGGAGCTGATCTCCTGGTTTTACCTGCTTTTTAAAACGGCATTTATCTATTCCTGCCAATAACCCAATGTTTCCCTTGTTTTCATCTTTAGATAGCATGACAATTGCACTTACTTGAGCCAATGCTTCTACAACTAATACACCCGGCATGACTGGATGATCAGGGAAATGACCATTAAAAAAGTGTTCATTTATGCTTACATTTTTGATTCCAATTGCTCTTTTTCCTTCTTCCAGCTCTATAACCTTATCAACCAATAGAAATGGATGGCGATGTCTAATTATATCCTTCACTTTTTGGGTGTCCAACATGATCAGCACCCCACTTCATAATCAGTCCTGCATGTGTAAGACCTCCGCCAAATCCATAAACTAACAGGGTATCCCCGGTTTTCAATTTGCCCTCATTGATCCCAATTTGTAATGCCAATGGGATAGAAACCGAAGATGTATTTCCCATATATTCAACGCTTGTCAATGTTTGATCCAAGGATAAGCCCGATCTTTCACATATAGATTCGACCATTCTCAAGTTGGCACTGTGGGGAACAAACCAGTCGATGTCATCCATTTGCATCCCTGCTTGTTTCAGCAACTCGTTTATACCCGATGGAAGTGTACGTGAAGCCCACTTATATATTTCTCTTCCATTTTGGACAATTTTCCCAATTTTACTGAGGCCATTTCCATGCATTTGCTTGGATAAGTTTGTTCGATATAAATGTATCCCGCCTGCTCCATGGGTCCCCATATGGCTTGCGATGAAACTTGGCAGTTCCTCATCTTTTTCCACTAAAACTGCTGCTGCGCCGTCTCCAAATAAGACGCATGTCGTCCTGTCTGTATAGTCCGTGATCTTGGATAAGGTTTCTGAAGCGACGAATAAGACTTTACGATGAAGGCCGGATGTAATGAGCCCATTGGCCACATGCAATCCGTACGTAAATCCGGCGCAAGCCGCATTCAGATCCATTGCGCCTGCTTGCTGAATGCGAAAATGCTCTTGAATTTGGCTAGCTACACTTGGAAATGTAAAGTCAGGTGTTGTGGTTGATACGAGGATACAATCCACATCAGAAAGATCTTTGTTGTATTGTTGAATTAAATGTTCTATCGCTTTGAATGCCAATGTGGATGTAAATTCGTTTTCATTGGCAATCCTTCTTTCCTTCATGCCTGTTCTTTGTACAATCCACTCATCGCTCGTATCTACCATTTGTTCTAAATCATCATTTGTCAGTATTTTTTCTGGCACATAAGTTCCTAATGCGGTTATTCTTGCTTTGGATGGGATGTTATTCATATAATCGCTCCTTTAGATCAGTAGATATTATGACCTGGTAACATTCTCAACCATATAAAACTCAATTTTGTTTGCTTATTTGGCTTTGCAAAAAATGTGTTTTTTCGGATAGAAGATTAGTAAAAGCATTCAACTCATCTTTACTATTTGTATTGACATGGAAGGGTTCTCCAAAAATGACTGTAGCTTTTCGCGCTTTTACGAGTTCTTTTAAAGTAGCAGGCCCTTCGTATGCTGCGGGAACGACTGGAACCTTCGCCAAATTGGCGATCGTAACGGCTCCTCGCTTTAAGGAAACATCTTCTACCGTCCTTGTTCCCCCGGGGAATATTCCGACAACTTCTCCGGATTTTAATTGTTTAACAGGTATCTTGATGCTGCTGGGTGAAGGGGTTTCGCGGTTGACCGGAAAGGCATTGATCGCAAAAAGAAAACGGGCAATCAACTTGTTTTGGAACAGTTCTTGTTTTGCCATAAAGTGGATCGGGCGTGGCGTGCAAATGGCTAGAACGACAACATCCAGCCATCCTTTATGAGTACAAGTTAAAACATAGCCCCCTTTACGAGGGAGTGTTTGTTTATTTTGAACTTCCACTTTACCAAGAGTTCGAATTATGATCGTTGCCAAGATTAAAACGAATGAATACATAAAATCACCCTTATTTGTCACCAAGTTTTAGTACCTGGTTCTAATTATATAGAAAGTGTAAAAAATATTCAATGAGAAATCATAAGTATCTTACATATAGTAAAATAGGTAGAGAATCAAGAAAAAGGGGGCAGTTGAATGATCTTGGTCAGTTCATGTCTGGCAGGACTTGAAGTTAGATATAATGGAACACATTGTTTAAATAAACAAATCCATAGATTGGTGGCGGAAAAGAAGGCGGCCATGATCTGCCCTGAATTATGCGGTGGGTTGCCGATTCCAAGAGAACCAGCGGAAATTTTAGCCGGTAATGGTTTTGATGTCTTGGATGGCAAGGCAAAAGTCCTGACAAAATCAGGCGCGGATGTAACGGATTTTTACATAAAAGGGGCTTACGCCATTTTGGAAAAAGCGAAGGAAATCAATGCGTCCATTGTTATTCTGAAAGAAAACAGCCCTTCTTGCGGAAGTTCCATGATCTATGACGGAGAGTTCAAAGGTAATCAAGTTGTTGGGGACGGAGTTACTTCCGCATTATTAAAAAGAAACGGATTTCGGGTCATTTCTGAGGAGCAACTGGATGAGGAATTGATTGATTCATTGATGAACATGTAACTAAATAAAGTGGGATAAACGGTAAGACCATAGGCGATAACAAAAAAAGGGCGTGAAGTGGTAGACTTATGTTCGCAAGAGGATGCAGCGGGAGATGGTTACTATTTATTATTTCGGGGAGCGATCAAGATATGAAGGGAATATCCAAAACAATTCCTTTGGTTTGTGATCAATGTTGAGACCGACCTTCAAATAAAAAAAACGCTTATTTTCATCTTAAAAATGGATAAGCGTTTTTCATTTTCGTCTAAAGATTAAGCTGTTTTTCCCTTTACTTGCTTTATTCCCGTTTGTAGCAACAAATAGGCGATAACAAATGTAAGAGCGGCAGTGTAAAATAATGCTGGATGTCCGAATAAGTCCATTGTTAAACCGAGTGTCGCGGGTGCAATGACAGATGCTGACATAGAGAACAAGTAATACATTCCAGTAAAAAAGCCAATTTTTGTCAGTCCTCCCAGATCGGCAACGAGCGGATAGGCCTGCACGTTAATGAACGCCCAAGCGATTCCGCCAATAAATAGGATTATTTTCAGAACGAACATGGAACTGAGCCAAGGCATGATTAAAAATACAATAGGTAAGAAAACCAACCCGAGTAACATCGTCTTTCCTTTGCCAAGCCGTGTTCCAATGATACCCGCAGGAATTGCAAACACGACAAATGATAAACTAAAAAAACCAAGTGTCAACCCCGCATCTCCGGGACTTGCTTGTAAATGTTCAGTGGCGTACACAGTAAATTGCGCTTCTAGCCCACTATAGCCTATAAAGTATAAAAAGATTGCTAGTAAAATAAATAAATGCCCTCGAAAATCTGTATGGAATAATTTAGAAGCACTTTCCTTTAATGCTTGTAACGCCTTCACCTCTTCGTTTTCTTCTTGATGGACAGCAGCATACTTTGGATTTCGTTCAACAACAAAAAATAAGAGAACGGCAGCTAGAAATAATAATATACCACCTATGGAAAATGGATAATAAATTGATTGATCATAAAGTGGGGCTAAAATGAAAAGAGCGATTAAAGCGCCGATCCCGCCCATGAAATTGATATAACCGTTTGCTTTTGAACGATCGTCCTTTGGAGTGTGATCGGGCATTAACGCAATGACTGGCGCACGGAAAATAGTCATCGCCAATAAAAAGATGATATCAACAATAAGCAAGATGAGAAGAGTCGTTTGACTGGAAAAAGGAAGAATAATAAAAAATAAGGCTGCTAATGGCATTCCAACGAGTAAAAATGGTAATCGTCCGCCAAGTGGCGTTTTCAGTCGGTCCGACCAAGCCCCAATGATGGGAATCAACAAGACGGCCAGTAAATTGTCTAGTCCCATAATGGAACCGCGGATTGCTCGACTTTCAATAAAGTCTCCCAAGATGATCGGCATATATGCGTTATATACTGTCCAAACGAGTGTTAAAGCAAAAAATCCGCTTCCAATACTTGTATATATAAAAGTAGGTTTCCTCATATTCACACTCCTCAATAAAAATTACTTATTCTTGACGAGAATCTATTCGCACTCGAGAAATAAATCAAACGAAAGGCCATACAAAATGGATTGATTTAGGCTTTTTGAAAAATTACTAACGATTTGTATTCCCCCTTTACTTTTAGGGCTGGTGCGCCTCTTTGCAGTGAAAGAAGAGCGCTGGTTCTATGTTATGCTAAAACCAACTCGATTTATATGAATATTTCATAATTTTTATAATGCCGTTTCATATTAAGCTTCAACATTTGCATGACGAGCTTGCTATTTGTGACGATTCAACGATGTTTTCTGGATTTCTTCCATGAGGATATTAATAATAGCTGTACCCTTTATCCCTGGAATTTTAAAAGAAGTGAATGGCATTTCTGGCTTGGACAGTGACATCCGCTATCGTGTAAGACATACGGGACTGATTCGTTCATATTTCGTATCAAAATAACCGATATGAGGTCCCTTTTTCTAAATCATATCATATGAAAACACAAACCCACACTATAAATAGGGAATATGTGAAACCTGTCTTAAGGGCTTCGGAAAAACGCAATTCATTTTCGGAAGAGGAGATAGCTGTTGGAGTCATAAAAAAAGTAGTATAGGGCTTGCTCTATAAATGGAAGCGATTGAGCTGCAATTGCTGGCAAAAGAATGAGCATTTTAAGTGCTCTTCTCCCGATATTTCAGATGGTCCAAGGAGATAAAGCAAGTCAGTTTTGAAAGAGACAGAACTGTTTTTCATATTGCTATGAAATGTAGACTGATGAAGGTGGAGAGTAGGATCGCTAAAAACCGATGATCCTACTGTTTGTCTTTGGTCCCGCCCTGATTCATTGATATGAGAGAGGACCGTCCATTAATTGGGAATTTCATATTGGTTGTTCAGCCGTCTGTCAATCTAGTTAAGGAAAAATGTATAATGTTATGGCATGAAGGTTTCTTGGTTTTCCATTTCATGGCGATTTTATTCTTTATATATGTTTTTCATGTCATCTAAACAAGTTATAAACTTGTGAATCAATTCTTTCGGATGCAAGATACGGACTTTGTTTCTATAACTGATAATGTGGGTAAGGGCTTGATCAATGGTGTAATATTCTTTCGTTACACTTATTGTCCCATCTGGATGATTCATTATTTCGTCTTCCCTGAAATTATCCAGCACTTGTGCTCTCGCCTCTTGACTAAACTGGAGGCGCACTGTGAATGGGATTGCGTTGTTTTCCGATTTCCCATTCTTCTTTGCGTCTATATCCTCCATTGTATAAGGACGTCTCGTAAAATAGCGATCTGTGTTAAGTGTTTCGATGATACGTGTGAGTTTGAATACCCGAAGCTCATGTCGCAATAAACAATAAGCCCAAGTGTACCAGTTGTAATCTTTTAAAAAAATAGCCATAGGTTCAATATATCGCTCTGTTTCATTGCCGTTATAGTCAACATATCGTATTCTGATCACTCTGCTATGTTGAATCGAGTGATAAATGACTTGAATATGATGCTGCGTAAGATCACTTGACTGCGAAATTTGAAAATGGACACAATGATCCTGTATTGATTCTGGATCAATTAACTGGTTGACTTTTGCAAGCAAAGACTCAATATCTTTTAAGCCGGTTGCGTTTTCTACGCTTTTCAATGCCCATTGTATAGAAAGCAGATCGTCTAACGTCAGGTATTTTTTATCTAATCGAAATCCCTCCATTAATTCATAACCGCCCTCTTGGCCGGGAAGTGACAGGATGGGAATCCCTGCACGGCTTAGAGAATTGATATCTCTGTAGATCGTTCTCTCCGATACTTCAAAGTACCTGGATAGCTCTGCCGCTTTCATTCTTTTTCGATGGATTAGCAAGACAGTGATTCCAAATAGACGCTCGATTTTCAATGTTCATCCCTCTGTTGAAAATCTTTTCTTATATATTGTGCGGTTAGGGAGTTGCTCTTTGTTGTGAAATCATATGGTGTACCAGCAAACATGATTTCTCCTCCTTTCTTTCCGCCACCGGGTCCAAGGTCAATGATCCAACCCGCTTGTTTGATCATATCTATTGTGTTCAATGGCAATAACTACTTCCATTATCAATCAAACGATTCAAGATAGCTCGATATCGGACATATGAAGTCCAGTTGTCGGCTCGTCAAGCACGTAGATGTTTCCGGTTCGATGCAACGCGCTTGCCAGTTTCACTCCCTGACACTTTCCACCAGATAGTGTATTAAGCGGCTGGCTTAATTCGCTAGGAATCTTTCTTCACCCGGAGAATGCCCTCTCCACCAGATAGTGTGTCAAGTGGCTGGTCCAATGTCATGTCGTCTAGGCCCACTTCCGATAATGTTTTTAAATTGCCAACGATCTCTTTACTCCGAAAAAAATGCACATGCATTCATCACTGTCAGATCTAAAACATTCTATATGGATTTGCCATTTAATGTATACTGGAGAACTGCTTCTTTAAACCGTTTGCCATGACATCTCTCATAAGGAGCTCTAACACTTTCGGGGAATGCGAGATCGATATAAATAAATCCGTTCCCCTGACATTCGGGGCAAGCTCCTTTTGAGTTGAAACTAAAAAGCTTGGGCAAAGGAATCTCTTATCGTATCCATTATACCTGTATAGGTTGCCGAGGGCGACCGTCCCTTTTGGATGATTGAATGAGAAAACATCGGATTCTTCCATGCGGGAAAATAATAATCGTAAGAATGAATCAATATCTGTGATTGTACCGAGCGCTGAACGACATTTCCTCCTAATGACTACCGCAGGGGAAAGATTCTCGATGGACAATGTGTTTGGTTGACTGGGCGTCGGCAATCTATTTTAAATATATGTCGTAAAAGTTTGATTCAACTGACCCTTACTGATTGTATCGAACTGCCTGATCCGGAAACGCCGGTGAACACCGTAAGCTTCTTCTTTGGAATCGTGAGTGACACATTTTTTACATGATTTTCTTGCAAACCAACCAATCGCATCATTTGATATTCAGCCATAACGGTTCGTTCCTGCAGTCAATATATAAAAGACTATACAGCAACTCCTTGACAGCATTATGTCAGGGATGCAAAAAATTATTTTCAGCTTGAAGGGGCTGTTCAAATAAAGTCAAGCATGAGATAAAGCGCAGTTCCCCATATAAACAGCGCTGAGCACTTGTTGAAGATGTTCATTAATTTTCCTCCGCCATCCAGTTGCTTCATGATCCGGCCCGCCGCTGTTAATCCAAAGAACCAAATCCAGGACACTGAAATGCAGGAAATTGTAAAAAGAATTTGTTCCCATCCGGTATATTTTAAAGCGCTTGTCCCAATGACGCCGATGATATCCAAGATAGCATGGGGATTTAATAAAGAGACGGACAAGGCAAAAATGATTTGCTGGCGGATTGGCAATGCTTTATTCGTCTCAGTTGTTGCGGGTTTTGCCCTCCAAATTACGTACCCCATGTAAAGTAAAAATAAAATGCCTGCAGCCATGAGGCCCATCCGCAGCCATTCAAATTGCAACACAATGGCGGATACTCCTAAGATGGCCAAAAGAATCAACAATGTATCGCATAGACCGGCTGTAATAGCCGCAGGCAGGGACCAAATCCATTTTGGCTGGGTGGCCCCTTGTGAAAATATAAATACATTCTGCACACCTAAAGGCAAAATGAGGCCGAATGCCAAGATGATTCCGTGTAGAATGCTTTCCAAAACGATCAGCTTCCTTTCTAATTCTAGCGCACTATGTTACAACTAAAAGAAAACGGCCAATTGGATGGTTTTTAGCCCAACCATTTAGGGATGGTGAGGCGAATGGGAAACCGAATCGGCCTACTCTTTTTTTCTTTCTAATTCTAGCGTACTATGTTACATCTAAAAGAAAACAGCCAATTGGATGGTTTTCTATCCATCCAATTTAGGGGTGATAGGATGAGTTGGAAACCGAATCGACACTCTCATTTGACGATTCATGAACAAATTGTTGAATGGATCAAGTCCAGAATTGAGAGAGGGGATTGGACAGTTGGTACGAAACTTCCGACACAGCGTCAGCTTGCGGCACAGTGTGAAGTGAATCGCAGTACGGTGCAGCTCGCTCTTGATGAATTACGGGCGGATGGGTGGCTGGAATCGAAGGTCGGATCAGGCGTATACGTGGCGAATAATGTTTGGAACATGCATTTGAGAAAAGCCCAGCCGAATTGGAAGAAGCATATTGAATCAAGTATCTATAAACCGAACTATCATACGATTCAACTGATCAATGAGTTTGAACAAAATGATCGGATCATCCGGCTTGGAACAGGTGAATTATCACCTGAATTGCTGCCAACAAAACTGCTGGAGCAGTCTTTACAAGAAATATCACTTGAACAAAAGGCAATCGGTTATTCCTCGCCGCAAGGAAGCGAAAAGTTGCGCGGCATTTTATGTAAGTATTTAAAAGCCAGGGGAATCGAAACCGCTCCGGAAAACATACTGATTGTTTCCGGTGCGCTTCAAGCGCTTCAATTAATTGCCATGGGCCTATTAGAACAGGGCTCGATTGTATTCCAGGAACAGCCCTCATATTTACATTCCGTCCATCCTTTTCAATCAGCCGGCATGCGTATGATATCTGTTTTACGAAATAGTCGCTTGGCTGGCCATTTGCGAAAAATTAAGAGAAACAGGCAATCTTTATTTTATTGTGTGCCGACATTAAACAATCCGACGGGGCATAGTTGGTCTTTGGAGGAAAAGAAACATTTGTATGAAGTGTGCAAAGAGCTGCAAATTCCCATTATTGAAGATGATGTATACCATGAATTATTATTTCAGCGGCCATCTCCTCCTATCAAGTCGTTTGACACATCAGGACAAGTGCTATATATCGGCAGTGTTTCCAAGACACTAAGCCCGGGTTTAAGGATTGGTTGGGTAGTTGCGCCTGAACCTGTTGTGAAAAGATTAGCAGATATTAAGATGCAAACAGATTATGGTTCAAGCGCCTTTTCCCAAGAAATTGTTGCTCACTGGATATCGACCGGTTTATACGACATTCACTTGGAAAATCTCCGTACTCAATTGAAGAGAAGAGCGGCATTTGTAGAAGGATTATTAGAACAGCACTTTCAGAAGGTGGCCAGTTGGAAAAACTCGGAGGGCGGTTTTTACATATGGCTCAGGTTCCATGAACCGGTCGTCAACAAGGCTCTTTTTTTAAAATTGCTTCACTATCATGTCTTAATTAATCCGGGCTACATTTATGAAACAAGGGATTTACATCATATTCGCCTTTCATACGCCTATGCGTCGTTGGAAGAATTAAAAGAAGGGTTGCTTATTTTATTGGAGCTTATAAAGTGAAACTTCATTCAGTAGACGTTTTCTTCCCTCTCCTACTGAATGTTAGTTTGTTTTCTCCCACTTAGACCTTTTGTATCAACTCAGGTCTTGAAGTGGTGTATATGGCACCTTACATGCGGGATAAAGTGAAACTTCATTCAGTAGGCGTTTTCTTCCCTCTTCTACTGAATGTTAGTTGAACGAATCGGGCATTTAGGTGCCGTTATCTCCCACTTGGACCTTTTGTATTCACCCAAAATTTTGAAGTGGTAGTCTTACGGCACCTTACATGCTGGATAAAACAATAAGTTGGCAGAGGAAAGATATACATATTTTTCAATTTGATATAAAAAGCCGGGATTCCTTCCCGGGAAATCACCGCCTAGCAAAAGTTCAGAAAGTTCACTAACTAGAATGTACAAACGTATTTTCATTCGGTGCGATCACTTTTACCAGGCTGCTATTTTCTTCATTTTCAAGGATTTATCTTATCAGCGGAAAATTAGTAATATAGTGTTGAAGCTGTTACCGGCATGTTACCATTGAATAAAACAGATGCGGGAGGAATACAATGCTGATCGGCCATATCAAGGAAATTGTTCGTCATCCTGTAAAATCTTTTCACGGAGAGAGCGTTAATAAGACAAAAGTAATGGCGTATGGCTTATACGGTGATCGAAGCCACGCCTTTTTAGATAAAAAGCGCCCCGGGAAGTTTTTAACCATTACTCAATTTCCGGGAATGGTCCGCTATAAAGCGAGATTTGCGGGAGAGGAATCGATGACGCGGTATCCTAGAGTGGAAATAACGACCCCAGCTGGAAAAGTGTTTAACTGGGGAGATGAAGATCTGATAAAGGATATTGAAAATAGAGCAAACAGGGAAGTAGCGTCAATTGTTTATACACCCGAGCAAGTTCCTCTCGGGGCTATAGAAGAGGAGCATATTCAACTTGTAACGGATGCCTCCGTCGAAAAACTGCAAGAAATATGGGGGAAATCGGTCAATTATCGACGTTTTCGTCCCAATCTATTGATTTCTTTAAAAGATAAAATCCCTTTTATCGAAGAGGAATGGTTTGGCCAAAAAATAAAAATAGGCAAGCAAGTTGAAATAGAGCTAAAAAGACATTGTGAAAGATGCATGATCATCACGGTCGACCCCAATCATGCGGAACGGGACCCCAGCTTGCTCAAAACAGTTGTTAAAGAAAGGAATAATCATTTTGGTGTTTATGCTTCTGTCATAAAAACCGGTGACATCCAGGTGGGAGATGAAGTATTTCTTATGGATTGATCTGCGTTAAAACGATTATAATAGAAGAATGAACATGATAGGGGGCATGCTGATGAATCCAGGACAACAGAAATTCAAGTCGTTTATTTTGGAAAGAGTAAAAGAGGGCGAGCAGGACAAAGCCGAAGTGTTACTTTCCGAAAGCTTTCAGAAACTGGATGAAAGAAGTTTTGACCAAAGCTATCTCAAGAGCTTTATGCCCAGAATGAAAAGCTTGTTAAAACCGGAACATGTTGAAGAGGTTGAAGCGATCATGAAAGAATTCGGCGCGAAGTTTTCCGGATAATGTGCAAGGACAGGGGGAGAAAGCCTGTCCTTGTTTTTTTTTCGAAAAAAGCTTTCCAGTTTTTAATGGGAATATGATTAGAATGAAACAGCCAAAAACCAAAAAAAGCCAGACGGCCACCTCCCAAGTAAGGAAGGGAAAACCGAATATCTGCTTTGTCAGGGCTGATTTTTATAAAAATTTGGCTCCTTTTATCTTGATCCCTGAGTTGATGGTTTATCCGTCAACTCATTTTTTTATGGGCTGAATTTGCCCATTATAAAATAATTCATGTTGGACAGGATATACGGTAAACAGGGATCATTTGCTCCCATTTTCATGTCACAATTTGAGGTGCAACTATGCGAAGAAAGGCCATTATCATTACTTTATTCTTTATTTTGGGGTTTGCGGCTATTATGGGAGTGAATTTTCAAAGGCAGGCGGAACAAGAGCCTTTTCACTCCAACGAAGAGCAGAGTGTCAGAAATTTACAAGTGAATAACTTACAGCAAGAAAGTTCCCGTATTCAAAAAGTAGATATGCTTTCTGTCGGCAACAATATAAAAATGAAATTGAACAGCAACCCCTCTATCAAAATCATCCGCCATAATGAGAAGGATCAAAGTCATTACTACGATAAAGAAGCCGTTGTGGATTTTAAAGGTCCTCCTACTGAAGCGGAAATCCATAAAATAGTCCGGGAAATTGACGGGGAACTGAAGAAAAAACTCGATTCCGTCTATATTTTTCAATCAAATAGCCAATCCACGGCTGAATTGATACAATATTTTACCCAAAACGATCAAGTTGCGTTTGCTGAACCGCATTATATTTATTTGCAAAATGAAGTGAACGATACTTTTTTTCGCAATTATCAATGGAATCTGCCGGCGATCGGAACAGAAAGAGGATGGAATGTCACGCGGGGTTCGGAAGATGTAAAAATTGCCGTAGTTGACACAGGTGTGGATTTGGATCACCCTGATTTATCCGGCCGGTTGGCAGAGGGGTATAATGTTCTTGCTCAAAATGACAATCCGGATGACGATAATGGACATGGCACTCATGTAGCCGGGATTATCGCGGCGGTGACGAATAATGCCGAAGGGGTGGCGGGAATTACATGGTATAACCCGATTATGCCGGTAAAAGTGATGAATGCCGAAGGAATTGGCGGTTCCTTTGATGTGGCTGAGGGCATTCGCTGGGCGGCCGATCATGGGGCTAACGTCATCAACCTGAGCTTGGGGAATTATCAGCCCTCTGTCATTTTAAAGGACGCCATTCGTTACGCATTGGAAAAAGATATCATTGTCATCGCAGCGGCCGGAAATGATAATACAATTCAGCCGAGCTTCCCGGCAGCCCTGCCGGGGGTCATCAGTGTAGCTGCGGTCGATTGGGAAGGAAAGCGGGCTCATTTCTCCAACTTTGGGGATCATATTGACATAGCGGCGCCTGGAGTTTATATTCCCAGCACTTTTACGGACGGGCAGTATGCAAGTCTCAGCGGCACATCTATGGCTGCTCCCCATGTCAGCGCTTTGGCTGGCCTCATCCGTTCTGTAAATCCGGATATGAAGAACACGGAAGTGCTGGATATCATCACACAAACAACACAAAATATTGGAAGGAACGGCCCAGACATTTACTACGGGAACGGGATTATAGATAATACGAAAGCATTGCGGGTAGCCTATAATAGAACAAGGCCTTTTGGACGGGCCCGAGAGTGGTTTAATCAATTTGGCGGCTGACAGCTGATTCGAGTGTTTGCTCAGCCGCCTTTAGAGCTGATGATTGATCTTCTTGCTATATGAACAGTTGTACGAATACTCATAAAAAATAGGCATTGGAATCAGTAACAATACCCACCCATCGTTCATAATTTGTGAGTATTGAAGTACAGGTGGACTTAAAATCAGCAGTTACACATTTGTAATTCCATTTGGTTTTGTTCACCTTTCCATACTTCTGGAAGATCTTTTCATTACATTTTCGGAGGCGGCAAAAATGAACGATTTCCAAAACGAACTACAAATGTTAAATGTGGGTGATTTCCAAGCAAGTGAGGCAATTCCTTGGGACTATAGCCAGTACAATTTGGATTCCTCTCGACAATTCGGCGTTTTTGGCGGCTATGGCGGTTGTTTTCGATGTTATAGTTGTTTTAATTGTTTCAATTGTTCTAACTGCTATAGTTGTTTTAGTTGTTACCGTTGCTATAGTTGTGGTGGCGGCTGTGGTGGTCGTTGTGGCGGTCGATGCGGCGGCCGTTGCGGTGGTCGATGCGGTGGTTAAAAAAAATACCAAAGGTCCCTGTATAAGTTGTGCGGGGACTTTTTTTTAAAAGATTAACATAAGAAACAAGTTCCTTTACATAACATTATATTGATAATGATGATTCAGTTAAGGGTAAGGAGGAGCGGAATGCCAAATGTGACCCCTGATATGCGCTTGAAGGTGAAAAGAGATACGTTTTTTCTCCCTGATTCAAACAATAGTGTGTATTTCCGAAATAACGTCAGTTCTTTCCGCATGGAAGGAAGCGCAATCGATCAGTGGATTGAAAAGTTATTGCCGATGTTTAACGGTGAGTACACGCTGGAAGATTTAACGGAGGAATTACCAGGTTCATACCGGGATCGTATCTATGAAATTGCTGAAGTACTGTACCGGAATGGATATGTTCGGGATGTGAGCCAAGATCTTCCGCATCAGTTGATGGATCAGGTTGTTAAAGAATATGCTTCTCAAATTGAGTTTTTAGATAGTCTGGGAGGTTCTGGTGCGAACCGATTTCAAACCTATCGTCAGTCCAAAGTGTTGGCAGTCGGCTCTGGTCCTTTTTTCGTCTCGTTGGTATCCTCGTTGCTTCAATCCGGTTTGCCAAAGTTCCAAATGTTAATGATGGATACTGTACCGACCAATAGACAGCGATTGAAGGAGATTGTGGCACACTCTTGTAAAACAGACAGCGAAGTGGAGGTAGAAGAGATCCGCTTTCAGAAGGAGGGGATAAGTGCTTGGCGAGAGGTTGTTCAACCGTTTGATTTCATATTGTATGTATCTCAAGAGGGAGATATAGAGGAATTGAGAGTTCTTCATACGATTTGCAGGGAAGAGAAGAAGACTTTTTTCCCAGCTATTTGCCAACAGCATGTGGGACTGGCAGGTCCGTTGGTGCGTCCGGACTCTAAGGGGTGTTGGGAGTCTGCGTGGAGGCGCGTGCATAGAACTGTATTTTCTGGCGAACAGCAGGCTCCCGGTTTCTCTGCTACAGCATGCGCAATGTTGGCTAATGTAATGGTGTTTGATTTGTTTAAAGAGATTACAAGAGTGGCCGGAACTGAACCGAACAACCAATTCTACCTGCTTGATCTGAATACATTGGAAGGGAACTGGTATTCTTTTTTTCCCCATCCGTTGGTGGCAGGCCGACGTTTATCTGCTGAATGGGTAAGAGATTTAGAATTGCGTCGCGAACGAAAACCAGACATAGATGTTCAACCGGATGAATTACTTCTTTATTTCGATCAGTTAACATCAGAGGAATCCGGGATTTTCCATATTTGGGATGAGGGGGATTTGAAGCAACTGCCTTTAGCTCAGTGCCGGGTTCAGGTAGCCGACATATTGTCTGAGGGACCTGCGGAGGTGTTGCCGGAAATCGTTTGTACCGGTCTGACGCATGAGGAAGCACGCAGGGAAGCTGGTCTGGCCGGAATTGAAGCATATGTTTCGCAAGCAGTCGATTTGCTTGATATGACTCCTTCATTTCACGAAGTAGAGGAAAGCGCGGCAGTACAGGAATTCATTGGCGTTGGTGCGGGTGAAACGTTTGTTGAAGGTGTTTGCCGGGGATTGCAAAGGTGTTTAGATGAGGAACTGAACAAGCAGCGGTTCCATAAGAAAATGACTTTTACCCGATTGCAGTTGGCTAAGATAGAGGATGAACGCTGCCGGTTTTATCTGGAATCACTGGCCACCATGCAGGGAATGCCAATTATTGGTTTAGGAGAGGAAGTGGCCGGTTTCCCTTTGGTATGGGTCGGTACGAAGGACAACTGGTTTGGCAGTGTAGATTTGAATATCACAATGGCATTAAGAAAAGCTTTACAACAAGTGCTTATGAAGGCCCAAAACAAAGAAGCTTCACTCACGTTGAAAACATTGAAGGCTTCGTCCATCTTAATGGAAGAAAAGATTCCCTTAAGACTTGAAATCCCGGCTTGTGAAAAGATAACTGGACCAGATATTCGTTCCGCTATGCAAGTTTTGGAGCGTAACAACAAGAGGCTCTTAGTCTTTGATTTGGCCTTGGAACCATTTTTGAAAGAAGGAATCGCAGGCGTATTTGGTGTGCTGTTGCGGGAGGAGGGATCACGATGAGTGCTGTAGTGGCGGTTGTAGGAGAAGGGTTGCTTGCAGACATTATGTCAAAAGAACTGTGCGCTCAAGACATAGTAGTTCGCCGTATCAATCTTGAGGCGGGGGTACCGGAAACAGCTGATCTTGTTCTAGTATTACATGATATGTGGCATCCTTCCATTCATAAAAAGGCGGAAGAAGTGTTGCGGACAAGCGGGATCCCGTGGCTGCGAGGCTTTGTTTCATTTGGAGAGGGTGTGATTGGACCGCTTGTACGTCCTGGTACACCAGGATGTTCCAATTGTGCCGATAAGCGACGCTTTATGGCTGGGCGAGACCGCAATGAAATGTGGGAAATAGAGAAGGGACTGGAAGCGTACGGAGAAGTGCCGCGTGACGCATGGGCATCGCGCACGGGACTATCACAGCTGGCCTGCCTTCTTGAGGCGGAGGCAAGGAAAGTATTGGAGGGCGCTCAGGCTTACTCGGAAGGCCGCTTATTTTTAGTGAATCTGAAAACGTTGAAGGGTTCGTGGCATTCGTTTCTTCCCGACCCATCATGCCCGTTTTGCGGCCATTTACCCAATGATTCACCTGCAGGGGCCAGCATTTCTCTGCAGCCCAGTCTTAAGATCCATAGCGACAGTTACCGCTGCCGTTCGATGGATGAGCTGAAAAATGTACTAATCAAAGACTATCTCGATCATCGGACTGGTTTATTAAATGCTAAAACGTATGAGCTTGTTCTGCCATTTGCCGATGTAAGTGTCAATCTGCCATTGTTCAGCGGGGACGAAGGAGTGGCTGGCAGGACTCATTCATATATGATTAGTGAGTGCACAGCTATTTTGGAAGGATTGGAGAGGCATTGTGGTCTGTCTCCCCTTGGAAAACGAACAGTCATTCATGACAGTTTTCGTCATTTGGAAGACCGGGCACTCAATCCCATCAAAGTAGGCGTTCACTCTCAAGAACAGTATGCACAGTCCGATTTTCCTTTTAAAGCATTTCATCCCGATCAACCTATTAATTGGGTGTGGGGCTATTCATTTTTGCTCGAACGACCTATTTTGGTTCCAGAGTTGCTTGCTTATTACAGCTTGGGCTGCGGAGGGGGTTTTGTCTATGAAACTTCCAATGGATGTGCAGTAGGCGGAAGTTTAGAGGAGGCCATTTTTTACGGTATTATGGAAGTCGTTGAGCGTGATTCGTTTCTGATAACTTGGTATGCCGAGCTGACACTCCCGCGCATAGACCCTTTCTCCACTGATGACCAAGAGTTAAAGCTGATGATTGAACGTGTGCGGACAGTGGGTGGATATGATCTGTATTTTTTTAACTCAACGATGGAAAACGGAATTCCAAGTGTTTTGGTGTTGGCGAAAAACAGAAAAAAAGAGGGGCTAAATATCATCAGTGCTGCTGGTGCTCATCTGGATCCGATAAGAGCTGCGAAGAGCGCGGTTCATGAGTTGGCTGGCATGATGCTGATACTCGATGAGCATTTTGAGACTAATAAGCAGGAGTATATGCGAATGTTGCAAAACTCTTCCCTTGTGCGGAAGATGGATGATCATGGCATGTTGTATGGGTTGCCGGAAGCGGAAGAACGCTTGCATTTTTTGCTGGCAAATAATCGTCCATTGCGAACGTTTGGAGATGAATTCAAATGCAGGGAAGGGCATGCAGATCTTACTGATGAACTGCGGGATGTTCTTAAGGTGTTTAGCCGATTGAACCTGGATGTAATAGTAGTCGATCAAACGACACCGGAAATCAGACGAAACGGACTGTTTTGTGTGAAAGTACTGATTCCAGGGATGTTGCCGATGACATTCGGGCAACATCTTACCCGCTTAACAGGGCTGGATAGAGTGCTCAAGGTACCAATGGAACTCGGTTATGAGAGACAACCGCTCACATTGGAACAACTCAATCCATATCCACATCCATTCCCGTAACCGATGGCTAGGAGGCAGGAGGATGAGTTTAGAGGAATTTTTATACAATCTCCATTTTAACATTGATAAGGCAGTCCCAGCAGAATGGGAAGTAGATTGGGACGATGCGCCGCTTTCGTATAAGCTCTACCTTGGTTTGCCTGCGATTCCGCTTTCATTGGAAGTGCCGCTGACGCTTGAAGGCAGAGAAGCATTTTCAAAGCTTGACTTATATGGAATTGGTCATTTTCTTTGGTATGTCTTCGGTATTACTCAATTCTGCGAATCGGTTAATTCCTTGGATGCCGAAATGGATTTCATGCAGTCGCATCGGCGTTTTGTACCTTCCGGTGGCGCATTGTATCCCAATGAATTGTATATTTATCTAAAGTTGGAGAATGTTCCTGCGGGTGTTTACCATTATGATGTGGCACATCACCGATTGGTGTTACTGCGGGAAGGAAACTTCGATTCATATATATCGCGCGCTCTTTGTAATCAATGTCATATATCCGATTGTTTTGGTACTGTTTTTGTGTCGACAATGTTTTGGAAAAATTACTTTAAGTACAATGATTTTTCCTATCGTCTGCAAGGATTGGATGCCGGTGTGTTGATTGGACAGTTACTGGAAGTGGCAAAGCGCTTTGGCCTCGCTTCTGGGGTATACTTTCAGTTTCTTGATCGAGCCATCAACCACCTGCTTGGGCTTTCTGAACAGGAGGAGAGCGTTTATGCGGTTATCCCGCTATCAGTTGAGCCAACAAGCAACTTTGCGGATGAGATCGACACAGACGCAGCTTTCTCTAGCACTGACTTGTGTCAAGAGTTGCCGGCGATTCAACCTGTTCACGATGCACAGTCCCGAAGTGTTTTAGAGTATCAGGCGTTAACCAAAATGAATGAAGCATCCATGATGGAAACAACTAGATCGTTTCGGCAAATCAAAGTTGAGGGCAATTTTGAATGTGAAGGCGAAGCAGTTGCTTTGCCCCACGTGAAGCGAATGTCATATGATTTAGCGGAAGTCTGCAGAAAGCGATTTTCGCCAGATATAGATTTCGTTTTGGGAAAGGTAAGTCAGTTGCAGTTGGCTACTTTGCTGAAGGAGGCAATGGATTCTTTTTCATACAGAAATGATTTGGATGGACTTGACCAAAAAGAGCATGAGCCACGCGTCTCACTTTACTGTTGCTTGTATCATATCGAGGGTATTCCGGATGGTGCTTATCGTTATGACCGCTCAGCTCACGCATTACGCCGGATACAATCTGGAGATTTTCGATTACTGTTACAATCCGGATTGTCGGGAAGTAATGTAAATATGTTTCAGATACCGCTCTGCCTGCATGTAGGAGGGAGCAAAGATTACTTCAAAACGGAACTGGGGTACAGAGGATATCGTATCCAACAAATGGAAGCGGGCATGCTTGTACAACGAATACTATTGGCAGCATCGGCACTCGACATGGGGGGACATCCACTTCTGGGATTTGCTCCGAAATTGTGTGATGAGATTTACAACATGGGGCGACAAGGAAAAACCAGCCTCATTCAAATCCCGATTGGCCCGTATCGACAGCGACCTTGGTTAAGGGGAAATCTGCATAGTTAGGGAAGAAAAGAATGAAAAACGTAGATTTTGCTACTTTGTATAACTTACAATGAATGTTGGTCTGAAATAAAAACATTCCGTCCCTCGTTTGGATAGTGTGTAAATAACTCTCTTAAAATTCTAAACCAGTTATTATTTCGTTCACAAGCAAAACAAAATGCAATGAAAGCTGGAGGTAACTGATTCTATTAATAATGTGGATGAAGAGCGATGATGATGATGTAAAAAGAGTTGATGATTTTTTCATTGACTCTTATTTTAGTGCGCCCAGTGTGGGCATAGTTGATAAGGGGCAAGTTCCCAAAGATGTAAAGTGCCTTCAAGAGCTATCTGGTTGGTTGATTTTAGTCGTCAAGTATGAGAAATCATAAAAAATCCCCCATGAATCTTAAAAGGAGAGGGTGCCATGTTGTCTGCTTATTATCAAGATTTTTTAAAGACCCGCATATTATTTTTAAGTCGATGTTTTTACAAATTACCCAAAAACTTGGGCGGCAATTCCGACTAATGTATTGTTTCTGGAAGGCATATTAACAGCATTCATAACCATTATGGGCGGTTGATTTACATTAACAAATCCACTTTTTTCCAATAACATCATAAATTCATTATTACCTGATGGGACATCAATTCTTAATTTTCCTTGATGCTTAGAAGATAATTTATCTATTAAAACTATTGCTGTTTGGTAGTCTGGTGCTACAATGGGACCCAATATGAGATTTATTGGCCCTGAAATGGAAAGTCCATATCCCACAATTAATCCATTATTATCTTTAACAACCAAGCATTTTTCACATTGTTTTATTCGAGCCATGAGAAAACGGCTTCTTTTGTCTCCAAAAGCATCCTCATCAAGTTTCAGTAATTCATCAATATCAACTTCACTAAACTCTTCAATGATAATCTCACTGTTATTCAACGGTTTAGTATTAGCTATATAATGATCACATATATATTTATGGACAAAATCAACAGTATTGAAGCCCATTTTTTCATACAGGGGTTTTCCTTCTTCTGTTGCAATGAGCATAATGACAGTTTCCTTAGAAACACTTTCTATACATTTTTTAGTAGCCTCTTTCCCTAATCCCATACCTCTAAAATTTTTATGAACGATAACCATACCGATGGAAGCTAAAAAAGTATCATAAGGAATGATTGCAGCACTAGACACAATTTCCCCCTCGGCATTTTTATGTCCAAATATTTTACCTGACGACAGAACAGTTCCAATTTCTTTTTTATCATAATCCCATCCAACTGATGCAGACAGCTCGATTAAACCTGGAACATCAGATTTATCAAATGGCACTAATGTTAATATTTGTTTATTGGATGTGACCATTATGATTTCTCCTTTTTTAGGACATATTTTATAAATACTCCATCTTTAGGACGTTATTTTATAAGTACGCCATTTTTGATATTTTTCCTCCAGTAAATGGCCCATTTGCTAGAGCTGTCGCCATTCTCTCGTTAACTTAATTGTATAATCAGAGAAAAATTTCAAAGTTTGGTATTACACAAGGAAAAAAATAGCGATGAAATCAGGTAATGTCATAAAGTATCAATGCAATGTACAATGACGCCCGTAAAAAAAACATTTCATTGAAAAACGAAACTATTTGAGTTGTAAATCGTAGAAAAAATAGAATGTGGAGGTGACACATAAATTGATACCGATTATTTTAACTGCAATTCTGCTAATCGCTCTCATATTTTCCATATATGTTGTGATAAAAAAGAGAAAAAAAGCTGGAGTAACAGGGATAAAAAGCGCTTTAACCTCAATTTGTTTTTATCTAATCGCTATAACAAACGTATTAGCTTATTGGCTTGATTTTATAGGATTATTTAGTTGGTCTATCACTATGATTTTATTGATTTTAGGAGCTTATTTTACAAGATATATGTTTGTATCCCAAAAGTGATTTTAAAGCTAATGATGTTTCTCTTTTAAAATGGAGGGTGAAGCCTTGACATTATTGTAGTTGATATCGTCAGTCGTGTTGTTATTTCTTAAATGGAAAAGCGAGAGTAAAAATAAGATTTTTTCTTCAACATTAGCTGTGTTAAAAGGCGATTGTTTAAGTCTGTATGAGTTGATAATAAAAAAATGAGCACTATATTTTGCATCAATCGTACCGAAATGAAATTTGTTTTGGCTATCAATTATATTCTTCCTTTGCGCAAATGAATGTTCGCAATCGAGATCATTCCAATTGAAAGAAAAACAGACCTGAAAAGCAAATCAAATTGGCTGTTGAAAAGTTTCTCCGGACTGTTGCCGATTGAAGCTATCTTTTGCCATCAAGAAAAGGGAACCATCCTAAGGCCTTTTGGGAGATCAGCCGTGCACCTATTTGAAAATCGTGCCGCTACACTCAAGTAGCAAATCATAAAGAATGAGCCCGCCATTTGATAATCTGACTGCTGTCAATTTAGGTCAACCTCATGGCCCCTTTCCAAATTGGGCCGCCTTTTCTTCCGGGGTTCATTTCAGCTGCAGAACTATTTCACACCATATTGCACACATGTTTTTTAAAAAAGCATTGTCCACTACCTTTTATGGGTGCGTGACATCGGCTCTCGCTGAACTCCATTTCCGTCGCACTCTATATGGGGGGCGTGAATTGAAATTACCGTCAATCTGTAGCCCGTCCAAGTCATTTCTGTCGTCGCACTCTATTCCATTATATCATTTTAGAGCACCACTATATCATACCTCTATATGGATCTCATCATTTTCTCATATTAAGGAATACTGAACATATCAGTTCCCAAACAATGGAGGAAGAACAATGCCCGAATCACCGGAGATGGAAACGTATAAAGTGAAACTTCATTCAGTAGGGCTCCTACTGAATGTTAGTTGAACCAATCGGGCATTTAGGTGCCGTTTTCTCCCACTTGAACCTTTTGTATTCACACAAGATTTTGAAGTGGGAGTCTTACGGCACCTTATGTGCGGGATAAAGTGAAACCTTCATTCAGTAGGCGTTTTCTTCCCTCTCCTACTGAATGTTAGTTGAACCAATCGGGCATTTAGGTGCCGTTTACTCCCACATGCACCTTTTGTATTCACTCAAGATTTTGAAGTGGGAGTCTTACGGCACCTTACATGCGGGATAAAATCTTACTGGAGCAATTGATTTTGAATAAAACCATTACAGGAGTAGCGATCAACCGGGACAAATCCATTAATGTCCAGTGGAACATTTTAAAAGTTGTCAGCATGAACGATAAGGAGAATCTATATGAAATTTGGCTGCCATCTGTCTATACGAGACGGCTACCTAGGAGCTGCAAAACGAGCGTACGCAATGAATGCCGGCGCTTTTCAATACTTTCCGAAAAACCCCCGAAGTTTATCTGTAAAAGACTATCCCAAGGAAGATGCGGCATTATGTAACAACTTTTGCAAGGAAAATGGCCTATTATCCGTCAGCCACTCTCCTTATCCCACCAGCTTAACTCCGAACAATGAAAATAAACGTGAGCAAGTAACGGATTCATTATTAAATGACCTGGAAATTTCAGAGGCTTGCGGTTCAATTGGAGTTGTCGTTCATTTTGGCAAACCGGTTCCTCATCTGACCTTGCTTGAAAGCTATCAACTTATGATTGAAGTGCTGAATGATATTCTGAGCCGGTGGGATGGAACTGCCAAAATCCTGCTGGAAAACAACGCGGGCTTGCCTGGAACGATGGGAACTACGATAGAAGAGCACGTCCAAGTCCGAAAATTATGTGAGTATCCGGAAAAAATCGGGTTTTGTTTTGATACATGCCATGCGTTTTCCAGTGGATTGTGGGATGGAGAAAATTGGGATGACGTCTTGGAAAAAGGGCAGGAGCTTGGTTATTTCGACGAGTTGCAAGTCATTCATTTTAATAATTCCAAGTATGCCACTCGTGAAGGAAAAGACCGTCACGCTTCTATATTTGGGACTGGTTTCATAAAAGAGAATCAATTTGCCCAAATCGTAAAGACTCCGCAGTTGGCGGACATCCCCTTTATTTTGGAAACCCCTAAAGAGGAGATGTCACATGAAAAAGAAATAGAGTTATTACAAGACAAATGGGGTGATTGAAAAGCAAATTTTTCATTGTCACGGACAGACATTCATCATATGATTGAATGATGAAATAGAAAAAGGAGAAAGAAATGGACCGCGATTTTTTTCATGTCATCATGATTTTGCGGGAAACCTCCAATTGGTTGATGACATGATGATTGTAAGTTCAAAGTGGGGAATATACGCTTTTATCCTTACAGTCGTTCTAATTGCCGTTTTTAAAAAGCAGCGCTTGTACGGGGGTTACGGCATCATAGCGCTTGTTGCAGCCTTATTGATTAGCCGGATTTTAAAATATACGGCGAACCGAGAAAGACCTTTTATAGCGGAGGACGTACATATACTGTTTGAAAAATCCGCCCCTCCGTCGTCCCCCGAGTGACCAAGGGATTATTTGTGTTTGCCGCATTATGATGGATTGTTGCTCCCGAATGGAGAGGGCTCACGTTGAGCATGGCGTTATGAGTGGCTGTTTCCCGAGTTTAGGTGGGACATCATGATCCGTCGGACGTAGCGACGGGACTGATCATTGGCGGTATTTGCTTCTTTGTCATGTATCGTTGGAACCCATGGGACAAGCATAAAGTGAAACTTCATTCAGTAGGCGTTTTCTTCCATCTCTTACTGACTGTTAATTGAACGAATCGGGCATTTAGCTGCCGTTATCTCCCACTTAGACCTTTTTTGGATCAACTCAGGTCTTGAAGTGGTGGATATGGCACCTTACATGCGGGATAAAAAAGATTGATATTCACAATCACATATGAAGTTAAAAATCTCCAGCACCTAGTAGAGTAAGAGATTGTCTGTTTGGTGGGGAAATTGGCCGGAAAGGAGGCAGGTAAATTGATTTCCTTGCTTGATTCCGCAATCAGTATACACTCATTGATTTGGCTATTTCTTGTTGCTTTCATGCTTCATGATTTCGAAGAAATCATCCGGATCGAACCTTGGATGCGAAAATATTACGATCAGATTGAGCTTAAGATTCCTGAAAAGTTCCGTAAAGATGTTCAGTCGTTTTCACAAATCACTTCATCGCAGTTTGCGGTTGCCGTATGTATTGAGTTTATTGTGTTTGTTCCCTTTACCTTCATGGCGGCTGAAAAAGGACAGTATTTATTTTTCTTGGGTTTCAATACGGTGCTGTTGCTCCATGTATTCATGCATGTTGGGCAGGCGTTATATGTAAAAATGCTTGTCCCGGGTGTTGTTACGGCTGTCGGCATCACTTTACCCTATTCCGTTTATTTATTTTATCGATTACTTCATGAAAATGTCATTTCATTTACGGATATTTTGATCAGTTTTCCAATCGGATTGACATTAATGCCAATTGTCCTTATTGGGCACAAAGTGGGAAAGCGGCTCATTCCAGCGACTAAGTGAATTCCATCTCTTTATGAAGACGAGAAAGGAGAATCAGCTTACTATGAAAGACTTATCTCGAATCATTGATCAATTACCTGGGAGTGAGGCAAAGAACATATTGGTAAACATCATGTACCGGTTGGACCTGATGAAGGAATCTCCGGAAATTCAAGATGAAATGATCAAAGAGCTTTACTCCTTGTACGATGAGATTGTGGACGGATGTCAAAATGATTCGTACTTGGAGCGGGAATATGAAGCTGTCCATATTGCATGTGGAGAAGCTGCCGCAGGTTCGCTACGAGTAGGCTTAGACCACAAAAACAAAGTGATCGGCTTTCCTGATTTCTTTGCTGTGGGGCCGATATGGCAGCTTCATCGTGACGTCGGCCGTCAACACCGTTATGAGTGGCTGAAGAACCATATCCATATAGAGATGGATTATATGGAAGAAGAGTATAAGCAAAAATTTCTAAAAGCTCTCGAAGAAATCAAAGTTATCCCGGATCGTCTCCCCATTGTATTGTGGACGGCTGAAAATGCGGATGAACAAACGGGCATGCGGTACATCCTGTACTTATTGAAGGAAAAAGCAAATCCCGTTTTTCTCATCCATTCAACGCTAGCCTATAAGGAGCTATATGATACAGAGGAATATCAAAGTTTTCGTCTGCACACGGGAGAAATTGAACCGGAAAAACTGAAAGCCATTGATCACAAGATGCGGTCAAATGCGCTGAATGCGGAAAAAAGAAAAAGGTATGAAGGGGAATGGATGGCCCTTGCAGATACAAAAGAAGTATTGCGAATTTGGGAAAAGGGGCAAATAAAATCTGTAAGCGAACATTATTTTGATGCCTTTATAATAGAGTGTGCCCAAAAACTGCAAGCTGATCACGATCATTATGACTCTATATTATCAACGAGAGTGATCGGTGAAGTGCTGGGGAATTTGGATCAGAGCATAGGAGATGCTTTTTTGGAATACAGGCTCAGAACGCTTATTTACAAAGGGGTTTTTGAGATAAAAGAAGTCCCGAAAAGCATGAGGTTTTATAGTGTGAAATTAAGATGAAAGACCAAACAGTGTGAAAACCATTTGACAATGGTGGAAATCCGCTATAAAGTGAAAGTATATTAAATGATCGGAAGGGTGAACCAACTGAATGCTGAACTAATCCTATTTACGAAAACCTTTAATGGAAGGCGATTTTTAAACAGATGTATATCTCGTTTATTTATGTTGCCTTTAACAGCGTTTTCAGAATAGGATTGGTTTTTCTTAGTTGGGCCCAACAAGGGATTCATGTCTTTTTTTGTTGTCCGCCTATACTTTATGCCTCCTATTCTGAATTCGAATAGGGGGCGTTTTTTGTCCCCTGATCTTAGAGATTGGGGATGGTTACATGGCTTTATTAGAAGCACTCAATGTAAAGCATTATATCAAGGATCGTTTATTGCTGGATATAAAGCGGCTGGAAATTCAGGAGAATGATCGGATTGGCCTCGTTGGACGAAATGGCAGCGGAAAGACCACTCTATTGAACGTGTTGTCGGGAAAACTGGTTCCGGATCAAGGGACAGTGATCCGGCATGTGACGAGTGAACTGTTACCGCAGCTAAAACGAACAGATACTACGAAAAGCGGGGGAGAAGTGACGCAGGAATATATTCAAGAAACGCTAATCAAGGGACCTAACATCTTATTTGCTGATGAACCGACAACAAATCTTGATACGGAGCATATCGAATGGGTTGAAAAAAAACTGGCTGAATGGCCGGGCGCTTTTGTGATTGTATCCCATGACCGGGCATTTTTGGATGCGCTTTGCACGACCATATGGGAAATCAATGAGGGGCAGATCAAAGAATATACCGGTCATTATTCTGATTATGAAAAGCAAAAAGAATGGGAGCATCGTCAACATAAGCTCGCTTATGAAAAATATGAAGAAAAGAAAAAGCAGTTGGAAGAAGCGTTGAAAGCCAAAGAAAGAAAAGCCGAAAAAGCAACGAAAGCACCAAAAAAGGTCAGCAAATCAGAGGCGAAAATAACGGGCGCGAAACCATATTTTGCCAAAAAACAAAAGAAGCTGCAAAAGACGGCAAAGGCCATTACAACGAGGTTGGAAAAGCTTGAAAAAGTCGAGAAAATGAGAGAGCTTCCTCCACTTAAAATGGGTTTGCCCAATGAAGAGTCATTCAAAGACCGGATTATGATTCGGGTAGAGAATGTAACAGGTACCATAGATGACCGCCTTCTTTGGAACAAAGCGAGCTTTCATATTCGCGGTGGAGATAAGGTCGCGATTATCGGTCCCAACGGCAGTGGAAAAACCACTTTTGTGAAAAAGTTGATCCATCAAGAAAAGGGGATCACTGTTTCTCCAGCCGTGAAGATCGGCTATTTCAGCCAGAACTTACATATATTGAATGTTGATAACTCGATATTGGAAAACGTTAGTTCCACTTCCAATCAGGATGAAACATTTATTCGGACCGTATTGGCAAGATTGCATTTTTTTCGGGAGGATGTTCATAAGCCGGTTGCAGCTTTGAGTGGTGGAGAGCGTGTCAAGGCAGCGCTCGCCAAAATATTTGTGAGCGCCAGCAATACATTGGTATTGGATGAACCGACAAACTTTCTCGATATCGAAGCCGTCGGCGCGTTAGAATCGCTGTTACAAGAATATGAGGGAACCGTCATTTTTGTCTCTCATGACCGCCGGCTGATTGAAAAGGTCGCCACTCGGATAATGGTGATTCGCGATGGAAAGCTTGACATGTTTGAGGGAACGTATAGACAATATGCAGCGGATAAACGTGAAAAAACACGAGATGCAAAGGCCGATCGGCTTCTCGTACTGGAAACGAAAATATCAGAAGTGCTTAGTCGTTTGAGCGTTGAACCGAATGAAGAGTTGGAAAAAGAATTCCAAAAGCTTGTAAAAGAAAAAAGAACATTAGAGTAATCATTCAACAAACAGAATCCATTTCGAAAAAGGCCAAATGGATTCTGTTTGTTATTTTACATTCAACGTAGAAATTTCATCTCAATCTGCCAATCGTATTACTCATAAGGTGGCGCCCAGCGGAGTGTTTTCATACATTATCTTACAGCTTCAAGACCATTCTCACTGTCTTTAAAATATGTCCGTCAAACTTCTCAGCGAATTCTGTGACAGTCGTAAATCCTTTTGCTTTGTAAAATGCTATTCCGGAATCGTTCTCCTTTTCAACGTTTACAAATATGTTTTGCGCATCGTTTAAGTGTTTAATCCCTTCGTTGAGCAAGGCTGTTCCCAGCCCATTGCTTTGGTGAGCAGGATCAATATATATTGCTGTAAGTTCCGCATGGCCATTTTCTTGTACAGGAGAAAAGCCGGCAAAACCAACTATTTTTTCGCCAACTTCCGAAACGAACATCATGGATCTTGCCAACCGTTTATTCAGCATCGCATCACTATATGCGAACTCCAAGAACCTTTCTTGTATTTCTGATGGTATGATTCCTTCGTATGTATGATTCCAGCTTGTTTTGGCGACTTGCCGGACTTGCGGTATATCGCTTTTTTGCATTTTCCGGACATAAAATGGCAATTAGATCACTCTTTCGAGTTTGAATTGTAAAATAGTCGGAAAAAACGCCGCTCGATCAGAATGTAGAAGTTTCTATGGACAATATAGCATATTTTTTCATGAGCGGGGAGCTTGTTATATAAAACTCGCATGCCGGATAGGAGCTATATGTAATGGAGGAAGAAGTCGAGCAATTTAGCTGTATTGAAAGGAAGTCTGACTGATTTTCGAAACAGTTGTTTTTGGCGCAGAGGTGATTATTGGTCGATTGATGGAAACGCTCGTAATGACTACAGCAAATATCAGTATTGAGAGGAGGGTTTATGAAATTAGTTGACGGGCTTTTTCAACATCTTGGAACAAGCTTTTTACAGTAAAGACAAAGGCCTTCTTCCGGAAGAATTTTTAGAGCGAAGGACAATATAAGAAATGGGAGGGGCAAAAACCGAAATAAAAATATACTTAACTGTTGAAATATATTAAAAACGGTGATATTATTCAAGAACTACATATTTTTGCAGAAAAATAAGGGCGCTCTAAACAGGAAAGAACGTTATGAAGGAGGAATGGACAATGTTTGTACGTGCTGAAAACTTTGAAGCAGCTAATTCCATATATTGTCCATACTTGTTTTCTGCATTACTGTAATTTTCACCAACACAAACGGTATGGAAAAATTCTATACCCATTTGGAGATGCATACTCTGTTAGGGTATGCGTTTTTTTGTTGCCATTTAAAAATATCTTGAAAAAGGAGTAGATGGAAATGTTCTGCAAACAAAAAAGGTTGAGATATGAAAAGTTGTTGCTTGATAGCGGTTAGCCATAGGTACTGAAACGGAAAGAAGGGTTTATATATGTTTGGTGTATTAGGAAAATTGGGATGGTTCTTTCAACGGTATTGGGTGCAGTATTCGATCGCTATTGTACTCCTCATTATTACGAGTGCACTAGAAGTCATTCCACCGTATTTACTTGGTAACATCATCGACATTTTAACGGCCGGAGAAATGACGAAAGCGATATTGGGTAAATATATGCTGATATTCGCTGTGATCATTATCGGTGGTTACGTTTTGAATTTTGTTTGGGAATATGGGTTATTTGAGGGCGCCATCAATTTGGAAAAGATCATGCGCCGCAAATTAATGATTCATTTTTTAAGAATGTCTCCGCCTTTTTACGAAAAATACCGAACCGGTGACTTGATGGCACGCGCGACAAATGATTTGAATGCTGTATCTTTAACAGCAGGTTTTGGAATTATGACTCTGATAGACGCCACTATTTATTTGGGTGCGATTATTTTGGCGATGGGTTTCATGATTTCATGGAAATTAACGTTATTTGCAATGCTGCCGGTGCCTGTTATGGCCATATTCATCCAATATTTTGGCCGGCTTATACATGAACGGTATATAGAAGCACAGGATGCGTTTGGGGAAATGAATGACAGCGTTTTGGAATCCGTGGCGGGTGTGCGTGTGATTCGTGCCTATGTGCAAGAGAAAAACGATGAAACAAGATTTGGCAATATGAGTGAAAAGGTATACGAAAAAAATATGCAAGCCGCCAAAATCAATGCTTTATTCGGTCCCATAACGAGGTTGGGAACAGGGGTCAGCTATATCATTTCGCTTGGATACGGTGCATTCTTAATAGCAAATGGTGAAATGACGGTTGGGCAGCTTGTCACATTTAACGTATATTTGGGGCTTGCCGTGTGGCCTATATTCGCCTTCGCCGAATTGGTCAATGTGATGCAACAAGGAAATGCTTCGCTTGATCGTGTGAACGCCATCCTTGACTATAAAGCAGACATTCAAAATCGGAGAAATCCTATACGGGTGACGGAACCCCATACGATTCGTTTTGATGAGTTGGCGTTTCAGTATCCGACGAGCCAAGTGAAAAATTTGCAGGAAATTACCATGTCTCTAAAAAAAGGAGAGACACTTGGCATTGTCGGAAAAACAGGTGCCGGGAAAACAACTTTACTCAGGCAGCTGCTGCGGGAATATCCTTTTGGCGATGGACAATTATCAATTAATGGAGTAGAGATAACGGCACAACGAAAAGAGCAGATTCTGGATTGGATCGGGTATGTGCCGCAGGATCATGTGTTGTTTTCACGCACTATCCGGGAAAATATTTTATTCGGCAAAGAAGATGCAACAGAAGCCGATTTGCAAAAAGCTATTCGTCTAGCTTCCTTTGAAAAGGATTTGGAACAGCTTCCGATGGGTCTTGAAACGCTTGTAGGAGAAAAAGGGATTTCGTTGTCAGGGGGGCAAAAGCAGCGTGTGTCTATTGCTCGCGCCTTGATTAAAGATCCGGAAATATTGATTCTCGATGATTCGCTTTCGGCTGTTGATGCCAATACAGAAGCTGGCATTATCAAAAACATTCAAAATGAACGCAAAGGCAAGACAACCATCATTACGACACATCGTCTATCAAGCATACAACATGCCAATCATATTATCGTCCTTGATGAAGGGCGGATCATCGAGCAAGGGTCTCATGATGAGTTGATTCAGCAAGAAGGCTGGTATCAAGATCAATTTGTCCGCCAGCAGCTGGAAGGAGGCGGCTCATGAGTACGAGTAAACGATTGACAACATATGCCATGCAATATAAGCGACCTATTTTTCTGGGGCTGCTTTTCTTGACGGCAGCCGTTTTTACAGAACTGTCCGGCCCATTTATCGCAAAGTATATCATTGATGAACATATGACGATGGGAACCATTGCCATAGAGCCGATTGCTTGGCTGCTTTGTCTCTATTTGTTATTGTCTATCGCCACAGCGGTTTTGCGTTACTTTATGTTTGTTTTTTTGCAAAAGGGAGCCAATCGTGTTGTACAAAAGCTGCGTCAAGATGTGTTTGGACATATGCAAACATTGCCGATTCAATATTTTGATCATCTTCCTGCCGGTAAAATAGTGGCGCGTGTGACAAATGATACAGAGGCAGTCAGAAACTTATATGTCCAGGTTCTTTCCAATTTTGTGACAGGGCTCATTTCGATCGCCGGTGTGTATGTGGCCTTGTTTATTTTAAATTGGAAAATGGCGATGATTGCTTTGACGTTGGTCCCGATCATCTACCTATGGATGATTTTATATAGAAGATATGCTGCGGGATATAACAAGGTGATTCGCTCAAAAATTGCCGATCTGAATGCGATGATGAATGAATCTATACAAGGAATGGCCATTATCCAAGCCTTTCGGCGAGAAAAACAAATGACAAGCGAATTTGATGAGATGAACGAGGAACATTATGCGTATCAGCGAAAATTATTGGTTTTGGATTCGGCTACGTCTTTTAACTTGGTAGGTGCGATCCGTTTGCTCATGTTTGCGATTTTCATTTTTTACTTTGGAACTCAATCAATTACGACAGGGGCAGTCGTCACGGCAGGCACTTTATATGCTTTTGTGGATTATTTAACAAAGTTATTTAATCCCATTACGAATATCGTCAATCAATTCTCACAGCTTGAACGCTCCCTCGTTGCCGCAAGCCGTGTATTTGAAGTATTGGACATAAACGGGGAAGAAGTCTCGCGGGAAACCGTGCCAAGATACGAAGGGCGTGTCACTTTTAAAGATGTTTCATTTGCATATAAAGACGATGAATACGTTTTGAAAAATATTTCTTTCGAAGCAGACCGTGGCGAAACTGTGGCATTTGTGGGCCATACAGGATCCGGAAAAAGTTCGATTATGAATCTGTTGCTTCGTTTTTACGATCCGTCGAAAGGGAAAATTAGTATTGACGGGATAGACATCACAACAGTCCCGAGACAGGCGATACGGAAGCATATGGCTATTGTTTTGCAAGATCCATACTTATTTACAGGGACTGTATACTCTAATATCAGCTTACATGACCCGCGAATCACTCGGGAAAAAGCGGCAGAAGCGTTGAGAGCAGTCGGCGGCGAACGTGTACTTGGCCATCTAAAAAAAGGGCTGGATGAACCAGTGGTGGAAAAAGGAAGTACGCTATCTTCCGGGCAGCGCCAACTCATTTCATTTGCCCGGGCGCTTGCTTTTGATCCGGCGATTTTAATATTGGATGAGGCAACATCCAATATTGATACGGAGACAGAAGAAGTCATCCAACACGCGATGGAAGTTCTAAAGAAAGGACGGACAACATTCATGATTGCCCACCGTCTTTCCACCATTAAAAATGCCGACCGTATTCTTGTGTTGGAACGTGGCAGCATGAAAGAACAGGGAACGCACGAGGAACTACTGAGGTTGGGCGGTATTTACAATCAAATGTATCAAATGCAGGCGAAATCGCTGAAAGGAAAAATAAGTGTGTAAATGAGATTACTTTGGTCGTTTAACCATCAGATTCTAATAACTGTTTCTTCCAAGAAACATAACATTGAAGAGCGCTGAAGCAAGCTTAACTAAAGCGAACGTTTGAATGCCTCCATGACCTATCATAAAGCGGACTGATATTGACAGTAAAAAGTTCAATTTAGCCTAAATGCATGAAATATAAAGCCCAAGATTGTTGATTTTACAGCATTCTTGGGTTTGTTTTTAAAATTATTACTTTTAGGATATCCTCTTTTTCTTTCTAATATAAGGAAAACATGCACTTCATTTATATCGATAAATACGATATAATCTGAATGAGCGATATAGTGAGGAGGGTTTTGTATGTTGGAAGAACTAAACCGATACTTTACCGATATTTATTTCCATTTACATGCTGCGCATGAAGAAACGATTTCTCACCAAAGTATTCGGATTTTACAATTCGCGCAGAAAAAGCAATCCGTCATGATTCGTGATATTGCCGAGTATTTATCGATATCACATAATACAGCTTCTGAACATGTCAAAAAATTAGTAAGCAATGGCTGGTTGTATAAAGAGAGAGCGGAGCAAGATCAGCGAAAGGTATACATACATTTAACAGATCGCGGTTCTTCCATATTAAAAAAGAATACAGAATTGGATGAGGTAAAACTTCAGGCTGCGCTAAGCCGCTTATCCGTCTTTGAAAGAAAAAAGGTGGTTGAAGCATTTCGGATATTAAGCGAGGTCTCAAAATAAATGTTTTTCGTGATAAAAATAATCAGTTCGGCAGTTATTATCGGCATTGTAACAGAGCTGGCTAGACGATTCCCGTTATACGGCGGAATGCTTGCTGCCCTTCCCTTAATCAGTCTGTTAAGTATCATTTGGTTGAAAATCGAAGGGGAGTCTCTTCAGGGCATTTCCAAGTTTACTCTTGGGGTTCTAGCAGGTTTTCCGGCGACAATTATAATGTTATGCGTGGTATTTGGTCTCTTAAAGCAGTCCCTTCATTTAGGTATAGCAATTGGGGTGGGAATGATTGCTTGGGCGCTATGTTTAATCGTTCAAGATTTTATTGTAAAAGGGTTTATTTCATAAGCTTTTTAAAAAAGAACAGGATGGCGTAAATCACCCTGTTCTTTGACTTTTAATCATTTATATAAAAGATCCTTGTTTCCCTTGTGACTTTGCCAGCCTTGTTTGCTGCTTCAAAGGTCACAACGTGGAATCTTTCTTTCAAAGCCTCATGTAGCTGCAGTGACATGGTAGAATGTTGCCGATCAAAAACAGGTTTGTAAGGAATACCGTCAACAATAACGCGAAAGCTGCTTTCATCTGCTTTGGCCCCTTTTTCTGCTGTCACTTTTGCAGAAAGAAGCGGTGTTCTCTCCTGGATGATTTCACCCATTTCGTATTCTGGTGTAATGGTAAGCCCTCTCCCAACTTTTGCGGGGTCATGATCGGCAGTTTTTTCTACTACCTTTAACACACGAAGCATATTTTTGCCAAGAATTTTTTCTATGTCTTGCTTCGTATAACCTCTTTTTACTAATTCCTCTGTTAGCTTTGGCAGTTGGGATGAATCTTGGAGGTCTTCCGGCAGAGAAGCACCGTCAAAATCAGATCCAAGACCGACATGATCCACTCCGATTACATTCACGACATGATCAATATGATCAACGATATCTTTTACATAAGCCTGCGAATTGTTGGTCAAAAATACCGGATAAAATACGATATTAATGACTCCGCCATTTTTTTTCAACGCCCGTAATTGATGATCCGAAAGGTTCCGCTGGTGATCTTTTAATGCTTTCACACCCGAATGAGAGGCGATTATAGGCGCTTTGGAAACTTTGATGACATCCCAGAAAGTACTTTCAGCCATATGGGAAACATCAATCAACATCCCTAAGCGGTTCATTTCCCGGGCAACGTCCGACCCGAGTTCTGTTAGTCCTCCTTCGGAGGGCGTTTTGTCCGGATCATTGTATTCCCTGTTGGCTCCTTCACCCAAATCATTGGAATAATTCCATGTAAATCCGATCGCTTTGATACCCAAATCATCATATTGACGCAAAAGTTCGATCGCATTATTCTTATCCATGGAATAAGCGCCCTCTATCGTTGGGACGGCTGCGATGTTGTTATCGCGAACCGCTTTCATGATTTCTTTATACGTTGAAGAAATTTGAAATGTGTCCGGATTGTTTTTCTCCGTCCAATACAATGCATTGATCAGGGCGAGCGTTCTGCTGATACTGCGAGGAGTGTTATTGTAATAGCCGGATGTATATGCCGCAAAAAATGGAACATGGAGGCCTCCTGTCTGAAGCTTTGGTATATCTACCTCAAAAGGTGTATTCTGTCCAATATTCACGCTCGGAAGCCATGTTTCCGGGTCGATGACCTTACTCATTGTATCGCTATGGCCATCAGTAATGATAGAATCAAAATGAATATCGTGCGGTGAATCGGACTTCGCCAAAGCTACGGGAGCCTGAAAGAGGACAAGAAGAACTGTTGCTACGAGGTAAAGCAGCTTTTTTTTCAAAATAAACCCTCCTTTTAAGAATTATTCTACTATTCTAAAATATATATGGGAATAGGACGAAGGATTGGTTTTAGAGCGCCAAAAAAGCCTGGCGGGTCAAAAGGAACCTTTCTAATGATTATTCGTAGAAATAGATAAAGATTCGAAAGGGTGATTGCTTTGCTATGTGGATGTGATCATGGAAAAACAACTGAATTAAAAATAGAAGGAGATATAGGCGCAGATCCGGTATGGTGCCATCATTGTGGGATGAATTTGGAGTTAACAAAGATCCCGATTTCGCAAGAATTGGCCGGGCAACTGTCGGATTGGTGCGCCACTTATGGAGAATGGATTGACTGGGAGAAGGACCGTTTGAAGTGTAATGGTATCGAGCTTGAGGAAGCGCATAATCGAAAAGGGGCTTTATTAACAGAAAAAGTGAAACAGGAAGTCGGTAATGAGTATGTAGTCATATTTTCACCATCAACAAGTGCGCAGCTGTACAAAAGTATCATGGGCGGGCAGCGTGAAACATAAATGGTCGTGAACGATGCTTGAAAGCATAGCCGGCCACGGCTTCCGAATCAGGTTGTCCAGGTGTCATTGCATACATTTTATTCAAATAGTTTCAATAAGTTTATGAAGAATGGATCAGATGAAAATAACGGGGTTTTGAGGAATTGAAAAGAAAGATTCACCGATCGGAAAAAGTGCTTATAACGGGATCGGGTTTCATATTACTTTTTATGATATTTCATGACTGGTTGCCACTCGGGCCACTCAATGATGTTCAAGCAGTTGCCGCGACTCGTTCTACTGGAGAGTTGGTGATCATTACTTTATTCTGGACAGCCCAAATTATGCTGCTTATGGGAATCATATTATGTTTCATCGGCAAAACATATCCTTTTTCTGGGCCAAGTTATGGCTGATGATCCAGCGATCGCTGATCATGGCGGGGGTTCTCCTAGATTGGTGGATTCCTTATTTTTTTGGAATAGGTTCGGCAGATAGAGTAGAAAGCTATCAAGTCATGTTTGGTGAGACACATACTTTTTTGCCTGTTATGAATGGATCGTTCCTAATACCATCCATGTACTTTTTAACTCGACTTTGCTGATTTGTCTTATTTTGACTGTGTAAATCAGCTTTACCAATCAGAATAAATCGGCCATTCAAGCCGCACGCTACATACACAAGCAATAAGCCTTCAGTGCTGGTCCATCCTGTTATTTTGTTCGCGATTGTCAGACCAATGAGGATAGATGTTATTCTTCATTTCAAAAAGTGTTGACTATTTTTGAAATATTGATTATACTCTACACAAGTTAATAATTATTTTCTTATCGAGAGAGATGGAGGGACTGACCCGATGATATCTCAGCAACCAGCAATACGATTGCCCGGTGCTAATTTCAGAAGAATACGGAAGTATTCTAAAGATGAGAATGGATGGAAAAACATGCCCTTCTCTCATCTTTTTTGAGGAAGGGCTTTTTCAATTGAAAAATAGGATTTGGCCTACTAGTCAACTAGCGGCTCTCACTTTAAGGATTCCCTTAGTGAGAGCTTTTTTAATGGGCTAAACCAATATGTAGGAAAAGGGGATAGTTGGTATGGCACTTCATGTTCAAAAGAAAGAAACATATGGCGCAATTAGAGAACAATTAAGTGAAATCATTGATCGTGTTATTCGACCAAATGCTGATCGTCTCGATCGGGAAGGGGCTTTTCCGCTTGAAAATTTAAAAGTGCTGGGCCAAGAGGGTTGGAGCAGTATTTTTCTTCCAAAAGAGCTGGGCGGATTGGAGCTTGATTATGAGGCATTTGGCCTCATTGTTCAAGAAATTGCACAAGCATGTCCATCTACCGCGCTCGTCTATACGATGAACGTTGGAGCGGCCGCTATTATTTATCATTATGGCAACGAAGATCAATGGCATCGTTGGTTGAAGCCATTGCGTAAAGGAAAGTTCGGGACGATTGCCAATAGTGAAAGGGCATCAGGCGGCCAATACTGGCTCAGTCATAGCAGGGCCGAATGTAAGGGGGATGGGTATCTGCTGAATGCGGAAAAATCTTTTGTCACCAGCAGTGGTTATGCTGATTTTTATGTGTTGCTAACGAGGTCTCCTCATGCGGAAGTGTCTTATGACCTTTGTTACTTTATTGTGGATGCGAAACAGGACGGAATTGAAGCGGGTGTGTGGGATGCGCTTGGTGTGCGTGGAAATCATAGTTCTCCCGTTCGTTTTGATCAAATTTTTGTGCATAAACGTGACCGAATCGGTGAAGAAGGCACTGGAAAAACAATAGTCGAGAATAGCCATGTCTATTTATTTGGTTTGGGTGCTGCTTGGGTGGGCACAGCCATTGGCATTTTTCATGAGGCTGCTGCGCATGCGAAAAAATCTTCGGCAAAATATCAAACGATAAGAAATCAGCTTGCCTCGGCAAAGATATTGATCAACAGTTTATCCGCTTGGCAAAAGGATATTGCCGCCCGATTGAATGAATGGATTCAATTAGGCGCACCTCTTCCGAATGAATTACGGACACTGTTGTATCAGTTTAAAGTCCATGCTTCCGAGACGGCCAATCAAGTTGCGCAAATCTCCATGGATGTAGCCGGCGGATTTGGATATAAAAAAGGAACGTTGGAACGTCTATACCGGGATTCGCGTGCGGGCATTGTGATGGGCCCTTCTAACAATCTGGCAAAAGAATTAATCGGCAAGCAAATTGTCGGAGTGGAAACATCCCTTTGGCCTGAATATAACAATCAACAGCAAGGAGAGCGTAGAAAATGACCAGTAAAAAAATGTTATTAAATGCTTTTGTCATGAATTGCCCGGGAAATCAGTCTCCTGGATTGTGGCGGCATCCAGATGATCAATCCCATCGTTATACTGATTTGGAACAGTGGATAGAGTTGGCGAAAACGTTGGAAAAAGCCAAATTTGATGCTGTTTTTATAGCGGATGTGCTCGGTCACTATGATGTCTACGAAGGAACCAGGGATGCGGCGCTTCGGCAAGCCGTGCAATCACCCATCAATGACCCGCTTTTGATTATACCGGCCATGGCATCTGTCACAGAATATCTTGGATTTGGCGTAACCGCTTCGGTGACACATGAGAACCCGTATCCATTTGCCCGCCGGATGTCGACTTTGGATCATTTGACAAAAGGAAGAGTCGGCTGGAATATTGTCACTTCTTATTTGAAGAGTGCTTCATTGAACATTGGCTTGAAGAAACAGATTAAACATGATGAACGCTATGATATTGCCGAGGAATATTTGGAAGTATGTTACAAGTTATGGGAAGGCAGTTGGGAAGATGGTGCTGTTGTAAGGGATAGGGAAAGAAAAATGTTTGTCGATCCAGCCAAGGTTCATGATATTGATCATGATGGCCGTTACTTTCATATACCCGGCGCCCATTTATGTGAACCGTCACCACAGCGAACTCCCGTCATTTATCAGGCAGGCTTATCTCCGAGAGGAAGTGCCTTCGCCGCCAAGCATGCGGAAGGAGTATATATATCAGCTCCCGTCATTTCGATCGCCAAAAAATATGTTAATACGATTCGGAAGCAAGCGGAGCATTATGGAAGAAAAGGTGATGAAATCAAAATATTCAGCTTGTTTACGCCCATTGTTGGCAAAACACAAGTGGAAGCGGAAGCTAAATACAAAGATTATAAAAGTCACATTAGCCGGGAGGGGGCATTGAGTTTATTCAGCGGCTGGACCGGTATAGATCTTTCACAATACGATCCCGACGAACACCTGCAATTCATTGAAAATGACGCAATGCGTTCCAGGGTGGAGATTTTTACGAAAGCGGATCCTGATAAGCAATGGACTATAAATGAAATTGCTGAATTTGTAGGTATTGGCGGAATTGGTCCCGTTGTTGCAGGAACACCGGAAACGATTGCCGATGAGATGGAAAAGTGGGTAAATGAGGCTGGTGTGGATGGCTTTAATATCACATACACCGTCATGCCTGGTTCTTTCGAGGAATTTTCAGAGCTTGTTATACCTGTGTTGCAAGAGCGAGGATTGGTAAAAAAAGAATACGAACAGAAAACATTGCGCGGCCATTTATTTGGCTTTGACCAGTTGGCAAATCATCATCCGGGAAAACAATACTCATGGAAACACTTGTCCACACATCGCTCTTAAGAAAGTTGACTGGACGACTGGAGCCTCTTATGAAAACGAGTAAGAGGCTTTTTCTATTGTGACTTTATTCAATGATGAAGAGGCGGCAAATTGAATGAAACAATAAAGCATATATTTCATGTTTTTTTCTCGCATCATATAGTTGGGGAAAAACAAGAAATCAATATAGGAGCAACTGCTGTAGATTTCAAATAAATTTTACTGTTTAAAAAAGTTGCGCCGATTTGAAAAAGTTACTCATAGATAAAAAAGAAGGGGTTTCGGCTTACCTTATGGAACTAACAGGATAGCAGAGTGAATCTGCGAATAAATGTGGAAATGGTGATGAAAAAAAGCTGGCTCCAAATAGGGAGGAAGGTTAGATAAAAAAATGTTAAATAAATGATAATTTGGTTTATATCATCCACGAGCCCTCCATTTTGAATTTTCCATGTAAAGCCAACTATATATATCCGAGGGAAATGAAATGAGAAATGAACAAGAAATGATGGGGCTTATCATAAACATCGCCAAAGAAGATGAACGTATTCGGGCCGTCTATATGAACGGTTCAAGAACAAATCCGAATGTGCCAAAGGATATTTTCCAGGATTACGATGTTGTTTATGTTGTGACAGAAACAGTATCTTTTGTAAAAGATAAGACATGGGTAAATGCTTTTGGGGATTTAATCATGATGCAAGAACCTGACAAAAATGATTTCGGCGAGGAAATAGATTTTGATTTTACGAGCTCTTACGGATTTTTAATGCTCTTTACAGATGGAAATCGCATAGATCTCCGCATCCAAACAAAAGAAGTTGTATTTGAAGAGTATGGAAAAGATAAGCTCACTCTTCCCTTAATGGATAAAGATCATCTTTTACCGGCAATCCCTTATCCCACTGATATAGATTACCATGTCAAAAAGCCATCCCAAAGTGAATACGATAGTTATACAAACAATTTTTGGTGGTGTTTACAAAACGTTGCAAAAGGAATTTGGCGTGATGAGCTTCCGTATGCAAAGCATATGTTTGAATATACGATAAGAGAATCTTTGGATAAAATGGTTACTTGGTGGATTGGGACACAAGAAGATTTTCAAGTTTCAACAGGTAAATTTGGTACATATTTTAAAATATACCTTCCAGAATCATATTGGGAAATGTACCAAAAAACGTATGCTGATTCTGAATATACAAATATGTGGGAATCAATATTTGTTACTTGTGAATTGTTTAGAATCTTATCTAAAGATGTCGCTAAACACTTTCAATTCACTTATCCAATGAATGATGATAGAAACATGATTCAATATCTTAAACATGTTAGAGATTTACCTTCTGACGCAAAAGAAATATTTTAAGAAAACGGACGCACCCTGTTAATTATGGGGTGCTTACTCAATGAACGGGCGCTTACCATATCTCATGATCCGATTTTTGAGTGCTTGCTCAATATTGAATCGGCGCTTTGTCGACAAGGATGTCAAAAATGCTCACACTTTTTTATAAAGTGAAACATCATTCAGTAGGGCTTTTACTGAATGTTAGTTGAGCGAATCGGGCATGTAGGTGCCGTTTTCTCCCACTTAGACCTTTTGTATTCACTCAAGATTTTGAAGTGGTGTATATGCACCTTACATGCGGGATAAATAAGTAAATGTGTTACAATCATTAGAGCAGAATTGAACAATCTTGTCCTATTTCTCAAACAAGTTATTAGGAATTTGAATCAAACTTACTTCTAAAGCTACAGCTATAAGGAATTGATTTTTTGCGGTAACTGGGTTTTGTCCCATTTCCGGAGGTACAATTCTGGCCGATAAAACGATCTATAGTAGAGATCATGTTTGGGGGGATAATGGTGTCCATCAAAGGTCTTAATCATTTGTTATTTTCTGTTTCTGATCTGGAAAGAGCGATTACGTTTTACCAAAATGTATTTAACGCCCGATTGCTTGTTAAGGGCAGAACGACAGCCTACTTTGATTTGAACGGCATGTGGCTTGCGTTAAATGAAGAAAAAGATATACCCCGCAATGAAATAAGCAAATCTTATACACATATCGCTTTTTCCATTGATGAAACGGAATTTGAAAAAATGTATAAGAAACTGCAAAAGTTGCATGTCAACATATTACCAAGCCGTCCAAGGGATGAAAGGGATAAAAAGTCGATCTATTTTACCGACCCTGATGGACATAAATTTGAGTTTCACACTGGTACGCTGCAAGATAGATTGGATTATTATCGTGAAACCAAATCACATATGACGTTTTTTGAATAAGCGAGATCGAAAAAGCCGGCTCTCCCTTTACGGGGCAGCCGGCTTATTTTATAAAGTGAAACTTCATTCAGTAGGCGTTTTCTACCATCTCCTACTGACTGTTAGTTGAGCGAATCGGGCATGTAGGTGCCGTTTTCTCCCGCTTAGACCTTTTAACTCAAGTCTTGAAGTGGTGTATATGGCACCTTACATGCGGGATAAAAGGGAGATGATGAACCCGCCCGCAGCACCGGTAAAGACGACCAGCCATGGCGGCCATTTCCAATAAACAAGCATACTGAATAAGATGGCGGCGAGAGAAAAGTCCAATGGCGATGAAATGGAGCTGGTCCAGATCGGATGATAGAGCGCGGCAATTAAAATGCCGACAACTGAAGCGTTCACTCCCATAAGGGCACTCGCCACTTTCGGGTTACCACGCAGAACATCCCAAAAAGGGAGAACGCCTAAAATGAGCAGAAAAGCAGGCAAAAAAATGGCCGCTGTTCCCAACAATCCCCCTGGCCACCCACCAACCACAGTGCCAATATAGGCGGCAAAAGTAAAGAGGGGGCCCGGCACAGCCTGTGCCACTCCGTATCCGGCCAAAAATTGCTGCTCGTTCAACCAGCCGCCGGGAACAAATTCACGTTCCAATAACGGCAAAACAACATGTCCCCCGCCAAATACGAGGGAACCAGAACGGTAAAAGCTGTCAAAAAGAGCAATCCAATCGGCAGTGCTCCACCCTCTTAACAGCGGTAGCAGGACAAGCAATCCAAAGAAAAGGGATAAACATATAAATCCAGTAGTTCGGGAAACGGGGAATTTGCTTGTGACCGCTTTTTCCAATTCTGTTTTTTGACCGTACAAGATCAATCCGATGATGCCTGCCGCCAGGATGACACCTACTTGTGTATAGGTGGCGGGCCATACAAGCGTCACGATAAGTGCAAATAAGGCAATCGATTTTCTTTTCGCATCCGGAGTCAAGCTTTTGGCCATCCCCATAATCGCATGGGCGACAACGGCTACGGCCACGATTTTGAGACCCCTGATCCAACCGGTCTCGTCTACTTGAAATGTATGTAAAAGGGAAGCGAAAATCATGAGCACGATAACGGAGGGAAGCGTAAAGCCGATAAAAGAAACGATTCCGCCCAAGATACCGCCACGCATGACCCCAATTCCAATGCCAACTTGACTGCTGGCAGGTCCGGGTAAAAATTGGCACAAGGCAACCAAATCCGCATAACTTTTTTCGTCCATCCACTTTCTTCTGCGAACGTACTCTTCATGAAAATAACCTAGATGAGCAACTGGACCGCCAAAAGAAGTGAGCCCTAACCTTGTGGAAACGAGTAAAATTTCCCACAGTCGTTTTAACAGATGCTGATTCATGTAAACCACCTTCTTTCAGCTAAAGAAAAAACATCGGTAGGATGAAGCATGGTCAATTCGGTGTTCGAAATGTGATGGGTTGACATTGAAAACCTCCAAATCGTTACTTTTTAAAAGTATTATAGCATCGGGAAGGAGCCCTGATGTTTAAGAAAATACATTTTTACAAAAACGTAACAACCGCTTGTTGATGAAAAGAGGGGAAAATGCCCTCTTTCAGCGTTTCTGAAATGACAAGTTCAACAGTCTTCCTTATCATAACATTTCAAAAACGGATAAACATTCCTTTTCTTATTTTCGGCCATCTGAAACGTGGGACATGCTTGACCATCGCTTTAAAAATGATTCCCCATGGGTGCTCTGATAAACTGCCAACTGGAATAGCACTGTTTATGCGCATATTTCTCTTTAAGTGTTTCAGTTGGGGGACGGTAAATATTCCTCTTGTTCTATAAATTGTCCAGCTGTTCTTTTTTTTATTTCGGCATAGTGAATCGTTATCCGTAAACTTTTTGGGCCCGGTCCACCTGGTAATATCGCCCCCTGTTTGCTCATAGGAATCAATTAAAGAGGAAAAGAATAAGCAGAAAAAAGCAGCAACGACCATATAGTAAGCAATGATATAATACGATTTTGTTAGTAGTGCATGATCCTTACTAAGATAAGAAATGAGCCTCCAAACCTAGAAATTGTTTTGGAGGCCCTCATTGTCTATTATATTTCAAATTCTACGAGATCTCGTTTATCTTCATTCCATACCCCTGGAGGAACAGCTAAATAAATCTTTTCATTTGAATGAAGAATGTTCTTGGGAACAACAAATTTTAAAACATAATCTGTTTCACTATCTTTTTGTATTAACTCTCTACTTGCATAAGTCACATAGATTCCTTTATTTAATTGGAATTCACTCATCATAAGTCTGTCATCTGAACTTCCATTATTTTCAACATTCAGTTCAACTGCCAAAATAGTATCCGAATCTTCCATATAAAATGTAGGATCCATTTCTTTTTGTAACTTTATTTCCTCTTCCGTCATTTCATAAGCCTTCTTCACCATGATGGTAAATTCTTTTACTTGAAAGGGTTCTTTTAATGGGTGAAGAGTATCCTTAAATGCAAAAGCATTTGTATTCACTTGAGAAATTCGGATGATACTAGTCGCTATAACAACAAGCAGCATGATTAATAAAAGTATTTTTTTATTCATGTAGACGGCCCCCTAATGTACCATTGAGCTTTGTTTAGACAAAGCCCCATTCTCCATTTCATATATCTCATCTGATAAATGGAGAATTTCTTGATCATTATGGCTTGCAATCAAAATCGTTTTACCTCGCTCTTTTAATTGGAACATTAGATTTTGGAACATTTTACAACCAGATCGATCTAAAGCATTGGTTGGTTCATCAAAGATAAGCAGATCCGGGTCTTCCATAATGGCTTGCGCTATTCCCAGACGTTGTTTCATCCCTAATGAATATTTCTTTGTTTTAATATCCGCACTTTCTTTCAAACCAACTAGATCAAGCACATTATAAATATCTGAACTTGTAATTTTATGATGGATAGAGGCTAGATACTCTAAGTTTTTAAATCCGGTATATTGTGGAATAAACCCAGGATTTTCCAAAATTATTCCAGTGTTTTTAGGAAAGGAAATATCCTTGCCAACTTTTTCACCATTGATATGTATTTGGCCTTCCGTTAATTTTATAAAGCCGCAAATAGCGCGAAATAGCATGGTTTTCCCAGAGCCGTTGTGGCCTACAAAACCATAGATCTTCCCTTTTTCTAAACTTAGATTTATGTTATTTAGTATTTTCTTTTTGTGAATTACTTTTGTGGCATTTTCTATTACAAGGTAGTTCACCATAAATTCCTTCTTTCCTATTTTCTATAAAGCAAATCCACTTTTTTATAGTAATGGCTCCCTAGCAATATTAACACTGTGGTGAGTAATAGATGGAAGGTAAATCCTAACATAAATTGAAGTTCACCATCCATAATGGAATAGGCTAAAACATCTGAAATATGCCCCGGGAAAAAGAATGTATTAAAATATAAATTTACAACACATAGAATGACAACTAGAATAATCCCTAGCATAGGTGTGAACATAATCGATAATATAGCTTGCAGCATCAGTAATGTGAAAGTTCCCACTAGGAAAGAAACAGTGAGACCAAGCAGATGATCGGAAAGTTCTATATAAATTATTTGACTTTCAGACCAAGTTGAAACATGAAAGAAAAAACCCATTATTTCTACGAAAACAAAAATAAGCAAGTAATACAGTAAGGTAATTACTGCCAATATAAAAACTTTTGAAAACCATAATAATCTCCTGCTTCTAATACGCAATAATATAAACGGGCCTGATTGGAATAGATCTTCATAAACGTATGTTCCTACTAAAAAGATGGGTAATAATTGAATGGTCAGCCAATTAATATTTGATGTAAGAGGGTTGCCTCCATCGGCCGGGACTTGCAGCATACCATACACGATATCCAATAAAGTTCCATTCTCGCTATTTACAAAGAGTACACCCAGCAACAAAAATAAAACAATTGATATAAAAATGAGCCGGAATTTAATATAGTTCCACAGCGTCCAACATTCTCGGATGATCACCTTTTTAAAAAGCTCCATATCGATTACCTTTCTTACTTGTAAATAAAAAATCATGACGATTCATCAGCTTTTTACCGATAAATGAAAAACATAAGATGACACTAAAGGTGATTAAAGCATTGCCCAAAATAGAAAAAGGGTTCAAAAAACCCAATTTATCTAACATCAGGTAAGGAGATAATATGCCAAGTTGGCTGGAATAACTATCTATCATGATAATAACCACAAGCAAGACAAATACCAATGGTGTGTTTTTTATCAAAAGCTTCATAACTGCAAAAACAAAGCCAATACAACACAATCCTAATGTCATATAGACTACATAAATCAATAGGACACTAGGGCTTGTATATAGAAAGGATTGAACGGATAAATGTGAGCTGTTTTCAGCTAAAATTGCGGCGAGTTCCCCAGAAGGATCTTGCCAATGGTTTACAAAGCTTTTGATCATCAATCCGCCTAAGATATAGGTCGCCGTTACACTCAGAAAAGAAAAAATAAAGGCTGATAATCCAAAAGCTAACATTTCATTATTCCATAGGGAACTGCGGCTATGTATGCGAATTAAAACAAACTCACTCTTGATCACATTAAAGCTATTTGCAAAGAATAAATAACCTGGAATCATAATAAGGGAAATTGTATCTCCTTGCATCATATCAGCTACCAAATCAAGGGGACCAACCTTTGATATTTGTCCAGTTTGTTTATACGATTGAATAAACAGATAGGTGCGCCAAATAAGAATAATGAATATGAAAACAATCAACCATATTCTTATTTTCTTATTTTATTTATTTGCTTGAATCATCCACTTAAACGAATTCATTTTTACACTTTCCTATCATAATGGTTAAACATAAAATGATTGACACAATAAGTTGAAATAAAATCACAGATAATGAGATCGTTGTGTATCCTTGTGCCGGCGTCAAAAATCCAAATGGAGACCATTCTGGATACCCAAAAAGCGAAAGGATCACCCATAAGCCATAGTAGACGCAAAACGGCATTAACAGAACAAGATATTTATTATTTGTAAATAAGGATGTTAAAAAACCAATCCATGCATATACCCCGCCATACATAAATCCAAATAATAAAAAGATAAGCCAATAGAGAAGGGGAGTATGGATAAACAATGAAGCAAATAAATCTCCATATTCAACTAGAGAGATTTGCAAAAATATATCGGGACTATCAGCCGGATAGAACATCAATAACCCCCACATTTCAATAACCAAAGGAAAAGCAAAAGCAAGCCCGCCAAGTATAAAGGAAAGAGTGATCTTTACTGTAAAATAATTCTTTTTAGACACTCTTGACCTTGTAATATAATAGATACCCGATCTATCATCTTCCCCAAATAAATCGGAGCCAGCCAAAGCCACCATAATAGGAAATAATAAGTAATATAGTTGGGTTAACATATAGTTATCATCAAACCCGGTTGCAAACATATAAGCACTGCCGCTGCCATAAGCAATAAAGCGATCAACGAAAATTTGATGGATCATCACTATGACAAAACCTATTATAATTGCACCAATAAATGATTTGCTACTTAATCCTCTTTTAAACTCTATTTTAAAATATGATCCCATATGTACGGATATCTCCTTAGAAATCAAAACCTCTAAAAAGCTTTCATCTTTTAGAGGTTTTGATGAAATAAATAAACTTATTTAAATACTGTCTGGACTCCAGACTCCGGAAGCTGCTACTTTGACTATCTGAGCTTTTTCAGTTTCACCCGCTAATTTAACATTTACTTTGCCATAATCTTCATATGCATAGTTAGTAATAAATTTTGCTTGACCTTGTTTAACCGTAACTTTTTTCGCTCTCACACTGGCACCATTGGACTTCACAATCCATGCTTTCATTTTGCCTTTCCCAATTGAGTTAAGCTTTACATAGGCGGAAGTAGCATCCCTTTTTTCCCTCGCTTTAGAATAAGAGTTTCTTTTTATTGGTTTTAAAGTAAAACTAAACTTCTTGTCTTTATAATTCCCGGCTGCTTCAACGTCCGAGGTATTAATCCCCACACCTACTGTAAAGCAAAGAGCAGCAACAATTGGAACGATTAATTTTTTTCTCATTTTCTCTTTCCTCCTAAAAATGCTTTTCCATATACAGTATTTTCTCTAAAAATCAATAGGTATCAAAATTCTATTTTATTAACAATATATGTTCGTAGTTCAGGAATTCATTGAATCTCCTCATCACCTATTAAATAAGCTTCTTTCAACAAATATTTCATACGACAGCAACTCTCTTGTTTAACGCCCCCTTTTTTTTAATAGCTAGCCTCTATCCATGGCTATCTCAACCAGTTCTGTTTGGTAAAATCAATATGACCTCCTTCTCATATGTAAAATGTGATTCCCAATACATTATAATTCACTTTTTCACGAATTTACCGCAAAACCACATTGTGGGTTTCCACAAAACCCGTTGCGGTTTTCAGTAAGGGTAGTTTGAATTAGGAGAAATTCAGCTAATATCTCTTGCGCTTTAACGACTTCTGTTTCTTCAAACGGTTAGATTATGCAAGAGCTTGAGAATAGTCTAATCTCGCTTTTTTAATATTTGCTATCTGAATCCTGGAACATGCTCGACCAATGTTTCAAATCTGAATCTCTATTATTTTGATAAAATTGGAACCAGTATTGTTTGAAGACCCATCCTTATTCACTTATGGGTATGAAAAGCCATCAACAAATAAACCCGCCTATTGTTTAACAAAGGAAGGAAAATAAGGCAAAAAGAAAGAAAGGCAGAACAATCCGCCTTTCTAGACATTACATATTTAGCATATGACATGAAGATTATTAAAAAAGGACAGACTTATCCCGTTTACTCTGTGTACACAAAACAGAGCCTTTGAACTACTGGTTCAAAGTAGGGAAACGAAATCTTAAAGAATGCGTCCTTTTTGTCATCAAACACTTTATCTCTTTTAGAAAAGAACGCCAGGTAAAAATGTAACAAGGGTGGTACTTCGGCGCGCTCAAGCAAAGCTGTTAGGTCGGAAAAAGAGCGGCGTATTCGTGTTAAACGACTTTCTATAAAACCTGTGATCACTAAGAGGCTTTGAACCGTTGTACGGGAAGTGGGGAGTGGCCCATCTTCCAGAAAGTGACGGCAGCCCGCAAGCGAACAATCAGGCGGAGGAGAATGATTGTCCGCCTGATCGATTGAGCGTACCAAACTGAATGTCTAGTTGACGAGCTTGCTTTTGCTTTGCCAATATTCTTTTCGCAAATTCACTTTTAGAATTTTTCCCGAAGCAGTCTTGGGTAATTCTTTTACGAAACTGACAGATGTAGGCGCTTTAAAATGGGCAAGCCTTTCTCTGGCGAAGGTAATGATTTCGGTTTCCGTTACGGTTTGGCCATCGCGAACAACGACAATAGCATGTGGGGTTTCGCCCCATTTTTCATGAGGAATCGCAATGACGGCAGCCTCAACAATTGCTGGATGTTCATATAAAACTCCTTCCACTTCTATGGAAGAAATATTTTCGCCTCCGCTGATGATGACATCTTTTTTCCGATCGACAATTTCAATATTGCCGTTATAATCGACAATGCCCATGTCACCAGTATGAAACCAACCGTTTTTGATGACGGCATTCGTAGCTTCTTCATTTTTCCAATAACCTTCCATCACACCGTTCGTTCTGACGATGATTTCGCCGATTTCCATGCCGTTATGTTTCACTTCTTCACCTTGCTCATTCACCACTTTCACATCAGTGCACATCATTTGGTAACCGGCTTTGGATTTCATTCGATATTGAACTTCTTTTGGCTCATCCAAATGTTGAGCACGAATGATGGAGGTGGTGAGCAAGGGCGATGTTTCCGTCAATCCGTAGACATGGATAAATTCCCAGCCCAAGTCTTCCTCAACGCGGGTGACAAACGAAGGCGGCGGGGCTGACCCGGCAATGACAACCCTTACATCTTGTCCGATCTCCACTTTATTTTCATCATAATAATGCAGAAGAGAGTTTAGTACCGTGGGCGCCATATGCATCACATTCACGCCATGCTTTTGCAATTTTTCGTAAATGACGTCCGGTCGTGTCTTTCTTAACATCACTTGAGTAGCTCCGTTTGCTGTGTAATAAAATGGTGATCCCCATCCATTAACATGGAACATGGGCAATACGTGGAGCAATACGTCTCGGTCACTTACCCGCAAATGATGCATGACTTGAAGGGCATGTATGTAATTGCTGCGATGGGTGAGCATAACACCTTTTGGATTGCCGGTCGTTCCGCTCGTGTACAGAAGGCTGGCGATGTCTTTTTCATCTATATCTTCACGTGGAAACGGCTCTGCCGGAAATTGGCCGACCCACTCATCATAATCTAGATCATTTTCTTCGAGTTTGATCTTGTTGCCGCCATGGACAATAATTTGTTCCAGATTCAGTTGACTACGGACCGAACCGATGAGCCCATACAACTCCCAGTCAACAAATAATACCTTGCTTTCACTATGGTTTAAAATAAACAAATAATCATCCGGCTTAAGCCGAATGTTCAGGGGGACGGTAATCGCACCAAGTTGGAACACACCATAGAAGCCTTCGAGCATTTCCAGGGTGTTTGGTGCAAGGTAGGCAACCTTGTCGCCCTTTTCCACACCCAGATCTTTTAGCCCGTGAGAAAGGCGGTTTATCCTTTCATTCAACTCGGAGTAAGTGAAAACCCGTTCATCATCAATCACTGCTGTTTTACTGCCATATAGTTTTACGGCGCGGTCTAAAAATTGTGTTAAAAGTAGCGGAACATACACGATGAAGCCCTCCCAATTCAACAAATTTTCAAATATATTGGTATTATAGCACATATTTAATATTTTCAACTTGTTATATAACATTTTTTCAAACAATTCGATCAGTAAAAATCCGGTGATATACATATTTACGAGAGAGCTCTATCGTTTATAATAAATGATGTATCGCATTTTTGTGTGAGCTGGACACCATGTTTCTCCCTGAAGACTTTACAGCAAAAATGAAACGGCTTTTAAAGGATGATGAATATCATCAGTTTATGAATAGCTATAATGAGTCAAAGACTCATGGGCTGCGTGACAACACTCTAAAGGTGGAAATTGATCATTTTTTCCAGAGCAGCCCGTTTCATTTGGAGAGAATCCCCTGGGTTGAAAGCGGGTTTTATTATGTCCCGGAAGACCGCCCCGCGCTGGAAAAAATAAAGATATTGCCAGGAGGCTTATGATGGAAAAGATAGTTGCGAAATTGCGGCCCTATATAGTAGCGAATAAAGAAGAAAGCCTGGTTGCAAAACCTACAGAATATGATCAAAACACATACAAATTAATATTTGTGGACAGTCAACAAGTTGCGGGTGAGGTCGTATTGACTGAAGACGGATGTTTAAAAATGTTTTCGGAATTTGATTTTGAAGAAGAGGACATTCCGGAAGCATCTATGTCTAAGGAAGAGATTCGGAAGCTTATTGAGAGATTTTCGCATGATTTTTTTCCTGAATCCTTCTCACTCTTACATTTGTCCTCGATCTTCGACCTTGACATTTTTTACTTATTTGATTATGTCCGTAAAGATGAACGATTTGGACTTGAACTGCCTAATTCGGGTATATCATTTTCGGTTTATAAAAATGGCGTCATCATGGATATGGTAAATGAAATGGATGAATTCTTGATCGTTTATCCCGATCGAGTGCTGTCAGAAGAGGTTGCGCGTGAACGGTTTTTAACCAATATTCAACCATTATTAAAGATCATGCGCTTTGACGAAAAAGTTTATGTGGATGGTGACGGGGAATTTAAGCTTGTTTATGACTTTCTTCATACAACGGGAATTGATGTGAAGATGGATGGCAACCAAACGACATTGGCTGATTTTGGCGATGTTTGTTTTCCATTTCAATCCCTCCCGCAAATGCCACCAGTACAATCCTCGATATATGCCATGGCAGGCGTTGAAACGATGGATAAAATAACAGAAAGTGATACGCCTGAAGGGAAATTGGAAGTATGGAGCGATTTTCCCAAGGAGCATTTTTTACGAGAATATGAGTTTGATGAGTTAATGGATCTTGATACAGTGGTAGAAGGCGCGGTAAAGCTTATAACTGATTCTAACGGCATGCTTAAACAAATGATCACAAGCGATAGAGAAAATGGTGTGAGGATTACGGAAGAGGAAGCTTTTCAATCTGCTCTCAAGCTTTTGTACAGCCAATATCCGGATGCGCAACATATGTTTAAACTCAGGGGGGAGGATCATGTCCTGATTGAATTCGACGAGGAAGGTGAAGAGTTGCCGCCGCATGCGTATTGTTTTACTTTTGATCGTTTTGAAAAAGATGTTCAGGTAGAAGGGGAGTATCTTACCATTATTGTGAGCGCATATTCGGGAAAGTTATGCGAATGGTTTGCGACGGATTATCTACATGATCGTTTCACCCACTTAGTTGAAAACATTCCCGATCATTTTGGCAAGGCCTTACAACGATATCAGGATTCTTTTGTGATGAAGCTGAATTGGACAAAGGAGGAGGTCGATGAAGAAGGGAAGCCTCATTACGAATTAGTATACATGCCCGAATTTAAAGGAACAGGCGGGCATGTTCATTGTGTAGAAGTAGCAGCGTTGAAGCCATGGATTGTCAATGTTACCGGATTGGAGGAGTTTCGATAAGCATTAAACTGCGATACAATGAACATATCATTTTACTGAAGGGTATCGGATAATATGGAAATACCAATTTTATATGAGGACAACCATCTGCTTGTTGTGGAGAAGCCGGTGAATGTCCCTGTACAGGAAGATGCAAGCGGGGATCCGGATGTATTGTCACTTTTAAAAAAAGATCTTAAAATTCGTTATCAAAAACCGGGAAATGTCTATCTTGGCTTGGTTCATCGACTAGACCGGCCTGTAGGGGGCGTGATGGTGTTTGCCAAGACGTCGAAGTCCGCATCCAGGCTGGCGGATTCCTTGCGAAAGAATGAGATAGAGAGAAAGTATATAGCTGTTGTCCGGGGAACTCCCCGAAAAAAAGCGGCATTATTGGAACATTATTTATCCAAAAACAACCGCAAGAACGTCGTTCAAACGGTCTCTCAGGATCATAAAAGCGGCAAGAAAGCCGTGTTGGAATATCAAACGGTGGCCCAGCGGGACAAATTAAGCCTATTGTCTGTCAAGCTCCACACGGGCCGCTCCCATCAGATTCGCGTCCAGCTTTCCGCTTCAGGCTTTCCCCTTTATGGAGATCAGAAATATGGGTCGCAGGTGAACAGGCCGGGACAGCAAATTGCTTTATGGGCTTATTCCTTGAAATTTGTACATCCCGTAAAAAAAGAAGTGATGCGGTTAGAGAGCTTTCCTCCTCACACATATCCGTGGACTGTGTGGGGATCTATTCAAGACATGTTGCAAATGGAGAAATGACATGGAAAAACAAACAGTGTTTATTACCGGTTCCGCCAGCGGGTTTGGAATGCTCGCGGCTGTTGAACTGGCAAAACGGGGATGCCAAGTCATCGCATCCATGAGAAATTTGGAGAAAGCGGAGAAGCTGAAAAGTTTATGCAGCATGCATCAAATGGAAGACCGGGTAAACATCGTTCAATTGGACGTAACCCGTCCGAATGGCTTTCCTGATTTATTGAACGATCTGCCCCCTGTTGACATTCTTATTAATAACGCGGGTTTTGCAATGGGGGGATTTTGCGAGGAAGTGAGTTTGGAAGAATACAAAGAGCAATTTGAAACGAATTTTTTTGGTCTCATTGCCGTTACCCAAGCCTTTCTTCCAGCGATGAGAGCTCGGAAGAAGGGAACCATCATCAATATAAGCAGCATTTCGGGTAAAGTCGGTTTTCCGGGGCTTTCACCGTATGTGGCATCCAAGCATGCATTAGAAGGATGGACAGAATGTTTGCGCATGGAGGTAAAGCCGTTTGGCATTGATGTGTTCCTGATTGAACCAGGATCATTCAAAACCTCGATCTGGTCAACGGGTAAAACAATTGCCCGAAATTCGCTAGTGGAATCGTCGCCTTATTCATTTTTTAAGAAGGCGATTTTACATGAACTGGAAAAAGGGGAAGCCAAGTATGAAGATCCGCAAATCGTCGCTTCTCTCATTGCCGATCTTTGTATGAGCAAGGAGGCCGGCAGGCTTAGGTATCCTGTCGGCAAAGGGGTAAAAACGACTCTCTTTTTAAAAAACATGATTCCGTGGAAAAAGTGGGAACAGATTTTCCTGAAAAAATTGTTGGGGAAATAGGGCAGGGACACAACACGGTAAAAATGAAATGAACCGCATGGAATCAAGGTTAGAACCTGGTGGTTACCCCTTGATTTCACGCGGTTTTATTCTCACGATTTGTACGAATATGAATCAGCTTTCAACTTATGTTCCAGCCCCTCCTTTTCTATCCGGGTATTTTCGCGGGGGATCGGGCCGGCCAGACAAGAAAAAACTCCGGAAATGCCACAACCGCAATGTTTTCAAGGATAAATCACTAAGGAGCTGCGACGTACAGGAAGTATGATTGCAAGTAAAGCAGCAAGACAAGGAAATCCTCGCAAGTACCGCAAATTTCAAGGAGATTGCAACGAGGCCTTTGTCTTGTTTTCTTAACAATGGGGCAGACGAAGAACGTACATATGTGGTGGCGCTTGCGCGTCCTTGTCTGGTAAGCCTCGTCCCACTGATTGAAGATTTACTTTAGATTTTCACTTGAATATCCGCCTTTGTTGCAGAAAGGGTATCAGCCGCTGCTTTGACGCCTGCTCCCATTTCAAACGGATATGAAAGCTCTTTTAAACCGGCTTCCATAAGGGAAACAGCTTCTAAAACATCCGCAGGGAAGCAATATCCCATATGGCCAAACCGGAAGATCTGTCCTTGCAAGCTTCCCAAGCCGCCGGCAAAATCCAAGTGATATTTTTGTTTGAGCAATTGTAAAAATTGCTCCAAATCCAAATATTTTGGTGTGCGGATTGCCGTAACCGTTGGCGACATAAATGGTTCGCTTGCCAACAGGTCTATATCAAGAGCATTCATCGCTTCTTTCACCATCTTTTTCATTAATTCATGCCTTTCGACCGTTCTGGCGAACGTTTCTTCCTCGATTAAGTCGCATACAGCTGACAAACCGTAAATAAGGGTAACGGCTGATGTATTCGGGGTCATTCCCTGTTCAAACCAATCACGGTACGTTAATAGGTTCAGATAATAGACAGGGGTTTGATTGTTTTCAATCGCTTTCCACGCTTGCTCGCTTACCGAAATTAAGGCCAGTCCGGGTGGCAGCATGAGGGCTTTTTGTGATCCGGTTGCCAAAATATCAATTCCCCATTCATCCATTTTGGCGGGAACAGCGCCGATACAGCTCACTCCGTCCACAATAAATAAGGCATCCGTGTTTTTCTTCACGATTTTTGCCAAATCTTCGATTGGATTCAATACGCCTGTCGATGTTTCGCAGTATGTAGCAAAAACAGCCTTAATATTGTTTAACGGTTTTAGAAAAGCTTCCAACTCTTCCGGCGTACAAGCCTCGCCCCATGTTTTTTGCAGCTTATGCACATCGAATCCGTATTTCTCACAGATAGCAGCAAAGTAATCACCAAATGCGCCAATGGAAATGACAACAACCTTTTCACCTGGTGAAACAGCATTGACAGCTGCGGCTTCCAAAGCGGCCGTGCCGCTGGCGGCAAGAAGTAAAACGTCCTGTTCTGTTCCAAATAGCGGTTTGATGCGTGCTGTTGTTTCCCGAAATAGTTTGATGAATTCCGGGCTTCGGTGGCTAATGATATCCTGGCTCATCGCCATATTCACTTTTTTTGGAATCGGAGTCGGTCCTGGATGTCTTAAAATAAGTTTATACATTCCATTCCCTCCATAAATATTTGATATTTTCACAATTTTATTATCTCTTTTATTGGAACATATGACAAGAAAAAGGCATTGCATCATGATCGCTTATGGAGGTTGTCAGATGCACGATCGTGTACTATGATTTAAAAGGTTCATGAGAAAAAATCATGAAACCTTGCTTTACAGAGCAAACTAGCCAAAATGATCAACGGGAAGGAGAAGTTCTTATGCAAAAAGAAATTTCTTCAAATGTATCAAGGACGATTCAGACAAAGCTTGTCCTTCCGCCTGATACGAACCATATGGGCACCATTTTCGGAGGAACCGTCCTGGCGTATATTGATGAAATCGCTGCGATTGCTGCAATGAAACATTCCAAAAAAGCAGTTGTCACCGCGTCCATTAACACGGTAAACTTTTTGTCTTCGGCAAAAGTGGGGGACATATTGACGTTGGAAGCTTTTGTTCTTTCAGTGGGAACTACTTCAATGAAAGTGTATGTAAAAGTGGAATGCCTCCATTTGGAAACAGATGAAAGGCGGTTGACGACGACCTCTACGATCACGATGGTCGCCATTGACGAAAATGGAAGGCCAACTCCGGTTCCAAAAGTGAGACTTGAATCGGAGTGGGAAAGGAGCCTGCTCTCAGAAGTTTAAAGGGGCTATGGTGGATGTAAGTACCTTCTATAGATAGTAAGAGGGCCAGCTTGTAGAGAAAGTAGGTGTTTTTCTCTACAAGCTTTTTTATTTATTTTTAAAAAAAGACGGAGTGCAATCCACACTGGATAGGACACTTCGCATTTTTCAAGGAAGGTCAGAAGAGTCTCTTTTTGTTTAGACGCATATAGATTTTCTTCAGTTTGTTCCAATTTTAAACAAAAAACTAAATGTTGAAACTTCGAATAAAACACTTGAAATTTCTCGATAAACACGTACAATAATTAATGTTAATTAGATAATGTTCGTGTTTAAGGGGATTTTTTATAAAAAAATCAGCGAATGATTCATTCGTTGTTAGAAACGGAGTGTAGAATGGACATACTTAAAGACATCTTGGCCGCACTTAGCGTAGTACTAAATGGACTTCCTCAGGGGCTTCTCGCCATGACTTTTGGGTTTGCTTCTGTTCCAACGGCGCTGGCTTTTGTCGTCGGAGCCGGAGGAAACGCAATCATGGGCTCGGTTCCGGTGATTTCTTACCAGGCTGAAACGATAACATTGGCTGGGACAATGGGCAGAAATATGCGGGAACGGCTATCGATGGTGTTTTTCGGAGCGCTGATCATGGTTCCCATTGGATTATTTGGCTTGCTTGAAAAAATTATAGATTGGATTGGTCCGGTTATTACGGCAGGGATGATGGCAGGTGTTGGGATCATGCTATCAAAAGTCGCATGGGAAATGGCCAGAAATGATAAAATGGTTGGGATTACATCTTTTGCCAGTGCGCTCATTGTATACATGGCAACAAAAGACCTCGTTTATACGATCACCATATCGGTCATTCTCTCAAGTATTGTCTATCTTTTTCTTCCGAAAGATGGTAAGGAAGGTATCCAGGCCGTTTTGGAGGAAAAAATTACGCGCCAAAAACTGGTGATCAATCCAATGGTCATACGCGGCGCTTTGGCTATGGTTTGTTTAAATATTGGGGCGAATATCGCATTTGGCAAGATTAACGGGGAGATTGCCCAAACCGATGTAAACGTCGATGTGTTAACTGTTATAAGCAGCTTGGCCGACATGGCTTCTGCTTTCTTTGGCGGAGCGCCAGTTGAAGTAGTTATTTCCGCCACTGCAAGCGCGCCGCATCCGGTTGGGTCAGGTGTATTGATGATGTCACTCATGGCCATCATTTTATTTGCCGGACTTCTTCCCAAGATCGGTAAATTTGTTCCAAGTTCTTCAATTGCCGGATTTTTGTTCGTGTTGGGTGCGATTGTCACATTTCCCGGCAATGCCGGCACAGCTTTTTCAACAGGTGAGCCTGCTTCAGGATTAATTGGCGGAATCACGATGGTTGTCACAGCGATCACGGATCCTTTTCTTGGCATGCTTGCCGGTTTGATCATTCAATTTCTCATTGGATTATTCGGTTTTTTAAGGGGGATGTAAATGGAAACTTATACATTGGTGATTGGCGCTATCCAAAGAGAACTGCCGATCGTTTCGATTTCAGATGAGCTGAGCATTGCCAGTTTTGTCATTTTGGGCGACACGGAGCTGGTCGCTTATACCGCGCCTTTACTAGCGGACAAGCTCCCCGAAGTAGACGTGCTTGTCACAGCGGAGGCAAAGGGGATACCGCTTGTATATGAGGTATCTAAACAACTTGGCATGAAGCAATATGTTGTTGCGCGAAAAAGCATCAAGCCGTATATGGAAACTCCTTTGGTCAATGAGGTGGTATCCATTACAACCCAGAAAAAGCAAGTCTTATGTCTCGACACCAATGATGTCGAGCACATAAAAAATAAGCGGGTAGCCATTATTGATGATGTCATCAGTACCGGGCAGTCTATTCGTGGCCTGGAGGAGCTGGTTGAAAAGGCTGGCGGCCAAGTTGTGGCCAGAGCGGCAATTTTGGCGGAAGGTAATGCAGCTACTCGTGATGACATTATTTATTTGAAAAAGCTGCCACTTTTTAGGAATAAACGGTCAAAAAAATAGACTTTTAAAAGGCGTGAACGGAAAGATACCTGTTCATGCTTTATTATGATGAAATAATTCCGCATACTATAAGGATATCAATTGCAAATCTTCCGGCTGCCGGGCTGCCGATTAGGCAGGGTGAAAAATATTCATTGTACGGAATGAATGGTCGGAATGATTCAAAGCTGACTAGCTCCCCTCTAAAACATTCATTAATCCCAAGTTATAACATTGTTGGGGGGAGCACATACTGGATTTTTTCAAGGCGCCCGAAAGAAATTCTGGAATGACAAAAACAGTCCAATAAAGAGTCATATGAGGCCCCAAGCCCGGTGGAAGCGCCGATCAGGGGCAGTTTCCTCCAGAAGTATCGGTAACACTGCGCCGGTTTGTTAATCTTCCTCTTTATAAAAGCGCTCGCCAGTATCAGGATTGTAATAAACAATTAATTTTTTCTTGGTAGTCGGATCGATGTTTACCTCATTCGTTGGAATAAAGCCTTTAGGAACTTCCCGCCCGTGTTTACGTTTGAAACGTTTATCCCAAATGAGCCAAGAAATGATTATTATCGCGATAAATAGCAATATTTGAATGCCGTAAAATCCAATAATCCACTTCACGAGACTAAGCCTTTTCTATAACTACTGCTGTACCATATGCAATGATTTCACTCATGTTTTGGCCGATTTCTCCCGAATCAAAGCGCATCATCGTTACAGCATTGGCTTCCATGGCTTTGGCGTTTTCTACCATTCGGTCTATGGCCTGTTTTCTTGCGTCTTCAAGCATTTCTGTATACTGGCTGATTTCTCCTCCTAATAAACCCTTAAATGATGCAACAATGTCTTTTCCAATTCCCCTTGCCCTTACTGTTATGCCAAATACAGGACCTTTCATTTCAACAATTTTATAGTTGGCTATATTTTCTGTCGTCACGATTATCATGTTGCTATCATCCTTTCTAATTAAAGTTGCTACACTACTACGTAATCGCATCATGTAAGGTTTCAAACTTTTAAAATAAAGATCAAGAGGAATGAAAAGTCAGAAACTGAAAAGAATGGGACACTGTCACTGCCATTGCCGCATCTGGCGGAACATACACGTTTGTTCTTTTACCAAAGTATGCTGTTGAGAGAAGTGATCAGGGAAAAGTATTATGAGCTATTCTCCCCTTTTTATTTCGGTTTCATCCAATTTTGTTCGGCTCCTTTTTGAAGAAAGAGATTCCTGGAGAATCAAAGAGACAGGGCTTTTTCCTTAAATGATTGTATATCGCTTCATCATCAGGATTGGTGTATATTTCCTTGCTGAATTAACAAACATAAATGGAAAGCATGGATTTTAAGCTTTGTACAGGAGGAAAATAGATGCCATTAAATATTACCCAGAAATTAATTCAATCACATCTTGTATCCGGTGAAATGGTTCCGGGCACAGAAATCGGCTTGAAGATTGATCAAACCCTTACTCAAGATGCGACTGGTACGATGGTGATGCTGGAGCTTGAGGCAATGGGACTCGATCGGGCAAAAACGGAAGCATCCGCCCAGTATGTCGATCATAACGTCATACAGGTTGATAACAAAAATGCCGATGACCATTTATTTTTGCAAAGCGCCACTCGTCGATTTGGTCTGTATTATAGCCGGCCGGGCAACGGGGTAAGCCATCCTGTTCATATGCAACGTTTGGCCAAGCCGGGAAAAACGTTGCTCGGTTCGGATAGTCACACTTGTGCCAATGGGTGCATGGGAATGCTTGCTATGGGAGCGGGTGGAATGGATGTTGCTCTTGCAATAGCCGGAGAACCTTTTTACGTAAAAATGCCTCAAGTGTGGGGTATCAAGTTGACTGGAAAATTACCGGATTGGGTCAGCGCGAAGGATGTGATTCTTGAATTGCTTCGCCGGCATGACGTAAAAGGGGGAGTTGGCAAGGTCATTGAATATTACGGTCCGGGCTTGGATGAGTTAAGTGCGATGGACCGGCATGTTATAGCGAATATGGGGGCGGAATTAGGGGCGACCTCTACCGTTTTTCCATCCGACCAGGAAATCAGGCGTTTCTTGACAGAGCAGGGAAGGGAAGATGATTGGATAGAACTAAAAGCGGATAAAGGAGCAACGTACGATTTGGAAGAAGAAATCAATTTATCCGAGTTGGAGCCGCTTATTGCCAAACCTTCCAGCCCAGGCAATGTAGTTCCTGTATCAGAAGTTGCCGGAACACCGATTTATCAGTCTTATATCGGCTCATCGGCTAATCCGGGTTTCCGTGATTTTGCCATTGCGGCAGAAATTGTAAAAGGGAAAAAGGTCGCGGCAGGCGTCTCATTCGATATTAATCCGACTTCCAGGCAAATGCTGACTGATTTGGTGAAGGAGAGTCATATAGCAAGCCTTCTTCAAGCCGGTGCCCGGTTACATCAAGCAGGGTGCAATGGCTGTATCGGCATGGGTCAGGCTCCTGCTACAGGAAGAAACAGCCTGCGTACGACCCCGAGAAACTTTCCTGGGCGATCCGGTACTCAGGAGGATAGTGTGTTCTTATGCAGCCCGGAAACAGCCGCGATTTCCGCCTTGACGGGGGAAATTACTGATCCAAGAACATTTGAAATGACTTATCCAAAAGTGAAAGAACCGAAAAATCCAACAATTGATGACACACTGCTCGATGCCCCCCTCCCATTTGAAGAAGCAAAAAAGGTTGCGCTATATAAAGGACCGAACGTTGCGTCTATCCCGGCTATGGATGAGCTTCCGGATCAGATGGAAATACCTGTATTGCTAAAGATGGGCGACAACATCTCGACAGACGAAATTTTAGCCGGGGGAGCCCGTGTGCTCCCTTATAGAAGCAATCTGCCTGAAATCAGCAAATTTGCATTTGAAATCATTGACCATACGTATTATCCGCGAGCAATGGAATCCGTCGTTAAAGGCGGGCATGCTATTGTGGGCGGTATTAACTATGGACAAGGCTCCAGCCGGGAGCACGCTGCGCTCGCACCTAGATATTTAGGACTTCGAGTGGCATTAGTGAAGGATTTTGCACGCATTCACTGGCAAAATCTCGTGAACTTTGGCATCCTCCCGTTAACGTTTAAGCATCAGGAAGATTATGAACATCTGGACCAAGGAGATGTCCTTCAATTGGAGAATGTGAGAACGAGCATTAAACAAGGTAATGAACTGACTATCCGTGTCAAAAACAAAAACCTCACTATTGAAGTAAACCATGCGTTATCTCAACGCCAGGTTGATGTGTTATTAAAAGGCGGGATGATTAACTGGGTAAAGGAGCGGCAAAAAAGAGGTTCATCCAAACACTAGAACGGGTAAATAAAAAGGGAGGATGGGCCAGACCTTGCAAAAAATTCATCCTATATCCGTTTTAAGGCGAAATTGAAATAGTCATGACATTTTAAGATTAGGTGAGAATTCAAGAGATTATGTACCTTTAAGGAAGGAGGATTTTTATGACAGTAGACCGTGAAAACATATGCAGGGCTTGTGGAGGAACAGGGATGCTCGCAGATGATGAAGGCTGGCAATATAATTGCAGTGTTTGCCGTGGGGCCGGTTTGATCTCCGGCGAACATCCAAATGCAAAAGTGATGGAAGTGGATGAAAACAATCGGTTATTGGATTAAACATGCCGGGCAGTTAACGCTGCCCGTTTTTATATCCGAATTTGATCACATAGTAGTAAAGCAACAAAAAATAATGGAATGATGAAAAATGAAATGGTTACTTTTTGGCGCGATATTTCTTTTACTTACATGGATTGTAGAGATCGAATTGCTGGCAAATTTCGATCAAAAGATCGTTCTGCAATTTGAACAAATCCGCAGTGAATCTGTAACAGATGCATTTCTGTTTATTTCGGATGTTGGCTCCATTAAAGGGCTGCTGTTTATTACTGCGCTACTTACCGTTTACCTGATATATAAAAAGCGCTTTACCGATGTTCTTTTTCTCATGTTTGTCTTTTGGGGATCAAGAGGATCAAACTATTTATTGAAAAATTGGATTGAAAGAGACAGGCCGGAAATAAACCCCATCATTCATTCGGCCGGCTTTAGCTTCCCTAGCGGCCATACTATGAATTCAACCGCGGTGCTAGGATTTATATGCTTTCTTTTATTGATTCATTTTAAAAGCAAAGCATTTAGGAAGGCGATCATCGGTGTGACAGTCCTTCTTGTTGCTTTGATTGGAGTTAGCCGGATTTACTTGGGTGTACATTATGTAACAGATATTATTGGCGGGTTTGTTGCGGGAATCATTTGGATGCTGATATTTGTTTCTTTATACAAACACTGGGATATTGGCAAGAGTTGATGGCTTTAGTTGGTTACATCCCCTAATTGCTCTTTACACCGTATAAAATACAGGCTACGCCGAGAAAAATCCAAATAAATTTACCAAAGGAAATTTTGTCGGCCAGTCCGAAAACACCAATTGTTGTGGTGATAATCAAAACCATGGGACCGATGAGTGCAAGGGAGCTGTTGATGATCAGCGCTTTTTCCACTTCATTGAAGCGAATCATCAAAAATGCCGCGAAAATTTCAATCCCACCAGATAATAGTCGTAAAAGCGCCATGCCGATAACAGCCTTTTCTAATAAAGTAATCATTTCTTGCCTCCTAAGCCGTTCTTTCTTCATTATATGAAGCAACTGATGCACATAAGTACAAGTTCCCCAAAAATGTAAGTCCCAAAAGGATATATCCTTGCAAAATGTTCATATCACTACGCTTAAAAGAAGAGGAGGATGTCCAAAAGCTCACCTTCTGCTTGGGGGGGCGTTCAACTTGCAAGCTTTCGCGTCCTAAGGGCAAACGGGCTGAGGCGGTATAATTGGGCGTCAGGCACCACTGCTGACCTGGCATGGGCAGAGCCAGAGTCGGTCGGTTTTTGTTATTCGGTTCATCGTCCCAGTCCGCCTATCTCTGATAAAATTTTCAGGAATCCAACCAATTTCATAAAAGAAGCTCCTCCTAAGGACTTATAAACAGATTTTTTCATCTGTCGACCTTTAAGAGGAGCAAATTGCCTGCCTAATGCTTTTAATTTATATATTTTCCATAGTCTGGTATGGCGATTTGATCAAACTGTTGTGCGAGTTTGTTCAGATTAAGGGTCAAAGCTTCCCCTTTCATTGGAAGGCCATGACCGGTGATGGCAACGGTTGGCTTTAATGCTTGTAATTTCTTTACCGAGTCCCATGAAGCCTGCCAATCGGGAGTCAAGTAACGCGGCGGGCCGCTTATTTCCTGTTCTTGGGTAAAGACCCTGTAAAGATATTCCTGTTTTACTGTCACAAAAGCATCGCCTGCAATCAGAGCCCGATCTTGATCCCGAAAAAGAGATATATGTCCGGGCGTATGGCCTGGGGTATGGACCCACCGGAATCCCGGGAGGTCAGGAATGCTGCCATCTTCAGGCAGGGCTTGTACTTTGTTTCCCAAATCAATGGGCTCAACCGGAAACATCGGAGACATTTTTGCAATCATTCCGCCTTCAACGGAGGCATCCGGCGCCGGATAACTTTTTTCCCCAACCAGATACGGCAGCTCCAATTCATGAGCATAGACAGGAACATCCTTCCAATGAGCTAATAAATCGACGATCGCCCCGACATGATCAAAATGACCGTGGGTTAGAATAATTCCTTTCGGCTTTCGTCCAGTACCAAATCGTTCCTCTGTAATGGAAATGATTTTGTCAGCCGAATGCGGCATGCCCGCATCAATGAGTACGAAGTCTGCTGTTTTCGGTTTTCCGACAAAGCAAATATTGACGATTTGAATCGTATGATAATAAATGTCAGGCAATATTTCAGCGCCTGTTCCACTGCCCAATGAAGTGGCGGGAATATACTTATAGTCTGTTCCATATGAATATTGGCCTTCCATGATGATGACTCCTTTCGACAATGCTTGAAAGTTACATGCGATCAATATTGTCTTACATCGTCAGCATCAGCTTTGTTTCTGAATTGTGTTCTTTCCAGCCATAGATGATAAAAGTATTCTCCGATGGCGAGAACGATGGAAACAAACAACGCCTCCCCAAAAGCTTCCCGGTAACCCAACAGGACGAGTCCTCCCCAAATGACGATAAGCGAGAGTACAAAATCCCCTAGAGTCGCTGTCATATTACCCATTTTAGGCAAGACCATCATGTCGCCTATATAATAAGACAAGAGCAATAGAACAATTCCCAGTAGGGTGGAATGGAAAAAAGTGACGTCATTAAACAGTGACAATATTATCCATACAACTGGAAAAACCATGATTGCCTTCCATAGTAAAGCTCTGCCATGATTGACATTTTCATTCATTGTTGTTACCTCCTTTTAGTTCTTTTCCCTTTTATACTTTGGTGTTTCATTTTTTTTATACCCGGAAAATAGGGGGAGCAACTTTTTTGGACAAATTTACTTGTGTGATTTTCATGTCCATTACAAAATATAAAGATGCTCCAAACAGAGCAATAACTGAAAGCGGGTGAAAAACATGCGTAACAATATTCAAGTTTTGCCCATTATCGCTTCGATCGGGATTGGGGCGGCCGCATACAGCATGATGACAGGACGCGGAGGACAATTGTCAAACATGATTCCCCAGTTGTCAAATGTGGGAGGACAAGGCGCAAGTAGCGGTCAGCAAAAGCAAAAAGCTGGTCAATAAATAGAAAAAGAACCCGGGTGTTGCATACATCCGGGTTCTACATACTTTTGGAAGAGGGAATTAGTACCCGTAGAAGGCACCAACAATAACCAAGAGGATAAATAACACAAGGATCAAGGCAAAGTTGCTGCCGTATCCTCCACCATAACCGCCCATCTCTACACCCCCTTTACTCGTTCTAAAATATATTACGTAGACATCTCTGCCAGTGTTTGGACAAACAGCCAAGTATTGTAAAAAATATACGGAAGGACCAAGTTCATCTTTGATCATCAAGCCTATTTTTCCGGTTTTGGCTAACTGATGCACAGATAGATGAATATGGTAACTTGCAGAGAAAGTAATGAGGAGGGGTTAGGGTGTCTTTAGATGAACGAAGAACACTAGCTTGGCACGAAACGCTGGAAATACATGAGCTTGTTGCCAGCCAAGCAAATGCATTGATGAGGCTGAAAATGAGCATGAAAAAAATAGCTGATGCCCAATTGAGAAGTATCTATCACAACGCGATTCAGAACATGGAAATCAATTTGCAGGAGTTAATCCAATTTTATCCTTCTGCGCCCGTTCCACATCAACGGGAAGATGATGCGGATCGAGAAACATCCGCATTATTTGCCGGGGAATTGCTCGGATTAAGCAAGGCGTTGGTGAGAAATTATGCATTGGCGATCACTGAAACCGCAACGCCTGTTTTAAGAAAAACGTTGACAAATCATTTGTTAAGAGCCATAAAGGGCCATGAAGAGATCTATCGTTATATGTATTCCAAGGGAATGTACCCTTCCTACGACTTAGAACGATTGTTAAAAAATGATCTTCAAAATGCGCAAAAGGCTTTATCAATGAGGTACGAATAAACGTTTTTTTGAACATTCATCGAAAGTGAAGCGGCTTTTTTACTTTAGGAAGTAAATGGAAGAAGTTGATACAACATGTTCAATTTCCAAGTATACGCGCGACCAAGGACGCCTGCCTTCAAGTTTTGGGCTTCCTTGGTTTTTGTTATTTTTGCAAGTAATCCCCCCATTTTGAGTAAAGGGTGCCGAAAAATTGTATAATGTACAATAACATATAATGGCAGATAATGAGGTCTTCCCACCAAATCAAGAAAACGAAAAAATATTTATTTTCATTAAGGTGAGGTTGGTATGATGAAAAAGATGAAAACAATGATCACATTTCAGGACGTAGAATGGAAGAGAAGTGGAAAAGATATTTTAACCGGAATTAATTGGACGGTTCATGCTGGCGAGCATTGGGGCATTTTAGGGCTGAATGGCTCGGGGAAAACATCTTTGCTTAATATCATTACAGGATACCAGTATCCTTCTTCCGGTAAAGTAACAGTGCTCGGAAACCGCTTTGGAGAAACAAGCTTGCCGGAGCTGCGAAAAGAAATTGGGTTTGTCAGCAGCTCACTTGGGCGCTTTTCCCATATATTGGAGCATGAAACGATTGAAGAGATTATTGTAAGCGGAAAATTTGCTTCTTTTGGGCTGTATGAAGAGGTTTTGCCAGATGATTGGGATAAGGCGGATAAGTTAATGGAGCAATTTCGTTTACAGTACTTGAAAGGAAAGCCATATAACCTCTTATCGGAAGGGGAGAGAAGAAGGGTATTGATTGCCAGGGCCTTAATGAATGACCCAAAAATGCTCATTTTGGACGAACCATGCTCCGGCCTGGATATTCAGTCAAGGGAAGGGCTTCTGTCTTTAACCCAGGAGATTATGGGGAATGAACGTCTTGTCATTTATGTTACCCATCATATAGAAGAGCTTGTCGAAGGGATTACCCATGTACTGCTTTTAAACAGCGGGAAAATCGTTGCCGCAGGGCCAAAGAAAGAAGTGATTTCGGATTCCTTATTATCTCAAACATTTGAAATCCCGGTACATGTCCGCTGGGAAGATGAAAGGCCATGGCTTTCTGTTAAAAAAACAGTGAAAAATCCAATGTAATGCCCTCTATTCAATAGACAACAATTACACACCGGAGTCCATATGAGCATAGGACTCCGGTTGTTGAATGTCCATATTTATTTGTACGCTAATCTATAGATCGGAATGAGTGTATCAAATGTATTTTTCACCATTTTGATCAATCCTTCTCCATCTTTTAGGAGCGGATCGCCTTTTAAAATGTGTTTTCCTATGAGAAATTCAGCTTTTTTCACATCGCGGAAACGTTTGAGCGCTTTTTCCAAGTCAATCTCATCCATGGACGCAGCTTCTTTTTTCATATGGTCCATGGAAATAACGAAATCCTTTGGGGTTTTTTGTTTGATGTCATCGATATGCTGTAAAAATGTTTGGGCGATTTCTTGTTTGTTCGGCAGCTCGTAAATAAAAGCGAGCCAGATAAAGACAAAATCATCGAATAGGCCCACTTGAAAATGAGGGTGCTTTTTGTACCCGCGCTTATTGGCTGCTATCGCCAACCAAGTATCTTTGGGTGGATTGACGGTTCTTCGAGCATGTTTGGCAATATGTAAAAACATTTCCGTTCCTAATTTTGCCGATAGATCATCTGTAAGTTCTTGTCCCAATGCTCGAAATTTGGGCCTGATCCGCTCCTCTATCGCTTCCATTCGCTCATCCAAACCTTCAACTTGAAAGGTTTCAAAGTCACTGTCTACAAAACCGGTAAAACGCATCAAAGACAAACTTCCTTTCATTTTTTATGTTTAGTGTACCAAATTTGCCGGACGATATGATATAGGTTGATTTGAAATAAATGATGGTTCCATTTGTGGACTCAGTATGTTCGTTGAAGTTTCGCTTTAGATTTGTGGATTGCAGCACATATTCATGTAGAAGGAAAATCTATCGAATTACGTTTGACATGTATGACAAGTGGGATAATACTAGGAATATTCTTCTGCGTTTTTCAGGATAATCCTGAAACCATTTCCCCGCAAAACTCCCGCTATGCGCTTGTATTGTTCTTGAAAAAGATGCCAAAGCGGATGCGACTTCATTTACAAGGCGAAACCTATAAAGAGGCCATTCGCAAAACCTGGGGGACCTATATTTTTTCCGACCTCTGAAGAGCGGCTACAAATGGCTTCCATTTCAACCCAGTTTGTGAATAGTTAGGATTGTGAAATTCCTGCCTGTACAACCTAAAAGGGTGGCTCCAGTTATTAACAAAGGGCTCGATAGGGAATCCAATTTAAAAACCATAAAAACAAGGTTTGGAGCTGCTGCCAAACCTTGATCAGGCCTATCGGCCGCGCTTTTCAAACGGGTCCGTTTCTTCCTCATATTCTTTTCTCATCTCTTGGATTTGGCTGTCGTCCTTGTTTTTTTCAATTGGCTTTCCCGGAAGGCGGCGATCCCGGCTTTTTTGATGATCTGGTTGGAAGCTGGCTGCGGCTTGTCCATTGTCCACTTGTATCTTAGCGGTTTTAATCGGCCTCTTTTCTGTTGTTAGCATAACCGTTCTTCCCATATCGTGATCAACATCGACTAAAACGAATAGTCTTCTCGATTTGAATTCCCGGTAGTAGTGGTCCACTTCATCTTTTGTCCATCCCGATTCGTATAAATGTTTTTTCCGAAAGTCGTGTAAGCGGTTAATTCCGGTACTCTCCCTTACCTCCTTTGCTTTTTTATCATCCATCGTGATCATGTGGATATCGTCCTTCCCAATGCCGTTATGCATCAAGGACTGGATTTGTTGAACAGCTTCAAAACTGGAGACAAAGATACCCGCGACATTTTTTTTTCATGTATAATGGCCTCCTTTGATGAGTGATCAACCACAATGGGGATTGAATACTTTTTACCCTCTGCTTTTATGATTAAACCGCCGAGGATGAAATATTAGAACGTATGTTGTTTTTTTATAAAAGAAAAGAGATTTATATGTTACAATGATGGGTAGCATGAAAGAGGAGAGAATCGCTTGTACGCATATATTAAAGGAACAGTAGAGCTCGTTGGGCCGGAATATATAGTTGTAGAATGTAATGGAATCGGGTATCAAATATTAACACCGAATCCGTTCGTTTTCTCGGGTAAAAAGGGTAAAGAATTGACCATTTATACATATCAACATGTTCGCGAAGATTTAATCGCACTGTACGGTTTTGAAACACAATTGGAAAAGAAAATGTTTAAAAAGCTGATCAGCGTATCGGGGATCGGTCCTAAAGGGGCGATGGCCATTTTGGCTTTCGGAGAGCCCGAACAAGTCGTCCGTGCGATCGAAAATGAGGATGAGAAATTTTTGACGAAATTTCCCGGTGTCGGCAAAAAGACCGCCAGGCAAATGATTTTGGATTTAAAAGGAAAACTGGAAGACATCTTGCCGGAATCATTGGAAGCAGAGCCCGGACCGGTGAAAAAAAAGACGATAGCAGCGGAACAAGCTTATGGCGAAGAATTGGAAGAAGCGCTGCTGGCCTTGGCGGCCTTGGGATATTCGGAACGGGAATTGAGAAAAATCAGCACGCAACTCGGGAAAGAAAAAATGACTACCGATCAATACATTAAACGCGCACTGCAAATGCTCATGAAACAGTGAACCGGAAAGGAGCAAATGAGAGATGGAGGAGAGAGTGCTTTCCAGTGAAGCGATGGATCATGATATTTCTTTTGAGCAAAGTCTCCGACCACAAATGCTTTCCCAATATATCGGCCAAGACAAATTAAAGAATAATTTGGAAGTATTTATAAAAGCGGCTAAAATGAGAAAGGAAACGCTTGACCATGTATTGTTGTACGGCCCTCCGGGATTGGGAAAAACGACACTCGCAACCGTTATTGCAAACGAAATGGGTGTGGATATCAGAATGACTTCCGGACCGGCGATTGAACGTCCGGGAGACCTTGCGGCGATCCTGACCTCACTTGATCCTGGTGAAGTATTGTTTATTGATGAGATTCATCGTCTCCCTAGGGCGATAGAAGAAGTGTTATACCCCGCGATGGAAGATTATTGCCTCGATATCGTCATAGGAAAAGGCCCGGAAGCACGTTCCGTACGCCTCGATTTACCTCCATTTACACTTGTCGGTGCGACAACAAGGGCAGGGGCTGTATCCGCTCCATTGCGTGACCGGTTTGGCGTTTTATGCCGATTGGAATATTATACAATTGAGCAACTAACAGCTATTGTTATAAGAACTGCCGAAATTCTCGATACTGATATTGATGGGGATGGGGCTGTTGAGATTGCCAAGAGATCGAGGGGAACACCGAGGATTGCCAACCGCCTTCTTCGCAGGGTGCGTGATTTTGCGCAAGTCCGATCTAATGGTGTGATCACGTTTGCGTTGGCGGATGAAGCCCTAGAGCTTTTGCAGGTCGACAAATTGGGACTCGATCAAATTGATCATAAATTATTAAGAGGAATCATTGAAAAGTTCAGGGGAGGCCCCGTAGGCATTGATACGATTGCGGCCAGCATTGGAGAAGAGCCGACTACGATAGAAGATGTGTACGAGCCATATTTGCTTCAAATCGGTTTCTTACAAAGAACCCCGCGAGGGCGAATGGTGACCCATCAAGTATATGAACATTTTCAAATGGAGGTGCCTTGCGAGTGAGCGGGATGGCAAAGCTGTTAATGATTGCGGGGGCTAGCATTTTTATCATTGGCTTCCTGATCCAGTTTTTAAAGCTTGGCAAACTTCCAGGTGATATCGTCATTAAAAAGGGCAATACAACATTTTTTTTCCCATTAATGACCTCTATCATTATCAGCATTCTGTTATCTGCTATTTTTTATGTGATGGGGAGGCTTAAATAAGTTTTGAAGATTGATGAATTTGATTTTGAACTGCCCGAACGATTAATCGCCCAGGTTCCTCTGCAAAACAGGGATGAGAGCCGATTGATGGTGTTAAACAGGCAGACGGGAGAAGTGACGCATGATGCGTTTCGGCATATAACTGCCTATTTACAAAAAGGCGACTGCCTAGTTTTAAATGACACGAAAGTGCTCCCAGCAAGGCTTATGGGAGAAAAAACGGATACACGGGCGAATGTGGAAATTCTTTTATTAAAGCAGGTGGAAGGCGATTGCTGGGAAACGCTTGTCAAGCCTGCAAAGCGAGTGAAGATTGGCACTGAGATTGCCTTTGGCGGCGGGAAGTTAAAGGCCGTCTGTACGGGTATCCAGGATCACGGTGGGCGGTTGTTTGAATTCATTTATGAAGGAATTTTTTACGAGATATTGGATGAATTGGGTAAAATGCCTCTTCCGCCTTATATAAAAGAACAGTTGGATGATCAAAGCAGATACCAAACCGTGTATGCTCGTGAACAGGGTTCTGCGGCCGCCCCTACTGCGGGGCTCCATTTTACCGAAGAAATGTTGGAGGCCATCAAGGCGCTCGGCGTTCATGTTGTGTTTATTACGTTGCATGTCGGGCTCGGAACGTTTCGTCCCGTGAAAGTGGAGGATATTGAAAAGCATGATATGCACGCGGAATTTTATCGCATGAGCGAAGATGCGGCCGCCACTTTAAATCGTGTTCGAACAGAAGGGGGCAGAATTATCTCTGTTGGGACAACTTCTACACGAACGCTTGAAACGATTGCCGGGCAGAACGAGGGCCGTTTTGTGCCCGGGAGCGGTTGGACCGATATCTTTATTTATCCGGGGTACCACTTTCAGGCGGTTGATGGCATCATTACGAATTTTCATCTGCCCAAATCAACATTGATCATGCTGGTAAGCGCATTTGCCGGACGTGAGTCGGTGTTACGAGCTTACCGTTGCGCAGTTAAAGAAAAATACCGCTTTTTCAGTTTCGGCGATGCGATGCTGTTGATATAAATTCCATCATTAGAAAGGAGCAAGATTTTTTGCCTGCGATTACGTATGAATTAATAAAGACTTGCAAACAGACAGGCGCTCGACTCGGAAGGATACATACACCCCGCGGCTCATATGAAACACCCATGTTTATGCCGGTCGGAACGCTGGCGACGGTCAAAACAATGAGTCCGGAAGAACTGAAGGAAATGGGGGCCGGAATCATTCTGAGCAATACGTACCACCTTTGGCTGCGGCCGGGGCATGATATTGTGAAAGAAGCCGACGGTCTTCATCGGTTTATGAATTGGGATCAAGCGATCTTGACCGACTCGGGCGGATTTCAAGTTTTTAGCTTAAGCGAATTTAGAAAAATTGAAGAAGAAGGCGTGCATTTTCGGAATCATTTAAACGGCGACAGGCTGTTTCTTTCTCCGGAGAAGGCGATGGAAATTCAAAATGCGCTTGGATCAGATATTATGATGGCCTTTGATGAATGTCCTCCGTATCCGGCTACATATGAGTATATTCATAAATCGGTGGAGCGCACCTCTCGTTGGGCGGAAAGATGCCTAAATGCTCATAGGCGTCCAGAAGATCAGGGTTTGTTTGGCATCGTTCAAGGGGGAGAATTTGAAGACTTGCGAAAAATGAGTGCAAGGGATTTAGTATCCCTCGATTTTCCGGGATACGCGATAGGAGGTCTGTCTGTCGGGGAACCGAAGGATGTGATGAACCGGGTATTGGAGTTTACGACACCCCTTTTGCCGGATAATAAACCGCGCTATCTAATGGGAGTGGGCTCGCCTGATTCTCTCGTTGATGGAGCCATCAGGGGAATCGACATGTTTGACTGTGTGCTTCCGACGCGGATTGCGAGGAACGGTACCGTCATGACGAGTACTGGACGGCTTGTCATTAAAAATGCTGTCCATGCACGGGATTTTGGGCCTCTCGACCCCGATTGCGACTGCTATACATGCCGAAATTATTCGCGGGCTTACATCAGGCATTTAATAAAGTGCAATGAAACTTTCGGAATTAGGCTTACGACTTACCATAATCTCTATTTTCTGTTAAAATTGATGAAGCAAGTCAGAGATGCGATTCAAGATGACCGTCTCGGTGACTTCAAAGAAGATTTTTTTGAGCGTTACGGATTCAACCGTCCGGACGCAAAAAATTTCTAATATTGATGATAAAACGAAAGGGGGAAGATAAATGCAAACGCTCGTAAATGTATCACCGTTTATTTTGATGTTCGTTCTTTTTTATTTTTTGCTGATCAGACCGAACCAAAAACGGCAAAAAGCGATCCAAACAATGCAAACTAACCTGAAAAAAGGGGACAAAGTGATCACTATTGGCGGCCTTCATGGAACGATTGATGGAATCGATGAAGGAAAAGTCGTGATTTTATGCGGCGACGGAAGCCGGCTTACATATGATCGCAATGCTATCCGGGAAGTTGTGGATGCATAGAAGTCTAAAAAAAGAAGCGTGTCGGTGCACATAGACCATGCTTCTTTTTTTATGGCGCTATTTTGTTTCAATAATCCTGATGAGAACCTCCCATGAGATTGACGCCCAAAACGCCTCCCATCATGGCGGTCAATGTATAGCAAGTAAAATAAACAAGTTGTTCCAAAGAAAATATCGAGCCGTGTCCCAAATATTGGTATAAGAAAATGATGAGGCTGTACAAAAGGCCTGTTGCTCCTCCTAAAACCCACCCTTTATGCTTACCTTTGCCCCCGCAAATAAACCCTCCCGCAAACACACTAAAAAAAGAAATAATCGTTACCAACAATTTAATGGATTTTTCTTGGGTATCTGTAAAAGTTAAAATGAGAGAAAAAATCAAACTGAAAATAACAGCAAGCAAGAAGATCGTAAAGACCCCGTATATAACGGAAACGCCAAACTTTTTAATGTCGATCATTTCTCACTCCTTTCCTTTAAGCATGGGGAAATGACGCCTGTCCCTTTTTACAACATATTCAAGAAATGGTTTTTTAGAATGTTTTCCTGCATGTTGTCCCGCATTAACTGTCTGTAAGATCCCCATTATGAGAAATCACTGTAAGATGGAAATATCAAATAGGGGATCAACATCCAGTAAATGCCCGATTGGCTTAACTAACAATCATCGGCTAAAAGCATGCGCTGATTGAAGTTTCGCTATATCCCGCATTAACTGTCTGTAAGATCCCCATTATGAGAAATCACTGTAAGATGGAAATATCAAATAGGGGATCAACATCCAGTAAATGCCCGATTGGCTTAACTAACAATCATCGGCTAAAAGCCACCGCTGATTGAAGTTTCGCTATATCCCGCATTAACTGTCTGTAAGATCCCCATTATGAGAAATCACTGTAAGATGGAAATTTCAAATAGTGGATCAACATCCAGTAAATGCCCGATTGGCTTAACTAACAATCATCGGCTAAAAGCATGCGCTGATTGAAGTTTCGCTATATCCCGCATTAACTGTCTGTAAGATCCCCATTATGAGAAATCACTGTAAGATGGAAATATCAAATAGGGGTTCAACATCCAGTAAATGCCCGATTGGCTTAACTAACAATCATCGGCTAAAAGCCACCGCTGATTGAAGTTTCGCTATATCCCGCATTAACTGTCTGTAAGATCCCCATTATGGGAAATCACTGTAAGATGAAATATCAAATAGGGGATCAACATCCAGTAAACGCCCGATTGGCTTAACTAACAATCATCGGCTAAAAGCATGCGCTGATTGAAAGTTCCCTTTAATCCCCCCGTTGTTCAAATGATTCAAATAAGGTTTAAAAGGAGCGATAAAACTTGATGGACATTGCAGTTATTATCATGCGAACGATCATCTTGTACGGTCTCATTCTTGTCATTTTCCGCTTAATGGGCAAAAGGGAAATTGGGGAATTAAGTGTACTTGATTTGGTCGTTTTTATCATGATGGGTGAAATGGCCGTTATCGCGATTGAGCAACATGATGATCCCATTATGCATACGATTGTCCCTATGATCGTGTTGCTGCTCATCCAAATCGGTATGGCATATGGATCATTAAAAAGCCAAAAGTTTCGAAATTTGATTGATGGAAAGCCGTCCATCATTATTCAACACGGTAAAATTGACGAAAGAGAGATGAGAAAGCACCGCTATAACTTTGATGACCTACTCATGCAGCTTCGTTTAAAGGATATTCGTAACATCGAGGATGTGGAGTTTGCCATTTTAGAGACATCAGGGGAATTATCGGTATTTAAGAAAGGAAACAAGCAAAAGAAAAAGCATGGTTCATTTACCATTCCGCTGATCGTAGAAGGAAAAGTACAGCAGCAAGGACTACAAGAAACGAAGCAAACTGAACAATGGCTCAAAAGGGAATTAAGGAAAAGGGGACATGAAAACATCGAAGACATTCTTTTTTGCAGTTATCAAGATGGTCAATTTTTTGTAGATTATTTTGACGAAAAAAATAATAAATAATTCTATTTTGCTTTAACAGGAAGGGAATCACCATTTCAATAGTTTGAGGGAAGACGGGTATGGCCAGTGGAGAACAGTTAACAATTAGTAGGAGCATGCCTACTGATTGAAGTTCCCCTTTGTTACGGGGTATAACTTCCATCTCAATGAAGGTAGGTGGGAGCAATTGGCCATAAAGTCTAGATTGGTTTGAGTTGACAGGAAAAGAAAAACTTTGGTAGCGATACATCCCATGTGTTTCAAGGATGGCGCGACGTATGGTTGTATGAGTGCAAGCTGCTCCCAAGAGAAGGAAAGCTTTCCATAGCATCATCATCGTGCGTAGAAAAAGCGCAGGCTTCAAGGCCTCCGCTTCTGAGCTTGCCAACAGGGCGTTTGCCTTTGTCCTGTTGCTCTTCAATGGCATAACCCGCGTCTTTCAGTCCTAATCTCCACTGATGGCACTTTATTTGAAGATCGCTCCGATGATCGGAATCTTTTGCATATCGCTTTTTGTCGCCAGCTTTAAAAAAAATAATAGGGCGCAGTAGATGAGCGATGTCATGCTGATGCCGATACAAAGCTTTAACATCATGGGCTCGATTGTTAACAACTCATAACAAATTTTTCCGCTCCATCCTGATAAAATTGCTGCTAACAAAAACTTGAAATAATCATTTATATAAACTGTAAATTGGACTTTTTTCAGAGCTGTCGCGTAATGGAGGATCGTTACCAACACGGTTCCCGCGGCTATTCCCAACGCTGCCCCGTTAATGCCGAATTCCGGCCTTGTAGCTAAAACATAGATGACGGCGAGCTTGACGACGGCGCCGATCATACTATTGATCATGGCGGCTCTTGCCAAATCAAGTGCCTGCAAAATGGCTTGTAATGGTCCTTGATAATATTGAAAAATGAAGAAAGGAGCCATTAATTTAATAAAATAAGCTCCAGTGACAGACCCGTAAATCGTGGCCATTAATGGTTCGGCAAACGTAAATAACACAACTACAGACAATCCTCCGGTCAAAAGCGCAAAGCGCAATGCCTGCTGAAGTCGGTGTTCTACCAGTTTATAATTTCGTATAATATTCGCCTCACTGATGGCGGGGACCAGTGAAGTAGCCAAAGCAAAAGTGATAAAAGAGGGAAGTGTAAGCAAAGGAAGGGCATAACCTGTCAACAGACCGTATTGTTTTGTTGCCACTCCCGCCGCAATGCCGGCAATCAGCAAGCTTTGGGAAACAACAATCGGCTCAAAAAACCAGGATAACGAACCGATCATCCGGCTTCCGGTCGTCGGAATGGCGACACCCATCAGCTCGGATAATGTTTTTCTTCCGGCTTTTAGCCCTTCTAGAAAGTTTCGTCGCACCGGGAACTTCTTTTTTACTTTAAAGACGGTAAATAAATAACAAAGAGAAATCAATTCACCAATTACCGAAGCAACCATTGCCGCTGCGGCGGCATATTCGACGCCATGTGGAAGAAATGCTTTTGTCATTACTGCTATTAACGTAATTCTAGTAAGCTGTTCAATTACTTGGGAGACGGCAGAAGGCTTCATATTTTGTTTTCCCTGAAAATAGCCCCTGATGACCGAAGAAATGGCGATGATCGGAATGATAGGGGTAATGGCGACAAGCGGATAGTAAATTCTTTGGTCAGTGAATAACGTTTCTGACAACTGTGGAGCCAGCAAGATCAGGGCCGGAGTAAAAATAAGCGATAATGTTCCGGTCACTGACAGGGAAACGACAAGAATGTTTTTAATTTTTCTCTGATCTCCGCGCGCATCCGCCTCGGCAACCGCTTTTGAAATCGCTACCGGGAGCCCGAGCTGGGTAATGGTAATGACGAGTACAAGTGTGGGGTAAGCCATCATGTACAGGCCGACACCCTCTTCTCCGATCAGCCGCGCGATGACAATTCTATTAATAAAGCCTAGGAGCCTTGTAATCAACCCGGCAGCCATTAATATCATCGTACCCTTTAAAAACTTTGACATTTGTTTCCCTGCCTTCTCAAAAATGGTCAATTGGATTACAATAAAGTATATGCAAGATATGGGACAAAGCATGACAAGTTCTCGTCTTATCGCCTTGCAAAGAAAGGTGGCCAAAGAATGTCCAAAGATAAACATATATACGATGATTATTTCCATATATTAAGCCCGGCTTTGTCGAGTAAAGCGGAGGAATTTGAAATCCTCGGTTATGACAGGGTCAGTGAAGAAGATATTTGGCATTTTCTCAAACAAAAAAGATGGAAAAATCCAAAGGAAGGGATACGTATATACGAGCTTTTCTCCGATATCATGTCGGTAAAGCCGGGCGACTATATGAATTATGCAACTGTAGAAGCCTTTCGATCTCCTGATCTTCTGAAAGATTTGGACAACGAGGATTTGCAACAATTACTTGGAGACAAAGAGTCTTAATTGACAGTTGATTTTTCTTGATTCATAATTTAATTTGGAAGTTTTTTCATTTCTTGAAGGTTTTTATTCCCGAGGGAGGACTTATATTTAAATGGTAAAAAGAAGCAGGATTCTCGCCTTTTTTCTAATCATCATTTGCTTGGCGGGTGTTACCGGATCAACTACAAACAATATCATCAATGACATTAAGCTTGGCCTCGATCTCCAAGGCGGATTTGAAGTTCTATATGAAGTGGAACCTGCCAAAGAAGGCCAAAAAATTACCCGTGAAACGCTTGTCCATACTACGGATGCGTTGAATCGGCGTGTTAACGTGCTTGGGGTAAGCGAACCAAATATACAAATTGAGGGAAATGACCGTATCAGGGTTCAACTGGCAGGTGTGGAAGACCAAAATCAGGCGCGGGAAATTCTTGGCACCCAGGCTACTCTCACATTTCGTGATGTAAATGACAATGTGATGCTGGATGGGGCGGATCTTGTTGAAGGAGCCGCCAAGATGAGCTTTTCTCCTGATTCAAACCAGCCGATCGTTCTTGTGCAATTAAAAGATAAAAAGAAATTTAAAGAAGTCACCGAAAAAATCTTGAGCATGGCGCCGAACAACCAGCTTGCGATTTGGATGGACTTTGAAGAAGGCGTCGACTCTTATAAAGAGGCGTCCACAAATGGCAATCAGAAACTGTTGTCTGCCCCAAACGTCAACCAGGTGTTCAATCAGACGGATGTTTCGATTGAAGGAAGCTTTACAAAAGAAGAAGCTGAAAATCTTGCCAACTTGTTGAATGCAGGAGCTCTCCCTGTCAAATTAAATGAGGTGTATTCAACATCGGTAGGAGCCCAATTTGGTGAACAGGCAATGGATAAGACGGTTACCGCCGGCCTGATCGGGATTGCGATCATTTTCCTGTTCATGATATTTTATTACCGTTTTCCGGGTGTCATCGCGACGATTACGTTATCAATTTATATATATTTGATTTTACTTGTATTCTCATTAATGAACGGAGTGCTGACTCTTCCGGGAATCGCGGCATTAATTCTCGGAGTCGGAATGGCGGTGGATGCCAATATTTTGACGTATGAGCGATTGAAAGAAGAGATCAAACTGGGACGTTCACTTCGTTCCGCTTTTAAGGCAGGCAACAAACAGTCTTTTGTCGCCATTTTGGACGCAAATATAACGACCTTGTTGGCGGGAGCTGTACTCTTTTACTTTGGGAATAGCTCGGTAAAAGGATTTGCAACGATGCTTATTTTGAGCATCGTGATGAGTTTTCTGACGGCAGTTTATGGTTCCAGGCTTTTGCTTGGCCTTTGGGTTAACAGCAAATTTCTCAACAAAAAACCGGGCTGGTTTGGCGTAAAAAAATCAGAGATCCACGATTTGGCGGAAAACCTCACGGCATATGACTTAAAAACACCGTTTGACTTTTTTGATTTTGTTCAAAACAGAAAGAAATTTTACGGAGTGTCCATCGTATTGTTATTGGCGGGCGCGATCGTTCTCGGGATATTTAAATTGAACCTGGGAATTGATTTTTCAAGCGGAACCCGGATAGAATTTAATGCGGGCAAACCGCTAACGACGGAAGAAGTGAAGTCGGAATTGGCTTCTGCGGGTATTGAAACAGATGATATCGTCCTGTCGGGCGCCGATCAGGAAATAGGTGTTGCCCGCTATAAAGGTGTCATGACAAATGAAGAAATAGCCCAATTGAAAGATCACTTCAGTGATAAATACGGTTCCGAGCCAAATGTAAGTACCGTTTCTCCGACAGTTGGCAAGGAATTGGCCAAAAATGCGTTATTTGCCCTTGCGATTGCGGCCGTTGGCATCATTATTTATGTATCGCTCCGATTTGAGTTTTCGATGGGGTTGTCGGCAGTCCTTGGACTGGTCCACGATGCTTTTTTCATCATTGCGTTTTTCAGCTTGACGAGGTTTGAAGTGGATATTACTTTCATTGCCGCCGTCTTGACCATTGTAGGTTATTCGATCAATGATACGATTGTCACATTTGACCGGATCAGGGAAAATATGCGGGCGAAAAAACGACTCCGGACTGAGGAAGATATCGCGGAGGTCGTCAACACCGGACTCCGGCAAACATTAACGCGTTCGATCAACACTGTTTTAACGGTTATTGTGGCAGTTGTCGCGCTGCTTATTTTTGGTAGTGAATCCATCAGGGGCTTTTCACTCGCATTGCTGGTGGGACTGATTGCAGGAACCTATTCATCCATTTTTATCTCTGCACAGCTTTGGTATGACTTGAAAGTAAAAGAGTTAAAGAAAAAAGGACCGATCGTTACGGTAAAAGAAAAAAAGAAATGGTCGGATGAACCGCAAGTTTAATGTTTACTCGAAAAAAGCCGCTCATTGCGGCTTTTTTCGTTTAAAAGGGCAGAATAGTATGAGCAGGGTAAAAAAGGAGAATTGTGTATGGAAGTAAACCGGCGCTTTCAGCAGGCAGAGTTTGCCGCCTGGATTGGGATTATCGTCAATATATTGTTAACGATTGTAAAAGGGGTCATCGGGCTGCAGTCACAAAGCAAAGCCCTTATAGCCGACGCCGTTCACTCGGCATCAGACATTGTCGGTTCACTGGCGGTATATGTTGGGCTCCGTGCGGCGAAACAGCCGCCTGATGAGGAGCACCCCTACGGCCATGGCAAGGCCGAATCGATCGCCGCCATCATCGTTGCCATCCTATTGTTTCTTGTAGGGCTGCAAATTGGAAAATCATCATTATCTTCTTTTTTTAACCCCGTTGAAGCCCCCGGAGGGCTGGCGATTTATGCTGTTGTAATATCCATTGTTGTAAAGGAAGCCCTGTTCCGCTATAAATATCGCCTTGGCAAAAAACTGAATAGTGAAGCGCTCATTGTCAATGCATTTGAGCATCGTTCCGACGTTTATTCTTCGCTGGCGGCTTTGGTCGGGATTGGTGCCTCTCTGCTGGGAAAATACTTTCAAATAGACTGGCTCGTTTACGGCGACCCGGTGGCAGGCTTGGTTGTTTCCTTGATGGTCGTCTGGCTGGCGTGGAAACTCGGCTCTGAAGCAATATATAATACATTGGATCACGTGCTGGATGAAGAGGAAACGTTTGAATGGAGAAATATCATTTCGACTGTTCCCGAAGTGAAAAGAATTGATGAACTGTATGCGAGGAAATACGGTTATTACGTCATTATTGATTTAAAAATCGCGGTTGATCCGAACATGACTGTTGCGGACGGCCATCGTGTTGGAAAAAAGGTGAAGAAATTGCTTCTGGAGCACCCGGGTGTCCATAATGTCTTCATGCATATTAATCCGTTTTATGTTGCGGAGGATCGTAGCACAAAAGATCATTAGTCCTTTGAAGAAGCTGTTACTTTCCTTTGAAAGGCCGCTGTCTCTTCTGTATAATAGATGCTCTGAGGGGTGAAGAAATGTTACAAGCAAAAACCCGCTGGATCGTCCATGATACAAACAGAGACAAGGTTCAAAAACTGGCCAAACAGCTTGAAATTAGCACACTTGCCGCAACATTGCTTGTCAATCGTGGATTTGATTCTCCTGAAGAAGCAAGCATTTTTTTACATATGGAAGATAACCAATTTCATGATCCATTTTTAATGCCTGATATGGAAAAAGCGGTAGAACGAATTAAGAGGGCGGTTAACAACAAAGAACCGATCCTTGTATTTGGCGATTATGATGCGGACGGTGTTACCAGCACATCTTTATTGACAACTGTTTTACAGGAAATGGGAGCCGTAGTTGATTTTTACATACCAAACCGTTTTACAGAAGGCTACGGACCGAATGAAGCTGCTTTCCGAAAGGCTTTTGACGAAGGCGTTCAGTTAATCATTACAGTTGATACCGGCATTTCAGCCATACACGAAGCATTAGTGGCCAAAGAGCTTGGTATTGATTTAATTATTACGGATCACCATGAATTGCGAGACGAAATTCCGGAAGCCCATGCCATTATTCATCCCAAATTGAAGGAAGACGCCTATCCTTTTCCCTATCTGGCCGGAGTGGGTGTCGCCTTTAAGCTTGCTCATGCACTATACGGAAAAGTTCCGTATGACTTGCTGGATTTGGTGGCCATTGGCACGGTCTGTGATCTAGTGCCACTTATAGGTGAAAATCGCCTTATTGTCAAGAAAGGGTTGCTGATCCTCTCTTCCACAAAAAGGCCCGGGTTGCTTGCCCTTGGCAAAACGGCAGGCATTCAGTTTGCCGATCTGAGCGAAGAAACGCTTGGTTTTACAATTGGTCCCCGGCTGAATGCTGCGGGAAGGCTTGATAGTGCCGTTCCCGCGGCAAATTTGTTGATGGCGAAACATGCCGATGAGGCGGCTCTTTTGGCTGATGAAATTGAGATTTTAAATAAAGAACGGCAAACTCTCGTATCAGAAATGACAAAAGAAGCGGTTGACATGATCTCCATGTCTTATCCTCTTTCCGAAAACAAAGTACTTGTGATTGGCAAAGAAGGTTGGAATGCCGGCGTGATCGGCATTGTCGCTTCAAGGATTACCGAACAGTTTTACCGGCCAGCAATTGTATTAAGTTATGATTCGCATACTGGACAGGCAAAAGGCTCCGCTCGAAGTATTCGCGGGTTTGATTTGTTTGCCAATTTATTGGAGTGTGCCGATATCCTTCCTCATTTCGGCGGACACCCTATGGCAGCCGGTATGACACTTGATATGCAAGATGTCGATGAACTTCGAGAGCGGCTGAACCGGGCGGCGAACAACCAGCTCAGTGCCAAAGATTTAGTTCCCGTTACAGAGCTGGAAGCTTCCATTTCACTCGATGACATTACTTTGGACACGATCAAAGAAGTGGAGCGGCTTGCTCCTTTTGGAGTAGCCAACCCGAAGCCTGCATTCATGGTTAAAAATGCCGCTGTCAATCATGTCAGAAAAATAGGCGGAAATGATGCCCATTTAAAATTGACTTTAAGTCAAAACGATATGTTATTAGATGGGGTCGGCTTTCATCTCGGGAAGCTCGCCGATGATATATCGCCAGATGCCAAACTGTCGGTTATTGGAGAACTGTCCATCAATGAATGGAATAATAGGAGAAAGCCACAAATATTTATTAGGGATATGGCCATCAACGAATGGCAGTTGTTCGACTTTCGGGGCAACAAGCCGTTTAAAACCTGGGTGCCCCTCCTTCACGGCAAAGATGCGGAATTCATCGTCTTTCATGAAAAAACATTAAGTCGAGTTCCCGAATTGCGGAATGTGCGTACTGTGTTGATTCCAAGCGAAGAGCGAGCCCAAGAATATAGGATGGACGGCAAGAATGTCGTATTGGTTGATTTCCCTTTTGAAACAGCCATTATTGAAGGCTTGGTTAAAGGTAAAAAACCGGATCGGATCTACGTTCACTTTTTTCATGAACGAGAACATTTTTTTCATACAATTCCAACTCGCGATCATTTTAAATGGTATTATGCTTTTCTTGCAAAAAGGCGCACATTCAATGTGAAAAAATACGGGGAAGATTTGGCGGCATACCGGGGCTGGTCCAAGGAAACTGTCCAGTTTATGACACAAGTGTTTTTTGAACTTGATTTTGTTAAAATAGATGAAGGGATTATTTCTCTTAAACAGGCAAAAATGAAAAAAGATTTGGCGGATTCGCCTTCGTTTCAGAAAAAACAAGAGATGATCAAACTTGAAAACATCTTGTTATATTCATCTTATCCCGAATTAAAAAAATGGTTTGAGGAGAGAGTCGCGCACTCTATTCCACATGAGGAGGAAGTGGAAGCATGGACTTAAAAAAATATATTACAATCGTTCCGGATTGGCCGAAAGAAGGCGTGCTTTTTAAAGATATAACGACATTGATGGATAATGGGAAAGCATTTAAATACGCCACCGATTTGATTGTGCAATATGCCCGCGAAAAAAGAGTGGATATCGTTGTCGGCCCGGAAGCCCGGGGATTTATTATCGGTTGTCCCGTGGCCTATGCGCTCGGCGTCGGATTTGCCCCGGTCAGAAAGGAAGGCAAACTTCCAAGGGAGACGATTAAAGCGGACTATGGGAAAGAATACGGAAAAGATGCGTTAACGATCCATAAAGACGCGATCAAAAAGGGGCAAAGGGTTCTCATTACGGACGACTTGCTCGCCACCGGCGGAACGATCGAAGCCACCATTGAGCTCGTTGAACGGCTGGGAGGAATCGTTGTCGGAATTGCCTTTCTGATTGAGCTCACGTATTTAGACGGAAGGCGAAAACTTGAAGATTATGATTTATTATCGTTAATCAATTTTTAATACATCACACATGTGGCCAGGTTCCGAAAATAAACGATTGTCATGTCCATCCCGAATGGGAGAAAGCCTACAGTGCGCGGTGTCTGGATGATCAGGTCAAAATACTTGAATTCGAATGGGCTTACGGACAGTAAACATGAACGAAGGATCAAAATTCTTTGGTCAAAGCACTCATCCGAGTGCTTTTTTTCTAGAAAGCAATGTTGTGGGGAAATGATTGGATGTATGAACATACTCGTGCCCAAACATTGAGTTGAAAAACGGACATTTGTTTTCGACTTCCCGGCTAGAGGAGTGTTGGACCTGCCAACTTGCGTTTTTATTGGATGATGATCATTTTTTCATCAACATTCGCTATAATTAGATATAATTACTGGAAATGGGATCGTTGCACTTTACAAGATTCCAATCTATCACCATAATATATAGAAAATGACTACTCAATAAATTTTACATTAAAAAGGTGATCCTTGTGGCAAATGATAATGTCTTATCCGCAGATGACGTCATAGAACGTACACGTAAATATTTGAACGAGGAACATGAAATGCTTGTAAAAAAAGCATATGAGTTTGCTCGTTTGGCTCATAAGGATCAATATCGGAAATCGGGAGAACCATATATTGTGCATCCAATCCAGGTGGCAGGAATACTGGCTGATCTGGAAATGGACCCGGCTACAGTCGCAGCGGGGTTTCTTCATGATGTTGTTGAAGATACGCCAGTAACCATCCGACAACTGGCAGAAGAGTTTGATAGTGAAGTGGCGATGCTTGTCGATGGCGTTACAAAGCTTGGGAAAATCAAATATAAATCTCATGAAGAACAGCAAGCTGAAAATCACCGAAAAATGTTTGTGGCAATGGCAAAAGACATTCGAGTTATTTTGATAAAGCTGGCGGACAGGCTCCATAATATGCGAACGCTTAAGCACCTTCCTCCGGAAAAGCAAAGAAGAATTGCCAATGAGACACTCGAAATATTTGCTCCACTTGCCCACCGGCTCGGAATTTCCAAAATAAAATGGGAGCTGGAAGATACTTCTCTTCGATATTTAAATCCCCAACAATACTATCGAATTGTTAATCTGATGAAAAGAAAGAGGGCTGAGCGGGAAGAGTATCTTGACAATGTGATTAAAGAAATGCAAGAGCGGCTGGAAGAAGTGAATATTAAAGCCGAACTGTATGGACGACCGAAACATATTTATTCGATCTACAGGAAAATGAGCCTGCAGCATAAACAGTTCAATGAAATTTATGACTTGCTCGCTGTTAGAATTATCGTCAACAGCATCAAGGACTGTTACGCTGTCCTTGGCATCATTCATACTTGCTGGAAACCGATGCCCGGGCGATTTAAAGATTATATCGCCATGCCAAAACCGAACATGTATCAATCGCTTCATACTACCGTCATTGGGCCAGGCGGGGAGCCGCTCGAAGTACAAATCAGAACCTTTGAAATGCATCGAATCGCCGAGTACGGGGTTGCTGCCCATTGGGCTTATAAAGAAGGAAAATCCCCGCATCAGCAGGCTTCCTTTGATAAAAAACTGTCCTGGTTCAGGGAAATATTAGAGTTTCAAAACGAATCCGCTAACGCAGAAGAATTCATGGAATCGTTAAAAATTGATCTCTTTTCTGACATGGTATTCGTATTTACGCCAAAAGGCGATGTCATTGAGTTGCCTGCGGGATCGGTGCCTATTGATTTTGCCTACCGAATCCATTCGGAAATCGGCAATAAAACAATAGGCGCAAAAATCAACGGGAAAATGGTCACACTGGATTACAAGCTAAACACCGGTGATATTGTTGAGATTTTAACATCCAAGCATTCATATGGACCAAGCCAGGATTGGCTGAAGCTTGCCCAAACTTCCCAGGCGAAAAACAAAATTAAGCAATTTTTTAAACGGCAGCGAAAAGAAGAAAACATTATAAAAGGCCGGGAAATGATAGAAAAAGAAATCAGAGAACTGGACTTTGACTTAAAAGAGATCCTGACTCCCGAAAATATTGAAAGAACAGCCGACAAATTTAATTTTTCCACGGCGGAAGATATGTACGCAGCTGTTGGCTATAACGGCGTTTCGGCACAACAAGTGGCTAACCGCCTGACGGAAAAATGGAGAAAAAAACGGGACGAAGAAGAAGCGATCAAAGAGATTGTGACTGAAACGAAGACGACGGGCCGGCCGAGGAAACATGAAGCAGGCGTGAAAGTGGCAGGGGCTGACAATCTTTTAATTCGTCTGTCCCGCTGCTGCAATCCGGTTCCTGGGGATGAAATTATCGGCTTTATTACAAAAGGCAGAGGTGTTTCTGTCCATCGGCGCGATTGCCCGAATATGATAGCCAATCAAGATGAAAATCGCCTCATTCCGGTTGAGTGGGAAACAAATCGCAACTCCCGAAAAGAGTACAATGTCGATATTGAAATCCTTGGTTACGACCGGCATGGCCTGCTGAATGAAGTGTTACAAACGGTCAGTGGCACGAGGACAAATATAACAGCCATCAGTGGCCGTACCGACCGCAATAAGGTGGCAACGATCATGATGACGATCGCGATTCACAATATTAGCCACCTTCATAAAGTGGTGGATAAAATCAAACAAATTCCAGATATTTATGCGGTTCACAGAATCATGAATTAAAGGGGCATGACGGATTGTGAAAATTGTCTTGCAAAGATGCAAACAAGCAAAAGTAATGGTTGATGGTGAAGCGACAGGCAGGATTGGACAAGGTTTTGTACTGCTTGTCGGCATCACTCATGAAGATACAGAAAAAGAGGCAGAGTGGCTGGCTGATAAAATTGTCAATTTGCGTGTGTTTGAAGATGAGGCCGGTAAAATGAACCGCTCCCTAATGGATGTTGCCGGCGACATCTTATCTGTTTCCCAGTTTACGATTTATGCAGATTGCAGCAAGGGTAGGCGCCCGAGCTTTGGTGAGGCGGCCAGACCCGAATACGCAAAGGGACTATACGAGAAATTTAACGAAATGTTGCGAAACAAAGGTGTACGTGTAGAAACGGGGATTTTTGGAGCAATGATGGAAGTTGATTTGATCAACGATGGGCCAGTTACCTTGATTTTAGAAAAAAACCATCAGGAACCACTTTAAAATGAATGCAAAGAATGATCCATTGGAAAAAATGATAGCTTTGATCGACAAATCGCATATTTGTGTTGAGAATAACATGTTTCGATTTTATAGATAAAAATTTTTTTCAATCGTAAAAAGTAATGTCACATTGCTCGAGAGCTGATAATGATGAAAGGACTCTTGAGCTTCACACCGAGCAGCCTTGTATGTTTGTACATTTCTGTTAGAAATAATGAAGGGTGTGGCACCGCGAACCCAATCGTCCCGCAGGATGATTGGGTTTTTTATACCGGCACAAACAGAAAGTGAGCGACCCGTCAACAAGGGACTACACTTCGGTAACCAGGCATTTCAATCAAAAAATCGGCCATTAACAGTGGTCCAGACGCACGATTGCACGGATTGATCAAGAAAACAGTTATCGAAGCGTTTAGATCGCGCCCGTTTGCCGGGGAAATCGAGAATTGCTCATCCACGGGGCAGTCTATAATGTGTGAGCAGATGAAAAAATCAGAAAAGCGGCATTCGAATTGATAATATATTCCGAAAATAATATTCAAGAAGATGGGAGATCCGAACGGCCGAAAAATGATCATACAGCCGACGATAGCGGGCTAAGGCATCTGGGGGGCGATGTATCCGATTGGGTCTCATCAATCTGAAGCGATCGCTTTTTTCGGGACGGTGCTTTCAGGCGTTTGCACAGTTGAAAGGACCTTAGCCCATTGTTGTGGTGGCAAAGGTCCCCCTGTCAGTTCTTATTTTATCGTTTGATCGGCGCTTCTAGTTGGAAAAATAATCCTTCAAGCCGTCGGTAATTGCCGTTGTAACCGTATCACGGTATCGTTTGGAGTTAATGGTCTGCTCTTCGGAGGCGTTGCTCAAATAGCCCAGTTCAAGCAATATGGAGGGCTGGCTGTTCTCCCTGAGCACATAGTAGTTGCCAAATTTGGTGCCGCGGTCTTTCAAGCCGATCTCCTTGCCCAAATGTGAGTGAACAACATCGGCCAATTGTTTATCGTAAGCATAGTGATAGTAAGTTGTATGCCCGTTGGTAACAGGGTCATTTATGCTGTCGTAGTGCAGGCTGACAAAGGCATCCGCCCGGTTTTCAATGGCGGCGTTTGTCCTGTTATGCAGCGGAACATATCTGTCACGGCTTCTCGTCATAATCACATTGGCTCCCGCATTTTTCAACTTTTTTTCCAGCAGTCGAGCCGTTTCAAGAGTGAGTTTTTTTTCAATTACGCCAGAACTGCCGGTGGCTCCTTTATCCTCTCCTCCGTGTCCCGCATCGACGACGATCGTTTTTCCGGAAATCCCGTCTCCCGATTTATTATGTAATACTGGCCGGTTTGTTGATGATACAACCCAACTGGCGATAAAGCCGGTTTTCCCATTGGCTGCTTCAATTTTATACCAGTTATTTTTTTCCTCGATGACTTCATACACTTCTCCGGAATGTGCCGTGTCTACGATTGGAGATGCCAATTCCGGTTTTTTCCGAATGTTTGTCCCATCATGAAGAATGGATATATTGCGCCCTTCTGATTCGGGTGAACTGCTTTCGGATGTGGATTTTTCTATATATTGCGCATTTACCCATGCAGACCCGGATTTGTATGAGATTTCGTACCACCCGTTGCTTTCCTGAATCATTTTCACTTTTTCGCCACTATTTAATTTTCCTATAATTTCACTATTCGCGTTAGCGTCAGCACGAACATTTAAACTATCTACATTTACCGTACCTGACTGCATTTCCGAACTAGTCTGTTTTACTGCAAGCCAATTGGCAATCCAGCCCGTCTGTCCGGATGGCAGCTTGATTTCGTACCAATCACCCTGTTCTTTTTCAACAGTGTAAGATTCTCCTTTTCTAATTTGGGTAATTATTGAATAGGAAGTGCCTGGCTTTTCCCGTACATTGACGACATCACCGGTAATTTCAATAGTGATGGAGTCGGCAGTGATCCAGGAAGGAAGATTTACGATAACTGCAAGGAGGAGCAGCAGTAAAAAGATCATAAACAGCTTTTTTTTCCCCAAAATATGACCGCCTTTCTCTCTCGCCACATTATCTCATGAGGGAGGATTTTTAAAAAGGGGGGGTTTGCCCATCTTTCATTCAAAAAGAAATTCTCTATCAATTATAGAAAATGTTTCTGTAGGGAACAATAGAAATAATATCATTTTTGGAGGTTTTTGCATGAGGACAAACGAGAAAAGTCATCTCGCTTCCGTCAATATACCCCATTACATAGGGCTTGACTTTCAGAATTTGCTGGAAAATGACCGGGTGTTTGAAACGAAACAAGAGCAGGAAATGGGATTATCGCATTCAGAACGAAATGCTTTAAAAAGAAAGCTGGCCAAAGGGTAAACTTGTTGACAAAGTTTTTACGCATTCGTATGATTAAAGAAGTACATTCAAAAATAAAAAACCGATGATGGAGAGAGTAATCGGAACTTTATTTGAGCAGAGAGGAAATATCCCGGCTGAAAATATTTCCACAAATATCCCGATGAAAGACACTCCGTAGGAATCCGCTTCGAACGGCATTAATGCCCAGTAGGGGATGGACGCACAACAGGCGTTATATGTGAAAGTGAAAGCATTTTGCTTTTATAAGGGTGGCACCGCGGGAAACAACTCTCGTCCCTTGTTTCGTTCAAACAAGAGACCGAGGGTTTTTTATTTTTATTTAGGAAAAATCATGAACTTGTAAAAGGGGGATGTAAGCTTGGGTATTCAAATTCCGAGAGGAACTCAAGACATACTTCCGGGAGAAGTGGAAAAGTGGCAGTATATTGAGAAAACGGCAAGGGACATTTGCCAAAAGTATCAATACAAAGAAATTCGAACGCCTATTTTTGAACAGACTGAGCTGTTCCAAAGAAGTGTTGGGGATTCAACAGATATTGTGCAAAAAGAGATGTACACGTTCACGGACAGAGGAGGCCGGAGCTTGACATTGAGGCCGGAGGGAACAGCTGCCGTTGTCCGCTCTTATGCTGAAAATAAAATGTACGGGCAAACGATTCAACCTGTTAAATTGTATTATATTGGCCCGATGTTTCGGTATGAGCGACCACAAGCCGGACGTTACCGCCAGTTTGTCCAGTTTGGCATCGAGGCAATTGGCAGTGACGATCCTGCGATAGATGCCGAGGTAATTTCGCTTGCGATGGAGTTTTACAGGAATCTGGGCTTGAGAGAACTTCGTCTTGTGATCAATAGTCTAGGCGACCGTTCAAGCAGGTCGGCTCTTCGGGAAGCGCTCGTTGCTCATTTTCAACCGAATATCGGAGAATTTTGCGAAGACTGCCAGCAAAGGCTTAAAACGAATCCACTCCGGATTCTGGATTGTAAAAAAGACCGTGGCCACAAGTTGATGCAAACGGCGCCTTCCATTCTTGATTATTTGAATGAAGCTTCATCCGAATATTTCGAGAAAGTGAAAAAGCTGCTCAAAGGGATGGGAATTGACTTTGTCGTGGATCCCAACCTTGTTAGAGGATTGGATTATTATAACCATACGGCTTTTGAAATTATGAGTGAAGCGGAAGGGTTCGGTGCCATTACGACTTTATGCGGCGGCGGAAGATATGACGGGCTTGTAGAGGAAGTCGGGGGTCCTGACAAGCCGGGGATCGGTTTCGCTTTGAGTGTGGAGCGGCTTTTAAGTGCCTTGGATGCTGAAGGTGTTGCCCTCCCGCAAGAGGAGTCCATTGATTATTTTATCATCGCTCTCGGGGAAGAAGCGGAGGAGTATGCTGTCCCGCTTTTACAGCAATTACGCCGCGCTGGTTTTTCGGCAGAAAAAGATTATATGGGCCGAAAATTAAAAGCCCAATTTAAGGCGGCCGAGCGACTTCACGCCAAATATGCCGTCATTATTGGTGAAGATGAATTAAAAGAGGGAAAAGCGCTCCTGAAGCACTTGGAAACTGGTGAGCAAACAAGTGTGGAGCTTGAAAATATGGTTGAACAATTGAAATCTGGTATTTAACAAGGAGGATCATTGGTATGTATGGGAGAACGCATTATTGCGGGGAAATAGAAGAAAGCGCGATTGGAGAATCCGTTGTTTTAAAAGGATGGGTTCAAAGGCGCCGCGATTTGGGGGGACTCATTTTTATAGACCTGCGTGACCGGACGGGAATCGTACAAATCGTATTTAACCCGGAAACTTCAGAAGAAGCTTTACATATAGCTGAGACGATCCGCAATGAATATGTTATTGATGTAAAAGGGACGGTCGTAAAAAGGGAAGAAAGCACATTTAATCCTAAAATCAAGACAGGAACAATCGAGGTCATTGTCAAAGAAGTGACCATCATCAACAAGGCGAAGACCCCTCCGTTCATGATTGAAGACAATACGGAAGCTGCAGAAGATATTCGCCTGCGGTACCGCTATTTGGATTTGCGTCGTCCGGAAATGTTTGACGTACTTAAATTGCGCCATGATGTGACCAATACAATCCGCGGCTTTTTAAATGATGAAGGCTTCCTGGAAATCGAGACACCGTTGTTGACAAAAAGCACACCAGAAGGTGCAAGGGATTACCTTGTTCCAAGCAGAGTTCATCCAGGAGAATTTTATGCGCTGCCCCAGTCACCGCAAATCTTTAAACAACTGTTGATGGTAAGTGGATTTGATAAATATTATCAAATTGCCCGCTGTTTTCGGGATGAGGATTTAAGGGCAGATCGTCAGCCGGAGTTTACGCAGGTGGACATCGAAACAAGTTTTAAGGATCAGCATGAGATTATGGCCATGGTTGAAAAAATGATGGTCCAGGTAATGAAAAAGGCAAAGGGAATCGACGTTTCCACCCCATTTCCAACAATTTCGTATGACGACGCGATGGCGCGATTCGGTTCGGACAAACCGGATACACGGTTTGACATGGAGTTGACCGATGTCTCGGAGATCGTCAAACACTCCGATTTTAAAGTGTTTGCCGGTGCAGTGCAAAAAGGAGGACAAGTAAAAGCAATCGTCGTCAAAGGCGGTGCCGAAAAGTATTCCAGAAAAGATATTGATGCGCTCGGAGAATACGCAGGCAGATACGGGGCTAAAGGGCTCGCGTGGATGAAAGTGGAAGACGACGGGATAAAGGGTCCAATCGCCAAGTTTTTTGACGAAGATATTTCGGGACAATTGACGGCTGCGCTTCAAGCTGAAGTCGGAGATTTAATTCTGTATGTGGCGGATACACGCGACATTGTAGCTGATTCACTCGGTGCTCTTAGATTGAAATTGGGCAAAGAATTGAATCTCATTGATGAAACGAAATTCAATTTTCTATGGGTAACGGATTGGCCGCTCCTAGAGTATAACGAAGATGAAAAGCGTTATACAGCCGCACACCACCCGTTTACAATGCCTGTACGGGAAGATTTGCCTCTTTTGGAAACAGATCCAGCCCGAGTTCGCGCCCATGCTTATGACCTCGTATTAAACGGATATGAGCTGGGCGGAGGCTCTTTGCGGATTTTTGAACGGGATGTACAAGAAAAAATGTTCAAAGTGCTCGGTTTTACAGATGAAGAGGCAAAAGAGCAGTTTGGCTTTTTGTTGGAAGCATTTGAGTATGGAACACCCCCGCACGGTGGTGTTGCCCTTGGTCTTGACCGGATGGTAATGGTGCTTGCTAGTCGGGCCAGCCTTCGTGATACGATTGCTTTTCCAAAAACGGCCAGCGCCAGCGACTTGCTCATGAAAGCACCAGATGAGGTAAGCGGTGATCAGTTGGCAGAGTTGCATTTGCAGTTGGATCAGCATGCCATTCAAGAGCTTGAAACGAAAAGAGAACAGAACGCAATGAAGGGAATGTCCAGCCAGGATTGATTTTATGGCTTGTGAAAAAACAGGTTTCGGACTAGAAGATGACACATTTCCCATTTGTTTTTAATTGATATATTTAAAGCCCTGTGTTAGTATTTATTCAACAAGGAAAGTCCTGATGTGTTCGTCTCCATACCTTATCGTTTTGACCGACAAGTTTTAAATACGGGAGCCTGGCGTTTCCCGGCTGATGGCAAGCCTTTGTGAAAAGGAAGCTTGAAGCCTGGAACAGGGCACCCACCTGCCGAGAGCGGGTTCAAAACAAAGGATTCAAAGACGGCACGATTGGGACTTTTCGTTTTATATGGAAAAAGATCAGCAACCGGTAAGAAGCCTTGCCGGTTGTTTTTTATTGCAGAGAATAATAGGCAATTTCCCAGCCGCTAGCGGGGGCGGCATTCAGACGCGGGAAAGGGTTAAAGGAGATTAGTTTGGTTCAACAGATTTTTTGGAAATAATACATCTAGCCCATATAGACAGACGGGCTTTTTTGTTTTGAATCAATACCGTCTTCTCATTTTCTTGCCAGCAAACCGATTTTCCATTATTCTTATTCCGAGTTCTATACAATTGGAGTTGATGATGATGTTGCACCAGTTTTCCCGTAATGAATTGGCCATCGGCAAAGAGGGGCTTGATATTTTAAAAAACAGTTCCGTTGCCGTTTTGGGAATTGGCGGGGTAGGGTCTTTTTCAGCAGAAGCGTTGGCACGGTCCGGCGTGGGGAAATTAATTTTGGTTGATAAAGATGTTGTGGATATTACGAATGTAAACAGGCAAATTATTGCTCTTTTATCAACGGTGGGGCAGTCCAAGGCAGAATTAATGAAAGAGCGGATTAAAGATATCAATCCTGAATGTGAAGTTATCGCCTTAAATATGTTTTACACGGAAGAAACGTATGAAAAATTTTTTCAGCAGCCATTAGATTTTGTTGTAGATGCTTCAGATACAATTTCTTATAAAATCCATTTAATGAAAGAGTGCCTAAAGAGGAATGTGCCTATGATTTCCAGTATGGGTGCGGCGAATAAGATGGACCCAACAAGATTTATGATTAAGGATATTTCAGACACACATACGGACCCGATTGCAAAGGTCATTCGGACAAGGCTTAGAAAAGAAGGGATTCAAAAAGGGATCCCGGTCGTCTTTTCTGATGAAAGTCCCATCGTAGCACGGGAAGAGGTACTTGAGGAGGTAGGCAATGAGCAATCAGATATTCGAAAAGCTAAAATGCCCCCTTCTTCCAATGCGTTCGTACCGTCGACAGTAGGGTTAATCATGGCCAGTTACGTTGTCCGGCAATTATTAAAGGACATTCACATTCATCGGGTTCATGATGGGTAAAAATAAAAAAATGAAACGGGACGTCAAGCAACAGCGTCCCGTTTAGGCTTTATTAATTTTTTCATATATGGTCGCGAGAGTTTGTTCAAACTTTCCTGTCTTTTTTGGCTTATAGTATGTTTTATTCATTAGTTTGTCCGGCAAATATTGCTGTTTTACCCAGCCCGATTCGTAATCGTGCGGATATTTATAATCCAGACCCCGTCCCAAAGCTTTCGCCCCTTTATAATGGGCGTCTTTCAGGTGAAGCGGCACTTCACCGCTTTTTCCCGTCCGAATATCTTGCAAAGCTTCATCAATAGCTTTGTAGGCGGAATTTGATTTAGGGGATAGGCATAATTCAATTACTGCATTGGCGAGCGGGATTCTCGCCTCGGGGAAGCCGATTTTTTCGGCCGTCATAATAGCAGCCAATGTCCTCTGGCCCGCTTGGGGGCTGGCAAGGCCGATGTCCTCATAGGCAATGACAAGGAGCCTTCTGGAAATGCTCGGCAAATCACCCGCTTCGATCAATCTGCCCAAATAATGCAGGGCGGCATTTGTGTCACTTCCCCGAATTGATTTTTGCAAAGCACTTAAAACATCATAGTGAGCATCGCCATTTTTATCATGGGCAAGGCTTTTTTTCTGAAGGCATTCCTCAGCGATTTCGCGTGTGATATGGATGACGCCGTCGTTGGAAGGCTCCGTCGAAAGAACGGCAAGCTCGAGTGCATTCAAGGCACTTCTTGCATCACCGTTGCAGGCGGCGGCAAAGTGATTCAAGGCATCATCATTCACGGAAATATCATATTGGCCGAGTCCTCGCTCTTTGTCATGAAGCGCCTGATGCAATGCTTTCTTCATATCCTGTTCTGTTAAAGGAAAAAGCTCAAAGATTTGGCAACGGCTTCTGATGGCCGGATTAATCGCATGATATGGATTGCTTGTTGTTGCGCCAATTAGTATGATCATGCCATTTTCGAGATATGGCAAAAGAAAATCTTGTTTTGCTTTATCCAAGCGGTGCACTTCATCAAGAAGCAAAATGACTTTTCCGCTCATTTTCGCTTCGGCCGCAACGATTTCCATATCTTTTTTGTTATTTGTAACGGCGTTTAGGGATCGGAACGCATACTTGGTGCTTCCGGCAATCGCATTGGCAATTGATGTTTTACCGATCCCGGGCGGGCCATATAAAATCATGGAGGACAACTGTTTTGCCTTTACCATTCTGGCGATGATCTTTCCTTCGCCGACAAGATGTTCTTGTCCGATTACCTCTGTGATTTCACGAGGCCTCATTCGAAAGGCCAATGGCTGTGTACTCATATTATCCACTCCAAACTCCCGTTCTGTTTTCGATATTTCTATCATATCAAATCACCGCCAAATATGCATATTGAATATTGGTTATGATATAATGGAGCAATGCAAAGGGGTTTCGGTATATGCGTAAATCAGATCATCTGCTCGCCCGTTTTTTCATTTTTACGTTCGGACTTCTCATTATGTCGTTAGGGATCGTACTAATCATTGTGTCCGACTTTGGAGCTTCACCGTGGGACGTGCTTCATGTCGGCCTCTATTATCAATTGGGGCTTTCGATTGGAACGTGGAGCGTTATTGTGGGATTTGCGATTTTAGGAGCCTCTGGAATCATGATGCGTGAGTGGCCCAAGCTTGGGGCTTATTTAAATATGATTCTCGTTGGTCTTTATATTGATATGTTGATGATGCTTCCTTTTTTAACAGAGCCACAAGGCTGGATGGGAAAAATCATCATGTTCATTGTGGGAATGATCATTTACTCCTACGGGATGGGGATGTACTTATCTGCTGAACTCGGGGCTGGCCCAAGGGATAGTTTTATGCTCGCTCTTACGGCCAAAACGAAATGGAAAGTATCCAACGCGAGACGCTTTATGGAAGTCGTCGTTTTAATCATGGGCTGGCTGCTGGGTGGACCCGTGTTTATTGGTACGATCGTTTTCAGTTTGGCTGTCGGGACATTTATTGGTATTGCTTTGCCGCAATGTCGTACACTGACAAACAAATGGGTATATAAAAAATCAGAAATACAAATGATGGAAGAAATAAAACGAGGTGCAAGTTTATGAAAATATCGACAAAAGGGCGTTACGGATTAACGATTATGATCGAACTCGCCAAAAAATTCGGCCAAGGGCCGATTTCTTTAAAATCGATCGCCCAGGCCCATAATCTTTCAGAACACTATTTAGAACAGTTGGCGGGCCCGCTTCGGAATGCGGGACTGGTAAAGAGCGTCAGAGGAGCTTATGGAGGCTATATACTCGCCAAGGAACCGTCAGAAATAACGGCCGGAGACATTATCAGAGTGCTGGAGGGGCCTATCAGCCCGGTTGAAGGCATAGAGGATGAGGAGCCGGCCAAAAGAGAACTATGGATAAGGATCCGGGATGCGGTCAAAGATGTGCTTGACCACACAACGGTGGAAGATTTGGCAAATCATCGAGAAGATAACGATGTACAGCCTTATATGTTTTATATTTAATATTGAAACTGGTGAGAGCGAATGAATAAAATGATCTATTTGGACCATGCGGCAACGACGCCTGTCCATCCCGAAGCGGCAGAGAAGATGTTCACACTGATGAAAGATGTGTACGGAAATCCATCAAGCATCCATACACCGGGAAGGGAAGCGCGTCGTATTTTGGATGAAGCGAGAATGGTGATCGCGCAAACAATTAGCGCGAATGTGAAAGAAATCATCTTTACAAGCGGCGGTACAGAATCCGACAACTTGGCTGTTTTAGGTGCGGCATTGGCAAACCGGGAAAAAGGACAGCACATTATTACAACATCGTTTGAGCACCATGCTGTACTCGATGCCTGTAAGTTTTTGGAACGTGAAGGATTTGACGTCACTTATCTTGATCCCGATATAAACGGGATGATCCACCCTGAAGATGTTAAAAAAGCGCTTCGTGATGACACCATATTAGTCACGATCATGTTTGCCAATAACGAAGTGGGAACTATTCAGCCGATAAAAGAAATCGGAGCGATCCTTTCTGGCCATCAAGCATATTTTCATACGGATGCTGTACAGGCTTATGGGACGGAAAAGCTCAATGTAAACGAACTTCAAGTAGATTTTTTATCAGCATCTTCCCATAAAATCAACGGGCCGAAGGGCGTCGGTTTTCTGTATGTAAAATCGGGAAGCCGCTTGATTCCGAGGCAATATGGAGGAGAACAGGAGCAAAAAAAACGCCCTGGCACGGAAAATCTGGTTTCTATTGCCGGGTTTGCCGAGGCCGCTAAGATTGCTGGTCATTCTTTGAATGAAAGAATTGCTCATTACAGACATTTGAAGGACAGTTTTGTGGAAACCTTCAAAGTGAAAGGGATCGATTTTTTCATTAATGGATCTTTGGAACAGTCCGTACCACATGTTTTGAATGTCAGCTTTCCAGGAACGGATGTCGAGCCGCTTCTGGTAAATCTTGATTTAGCAGGCATCGCCGCTTCAAGTGGATCAGCGTGCACAGCCGGGACGCTTGACCCGTCCCATGTGCTTACAGCCATGTTTGGCAAGGAAAGTGATAGAGTCAATAATTCAGTTCGATTTAGTTTTGGACTGGGAAACACGGTAGAACAAGTGAAAGAAGCGGCCGAAAAAACAGCGGAAATCGTCCGCAAGCTTCTTTCTGATTGAAAGGAAGTATTAGAATGAATAAAGCGCCGGAAGATACACGCGTCGTCGTCGGTATGTCAGGTGGTGTCGACTCATCGGTAGCGGCGCTTTTGTTAAAAGAGCAAGGTTATGATGTCATTGGTGTTTTTATGAAGAATTGGGACGACACCGATGAATTTGGCGTATGTACCGCGACGGAGGATTACAACGACGTCATCAGGGTTGCCAATCAAATCGGCATCCCGTATTATGCAGTGAATTTTGAAAAACAATATTGGGATAAAGTATTTACTTATTTTCTTGATGAATATAAGGCGGGCCGGACACCTAATCCGGACGTCATGTGCAACAAGGAAATTAAATTTAAAGCCTTTTTGGATCACGCCCTGAAACTAGGGGCAGATTATTTGTCAACCGGACATTATGCCCGGGTAGAGCGCAGGGGCGATGAAGTCGTCATGCTTAGGGGAATTGACCAAAATAAAGATCAAACCTATTTTCTGAACCAGCTCAGCCAACAACAATTGCAAAAAGTCATGTTTCCACTAGGCGGGCTGAATAAAAAAGAAGTAAGAGAAATGGCCAAAAAAGCTGGTTTGGCCACCGCTGAAAAAAAAGACAGTACCGGCATCTGCTTTATCGGTGAGCGGAACTTTAAAGAATTCCTTAGCGGTTACCTCCCCGCTCAAAAAGGAAATATGGAAACATTGGATGGTAAAAAGGTCGGCACCCATGACGGTTTAATGTATTATACAATCGGGCAAAGACACGGATTAGGCATCGGAGGCGCGGGCGACCCATGGTTTGTCGTAGGTAAGGACTTAAAACGGAATGTGCTATACGTTGAACAAGGCTTTCATCATCCCGCATTATATTCGGATGCCATTTTGGCCGTTGATGTCAATTGGATATCCGACATTGAAAAGCCCGGGGAATTTTCTTGCACGGCTAAATTCCGTTACCGCCAGCCGGATGAACATGTAACCGTAGTCCGTTTGCCGGGCGAGGAGGCAAAAGTGCTATTTGAAAAACCGGTAAGGGCTGTAACTCCTGGACAGGCCGTCGTTTTTTATGATGGGGAAGTGTGTCTGGGCGGTGGAACGATTGATAAGATTTATCGGAACGATCGCCAGCTTACGTATGTGGGCTGATTGAAAAACCCCTGTCAGCAAAGTGACAGGGGTACATCACTTTATGAAGATTGTAAACGCTTGGAGTGTGACCTATGGATAAAAATATAAAGGGCATTGAGTACTTACAGGAAGGGAAGCTTGAAAAAGCGGTTCAAATGTTTACAGAAGCTATAGAGGAAAATCCCAAGAATGCTGTGGCTTACGTTAATTTTGCCAACGTTCTTCTATCGTTGAACGAGTTTGCGCGGGCAGAACAATTTTTAAAACGGGCTGTTGAACTCGATGAACAAGCATTTGCGGTGTATTACTGTTTTGGGAATTTATATTTTAAGCAGGAGAAATACCGGGAAGCTGCGAATATGTTTCAAAAAGCCATCTCTCTTGGACAAGAGTCCAACGATGTGCACTATATGCTCGGAATGTGCTTTGTGAATATGGGGAGAAGCGAGCTTTCACTTCCTTACTTGCAAAGAAGTGTGGAGTTGGACAGGAAAGATCCAGAGGCAATTTTTCAATATGGACTTGCTTTGGCCCGAGCGGGCGTACTGGAAGAAGCAATTAACCAGTTAAAAACTGTAATAGAACTTGATCCGAATCATGCCGATGCTTTTTATAATCTGGGTGTGGCCTATGCAGGACATTTGAATGATGCGGACAAGGCGATGGAATGTTTTGAACAGGCACTTTCCATTCAGCCGGATCACCTTCTTGCCGCGAACGCCAAAAAAGTCGTTCAGCAAGCCTTGGAACAATAAGAGTACCCTTGAACGAAAGGGAGATCGCCATGAACCAACAGAATTCTCTCGATTTAAGGACGGATGAAGAACATTTTATAAAGGGGCGCCATTTAGTCACTATTTTCCATAATGAGGCGAACTTTTATTCCGTTATCAGAATTCGGGTGGAAGAAACAAACGTCGCATATGAAGAAAAAGAAGCCGTTGTGACGGGTTATTTCCCTAAAATTCATGAACAGGAGACATATCTTTTTTACGGTAACCTAAAAGAACACCCTAAATTTGGTCTTCAGTTTCATGCAAAGCATTTTAAAAAGGAAATTCCGCAAACAAAGCAAGGACTTGTTGCCTATCTTTCAAGCGACCTTTTTAAAGGGATCGGTAAAAAAACGGCCGAACGTATCGTTGAAACACTTGGCGAAAACGCAATTAGCCGCATTTTGGCAGAACCGTCCGTACTGGAAACCATCCCGAGATTGGCTTCTGATACGGCTAAAGATTTGTACGACGCTCTCCTGGAACATCAAGAATTGGAACAAATTATGATCGGGCTCAATCAACATGGTTTTGGACCACAGTTGTCCATGAAAATTTACCAAGCATATAAAGAAAATGCACTGGACATTATTGAGACAAATCCGTATCAATTGATTGCAGATGTGGAGGGGATCGGGTTTGGCCGGGCGGATGAACTCGGGATGCAAATAGGCATTGATGGAGTCCACCCCGACCGGATTAAGGCCGCGTGTCTTTATGCGTTAGAGCAAGATTGTCTGCAAAACGGCCATGTTTATTTAGAGGCGGAAGAGCTTCTGATAAAGGTTAAGAAGCTATTGGAAGACAGCCAACCCGTGGAAATTCCATATGACATGATTAGCCAGTGCTTCATACAGCTTGAAGAAGAAGGGAAAATCATTGGTGAAGAAAAGCGGGTATATATTCCTTCCCTTTATTTTTCCGAAAGAGGGATCATAACAAATATCGAACGCTTGCTTGAGCAAAATCAGTATGCGGAACAATTTCCGGAGTCGGAATTTTTAATGGCGTTGGGCAAGTTGGAGGACAGACTGGGCATCCAGTATGCGCCATCTCAAAAAGAGGCTATTCAAACGGCGCTGACAAGTCCGCTTATGATATTAACCGGGGGACCTGGTACGGGAAAAACAACGGTCATAAAAGGGATTGTGGAATTATATGCCGAGCTTCATGGGTGTTCGCTTGATATACACGCTTATAAAGACCAACCCTTTCCGTTCGTATTAGCCGCCCCGACAGGACGAGCCGCCAAAAGAATGGCAGAATCAACCGGGCTTCCTGCCGTAACAATTCACCGTCTTCTCGGTATGACTGGGCAGGAAAATATGGATGCTGACGGGGATCGGGAAATAGAAGGAAAAATCGTCATCATTGATGAAATGTCCATGGTCGACACGTGGCTTGCCCATCAACTTTTTAAAGCACTTCCGGAAGATATTCAAGTCATCCTTGTGGGAGATGAGGATCAGCTTCCGTCCGTCGGGCCGGGACAAGTTCTTACGGACTTATTGAAGTCTAACATCATTCCGACAGTGGAGCTTACTGACATTTATCGGCAAGCCGACGGCTCCTCGATTATTGAACTGGCCCATACGATCAAAAAGGGAAACATTCCGGAGAAGATCACTGAACCGCAGGCAGACCGTTCTTTTATCAAATGCCAAGGAACTCAAATTAGTGAGGTTGTCGAAAAAGTTGTTCGGAGCGCAGTCAGAAAAGGTTATGCGGCCAAAGATATTCAAGTGCTCGCACCAATGTACCGCGGACCTGCTGGGATTGACCATTTGAACAAAATTTTGCAAAATGTCCTTAATCCGAAAGGAAGCGGCAATAAACGAAAAGAAGTCACATTTGGGGATGTTTCATACCGGATTGGCGACAAGGTGCTTCAACTTGTTAATCAACCGGAGAAAAATGTGTTTAACGGAGATATCGGGGAAATTATTTCGATTTTATACGCAAGAGAAAACGTAGAGAAGCAGGATATGATGATCGTTTCTTTTGAAGGAACAGAAGTCACGTATTATCGCCAGGACTTTAACCAAATCACCCATGCTTTTTGCTGTTCCATCCATAAATCGCAAGGAAGCGAATTTCCCATTGTCATCCTTCCTGTCGTCAAAAGTTATTATCGCATGTTGCGAAGGAATTTATTATATACAGCGATTACCCGAAGCAAAGAATTTCTGATTTTGTGCGGAGAGGAAGAAGCTTTTCGCATGGGCATTTCGAGGGTGGATGATCAGAAGAGACAAACGACTTTGTATGAAAAATTGGCGGCTTCCGCCAGCTTGCCGGTGGATAAAGATAAAACAATAGAACAAGCGGATTTGTCTTTTGAAGAGAAGCTTTTTATGGTTGATCCCATGATCGGCATGGAAAATGTTACGCCTTATGATTTTCTTTAATCGGCAGACAATATAAATGTTCGGAAAGGCGGGTTTACTTTGCGAACATTTTCTTTGTTAAAAGGAAAGCCGGTGTTTGACAATGGCGGGGAGCTGATTGGGGAAGTTTGCGACATTTGTATCGGAGAAGACGGATTGGTAACAGATCTTTTGCTGCTTGGCAAAGGTTTGATCGGAAAAAAGTACCGGCTTCCCATCCAATCTGTTACGTCGTTTGGCAATGACGGGGTCATGATCGACAGTAAAAACAGCCTGGTGAAATATTATGAGCTCCATGATGAATATACGATGCACCATAATCAGCCATTAGCCAAAAAAAATACCTTATCCCAGCAAGGTGACAAACTTGGTCTTCTGGATGATGTATATTTTATGGAAGAAGTGGGCACAATCGTTGGATACGAACTGACAGATGGCTTTTTTTCGGATATTACAGAGGGAAAGCGTGTCATTCGCACGTCACACCCTCCAAAAATCGGAAAGGACGCCATGATCGTGTCGGTAAAAAATCGACGAGGTGGAAAAGCCCATGATGAAATGTCCAAACTGCCAGAGCAAGGACCTGGGTAAAATTGGTGTGAACCAGTATTATTGCTGGAACTGTTTCATCGAGCTGTCCATTGGAAAGCAAATGATATATACTCACCAGGTGGAAGAAGACGGATCTTTAAGTTCTTTAGATGATTTGTTCGATGAACAGCAACGAAAGTTGATTTAGAGGCTGCCGAAAACGGCAGCCTTCTTTTCGTTACATAACTTATGGTGTTGTGAATGGGATCAGTGGCCAGGAGGTCGGAAAAGGGATATGGTATTGCCAAATCAGCTTGCCTACTAGCTAGGAGGGCTAAGTTGAGAGGGATTTTTAACACAAATAATTTTTTGCTATTTCGTATTTGTTTATGTCCCAGTCCCTGTTTCATCCACATGAAGAAAAACGGTGTAATGATTCTAGTGTGGACGGGCCACCAGCTTGAAGCATATTCTAAAGATAAAGTTGCTCCTTGACCATGCCGCAATGCTTTAAAAGAATGAAGGTGCCTGGGACGGCTCCTCGCAATAATCTTGTTCTTTTTTAAGTTTGTCCGCTCCGGCTTTCCTTATCCTTCCTCCTTTTTTCGACATGATGGTTAGAATTGGCCAAAGTCGAAAAACTATTATTAGGGAGGGACATTCGTTGAGGGAACCAAGAACTCGCTTATTATACCAATTCGGCATCATCTTGATCATCTTTGTTCTGCTTTATTTTTTCCTGCTCATCAAACCGCTGTGGAAGCCTTTGCTGACCGTGTTGTGTATTGGGATGCTCCCTTTTGTGGCCGGGGGATTTATTGCTTATTTGCTTTATCCGATAGTCGGGAAACTGGAGCTCCTTGGAATGAACCGGGCTGTGGCCATTAGCTTCATCTATATTTTATTTTTTGGGGGGATCGGCTATGGCCTTTATTTGGGAATTCCGGTATTAATAGGACAGATGCGACACTTTTCCGAACATGTGCCCGAGCTTGTGGATTACTATAAAAGCTTAATCAGAGAGTTGGATGCTTCAACCTCGCGTTGGCCTGACGGGATGAAAAGTGAATTAATGGAGCGGGTGGACAGCTTTGAAGTTTGGATTGGCCAATTTATGGAGAAGGCCATTTCCTCGGTTGTGGGCCTCGTCAACTACGTGATCGTTTTGGCTGTGATTCCTTTTATTTCGTTTTATTTTCTGAAAGATTTGGAACTTGTCAAAAAAGCGGCATGGTATATGACTCCTAAGAAGTGGCGGAATAATGCCCAGGTATTTTTGTCGGCGGTAAATGTGTCACTTGGAGGATATATACGCGGACAATTGCTTGTCTGTTTTATCCTTGGGATCATTTCCAGTCTCCTGTTTTGGTTGATAGGCCTTGATTATCCCATTATGCTCGGTTTAATCATTGCTTTTACAAACATTATTCCCTATTTTGGAGCAGTGATCGGAGCGGTGCCCGTCTTGGCCATTGCACTCATGTCATCAATCAAACAAGCGGCGTTTGCCTTGGGAATCGTCATGTTGCTGCAATTCTTGGAGGGGAATGTTTTATCGCCGTATATTGTTGGTAAATCAATCAATATTCATCCACTTTTTATTATTGCCGCGCTCATTATCGGCGGTGAAGCGGGCGGGCTATGGGGTATGCTTCTTGCTGTGCCGTTGTTGGCCGTGTTAAAAGTGGCGATCATTCATACCCGCGATTATCTTATCCATTCAAGATCAACTTAGAATTGACAAATCGATCTTCCATTCTCTATAATTTCTGTAACAATCAAAATGAAAAATCAATGAGGGATCCATTCTTGTTGCTGACCATCTGAGCAGGTTGAAATCTGCGTAAGAGAGGAATTTCCGAGGCTGAAAGAAATTCCAGATGAAGGGCGACAATGAGCCAATCCCGAGAGCAGCTAATCACTGCCGTAAACCGCGTTAAGGTACCAAGAGATGTCAAACAAGTGAATTGGTTTGATAATCAGGGTGGTACCGTGACGAAGCTTCGCCCCTGTATGGGGAGAAGTTTTTTTATTTTTTATGAAAATAATTTGGAGGTATTAACATGAAAACGTTGACCGGGTCGCAAATAAGACAAATGTTCCTTGATTTTTTCCAAGAGAAAGGACATAAAGTGGAGCCTAGCGCTTCACTTATCCCCCACGATGATCCTTCTTTACTGTGGATTAATAGTGGGGTAGCCACATTGAAAAAATATTTTGATGGCAGGGAAATCCCCGAAAATCCGCGAATTGTCAATGCCCAAAAGTCCATTCGAACGAATGATATTGAAAATGTCGGAAAAACAGCCAGACACCACACCTTTTTTGAAATGCTGGGCAACTTCTCGATTGGCGATTACTTTAAAAAAGAAGCGATCGAATGGGCCTGGGAATTTTTAACGAGTGAAAAATGGATCGGTTTTGAAGATGAAAAATTGTCAGTGACCATTCACCCGGAAGATGATGAGGCTTTTGAGATTTGGAACAAACATGTCGGACTTCCAAAGGAAAGGATCATTCGCTTGAAAGAAAACTTCTGGGATATTGGAGAAGGACCAAGCGGTCCGAACTCTGAGATTTTTTATGACCGTGGACCAGAATATGGAGATGATCCAAATGATCCTGAATTATATCCAGGAGGGGAGAATGAGCGCTATCTGGAGATTTGGAATTTGGTTTTTTCCCAATTCAACCACAACCCTGATGGCACCTATACACCGCTTCCGAAAAAAAATATTGATACGGGGATGGGCTTGGAGCGCATCGTGTCCGTTGTTCAAAATGTGCCGACCAACTTTGATACAGACTTATTTATCCCAATTATTCGGGAAACCGAAAAGCTATCCGGACAGGCGTATGGGAAGGAAAAAGATAAGGACACCGCTTTTAAAGTCATTTCGGACCATGTCAGAACAGTTGTTTTTGCTGTTTCCGATGGCGCGCTTCCTTCAAATGAGGGAAGGGGATATGTGTTGAGAAGGCTGCTCCGAAGGGCAGTCCGATACGGAAAGGAAATCAATATTGATAAGCCTTTTATGTACAAGCTCGTACCCATTGTCGGCGACATCATGAAAGATTATTATCCGGATGTGTTACAAAATACGGAGTTCATTCAACGCGTCATCCAGAACGAGGAGGAACGTTTCCACGAAACGTTAAACGAAGGATTGGAGATATTTTCCTCACTCATTCAAAGAGCAAAAGCGGAAGGAAAAGACACGATACCGGGAGAAGAAGTGTTTAGATTATATGACACTTACGGATTTCCAGTGGAACTAACGGAAGAGTATGCAGAAGAAGAGAAAATGAAGGTGGACCATGAAGGGTTTGAAAAGGCAATGGCTGAGCAAAGGGAAAGGGCCCGTTCAGCCCGGCAGGAAGCAGAATCCATGCAGGTTCAATCAGGAGTTCTTGGTGAACTGAAGGTAGCAAGCGAGTTTGTCGGCTACGATACGCTTCAAGTGAAAACGAACGTTGAAGCAATTGTAAAAGAAGGCGAACTTGTAGAGGAAGCTCGTGCGGGGGAAACTGTACAATTTATTTTAACAAAAACACCATTTTATGCGGAAAGCGGCGGACAAATTGCCGATGAAGGAATAGTCGTCGGAGAAGGCCTGAAAGTAAAAGTATCGGAGGTCAAAAAAGCGCCAAACGGACAACATCTTCATACCGGTGTCATAGAAGAAGGAACGCTTCAAAAAGGCTTGGAAGTGCTGGCTGTCATTGATGAGCAGATGAGACGGCAAGTGATTAAAAATCATACCGCCACCCATCTGTTGCATAAGGCATTGAAAGATGTCCTAGGCAAACATGTCAATCAGGCGGGATCTTATGTGGGACCTGACCGCCTACGCTTTGACTTCTCGCATTTTGGAGCCGTTACGGAAGAGGAACTTGAAAAAGTTGAAACGCTCGTGAATGAAAACATTTGGACAAATGACCCTGTTCATATTTCATATAAAAGTCTGGAAGAAGCGAAGAAGATGGGAGCAATGGCTCTTTTTGGAGAAAAATACGGAGATACGGTCCGGGTTGTGCAGGCGGGAGAAAGCCTGGAATTATGCGGTGGCTGTCACGTATCGAATACAGCCGAAATCGGGCTCTTTAAAATCGTTGTTGAAAGCGGCATTGGCGCAGGCATCAGGAGAATAGAAGCCGTTACAGGTGAACATGCCTACCGTTACATGAACGGGCAGATACAAAAGCTTCGGATGATTGCCGACATGCTGAAAACGAAGCCGGGCAATGCTGTCGAAAGAACCCAAATCCTGTTAAATGACCTTAAGGAGCTTCAGCGGGAAAATGAATCTCTTACAGATAAATTGGCCCATTTGGAAGCGGGAAGCTTGTTGGACAAGGCAGTCGAAGTGAATGGCATACAAGTGATCGCCAGCAAAGTTCAAGGCGCCGATATGAACGCGTTAAGAAGTATGGCAGACGATTTGAAACAACAGCTTGGTTCAGGTATTGTTGTACTCGGATCTGCACAAAATGATAAAGTAAATATCGTTGCCGCCGTTACAAAAGATTTGACAAAAAAATATCATGCGGGGAAACTTGTCAAAGAAGTCGCTTCACGTTGCGGCGGTGGAGGCGGCGGCCGTCCCGATATGGCTCAAGCTGGAGGCAAAAACCCCGGTCAATTGGATGAGGCCTTATCTTTTGTCACGGATTGGATAAAATCCATTTGATTCCAAGTCGAAATCATGTACAATGAAGACAGGTCATTTCATGAACGGCCGCATGAGAGAGGTGTTGTAAAATGGGCTCTTTTGACGAAACGATGAGGTTTAATTTTCAAGAGGATCCAATGGACCATGATGTCAAAGGTGTTTTGCTCCATGTGTACGGGGCGCTTCAGGAGAAAGGTTACAATCCAATTAACCAAATCGTCGGATACTTGCTTTCCGGGGATCCGGCCTATATCCCCAGGCATCAGGATGCTCGGAATATTATGAGAAAATTGGAACGTGACGAGATCATTGAAGAGCTGGTCAAGTCGTATTTAACACAACATCGTGAGGGAAAATAAATGCGAGTGATGGGCCTCGATGTTGGCTCCAAGACAGTTGGCGTGGCCATTAGTGACGAAATGGGATGGACTGCCCAGGGAGTTGAAACAATATCGATCAATGAAGAAAAAAACATGTTTGGATTTAAGCGGATTGGTGAAATTATTAAAGAATACGGTGTTGAGAAAATCATCGTGGGCCTGCCAAAAAATATGAATAACACAATTGGTCCTCGTGGTGAGGCAACCAAAGCCTATGCTGATCTTCTCGCCGAAAAATTTCAACTGCCTGTAATCCTTTGGGATGAGCGCCTGAGTACGATGGCCGCCGAAAGAGTTTTGCTTGAAGCGGACGTAAGCAGAAAGAAGAGGAAAAAAGTGATTGATAAAATGGCCGCAACCATGATCCTGCAAAATTTCTTGGACAGCCAACAAATAATGAGGTGAAAAAAATGGAAAATGATGAAAAATATTTTACTGTCGTAGATGAACAAGGAAATGAAGAATTGCATGAAATTCTATTTACATTTGACTCTGATGAATTTAACAAGTCATATGTGCTGTATTTTCCGGTAGATACTGAAGAGAACGAAACCGAGGAAATTGAAATTCATGCTTCCGCTTTTGTTCCCAATGAAGAAGGCGAAGAAGGAAGCCTGCAGCCCATTGAAACAGAAGAAGAATGGGATATGATCGAAGAAATGCTAAACACTTTTCTTGCTGAAGAGGAAGAGTGAGTGTTATCTATAACAAACCGATCCCGTTAACGGGATCGGTTTTATTCATTTTTATCATATAATGAGGCAATTAGGATGTGACGAAATCCAGCTTCGAAAGACAGTATACCCATATGTAGGTGAATCATCTGACCAGTAGGGCTTTAACAGTAAATGATCGTACAAAGAAAAGGTGCAAGCTTTTTCGAGAATGTCGCGGGTTGAGTCTGCCTCCGGAGAGTACGTCCCTATGGTGAATCATCTGACCAGTAGGGCTTTAACAGTAAATGATTGCACAAAGAAAAGGTGCAAGCTGTTCGAGAATGTCGCAGGTTGAGTCTGCCTCCGGAGAGTACGTCCCTATGGTGAATCATCTGACCAGTAGGGCTTTAACAGTAAATGATTGCACAAAGAAAAGGTGCAAGCTGTTCGAGAATGTCGCGGGTTGAGTCTGCCTCCGGAGAGTACGTCCCTATAGTGAATCGCCTGTCCAATGGGACCCCACAGTAAATGATCGGACAAAGGAGAGGCGCAAATTTTTTCAAGAACGTCGCTGTAAACCTGCATGGCAACCAGGAGATACTGTTCAATTGCTTTAGCACAATAAAAGAGTCCACATCGCAGGCAGGGAATAGGTAAAGCTATTAATGATTTTTTGCCCATCGGCTTAACTCACTATCAGGAACGCTCCGAGAAGTGCATGTAAAGATTGTGCTCACGATATGTGATGAGAGTCAAGCTGCTTTGCTGGATGTCTGAAAGCCGCCTTCGCCATTTGTTCATGTTTTGCCGGCTTGGCATTTTTTATCCAACTAGATGCTAAGAGTGAAAAATAACAAAGTTATTGTATAATAGAAAACGTATAAAAACAGAATACCGGGAGGGGATTCCCGTCGTGAGAAAAGAAGGAACCAAGCTCGATAAAGAAAAAAAGGCGGAATTGATGAGAGAAAATCTGCTAGAAAGAAAAAGTGAGGCGATTATTATTAGAAAAATAGTGGCTATTATCGCTCTTATTACCGTTATTTTGATGACAGTAACCATTCTGGGAGGCATCATTTATATAAAATCAGCCTTAAAACCGGTTGATCCGGAAAACAATAAAACGGTCAAAATTGAGGTTCCCATAGGATCGTCAACATCCACAATTGGACAGACGCTCAAGGAAAAAGGCATTATAAAAAATGCCACCGTCTTTAAATATTATGTCAAATTGAATAATGTTGCCGGTTTTCAAGCGGGTGTTTACGACATGGCGCCATCTATGACACTGAGTGAGATAGCTCAAACACTGCAAACAGGGACATTGGCCCGGGAGGCCATTTTTAAAATAGCTGTCCCGGAAGGGTACCAACTGGAGCAAATTGCCGAATCGATCGAAAAGCATACCGACTACACAAAGAAAGAGATCATGGAGAAACTGGATGATCAAGAAACGATTAAACAGTTACAGGAAAAGTATCCGGATCTTCTGACTGACAGTCTGTTGAATAAAAATATAAAACATCCGCTGGAAGGATATTTGTTTCCTGCGACCTATTCTTATTATGAAGAAAACCCGCCATTGGAATCTATCATTGATCCGATGATCCAAAAAACATACGAAGTAGTAACCAAATATGATGAACAAATGAAAGAAAAAAAGATGGACGTTCACAAATTGCTTACCCTGGCTTCTTTAATTGAAAAAGAGGCAACAGAAAAAGCCGATCGCCACCTTATTTCCAGCGTATTTTATAATCGCATTCAAAAGGATATGCCTCTGCAAACCGACCCGACTGTTTTATATGCATTGGGCGAGCATAAAGAAAGAACGATGTACAAAGATTTGGAGGTCGATTCTCCGTATAATACATACAAGGTGAAAGGCCTCCCACCCGGTCCGATCGCCAATGCGGGAGAAGCTTCCATTAAAGCGGCATTGAACCCCGCCGAAAGCCAATATCTTTATTTCTTGGCGGAATATGGCACAGGGGAAGTTCATTATTCCAAGACATTGGAGGAGCACAATAAGCTGAAGGCGAAGTATATTACGGAAAAAAGAAATTAAGGGGGTTTTTCCATGAATGAAGTCGTCCATCAATATGTGGAATCTTTTCTTCCGCCCAGAAATGAGCTTTTACGGAAAATGGAACGCATTGCAGAAAAAAACAATGTTCCGATCATGGAATTAATGTCTCTTCATGTGATGCTTCAATTTATGAGGATTCAAAATCCGGAACGAATTTTGGAAATAGGAACGGCCATCGGTTATTCCGCTTTAAGAATGGCTTACGCCCTGCCTGATACAAGTATTGTCACAATTGAACTCGATGAGCAGCGGGCAGAGGAAGCTCTAGCAAATATTCGTCTTGCTGGCATGGAAAATAGAATCACGTTGCTCAAGGGAAATGCGTTGGATTTGGTTGATGAGGTGGCGTCATATGCCCCTTTTGACGCCATTTTTATTGATGCGGCGAAGGGCCAATATATGAATTTTTTTAACATGTATAGCACGTTGCTGACGAATGACGGTTGTGTGTATTCAGACAACGTTTTATTCAAAGGACTCGTTGCAAATGACCATGTTGAAAATAAGCGACTAGAAGGAATCGTAAAAAAATTAAAGGAATATAATCAGTCGATAATGGATAAAACAGACTTTATAACGACCATTATTCCGATTGGCGACGGGGTTGCAGTCAGTAAAAAAATTTGAATCCAGGAAACAGGATGATATTTCCTTGAACAAAAATCATTTTTATATTACGATAGCATAGATAATATAATATAAATTGGCAGGAAACGAAGGCGCGCCATTCATTTGGCGCGCTGTCATGTATTAAAAGGACAATTTCCCGGTTATAAAAGGGAAATGAGAAGAATAAGGAGTGAGGGATATGGCAACGGAAAAAGTATTTCCAATGACAAAGGACGGAAAAGAGAAACTTGAAAAAGAACTTGAATATTTAAAATCTGTGAGACGAAAAGAAGTCGTTGAACGGATTAAGGTCGCCAGAAGTTTCGGGGATCTATCCGAAAACTCGGAGTATGATTCGGCAAAAGAAGAGCAAGCGTTTGTCGAGGGGCGGATTACCACGTTGGAGAACATGATCCGCAACGCGAAAATTATTGAAGATGATGAGTTGAATTCAGATCAAGTAACGCTTGGAAAAACGGTAACGTTTATTGAACTTCCCGATGGTGATGAAGAGACGTATACCATTGTGGGCAGCGCGGAAGCGGATCCATTTGAAGGGAAAATTTCCAATGACTCTCCGATTGCCAAGAGCTTAATCGGGCAAAAGGTCAATGATGAAGTAACCGTTCAAACACCGGGTGGTGAAATGCGGGTTCGAATCATCTCGATCAAATAATGGAATGCACGGCAGCTAAAAAAATGGCGGCCGTGTTTTTTTTCATTGAAATGCTTGGTGAACTTCTGGTCGGCAATCGCACCTTGTGTCTAAAGGGTTGGTACCTGCAAAGTTTTCAGATTCAACGGTTATCACATGGATTCCGCGGCAACAATGGGGATGAGGTGCTGTACCATGAAAAAGCGGATTCTAGTCATTGTGATGGCCATACTTTTTATGTTTGCGGTTTTACTGGGAAGGCTTATGCAAATACAATTATTTCAAACGGAACATTTTTCAAAGCATCGTGTTAACCTGATCAGGGAAAGCGTAAAACAGAGGACGTTGGAGCTTGTGCTTGATGATGGACGGGGGCAATTCTTGGATTCGGAAGGAAGCCCGCTCTCGTTTGAAAAGAAAACCGTTCTCGTACTATTCCCTTTCATTAAAACACTTGATTGGAAAAGCGGGGAATTGGCCCGAATTTTAAATATTCCCCAAGCAGAACTTCAAAAGCAGGTGGAATATGCCGAGGAGCCGTTTGTGGCCGGATTGGAACAGCCGTACATTCTGACGGGAAAGCAAACAGAAAAAATTGAGCATTTGGATGTGCCGGGTGTTTTTGCCGTAGAAAAAAAATTCCCTGCTGAAAAACCGCTGGCTGCCCAGTTGATTGGCATTTACGGTGAAAATGAGGAAATGTTCCAAGAACGTTACCCTAAAAAAGATAGATCGAATGTAAAGCTTGGTTTGACCGGCTTACAGAAACAGTTTGATGAATTTTTACTTCCCGAGCGTGAATCAAAACTTGTCTATCATGTGGACGGGATTGGCCACCCATTATTCGGTATTCAAGTAAAATATACGGGAGACGGAAACCCTTTTTACCCTTTGCAAGTGAAAACAACGATTCGTCGCCCTTATCAGGAAAAGATAGAAGACTTGCTTGATTTGCACCATATTAAAAAAGGCGGAGCCATTTTGCTCGATGTCCAGACGAATGAAGTTTTAGCGGCGGCTTCGCGGCCACATATTGATCGTAAAACCCCTTTTTCTGATGAAGGCTCGGTGAACTGGATGTTTAAGCAGCTTATCCCTGGATCAGTATTTAAAACAGTCGTAGCGGCCGCTGCGATAGAAGAGGGGCTTGTTAACAAGGAAGAACTATATAATTGCAATGCGGGACTCAGAGGGGAAGCCGCAAGCAGACAACTGGGCAACTTGAATTTTGAGGACAGTTTTGCTCAAAGCTGCAATATTACATTTGCGGAACTGGCATGGAAATTGGTTAAAGAAGATCCCGAAAAATTAGAGGAGTATGCCGAAAAAATGGGTGCCATTGGTTCTGTTTCTTGGGAAGACCAACTTTTTCAGATGGAACATTTTCGGCAATTTGACCATGACAATGGAAGAGTTTTCGCAAATGAGGAGAGTAGACGTGATCGCAATTATGTTTTTCAAACTGGAATTGGCCAGCAGGAGGTTCGCTTAACACCCGTTTCGGTGGCAAACATGATGGCGACAATCGCCCGTGGAGGTCAAAAAATGGCCGTTAAGACTGCTTCCGAAATCCAATACGGAAATGGAACGGTGATGGCCACATTTGCTGAAAAAAAATTAAAAGGTAGAGAACTGTCCCCTTATACTGCCATGCAATTACAACAGCTTTTAAGAAAGGTTGTAACAGCAAAAAGCGGAACGGGGAATGTATTCCAAACTCTTGCTTATGAGGTGGCGGGTAAAAGCGGAACCGCTGAAACTGCCAGGGAGAAAGATGGCGAGCAGTTGCATCACAAATGGTTTGCGGGCTATTTTCCATTTAATAACCCGAAATATGCCCTTGTGGTTGTCAATTTGGATGTCCCTTCAGATGAAGGGGGGATCAATATGCTATTTGGTGATATCGTTTCGATGGTTTACGAGGAGAATAAAGCTCACTCTAATCTTTCAACCCAATAAAAATAATTCACGTATAACTCCGGTCATGATATGATATTGTCAACGAGAAACGGAGGGATACCATGCCGGTTGACTTTAATCAACGTTCACGCTCTGAACTCAGGGCGAAGAGAAGAAAGACAAACATCATTTTAAATACGCTTATCGCGATCGTAATAATTCTTATTCTAATTGTGGGCGGGAGAATTTTTTTCGGCGGGGACAACCCGAATGAACCGGATGTTGCTTCTAATCCGCCAGACTCGAAAAATACAGCTAAGCAAAAGAACAGTGATAAAAAAAATGAACCTGCAGAAGAAAATGAAGCGACAGAAGAAGAACCCGAGGAAGATCCTGAAGAGGAATCCGAAGAAATAATTGAAAAAGAAAGTGATGAACCAAACGTAGAAAAGGTCATCGTTGACCCGAGTTGGGAACCGGTCGGGACAGAACAGGCCAATGGCCATCAGCCATCGTTTAACAAAGGTACAGTGGATTGGAACGAGAAGTTGAATGCAGTTTCCTACGCTGTTAACATTCCGCAAGACAACATGATTCTTTGGTGGATTGAAGGTGGAGCTGACAGGCAAAATCAGGCTATCGCCACAGTGTCAGCCAAGGGCAGTGCGGATACATACAGGGTCTTGATTGAGTGGGTTGATGGTGAAGGCTGGAAGCCGACTGAAGTAAAAAAATTAATACAAAACGATAAGAAATAAGGACAGACGGGAGTATATTTCCATGAAAATAGGAATCATCGGGGCAATGGAAGAGGAAGTTGCCTTATTGCGAAAAAAAGTGGACAATGCAAAAACGGATGTGATCGGCGGTTTCGAATTTACGGAAGGCCTGCTGGCGGGAAAAGAGGCCGTCTTGTTAAAGTCGGGAATTGGAAAAGTAAATGCAGCCATGTCAGCTGCCATTTTATTAGAAAAATATAAGCCTGATGCAGTCATTAATACAGGGTCTGCTGGAGGATACAATCCGAACTTAAACATCGGAGACCTGGTCATATCAAACGAAGTGCGCCACCATGATGTGGATGCTACCGCCTTCGGTTATGAGTATGGACAGGTGCCGCGAATGCCTGCTGCTTTTAAAGCTGATCCGGCTTTAATGGAAGCGGCCCTAAAAGCATCAAAAAAAATAACGGGAATAACTACGGAACAAGGGCTGGTCGCAACCGGAGACTCGTTCATGAGCGACCCGGAAAAGGTAGAATTTGTCCGGGGGAAATTCCCAAATCTGCAGGCGGTTGAAATGGAAGGCGCCGCCATAGCACAAGCGGCTTTCCTATTTAACACGCCGTTTGTAATCATCCGGTCACTGTCTGACATCGCTGGAAAAAAATCTGAAATATCTTTTGATCAATTCATTGAAAGAGCATCGGCCAATTCCGCTGCACTCGTCATTGAAATGATCAAGCTTTTGTAAAAAGGAAATGGGGTTTGATCCAAAGGGGTCGCCCCGTTTTTTATTTTCTCTTTCGGGAGAAACCAAATAAGTATAGCGGCCAAAATGGAAGGTTATTCAGATAACTCATGATACTTGCCGATTCGATAAATATTATCCAAGTTGGTGTTGGTGCCGAACCCGGGAAGAAAACCCGGTGAATGGCTCAATAAGCTTGGTATATGATGCCTTAATCTCGAAGGACTTTTTGAAGAAAAGATCATCAACATTTGAAATGCGGTGGTGAACATGGGAGAGAATCCGGTGTGGTGGTTGGCTCGATAAGCTTGATATATGATGCTTCATCCTCGAAAAGAGACCGTAGAACCGATCATCAACATTTGGAATACGATGGTGAACATGGAGAGAATCCGGTGTGGTGGTTGGCTCGATAAGCTTGATATATGATGCTTCATCCTCGAAAAGAGACCGTAGAACCGATCATCAATATTTGGAATACGATCGTGAACATGGGGAGAGAAGCCTTTAAATGCTGCAATCTCGAATGGCCCCATAGAAAGCCACCAAAGGGAGTTCATGATGCCTCAGAACCAGTTTAGCTTGCCAAATATCCCCAAAGGGTTGACGATTGCCCATCCCATCAAATCGTATTGTAATGAGTCAAATTTTTTGCATCTAATGTTGTAAATGGATTGAACCTTGCCTTCAATCCTATTTTGCAAAGACAAGCAAGTGTCCCCATTTTTACACATATACTTCATGTAAGGCTTAAAAAATGGGGGTGAGGAATTGTCGGGAATCTTGACGGCAATCGGTCTGTTATGGAAAGAACTTATCTTTTTAGTGTCGTACGTAAAAAATAATGCATTTCCTCAGCCGCTTTCTCCTGAAGAAGAAAAAAAATATTTAAAAAAAATGGCAGAAGGAGATGAAGAAGCGCGAAACATACTAATAGAGCATAATCTGCGGCTTGTCGCCCATATCGTCAAAAAATTTGAAAATACAGGGGAAGACTCTGAGGACTTGATCTCAATCGGTACAATTGGCTTAATCAAGGCAATTGAAAGCTATTCCACCGGTAAAGGAACAAAATTGGCAACCTATGCAGCGCGCTGTATTGAGAATGAGATTCTAATGCATCTACGGGCGTTGAAAAAAACAAGAAAAGATGTATCGCTCCATGACCCCATTGGCCAAGACAAAGAGGGAAATGAAATTTCCTTAATGGATGTGTTAAAGTCTGACGCTGAAGACATTTTTGAAACGATACAGTTAAATATGGAGCTTGAAAAGGTAAAAGCATATATCGATGTTTTGGATGACAGGGAGAGAGAAGTTATTATTGGGCGCTTTGGTTTAAATCTGGAGAAGGAGCGGACGCAAAGGGAGATAGCAAAAGAACTGGGGATATCCAGGAGTTATGTATCTCGGATAGAAAAAAGAGCATTGATGAAAATGTTTCACGAATTTTACCGGGCAGAAAAAGATAAAATGAATCGGAGTAAAAAGAAAGATGATTCATAAGTAATGACGAGAGAAAGGGTGATGATGATTACAAATCATCCCAATAACGATCATTGCAGCGAATATCAGTTGGAAGTGGAACGGATGATTTATGAAGGGGGAGGCGTATTTGAGGATTTGCATATAAGGACAGCTCCCTCGTCTAAAGGCGGGAAGCCGCCGGAGCAAAAAAACGGATAACGCATGCTAAAAAGCCAGTTGCGCCTTATTATGCGCAGCTGGCTTTTTAGATTTTTTTCCAAGTAAATGTACTGACCATAAGCAGAGATAGTAAAAGAGTGATAAACAAGAATGCCGAAGGCGGCAAGTAGGGAGCGGCTAAAAAGCTTAATGTCAACAGGCAGCCCGCAGCAGTAATGGGCAACCCCGTAAAGTAGCCGTTGTTCTCGGTTAAGTTAAATCTTGCAAGGCGGAATGCGCCGCATCCAATGTAAAGTACCGTAAAAAATACACCCGGAAAACCAAACAAATGTAAAATTCCTTGGTATAATAACAAGGCGGGAGCAACACCAAACGAAATAATATCACTCATTGAATCGAGTTGTTTTCCCAGCTCCGATTCAATTTGCAGCTTTCTGGCAGCCATTCCATCAAAACGGTCGGCTAAAGCGGCGATAAAGATGAATACAAGGCTTAAGTGGAGTTGGCCGTTTATGCCGGCGATAATGGCAAATCCCCCAAGTCCTAAGTTAACCAGGGAAAGTAAGTTGGCAGTTTGGGATTTTAACTTCTTTATGGTATGATCGAGGACTTCAAATAAAAACAAGTTGATTCCTCCTTTTTTCATAAGCCTTTTTATTATATCATTATATGATTTCTAGAACGGAAAGTTAAGGAGAATTTTTTTGTCTGGAGGTATTTTTGTTGCGTGCGCGACTTTATCGGTTTTTTATTGAGTTGTCAAACGGGCCGTTGACTTCTAATGCACTTAAAAAGTTTTCATGTTCCCGGTTAAGCCGGCCATTCATAAAATCATATGCGAGGGTTTACCGGATTAATCATGAAGAAATAGCAGGAGATATTGGCCAATACCCGAATTTGCATGCTTTTTTCACAAGGAAGCTTAAAGAGACTGTACGTCCAATTGACGAGAGGCGTGACATCGTAACAAGTCCCGTTGATGGTGTGTTGGAGGAAGTCGGACTTATTCATCCAACGAAGGAGATGGTGGTAAAGGATAAAACATATTCCGTTGCCGAAATACTTGGGAGCCAAGAGAAAGCAGAAAAGTTTACTGGCGGCACTTTCATGATCATTTACTTGAGTCCTTCCCACTATCACCGCATACACAGTCCGGTGAATGGCAAAGTGGAGTCCGTTTATTCGAGAGGAAGCAAATCTTATCCGGTAAACCGGCTTGGGTTAAAATACGGCAAGTCGGCATTATCGAAAAATTATCGGGTCATTACAGAAATGACGACGGAAGGTGGGACGGTCGCCATAATAAAAGTAGGCGCCATGTTTATCAATTCAGTGGTGGTTACAAATAACAACAAAATTTGGCAAAAGGGGGAGGAAGTAGCTTATTTTTCGTTTGGATCGACGGTTATCTTGCTGTTTGAAAAAAACCGCTTTACATTGAGTGATGACATCAAACCGGCATCCGAGCTGAAAATGGGGGCTCCGATTGGACAAATTTATTCGGCTCATAATAATTAAGCACCTGAAAACAGGTGCTTAAACCTTTGAAGGGTTTCAACATGATATTTTTATTTGCGAAGCCAAGGAGCGCCGCTTGATTTCTGTTTCCATCAGCGTAATAAAATCACGATTTAAGTTTAACTTTTTTGCTTTAAAATACGTTTCGATCAATAGTTCATCTGACAACTTTTTCACCACTCCACCTCCCAGAGGAATTCAAGTTCTAAAGTTGTTATTTATGGAATACGCTGGTAAATTGTATGTTATATTCACTTTAACAAATAAAAGACGCTGGAACAAGCGTTCCTTTATCCACAATCAGTGGTGGATAAGTTGTTGTTAATTTGTTTATAAAAGATCGTAACCTTGTCAAAGATGCTTTCATTCTGTTTATAAAGTTACCCACAGTTTGAAGGTTGTATCTATTTGTCGAAAAGTTTCATTACTATTTTTCCGTTTGTTAAATTTTGAAAGATACACAAAGATTATATATGATGAACATATGAAAAGATGTAACGAGGTGCACGGATTTGTTAAAACTATTTTTACCAAACGAATATTTAAAAAGTATATTTCATTTACAGCCAGAAAAGCTGAAAGAGCAAGGTATAAAAGGAATTATTACGGATCTTGATAATACGCTTGTTGAATGGGACCGCCCAAACGCAACAGCGAGGCTTGTGGACTGGCTGGAAGAGATGAAAAGGCATAACATGAAAATAACAATTGTCTCGAATAATAATCAGGATCGTGTGAGGGCTTTTTCGGAGCCGCTCGATATACCGTTTATACATAGAGCAAGAAAGCCATTGGGCTCGGGATTTAGAAAGGCTGCAAGAGAAATGGGGTTATCCAAAGAAGAAACAGTCATCGTGGGAGACCAGCTATTGACGGATGTATTCGGAGGAAACCGCGCGGGTTTTTATACGATTTTGGTCGTTCCGGTAGCCCAGTCTGATGGATTTTTTACCCGCTTCAACAGAATGATTGAAAGAAAAATCATGGCGAATCTTAAGCGAAAAGGGCTGATTCAATGGGAGGAAGAAATGTGAATCATAGCAGTGAATTACATTGCATAGGCTGCGGAGCAGCCATCCAGACGGCGGAACCCGGAAAATTGGGCTATACGCCCCGTTCCGCATTGGAAAAGGAAGAAATCATCTGTCAAAGATGTTTCAGGTTAAGGCATTATAACGAGGTCCAAGATGTTTCACTAAATGATGATGATTTTCTCCAAATATTGCACGAACTAGGCAGAACAGACAGTTTAATTGTAAACATTATAGACATTTTTGATGTAAATGGAAGCTGGCTGCCGGGGCTGCAGAGATTTGTCGGAAATAACCCGGTCATCCTTATCGGAAACAAAGTTGATTTGCTGCCGAAATCAACAAATAAAGGGAAGCTGGCATCATGGTTGAAAAAAGAGGCGAAGGAAATGGGGCTGAATCCGATTGATGTTCTGCTTGTCAGTTCGGAAAAAGGATATCAAGTCAGGGAAGCAATAGAACGAATAGAGCAATTGCGGAATGGGAAAGACGTATACGTTGTCGGATGTACCAATGTAGGAAAATCGACTTTTATTAACCGCATTATTCAAGAAACGGCAGGACAAGAAAACGTGATTACTACCTCGCCAATTCCTGGTACTACCTTGGACATGATCAAGATTCCACTGGACGACGGCAAGCATCTCGTCGATACACCGGGTATCATAAATGACCATCAAATGGCCCACTTTATCAGTAAAGAAGATTTAAAGACCATTACGCCCAAAAAAGAAATTAAGGCGCGTGTTTATCAATTAAATGAACAACAGACCCTTTTCTTTGGGGGACTTGCCCGCCTTGATTATTTGAAGGGCGGACGACGGCCAATTGTCTGTTATTTGGCGAACAGCATAGACATTCACCGCACAAAACTTGAAAAAGCGGATCATTTGCATAAGGTTCATGCTGGGGGAATGTTGCAGCCGCCGGGAAAGGAAACATTAGATAACTTTCCTGAGCTTATTCGTCATGAATATAAAATCAAAGAAGAAAAAATGGATATCGTGTTTTCGGGCCTTGGCTGGGTCACTGTCAACGAAGGAGCGTTTGTCGCCGCATACGCTCCAAAAGGCGTTGGCGTCATGCTTCGAAAAGCGCTCATTTAAGTCGGGAGAGGAAGGAATGGATGTTGAAGAAATTATATGGGATTATCGGAGATCCGGTTCATCAATCATTATCGCCGCAAATGCATAATCAGGAATTTGAGAAATTGCGGATCCATGCTTATTATCATCCTTTTCGGATTGCCAAAGAAGATTTGGCGGTGGCCATCAAGGGAATGAAAGTAATGGGTGTTCAAGGATTCAATGTAACAGTTCCCCATAAGTTGGCGGTCATGCCGTTGCTTGATGAAATAGACCCGCTCGCGCAAAAAATCGGGGCTGTTAATACGGTTGTGCGAAAAGGCGAGAAATTTGTCGGGTATAACACGGACGGCATGGGCTTTGTCAGAGCGTTGCAAATGGATTGGAAAGAAGATTTGGCTGGAGAATCGGCACTTGTGATCGGGGCCGGGGGAGCGGCACAGGCTATTTACTTTTCGCTGCTTTCGGTCGGTGTCAAGCATATTGATATATGCAACAGGACGGTTGAAAAAGCGGAAGCAATGATTGATTCGAGCTCAAGTGATACAAGATCCCGCGCGCTGACCTTGGCAGAAGCAGAAGAGGAAATGGGGAACTACTCTTTCGTTATTCAGACGACCTCGATCGGGATGGCTTCAACCGAAGGTAAAAGCCCTGTTTCGCTTGACAGGTTAAATGCGGGTGCATTTGTTTCCGACATTATTTATAACCCGGGCCAAACGGAATTTTTAAAACAGGCAGCCCTAAAAGGGGCAAAGACGCAAAATGGGGTTGGGATGCTCGTCCATCAAGGAGTGCTCGCTTTTGAAAAATGGACAGGCATCACACCGGATGTCCAGCGGATGACCGAAGTTGTAACGGCACATATAGGAGGATAATATGTTAACAGGAAAACAAAAGAGGTTTTTACGATCAAAGGCACACCACCTTCAGCCTATTTTCCAGGTTGGAAAAGGTGGCGTCAATGAGAATATGGTCAAACAAATAAGTGAAGCATTGGAAGCCCGCGAATTGCTTAAAGTCAGCGTTTTGCAAAATTGTGAAGAAAACAAAGAAACGGTGGCGGCAGCTATTGTCAAGGGAACCGATGCCACGCTTGTTCAAGTGATTGGAAATGTCATCATTTTATATAAAGAATCGAAAGAACATAAAACGATAGAACTACCGGTTTAATTGGCAAAGGTGGACAGTATGAGCAGAAAAGTAGGGATCTTGGGAGGAACATTTGATCCGCCGCATTTAGGGCATTTAATTATCGCCAATGAAGCGCTTGATCAACTCGGGCTCGATGAAATAAAATTTATGCCAAATCAAGAACCTCCCCACAAAAAAAGAAATACGGGAACGAGTGCGACGGATCGCCTGAAGATGGTGGAACTTGCTATTGCGGATCACCAAAAGTTTTCATTGGAAAAGATCGAATTGGAACGCCGCGGGCGTTCATATACGTACGATACGATTAAAGAATTAAAGGAAAGAACTCCTGACGCTGACTTTTATTTTATTATCGGTGCCGACATGGTGGAGTATTTGCCAAACTGGTATAAAATTGATGAACTCGTCAAACTTGTTCGATTCGTCGGTACGAACCGCCCGCGTTTTCAGTTAGAAACACCGTACCCCATTCAAATTGTTGAAGTACCCAAAGTGGATATATCGTCCACTCTTATTCGCAATCGGGTAAAGGCGGGGAAATCTGTAAAATATTTATTGCCAGACAGTGTAATCCGATATATAGAGGAGAATCGGTTGTATGGATCGTGAAGAAGCATTACAAATCGTGAAGCAAAGAATATCAGGGCCGAGATTTGATCACACGGTACGGGTTCTGAAAACCGCATTGGACTTGGCGGTACAATACGGAGCGGATGAGAAAAAGACGGAAATCGCCGCTATTTTTCATGACTATGCGAAGCTCCAACCGATCAGTGAGTTAAAAAAAGTCATTCTGGAAAAAAAGCTTGATTCCCGATTGTTGGATTACCATTCGGAGTTGTGGCATGGTCCGGTGGCTGCATCCATCGTTCAAGAAGAGATGGGGATCCATGATAAAGATGTGATCAACGCCATCCGCTATCATACAACTGGACGAGCCGGCATGTCACTATTGGAAAAAATCATCTATTTGGCAGATTATATTGAGCCTGGACGCCAGTTTCCCGGATTGGATGAAGTCAGGGCCCTTGCTAAAACGGATTTGGATTTGGCATTAACAAAAGCAATTGGAAACACAATGAAATTTTTGATCGACCAATCGGCTCAAATCTTTCCTGATACATTAGAGGCATATAATGACATGGTAAAATAAAGTGAAACTTCATTCAGTAGGCGTTTTCTTCCAACTCCTACTGGATGTTAGTTGAACCAATCGGGCATTTAGGTGCCGTTTTCTCCCATTTAGACCTTTTGTATCAACTTAGGTCTTGAAGTAGGAGTATTACGGCACCTTACATGCGGGATAAAAGGAGGAATTCCCATTTTGAATGCAAAATCAATATTGAAAGCAACATTTAGAGCGGCGGAGAACAAGAAAGCGGAAGATATTGTTGTTTTGAATATGCAAGGTGTTTCGTTGATTGCCGATTATTTTCTTATTTGTCATGGCAGCTCGGAAAAACAGGTTCAAGCCATCGCCAAGGAAGTAGTCCACTCTGTCGAAGAATTGGGGTTGGACGTCAAAAAAGTAGAGGGTTTGGATGAAGCCCGCTGGGTCCTTATTGATATGGGGGATGTGGTAGCCCACATTTTCCATAGAGAGGAAAGAAGTTATTATAACTTGGAGCGCCTTTGGGGTGATGCGCCAATGGAAAACCTTCAAAGGGAAATCGCCCCGTGAGTTATGAACAATTCTCTTATATTTATGACCGCTTAATGACTGATGCTCCATATGACAAATGGGTTGAATATGTCCTCGACGAAAAAAGCCGGTTTCATGTTTCGGGAAACCGGCTGCTCGATGTGGCCTGCGGTACAGGGGAGTTATCCATCAGGCTGGTTAGGGAAGGATTTCAAGTAACGGGCGTTGATCTGTCCGACAGCATGTTGGTTGTGACTGCCTCCAAGGTAGCTGATAAAGGGATTCACTTGCCGTTGTTTCAGCAGGATATGAGCCAGTTGGAAGGATTGCCCACTTATGATTTCATCACGATTTTTTGTGATTCTTTAAACTACTTGGCTTCCGAAGATCAAGTGAAAGAGACGTTCAGGCGCATGTATAGTCATTTGGGGGATGGCGGGCTTTTGCTGTTCGATGTCCACTCTCCCTTCCAAATGCTTCACGGGTTTGCAAACAGGACATTTACATTAAATGAGGAGGATATTGCCTATATATGGCAATCTTATCCCGGAACGGCCCGCTATTCTGTTGAACATGAGCTTACTTTTTTTGTTTTGGATGATATGACGGGGCAATTCAACCGGATCGATGAATGGCATTATCAGCGGACATATCTAGTGAAACAGTACACTACATGGCTAAAAGAGGCCGGTTTTGATGTTCTTCGGGTAACAGCCGACTTTTCCGAGGACCCCCCGATAAAAACGTCTAAGCGGATCTTTTTTACATGCAGAAAAAAATAAGCATTGCCGATTGTTAAGCGGTCGGCATGCTTATCATGCGCTAAGGTCATTGGCAACAAGTGAATCGTTGACAAGAAAGGATTGCAAGAATCTTAAAAAGAATGTAACATATGCTTTAAGAGTAAAACGCTTTCTCGATGGAATCCGCTTCATCCGCGAATTTTTTATGGGTTGCCTGAAACAACTTTTCGAACATATCCCCTGTTTCCCGCTTTAATACATCGATTCCTTCCCCGGTAATTCCGCCTTTTACACACACTTTTTCTTGCAGGGCCGGTAAAGAATAATATCCTTTTTTCAACAATTCGCCAAAGCCAATCAGCATACTTTCAGAAAGGATGGTCGCTGTTTTTTCATCAATACTTGTTTCTTTGACGGCTGCGTCAATCAGTCTTCTTGTTAAATAACAATAAAAAGCGGGCCCGCAGCTGACAATATCGGAAGCAACCCGAACAATACTTTCGTCGATTTCCACCGGAACAGACACCTTCGAAAACATTTCTTTCAAAAAGGATTTCCACCGATCTTCACAACTCTCTCCAAAAGTGACGAGCGAAACACCTGATAATGCCCGGTTTGTAATGCTTGGTATAATTCTGGCACAGGAGGATGCAACGCAGTTTTCCAGCCACTTCACCTCAATGGGGCTCGTGATCGAGACGAGACATTTTTCCTTGGTAAACAGCGCTTGCTGCTCTTTGACCATTTTGACGATATCAAATGGTTTTACACAAATAAAGATTAATTCTGATTCGTTTATGACATCATCAGGCTTTTGGGCCACGGTAATTTCTTCATAACGCTTTTGCAGGTCGTAAGCTTTTCCTAAAGTCCTATTTGTTACAGTTAATTCAGAAGGGGAAACCGCTCCGCCATTGATTAGAGCTTCTGTGAGAATGGTTCCCATATTGCCGGTTCCTATCATTCCAACCTTCATGCTGTTCCCTCCTTCACATTTACTATTCCTGACAATATATGCCCATACGTAAAAAAATATACTGGAAAGAAAGGCGGTAGATAAGATGGTTTTTTTTGAAAAATATAAATTCATTTTCATGGCAGCGGCGGCGATAGTCATCGGATTGTTTTTGTTTCTCAGCAAGCCTTGGGAGGAGCCGGTGGTGCAAAATGATATATCTTTTACTGCAGAAGCTGAACCTCCAGTTCAAGATGCTGCCCCTTCCGTTTCCGAGGAGCGAAAGGAGCCGATGTATGTAGATGTGAAAGGAGCCGTAAAAACGCCTGGATTGTATCGGGTGAAAGAAGGCGACCGTATTTTAGATGTCATCAGTCTGGCTGGAGGCTTAGCTGAAAAAGCGGATGAAAAACAACTCAATTTGGCACAAAAAGTACATGACGAAATGGTTCTTTATGTTCCAGAAATGGGAGAAGAGACTGAGGTTCATATGGTCAACTCCGATCAGCAGGGTGGCGGAAGCCAGGGAATTAGCGGACAAGAGGGGGATAAAATCAATATCAATAAAGCCGATGCCTCTCAGTTGGAAACATTGCCGGGTATAGGCCCTGCCAAGGCAAAAGCCATCATTGATTATCGGGAACAACAGGGCGGTTTTAAACAAGAGGAAGATTTAAAAAATGTTTCGGGGATCGGGGGAAAAACGTATGAAAAACTACAAGATTCCATCACGGTTCGTTGACTTGTCCAGTGGTGTGCAGATAAACTTAAGTAAAACATTGAATGAAAGATATGTGGGGAAAGGGAGAAAAAGATGGAAAGAATTTCTTGGAAACAATACTTTATGGCCCAAAGCCATTTGCTGTCTTATCGGAGCACTTGTACCAGGCTTACTGTAGGGGCCACGATAGTTCGTGATAATCGTATCATTGCCGGTGGTTACAATGGTTCAATTGCCGGTGGTGTCCACTGTATAGATGAGGGTTGTTACGTAATCGATGGGCATTGTGTACGGACAATTCATGCAGAAATGAATGCTATTATTCAATGTGCCAAGTTTGGGGTTGCTACTACAGATGCCGAAATATATGTGACACATTTTCCGTGTCTTCAGTGTACAAAAGCCATTATCCAGGCAGGCATCAAGTCAGTCTATTACGCTGAAAATTATCGGAACCACCCTTACGCGGTGGAACTTTTGGAGCATGCCGGTGTCCATGTTGAGCACGTACCCCTTGATAAAAAGATTTTTTTGGCATTTGCCAATGATGAAAGGGAGAGCTGAATAGCTTCTCCCCAATATATATAAGGAATGGGGAATATATGGCAGGTCAATGGATATTTCTCGCACTGTCAGCGCTGGCTGGCATCTTACATTCTTTGGAAAACCATTTTCTTGTTTGGTTATTTAGCATATTGCTCTTCGCCCGAGTTGTTTATACTCGAAAGCAGCGGATTCTGATTTCGGCCGCTGGATGCTTTCTCGCATTTTTTCTCGTAACTGAAAAAGCAAAACTTCTTCGCGTGACACATTTTCCTTCTCCGGGTTCTGCCCGCCTTTCTGTTACCTTCAAAGAAACTCCGCAAATAGATGGTGATCGGCTGAAGGCCATCGTGACAACATCCGAACAGGAAAAACTTATGCTTGTCTACCAAATGAAAAGTAAACAGGAGAAGCAACAAATACAGCTTCATATACAAGCCGGCAACATTTGTCACTTAGAAGGCATTCTTAGTCGCCCTCAACCAAAACGAAACATGCATGCTTTTCATTATGAACAATATTTAAAAAGGAAACAGATTTATTGGCTGTTCGAGCCGGATCACTTTTCACCGGCTGTCTGTCAAAAGCCTTCTTTTTCGGTATTACACTTCCTGAAAAATGCGAGAAGTGACACAATCAAGAGAATGAACGGCATGTTCCCGGAACGGGTGGCCGCTTACGGAGAAGCCCTTATATTTGGAGACAGGGACTCCATTTCGGAAGAGGCCAATGAGGGGTACCGAAGGCTAGGGGTCGTTCATTTGCTTGCCATCTCAGGCCTCCATGTGGGTTTGATTGTTGGGGCTTCCGTTTTTTTGCTTCTTCGTGCCGGCTGTACATGGGAAACAGTATATCGGGTAATGCTCGTTTGGCTTCCACTATATGGCTTTGTAAGTGGGGGAAATCCGCCGGTTGTGAGAGCGGTGCTTATGGCGTTATTGATTTTTTCTGCCAAAAGGTGGCGGCTGCCGTTGTCAACACTTGATGCTCTTTCCATCAGCTTTTTACTTTTTTTATTCGTTGACCCTTATGCGGTTTACCATATCGGGTTTCAACTCTCGTACGCCGTTAGCTTCGGAATTATTTTATCGGTTCCTCTTTTTCGGCATCTTCATTCTTTTTGGCAAATGATCCACATTTCAATGGTTTCGCTTCTCAGTTCACTTCCAATTCTTTCTTTCCATTTTCATGAATTTTCTATCATCAGTTTGTTTGCCAATCTTCTGTTTATCCCTTTTTATACGCTTTTTCTTCTTCCCGTCATTTTTGTATTGTTTTGTCTCAGTTTTGTTCTTCCGCCTTTCTCCGGGTATCTTGCCATTTTTTTGGACAAGGTATTGGCGGCATCAGAAAATGTTGCTATTTGGACAGGTTCTTTTCCGTTTGCGACTGTTGTGACAGGGAAGCCTTCTTTGGTCAGTATTATTTTCATGACTGTCGGTGTTTTCATCTACTTCCTGCTGGCCGAAAGAAAAAACCACCCTGTTTTGTCTGTTTTTCCTCTTGTATTAGTTCTTGTTATTCATTGTTTTGCCATCCGTTTTTCTCCATATGGCGAGGTTGTTTTTATTGATGTGGGTCAAGGGGATAGTATTTTGATTAAGCTGCCGTACAATCGGGGTACATACTTGATTGATTCTGGCGGCCAGCTCTTTTTTCCAAAGGAAGAATGGCAGGAAAGGAACAGGACATTTCAGGTAGGAACTGATATTTTGCTTCCGGTGTTAAGAAGTCATGGGATTAAACGAATCGATAAGCTGATTTTAACCCATAGCGATGTCGATCATATCGGTGCTACAAGGGAATTAATGGAGAAAATCTCAATTGGGAAAGTGTACATTACGCCAAATTCGTGGGAAAAACCGCTCATGTTGGAGACAGTTCGGCTGGCAAAGGAGAAAAAAATTACCGTAAGGGAAGTGAAGGCAGGATATGGCTGGAAAAATAAGTCAGGCACCTTTCAAATGATTTATCCGTTTGATGATCAATATGAAGGGAATAATGATTCACTCGTTTTATATGGAAAATTTGGCGGGATGACATGGTTGTTTATGGGGGACGTAGAAAAAGAAGGAGAGGAGGAATTGATAGCCGTTTATTCTAGGCTCCGAGCTGATGTCATTAAAGTCAGTCATCATGGAAGCAAAACATCGACCATTCCGTCTTTTGTGGAACAAATTAAACCGAAATACGCAGTTATTTCCGCCGGCCAAAACAATCGGTATGGCCATCCACATCCGGAAGTGTTGGAAACTCTTGAGAACAATGGCGTCCGGATATTTCGTACAGACCTTCAAGGTGCCGTCCATTTTACGTTTGGGCGCTCCAAAAAAGGAACCTTTCAGACCATTTTACAATATGATATTTCAGATGATGTCCGTCATAATTAGCAGCCTACAAAAGGGAAAACTTTAAGCAGGCCGCTGATTGTTAGTTGACATAATCGTTGTGTCCTTCAATACTACGCTTCATCTCGATTCTTAAAGCAGAAACCTACTGTCAGTTAAAGCGCGATAATGAAAGCAAAACTTCAAGCGCTTCAAGCAACGTTGTGTACTTGGGCCGCTAAAGTGGAACAAAAGCTAATATCGCAAGGATCTTGTTGGCGAGATCAGGCAGTGAAGTCCGTAAAGCTCGCGCTTTTTCGGCGTGTGTCATGTTTATGCATAGCTCGCGCTTTTTCGGCGTGTCATGTTTGATGCATGCTGTTCGATCTTTCCTGGTCCTGTCGCTTCGCTTGTCCTTGTACACCCTGTATGTCGCGGCGTTTTTGTGAACTTTGACTGAAATTTTGCGCCGAACTGAACAAGACCTCATCGAATAACATTGATGCAGAGCATATTTTGTTGTTATCGCAGGAAATTTGCCAGTCGTTGGAGGCTTTGTTGGACAAAGCAGTTTGCTTCGAGAGAATATATTTATATCATTTTCACCTTGTAAAAATAAAGAAGAAGCTTGCATGTGCAAACTTCTTCTTTATTCTCGCTATTTTCCGAGCACTTCAATAACTGTTCCAATCACAAAAATCGCTGTAAAGAATACAAATGACACTATAAAGCCAACTCCGGAATCTACGGCATCATTTCTTTTTGATTGAACATTTTGTTCAAATTCAAATTCTTTCACAACTACCCCTCCTGTTTCCACTTTAGTATAGTTGAATGCGCAAAAAAAATCCACTGTTCCATTACCACTCTTGACAAGACTTGACACATATACTTTGTTCACTTGCGGTCACACTATGTAATGAAGCGTTTTTCCGCTTATGAATACGTGTCCTAGGTCGTATTCATAAGCGTTCATATAGATTGGGGGACACTTGGCCTGCGGGCAAAGGAGTCCCCATTGCACTTGTCAAAATCCTCCTCTTTCCTTACGATGTAATTAAAAGATCAGGTAGAGAGAAGGATTGTCTATGGCTTTTTTGAAAAGCATCGAGGAAAAGAAATTTTCACCGCTTTACTTATTATATGGAACTGAACCGTTTTTAATCAATGAGGCGAGAGAGAAATTATTGGCGAATGTGTTAACGAAAGAGGAAGCGGAGTTTAATTTTTCAAGTTACGATCTGGAAGAAACTAGTGTCGATCTAGCGATTGATGATGCCGAAACTTTGCCTTTTATGGGTGAAAAAAAGTTGATCATTTTACATAATCCTGTTTTTTTAACGTCTTTAAAAACAAAAGAGAAAGTAACCCATGACTTAAAAAGATTGGAAGCATATGTGGAAAACCCCGCCCCTTTTACTGTGCTAGTCTTCACAGGCGAGTATGAAAAGCTGGATGAACGAAAAAAGCTGGTTAAGCTGTTGAAAAAAAACGCGGACGTCTTGGATGCGAAACCCCTTAATGAAAACAGCTTGAGAAAATGGGTGGAAAATAGAGCTACTTCCCTTCAAGTGTCCATGGAAGATCAGGCAATCGACATGTTGCTTGAGTTGGCAGGCAATGATTTAATGATTTTGAACGAAGAAATTGTGAAGCTGGCGCTTTATGCCGCGGACTCCAAACACATTACCGTGGAAGCGGTAGAGAAGCTGATTTCTCGGTCATTGGAGCAAAATATTTTTACGCTTGTTGATAAGGTTGTGAAACGGCATATTGGAGAAGCTTTACAAATATTTTATGATTTGGTTAAACAAAATGAAGAGCCGATTAAAATACTTGCCGTACTTTCAGGACAGTTTCGACTCATTTACCAAGTAAAAGAATTAACGGCAAGAGGTTATGGTCAAAAGCAAATTGCCGGAATGTTGAAGGTGCATCCTTATCGGGTCAAATTGGCGGCAGGACAGGCTCAATCTTTTTCTTCCGAGGAACTAATCCGGATTATGGAAATGCTCGCAGAGAGTGATTTGAAAATGAAATCAACAGGAATGGATAAAAAAGTCATCATTGAACTATTCCTGATGCAGCTCGTTCAGCCTAGTTCATGAAACAACATCAAAAAAACGACCGTTTCGGGTCGTTTTTTATGTTGGTTACGCACCAAGATTGTTTAATTTTTTGGCTAAGCGTGCTTTTTGGCGGTTGGCCGCATTTCTATGGATAAGTCCTTTTGTTACAGCTTTATCCAATTGCTTGATAGCATTTTTAAAAAGATCTTGTGCATTTTCCTCATTTTGCTCAGCAGCCACTTCAAACTTTTTCACAGCTGTGCGCATAGCTGATTTGAAAGCTGAATTTTGGGCATATTTATTTTCATTAATTTTCACGCGTTTAATGGCGGATTTAATGTTTGGCATTCTATTCACCTCCTGACACCATTGGCTACTCGATATACCTGTTCGTTATCTTATAGAACAAGAGTATTTTATCAAAGAGACTTTTATATTGCAATACAAATTGTCATCCCATCGTACCATGAATGAATTTCCGCCGGAAAGGAGAAAATGTGTTAGTAAGACATGGCATAAGGAGGCACAACAAATTTGAAAGATGAACAGTTGGATTTAAGCGCTTATTCAGTCAGGACGGACTTGGCAAAAGAGGCGTATGAAATGGCGATCGACCTCCATGCAAGAAAGAAAAAAGCCGACAGTGGCAAACAGGAGCTCGAGGGTGTCATTACTGAAGAAAGGGAGATTGATGAGGTCCACATTTCCCAAGTGACGATTACAGAGGAAGCCCAGGAGAAAATCGGGAAAAAAGCCGGGCATTATTTGACGATTGAGGTTCAAGGAATCCGCAGTCAGGATGCCACGCTTCAGCAAAAAGTGCAGAAGATTTTCGCCGCAGAGTTTAGCCGCTTTTTAAGGAATTTACATATTCCCAAAACGGCGAGCTGTTTAGTTGTCGGCCTCGGAAATTGGAATGTGACGCCTGACGCACTCGGTCCTATCGTTTGTGAGCGTCTAATTGTAACAAGACATTTATTTGAATTACAGCCTGAACATGTTGATGAAGGGTACCGGCCTGTCAGTGCGCTTGCTCCCGGGGTGATGGGGCTTACCGGCATTGAAACGAGTGATATTATTTTCGGCGTTGCTGAACAATCTAAGCCGGATTTTATTATCGCGATTGATTCTCTTGCTTCCCGGTCAATTGAAAGAGTCAATAGTACGATTCAAATTTCGGACACGGGTATACACCCCGGCTCCGGGATCGGCAATAAGCGGAAAGAATTGAGCAAAGAAACCCTCGGAGTCCCCGTGATTTCCATTGGAGTGCCCACTGTAGTCGATGCGGTAACGATTACGAGTGATACGATTGATTTTATTCTCAAACATTTCGGAAGGGAGATGGATGAATCGGGAAGACCTTCTCGTTCATTGTCCCCTGCGGGCCTATCATTTGGCGAAAAAAGAAAGCTGACGAATGAAGATTTGCCTGAAGAAGCGGGGCGAAAAACGTTTCTGGGGATTGTTGGCATGCTCGATGAAAATGAAAAGAGACGACTCATTCATGAGGTATTGGCTCCGCTCGGACATAATTTAATGGTGACGCCAAAAGAAGTGGATGTATTTATTGAAGACATGGGAAACTTGATCGCTTCTGGTTTAAATGCAGCCCTTCATACGAATGTTGACCAAGAGGATGTCGGTTTTAAAACTAGATAAAAGATAAAAGCAAGCTGTTTGTGTTTGTTCTAGCAACTCTATTGATACATATATATGAATAGAGAAGTGTCATGAAAGAGGTAATGATATGGGCAAGTTTTTCCTGAAGTGCGTTATTTCAGTGTTTCTGTTATTCATCGGTGTCTTGATCGGCATGGAAAAAGCAAATGAAGGAATGCGCTCGATGAAAGGATATGAAGACACCTCGCTTCCGTCGCCCGTTCACTTGAAAAAAGGAGATGACGGGAATATGGAAGCCGCTTTGCTTGGCAATGAGGTTCATTCTATGGAAACATTGGAAGACAAAAAGAAGAAGCTGGAGGAAATGGAATCCTTCAATTTTTTTTCTTCCTTGGGGAGAGCACTTGGCAACACTGTGACCAATGTGACCCAAAAATTGGTTGATCTGTTTGTCAGTTGAACGTATATCCATCTTCCATTTGGCGGATTGCCGGATAAAGCGCATATGCGCTTTTTTTGTTTATTGAATAATGGACTGATATAATTTATTCTAGTTTACATGCGCCGATTAACAGGAGTGAAGAACATAATGAATCAAAAAGAGAGAATAAAGAGACGGGAAAGGATACGAAATTTCTCGATTATTGCCCATATTGACCATGGAAAGTCTACTTTGGCAGACCGCATATTGGAGAAAACAGAAGCCCTTTCGTCGCGTGAGATGAAAAACCAGCTTCTTGATTCTATGGATTTAGAGCGTGAGCGGGGTATTACGATAAAGCTAAATGCTGTTCAATTGACTTACAAAGCGAAAGATGGAGAAGAGTATATTTTTCATCTAATCGACACGCCCGGACACGTCGATTTTACGTATGAAGTATCACGGAGTCTCGCGGCATGCGAAGGAGCCCTGCTTGTTGTGGATGCTGCACAGGGGATTGAAGCGCAAACATTGGCAAACGTCTATCTGGCGCTTGACAATGACCTGGAAATTCTTCCGGTTATTAATAAAATTGATTTGCCAGCAGCAGACCCGGAGAGAGTTAGACAGGAAATAGAAGATGTGATCGGTTTGGACGCATCCGAGGCTGTTCTTGCTTCGGCAAAAGCAGGAATCGGTATTGATGAAATTTTGGAACAAGTTGTTGAAAAGGTCCCGGCGCCAACAGGTGACCCGGAGGCCCCATTAAAAGCACTGATTTTTGACTCGCTTTATGATGCATACCGGGGTGTCATTGCCTATATCAGAATTGTGGAAGGTACGGTTAAAGCCGGTGACCGCATTAAGATGATGGCGAACGGGAAAGAGTTTGAAGTAGTTGAAGTAGGTGTTCATGCACCGAAACCAATGGTGGTAGACGAATTGACGGTAGGGGATGTCGGGTTTATTACGGCCTCTATTAAAAATGTCGGAGATACAAGAGTAGGGGACACGATTACAAGCGCCGCCAACCCCGCTCCGGAGCCTCTCCCCGGCTATCGGAAAATGAACCCGATGGTTTTTTGCGGTCTGTATCCGATTGATTCAGCGAAGTTCAATGATTTGAGAGAAGCTTTGGAGAAGCTCGAATTAAATGACTCATCATTGGAATATGAGGCAGAAACTTCGCAGGCGCTTGGCTTTGGATTTCGCTGTGGATTTCTGGGGCTTTTACACATGGAAATCATCCAGGAACGGATCGAAAGGGAATTTAAAATTGATTTGATTACGACCGCACCAAGTGTCGTTTATAAGGTGTATTTAAATGACGGCACCGAAATAAATGTTGATAACCCTGCCAATATGCCCGACGCTCAACAAATTGAGCGGGTGGAAGAGCCATATGTGAGGGCGTCTATGATGGTGCCGAACGATTATGTTGGGGCAGTCATGGAACTTTCGCAGGAAAAGCGCGGCAATTTCATTGACATGCAATACTTGGATGATATCCGGGTTAACGTCGTTTATGAAATTCCTCTTGCGGAGATTGTCTATGATTTCTTTGATATATTAAAATCCAGTACGAAAGGTTACGCGTCTTTTGATTATGAGCCTGTAGGCTATAAAGAATCCAAACTTGTCAAAATGGATATATTATTAAACAGTGAAAAAGTGGATGCGTTAAGCTTTATTGTACACCGGGATTTTGCATATGACCGTGGCAAATCGATCGTAGAAAAGCTGAAAGATATTATTCCCCGCCAGCAATTCGAAGTGCCGGTCCAGGCGGCCATTGGCAACAAAATCATTGCCAGATCAACAATCAAGGCGATACGCAAGAATGTTTTGGCCAAATGTTACGGAGGCGACGTCTCCCGTAAACGTAAATTGTTGGAGAAGCAAAAAGAAGGAAAAAAGCGGATGAAACAAGTGGGGTCCGTAGAGGTGCCTCAAGAAGCATTTATGGCTGTATTAAAAATGGATGATCCGGGAAAATAGAGCCAATTGTTTCCCGAGGCAGCTTTCCAGCCAAGCGGATTTGTCTTTGAAAATCATGTAACATTTTTGAAAAAGCTGCATCTTGCTTGGCGACGATGCAAATGCGACTGCCCCGGTTTAATACTTTCACAGGCTTGCGACCTTCAGATGCTAGGCGCAGCATTTTGGCAAAACAGCGATATAAGCTAAGAGTGAGTGAATGAGAGCATCCGGGAAATCAAATGCTGTATTTTTGAAGGAGGCGGAACTGGTTCCGTCTCTTTCCCTTTCCACTTCGGAGGAACTATTTAAAAAACAAGGTTGTGACCAAATTGAAGGCCGCTTATATCCATATACCATTTTGTGAGCATATTTGCCATTATTGTGATTTCAATAAATTTTATCTTCATACCCAGCCTGTAGATGAGTATTTGGACATGCTTGAAAAAGAGTTCTCAATCTATAGCGAACTGTATCCGTATGCCAGCTTGGAAACCGTATTTGTTGGCGGCGGAACCCCGACATCATTGAATGAACGGCAACTCGAGACACTTTGCAAAGCTATCAAGAGACATCTTCCATATAAAGAAGGAGAATTTACGTTTGAAGCAAATCCGGGGGATTTGTCTGAAGAGAAACTGAAAATCCTGAAAAGTTATGGGGTAAACCGATTAAGCATCGGTGTCCAATCTTTTAATGACGAGCTTTTAGAAAAGATCGGCCGCTCTCATCGTGCAGCAGATGTATACCGCTCCGTCGACCTTGCCCGTAAGGAAGGTTTTACAAATATAAGCATTGACTTAATTTATGCTTTGCCCGGGCAGACGGAAGAAGACTTTTTGATAACAATTCGGGAGGCGCTTGCGCTTGAACTTCCTCATTATTCCGGCTACTCCTTAATCGTGGAGCCAAAGACGGTGTTTTACAATTTATTGAGAAAGGGAAAGCTGAAACTGCCAGGTGAAGAATTAGAAGCTCGGATGTATGAGGACCTGATGGATAGCATGGAAAAAAACGGACTTTGTCAATATGAAATAAGCAATTTTTCCAAGCCGGGTTTTGAAAGCAAACATAACCTCGTTTATTGGAATAATGAGCCCTATTTTGGTTTTGGGGCTGGTGCGCACAGTTATGTGAATGCGAAAAGATATGCCAACTACGGTCCGTTAAAAAAATATATGGAACCGTTGGCTGCTGGAACATTGCCCATTTTCACGGAACATGAAGTGACGCCTAGGGAAGCAATGGAAGAAGAAATGTTTCTTGGGCTTCGGAAAAAGGACGGGGTAAATATGATCTGTTTTCAGGACAAATTTTCAGCTCATCCAAAAGAGGTTTTTGGCAGGGAAATTGCAAGGTTGATCTCCAAACAGTTGTTAACCGAAAAAGGTGATCGGCTCCAATTGACAAAGCAAGGGCTTTTTCTAGGAAATGAAGTGTTTCAGTCATTTTTGACCGGATGATCGTTTTGCTTCGTAATGAGTCAAATATCGTTGACATCAACACGCCATTTTGATACTTTTATATTAGATTTAGCACTCAAATAACGAGAGTGCTAACAGAGGTGATAAGTGATGCTGACTGATCGTCAACTTCGTATTTTACAAGTCATTATTGATGATTTTATCAGATCTGCTCAGCCAGTCGGCTCCAGAAGCCTGTCCAAAAAACAAGGAATCAATTTGAGCTCGGCAACAATTCGCAACGAAATGGCCGATTTGGAAGAGCTTGGCTTTCTTGAGAAAACTCATACGTCTTCCGGGAGGATTCCATCAGAAAAAGGATACAGATATTATGTCGACCATTTATTGGTTCCGCAAATATTGCTCAATCACGAAATAAAGATGATTCATTCCATTTTTGCGGAAAAAATTTATGAGCTGGAGGATGTTGTTCAAAAGTCAGCCAGCACTTTATCGGAATTGACCAACTACACGGCCATTCTTCTTGGGCCTGCAGTTAAAGAACATAAGCTGAAGCAATTGCAAATCGTGCCGCTTGCCAAAGATAAGGCAGTGGCCATCATCATAACCGATACCGGCCACGTGGAAAACCGCATGTTTACTTTGCCTGAACATTATGCGCCCGGTAATATCGAGAAGCTTGTCAATATTTTAAATGAGAAATTGGCGGGAGTGCCGATTGCTGAATTAAAAGAAAAAATCCAACATGAAGTGGCAGAAATCCTTCGAAAGAATGTACATCAGTATGATTTTATTTTAAGATCCATTTTGGAATCGATCGATATTCCGGCAAATGAAAAGATCTTTTTTGGCGGAAAAACAAATATGCTCAACCAGCCCGAGTTCCATAATATTCATAAAGTGAAATCTCTATTAAACTTAATAGAGCAGGAAGAAGGGTTTTATGAACTGTTTAGGCATATCCCGAACGGCATCCATGTCAAGATTGGCAAAGAAAATGAAATTACCGAGATGGAAGACTGCAGTTTGATCACGGCCACTTACTCGATTGCGAAAGAGCCGGTTGGAACAATTGCCATTTTAGGCCCGACAAGGATGGAGTATTCTCGCGTCATCAGCTTGCTTGACTACTTGAGTAAGGATATGAGTGATGCCTTGACAAAACTGTTTATGGAATGATAACAGTAAATGGTATGGTTCAAGGAAATCGGCAGATTTCTGCTGATTTCCACTTTTCCGTGTCAATTTTTTATGAAATTTTAAGGAGGTGAAGACATGCAAGAAGAACAGAAAGAACAATTGCAGTCAGAAGAAGAAATGAATGAAAGCGGCGTGGAAGCCGTAGAGGAACATGCGGAATCGAACGAAGAGCATGCAAAGGGCCCGGAGGGTGATTCCGAGGACCAGGCAAAGAAAATAGAAGAGCTTGAAGCAAAGCTACAAGAATACGAAAACCGCTATTTACGCCTTCTCGCCGATTTTGATAACTTCCGCCGGCGCGTTAAACTCGACAAGGAAGCGGATGAAAAATATAGAGCCCAGCATTTAATTACAAACTTGCTTCCGGCGTTAGACAACTTTGAGCGTGCCATGCAGATTGAGCCGGATAATGAGCAGACAAGAGCGCTGCTCGATGGGGTAAACATGGTATACAAGAGCATCATTGAGGCTTTGAAAAGTGAAGGGGCAGAACAAATCGAAGCTGTCGGCAAAGAGTTTGACCCCAATCTCCATCAAGCTGTTATGCAAACGGAAGACGATGAAGCAGGCGAAAACATCGTGGTTGAGGAATTTCAGAAGGGGTACATGTTAAAAGACCGCGTCATTCGCCCAGCGATGGTAAAAGTTAGCAAATAGTGTTGTTTAGCTCGTACATATTGTGAAGGAGGTTATTCGGAAAATGAGTAAAATTATCGGAATCGACTTGGGAACAACAAACTCGTGTGTATCCGTACTAGAAGGAGGAGAACCGAAAGTAATTCCCAATCCGGAAGGGAATCGGACGACACCTTCGGTGATCGCTTTTAAAAATGGTGAGATCCAAGTTGGTGAAGTGGCTAAAAGACAGGCGATTACAAATCCTAATACAGTCATTTCCATCAAGCGCCATATGGGAAGTGATCACAAAGAGGATATCGAAGGGAAAAGTTACACTCCTCAAGAACTGTCGGCGATCATTTTGCAACATTTAAAGTCTTATGCCGAAGATTATCTTGGAGAGAAAGTTGAAAAAGCGGTTATTACCGTACCAGCCTATTTTAACGACTCTCAGCGCCAGGCTACGAAAGATGCCGGAACGATCGCGGGTCTTCAAGTCGAAAGGATCATCAACGAACCAACCGCTGCCGCGCTTGCATATGGTTTGGAAAAGCTTGATGAAGATCAAACGATCCTCGTTTATGACCTTGGGGGAGGTACTTTCGACGTCTCCATTCTTGAGCTTGGCGATGGCGTCTTTGAAGTGTTGGCAACAGCCGGAGATAACAAATTGGGCGGAGACGACTTTGACCAGGTAATCATCGACTACCTTGTTGATGAATTTAAAAAAGAGCATGGGATTGACTTATCACAGGATAAGATGGCCCTCCAACGCTTGAAAGATGCAGCTGAAAAAGCGAAGAAAGATTTATCCGGTGTGACGCAAACGCAAATTTCCCTGCCTTTCATCACTGCGGGAGAAGCGGGACCATTGCACATGGAAATTTCCTTAACACGCGCGAAATTTGAAGAGCTGTCTTCTGAGCTCGTTGAAAGAACGATGGGTCCTACACGCCAGGCCATTAAAGACTCGGGAAAATCGGCTGCAGAAATTGATAAAGTCATTCTAGTAGGGGGATCTACCCGAATTCCGGCGGTTCAAGAAGCAATTCGAAAAGAGACAGGAAAAGATCCGCATAAAGGTGTAAACCCCGATGAAGTCGTAGCGATGGGTGCGGCGATCCAAGGCGGAGTATTGGCAGGCGATGTCAAAGATGTTGTCCTTCTTGATGTAACCCCGCTATCGCTTGGGATTGAAACAATGGGTGGTGTATTTACAAAACTAATTGAACGCAACACAACCATTCCGACATCCAAATCCCAAGTCTTTTCAACTGCTGCGGATAATCAGACTGCCGTGGATATACATGTACTCCAAGGTGAACGTCCTATGGCAGCGGATAATAAAACGTTGGGTCGTTTCCAGTTGACGGATATTCCTCCGGCACCTCGGGGCATCCCGCAAATAGAAGTCAAGTTTGACATTGATAAAAACGGCATCGTGAATGTAAGTGCCAAAGACCTCGGTACTGGAAAAGAGCAAAACATAACCATTAAATCTTCCTCCGGTTTATCTGAAGAGGAAGTTGAACGCATGATTAAAGAAGCCGAGGAAAATGCGGAAAAAGATAAACAGCGGAAAGAAGAAGTTGAACTGAGAAATGAAGCGGATCAACTCATTTTCACGACCGAAAAAACTTTGAAAGACCTCGAAGGCAAAGTGGATGAAGCGGAAGTGAAAAAAGCCGAAGAAGCAAAAGATGCCTTAAAAGCGGCGATTGAAAAAAATGACATGGAAGAAGTAAGGCAAAAGAAAGACGCTCTACAGGAGATCGTGCAAAACTTGTCCATGAAACTATATGAAGAAGCCGCAAAGCAAGCCGAGGCACAACAAGGGGCCGAGGGGCAAGATGCCGCCGGCGGGGACGACAATGTAGTCGATGCCGAGTTTGAAGAAGTGGACGACGACAAGTCTAAAAAATAACATGTTTGCAGATAGGAAAAGTCAAAGCCACGTTACAGGCTTTGACTTTTCTTCATGTGAGGATAAAAAGTTATTCTCCTTTTAATCAGTCCATCAATTATGGTAAAATGAAAGTTATGTGAAAAGATTCGGGAGTGTGGAGACATGAGTAAGCGTGATTACTATGAAGTGCTTGGTGTATCGGAAAACGCTACAAAAGATGAGATTAAAAAGGCTTATCGCCGTTTGTCCAAAAAATATCATCCTGATATTAATAAAGAGCCTGGCGCAGATGAAAAGTTTAAAGAAATCACCGAAGCATATGAAGTATTAAGCGACGATCAAAAACGAGCCCAGTACGACCAGTTCGGTCACGAAGGGCCGCAAGGTTTTGGAGGCGGCGATTTTGGCGGCTTCGGGGGATTTGAAGATATATTCAGCACCTTTTTTGGCGGTGGACGCAGAGATCCAAACGCACCGCGGCAAGGTGCTGATTTGCAGTATAATATGACATTGACATTTGAAGAAGCTGTTTTCGGGAAAGAAACGATCATTGAAATACCGCGTGAAGAATCATGCGATACATGTGGGGGCTCCGGAGCCAAACCCGGAACTTCATCCGACACATGCCATCATTGTCACGGAACAGGCCAGTTAAATATTGAACAAAATACGCCATTTGGAAGAATTGTGAACCGGCGTGTCTGTCAATACTGTCATGGAACGGGCAAGATTATCAAAGAAAAGTGCCGGACTTGCCATGGCGAAGGGAAAGTAAAGAAAAGGAAGAAAATCAGTGTCAAAATCCCCAAAGGCGTGGACGACGGTCAACAAATGCGTGTAGCAGGCCAAGGGGAGCCCGGAATCAATGGTGGTCCACCGGGAGACTTATTCGTTGTTTTCCGAGTAAGCCCGCATGAGTTTTTCGAAAGAGACGGTGATGACATCTATTGTGAGATGCCAATCACGTTTGTCCAGGCTGCCCTGGGGGATGAAATTGAAGTGCCGACACTTTACGGAAAGGTCAAGTTAAAAATACCTGCCGGCACCCAAACCGGAACGCGTTTCCGCCTTCGTGACAGAGGTGTACAAAACGTGCGCGGTTACGGCAGAGGAGACCAGCATGTTCTCGTTAAAATTGTAACGCCTACAAAGCTTTCCGATCAGCAAAAAGACTTGCTTCGCCAATTTGCCGAAATGAGCGGAGAGTCGCTTGATGAGCAGCATGAAGGCTTTTTCGATAAAATGAAGCGCGCTTTTAAAGGGGATTAACCATGAAATGGTCAGAAATCAGTGTTTATACGACAAATGAAGCGATTGAGCCCATCAGTCATATCATGCATGAAGCTGGCGCTGCAGGCATTGCAATAGAAGATAGGGAAGACCTGGATAAGAAGCGGGAAGATCAGTTTGGAGAAATATATGAATTGAATCCGGCGGATTTTCCCGATGAAGGTGTCATTATAAAAGCATATCTGCCTGTCAATGCCCAACATGCAGAAACAGTAAGTACCATTCAACAACAAATATCAAAACTTCCTCAATACCAAATTAATATTGGAAAAAATCTTGTCAAGGTTGCGGAAGTGAAGGAAGAAGACTGGGCTACAGCGTGGAAAAAATATTATCATCCTGTCAAAGTATCAGAGCGTGTGACAATTGTTCCTTCATGGGAAGAGTATGAAACTGGCAACAGTGACGAATTAATCATTAAATTGGACCCAGGAATGGCATTTGGGACCGGGACTCATCCCACCACTGCCATGTGTATTCGGGCTCTTGAAAAAACAGTCAAACCGGAAGACTTTGTCATTGATGTAGGGACCGGTTCAGGTGTATTAAGTATTGCGGCATCATTACTGGGGGCCGAACAAGTCACGGCCCTTGATCTAGATGAAGTGGCAGTGGAAGCTGCCCGGCAGAACATCGCTTTAAATGGTGTAGAAGACATCGTTTCAGCAAGACAAAACAATCTTCTTGAAGGCATTGAAAAAAGCGCTGATGTGATCGTGGCCAACATACTGGCTGAAGTGATCGTCCGCTTTTCCAAGGCGGCAGCTGAAGTTTGCAAACGCAATGGCTACTTTATTGTTTCCGGCATCATCCTGCAGAAGAAAGATTCAGTCGCTGATGCGCTGCATGAAGCAGGATTTCAAATAGAAGAAACAATGATCACGGAAGATTGGGTAGCGATGATTGCCAGAAGAGTGAATTAGAGGGTGTAAAACATGCAACGTTATTTTCTTGATGGTCAATATCAAGGCCAGGAAACCGTTCTTTTATCAGGAGACAATTATCATCATATCGTCAATGTCATGAGAATGAAGCCGGGAAATGATATTTGGGTTGTATTCAACGGTGGAGAGGCTGCAAAGGCAACGATTGCATCCCTGGAAGATCATACTGTGAAAGCGCGGATTATTGGATGGGAAGACAGGGCTACAGAACTCCCGGTTCATGTGACAATAGCGAGCGGCCTGCCCAAAGGGGATAAATGGGAATGGGTGATCCAAAAAGGAACCGAGCTGGGCACTTCACAGTTTGTCCCTTTCAATGCAGACCGCTCCGTAGTAAAATGGGATGAGAAAAAATCAGCCAGAAAACTGGAACGATGGAAAAAAATTGCAAAGGAAGCTGCGGAACAAAGCCACCGGCAAGCGGTTCCGGAAATGCACTCTCCATTGTCTATTGAACAACTCTTGGTTTTCAGCGAAGATTTTCATCATAAAATCGTAGCTTATGAAGAAACAGCAAAACAGGGTGACCGAAGCCAATTTGCCAGGAAGCTTTCCGGAGTGAACAAAGGTGAAAAAATCATCATTGTTTTCGGTCCGGAAGGTGGTTTGACCGAGCGGGAAGCAGAGCTGCTTACGGATAACGGCTTTGTATGCTGCGGATTGGGCCCCAGGATATTAAGAACGGAAACGGCGCCGCTATATGCCATGGCAGCCATTTCTTATCATTTTGAATTAATGGAGTGATAATATGTCTCTCGTAGCTTTTCATACATTGGGTTGTAAAGTAAACCATTACGAAACGGAAGCCATTTGGCAGCTGTTTAAACAGAATGGATATGAGCGCGTGGATTTTGAATCGACGGCTGATGTCTATGTCATCAATACATGTACGGTAACCAACACTGGTGATAAAAAAAGCAGGCAAGTGATCCGTCGCGCAATCCGGAAAAATCCGGAAGCTGTTATTTGTGTGACGGGGTGCTATGCGCAAACCTCTCCTGCTGAGATCATGGCCATTCCTGGTGTGGATATCGTTGTAGGAACGCAAGATCGTGTTAAAATGCTTGATTACATTGAGCAATATAAACAGGAACGCCAGCCAATCAATGGAGTTAAAAACATCATGAAGAACCGTGTGTATGAAGAGTTGGATGTCCCTGCTTTTACAGATCGTACACGTGCTTCCCTTAAAATCCAGGAAGGATGCAATAATTTTTGTACATTTTGCATTATTCCCTGGGCACGCGGTTTAATGCGCTCAAGAGATCCTCAAGAAGTCGTTCGCCAGGCACAACAGCTCGTTGATGCAGGCTATAAGGAAATTGTTCTTACAGGCATTCATACAGGCGGGTATGGAGAAGACATGAAAGACTATAATTTGGCCGCTTTGCTTCGTGATTTGGAGGCTAACGTAACTGGATTAAAAAGGCTGAGGATTTCTTCGATTGAGGCCAGCCAACTGACCGATGAAGTAATAGATGTGATCGACAAGTCCAACATTGTTGTCCGGCATTTGCATATTCCACTGCAGTCAGGTTCAAACACTGTATTAAAAAGAATGCGCAGAAAATATACGATGGAATTTTTTGCAGAGCGCCTTGAGCTCTTGAAAAAAGCTCTTCCAGATTTAGCCGTTACATCTGATGTGATAGTGGGCTTCCCTGGTGAAACGGAAGAGGAGTTTATGGAGACCTATGAGTTTATTAAGAAGCATCAATTCTCGGAGCTCCATGTATTCCCATATTCGATGAGAACCGGGACACCTGCGGCGAGAATGAAAGACCAAATCGCTGAATCCGTTAAAAATGAACGTGTACACCGGCTCATTGCCCTTTCCGATCAATTGGCAAAAGAATATGCTTCCCGCTTTGAAAATGAAGTGCTGGAAGTGATCCCGGAAGAGCCGTTTAAAGAAAACCCGGAAAGCGGCTTATATGAAGGATATACTGACAATTACTTGAAAGTAGTATTTCCTGCAAACGAAGAAATGGTCGGGAAACTCGTAAAAGTGAAAATTACAAAGGCGGGTTATCCATACTGTGAAGGAAAATTTGTACGTGTCCTTCACAGTGATTCGTCCGCTTCCATGGTTGGGTGAATGGTTGACTGCAGTGAGGACTGCAGTCTTTTTTTGTAAAGAAAGTTCCTCTCACTTGAAGTCGCAGGGGAATTTTTTATGTTAATGACGTTATTTGAACATTTTATGCGAATATTCGTATGAAGCAAACGGCGTGTCCAGTTTTAACGCCTAGCAACTAGGGTATTTCGCTCTCTTCTCCTTGAAAAAGCCCCGTTTTTTCTGAGTGGTTGTTTTTTCGCTGAGGAGATTTCGGATTACTGTGGCAAGTCAACAAAGTCTGCATCTGCGCCCTCTCGCAAACCCAAAGAATCCTTGTTCATCTGATCACAAAACAGCTTGAAAGTTTATTCAGATACAGACTAGCGCATCTCTTGCGCGCCCTCTCGTGAACCAAAGAATCCTTGTTCACCTCATCACAAAACTGCTTGAAAGTTTATTCAGATACAGACTAGCGCATCTCTTGCGCTCTCGCGAACCCAGAGAATCCTTGTTCATCTGATCACAAAACAGCTTGAAGTTTATTCAGATACAGACTAGCGCATCTCTTGCGCTATTTAGCCCGGCGCAAGCTGCGCGAAGTTTGTTTTAGAAGCAATCATGAGTGTTTGGAAGCAAGCTGTTCGGCTCGTAAGGGAAAGCTGAGTATTTCATGATGCTGTTTGCGATGTGAAGAAAGTAAATCTTAGTGTGACTGCTATAACTATCCCGCCTCGCCAATCGTCTTCTCACTAACGATTGCGCGCCAGGTGCTTTTTGTATGTCTGGGTTTATGAAAAATCCTCTGTATTTCCACTTACCATATTCCTAACGTTTAGAATGATTACTCATAATTTTTACCCCTAAAGGGAAATATGTGTCATATATTACTCTGTTCCAACTTGATAGTGATTTTAAAATCGGAATGTCATTTTTTCAGACGCTTCCATATGAAAGAGGAATCCTTGATGAAACAAAAAGACACTATCACAAATTTGCAATTCATTTTTCTTTGCATGACGGCCATTGGATTGCACAATCATGTCATCATGATTACGCCACTCATTCAGACAGCTGGAAGGGACTCTTGGATATCGGCGGTTGTTGCGGCCGCACTTACAATTATTTGGGGGTTCCTTCTTTTTTATATTATTAAGACTACGAATCAGGAGCATTTGTATACATGGTTAAAGAAGCGGATTGGTAAACCTTTTGCTGCTGCTCTCGGCGGAATTATATATCTTTATTTTATCTTTTTGGGGATGATCACCCTAAGGGAGACGATAACGTGGACAAAAATTACGTATTTACAAAATACCCCTTCATGGTCACTGACCATTTTAATTATAACCCTTTGCGTTCTGGCTGCCTGTACAAGTCTTAGAACCATTTCTATTGCGAATATCTTTATATTGGCGTTCGTTGTTGTTTTTGGATTCTTCGTCGCTTTCGCAAATATAAAAGTGAAAGATTACTCTCTCCTAAAGCCGTTGCTGGAACATGGGTTTGAACCGGTTGTAAAAGGCATGGTGTACCCGGGCTCCGGGTTTGCCGAAATCATCTTGCTCATTTTTTTGCAACATAAATTTGCCGAACAAGCCCGTTACCGAAATATTGTTTTGTTAGTGATCGTGCTTTTTTTTCTCACGGTTGGCCCGCTTATTGGCGGCATTATCGAATTTGGCCCCAAAGAAGCAGCGAATCAACGGTTTACGGCCTTCGAAGAATGGGGGCTCGTTTCGATTGGAAGATATGTGGAACATCTCGACTTTTTGTCCATTTATCAATGGTTGTCAGGCGCATTCATTCGTATAACACTCATGTTTGTGACAGCGATTGAAATTTTTCGGTTTAAAACCAAGAAATTGAAAGTCATTGTTTTGTTAGTCATTGCGGGGCTTACGACTATAGTATCTCTGATACCGGTCAGGGATGATTTGCATTATCAATTATTAAAAAGTGTATTCATGCCTTTATCGCTTTATTTTTATTTAACGATATCCATCATTATTTCACTCATTATTTTTTTCGTTAAAAGAAAGGAAAAAAGGAGGAAATCGTTTTGAAATGGAGGAAAAAGTACGATTTAAAGAATAAAAAATCAATCACTCAAAACACGTTTGAAGTAAACGAGGAAGAATTGCGACAGCTATTTGAAAAGTGCTCTGATATTCATTTTCAAAAAGTTTATGTTCATAACACGGAAGGATTGCTGTTGTTTTGTATTGGAATGATTGATTCTCCATACTTGAATGATCATGTGCTCCCTGCTTTCGAACAATTTTTCCAAAAAAATAATATCCCTTTGTTGTCACGTGATCGGGATATATTAGATAAGCTTCAATTACAGGACGCTACTATCATTTATACGAAAGAAGAGGTCATTAAGAAGATATTTTCCGGCTATGGGATTTTTTTCTTTGAGGACGAGGGCTTGCTTCTTGCTGTCAATATGGAGAGGAAGCCTCAGAGGGAGCCCGAAGAGTCAGGGATGGAAATTGCCATCAAAGGGTCCCGGGATAACTTTGTGGAGGATATCGCGATCAATATGGCCCTGATTCGCAAACGTCTGCCGACAAACTCTTTGCGTTCCGAAGAAATGACGGTTGGACGAAGGTCCAAGACAGCCATAAAAGTTCTTTATATAGATGATATAGTGGACCGTGAAATTTTGGATCAAATCATAAACAGCATTCAAAAAATAGATATTGATGCCATTTACAGCGGTCATCAATTCATGCAGCTTGTCGATAAGAAGTTATACTTGTTCCCTACACATGATTACAGTCCCCGGGCTGATTGGATTGTCAAAGCGCTCTTGAGCGGCCGCATCATCTTATTGATTGATAACATCCCTTATGCAGTGATCGTCCCCATTAATTTTATGTTATTGCTCAAGGGTGCGGAAGACTCCGAATATCCTTCCCTTTATGTTAGTTTTGGGCGGATTATCCGCTTGTTTGCGATCGGAATTGCGTCCTTTTTGCCTGGTTTTTGGGTGGCCATTACTTCATTCCATCAAAGTCAACTGCCCATTGCGATGCTCGCGACCGTCATTGAATCCAGGAAAGGGATCCCGTTGGCAGGGGCGGTAGAAGCCCTTATTATGCTTTTGCTTTTTGAGCTTTTTCGTGAAGCGGGGCTGCGGCTGCCAGTACAGGTGGGGCAAACATTAAGTGTTGTCGGCGGCTTGATTATTGGTGATGCGGCGATCAGAGCCGGATTAACGAGCCCGTCAATGCTGGTCGTCATCGCGGCTTCAAGTGTGGCAATCTTTACTTTGATTAATCAATCATTAGTGGGAATTGTGGGTCTCATTCGATTTTTTGTGTTGATCATCTCATCTTTTTTTGGGTTTTTTGGCTTTTTTCTATCGGTATTTTCCGTTACGTTATATTTGGCCAACATTCGAGTGTTTGGAGTACCCTATTTACAATTGGCAACAAGAATCAGTCTTGCCAATACGATAAAATCTTTTTTTCAGCTTCCTCCCACACTTGAAAGAAAGCGACCGAACATGTTTCATTCACGAGACACAACCAGAAGGGAGAAGTGAGTGTGGCAACCAAATACAAGCTTTGTTTTTTTTCTGCTCTGATGATCTTCGTTTTGGCGCTCGCGGGGTGCGGTGATTCCAATTCGCCGGAACAACTCGCCTATGCACATGGGCTTGGCTTAGATTACGAAGATGGAAAAGTCAAAGTCCATTTGCAGCTCCTAAACTTGGGGGCATTGGCAAAGACTGAGGGTGGCGGCGGAGATGTCAGTAGCCAGAGCACTTCGGAGTTGGCAACAGCATCAGGCAAAATTCTTGATGAAGCTATTTTCAATCTATATCGTTCTGCGCAACATGAAATTTTTTGGGGGAATTTGTCCCATATCGTCTTAACGGAACGATTTTTAAGTGAGTATGGATTGGGACCTGTTATTGATATGTGGAGCCGATTTCCGGAGGCCAGATACCAAATTAAATTTTACAGTACAAATGATAAGGTGGAGGAAATTTTGCTTACCGATCCCGTGATGGATGTGTCAAAATCGTTAAGCTTATTGGCTACCCCGGAAAGTGCTTCTAAGCAAAATACCCTTGTGTCGTTTGTGAATTTAAGGAAAATATTGATTGAATTGAAAGAGCCTAATTACTTGGCAAGAATTCCCTCCATATTCGTTGTTGGAGAGACCTGGAAAACACCTGAAAAAAAACGTCCTTTTGTAGCGTTAAACGGATTGACTTTATATGATAGAAAAAAAAGGTTCCTTGGCACTGTAGAAGGAAAGCATATTGAAGGATATCGTTGGACTATCGAGAAGTTTGATCGGGCCCCGGTTATTTTGGATACGGATGGTGAGGCGATAGGATCTATCGTCGTTCAAAAAAAGAAAGTAAAAATTACTCCCAAACTGAAATCGGACCATGTGAAATTTCATATGAAAATAAAAGCAGAAGGTCATATTGCCGAGATAGACAAAAAAGTAGCCATCCAGACAATTGAACGAAGAGCAGCCAAGAAGATCAAACAACAAGTGTTGCAAACCTATCGAGAAGCCCTTAAAGTCCATCCCGATGCTGATGTTTACCGCCTTTCTGAAACATTGTACAGAAATGATGTAAAAGCTTGGAAAAAACTCTCCAAAAAAGGAAAATTGGACTTACAGCAAGATTCGCTCCAAGTGGATGTAGAAGTCACTATTATGGACTCGTGGCGGGACCATATGTCCAGGTTCCTTGAATAATTCTTTGCAGTCTATTTTAACACGTGGATTGAAATAACAAGATGATCAAACGCTATGCATGGACCAATGGAGCGGACTCTGATATTACCTGACATGATCCAAAAGAAATAAAGCCTTTTATTGTTTCATCCATGATGGTAAACTCAGGAGGAACAAAAAGAGGAGGGGGATTATGTGGCTTTAAACATTGCGCCATTCATTGACCATACGTTATTAAAAGCTGATGCAACAAAAAAACAAATCAAAATATTGTGCGATGAGGCAAAAACATACCAGTTCGCCTCCGTATGTATTCATCCAACATGGGTGGCCTATGCCAGATCACTTTTACAAGGTACGGATATCAAGGTGTGCACTGTAATCGGCTTTCCAATAGGGGCCAATACACCGGAAACAAAGGCGTTTGAAACGAAAAATGCCATTGAAAACGGGGCCAGCGAGGTGGATATGGTAATGAATATCGGCGCCCTGAAAAGCGGGAACCACACTCTCGTTGAGCGCGACATTCAAGCGGTTACCGTTGCAGCAAAAAGCAAAGCGCTTGTCAAAGTCATTATCGAAACCTGTCTACTGACTAAAGAAGAAATAGAAATCGCCAGTAAAATGGTTAAAAGGGCAGGAGCAGATTTCGTAAAAACATCGACTGGTTTTTCGACAGGAGGAGCGACTGCCGAAGATGTGGCTTTGATTCGTAAAGTGGTCGGGGATGGACTCGGTATTAAAGCTTCAGGGGGAATCCGCAGCCTGGAAGATGCAAAAAAAATGATCGAAGCCGGTGCTACAAGACTTGGCGCGAGTTCAGGCGTACAAATTATTCAGGGGGCAATCGGAAAAAGCAGCTATTAAGTCTAACGCTGATGTATTTTAATGATCAATTGGCCAAATTGAGTGGAAAACGGCAATACAACGAGAGAGCAAACAACATTAAACAAGACACTGGCGTGTGCAAGTTGTGTCATGGGATCATGGCTCAAAAAGCGGCTCCACTCGGCTAATGTATCTATAAATGGGATGAACAGCAAACCTCCCAACACATTAAGCCATAAATGGGCATATGCTGTGAGTCTTGCTTCCCGGCCTGCTCCAATTCCGGCAAGCAGCGCTGTGGAACAGGTGCCAATATTGGAACCAATCATGATTAAAATCCCCGCTTCCAAGGAAATTGTATTTGTGCTAAGAAAACTCATGGCAATACCTGTCACAACCGTGCTGGATTGGATAATGGCTGTTAATATCATTCCACCGATTAAAGCAAAAGGGACACTTAACTCAATTTTCCGAATAATCCCTTGCGCTGCTTTCAGGTCGGAAAGGGGACCAGACAACCAGCCGAAACCTTCCATGGAAGCAAAAATAATGCCGATGCCCAATAAAATAAATCCGATACTTCTTTTTTTAGTACTTTTAAACAATTGACATAAACAGCCGCTCACTAAAAAAGGGATGATCAAACTCGTAACATCGAAGGACAACATTTCCAATGTCACAGTTGTCCCGATATTTGTCCCAAGAATAATTCCAATTGTTTGCGGAAAGGATAGTATTCGTGCGGAGACAAGTCCCACCGCAATAACTGTAACCGCGGAGCTGCTCTGGAGGACAACAGTCATGGCGATCCCGGCAAGCATGCTTCTAAGCGGTGTTGCTGTTACTTGTCTGAGCCAACGTTCCATCGCACTGCCGGACAAATGAAACAGCCCGATTCGCATCCACGTCATCCCCAGTAAAAAGCATCCTGCAAGTAATAAAAATAAACAGATGTACAGCATGTCCTCCCCCCTTATGAATCATATGGGATGGTTTCTGCGGACATGCACAAAAAATTGTTACCGCCTGTTTCGTACGGTAAATGGATTGACCTGAATTTCTCATTATAATATAATAACTTAGTACATGGTTTTTTCCATGCATGAACATGTAATTGCTATGTTCGGAGGGAGGGAAAGAGAGATGTCAAAAACAGTTGTTCGTAAAAACGAATCGCTCGAAGATGCTCTTCGCCGCTTTAAGCGAACAGTTTCCAAAACTGGAACTCTTCAGGAATACAGAAAGCGCGAGTTTTATGAAAAACCAAGTGTCCGGCGGAAGAAGAAGTCTGAAGCCGCAAGAAAGCGCAAATTTTAAGAGGGTGAATTCATGAATCTTCTGGCACGTTTGGATGAAGATATGAAACAGGCGATGAAAAGCAAGGAAAAAGAAAAGCTTTCTGTCATTCGAATGCTCAAAGCAGCGCTGCAAAATGAAGCGATCAAGCTTGGAAAAGGGCAATTGTCTGAAGACGAAGAATTGACAGTTCTTTCTCGCGAATTGAAACAACGCAAAGATTCCCTCCATGAGTTCGAAAAGGCGGGGCGTGAAGACCTTGCCGAAAAATTACGAAATGAAATTAATTATGTCAATGTATATATGCCTGAACAATTGACTGATGATGAATTGAGCGATATAATTCGAGAAACGATTCAACAAACAGGTGCTTCTTCTAAAGCTGATATGGGTAAAGTCATGGGAGCCATCATGCCCAAAGTAAAGGGAAAGGCGGACGGCGCCCTAATAAGCAAGCTTGTCCAAGAGCACCTTTCAAAATCATGACAAATCCGGGAAGCGCACGCTTTCCGGTTTTTCTATGCAGGGGTAAGAAATGATGATTTTTGTATGAAAATTCACACGATGTCAACTGAAGTTTTACTGCCCAGCAAATATCAGTCTCCTCTCCTCGAAAAAACTGTGTAGTTAGTTGTATTTTGAAAATTAAAGCATGAGGATACTCTACAAAATTTGCTCCTGCGCAATATATTCGAAGAGTTTTGTTCAGCTCGTCGTAAAGCTGTTTGAAGATTGAAGCAACATGATACTTTGAAGTAAATTGCTTGGATTTTTCGTTGCCGTGTTTCGCTTTATTCCGCTTTTCCCGGCAGTAAATTTCCCCTGTAAGAAGCGCAGCTATTAGGGGGACATTGCTTCCGGTAAAAGCCGGATTAGCTTGGGGCGACTGGACAAGTAAAACTTCGGCAGTGATACATCATGTTTTTCAAAAGGTGTTGATCACAAAGGCGTCGCAAAATGTACACGATGTACGACTGTAAGCAAAGCGACAAGACAAGGGCTTTGAAAGCATCGTCATCACACTCATACGCAGAAAAAGCGCTAGCTTCAAGGATATAGTTGCCTGAGGCTTGCCAATAGGAAGCTTTCAAGCTGCCATTTGCCAGTAAAAGCCATTGGTTTTCACTAATCATCAGATCAGCGTCGAAAATCCTCCGCACTTGAAATTTCCTTTATGTCATGTGCACCAGTTTATAGACGCTGAACGAGCGCTTGCGCTTTTTTGTGAATAGCGTTTTAATAAGGATTTTTTTCGATATAATAATGGCAAGAATGAAACTTTTTGAAAAGGCCTCCCGTAATACAAATAGGAGCTTTCGGAAGGGGGTGATATCATGAAAAGGATCATTGCCGCTGTTTTCCTTTTTGTTGCCGGTTTTTGCATGTTGCTGCCGGTAGGGGCATCTGCCAAAGAAAACAATGTGTATGTCATTCCGATTCAAAACGATGTGGAAAAAGGATTATATGCATTCTTGGATCGGGCGATCAGTGAGGCGGAAGAAAATAATGCCGATATGATTGTTTTTGATATGAATACGCCAGGAGGAGCGGTAGATGCCGCACGGGATATCGGAAACCGGATCGCAGAAATAAAAAACATCAAAACCGTCACCTTTGTTAATTCGTGGGCCATTTCCGCAGGATCTTATATTGCGCTTCATACAGAAGAAATTTATATGACGCCCAATGCTGTAATGGGAGCGGCAGCCGTTATTGACCAGTCGGGAAATACCGCCGGGGAAAAGGCTGAAAGTATGTGGCTTGCGGCTATGGAAGGAGCGGCAAAGAAGAGCGGACGTGACCCGAAAATTGCGAAGGCGATGGCAAGCGGAAAAGTCGATTTACCCGAGCTGAAAGAAAAAGGCAAGTTGTTGACTCTGGAAGCGGATCAGGCTGTGAAAGTGGGCTATTCAGAAGGAACCGTCAAGGATATCGATGAACTTTTGGCGAAAACCAACATGTCGAACGCAAAGGTTCATACGGTTGAAACCACTTTCGCGGAATCGCTTGCACGAATCATCACGAATCCGATTGTCGTCCCGATATTATTAACCATCGCCAGTTTGGGACTTGTTCTGGAATTGTATTCACCAGGTTTTGGAATTCCTGGTTTCATGGGGTTGTCTTCTTTACTCCTGTTCTTTTACGGCCATTATGTTGCCGGCCTTGCAGGGTATGAATCTTTGCTTCTTTTCATATTGGGACTCATTTTTATTGCAGCGGAATTTTTTGTTGCAGGCGGCATTTTAGGGATTCTTGGCACTGTTGCTGTTATAGGAAGCATGCTGCTTGCGGGAGAAAATGTGATTCATATGGCTGTTTCAATTGTTACTGCTCTGATTATGGCTATTCTTTTCATGATTATACTTGTAAAGGTGTTTGGAAAGCGGATGAACATTTTTAAAAGATTCATTTTAACTGATTCAACGAGCACTGAAAAGGGATACGTGTCAAACGTAAACCGGTTAGAGTTAGTTGGTAAAAAAGGTGTCACGATTACGCCGCTTCGGCCATCTGGAACCGTCCTGATTGATGATGAACGGATAGATGTCGTTGCAGAGGGAAATTTCATTGAAAACAATACCGGTGTTAAAGTGGTGAAAGTGGAAGGCTCCCGCATTGTCGTGCGCCCCGTGTAAAACATAAATAAAGAGGAGGCAATATATTGATGTTAGGTCCTGATACAATTTTCTTACTTGTGATGATCGTTTTAGGCATTATTGCACTAGCCATACTATTTACATTTGTACCGGTGGGGCTCTGGATTTCAGCCCTTGCAGCCGGGGTCAAAATTGGGATTTTTACACTGATTGGTATGAGGCTGAGAAGGGTCATTCCCGGAAGAGTTGTCAATCCGCTGATCAAAGCTCATAAAGCGGGACTTCCGGTTGCGACTAATCAATTGGAGAGCCACTACTTGGCAGGTGGTAATGTAGACAGGGTTGTCAATGCTCTGATTGCTGCGCAGCGCGCCAACATTGAACTTACATTTGAGCGTGCCGCAGCTATTGACCTTGCAGGCCGCGACGTATTAGAAGCGGTCCAAATGAGTGTAAATCCAAAAGTAATTGAAACACCGTTTATTGCTGGTGTGGCAATGGATGGAATTGAAGTAAAAGCAAAAGCAAGAATAACAGTGCGCGCTAATATTGACCGCCTCGTCGGGGGAGCAGGTGAAGAAACGGTTATCGCTCGTGTCGGGGAAGGTGTCGTTTCGACGATTGGTTCCAGTGATAACCATAAGAAAGTCCTGGAAAATCCTGATATGATCTCTCGTACCGTACTGGCAAAAGGACTTGATGCCGGAACCGCATTTGAAATTCTTTCGATTGACATTGCGGATGTTGATATTGGGAAAAACATTGGAGCTCAGCTTCAAACAGATCAGGCGGAAGCCGACAAGAAAATTGCCCAGGCAAAAGCGGAAGAAAGAAGGGCCATGGCTGTTGCAAGCGAGCAGGAGATGAAAGCCAGAGTAGAGGAAATGAGGGCAAAGGTGGTCGAAGCGGAAGCGGAAGTACCACTTGCTATGGCGGAAGCCCTGAAATCTGGAAATTTGGGTGTCATGGATTACATGTCTCTTCGCAACATTGACGCAGATACGGATATGCGTGATTCTATCGGAAAAATGTCGAAACCAGATGATGACAAACAGAAATAAGATGGGCAGCTCTTTTGAAAGGGGGGCACTCCTTTGGAACAATTTTTGCCAATCATTATCATAGCCATTATAAGCTTTTTGCTGAACAGTAAAAAGAAAAATCAGCCGCAAAGACAAAAAGCTGACCAACATCAGCCAATCCGTCCAGTCCAACAAAAGCCTGCCCGTCCAAACACTGATCTTGAAGAACGAAGCAATTCAAACGAAAGAATGGACGAAGAAAACAAACCTTTTCAAGTCGATATGCCCCGCAGCCTTCGAGAAGCTGCCGATATATTATTGACACAGATCGAAACCAATCCTGCTATTGAAGAGGAGAAAGCGCGGGCAGAAGGAGAATTGGAAAAGCTGAAAAAGCAAGCAGAGACCTACGAACAGAAAATTCGCGCTGCACAAAAACGGGCTGCTGATCATGCCGATACCTTCATACCTAAAAAAGCAAAACCAAGTGAACAAAGACCATTGTTTGGACATCAAAATGATATTGTCCGGGGGATGATCATGCACGAGATACTTGGTCCTCCAAAAGCATTGAAACGGCGAGTCCGTTAGCAGGACGTGAATCAATGGCGAGAAAAGGCAGGTTTTTCCGCCTAAATGTTGAAACGAGTGATGAAACCTCCCTTCATTTCATACATATGAGATGAAGGGGGGTTCTTTTTTATGCCCAAAAAAATGACAGATCGGCTCCGCAAATGGATGACTAATAAAATGGAACTTCCGCCTGATGTATTGATGGATCTCCCGCGTGTGACGATTATCGGACAAATTCATATATATATCGAAAATCACAAAGGTCTTCTCGCTTTTTCCGATCGTGAACTCCGTCTTCTGCTGAAACAAGGCCAGCTGTTGATTAAAGGAAAATCATTCGTGATAAAAACGATTCTTCCGGAAGAAATTTTGTTGGAAGGGCGCATTGAAGAAGTATTGTACCTGAAACAGTAAGTAAGGAGGGGCCCAGATGAAGAACCGGTGGGTTACGTTCGTAACAGGCAGGGTGCTCGTAAAAATAGAAGGAACAGGTTTGGAGCGCCTTATCAATATTTGCGCGCGCAAAAAAGTGTCATTATGGTCTATGCGGAAAATGAAAACAGGGGCGATATTTTTTTATATCTCACTTCTTGATTTACATAATTTCAGGCATATCGTCCGCGACTTTGACTGTACCGTTTCTTTTATTCGCGGAGAGGGAATACCGTTTCTTTGGAAGCGGCTGCTAAAAAACAGCGGCTTTCTTATTGGTGTATTTCTGTTCCTTGTCATTTTGACTGTATTATCCAATATCACATGGGGCATTCAAATCAACGGGGCAAACCCGGAAACGGAACATAATATTCGCAAAGAACTGAACAAGCTCGGCATAAAAGTCGGCACATTTCATTTTTTCAATCAAGATCTTGAAAAGCTTCAACAACAATTGACGGAGCGTGTGAATAATATTACATGGATTGGCGTGGAGTTAAAAGGGACAACCTTCCATTTTCAAGTTGTTGAAAAAAATAAACCGAAAAAGGCAAAGCCGCTGGGTCCTCAGCATCTTGTTGCCAAAAAGAAAGCGGTAATCGCCGAAATGTTTGTTGAAAAAGGCAAGCCGATTGTTAAGGTCAATCAATTTGTGAAAAAAGGCCAAATGCTTGTATCCGGAATGATCGGCGGAGAAGAAGGAGAGCAGCTTGTTCCGGCCAAAGGGGAGGTTTGGGGCAAAACATGGTATCAGTCCGAGGTTGAATACCCGCTGACAACCCCTTTTGAGGTGTTTACCGGGAAGGAAAAGCGGATACACGGTATCAAGATTGGTTCGGTCGCTTTTCCTGTTTGGGGCTTCGGGAAAGAGGAATTTAAAAGCTTTGAAACGGAAAAAACTGAACACCCGATCAGGTTTTTAGGGTGGGAACTTCCCATAGCGTATATCGATGAAACCATTCGAGAAAGCGAAAGCTTCAAGCGGGAACTGACAAAAGAAGAAGCGGTTCAGGCAGGTAAGGATTTGGCAAAAGATGATTTGCGGAAACATCTTCCTGAAGATGCAAGAATAGATAAGGAAATTGTTTTGCATGAGACTGTGGAGAATGGTAAAGTTAAGCTAATAGTATATTTCCAAGTAATTGAAAACATAGCAAAAGAAAAACCGATTACCCAAGGAGATTAGTATATGTCAGAGGAATTATTCCAGAAGAAAATTCAGCTTGATAATGATGATGAAGTTTTTATTCTTTTTGGAAGTGGAGACAACAATTTAAAAATACTGGAAGATGAATTTCAAATAAAAATCGTGACACGCGGGGAAACGATCAACATTTCCGGTGAGGAAGAAGCCGTCACCCAAGCTCAAGAGACAATCAGACAGCTTTTGGATGTGACGCGCAGCGGCATTCATATTGGCCCGCGGGATGTTGCCTATGCCGCAAAAATGTCTAAACAAGGCAAGGTTGACTATTTTTCTGAACTATTTCATGAAGAAATTGGCCGAAATGCCAAAAGTAAATCCATTCGGGCAAAAACCCTTGGACAACGGCATTACATAGATGCCATCAAAAAAAATGACCTCGTATTTGGCATCGGTCCCGCCGGGACGGGGAAAACTTATTTGGCTGTTGTCATGGCTGTAAATGCATTAAGGAGCGGAAAGGTCAACAAAATTATATTAACGCGTCCTGCGGTGGAGGCTGGAGAAAGTCTCGGTTTTTTGCCCGGAGATTTAAAAGAAAAAGTGGATCCGTATTTACGCCCGCTCTACGATGCCCTTCATGATGTGCTGGGTGCCGAACATACACAGCGTTTGGTTGAAAGGGATACGATCGAAGTGGCCCCGCTCGCCTATATGCGCGGGCGGACACTTGATGATGCGTTTGTCATTTTGGATGAGGCCCAAAACACAACCCACGCTCAAATGAAAATGTTTTTGACTAGGCTTGGCTTTGGTTCGAAAATGGTCATTACGGGCGACTCTACACAAGTGGATCTCCCTCAGGGGGCCAAATCCGGATTAATTGCGGCCGAAGTCATCTTGCGTGGTGTGAAGGGAATTACTTTTATTCATCTTGATCACAGCGATGTTGTCAGACATCCGCTTGTTGGCCGCATTATCACTGCCTATGCTCAAAATGAGACACCCCCGGGACGTTGATCATTCCGGGGTTTTTTTATTTCACAAAAATATTTCGTGTTTTTATTGTCTAAAACTGCTATCATTTGGAATATGAGCATCTGCTATAAAATGAAAAAAGTCTGTGGAGGATTTTATGGATTTTCAAAAATTAATTGGCAAAGTACGGACAATCCTTAGCTATAAGCTTTTCACGGCACTTATTTACATCGTCTTGAGTATGCTGATGTTCGCTGTGCTCTATACAAATGTTAAGCCTGAAACATATGACGTTGAGTTGTTCTCTGTAGCTGAAAAGACAATCCGCTCGCCAAAAACGATAGAGGATGAAGTGAAAACAGAGGAAGAACGTCAAAAAGCGGCAGATGAAGTTGAAAAAGTCTATGTTCATAAACAAGAAATTGCCCAAAATCGAATTTTACTCGTAAATTCCATCTTCGATTTTGTAAAAGAAGTGAATCAGGAAACAAAAGATTTGGAAAAAGAAAATCAGAAACAAGAAGGGAAAGCGCCGGACAAACTCGCCTTGTTGAAAGAAAAGCTTTCCACCGATGAAACGGAAAATGTGACTGAGACGATTTCCGATCAAACACTCATTCGTCTCCTCGATGCAAAAGAGGACGAATTGGATAAGGCGCGAAATTTGTTGGTCAGTCACATTGAAGCGATTATGAGTGATAAAATTCGGGAGGAACAAGTAACGGCCGCACAAGGGACGCTGGCCGGGCGCATCTCCTCGGCGGGACTGTCGCAAGAGATTGAACAGGCCGCTATAGAACTGGGTGAGTATGCGATTGTTCCCAACGAACTGTATGATGAGGATCTGACAGAAGAGAGAAAGCGGCAAGCGATGGAAGAAGTGGAGCCTTTTAAAATATTACAAGGCCAAATCATCGTGCAAGAAGGCCATTTGATTGACAGGGAGATATACCGCCATTTGGAACTGCTTGGTCTTTTGAAAAGTACGCCTACTGTTCTGCCTTTTGTTGGCCTTGCGATTTTTGTCTTTCTTTCTGTCGGGGCCTTTTATGTTTCCTTCGCGAAGTTAAACTTGGCTGACCTTCAAAAGCAAAATCTTTTGCTGTTGACCAGCATTATTTTTGTTGCATCCCTTCTCATTATGAAAATCGTCAGTCTGATGGAAGAGGTAGACCGCTTCGAAATCGGGTATATTTTTCCGGCGGCGATGGCACCTCTTTTGATCAGGATTTTGGTGAATGAGCGGTTCGCATTGTTTATGACGGTTATTTTGGCCGCCTGCGGCAGCATCGTATTTCGGGATGACATATCGGGAACGATAGATATGGAGATCGCCATCTACTTTTTATTCAGCGGTCTCGCGGCTAATTTATTTTTGTCGGATAAAAGTGAGAGGTTCAATGTTTTACGGGCAGGAGTACTCGTTTCGTCCATAAACATTTTGATCATTTCTTTTCTCCAATTTATTGGCGGCGGCCAGTTTGCCAAAATGGAATTCTTTTTCCATATTGTATACGGAGTCGCTTCGGGAATTCTTTCCTCTGTTTTAGCCATTGGTGTCCTGCCGTTTTTGGAAGCGGGATTTGGCATTTTATCAACGATTAAATTGATTGAGCTATCGAATCCGAATCATCCGTTGCTGAAAAAAATTCTTACGGAAGCTCCGGGCACATATCATCATAGTGTCATGGTTGCCAACTTGGCGGAATCTGCGTGTGAAGCAATCGGTGCAAACGGATTGCTTGCCAGAGTTGGCGCCTATTATCATGATGTCGGCAAAACAAGAAGGCCGCATTTCTTTATTGAAAACCAAATGAATATGGAAAACCCTCACGACAGGCTGCCCCCGTCAAGAAGCAAAGACATCATCATCGCTCATGTAACGGATGGAGTGGCAGAGTTAAAAAAACATAAAATGCCGCGGGAAATTGTCGACATAGCGGGGCAGCATCATGGAACGACTTTGTTAAAGTTTTTCTATTATAAGGAAAAAAAGCTGAATGAAGACGTCTCAGAATCAGATTTTCGGTACCCTGGGCCAAAACCAAGGTCAATGGAGGCGGCGGTGATCAGTATTGCCGATAGCGTGGAAGCTGCAGTGCGATCCATGAAAAATCCGACACAAGAGGAAATTAAAAAGCTTGTCCATCAGATTGCGCAAGACCGACTGCTTGACGGGCAATTAAGTGAGTGCGACTTAACATTAAAGCAACTTGAAATCATCAAAGAAACGTTTTGCAAAACATTAAGCGGTATTTTTCATTCGCGAATCGAGTATCCTGGCAATAAAGATCAGAAGGTGATGTTAGATGGGGCTAGAAATTGATTTTATAGAAGAGACAAATGAAGTTCAAACAAGCCAATTGGAGTTGGTAGAACGTCTGCTGAAGCATGCAGCTTCTTTGGAAATGAGTGAAAAGGATGATGGTGAAGTGTCCGTCATCTTCGTGTCCAACGAAGCAATACGGGAGCTGAACCATTCATACCGCGGCAAAAATGAACCTACGGATGTCCTGTCCTTTCCAATGGAGGAGCTGGGGGAAGGAGAGATGGAGATCGCATATGCCCACGGAACTCCAAGGATGCTCGGTGATATTGTGATATCCATTGACAAGGCCCGTGAACAGGCGCAGGAATATGGGCATTCACTCGAAAGGGAGCTGGGATTTTTGGCTGTCCATGGATTTTTACATTTGCTCGGATACGATCACATGACACCTGAAGAGGAACAAAAGATGTTTCAAAAACAAGAGGAAATACTGAAGAGCTATGGCCTCGAAAGATAAGGGAGTATTTTCACTGCACCGGCTTGCCCAAGCGTTTAAATGTGCTTTCCAGGGCATTGCACACGTCTATTTGCATGAGAAAAACTTCCGTTTTCACACCGCGGCAGCCATTGTAGTAACTGGCTGCGGCTTTATTTTTCAAATTAGTAAAGTCGAATGGATGTTTGTTCTATTTTGTATATTTGGGATGTTTGTCTTGGAAATGATCAATTCGGCGCTAGAACGGACGGTGGATTTGATTACGGACGAATACAGGAAGCTTGCCAAACAAGCAAAAGATCTGGCTGCGGGCGCGGTGCTTATGTTTGCGATTCTGACTGTACTGATCGGGCTCATCATTTTCTTGCCCAAAATATTCGATTGAAGAGGCTAGGACACAAGCAAAACCGAACAATTCATTTATAATTGTGCGGTCTATTTGTGTTAACAATATTCCTATCATCGCTACGTCAACCTATTTCGCTTTCCTGCGGGATCTTCAGCTTTTTCGGAAAGCAAAGGTCGCTTTCCGCAGGTCTCTTCAGCTCGAGCTATTCCCGCAGGAGTCTACATATGCTGACGACGCTAAAAGCTTGCGTATGATACACTGGGACCATTTATCCCGCATGTAAGGTGCCGTAAGGCTCCCACTTCAAAATCTTGAGTGAATACAAAAGGTCCAAGTGTGAGAAAACGGCACCTAAATGCCCGATTGGTTCAACTAACATTCCTTGGGAAAGGCATACCAAGAAATGAAGTTTCACTTTATCCCGCATGTAAGGTGCCGTAAAACTCCCCCTTCAAGACTTGAGTTGACACAAAAGGCCTAAGTGTGAGAAAACGGCACCTAAATGCCCGACTGGTAGAAACGCCTACTAGAATGAAGTGTCACTGTATTGTTCGTTTTTAATTAGCTGATTTAGTTGTATCTTAGCCTCTTTATATTTTCGGTCTCATTTGAAACATCGTTTGCAATACGATAAAATAATGACACAATTTCCCTTAACGGAAATTGATGAAATTATCTAAAAGCATTTGTGGTAAAAGATAACTTTTTTTATGAAAATGTAGTAAAATAAGGATGAGGATGTAAGGGAGATTTAGATGGATATTAACCAATTGATTCAAGAGGCGGAAAGAGCAAAGAAAAAAGCGTATGCACCCTATTCCAAATTCACCGTGGGTGCGGCCCTATTGACGAAAGATGGTACCGTCTATCACGGCTGCAATATTGAAAATGCTGCTTATAGCGTGACGGTCTGTGCGGAGAGAGTTGCAATATTTAAAGCGCTTTCAGAGGGGGTGAATGAGTTTTCCGCTCTTGCTGTGACGGCTAATACGGACCGCCCGATAGCCCCGTGCGGCGCATGCCGGCAAGTGATTACGGAACATTGCCATAAAGGGATGAAAGTCATCATGGCAAACAGCAAGCGGGAAACCCATGAGTGTACAGTAGGACAATTGCTGCCGTTTGCATTTTCTCGAGAGGATTTGAATGAACAACATGATGAATGAAAACACAACGTTTAAATCTGGTTTTGTTTCGATTATTGGAAGACCAAATGTTGGAAAATCAACTTTTTTAAACAAAGTGATTGGCCAAAAAATCGCCATCATGAGCGATAAACCACAAACGACAAGAAACAAAGTGCAGGGTGTGCTGACAACCGATCATACCCAGGTTATTTTTATCGATACGCCCGGTATTCATAAGCCGAAACATAAATTGGGCGACTTTATGATCAAAGTGGCCATGAATACATTTAATGAAGTGGATCTCATTTTGTTTATGATTAATGCAGAAGAAGGATATGGACGAGGGGACGAATATATCATTGAACAATTGAAAAATGTTCGGACACCCATTTTTCTCGTCATCAATAAAATCGATCAAATACATCCTGATCAACTGCTGACAATCATCGAACAATATAAAGATATGCTTCCATTTCAAGAAATTATTCCGATTTCAGCATTGGAAGGAAACAATGTGGAGAAGTTGCTCCAGCTCATAAACGATTATTTGCCGGAAGGGCCGCAATATTACCCTGCTGATCAAGTGACGGATCACCCGGAAAGGTTTATTGTATCTGAGCTGATTCGGGAAAAAGTGCTGCATTTAACGAGGGAAGAAGTTCCACACTCCATTGCTGTTGTTCTTGATCAGATGAAAACGGAGAAAAATAAAGACATCATTCATATTATGGCTACGATCATTGTGGAACGCAATTCACAAAAGGGAATCGTTATTGGAAAACAAGGAAAGATGCTGAAAGAGATTGGACAGCGTGCACGGATGGATATTGAAAACCTGCTTGGTTCAAAAGTATTTTTGGAATTATGGGTTAAGATCCAAAAAGACTGGAGAAATAAAGCTTCACACTTGAAAGATTTTGGATTTACAGACGACAATTATTAACATGATTGTAAAGGTCGTTTGTTATTTAACAAAATTTACGTGGAATCTTCCTGGTCTGCCTGGACAAACATATTCATATAACCACTTAAGAAAGGCGGGATTCAAATGTATGAGTTTACTTGGAAAGTTTTTAAGAAGACGGGAAGCATTGACACATACCTGCTTCTAAAGGAACTTGAGAAAGAGGAACATATGAATGCTCTGCCGATGGATGAACCAGACGAGGTGGATTATCCTGTATCTTAAATGAGCCATTACATCAGCATTAAATAATGTTTTTGAGTACAAAGCGCCTTGATTTCGTTTCCTTCTTCTTTTCTTTAGACCCGCTGTGCAGTATGATACCTGTAAAGGGGTTAAAAGCATGCTGCAAAAAATAGAAGGAATTGTGATTAGATCCACAGATTATGGAGAATCTCATAAGGTCGTCGCTATTTACAGCAGGGAAGCGGGGAAAATTTCCGGGATGGCGAGAGGTGCCAAAAAGCCAAATAGTCGCCTCTCGGCGATTTCCCAGATCTTTACATATGGTCATTTTTTACTGCAGGCTGGCCGGGGATTAGGTACTTTGCAGCAAGGAGAAATTATTACCACTTTTAGAGGGATAAAAGAAGACTTATTCAAAACGGCTTATACTACCTATATAGTAGAAATGGTGGATAAAAGCACACAAGACAAACAGCCCAACCCATATTTGTTTGAACTTCTTCTCCAGACGTTGCAATATATTGATGAAGGCTTGGATCCCGACATTTTGACATGCATATTTGAAATGAAGATGCTGTCTGTTCTCGGCTTGTATCCGGAGATGGAGAAATGTGCCGTATGCGGATCTACGGAAGGCACATTCTCATTTTCCATAAAGGAAAACGGATTGATTTGCCACCGCTGTATGGAGCATGATCCGCACCGTCTGCCATTATCACAGCAATCCATCAAGCTTCTCAGGCTCTTTTATTATTTTGATTTAAATCGTCTGGGATCTATTTCAGTCAAACCCGAAACTAAAAAAGAGCTTAAAATGGCCATTGATCTATATTATGAGGAGTATTCCGGTCTTTATTTAAAATCGAAAAAATTCCTGGACCAGCTTGATTCATTGCGTGGTAAGCTGTAATGATAGTTGACAACGAACTTGTTTTGATTTATTTTATGATTAGTAAAACATGAACTGCGAAGAAGGAAAGTAGTATTCAACCCAATTCCATAAAAGCGAACCCGGGATGGTGGGAGCCGGGAATGGAACGTTGAAGAAGGCAGTCCCGAGCAGGAACGAACGAAAGTGGCCGGCTTTTCGGCAAATAGGGTGGAACCGCGGGCGAACGCTCGTCCCTATGCTTAGATTGTAAGCATGGGACGGGCGTTTTTATTTTACGCTGGAAACGACGCCATGGAAGTTATTTGTCTTGAATCCGTTCAATCCGCTGAGGGTCTCCACTTGACCTAAAGGTTGACGCTGCCAATAGTTCTTTATGGAAAGGATGATATTCGTGAATATACAAGAAATGATTGTAACACTGCAAGAGCATTGGTCAGATTACGGCTGTATTTTAATGCAGGCTTATGATGTTGAAAAGGGCGCGGGAACGATGAGCCCATACACCTTTTTGCGCTCCATCGGCCCCGAGCCGTGGAATGTGGCATATGTAGAGCCATCAAGGCGCCCGGCTGATGGCCGTTACGGGGAAAATCCAAATCGGCTGTACCAGCACCATCAGTTTCAAGTGATCATGAAGCCATCACCTGAAAACATACAAGAAATGTATTTGGACTCTCTTAAAAAGCTGGGGATTAATCCGTTGGAGCATGATATCCGATTTGTGGAAGACAATTGGGAAAATCCTTCTTTGGGCTGCGCTGGGCTTGGCTGGGAAGTGTGGCTGGATGGGATGGAAATTACCCAATTTACGTATTTTCAACAAGTCGGCGGTTTGGAATGCAAGCCGGTCTCAGTGGAATTAACTTATGGCATCGAAAGGCTCGCGTCCTATATTCAAGAAAAAGACAACGTGTTTGAATTGGAATGGACGGAAGGATTTACAGTTCGCGACATCTTTTATCAGCCGGAATATGAACATTCCAAATATACGTTTGAAACTTCGGATCAAGAAATGCTGTTTACGCTTTTTAATATGTATGAGAAAGAAGCGAAGCGGCAAATGGAAGCCGGTCTCGTTCACCCGGCATACGATTATATTTTAAAATGCTCTCATGTCTTTAACTTGCTTGATGCCAAAGGAGCTATTTCTGTTACAGAAAGAACGGCGTATATAGCAAAAATGAGGAACATGGCACGCCATGTTGCAAAAACTTTTTATGAAGAAAGAGAAAAACTTGGCTTCCCGATTTTACAAACTGTGAAGGAGGAATGTGGGCATGAGTAAGAGAGATATACTACTTGAGATCGGAATGGAAGAAATGCCCGCAAGGTTTATTCGAGAAGCAATCCGCCAACTAGAAGAAAAAGTGATCAACTGGCTTGATGAACATCATATTAGCCACGGCGGAGCGCAATCCTTCTCCACACCTCGCAGGCTGGCAGTGATCATCCGGGAAGCAGCGGAAAAGCAAGATGACAGTGAAGAAGAGATGAAGGGGCCCGCCAAAAAAATTGCCTTGGATAAAGATGGGAACTGGTCCAAAGCTGCCATCGGCTTTAGCCGTTCCAACGGGATGACGACGGACGACATTTATTTTAAAGAAATAAAAGGAACGGAATATGCCCACGTGAAGCGATTTATTCAGGGAAAGAAAACGATAGATCTGCTTCCCGAGCTTGAACATATCGTTACGGGTCTGCACTTTCCAAACAACATGCGCTGGGCGAATCATTCCATTAAATATGTCAGGCCGATCCGCTGGCTTGTAGCCATGTTCGGAAAAGAAGCTGTTTCTTTTTCCGTAGCCGGAGTACAGACCGATGTGGTGACAAGGGGTCACCGTTTTCTTGGAAGCCAGGCAACTATTTCGACACCGGCTGATTATGAAAAAAGTTTGCTGGATCAGTATGTGATCGCAGATGACGAAAAAAGAAAGCAAATGATTCTCGAACAAATAAAACAATTGGAAGTTGAACGAAACTGGGTTGTTCCAACAGATGAAGATCTTCTTGAAGAGGTCACCAATCTTGTGGAATATCCGACTGTCTTTTTCGGCAGTTTTGAAGAGAGTTTTTTAAGCCTCCCTGAAGAGGTGCTCATCACTTCCATGAAATCGCATCAGCGGTATTTTCCGGTAAGGGATCGATCTGGTCAATTGCTCCCGTATTTCGTTTCCGTTCGTAACGGTGATTCCCGCTATATCGAAACAGTCATGAAAGGGAACGAAAAAGTGTTGCGCGCAAGACTCGCCGATGCCGAATTTTTCTTTGAAGAAGATAAAAAATTGGATATTGACGTTGCTCTTAACAAACTTGAGAACATTATTTACCATGAAAAAATCGGCACATTAGCCGGGAAGGTCAAACGAATCCGGAAGATCACGAAGGAAATTTGCCAAGATCTTCATCTCTCAAAAGAGGAACAGGAACTGGCGGACCGGGCTGCTTCCATATGCAAGTTTGATCTTATCACAAATATGGTCGATGAATTTCCGGAACTTCAAGGTATTATGGGGGAAAAATACGCTCTGCAAAAAGGTGAATCCGTTCAAGTGGCACAGGCCATCCGGGAACATTATATGCCGCGCCATGCCCATGATCGCATTCCCGAATTGACAATCGGCGGTGTTGTCGGCCTTGCTGATAAACTGGATACGATCGTCGCTTCATTTGCAATTGGTTTAATACCGACTGGCTCGCAAGACCCGTACGCTTTACGCAGAAGCGCTGCCGGGATCATCCATATTTTACTTGATAAAAACTGGAATCTCTCTATAACAAACCTGCTGAAACAAACCATCGCCATTATACAAGAAGATGCCATTGGCCAGAGCGAAGGGTTGCTTAAAAATCTGTTGGAGTTTTTCCAATTGCGCATGAAGTTTATGTTGCAGGAGCGCGGTATCCGTCATGATATCATCGACGCGGTACTCGGTGGAGAGATGAACGGAGCGCCAGATATTGTAGACAGGGCCAAAACGTTGAATGAACAAAAAGATAAACCTGATTTTAAAGAAACGATTGAATCATTGGCCCGCGTATTAAATATTGCTCGTAAAGCAGAACCGGCTGGCGAGATAGACCCTTCCTTATTTAAGAATGGGGAAGAACAAATTCTATATGACAAATATGAAGAATTGCGGGAAATATTCCAATCCCGACCGGATGCAAGGGCGCGATTTTCGGCTTTAAAGCAATTGCAACCCGCAATCACCGCATATTTTGATCATACGATGGTTATGGCGGAAGACTCTGCCATCAGAAATAATCGGCTGTCGCAAATGAAAAAGCTCGCTGACTTGATTGGCTCGTTTGCCCAAATAAATGAAATTCATGTGAAATAAATGGAAAAGGGGTCACTAAACCCCTTTTTCCTTTATAGAAGTGATTTTCTTTAAACACGATATAGTATATACTAAATAATAATCAGTATGTCATATTTCATGTCCATGGGTGGTGAGCAAAATCGAACTGAGCAAAAGGCAGGAACGCATATTGGAAATCGTCAAGGAAAACGGTCCGATTACAGGAGAACATATAGCGGATAAGCTGAATTTAACTCGGGCAACATTAAGGCCCGATTTAGCTATTTTGACAATGGCAGGATATTTGGACGCACGGCCGCGCGTCGGTTATTTTTATACGGGAAAAACGGGAATCCAGCTCCTGGCGGACAAATTGAAAAAGCTTGTTGTCAAGGATTACCAGTCCATGCCTGTCGTCGTACATGAAAACGTTTCAGTTTATGATGCCATCGTTACTATTTTCTTGGAAGATGTCGGCACATTATTTGTTACAGATGATAACCACCATTTAGCCGGAGTTCTCTCACGGAAAGACCTGTTAAGAGCGAGTCTTGGAAAGCAAGAGTTATCCACTTTGCCAGTGAACATTATCATGACACGGATGCCAAATATTACGATGTGCAAAAAAGAAGATTTACTTATTGACGTCGCAAAAAAATTAATCGATGTTCAAATAGACGCTGTTCCCGTAGTAAAAGAAACAGATTCAGGTTATGAAGTAATCGGGAGGCTGACAAAAACAAATATTACAAAAGCATTTGTAGCGCTTGGCGATCAGGGGGAAAAGCTTACATGACGAAAGAAGGTGACAGGATGACGGAACCAATTATTTATGTAGTATCGGATTCAGTGGGTGAAACGGCGGAGCTTGTCACAAAGGCGGCTATCAGCCAGTTTTCAGGCTCAAATGCCATCATTAAGCGGTTTCCGTATGTGGAAGTCAAAGAGAATATTGATGAAGTCATATCACTTGCAAAAATGAGCCGAAGCATCATTATTTATACACTGGTGAAACCGGAAATCAGAAAGTACTTGCATAAAAAGGCGGAACAGTCAGGAATTCATGCGGTTGATGTGCTTGGTCCGCTCATCGATATTTTTGAAACGATATTTGACAAAACGCCTTCATATGAGCCGGGGCTTGTTCGTAAGTTGGACGCAGACTATTTTAAAAGAATTGAGGCAATTGAATTTGCGGTGAAATATGATGACGGCCGCGATCCAAGAGGTCTGCTCAAGGCGGACATCGTGCTGGTAGGCGTTTCACGCACTTCCAAAACGCCTCTATCCCAATACCTTGCTCATAAGAGATTCAAAGTGGCGAACGTGCCTGTTGTGCCGGAGGTGGACCCGCCTGAAGAATTGTTCAAGATCGATTCCAGCAAGTGCATCGGCTTAAAAATCAGCGCTGAAAAGCTTTATGAAATTAGAAGGGAAAGACTGATCACACTAGGCTTGGATGATAATGCGATTTATGCCAACATAGAAAGAATCCGCAGAGAAATCGAGTATTTTGAACTGATCTCCGGCAAAATCGGCTGTCACATTATTGATGTAACAAATAAAGCCGTTGAAGAAACGGCCAATATCATTATAAATTATATACAGAATAAAAAATGAAATGAGCGCAACTCGAGTGCTCATTTTTTTTGGGAGATTCCCAAGGCTTTTATCTGGTCAAAGCAGCAATATTACGCTATAATAAAAAATTGTGTTTAATCAAATAAAAAAGGTTTAGATCCAGGAATGAAAGAATAGACTATTTATTGTGAATCAAATTCAAGTCATAATCATTCATGGAAAATAAAAAAATAAGAAGGAATCTGCGGAGGGATGCAGAATAAATAGTTATGCGGATAAAAAAAGAGTGATTTTTGTCGATGCCGATGCCTGCCCTGTTAAAAAAGAGATTTCTTCCATTGCTGCGGAAAAGAACGAAAAAGTGTTATTCGTTGCTTCGTATAACCATAAACCTGGCATTATCGCGGAGAATGAACAATGGACTTTTGCAGATCCTGTTGCAGAGGCAAGTGATATGTATATTCTGAACAATATTAAAACAAAGGATATCCTCAAGGATATCGGGTTGGCAAGCCTGGCTCTCCAAAAAGGGGTACTTGTCCTTTCTGCAAACGGCAAGATATACCGCGAGGATCAAATGGATACCGCCCTTCAATTTCGATACTGGGCCCGGAAGGAGCGTGAACGGGGAAATTTCGGAAAAGGGCCAAAAGCCTTTGGGAATGCAGATCGACATCACTTTTTAAGCTCCTTTCGTGAGATTTTGTCGAATTATGATGAATAAGGTTGAATTGTGGCCGATGGTTGTTAAAAATAAAGAGAGATGGAGATGTTTACCGTGGCTGCAAGAATTCCTGAGGAAAAAATCATTGAATTAAGGCAGTCTGTTGATATTGTCGAGATCATAAGCGATTATGTCCAGCTAAAAAAACATGGCCGAAACTATTTTGGACTATGTCCTTTCCATCAAGAAAACACACCATCTTTTTCTGTCACCGCCGAGAAGCAGATTTTTCATTGTTTTGGATGTGGCACTGGCGGAAATGTTTTTAATTTCATCATGGAGGCAGAGGGTGTATCGTTCCAGGAAGCGGCGGCCAGGATCGCTGAAAAAGGCAATATTCCGCTTGATATCAAGCCGCATGAATCAATAGCCCTCCAACATGTCCCGCCACATGAGCAACGAATGCTGAAAGCCCATGAATTGTTGGGAAAATTTTATCACCATTTGCTTATGAACACTAATGAAGGTGCCGGCGCATTGGATTATGTAACGTCAAGGGGCATGGCTGTTGAGAGTATACGAAAGTTCCAAATCGGATATTCTTTGCCTGAATGGGATATCGCTGTCAAATATTTAAAGCAGCATGGCTTTTCTGAAGGCGAAATGGAACAGGCTGGATTAATTATTAAAAGGGAGAACGGAGAAGGCTATTTCGATCGTTTTCGGAACAGGCTTATGTTTCCTCTCACGGATATGAAAGGGAACATCGTGGCTTTTTCAGCCCGTTCCTTGTCCGAGGATGATCACCCAAAATATTTAAACACGCCTGAAACTCCGATCTTCAATAAAAGTTCGTTGCTATATAACTATTACGCCGCAAGAAGCGAAGTGCGCAAACAAGGATTTGCCCTTCTATTTGAAGGCTTCGCCGATGTTATATCCGCCGACCATGCCGGTGTTAAAAATGGCACGGCTGTGATGGGTACATCTTTGACAGATAAACATATCCACTTGCTCAGGCGGCTCACTGATTCTGTCACTATTTGCTTTGATTCTGACCACGCAGGAATCGAAGCTGCTTACCGTGCAGGGTTGCTCTTGATACAACACGGAATGGAAACAAAGGTGGCCATGCTGCCCCAAGGACTTGATCCCGATGATTATATCCAAAAGTACGGGGCAGAAAAATTTCGTTCTGATGTGGTTGGGAATGCTTTGGCGTGGACAGCATTTAAGCTTCAATACCTTAGATTGGATAAAAATTTGCAAAATGAAGGAGAAAGGCTAAAGTACATCGAAGAAGTGATGAAGGAGCTGAGTACGCTCGGCAATCCGGTGGAAAGGGATCTATATACGCGGCAGGTAGCGGAAGAATTTTCCTTATCACTGGAAGTACTTCAAGACCAACTTGAAAAACTGGTGGCCAGCCAAAGGAAAAAATCAAAGCCCCGCCAGCAAGAGCCAAATCCTTTCATTGCGAAAAAAGCGAGAGTGCCCCAGGCCCATATACTTGCAGAAAGGCACCTCATTGCCAGGATGCTGCGTGATGAAGAGGTGGCATACCGGGTGATGGATATGCTTGACGGCCACAATTTTCACCTTGAGGAACACCAAGCAATTATCACGTATTTATTGGGTTATTTTGAGGAAGGAAATAAGCCGGATCCGTCTTTATTTTTACATTTTTTGCCAAATAAAAATTTGCGGGCCATCGTGACAGAAATAGAAATGATGACGGTGGATCATGAATATACTGAACAAGAATTAAAAGATTGCGTTAATCATGTGTTGAAACATGGGAAAATGTTAATGATAAAAGAAAAGCAACTTGAGCAAAAAGCGGCAGAACGAAATAAAAACATGGAAAAAGCAATGGAGATTGCGAAGGAAATCATTGAACTTCGCAAGTCATTATCATATATGTAGTCGTACTGAAATGTTTGGAAGGAGGGGGACGTATGGCTGAAAAAGCACGTTCCAATTTATCTGAAACAGAACTCACCTTAGAACAAGCAAAGGATCAACTGCTCGAGAAAGGAAAAAAACAGGGAACTTTAACATATGAAGGAATCGCCAGCAATCTGGCCCATTATGAATTGGATTCCGACCAAATGGATGAGTTTTATGAAGTGTTAAGTGATCATGGCGTTGAATTGCTCGAAGACAATGCCGATGAGGACGATGATCCTGAAATACATCAAATAGAAAAAGAAGAGGAAGAATTTGATCTTAATGATTTAAGTGTTCCTCCAGGTGTTAAGATCAATGATCCGGTCCGTATGTATTTAAAAGAAATTGGCCGGGTTGATCTTCTATCCGCTGAAGAAGAAGTCGAGCTGGCAGAGCGAATTGAACAGGGCGATGAAGTAGCCAAAAAGAGGCTTGCTGAAGCAAACTTAAGGCTTGTCGTCAGCATCGCAAAGCGCTATGTTGGCCGGGGCATGCTATTCCTTGATTTAATCCAGGAAGGAAATATGGGCCTCATCAAAGCCGTTGAAAAATTTGACCATAGAAAAGGTTTTAAATTCAGCACGTACGCGACATGGTGGATTCGCCAAGCGATTACTAGGGCGATTGCCGACCAGGCCAGAACGATTCGAATTCCGGTCCATATGGTTGAAACGATTAACAAATTGATCAGGGTCCAGCGCCAGTTGCTGCAAGATCTCGGGCGCGAACCGTCGCCTGAGGAAATCGCCGAAGAAATGGATTTGACACCTGATAAGGTTCGGGAAATTTTAAAAATAGCCCAAGAGCCTGTTTCACTCGAAACTCCGATTGGTGAAGAAGATGATTCACATCTGGGCGATTTCATTGAAGACCAGGAAGCGACCTCTCCTTCAGATCATGCTGCGTACGAATTATTAAAAGAGCAACTTGAAGATGTGCTGGACACGTTGACGGATCGCGAAGAAAATGTATTGCGTCTCCGTTTTGGACTTGATGACGGCCGTACCCGTACGCTCGAAGAGGTTGGAAAAGTCTTTGGTGTCACCCGGGAACGCATTCGGCAAATAGAAGCAAAAGCATTGCGAAAGCTGCGCCATCCGAGCCGGAGCAAGCGCCTAAAAGACTTTCTTGAATAATATTGTGATGAATACCCCCGCTATTTGGGGGTGTTTTTCTTTTGAGCGAAGCTGGCCTTCCAGCTAATTGCATTTATTGTACAGAATTCTCATCCTTTTTGCAAACCGGAATTTTGCCTGTTTTTGTCGATAAACATATTCTCCTCAAAAAGGCATAAATATGGAATGAATTTATTTTATTAGAAAAATGTTTTTACTGGTGATATTAGTTGAGAGAATGCTTTCATACAGATTATAATGAAAGGTGAAAGCGGATACAGAAGGCGGGAGGGGAAGAAACATGAATTTTGATTTAACTTCTGAGCAGATGATGATCAGACAGACAATCAGAGACTTTGCCCGAGAAGAGGTTGCTCCAGGTGCCGTGGAAAGAGATCGAAATCAACAGTTTCCTGATAAGATTTTTCAAAAACTTTCGGAATTGGGAATAATGGGACTGCCATTTCCCGAAGAATATGGGGGAGCCGGGGCTGATACGATCAGTTTTGCCATTGTTACGGAAGAGCTAAGTCGTGCATGTGCCTCTACAGGAATTACGTATTCCGCACATATTTCACTTGGAGGAGCCCCAATCAACATGTTTGGTACGCCTGAGCAAAAAGAAAAATATTTGGTGCCGATTTGTACCGGAGAATCTCTTGGTGCATTTGGGCTGACAGAACCAAATGCCGGGTCCGACGCCGGCGGAACAAAGACGACAGCGGTCTTGGACGGTGATGAATATGTCATCAATGGCAACAAGTGCTTTATTACCAATGCATCTTACGCCAAGTATTTGGCTTTGACAGCCGTTACGGGTGAGCGTAATGGAGAAAAGGAAATCAGTGCCATCATCGTCCCTACTGATGCCAAGGGCTTTACGATTATAAAGGATTATGAGAAAATGGGACTTCATGCGTCTGATACAACGGAACTTGTATTGGAAGATGTGAGAGTCGGCAAGGAGAACTTGCTTGGAGCAAAGGGGGAAGGTTTTAAGCAATTTTTACAAACGCTGGATGGAGGAAGAATCGGCATTGGGGCAATGGCTGTAGGGATCGCCCAGGCCGCATTTGATAAGTCGCTCCAATATGTGAAAGAACGAAGACAATTTGGAAAAACGTTATCACAATTTCAAGTGACTCAGTTTAAAATGGCAGATATGGCCATGAAGATTGAACTGGCTCGAAATATGGTATATAAAGCCGCATGGCTAAAAGACCAGGGACGGCCATTTTCCAAAGAAGCGTCCATGTGTAAACTGTTTGCCTCTGAAATCTGTATGGAAATTACCGATCAGGCTGTCCAACTGCATGGCGGCTATGGCTATATGCGGGAATATGAGGTAGAACGAATGATGCGGGACGCCAAGTTGTTGGAAATAGGAGAAGGTACATCTGAGGTGCAACGGATGGTTATTGCAAGAGAAGTGGGATGTTATTAACGGCTAATTTGTCCAAATATCGAAAAAAGCTGAAAGAAGTGCCCTAAGACTTTCCCTTCTCTTCATTTTCGAGTAAAATGAAGATGTTTGCATAATTTATATTTAATACATGCTTTATTACATAAGGAGGGTAAGTCATGAAACGAAATCCGCTCGTACCATATTATTTAATTATGGCTTTGGGTCTTGTACTTGTATTTTTTCTTGGAATCAAGGGGTTAGGCGATGCCAAGGAAATAGCGAAGGAAAAGGAAGGCGGCGGCAAGGAAGAAGTTGCAGCAGAGTTTGAACCCGAAGAATATGCCAACAAGGCATGTATTTCTTGTCACGGTGAAAACTTGGAAGGGGGAAGCGCTCCGACCCTTCATGGAACAGGGCTTTCAAAAGAAGAAGTGGCTGATATTTTAGCGAACGGCCGTGGAGCAATGCCTCCTGGATTAGTGCCGGCAGAAAATATTGAAGAAATGGCTGAATGGGTTGCCAACTTAAAATAATACAAGAGTTGCATAAAATGTCGCATATCGAATTTCTGCGACATTTTAGAAAAAAATCCAAAATTGCTATTTTATCATACCCTTTACAACAAGAAAAGTTCTTTGCTACATCGGCAAAGAACTTTTTTCAAATGGACGAGTAACATATTGCGAATGTTTTTGGAATAAGAGGTGCGGCTTTCATGAAAGAAGTTCAATTATCGAAACGGTTGCAAGCCGTTGTTGCTAACATTAACCACGGAATGCGGATTGCCGACATTGGGTCCGACCATGCCTATTTGCCTTGCCATGTCATAAAGCGCGGCATTGCCTCTTTTGCTATTGCAGGGGAAATTGCCGACGGCCCGTTTCAATCCGCCCAACAGCAGGTGGAAAAATCAGGAGTTGGGCATTATGTGGACGTGAGAAAAGGAGATGGCCTCGAAGTACTGCAAGTGGGCGAGGTGGATTGTATCATCATTGCCGGTATGGGCGGGCTATTGATTTCCCGGATTCTTGAAGCAGGGCGAGAGAAGCTGGCAGGGGTAACACGTCTCATCCTGCAGCCCAATATTGGAGCCATTCATATCAGGCAATGGCTTATGAACAATGGCTGGGAGTTAGTGTCGGAACAAATTTTGGAGGATGACGGAAAAATTTATGAAGTTCTCGTTGCCGAACGGGGAGATTCCATGAAGCATTATCGGGAAGTCGAAAAAGAATTATTGCTTGGTCCTTTTTTGTTAAAAGAAAAAAGTGGACCGTTCCGTAAAAAATGGTTGGGTGAATTACAGCGCTGGAAAAAAATAGTTGAAAATCTGGAGCAATCTCAATCAAGTGCGGATACTTTGGCTAAAAAAGAAGCGTTTTTAAGAAAAATTGCCATAGTGGAGGAGGCGTTAACATGAAGAAAGTAAATGGTTTTCAAATCATTGAGCTTTTTGAACAATATGCCCCCAAAAAGTATGCGATGGAAGGCGACCCTGTCGGATTGCAAGTTGGAACACTACATAAACCAGTTTCCCGAGTAATGGTTGCTCTTGATGTGCTCGAAAACGTTGTTGACGAAGCGATTGAACAAGGGATCGATCTTATTATTGCCCATCATCCACTCGTTTATCGTCCCTTGAAACGCGTGGTGGTCGATGAACCTGGAGGAAGAACCATTGCTAAGCTGATTAAACATGATATTGCTGTTTATGCCGCCCACACAAATTTAGATGTTGCAACAGGCGGTGTCAATGATTTGCTTGCTGAAGCCCTTGGACTCCAAAATACAGAGGTGCTTGTTCCAACTTATGAAGAAAAGCTCAGAAAGCTTGCCGTATTTGTACCATTAGATCATATGGATCAGGTTTTAAAAGCGTTGGGCGATGCAGGGGCAGGTTCGATTGGAGAATATAGCCATTGTACATTTTCCACTCCGGGTACCGGCCGCTTTTTGCCTGGAAGCGGCACAAACCCATTTATAGGCGAAGCTGGAAAATTAGAAGAAGTGTCTGAGGTCAAAATTGAAACAATATATCCAGAGCAACTGGAGAACAAAGTTGTTTCTGCGATGTTGAAAGCACATCCGTATGAAGAGCCGGCATACGATCTTTATCCGCTTGCGCTGGGTGGACGGAAATGGGGACTCGGAAGAATCGGCAAGCTTCAAGAAGAGATGACTTTACGGGAGTTTGCAGATCATGTTAAAACATCATTGGCTGCTTCTGGTGTGAGAGTTGTGGGGAATTTGAATGATCGTATCAAGAAGGTGGCAGTTCTTGGGGGCGACGGGAACAAATATTTCCAACACGCCAAAAGAAAAGGCGCCGACGTTTATGTGACTGGCGACTTTTATTACCATACCGCCCATGACGCTATGAACATCGGCCTCAATGTTGTGGATCCCGGACATCATGTGGAAAAAATCATGAAGGCTGGAGTGGCCGCCAGGATGGAGCAGCTTGCCGAAGAGCGAGGATACGAAGTGGCTTTTATTCCTTCAAAACAAAATACAGATCCCTTTACATTTTTATAGCACGTTTTTTGAATGAGACGAAAAAAGAGCAAGGCTCCCATACAAAAATGGTGATGCCTTGCTTTTTTGGCTTTGTCATGTTATTTTGCTTCCAGTTTCGGCTTTCTGACTTTCGGAAGGATCTTGTGTAATGGTACTTTATTTTCCCGGTCCCAAGTTGCGGGATTTTCGGGATCAAATTGCTCCAGAAATGAAATGACTTCCCTGACAATCGGTGTTGGTGTGGAAGCGCCGGCTGTGACCGCCACTTTTTCCGCGTTTTTTAGCCAATCAATCTGAATCTCGGTAACATCTCCGATCCGATACGCTTTCGTATAGGCAATTTCTTCTGAAACTTGTGCAAGCCGATTTGAATTATTGCTCATTGGATCACCGACAACGATTAAAACATCGGCTTCACCAGCCTGTTCTGCCACTGCTTCTTGGCGGACTTGCGTGGCCAGGCAAATCTCTTTATGTTTTTCCGCGTGAGGGTATTTTTCTTTCACTTTATCCATGACCGCGGCTACGTCCCATTGGCTCATCGTTGTTTGGTTGGTAACGATGATTTTATCATTGTTCACGTTCAATTCTTCGACGTCTTCAACAGTCTCTACCAAATGAACGATGTGTGGCGCTACACCAACGGCACCTTCCGGTTCAGGATGACCTTTCTTTCCAATATAAATGACATCATAACCTTCTTGTTCTTTTTGTTTGATCAGATCATGGGTCTTTGTTACATCTGGACAAGTTGCGTCAAGTGTCGTCAGCCCTTTTTTCTTTGCGAGCTCCCTTACTTCAGGAGACACGCCGTGGGCAGTAAAAATGACCGTGCCTTTATCCACTTTTTCCAAAATTTCTTTTCTGTTCGGGCCATCAAGCGTAATGATGCCATCTTCTGCAAAAGCATCTGTTACATGCTTGTTGTGAACGATCATGCCCAATATATAAATGGGCCGGGGAAGTGTTTTGTCTAATGCGGCATTTCGCGCAATAACCATCGCATCTACTACGCCATAGCAGTAGCCGCGCGGGGAAATTTTAATAATTTGCATTACATATCCTCCTGACTTAACCGGTCATCCCAATCTGCCGATCTTATAAACTCATTATATATAACATCGCAGGAAAAGCCAAATAACCGTTCGAAAAAGGCAAACGGTTATTAAGGAGGGAATGCTAGATATATAATTTTGGCACAGACTTTCCTCCAGTTCGGGAACGCTTTCTCTTGACGTATCTCTTCTCTTGTTCTTCGTCTCCTGTTTTTTGTTTTCCAGTTTTTCTCCGCTCTTTCTTTTCCAGTGTGCTGGTAGAACTTTCTTGACTGCTCTCAGCTGTACTTTCCGTTTCTTCACTAGAAGTGTCGGAATCGGATTTAAAGCTCTTATATAACTTCCACATTGCGGGCAAGTTTCTTACCAGGGGACCGTACTGTTGCACCAGGGGGCCGATTTGCTGGGCTGTTTTTAATACTTGCTGTGTATTGTTTAAAAAAGAATGAATCGATCCAGGGTTCATAAGGTTTTGTAAAAAGCCTCCGGTTTGGGGCGCTCTGGAAAATCCCGAAGCAATTCCACCCGAAGGAGGTTGGCGTTGAAACAATCCTTGGAGCAGACCGCCTCGACCGCCCATTCCTCCTCCCGGCGGAGTGGCACCTCTTCCAGGCCAACCGCCCATTCCTCCTCCTGGCCGGCCAAATAGCCCTTGCGGAGGCATTCTTCCAAAATTTCCAGGTTGCATGTATATCCTCCTTTCATACACTTTTTGCTGTTTTACTGTATGCAAGTTTTGTAAAAGCGACTGGACAAAAAGCCTATACCGTTTGCAGGTTTGTTGTCGTCAAAGCTGTTTTCATTTATAATAAACATTCAGCAAGGGAACTGTACCTATTTTAAGGAGTGAGCCAATTGGCTGAACATCAATTTAAACGCTATCGTTTTGATACATTTATTGATCAGGCGATTCAAGAACTGAAATTCCATAAACCGACAAAAATTCAGGAGAAGATGATCCCGCTTATTTTAAAAGGGGAGAGCGCCATTGGCCAATCTCAAACAGGGACAGGCAAGACACACGCGTATTTATTGCCCATTTTACAAAGGGTCAATCCGCTTGATGAGCATGTTCAGGCGGTGATTTTTACCCCGACAAGAGAATTGGCAAGCCAAATTTATCATGAAGCGCTGAAGATCGTCAAAAACCTTCCCGAGGGGACAATTGTCATTCGCAATTACACGGGAGGCACCGATAAACAACGAACGATTGAAAAACTCAAACGTCAACCTCACATTGTGATTGGAACACCTGGAAGAATTCATGATCTCGTCAGAGAGCAGGCTTTATTTGTCCACAAGGCCTCCATTCTTGTCATTGATGAAGCCGACTTAACGTTTGACATGGGCTTTATTCAAGATGTCGACCAAGTGGCGGGAAGAATGCCAAATGATTTGGAAATGTATGTTTTCTCCGCAACAATTCCGGAGAAATTAAAACCATTTCTAAAAAAGTATATGGAAAATCCCGTGTTTGAACAGGTGGATCCCAATCTTCCTACTGCCACTAATCTTCAACACATCTTAGTCCCGCTTAGGGGACGGGATAAAATAGACCTTCTTTCCTTGATGCTGCGGACGTTTAAACCTTTCCTGGCAATTGTTTTTGCCAATACAAAGCAGATGGCCGACAATGTGGCGGATCAATTAATTGAAAAAGGATTGAAAGTCGGAAGAATACATGGCGATTTACATCCACGTGAAAGAAAAAGAATGATGAAGCAAGTGCGTGACTTGGAATTTCAATATATCGTGGCAACCGATTTAGCCGCTAGAGGGATTGATATACCAGGGGTCAGCCATATTATTCATTATGAGTTGCCGCGGGATCTTGACTTTTATATTCACCGGTCAGGACGAACCGCCAGAGCAGGAAATGAAGGAATCTCTATTACAATATATGAATCGTCCGATGAAGATGCGATTAATCGGCTGGAAAAACTGGGAATCGAATTTGAATACCGGGACATCCAGGACGGTGAATGGGTTGAAGCGGCCGATCGAAAGCGTCGGGAGAAACGGAAAAGTTCGGGAAATACCGCAGTAACGAAAGCACATCAGATTGTAAGAAAACCGAAAAAAGTTAAACCGGGTTATAAGAAGAAGATGAAAGCGGAAATAGAGAAAATCATGAAGCGGGAACGGCGAATGCAAAAGCGAAAGAAAAAATAGCCTGAAAGAACAAAAGGGGATGAGGTAAATGTTGAAAATTGGCTCTCACGTATCGATGAGTGGGAAAAAAATGTTGCTGGGCTCAAGTGAAGAGGCGGCTTCTTATGGAGCCAACACAATGATGATTTATACAGGCGCGCCGCAAAATACGAGAAGAAAGAAAGTGGAGGAGTTAAATATTGAAGCGGGCATTGCCCATATGGAGGAAAACGGCATTACTGATTTAGTCGTTCACGCACCTTACATTATCAATATTGGAAATACGGTCAATCCCGCTACCTTTGAACTCGGTGTCCAATTTCTTCGGTCGGAAATCGAAAGAACGGCCGCGCTTGGAGCAACACAGATTGTTCTTCATCCCGGGGCCCATGTGGGGGAGGGGCCCGAAAAGGGAATCAAAAAAATCATCGAAGGGTTAAACGAAGTGCTCGTTAAAGAGCAAAACGTGCAAATTGCCTTGGAAACGATGGCCGGGAAAGGTTCCGAATGTGGCCGCACATTTGATGAGTTGGCTCAAATCATAGATGGAGTCACCCATAATGAGAAGCTGTCCGTATGCTTCGACACTTGTCATACACATGACGCCGGATATGATATCGTCCATGATTTTGAGGGTGTGCTGGAAGAATTCGATAAAATAATCGGAATCGACCGGATTAAGGTTGTACATGTCAATGACAGTAAAAATGAGCGGGGAGCCAGAAAAGACCGCCACGAAAATATTGGATTTGGCCACATTGGGTTTGATGCACTGGCTAAGGTGATTTACCATCCCGCTTTGGCTGATGTACCGAAAATTTTAGAAACGCCTTATGTGGGAACCGACAAGAAAAATAAAAAGCCGCCGTACAAACATGAAATTGCCATGATTAAAAACCGTTCATTTGATGAACAGATGAAAGACCAAATTATGGGCGAAGCGCTCGTAAAATAGCAGTTTAAAAGAAAGCCGCTCCTGCTGGCTTTCTTTTTTCTGCTTAGCCGGCCGTAAACTGGACCATTAATTTATTGATTTCTTTTGCCGTTTTAGGACCAGTGATTTTGGCCACTTCCCGAATGATTTTTGTGCGGATTCGTTCATCAAAAATATCGAAATTTTTCCCGCGCAAATAGGTAGCGATTTTTTCAGCTTCGGTCTTGGACAGTTGAATGTTGAATTGGTTGGCGTATTTGAGCAATTCATTACCTGTAATCATGTTCACCTTAAAATTCACCATGTTCTTTAATAAGTTCATAGCAATCAAACCTCCTAATCAAATACTTATGACGACATCACTGTACTTGTGACATCTATTTTTTTACAGAAGGATTTACAAAGAATGGATGTTCATGTATACTTATTTCATGCAAATCGGAATGATTCCTATTAAGAGGGATGGTTATGGAATGATGAATGATCCTGTTATTCAATTAAAAAACGTCCATTTTCGATATAATGAAGAGCTTGTACTGGACGGAATTAATTTGTCGGTGCCGGAAGGGGCCTTTGTGGGAATTGTCGGGCCAAACGGGTCCGGCAAATCTACACTGTTAAAATTGGTTTTGGGTTTGTTAAAGCCCGTTGAGGGAGAAATACTCTTGTTCGGGCAAAAGCAGGCGTTGTTTAAACGTCAAGAGCGAATCGGTTTTGTATCCCAGAAAGCCAATTCATTTAATTCGGGATTTCCAGCCACTGTTTTTGAAGTTGTGGCGAGCGGTTTAACGCGAAAAGTGGGGATGTTCCGTTTTTTAAAGAGAAAGGATAAATTGGATGTGCTTCAGGCGATCCGACAAGTTGGTTTAGAACCGTATGTAAACAGGAAAATAGGAGAACTTTCAGGGGGCCAGCAGCAGCGTGTGTTTATCGCAAGAGCGATTGTTGCCAAACCTGACGTTCTTATTTTGGATGAACCGACCGTTGGCGTCGATGCGAAAAACGTTCGTTTATTTTACAAGGTGCTTACATCATTACGTAAAGAAATGGGGATCACTTTGTTAATGGTGTCACACGATATCGAAGCGTTATTAAATGAAGCAACCCATGTGGCTTATTTAAATAAGGAATTGAAGTTTTTTGGAGATACAGCCGAGTATAAGAAAGTTAGGATGGAGAAGCAATTTTCCTATGCAGGTTTCTAGTATGTTTATCATAAAGGTTGGTGGTGGCGGTGCTGGCCGCAATATCTCAATATGAATTTTTACAAAATACGTTTTTGACAGGGCTTTTGATCGGGTTGATTGCACCGCTGCTTGGCACTTTTCTTGTTGTCCGCCGGCTGTCGCTGATTGCCGACGCGTTAAGCCACGTTACATTATCCGGAATTGCTGCGAGCTTGCTCCTCAGCAAGAAAACGTTGCTTTTTGCAGGAATGAATCCACTTTTTTTCGGAATGGGTTTTTCGGTTGTGGGGGCATTGGCGATTGAAAGGTTGCGTACCGTTTATTCGCATTATCAGGAACTAGCCATTCCGATTATTTTATCGGGCGGGATTGGCATAGGAGTGGTGTTTATTTCCCTTGCGGACGGATTTAATACGGAATTGTTAAATTATTTGTTTGGCAGTGTCAGTGCTGTCAGCCGAACCGATTTATGGGTCATTTCTTTGATCAGTGTGGGTGTCATTGCGATTGTTGTTGTGTTATATAAGGAATTGTTTTTACTTTCTTTTGATGAAGAGCATGCCAAAGCGTCAGGAATCCCGTCCAAAGGTATTCATATATTATTCATTCTTATGATCGCCCTTGTGATTGCCGCCTCCATGCGGATTGTCGGGATCTTGCTTGTTTCCGCATTAATGACTTTGCCGGTAGCCGCAAGCATGAGATTGGCCAATGGTTTCAAGCAAACCATTTTTATCTCTGTCATTTTTGGAGAAGCGTCTGTCATTGGCGGGTTAACGAGTGCATACTATCTTGATTTGGCACCAGGAGGAACAATTGTTGTCATTTCAATTGCCATTTTGCTTGTTGTTATTGCCTATCGGCATCTTAAGCATAAATTCCAGCTTAAAATAAGTTGAGGTGAACGTCATGCATATCGCCGAAGCGATTCAATCAGTAAAAAACAGTGGTTATAAATTGACTGATAAGAGAGAACGCATGCTAGAGATTTTCGCATCGCAAAACAAGTATTTAACAGCTAAAGAAATGTTGGAAATGATGCAGGAAGATTATCCCGGTGTCAGTTTTGACACGATATACAGAAATTTATCATTGTTTTTGGAACTGGGCATATTGGAAGTGACAGAGCTTGCAGGAGAAAAGCACTTTCGCTATACGTGCGGATCAGATGAAGGCCATCATCACCATTTTATTTGTCTAAAATGTGGATGGACGAAGGCGATCGGGGCATGTCCGATGAATTTTGTCACGGAAGATTTGCATGGTTTTGACATCTCTGATCATAAATTTGAAATATATGGGAAATGTCCCGCATGTAAAAAAGAAGCCGTTTAATGGGCTTCTTTTATTGTTTGGCTGGTCTTTCCAAACAAATTTTCTACCCATTGTTCGGCTTCCTTCCAATGATGGACGCGGATCACCTGTTTTGGTGCCGGCTTTCGATTGTAGGGAGTGTCAAACAGAATAACTGGAATGTCAAGCTCTTCTGAAATCGCCACGGCATTATCGTGTTTATCCTCAAAAAACATATCCACATTATGTTTTTTTGCCGTGGGAACTTTATCATGGGTACCGATTAATTCAATATGATGGTAATCCAATTCATGCCTCTGAAACCACTGTTTCGTCACATCCAGCAATGCGCTTTGCCTGGCACTGATAAAGTAAAGCTGATGTTGATCCACCCACTTTTTTAACACTTGTCTTGCTCCTTCAGCGATGGGCGATTCTTTATAAATCAAGGGCTCTGTTTGGACGAACCATTGATAAATCGCTTCTTCAGGAAGATCAAGACATCTCGTCAATTCATATTCGGTAAGATCTTCCAGCGTGATATTCAAATTAAACGACTTGTTAATAAATGGGATCAGGGATGTGGGGCATGTGACTGTACCGTCTATGTCAATTCCAAACCTTTTTTGCATAAGCATAAAATCTCCCTTACACTTTCCTTCTATATATCCTCATTGTAACACATTTCGCTGTAATGTATGAAATGCTTGGCAATCATTGTCAACATGAAAGGGCCATGCTCTGCGCACAATATACATAGTGAATAAAAAGAGGGGGAAAGTGTATGTCTGGGCATGGACCAGAAAAAGACAAACATGAGGAAAAAGAAACGAAATATGTAACGGATGAACACCAGGAAGAGATGGCTGGCGAGCTAGTACCTGATTTTACAATGGAGAGAACGAAAACTAGGGTAAATGAAGGATTTTCAGCCCGGGCAATTGCTTATGTATCCCTGGCTTTGGCGATTTTATCACTCTTTATCTTGCCAGGCATCCTTGGGATTGCGGGCACACTGCTTTCCATCCCTGCAATCATCAGGGGTGAAAAATTAATCGGGGGCTGGGCGCTTTCTATCGCTGTCTTTTCTTTGTCGCTTTATTATCTTTTTCTTCCTTATATATAAAGTTGGAAAAAAGAGGATGAACGGCCACAACTAAATCAGCTGATGAAAAAACGAACAATACAGTGAAATTTCATTCAATAGGCGTTTTTCCAGCTCCTACTAAATGTTAGTTGAACGAATCGGGCATTTAGGTGCCGTTATTTCCCACTTAGCCCTTTTGTATCAACTCAGGCCTTGAAGTAGTGTATATGGCACCTTACATGCGGGATAAATTGTCCCAGTGTATCATACGCAAGCTTTTAGCGTCATCAAACATATGTAGAATAGCCCGAGCTGAAGATCCCGCAGAAAGCGATCTTTGCTTTCCGAGGAAGCTGAAGAGACCTGCGGAAAGCGAAATATGTTGACGTAGCGATGATAGGGATTTTTTTAACACAAATAAACCGAACAATTATAAATGAATTGTTCGGTTTTTGCTATTTGTCTCAGCCTCTTGTTATACTTTTTGCGTTTCTTCCTTTTTGGCTTCTTCCGCTTGCTTTCTGAAGTATTCTTCCGCCATAATATCGATTTCTTTTTTCAACTCTTCAACCATCGTTTCCTCCGGTACTTTGCGCACGGTTTTTCCTTTTTTAAATAGCAAGCCTTCACCGCGAGCGCCGGCGATTCCGATATCAGCTTCGCGCGCTTCTCCAGGCCCGTTAACAGCGCAGCCCAGAACGGATATTTTCAGCGGGGCTTTTATTTTTTGAATGTATTCTTCGACTTCGTTGGCAATACTGATCAGATCAATTTCAATTCTTCCGCATGTTGGGCAGGAAACAAGCGTTGCCGCATTGGAAATAAGGCCGAATGCTTTCAGAAGTTCTCTCGCGACTTTTACTTCTTCAACCGGGTCTGCGCTTAAAGAGATACGCAGGGTATTTCCAATTCCTCTGCTTAAAATGGCTCCTAGTCCGGCAGAGCTTTTCACTGTTCCGGCAAACAAAGTGCCGCTTTCTGTAATCCCTAGATGTAATGGATAGTCAAATGCCATGGCGGCTTTTTCATAAGCTTCAATGGCCAAATTGACATCCGAAGCCTTTAAAGAAACGATAATATCGTGGAAGTCGAGATCCTCAAGAATTTTTATATGATGCAGGGCGCTTTCGACCATGCCATCGGCGGTAGGATAGCCGTATTTATTGAGTATATGTCTTTCCAGACTGCCGGCATTAACACCGATGCGGATCGGAATGCCTTTTTCTTTTGCAGCCTTGACAACAGCTTCCACTTTTTCTCTTTTTCCTATATTTCCCGGGTTGATCCGGATTTTGTCTGCTCCGCCTTCGATTGCTTTTAGGGCAAGGCGATAATCAAAATGGATATCTACGACAAGTGGAATATTGATTCGTTTTTTTATTTCCGAAATGGCATTGGCCGCTCTTTCGTCAGGGCAAGCGACTCTCACAATTTGGCATCCGGCTTCTTCAAGGCGGGCAATTTCTTTTACCGTGGCATCGACATCATGTGTTTTGGATGTCGTCATGCTTTGAATAATCAGTTCGTTGCTTCCGCCAATGGTTACATTGCCCACTTTTACCGGACGGGTCTTGGATCGATGTATAATTGTACCCAAAGGTATTCTCTCCTTTATAAAAATCCCTCGTGATGGTTACGTGAATATTGTATCAATGATTTGGTGAAGTTGACAACTTCCATGGCTGTTCATTTATATACTGGGAACTTGTATGTTTCGTTTATTTGAATGTGATTTGGTTCAATTTGGCCGTTTAATTCCCGAAAATCATCAACCATTTGCTCAATAGGCACCGGGAGGGGGCCATCATGTATATTCTCTGCAATGGAAAGAACCGTATCCCCGCGTTTCACTTTTTTGGTCGTATAAGGGATGGCCGGCTGGTCTTGTTTGCTCTTATGTTCTTCAATGCCAGCGGTTGCCATTGAAACCGGAAGTGTGCCTGTCGTTAAATCGTAATAGATACTATATAGAATGATCAGTGCCGCCACAAAAATCGCGATCTTTTTCAACAACGATCCCGCCTCTTCATATAAGTTGTCCCATATATATGAAGAGAGATCGGGAAATATTCTTGAATTATTTTGCTGTAGGGACGGCCAGTAAGATTTTACCCCCATTTCAAAGGGGAGATTCAATTGCCAGTAAAACAATCTCATGTTCTTTTTCGCGGTTTTGGAATGGAGCGGATACTTAACAATATCATGGCGATCGTGCCTGCAAAGGCCAATAACATGAAATATGGGCTTTGGATGTGAAAGACGTACAGCAGTCCGAACAGAAGAGCGGGTAACGTCATGCTAAACGCAGTCACCCTCCAGCTTTGTCTATAAGGAAGCTTTCTTTCCTGAAACCGCGCGGCTGGTTCTCCGACAGCGGCGATCAAAGTGATCGCTATAAAAAGAAGCGCTGCGTTAATGCCGAATGTTGCAAGTAAATATAAAGCCGCAAATATTCCTTTTGCTCCGGGATCCTTCATGACTTCACCGGCTTGGCCGGGAAGAAAACCGTTTTCGGTCATATTTTGAATGATGGATCCAAGAGAAAAAAGGAAGGCAATGATAAAAACATGTTGGATTGCTTTTCCAATCGGGAGGAACCGATACTTGGCAATTTCTTTTGGAGAGTATAAACTTTTATAGAAAATGGTCAGGAGAGAAATCTTTCTCACTGTATTCACTCCTTCATAGTAATGACACCCGAACCTTTATTTTGAGGTTTCCAGGGGGAAGAATCAAGATGTTACAAAAATATTGCTAAAAATGTCGAAAATATGTTTTAGTGAAAGTGTTGTACAAGAAGAAATTTTTTTTGGAAGGGAAGTTGTGCTTATGGAATGGTTATACTGGACAATCATAGTTTTGTCGATTTTATTGGCTTTTGCAGGCCTGATATACCCAATTATACCGGGTGTTGTTTTTTTGTTGGGTTCCTTTATTCTTTACGGATTGTTCTTTTCTTTTGAACCTTTCAATCCGCTGTTTTGGGTCATTCAATCTTTATTTGTTCTTCTTATCTTTATTGCGGATTATTTGGCCAACCTGTTTGGTGTTAAAAAATTTGGCGGATCAAAAGCGGGAGTATGGGGGAGTACTATCGGCTTACTGGTCGGACCGTTTGTCATTCCGGTAGCGGGAATCCTGCTGGGGCCTTTTATTGGAGCCATTTTAGGAGAGTTGATTGTTCACCGAACGGACGTGAAAACAGCTGTTAAAATCGGCATAGGCTCGGTAGCTGGATTTATTGGCAGTGTAGTTGTCAAATTAGTTATTCAATTGATTATGGTGGTTTATTTTCTCGTTCTTGTGTTATAGATAATATATACTGTACCGCCCTTTGCGCCCTTGCGGTATGCGCGGGCGCAAAGGATCAGACTTGCTGCAAGTTTTCTTGAGACAGCGGATGTGGAGCGTCATGTTTTTTGTTGGGGGATTGCCTTGCTTTTATTACGTTTCATCAAGGCGTTTCTTGCTTGGGACAAGCATAAAGTTTGAATGCGGTAACAGATTTTGTTAATCTTAGGTTGTAAAACAGGGATCGTCACCAGTCCCAATAATTACATAGGAGGAGATTCATATGGCATATGAATTGCCGCAATTACCTTATGCATACGACGCATTGGAGCCTCATATCGATAAGGAAACAATGAACATTCACCACACCAAGCACCATAACACATATGTTACCAATTTAAACAAAGCTGTAGAAGGTCACAGTGACTTGGCAAGTAAATCTGTTGAAGAACTAATCTCCAACCTGGATGCTGTTCCCGAGTCTATTAGAACAGCCGTACGCAATAACGGGGGAGGGCACGCAAACCACTCCTTATTCTGGAAATTGCTATCTCCTGAAGGAGGCGGCGAGCCAAGCGGAGAGCTAAAAAGTGCCATTGAAAGCAAATTTGGCAGCTTCGACAAGTTCAAAGAGCAATTTGAAGCAGCAGGAGCTGGACGATTCGGTTCCGGCTGGGCATGGCTTATTGTCAACAATGGAGAGTTGGAAATCACCAGCACGCCAAACCAGGATAGCCCGTTGATGGAAGGCAAAACGCCTATTTTGGGTCTTGATGTTTGGGAGCATGCCTACTACTTGAAATACCAAAACCGCCGTCCTGAATACATGAAAGCTTTCTGGAATGTGGTTAACTGGACCGAAGTTGAAAAACTTTACAGCGAAGCAAAATAAATATATAAACAAAAAACGAATTGCCTATTTTCCGGGTGATTCGTTTTTTTAGTATAAAACTTCCCTTTTCACAAAAAATACAAGTGAAAAGGGGAGTAATGTCATGATGAAGCTGAAAAACTTATTAGGCGATGTAGAGGTGCCGAAAGATTTAGCATTGCTTCTCTTTATTGGCGGTCTTTATTCTTTAAGCATTGCCCTGTCCAATACGTTCGTCAATATTTTTTTATGGAAGCAGTCAGGGAAGTTTTTGGATATTGGCATATATAACTTAGCCATTGTTGTTATGCAACCATTAACATTTATCTTGGCCGGAAGATGGGCCAAAAAAGTTGACAGAGTCATTGTCCTTCGAATCGGCGTCATTTTTTTGGCTCTTTTTTTTATGGTTGTTCTGTTTTTGGGCGCGGGGGCAGAACGCCACTTGGTGATGCTTGGGAGTCTCCTGGGGATCGGCTACGGCTTTTATTGGCTTGCTTATAATGTGTTAACTTTCGAAATTACGGAACCGGAAACGAGGGACTTGTTTAACGGTTTTCTCGGAACGCTTTCATCAGCGGGCGGAGTTATCGGTCCCATTTCGGCTGGGTTTATCATTACGCGATTCGAATCCAATGCGGGGTATACCCTCATTTTTGCTATATCGCTTGCGCTATTTGCGTTGGCTGTGATTTTCAGTTTTTTTATTAAACGCCGCCCGGCAAGAGGAGTCTATTGTTTTTTCAGAGTGCTGAAGGAAAGAAAAAACAACCCTAATTGGCGCTACATAACAAATGCCCACTTCCTTCAAGGGTTGCGGGACGGGACCTTTATTTTTATTATTTCGGTTTTTGTTTTTATCGCCACAGGCAGTGAATTGGCACTGGGAACATTCGGTTTCATTAATTCCGGAATAGCCTTCATTGCTTATACCCTTGCCGGTCGTTTTATTTATAATAGCCTCAGGAAAAAGGCGATGTTGATTGGCGGATTCATCTTATATGGAGCCATCTTTTTAATCGTTTTCAACTTTTCCTATCCGCGGCTGCTTTTATATGCCGCCGTCATAGCGATTGCTTATCCGCTTATGCTCGTTCCTTATTTTTCGATGACATATGATGTGATCGGGAAAAGCTGGAAAGCGGCTGAAATGAGAGTTGAATATGTCGTTGTCAAAGAGGTTTTTTTAAATTCCGGCCGAATTGTATCTGTCCTTTCTTTTATAGCAGCCGTTGTTTTCTTTCAGGATGAAAAAAGCATTCCCATATTGCTCATGTTAATCGGAACCGGCCATACCCTGGCTGCACTTCTTTTACAAAAAGTAAAGTTGCCACATTCTCCATAGAATCATGATTCATTGTAGCAATAAATCCATTTTTCTTTTACAATAAAGATATGGATGATGGGGAAAGGGCTGGAAGAATTGAATAGCAAAAAAGCAAAAAAGAAAAACCATGTATCATTCAGAATGAACATGTTGTTTTTTGTCGTATTTTTGTTATTTTCACTGTTAATACTGCGTCTTGGTGTCATCCAAATCGTATACGGTGAAGATGCCAAAAGGGAAATCGAGCGGACAGAAGACGTGACGGTCAGCACATCGGTTCCGCGGGGGAAAATATATGACCGGAATTATAATCTCGTTGTGGACAACGAGCCGCGCAGGGCGATTACATATATGATCCCGAACAAATTCGACCAGAAAGAAACGCTGAAAGTGGCCGAAAGGCTTGCACAATTGATTGACAAAGATACGGAAAAAATTACAGAACGCGACAAAGTGGACTTTTGGATCATGAAAAACCCGAAAGAAGCTTTGGCAAGAGTGACGAAGGAAGAACAGGAAAAGCTGAAAGGAAAAGATGACGAGTTATACAAGCTCCAAAGGGAGCGTGTCACGGAACAAGATTTGGCCTCACTTACGGCCGATGATTTGGAAGTATTGGCGATCTATCGTGAACTGACAAGCGGTTACGCGATGACACAGCAAATGATTAAAAATGAAGATGTTTCGTTGGAAGAGTTTGCGCGCGTTAGCGAAAATCTGCCTATGCTTCCGGGGATCGATACGACAACAGACTGGGAAAGAAAATACGCGTATGATGAAACGCTCCGTTCCATTTTGGGCGGGGTGACAGACGGACTGCCACTTGAAAAGCTCGATTATTATATATCCCGCGGCTACAGCAGAAACGACCGTGTCGGAAAAAGTTATATTGAGCTTCAATATGAAGATGTACTGCGGGGCCAAAAAGAAAAGGTTAAAAATGTGACGCGTCAAGGCAAGGTCCTGGAAACCAAAGTCCTTTCCGAAGGAGAGCGTGGCAAAGACCTCATATTGACACTAAATATGGACCTGCAGAAGGAAGTCGATAAAATTCTTGAGGAAGAAATCCGCAAGACGAAAGCCAGGGGCGGTACGGGTCTTTTGGATCGGGCCTTCGTCGTCTTGATGGATCCTCGCACTGGAGAAATACTGACAATGTCAGGCAAACAATATGCCTATGACGAAGAAGAAAAACGCTACAAATTTGTCGACTTTGCCGCTGGAAATTTCAATACCTCTTATGTAGTGGGCTCATCTGTAAAAGGCGCGACTATCTTAACTGGTTATATGACGGGTGTCAATCATCCTGGAAAGACAATGGTTGATGAACCTTTGCATATAAAAGGCACGCCGACAAAAAGTTCCCACTTTAACAGAAGCGGATATGTTTCCATTAATGATTACATGGCTTTGGTCCGTTCTTCGAACGTGTATATGTATAAAACGGCGATCGCCATCGGCGAAGGCCAATACCGCAGAGGACAGTCGTTGGCCATTAACAAAGAAAAAGCCTTCCGGGTAATGCGAGAGCATTTCAGCCAGTTCGGCTTGGGTATTCGGACCGGAATTGACTTGCCTGGCGAGCAAATTGGCTTCCGTGGCGATATCGAACAAGCGAATGCCGGTAATGTGCTCGACTTTGCGATTGGCCAATATGATTCTTATACGCCGCTGCAAATGGCTCAATACGTTTCAACGATCGCCAACGGCGGCTATCGGGTACAACCCCATGTTGTCAAGGAAATCAGAGACCCGGCAGACGGAAAGGAACCAGTTGGTCCCGTTGCAAAAGAGGTTGAACCAAAAGTGTTAAATAGAGTGAATGCTTCAGAAGAGTGGGTGAAGAGGGTTCAAAGAGGTTTCCGGGGCGTATTTACAGAACCGCGTGGAACCGGAAGGTCCTTCGCGGGGGAACCGTACAGCCCAGCCGGCAAAACAGGTACGGCGGAAACAGTGGACCGGGGCAGGAAAGTATGGAATTTGTCGCTTGTTGCATATGCACCATATGAAAATCCGGAAATCGCCATGGCGGTTGTCGTTCCTTCGGCCTATTATGTCGGGTCAACCCCAAATAACGTCAATATGGATATCGGAAAAAGAGTATTAAGAGCTTATTTCGATTTGAAATCGGGAAATAAGGAAGAAGAATAAGCAAAAAAGCAGATCATGCCGATCTGCTTTTTTTGCTTTACCCAATATCATTCCTCTTTTTGCCCAGTGATGATTTTTGCCATTGTTTCTATGTCCATTTGACTGTTGAGCTCATATTCTCCAATTTGGAGAAGACGCTGCATATTGTTCTTTGAAAGATATGTATTCAGGTCATCCGCTGTTTTGATAAGTCCGGCTTTTGCCAACTGTTCACTGACGTCTTTTGAAGTCATACCATCGCCAATATTCAAATACAGAACCTTTACACTTTCTTGCTTATTCGTGGAAGCTTTTTCAAGCTGGCCCTCATATTTTTTCTTCCAGTCCTCCGACTCTTTTATGAGTTTGTCATAATCCTCTTGTTTGATTTCCACATAGCCGGCTTTGGGTTGCGACTTTTTTTCTGCCTTCTTTTCTGCGTAAGTCATTTGTTTTATGACGAGTAATATGACGGCACAAATAAATAGAACGGCGGCCAGTTTTCTGAAAACGTTTCTAGCCATGATGAAATCCTCCGGATACTTTGCCAGCCTCAACAATTTGTTTCACTGTTTGGACAGAAAGGGATGATTGCCTGGCTATTTGCTCTAGGGTGAATCCCCGGTCGTGTAGGGCAAGCACCTGATTTTTCAAAATTTCATTGACATTGGGAAGAGTGGTAGTACTTGGCGTTTGGGAGGCAGACATGTCGGTGAAGCCTTTCTCCATCAGCAACTCTTCTTCCAATATACTGATTCTCTTTTTCATATTTTGGTTTTCCTTGAACAAGGTCATTGTCAGCTCTTCAACCTCTTTTTCCAATTCTTTCGTGTGGTTTTTTTGAAAAAATGACAAAATGAAAAATAGGGTTGATGCGCATAATAAAATAAGAATGGCAATATCCATAATTCACCTCTAAATTAGTACTTCTTCTATTTTATACCATACAAAACAATTCAGCCACATTTCTACAAATTTTGCATGATTCTCTTTTTAGATTAGAGACTGGAATTCCCTGATAAAAAGTGATATTATATAAAAGTCCTGTAATGGTGTATAATGTGAGAAGTTTGGAGGGAAAGACAGTCATGCGCGTTAATATTACATTAGCTTGCACAGAATGCAATGAGCGTAATTATATTTCTACAAAAAACAAACGCAATAATCCTGATCGCCTTGAGTTGAAAAAATACTGCCCAAGAGAAAAAAGGGTTACATTGCATCGTGAAACAAAATAACACGCGAAAGAGCCAGAGCACGGTGAACGCCGATGATACTGGCTTTTTCTATATTCAGGAGATGTTTGTATGGATAAGAAATCACTTAGAAAAATGATGGGAGAAAAACTGCAAACGCTTGACCGCTTCCGCTATGAACAGATGTCTTATGAGATAGGAAAATCATTGGTTGACACCGAGGAATGGAAAGAAGCGAAAACGGTTGCATTGACGGTTTCCAGATTTCCCGAAGTCGATACATGGCAGTTGATCCGGAAAGGGTGGGATCAGTCCAAAAGAGTAGTTGTGCCAAAATGTCATGCCGAAACAAAACAGATGACTTTTCGACAAATCCACTCATTTACCAACTTGGAACATTCTTTTTTTGGCTTGTTCGAGCCGAAAGAACATGAAACGGATGCCGTATCTAAAGAAGAAATTGATTTGGTGATTGTTCCTGGATTACTGTATAACAGGGCCGGATATCGAGTGGGTTTTGGCGGTGGCTATTATGACCGGTTTTTAAAGGATTACCGGGGTTATACCATTTCTCTCGCTTTCTCATTTCAGCTGATAGATCACTTACCACATGAAGAATATGATATTCCTATAGGAAAAATGATAACGGAAAAAGAAATCATTCGTACATAACAATGCCAAAATGAATAAACCCTCCCGATCGTAGCACAATAGGAACAGGAGGGATTGAGATGAAGAAAATGACAAACATTTTATTGCTTGTTGCCGCCGCTTTGCTGGCATACCAATGGCGCTACAAGATTTTGAATGCTTTTCTTGGCAATGAGTCCATCAGAAAGATGAGCGTAGGGATGGCGATGAATATCCTGGGAGTCAGGGATCGATTTACCGAAAGTGTATCCCGAAAGTAATCATCACGACCTGGACGCGGGTCTTTTTTTTTATTTTCATGGGCTTGAACTCCGGTGTATATGTGTGCATTGCTTTACAATCTCGTATCCATTTAGCTATATTATAGTGACAGGAAGCGGTATGAGCCGCAGAAAGCGGGGCAACAAAATTGATGGAACGTGAACAGTGGATGTTTTGGCGCCTGGCTCAACTTTTTATCCAGGAATTACATTATAGACTTGTGCGCTTAAATGAAGATGAAAATGAGATTTGGCTCGAAGCGGAGCGCAATAAACGCATCCATTTTATTCGTCTGATTTCCACGAACCTTGACTGGTCCAATTGGTTGAAGCGTGACATTGAAAAGACATGGGAACAGGCGGAAAGATTACGGAAGCATCTATTCAAAAAAGAGTTGAACGTGGTAAATATATATGTGACACAACACCCGCCGGTTGATGATTATGACTGGGTCATTGAAAGGCCTTTTATGGCGGGGAGTGGGAAAACAAAAGTAGAAACAGTCATTTTGGCGCGGGAAACTGCTGAAGATGCCTTTGTGCGGCTGGGAAAACATTTTGAGTTCGCTTTCCCGCTGTCCGAAATGAGCTTTCTTGAATCGGATCATATATCCCTTAAAGAACAAGTCATCCACCATACGCGGGAACAGGAGAGGGAAGAAAGAGCATTATTTGAGTTTGGCAAACCGTTTTTTACGTATCTGTTTATAGCTGTCCAAATTTTCATGTTTTTTCTTGTTGAAATAAAGGGTGGAAGTACGAATGTTCAAACACTCATTCGATTTGGGGCGAAATATAATCCCTTAATCCTTTCAGGTGAATGGTGGCGCTTTTTTACGCCGATCTTTCTACACATCGGGATTTTGCATTTGATCATGAACACTTTGGCGCTCTTTTATTTGGGCACGGCTGTTGAAAGAATTTTTGGGCGCCTGCGCTTTTTATGGATTTATCTTTTCTCCGGGTTTACCGGCTCTGTTGCCAGTTTCCTTTTTACGGATAACCTTTCTGCGGGAGCAAGCGGGGCCATATTCGGTTGTTTTGGCGCTCTTTTATATATTGGCGTGATGAATACACAGTTGTTTTTTAGAACAATTGGCACAAACGTCCTTTTTCTGATCGGAATCAACCTTGTGTTTGGATTTACGGTGCCTGGGATCGATAATGCGGGTCACATCGGCGGGCTGGTCGGCGGCTTTTTGGCAACGGGGGTCGTTCATTTTCCGAAGAAAAGAAAATGGGCAACGCAATTCCTGTTTTTGGTGATAGCTGCCATCGCAGTAACATTAGCCCTATACGGCGGGTACCATGCCGACCGTGCGGATGTGATCAATGCCCGGGCTAAGAAGCAAATCGAAAACAGAGAATTTGAATCAGCTTATGACATGTTGTCACAGTCTATTTCACAAGGGAAAGGGGACGCGGTGACTTATTTCCAACTCGCCTATACGGAAATTCAGTTCCACAAAATGGAAGATGCAAAAAAGCATTTGCAAAAGGCGATCGAATTGGAGCCGCACTTTTCTGAAGCACATTTTAATTTGGCCTTGCTTTATTATGATGAAGGAAATCTCGAACTTGCCAAAGAACATGCTGCGAAAGTGGAAAAAGTAGGAGATGAACAAAAGTTTCAGGACTTTATCGACAAATTAGAAGAGCAATAGGTGGTTTGAATGAAATCTGCATTCGATGTACAACAATTGTTAAAGAGGTTTGGCATTTTTGTCTATTTGGGTGACAGAGAAGCCGAATTGCAGTTGATGGAAGACGAGATCAAAGAAATATACTCTGCCGGACTTATAACACCGCAAGATTTTCAAAAAACAATGATCATATTAAAAAGCGAGATGAATAAATATAAGAGCGGCCATTAAATGGGTGGTTGGGAAAAAAAGTATTTCAAATCTCTTCCTTATATGATAAAATAGATCTTTGTTTACGGTATAAAAACTCGTAAATTTCTTTTTTTATGTTAAAAAATGAAACTTTTTATGCTTTAAACGTCTAATATTAAGGTGAAGAGCATACGTTGGCTTAATGAGCAAGTCTCTTTGCTAGGATATTGCAAGTTGATTTTTTAAAAGAATCATATTATGATAGACGGTAGTTTCTTTTTTGATATTCTATAAAATGGAAACAATCGCGAATTTGGTTTGAGGAAGCAAACAGGAGGTCATAAGATGAGCAGGCTAAAAATTCAAAAGCTCTCCATTCCGGTAGTAGCGGCCGTAATGCTCTGGCTAAAAACATACATCGTATATAAAACAAGTTTTGACATCAAGATCGAAAATATTATGCAGGAGCTTATATTATTCATCAATCCATTAAGCTTTTTGCTGTTTGCTTTTGGTATTGCATTCTTTTTTAATTCGGAGAAAATTAGAAACCGTTATGTAATGGCCACAAGCTTTATTCTGGGGTTTATATTATATGCCAATATTGCATTTTACAGGTTTTTTACAGATTTCATCACTTTGCCTGTTTTGTTCCAGACAAGCAACTTTGCCGACTTGGGGGACAGTGCACTAACCGAAATTCATTGGTATGACATCATTTACTTTGTGGATGTCATCATCCTTGCCATGTTCATGAAATATAAACGCAAGGTAGAAGAATTCGTGCCCGTTAAAAAAATGCACCAACGCGCTTATTTTCTTGTCGCCTTTGCGTTGCTCTTTTTAAATATCGGACTGGCAGAAACAGAGCGGCCCCAGCTTTTAACGAGAACATTTGACAGGGAAATGCTTGTTAAAAATTTAGGAACATACAATTACCATTTGTATGATGTTTTTCTTCAATCCAAATCATCTGCTCAAAGGGCAATGGCTGACGGCAGTGAGCTTGTCGATATTGACAACTACGTCCGGGCCAATTACGTTAAACCAAATGAGGATATGTTTGGCATTGCTGAAAACCGAAATTTGATTGTCGTTTCTTTGGAATCTGTTCAGTCATTTGTCTTAAACAACGATGTATATGGAGAAGAAGTTACACCGTTTTTAAACAGCTTCATTAAAGATAGCTATTACTTTGACAATTTTTATCATCAGACAGGGCAAGGGAAAACGTCCGATTCGGAGTTTTTACTTGAAAACTCATTATATCCGTTGAACCGCGGAGCTGTATTTTTTACGCATTCCGGAAACGAATATGATTCAATGGCCGAGAATTTAAGCAAGAAAGGCTACTATACATCAACGATGCACGCGAATAACAAAAGCTTCTGGAATCGCGACATCATGTACCAGGCACTTGGTTATGATTATTACTACTCGGCAACAGATTATGAAATTACCCCTGATATTTCTGTCGGCTGGGGTATGAAAGACATTCCTTTCTTCGAACAGTCAGTTGAAATGATGAAGGAAATGCAGAAGCCGTTTTATACAAAAATGATTACCTTAACAAACCACCATCCATTCAGATTGGATGAGGAAGATAAATTTATTGATGAATATGATTCAAAAAGCGGTACGCTAAACCGTTATTTCCAAACGGTCCGCTATACTGATGAAGCTGTAAAAGCATTCATTCAAAAATTGAAAGATGAAGGGTTGTATGACAATTCGATCATCGTCATGTATGGTGACCATTACGGCATTTCTGAAAATCATAACGAAGCAATGGCACAATATCTTGGAAAAGAAGTGACTCCGTTTGTCAGTGTGCAATTGCAGCGCGTTCCTTTTATCGTTCATATTCCAGGTGTTACGGATCAAGGAAAAGGGAAAACCATTTCCAAAGTGGGCGGTCAAATTGACTTGAAGCCAACACTGCTGCATTTACTCGGTGTGGACACGAAATCGAGCATTCAATTCGGTGAAGATCTGTTTTCCGATGACCACCGTGATTTTGCAGTATTTCGTGACGGGAGCTTTATCACCAAAGATTATGTTTATACGGATAATACATGCTATTCGAAGGAAACAGAACAGCCGGTTGAAGGCTCGTTATGTGAACCATATAAAGAGAAAGCTCGTGTGGAACTTGATTATTCGGATAAGATCATTTACGGGGACTTGCTCAGATTTTATGAATCAAGAGATTATCGAGGCAACTTAATGGAGCAGCAACAATAACAGAAACCGCAGTGAAAGCTGCGGTTTCTTTTTGATCTGTGAGCTTCCCGGTCTATAGTAAACTAGCGAAAGCAGAGGTAACAGCTATTAGAGCGAAGTGGAAATGGTGTGAAATCGGACCGGCGAACCTTCGGTTTAGTCCTGAATTACTTTTGGGCGAGTTTGCAGCATAAAAAAGACATTAATCATTCAATAAAGAAATGCGGGCAGACATATTTGTCAAAGAGAGCTTGTTCTTTCATTGGGGTCATTTTGCCCAGGCTGTCATTGAAACAAGCCTGATCTCAATAGACGAGACGCCTCGTAACTTCAGTTGCGATGAAAAGGCGGGATTGCATGCAAGCAGCCATATGAGCTCTCAGAGGCAAACACACAAGCGATAACAGATTATGCTCGGCGGCGAGATATGGAAAAGTGTTGAGCACGATAAAGGCTATGAAGAGCGCTTTAGCATTGCAAAGAACCGCGGGTGGGGCATTCGCTTTCAATTTGGCGCAAAATAAAAGAGGCTGTGGCACAACTAAATCAGCTGATGAAAAAACGAACCATAAAGTGAAACTTCATTCAGTAGGAGTTTTCTTCCATCTCCTACTGAATGTTAGTTGAACCAATCGGGCACCTTACATGCCGGATAAATTGTCCCAGTGTATCATACGCAAGCTTTTAGCGTAGCAAAATAGGTAGACTCCTGCGGGAGTAGCTCAAGCCCGCAGGAAAGCGATCTTTGCTTTCCGACGAAGCTGAAGAGACCTGCGTAAAGCGAAATATGTTGACGTAGCGAAGATAGGGATTTTTTTAACACAAATAAACCGAACAATTTTAAATGAATTGTTCGGTTTTTGCTATTTTGTATTTGCTTATGTTCCAGCCTCTTTTCTCAAGGTAAGAGTAAAATTGCGTCAGCGCTCAGCGACTGGGAAACTTCGTTCTCTTTTCCTCGAGAAAGTGAATTGAGGGCACTACGACGGTAACATCACGTGCTCCTGCGCCGCAGCTTATTCAGTGAAGCTTGTTCAGCTCGCACAATGCCTGCAGAAGCAAATACATGGTAATCTGCGTATGTGTTTCTTTTCAGATCGTATATCACTGAACAGGCGCTTGCGCTTTTCTTACAAGGTCACATTTTTATTCTGGATATCCTGAAAAAATAAATGTCATGACCGAAAAGAATCCGAATACCCCGACAGTTCCCAGGGAGAAAATGATACCTAATACGTTTCTGTTTTTTAAAGAGCTGACCAATGCAAACACTGCAAGTATCGAAACTAAGGAGAAAATAATTGCTGTACCCATTTATTTAAGAGCTCCCTTCTAAGTGATAATAAGGAAATATACTATGTATTAGTAAGATGCCGCTCCTCATATTTTAAAGCTTTTTATCCTGTTTGTCGAGCTTCAAAAGTGACACTTCCTTGAATCTTACTTATTTTGCCCGTTCCTTCCAGTCTTAAACGTTAACCTTTTATTTTTCATGATCGTTCATGGTAAACTTGAAAAAGAGAAACCAGAAAGGAGCTTGCAAATGAATCTTAAGCAAATACCCCTCGGCCCTCTTCAAGCAAATTGTTATTTGCTTTTTAATGAAAAAAAAGAGTGTGTCATTTTCGATCCGGGTTTTGATGGGGAACGGCTCATTGAATACATGAAGCAAGAAGGATTCAAACCCATTGCTGTTCTTTTGACACATGCGCATTTTGATCATATTGGCGCTGTGGAAGAAGTACGGAATCATTGGGGAATCCCAGTTTACATCCACGAATTGGAGAAGGACTGGTTAATGGACCCGTCATTAAACGGATCTGCCCGTTATCCAATGGAACCGATTTCCGGGAGACCGGCAGACCACCTATTTACCAAAGAGGAAAAGGTGGAGATCGGTCCATTTACCTTGGAGCTTTTGGAAACTCCCGGTCATTCCCCAGGAAGCCTTTCTTATTACATAAAGGAAATGGGCTCTGTTTTGTCCGGCGATGCCCTTTTTTCCGGCGGCATTGGAAGAACAGACTTACCCGGTGGAGACCATGCCACATTAATTGAAAGCATCCACCAAAAGCTGTTTACACTGCCTGATGATACGGTAGTTTTTCCCGGACACGGCCTTTCCACGACAATTGAGACAGAGAAAACAAGCAATCCGTATCTTGTTTAGAAATCAAAAGAAAGCTTCCGCCATCTTAGGAAGCTTTCTTTACGGATTAATTTAACCCTCCGCCAGGCGGCATTAAAAATAGGGTATAGTATGTAAAACCAGCGAAAAATACAGTCAGGTATGCGCCGAACACATACATATACATCCGTTCCGTCAGATTCAAATAGCCAAGCAATACAAAGAATCCTGTCTGGCCAAGAAAGAGTAGCGCGGTTTTATCCATTCCGCCAAGATAAAACATAATAGTAAAAATACCAGTCCAAAAACCTAATACTCTGTACATGCGATCCATAAAGAATCCCTCCTTTGCAGCATGTAGTCCATCAATTTCTTATTATAAATGAAAACGAATCAAAAAGTAAACATATTCGAAGCCTTGTTTGTGTCGAATGCGTGATAAAGTGAAACTTCAATCAGTGCGGCTTTTTGCCCAGTTATAAAAAATCCTGTCGGCAAGTTTAAGCAAAGACGCCCTCGAAAGCTTCGGGCGCATCCGATGTTTCCGCAACTTCCTTTTCCTGTCGACCTAAGCCAATCCCCAATCGAGCTATAGTGGCAGGTGATCGTCTTACCTCGAACTTTTAAAGCGGGGCTCATACTGCCAGTTCAATAAAGCGGGATAAACGTATTATTTAGTTAGTATGCCCGCTTTTCGGTTTTTGAAAAAGATTTTTCAAATTAAAGAAGGAGAAACGGATTTTATGTCGAATACATGTATTAAGCAAAATAAAGGTGGTGTTTTATGATTTATGTCCATTGAGCGTACAGCCGACGAGCTTATTTCACTGGCAGCCAGGCTGGGCGTGACGGATGTACACATTGTTCCCCGGAGGAAGGATTACTTGATCAAATTTCGCCTCCACGGTCATCTGATACCGCGTAAACCGATTCCCCCCATAGCCGGAGAACGGCTCATTTCCCATTTAAAGTTCATGGCTTCCATGGATATAAGCGAAAAACGAAAACCGCAAAGCGGCGCATGGCAGACTCACTGCCATGGGAAACAGATTTCGCTTCGCATTTCTACCCTTCCAACCGCCCTTTCAAAGGAAAGCTTGGTTATTCGTATCATCCCCCAAAAACAGTCATTTTCACTCGAAAAAATGTCATTGTTTCCAAAGAGCATTCAACAACTGTATTCAATGATGTCTTTGTCACACGGCATGATCATCTTTAGTGGACCGACAGGCAGTGGAAAGACCACGGCCATTTATAAGTTGGCGGAATATAGCTGCAAGAGAGTACAGAGAAATATGATTACTTTGGAAGATCCCGTAGAAAGTCAAAACGATCTTTTTCTTCAGGTTCAGGTAAATGAAAAAGCGGGAATTACTTATCACACCGGGCTGAAGGCTATTTTGCGCCATGATCCCGATATGATCTTTATCGGTGAGATTCGCGATGCGGAAACAGCCAAGATCGCCATTCGTGCTGCCATGACAGGCCATCTTGTCCTCACGAGCATGCATACAAGAAACGCAGAGGGCGCTGTTGATCGTCTATTGGAATTTGGTGTACATCCTTTGGAAATTGAACAGACGGTTATTGGGGTGGCGGCCCAAAGGCTTGTCTCTCTTTTATGCCCGTATTGTAAGGGGAGGTGCTCTGAATTTTGCAGGCGGGACGGATTCCCGAAAAGGACGGCCGTATTCGATGTAGTCAATGGCGAAATGCTGCAGACAATGATCAAAACGGCAAAAAAAGGGGGGAGGGTAAGACGGTCAAGAAACTTGGAAAGTATGATTAGAAAGGGGATTGCGCTTGGCTACATTTCTTGTGAGGAATATGATCGTTGGGTCGTTGAAGAGAAGCAAGAAGCTGCGTCTGAAAGAACAGGGAATCTTTTTAAATCGTATCTCTGAAATGACAGATAAAGGTTTTTCGCTGGCTGAATCGCTTGATTTTCTTGGACGGATGCATGAAAGGCATCTGCCAAAATTCCAAGCGATGATAGACGGTCTGCAAAGTGGAGAGGCTATTCACAGTGTATTTCATCAACAGGGGTTTGATCGTCAGGCATGCTCTCAACTTTATTTTGCTGAAAAGCATGGTTTTATCACAACAGCCATGAAAGAATCCGGAATGTATTTGCTCAGAAAAGATGAACAACGAAAAAAAATGTTGCAACTGCTGCAATATCCATTCATATTACTGCTCATTCTAGTGATCGTGGGATTCCTCCTCCATCATCTCTTGCTGCCTCGTTTCCAAATGTTTTATGATTCGATGGGCTATGAGCCCAATATGGCACTAAAATGGTTTCTCCATTTCATTCAAACGTTTCCCTATTATTTTACGTTTTCCTTAATGACAATAGGTTGTCTGTTTATCGTTTTATTACGCATACTCCACAGAAAGTCCGCACTTGACAGAGCCCTGTTTCTTTCAAAAACCCCGTTTATTCACTCCTACTATAAGCTGTACCGAACGATCTTCCTTGCCAGAGAATGGAGCTTTTTATTAAAAAGCGGCTTTTCGGTCAACGAAATCACTCAAATTATGTTGACACAGCCTTTTCAGCCTTTATTAAAAGAATCCGCCGGTGAGATTAAGAGCATGTTGAAAATTGGATATTCCTTTTCGGAGGCTCTTATTCACTTAGGATTTTTGGAAGAGGAATTGATTGAAATTGTTGCCCACGGCGAACAAAACGGAAAGCTGGACAGTGAGCTGCTTTTTTACAGTGAATTTTGTCTGCAGAGGCTGGAAGAAAAAACAAGGAAGATTTTTACCATGTTACAGCCTGTTATGTTTGTGTTAATCGGGATCATGGTGATTGCCATTTATATGTCGATCTTTTTGCCGATGTTTCAGATTATTGATTCCATTTAAAGAGGAGGATACACAATGTTGAAGTTTTTTCGGAAAAATCAGAAGGGATTTACATTGGTGGAAATGATGGTAGTTCTTTTGGTCATTACAGTGTTGATTCTTGTCGCGCTTCCGAATGTGACAAAACACAGCTCAAACATTAATAACAAAGGATGCGATGCGATCAGACACATGGTGCAGGGACAGGTTGAGGCCTATCGGTTGACACACCAACAAATTCCTTCTTTTACTGAGTTGCAAAGAGAAGGTTATGTAAAGGAAAAAGACAACACTTGTCCAAACGGTAAAACTTTGGTGATTGATTCTAACGGGGAGGTCAAAGTATCGTCAAATTGACATGAGAATCCTTCAACATATTCGGTCTGTAAAAGGCTTCACTTTGCTTGAAATGCTCATCGTATTAGCTGTTGTGTCGATAATGCTCGCAGTTGGAATAGCAGGGGTTAAACCTGTTATGGAATGGGTGCAAAAACAAATGTTCATCACTCAGCTTGAGTCCGATTTATATTATGCCCATTCATATGCCATTAACAGGAAAGAAACCATTGTGTTTCGATTTTCAAAGGAGCAAAACGTATATGAGGCAGCATCTGGCAGAAAAACCATTATCAAAAGAAAGTTTCCAGACTCCATCAAGATGACAGGCGGCAATTTATCTCGTTTCCATATTACACCGGAAGGAACGATTTCCTATTTTGGAACCGTTCAATTTCAGGTGAATGATACCGCCGTTAAACTAACAATTTATTTAGGGAGGGGAAGGTTTAATGTTAAAAAGTGAAGACGGTTTTACTCTTCTGGACGGACTGGTATCATTCAGTTTCTTACTGCTTGTCGCTTCTTTGCTTTTCCCCTTATTGTTTCGCATGATCGATGTACTAAGTGAGGGAAAAAAAGAATTAACAGCCTACCGATTGCTGTATGAGCAGGTAGAGGAGTCGATTTGGTTGAATGATTGGGAGAACAGGCGGCTCATTCGAGAGAATATAGAATATGTATTTTCTTTTCATGATGTTCAAGAGAAAAAGAAAGCGTGTGTAACCTATGAAAGTAAAACAGTCTGTATGGAACAATGAATGCGGCTTTACATTGCTGGAGGCGATTATGACAATGGTCATTTCCAGTTTAATCCTGTCTTTTATTCCGCTTATGTATCTTTCATATGCGGCGGTGGAACGCAGCATTTCAACGGAGAAAGATTACGAATGGAACATTTTCCTTATTCAATTTCGTCGAGAATTGTATAGCGCCGAAGATTGGACAGTGGGATCCGATGAGCGGATTCTCATAGAAAAAAACGACATACCCATTTCATATGAACGTTACGGGAGGGTCGTCCGAAGGAAGGTTCGTGATAAGGGGCACGAGATTGTATTGCAAAATGTAGCGGGATTTTCCTTCCGGAAGGAAAGGCCAGGGATATATATGATGGTGGAATTTGCCGATGGAACAACGAAAGAAGCTTCACTTTATCCGGTGTTTGGATGGGAGGATGAATAATGGGGAATGAGCGGGGCGCTGTTTTTCCTTTAACACTCATGATCGTTTTTATTGCCTTTTTGATAGCAAGCCAAACGGCTTTTATCTTTATATCCCAACATGGATATTTAAAAGAGATAAGCAATTATTATAAGCAGGAAGGTGAGCGTTTGTTGAATGAGACGCTTCGGGAAGAGGATGAGTGAACGAAAAGCAAATAGTTTTTTCAAACGCTTTTAATGCATTCATATGAAGGGGTGCAGTTTGGTGACTCCGAAGGGATTATCCAATATGTAACCCCCTCGCTTTCTAGTAAGGAGGCACTAAAAATCGGGTAAATGGGCATACTCTTTTAAAAAAGAAGGGTGGTCTGTTTATGTCGACTAACGACTATGTCAAATACATGACAGAAACGTTCATTAAGCATTTGGAGAAGCCGAGATCGGAACGAAAAGAGTCAAGGAAGAAGAGGAAAGAAGGAAAAGGCCCCTTCTTGTTAAACTGGTTTGGGCTGATTCCCGTTTCACTCGTCATGTTGTTTAAGAGGGAAGGACGCAACTAAATATTTAGATTGGCGAGGCAAGGTAAAAAAGACCACCATTTATGATTTCAATGTTGATTTTCGGTTCATATTGGTCAATCAGTGCTTTTTTCTCAATCTCGTACGTTTCCGGCTTGTCAACTTGATCGGCATAAAATTGGTCTAACAGATTCAAGTCTTCCTCCTGTCTCTTTTTGGCCAACACGGCCCATGAATGGTCACTGGCTGCAATTTCATTCTTTACAAATGCATCGATTCTTTTTAAACCGCTGCCGGGTTTGATGATGGGGGAAATTGTAAAACAATAATCCGGAATTTTTGGTACGAGCTGGCGGCTTTGCATTTTTTCATGAAAATGATCGACGAGCATGCCGTTTATTAAATGGAGCCCGAAGGATTTTAACACATCCCGTTTCCTGTCGGAACGATATGATATTTTCAAATTCACATTCAGCCAGGGATAAAGCGGAACGGATTGAAATGGAGGTGGGTTTGGCTGTTCGTACAACCGGATATAGGCTGCCATTTTTTTGGCTGAATGGAATAATTGGTGAAGACGGGGGGCGCCAAAATGTATATATTCGCCCTTTACATTTTCCGGAGCTTTTTCTTCATCTGTAATAAAAGTCAGTTTTCCCGGATTGGGTATTCCGCCCGTCTTTTCTAAATATGTCCAATAAAATGGCCGATTCATCAGTTCCTTATCCATTTCTATCGTTAATTGGACGGTTAAAAATCCGGGGCCGTTTTCCAAAATGGTGCATTGCGTCGCTTCAAAAAAGTTCTCAAGATATTGATGTATTTCTTGTTGAAGCATTTGTTTCACTTTCCTCTCTTATGGAATCAGCAAACTGGATGAAGGCGGAAAGGTTTGCCATCTTCACCTTCAGTTCCCCTTCCGACTTGGATTCCTTGAAAATATCATGCATATGTTCCTCGATACTGCCAAATTCCAGCTTTGCCAGAATATCATCCAATTCTCCGACTACACGCTCAAAGAGTTTAATTTTTTGCGTCAGCAAATTGACAATATGTTCTTCAATTGTATTTTTCACTGCGAAGTTATAAATATACACATCTTCCTTCTGGCCCAGTCGGTGCACCCGGCCAATTCTTTGCTCAAGGCGCATCGGATTCCATGGCAAGTCAAAGTTGATGACGTGGTTGCAAAACTGCAAATTTATCCCTTCGCCACCGGCTTCGGTTGCGATCAGTACTTGCACGTGATTTTTGAACAATTCTTTCATCCAATCTTTTTTCCCGCGCTTAAAACCTCCGCGAAACGGAACAGATTTAATCCCGTGCTGCTGCAAAAACCATTGCAAGTATAGTTGCGTAGCACGGTACTCTGTAAAAATAATCACTTTATCATTGATTTTTTTAATCAATTCGAGCGCTTTCAGTGCTTTTGAGTTTTGTGATACGGCATCTATCTTTGTTTGCAAAAATGTAAGCTTGTTCACATATTCATCTGAGGGGTTTTCATATTTTTGCAACATGTTTTTTAATGTAAAATAAACGGCTTCCCGGCTACTGCACGCTTCCCGCTGTAAAGTAATAATTGAAAAAGCATTTGCTGTATAAGATTCACAGGACTCCCTTAATATATCAATCCCATCATAAAGCTCGCGTTCCTCTTTGCTGAATTCAATCGGAATGGTTTCAACATGGCGCTTTGTCCATTCAATTTTGGTGTCAGCTCTTCTGTTCCGAATCATTACTTTATTAATCAGGCTTTTTAAATGTTCATTTTCTTGCTTTGATAATTTTTTATTTTTATATTTCTCCAAAAAGCTGCTTTGGCTCCCTAGGTGGCCTGGCTTTAACAAGGAGACGAGGTAGAAAATTTCCTCAATTTTATTTTGAATCGGTGTTGCCGTCAGCAACAGACAATACTTTTTGGGGAGAGATTGCACGAACTGGTAATTTTTCGTTTTATGATTTTTCAGCTTGTGGGCCTCATCAACAATGATACAATCAAAATCTTGTTCGGAAATGATGTCGCAGTGAGGGCTCCGTTTTGCTGTATCAATGGATGAAACGATACAGTCATACTGGCCCCATACATAACTTTTTGTTGCCGCAACGGCATGGATATGGAATTTGGAATTCAGCTCGTATGTCCACTGGGAAACGAGAGATGCGGGGACAAGGATCAATGCCCGTTTGACAAGGCCGCGAATCATATATTCTTTTAAGATCAATCCCGCTTCAATTGTTTTTCCCAGCCCCACCTCATCAGCTAAAATGGCTTTGCCGTTCATATTTTCCACAACGACAGTGGCCGTTTCCAGTTGATGGGGCAATAATGTTAGTTGAGGCAAATGGTTCGGTGCGACTAGACCCTCAAACTCAGGAACGAGTAGCTGTTTTTCCGCGGTTAATGCCAGCTTGAACAATTGTTGATTGGCCCAAGGGCCATCCTGTTCGATTCGCTCCAGGAAGCCCGGAAGCCATTGGGCATCAGATTGGATAGGTACCTTCATCGTGAACGCCTCTCCTTTTCTATGTATGATTGAGGAAAATGTTTGAACAATTGGCAAAAGAATGGTACGATGTGTGTAACTAGCAAGCTTCGCATGATAATAGTATAACCAGTCTCAAAAAGAATATAGGCGAATGATGACAAGAGGAGAGACCGATGAATTTTCGGCGCCGAAGGAGCAAGCGCGAACCCGTGCGAATCTCTCAGGCAAAAAGACTCTTGTTTGACGCAACTCTGGAGAGCGTTTTCTTCCTACGAGAAAACCACCAAAGAAGAAAGCCGATCTTAAAGCGGTCAAACTTTCAGGTCCCAAGACAGAGAAACCTTTTCATAGGGGTTTTTCTGTCTTTTTTTATTGCCTGATGTTACATAAAAGATAAAAAGGAGGAAGGACAATGTCAGAATTAAAACGAACCCCTTTGTATCCTTTGTATGAAAAGTACGGGGCAAAGACGATTGATTTTGGCGGCTGGGATCTTCCTGTCCAGTTTTCCAGCATAAAAGAGGAGCATGAAGCCGTCAGGGAAAGAGCAGGCATTTTTGATGTTTCCCACATGGGAGAAGTGTTGGTGACAGGGAAAGAGAGTGAAGCGTTTCTTCAAAAATTGATGACCAATGATGTATCCAAACTGAAGAAGGGCGGCGCTCAATATACGGCAATGTGCTATGAGAATGGCGGAGTCGTAGACGATTTGCTCATCTATCGGCTTGATGAAGAAGAATACTTGTTGATCGTGAATGCCGCCAATACGGAAAAAGATGTTGCCTGGTTAACACAATACGCGGATAAAGATGTCGAAGTGAAGAATGTTTCAGACCAATATGCCTTGATTGCGATTCAAGGACCGAAAGCGCAATTGATTTTGCAAAAAATTGTAAAAAATGTGGATTTGAGAGATGTCAAATTTTTCAAATTTCAACAGAATGTTGATGTAAACGGAGCGAAAGCTCTTGTTTCCCGAACTGGGTATACAGGTGAAGACGGGTTTGAAATTTACTGTAGCCCGAAAGACGCCACTCAAATATGGGAAGATCTGCTAAAAGCAGGCAAGGAAGAGGGGATTCAGCCTTGTGGCCTTGGTGCACGAGATACGTTGCGCTTCGAGGCGACTTTGCCGCTTTATGGACAGGAATTGTCCCCGGACATTTCTCCTTTAGAGGCAGGCATCGGATTTGCCGTAAAACTCAATAAAGAAGAGGACTTTATCGGAAAAGAAGCCCTGACAAAGCAAAAGGAAAACGGCGTTTCTAGAAGACTTGTAGGTATCGAAATGCTGGAGCGGGGCATCCCGAGGCATGGCTATTCCGTATATAAGAATGATGAAGAAATTGGGTTTGTCACGTCGGGAACACAATCTCCTACGCTGAAAAAAAACATCGGCCTTGCTCTCATTCAGTCTGAGTACAGTGAAGTAGGGAATGAGTTGGAAGTGGCTGTGCGCAAAAAACGTTTACAAGCAAAAATCATTAAAACGCCATTTTATACACGTCCAAAAAAATAGGATGGGGGAGAAAAATATGATCAAACATCGTTATTTGCCTATGACGGAAGAAGACAAGAAAGAAATGCTGCAAACGATCGGAGTAGATTCAATAGATGACTTATTTTCGGATATACCGGATAAAGTGCGATTCAAAAGGAAGTACAATATTAAAAAAGCCAAATCCGAATCCGCCTTATTAAAGGAGTTGTCTCGGCTTGCTGCCAAAAATGCCGATTTACAACAACATGTTTCGTTTTTGGGAGCGGGAGTGTACGACCATTATATCCCGACAATCGTTGACCATGTGATATCTCGATCAGAGTTTTACACCGCTTACACGCCTTATCAGCCGGAAATTTCTCAAGGTGAGCTCCAGGCCATTTTTCAATTTCAAACAATGATATGTGAATTAACAGGAATGGATGTTGCAAACTCTTCCATGTATGATGGCGGAACGGCGCTTGCAGAGGCGGCCATGCTCGCTGCCGGACATACAAGAAGAAAAAAAGTTCTCGTATCAAGGACGGTCCATCCCGAATCACGCGATGTATTAAAGACATATGCCAAAGGCCAGGCAGTTGAAGTGATAGAAATTCCCGATAAAGATGGTTTGACTGATTTGGAGGCTTTAAAGGCTGAAATCAACGAGGAGGTTGCTGCGGTAATTGTACAATACCCGAACTTCTTTGGCCAAATTGAGCCGCTTAAGAAAATTGAACCGCTCATCCATGACGTAAAAGGACTGTTGATCGTTTCCAGCAACCCGCTTTCTTTAGGTGTTTTAACACCTCCAGGCGCCATTGGTGCAGATATTGTGGTCGGAGATGCCCAGCCTTTCGGCATTCCCGCTTCCTTTGGCGGTCCGCATTGCGGCTATTTCGCCGTCACGAAAAAACTTATGCGAAAAGTTCCGGGAAGACTTGTTGGACAGACAACAGACGAAGACGGCAAGAGAGGTTTCGTTTTAACGCTGCAGGCGCGCGAGCAGCATATCCGGCGCGATAAAGCAACATCAAACATCTGTTCCAACCAAGCTTTGAACGCCCTGGCTGCATCTGTAGCCATGACGGCTTTGGGAAAACACGGTGTTAAAGAAATGGCTGTTCAAAATATCCAAAAAGCACATTATGCGAAAAACGCGTTGAAAGAAAGCGGATTTTCTATCGCGTTTGACGGGCCTCATTTCAACGAGTTTATTGTAAAGCTCCGTAAGCCTGTCGGGGAAATAAATGAAAAGCTGTTGGAAAAAGGATTCATTGGCGGATATGATGTAAGCCGTGAGTATCCGGAGCTGAAAAATCATATGTTGGTTGCCGTAACGGAGTTAAGAACAAAGGAAGAGATCGATCACTTCGTAAAAGAATTGGGGGATTGTCATGAGTAAAGAGAACTTGCCTCTTATTTTTGAAATGTCAACGCCGGGCCGTATCGGATACAGCCTTCCGGAATTAGATGTTCCAGAGGTTGATGTCCATCAATTTATCCCTTCGGATTATTTGCGGGAAGAAGAACCGGAACTTCCTGAAGTATCGGAATTGGATATTATGCGGCATTTTACGGAGCTTTCGAAGCACAATCACGGAGTAGACTCAGGTTTTTATCCACTCGGCTCTTGTACAATGAAATATAATCCTAAAATCAATGAACAGGTTGCCCGCTTCCCGGGCTTTGCCCATATTCATCCTTTGCAGCCGGAATCGTCCGTTCAAGGCGGGCTCGAACTAATGTATGATTTACAGGAGCATTTAAAAGAAATTACTGGAATGGATGAAGTGACCCTCCAGCCTGCCGCAGGCGCACATGGGGAATGGACCGGTTTAATGATGATCCGTGCTTACCATGAAGCAAATGGTGACACAAACCGGACGAAAGTCATCGTCCCGGATTCGGCACATGGGACCAACCCTGCTTCAGCGACAGTAGCGGGCTTGGAAACTGTTACTGTACGTTCCGGTGAAGACGGACTGGTTGATTTAGATCACTTAAAAGAGCTTGTTGGTCCAGATACAGCCGCACTGATGCTTACAAATCCTAATACACTTGGGCTATTTGAAGAACAAATTGTGGAGATGGCGGAAATTATCCATGGAGCAGGAGGCAAGCTGTACTATGATGGCGCAAACTTAAACGCTGTGATGTCCAAAGCCCGACCAGGCGATATGGGATTTGACGTCGTCCACTTGAATCTTCACAAAACGTTTACAGGCCCGCACGGAGGTGGCGGTCCCGGATCCGGACCTGTCGGTGTCAAAAAGGATTTAATTACGTATTTGCCAAAGCCTGTGATTACGAAACGCGATGATCAATTTGTCATTGATTACGACCGTCCCAATTCCATCGGCAGGGTAAAACCATTTTATGGAAACTTTGGAATCAACGTCAGGGCATACACATACATTCGTTCAATGGGGCCTGACGGCCTCAAGGCAGTGACGGAATACGCGGTTCTCAACGCCAATTATTTGATGAGAAAGCTCGCTCCGTATTTCGATTTGCCGTATGACAGGCACTGTAAACATGAATTTGTGTTAAGCGGAAAACGCCAAAAGAAATTGGGTGTCCGGACACTTGATATTGCCAAACGTCTCCTTGACTTTGGCTATCATCCGCCGACAATCTATTTTCCGCTCAACGTCGAAGAGTGTATGATGTTTGAACCGACTGAAACAGAGTCGAAAGAAACGCTTGACGGCTTTATTGATGCGATGATCCAAATTGCAAAGGAAGCGGAAGAAAATCCGGAGATTGTCCAAGAAGCACCTCATAATACTATTGTTAAAAGACTGGATGAAACCCAGGCTGCCAGAAAGCCGATTCTTCGGTATGAAAAAGCATAAAACATATCAGCCATAGTAAAGGCTGTATAAAAAAAGTACATTTGATAAGCTCCCCCTTAAGGGGAGCTTTTTATGTCCACCGCTTTTAGCGATCACAGCTTGTAAAGATACAGATTTTAACCAAAGATAAATAATTGGGCATGAGGGGGAAAACGACCCCATTTCTCTCCACTCTGCTTATGATAAATAGAAAAGCAAACATCTTCCAAAAGGAACTTACACATAAAGGAATAATCAAGGAAATGATCGTCCTTCATGAAAAGGTATTTACTGGTTATCATCGAATGACCCTCGTGAATTTAAAAAAGCCTTGGTCATAAAGAGCTAGTGGCGAGAATGATTCCTAAAACCAAACACACTCATGCACATGTGACGGATCACATTTTAAAGTGGGAATTTACAGCAGTAAAACAATGAAAGGACGTTCCTGAGTTTCAAGATGGTTTGGACAAAGAAGAAAGCCAATTTTAAAGCGCGATTTTTGATTTGCGTGATGATCCATTAAGGGTATTCCAAAACAAACAGAGTAGACAAAGCGAAAGATACATTCACTACGGTAAAACTTTCCCTTATCCAAAGCGACCGTGCTTATATTGCGTTGATACCGAGAACAGACACACATCAAGCATATGTATGAGTAACGAGCTATTGGGGAACAGTTTTGAAAGCTGTCCATAGCGATAAAGTAGATGCATATCAAGAAAAATGAAACGGCCTTAGTCCCTTTATATATAGAACTAAAACCGCTTATAGGTTTTTTATTATTTTCGCTGTTTACTTAGTGACAAGGGACAGTTCAAATTGATACGCCATTACCAAGTTTTAATAAGGTTCTTCAAAATGATGTGGTTCGCGATTTTTTCCAAGAAAAGAGTCCTTTTGAGTCAAAAAAATATGGCCGATGACGAGTAGTTAAGCTGTCGTATTTTTCTGGGCTTCTTTTATTTCCAACTCTTTCACTTTTGTCTCTGACAAGTACTCGACCTTAATTCCGAAAAGTGCCATCAAGATCGCAATGATTGGAACAGCATAGTTCATGACCGCGTATGGCGCATAATCAACAGGGTGGACTGCAAGAGTTGAAAAAATGAACACGCCACATGTATTCCATGGTACAAAGACCGAAGTGATGGTTCCGCCATCTTCTAGCGCTCGCGACAAGTTTTTGGAATGAAGTTTCTTATCTCTATATGCCTTTAAATACATTCTTCCAGGCAAAAGGATAGAAATATATTGTTCAGATGCTGTTGCATTTGTAAAGAAAGACGAGAAAATGGTTGTAACAATCAAGCTTTTACCTGTGCGAGCTAATTTCAGGATTTGAGCCACAATTGATTTCAGCATGCCTGTTTGTTCCATTACTCCGCCAAATGTCATTGCTACAATTGTCAATGATACAGTGTACATCATATCATCGATGCCACCACGGTTAAATAATTCATCCACCATCGCGTTTCCGGTTTTAATTGAATACCCGCCTTGAAGGGTATTGACAGCATCTGCAATTGAGCCGTCTTGTACAAAAATATAACAAATCCACCCCATAAAAACCCCAATAAAAAGGGCCGGAAGCGCTGGCATTTTTTTAGCCACCAAGATAATGACCAATACTGGGACGAGAAACAGCCAAGGAGAAATGACGAAATTCTCTTGTAATGCAGTTAAAATGTGACCGATTTCTCCGGCGTCCATAGAGGAAGAAGAGAATCCCCTTCCTAAAAAGATGTAGACGATAAAGGCGATGGCCAGTCCAGGGATTGTAGTGTAAATCATATGTTTAATATGATCGAATAAGTCAGTGCCCGTAATCCCCGCTGCCAAATTAGTCGTATCTGAAAGCGGTGACATTTTATCACCAAAATAGGATCCTGAAATAATCGCTCCGGCTACCATCGGTGCAGGGATGCCCATACTGATTCCGATCCCCATTCCGGCAACTCCGATCGTCCCCATTGTTGACCAAGAACTCCCGATGGCAAGCGTGACAACCGCACAGATTGCGCATATAGAAGCGAGAAATAATGAGGGTGTAATCATTTTCAGACCATAATAAATCATGGTTGCAATAATGCCACCGCCAATCCATGCCCCGATAATCATTCCAATAGTAATGATGATCAAAATGGCCGGCAGAGCCAGTCGAATCCCTTTGTATGCTCCTTCTTCGATAACATCCCATTTATAACCCAATCGCCAAGCGATGAAAGCGGACACAACTGTTCCCACAAGAAGCGGAATATGTGGACTTCCTTCAAACTTGATAATGGTAACTGCCATGACGGCTACCATCACGATTAACGGTATGATAGCCAGAAAGAAAGGAACATGTATTTCTGGCTTGTTTTCTTTCATGGATTTTCTCCTTTCAATTAAGTTTAACGTCAAAACTATAATAATATATAAAGGTGAATTGATAAATGCAAAATTTTTAAGCTCAGCGCAAAATTTTTTTGCGCTTTCGCAGTTGTTTCTATTATAATTCTGAAAAAAATAGGACACCTTAGTTGATCAGTTTAATAAAAATGAAATACCTGGCTCGCTTCGTTTGCTATGGCTTTAGATAGGAAAAGTTGAAATGCGTTTTATACCGACTTTCTGCAAGGTAAACCCACATTTGACCCGATGGAATTAAACAAGTTAATTCGACCTAACAAAGCAAGGGCAACATCTCAAAAGTTTCATCATTGAATGCAGCAAAAAGGGGACGTAACGGGAAAAGTATGTGTAAGAACGATCCGTTTCCTTTGTTTTCTGTACGAAATCGCTGTGGCCAACTCATGTACCATCATCTGCCTCCTGTTATTTTCCCATGAAAAACCCTCGTTATCCATAGATAAGAATAGTGAATATACCTACAAATCGATTCCCGCCATTCTTATCTTTTAGCAAAATAATGCTACACAATCTGTTGCCGAAGTTCCGTTATGCCAGTCCCTCCGCTTTCTTGAATAAGAATTCGTTTCTTAGAAATGATTGAATAAGGATTATTTTTTATTAGAACGTAAAAATGATTGCGCCATAATGAAAATGACACTTTGTTTTTCACAAGAGGTTTTGGTAAAAAAGATGGCAAGTTTTATTTGCTTGCCTAAGGATATGGAAGCCTGATAAATTTGATAGGCGAGGGTATGAATAAAGAGGGAAGACCTTTTATTTTTTGTGATTGGCAACATCGCCTTTATTTTATAAGATATAAAAGACGTTGATAGGCAGACTCACGTACGGTTATGTAAGAGGCCGGGGGATCCATTCCCCCTCCTGCTCAATGTCCATAAGTATTCTGGCGGTTTTTTTAATACCGCTCATTGCATACCGCTGTCCGGGCGCTTGTTTTATGATTTCTTTTTAATTTTTCCCGTCCAATTTTTGTAGCCGCCTTGCAGATGGTACAGCTGACGGTATCCTTTTTTGTAAAGAATTTGGGCGGCCCTTCCACTTCTCATCCCGCTTTGGCAATATAAGTAGACCGGTTTATCCGGACGAATTTCCTTCATTCTCATTTTTAACTGAGACATTGGAATACTTCTCGCGCCAAGGATATGGCCGCCGTCATATTCTTTCTGTTCACGCACATCGATGAGTTGTGCTTTGCGGTATCCGGCACGAAATTCATCTTCCGTCAGCGTTTTTAATATTTTCTTTTGTTGGAAATAGTTAAAAAGAGAAAAAGCAATAACTACCACCAACAAGCCAATTGTTGTATAAAGAAGTACCAACTCCATAGCCCCTTTCTAGTAATAACCCTATTCTCTATTATATTCTCCAAATGACGATGAATCAAAGTTTTTTCCTCTATTCCACTCCAACAAAAAGTAAAATGTTAAATTTGTTGAAAATCAACGATTTGTGCTGTGGTATCGGTTAATCTCTTCTTTTATCTCCCGGAATCTCTTAATTTTAAATTTGACAAATGACGATTGTTTAGCTCCGAAACACAATATATAGTAGAGTTGTTTCAAAATAAAATCAATATATTGTGTTTAAGGATTGATTTTCTGGATAAATATATGGTAACGTATCTATGACAGATACATAAGTAAGGTAACTTACCCGAAATGTTTTTGAGAAGGAGTTGGCAAAATGTCTGTTGCATTTACGAAAAAACCGAATCTAAATATTGAAAGGCTTAATGAAGACATTCAATTATTTAAGCATGTTCATCCTATCACACCTGATATGCGAATTACCCACAAAGGGGTCTCAAGACTTGTCATGATTGACAGGTATGCATATAAAGATACCGAAAAAATCACTTTGAGTGAAGGTGACTTCGTCGTGTTGACGATTAAAGAAGACCCGAAGTTTCCGGCAAGGGGATTGGGCTTCATCCAATCCATTGATTGGGAAGAAAAGACAGCCGAAGTGATTGTCGAAGAGGAGTACCGAAGTGCCTTGGAGGATGAGGTAGAGAGAGAAACAGGCATCATTGTCCGTCCTCTTGATATTATAGAAAAACCATTGGAAGTTTTTTACGAGCAAATTGCAAAAAGAAATGCAACAGGTCTTGCCTCCGTCGAAAAAACGGAAGAGAAAAGACAAGAATGGTTCGAAAAATTTTATGAAGAGCTGGTTAATTTGCATTTCGTCCCTGCCGGACGAGTCTTATATGGAGCGGGCTCCGGTACGGATGTCACTTATTTTAACTGTTATGTGATGCCATTTGTCGCTGATTCGCGCGAAGGTATTTCCGAACATAGAAAACAAGTAATGGAAATTATGAGCCGCGGTGGGGGCGTCGGAACAAATGGATCGACATTGAGACCGCGCAATACGTTGGCTCGCGGAGTAAACGGAAAATCTTCCGGCTCTGTTTCTTGGCTGGATGATATTGCCAAACTGACACATCTCGTCGAACAGGGAGGATCTCGTCGGGGCGCGCAAATGATCATGCTTGCCTCTTGGCATCCTGATATTGTGGAATTTATCATCTCCAAAATGCAAAATCCGCGTATTCTGCGCTTTTTAATTGAAAACACCACGGACCCGGTCATCAAAAAGCACGCAAAAGATAAATTGAAATTCACCCCGCTTACACAAGCGGAGGAAGCTATGTATCAAGGTGTCCTCAACTATCGAAATATACCCTGCCATGGCGGTTTCAACGAAGAAATATTCCAAAACGCCGAAGAAAAATTAAGGGAAGGCGGAACATATTCAGTTCATAATCCTGAATTTTTAACAGGAGCCAATATTTCGGTATGTATTACAAAGGAGTTTATGGAAGCTGTAGAAAAGGACACCGAATATGAACTTTGTTTCCCAGATGTCGAGAATTACGAAGAGGAAGAAATGACCATTTACAATGAACAGTGGCACAAGGTGGGAGATGTTCGCGAGTGGAAAAGACTTGGCCACAAAGTGCGTGTTTACCGTAAAATGAAAGCCCGCGAACTGTGGAACCTTATCAATATTTGTGCGACGTATTCTGCGGAACCAGGCATTTTCTTTATTGACAATGCAAACGAAATGACGAATGCGCAAGCATACGGACAAAAAGTGGTAGCGACCAATCCTTGCGGTGAGCAGCCATTGGCTCCTTACTCCGTATGTAATTTGGCGGCTGTGAACCTAGCGCAAATGGCTGATAAAAAGAAAAAGGATGTCGACTTTGAAAAATTAAGACAAACAGTAAAAGTCGGCGTGAGAATGCAGGATAACGTAATTGATGCAACACCATACTTCTTGGAAGAGAATAAAAAACAGGCACTTGGCGAGCGCCGGATCGGTCTTGGTGTCATGGGATTAGCAGATTTGCTCATCTATTGTGAAAAGGAATATGGCTCCAAGGAAGGAAATGAGCTTGTAGATCAAGTGTTTGAAGTCATTGCAACAACCGCCTATGAAGAGTCTATTGAATTGGCAAAAGAAAAGGGCAGCTTCCCGTTTTTAAGAGGAGAAACAGAGGCGGAGACAGCCAAGCTTCGCGAGGCATTTACCAACACCGGCTTTATGAAGGGAATGCCAGAAGAAATTCGTGAATCGATCAAAGAGCACGGCATTCGCAACTCGCACCTTCTGACTGTAGCTCCAACTGGCTCCACCGGAACAATGATTGGCTGCTCAACAGGGCTTGAACCATACTTCTCCTTTACGTATTACCGCAGCGGCCGCCTCGGAAAATTCATTGAAGTGAAGGCCGACATTGTGGAAGAGTATCTGAGGGAGCATCCGGAAGCAGATAAGGACAAATTGCCGCATTGGTTTATTACGGCAATGGATCTTTCCCCTGAAGCTCATGCGGATGTACAGTGCATCATCCAGCGTTGGATTGACAGCTCCATATCCAAAACGGTCAATGCGCCGAAAGGATATACCGTCGAGCAGGTCGAAAAAGTGTACGAGCGGTTGTATAAAGGCGGAGCCAAAGGTGGTACCGTATATGTTGATGGCAGCCGTGATTCACAGGTGCTCACATTAAAAGCAGAGGATAACAGCTTTGAGGAAAAGCAGGAAACCGAGCAGCCGGAACGCCCTGTCGTATTAGTTGATACCATTCAAGATGTCCGTTCGACGAGTGTGACGATCGGCTCCGAATTGGGGAATACATGTCCAGTCTGCCGCAAAGGACAGGTAAAAGAGATCGGCGGATGCAATACTTGTGATAATTGCAACGCTCAGTTAAAATGTGGACTATAACCAACATAGTCGGCTGACCCGTTTATTCGGGTCAGTTTTTTTTAGGGATTGTCATCAGTTTCCAACATTCCAACAATTTGTTCTAATTCCCGTTTTATCAAACATATATCAATATAAGTGAGACTTATGGGGCTTTTCGCACTGGTTGTTAGTTGAACCATCGGGCTTTTACAGCGGCTGATCTCCTTGTTGAAGTGGGCGGCTTCAGTTAAGGCGGATAAACAGCATTGAGAAAGGCGGGCAAAACAATGGAAATTGACGGGGTGTTTTCGGGAGGGGGCATAAAGGGTTTTGCTTTGCTTGGGGCACTTGAAATACTGGAGGAGAGGGGATTCACATTCAAGCGGCTTGCAGGAACAAGTGCGGGAGCGGTGATTTCCGCATTAGCGGCAGCCGGCTATTCCAGCAAGGAAATGATTGATTTGATGAAAAATGTAGATATGAAAATATTCCTTGATCGCAGAAAAACTCTCTTGCCTTTTCAAATGGCCAAGTGGCTGTTACTTTACTTTCGAATGGGTATTTACCGGGGCGATTTATTGGAGGACTGGCTCGGAAAAAAACTTGCACACAAAGGTGTCTATACGTTTAAAGATTTGCCTCCTGATTCATTGCGGGTCATTGCGTCTGATCTATCAGCGGGCAGATTGCTTGTCCTTCCGGATGACTTGGGAAAATATGGGGTTCCAAAAGAAACGTTTCCAGTGGCACGAGCCATTCGGATGAGCTGTGCGATCCCTTATTTTTTTGAACCCGTTAAACTCCGCTCATTATCCGGAACCAATATGATCGTGGATGGAGGCCTATTAAGCAATTTCCCCATTTGGCTGTTTCAAAAGGACGGGAAAAAACCAAAAAGACCGATCATCGGGGTAAAACTGAGCCATCATACAGAAGAACAGCCAGAAAGAAATATTCAAAACGGGCTGCAGCTCGTTGAAGCATTATTTACTACGATGAAAGATGCGCACGATGCAAAATATATTTCCCGGAAACATGAAAAAAACATTATTTTTATCCCCATGAACGAAACGTTTTCGATTGAATTTTCCATTGATAACCAAAAAAAAGAAGCCCTTATTGAAAAAGGGCGCGAGCGAGCCAGGATGTTTTTAACATCTTGGGTATACTAAGTATTCATCAGACAGCGTCGATTAAAAAATCGCTCTGTCTTTTTTCTTGCTTTTCTTTCCTTCAATAACGGTTAAATGGGCAGTAGATCTTCTACGCAACGGCCTGTTTCGCAAATGGCTTTTTGCCTTCATTTGGCTTTTACGCCGTTTTGCCCGTAATTTAGATTGCCTTGCCGCTTTGGCAAATGCATTTCTTTCTCTGCGGCTCGGTAACCGATTGCTCACAAGCCGAAAGATCAGCAAAACAATAGCAACCGTAATCGCGATAATGAACAGTTGCCTAAACAGACCTGCCGGGTTGGTGAATAAATAGGAACCGAGACCCACGACAGCCAAGAGAAAGATTCCTCCTATAATCCAATTCCGTACATTCAAGAGCGCCACCTCCTTGGGAGTAATGGACATCTTTCCCAAAAAGCAATGCATTTATACATAATGAACAACAATTTACACTCATACTTATCTCACTTTTCTTTTCCACATCGGCAAATCTTTAAACGAAGGACCGAGATGTTTATTTGACAAAATCCCGACATTTTTAAAAAAACGCCAAGGGTAAATGGTGAAAACTTACATCAATGACCTAGTTTATGGTAAAACTGAGAGTTCCTGCAGGATTGCTTGTATCAATTCTTTTCCGGTGCGGATGTTCAGGGTGATCTGTTCAGCCCGCGGGAATTCGGAGAGCTTGGATTAAAAGCCTGTGAGCCTTACGAATTCAGGGGCGTTATGGTTACAAAATTGACGACGCATATCTATTGTTGTTTTATGTTTCCGTAAAAGTAACGATGCTGGCAGATTGTGACATTTCTATTAAGAAAAGTGAGGCGTGACAACTTTGTTCTTTACATATATTTTACTAAATAAAAGAAAATATAACCAGATAAATGATCCGCGTGAAAAGAATTGAAAAGTCAGGACATGATAGTAGTGGAGGTGTTTTTATGGAAAACGAAACGTATTATAATATATCCCTTTTGACATTGGCGATTGTGACAGGATTGACGGCCGGCATATTCGGATGTTTAATGGGTTACGCCTTATATTATTTGAACTTTACGGAAATTCGTCCAAACATCATTTTGACTCCCGTAGCCGGAGGATGGAAAAGCAACTGGGCAGAGATTATCATTGTTTCTATGGTGTATGGGCTCATCTCCATTGTTCCCGCGCTTATTTATTATGCTTTATTGAGAAAAAAGAAATCATTTGCATGGGGAATTTTATATGGCGCAGTACTGTTTGTCGTCGTTTTTTTTGTACTGCATCCGTTATATCCAAATGCAAAGTTACTCATAACATATGAGTTAAATACGGTTTTGACTGGACTGACCTCCTTTCTTTTATATGGGGTTTTCATCGGCTATTCGATCTCCTATGAGTACGAAGAATCGATTTATGTAAAAAAACTAAAAGGACATTCTTGAACAATGTTTTTTCTGGATTTATATGTTAAACTGATCACATGCTGAATAGGTGAGACGAGACTTCATAAAAGATCCATTCCAAAAAATCGGGACGGGAGAGATCGGGATGGCAAGAGTAAAAAAAGTACAGCAATTATTACCGCAGTATGGAATTGACGGCATACTCATCATGAGTACATATAATCGCCGATACGTGACAAATTTTACCGGTTCGGCCGGTGCCGCGTTAATACTTTCAGACAGTGCCTATTTTATTACAGACTTTCGTTACGTAGAACAGGCAAAATCTGAGACAAGCGGGTACGACATTATCCAGCACAACAGATCGCTTATTGAGGAAGTAGCCAATATCGTAAATGAGTCGAAAATCGGAAAGCTCGGCTTTGAAAAGGACCATATTACTTATTCAACGTGGGAAAAGCTTGATCAATCAATAGAGGCTGAGACGGTTCCTGTATCTAACATGATTGAACAACTCCGCATGGTCAAATCTGAAGAGGAAATCAATACGATCAAAGAAGCCGCAAAAATTGCGGACAATGCTTTTACTCATATTCTTAACTACATGAAACCAGGCGTGGCAGAGTTGGATATAGCCAATGAGCTGGAATTTTTCATGCGAAAAAATGGGGCTGCTTCATCGTCATTTGATATTATTGTCGCCTCAGGCAAACGATCCGCCTTGCCGCATGGAGTGGCAAGCGACAAATTGATTGAGAGCGGAGATTTCGTCACGTTGGATTTCGGCGCATTGTATCAAGGGTATGTTTCCGACATTACCCGCACAGTTGCAGTCGGAAATCCGTCTGAAAAATTAACGGAGATATATGAGATTGTGCTGGAAGCCCAAGTTCAGGCCGTGGATCAAATCAAACCTGGCATGACAGGACGGGATGCCGATGCGATTGCCCGTGATTACATACGTGAAAAAGGATATGGAGACAATTTTGGGCACTCGCTCGGCCACGGTATTGGCCTTGAAGTACATGAAGGGCCTGGTTTGGGGAGCAGGTCTGAGACGACACTAGTTCCCGGGATGGTAGTAACGGTTGAGCCAGGCATCTACTTGCCGGAAATTGGCGGGGTCCGTATTGAGGATGACATAGTCATGACTCAATACGGGAATGAAACATTAACACATTCACCTAAAGAATTAATCATTTTATAACATGTATCAGGAGGAAGACATATGATTTCAGTAAACGACTTTCGAACAGGCTTGACAATTGAAGTAGATGGGGGAGTTTGGCGCGTCTTGGAATTTCAGCATGTTAAGCCGGGGAAAGGTGCTGCCTTTGTCCGTTCCAAATTAAGAAATTTACGGACAGGCGCAATTGCTGAAAAGACGTTTCGAGCCGGGGAAAAAGTCAACCGGGCCCAAATTGATAATAAAGCGATGCAATACTTGTATGCAAGCGGGGATCAGCATGTATTTATGGACCAGGAAACATATGAACAAATTGAATTATCGGCTGATCAAATCGAGCATGAATTAAATTTTCTGCTTGAAAATATGGAAGTTCACATCATCATGTATAACGGGGAAACACTCGGAGTCGATTTGCCAAATACTGTACAATTAAAAGTTGTTTCCACTGAACCCGGCATTAAAGGCGATACTGCTTCAGGGGGATCAAAACCGGCAACACTTGAAACCGGGCTCGTTGTTCAAGTTCCGTTTTTTATCAATGAAGGGGATACGTTAGTCATTAATACTTCAGATGGGTCATATGTTTCCAGGGCATAAATTTTCACAAAGAGACTGGGACATAAGCAAATACGACCGAACAATTCATTTATAATTGTTCGGTTTATTTGTGTGAAAAAATCCCTATCATGGCTACGTCAAAATATTCTTTCCGCAGGTCTCTTCAGCTTCCTCGGAAAGCAAAGGTCGCTTTCCTGCGGGATCTTCAGCTCGAACTATTCCCGCAGGAGTCTACATATGTTGACTACGCTAAAAGCTTGCGTATGATACACTGGGACCATTTATCCCGCATGTAAGGTGCCGTAAGCTCCCACTTCAAAATCTTGGGTGAATACAAAAGGTCTGAGTGGGAGAAAACGGCACCTAAATGCCCGATTGGTTCAACTAACGTTCAGCAGGAGCCCTACTGAATGAAGTTTCACTTTATCCCGCATGTAAGGTGCCGTAAGCTCCCACTTCAAAATCTTGGGTGAATACAAAAGGTCTAAGTGGGAGAAAACGGCACCTAAATGCCCGATTGGTTCAACTAACATTCAGCAGGAGCCCTACTGAATGAAGTTTCACTTTATCCCGCATGTAAGGTGCCGTAAGCTCCCACTTCAAAATCTTGGGTGAATACAAAAGGTCTAAGTGGGAGAAAACGGCACCTAAATGCCCGATTGGTTCAACTAACGTTCAGCAGGAGCCCTACTGAATGAAGTTTCACTTTATCCCGCATGTAAGGTGCCGTAAGCTCCCACTTCAAAATCTTGGGTGAATACAAAAGGTCTAAGTGGGAGAAAACGGCACCTAAATGCCCGATTGGTTCAACTAATATTCAGCAGGAGCCCTACTGAATGAAGTTTCACTTTATCCCGCATGTAAGGTGCCGTAAGCTCCCACTTCAAAATCTTGGGTGAATACAAAAGGTGTAAGTGGAAGGAAACGGCACCTAAATGCCCGATTGGTTCAACTAACATTTAGTAGGAGCCCTACTGAATGAAGTTTCACTTTATCCCGCATGTAAGGTGCCGTAAGCTCCCACTTCAAAATCTTGGGTGAATACAAAAGGTCTAAGTGGGAGAAAACGGCACCTAAATGCCCGATTGGTTCAACTAACATTCAGCAGGAGCCCTACTGAATGAAGTTTCACTTTATCCCGCATGTAAGGTGCCGTAACTCCCACTTCAAAATCTTGAGTGAATACAAAAGGCCCAAGTGGGAGAAAACGGCACCTAAATGCCCGATTGGTTCAACTAGCATTCAGCAGGAGCCCTCATGGAGAAAACCGCCTACACCGCTATGAATCCTCTTTACTCGCTTACATCTGATAACCATTCAAAGGTCATCCTACCTGCAGACGAAAGTTCATTCGTGCATGAAATAAATTTGGGAAGGAATTTCAGAGGAAAAGGTATATAATTGATGTATTATTGCAGAACATAGAATCATAGAGGTGGTCTTACGTTGAACTCGTTATTTCAAGGAAAAGATATACCCTATATATGTACGCCTCTGGTTGGACGTAATAGGGACGACATTATGGAAGAACTTGAAAAAATCATTCCCCAAAATCCTGATTTAATTGAATGGAGGGCAGATTTTCTGACAAATATTCATGACACTGAATATGTCATCTCCTTATTGAAAGAAATTAAATTCAAGGCGGGTCTTCCCATCTTGTTTACGATCCGTTCAGAAAAAGAGGGGGGAGAGCCCATTCCGTTATCTGAACATGACAAAGTGGCTTTGCTATGCCAAGTAAGTAAAAGCCGGAATGTTGATATCATTGACTATGAAGTGTCTAATGAACCTGCATTCATACAGAAAATAAGAAAACAGACCAAAGACAACAACAAAAAGCTTATACTTTCTTACCATAATTTCGACTGCACTCCGGGTAATCAAGAAATCATCAAAAAGCTCTTTTTATGTGAATTTTACGGAGCCGACATGGCAAAAGCAGCGGTTATGCCGAACAATAAAGATGACGTCCTGAGACTTTTACAAGCGACGAAAGATGCTGACGATGTATTAACCATTCCGGTTATAACCATGTCTATGGACGGCCTGGGGGCACTCAGCAGAGTAATTGGATGGGTGTACGGATCCGTTCTCACTTTTGGATTGGGCGTTCACAACTCCGCTCCCGGCCAGGTTCCAATTGAGCGTTTACAGCAAATGATCACAAAAATGAAAGAGTCAATGGGTTATCAATAACAATCTAACCCATTTGGAGTTCTTAGCTTGAGTAAAAATAGTTTTGGCAGTCGATAAATGGATTGCCCGTTTGCAACCCTGTATATTGGCCAAGGTGAAGGCAGCTTCATGTTTCCATCAGGAAGGAGAAAAGGACAACACAAAAATAAGGGACCGGGACAAAACCCTGTAAAAATGAAACAAACCGCATGGAATCAAGTTTCAAAACCTTGATTTCACGCGGTTTTATTCTCACATTTTTACGAATATCAATCAGCTTTCAACTTATGTCCATCAGCATGTTTAGTTATGGCCCAGCCCTTCGCTTTTTATTGTTGGGCAAGCGTACGATGTCAAATAGTTTTGATTTTAAGGCATGATAAACACACGAATTCCAGTCGAGTTCCAAATCATGGATGGATTTTCCAAGCCGATTGCAAACAATCAACGATATCATCCGCCACTTCTGCGGCTGATTTAGCATCTATTGTTACTTTTAAGTGGTGTGCCGCGTAAATTTTTTGGCGTTCGTCAAAAAGCTTTCGTATTTCGTCTAAGGTGCGACCTTGTAATACAGGCCGGGAGTCAATCAGCATGTGCAATCTTTTTTTCCACTCTTCCCACGGTATATCAAGATAAACAACAAGGCAGTTTGATAGGCACGCTTTCCTGACCTCCTCATTTAAAAAAGCGCCTCCTCCGACCGAGATGATTTTCCATTTTTGTTTGCAATAAGAAATGACAGTTTCTTTTTCATACTTTCGAAATGTTGATTCTCCGTATTTGTTGAAGATTTCAGTCGGGGGCATGGCGAAGTCGCTTTCAATCACCTGGTCAATATCAACTAAGCTCCTGTTTAGCTTTTGGGCAAGTAGCTGCCCAACGGTTGTTTTTCCAACACCCATAAAACCAATCAATACGATGCTTTTTTCCCTTATATCCATATCTCTATTTATCACGATTAAACACTCTTTTCAATTTGTTGTTAAAAATGTATTATATCAGGAATGATCGCGAACGTCTCCAATCCACATAGTCGAATATATAAAAAATTCCTGAGCGGAAGAGAACTTTAAACAGCATTTCCGAAAGAATCATATTTATAATCCATACACAAAAAAGCTCCCAAGCTATAAAAAAACGGGAGCTTTTTTGACGATTAATTATTGTCCAGTGTTCTATTCACTGCTTGGGCGAATACATATTAGTAGCGAAAGGCGGAGAAGGAGGATTGGGATGGATGCCATATTTCGTGTTTTGCCGACCCATATGAAAGATTTATTACAAGGGCTTTCCAAAAGTATTTTGGAAGAAACGGAAGAAATTCGGTTAAGAGTGAATCGGCCTATTGAAGTTTCATCCAGGGGAATCCCTCATTTTCTCCCATATCTATTTACCAAGAGTGATGCGGAACAACTCATTAGCAAACTGGCTAATCACTCTTTTTATACATTGGATGAAGAGCTCAAAAGAGGATATGTCACCATTGAAGGCGGACACCGGATCGGGCTTGCCGGGAAAACCATTTTGGAAAGCGGACACGTAAAAGCCTTGAGACATCTGTCTTCCTTTAACATTCGAATAGCGCGAGAAAAAATCGGTTCTGCAAATCCGTTGCTCCCTTTTTTATTTGATGGAAATTGGAAGCATACGATGATTATCGGGCCTCCGCAATCGGGAAAAACGACTTTATTGAGAGATATTGCCCGGATCATATCTGAAGGGTGTCCTGAAAAGGGGATACGGGCGATGAAGGCGGGGGTCGTGGATGAAAGATCGGAAATTGCAGGGTGTTTACAGGGAGTACCCCAGCTTCAGTTTGGCCCCCGAATTGATGTGCTGGATGCCTGTCCAAAAGCTGAAGGAATGATGATGATGATCAGGTCGCTCAGTCCCGATGTTTTGATCGTGGATGAAATTGGCAGACAGGAGGATAAAACAGCCATCATGGAAGCTGTGAATGCCGGTATTACTTTAATGATGACGACGCATGGCAATAACTTGGAAGATATAACAAAAAGACCGCTATTAAAAGACATTATTGATCAACAAGTGTTTGAAAGATTTCTTGAGTTATCTTCCAAAGGTGATCCCGGCAAGGTGTATTCAATCAAAGACATGCATGGACAGGCAGTGGGAGTCCATGTTTAAACTGATCGGGGCAGTGCTCATTATATGTGCGACAACTTGGGTGGGGATTGAATCTTCCAATCATTTTATCAGGCGCACGAAGCAGCTCCGGATGGTCAGGGAATCTTTGCAAGCACTTGATGCGGAGATCATGTACAATCATACGCCGCTTCTGGAAGCGAGCAGAAAACTGGGAGCACAGCTCCCCCACCCTATCGGCACTTTTTTTACAACCTTTTCCGATCAATTGAAGGAACCTGAGGTTATGGTAAAAAACGCCTGGCGGGAAAGCTTGGACAAAATATGGGAACAAACAGATCTGAAACAAAGTGAATATGAAATACTCGTCCAATTTGGGGAAAATCTCGGAAAACATGACCGGTTTACTCAGCAAAAACATATACTTCTTACTCTGACCCATCTGGAAAGGGAAGAGTCGGATGCTCGTGAAAAACAAAAGCAATATGAAAAATTAATGAAGAGTCTCGGTTTTTTGTCGGGCCTGCTATTCATTATTTTGCTTTTGTAAGTGGGAGGAGATGTAATGGGCATTGAGGTGGATGTTATTTTTAAAATAGCGGGCGTTGGCATTGTCGTTGCTTTTCTGCACACCATTCTGGATCAGGTAGGGAAAAAGGAGTATGCGCAATGGGTGACCTTATTCGGTTTCATCTACATTTTGTTTATGGTTGTAACGATTGTTGACGGGCTTTTTCAAAAAATAAGATCAGTGTTTTTATTTCAATGATGGGAGGGGAAAGCCATCGCAATGCTGCAAATAGCTGGCCTCGCCCTGATTGCTACTTTTCTTGCCTTGATTATTAAAGAACAGAAGCCCACTTTCGCTTTTCTGCTGATCCTGTTTACGGGCTGTTCTATCTTTTTATATTTGGCAGACCAAATCTACAACATTATTATGCTGATTGAACATTTGGCTGCCAGCGCAAACGTCAATACCGTTTATGTCAAAACAATCTTAAAAATTATCGGCATTGCGTATTTAGCCGAATTTGCCGCCCATATTAGCAAGGACGCCGGAATGGGAGCCATGGCAGCGAAGGTGGAACTTGCCGGAAAAATTCTCATATTGGCGATGGCCGTACCCATTTTGACTGTATTAATAGACACTGTGATCAACTTATTGTCAGTCAGATAAAAATCTGTTCCAATCGGGGTGAAAAGGATGCGGCGAACACTACTGATTTCTTTCTTTTGCATTTTTTTATTTTCGGGACCAGCCGTTTCCCAGGCCCAAGACGAGGATCCAGAAAGCAACGATATATTATCAAATATCGTAAGAGAACAAATGGAGACACTTGGGCTGGATGATTTGAAAAGCCACTGGGAACAGATTATGGACGAATATGGCGGATATTTGCCCGAAAGCCAGAGGGGAACCCTTATCGAGTTTTTGCAGGGGGACAAGTCCTTTTCGATCAAAGGGTGGTTCACGGGGATAGTTGCATTTGCGTTTCAAGAGCTGACGATGAATGGGAAGCTGCTTGGGACACTGTTATTGTTAACGATTTTTAGCGCGTTTCTCCAATCACTTCACCACGCATTTGAAAAAAGTGCTGTATCAAAAGTCGCCTACTCTGTTATTTTCATGGTGCTCATCATATTGGCCTTGAACAGCTTCCGGGTGGCAGTCGATTATGCCATTGGGGCGATAGATTCCATGACTCAATTTATTTTTGCGCTGATTCCACTTGTTCTTGGTTTAATTGCTTCGTCTGGAGGCGTCACTTCATCTGCTTTATTTCATCCATTATTGGTTTTTTTAATCAATACAAGCGGCTTGCTTGTCAAAAATATCGTTCTTCCGCTTTTATTGTTGGCGTTAATTCTGCAGATTGCCAGTTCGCTGAATGAGCAATATAAAGTTACACAACTGGCGGGATTGTTAAAAAAAATCAGCATCGGTCTCCTTGGAATTTTTATGACTGTACTGCTTGGGGTTATTTCCCTGCAAGGAACAGCTTCAGCGGTTGCAGACGGGGTCGCGATCAGGACGGCAAAATTTGTAACAGGGAACTTTATACCGGTTGTGGGCAGGATGTTTACAGATGCAGCCGACACTGTATTAACAGCAAGCCTGCTATTAAAAAATGCCGTGGGTCTTGCCGGAGTGGCCATTGTTTTGATCATAGCGGCATTTCCGGCAGTCAAAATTTTAATGATTGTCTTTATATATAAATTGGCCGCGGCGTTGCTGCAGCCAATTAGCAACGGGCCAGTCATCTCATGCCTTGACGCAATCAGCAAAAGCATGTTGTACGTGTTTGCCTCTCTGGCAATCATCTCCTTCATGTTTTTTTTGGGCATCACAATCGTTATCACTTCCGGCAACATTACAATGTTTATCCGGTAGAGGAGGGGCGGCATTGGCATTTTTAACAGAGTGGATCACCAATATCGTCATTTTTATCATGCTTGCTATGATCGTCGATATGCTTCTGCCTGACTCGAGCATGAGGAAATATGTCAAGCTCGTAACCGGGCTGTTGCTTATAACGATCGTCATAACTCCTGTTTTCAAACTATTTTCTGCTGATGTGGAAGACCTCATTGCCGCCTTTTTTGATCCTCATGATGAAACCGGGGCCATTCTTCAAGAAAAAACAGAAGAGAAAAAAAAAGAAATAGAATCATCAAACGATGCATATATATTAAAGCAAATGGCTGTCCAAATGAAAGAATTAGTAGAGAAGGAGATGATCAACCGATATGGAATGGTCATAACGAACATCAATATTAAAAGCAAACCCGGCGCGGAAGACATGCCAGAAAACATCCAAAAAATTACGGTTCATCTGGAACCGGAAACAAAGACGGGAGAAATCAAAAAGGTACAGGAAGTAACGGTTGACCTCGAACAACAGTCGACAGACCGGCTTCCGGAATCAGCAGAAGACATGATAGCCATGCTGTCACAGTATTGGGATGTACCAGCGGAAAAAATAGAAGTTGCAGGCGAGGGGAGGAACCAATAATTTATGAAAAACGGTCCTCTTGATTGGTTGAAAAACATATTTGACGGAAATAAAAAAGATGGCCGTAATAAAAATAATAAGTTTTATTATGCGGCCATACTGATTCTGGCCGGTGTGGCGCTGATGATCATTTCTGATCTCGCAAAACCTGATAAAAATCATGAGCCGGCAGCCGTGTTAAAAGAGGAAGAAGCAAATGAGAAATATACAGAAACTTTCGGCTCCACTAAAGATGCCGAGGAGACAATCAAATTACTGGAAAAACAGTATGAAGACGAAATGAAGGAAGTGTTGAACGAGATTGTCGGAGTCCATGACGTCATGGTCTTTGTCAATATAGAAGCTACAAAGAAAAATGTCTATGAAAAAAACATGACACTGAAAAATCAAACAACAGTAGAGGAAGATAAAGAGGGAGGAACAAGGAAAGTAGAAGACCAGTCAACCGAAGACGAACTTGTCCTCATTCGGGAAGGTGATAAAGAAGTGCCACTTATTTCGGAGACGAAAAAGCCTGAGATTAAGGGCGTTTTGATTGTGGCGGGAGGAGCTGAAAAGTTGCAAGTGAAAAAATGGATTGTAGAGGCGGTAACAAGGGGACTGGATGTCCCCAGCCATAAAGTGGCTGTCATGCCGAAAAAGTCAAAGGGGGATTCGTAAATGTTGTTGAAAAAACAAACAGTTTGGTTGTTGACGATGCTGAGCCTTGTAGTGGTATTGTCTGTTTATTATGTAACATCCGATCCGGCAAAGGAAGATATCGCCGCCACTAAAAATAGCACCGAGGAAAAAGGGGAAGCGAGTAAACAAGACATGAAAGTACTTACTGAAGCGGCGGGGGATGAAGCATTTGAAGCCGCCCGGCTTGACATCCAGGATAAAAGAGGCAAAGAAATAGCCGACTTGACAAACAAGGTGGCATCCCCTGATTTATCTGCAGATGAGAAAAATGAGCTGGTGACAAAAATGAACGAGCTGACCGCACTTGATACAAAAGAGAAAACCTTGGAAAGCTTAATCAAGACACTTGGTTATGAAGATGCCTTAGTCAGAGCGGAAAATGATCAATTTTTAATTACTGTAAAAGCGAAAGAACATTCCCGAGCCGATGCGGCCCGCATTTTACAAATGGTCAGAGAAGAGCTCGGAACGAACACGGTAGCCACAGTAGAATTTCAGACGAAATGATAGAAAGACGGAGGGAATCAATCCTGTCCGTCTTTTTATTTTCCATACATATTGGTTTGTCGCAGTAAAAAGTTCGCGGCTTCTTTCTGTCTTTCATTGAATTTATGGCACCTGTTATATTATGATATTAAGAGCTATCCATAACTTTGAAGGAGTGTCGTACATGTTGAAGGTACAGGAAATACGTGAAATCATTAAGTTAGTAAATCAATCGGATATTGACGAGTTTGTTTATGAACATGACGGTTCAAAAATCAAGTTGAAGAAAAAAGGCTATAAAACTGTACAAGAGGCACAATCCCAGGCACCAGTCCAACCGCTTCCAGAACAGCAGATTATTCCAAGTGAAGCGCCACCTGTGCAGCCTGCACCTGTACAGACACAAACAGAAGCCGACTCGGTGCAGCCAGCTACTGCTCAGGAAGCCGACGATGAGAGCAACTTACATAAAATTACTTCTCCAATGGTCGGAACGTTTTACCAGGCTCCTTCACCTGACAGTGAACCTTACGTAAAAGTGGGATCCAGTGTAAATGAAAATACCGTTGTCTGCATCGTTGAAGCGATGAAACTCTTCAACGAAATTGAAGCAGAAGTCGAAGGGGAAATTGTACAAATATTAGTGAAAGATGGTGAACTCGTAGAATACGGCCAACCATTGTTTTTAGTGAAGCCTAGGTAAGGAGCGAATGAAATGATAAAGAAAGTATTAATTGCCAACAGGGGAGAAATTGCTGTCCGTGTCATCCGTGCCTGTATGGAAATGGGGATAGAAACGGTAGCGGTTTACTCGGAAGCGGATAAAGAGGCATTGCATGTACAATTGGCGGATGAGGCTTATTGTATTGGTCCGAAGGCGTCCAAAGACAGTTACTTGAACTCGGCAAATGTGGTGAGTGTCGCTAAACTGACGGGCTGTGACGCCATTCATCCCGGTTACGGATTTCTGGCGGAAAACGCAGACTTCGCTGAACTATGCCGTGAATGCAATATCACTTTTATCGGCCCGAGCCCGGAAGCTATTTCAAAAATGGGAACAAAAGATGTGGCCCGCGCGACAATGAAAGAAGCAGGCGTCCCGATTGTTCCCGGATCTGAAGGTATTGTGGAAAGCACGGAAGAGGCGATCAAGATCGCAGAACAAATTGGCTACCCGGTTATCATTAAGGCTACAGCTGGCGGAGGCGGAAAAGGAATCAGGCCCGCGCACAGCGAAGAAGAATTGATCAAGGGAATGGAAGTCACCCAACGCGAGGCGTTAACTGCTTTTGGAAATCCAGGAGTCTATATTGAAAAATATATCACCGATTTCCGGCATGTAGAAATACAAATCATGGCTGATAATCATGGAAATGTGATCCATTTGGGAGAAAGGGATTGTACAATCCAGCGCAGGCTGCAAAAGCTGCTGGAAGAAACGCCGTCCCCCGCACTCAATCAGGAATTGAGGGAAAAGATGGGGCAGGCTGCCATCAATGCCGCAAAAGCAGTTGATTATTCCGGAGCGGGAACAGTGGAGTTTATTTTTGACCATAGGGAAAATACATTTTACTTTATGGAAATGAATACAAGAATACAGGTTGAGCATCCTGTCACGGAAATGGTAACGGGTGTTGATTTAATTAAGGAACAAATCAATGTGGCGGCCAATCATGAGCTGTCGCTTACCCAGGAAGAAGTGGCGTTGAAAGGGTGGTCGATAGAGTGCCGAATTAACGCGGAAAATCCGGAAAAAAACTTCATGCCCTCAGCAGGTAGAATTGACATGTATTTACCTCCAGGTGGTATGGGTGTCCGGGTGGATTCCGGAGTATATCCGGGCTATACGATCCCCCCTTACTACGATTCCATGATTGCAAAGGTGATCTCTTACGGAGCCACCCGGGAAGAAGCCATCGCGAGAATGAAAAGGGCGTTGGAAGAGTTTGTCATTGAAGGTGTTCATACGACCATTCCGTTCCATTTAAAGCTTTTGGAAAACGAAGCGTTTGTGAGCGGTGACTTCAATACGAAGTTTCTTGATCTGCATCCGATCATGAATGAAAAATAAACGGAGGTGTTACAAGTGGAAGAAAACGTAAATATGTTGGAAATGAATCAGGACGATGATCAGGCTCACGGAAAAATCGAAATTGCCCCTGAAGTAATAGAGGTAATTGCCGGGATTGCGGCTTCTGAAGTAGAAGGGGTCGCCCAAATGCGCGGCAGCTTTGCGACTGGTGTAGTGGAACGACTTGGCAAGAAAAACCACGGAAAAGGCATTCGTGTTGAACTGGCCGAAGATGGCATAAAGGTCGATGTGTATTGCTTGATGAAATTTGGCGTTTCCATCCCGACAGTAGCTCAAAAGGTTCAAGATAATATTAGGCAGGCACTTTTGAACATGACTGCTCTGGAAGTCGAAGAAGTGAACATTCACATCGTTGGAGTGACATTTGACAATCCTAAACAAGAGCCGGAACAAGATTATCAAAACCAATAAAAAGAGCCAGAGGTGAAATCCCTTTGGCTTTTTCGTTGTTGGGAAATAGAAAAAATAATTCGATATTTTCACGAGGCTAATGCTCGGTTTTGTCTGACATCACTTTTGAAAAACGTCGCATTTTTTACAGGAAATATGCATTGTTTATTGCCGCAATGAACATATTCATTACCCGTGTACAATTACAGCGAGCAACGGTTTCCTTAACACAAGCTTTTTTAACAAAAAAGGAAAGCTCCTCTGTTGTATGACTATGCCTACGAAAATGGGCGTTAAACCATTGTCAGCGTTTCGTCTTCTCTCCGCGAAAAAGCCCCCGCTTTTTTTGCGTGGTTTTCTTTTAAGAGGAAGTAAGTTCAGAGCATGACGATAAGCAATAAAAAAGTTCCTGCGACATCGCTTTTTTTCGTAGAAGCTTTGTTCAGCTTGGCGCAAAAGTCCCACAAAGCTTATTTTGAAGAGCAAATACAGACTATTTTGGCTCGTTCGTCCCCGCTTTAACTCAGTGGGCAAACATCACCCGCTGCTAGAAATTTTGCCTTATCCCGCTTTAACTGGCAGTAAGGCCTCCTTTCAAGGCATCGAGGTAAAACGAGAAAAGGAATCGGGCTCCAACTTCCAAGCGCCCGATTGGCTTAGCTAGCAACCAGCGGGCAAAAAACAGGAAAAACAGCCGCTATTAGAAGTTTCGTGGCGTGTCCCAGCTTTACGTTGTTAAACGAAAAGCTTGTGCTTTTTCTCATGGAAGACGGCTTGATTTTCGCCCGTTGTGGTAAAATAAAAATAAATAAAATGGCCATTCGTTGAAAAAGGAGTTTTAGAAAAAGATGAAAAGAAGATTGGCGCGTGAAAAGGCGCTGCAGGCACTCTTTCAGATCGACATGAGCGGTGCCGATACAAAGGAAGCATTAAATCATGTTCTTGATGAAAGTCCCTCAGATGCATTTTTAGAGGAGCTTATATTTGGTACCGTTAAAAACATCGGGAACATCGATAAAGAAATCAGCAGACACTTGGAACGCTGGTCGATTGAGAGGCTGGCAAAGGTGGATTTAAACATTCTCAGGATCGGAACGTACGAACTGAAGTACTCTAATGTTCCTCCAAATGTAGCGATTAATGAGGCCGTTGAAGTGGCGAAAAAATTTGGGGATGAAAAATCGGGGCAATTTATTAATGGAATTTTATCAAAAATAAAAGGAGAGAAACTGGGGCGGGAGGAATCAACATGAATAATAAGACAATAAATGGAAAAGACATATCGAAGAAAATAAGGAGCGAATTGGAAGAAGAAGTGGCAGCCCTTATCGAAAAGGGCGTAAAGCCAGGGTTGGCAGTCATTTTAGTGGGGGATGACCCTGCATCCAAAACATATGTCAAATCCAAGCAAAAAAGCTGTCGAGAAATTGGCATGGAGTCCCTCTTAATCGAATTGCCTTCTGATACACCTGAAGAAACATTGTTGGCTGAAATTACAAAACTGAACGAAAATGATGCGATTCACGGCATTTTGGTACAACTGCCGCTCCCATCTCATATTTCAGAAATGAAGGTAATCGAAAAAATTTCACCGGAAAAAGATGTCGATGGATTTCACCCCATAAATATTGGCAGAATGATGACTGGCCAGGACACTTTCCTGCCTTGTACACCGTTTGGGGTAATGGAAATGTTAAAGCACACGGGAATTGATCCGGAAGGCAAACATGCTGTCATTATCGGCCGGAGCAATATTGTCGGAAAACCGATGGGACAGCTTTTACTCCGGGAAAATGCCACCGTGACTTACTGCCATTCCAGAACGGCAGATATGAAATCATTGACAAATCAAGCCGATATTCTCGTCGCCGCGGTCGGGAAGCCTAAAATGATCACAGCGGATTATATCAAAGAAGGAGCTGTTGTCATTGATGTCGGGATTAACAGGGATGAAAATGGCAAGCTATGTGGTGATGTCGATTTTGACGATGTAAAAGAAAAAGCCGCTTTCATTACACCCGTACCCGGAGGCGTTGGACCGATGACGATTACCATGTTGCTGTACAATACCGTTAAATCAGCAAAAAGGACTTTAAATCGTTAGCAATCAACAAGCAGACATTGTAAAATGAACATATGGATTGCACGGAAAGCTGTCACATTCATAAGGACAGCTTTTTTGCTGAAATAGGGGTAGAAAAAATGGAAAAACCAACATATTTAACGATTAAAGCTCTAACGAAATATATAAAGCGCAAGTTTGATGCCGATCCGCATCTTAAGGACATTCTCGTCAAGGGAGAAATATCCAATTTTAAAAGGCATTCGAGCGGTCATATGTATTTTACGTTAAAAGATGAGCACGCCCGCATTAATGCCGTCATGTTTTCCAGATTTGCTTCCAGCTTGAAATTCACACCGGAAAACGGCATGCATGTCCTTGTCAAAGGGAGCGTTACTGTCTATGAAATGAGTGGGCAGTATCAAATGTATGTAGCTGAAATGCAGCCGGACGGAATAGGGGAACTATATCTTGCTTATGAACAATTAAAAGAAAAGCTTGAAAAAGAAGGACTGTTTCATGAGGAGAAGAAAAAAACACTTCCCGCTTTTCCCGAGACGATCGGGGTCATTACATCTCCAACTGGAGCCGCAATCAGAGATATTATCACAACTTTGAAACGCCGCTACCCAATCGGAAAAATCATCGTGATTCCGGCAATGGTCCAAGGCGTAAATGCCTCGGGCTCCATTGCTCACGCCATTAGAAAAGCAAATGATAAAAATATTGCCGATGTACTTATTGTCGGACGTGGCGGAGGCTCTATAGAGGAATTGTGGGCTTTCAATGAAGAAATTGTGGCTAGGGAAATCGCGGCCTCGCATATTCCCATCATTTCAGCAGTAGGCCATGAAACGGACTTTACGATCGCAGATTTTGCGGCCGATGTAAGGGCGGCTACTCCGACAGCGGCCGCAGAACTCGCTGTCCCTCACATGAATGATTTGCTGGATCAGTTAATGCAGCGCAAAACAAGGCTTTACCAAAGCATGTCGGCAATTGTTAAAACAGGAAAAAGCAAGCTGAATTATTTGGAACAATCATATTTGTTTAGAAATCCCGAAAGAATATATGAACAAAAATGGCTTCATTTGGACAGATTGACAGAGAAGCTACATCATGCCCAAAACCATATTCTCCTCAAAAAAAAGCATCGTTACGAAGATCTAAGCAACGGACTTTCCAGGTATCATCCACTGTCAATCGTGAAGTCTGGAAAGGAAAGAGTTTTGCTGGCCGAACGAAGGCTTGCATTGGAATCCAAAGCTGTTTTTAAATCCAAAGCTGGTGAGTTTTCTGGAAAAGTGGCCACATTGGAAGCTTTAAACCCGTTAAATATATTGAGAAGAGGGTTTAATATAGCTTATACAGAGGAAGGGAAGCTGCTCAAAAGCATCCACCAATCGGAAAAGGGGGACAACTTGGCGATCCAGCTTGTGGATGGCAAGCTGTTTTGTACGATAAATGAGAAGGAAAAGGGGGCAAAAGAATGAGTGAGAAACTGACGTTTGAACAAGCTCTCGAAGAGCTGGAGGCTATTATCGTCCGATTGGAAGAAGGGGATATTCCCCTTGAAGAAGCTCTCGAAATGTATCAAAAAGGGATGGCATTATCTAAAATATGCCATGACAAATTAAAATTCGCGGAAGAAAAATTGACGAAAGTGTTGACCGAAGAAGGCGAAAAAGAGTTTCACATTCATGAGGAGGAGCAAGATTGACCACAGATTTGAACCAATTTATGGCCACGCACAAGGAATTATTAAACGAACAGTTGTTATTGAAAATCTCGGAACTTGAAGCTCCTCCCAAACTGAAGGACGCGATGTCGTACTCTTTAAAAGCCGGGGGAAAAAGAATCAGGCCCCTTTTATTATTTGCTGTCATTAAGTCATTTGGCAAAGATCCGATACTTGGGCTTCCCGCCGCCTTGGCCCTGGAAATGATTCATACCTACTCTTTAATTCATGACGACCTTCCAAGCATGGATAACGATGATTTAAGGAGAGGGTTGCCAACCAATCATAAAGTGTATGGAGAGGCGATGGCCATTTTGGCCGGAGACGGTTTGCTTACATATGCTTTTGAATTGATCGCCGCTGATACTTCTTTAAATCCTGCCACACGGGTCAGCATGATTCACCTACTGGCCCAATGCGCAGGTCCCGAGGGAATGGTAGGCGGCCAAGTGGCTGATATGGAAGGTGAAAACAAATCCCTGACAATAAATGAACTTGAAAATATCCACCACCGTAAAACAGGAAAATTATTATCGTTCGCCATTTTGGCCGGGGCCACAATCGGCGGGGCCGTGGAAGATCAAATCAGATCATTCCAACAATTTTCATATCATCTTGGCCTAGGATTTCAAATAAGTGATGATATTTTGGATGTTGAAGGCGATGAAGACGTATTGGGGAAACCGGTGGGAAGTGACACCGGCAGACAAAAAAGCACTTATCCTTCTCTACTTACGATGGAAGGAGCCAAAAAGCAGCTTCAGTACCATATTCATGAAGCGAAAGCGGCGTTAAGGGAGACGAAGCTGTCGACTGGCTTGCTCGAACAAATGACTGACTTGATTGCGGTTCGCACTTATTAGAAATCAGTTGGATCATTTGATATGAAAAAGCGATTATGTTATAATTTCTTAAGATTATGGGATGGTGCAGTATTCTAGTCATCCTACCGGTTCTGAAGGTGAGCCTAAAAATTCACTAAAGGGCACATCGATGAAGTTCCTTGTTTCGGCTTGAGGCGCCCAGCCTTGGGTTGGAGCTGGGAGTAAAGGTTTAAGGGCGATCCACAAAGGCATGTGGGCGTGGACCCTTTGCCGCGGAGGCTCCGCAGTCACTATATGTGAGAAAAAGCGGAGTATAGACCTGCAATGTGATGTGGGGCATCACTAGCAGCGTAGCCTGCCTTGCGTGAAGTTTGAGGGGATTATGGTTATAAGAATACGGAACGGTTGGCCATCGTCCCGTTTTCTTCCGTCCATATGAAATCAGCTTTGCAAAAGAGGCTAAGAACTTGGTTAAAGGTTGTTGAGGAAATCTCCTAGACTGTTCCAAAGGATATGATAAGGGGATTACAGTGCGGACTGAGTGGCAATCCAGTCTGACAGCTGGCGACACTGTCAAAGCGGGCTTAAAGGGAAACCGCCGCCATGGCGACATGCGGTACCTGCTTGGGAAAACCTACTGGACCTAAGCCGTAAACTTTACTCTTATGATAACCATCCAAACTAATTCCTATAAACGGTGAATGACAAACATATTATGAATGATCTGATAAAAAATTCTATAAAATGGAGTATAAGCATTGCCGTTATCACTTTTGTGTTAGCGGCTATTTTTTCAATTGCTTCAAACGGCATTTTGATCGGAGTGCCTTGGACTTTGGGCCTTCTTGTTGTTCTTGTAATTGTATGCATAGGAATCCTTTTTGACATGATAGGGATTGCAGCGGCGGCTGCCAATGAAACGCCCTTTCATTCAATGGCGGCAAGAAAGGTGCACGGTGCAAAGCATTCCATTTTAATTGTAAGAAACGCGGACAGGGTGGCAAGCTTTTGCAATGACGTCATTGGAGATATTTCCGGCATTATAAGCGGAACAGCATCTGCCCTTGTCGTTATTCAAATTGCCCAGTCCATTCATCTTCAGGTTACATCGGTTGAATACGCAATCAATGTGGGATTAGCGAGTTTTATTGCCGCTATAACCGTTGGCGGAAAGGCGTTAGGAAAATCCTTTGCGATTACATACTCGCGTGATATTATTCTCCATGTGGGTAAAATTTTGCAGTTCCTTGAAGATAGATTCCATCTGACAATCATCAAAGATCATAAGAAGAAAAGGCCGAAGCAAAAATCCAAGAAATGAAAGTGAGTGATCCGTTTGGATCTCATGTCAATTAAAGATCCCTCTTTTCTAAAGGAACTTGATATATGGCAGCTAGATGAACTTAGCGAAGAAATCCGGCGTTTCCTGATAGAAACATTATCCAGGACAGGGGGCCATATCGGTCCCAATTTAGGTGTAGTAGAGCTGACGATTGCCCTTCATAAATGTTTTGACAGCCCCAAAGATAAAATTATTTGGGATGTCGGGCACCAATCATATGTACACAAGATTTTAACGGGGAGAGCGTGCCAATTTGACACCCTCCGCCAATATAAAGGGTTGTGCGGCTTTCCTAAAATGTCCGAAAGTGAACACGATGTTTGGGAAACAGGACACAGTTCAACATCTTTGTCGGCGGCGATGGGCATGGCCATTGCACGCGATGTCAAAAAGGCAAATAATTATGTGGTTCCCGTCATTGGCGACGGAGCTCTAACTGGCGGTATGGCCTTGGAAGCTTTAAACCATATCGGCCATGAACAAAAGGATATGATTGTTGTTCTCAATGATAACGAGATGTCCATTGCCCCCAATGTCGGCGCATTGCATAACGTGCTCGGAAGGCTAAGGACGGCAGGGAAGTACCATTGGGCAAAAGAAGAACTCGATTACTTGTTGAAAAAGATTCCGGCTGTTGGCGGAAAATTGGCGGCAACAGCGGAAAAGGTAAAAGATAGCCTGAAATATATGCTTGTTTCAGGTGTGTTTTTTGAAGAACTCGGGTTCACTTATCTCGGACCCGTTGATGGTCATGACTTCGACTCATTGTTTGAAAACATTTCATATGCCAAGAAAACAAAGGGTCCCGTTTTATTGCATGTGATTACAAAAAAAGGGAAAGGATATGAACCCGCTGAACATGACAGAATCGGAACTTGGCACGGAACAGGCCAATATAAAATAGATACGGGAGACTTAATCAAGCCAGTCAATGCTCCGCCATCGTGGAGCTCATTGGTAAGTGAAACCGTCAGAAAGCTTGCCCGCAAGGACGAGCGAATTGTGGCCATAACCCCGGCGATGCCGGTCGGATCCAAGCTGGAAGGTTTTGCGGAGGAATTCCCCGATCGAATGTTTGATGTGGGAATTGCCGAGCAGCATGCGACAACAATGGCTGCCGGTCTGGCAACGCAAAAAATGAAGCCGTACTTGGCGATCTACTCTACCTTCTTGCAAAGAGCGTATGATCAGGTCCTTCATGATATCAGCAGGCAAAATCTGAATGTTTTTATCGGGATCGACAGGGCCGGTCTGGTGGGGGCAGATGGAGAAACACACCAGGGCGTATTCGATATCGCTTTTTTAAGGCATCTGCCGAACATGGTCATTATGATGCCAAAAGACGAAAATGAAGGCCAGCATATGGTCAATACAGCCATTCAATATGATGATGGGCCGATCGCTCTCCGTTTTCCCCGGGGGAACGGATATGGCGTCTCAATGGACTCTGAGTTGAAACAAATACCAATCGGTTCGTGGGAAGTATTAAAACAGGGAACAGACGCAGCGATTCTGACATTCGGCACGACCATCCCGATGGCCCTTGACGCCGCAAACAGGCTTGAAAAACAAGGCATTTCCGTTCAGGTCGTCAACGCCCGTTTTATCAAACCGCTTGATGAACAACTTTTGCATGGACTGTTACGGAGAAATATGCCGATATTGACGATTGAAGAAGCCGTATTACAGGGTGGATTTGGCAGTGCGGTGCTTGAGTTTGCGAGTGAACACGAATACCGCCATGCTTTTATTGACAGAATTGGCGTGCCCGACCGCTTTGTAGAGCATGGCAATGTGAAGGAACTGCTAAAAGAAATCGGGATGACACCTGAAAATATTGTCATGAAAATAAAGGCGCTCATGCCAAAAAAACAAAAAAGGGCGTAAGACATGAAAGTGAAGAAGACAAGGCTTGATTTGCTCTTGGTAGAAAGAGGCTTGATTGAAACAAGGGAAAAAGCGAAAAGAGCGATTATGGCGGGAATTGTATTTACAAACGAAACGAGGCTGGACAAACCCGGTGAAAAGGTCGAGATTGACATTCCCCTCACTGTTAAGGGGAATGTCATTCCTTATGTGAGCCGAGGCGGCTTAAAGTTGGAAAAAGCTATACAGCAGTTTCAATTGAATTTGAAAGATAAAGTTTTGCTGGATATTGGCGCTTCGACGGGCGGCTTTACGGATTGTGCGCTTCAACACGGGGCAAGACTGTCTTATGCCTTGGATGTGGGTTATAATCAGTTGGCGTGGAAGTTAAGACAGGATGAACGTGTTGTTGTAATGGAAAGGACAAATTTTCGCTATGTAACGCCTGATGCATTTTCCATCAAGCCTGATATGGCAGTGATAGATGTCTCTTTTATATCATTAACCTTAATCTTGCCTGTTTTAAAAAACATACTTGTCCCCAAAAGCGATGTCATCGCATTGATCAAGCCTCAGTTTGAAGCAGGCAAAGACCAGGTTGGTAAAAAAGGCATTATACGAGACGCGAAAATCCATGAAGAGGTCATTATAAAAATAAAAGAGTTTGCCATATCCGAAGGCTACGATGTCAAAAACCTTGCTTTTTCTCCTATTACCGGCGGTGAAGGAAACATTGAGTTTCTCATTCATTTACGATATGAAGGTGAAAAGGAGACAGGCAGTGACGATACCAGCGAGGAAGCGGCGGATATTGTACAACAGGCGCATAGTCAATTGAACAAGCCACAATGATTGGGCAATCTGTTATAGATTGCCCTTTTTTCAATGAAAAATTATAATACTAAATAATGATGGATAGCATAAAAATGCGATTTCATGTAAAGGTAAGAGGTGGAAAATATGAGCAAGGCACGGCGCCATTTAAAAATCCGGGAAGTGATCGGAAAAAAGGAAATTGAAACGCAGGACGAGCTTGTCGATTACTTGAAAAATCAAGGCTTTAATGTCACGCAGGCAACCGTATCAAGGGATATAAAAGAATTGCATCTGGTGAAAGTTCCCCTTCCGGACGGCCGGTATAAATACAGTCTTCCAGCCGATCAGCGGTTTAATCCGTTGCAAAAATTAAAACGGTCTTTGACGGAGTCTTTTATCGGAATAGATTATACAGAAAACTTTATAGTATTAAAAACACTTCCGGGTAATGCCCAGGCCGTCGGCGCACTGATCGATAACCTTGATTGGGAAGAAATAATGGGGACGATTTGCGGAGATGACACATGTTTGATTATTTGCAGGACACCCGAATATGCCGAGACAATCAATGAAAAGTTTATCAACATGCTTTAAGGGGAGGAATTCTTTGTTACAGGAATTGTCGATTAGAAACTTTGCCATCATTGATAAAATATCGATTTCTTTTTCGGAAGGGTTAACTGTCTTAACCGGAGAAACGGGGGCAGGAAAATCGATTATTATTGATGCGGTCCATTTATTGGTTGGCGGGCGGGGATCAGCTGAGTTTGTGCGGCATGGTGAAAAAAAAGCGGAAATAGAAGGCTTGTTTTTTATACATGATGAACATTCCTGTATTAAAAAAGCGTCTGAATATGGAATTGATGTAGAAGAAGGAATGGTCGTTTTGCGCCGGGAGATTTCAAACACCGGTAAAAGCGTTTGCCGGGTGAATGGAAAGCTCGTCACGATCGCTACAATGCGTGAGATCGGCAGCTCGCTCATCGATATCCATGGACAGCATGAGCATCAGGAATTAATGAATGATGCCTTACATGTATTGCTTTTGGATCAATATGGAAAAAAAGAAATCGTTCCTGCCCGGGAGCGTTACACAAATGTTTATGAAAAATACTTGGAAGTACAAAATAAAATCAAAGAGCTAAGCAAAACGGAGCAGCAAATGGCCCATCGTCTCGATTTACTGCAATTTCAAATGCGGGAAATTGAAAAGGCAAACCTTAAAATGAATGAAGATGACCTGCTTGAAGAAGAAAGAAAGCGGCTCGTTAATTTCGAAAAATTGTTTGGCTCTTTAAAAGACGGATACGAACAGCTTCAGGGAGATCAACGCGGCCTTGACTCTATAGGCCGTGCTATGAGCATGCTGGAAACAGCGGCTGAAGTTGACAGCAAATACCAATCCATCAAAGAGTCAGTGTCGAACAGTTATTATATGTTGGAAGATGCTGTTTTAACCATTAGAACTGAGCTTGATATGCTTGAATACGATCCAATGCGATTAAATGAAATTGAGTCGCGCTTGAATGAAATCAACCAGTTAAAAAGGAAATACGGTTATACAGTAGAACAAATTTTGGATTATTATGAGAAGATTAAGGAAGAAACCGAATCGATTCTCAATAAGGAAAGCCGCCTCGAAGAGTTACAAAAGCAGCTGGACAAGTTGAAAAAACAACTGATGGATATAGGCAATCATTTGACTAAAATCCGGAAAAAATGGGCAAACAAATTAACAAATGCCATTCATCGAGAATTAAAAGAACTGTACATGGACAAGACCGTTTTTGAGGTTACTTTTAACGAACAGCTCCCAAGTGGAAACGGGTTGGACAACATTCAATTTTACATTTCAACCAACCCCGGAGAGCCGTTAAAGCCTTTGTCCAAAGTCGCTTCCGGTGGAGAACTGTCGCGCATTATGCTGGCGCTCAAGACGATATTTTCGACAAGAGTCACTTCCGTCATATTCGATGAAGTGGATACGGGTGTAAGTGGCCGGGTCGCGCAAGCAATGGCAGAGAAAATGTACAAAATATCCGTTAATTCCCAAGTCCTTTGTATTTCCCATTTACCGCAAGTTGCTGCAATGGCGGATCATCATATGCTTATTGCCAAAGAGATCATTCATAAAAGAACACGAACAACGATTAAAAACTTGACTGAAAAAGAAAAAATAAAAGAAATTGGCCGCATGATTTCTGGAACCGAGATAACTGACATTACAAAAAGGCATGCCAAAGAATTGCTTCAATCTGCCTATACCATTAAAAAGCCTTAAAAAAAATGAAAAGCTATCCTTCATTGGACATCTTTTTTTCTCGCCCCCAGTTATAAATGCACGTTCTGGAGGTCACATTATAACTGTGGACTAGAAGGCGAGGAGAGTGAAAAAGAAACTGATGAAAGAGCGCTTAAGAAAAATAACAGGTGTAATTCTCCTTGTATCTCTAATCATGATTGGCTTTTCCAAGCCGTTTCAACAATATGTTCACATACCTCTAAGTATCACGATGTTCGAAGGGGATAAGCAGGCATTTCCAAAGTCGGGTGCTGTTGCAGCTTCAGCTGATGCGGTAGACACGTTTACGCTTGAGGATCAAGATGAGGCTGTATCCCTAAAAGGGGAAAACAGCGGAAAAGATGAAATGATCCTTCAGCTTGCGGGTTTGCCCATGAAAAAGGTAAACGTGAATGTATTGAAACAGTTCAAAGTACTCCCGGGCGGGCAGTCCATTGGCGTCAAAATGAATACGCTGGGTGTCCTCGTTGTCGGACATCACCTTGTCACCAACAATGACGGGAAATTTTCTCCTGGGGAAGAGGCCGGCATCAAGGTAGGCGATATGATCACTGCGATTGACGGAAACAAAATTAAAAGCATGAACGAAGTGGCCCGTTATGTGGAAAATGCCGGCGAGAATGGAAAGCCGCTTAATATGACGATTCGCCGAGAACAGGAACAATTTGAGACAAAACTTGTCCCGATAAAAGACGAAAAGGAACAGGTCTTTAAATTGGGTTTGTATATCAGAGACTCCGCTGCAGGCATTGGAACAATGACTTTTTATGATCCAAATTCGAAAAAATACGGTGCCCTCGGCCATGTTATATCGGATATGGACACGAAAAAGCCCATTATTGTAGAAGACGGTCAAATTGTTGAATCAACGGTAACTTCCATTGAAAAAGGAAAACATGGAGATCCCGGAGAAAAACTGGCTCGTTTTTCCGGCAATAAAGAAATCATTGGAAACATCACCTTAAACAGTCCGTTCGGCATATTTGGAACGCTAAAAAAAGACATTAAAAACGGCGTCATGGACACGCCGCTCTCCATTGGGCTGGCCCATCAAGTACAGGAAGGACCGGCCAAGATTTTAACTGTTACAGACGGGAATGAAGTAAAAGCGTACGACATTGAAATTGTCAGTACGATTCCACAAAAATTCCCGGCAACAAAGGGAATGGTCATTAAAGTAACAGATAAAGATCTGCTGAATAAAACAGGTGGAATCGTTCAGGGGATGAGCGGGAGTCCGATCATCCAAAACAACAAGCTGATCGGCGCAGTAACTCATGTATTTGTAAATGATCCGACTTCCGGCTATGGTGTCCATATTGAATGGATGCTGCATGAAGCGGGCATTAACATTTATGAAGAAGGTCAAGAAAAAATGGAAAAAGCTGGTTAAGGGGGCATATGCATAGCCCCCATTTTTTTTGTATGTAAAAGGGCTATCACAGAAAATCAGTTTTCACTGACTTTCTGGACAGCCCTGTTTTTTATGCAAATAATGTTGGTTTATGACGAAATAGGTGGAAGAAAATAGCAAATATCAGCTTTCTTTGTCTTTTTCTCTTATTTTTGAAATATAAAAAGGATTTTACCTTTTCTTGGCGTAATTGTCTGTTAGAATAAATTTATAAATAAATCCGTTTGAGACTTAGGGAGGAACTAAAATTGAAGAAAATAAAAGTCGCACTTGTAGATGATAACCGCGAATTAATTTCTTTGCTTGTGGAGTACATGTCCACCCAAAGTGACATCGAGATTGTCGGAACTGCGCATAATGGGCAAGAATGCCTGAACTTGCTGGAGAAAGTTGATGTCGATGTGTTGATTTTGGATATTATTATGCCTCATTTGGATGGTCTTGGCGTATTGGAAAGAATTAGGGAGTCTGAAACAATTCCGTTTCCGAATGTTATTATGTTGACGGCATTTGGGCAGGAAGATGTAACAACAAAAGCAGTGGAACTCGGTGCATCTTACTTCATTTTAAAACCGTTTGATATGGAATATCTGGTGAACCATATACGCAATGTGAGCGGGAAAGGCACACGAGCCGTAAAATCCGCCACCACCCACACAAAGAAGCAAGGCGAGGATAAAGCGAAAAACCTTGAAGCAAGCATTACATCCGTTATTCATGAAATCGGTGTTCCCGCCCATATCAAAGGCTATTTGTATTTAAGGGAAGCAATATCAATGGTATATCATGATATTGAATTGCTTGGGGCCATTACAAAAGTGCTTTATCCAGATATCGCCAAAAAATACAATACGACAGCAAGCCGTGTTGAAAGAGCGATTCGCCATGCAATTGAAGTGGCATGGAGCCGCGGGAATATTGATGCCATTTCATCCCTGTTTGGCTATACGATCAGCATGTCCAAAGCCAAGCCTACCAATAGTGAATTTATCGCGATGGTTGCCGACAAGCTAAGGCTTGAACATAAGGCGTCATAATTATTTCTTCTTTATAACATTTTAAAAAATCATTAGGGTGTAGACCCTTTGAGGTGGTAAGCAGATGACATACATACTAGCACATCGAGGATCTGCGGGCACTCACCCGGAAAATACGATGGAAGCTTTTATTGCCGCGGAAAAGGCGGGAGCAGACGGGATTGAATTGGATGTCCAACTGGCGGCGGATGGAGAAATTGTCGTCATACATGATCTAACTGTCGACAGAACGACAAATGGCAGTGGCTATGTAAAAGATTTTACTTTTGAACAGCTCCGGAAATTAAAAGCGAATTTTCATTCTACCCATTTTTTTAAAAAAGCCGCACGCATTCCTTCTTTGCGGGAAGTGTTTGAATGGCTGGAAGGGAATGGCCTTATATGCAATGTGGAGTTGAAAAATAACGTAAAGGCTTATAAAGGTTTGGAAGAAAAGGTGATTAGTCTTATCAGGGAATTTTGCTTGGAAGGGCGGGTCATCATTTCTTCCTTTAACCACAATTCACTCGTTCATTGTATCCAATTGGCGCCTGATATCCAAACGGCTCCGCTGTATAAAGAAGTTCTTTTTCGACCGTGGGATTATGCCCGGACGCTCCAGGCAAGCGGCATTCATCCAAATTTCAAATGCATTTCCCCTGAAGACATAGAGGCAGCCATGGATTGCGGGATTGCGGTTCGGCCTTACACGGTCAATAAAGAAAAAGATATGAGAAAGCTATTTGCCATCAATTGTTCGGCCATTATAACAGATTATCCGAAAAAGGCATATCGAATCAGGAATCAATACCCATAAAAGGTCTGCATATACTGCAGATCTTTTATTAGGTAAAGTTGCCAGCTGTATAGGTTATCTTTTTTTGAAGCGTTCCTGTACCTTATTTCTTTTTCGGTCCCGATGTAAAATAAAACCTCCTATAAAACCTAAGCCGACAATAAAAAAAACAAGCCCGGCAAGAAATTGAATCCCCAAACTCGGAAAAGGAGACTGTAAAATTCCGAACAGCATATCCCTCATCAATTTGATGCCATAGCCAGCCAAAATCCCTGGGAGCAATAATATAATAAGTGCAATAATTCGTGCCATATACATCTCCTTGAAAAAATACTTCAAAAAAATCATATCCTATCGGTAACATTTGTCAAGCACCGAGCTTTTCGTTACAATCAATGATGATAAGTCTCATTCATATTTCCAGTACAGTCGGCAGACGGCTTCAATAAGCAACTTCATAAATAAGAAAGTGGGGGGTTGTCCGGTGAACATATTTCAAAACCTGGCAGAGCATGACTATGAACAATTGGTATTTTGCCATGATGAGCAGTCTGGGTTAAAGGCCATTATAGCTATTCATGACACTACTTTGGGTCCCGCCCTTGGCGGCACAAGAATGTGGACATACGATAGTGAAGAAGCGGCCATTCAGGATGCATTGCGGCTCGCAAGGGGAATGACTTATAAAAATGCAGCAGCCGGCTTAAGCCTGGGTGGCGGAAAAGCTGTGATCATGGGTGATCCGAAAAAAGACAAAAATGAAGAGATGTTCAGGGCTTTTGGGCGATACATACAAGGATTAAACGGGCGCTATATCACGGCAGAAGACGTTGGAACATCTGTCCAAGATATGGATCTCATCCATGAAGAAACGAATTTTGTTACCGGAATTTCTCCGGCATTCGGTTCGTCCGGAAATCCGTCCCCGGTCACCGCCTATGGCTGCTATGTCGGAATGAAAGCAGCTGCCAAAGAGGCATTTGGAACAGATTCGTTAGAGGGCCGAACAGTGGCTGTCCAAGGTGTCGGCAATGTTGCCTTTGAGCTATGCCGTTACTTGCACGAAGAAGGTGCCCGTCTTGTTGTGACGGATATTAATAAGGAGGCTGTAAATCGCGCAGTAGAAGCTTTTGACGCAAATACTGCTGATCCGAGTGATATCTATGGAGTAGAGGCAGACATTTTTTCTCCTTGTGCCCTTGGAGCCGTGATTAATGATGATACAATCCCGCAATTAAAGGTAAAAGTCATTGCTGGTTCCGCAAACAATCAGTTAAAAGAAAATAGGCACGGCGACATCATACATGAAAAGGGGATCGTTTACGCCCCTGATTATGTCATTAACGCCGGTGGGGTAATTAATGTGGCGGATGAACTTTACGGATATAATAAAGAGCGGGCGTTAAAGAAGGTGGAAACGATATACAACAATGTTGAGAAAGTGATCATGATCTCAAAACGGGATAACATCCCTACATATATGGCGGCTGATCGCATGGCAGAAGAAAGAATAGAAAAGCTAAAAATTTCCAGAAGTCAGTTTTTATTAAATGATAAGCACATTCTCCATCACCGGATTTAGACAAGTTTTTTTAGGAAAAGTTATGAGTGTCATGTCTGAAAATGGGGTATGAGGAGGTAAGAAATGGCAAAAGAGTATGACCTCGTTATTATCGGCGGGGGTACAGGGGGATATGTTGCTGCCATCCGCGCTTCACAGTTGGGTCTCAAAACGGCACTTGTGGAAAAAGACCGGATCGGCGGCACATGTTTGCATAAAGGTTGCATTCCGAGTAAAGCGCTGCTTCGCACCGCAGAAGTATATGCAACAGCTAAACGAAGTGAGGACTTTGGCGTAACTGCTGAAAGTGTCCATTTGAATTTTGCAAAAGCGCAAGAAAGAAAAAATGGTATTATCGCCACGCTGTACAAAGGTGTGCAGCATTTAATGAAAAAGGGAAAAATTGATGTTTATCATGGTATCGGCAGAATTTTGGGCCCTTCCATTTTTTCTCCACTGCCGGGCACTGTTTCAGTGGAAATGGACAGTGGTGAAGAAAATGAAATGCTTATTCCGAAAAATGTCATCATTGCCTCCGGGTCGCGACCAAAATCTTTGCCGGGGCTGGACATTGACGGTACATCTGTTTTAACGTCTGATGAAGCACTGGAATTAAAGCAGCTTCCAAAGTCTGTTTTAATTATTGGCGGAGGAGTGCTCGGCATCGAATGGGCTTCCATGCTATCGGATTTTGGGTTGGGAGTAACCATTATGGAATATGCAGACCGCATTTTGCCTAATGAGGATCGTGATATTTCCAAAGAAATGCAAAGAATTTTAAAGAAAAAGAAGGTCAAGGTAGTTGCCAATGCCAAGGTCCTTCCTGAAACAATACAAAAAATGAATGGTTCGATCGCCATTTCTGCCATTGTCAAGGGAGAGGAGCAGACTTTTGCGGCCGAAAAAATACTCGTTTCCGTAGGACGCCGGCCAAATACGGAAAATCTCGGTCTGCAAAATACAGATATCGAGCTTGACAACGGATTTATTAAAGTGAATAAAAACTACCAAACGAAGGAATCGCATATTTATGCGATTGGAGATGTGATTGGGGGGCTCCAGCTTGCTCATGTGGCTTCTTATGAGGGAATAAAGGCTGTCGAGCATATTACGCGCCAAGACCCATCACCTATTCAATATAAAGACGTGCCGAGATGTGTTTACAGCAATCCGGAAATAGCAAGTGTCGGCTTAACGGAAGAAGAGGCCAAGGAGCTGGGACATCAAGTCAAAACAGGAAATGTTTCATTTAAAGCAATTGGAAAGGCACTTGTGTATGGCGACACGGACGGATTTGTAAAAATAATCGCCGACGTAAAGACGAATGATATTTTGGGAATACATATCATTGGCCCTCATGCAACGGATATGATATCGGAAGCCGGGCTTGCGCGAATCCTGGATGCAACGCCATGGGAGGTCGCAAACTCCATCCATCCACACCCGTCATTAAGCGAAGCGATCGGAGAAGCCGCCCTTGCTGTTGACGGACAGGCTATCCATTCATAAATTACACGGGGGGGAAAATAAATGGCAAAAAATCGTCATAAAGAACTCGGATTAAGTGATCAGGAAGTATTGAACATGTATGAGGTAATGGTGCTCGCCCGGCGGATTGATGAGCGGATGTGGCTCTTGAATCGTTCCGGAAAGATTCCGTTCGTCATTTCATGCCAAGGCCAGGAAGCGGCTCAAGTGGGGGCGGCTTTCGCGCTTGATCGTCAGCAAGATTACATACTTCCTTACTATCGGGATCTTGCCGCCGTATTATCATTTGGCATGACACCAAAGGAAGTACTCCTTTCCGCTTTTGCCAAAGCGGAAGATCCCAATTCCGGAGGACGGCAAATGCCCGGACATTTTGGGCAAAAGAAAAACAGGATCGTGACAGGATCGTCGCCTGTTACAACACAAGTTCCCCACGCTGTTGGCGTGGCGCTTGCTGCGCGTATGGATAAAAAAGATCTTGTTGCTTTTGTTACGTTTGGAGAAGGCTCATCAAACCAAGGTGATTTCCATGAAGGAGCCAATTTCGCAGGGGTTCATAAACTCCCTGTTATTTTCATGTGTGAAAACAACAAATATGCCATTTCAGTTCCGGTTGAAAAACAGCTCGCTTGTGAAAAAGTATCGGATCGCGCAGTTGGATACGGCATGCCGGGAATCACAGTCGATGGCAATGACCCTCTTGAAGTGTACAAGGTTATCAAGGAAGCGAGAGAACGGTGCATGAGAGGAGAAGGCCCGACATTGATTGAAACGATGTGCAACAGGCTTACTGCACATTCATCAGATGATGATGATCGCTTTTATCGGTCTCCAGACGAGGTCGCAAAGGCGAAAAGCCAAGACCCGATTATTTTGTTTGGAGCTTACTTAAAAGAAAGTGGCGTCATGACAGATGAAATGGAAAAAGAAATCAACGATCGGGTCATGAAACAGGTGAACGAGGCGACGGATTATGCGGAAGAAGCTCCGTATGCAGCCCCGGAACACGCCTTGAAGTATGTGTATTACGAAGGGGAGCAGGGGGAACTTTTATGACGGTTATCTCTTATATTGAAGCAGTAACGATGGCGCTGAAAGAAGAGATGGAGCGGGACGATAAAGTATTCGTGCTTGGTGAAGATGTCGGGAGAAAGGGCGGGGTGTTTAAAGCAACCCAAGGGTTGTATGAGCAGTTCGGAGAAGAACGGGTCATTGATACGCCCCTTGCCGAATCAGCGATTGCCGGCGTCGGAATCGGTGCTGCCATGTACGGATACAGGCCGGTTGCCGAGATGCAGTTCGCTGATTTTATTATGCCTGCCATCAATCAAATTATATCCGAAGCCGCCCGTATCAGGTACAGATCGAACAATGATTGGAACTGTCCGATTGTCATTCGCGCTCCATACGGAGGGGGAGTGCACGGCGCGCTTTATCATTCCCAATCGGTGGAAGCCATTTTTGCGAATCAGCCTGGTTTGAAGATCGTCATGCCTTCAACCCCATATGATGTGAAAGGCTTGTTGAAGGCAGCCATCCGCGACGAGGATCCGGTGCTGTTTTTTGAACATAAACGGGCATACAGGCTCATTAAAGGGCATGTGCCGGAAGAGGAGTACATCGTGCCTATCGGAAAAGCAGATGTGAAACGTGAAGGAGATGACATTACGGTCATCACATACGGATTATGTGTCCATTTTGCGCTTCAGGCTGCCGAACGTTTGGCGCAAGACGGTATTGAAACTCATATTTTGGATTTGCGAACAGTTTATCCGCTAGATAAGCAAGCCATTATTGATGCTGCATCCAAAACGGGAAAAGTTCTGCTTGTAACGGAAGATAATAAAGAAGGCAGCATCATGAGCGAAGTGGCAGCGATTATCTCCGAGCATTGTCTTTTTGATCTGGATGCTCCAATAAAGAGGCTTGCTGGCCCGGATGTTCCAGCTATGCCTTACGCGCCGACAATGGAAAAGTATTTTATGGTCAACCCTGACAAAGTCGAAAAAGCGATGCGGGAGCTTGCAGATTTTTAAGTATTCAATATAGTAGCCCCTACCATTTTTAATGGGGGAGGGCCGCTACTTAGCAGAGAAATACTATTAAGCTTCCGGCGGATGTTGCACATTTTTCACCGGGCTTATTGTCAAACAAATTCAAAATCCGGACGGTAATGATGCCGATGCGGAAATTGGTTGGGGCTTGACTCGAAAATCAAGCATAAAGGGAGCTGGTTCATTTTGGCTTTGAAAAATATTACAATGCCGCAGTTGGGTGAAAGCGTCACTGAAGGAACAATCAGCAAATGGCTCGTCAAACCGGGGGATCACGTCAATAAATATGATCCGATTGCTGAAGTGTTGACAGATAAAGTGAATGCCGAAATCCCTTCTTCGTTTACAGGAACGATTAAAGAACTGATTGCCGAGGAAGATGAAACACTTGCTGTCGGGGAAGTTATATGCACAATTGAAACAGAAGGTGGAGGCGCTAAAAACAAGCCAGAGGCCGAAAGTGCCCCTTCTGTTGCCAAGCAAGACACTTCCTCTCCTCAAAACACTGCGGACGAAAAGAAACCGAAAAAGCAAAGAGCCAAAGCGCGTTATTCTCCTGCAGTTGTCCGGATGTCCCAGGAATATAACATTGATTTGTCCCAAGTGACAGGAAGCGGTAGAGACGGCAGGATTACCCGCAAGGACTTGCAAAGATTGATCGATTCCGGCAACATTCCAAAAAGCGGAGAAGCGACAAAAGAGCCTTTCTTGCAAAAAACCGCAATACCGCATTCCACTGGGGATGTTGACATTCCTGTTACCGGCATTAGAAAGGCGATTGCCGCAAATATGGTGCGCAGCAAGCAAGAAATTCCGCATGCCTGGATGATGATCGAGGCGGATGTAACAGATCTTGTCAAGTACAGGGACGCTATAAAAGAAGATTTTAAACGCCAGGAAGGATTCAACCTTACTTATTTTGCGTTTTTTGTCAAAGCTGTTGCCCAAGCGTTAAAAGAGTTTCCAATGATGAATTCCATGTGGGCCGGAGACAAAATCGTCCAGAAAAAAGACATCAATCTTTCCATTGCTGTCGCAAGTGAAGATTCGTTATTTGTCCCGGTCATAAAACATGCAGACGAACAATCAATTAAAGGAATTGCCAAAGAGATTCATGAGCTGGCTGTCAAAGCGAGAACCGGCGCCTTACAAAAAGAAGATGTGGAAGGCGGCACTTTTACAGTGAATAATACAGGGTCATTCGGCTCTGTCCAGTCTATGGGGATCATTAATTATCCGCAGGCAGCGATCTTGCAGATTGAATCGATTGTAAAGCGGCCGATTGTCATAAGCAACAATGCCATTGCTATCCGTGACATGGTCAATATGTGTTTGTCACTGGATCACCGGATTCTTGACGGGCTCGTTTGCGGCCGTTTTTTAAAGCGTGTTAAGGAAATTTTGGAAAATATGTCGAAAGAAAATACTTCAGTATATTAAAGATTTTTCGAGTTTGGGACATAAGCAAATACGAAATAGCAAAAGCCGAACAATTCATTTATAATTGTTCGGTTTATTTGTGTTGAGAAAAACTTGGCTTGTCGCCAATCTTTTAGCGAAAGCCATCGTTTTTCTTATACTATAATCCATAAACATTTTATACTCTCTTATAGTGTAAAAAAATCCCTATCATCGCTACGTCAACATATTTCGCTTTCCGCAGGTCTCTTCAACATCCTTGGAAAGCAAAGGTCGCTTTTCCTGCGGGATCTTCATCTCGAGCTATTCCCGTAGGAGTCTACCTATTTTGACGACGCTAAAAGCTTGCGCATTATACACAGGGACCATTGATCCGGCATGTAAGGTGCCATATACACTACTTCAAAATCTTGAGTGAATACAAAAGGTCTAAGTGTGAGAAAACGGCACCTAAATGCTCGATTGGTTCAACTAACATTCAGTAGGAGCCCTACTGAATGAAGTTTCACTTGATCCGGCATGTAAGGTGCCATATACACTACTTCAAAATCTTGAGTGAATACAAAAGGTCCAAGTGTGAGAAAACGGCACCTAAATGCCCGATTGGTTCAACTAACATTCAGTAGGAGATACAGATGGAAGAAAACGACTACTGAATGAAGTTTCACTTTATGGTTCGTTTTTTCATCAGCTGATTTAGTTGTGTCCTAGTCTCTTCTATTGAGCTTATTTTTTCGGAAAAAACAAAATATAGGTTGATGTTTACGTTAACGTCAATGCTACAATGTTACTATTAGAATTTCTTGCAAAGGTGGGGGATATGGAAACATATTCTATTTCGGAGCTTGCCAAACAATTTAATATTTCGACCAGAACGATACGTTACTATGAAGAGATCGGTTTGCTTGCACCAAAAAGAAGGGAGAACGGGCGGCGGATTTTTTCAAAAAGAGAGAAAATACGCCTGCAGCTTATATTTCGCGGGAAAAAATATGGCTTTCAACTGGAAGAAATTCGCGAAATGCTTGAATTATTCCAAATAGATCGAACTGGAAAAAAACAGTTGAAACGAACGATCGAGTATGGCGAGGAAAAAATCATGGAGGTGAATGAACGAATAGCAGAGCTGGAAGAAATTCGTGGGGAAATGGAGCAATTGCTTGTGATGTTTCAAAAAAAATTAAAAGAATTGGAGTGCAGCGAAAGATGAATATACCCAATTTGCTGGCGGTTATGTCAGGAAAGTATCCGAATCACGAAGGGATCGTAACACCTGAAGAACGAATTACATATTCGGAATGGAACCGCCAGGTGAATCAGCTCGCCCATAGTTTGCGAAATATCGGGGTTAAACCGGGCGATAAAGTCATCTTGCATTTGCCGAACGTGAAAGAGTTTTTATATGCATATTTTGCTGTCCAGCGAATTGGCGCGATTACCGTTCCCGTTCATCCAAAGCTTGTTCGCCGGGAAATCGATTATATATTGGGGCATTGCGAAGCGAGTGTTTTTATCACACATCATATGCTTTTTGAACAGGTAAGCGGGCTCCCGGAAACAGGCCTTTTATGCATAAAAACAGGTGAGACGGTTGGTGGCTGGCTATCTTTGGACTCGCTGATTGCCGAAGGGTCACCTGATGATATCGAATGCGGTTTGTCGGAAGATGATGAAGCATCCATACTGTATACATCTGGAACAACCGGGGAACCAAAAGGAGTGCTTTTTACTTATCGCAACATCTTGACGGTTGCTGTCACTATCAGTGTGGAAATGTGCTTAAAGCCAGAAAGCAGAATTCTTCACATGATGCCGTTAAGCCATTCAGCCCCGCTCCATTTATTTCTTATGGCGGGGACGTGTGTGGGTGCCACACATGTACTCGTTCCATCGTTTACACCGGAATTATTGCTGGAAACCGTTCAGCGTGAGCAGACAACGCATTTTTTTGGCGCACCTATTGCATATCTTGCCAGTTCAAGGCATCCAGAAATATATAAGTATGATCTTTCATCGATGCAATATTGGGTATACGGCGGAGCACCATTGTCCGAGAAAGAGATAGCCCGTGTCCAAGCTCAAATTGGCACGGAGAATTTCACTTGTGTATACGGTCTGACCGAGGCGGGGCCCAATGGGACAATTTTAGGATTTGATGATCATAAGAGAAAGTCGGGAAGCATTGGCAAAAGAGCTGCGTTACATTGTGAAATCCGTTTGGTGGATGATCAGGGGAAAGATGTTCAACGAGGTGAAGTTGGTGAAATCATTCTTCGCGGGGCAGGAACTATGAAGGGGTACTACGAAGATGAGGGAAAAACGAGAGAGGTTGTAAAGGATGGATGGCTCTATACGGGTGATATGGCAAAGCAGGATGATGACGGCTTTTATTGGGTGATCGACCGTAAAAAAGATATCATTATTTCTGGCGGTGTCAATATATATCCGCAGGAAATAGAAAAAATACTGATCATCCATCCGAAAGTGGCTGATGTCGCTGTCGTGGGGGTACCCAATCCAGACTGGGGCGAAACCGTTAAGGCATTCATTGTTGCCAAGGAACCTTTTGCCGATTTAGCCGCTGAGTGCACGGAATTTTTACAAGGAAAAATAGCCGACTATAAAATTCCAAAGCGATATGAATTGTTGGAAGCGCTACCAAGAAACGCTACTGGCAAGTTACTAAAGAAACAACTTCGGGAGACGTATGAAAAAAGCTTGTAATCAATAATTCACCATGGGGGTGGGCTAATGGAAAATTTTTACAAAGAAGATCCCATTTTAAAGAGGCTGTTAAAGAGTTTACTGCCACCTGATTTTTTTCATTGGGCAGACAAGGAATTAGAAGATTACGGTGCTTTATGTGCTGGAAGCATTGATATCCGGGCTATTCATTCCGACCGGGATGGGGCGCCAAAACTGATTAATTATGACAAAATGGGAAATGAAGCTTCAAAGGTTTGGCTGAATGAAGGATATAAAAAATCTGTTAAAGAGACGTATCGTACCGGCGTTGTCGGCTATATCCACAAAGAGATTCCGGAATTAGGAATAAAGGGAAATTACGGCTATTCCTATGCGCTGAAATACTTACTTTCACAAGCTGAACCGGGTTTGGCCTGCCCTGTGACTCTTACAAAAGCCACCGCATATTTGATCGACCATTATGCTTCGGAACCATTGAAATCAACCTATTTACCGCATGTCATTTCAACCGGCGAAGTGGAGTTGTATGAAGGGGCGACTTTTTTAACAGAGCGTCAAGGTGGGTCTGATGTGGGCGCAAACGAATTGAAAGCGGTGAAAGCTGGTGATTCTTATCTCATTACCGGAGAAAAGTATTTTGCAAGCAATGCCGGTGTGTGCGGAATTGCGATGGTGTTAGGCCGATTGGACGGTGCGCCGCCCGGAACGAAAGGATTAAGCCTGTTCCTTATTCCTTGGGAAGAAAATAGAGCCCAAGGGCGGCTAAGAATCCGCCGTTTAAAAGATAAGCTTGGGGTAAGGGCAGTCCCTTCGGGGGAGGTGGAATTTAATAAAGCGATCGGCTATTTAGTCGGGAAAGAAGATAAAGGGTTTTCTTATATGATCGAAGCCTTGAATCTTTCGAGGGTGTCCAACGCTGTTGCGTCTGTCGGAATCATGCGCCGGGCGTTGCGGGAAGCGAAAAATTATGCATACAGGCGGGAGGCGTTTGGCAACCGTTTAACCTCATATCCTATGATCCAATGTACGCTAAGTCAAATGACTGCTAAGCAAGAGATAGAATTACAGGCTATTTTTGAAGTAATCAAGCGTATGGATGTCGTGATGGGACTGGAAACAAAAGATCAGGCTTCGCAAAGAGACAAAATATTATTCCGATTATATGTGGCTATTATGAAACAGGAAACAGCTGAACAGGCGATCCGCTTTGCACATGAAGCCATTGAAATACACGGTGGAAATGGGTATATTGAAGACTTCGTAACACCGAGGCTGCTACGTGACGCACAGGTGTTGACTGTTTGGGAAGGTACTGCAAACATCCTTGGTCTTGAAGTGTTGCGTTTAATCATGAAATATGAGGCTGATCAAATATTTGCGGGAGAAATGAGAAGGAAGTTGTCGGACATTAAAAAGAAAATCGTCCACCCAATAGCCACTTGGATTCCGTTAATGGAAAGACAAATAGAAGACTTATTAAAAAAAGTTGAACAGGTAAGAGAGCTTAATAGCGATTTACAAACATTTTATTGCAAAGCATTGGCGGAAAGGATGGCTATTCTTTTTGAAAGTGTCATAGCCCTCGAATCCTGTGCTCAAGGAGATGAGCGGCAAGAAGCCATTTCAGAGATTTACTTGCGTTCCGTATGGAAGCAAGATGAATTTCAGCAAAACCCTGTTGAATTGGCAAAGTTTCAGGAAGTGATTGCTTTGTAGCGGCAGCAGGGGAATCCATTCAAAACGGAAATGAAGATATTTTAGACTCCCGTTGACCCTATTCTATAATGGAGAACAACTTCAAGCTTGCAAGTATCGGTAAAGCGTACGGCAATCCCATGAAAAGACCAAGTGAATGTAAAGGTATCTTTACACTGACTTGGTTTTTTGCTATTGCGAATGTAAAGATAACTTTACATTCCGATGGGGGATTGATCATGAGGGTGATGATAAATCATATTCGAGAAATTCGCCAAAAAAAAAGGCATCACTCAAATGAAAATGGCGGAAGATTTACAAGTGACACGTCAAACAATAAATGCTATTGAAAAAAACAAGTATAATCCCAGTTTAGGGTTAGCGTTAAAAATAATCGCCTATTTTAATATGCCCATTGAAGAAATCTTTATTTTGGAGGAGGATGACGAATGAATGTAAAAGATAGAAAAAATGGGGGGCGTTGTTAGAAAAGTGGACCCCATTTTTTATCATTGTTTGTACATTTACAGGTGCTGTTCTCAGCTCGTTTCTTGTTTATTATTTTCAGGGAGAATTTCCTTATGAAGTGTTTACAGGTGGTTTCATAGCAGCGATCATTTTAACAGTGATCCAAGTGGTGAAGCAAAGGAGCAAAAAAAATAACCTTCCTGAAGCAGATGAACGGGTTATTCACAATGTTTTCCGGTTTTTTTCATATGCGTCACACATTGCCCTAGCTATTATATTTATAGCTGTGGCAGTTCTCACCCTTTTAGGCAATGAATCGGTTTCCATTTTTTACTTATGGATCATATTCTTTTCATATATTTGGGTTACAGCGATTGGGGTTTTTTTCATCAAAAGATCGTAACTGGCAATAGGAAAGCATCATTAAAAACGGAAAAAGTTGACTGAAGCATAATTGAAGTCGAAGGCCTTTTCGAAAAGGCGAAATCATTTTAAATGAATTCGTGCATCCTTCCCCATATCATAAAATCTATCAAGCCACAGTATCATGTTTGGCAAACAATAACGTGATTGCTTCAAAAATCTGTTATATAACAAAATGAGCGAGTTGTCTGATTGTGTCAATTATACTAATATAGATAGTATACAACATGATTTTCTGGCGTAATCAATGATGGCATGGGAAAGGAAGAGCTGCATGAATACGGAACAGGCAAGAAATACGAGATTTCAAAAAGCCGGCCGGGAAGAATGGGTGGAAGCGGCCAAAAAATCACTTAAAAAAGATACGATCGGCCATCTTTACAAAAAAACGTATGAAGGCATTACATTGAATCCCTTGTACACCAAAGCAGATGCTGTATGCGTAGATCAATATCCGGGCGAAGGTTCTTATGTGCGGGGATTTCATGCCGCAGAGCGCCAAAGATGGCGCATCTCCCAAAGAATCGCTCATTCCGATTGGAATGAGTTGAAAAAACAAATCGGTTTGGCGCGTCAACGTGGACAGGATACGATTTCTTTCGATCCTGATCAATTAAACAATATGGAAGAACTCAGTTTTACAGCATTAAATGACATGATTGCTTTACATCAAGCACCTTTATTTGTTTTGTCAAAATCAAACTATCCTTTGATTGCCAGAAAGCTTTTGGAATATAAGGGGGGCGGGATTTTTGGGGCTGTAGCCACTGATATAATCAGTTCCCACCTTCAGGCAGGCCGATTAGTCAATATTCAGGGAGAAGAAATGGATAGCTGGCTGTCTGCTGTTCAAGAACTGGATGAACAATACCCTGAAATAAAAACGATCTTGGTTGATGTGGAACCATACAATGCGGGCGGCGGGAACGCGGTTCAGGAATTGGGGACTGCTTTGGCAACTGCTGTATTTTATCTAGAAAAGATGAAAGAGATTGGCTGGCCGCCGGAAAAAACAGCTAGTAAATTGCTCTTTAACTTTGTCATTGGCAGCCAATTTTTTATAGAAATCGCGAAACTCCGCGCATTTCGGATGTTATGGAAAACGCTTTCTGGTGCATATGGAATGTCAAATGATCAGAATAAGGTTCTTGTCAGCGCCGAAACCTCGGAGTTCACGAAGTCTGCCATTGATCCGTATGTGAATATGCTCCGGGCCGGTAGTGAAGCGTTTTCGGCGGTCGTTGGGGGCGTTGACTTTTTGCATGTCGCTCCTTTTGACTATGTGACAACCGAATGGAACAGCTTTTCGGAGAGAATAGCCAGAAATACGCAATTGCTGCTGAAACATGAATCATATCTGGATAAAGTGGCTGATCCTTCAGGAGGCTCCTATTATATCGAGTCGCTAACAAAGGGTTTGGTTGAAAAAGGCTGGGCTTTCTTTTTGGAGATTGATAAAAACGGAGGCATCACGGAGTCTCTACAATCAGGCTGGCTACAAAAACAAATAAAAGAAACGGCACATCAAAGACTAAAAGATTCGGAGACCCGGAAACAATCCATCATTGGCGTAAATGTATATGCCGTTAGTACTGAAAATGTGGAAGAACCGCTTTCGCGAAAAAATCTTGGAACGGATTGCGACTCCATGCGTGTGGAACCACTGCCAAGACTGCGGCTTTCCCAAAGCTTTGAAAATATAAGAAAAAGGACGAAAAATCTGGCCAACAAAGGCTTTTTACCTGAAGTGGGCCTTATAGGTCTGGGGCCATTAAAAGAATATAAGCCGCGTGCCGATTTTGCAGACGGGGTGCTTGCCGCAGCCGGCATCCGGGCGCAATGGAGCAATGACTGTCATTCGCTTGACGATATGAAGGCCTTTATTAAAAAGAAACAGTATAAATACTACTGTCTTTGTGGGTCGGACGCCATGTATCAGCGATTGGCCGCCCAAATAGCGCATTGGTTGAAGGAGCACATTCCGGGTGTCCATGTAGACATAGCAGGGCGTTATGCAAATGAAGAACTGGCAGCATTCGGATTGGACGGAACCCTTTATTCGGGCCAAAATATGTACGAAAAACTGTCCGGGCTCCTCAGCAGCTGGGAGGATGAGATCAATGGATAAAAAACCGGAATTCCAAACCATTCAGCCAACATTTCAATATGAAAATACTACGGCTGAAACATCTAGTATTGAAAATGCTTTTGAAACAAATGAGCATATTAAAGTGAAGCCTTTATATACAAAAGAAGATCTGGCCGGATTGCGATTTGTGGACACGATGCCCGGGATAGCTCCTTATACAAGAGGACCTTATCCAACCATGTACGTGAATCGCCCTTGGACGGTTAGGCAATATGCCGGATTTTCCACCGCCGAAGAAAGCAACGCCTTTTACCGGCGGAATTTAGCGATGGGTCAAAAAGGCTTGTCGGTGGCTTTTGATCTGGCGACGCACCGCGGATATGATTCAGACCATCCACGGGTGGAAGGCGATGTGGGAAAAGCGGGAGTTGCCATTGATTCCATTCTTGATATGAAAATATTGTTCGACGGAATTCCGCTCGATCAAATGTCGGTATCGATGACGATGAACGGTGCGGTTTTGCCGATCATGGCTTTTTATATCGTAACGGCGGAGGAGCAGGGGGTCAAAAAAGAGCAGCTTTCCGGAACGATCCAAAATGATATTTTAAAAGAATATATGGTGCGGAACACATATATTTATCCACCCGACATGTCCATGAGGATTATCGGAGATATTTTTGAGTATGCGTCCAAGCATATGCCCAAATTCAACAGCATCTCGATTTCCGGCTACCATATGCAGGAAGCCGGTGCTCCCGCGGACATTGAACTTGCCTATACGCTTGCAGATGGTTTGGAGTACGTAAGAACAGGCCTTCAAGCGGGCTTGGATATTGATTCCTTTGCACCGCGCCTTTCGTTTTTCTGGGGCATTGGGATGAATTATTTTATGGAAGTGGCAAAGTTGCGGGCCGCCAGAACGATGTGGGCCCAGCTTATGAGTCCGTTTCAACCGAAAAATCCGAAATCATTGGCGTTAAGGACACACAGTCAAACGTCCGGATGGAGTCTAACGGAGCAGGATCCTTTTAACAATGTCATCAGGACGTTAATTGAAGCTCACGCAGCAGTGATGGGGCATACCCAATCCCTCCATACAAATGCGCTTGATGAGGCAATCGCCTTGCCGACAGACTTTTCGGCGCGGATCGCCCGGAATACGCAATTGTTTTTGCAGGAGGAAACGGGTATTACAAATGTCATTGATCCTTGGGGCGGTTCTTATTATGTCGAATCTCTCACCCAGGAGCTTATGGATCGGGCGTGGCAACATATCAACGAGATAGAAGATTTGGGCGGCATGACGAAAGCAATCGAGACCGGTCTTCCGAAAATGAGAATTGAAGAAGCAGCAGCAAGAAGGCAAGCCTATATCGATTCAAAGAAAGAAACGATTATCGGTGTTAACCACTATCCAATCGACGAAGAAGAAGAAATTGACATATTGGACATTGATAATGAAGAAGTACGAAGAAGACAGCTTGAGCGCATTCAGCAGTTAAAACAAAATCGATCTGAAGAAAAAGTCCAAGCGGCTTTACGCATGTTAACCGAATGCGCGGAAAAAAACGATGCCAACTTGCTTGAGCTTGCCGTGGAAGCCGCCCGGGCAAGAGCAACCCTCGGTGAAATCTCTGGAGCCATTGAAAAAGCATGTGGCAGGCATAAAGCGGTGATCCGCTCGGTATCTGGCGTTTACAGCTCCCATTATTCTAATGAAGAAGAAATCAGGGTCGTCAAAAAGATGGCGGATGAATTCCTGGAAAATGAAGGGCGAAGACCACGCATACTAATCGCCAAAATGGGGCAGGACGGACATGACCGCGGAGCAAAAGTGATCGCGACCGCCTTTGCAGACCTTGGTTTTGATGTAGACATCGGACCATTGTTTCAAACACCGGAGGAAACAGCCAAGCAAGCGGCAGAAAACGACGTTCATGTGATTGGTGTCAGTTCATTGGCTGCCGGCCATAAAACACTTCTGCCCAAGCTGGTAGGGGAATTAAACAAGTTGGGGAGAGGGGATATCGTTGTTGTCATTGGCGGAGTCATTCCACCAGGGGATTACGAGTTTCTCAAAAAGCAGGGGGCATCCGCGATTTTTGGACCGGGTACGGTCATACCAGTGGCCGCTCAAAAAGTAATCGAGGAAATTTACAGGCGTCTTGGATATGAGGAAGTGGTCGAGATCGATGGATGAGCGGAAATATAGGAAATTTATCAAGCGAAGCCAACTGGAACCAAATGTGGATGAGTACTGCAACAAGGTACTTGACCGTGACCGGATGTTTCTTTCAAAGGCTATTACGTTAATTGAAAGCAATGCGCCCCGCCATGAAAGATCGGCTGGCGAACTGCTCCAGCGTCTGCTTCCCCATACTGGAAATTCGATCAGGATCGGGATTACGGGTGTGCCAGGGGCTGGTAAAAGCACTTTTATTGAAGCATTTGGTTTCATGCTGTGCGAGCTGGGCCATCGTGTAGCCGTGTTGGCGGTTGATCCCAGCTCAGCGATCCGGGGAGGAAGCATTCTGGGGGATAAAACAAGGATGGAACAACTGTCCAAACATCCCAACGCTTTTATTCGCCCCTCGCCTTCCGAAGGCACACTTGGCGGTGTACACCGTAAAACTCGGGAAACGATCCTTGTCTGTGAAGCGGCAGGGTATGATGTCATTCTGGTTGAGACGGTCGGTGTCGGGCAAAGTGAAGGAATTGTAAGGGGAATGGTTGATTTTTTCATGATGCTTGCGATTACCGGGGCGGGAGACGAGCTTCAAGGTATGAAAAAAGGCATCATGGAACTCGTTGATGCTATTATAGTCAATAAAGCGGACGGGGATAATGTGGAACTTGCCAAGAAAACAGCAAGAGAATTTAAGCAAATGTTGCACTTCGTTCAATCTCCAACCAACGGCTGGACTCCACGGGCGCTTCCGTGTTCTTCATTAAAGGGGACCGGAATGGAAGATGTATGGGAGATCATTCAACAATTTGCAAAAGAGACGAAGTCATCAGGTGTTTTTGAAAGCAGACGAAAAAAGCAGGCAAAAGACTGGTTGTACTCGCTCATTGATGCACGGCTGCAAAAGCTCTTCTTTGAGCATGCGGAGATAAAAAAACTATTGCCAAAAATGGAGCATCAAGTGATGAGTGAAGAAATAACGGTTAAAAAAGCCTGCGATCAACTTTTTACTGTTTTTAATGGAAAATAGGATAAGCTTCAACTGTTCGCTCCTTCAATAAAAAACGGACAGCGGCTTGCTGTCCAAAAGACATCTAGGGAGTTTAGGGGTATGGATCTAGATGTATTTATATCTTACCCGCTTTACAAAAAATTAAACCAAAAGTTTCAGCAGTTGAAAAAATATTGAACGAATTGTTATGATAGCAATAGAAACCCCCAAAAAGGAGCGACAAAAATGAGTATGGATTTTAATATATTTATGAATGATGTAGTTCAAAGAGCGCGTGAAGAAATGGAACAAGCAGGTTATGAGCAACTAAGAACCCCTGAAGATGTGGAAAAAGCGCTTGGCCGAAAAGGTACAACGTTGGTTATGATTAATTCCGTATGTGGTTGTGCGGGAGGAGTGGCTCGTCCGGCTGCTGCCCACGCCATTCATTACGATAAGCGCCCTAACCATCTTGTAACGGTTTTTGCAGGACAAGATAAAGAGGCTACTGCAAAAGCAAGAAGTTATTTTACCGATTATCCGCCTTCTTCTCCGTCTTTTGCATTGCTTAAGGACGGGAAAGTTTGCACGATGGTTGAGCGTCACGAAATTGAAGGCCACGACCCAATGTCTGTTGTCAACAAACTTCAAAGCTATTTTGATCAATATTGTGATGAAGTTTGATTTTAGTAAAGATGCATGAGTCTTCACCATCAGCGCAAACTAACAAAAAAGCGTGAGCTCCTCGTTCATCGGCGTCTATGCTGGCGCACCCCGAATTCGCGACAGGCGTTCTCGACCTGTTTGCGAAAGGGGAGGAACGTCTTTTGCCGATAATGAACTGTCCGTTGGCAGATTCAATCCAGTGGCGTCCATCCGCATCATTTGCACTGGGACGTCCTGTCCGTTGGCAGATTCAATCCAGTGGCGTCCATCCGCATCATTTGCACTGGGACGTCCTGTCCGTTGGCAGATTCAATCCAGCGGCGTCTACCGCATCATCTGCACTAGGACGTCCTGTCCGTCGGCAGGTTCCATCGGTGGCGTCCATCCCGATCACCTGCACTAGAACGTCCTGTTCGTCGGCAGGTTCAATCAGCGACGTCCTGTCGCATCACCTGCACTAGAACGTCCTGTTCGTCGGAGCTGGCAAAGAAAAAAGGTGAAGGCTTTTGCGTGCGGTTTTTGTTTTGTGTTTGCTGGCCGGGTCGATCTTTTGGCCTTTCGGGGCGGAAGTGTTACCCGGAGATACGCTCATAATTGTCAATAAAAGAACAAATGAACTGGCTTTAGTAGATCGTGGACAAATTGTTTTGGCTTCTAAAGTGGCAACAGGGGCAAGGAATGAGCTGACTCCTGAAGGGTTGTTTACGATTAAGGTAAAAGCGGTCAATCCATATTATCGTAAAAAGAATATTCCTGGGGGAGATCCGCGTAATCCGCTTGGTTCCCGCTGGATTGGATTTGATGCATGGGGTACGGACGGTAGAACCTATGGTTTGCATGGTACAAACGATCCTTCTTCAATCGGAAGGTATGTGTCCCAAGGCTGTATTCGTATGCGGCGTAAACCGCTTGAAGAGTTATACGAAAAGGTGCAAGCCGGAACAAAAATTTGGGTCGTTCATTCCGACAAATCAATGGAACAGCTTGCTCGCGAAAGCGGGGCAATATAAATCACAAGGCCTCCCCAGGTGCAGGCCTTGTTTTTCATTAGAGCATGAATGACAGCCCGGCCATAACAGTAGTGGTAAGCATGGCTAACAGCATGAGAAAAATAATGACACGCTGGACTTTTTTATTGGACAAGTGTTTTCACTCCTTGAAACCGATTCTAATATTATTTTATAACCTATGACTCATTGAGACAAGCATGGTTGATTTTTTTCAAAGTAAGTCCGGACAAAAAATGATGTGAGAGGTGCGAAATGAATAAAGTAGACCACATCGGAATAGCGGTCCAGTCGATTGAAGATGCCCTGCCTTTTTACACGGAACAACTCGGCCTCCAATGTATGGCCATCGAAGAAGTAGTGTCCCAGAAGGTGAAAGTTGCGTTTCTTGATGCCCATAATGTTAAGATTGAACTGTTGGAACCGCTTTATCAAGATGGTCCCATTGCCACATTTCTGAAAAAGCGCGGTGAAGGAATTCATCATATCGCATTTGGTGTAAGTTCGATTCAGGAGCGTATTAACGCTTTGAAGGAGAAGGGGATTCGGATGATAGACGAGTCGCCCAGAAGGGGAGCCGGCGGAGCGCTCGTTGCCTTTATGCACCCCAAGTCGGCGCATGGAGTGTTGTATGAACTTTGTGAAAAAGAGGATCAGGGGGAGAGGTAAATGGCTGATATATACGACAAAATAAATGAACTGTATGATCGGCGCATGGATGCGCAGCTTGGCGGGGGAGATGAACGGATCGCAAAGCAGCATCAGAAAGGAAAGTTGACCGCACGAGAAAGAATCGAGCTGTTATTGGATCCCGGGACATTCGTAGAGTTGAACCCCTTTACTGAACACCGTTCATCTGATTTTGGCCTGGAGAAAACAAAATATCCGGGAGATGGTGTTGTTACAGGATATGGTAAAGTCAATGGCCGTCCCGTGTACCTTTTTTCTCAGGATTTTACAGTTTTCGGCGGGGCTTTGGGCGAGATGCATGGTGAAAAAATCGCCAAGGCGATGGATCTTGCCGCCCAAAACGGGGCGCCATTTATCGGGTTAAATGATTCAGGAGGCGCCCGCATCCAAGAAGGAGTCGTCTCTCTGAATGGCTACGGGCATGTTTTTTATCGGAACGCCATTTATTCAGGGGTGATTCCGCAAATTTCCGTGATTATGGGTCCGTGTGCCGGTGGTGCTGTTTACTCACCAGCCATTACTGATTTTGTGTTTATGGTCGATAAAACGAGCCAAATGTTTATTACCGGCCCAAAAGTGATCGAAACGGTGACAGGTGAACAGATTTCATCCGAGGATTTAGGTGGATCAAAGGTACATAATACGATTAGCGGAAATGCCCATTTCCGCGGAAAAAGCGAAGAGGAAGTCTTGTCAATGGTGAGACAGCTTCTTTCCTACTTGCCTCAAAATAATGAAGAAGCACCTCTTCAAAGTGCTTGGGATGAATCGGATGATTATTGCCCGGACTTGGCTAATGCTGTTCCCTATGATGCCATCAGACCGTATGACGTCCGAAATGTGATCAGCCAGGTTGTGGATGAAGGGACTTTTTTTGAAGTGCAAAAGGAGTTTGCCAAAAATATTGTCATTGGCTTTGCCAGGATTCGGGGAAAAGTGGTGGGACTTGTTTGCAACCAGCCGAAATTTCTGGCCGGAGGGCTTGATATTGACTCATCGGACAAAGCGGCGCGGTTTATTCGCTTTTGCGACTCATTCAATATTCCGATCATCACATTTGAAGATGTGACTGGATTTTTCCCGGGGATAAAGCAGGAGCACGGCGGAATCATTAGGCACGGAGCCAAAATTTTATACGCCTACTCTGAGGCGACGGTTCCTAAAATTACTGTTATTTTAAGAAAGGCATATGGTGGTGCCTATGTGGCGCTCAACAGTAAATCGATAGGTGCCGATCTCGTATTTGCCTGGCCGAATGCGGAAATTGCGGTCATGGGCCCTCAAGGCGCAGCAAACATTATTTTTGCCCGGGAAATCGAGCAAAGTGATGATCCGGAAGAAACGAGAAACAAGAAGATTTCGGAATACAAGGAGAAGTTTGCCAATCCGTATGTGGCAGCGGCAAGGGGAATGGTCGACGATGTCATCGACCCGCGCGAAACACGTATCAAAATCGTTCAAGCATTGGAAATGCTCGGCAATAAACGGGAAGAAAGGCCAAAGAAAAAACACGGTAATATTCCTTTGTAATATAAACTAGTAAACGGAGGCCATATTAATGACAAAAGTGAATGAAAAACGGCTGCTGGATGAATTTATGGAGTTGGTCCAAATTGATTCGGAAACGAAAAATGAATCCGCGATCGCCCAAGCGCTCACTAAAAAGTTTCAAGATCTGGGCGTAGAGGTGTTTGAAGACGATGCGGCAAAGCTGACAGGCCATGGAGCCGGAAACTTGATTTGTACATTACGGGGAACAAAGGATGAAGCAGACCCGATATATTTTACTTCACATATGGATACAGTTGTGCCGGGCAATGGAGTAAAACCATCCGTTCAAGACGGGTATGTGGTCACTGATGGAACAACTATCCTTGGAGCGGACGATAAAGCCGGGCTTGCGGCAATGCTGGAATCCATTCGGATTTTAAAAGAAAACAACATTCCCCATGGGGATATTCAATTTATTATTACGGTTGGGGAAGAGTCCGGTCTCGTCGGCGCAAAAGTGTTGGATCCAACGCGTATCAAGGCAAAATACGGCTTTGCTTTGGACAGTGATGAAAAAGTCGGCAATATCATTGTTGCTGCGCCTACCCAGGCAAAAATAAAAGCCGTTATCCATGGAAAAACAGCCCATGCCGGAGTGGCGCCTGAAAAAGGGGTTTCAGCCATCACGATTGCCGCAAAAGCAATTGCCAAGATGCCTCTTGGCCGTATCGACAAAGAAACAACTGCCAATATCGGGCGATTTGAAGGAGGACAAGCGACGAATATTGTTGCGGACCGGGTAGATATTTTGGCTGAAGCCAGGTCGCTTGTGGAAGAAAAAATGCTTGCTCAAACGGAAAAAATGAAAAGCGCTTTTGAAACAACCGCTGAAAAAATGGGTGGAAAAGCGGAAGTTGACATTGAAATCATGTATCCCGGTTTTAAATATTCGGACGGAGACCATGTTGTAGAAGTGGCTAAAAAAGCGGCTGTAAGCATCGGCAGGGAGCCCAAACTGTTGACGAGCGGCGGTGGAAGTGATGCCAATGTGATTGCCGGATTTGGCATTCCCACTGTCAACTTGGCGGTTGGCTACGAGGAAATTCATACAACGAATGAGCGGATGCCCATAGCGGAGCTGGTAAAACTGACTGAAATGGTTGTGGCCATCGTTCAAGAAGCGGCTGAAACCTGTTAAAAGCTGATGGAGATGAGGGAGTTTTATCCGAAAAAAGGTCGCGTCATTTTACATGTCGACATGAACAGCTTTTATGCATCGGTTGAAATGGCATACGACCCATCCCTAAAAGGCAAGCCGCTTGCGATTGCCGGAGATGCAAAACAGCGGAAAGGCATTGTTGTAACATGTAGCTATGAGGCCCGAAAATATGGTGTCAAAGCGCCGATGCCAATCTGGGAGGCGAAAAAGCTGTGCCCGCAGTTGATTGTGAGAAAGCCGAACTTTGACAGGTACAGGCTTGTATCCAAAGCGATGTTTGATATTTTACGCACATTTAGCATGCTTGTGGAACCGGTATCGATAGATGAAGGCTATATCGACATTACTCATGGTCATGAGTTGGGAACCCCCGTGCAAATAGCCAAAAAAATTCAAACGAAGATCACGAATCAATTGGACTTGCCTTGCAGCATTGGTATTGCTCCCAATAAGTTTTTGGCCAAAATGGCATCAGGCATGAAAAAGCCGCTTGGCATAACGGTCCTCCGGAAAAGAGATATACCGAGTGTTCTTTGGCCTTTACCCGTCATCGAAATGCACGGAATCGGCGAAAAAACCGCGGAAAAACTGGCTTCCATTAAAGTTTTTACGATCAAAGATCTTGCACATGCACACGACATGCAATTGCAAGCAGCGATCGGCATCCGGGGCATCCAATTGAAAGAGCGGGCAAACGGTGAAGACACAAGAAAAGTGGATCCGGAGGCCATGTCCCTCCACAAAAGCGTCGGAAACTCGATGACGCTGCCCAGAGACATATCGAATCAAACGGAACTGTTAGGCGTTCTGAAGAAGCTTGCGAATAAAGTCGCTAGCCGGTTAAAAAGAAAAACATACGTGACGAACAATATAGCGATCATGATCCGCTATAACAATTGGGAAACGGTCACAAGAAGCTGTACATTGCCCAACCCGGTCTCTGCGGCCGGAGATGTTTACCAGGCGGCAAAAACACTGTTCATCAAACATTGGAATGGGAATCCGGTCAGGCTGTTGGGGATCACCGGCCAGGACGTCATAAAAGCAGATCAAGCATTCGAACAGCTTGATCTGTTTTCCTACGAAAGAGAAGCAAAAAAGGAGCCCCTCTATGACGTGATCGATGAAATAACGAAAAAGTATGGGCCCTCCAGTATAAAAATGGGGATAGATCAGGAAAAAGAGGAATCATGACCTTCTTCTTCCCAACCATTTTTTAATGAGTGAAAGGAAAAATCTTTTTTTCTTTTTTGGTTGTTTGGGAGCTTCTTTTGATTTTTTGGTAATATAAATATGTTCCTTGTCGATGGCATATGGATAGGCAAGCACCAGTCCGATATTTGTGCGGAACTCTTTGTTATTTACGATTGAATAGGAGATGTTTTGTGCGCGTGCCGCTTTCACATAATCAGAGAGAAAAGAATAATTAAGCTCCCCGTTTAGTAGTAAAATTGCACTTGGATGTTCTTTCATGCATTGTATCAGTTCCGGGTATACGCCCGGCTCCATGACTTGGCTTTTGGTGAGGGCGACGATTACCCTTTCCCTGAGTGTTCCGAGAAACTTCTTTCTTTCTTCCGGTTTTGTATCTTTCGGGCCATACATTCCTTTTTCTAAATAGTCCTCTACTGTTGCACGTTTCAAAGAGCAACACCTCCACGATAATATATTCAGGCAGGGAGCCCCAAGTGCCAATGTATGGCCTGCTGCTTCGTTTATGGTAAACTATAGAAAAAATGAAAAGGGGGGGCAGCCAATGGAACTGTTGTTTCTCGGTACAGGTGCGGGAGTGCCGGCGAAATTGCGAAATGTTTCATCGCTGGCTTTATTGTTGTTGGAAGAGAGAAATGCAATCTGGCTGTTTGACTGCGGGGAAGCGACCCAGCATCAAATTTTACATACTTCATTGAAACCAAGAAAAATAGAGAAAATATTCATTACCCACCTTCACGGGGATCATATTTTTGGATTGCCGGGCTTGCTTGGCAGCCGTTCCTTTCAAGGTGGTACCACCACCTTAACTGTGTACGGGCCCAAGGGTATCAAAGCATATTTAGAGGCTGCTCTCCAACTGAGCGGAACCCATTTAAAGTACCCTCTTACTATTGTGGAAATGGAAGAAGGAATCCTTTTCTCCGATGACCAATTTACAGTGGAGACGCTTTTGTTGGATCACAATATAGCAAGTTACGGATTTAGAATTACTGAAAAAGACAAAAAGGGAACGCTTGATGCCGAGCGCCTCAAGGCAGAAGGAGTCCCTCCAGGACCTCTTTTCAAGAAGTTAAAAGACGGAGAGACGGTAACGCTTGAAGACGGCAGAATAATCGCTGGAGGCGACTACGTGGGACCGCCGCAAAAAGGCCGCGTCATCGCCATATTGGGCGATACACGGCCATGTAACAATGCGGTTATTCTTGCGCAACATGCCGATTTGCTTGTACATGAAGCGACCTTTTCTGCGGACAGTGCCCAAATGGCCGGGGACTATTTCCACTCGACAACCGCTCAGGCGGCGGAGATCGCCCGAAGAGCAAAAGCCGAAGCACTCTGCCTGACTCATATTAGCTCACGCTATTCAAGGGAAGATTGGCAAGAGCTTGAAAAAGAGGCCCAATCCGTATTTCCGAATACGAAATTGGCTTCTGATTTTTTTAAAGTGAAAGTTGATACCCAAAAGACCACGCGGTGACAATTTTACCATCCGCGCTCATATGGGGTGGGTGGTGAAAGATCATAACCCAGTTCACGAGCTGCCGTCCGGGGCCAATATGGATCGCGCAGCAGGACGCGTCCTAAAAAAACGAGATCGGCTCTACCGTTTTGCAATATTTCCTCTGCCTGAATCCCGGCCGTGATCAAACCGACGGCCCCGGTTAAAATGTCCGCTTCCTTCTTAATTTGTTCGGCGAACGCAACTTGATATCCCGGGAACGGTTTTATTTTGGCCGGGACGACTGCGCCGGAACTGCAATCAATCACATCAACGCCTTCGTCTTTCATCCATCTGGCCATTGTGACATAATCTGAAACTTGAAGCCCATCTGGATGATAATCCGATGCGGAAATTCGGACGAAGAGCGGTCCGTCCCAAACTGATTTCACCGTTGCCATGACTTCACTTAAAAAGCGATAGCGGTTTGCAAAGGAGCCGCCATATTGATCCTGCCGTTTGTTTGTCAAAGGGGAAAGGAATTCATTTAATAAATAACCGTGTGCGCTGTGTATTTCGATGACATCAAATCCTGCTTCTTTTGCGCGTTCTGCCGCTTTTCCAAATGCCGAAATGATCGAATGAATATCTTCGCCATCCATTTCTTTGGGCGTTTTCATCCCTTCTTTGTAAGCAATGGCGGAAGGTGCGAGAATTTCTCCTTCCAGCATGGCTTTCCTGCCGGCATGTGCAAGTTGAATGCCGATGCTTGCGCCTTGTGCCTTTACCATTTCGACGAGTTTCTTCAATCCATCGATATGACTATCGTCCCAAATCCCCAGATCTCGGGGGCTGATCCTTCCTTCCGGAGAAACAGCAGTAGCTTCCACCATAATCAATCCGGCTTGCCCGACGGCCCGGCTTGTATAATGGACAAGGTGCCAGTCTTCGACTTTTCCATCCTCATGATGGCATGAATACATGCACATCGGTGACATGACAATCCGGTTTTTCAATGTGATGTTTTTTATCTCAAGCGGTTCAAACAATTTTATCGTCATTCAGGTAAACCCCTTTCATCACTTATCATCAGCCACTTTCATTATAGCAAACGATGATGAAAGAGCTTAAACAATCTGTTTGGATTCATGCATGCCGCCTAATTTTTTCGATTGCTCCATTGCAGCTTTCACGCATTTCATAAAAGCCGTCTGTACATTTTCTTTTTGCAACACTTCGATGCCCGCCTCTGTAGTCCCGCCCGGGCTTGTGACATCCCGCCTAAGTTCCGCTGCTTCTTTTCCGGAGGTAAGGAGCATTTCCGCCGCACCGACGAGTGTTTGCAGGATCATTTTTTTCGCTGTGTCCGCATCAAGCCCGATTTCCGCAGCCGATCTCTCCATTGCCTCCACAACATAGTAAATATAGGCAGGGCCGCTTCCGGAAAGGGCGGTGATAGCATCCAGCTTATTTTCTTCTATGACCGTTGTCACACCGATGGAAGAAAAAACAGTTGTTGCAAGCTGTTTTTGATGTTTGGATACAGAGCCATTAAACGCAATGGCCGTTGCCGACTTTCCAACACTGGCGGAAGTGTTTGGCATTGCCCGCGCAATTGGCTGTTGCACATTCAGGCGATTTTCCATATAGGAAAGTGAGATGCCAGCCATGACAGAGACGAACAATGTGTCCTCTTTTAGATACGGCTTGATTTTTTTCAGGGCGGCTGCAGCATCTTTCGGTTTTACCGCAAAAATGACCATATCGGTATCTTCCATTAACTCTTCCATCTGATATGTCGGTTTAATTCCGTACTTTTTTTTCAAATCAGCCAATTTGGTTTGGTCTTCCCGGTTTGTGACTAAAATGTTTTTTCGTTCAGCTATATTTTTTTCAATAAGACCGGCAATGATCGCTTCCGCCATGGAGCCGGCACCGATAAATGAAATGTTCATTTGTTATCCCTCCACACATTGAGTAAACAAAAAACCCCTTCATCCGTAAAAGGACGAAAGGGTTGACTTCCGCGGTACCACCTTTAATTAGTTGCATAAAGCAACTATCTCAAACCCTGTAACGCAGGGGGACGGTCAGTTTTGCTGACAGCTCGCTGGGCAGGTTCAACAAGAAAGCGGATGATGGAGTCTTTCAGCCGGTGGACTCCAATCTCTTGCATCATTTGCTTGCTTACTAATCCCGGTCATCGCCATTTTATATATGATTATGCTGTACAGCTCCGGCCGTTGTCAAGTGATCTTTTTCAAAAATGTTCAAATCACATGACTTTACATGAAAAAATCGCTACACTATACTTGTTTATTTATAGTTGTATCCCATTTATCAAAAAATAAAGTCGAGGGATTTGTGATGAAACACGGAGAAATTATAAAGTTCGTACTGCCGACGCCCTTTGCCGTTGGGGATGTCAATCTTTATCTTGTAAAGGAAGATGCTCTGACCCTGATCGATGGAGGGGTGAAAACGGAAAAAGCTTGGGATGCTTTTTTATTTCAGTTGAATGAAATAGGCATTAGACCTGGGGACATTGACCAAGTTGTATTAACACATCATCATCCTGACCATGTTGGATTGCTGGAGTGGCTTCCAAAGGATATTCCAGTTTATGGCCATCGCTATGTTCGTCCTTGGATTGAGAAAGATCAAGACTTTTTTTCTGTCCATGATGATTTTTATAAGCGGTTATTTGTAGAATTTGCCGTTGAAGGGGATTTTGATCATTTATTGGCTATGATGAAGTCTGCCCTGCGTTTTTCATGTGAGAGACCTCTTACATATGAGATTGAAGAAGGAGATGTTATCCCCGGATTTGAAAACTGGGTTGTGCTGGAAGCACCTGGCCATGCGCAAAGCCATCTTGTTTTTTATCGGGAGAAAGACGGTACCCTTTTGGCAGGAGATCATGTGTTGGCAACAATTTCTTCCAATCCGCTTTTGGAGCCGCCGCTCGTTTCTACCGCCAACAGACCGAAGCCGCAACTGCAATATAACGATTCGCTTCGAAAACTATTAGAGTTTGACATTCGAATCGCCTATACGGGTCACGGACCGGAAGTGAGAAAGTTACATGAGCTGATTGAACGGCGCCTGCTTAGACAACATGAACGGGCGCTGCAAGTGGCGGGGCTACTCGATAAAAAACCAATGACCACATTTCAGTTGACGAAAATGCTTTTTCCCGAAGTGTACGAAAAAGAGCTTGGTCTGACTTTATCAGAGACGACGGCACAGCTTGATTATTTATTATCGATTGATGCAATCAACAAACATGTTGATGAGCATGGCGTCGCTTATTTTTCGGCGCATTGAGGAACTTAAAAAGGGGGGCAGATGATGAATGAGCGGCTAAAAGGCAAAACAGTCGTCATCACCGGTGCATCTGGCGGTCTTGGTGAAAAAATAGCCCATCTATGTGCGGCAAGTGGTGCTCGCCCCGTGCTGCTTGCCCGCAATCAAGAAAAACTTGCCCAGGTTGCCCGGCAAATTGGTGATGGTCATCATGTCGATTGCTTGCCCATTGTGTGTGATCTTTCCCGGCAGGAAGAAATTCCATCTGTGTTTCAAGAGATTTTGCAAGAAACCGGGGGGATCGATATACTTGTCAATAATGCCGGCTATGGCGTTTTTGCCGAGGCTGGGGAAGTGTCGCTGGCTGATCTGCAAGGGATGTTTTCCGTCAACGTCGTTGGCCTGATTGCCTGCACAAAAGAAGTGATTCCAGTGATGAAGGAGAGAAGGTCCGGCCATATTATCAATATAGCTTCCCAGGCAGGAAAACTGGCAACTCCGAAATCAAGTGTTTATTCGGCAACAAAGCATGCAGTGCTTGGCTATACAAACAGCTTGCGGATGGAGCTTGCTGATTTTGACGTCTTCGTTACTGCTGTCAACCCGGGGCCGATGGCCACCAACTTTTTTGACATTGCCGATCCGGGCGGCTCCTATGTGGAAAATGTGGGGCGCTTTATTCTTTCAACAGATAAAGTGGCACAAAAAATTGTTGCCGCCATGATGACGAGGAGAAGGGAAATTAATTTGCCCGGTTGGATGAACGCCGGAAGCATTGCTTATACTTTGTTTCCGGGTCTTGTTGAGCGTCTCGGAAAGAAAGCTTTTTTTAAAAAATAAACTCATGCAATAAGGGCTATTCTTATTCTAAAAATGAAAGGCCTTGGGAGGCGGCCATAGAGCGTAAATGAAAGGTTCCCGAGACGGTTGACGGGCCATTTCAGTCGGGCCGCAACCGTTTCCTATATGGATGACTCATTCAACATTTTTGTATCTCGTCAATTGGTAATTTTCACATTCATTGACTGATCTTGGGAAAATAGTCTCCCGTCTGATTTCCCTTAATGCTTCGTGTGGCGGCCTGCGGATCGGCCAAATATTTCTCTTCACCGTAATTCCGTCGATAAGAGCGCCAGAGTTTTAAAATGGCTTTTTGAAGTAGCTCATACTCTTCCTGTTTGAAAAAATTTTCGAATTAAATTTCATTAAAAAAAGGTTGCACTTCTAAAAATATTCATATATAATTCCGTTATAAGGTAAGCGCTTTACTAAAAACTATAGTAAATTAGCATGATGGTGAAAATCTTCGATATACATTATCGGGTTCATTTGATCATCATCTATCTAAATATTTTTATAATGCGAAAAAAATTCCTAAGATCTTATCATATGCATAATACTTTGGAATCAGATGGTGAGAAATGTGAAGGTAACAATTTATGATGTTGCAAAGGAGGCTAATGTATCCATTGCAACCGTTTCAAAAGTACTAAACAATTCCGGAAGAATAAGTGAAAAAACGAGAAAAAAAGTAAAACAGATTATGAAAGAGCTAAATTATCAACCCAATATGTTGGCTTCAGCATTGATGGGAAAACAGACAAAAACAATCGGCTTACTGATTCCAGACCTGGCGAATCCATTTTTCTCTGAATTAGCCAGGAGTATTGAAGATCGGGGCAATGAACTGGATTATCATTTGGTAATTTGTAATACCGACTATAACAATGCGAAGGAAAACAGATATCTTTCATTATTGAAGCAAAAAAGAGTGGATGGCTTTATATTGGCGTCCGGTTTTGAAAAGCTTGATAAAGTTCAGGAGTTAATAAGCGAAGAGATACCGGTAGTCATTGTTGCTCGTGACTTCCCGATGTTTTCCGTCAATGCCGTTGCTTTAGATGATTTTACGGGAGGATATTTGGCGGCAAAACATTTAGTAGATTTGGGCCACAAAAATATCGGGGTGATCGCCAGGGATCTTTGGAGCAATCGGGAAAGATTGCGGGGCTTTCATCATGTTTTAGCAGAGAATCACTTAACACTAAATCCGAACTTCCAATTTGTAAATGAAGTAGATCATATTAAGGCAGGGAGGAACATGGCCGCCAAATACATTCATAGTGACAATAGGCCAACAGCCATCTTTGCTTGTAACGATTTACTGGCAGCCGGAGTGATTCAAATGGCCAAAGAGCTGGGGTTGGATATACCGCAAGATTTATCTGTAGTCGGTTTTGACAATACTTCAATTGTAAGTATCATAGAGCCGCCTTTGACAACAATTGCCCAGCCAATTCAAAACATGGGAAAAGAAGTAATGGATTTAATGGTTTCAATCATTAATGAGGAAAAGGACGCCAAAAGCCGGGTAACACTTTTACCTTCATTAGTCTTACGTAAATCAACCAAAAAAATAACATAAAGATTTTTTTTAAAAATAAATGAATAAAGCGCTTAACCTATCTGTTATGTGGAGGGCGAAAGGAATGAAAAGCAACGGTATCATTGTTCAATCAGGCGGACCAACAGCAGTCATTAATAATTCGGTGATTGGAATTATTGATGAAATGAAGTATTCCGGCTTTCAAGGGGAAATTTATGGTTCAGTCGGAGGAATCTTGGGTTTAATAAACGAGTCATTCATTGAACTGGGCAACTTATCTGTACGCGACCGCATCCGGCTTCGCTGGACTCCCGGGGCTGCATTAGGGACTTGCCGATATAAATTAACTTTTGACGAAGTGGAAGTCATCATTAAAAACTTAAAAAAGCACAGTATCCATTTTCTTTTTTATATTGGTGGAAACGGCTCCATGCAAGTAGCGAAAATGATTCATGATACAGCCGCTATAATGAAGTATGACTTGGCTGTTATCGGAATTCCAAAATCAATTGATAATGACTTACTGGGAACAGATCATAGTCCGGGTTATGGAAGTGCCGCAAAGTTTTTAGCCACTTCTATACTAGATATGAAGATGGACGTTGCAAGTTATCCGGAAACAAATCAACTTACCATCATAGAAACGATGGGCAGACATACGGGATGGTTGGCAGCAGCGTGTTCATTAACGGTCTCAGATAGAGAAGACAGCCAAACACTCATTTATATACCTGAAGTCCCTTTTTGTTTAACGAGTTGTATCGAAAAAGTTGTTAACGCCCATGAAAATAAAAGAAATACCTTTTTAATTACAGCTGAAGGACTTAAAAATAGTGCGGGGCAGTATATAAACCATGATGAATTGGAGTATGACACATTAAATCGGCCCAAGTTAGGCGGGGTATCTACTTATTTAAAGGAGATCATAGAAGCGAAAACAGGAATACGAACAAGGGCAATCGAAACAAGCATTTTGCAAAGAAGCAGTATTTTATTAGCGTCCAAGACGGATGTAGATGAAGCATATGAAATAGGTAGAGAATCATGGAAATACGCACTGAAAGGCTATTCAGGGGTCATGATAGCCATGGAACGGGCAAATCATCAAGATACCGACTATAAAATGATGTACCGTCCAAAACTATTGAAAGAAGTTGCGGGTAAGGAGAAATATTTTCCAGTTGAATGGTATGACAAGAAAAATAATATCATGACCGATGAATTTATTCGATATGTGGAACCACTAATACAAGGAGAAATGATGATTCCAATCGAAAACGGGCTGCCAGTTTATAAACAGGTCATTTAACATTTTTGGTTAAGCGCTATCCTAAATTTTTGAATGCGCTGTAACAAATAGATAATGCTTTTTCATAAACAATGAATTGTAAAGCTTTTCATTAAACAGCAGAAGAGGGATTTATATGCTAGCGGTGATGAAAACCAAACAAGGCTTTGGAAATGTGACTTGCACGAACATAGATGAACCGACTTGTTCAGCAGGCTCTGTAAAAGTAAAGGTTGCCTATTCAGGAATTTGCGGCACAGATTTACATGTTTTTCATGACACTTTTAAAAATAATCCTCCTGTCATATTAGGGCATGAATTCTCGGGAGTGGTTTCGCAAATCGGCGAAGGTGTAAGCTCTATCAGTGTCGGAGATCGTGTTGCTGTTCTTGGTTCCACTGCTGTCACCTGCGGCACATGCCATTATTGCAAAACAGGAAATTATATGTTCTGTAATGATCGCCGGGGAATGGGGCATGGTGTACATGGCAGTTTTACAAAATATGTTGTGGTAAGAGAAGACATGGTTTATAAGATTCCTGAAAATATCAGTTTGGAAGAGGCGGCTTTGTCAGAACCTTTAGCTTGTGCCGTACAAGCCATTGAAGAATTGACAAATATTCAATTGGGGGACACAGTCTTGCTTTCCGGTCCTGGCCCCATCGGGTTACTATGTCTGTCTTTGTTAGTGGAAAAAGGTTGTAAAGTGATTGTTGCCGGCACTTCCGCAGATGAATTTAGGTTACATCTAGCAAAAAAATTGGGTGCAGACATCGTTGTTAATGTAAATCATGAAGATGTAGAGTGTATGATCGCCAAAGAAACGAAGGGTTGTGGAGTGGATGTGGTAGTAGAGTGTGCAGGCGCGGTTTCCTCCATCAATAGTTGCCTTAAAAATGTAAAAAAATTGGGTAAATTTATACAAGTTGGTATTGTTGGTCATGACATAACGTTGGATTACGATACGGTTCTGTATAAACAAATTCAATTATTCGGTTCACTGGCTCATAGTATGAAAACTTGGGATAGAGTCATGCAAATTCTGGAACAGAAAAAAGTAAATTTGGCACCCATTATTACACATAAAATGTCATTATCCGAATGGGAAAAAGCCTTTGAATTATGTGAGAAAAAGAGTTGTGGAAAAGTGTTGTTGCATTATGAGTGAGAAAACATTGTAAATTTGAGGGTTGATTTCATGACAAAAACAAATCGTAAAGAAAATGAAACGAAGGAATATATCCTTCCAAAATATATGAATGCTGCCTTTTTAACGAAACAATCAACGGTGGAGATTTTTCAACAGGAGTTGCCGAAAATAGGAGATAGGGATGTTCTTGTAAAAGTCCAAGCGGTCGGTATTTGTGGTTCTGATATTCACTACTTTGCCCATGGTCATATTGGGGAGCGGGTTGTTCAATATCCGCATATTCAAGGACATGAATGCTCAGGACTTGTCGTTGCAGTTGGTGCAAATGTAACCCGTTTCAAGGTTGGGGATAGAGTAGCGATTGAACCGGGTGTTTCTTGTATGTCGTGTGAGTGGTGTAAAGAGGGAAGATATAATTTATGCCCAAGTGTACAATTTTTATCGACACCGCCTGTAAAGGGCGCATTTGTACAATATTTGAGTCATCGGGAAGATTTTCTATACCACATTCCTGATACGATGTCTTTTGAAGTGGCAACATTGGCGGAACCGTTATCAGTAGGCATTCATGCGATGAATAGAGGAAATGTAAAACCAAATTCCACTGTGCTCATCACCGGAATGGGTCCTGTCGGTTTGATGGCCATCGTTGCTGCCAAAGCCTATGGAGCCGGCAACATAATTGTTACTGATATGGAACCGCTGCGCCTTGATGCCGCCAAAAAACTGGGGGCTACTGAAGCAATTGATATTAGCAGCTCAGATGTGTCCCAGGAGGTAAACAGGTTAACAGAAGGGGCAGGCGTTGATATAGTCATTGAAACATCTGGAAATGAAAAAGCAATCGAATCAGCCATTGCCTTAACAAAACGAGGTGGAACTGTCGTGGCTATTGGTTTTCCGGCAAAAAACCAAATTCCACTGCATATAACGCAAATGCTTCAGAATGAAATCAACTTCATTTCAGTTTACCGTTATATCAATACATATCCAACCGCCATTGAAATCCTGAATCAGATGGGCAGGGATGTGGAGCATGTGATAACGGATACATTTCCAATGGATGACATTCAAGAAGCAATGAATAAAGCATATCAAAACAAAAAGGACAGCTTAAAAATAATGGTATATCCAAATCCATGAATACACACAAGGGGGAAAAATCATGAAATTTTCAAAAATCATATTATTTGGTCTCATCTTACTGTTAACGATTTCAGGTTGTGGCAACTCAGCGGGGAAGAGTGCAAAAGGAAAATCGGATAAAGTGGTATTAAGCCTAAGTATTCCGGAGCCAGAGGGAGCAAAATTTGACGTAGCCGCCAAAGCTTTTAAAGAAAAATTAGAAGAGCTAACTGATGGTGAAATGACCGTTACCATCCATTATAACAATGAACTCGGCGGGGAAAGAGAAGTATTTGAATTAATGGGAATGAACTCACTTGATATGTCTATTCAATCGTCTGGTCCAATGGGAAACTGGGTGAAGGAATTTAACATGTTTGACCTGCCATTTTTATTTGAGAACAGGGAGCATGTATATGCAACATTGGAAGGGGAAGTTGGTAAAGAATTGTCTCAAAAATTCGAAGAGGAAGCAAACGTGAAAATACTTGGGTGGGTTGAGAATGGCTTTGTAGCCACTTCGTCAAACAGCGCCATTAATAGTGTAGAAGATGTAAATGGATTAAAAATCCGTGTGCAAGAAAATGAATTGCAAATCGATACATGGAATGCATATGGAGCAGATGCGACACCTATGGCTTGGACAGAAGTATTTACCGGATTACAACAGCGTGTTATCGACGGACATTCCAATTCGCTCGCCACTATTCAAACATCTAAAATTTTTGAAGTACAAAGCCATGTCGCGCTTCTCGAAGACAGATTCTCTCCAGCCCCTATTTCGATAAGCAAAGCAAAATTTGACAGTCTTACAAAGGAACAGCAGGATGCAATTGTACAAGCTGCCGAACATACTGAGCCTATTGGCAGGAAAGCCAACGAAGACAAAATCAAGGAAGCCAGAGAGTTTTTAGAAGAAAATGGAATACAATTTACAGAACCAGATAAAGAACAATTTAAGAAAAAGACAGAATCCGTCTATAAAAAATGGGCACCTCAAATTGGGGAGGAGATCATTAAAAAGGTTCAAAACTTGGACTATTAAATTGGCATATATGGATGGAAAAGATCGAAACGGTCTTTTCCTCCATGTTTGAGGAGATGGTAATGTGAATACTTTCGCCAAAAAATATATAACACTTAGTTCTTATATAAACAAAGTATTTGGATATTTACTGGCGTTCATATTGGCTACAATGACCGCATTAATATTTTGGCAAGTGGTTGCACGATATGTGCTTGGCAGTTCATTATCGTGGTCAGAAGAGTTAGCGCGCTTTTTAATGATATTTCTGGTGTTTATCGGCGCCGGGCTGGCGCTTAGACAAGGAAAACTAATTGCGGTTGAAGTGATTTTGGAAAGATTAAATGACAAGGTTAGCTCCATTATAAAAATGTTGGTTCACCTCATTTCATCTGTTTTTTATGGAATATTGATCTATTTTGGATTTGAACTTGCGCAAGCCTTTGGCAATCAAATTGCACCAGGTATTAAAATATCAATGTTTTACGTTTATCTAAGCATTCCTTTGGGGGCGATTTTATTATTAGTAAATTCTATCGCTTGTGTGCTTGAAGAGTTCGTTGGAAAGGAGTAAACCATGTTTGCTATCGTTTTTATCATCATCTTGTTAGTTTTGTTATTTATTGGTGTACCAGTAGCCTTTTCATTAGGTTTAACTACAAGTATAGGCATATTTTTTCAAGGTACATTACCATTAAATGTTGTTCCTCAGAGAATATTTGTAGCACTGAACTCCTTTCCATTAATGGCGATTCCGTTTTTTATTTTGGCGGGAAATCTGATGGGGATAGCAGGCATATCCAAAAGATTAGTCCATTTTGCAGGTGCTTTAGTAGGTCACCTCACTGGTGGGCTGGCGATGGTAGCAATTGTTACTTCAATGTTTTTCGCGGCCATTTCGGGATCTGGAGCGGCTACCACGGCTGCCATAGGATCGATCCTCATACCGGCAATGGTGGCAAGAGGTTATAAGATTGAATATGCTGCGGCCAACCAAGCTGTTGCCGGAGCACTCGGGATCATTATTCCTCCAAGCATTGCCATGATTTTGTATGGGGTAGCTGCAGAAGTGTCCATTGGGGATTTATTCCTTGCCGGAATACTGCCAGGAATACTTATTACACTTTCACTTCTAGTGAGTGCTTTTATCATTTCAAAAAGAAATGGCATTCGCGGGGAAGAAAGAAAAAGCATTAAAGAGGTTTTCATCGCTTTTAAAAGCGCCATTTTAGCTTTATTAATGCCCATTATCGTCTTAGGTGGAATATATAGCGGCGTTTTTACACCTACGGAGGCTTCGGTAGTGGCGGTTGTATACTCCCTTATCGTCGGCATGTTTATTTATAGAGAAATTAATTTGATCAAGTTAATAGAAGCGCTGAAAAGTTCGGCCATTAGCAGTTCCATTATTATGATCATTATAGGTGTTGCGGGCTTGTTTGCTTATTATTTAGGCATGACCGGCGCCCCCGGAGAAGTATTTGATTTGATAAACGGGTTTATTGACAATAAATATGTGTTTTTAATTATTGTTAACATTATCCTGCTTTTAATAGGAATGTTTATGGATGGTGGCGCGGCCATTTTAATATTAGTCCCGCTTCTTTTAGGAACGGCGGTTGAATTTGGCATAGATCCTGTCCATTTTGGAGTGATCATGGTATGTAATCTTGCCATTGGGCTGGTTACTCCACCGGTTGGAATAGATTTATTTGTAGCCCAGCAGCTTACAAATGTTTCGATTGTACGAATTGGCCGGGCGGCGTTACCATTAATATTGATACTTGTGATCGATGTATTGGTAATATCCTTTTTCCCGCCCCTTTCAACATTTATACCAAATTTACTAGAATGATAAGCTCGGTATACTATCGCTCACAAGAAATTCAGTAACATGTGTTGCCTGGGAGGAATGAAGTTGATTAATTCCTCCCGCCTATTAGGTAAAGCGCTTAACCCAATTTTAAATAGATGAAAAGGAGAGTTTTCAAATGACTTTATCAACGAAAGAATTAATGAATCAGGCAAAACTTGCCAGACGCCATCTTCTTGAAACTGTTCATTACGCCGGAGCGGGGCATGTAGGAGGACCTTTATCCGCTATAGATGTATTAACTTATTTATATTTCAACGAAATGAAAATTGACCCATCCAATCCGAGAGATGAAGACCGGGACAGATTTGTTCTTTCCAAAGGACATTCAGCGATTGGTTTATATACTGTCATGGCATTGAGAGGATACATGCCCCTAGAAGAATTAAAAACGTTCGATTCATTGAATTCCAGATTGCAGGCCCATCCGGACATGAATGCTCTCCCTGGGTTGGATATGTCCACTGGTTCTTTGGGGCAAGGAATTTCGGGGGCAGTTGGAATTGCGCTGGGAGCAAAATTACAACATAAAGATTTCCGGACTTACTGCATGGTTGGAGATGGTGAATCACAAGAAGGGCAGGTATGGGAAGCGGCAGATGTCGCCTCTAAATATGGATTGGATAATTTAGTCGCGATTCTTGACTATAATAAACTGCAACAATTTGGCTGGAACGGAGAGGATGGCGCGCGGCAAGTTCCTGTCCATGAACCGGGCAATCGTTGGGAAGCTTTTGGTTGGCATGTAATTAACATTGATGGTCATGACTTTGAGGAGATTGCTTCCGCTTTTAATAAAGCAAAAGAAATAAAAGGCAAGCCCACCATCATTATTGCTCATACAGTGAAAGGAAAAGGGGTAAGTTTTATGGAAAATGCCTATCTTTGGCATTCAAGGGTTCCCACAGATGAAGAGTTGGAAACTGCGATACAAGAATTGAGTGTGGAGGGATAAAAATGGCAAGTTTATTGTCTGATAGAAAAGAAACAATGAGAGATATTTTTGGGGCAACAATATTAAAATTGTCCAAAGAAGATGAAAGAGTGTATGTTGTAGACGGCGATTTAGCAAATTCTACGAAGATAGACGGGGTAGCTTTACAAAACCCTGAAAAATTTCTACAAATGGGCATTGCAGAACAAAACATGTTAAGCGTATGTTCAGGTCTGGCTGCAACGGGCTTACAGCCTTGGGCGGTTACATTTGCTGCCTTTCTTTCGAAGCGGGCCATTGATCAAATCCAAGTGCAAATTGCTCAACCGAATTTAGATGTTAAAATGATTGGTGCTTATAGCGGTTTGTTAACGGGACTCACAGGGAAAACACATCAGTCTTTGGAGGATATCGCCATTTTCCGTTCGCTTGCAAATATGACCGTACTTGCGCCAGCAGACTGTGTAGAAGTGAAGAAGATGATGGAATTTGCCCATCAATATAATGGTCCTGTTTATATTCGTTTAGCTCGTGATCCGTACCCGATCATTTTTAATGATGATTACGAGTTTCAAGTGGGAAAAGCCGTTTCTTTAAAAGAAGGAAGCGATTTGACCATTATTTCAACCGGCACCCAAACAAGTCGTGCCATAAAAGCGGCGGAGTCATTACAAGCTGAAGGTTTGTCCATTGCTGTTTTACATATGCCAACGATTAAACCGTTAGATAAAGAGGCGATTGTAAAAGCGGCTGAGAAAACCGGTGTGATTGTTACGGCGGAGGAACATAGTATTTACGGCGGGCTTGGCAGCGCAGTTGCTGAAGTCCTCGTGGAAGAAAAGCCTGTTCCTATGTTGCGTGTGGGAGTGAATGATCGTAATTCTGAATCAGCGCCTAATCAAGAATTATTGGAAAAATATGGGATTTCAGAGAGTCATATTGCGGAAACGGTAAAAAGAGCATTAAAAAAAGCCCGTCAATAGCAGTTAAAAAGACGAAGGCTAAAAAAGGATTGTACTTGCGGAAAATCATAGGTTCGTAAGTACAATCTTTTACTATAGGGTATTTCATTTTGTGAATCCATTCAATTTATGGGCTTGTAAAGCAAAGGAATGGCAAAGTCGCTCCATTCTAAGGAGTTGCCCATCCCATTCCCACGCTTTTGGCTGCCAAGTTTCGGTTTTAAAAAAATCAAAACGGTTCTGGTTCTACCCCTGATCTTGGCGAAAAAGTAAAACACCAGAGGCAGGAGACCAGGTTGATGCACGATTAAAATAGACACTTATATAAAGGAGTGCTTGTATGCCATTAGTATCGATGAAAGCCATGCTTCATACGGCGAAAGCCGGTCATTACGCAGTTGGTCAATTTAATGTAAATAATTTGGAATATGCCCAAGCGATTTTACAGGCTGCCGAAGAAGAAAATTCACCAGTCATTCTCGGTGTTTCTGAAGGTGCGGCCAGATATATGGGCGGATTTAAAGTAGTAGTATCTATGGTAAAAGCTTTGATGGAAGAATATCGGACAACAGTGCCTGTCGCGATTCATTTAGATCACGGCTCAAATTTTGAAAAATGCGCCGAAGCCATCCACGCGGGATTTACTTCCGTTATGATTGACGGTTCTCATTTGCCGCTTGAGGAAAATATTTCCCTAACAAAAAAAGTGGTGGAGCTTGCCCATATACACGGTGTTTCGGTCGAAGCGGAACTGGGCCGCATTGGCGGGCAAGAAGATGATGTCCTTGTTGATGATGCCGAAGCCATGTACGCGATTCCGTCTGAATGCGAAAAGTTGGTAAAAGAGACGAAGGTGGACTGTTTTGCGCCCGCACTTGGATCTGTTCACGGGCCATACAAAGGAGAGCCGAACCTTGGCTTTAAGCGTATGGAAGAAGTAATGAACCTGACCGGCGTTCCGCTCGTTTTGCATGGTGGAACAGGCATTCCTTTGAAAGATATTCAAAAGGCGATATCGTTGGGAACAGCCAAAATCAATGTGAATACAGAAAACCAAATCATGCAGACGAAGAAAATACGTGACATATTAGAAAAGGACAAAGAGGTGTATGACCCGCGCAAATATATGGGCCCGGGACGGGAAGCCATAAAAGAAACAGTCATCGGAAAAATGCGTGACTTCGGGTCGTCGCAAACGGAGGCTGTCTAAAAATGCTCCTACCGAACATTTCATAAAGTGGCTTGTCAATCCTGAACCCGGTATTGTGCCGGGCTCAGGCTTAACTCGACAAGGGATGGGTGATCGCCTCACCACTGCTTCCCGATTCTGATCCAGCTTTTTCAGCTTCAACATTTGGTCTCAAATATTCGGCACCATCTTTCCTGCCATTCTCTTAAGTAAGAACGATATTTCTGCTTTTCCCGCCTATTGGGAAGCAACTGCGTATGCTGCATTAAATCGGGCATATCAGCCCGATTGTCCAGTTCATTTCCAGGATGTTATTCCAGCAAGTTTTTAACTTTTTGGTTCATGTGAACAAATGAAACCTCACTCTTATCCTTGATTCCATAGCCCATCTCGATACGGATGAGTCGTTACAGATAGACGCATTAATTTTTTTGACTTCCACCTTTATCTGGGCGTCTTTTTCAAATTCTATCTATTTTAGGAACATCTTTATTCGCTTTAACGCGTTTTTCATATGGGGATAGCGAAAAGGGATATCAAATAAATTCGTCTGCTTCAAGACACTTTTTTGATGGGAAAAAGCGTCGAAGCTGTTTTTTCCATGGTATGATCCAATCCCGCTTGTTCCGACTCCGCCAAAAGGCAGATGGGGATTGGCAAAGTGATAAATCGTATCATTGATGCAGCCGCCCCCGAAAGAAACGGAGTTCACTATTTCTTTTTTCGTTTCGGAACCTTTAGAAAACAGATACAGCGCAAGCGGATTCGGGTGCTGATGAATTCCTTCTATCACCTCGTTCAACTCCCCATATTCCAAAACAGGGAGGATGGGACCAAAAATTTCCTCTTTCATGATCGGATCTTCCCACGTAATGTTTGTCAGAATAGTCGGCTCCACGGACAGCTTTTCCCGATTTGCCTTTCCGCCTGTAAAAACACTTCCCTGATCAAGGAAGGAAACAAGACGGTTGAAATGCTTTTCGTTCACAATCCGTGTGATCATTTGCCCACTGTACATTTCATCAATAGCTTCTTTTAAAAGCCCTAAAAACTTGTCTTTGATTCGCTGATGGACGTATACATAATCAGGTGCGATACAGGTCTGTCCAGCATTCGTAAATTTCCCCCAAGCAATCCGTTTGGCAGCCAGTTTCAAATTGGCATCTTCATGAACAATACAAGGACTTTTTCCACCTAATTCCAGTGTTACCGGGGTAAGATGCCTGGCAGCAGCTTTCATGACCACTTTTCCAACAGACACACTTCCAGTGAAAAAAATCTTGTCAAACTTTTCCCGGAGCAGAGCTTCACTTGTTTCCACGCCGCCTTGCACTACCGCGATATATTTTCTTGGAAAAACGTCTTGGATCATTTTGGCAAAAACGGCTGATGTTCGCGGAGTCAGCTCCGATGGTTTGATAACAGCGCAGTTACCTGCCGCAATTGCTCCAATTAAAGGTGCGGCTGCAAGCAAGAACGGATAATTCCACGGAGAAATGATCAGCGCCGTCCCGTATGGTTCAGGATAAATATAGCTTGTGGAACCAATATGGGTGATGGGGGTTTTCACTTTAGTCGGTTTTGTCCAAGAGCGGAGTTGGCGCATCGTGAAACGGAGTTCTTTTAAGATCATCCCGATCTCTGTCGTATATGCTTCGAACTCGGATTTATTCAAGTCTGCTTTAAGTGCGGCCATAAGTTCCTTTTCGTACAGCTTGACGGCATTTCTGAATGTTTGAAGTGACTGGAGACGAAAAGGTATATCTTTTGTTTGCCCTGTACGGAAAAAATCCCGTTGACTGCTGATAAGCGCAAGAAATGAATCCATATGGCACTCTCCTTATATATTCTGGAGTAATTTGCTTTTTTTAAAATGATACGAAAAAACATGCTTCAAATTATATGCTTGATACCAATGATATAATATACGACTTGTTTTGCAAACAATAGTTTGGTTTTGGTTATCCGTAGCGGGCCCTTCCGAAGGAGTTTGCGGCATCCGCCCCCCGCACATGCAGGAATAAACTTTTGGAGCACTGGCCTCTGCTTTGCTGGAACTACACTGCTAAACAACGCCTTTTCGCTTCCTGGCAATAGATTCCATTGAAGAAGCGGGTCTATTGGTCTACAATGATGCGTATAATAGAACAAACGTTCCGTTTTGGAGGGTGAAGCATGGAAATCGACTATCGGATGCTGCCGCATCACAACATCTTGTGCATCGACATGAAGAGCTTTTATGCAAGCTGCGCCGCGGTTATGCATGGTCTTGACCCTCTTGAATGTTATTTGGCAGTTGTCGGGAATTTGCAACAGCCCGGAAGTGTGGTATTAGCGGCTTCCCCCCGCTTGAAAAAAGATTATGGCATTCAAACGGGCTCTCGTTTATTTGAAATTCCAACAGATAAAAATATCCGGCGAGTTGAGGCAAAAATGGCGCTTTATTTGCGAGTCTCTATGGAAATTACCCGTTTGTTGAACCGGTATGTCCCAAAAGAAGCGATTCATGTATATAGTGTGGATGAAAGTTTCCTCAAATTGGATGGAACGATGCAGTTATGGGGGGATGCCTGGACAGTCGCTCAAAAAATTCGGGATGAAATATTTCGGGAATTTCAGCTTACATGTTCAATCGGCATAGGGCCTAATATGCTTTTGTCCAAGCTTTGTCTTGATTTGGAAGCGAAAAAAACCGGTATCGCAAAATGGACATATGAAGATGTGCCGAAAAAATTGTGGACAGTGTCTCCTCTCAGAAAAATATGGGGGATTGGGAGAAGGATGGAGAGAACGTTGAACAACATGGGGATTTTTAACGTGGGCCAGCTTGCGGCTTATAATCCGGCCTTGCTTGAGAAAAAATTCGGGATCATGGGGACGCAGCTTTATTATCATGCATGGGGTGTTGATTTGTCCGAGCTTGGCGCTCCAATGATGGCGGGGCAAATCAGCTTTGGAAAAAGTCAAATACTGTTGCGTGATTATAAGAAAAAGCATGAGATTGCCGCGGTTATACTGGAAATGTGTGAAGAGGTGGCCCGGCGCGCCCGCGAGCACGGAAAGGCGGGGAGGACAATCAGCCTCGGGATCGGTTATAGTGAAAAAGAGTTCGGAGGAGGGTTTCTTCGTTCGAAATCGGTGGAGGACCCGACGAACGTCACAATGACTGTGTATAAGGTATGTCTTGACTTGTTTGAAGCCCATTATAATGGAAAGTCGGTCCGACAGATTTCTATCGCGCTTTCCAATATGACGGATCATGGCACATATCAGCTTAACTTGTTTGAACCGAATCAAATACGAAAGAGGGAGCTGGGATATGTGATGGATCATATTCGCCGCCGGCACGGGACTGCTTCGCTTCTTCGCGCAGTTTCTTACACAGAAGCAGGGACAACACGAATAAGAGCGGGTCTTGTTGGAGGGCACAAAGCATGACAATGGTGATGGAAATGGGGGCAGGAAAATGATTCGGGACCGGGGAAATATAAAGTGGAACTCTCTTATGCTTCCGGAGCATGTCAAAATGCTCCGAGAATGGGCAAAAGAAGATACGTGGGATGCAAAAAGGCAATTGGATGAACAGAAGCTGGAGCAACTGAATCTAGCGGCGGAAGAAGCGATGGAGTTTGCCAAAGAGGTCAACATTACCTATTTTTCACATCGCCAATCTAAACAGATTGCCGGGAAAATTCATTATTTTGATTCTGTAAAAAAAGAATTTCGGATCGTGGACCGATCTGGTCATGTACAGCGGATTTTATTGAAGCAAATCGAACATATAGAATTGATCGGATAAAGGCTGTAATGTTTTCGTCTTTTGGTCGTCTAATATAAAGAGGGGAGGGGGAAGCGTGAAAGAGGATTGCATAGAACAGTGGTTTGAAATGTATGAAAGGGATATTACAAGCTTTTTGATTTATTTGACAGGCTCCCGTGACGTGGAAGATTATGTCCAGGAGACATTTCTGATTGCCATGAAAAAAATGTCAAGATTTAAAGGAGAATCCCATCCAAAAACATGGCTCATTTCCATTGCCAGGAATATGGTCATTGACAAATATCGAAGAAACCAGGTTTGGAATAGAATTAAACAGTATGTAACCAATGAGCCGCATTCCTCGAATGGATCGGAAGAGCTCGTTATCAAAAATCAGGAGCATGAGCAACTTTACAAGTCGATACGGCAGCTTTCGCCGTTTTATAAAGAGGTCGTCATTTTACGGGGCATTTTGGAATTGTCTTCAAAGGAGACAAGCGACATTTTAAAATGCAGCGGAAATAAAGTGAACGTGACATATCACCGGGCATTGAAAAAGCTGAGAGATATTTTAGAAAAGGAGGGATTTTACTTTGAGAGAACAGCAGATTGAAGAGAAACTAAAGAACCTTCCTAAATATTCATTATCAACGGAACAAAGACGGGATATTTTACAAAAGTTGCGGAATCGGGAGCAGGTCCGGAAGCCGAAATTCAGACCGGGATTATCCATTGTTTTCGCGTCTGCCGTCATCATCGTCCTCGCTTTGGCACAATTTCAGTTGAATGGCCAACAACGGGACACGGTGACAAATAAGATCGAGGAAAGCCGGGAAATGACAATGGACAAGGCTGAGCAGGAGATTGGAATAGAGGTAGCGGAAGGAAAGCCCTTTCGATTTTCTGATGCATCTCAAGAGGCAATCGGCATTGAAGGAAGAGTCGGTATTTTGCAGTCGTTTGACCATTTTGTCGCAAAAGATGAAAGAAGAGTTGCCAAATTAATGCTGTATTTCTGGGACGATCAGGCTGATCTTCCGGGGAAAAAGTATGAAGTGACAGCGACAAACGGTCAACAGGAAATCATGTTGGCAAGGGGGGAACTCGTAGATGGCTTGTACGGAGAAGACGGTCACGCTTTAACCAGGTTTGAGCCATTCCCGACGAAGGGAACATGGAAACTGTCTTTTTTTATCGACGAAAAGCTGTTTGCAGAGTTCACTTTGGAAGTGCTGCCCCCATTTCCGGCAACGGAGCATTTTACACTTGTTGACTCTCCAAAAGAGCTGGCAATAGGCAAGAAAAACAATATAGTGATGGAGGGAACGGGAGAGAAGCAAGAAAAAGTGAGCGTACAGTTGTTGGATGATACTGGAACATTAGCAGATGAATCCCTGTTTGTTAACACGGGAAAGGGGATAGATGCTGTAACAAACAAGCCGATTTATTTGTATGAAGGAAACTTGGCGTTTCCCAAAAAAGGGACTTGGGTATTAAAAATCAACGGAGATAGCACACAGCCTTTTACAAATTGATACGGGCAGCTAAACGAGAAGCGAATATTCCCATACGTGCTTCTCGCTTTTTTGCTGTTATTTCAGCCATTTTTTCAGCCCGTACGCGGAACTCGAATGTCCTTACTGTGTTTCGTCACGATTCATAACATCGGCATAAAGAAAGTACTTGTATCGCTTCGAAACGTTTTTACCCACATCAATCAGTTCGAAATTTTCCGGGAACCCGGTACGGTTCATGAGCTATCACTTTGATTTGCGCTCGCTTTTTCCATCTCATAAACCGTCATCTAAAATGTCATAATATCTTATAGGGAACACATTAGAAGAATAACGAGCTACAAACTTATGAAAGGGCGGCATCGAATGATAACGGTTACAATTACTCAAAAAGCAGCAGAAAAAATCAAAGACAAACTCGGAGACAGGGACTTGGCATTAAAATTACTGTATGAAGCAGATGGCTGCACGATGAGCGGCATTCCCGCGCTCACATTTGAAAAATTGCGGGAAATGGTCCAAGATGAATTGGTTGTTGAGACGAATGAAATGCCGCTCGTGATTGAGAAGTCAAAACTTATTTATTTAGACTCAAACATGGAAATCGATTTTTCGGATGAAAGCCATACGTTCCAGCTGACAAGCCCAAATGAAATATTGAATGGCAGAATGAGCCTGTTAGATTAATCTCATCCCTGTTTGGAGAGACGGTAATAACCCGTGTCGATCTGTCTGGAAATCACTGGTGCAACCGTATCGACCGCATCCACGAGTTTATCAAGATCAATGGACGTTTCAATGCCCATTCGACCTAGCATATACACGACATCTTCCGTAGCCACATTGCCGGTTGCACCCGGTGCAAATGGACAGCCGCCAAGGCCACCGGCTGATGAATCAAAACGGTTTACTCCGGCTTCAAGCGCTGCGTATGTATTGGCCAGCGCCATTTTTCTTGTATCATGAAAGTGGGCTGCAAGCAAAACATCCGGCAACGCCTCTTTTAATCGAGAAAAGAGAGAATAGGACTCGTGTGGCGCAGCCATGCCAATTGTATCGGCTACACTCAGTTCATCAACGCCGGCTGCAACGAATTCCCGGCAAAGTGCAAGTGTGTCGTCATCTTGAATCTTTCCTTCATACGGGCAATAAAAAGCTGTGGAAATACATGCTCTGACAAAGAAGTTTTTTGCTTTTAGCTCCTCTATGAGCGGTTGTAATTCTGCCATACTTTCTCTTGTGGACTTGTTAATATTTTTCTTATTAAACGTATTGCTGACGCCGACAAAAACGGCGACTGATTTGCAAGATGTTTTCAGCACCCTCTCAATCCCTTTCCGATTGGGTGCAAGCACAATTCCGCGAACTCCTTCGGGAGCGGACTGGACAATTTCCCCGGCATCTTTCATTTGCGGCACCCATTTTGGAGAAACGAAGGAAGTAAGCTCCATTTCTTTGATCCCGGCCGCGGCCAGCTTTTGAATAAATGCTTTTTTGATCTCTGTATCAACAAACTGCGGTTCATTTTGCAGACCGTCACGAGGGCCTACTTCAATAATCACAACCTCTTTTGGAAAGTTCAATGATAACATCTCCTTTTAATATAAAAGCCGGACAATACTGATGATGTCCGGCGGTGTTGTTTGTTAAAAATTACTGTAGGCTGAGTAATTTTTGCTTTAATTCATTTTCCATTGTCAATAGTTCCTGCTCAGCTTGTGCCCGTTTTGACCGGCCTTCCTGCTGGATTTTGATCGTTTCTTCAAGCGTGGAAATTAAGCTTGCCTGTGTTTTCTTTAATGTTTCGATATCCACTAGGCCACGTTCATTTTCACGGGCGGTTTCAATCGTATTGGACTTCAGCATCTCTGCATTTTTTAATAACAGGTCGTTCGTCGTTTTCGAAACTTGTTTTTGAGCTTCCACTGCCTGGCGTTGGCGAATGAGCGACAACGCAATCGCAATCTGGTTTTTCCAAAGCGGGATGGCTGTCATGATGGAAGTCTGGATTTTTTCGGCAAGTGCCTGGTTTGTATTTTGAATCATGCGGATTTGCGGGGCGCTTTGAATCGTGATCTGCCTGCTTAGCTTGAGATCGTACAGTCTTTTTTCAAGACGGTCCGCAAATTGCATCATGTCGTTCACATCCTGAAAGGCCATTTGGTCTCCGGATGCCTCCGCCTTTTTCTTTAGTGCGGGAATCGTTTCCTTCCGGATTTCTTCAAGTTTCAGTTCGCCGGCGGCAATGAAGATGTTCAGCGCATGAAAATATTCTTTGTTTTTTTCATATAACTGTTCAAGCATTTTCAAATCATCGAGCAGTACCTCTTTCGATTGGTTGAGTTTAATCGAAATACGGTCTATTTGAGCCCCGGTTTTTTGATATTTTGACATAACCTCCTGAATCGAGTTGGAAATCTTGCCAAACATTTTCGAGAAAAAATTTTTCTTCTCAGGCGTCAACTCTTCCGGATTGACCGACTTTAATTTGCCCATCAGCTCATTCAAGATATCGCCGATGGGACCAATATCTTTATTTTGGACATGCTCTAGCATGGAGCTTGAAAAGTTTAACAACTGGGATTGTGCCTGTGTTCCGTAGGAAATGATCGCCTGGTGGTTGGCAGGATCAATCTGTTTGGCCAGATCAACGGCTCTTTTTTTGCTGTCTTCCGGAAGGGCTTCTATCAGCTTTGCAGGTTTCGCTGTTTCTTGTTCGGAAGCCTGGGGCTGTAAGGCAAGCTCTTGCTCGCCAAACGGGTTGGCGAGCAAGTCATCAAGCCCGTTTGTAAATTCATCTTTTAAGACTTTTTCTTTATTTACTTCACTCATTCTTAGTGCTCCTTTCATCATCGAGAGGGTGGTATTCGAGTTTTTTTAACGAATGGCGTGCTACATCCAGTTCAAACTGCAGATCATCCACATCCGAAGAAAGAACTTGGTAAATATCCTTTTTGATTGATTCGCTTAAATCTTCGAGGGTGCTTTGTGTTTCTTTTAAAGAAAGATATATTTGTTCATTTTTTACAGGCTGTGCAGCAAGCTGGGCGTAACGCTCAGATAGTTCCACAACAGAGTCAAGATGGTAAAAAAAGAATCTTTCCGATTGATAAAATCTGCGAGGATCTTTATGGACAATGGTATACATCCGTTTTACAAGCTTGCTCAATTCATACAGTTGTTTAAAGGCGCCCAAAGTTCTGACACTGAAAAACGCTTTTTGCAAACGGCCAACCTTCTTTTTCGCCTCATGCAGATTTTTCTGTATATATGCGTATTCTTTTCTCGTTAATCGGTTTTTCTTTAAAAAGCGATAGTCGGAAATCCATTTTATACTGAAAAATGTCAAGGCGCCAGCCAAGAGAGAAATGCCGGCGGACGGAAGAAAGGCAAAATCAAAGCCAAGAAATAAAATAAGCCAGATGAGAAAAGCTTCTCCGGCTGATAACATTCCTAGGAGAAAAGAATAAAAAGCTCTCAATTGTATCGACTCCTGTCCATTACTTGCTTAATATCTGTCATGTTATACGTATATTTGCGACAAAAGTTTCATTCCCTTCTATTATAAGGAATAACGTGCAGCATTGAAAGCGGGAAACATGTAGATTTTTAGATGGCCTTCCAAATAAAAAGAGGATTTTTTCAACCTTTCACGAAAAGGTAACATGATAGATCGCTTAAAAAGGAGGCTTTAAGCATGAACAACAAAGATGTCGTGATTGTCAGTGCCGTCCGCACGGCAATTGGAAGTTTTAACGGAGCGTTGAAAAATGTTTCGGCGCCTGAATTGGGGGCGGCAACAATTAAAGAAGCAATAAACAGAGCCGGAGTAAAACCAGAAGATGTTGATGAAGTCATTATGGGGAATGTACTGCAAGCGGGATTGGGGCAAAATCCGGCACGACAAGCTGCGATGAAGGCGGGCATTCCTGAAAATGTTTCTTCCATGACGATTAATAAAGTATGCGGCTCGGGCTTGAAAGCTATTCATTTGGCTGCCCAAGCGATCATAGCCGGTGAAGCGGATATTGTTGTGGCTGGCGGCATGGAGAACATGTCACAAGCTCCTTATTTACTAAAAAACGCAAGAGATGGATTCAAAATGGGGGATCAAAAGCTGATCGACAGCTTGACGAGCGATGGTTTGACCTGCGTGTTCAACAACTATCATATGGGGGTTACAGCCGAAAACTTATGCGACAAATATGACATTACACGTGAGGAACAAGATGAGTTTGCGGCATTAAGCCAGGAGAAAGCTTCAAGAGCCATTGAGGAAGGGAAGTTCAAAGAAGAGATTGTACCCGTTATGGTTCCGCAACGAAGAGGAGAGCCGGTCGCTTTTGATACGGACGAATATCCGCGAAAAGGAACAACCGTTGAAACGCTTGGCAAATTAAGGCCTGCTTTTAAGAAAGATGGAAGCGTTACCGCCGGGAATTCTTCCGGAATTAATGACGGAGCAGCTTCCGTTGTTGTCATGTCTAGGGAAAAAGCCGAGCAGCTTGGGATGGAGCCGCTAGTAACGATCAAGGCAAACGCCAATGCGGCCGTTGATCCGAGCATTATGGGGATTGGACCTGTATCGGCTGTGAAAAAAGCTTTGCAAAAAGCGGGGTTAGCCATGGAAGATATTCATTTGATCGAGGCGAATGAGGCATTTGCCGCCCAGTCGCTGGCTGTCGACAGGGAGCTGCGGTTTGATCGCTCTATCTTGAATGTTAACGGGGGAGCCATTGCCCTTGGCCATCCAATCGGAGCGAGCGGGGCAAGAATTCTTGTAACGTTGATCCATGAAATGAAAAGAAGGGGAGCCGAAAGAGGGCTGGCCACACTTTGCATTGGCGGCGGCCAAGGAGTAGCCACGGTTGTTGAATTGGAAGCACAAAAATAACAACAAAGGAGGACAGAATGACATGAAGAAGATTTTTACATCATTTCGGGACGCTGTGGACGAAATTACGGATGGTTCAACATTGATGGTTGGAGGGTTTGGCCTGTGCGGAATCCCCGAAAATCTTATTTTGGCCCTTGTGGAAAAAGGAGCGAAAGATTTAACGGTTATCTCCAATAACTGCGGAGTCGATGACTGGGGGCTTGGGCTTCTCTTGCAAAATAAACAAATAAAAAAAATTTTCGGCTCTTATGTGGGAGAGAATAAAGAATTTGAGCGCCAGGTGTTGGCTGGTGAAATTGAGGTGGAATTGACACCGCAGGGAACGCTTGCAGAAAAAATTCGTGCGGGTGGTGCGGGCATCCCGGCTTTTTATACGCCTGCAGGCGTCGGCACTCCGGTAGCGGAAGGAAAAGAAGTCAGGATATTTAATGGAAAGGAGTATGTATTGGAAGAAGCGTTAACGGCAGACTTCAGTCTCGTCAGTGCTTGGAAAGGAGACAAGATGGGAAATCTTGTTTACCGAAAAACAGCACGCAATTTCAATCCGATGATTGCCGCTGCGGGCAAAGTAACGATTGCTGAAGTCGAAACGCTCGTTGACATAGGCGATCTCGATCCCGATTGTATTCATACACCTGGCATTTACGTACAAGGCATTATCCAAGGAAGCCTTGAAAAGCGGATTGAACGAAGAACGATCAGAGCATAAGGAGAAGGAGGAATACGTGATGAGCAAAGCTGCCATTCGGGAGCAGATTGCCAAAAGGGCAGAAAAAGAGATTCAAAACGGTTTTTACGTGAATCTCGGCATCGGTATGCCTACGTTGGTTGCCAATTATATATCTGAAAATAAACAAGTCGTGTTGCAATCGGAAAATGGTTTGCTCGGAATTGGCCCTTATCCGACAGAAGATGAGGTGGATGCTGACCTAATCAATGCCGGGAAAGAAACAGTGACAGCCATTCCAGGTGCAGCTTATTTTGACAGTGCCGAATCATTTGCGATGATTCGGGGCGGACATGTGGATATTGCTATTTTGGGTGGAATGGAAGTGTCAAAAAATGGCGACTTGGCCAACTGGATGATCCCTGGAAAAATGATCAAAGGGATGGGCGGAGCCATGGACTTGGTTCATGGAGCCGGAAAAACGATTGTCATCATGGAGCATGTCAATAGAAACGGCGAACCGAAAATTTTAAATGAATGTTCCCTGCCTTTAACAGGCAAGCAGGTCGTCGACCGGATCATTACCGACCGGGCGGTGATCGATGTAACGAAATCAGGATTAGTACTTAAAGAAGTGGCCAAGGGATATTCAATAGAGGATGTAAAAGCATCAACCGAGCCGGAATTGCAAGTAGATCCGGGTGTTACGATGAATGCATATTAAAGATCAAAATAAAGACGGCTTGTTCCTCTCGCGGAAATCAAGCCGTCTCATGTTTAGGTCTATGGATCTTTCTCTCAGCGAAACTATGATTTTTTGTCGAAATCATCTTGCTGAAAGGTTTTGGATTTTTTATTAAGGAAGCGGCGAATTTCATCCGGGGTTATATTTAGTCGCTTTGCTTCCATCAGAAGCGTTACCCATTCGCTATCGAGCTTTTGGCTATTTTTCTGTCTGTTTTGTGCTTCTCTCATGAAAGACCCCCTATACAACTCTATTTCCCCATAACGTTCATTATAGGGAACGGAACGTTCTTTATAAAGTGACGAAATGGAGAGGAAAAGGACGTAATTGCTTAATAGAGAACGAAAATTAGACAAAACACGTCATATTTAGCATTTTTCCATGTTTTTAGTATGAAAAGTATTCGAGAAAAAAGGATATTTGGAGGAAAGCAGGAAATCCGGGCAGAGAGGAAGCTTTGGTCATCGACCATGCATGAGCGCCATTTTTCACGATGCAACGGAACTATTGGCGCGTCATCAAGATTTATATCCTTATATTACATGAACCTTCATAAGTGGGAGCTTACGGTCAGGAAAAACAGTAGATGTAGTTATCCCGATCTTTTTCGCTCCCATTTTTAAATAAAAGCCTTCTGCTTTAGGTTCACTATGAAGAGTAAATTCGCTTATCCCTAATGCTTTCGCTTTGTTTAATAAATCTTCCCACATAAACCTTCCCAATCCCTTACCTATATAAGCGGGATCAATGAATAACGCTTCTAATTTCCGGTCATGTATAGAGAAGCTATAAAATGCGACTAAATTGTTATCGTTTTCCAGTAAATAAACAGGATTTTTTTCTATATACTCTTTCGTAATAGTCAAATCATCTTTACATTTTTGTAGGAATTCTTCAGAATATCCCCAGTAAGCTTTTGATCTATAAGCTAAATGATAAATGACTTAATAAATTACTATCTTGGCATTTTGCTTTTCTAATGAACACCTTAGATATTAACGGTGGCTGGAATACCGATTCTTTTTCGTTAATATGGAGAGGATGCCCATTTCTTCATTTGATAAGGGACGTGCGTTTACAGCTCGGGCATTATCCCGTACTTGTTCAATGCTGCTGGCGCCGACTACAACAGCGGCTACTGATGAATTGGATAAGTTAAATTGAAGAGCCAATTCATTGAGCGTCCTGTCGGAACGACTTAACAGCTTCGCTTTTACACTTTCATAGAATTCATACAGCTCCTGCGCAGAATAGTTGAGGTATTCCAGTTCTTCGAATTGCTCTTCTCTTAATTCGAGCATTTTATCACTCAACATGCCTTTTGCGACAGATCCTCGTGTGACAACACTGACATCATTTTCTTTCAGAAACGGCATCAATTCTTCCGGACGCCGGTCTAAGAGATTGTATTGCATCATGATGCTGTCGATGGCGGAACGATTTACGTACTCTCGAATGACATTTGGCCGAATGGAGGAAATGCCGTAAAATCGGATGAGTCCTTCGGCTTTTAATTCCTCAAAAGCTTCGATTGTTTCATCAATGGGGTCTTCTATTGTTCCGCCATGCAATTGGTACAGGTCGATATAATCGGTTTTCAGACGCCGCAGGCTGTTTTTGACAGCCTCTTTTATATACTTTTTAGATGGATCCCAGCGCCAGCCGTCTTTTTGCTCGTTCCATCGATTACCGACTTTCGTGGCGATGATGACTTCGTCGCGGAAGGGAGCAAGTATTTTTCCGACCATTTCCTCATTGACGCCATAATCGTATAAATCGGCTGTATCGAAATAATTTACACCTTCCTCAATGGCGGCCTCAATGATCCCGGCTGCCTTCACTTCGTCTGTCCCGAGTGACATGCAGCCGAGGCCCATTTTTGACACCCATAAATTGGATTTTCCAAGTTTCCGTTTCTCCATACACATCCCGCCTTTCTATTCAGCATCTATTGTAACGAAATGCAGTATGCCTATTCAATCAATGTGCAGGAGTCCAGCCAATCCTTCAAAAACTGATGCTTCCTAGCGTATTTCTTCAAAAGAGCTTGAATTTCCCAAGCTTTTCCTGATAATACGATCCGTTTTTCTCCAATGATCACTCTCACGGCAATCCCTCCCTGGTGTATGGTAAAATATATGAGAATCCAGAAAAGAAATAGAACAGGGAGCTGAGAAAGTTGAAAAAATTTGAAGAAAAAACAATCCGTTCACAGCCAATTTTTCAAGGAAACATCATAAGTGTTCAGGTGGACGAGGTTGCGCTTCCTGATGGAAATACATCAACACGTGAAATAGTGCGCCACCCAGGTGCAGTAGGCGTTATAGCGGTGACGGAAGATAAAAAAATAGTCATGGTTGAACAATATCGGAAGGCGCTCGAAAGATCTCTTCTAGAAATACCGGCGGGAAAGTTGGAGCCGGGTGAAGATCCGGCTGTAACGGCTGAAAGGGAATTGGAAGAAGAAACGGGATACCGGGCAGGACAAATGAAATATATTACTTCATTTTATACATCACCTGGTTTTGCCGATGAAGTGATCCATCTTTATTATGCAGAGCACTTGGAGAAAGTGGAGAATCCTTTAAATGGGGACGATGATGAATTTGTAGAATTATTTGAAGTAACCTTGGATGAAGCTTTACAGTATATTCATGATAAGCGCATTTACGATGCCAAAACTGTTTTTGCTGTCCAATTCATGGAGCTTTTGGGACAAAAACAATGATGAAGGATTATTTTGCCGACCTGCATATACATATCGGAAGAACGTATACAGGCAAACCGGTGAAAATTACGGCAGCCAAAAACTTAACTTTGACCAACATTTTAAAGGCGGCCCGCTTTCCAAAAGGATTGGATATTGTAGGAGTCATAGATTGCCACTCACCCGAAGTAATAGAAGAAATGACCATGCTTTTGAACGCCAGTGAACTAGTAGAATTGAAAGAGGGCGGCTTTCGGTTTCAAGAAGATGTGACCCTGATCCCTGGTACTGAAATGGAACTGTTGGATGAAAAATGCAGCGGTCCGATTCATGTTCTTGCCTATTTTCCCACATTGCTGTCGTTGACGGACTTTTCTGCTTGGCTTTCCGAACGGGTAACAAATATTCAACTAAGCACACAACGCGTATATGAGAGTGCTGTGACCGTTCAAGAGACTGTGCGCTCCCTCGGCGGGCTGTTTATTCCCGCCCATGTGTTCACCCCATTCAAAAGCTTATATGGAAAAGGGGTGAAACAATCTTTAACAGAAGTATTTGCACCGGATCAAATTGATGCAATGGAACTCGGGCTAAGTTCCGATACCGCGATGGCTGATCAAATGAACGAACTGCATCACTATGTTTTCCTCTCCAATTCGGATGCCCATTCCCTCCCGAAAATGGCAAGAGAGTATCAAAAAGTGCGTTTGGCATCACCGACGTTCCGGTCCATTCAAAAAATGATGCATCGACTTGATGGGCATCATATTGTTGAAAATTACGGGCTAAATCCTTTTCTTGGCAAATATTATCGAACGGCATGTGCCAAATGCTTCACAGTAAAGGAAGGGGATACTTGCAGCGAATGCGGGTCGAAAAAGTTTACAAAAGGTGTTTCGGAAAGGATTGCTGAGTTGGCGAAAGGCGGTACGCCTCCAACACGCCCCCCTTATATTCATCAAGTGCCGCTTGACTTTTTACCGGGGCTTGGCCCAAAAACAAAGGAAACATTATATCATCACTTCGGCTCTGAAATGAACATATTGCATCGTGTGACAAGAGAAGATTTACAGGCAGTCATCAAGCCACAACTTTCAGATCTCATTCTACAAGCAAGAAAGGGCGGCCTTGAGCTCGAAGCAGGTGGTGGAGGTCGGTACGGAAAAGTTGCCAAGCGGTGATTTTCCAATCTTTTCACAAAGAGAAAACTGTTGCCATTGAGTCATATGCTGTGGTCCCCATTCATAAGATGTAACAATCGTAGAACGGGGGGAAGCAGCAAATGCGGAAACGGTTTTCTTCTAATTTTATCACGCGTCATGTACAATTCTACTTTTCTATTTACTGTTTTATTATGGTTTTGTTTGTGATGGGCATCATTTTCGGTGCCATCATCGTGAACAGTTTGTCCGTCGCGCAAAAAGAAGATTTGTTTTATTACTTGAATCAGTTTTTTGGACAAGTTGCCGATGGAAAGATCGGCAAGTCAGAAGAGCTGTTAAAAATCAGTTTTTTTCATAATGTGAAATTTGTCGGACTAATGTGGTTGCTCGGCATTTCTATCATCGGATTCCCTTTAATATTAATTTTGCTCTTTTTAAAAGGGGTGACTATCGGTTTTTCAGTAGGTTTTCTTGTCCATCAAATGGGTTGGAATGGACTATTGTTGGCTTTTGTAACACTGCTGCCGCAAAACTTGCTTATCATCCCTGTTTATATTTTTATCGGGGCGATATCAATCGCATTTTCAATTAAGTTAATCAGAAAAATATTTGTCAGGCAGGGATTTTCCTATCGGATCGTTCCTGAATTTGCCCGTTATTTTATGTCGTATATAGCTGTGGTTGCTGTTATCACAGTGGCTGCGAGCATCGAAGCCTATGCTGCACCGGTGTTGATGAAGTCCATTTTAGCCTCGCTTCAAGGATAGCATTCTCAATGAATCCGGCCTCCATTTTATAATGATTTTAATTTGATTATTAGCCTTTGTCTGCTATAATATAAAAGACAGTGGCGAGGGAGGATACATAAGATGGAAAGTCGGATCGAAAGAATAAAAAAACAACTACATTCCGCAAGCTATAAGCTTACTCCCCAGCGTGAAGCCACGGTAAGGGTGCTGCTTGAACATGAAGACGATCACTTGAGCGCGGAAGATGTTTATCTTCTGGTCAAAGAAAAATCGCCGGAAATAGGCCTTGCTACGGTATATAGGACGCTGGAGCTTCTTACGGAATTAAAAGTAGTGGATAAAATTAATTTTGGAGACGGGGTTTCCCGTTATGATTTACGGCAAGAGGGAGCTGATCACTTCCACCACCACCTCATCTGTATTGAGTGTGGGACAGTCGACGAAATCCAGGAAGATTTGCTTGGAGATGTGGAAAAAGTCGTCGAGCATGACTGGAATTTTAAAATTAAAGACCATCGCTTGACTTTTCACGGGATTTGCTGGCGCTGTCAAGGAAAACCAGATCCTAAAAAAGCCAATGATAAACGTGATAAAGAATAGTAACGCCTTTTTCCGGAACAGGAGGAAAAGGCGTTTTTTGTTGCCCATTGATGCTTTTCCCAACCGTGCAGGTATAAATGGGGACAAGATATGCATATCATGGTAATACGGAATAATTTGAATAAAAGATATAAAGGTTGGGTTTCAAATGGGGAACTTTTTCAAGATGATCTTTAGTACCATTAGAGTGTTTTTATTATTTGCCGCGTGCACGATTTTATTTTATTATGGTATGATTTTGATAAGCCAGGAATATGAGAATTACCGCCGTTATGACGAACCGGAGGGAACGGCCATCAAGGTGATTCAGCAAGGCGGGGAAGAAAAAAACGGCTGGTTTTCCCGTCTCATGCTTTTTTACTTAAATGGGGAGTAGGGAACATGAAAGATGAACTTCAAGATTTTATCCACTTTATGGTTGTAGAAAAGGGATTGGCAGACAATACGATAAAATCTTATGAACGTGATTTGGAAAGCTATCTTCATTATATTCAAAGTGTGTTAAGGCTGAAACAGTATAATGATATTACCAGAATGCATATTATCCAATTTCTGGGCCAACTAAAGGGAGAAGGAAAATCAACGCGAACATTGGCAAGGCATATCGCCTCCATTCGCTCCTTCCATCAATTTTTGCTTCGAGAACGGATTGCAGAGCGCGATCCTACTATTCATATCGAATCGCCGCAGCAGGAGAAAGTACTGCCGAAGGTTCTGTCCATCACTGAAGTGCAAACGATGTTGGAAGCACCGGATTCGACAACCGTATTTGGCATGCGTGACCGGGCCATGCTGGAGCTTTTGTATGGAACCGGTTTAAGGGTAACCGAGCTGCTGAACTTGGATTTGGATGATGTTCATTTGACGATTGGATTTGTTCGCTGCGTCGGGAAGGGCAATAAGGAAAGAATCATTCCGATCGGTTCCGCCGCGATTGAGGCAGTGGAAACATACTTGCGAAACGCGAGACCAAAGTTGCGGAAAAAATACAAAACGAACGCCTTATTTTTAAACCATCATGGAAAACGGATGTCAAGACAAGGATTTTGGAAAAACGTAAAAAAAATAGCCGCGGAGGCAAACATCAAAAAAGAACTCACTCCGCATACTTTCAGGCACTCCTTTGCCACTCACTTGCTGGAAAACGGCGCCGATCTAAGGGCTGTCCAAGAAATGCTTGGCCATGCGGACATATCCACTACTCAAATTTATACACATGTATCAAAAAAGAGATTAAAAGATATGTATGCAAAATACCACCCCCGCGCTTAAGTATGCTTATGCTATAGGCAAAAGTGGTTTTTTGATGTTCCTGAGCGGGTATAATACTGTTACATACAACATTTGAATTCAGGGAGGCCCAAGGAATGTCATATAAAAGAATTCATATTATTGTTTTAGATTCTGTAGGGATAGGAGAAGCACCGGATGCAAAAGAGTTCGGAGATATAGGAGCAGACACGCTCGGACATATCGCCGAAAGAATGAACGGTTTACATATGCCCAACATGGGCAGGCTTGGCCTCTCCAATATAAAGGAAATCAAAGGAATTGAGAAGGCTGATCCGCCCCTTGCCTACTATACGAAAATGCGGGAAGCTTCGATGGGAAAGGATACGATGACAGGGCATTGGGAATTAATGGGCTTAATTACGAGCCATCCGTTTAAAGTATTTCCTAACGGATTTCCTGAGCTATTAATAACCAAATTGGAGCAAGCGTCAGGCAGATCCATTATCGGCAATATTCCGGCAAGCGGAACAGAAATCATTGAAAGGCTTGGCCCGGAACATATGAAAACCGGGGCCTTGATCGTTTACACATCGGCTGATTCTGTTTTGCAAATTGCCGCCCATGAAGAGGTGGTCCCGCTTGAAGAGTTGTATGATATATGTAAAAAGGCGCGAGAAATCACTTTGGCGGACGAGTTTAAAGTAGGGCGTGTGATTGCCCGGCCCTTTATTGGAGCACCCGGTCATTTTCAAAGAACTGCCAACCGTCATGATTATGCTTTAAAGCCGTTCAAGCCAACTGTCTTGAATCACTTGCGTGATGCCGGATTCGACGTGATTGCCATTGGAAAAATACATGATATTTACGATGGGGAAGGAATAACCGAGTCATTCCGGTCAACTTCCAACATGGAAGGGGTCGACACGCTGATTCAAACAATGCAAAGAGACTTTAACGGGATCAGCTTTATCAATCTGGTTGACTTTGATGCCAAATACGGACACAGACGTGATCCACAAGGATACGCAAAAGCGCTCGAACAGTTTGATGAACGGCTTCCGGAAATCATTGAAAGATTAAAAGACGATGATTTATTGATCATTACAGCGGATCATGGTAATGACCCGACACATCATGGGACCGACCATACAAGAGAATATGTTCCGCTATTAGTGTATTCAAAAAGGTTTAAAAGAGGGGGAGAACTGCCAATCCGCAAATCTTTCGCTGATGTCGGCGCAACAGTTGCCGCCAATTTCCGGTTAAAATGGACCGGTGCCGGAGACAGTTTTTTAGACTTGTTAATCGAAGACCCTCTCTAATCACGAAATGATCTTATCATCAGGTGGAAGAAAACCTATCTCTTCCACCTGATTTTTTATTTATACGGTCCTTCCAGGCAGAACGATGGAAAACCGGTCACCGGGTTGTGAAAGCGTGACCGGAGACTGTAGCTGTATAAATTGGCGGATTTTTCGGCCTTTGGATTCTCTTCCTCTTCTATCGAAATGTAATGCCCCCCATAATGACAGCAATGTGCTTCTTTTCCTCCAATCATGGAAGTCTTCACAGCGCCAGATCGTTTCATTTTCCTAAACAAGATCTCGGGAATAAAGGTAAGCCGGGGGTCCTTGTACCTCATACAGTAGTCTGTGCACTATGCCAGTAGTTGAATGCTTCTTGGGTGATAAGTATACTTCATTCTTTTTTATAAAACATCGTATAAAAAAACTCTTCCAGGAGAGAATGGGGATAGTTGGTAAACTTTCCCGTTTTTAAAAGAATAATTGGAGGGGTTAGGATGAAGAGGTTCGCCGTTTTATTCTTATCTTTATTGCTACTTGCCACAGCTTTTATATTCAAGCCCGTATCGGCAGAAGAGAAAAAAACTGAACTCTCGGATGATTCGAAATCAGCCATTTTAATTGAGCGTGATACAGGAGCTGTTTTATATGAGAAAAATAGCAGAGAAAAACTGCCGCCCGCATCAATGACAAAGGTGATGACGATGCTGTTAGTCATGGAGGCGCTTGACAGCGGACAGCTCAAGCTTGACGAAAAAATCAGGACGAGCGAGTATGCTGCATCTATGGGGGGATCACAAATCTTTCTTGAGGCTGGTGAAGAGATGACAGTCAAGGAGCTGTTACTCGGTGTCGCCATTGCCTCCGCAAATGATGCCTCTGTCGCACTTGCCGAACGAATAGCGGGAAGTGAAGAAGCTTTCGTAGAGAAAATGAACAAGCGCGCAGCGGAATTGGGGTTGAAAGATACCAAATTTCAAAATACGACAGGATTGACAGCGAAAGATCATTACAGCACCGCACATGACATGGCCATCATGGCAAAAGAATTGTTAAAGCATGAAGAAATCACAGATTTTACGAAGTTGTATGAATCGTATTTACGGGAGGATACAGATAAAAAATTCTGGCTTGTCAATACGAATAAACTCGTCCGCTTTTATCCCGGTGTGGACGGATTAAAAACCGGCTTTACGAGCGACGCGAAGTATTGCCTTACAGCCACTGCGAAAAAAGACGGGATGCGTGTCATTGCTGTCGTATTTGGAGCACCGACATCCAAAAGCAGAAATACCCAGATTACAAAAATGCTTGACTATGCTTTTTCACAATATGCTTCCCACTCCCTTTATCCAAAGGATGAAGTGCTTGGAAAAGCAAAAATCAGCAAAGGTTCGTTGAAGGAAGTCAATGCCAAAACCGCAGAACCCATTTCCATTTTGACGAAAAAAGATGAGGAAGCTAAAGATTTTCAAACGAAAGTAAAACTGCATAAAAACCTCAAGGCTCCATTAAGAAAAGGTGACGAAGTCGGAGAAATCATTATTGAAAAAAACGGAAAGCAATTGCTGTCCGCTCCGCTTGTCGCTGAAAAAAACGTGGAAAAAGCAAATTGGTGGCAGTTATATAAACGGTCTTTCGGATTATTTACACAATCAAAATAACGATATTTGAGATACTTTAGCGAATTACTTCTAGTTTTGTCACGAGGAAGGAATCCGGAACATAAAGGTAGAATTGACTCACTATTGACATATAAGGAGGCTGTGCATAGTGGGTTTGACAATGGAAATGGAAGTAAAACAAGACGTCTTGTGCATTCGTCTATCCGGGGAGCTGGATCATCACACCGCGGAAATGCTGCGAGAAAAAATCAGTATGGAAATGGAAAAGAATGACATCTTACATCTCGTTTTAAACCTCGAAAAGCTTACTTTTATGGATAGTTCAGGGCTTGGGGTCATCCTGGGCCGATATAAGCAAATCAAATTAAAAAAAGGAGAAATGGTTGTTTGCTCTATTTCTCCGCCGGTAAAGAGATTGTTTGAATTGTCCGGTCTTTTTAAAATTGTCCGTTTTGAATCTTCAGAGCAATTTGCACTTGAAAGATTGGGGGTTGCTTAACAATGAGGAACGAGATGAAAATTCAGTTTAGTGCACTAAGCCAAAATGAATCATTTGCGAGAGTGACTGTCGCCGCCTTTATTGCTCAACTGGATCCGACAATGGATGAATTGACGGAGATCAAGACAGTCGTGTCAGAGGCTGTTACAAATGCCATCATCCATGGCTACGAACAAAACCCGGCGGGAATTGTTTATATTTCGGCAGCCATAGAGGATGGAAAGGTGGATTTGGTCATACGGGATAACGGTGTCGGCATTCGAGACATTGATGAAGCCAGACAGCCATTGTTTACAACGAAGCCGGAAATGGAAAGATCCGGAATGGGATTTACCATCATGGAGAATTTTGTGGATCACCTGGAAATTGAATCACACCCTGGTACAGGCACAACCATTCGCTTAATCAAGTATGTAACGAAAAATAAAGCGTTATGCAACTAAGGAGCCGCGCCTATGGATGTGGAGCTTAAAAAAAATGCAAATGCCCCTTTTTTAACTGACGAGGAAGTAAAAGAATATATTAAAAGAAGCCAGGCTGGCGACCAAGAAGCGAGAGAGTTGCTTGTTGAAAAAAACATGCGGCTTGTATGGTCAGTCGTCCAACGCTTTCTAAATCGAGGGTATGAACCGGATGATTTATTTCAAATTGGCAGCATCGGGCTTTTAAAATCAGTTGACAAATTCGACCTTTCTTATGATGTGAAATTTTCAACGTATGCTGTTCCAATGATTATCGGGGAAATTCAGCGCTTTATTCGCGATGACGGGACAGTGAAGGTAAGCAGGTCATTAAAAGAATTAAGCAATAAAATCAGAAAAACGAAAGATGAGCTTGCCAAGAAAAATGGAAAAGTCGCAACCGTATCCGAAATCGCAGATCATCTCGGTGTAACGGTCGAAGATATCATCATGGCGCAAGACGCCGGACGATCTCCCGCCTCTATCCATGAAACCGTTTATGAAAACGACGGCGACCCCATTACACTGATGGACCAGCTGTCTGACCAGGCTGATCATAAGTGGTTCGATAAAATTGCTCTTGAGGAAGCGATTCGAGGCCTAGATGAACGAGAACGACTGATTGTCTATTTAAGATACTATAAGGACCAAACCCAATCAGAAGTGGCCAAACGATTGGACATTTCCCAAGTGCAAGTTTCCCGTCTTGAAAAAAAAATATTGGAGCAAATGAAAGAGCGTATGGAGCCGACGTAATCCATGCGCTCTTTTTTTATTGTTCACTTCAAATGCATGAACATGTCAGTTTTGCAGATAATAAATGACACAATATGCAGTTTCGGGAAGTGGGAAAATGGAGGATACGATATACATTCAAATGAAGCACCGAGTGGAAATGGTAGAGGAACGGCCCATTAGGCTTTACGACATTGCCAACATCATTGCTCCGGAACAGATGCTGAAAGCGCTGTATGCGCTGGAGTTGTATGTGAAAACAGATAGGGAAGGCAAATTTGTTGTGATTGACGCTTTAATGATTATTGATAAGATCGGCGGCCACTTTCCACAGAGTAATATTCAAACAGTCGGACCCGAGGAAACGATTGTTGAATTTGTACAAAAGTCAAAGACAGCCAACTTTCTTTTATTCATCGTTGTTTGGCTGCTTTTGTTTGTCGGTTCGGGACTTACCATTATGAACTTCCATGAAGAAACAAGCATGCAGGAGATTCATCAAAAGCTGTATTGGATGTTGACCGGAATAGAAAATGACAGACCGTATTTACTGCAGGTTCCCTATTCAATTGGACTGGGAGTAGGAATGATCCTCTTTTTTAATCATTTATTCAAAAAGAGACTTAATGAGGAGCCGAGCCCGCTGGAAATCGAAATGTTTAACTATCAGCAAGATTTGGACAAGTACGTAATCGTTCATGAAAAGAAAGAAAGTGCAGAGCGGCTTGACGATCGTTAGTGCTTTATGCACCATTTTTGTCGGCCTGGCTGGCGGGCTTGCCGTGGGAATTGGTTTTGTTGCTTTTTTAACCGTGCTGGGGATTATTCCGAGGTTAACCCAACTGACAAAGACAGGACACCAAATTCAGGCTTATGAATGGGCAGTCATTATCAGTGTGGTCGTCTCCTCTTTGTTCGACTTGCGAAACGGGTCTATCAAGCTGTATTCAAGCCTGTTAATTCCAGTCGGCTTGGCGAATGGATTGTTTATTGGAATGCTTGCTGCCGCACTTACGGAAGTCTTAAATGTTCTGCCGATCTTGTCAAAACGGATCGGCATGAAAGGAAAGTTAATCTTATTATTAATGGCCCTTGTTTTTGGTAAAATGGCAGGCTCTTTGTTTCAATGGCTCTATTTTGTAGAGTTTGAATAATCGAGTTAAAAAAGGAGCTTATTGTATGGGTGAAAATAAAGCAGAAAAGCGATTTAGAGAAATTCCGGCTGATTTGAAACGATTGGAACAGTACTTTAAAGACAGGGTCGGTCTGGGAACAAGCTTCGACATTGGACACAGAAAACTCGTTATATTAAAAAGCGAAATCCATATCTATTATGTCAATGGGCTGTGTGACACTCAATTTATCGTTGAATTATTAAAAGAGCTCGTTAATTTGAATGAGAAGGAAAAACCGTCCGAAAGCTTGCCAGAAATCATTGAAAACCGGCTTGTCCACGAATCTGTCGAACATGTAAAAACGTTTGATGAATTGGTGGATCAAGTACTGTCAGGGTTGGTCGGGATTGTCATTGAAGGCGAAAAACAAGCGATGATTGTAGATGTTCGGAGCTATCCGGGAAGGGAGCCGGAGGAGCCTGACACGGAAAAAGTAGTACGGGGATCAAGAGATGGTTATGTAGAAAACATGATCGTTAACACGGCATTGACCCGCAGGAGAATCCGTGATGAAAGGCTCCGTTTTGAGATGATTAAAGTGGGGGAAAGATCCAAAACAGATGTTGCGATCGGGTATATAGACGGAGTCGCGAATCCCCAGCTTGTTGATACAGTGAAAAAGGAATTGAACAACATTCATATTGACGGAATATCGATGGCGGACAAAACGGTTGAAGAGTTTCTGCTGAAACAGGGTTATAATCCCTACCCACTCGTCCGCTATACGGAAAGGGCAGATGTCGGCTCCATTCATTTACTGGAGGGGCATGTCCTGATTTTCATTGATACATCTCCAAGTGTGATGATTGCGCCTGCGACATTTATTCATCATATGCAGCATGCAGAAGAGTACCGGCAATCGCCGGCTGTGGGGACATTTGTCAGGTGGACGAGGTTTCTTGGCATATGGGTATCCATTTTTTTGCTGCCACTATGGTTTTTATATGCCATGGAACCGTCCTTGTTGCCGGAAAAACTGGCTTATATTGGGCCGAACAAGGAGTCTGATATACCTCTGATCATTCAAATCCTCATTGCCGATCTCGGGATTGAGTTTTTGCGAATTGCGGCCATCCATACCCCGACACCATTATCCACCGCCATGGGGTTAATTGCGGCCGTTCTGATTGGGCAAATTGCCGTAGATGTTGGTTTATTTCATTCTGAAGTCATCTTATATGTATCCATAGCCGCCATAGGGACATTTTCTACTCCCAGCTATGAATTGAGCGTCGCCAATAAAATTTTCCGGATGCTATTGCTCATTTGCGTGGCAATTTTCAAAGCACCCGGATTTATCGTGGGGGTGACCATTTATTTACTTTTTTTAATATCGTTGCGACCTTTAAATGCTCCTTATTTATGGCCGATTTTGCCTTTTAATCCCATCGCTCTCTTCCAAATTTTCATGCGGCGTCCAGTACCCGGAAGCTTATTGCGACCAAGCATTGTTCGACCGAGAAACAGGGTGCGGCAAAGGCCGGGCGAATCCGAAAAATAAATTGCAGTATGCTCTATATTATGGTAAAGTAATGCTTACTTATAGTATATAAGTCAATGTTTGACTTGAGAAGCAATCGGAAATAGTACCGATTGCTTTGTTCTTATACATGCACTAGTGGGGGGAAGACATCATGCAATTAAGTGGAACGGCCACGATCAATCGTAAAGGGCATCTGGAAATCGGTGGTTGCGATACCGTAAAGCTTGCAGAAAAATATGGTACGCCATTATATGTGTACGACGTTGCTTTAATTAGAAAAAGGGCCAGAGCTTTTCAATATATGTTTGAAAAATTGGGCGTAAAACACCAAGTAGCATACGCAAGCAAAGCCTTCTCATCGGTAGCCATGCTGCAGCTCGTTCATGAAGAGGGCCTGTCACTGGATGTTGTTTCGGGCGGTGAACTATATACAGCGATCGTCGCGAATTTTCCGGCCGAAAAAATTCATTTTCACGGGAATAACAAAAGTGAAGAAGAACTGAAAATGGCGCTTGACCATCAGATCGGCTGCATTGTCGTTGACAACTTCCATGAACTTCATATGCTTCATCATCTTTGCCAACTGAAAAACCAGAAGGTAAATATTTTGTTGCGGGTTACACCGGGAATTGAAGCCCATACGCATGACTATATTTCAACAGGGCAAGAAGATTCGAAATTCGGATTCGATTTACAAAATGGGCAGTCTGAAACCGCTGTGGCCCTAGCGTTGGAAAGCAAATTCCTCAATTTGCTCGGTTTCCATTGCCACATCGGTTCACAAATTTTTGAAACAACAGGATTTTTATTGGCGGCAAGGAAAATTTTAGGAAAAGTCAGTGAATGGAAAGACATATACCAGTTTACTCCCGAAGTTCTCAATCTTGGCGGCGGCTTTGGGATTCGTTATACGGATGAGGATAAACCGCTGCCACCTGAACAGTATGTGGAAGAAATGATTCTGGAGGTTAAACGGGAAACGAAGAGATTGGCACTGCCAATGCCGGAAATTTGGATTGAGCCGGGACGTTCCCTCGTTGGAGATGCTGGAACAACACTTTATTCAATCGGCTCCCGCAAGGAAGTTCCTGACATTCGAAAATATGTGGCTGTTGATGGCGGGATGAACGACAATATCAGGCCGGCACTTTATGGCGCCAAATATGATGCCATTATGGCAAACCGTGCGGACGAAAAACCAAAAGAGGTCGTGTCCATTGCAGGCAAATGCTGTGAAACGGGAGACATGCTGATTTGGGATTTGCCGCTCCCAGAAGCGGAAACAAATGATTTATTGGCGGTTTTCTGTACCGGTGCGTACTGTTATTCGATGGCTAGCAACTATAATCGTATTCCAAGACCTCCCGTCGTGTTTGTTGAAAACGGAACAAGCCGCTTGATTATAAAGCGTGAGACTTATGACGATCTTGTCCGGTTGGATATTCCTTATAGCGAAAAAACGACGATCTAAATGATTCCCTCAAAAGGTAAAAGTTTGCGATAAATGGAAAAAGCCGCTACAATGAACTTTGTTGATTCTTATGCCGTTATCCATATTTATGAGTATGATGAAGGTAGGAGTGTCCGTTCATGCGCAAGCAAAATATAATCTTATTCCTTTTTATGTTCGGTTTGGCGTTTGCATGGGGATTGTTCTATTGGTTTGTAATTGTGCCGAACAAATGACAATATTCTGTATGGAAAAAAGACTAATGAGGGATTAATGATGTTAATTCGCTACAAAAAAGGTTATGAAAAAATAGCAATGGGCCTTCTTTCGTTTATGCCCAATGAAAAAGATTTAAAAAAGCTGCAGCAAACGATGAAACAATACGAAGGCGATGACAAATGGCAGCTTTATTTTTGGAAGGAAGAAGATATAACTGGACTCATCGGGGTTGTTATTGACGACGACATCATTGAAGTGCAGCACATTTCTGTTAACCCATCCCACCGATGTCAAGGAATTGGCAAAAATATGGTAAGGTCTTTAAAACAATTGCATGAACAGAAAAAGGTCGTTCCCAATGAGCATACATCCTCTTTTTTTGAAAAATGCGGTATCGCGGACGAAGAAGAGTCTGGGACATAAGCAAATACGAAATAGCATAAACCGAACAATTCATTTATAATTGTTCGGTTTATTTGTGTTAAAAAAATCTCTATCATTGCTACGTCAACATATTTCGCTTTCAGCGGGCACGGCTTCAGCTTCCTCGGAAAGCAAAGATCGCTTTCCTGCGGGATCTTCAGCTCGAGCTATTCCCGCAGGAGTCTACATATGTTGACTACGCTAAAAGCTTGCGTATTATACATTAGGACAACTTATCTCGCATGTAAGGCGCCGTAATACTCCCACTTCAAGATCTTGAGTGAATACAAAAGGTCCAAGTGGGAGAAAACGGCACCTAAATGCTCGATTGGTTCAACTAACATTCAGTAGGAGGTGGAAGAAAACGCCTACTGAATGAAGTTTCACTTTATTGTTCGTTTTTTCATCAGCTGATTTAGTTGTGTCACAGTCTCTTTGTTTATGGTAAGCTAGGGCTCCAAAAGCTTCTAGCGAGGCGGTAAAAAGCTAAATGGTTGGCTCGTTATTAAACTGTCCGTTTATTGCTTTGGTTGTATAACGGCCTTTTTTTCATGTTTTTTTTCCAGGTGTTTATGAACAATTTCTTCGTCCCAAACGTCATCCAAACGCCCCCAGCTAGAGCCGTGCCTTCGCACTCGCTCTTTGCAGATGACCAATAATTCCGCATCTTGTATCGGCAAGTCAATAGCGGTATATAATCGCGACTTTTTCATATGTTTCAAGCTTTTTTGCAGTATTTCCATCAGTTGAGAATAGTTTATCCCCAAAGCATGCAGCTCGCTCCTTTTTTTACTCAAGCTTTCCAGCGCCCTGGTCAACAATTTAACCGCACCCCGCATGTTCCCCCTGCGGTAGTGGTAAAGGCTGGCGGCAACTTGAATAAGACCGACCCAAATGGAACTTCGCTCCATCCCGCTTTTCTTCCAATGTTCCTCCAATACTTCATGGCATTCAAAATAATCTCTGTCACCATGAAAATGACATAAAAATTGTATATATGAGAAAGGATAAATCAATCTCAAAGCCCCTTTCGCTTTTTCGCGCATTTCAAGATAAGTATATCATATGTAAATTACCACCCGAATTTACTTACTTCTTAACCGAAAAATATTGTATGATTAAAGATAAAGTGAAACTTCATTTCTTGGTATGCCTTTCCCAAGAAATGTTAGTAGAACCAATCGGGCATTTACAGGCAGTTGACCCAGCACTTTCTACCTCACATTTAGATTTCTAAGCAAAGGGGCTTACTGCCAGTTAATGCGGGATAAAGTGAAACTTCATTTCTTGGTATGCCTTTCCCAAGAAATGTTAGTAGAACCAATCGGGCATTTAGGTGCCGTTTTCTCCCACTTAGACCTTTTGTATCAACTCAGGTCTCGAAGTAGGAGTATTACGGCACCTTACGTGCGGGATAAAGTACAATTTAACGACATATTTGGTGATTTTATGACATATCAAGTAAAAACAAATGTTTTTGAAGGACCGCTTGATCTGCTGCTTCATTTGATCAAACGGATGGAAATTGATATTTACGATATTCCCATGGCTGAGGTGACAGAGCAATATTTGGTCTACATACACACGCTTTCGGATCTGGAGTTGAATGAAGCAAGTGAATATCTGGTGATGTCAGCGACACTTCTGTCAATTAAAAGTAAGATGCTGCTCCCGAATAAAGCGGAGGAAGAAGAGGAAGACGTTTCAATTGAGGAGGAGGACCCACGAACAGAACTCGTCGAGCAGTTGATCGAATACAAGAGGTACAAAGAAGCCGCCGAACTTTTTAAACAAAAAGAACATGATCGCAGCCATATTTATACAAAACCGCCGAGCGACCTTTCCCAATTTGCCGCGGACGCCGATCCCATTTCTGAAGCGGACTCTGTCTCGGTTTTTGACATGCTGGCCGCCTATAACAAACTGTTAAAAAGAAAAAGACTGCGAAAGCCGGCGGCTGCCAAAGTGGAAATTCAAAAAATCACGATCGAGCAAAGGATGGAAGAGCTGCTGGAAATCGTTGAGAAGCATCGGACGCCCATTCATTTTTCGGACTTTTTCCACCATGATGACAAGAGTGTCATCATCGTGACGTTTTTGGCCATATTGGAGTTAATGAAAAGTAATGCCGTCTATGTGGAACAAACGGGCAATTTTGAAGAAATTTATATAAAGGCGAAAGAGGAGATTGTACGTGAAAGCAGCTAAGGAAAAAGGAATATTGGAAAGCTTATTGTTCGCTGCGGGGGACGAAGGCTTAAGCATCAAGCAAATATGCCATGTATTGGAAGTGACCGAAAAGGAAGCGTACGACCTGGTGGATGAATTAAAGAAGGAGTATGACGACAACGAGTGCAGGGGCATTACGATTGCAGTGCTTGCGGGGACATACCAGCTTGTGACGAAAAGAAGGCTTTCGAAATACTTGCAAAGGCTTGTGGAAAATACGCAGCATCCATCCATTTCCCAGGCCGCGCTTGAAACAGTCGCCATTATTGCCTATAAGCAACCCATTACAAGAGTTGAAATAGAAGAAATTCGCGGTGTAAAGACAGAGCGACCGATCAGATCGCTTCTTGCCAAAGGACTTATTAAAGAGGTGGGGAGGAAAGAAGGGATTGGAAGACCGATTTTATACGGGACAACGAGAGAATTTTTGGATTACTTCGGTCTCAAGGATTTGAAAGAACTCCCTCCGCTGCCCGACGCGGAAATGGATGGATCACAGGAAGAAGAAGCAGATTTATTCTATGATAAATTTCAGGAATCCATCAAATAAACAAATAAAGAAACGCAAGCGCCCGCTTATAACTACAAACTGAAGCACTCGCGATGAAATAAAGCGAAAGGGGCTCTTCCTGCCCCACATACAATCTTCCATTCTGCTTTGAATTGTTTAAAGTGGAGGTCTTAGCTTTTTTACAGGCGCTTTTCTTTTGCTTTTTTATGGACATGGCTCAAGCCCTCAGGCACATGCGCTTGCCTAAATTTATCTCTTTGACATTAACATCTTTTACTCCGTTACATCAACTGCGCGCAAAAACTTTAGCGGTGAAATGTGCTAAGATGGCAAACCAACTGCCACCCAAAATTTACAACATTCCTAAAACGCAACAAAGCTAAAAAGGGCTTCATTTCGGATGAATGTCCTTTTTTTTATGTTTAATAGCCCTTCTTTTTGTCATAACACTACAAGTGGCGCATAGACTTGTACAAATAAATGGGGGGCGAGGGGAAAAGGATGTTTGTTAAAATCAATGCGATTTTAATCAGTCTGTGCATACTTTTATGGCTCGCCGCCTTTTCGCCAAAAGACAGGGAAGAGCAGCCTGAGTTATCCTTGAGTGCATCTGGAGCCATCTTAATGGAGCAAGGGTCCGGGAGAGTCCTCTATGATCAAAACTCGGACGTGCCTGCCAGGATCGCTTCCATTACCAAAATTATGACAGCTATTGTGGCCATTGAATCAGGAAAACTGGATGAAACCGTTACGGTCAGTAAAACGGCGGTGATGACTGAAGGATCATCTATCTATTTAAAAGTCGGCGAAAAAATAAAACTGGAAGATCTGTTATACGGCCTCATGCTTCGCTCCGGGAACGATGCTGCCAATGCCATTGCGGAACACGTGGGGGGAAGTGTGGAAGGGTTTGTTTTCCTGATGAATCAAAAAGCGCAGGAAATTGGAATGCGCCAAACAGTTTTTTCCAATCCCACTGGTTTGGATGATCACGAAAATCATTATTCAACCCCTTACGATATGGCGCTTCTTACGCGATATGCCATGAACAATGACACGTTTAAAGAGATCGCGGGAACAAAAGCATATACGGTGGATCGAGAAGACGGTAAAGCCAGATGGAAAAACAAAAATCGCTTGCTCACTGAAAAATACCAACATACAACCGGCGGTAAAACCGGCTATACGAAAAGAGCCGGACGAACTCTTGTCACGACAGCTTCCAAAAATGGAATGGACTTGATTTCCGTTACGTTAAACGCGTCCGATGATTGGAATGACCATATTTCGATGTATGAATATGGCTTTGATCATTTCGAAATAAAACAATTGCTGCCAAAAGGCGAATTATTTAACGTTGAGGGGCTTCCAGATAATAAGCAATTATTTGTCAAGCACGACGTCCATTACCCGTTGCAGAATACAGAAGTGGACCATATTAAAATCAAGTATCGTTTGCTTTCTAGGGAAGATCTGAAAAAAATGAAGGAGGGGCAGGCTGGAGAAGCGGTTTTTTATTTTCAAAATGATGTCGTGCGGACGATTCCCATTTATGTAAAGGAATTGGATCATGACAAAGACAAAAGCTGGTGGCAAACTTTTAAAAATCTATTTTTCACTCAGACAGGTGTGAAGATAAATGATTAACTATATTTGGGTCGGGATGACCTTAATCGGCCTCGTGTTTGCTGGATTGAATGGCACGATGAAAGAAGTGAACGAAGCTATTTTTCAATCAGCTAACGAAGCCGTTACTTTGTGTATTGGTCTTATCAGCATTCTTGTGTTTTGGCTCGGAATGATGCGAATTGCCCAGGAAGCAGGCCTTTTGGAAAAACTGTCCAATCTATTTCGACCTGCCATTCTGAGGCTTTTTCCGGATGTTCCAAGCGATCACCCCGCCGTTGGTTATATTTTATCGAATATTATTGCAAACATGTTTGGACTTGGAAATGCCGCTACACCCCTCGGTATCAAAGCGATGGAGCAGTTAAAAGCATTAAATGGGGGAAAGCCCGTTGCAAGCCGCTCGATGATTACGTTTCTTGCCCTTAACACCTCAGGATTTACCCTAATTCCCACTACTGTTATCGCGATTCGAATGAATTATCAATCAGCCGGGCCGACAGACATCGTAGGCCCGACTTTAGTGGCCACCATATGTGCTACGTTGGGCGCCATTATTGTGGACCGGCTATTTTATTACCGAAGAATACGAAAAGGAGTAAAATAGCAATGCAATTTATATCGGCCATGTCCTTATGGATTGTTCCTGTCATCATCGCTGTTATTTTACTCTATGGTACGTGGAAAAAAGTCCCCACCTATGAGCATTTCGTTGAAGGGGGAAAAGAGGGAATCAAGATTGCGGTTTCCATTATTCCGTTTTTAGTAGGAATGCTTGTTGCTATTACAGTTTTCAGGTCTTCGGGTGCACTGGACTTCATGATTCAGCTGATCAAACCGGTTTTGGATTCGATTGGCGTTCCCGCGGAAATCGTCCCGCTCGCACTCATACGGCCGATATCCGGCACCGCGGCTTTAGGTGTTATGAGTGATCTCATTTCGGTTTATGGCCCTGACTCCTTTATTGGCAGATTGGCCTCAACCATTCAGGGAAGTACGGATACGACCTTTTACGTGTTAACGGTTTATTTTGGGGCAGTGGGAATCAAAAAAATGGGAGATGCTATAAAAGTCGGCCTTATAGCTGATGTAATCGGTATAGCGGCGGCAGTCATCATCGTGACTATTTTATTCGGTTCATAACCGGATTTTTTTATTTTGGATCAACATTCTTTGATTTTCTCTGTTCTTATGCAATAATTCATAAAGAAAATGCAGGCTTGAGGTGAAAAAATGGAACGCTTACAAAAAGTCATTGCCCATGCTGGAATTGCTTCTCGAAGAAAGGCGGAAAAGCTGATAGCAGAGGGCAAGGTAACAGTAAACGGAAAAGTAGTAACAGAACTCGGAACAAAAGTAACACCTTCGGATAAGATTCAGGTGAATGGCATTCCGTTGCAGCAAGAGGAACAGAAATACTATTTGTTTTATAAACCACGCGGCGTTATCAGTGCGGTTGAGGATGACAAGAACAGGAAAGTAGTTACTGATTTTTTTCCGCATGTAGAAGAGAGAATATATCCGGTTGGACGCCTGGATTATGATACATCCGGGCTTTTGCTTCTGTCCAATGATGGAGAATTCACCCATCTATTGACACATCCCAAACATGAAATCCCGAAAACGTATGTGGCAAAAGTTAAAGGGCTGCCATCAAGAGAATTGTTGAAAAAGCTGGAAAGAGGAATCCAATTGGAGGACGGAAAAACCGCTCCGGCGAAAACAAAGATGTTAACAGCCGATAAGAGAAAAGGCCATTCCATTGTGGAGATTACCATTCATGAAGGGAGAAACCGCCAAGTGCGCAAAATGTTTGACGCGATTGGCCATTCGGTGATGAAATTAAAAAGAGAAAGGTTTGCCTTTTTGACCCTTCATGGACTAAATGCGGGAGAATACCGGGAATTAACCCCGCATGAGGTAAAAAAATTGAAAGTTCTCGCCCGAACAGGGCAATGCTGAGAACAGGGAAGTTTTCACATAACCTTCATAACCACCGCAATGGCTCTATGAAGAAAATGATATAATGTAAACGGATATTCGCGTCTAATAAGGAGGCATGGTCTTTCATGTCAAAAAAAAATCGGCTGGTCATTCGGACAATCATTCTTGTTATTATGATCGCAGCAATTGCATACACACTTTACGCCAACTTTACGAAAGATTCACGCTCAAAAGTATCAGTTGGCGAACAAGCGCCTGATTTTGTTTTGGCGGATCTTGGAGACAAACAACATAAGTTATCCGACTACAGGGGGAAAGGCGTGTTCCTGAATTTTTGGGGCACGTGGTGCAAGCCGTGTGAGCGGGAAATGCCTTTTATGGATAATCAGTATAACGTTTATAAAGATCAAGGAGTTGAAATTTTAGCAGTAAATGTCGGAGAACCGGAGTTTTCAATCAAACGATTTGTAGAAAAGCATGATCTTTCGTTTCCGATTTTGAAAGACAAAAATCAGGATGTAATGAAAACGTACGGTGTCATTAACTTGCCTGCAACGTTTTTGATTGATCCGGAAGGAAATGTGGTAAAGGTGGAAGAAGGCGAGCTGACGGAAGCGAAAATACAGGCGATGATGGAGAGTATTAAACCGTAAGGGGAGCAGTTTTTTATGAATGATGTGAAATGTGTTTGCGGTCACGTCAATCCGCAAGGAACAATCCTTTGTGAAGCTTGCGGGCGGGCATTGACCGAAGAAGCGAAAAAAGAAAACCTGCATGATATGCGTTATGAGGGCAGTGCCAGAAGGTCTCAAACATACAATAAAACGTTGGTTGACAAAATATGGAACTTCTTTTCGTCTGTCAAGGTGGGAGTGTGGCTGATTGTCATTACACTAATCGCTTCCGCTCTTGGAACAATCCTTCCGCAAGTGATGTACATACCGCCGAATGCCGACCCTGCCGAATACTATTCAAGCCAATATGGAGCCTTCGGGACGATATATTATAATCTTGGTTTCCATGACTTATACAGTTCCTGGTGGTACCTGTTATTAATTGCCTCAATCGGCGTCTCGCTTGTCATTTGCAGCCTTGATCGGGTTATCCCGTTGCATCGGGCTTTAAAAAACCAGCGGGTTGACCGACATGAGGGTTTTTTAAAAAGGCAGCGATTGTTTAGGCGGTATGAAGGAGATGTGTCGCCAGAAGACATTGAAACGTTTAAAAAACGGTTAAAACAAAAAAAATACAAGATCAGGGAACAAGACGGAAGTATTCTTGCCGAAAAAGGAAGATTCTCACGTTGGGGTCCCTATGTTAATCATATCGGATTGATTATATTCCTAATCGGCGGCATGTTGCGATTCGTTCCGGGCATGTATGTGGACGAAGAGGTCTGGCTGCGTGAAGGGGAGAAAAAAACGATTCCGGGAACAAATAATGAATACGTTTTGGAAAGTAAAAAAAATACAGTAGAGTTTTATGACAAGGAAAAGGACAAAGAAGTATATAGCGAAGCCCTTGAACGAGTCGGTTCTGTTGTAAAAGAATTCCAATCCGATGTTGTTCTTTATAAAAGAGACAAAGAACAGGCGGTCGGTTCTGAAGAAAAACTGATTAAAGTGAAAGATGCCAAGATCCGTGTGAATGAACCATTGAAATTCGACAATTTTGCCGTATACCAAGTCAATTTCAAACAGGATGAATTTCAGACGATGACTTTTTCTTTAATTGACAAAAAAACAGAAACGGAACATGGAGAAGTAACCATTGATTTATTTGATCCGAAAACAAGTTACGACTTAAAAAATGGTTATAAAGTGGAGCTACTGGGGTATTACCCGGATTTTTCCGGTTTTGCGAAAAATGGCGAACCGCAAACGAATTCTCCTGTCCCGAATAATCCAGCTTTTTTATTTAACATGATTTCTCCCGAGAAACCCGACGGAGAAGTGAGTTTTACTGCGATTAGACAAACTGTGGAACCGCTTGGAGAAACAGAGTATAAAATGGCATTCAAAGGTATTGGAACAAGAAATGCTACAGGGCTTACTGTACGAAAAGATTTAACGCTGTGGGTTTTGGCCGTCGGGGGAACCATTTTTATGATCGGGGTTATCCAAGGCTCCTACTGGAACCACAGGCGTATTTGGCTGCAGCACAAGCAAGGCCAACTTCTTATAGCCGGCCATACAAATAAAAATTGGCACAGTCTGAGACGTGAAATTACCGGAATGGTTGAAGGCACAAGTATTCCTGAACCAATTGATCAGTCTCAAAAGGAAAAAAACGGTAAAGAAAGTAGGAATCATGATGCAGAATCTGGCAGAACTAAGCAGTAGTTTATTATACACTTCCTTTATTCTTTATCTTGTCGGGACATTTCTTTTTAGTGGTGCAATCCGTGATAAGAGAGGGAGAGAAAAGGAAAAAGGTGTAAATCGCTGGTCCAAGCTGGGGATTGTAGCAACCATCATCGGTTTTATTACACAGCTCGGTTATTTTGTTACCCGCTGGATTGCGGCGGGACATGCTCCTGTCAGTAATATGTTTGAATTCACAACCTTTTTTGGCATGATGCTCGTTGGGGCTTTCATTCTTCTTTATTTTATCTATCGCCTAAATGTGCTTGGATTATTCGCTTTGCCTGTTGCGATGATACTAATCGCATTTGCCAGCATGTTTCCAAGGGAAATCAGCCCGCTCATTCCATCGCTAAAAAGTGATTGGCTTCATATTCATGTTACGACTGTAGCGGCAGGACAGGCTATTTTAGCTGTCAGCTTCGTTGCAGGGCTCATTTATTTATTAAAAGCGGTTGATCCTACGGTGAAAGACAAAAGGTCTTTTTGGCTGGAAGTGATTATGTACTGCCTTGTGGCAACGATTGCCTTTATAATCACTTCATCAGCCTTTTCCTTGGCCGACTATAAAGCAGATTTTGCCTGGGTGGACAAAAATGATCAGGAAAAAGAGTTATCCTACCAACTTCCCGCACTTGTTGGCCCGCATGAAGGAGAACTGCTCACTGAGGGACGCTTCAATCCTTTAGTGGAAATGCCGGCACTCGTCAATGCGAAAAAATTAAATACTATATTATGGACTGTCATAACGGGAACCATATTGTATTTGCTTGTACGCTTAATCTTTCGGAAACGAATCAGCATGCTCTTGAAACCTCTTGTTCGCAGGGTGAATTTGGATCTCCTTGATGAAATCGGCTACCGCTCTGTATTGATCGGTTTTCCGGTTTTTACCCTTGGCGGTTTAATATTTGCCATGATCTGGGCCCAGATTGCCTGGACCAGATTTTGGGGGTGGGACCCGAAAGAAGTTTGGGCGCTTATTACGTTCTTATTTTATGCTGTTTTCCTTCACTTACGCTTATCAAGGGGATGGCACGGCGAACGTTCAGCCTGGCTTGCCGTTGTGGGAATAGCCATTATCATTTTCAATCTCGTGTTTGTTAACTTGATCATTGCCGGTTTGCACTCTTATGCATAGTTCCGGCGCAATATTTATCATGAAAGACCCCCGCGCTTTTAGTGCGGGTCTTTTTCGAATACAATAGGAATAGGACTATGAAGTTTGGAGGGATTAGGATGGAACGGGAAGTAAGTATATTAGTTGTTGATGATGAAGATCGGATTAGAAGGCTGCTGAAAATGTATCTAGAGCGCGAAAATTATGTGATCGAAGAGGCAGCCGATGGTGAAGAAGCGTTGGAAAAGGCGCTTAGCAAGGATTACGATTGCATTCTACTCGATTTAATGATGCCGAAAAAAGATGGCATTGAAGTATGTAAAGAATTGCGGGAAGAAAAGGCAACACCAGTCATCATGCTTACGGCGAAAGGAGAAGAAGCAAACAGGGTCCAGGGATTTGAAGTGGGAGCAGACGATTATATTGTCAAGCCTTTCAGTCCAAGGGAAGTGGTCCTGCGTGTCAAAGCTGTATTAAGAAGATCTTCGCAAACAAGCTATTTGCACACCGATCCGACTGCGCGGGATATTATTGTTTACCCACATTTATCTATTGACCATGATGCCCACCGGGTGACAGCTGATGGAAAAGAAGTGAATTTGACTCCCAAGGAGTATGAGCTTCTTCACTTCCTGGCCAAATCTCCGGATAAAGTGTTTGATCGCGAGCATTTGCTGAAAGAAGTTTGGCAATATGAGTTTTTTGGCGATTTAAGAACTGTTGATACCCATATCAAAAGGTTGCGGGAAAAATTAAACCGCGTATCCGAAAAAGCAGCAGGAATGATTGTAACTGTTTGGGGAGTAGGATACAAATTTGAGGCAGGCAATGAATGAGGCTTTGGCATAGCGTTGTTGGCAAGCTTTGGATGACCATCCTGCTGCTGGTTTCCTTTGTGTTGATTATTTTGACGATATTGCTGATCCAATTTTTTGAAAAATATTATGTGAATGAAATTGAACAAGATTTATCGGACACCGCCAAGAAGATGTCGAGTATTATCGAATCCCACCGTGATGACGGTCTCGGTGAAGAAATTGTGTTCGAGATTGTCGATGATCCCGTGGGTGTGGCCATTGCCTACAACAAGGACGAGTTTTTATATTCACCAAACATTGGGAAAGACAATAAAATACCGCCGAGCGTCTTTTTAAACGATGCAGATTTAAAAAAAGTTTTTACCAACAAGGCCGTCATTGAAAAGGAAATATCCTTGTCGGAGATGGAAGAAACCGGCGGACGATTTAAAAACTATATCATTGCCGGGGTGCCTTTCAGTTTGAATGAAGGTGAAAGTGGAGCCATTTTTATCTATCAGTCTCTCGGTGTGTTAAAGGAAACGACAAAACAAACAGCAAATTTGATTTTGCTTGCGGCCGGAATCGCGATCGTGTTGACGACTGTATTTGCTTTCTTCTTATCAACACGTATTACTGCACCTCTCAGAAAAATGAGAGAGGCCGCCTTCGAGCTTTCAAAAGGATACTTTGATACACGTGTTCCCTTTTTGACTCATGATGAAATCGGCGAACTGGCCAATGCTTTTAATCAAATGGGGAAACGGCTGAAGTTTAATATGAACGTACTTCGCCAGGAGAAAGAACAGCTTACGAGCATATTAAGCAGTATGGCGGACGGCGTTATGACATTCAGCCGCGACGGTACGATTTTAATTACAAATCCTCCGGCAGAGCGTTTTCTGCATCTATGGCCTTACGATGAAATGGATTCGGAACACCCTATGCCTTCTGAATTGGCTGCTTTGCTTGAGAAAGCGATTGCCGATGAGGCGGAGCAAACCGGGGAACTTTCTATTCAGGGGAGATATTATGTCGTGATTGTAAGTCCGCTCTATACCCATGACCAGAAAAACGTCCGGGGCGCGGTAGCCGTTATCAGGGACATGACAGAAGAGCGGCGCCTTGACAAGTTACGCATTGATTTCGTGGCCAATGTTTCCCATGAACTCCGGACGCCGATCGCCATGCTCCAAGGATACAGTGAAGCCATTATTGATGATATTGCCGGATCAGAAGAAGAAAAGCGGGAAATTATTAAAATCATCTATGACGAATCGCTGAGAATCGGCAGGCTTGTTAATGAGTTGCTCGATTTAGCCAGAATGGAAGCGGGCCATACAGCGCTTCATTATGAAAAAGTGGATGTTGGCAAATTTGTGCAAAGAATCACATCCAAATTTCAGGCCATTGCGCGGGAGAACAACATTGAACTCAAAAGCAGTGTCGAAGATAACGTATATTTTTCACTTGACTCTGATCGCATTGAACAAGTGTTGACCAATCTGATTGATAATGCCATTAGGCATACGCATGAAGGGGGAAATATACAGGTCAGCCAGACAACTGTCGACAATGGTATTATGATCACAGTTGAAGATGATGGAACCGGTATTCCCGAAGAGGACCTGCCTTTTGTGTTTGAAAGATTTTATAAGGCAGATAAAGCAAGGACAAGAGGAAAGTCCGGAACTGGCCTGGGGCTTGCCATTGCCAAAAATATCATCGACGCCCATAATGGCAGGATGACGGTGGCCAGCAAACTTGATGAAGGGACAACCTTTACGATTTTCCTGCCGACTGCTAAATAACAGATAGTGTTGAAGCTTGGCGTTAATTCTTGTTTCATGGGTAACATGATTGGTCATTGATCTAAATATTTCACTTCACATAAATCATTTTTTATTGTATAATGACACCTAACAACAATATATGATTCATCTTCGGGGCGTGGTGAAATTCCCGACCGGCGGTGATGAAGCCTTAGAGCTTCTAAGCCCGCGAGCCTCTTTAGGGGCAGGATTTGGTGTGAATCCAAAGCCGACAGTACAGTCTGGATGGGAGAAGATGAAGGTTGCCGTGCGTTCAAAATTGCAAAATTTGGACGTTTATTGCGCATGCCGATCATTCTCCCTCAAAGTCGATTCTTTGAGGGTTTTTATTTGGCGATGATGCCGGCAAACCTTTCTTCGAAATGAGATGAATCTCAAAGGAGAGAGGATCTTGAGAAAATTGAATACGAAATCATTTGTAGCTATTGGAATGCTGAGCAGCCTATCATTCATTTTAATGCTCATTAAATTTCCAATTCCGCCGTTTCCGGCATATTTGACGGTAGATTTCAGCGATATTCCCGCGTTAATCGCCGGGTTGATGTTTGGCCCGTTGGCGGCAGTTTTGGTCGAGTTGATCAAAAACATCATTGATTATCTCATGATCGGCAGTGAAGCAGGTATTCCTGTTGGAAATTTTGCCAACTTTATTGCGGGAATCGTTTTTGTTCTTCCGACTTACTATGTTTTTAAACGACTTAATAAAAAATGGGGCCTTGCTGTTTCACTTATTGTCGGAACGTTATTCATGTCGCTTTTTATGAGTTTTTTAAATTATGTCGCGATACTCCCTGCCTACATCATTTTGTTGGGATGGGACCCGATGTCCACCTCCGCGCTAAGGCAATTGGTCGTGGCAGCGATCTTGCCGTTTAATATCATCAAAGGACTGATTGTAACAGTTATTTTCTTATTGATTTATGCGCGTATGAAAAACTGGATCGAAAAGCAGGCCGTTTATAAAAATGCATAAACCAAAAAGCGCCGTTTTCGGCGCTTTTCTACTTGTTAAGCGAATCTGCAAGCTTTTGTTCGTTATGATTCTCCGCATTGACCAAGTAGGCTCTCAGCCTCTCGGCGATTTGCAGGAACGCAAGCTTATTCAAACTTTAAGGCATCTCCATCAAACGGTTCATCGGCAACTTTGATTGAATCCGTTGGGCAACCTTCAAACGCGTCCATCATGTCATCCTCCAATATATCAGGCACTTCCTCTGTACCTTGATTATGATCAAGGACGACGTAAGCAAGTCCATCATCATCATAGTCATATATGTCAGGTGCAGCGGCTCCGCATGCTCCACACGCTATGCAAGTATCCTGGTCAACAATCGTAAACTTTGCCACACAAAAAACCTCCATATGATTCAGAATATGTGAATCATAATATTTTCATTACTGAATATATATTAATGCTCCTCCTTAGACATTTCAACAATATAAACCGGGAAGTAAAAAATATTTTCATGAATCTTTTTTATTGTTGACGAAGGAGGGGGAACATAGTCGAAAAATTGAATTCATGATAAAATATAGTTGCAATGGGAATGTTATAAAGTTCATCATTGTGAAATATAAAAATGATTTAAAAGAGTGGACTTCATGAAAATAAAAAAACAGGCTGATCTCATCAGCAAAATGACCAGGAAAGAACTTTTGCTAGACTTATACATCACACAGCTGATTATATTGTTGATGGCCGTCATCTCTGGATCGTTTTTAGTGGAGAGCTTTTGGGATCCGGACCTTTTTTTTCGGTTTGAAGCAAAATGGATTGTGCTTGGTGCGGTCAATGGGGTAGCCGTTGTCCTCATTGATATCCTGCTCATGAATTTTTTACCTGACAAGTATTATGATGACGGCGGTATCAATACAAAACTATTTTCCGGCATGTCTTACTGGAATATAGCTGTTGTTGCAGGCGTTGTCGCTGTTTCAGAGGAATTATTGTTTAGGGGAATTCTTCAAACCAAGTTTGGCCTTATCATCGCCAGCATTATATTTGCTTTGATACATATACGTTATTGGACACATTGGTATCTAATCGTCAATGTCCTTGTATTGAGTTTTTGGATCGGGATTGTATATGAATGGTCCGGAAATCAATTGTTCGCTGTCATGGCGATGCACTTTACAATCGATTTTTTGCTGGGAATATATATAAAAAAGAAGTTTGATCAACAACATAAGAAGGGGTTAAATGATGGGTATGAATAAAAAGGGAAATGAATCGGGTGCAAAAATAGAAAGTCTGCCTTCAAGGACGGAATACCACAGATCAAGACATAAAAAAAAGCGTAAGGTGAAAATATCCGTTCCGCTTATCCTGGTGATGGTGCTGTTGTTGCTTCCGGTTGCGATATTGGCAATCATTAACGGCAGCGACAAGTCAAATGCCGATCGTGTAAACTCCAGTTCCGGGGAAGAAGTCCTTTTTGAGACTGATGAAGCGAAATCCTCAAAAGATACTGAAAAAGAGGTAAGTGAAAAAGAACAGAAACAAGAGGCAGAAAAAGAGAATACTGCGCAGCAAAAGGAAGAATCAACTGAGGTCAAAGAACAGGAGCCTCCGCCAAAACAAGAGGTGAAAAAAGAGGTACCGGTTAAAGAGGAACCTAAAAAGGAAGAGCCGATAAAGCAGACACCCAAAAAGGAAACGACACCTAGCAACAATGAACAAGCTCAGCAGGGGCAGGATGGTGTCATTTATCATCAAGTACAACCTGGAGAAACCTTGTTTAGAATAGCGATGAATTATTATAAATCCCAGCAAGGTGTTGACAAAATCAAACAGGCAAACGGATTATCCAGCAATGAAATCAGTGTCGGCCAAACGTTAAAAATTCCTAAGCCATAAAGATTTATCATAGATGCCCAAGTTGAATCATAGATTGAGGAAGAAGTCTATGAGGAGGCAGGGAACAATGACTATGGAAATGATTTTTCAAAAACTGGATGATCAAACAGACCAAGCGACGAAAAAAATGATTCAGAACTTAATTGAAAGAAAGCTCAAGTTTGACCGCTACAAAAACATTCATTTTTTTCTTTTAACGATTGCTTGTTTGTATTGTCTTGCGATAGGTTATGTTTGCTACGAGTATTTCATTATCCCTCATGACCTATCGGCGATAGAAGCGGTTTCGGCCATTATGGGGACAGCCTATTTTGCTTACCTATTCATCATTGGAGCATTATTGTTCGGTTCCGTCAAAATTTTTTATGAGAGAAAAGAGAAGGCTGAAAAGGAATATCAAGAATTGCGTTGTGAAATTATTGATAAAAGCAAGGATTTATGGCACGAAGACAGCTGGGGCGATCGCTATCAGGTTTTTGAACAAATCAAACGCCAATATGATATCAACTTGTTTCATGAAAGTAAGTAATTTCGAAACGATCTGCCGTTTAATTCGAAAATTGAATCGTATGTTTTTACACAAGCATGGGGTTTCCAGTCGAATGATCGACTAGAAACCCCTCTTCTTTTGAAAAAACAGGCAAACTTTCCGAATAAGTCACGTTCAATCTTTGTACACTAATACATATTCCAGCATTGGGAGGATGAACGGTGTCCGAAAATTGTTTTTATTATACGAAGCATATGAAGGAAAATGAATGGCATTTCGTCACTTTCCAAGTAAGTGACATGGACAGGGAAGAAGTACTTTGTGATGAATGTTATGATGATTGGCTTCAAGGCATGAAAGGATAATTTGTAGAACAGGCAAACACCCCGATATTTTCGGAAAATATCGGGGTGTTTGGTAAAAGCTTAAAAGAATTTCTTCTTGCCCCTTTCTTCTTTTAGTATTTCCACTGCCTCGCGGAAGCGTTGTGAATGAACAATTTCCCTCTCCCTTAAAAAGCGCAGGCCGTCATTTAAATCAGGATCATCACTCATGTTAATAATCCATTGGTAAGTGGCTCGCGCTTTTTCTTCCGCCGCGATATCTTCATACAGGTCGGCAATGGGATCACCTTTTGCCTGGATATATGTGGCCGTCCAAGGATTACCAGCGGCATTGTGATAAAACAGTGCCTTGTCATGATCCGCATAATGGGCTCCCAGCCCGGCCGCTTTCATTTGTTCGGGTGTAGCGTCTTTTGTCAGTTTATACACCATCGTGGCAATCATTTCCAGGTGGGCAAACTCTTCCGTTCCAATGTCCGTCAAGAGCCCAATGACAGAATCGGGGATCGAGTATCGCTGATTCAAGTAACGAAGGGCAGCGGCCAGCTCTCCATCGGCTCCACCATATTGTTCAATTAAAAATTTCGCAAGCATCGGATTGCATGTGCTTACTCTTACAGGATATTGCAGCTTTTTTTCATAAACCCACATGAGTGGAAGAACCTCCTTGTCATTATTTAGTCATCCTGGAATTGCAAGCAGTTATACTTGCCATGGCCATGGAGCCTCTTTCCAATCCCATGGGTGCCTTGAGTAAGTGGAACCGTGCGATAAGGCGCCAAATTGTTTTTCAAACTTTTTCACAGCGGTCTTTCTTAATTTTATATACTCATTATATTGGCGAATCGCGTCCATGTCGTTTGGGTGTGTATCTAGGTAAAGTGTCAGTTCCACAAGAACGAAGTCGATCGTTTGTATTTCTTCCAATTGGCTGTAATATTCAGGAGGCATCTGTTTCATGGGTCAGTCCTCCTTCGCCCTTTCATAGGGGCTATAATACGGATCGTAAAAAACTTTCCACAATGTTCCTGCTTTGAGCGCCTCCCTGGGAGGGAATTGAGGTAAATTAGGTGGTTGAAATCCCAAATATAAATTTGGAGGGGTGGAATAAGATTTTACTGTTATGGGCGGGCACGGATCAAAAGGACTGACGTATGGTTTATACGTCTTGTAAAGCGTGTACATTGGCTTCCTCCTTTTCCTATGGTCATTCCATTGTATTGTAGTTGTTCCGATAACATTCTTTAAAACAATAAAATTTTCTTATTTAAAGCATATTTTACTCTTCGTATGGTAAGATGTTACCCATATGATAAGGTGAAACTTCAATCAGCGGGGTTTTCATCCGCTGATTGTTAGTAGAACCAATCGGGCATATACAGGCAGTTGTCCCACCACTAGCCAATCACGTTTTATCTTGATTCTTAAAGCGGTGGGCTTACTGCCAGTTAATGCGGGGTAAGGTGAAACTTCAATCAGCGGGGTTTTCATCCGCTGATTGTTAGTAGAACCAATCGGGCATATACAGGCAGTTGTCCCACCACTAGCCAATCACGTTTTATCTTGATTTCTTAAAGCGGTGGGCTTACTGCCAGTTAATGCGGGGTAAGGTGAAACTTCAATCAGCGGGGTTTTCATCCGCTGATTGTTAGTAGAACCAATCGGGCATATACAGGCAGTTGTCCCACCACTAGCCAATCACGTTTTATCTTGATTTCTTAAAGCGGTGGGCTTACTGCCAGTTAATGCGGGGTAAGGTGAAACTTCAATCAGCGGGGTTAGGGATGCGGGGCGTACAGGCGCTGTACTTGTTGAGGCGTTCTGAGCCCGCGAACTTCTATCCGTTTGAATAAATAGGGTGATCGCATGTTTTTGGTGATGTTGTTAATCTTTTTGTTAGCCGTGTTTTTGCTGTTATTTATGGTAAAAGAGGCTTTTCGCAATGAAGTGAAAGAAGAGGTGCTCGCATTTCCCGACTTTCCAACACAATGGGGAGAATTAACGATTTTCTTCATTTCCGACATTCATAAAAGGCTCATTCATGAGAGCATCATTCAACAAATAAAAGGCAAAGCCGAGATTGTCATCATCGGCGGGGATTTGACGGAAAGAGGCGTCCCTTTGGCAAGAACGCGGAAAAATATTGAAATGCTGCAACAGGTGGCACCAGTCTTTTTCATTTGGGGTAATAATGATTATGAGGTTGATACTAAAAAGCTGAATGAATTGTTTGATGAATGTGGCGTCACTGTTTTAAAAAATGAAACGGCTTTTCTTCAAAAGGGAGAAAGTTCAATCGCATTGATCGGCCTTGATGATTATGAACCGTCCGAACCTTTATCAAGGGCTATTTCACATTCCTTGGACGATCGTCATTTTAAAATCTTGCTATCCCATAGACCTTCCATCCTCAAGCATATCAGGCCGTCCGATCATATTTCTCTTATTTTGAGTGGGCATACACATGGCGGCCAAATTCGAATTTTTGGATTCGGGCCTTACCAACGAGGAAGAACGTTTCATTGCCCCAGCGCTACGGTACTGATCAGTAACGGGTATGGAACAACACTATTGCCATTAAGGCTCGGCGCCCCGGCAGAAACCCATCTGATTACGATCAAAAATAAGGAAAATGACTAATCGTCATGAAGCGTGCTTTTTCGACAATTCGTCAATGAAAATGGTAGTCTGCAATGATTTATACTATTTCTCGTGAGGAAGCCCGCTTGCCAATACTCCTTTAAATTGGGTGTACGTGTCCGTTTTTCCACAACCTAGACCGCATCGCTTTGTTGGCGGAGGGATGAAGCGGATACGGCGATCTTGGGGGTTGCATATCATGGCGGGCGAGGTGACCTCATGAAGCAGGGACATCAGTTATAAACGAACTGGTATTAGTACGAATCGTGAAAATAAAAACCGCATGAAATCAAGGTTTTCCCATTTGATTTCATGCGGCCTATTCATTTTTACAGGTTTTTCCCCAGCGTCATTCTACTGGCAACTTGTTACCTGCTCCTCTTATAGTCTTCATTGGCGACCTGCCAAAATATGTAGGAATCGATTCGCTAAAATGTTTGATTATCGTGAGTTTTAGACCAGTGTACCGTCCTTCATGCGGATGATTCTGTCGCCATATTGTGCTGCTTCATTCGAGTGTGTGACTTGAATAATGGTAACCCCTTTTTCCTTATTGATCCGATAGAAAAGCTCCATAATGTTCGTTCCCGTCTTGCTATCTAAATTGCCAATCGGTTCATCCGCCAGGATGAGCTTCGGATTGATGATCAAGGATCGAGCAATGGCCACCCGCTGCTGTTGTCCTCCAGACAACTCCCTTGGGGTGAATTTCTTTCTATCTGCTAATCCAACAATTTCTAATGTTTCATCCAGCTGGCGCTGATAGTTAGCTGCTTTTTTTCCATCCATGATTAAAGGTAGCATGATATTTTCCTCAACGGTAAGATTGTGCACTAAATTATAAAACTGAAATACAAATCCGATAAAGCTTCGACGTATCGAACTTTTCTTTTGATCGCTTAGTTGATGAAGGTCTTGTTGTTCGATCAGGACTCTGCCCGATGTTGGTTCGTCAATGCCGCCAAGTAAGTAGAGCAATGTACTTTTTCCGCAACCGGAAGGCCCCATGATCGAGACGAATTCTCCCTTTGCAATAGAAAGGTCAATATTTTTTAAAATGGGCACGTCTTCCTGGCCCACCTTGTAAATCTTACAAAGATTTTCCGTTTCAACAATATGTTCCAACATAAGCACTTCCTCTCATCCGGCTCTCTATTCATACCGCAGTTCCTTCATCATATTTAATTTAAAGACTTGTCGGGCAACCGGTATTGTGGAAAGAATGAGTAAAATAAATACGAACGCACATAAAATTCCAAATAATTCAAAGGTAAACTGATATTCGATCCGTAATCCAATCGCATATAACAATTTTGTCATCAATTTATTTAATGCAAGCCCCCCTAAAAGACTAATCATGACCACAGCAATAAAAGTGATAAACATCTCCCAAAATAACATGCGTATGATTTGCATTCTGCTCATACAGACGGAATAAAGCACGGCGTATTGTTTTTTTCTCTGGGAAAACGAAACCAGCAAATTATTAGAAATGCCTAGTAGTCCGACCACCAGTCCCATAGCAATAATGACTTTGATTCCATTTATCAAAGTGTCAATCGTCGCCTTTTGCGAAGCGATCATTTCGTCAAACGTCATAACCGTTATTGGAGTATCCATAAATTGATCAGCAATCGCTTCCTTCACATCTTCAGCTTTATCTTCATCTTTGATTTTCACGGACAATTGATTGAAGAAACCGTCAAAGTGCTGAGCGAAATATTCTTGATGAATGAGAACGGTGTTTCTGTTTTGGGAAAAGGCTGAACTTTCCATCGCACCAGAAATTACGACTTCAATGAAACCGTCCGCCAACGGTTGAAAGTTGTCATCCAAAGGCTGCAAAAGAATTGTTTCACCGATTTTAAGGTCGTATTTATCGAGTTGATATTCATCTATAATAATGCCATTCCGAACTTCTTTCATTTTTGTTTCGGCGTCACCGAGCAACGTAATTCCCGAATAAAATGTATCAAATTCTCTAATATCATCTACCCCATGGACTGAAAAGGTCTCGCGGTTCCCATTCACCTGATACTCTGCCAGACTGACGTGATCATAATATGTGCGCGACACTTCGTCCATGGCCTTTACATTCTCTATCAGACCAGGTTCTAATTCACCACCTTCTGATCCTCTCACGGTCACGTCGAAGTCTTTTTTAAATGAATTTGTTAAAAATTGGTCTATCCCGGAACTGACCATCCCCACCATTAGCAATAGTAAGAGAACCACGATGATCATACTGGAATTATTAGAGACGATCTTGTTATTTGCAATATTTTTTGTTGAAAGGATGAGATTTCCACTTCTCGTCTGTTTTACAAAAAGATGAAATAAGTTGGATAGTCCATTTAACATACGCGGAGTTAATAAGACAATTGAAATAAATAAACATAAAACCGAAAAGATGGCCATGAGCAAGTGATCGGTATTATTTAGATAATATAAAATAAAGGCGGCCCCTAAAAAACTGATTCCAATCATTGTCGTGATTCTGGAATGCTGTTGTGATACGTGCTGTGTATTGAGGATTAAGTCTTTGAGCGGTGTCGAATTGGCCTTATGAATACGTAAAAAATTAATGCCTACCGGAAAAAGCAGCCCAAACAAGTATGCAATAGTCAACTGACTCAATGGGAGGTCTGTCACCAGTTTAACGTCATACTCTTTATATTCGTTGAAAATAGATGCCGTATAAGGGAGTATGATATAGGCGAACACGACTCCCAGTGTGGAGCCAAGCAAGCCATATACGAAAAATTCCAATAAAATAACGCGATTCATCATCCGCTTACTAAATCCGATACTGCGGAACGTACCTATGACGGGCATGCGTTCGGCAAGAATGAGTTTAGATAACGTTGAAATGACATAGGCACTGATGAGGACGATGATGATAATGGCTAACATCATCGTGATTTGAAACGTTTCTTCATCGCGAACGAGTGTATCGGCCGCGTTTGTTTGTTGAACGGTAAAATGAACGTTTTGATCCGCCAGCGTATTTATTGCTTTATCCAGTTCGTCCTTCGGGACTTGAATCAATGTTTGATTCACCGCTTTATCCATGCCATAAATACGATTCAGTTCGTCTAGCGATGTAACAAGAAGTATCTGCCCTGTCTCTGAGTAAAATATGCCATTCGTTTCACTTATCGCTCCAATGGTAAATGTTTCGTTACCCAGACTGTGCTCAATTTCAATGGCGTCCCCAAGGTTCAAACCATAATCGGATGCCGTTTTTTGACTGATCATAATCATCGTTTCATCCGAACCGTATCCATCCAGTTGACGAAGGGGGGAAACCAACTCGGCATCTTTTGCTTGCTCAACATTCATGCCACATAGTGAAACTCGAACATCTTTGTCAGCGGATTTCCATTTTCCATTCATGTAAAGTTGATCAATCCGCTGACCTATAGAAACGGAATCAAGCATAATATCAGACGGGGCATAAAACGGAGCATCACCATTTTTTTTCAAGACAATGTTTGTGTTTCCATACACGCCTTGCAACATTTTAGAGTACGTTTCGTTAATGACAGAATTCAAACTAAGCCCTGCAAATAAAACCGCCGTTGAGAGAAAAATGCTCAATAGTAAAATCAATGTTCTGAATTTTTTCTCTCTTATATTTCTTACCACATGTTTTAATATAATACTCAATTTATGACCTCCATTGGAAGTTTATCTTGCGTATTTTTATCATGTTGAGTGTAACAAAGTATGTTTTTTAATTCAATATATAAAAATAAAAGAAAAATAAAAATATAAAAATAGTTCCTAAGTCTCTTGTCTTATTAAAATAGTTGGACTATTCTATCGGTGAGATATGTACATGTACATAACGTCTTTGAAAAGGAGGGTTGAGAAATGAAAGTAACAAAAAAAGGTGAAGTAATTCGTGAGAAGTCATGCTTCTGTGTCGCTTGCACATGATTTGAAAACTCAAATAGTACCTATGGTGGTTTTCCTCCATAGGTACTATTCATGTTGTTTAAAGGGGGCATGAAGGTTTGAAAACATATGGTATAAAAGAATCACTTGAAATCTATGTAGAAGGTGAGGAATTTATACATTTTTTGTTTGTACATAATCAAAAACAACTTATCTATGATTATGATCCTGGTTTTTTGTCCTTGTTAAAAGTCATGGAAGAAAAAAGAAGCCTGAAAGAAATTATCTATGAAGTTAAACTAGTGAATCCAGAAATAACGGAAAACGATATAACTAATGCAATTAAACTTCTTCTAGAGGACGGAATTGTCTTTGAAGTATCCGGAAAATTAACACAAATAGACTCGTATAACAGAAATCAAAGACAAATTGATTTTTTCAACGAATACGATTCGTCACGGGGTGGAGAGATCATTCAGAAGGAATTATCTAGTAAAAAAGCCGTCATTATTGGACTTGGTGGAATTGGCAGTTGGGTCATTACCACACTTGCAATGGCTGGTATCAATCACTTTGTTATTTTAGACGGGGATATTGTCGAAGAAAGCAATTTAACAAGGCAAAATTTGTATACATATAATGATATTGGAAGAAAAAAAGTGGATGTTGTCAAACATAAAATTCGAATGTTGAACCAAGAGGCACAAGTAGATACATTTGATATATTTTGTCATCAAGACACCGACATACATAGTGTCGTAAATGGTAGTGACATTGTCATCAGTTGTATTGATGAACCAAGCGTAACCGAAACTGGGAAGTGGGTATCACGGGCTGCACAAGATTTAAAGATTCCACACATTGTTTCTGGTGGTTATTTGGGGCACTTGGGTTTTATTGGACCGACTATCATTCCGGGGGAAACAATTTGTTGGGAGTGTATTGTGGAAAGCTTAGAGAGTGATTATAAGGATTGGAAATTGATTAAATCCTCCAGACGAGTTGGTTCAATTGGCTCTCTCTCCTCAATTGTGGCAAATCTACATGCGTGGGAAGCTATTCGAGTCCTGACAAACATTAGCGAACCGATCATGAAAAACAAAAGAGGAGAATTTGATTTCATTAAATTGAATATTAAGCTCTTTGATATAGAAAGAAATAAAAACTGTGGGATTTGCTCTCATGCACAAAAACTAAAAAAGGTGAGATGATGATGGATAAGAAAGCCCAAAATCTAGTAGAAGGATTCTTTAACCCGATGGATTTACTCGACAAAAATGAATTATTTAAGCGCTTGAGAAATATGGAACCAGGAAACTTGTTTGACGTCATGGAAAGTATCCGAAGAGACGAGATAAAAAAATTAAGAGAGACGGGATTTTGGGAGTCCAACTTACAGCACATTCATCAGAATCTTAAACATTTCGACATGGAGAATGTGTTCCCAAAGGATCAGTTGGTTGAGTTCATCCAATACTTGATGTCTACAAGTTCCCTATGGCCTGCTTATTTTATGATCATGTCCCACGATGACCGGTTTATTTCAGAACATGTAACAATTAGGAATATTGAGTATTTAGATCAGGCTCTAATAGATGGGAATGGCGCTATTTTAGGCCAACTGCACTGGGGCCCTTTCCAGTTGTTATTTCCATTATTGGTAAAACTAGGTTACCCTATTTTCCAGTTATTTGGGGAAAAAGATGCTGAAATATGGGCAGTAGATATGATAAAAGCATATTTTCCCGAAAACTTATGGTCTAATTTTAAAACAGCAACCGTTCCGGAAAGCGGATTTTTAGTGAAGGCATTAAAAGCATTAAAACGGAATTCTTTTGTCGCTTTACCGCTTGAAGTGAATGGTTCAGATATTTTACCTAGGCAAACTCTTCAGTTCTTGGGTAACGAAATCTATGCGCCAGATGGATCGGCTTCCATTGCGGCAATCACGAAATCACCTATTATATTAGTAAGAGTTGAAGCCGTGCGTGATCAAGTGGAAATCATATTCGACGAACCTATTTATATTCATCATAAAAAAGATGTTGCTGAGGTGAACAAGCGGATTTTCAATAAAATGGAATACCATATAAAAGAGAATCCTCTACAGTGGAGAGGGTGGGCATTCTTAGAGGAAATGGTTGTGCAGAAAGAAATGAGTAAATAAAAGTTCATTTATGGTTCTGTTTATTTTAGCAGATTGACTCCCGGCGCAACCTGTACAACCAACCGTAACGAATCCATCTCACCGACCATCTTCCCCTTTATTGGGGTAGCTTTACCGAGTACTCTCGGAGGTTTGCGATTTCTTATATGAACGATGAAGATGTAAATGGATTCTTGATTCGTCTCTTGCGTAACTTAAACATAAAGGAGAGGATGAAGTAAGTGGGACTGGTGGTGGAGGTTAACAATATTACAAAAGCATATAAGAAACGAAAATCAAAAGAGCAGGTTCAAGCAGTAAATGGAATATCTTTCTCGGTTAAAGCGGGAGAAGTTCTTGGACTTTTAGGGCCAAACGGGGCCGGAAAAACTACAACGATCAAAATGATGTGTGGTCTCTTAATACCGGATGCGGGCACCGTTTTTATCAAAGGCATCGATAACAAAAAACACCGATTAAAAGCTCTAAGTCATATTAGCGCTGTTTTAGAAGGCAATCGAAACTTGTACTGGCGTTTAACTGTTAGGGAAAACATGGAATATTTTGCTGGTAACAGAGGAGTGTCGCAAAAGAAGATTACTTCGCGAGTGGATGATTTGTTGCGGAAATTTCGTCTTGAGGAAAAAGAAAACGAACTCGTTAATCGCTTATCTCGAGGAATGCAACAAAAGCTGGCGATTGCAGTAGCGATGCTTGCTGACAGTGATGTTATTTTATTGGATGAGCCTACTCTTGGTTTAGATGTAGGAACAAGGCATGAGGTTCGGGAACTATTAAGAAGTATTGCCCAGGTTGACAATCGCACAATTATTATTAGCACTCACGACATGGAAGTCGTTCAGGATTTATGTGAGCGAGTCATCATCATTAGTGACGGAGAAATCGTAGCTGATGATCAGGTTAGTAATTTGCTGCGCTTGTTTGACGCCCGTGCTTATTCCATTTCGTTGGAAGGACATTTAAATGAGCACCAATTGAGCAAATTAAAGAATAAATTTCCAATGTTCAATTATTTGCCGGCTTCTCACCATTCGGTATTAGAGATTAGCTTCTCTGTTAGTGAACAGATTTATGAACTGTTTGATATGTTGAGACATGAAGGAGTTGTGATTGAATCCATTGATCGCGGGATGCTCCATTTTGAACAAGTCTTTATTAAGCTGATAAAAGGGGAAAAAACACATGAAACGCTGGCTCAATCTATTTAAAGCAAATTTAATAAAAGAATATCTCGAATTAAAACGTTATTTGCCCAATACGATTGCGTTAGCGTTTACCTTCTACATCGTCTTTTTAGGAATGTTTCTGGGCATTCAGTTTTTTGGTGAAGCAACGATACAAGAGATTACGACACAACACGTGATCGTCAACTATGTTATTTGGTTTCTAGGAATCATGGTTATGCAAAATATTGGTTATGAAATCACGAACGAGGCGATGCGCGGGACGTTGGAACAGCTCGCCATGTCCCCTATGGGAATGTGGCGAATCATGGTTACCCGCTTAGTATCCCTGTCAATACTCTACTTTGTCATTATCTCTGGATTGCTCTTTCTTTCAATGGCGACCGCAAGACAATGGTTAAACTTGGATGTAATAACCATCCTGCCGATCTTATTTCTTACATTGCTAAGCATGTTTGGGGTCGGGTTCATGATTGCCGGTCTTTCTGTTATTGTGAAACAGATCCATGCCTTCCTGCAAATTTTTCAATTTATTTTGATGGGTTTGACCTTTGTTCCCTTATCGGTCGCTCCTTATCTCAAATTTGCTCCCTTCGTAAAAGGGGTTGATCTTATCCGGCATGTAATGATTTATAATGCTGGTTTGTTTGATTTTACTTGGGGTGACTATCTGTTTTTAGGGATTAACACAATTGTATATTTTGGTCTGGGTCTTTTTGTTTTTCTTGGTTGTGAACGTTTCGCGATGAAAAAGGGCTTACTGGCTCATTATTAAAAAGCTCCAGCCTATGCTAATGAGAACAAAACTTGCAAAAGCAGGAAGGATTGAAAAATCGTCCTTGCTTGAGATTTGGCTGGCGAAACCAATTCTCAAGCAAAAGAGGACGATAGCCATGAGTATAAATCGATTATCACACACTTCGATTGTACTGTAATGAACATCATCATATTCATTTCAAATACTGTCGGTAAGCTTTTCAATGAGATACGAAAAAAAGTACGGACCTACTTGAGGAGCTATGCCAACACAAAAAAGTGAATTGATCAAAGCAAGTGTGAGTGACGGAAAACGTTCATGTAGTGAAGATATACGACAATAGTGGGTCAGCATTTATGAAATTCCTCAAATGAAAAAGTGCCCTCATGGTGCTTGATCGTATTCTAAATGAAAAAGGAAGCGGCAGCCCAGATCTATTCCGCGAGAATAATGTCAGTTGCGCAGCAGGGATCAATAGCGAAGGTATATCCAGCAGCAAGAGGAAGCAGAGATCATCGAAGACGAGGCATCGTAATAAACACTCTCTTTAGTCGGCATAGGCAGTTATTAAACAGGAACAAGCGCCATTAGGCGCGGCAAGCATTATGCCTTATAGAGCCGAAATCAAACCACATGTTGAACGGGTGGCAATGATAAAACACGCCAATCCCACGCCATAGAACAAACAGCCCGAGTGGAAAGCGTTCTTCCTCGTGAAACGCAAACTTTTTCTTGAAGCAGTCTAAAACGCTTTCTTTTGGGTTCGCTCCATTTTTTAGAAACCATTCTTCACCCGTTTCAAGTTTCTTCCATTCCCGTTGCATTTTCAGCAGTCGGTTTTTGGTCAGTCTTGTCCTTTCCCGGTTTTCCTTTCCCGTATTTAGTCCGACCGTTTAGTATTGACCTGATCCGTGTTATGGATGCGTAAAAACGTTGCGCGCCTCTCATCCACATGGATGCGACGCACTACTTCCCTTAAAGCTCGGTGCCAGGCAAAAAAACCATCTTACACCGATCACACATGGAGAAAGTTAAAAGTAAATTTCATTCCAAAAGACCTTTCTTGAACCATCCGCCCGCTCCTTCATATGATGGAGGTAACAGCATCGGGCAGGGGGCGGATGACATGAAACTCGAAAGAATAGCAGCCAACAAAATTAAATATTCCATTACATTTGAAGAGCTGACGAAAAAGGGGTTTCTCCAAGATGAAATTTTGAAGGAATCTTTTTTATGGGACGTTTTATTTGATGAAATGTTGGATGAAGCCGGTCGCATATTTGAGTTAAATCATTTCGGCGCCGTCTCCGTTGAAATTTTTTCACTGACATCCAAAGAACTTGTTCTCATTTTGACGATTGAAGAAGATGATGAAGAAGACGATATTCCATCCATCATAGCTGGAAATGATTCCAATAAAAGGAACCGAAGTCTTCTGTTTCAATTTGATGATTTTGAACATGTCATATTATTGTCAAAAAGGCTAAAAGAATCTTCGGTGCCATTAGGGAAAAACTCTTTATATGCGTTTAAAAATAAGTATTTTTTCAAAGTGAAGGCAAATCCGAAGCACTATGAGTATTTTGACAGTCTGTTCAGCGAGTATGGCGACAAGTCCATCTTTTCTGATGCCTACTTGGACGATTATGGAGAATTGATTGTTAAAAATGAGGCAATCTATATATTACAGCAACACTTTTAAGGCCGGCACGTAAGTTTTGCACAACTTCTAAAAATCTCCTATCATAATGAATAGGAGCTTTTTTTGTAAGGTAAGGAAGTACAAGTTTTTTCGTTTTACATTTTAAACGTAAGGTTTTGTTGTCTAGTTCCAGCGCGCATCGACTAGCAGGCTTCGCCAGCAGGTTCGATGAGGGTTAAGCCTCGCCTCGTCGCACCGTGCACGACGGCGACACGAGGAAACATTATACGAGCACCATCTCAACATCGCTTCCTTGTTTCCTTTTTCCCGCCGAGGTGTTCCAGTCTGTGGGTCGATGAACAGACGCTTGCGCTTTTCTTATTAATCGCCAAGATAGGGGAGTTTTCGCACATGGTACAAGAAGAATGCATCATTGTTGGGGGAGGGCCCTGCGGCCTGTCTGCGGCAATTGCATTGAAAAATATAGGAAAAAATCCATTGATCATTGAAAAAGGAAATATTGTCAATGCCATATATCGGTATCCAACCCATCAAACCTTTTTCAGCACAAGTGAGAAGTTGGAAATCGGAGATATTCCATTTATCACCGTTAATCGTAAGCCTAAACGGAATGAGGCCTTGACGTATTATCGTGAAGTCGTCAAAAGAACGAATGTAAGGATCAACAGGTTTGAGAAAGTTTTAAGTATCCAGAAAGAGAACGGTTTTTTTACAATCACAACGGATAAAGACATCTATCGCGCGCGGTATGCCATTGTCGCCACCGGCTATTACGATAGTCCGAATATGATGAATATCCCGGGTGAGGAGCTTGACAAAGTGTACCACTATTTCAAAGAAGCTCATCCGTATTTTGATACAGATGTCGCCGTGATCGGCGGCAAAAATTCGGCCATTGATGCAGCCTTGGAATTGCAAAAATCCGGGGCGCGCGTGACTGTCCTATACCGTGGCAGCGAATATTCACCGAGCATTAAACCGTGGGTATTGCCGGACTTCGAAGCGCTCGTGAGGAACGGTGAAATTTCCATGGTTTTTAATGCTGTTGTTCGCGAAATTACAGATAAAACGATTCGGTATGTTGTGGATGATAAGGAAGAGGAGCTACATAACGACTTTGTTTTTGCCATGACAGGTTATCATCCGGATCACTCTTTTATCAAAGCAATGGGGGTCAACATGGATGACAGGACAGGAAAGCCTTTATTTGACCCGGAAACGATGGAAACGAACATCCCGGATTTATTTATTGCGGGAGTGATCGCAGCCGGAAACAACGCGAATGAAATATTTATAGAAAATGGGCGCTTTCATGGCGGCCAAATCGCCAAAGCGATTAAAGAAAAAGAAATGATGTGTGCATCCCGGTCTACTTAATATCCGGGATGTTTTTTTGTTAAAAGAAAAAATAAAGCCTTATTCGTACACGTGGTGAACACATCTTTTGGGAAAGTTTCCTGAAAGATGCATTCACCCATAGTAAAATGTTGATCTTTCAAGTATGACAATCGGTTCTGATCTGTAGCTTTTTGCAATCGCCACCATCGTCCTCCTCCGAGTCGGTACGTCAATCGCTTGCGGTTTTTAACGAATGTTCAATGGAAGGGGAAGAGTGTGTTGCCATGATTCGGGATAATTCGTTTCGGTCTTCCGTGTTCATCAATGCGGCCATTAATTTGATCCGGGCTTTTTGTCCGTTTACACCATGGCAAAAAATGACGCCCAAGTCTTTCAAGTGGCTTCCTCCTCCTTGGTAATCATACGTTGGATAAACGAATCCACTTTGACACCTTGACACAACCACAACAGGACATCCAGAATTTATAAGCATTTCGATGCCTCGTATTGATCCGGGAGGAAGATTTCCTTGCCCCAATGCTTCAATGACGATACCGTCATACGCCATATCCCTTAGTGCCAAAAACATGGATGAATCCATTCCGGCATATGCTTTTAACAACCCGACCTTTTTGCTCATTTCTTGTACTGGCAGTTTCTTCTGCAATAAAGGATTATAGTGGAATAAAATTTGATGGGGGGTAATGGTTCCGACAGGGCCTGCAACAGGGCTTTGAAACGCGGCCACGCTTGTAGTATGTGTTTTCGTTACTTCAATAGCTGTATGTATGTCATCATTAAAGACAACGAGCACCCCTTTGTTTTTCGCTTGTTCTTCCTCAGCCGTGCGGATCGCTGAAATGAAATTACGCAAACCGTCGGCGCCGTTTTCATTGCTTGAACGCATCGCCCCGGTCAATACAACTGGAACATCCACTTGTACTGTCAAATCCAGAAAAAAGGCGGTTTCTTCCAATGTGTCTGTTCCGTGAGTAATCACGACCCCATCGTAATCTTGCTCGGAACATTCCTTTTCAATGATTTTTTTTAAGTAAACCATGTCGGTGACGGTCATATGGGGAGAGGGCTTATGAAAAGGCTCAATGACGTTTATATGGGTGGAATCCGACAATTCGCCGGTCGATTCGGTCAACGGATTGCTTGGTCCGATTCCCACTGTTTGTGTAGTCGAATCTTTCTTCATCGCTATCGTACCGCCTGTATGAATCACAAGCAATGTTTTCATCTTTTCAACTCCTAGAATTTTTTACGATCTGCCATGTTCAAAAGGTCAGTTCCATGATACGATGAAAGGAAAGAAAAAGAAAGAAAAAGAGAGAAAAAGAGAAAGAGGGCCGCATAATGCTTGCAATTATATCAGCTGGAGTTGCCCCGGGGCTGGCTTTGCTGAGTTATTTCTACTTGCGGGACCAGTTTGGGCAGGAACCTGTGCTGATTGTCTTTAAAACATTTTTGCTTGGTGCCATTTTGACCTTTCCAATCATGTTTATTCAATATGTTATGAGTGTTGAAGGGATTTTTCAAAGCGATATTTTGTCATCATTTTTCTCTGTATCGTTAACGGAAGAATTTTTTAAATGGTTTGTCCTGTTTCTATATGTGTATAAACATGCCGAGTTTGATGAGCCGTTTGATGGGATTGTTTATGGAGCGAGTATATCACTCGGCTTTGCCACCGTGGAAAACATTATATACTTGGCTGCAAACGGCGTAAGTCTCGCCTTTGGCCGCGCTTTGCTCCCGGTGTCAAGCCATGCTCTATTCGGTGTTATAATGGGCTATTACTTGGGAAAGGGTAAGTTTCAAACGGAAAAAAATAGTTGGAAATGGGTGTTTACTGCTTTTTTTGTGCCTTTTGTTCTCCATGGATTATATGATTATATCTTGCTGTCCGGAAGGAACTGGATTTATTATATTTTTCCATTTATGCTATTTCTTTGGTGGCTTGGACTCAAGAAAGTGAAGCATGCCCATCTGATGACAAAAGAATTTTATAAGAAAAAACTTCAAAGCAGGGACGCCTCCATTTCTTAAGTGGGGGTGTTCTTTTTTTATAGTGGCCAAGGCCGGCCATTATGAATAAAAAATGCGTCATTCCTCATAATAACCCTATGACAATTTATTCTTTGGAGGGTGTGACATGAGGTTTGGCGCAAAATATAAACTTGTTCTCATCTTAATGATGTGCTGTTTCGGGCTATCAGCCGCACCTGCCCATAAAACGGACGCCTTTACAAACCAGGTGATCCAAAAGGGCGCTGTTGGTGATGATGTGATCGAATTGCAGTCACGGCTTCAGTATTTAGGCTACTATCAAGGGCAAATAGACGGAGTATTCGGTTGGGGCACATATTGGGCGCTTAGAAACTTTCAAGAAAGTTTCGGATTAAAAGTGGATGGTCTGGCTGGTGAAGCCACAAAAGCAAAATTGGTAAAAGCGTCCAAGTACAACAAGCAATTTGTCAAAGAGCAAATCAAGAAAGGAAAAAAATTCACTCATTACGGCGGAACAGAACCATCAAAGCAGACAGGTCCCGCTCCTGCTCCCAAAAGGCAGGCGCCAACAGCGGTCAATACGCCAGCAGGGTTTTCACAAAATGACATACAGCTAATGGCAAACGCTGTGCATGGTGAAGCAAGGGGGGAGCCTTATGAAGGGCAAGTGGCGGTTGCCGCCGTCATATTAAATCGGGTAAACAGTCCGCTATTTCCAAACACAGTCTCGGGAGTGATTTTTGAACCGAGAGCCTTTACCGCGGTAGCTGACGGACAAATATGGCTAACGCCGAATGAAACATCAAAACGAGCGGTTTTGGATGCCATTAATGGGTGGGACCCATCAACCAGCGCCCTATATTATTTCAATCCAGACACCGCAACAAGCGCCTGGATTTGGACAAGACCGCAAATTAAGCGAATCGGGAAACACATCTTTTGTAAATGACTGGAGGTGCCATCATTGCTTAGAAACATATTATTGGTTGTTCTTGCCGTTGCAGTTGTCGGGACAGGGGCGTGGGGCTATCAAGAACACCAGGAAAAAAACGCGATTTTGATCAATGCCGAAAACAACTATCAAAGAGCATTTCACGATTTAACATACCAAATGGACTTATTGCACGATAAAATTGGCAGCACACTCGCTATGAACTCAAGCAGGTCACTGTCGCCCGCTTTGGCCGATGTGTGGAGGATTACTTCCGATGCCCGCGGGCAGGTGGGACAATTGCCATTGACGCTGCTTCCTTTCAATAAGACAGAACAATTTTTGTCAAATATCGGTGATTTCAGTTATAAAACGGCAGTTCGAAACTTGGACGATGAACCGCTTTCTGCAAAAGAGCAAAAAACATTAAAGAGCTTATATAACCAAAGCGGTGAAATCAGGAATGAGTTAAGAAAAGTACAGAATCTTGTCCTCAAAGAAAATTTACGGTGGATGGATGTCGAATCGGCAATGGCCTCAGGAAAAGAAAATGCTGATAATACGATCATCGATGGTTTTAAGACAGTAGAGAAAAAGGCAACCGGTTATGATGAAGAAAATTTACAAAACTCGTCAATCGTCAGCTTTCAACAGCGGGACGAAAATTTTGATCACTTAAAAGGGAAAAAAATCTCCAAAAATGAAGCGATAAAACTCGCTCAAAAATATAGCGGGATACAAAAACCGAAAGATGTCCGTGTCACTGAAAACGGAAAGGGGTCCGCATATGGATTCTATAATGTCGTACTGAAAAACGGCAAAGGACATGAGGCTGCCATGGATATTACAAAAACCGGAGGTTACCCCATATATTTTATGGATAACCGTGAAGTAAAGGACCAAAAAATCAGTTTAAACGAGGCCGCGAAAAAAGCGGAACAATTTTTACAAAAGCATGGTTATAAAAAATTACAATTAGCGGAAAGTGTCCAGTACGATTCGACAGGCTTGTTGACATATGTCACCATGCAGGACGATGTCCGAATTTATCCGGAATCCATTAAAATCAAGGTGGCGCTTGATAATGGACAAATTGTCGGATTTACAGGCAGTGATTACTTGCAAAGCAATCGCGAGCGGGATCTGCCTTCCCCGAAAATAACGAAAGAAGAGGCTCGCGGTAATCTAAATTCCAATGTCAAGGTCATGGAGGACGGGCTTGCCGTCATTACGAACGACCTTGGGGATGAAGTGCTTTGCTACGAAGTAATTGGCACAATGGACAATGATACGTATCGAATATATATCAATGCTGAGAATGGCTATGAAGAAAAAGTGGAAAAAATGCAAAATGCCGAACCCATATACGAAGACGTGATTTAAGCAGCCCACTAGCGGCTGCTTTCTTTTATCCCTATTCAGAAATAATCTGGAAAATGTTGTTTTTTCATGACATAATAGATGTAACAAGAATGAGTAGGAAGTGCTTGCCCATGCTGTATATAGGTTTGGATTTAACGCTGGAAATGAATCAAGATGGGATGGTGAAACATTACAAAGGGAAAGTCGCTGACCTGAATGATACTCATTTCTATATCTATTACCCGATTAACAAGGAAACAAAAAGAGTGGCCTTTATACCTCCTGATACCGAGTTGACTGTTTTTTTTACAGATGAAAACTCCGCAAGTTATTGTTTTCATACGAAGGTAAGCCGAACTGTGAAAGATACTGTTCCGTTGGTTGAGCTCCCGCTTCCTGGAGATCACCATATAAAAAGAATACAGAGGCGGGAATACGTCAGGGTGGAAACAGCAGTTGACATCACCTTTCGCTTCCCGGGAAAGGCTATCGAATTTGTGACCGTCACTGACAATATCAGTGCGGGAGGTTGTGCCGCCATTCTTCCCGATGGCGTGCAATTGCAAAAAGGAGAACATGGCACCGTAGAATTTACCATTAAAATGAAATCCGGGAAAATGTATACAATGACTTTTCAATGTATCGTCATCCGAACATTTACGAGAAAAGAAACGGAGTATGTTTCCGTAAAGTATATGAATCCCGACCGAAATGACCAACAAGTGTTGACGAAATTCTGTTTTGAAAAGCAGCTTGCTCACCGAAAAAAAGGATTCTTACACTAAGTTTCACCGAATAATGCTCCCTCATTTATTGCATACTATAGAAAAAGGAGGGAGCCTATGTCTATTTTTGAACGGCTGCTTTGCAAGTTGATTATTGTTCACCTCATTATTCTCATCCTTGTTCAAGGTTTTTTTCAACCGTCTACTTATCTTTTAAATTTAAACAAAGTATTTTTATATGAGGGGGTTTCTTCCGAAATAAATGAAGCACCCCTCGATTTATGAACAGCTTTTCGAGATTTTTTAATATTTGTTTATGATCGACGTGTACAGAATATGGTAAAATAAAACATGTCCATAAACAGGTAAGCAGGTGAACAGGTTGACAAAAAAAATAAGCATTGCCATAGACGGCCCAGCCGGAGCCGGGAAAAGCACCGTGGCCAAAATTGTTGCGGATCGGCTTTCTTACATCTATATTGACACCGGTGCTATGTACAGGGCGTTTACATATAAGGCAATAAAGGAACATATAAATATACGCAGCGAAGAAGATTTGATACGTGTTCTAAAAGAAACAACGATTGAATTGAAACATGACGGCCAAAAGCAGATAGTGCTTCTTGACGGGAAGGATGTTACGAAAGAAATACGCGAGCCAGATGTAACGAATAATGTGTCTATTGTTGCTGCCCATAAGTTGATTCGCGATGAAATGGTTGCCCGTCAAAAAGCCTTGGGCAATGCCGGCGGCGTTGTAATGGATGGCAGAGATATCGGGACCAATGTACTGCCCCATGCAGAATTGAAAATTTTCTTATTGGCGAGTGCGGATATTAGAGCTGAAAGACGCCATAAAGAAAATATGGAAAAAGGATATCCTTCCGATCTTGCCAAAATCAAAACAAACATCCTGGCTCGGGACAAACAGGATACGGAGCGTAAAATATCGCCGCTCAGAAAAGCGGAAGACGCGATCGAAATAGACACTTCATTCCTCTCCGTGGATGAGGTCGTTTCCAAAATCATACATTTGGCAAATGAAAGGATCGAAGTGTCTTGAAATTTTATATATTTGCAAGAACAGTCGTCAAAGGCATTTTGAAGGTTTTATACCGGGTGGAAATAAAAGGAATTGAACATTTTCCAAAGTCAGGCGGGGTGCTCCTTTGCTCCAACCATATATCTAACCTCGATCCCCCGATGGTTGGGATAACTTGCCCGCGCCCAGTATCTTTTATGGCGAAAGAAGAGTTGTTCAAAGCCCCGGTTTTAAAGTGGGTATTGCCTCATGTGAGGGCGTTTCCGGTAAAAAGGGGCATGAGTGACAGAGGTGCTTTGAGAACGGGGCTGAAAGTCTTAAAAGAGGGGCATGTCATCGGGCTGTTTCCGGAAGGAACCCGCAGCAAAACAGGGGAAGTCGGCAAGGGGCTTGCCGGAGCCGGTTTTTTTGCTTTAAGATCTGAGGCAGCTGTTTTGCCTTGTGCGATTATCGGACCGTATAAACCTTTCGGAAAAATTACGGTCGTTTATGGGCCGCCCATCGACTTTGAAGAAATAAGAAGGGGAAAGCGTTCTGCCGAAGAGGCGACAGAAGTCATTATGTCTCACATAAAAAAATTAATCAATGACAACAAAGGCTGACGTGTATTGCTTGACAAAGATTCTTATTTGTAAGAAGTTAATATCAAGACGATTTTAAAGAAATGTGCGGATTGGTGTTCTTCTTTTTTGCTAAATGGAATCCATTCATGCGCATCTTTAAGCCGGATAGGAGGAGTAAAAGTGTCAGAGGATATGAACAATATTGAAGAGGTAACATTTAACGAAGGTGACAAGTTAAAAGGAACAGTTACCAAAATTGAAGAAAAGCAAGTTCTTGTGGACATTGAAAACAGCAAAGTAAATGGAATTATCCCGATTAGTGAACTTTCCAGTCTCCATGTTGAAAAAGCATCTGATGTAATATCTGAGGGAGATGTCCTTGACTTAATCGTTACGAAAGTAGAAGAGAACTTACTCATTCTTTCAAAGCGTAAGGTTGATGCTGAAAATGCGTGGGAAACATTGGAAAGACGCTTTGAAAATAATGAAATATTCGATGCAGAAGTAAACGAAGTGGTTAAGGGCGGCCTCGTGGTTGATCTGGGTGTTCGCGGCTTTGTACCAGCTTCTTTGGTTGAAGATTATTATGTAGAAGATTTCAGCGGATATCAAGGAAAAACTCTTTCGTTTAAGATTGTGGAACTGGATAAAGAAAAAAACCGCCTCATTCTTTCCCATCGCGCAGTTGTTGAAGAAGAAAAGAAACGGGAAAAGAAACAATTGCTGGAAAATCTTGAAGTTGGACAAGTGCTTGAGGGAACAGTTCAACGCATAACCGATTTTGGCGCATTTGTCGATATCGGCGGGGTGGACGGATTGGTGCATATTTCCCAGCTGGCCCACCATCATGTTGAAAAACCTTCGGACGTCGTAACGGAAGGCGAGAAAGTACAAGTAAAAGTATTGTCGGTAGATAAGGAAAACGAGAGAATTTCTCTGTCCATCAAGGAAACTTTGCCTGGACCTTGGACAAATATAGCGGAGAAGGCTCCCAGGGGAACAGTTCTCGAAGGAACAGTCAAACGTCTCGTATCATTTGGCGCCTTCGTTGAAGTCTTCCCGGGAGTAGAAGGACTTGTCCATATCTCCCAAATTTCCCATAAGCATATCGGTACGCCGCATGAAGTTCTTCAAGAAGGGCAAACCGTACAAGTAAAAGTTCTTGACACGAACGAAGAAGAACAAAGAATGTCTTTAAGCATGAAGGAATTGGAAGAACAAGATTACAGCCGGGATAACAATTACGAACCGGTTGAAGAGACAAAGGGATTCCAGCTTAGTGACATGATTGGCGACAAGCTAAAAGATTTTAATAACGAATAAGTCTGCAAACCTTCCGTTGAAGAACGGAAGGTTGTTCTATAAGGAAAACTTTATCGCGCGTAAACCGGCAGCAAGCTCCCTGCTTCAATCGCCTGATTGATGCGGGGCGGGTCGCCAAGACACGTAAAAAGCTTCGACCTTGATTCATGAACGCATCCTAAAGCGACCTGCGGGAAGTACGAGTGCGAGCGCGGCGATGGACAAGGAAAGCTTGGCCGCCACCGTCACGCTGAAGAAAAAGCGCGGGCTTCGGGGATGCGTTGCTTGAGCTTGCAACAGGGCGCTTTCGATCCTAGCCTTCGTCCTGTCTAAAAAGCCCACTGCTTGAAATTTCGCTCTATCAATTTGATTAAAGCCCTCATTTGTATCCCATAATGAAACAAATGGGGGTGATTTTCATGTCAGGAATTATATTTTTATTTTTTTTGTGGGGCGTATGGATTGTCGCGACCTTTTTATTAAATAAGGATGATCCGGCAAGGCTGCCGATTGCCGCTTTGTCTCTGTTATTGCTCGTAGTTTCATCGATATCGTTTTCTGTAAAATCCGTTACTGTGAACGGAGCCGCCGTTTTATTAATGATGGGAAGCTGTGTGGTGATCTCGAAGTGGTCTTTTCTCCAAAAAATGTATTTCATTTTTTCGGCACTCACGATCATGGTCGGCTACGCAGGTGCTTATTTACTTGAACTATATGATCCCGTATGGGTTCTCATAGATAAAAGAATCCTTCTTTCTTCCGCTTTGTATATCATCGGATGGATTCTATATCCTGCTTCATTGTTTTACCGATTTTTTGCGATCGTTGTCGGAACCTTGCTCGGGGAGATTTTTTTAGGAGTGTTTTTGTCACAGTGGAGTATGCCATATACAGTCGGCTCCTTGGAATATTTGGATATTTTTGGACTGAGCGCCACATTGCTTTTGATTGCTCATCTATTAACTGCTGTTAAACGAATAATGAAACAGCATGCCACTCAAAGGGTCATGCACTAACACTTCCCGCTGCCGGTTTCTTTTTGGCATAAAAATAAGTGCTGTGATACCATGTATGGATGTAATATAATTTGTACTGATATTTATTTAAAGTGAGTGATGAGAATGGGAATGCCGACCGTAGCTATTGTTGGAAGACCAAACGTCGGAAAGTCAACGATCTTCAACCGGATCGTGGGCGAAAGGATTTCAATTGTTGAAGACGAGCCTGGTGTAACGAGGGATAGGATATATGGAACCGGCGAGTGGCTGACAACATATTTTCATGTAATTGATACCGGTGGCATTGATATAGGTGATGCCCCTTTTCTGGAAGAAGTCCGCCAGCAGGCAGAGATTGCCATAGAAGAGGCTGATGTTATTATTTTTGTCAATTCCCGTGAAGGGGTTACGTCGGCTGACGAGGAAGTGGCAAAGATTTTATTCAGATCCAAAAAGCCGGTAGTTTTAGCTGTCAATAAAGTGGATAATCCGGAAATGAGATCGCAAATTTATGATTTTTACTCCCTTGGTTTTGGCGAACCTTTCCCTATATCGGGGTCCCACGGTTTGGGACTGGGAGATTTGCTGGATGAAGTGATAAAACATTTTCCGGCTGATCACGGAGATCCGTATGATGAAGATGTCATTAAATTTAGTTTGATCGGAAGACCCAATGTCGGAAAATCTTCTCTCGTGAACGCTCTTCTTGGTGAAGAAAGAGTCATTGTGAGCCCGATTGCCGGCACAACGCGTGATGCGGTCGATACCCCATACATTGTGGACGGCCAGGAATATGTCATCATTGATACGGCAGGCATGCGCAAAAGAGGAAAAGTATATGAAAGTACGGAAAAGTACAGTGTATTAAGAGCGTTAAAAGCCATAGAGCGTTCTGATGTCGTCCTCGTCGTGCTGGATGGGGAAGAAGGAATCCGCGAGCAAGACAAACGGATTGCCGGCTATGCCCATGAGGCTGGACGTGCGATCATTATCGTCGTCAATAAATGGGACGCCGTTGAAAAAGATGAGAAAACGATGCGGAATTTTGAAGAGAAAATCAGAGACCAGTTTCAATTTCTTGATTATGCTCCCATCGTTTTTCTTTCCGCCAAAACAAAGAAAAGAATCGGAACATTGCTTCCGGCGATTCAAATGGCTAGTGAAAATCACGCCAGGCGTGTCCAATCCAGCGTGTTAAATGAAGTCATTTTGGATGCGGCCGCAATGAACCCGGCGCCGGCAGATAAGGGAAAACGCTTGAAAGTTTACTATGCCACTCAAGTTTCTGTCAAGCCGCCAACCTTTGTTGTCTTTGTAAATGAACCAGAATTAATGCACTTTTCTTATGAAAGGTTTCTGCGAAACACGATACGGCAGGCATTCGAATTTGAAGGAACGCCGTTAAAAATTATCGCTCGAAAAAGGAAATAAAGTCAAAGCAGGTGAGTCTAGTGGACAATGATAAAGAAACCGTCGCGGTAATCGGAGCCGGGAGCTGGGGAACGGCCTTGGCACTCGTATTGGCTGACAACGAACACCGTGTACAATTATGGCTTAGAAATAAAGAACAGCAAAAGGAGATCAATGAGCAGCGGACCAATTCGAAATATTTGCCGGGGGTAAAACTGCCGGAAAATATTCAGGCATATGTTTCTTTGGAAGATGCCCTGGAAGGGGCCGAGACTGTCATTATCGCTGTTCCATCCGAGGCGATCAGAGAAATTGCCAAGGATATTGCCGCCATTATTGCCAAACCGCTGACATTTGTTCATGTAAGCAAAGGAATTGAGCCGGATACGCATAAAAGAATATCGGAGATGATCGAAGATGAGATTCCGTCTCGTTTGCTGAAAGACTTGGTCGTTCTATCAGGACCGAGCCATGCGGAAGATGTAGGTGAGCGGCATCCAACAACAGTGACGGTTTCCTCAAAAAATATGAAGGCCGCCCAAAAAATTCAAGATTTGTTTATGAACAAACATTTTCGGGTGTATACGAACCCTGACCTCATTGGAGTGGAAATTGGAGGAGCTCTGAAAAATATTATTGCGCTGGCGGCCGGTATTTCCGACGGCCTTGGATATGGAGATAATGCCAAAGCGGCACTCATTACGAGAGGACTTGCCGAAATATCCCGGCTGGGAACGAAAATGGGTGCGAATCCATTAACATTTTCCGGGTTGACCGGCATCGGTGATCTAATTGTCACATGTACCAGTGTCCATTCCCGCAATTGGAAAGCGGGGAATCTTCTCGGCAAAGGCCATAAATTGGATGAGGTGTTGGAAAATATGGGGATGGTTGTCGAAGGTGTACGGACAACCAAAGCTGCGTATCAGCTTGCACAAAAATATAAAACGAATATGCCAATTACGGAAGCGTTATACAATGTATTGTTTAATGCTGTCAATCCGAAGGATGCAGTTGACCAATTGATGGGAAGATTGAAGAAACACGAAATGGAAGATCTTGTGGGCATTCTGAGTGAGCAGATGGAACAAAGATAGCGGCCATAGGCATACGAGGATGCGTTCTTTTTCATGCAACATATGCTGTAATGAGATTCGCAGAAACCGTGGGCATGGGGTTTTTTAGTTCCAACACTTGATGAAGCAAAAAATCCATCTTTTTGCTTCATTTTTTTGTGAATTTTATTTTACCGGCATTTGCCGGGGTGTTATAATGATTTCGAGTTAAAGCCAAGTTTTTTATTTCTATACAATTTGGAGGGGACCTTCCGTGTCAGTATCAATGCAAAAAATGTGGATATCGATTATTGCCATGGTGCTTATGGCACTGGCGATGCTTACGATATATATTAGCAGATTCAAGCTTAATAAAGGGCTTTTAAAGGTTGTGACGGCCCTCGCTGCGTGGGCATGCATGATTATCGGGGGGCTGCTGATGCTGTTTGTCGTCTTGACAGGCCCGACCTATTAAGAAATGGAATAAGTATCAGGCATTTTAAGGAGTGTACATATACATGAAAAGGTGGTTGTTGCGATCACTGCCCATAATAGCCATTGTGCTCGTGTTACCCGGATGTTTTTTTCCTCAGGAACGAAAAGTGGAGAATCAGGTCCCTTATGAAGAGCAGATTGCATCAGTACAGCGGGCGGTGGATAAATACCAGGAAGCAAATGAAGGACTGCTTCCTATCAAGGAAAAAGAGATGGGCACACCCATTTATCAAAAATATCCGATAGACTTTAAAAAGCTGATACCGCAATTTTTAGAAGCCCCTCCAGGAAACGCTTATGAAAATGGGGGAGTATATCAATATGTTTTGATTGATGTAGAAACAAATCCGACGGTGAAAGTATTTGATTTGCACATCGCAGAAAAAATAAGAGAGTTAAAGATCAGGATGCAAGCGTATCGCTATCCGCCGTTTAAAGAAACTCTAGCAGATAATGTCTTTACGCTCGATTATAAAAAACTGGGATACGAAGAGGAGCAATATGCTACATCTCCCTATACGAACAACAATCTGCCGTTTGTCATTAATGGGGAAGGCGAGATTTTTGTAGACTATATTTCGGACCTCTATAATGCTTTGCAGGAGGAAAAAACAACATTCAAACAAGGAGAAGATATTAGGCCGATATTATATAAAAATTCGCCCATCGTGCCTGCCTTTTCCGTTCCGTATACAATAGATGAGAATAATGAGCCAATATATATGGCGAAATAGGCATAATCCTTCTTCCGCAAAATATAATGTGGAAGAAGGATTTATATTTTATCAAGTACATTTAAATCGGACAACATCACGCACCTTCTAGGTCTTACTTCGATAAAACGGGATCATGTTGTCCCTTGAATTCTAGGATAGGAGGGAAACTCTTGGAAAAGGTCGATATTTTTAAAGATATTGCAGAAAGAACGGGCGGGGATATTTATTTGGGCATTGTAGGGGCCGTCCGAACAGGGAAATCTACTTTTATCAAAAAATTTATGGAACTGGCCGTTTTGCCGAATATTAAAAATGAGGCCGACAGGGCTCGTGCTCAAGACGAATTGCCACAAAGCGCAGCCGGCAGGACGATCATGACAACCGAACCGAAATTTGTTCCAAATCAGGCAGTTTCCGTACATGTTGATGATGGACTGGAAGTAAATGTAAGGCTGGTAGATTGTGTAGGATATACGGTTCCTGGGGCAAAAGGATATGAAGATGAAAATGGTCCGAGGATGATTCATACCCCATGGTATGAAGAACCGATTTCTTTCCATGAAGCGGCCGAGATTGGTACGAGGAAAGTGATTCAAGAGCATTCTGTATTGGGGATTGTCGTAACGACAGATGGTTCTATCGGAGAAATTCCGCGGCAAGACTATGTAGATGCGGAAGAGCGTGTCATTGAGGAATTAAAAGAAGTCGGTAAACCTTTTATCATGGTTGTCAATTCAGCAAGGCCGCATCACCCGGAAACAGAAATGCTCCGTGGCCAGCTGCAAGAGAAGTATGATATTCCAGTGTTAAGCATGTCAGTGGAAAATATGCGAGAAGACGATGTGTTAAATGTATTAAGAGAAGCACTCTATGAGTTTCCGGTGCTTGAAGTCAATGTCAACCTTCCAAGCTGGGTAATGGTGTTAAAAGATCATCATTGGCTCAGGGCAGATTACCAGGAGGCCGTCAAAGAAACAGTGAAGGACATTAAACGGCTGCGTGATGTAGACCGGGTAGTACAGCATTTTAACGATTACGAATTTATCGAGGATGCCGGGCTTGCCGGAGTCGATATGGGCCAGGGTGTCGCGGAAATAGATTTATTTGCTCCAGATGCTCTTTATGATGAAGTTCTTACGGAAATTGTCGGAACTGAAATTCGAGGAAAAGATCATTTGCTGGAGCTGATGCAAGATTTTTCAGAAGCAAAGAGGGAGTATGACCAAATCTCCGATGCGCTCGTCATGGTAAAGCAAACAGGATACGGGATTGCTGCTCCATCATTACAGGACATGAGCTTGGATGAGCCAGAAATTATCAGGCAAGGCGCCCGGTTTGGTGTCCGGCTGAAGGCTGTGGCCCCTTCTATCCATATGATAAAAGTGGACGTAGAATCCGAATTTGCCCCAATCATAGGAACAGAAAAACAGAGTGAGGAACTTGTGCGTTATTTAATGCAAGACTTTGAAGATGACCCGCTTTCCATTTGGAATTCCGATATTTTTGGAAGAAGCTTAAGTTCCCTCGTTAGAGAAGGCATTCAGGCAAAGCTTGCGATGATGCCGGAAAATGCCCGTTACAAGCTGAAAGAGACATTGGAAAGGATCATCAACGAGGGTTCCGGAGGCTTGATTGCGATCATTTTATAGGACAAAAGGCGCTGAATATACAAAAATTCAGCGCCTTTTCCATTATTTATTGCATTTCTTCTTGCTATCACAATTTTTATATGATAATCTGTTAAGCAGAAAAGCTCGTTGAACCTTGATTCAAAAGCTTTTTCAACGATTTCTGGCATGAAAATGTTTAGAAATCCAAAAATTTGATAACACATGTAATAAGGCTTGTGAAAGGTTATAATGTGCCGATAGAGGAGGTGAACAGAATGAACAAAACAGAACTAATCAATGCGGTGGCAGAATCAGCTGAACTTTCCAAAAAAGACGCTACAAAAGCGGTAGAAGCTGTCTTTCAATCCATTCAAGATGCATTGTCCAATGGAAATAAAGTTTCCCTAATTGGATTTGGCAACTTTGAAGTGCGCGAGCGTGCAGCTCGTAAAGGACGCAATCCTCAAACTGGAGAAGAGATTGATATCGCAGCAAGCAAAGTACCTGCATTTAAACCGGGGAAAGCGCTTAAAGATGCGGTAAAATAATTACATACCTCATTGAGTGTATGAGAGGAACTGCCCGAGGCAGTTCCTTTTTATTTATATATTTGTATGGTAATATTGGACTGTTAGTGAAAGTATGGCAGGAGGATATCAAATGGCGAAAATGAATAAACCTAAAATCGAAGAAGCAGTCCGGATGATTTTGGAAGCAATTGGAGAAGATCCGGACCGGGAAGGACTCGTTGATACGCCAAAGCGTGTTGCCAACATGTATGAAGAAGTATTTGCGGGCATTCATATCGAACCAGAACAATATTTTGAAACGATTTTCGGGGAAGACCATGAAGAACTCGTATTGGTGAAAGATATTCCATTTTACTCGCTGTGTGAACACCATTTGGTTCCGTTCTTTGGGAAAGCCCATATTGCATATATTCCGAGAAACGGGAGAGTTACCGGTTTAAGTAAACTCGCGAGAGCTGTTGAAGCTGTTGCGCGGCGGCCACAGCTTCAAGAAAGGATCACGTCTACAGTAGCGGACGCCATTATGAATAGATTACAGCCTCACGGTGTTATGGTGGTATTAGAGGCGGAACATATGTGTATGACGATGAGAGGGATTAAAAAGCCTGGATCTAAAACCATTACATCCGCGGTAAGGGGAATCTTTTTAAAAGATATCCAGTCACGCAATGAAGTTCTCTCTTTAATCAAGTCGTAGAATAGAGGGTGTTACTATGAAAAGCCAATTGGGGCAAGGTGACTTTATCGTCATTAAAGCCATGGAGAATGGAGTCAATGTGATGGGGTTGACGCGTGGAACGGATACGAGGTTTCATCATGCGGAAAAGTTGGATAAGGGTGAAGTTCTGGTAGCCCAGTTTACAGATCATACATCAGCCATCAAAATAAGAGGGAATGCAAAAATCATCACAGCGGTCGGTGAAGTCGAAAGTGAAAGAAACGAATGATCATGTTATAATAGTGAAATTGAACCGGGAAGTAATGATGTGTAAAAGAAATGGGGAAAACGGATATGGGTCTTTGTGTAAATGAACAGAAAATTGATTTAATAAAAGCCATTGTTGAAAGGAAATTGCACCATCACTTTCTTTCAAAACAAATCGAATTTCCGGTTATTGACGAAGACCGTATCCTGATGTTGGCGATGGCGGTAAATGAGACGGAGCTGCCAGATACGCAGGCTGACCAATATGTGACATCTGCCATGCTTGTTCAAGTTGCCTTGGATACGCATGAAAAGGTGACGAATCCTTTATCATCCATGAAAGAGAGGCAATTAACGGTGTTGGCGGGCGACTATTTTAGCGGTCTTTACTACCGCCTTCTGGCTGATCACGAAAATCTTGACTTAATCCGAACACTTGCAAAGGCGGTTAAGTTCATCAACGAGTACAAAGTTTCTCTGTATCAATTTGAATTGGATGATATTGACACCTTCATGCTGTATTTAAAAAGAGTAGAGACAACGATTATTGAACAATTTTGCAACCATTTTAATTTTGTCCATTACCATTCATTATTTACGGAGCTGCTATTCTTTAAGAGGCTTGTATCAGAATGGGAGAAGTATAAGAACGGCCACTTTTCGATATTATTTGAAGGCCTTAAAAGATATACCGCCCAGGACAGAATGGAAAATGGACAGAACTTGGAAAGCATTTGTCAAATGTACATAGAAAAAAGCAAGACTGTCTTGCTGGAAGCAATGAGAGGGGTGGGCACACTGCCGTCCATCCTGCAAACACGTATTGTGGATCTGGTAAATGGCCATCATTTTGCAACATAATTTTGGAAGAAGGTTACCAAATGCAATCTAAAGAACAGCGTGTACATAACGTATTTGAATCAATTTATAAAAACTACGATAAAATGAATTCTATCATCAGTTTTCAGCAGCATACAAAATGGCGCCGAGAAACGATGAAAAAAATGGACGTGCAAAAAGGCGAAACGGCGCTGGATGTTTGCTGCGGCACCGGAGACTGGACGGTCTCACTAGCGGAGAAAGTCGGACATGAAGGACAGGTGTTCGGGCTTGACTTCAGTAAAAATATGTTAAAAATTGCCGAAGAAAAGAAAGCACAAAGAAATATGGAGCAAATGACACTCATTCACGGAAATGCAATGGAACTTCCTTTTGAAGATAATCGTTTTGATTATGTCACGATAGGATTTGGCCTTCGTAATGTTCCTGATTATATGCAAACATTGAAAGAGATGTATCGGGTGACAAAACCCGGCGGAATGGCCGTTTGCCTGGAAACTTCCCAGCCGACTCTGCCTGTCTACCGCCAACTCTTCTATGCCTATTTTCGGTATATTATGCCCGTTTTCGGGAAGTTATTTGCGAAAAGCTATGAGGAATATTCATGGCTGCAGGAATCTGCGCGTGACTTTCCTGGAAAGGAAGAGCTGGCCCAAATGTTTTGGCGGGCGGGCTTTACGAACGTCATCTACAAATCTTTTAGTGGAGGGGCTGCAGCGGCCCACATTGGATGGAAAGAGAAAAAATAGCTGGGTGGAAATGACATGAAACTAAAAAGGCTTTATTCAACCTTTAAATACGATCTGGATTTAATTGAAAAAGAACTGGAAAACGCCGTTTGTTCCAATTCAACATTACTGCAAAACGCCTCCCTCCAATTGTTGAAAGCTGGCGGTAAGAGAATACGGCCAGTCTTTGTATTGCTCTCCGCTCAATTTGGCGAATATAAAATCGACACGATCAAAAATGTGGCGCTTGCCCTCGAATTAATTCACATGGCGTCTCTTGTTCATGACGATGTCATTGACGAAGCCGATACAAGAAGAGGCAGGCCGACCATCAACTATACTTGGGATGACCGGATGGCCATGTATACAGGCGACTTTATTTTTGCGCGTTCTCTGGAATACATGACCAATATTTCCAACCCGATTGCCCATAAAAAACTGGCAAAGGCAATAGTCGAAGTTTGCATTGGGGAAATGGTGCAAATCCAGGATAAATTTCGTTTTGACCAAACAATAAGAGATTATTTACGGCGGATCAAAAGAAAAACAGCTTTGCTAATCGCGGTGAGCTGCGAACTAGGGGCTATTGCAGGGAAAACGGATGAGCGTATATACCGGCGCCTATACAAGTTTGGATATTATATCGGAATGTCCTTCCAAATTACAGATGACATATTGGATTTTACCGCGACAGAAAAAGAACTCGGTAAACCCGCCGGAGAGGACTTGCGGCAAGGAAACATCACCCTCCCGGCTTTATATGCCATGCAAATTCCCGAGCTGAAAGCTGAAATTATAAAGGTAAATGAAGATACGAATAAAGAGGAAATGCAAAAAATCATTCACCTCATCAAGCACTCCGGAGCGATTGAAAAGTCCCACCTGCTCAGCAGGCGCTATCTTGACAAGGCGCTTCACATTTTGCAAGAGTTGCCGGCCAACCGAGCAAAAAGACCTCTTCAAGAGATTGCCAACTATATTGGAAAAAGAAGGCATTGATGAGCCAAACAAAATTTGCCAGCTTGTATAAAAAGTGTTATCATTCTTTTTGAGTTTTTGTTTGTTATTTGTACTTGATCTTATGGCAGGAGTGAATGCAAATGGAAAAAACATTTTTAATGGTTAAGCCTGATGGTGTGCAAAGAGAATTGATCGGCGAAATTGTCTCCCGTTTTGAAAAAAAAGGGTTTCAGCTCATCGGAGCAAAGCTTATGCAAATTTCCAACGAACTTGCGGAAGAGCATTACGGAGAGCATAAGGAACGTCCTTTTTTTGGGGAGTTAGTTGACTTTATTACTTCCGGTCCTGTATTTGCCATGGTGTGGCAAGGAGAAAACGTGATCGCCACGGCAAGACAAATGATGGGGGCTACCAACCCTAAAGATGCAGCCCCAGGCACAATCCGCGGTGATTTCGGTGTTACGGTCGGCAAAAATGTTATTCATGGATCCGACTCCCCTGAAAGTGCCAAAAGGGAAATTGGCCTCTTTTTCAAGAAAGAAGAGCTGATTGAATACTCCAAGTTAATCAATAACTGGGTGTATTAAAACGAATGAAAACCGCCTGCGTCGAGCAGGTGTTTTTTCATTTTCATAACGAGGTGATTTGATTGAAAATGATCGTTCGCACTGCATCTAAAAGTTACCCTGTATTCATCGGTCCGGCTTCTTTGGACGAGCTGGGAGACCTCGTCGTTCAAAACAATTATACAAAACTGCTCGTCATTACCGACGAGATTGTAGGCTCCCTCCACTTGGATACTTTAAAAGCGAACATGCCGCAGGAGATTCCATCGGTTGTTTACACCGTTCCCGCCGGAGAAAAAGCGAAACAATTGACGGTTTTTGAAGCATGCATTACGCATGCGCTCGAACATGGCTTAGATCGGAAATCTTGCATCATTGCCTTTGGCGGAGGGGCTGTCGGCGATTTGGCCGGCTTTGTCGCAGCGGCATATATGCGGGGAATTTCCTTTATTCAGGTTCCGACAACGATTCTTGCCCATGATAGTGCCGTAGGTGGAAAGACCGCCATTAACCATCGGCTTGGCAAAAACATGATAGGCGCATTCCATCAGCCTGATGCAGTGCTGTATAATACATATTTTTTAAAGACGCTCCCGATAAAAGAAAAAAGATCGGGCTTTGCCGAAGCGGTGAAGCATGCATTTATTTCCGATCCCGCTTTTTTACAATATTTGATGACCGAAATTACTGATCTAGCTACTATTGCCGATGACAAGCTGGCATATATTTTGCGGCGGGGAATCGAAATTAAAGCTGGAGTAGTTTCTGTCGATGAAAGAGAAAGCGGGCTGCGAGCCATACTAAACTTTGGCCATACACTGGGACATGTTATTGAAACATCCAAAGGTTACGGTATTTTTGCCCATGGCGAAGCGGTGATGGTTGGAATGATTTACGCGCTCCATTTAAGTGAACAAGTCACTGGCTTGAGATTTTCAATCGGAGATTTTGTCCAATGGGCGAAACAGTTGGGATATCAGACGACCATACCGGATGATCTTGAGTTTCAGCAAGTATATCAAACGATGTTGCGGGATAAAAAGACACTGAGTGATCAGCCGCGCTTCGTATTGTTGGAGGAAATTGGCAAGCCGGTAATCGTTGACATGGACCAAAAGATATTGGAAAATACGTTCTCTAAACTAAAAAAATAAGCTTCATTTTTTAAAAATGAAAAGAGGATTTTCACAAGTTGATGGAGAAACAATAATATAATCTTCTTGATCAAACCATAGATGGTTTTTGGAAGGGTTTTGCTTATGACAGATGCCGAGTTAATGATACAATATATACAAACGCAAAATGTTGACAAAGCCATGCAATCTTTTTCAAGAGTGAAAAAATACAGTTCCGATGAGGAAAAGTACTCACTTGCCGGCCAGTTGGCTCAGTATGGATTTTTGGAAGAGGCGATTGAGCTTTATGAATCTCTTCTGAATCAATACCCTGATCTCAGTGACATTAGGTTGTCCATGTCTGAACTGCTCATTGAAATGGGCCAGGAGGAAAAGGCACTGCTTCTTCTGGAAAAAATCCCTGATACGGATGAGCTGTATGGGGCGGCACTTCTCCTTGAAGCAGATTTATACCAAATGCAAGGCTTGTATGAGGTAAGTGAACAGAAACTTCTTACAGCAAAACAGAAATTTCCTGATGAACCGATCATAATGTACGCATTGGGAGAGCTGTATATGTCACAGGGCCGCTTTCTTGATGCCGGCGTATGCTACAAGCAATTATTAAGCACAGGGGAGCACACTGTTGCAGGACAGAACATGGATGCAAAGCTTGCTGAAGCGTTAAGTTCGGGCGGCGCCTTTGAAGATGCCATCCATTATTATGAGAAGGCTCTGGAAGAACATCAGGAATTAAACGTGCTTTTTGGCTACGGCTTGACATGCTACCAAGCAGGAAACGACCAAAAAGCAATAAAGGCATTCAATGAACTGAAACAGCTTGATCCCGACTACACTTCACTTTATTTATATTTGGCCAAATCCTATGAGCGGGTCCGCGAATTGGAGAAGGCCATACAGATTGGCAAAGAGGGGTTGGCTGTCGATGAATTTAATCCCGATTTGTATGCATACACTGGAACATTGTTATTAAAAGCCGGCCGGAGTGACGAAGCGGAAAGCTTTTTGCGAGAGGCGCTTTCGCTTGACCCGGAACTTTCGGAGGCAGCCAAACGGCTGACAAGGCTTCTTATGAAACAGGAAAGATATCATGAAGTGCTGGAAATGACAGCCATGTTTAAAGACAATCAGGATGCTGAAATGCGCTGGGATGCAGCGTACAGCCATCAGCAACTGGAACAGTATTCTGATGCATTAAACGAGTACAAGCAGGCATATAATGATCTTAAACACAACCCGGAGTTTTTAAAACATTTTGCATACTTTTTGATTGAGGATGGAAAAGCGGAAGAAGCGGTGGATATCTTTCATTCATTGGCTGAAATGGAGCCTGAGAATGAGGAATGGCACGAATGGATTGACCGTCTGCAAGATTAAGATCAGCCTTTGGGGCTATATCTTCACAGAGGAGGGAATAGAAATGGCCACCCCTGTATCTGTCAACGAAAAAAAAGATTTTATTCGCTGGTTTTTAAATCGTTATCAACTCAAAAGGAGAGAATCTGTCTGGATTCTGAATTATTTGATGAGCCACGATCAGTTGATGGAGAAAGTTCATTTTGTTGAAGAAGCCCAGTTCTGTCCCAGAGGATTAATCATGTCCACTCATTGCACAAGAGAAGTTCCTTTCCGGTTTTATAAGGATAATATTATGACAACCGATGCGGAAAAATCTTTTCATGATATTCGATTGAATCGGGATGAAGATATTTATATTCAGATCAACTTCCGTGGTTCACACTTGTCTCATCAATATGCCGCGGTATTGGAGGAGAATCCATTCGTTAAAAAGACGGTTCTGATCAGTGAAAAAGATAAAGCCATCGCGGAACAATTTTTGAAAGAAAGTCTGCTGAAATTTCAAGAGGACAAATTGTTAACGGCCATTGATGAGGCGCTTGATCGCCGCGATAAGGATCTTTTTGAAAAGCTGTCGCTGCAGTTAAAAGAACTGAGAGAGCAAAAATAAAGTCTGGGACACAACTAAATCAGCTGATGAAAAAACGAACCATAAAGTGAAACTTCATTCAGTAGGGCCTCCTACTGAATGTTGGTTGAACGAATCGGGCATTTAGGTGCCGTTTTCTCCCACTCGGACCTTTTGTATTCACTCAAGATTTTGAAGTGGGAGTTTTACGGCACCTTACATGCGTGCCGGGATAAATGGATCCCATTGTATCATACGCAAACTTTTAGCGTTGTCAAAATAGGTAGACTCCTGCGGGAATAGCTCGAGCCGAAGATCCCGCAGGAAAGCGGCCTTTGCTTTCCGAGGAAGCGGAAGAGACCTGCGGAAAGCGAAATATGTTGACGTAGCGATGATAGGGATTTTTTTAACACAAATAAACCGAACAATTATAAATGAATTGTTCGGTTTTTGCTATTTCGTATTTGCTTATGTTCCAGCCTTGTTTTTTTTGTCTTAGTCGCATTCTTTTGGTAGAATGGTAACCAGTGTCTTGGAGCATACTTAAAGAAAGGAGAGTGAAACATGGAGTGGAAGGCAAAGGATATTGAAGTTTACTTGAAGGAAAAAAGTTACATTGATACTGTAATTGTTCCGCTCATACCGATCAGCTTTGGCTCCCACATGAAACAAATTGCCGAAAAGGGAGAATTCACCCATTTGTTGTCACAGCACCTTGAAAGACAATTTAAGGGAAGAGCGCTTGCATTGCCGCCTTTTACATACTTAAGCGAGATGGCGGACAATGAAAAAGTTTCTTCGATTCAAAAGTGGGTCGAGCACATGAAAGAACATGAAGTGAAGTATGTCTTTTTACTGACATCGGACGAAAGTTGGCGCAGTATGGCTGAACAGCTTTCCGCTTCTCTGCTGTTTGCCGCATCTGTTCCCTTGGAACATTTGGATGAGCAGTATAAACACTCTATCATGGAAACTCAGGTCAAGCAGCTGATGAATGAAATCGTTCAAGGGTGGCAGGGAATCGCCACATAGTTGACATTGTTTCCGATTGTATATTATTGATTTTCATGGTTTATTGATATATTATTATGATGTCCTAGTTTGTAAATGTGCGCAATAAATTGTCCGATGGACTAACCTTACTGACAGAGGGGGGATAGGGATGAGCAAAAATCCAGTAACAAGACGCCAATTTCTAAGTTATACGCTAACTGGAGTGGGCGGCTTTATGGCGGCTGGAATGCTGTTGCCGATGGTTCGGTTTGCAGTGGATCCTGTGTTAAAGGCAGAAGCTGCTGGTGATTTTAAAATGACCGATAAAAAGATGGCCGATATTACAGAAGAACCTGTCCGTGTTGACTTTAAGTATGAGCAAAAGGATGGGTGGTACACCTCCGAGGTAACGCAAACAGCTTGGGTGTATAAAAATGACAAAGGAGAGGTTGTAGCACTTTCTCCCATTTGTAAACATTTAGGCTGTACCGTTAACTGGGCAGGTAGTGAAAAGCACCCAGATATGTTTTTCTGTCCATGCCATAACGGCCTTTACACGAAAGACGGGAACAATGTTCCGGGAACTCCGCCCAGAGGACCGTTGGATGCTTATCCAGTCAAGGAAAAAGACGGCTTTTTAATGTTGGGTAATCCAGAAGAAAATCCGTTCGTTAAAAAGAAGTAAAGGGGGCGTAATCATTGCTGAACAAAATGTACGACTGGATTGACGAGCGAATGGATATTACGCCGATTTGGAGAGACATTGCAGATCATGAAGTGCCCGAACATGTCAATCCGGCACACCATTTTTCTGCGTTTGTTTACTGTTTTGGCGGGTTAACGTTTTTCGTTACCGTTATCCAAATTTTATCGGGAATGTTTTTAACGATGTATTATGTACCCGATATCAAAAACGCCTGGGAATCCGTTTATTACCTTCAAAATGAAGTGGCTTTCGGACAGATCGTCCGTGGCATGCATCACTGGGGAGCCAGTGTCGTTATTGTTATGATGTTTTTACATACGTTGCGTGTGTTTTTCCAAGGAGCATATAAGAAGCCTCGTGAGCTTAACTGGATTGTAGGAGTCCTTATCTTTTTTGTCATGCTGGCCCTTGGACTTACAGGTTACTTGCTCCCATGGGATATGAAGGCATTATTCGCAACGAAAGTTACATTGGATATTGTCGAATCGATTCCGTTTATCGGAGTTGCTATGAAAACTTTAATAGCAGGAGACCCGACGATTGTCGGTGCGCAAACGTTGACACGCTTTTTTGCCATACACGTATTTTTCCTTCCTGCTGCATTGTTGGCTTTAATGGGTGCTCACTTTATCTTGATTAGAAGACAAGGAATTTCTGGTCCACTATAAAAAAATAACCCATTAACCATTATTGAATAGTAACGGATTAAAGGAGGGGACAAAATGAAACGAGGAAAAGGGATGAAGTTTGTCGGCGATTCACGTATTCCTGCTGAACGGATGCCGAACGTTCCCAAAGACTATTCCGAATATCCGGGAAAAACGGAAGCATTCTGGCCGGACTTTCTGTTGAGAGAATGGCTTGTTGGCGCTGTGTTCCTCATCGGATTCTTATGTTTGACGGCAGTTCATCCGGCACCGCTGGAACGTATTGCCGATCCGACGGATACCGGTTATATTCCACTGCCTGACTGGTACTTCTTGTTTCTTTATCAATTAATCAAATATCGTTTCGCTTCCGGGCCGTATAACGTCATTGGCGTCTTGATTATCCCGGGTCTTGCCTTTGGTGCTTTAATGCTTGCGCCATTTCTAGATCGGGGGCCTGAACGACGTCCGATAAAGCGTCCATTGGCAACGGCCTTTATGCTGCTTGGATTTGCTTCCGTTTTTTACCTTACTTGGGAAGCAGTTGCGAATCACGATTGGGCAGCGGCCAAGGAACAAGGGAAAATTACCGAAGAAGCCGATGTTGAGATAGACACAGAGGCAGAAGGTTATAAAATATATGCGGCTCAAAGCTGTATTAATTGCCACGGTGAAAACCTTGAAGGCGGACCTGCGGCGCCACCATTGGTCAATCTTGATTTAAGTCCAGACGAACTTAAAGATATTGCGGTAAATGGTGTTGGGACAATGCCCGCGGATCAATATAATGGCTCTGAAGAAGATTTAGACAAGCTTGCAGAATTTATTGCCAGCTTGAAAAGTGAATAATATACTCTGAAAGCCGGCAAATTTGCCGGCTTTTTATGTAAAGGGAAGGCGGTGTGCCCCGTGAAGTTGTTGTTAACGATCTTGATGGATAGACGTATATTATGGATGTTATTGATCGTCAATGCCATCGGTACAATGTATGGCTATTACTGGTATAAAAGCCAGTTGGAAATCACACCTTTGATCTTTATTCCATTCGTTCCGGATAGTCCGACAGCCAGCCTTTTTTTTGTTTTCGTGCTGATGGCTTTTATTCAAAATAAAAACTCCCCCATCTTTGAAGCGTTTGCCTGCGTAACGCTTGTAAAGTATGGAATTTGGGCTGTTGTCATGAATATCCTGACACTGAATGTCACGGGTGTACTGCCCTGGCAGGGATATATGCTGATCGCTTCTCACGGGGCAATGGCCCTGCAGGCAGTATTATATGCACCTTTTTATCAATTGAAGATCAAACATGTTTTGGCGGCAGCAGTATGGACTTTCCACAATGACGTCATAGATTATGTATTTATGCAATATCCCAAATATCCCGGACTCGAGCTGTATGTACGTGAGATTGGCTATTTTACATTTTGGCTGAGTATTATATCGGTGGGAATTGCTTATTATGCAGCGCGCAGAAATCGTGACACAATACATATTCAATAATCATTAGGCAAATATTAAAAAAGGTCTATTCTTGTCCACTTTCTCATACATTTTTACAAGTAGTATGAGGAGGGGCACTTATGAAATTGTTATCCGGGATCCTTCTGAGCCTGACTCTCTTTCTAAATGGCGGCTTAGCCAATTCAAAACCTGATCCTGTCATTGAGGAGCTCGATCAACTGGCTGACGAGGCCTTGCAGCTAACAAAATTTTCGCGGTTCGACGAAGCAAAGGTCCTTTTGGAACGTTATGCCGTGCAGTTCTCTAAGCAAGGCATGAAAGAACAAACGTTTACTATGGACGAGTTAAGAGTGCTTACTGCCGCTCATCATGAGGCGCTCAGGGCAGTTACAAGCGTTGACATGGATAAAGAAGAAAGGATTCGGATGGTGACAGCCTTCCGATTGGCCAATGACGCTGTCCAATCCAATCATCAACCCATGTGGCTTGAAATGGAAGGCTCTATCATGGACAGCTTTCGCCAAGTGAAAAATGCTGCGCTGGACGGCGACCAGGAATCTTACAATCGTCATTTAAACGACTTTCTTTCCATATATAGCGTAATCCAGCCAAGTTTAAAAATTGATCTTCCCGCTGAAAAGCTTCAGAAAATTGATTCAAGAATTGCTTTCTTTGACAATTACCGCTCACAATTTACTGAACAAAATTGGACATCCCAACTAGAGGATTTTGAAGCCGATTTAAAGCGTCTCTTTGCCGAAGTGGATGAGGATGAGGCGGATCCTTCATTATGGTGGGTCATATCCATGACCGGAAGCGTGATTATTTTGACACTTTCCTATGTCAGTTGGCGCAAGTATAAAGGTGAGAAAAAAGAGAGGAAGCGAAAAGATCCAAATAATTGACCAACAGCAAGTTATCCCATAAAATAATAGTAAAGCTACTTGTATTGGAGGGTAAAAATGGGCGGATATTTAATGTATTTTTTGTTGATCATAATCATACCCATATGGGCACAATTTAGGGTCCAAAGTACGTATAAAAAATTTGCAAAAATTCCAACAACCGCCGGCATTACAGGAGCAGAAGTGGCCAGAAAAATATTGGATGCCAACGGTTTATATAATGTCCAAGTTAAGGAAACCCCTGGCGTTTTAAGTGACCACTACAATCCGATCACCAAATCGGTGCATTTGTCATCAGACAACTTTCATCGTCCATCGGTTGCCGGTGCCGCTGTGGCAGCCCATGAAGTCGGACACGCCATTCAAGACCAGCAGGGATACGCGCCTTTGCGCTTTAGACACGCATTGGTACCGGTTGCAAACATCAGCTCCAACATTGCCTGGATATTTATTATCATTGGCTTGCTTTCCACCGCGTTTTCCAACATGCTGTTAATCGGCATTGTTTTGATGGCGGCGGGAGTTTTATTCCAACTCGTTACACTGCCGGTTGAATTCAATGCTTCTTCCAGAGCCATGGACCAGATCGTCTCGCTTGGCCTGATCAGCAACTCGGAAGAACGCGACGCGAGAAAAGTCTTGAATGCGGCAGCGATGACATATGTTGCGGCAGCCGCTGTCGCCGTATTGGAATTGCTCAGATTGATCCTTATTTTTACAAATCGTGAATAGGTAAATATGTCCGGCGCTCTTTTGCACCGGGCTTTTTTTATGATTGATTCAACTGGAGGAAGGGCTAAACATCAAGCTGATGCAAGCTAAGTGAGAGAAGGGAGGAAACATAATGTCAGGTGCCTATTGGCTTACTCCCAGCTCTCCGGTTAGCTCCACTCAAAGCTGCATATGAAGTTCTTGAACTGCTTGCGCGCTGACAAGCCGCCTCCTGGAAACGTCTACGTCTCATTCCTGGCGGGCGGCTTAAGGTTCTTCATTTCAGCTCGTGCTGTTAACATATCAAGAAAGCCTACCTTATAGATCAAGCGGTCTTTTATTTTCATCAAGTGTAAATCCTTCGCCCATCACATCGTGAACGACGATGACAGACACAAACGCCTGCGGGTCGATTGTTGAAATAATCCGTTTTAAATGGACAATTTCATTTCGGCCAACCACACAATAGAGCACATCTTTTTCCTCTTTTGTAAAAGATCCCCGTCCTCTTAATACAGTTACGCCCCGGCCCATATCTTTCATGATGGCGTCAGCTACTTCGCCGTGGTGTTTCTCAGAAATGATCATGGCGCCCCTCGCTGCATAAGCCCCTTCCTGCATGAAATCAATGACACGCGCTCCGACAAATACGGCAACGAGCGTATACATTGCTTCCCGATGATCCAAGTAGGTGATTAAAGATAAAAGGATGACGCATGCATCAAAAATGAACATTGTTCTGCCCATGCTTATGCCTTTGTATTTGAATAAGAGACGGGCGATAATATCAACGCCTCCCGTTGTTCCCCCAAAGCGAAAAATCATTCCCAGGCCAATGCCGGCAAACACTCCGGCAAATAACGCAGCGAGAAAAAGGTCGCCATCCAGCGGAATGGAAATCTCAAATCTCTGAAAAATGAACAAAAATATCGAAACGGCAACCGTCCCTATAAGGGTATAAAGAAAAGGTTTTTTGCCAAGCAATTTCCAGCCAATGAAAAATAAGGGCACATTCAATAGTAAATTTGTGAGGGAAGGATCAATGTGAAATAGAAAATAAAGAAGAAGGGTAATTCCCGTAAATCCTCCTTCAGCCAAATGGTTTTGCATGTTAAAATGAACAAGTCCGAATGCAAAAATGCCCGCACCCAATAAGATATATAGGATATTCTTTACTTTTAATTGAAAAGGCACAATTCCTTCTCTCCCTGCACATTTTTTTCACCGAGTATTTCACATTATATCCAATAACTCCATTTAGCGGCAACTTTTACCCCACATGTAAGGTGCCATATACACCACTTCAAGACCTGATTTGATACAAAAGGTCAAAGTGTGAGAAAACGGCACTTAAATGCCCGATTGGTTCAACTAACATTCAGTAGGAGATGGAACTCCTACTGAATGAAGTTTCACTTTACTGAAGCATTTTCATTTGTATAAAAAAAAAGAATTAGCTAACATATGGTAAGAAGGTGAAGAAATAATGAATCAAGGTGAGAAATGATGAGTCATAGAAAAACGTTACAGGAAATGCAGCATGAAGTGGATAACTATATCGGCCAGTTTAAAGAAGGGTATTTCAGTCCCTTGGCCATGACTGCCAGATTAACCGAAGAGTTGGGGGAACTGGCAAGGGAAGTTAATCATTATTATGGTGAAAAAAAGAAAAAAGCCGATGAAACAGAAAAAACAGTAGAGGAAGAACTTGGCGATTTGTTATTTGTCGTGATTTGCTTGGCCAATTCCTTGGACATCGATTTACAAGATGCCCACGACCGAGTCATGCATAAGTTCAAAACGAGAGACAAAGACAGATGGACTAAAAAAAATGAAGGTGAACAAAATGATGAATGAGATTAACATTATTGTAGCCGGCCCGCGGGGAAGAATGGGCAGGGAAGCAGTAAACCTTGTAAAAGAAACACCGCATTTTCGGCTTACAGCCGTCATTGACCGCATCAATAACGGAAAGCTGTTATCGGATACGGAAGGTTTTTCGGGACTGGATGTTCCGATCTACACTGATATACATGAGTGCTTCCGGGAGGTGGAAGCGGATGTATTGATTGATTTAACAACCCCCGATCTAGGTTTCTTACATACAAAATCAGCTTTGGAAAACGGAGTGCGCCCGGTTGTCGGCACGACCGGTTTTACGCCGGAACAACTTGAAGAGTTAAAAGAGCTTGCTGAACGCAAAAGTCTGGGTTGCATCATTGCTCCGAATTTTGCGGTCGGCGCCGTATTAATGATGAAATTCGCCCAAACGGCGGCAAAGTACTTTGAAGACGTTGAAATTATTGAAATGCATCATGATCGAAAGTTAGATGCTCCATCAGGAACCGCTGTCAAAACGGCAGAAATGATCGGCGTCAACAGGGAACCAAAGGCACAGGGACACGAAAATGAAAAGGAAACCATTTCAGGTGCGAGAGGCGCCGAAGTTGACGGTATGAGAATACATAGTGTAAGACTTCCGGGATTAGTCGCCCACCAGCAGGTGATCTTCGGTTCTAACGGACAAACCTTAACAATCAGGCATGACTCGTATAACCGGGCATCTTTTATGTCCGGAGTGAAAGTCTCGGTGGAGACCGTACTTCAATTAAACACCCTTGTCTACGGTTTGGAATCTATCATAGACTAAAAAGGGGGATTTCTGTTGAAACTGGAGCAAATAGATATTCTTGCTTTTGGGGCTCATGCCGATGATGTAGAAATCGGCATGGCCGGCTCCATCTATAAATGGGCATCTGAAGGCAAAAAAATTGTCATTTGTGATTTAACTGAGGCCGAACTCTCTTCCAATGGAACTGTCGAGAAGAGACACGCTGAAGCAAAGGAAGCGGCCCAAAGGCTGCATGTGCATGAGCGAATTAATCTGCATTTTCCGGACCGCGGCTTATTCATGAAAGAAGAATACATAAAAAAAATCGCGGGGGTCATTCGCCGTTACAAGCCGATTGTCGTTTTTGCTCCTTTTTGGGAAGATCGGCACCCAGACCATGGCAATTGCGCGGCTCTTGTGAAGGAAGCCTTTTTTTCGGCCGGCATTCAAAAGTATGATGCGGATGGCCAAAGTGTACATAAAGCAAGACAGTTACTATATTACTTTATCAACAGCCAGCCGCGTCCTGATGTTGCCGTGGATATTTCTTTGTTTATCGAAGAAAAGCTGTTCGCGCTTCGTGCCTATGAGTCGCAGTTTATGAAAGGGCCTAACGGCGTGGAGACAGTGCTTACAAACGGTTATCTAGAACGAATTGAGGCAAGGGAAAGGCTTTATGGTCTTGAAACAGGGGTTGCTTTTGCAGAAGGGTTTAAAACGGATCGCCCTTTGCTTGTAAATAACAACATATTTGGGGAAGGCTTGTAGCTTATGAAACTGAAAATTGGTGTTACTTGTTACCCGACAGTGGGCGGATCGGGTGTCGTTGCGACCGAGCTTGGGAAACTTCTTGCCGAAAGAGGGCATAAAATCCATTTTATATCTTCCAATATTCCGTTCCGGTTGAATAGATGGGACCCGAATATTTTCTTTCATCAGGTTGCTGTAAATCAATATTCGCTTTTTCAATATCCGCCGTATGACATCGCCCTAGCCAGTAAAATGGCGGAGGTAATCAAACGGGAAGAACTGGATATACTGCATGTGCACTATGCGATCCCGCACGCAGTTTGCGCCATTTTGGCCAAACAAATGTCGGGGCAGGATATAAAAATTGTAACGACGCTTCATGGAACAGATATATCCGTTTTGGGCTATGATTCAACCTTGGCGGATGCCATCCGTTTCGGCATTGAAAAATCAGACCGGGTAACAGCTGTCTCATATGCCCTTGCTGAACAAACACGAACGATTGTATCACCTGATAAGGAAATTGATGTCATTCACAATTTTATCGATGACAGGGTATATAAAAGAATACAAGTAAATGGATTGAGAGAAACGTACGACATCTCTCCTGAGGAAAAAGTGATCATCCACGTTTCCAATTTCAGGAAGGTAAAGAGGGTACAGGACGTTGTTAAAACTTTTTCAAACATCGCCTCCCGCTTGCCCGCAAAACTGCTGCTCGTCGGTGATGGACCGGAAATGACGAAGATATGTGAACTCGTAAAAAACTTGTCTTTGGATGGAAAAGTGTTGTTTCTTGGTCGGCAAGATCATCTCGAAGAGCTATATTCGATGAGTGATTTGATGTTGCTATTATCCGAAAAAGAGAGCTTCGGGCTGGTGGCATTGGAGGCAATGGCGTGCGGCGTGCCTTGCATTGGAACAAGAGTCGGGGGAATCCCCGAAATTATTGAAGATGGATACAACGGTTTTCTCTGTGAACTAGGAAATACCGATGAAGCAGCCGAAAAAGCACTGATTTTACTTGAAGATAAGGAGAAGCATGAAATATTTTCGGCGAATGCCGAACACACTCCGCAGGAGCGATTCCAGGCTGATGCTATCGTATCATCATATGAAACGTTGTATACATCTCTCCTTAACTTATGAGAAAGAAGGATCGGCATATGAAAGAACCTTTCTTGTCCGCATTGCCGCTTATTCATGAGATTGAAGCGGCTGGTTATGAGGCTTGCTTTGTCGGCGGTGCTGTGAGAGATTTTTTGCTTGGCAGAGACATTCATGATGTGGATATTGCAACATCGGCGACGCCGGCTGAGCTGAAAACCATATTTTCAAAAACGGTCGATGTGGGTATTGAACACGGAACGATTATGGTCATACAAAATGGAAAATCTTACGAAGTGACCACATACCGCTCAGAAGGCGACTATCAAGACTATAGAAGGCCGGAATCAGTTACATTTGTCCGAAGTTTATACGAAGACTTAAAAAGACGCGATTTTACAATGAATGCGATCGCCATGGATAAAGAGGGAAATTTCATTGATCCTTTTGCAGGCCGTTTGGCACTGGAAAAAAAAGTCATTGTCACCGTTGGATCGGCTGATGAGCGCTTTCAGGAGGACGCCTTGCGGCTAATGCGTGCTGTAAGATTCGTCAGCCAGCTCGGTTTTCATTTGGAGAAACAAACCGAAAAAGCGATAAAAGAGCATGTCGATTTGTTGCGCCATATTTCCGTAGAAAGAATAACGGCTGAATTTGAAAAGCTATTAGATGGAAAATACAAAAAGAAGGCTTTGGAATTGCTTTTTCATACAGGCATTTATAAGCAATTGCCTGCTTTATTCAATCAAGAACATGTCGTGCAGTCAGTGACCAAGCTGGAAATCTCTTCCTTAAAAAACCTTGATATGTGGCTGTTAGCATTATATTTCTCCGGGGAACATCCTGTTACTATATTAAAGAAATGGCGGCTTCCGTCCAAAAAAATAAAACTGCTTTCAATGGCTCTTTCATACCTGATGCTGCGTAAAGATCACTTTTGGAGCAGGGATGAACTGTTTACCGCTGGAAAAGAAATCGCTCTTCTTGTAGAAACGGCTTTTCTGACGATCAAGAGAGAGGATGTACAATTGGCTCATTTGCTGGATAAGTATGAAAGTCTTCCCATTAAATCGTTGAAGGAATTGACTGTGAACGGAAATGATCTCATTCGCTGGACAGGTAAACAAAGCGGGCCCTGGATCGGAAAGGTTCTCCATGAAGCGGCGCAGGCGGTCATAAACGGTGAAATCGCAAATCATAAACAAGAAATCAGGAGTTGGATGGAAAATTGTCGATTGATATAAGAAAACAATTGATTAAAGCACTTTCTGATGCCGATGGCGAATTTTTGTCCGGCCAGACACTTGCCGAGAAGATCGGTTGTTCCAGGACAGCTATTTGGAAACATATAGAAGAACTAAGGAAGGACGGCTTCATTTTGGAAGCTGTCAGAAATAAAGGTTATAAAATCATCAATACGCCGGAAGATTTGACCGAGAGTGACATTTTATTTGGTCTTGAAACGGAGCATTTTGGAAGAAATATACATTTTTACGAATCAGTCGAATCCACCCAAAAGGTAGCGCATCAGCTGGCACATGAAGGAGCGCCTGAAGGGACTATCGTTGTGTCCGAAGAGCAGAGAACAGGAAGGGGCCGGCTAGGGCGGAGTTGGTCGTCATTGCCGAAAAAGGGAGTATGGATGAGTATGATCGTCCGTCCGGTTCTGCCTCCCCAAAAAGCTCCGCAGTTTACTTTGATTACGGCTGTTGCAGCAGCAAATGCCATTGGCGAAGTGACAGGCCTTCATCCGGAGATTAAATGGCCGAATGACATCTTGATAAACGGTAAAAAAGTAGTCGGGATATTGACCGAGCTTCAAGCGGAAGCGGATAAAATCTCATCTCTCGTTATTGGCATTGGTATAAACGCCAACCATGATATAGAAGATCTCCATGAAAGTATCCGGGGAAAAGCCACATCATTATATATTGAAAAAAGGAAAAAAATTTCGCGAGCGCAACTGATCCAAACGTTTTTAAAAGATTTTGAAAAATACTATGGCATTTATTTGGACAAGGGGTTTGCGCCGATTAAACTATTATGGGAAACGTATGCGATCAGCATTGGAAAAGTAATCACAGCCAGAACGGTTACCGGAGAGATTGTCGGCAGGGCACTTGGCATTACGGATGAAGGCGTATTAAAAGTGGAGGATGAACACGGCACGATACACGAAGTTTACTCTGCCGATATAGAACTATCGGATTGATAGAATTTTTCTATTTATTTTGCTATTATGTTATTGGGCGGTATCTTAACGAGCTGCACCATTTTCATTTGATGTATTTTTTATATTAATATCTGCCTTGATCCATAGAGAGGACGGGGACAGAGGACCGAAGCGAGTGAAAGGGATGTTACGGAGTCCTTCTGCCTTTTTGGAGAGGATTCCTTTTGTATTTTAGGCGTCCAATTGCTCGAACTGCATTCGCTCCTCTAACAAAAAGGAGGAAATGAAAAATGAAAACGACTGCTGATTTTGTAAAAATGAAACAGGCGGGAGAAAAAATCGCTATGGTCACCGCATATGATTTTCCCCAGGCAAAACTGGCGGAAGGGGCGGGGGTGGACATGATTCTTGTCGGGGATTCCCTTGGCATGGTCGTACTCGGTTATGATTCTACCGTACCTGTCACTGTCAATGACATGGTCCATCATACGAAAGCCGTGAAACGCGGTGCAAAAAACACGTTTGTCGTAACGGATCTCCCTTTTATGTCTTTTCATATCAGCAGGGAAGAAGCGATGCGGGCGGCTGGCCGTATTATGCAGGAGAGCGGTGCCAATGCTGTCAAAGTGGAAGGCGGGGGTGAAGTCATACAAACGATCCAGGCTCTTACAACAGCGGGAGTGCCCGTCATGGGACATTTAGGATTGACTCCGCAGACGGCAGGGGTGCTTGGCGGCTATAAAGTACAGGCGAAGACAGCAAAAGCGGCTGAAACGCTTATTAAAGAAGCCAAAAAATGCGAAGAGGCGGGTGCCTTTGCGCTCGTTCTCGAATGCATTCCCCAGCAGCTTGGCAAAGAAGTGGCGAAACAATTAAATATTCCGGTGATTGGCATTGGCGCCGGTCCTGAGACAGATGGACAAGTTCTTGTTTTTCATGATTTGGCCACATTTGGTGTCGATAGAATTCCAAAGTTCGCCAAACGATATGCCGATGTGAATGAACATGTAACCACAGGGTTGAAGCAGTACATTCATGAAGTAAAACAAGGTGTATTTCCTGATGCGCAAATACACACATTTAATATGGAACAGAGCCAGTTGGCTTCTTTGTACGGAGGAAAATAAAATTGAAAATCATCACCGAGAAAAAAGAGATGCAACAAATGGCAAAACAGCTTCAGTCTAAAGGCAAAACGATTGGATTTGTTCCAACGATGGGGTATCTTCATGAGGGTCACTTGACCCTAGCGCGCAAGGCCAAAAAGGAAAATGATATCGTTGTTATGAGTATCTTCGTAAATCCCCTGCAATTTGGACCGGATGAAGACTATGAAGCATACCCCCGTGACCAAAAAAGGGACGAAAGGCTTGCTGAAACGACAGGTGTCGATCTATTGTTTATTCCAAACGTTTCAGATATGTATGACGCCGAATTGTCGACAAAAATGAGTGTCGTAAAGCGTAATCATGCGTTATGCGGCAATGACCGGCCAGGACATTTTGACGGGGTGGTCACCGTACTGGCAAAATTATTTCACATCGTCATGCCCGACAAGGCATACTTTGGGTTAAAAGACGCCCAACAATTTGCGGTTGTTGCCGGCATGGTTGCCGATTATGATTTCCCGGTACAACTTATACCCGTTGAAACTGTTCGGGATGCAAACGGCCTTGCGGTCAGTTCAAGGAATGTATATTTATCCGCTCGTGAAAAAGAGCAGGCCCCGTGCATTTATAAAAGCTTGCTCCTGGCAAAACATAAAATTGAACAAGGAGCAACCGATATCGAGGAAATAAAAAATGCGGTTATAGACTTTTTAAAGAGCCGTACGGACGCTTTGATCGATTATGTCGATATCCTAAGCTATCCGGAGCTTCAGCCTCTTGAACAAATCCATGGACGCATCATCATCGCCATAGCTGTCAAATTCTCTAAAGCCAGACTCATCGACAACATCATCTTTGATGTGTCATAATATATGACCCGCAGCCAACAAAAGGCTGCGGGCATTTTTAAGGCCATTAACGGGCAACAGCCCCCTTTTAAAGCTGAAACAATGGTGAAACTGGTTTATTGAATTACGAAAAGCGGCCAGAATCTATTAAGCCATATCCCGTTTTATAAAACTACGCAAACCATACAGGAATAAAGCGGTAAAAGATCCAATAACTACTGTATAAAATAAGAAGTAAGATTGAATTGGTGATTCATCTTCAGGTGACATAGCTAGCATAGGTTGGGTCCAAGGATAAATCTGCCCTAAAGGTGTGCTAGCAACAATTATAGACGGAAGAGTAAAAATAATACTAACCGCTAATGGTATACCGAATGTTTTTGCCCTTATTGATATGATTAATTGTAGCAAAATCAATGGCAAGCACGCTAAAGTACCTTTAAGCATGAATCCAAGTATTGTAAATAATGGAAGACTGCCTTCTACTCCTTTTATATAACCAAATCCTATAAAAAAGATTAATAAGATTAACATTGTGATAACAACCATTTTTACCACTGTTAGAAATTTCCCTAAAAAGACTTCTGAATGTTTGATCGGTAAGGCTAATAGTTGTTTCCATCCTCCTCCGACATGTTCACTTCTACAAACAAGAGCTGCGTAAATCCCAACTAATATTGGCAATATAAAAGGCCCCATAAATAACGCCACTTGTGTCCATACTTCGATCCATTCATGATCTCCTGGCTGCATGAAAAGGTCATAGTTTTTAAAGAAATTAAAATAAGCCACGAATACACCTAATAGCGGGCCTAAGACGTAAAGTAGCCAGAGCTTAGAGCGTTTTAATTTTAATTGTTCAACGTATAAGACATTTTTCAAAATAATCTCCCCTTACTGGACATTTCGTGTAGCAAAATGCTTAGAACCTATAAACAAAAGGATGATCCCTACTATCAAGTTGATGACGAGATAGGCTGAAAAATCCGGGTTAAGTCCTATCCCCTCGTATTGCAATATAACCGTTGATGATTGGATGGGATAAGCTAAAGGAAACCACCTTGTTGTTTGGGCAGCCGCTAAAAATAAACCCATAATAGAGGAAATTGATCCAATAAGAATAGAGAAAGCTTGATTTTTAATCGTCATGGATAACCAAAATTGAAAAGCCATTATGGGTAATACTGTAACCAACATCCCGTAACAATCCGCTATCAATAAGCCCCAAGGAATCTCTCCTTCAAATGCCAGTACTTTTCCCAATACAACCATGCCAATCAGAAAAATAGAGGTGGAAAGGAATAGACTCAATGTTAGCCAAACAAATTTACTTATATAAACTTTACCTCTAGATAAAGGCAGTGAAAGAGTTAGTTTCCACCCACTTGCCTGATGTTCAATATTTGCTATCACTGATGCGGCAAGTGTAACGGCTAATGGGAAACCCAAACCAAACAACAAGCTATTGTCATACAATAGATACATCCACATAGACCCCGCATTGAACATCTCAGCTTGTTTTTCCACAAACTCGGCACGATAAGTGAGATTCACCAACTCATATGCCAAGATCAGTAAGGGAACTAGTAAAACAATAATCAATAACGACGACCGTTTTAATTTTAATTGATCTGCCCATAATATATTTTTCATAAGCTTCCCTCTGTACCCGTTAATTCTAAGAAGATATCTTCAAGCGTTCTTTTCACTTCTTCAAGTCGATACACTGAGACACCCGAATGAACAAGGGTGGCGTTAAGTTTTGAAACAAACTCTGGATCTGTTTGGGATAACCACAAGAAATCCCCTTGTAAATCAGCCCTTACTCCCCGTTCTTTACATATTTCCTTTGCTTTCATCACATTACTAACTCCTATTTTTAATAAAGGTTTCTGTTTTTTTCGTAAACATTCAATGGAATCTTGGAAAATCATTTTTCCATTATGAATGATTCCTACATGTGTTGCCATTTGATCTATTTCACTCAACAAATGGCTAGATACAAGGACACTCATACCATTCTTCGGTAATTCTTTAATCAATTCTCTCATCTCTTGAATTCCAGACGGATCTAACCCATTCGTCGGTTCATCCAGAATTAATAAATCTGGATGACTAAGCAAGGCCGTAGCAATCCCGAGGCGCTGCTTCATACCAAGCGAATACTCTTTTGTTAGTCGATTCGCCACTTTCGTTAACCTGACAATTTCCAGTACTTCATTTACACGTTTTTCTGGAAGATTTCGTAACCGGCGAACAGCTTCTAAATTTTCACGTCCGGTTAAGTTTCCATAGTATGTTGGGGACTCCACCAACGATCCAATCCGCTGTAAAATTTGTAGGCGGTTTTTGTTTAGGTTTTGACCAAAAATTTCAATACTGCCTTTTGTTGGCTTGACCAAACCAAGCAACATCCGAATCGTTGTTGTCTTTCCGGCCCCATTGGGACCAAGAAATCCATAAATTTGGCCACGCTCCATTCGCAAATGTAATCCATCTACAGATGTGTGTTTTCTGTATTTTTTAGTTAGATCATCAGTCATCAAAATGTGATCATTCATCTGTTCCTCACCTCATTTCTATCGTAAGCGAAACTGATTAAACAGGAATGAAACTTTTCCTTAACATTTGCTTAACGGCTTATCCCCATAATTTTTTCAACTTCATTTACAGTCATAGAACAACAAAGGATCACATCATTATTCCGATTATTGAGAAATTTAAACGGATTATTAATTTTTTTCTCAACAGCTTTTTTTATTTTGCTTTTATGTAAAATATAGATGGAGATAGGGGGAGGATAAAGGATGACTTTTAAACTTGAGGATCATAACATTTTGATGGTTGACGATGATCAACACATTTTAGATTTATTAATAACCGTCTTTGAAAAGGAAGGGTTTCAAAACATCTTAAAAGCTGCCACTGGAGCAGAGGCGCTTTTCATAACAAAGCAATATAACCCAGATATTATTTTGTTAGATGTGATGTTACCCGATACAGATGGCTTTACTCTATGTAATAAAATTCGTTCAAAGACGGATGTCCCCATACTGTTTCTTACAGCTAAAACGACAGATTTAGATAAATTGCAGGGGTTTAGTTTTGGAGGAGATGATTATATTACAAAGCCCTTTAATCCACTAGAAGTAGTTGCTCGAGTAAAGGCGCAATTAAAACGCTCTACGAAAGTTCCGGCCCGGTATTCGCGAAAAAAGATATATGACTTTAGCTCTTTTAATATAGATCCCAATACAGGGAGACTAATTGTGAATGGGGAAAGAATAGAGTGCCCTACTCAGGAAATGAAACTTTTACTTTATTTTTGTGAACACCCTAATCAAATTTTAAGCAAACATCAAATCTATAAGGATGTATGGGGAGAATTATATGGTGGTGATAGTACAGTGATGGTACATGTACGACGTTTACGTGAAAAAATAGAAGAAGATCCCAGCAGACCCAAATGGATAAAAACGGTTCGCGGACTAGGATATATATTTGAAGTAAAAACGAATGAGGAATTGTAGTGAAATTAAAAAATCATGTCGCCAATTACTTTGTGTCACGACTTTTCTGGTTAATGATTATTTGGGGTTTACTGATCGTCATTAGTATTGTTTTATTCAGCTTCTTTCTGGATTATAACAAAACAGAAACTCCCCGATTGTCAATTAAAAAAATTGTCGGACATACGGTTGTTGTTGATCAAAAACTTTCAATAAACTCGAAAATCAAAAAAGATTTAGTTAAAAATAAAATGTGGGTGCAAGTATTGGATGAACAGGGGAATGAAATTTTTTCCTTTAATAAACCAAAAAGGATACCAGATCATTATATTCCGGGGGAACTTGTGTCTGATTATCTATATCCTGCTAAAAAAGGATATCAGTTATCTACATGGTATAAAACTGTAGGAGATCATGATCTAACATGGGTTTTGGGGAAGCCTTCGAAAGAAAGTAATCCCTTTCTGTATTGGATGAATAATGTATGGATTCTTTCTATCATTTTAATTGGAATATTAATCGCTTATTTTTTTGGAAGACAATTAGGCGCTCCTTTACTTTATATCGTATCTTGGATTGACAATTTGTCTAAAGAAAAATACGAAGAACCTGCTAATAACAGGGAGTTAAGTTTAAAACAGCGCTGGAGAAACAAAGCTGAATATAAAACGTATCAAGAATTGATAAATGCCCTTTCTGAGCTTACATCAGCCCTTCAGAGAAACAAAGAAGAACGCAAATTATTGGAAAAAACAAGGGAAGAATGGATGACCGGAGTCTCACATGATCTTAAAACCCCTTTGTCTGTTATCAAGGGATATACTGTACTTCTATCTTCTCACGAATATAATTGGGAACGAGAACAGGTACGTCACTTTTCCAAAATCATGGAGGAACGTGTGGAGTATATGGAGCAACTAATTGAAGACTTTAACTTAACTTTTCAATTAAAAAATAATGCCATTCCGTTACAATTAGAACAAAAAAACCTTTCAGATGTTTTGAAAGATATTTTAAAACATCTGAAAGGATTGCCCGAATCAAAAAACAAAAGATTTTCATTTGAAACGAATAAAGAACAAATGTATCTCAATATGGATATGAAATACCTAAAGCGAGCCCTTGAGAATTTAATTGTCAACAGCATAAAACATAATCCCCCCGAAACTAACATTAAAGTCATACTTCATGAACAACAGTCTTATCCAAGACAAATTCGCATTTTCATTATGGATGATGGGGTTGGCATGGATCGAGAGACGATTGAACACTTATTTGAACGGTATTTCCGTGGGACGAGTGCATCAGTTAATAATACCGGAACAGGATTAGGAATGGCCATTGCGAGGCAAATCATTATTGCTCATGGTGGAGATCTTAGCATTAAGAGCACACCACAACTAGGAACCGAGTATAATATTACTTTCCCGCTCGACTAAGAATGCTTTCTTCCTTCTTGTTCGATTATTAAAAGCCGATGATTTCTTTAGCATAGGAAAATTCGGCGTTTTTCGTTTTTTATGACGGGATTTGTTAGCATATATTTTGCTTTATGTTCGCAGGAACCCCCTCTTCAAGAAAGCGAACATGGCAAGAGGACGATCAACTGCCAATAAGGAACAGCAGGAAAAGAAATTTTGCGAGAGCGCGTGACGATCATAAAGGCATTTTTGCAAACAGGATATACGAGTGCAAGCGAAAAGACAGGACAAACAGTTTTGCCAGCATTGCCAGCGCACGCAAAAAAACGCAAACTTTATAAAAACGTCGTTGCCTGAGATTGCCAACAGAAGGTCGCTTTTGCCCCTTGTTTTTGGGGTTTTCAGGCTGAGAATCCACATCGTAAAGCCAACGTCTGCACGACCCGCCTCTTGCGCATCAGCCCACTTATTTTTATATTCCGTGTCTGTGGCTGAATCAATCTGCGTGTGATACACTATCATAGAGCCGAATGACGGCAGTGATTAAAGGTGTGAAAGAAATGGAAAAAAGATATGTCACAGTAGATTTGGAAACAACCGGAAATTCTTTTGAAAAGGGCGACAGAATCATTCAAATTTCGATTGTGATCATTGAAAAAGGAAAGATCATTGATCAATACACATCACTTGTAAATCCCGAAAAGCCTATTCCGGCTTTCATTCAAGAACTAACGGGAATTGATGATCAAATGGTTACGGTTGCCCCGAAATTTGAAGAAATTGCTGATAAAGTATATACAATATTGGAACACTCGATATTTATTGCCCATAATGTCAAGTTTGATTTGGGCTTTTTGGATGGAGAGCTGAAACATGCGGGAAAACACCACCCGGTGAATCTGACTTTGGACACCGTCGAACTGGCCAAGATACTTCTTCCCTGCTCTCCTAGCTACAAACTACAAGATTTAAGTGATCAAATGAACGTGGTCCATGACAATCCCCATCAGGCGGACAGTGATGCTCTGGCGACAGCAGAACTTTTCCTCCTTTTGGTGAAAAAAGCAGAAAATCTTCCCGTGGTTACGTTGGAAATGCTGTACCGTTTGGCAGAAAAAGCCGACAGCGGCTTGACTTTTTTATTTGGAGCCATTCTTGCCCAAAAACGCAAACATGTAGAAAATCTCCCCGGAAACTTGGATGTATGGCGCGGCATTGCTTTAAGGAAATGCCCGGATGCAAGAGAGGATGTTGCGTTACAAACGGAAACATTTCCGCTGGGAACAGATGAGAAGGCCCAATTATTTCAACAGCACTTTCACCATTTCACTCTGCGTGAAGGCCAATTTGAAATGATGGATACGGTGTATAAAGCGTTGACAACGAATACCCATGCGATGATTGAAGCGGGAACAGGGATTGGCAAGTCGATCGCCTATTTGTTGCCAAGTATTTATTTTGCGGTTAACAACAATAAGCAAGTGGCCATCAGTACATATACAATCCATCTGCAACATCAATTGATCGAAAATGAACTGGACAAATTGAAAAACATCATCCCCTTTCCTTTTAAAACGGCGCTTTTAAAGGGAAGAGACCATTACATCAGTCTATTTCAGTTTGAACAATCGCTGCGAGAAAATAGTGACTCATACGATGAGGCCATCACAAAAATGAAAATACTCGTATGGCTTGTGCAAACGGAAACAGGCGATGTGGACGAATTGAATTTATCGGGCGGCGGCGTGTTTTTTTGGGAAAAGATACGCCATTCGAACAGAAACGTACATCAGCGGGAAGATCCTTGGCATCAAAGAGATTTTTATGCGCGCGCAAAAAGAAAAGCATTCGAAGCCGATATTATCATCATGAATCATGCCAGCTTGATGAAAAGCTTGGAAGGACGGATGGATATTCCGCAGCTTGAATATTTTATAATTGATGAAGCGCACCGATTGGAAAAAGCGGCACGAAATACATTTGGTGTCCATTTGGGATACTACGACCTGAAAAACATGCTCGGACGAATCGGCACATCGGAAAAGAAAAAGCTATTGTATAAACTTGAAAAAAGCGTAAAACGGCTGAAACTGGAGCCAAGCATTCATGTATTTGAATTGGACGAAGCCTTAAACAGCTTTGATCTTGAAATAAATGATTTATTTTCACTAATGGGGCAACTGCTTTTTCAACAACATAAAAATAATGCCTATAAAGCGCAGGTAAGCATCACATCACAAACAAGGCTTGAAAGAAAGTGGCAGTCGATCGAATTGTGTGCCGAGAGGGTAGCGGCCGGACACCGTTTTATCCAAAAAGGAATTGCGGAGCGGCTTGGCTTGATGGAAACATCAAGGAAGGCGCTTAAACCGGAAGAGTTGGCGCTATTGGAGGAAACGACGGCTTTTTGTGAGCAATGGAATACCATTCAAACAACCCTTGACAGATTAGTGTTTCATCCAAAAAAAGAAGATATTGTCTGGATTGAAGGAGAAAAAAAACAAATATTAAACAGGACATTTATACATGCGAAGCCGCTTAACGCAAATCGCTTTTTATCCGAAAAGCTGTTCGGCACGGCGAAAAGTGTCGTATTAACTTCAGCTACCTTGACCGTAAACCGTTCGTTTGCATTTTTTGCGGAAGAGTGCGGCATTCAGCCATTTCAAAAGCTTGAAAAAATGATTGAATCCCCGTATGCATATGAAAAGAAAGCAAAGCTATTTATTCCAAGTGACTTGCCAGATATTAGCGCAGTCGCAAGCGATGAGTATACAGAAGCGATCGCTTGTCATTTAATCGCTATTGCCCACGCAGCAAGGGGACGAATTCTTGTGTTGTTTACTTCACACGATATGCTGAGAAAAACGTTTGATTTGTTAAAGGACAGCGAAGAACTGCATGAGTATGTTCTCTTGGCTCATGGAATATCTTCAGGAAGCCGCCACCGCCTTCTGAAAACGTTCCAGCAGTTTACAAAGTCCATTTTGCTGGGAACGAACAGCTTTTGGGAAGGAATTGATATGAACGGGGAAAGTATATCCGCGATCGTTGTCACCAGGCTCCCGTTTTCCCATATTCATGAACCGGTAACCGCTGCAAAAATGCAGGCGATCAAGGAAGCCGGGAAGAATTCTTTTTCCGCATACTCATTGCCTGAAGCAATCATACAATTTAAACAAAGTTTCGGAAGATTGATCCGGAAAGAAACAGACAGGGGGGCATTTATTGTGTTTGATCGCCGAATCGTTACAACGATGTATGGAAGCGCGTTTCTGCGTTCACTTCCTCCGATCCAGGTGGAACAACAGCCATTAAAGGAGCTTATCCCCGCAATAGAGCAATGGCTGGAGAATGAATAGAACGCCGCAATTGCGACGCTCCTGGAATGTGGACTAGAATGTATTTATAACGTCATTCCCATCATGTTATAATGATGGGTGAGCAATGCGTTGTTTAATGATATTTTGGCTTTCAAACGGCTTATTATGAGTAACAAAATTTGTGTATTCGGCGCCCGCCGTTAAATGGGGGATGTTACATGTATAAATGGCTTATTATCATTTTTTCAGTCTTATTGCTTCTAGCAGGAGCAGGGGGATACATATATACAAAGGCGATGGATCCGGTCAAACAAGCCAGAAAAGAGGCGGAACAAAGAATAAACGCCGATGAAAAATTGAAGAAAATTGATGATTTTTATCTATACAACGGTTCGCAAACGTATTATGTTTTGATTGGAGAAGAAAAAAAGGGCGAACAAGTTGTTTTTTGGATTCCGGAAAAAAAGGATGAAAAAACCATCTCTAAAAAGCTGGCTGATGGCATTTCCAAGCAGGAAGCCATCGATATGCTGGTGAAAGAAAAGCAGCCCAAGGAAATTCTTGGCGTCAGGCTTGGCATGGAAAAACAGCTCCCCGTATGGGAATTGTCCTATTTAGACAATCAATCCCGTTTAAATTATTATTACATTCATTTTGACACCGGAAAATGGTGGAGAAATATTGAAAATCTATAAGGAAGCAGGGATAGGCATGAACATTCAATTATCAAACCGTGTTTCAAAAGTTACACCCTCATCCACTTTGGCCATCACGGCCAAAGCAAAAGAATTAAAACAAAACGGGCTTGATGTGATTGGCCTTGGTGCTGGAGAGCCTGATTTTAATACGCCGGAAAACATCATTGAAGCGGCTAGCCGCTCCATGAAAGAAGGACATACGAAGTATACGGCAACAGGCGGCTTGCCTGAATTGAAAAAAGCGATCATAGGAAAGCTGCAAAGAGACCAAGGGCTTGATTACAAGCCGGCGGAGATCATTGTGACAAACGGCGCAAAACATGCTTTGTACACCCTTTTTCAAGTGATTTTGGATGAGGGGGATGAAGTCATTATCCCCGCACCGTATTGGGTAAGCTATCCGGAACAGGTAAAGCTGGCTGGAGGAAAGCCAGTATATATTGCCGGCGAAGAATCCCAACATTTCAAGATTACAGCGCAACAGTTGAAAGCAGCCATTACACAAAAAACAAAAGCTGTCATCATCAACTCGCCGAGCAATCCGACGGGCATGATTTATACGAAAGAAGAATTGGAAGAAATCGGCGAAGTCTGCTTGCGGCATAACATCGTTGTCGTATCGGATGAAATATACGAAAAGCTTTTATATGACGGCAACCAACATGTGTCGATTGCGGAAATTTCACCTGAACTGAAGGCGATTACCGTCATCATTAACGGTGTTTCGAAATCACATTCCATGACGGGCTGGAGAATAGGATACGCCGCGGGTGATGAAGCCATCATTAAAGCGATGACAGATGTCGCCAGCCACTCCACATCCAATCCGGCAGCGGCATCCCAGTACGGGGCTATCGAAGCCTACAATGGGACACAGGAACCGGTTGAACGGATGAGACAAGCTTTTGAAGAACGAATGAACATTATATATAAAAAGCTGAATGAAATCCCGGGAGTCACTTGCCTGAAGCCGCAAGGAGCCTTTTATTTATATCCGAACGTAATGGAGGCTGCCCGGATAACCGGCTATGAGGACGTGGACAGCTTTGTCGGAGCATTGCTGGAAGAGGCCCTTGTTGCTGTAGTGCCCGGATCAAGCTTTGGGTCGCCGGAAAATATCAGGCTTTCATATGCAACTGCGCTGGAGTCGCTTGAAGAAGCAATCCGCCGTATTCATTCTTTTGTAAAAGAAAAGAGCCGATAAGCCGATCATTGCGTTATACAAGCCACGTGCATGTTGTACGTGGTTTTTCCATCGAAGGAGTAAAAAAACTCTCCACATGAATAAAGATGAGGTGCTGAATGTGGATAAAGAAATGATTGTATCGTGGATGGAAGAAGGTATGGTTCAAATACCAAGTGTGTTGTTAAACAAATATAAACAAATCGGCCTTGACGAAAAAGAGTTGGTGCTGCTTTTGCATATTCAATTCTTTATGGATCGGGGAAACGAGTTTCCAACACCCGAGCAACTGTGTGAACGGATGTCCAGCACTGCGGATGAGTGCTCTGCGATGTTGGGGAAACTCGTCCAAATGCAGCTCATTGCCATAGAAGAGGGAATGTCCGAGGAAAAAATCCGTTTTGAAAAGTATTCTTTGAAGCCTCTATGGATTCGGCTGGCGGAAGAACTGATTGCGGAGAAAAAACAACAAGACTTGGAACATACACTTCATGATGAGCATGATTTATACACGGTCTTTGAGCAGGAATTTGGCAGGCCCCTTTCCCCGATGGAATGCGAGAATCTCGCCATGTGGCTGGATGAAGACAAACAGGACCCCTCCATTATAAAAGCGGCGTTAAGGGAGGCAGTCATATCGGGAAAAGTAAATTTCCGTTATATTGACCGCATATTATTCAGTTGGAAGAAAAATGGGGTTAAAACGATTGAGCAGGCTCGCATGCAAGGAAGTCAATTCAGACAAAGGGCAACTAAACAGGGGTCAAAAGTCATTTCGCATGAGCCTTCCAACAAAATACCATTTTATAACTGGCTGGAACAATAAAGGCAGGTGCTTATTGAATTGCTGACTAAACAAGAAATTCGCTATTGTCTTGATACGATGGGTGAGATGTTTCCGCACGCCGATTGTGAACTAAATCATTCCAATCCTTTTGAACTCGTTATTGCGGTGCTGCTTTCCGCTCAATGTACAGACGTTCTCGTCAATAAGGTAACCAAAACGTTATTTGAAAAATATAAAACACCTGAAGATTATTTGGCTGTTTCCGAAGAAGAACTTCAAAATGATATCCGTTCAATCGGCCTCTTCAGAAATAAAGCGAAAAACATTCGAAAGCTGTGTAGCATCCTGATAAACGAATATGATGGCAACGTACCGAGTGACCGCGACAAATTAATGCAGCTTCCCGGAGTAGGCAGAAAAACAGCTAACGTTGTCGTGTCGGTAGCATTTGGAGTGCCGGCGATCGCTGTAGATACTCACGTGGAAAGGATCAGCAAACGCTTGGGATTTTGCCGATGGAAAGACAGTGTACTGGAAGTCGAAAAGACTTTGATGCGAAAAATACCGAAGGAAGAATGGTCCATCAGCCATCATCGGATGATCTTTTTCGGCCGCTACCATTGCAAAGCGCAAAACCCGCAATGTGCGAGTTGTCCGCTGTTGGAGCTTTGCAGGGAAGGGAAGAAAAGAATAAAGAAAATGGAAAAACAAATGGCTGAATAAGGCTGTTGAGGGGAACCTCGACAGCTTTTTTTTAAACAAGCGATGTTCTGTACAATCACACCTATTAAAAAAGCTTGTAGAGAAAGTGCGTCGACTTTCTCTACAAGCGGAGGGCGCCTCTTGTGCGCTCTTTTTTCTTTTGTTGGTTATTTTACCCGGTCATTCTATTCGCCGGGCGAACGGCCTGTGGAGGGGAGCCGCCGGATTGGTCTGTATTGTCGTCCGGGGTCTCGCCCGAATCGCCACCTTCTTGCTGGTTGCCGTTATTGCCAGGATTTTGGTTATTACCAGGGTTTGGGTTATTCCCATTATTGTTTCCGTTATTCCCATTTTGATTATCATTAGGATTATTGTTATTGTTATTGTTTTGCCCGTTTTGATTGTCGTTTTGATTGTCGTTTCCGCTTCCGTTTTGATCGTTATCGGCAGGCGGATTTTCTTCATTCGGTTCTTCTTCGCCGTCTGTTGGTTCTTCTTCGTTCTGATCCTCTTCGTTGGATGGAACCGTGACACTTGCCGATCCTGGTGAGCTTGTTTGCGATTCCGACACGGCAGTCACTTTGATTGAATAAGTCTTGCCAGGCTCCACATTGCTAATCGTATAGCTTGTATCCGATATTTCTCCAAGATCTTTTTCTGTTCCTGCAATATTTACTTTCACCTGAAACTTAAGCTCACCTGATTCAGGATGCGACCAATTAAACACAACCGCTTTTTCTCCTTCTTTATATTCGCCGGAGACGGATGGAGCATCCAGTTTGTCAAAGGCCTGTGATACTTGTTTCGGTTCTGTTCCGGCTACAAACAGCTCGTGTACGATATTGCTTTCAGGCGTATGTTTGCTTGGCTTTTTCGGCGGATTGGAGCCTTTTTCAACGGCTGCCCGTACAACGCTTTTTGGCATTTTGAAATCAGGTGTTTCAATGTCTGAAGATGCATGGCTCATCAAGTTTTTAAACAATTGCTGGGCGATTTTTAAATCTTTCGGCAGAATCGGATTTGTCCGTTTTTCATATCCGGTCCAAACAGCAACTGTATAGTTCGTTGTATAACCGGCAAACCATGAATCGGGAGAACTTCCCCTTGGAATATTGTGTTCCCTCATTTCTGCTTGGGTATAGTTTGTCGTACCCGTTTTTCCGGCTACAGGAAGTCCTGGAATCGCCGCTGCTTTACCGGTGGCACCTGCTTTAGAGGAAAGTACATCTTTCAGCATATCGGTAACCATATAAGCAGTAGAGTCTTTCATGGCGATTTTCGGTTCAACTTTATTTTTAATCTCCGTTTCTCCATCCATCAGCACGATTTTTTTCACCGTGTGCGGCTTATGATACATCCCGTTATTTCCAAATGCGGCAAACGCGCCGGCCAAAGTAAACGGTGACGGATTTTGTTTTCCCCCTCCGATTGAATCGGATTCGGTCATATCGATATTTTCAAAGCCCAATCCCGCCGCAAACTTTCTGACATTTTCTGCTCCCGCTTCTTGGAAAGCTTTTAACGCGGGAATGTTTCTCGAGCGGTATAAAGCTTCTCTTATCGACATTTGTCCAAGGTGCCGGTTGTCAAAGTTGTTGATCGGCGTACCTCCTGTATACGTATAAGGCTCGTCTTTGACTTGTTCATATGTTGACCAGTTTAAATATTCTATGGCCGGACCATAGTCAAAAATTGGTTTGACAGTCGATCCCGGTTGTTTGTCGCTGAGCTGTGTAGCGTAATTCCGCCCGCGCTTTACGTCTTTGTTGCGGTTGCCACCAATCGCTCTTACCTCTCCTGTTTTGGTATCCATAAGAACGATTCCCGCTTGAAATTTCTCATCGGGATATTGGACGACTTCATTCGTGTATAACATTTTTTCAGTATACTGTTGTGCATCCGGGTCGAGAGTTGTATATATCTTTAGCCCATCAGAAAATACATTGTAATCTCCAAGTGCTTCAACTTCTTTTATGACCTGATCAACAAAGGAATCATATTTGTAAGAGTCTTTTCGATTTTCTTCTTCAGGAACGAGCGTTTCGGTGACGGATATGTTCTTTGCCTTTTCCATTTGTTCTTTGGAAATTTTGCCATGCTGGTGCATGAGGGACAGCACAATATTCTTGCGTTTATCCGCCCTTTCCGGGTACTCGTACGGGTTATATCTGTTTGGGCTTTGCGGCAGTCCCGCAAGGAATGCAGCTTCTTGGAGCTCAAGCTTATCCAGCGGCTTTCCGAAATAATACTTGGAGGCTGTTTCTATTCCATGAACACCGCTGGAATAATATATTTTGTTCACATATATCTCAAAAATCTGGTCTTTGGTATATTGTTTTTCCAATTGAAAAGCAAGCCATGCTTCTTGAGCTTTTCTTTTTAGCGTTTTTTCATCTGACAAAAATGAACGCTTGACGACTTGTTGGGTCAAGGTGGAAGCTCCTTCCGATCCAAATCCCCGAGAGAAGTTCGCAAGTACGGCCCCTGCAATTCTTCTAAAGTCAATTCCGTGATGTTTATAAAATCTCACGTCTTCCGTGGCAAGTACCGCGTCTTTCACTAATTGTGGAATCTGGTCAATCTCAACATAGTCCCGGCGCTCCGTTCCCAGTGTTGTAAATACTTCACCGTTTATATCCAGCAATTCAGATGCAACCGGATCAACGAGCAACTTTTTATCCAGTTTCGGCGCATCTTTCACATACCATGCAAAGGTGCCGGCCCCTGTTACCAATCCTGCAAACATGAGTATGACAACGAAAAGAAAAGTTTTTTTCAGAAAGCTTTTTGGCTTTTTTTGTTTTTTTTGTTTTGTTACTTTTCGGCGTTCTGTCCGTGTTTGAAACTTGTCTGCCATATAAAGAGTCCCCGCTTTCAATGTTTAAGAAGTCTGTTTTGATTAAAATGCATAAATCTCGCGTATAACTTTCAAATAATCGATTCTCGGCCTATAGCCTAGCTTAATTTTATGCCCGTGCGCTACAATCTCCTTTTTGGAGATTGACTTTCGGCCTCCGGATATCATGCGATCCCAATATGCAAATAAAAACTTGCTTTCAAGCAAAAATATTTCTTCGGTTGTCGTAAATCTAATGATGACGAAAGTTATTCCATTTTGCTTGACAACATGATGCATATGTTCGATTTGATGGGCGTGAAAATTTTTTAACGGAAATGATGTCTTGCTTTTTGTTTCTTTTGCCTCAAAATCTATATACTTGCCTTCACATACACCGTTGTAATCTGTCGTGGATGCTTGGCGAAAGTAAGCTTCCTTGATGACTGCCGTGCTTCTTTTGGCATAGTCCACATGAACAATTTGGACCGGAGTCGGTTTTTTATGAATGACAGCTATTCCACTGGCCAAATAATACCGATTTGTTTCATTAAGATCTTCCTCCAACGTCATGCCTCTGTTGCTGTAATTAGTGGCTGCAGTCGTGTCCGGGGTTTTTTGCTTTGCCGCGGACAGGTTTTCGTATTTACGGCCATTAGGATAATGAAATTCCATGTTTCATCCCCCTTTATGGACTAAATTATATCATAGCAGAAAAAAACGAATAAAAATAAGAAAATGAGAACATATGAAAATAAAAGGAACAAGAGCCGGTCTAAAGGGTATCTAAAAGAGCTTCCCTTATTCCAATGAACATTTTATAACAAATTTATCCTGTCAGGAAGTATTTAAAGGAAAAGTAAATGATTTATAATGATTTTCCAATATATCCATTTTTTTACTATATGGGAAAACCAGCGGAAACGATATGCTCTTGCATAATCCATCACACTTTTACATCATTAGCACGAGGTGAAATAAACAAGAACATTTGGCGATTTGCTTCTAGTTTTGTCACCAAGGCAGGAAGTTCTTTGAAAAGAAAGAATACATTACCCAACAGTTTCATGGGGGGATTCATAATGAATAAACAGGACTGTATCGACAAGCTGGAAGAAATCAAGGCACAATTAAATCGGTTGGAACAACAAATTGCCCGTCGTGTAAAAAAAGAGGAAACAAGGTTGGGAGCGGTCATAACGAAGGAAAATAATGAAATTGGAAAAAAGCTGGCTCAATTGGAGTTGGCGAAAGCAAGAGAGAAGATCAGGCGCTATCAAGTATCCTGAAACGACCATGACACTTGAATTGCATTCCGGCAGCTTGTAAAATGAAGCCAGCAGCTAAAAAGCTGCTCCTTTTTATTACGGGGGCTGATTGAAATGGATGAGGTACAATTAAAAAAATGGACGGAACAACTTCTTCATTATTGTCATGAAGCTTCGTCAAACTTTCACAACTCTCGGGAAACCGGAGTGGAGGGTGATTTTTTTGGAGAGGTAAAGCCGTTTGCCGACAAAGTAAAGCAGCTTTGTGAGCAATGGGAGCCTTTAGCGGTCCAATGGACGATTGCCTGCGCGCCCAAAAATTTATTTCCTCAACAAATCAAACATACGGCAGAAAACATCCAAATGGTATCTATCCGCTCCTTTTATCCTGATTCGAGTCTCAAAAGATTCAAGAGCCATATTCAATCTATTGAATATGTTTTACACCGCATTATGGAGGAAATCAACGAAAATAAATCCCGCTGACAGACGTCAGGGGATTTAATCTCTCTATTTGTAATCGTTTCCAAATAATTGTTTGGCCTCTGTCATTTGCTTGATTTTTCAGTTTGATAAACGGGTTCTGGATTTCTTGCACCGAGAGCTTCCAATTCACGAATTATGTTTCGAAATTCCTTAACAGTAATTTCATTGTTAATGTATGTTTGCTTCGCAAAGTCCAACAGTTGGCTGACATCCTCAATTGCATGTGACCTTTTCATCATAAACTTTTGCTTTAATTCGTGAATTGACATGTACATTCCTCCTAGGCTTTTTTTTTATAGTAACATAATTTTTCCGGTTTGCCTTTTTATAGAAAAGTGAGACTTCAGACAAAAGGTTCGACATTTCGACACCGCTTTCATATATGATTTATATTATTGCACAATAATCTGCGTATGGGCATAAAATAGATTGACTTAGCAGTAAAGGCAGGGGAGGATTATGCATTTTTTTCATGGTCATTATCCACATATGTTACGGTACACCCCTTCTCCATATTATTATGCAACACCGTACGGGCCGGGAGGATTTGAAGGACAGCCCATCGGGTTGCAAGGTTATGGAGGAATTCCCAATTTTACGCTTCAACAGCAAACTTTAAACGGGCAGTATATGGCCGGCGCGGGCCAGCCTCATCAATATGGTACGCCAAATACCCAATCACAATTGTTTCAAAACCCATTACAGCCGGAAGAAGACAAGGGGCTTTCCATGCCTGAGTATGGGATGGGCCCTCAACCATATCCCATTCCAAACCAGCAGCCGGGGATTTTTCCAAAGCCTCCTCCAAGCCAATTCGGAACGATTCTGAACTCATTTAAATCACAAAGCGGGAGTTTAGACATTAATAAAATGGTTGATACTGCCGGACAAATGATGAATGCGCTAACGCAGTTATCCAACATGGCAAAAGGAATAGGAGGCCTTTTTAAAGGTGGATGAATTGCGTGAGAAAATGAAAAAAGGAATCGGTGTTTCAAACCGGTTCCTTTTTAAGGTATTTCGATTCTTTTTCCTTTTATTTTTGGAATGTTGATTTTCAACAGCCCGTTTTCGAATGCAGCTTTTACACCTTTATTATCGATGGGCTTTGTTAAGGGAATCGTCCTTGTTGATTTTTTCATCGTTTCTTTCTGCTGGATGATTTCCTTGTGTTCATTTTCTGCTGTGAACGATTCATGGTGAAGCACCGAAATTGTAAGATGTTGGTTCCATACATCGATTGCAATTTGTTCTTTTCGAATTCCTGGAAGTTTTGCTTGGATGACATACTCCTTTTCTGTTTCTTTCAGTTCTGCCGGAAAGCTGCTTAATGGGGAGGATGCAAATAATTCGTCCATGCTCTCTAAAAATCCTTTAACAGGACGGTGTTCAAAAAAATCATTCATCGCTTTAAGAAAGTAATGAACAGCTTCAGATGGCTGCCCTGGCGAATTTTTATCTTGATTTTGATCCGTCATTTTACACGCTCCTCTGCTTTTTAATCAATGTATGAAGAATTCATAAAAAAAGTTCTTGGAGAAAAGGGAATAGCCGTCATTTCCCGGGCAAGCGCAGCTTTCGACTTTGCGGCGAAATGATTATCATGATTTGTTGAAATGGACAGAAATTAATCAAAAAATTTCAAGACCGACGCGGCTTGTTCGGGGGGCATTTTGTGTGGAAGCCTTGAAAATAGGTGTTTGTATTAGTACATGGTTTCTTTTTTCTCATAGGTTATAGTGTAAACAAATAATCAATACAGAAAGGGGATATATTATGTATATAAATTGTGGCACTAAAGTGTTGCCCGCAGTCGTGCACCCAACAAAATGTTGTGTAAAACATAAACAGTATAATTATGTCATCCCTGAAATCCATCCTTCACATACGACAACGGTCAATCATATTAATTACCAACACCAACACTCGTTTCCGCACACTGAGTCTTGCGTAAATGAAGTGACTAACACCCAATCTTTTGGTCCGGCCCCAGGCCCAGGAATGGTTCCGCCTACAGGCCCGGGAATGGTTCCACCCGCAGGTCCCGGATTCGGTCCTCCAATGCCGGGGTTCGGTCCCGGTGGTCCGATGATCCCTTATTAGGTCAGGCTGATACAAGGATGAATAAACGCCATATTCATCCTTGTAGGGATTTTTATGAAGAAACAGTTGTGTCAAATCAGATATTGTTTTACACTGGATAAACCAAATGGAAAATTGGAACTGTAAAATTGACAAATGGCCTATATTCTGAAAGAATAATAGTAATGTCGTTGGATTTGAGGTGGTCTCGAATGATGGCTGATAAATTAAAATTAACTGCCAAAGAAATATTAGAAAAAGAATTTAAAACCGGTATTCGTGGTTATAAACAAGAAGATGTTGACAAGTTTTTGGATCTGATTATCAAGGATTACGAAGCAATGCATACAATCATTGATGAAATGCAGCAAGAAAACGTAAGGTTAAGAAAGCAATTGGAGGAAAGCAGCCGAAGACAGCATGTACAGCCGCCGGCTGGCACAACGAATTTTGATATTTTAAAACGCCTGTCAAATTTAGAAAAACACGTATTTGGGAGCAAGCTTGATGATAATTATTAACAATTCCAGATAATGGAGCTTGCTTTTTTTTACCCTACATACTATAATAGTAATTCGACATCAATAACATTCGGGTAATCGCTGTCATTTTTTACGATGGCAGAGGAAAGTCCATGCTCGCACGGTGCTGAGATGCCCGTAGTGATCGCGCCTGGCGAAACGATAAGCCAGGGCAGCCGAAATTTCGGTTGACGGCAGGGAAAGCATCTAAGTCTATTGCAGATATGATGCGAATACCTTTAAAGTGCCACAGTGACGAAGCCTTGCCGGAAACGGCAAGGGTGGAACGAGGTAAACCCCGTGAGCGAGAAACTCAAATAATGGTAGAGGCACTCTTTCCGAGGAATTAAGGAACGAGGAAAGAGGCGGGTGGTTGTGCCCGCAGATAGATGATTACCGCCGGAGTACGAGATCAGCCTACGGTCGCTTGCAGTACAATGGCACAGAACATGGCTTACAGAATGTTATTGAAATAGGCGAGAAAGTTCAATGAACGACCTTCCGGAGCAGGAAGGTTTTTTTTATCTCGAATAAAAATAACATCTTTGGAATATACTTTTTTGTGTACACTTTGATAGAGAGGATGTGATTCTTGGCATGCCGCAACAAATCAATGAACTGCAAAAAATCTCGAAAGCGCTCACTTCATCTTATGAAATCCTGCAGAAGGAATGTGTGCAGGACTTGGCCACAAAGAGCCTTCAGGATGCCGAACAAAGCTTCACCAAAGCGCTGCATTATGTATTGTCCAACAATGGTTGCTTAAGGGCAAAATGAAACGCTATGGAATCATTCGCCGCGTTTCATTTTTTATTGCGATCTACTGGACGATAGGACTTATATTATACTAATATGATGAGGAAGGCTTGGTCCTTTTGCAAATATGGAGTGATTATTTTAGAGGGGGCTGTCATATGGGGAAACGCGCGCTTGAAAAAGAAGGAAAATTCTTAAATTATGTAAAAAAAATGGAGGCGTATGACGAGGCGTTGCAGCTTATTTACTGGGATATGCGGACAGGGGCGCCGAAAAAAGGGTTGCAGCAACGGTCGCAAGTGATCGGTGTTCTTGCTTCTGAATACTTTCACATGTCTACGTCTGAAGAAATGGCCGCATTTATTGCAAGCCTTTCAGGAAAAAAAGAGACACTGTCAAGCCTTGGACAAAAAACACTGGAAGAGTGCAAAAAAACATATAATCAAAATATAAAAATACCTCCAGCAGAGTATAAAGAATATGTCATTTTACAAGCAGAAGCCGAATCGGTTTGGGAAGAAGCACGGGCCAAATCCGACTTTGAAATGTTCCGGCCTTATTTGGAGAAGCTGGTCGAGTTTAACAAAAAATTTATTAACTATTGGGGATACAGCGAAAATAAATATGATGCACTGTTGGATCTTTATGAGCCGGGAGTAACGGTAAAAACGATTGACAAGGAATTTTCCGCGTTGAAGAAAACAATCGTTCCATTGGTCAGGAAAATTGCCGACTCGGGAAAAAAGCCGTCCAAAGATATTTTCTGGGGTTCCATCCCCATCAAAAACCAAAAAGAATTCAGCCTGAAAATATTGGAACAAATGGGCTACGATTTCCAAGCCGGCCGGCTTGATGAAACGGTGCACCCATTTGCCATAGGACTAAATCCGGGGGATGTGCGTATCACAACGAGATATAATCAAAACGATTGGAGGACTGCCGTATTCGGAACAATCCATGAAGGCGGGCATGCAATCTATGAGCAAAATATCTCACAAACACTAATTGGAACCCCGCTTTGCACCGGAACGTCAATGGGTATCCATGAATCCCAGTCGCTTTTTTATGAAAATATCGTTGCGCGGGACCGATCATTTTGGGTTCACAATTATCATTTGCTGAAATCTTATGCCAATGGCCAACTTGATCATGTTCCTCTCGATGATTTTTATTTCGCCATAAACGAGGCAAAGCCTTCTTTCATCCGAATTGAAGCGGACAATTTGACGTATTCTTTACATATCATTATCAGGTATGAAATTGAAAAAGCGTTGTTTAACGATGAAGTCAGCGTAAAAGATTTGCCGGAGATGTGGAACGCCAAGTATGAGGAGTATTTGGGAATCTGTCCTAATAACGATGCCGAAGGCATTTTACAGGATGTGCATTGGTCGTCAGGGAGCTTTGGCTATTTTCCGTCCTATGCACTTGGTTACATGTATGCTGCCCAAATGAAACATGCGATGTTGCAAGACCTGCCTTCATACGACGAGCTGTTGGAAAATGGCGAACTATTACCGATAAAAAAATGGCTTAATGAAAAGATTCATCAGTTCGGAAAAACAAAAAAACCTTTGGAAATTATTCAAGATGTAACCGGCGAACGCTTAACTGCTGATTATTTGAATCGCTACCTCGTTGATAAATATTCGGCTCTGTATGCTTTGTAAGCATTTTCTTTATAAAGACGATGTCCAATATTTTTGTTGAAATACGCACCTCGCTGTTTTGGTCGTTCTGATTCAAGGATATGACAAGCAAATAGACATATTCCTCGCCGCGGTAATGTACCGAATGGCGAGGTTTTTTTGATAAGCAGGGATTGTGAGAAACTTTTTCATCGGTAAGAACAGTAGGTGGAGGGGAGGGAACAGCCGTCATGTTCGGTTTCGGATTCCCAAGACATAAAAAAACGATTCACTTCACGCAATGCGAAGCGAATCATTTTAAATGATTATATGTCGGCTGTTTCTTTTTGGATTTTTTTGGCAAATGTCTTGACATCATCCATGTATTCGTTAAATTGGGCGATGTCCATTTGTTGTGCTGAATCAGAAAGAGCCACAGCAGGATCTGGATGAACTTCAGCCATGACCGCATCCGCTCCGATCGCAATGGCTGCTCTTGTAGCAGGAAGCAGGAGATCTTTACGGCCGGTGGAATGTGTAACGTCCACAACGACAGGCAAGTGGGTCTCTTTTTTCAAGATCGGCACAGCGGAAATATCGAGCGTATTCCTTGTTGCTTTTTCATATGTGCGAATGCCTCTTTCACAGAGGATGATCTCGCTATTTCCTTGGGCGTGAATATATTCTGCCGCATACATAAACTCTTCAATAGTGGCAGCCAATCCCCGTTTTAACAATACAGGCTTTTTGACAGCTCCGGCCACTTTCAATAACTCAAAGTTTTGCATGTTGCGGGCGCCGATTTGAATGATATCAACATAGTCGAGTGCCGCTTCCATGTCGTATGGGTTCAAAATTTCACTGACAACCGCAAGTCCTTCTTCATCAGCCACTTGTCTTAAAATTTTTAGTCCTTCCAGACCAAGGCCTTGGAAATCGTATGGTGAAGTTCTCGGTTTGAAAGCGCCCCCGCGTAACAGCTTGAGCCCATTATTTTTCAAGGCTTTCCCGACAGCTTTTACTTGATCATAGCTTTCAACGGCACACGGTCCCATAATAAAGTAGGTCTGCCCGTCCCCGATTTTTTCCCCGTTTACTTCAACAATCGTATCGTCAGCTTTTTTCTTTCTTGATACAAGCAGGGCCTGACGGTGATCATCTTCCTGTAGTTCAAGACTCGCTTTGAAGATTTGTTTGAAAATATGCTGAACAGTGGCGGTTGAGAATGGGCCTTTATTATGGTCGGCCAATAAGTTCAGCAATTTACGCTCCTGAACAGGGTCAAAGCGCTTAACGCCCTGCATTTCTTTTAATTTCCCAATTTCTTGGGCAATACTGCCGCGTTCATTCAATAGTTCCAACATTTGTAATGTTGTTTTTTCAATTCGAGAACGCAATGTTTCGAGATCAGACAACGATAAGCCCTCCTTAAATATTTTCACTGAATTTCCCCGTTGAAGTGAATCTTACTTTAGGACTTCAACGCTGTAAAGCAGATGTGTTATAATTTTTGTTGATAGCTCAACACATTATACCGTTATTCAAGTTTTGTCAATAGACTTTTTTTAATTGTTTGCACAATATGTATTGTAACAGCTATAAAATAAAAGGGGAGAAAGATTATGTAAAGTTTTTATCAATTTTTAGGATGATTCAAATGCCCTCTTTACAAACAAGGTTTTATGTGGTAAAAATTAATGATAAATAACTTTGATAATTGGCAATGACAAGGTGAGAGTAGTGTTCATTTCACTATTGCAGAGAGCTGGTGGATGGTGGGAACCAGTATATAAATGAACATGAATTACGGCCTCGAGCTTCTTTTCTGAACGATTGGCGTCTTGTAACAAGTAAGAAAAGACGGGACATCCGTTATCTGTATAAAGAGGTGGAGTTTTTTTCCACAATGAGGGTGGTACCGCGATGATCAATCGTCCCTGCTGACAGCAGGGGCGATTTTTTCATTTTATTTACTTTTTATTGGAGGTAATTGGGAATGAGGTATTTAACGGCAGGGGAATCACATGGCCCGCAACTAACGACCATTTTGGAGGGAGTTCCAGCGGGGCTGACTTTAACGGCTGACATGATCAATGAGCAGTTGGCCCGCAGACAAAAAGGGTATGGCCGTGGAAGAAGAATGCAAATTGAAAAGGATGAAGTGCAGATATTAAGCGGGGTTCGCCATGGTAAAACGATCGGTGCTCCCATAACACTTGTTGTCACAAATCGCGACTTTAAACATTGGAGAAAAATTATGGGGGCCGAACCCCTTTCAAAAGAGGAACAAGACGAGGTAAAAAGACAAATTACAAGACCGCGCCCAGGTCATGCCGATTTAAACGGCGCTATCAAATATGGCCATAGAGACATGCGGAACGTTCTGGAACGCTCTTCTGCGCGAGAAACGACGGTAAGAGTGGCGGCAGGGGCGGTTGCCAGAATCATACTCGCTGAACTGGGAATCAACATCGGCGGGCATGTTCTGGAAATTGGCGGCGTCAGAGCCGAAAATGTCCATTACGACCATATCGAGGATCTCCAGAAAAGGACAGAAGCTTCTCCAGTGCGCTGTCTTGATGAAGCGGCTGCGGAAAAAATGATGAAAGCCATAGATGATGCGAAAGCGCAAGGTGATTCAATTGGCGGCATCGTTGAAGTAATAGCAGAGGGCATGCCGATTGGGGTGGGCAGCTATGTCCATTACGACAGGAAGCTTGATTCCAAACTTGCCGGTGCCATTTTGAGCATAAATGCTTTTAAAGGTGTTGAAATTGGTGTCGGATTTGAAGCGGCTCATAAACCGGGAAGCCTTGTACATGATGAAATTATGTGGGATGAAGAAAACGGCTATACGAGAAAAACGAATAATGCCGGAGGTCTTGAAGGCGGTATGTCGACCGGGATGCCAATCGTCATCAGGGGCGTGATGAAGCCGATTCCGACCTTGTACAAACCGTTAAATAGCGTAGATATTGATACGAAGGAGCCTTTCCAGGCAAGTATTGAACGCTCTGATAGCTGCGCTGTTCCGGCAGCAAGCGTTGTTGCTGAAGCGGTGGTCGCTTGGGAATTGGCGGTTGCGCTCTTAGAAAAGTTTGGCCATGATCAGATCGGACAAATTCAAGAAAATATCAATCAGTATAGGACATATACAAAAAATTTCTAGGCGAAAAAATAGAAAGGTGGGATCAACATGGAAGTAGTAAAGGTAAACCCTGAGTTGTTGACATTAAAAGCCTATTCACCTGGAAAATCAAGCGAAGAGGTGAAACGGGAATACGGATTAACAAAGATTGCCAAATTGGCATCGAACGAAAATCCCTACGGTTCTTCACCACTCGTACGCAAAGCCATTTCTTCCTTGGAGAGCTTTGCTGTATACCCTGACGGAGCAGCTATTACGCTAAGGGAAGAAGTAGCCAAGTTCTTAAAAGTGGATGAAAATCAGCTTATTTTTTCAAGTGGCTTGGATGAATTAATCCAAATGATCAGCAGGGCAATGCTTTCAGAAGGTGCAAATACTGTCATGGCTGATGCGACATTTCCCCAATATCGCCACCATGCTGTTATCCAGAAAGCGGAAGTTCGGGAAGTGCCGCTAAAAGACGGCTGCCATGATGTAAACGCCATGGCGGCAAAAATTGATGATCGTACACAAGTTGTATGGATTTGCAATCCGAATAATCCGACAGGAACATATGTAAACAGTGAGGAACTCCATGAATTTTTACAAAATGTTCCGCCCCATGTGCTGGTCGTGTTGGATGAGGCTTATTATGAGTATGCGGTTGCCGAGGATTTTCCTGATACGATTCCTTTGCTGGACCGCTATAAAAATTTGCTTATTTTACGCACATTCTCAAAAGCATACGGGTTAGCGGCTTTCCGCATTGGCTACGGCATCGCGGACGCACAGCTTGTTAAACAATTGGATGTGGCGCGGCTTCCGTTTAATACTTCGGTCCTTGCGCAAACAGCCGCCATTGCGGCGCTGCAAGATCAAGCTTTTGTGGAAAAGTGTGTCAATGAAAACAAAGATGAATTACAAAAATTTTATGATGTATGTAAACGGAACGGGTTTGAATATTACCTTTCGCAAGGAAATTTCATATTCATTCGGATTCCTGGAAAAGAAAGTGCGGACGTTTTTCAATATTTGCTTGAAAGAGGTTTTATCGTCAGGCCATTTCCAAACGGCATCCGAATCACAATCGGAACAAAGGAACAAAACGAGGAACTTTTTCAACTCTTGGAAAAGATGATGCTTGTAACACAATAGACAGATAGAGAGGGACATCTTTTGGATAGACGCGTATTAATTGCGGGTGTAGGGCTTATTGGCGGTTCGATAGCTCTTGCCATCAAAAAAGAACATCAAGCCCATATTGTGGGGTTTGATTTGAACGAAGAAAATTGCAAACTGGCCGCAAAAATGCACATCATTGATGAAATTGCGTCATCGCTTGAGAAAGAAGCCGTTTTAAGTGATTTAATCATATTGGCTTGCCCGGTTGAGGAAGTGGGTCATATGATCGGGCGGCTTTCGGAGTTGCCTTTAAAGCAAGGCGCGATTGTGACAGATGTTGGCAGCACGAAGGAAAAAATTATGGAAAAGGCTGAAATTCTTAGCGAAAAAGGGGTCGCTTTTATCGGCGGCCATCCGATGGCCGGATCCCATAAGACAGGGGCAGGAAGCGCAAGGGGTCACTTGTTTGAAAATGCTTTTTATGTGTTAACACCATCTTCCCAAACTGAAGAAAACAAAATTGCTGAGTTAAAATGTTGGTTGAAAGGAACGAAAGCTCACTTTGTGGTGATGGAACCAAAAGAGCATGATCAGGTAACTGGAGTCGTCAGCCATTTGCCCCATTTGATTGCTTCAAGCCTTGTCCGGCAAGTGGAAAGCCATGCCCAAACCAATGACCGTGTCCGCTGGCTGGCGGCAGGCGGTTTCCGAGATATTACCAGAATCGCCTCTAGCAGTCCGGAAATGTGGCGGGACATCATTATACAAAATAAGTCAAGTTTAATTGCTTTGTTGGATGAATGGATCGATGAAATGGACTTTGTTAAATCACTCGTTAAAAAAGGGGATAGAGAACAGATTTATCATTATTTTTCCGGAGCGAAGAAATTTCGCGATTCGCTCCCTGTTCGTGCAAAAGGAGCCATTGATGCATTTTACGATTTATTTGTGGATGTGCTGGATAAGCCGGGTGTCATCTCCCATGTAACGACTATTTTGGCGAAAGAGCAGATCAGCTTGACAAACATCCGTATTATTGAAGCTAGGGAAGACGTGTTCGGTGTTCTTCGTTTAAGCTTTCAAACGGATGAAGACAGGCATCGGGCCAAAGCGTGCTTAGAAAGAGATGGTTTTGAGACATATTTGAACATGTAAAAGGGGGATGCATGATGAGTATGCGGTTGAAGACAGAAGAAGGGATACGGTTAAAGGGCATTTTCAGCGTTCCGGGAGACAAATCCATTTCCCATCGTGCGGTCATGTTTGGTTCGATTGCGGAGGGAACGACTAAAATACATGGACTTTTAACCGGAGATGATTGTCTCCGGACAATTGATTGCTTTCAAAAAATGGGCGTTCAAATCGAAAGAGATGGAGATTATGTTGAAATTAGAGGGAACGGAATTGACGGCTTACAGGAACCGAAAGAGATATTGGACGTACGAAACTCCGGGACAACGATCCGTTTGCTCTTGGGGATTTTGGCGAATGCCCCTTTTCATGCATGCGTCATCGGGGATGGTTCCATTGCCAAAAGGCCGATGGATAGGGTAGTGCAGCCACTCTTGCTAATGGGAGCGAAAATAGACGGCAGGGAAAATGGGCGCTTTACACCGCTCAGCATTCGCGGCGGCACATTAACCGGGATTGATTATGTTTCACCTGTAGCAAGCGCACAAGTAAAATCGGCGGTATTGTTGGCAGGGCTGCGTGCTGATGGAGTGACATCCGTTACTGAACCGCAAATGTCAAGAGACCACACGGAGAGAATGCTGCGTCTATTCGGCTGTAATGTGGAAGAAGATGGTTTAAAAAAATCCATAAAGGGAAACCAATCATTAAGAGGAACGACCCTCCATGTGCCGGGAGATATTTCTTCCGCGGCATTTTTCCTCGTTGCGGGGCTTATTGTTCCAAACAGTGAATTGACGATTCGAAATGTGGGAATAAACCCAACGAGAACCGGCATAATAGAAGTATTGAAAGAAATGGGCGCAGATATATTAGTGGAAGGAAAAGACGACCGTTCAATTGAACCTGTAGCTGATATTACCGTGAAAACTTCTTCCTTAAAAGGAATTGAAATCGGCGGAGACGTCATTCCTAGATTAATTGATGAAATCCCCATTATCGCCTTGGCGGCAACCCAAGCGGATGGTGTCACGATCATTAAAGATGCGGCTGAGCTGAAAGTGAAAGAAACGAACCGGATCGATACGGTTGTAAAAGAACTGTCCAAAATGGGCGCGCGGATTGAGGCGACAGATGATGGAATGAACATTTACGGCCCATCCAAACTTCGGCCGGCAACCGTTAACAGCCACGGGGATCATCGAATTGGCATGATGCTCGCCATTGCCTCTTGTCTCGCCAAAGGTGAAACAGTCATAGAAAATAACGAGGCGATCGGCATTTCTTTTCCTCGATTTTTTGAACAGTTGAAGCAATTAAAACACGCAAACACATAAAGTGAAACTTCATTCAGTAGGGCTCCTACTGAATGTTAGTTGAACCAATCGGGCATTTAGGTGCCGTTTTCTCCCACTTAGACCTTTTGTAACAACTCAGGTCTTGAAGTAGGAGTATTACGGCACCTTACATGCGGGATAAAGAAAAGCGGGAAAGGGGATAGGAAGTTGCCGCAGATCCTATCAGTTGGAACAGGAGTTCCTGAACATATTGTTTCACAAGATCAAGCTGTAGAGTTTGCCAGGCAATTATTTTCCCATTCTTTTAAAGATGTGGAACGTTTACTTTCTGTTTTTCATAACGGCCACATTAAAAAGAGACATATCGCAAAAAATCTGGAATGGTACGATGAGGACCATTCCTTTTCTGAAAAAAATGATGCTTTTTTGGAGTGCGCCCTTCCCTTGTGCAAGCAGGCTGTCAACGACTGCCTGGATGACGTACATATAAGTCACGAGGAAATCAGCGCTATGTTTATGGTGTGCACCTCGGGGCTGGCGACCCCAAGCCTGGATGCCAGGTTGATGAATGAATTGCCATTTTCCCGGAATATGAAAAGAATTCCGATTTGGGGCCTTGGATGCGCGGGAGGTGCCGCAGGTCTTTCTAGGGCTTTTGAGTATTGCCGGGCATTCCCCAATGAAAAAGTCCTCGTCATTGCAGTAGAATTATGCAGCTTAACTTTTCAAAAAGATGACGTTTCCAAGAGCAATTTGATCGGCACTTCTCTGTTTTCAGACGGAGCTGCAGCTGTTCTCGTTGCCGGTGACCATGTATCATTGGAAAGTGTCAAACAACACGTCCCGCACATTGTGGGGACGCAGTCCACATTGCTGGAAAACTCATTGGATGTAATGGGATGGAATATCAAAGATAATGGATTGTATGTCGTTTTTTCAAGAAGCATTCCCTCCCTGATTGAAAAATGGCTAAAGCCAAACGCAACAGGGTTCTTGGAACATCATGGGCTTCATATCGAAGATATCGACCACTTTATTGCCCACCCCGGAGGAAAAAAAGTGATTTCCGCCTATGAAAAATCGCTTGGCCTCCCTCCGGATAAAACAGCTGATTCCCTTGAAATATTGATGAATTATGGAAACATGTCCTCTGTAACCGTTTTATTTGTCCTTAAACGGTTTTTAGAAAAACAAATCGGTGATGGCGACTATGGACTGATTACGGCGCTTGGCCCCGGCTTTAGTTCGGAAATGCTTTTGGTCAGGTGGCAATGATGGTGTTTATCATATTTTTGGCTTTTTTGATTTTTCAACGGGTAGTGGAATTGTTCATTGCCAACAGCAATGAGCGCTGGATGAAAGAACAGGGTGCCAAGGAGTATGGCCATAATCATTACAGATTTATGGTTTTGATCCATGTGGGATTTTTCATCTCTTTAATAGTAGAAACTTTTCTCATGAACCGATCTTTGCATCCTTATTGGCCTCTCTTGCTGTTCCTTTTTATCATTGTTCAAATGGGACGAGTTTGGGTCATTTCCAGCCTGGGCAAATATTGGAATACCAAAATTATCGTCCTCCCAGGCGCGGAAGTGGTGAAAAAGGGTCCGTTTAAATATATGAAGCATCCAAATTATTTCATTGTAACAATTGAATTATTGGTGATTCCTTTATTATTTCAAGCTTACGTAACGGCTTGTGTCTTTTTTATTTTAAACCAGGTCATTCTAATGGTAAGAATTCCATTGGAAGAAAGAGCCCTCAAAGAAAATACAGATTACGACATTCATTTCTGACGATTACTATGGGAAAAAAGCGAAAAATTAGGTAAAATGGAGTAGAAAAAAGAAAAGTAACATTAAGGGGTTAATCAAAAGGATGCTAAAAGTACTGGAAAAAGACGCAAGAGTTTCCCTGCTTGAAAAATCATTAACTTTCATTGAAAGGTTTGAGCAAAATGGTGACGGGGAACGTGTCGACAAAGCCAAAAAATTACTAAAAAAAATCTATTCCAATGATTTTATCGCAGCTTTCAGCGGCCATTTCTCTGCCGGCAAATCAACGATGGTGAATGCCTTGATTGGGGAGGAGATTCTTCCTTCAAGCCCCATTCCCACGAGTGCAAACCTCGTAAAAGTTTTTGCGTCCGAGCATGAATTTGCCAAAGTGTATTATCAAAATAAGAAGCCGCTCGTATTTCATGCGCCATACAGCTTTGAAACAGTAAAGCAATTTTGCAAAAATGGTGATGCGCTTGAAATTGAGATTGGCAAAACCACGAGTAAAATTCCGGAGGGAATCACGATAATGGACACGCCGGGGGTGGACTCCACAGACGACGCTCATCGGCTGTCAACCGAATCGGCACTTCATTTGGCCGATCTTGTTTTTTATGTGATGGACTACAATCATGTGCAGTCGGAATTAAACTTTATTTATACAAAAAATTTGTTAAAGCATGGGGTAAGGCTTTATTTAATCATTAACCAAATTGATAAACATAATGACAGCGAGCTGTCTTTCGACGATTATAAGCAGTCGGTGCAACATGCATTTGCATCCTGGGATGTCCATCCGGAAAAAATGTTTTTTACTACTTTGAAAGATCCTCATCATGAACACAATGAATTTCTTGAAGTAAAAACGATTATTCAACATGCGATGCTCGACCATAAACAATGGATGGAAGAAACCATTCAAACAGCCCACAGTCAATTGATGGAAGAACACAAAATCTGGCTACAGGAACAAAAGTCCTTGGCAATTGAACCATATGACAATGTGCTTTCCCAATATTCGCAGGAACGTATCGCTGAGGCTTTTCAAAAAGAGGAACACCTTGAAAGCCAATTGGAGGAATTGTCCGAAAGAGGAAGCCGCTGGGCTAGTGAATTGGATCAGGAACGGGAGCGTTTATTGAAAAACGCCTATTTAATGCCATACGAAACGAGGGAAGCGGCGGAAAAGTTTTTGGAGGCATACCAGCCCGAATTTAAAGTCGGTTTCTTTCGAAGCAAAGCAAAAACAGAAACCGAAAGAGAACAGCGGTTGCGCACTTTTTCCGAGCAGGTAAAAAAGCAGGTTGAAACAGAATTGGAGTGGCATATGCGCGAGCTGTTCGCCAAAAAGCTGTCTGAGGCGCAAGTATTCAACTCCGAACTTGAATCTGCGGCCCAAAGTTTAAAAATGGACATAGATGACCGGCTGTTCATTGAAACGATCAAAAAAGGAGCCCGTGTAACGGGAGAATATGTACTGAATTATTGTGAAGAGATTGCAACTCGGATCAAAAGAATAGCAGTCAGCCAATCCGAGGAGTTGAAACAACTCATCACAAAAGAAATGGAGAAGAGGGCTGAAAAAGAAATGAGCTCGCTTCGCCAAGAGCTGAAGCAAGTAAAAGAAATGACGGACGCCCTGGGCAAAGCGGCAGAAATAGAAAAGGAGTTTGATGAAAAAGCGGACATCATCACCGAACCTACCGGAACCGAGGAAGAACGGTTAACAGAAATGATTTCGGAATGGAAGTCATTGGAGCAACAGGTGGAAGTATTTGATGAAAGCCGACATATGCTAGAGAATGAACAAGAACATAAAGAAGAGATTGTGGGCGGGCATGAAACAACAGCCACTCTAACAGTCCCTGTCGATGAAACGTTGGCCAAAATGGAACAAGCCGCCTTGCTTTTAGCTAAAGAAAAGCAATTTCACCGTATCACAGAGCAGTTGCGGCAAAAAGTGAACAGATTAAAAAACAGCCGGTTTACAATTGCTTTATTTGGCGCTTTTAGTGCCGGAAAATCATCTTTTGCCAACGCCTTGCTTGGAGAAACTGTCCTTCCGGTATCACCGAACCCGACAACGGCGGCCATCAACAGAATTTGTCCGCCCGATAACAAGCATGAGCACGGCACAGCCGTTGTCCGGTTCAAAACGGCGGAAAACATGCTTGCCGACGTAAGCCAGTCATTGCAACTGTTTGGCCATACAGCCCATACATTGGATGAAGCCCATTCACTTATCCCCACAGTGTTGGCCAAACAAGCCGACCGGAATGATGGAAATGAAAAAGTGCATTTATCTTTCCTTTCCGCTTTTATGACCGGGTATGAGGTATTTAAGGGCGAATTGGGACATGATATTCAAACTGATTTAAAAGACTTCCAACAGTTTGTGGCAGTGGAATCAAAATCATGCTTCGTCGAATCAATCGATTTATACTATGACTGTCCGTTTACACGCAAGGGAGTGACACTTGTAGACACTCCTGGAGCCGATTCAATCAATGCAAGGCATACGGGAGTTGCTTTCGAATATATTAAAAACTCGGACGCGATTTTATTCGTCACGTATTACAATCATGCATTTTCAAAGGCCGACAGGGAGTTTCTGATCCAATTGGGAAGAGTGAAGGACGCTTTTGAACTGGATAAGATGTTTTTTATCGTAAATGCTATTGATCTGGCATCTTCCAAGGGTGAGGTGGATGATGTATTACGGTACGTCAAAAGCCAGCTTACCGAATACGGCATCCGTTTCCCGAGAATTTTTGGCTTGTCAAGCAAGCAGGCCCTGCAGCAAGAAACGAGAGAACAGTCTGGTATTGGTGAGTTCCAGGATGTGTTTCGGCAATTTCTTGATTCCGACTTGACGCAAATGGCGGTGCAATCAGTCGAAGCGGAATTTGAACGGGCAAGAACGCTGCTCGACCAAATTATTGCGGCTGCTAGCGAGGATGAACATATAAAAGGGGAAAGAAAACGAGCACTGCTAGAAGCGAGAGATCAATTAAATCAATGGCTCAGCTCTGCTCAACCGGGCTCCATGCCTGACAGGCTGCATCAGGAAGCGCAGGAATTAGTCCACTATGTGAAACAGAGGGTATTTTTCAGGCTGCCGGATTTCTTTAAGGAAGCTTTTAACCCCGCAAGCTTGCAACAGCGCGATTCACTCCATAAAGCGTTGGATGAATATTTACAAGCAGCCGGATTTGACTTTGCCCAGGAATTGAGGGCTACTTCATTACGTCTCGAACAGTTTGCGAAAAAGTTGTTGAAAGAACGCTTTGAGCAAATGTTGACAGAAGCAAAAGACATTCAGCAGGACTTGGCCTTTTCTCCAATCGAGTTTGAAAAAGCGGAATCCATTGATTTTGAGCCTGCTTTTCAAACGATTGAAAAGCGCCAACTTGAAGGGGCCTTTAAATATTTCAAGAACACAAAATCCTTTTTCGAACAAAACGGTAAGAAACGAATGGAAGAATATTTGGAATCCATCCTTTCGCCACTTGCAGACGACTATTTGCAGGAAGGTTTGGCACAGTTGAGCCGGCATTATCAGCAATTGCTCGAGCAAGAATACAGCCTTCTCATCAAACATATACAAAGGGATGCCGAGGCACAATTTGAGGCTTGGCTCGTCGCCTTTGAAGACGCGGGGAAATTGTCCGAATGGATTCGCCTGCGCGATGCTCTCGCCAGTTTGTCATAAAGAGGAGGAAAGACATGAAACATATAAAAACGGTCAAATGGCTCAAAGATAGGCTTGGAGATAAAAATGTCAGAATCGTAGATTGCACCTATCAGTTGGGAGATCCATCCAAAGGGCGAAAAATATATGAGATGAAGCATATCCCCGGCGCCATCCACTTTGGTTTGGGATCCGATTTATCAGGAGAGGTAAAAGCCCATGGCGGGCGCCACCCCTTGCCCGATATGGAAACTTTCAAAAGAAAATTGGAAGCAGCCGGCATTGGCAATCATACGCATGTCATTGCTTATGATGGGGGAGAAGGCTGTTTTGCTTCTCGTTTTTGGTGGCTCATGACATATGCGGGCCATGAACAAGTTTTCGTTCTTGACGGGGGCATGAAATCCTGGGAGGCGGCGGGGTTGCCTGTAACAGACGACATCCCTGAATTTGAACGCGCCCAGTTTGAGATACGATTGGACCATTCCATGTTAGCTTCTTATGAAGAGGTTAAAAAGCAGACGATTTCCCGTTCGGCTGTTTTGATAGATTCACGGGCCAAAGAACGCTATTTGGGAATAAAAGAGCCGCTAGACCGCATCCCGGGCCATATCCCGGGTGCCATTAACTGCGTTTGGACCGAGAGCTTTGAAGGAGGCCGCTGGAAAAGTCCCGAGGAACAGAAAAAGCGGTTTTCGCACTTGAAAAAAGAAGATGACATCATTGTGTATTGCGGCTCCGGTGTTTCTGCCACGCCAAATATAATCGCCTTATTAGAGGCCGGGTTTGAAAAGGTCAAGCTGTACGCGGGAAGTTATTCCGACTGGGTTTCCTATCCGGAAAATGAGGTTGAAAAGGGAAACGGGCAGTAGGGGATTGAGTTCGGAATGATCGGAATCATGCACCAATGTGGGGAGGCGTTTGGTTTAAGGGAAGCTTGGCCAGTGTCTCGGCAGTTGCGTTTTTACTTCGGGCATTAACATTTTCATATTACTCCCACTTTACTACTTTCTAATGTACTACGATTATCAATAAACAAATGATTTAAATGACTAAATCGAACGAAGGAACACCGCGATGAAAGAATGATTTACTTGTACTAAATGATACAGAAGCAATCATGTTCTGCGGTGTTTATAAAAAAAGCAATTGGAAATGACCGGAACGTACATGCTTTTCAAGACAAGCCCCTCCATTGTAAAGCGCAGTAGTAAACCAAAAACAGATTGCCAAGTCAAATTTTCAATATGGCCATAAACAGTCCCGAAGAATGTTTAACCTCTACTAAAAATAGTAGCACAAGCCTTGGTCTGTGCTACTATGTGTTTGACATGAACTTTATCCCATTGTTGAAGACTGCTAATCGTGTTTCTGGTTTACCCGATAAACCTAATCCTGACAGTATCTTCAGGATTTATCAAGAGTAAAAGTCGCGATTCACGAAATAGCTTTTTCATTTCCGGATCAAGGGGGCTATAAATCCGCAATTTTGTAAATGGTTAATCGAGCTGCCGGCCCATCTGGCTGGTTACCGATTGCGCCACCAATCGAGGTAGGTGCTCCAATATTAAAAAGTGCAACGGTATCTCCAACATTTAACGAAGCTAAACCAAAGGCGACAACTTCTTGACCGGCGGGAGTTCCATAATTTGCAGCACTAAATCCAAATTGTGGTGTTGTGCCATTAATACCTATCTGCACCCCAAATGAACCGCCTACTCCTACGCTTGGCATGAGTGCTCCAATCATATAATAGATCCCTGGCTGTTGAATAATTAAAGAATCGCTTCCGTTAAAGCCTATATTTGAAATGAAAGTTCTTGATGGTGCAACAGTCCAGATCACTGTACTTTGATTATTAATCGCACGAACTCCATAAACTGAAAGATCAGCAAATGTGTTAAATGCTGGTCCCGTTACGCCCGTCGGTCCCGTCGGCCCTGTGGGTCCCGTGAGTCCGATAGGTCCTGTTGGCCCCGTCGGTCCCGTTGCTCCAGTAAGTCCGATAGGTCCTGTTGGCCCCGTCGGTCCCGTTGCTCCAGTAAGTCCGATAGGTCCTGTTGGCCCCGTCGGTCCCGTTGCTCCAGTAAGTCCCGTAGGTCCTGTCGGCCCCGTCGGTCCGTCTGGCCAAGGTGGTACAGGTGGACATTTTATGACGTTTATAACTTTGCAGTTTTTGTGATGATGACAGTTACAGTCATCTTTTCTCGGAGAATGACAATACCTTTTACTATGCTGATATTCTTCCGTTTTGTAGCTTTTGTGATGACTCCAACAATAATCGCAGGTACAGTCAACTCTATAATTTCTCGGAGAATGACAATATCTTTTACATTTATTGCAACACTCTCCTGTTTTGCAACTTTTACGAAAATGACAGCAATAAACACAGTTACAGTCATTTCTATAATCTCTCGAAGATCGACAATATCTTTTACGCATATTGCTATTTCCTCCCTTCTTAATGTATTGAAAAAATCAATTTCCGTATAATGGTCTTACCCAAATAAAAAAAATGTGCTAAACACTAATTTATTAGTAGACTATTACAATGGATGTAAATGAACCTTCTAAACTCTTGGCTATTTTGGGATTTGAAAATAGATGAATAGAGATTAAATAGCGGATAAAAGACTTCATTCTCTTTTTATGTCATAATTAAAGTAAGCTTGGCTGGCGCAGAGCCTCTGGCAAGACGATTTGCCTAATGTCACTCAAATTTGAACATGAGCTTCAATGCTTTATATCACTTCCGAGCCAGATACGTTCCCGGGCGTGTAAAGCCAAATCCACAGAGAATGGGGTAAGATATAAAATGAGAAAAAATCACTTATTAGTGATTGATGGGATGGCGCTTCTTTTTAGGGCCTTTTACGCCACTTCCATCAGAAAGCATTTTATGTTTAATAGCAAAGGCGTTCCAACTAATGCAGTTCAGGGATATTTGAGACATATCCTGTCGGCTGTGGAAGCGGCCTCTCCTTCCCATATTACCGTCTGTTGGGATATGGGAAGCAAAACGTATCGAAATGACATTTTTCCAGATTATAAGTCAAACAGGGAAGCGCCTCCTCTTGAATTAATTCCGCAATTTGATTTTGCAAAGGAAGCGACTCATGCGTTTGCCATTCCGAATATTGGTGTGAGCGGCTATGAGGCGGATGATTGTATCGGGACGATTTGCTCCAAAAACCGGCACAATGCCAAAATGACGGTATTAACGGGAGATCGCGACCTATTACAAGTAATTGATGAAAGTGTAGACGTGTGGCTTTTGCAAAAGGGGATCGGCAACTATGCCAAATACACAAAAGAAACATTCCAAGAGATGTATCAGCTTGATCCCCATCAGCTCATAGATGTAAAAGCTTTGATGGGTGATGCAAGCGACGGATATCCGGGGGTAAAAGGGATCGGTGAAAAAACAGCACTAACGTTAATCCGGCGTTTCGGCAGTATAGAAACACTTCTTGAAAACCTCGCCGATGTAACACCTTCACAGCGTGCCAAGATCGAAACTCATTTGGAATTGCTGCATATATCCCGGGAGCTTGCTGCCATTAACTGCAGCACCCCTTTCCAATTTGACTTCGAGAAAACTTATTGGAATGACATCCCGCGATCTGCCTTCGACTATGTGGATGAGCACGAATTAAATGTGGTTCAAAGGCAGCTGCAAATTTTGAAAAAAGACTTCGATCATCCATTTACAGACCGGGAATTGACAAAGTCAAATTAGTTTAAGCGGATCGCTTTTTTAGCAAGTTCGTCCGCTTTTTTATTTTCTTTTGAAGGTACCCATTTAATGAAGAAAAGGTTGAATTGCTCTGTCAACCTTAGTGCTTGATCAAGCAGATGAGTGTATTTTTTATTTTTGACAAATTGTTTTTCAATGGCGTCAACAACGAGAGTGGAATCAGACCGGACCGAAATGATGGCATCTTCTTCTCCCGAACATAATTCCAACGCTTTTATGAGAGCGAGGAATTCAGCTTCATGATTGCTGGCAATCCCAAGTGGGAGGGCATATTGTTTCACTTTCCCATCATTGTTGATAAAAATGCCTGCTCCGCTTGGGCCAGGATCTCCGGCACTGGCCCCATCTATGTAAATTTCAATCATTTGTCCATCTCCTGATCCGTTATTTTTTCTTCTACTGAAAATAACATATAATACAAATGATTATATCTAAATAAGCGCATGGAGCCAACAAGCAGATGTCCCGCTTTAACTGGCAGTAAGCCCTTCGTTTCAAGTGTTTAAAGGAAAAAACTGGAATGGAAAATAAAGGGATATCAAACTGCCAGTAAAAGCCCGATTGGTTGGGGGCGATAGGACAAGGAAAGCTTTGACAGCACTGTCAGCGCATGAGGAAAAAGCGTAATTTTTTTCGAGGATGGATGAGTGCGAGGGAGCGACAAGAGGGTCATTACCTGGGTTTTGCCAATAGGATGCTTTCTATCTTAGCCTTTGTTCCGCTTCTATCAGCGGAGTAAAAGGATTTCACTGTATAGGTGGTGGGTCAAATGAATATTAAGTTGACTTTTGAATACGAAACTCCCAATAAAGATAAAGTGCAATTCGAAACAAATTGGCTTGATGATCAAATCTTGGAATATATCTTGAACGATTTTTCCAAAATAAATCGCATAAAAGCAATAACGATATTAGATGATATGGGAATGGAATGGAGCCTGAAGGAATTCAGGAAATTAAAGCAAAAAGTGGAGGCTGAAGCAAGAAACCCCACTATTTATTTCGATGGAGGTTATCATAAAGAGAGCGGCGAAACAGGCATTGGTATTGTCATCTATTACGAAATCGGCGCTGATCAATTTCACATGCGTTATAATGATAAAATAGATGGTATTGCTTCAAGTAACGAAGCGGAATACGTGGCGCTGTTCAACGCCGTCAACATGTTGGAACAATTGGACATTCGCCATACCCCTTGCACAATCAAGGGGGACGGACAAGGGGTTTTAAAGCAGCTCGCCGGTGAATGGCCCTGTTATGAACAGGAATTATGCCGCTGGCTGGATAAAATCGAAATGACATTAAATAAACTTCATATCAAACCCACAATAGAAGTAATCTCAAGGGCTCAAAACAAGGAAGCGGATAAGTTGGCGCGCCAAGCACTTGAAAATAAATTTATCCATAGTCATACTAAGTTAGAGTAAGCTTTGGATGCTGGGAGATGTTTTCCATGAATCGTACGCATGTGATAAAAGAAATCGATGAAATCCTACAGCAATATTGCAATGATTGCTTTTTAAAAAAGCATTTCAGAAAAGCATACAGTAAGACATATGCCCATCAATTTTGCATCAACCAATGTACAGTTGGAAGCAGCTTGCGGGAAAAGGGCAAGGAATTGGTAAACACGGAGGAGGCTGGGCTGGATCCATGATCGTGGGGCGGCCTATCATCTTTTATCAAAAAACTCCGCTTAACACTTCCGTATTTAAATCTTGTAAAAAACTCCTCTTCTTGTTTTTAAAAAATCATATAAAGTTCGTTATGGCGGCTTCATTTTTTTCGGTTTGCAAGACTAATGCCATTGATCAATACAATAGAAAAAGGAAAAAGCTATTTGCTGCTATCGCAAGAATGCCTGCACTAGGATTAGGGGCGTCCCCATATATACAAAAAGAATGGAATCCAAAGGGGTACTTGTCCAAAAGTTAGCCTTTTATCTTTCAACCATTTTTAGAAAAACGTGCAAAATGATGTAAAATCAAACTCGGCAACAATCACTATATAATATTGACAGCATGAATACCCCACTCTGGTATCCTTGCACACCATCAGAACAAAAATTTTTTATAAAATAAACCATTTTAAACATTCCCCAAAGCCTCTAATGAAGCCACACTCGACTTCAAATCAGCTTCCAAGCTCTCTGGCGTTTTTCCGCTGATCAGCAATCACTACTAAGTCTTCCTAAAAGCTTCCATTGACTTTCTATCACGTTCTAAAACCCCTAACATCAATGTTTTTTAAGTAAGAAAAGCTCCGTGGCCAATTCCAAGAAGGCAAATGGTATAGTCGTCATCAAGCCAGCAGTTACCCTTTTAAACGCTTATTACACATTGAGTTATTTTCCATTTTATTAAGTGGAAAATTGTACGACTTCAGCAAGTGTCTGCTATTGGAAACAATGATCATTCCCGATCAGGAGATACCTTTTCCTTACTAGAACAAAAAAAGGCTGACGCAATAGTCAGCCTTGTGCATTTTATATTGTGGTTACTTTGTTAACGTTAGCAGCCTGAGGTCCACGGTTTCCTTCAACGATTTCAAAAGAGACTTCTTGGCCTTCTTCCAATGTTTTAAAGCCTTCGCCTTGAATGGCAGTGAAATGTACGAATACATCGTCTCCGCCTTCAACTTCGATAAAACCGTAGCCTTTTTCGTTGTTAAACCATTTTACTTTTCCGTTTTGCATGCACTTAATCCTCCTAAAATCTTACGGCACCGCTATGTGCCATGAAAAAATATTATCATAAAACAAAACAACTGAAAACTCTGTCCATTTCACTTATTTTGCTAAATGATACATCAACTATACACTAGACGTTCCCTCGAGTCAAGAAATCATCAGAAAGTTGTGATCACTTTTTAGAAAATTAGAATAAAGTAAAGGGTTTTCATTCCCCTTTACTTGTGAAAAACCGCTGTATATAGTAAACTTTTAGGTGCTTATAAAAGGTATTTGGAGGGATTATCATGCCGACTCCTAGCATGGAGGATTATATAGAACAAATTTATTTATTAATCGATAACAAAGGATATGCACGAGTTTCCGATATTGCAGAAGCTCTGGAAGTCCATCCCTCCTCAGTTACAAAAATGGTTCAAAAACTCGATCGGGAAAGCTACATTGTTTATGAAAGGTACCGGGGGCTAATTCTGACGTCCAAAGGAAAGAAGATTGGAAAACGCCTTGTTGAGCGTCATGATCTATTGGAAAAATTTTTACAAACGATCGGAGTCAAACAGGAGAACATTTATGACGATGTAGAAGGAATCGAACATCATCTGAGTTGGGATTCCATTGACCGAATTGGTGATCTTGTCCAATATTTCGAAGAAAACCCGGAAAGAGTAGCAGATTTGAAGTTGATTCATGATAGGACTGAGGAAGAAGAAGCAAAAAAATAACGCCCTATAACCGCGGCAGGTTGGGATGAGACCATTTTTCGTGGGAAGAAGCCGCCAAAACTTCGCGGGATGTTCGGGTTGCATCATGGCATGAGCCGAATGTGGGAAAATGGGAGCATGATTCCATTTTTTCAAAAGCATATCCCAAAGGGCTACATAGGGATTTGGGCTGCGGCGATGGATACGGCTCATCTCTTAAAGCAGAAAGGTTTTACAGTGACAGGATTCGACTTGTCAGGAAATGATCGCACTTGCCAAAAAGAACGAAAGGCCTGGCCTTTTGTTCTTGGCGGGAAATTTTGAATAACCCTCTTTTTCGCGAAAAGGAGCTTGACGCGTCTATTCAAGCGAATGAATCGCCGCATTACAAAACATTCGGAAAATCATAAAACCCGGCGGCTATGCTGTTTTGGCATCTTAGGCCCTACAGCAATGCCCCGAAAGTACAGCTATCCACGACTTTTAGGGAGAAAAATCATTTGCAACGAGAATTTGCAAAGCTTGCCGCTGATCATGGATGGATAAAAGTCGCGGGAAAAAGACGTGTATAAAAGGGGCGTGCAAGAGCACCTCCTAAGCGGTCTTTCCAACGACTTAAAGCAAGCTTTGTCATTTATAGATCTTTTCAATTTAAAAATAACAAAAAAATAGATGGGGGACAACGATGGCAGAAAACCGTTATTCCATCAGCGAATTTATTAGGGAAACACAACAAGAAGACAAAGGCGAAGGCTTATTTGAGTTGGAGACGCCCCGTTTGTTAGAGGTGAATTTGGACGGACAGGTTTGGGCAAAAGCGGGAGCAATGGTCTCATACCGAGGAAATATAAAATTTGAACGGGAAGGGATTTTGGAACACGGAATCGGAAGATTATTTAAAAAGGCATTCACCGGGGAAGGAACCCCACTCATGAAGGCAAATGGAAATGGCAAGCTGTACCTGGCCGATGCGGGGAAGAAAATCTCCATCCTGAATCTGAAAAATGAATCCCTGTTTGTAAACGGAAACAACTTGCTTGCTTTTGAACCTGCCCTTTCATGGGATATTAAGCTTATGCGGAAGATTGCCGGAATGATGGCCGGCGGCTTGTTCAATATTAAGATAACAGGAACCGGCATGACTGCCATTACCACACATTATGAACCGTTAACTTTAGCTATTGCACAGGGTAACCCCGTATACACCGACCCTCACGCAACTGTGGCCTGGTCAGGGAACTTGTCTCCCGAATTCGTAACGGACGTTCAGTTAAAAACCTTCTTTGGCAGAGGAAGCGGCGAGTCGATTCAAATGAAATTTGAAGGTGACGGTTTTGTGGTGGTTCAGCCTTATGAAGAGACCTATTTTGGACAGTCAAGCGAGTAAAAAATCATATGATCTTAAATATAAAACAGGGAGGTTACATTTATATATGGATGAGAAAAAAACGTTAAGCGACATTGAAATAGCCCAAAGTTCGAAATTGGATCCCATCCTCGAAATTGCCGAAAAAGTCAGCCTTACTGAGGACGATATTGAGTTATACGGGAAATTTAAAGCGAAAATTTCTTATGAAAAGATGAGGGAGCTGGAGCAACAAAAAAACGGAAAGGTTATCTTGGTCACTTCAATCAATCCAACCCCTGCCGGTGAAGGCAAGTCTACTGTAACAGTTGGTTTGGGTGATGCTTTGTCAAGACTGGGGAAAAAAACAATGATTGCGTTAAGAGAACCTTCTCTTGGTCCTACGATGGGGATCAAAGGCGGTGCAACCGGGGGCGGGTATGCACAGGTATTGCCGATGGAGGATATCAACCTGCATTTTACCGGTGACTTGCACGCGATCACCACTGCCAATAATGCATTGGCTGCGCTGTTAGATAACCATATGCACCAAGGGAATGAGTTGCGGATTGACCAGAGGAGAATCGTTTGGAAGAGAGCTGTCGATTTAAATGACCGGGCTTTGAGGGAAGTGGTCGTTGGATTGGGCGGTCCGGGTCAAGGAATTCCTCGTGAAGATGGTTTTGACATTACTGTCGCTTCGGAGATTATGGCGGTTTTATGCCTAGCGACGGATTTGGATGATTTGAAGCGCAGGTTGTCTAGCATGGTTATTGCATATGACTTTGACCGCAAACCTGTGACCGTAAAAGATCTTGGAGGTGAAGGGGCGCTTGCGCTTCTGCTGAAAGATGCCTTAAAACCAAATCTGGTTCAAACGATTGAACATACACCGGCCATTATTCATGGTGGTCCGTTTGCCAATATCGCACACGGGTGTAACAGCGTAATGGCGACAAAAACAGCAGCAAAACTTGCCGACTTTGTGGTAACGGAAGCAGGCTTCGGCGCTGATCTTGGAGCGGAGAAATTTCTTCACATTAAATCAAGAAGTGCGGGTGTTGAACCCGCGGCAGTGGTTATCGTTGCGACGATCCGCGCGTTAAAGATGCATGGCGGCGTACCAAAGGACGAGTTAAAGCATGAAAACATTACGGGTCTTAAAAAAGGACTGGAAAACTTGAAAAAACATACAGAAACCATCTCCGAATTCGGCTTGCCTTTTGTTGTTGCCATCAACCGGTTTGTGGCTGACTCCGAATCCGAAATTCAAGTTTTGCAAGAATGGTGTGCAGGCAACTCCATTCCCGTTTCCTTAACAGAGGTTTGGGCGAAAGGCGGAGCTGGCGGCATCGATCTGGCGGAGAAAGTATTACGTGAAATGGAAACAAATGACCGGAAGTTTCAATATTTGTATGACACGACTGCTCCGTTGGACGAAAAAATCAGAACAATTGTCCAAAAAGTTTATGGCGGAAAAGATGTGGAATTTTCCGTTAAGGCCCTTAAACAACTAGAGGAATTTGCGGAAAATGGATGGAGCGATTTGCCTGTCTGCATGGCGAAAACTCAATATTCACTATCCGATGACCCTGCCAAACTGGGCAGGCCTACTGACTTTACAATTCATGTAAGAGAACTGAAGCCGAAGATTGGTGCGGGATTTATTGTGGCTTTGACTGGGGAAATGATGACAATGCCCGGCCTTCCAAAAAAACCGGCTGCGTATCAAATGAATGTCGATGAACAAGGAAGAGCTCTCGGGTTGTTTTAAAAATAATTGGGCACGTACCGCATCACTGGTCGTGCCCAATTTTATCCAACGTTAATGGCAGTAAAACCCTTGGTCTAAAGAGTTGTCCTGGAACAATTGCCACCTAAACGCCCGAACGGATCAACTAACAATCAGTGGGAAAAAAGCCCCCGTTTCTTGAAAGTTTTGTCTGATCCCGGCGTTAACTGGCAGCAAGACTCTCGCTCTGAAAAGGATTGGCTGGAGGGGAACTTCCAGTAACCGCCAGATTGCGGGGTAACAGGGCAGAAGAAACATTCGGAAGCGCCACAGCGCGTTTTTTTATAGGTATTTATAGATTAAGCGAAACGAAAGGGAGTAGCTGCCTGAGCTTGCCAACAGGATATGCGAGCTTAGGCTTTATTTGCTTCTAATTAGCGGATACAAAAACCTCTCCTGCTTACAGTTTCGCCTTATATAGGAGAATGGACTGGTTATTTATGAAAGTTTTTTCGGCAAAAAGAATTTCTAAAACTTATGGAGAAAAAGATGTATTTGTAAACCTTGACTTTCATATTCAAGAAAAAGACAAGATCGGCATCGTAGGGGTAAATGGTACGGGAAAATCAAGCCTTCTTAGAGTAATCGCGGGGGTGGAAGAACCTGATACAGGTTCTTTCGCATCTCCGAAAGATTATACGGTCGGTTATTTGGCCCAAGTCCCGGAGCTGGATGATCATTTAACTGTCCTGGAAATTGTGTTTCAGGGGAAATCCAGCCTTATGGAGCTTGTCAAGAAATATGAAGAAGTTCTTGCCAAATTGGACAAAAACCCGAAAAACGAACTATATCAGCAACAATTATATGACATACAACGGAAAATGGATGCCGAAAACGCCTGGGACGCGGTGACGAATGCGGAAAAGATTTTATCGAAACTGGGCTTTGCCAACGTCAATGAAAAAGCAGCCTATTTATCGGGAGGTCAAAAGAAACGTGCGGCACTGGCTCAAGTTCTTGTAGACACGCCGGACTTGCTGTTGCTGGACGAACCGACAAACCATCTGGACTATGGAAGCATTCAGTGGCTGGAAGAATATTTGCGAAAATACGATAAGGCATTTGTTGTCGTGTCTCATGACCGTTATTTTTTAGATAGGGTTACAAACCGAATGGCCGAACTTCATGATGGAAACATATATTTTTATGATGGAAATTATCAATCATATATTGAGGCAAAAGCCCTCCGGGAAGAAGAAGAAATGTTGGCGGAAAAAAAGCGCCGAAATATGTATCGCAGAGAATTGGAATGGATTAAACGCGGGGCGAAAGCGAGATCGACCAAACAAAAAGCAAGAATTCAACGGTTTGAACAGTTGGAAGCGAAGTTGGGGGGATTTTCAACGGGAGAAAATCCTGATATCACGATCGGCAGTTCCCGGCTTGGAAAAAAAGTATTTGAATTCATGAATGCTTCTAAGTCTTTTGACCATAAAACAATCATGTCCGAGTTCAACTGGATCTTAAAACCAGGGGACCGCATCGGCATTGTCGGCGAGAACGGAAGCGGAAAATCAACATTTCTAAATATACTAGCCGGCGAGACAGTTCTTGACACGGGAACGCTTGATATCGGTCCAACCGTCAAAACAGCTTATTACAGGCAAACGAATGAGGACATGAACGGCGACCAAAGAATGATTGCTTATATACAAGAGCTCGGGAATGAGATTGAAACATCTTCGGGAGATGTTCTTTCAGCGGCACAAATGCTCGAACGGTTTCTTTTTCCGAAGCACACACACGGTACACTGATCAGGAAGCTGTCCGGTGGAGAAAAGCGCCGCTTATACTTATTGAGACTGCTTATGTCTAAGCCGAACGTTTTACTGCTTGATGAACCTACAAATGATCTCGATACTGAAACATTGACCGTGTTGGAAGACTTTATAGAAGAATTTCCAGGTGTAGTGATTTCTGTTTCACACGACCGATATTTTCTGGACAAAACAGCTAAGGAACTGCTTGTTTTTCATGGGAACGGCCAGATTGACCATTACTACGGCAGTTTTACCGACTATATTGAGAAAGAACAACTAGCGGAAGTTCCAGTTGACCGCAAAGTGGAAAGCAAAAAAGAAGCTACTTTACTTGCATCAAAGAAGAAAATGACTTATAAAGAGAAAAAAGAATGGGAAACCATTGAAAAAGACATTGAACAAGTAGAAGAAAAACTGGAAGTGCTGCAACAGGAGCTAAATGACACTGGCAGCAATTTTGAACGGGCCCAGGAAATCATGGAAAAGATTCAGAATGAAAGTGCCAATCTGGAACATTTGATTGAAAGGTGGACATATTTGTCTGAACTGGACAATGAAAGCTTTTAATGAAATGATGAAAGGGGATTGCCGTGAGAATTAAAACGATTGAACCGACACCAAGCCCGAATACAATGAAAGTGATTTTAGATGAGGAATTGGCAGCGGGGGTAAGCAATAATTATAAGAAAGAACATGTCGGCCAAGCCCCGCCCTATATTCAATCCATTTTGCAAATAGATGGCGTAAAAGGCGTATACCATGTTGCGGATTTTTTAGCTGTTGAAAGGCATGGAAAGTATTCATGGGAAGAGATACTGCCGAAAGTCCGCGAAATTTTCGGGGAAGAAGACAATCGCATTGAAACAGAACAGGGAAAAGTGGATGAGCACTTTGGAGAAGTCGATGTACAGGTGCAGCTATTTAAAAACATTCCGATCCAGGTTAAATTGACGACTGGGACAGAGGAAAAGCGATTTGGGTTGCCTGATAGATTTATAATGGCCATGGAGGCTGCCCAGCTTGAAGGAGAGAACTATGTTCTTTTGCGAAAATGGAAAGATATGGGCGTACGTTATGGTGAACTTGATGAAATCGGTATGCAAGTAGTGGAAGAGTTAGGTGCAGCGTATCCTGAAGATCGGCTTAAGCAACTTGTCGACAGAGCCTTGAAAAATGAAGTGGATAGTCCCTTACAGACAAAAAAATATTTAAAGTTGACAGAAGAGATGCTTGACAACCCTGATTGGCGAAAAAGGTATCAGCTGTTGGAGCAAATGGAAAACCCGACGCTTGAGGATCTCCCCGTTTTGGAAAAAGCTCTTCATGATGAAAAATCATCTATCCGCAGGCTCGCGGTCGTTTATCTTGGCATGATCGAAGACCGAAAGGTATTGCCCTTGTTGTATAAGGGATTAAAAGATCAGACGGTTACCGTACGCAGGACAGCTGGGGACTGCCTGTCTGATCTTGGTTTTCCCGAAGCCATGGAAGAAATGAGCAAAGCATTGGAAGACAAAAGTAAAATTGTCCGCTGGCGCGCCGCCATGTTTTTATATGAAGTGGGAGATGAACGTGTCCTCCCGGCATTAAAAGCGGCGGAGAACGATCCGGAATTTGAAGTCAGACTGCAAATCAAAATGGCGATCGAGCGGATCGAAGGCGGCGAGGAAGCAAAAGGTTCTGTATGGAAACAAATGACTGAAGCCAGAAAGCAAAAAAATTGAATAAATAACAGGAACGGAGGTATGCCCATGTCGATGGCATATGAGGAATATATGAGGCAAGTTGTAAAACCGATGAGGGAAGAGCTTGTTCACGCTCAATTCAAAGAACTCCTTACCCCCGAGGATGTGGAAAACTTTATGAACGAGGTCACAGGCACGACATTTGTCGTTGTCAATTCCGTATGTGGATGTGCCGCGGGGCTAGCCAGGCCGGCGGCCATTCAGGCTGTTCAGGCAAGTGAAAAGAAGCCGGACAATTTGGTGACCGTTTTTGCCGGCCAGGAAAGGGAAGCGACAGCCAAAATGCGTGAATATTTTACGGGCTATGAGCCGTCATCTCCTTCAATGGCCCTTTTAAAAGGAAAGGAAATCGTCTTTTTTGTTCCACGTGATCAAATTGAAGACAATGAGATGGAACAGATTGTACAAGAATTAACAACCGCATTTGAAAAGTATTGTTCTTAAAAAAACAGGGTTTTGGGCAATTTCTGCCCAAAACCCTAATCTGCAATGGCTAAATAAACGAAGTAGCCGATCATTACGAAACAGCCTATATAGATAAGTGCAGTCACTTCTACTCCTCCTTTAGTCAAAGCAATAATCATATTATACCTTATCATAAAATTTTTTCCATTTTTATTTCAATTGTTTGAGGGTCCATATCCTTGTTTGAACATCGTCTTCACCCTCATCGCACAGGTTTGAAATGATCTTATTTAGCCCTATGATATGGTATAATAAGATACGTTTTTCACTGTTTATACGGAGAAATGGAGGCGGGCCACTGCTTTCTTTCAATCTACCTCTTTATATTTCCAGGCAGAGGAGCTTTGTGTGGAGGGAAGGGAGCGAAGATTGCTAGACGCTCGGTGCTGAAGCTAGACAACGATAAATGATTCAGCAGCACTTTCCATGAGTCCGTGGATGAAATATGGAACTTCGATTAAGGGACTTTTAGTTAAAAAAATAGAAATGTCAATGTGCATAAAATATAGGGCTTAGACTTTGGTGCGGACCCCAAGCGAACATAAAATCTCTAGGGGACCCGCACCAAAAAAGCCAGTATAAAGCGGAAATATATGGTAAAATTGAAGAGAACGCAGGCGAACTCCCCCAACAAACAGGCTATTTTGCTAGATTTAGGGGTCGATTTTCCATTTATTAGGGAAATTTTCGCTGTCGCACTCTATATGAGTGCGTGGATTGAAATATAATGCGTGGGCCTCCCGTCCTGCCAGGTAATCACGTCGCACTCTATATGAGTGCGTGGATTGAAATATCAATGATCTGATCCAAAGTGGCGTATTTGTTTGTCGCACTCTATATGAGTGCGTGGATTGAAATCAAAAATGCCAGCCGATTTTGCAAAAGCATATCAGTCGCACTCTATATGAGTGCGTGGATTGAAATGGTGATATGCAGATAAGCAGTACCCTTTCCCTCGTCGCACTCTATATGAGTGCGTGGATTGAAATGTTTGGGGCAGACCGTCCGGATCAAGGACGAGGATTACGTCGCACTCTATATGAGTGCGTGGATTGAAATAAAAAATGTATAAGAGCAATGTTTTGGGATTTGGTCGCACTCTATATGAGTGCGTGGATTGAAATCTGCTTTTCGGCAGGAGTTGTCTTTCCGTCGGCGGTCGCACTCTATATGAGTGCGTGGATTGAAATAGGATAATCCTTGTAACGAGATATGGACACATGTTGTCGCACTCTATATGAGTGCGTGGATTGAAATTTTTTTACATGTTGCTTAGTCATAAAAAACCCCCCTGTCGCACTCTATATGAGTGCGTGGGTTGAAATTCCACCTTACTGACATACTTTTAATGACATCTGCGTCGCACTCTATATGAGTGCGTGGATTGAAATATAGATGCTCACCTTCATTGTCGGCGACCATCATGGTCGCACTCTATATGAGTGCGTGGATTGAAATGATGTTGAGATTCCGCAAGTATGCTTCATCATAGTCGCACTCTATATGAGTGCGTGGATTGAAATCTGAATATGGATAACGATGAGACGACGGGACAATGTCGCACTCTATATGAGTGCGTGGATTGAAATAATTTAGCGAAGCAATCAAGACAGCGGAGGTGCCCAGTCGCACTCTATATGAGTGCGTGGATTGAAATTGGATTTGAGTCTGACAATGTTAACAGCGGTGATCAGGTCGCACTCTATATGAGTGCGTGGATTGAAATTCCCTTTTGTCACTTCTTCCGGGCGGCCGTTGAAGTCGCACTCTATATGAGTGCGTGGATTGAAATCATGCTTTGCACGTAATTCAGCAATTGTTATCAAGTCGCACTCACATGGAGTGTCGCACTCTATATGAGTGCGTGGATTGAAATAAATGTTGCCATGTATAAAATCGCTCCCTTGCGTGTCGCACTCTATATGAGTGCGTGGATTGAAATTAGGGCTGAATGAGGACGATTTTACGCCCTTTGAGTCGCACTCTATATGAGTGCGTGACTTGAAACATTTGTGGATTCCTCCGTTTTCGTGATATAATATGTCGCACTCTGCTGGATAGAAGTCTCTATATCTGCCAGTTTACTTCGTCCGAATATTACATATAAAAGTAATCTTTTCTTGCCTTTGGGATAAAGGCTAAGATGGAAAGCGTCCTGCCTGTTGGTAAGCCTAGGCCAGTCAGGCACCCGAAGTTTATCTTTTTTTCGTGAGGTGCCAAGGCTGCCGGACTTTCCTTACTCTATCGCTTTGTTTGCAAAAGTATACCTTGCGGCAGCCATCTTTGTGACCGTCATCTTTGAAACAGTGCTGTTGTTTATTCCTTGCCCTATCGGCCTCAGCCAATTGGGCTTTTTACAGGTAGTTACACGCTGAGGCAAGCCTTTCTAAAGCGGTTGTCCTCCTTTTGAGTTAATGAGGAATAAAAGTAGTGTGAGTGGGGAAAAGTCCGCTCCCACCATGTATGAATCATTTTAGCGGAAGGGTGTATTTCTATGGAACAATATTTGAAGTTGTGTAAAGAGGTCCTTGAAAAAGGGGTACATAAAAATGATCGGACCGGTACAGGAACCATCAGCTTATTTGGTTATCAAATGAGGTTTGATTTGCAGAAGGGCTTTCCGTTGTTAACGACCAAAAAGCTTCATACGAAGTCCATTATTCACGAGCTGCTTTGGTTTTTGGCCGGTGATACAAACATTGCCTATTTGCAAGAGCACGGGGTTCGAATTTGGAACGAATGGGCCGACGAAGAGGGAAATTTGGGTCCTGTATACGGAAAACAGTGGCGTTCCTGGGAAACGGCAGACGGCCGAACGATTGACCAAATTAAGGATGTGCTCCACCAAATTAAAACAAATCCGGATTCCAGGCGCCTCATTGTCAACGCCTGGAATGTTGGCGATATTGATAAGATGGCGCTTCCCCCATGCCATTGCTTATTCCAGTTTAATGTAAGCAACGGAAAATTGTCCTGTCAGCTCTATCAGCGTTCGGCGGATATTTTTCTCGGTGTCCCTTTTAATATTGCTTCCTATGCATTGTTAACGATGATGATGGCTCAAGTCTGTGACCTGGAACCCGGTGAATTTGTGCATACATTTGGTGATGCCCATATTTATCAGAACCATATTGAACAAGTAAAGCTTCAGATGTCACGTGATCCGCGGCCATTGCCTACAATGAAAATCAATCCAGATGTAAAAGATTTGTTCACTTTCACATTTGAAGATTTTCAATTGGAAGGATATGACCCGCATCCTCATATAAAAGGGGTGGTAAGTGTATGATCTCTTTTCTATGGGCGGAAGACGAAAATGGATTAATAGGAAAAAACAATGAACTGCCATGGCGTTTGCCGGCGGATTTAAAGTATTTTAAAGAAACAACGATGGGGCATCCGATCGTGATGGGGAGAAAGACGTTTGAATCGATTGGAAGGCCCCTTCCCGGAAGAAAAAACATTATTTTAACGAGGGACAAGGCATTTCAAGCGGAAGATTGTCTTGTTTTTCACTCAAAGGACGAGTTGCTTGAATGGATTGAACAATATGATTCTGAAGTCTTTATTACAGGTGGATCAGAAATATTTCGCCTTTTTTTAGATGAAGTTGACCGTTTATATGTAACAAAAATCCATTGCCATTTTAAAGGGGATACGTACTTTCCAGATGTCAACTGGGACGAATGGCGTCTCGTTTCGACAAAACCAGGGCCAAAAAACGAGAAAAACCCCTATGATTATGAATTTCGCATATATGAACGAAGCTAATATGAGGTTGGTTTAAAAAGTCCCAATTAGAGTAAATGCACTAAAAGTTAAAACCCAAGAATGTTGATTTTACGGCAATCTTGGGTTTTCTTTTTAATTTTAAGCTGAAATATTACTTTTCGGACAAACTCAATTTCAATTGGAAAATATTGTCAGATTAGTATGTCATAGGGGTATACCACAAATTCTCATTTTACAAATGTTTCCAATCCCCAGCAGCCGTACACACGAATAGTAGAGCGGATTTTCATATTATGTCTAATAGGAGGCGATCATATAATTGATCGTCTTTTTTTCACGTTCGAAAAAACAGTGACGCATGTATGATCTTGTATAAAGCTTCAAGAAATACTTTTTATCATAAAAATAAATGTCAGAGCTTTGTTGTTGTGGTTGAAACGCTGACTCCTCACTGCTTATTAACGGTTAGCTTCATAACAGCAAGCATGTTTTTGTCAAGCTTTTCATCGCATTCAGCATATCATGTTATAATAAGAACACCAAAAAAAGAGAGTGAATCTTAAGATGAAAAAACACGTTCTTTTCATTTTGTCGCTAGTTTTTATCGTAGCTGGTTGTTCAGCCCCATATAAGGAATTAAGTGAAAAGGAAATTCGGATGGAGGCGAAGGGAGCTCCGCCTGAAAACTTTATCCCGAAAAATATAAAAGTGGTTTCCATTGGCGACTCTTTAACCCAAGGTGTGGGCTCCGGAGAGAATGTGAATGGATATATTCATTTTTTAAAGAAGGATATTGAACAATTAAAAGGCATTAAACATGCTGAATTTCAAAACTTCGGGGTAAAAGGAAACAGAACGGATCAATTGTTAAAGCGGCTGAAAAATCCAGCGATCAAGTACAACATCCAAGAAGCGGAAGCGGTGATTATTACAATTGGCGGCAATGACATTATGCAAGTGATAAAAGACAATTTATTGGGCCTCAAGGTCGATACATTTTCTGTGGCAGAAACCGGATATCGCAACAGACTGCAGGAAATTTTAATGACCGTAAGGGAATATAACAGTACGGCAGCCATTATTCTTGTTGGAATCTATAATCCGTTTATAAAATGGTTTTCGGATATGAAAGAAATGGATATGGTTGTGAAAAATTGGAATGATGTAAGTGCTGAAACGGTTGCCAATTATGATAACGCCTTGTTTGTCCCAGTAGACGATATATTTAAAAACAATGAAGAAAGCCTTCTATATACAGATTATTTCCATCCCAACAGCCGCGGATATAAAAAAATAGCCAAACGGATTTTTGAATATATGGAGAGGGAAGACTATATTTATCAGTAACGGGGGGGGGAGTGAAGCATGGGAAAGAAGAAAAATGTATGGAAATACGCTTTTACTGGATTAATTATATGTAATCTGCTTGTTACAGGCATTCTGTTATGGTTTCTTTTCTCAGGGTCAGACCAGCAAAAAATTCCCCGTAATACTGAGGTAAATGAAAAAACCCATTCCGAATTTATCATATCGGTCCAAAAGGAAGATTTAAACAAGCTCATCAACCACTATATTGAAAAAGAAGGCTTAAATGGTCCTATACATTACAATGTATATTTAACCGATGAGGTCGAACTGTACGGGGAGGTATCGGTCTTTTCCCAAACGCTGCAGCTACAAATGACTTTTGAACCGATAGCGCTGGAGAATGGAGATCTTATATTGAAACAGAAAAATCTATCCCTTGGCGATGTCAAGCTACCCGTTTCATACATATTAAAGTTTATCCGGGATGCTTACAAACTGCCTGAATGGGTGACCATACTTCCGAACGATAAACAAGTGTATGTGGCGTTGCACCGTATGAGGCTTAATAATGACATCCAGGTTCGTGTTCAAGAATTTAATTTGAAAGAAGACCGTATTTCATTAAGAATGCTTGTCCCTTCCGAGTAATAGCCAGTACAATATGGAAAAGGAGGAGTTGCGACATGAAAGTAACATACGAGACAGCTACATTTGCCGGTGGATGTTTCTGGTGTATGGTGAAACCATTTGATGAACTGCCTGGTATCATAAAAGTTGTTTCTGGATATACCGGAGGCACGAAGGAAAACCCGACATATGAAGAAGTATGCTATGGACAAACTGGCCATGTTGAGGCTGTACAAATCACATTTGATTCAGGGAAAATGACGTATAAACAGCTCCTTGATATTTACTGGATGCAAATTGACCCAACAGATGCCGGAGGGCAGTTTTACGATCGGGGGGAATCGTACAAACCAGTGATTTTTTACCACAATAAAGAACAGCGGGAAGTGGCGGAAGCTTCCAAACGGGAATTGAACGAAAGCGGGAAATTTTCAAAGCCCATTGCTGTTGCTATTGAACCCGCGGGTCCATTTTATTCGGCGGAAGAATATCACCAAGACTTTTATAAGAAAAATCCGGAGCGGTACAATGCCTATCAGCACGGTTCAGGTCGGGCCGATTTTATCCTAAAACATTGGGGTGAACGTATTGAAAAAAGATGATTTTCAAAAAAGATTAACGCCTTTACAATTTGAAGTAACGCAAAATAATGGAACGGAACCGCCGTTTCAAAATGAATATTGGGATCATGAAGAAGAAGGAATATATGTAGACATCATTTCGGGGAAACCTTTATTCAGTTCGCATGATAAATATGATGCGGGCTGCGGTTGGCCCAGTTTTACAAAACCGATTGAGGAAAGTGAAATCGTCGAGAAGGAAGATGTAAGCTACGGAATGGTGAGGACGGAAGTACGAAGTAAAACGGCGGACTCCCATTTGGGCCATGTATTTCCCGACGGTCCCGGGCCGGCAGGACTGCGCTATTGCATTAATTCTGCGGCCTTGCGTTTTATACCAAAAGACAAGCTGGAAGAAGAAGGATACGGCGAATATGTAAAGTTGTTTCGATAACTTGAATCATTTTTTTAAATAAATTAGGCAATTGCACATGCGGCCCATTAGACATATACATAGTATATGAACGAAACAACCAATTACTGGGGAGTGAAAATCATGTACTATGGCGGTTGTTACGATTATTGTTATCCGGCATATGGATATGGATATGGCGTTGGAGGATTTGGCGGCGGTTTTGCGCTGATTGTTGTGTTGTTTATTTTACTTGTCATTATTGGAGCATGCTGGTGCTTTTAATGAAAACGACGAGCCCCCGAATAGGGGGTTTATTTCGTGAAAGGATAAGGAAGAACACTGCCAACACATCTGCGTTGTGCCGATTTAAGAAGGTTCATTCGCCACTCGCTAGACGGCCGTTCGGTTGAGTTTTGACGGTGGCCAAGCTTCTTATTCTTTAAATCTGGCGGTCCGAAAACAAAAGTTTTTACTTGTCGCGTTCAATTCGCTATATTATCTGTATACACGACATGCTGGAGAAGGTGCAACCAATGCGGAAATCATTTTTTCACTTTTTGATGAAATATCGGGAAGATAAAACGACGGACGAAATCAGCCGTTTTGCCAATGCGGCCTATCATGATCATAGTTTTCCAAAGCATTCAGAGGATTACGATGAAATCAGCACTTATTTGGAATTAAACGGAAATTATTTGCCAACGATGGTCCTGTTTGACCAGGCTTGGGAGTTATATTTGGAATCAGAGAATCAATCTGGACATAAGCAAATATGACAAAAAGGGGCGAGTTGTATGCATGAAATGGATGTTTTTGTTGATACGGACGAAATAGCTGAATTTTTTTATCAGGAGCTGTTAAGACGGGGCTTCGTTCCCAGAGAAGAAGATATCGCTGAAATAGCAGATATCACTTTTGAATATTTGCTCGCAAAACATATGATTGATGAAGATGTGGATACATAACATCCATTGTTCGCTGATAGAAAAAATGGGGCTGGGCCACAACAAAATCAGCTGATGAAAAAACGAACAATAAAGTGAAACTTCATTAAGTAGGGCTTCTACTGAATGTTAGTTGAACCAATCGGGCATTTAGGTGCCGTTTTCTCCCACTTAGACTTTTTGTATTCACTCATGTTACGGCACCTTACATGCCGGATAAATTGTCCCAGTGTATAATACGCAAGCCTTAAGCGTAGTCAAAATAAGTAGACTCCTGCGGGAATAGCTCGAGCTGAAGATCCCGCAGGAAAGCGAAATATTTTGACGTAGCGATGATAGGGATTTTTTTAACATAAATAAACTGAACAATTATAAATGAATTGTTCGGTTTTTGCTATTTCGTATTTGCTTATGTCCCAGCCTAATTTTTACCCACGCAATGTAAAACGAGAATGGTAAGTGGGAAATTAACTGCCCAGCCAAAACCCGATGTTCAAGCCAGCAGGATAAGAATAATCTTCCATAGAAACCATGTTAAGGATACCAGCCATAAAGGTGGCCGGTAAGGGTGCTACGAAGCGATAGGACAAGAAAGCTTCCATTTCATGAAGAAAAGCATTTGAGGGCGCTGCAGCCTGGGTTTACCTTAGAAATTTACGATCGCTTCTAGGGTAAGGCTCGCCGACTAAGAGCGTGTAATTGCCTGCATGGCCTACATAAGTGAGCGGATTGGAATTCAAATTAGAAAAGTGAGGTACAAAGTTGAGGGGAGTCGCACTCTATATGAGTGCGTGGATTGAAATAAACAATCTGCTATTTCTTTTTTTAAAACCCCTCAATTCTTTCTTTGTAAAATGCGCTTAAATATTGTTGTTCAAATGCTTTTGCTGCTGTTAAGAGTTGTTTTTCCCTGAAATGGCGGCCAATCAACTGTATGCCGATCGGGAGCTTCTCCTTGCTCAGTCCGGCTGGAATCGATAAAGCGGGGTGGCCCGTGACATTAAAATAAGATGTATATCGGATCATGCAATTAAAAAGCGGCTCAATGTCTCCTTGGATGTTAACCATCTCTTTTCCAATTTCTATGGGCAAGACAGGCAAGGTAGGGGTAACGATCAGATCCACTTCCGTAAAAACATTGTTGAGAGCACTGGCTATTTCTTCTTTTCGTTTCAGTGCGGATATATATTCGAGTGCAGTGATGTTTTTTGCCGCTTCCATTACGAGCCGCACATCGTCACCGTATTTGTCCAAATGCTTTTTTGCCCGTTCTTTATGGACATGGCCCGCTTCCGCCGTGGCAATCGTAAATGCCAAGTCCTCCATTTCCTCAGTGTAAGGAACTTCTACATCTACCAATATTGCCCCGATCGCTTCCAGTTTTTTCAAAACATCTTTATAACATTGTAAAATCTCTGTTTCCATTCGTTCATTAAAGACATGCAACGGTACACCTATTTTAAGTCCGCGGATGTTCACCTCATGCTCATTAAATGAATAATGATCCCCCGTTAAAGCTTCGAGGACAATGGATACATCCCCAACTGTCCGGGCAATGGGACCGGAGTGATCCAAATTCCAGGATATTAAAGAGACCCCGGAATGATCTATTAATTGATAGGTTGGTTTTAGGCCGACGAGGCCGCAGCATGAAGCAGGTATCCGGACCGATCCTCCCGTATCTGTCCCGATGGAGATCATACTGGAATCCAGCGCTACCGAAACAGCCGATCCGCCGCTGGAACCGCCGGAAATAAGCTTTGGATTCCACGGATTTCTGGACGGACCGTAAAAAGGGTTGTGATTTGTAATCCCGAATGCGAATTCATGCATATTTGTCTTGCCGATCATCACTGCGCCTTCCTGTCTTAATACTTTCACTGTCTTGGCATCTTGCTCCGGTATAAATTCCCGGTCAATTTGAGAACCGCTGGTGGCAGGGAATCCTTTTACAAAAATATTGTCCTTGTAAGAAACCGGAATCCCCTCCAATTTCCCAGCTTCCCCGCATGTCCACCGCTCCTCGGCAATATGGGCCTGATGGAGCGCCCTTTCTTCCGTAATCGTTATAAAGGCGTTCATTTCTTCCGTTGCTTTTGCTTTTTCGATATACGATTTGGTGATTTCAACCGGAGAAAACTTCTTTTTTCGATAACCATCCAGCAACTCTTGAATAGTAAACATTCCGTACACCCCCTCCAAAAATTGAAAACATCAACCTAACTATATCACATCCATTTTTAAAAAATTTAAAATTGAAAAAACGAATTGATTTAATATAACGAAAAAGTTATAATTCGTTTAAAATATGATATAAAAGGAGCCAGGATACATGATTAAAAAATATAGTGTTACCGATTTACAAAAGGTAGTAACAGAACGTCTAACTCCGCCTCCTTGTGATCAAACAATGCAAATCACGATCCATAGTGCCGAGAACGGAATTGCACGCGGAATATGGCAGGTTGATCGTAAATACATAAATGGACTGGGTGTCGCCATGGGCGGCTTTTTATCCTCGGCCGCAGATATTACGATGGCCTATGCCATATCTTCCTTATTAACAGAAAAAGAGGGTTTTGCATCAATCGACCTTGATACCACTTTCCATCGCCCAGTGTTGGAGGGAGAGGTGGAAATTATTGCCGAAGTGGAGAGGCTCGGGCGCTCCGTTGCATATGTGACAGCCGAATTGAGGCAAAATGGAAAAAAAGCCGCCTCATGTGTTTCATCGCAGTTAATCAATCGTGCTGAATCAGATAGGGGAGGGGCGAATACATGAGAAGATAGACGGCGATCAAGTTTATGACATCTTCTATCAAGAAATCTACGATACGTTAAAAGAGGAACCTTATGCAAATCATCTCGAAATAAAGTTGCAAAAGGAACAGCTTTAGCTACTTTGGATGTTCAAGAACACATGCTAAATACACATGGGACGGTACACGAGGCGGTTATGTTCGCCATCGCTGATTATGTGTCCGCCGCTGCAAGCAATTCATATGGGAAAACATCTGTGACAATGAATTTTATGGCAGCTGCCATAAAGGGGGAGCTGTTACAAGCGGAGGCTCGGGAAGAAAAGCGGCCCCATACGCTTGCTTGGTATAGAATTCACGTAAAAAGCGACGATCATGTCGTTGCTGTGATGGATACGACCACGACCGTTTATCGGAAAAATGATTGTTTTGTCCCGATCGATGAACTGGAAAAGGGAGCCCAGCCCTTAAGAAATGAGTCTGGCTCTTTTTTTCCTCTCCAATAAGCATCTCTTACACATGTACATTCCCCCCTGTCACGCACCATTTATTTGGCTATTTCGAAAAATATAAACATACACCTTCCAATGGCTGGCTAACAAGAGCCAACAGGTAAAATGTTTAACCGTGCCTGTTTTGTCACCCCCGTCTTGCGACCCTATTACAAAACTAAAACGATGACCTTCATATTCAGAGCAGATACCATCATCCATTTTTAATGTAAACAAAATCATTAAAATATTTGTTCACATCTATATAAAAGTGAAATATTCGCTTTCCGAAATACATAAAAAGTGATGAAGTAAAAAAACACTCAATTTTCCGAAAAGATAGTTGACTTTTATGATTATTGATATTACATTAAAACATAACCAATAAGATAAACGTCACATTTTATTTGTTATAGAAAATTCACTATGCAATGTAAATGGAGGGAAAGGGAATGTACAATCCTGAAATGGAAACGCTGTCAAATGAACAAGTGAAAGTACTACAGCTTGGACGTCTCCAGAATACCATTGACAAAGTTTACAGCAATGTGGCATTTTACAAACATCAATTTGATGAGCAGAATATAAAGCCTGAACAGATACAATCACTGGAAGATGTCGCATTGCTTCCTTTTACGACAAAGAAAGATTTGCGGGATCAATATCCATTTGGATTGTTTGCAGAACCCATCGATCATATTGTCCGTCTCCATGCTTCCTCCGGAACGAGCGGAAAGCCGACAGTAGTGGCGTATACAAAAAATGATATAGCCGTTTGGTCGGAACTGATTGCGAGGGCCATTGTGGCCGCCGGAGGCAGAAAAGGGGATGTCTTTCAAAATGCATACGGTTATGGCTTGTTTACGGGCGGTTTAGGGTTGCATTTTGGAGGAGAGGAGCTTGGCTGTGCAGTCGTTCCCATTTCAGGAGGAAATACAGAAAGACAAATTTTAGCTATCCGGGATTTTAAGCCAAGAGGGATTGCCTGTACTCCTTCTTACGGACTGAATATTGCCGAAACTATGAAGGAAATGGGTCTTCATCCAAGTGACAATACACTTGAATATGGGATTTTTGGAGCTGAACCGTGGTCGGAAGAGATGAGGACAGAATTGGAAGAGATGCTCGGTATTAAAGCTGTCGATATATACGGATTGAGCGAAATTATGGGGCCGGGTGTATCCATAGAGTGCCGCGAGGCGCAGGATGGGCTCCATATTGCAGACGATCATTTTCTCGTTGAAGTGATTGATCCGGATACATTGCTGCCTGTAGATGAAGGGCAAGAAGGAGAGCTTGTCTTTACAACATTGACGAAGGAAGCCTTTCCTGTTATTCGCTATCGGACCGGCGATATTGCTTCCATTACCAGGGAAAAGTGCCAATGCGGCAGAACGACAACAAGAATGTCTCGAGTTAAAGGGCGTACAGATGATATGATCATCATCCGCGGCGTCAATGTATTTCCTTCCGAAATCGAACGCGTTCTTCTGCAAATAAAGGGATTGGCGCCACACTATCAAATTCATCTCGTGAAAAATGGCGCACTCGACGGAGCTCAGCTTCATGTTGAAGTAAATGAAGAGTTTTATACAGCAGCAGGCAATGATTTACAATGTGAAAAAATTCATTTGCTTGAACAAAGAATCAAGCATGAATTAAAATCAGCCTGCCTTGTTACGATTCAAACGGTCGTGAATAAACCAAAAAGTTTGCCGCGATCCCAAGGGAAAGCGGTCAGAATTATCGATCATAGAAAGAGCAGTCCCATCATGCTTACTTAAAGGAAAGGAGTGTCGAAAACAGAATGAGCGGTCAAAAGGTGTTTGATATTACAATTATCGGTGGAGGCCCTGCCGGTATGTTTGTCTCTTTTTATGCAGGGCTCCGGAATATGTCCGTTAAAATCATTGAAAGTCTGCCACAGCTTGGCGGCCAGCTGTCTGCTTTATATCCGGAAAAATATATTTATGATGTAGCAGGCTTTCCCAAAATCAAAGGACAGGAGCTTGTTGACAGACTCACTGCCCAAATGCAAATGTTTCCCCACGAAGTCTGTTTAGGCCAATCGGTCCAGACGTTGGAAAAGTTGGGAGACGGCACATTCCTTCTTCAGACAGACAAGGAAACACATTATACGAAAACAGTCGTCATTACCGCCGGCAACGGGGCTTTTCAGCCAAGAAAACTTCCAATTGACAAGGCAATAAAATATGAGGGAAGCAACTTGTATTATTTTGTAGACAATATGAGCCGGTTTGCTGGTAAGAGGGTCATCGTGTTCGGCGGAGGCGATTCTGCGGTTGATTGGTCGTTAATGCTTGAGCCGATTGCGAAAGAAGTAACTATTGTTCACCGAAGAGATCGCTTTAGAGCACATGAACACAGTGTATCACAGCTGTTTGAATCATCCGTCCATGTAATGACTCCATACGTGCCGACTGATTTAGCGGGAAAAGAACAGATTGAGCACGTCATTTTAAGACATGTAGCATCAGGGGAAGAACGGACCGTTGATGTCGATGCAGTGCTTGTTAATTATGGCTTTGTAGCTTCCCTTGGCCCCATTAAAGACTGGGGGATTGAAATTCATAAAAATTCGATCGTGGTCAATTCCAAAATGGAAACAAATATAAAAGGGGTCTATGCCGTTGGCGACATCAACACATATGAAGGGAAGGTAAAATTAATTGCTACAGGATTTGGGGAAGCCCCTATTGCTGTCAGCAATGCCAAAGTATATATTGACCCTTCATCCAAAATTCAACCTATCCATAGTACCACAGTCATGGAGAAATCGAAGAAGAAAGAAACAGTGTAAACCGGAGGTGAAAAGCATGAAAACATACACGAGGGTGGATCAGGACACATGCATAGCTTGCGGCTCGTGCGGAGCATGCGCACCCGACATATTTGATTATGACGATGAGGGATTTGCCTATGTTACCCTGGATCATAATACGGGTACCGCTGCGGTGCCGGAAGAATTGCAGGATGACCTGGAGGACGCTTTGGACGGCTGTCCGACTGACTCCATTAAAGTGGCGGATGCGCCATTTAATGAAGAAGAAGAGAAGGCAGGCTAATAAATAGAAACAGAAACGGAATTTCTTGTTGCTTTCAATATAACGTTATAATAAAATAACGTTAAATATACGTTATATAATGGAGGGTTACGAAGATGTCCAGCCTAACATATATTGATCAAGAATCGGAATCTTATAAATTGGCAAAGTTTATGGAGCGGATTGAAGCAGGGGAGAAAATTGAAGCGGACGATTGGATGCCGGAAGAATACCGGATTGCGTTGATTAAGCTCATCTCCATGCATGGCATCAGCGAAATTATGGGAGCGCTTCCCGAAAAGGAATGGGTGCCAAAAGCCCCCACATTAAGAAGGAAACTTGGCATCATGGCGAAAGTGCAGGATGAAATGGGGCACGGACAGTTGCTTTTACGAGTAGCTGAAGATCTTTTAAAACCGTATGGAAAAAATAGGGATGACTTAATGAAAGATTTATTTTCCGGAAAATTGAAGTTTCATAATGTGTTTCATATGAAAACATATACGTGGGCTGACGCCGGCCTGATTGCCTGGCTTGTGGATGGTGCGGCGATCATTACACAAACAAATATGTTGAATGCCTCGTACGGTCCATATGCCCGGGCTCTACAACGCATTTGTGCGGAGGAAGTATTCCACGCGCAACACGGAGAGGCGATCATTTTGGCTTTGGCAGAAGGAACAGACGAACAGCGGGAAATGATACAAGACGCGCTCAATCGCTGGTGGGACGCTTTATTAATGTTTTTCGGTCCTGCGTCAAAGGAAACGACCGGCTCTTCCAAGCAGGATGTAACAATTCAATATAAGATCCGGACAAAGACGAACGAACAATTAAGGCAAGATTTTTTGAGCAAATATATTCCGAGAATTTTGTCACTCGGACTGACAATCCCTGACCCCAACCTTCATTATGATGAGCAAAATGAAAAGTGGAATTATACGCAGCCTGATTGGAACGAATTCAAGAAAATTATTAAGAACGAAGGCCCAAGATCCAAGGCAAGGCTTAACTTGCGAAAAATATCCTATGAGAATAATGCTTGGGTGCGTGAAGCACTAAGCAATGCATAAGGAGAATAGCCATGAGAAATGAAAAAAAGAAAAGCTTTTATCAGGAATTCGAAGTATTCAGCAAGCGAACGGCGACATCGCCGTTCCAACACCAATTTTGCCTGCTGGCCCCAAACGAAGAAGTAGCCATGGTTATGGCCCAGGAAAACTTTATGAGACGGGAACCGGTGGCAGATATTTGGGTTGTTAACAGAAAGCATATCCGCACACTTCATCCTGAAGAAAAGAGAATGCTGGCCCGCATTGATAATAAAGATTACCGAACAACAAAAGGATACGGCTATTTACGGAAAAAATGGCGTCAATATGAGCAAAAAATGCTTGATGAAAAGGAAATTCTTTCTTGGGGAGGAGACAAAAAGTGACAGGGGCACAAATGAAAGATATGAAAAAAGAGGTGATAGGCGACCTGCTTTTTCAACTGGCCGATGATGACTTTTTAATTGCTTTTCGAGGATCCGAATGGCTGGGACTGGCGCCCCATATTGAGGCGGATGTTGCCTTTTCCTCCATCAGCCAGGATTGCATGGGCCACGCCTCTATGTATTATAGATTGCTAGAAGACCTTGGTTTCGGCAAAGCGGACGACCAGGCCCATTTACGCCCTGCAGAAGAACGCCGGAACAGCATTGTAACAGAGAGAACGAATGGCGAAGGCGATTATATAGAAACACCGAAATATGATTGGGCCTATGCAGTTGTCCGAAACTTCTTTTATACAGCAGCCAAAAAAATCAAGATAGATTCTTTGAGGAAAAGCTCCTATAAACCTTTGGCGGATGCCGCCACTAAAATAAACATGGAGCTATATTATCATCTGCTTCATTGGAAAACATGGTTTGTCCAGCTCATCGACTCTACAGACGATGCCAGAAACAGAATGGAAAATGCGGTGAAATTGGTAGAAAAAGATTTTGGCGACATGTTTCGTTTCGGGACATATGCGAAAGAGATACACAAGCAAAAGCTGATCGAGGAAGGTTCCTTATTGCAGGAAAAATGGCAGGGTGAAATGGTAAAAGTATATACATCTATTGGAATGGACCCTCCCAAAATTTCTCTTAAAGTCGAACGGGACGGCCGTTTGGGAGAACATACGAAAGATTTGGAAACAGCTTTGGAGACGCTTTCGGCAGTTTATCGGATGGACACAGCAGCCTCATGGTAAAACAATAAGGAGGGATGTGAAATGGAGGCGGTGCAGCCGATTTCCAAACAACAAGTCGTGGATATATTGGATCGTGTGAAAGATCCGGAAATTGACACTGTCAGTGTCATTGATTTAGGGATGGTCGAGCATGTGCACATTCAAGGATCGGAAGTGTCTATCCAAATGCTTCCCACTTTTTTGGGATGCCCGGCTTTGGAAATCATCGAAAAAAATATGATCGAAGAAGTTTCCAAGCTGCCCCAAGTGACAAATGTACACGTCGAGTTTATATTTGACCCTCCCTGGACTTCGGACCGCATTACCCAAAAAGGGCAGGAAGGTTTGAAAAAATTCGGCATTGCTCCTCCGCCAAGGAGGCTTGAAGAAGACGGTTCATGGCATGTGGATTGCCCATATTGCGGTTCTACGTACGTTACCCTTGAAAATATTTTTGGTCCTACAGCCTGCAGAAGTATTTTATACTGCAAGGGTTGTAAAAATCCATTTGAAGCGATGAAACCGGTTTCTAATATATGAATGGAAATATAGATCGTACTTTTATGCCGGGAGGTATTGCTGTTGATTGAAAAAATGGTAGTTGTCGGTTCTGGTGTCATGGGCAGAGGGATTGCCTATGTTGCTGCTTTATCCGGTTTTTCCGTTACACTCGTTGATGTAAAAGAAAAAGTGTTAGAATCGGCAAACAAAGAAATTCAGGCCATTCTGGAAAAAGGCATTTCAATGGGAAAAGTGACGCGGGAACAAGCAGCAGATTTTAAAAAGCATCTCTCCTATGGCCTTGATTTGGCCGAAGCGGCGCGAGATGCTGATTTGATTATCGAAGCTGTCCCGGAAAAAGCGGAGTTGAAAAGACAAGTGTTTGAAATGATGGAAATGGCCTCTCCATCCCATTGTCTGTTTGCAACGAACACCTCGACAATGAGCCCGACAGAAATTGCTTCATTTGCCAGAAGACCTGAACAAACGATTGCCATGCATTTTTTTAATCCGGTGCATAAAATGCCGTTGATAGAAATAATCCGAGGATTGGAAACGAGCGACGAAACCGTAGCTTCAATTAAACATGTTGCCGAAAAAATGGGAAAAGAAACAGTCATTATAAATGAATTTCCCGGCTTTGTCACAAGCCGAATCAGCACACTCATTGGCAATGAAGCTTTTTATATGCTGCAGGAAGGATTGGGCAGCCCGGATGATATTGATAAAGCGATCAAGTTAGGGCTTGGATTCCCGATGGGCCCTTTTGAATTGGTTGATCTAGTGGGGCTTGATACACGACTGAACAACTTGAAATATCTGCATGAAAAGTTGGGAGAGAAGTACCGTCCGGCCCCGCTTTTGGAACAATACGTAAAAGCGGGCAGACTGGGCAGAAAAACTGGTAAGGGCGTATATGACTACACAAATCAAAAAGAAGAGTTGGTTAAAAAATGAAAGAAGCAGTCATTGTTGATGCTGTAAGAACACCATTTGGACGCTATAAAGGCGCTTTAAAAAATATTCGACCCGATGACTTGGGGGCCATCATCATCGAAGCACTGTTAAAGAGAAATCCTCCCTTGGATGAAAACGATATAGAAGAGGTTATCTTTGGGAATGCGAACCAGGCAGGAGAAGACAATCGAAATGTCGCCAGAATGTCCGCACTGCTTGCCGGGCTTCCCGTCTCTGTCGGAGGTGTGACTGTCAATCGACTGTGCGGTTCGGGACTTGATGCGGTCATGTATGCCGCCCGGGCCATCTCTGCAGGGGAGGGAGACGTATATATTGCCGGAGGTACCGAAAGCATGACCCGGGCCCCCTATGTAATGGCCAAGCCTGATAAAGATTTCCCACGCGGTTCTATGGAGTTGTACGATACAACGATCGGCTGGCGATTTACAAATGAAAGATTAAGAGAAATGTATGGAACGGACTCCATGCCAGAAACGGCGGAAAATGTGGCGAAGCGCTTTGGAATTACGAGGGAGGAACAAGATGAATTTGCCTTGGAAAGCCAAAGGCGGGCAAAAAAGGCGATCGAACAGAATGTGTTAAAAGATGAAATCATACCAGTTATTTACCATGATAAAAAAGGCAACAAAATCGTCATTCAACAGGATGAACATCCACGCCCGGATACGACACTTGAAAAGCTGGCAAGTCTGCGTCCCCTGTTTCCAGGCGGTACTGTTACGGCAGGAAATGCGTCGGGTGTAAATGATGGGGCGTCGGCGCTGTTGATCATGAGCAGAGAAAAAGCCGAACAACTGGGGGTAACGCCTCTTGTTACATATAAAACAGGGGCAACAGCAGGTCTGGAACCGGCAGTCATGGGGTTGGGCCCAATCTACTCCACTAGAAAAGCACTGCAACGCGCGGGCTTAACTATCGAACATATTGACCTTGTGGAATTAAACGAAGCGTTTGCATCCCAATCCATTCAATGTATTAAAGAACTAGAATTAAGCATGGATAAAGTGAATGTGAATGGCGGTGCCATTGCCTACGGCCATCCGCTTGGTGCAAGCGGGGCAAGAATTTTAACGACACTAATCTATGAAATGAAAAGAAGAAAAGCCGTATACGGGCTGGCCACAATGTGCATCGGAGTCGGCCAAGGCATTTCTGTCATAGTTGAAAATATAGATTAACCAATCAATGCCCTTGCTTTTAATGAAGTGAGGGTTATTTTGTCCAACTTGGTAAAGAATTGTAAAATGAATCAAGGCCCGCACCGTGATATAATGACCTGTAATAATGACATTTGCTGATGAAATGAGTGACAAAATCATGAGTTTTAATACACAATCAATGATTTTTACGATATATGGCGATTACATTCGTCATTATGGCAATAAAATCTGGATTGGAAGCCTGATTCGGTTGTTAAAAGAGTTTGGACATAATGAGCAAGCGGTAAGAGTCGCCGTATCAAGAATGGTCAAACAAGGATGGCTTCAATCAGAGAAGAAAGGCAATAAAAGCTACTATTTTTTGACGCCGCGGGGCGTTAATCGGATGGATGAAGCGGGCCGAAGGATTTTTAAGCTGGACCCCCATGAATGGGACGGGAAATGGCGTATGCTTATGTATTCGATTCCGGAAGAAAAGCGGCAAATCAGGGATGATTTGCGAAAGGAACTGCTTTGGAGCGGATTTGGCAGCTTTACGCACAGTTGTTGGATCTCGCCGAATAACCTTGAAAAAGAAGTAAAACTATTAATTGAAAAGTATGAGATCGAAGAATTTGTAGATTTTTTCATTGCCGATTACTTAGGGCCGAAGGATAATATCCAACTTGTCAGACGCAGTTGGCCACTGGAAGAGATCGAAGAAAAATATGAGTCGTTCATCACGGCATATGGAAAACAGTTTATCGTCCACCAAAGCCTTATACATGAAGGGCACATGTCCAATGCCGATTGCTTTGTGGAACGGACTAAGCTTGTACATGAATATAGAAAATTTCTATTCATAGATCCCGGTTTGCCGAAGGAACTGCTGCCGTCCATGTGGAACGGCAACCATGCCGCATTGCTTTTCAGGCAATACTACCAGTTGTTGGCAGAGCCCGCGAGCGAATTTTTTGAGAGTGTTTTTGAAAAAGGGAATGATTTGCGAAAGAAAGACAAATCATATGACGCCAATGATCATCCGTATATCGTCAACTGAAAACAGAGTCACCGCCGGTTTGGTTTTGGCGGTGACAACAGCGGGTTATTTGGCCAGCGCTTGATATTCTTTTCCTTTTTGAACGTACGTATCGATCGATAACTGGATCAGCTCCAAGTCCTTATCGTTCAAGCTCCGTGTCACCTTGCCGGGTGATCCGACAACAAGTGATCTGGGGGGGATTTTTTTGCCTGAAGGAATTAAGGTGTTGGCGCCAATGATGCACTCTTCGCCGATTTCTACATTATCCAAAATGGTGGAGCCCATTCCTATAATAGAGCGTTTTCCAATTTTACACCCATGTAGAATAACGTTGTGCCCGACCGTTACTTCATCGTCAATGATGGTTGGAAAACCCTCATACATATGAATGGTGGAATTATCTTGTATGCTGCATCTTTCTCCTATATGTATCGGGCCCTCATCTCCGCGCAAGACGGCATTAAACCAGATGGTCGACTCTTTTCCAACCGTCACATCACCGATGAGATACGCTCCCGGCGCGATAAAGACGGACGGATCTACCTTGGGACGATGGTGATGGTAATTGATTTTCATTTTTCTCCCTCCACAACATGAAATCGTTCTCTTTCTATTATAACGTTATTTGAAAGAAGGTACAGAAAATTGAAACAAGCATGTGATACTTTGTCTATTCAATATCCAATTATTCAAGGCGGCATGGGTAATATCAGCAATGCCATTTTGACTTCCGCCGTCTCCAACGCGGGCGGGCTGGGAACAATCGGCTGCGGTACGATGAGCCCTGATGAAATTGAGCAAATCATCTCGGAAACGAAGAGAAGGACTGAACAGCCGTTTGCGTTAAATATCGCACTTACCGTCTCTGACTATGTCGATGAAATCATTCAGTTGGCGATCAAACATAACGTTTCCGCTATTTCTTTGTCGGCTGGGAATCCAGCGCCCTATATCCCGAAACTAAAACAAAACGGTATTCGGACCATTGTCCTTGTCGCTTCGGTGCGTCATGCGCAGAAAGCGGAAAAGGCAGGCGCAGACATACTCGTTGCAGAAGGATATGAAGCGGCAGGAATCAATTCTTCGTTAGAATTAACAACTTTTACCCTTGTGCCCCAAATTGTGAAAAAAGTGGCCATTCCCGTCTTTGCAGCCGGCGGAATTGGAGATGGAAAAGGATTGGCCGCGGCGTTGATGCTCGGGGCAAGCGGCGTTCAGATTGGAACGAGATTTATAGCAACCGCGGAAGCGCCATTTCACCCACTTTATAAAGAAAAATTATTAAAAGCGAATGGAGAAGATACACAAATCTTAGGCCGTTCTTACGGCAGGGCCAGAAGGGTGTTAAAAGGAGCGTATGTCGAGCAACTGGCCAACCTTGAGAAAGAAGGAATGACATTTACAGAATTCCAACAGAAAACATCTGAAAAATATCACATTAAAGGGGCAATGGATGGCGATTTCGACAATGGGTACGTCAATAGCGGCCAAGTTGCCGGATTAATTGATCATGTTCCGAGCGTACGGGAATTATTGGAAACCATAATAAGTGATGCAAGTTCGCAAATGAAAAAGATTGCAACAGATTTCAGGTTTGATTAAGATTTGCATGTAAAAATTGAAACCTTTAAAATAGGGGTAATTGTTCCATTGAGGGGGTAGGGAATTTAAGATGAGTATACATATTGCCGCTCAGCCGAATGAAATAGCTGAAACGATTCTATTGCCGGGTGATCCGCTTCGGGCCAAGTATATAGCTGAAACATTCCTGGAAAATGTTCAATGTTATAATGAAGTCCGTAATATGCTAGGTTTTACCGGTGAGTATAAAGGAAAGCGAATATCGGTTCAAGGAACCGGGATGGGCGTCCCATCCATTTCAATTTATATTCATGAGTTGATGGAAAGCTACGGTGTACAAAACTTAATCAGAGTTGGAACATGTGGCGCCATCCAAAAAGATGTGAAGGTGCGGGACGTCATTTTGGCCATGTCCGCCTCAACAGATTCACAAATGAACAAGCTTACCTTCGGAGGTATTGATTATGCTCCAACGGCATCGTTCGACTTATTGAAAAAAGCGTACGATGCGGGGGTAGAAAAAGGCTTGAATCTCAAAGCGGGCAACGTTTTTACGGCCGACATGTTTTATAACGATAACGCCGATCACGAAAAATGGGCGCGTTATGGCATACTGGCGATTGAGATGGAAACAGCGGCGCTGTACACACTTGCTGCGAAATTCGGAAGAAATGCTTTAGCGATTCTGACAGTCAGCGATCATATCTTAACAGGAGAAATGACTACATCGGAAGAGAGGCAAATGACATTTAACGACATGATCGAAGTGGCATTGGATGCTTCCTTGCGTTAAGCATGGATTAAAATCAGTATAGACATCATAGGCGAGAGGGCCTCTAGTACGCCACTCGCCTACACTTATTTTTCTTAGTCAATTGTCAACATGTTTTATATCGTTAACCTTTGAATTCTTATTTTCTTTATTTGAACGTTTTTTCCTTAACATATTAAAGCCGTTGGCATCATCTGCATCAGTTCAAACCCCTTTTTACCAAACATGTATTTCATATTCTCCTTATTTCCTTTCAATCTACATTTTGATATAGTTGCTAAACAGGTTTTCTATGAAAAACCAAGATCAAAATGCTCCAAAGCCATTAGTATCGTTTTTTTCCATCAACATAAGCCTCCCCAATTCTTCATAACTCGATTTCATTCGCCCTTACATTAACATCTAACACCTGCCACGCTCAGATTAGATTAACGGCCAAAATTTTGTTCAAAAGAGAGCTAGCCGCGCGGTAAATATATCTAGACAACTCATGATCGCTTATTCTCTTAAAGAAATCACATCACGATGAAAGGCCAATGAAGCAGCTTCTTTGACAGATTAGATGTTAAAGGGGATATATCTTCAAATGCGTATGATTCCTTATCCGTCTTAACAATCCTGATGGGCGCTCTGTCTTAATGCTTTACTTTTTAGTAGTCAAGCAACGCTAAAACAAATTTCTATGAATAGACCTCTGAGTCCACAAATCAGTGCCCCAGGAGTTGGACGCTTTAATACTTGGCGCGTCCTTTATTTTCTTTTAAACCTTGGTTTGCTTTTTTTCACTTCTTTTACTTTGCCCGCAATGGAGCGTAATAATAAAAGGGCATTATTCATATATAAAAAACAACGAGTTGTTTACACATGTCCGTTGCAAAATAAACCCTTTATGATGTAGACTAGTTTAAGTGACTCATAAGCAACGAGCAAAATATTGCTGACAGAGAGCGACGCTGTCAAAGGGAAGAACTTGTTAAATTACGACTATTAGTCCCATACTGGGAATGACATGATCGAAGTTGCATTGGGCGCGGCTGATAACAGCGACTGTTAAAATGCAATTACAAATAGAAGTGAGGCTTTTTATGAAAAAACATGTGAGCATTCTGGCTATGACCGTTTTACTTGGTGGATGTGCTTTGGCGGATGATTTGGCAGAAAACAAGGACAAGACAACAACGCAAACCGAACCGCCTAAGGACCAAAAGCCTGGGAGCGAACCTGTTGACGCTCAAAAAGAACAACCCGCCAATCAAGCTGATCAAAACCGTGGGGAGAAGCCTGAAAAGGACCCGGTTGACCCGGACTTAACATTGGAAGCAGCCTATTTCAACGAAATTGTAGAAGCCAATGGCAAAAAAGAAATTGCCAATCCCGATAATATACTCGTACTCGTCAATAAGGAATTCAGTTTGCCGGCAGGGTATGCGCCGGGCGATTTAGTTCGGCCCAAAGTGGCTTTTTCATTCGGGGAGCAAGATATCGAAAAAAGCTATTTGCGAAAAGAAGCTGCGGAAGCATTAGAACAAATGTTTCAGGCTGCAGCTAAGGAGGGCATTCAATTATATGCCTCTTCCGGATATCGCTCATATGGACGCCAACAAGCCATTTTTCAAAATGAGATCGAGCAAGTGGGAGAAGAAAAGGCCGCCCAGGTTGTGGCTATTCCAGGTAGCAGTGAACATCAGACAGGACTTACCATGGACATCACGAGTGAATCAGCCCAATTTGCCCTGTCGGAGAAATTTGGCGAAATGAAAGAAGGAGAATGGCTTAGAAACAAGGCCCATTTATATGGTTTCATCCTGCGTTATCCGAAAGGAAAAGAAAATATAACCGGATACAGCTACGAACCGTGGCACTTCAGATATGTGGGCAAAAAAGCAGCCAAGGTGATTTTTGAACGCAATTGGACATTGGAAGAGTATTTTGAGAATGTCGCGAAGATATAACGTCTTTTTCTGTTTGCCTTTTTCAAAGGCGTTTTTTTAGTTTGAAAACAGCCGGCAGTCGCGTCTATGTCTTTACGGCGCCGGATGAAAATTGATAAAATAAAGATACATATATGTAAATGGCTTTTTAATAAGCCCAGGATAGAAAGTGGTGAGATCATTGGAAGAAGACCAAAACCAGGTGAACAAAAGCCCGCAAAACAGCAGCTTTATCCAAATAAAAAAATTCAGATTCATCATATTGATTTTCCTGACCGTGTTGGCAACGGCCGGCATTACCATTCTGGCCCTCTCTTTTGCTAATAACAAAGCAGCAAGTGTGGTCATGCAGGAACGGAAAGAGTTCCATAAATTATATGAAGCCTATGACGTCATGAAAAAGCAATACTTTGCAGACGTAGACGAAGAAGCATTGGTTGATGGGGCGATTGATGGAATGGTGAAGTCACTGGATGATCCTTATTCTGATTATATGACCAAGGAAGAAAGCGAGAAATTCGAGGAAAGCATTACATCATCTTTTGAAGGCATCGGGGCGGAAATTCAAGAAATAGACGGGGACATTGTCATCGTTTCTCCCGTTAAAGGGTCTCCCGCTGAAAAAGCCGGCCTAAAACCAAACGATAAAATCGTTGAAGTCGATGGCAAAAGCGTACAAGGCATAAGCGCCAATGAAGCTGTTCTTTTAATTCGCGGAAAAAAAGGGACGAAAGTAACCTTATCCATCATTCGGCAAGCAAGCGAGGATCCGATCAAAATAACGATTACTCGCGATGAAATTCCGATGAATACGGTTTACCCGGAAATGTTGGAAGGCGGGATTGCCAAAATTCAAATTACAAGCTTTTCCACCCATACGGATAAGGACTTAGAAACAGCGTTAAAAGAGATGGAAGAAAAAGGGATGAAACGTTTAATTCTTGATTTAAGAAAAAATCCAGGCGGACTGCTTGAACAAGCCATCGATATTTCGAACATGTTTGTGCCTGAAGGCAAAACGCTGTTCCAAGTGGCATACAAAAACGGGCAGGTTGAAAAATACGTCGCGGAAGATGGCAAAAAGATTACCGTTCCAACCGTCATATTAATTGATGAAGGTAGTGCCAGCGCCGCTGAAATATTGGCTGCAGCCGCCAGCGAATCTGCCAATATCACGCTGGTTGGAAAAACATCCTTTGGAAAAGGGACAGTACAACAGGCGGAAGAATTTAAGGATGGATCCAATCTCAAATATACGATGGCAAAATGGCTGACACCGAAAGGAAATTGGATTAATGAAAAAGGGATTGAGCCCGACTATCCCGTCTCACTGCCGGAATATGCAGACCTTCCTTATATTAATCCTGAAAAGGAATTAAAAGAGGATACGGCCGCATCTGATGTAAACACTGCTGAACAAATCTTGAAAGAATTAGGATACAATCCCGGCAAGGTTGATTCATATTTTGATCCAGATACAAAAAGGGCTGTAATGGAATTTCAAAAAGCAAATAACATAGAAGTAACAGGTGTATTAAGCGGAGAAACAACCGTTACTCTAATGACGAAAATCCAGGAACATCTTCAGAAAAACGATCCCCAGTTGAAAAAAGCTGTGGATATATTGCAAACAAAATAACAGGGGGCTTTCTAAAAAGTCCAATTTAGAGCTAATGCACTAAAATGTAAAACCCAAGAATGTTGATTTACGGCAATCTTGGGTTTATTTTTTTAGTTTTCAAGCTGCGATGTTATTTTTTGGACGGCCCCGTTCAAAAAGTCATCTAGAGTGAAGTTACCACTCAAATAGACACTTTGTTGTTAAAACTTATTCATACATGCCAGTCACTGCAACCTTATGAGACTTTCTCTAAGGTTGCGTTTTTATTTTCCATTTGGCGTAATCTTTGATCATATTGTCGCGAAACAGTTTTCAGGTTCGCTACCAACAAAAAAGTTCATTGTGTAATGTAAAATAAAAATACAGTGCTTTGCAATGAAGTTAACGAAAGTTGCAAGAAAAAAATACATAGTCGTTTAGTTTAAACCAAGATTTGATATGGAGTAGAGTGTATAGTATCCTCCCAGTCGGCAGAACCAGTTGTTGAAAATGCTGGCTTTTTGACTCTAGTACTATACGCGCAAGTAGTTCCATGTCAAATCTATGTATAAACCATTGCAACACTCTGTACTAAACATTAATAGGTTTAATGCTCATCAAGTACCTGAAAAGAGAAAGCGGCATGCTTACATTTATAACTTTTTACTCTTCTTAGTCAATCATGGATACCCTCACGAGGACCCGGCGTCTACATTGATAGATGTTCGCCGGTTTTTTACGGATTATAGGTTGAGATTTTCCATCGCTATAGACATACTACCAGTTCACACTAGTGGTTAAGCATCCAATATCTATTAATTAGTGATAGATGTTAAAGCAATGTTTTTTTAAAAACATATAAAGATAATGAAGCTTGTAAATAAATAATAGGAGGAAGTAAAGATGAGTTATAATGAAAAATGTTGGAATTTTCAAGATGCTTTTTGGTATTTAGGCCAAGTGTTTACAGATTTCTGTCATTCGTTATTAAAATGTAATTCCCACTTAACATCAGGACCACTTAACAGTAATATAAATACAAAAAGTATGATTGCCAGGGTGAATAATTTAAACGATTTGGATGTTTTTGTACATTTGAAAGTGACCATTAATGATGACGTAGATGAAACATTCCAACCTTATTATTGTCAAACAATAAGGGTCCCCGCATGTTCACACGCTTTATTTAATGTGATCGATGCCACAGATTTTAATACATCGCGCGGTTATACAGTATGGTTTGAAATATATTTCGCACATCCAGGTCCACATATTGACCCTGCTTGCGACAATGTTCACGTCTACTTTGCAGAACGTTCTGACCTACCAGATGTCACAGTTGCAAACAGTCACATTCTTACAGAAATCCTCCATAAACAATTTATTCCTCATGATGCAGCATGTACTATTCCTTGTCCGGAACAGGTTAAAAAAAAGATTGGGTTGACGACGCATGATGATCATGTATTACCAGAGTGTTCATTAGATGATGTCAGTTGTAAAAAAACATCGGAAAAAGGAAACATGTAAATAAAAAGTTAATTCGGTTAATAAAACTGTAGAGATTCTAAACTAAAGCTGCGTAAGTGAGAGATTGCAAGGCTCTTGCTAAGTTGCTGCATATAAAATGCTGTATGCCGAAACAAGTTTAAATGGGAGATTTATAAAAATGGGATAACCAAATGCTCCTGCTATAAGTAGTTATCCTAACAAATTCTTTTCATTTTATTATAAACGTTGTGCCATGTTTCTACGTTCTTATGGAAGTGCCTGTTTTAATCTGCGGATACCTTCTTCAATTTCCATGTTAGAATTTCATAACTTAATATGATTTTATTGATATATTGTTGTTTAATTGTATGAAGTTAAACAGGATAAATATTCCTATATCATATCGTTTACCATATGTTCTGAGAACTTATTTTAATGCATATCTTTTTGAATCGCCAATTTTAGCACCAAACTCATTTGCTAAACATTTTCTCACATAATTCCGCCGTATCTTATCTATTTTCTTCCGCCTGATGATAAACCTTTCGTTTATCAACAGATTATTTTGGTGCGTGAAAAGTTAATTTATCCGATCATTCTGATAATTGTTTGGCTTTTCTTAAAATGTGAGGACTTTTAACCAGAAAAGTGGTTGATAATGAATAATGACCCGCTATAACGAAACGGGTCATTGTTCGCCATATTTTGCAAATGTTCTTTCCTCTTCGATTAATCCGCAAGTCCCACATTGGACTCTTCTTTCAGGACCATTGTAAATAGTATGCAGTGGGCCTGCGTCAGCCTCATGATCATATTTTTCGATGATATCTCCGGTTTGCGGATCGAGCTTTACCGCATGGACAACTTGTTCAATAATGTTGAACCTGGAACGATTCGTTTTGCAACTTGGACAGCGATATTTTGTACTCATAGGAACCTCCTTTACTTATAGAATAACCGAAGAAAGGAAGTTTTATACTATGAATGGCGTTGACGCAAACGCCAGGATCAATAAAACAGCGGTCACATTTGACATAAATTTGTAACAAACGTAACACAATGCGCTCTTTTCTGAGTTTGTCAACCGTCATATTTTAGTAGTTTTTGGTTATAGTATACGGCAAATGGAAAACTTCATTTAAAATAAGAAATAGAAAAAAGTTGTCTGATTGCATGTTGGGGAATTTCTGCCGAAAGCAGACAATGCCCATGGCAATTCCTCCCTGAAATATTACAAAAATCGCATGTTACTATAATAGCGGAAAAAGAAAACAGGGAGGAAAACAGAAATGAAAAAGCTTGTCGTATCAGCTGCAGCAGCAGTTGCGTTGATGGCATCCCCTCTAGCAGGAGGAACAGCAGATGCCGCACAACCTAATTCAGGACAACAAAATGGAAAGGTGTATTATTTCTACCAAACTGGTGATTTTTCAAAAATGAATGATTGGTGCAAGCAGCCTTATCATAAATTCACACCAAAGAAAAAAACTTGGAAACAAGCTCCAAAACAAAAACAACCAGCCAAAAAGGAGCAAGCACAAACACCTGCGCCTGCACCGGCTAAACCAGCACCAGCACCTGCACCAGAAAAACAACCTGGTAAACAAGAGGAGCAACAACCAACAGAGCAAAATGGTTCTCAATTGAGCGCCTTTGAACAAAAAGTGGTAGACTTAACGAATGCAGAAAGATCAAAAAATGGTTTGGCCCCGCTAAAAGTTGATTTGGAGCTCAGCAAAGTGGCTCGTGAAAAATCAAAAGACATGGCAGCCAACAACTATTTTGACCATAACAGCCCAACACATGGTTCACCATTTGACATGATGAAAAAATTCGGAATCAGCTACCGTTCAGCAGGTGAAAACATCGCCATGGGACAGCGTACACCAGAGGAAGTAGTACAAGCCTGGATGAAGAGCCAAGGTCACCGTGAAAACATCTTAAGCAGCAGCTATACACATATCGGTGTCGGCTACGTTGAAAATGGAAATTACTGGACACAACAGTTTATCGGAAAATAAGCAAATAAAAATGAAACACAAAGAACGAACCGCTAGGAAGAAGCAGGTTCGTTCTTTTTTTGAATATGCCGCAGACGAAACGATAAAGTGAATGCGCCGACTGCCAGCCCGGAAATCAGGCCAAACCAAAAGCCAAACGGCCCCAGTGCGGTATAATTGGCCAGTACATAGCCGAGAGGAAGTCCGATGACCCAAAAGAAATCAGCGCCATGATAAAAGTGGCAAAGTAGCCTGAATGGAATGAGCAGTCTTACGCCAATCAATCATATTTTCAATGTCAATCCGCCGTTAGAATCCGATCTCTTGAAATTTGAAAAGTACTTTTGCGATTGAGCAGGTTTACGTACTTTTTATAGCGGAGCAAATATAAAACAGAGCGGCTTCAGTCCTCTTGAATAGAGAGCCGAAGCCGGGTATATTTTGATAATTTAACAGTCTTTTTAAGCTTCCATCTGCTGCGATTCTTCCTCTTTCAATGATTGCCTCATTAACGCCATCGTATATAAATCTTTTGGAACCGCGTAAAGATCATAGATATATCCAGTGGCGTTCAGCTTTTGAAATACGTCTTGCTTCGTTTCATTGGCCTGCAAGACGTAAGAAAGCTTTTCGGCAGCCTTTTTCGAACGGATGTTTTCCTTGCGAATTCTCATATAGACCGTTTCAATATTCCGGTCGAAAAATAATTCTTTGAAAAAGGCGTCTTTTGCCAGACTGTTATAGCCTTTGCCATGAAATGGCTTGCCAATCCAAGTGCCCAAAAAACCAGTATTGCCTTCAATGTCATACAAATTAATCGTTCCAATCGGATTTTCCCATTCATCCAGAATCGTTCTGGAGATTAACTCTCCGCGTTCTTCCGCTTCGATTGTCTGCTTTGTCAAAAAGACGTATTCATCATAGGAAAAAGCTTTTTGACGCACGTAAGGGAAGACATCGGGATGCGTCATCAAATCAAATAGAATCCGGCATTCATGCCCGTTTACTTCACGTTTCTTGAGCATTTTGAACCCCTCCTGCCCAGGGCAGGTGTGGTGTACGATCCTGCCCTCGAAATTTTTTAAAAGATGCATAAAAAATTTCGGGGTGGGAATCGAACCCACTAAGACCAGCCAAGAAACAGGGCTGGTGGCGCACCATTTGCCTTCCCTCAATTATGAGCTGTATGTTCTTGTGAATTGAAATTCTACAAATATCATACAAAAAAAAGTTCTATTTGGATATACCAAGTTTGTAAGTTTTTCGTAAATTATTTTCTCTTTATCGACACATATTTTGCAATGAGATATTTTAATAAGAAGTATCCTAGTAAAACATATAAAGCGATCGCGATAATGGGTTTCAAGTAAGCCCCGGCAATTGCTCCTATTTGTTCCCAATGGGCGCCAAGTTCCATGCCAATGAATAGAAATAAAATAGTCCAAGGGATCATTGCGGCCATCGTATAGATCGTGAATTGATAAAATGGCATTTTCGCGATACCTGCAGGTATGGAGATCGCATGCCTGATGACCGGGATGAAACGGGCAGTGAAAATGACGATCGTTCCATGGCGGTCAAACCACTTTTCCGCCGCATCCAAGTGTTTAGGTTGGATCAATAAATATTTCCCATAACGGTCAAAAAAAGGTCGGCCCCCGTATATCCCAAGCCAATATAAAAAAAGTTGCGCCATCGTTCCCCCAATGATTCCGGCAATAAAAGCCATTAAAAATGAAATTTTTCCAGCCGATATCAAATAACCGCCATACCCCAGAACAATTTCACTTGGAATCACCTCAATCATAAGCCCGATGGCGATACCCGCAAACCCGTACTGTCCCAAAAATTCCAAAAGTTCGACAACCCACCCGCTTGACATCCGCTTTCATCACCCCGCCCTATGAATCGCTAATCTATTCTATGCTCGTCCAAAAAAAATTATCATAAAGCTGAAACTTTTAAACGAGATATTCATAAAAATAATACATGCATAAAAAAACAGGAGGTATCATCATGGATACAGCTTCAAGCAACGAAAGAACCTTGGCAACAGCCATATATGTTACTAGTTTTTTCTCCGCGCTGATCGGACCGCTTATTATTTGGCTCATTAAGAAAGAGGATTCCGCTTTTATCGATTTTCACGGTAAGGAATATTTAAACTTTTTTATTTCCTATACCGTCTATTCAATCGTGGCATCCTTAATGATGTTCATTTTAATTGGATTTATTCTAGTGCCTATCATCGCCATTCTTTATATTGTATTTACGATTATCGCGGCAGTAAAAGCATACAATGGAGAAATTTATCGCATACCGCTTGTGTTCAGGATTTTAAAATAACGGTACCAGGGAAGCCTTCGACTCCAAGCAGGAGTTGGGAGGCTTCTTATTTTTTGTGAAGGGTCCTTTGAGTGTTTTTTTATACAGTAATGGGAGGGGAGGGATGCAAGTTGAATGCAGTCGGTCATTTTTTACAGGAAATGAGCATGCTTTTTCTAATGGCGTCGACAGGGTATGTTTGCAGAAAAAGAAACATCCTTGGCAAGCATACAACCGAGGTTTGCACACAACTTCTTTTGTATATAACATTGCCCGCATTGATCATATATTCCTTGAATATTTCATTCCATATGGATTTACTGACGGAATTTTCACGGCTTATATCCATGTCTGCTTATATTCCATTTATCAGCTCCTTGCTAGCTGCCTGGTTGAGAAAACGTTCCGGTCTGCCAGACACTAGAAAAGCCCTTATGAAGGCTTGAATATTTTCGGGAACCAGGATTTATTGGCGCTACGCCACTTGCTTCATCATATTTGGAGAAATAGGAGTTACATATGCAATGATTATTAACATTTGTTATTTCATTTCATATGGACATATGGGATCTATATCTTTTCTCGGGGAGATGCTTACATCGGAGAAATATTGTGTTCAATTCGGGAATTATTGCGACAATCACGGGTCTTGCTTTGATGTTTTCTCCTTCCAGCATGCCTGGCATTTTGGAAAGAAAATAACAATCCCACTGTCGATGATCATGATTGGCAGTTCCCTTGCGGAAATCAAAAAAGATGAATATGTAAGCTTATTCACAACTACTACATTATGGATATCAGCCGGCGCCAAACTACTTGTCATTCCCTTCCTGCTATTCCCGTTTATGTTTTTGAATGTTCCTTCTTCATTGCTTGTTCTCGCCGCCTTAATATCCGGCATGCCGTCCGCTCCCACGACATCCCTTTTCTCCTACAAATACGGCGCCAACGCAAACTATGCCTCGCTGGGCGTCTTTTTATCAACACTCTGATCAATGATGACCATCCCCGCACTATAATTGGGCATTCACTTTCTTGACCCCGCAATAACTAGCAGTAAACCTCATTTCAAGCTCAGGGGAAAGCGAAACGAGAGAGTACTGCCCGTAAAAGCCCGATTGGTTCAGCTAGCAACCAGTAGGGGATGAGGCGTCCCTACTAATTGAGTTTCCCGTTATATTAGTCATGGAATGGGTGGCTGTCACGTATACTTTATTGAAGCTTCTGGTACAGGGGGGAAGCGATGAACATTAAGGATCATTATTCATTTATGTCGAAGCTTTATTTGCAGCAAACTGTCTTATTTGCCGTTGTCTTTATTGTAGTCATATTACCTAATATGAAAAGAACGGATTTTTTGCTCACGAATATGGCAGGGGTGGCTGTTTTTCTTTTCATGGTTTACTATTTTTTTCGCTGTGTTTATTTTACCTTTAAAAAGAATGCCGTTTCATTTGCATTGGTGCACAGCGCAACATCGTTGCATGGAAACACGTATTTGTTATTCCCTTCTCATAATTCCCAAACGGTACTTGAGGCATATTCTTCGGACGGCATACGGAGGTGGTCGATTCTTTCTCTCAAAGGAAGGGAAAGACGTGAACGTTTGCGTTACTTTTCCTTGGGTGAGAAAGGGCATATTTTTAAAGTGCATGAACACGGAAACGGCCATACCGGTTATATGTATGTCAACTTGAATGATGTTATATTTTTTGGGGCTGATAAACCATTAAAGATAACATTGAAGCGAGAAAAAGGAAAACAAATGAATTTTATAATAGAATCCGACTGCTATCAATTAAAAAAGCCGTACTCGAATCGGTTCCTTTATAAAAATGGACAAGCGGTCATGACCGTTAAAAAAGGATTGATGCCTGTTAGCTGGCAGCAGTTTTTCCATCCAAATACTCCACAGCTAAAATTCGCGGAACAATTGACTGTGGAGGAAAGAGGACTGTGCCTTTGCCTGATCACCCTTTTTTGAGCCGTTGAAGAGCTTGTGTAAAAGGCTGGTTTTCTTTGCAGGTAAAAAAATGGGCGAACGGGTCTTCGATCTGCTTGATTCTTTCCAGAACCGTTTGTATGGTGAATTGATCGGGGACAAGCTTGTCGGTCAACTCCTTCCATTGAAGCGGCGCGGCTACAAGCCCTGATTCATTTTTACGCATAGAATAGGGGGCAATGATGGTTTTACCCTCCGCATGCTGAATAAAATCAATATAAAGCCGTTCACCTCGGTTTTTCTTTAATCTTTCAATTGTAAAAGAATCTGGATCGTATTGAACGAGAAATTCCGCAATGAATGATGTAAAGGTCCGTGTATCCTCCCATGTAAATTGATCTTCCGGCAAAGGGATATATACTTGCAGGCCTTTATTTCCCGACATTTTGACGAAAGAATGCAGGTTGAACTCATCCAATATTTTTTTTAATAAGGTTGCCGCGCGCACAGCCAAAGGGAATTTCGAACGGTCAGGCGGATCAAGATCAAAGACAATTTCGCTTACAAAGTTGGTTGTGATCGTTTGAAACGGAATATGAAACTCAATGGCCAACTGGTTGCCAAGCCATATGAGCGTTTTTAAATCATTACAAACAATATAATCAATGTCATCAATCATGCAGGATTCAACAAAGTCAGGTGCTGAATCAGGCTTATGTTTTTGGTAAAAAAAATCGCCAAATATGCCATGTGGTGCCCGGATGACTGTTAAAGCCCGTTTTTCCAAAAATGGAAGCATAAGGTGGGACACTTTTCGCAAATAGCGAATGTAGTCCAGTTTCGTGATCTCGTTACTTTTCCACAACAACTTATCGGGATGGGTGATGGCCACTTCATTTGGAAATGATGCTTCATGAAGCAGAAATTGCTCGTACGTACAATCATCCGGATGCAAGTCAAAACGCAAGTCTTTAAAATGGGGTTCGCGCAAGCCATCGGCCCACTCCAAATAATATAGATCAAGACAAATCCCGGGTTTTACAACTAGTTTCGTTCCCTCCCGTTGCACGTAATTTTGCCGGATCGTCGTGATGAGGGCGGTTTTTGTATGGGCATCCAAATTAAACAGAAATTGGCCAAGTGGAAATATGGCTTCACCTTTCCATACCCCGACAAAAAAGTAATTGTTTTGTTCATCCAACGCTGTGATAAAACACGAAACCGTTTTCCAATTTTTTATTTTTAGCCAACTACTCGTTCTTCTGCCGGCTTCCCAAGGACTTTGCGGCTCCTTTGCAACAATGCCTTCACTATCATAGTCTTTCGCTAATTGTATGGCATCTTTGAATGAGTGGAAAGCTGGAACATACTGACATAGCTTTTTATCGCCGGGGTTTGGAGACAAAGGAAATGCGGCGGTTTTAAAAAGTTTTTGCAGCGATGATTTTCTTTCCATATATGGGTGGTCTGTCATGCTTTTTCCATTCAAAACGAGAAGATCAAACACTAGGTAGCGGCAGGGCCAGGCGGTTGCTTCATGCATGATTCTATCTTTTGAACCCATTCTGCCCCTCTGTTGCAACTTTTGAAAATTTGCTTTGTACGGATTTTCCAAAATGACCAATTCACCATCGAGCATAAGGGGAAAGGAGCTTGCGAATAAATCTGTTTGTGATTGAAGAAAGCGGCTGATCTCTGGAAACTGGGGCAGCAAATCCTTTCCGTTTCTGCTCCAAAGATGAATAGCATCTTCACTCCACTCCAAAATGGCTCGGTAGCCGTCGTATTTTATTTCATATCGCCATTTGCCATATCCGGGAGGATCGAATGACAAAGAAGGGAGCATAGGCTTCATCTTAAACATCACACCTTTCCATTCATAATTTGCCCAACTGCTCTGCATTTACCAAAAGTTTTTGTGTATGTAACGATCTTTTGAACAAAAACTAGTGTCAATAGACAATGGATGGAAGGTGAGTTTATGCATACCATGTGGAAAGGCAGCATCAGCTTTGGGCTTGTTAATATTCCGGTCAAGCTGCATGCGGCCACTGAGGATAAAGATGTTAAATTTCGCTCTCTTCATGAAAAATGCCATACTCCGATAAAATATGAAAAGATTTGTCCGTCGTGTGAGCAGGAGGTTGAAGCGAAAGAAATTGTAAAGGGCTATGAAGTGGCAAAAGGCAAGTTTGTTGTGATAGAAGAGAGCGAACTGAAGGAATTGAAGGGAGGGGGGGAAGAAAAAGCGGTAGAAATCATTGATTTTATCAAGCTCCAAGAAATCGACCCCATTTATTTTAACAAAAGCTATTATATGTCTCCCGATGGCGGTGGAAAAGCGTACAGCCTCCTCAGAAAAGCTTTAACGACCTCGGAAAAAGTGGGAATCGCCAAAATCATGATCCGTTCAAAAGAACAATTAGCGGTTATTCGCGTTTTCTCTAATACTTTATTAATGGAGACGATCCACTTTCCGGATGAGGTCAGAAAAGCAGCAGAGGTGCCGAACATTCCGAGTGCTGACAATGTCTCTAAAAAAGAAATTGACACTGCCATATTACTGATTGACCAATTGACTACAACCTTTCAACCAGAAGCGTATCAGGACGATTTCCGTTTGCGGGTATTGGAGCTTGTCGAAGCGAAAAGGACCGGAAAAGAACTGGTAACTGTGAAAGAAAAAGCCCCTGTTACTGAAATGAATGATTTAATGGCAGCATTACAGGCTTCGATCGACAGGACCAAGCCACAGGCGGATAAAAAACCGACCACTAAAAAAAAGAAAACGACCAAGACGACGAAAGCGAAATGATCCGCATCAACAACATGTCGAAAAAGCAAGGAAATGGGCGGATTATATTTGATCATATCGACCAAAAATCTTTCCTCATTTCTTGCTTTTTCATATTTATTCCTGTATGATAAGAGGGAACAAAACGATCAAAGCTTTTTTAAGTACCAATATTGGAGTTCCATTCACATGTTATAATGAATATCTACTCCAAAAAGTGGGTATTGATTATAATATGTGAAATTTTTATTTACAGGGTAAATATTAGTAACATATTAAAAAATTTTTGGAGGTTTTATCTACATGGCAACAGGTACAGTAAAATGGTTTAACAGCGAAAAAGGCTTCGGCTTTATTGAAGTGGAAGGCGGAAGCGACGTATTCGTACATTTCAGTGCGATCCAAGAAGATGGATTCAAAACACTCGAGGAAGGCCAGCACGTTGAATTTGAAATCGTTGAAGGCCAACGCGGACCACAAGCCGAAAACGTTGTAAAAATATAACCAAAAAAATGAATGGGGCCGATGATGCCCCATTTTCAAATACGCAAAGAGACGTTTGTTTCTTTGCGTGTTTTTTTGATTTACGCATTCATTACTCCGCTCGCCAGACAAGCTTTAATCAACTCTTTTTTATCTTCTTCATCAAATATTCTCTCCAGTCGTTCCGGCGCTGTTAAATACACGACGCCATTCCCTTCAATCTTCGCTGAAAATCCCAATGGAACTGTCCGTTTGACTAATTGGGCATATAATTCACTTTCTGACAGCGGCCTTGCAAAATGTTTGTTGGCTGCAACTTTAATCAGAGCTAATGCACCGGACACATGAGGGGCTGCCATAGACGTGCCGCTTAAGACTGCATATCTTCCGTTAAGATGGGTAGATAAGATTTCCACTCCAGGAGCAACCAAGTCAATTTCATCATGGGAATTTGTAAAATCGGGATAGCGGCGGTCATAGTTAATCGCACCAACGCAAATGACTTCATTATAACGCCCTGGATAGGCATATTCATCTGATGATTCTTCGCCATCCCCGTCGTTTCCGGCCGCGCACACAACAAGGACATTTTTGTTGACAGCATCCCTGACAGCCTCATGTAATTCCGGGTGGTCAACAGGTCCTCCCAAAGACATTGAAATGATGTCCACTTTTTGTTCAACCGCATATTTTATCCCTTTGATAATCCAGTCATATTGGCCTGCGCCGTTTTTGTTGAGCACTTTGACAATGAGTAAGTTGCACCCAGGCGCTACTCCAACAATTCCTTTATTGTTCTCACTAGCGGCAATTGTTCCGGATACATGAGTACCATGGCCATTATAATCTTGTAAGATTTCAGGACGGCCGTCATCATCATCTGTAAAATTTCTTCCCCCCATTACTCTGTCTTTTAAGTCGGGATGATTGACATCACATCCGGTATCCAAAACAGCTACAGTGATGCCTTCTCCTTTTGTTTCCTTCCACAATTCCGGAGCCTGGATCAATTCAACGCCTTTCGGGACTACATTCACGACTTTTTTCTGCTCTAACATATGAATGGGGATGACATGTGCAAAATGACTCATCATTTTTTCCTCCTTTTAATGTAAGATTATTAAAGAAATTCCGAAAATAGAACGCCCGTTCCGATAATGAAGGGAAAATCAACTAATTTTATCTGCTGAATGATTATTCTGTACATTTTTTTTAAGCTTCCGTATTTCGAGGTGGATGAATATTCCCCATCCAATCAACATCATTTCCAGCCAATGTTGTTTGATCAGTTGAAGGATGATGACGAACAGTTTACCCTTTAATACGGAATCCGGGATCAGCAACCCCAATATGGTTGCAGAAACACCGACCCAAGGTAGCCACCAGTCATTTTTAAGTGCCCACGATTTAAATTTTTTCACAGTCATCCCTCCCTTCAAGAGGAATCACCCATGGTTTCAGCGGCAATCATCATCATAAAACCTATACCATTAATTGTTGTTGTGTTTCTGCCCAAGAAAATGAAGGGAATGGGACACGTTTTTGCAAATCTAAGATGGGGGAAAAAGCCAAAACGGAAGCAATGACTCAACAGTTTTTTAAATTGGTTCCCAAACAACCAGGCTATTGACAGCGACCTCAACCTACAGGATTCTGCCCATTTGCCAAAAAACCAATTTACTATACGGCCATAACAGTGGAGATGACTACGGGGTATTTGTTTATGGATGGAAAAATGACTACAAAACCGTTTTTATCTACTATAAGCGCATGACGAATCCTCCTTTCATAACCATTTTAAATCATTTACCCAGTTGGCAAGCTTGGAAAACGGATATGAATGAAAATGAGTCTTTTGGCATGTTTATACTTTTGCTTCTCTTTATCGGTATTTCAAAATAATGTATTTCTTTCTCAAGATACATAACAATGAAGGGGCTGGAGAAAATTATAGAGCAAGGAGGGAACAGAATTGAAAGAAAAAGATAGGAAAAATGAACCAACCATCGCTCCCGGAATAGATGAGCAGGAAAAGATGATTCGAAAGGCCACAACAAAAGAAGTACGCAAGGGAGAATATACACGTGTCACCCGTTTATCGTATGATGAAGTCGACCCGAGCTGAAATAAAAGGCCATACCAATTGACGCTGGTATGGCCATGTTTCTTAGAGCTCATCAAATCCGTTTAAATCACTTGTTTTCGTATATTGACGAGACTTTTGCTCAAAAAAGTCTGTTTTCGTTCCATCAAAGTTATCTACATACGCCCGAATCCATTTCATCGGATTTTCCGTATAATCAGGGTATATTTCGCTTAAGCCCAATAATTTCAACATCTTATTGGCTCGATATTGAATATATCCTTCCATCTCAAGAAGATCGATACCGTCAATCTCTCCAAGTACGTACCTGCTCCATGCGGTTTCTTGTTCAACAGCGTGAACAAATTGATCATATACCCAGTTGCAAAATTCAGCTGTATTATATTCCGGATTTTCTGCAAGAACAGCTCGGAACAAATCGCCCATAAAGCGGCCGTGCTGAAGTTCATCCCGGTTGATGTAAGAAATCATCGTTGATGTTCCCACCATTTTTTGATGTCTGGCAAGGTTGTAAAAGAATGCAAACCCGGAATAGAAAAACAAACCTTCGAGTAATGATGAATAAACGATCGCTTTTAATACGGTCTGAATGGAAGGAGCATGGGCAAATTCATTATAAACGTCCATAATCCGTTCGTTTCTTTTTAGCAATACTTCATCTTTTCTGCCAGTTTCAAAAGATTCATTTTGCTTATCAAGTGTTGTAACAGAAGAAAGGACATACGCATAGCTGTGATTGTGTTCACTTTCCTGGTCCGCAATAGTAGCCATAATGGATTTGACGGATGGATCAGTGGAAAAATGGGAAATTCTCGCCGCCAAGTCCGTTTGTGGGCCGTCCAATGTTGCGAGCAGGCCGATAATTTTTAAAAACGCCTCCTGTTCAGGCTTTGAAAGAGTGGGAAACTGTTTGGCATCTTGCGTCATGTCCACCTCGCTGGCCCGCCAAAACAATGAGCGGATTTGCTCGCGGTAATCGTAAAAATAAGGATAAGCAAGATCATTCCAATTTAATATTCCGCTCGCTTTCCCGCCAAAAAGGGCAGTAGATTTATTCGGGTTGACAGGGTTTAATATGGCTGCTTTTTGTAAAAGTTCAGGCAATGTTTGATAACTCCTTCCGTCCAGTTGTTGACATGTTTTTCCTGCGAGCCTCTTGGGCTTTGTTCTATTTTCAAGGGGGCGATCGGCGAACAGTAAAACTTCGCCAGCTTGTCTGCTGCTTTGCAAAATAAATCATCGCCCCCAAACTGGGTGTCTCCTGTTCCAAATACGTATACGTTCGGCGGTTTCCACCCCAGTTCATATACAAAATCTTTTACAATGCCGGGGGTGGCGCCCTTTCCCCAAGTAAAAGATCCAAGAACCACGGCATGAAACCCGGAGGGGTCCGGGATTGGACCTTTTCCAATCCGGTACATCGTTGTTTCCATCCCCTCGCTATTCAATCGGGTTTGGATCAATTTTGCGGTTTCTTCCGTGTTTCCGCTGTAGGTGGCGTAACAAATCAAGACTCGCACCATACACATTCCTCAATATCGGATGCCGTTGAACGGACATAATAAGTCGTTTTGAGCCCCGAATCCCAAGCTTGCAAATGCAGGTCTAGCATGATTTGCGCCTTGATATTGTTCGGAACATACAAATTAAATGAAATAGACTGGTCGATATGCCGTTGCCGTGCGGCATTTTGCTGAATGGACCACCGCTGGTCTACGATGTAAGCGGATTTTCGGTATATGTTGTACGTATGATGGGTTAAATCTGGTGCCACAACAGGCAATTTGTAATCCTTTTTTTCTTCAAAGTAAAAAGGCTTGAAAATGGGATCGATGCTGGCTGTTGAGCCTGCAATAACGGATGTGCTGGAGTTGGGTGCAACTGCCATTAAATACCCGTTTCTTATCCCGGCGGTTTGAACTGCTTCCATGACCTCTTTCCACTCGTCTGATCTGTCACCGGCCAGATAGCCCCGTTTCTGAAAATAAGTTCCTGTTTCCCAATCACTGCCTTGGAACAGAGGGTAGGGCCCTTTTTCTTTTGCCAGCTCGACACTCGCGCGAATGGCCAGCAAGGCGATTTTTTCATATAATTGGTCTGCAAGCTCCACGGCCGTTTTTGATTCCCACTCAATGCCGTTTAAGGCCAATAAATGATGCCAGCCAAATGTTCCCAGTCCGATAGCCCGATATTTTTGATTGGTGATGACAGCCTGTTTAACGTCAATGGTGTTTAAATCAATGACATTATCCAACATTCGGATTTGGATGGGGATCAATCGTTCCAGTACATCGTGCGGGCCATCTATTTTTTGAACCGCTTTGGCCAAATTAATGGATGAAAGATTGCAAACGACAAAATCACCAGGTTTTTTATAAGTAATGATCGTGTCTCCATCTATTGTTTCATCAAATTGCACAGTGGGGGACATGTTTTGCATAATTTCGGTACATAAATTACTTGAATAAATCATTCCCGCATGCTTGTTCGGATTCATGCGATTCACTTCATCCCTGTAAAACATGAACGGTGTTCCTGTTTCCAACTGGGATTTCATGATTCTAATCATGATTTGAATTGCCGGAACCCGCGTTTTAGTCAAAGTCTCGTTTTGAATACATGCTTCATATTTTTCTCTGAAAGTGCCCGCGCCTTTTTCTTCGTCATAAAAGTCTTCCAGCGAAAAGCCCATGACTTGTCTCACTTCATGCGGGTCAAACAAATACCAGTCACCGCGTCGTTCCACTTGCTCCATAAAGAGATCGGGAATACATACACCCGTAAAAATATCATGCGCCCGCTGACGGTCGTCGCCATTGTTCAGTTTTAAATCGAGAAAAGAAAGAATATCCGCATGCCACACATCAAGATAAACAGCAACAGCGCCTTTTCTCCTTCCGAGCTGATCAACACTAACTGCTGTATTGTTCAACTGTTTAATCCAGGGAAGAACCCCGGATGACGCGTGTTTGAATCCTTTTATGGAGCTTCCACGGCTTCTGACTTTCCCCATATAGACCCCGATGCCTCCGCCGTCTTTGGAAAGCCTGGCAACATCTGTGTTGCTGTTGTAAATGCCGATCAGCGAATCTTCCACCGTGTCGATGAAGCAGCTCGAAAGTTGGCCATGCGCAAGTCCGGCATTGGCAAGAGTAGGAGTGGCGACTGTCATGTACAAGTTCGACAACGCCCAATAACTTTCCTGAATCCACTCTTTTCTTTTTTCCTTTGCCTCATCCTGCATTAAATGCATGGCGATGATCATCCAGCGTTCTTGCGGCAATTCATAAACATTTTTTTCATGATCCGTTGCCAGGTAACGCGTCGCCAATGTATGAAGTCCTATGTAATCAAATAACAAGTCACGCTCCGGATCAATGATTTGTTCCAGCTCCCGAATCTCTTTTTCACTGTATTTTTCAAGTAAACGAGTCGAGTAAATTCCGAAATCAGTTAATTGCTTGATTAATTGATAGAAATCCCCGTATTTTTGTTTTTTGTCATAGGAGCGGTTGATACTGGCCTGTTTGTACAAGTTTGCGAGGTAGATTTTTGCGGCAGTGTATGTCCAATCCGGGTTGGCTTCATCCGTATTTTCCAAAGCGGCTTGAATGAGAAGGCCCGTTATATGATCTTTATGATATTCATTTTTAGATTCTATCACCCGGACAACCTTATCGATGTATGCGGGACAGTTTAAGTCCGCGACCCTTTCTATAAAACGCGATAATCTCTTTCGATCAAATGGCTGCTTTTGAGATTCTTTTTCAGCAATAATGGTTGTCATTTTCTCACCTTTTCTTCATTTTTTAAAAATAGAAAAACCCGCTCCGGGAAGAGAGCGGATCAAACGATAGGAGAAAAAAGCGCACGAAAAATGACGGTTTCCACTATCGTTTCATCTTCTCAATCCCCGAAGAATTGAAACTGTGACAAAAAAGGCAGGTCTCCTGACTTATGCATCGTCCTACTTGGTCACCTTCCCGTTTAAAAAACAGTGGTATTGCCGTTCGTACGCATTTACAGTTGCGGGGACAGTTCCGGCTTTTCACCGGATTCCCTTTTAAGCCCTTTTGGGCGCCTTCTTTGTTGTGTCACTATATATTGTGTTTTATTTAATTTCTACACCTAAATATTGTATCTACTAAAATATAACATGGCCAAAACCAATTGACAAGCAAAATATCGTTTTCCGGTTGAATAAACGAAATGCAACATTCAAACATGAAAAACGGAGACAAACTGTATGTGATCAAGTCGGCGAGAACACAAACAATCGTACCACAAACAAACACGCCTTTAAACATCTGGCCGCTTTTGGGAAATATCTGCCCTTCCTAACGGAGGAAAACACAAGACGCGTTTCTCCTTGAGCGCGGCGTTGTTAAGGGTATTTTCCCAAGACAGCCATTGAAATATGAAGAAAAACCGAAGCATATGCCCCAAGCTTAAACATATAAAGTGATCGAATTCATCAAGCTTACCGAGAGAAAGAGCCTGTAACTCAATGGTTACCTGATGCTATTTGTTATAGCGTTTTTTTATGTATACAACAATGCTAAAAACGAATGGGTCGGCCGCAAAAACATTTGGATCACACTCCGACTTATTCCGATACGGTGGTGAAAAAATGAATTTCTTTTACCAATATTTTTAGTTTATTAAGATTGATGGGGAAAACCAGCGGTTGCCGAAAAGACAGGGTTCGAATTTTTGCTCGTGATCATTATAGTAACAACAATCATAGCCGGGAACAGGAACGACATTCCTCTAACGAATTTGAGAATCTGACACGCCACACGCATGTGACATGTTTGTCACATGCTTTTATCATTTGTTCGTCGAATCGAAGGAAAAAGATATCCAATCCTTTTATGATCAATATATCAAGTAAAGGATTGAACATAATTGAGTATTCTTGAAGCGCAAAAAATTTATAAAAGTTACGGAAATAAATTTAACAGGCAGGAAGTTTTAAAAGGAATAGATATTCAAGTGGAAAAAGGAGATTTTGTCAGTATCTTGGGCGCGTAAGGCTCGGGAAAAACGACATTGCTTAACGCCCTTTCTTCCATTGACAAAGTGAGTGAGGGGACGATCAAAATTGATGGAAAAGACATCGTCGGCATGAAGGAAAAGCAACTTGCCGAATTCCGCAAGCATCACCTCGGCTTCATTTACCAGGAATATAATTTGCTGGATACGTTAACTGTCAAAGAAAATATCTTGCTGCCTTTGTCCATCAGTAGGGCTCCTACTGAATGTTAGTTGAACCAATCGTTTTCCCAAGATGTTTGAGGGAGAATTTACTCATCAAGCTCCTACTGAATGTTAGTTGAACCAATCGGGCATTTAGGTGCCGTTTTCTCCCACTTAAACCTTTTGTATCAACTCATCAAGTCTTGAAGTGAGAGTCTTACGGCACCTTATATGCGGGATAAAGTTGCTTTGGAAGTATCCCGCGTTTGACTTCTCTCCTTAAACAGCGGCTTATGGTCTTGAGTAAAATGGCAATTTAACAACATTACTGTTTTTCATTTTATTTGCCAAATATAATTGAAAAGCAAACGTAAAAAAGGTATTCTAGTAAATCGGGGATGGTGAGATGTGATGGAAATAAATATAATGGAAACTATTAAATATATCGTGCTGGGGTTGATTCAGGGAATTACCGAGCCAATCCCGATTTCATCCAGCGGGCATTTGGTGCTTGCCCAGCACTTTTTAGGAATTTCCACAAAAAAGTTGACATTTGAATTGCTTGTAAATGCAGGTTCTTTGATTGCCGTTTTAATTATATATCGTAACGATATTATTCGTCTTGCGACGAACGGCTTTTCTTACATATTGCATCGAAACGAAGAGGCGAGGGATGATTTTCGCTTCATTGTCTATTTAATAATCGCCACGATTCCGGCCGGAGTCATCGGTGTTCTGTTCAATGACATGATTTCGGAAACGCTAAAAGGAGTACATATTACTGCCGTTACCTTGCTTATAACGGGTGTAGCGTTGTTTTTAATCCGAAATTTAAAAGGAAGAAAACAGGATGGAGATCTGACACTCAAGGACGCTATTGTGGTCGGCTTTGCACAGGTGGTAGCTTTAATACCGGGAATCAGCCGCTCAGGAGCGACGATTGTCGGTGCGATGGGCATGGGCATGAGACCTGAGACAGCACTGCGCTTTTCATTTTTACTGTACATACCGGTCAGTGTGGGCGGAACGATTCTAAGCATTTCCGACATGGTGAACGACCCTGACTTAACAACATTGTTTATCCCGTATATAAGTGCTTTTGTTGTTTCCATTGTGGCTTCCTATTTTTCTTTAAAATGGTTTATGAACATTATGGAAAAGGGAAATTTAATTTATTTTAGTATTTATTGTTTCGTCGTTGGGACACTTGTTCTCATTTTTGCTTGAACTTGCCGGCTTGCGGGGCTACTCGCAAGCCGTTTTTTCATACAGCTATCTTGTCACAATGATAATGGTCTGGTCATTAATCTCATGTGCTGCGGAATCAAGGATTTTTCCCAAGCTGCTGCTTATCTTCTCCAGTTCTTCCTTGTCATGAACAAGGAATACAGGAGCACCGCCACCAAGGATCACGTTTTGATTTTGAGTAACGATGGCGGCAATCTTTGCTTTGTTTTCTTCTGTATCCACGTCAAACCACCCCAGTTTATCTGTTTTTTCCTTTGTCCCCTTCATTTGGCAGCCTAATCGCACTATCCAACACTGGAACATGCTCCAGTACCGTTTTAACTTGTTCAAAATCTGTTTCTAGCGGCATAATGAATAAGGCGACTCTTCCATCATTCATATCTCGTTTGGATAGAGGGACGATATCGGGTTCTCCTGTATCGAGGTAGACGCCGAGTATGTTGGCAACATGATGGAGCATCGCCTGTCTTTGTCCAAGGTGTGAAATGGTGACGACACTGTTTTCATGTTTCGGTGTAATAATCGCCCCAACCCCTCTTTTGAGGATGAGCTGCCGGCTGGCTTCAAGGCCTACATTCTTTATATGTATATCCTTGACAAAAAGCTGGGGCCCCTCAAACCGGATCTCCCCCTGAGAAACTGTTGCGATGGCTGTCAGCACTTTCCCGGACATATTTTTTTTGACGACAATCAGCATGGCCAACCCGCTCAAAAGTCCGGCCCAAATGGAGAAAACAGCAAATAGTGTTGTCACGAGGCTTGTAAACATGACGAGATAGTTTCGGCTTTCAAAAGCTTGCGCCATCCCCTCGATAAAAGGCGCCCCGCGCTTGACCAATTCACTTGAATCAACATTGGAAAGTGTCTCCCTTTCCATTTTGCGGACTTCGCGAAACTGAGTTGCAGCCAACCCCAAAAAAGTAACCGCAGTCCAATTGGATTCTAAAACGGCAGGAACGGCAACCGCCCCTATAAAAGAAGCAATAAAACCCATTGACAAATGAATGATCCGGCCCTGCGGATAAGTTGGATATTGCCTAAAGTCTGTCCGCAGCAAAACAATGCGGGCAATGCATCCAAAAATGATGCCGATTAGAACAATCAACAAATATCGGTCCATTCCCATGCTCCTTTTTAGGAAAAAAACTTCCATTATATGATGCCGCCAGGAACAAAAAATATGAGCATAGTGTTTTATTTTTTCATTTTTTGGGTATTATCAAACATTCAAATTTGGATGGGGGAGGGAAATGAAGGATTAGGCATCATACGGGACCGTTCAACGTATTTCGAGCAGTTTTTCATGTTTTAGCCAAAATACCGCTTAAATATGAAGGATAGGCTTGTTTGAAATATGGACAGTTGTTCGGTAAGCTAAATAATGATACACGAACTGCTGTTCAACTTGCCATTCGTAATTGTGACAGTATCGCGTTTGGAAAACGGTGAGTGAAGTCTGGAAAGCCAGAAACGCATGTTTCTCCGTGTTGTCCGTTTTTAAGTTGAAACATGTGAAAAGTTAAACATACCCCACTACTTCCCAAAATTTACAACTTAGAAAGGGCATCGCCCACAGCCCATTTACTTCGATCAAATCGGTTGCGCAAAAAGCCTCTACCAAAAATAGACTTTCATTCAAGCAATTCATTCAGAATTTGTGTTGGAAAGTATAATATGCCAGAAAGCCGAAATACCGGATGAACGGACGGGAGAAAATGATTCATTGCCTCAATGAATCAGCACGTAATTAAACACATAATTCGGAACAAAAATATTGTTAAAAAAAGGGGAATATTCAAATGAAAAAACTGGGAATAATGTTAGCCGCAGCCAGCCTCATACTACTGTCTGCATGCGGCGGAAGTGGTGAAAATTCAGAAAGAAAAGGGAATAAAGATTCCGGCACCATCGTCTTTGCTGATGCCGGCTGGGATAGCATCCGCATCCACAACGGGATTGCGCAAACAATCATCGAGGAAGGCCTGGGCCATAAAACAAAAGTGACAGCGGGCTCCACATCCGCCACTATTCAAGGACTTCGCCGCGGGGATATTGATGTTTACATGGAAGTGTGGACCGACAATATTAAAGACGTGTATGAAGATGCTGTCGAGTCGGGAGACGTTGAACAAGTTTCAACCAACTTTAACGATAATGACCAAGGTTTATACGTGCCATCATATGTGATTCATGGCGATAAAGAACGCGGTATCGAGCCTTTGGCGCCAGACTTGAAAACCGTGGAAGATTTAAAGAAATATCCGGAAGTATTTGAGGATCCCGAAGATCCCGGCAGAGGCCGCATTATTAATGCGCCGAGCGGTTGGGTTGTAGCTGAACATATTGATGCCAAATTTGAAGCATACGGCTTGGATGAAACAATGAACAATTTTATGCCGGGATCGGACTCGGCGATTATTGCCTCGCTCGTTGATGCGTATAAGGCCGGAGAAGGCTGGGTTGGATATTACTGGTCACCTACGGCCATAACAGCGAAATACGATCTTGTCCTGTTGGAAGAGCCGGAATATGATGAAGAAACCTGGGAAAAAACAAAAGCTACGAAATTTCCTCCCAATGATGTTGTCGTGGCCGTTCATAAAGATATGCCTGAACAAGCACCTGAAGTCGTGGATTTCTTGAAAAATTACGAGACAAGCAGCAAGCTAACAGAGGCGGCCTTGAAATATATGGAAGATGAAGATGCATCAGCGGAAGAGGCAGCAGTATGGTGGTTGAAAGAACATGAAGATGTATGGACAAAATGGGTTTCAGATGATGTTGCCCAAAAGGTGAAGGACGCGCTTTAATCCCCATTGCTGGAAGCTAGACGCCCAAGAATCGAAGTAAAACGATGGGATGGGGGAACAATTGCCGGTAAAAGGCCGATTCGTTCGGGTTGACAGACAGGAAAGATTCGACAAATTGATTTTGTAGGCGCACGAAGAAGAAAAACGCAAACGTTTTCGAGAACGTCGTTGTCTGTGTTGTTACAGGATGTTAGTCTTTGTTCTTGTTCTGTATATAATCAATGGGGGCGTTTTTCGGCAGACTCGGAACGCCGCGTCTGCGTGATTCATCTCAACGCCCATTGTTCTGAGCTTCACGTTAGTGTTCACATGGAGCAGCTTGGCCGCGTTTGGCCGGCTGCTCATTTCAAATCTTAATATAGGTGAGGTAGGTATTATGGAAGGATTTCCGGATATACAAACAAATCTGGGAAAGTATGCCGACCAATTGGTTACTTTTCTCGATGTTTCTCTTGAAGGATTTTTTGATTTTATTTTCTTTCTGGCATCAAGGACGATTAATGGAATCCAGGATTTTCTCATTTGGATCCCCTGGTGGTTGTTTATCGTGGCCATTTTCTTACTGGGATGGTATTTTAAGTCGGTTTTTTCAGGAGTATTGTACGGCGTCTTTATTTTTCTCATCGGAACATTCGGGTTGTGGGAAGATATGATGACGACGATCGCCATCATTGTGACAGCGGTCCTTATTTGTTTGGTTCTTGGTATTCCATTTGGCATATTGATGTCATACAGCACCGGCTTTTCAACCGTTGCGCGGCCCATTTTGGATGCGATGCAAACCATGCCAAGCTTCGTTTATTTAATTCCCGCGATCTTTTTCTTTGGATTGGGGAACGTATCGGCTATATTTGCCACTTTAATCTACGCTCTTCCGCCGGTGATCCGATTAACCGAACTTGCGATCCGCGGCGTTGACAAAGAAGTGATCGAATCAGCCCAGTCCTTTGGATCGTCTCCTTGGCAAATGTTACGGAAAGTACAGTTGCCGCAGGCTTTGCCAACCATTATGGCAGGAGTGAACCAAACGACGATGATGGCTTTGGCGATGGTTGTTATTGCTTCAATGGTTGGAGCGCAAGGTCTTGGTGAACAGGTGCTTATCGCGATCAACAGGATAGACATCGCTTTAGGGTTTGAAGCGGGAATCAGCATCGTATTTTTGGCCATTATTATTGACAGAATCACTAATGGAGCGGCCGACAAGTTTCAGAAGCACAGGAGGTTGGCTCGATGACAACACAAATAAAACTGGAACACGTTTCAAAAATTTTTGGCCCCAAACCCAAATCGGTTATCCCCATGATTAAACAAGGGATGTCGAAAGAAGAGATTTTGGAAAAAACGGGCCATACAGTCGGAGTATACGATGCATCTCTGGAGATCAAAAAAGGCGAAATATTCGTCATTATGGGCTTGTCCGGAAGCGGAAAATCAACGCTTATCCGCTGCTTTAACTTATTAAACAAACCGACTGACGGCGCTATTTATATTGATGGTGTCAATATTGTCAATGGCGGCAAGTCCGAGTTGAAAAAAGTAAGACAGGAAAAAATCGCCATGGTATTTCAGCATTTCGGTCTATTCAGCCACCGAACGGTTTTGGGCAACGTGGAGTATGGATTGGAAGTCCGGAACATGCCTAAAAAGGAACGGCGTGAAATAGCCTTAAAAAACATTGAAATAGTAGGATTGAAAGGTTATGAAGATCAATACCCGGATGAATTGTCGGGGGGAATGCGCCAAAGGGTGGGGCTGGCCAGAGCATTGGCCAATGACCCCGATATCCTCTTGATGGATGAACCTTTCAGTGCGCTTGATCCGCTTATCCGCAGGGAAATGCAGTTGGAGCTTTTGGATATCCAAAATCGTCTACAAAAAACAATTGTTTTTATTACACATGACGTGAACGAGGCTTTTAAGCTGGGGGATCGGGTTGCTGTCATGAAGGATGGCCGTGTTGTACAAGTCGGTACACCTGAAGAAATTATTGAACGGCCGGCGAACAATTATATATCCGAGTTCATTAAGGACATTGACCGTTCGAAAATCCTCCAAGCGGAGCATGTCATGATCAAGCCGAATGCGCTCGTTTCATTGAAGGACGGTCTACATGTCGCAGTAAAGGAAATGAAGGAGAACGGCATATCTAGCGTTTTCGTTGTGGACCGCCAGAGGCATATAAAAGGCATTGTAACGATAGATGACGCGGTAAAGGGGATAAAGCAAAAAAAAGCGTTGCCTGAAGTGATGCGGGATGACATTTCCATTGTCCAAAAAGATGAATATGTCAGTGATTTAATACCAAAAGTATTGGAGTCGAAATTTCCGCTAGCCGTCGTAGATGATAACGACAAACTGTCCGGATTCATTCTTCGTGTCCATGTTTTATCGGGCCTGGCTTCCGCAAACGGGAACGGGAATGGTACAGACGACTCGTAAAAAAAAGAACGGGGAAACAGCAACATGTTCGTTTTCCGTACCAAAGCCCTTGGAAACTCTTAACGGAGCTCCCAAGGGCTTAATAGTCTAATAATGTAAATATCTTGATGGAACCGCAGTTTTCCGAACGGTCGGGGCTGTCCGAAAAGTAATATTGCCGCTTGAAAACAAAAAAACCGAACCCAAGATTGCCGTAAAATCAACATCTTGGGTTTTACATTTTCATGCATTTACTCTGAATTGGATTTTTTAGACAGCCCCTCCTGCTTGATTCTAATTAGCTTTATATAACAGCGCATGAAGTGCCCGAAAAATAATAACGCCAGCAAATAATACAATAACAATGACAGCGATAATTTGAATCACAGTGATCAAAGGAACTACAATAGTCAGGTTGGGAACCAAAAGTGTGATGCCCAATAAGGCATACCCAGCAAGGATGGCAAGCAAAGAAGTTGGCCAATTCATTCTAAGTATACACCTCCTTGGTAACAATGTATGAACACCAATTTCCGTTGGTGCGATTTTAAATATAAATAAGGAAACAATCTAGCCGCGATTGCAATCATATATTAAATGATATATGATAATGTTGGTATCGAGGTTAAAAGAGATGCAAGGGGGAGGCCTGTATTGAAAACAATTTTCATAGAAGGGGCATTTATTGGAAATAGAGAGGAACATGAACCTTGTGTAATGGTGCTTGGCTTTTTTGATGGCGTCCATTTAGGGCACCGTTCATTGATTGACACGGCCAAAGACATCGCAGAGAAAAAGGGCATAGAATTGGCTGTTATGACATTTTTTCCACATCCAAGCAATATTTTACGGGTTCAAAACAAAATAACGAGTTATTTGACGCCTCTGCCTGACAAACAGAGATTATTGAAAAATATGGGTGTTGAAAAATTATATATTGTAACATTTACCGAGCAGTTTGCCGAACTTTCACCGGGAGATTTTATTAAAAAATATGTGGCTGGATTACATAGCAAGCATGTCGTTGCCGGTTTTGATTTTACCTATGGTTACCGCGGGAAAGGAAACATGGAACGAATGAAGTTAGATGGAAAAGGCTTATTTGATGTAACAACAGTCCCCAAAAAAGCTTTTAATGGTGAAAAGATTAGTTCGAGTAAAATCAGGAAGCTCTTGGATGAGGGGAAAGTGGAGGACGTTCATCATTATTTGGGGAACCATTACAGTGCGCATGGAATGTTGGAAAGCCAATCATTCGATCAATACAGCGGAAAAACAGTCGCCCATATTGTATTCCAACATTATTATTTGCCGCAAAAAGGGTTGTATATCGTTGAAGTGACGACTCAAGAGCGAATATATCAATCAATAAGTCTGCTTGATGTTCATCATTCATGTGTGTTAGTGTTGGAAGGAAATATACATATTCCTGCACCCGTAACGATTAAATGGCTGGCAAAAGTGAAAGCGTTCTCTCCGTTGCAGTATAAGTCCATTGATCAAATAACAAAAAATCCATACTATCCGCTAAAAGCTTAACTGTTGTTTTAACCGTTTTCTTATGTATAATGTACGAGTGAAGAAGTGGTAAAAGGAAGTATCCTGAAGTCCATTTCTTCGCTTTTTCTTTGCCATTATCAGTTTTTATACAGAAAGTAGGATACGTATGGAATTTACAGTTGTTTTTCAGTCAATCATCATTATTACTTTGATGATCATGATTGGCGCGTTGCTCGGTAAAACAACTCCATTAAATGATGATACTCGCAGAGCATTTATTCAAGTGATCGTAAATATTGCGATGCCCTGCATTATTTTATCGAGTATTTTTCACGTTGAAATGGATGACCAGATGTTTAAAATGATTGCCATCGTTTTTGGGCTTTCCATCATTATTAATCTTATTGGAATCGGGACCGGCTTTTTATTTGCTTGGTTATTTCATAGGGGTTCCAATAAGATAAGGGAAATTGCCATCCTTTCAGGTTTGGGAAACACCGGATTTATCGGCATTCCGCTTTGTGCGGCACTTTTGGGCCCAGAGGGGGCTTTGTTTGCGGCCATTTTTGATGCTGGAGTCGATGTGACCATTTGGACAGTCGGAGTCATTTTACTTCAGAAAAATAGAAAGTTTGCTTGGCAAACATTAAAGTCCATGGTGAATATTCCGACAGCAGCCATTTTCGTTGGTCTTATTACCGCATATTTTCAATTAAAGCCGCCCGGTCTTTTGATTGACTTGACGGACAGATTGGCCGCATTGGCGGCACCGCTCGCCATGTTCTATATCGGAATGATGATCATGACCCTGAAACGCGGACAAGTACGCCGTTCGGTAAACCATATTTGGGTGCCCATTTCCGTAAAATTGATTATTTTGCCGATCGCTTCCATTTTCATGATACACTTTTTCAGTTTAAACACGGTACTCGTTCAAACGGTCTTGATTCAATCCATGATGCCGACGATTACCCTGGCATCCATTCTCTTTGCCAAATACTCTGCAGATGAACAAATGGGGGCCTTAACGACTATTTTTTCCACGCTGCTTGCACTTGTGACCATCCCTTTAATGGTGTATGTAATGAGCCTATTTATTCATTAAACTTGCTTTTTGTCCATATCATGATATGATGGCAGTACATGCACCTAATAATTGAATAACTTCTTTGAAACAATGAATTTTGTCTGCTAGGGGAGCTGTAAAGCTGAGAGAAATCGATGATTGAAACCCTTTGAACCTGATCTGGTTTATGCCAGCGTAGGGAAGCAGGCTGCGTCATTATGATTTGCTTTATGATGATGAGCCGCTTCCTTTTCGGGAGCGGTTTTTTCATTTTTTCAAAGTGGGGAATCATGAAGTACAAACTTTTTTAAAGGAGTGGAACCAATGAAAGTTGAAAAAATGTTGTTTACGGACAGGCTTTATGAGAGCGCGAAGGAAATATGGGAAAAAAGCTATAACCACCCATTCGTCCAAGGGGTAGGAAAAGGAACACTCGATCAAGAAATTTTTGAATATTATATGAAACAAGACTATGTCTATTTAATTGATTATGTGAAGCTGTTTGCTATTGGAGCGCAAAAAGCTCCCACTCTCGAAATTATGACAAAGTTCTCACATTTGCTTCATGAACACCTCCATTTTGAAATGGAGCTGCATCGCCAATTCGCCGCAGAGTTTGGCATTTCGAATGAAGAGCTTGAAAACACCGAACCCACACCAGTCAATTTGGCATATACCCGCTACATGCTGCATGTGGCTCATAACGGAACATTGGCGGAACTTGTGGCAAGCCTGCTTCCGTGTGCCTGGCATTACGCCGAAACGGGAGAAAGATTAAAAGAACAATATGGGGCTACTTTGGAATCCAACCCGTACCGCAAATGGGTTGAAACCTATTCATCAGAAGAATTTACTTCTCTTGGAAAATGGCTGATTGATCTCATGAATCAGTTAGCAGATGGGAAACCGGAAAGAGAATTGGCGGAATTGGAAAAGCACTTCCTTATCACCTCCAAATATGAATATTTATTCTGGGATATGAACTATCATCAACAGAACTGGACGCTCTAAATCCTAATAGCCGGAGGTTGCTCCATGCGAGTTAAAAAACTGACCATTACAGCCATGATCATTGCATTTACAACAATCACGAGCCATGTTATCTTTATCCCGGCCGGATTTGCCAAAATTTTTCCAATCCAGCATTTTGCCAATATGGTAACGGCCGTTTTATTTGGGCCAGGCTATGCATTAGCCCAAGCATTTATCGTTTCGACAATCCGGAATATTTCAGGAACAGGCTCGTTGTTTGCTTATCCGGGAAGCATGATCGGAGCCCTCCTGGCTGGCTGGTTGTATGCCAAAACGAAAAGAATAGGGTTTGCGTTTATAGGTGAAGTCGTTGGAACCGGGATCATCGGTGCTGTTGCCGCCTATCCGATTGCGGCATTGCTGTTAGGCCGGGAGGCGGCCTTATTTGGATTGGTCCCGGCCTTTGCTGCCAGTTCCATTGCCGGCGCTGCCCTGGGATTTGTTTTATTAAAAGTATTCATGAAACATTCAGCGATCGGAGGTTTGCTGTATGAAAACAGCTCTTACAATCGCCGGATCTGATTCCGGTGGAGGAGCGGGGATTCAAGCGGATATAAAAACTTTTTCCGCTCTAGGGGTGTTCGGCATGTCTGCGATTACGGCGATTACGTCCCAAAATACTGTTGAAGTAAGATCTGTACAACTCATTGATGTAAACATCATCAACGACCAAGTCGCAGCCGTGTTGGAAGATATTGGGGCTGACGCGGTGAAAATCGGTATGCTGGCAACGCCGGACATTATACAAACAGTCGCGCAATGTTTAAAAAAATATAAACCAAAACACATTGTTCTTGATCCTGTTATGATTTCCAAGGGGGGACACCGGCTGCTTGAAGAAGATACAATGCAAGAGCTGAAATCAACCCTTATCCCGCTGGCTTCGCTCGTTACACCTAATATCCCGGAAGCGGAGGTTTTGGCCAATATGCCGATACATAATGAGCCTGACATGTATGAAGCATGCCGGGTGATCAAAAAGCTGGGAGCGCAGGCTGTCCTGATTAAAGGCGGGCACTTGCAGGGAAACCCCAATGACTTATATTACGACGGGCAAACGTTTCAACTATTTCGCGGGGAAAGAATTGAAACGAAAAATGTCCATGGGACAGGTTGCACACTGTCCGCAGCAATTGCCGCCCTCTTGGCGAAAGGAAAGGAAATGCCGACAGCGATTGATGAGGCCAAAGATTATATTACAAATGCGATCGCCAACAGCCTTGACATTGGACAAGGATACGGACCGACCCATCACTTCTATCATCTATACGAGTGTGTAACGTGATGGGAACGGATGGGCAGATGATGTTGACGAAAGTCGGACAGCTTTTTGAGCAAGTCAGACATAAACAGCCGCTTATTCACCATCTAACAAATCAGGTAACGATAAACGATTGCGCAAACGTAACCCTAGCCATTGGCGCTGCACCCGTCATGGCGTCCAGCCCTTTGGAAGCGGCTGACATGGCCAAAATGGCGAATACCCTCATAATAAACATCGGAACATTGAACTCGGATGCGTTTAAAGCGATGAAGCTGGCTGGAAAAGCCGCCAACGAAACAGGAATTCCTGTTATACTTGATCCTGTCGGAGTGGGGTCAACGGACTTTCGAACCCAATCTGCTTTTGAAATACTGGAACAAGTAAAGGTTTCCGTCATTCGAGGAAATGTAAGTGAAATGAATTGTTTAGCCGGAGGCATCGGGGCGACAAAAGGGGTTGATGCGGGCAAAGTCGATCAAACACCTGAAAAAATTGCCGTCAAGGTTGCCCGTCAATATCGGTGTATAGCTGCTGTCACCGGCAAAGAAGATGTGATCAGTGATGGGAAGAGCGTTTTTATGATTCAAAACGGCCATATGTGTTTATCCAGAGTGTCGGGGACAGGCTGTATGACGACTTCCTTAATCGGGTGCTTTGCCGGTATAACGAATCACATGCTACATGCGGCTGTAGCAGGAGTATCCGTTATGGGGTTAGCTGGGGAAGAGGCTGCTTCCTTATTAGGTGAGCGCATTGGTTTGGGAACATATAAAATAAAATTAATCGATTCCATTTCATTCATGAACAGCAATCACTGGCAAAAAGGAGTCAAAGTCATTGAAAAAGAATCATATTGATTATCGCCTTTACTTGGTTACGGAAGAAGATCTTCCGATAAGCAAGCTTTTGCATTTAATTGAAGAGTCAGTAGCCGGAGGCGTAACTCTCGTTCAATTGCGTGAAAAAAAGAGCGGAGGAAGAGATTTTTATGAAAAAGCAATCCAAATAAAAAAACTCCTTGATTCACTATCAGTCCCCTTGATCATTAATGATCGAGTGGATGTAGCTCTGGCAGTCGGCGCTGACGGCGTGCATGTGGGGCAAGAAGATTTGCCTCTTGCCGCAGTAAAAAGTATCATTCCGGATTCCATGCTTGTCGGGGTTTCAGCCCGTACTTTAGAACATGCCATTGCAGCAGAAAAGGGTGGCGCAGACTATATTGGGGTTGGTTCTGTTTTTCCCACCTCAACAAAAAGCGATGCCAAACTTCTTCCAAACGGCATGCTGGACAAAATTGTTTCCTCCGTGTCTATTCCTGTTGTGGCGATAGGCGGCATCAATGAAAAAAACAGCGGTTGTCTGAAAAACAGCGGAGTAGCCGGTATTGTCGTCGTCTCCGCATTAACACGGGCAAAAAATCCGAAAGTTACCGCCGAAAACTTATTAAAAGGCCTAAAAGGCTTCGATACGCACTAAACCTGGATTCAACAGATTCCGGGTTTCTTTTTTTGTCCCGCTTTAACTGGCAGTAAGTCCCCGATTCAACGCATCGAGATAAAAACGAGAACAGTGCGGGGCAACTGCCAGTAAACATCCGATGTGTTTGGGTTAACATGACAAAAGCTTCGACAGCATTGTCACACGAAGAAAAAGCGCAAGTTTTTTCGAGCGATGCTGCTGCCTGGTCCTTGCTTTGCCAACAGAACGCTTTCGCTGTTAGCCATTGTCCTGCTTCTCATCAGCGAATCAAAACCTCGCTGATTGAAGTTTCCTTCTACCGCTCAAAACTTTCGAAAAACGAAATGATTTGCTTGTAATATGAATTTGTTCCATATATGTTAAGATTAGGCATTTTAATACACGTTGTAACGAAAGGTGAACGCAAAATGCAGAACAGGAAACGTGGGCATCAAACAGCACTATGGACAAAGTCTTTTACAATGCTTGTCATTGCCAGCTTATTTTTATTTATGAGCTTTCAAATGCTCATTCCGACATTGCCCCCTTATATTAAGTCATTGGGCGCTTCGGGATTTGAAATCGGAATGATTACTTTAGTGTTTTCGGTTGGTGCGGTATTAACCAGGCCGTTAATCGGATACATGCTAGAGTTTCGGCCGCGTAAACCGCTTGTATTAATTGGAGCTGGCGGATTATTGGCCGTTACCATTTTATACCCGCTCACACAAATCGTCACGATTTTGTTGTTGTTCAGGCTGCTTCACGGATTAATGTGGGGCTGGTCGTCAACTGTTAACGGAACAGCTGCTGTTGATCTTGTTCCTAATGAGCGGTTGGGGGAAGGGATGGGATATTATGGCCTTTCCATTACGGTCGGCATGATTATCGCTCCCAGTCTGGGAATCTATGTATATCAAAACTTTCCTTTTACAGTATTAATTGTCATTTCGGCCCTGCTGGGATTCATTGCTTTCATTTTACTTGCTTTCATTCAATATCATACCCCTGACAATATCCTGATTGCCAATCGAAAAAACCTGCAATTTTCCATTGTTGATTCTCTAGTTGAAAAATCTAGTTTGACACCGGCGGTCATTACTTTTCTCGCAACGTTTGGATACGGAACGATTGTCACTTTTATCGTCATTTTTGCTGAAGAAAGGGGCATAGCAGAAATCTTTTTATTTTATTTGCTTAATGCCTTAACAGCTACTTTGATCCGTCCGATAACCGGGAGATGGTTTGACCGGAAAGGTCCTATCCAATTAGTTGCTTTTTGTTCACTCTTAACCTTTATTTCTATGTGGATGTTATCTTTTTCGAGCAATTGGCTTGGCATTGTGGTGGCGGGAACGTTGTTTGGAGCCGGGTACGGTTCTTTAATTCCCGCATTGCAGGCCTGGGTGCTGGCCATGACCCCCCATCAGCGCAGGGGAGTAGCAAATGGCATGTTCTATTCCGCGATTGATCTTGGAATCGGATTAAGCGGTCTCGTTTTCGGCTTGATTGCCCTGTTTGTCGGTACTGCGCAGTTGTTTCAAATTTCGAGTTTCTTTTTCCTGATTGTGGTCTTCATAACGCTCTCCGTAGGGAAAAAATGGCAGAAAGAATCGGAAACAAGAAAGAAAAGGGAATTTCTGCTTTAAGGTACGTGAAGAAAGGCGACTGTAATGCTTTTTTAGCGATTATCCTTTGTCGTTCATTGTCCTTTATTAACTTATCGGAAATAAGCCAATCGAAGCATGACGAATGTAATGGCCTGCAATAAACTTGTAATTAAACGAAAATATTCTTGTTAATGGATTGATATGTTCCTCTGATACGATAGGCATCGTTAGTTAGTATTCAACTAACAAAAAAGGAGGAACAAAAAATGAGGAGAAAAATTTTCGCGCTTATTGCAGGAGTCGCGCTCGTGGGCTTTTTTTCCGGGAAAGTTTCTGCCGCAACGCACGTCGTACAACAGGGCGACTCATTATGGAGCATTTCTCAAAACTATGGAACCTCTGTAAATCAGTTAAAGGCGATTAACAACCTAAATGGTGATCTTATATATCCAAATCAGCAGTTACATATATCTGCCGAGGAAAAAACGGAAAGTCAAGATCAGTTATATAAAGTTGCCGAGGGAGATTCCCTGTGGAAAATAGGAAACAAGTATGGCGTGTCTGTTGCGGATTTAAAAGCTTGGAATAACCTGTCTTCTGACATTATTCATCCTGGACAGTCGTTGGCAGTTTCAAAGGGAGCTGCTCCAGCCCCCGAGCAAAAACAAGCCACAAACAGCCAAGCTGTTCAACAGAACAAACCGGCGCCCAAAGCACCTGCGGCAAAACCCGCACCCGCTCCTGTTCAAAAAGAAGCGCAGCCTGCCACCACCGGCAGTGAAGCTTCCGGAAAGGAAATGACCGTAACGGCTACCGCATATACAGCATATTGCAATGGCTGTTCAGGTGTTACTGCCACTGGAATCGACCTGCGTTCCAATCCGGGCATGAAAGTTATAGCTGTTGATCCATCTGTCATTCCACTTGGTTCCAAAGTATATGTGGAAGGTTACGGTACAGCTATTGCCGGGGATACCGGCGGGGCAATTAAAGGAAACAAAATAGATATATTCATGCCCGATAAAAATGCTGCTACACAATTTGGCAGAAAAACAGTTAAAATTAAACTGTTACATTAAATAAGTCACTTAACGAACCCAACCTGATCAGATCCGGTTGGGTTTTGTTTTATACAAGCCGGAATTGGGGTACGATAACTCCAAGGAGGGTGAACATATGAATTTGTCTTTGATTGGTGTGTATGATTCGGAACAAGATGTCATCAATATGGTAAAAACATGTGAATCAAAAGGATTTAAAAGCGAAAACTTTTCTGTATTGGCATTGGAAGATGCGAAAATAAATTCCATACAAAAAGAAACTCACATCCAGCACCAACATTCGCCCAGCGAAGAAGCGTTTGGCATCATCAGCGGCTTTCTTACGGGAATTAGCGGCGGATTTATTGTGCCCGGATTGACGGTTCCCGGACTTGGCCCTTTGTTGGCGGCGGGTCCTCTTGCTTCTTACTTTGAGGGAACAAGCCACCAAGACGTGAAAGATTTGCTTTTATCGTGTGGATTACATGAGGAAGAGGCAGATGCATGCTATTCCCATTTAGAAAGCGGAAAAATCCTTCTATTTTACGCCGGAAAGGAATGACACTTCCCTTGAAAAAAAGTCGCTTCTCTCCCATAATAAAGAGCGGATAAGTCCTTACAAAGGAGAGAAACACAGCGTGAAGAAGCAAATCCAAAAAAAGCCAAGCTCGTCCAAACGGCAGTCAAGGCGGCGGCATACCATCTTGCTTGTATTGATAAGTGCCTTTTTAATGTTTATGGCGCTTTATACATATACAGACAATCAAATAGAGCCGCCGCAATTAGAGGATGAAGTGCCTTCGAATTTTATCCCCATTTATAAAGCGGCGGAAAAAGAGTTTGGCGTACCTTGGTATTTATTAGCAGCCCACCATCGTGTAGAAACTATTTTTTCAACGATGGATCCGATGATCTCTCCAGTCGGTGCGGAAGGCCATATGCAATTTATGCCTTGCACTTTTGTAGGGTGGGCACACCCGACTTGTTCCGGATTAGGGGAGGGCAATATTCCCGAAGAGGAAAAGACGGATCCCGCGGTGATTAAACAGTATGGTGGCTACGGAATCGATGCCAATGGAGATGGAATTGCTGATCCTTTCGACTTGGAAGACGCCATCTTTAGTGCAGCCAACTATTTGGCTAAAAATGGAGCAAATAACGGCGAACTGCGAAAAGCGGTCTATGCATACAATCACAGTGAAGAATATGTTGATGAGGTTTTATATTTCGCTAAAAGATTTCAAGAGTTGGAAAATAAAACGGGAGCAACAAGCTCCCGTTTTTAAAAGTGCGTTATTTTCTTGCCATCGCTCCCATAATAAGACTTAATACGAGTACAAGAATGATGGCTCCGATGAGTGCAGGAACAATGGCCATATCGGCTATCGTAGGTCCCCAGTCTCCAAACAAAGCGCCGCCAATCCAAGCGCCAACAATTCCGGCAATAATGTTTCCAATGATGCCACCCGGGACATCTTTTCCGAGTATTAAACCCGCTAACCAGCCAATAACTCCACCTATAATAAGATAAAGAATAAAGCTCATGAAGATCATCTCCTTTTTAGGAATTTATTTTATTGAGTGGATATGGTTTTATTATTGCCCATTCAATAATGCGATAAACATATTTTACTTTATGTATCTAAAAAAATACTTGCAGGGAAGGGACATCATGGGGAAGAAATTTTTTTCTTTTGTTGTGGCCATATTCATGCTCTGGGGATGTTCTGCCGAAGAAAGTGGACAAAGTAAAAACATAAAGGGGATGGAAGCCACTGTTGTTCATGTTGTTGACGGTGATACGATCGATGTCCAACTCAAAGACGGACGGAAAGAACGTGTCCGTATGCTGCTTATCGATACACCGGAAACGAAACACCCCAGGCTAGGTGTGCAGCCTTTCGGCCCGGAGGCATCTGATTTTACGAAAAATGTACTATATCAAAAACAAGTAGTCTTGGAAATGGATGTATCCGAACGCGATAAATATGGACGGCTCCTCGCTTATGTGTGGCTGGAAAATGAAAATGTTAACCGCAAATTATTGGAACAAGGATTGGCGCGTGTGGCCATTTTTCCTCCGGATATAAAATACTTGGACGAATTTGAAAAAGTACAGGAGGAAGCCCGCCAAAGCAAACGGGGCATATGGTCACTAGAAGATTACGTTCATGACCGAGGCTTTCAAGATTCCCCGAAAACAACAGGGGAAGCGTCTAAAAAAGACCGTGACGGCTGCGATATAAAAGGAAATATTAATAGCAAAAAGGAAAAAATTTATCATTTGCCGGACGGCCAATATTATGATAGTGTCATTCCGGAAATGTGGTTTTGCTCCGAAGCAGAAGCTGAAAATGCCGGTTTCCGTCCATCCAAAAGATAAATGAAAAATGGGTGCAAATATTTTAATGTATCATGAAAAAATTTTTAAAATAAGTATTGCTTATGAAAAACGATAACTTTCTTATCATTTACTTATGTCAAATGTTGTAATAAAATATATGGGTGGAGGTAAACGACTAAAGAAGTGTTGTTTATCGGTTTTCGGAAATTTAATAAACATAAAAGGGGTAATTGAAATGGCGCAACCAAAAAACGATATTTTTAATGCCCGTTCGTCATTTGAGATTGACGGAAAAAGATATCATTATTACCGCCTTGCCGCATTGGAAGAAGCAGGAGTAGCGACGGTTTCCCGTTTGCCGTATTCCATTAAAGTGCTTCTCGAGTCTGTTCTTAGGCAATATGACGGCAGGGTCATTACAAAAGAGCATGTTGAAAATTTGGCAAAATGGGCGACAGGCGAAGTACAGAATGGAGAAGTTCCATTTAAACCTTCAAGGGTTATTTTGCAAGACTTTACCGGAGTTCCTGCAGTAGTCGACCTTGCCGCACTAAGAAAAGCAATGTCTGACCTTGGCGGGGATGCTGAAAAAATCAACCCGGAAATACCTGTCGACTTAGTTATTGACCATTCTGTCCAAGTTGATACGTATGGTACGCCAGAAGCACTGCAAATTAATATGGATTATGAATTTGAGCGCAATGCTGAACGCTATGAGTTTTTAAGCTGGGCTCAAAAGGCTTTTGACAACTATCGCGCAGTTCCGCCGGCAACAGGAATTGTCCACCAAGTGAACTTGGAATATTTGGCGAATGTCGTTCATGCCATTGAAACACCAGCAGGCGACTATGAAGCTTATCCTGATACTCTTGTGGGAACGGATTCCCACACGACGATGATTAACGGGGTCGGTGTACTCGGATGGGGTGTCGGCGGTATTGAAGCTGAGGCCGGAATGCTTGGCCAGCCTTCTTATTTCCCGATCCCTGAAGTTGTCGGAGTGAAGTTGATCGGTGAACTTCCAAACGGAGCTACAGCAACTGACTTGGCATTAAAAGTGACAAACGTTCTACGTACACACGGCGTTGTCGGCAAGTTCGTTGAGTTTTTCGGTGACGGAGTCGCTTCACTGCCGCTTGCAGACCGGGCTACGGTTGCCAATATGGCACCTGAATACGGTGCTACATGTGGGTTTTTCCCGGTAGACGAAGAAACATTAAACTACTTGCGTTTGACGGGACGCCCGGAAGAGCAAGTCAAGTTGGTTGAAAAATATTTAAAAGAAAATGACATGTTCTTCACGATAGACAAAGCAGAGCCGGTATATAAAGACATTGTTGAAATCGATCTTTCCAAAATTGAAGCAAACTTGTCCGGACCAAAACGTCCGCAAGACTTGATCGCACTTTCCCAAATGCAAAAAACATTTAAGGATGCATTGACAGCACCTGTAAGCAACCAGAGTTTTGGATTGGATCCTGCTGAAATTACAAAAGAAGTGACCGTTACATTCGAAGACGGCTCGGAGTCCGTGATGAAAACCGGCGCTCTTGTCATCGCTGCGATTACAAGCTGTACGAATACATCCAACCCTTACGTCATGCTGGGAGCCGGTCTGCTTGCGAAAAAAGCGGTTGAAAAAGGCCTGCAAGTGCCTAAGCATGTTAAAACGTCCCTTGCACCGGGATCAAAAGTCGTTACAGGGTACTTGCGGGATGCCGGCTTGATGCCGTATATGTCCCAGCTTGGTTTTAACCTTGTCGGGTATGGCTGTACAACATGTATCGGAAACTCCGGTCCGCTGAAAGAGGAAATTGAAAAAGCCATCGTGGAAAACGATTTGTTGGTAACATCCATTTTATCAGGTAACCGCAACTTCGAAGGGCGCATCCATCCGCTTGTGAGAGGAAACTATCTGGCTTCTCCTCCGCTTGTAGTGGCATATGCCCTTGCCGGAACAATCGACATCGACTTGACGAAAGACCCGCTCGGAAAAGACAGGGACGGCAATGATGTGTATATGAAAGATATTTGGCCATCCAAAGAAGAAGTGTTGGAAACTGTCCAAAAAACGGTTACACCTGATTTGTTCCGTAAGGAATATGAGCATGTATTCAGCGACAACAAGCGTTGGAACGAAATCAAAACGAGCAACGATCCACTTTACAACTGGAATTCAGACTCAACTTACATTCAAAATCCGCCGTTCTTTGAAAACTTGTCCAAGGAATTGGCGACGATCGAACCGCTGACAAACATGCGGATTGTCGGTAAATTCGGGGATTCCGTCACAACGGACCATATTTCTCCGGCAGGAGCGATCGGCAAAGATACGCCTGCAGGAAAATACTTGCTGGAAAAAGGCGTTCAACCGCGCGACTTTAACTCATACGGTTCTCGCCGCGGTAACCACGAAGTCATGATGCGCGGCACATTTGCCAACATCCGCATCCGCAACCAGATTGCACCTGGAACAGAAGGCGGTTTTTCCACATACTGGCCAACAGGCGAAGTCAGCTCCATGTACGATACATGCATGAAATACAAAGAGGATGGAACCGGTCTTGTTGTGATTGCCGGAAAAGATTACGGAATGGGCTCATCCCGTGACTGGGCAGCCAAAGGAACGTATTTGCTCGGCATCAGAACAGTAATAGCTGAAAGCTTTGAACGGATCCATCGCTCTAACTTGGCCATGATGGGCGTATTACCATTGCAATTTAAAAAAGGCGAGAATGCCGAAACACTCGGTTTGACAGGCAAAGAGGTTATAAACGTCCACATTGATGAAAATGTGAAGCCGAGAGATATAGTGAAAGTAACAGCTGTTTCCGAAGACGGAAGCAAAAAAGAATTTGAAGTACTTGTGCGTTTCGACTCGATCGTTGAAATCGACTATTACCGTAACGGAGGCATTTTGCCACTCGTACTTCGGGAAAAGCTTGCCCGATAAAGTTGAAAGGCGGGGGTGGTTCATCCCCGCCTTCTCATGATTTAATCTTCTTCAATATCTAAACTCATAAATGTGGGAAATGTTTTTTCATCACCACTTTATGAGTTTTTTTATGGCTTGATGCAAGATAACGTAGTTTACGCCAGCCCTTTTGATAATGCTGTTTGGGGTCGCGAAAAAAGCGGAAAAATATCTTGCCTAAAAAAGTTTGAAAATTGGTTTAATTCAGCGCGAAAATGCGCATAGTAAAAAAGAATAATGAAAAGAGGAGTGAAAAACATGAAAAAAACTCGAAGAAAATCATTTATGGATCTTGTCCAAGAAAATAAGGAAATGCTTTTAAGGGATATGGATGCGCTGGAAAGGATAGAGGATCGCTTAGAGAAAAGACTCGCGAGAAAGCTTTGAAAAAGGGCACATACTTACGATTAATAAGGCAACAATAACGTAAAGAAGGGGGAGAAACATGAAAAATCAATCCAGAAATCAACAACCGTTCACCCCTAATAATCCGGGGGAAAAGCCAGTCGCCATTGATGCCAATAAAGGGAAGAAAATGGCTGATAAAACAGGTCGGCACCCGGATGTTATTCAAACAAAAGGAGAATAACCTGAACACAGGAGGTATTTCAGATTGGCAAACAACAGGCCAAAGCCCGATAATCGCAGCGACAACGTAGAAAAACTACAAAAAATGGTTCATGACACGATTGAAAACATGGAAGCTGCCGAGGAATCGATGCAATTTGCCGAAGGAGAACAGAAGGCGCAAATTGAGCGCAAGAACGAGCGCAGAAGAGAAAGCATCGAGGGTATGCGGGAAGAAATCAAAGACGAAGCAGCCCAGCAAAACAAACAGTCCTAGCAAAAAGCCGGTGTATGACCGGCTTTTTGCTCTTAAAAATGTGATTGATCACCTAATACGAATATTCCAAAAACATTTTACAACAGATGCTGTATAGAGGAAAAACCGCCCTTGAAATTGAATCGACTGAGGCTTGGAAGGAAACTCGTCTCATGCAAGTAATTCAATGTTTTCCTGAGATTTTTTGAGTAACAATGCAAAGTTTAACAAACTTTTCATTTTTATATAAAGAAAATTCCCACCCCCTGTTAATACAGCCAAAGTATATCGAAGGTGAATGGTAAAAGAGAGAACCTTGTTCAGCGGTTTTAGTACATTCACACGCTAGTGGGGATATTGCGGCATTTGGGTAAAAATACAGAATTGCTTATCAGGAATTTTCTATTCAATATTCCACTCGAACCATCTTCCGTGACCATCAGTTGAACCAATAGTTTGATTGTATTCAACACCATCAATAAAATAATCAAGATGCAGGTTTCTATCCCACATATTGTTATAAAGATGGAAAACGTCTCTTTTGCTCCCGATTGTTTTAATCTTATTTAGAAGATCGTACTTTAAATCCTCCGGTATTTGATTTGCAACATGAGTATGGAAAATACAAATGGCAGTGTTTTTAGGAAGTGTTTCTACAACTTCTGTTAAGAGGGCTACTCCATCTCCTTCAAGAAGTTCAACGGGATTTTCATTAAAACACTTAGCAGACTTTTCAAAAAGTTCTTTTCTCTCCTTATGTTCAGGCCAAATAAGGGATTTCAACCACAAATAATCTTCTGAGTTGCTTAAATCACTTATATGTAAATCTATTCCTAGCTTTGAAACTACTGGAGGACTTTCTTTGAACAATAAAGGAACATTATCCCCTTTTACTTCAGAAGTTATATGAACATTTGAAAGTTTATTTCCGTAAACTACATTGTTTCCATATGAATAATTGTAATGGTTCCATAAAAGCTGAAGGCCTGCACTCGTTCCAATTTCAATTAAAGATAAAGCTTTTTGTATTTTATTATAAACATAACAAAAGGTAGGATACAGGTAAGCACAACGCCTTACTTCGTTAGTTTGTACTAACTTAATTGTAAGAAGTGAAATAATTTCATCTCTATAAATCTGACAAAAATCCTTGAAATGAACAAAGGCTCCTTCTATCTCTTTTGGATCAGGAACAATGCTTGGATAGTAATCCCTTAATAAATGATCTCTGCCTTTTAACAATAGGTAATGAACAGCACCCAAAAGCAAATTTGGAACTGGCTGGCCAATTCTAGCAAAAGAAGATAATTCAAGTATTTCATCATCTTCAGCTATTTTTCTAGACAAAAGTTCATATAACCGACTTGAACCTTTACATTCAATATCAGCAAAATCAGCAAAATTCTTAAATCGCACAGATAATTGTGATTGATCCATTTCAACTCCCCTTTTTATTAACTTAATTTAACCATTGTTTGTTTCTTTGTGTTGTTTCGCTAGACTGCTAGACTGCCCTGTTTGCATAATACCAATTATGTTAATAATCTTGTGATTTGAGCAAACATTTTAATCCGCAATCGGGTCTTTGGAATAAGGAAGATTATTTGTTCCCTTCCGGTAGCTTTCTATACAATGAGGCCCTAGACACATTTGTAATCTCGCAAATTTGATTTACAGTCATACCTTCCTCTTTATAGAGTTTTACTGCATAATTCCATTCCTGCGTGATTCTTATGATACTTCTTGAATAGCCCTTTAAACCTTCCTTCTTTCTTTGCCAACTCAATTCCTTGGCGTTGTCGCATACGAATAAGATTTCGCTCTAATTATTAACACCAGCTATTACCTAATGAGGAATGGAATTAGAAACGGTACAAATTAGCCATTTGCATCGTAATCGGTTGTTACAACTATCTCGCTTAGTTTTAATAAAGATTTGTTACACCATATGTCGCCTTTAGGTTGGGAACATATCAATTTGCTAGGAGAATACCATTTTAATTCAGAGAAAATGGTCTCGTTCAGATTCTTTAAGAGCATTGAAACTTCCTTAACGTTGTTAAAAATAGGGGGATCGTCCCGAAAATGTGCTTAGCGTTGTAAATCCGCATTTTCCTGACGGTACCCCTAAATGAGTGATTACTCACAATTTCCAAAGAAAAATGCCCGTTTGATTGTATCCTGAAAAAGGTTATTTCAGTTGATCCTGTTTACGTAAAAGAAAAGCTAAAGTAAGATAGCGGGGATTGCCATAATCAAATTCTCCTTGTAATCTTTTAAAATAACAAGAAATGTACATTTATATTAAGATTAGCTACAGCTAACATAATAACATTTTTACGTTTTTCCCGTAATGTTCGTTGGTACCTGTTTGATTTTTTCACTCAATTTATGTTAACAGGTAGCTGTTTGCCAAACTGTCAAGTAGGCAGTGAAAAAACTATAATTGTACCGAACGGCAGGGGCCGTTTTAGGCAAAAATGGGATAATCGGATGATCATGTTGAATACCCCGTACATTAAATACACACCACACTAATATCCGGATAGAATACACAACCTCTATCTGTATTTTTAATAACAGCGTTTGCGTATATCATCACCACGCCAGTCTTAGGGTTTACACAATAATAAGTATCAATTTCCACCTTCACGTTAGGGAGTGATTGTGTAAGGTTTAAAAATAGGATTCGATTTTTTCCATAATTGACAAACCCATATATTAGTTAAGTAAACTAAACTTAATTAATAAACAAAGGAGGGATGATCAATCAGTGCACGATTATGCAATAATGATCGACAAAATCAATCAAAAATTTGAGCAGTTCAAGTTGTTAATATTACAAGAAACCAAAGAGGTTGTGGAATTAGAGGACTTTCAATTAACTCCTCAACAAGAAATTGTCATGTTTTATATCATTCGTAATGAGCCTGTCATTGCAAAAGATATTGCAAATCATTTCGATATTTCCAAGAGTGCAGTTAGCCAAGTCATTTCCAAGCTTGAAGAAATGAAAATGATCGTTCGCCAAGAGAATGCAATAAACCGTAGAGAGACCTTCATTTATCTTGGGAAGAGGGGGCAAGTGTTTCATCAGCTGCTAAAAAAAATCGACGGCATACTTGTGGAAAAATATTACTCAAAAGTATGCTTAACAGAGCTAAAAAATGTTCTTGATACATTGAATAAGATTGTCGGAACTACAAAAAACAAAGGGAGTTAAACATGGAGAACCATTTGCAACAACTAACCAATCGTATATATTATTTACCGGATGATCCTGAGACAGATCGACCGGTAATGTCTGCTATATGCGGAACTGACCAAACTTTAATTGTCGATGCAGGAAATTCTGCTAAACATGCCAAATTATTTCTTGATGAACTAGACCAATGCCAAATAACGAATCATCATGCTGTCGTATTAACACATTGGCACTGGGATCACAGCTTTGGAACAAATCAGTTAAATCGGTTAACCATAGCCCATGAAAACACAAAAATGCATCTTGAAAAAATGATGGAATATGATTGGTCAGATGGAGCTTTAGATCATCGTGTAGAAAAAGGTTTAGAGAATCCGTTTTGTTCAAAAATGATAAAAAAAGAATTTGGAGCAGACAGAGAAATCACTATCACGCTACCTCATATTACGTTTAAAGACAAATTGGAGATTGATTTAGGTGGTATTCGGTGTGTAGTCAAACATGTAGGTGGAGATCATTCTGATGACTCATCACTTATTTTTGTAGAGGAAGAAAAAGTACTTTTCTTAGGGGACTGCTTGTATCCAAGTATTTACACCAAAAAACCGGAATACAAGATTGATAATGTTAGACGCCTTCTGAAAAATATTGAAATGTTTGATGCCGAAATGTATGTGCTTTCGCATGAATCTCCATTATCAAAACATGATTTTATGGGGTATACATTTTTATTACAGCTCATTTGTGATGTATCAGAAAAACATCAAAGAGACCATTTGAATTTGGTGAATGAGTTGTCTACTCGACTAAATCGTAAGTTAAATCAGTTAGAAGAAGAAATTGTAGATTGTTTTATGAACGGATTATCAGTTAGTTAAACGAAAGAACCATGAAATACTAAAAAAAAAGAGTGATACCAAAACAAATCATGCCTGAGAAGAGAAAAGATTAGGCTTTTTTTAATAGGATCATTATGGAAACAAGATGAATCAACTGTCATCATAGGCTTTTAAATGTTCCTAATGAAGATCGTGCGAAGGCCATGAACGGACCCCTCTACCATACAAGCTAGCAATCAACGAATAGATCAGAGCACCGTCATTCAACTATCTCACGACAAAATGTTGTTCCACGTTCCTGTAGTAGGGTATAGATCAGACAAATTCGGATATCAGTTTGAAAATACGCCTCAAAGTGCCAAGGTACATATATCATGCATGTCAAATAAGCATTGTTGACGTATAATAGATGTGAGATATTCATTCCTGTTATATTCTTTGCAGTGATATACAGAGGAGATGTTCCATTTTCGGTGCCTTGAAAGCTTTGAGGCTTCTATATAATGAAGTCATCTATTATATTTTTGAAAGGTTGGTCTTTAAATGAGCCATGTTGTCGCACATACAAACATTGAAGTACGCTATGCGGAAACCGACCAAATGGGCGTTGTCCATCATTCCAATTACATTATTTGGATGGAGGTTGGACGCACGCAGCTTATGAAAGATTTAGGTTTTTCTTATGCGGAGATGGAAAAAAGCGGAATCCTCGCTCCGATTATTGATGTTCATGTTTCTTATAAAAAGCCGCTTACATATGGAGAGGAAGCGACCATTCAAACATGGATCGAAGAATATGACGGGTTTAAAGTAGTATACGGTTATGTTGTCTTGAACAAAGACGGCGAGATCGCCGTTGCGGGCACGACCGCCCATGTTTGTGTAAAAAAAGAGACTTTCCGTCCTGTTAGATTGAGCAAAGTATTTCCTGATTGGCATGATGCTTATGAAAGGGCAAAAAAGAAAAAAGATCATTAGGAGAGATTTCAGTGGCTTTTGGGATCACAAAGGAGCAGCTAAAGCTCTGGAAAAGAAAGATTGATCAGGGAGATGTAGCTTTTATTACCCACTATTGGCTGGATGACCGTTTTCCGGGGGCTAAAACGGTGACAAAGGTTGGATGCAAGGATATTGAACAGCTTGCCCGTTGGGGAGCGCGATACGGTTTGAAAAAAGAGTGGATACATATCCGCAAAGACGGGTATTCCCATTATGACCTGTTGGGAGACAAGCAAAGAATGATACTCAGGGCAGAAGGGAAATTGGACCAACTGGAATGTTTGACATAGCCCTATACTAAAAAATTGCCAAACTAGCGAGTAAATCGTAAAAGTTGTGAGTAACAGCTTCGGGTTTTTGAGTAAATTGTAAAAGCGGATAGTCATACTCAAAAATGGATAGTGTTACGGAAAAACGGCGAGTAAATGGACCAAATCGAATCGTAATAGCGCAAAAGTCGGGAGTAAATCGAAAAAGTCGGGAGTAAATCGAAAAAGTTGCTTGTAAACCCAATAGCAAAGTGTAAATGGATTTTTCACCATATGTTCTTGAATATACACAAAAAAATAAGAACAGTTCCGAAAGGCATTATCCGAATCTGCTCATTTCTCTATCCAAATACGGCCAACACTCCTGCAAAATGCACAGCTCTTGTCGAAATGTCTCAGAAAGAAACGACACGCTTCCTTATATGGCTTGCCATGTTGACATAAAACGCCAAAGGTGTAAAAAGGTGCCATCTTCGGCACCTTCACATTAATCATATCGGTAAATCGGTCCGTCCGACTTTTCGTCGTAATCTACCAAAAGGTCATGCTCATTGAAAAACCATACATCTCGTTCTTCGATAAAGTATTGGCACCCATCTTTGTTGACTATTACCGCCGGATCCATTGGCTCTTCTTTGTTCATTCCCAGAGAAAAGCCTTCGTGAAACGGACCGGACCCTCCATATCTCACAAAAAAACGGATGTAATCTCCTTCGTTTAAGTCCAATTCCTGTTTAAACCATTGTGCAGCTTGATCAGTAACTTTAATTTGCATGTTGTAACCTCCTGTCTTGAGCCCAACCTGTCCAGTTGATCAAGGAATGTGCATGAATGTATTGATGCTTCTAGAGTTTTCATTTGTCCATCCGTGCTTTGCGGCCTGATCAATAGGAAAGACACGATAATTTTTTCTTCCTTCATTCGCAGTAAAAGTAGGATGAAAGTTTACTTTTTCTATAGTGGTCACTGTATTTCCCGGAATGCCAACCTTTTTTACGGTGATTTCAATCATTCCGCCAATGTCCCTGTAATTCAAATCTTGGCCAGATAAAAAATTGCCCAAGGAATAGACAACCATACCTTTTTTCCCGTCTTTTTGCTTTAAAAACTGTATGGGCTGAAGAACATGCGGATGATGTCCAAGAATGATGTCTGCTCCATTAAAAATGAATTCTTTTGCGAGCTCCTTTTGTGTTGCATTGGGTTGGCGGACATACTCATCCCCCCAGTGCAAAGCGACAACAACGACGTCTGCTTCTTTTTTCACTTTTTCAATATCAGAAAGAACGTTATGCTTCTCAAGCTTACTTACTAAATATTCTTTCCCATCGGGAACCCGTAGACCGTTAAAATGTTCAGCGTAGGCCAAAATGGCGATGCGGATTCCTTTTACTTCTACTATTCGAATCCGGGCTTTGTCTTCGGAGCTTTTAAAGGTTCCAGTATAATTCATGTTTTTCTTTTCATAATAACGGATGGCGTTTAAAATGCCGCTTTCTCCCTTATCAAGGGAATGGTTATTAGCTGTTGTGACAAAGTCAATCCCTGCATCCTGCAATGCATCTACAATTTCATGCGGGCTGTTAAAACGGGGATAGCCTGAAATGCCGAGTTCCTCTCCTCCCGGGATCGACTCCTGGTTGGCAATCAATAAATCTGGTTTTCGGAGTAACGGCTTGATGTGAGAAAACATCGGCGAAAAATCATAACCATTATGTGATCGCGCATCATTATACAACTTGTCGTGAATAAGAATATCCCCTATTCCGGCAATCGTGGCTTCCGTTTCGAAGCTTTTGGGTCGAAGATTAATCTCCTTAGCCGGCATAGTTTCAAAACCCTGATGAGGTGAATGTCGTTTCCGCTGTTCACTGCTCACCCAAAAAAAGAACAATACACTGGCCAGGCCCAAAAAAACAAGGAACAAATATACTTTATTTTTCATATAGAAAACCCGTCTTTCAGTCAATTGTTTGTTATATCCATTTCACTTTTGGCTCCGTTTTATCCCTTATTCGTTTTAAATTTGCCCGGTGTCGGTAAATGACAAACAGCTCCAGTGCTGAAACAACCAACACCAGCACCCAGTCACCAAGAATGATGCAATAAATAATGCCAAATAAGCCGGCCACCATTGAAGATAATGAAACATATTTTGATATTTTTAGAGTAAGTAAAAATCCGCTAACAAGAACAATAAAAAGCCAATATTCATATCCCAGAAGCACACCTGCCGATGTAGCGACAGCCTTTCCCCCGCGAAAACCGGCAAACACCGGGAATGTATGACCTAGCACCGCAAACACACCCGCGAGCAAAGGATGCATATCAACGCTAAACAGGGTGGGCAAAAACGTAGCAGCCGTTCCTTTTAAAATATCCGCTGCCGTTACGGCTATCCCGGCTTTTTTACCTAATACGCGAAACGTATTAGTCCCCCCTAAATTGCCGCTGCCGTGTTCACGGATATCAATTCCGTAAAATACTTTTCCTACAATTAAACCGGAAGGAATAGAACCAATCAAGTATGATAATAACAAAACAACGATTTGCATCATCAGCATTTGCCCCTCTTTCTATTAATCCACAAAAATGCTTTTTTATCCCGCATTAACTGGCAGTACAATCCCCTGCTCCAAAAATCAAGGTAATACAGGAAGCGAGCAGCGAGGATCTACTGCCAGTAAAAGCCCGATTGGATCAACTAACAATCAGCAAATACCTTGCTGATTGAAGTTTCACATATCCCGCATTAACTGGCAGTACAATCCCCGCTCCCAAAAATCAAGGTAATACAGGAAGTGGGCAGTGGTGATACAATTGCCAGTAAAAGCCTGATTCGGCCAGTTTGACAGGACTAGGAAAAACTTCGACGGTATTGTCATCGAAGTAAAAGCCCAATTGGGTTAACTAACAACCAGGGAATACCGGCTGATTGAAGTTTCACTTTATTGTACCATGTCCCCATCATAATTGTGTATACGTAATCGCTTGCATGAAAAACAGGAGTGAATTACGATATGATTAAGACGAGACTTATTGAAGGAGGATATGAAATGGCGATAGAAAATCCAACAAGAGAAGAAATGGGACAAATTTTGAAAAAAGCAAAAAGAATAGCCGTTGTGGGCCTTAGTGATAATCCTGAAAGAACTTCATATATGGTATCAGAGGCAATGAAAGATGCTGGTTACGAAATCATCCCTGTTAATCCAACTGTAGATGAAGTGTTTGGCATCAAAGCTGTTGATTCATTAAAGGAAGTTGAAGGACATGTTGATATCGTCAATGTTTTTAGGCGTTCTGAGTTTTTGCCGGAGATTGCGAAAGAATTCGTTGGAATTGACGCAGATGTATTTTGGGCCCAATTAGGTGTGCAAAATGAAGAGGCGTATGAATTTTTAAAGGAAAAGGGCTATACTGTCATCATGGACAGATGCATTAAAGTGGAGCACGCCTTAACAAAATAAGCGCCACAGCGGGCATATGTTTAGTCTATCGTATTTGAAATCGCCAAGGCGTACCATTTTACACGCACTCTAAGCCTAATGTCGTTCACGCAAATCTTTTTGGAAACCTCCACAAGGCACGCAACCCGTCTTTGCTTGTTTCATATCAATTCAAGCAAACAGATCAACTGGTTGCGTGCTTTTTTGCAAATTTAAAAAATGTGGATGCTTGTCAGGAATTTGATACAAGAAGCTTTATAAATTCAAAGGAACGCAATGATTTGACTTTCCGTCCTGCTGAAGGACGGTCTTTTCATGTTCATCAAAGAAAATGAAAATGACAGAAGGGCGGCACTGATGAAACAGCAAAAAAAAGAAGTAAGCCGGAAATAACACTTATGAACATTTCGGCAAACTCTTGAGACGTATACCCTTCACCATTTGCAAAAAGAGAGCTTCCGGATATACAATAAGACATGCTTGGAAAAATATGATATAGTACAATATGCGAACAAGTGTTTTATAACTGGAAAGCTCTATGAAAGAGGAGTCGTTTTATAATGAGTAAAAATATGACAACGATGGAATATAACGAAGATTCGATTCAAGTGCTGGAAGGGCTGGATGCTGTCCGAAAAAGGCCCGGCATGTATATAGGCTCCACGGATGCCCGCGGTCTTCATCACCTTGTTTATGAAATTGTCGACAACTCGGTGGATGAAGCTTTAGCAGGATATGGCGACCAAATTATCGTTACGCTGCATAAGGATCACAGTGTAAGCGTGGAGGATAAAGGGCGCGGTATGCCTACCGGAATCCATCAAACAGGCAAACCTACTACAGAAGTCATATTGACCGTTTTGCATGCGGGAGGGAAGTTCGGCCAAGGAGGATACAAGACGAGCGGAGGCTTGCATGGGGTTGGCGCTTCTGTTGTGAACGCACTCTCTGAATGGCTCATCGTAACGATTAAAAGAGATGGTGTTATATACGAACAAAAATTTGAAAATGGCGGAAAACCGGCCACAACGCTTGAGAAAAGGGGAACGACGAGGCAAACCGGAACCAAAATCCATTTTAAGCCCGACCCGGCTATTTTCAGTACAACCACGTTAAATTATGAAATCTTGAGCAGCAGGCTTCGGGAATCAGCGTTTTTATTAAAAGGGCTCACAATTGAAGTCAATGATCTGCGCAGCGGGCAGCACGAAGTATTTTGCTATGAAAATGGCATTGAAGCTTTTGTGGAATACCTAAATGGAGAAAAAGATGCCCTTCATTCTGTCGTTTCATTTGAAGGGACGGCGAATGACATCGAGGTAGATTTTGCATTTCAATTTAATGATGGCTACGCCGAGAATATTTTGTCTTTTGTAAACCACGTCCGGACAAAAGACGGCGGAACACATGAGGTGGGCGCGAAAACGGCGATCACAAGAGCCGTCAATGATTTTGCGAGAAAAACAGGATTGCTGAAAGAAAAAGATAAAAACCTGGAAGGTTCGGATATCCGGGAAGGTTTGGCTGCTATCTTATCCGTAAGAATTCCAGAAGAATTACTTCAATTTGAAGGACAAACAAAAGGAAAGCTGGGAACAGCCGAGGCAAGATCCGCTGTTGATACGATTATATCGGAACAGCTGGCCTACTTCTTGGCCGAAAACCCCAATGTCAGCTCCATGCTTGTGAAAAAAGCGATTAAAGCGGCTCAGGCACGGGAGGCGGCAAGAAAAGCCAGGGAAGAGGCGAGAAGCGGAAAACGCAGAAGGAGATCCGACGCGTTGCTTTCAGGTAAACTGACGCCCGCCCAGTCGAAAAATCCGAAGAAAAATGAGTTGTATTTAGTGGAAGGAGATTCGGCGGGCGGTTCGGCAAAGCAGGGAAGAGACCGCAGGTTCCAGGCAGTTCTCCCGCTGCGCGGCAAGGTGGTCAACACGGAAAAAGCGAAGCTTCAGGATATATTTAAAAATGAAGAAATCAATACGATTATCCATACGATCGGCGCAGGCGTCGGACCGGAATTCAATCTTGAAGACGTCAATTACGATAAAGTTATCATCATGACCGATGCCGATACGGACGGAGCCCATATTCAAGTATTGCTTCTTACCTTCTTTTACCGTTATATGAAACCCTTGATTGAAGCCGGAAAAGTATTTATTGCGCTCCCGCCCCTTTATAAAGTAAGCAAAGGAACTGGAAAAAAAGCGATTGTCGAATACGCATGGACAGACGATGAATTGGCAGATGTAACAAAAAAGGTCGGCAAAGGATATATGTTGCAAAGATATAAAGGTCTTGGTGAAATGAATCCCGATCAACTGTGGGAAACGACGATGAACCCGGAAACAAGAACGCTGATCAGGGTGCTGATTGATGACGCGGCAAGTGCGGAAAAACGTGTGACGACGCTAATGGGGGACAAAGTGGAACCACGGAGAAAATGGATTGAAAACAATGTTCAATTCGGCATGCAGGACGACATGAATATACTTGAAAATGAGAACTTGACATCAGAAGGGGGAGCTGTTGATTTATGACGGCAATGGAAAGATTTCAAGATTTGCCTCTTGAGGAAGTACTGGGTGACCGATTTGGCCGTTACAGCAAGTATATTATTCAGGAACGGGCGCTTCCGGATGCCAGAGACGGGCTGAAGCCGGTACAGCGCAGAATTTTATATGCCATGCATCAAGATGGAAACACCGCAGACAAAGGTTTTAGAAAGTCGGCAAAAACGGTAGGGAACGTCATTGGGAACTATCACCCGCATGGAGATACATCAGTGTATGAAGCAATGGTTCGTATGAGCCAAGACTGGAAAGTAAGAAACGTATTAATTGAGATGCACGGAAATAATGGAAGTATAGACGGTGATCCGGCTGCGGCAATGCGTTATACGGAAGCCCGTCTTTCCAAGCTTTCTTCCGAGCTGCTTCGAGACATCGAAAAAAGAACAGTGGAACATGTACCAAACTTTGATGATACATCCTCTGAACCGACTGTGCTTCCGGCGCGGTTTCCAAACCTTCTCGTCAATGGCTCCACAGGTATTTCGGCAGGTTATGCGACCGATATTCCCCCACATCATCTCGGAGAAGTGATCGATGCCGTCATCATGCGGATGGATAAACCTGGGTGCACCGTCGATGATATCATGACGGTCATCCAAGGCCCAGATTTCCCTACAGGGGGCATTATTCAAGGTGTGGACGGAATCAAGAAAGCGTATGAAACTGGAAAAGGAAGAATTGTTGTCAGAGGCAAAACGGATATTGAGACGATTCGCGGAGGAAGAAAGCAAATTGTCATCAGTGAGATTCCTTACGATGTAAACAAAGCCAATCTTGTGAAAAGGATTGACGAATTTCGCATCGACCGGAAGCTTGAAGGAATTGCCGAGGTTCGGGATGAAACCGACCGAACCGGCCTTCGGATGGTCATCGAGTTAAAAAGAGAAGCGGATGCCGAAGGAATCTTGAATTATTTATTTAAAAACAGCGATCTCCAAGTAACCTATAACTTTAATATGGTTGCCATAAGAGATCAGCGGCCAAAGCTGATGGGAATTCTTGATCTTTTGGATTCCTATATCAAACATCAGAAAGAAGTCGTCGCCAACCGTTCCCGTTTCGATTTGGAAAAAGCATTGGAGAGGCAACATATTGTGGAAGGTCTCATGAAGGCTCTTTCGATTCTGGATGAAGTGATAGCAACCATCCGCGCCTCCAAAGACAAACGCAATGCCAAAGACAACCTTATATTGAATTTCGCCTTTTCTGAAAAACAGGCAGAGGCGATCGTATCCTTGCAATTGTATCGTCTGACAAATACGGACATCACTGCTTTGCAGAAAGAAGAAGCAGAATTGAAAGAGATAATCAAAAAGCTGAAAGAGATTTTGGACAGTGAAAAGAAATTATTAAGCGTCATTAAAAAAGAGTTAAAAGCTATCCAGAAAAAATATGCTGATGAACGACGTACGATCATCGAGCATGAAATAGAGGACATTAAAATTAATTTGGAAGTCATGATTCCAAATGAAGATGTCATTGTAACGGTGACAAAGGAAGGTTATTTAAAAAGAACAAGTTTAAGATCATACTCCGCTTCAAATGGCAGCGATTTGGCGATGAAAGAGCTTGACCGGCTCTTGCTTCAAGAAGAATTGCATACAGGAGACACTCTTTTACTTTTTACGAACAAAGGAAACTTTTTATATATTCCTGTACATGAACTGCCGGATATTCGCTGGAAAGACTTGGGTCAGCATATATCGGGAATCATTCCTATCGAACAGGATGAAGTAATTATAAAAGCTCTATCCATTAAAGAGTTTCAAGAGGATCAATTCCTTGTGTTCTTTACGAAATATGGCATGGTGAAGAAAAGTCCACTGAAACTCTACCAGCCGCAGCGCTATTCGAAGCCGCTTGTAGCAGTTAACTTGCGGGAACATGATGCTCTCATCAATGTTCAACTATCCAGCGGAACAGATGATATTTTCATCGTGACGAAACTCGGATACAGTCTCTTATTTAATGAAACAGAGGTTAATCCGATTGGAGCCCGAGCGCTTGGGGTAAAAGGCATTGATTTGAAGGAGAAAGATATTGTAGTTGGCGCAGAAGTGATTAAAGCCGAAACGGAACCTGCCATTATGATTGTGACGAACCGCGGGGCGGTTAAGAAAATGAAGTTCACAGAATTTGAGAAAGGCGGGCGCGCCAAAAGAGGAACAGTCTTGCTCCGCGAATTAAAAAACAATCCGCACCGGGTTATTGGAGTGGCCGTATTGTACGAAAACAAGCCCGTCTTTGTTTTAACTGAAAAAGGGAACGTTGAGCAACTTCAACCAGCTACACTAAAATTCAATGACAGATATTCGAACGGATCGTTTTTGATTGATGAAAAAGAATATGGACATTCAATTGAAATATGGGAGGATGCGGAACCCATAGAAGGATAAAACAACCTTTTGGTTGTGAATAACGGCACTCCGATTGTTAGACACGGTTTAACAATTGGGGTGCGTTTTTTTATTTTCCGCGCTGAAATGATGCACCGTAATGAGCTATGTTGTGGGGAATTTAGCTTACCGAAGTGCTTATTACTGGCCAAATTTTCTTTATATATAAAAATGTTATAAATATACTATTGAATTAATTTTTATACAGCGTATAATATATAACATCTAAAGAATAACGGAAAAATTTGGAGTGGATCACGTTTTAAGGGAGTGTTGGTAGTGAAAGTGGGAATTATTGGGGCAACTGGATACGGGGGAGCGGAACTGCTAAGAATTTTACAATCTCATCCAGCTTTTACGATAGCAGCGATTTATTCATCATCACAACAAGGAAAGGATATAACTGCCCATTATCCTCATTTATCGCATCTTTCTATGACATTGGATGAAATTCATCCGGAAGCAATTGCCAAACAAACGGATATTGTGTTTTTGGGGGTGCCATCGGGAATTTCTGCTGAAATTGCCCCGTCGTTATTGAAAGCAGGATGTACAGTAATTGATTTATCGGGAGATTTCCGGTTGAAAAATATAGAGCAGTATGAAAAGTGGTATAACAAGAAACCGGCTCCGAAGGAATGGGTAGATCAAGCAGTTTATGCCATGCCGGAAATAAACCGATCGGCCATCAAACAGGATACGAAGTTTATATCCAACCCTGGTTGCTACCCTACAGCCACGTTGCTTGGCTTGGCGCCTGTTGTCCAAAACAAGCTGGCGAAAGAAGGGTCTATTATTATTGACGCCAAATCCGGTGTTTCCGGCGCTGGACAAACAGCGAGTTTTGGAACGATTTACAGCGAACTCAATGAAAATTTCAAAATATACAAAGTGAATCAACACCAACATATACCGGAAATGGAACAGATGCTTTCAACTTGGGGATATGAAGCTCCGATCACGTTTAGCACTCATCTTGTTCCAATGACCCGGGGCATTATGTCAACGATTTATGTATCACTTGCTTCATCCGTGGACCAAGACAAGATAGAGCAGTTATACATGGAATTTTATAAAGATGAACCTTTTATTCGCATCAGAAACAATAACCAGTTCCCTGCAACAAAAGAAGTGTTCGGTTCCAATTATTGCGATATCGGATTTTTACTGGATGAACGGACCGGCAGGCTAACAATTGTGTCAGTGATCGACAATCTGATGAAGGGAGCTGCCGGGCAGGCGGTGCAAAACGCCAATATTTTATGTGGACTGGACGAAACAGCGGGACTACAACTTTCCCCCGTTTACCCATAAATTCAGGAGGGAAGCAGTCATGAGTAAAATCATTGTCATTAAGTTCGGCGGAAGCATGATCGATTCACTGTCCGACGAATTTTATGAAGGAATAAAAAAACTAAAGGACGGCGGATGGCAGCCTTTAATCGTACATGGCGGCGGACCGGCTATTAATCAAATGCTTGACAACTTAAAAATAAAGTCCGAGTTTCATAACGGCTTAAGAAAAACAACAAAAGCGGTTATGGATATGGTAGAGATGGTTTTATCAGGAAGCATGACCAATACGATCGTCAGAAATGTAAACAACCACGGGCTGTCTGCCATCGGAATGACAGGCTTTGACGGACCTTTACTTGAAGCAAAGCCGATTGATTTTGAAAAGCTCGGTTATGTCGGCGAAATAACACATGTCAATAAACATTTGCTGCTAAAAGTAATGGCGCTGGGAATGATTCCGGTCATTTCACCGATCGCACCTGGAGCAGATGGCAAAATCTCTTATAATATTAACGCAGATACGGCAGCGGGATCTATTGCCACTGCCTTGGATGCTGAAAAACTATTATTTGTCACAGATGTTCCCGGCATTTTAAAGAATGAACAATTAATGGAAGTAGCAACCAAATCAGAAATTCTCGACTTGATAAATGAAGGAACGATTACGGGAGGCATGATTCCAAAGGTCAAAGCCGCTCTGGACAGCCTTGATGAGGGAATGAGCGAAGTCATGATCGTAAGTGGAAATGCCCACATAGTCAGTGAAGGAAAAATTATCGGGACAACGATAAAGAAAGAATTGGAGGAAATCCCGTATGTCTCATCTATTTAACACATATGCCAAATGGGATGTAGAAATCTCATCCGGCTTAGGAACAAAAGTGATTGATACAAATGGCAAAGATTATTTGGATTTTACTTCCGGCATTGGTGTATGCAATCTGGGGCATTGCCATCCCGAGGTTGTTGGCCCTGTTCAAGAACAGTTGGAAAAATTGTGGCATACATCCAACTTGTTTCAAAGCTCTTTGCAGGAACAAGTGGCAGAACTGCTGGCGAACCATTCTTGCGGAGACTTGGTATTTTTTGCGAACAGCGGGGCAGAGGCCAATGAAGCAGCTATTAAATTGGCTCGCAAGTTTACCGGAAAACCGAAAATTATTACGTTTCTCCAATCATTTCATGGCAGAACGCTTGGAACGATCGCGGCAACAGGACAAGAGAAAGTAAAGACCGGCTTTGGCCCGATGCTTGAAACATTTCAACATGTGCCATATAACAACATCGAAGCAGTTAAAGAGGCCATAGATGGACAAACGGCCGCAGTCATGCTGGAAGTGATTCAAGGCGAGGGAGGCGTCATCCCTGCCGACTATGATTTTCTCAAAAAATTGGAGCAAGTGTGTCACGATAACGGACTCCTGCTAATCATCGACGAAGTTCAAACGGGCATTGGCAGAACAGGAAAACCATTTGCCTATCAACATTACAATATTTCGCCGGATATCATTACATCAGCGAAGGGACTTGGAAACGGCATACCTGTCGGAGCGATGATTGGAAAGAAAAAGTTAAGTTCGGCATTTGGACCGGGCAGCCACGCCACTACATTCGGCGGTGGACCACTTGCGATGACAGCTGCCAAAGCGGTGCTTAACATCGTGTTTCAGGAACATTTTCTTCAAGAAGTAGAGGACAAAGCGGACTTTTTTGCAAAACAGTTAACGAAAATGAAGGATCGGCTTGATGGCTTGGTCAACATTCGCCACAAAGGGCTCATGTATGGCCTCGAATTTAAGGAAGATGTCGGCTCTTTGGTTACCAACTTAAGGGCGAACGGACTTCTTGCATTAAACGCCGGACCAAATGTGTTAAGAATGCTCCCTCCTTTAACAGTTACTTATAAGGAGCTGGAGGAAGCATTAAATATCATTGAAAAGACAGTTTAATTTTTTTACATGGAAATGCATAAAAATGCAAATTTAAAAATAAAAATACGAAAGCGGGGAAAGGAAGAATGGAAGGATCCTTACTGCTCGCTAATGGTGAACGATTTACAGGCCAGTGGCATGGAAAAAACAGCGACTCCTTTGGAGAAATCATTTTTTATACAGGTATGGGACGGATTCAAGAATTTATCACCGATCCGGCAAACAAAGGAAAAATAGTGGTAGCGACATTTCCGGGAATAGTAAATGTCGAATTGGATAAAGAACAATTTGAAAGTGATCAGATTCAAATAAATGGACTGATCATCCAAGATGATTTATCCATACCGCAAAATGCCGATTTGTACCATGAATTATTGACGGCAAACATCCCCATCTTGGCTGGGGCAGATACCCGGGCCATCGTCAAAAAGGTTAAATATGCGGGGGAAATGCCGGCTGTTTTGACACTGGGCAGCAGCAACCAACTATTTCCGATTGATCAAAAAGAAGGAAGAGCAGATAAGAAAAAAGTTGACATGATCTTAAAAGAGGGAAAAAACCATATCGTCATCATTGATTTTGGATATAAAAAATCTTTGCTGAAACTTCTTAAAAAAATCGATTGCAAGGTGACGATTGTTCCTGATCACGCTACGAAAAAACAGATAGATTCACTGAATCCGGACGGTTTGATTTTTTCCGGAGGATACGGAAATCCATTGTTATGGGAACAATACTTAAACGAATATAAGCACATGGCCGTAAGCTACCCGGTTCTTGGTTTGGGACTTGGCCACCAAATTTTGGCGCTTTCTTTCGGCGGCAACGTGGAAAAAATGCGGACGGGACACAGAAGCTTCAAAGAGCCGATCATCGATTCAACAACACAAAAAGTATATATGTCCGTTCAAAATCATGGGTATGCTGTCCAAAACAAACAACTTAATAAGAATGGATGGCGCATTTCCTTTAAAAATGTTCATGACGGAACCATTGAAGGGCTTGTTCATGAACATTATCCGATAGCAACGTATCAATTTCACCCGGATCTTTATGATCATCCGCTGAATACGATTGTATTTCAAACTTTTTTCCATCATCTTGGAGAACGCAAAGGAGCAAGAGTGTATGCCTAAAAAGAAAGACATCAAGAAAGTATTGGTCATCGGTTCCGGGCCGATCGTTATCGGTCAGGCTGCCGAATTTGACTATGCCGGAACGCAAGCATGCATGGCTCTCAAAGAAGAAGGTTGCGACGTCGTTTTGGTCAATAATAATCCGGCGACCATTATGACAGATGAACAGTTTGCCAAAACAGTTTACTTTGAACCATTGACCATTGACAGTATGACAGAGATCATCAAAAAAGAGAAGCCTGATGGAATCCTTGGAACACTTGGAGGACAAACAGGGCTCAACTTGACTGTCGATTTATATAAACGGGGCATTCTCGAACAGTATGATGTGAAAGTGTTGGGTACATCCCCAGAGTCTATTATTCAGGGAGAAGATCGCCAGGCTTTCCGCAAACTGATGCATGAGCTGAAAGAACCTGTTCCCGAGAGCGAAATTATCCATTCGGTTGAAGAAGCCATCACATTTGCAAAGCAACAGGGTTTCCCCATTATTATTCGCCCGGCATATACGTTAGGCGGAGGGGGAGGAGGAATTGCCTCCAATTGGGAAGAACTCCGTTCCATTGTGAAAAAAGGATTGGATTCCAGCCCCATTACACAATGTTTAATTGAAAAAAGCATTGCAGGCTTTAAAGAAATTGAGTTTGAGATGGTCCGGGATGCCAATGACACATGCATTGCGATTTGCAGTATGGAGAACTTTGATCCGGTGGGCGTCCATACAGGTGATTCAATTGTCATCGCACCACAACAAACCCTTTCTGACAGTGAATTTAATACGCTTTATAAATCGGCGGTGAAAATTATTCGCGCATTGGGAATTGTCGGCGGCTGTAATATTCAATTTGCCCATGACCCACACAGTGATCAATACTATTTAATCGAAGTGAATCCCCGCCTAAGCCGGTCTTCTGCCCTTGCCTCGAAAGCGACGGGTTATCCAATTGCAAGAATAGCCGCCAAACTCAGTTTGGGCTATCATCTGCATGAACTAATCAATCCGGTTACCGGTACGACTTTTGCCAGCTTTGAACCAGTGGTAGATTACACGGTTGTTAAAATGCCGCGTTGGGCTTTTGATAAATTTCCGCAGGCACAGCGCAAGCTCGGTACCCAAATGAAGGCAACAGGAGAAATAATGGCCATAGATAGGCTTTTACCCGCAGCATTTCAAAAAGCTGTCAGATCCCTTGAATTAAAAACATGCGGCTTGGAGCTGGAAGGATTAGCTTCGTACACTGAAAGTCAATTATGGACTTCTGTTTCGCAGGCGGATGATGAACGCTTCTTTTCCATTCTGGAACTCATGAGAAGAGGTGTTTCAAGCAAAGAAATCCAAGAAACAACGCACATTCATATGTATTTTCTGGATTGCCTGCAAGAACTTGTTCAATTGGAAGCACAAGCAAAAAAGAAAACATTGGAAACAGTGTCACATGAATTTTTAAAACGGCTAAAGGAAAAAGGATTTTCCGATCAATGGCTTGCTAGGATATGGAAAACCACCCTTGCTGCAGTCCGGGAAAAACGGATTCAAGAAAACATCACCCCTGTTTTTCAAATGGTTGATTCTTGCGCGGGAGAATTTCCGGCAGCGGCTCCTTACTTCTACTCCACATGGAAAGGAGAAGGGGATGTCGTCAAAAACAATACGAAGCGCAAAGTGGCCATTATCGGGTCGGGACCTGTCAGGATTGGACAGGGGATCGAGTTTGACTATTGTACCGTTCATGCGGCATTATCTTTGAAAAAAGCCGGCTATAAGACGATTTTGATCAACAATAATCCAGGTACGGTAAGTACGGATTTTCAAATCGCCGACCGCCTCTATTTTGAACCGCTTCATTTGGAGGACGTCTTAAATATTTTAGATTATGAAAAGCCCGACGGCGTCATTGTACAACTGGGCGGCCAAACGGCCATTAATTTGGCGGATGGGCTAGAAAACTTTGGATTTCCCCTATTGTCCATTTCACAGGATCAAATCGATCAAGTGGAAGACCGGGAGAAATTTTATCAGCTCTTGCAAGAGCTTACCATTCCCCATATTCCGGGATTGACAGCTCATGATGCCGATGAATTGCTGGAGAAATCGGAAAGGATCGGCTTCCCAGTGTTATTAAGGCCTTCTTATGTCATAGGCGGACAGGGAATGCTCATTATTCAACAAAAAGAGGAATTGGAGCAATGTAAAAATTCCATTCAATATCCGGTTCTAATAGATGCGTATTATCAAGGGGTTGAAGTAGAGATTGACGCATTAGCAGACGGAGAAAACATATTCATTCCCGCTTATTTTGAACATATTGAAAAAGCCGGGGTCCACTCAGGAGACAGTATTACGGTAACTCCTCCTGTAAATATAGGTCATCAAGTAAAAGAAACGATTTTCTCATACACTGAAAAAATCGCAAAAAAGCTGGCATTCAAAGGAATCTTCAATGTCCAGTTTGTTGTTTATAAAGGAACGGTCTATGTGCTTGAAGTTAATCCGCGAGCGTCAAGGACGGTGCCGATTGTAAGCAAAATTACTGGAATCAATTTAATTGATGAATGCGTGAAAATACTAACTGGTTCAGCATTGTCTGCTGTTGTTCCGAATCAGCTACCATTTTACACCGTGAAGCACCCTGTTTTTTCCACCGGAAAACTTGAAGGGGTGGATCCAGTCTTGACACCCGAAATGAAGTCTACTGGCGAGCTGATCTCCATTGGAAACACGTTTCATGAAGCAATGGCCAAAGCGGTTCTTTGGAACGAACATTTGACAGCAAATGCCGAACAGTTAGCCTTTTTCGTCGACGAATGCCCAGATCAGGAAAAATGGCTTGCATTCATTACTGAATCCGGTTTTCAGGCGGTTACCGAAACTGCGGAATTGCCATTTGCCGAGTGGATAAAACAACAAAGAGGGGCCATATTGGTAAGTCTTGGTCATTCTAAACATTCCGTTCAAAATCGGAAAATCGCTTCTTTGGCCCAAGTCAACATATTAACCGAAAAAGAAACACTGGAAGCTTATTTATCAGGCTTGCAGCAACAAATAACTGAGCCAAAGTCAATGCAAGACTGGCTTGGAAACTGTGAAAAGGAAGTGCTGACATAATGATCGCCTCACAAGTGAACCTGAAAGGAAAACATTTACTCACGTTGGCTGATTTGTCCAAACAAGAAATCATGCAATTAATCATGGATGCGATAAAACTAAAAGAGATGCAAAAGAAAGGAGAAAACCATCAATACTTAAAGGGAAAATCACTTGCGATGATATTTGAAAAATCATCTACAAGGACGCGAGTTTCCTTTGAAGTCGGAATGACGCAGCTCGGAGGACACGCTTTGTTCTTGGGCCGCAATGACATGCAGATGGGTAGAGGGGAGACAATCGAAGATACCGCCAAAGTGCTCTCACGTTATGTGGACGGTATTATGATTCGCACATACGAACATGATACAGTTGTGACACTGGCGGCAAACGCCAGTGTGCCTGTCATAAACGGGTTGACGGACGACTATCATCCTTGCCAAGTACTGGCCGATTTAATGACACTTTACGAAAAGAAAGGAAGCTTGGAAGGAAAGAAGCTTGCATATATCGGCGACGGAAACAATATGACTCATTCCTTGATGATCGGCTGCGCCAAAACGGGTGTAAGCTGTTCTATAGCCGCACCTAAAGGATATGAGCCAAAAGCAGCCGTCATTGAAACTGCCATGAAATTTGCGGAAGCCACAGGAGCGGTGATCGAAGTGACAAACAATCCAGTTGAAGCCGTTTCGGACGCTGACGCAGTATATACGGACGTATGGACGAGCATGGGATGGGAAGCAGAGCAGCAGGAAAGGGAAAAGGCTTTCCAACAATTTCAAGTAAACAGCGAACTCATGGCTCACGCAAAGAAAGATGCCATTTTTCTCCATTGTTTGCCTGCCCATCGCGGAGAGGAAGTCACTGCCGAAGTCATTGATGGACCGCAATCCGTTGTATTTGATGAAGCCGAAAACCGCCTTCACGCCCAAAAAGCAGTATTGGCGGCACTGATGGCCGATTGATTACTGGCAGTAATGGCAGCAAGATTCCAATCAGCAATTGGGTTTAGGCTAAGGCTACTTTTTAAACTTGTTCGGTAATTGGTTGAATACCATACAATGATTAGGAAGTTACCTTTTCAATCAACATTTAATTAAACAGAAAAGAAAATGCAACCTTTTCATGGGTTGCATTTTCTTTTATTCCACTCCTTTTTTAAATCGATCCCCAAACCGAGAATACACTAAGCCAAAGATAATAATACCTGTAAATAAAATCAAACCAATAATGAATAGTAAATTGTTTTGTAATATGTCGCTTAATAACCAAAATACCATGCTTACTGACAAAGCTAGCAACGTTTTTCCATAGAATTTACTCAACGCCAGTTTATCGTACTCTGCTTTTTCCTTTTTGGATAGTGTATTAAATCCTGCAATAAGAAACATTCCTTTTCCATTCAATAGAAACACACCTAAAACAGTAAATAAAAAAATACCTATGCTTAACAATAACATGTTAACACCTCCAAAAAGTTAAGTGTTCAATAATACGTACGGGTGCGTATTAAAAAAGTTTCTCGGATAAAAGAAAGACTTATAACAATATATAAACTAAAACGAGGTACCCGATAAATTTCTAATTTCATTCCATCTACTTTGTGGGTAGTGTCAGCTACGCTGGTATTACCCCAAATTGAGAGAAAACGAGATGGCCACTGGGGGATCAACTGCCGGAAGGCTTGCGACGCATAGGAGGTACTAGTGCAAGCGAAGCGACTGGAACAAGGAAAGCTTTGACAGCACCGCCAACACATTTAGAAAAAATGGAAGCGCTTCCTTTAGGGGGCGCCAACTCGAGCTTGCCAAATAGGAAGTGTAACCTTATTACCGGTGGGGGAATAAAGGTGCACCGGCTAAAAATAGCTAACCCTGTTGATTTGAAATTCAATTTGCTTGAAATGCAAAAGATGCATCACCCCTTGTAGGCGTTCGTCATATTATGTAATAGAACATGGATGGGGGGGTGCAGTACAGCGTGAACAAATTGCAAACGAAACATTTTTCTGTCACCATTTTGCCTCCTGCAACGGTTTATCATCCGGTAGATGGACGGAAATATACATTCATTTTATCGGATCATTCATCAAACCGCTATTTGGCCATTGGCTATAAGTATGCATCAAACTTATTAAACGTTCATCATGATCAGGAAGATATTTTAACCGCTGAATGGAGACCCGAGCTCGGAGAATATGTCATGAAAGGTAACATTTGTTTAAGCAATAAGGAAAATGATGTATTTGCCGTTCGTGAAAAATTAAAACAATATGAGAAAATGCTCCCGGAAGCAATATCTTTTATTATACATGCTGACAGATCATTTTATTCCCATGTGCCATGGCTGCTCGACGCACCTATATATATGGAATGCACTTCATTGGATCGGCACGTTCGGACTACACAATATATGGGAACACCGCGCCAATACTTGAACAACAAAAAAACACAGGCCAGTTCATAACCTGTGTTTTTTTGTTTGTCTCACTATTTAAAGTATACTTTGGTTTTGAGACAAGATGCATTTTTCTGCCTGTACTTCCTATAATATATATTATGTAAACTAAAAGCGACATGCCAAACCTGTTATACAAGCAAGCCTTCATTTGTTTTTTAGCCGGCTGTCCTCCATTCCCTCTTTGGCAGGAAATCCTTACCGGAAATCAATTTGAATACCATTCAAGAAAAACATCCTTTTCTATTACATTCAAAATACGCGGTATAAAGCATTTCTTTCTTTGCTATTTGATTATAACCTTTTCCCCAATATGGATGACCTATCCAAGTTCCCATATGACTCGTTTGATTGTTTCTATTTATATCTTTTAGTGTGATCACGCCGGTTACTTTGCGGTCTTCGTTTAAGATAACCCTTGAATATTGCTTTCCTAATTTTTCCTGTTCCAGAATAAAATTGATAAAATCCTCAGTACCTTTTAAGGATGTATGGTCTTCGGTAAGACCTAAAGCATCCTTAACTTCAGGTTCTGAAGATAGCTCTGAGATAGACCTGGCATATTGTAACTCGTGAGGAACCAAGAATACTTTTAACATCTTGTTGTCCTCCTTTTTACATTTAATGGGATAATCGGAAATTCCAAATATTTTCCAGCCGGCTCGTTTTTTCATTATCGTCAGCCGGCTGTTCTCCATAGACTCTGCAGGTATAAGGGTATTTTTTAGCAAAATCAAGAAATTACAATGGTTGCCTAGCTATCTGCTGATTCATCGATCGATACGCAAAATGATTTGTAGGCCCCTGTCCCTTCCCAATACCGAGGGTATGTTTAATGGCGGCGGAAATAAATTCTTTTCCTACTGTAACAGCTTCCTTTATACTTTTTTGCTTTGCAAGCTCCGCCGTAATAACTGCTGAAAACGTACAACCTGTTCCATGAGTATGCTTCGTATCAAAACGGGGAGAAACAAACTCCTCAAAGTTCTCGTCAAAGTATAGAACATCGCGGGCTTCTCCGTCCCTGTGCCCGCCTTTTACGATGGCTGCTTTAGCTCCATATACTTGGACAATTTCTTTGGCGGCATCACGCATCTGCTGTAAAGTTTCTATGGATTTCCCGATTATTACTTCTGCTTCCGGGATATTAGGCGTAATCACCGTCGCTTGTGGAATCAATAACTTTTTAAGATGATCAATAGCATCCTGATAAAGCAAATGATGCCCGCTTTTGGCGACCATAACCGGGTCCATCACATATGATTGAATATTTGCTGCTTTCAACTTTTCAGCTACTAGTTCAATAATGTCTATACTTGCAAGCATACCGGTTTTTACGGCATCAGGCTTGATGTCTTCAATTACACAGTCTATTTGCTGAGAAATATTATTTTGGGACATTTCCTCAAAGCTTTTAACACCGAGTGTGTTTTGGGCCACAACCGATGTAATCACAGCCATTCCATACACTCCCTGTTCCTGGAAGGCTTTTAAGTCTGCATGAATACCTGCTCCTCCGGTTGGATCTGTTCCCGCAATTGAAAGTGCTTTATAAATTTCTGTCAACAACGTTCCTCTCCTTTAGTTATGTTTAACGGTTTCAGTTATGATCTTAGTAAATGATCGCTTTTACTGAGGCTGATCCTAATAAAACACCTGTCTCCGATAATAGTTTATAGTAGTACATTGACTTTAGCCAATAAAAATGAATCTGTCCTATCTATCTCTATTCATTGTTTGACCAACTACAACAGACCATGCAGGTTCAAGATAGTGATGCCCGTCTTTTGGAGCGAACAATGCTCCCACTTACGATTGGTCAACGTGATTTTTTGTTCAATATAAAATACTTTACCCCAAAATAAAGAAATAGCATCACCCAAATGGTGATCCAAACAAACACATTATTTACAATAAATATGGCAACAGCCCCGATTAAAATCAATATAAAATCTATTTTGTTTTCAAGTTTTTTCTGTCTCACTACAAAAACGATAAGCGAAATCGTTATTAAGAGCATCATCATATCAATTATTTGCATTGGTACCATTAACCCCCTATATAAAAGGATAGCATAATATTATTGAATTGATAGCGAAAATAAAGGACCTTCCATTATTTCAACGCGATAATTAGATGAAAAAGGGGATGGCGCAGAAAGTCAAATGTCACTGACTTTTTGTACCATCCCAGCCGTTAGGTTCTTTTTAAAAAAATGAACTTCTGTATCTGTCAGCTCGCCTATACGATGTGTTAAGCTTTACAATTCATATTGTTCTTTTGCTAAATCTAACAACCCTTTATTATTTAAATAGGATTCAGGAACTAAAAATGTTACGGTCACCACCCCAGGATGGCGGCCAATTTCAATAGCCCCGTTAATTGTAGCTCTATTCATCACTTCCGGCACCGTAATGCCGAAAAAGTTGGCGGCCCGTTCCATGCCATTCGTTGTCGCGTCATTTAAATTAGCGCCTGTGCCTACAAATGATATGGGACATAAATCTTCGATTTCATTCATATTCCATTGTTTTGCTAATTGTTTGGCGCGCAGTTTTTCTTGTTCGGTAAAAGGCTTGGCCAAATAAGGTAAATCCTCTTCCACTGGTAAAAGGATCGGACCTTCCAGTTGCATATTTTTTAATACTCGTACTTGCAGGTTCACGATACCCGCAACATCTGCTGTATGTCCGGCGATTTCTCCGTCTCCTTGCATAGCATGCATATCACCGAGATAGACACCGCCACCTTTTACCTTAACTGGGCAAATGAGTATCGCGCCCTCTCGCACACGATTAATATCCATATGGCCATCAGTTCTATCCTCAAGTTGCTCTTCGGTAATTCCATAATCATGCGGCGCATTCAATAAAAATTGCCCAAAATCCCCAGCATTATGAGAGTCTGGCATCGGTCTTGCGGGAACAGTGCCTAGTTGCCCTAAAAACGCCCGGATTCTCGCCATCGTCGCAGGCATATCATGAGGTGCAAAAGTCACTATTGGATTTTGAATCGATTGCTCCGGCGTACACATGTATTTTCTGCCATCTTTGGCTACCGTTTCCGCGGCTTCTTTCGTAAGGGTCAGACCCATTGTTTTTTGATCATCGAAAGCAATCGTATAAGCATGTGTAAAATCAAATGGAGTAATATCAGTATCACAAGTTTTACAATGGATGGCCGTATTACCAATTCCTTTAATAACTGTCTCGGGATTGACCGTGTTACAGACGGGGCAAATTGCGGCGACAAACGGATCGCCATTAAAACGCCCTTCCACTGGCTTATCGTTTCCAGATGCCGTCGCCATGGAAGTGATTTCGATTGATTTTATATAAATAACAATGGCGTCGCCTACTTCGGCACCTTCCACATACACTGGTTTTGTAACTTCATGTCCTCCTTTTAAAGCAGGCGTTATCATGGGTCCCCAACAACCAGGCGTTGTATTGGCGACGATATATCCTCCATCTTGAACGACATACTCCATTTCTTTATTGGGATCAAGTATTCCATCTGTAAATTTATTGACAAATACAGTCTGCTTTGCGTTCATATTTGTTCAACCTTTCCCCTTTTAGGTTTTATGGAAGCTGTAAGTGAAAAAATGGTAATTGATAAAAGTCAACTATATTGAAATCCTTTTCCCTAAGCGCAGACAAACACCTTGTTCCTATCAGTGTATGTTCTTTTATAGTCCCTCCTACTGCCAGTTTTTATAGAACTTCGAAGTGAAAAAGAAGAAAAACCTTCTCAGCAGCTCCTTATATAAATTTGGTTATATGTTCATTCTACCTAATGATTGGCTCCGTGTGGTGGTGTATATGTTAATTTTTTATAAACCTTTTGATGAAAATGATAATTCTTGGCTGCCCTAATGAGATATTGAAAGTCAGGATGGAAGGTCGCCCCTATTGGAACATAGCAGCTTTCAAAAAATAGTAGATGACAAAGTAACAATAAGCATACCGTCTACTAATTAACAGTACGAGTTATTTCAGATCCATTAACGGTTAAAAATGGGCGGTGATTGACCTGGAAATGGTAACATTGCTCATAGTAAAAATGACATTGAGCAATTAAGCGACGATGTTAAAGAATTTTATTTGCTTTATAACTCTATTAGTGAAGAAAATTCAGGTCATTTAAATGAAGAAGATGTTTTGGCAGTTGTGGTGAAATCCTCGAAGTAGTAGGAAACAGTACACCCAGTGGCAATTATACGCTTATTCAGTTATTGGATCCTAAATATTATAAATTTTCTAATCATTGGTATTCATGGGACTGGATGGAGCATTGCCATTGCAGTGCTAAAAAATTGGGGAAAGAGCCCAACGTGGGTTACTTTGAGGATTGCAGCAGTACCAGCTTTGGAGCAGCTGGGCTTAAAGCCTGTAAATTGAAAAGGGAAAGGTGTCATTCTCCACTTGCTTTCTTTATTACATGATCGTCGGACCAACCTCCATTTGACTTGTTTACAGTTGTTCAGGTTCCCTTCGCTTTTATGTCTATGATGATTCATATTTTCCTCCAATTGTTCAGATCCTATATCATTTTTATGAAGATGTACCTAATACCAAGGGTAACTTTTGTATGACGCAAAAGCAACATGCCAATGTTTTTCATTGGAATTACTTTGTAGGATCATCAGCAAAAAATGAAGAAATTCCTTAACCGAATTCCTTCATTTTTTTTGGGAAGAAAGGGCGCCCAGTCCTCTCCCTGCACCATTTCATATTTATTATCAAACCTTTATTACAAAATTGGCCGCCTAACATGAATTCGGCTCAAAGTTTAAAAATGCGGGGTCAAGCTTTTTCACACATTTTTTTTGGTTCAAATGACCGTTATTGTGTGGACATTTGAACCAAAATCTTTGTCATTAATGCCGAAATATTGATAAGGGGATCATTCAACTGTTTGACCTTTGATTTAAATCCGTATCCACATAAAGGTCGCTGCGTGTTTTACCAACATGAAGCTCAATGGGCAATACCGAATCATGTCGGCCTTTCGGTTTTATGTCTTTAATGATTCATATTTCCTCCGTTTGCATAGCCCCATGATTAGCAGGCTCATCGGTGTTTGAATTCATATTTGCATATAGACTGTAGCCCGCGATCACTGCCCCAAGATAAACGATACCGGTAACGAGCCAAATCAAAACACTTCGTTTCATAGGTGTTTCCTCCATTCTGAATCCAAAACTAAGCCTTTAACTTGATTCTCTGTAGTCTTAGTGCGTTAAGCACAACTGATACAGAACTAAAAGCCATCGCTGCTCCGGCAAGCCACGGGGCCAAGAAACCGGCTGCGGCAATCGGTATGCCCAAACTGTTGTATGCCAGCGCCCAGAACAGATTCTGCTTAATATTGATGATGGTCTTTTTGCTCATGAAAATCGCATCGGCGATACTGTTTAAGTCACCGCGGATAAGCGTGATATCCGCCGCTTCCATTGCGACATCGGTGCCTGTACCAATCGCCATTCCGATATCAGCGGTTGCCAATGCCGGAGCATCATTGATTCCATCTCCCACCATGGCTACTTTTTTCCCCGCCTGTTGCAGCTTTTTCACTTCTTCTGCCTTGCCTTCAGGCAGTACTTCCGCAATGACATGCTTGATACCGACTTGTTCGGCGATCGCATGGGCGGTTGCAGTATTGTCCCCGGTGATCATGACGACATCCAATTCCATCTCTAGCAAACGGGCAATCGCTTCTTTCGATGTTTCTTTAATCGTATCGGCTACGGCAACGATGCCTGCATAACGGTTATCGACAGCCACCAACATAGCCGTTTTCCCTTGTTTCTCCAACTCCTCCATTTTTGGCAGGTGCTCTTGAATATGGATGGCATGTTTAGCCATCAACCTGCGTGTGCCGACCAGTAATTGTTTGCCATCGACCGTTGATTGTATCCCGAAACCGGGGATGGCTTCAAATTCGTCCGGTGAGCCCAGTTCAATCCCTTTCTCCTTGATTCCCTCAACAATCGCTTGGGCAAGGGGATGTTCTGAATTTCTTTCTGCAGTGCCGACAAGCATTAAAAATTCGCTTTCGTCCATACCTTCCGCCAATATCACATCTGTCAACGAAGGTTCCCCATTGGTCACTGTACCGGTTTTATCAAGAATAATCGTGTCTAACTGATGAGTCGTTTCAAGGTGTTCTCCACCTTTAAATAAAATCCCGAATTCCGCAGCGCGCCCTGATCCTGCCATGATGGATGTGGGGGTGGCCAATCCGAGAGCACATGGGCAGGCAATGACCAGTACAGCAATGAATTTTTCAAGGGCAACCGCAAACTCTCCCGGACTCACCGCAAAATACCACACAAGGAAAGTGACAATCGCGATCCCCACAACAATGGGAACAAAAATACCCGAGATGACGTCGGCCATGCGCTGAATCGGCGCTTTGGAACCTTGGGCTTCTTCTACTACCTTAATAATTTGTGCAAGGGCCGTCTCTTTTCCAACTTTGGTTGCTTTGATTTTTAAGAAGCCGTTTTTATTAATCGTTGACCCAATCACCGTGTCGCCAATGGTTTTATCGACTGGAACGCTTTCCCCGGTTAACATGGATTCATCAAGCGCCGATTGACCTTCAACAATTTCGCCGTCAACCGGTACTTTTTCCCCCGGCTTTATATAAACAATATCGCCTTGTAAAACTTCTTCAACCGGAATCGTCATTTCCTGGCCGTCACGAACGACTGTTGCGTTTTTGGCTTGCAATCCCATTAACTTCTTAATGGCTTCTGAAGACCTGCCTTTGGCCTTCGCCTCAAACAGCTTGCCCAAAATGATCAAAGTAATCAGTACGGCACTTGTCTCGTAATAGAGTTCAACCATATGGGCATCTGATCCAATCGACCTGATGCTTAAATACAGACTATAGAAATAGGCGGCTGAAGTACCTAATGCAACAAGCACATCCATATTGGCGCTTTTATTGCGCAACGCTTTATACGCCCCGACATAAAATTGTCCGCCTACAATAAATTGAACAGGTGTGGCAAGCGCGAATTGAACCCATGGATTCATAAACATGTCAGGGAGCCAAATGAAAGACGTAAACTCAAAGTGGCTGACCATGGCCCATAACAATGGAAAAGACAAGATGGCGGAAAAAAGAAACTTTCCGAACTGTTTTTCGATCTCCTTTGTCCGATGATCTACTTGTTCCCGCGCTTTTTCTTGCTTTTGCTCCAGGGTATAGCCAAGCTTTTTGATCGCTTCTTTCATATCGGGAATAGAAACCTGATCAGGATTATATTCCACAAGAGCTGTTTCCATAGCAAAGTTCACGGCGGCCTTATCCACACCATCCAGCCTGTTTAGCTTTTTTTCAATTTTATTGGCACAGGCAGCACACGTCATTCCCGAAATATCAAACTCGACTTTTTTAGTTACAACGTCATACCCCAGTGAATGGATTTTCTCCTTAAATTGCGATACATCTACTTTTTCCGGATCATACGTAATTTTGGTTTTTTCGATCGCCAAGTTTACGTTTGCTTCTTCTACGCCTTCCATCCTCTTCAAGCCTTTTTCAATTTTGGTTGTACAAGCGGCGCAGGTCATCCCTGATATTTGCAGCGTTGTTTCCTTTTGACTCACATTCATCACTCCCGATGCTCATACTGTAGTGGGGTATATTTCGTTCAATAAATAAATCGTGCCACAAACTGCACGATTTATTTTATTTCCTTTTGATTCAGATGGTTACACCACATCGTATCCCTGGTCCTCAATGACATCTTTAATAGCTTGCAAACTGATAGAATTCGCATCAAAAGAAACATCGACTTTTCCTTCATTCAGATGGACTTTGACAGATCGAACACCGTCCAGTTTTCCGACTTCGCCCTCAATCGAATTTACGCAGTGGCCGCAAGACATCCCTTTTACATGCAATGTTTGTTGTTCCATACAATCATTCCTCCCATTTGGTGGTTTTATTTTACATTACCCCTGTATGGTAATGAAATAACGCTCCAAGAAAAAAACAGTGTAAAAACACCACTATCATTTTTCCTTGTTATGGCAATTTTATTCCTTTCACAAATCAATTTACCATACCCCAGATAGGTATGTCAATAAAAATATGTGCCGGCATAACGGCACTGGCATTTTTTATAGGGACTTGGAAAAACGTTTAAATACTTCCATCAATTCTTGGATGGCACTTTCTCCGTCTCCATCTTTAACCGCATCCGCTACACAATGTTGTGTATGCTTTTCCAACAGTTGAAGCCCCACCTTATTCATGGCGGCATTAATGGCGGAGATTTGGGTTAAAATGTCCACACAATAACGGTCATTTTCGATCATGCTTTGAATACCGCGGACTTGGCCTTCAATCCGTTTTAACCGGTTAATCAATTGTTCTTTTTCTTTAGAGGATCGGTGTGTAACTTTAATTTCATCCGTATTGTTCATCAAGCTCACCCTCTTCTGGTTAAAATATAAAATACGTTACGGGGGTACCCACATTCATTGTACCATAAAATCCACCTGCATGTATTATTTGTTGATTCATCATCAATTTAAACGAAATCGGGCTCGCCTTTATTCAGTCAGGTGTTGTACCATTTTCTTCCGGGCGTACAAAAGGTATCCTGTTTGGATGCACAGGTAAATAGCCGCGATGATAAAAAAGTGCAGAGCGATATCAAGGTTTTTCATTATTCCGCCACTATCTGTCGTCATAATAACAATAAATAGGAACGCCAAGGTCGATCCAAGAATGGCGGGTAAAAAAAACAACATCATTAACTCTTGGGTAATCATTCTTTTTACTTCCTTTAAAGTAATCCCGATTTTATATATTTTTTTAAATTTTCCCTTCTCCTGCTCAATGTCGGCAAAAATATGTAAGTATAGGAGAATAAACGACCCAAAGAAAAAAATGATACTGATAAATGTCATCACAAAAAACAATATGCCATTGACGTTTTTACTGGAATGGTAGTCCTCCACTTTGGAAATAATCTGAAATAATTCTTCTTCAGAAATATGTTCTGTCCGAACATCAGTGATCGGCGGAGTAGATTGATTATAACTTGTAAACCGTTTGCCCAATTCCTCCACCGCATCCATGGAGCTTTCCCAGTTTTCTACATTTATTAAATGAATCGTTGATTCAAAACCTTTTACATTGTTTAGCAGATACTCCCATTCGGCATTGCTTACAACGAGAATGTCATTAAGTCCAAGATTAGAATTCATTTCATTTCTTATAATCGTTTCCTTCAGCGAATAGCTTATCTGTTTCGTTCCACTTGTCAAACTAATCCCTTCTTCATAATCACTATTGCTTTCTCCGTAATCCGGATTCTCATTCATAAAATACAAATACTCACGAGGTCCGACAGTCTTCTGATCGGAAGTTAATTGATTAAAATGATCCACTGGCATAAACACATATTGGTATTGCCAATCCCATTTTGTTTTTTTGTAATAGGTATAGACTGGGATTTCCAGGTGCTTCTGAACCCGATTTTCCTTCCGGTCCAAAAGCGAATAGACCTCTTCCATAGGAATATTATTTTTTGTTTCGGTTTGAATAAAAGCGATATCGTAAGGGTTTCTTTCTAACGCTTCTTTTTTGGCTGATTGGTAAAAAGCCAATAATACGGTGGTAAAAAAGAGGGTCACCATGATCATGACCGTCACAAGCATCAATACCGATGTCAATTGTTTAAATCTATAATCAAGGCTCGTCAAAAATAACAATCTGCGATAATAAAAAGGCTTGTTTCTTTTCGCAAGCTCGATAAAAAAGCTGGTAAATTGATAAAGGCTTAAGTACAATCCTCCCAATAACGTACCCGTCCACAAAAGCACGAGTCCATCGGTAGCCTGTGAAAACGTGAAATAAAAAAACAAGAGAGAACCAATCATGACCACGAACCCAAAACCGCCCAGCACTGGACTTTTCATCTTGATCGTTTCTGCCACCTTGTTACTTTTCAACGTTTGAATCACGTTGCGATGAAGCGTTCGAAATAAGGAGTATCCGACGGCTGTCGAAAAAACCGCTAAAAAAGCAATGAGCGTATACAACAGCATTTTCCCGCTTATATGAAAAGGAATTTCTTGCAATCCTACACTATTCATTAATATCAGAAAGAAAAGCCGGGAAAAGACGGCGCCCCCCAGAATGCCGGAAAAAATGGATAAAAGCGCAATAACACCATTTTCCAAAAGTAGCACTTTGGCGATGTCACGCTTAGTCATTCCCAATGTCATGAAAAGCCCGAATTCACTTCCCCTTCGTTTCATAAAGATATTGTGGGAATAGCCAATGAAAAAAATAGTAAAAACGACTAGAGCGACGGCCGGGATCATTAAAGCACCCTGTAACCCTTCTAATTTTTTTGCCTGTTCGATCCGCTCGTTAAAATACACAGTGGAAAACATGAAGAAGAACATAATGGCAAAACTGTTGCACAAAAAATAAAAGAGATACTTCTTATATTGAACTTTTGCCATTTTCCACACGATTTGATTAAAAGTCATGGGTTCTTCCTCCCAAAACGGCAAGATTATCCATGATCTGGTTTAAAAATTCTTTCCTCGTCCCCTTTTTGACAATATGGGAATGGATGAGGCCGTCTTTTATAAAGACCACTTTTTGACAGTAACTTGCGGCAAAAACGTCATGGGTGACAAGAAGAATCGTTGTCGAAAGGTCGCGTACAATTTTTTCAAAGCATTCCATGATCGCCGCCGCCGATTTGGAATCCAGATTTCCGGTTGGTTCATCGGCAAATAGGATGCTTGGTTCATTCACCAGCGCGCGGCTAACCGCTGTTCTTTGCTGCTGGCCACCAGATATGTGATAGGGATACTTGTGTAAAATGTCCTCTATATCAAATAAGCGGGCGAGCGTTTGCACCTTTTCTTCCATTGCGCCAGCGCTTTTGTGTTCCAGCACCATGGGCAACATGATATTTTCTTTAACTGTTAAGCTATCCAATAAATTAAATTCTTGAAATACGAAACCCAATTGCCTCCGGCGATACAAGGCTAAGTCATCTCCTGACATTTCACTGATGAAATGCCCCGCAAGCATCACTTCTCCCGAAGTAGGCCGATCAATTCCGCTCAATACGTTCAGCAAGGTTGTTTTGCCACTTCCGGACGGGCCCATGATTGCAATAAAATCTCCTTTATTCATAGAAAGGCTCACTCCGCTGAGTGCTGTTGTGGCGCCTTCTCCACTGGCTTCTCCGTAAACTTTCGTTATCTTGTTAGCCTCTAAAATAACCATGTTGCTTCCCCCTGTTTCAACAAACTGCCATCCCTCTACATCCTAATATACAAACATCATCCGATCCATCGCTTACACTAAAAATACCTTACAAAAATGTAAGGTAACGATACGACCGAAAAGGACTGCCACAGAAAATCAATTTTCACTGATTTTGTGGACGCGCCTGATCGATTCCATTTTCTTTTATATTATCTCTACGGATTTAACATACTAAACTGATTCACATAAGAGTGTGAAACGGACTCTTCATCGGTCCCAGGGGGTATTCAACCTTTCTTCACTTCTACTATAAAAAAATAGTAGCACAAATCCTGGCCTTGGTGGGTACTACTAATGTTAGTATGTTTTATTCCTGGTTATTGGTCAGGTTTTTTTCCGGATACGTAACGGATCGTGACCGTTGTACCTTCGGCAACTTTGGAGTGTATCATGATCGTATGGCCAAGTCTGTCCGCGATTTTCTTGCAGAGATAAAGCCCGATCCCTGTTGAATTTGGAAATTGCCGGCCATTTTCGCCCGTAAAAAATGGCTGAAACACCCTTTCCAGATCATAAGATGGGATGCCCACTCCTTCATCCGTTATGGATAATGTTGTAACCTCTTCTATTTCTTCAATGTGAAAAATAAGTTTTTTACTTCCGTTTTTTGCGCTTGAGTATTTGATTGCGTTAGAGATGATTTGGTCCAATAACAATTCGTTCCATTTCAAGTCGCTAACAATGTAAGCGGCCGTGCCAGCGAATTCAATGGAAGGAAATATGGATTGATAAATACATTCCCTTTTTCGGCCGTTGATTAATTTTCTCAAGGAAGCGAGTAAATCAATGGATTTTAATTCCAGGTCATTTTCAAAACTCTCCATTTTGATCATTGTCAAGCCTTGTTCGATCGATGTATGCAGCCGTTTATTTTCTTGCCGAATTTTTTCCAGCGCCTGAGCGGTTCCCGTTGCTTCTCCTTCCTTATGAATGATCAGTTCTATCACGGAAACAGGCGTTTTTAAATAATGCATCCAATGGGATAAAAAATACAACCTTTCCTTATTCTGTTCCTGCATTTCATGGAATGTGCCCCTATGTTCATGAATGGTTTTATGCAACAATTGCTGAAAGGCTTTTTGTTCTTCGGTATGCGGCTTTAACTCTACAAATTGATCCCTTAACATAAGCGCAATAGCACGGTTCGTTTGATAATAGCGGAGCCAGTCGATGATGAGATAGACCAATAATAAAAACACTGCAATGGATAGTGGATACAAAAATTCCGTGTTTGCTCCTTCGTTCAAATGAAAAAAAACAATCATGCATACCGTGTTCACCATATAAAAAACGATAAGAAGCGCTTTGTCTTTGAGGAATTTCAATAATATTTCTTTCAGCATCATAGTCCCTCATATACATCCGGATCCTGCAACATATAGCCCGCCCCTCTTCTGCTTTTGATCGTTTGACCTACTCCCAATTCAGAGAGTTTCTGCTTTATTCTGGCGATATTGACGGTGAGTGTATTATCATCGACAAAAGTAACCGAATCCCACACCTCTTCGATCAGCTCTTCCCTCGAGACAAACGCGCCGTGATGAGCCATCAACTTTTTTAGCAGTTTATATTCATTTTTGCTAAGCTCGACTTTTTTCCCGCGGCATGTCAAAGTCAGGTCTTTTGCATGAATACAAAGCGGGCCGGCACAAGTAGTTGAATCATCGTTTGTTGCATATTCCCCGTACACTCTCCGGATGGTTGCTTTGATTTTGGAGAGCAGTATGTCAAACGTAAACGGCTTCGTCATATAATCGTCAGCCCCAAGCTCAATCGCCATAATCTGGTCCAGTTCTTGACTCCGGGCAGAGAGGACCAAAATCGGAACTTTGGATTGCTGCCGAAAACTTCTGCACAAATAATAGCCATCATAATAAGGCAAGTTAATATCCAGCAAAACAAGATCAGGTCGGACTTCCGCAAACTCCTCTACTATATTCATAAAACTCTTTGGCTGATACACGACATATCCGTAGCGTTCCAAATGATTATGGATCAGTTCACCCAGCTGGACATCGTCTTCGATTAGAAATATTCTGTACACCGGTAATTCTCCTTTTTTTCAAAACCCGATATATAATAGTATCCCATATTAGATAATAGAATCACACAAACTCTATTATAATAGAAAAAAAGAAAACGACTCTGTTTTATGCGGAAATTTCCAAAGGACTAACATCTAGAAAGTACAGTAGATAGTCTGAAAGGAATTCGCGGTGCATTCTGAAATGGTTGATAAGGGACGCAAGGGTTCGGGGAAAACAATCGAAAATATTAAATATAATAAATCCAAAACCTCATTATCCGATCAAGAGTTTCATAAGGGAGCATTTGCCGTTGAATACTTTGTAAATTTACAGTTGCACTGTCCGTTTTGCTTACACTTAACATTACATGAAGAATATGAAAAACAGGTTTTTCAGGAAGAAGGCAAGGGTATAATGATATGATAAAACAAGTCATGTCCTATCTGTTTTTTAAATAAAAATGTAAGTTAAAACAGTAAGGAGAAGTCATAAAGCCACTGCTAAGTATGAAGTTTGTATGAAGGCGAAGGCTAACACTGAAGAGGTTTCCCAGCCTTTTCAATAGTATGACTTAATTTTTTAGGATCGTTTGCGAAAGTGGCCTTTTGACATGAATTTGGATACCTCATGTCAAATTGAATATAGTTCAATACTTAATTTACCAATCTCGAGTTATTTCCATTTGCTTTTTAAACATTATAAAATAAAACCAAATAACTCCGAAAATCGAAAGAGGTAATCCATTTGAAGTTTTTTAGAGCCCTTCTCATATGCTTGTTCATTGCAGGATGCTTTTTATATTTCCAAAATAAAGATCAAGCGGCAGCAGATGGCCCATCTATATTTAATGACATTTACTCTTACGTTGAAACGTTTAAAAACAAGCCGGAAATTGCCCAGCTTCTCGGTGAACTCGAAGATGGATTTCAGGCGCTTACTCAAAAGCTGAAAGAACTGGATTCAAATACGAATGAAAAGCCGGAACAGGAAGATGTGAATAATCCGGATCTCGAAACACCAGCCGAACAAACATTTTCCATTCATAATGTTGAAATTGGCGATACAAAAGAAGAAGTTGAAAAGCAGGTTGGAGCAGCCAAGCGCGCTTCTTCTAACGAATATGGCGTACAATGGCATGCTTATCATGAAAACTATCAGAACTTTTTTATGGCGGCATACGATGATCAAGGAAAAGTGGCCGGATTATATACGAATCAGGATTTGATTTCATCCAAACTGGGCATTAAAAGCAATGACACCAGACAATCCATTATTGAAAAACTTGGTGAACCGATCAAAGGGATTCAAAAAGGACTCGTCATGTATCAAGTTCAAAACAATGGCGAGTACAACATTTATGAGCTGGACAATAGCTATATTACCGTATTTTTCGACAAGCATGAAAACGATACGGTTACCGCTTTGCAAATCATCAGCAAGGATCTTGAACAGCAAAAACAAGATTTTTTTGCCGACGGTAATCAGGCGTTACAGGAAGGATTTGAGTATCAGCTCTTTGATCTTACAAATGCCGCAAGAGTTCAAAATGGCCTCTCGCCTCTTTCATGGGATGACCATGTCAAAATAACCGCACGCGATCACAGCGCGGATATGGCCAAAAACCGCTATTTTAGCCATGATAACTTGGATGGCCTTTCCCCATTTGATCGTTTAAAACAAGATCGCATCACTTATCAAGCGGCGGGAGAAAATATTGCTTCCGGGCAGGCCAGCAGTATTTTTGCCCATGAAGGATTAATGAACTCACTGGGCCATAGGGAAAATATATTAAGCACGAATTTTAACACTTTAGGAGTCGGGGTAGCCTTTGATTCCGATTCAAGGCCCTATTATACGGAAAATTTCTTAGGGAAATAATATGTCTATATAAAGTAAAATATGATCCAACCCAAAAATGCACATTTATAGTAAAATGCCAGCTCCTTATGCACCGACATATCTTAGTAATCTTTCCTTGTTCAAAACAGCATTCATGCTGATTGGTTTAGGATGTTTTATCGTTTCCCAATCAAATGGGCCGGTCATCTGTCCGACCATGACACTGCCCCCATCTTGATCCGCCACGTCCCATGAGTGTTTTGATTGGCTTAAACGATATAACCGTAAAAAATTTGAGAAAAATGCCCTATCGCTTTTGGACTCAAACAAAATAACATGTTGTTCGTCAAGCTCTAGAACTCATGAAATGGAAAAACCGATTTTCCCTACAAATAGGAAAATCGGTTTTTTACAAAGGGCAAGTCACTCTTTAAAAATGGTGGAAATCACCTGATCAGGCGTCATTTCACTCGTAATCTTATATGTGCCGGGACGCAAGCGATTTTCCACTCCTTTTTTCTCAACCTCTTTCGTGAATTGAAAGGCGTTCTCAACAATTTTTGCCTGTTCCAGCATTCTGCCGACATCGATGCTTGTCATGCCATCGGTTACGTTGATAATCACTTCATTAACGACTTCTTTTTGCGGTTCATTGGATGCTATTTCCTCTTGCGCTGCTTTTTTCGCTTTTTGCAAACTTTTATTATATTCTTCGGTCGTTTGTACCACATAGCCTGAAGATTCAAGTTCAGCCTTCATTTTTTCATCAGAAGGCTTGCTGGCGGAATCCGATTTGTCTTCCTTTGTTTGAGCTGGAGCTTTTGATGCCTCCGTTCCAATAGTGAAGTAGGCAGCACTGGAAATGGCGGTAGCCAGAAAAATGCCGGCTGCAAAGCTGCTCAGTCGGTTAAGTTTCATTTGCAACCTTTCTCCTTTCACTATTAGCTGTTATGTAGGGAGCAAGTATCTGCTTAATCTCGTTTTCCGTCATACGTGTTTTTTGAGCTATGCTTTCAATCGAATATTTGCGTTTATACAAATTGAGTACTGTACGCAAAGTTTCCCTTTCTTCTGAAGAAAGCTGTATTCCTGCTTTGTTGATCACAATCTCAATGTCATGCTCGATGTTTTGAATCATGTCCCGCAATTCATTTATTTCGTTCATGTTCGTTATGTGAAGCATATCAATTTCTTCTTGTCGGGCTTGTGACGCTTTGCGAGAAGAAGAAAAAGATATGATAAGCAACAACGCAGATACAGCAAACAAACCAGCCAACGTCCACTCCATCAGATAAAGTCATCCTCCTTTTGGGAATTTATGCTTGCTACAAATAATAATTATACATCTATCACGCCAATTTTTCGACTTGAATATTGTAAAAATGACAAAAAACACATGCGTTGGCAAAATCAACCTTATGAGAAAGAGCCTATCAATGGAAAACGGATCTGTTTTTTATAATGAGATTAATCTGTTACCGATCATCCAAGTCGGCTATAACCCCCTTGACGACAAGTTGTTCTTGATATTGTCATAGGCATTTTCTTTTTTTTCGATTTTGACTTTTCCGTTCAACTGTCATGTCAAAAACGGATTTTTTTAAAAACATCCAAATTAGCCATCAATGCTCTTAACCACAGTTGCCGCGGGCACGTCCGCCAGTAAGCAATCACCCTGCTGCAGATTCCCCCTATTAAAAGTGTTCTATGGACAGTCATACATCCTTTGACTGAACATTACGCGAAAATGCCTTAATAGTAGATAATTTCTTTTTTAAGTTGGCCCGATCCTGTTTCATTTTGTTCAACCGATTTGTTACCACTTTTTTTCCATATTCTTTGGGTGCGGAGGCGATTAAAATGACGTCTTCTTTATCCTTCAATGGCCAAACCCCCCAATAGTTTTTTTACAAAATAGCAATAAGCATATCCTTTCGCTTCCAGTATAGCATTGAGGATGTCATCTTGATAAGTTTGGAGTTTGTATTGATCCCATCCGCCCAATAATGGCAGATGAAAGCAAAAAATATAAGACCCCGCTTTAAATAGAAAATAACATGTCTTTTCCTCCACTGAATAGTAGAGTTTTTCATTATTCAGTTTATCATGGTACGTTTGTACAACATAGGAGGAACAATCATCCAAAGAAAAGCTTTCAGGAGTAGCTATTCCATCATATTCTATGCAGATCATGTCGTTATTCGTTTTTTCATATACTGTTACAGCATTTGAATCCATAATGGCACCTATGGATTCTTGATGATATTTCGTTTTTCTCGTAAATAGCTCAAACCCCGTCATCTGAGAGCGCAAGATAGTCAGAAAGCGCCTCCAATCCGTGATTCGCCCATTATCCAGTAAACTGATGAGTTCCAGGGAATTTTCATAGTAATCACCATACACTTGGACGTATTCAATACTTTGTTCAATTTCTGGACGAATATTTAACAATTGGATGCTTTCTTTAAATAAAGAAGAAAAATAGGCTTTCATATTAGAAACCATTTCAGTACCAATGGCACATCTTTCAAAATACACCCCTTTTTGTTCAGCATCGTATAAAAAATACCAAACATAAGCCTCAACATTGAAAGATTGAACATCCAAATACTGTTCTATTACACGTAACACGGAATCAGGTGCTTGATGATGTTCTTGTACATAGCGTTCAAGAGCTTTCAATATTTGAGGACGAATTTGTTGAAAATATGTGGTTAACACTTCATCAAATACATAAACAATTAAACGCTTCTTTTCGTGATATGCCCGCAAAAACTCAAGATGTGTGATTGTTTTTTCTTCATCCTCTAACATAGTGCCGGCTTTATCCGCGATAAAAAGAAGAAATATGTCACTTTTAGAAACATACTCTAAACAAGTCTGAACAGAATCTTCATGTATATATCTCATAGAATCCTCAAATCGTATAGGCTCATGCCCCATATGGCGGATTTCTTCAAATACAGAATTTCTTATGGGAGTCAGTGAATCTTGGGCAACAGAACTAATAAAAATAGTCGTCCGGTCCATGAATACTTCTCCTTCTTTTCCCTTTTAGGAATCTATTTACCATACAGACAAGAGATACCCGAGCTTCCATGCTTTGTTTATGAGCGGCAGCCAATGGAAGAGTTCCATTTCCTCTTCATCCACTACCTGTAATTGATTTTTTGGACATGCCCGTTGGCTTTTTCCGGATATAAACAAAAGTTGATAGAGTACTCGGATTGAATAAGGTATCAAAAATAGCTACACCGTCACGCTTACATGAGTACGCGAGTTGAAACATACATCCCGAGCAGTAACCGGTCATGCTTTTTGCCGCATTCATCAGCTCAACTTCGTTCTTTTCTCAAATTCTCCCATCAGTTTGGGGTTTATTCCAACATGTCGTATGGTGAAGCAGCCAGTGTCAGGATTCAATAACTTATGAGGAATTTCATTCCCGCTCTTTTTTGTCAGACACTCTTACCTTCAACTGAACATTCAATCAACATTTATCCTCTGCTTAGCAAACAATCAGTAAATAGCGATGGAACGACCGTGGTGTCCACATTCCCTCCCGACACAAGAGCAACAACTCTTTTCCCCTCCGCCTTTCTTTTCAATACCCCTGCAATTGACACTGCGCCTGATGGTTCAATGACCTGTTTCATGAGCGTAAAAACACTCGTAAATGCTTCTTTGATCTCGTTTTCTTCAACCAATACAATGTCATCGACATAGCGCTGCACAATTGGGAAAGTTAACTCTCCCGGAATGGAAGCGCGTAATCCGTCTGCGATTGTCGTGGTGGAACCAATGTTTATTCTTTTTCCTTCTTGAAAGGATTGATAGGTATCATCTGCGAGCGCCGGCTCTACACCTATAACACGGATTCTTGGATTTGATTCCTTCAAGGCCGTTGCGACACCGGAAATGAGACCGCCTCCGCCAATCGGGACATATACTTCATCAATGTTGTCAAGCTGATCCAAGATTTCCAATCCGGCTGTTCCCTGACCTGCCATGATGTACGGGTGGTCATAAGGAGGGATGAAAGTTGCTCCTCTTTCTTTACATATGGATTGGGCACGGTCAATTCTTTCTCCTGATGTAGTACCGCAATGGTCAATTATTCCATTGTACGCCTCAATAGCCGCTTCCTTGCAACGGGCAATATCTTTGGGAACAACGATTGTTGAGCGAATTCCCAACACATTGGCAATATAAGCAACCGCCTGTCCGTGATTGCCAGAAGAAGCAGCCAATACATGTTTTACATGATGTTCGGATTCTTTGATCACTAGATTGGAAGCGCCCCGAATTTTAAACGAACCGGTTTTTTGCAAATGCTCACATTTTAAAAACAAGTCATTCCCGATTTTTTTCGATAATGTATTGGAATTCAGGACGGGGGTCCGCTTGACGACATGCGCAATTCTTTCTCTTGCTTCTTCAATATCTTTCAATGCAATCATTACTTCTCCTCCTTGGTGAAAAAATAGAAAACCCGGCGGCCAAAGCCGAGTCTTCTTGTGAACGTTTTATTTCATGACTTGATCTTCCGACATGATCGTTTTAATATGTGCAACTGTATCCGGATCTTCAAGCCCGGTGATGTCTCCGGCGACGTCACCTTTTAATACAATCTCTTTTAATAAGCGACGCATGATTTTGCCGCTGACCGTTTTCGGCAATGACTCCGTAATAATCACTTGTTTTGGCTGGGCGATTTTCCCGATATTTTCAATAATAGCATCCGAAATTTTCTTTTTGATTTTCTCCTCATCGTCTGCTTGTTCCGACACCCTTACAAATATGAAAGGAACTTCTCCTTTTATAGGGTCCGGAACACCGATGACAGCGGCCTCCGCTACTCCAGGCGTTTCCAAGACAGCGCTCTCCATCTCCATGGTGCTGAGGCGGTGACCCGCAACATTAAAGGCATCATCAGAACGCCCCACGACCCAGAAATGCCCATCTTTATCTTTTAAAGCAATATCGCTGGCAAAATAAGCCCCTTCCACTTGACTGTAGTAGGTACGGTAATATCTTTCCGGTTCTTTCCAAAGGGTACGGCAAAGCATTGGGAATGGCGTCCGGATAACAAGATTTCCAAGGGTCATCGGAGGTACCGGTTTGCCTTCATGATCAACGACATCCATATGGATTCCAAGAAATTCCACCCCCGCTGAACCCGGTTTCATTGGAGTTAACCATGCGGCGCCGGCCAAAGGGGTTCCCGCCGTTTCCGTTTGGCCCCACGTATTATTGACATATACTTTCTTTTTCCCCAGCACTTCATATGTCCAATTCCATGTTTCGGGATCAAACGGTTCTCCCACCAGAGAAATGACATCCAGACAATCAAGATGATGCGGCTCGATCGCTTTTTCTCCCAAACTTTTCAACATGCGAAGAGCAGTTGGAGCTGTAAATAACTTCGTTACCCGGTATTTGTCAATTATTTGGTAAATGCGGTCTTTTTCAGGATAGTCCGGTGCGCCCTCATAAATGACAGTCGTCACCCCATTCGCAAGCGCTCCCGCAATGCCCCAAATATGCATCGTCAGCCAGCCGATATCTGCCGAACACCAGAATACGTCATCCCGTTGGAAGTCCATATGGTATTTCGCATAAATATAGTTTTGGACGACAAATGCGATCCCCGAGTGAACGACCCCTTTCGGTTTTCCTGTTGTTCCGCTCGTGTAAAAAACAATTCCTGGTTCATTTGCTTCCACACGTTCGGGTTCACATTCAATACTAACGGTTTTACGAATATCATGCCACCAGACATCGCGTTCTTCTTTCATATTTGGATTTGTATTCAACCGATTTACAACAAGCACATTCGTTACTGAAGGAATGGAATCGATCACACGATCTACTTTTTCTTTCAACGGAATGATTCTTCCGCGGCGATAGCTCGCATCGGCCGTTACCACTATTTTCGGCTCATAGTTGATTAACCGGTCTTTTAACGCTCTTTCAGAAAAACCTGAGAAAATAGAGTTGTATACAGCCCCGAGCCTGAAGCAAGCCAATACCGCAATGAATGCTTCAGCCAGATTAGGGAGATAAATGGCTACAGCATCCCCCTTTCGTACACCAAACGATTTGAGAGCGTTTGCAAATCGGTTTACTTCGGCAAGGAGCATATTGTACGTATAAAATTGTGAATCTCCATTTTCACCTTCCCAAATAATGGCTGTTTTATTTCCTGATCCATTGTCTATATGACGGTCCAACAAATTCACGCTGGCGTTGCTGATCCCGCCTTTAAAAAAAGAAAAGTCAGGAAGATCCCCGGATATCGTTTCTTCCCATCGTTGATACCAGAATAATTGTTCAGCAACTTCTTCCCAAAACTTTTCCGGATCTTTTTTGGACTTTTCCAAGATCATACCAAACGTTTCTTGGCTTCCATCTGCTGTTCGACGGATTTTTTCTTCCCGTGGCTGAATAAGTAAACTGTTTTCAACGACATTTTGAATACCGGCCGTGTCCATCACGTTTCCTCCTCATTTTGTTTTGTGCCTATCTTTTTTATTAATTCGAGTTTATTTTCTTTTTTCCTACTGAAGATTGTAAATTTTAAAAAATGATAACGTTTGCTTGTACGAATCATCGCGGTTTGTCTAAAATCATTCCTAAAAGAAAGTCAAAAACATGATTTCAAAAGCAAGTAAAGTCCCCATAGTGGAATGATTATGCTGTGTTAGCTTGCCTGATGATAAAATCTGGACGAAGGATGGGAGATAAAAGGGAAAAATCAAAAAACAGGCATCCATCGCGGGTGATAAATACGAAAGATGCCCGTGAAAAAGGTGATCAAACGGGGGATTGTGTTCACACAATGGGATAGCTCAAAATCAAAACAGATTGATACTTCGATGGACAGAGGGTCAATTAGTCGATCTTTCGAGCTTTTGTCACCTCTTTTCTATATTAAAAAGCACATACTCGCTTATTTTTTTTCAGTACTGAAATCACATTGTTTAAGAGGAACTACTTGTGTTTTCTTGACAAACTTGTACCCGAGCCATACAGCAATAAACAAAGGCAGGCCGATATAGGAAATAATGGCGCCATTCCAATCAATCTGACCTTGTGTGAAAGCGCTATAATTTTGTCCCAAAATGACAATGATGCACAAAACGAATGCAAAAATGGGGCCGAACGGGAACCATTTCGCGCGGTATGGCAGCTCCGCCAAATTGCGGCCTTGCGCTATAAAGGCTTTGCGAAAGCGGTAATGGCTAATGGCGATGCCGACCCAGGCGATGAATCCGGACATGCCCGAGGCATTTAAAAGCCAAATGTACACAGCTCCGTCACCGAAGAAAGAAGCGAGGAATGCCAGCGTCCCGACGAGGGATGTGGCGATCAATGCCCGGACCGGAACCCCGCGATGGTCCAGTTTTCCCAAAAATTTAGGTGCTTTCCCTTCTTTGGCCAAATCCCATAACATTCTTGTCGATGCATATAAGCCGGAACTTCCCGCCGACATGACGGCAGTCAAAATAATCGCATTCATCACAGAAGCGGCAAAAGCGACACCCGCCTGGTCGAATACAAGTGTAAAGGGACTCACGGTGACATCCTCGCTCGCAAGGCTTTCTGTCGTGTAAGGAATCAGAAGGCTGATAACAAGAATGGCAAATATATAGAAAAGCAGAATTCTCCAAAACACGGATCTAACCGCTTTCGGAATGGATTTGCCGGGATCTTTTGTTTCACCGGCAGCGACCCCAAAAAGCTCGGTTCCCTGAAAAGAGTAACCTGCGGCCATAAAGATGCCGAGTATTGTCATAAAGCCGCCATTAAACGGCCCTTCACCCACTGAAAAGTTTTTAAATCCGACGTACTCTCCTCCAATAATTCCAAAAATCATCAGTACGCCAATGACTAAAAATACGATGACCGTGACCACTTTGATCATCGAAAACCAATATTCCGACTCTCCAAACCCTTTTACAGACAAATAATTCAATAGAAAGATGATCCCCAGAAAAAGCGCGCTCCAAACAATGGAAGGGCTTTCAGGAAACCAGAACTTCATGATTAAGGTGACGGCTGCAAGCTCCGAGGCAATTGTAATTGCCCAGTTATACCAATAATTCCATCCAAGGGCAAAACCGAGCGCAGGATCAACAAATCGTGTCGCATATGTACTAAAAGAACCGGCAACAGGCAAGTATGCTGACATTTCAGCGAGACTTACCATTACAAAATAGACCATTAATCCGATGGCGGCGTATGCGGTGAGGGCTCCTGCTGGGCCGGCTGTATGGATGGCGGTTCCGCTGGCAAGAAAAAGACCTGTTCCGATTGTGCCTCCAAGAGCGATCATCGTCAAGTGTCTCGACTTTAAATCACGCTTTAATTCCTGTGGCGCTTGTTGAACATTCTCCTCAGCTGTGATGGCGATGGTTGATTTGGCGGTACTTGGCATGTGCTATATTTCCTCCTTTTATGGCTGAATCTGGATGAACTTTTCATGGCCACAACCATATTAAAAGTTATGGCCATATCGTTTTTTATTTGATGACATATAAAGTTTGCATTGTATCATCAGACGGGCTTTGGAAATAAGCGCCCATTTCATGCAACTGCCGTATAGTAGCCACATGGCTCTTTGTAATCTCTTCCCCGGGTGTCAGCAAGGGAATTCCTGGCGGATACGGCAACACCGTCTCCCCGCAAAGCGAACCGACTGCCTTTTCCAGACTCACTTTATGCCGCGGCTTATGGAAAGCATCCTGCAGTGAAACGTGGGGCTTGTATACTGACCCCTCTTCCGCAAACATGACTATGTCTTTTTGTTCCTGCTTTTGGCCGGGAGTTTCTTTCAGCTTGGCATCTATTGATTGGACGGCTTTGACAACCCTGTCAATATCCTCTTCTTTTTCATTGATCGAAAACAAAAAGACTATATTGCGAGGATCGCTGATTTCCGCCGTTGCCCCTTCCTCATAAAACATATCAAGTAACTGATAGCCGGTGACGGTTTCATTTTTGCAGGAGATAATCCATTTTAAAGGATCCCTATATTGAACTTCCTGGCTTCCTTCCCATATATTCAAAGATTGAAGCTCGGTTGCCAGACGGATACGTCTTTTTTCCAATCGTGCTACCGTCTCTGTTAATTGCTTCCTTCCTTTTTCCACCAAGTATCTTCGAGCTAGATCCAAAGAAGCAAGCAACGGATAAGAAGGACTTGTTGATTGGATCATGCCCAACACTTGGGCCAACCTTTCCCGCGATACCCGGTTGCCTCGCACATGCAGCATCGAAGCCATTGTCATCGCAGTCAGCATTTTGTGGGTCGATTGGACGACAACATCGGCGCCTTGCGCCAGTGCTGAGGGCGGTACTTCATCAGCGTGTCCGAAGTGAGCGCCATGTGCTTCATCCACAATGAGCGGAACACCTGCTTTATGACATGTCTCCGCTAATCCTGAAATGTTTTGGCTCATACCGTAGTAGTTTGGATTTGTTACCCAAACTGCTTTGACATGGGGATTTTTCTTTAATGCCTCTTCTATATAATACACATCCGACACCATGGCTGCCTTGGTGGTCGGCTCAATGGCCGGTGCTATATAAATGGGACGCGCTCCTGCTAATAACAGACCGTGAAAAACAGACTTGTGCATATTGCGCTGTACGAGTATTTGATCTCCCGGACTGCATAAAGTGAGTGCTGTCCCGATATTGCCAATCGTGCTCCCGCCGACAAGGAAAAATGTATGATCCGCTCCGAAAGCATTTGCGGCCAAAGCTTGTGCATCAGCAATGAAATCTGTCGGATGATGCAAATCATCTATGCCGACTGACTCTGTTGCATCAATTTTTAATATGTTTGAAAAATGGCCATAGCCTCCCTCATCAAAGACGCGCCCGTCCTTATGGCCCGGAACGTGCATAGATGTTCGCTTGCTTTCTTCATATTGACAGAGCGCTTCGTAAAGTGGCGCTTTTGAATGCTGCAATTCTTTTTCAACTGTGTTTTCTAATATTTCCAATGGTTGGCTCATGCGGAATTCTCCTTCCAAACGATGATTTATGTAAATAGAGGTTTGTTGAAACAGTGCTTCTTTTCCTCACATATCACGTGCAATTTACATGCCAATATCGGAAAGGAGTGCTAACATGTTGCCGTACCGGGACGTTCAGCCAAACAACAAGAAATTTCATTTCCGCAAACAAGTGAAAAATAAAAGAAACCGCCGGAAAATGGGCGGTTTCTTTTATTGGTTCAGTTTAGTCAGCTTATACTGCAATGTTTGACGGGGAATGCGAAGCAATCTGGCCGCCTGTTGGATATTTCCTCCCGTTTCCTTCATCGCTTCGTTGATCAAGCGAGTCTCTGTTTCCAGCAGCGCATCCCGGAGTGGCTCGATATGAGCAGGTGTTTCCGTCATAGCGCTATTGTCTCCGATATGATGTGGTATATGCTCCAACGTAATGATATCACCATCCATCATATTCATGGATGATTCAATCGCATGTTGCATTTCACGCACATTTCCCGGCCAGGAATATGTTGAAAATAAGCTTAATACCTCATCGGATAATCCTGTTACAAGTTTTCCAAACAGAAAATTGTACTTTTCGATAAAATGGTTGACCAATAATGGTATATCTTCTTTTCTTTCTCTGAGGGGCGGGATTTGCAAATGTATCACGTTTAAACGGTAATATAAATCTGCCCTCAGCGTTTTCTCCTCTATACATTTCTCTGCCGGCTCATTCATCGCGGCGATAATCCGGACATTGACACCCTGCTCTTTCATCCCGCCAACCCGGCGTATAAGGCCATTTTCCAGAACACGCAACAACTTTGCTTGAATATCCAGCGGCATTGAATTGATTTCATCCAGAAACAACGTTCCGCCATCTGCTATTTCAAACAAACCCGGACGATCAACGGCCCCTGTATAACTGCCTTTTACCGTTCCAAACAAAATACTTTCCAGCAGCGAAGACGGAATCGCTGCACAATTTTGCGCAATAAATGGAGCCGATTTTCTCGGGGATGCATTATGAATCGCCTGAACGAGCAATTCTTTTCCTGTCCCGGTTTCCCCGTAGATTAAGATAGGAGAGGATGTTGCCGCTGCTTTAAGCGCTTTCTCTTTTATCAATTTGAAACGGCCATTTTTCGTAATGATATCGGTCATTCGGTATTTGGCGCCTGTTTCATGTTGTTTGGCTTTTTTCTGACCATTTCCCGATTCGACTTTTGCCTGTAAATCGATCAGTTTTTCAGATAGCCGCTTTACTTTTGTCATATCTTTTGCAATTTCCACCGCGCCAAAAATGTCTCCATTTACCTTGATCGGCAGCGTGGTATTCACTGTATCGATTAGGACACCCCGCATATTGTAATAAGATTGATGTTGATTATAGATGGGCTGTCCGGTCTTAATCACTTTTAACAAAGTACTCGTTTCCACTGTCAAAGACGGAAATACATCCAGCAAGTGCTTGCCGAGTATATCTTCCCCTTCCAATCCGTCCAATTTGGCTGCCACATGATTATAGAAAATCGATACACCGTTTGCGTCTACTGCATGAATACCTTCGTCTATTGTGCTTAAAATAGCCTGGAGAATCTCTTTGTCTTTTGTTTCTGTCAAGTTGAGCAACATATTCGATTCCCCTTTTCTCGAAAATAAAAATGTGCCGAATTATTGTCAATGGTATGCCGGATTTTCGGCACACCCTTCATATTGATCAAATTGATTAGTAAAAAGATTCTATCATTCCGTTTTATCGCAACTTTACCATGTCATTCAGCAATTCTTTTATGCCAGCAATCAAATCCAGCGGGGTGACTCCGTAATGGGACAATGTATCCCCTTTTGTCTCTGCTGTCCTGGCGTGAAGAAAGCTTGCCGAAATCAATGCCTCGAGCGGTGGAGCCCCCTGTGCCAAGAAAGAAGCAATCAGACCGGTCAAAACGTCTCCACTGCCTCCCTTACCAAGGGCGTCATGTCCGTAAGGATTAATGTAAAGATCGCCGGCTGGTGTCGCAATGATGGAACGATGGCCTTTTAACAGCAAATACAGACGATGTTCTTGAGCAAAAGATTTAGCCACTTCCAAACGGTTTGTTTCCACCTCTTTTATGGATGTATGTAATAAACGGGCCATTTCCCCGGGGTGGGGTGTAAAAATTACTTGTCCCGGATAAGATGTCATCAAATGTAAATGGTCTCGCAGCAATGTCAGTGCGTCTGCATCAATGATGATAGGCTGTTCTCTGAACTTGTCCATGAGCGCTGCCAACCATTGTTCACCGTCTTGAAATCTGCCCATTCCCGGGCCGATGGCTGCTACATCATATTCGTCCAGTTTTAATGCAAGCTCTTCAATCGCTTTGGCGGAAAAATGCCCATTCTCACTGGCAAGCGGATAAAATAAAGCTTCTGGCAGTTGAGCCGCTGTTAATGGGTAAACACTTTCGGGAACAGCTGCCGTCACCAACCCTGCACCACTGTGAAGTGCCGCTTTCGCCGTAAAAATCGGCGCCCCTATATAGGAATGTGATCCCCCTATCACAACGACATGGCCAAATGTGCCTTTATGACCAGTTTGCGGCCTGGCGGGTAATGAAAGTGCTGCCAGGGAACGGGTGATTACTTTGGGCATCTCCAATTTCAATGTTTCGGCAATCAATGGAGGTATGGATATATCGACAGCCTTCCACTCCCCCACATATGCCGGACCTTCCCTAAGAAAAAATCCTTTCTTGGGACAAACAAATGTAATCGTCTTCGTCGCCTTGACGGCGATTCCTTCCACCCGTCCATTATCACTATTGACCCCTGAAGGAATATCAATTGATAAAATCCATTTTTCACTAGCTTGTTCATTTATGAGAGAAATCACTTGATCAAAAGGCTCCCTTACAGCCCCCTTCGCTCCAGTGCCGAGAATGGCATCGACAATGACATCTGCCTGTTTGATCATGTTTCGCAGTTCAGCAATGGAATGTTTCTCCAAATAGAAGATTGGCAGCCCTCTATTGACAAACACATCATAATGTATCCCAGCGTCCCCTTTGATACGGGACGGATCAACAAGCACCCATAAACAAGGGGCATAGCCCATGTCGAAAAGCCTGCGGGCAACGACAAATCCATCCCCGCCATTATTTCCGGCTCCGGCCAAAATAATCACTTTGGTTTTCTTGTCCGAAAAGTGACTGCTCACCTCTTCGGCAACCTTCGCTCCTGCGTTTTCCATCAATACCGCCCCAGGAAGACCAAGATTTTCTATCGCATATTGATCGATCAATTGCATTTCTCTTCGACCAGCAACAAACATGTCCCATCCCTCCTCATCCCCATTATAAACAACACAGTAACGGGTTTACGAGACATAAACACCAAAAAAAAGAACGAAGCATCGTAATCTGCTTCCGTCCTCAACGATTAAATGGCATTTTTTCTCTTTTTTAATTGCTTGCTGCGAAGTTGTCCACATGCGGCATCAATGTCCGTACCCTGTTCCATGCGAACACCGCAGTGGATGCCCCGCTTTTTCAAAGTATCGAAAAAAGTGCGAATGGCTTCAGGCTCACTTCTTTGATACTGGCCATGTTCATCAACCGGGTTGTAAGGGATCAAGTTTACATATGTGAGCTGCCGCCTTTTTGCGAGAAGATCAGCCAGCTCGCGCGCTTCTTTTTCAGTGTCATTGACATCCTTTAATAAGATATATTCGATCGTTACCCTTCGGTTCGTCTTTTCCAAAAAATAATCGAGTGCTTGCATTAACTTGTTAATTGGAAAAGCCCTGTTAATTTTCATGATTTGTGACCTTAATGCATCGTTTGGCGCATGCAGAGAAAGCGCCAGATTTACTTGCAAATTCTCGTCCGCAAAATCAACTATTTTGTGAGCAAGACCGCTAGTTGAGACGGTGATATGCCTGGCGCCGATAGCCAGCCCTTTCGGATTATTGACAACGCGCAAAAATTTCATCAAATTACTGTAATTGTCAAATGGTTCGCCAATTCCCATGACGACGATGTGGCTGACTCTCTCCTCTTTCCCTCTATCATCAAGAAATTCCTGTACTTTCATGATTTGCCCAACAATTTCGCCGCTCGTTAAATCCCGGCTTTTTTTCAGCAAGCCACTTGCACAAAAGCTGCAGCCAATATTACAGCCGACTTGAGTCGTAACACAAACAGAAAGACCGTAATGAAAACTCATCAGCACTGTTTCAATCAAATTGCCATCTTCAAGCTCAAACAAAAATTTGATCGTGCCGTCCTGGGATTCTTGCTTTAGTGCGAGCTTCAGCGGCTGAATGGTGAAGTGCTCTTCGAGTAATTGGATACAATCTTTATTCACGTTTTTCATATGAGAAAAGCTTTTGACGCGTTTTCGGTACAACCAGTCCCAGACTTGCTGCGCCCGAAACTTTTTTTGACCGTGATCCGCCAGCCAAGTCTCCAGCTGTTCGAACGTCATTCCATATATGGATGCCTTCATGATAAAAACCTCTTTTCAAAAAATCCAATGCTGTTATTATAATACTTTCATGAAGAAAAGAAAACCATCATTTGGCTTGATAACGCCGATTGCAATGTCCATCATGATGTAAATTGGTTTGTACGCAGTGATTTATGATGAATGCTCTTTCACATTTTGCCATTCGCGAATTTCGGCTTTTGCCAATCTCGTCCCCAACAAAAAAGCTGCCGCGATTAATCCAAAACATAGCCAAAGCGCTGCGGGAATGCTCCCAAAGCGATCTATAATGATTCCGCCCAGTCCCGGGCCAAGAATCTGGCCGACACCGAAAAATATCGTTACATATCCTAGCGCGATCGGTGCATAGAATTCATCTATTTGCTCCGTTGAAAGAGCTTGGGAAAGGGACAGCATGCCGATAAATGTGAGTCCCCAAAGAAACTGGCTTATGAAAAAACAACTTAAAACAGGTAAAAAGATCGGTATTAAAATGGAAATGCCGGCAATAAAAAGGTTGATAAGAAGTGCTCTTTTCCGTCCGATTTTATCCGAAATGGCTCCCCATAACGGACCGCTGACAATACTCATCAATCCGCCCAATGCCATAATTTGTCCAGCCGAATGACGATTCATCCCCGACTCCATTATATAACTGAATAAAAAACTTTGCGGGATAAGGTAGGCAAATCCTAAAAGTCCATACATGAAGCCGACCAATAGCACTCCTTTATGGAAATAAACGTCCTGGACAATAGAAACACCCCCTGTATCCCGCTGGTTTTCCGAATTCGGCGCATCCTCTAATGTTTTTGCGCCGATAATCCCCATGGCGATGGACAATATGCCAAATAATAACCAAAGATAGCGCCAGCCATCATCCGCAAACCAAGAAGTAAAATGCGGTACGAGCATACTGGAAATAAGCGTACCCAGCCCCATCCCGCTGATGGCGAACCCGATCATCACACCCCTGTTTTGTGGAAACCAGCCAACAAGAAGATTTATCATCGGCGTATATACAAAAGCCGTGCCAACGCCCAAAACAACCATCCCGATTAAAGACGTGAGGAAATCATTGACTACATATAAATACATAAGACCGGCAGCGACAAAAAACGTACCGATAATAATGAGGCGTTTAGATCCCCATTTTGAAGTCATGATTCCAACGAAAAGCACCATGCCCAAATACCCCAGTGCCGTGGAGGTCCCCAACATACCTGCCTGTTTATACGTCAATGACAAGCTGTCTTTCATAAATGGCATCAAGATGCCATATGACATTCGCGCAAAACCGGATGTACAGATTGTAATAAACATACTGACGAGCCCAAACAATAACATCCTGCTCTTCAGCATCCCCACCGCCTTATTTTGAAAAAATAAATTTTAACGATATTTCTAAATAGATTTACAATTCTGCTTCATTATACCATGGTTAAAATCAAATAAGTGAATGGATTTTTTTTGGATGAGAAGGTAATTGACCGTCATTTTTTAGTTTACATAAAATAATTATGGTAACCTGGTGATCTTTGAGTTGGCTTTTGTTGACACATTGGTTGTGCACAAGCTACGATGGGGCTGTCTAAAAAGACCAATTTAGATTAGAGCAAATGCATTAAAATGTAAAACCCAAGAATGTTGATTTTACGGGAATCTTGGGTTTGTTTTTTTTAGTTTTCAAGCTGCAATGTTACTTTTTGGACGGCCCCCATCGTGTTGATCTATAGCCCTGTTCCGTTCACCTAAAAGACCACTGGCACTTGTTCCAAGCGATGATGGGGAGTCTTTCTTACTTTCCGCCAAAACTCCTTTTGGGCAAAATCTCTCCATTAAAAAAGCGCTTCTTGATGAAGCGGCTTTTCCCCAACTTTCCGGTCATGTCATTCACATCTGTGTCTTCCTTGTCATTTTACATCATGAAGCAAGATTCTCTAAAGCGACTCAAATATACGGACTGCTATGCTTGCAAAGGAAAATGGCAACCGCTATCAATCTATTAAGCTCGTGTAAAAGGCAGCTGTTCTGACAACGGCAGTTAAATTCTTGCTTTCTGCCATTTTCCTAGCAGGGATCCATCCGCATGGAGCATTCCAACATCTGATGGCGCTACATTATCCCTGGCTTGCCGCAGATGGCTTGTCAATGCTTTTCGAATATAGTTCCCATCGCATTGGGGAGCCGATATGACGCAGATACTGGAAGACGCTCTGTGCACGTTGCTTTCATTATTCGTCGTCGTTAAAATCTATGTTCAGGACTATTGTCTACTAATCCCGTGTTTTTTTACTAGCATGTTAGCAGAGAGCAGGGTGAAAAACACAAACACCATGATGGAGGAAAGGAAGATCCATCCTGCCGAAAACGTTCCAGATTGATCAACGATAAAACCAAAAAGCGGCGGCCCTATGACCGTTCCCCATGAACCAATCATAATGCTGAAGCCACTGGCTGCACCTGCTTGCTCCCTCGGTACAAGCTCAGTTGCGGCATTCATCCAAATTCCGTTAAAGCCTGATGTACAGAAGCCAAACATTATCGTAACGGGAACCATTACCCAAAAAGGAGTGTCAGCGGGAAGGAAAGCCACAAGCAGAGAAACGCAACCTGTTAACAAGGCAATGATCATCAAAATAATAATTCTTCTCCCATAAAATAATCGGTCGCTAATGATCCCCCACCCAATTCTCCCGAATGAACCACTCACATCTGAAATGACAAGCAGAAGTCCGGAAAGAAACAGGCTGATACCAAGCTTTTGATAGGCGAACAGGACGATGTATGTATTTAACATGAGTTGGCTTCCATTCAAGCCAGTAGCCCCCAGGCTGACAAGCAATAGCGGTTTATGTTTAAACATGTTTAAAAGGGAGGATAAAAAATGGCCGCGGTTCATCGAACCGTTTCTTTCCGCAACGCTCGGCGGTTCATGATAAAAACGAAACGACAATACGCCAACGAAGATTAATAAAACCGCTGCGCCAATGATGGCAGTCCGCCAGCCCCACGTGCCCGCAATGGGCAAAAGAACGAGTGCCGCCAGCGCAGAGCCGGCCGTTACCCCCATTTGCTTAATGCCCATTGCCGTGCCGCGTTTTTTGGAATCAAACCAATAAATAATTCCCTTATTTGACGTGGGATGGATTGTGCCGTATCCCACGCCTCCCAAAGCAATTAATAGAAGGATCAAAACAAAAGAAGACGTAAAGGTTGTAAGCAAAAATCCGCATCCCAGACAGAGACTCAACATTAACAGCAGTTTGCGGGAATCAATGCGATCCGCCACAATTCCGGCCGGTATAGCGGCGGCCATTTGTCCGAAAAAAAGAGCAGCGGGCAACATCCCGATTTGCGCTTTCGTAAGTGATAAATCTTCGCCGATCAACACACCCAGCGGTGATACACTTCTTCCAACGAAAGCAACGAGTACCTGTGCAGCAAAAAGCCAGCCGAGCATCCGCCAAGGTTCCAATGTGTAATTTGACTGTTGTGAAAAACTCGAAATGTTCATTATTAGGTTTCATCTCTTTTACTTATAAGTTATGATCATGAAGATTTCACGTGAAGTGATGTCATATTTTCCACCTTCTTTTGCTTTGCAGCCGTTGGCGGAACGATATACGAGCCAATCACCGCAATGAAAAAGTTAATAGCCAGACCAATCACACCGCCATGAACGCCCATAAACGTTTTGTGTCCTGTAAATGTCATCAAGCCCGCAACGAGGGCACCGATCAGCATCCCCCAAAAAACTGGCATGGCCGACATTCGTTTCCAATAAATGCCAAGGATAAACGCCGGAGCAACTTGAACTAATAATTCAAATTTTAACACAAAAATCTCATACAGTGTAGCTGGCGGATACCATGCAATCCAAAGCAAGACCACAATTACAATAATTCCAACAATTTTTCCGACCAGTACTTTTTTCCGTTCAGATGCCTGGTTGTTAATGAATTTTCCATATATGTCATTTGAAATAAGCGAAGAAAAGCTTAATAATACCGAGTCTGCGGTTGAAACAATCGCAGCAACAATCCCTCCAAAAAAGAGAACCATCAACCAATAATATAACCCATTAATAGCGGCAACTTCATTGGCAATCATTCCGATTAACTGTTCGGATCCATCCCTGTCAAGCCCTGGAAAGAGGGCAATTCCTATAATTCCGACAATAAAGACCAAGCCGGTCGTAATCGGAGGCATCCAAGCCATTCGCGCAAAAGAACGCTTTAGAGTACGTTCACTTTCCGCGGAATAAATTCGCTGAACCGCATGGGGATAAATCGCCGCTCCAAATCCAATCAACAGAAACATACTAAACCAATTTATCAATGTCATCATGTCGGGAACACCAACTTTGGCCGGTTCCGTTTCTGCGATCATTTTAGTCGTGCTGACAAAATCACCGCCAACTAAATATAATGACCCTGCAAGTAAAGTGATAATACCTGCCATTAAGACGATACCTTGCATCACATCCGTGAACGCGACCGCTTTCATTCCTCCTAGCCACTCGTAAGTTAACATGACGAAAACGAAAGCAACGACGGCAATTTGATACGGTATGGTTCCCCCTGTCAGACCCGACACCGCTTGTCCAATGGCCACTAGTTGCTCAAGCAAATAATTGCCCAGTCCCCAAAGCATGAGAAAAATGCTTAACAATGTAACCGCTTTTGAACGAAAGCGATAATCGATCCAATCCGTAGGAGTAACAAAGTTCTCTCTTTTTGAAATCACATACAGCCTTGGTGCGAAAAGCAAGTACACCCCGATAATAATCGTCATGAACGGCACCGATTGTAGCCATGAAAACCCTGTCCGGTACGCAGTTGGGGCATAACCAACCACCGTATTCCCACTGTATTGTGTGGCATAAAGGGTGAAGAAAAGGGCTATAATCCCAAGATTTTTTCCAGCCAAATAGTAACCGCTTAAACTATTATGTAAATCCTTTTCTCCACGTCCTGACCAATATCCGATCAGCAACATAATAAGTGCGTAAACAACAAGAATAATAATGCCATCCGTACCGGAAAACGTAAGACTCATTCCTTCAACTCCTTTTCCTTTTCTTCGATGTCTTCGACAATATGCCATTCATTCAAACATAGCCAGCTTAAATAAAAAGATAGAATGATCGCAAAGACTGCGGAAATAAATGCCCAAAAAGGAAAACCAAGAATAAACGGTTCAATGGAGCCAGTCGGCAAATACCACGGCACACCCCCAAGCAAGATCAGCACCAGCACAATCCAAATCCACTTTTTTTTGATGGGTTCTTTGATTTGGACTTTTCTCATATCTATCCCCTTTCTTTTCTATTACAACCCTATATGACAGACTTAAAAATTAAAGCGATTTTCCCCCTCCCTCCTTAGCCAATGACAGACCATTATATAATTGTTTTTTTCATTAATTCGTGAAGTTTTTCCTCACTATAATCAAGTAAACCCTTGTATATTTCTTGATTATGCTTGCCCCTCACTTCAGAGCCGGGATGTTTCACCTTCCCCGGAGTTCTTCCAAGCTTTGGGACGATCCCCGGCATAGGAAACTTTCCCAGCACCGGGTGGTCCACATCAATGATCATTTCTCTCGCCTTATATTGCGGATCTTGCACTATGTCTTTTGCCGAATAAATCAATCCGGAAGGCACACCCTTTTCAGCCAATATTTCAAGAGCTTCACTTGCCGACATTGTTTTTGTCCACTGTTCAATCCTAAAATCGAGTTCTTTCATATTTTGTCCGCGCGCAGCATGTGTCGCAAATTTTGAGTCCGCGGCCAGTTCCGGAGTTCCCATTGCTTCGGCAAGCCTGCGAAATACCCCATCCGCATTCGCGCCCATGACAATATACGTTCCGTCTTTCGTCGCATAAATATTGGAGGGCGCAATGCCGGGTAAAATATTTCCCGTGCGTTCACGAACATGGCCAGCCAGCAAATAGTCCGGAATTACACTTTCCATTACAGAAAAAACAGCTTCATACAAAGCCGTGTCCACAACTTGTCCTTTCCCGGAACGCTGTCGTTCTTGCAGGGCGATCAGACTTCCGATTGTGGCATATAATGCCGCCAGTGTGTCACCTATAGAAATCCCCACTCTTGTAGGCGGCCGATCAGGAAAGCCTGTTACATAGCGAAGCCCGCCCATCGCCTCACCCACGCTTCCAAACCCCGCCCGACCCTTATAAGGACCCGTTTGTCCGAATCCGGATGTGCGAGCCATAATAATTCCTGGATTGATTTCGGATAAAACCTCATATGATAAATTCCATCTTTCCATCGTTCCAGGCCGAAAATTTTCAATGATAATATCCGACTTTTCCACTAGTTCTTTAAAGATTTCTTGTCCCTCTTCAACCCTTAAATTGAGTGTAATTGATTTTTTATTTCGTGATTGAATCGGCCACCATAATCCGTGTCCATCTTTTTGTTTTCCCCATATTCTCATCGGATCTTCTTTGTCTGGAGCTTCGATTTTGACTACTTCTGCACCAAAATCTCCGAGTAACCGGCCTGTAAACGGACCGGCAAGCAGTGTCCCCAATTCTAGTACCCGTATCCCTTCCAAAGGCAACCTATCTTCACTCTTCATTTCATAAACCTCCATTTTTATCATGTTTGATGCTCGTTAAACACAGCGGTATCGACACATTTCTGCTTGTCATGAACATCCGGGGTCTTTCGGGGCGTAACAGGATTGCTGCACTACTTATTCTCTATTTCACTTATCATAGCAGTTTGTATACAAACCAGCAATGCTATTTTTTGTAATATGTAAATTTTCAGATAAACAGCTTATATAATCATCACAACTGTTTTATTTCGTTAAAAATGAGAAGTGTTTACCATTAAAATTTGATGTCTGTTTTCTCATTGTATACAATAAGGTTTATCTACAGCAATGGCGAGGTGTCGGAATGGAACCTTACAACCTAATAAAAGATGCCATTATAACGGGCAGGTTTGAACCGGGTAAAAGATTAACCGAGGAGGCATTGGCCGAAGAATATCATGTCAGCCGGACTCCTATTCGTGAAGCCATTAAAAAATTGGAAAATGATGGTTTAGTCACCCCTCTCAAACGTGGTGTCATTGTTCGAACATTTACCAAAGATGATATTCGCCAAATCTATGATTTACGGGCTCTTTTGGAAAGCTATGTTGCGAGCGAAGCCGCATTCTACCGTTCAGATGAAGATTTATGGAAAATGAAAGAATCCAATTCTTTATACAAAAAAGCAATTGACCAATATACAGAGGCGGATATTTCCAGCATTAAGAAAATTGTTCAAGCTAATAAACAATTTCATCAAGCCATCCTATCAGCGGCGAAAAATGAACACTTGGGTTTTCACTTGGCAAAAGTCGTTGTCGTCCCACTCGTTTTCCGCTCTTTCTACTCGTATCATGACCGTCAACTATACCGTTCGTATGAAGTCCATAACACCATTATGGAAGCCATTCGAAACCAGGAATTTGAAAGGGCAAAATCCGCCATGCAGGAGCATGTTTACGGGGCGCGCGATCATGTGTTGACCTTTTTGGAAAATAATTCAATGGAAAAGTGAAAGGAACGTTTATATGATTCGAATTTGTGAAGTTGGACCTCATGATGGCATTCAAAAAACCAAGCAAGAAGTTCAGTTCATTTCTACACTAATCAATGTTGGAATCAAAAATTCGAAGCGGTTTCATTTGTCAATCCTAAAGTCGTTCCACAAATGACCGATGCCAGAAGTGATGAAGCTTGTTCCAAGGGGAAACGGAGTTACACATATGCCGGCCTCGTTTTAAGCCGGTCAGGTCTTGAACACGCATTACATACAAGCGTTTTTACCTTGTGGTAGTTGGAAGCCACACCGAGAACAATGTGGCCGTTTTACATATGTTGCCGAACAGGCAGCTTTTTCCGAAATGAGGGAATAAAAAGCCCCGGCTGGTGCCACGCCTGACGGTATGGGCTGCCTGAAATGAATTCATCGCCCGTTTGCAACAACCGATCAAGCAATTTGACCGATTGTATAATATAGGGACCTTTATTTAACATCACTGCATCCGCCCGCTTTCCGTAAGAAGCGTCTGTTATTTCCGAACGGGCCGGGATGCCCTTCTTCGTCAATCGTTCCAAGATTCCTGTAGCCCATATCACCGGAATATGCGCGGCAGTACACATCGCCAAAATTTCATCCTGTATATGAGATAAATGCTCGGGCCCGGTTTCAATCACCAAGTCGCCCCTGGCGATCATTACAGCGAAACGCTGGAAGTTTAACCCTTCGATGATAATCCGGGCAAGGTGCTGAAAAGCTGATTTTGTTTCGATTTTTGCAATGACTGTTATGTTGTCCGCGGAAAGATGTTCAAGTTCCTTGCGAAGTTTGATTAAGTCATTGGGTCGATGAACAAACGATATACCAACCATATCGGCGTGTTTGGCAATAAACGGCAAATCTTGAAAGTCTTTTTCCGTAATGGCCGGCACATTCAAATCCACTAGTGAATCCGGCAAATTAATCCCTTTCCCCTCTTTCACTTTCGCATAGCCAATCGTCGGAAAATGAATTTTCACATCAATAAAATCTTTTTGTACTTGATGGACAATACCGTTGATTTTGCCATCATCAATAAAAATTCGGTCATCGGGCAGCACATTTTGGAACGCTTTTGGCAATGTGACGGGAACGCCGGCGGGTTCATGTTCGGTTGCCGCGTGTCCAGGACGTGCCTCATTCAGATACAATCGCAATATGTCTCCTCTTTTTACTTTTATGTCAACAGGACTGGGATTAATGGAATGAATCGAAAACTTGCCTGCTTTATGTTGAAAAACAACATGTTCATCAATCAGTGATGTTTGATCCACCGTAACTTTCATGCGGCTGTGACTGACACATTCATCAATTTTGAGTGTTCGCGGCCGATTTTTAACATCACGAAAAAAAATGTCATCTCCCTTTTGCGCTTCTTTGAACATATCCTTATTTCTTACAGCCAACACGAAAGTATTTTGGCCATCTATTCCTTTCATCACCTTCGATTCCGGGGCGGATAGATCAAGAAAACCAGAAACTTCCTTCCATTTTCCAGATAGGTCTGTAGGAACCTGTATTTTTAATGGCTTTTTTTCTTTATGAAAAGCTCCCAGTCTCACTTTGGGCCCTGCTAAGTCCATATATATTTTGCATGGAATGTGAAGCCTTTGTTCAGATTCCCGAACCATTTGTATGAGCGACTCCCAAATGTCCGGATGATCATGGGCACAATTAATCCGGGCAATTTCCATTCCATTGATTAATAAATGGTCCATTATGGATGGTTGATCAAGCATTCGCGAATCAAGGGTCACCATAATTCTTGTATGGCGGCCGCCGACAATATTCCCAAGGGCGAGATCGGTTCTGATACGGGAAATCAGTCTGGCCTCAAACGGTGACAAAGCCGAAAGATGAGATGGAGGTAAAAAATGCACGCCCAGATTTTCCATTATTTTTTGTAACGTATACATGATATGAGGCAGTGACTCCCGAACAGATGAAAGTCCACGCTCCTTTAAAAGCATTTCCAAATCATTGATCGGATGCTTTTGAAGAGCATGGTATGCCAATAAGTTGTTCCTGCTTTTTTCACCTTGGCGTACCGGATACTGGGCAACAGCACGTTCCACTTCGGTCACCACTTGTTCATACAGAGATTGGATGCGGCTTGCCAGATCGGTCATTGTTCATATCACCTCCAGACGATTTCCCTGTCTAACGACATCCTATTTACATCATATGCTTTTCGAATGTTGTCCTTTATCCTTCTGCAAATGACAAACAAAAAAAGAGGCTTTTTTTGGCCTCTATGAATGTATTCACTGTCCGTTATCCCCTTCTGCGCCTTCTTCGTTCATTTTCACTTTTTTACATCCAACATAAATGCAGGAAAACAGATCCAATCCTTCTTGTGCTTTCATCATGCCTTTTAGATACGGTGTAAGCAAATCTTTAAAGTCTGCTTCCACACCTTCTTCCTCCAGAATGCCGTATACGTACATTTTTTTTTCAGCAAATAAAAAAGCAACATTTCCGACGGCGCGTTCTTTTGAATCCACAACATTTAACACTTGAAAATGGGGTGTCATAATCTCCGGTGAAAAATAAATTTCCATCTGGCATACATACTCCTTTACGTAAACTTTAATTGTTCAAACAGCGTATCCCGTTTGTTGGAAGTCTCTTTTTTCCCCACTCTGATGAAAAACAGGCAAAGTATGGCCGCAAATAGCGTTAAACCAGCCGTTGTTAAAAACATTCCCGTCCGTGACCAATCCATTAAGGCACTGTACACGGGAGGTCCGACCGCCACGCCCAAAAATCTGACTGAGCCATACAATGACGTGACAAACCCTCTCCGATTGGCTGACACCGATCCGGTAATAAAGCTGTTGATGCAGGGAAGGACAAGTCCGGTTCCGATACTGCTAAACACGAGAATAGAGAAAAAGGGAATCAAGCTTTTAAAAAAAATCAGTGTAGAAAAAGAAGCGGTCATTAAAATAAGGCCGATGACAATAAGAGTCTTCATCAACTTCATCTTTTTGCCAATTTTGCTTCCCGTAAAATAAGAGGTTGTTGTCATAAACAATAAGGGAATCGCCAAAATCCCGCCTTTTAACAAGCCGTTAATGTCATAATCCTTTTCAAGAATATCTGAAATATAAAATAAAATGCCAAATAGTGTAAACAGGCAGGCTGCCCCTGCAAAGTAAGCAACAAACAACCAGCGCCCTTCCGTTTTGAAAACAGACAATAATCCCTTCACATATGTTCCTGCTGAAGGGGGTTTTTCTTCCTTCTTCTTTTCTTTGACAAAGAAAATGGTTAATAGTATGGAAATGAGACAGAAAATCGGGAAAGCAAAAAAGGCTGCATACCAAATAATGAGTGCCAACAAAGAGCCAAGAATCGGGCTAATCACTTTGCCAAACCCGTTGGATGCTTCCACCAGCCCCAAGACCTTGCTTTGTTCCCCGCCCTTAAACAGATCTCCCGTCAATGCCATCGCAATGGGCGCCGTTCCTGCTGCCCCGACCCCTTGCATTACCCGGCCCGCCAGTACCCATATGTACGCATTGGAAAACCAGGCTGATGCGGCACCGGCTAAAATTCCCCCGCTTCCATATAAGATCAGGGCCGGGATGATAACGGCTTTTCGGCTGAATCGGTCAGATAAATAGCCCAATACCGGAATCGCGATGGCTGCCGCCATGGAAAAGACAGTAATGACAAGGCTGACTTTAAATTGTGAAATATCCAGTTCTGCTTTCATCTTGGGCAGAATAGGTATTAACATGGAATTCCCTAGGACTAAAATAAGCGGGATTGAACTGATGGCAAGGATGGTCAACCCCTTGTTTCTTTTCTCAGGCATTTTCATTGTCCCTCGCTTTGGCGAAAAAAATTGTCCCGGTTATTATTTGATTTCCGCTTTCTTTTTATGCAGACGGCCAATGTCCCATCACCACATAATGATATACACGTTCAACCATATTTTGAATATCCTATCCTAGAATTACGGAGGAGGCGCTACCAATGGAGTTTCTATCTTTACCTGTAAGAACTTCAGGAAAAAGAACCTATGGCATTACATCCATAGCTGATTTTGGAATACCCACTGGAGAACTGGAAAACATATTGGCGGATTTCGGACAATTCATTGATACCGCCAAGTTGGCAATCGGCTCGGCCTATATTACTCCCAACATCAAGAAAAAAATAAATCTTTATCAACAATATGAAATCGATGTTTACTGTGGAGGGACATTGTTCGAAAAATGTTTTGTACAACATAAAATCCCCGAATATGCTTCTTATTTAAAAGAATTGGGTATTCACTGGATTGAAATATCTAACGGAACGATCGATATTCCGCTTCAAGACAGGCTGCGCCTCATCCAAGAATTGGAAGAAGAATTCCACATTATTGCCGAAGTCGGTTCAAAAGACGCGAATAAAGAAATGTCGGTATGTGACTGGAAAATGGAAATGGCGCAATTATTAGAGGCAGGCTGCGACTATGTGATTACAGAAGGAAGGGATTCGGGGACATCGGGAATTTACGAAAAAAGCGGGGATATTAAATCTTATTTGATTCAAGAGTTGCTAAAAGAAATTGACAGCAAAAAGATTATTTTTGAAGCTCCCTTGCCCAAGCATCAAATGTATTTTATAAATGAAATTGGTCCGAATGTCAACTTGGGGAATGTGAAACCTGCGGATGTCTTGGTTCTGGAGGCGCAACGCTGCGGGCTGCGTTGTGAAACATTTTATGTGGAGGAGCGTGCATGCAAGTTAACATTTTAAGGCATCTTCCCACTGAATGGAATACACTGGGGAAGCTGCAAGGCAGACGAGATATACCCATCGCACCGGTAACACGGGAAGTACAAAGACAAATTGCCAAAAACCAAAGAAGCCTTTCTCGGCTCGGACCGTTTAGTAAAGTGCTGGCCAGCACATTGCAACGAACAGTTCAAACAGCCGAGCAATACGGTTATCGCCCCACCATTGACCCGTTGCTGGATGAATTGGATTTCGGTCCATTTGAAGGTATGCATAAATCTATATTATTTGAAACCTTTGGCGATAGATGGACCAGCAATCCGAAAGAGATTCAATTGGGGGAATCATTGAATGATCTAAAACAACGAATTGAATTATGTTTGGAAAAATATAAAAATCAAAAAAACGTGTTGATTTTTGGCCACGGTTCATGGGCGCGAGCTTTGATTTCGTACTATAATACCGGAGATATAAAAGAAATGAACAAAATATCTTTTGATAATAATGAGTTTATGACGCTCAATTTCAATCATCGGACATTGGGGATCTTTTAAGATCTCCTTCTTTTTTACACGCGAGTGTCCATGTTCCAGCCCAGCTTTTTATTTTTTTCTCCAATAGGGGGTTAAAGCCAACATTTTGTGAAAGTTCAGCCCGTATATAAAATCAATGATGTTTGTGGATATCAATTGACAGACAATCGCAAAAATGACAATCTTATAATCTATCACGAGCGATGTAAGCAAAAAAATGCCCAAATTAATACACATCATCACTTTTCCAGGGCTCCAGTTTTTATGAAAGGCAATCATGAGTGCCGGTATAACCATTCCTCCGCTCGATGTCCCCGCCCTGATCAGCAGCCCCACTCCCAATCCAAAAAACAAGCTGCCAGCTAATAGATCGATTACAATATGCCCGTGGGGAAAAGTGACTTGGGCTGTTAAAACACTGATGGTCGCTGAGGTCGTGGCAACAGAAAGGATCGTTCGAAACGTCCATGTATAACCAAAATAATTTAAGGCAAACAACAAAAATACGGCATTGGCGAGCCATAGAGAAAATCCGAGTGTTAAATCAAACCAGTGATTCAATAACAACGCTATGCCGGCTGCCCCTCCGGAAGGAATAGAATGTGGAAAAAGAAAGATGGACATGGACATCCCTTGCAAAAAAGCGCCGCCAAATAAACAAGCATATGTTAGGAATAGACGTCTCATAAGAAGTGGTCATTACCTTTTAAACGGACATTTATATCTTCCACATCGTTTCCCCTCCGAAAAAATTTCCTTCCTTGTCCATTTTATGAGCAAGTAAGAAGATTATGAAACATCGAGGAAATCTTACGGCTTTTCTTATTCATATACATCATCGGCGTTTTTGTAGCGCATCCTCTCAGATTGGACAGACTTGCGGTTTTTTCTTTTAGTGTTTGTTGTCGCGTCGTCATGGTGAAATGGTTGTTTGCTTGTTTGCTTTTCACTACCCGCCTTACGTTTCATAAAAAAACCTCCTCCTTTTCGGAATGGGATTATTATTTCCGGCTTTTTTAATTTTACCCATAATCAAAAACCACCACATCAGCAATTTATCGTTTAAGTAGTCCCGAACAGACGACAATACAATGAGTTGTCAAGTATGTTATCTACATGGCGGGAGCCATGTTAATCGTCTTTTGTTCAGAAGCTTTTCCACTATATTTTTGTTAAAAGCATAATAGGCGATTTGAATGATTAAAAAATGAGTATCTCAGCCTTGTGAAATACTCATCCAAATTATTTTTCAATAAAATGCAATTTCGTTAAGTTCAATAGTAGCAACAATTCTGGCCGCCAAATCCTTTGAGCTTGGAAAAAAGCGCTTTAAGATTTGTATCTTTCATTTGTCGATGAACATGATTAACCTCATCATCGAGCCTATGGATCACATAGCAATAAACTCTTGCATGCCTGGCAACAGCTTGGATATCTCGGCATTTGGATTGAGGGCTTATTTTTGCAACGGTGAAAATTCATGTACCCACACTTTCATCTTGGGAGACCACGGCATGCCTGGATGCAGCTTCAATATATTTTCTTTATACTTTTCCAGACTTTCATAGCCTTCTTGTTGCGCATGCTCGTCCTTCATCTCTCCCAGTGATTGGGAATATACATTATGAACGACAAATTGATATCCATTCAAATCCATCACTTCGCCAATGTCTGCATATCGTCCATTTCTTCGTGTTGCGGTTTTGATTCCTTTAATGACATTTTCAACATCTCTTTTTACAGTAACAAGTCTTTCAATCGTACATGTTTTTGGGGGAAGCTCTCGATTTTTATCTGTAGTCGTCATGTCAATCACCTTATTTCTTTTATTATTCAAGATATATTTTAACATAGCCGAAATATAAAGAGTCATAAAAAACAAAGGGCTATGCTACTCTTAGCCTTGCTACTTCATGTTCCACCTTTTTGATATGTGCGGGTGTTCTCCAGTAGGTGGATCTTATAGCCGTTTGCCTATTGGCTTTTGGCGGATTTCTTCTATCCGAGCTTTTACTTTTCCAGTTGCGAAAGCAGTTCTTTTAGTTCGCGGTAGATTGCGGCTATTTCAACGATTTTCATGCGGACTAGGCCACTCGAAGAAGGCGCGACAAAATCAATTGTTCCAGGGACAACCGAACGCTGTTGCTTCCCCCAGGGAATGTTCTTTTGCCTGCTGAATTGCTCATAGACTCCCTTCCCAACAAAACAAGCGATCTTCGGCTTATATCGGCTTATTTTTTGAATTAATGCTTTTCTACCCGCCTCATATTCTGCTTTTGTAAGTTCCGCGGCATTTTTCGTCGGTTTTGCCACAATATTTGTCAAGCCATATCCCAAATCAAGAAGTTTGTAATCTTCTTCAGACGAGTATTTCCTTTCCGTAAGCCCCGACAGTTGCAATATGGTCCAAAAGCGATTTGTCGGATTCGCATAATGGTGTCCTGTCTCACCGGAGCGAATACTGGGGTTAAAGCCAATAAACAACACTCGCAAATTTTCTTTTGTATGGTCTGGTATCGATTCCAATTACATGCCTCCCTTGAATGGAAAAAGCCTCCGAAGCACATATTTCAGCTTTTTAGAGGCTTTATTTTTTCGTTATTGAACTGTCACTCGCCAACCAAATGGATCTTCGACCTTACCTGTTTGTATGCCGGTTAACGCATCATATATTTTTTTGGCCAACTCTCCCGTTTTTCCATCGTTAATGATAAGTTTTTCGCTTTTCCAAAATAACTCGCCAATAGGTGAAATAACGGCTGCAGTACCGGTTCCAAACGCTTCTTCGAGCTGTCCGTTTTTATACGCATCATAAATGTCGTCAATCGAAATTTTTCGTTCCGATACAGGGACATTCCAATGTTTCAGCAATTCGATGACCGATTTTCTGGTAATACCTTCCAAAATGCTGCCGCTTAGTTCCGGGGTTACCACTTCCCCGTTTATTTTGAAAAATACATTCATGCTGCCGACTTCTTCGATATATTTATTTTCTTTACCGTCCAGCCACAAAACTTGCGAATAGCCGGATTTTCCGGATTGCTTTTGGGCGAGCATGGCTCCGGCATAATTCCCGGCTGTTTTGGCATTTCCCGTTCCGCCCCTGACCGCCCGGACATACTCTTGCTCAACCGCTATCTTTACAGGATTTATCCCCTCTTTGTAAAAAGCACCAACAGGCGAAAGGATGATCATGAATGTATACGATTTTGACGGAGTCACGTCCAAATTGGGCTCCGTAGAAATGATGAACGGACGAATATAAAGGGCCATCCCTTCGACATTCGGAATCCATTCCCGGTCAATGTCAACAAGCTTCTGTAAAGCTTCCAAGGCAATTTCCTCATCGACCTGCGGGATACAGAGTCGTTCACATGACCGATTTAACCTTTTGATATTTTCTTCTGGTCTAAAAAGAAAGACTTCTTCATTTTCTGACAAATATGCTTTTAGTCCCTCAAAAACGGTTTGTCCGTAGTGAAAGATGGTTGCTGCTGGATCGAGCGTGATCGGTTGGTAAGGAACAATTCTTGGATGATGCCAACCTTGATCTTCCGTATAATCCATGACAAACATATGGTCCGTGAACGTTTTTCCAAATTGAAGGCTCGAAAAGGCGGGTTTTTCCTTTCGATTATCGCTAATTTCAACGGTAATTTGATTACTTTTCAAGATACTATCTCCTTCTCTCATAATCTGCTTATCTCTATTTAATCATTTTATTCCCGGATTTGTCCATCTCCATAAACATAAAACTTGGATGAGGTGAGGGCTTTTAATCCCATGGGACCCCGCGCGTGCAATTTTTGTGTGCTGATGCCAATTTCGGCCCCGTAACCAAATTCAAACCCATCTGTAAAACGGGTAGAAGCGTTGTGGTAAACCGCTGAGGCGTCAACGCTGCTTAAAAATTTCTCGGCATTGGCTTCGTTGCTGGTCACAATTGCTTCGGAGTGTTTTGTTCCGTATGTGTTAATATGGGCAATGGCCTCATCTACGGATTGAACAGTCTTTACACTGACTTGCAGGCCCAAGTATTCTGCTGCCCAGTCTTCTTCAGTGGCGCGTTTCGCACTTGGAAAGCTGGAACACACTTGCTCATCACCATAGATTTCCACTTGTTGTTCAGCAAGTTTTTCCAAAATCCCCTTGCCATTTTGCCGCAACCAATGCTCATGTATCAAAATGGACTCGGCCGCATTACATACTGAAGGCCTTTGTAATTTTGCATTTAAGACAATCTTTTCCGCCATTGTCTTATCAGCATGTTCATCAATATAGATATGACAATTTCCGGCACCTGTTTCAATGACTGGCACGGTAGATTCCCGAATGACTGTTTCAATGAGGTTTTTACCTCCACGGGGAATTAATACATCCAAATATTCGTTCAACCGAAAAAGTTCCCTCGCCGTTTCCCTGCTCATATCCTCGATCAATTGCACCCCGTCTGCCGGAATACTGCTTTTGTCAAGTGCTTGATGAATGATCTTGACGAGTGCCATATTCGAATATTTGGCAGATGAGCTTCCTCTTAAAATCACTGCGTTTCCAGTTTTCAGCGAGAGCGTGGCCGCATCGATGGTCACATTGGGTCTCGCTTCGTACACCATGCCGATCACACCGATGGGAACCCGTTTTTTCTGGATGGACAGACCGTTATCTTTTTGAATCGTCTCCAATGTTTCACCAATCGGATCTTGTAATTCAGTAAGCAACCTTACAGCATGCGCCATATCATTGATTCTTTTTTCATTCAGCATAATTCTGTCCAACACGGCATCGGACAAACCATTTTCTTTTCCCAACTGCAAATCTTTGGCATTTTCCGTCAAAATCAAGGCTTGTTGCGCCAACAACTGTTCTGCGATCAACTCCAAACCTTTGTTTTTCTCTGCCGTTGACAAATTCACCATCTTTAGGCTAGCCGCTTTTGCGGCCTTTCCCTTCCTCTTCACTTCGCCCGCTGTTACCTGTTCCATAATATCCATGTTTTTCATCCCCCTTTAAATTGATTAAACACTGACCCAACGGTTTCTATGAATAACCTCAACGGTCGGTATCAATGTTCTTTTGTTTATATTCGCTCGTTTACTTTGAATAAAATCTCGTAACTCATCCGCGGAACATTCCACCTCGCCCCGGCCAAGCAAGCCGCTGACACCAAATACTTCTACAACATCCCCTTTTTGAAATGTTCCTTTTACTTGATCTACGCCTGCGGGCAATAAACTGCTGCCCCTATACAAAATGGCTTCCTCCGCCCCTTCATCAACGTAGATTTTTCCGGAAGTCTCGGAGTGGAGCGCGATCCACTGGCGAATCGCATTAATAGAGCCGAGCGATTCATTTGTAATATAAGTTCCGTCTCCGCATCCCTTTAAAATCTGAAGCAGTTTATCTGTTCCTTCCCCTTTGCCGATAAAAACGGGAACTCCCAAAGATAACGCCGTTTTTGCCGCCAACAGCTTTGATTTCATGCCTCCTGTTCCGACCTTCGAACCCGTTCCGTTCGCCAAGGCAAGCAGTTCATCCGTAATTTCCTCGATTCTGTCAAATCTTTTGGCGTGTGGATTCGTCTGAGGGTTTGAATCATACAGACCGTTGATGTCCGTTAAAATAATCAGCATATCCGCATGAATAAAGCCGCTCACGAGGCTTGAGAGCATGTCATTGTCCCCGAATGTCAATTCATCCACAGCAACCGTATCGTTTTCATTAATAATCGGCAATAAACCGCGATCCAATAATTCTGTAATCGTGGCAAACGCATTTCTAAACCGCGATCTGTCCGCAAAGTCGCTCCTCGTTAAAAGCAGTTGGGCAGGAACAATGTGAAATTCGCTCAATTTTTCTGAATATAATTGGATGAGAAGGCTTTGTCCGACAGCAGCGGCAGCTTGGCGACCTTTGACCGTAACAGGGCGGGTCGGATATCCTAGCTTTTTAAAACCTGCCGCCACCGCCCCCGAAGAAACCAATATAACCTCATGTTTAGCCTTTTTTAAAGCTGCCAATGCGTACACATGATCCATAAACTTTGTTTGATCTATTTCCCCTTGGTCATTTGTCAAGGAGCTACTCCCTATTTTGACGACAATTCTTTTCTTTTTCATGATCCTTCTCCTCGTACATGATCCTTCAGTAAATAAATGGAAAATAAAATAGCCCTTCCATCCTTCCATAAGGACGAAAGAGCTTCTTCCGCGGTACCACCATTATTTGAGTGCCCGCAGGCACTCCTCTTTCCCTGATAACGCCAGGACGCGCCCGTGTTTGCACGGGACTCGGGAGGCAGGTTCGGCGGTTTTCTTGTGACGAAATCTTCCAGCTTATAAATTTCGCTCTCTTGCACAGAAAGATCCGCTTACTGATCCTCCGTTAACGTTCATAGTTTGTAACTCATTATGATGATTATCACGAAAAAAGTCAAGGGGCATTAGTTGACGAGAGCGCTTTTTTCCTTCTGTTGATCACTTTTCATATTTTATCCAGCAACTGCTTCAGTCTGGATCTCATATCTTCTGCCAGTTCGGGGATGGAGACCGCTCTTTCAAGTTCAGGCTTGTTAGTACGGTCGAAGAAAAACAAATGGTTTAAGTGAGCAACGGTCATCGCTGATTCCAGACGATCAGCCAATTTCACCGGACTATTTTCCGTAACTGTCCCCTCTTTAAGCACCCTTGCAAAATAACCTGTTTTTCCTGTTTGAATCACTTTATAAAACATGCCATTGACACGGTTAAAAATATCGATTTTGGCACATGGTATGCGGCCATGAGTAATTTGGACAGCCGCTTCGCCAATTTCTATTACATCTCCCACACATGCTTCGGTTTCCGGAAAATGGGCAATCGTGATGTTTTCGCCAAAAGCCGGTATGGAAAGCTCTCTTTCAACCAAATCGTTCCATTCTTCATAGTGTTCATATGGATAAAAACAAACCGCCCGATCATCCCCGCCATGATTCGCTTTATCAGCGACATCATCCCCTTGGAATCCGTTTTTTGCAAGGAAGACGGAGGCGACCGGCTTTTTTCGAATGCCAGACTTCACGACTTGTCCCTTTTGATTACTGACCAACTGGGGCAGGCCTACATTTAACGAATAAATCTTCAATTTAAGCACCTCCCGGTCATTTTTTCGACCAAATCGCAAACTATTATTTGATTATACCTTCTTTGGTGCATGAAGACGACATGTATGCTTCCATAAAACAGAAATAGCCGGCAAAAAACGCCGGCGAACGATCTTATGATCCGGAAATCCGCTTAGACGGACGCTTCCGCCCCCTGTTTCCACTTGTTATACCCGCCTGACAAATTAACGACATCTTTGATCCCTTGCGCTTGCAAAATACTGGCGGCTATTGCCGAACGGAAACCAGAAGCGCAATAAACAACAATCGGCTCCTCTTCCGGAATTTCATTCAGCCGTTTTGGCAATTGTCCCAGTGGAATATGAAGCGCGCCGGATATATGCCCCTGCTCCCACTCTTTTACATTACGAACGTCAAGGAAAGCGTATTTTTTAACATTTGAGCTGTTTTGAATATGATCAAGCTCCACGTTATCGAACGTTTCCAATTCTAAATATTTTCTTAATGCAGTGTGAACATTCATATATCCCGCTATAGAATCGATACCAATTGATGAAAGGACTTGCGCGATTTCCGCGAACTTTCCGTCAGCCGCCAATATATATAGCGGTTTGTCATAATCGATCAGCCAGCCTGCCCAATTGGCAAAACTTTGATTGAATGGGAGGTTGATGGAGCCCGGAACATGCCCGTTGCCAAAATCTTCCGCTGGCCTTGTGTCGACTACCGTTCCTTTTTTCAGCCAACTGTATAAAGAGCCCGCGTCATTGACTTTTACAGGAGAGCAAAGGTGCTTTAATAATGGAGGGCCTGATTGGTTCACTTTTTTCATAATAGAAAAATAAGGTGGTGGTTCGGGCTGACCCGCCATCAAATCCTTGGCAAATATTCGGATATCATCATACTGCAAAGCCCAATTATACATTTTTTCATAGCCGACAGTTGAGCTTGGGATCGCGCCCAAAGCTTTTCCACATGCGCTTCCGGCGCCGTGAGCCGGCCAAACTTGTAAATAGTCCGGCAATGCCTTAAAACGTTCAAGTGAACGAAACATTGCTTTCGCCCCATCTAATGCCGCCCCTTCAACTCCTATCGCCGTTTCCAAAAGATCCGGGCGGCCGACATCCCCGACAAACACGAAATCTCCCGTAAATATACCGACCGGCGCCTCTTTTCCATCAGATGTATCTGTCAATATCAAGGAAATACTTTCAGGTGTATGTCCCGGGGTATGAATGACCATTAATTCCAGACTCCCGATTTGCAGTGTGTCCCCTTCCCTTACTAGCTGATGGCTCACATGTTCGAGGTTTTTGTATTGCCAATGCTCGCCACCTTCATCTGATAAATACAATGTCGCGCCATATTGATCAGCCAGCTCACGGGAGCCGGAAACGAAATCGGCATGGATATGTGTCTCGACCGCCGCCGTCAATGTCAAGCGCTGCTGCTCGGCCACTGTGACATACGGATCAATATGCCGCGCCGGGTCAATGACAATCGCCTCCCCTGTTTTTTGACAACCGACCAAATAAGAGGCATGGGCAAGGTATTCATCATAAAAATAGCGCATAAACAAGACCATTACACTTCCTTTCTATTTTCTTCCGCTGGAAGAACATAGATCAATGCTTGCACATAAGCTAAAAGCTTTTGCACTTTCGGCTCCTTCATCCATTTCATGACGGTAAACAGGGTGATTTGCTTTTCGTTGTTTTCGGCCATTTGTTTGACTTGTTCCCAAAGTTGCTTCCCTTCTGCCACTTTGTCAGTGGCATCGGACAAATATTCTTCCATATTCCTTTGTAAATAGCTCAGGGACTGTTCATCTTTTAAAACACTTTCGATAAATCTGATGAAAGTCTCTAGCCGATCCGCCACTTCCACAAGAAATGGCAATTTCTCAAGTAAACGGATCGCGGCTGTAATCGTTCCAATATCCAAATTGGAATGATCCAAGAACAATTTGACTTTGTGTAATGTCTCGTCGTCTTTCAGCAGTGTCTCACCAAAAGAGGCGGCCCGATTCATTTTTTCGATATGATCTGCCAGTTCGGGCAGTTGCTTCAAAATGTTTTGCAACGCCTCTTGCGTGTCGGGATCACTTTGATCCAGCCAATCTTTATTCGAAACGATTGTCTTGGCCATCACGCTTCCCCTTTCTACTTTACAACGTTCCTTTCAGCATCCCATTCCAATACATAATGGGTAAAACGTCCTTTTTTAACATATACATGCTCTTCCGTTCCTTCGCCTGATCTATTGGAAATGATTCAACCGGCTCTTTATCATAATTAAATTCAGCCAGAATCAAAGAGTTATATCCCGTTACCAACGGACAAGAAGTATATCCGTCATATGTGGCGGCAGGCACTTCCCCTTTCATCATTGCAATGATATTCTCCGTGACTACTGGAGCCTGCTTACGAATGGCAGCACCTGTTTTCGAAGTTGGCAAATTGGAACAATCACCGAGAGAAAAAATATTCTCATATTTTGTATGCTGGAGCGTACGCGGGTGTACATCGACCCATCCCGCTTCATCCGCGATGGGACTGTTTCTAATAAAGGAAGGCGACCGCATCGGAGGAGTAACATGCAGCATTTCATAGCGAATAACAGCTTCTTCTTTTGTTTCAATATGTTCAAATACCGCCTCTTTTGCATCAGGGCGTACTTCTGTCAAATTCATCAGGAACCGGGCATCGATTTTTTTCCGATCCAAAACTTTTTCGAGCGCTTTCCGATATTTGACAACATCAAATATGGCCGGGTTGGCTGATGCAAAAATGACATTCGTTTTATGCCTAATACCTGTTTGGGTAAAATAATCTTCCGCCAAGTATGCTATTTTCTGCGGTGCCCCTCCGCATTTAATAGGTGTTGCCGGTTGGGTAAACACGGCATTTCCCCCATTAAAGCCGCGAATCACCTCCCACGTATAATCGGTATACTCGTAGGAATAGTTGGTGCAAACACCGCCTTTGCCAATCGATTCTCGCAATCCTTTAATTCCGCCCCAGTCTATTTCAATGCCAGCTGCCACAACCAAATAATCATAAGAAACTTTGGAGCCATCCGCCAGATCAATGACATTCTCTTCCGGATAAAACGAAACTGCCGCATCTTTCAGCAAAACGGCTCCATCCGGAACGAGTTGGCCCATGCTTCTGACCGTATCTTCCTTTTTAGCCGCACCGCCGCCAACCAGTGTCCAAAGCGGTTGATAATAATGCTTGTCAGACGGATCAATCACCGCAATCTCTCCGGACAGGTTTTTCAATTCTTTCAACAGCCTTGCCGCCGTACTAATTCCGGCGGTGCCGCCGCCAATGATGACAACCCGATAATGCTCGCCCACATAGTTCCCCCCCCCAGGCTTTACTTTGAAAAAAAAGCTTTGCAAATGAAATCTTGCCTTTACTAATATAGTGGCTGTTACAGAAATTTATGCCGTCTCTGCGTGAAATCCATTTCGATCAAGAAAAGCGCCAACACCAACCCTTTAACTGCTATATGCCGGGAGAAATTTCATGTTTACTTCATTAAATAACTTTTGTGCCAACATCTGCTACCCACTAAAAATCCGTTGCACGCAACGAATGAATAATATTCAATTATGTTTTTTGATTTCAAGGTGATGAATGCAATTCAATTGCATCATGAAGTATTATGACCTACCATAAATATCAGAAGCCTTTTTATGACCTGGTCATGATGCCGCAACTGCCCACCTTCAACATTATATGAAAATAACTTTTCTGTCTTTCTGTTGTTTTCACTCTATTCAAACACCTTCTGGATTTCACCTTTTTATCATAAAGACGAGATGAATTTGCCACACAATATCCGTTCCAAAAAAGAAAATGAGGGTATGATAAGAATAGAGGTGATGTGTTTTGTATAAAAAACATGAACGTTATTTGATCGGACTTGCATTTGGTGTTGCGATCATCATGCTATTATCACTCCTCGGCCGGATATTTAGTTAAACGAAAAGGGTGAATAGGATTGATCAACGAAGATGCGTTATTTTATAGCCGAGTTTTGACGGAGCTTACTCTATCTTTTCACATTATTTATGCCACTATCGGTGTTGGAGTTCCTTTAATGATTATGATCGCCCAATGGGTCGGGATCAAAAAGAACGATGAGCATTATATTTTGCTCGCAAGAAGATGGACACGCGGTTTCGTTATTACGGTCGCGGTTGGTGTTGTCACCGGGACAGCCATTGGTTTGCAATTATCGCTCCTATGGCCCAACTTTATGGAATTGGCGGGCAACGTAATTGCTTTGCCGTTATTTATGGAAACTTTCGCCTTTTTCTTTGAGGCCATTTTCTTAGGGATCTATTTATATACTTGGGATCGGTTTGAAAACCAGCGCAAGCATTTATTGCTGCTCATTCCGGTTGCCATCGGCGCCTCGTTTTCAGCTGTATTTATCACGATGGTAAACTCATTTATGAATGCGCCGCAAGGGTTTGACATTGTGAATGGAGAGCTTGTAAACATCAATCCAATTCTCGCCATGTTCAACCCGGCCATGCCGACGAAGGTGGCTCACGTTGTCGCAAGCGCCTATATGACCTCCGCGTTTGTATTGGCAGCCATTGCCGCATTCCGATTGATAAAAGGCTCCGATCATATTTATCATAAAAAAGCACTTTATTTAACGATGAAGCTTGGGTTGATTTTTTCGATTGCGACTGCAGTGATCGGAGATTTCTCTGGTAAATATTTGGCGGAATATCAACCGGAAAAATTGGCTGCGGCCGAATGGCATTTTGAAACAGAAGCCGATGCACCCCTTATCTTATATGGGACGCTGGAAAATGGAGAAGTAAAATACGCCATTGAAATTCCAAAGGCACTCAGCATTTTGGCGCATGGAATACCTTCTGCAGAAGTGATAGGTCTGGAGGAATTTCCGGAGGATGAGATCCCTCCATTATATATTCACTATCTCTTTGACATTATGGTAACGATCGGCGTATGGATGATGTTTTTGTCCTTCCTCTATTGGTTGGGCACAAAGAGGTCATGGGCATTCATTCATACAAAGTGGTTCCGCTGGTTGATCGTTCTTGGCGGACCGTTATCGATAATCGCCATCGAAATGGGCTGGTGGCTGGCGGAAGTCGGAAGACAACCGTGGGTTCTCCGGGGTATCATGCGTACGGCCGAAGCAGCCACTTCAAGCGACCAAGTTGATTTAATGCTCATATTATTCGCAGGGCTATACGTGATTCTTGCGATTGGCAGTGTCGTCATTTTAAGCCGGATGTTTAGACGAAACCCGGTCGAACGCGAGTTGGAAGACCGCGAGGCGGACAAAGGCGGTGTCATTCAATGAATCTTGAAATTATCGGAATCATGGTGCTTTGGACGTTTCTGTTCGGTTATGTCATCGTCGCTTCCATAGACTTCGGTGCGGGCTTTTTCAACGCATACAGTTTATTTACAGGAAAGCAGCATATTTTAACCAACATTATTCAGCGTTATTTGTCTCCCGTTTGGGAAGTGACCAACGTTTTTCTCGTTTTCTTTTTCGTCGGTATCGTTGGGTTTTTTCCCAAGACAGCCTTCTATTATGGAACAACACTGCTTGTCCCGGTGAGCATTTCGATTCTGTTGTTGGCGATCAGGGGCTCGTATTACGCATTTGAAACATACGGTTCGCGAGGACATAAAGGATACTCGTTCATGTATGGATTATCCGGCCTGTTCCTCCCGGCTTCCCTGTCGATCGTGCTCACCATTTCTGAAGGCGGGTTCGTATCCATCGAAAATGGCCAACCTGTACTTGATTACTTGGCTCTTTTCAAGAGTCCGCTCACGTGGAGCATCGTGGTTCTTAGTGTTGTGGCCGTTCTCTATATTTCAGCTGTTTTTCTAACCTGGTACGCGAACAAAGCCAATGACAAAAAAGCAACAGAATTGATGCGCAAGTATGCGCTCATCTGGTCTTTGCCTTTAATTATCACGGCCTCCGGAATTATCGTTGAGCTTCGGCGTCATAACATAGAACATTTTGACAGAATGCTCGATGTATGGTGGATGTTTGCCCTTTCTTTCTTGCTGTTTCTAAATACAGTATGGCTCATTTGGAAAAGAAAACATTACGGCAGAGCGTTCTGGCTGCTTGTAGGCCAATTTGCTCTTGCATTTTATGCATATGGCATCTCTCATTATCCGTATTTGCTGTATCCGCATTTAACACTTTATGACAGTTTTACAAATGAAGCCATGGCCATTTCGCTGATCATCGCTTTCATAGCGGGCCTTGGATTATTGATCCCATCCCTGTACCTGCTATTGCGGCTGTTCCTTTTTGATAAAAATTATGTAAAAGGCGATAAGAAAAACAAAGCTTAAACGGGGGTTCTAACATGCAACAATTTTTTATCTTTTATGCTCCATTTATCGTTTTGATTGTTTCTATCATTGCTGCCTTTTGGTCGGCGCCAAAAGATGACGCCGTCAAAAAATAATTGAGGATTCGTAGCCCAAAGACGAAGAGGGATTCGTTCTTTGGGCTCATTTTATTTCCCTTTTCACCTGTCACTTAGCCAACGATTGAATTGGATAAATTCCAGCTTGATTCTGACCCTCCCTCCTTTAGCTGATGAAGCTTTCCCGAATAATTGCCAGCTTCGCCGCTCCGTAAAAAAATGAATTACAACACATACATTCATCCTATTGAAATAAAAAAGCTTGCAGAGCACTTTTTCTACAAGCTGAACAATTTTCACTTTTTTATTTTCTAAATGATCTGATGATAATGGATATCCCATTCACTGCCAACAAGGCAACTAATACTAGCGTAAGCAAGGCGATATCAGCAGCAAATAATGTGATCGAATGCCACGGGGAGCCTGTACTATAAATGAACAATGGAATAATGGCAATGGATAAACCTAACAGGATGACTCCGGAAATACGCCACAACTTTCTTTTGCGAACTGTTCCTGATTTCACCTTGACTAACTGATAAATACACATGGCAAGAAGCAAACATATGATTCCAAGCATGATAAATTGAACAGTAGGTGTGTATTCAGGAACTTCAACAGGTTCTTCTCCATGTAAAATGTTGATGATCCCTTGCTTCAGGTAGATGAGTGCCTCTTCTTCTAAAATATGATTTTTATTCGTAAGAATCGCTCCACCCCAACCGGTTTCTGGTATAAAGAACACCTCAGCATGCGAATCAGGGGTTGAGCCTGAATGCCAGATCATTTCTTCTGTAGAATCTGGGTTTGTAATCCTTATTCCAAGACCATAATACCGATGTTCACCGGTTTGAACATAAGGAGTTGTATAAAGGTCCATCGTCTTCTTGCTTAAAAAAGGACTTTCCTGCTGACGAAGCAACGATATAAAATGGACCATATCTTCCGCACTCGCAGTTATGTATCCATAAGGCGCGCCTCCATTATCATAAGCCACGGCACTCTTTCGGGGAATTCCAAACCATGATTGGTAACCGGCCAAATATCCTTTTTCATACGCCGAACGCTTATCAGCCGCTGCATGCTTCATCCCCAATGGCGAAAAAACTTGCTGTTCCATGTACTCAGAATAAGTTTGATCTGTCACTTCTTCAATGATAGCGGCAAGAATTAAGAAGTTGGCATTGCTATACTGGTGTTTTTCTCCGGGTTTAGCGGTTAGCGCAACATTCGAAAAACTTTTTGTATTCTCCCGGATCATGCCCATATCTTGAGATTCTTGATCCGATATAGATAGACCTGAATATGTACTCATTCCGCTTGTTTGCGTTAATAAATGTTTAATAGTGATTTGCGAGGCGGCTTGGCGATCTTTTAGTGTAAACCATGGAAGATATTGTTGGACCGGGTCCTCCAAGTTCACAGCACCTTCTTCTATTAATCTCATGATGGCTAGTCCAGTCAATGACTTACTGATTGATCCTATCGTAAAAGGTGTCTTAGTCGTTACTTTTTCCCCCGATTCTCCTGTTATACCCCACGCTTTAGAATAAAAGAGGTTATTTTCATGTACAATAGCAATAGCGGCCCCCGGAATCCGTTGTTCTTCTAAATAGGCTTCTACATAATTGTCTATCTCAACCTGAATATCTCGTTCGGCGGAGACATTCGCGACCGGCAGAAATAACATGAACGGATTTAATAATAAGCATACAAAAACGACTTTCACTTGCAGTATTTTCATGCTTTTTTCACCTGTATCCTTTTATTTTTCGCATAGAAAACACCACAAGCGCGGAAACGAGCAAGGATGCAGATATGCTAATCATCATGAGTAAGACATTCCACCATGAATGTTCCGAAATCCGATAAAAAATATGATAATCAAAGGAGTTATATGTTTTTTGCGGGTTAAAGGCTTCTGTTAAAAACATCGATAGTATAAGCTGAGAGCAGAGATAAGCCAGTATAAAAGCAAAGAGGCCTGTCACCCATAACAATCCTGGCCTGCTTTTGAATTTTTGTATTTGCTTCATTTTAGAATGGAGATCTATGCCATTCACTTCTAAAAAATCCTTGACAAATGTTGTCGGCTCCCCAAAATCTTGGATACTGTCTTGGCCGTGTTCACGCGATTCTTGGATATGCTCCAGAAGCTGCAGTCTAATATTTCTTCTATCCTTTGAATGTATTTGATATTGCTTGAGTTCTGTCATCACTTCATGTAAAAATTGCTTTTCTGCCAAGGTTAAGTGAATGTTCATTCTAAAAGCTCTCCTTTCAACCCTTTTCGCAGTAAGGATTTAATATCCATTTGCAGTTCCAACCATTCAATGATCTTCTTTTGAAGGTACAATTTCCCTTTTTCATTGATTTCATAATAAACTCTCACCTTGCCGCTTTCTGTCATTTCACGATGTGTATGGACCCATTCTTGCTCTTTGAGCTTCGTCAAGATGGGATAAATGCTTCCCACTCCTTTCAATTTCAAATTGTGTTCTTCCAACTTTTTCATTATTTCATACCCATAGCTTTTTTCCTTTGATAAAATCGATAATACACACATTTCTAAATGGCCTTTGATTAAACTTGTCCTATCCATGGGATAAATGTAACAGAAATATATATTTCAATCAAGTATATATTTTTCACAAATATATACTATGCTTTTTTTCCATCAAAAAAAGCGCTCCCCTCAGGAACCGCTTCAAGAAAGACTACATAGCTGCCCCAACTTCTTTAACTTCTTCCGGTATGGTTACGTTATGGACAGTAATTTCTGGCCGGCTTCCAATCCGGATATTCACACCTGTTTGGCCGAGGCCTTCGTTGATATAGAACGGCCGTTCTTTGTAGTGGTGCAACCCTTTGAGCATATTCATTTTTACTAATTTTCCCATTTTTACAAGATGGTATGGTTTTGGCCAATGAATTTGCCCGCCGTGGAAATGGCCGGAAAGAAGATAGTCGAAATGATATTCTTCTTTCATCGAAAGGACAACATTCGGGTCATGGGTGAAAACGAGATTATATCCATTTTCCACTCCTTTATAAGACTCTTTTAAGTTGCTGCGCTTGGTGCTGAAGTCATCGATGCCAATAATATTGATCCGTTTGTTTCCGATTTGAATCAGGTCATTTTGATTTTGCAGCGTTTTTAAGCCAAAATCATTCAGTATTTTTTTAAGCTGATGAAAGTATTTGTCTTTTAAGACATAATCATGGTTGCCAAAAACAGCATATGAGCCGTATGAGGGATTTAATTTATTGAGAACTTTCAAGTATGGGATGAGCTTTGGAAGGCTGCGCTTTCGGTCTAAAAAATCACCCGTCACCGCAACGAGGTCAATGTCGAGTTTTTTTACACGATGATATAGCGTGTTTGGGCAAATTGAAATATTTTCAAGATGCAGGTCGGATAAATGCAAGATTTTCAGTGAACTGCCGCCAGCACGATCAGCAGAACGATGATTTATATGAATTTCGTTCATAACGACAGAATGAGTATTTTGATAGCCTTTATAGATGACAATCCCGATGAGGATGGCCATCATGATGGTAACAATGAACATTCATGATCCTCCTCTCACCACTCCATTATAAAGAGAAATGAGAGGAGTTTTAACCTGTAATTTATGGATATTTATTGGGAGCAGACGAAACGAACTGTTTCAACGTCGGATCTTGCAGGAAGCGAAAATGTTTGCTGATAAGTTTCCGTTCCTTTTCCAGTGATCACGATCCAGTCTCCTTTACGGGCATTTTTGACAGCATACTCGATGGCTAACGTTCGATCAGGGATCACAATTCCTTTATTCGCCTCATTTAGCAAGTGAAGCTGACCAACCATTTCCTCATATAAAATGCCGTTTAAGTCGTCTAATGTAAGAATGATAAAATCACTTAATCGCGAAGACATTTTCACCATTTGCTGTCTCTTGCTCTCATCACGGCTTCCCCTAAATCCAAACACATGAATAATTCGTTTTGCGCCATTATAACGTGCGGTGTTCAAACAATGAAAAAAAGCGTCGGCTGTATGGGCATAGTCAATCACAATAATCGCTTCACTTTGATGTAGAAACAGTTCAAATCTGCCGGGAACTCCTTTGAACGACGCTAAAAAGGAAATGATTTCTTCTTCGTTCAAATCCAGCATTCTTGCCGTCCAAAACGCCATCGCAGCATTGTAAAGATTATGGATGCCCAACACGCCAGGCTTTAACTCCAGTGATTTCTCCTTTGTCTTCATCAAAGCGATGGGACGCTCCTTTTGATTCTTACGGATAATTTGCAACGGATACTCTTCGTCGCCAATGACATGGGTGGCTTGTCCTCTGGATCGCAATTCCTGAACGACCTTTTTTCCCCACTCGTTATAGGCATTCACAATCGCTTTTCCTTTTGGCTTTAACTGTTGAAAAAGTTTGCTTTTCACATGAAAGTACTCATCCATGTCTTTATGATAGTCAAGATGCTCATGATCCAGATTTGTAAATAAACAATAATCAAACTCAATTCCCTCAACCCGGAACTGGGCCATTCCATGTGACGAAACCTCAATAATAATCACATCATCCCGGCTGTCTGAAAGCAGCTTATACAGGTTAAGAGGATCTATCGTTGTCAAGGATGAGGCCCGTTTTTGTCCATTTATCATGTTCTGGACACTGGTAAACATGGAGCAGGAAATACCCGCTTGTTCCAATATATGCTTAATCATAAAACATGTTGTTGTTTTTCCGTTCGTTCCTGTTACACCTATCAACACTTTTTTCTCTAACGGCGGCCGATAATAAGCTTTTGCTAATCTGGCAAGAGCCTTCATATACGGAATTGTCCGGAGTCGGAGATCTTTTTCTCCAATAACTGCCGCCGCACCAGCTTTGACAGCTTCCGGTATAAATTGATGGCCATCATGGCGATAACCACTGATCGCAATAAATAAATAGTTCTGTTGTATGAGCTTTGAATTTGTGGCGATGCCATTTACCTCTATATGATGAAATGGCCTCCATTCATCATGTTCGTCTATCGTTTCCAACAATTGACTTAATTTCATTTTTCGGGACTTCTCCCTTTTCAGCATATTTTTATTGATATTTTTGTACTGAAGGAAGAAAATATGAATGGAAATACAAGGGGGTAAAAAAGAATACGATAAGGGGTGCATATCATTGTTCCGTATCCTGTTTTTGCCTTTATTGAACATTCCTTCGGGCCATCACCATGTTGCCGATGTCATGAAAAGGCAATTGGAGACTTGCGAAACAGAGATACAGTGTGAAAAAGTTGATCTATTGTCATTTAGCTACGGAAAACTTGAAAATCTTGTATCCTCCGCTTATCTGTATTGGATTCATCGCTTTCCAAACCTATACAGCTCCCTTTATAAATTTGCGGCGGTAAAAGAAAGAAAAGCGGAACATCGCTTCTTTGCATATGAGTTGTTCTTTTTAGCAAAAATGAAGCAACTGATTGATGAAGCCAAACCGGATGCCATTATCTGCACCCATGCTTTTCCCTCCTATTTGTTATCCCGCCTTAAACAAATGAGGATATGGGACGGACTGGCCATCAATGTCTATACTGATTATTTTGTCAACAGTTTATGGGGGATGAAATGGATTGATTATCATTTCGCTCCCAGCGTTCATGTAAAAAACCATCTGGCAAGCATGGGAATTAAGGAAAGCCAAATTTATATTACAGGCATTCCGATCGATCCCGTGTTCCAGACTCAACGGGGGAACCGGGACAAAAAAGAAAAGCTTACTGTTTTAGTATCTGGAGGAAATATGGGGGCAGGTTCCATACGCCGGTTTATTTTTATGTTACAGCCATCGGGCAATATTCAATATAAGGTTCTTTGCGGAACGAATGAAAAGCTTTTCCAATATGTTAAGCAACACAACGACCCATACATTGAACCCTTGACTTATATTACATCAAAAGAAGAGATGAACCGGCTGTATGAAGAAGCCGACGCTATTATAACGAAGCCGGGAGGTGTAACAATCAGCGAGTGCATCGCAAAAGATTTGCCCATTTTTGTATATGATGCCCTGCCCGGCCAAGAAGAACAAAATTTGCGTTTTTTAAAAGAGGAATGCTTAGTACAAGAATTAAGCAATTGGGACAGAGGCATAAATCCCGAAAAAGAAATGTTAAGGGTATTAAAAAGCGATATAAAGGATCATCAGTCAAAAAAAGAGCAGTACAAACAGCAAATCGAGCTTACCGATCCACACTCCTTTATTATCCATCATTTAAAGAAGCTGAAAAGAGCCTGAGCCTCATGGACCCAGACTCCCTCTACACTTGTTCATGAAAGCGGGATCTCGCAAACGAAGCAACATCTTCAGGCACTTTATATGTAAGCGGCTCCTGATGAAGCGCCTGGAAAAAGTTGATATCGCTTGTATGTAATGCGCCAATCGTTAACCGGGGAATAAGCCTGGCGTGGATCGGGCTTTTTCCCTTGGGATCAGCCGATAAAATAAAGTTGAAGCTCGAAAAGCCCTGTTCCCGCATAGCAGAAAAAATGGCCTGCAGTCCGGCTGCAAAATGATCCCAGTCAGCTTCTGTAATCGAATCAAAAGTGTGGCACCCCTTAAAAAGAGCCACGTAATCATGATGGCTTTTGGGAGCAAAGGCATGCATCCAGGCAACATTTCCTTTTTCCCCAATCCACCGTTCTCCTATCGTCTTTTCCGCATCATAAAGCGCTGTAAAAAATTCCTTTCCTGTTTCTTTTTCAAATGAATCGGCTTTGCTTCCTGTCAATGCTTGGTAATTTGTCCCGGTCTCTGAAATAATGACATGCAGATGAGGATGGATGATGCTGCCGCCTGATGTCGGAAGATAGTTCCAATTAATGGAAGCATATGTTGCTGTTGAATCGAAGGCTGCGGCTCTTTGTATGTATGTCTGCGCGGCCATGAAGGCATCCTTTATCAATTGGCGTGTAAATTCTTCTAAACGCACATAATGTTGGCGCGACATGACTACAACACCATTATGTTTGCTATACGGAAACAGGTTGGGAAATAAAGTCGCTTCACCTTTTACGATCCGCCCGGTTTCTGTCATTTCTTTTGAAAAGACAGGTGTCATTTTCATAATGTTTTCCGGGCAAAAAGGACATTTGGCACCTTCTGTTTGTTCGGCCGCCTTCTGATAATCAGCCGGGGTAATGTGTAAGCCGGGATCAAAAACAAGCCGGGATGATTCCCCTGTCAACGGATCGAAACGCACCTCCGTTTTGCGCTCAATTGTGTTTCCTTCACCATCATAAAACGTAAATATTTCGGGTTCCATTCTAAACGTAATCGCCACAAAAATTCCTCCTCTCCCTTTTAATATATCATGTTACAATTAAAAAGTCTGTAAATTCAATCTAATAAAAAACCCGCACTTCCGGCGGGTTTGCAAACAATTCAAAAGGTGCTGTAAATATTCGGACATTCTTCTCCCGTCGGCTCATAAAAACAGTGTGATTTATACCGAGCGACAAGCGGCTGGCCATACCATTGAGCGGGACAGTCTCCTTCCGGGCGGAAATACCATAAGCTGTATTTGGCGGGCCATTGTCTCTCCCCCCGGATCGCTCTTCTCGCCAACCTTCTTTCACTTTCCCTTGCCCTTTGGTAAAAATAACCATGTATTACCGCTTCAAACGCATGGGGCTGGTAGATCATTTGCGGAACTGTTCTAATTCCAACAAAATCAGAGCAATTTGCCCGGATTCTGTTCACTCCAACCGCCCCTACATGCAACATGCCTTGGATTCCTTCACCCTCTGCTTCAGCTCTTAAAAGTCTTGCCAGCAAATCGATATCAGACTCCCTGGCTTTTACGACCGCCATGCCATCACCTCCGAATTCACTTTGCGATCCATGAATAGTATATTGACACGCGCCCGGTTTGTTGAATGGTGAAACAGGCTGTTCTTCCTCATGACAGAAAGCATAAAAAACGAGGGACGGTATATTCATCCCCCAACAAATTAAAGCGAAGTCGGATACTCAACTTTGATTTTTCGATCCTGTTCATAAGGAGTTTCTTGGTAAACGTAATAATTTAACCAGTTAGAAAACAGCAAGTGGCTATGGGATCTCCACGTGTTGACCGGTTCTTCGTTTGCATTATTATTTGGAAAATAATTTTCTGGAACGCGAATATCCAGTCCTTTTTTGATGTCACGTTCATATTCGGTTGCCAGTGTGTCTGTATCATATTCAAGATGCCCGGTAATCATAATATGCTTTTCATCCTTCGATATGATTAAAAACGGCCCCGCCTCTCCATCCGAAAGCAAAATCAGTTCGGGATGGTCATGAATTTCTTTGCGGCTGATGCTTGTATAACGCGAATGAGGAGCCAAAAATATATCATCAAAACCTCTGACAAGCTTTATTTTATGATCAGACACCTTATGTTTGTATACACCGGAACACTTGCTCGGCAATTCGAATTTTCCGATTCCGTAATGGTAAAAAAGCGCGGCTTGTGCTCCCCAACAAATGTGCATGACAGATGTTACATGTTCCTTGGACCACTCCATAATCGCTTTTAATTCTTCCCAATAATTCACCTTTTCAAATGGCAGATGCTCAATAGGCGCCCCCGTAATGATCAATCCATCGAAATAGTATTTTTCAACATCGGAAAACGTTTGATAAAACTGTTCCAAGTGCGATTTGCTCACATTTTTAGACTGGTGGGTTTCCATGCGTAAAAAAGTAATATTCACTTGGAGCGGCGTATTGCCCAAAAGCCTTAGCAATTGAACTTCTGTTTTTTCTTTTTCGGGCATCAAATTTAAAATAAGTATATTAAGAGGACGGATATCTTGCGTACTGGCCCTTTCCTCATCCATCACAAATATTTTTTCTTTGTCAAGAATTTCCCGCGCCGGCATTTCCTTCGGAATATTAATTGGCAATTAAAACCCCTCCTGCTTTCACAAGCTAATAAAACTTATTATAAAGCTGAATGAAAATTTCAGCAACGGTTATTCCATTTTAAGTTAAGAATTTTCATTTCTGTTTAACATTTGGAAAAGCTACTAGACGAAAAGCGGCACGTTTTGAGATTGAATGGTTCATTTCAAAGGACGAAGCTTATTTTGATCACCACACTTCAGTCTATGTATTAAAGAGGAAGGAACCAGACATAAAAGGATTTAAAAAGATTAACAAGCTACATATAGAGCTTTTTCGTGCACGGACATTCATCAGGGGTTCACAAAAGGCTGGGTCACAACTAAATCAGCTGATGAAAAAACGAACAATAAAGTGAAACTTCATTCAGTAGGAGTTTTCTTCCATCTCCTACTGGATGTTAGTTGAACCAATCGGGCATTTAGGTGCCGTTTTCTTCCACTTAGACCTTTTGTATTCACTCAAGATTTTGAAGTGGGAGTCTTACGGCACCTTACATGCGGGATAAAGTGAAACTTCATTCAAGGAATGCTTTTCTCCTTGAATGTTAGTTGAACCAATCGGGCATTTAGGTGCCGTTTTCTCCCACTTGGACCTTTTGTATTCACTCAAGATTTTGAAGTGGGAGTCTTACGGCACCTTACATGCCGGATAAAGTGAAACTTCATTCAAGGAATGCTTTTCTCCTTGAATGTTAGTTGAACCAATCGGGCATTTAGGTGCCGTTTTATCCCACTTAGACCTTTTGTATTCACACAAGATTTTGAAGTGGGAGCTTACGGCACCTTACATGCCGGATAAATTATCCCAGTGTATAATACGCAACGTTTTAGCGTAGTAAAAATAGGTAGACTCCTGCGGGAATAGCTCGAGCTGAAGATCCCGCAGGAAAGCGACTTTTGCTTTCCAAGGAAGCTGAAGAAACCTGCGGAAAGCGAACTATGTTGACGTAGCGATGATAGGGATTTTTTTGAAAGCTGATTCATATTCGTAAAAATCGCGAAAATAAAACCGCGTGAAATCAAGGGGTAACCACCGTTTTTAAACTTGATTCCATGCGGTTTATTTCATTTTACAGGGTTTTGTCCCGACCCCTTTTGCTGTTCCGTATTTGCTTATGTCCCAGCACCGTTTGGCATAATTGATTCGTCAGTTCAAGCAAAACACTCTTGAAGTCGGTTAAATCTGCTCATCAATCCAAGCTACAGGTGGATAACCTATGCACTAGGAACTGACATATTTAGGCATCGATCAAAACTGCACGGTTACCTTCATTCCGTAATTCCCAAGCAATTCTTGCACTTTCTTCTAATTCTTCCAAGCAATAAAACGCGGTCATTAAATCTTTTCCGCCTACAACGGGGCCGTGATTTTGTAAAATATAGCCACCACTATCATGAACCCGATCTCTAAAATGACGAAACAGTGTTTCGGAGCCGGGCTTCCCATATGGAATTAATCCAATTGTTCCGATCATCATTTTTAAATAAGGAGTGTATGATGGCATAATATCTTTTTCATTTTCATGCTTTAAACAAGACCAAAGAGTTGAGTAAATACTATGGGTATGAATGACCGCTTTAGTGGCGGAATCTTTCTCATAAAGCGTTCGATGAAGAGGAAGCTCCTTACTTGGCTTTACTCCCGCAACATGCTCCCCTTCCATAGTCAATATCGCAAAATCTGATTCAGTCAAGTTGCCAAAGCATGTTCCACTTCCCGTAATATACATCTTATGATCGTGTAAAAAACTCATATTCGCGGAAGACCCTGTTGCTTTTCCCCGGTCAAACAGAACTTTTCCAATCCAAATGGCTTCCTCATATTTTGATTGCAAATCAGCCATTTATATCACCTCTTGTCATTTCCACCGCTTTAATGAAAAAGTCCTTATCACCAAAATTGCCAGATTTTAATACAAGACGTACTTTTTTATTTTCAACCGGCACCATAATCGGTACGCCGGGAGCAATACTATCTCCTACATAGTAAGCATTATATCCCAAGATCCTGGTTACTGCGCCGGACGTTTCTCCCCCTGCGACAATAACTCGGAAAAAGCCGTTTTCGACCGCTTTTTTTGCTATGTACGCCGTAGTGCTTTCCAATATGGCAGATACCTTTTCCATCCCGGCTTCTTGCGCTTCCTTCACTTTTTCAGGGCGATCAGAACTATAGATTAATATTTTTTCTTCTTGTAAGATTTGAATTTCTTTCCATAAATCCTCTTTTGATAGTTTGCCGGAAAGCAATTGTAACGGTTCAATTTTGATTGCTTTGCCTCCAGAATTTATAAATTCTTCGATTTGCCGCAACGTTGCCGCGGAACAGCTTCCAGCCAAAATAATCGCTTTTCCGGAAGTCCCGCTTGTAATAATGTTCGTTTGATCGTTATCTTTTTTATATTTTTTTCCTAGCTCGCCCATCAAGCCGGACCCGCCAGTTAAGAACGGCAAATCTCCAAAAAGCTCTACGATTTTTTGCGCATGCTTTTCTTCCATATAATCAGGGATAACATAAAAATGTTTCTTATCCTTGCCGAATTCATCCATCATTTCCATAATTTCTTCTTTAGAACGCTCAAGACTTTCATAATTGAGCTTAATACTCGGATACTTGCCTTGTGGTTCCAGTAGACGGGCAAGATCTGAATCCCACATTGGTGTTAATGGATGATGTTTCATATGAGTCTCATGTAAAGGGACACCATTCACAATTAATTGCCCGTTTTTAACGATTCTCCCATTGATAGGAAGCGCCGGAGCAATAATCGTATATTTGATTCCATACGTTTCTAATACTTCGTCTATGATTGGCCCGATATTGCCTTCCTTTGTGGAATCAAATGTGGAGCAGTATTTAGCATAAAGCTGTTCTGCGCCATGATCCCGAAGCCATTGAAAAGCTTTCATGGATTCATCGACTGCTTTTTGCTTCTCAGCTGTCCTTGTTTTCAGCGCAATAACAACAGCTACATTGTCTTCCATTTTCTGCTCATGCAGTTCGGGAATCCCATTATACAAAAATGTTTTAATCCCTTGTTTCACCAAGAAAGAGGCTGCATCACTCCCCCCTGAAAAATCATCTGCTACAATTCCTAAAATGATCTTCCCCATAATACATTCCCTTCTTCACTTGATTTTGTTCATCATATTAACTGCCAGTAAGCAACCCCCGCTAAACACTCATGCAAGTAAGGGGGCAACTGCCGGTAAAAGTTCGATTGATTCGAGGCAAAAGAACAAGAAAAGCTTCGATAGTATCGTGATCGCACGAAAAAAAGCATAAGTTTTTTCGAAGAAGCCCGTCACAAAGAGGTCCAGTACGAGCGCAAGCGAAGCGAGTGGATGTCGCTGCCTAAGCTGCCAACAGGACGTTTGCGATCATAGTCTTAGCTCCCCTTCTCATCACCGGATTAAAGCACCGCATGAATCTTGTCTATTGAATAACCATTGTTGTTATTCCTGGAATAAAGGTAATGAGTAACAAAACAGTGATCATAATAAGCCAAAACGGCATTAATTTTTTTGCAAGCTGCATGATAGGAACCCCTGAAACATTGCTGGCAACATACATGGACGTGCCAACTGGCGGTGTCAATAAGCCAATTGTAAGGTTAATCACCATTATGATTCCGAACTGTACCATATCCACACCTAAACTCTGGGCAACAGGAGCCAATATAGGAGCCAATAACATAATGGCCGGGCCGCTGTCCAAAAACATACCTACGATTAATAACAGTAGATTGATAATAAGAAGCAACAAGATGGGATTATCGGTTATGCCCAATAGAAAAGCAGTAATCTTTTGCGGAATTTGTTCACTGGATAATAACCACCCAAACAAAGATGTAGAAGCAATGATTGTCGATATGACCGCCGTACTAAGTGCCGCATCGTAGAAAATTTTAGGGATGTCTTTTAATTTGATTTCTTTATAAATAAAGGCACTAATGAAAAAAGCATAAACGGAAATAATCGCTCCGCCTTCAGTCGCGGTGAAAACGCCCCCACGAATTCCTAATATGATGATAACAGGCATTAACAGGGACCAGACCGCTTTTTTAAAGCTTGTCCAAACACCTTTAGCACTTACTTTTCCTTCCTTGGGATAATCCTTCTTGCGTGCCACAAAATAGGAATAAATAAAGAAACCCACTCCAATGGCGACACCTGGAATAATCCCCGCAACGAAGAGATCGCCAATGGATGATTGGGTTGTCACACCATAAATAATTAAGGCAATACTCGGTGGAATAATAAGTCCTATGCTTCCAGATGCTGCCACTAAAGCCGCGGAAAAACCAGCATCATACTTTCTTTTTTTCATCTCGGGAACCATCACCGCTCCCAAAGCAGCCGTATCAGCCACCCCGGAACCAGAAATACCACCCATCATGATCCCACTCGTGGCAACAACATGAGCTAACGCTCCTTTAATATTTCCAAATATGGATAGGGCAAAATCCACAATTCTTTTCGTTATACCTCCGTGGCTCATAATGGAGCCTGCCAGCATAAAAAGCGGGATGGCCATAAACGGAAATGAATCCAATGCTGTAAAAAGGCGCTGACTCAATATAACAAGTGGATAATCTGCTGAGAACATGGCGCCGACAGACGATAGTGCCAAAACAAATCCAATTGGCACCCCCAGTATTAAAAGCACGAGAAATAAGCCAAACAATATTGCCGCCATTACACGCCATCCTCCTTCCCTATGACCACTTGGATTGTTTCACTTAATACAAAATAAATGAGCAGCAGTCCAGAAATTGGAATGACTATGTATACAATATCCATTGGCAAACCTAGTGATGGACTATGTTGTCTCGCTCCCAATTCAACTAAGTTAAATCCACTAATCGTTAAAAAAACGGCAAAAATAAGAACAAGCAGGTTATTAAATACCGCAAGAATTTTTCTGCTCAATCCTTTTAATGCTCGTACTAACATATCCAGGGCAATATGTGAACCGACTTTAATAGCTGCCGCCATACCTAAAAAAGATACCCAAACAAAAGTATATCTACCCAGCTCTTCTGTCCAAGAAAATGGATTGTCAAATACATACCTGGAAACAACTTGAGCTGTAACGACTGCGGTCATTAAAAACATTAAAAAGCCACAAATATAAAACAGTAATTTTACAAGAATACCATCAAGTTTTTTCATGGGAAATCCCCCCAACTATCGAAATGAAAAATGAAGGGAGCAAAGATAGACTCTACTCCCATTACTTTTTATCATTCAAGTTCTTTCATGATTTTATGGTAAAGATCCAGGTCAACTGTTTTTGCAAAGTCCTCATGTGTGGCTCTTGCCGCCTCTGCAAACTCGTCAATATTCGGTTTTGTTACTTCCAACCCTTCACCTTTCATTTCGTCGAGTAATTTCTCAGTTTGCTCACTAACTAATTTATTCTCAAATTCCGTAGCTTTCTTAGCAGCTTGCTCAATTATTTTTTGTTGTTCTTTCGTTAGTTTGGACCAAGTGCTGTCACTCATCGCCAATGTGACATACTCATATTTGTGCGCCGTTAAAGCAATATACTTTTGCACCTCATGAATTCGGCCACCATAAATAAATGGAATCGGGTTTTCTTGTGCTTCTATTACGTTTTGTTCCAATCCTGTATAAACCTCATTCCATGCCATCGTGGTCGGAGCAGCGCCCAGTCCTTTCCATGTATGCTCCATTGCTTTTATTTCTGGTATTCTCATTTTCAAGCCTTGCAGATCATCCAATGTATTGATTGGTTTATTGGCTGTAATATGGCGCGGGCCACGTTCCCAAAAGTCCAATATCCGAATATCGGAAGCTTTTAGAACTCGATCAACAATTTCCTGTCCAACTTCTCCATTGACGATTTTTTGATAATCTTCTTCATTGCGGAAAATATAAGGCAACTCCAATAACTGAATTGAGGGTTCAAAATTCCCTAAAACTCCAGCAATCAAGGCAAAGTCAACCGTTCCTACTTGCAATCCTTCTGCCATATCTCTATCTCCGCCAAGGGTAGAGTTAGGATAAATTTCAATTTTGATTTTTCCATCAGAAGCTTCTTCCACTTCTTCTTTAAACTTTTCAGCTCCATCTTGCCATAGGTCATTTTCTGATTGAATGTGACCTAGCTTTAACACTAACACATCATCTTTTCCATCCTTGGAGGATGACTTATCATTAGAACATCCCGCTATGATGAGACCAACCAAAATCATTAATGCGATTAACTTGTAAGATATTTTTTTCATGATGCTGCTTCCTTCCTGATTATTGATTTACTTCAACGATTACTTTTACTACGTTTTCTTTTTTCTCGCTTAGAATATCCAAGGCTTGTTGTGATTGATTTAGTGGCAAACGCTGCGTTATGAAATCACTAATATCAAGCCCCTCATTGATTAGCTTACATGCTTTTTTAAAGTCTTTTGTTTCATAAGTCATAGCGCCAAACAACGAGATTTCGTTAAAAACAAATTGATATGTATTTACTGGGATTTGCTGCGTAATCATGGCCACAATCCCAACTTCCCCTCTTTTTCTCACAATCGACGCAGCTTGATCCACAATCACCTTGGAATCTGCCGCTACAATCGCTACATCTACTCCCCTCCCGTTTGTAAACTCTAAAATCTTAGCCGCCACATCTTCCTCTAAAGGATTTAAAGCCAATGCAGCTCCATGCCTTTCTGCCATTTTCAAGTTAAATGGCTGAGTATCTGTACAAATAATGTGCTTGTACCCTGCTTCCCTCGCAGCAACCAATGTGAGCAGTCCGATCGTTCCAGAGCCAAGAATAGCAATTGTGTCTCTTTCTGGAACAGAAATTCGCTCGATAGCATGAATTCCAACTGCAAGCGGCTCTATTAAAGTAGCAATTTCGTCACTTATATGATCGGCTATTTTATACACTTTGTTTTGGGGAGCGTTAAAGTAATCAGCAAACGTACCACCCCAGCTCTCCGTTCCGGGAACACATTTATTGCTACATAAATTAATGAGGTTTTTTATACAGTACTCGCACTTGCCACAGCCAATATGTGGTTCAACCGTGACACGATCACCCACTTTAAAATTCGTGACATCATTTCCTATCTTAATGATTTCACCTGCTACTTCATGTCCTAAAACCGCAGGAGGCTTTCTAAATGCATGGGTTCCTTTAAATAAATGCAGATCTGAACCACAGACACCAACTGTTTTCACTTTAATTAATACTTCATCACCCTTTATTTCTGGAATACCAATATCTTGGATTTCCACTTTATTCGGTTCAACTACTACTGCAGCTTTCATCCATTTCCCTCCAACACGTACTAGATTACAAAATATATTATGTATGACATGTTTCACAATTTCATTTTAGCACACAACCAAATGCTTTCTAGCACATATACAGTGTTTTTTGTATCAAATTGAAACATTTTGCGATTTTTACTAACAAAATTTTCCATTGATCTGTTTTAATTTGATACTATAATGAAAATATGGTTAGTATGTTACGATAGGAAAAAGTCAAATAGATGGAGGGAGGCAGCATCATGAATAAAATAAAAATTCTGGTAATTGCGCCGTATAACGGAATGAAAGATCTCATTTGTGAAATTGCCGAAGACATGAAAGAGTTGGAAGTTCACGCTTTTGTGGGAGATATGCTGGATGGCGTAAAAATAGCAGAAGAAAAAAAATACGAGGATTTTGATGTGATTATATCAAGAGCGGGAACTGCTGAATTAATTAAAGAAATAACCCACCTTCCCGTGATTGATATTAAACTTTCCGCAATCGACATGATGCGGGCGATTAAATTAGCTAAAAGTTATTCTGGAAAGTTTGGAATTGTTGGTTTTAAAAGTATAACCGATACAACAAAAGTCATTAGCCAACTAAATCATGGCGAACATCTGGAAATAAAAACGGTGCATTCCATTTCAGAAATCGATGACTGTCTTCATGAATTAATTGAACGCGGTATCAGTTTGATCATTGGTGATGTTATTACTGTCAAGCATGCCAAAAAAATGGGATTAAATACGATACTTGTTACATCTGGAAGAGAAAGTGTCATAACCGCCTTTACCGATATTATCCAGCTGTTTAAGCATATATCCACATTTAAAGAAAAAATTCTGTTAACTCACAACATTATTCGAAACGTGAATGATCATATAATCGCATTTAATGGAAAAAAAGATATCGCATTTTCCAATGTAGATGAACCAAAAGAAATAAAGGAGATGATCATTTCCGAAGCGGAAAAGCACGTCGATATGTTAACGCAAGAAAAGAAAGTAACGATTATGAAGCCATTGGGAAGTGAGTTATACCTTTTCCATGGAAAAATGATCTCATCGAACGGATTAAGCTATCCCACCTTTTACATTAATAAACAAAAATCGAAAATTAAGCCCGTTGACAAGTCGGTTATTTACACAAATGTCTCAGATGAGCCGACTATTCTACTGGATTCTTTGCCAACATCCAATAAATTATTTAAAAAAGTGATTCAAGACGCAAAAACTGTTTCTAAAACAAACATGCCGATCATCTTATTTGGCAAAAAAGGCACTGGAAAAGATACGTTCGCCAAAGCCATCTACCACGGCAGTAATTATCAGAAACAGCCCATGATTATAATTGACGCACATTATATGAATGAAAAAAAATGGAGTGCCATTTTTGAATCAGAAAACTCTCCTTTTCTCAATGAGAACTTTACATTTTATTTCAAAAATATGCATCTGCTAAATGAAGATAGCCAATTGCTTTTAGAATCTTATTTAACTAACACATACGTCCATAAAAGAAATCGTTTTATTTTTTCCTGTATGAGTGGTTATTCCCATTCCTTTGATCAGGGTTCTTTAATGCAATTTATTCAAAATGAATTATCTGCCTTCCCGTTGACTTTGCCTGCCCTAAATGAAAGAAAGGAAGATATTCCCAGTCTGGTAAGTATATTTTTAAGCGATTTAATGCCCAAATATGGAAAGCAAATTCTTGGATTAGAGCCGGAGGCAATCCACCTTTTGCAACATTTTCACTGGACATACAATTTGATCCAGTTGAAACGAATTATTGAAAAAGCCTTTTTATTAACAGATGATTTTTATATCGCTGACGAAACCATCGAAAAGGTGTTGGCTAACGAAAAAATAGAAGAGACTGAGATCATTAATCCAGTCCTCCATGGACATAAAACACTGGATGAAATAAATAAAGAAATTATTGAAAAAGTGTTATCGGATGAAAATTACAATCAATCAAGGGCTGCCCAGCGACTGGGAATAAGCCGCAGTACCCTTTGGAGAAAGCTGAAATATTAAACAGCCTCTCCTGTCAAGCCGGTTGTTTGCGACCGGCTTCCTGTTTGGGTCGCCCTGCTTGTTTAAGCTTTTACAGCCTCCTTTCCATCGGCCATATAACGGGTATGTCAAATTCGGCGCCAAAAAATATGCGGTCCTATTGATCCATAGTGACGATTGGATGGGAACTGTTGAAACTGTATTTCTTTTGAATGGCACTGTTAAAGATTAGTGTAGATATTTGAACCTTTAATAGCTCTGTTAAAGATTAGTGTGATATTTGATACCTTTTCAAAAACGTTGTTATAATTGGAACGGATATCCGCATTGGAGGGTTTAAAGATGAGTAAGGCGTTAGCAATTTATTACATACAGAGAAAGAACGAGTGTTTCAATGAATAAAACGCTATGTTGAACCTTCCTCTACTTCGCTGGTAAGAAGCACGTTTTAAAGAAGGCTTTGAATGCGAAAGTACAAAACATAACACCAAAGAGTTCTATGGACATTCTTTGTTTTTGAAGTGACAGAAATGTATCGCAGTCTACGCTTATCAAAATTCGCTGTATGGTATTTAGTACTCTATCGGAGCAGGATAGTTTAATCATTTTTACTATAAAATATGGTTAAAACACAAAAACAAATGGGTGATTTGCTGATATGAGAAAAATGATGGTTATTGGGGCGTCTGGGGTTCTTGGTAAATTAATTTGTATTGAATTAATACGGGTATTTGATAATCAAATAAAGCTAATAGTAACCGATTATAAAAACGAGAGAGGGAAACAGTTAGCAAATTCTTTGAAAAATGATGTTGAATTCAAATATTTAGATGTAAATAACATTGAGAATGTAAAGCAAGTTATTAAAAATATTGATGTTGTAGTAGTTGTATTAAAACAAAAAAATCCAACTATTCAAGAAGTTTGTATGAATAACAAGATATTATGTGTAGACGTTACCCCATTTTATGACTTTGTAGAGAAAGTAAATATTGTAAATCAAATGGCGGAAAATAATGATACAGGTTCTATTGTAATGTCAGGATTTTTCCCTGGTTTATCAGGATTAATGGTAAAAAAAGCTGTTTCAAATTTCGATGAAATAATAGAAGTTAATGTTGGATTGTTACAAAATACTAATGCTCAAGCAGGAATAACTGGAATGTTAGATATGTTAAAGATTGTTTCTCAACAAGTAAGCTTTGAAAATAAAATGATACCTGGATTTACTAAAAAGAGAAAAATGTATTTTGCTAATCACCTTAAAGAAAAAGAGCTTAGACTTATACATCATTCAGAAAAAATCGTCTTACAAAACCAATTAGCAATTCAATCTATAAATTATTGGACTTGTTGGAATGTTAATGTTTTCAATACATTAGTTTCTTTTCTAAGACAAATTGGATTTATTGAAGTAATTCATAAGTTAAATCATACATTTTTATCCCAAATAGTTAAACATAATCCAAATAAAAATGAAAATGCTTTTCTTACCGTTGAGGTAAAAGGAATCATTAATAACAAAGAGAAGGTAAAAATAGTATCTTTATCTACCTTTTCTGATTATCATACAACAGCAATGGTTACTGCTTCCTTAACAAAAATTGCTCAACAAAAAAAGTTGCAAGGTGTCATTTATCCTTTTGAGGTAGTACATTTAGATGAACTGTTATCTGAAATAAATTGCAGCAACATTGTAGTGGAGGAATTTGAAAAGTAAATTGCTATATTAGTAGACCTGCTAACGTATCCAGCTTTCGACTGAGACTTTACCGCCTAGTCGTTATAGTGCATTTTTCCAAAGTTGTTTTCTTATAAAAATGGTTTCACTAGTGTGATCTGTCCCCTTGAGTATAACGTAAAAATAAGCCCTGCCAGCGATGCAGACAGGGTTTATTTATATCAAGCTACACATCTGCGTTCGCCCGAGCCATAATCTGGTGAATAATCGAGGTTTTCGCATCCGCGTAATGCTGCACATGCCGCCACTTGCGTTGTGCCAAAGCGCGCTTGGCGCGTGCGTATTTGTCCCGATCAGTATGATTGGTCCGCAGCCAATCACGGAAGCGCAGCATTCGTTCGATCTCAGACACTCCTGCGCTGAATACGTGGAGGTTGATATCAATATCGGGTCCCTTGAACAGACGGTGCTCAAACCACTCGGGCTCGCGGATACGCAACATGTAGCCGGCTTCCTCCAAATCCGGGACATAGGCCGCCTCATCGGCTGCATCCGCCACGACCAGCAGCATATCGATAATAGGCTTGGCGCATAATCCTGGCACCGATGTCGATCCGACATGCTCTACAAGCAATGCTTCGTCGCCAAGTACAGTCCGAATCCGGTTCGCTTCTCGTGCGAATAACTTGGGCCAGCACGAATCATACTCGACAAGAGTGATGGGTGCGTTATGCGGTTGCCGCTCTCCCAGCGTGACCTTCTGAAGCTCTTCATCACTCTTGGCTATAAATCTCGAATCATCCTGCATCGCTGACATCTAAACTCCCCCTGCCGGTAAATTAGCTTTCAAGCGTACCATAATAACTGTTTATTGACAATAAATGAACGAATCCATCTCAATCCTCGACTCCATGGTTGGATTGCAGGCAATTCAATCATGCAGTCCTTTTGGTAAAAAGCTATTTTTCAATGGCGTTTTTTCTTTATGAAAAAGATCGACTGGTTATCTTGTATCATCCGGCATATCCTTTAAAAAGTGGCTCTACCCTTTGGGTGGAGTGAGGTGGAATCTCACCCTTCCCAACACTTGACATAGAACCAAAAAAGTGTGGAGCTGCCGAAAGTGGAAAACGATTGGCAAATACAAAGGTTGAAAAAGTATCCTAGCAGGCCTTCTTCCCAAACGGAATGATGCTTTTTTTATGGAGCATGATAGATTGGAAACAAAGACAAGCACTGTTCCAAAAGAAGTTTCTTTTGAAACAGCGCATTTCAATGGCTATTAAATCGTTACATTTCCGCTCCCAAGCCGGTATTCGATTTTACATCCAACTCATCGAATTTCTCAGCTGAAGATTCTGGCTTTGTGATTAATGTGACCACAATAGAGGTGAGGAAGCCTAACGGTATGCTGATGATACCGGGATTGGCCAGCGGGAATATGGCATTTTCCCCCATGACGCTGGGCCCGATAAATACAAGGGTTACAGCACTTACCATTCCGGCAAGCATACCAGCAATTGCCCCGGCTGTATTGAACCTTCTCCAATAAAGAGAGAAAATGATGACCGGCAAGTTGGCGCTGGCACCGACGGCAAAGGCCAAGACAACCAAATAGGCAACATTCATCCCTTTGGCGACAATGCCAAGTGCGATGGAAATGGCTCCGATTGCAAGAGCTGTGTTTCTTGCCACTTTAAATTGCTTTTTACTATCTACCTTTCCACGTTTAATGACGTTTGTATAAATATCGTGGGCAAAAGCACCGGAACCAGCGATAACGAGCCCGGCAACAACAGCGACGATCGTGGCAAATGAAACTGCCGAAATGAGCGACATAAAGATCTCTCCGCCAAGTGTTCCTTCTCCCCCGCCTATAAACTGCGCCAAAAGTGGAGCTGCCATGTTTCCGCCCTGGTCCGCCGCCCGAATGGCATCCGGCCCGACAAGAACCGACGCGGCAAACCCGACAAGAGCGATCATGATGTAGAAGACCCCGATTAAAATCATTGCCCATATTACGGACTTTCTCGCTTCCTGGGCAGAAGGAACCGTGTAAAAGCGAATTAAAATATGCGGCAGGCCCGCTGTTCCCAAAATAAGTGCCATCCCAAGAGACAACAGATCAACCGGATTTTTATACAGCAGTCCCGGAGATAAGAATTCCGCCCCGTTGCTGGCAACGACTTCTCCGAATAAACCTGATATATTGAACTTAAAAATCATCGCTACAAACAAAACGAGAATAAGCGTAGCAAACATTAACAACACCGCTTTAATGATCTGTACCCAGCTAGTGGCAAGCATGCCGCCGAGCATGACATATAAGATCATTAAGGCCCCAATCAAAATAACCGATATTTCGTACGGTATTCCCACCAATAGCTGGATGATGCCTCCCGCTCCCACCATTTGGGCAACCATATAAAACAATGTTACTACTAATGTGACCGTGGCAGTCATCATTCTGATGGGCCGCTCTTTGAGTCGTGACGCCAGCACGTCTGCCACAGTAAATTTCCCTGAGTTTCTAAGTGGTTCCGCTACGACATATAACACAATGACATAGCCAACCATCCATCCTACGGCATACAAAAAGCCGTCATACCCGTTCAATGCAACCAGCCCGGCAATGCCCAGAAAAGAGGCAGCACTCAAATAGTCGCCGGATATGGCAAGACCATTTTGCCATCCTGTCAGAGAACGGCCGGCTGTATAAAAATCAGAAGTACTTTTATTTCGTTTGGCCGCCCACAGCGTAATATAAATGGTTGCTGCTACAATTGCCACAAATAAAATAATGCCGAATGAATGCGCTCCCATATTTATGCCCCCTTTTGATGCCTGTACTTTTCAACGAGTGCTTTTGCTTTTTGATCAAAGCCTTTTGCTTTCAAGAAATAAACAAAGGCCAGTGCCCAAGCAACAAAATACAGGGACACCCCAAATAAATATCCGAATGTAATATTGCCAAAAAGGAATTTGCTCATTAACGGTTTCGCATATGCGGCCATTAATGGAAACGATAAATACAAACAGAAAAACAAAATAACGATTGGCCAAATAAATTTCATCTTGGAACGCTTTAATTCGACAAATTCTTTTGTGCAGGCGATTTTATCATAATTTGCCACTCTTTTGCACCCCCTATTATTAAAAATTTGTGAAAAAAGATTAATATAACTATATACAAAAAAGGGAGTGTGGTGGCATTATCGTCGTGATTTGCCTGAATATTTGTGCGAGTGGCATAAATATGTTTGCAAACGGTTACATTTATTCTTCAAGAATTTGGAACAACTTTTTTTGGGCATGGCGGCTTACTGGTATGCTCGTTTCTTTCCCATCCTTTAAAATCAAATTATAGGCACCGTTAAACCACGGCTTGATCTCCTGAATATAATCCAAGTTGACTAAATAGCTCCGGTGGGGACGAAAAAAAGGATAGCCTTTCAGTCTGTCTTCCAGTTCTTGAAGTGTCATTCTGCCGTGAAACAGCTCGTCTTTCGTATGAATTTCCACAACTCGCTCTACTCTCGTTGCGTAGCAAATGGTGTCAGGAGACAATACGACTACCCGCTCCCCATCATCGATCAACAACTTGGATTTCGTTTTGGAATTTACCGAACCACGGCTTTTTTCTTTTTGGGCGGCTTCTTGATTCAGCCTGCGCACCACCCTCTTAATCGCTTGCTTTAACCGTTCCTGATCATAAGGTTTTAATAAATAGTCCACTGCTTCCACTTCAAATGCGTCAACCGCATAATCATCATACGCAGTCGTAAATATAAAAAGTGGCGGGATTTTTTCTTTTTTAAAAATTTCTTTTGCCACGTGTACCCCGGACATTTTCGGCATTTGAATATCCAAAAAAACAACATCCGGTTTATATTTTTCATATAATTCCAGCAATTGTTCACCTGTTTCTGCGCTGGGACATAAAACAAGGCCCTCTTCCTGCTGCAACAAGTAAATGAGCTCTTCCCTTGCGAGGCGCTCATCTTCAGCAACCATTACCCTGATCATTAGGCCAGATGCCTCCTTTCTTGAGAAATAAGCGGAATATCAAAAAACACTTCGCATCCGCCCTTTGGGTGATTTCGAATCTGAAGTCTCGAATCCTCACCAAGCATTCCAATTAACCGTTGATTCACATTATACAAACCTGTGCCGCCTTCCCGCTCACTCTCGATCGGCGCATGTCCCGCACGGGAAAGTAATGTGCTCGAAAATCCTATTCCATTATCATACACAGTTATTCGAAGCTTCCCATGCATCTCTTTCATATCAATCCTTATGATTCCTCCTTTGGCAACGTTTTTTAATCCATGATGAATGCTGTTTTCCACTAAGGGCTGGATGGTTGATGGAGGAAGAAGTGCCTCCCCTTTTCCTTCATAAGGAGAAAAACTGATCGTAACCCGATCCAAGAATCGCGCTTGAATAATGGCTATATATGATTGGACATGTTCACATTCCTTTTTCAGTTCAACAAGAGAATTCGCAGCCAGGCGCAGATTAAATCTCATGAAACTTCCAAGCTGCACTGTTAAATGCCTTGCTTTTTCGGGATCCGTCCGAAAAAGAGTGGCGATCAAATGCAGTGTATTAAAGAGGAAATGAGGATTAATTTGGGCTTCCATATTTCTAAGTTCCGCATCACGGATGAGCGTTTGCAACTTTTCGGATCTCGCGACCGCAAGCTGATTAGACAATAATTTGCCGAGACCTTCAGCCAACACAATTTCCACGGCTCTTATATGCTGTGATTTTCTAAAATATAGATGGATCAATTGTATTGTTTTATTTGCTTCTTTTATCGGCAGAACAATGACCGCCTGTAGCGGGCAGTGGGGATGCGGGCAATGGATATGTTCTTTCGTATAAGCCACTTTCACTTCTCCCGTCCGCATCACTTCTTCGGCAACATCATCCTGCAGGGGGTCTCCGGTCTGGTGATGATCGTCCCCAAGGCCCACATAAGCCAATACTTTCTCACAATTGGACACCGATACCGCAGCCACTTTCAACCTTTTATACAACAACTCCGCTATTCCCCGAGCCATGTCAATCTGCGACTCTTTTTTCAAATATGGGAGCGCATCTTCTGCAATGGTAAGCGCCCTTTTGGTTTCTGAAGCTGCCTCCCGCTCCTGTTCATTAATCGCAGCGGCAATCATGGCAGTAAAGATGGCAATGGCAACACTGTTCGAAAAAACAAGCGGCAAGCTTACTTGATCGACAACATGTAAAATAAAAGCGGAATGGGGATTAAATATAAGCAGAAGTCCCATTTGTAAAATAGGTGGAAAGATGCCAATAAAAAGGGCCTTTAAAGGAGAAATGACCCGTTCCTGCGCAAAAAATCTGGCAGTCATTCCAACTAACAGACCTGTAAGAATATTAACCAGGCAGCTTGCCGAATAGCCCATTCCGCCAAGGAAAAAGAGGTGGATGCCGGCAATCCATCCTGCCCCCATACCAACGGCCGGCCCGCCTAACAGTCCGGCTATGACAATGGGAACAAGACTTGAGCTGACAAGTAATTGGTCATCCTCAACAGGAGAAAAGATAAAATTTGAGACGATTTCCCCATCCTCAAAAACGACACCCGATATTGTACCCACAATACCGAACAACCCGTAAATAACCGAATGCACAATTGTCGTTTTGACATCCATTTCCCGATCCAACAAAGATCGAAAGCCGGGAATTCGTGAAACTAAAAAAGCGGATATTAACAAAAGCCCGAGCCGCTGCACCAATATCATTGTCAAGAATCCCACCAGCCACGCCCCCTTGTGTCAATTCCGGTTTGAGCGCGCACGAAAGTTCTGGCAAATTGGTGTGCGTCTTCTTTTTTTCGCGATAAATATGTTCCTGCAACCGCCCCGATAAATCCGGCGGGAATGGCAATGATTCCAGGGTTTTCCAGTGGAATAAGAGCTTCCCTTGCGATCCATCCACTCTCGATATTCATAATATGCGGCCCAAAAGATACAAGAATGATGGATGTAATAAACCCGCAAAACATGCCGGCCAATGCCCCAGCCTCATTAAAGCGCTTCCAGTACAGTGTAAATATGATGACGGGCAAGATACTGGAGGCGGCAATGACAAAAGTCAGGGAGACGAGAAATGTAACGTTGATGTTTTCCAACCCGAGCGAAAATATAGTTGCCACAAGACCAATGCCCACAGCCGCGACTTTTGCCATTCTGAGCTGCTGCTTTTCTGTTGCAGTGCCTTTTTTAATGATATGGTGATATACATCATGCGAAAGAGCAATTGTTGCCGATATGACAAGGCCAGTAACAACGGCTACAATCGTTGTAAATGCCAAAGCAGAAATAAAAGCAAGCAAAAAGTCTCCCCCCAGCACTTTGGCAAGCAAAGGAGCGGCGAGGTTTCCAGTCGGGTCCGCGGCGACAAGCTGCTTCCAATTCACCAATGCCACAGTGCCCAAGCCCAAAATGAGTGTCATCACATAAAAACAACCGATGATCCACGTGGCAGTGATAACAGACTTTCGTACCTCCACGGTGTTTTTCACCGTAAAAAACCTGATCAGAATATGTGGCAAACCGGCGGTACCCAGTATGAGCGCCATTTGTAATGAAAACATTTCCAAAAAATCATGAAATAAGTTTCCTGGAACGAAAAACTGGTCAGCAAGCGGCGTTCCCAACTTTACCTGGCGAATTAGTTCAGCCACTTGCCAATCAAAACGCGCCAACACGAGCAAAGAGACAAGAAATGTTCCTGACATGAGCAGGACTGTTTTGATAATTTGCACCCACGATGTCGCAACCATTCCGCCCAGAATGACATATACAGTCATTAAGCTTCCAATGATCAATACTGATATCGAATAATCAATACCGAGCAGCAAGCGAATCAACAGTCCCGATGCGACCAGTTGCGGTATCATATAAAATAAAGAAACAAAAAACGTTCCCCCTGCCATCATCAGCCGGATTTTATCACTGGGAAAGCGGCTGCAGATGACATCTCCGAGAGAATATTTCCCCAAATTTTTGACAGGTTCCGCAACAAGAAATAACACAAATAAATACGACGCCAGAAAACCAATGGAATATAAAAAGCCGTCATAACCATGAAGAGCAATGGCACCCGTAATGCCCAAAAAAGAGGCAGCACTTATATAATCCCCCGCGATGGCCAGTCCATTTTGCACCCCTGTCAAATGGCCGGACGCCGTATAAAATTGAGATGTTGTTTTATCACGCATTGCGGCCCAGTGCGTAATAATGAGTGTGCATATGATGATACAAAGAAAAAAGAAGAAGTAAATATAATTCATTACCCATTCCCCTGTTTCAACAATTCAACCATCTTATCGTATCTTTTTAATTTTCTGTAATAGATCCAGCCAAGCAGCCAGGTCATGATAAATTGCAAAAAAGCGAAAATCCACCACCATGGAATGAATGAAACCTTATCCCCTACAACAATGAACTGGGGGAACAACCAAATGAACAATGGCAAACTGAAATAAAAAATCATGAAAAATAACGTAACCACTAAAAGAAAACGAGCCTTTTTCTTCATCAATTCCAGAAAGATTTCTTTTTCTTTCAAAGCCTGCACCACCAGACTCTTACATATATTTTACCAAAAAACATCCCAATATAAAGAATTTTTCAACTGTAGCCATTATTAGATTATACCATAATATTGAGAAAAAGAGATTGCTCTTTTCAACCCGAAAGTAAACAGACGAAAAAACAAATCGTCTGAGCCACCGCCTCATTTCGCATTTAAAGAAACTGACGGATGCTACGTCTTTGATCGCCAAAGCTCCCCATCGCTAATAACCAAATTTCTCACCGCCATAAAAAAGCTCCCCTGGTTAGTTTCTCCAAGAGAGACATGAAACAAGGCGTATAATCAGGATGTATACATACAGGTTCTTGCACATGAAGTGGGAAAAGGAGACACTCCGAGAAGTTAGCAACTCGAGTGAACATACAGGTTCTTGCACATGAAGTGAGTGCGGAATGATTTTTAAAACAAGCTGTTGCGGTGGACTCTTGATATATGAAAAATTTGAGGATACTTGGTGCCGATCTTCTTCACTCGTTTCTTCTATCCGTGTAATGCGCAAATGGAGTTCTTAGGGGTTAAAAACGCTCTGCTCACTTCTATTTATGGCCCGGACAGTCAATTTTAGAAATAGGGAAATGGTTATTTTTATCTGAATATCGAACAATACAGCACATATTGACTTTATCGTTTTTGGAATTGTCTAGGTTGGGGAATCGTGTTGTTCCTTTAAAAAGAGGAACAATCGCGACTGAACAAAACGAGATGGCGTGAAAATGGTCACCAAGCACAGTTGATAGCCTTTGATGACAGAGGCTGTCCAATAGGTCGATTTTTCGGCCTTTGGACGCCTTCTGTACACTTTTAGGTCAGGTTGTTTTGCCTGGACTTCTTCTGCTGGGCCGCCACTTTCTGTGGCATCAGCTCTTCGGATATTTCGACGAAAGCATTTCGATTATTGAACATTCCACCCATTTTCTCCATTCCGGGAATGTTTTTATCTTTCATAAAGTCCTGGATGCGGCGCATATATTGCCCATTCCGATATTGGGTCAAGCCGTAAATGGCCGCACCGATTCCCAATGTGGCCAATAAAGAAGTCCACATTCTCCTCATAGAAATCCATCTCCTCCGGAATTTGGTCATTCAAAGCTTTTTTGCTTTGACATTTTTATTGTTTCTAGATTCCCGTATCATTATCCGGGTAAGTTCCAGGAGGAATCATCCAGCTTATGAAGAAGTGTGGTCACTTTTTTGAGGATCGATCTGCGGCAACGGTTGATCTGCGGGACCTTCCAGCACTTGTCCGTCATAAGAAAAGCGTGACCCATGGCACGGGCAGTCCCACGTTGTTTCCGCACTGTTCCAATTCACCTCACACCCCATATGGGTACAAGTTGTATCAACAACGTACAGCTTTCCGTCCGGTGTTTTATAAGCCCCGGCCCTTTTACCCTTGATCGAAATCGCCGCACCTTCGCCACTTTGAATATCTTTGATTTCTTTATCCGGCAATTCCAGTTTGCCTCCAACCAATTGGCCGGCAACGTTGATATTTTCCTTGATGATTTTTTTTAGGCTTGGATCGGCTTTGAATCTGGAAGGAGTATAGAGATGTTCATATCTGTTTTCTTTTCCCATTATTAAATCCCTAATGATAAACCCGGAAAGTGTTCCATGGGCCATTCCCCATTTGCGAAACCCGGTAGCGATAAACATATTTGGCTGAGTTTGAGATACCCTTCCAATATAAGGCACTTTATCTGGTGTAATAAGATCTTGCGCAGACCATTTGTACAGGATTTCTTTGGCCTGAAATACATTCATTGCTTCTTGCTTCAATGCTTCATAATGATCTTTTTCGGGAATCCCCTGACCCGTTTTGTGATTCTCTCCGATAACCAGCAGCATTTCTTCCCCATTAATAGTGACACTGCGAAAGGACCGTGTCGGCTTACCGGCAGTAATGTACATTCCCCCGGGAAAAGAAACTTCCGGACGAACTGCCAATACATAAGACCGATCAGGAAAAAGGCGCGCAAAATATCCTTTTCCATCGTGAAAAGGAAAGTGCGAAGCGGAAACAACATATTTGGCTTGTACTTTCGTATTATTTTTCATCCGGATGACAAGAGGATTGTCTTGCTCCATCCTCATCGCAACCGTCTGTTCAAATATTCGAACACCTTTTTTCTCCAAATTTTGAACAAGATGGATTAAGTATTTGAGCGGGTGAAATTGCGCCTGATTTTTCATCACAATCGCCCCAGACGTCTGAACCGGCAGGGGTATTTTATCGACAATACCGCCTTCAATGCCCAATTTTTCATATGCTTTGGCTTCTTTCTCCAGTTTTTGCCGTTCGCTCTCTTTCGTTGCATAAACGTATGCATCTTCTTTCTTGTAATCACAGTCAATTTGATGCTTCCGGATATAATTTTCTATGAAATGGGCGGCCTCCATATTGGCCTCAAAATACAGCTTTGCCCCACTTTGACCAAAATGACTGATTAGTTCATCATAAATCAATTCATGCTGGGCAGTCACCTTCGCAGTTGTGTGTCCGGTTGTTCCATTCATTAAGCGAGTGGATTCAAACAATGCCACTTGAAAGCCTTCTTCGGCCAATAAATGGGCGGTTGTGATGCCAGTAATTCCTCCACCAATGACCGCCACTTCCACACTCATATCATGTTCAAGCTGGGGATATGAAGGAATATTCGTTGAATCAACCCAAAATGATTTCGGGTCTTTCGGAATGTTTAGCCCCTTTTTTCCTTCATTCATGTTCAAGTCTCCTCCTTCCAACACTCTCTTTAAACAATTCCCCCATTTCACGAGAAATATGTATATTTGGGCAGATTTATTTGTTTGTAAAAACAATGCACGATCAGTTCCCAAACCTTTCGACAATGGCCCAGTTTGGCTTGTATACTAGAGACTGAAGCATGTTCATCCTCTGCACCAATTTGTATATTTCTATCCACAATAAAAAACCCGTCCCGAAATTCAGGACGGATCGTCTAAAACCATTACGTGATAACAGGTAAAACCCTTGTTTCCTGTTCCATTTCCGATTTGCAAATGGGACAAATCGTTTTATTTTCTGAAGAAAAGGCATCCCTCATCCAACATGAACATTGTTCATTCGTACATGACCAAACAATTGTTTCCTCTTCAGGTACCGGCTCCTGAGGCCCTCTTCTATAAGCCATGATCGCTAGATCCCCTTTCTTATTCATCACTTCTATTATACCCTATTTACGCAAGAAAAAAATGTAGGGTGGAATGGATTCCTTCGGGGATTCTCGACATATCCTGGAAACATGAAGCCATTTATGATGAATTATACCGGTACCGCCATTTTTCCAACCTGTCCCTGGTTCATGGTTTAACAACTGAAAGAACCGTCCTGTCTCCTTATTAGCAGGTTATTGATGAACATCTCCGCTGAAAAATAAAAGAAGCTACAGGTTATTGTTCTTCCTCAGAATCATTTAAATCAACCGTTATCTCATTTCGACTAATGAAAAAATTCACATTCCACCTTGGATGGATCTTAAACTCTTGGTTTTCATTTAAAATAGCGTGTATTTCATTATTCATAAAAAAATGCATTTCGTTATTGTAATGAATATTCAAGCTTTTGAACTTTGTTTGTTTCATCTTCTCACTTCTCCCCTATGAAAAAAACGATAAAATTCTTTCCATTCTCTTCTACAATTTCATTGGATTTTTTAAAAAGATGATTGCATACGTCTCTCCATAAAATTGATGCTTAAGAAGCTTAGTGTCCGCCTATAAACACTTCCTCCATATACATCTTCAGCAGTGCAATATGTAAGTTATGTAGATTTTTTATAATCTTAATCCCAACAGCTTTTGCCATGCTATTTTAGAAAAACGCTGTCTGTCTTTATAGCGTTTCAGGAGAGACTATCCTTGCCGCTTGCTAATCTCTTCGTTAATCATTTCTTCTTCACATCACTCGTTTACTTGGTGTGTATACCCATCGGTCTTTCTTTTTTTAAAATTCTAATGATACTGCTTTTAACATTTATAAATTCCAAAATCTTTTAGCTTCAGACATTAGCAACTCTAATTCACTCTTATTATCATTTATTATCTTCTCACTATCTGGATCACTTTCAATAGGTCTCAATTCTTCATCAACCGTTATACCGACGGAAGCCTCACCACCAATATGGACTAGAACTCCGTATTCATCATTATCATCTAAAAAGGATGGCCAAATAATGACTGAATTATCGGATTCTAAATCCGTAATAGTTAGATTTCCAGACCAACTTAAGTAAATTGGTTTGTCAACATAATAGGAATATTCATCCTTTTCTAAAAAGAAATCACCATGCTGATCTTTCGACATGTTTTCTGTCAATTGATTATAGGTGGTTGCTATTGTAAAGTACCAGACTGAATTCCATATTATAAACAATAGTAGAATGAATATGAATACTCCAGTAATCCATCTTTTTTTTTTCATAAAGAAACCACCCTTTTAAACTGACTCTTCACGAATTCATCATGAGTAACGAGAATAACTGTTTTTCCCTGCTTATTCATATTTTTTAAAATGTCCAAAACGATTTTTGTATTGGCTTGATCAAGTGAACCTGTTGGTTCATCCGCTAAAATCACATCACATTTTTTGAGCATGAGCCTCGCTAATGCTACCCTTTGCTGCTCTCCCCCCGAAAGGGTATAGATTTTGTTTTCTATTTTTTCTTCCATACCTACAGATCTAAGGGCCTCTACAATGGACAATTCACTTCTCGATCCTTTGCGAATCATTTTAAGATTTTCTTTTACAGTTTTATTATCAACTAAAGCAAAATTTTGAAATAAAAACCCCACTTTTTCTCTAAAATATTTGAGATGTACCTTTCTTTTACTTACATCTAGCCCATCAACAATTACTTTCCCAGAATCAAATGGTTCCAATGCACCAATAATATTTAATAAAGTTGTTTTACCACAACCGCTTGGTCCTGAAAAAACAACAAATTCTCCATCGTCAATGGAAAGGCTAAAATCTGAAAAAATCATGTTACCATCATATCTCTTTAATAAATTTCTTATTTCAATCATAGATTGCCACCCTTTAAAATTTTAGGAACCTGCGCCCTCTCAACCTTAGAAATACAATAAAAAATAGCAGATAGTTCTAGTAACAATATGATAAATCCTATTGCTAACACGCTCCTAATTTCGGTTAATCCAAATTTCCAACCCACTAAAGCAGAAATTATTGTACTCATGACTGTAATAATTATTGTCAAAAAAATTAACCTTTTGTTCTTCTCTATCATGCTATGCCCCAGAATTTTTTTTACTGAAAACTCCAACGCATGTAAATTATACTCTAGTCTAATAACCAAACTTAAAATTAAAAACTCTAAAAATAATATTAAAAGACTAAAAGCTATATTTATATATAAAATTCTCATTGCTTTTTTTAATTGTTGTTTGTAGTTTTCATATACATTCGTCTTAATAAAAATTTGATCTGTAAGTTGATTTTCCTTTATAAAGCGTGTTAATTCGGTATCGGAAGGTTTATACATTGTTTCTAATAAATAACTTTTAAAATCTGTTCCTATGGGTTCCTGAATGTTGTTTGCAGGGAAATTGTTAAGAAACACAATTGGATTATCAACTATCTTCGTTTCATAAACATCTCCCTTTTTCATTTTGATTAATTCAATATTTTCTTCGTAGTAAATGATAGAATACTCACCGTATGAAGGATTTATATTTTCACCTTCGAAAATTCTCTCAATATCTTTTAATATGTTAGGGTTATTCCTTAATTTATTATGTATTAGAAAATAAAAGGGTTTATCGAGTTTATTATTTCCCAATTCACTTATTTGTTCTGATATATAATTCAATGAATTACGATTAGCTTGAATTATTTCATATTGAAGACTCATGGAGTATTCAGAGAGAACAATAGGGTTAAATTTATTGAAAAAGTTCCTGTAAAATTTTTCATTTATTATAGCATCTTCATCAGTCTTAGGGTCTATTGATCCATCGCTATTCTCTATAGGTAGATAGCCGAATTCAATGTAGTAATAATCAGCATGATTCTCAAAGAAATCCTTTTGTTTATATAGATTTAATGATTGAGATATGACGGCAAAATTACTTGAAAGAATAAGTACAACGAAAATAATTGACAAGGATTTTAAAAAATATGTCACAGTGAAAATTCTCTTTAGATTTGCACCATTAGAGAAAGCCTCTTTTAAATTTTGAAAGTAAAAATGAAAATATAAAACACTGTTTATAACAAGTAAAATGCATAACATCTTTATAGAAATATTAAGTGTGGGTGTAACTTCAGTATACTGTGATAAAAATAACATTTGAAGTGAAAAGATCATTAAAATCACAATTGTATCTATTAAAATATTTCCCGAGATAATTTTACTAATTCTTTCTCCGAAAGAAACCTTTATCATGACTTCTTTTTTTTGAAGGTTTATGTCATAAATAGTCATTAAGGCAATTACAAAAATAATGATTACCCAAATGGAAATTGTTAAATTTTGCTGCTCATTATCTATAAAACCATCCTTTGGGTGGTTTCCAGCATATTTGTTAATCAAGTCCATTTTGAATTGGTGAATATTATTTTTATTTCCAATTAAATAATAGTTCCTGATGTTACCAACTTTTTGCAACTCTTCAATTTTTTTAAATTCAAAACTCATATCTCCTAAGAAAAGGCTTGAATATCTTTTCTCAAAAATTCGAGACTTCTCGTTGATACTTTTTTCTGCATCCTCGGTTCCATAGATAGTATATTTTGAATAAAAAATATTAAGGGGGGAGTATTCGAAAACAAAAAAGTCAACGGAATTTTTTGTTGCAGCCTCTTGTACATCATGGAGCAGTTCAGCATCACTTATCCCTTTTTGAGGATATATAGTTGTATTTGGATACTCATTATAAAAGTTATTCAATCGAAACATATAACTTTCTCCGATAGCTAGTAAGGCAACGAAAATTAAACAAAAAATGACTGCATACTTAATTATTTTCAAAACTCCGCCACTCATTTCTACTTAGTTTTTTACCTCTTATTTAAACTTTATATATCTCAATAACTATAAGAGTATGTTACAGTATTTCCGCTATGTCTAACTTCCTTAGAATAATACCCTAAAACTGGATTCCATGAAGCAGTGAATGTACCATTTGCATTTTTCAGTTTCGCGGTAATTTTTCTTTTAGGATGCCAAGCGTGGACAAAATCTTCATTAATTTCAAGTGTATTGAATCCGTATTTAAATATCCAGTTTTATCCACTGTTACTTTTTTTACTCCAGGCTTTTTTGAAATTATTGGTAACTGTAAAGCAATGCGAGAGGTTTATGACAAGAAACGTGAAGAAGGAAAGCCTTTCTAAGTACGTGTTAGAACTCGACTAGGGACTTGAACACAGAAGGCATAAATTCGTCCGGTACGGAGATTCTACGTCCGAACGAAAAGAGCAGGCGACCGTGTTATGAAATCCATAACCTCGTTTATTGAGGCAAAACTTAAATTAAAAGTAAATCCTCATAAATCTAAGGTTGATCGTCCATGGAGAAGGAAGTTTCTGGGATTCGGCTTCACTAATAACCACGAACCTAAGGTTCGCATTGCTAAAGAAAGCATAGCTATAATTGATAAAATATTTCGATCATTTATAATTACACCATGTGAATTCGCTCGAAATATCAACTCCATTTTTCTGTCATATTTTGTCGCACCAGAACCTTTTAACCAGTATTGACACTAATAGGGTTGATTGTTATGTTGGTATCAATACATAATCTATGTACTAAAAAGTATAAGGAGTCGAGTCCACAATCTTATGTAAAATAGCCTAACAATTTTTTTGGGGTGCCCCCAAAAAACTTTTCTTAAAATTGACTATATTTTCTTGATGAGCTAGATGAGCTAGGCCTATCGTCATAAATGTCGATAAGGACAGTTCCGATTAATCGATTAGCTGATTCACTCACTAGACCGTTCAATCTGTTGCCTGAATGTATTCTTTCCATCAGTTGGTTAAACGCCTTGTAAGATGTTTTTAGAAAGATCACCTTGAACACATTTTTCAATTAGATTTTGTATTTTCTTTTGTTTTCAATGTGAAATGGATGTGGGCCTTATTGATTTGCCTCCAGAAAAAGTTTTTGTCGTAAAGAACATTGTCACAAAAAGGCAGTCAATATGGACTTTATCAAAAATCCATTCGTACAAATTACTATTTATAATTAATCTTATAGGAGGATATATGCTTAACGTTCAGAACATTGTTTATTTTTATGACAAAAAAAATACGGTTCTAAACAACGTAAGTTTTAATTTAAATAAAGGAGAACTATTAACAATTGCTGGCCCCAATGGAAGTGGAAAAACAACGCTTATTAAGTTAATAGTAGATTTACTTAAGATTCAAGAAGGGTCTATTTTCATTAATAAATCTTTCCATGATAATCCATCGGTTAAAAAAGAAATTATATATTTATCTAGTGAGGATTTTTTACCGGATTTTTTAACAGGTAAAGAATATATAGAAATGATATGTGATTTTTATGATACACCGTTGGATAAAGAAAAGTTATTTCGTTTAGTAGATTATTATTCTTTAGATTCTAAATTAGATCAATTGATAGAAAATTATTCTCATGGAATGAGGAAAAAGATTCAATTAGTTAGTGCATTTATGATTAACAATAAAATTATTATTATAGATGAAACATTGAATGGTATAGATGTGGAAGCAAAAGAAGCAACCAAACTATTATTTGAACAATACAAACGACGTGGTGGTTCCATAATAATGTGTACCCATGATTTAGAATTAGTTGAAGAGATAGGATATAGGGTGTTACTCATAAATAATGGTGTAATATACATAGATGATCTTATTGAAAACATTCTCAAGACTGGTTCTAATTTAACAAATGTTTTTAAAGAGCTTATAGATTATGAGGGCATGAAAAATGAAATTGAAAAATATTTTTAATTTACAAAAGCTATATTTCCTATTTATTTTAAGAAGAATTCTAAGTGTGGGTATATTAAAGGAGAAAATATTTAAAGCTTTCATCTTTATTGCCACAGTAGTAACTATTACGGTAACCACATTTTTTCTATATAATTTTTTAGATGACACCGATGTTTCCGAACAAATGAACTTTATATATTTTATTATTAAAATGCAAGGTGTAAATATTATCGTTTGGACGATGATTATATTCGTTCTTACTAGAATGATTTTCTTGAAAAAAGGGAATTTCTTAAAAATAACAAATCAGTTGCCAATTACACATAATGAAAGAAATAGTTCATTTATTATTTTTGAATTGCTTATGTCTTTAACTATTATTTTTCTAATTAGTATCGCCGTTATTATTGCAGTAGTATTACGCACTAACTTTCAATATATTCCTTTACTAATTTGCACAATTTTTTTTACGAGTCTAACAGGGTATTTATTATTACAACTGATTAATTCCATAATCATATACGTATTAAATTTAATTAAATTAGAAAAAGTAAGTGCACTCGTTTCAATTCTAAGTTTTATTGTTATGTTGGCAATATTATATCTAGATATAATGCAATCTATAAATAATATAAACTTTAAAACTGGAGAATTTAATCATTGGTCCCAATTTTACATAGAATTGTATAGTAATTATGGATTTATTGTTACATCCTTAATTTTTGTAATAATCATTTTTGTACTATTGTTCATTCTTTTTTATATTCCTAATAATTTCGGATCAGAAGATAATCTATATTTAAAAATTAAAAAGCCTACTAAACTTAGACTAACTATGTTTAATTTGTATATTTTACAAATATCGAGAAGAGTGGAAAACATAACAACTCTTATAATTGCATATTTTTTATCGATTTCTTTGCTTATTCTAGATATATTGAATCCGTTATATGCCATGTTTTTAGTTACTACATCAGGACTGTATATTTATACTCAAACTGATTCAATTAGAATAAATTACTATAGATTTAACTATAGTGCAATTAAAGATTATATTAATCTAATTATCAGTCAGTATCTATACATATTAATAACTTCATTACCAATATTGATATTAGGGCTTATTATAAATAAAGGTAACGTTAATCTTTATGATACTTTAATTATTTTTGGTCAATTACTTTTAATCATTATACTTTCAACTTTGATTGGAATTCTATTCCCGGCAAAAAAGGACAATCCATTCTCACCTATTATTGGATTTTTAATAATCGTAATAATTTCAGGATTTATATCATTAATATTACAATTCTTAAATTTTTAAAAACTGTACAATAGCATATTAATGATGATTTTATATATTTTCGTTATATACATAAGTTGTTTGGGATTAAAAAAACTAAAGGAGGAGTTTTTACATGAAGATAGTTAATATTATCATTGGAACTCTAGTGTCAGCTGTGATAAGTACGGTAATAATCTTAGTAATTAGTTTGATCAAGCTGATGTTTACTCATGATGAAATTGGATATACAACATCATTTTTCAATTCGTTATTTGTAAAAGTCGATGAAAATACCGACGGCTGGGATTTATATACAACTCTAGGGGTGAATACCGATAATTTAACACCCATTATTTTAACAATTATCTTTTTTTGGTTTTTCTATTTAATTTTAACTAAGGTCTATATAAATAGAAAAAAGAAAAGAGAAAATGTAAAGTAAAAGATTATGGTAGATAAAAAAATAAATATTAATGCTATCACATTTATTAACGTAATTAAGTACGTTCTAATTTATATGAAATGGTGCAATTATTTCTTTATCCTTTTCTTTATTGTTTCATTATTATTATTTTATATAAAAGTTAACATTATTTTATACACGTTAACCTATCTTTTAGGTGGAATATTATCAATTAGTATACATGAGTATATGCATATATTATTTATAAAAAAAATTACAAATAACAGTCATATTAGAATAAAAATTAGTTCCAATCATTTTAGTATAATTCCTTGCGATGAAATACATGGATTTAAATCCATACTTCACCGAATAGGATCAGCTTTTATTCGCAAAAAGTATTCAACTAACATCTATCATTTTGGTTCAAATTGGCTCAAGTAAGATCATTTTGAATCCTTTTTCATACACTTCCATCAATTTATAAGCGTATAAAAGATTGATATAAAAGGATTCCAATGGATTAGGTTTACTTAGAATTCAACTGTATATTTCTCAAAAATTCGAGACTTCTCGTTGATACTTTTTTCTGCATCCTTGGTTCCATAGATAGTATATTTTGAATAAAAAATATTAAGGGGGGAGTATTCGAAAACAAAAAAGTCAACGGAATTTTTTGTTGCAGCCTCTTGTACATCATGGAGCAGTTCAGCATCACTTATCCCTTTTTGAGGATATATAGTTGTATTTGGATACTCATTATAAAAGTTATTCAATCGAAACATATAACTTTCTCCGATAGCTGATTACCGCCAATGAAATGTACCACCAGTGACATAGTTTTTACCACCCAACGCCACAAAGTTTACCAGCAAGCGCCAAGTATATTACCACGTTCAACCGTGCCTTTATATAATTAATGAGCACACCGCCGGGTGTGACATTATTATATGGAGGTATTTTTTATGATTCATTATCGAAAGATATTGGAATTACACGATGAGGGAATCAGTCTCAGGGGCATTGCCGCAAGCACAGGCAACTCTCGTCAAAAGGTAACTGTGTAATGCCCCCCTTTGTCAAGACACAAGAAGATAAAATTTAAGTTATGTCTTTTCTCTCCTTTCGCTCTGAAGGTAGTGGGGGATCGATGAAGGCTTGACATGGAGCCTCTGCGGGCATGATTCTCCTGCCAAGAAGCCAGATGTCACAACATCGACATCGCCAACCAAGGCTATCATGCTCGCCGCTCCATATAAAGCCTCGTGTCACGTTCGAAATCACATACTCGGGCAAGATGAGGCTTTTGGTAAACCTTCCCCGGTGTTTTATACTCCAGCGATTGATGTGGACGATCGGCATTATAGAATGTCACATAGTGACGTATGCCTTTCCGCAACTCTCTGGGATTCTCATAATCATTGAGATAGATATTTTCATACTTTAAAGATCTAAAGAATCTTTCTGTACGGCTGTTGTCTGTTGCTCGTCCCTTGCCATCCATAGACACTAGAACATTATGTTCTTCCAATAGTTCCAGGTAGTCGGGATTGGTAAAATGGCTGCCTTGGTCGCTATTGACAATGTTCGGCGTACGATCCCGTAATACTCGCCTGAGACAACGGATAACAAACCCTTTTTCTAGTGTGCTGGATAACTCGTAATCTATCACTTTTCGGCTGAACCAGTCGATAATGATAAATAGGTACATAAATCCCCGGCCCATACGGATGTACGTAATATCCACGCCCCACACATGGTCAGGACGGATAATATCTAATCCACGGAGCAGATAAGGCCGGCAGTACTTGGCATGAAGTCGCTTACTAAGGTTAGGCTTAGGAAAGATGGCTTGAATCCCCATAAGACGCATAAGACGGCGTACGCGTTTCCGATTTACATCATATCCTTTCTCGCGTAATTTTGCTGTCATGCGTCGGTAACCAAAGTAGGGATGGTCTGTATAAATAACATCAATCTCGTGCATGATTTGAATATTTTCCTTGCTCTCCGTTTGTACTTTTGGTTCTCGATACACACTTGTACGATTGATGTTTAATAGTTCAGCCTGACGCTTGATGCTGATGGTTGGATGATCATGTTCGACCATTCCTTTACGCTCATCAACGGTATTATTTGAGGCCAGATTTTTTTTTCAGCCAGTCAACTTCAACTGTTAACTGACCAACTAATTTTTCCAAGTTTTCTTGTTTGGATTCATATTCTTTCCGAACTTTATCCACCTCGCTCGGGCCTTTCTCAAAGACCATTGAAGAGCGTTCTAAAAACTCTGCCTTCCAACGGCTGACCATGACTGGGCTTAGTTCATATTTGGCGGCTATTTCATTGACAGTTTGCTCTTCTCGCAATACTTCAAGAACCACCTTAGCTTTAAATTCTGCGGTATATCGATTTCTTTTTTTCATGGCACCATTATAACTTATTTATCAGGTTTCTGTGTCTCACCTTATGGGAGCATTATAACTGAGGCCATCCGTATTGCCGAGAAGAAGGGGTTGGTCTGTCCTTTAGAGGAAGAAATGACGGATCAATGGATTGAGGAGTTTCTCTTTCCTGAGAAAACGTTAGAGGCATCAGGCCGACAACCGTTGGACTTTGATTACATTCACGAAGAGTTAGCCAAGCCCAATGTGACACTTTCGCTCCTTCATCATGAGTATGAAGCTAAATGTCGGGCAAACAATAAAATTCCGTACTCCTATCGAAGCTTTTTGCGTCATTACAGTAGATACGCAGATAAGTATAAAGCAACTTTGCGCATTCGCAGAAAACCGGGAGAAATCATGGAAGTTGATTGGGCAGGATCGACATCCTTTGTCATCGATAGGGATACCGGGGAGAAAATAAAGGCGTATGTTTTCGTTGCGACCCTTCCGTGCAGCCAATTGTCGTATGCGGAAGCAACCTTATCAATGGATTTGCATTCCTGGATCACTGCACACAACCATGCGTATCAATATTTTGGCGGCACCACACAAATCTTAGTGCCGGACAACCTTAAAACAGGTGTGATAAAACATACTGCCCGTGAGTTGGTTTTAAATCCTACATACAGGGAAATGGCAGATTACTATCATACGGTGGTGATGCCTGCACGGGTTCGTACTCCAAAAGATAAGGCAAGCGTTGAAGGCTCCGTTAACACTATTTCTACCTGGATTATCGCTGCATTAAGAAATACGCACTGTTTTAGTATTGATGAATTGAACGAGGAGGTCTGGAAGAAATTAGATGAATTCAATCATCGTCCCTTCACCCGTAAAAAAGGATGTCGCTGGTCGGCATTTGAGGAAGAGGAGAAATTCGCGCTTTCCCCTCTCCCGTCAGTGCCTTACAAAATGTCTGAATGGAAAACGGCGAAAGTACGTCCTGACTATCACATCTCTGTCGAAAGTATGTTTTATTCAGTTCCATATGAATATATCAATCGACAAGTTGAAGTGAAACTCTCAGATAATCTGGTTGAGATTTTTTTCAATCATATGCGGATTGCATCTCATAAACGATTATATGGGAAGTTTGGCCAGTTATCTACTGTCCGTGATCATATGCCTGATAACCACAAGTTATTTGTGGATCAAACCCCAGAGGCAGCATTTGAATGGGCTGAAAATATAGGGGAATCAACCTTGAATGTTGTTCAATACATTCTGAGTACTTCCCAAACAGAAAAACAAGCTTTACAGTCCATATTTACGTTAAAGAAGTCGGAGCGTCGTTATACAAAATATGAAATTGAACGTGCATGTAAAATGATCATTTCTATGACAAAAAGACCCACGGTCAAAAGCATTCAAACGATTCTGAAGAACAACAAAAAGAATGACGCCGAGCAAGAATTAAAACGTAAAACGGAAATCAGCGAAAATAACTATGGCTTCACACGCGGAGCATCTTATTATGGGGGAACGGATCAATGATAAATGAACAAACGTTAACAAAATTACACGAATTAAAATTGAGTGGTATGGCAGAAGCCTATAAAGAACAAGCGTTGAACAAGGAATTCCAAAAAATGAGTTTTGAAGACCGTTTCTCTTTACTTGTCGACTTGGAACATTCCCGCAGGAGGAGTAATAAGCTGCAACGCTTAATCAAAACGGCCACTTTTATAAACCCAAACGCCTGTATTGAAGATATAGAGTATCACGAAGATAGAAGATTAGATAAAGATTTGATTTTGAAACTCGCTGGTGGTGCCTATATCCATGATCATCACAATATCATATTGAAAGGCCCGACTGGTACTGGTAAATCATATTTAGCCAGTGCATTCGGAGTATCGGCCTGTCGCCAATTCTATAAAGTGAAATACATTCGCTTACCGGAATTACTGGATGAACTGTCACTTGCAAAATTAGCTGCAGACGGAAGCTATCGGAAATGCATCAAAAAATACACAAAAGTTGGTTTACTCATCCTTGATGAATGGCTACTGACAGATTTATCAACTGATGAAGCTGCAATACTGTTGGAAATCGCTGAAGCACGCCATAAGGTAGCTTCCACTATTTTCTGTTCACAAATCGACCCTGCCGGATGGCATGTAAAACTGGGGAATGAAACGATCGCAGAGGCTATTTTAGACCGTATTATCCATGACTCCTATCAACTTTTAATAGATGGGGAAGTCTCTATGAGAGAGCGCCATGGATTGGGAGGAGCCAAATGATCCCAATAGAAGTGGAAAACCGTATAGCCAAGTATTTTTTACACATGTTTTTGCCTGTTGATGTGCTGATTAAGATTGAAGACAGGCTGTTACCCGCCTGCATATGGACCAAGGAAGAGGATTTAGACCATGATGAGCTCGTTCGTTGGGCAATTGATATTATGGATCGGCAATTGGAGAATAAGAGATTAAGATAGGATAAACAGCCATTGGAACGAACTCTGTTCCAATGGCTTTAAATTATTTTATACTTTACCAAAAATGGCTCTCTGTCCCGCACTTACTGGCACAATTATCCGCAATATACCAATCTGGTAAACTTATTGGCGTACACTGGTAAATTCCTTGGCGTGAAGTGGTAAATAACATGTCATTGGTGGTAAAATTTGATGGCTGTAATCAATAGCTAGTAAGGCAACGAAAGTTAAAACAAAAAATGACTGCATACTTAATTATTTTCAAAACTCCGCCACTCATTTCTACTCAGTTTTTTACCTCTTATTGAAACCTTATATATATCGATAATTATAAAGGTTCCAACCATCCGAATTCGATGGTTGGAACCATTTCTGTAATTATTTTTGGCTAGTTATGTCCCAGTCCCTCATCTCACAACGTCCAACACATTTATATAGCAAAACAAATGAATCATCATTAGTCATTGTCTTTTGTGATAATCTTTCCCGTTTCTGAATCAACTTTTATTTCTACTTCATTTTTGCCCGTTTGGATTTCAATCTCGTAATAACCGTCTTCTGGATCAAACTCTGAGCCCTCAACTTCACCAGGCGTGTCTTTGACAGCAACAGCGATGGCATCTTCCATTGAGACTTTTGCTTCCTTATTTGTTACAGGTTCGTTATCATGATCGTCATCTTGATCTACTTTGATGACATTTCCTGTTTTTGCATCAATATCGATATCGACTTTACGGCCTTTCTCATCACTTATTAATTCAATTTCATAGATAAGGCGGCCGTCGTCCTTTTCCAATTCAATTTCTTTTAGTTTTCCACCTGCTTCATGTAGCGCAATCTTTTTCGCTTCATCCATAGAAATGGCGCTTCCTGTATTCTCGGGATTTTTGTCACCGGCTATGGAATTGGCTCCAACCCCTATCGCGCCTCCCAATAACACCACCCCGGCTATTCCTGCAAACAAAATGTTTCGTTTTTTCATGATCTAAGTCCTCCTTTTGTCTTTCTGATACTATCGTAAGGTCCAAAGATGAGGACTCCCTTATAATAAAATGAGAAATTGATGAGAAATGACTCATCATATGTTAATCATCCCAAGTAATAGATAGAACTTCTCCCGTAATGCTATGAATTTGAACAGTTGCTTCTTGATCTTGATCACTTTCAATCTCTACTAAATAATACTTCAAGCCATCCGATTCCTTCAAATCCACATCTTCCACTTTGCCCTTTACTTGTTGTAAAGCAATGCCGGCCGCATCCTGTTCAGTGATGCCATTGCTTGTTTTGCCACTAGACTCCACAATGCTTCCGGTTTGGGCATCCACCTTTATTGTTTGATTCGACTGGCCATCATTCAAAACCGCATAATAAAAGTAGCGGTCCCCTTCGCGCTTTTTTTCTAACCGGTTGATTTCTCCTCCATATTGATCATGAATGATTTCTTTAATTTTATCTTCAGGCAGAGTTTGTTCATTGGGAGCTTCCGCTGGTTCCGGATTTTTCTGGTCGACTTTTAAAATGTCTCCATCTTTCCGTTGAACATAAATATCATAAAGCCCCGATTTCGTCTTAATGGTAAACAAATATGCTTCATTCGTCTCGCTGACTTCGGTAATATCTCCGCCATACATGTCTTGTACAATTTCTTTTGCTTCCGCTATAGTTAACGAATCTGCAGGCTTTAGTACATTGAAGAAAAGCCACAATAGGAAGCCAAGGAAGATAACGGTGGCAATGACGATGGGGGTTGGGCCTATTTTAACCTTTTTCATTTGGATCTCTCCATACGTTTTTTCCTATTATACCTGTTGTTGATGAGAATTTAATGAGAAGCAGGCATGTCCAGCCAAACTTGCGCTGTTGTTCCCTTTCCTGGCTCGCTTTCCAGCTTTACGTCGGCATGAATTGCGGCTGCCAGTTCCTTGGCAAGCGGGAGTCCCAAACCAAACCCGCCTGTTTTTCGCGCCCTTGACTGCTCCACACGATAAAACCGGTCGAACACTTTAGAAAGTTCCTCTTTGGGAATCCCCATCCCAAAGTCAATCACTTCAATGAGAGCCTGATGATGGCGAATTTTCACGTTCACTTTTATTTTTTTGTCACTATACTTTTGCGCATTGTCCAAAAAAATATATAATAACTGTTTTAGTTTTTGCGGGTCGGTAACGACGGTTGCATCCGCTTCTATAAACAGTTCTATTTCCCGTTTAAACCCTTCCCGAAAAGATTTGATTGATTCTTCCACAAATCCCTTCAAAGCGACGTTTTCCATTTCAACGTTCCACTGTTCATCATGCTTGGCCAATAATAGGAGCTGTTCAATCAAATTTCTCATTCTATGGGCTTCTGAATGAATCGCCTCTACTGATTCCTCAAACAGTTCAGGAGTATTCTTACCCCTCCTGAGCAAAAGGTCGGCATAAGCTTCTATAACAGTCAGCGGTGTTTTTAATTCGTGGGAAGCATTTTCCACAAACTGCTCCTGTTTTTGGTAATTAGCCTCCAGTTGCGCAATCATGTTATTAAATGTTTCTCCCATTTGATAAAGCTCATCTTTCGATTGTTTTGGGAGTTCAATTTTTTTATAACGGCCGCTTTCTTGAATCTCCTTCATTGTCCGAGTAAGTGAGGCAATGGGAGAAGTGATGAAATTGCTTAAAAGGCGGGACGATAAAAAGACCGGAATGGACGCCAGCAGCATGGCGGCAATTAAGACGGCCCGCAAAGTGTTTAAGTTACGTTCAACCGCGCCCATGCTCTCGGCCAATTGCAGCTTTACGACCTCGCCATCACGCCAAATCATGGGAATGGAAACAACTGCATAGGGAGTGCCGTTAAACGTCATGATTTTCTTTTGTTCATCCTTCGTAACCTTCCCGATTTTCTTTCTGAGTTCACTTTGTTCGGCTGTTGTGACAGAGGCAATCCGTGACCCATCCGCAGTAACGACTTGGAGCATGCCATTTGCCGGGACATAAGCCCTTAATAAATCATCGGCTGGAATGGACCCTTTTACCCTGTTGATTCCTTTAACCGTTTGCTTCGCCTCTCCTGTAACTCTTTCCAGCGCGCTGTCATATAACATTCGGCTAAAAGAAAAATAAATCGCGCTATTGATGAGCAGTAATAACACAATAAACATCGCGGTAGAAAATAAGTTGATTTTACTTTGTAATTTCATTGGCTGTCCTTTAATACATAGCCTACTCCCCGAACCGTATGGATGAGCGGCTCATGATATTTTTTGTCCACTTTATTTCTTACATAACGAATATATACGTCAACAATATTTGTATCTCCCAGATAATCATATCCCCAAACCCCGTTTAACAACTGCTCTCGATTTAAAACCTGGCGGGGATGCTTCATCAAAAAGGCCAGCAGATCAAATTCTCTTTGTGTCAAATTAATCGGTTCCTCCCCTCTTTTTACTTCTCTGGATAATTCGTTTAATTTTAATTCTCCAACTTGTATCCATCCTTCACTGACATGATCATTGGTCATCCGTCTGCTTGACCTCAATGCAACCCGTACTCTTGCAAGCAGTTCTTCCATTTGAAACGGCTTGGTTACATAGTCATTTGCGCCCAAATCCAGCCCCGATACTTTATCTTCCACTGAACTTTTCGCAGTCAGTAATATGATCGGCGTTTGCTTGTCGCTGCTTCTGATTCGCCTCAATATCTCGATTCCGCTCATTTCTGGAAGCATAATATCGAGGATGACCAAATCCCATGATTGTTCCCGAAACATCCTTAAACCGTCTAGTCCATTAAAAGCTTTTCCAATGTCGTAACCTTCAAAAGACAGTTCCAGTTCAATCACGCGAGCTATCTTCTCTTCATCTTCAACGATTAGTATTGCAGACTTATCCATATGCAACCCTCTTTTTTATTGATTGACAAACTCCCCAAACTTTACATTATGATAAATAAAGAATGTAAGTCTTGTAAAAAACATACCGAAAAAATACCGTTTTGAAAAGTCCTGGCAAAGGCCGACAAAGTAAAGTGCCCTGTTATTCTTTATCATCAAGCTCGGTAAAACCGCCAATGACGCAACCTCGTTTCAGGAAATATTTAGTGGAGCCGACAGAAACAGATCCGCGAACTATGCCCGAGGGTGGAATATAACCCTCGCCACCCATTCAATCATTCCATGACCGTTCAGAGAGTGTTGTGTTCCCCGTTTTTTCCTTCAAGGCAAGGAGAGCTTTTTACCGGCGGGATCGGCGACAAATAACGATCAGGCGCCCTGTCATCTGCTTTCTTACTTACTTGATAGTTTGAGTCAAGCAAAAGTCCATCTTTTTTCGCCTGCTCCGCTTAACACACCTGTCGGGATTCAGGCTGCTAACATTAAAAAATAGAATTTTGGCAAGTATTTTTTTAAATATATGTTTCCTTCTATCCAAACGAACAACTAAAAGTGTTATAATGGGTAGGAATTTCTTATGGAGGATTTGATTATAATTGATTACGGTGAATAATGTGGGTCTTCGTTTTGGAGACCGTAAACTGTTCGAAAATATAAACATAAAGTTCACGCCCGGAAATTGTTACGGTTTGATCGGAGCAAACGGAGCCGGCAAGTCCACCTTTCTTAAAATATTGTCCGGTGAGATCGAACCGCAAACAGGAGTTGTAACGATCAACCCCAATGAACGAATTGCCGTTTTAAAGCAGGACCACTTTCAATATGAGGAAGTAGAGGTCATCCAAGTAGTCATCAGAGGCCATGCGCGCCTATACGAAATCATGCAGGAAAAAGATGCTCTTTATATGAAAGCAGATTTCTCCGAAGAAGATGGAATGCGTGCGGCCGAACTGGAAGGCGAGTTTGCAGAGCTGAATGGATGGGAAGCCGAATCGGAAGCCGCCATTTTGTTAAAAGGCTTGGGAATTGCTGAAAACCAGCATGCCAAAAAAATGGCTGAACTTTCAGGGGCTGATAAAGTAAAAGTATTGCTGGCCCAGGCTTTATTTGGAAAACCCGATATTTTGCTGTTGGATGAGCCGACGAACCACTTGGATATTAAAGCGATTCAATGGCTGGAAGAATTCCTTATTAACTTTGAAAACACAGTTATTGTTGTCTCTCATGACAGACATTTTCTAAACAAGGTTTGCACCCATATTGCCGACCTCGACTTCAGCAACATCCAAATTTATGTCGGGAATTATGATTTCTGGTATGAATCAAGCCAATTGGCGCAACGGATGGCGCAAGAAACAAACAAAAAGAAAGAAGAGAAAATAAAGGATTTGCAGGCATTTATCGCGCGTTTTAGTGCCAATGCATCCAAATCCAAACAAGCCACATCTAGGAAAAAACTGCTTGAAAAAATTACCCTTGATGATATTAAGCCCTCTTCCAGGCGTTATCCGTATATTTCGTTCACGCCAAATCGGGAAATCGGCAATGACTTGCTAACGGTTGACGGTCTTTCCAAGAAAATAAACGGTGTCAATGTAATGGATCATATCAGCTTTACCATGAATAAAGGCGACAAAATTGCCCTAATCGGGAAAAATGAGATCGCCAAAACGACGCTGCTGGAAATTCTTTCGGGAAACATGGAGCCTGACAGCGGTTCGTATAAATGGGGAGTGACGACTTCACATTCCTATTTCCCGAAAGACCATACAGACTTTTTTGATGGGGTAGATGTAAATCTGGTTGACTGGTTAAGACAATTTTCACCAGAAGATGAAACTGAAAGCTTCTTAAGAGGTTTTCTCGGCAGAATGCTTTTTTCCGGAGAGGAAGTATTGAAAAAAGCATCTGTCCTTTCTGGTGGTGAAAAGGTTCGCTGCATGCTTTCGAAAATGATGCTTAGCGGCGCTAACGTCCTGTTACTGGACGAACCGACGAACCATTTGGATTTGGAGTCGATCACGGCACTGAATAATGGATTGATCAATTTTAAAGGATCGATCATTTTCACATCCCATGACCACCAATTTATCGAAACGATCGCAAATCGAATTGTGGAATTGACTCCTAAAGGAGTCGTCGACAAGCATATGACATATAATGAATATTTGGAGAACGAACCATTACAGAAACAAGTAGCAACCATGTATTCATAAATAGCTGTTCCACACAACTCACGGGCGCCAAGCTTTTAGCTGCCAAAGTTGCTTTGTATATGAACGCATAGGTTTATCGACGTTAAAAAAGGTCCCTTTCCTCAAGGTGACCTTTTTTATTGTCTCAACAAATGTTCTGACTTCTGAATAATTTCTTCTATTTTCTTAGCGTTTCTGCTATACATTTCCTTTGCTTTTTCATCTTCTGTCGCCAGTGCAAATGTCTCCAAGTCGGCGCCGCACTTTTTCAATGCGCTCAATAACATCGGCCTGTCTTTCGGTTGAGGAACTTGCATGTTATCATCATAAATATCGACAACCAACTGTCCGAACGGATCTACTTGTCCGATATATACATTATCAAGCGCGATATTTCGTTTCTTCAGCTCTACATCCAGCCATTCTCTTGTCATTCCGCTGGCGGACAAACCCGAATCCATGATTTTTCCCTCGAGGATAACAGTGTGTGGAGGCCTTTCCGGCGCAACTTCCATTTGCAAGTCTTTGGGAGTGATCGGCTGCTTTTCCTTTTTGAACATGACATTTAAATCGCCGTTTGCTTCAAGGACTGCAAATTCAACATCAGCAATATTAAAAACGTTTTTCTTCCTGAGAAGATGAAGGAGCTCTTCCACGGTATATTTTTCTTTGGTCAAGCTTTCTTCTTGAATTTTTCCATTCTTAATGACGACTACTTCTTGCCCTTCAATAAAGTTTCTTGCTTTCTTGCTTTTTAGCGCTAATAACCCGGCAATAAACGGAATGCCCGCCCAAACAAACATGCTGTATATGCCAGGCAGCATGTTTCGCTCCAAGCCGGTCGACAGTTCAGCGGCAATGCTGCCCAGCGTAATTCCTGCTACATATTCAAAGAATGAAAGCTGGGACAATTGCTTTTTTCCAAGCCATTTTGTCAATAAAAATAAAAAAAAGACTAAAAATAGTGATCGAAGAACAATGTTTAGCCATTCAGGGATTTCCAATCATTTCCCTCCTGTTTACGATTTTCTATACTGCAACTCTTCAGCCTTCAACAATTCGACCCTTAATCTCAAGTCACGGATAATCGGGTCTGTTTGCATCATACATTCATGGAAAATCTGCTTGGCTTCAGTATGGGAAGATGTGAGCGCCAGTTTACTGAACGAAGCCTGGATGCCTTCCAAAGTAGCAAGTGTCGTCTTTACATCTGATATGATCGTCATTTGTATTCACCTCTTATGGGAAAGGACAGAATGATTCGCCACTCTGCCCCCTTTTTTACGATTACTCACCATATTGCGGCTCTTCTTGAATCACTTCTTGAATCCTTGGCTCCAGTTGGTCTATCACAGACTGAGTTTGTTGAGCAGCTGTCTTGTACAGCTGTTTTGCCTGTTCATTATCTGTTTGTAAAGCATATCCTTCAAGGCTAGCCTGAGCGCTTTTTAAACCGGCCAGTGTTGTCTTCAAGTTGGTGATAACAGTCATATATGATCCCCCTTAAAAATGTTTTCATGAACGTTCCTATTTTGCGATAATCTGTCCGTATTTATAAAAAGAAAAAAATGACAAAAAAAATACCGCCAAACGGCGGTGTCATTCAAGTTTAACGTAACGGTACATGTGGCTGACGATTACCTTGATCAATGCATAGGCAGGAACAGCAAAAATCAGCCCGAGCAAACCGCCAAACTTTCCAGCGATTAATAAGACAAAAATGATCGTTAACGGATGGATATTCAGTTTTTTCCCCATGACGAGAGGAGAAGTGATATTGCCGTCAATTTGTTGGACGATGACGATGACGAGAATAACTAAGACCGCACGCAATGGGGAGTCTAATAGTCCCACAATCACAGCTGGAAAAGCCCCAATCCATGGACCGACAAACGGAATCACGTTTGTCACCATCGCCACAACTCCCAACACAAGCGAATATTCCAATCCGATAATTAAATAACCGATATAGGCTGTCACACCCACACAGAAGCTTACGATGAGCTGACCTTGGATATAAGCGCTTAATGCCTCATCCATATCTTTTAAAATATTCTCTGCTTCATCATGATGTTTTTTGGGCAATATTTTCAATAAAAAAGTGGGAGCTTGCTTTCCGTCCTTCAACATAAAAAATAAAACGAACGGAACGAGGACAAGCAGCATGACGGTATTGGCTATGAAACCAACTGCGCCGGCAATTCTTGTACCCGCGTCTTGCAGCATGCCTTTGGCGTTTTGCTCAATATAATCGGTGATCTTTTCGATCGAGAAATAATCATTTTCCTGGAAACGTAAAAACCAATCGCTCTGAGTCGTTGAATGAAACCATTGCTGAATATTGCTGGAGTAAGCAGGTATATTGTCGATCAAGAGATTAAATTGTTTTTGCAATTCAGGACCAATGACAAATACTGCTCCCGTCATTACGCCCGCTATCCCCAAAAATACAATAATGATTGCGAGGGTTCGCGGCATTTTTTTAGAGAGGAGATTTACTGCCGGCCTTAACAAATAATAAAGAATACCGCTAAGGACAATAGGAGGAAACAATGATTGAAATATGATCACAAGCGGTGTGAATATAAAACTGATTTTTGTTCCAAGATAAATAATGATGAAAACCATAATAATGGCCGTTAATCCTTTAAACCATTTTTCTTTAAGCATTCGTTCCCCTCTCTTTCACTGTTTGACAACATCTCCATTATCGCACATTTGAATATGTTTGTACCATACCATATTTAAAAACCCGCCACCTGGAAAAGATGACGGGTTTCATTCGTTACACGGAGGATGCTTTTTCCTCTTCCAGCTTTTGCAGCCTGTCCTGTATTTCTTCTTCTGTGAGCTGATGTTCTTTTACATAAAGATTCCTCGGATGTACACGGCATTCATCCGTACAGCTTCTCATATATTTATGTTCATTTTCTTCGGAGCATAGGAACTGTCTATTGCATTCCGGGTTGGCGCAGTTTACGTACCTTTCACACGGCTTGCCGTCAAAATAGTCACGCCCTACGATGACATGTTCTTTCTGATTGACAGGAACCGAAATCCTTTGGTCAAACACATAACATTTGCCATCCCATAACTCCCCTTGCACTTCTGGGTCCTTCCCATATGTGACAATTCCGCCATGAAGTTGAGACACGTCTTCAAACCCTTGCTTTAACAGCCAGCCGGAAAATTTTTCACAGCGTATGCCGCCCGTGCAATACGTTAAAATTTTCTTGCCCTCAAGTAAATCCTTGTTTTTTTCAACCCATTCAGGAAGCTCCCTGAATGTTTTAATGTCTGGGCGAATCGCTCCCCGGAAATGGCCAAGGTCATATTCATAATCATTGCGGGCATCAAGGACGACTGTATTGTCATCTTGCATCGCTTCATAAAATTCTTTCGGACTGAGGTATGTGCCCGTCACTTTCCGTGGGTTGACGTCATCTTTCAACCGCAGCGTAACAAGTTCTTTCCGTGGGCGAACGTGCATTTTTTTGAAAGCATGCGTGTCTGCCTCGTCTATTTTGAATACGATATCCGCAAAACGCGGATCTTTTCTCATTGTTTCCATGTACTTGTCTGTTTGCTGGACAGTTCCGGAAACCGTGCCATTAATCCCTTCTTTTGCCACGAGAATGCGGCCTTTCAGTCCCAGCTCTTTACAAAACTTCAAGTGTTGAGCGGCAAACTGTTCAGGATCATCAATGGTCACATACTGATAATAAAGCAACACCCTAAACTCTTTGGACATGTCAAATACCACCTATCGATTTATATTTGCAAGATATAAATGTATTTAGGCGTTTTTTCCAAGTGCGTGAAGGCACTAAGATATACACTTTACTCTTACACAATGAGTATTTTACATTTTGTCCAATTAAAAATCAAGAGCGTTCACTTTCCTGATCATGAGCCGCGCAGCGGACGTAACCGCCAAATTCTTCTTCAATGATTTCACCAACCGCAAAAAGTTGCTCTTCATTTCCTATTTTGCTGATGAGTTGTACGCCAATGGGCATGCCGTTCTCATCCTTCCCGGCAGGAACTGTTAGAGAAGGCAATCCCCACACATTTGCATACGCAATATACGGCATATACTTTTTAAACGTCTTTTTAATGGAAAATATTTCGGAATACAATTCTCCGTGCGGCGGGGCAGTCCGATGGTAAACCGGCAACAGCAAAATCTTATTTTCAAAGTATTCAGCAATGGCTTTATCTCCTTTTTCGATGATCTTGTGGAGATCCCTGACGCGTTTTTGACTTGGCTTGAACATTTTGGCACCAATGAGCGCCCATGTGAAATAACGGTGGTAATCCGAACGATTGGTGATTGCTTCCTTCACATATTCTTTCACAACTTCCCCATGCCCCTGAAAACCTGCGGCATCCGCAACCGATTTTCCACCATCGACTGACATGATTTGCTGCCAGATGATGGCACTCTCTTTAAAATAAGGGGGGTCTTCAATTCCAACCAAAAATACTTTGTTCAAATGATCCGCAATTTTTTGTATCAATTGTTCGGAAGATTTTTCAAGCGGATAAGCGCCTGCCGGAAGCTTATGAATGATGATATCGGAAAGTTTCTTTGCTGGGCTTTCCTGTCGCTTTGCAATCAACGAGTATATGAACCGGACATCCCTTATGGATTTGGCCATCGGACCGATGCCGAGCATTCTTTTTTGAATGGGGTGAACAATATCCGGAAAACTGCCGATATCGGAAACTTGCGCATTTCCAGACTTGAAGCCGACGACCCCGTTGAAATGTGAGGGAAAGCGAATAGAGCCCCCTATATCTGATCCGATTCCCGCAGCCGCGCCCCCAACAGCCATCAATGCCGCCTCTCCTCCGGAAGAACCTCCCGCGGTTTTCTCCAAATCCCAAGGGTTGTTTGTTTTTCCGAATCGTTTATTAGCTGTTTCCTGGCAAAAACAAAGGGTCGGGGTGTTTGTTTTTCCTAAAATAATGGCCCCTTCTTTTTGCAGGATTGAGACAACCTCCGCATTTTTATCGGCAACGATCCCGTCTCTGTTGGTAAGTCCGCCAGTCGTTTTCATGCCTGCTACATCAAAAGATTCTTTCATGCTGATCGGGACACCAGTCAATGTACCGTTACTGTTTCCGCTCTCCAAAAGACGATCAGCTTCTTTTGCTTCCTCCAGCGCCTCCTCGAAGCGATCTTCGACAAGCATATTCACTCTTGAATTGACATGTTCCAAATGTTTCATGTACGTTGTGACAACTTCAACAGATGACATTCTACCGGAATGTATTAAATCTATTAAAGTAGTAACATCCATATCCAAAATGCGCAGGCTGTTTTCAGGTGCCGTTTTCAACATTCTTGATATAAGCACTCCCTTCGGATTTTCATATATTTTACTAATTATTCGATAAATTCTCTCCAATATCCTTTATTTGATAAATATAAAACCCCGGGACCATCCCGGAGTTTTACACACTACACATGTTTTGTCAGTTCTCTTACTCTATCATCGCTTGGCAGCAACCATGTAAAAATACCGGCCAAAGGAAGAAGACTGCAAAGGATCATGACGAATTTGATGTTATATAAATCGGCAAGCATGCCTAATGCAACTGCACCAACCGCCCCCATGCCAAATGCGAGTCCGACAATCAGCCCGGATACCATCCCCACTTTTTTGGGGAGCAGTTCTTGGGCGTATACAACAGCGACGCTGAAGCTAGAAAGTAAAATAAAGCCGATAAGAAAAAAGATCGGTATAATAAACGAAAGCGGAACATGCGGCAAGGCGAGCGTCAATGGTGCCGCCCCTATCATTGACAAGGAAAGAATATTTCTTCTCCCGAACCGATCTGCCAACGGTCCGCCGAAAAATGTACCAAGGACACCGGCAAACATAAAGATAAAGACATATAATTGCGCGTGCCGGACAGTCAATCCGTAATCTTCCATCAAATAAAATTGATAAAAATTGTTGATGCCCGCTACATACCAGGATCTGGCAAAAACAAGAAAAACGAGCAAGGCAATGGCCACTTTAATTTTGGGATGAATCGGATACCCATTCTTATGAACCGTTTTTCCTTTTCTCGAAAAAGCGGCGGTTTGCAGCTGGGCTTTATACCATTTGGATACGAACATCAACATGATAATGCCTACTGTCGTAATGGCTATAAAAGCCAAGGCCCCCTTTTGGCCAAGCGGGACGAAAATGAAGGCCGTAAAAATGGGCGCAAGCGACTGGCCAAAGTTGCCTCCCACCTGGTAAATGGACTGGGCAAGCCCGCGCTTCGACCCGGCTGCCATATAAGCAACACGCGACCCTTCCGGATGAAAAACAGCCGAACCAATCCCAATGAAAAAGACTGATGCCAATATCATATAAAAATGGGACGATAAAGCAAAACCGATGAGCCCCAGCGTACTGACAAACATGCCTGCCGGAAGCAAAAAAGGCGTTGCTTTGCGGTCGGCAAAATAGCCAAACACCGGCTGCATGACAGATGCAGTCATGTTTAACACGAAAGCAATCCAACCAATTTGCGCAAATGACAGATGCAAATGCTGCTCAAAAATAGGATTCATCGCCGGTACAACAGATTGAATGGAATCATTTATCAAATGGCTGCCGCTGATCGCATAAAGCACTCCGTATACGGTCGTTAACTGTGTTTGTTGTTTTGAAGTCAACGCATTATTCATAATAACTCTCTTTCTTAGCCAAAAATAAACTGCTCTTCTATTTTTGACAAATGATAAGGTTCCCCGTTCAATAATATGAGCAGGCCGTAATATATTTGCAAATCTTCGTCGCAAGGATCACAGTAAACATAATCTCCATCTTTCCAAAACGCCACCATGGAGGTATTTTTTATTTTTACGTGATCAAAACGGGAAACGAATAATTTGTATAGAGCACCAAACTTCATAAAGGCGCTGTTCTTGTCCGAACATACATATGTGGCCAATATATCGTTTTTCCAATCAGGAAAAAACCACCACGGTTCATTTTCACCTTTCATGATTATGACTTCCCATTTTTGAACCATGTTTAATCCCCCAAACTATCATCCACGCTTTTCATTATACTACAAAGACATGTCTTTGATTATACAATTCTCCCGTTTTTGACTCCATCAAAAAGCTCTCTTACTGTTTATTTTTCCTAACAGTTGGACATGGATATTTAGCAAGGAGGTGTTGATTGATGAGAATTGGCGTGGAAGAAGGATTAACGAACGTTACAGAAGCGCTTCAGCAAAAAGGCTATGAAGTTGTTTCATTATCGAATGCGACGGATTTGGACGGATGTGACTGCTGTGTTGTCACCGGAATGGATTCCAACATCATGGGCATGCAAACGACCACGACAAAAGTACCTGTGATTGAAGCGAGTGGATTGAGTGCAGAAGAAGTATGTAAAGAAGTTGAAAACAAATTACATTAAAACAAAAGAAAGACCGGCCTTCATTTCCGGTCTTTCTCTTTATATACATATTGACCCACAAACCACTCCAGAAAAGGTTCCAATTCAGTCAGCAAAAATAAAGGAACATTTGCCCCCAATTGTAATGGCTCCCGGCAAATAATCGCCTCAATGTGATGTAATTCTCCCAGCAAATCCACATCTTCATTGTCCCTTAACAAGACTGCCTTGGGGTAGCCGTGATGCTTATAACCTTCCACTAGAATAATGTCCACTGGGATATCGTTGTATAATTGAATGATTTCCTCCAGTTCCCACGAACTTTTTTGGGCTTCTATATGCAATATACCGTTGCCTTCCACAGCGGTCACATTTGCACCGGCCAGGCGGTGTTTTTCCGAATCTTTTTGTACTGAAATTCTTTCTGGAAAACCGCCGTGACCGTGATGCTTAATCGTCCCCACCTTAAGGCCATGGATTTTACATGTGGCAATCAATTGTTCCATTACCGTTGTTTTGCCGCTGTTTTGATATCCCGTTATTTGGAAAATCTTGGCTCCTGCCATGGCTTGTCACTTCCTTCGGCATCTTCCAGAAGCATCATATCAACATGATCTCCCGCCTGAAACCCTCTCGTTCCTCCGGGAAGGACAATGAAACAATCGGCCCAAGCAAGGGATGTGACAACACCTGACTTATCAAGCCCAACCGGTTCGGCATACACTTTGCCATCTTCAAACAAGATACGGCTCCGAACAAATCGGCTGAAAGGATTCGGTTTCGGAAAATCACTTTTTAACGTGCCTCGAATCGTCCGTAAATAAGGCCTGTCCGAGTGCAGCCAATATTTAATATAGGGCCCTGCAAACAACTCAAATCCGACATAGCAGGCTGAAGGGTTTCCCGATAGACCAAATAATAGTTTTCCATCCCTTTCCGCACAGCTCGTTACACTTCCCGGCCGCATCGCTATTTTATTAAAAAGGAGGCGGGCACCGATTTGTTCATATATTTCCGGAAGGTGATCATAATCGCCTACGGACACCCCCCCAGTGGTGATGACGGCATCACACTCTTCAGTTGCTTGCATAATCGTGTCGCGCAGTTTTTCCAAGTCATCGGCACACTGTTCATACCTTTTATATTGCGCACCCGCACGCAATATTTGTGATTCGATCATATACCCGTTGCTGTTGCGGATTTTCCCCGGAACCAGGTCATCTTCCGGCCCAAGAAGCTCACTTCCGGTCGCGAGGACGCCGATAAGCGGCTTTTTGGCGACAGGCACTTTGCTGTAGCCAAACGTGGCAAGCAGTGCTTTGATTCCTGGGTTGATACGGACGCCTTTGTCGATAAGCGGAGTTCCTTTTTTCGCGTCTTCCCCTTGAAAGGATATATTATCCCATTTTTTCATCACGCGTTTGATTTCAATAAAGCTTTCTCCATTTTCTTTCAGTTCGTTTACAAGCTCCAACATCACAACACAATCGGCCCCTCCCGGGATTTGCGCGCCTGTCATGATCCTGATCGCTTCCATGGGACCGACTGTTTTTCCGCTCACTTGGCCTGCCCCTATTTCATCAACCACTTGCAGCCGTTGCGGGTTGTCACGGGAAGCATTTTCGGTATCGGATGATCTTAACGCAAACCCATCGTAAGGTGAACGATTGAAGGGCGGAACATCATGATCTGCAATGATCGGCTCCGATAAAAAGCGGCCATCACACTCATCGATGGAGACAAGTTCCGTTTCGCCCCTTTTCTTATATTCCATCATCTTTGCAACTGCATCCCGCACCCAAATCGGCTTTCTAATTTCCATCGGCTTCCCCCTCATCTTCTCACTATGTTATCCACCTATATAAGACATTTCAATTTTCTCTTTGCGCCTTACACTTTCTTCTGTCCGCTCATCTGAATAACGATCTGTTCTTCGTTCCCATACTGAACGGATTTTGTCAACGAGCGGACCTTCATCTGGATAGGTTCTTAAAATGTTCCGCAAATCATGTCCTTTGGAAGCAAACAAGCATGTATAAAATTTTCCGTCAGCCGAAATCCGCGCTCTTGTGCAACTGCCACAAAAGGATTCCGATACAGATGTTATGAATCCGATCTCCGTTTTTGAATCCTTGTATCTGTACCGCTTGGCTACTTCTCCAAAATAATCGGGATCTACAGGCTCCAATTCAAAGTGTGCGGCGAGCTTGTTGAATATTTCTTTTTTGGTAACGACTTTTTGAAAATTCCAGCCGTTCGTATTGCCTACATCCATAAATTCTATAAAACGAAGCGTGACCCCCATATCCCGAAAGTGCTCGGCCATTGGAATGATCTCACTTTCATTGACGTCCTTTTGTACAACCATATTCACTTTTACCCCTAAACCTGCGCGAATGGCGGCTTCTATTCCACGTAAAACAACGTTGGAACTCACACCCCGGCCATTTATCTTTTTAAATATCTCATCATGCAGAGCATCAAGACTGACATTAACCCTTTTAAGTCCTGCTTGCTTCAGATTTTCCGCTTCTTTCGTCAATAAGACTCCGTTAGTCGTCAATCCGATATCATCAATTCCTTCTATTTTCGTTAAGCGTGATATTAAGGAGGTGATATGTCTTCGAAGCAGCGGCTCGCCACCCGTAATTCTCAATTTCCTGACACCCAATTTGCTGAAGACAACTGCAAGCCTTTCTATTTCTTCAAATGACAAGATTTCCTCTTTGGGCAAAAACGTAAAATCAGGCCCAAATATATCAGCAGGCATGCAATATTGACACCTGAAATTGCATTTATCTGTGACGGAAATCCGCAAATCCTGCAAAGGACGCCTCAATTTGTCCTGTAATCCCTCCATTAAATCTCCTCCAATTCCAACTGTTCGCCGCTATATGGAAATTGTATCATTTTTCTATTGTTTGGACTAACAAACTATATTTGAATGATAAGCTCTTTTTAAGAAAAAAATGAAACCTTATAAGGCTTTATTCGGTATAATGACTAATAAGGAGTGAAAGAAATGAGAAAAAGCCTGAGTGCGATTATTGGGATTGTTGTGGTACTCGCCATTATCCTGATCCCTTTATTTGGGAGCTATAATGGATTTGTCAATGCTGAGGAAGAGGTCGAGAAGACACATGCCCAAATTGAAAATCAGCTCCAGCGACGAGCCGATTTGATCCCAAATTTAGTAGAAACGGTGAAAGGATACGCGAGTCATGAAGACAAAGTTTTTAGTGACATTGCGGAAGCAAGATCCAAGTTGATCGGGGCAAAAACGCCTGAAGAGCAAGCAAATGCAGATGCCGAACTGACGACCGCTTTAAGCAGACTGCTCGCCATCTCTGAAAATTATCCCGAATTAAAAGCCGATAAACAATTTACACAGTTGATGGACGAGCTTGCCGGAACTGAAAACCGGATCGCGGTTGCGAGAATGGATTACAACGATCAAGTGACAGTCTACAATAAGAAGGTAAGACAGTTCCCGGGACGCATTACAGCATCCATATTTGGGTTTGAGAAGAAGGAGTACTTTAAAGCAGATGAAGAAGCGCAAAATGTGCCGGATGTAGATTTTGAAAGGAATGGGGAGTAATGAAAAGGGTCCTCTTTTCCCTCCTCTTCCTTTTTCCCATCCTTTTATTTGCCCAAGGACAGCAGGGTTTTGCAGCTAATATACCGGATCCAGTTGGAGATATTTATGTACAAGATTTCGCCAATGTGTTATCAGAAAAGGAAAAGCAGGAGCTTGTGGAACTGGGGAAATATTTGGACGATCAAACGGAAGCGCAAATTGCGGTTTTAACCGTTGAGTCGCTTGGAAAAGAAACAGTCGAGGAATACGCATTGGAAGCTTTCCGCCAATACGGGCTTGGCGGCAAAAACACAGACAATGGGGTATTGTTGCTGCTTTCTCTGAATGACCGAAAAATCCGCATTGAAGTTGGGTATGGTCTTGAAGGGGCTCTTCCTGACGGAAAAGTTGGACGAATCTTGGACAGTTACGCCCTCCCCTACTTGGAAAAAGATGAAGTCAATTCGGCAATCATCAATACGTATAAACAATTGTTTAATGAAGTTGGAAAAGAATACAATGTGGATAAAAAGGCCGATGCAAAAGGGTTTGAATATACGGAAACAGATGACGGACCTTCATTGCTGACGGTCATTATATTTTTCCTGATTTTCGCCGGACTTGTATTTTTAGACTTTCGTTTTCTTGGCGGAGCTCTCAGTTTGTCACTGCTCAGAATGCTTGCCGCCATCCTCCAAAGCGGTGGTCGTGGCGGCGGAGGCGGTGGTGGATTCCCGCGATCTGGAGGAGGCGGTTCAAGTGGTGGTGGCGGTGCGAGTCGTGGCTGGTAAAGCGAAAAGCGCTAAGACACCCCATTACAGAGGCGACAAGCGCTGGAGCTTCTGAAAGAGAAATGTTTCGATTGAAGCCGCGAAGCAAACTTACACCCCTGGTGCCTAGAGCAAATCAAACAGAAAAGCGACAGGCGCGGTTTAACCGTGTTAAACTGGACGGAAAGCGCCGGCCATAACGGAAGTGAGGTTCTTACCTGCACTTCCGTTTTTTATATGATTTCAGTTTCGTTCGGTGGGGCATGCTTAATTCTTCAATAGACGGCATTCATTATTTTATCAGATGCTAGTCATTGAGCGATTGATTGAGTAATTTTTTCAGCAACGGAAAAAGGATATCGGGAAGTTGATCCGCTTTTTCCGCCATTATGCTTCTGTTTCCATAAATATTTTTAAATACTTCCTCTTGGCCCGGATCAATTCCGTCATTGGAAAGCAGAATGTTAAATACTTCAATTCCCTTCTTTCTGGCCTCTGCTACGGCTTCATGGGTGTCTATAATCCCATTTTGATGGTAGCCGTATGCAGACGGTTCCCCGTCGGAAAAAACGAGAAGAAACTTTTGCTTTTCCGGCCTATGGATCAGCCTTTCGCTTGTTACACGGATGGAAAAACCGTCACGGTTATCCTCTTTTTCTTCCAGTCTCATTATTTCAGGCCCCGTACTCTCGTTTAGAGAACGGGAAAACGAAATGACCTTGTCAAAATAGTTTGGCTGTTCATCCTTTGTCGCTTCATCCGCATCTTCCCAAAATCCCGTCACTTCATGAGGTACACGAACAGACTTCAACGCTTCGTGGAATAAAATAATCCCCCGTTTCGTTTCCGTCATTTTATCTGACATCGATGCAGAGCAATCAACTAATAAGCTAAAAACGGCATCAATCTCTTTGACAGGTTCGGTTTTTTTATAAAATAAGTTCGGATAATCCTCAATAAAATACGGTATGAGATTTTTTCCGAGCCGTCCTATCTTCCGATTTGTAAGCTGTCCGGTTTTTTTCTTTTCCAACGTTTGTTCGATGATATTTTTTAGTTTTCTTTTATAAAACAAAACTCCTTCCCTGAGTTTTCTGTATTGCTCTCTATCGTTAGCATCAGGTGTTTGGGGAGGTATAAAAATGGCTTTTGCCTGTTTATTCACCTCTCCGTAGCGATGTGGTTCGTCTGTTGTTTCGATTCCTTCGTTTCCTTCAAGTTCTGTATTTGCCCACGCTTTGGAAGCTGACTTTCCGCTTTTTCCCCGAACGATCGTCATTTCAGTTTGGTCCGGATCTCCCTTTCGCGCATTTCCCTTTGGCAAACTCGATTTCGTTCCCCTTTCCAGGTTAAAATACAAATGGTTGTCTCCTTCTTTTTCTGTCTCGCGGTGCCACGTTTTCATTTCCTCTTGGAACACGTCTTTATTTTTGGCATCTGCTGGATCATTGTTTTCAAGGAAAGGTTTTCTTGCTTTACCTGTTTGAGCCTTCATCAGGGTGTTGCCGGATAATACGGGCAAGTGAAAGTACTCATTGATCATATCATCTGAAAAAAGCAGTTCAGCCTTTTCAACAACTTCGGCACAAAGAATGGCACAATCTTTCGTGGATTGGGCTTCATACATTTTTTCCAACTTCTCGAGAAACAATGGTATGTGCCTATCGAGTTCAACGGGAAAAGCTGGAAAAGTCGCAAAGGGCTTATTCGTATTCCAAACTGCGTAAATGAAATTAAAAAAAGCGTCTATCCATAAGTTTTTTTCAAGGTTCACATTCATTTGCGATTCAAAGTAATCCATATAAACGGCACGTCTTGTGTGAAACTCCCTATTCATCCCCGTGCGCTTACGCTTACACTCTTCTTCAATCCTTACATCTTCCGCCAACATAAACAATTGTCGGGCGAAGCTTGGAATGTTGGTCTCGGCCGCAAACTTGGAGAAGGGTTCAATCTCGCGAAAATCAGTAAAATGGATGTTTCCGAAAGCCCGCAAAAAGATTTCACTTTTCATTCCATCTATTTTTATTTTTTGGGGACGATCATCCCAAAAATGGCTTACATATATCTTGTTCTCTTGAAAGCTTATATACGATAATTTTCCAAAATCCACCTTGTATTGATTGGTTTTGGCCAGAGTTTTCGCCAAATCTTCCAACTCCAACAAAAGAAAGGAGTTGATTTTTTTGTCGTTGAAATCGATAAAGTGGTATAGCATGAAACCACTCCCTTTAAAATAACGTAGCGGCTATATTCATCACCGCTGCTCTCTCTCTGTCCTCTTCCAGTTTATCGGCAATACCTCTTTGTACTGCGCGAAGCGGCGGCATAAAAACCGCCAAGTCACAAGAATCTAATAACGCCCTGATGGATGCAGCTTCTTCGGGAATTTGGCCGTTTCTTACCTGGAAAAGGAGATCATCAGAAAAACGAATGAATTGTTGAATTAATTTTTCATCTTTTAAAAGACTTTCTTGTTGAATAACTTTTTTTAATACTTCTCCCTGGACATAAGGGATATCGATTACGATAAACCGGTTTTTCAACGCCTCGTTTAAGGGAACTGTTCCAATATATCCCTCGTTAATAGCGGCGATCACACCAAAGGTTTCTTTTGCCTTTACCACGTTTGCTGTAAACGGGTTTGTAAACTTTCTTCTGTAATCGAGGATGCTATTTAAAATCGGGAGTGTCTCCGGTTTGGCCATGTTAATCTCATCGATATATAATAAATGCCCCCTCTCCATCGCTTTTACGACGGGACCCGGAACAAATTCAATGCGGTTTTTCCCCTCTTTTTCGCTTATTGTTTTAAATCCGAGCAATGCTTCAGAATCGGTGTCGACGGAACAATTTACACTATGCAAAGGCTGTCTGAAAATATGGGACAAAGCTTCTGCCAATTTTGTTTTTCCGGAACCAGTCGGACCTTTTAATAAGATATTTTTTCCCAATGATAAAGCGATGACCGCATCACTCAAAATGGAAGAATCATCCGATAAAAAGCCGTTTTCTCCGATTTGTTCTTGATCATAGTGGGAAAATAACTTGTTTCTTTCTTGAATCATTTCTTGAATGTTTTGTGGAAGTTCATTTAATAACATGGGAACAATCCTTTCTTAGTTCCAACTGCTTGGCTTTGTAGCCCTTCTATTTTACCAAACTTCCCGTATCAAAGAAAAAAGCATGCTTTTCAGCAGGCTTTAAGATTCGCTATTCGTCGAATTGTCGTTTTCTTCGCTCCCGAGTATGATGGGACCAAGTGGATTATTCGTCGGCTCTTTATGGTAAGAATATAAGCCCCGTCCGACTTTGATAATTCTTTCATCCGCTTTCATAATGGTGTTCATAAAGGTTGTCATATTGGCGATTTGAAAGCCGGTGCGCTCTTCTATTAATTTTTCCAAATCTATGCCGCGAATGGGAGAAGTTTGTTGCTTCAAAATATTTACCGCGGCTTCGCGCATTTTCGTCGTTTTGCTTCTCCTGGAGGGCCGCGCCCTTCTCATCTTGGCTCCAGTCCATTCTTTCTTTTCACCATCTTGTTGGGGAGCTTGCAAATAAGGCTGTGATCTTTCTAAAAATTTTAAATCTTGTTCAGACGTCCCGGTCTCGGCAGATGTTTGGGCATCAAGTTCTCTTAAACGGCTAAAAATATAAGCTCTTTCTTTCTGAATTTGTACGATCAACCTTTCTTCCGCGTCTTTCATTTGCTCCAGTCTAAATCTTAATGCAGCTCTTTCATCAAACATAAAATAAAACCTCCTGTCACAACATTATTATAAGTTGTTTGCATTGAATTAGTAAAGAATTAGTTTTTATATACTAAATATTCTTTTACTAGTAACTATTTGTCGTATCTTGGTAATTTTTGCCTAATTATTTTGTTTGTATATTTCCTATATTCATAGTATACTAATATTTGGAAGCGGTTTCTATTTATATTACCATCCTTGGGAAAATTTTTAAAGGAGGAGTTCAATGAGTCAAGTAGCATTGGAAGTCAACGAAAGAGTGGAAAAGTTTTTACAGGGTACGAAAAAGCTTTATATTAACGGAGAATTTGTTGAGAGTGCAAGCGGAAAGACATTTGAAACCCCTAATCCGGCAACGGGTGAAACTCTCGCAACCCTGTATGAAGGAGAAGCGGAAGATATCAATCGAGCGGTCAAGGCAGCCCGCAAAGCCTTTGATGAAGGCAAATGGAAAAAAATGAGCGCTGCCCAAAGAAGCCGATTAATGTACAAGCTCGCCGATTTAATGGAAGAACACAAGGAAGCGTTGGCCCAACTTGAAACATTGGACAATGGAAAACCGATTCGTGAAACAACAAATGCCGATTTGCCGCTTGCTATTGAGCATATGCGTTATTACGCAGGATGGTCAACAAAGATTACAGGACAAACCATTCCTGTTTCAGGTCCGTTTTTTAACTATACCCGTCATGAAGCTGTCGGTGTAGTCGGACAAATCATCCCTTGGAATTTCCCGCTGTTAATGGCGATGTGGAAATTGGGGGCCGCACTGGCGACTGGATGTACGGTCGTGTTGAAACCTGCGGAGCAAACGCCGCTATCCGCCCTATACTTAGCAGAATTAATTGAAGAAGCCGGATTTCCGCCGGGAGTGGTTAACATTGTTCCGGGATTTGGAGAAACGGCTGGACAAGCTTTGGTAGACCACCCGGAAGTGGACAAAATTGCCTTTACGGGGTCCACTGAAGTCGGAAAGCTCATTATGGAGCGCTGCGCCAAAACAGTCAAAAGAGTTACGCTGGAACTCGGCGGAAAATCACCAAATATTATTCTGCCTGATGCTGACTTGAAAAAAGCCATTCCAGGTGCATTGAATGGCGTCATGTTTAACCAAGGGCAAGTATGCTCTGCCGGATCACGCGTATTTATTCAAAAGAAACATTTTGATAACGTTGTCGCTGATATGGCTTCCCATGCTAAAAGTATTAAGCAGGGATCCGGCCTTGATAAAGATACTCAAATGGGGCCGCTTGTTTCTGCCGAACAACAGAATCGGGTACTTAACTATATTGAGAAAGGGATTAACGAAGGGGCTGAGCTGCTCACCGGGGGCCAACAGCCGCGTGAAGAAGGATTCTTCGTGGAGCCAACCATTTTTGCAGACGTTAAAGACGACATGACGATCGCAAAAGAAGAAATTTTTGGACCGGTTATTGCTGCTTTGCCTTTCGAAGATCTTGATGAACTGATTGATCGCGCCAACAATACGGAGTATGGATTGGCGGCAGGTTTATGGACGCAAGATGTGGCGAAAGCCCATTACGTGGCAAACCGTTTACGCGCGGGTACGGTATGGGTGAACTGCTATAATGCCTTTGATGCCGCGTCTCCGTTTGGAGGATTCAAACAATCCGGTCTTGGGCGCGAAATGGGATCTTACGCCCTGAACAATTATACTGAAGTCAAGAGCGTTTGGATCTCATTAAAATAAAAACGGATATAATACGAAAGAAGCCTTCTGTATTGAGGCTTCTTTTTATCGTCTACAGCAAAAAAATTATAGATAAAAACAATGAAAACCCTTACTTTTTCACCAGAAAAAAGGTATAATGGTAGGTGAAGAACAAGAATTATTCAACTTTCACGAGGAGGTTTTTGCCTGCATGAAAATTTTAAGCAACGAACAGCTTGTAGCAGCCTACCGAGACGCGAAGAAGAATAATCATGGTACAGAATGGATTCGACTATTGAAAATGGAAATAAGGAAACGTGGTTTAAATCCCTAATAAACAAATCATTTATTATTTTTTTAGAAATAAAGCGTGCGATCAAGCACGCTTTATTTGATTCGCGGCTTTGTTGGATCACATTCCGGGCATTGTTCTTTTGTAGATTCAGCCAGTTTCGTCAAATAATAGCATTCTTCCCGAAACATATGGTCAGCCATCAATGCCGGAAAAGTACCGAGTACTTGTGCTGAAATATTCAGTTCGAGCAATTCATTTAAAAACTTTTGAAAAGCCTGGATCTCCAGTTTACTTTCATCGTTCATCCGGTCTAAAGCCGGAAAATCATACTTCTTCGTACGTAAATAAAATACTTGTGAATTCAACAGCTTTTAAATAAAACTGCTCAAAGTGGACTGTAAATAAATGGCTTTTTTCTTTCAGCTTCTTCTCGGTGGCATCCAAGTTGACATAAATGGCTTCCGCATGCCCATACGCATCTTGCAGCCATAGCAAATGATGATGTAGCTCGTGGAGGATTGGAGGGGATTCATTTTTCTTAAAGTAACTTAAAATGCGTTCATATTCTTCCAATTCATTGATGGTATGGTTAATAAATGTAGGAGAAAGCTGGATCTTCACTTTTTTGGCGAGTTGTTTTTCAAGCAGCGAGAGCTTAAACTTCTTCAATTCCCTGACACTGCCTTCTGAACGCAATGTTAAGTCATAGAACGGTCCGGTGCTTTCAAGTTGGCGTGCTTCAAAAAGAAGCTCATCAAATACCTTTTTGAACCGCTTTGCTTCACCGATCGCCCGATTTTCTTCAGGGCTTAAAGAATCAAGGATAAACGTTGAATGATCTCCCAGGACTTGTAGCCAAAATTCATGTTCAAATTTCAACGCATTAAGGGACCTTTGCTTCCGAGGAAGCTGAAGAGACCTGCGGAAAGCGAATATTTTCGACGTAGCGATGATAGGGATTTTTTAACATAAATAAAGGGACTGTCCAAAAAGTCGGTGAAAATCGATTTTCTCTGTGACAGCCTTTTCCTTTTCACTTCTCCTTTTATCAAAACATATATACAAAAAATCGTCCCATCTAGTAAAATGTAAGTGACCAAACAAACATTAAATATGATCTATGAAGAGATGAAGGCAAAGGCCAAGACAGCCCTTGAATGTGAAGAGATCGCAGAAATCTACTCCCGGCGGAAGAACGAGATAGAAAGTGTGTTCGGTCACATCAAGGGCAATCGGTCGTTCCGCCGATTCTCCCTGCGGGGACTCAAAAAGGTCCACGTGGCATTCGGGATTGTGGCCCTGGCCCATAACTTCCTGAATGTGGCGGGCATTCGCCAGCTGCTTTCAGGGGGAGACCCGAAAAATACAAAATCAGGCGAAAGAAAACAAACCGTTTTCCTCCGCCTGATTTATTTTAGGGGCTTTTTGGACAGTCCCTTTTTGCTATTTTTTATTTACTTATGCCCCAGCCTCAGGTATAAACATCTTATCCTTCTAGCAGGAGGTCTTCCGGATTCTCAAGAAGTTTTTTGACCGTGACGAGGAATCCAACAGCCTCTTTTCCATCAATGACACGATGATCATATGAAAGGGCAACATACATCATCGGACGATTTTCCATGCGCTCTGCATCAATTGCTACCGGGCGGGTTTGAATGGTGTGCATCCCCAGAATCCCAACTTGATTGCCATTTAAGATTGGCGTTGATAACAAGGATCCAAACACTCCGCCATTCGTAATCGTAAAAGTTCCCCCTTGCAAGTCGCTTAAGGAGAGTTTGTTGTCGCGTGCTCTCAAGGCAACAGAAAGAATATCTGCTTCAATTTCGGCAAAGTTTTTCCGGTCACAGTCGCGAATAACCGGAACGACAAGGCCCTCGTCAGTGGAAACAGCGACTCCGATATCATAGTACTTTTTCAAGACTAGCTCGTTGCCATCAAGCTCTGAATTAACTGCTGGATATTTTTTCAATGCAGCGACAACGGCTTTAGTAAAGAACGACATAAAGCCAAGGCGTACATCGTGCTCTTCGAAAAATTTATCCTTTTTCTTTTTGCGAAGCTCCATGACAGCAGTCATATCAATTTCATTGAAAGTCGTGAGCATAGCTGCTGTTTGCTGTACTTCAACAAGCCGCTTTGCAATCGTTTGACGGCGGCGAGACAAGCGGACTCTTTCCACCGGCTTTCCAAATTCCTGCGATTGTGGCGGTTCTTGTTTTGGAGCAGCAGCCGGAGTTGGCGCTGCTTGTGGTTGAGCAGGCTGGTTGGAATAGGATTCCACGTCTTGCTTACGAACCCTGCCCAGCGGATCGACAGTCGGAACAGCCGACAAGTCAATTCCTTTTTCCCTGGCCAATTTGCGTGCCGCAGGGGAAGCAACCGGACGATCTGTTGCAGTTTGAGCCTGCTCTTCTTGTTTTTCTTCTTGGGCTTGCCCTTTTGGCTGTTCTGTTTGGGCAGGCTGAGGGGCTTCCTCTTTTGCCGGAGCCGGAGCAGGTTCACTTGCCCCTGCGGATGCTCCGGCTTCCACGATTGCTATCACATCGCCGACCTGAACCGTCTCTCCCTCTTCCGCTTTTAGCTCTTTAACGACTCCTGCTTCTTCGGATATGATCTCAACGTTTACTTTGTCTGTTTCCAATTCAACAATATACTCGCCCTTTTCCACATAGTCTCCAGGTTTTTTTAACCATTGGGCGATAGTTCCTTCCATAATCGATTCTGCCAACTCTGGTACTTTAATTTCGGCCACTTTGAAATCCTCCTCTAACTTTACGGGTAAATTCAGCTTAGTTGTTTTTTGTCAATGCTTCATTAATAATGCGGCTTTGTTCCTGCCTGTGAACAGTCGGGTCACCCTCTGACGGGCTTGAACGCTTGCGGCGCCCAATATACTTGACATCCACACCTTCAGGGGCTATATCCCAAAGGTAGGACACTGCATGACTCCAGCCCCCCATATTTTTAGGTTCTTCCTGAACCCATACCAACTCTTTAACGTTTGGATAACGCGAAATAATGTTGGTTATTTCTTTTTTCGGGAATGGATACAGTTCTTCTACCCTTAAAATATGGATCCAATCTGGATTGTCTGCATCTTTTAGGCTCTCTTCCAAATCAATGGATACCTTTCCGCTGCAAAGGATGATCCGTTCAACCGTTTCAGCCTTCTCTCCCAGACCTTTTTGTTCAATTATCGACCTGAATTCGCCATTGGTCAATTCTTCAACGTCTGCGGCCGCAAGCGGATGACGCAGCAAGCTTTTAGGTGTCATTAGAACAAGCGGTTTCACTTCATCTTTTTTCAGTATGGCTGCCTGTCTTCGTAAGATGTGAAAATATTGTGCCGCCGTCGATAGATTGGCTACAATCCAGTTATTTTCTGCAGCACTTTGCAGGAACCTTTCCACTCTTCCGCTCGAATGCTCCGGCCCCTGGCCTTCATAACCATGTGGCAACAGCATGACGAGTCCTGATTTTTGCCCCCATTTGGCACGGCCCGAAGAAATAAATTGGTCAAAATAAACTTGAGCCATATTGGCAAAGTCTCCGAACTGGGCTTCCCACAACACAAGCGTTTCTGGTGCGAAAACGTTGTAGCCGTATTCAAACCCGACTACTGCCGCTTCGGTCAAAGGACTGTTATAGACGACGAAAGATGAATTTACATCACTTAAATGGTGCATCGGGATGTATTCTTCACCCGTTTTTACGTCGTGTAAAACAAGATTGCGCTGCGCAAATGTTCCACGCTGGGAATCTTGCCCCGTTAAACGGATAGGGGTCCCATCTTTCAAAATAGATCCAAAAGCAAGCGCCTCAGCATGGGCCCAATCTATTTTCCCTTTTTCTTTAAAAACGTTTTCCCTGCGCTGCAATATCCGTTTTAATCTGCCGAATACATGAAAGTTATCCGGCCACTTTAATAATTCATCATTTATATTGGAAAGAATCTTTTCATTTACGGCCGTTTGTACCTTTGGCAGTTTATTGATATACTCCGGAGGATTCATGACGATGTCCGGATTGTCTTTTGTTTTAGGAACTTTGTCGTAAGCTTTTTGTAACGACTCTTGAATTTTTTCATCAATTTGCTTGATTTCTTCCTTCGTTACGTGGCCTTCTTCAAGCAATTGTTCCGCATACTGTTCTTTGATTGTTTTATGGTTTTTAATCATGTTATACATGATTGGGTTTGTCACCATGGGCTCATCCATTTCGTTATGCCCAAAGCGGCGGTAACCGATTAAATCAATAATAAAGTCTTTATGGAAGTTTTGTCTGTATTCATGGGCGAGCGTTGCTGCCGCCAGAACCGCTTCCGGATCATCGGCATTGACGTGCACGATTGGCACTTCAAAACCTTTCGCAACATCAGAGGCGTATAACGTCGAACGCGAGTCTCGGCTTTCGGTTGTAAACCCAATCATATTGTTTGCAATAATATGAATGGAGCCTCCGGTGTTATACCCTCGCAAACGGCCCATATTCAGCGTTTCCTGCACAATTCCCTCGCCAGGAAAAGCAGCGTCCCCATGCACAACAATGGCAAGGCAATTATCCATATCTTGTTCAGGATATCCAGGGACATTGCGATTCTCCTGCGCTGCCCGTGTAAAGCCGTCGACGACCGGATTGACTACTTCAAGATGGCTCGGATTGTTGGCCAAAGTAATTCTCGTTGTTGCGGTGTTCCCACGCTTCAGCTTTCTGTCCGCACCAAGATGGTATTTGACGTCGCCTGTCCATCCGTAAGTAATTCCGATGGAACCTTCGGATGGAATTAACTCTTTATTAGGCGCATGTTGGAACTCGGAAAAAATTAATTCGTAAGGCTTTTCAAGGACATGCGCCAACACGTTCAGCCGTCCTCTATGGGCCATTCCGATATTGATCGTTCGCGTACCCTTTTCCACGTTCAAACTAATGATTTTATCCATTAACGGCACCAGAGCTTCAAGGCCTTCTATTGAAAATCGTTTTTGCCCCACAAAAGTGCGGTGAATAAATTTTTCAAACCCTTCGACTTCCGACAAGCGGGTTAACAAGGCTTTTTTTCGCTCTTTCGTTAATTTCGGATAGAAAACGCCTTCTTCTATCTTTTGTTGAAGCCAGTTTCTTTCGTCAAGCTCATGAACATGGTGATATTCAAACGCCAATTTTTTTGTATATACCTCTTTTAAATGTTCAATCGCTTCATAGCCGTCCTTTAAACTTGATGGAGCATTGGGAGAAATGAATGATGCCGGTATTTGCTTCAAGTCAGCTTCGGTCAAATTATATTCAGACAACTCGAGCTTTCTTGTGTTTTTTTCCTTCCGCCGGATCGGGTTAATATCCGCAATCAGGTGCCCATATGTACGTATGTTATCCGCATACTTGACGGCTGCAACGATCTTGCTCAACTGGTTGTGGATGGCAGGCATCTGGAATGAAACATCAGCCTGACCGACCGTTGTTGCGGCATTGGCTGTCGACGGTGCGCCCCACTTGTCGAACACTTCTTTCATCTCAGGATCAACACTGCTTGGGTCTTCCAAATACTTTTCGTACAATTCCATTACATACCCAAGGTTATGCCCCGAAAACTCCTGCCAGGGCGAATCTTGGAAAGATGCTTCGTTACTCATTTGTTTAAACCTCCACCATTTAAACCTCTGATTTTCATCTCTTTTTATGAAGCTTAGATAAATGCACATCCATTTTATCACTCAAATGAAACGAGTAAAAGCGTAATGACATCATTTTGACAAATTTTTATTTAACTGGGCATCTTAAGGTAAAATATCATCATATTTTATCGAATTTTGCTCACGATCCTTCTTTCATTAATATCTCTAAAATCCATATACCATCTTACTACTCTTTAAAAAAAATTCAAATAAATACGCTTTTTTTCTCCCTTGTTGCGCAACTTTTACATAAGCATATAATGTATCGAGTTGTTTCAAGGGAGGGAGGCGGATGTTTCCATGGAGCATGTTTCCATTTAATAACGACGAAATGAAGAATATTGCCGACAAAATGAACCCAGCAGATATTCAATCTTATGTATCGGAAATGATCAAAAAATATGTCCCTCCTCACATGGAAAATTCAAACGTTCCATTCAACTTCCAAACAGCGAACAGCTCCCAGGCGCAAGAAAAGGAACAACAAAAATTTCATGTAGATGTTTTTGAGACATTTGATCATATTTTTATAAGAATTCAATTGCCGGATGAAGAAACTCATAAACAGTTAAAAATATTCCATACGTCCAATCAAGCGATTATTGAAAATATGCCCGAACCAGGTAAGCGCCATACCATCATCTTGCCCAGCCTTGTAAAAAGGAAAGGTGCTACGGCTTTGGTTAAGGATCTCATTCTTGAAATTAAGATCCCCAAAATGGATGATATGCAGTTGACGGAAGTGGATGTGTCCGAAAAATTTTAAAAGACCGGGTAAAAAACAAAAAACGAGAAACAGTAATGGTAATGATTGATCTGAAAGGAAGAGCCATGGAAAAAACTCATACAAACAATGCAACAGCAGACAAAAAATGGGCTATTGTTTCCATTGCATCCATTCCGCTTATCATGACCCTGGGAAATTCCATGTTAATTCCCTTGTTACCCTTAATGGAAAAGAAACTGGACATTTCCAAATTGCAATCCAGTTACCTGATTACGGTTTATTCCATTGTTGCCATCTTTTTCATTCCGATTGCGGGATTTTTATCCGACAAGTTTGGGAGGAAAGTTGTGATCATCCCCTCGCTCGTCATGACAGGGATCGGCGGGCTCATTTCCGGATGGGCTGCCTGGAAAATGGAAAATCCATTCCTTTTAATGCTCGCAGGCAGGGTAATGCAGGGAATCGGGGCAGCCGGTGCTTTTCCGATTGTCCTGCCACTGGTGGGAGACATGTTTAAACGGGATAAAGATGTCAGTGCCACATTGGGCGTAATTGAAACTTCAAACACTTTCGGAAAAGTATTGAGCCCGATTCTCGGATCGTTATTGGCAGGCTTGGTTTGGTTTCTCCCCTTTTTTTCAATCCCGCTTTTTTCCCTTATCTCTTTGCTTCTTATTTTATTTTTGGTCAAAAAGCCTAAAGGGGACAAGCATGAGCTCTCATTTGGCAGATTTATTCATCATACGAAAAGTATTTTTGCGGAACATCGGCACTGGCTGATTGCTGTTTTTTTAATCGGCGCCATTTTAATGTTTGTTTTATTCGGTTTCTTGTTTTACTTATCATCAATTCTTGAGGAAGATTACCACTATGACGGTTTGAAAAAAGGTTTTTTACTTGCCATTCCGCTGGCAGCGCTTTGCATCGCTTCTTTTATTACTGGAAAAATCATGAAAGACAGCTTGCCAAAAATGAAGTGGATTTCCTTTTTCGGGATCGTTTTGGCAGGAGCCGCCGTCATCGCCCAAATGCTTTCAGATCAGTTTCTTTACTCCATCTCCGTTTTTGTATTTTGCGGTATTGGGATTGGGTCGGCACTTCCATGTTTGGATGCCCTTCTTACGCAAACTATCGAGAAAGATATGCGGGGAACAATTACATCTATCTTTAGTTCCATGAGATTTATCGGAGTTGCTGCCGGTCCTCCCGCAGTGGCCCTTCTTATGAAGCACAATAACCAGAGCGTTTTATTCGTGTTGGCGGGCCTTTCCATTATTGCGGCACTTTTAGCGTTAAAAGGAATTAACCCGGAAGGGAAAAAGGAAAAAACAGCGGATGTGAAACCGGCACTAAAGTGAGATTTTCTGTATTTTTACTTCTCTTGCTTGATGCTATTCAGTATGATTATGCGTTGTGTATCATTTGGGGTTAATCAGGGTATGAAAAGCGGTTGCTGATAGAACAACAAAAGCTATATATAATGAAACGGCTGGGACACAACTAAATCAGCTGATGAAAAAACGAACAATAAAGTGAAACTTCATTCAGTAGGAGTTATCTTCCATCTCCTACTGATTGTTAGTTGAACCAATCGGGCATTTAGGGGCCGTTTCTCACACTTAGACCTTTTGTATTCACTCAAGATTTTGAAGTGGGAGTCTTACGGCACCTTACATGCCGGATCAATTGTCCCAGTGTATCATACGCAAACTTTTAGCGTAGTCAAAATAGGCAGACTCCTGCGGGAATAGCTAAAGCTGAAGAGACTTGCGGAAAGCGAAATATGTTGACATAGCGATGATAGGGATTTTTTTAACACAAATAAACCGAACAATTATAAATGAATTGTTCGGTTTTTGCTATTTCGTATTTGCTTATGTCCCAGCCGTTTCAAATTTATTATTTCTTTTCTTTACGTAACTCATTTAAATCTTTAAACTTTTCGAACAGTTCATTTACGCACTCTTTGCTACTGTATTTACCATTACCATACTTGACAATGTCTAACTTTGCATAAATAAGCTTTAAAAAAGATTTTGCCTCTTTCTCGTTTAAATGATTTATCGTCTTCAGTATATCATCGTATAGATTTTCAGCTTCTTCTCCAGCTATTTTTCCTTTGGACATTTCAGCACATCCCTTTTAAAGTTTTGCTATTAGATTAACATATTATGGTAACGTTTATAAATCAAAGGAAAATGTTAATGAGCTAACATATGCTCTTTTGCATCCAACAATTCATCACAACGTTGATGACGGAAGAAAAAACATCGTGAACAATCACACCGCTACATTATTGAGCTCCAGGGCGTGTTGTCCATTTTCAAGGGCAGGTTTTTACTGATCGCCAACCTTCCAAAAGTGGCGGGCGCCCTCCAGGGGAGGTCCGCCAAATGGAAAATCAGCCGGGAGAAAACGATTTGTTTTCTTTCCGACTGATTGATATGAGGAGGCTTTTAGCCCCCCTTATTCTTCGGTTAACTGTGAAATTTCCACGGTCGTTGGTTCTTTCGTGGAACCCGCCCCCCGTAAATGCACAGTGGCGGTTGTTTCATCATGATGCAATTGATCAATCCATACAGATGTGCCATTGTATGTCACTTCAATATCAGCGGGAGAAGATAGGATTTGCCTCACGCGCTTTGCATCCAATAGTCTCACTCCGATCCTTTTCTACTAGCTTTGGATACAGATGAGAATTTTATTCAGACCAATGTTAGAAAGCTTTCTCAACCTCTCCGATCATTTCTTCCATGGATTGTAAACCCCCGCCGGAAAGATACCAATAATCGGCATCTAAATAAATGATCTTTTCATTTTTAAAAGCATTGGTCTTTTTAACAAGGTCGTTTTCAACCGTCTCTTTTGCAGGAGTTGCATCCTCTTCAAGCGCCGCATTGCGGTCAATGACGAATAAAATGTCAGGATTTTTCTCCAAAATATATTCAAATGAAATTCCTTGACCGTGCGAGGATGCCTCAATTTTTTCATCTGCCGGTTTAAAACCGAGCACATCATGAATCAATCCAAATCTTGAACTTGGGCCATAAGCACTTACTTTCCCTTCGTTTGCTAATACCACAAGGGCTTTTTGATCCATTGAAGTTGCTTTTTCATTGATGGCTGTAATTTGCTTTTCAATATCCTCTATTTCGGCTTGAACTTCTGTTTCTTTATCAAAAATCTTGCCGACTGTTTCCATATTCTTTTTGAAGGAATCCATATAGTTGCCATAATCGAAACCGACATAAACGGTCGGGGCAATTTCGGCAAATTGGTCATACAAATCAGCCTGGCGCCCTGAAATAAAGATCACATCAGGTTTTAACGAGTCAATTGCTTCAAAATCAGGTTCTTTCAGGCTCCCCAGATTTTTATAGTCCTTACCGGAATATTTATCCAAATACGCAGGGACCGTTGCTTGAGGAAGACCTGCCACCTTTATGCCAAGCTTATCCAGTGTATCCAAAATGCCAAAATCAAAAACTACGACGTTCTCAGGATTTTTGTTGACTTTCGCTTCGCCATACTCATGCTCGATTGTAATCGTTTCTTCTTTTTTATCAGGTTCCTTCTTCTCTTCACCTTTTGAACCAGATGATTCATTGCTTGCTCCGCAAGCACTTAATGTAAATGCCAGCAAGCCGGCCATCATGAAAAATAACCATTTCTTCATTGTATTCATCTCCTCTTTATCAAGAATAATAAACGCAAATTCTGCAATTATTTACATTTTTAATTGGTATATCCATGTCATATATTTCTCTTAGTGAATCGGACTGTATGATTTCCTTCGTTGGACCATCTTTTACGACTTTGCCATTTTTCATGGCAACAATCCGGTCCGAATAGACGGAGGCAAAGTTAATATCATGAAGAACGATGACAACCGTCTTTCCGAGTTCATCGACAAGTCTCCTTAACATTTTCATAATTTGCACCGAATGTTTCATGTCAAGGTTATTCAACGGTTCATCCAGTAAAATATAATCTGTGTCCTGCGCGATCACCATGGCAATGAATGCCCGTTGCCGCTGGCCCCCCGATAGTTCATCCAAATAGGTATCTTGCATGGTTAATAAATCCATATAAGTTAAGGCTTCATCTACCTTGATTTCATCCTCTGCCGTCAAGCGTCCTTTCGAATAAGGAAATCTGCCAAAAGACACAAGCTCACGAATGGTTAGTTTTACATGTAAAAAATTGGACTGTTTCAGAATCGAAACTTTTTTCGATATTTCATCTGATGAAAGCTTCTTCATATCTCTCTTGTCCAATAACACTTCTCCCGTATCCGCCTCTAATAACCTGCTCACCATCGATAACAATGTCGACTTTCCAGCCCCGTTTGGACCGATAAAAGATGTGATTTGGCCACGGTGAATGTCTACTGTTACATCTTCTACCACTTTCGCTTTTCCATATAATTTCGATAATCCCCGTACCATAATCATGGTGATCGACTCTCCTTTAATAATAAGTAAAGAAAATATGCTCCTCCGACAAAGTTAATGATGACACTCAGCGTTGTGGAAAAAGTGAAGATGCGCTCAACAGCCCATTGTCCTCCCACAAGCGCGATGATGCTCATAAAGACGGCCCCGGTAATATGGACCCTGTGCTTATAGGTTGAAAAAAATTGATAGGACAAATTTGCCACGATCAGTCCGAAAAATGTGATCGGACCCACTAACGCCGTAGAAACGGCAATCAAAATAGCTGTTATGACAAGCATATTTCTGGCGATTTTTTCGTAAGCTATGCCAAGGTTCACCGCGATATCACGACCCAGCAACATCACGTCCAAGAAACCAACGGAACGCCAGCCAATGGCAAAAACGATACAAATGATAAAGAACGCGAGCCAGACAAGATCGCCATTTACATTATTAAAACTTGCAAACATCCGGTCTTGAACCATAAGAAATTCGTTGGGATCAATCAGTACTTGCAAAAATGTACTGATACTTTGAAAAAATGTCCCTATAATAATACCGACCAGGAGTAAAAAATAGATTGATTGCTGCCCTTTTTTAAATAACAGCCGGTACAACAACAAGGCAAAAACAATCATGACCCCGATTGACAAAAGAAAATTCACTTGTTTGTTCACTACAGTGATGTGTTCCGAGCCCAGAAAAAAAATAAAAACAGTTTGTATCAACAGGTACAAAGAATCAAGACCGATAATGCTCGGTGTCAATATGCGGTTGTTTGTTACTGTTTGAAAAACAACCGTAGAATATGAAACGGCCGCACCTGTCAAAACCATTGCCAACAGCTTAATAGCCCGACGCGGCAACGCGTAATCATAACTTCCATTCAAATCGTGAAACAAGTATAGGAAGCATAAACCAACGGCGATGAGGAAAAGGCTGCTCATTTTAATGATATTACTACGCATATGCCTTCCTCCGAAAAAGCAAATATAAGAAAATACCGCTGCCTATAATGCCCACCATTAAACTAATGGAAATTTCATATGGGTAAATTAAAACGCGGCCCAAAACATCACATGCCAAAAGAAATATGGCTCCGAGCAATGCCGTGTAAGGCAAGGTTTTTTTCATATGGTCGCCCATAAAGATAGATATGATGTTTGGTATAATCAAACCTAAAAAAGGAATCATCCCTACCGTTAATACGACTGTTGCCGTTACAAGTGAAACGAGTATCAAGCCGATATTGACGGTTTGCTTATAGGAAAGTCCAAGATTTTTCGCAAAATCTTCTCCCATTCCGGCAACCGTGAATCGATGGGCGAAGAAGTAAGCTAACAATATAATGGGTATGCTTATGTACAGCAGCTCATATCGGCCTTTCATGATCATTGAAAAGTCACCCTGCAGCCATGCTGACATGTTTTGGATCACATCGGCCTTATAGGCAAAAAACGTTGTTATGGACGATAATATATTTCCAAACATGAGTCCGACGAGCGGAATAAAAATAGCGTCTTTAAATTTAATGCGATTGAGGATATTCATAAACAAAAACGAACCCGCAAGCGCAAATGCAAATGCCACTGACATTTTTACGAGCATTGCAGCGTTGGAGAACAAAAGCATGGAGACAAGGATCCCCAGTCTTGTTGCATCCAAAGTTCCGGCTGTTGTAGGCGAAACAAATTTGTTTCGGCTTAATTGCTGCATGATCAGCCCACAAATGCTCATACCCGCTCCTGCTAAAATGATGGATATAAGCCGCGGAAGCCGGCTGACCAGAAATACTTCTGTTTCTTCTGATGAAAAATCGAGTAAATCTAAAGGAGTAATATCGCTGACTCCTATAAACAAAGAAAGAGTACATAAAAAAAGAAGGACAAAAACAAAATATGTTATTCTCACGGACCACCCACCAACATTTTCTATCTGTTTTCACCGAAAGTGATAATCATTATCAATTGGTGTCATACTCATTATAGCACTGCAAAAATGGGTGTCAATCACTAATTGAAAATTTTTCTCAATTAATGACAGGGCTGTGTCACCAATAATGAATTGCATCACAATCAAAGCCGCGCAAACACAAATAAGGCGTTCCCCCTGAAGAAAACACCTTTCGTTCACCCAAATGGCGAGCCGTCAGACAACCGCCATTCCTTTCGTGTTCAATTTTTCTGAGAATCTCTTGGTCGCATGATCATTCTCACTGTGACAATAATCGCAAGCGATAACAATTTCCGGCTGTCTCACCCAAGCGGTCGAGCAGTTGGTAATTCGCATATGCCCCAAAAGCCGCACCCAATCCGGGAATGAGCTGCAACATTTTAACCAAGTCTATATAATCTCGGTATTCTTGTTGCAGTTTACGCCAATCCATATCAACGAGCCTTTCTTTTTCCTCTTCCCAATTCTCAATCGTATTCATTGTTTCTCTTCTCGTTTCGTCACTTGAGAAAGCAAGTTGAAATATATGCAAAATAAACAGCCGCTCACTATATTCCTTCGTATCAAAACCGTAAATATGAGCCGCTTCAAACAAAAACTTCATTTCAATAGAGAGCAGCAAAGGAAAATCGGCCAAACCAAGCAAGATTCCCCCTGCGCCAGTTCCCGCTCCTTCAGCAACTGCCGTTTTACGGTAAATTGACAGCTTTTCTTTCAGCAGTTGATCCCGTTGAAAAAGGCTTAACTGATCTTTTGGTTTTGATGTTGTCAATATATCTGATCCAAAAATCGTTGCTTTCACCATATTTTTGATACTTTCTGAAATCACCTGGTGGGCTTTTTCAGGAATCAAATCATTCATCTTTGTTTGCGCTTGTTTCGATAAACGCTGTAAAAGGCTCGATTTTTTGTACATGTTCCTTTTCCATGCTTGAACGTCTTCAAATACTTTTTTCTCATATTCGTTCATGATTCCCACCCTAAAACTTTATTTGCTTATTTTATACGTATTGAGAAGTCATTTAGTTTCATTGTAATTGGATCAAATATAGCGCAATATCTTTTACAAACTTCAAGCCGTCTTCCATCATATCGTTAAAGCGTTTTCTTGTTTTATTTCCTCGAGCTCATGTCCCTTGCGTCTAAAAAGACCACATGTTCGAAAGTCCGCCCGCTGTCAACTTTCTTGTCTTGTCATGAGTGCGGCATTGGCAAATCGCTAAAACGGCGATGTATTCGAACGTGCGATTACATGCCGCCAAGTTTTTTGTCTGGTGCCACCTCCGCGCGAGTGTTTTTTCGAAACATTTCCGGAAATGGCAACTTTGTGTTTAGGATCACATGCTCACTACTCGTTAACTTTGGAACTCACAAACACTAAGCCTAAAAAAAGATCGCCAAAGCGATCTTCCCCCATTTATTCTTTGTCTTTTTCTCTCCATTTTTTTGCGAATTTCACATTTACGATGCAAGACCCAATAAAAATCAACACTAAACATATGCCAATCAGCGGATAACCCAACTTAAACGCGAAAAAAGAAAAGACAGCCAAACTGATGGCTATAAACCAATTAAATGTCAATGTCGCGATAAAAAAAGTCTTTTCCAAACCACCTCACCACCCTTTACGAAAAAACAAATTCGGTGCTGCTGCCACTTTGTCCTGCCAATACTTCCAAACGGGCGTCAATTCTTTCTTTTAATTCCGGAACATGGGAAATGATGCCGACCAGCCTGCCGCTGCTTTGGATATCCATTAATGCTTCTATCGCTTGGTCTAGCGATTCAGAATCAAGCGTCCCGAAACCTTCATCAATAAACATCGTTTCGAGTGATACACCTCCGGCATGCCGCTGAACGATGTCAGCCATCCCCAGAGCAAGTGACAATGCCGCTTTAAAACTCTCGCCGCCCGATAATGTTTTGACATGGCGTTCCTGTCCGGTATATTCATCAAATATGAGCAATTCCAAACCGCTTTGAATGTTGCCTTTCGATTTGTCTTTTTTTCTTAAAAGCCGATAACGTCCGCTTGTCATTTTCGTCAGGCGATTATTGGCCGACACTAAAATTTCATCAAGGAAGGAAGCCAAAACATATCGTTCAAACGTTAGTTTGTACGCATTTTGTCCTCTCGCAATATCAGCCAGATGACCGATCAACTCATATTCGTCCTCCAGTGACTTGATATGCGCATCCATTTGCAGAATGGCTGTTTTGATCTCTTTATTTTTCTTTATGTTCATAACTAAGCCGGTTTGCCGCTCATTCATTCCTTCAAGAGTCCGCTCCAGTTCCCGGCACTCTTCTTCAAGCTGTTTTAAATCGGGCTTTTTAACGTCTTTTAGGCGATGTTCATATTCTTTTAATCGATCTGTTACCGACCGGACATCTTCACCATAAGTTTGTATTTCTTTTTCCAGATTCTCTACCATGTCAGGCTCTCTTTTTGCCTGTTCATAGTGGCGATAGCTGGAAAAGCCTTCATGTTCAAGTTGTTTTAAAAACGCTTCGCGCTCCACATGCAGCTTTTCTTTTTGCTCATTGATCGTTTCCTGCAAGTTTTTAAGGACTCCCGATAGCGCCGCAAGCTGTTGGTCGAAATGGCGGAAATCTTCGTCGGCTTTTTTCCGGGCCAATTCCATGGCGTTCAATTCTCTCTTGAGAAGCGCCACCTTTTCGTTAAACTTTTCTATTGTCGATAATTCTTCCGGAATGTTTTTAGTGAGTGCGCGCATATGGGCTGACAGCTCCGCAAGCTCGTTTGCTTCCTTCCGCTCCCGATCCATCAAGCTTTCCAATTCTTCATGAAGCTTTCGGCATGCAGCTTCTTTTTCTTTGAACTGCCCTTCGGTTGCGGGAAGTTTGCTAATGGCTGCCTTATGTTTGGCAATCACTTTTGCCATCTCTTCCAGCCTTTCCTTTACTCTCTTGAGCTCGCTATCCATACGGTCTTGCTCAAAGTTCGGAAATAGCCTTTTCACTTCTTCCGTAAGTTTTTCTATGCTTTGTTCCGATAAATGAATCGACGTCTTAAGCTCAATCTTGCTTCTTTCCAATTCTTGGTATTCTTTCTCGAGGGTTTGAACATCGCTTTTAGCGGCACGAATATCATCCTCGTTATGCATGCTGCCTAACATTTGTGCCGGGTGTGGATGTTCGGGAGAACCGCAAACCGGACAGGGGCGCCCATCAACAAGATGCTTTGCCAACAAAGCGGCCTGTCCGGACTGCCATTGCTTTTCAACATGTTCTAATGTCGTTCGTGCGTCATCCAATTTTTTGCTAGCTATCTTCCATTCAGAGGATTTCAGCTGAAAATGCCGCTGCAAATCATTTTTTTCTTGCCTGGCCCTCATCAATTCACACAATGTTTCGTACGTGTTTTTCAAACGGACTTGTTCCAGTTCCAATTGAACTGTTTCAGTTTGAAGCCGGCCAAATTCTTGCATTTCCTTCTGTAAAAAAGCAATCTCTTTTTCCAATGACTGATTCGTTTTTTTATGATTGTCTATTTGTGCACGGGTATCTTTTACCTGATTTTCCAAGAGGAGAAGGTGATTTTTTTGTTTTTCATAAGAATATACGTCTTCTTGAATGGCATTCAATCGGGCCAGTTCGACTTTTATCCACTCTCGCCTTTCCTCGTTTTCTTCTTCTTTTTCAAGCCGCTTTTTAGCTTCGGATTTTTGCTTTTTAGTGGCTTCCATGTTTGCTTCCAATTGTTTTAATTTGTTTTCACGCTCTTTTAAGTCTTGATGGAGGCGACGGCATATGGCTTCTTGATGCTCCAGGTTGTTGGCTTTATGCGCCATTTTTATTTCCTTTTTTTTGGCTTCTATCACTGGCTGGATGTGGTCCAGTTCTGCTTTTTTCCTTGTTAGTGTTTGAAAAGCTGCGATTTCCTTAAGCAAGTTTTCAGCTTCGTGTACTTTTCTTTTTGCTTCATCTCTTTCACGTTGTTTCTGTTCTATTTTTTGAGCAAGGCTTAATGTTTCTTCTTCCATTTGTTTTGTTACTTGATCCAACAAAGGGAGAACCGTGTTTTTATTAGGTATCTTTTCGGAAATGGCCGTCTCCAATTCTTCATTCCCGTATGTATAAGCGCCTTTGATCGTTTGGCTTCTTAACTCTATTCCGGATAGTACTTCGTTTTTCAAGTCATTTGCTTTATCTTTTAGACTTTCTTCAACCTTTTTATACATTTCTGTATGAAACAATCGTTGAAGAATGACTTCCTTTTCCTTGCTGTTGGAAGTTAAGAACTTGCGAAAATCTCCTTGCGGGATCATCAATATTTTCCTGAATTGATTGGCGTCCAGTTGAATAATTTCCTTTATTTTTTCTTCGGTATCACGAACATTGGCGGCCAAGAGCTTTTTTGATCCTGATTCATCAAATATGTACAGTTCTGCCCTGGCGTTTATAACGGTATACCCGTCACCCCTCGTTTTCTTTTTTAGTTGCTGGGGAGAGCGCCAAATATAGTACGTTTGATTTCTGAGAGAAAATTCAAGAGCAACTTCCGTTGGCACATGATCCTTGGCAAAATGGCTGCGAAGATCCATTCCGTCCCGGTCTTCACCGCTTGCTTTTCCGTAAATGGCAAAGCTGATTCCGTCAAAAATGGACGTTTTTCCCGCACCGGTTTTCCCGGAAATGACAAACATTGTCCTGCTTTCCAATTGGGAAAAATCGATGATCTCCGTATCTGCATACGGTCCGAACGCCTGCATCATTAACTTTAGTGGCCTCATGCATATATTTCCTCCTTTAGCACACTTTCCAATACTTTCTCCATTCGTTCTCTTTTCTGCTCTGTGAACTCTCTCGTTGTCATTTCACTGTAAAACTCCGAAAAAAGCTCCAAGTTTGTTTTCTTTTCATGTGGCTGCTGGCTCGACAAATGTTGCCTTTTCATATCAACCACCTCAATGTTTCTCTCCAAATGCAACACATTTGGGTAAACCGACCGCAACTTATTCATGGGATCCAGGATCGCTCCTTCATCCAACAGCGTAATTTTTAAATAATCATCTGTCTTTTGGGAATTGTAAAAGCTTGGGTCTAGCAATTCGTCTATAAATCCGGTTAGCTCGCGCATGTCCTTTTCAGGCGTCAGTGTTTTCTCTTCAATAGAAAACTCCCCGTTCGACCGTAATTGTATAATAGAAACACTTTTTCTCTGGTTTACCTCTGAAAAAGAATACTTCAATAGCGAACCCGAATAGCGGATTGATTCATGTTTAATGGCGTCGGGACTATGCAAGTGCCCCAGTGCCGTATATGTAAAAGGGCTAAAGCAATCCACATCTACACAACCGGAACCTCCGACAGATAATATCCGTTCTGAGTCAGTTGTTTTGCCTCCTGTCACGAAAGCATGGCCGACGCAAATAGCAATGGATTCCTGATCCATATTTTTCTCTATTTCTCCGGAAATGCGCATGGCGGCATCTTGAAATGATTGAATGCTATCATCTTGAAACAGGTCCCGGACAATGCCCGGTTCAGCATAAGGAACGAGATAAAAATGGACGCCGTTTATATCGACTGGCTGAAAGCAATGATCAAGGCGCCCCTGTATGTAAAATTGACTATGCCGATACCAGGAAGAGCCGAAAGCCAGCCGATCGGGACTGTCGTGATTGCCTGCTATCGCCAATACTGGAGTGTTAAGTTCAACATTTATCTTGAATAAAACCTCTTCCAGCAGTTTCACTGCTTCTACCGGGGGTACAGAGCGATCATATAAATCACCTGATATAATGACCGCATCCGGTTTTTCCGCGGCCACAAGGTTGATAAATTGATCTAACACGATCCGCTGCTGTTCCGTCATATATACCCCATGTACGAGCTTCCCCAAATGCCAATCAGCTGTATGAATGATTTTCACCTGATCACCTTGTTTCCTATTTTTGATTATCTATTATTATAGCAAATCGTCCACTCGCCGGTTCTGAAAGAATGAGATTTCATCAGAATAAAGCCATCTGATCGGGAAGTTTTGTCATCGAATCGACAACAGCAAAAATACTTGGTGACAAGCTTTATTTTAAATTCCTCATTATATTTAGCCATAAAAACACCCCCGAAAATGAAACTTTGTGGAATCTACAGACACCACAATTTTGTTAACGCGAGCAAAAAGTCATAACGCTAAAAGCGTGCTTGACGGAATGAAAGACCCAAGCATATACAACCGCGCTAGCAGTAGCAACACGGCAGTGTACAGCAAGATAGAAGAACACGAGTGCCGGAAATCCAACTTCACTGCTAAATGGCAGAACTACTGTAACCAGCTCAGTCTTCAAGGTATTGATTTGTTTAACGAGAAGGTTCCTTTTCGTAAATGCCCTCGCTATCCAGAAAACACTGGCTTTGCTCCTTATGTCCATTGTCATTTTCCGACCGGCTCATTCGGAATGTGAGAACGAGCCTGCCCGCTTTTTCGCCATCAGAAACATCTTGTTTCCTCTCCCCTTTTCATCATGAACTGTCTAATATCGCAGTGCTCGGTTCATTCCATCACTAACAGCCCATGTTTCACAAAAAAACCAATCACGGTCTTATACCATATAACTCACCAGTACCGGAATCACCGCAGCTGTTTGTGAACGTCTCGCACTTTTTGATCCGCCTATCATGTAATCCACCCCGTGATTAAAAATTGGTTTTAGCCTGGAACATTTCAAAAAAGTTTACGGCTTATATACTGACGACGGATGAAAAAAGACACCTGAAAACCAAAGTCGAAAGGACAGATTATCACTATTCCTTCACATTCAACAATGCAAGCGCTTGTCACCTTCTTTTTTAATTGGCTATAATGAATATAGTTTAGGCAAGTTTTTTCAGGGGGTTAAGAAATGCTTGAAGGTTGGTTTTTAGTATTTATCCTTTTTTGGGTAGTCGTTTTAATTGCGCTCTTTGCCATTGGAGGATTTTTTATGTTCCGCAAATTTTTAAAGCGCCTGCCAAAAGAAGACGGGAAATCGGATATGGATTGGGAAGAATATTATGTGGAAAAGACAAAGTCATTATGGACAGAAGAACAAAAAGCACTCCTGGATGAACTCGTGAGTCCTGTGCCTGAATTGTTCCGGGACGTCGCCCGCCACAAAATCGCTGGTAAAATAGGTGAGGTGGCCCTAAAAGAGAATGTCAAACGGTTAAATTTGGATATCATTATAAAAGGCTATATTTTGGCAACGCCAAAGCGCGACCATAAATTTCTTCGTAAAAAAATGAATGAATTAAACATAGACATTACGCCATATGAACATTTTTTTTGAGGCTTCCAAACGTGATCGGGAGCCTTTCCTTCATATAAAAGCAGGTGAAACATTTGAACTATATCGCAGTCGGAATCGGCGGAATGGCAGGAAGTGTCCTCCGGTATTTAATTGGTCTTTACACGATCGAATTATGGCATGGCGGGTTTCCTTATGGAACGTTCATTGTCAATGTGACGGGTGCCTTGATATTGGGTTTTTTGACTGGGTGGCAATACGGGAAAAAACTTCCCTCCTATATCGTTTCAGGACTCGGAACCGGATTCATCGGTTCCTTTACCACTTTTTCGGCTTTGAGCTTGGAAACTGTCCAACTTATTGACACCTCGCCACTGACTGCCTTGTTATATGTTGTATTAAGTAGTGTCATCGGCCTCTTCATGGCTTTCTTTGGGTTGTTGTTGGGAAAAAATAGTTCTCGAAAGGACACTGTCTAATGAAGCTCATATGGCTTATTGCAATAGGTGGATGTATCGGAGCTACAGCGAGGTTTTGTCTGGCAAACAAAGTGAAACCGATCAACGACTTTCCCCTTTCCACCCTGCTTGTGAATGTAATCGGTTCTTTCCTGCTTGGATTCTTTTCAGGTGCTGTGTTGAACTCGACAATTGCCCTTCTGGTTGGAACCGGCATTTTGGGTTCGTTTACAACTTTCTCCACCCAGAAAGTGGAGATCGTTTCATTGCTTGATCAAAAGAAATGGCGCACCGCCTTTTTTTATATGGCTGTCAGCTATATTGGCGGCATTGTACTGGCATTTGGAGGATATGCACTGGGAGCGTTTTTTTCTTCCTAACTGTACAGGTAAACTTTTCTTGAATGTAATTGGCCAACCTCACAAATAATACATACAAATAGTGATAAGTAGGAGGGCATATCATTGAGCGATTCTTTAAAGTTATCTGGCAGGCAATACAAGAAGGAAGATGAACATGGAAAAGACATTTTATCAAAAGGTCTTGCCATTACACATGAGCAAGTAAGTGATGTATATACAGAAGGTGTCATAGAAGGTGTTATTGAGAATGAGAACGGGGAAAACATAGCACTTGCCGATATTCAACAACAGGACAGGAGAAAAAAGCATGACTGACAAACAGCAATATAAGAATGACATAAAACAATATCAGATGCCAAAAGCACTTCGCCGCAGTAAAAAGTCTGCCTACCGTGTCGGATATACTGCCAGTACAGGCAATGACACCGGAGGAAAGGACGAGCCTGGAAAAAGAACGGATTTGTAAGTGCCAGCCGGGCTTAAAAAGATGGAAAGAGTTGAATAGGGAGAATCAACAGATACCACCTTTTTGTTTTACGTTAGCAAAAATCATAACGCTAAGAGCGTGCTTGACGAAAATGAAAGACCCAAGTATATACAACCGCGCTTGCCGGCAGTGACAAACGGAAGGAATGAACAGAAGTCTGTCTCCCTACATCATGATGAACTTTGGGGAAATTTCAACTCTTTTGTACAACCGTTGCTTCACCAAACCTAGACAAAGAAGAATATGTATCAGTAAAAAATGGCTCCGATTTGTCAATTTAGAAGATCGGGGCCATCTTTTCTGACCGTGCCAAATGCCCATATGCGAGATTTTGCGGCCATAGTCCTATTTGTACATCATTTATCCTGATATTTGACCAAGAGAGAATCAAAATTTAAGAGATTTTGTTGAAAATTTCAATTTATATTTACAAAAATAGTAGAAAAGACTGATATATATTTGATATAATATGCTTAAATTTTGATTTACAAAAAATATATATAATACACTGAAAATAACAAGAAGGGACGAGACAAGGTGGAGAGTTTACTTTTAGAGATTGAGAAAAAGCGAGAACAATTAATTGCAGTATCAAATCATGCAAACTTGACATCCCAACTTGTATTGCAATACAGTACTGAGCTGGATCTTTTAATCCATCAGTATAATCTTATGACTGTCACGAAACTACAACAGCAGGCGGCTAATTAACAAAAAACATAACAGACGGGAACGTCTGTTTTTTTAATTTGTTTAAAGAACGTCTGATTCATGTTGAATCCTGTCACCCCCTTTTTCCTTTATTCACCCCACGTTATCTAGTTTACATAAAATAAATTATCGGCAGCCATGTTGCATATCGCGCAGATAGAAAATTATTATGAATATTACGTGTATTAACACTAGAAAAAGCCACTTCTTCTGCTTGATAATTGTAACAGAAAAAGTGGCTTGAGAAAGCTTAAACATCAAGCTATTTTTTGCAATGTAACAAATGAGTAAATCGGATATACATTGGTAAATCAACGTTTACTTATTATCCATCTGTTTTTTCATCATGGACATCATTTGATTCACTTTTTTCTGGGAAGGTTTCATTCCCATTTGCATCATCATCATTTTAAGCATTTGTTCATTGATTGGCGGATTTTTCTTTAAATAGTCCATCATATATTTACGGGCAATGAAAAACCCTAAAGCAACACCAGCCAAAAGAGCCAGTACGCCCGTTAATACAAATTGCCACCACATTAAGTAATTCCTCCTTCAAGTTGTCTACCATCCAGTTTACTGAACCCCCAAATATTATACAATACTTGATCATGCATTTCATATGTATTTTCTTTCTTTTACAGGTTTCACCCAACCATAGCGTTCATTTTCTCTATCAACGGCAAAAAAATGGCCTTCATATTTTCGAAGTACTTCAAAAAAAACAGACTCTGACTCAAATCCGCCCCAAGCCTTCAAACATAGCAAGTTTTCTTCAATGGCCAGTTCTGCTCCATTTCTCCCTTTGGGATTTCCTGTACAGTATACTTTTCCCTTAATCATTATTTTTCTGTTTTGTATAGACTCTGATAATAACTTATGCAGTTCTAAAAAAGGTAAGGGCCGGGTTATATAGTCGATTTGCTGCTTAATAATCTTCCTCTGTTTGTCTATGTTCGCATCTTGTGCGGTAAATAATTTATAAAATTTACTTTCACGGCCATAAAAGTAATCTGCAAACTCATCTTTTATTAAATAAATTGAGTATTTTCTCACTTGCTTCGTCACTCCCGCCGTTTTTCATTATTATAATGGAGACGCTATAAGAAGTTTGTCAATTCCTCTGTACTCTTTCACAAATCATTTTTTAACATATATTCTAGATGACCTAATGATTTCCCTTTTTTTAACAAAAGATCATTTTTTTCAAAAACAAACGAATGTTTCCAAGAAAAAGATGACATTCTCGAAACGTTTTTGTGAATGTTGCTTAAGAGAAGAAGATAGAATTCCGATTCGCGGCGATTACATAGCATGAGCATATCGAAAAAGGGAGAGCTGTAACGGCAAAAAGCCCCAGCCAAACGGCTGGAGCCAGACACAAAAAAGAATTTCCTAGCAGGAACATTTCCTTTTATTTTTGAAGCAAAGCTTTTACCTTTTGAACGACGTTATTGACTGTGAAGCCATATTCTTCGATCACCTTTTCACCAGGAGCTGAGGCACCAAAACGATCGATTGCCAAGATATCCCCTTCATCCCCTGTATATTTATGCCAGCCAAGTGATGAACCCATCTCGATGGCCAAGCGTTTTTTAACAGTTTTCGGGAGCACAGTTTCTTTGTATTCATCTGATTGCTGTTCAAAGCGATCCCATGACGGCATGCTGACAACGGAAGCATGAATGTCTTCTTTTTGAAGGGCTTTTTGTGCAGCGATTGCCAAGTTTACTTCAGATCCTGTAGCAATCAACAGGACATCTGCCTGCTCTTTATGAGCAGGTGAAATAATATAGGCGCCTTTTTCAACACCGTCTTTGGCTCTTTCTGCCGTAAACGGCAATGTCGGCAGGTTTTGCCGCGTTAAAACGAGCGCAGTCGGCTTATTTTCAGATTCTATCGATAAGCGCCATGCCGCCGCTGTTTCATTGGCATCAGCAGGCCTGATCACAGACAAGCCAGGCATTGCGCGCAACGAAGCAAGTTGCTCGATAGGTTCATGTGTAGGGCCGTCTTCCCCAACAGCGATGCTGTCATGTGTAAATACATAAGTCACTGGGATTTCCATTAAGGATGCAAGCCGGATGGCGGGACGAAGATAGTCCGAGAATACAAAGAACGTACCACCAAAAACTTTCAACCCGCCATGAAGAGCCATCCCATTTAAGGCCGTGCCCATACCAAATTCGCGTACCCCAAACCAGATGTTCCTGCCTTCGTAAGAAACTGGGGAAAAATCTTTTTCTTCTTTGATCATTGTTTTGTTAGAGCTAGCCAGATCCGCAGCCCCGCCAATGAGATAAGGAAGATTTTTGGCAATGCTGTTCATCACTTCACTGCCTGATGCCCTTGTTGCCAGACTGGATCCTTCTACATATGTCGGGATATCTTTATCCCACGCTTCAGGAAGTTTTCCTTCAATGGCGCCTTCCAATTGCCTGGCAAGTTCAGGGAAAGCGGCTTTATAGCTTTCAAAGAGCGTTCGCCACTCTGCCTCTTTTCGAGTTCCGCGTTTGATCGCTGTTTCTTCAAAATGTTCATATACTTCTTTAGGAACATAAAAATCTTCTTCATATGTCCATTTGTAATAGTCTTTTGTAAGCTTCATTTCCGCTTCACCGAGCGGGGCCCCGTGGGCATCTGATTTACCGGACTTATTTGGGGCTCCGTAGCCGATAATGGTCTTTACTTCAATCAAAGTCGGGCGAGTATGATCGGCTTTGGCTAGTTCAATGGCTTCGGAAATCTGCTCAAGGTCATTTCCGTTTTCAACACGGATATATTGCCAATCGCATGCTTCAAACCTGGCACCTACATTTTCCGAAAATGATTTGTCCAGATCCCCATCAAGGGTGATATCGTTGGAATCATACAATACAATCAACTTTCCAAGCTTGAGATGACCTGCCAGTGAAACGGCTTCGGAAGCCACCCCTTCCATTAAATCCCCGTCACCGCAGAGTGTATATGTATAGTGGTCGACAATATTGTAATCTTTTTTATTGTAAACAGCCGCCAAATGGCGTTCAGCCATGGCCATACCAACCGCCATTCCGATTCCTTGTCCCAGCGGCCCCGTTGTCGCCTCTACCCCAGGTGTATACCGATATTCCGGATGTCCAGGCGTTTTGCTTCCCCATTGTCTAAAATGTTTAATGTCTTCCATTTTAAGGTCGTAACCTGACAAGTGAAGGAGACTGTATAAAAGCATTGAACCGTGACCCGCTGATAAAATAAAACGGTCGCGGTTGAACCATTCGGGATTTTTTGGATTGTGGTTCATATATTTTGCCCATAATGTATAGGCCATGGGTGCTGCTCCCATCGGCAAGCCGGGATGACCTGAATTCGCCTTTTCAATTGCGTCGATTGACAGCGTTCTAATTGTATTGATGGCCAGCGCGTCAATCTCGGCCACATTGTTGTTATGCATCTAAATATCTCTTCCTTTCCCATTTTGTTCTATAACATATCATAAAGATATTTTTGCATTTTCACAACTTTTGAGTATAAAAAAACATCGAAGCGGGTCGATGTTTGTAAAGAAATTTTAATGAAGTTTTTTCTTTAGCTGGATAGAGCGAAGTTTTTCAGGCGTTACTTCTTGTCCCGTAGAATCAAACACCCTTACTTGTTCAATTGTCTGTTTCATGGAAGAGCGAAACGCTTTTAAATATTCGCCGCGAAGTCTCGACTGCTCCTTTGCTTCTTCCTTGGACAGGCCTTTTTCTTTCGCTTTTCGGGCTAGCGCATTAATCCTGGCGAGCTTTTCTTTTGAAAGCATACTCAAACTCCTTTTTTACGTTAAGTTAGCTCCAGTTTACTAAAATCGATGGGTGAAAACAATCTATACGCCCCTGACTGATAGATGAAAACGCACTATCTACATGAAGCTAGAGTTCGCAATGTCAGAGATGGACAACAGTGGACAACACTGTCATGAACCCTGATTATCCTCCTGCTCCATAAACTCTTTGTATCGTCTATGTACCGTTGCTTTGGAAACTTTGAAACCGAACCCCCTCATCATGGCAGCTATCTCTTCAAAGGTCATATTGTTTTGTCTAAGGCGAATGATTTCTTCCACCGGGACCTCTATTCTTTCCCGCCCATGCCGGTTCCCCTGGTTTTTCAAGTTTTTCTCCGGTTGATAGCCCTTGGCAACGGCTCTCTTCATGCCCCGTTTAATTTTGATATTATGCAATTTCCTCTGATGTTCTTCGATCATCGCCACAATATCCAATAGAATGGAGTCTGTTTCCGATATTTGCAGTTCTCCGTTATGAGACAGGCTGTACAATGTTACACCTTGCTTAAGAAGAACATGCATGAGGGCTATTTTGGCATTGCCCCGTCCAAGCCTCGTTTCATCCTGGATCAGGACAGCACCAATTTTATCGCCTTCTATTTTGTCGAGCATATCAAGTACGCCGGGACGGTTTAAATCATAGCCGCTCGCTTTGTCGAGAATGATGTCACTTACATCAAACCCCCACATTTTTGCCGCTTGCACAAGTTCTTCCTGTTGTCTTTCCAATGAGGTTTCCTGTGTGTGTTTGTTTGTACTGACCCTGCAGTAAATAATGGCATGCATTTTTTCAACCCCAAAACAAAAGTCATCTATTTTTTTGATTCATTGTCATTTCACTTTGATCTTGTAGATCATTGTATACATTTGCTTCGACAGTTTTCAAGGAAGTATTCTCTTGTTCCCAATTGAATATCATGACTAATCCCATAATTAATGACAGTATAAAAAAGATAATGACGAATGAATAATGTTTCCATACGGACGCAATCATTCATATTCCCTCCCCGAAAGTTTGTTCGCATCCAAAAAACATTATAATAGGAACACCTGTTTGTGTCAATAAAATTACGAACCCATGTTTGCTTAATGAAAAACCGCATGCTATAATAAGGTCAATTCATCACGGGAAAAAGGGTGTGAAAAGGTGTCAAAACTTACAAAAAGGCAAGAAGACATATTAAACTTTATAAAAGATGAAGTGAAAAAAAAGGGCTATCCTCCGTCTGTTCGCGAGATTGGGAAAGCGGTTGGCCTCGCATCAAGCTCCACTGTACACGGGCATCTCGCCAGGCTGGAAAGCAAAGGCCTTATCAGGCGCGATCCGACAAAACCGAGAGCCATTGAAGTTTTAAACCAGAATGAGGAAACAATCGTTCAAAAAACGGTCAATGTTCCGCTTGTCGGTAAAGTCACTGCCGGGCTGCCGATTTCAGCAGTTGAGAATATTGAAGATTACTATCCGCTTCCGGAATTACTTGTTCCGGCAGACGAGCAAGTATTCATGCTGGAAATCGTAGGTGAAAGTATGATAGAAGCCGGGATTCATGATGGTGATTTTGTCATCGTGCGCCAACAAAAAACGGCCAACAACGGAGATATTGTCGTCGCAATGACCGAAGAAGACGAAGCGACAGTCAAAAGGTTTTATAAAGAAACCGGCTATTTCAGACTTCAACCGGAAAACGCGAGTATGGAGCCCATTATCGTATCCAATGTCGTCATTTTGGGAAAAGTGATCGCCTTATACAGGCGCTTTGTCCATTGATCAAGCCTCCTTCGCTATCCATACACGACGCACGAGCGGCCCAATCCCCCGTATCGCATTGAGCCGCTTATTTTTTGCTCACTTATTTGTGCCCGCTTCCTTTGCTTCACCCCAATAATATTCGCTAAACACTTCCGCCAATACATCGACTGTACGATAGAGTTCCTCCAACGTATTATCCACCCCGCCAATCTCGATCAAGAGCGCATTTTCGGTTAAATCTTGGTTGTATACTCCATTCCCGTCTGCCTTCGTTTTTCCAAAAACCCCTCTTGACAGCCCGGGATATTTTTCTTGAATAGAATGATGCAATCGTGTTGCGAATTCCAGGTTTTTCTGATAGTTCGGATGTTCCTGTCCGATCACAAAATACGGCTTGGCATACGTTTTTCCGTTAATTGTCGCAGTCGTAACCCCTTTTCTCTGCGAATCTCGATGAATATCAAAATAAAAGCGGACTTCCTCTTTTTGTTTCATCGTTTCCACGGCAATCTCACGTGAAAGCTCATATGATTGAAAGAATTTCATATTTCTTTTTTTCAAAAGCGCCTGAATATCGACCTCATTCACCAACGTACTAATTCCCTTTTCTCCCAGTTTTTCTCCCAATCTTTTTCCTAGCAGTGTCACATTTTTCTCTTTGTGCCACGCGCGGTTTGGATCCGTTACATTTGGAAGAAGAGGAAGAAATGACTCCGTATTATGTGAAGAATAGATAAAAACAACGGGCTTATCTATTGTTGTCTGTTCTTTTGTCGGCGGAGATTCCTCCGCAGAATCATCACTCTCTTCCCAAACATCCAAATCATCCGGAGGCGGGGATTCAATCGGAAGATTCGTAAAATCAGTCCCTTTTCCAGCCACAATAATTTTTGGGGTCGCTGCATGCAGTCCCGGAATCTCACTAATTAAAAATGTCTTCATGTTCCGCAGATTGATGTTCGTAAATAATTCGAGAATATCTCTGCCCAAAGTCTGTTCAAAACCTTCGGGAATAACGGATTGTAAAGCGTGGTTTTCCAACGACATGACATATAGGAAAGTTTCTGTTCTTGACGGATCATCACCTATGAAGGACAATAAGCTGATTTTTACACTTGAAAAGGCAATTGCCGAAATTAGGCAAAAAAGTGCGACAACCGTTGCAAAAGATTTTGCTGCGAATTTGAACATCGGGTTCATCCTTTAAGAAAGATTTTGTAATACCATTTATATGAGCGTTGATAGAGTCTATGATTAAAAAGTTGTTCATACCTATAAACTTCGGAAAATAAAAAAAGCCCCATAGGGGCCCACGGGGTTTAAAAAACAATCTATTCTTTATACATTAGGAATTTTTTAGTAGATCAAACTGTTCGCTCGTGTCCAAACAATTAATAGATTTACCACTTTTACGAACATCCCATTACATGTTAAGTACCTGTAAACGGCTTTCATTTATGGAAAATTTTGAAATATAATGTAATGATGAAAGACTTGATACAAGGGTTGCGGGGCGATTGCAAAGTTCATAGTCAAGAAGGGGACGGGCAACATTTAGTCTGTCTCGTTCATCATGGATGTTTCGTTATTGTCGGGCGATTGCTTTTTATTTTTCTTTTCGCTAAAAGGTTCTTCGACAGTTGCTTCTCCAATGGTTGGCTCTTGCAAGCTTGCCAACTCCGGATCAATTGCTTGTTTTGTATTAGCTTTTATATGTAAAGACCCATTATCGTCAACGGATTGCACATCTTCGCACTCACTTGAAGAAGCAGTAAACATGAATCCGGAAAGCAACATCAATATAAAAGGTTTTTTAAGCATCTTATTACCTCCATCCTTATTCCGTCTATAGGAATCTTATCATTTTTGGGCAAGTATTTTTTTCGTTTCGGTATTTTTTAATCTAATCTAAAACAATGTCAACTGCGTTTAAAAAATGACATGCGCAGGTTACTAAAACCCTATCATAGTAAAGCTTCACAAACTTTTAATTGTTCAAACAGCTTGTGTGTTTAGCTAGTGGTTTATATGACCGTAGTGGCAATGATTCTATTTTAAGCTCCCAAAGCCGGCACGCTCGTGAAAAAAATTTTTATGCAAAACAAAAACCCCTCCTGTATAGGAAAGGCAGTATGCTTGACAATATATCTGTTATGGTAGAGGTGAAATAATAAATCGTCGCTGGCTGCATCGATCATAAAGTGCGCACTATCTTCAATATTGTACCTTTGTATGAAAAAATAAAAACACCCCGTAGGAGATGTTAAGACTTACGATAGAAATATTTTTTATGTTCCTAAGATGTACCTACAAAAAATAGAAATGGGTCATGAGAAGCGTGAATATAACTCCTGCTTTAACAGCCATTCCGTCACCTTCCTAAAAGGTAGTCTTTTTTTGGGAAATTCATCAAGAAAAGTATGGCGACAATCCGTTTCAGGTTGCCGGTTTCCTTTTGAATTTCAACATCTTTTCACCTCTTTAACTGCAATTTATCACACCCATGTTAATACTGTTTGTAGTATATGTAAAGTTTTCATTTACAAAACAAAAAATGACAGTGCGTAAAGATTCACTTATTTTCCATTTATTAGACATCTGTAAAAATGGCTTTTAGTCATTCAGACAATACAACAAATATTCATTCTTATTGGAAGCTTGAACGGACATGATATACATCCAGTCATCATTAGCCAGTTCTGCAACATTGGCACGCCAGGAAAAAATGGACCATCAAGACAATAAAATGTTGCAAAAACCGGACTGTTATCGGTTTAAGGAAAAATAAATGTACAAAAACCGAAATGTCCCAGTCAGTAAAAAAACCGAAGGAGCCTAACAGCCCCAACGGTTTTATAAATTAATACAGCTTCATGTACTGCTCCCTTTCCCATGGGTGTACCTGGGTCCTAAACATTTCCCACTCAATCTCTTTTGCTTCAATAAAGTTTTCGAGGATGTGCGGTCCTAAAGCGTCTTTCATAACTTCGTCAGCCTTCAGTTCCTGCAATGCTTCGTGGAGATTGTGGGGTAAATCGACAACCCCTTCTTTCTCCCGCTCATTTTTGTTCATGATATAAATGTTGCGGTCTACCGGTTGTGGAGGAGATAGTTGTTCTTTAACACCGCTTAATCCGGCCTTTAATAGGACGGCCATTGCAAGATAAGGATTTGCTGTTGGATCGACGCTCCGAAGTTCAATTCTTGTGCTTTGCCCTCTTGATGATGGTATTCTGACAAGCGGGCTCCTGTTTTGGGCAGACCAAGCAATATAACATGGGGCTTCGTAACCCGGGACGAGCCGTTTGTATGAATTGATCGTTGGATTTGTGATTCCTGTAAAGCCAGGTGCGTGCTTAATAATACCTGCCATAAATTGAAATGCCGTTTCGCTCATTTCCAGCTCACCATTTGGATCATAAAAAGCATTCTTCCCGTTTTGAAATAGAGACATATTGAAGTGCATCCCTGATCCCGCTACACCAAATAGGGGCTTTGGCATAAACGTGGCATGCAGGCCGTGTTTTCGGGCAATTGTCTTTACGACAAGTTTAAATGTTTGGATGTGATCACATGCACTGACGGCATCCGAGTATTTAAAATCGATTTCGTGCTGGCCGGGAGCCTCTTCATGGTGTGAAGCTTCGATCTCAAAGCCCATTTCTTCAAGCTCTAGCACAATGTCACGGCGGCAATTCTCACCAAGGTCGGTGGGAGCCAAATCAAAATATCCGCCGTTATCGTTTAATTCTAATGTCGGTTCACCCTTTTCATCCAACTTAAAGAGGAAAAATTCTGGTTCCGGTCCAAGGTTGAACTCAGTAAATCCATATTCTTCCATTTCCTTTAAAACCCTTTTTAAATTGCTTCGCGGGTCACCTAAAAATGGCTCCCCGGATTTATGGTAAACATCACAAATCAGTCTCGCCACTTTTCCCTTTTCGGCAGTCCATGGAAAAATGACCCATGTATCAAGATCCGGCACCAAATACATATCGGATTCTTCTATTCTTACAAATCCTTCAATGGAAGATCCGTCAAACATCATTTTATTATCCAGTGCTTTCTCTAATTGGCTGATGGGGATTTCAACATTTTTTACTGTCCCCAAAATATCAGTAAACTGCAACCTGATAAACTTCACGTTTTGTTCTTCTGCCAGCTGTGTGATGCTTTCCCGTGTAAACATGCTCATGTGCGAATATTCCTCCTGGAATGACAGATTCAACATGACAAATCATCATGAAGTAAAGAAAAATATCATGTACGAAATGATAAATGCCACAGTTTCATCTGTCAAGAAAAAATTTGAAAAAGACAGCAAGCTATTACTGTCTTCCATATATATATATTCACTTAATTTACACGAATCAAACCTTTATCCAGCAAATAATCCACCGCAGTGGAAATGGCAATTTTTACATGGGCATATGTAAGGCCTCCTTGTACATATGCGGCATATGGAGGACGGATCGGGCCGTCGGCTGACAGTTCAATGCTGGCCCCTTGAATAAAAGTACCGGCGGCCATGATGACAGGATCATTATAGCCCGGCATTTCACTTGGATAAGGCATAACATACGAATCCACCGGTGATGCGGCCTGGATAGCCTGGCAAAACGCAACCATTAAATCGGCATCGCCAAACTGGACGGATTGTATTAAATCTGTTCGCGGCGCATCCCATTTCGGCTCCGTGTTCATCCCGATCTGTTGCAGAAAAGCCGATGTAAAGACAGCTCCTTTCAGTGCTTGCCCCGTAATATGGGGTGCCAGGAAAAACCCTTGATACATTTCAAGCAGGCTGTAAAGGGAAGCTCCGGCTTCTGAGCCAAGGCCCGGGGATGTCATCCTATAGGAACAGTCTTCAACATATTTCGATTTCCCAACAATATAGCCTCCCGTTTTTACAATTCCTCCCCCGGGGTTTTTAATAAGTGATCCTGCCATCAAATCGGCTCCAACATGGCATGGCTCACGTGTTTCTACAAATTCACCGTAGCAATTGTCAACAAAAACAATCAGCTCCGGGTTTATTTCTTTTACAAAAGCGATCATTTCAGCGATTTCTGCGATAGTAAATGAAGGACGGTCGTCATAGCCTTTCGATCTTTGTATACCAATTACTTTCGTCTTTGAATTGATTTTCTGTTGAACAGCTTGAAAATCCACTTTTCCTTCCTGAGTTAAAGGGACGGCTTCATAAGCGACGCCAAATTCCTTCAGTGATCCGCTGGATTTGCCGCGAATCCCAACAATTTCTTCCAGTGTATCGTACGGCTTTCCAGTAATATATAGCAATTCATCCCCGGGACGAAGCACTCCAAACAACGAAATAGCGATGGCGTGAGTGCCTGAGACAATTTGTGGGCGGACAAGCCCGGCCTCCCCGCCAAACACATCGGCATAAATGCTTTCAAGTGTTTCCCGCCCCATATCATCATACCCATACCCGGTGGATGGATGAAAATATGTATCGTTCACACGATGCTTTTGGAAGCATGCTAATACGCGATATTGATTTATTTCAATGAGCTTGTCAATTTCTTTGAGCTTACCCGAAATTTTCTCTTCAACAGCTTCAATGACGGGGCCCAATTTCTCTCTATGTGTCAAGTACGTATACATTTTTTGCTGACTCCTTCAAACTTCATATAATTTTAGCGATCCTGTTACAGGATGATCTGGAAGAACGTAACCTTTGCATTTATAGGCCTGTTCTTTCTCCAAAAAAGTTAATTCTCTCAAAATCGTGTCGCTCTTTAATACAGACAAAAGCCGCCCTTCATGTGAGGGAATGATTACATGATAGTACTCCATGGATGCTACGGCCATACTTTCAATTTTTTGTTTTAGCAGATTTCGGTCATTCTCATCAAACGCACTCATTAGAACCGCATCTCCTGAACTTGGAACAAAATCAGAATGAATTTGATCTGCTTTATTGTATACGGTCAATTGGGGCAAGTGTGCTATTTCCAGTTCTTTCAACAGCTCTCGAACTGTCTCTTCATGATTGCTATAGTCCGGGTTGGAACAATCAACAACATGCAGCAACAGATCCGCCTCACGCGCTTCTTCCAATGTAGAGCGGAAAGCCGCAACCAATGTAGTGGGCAAATCCTGAATAAAACCAACCGTATCTGTAATCAAAACCGAGTATCCGCTTGGGAGGACAATTCTTCGTGTCAGCGGATCAAGCGTCGCGAACAATTTGTCTTCCGCAAACGACTCCGCCATCGATAAACGGTTGAATAATGTTGATTTTCCGGCATTTGTATAGCCTACAATGGCGATTTGATACGTATTATTTCTTTTTCTCCGAGATCTGTAACCTTTACGATGTTGCACAATCGTCTCCAATTGCCTTTTAATTTCGTCAATCCTCCGCCTGATATGCCGGCGGTCAGATTCAAGTTTTGTTTCCCCTGGTCCCCTTGTCCCAATACCGCCCCCAAGCCTTGACAAAGCAATTCCTTGGCCGGCGAGCCTAGGCAATAAATATTGCAATTGGGCAAGCTCTACCTGCAATTTCCCTTCTCTTGATTTGGCGCGCTGCGCAAAAATATCAAGAATGAGCTGTGTTCTGTCCAGCACCCTTCCAGAAAACTTTTCTTGAAGATTACGCAGTTGGGTTGGGGTCAATTCGTCATTGAAAATGATTAAATCAGGCTCCAACTCTTCCACCAGCGACTGAAGTTCTTCCAACTTTCCTTTTCCCAAATAAGTTGAGGGATGGAGCCGTTCCCGTTTTTGTACCATTGTGGCCAGTACTTTCGCTTTGGCTGTAGTTGTCAACGAAGCCAGTTCATCCATTGAATATTGAAAATGATGCTCGTTTGCATCGAGCTGGCAACCGACAAGAATAGCTGTTTCTTCATGTTTGAGCATTTTAGACACTCCTGCTTTCTTTACAATGTCTAAACACATCATAACAGATATGTTTGGAAAGAAAAAAGAAACTCCGCCAGAAGTCGGAGTGGACATTTAAGTATAGGTGTTATTTTTCGCAAAGACCAAATCGCGGCTATGAAGCGTCATCAAATTATTACGGTTCAACCTGCTTTCGGAAAGAAGCCGCATGGCCTGCGCCCGCACCGCGCCTTCGATAATATTGCGGACATACCGTCCATTGGAAAATGTGGATCTGTTCACACCTTTGGCGTATATAAGATGATCTTTCAATTTCGCTTCTGCTTCATGGGTAAATTCATATTGCTTCTCTCGTAACATGCGTCTGGCAATTTCCATTAATTCATTGACAGAGTAGTCCGGAAAATGAAAGACAAGTGGAAACCTGGAGTGAAGGCCGGGATTTAAACTTAAAAAATAATCCATTTCTTTTGAATATCCAGCCAGGATTAAAATAAAGGTATGCTGTTTATCTTCCATATGTTTAACAAGGGTATCAATCGCTTCTTTGCCAAAGTCTTTCTCACCACCGCGGCCAAGTGAATAGGCTTCATCAATGAATAAAATACCGCCGGATGCTTTTTTGATTAAATCCCGTGTTTTTTGTGCAGTGTGGCCAATGTACTCGCCAACAAGATCAGCCCTTTCCGCTTCAATCAGATGTCCTTTAGGAAGAACCTCCATTTTATGGAGCAATTTGCCAATCAGCCTGGCGACAGTCGTTTTTCCTGTTCCCGGATTTCCTTTGAACATCATATGCAACACTTGAGGACCGGCTTTTAATCCTGCAGCTTCCCGTTTTTTGTTAATGTAAATCCACGCATAAATTTCCTTCATTGTTTTCTTTATGTGGTTGAGTCCTACAAGGGAATCCATCTCACTTTCAATTTCATTTAAGATGGCATGTTGGCCGGGCAATGATTTGGAAACAGCATGACCATGTCCATCTTTATGTTTATCCCTTTTATGCATGTTGAGCATTATACTGATCTGGCCATTATTCTTCATCTTGATTGGTTCATCCACAGCCCATCACCTCGCATTCAGAAACAGTATACGCCCAATATGACATTTTGTTCCTCATATTGTTTGTATCCCATTATATTCGAAAAAAGCCAGCCTCATTACATAAGGAGGACGACTGGGCTATTAATAAAAAAACGCTGCTTCCTGCAGTTTGGGGTTCTTTTTCTTTACGCCCATAAACTACTAACAAGCTCGGTTTCAACACTAAACGGAACAATTTATTTTCAACTGCCGTTTTCCTGAAAGATAGTTCGTGCCTCTGCGCAGCAAGTTGACGGGCCAGGAACCAGCTATTTAAAGCTAATCCGCCTGCCACTCCAAGTAACAGGTGAGTACACATTCATTATATTAATGTTATGTTGAAAACATATTAGCATACCTTCTCGACTAACGAGTACCATACATTACATACATTTAGTAAAATGAACTTCCTCCCTTTTGGGAAATACTTTTAGAAAGCTAAATCTTCTGACACCTCTCCATCTATGCGTTTCAGTTTTTTACCCTTCATGAAAACGCTTCATTTTTTTCTAAAATAACACCTAGTGTTGCATTAATTAAATTCCACTTTTGAAAATACGCTAAATATTCAATTTTGTCATTTTTTGCATAGAAACCCATCCAAATCCACTAAAAAGGACACAAACTCATGGACAAAATTACACGAAAAACTTCATTTGGACAATGGTTTTCACCAATTAATTTTTCATTATTTGAAGAACAGGTGAAAACCATGAAATTAGATTTCTATACGAAAAAATTAACGACAGAGCCATTCCTAAAATTACTGCTTTTTGCGCAGCTACATGAAATAGAAAGTTTTCATACGCTAAGTGATTGTCTTTTCGACGATCATCTTCTAAAAAGAGATTGACCTTGATTCGATCAGTATTTCGCAGCTGTCACGCCGATTAAATGGCATGAATCCAGATCTATTTCAAGAGCTTCTCCTTGACTTAGTCTCACAAATGCATGCCATATACAAAACTTGTTATGCCGTTAAAAATCATAGATTCAAGCACATTGCCACTGAGTTTAACCAACCATAGGTGGGCAAAGTTCCGCAAGACAAAAGCCGGTGTGAAACTGCATCTACGCCTTGTATTTATGGAAAAAGGAACTTCCTATCCCGAAAAAGCCGTCCAAACAACGGCAAAAGAACACGACCGTGGTCAGCTTGAAATCATGGTGGATGACAAGGAGTGCATGTATGTGTTTGACCGTGGCTATCTGGACTACGAGCGCTTTGACCGCATGACTGATGACGGCTACTTTTTTCTATCTAGACTACGTAAAAACGCTGCCATGCGATAAATTTACAATTTTAAATTGCCCGAGGATACGACTGTTTTATCGGATCAAATGGTGCTGATTGGTACGACTCAAAACCGTGCTGAAAATTACTTTCGTTTTCTAAAAGTGATGGATTCAAAAGGGAATGTACTACATTTCATTACAAATCGGTTTGATTTGAGCGCCGACGAAAGATCAAGCAGCTGGAACAATATCCGGAACCCTTGGGCGATTACAGGAAGTGGCTAAAAGGAAAAAAGGATCGACACAGCGATCTCAATCCACGCACTCACATGGAGTGCGACTAAAAGTCTTTGTTTATCCTGAATTGGAATTTTATATTTCAATCCACGCACTCACATGGAGTGCGACAAAATGCGTTAGCTGTTGAGCCAGCAGACGCTATCATTTCAATCCACGCACTCACATGGAGTGCGACAATAGCAAGTGAGGATGAATGGGAAACGGTAGATATTTCAATCCACGCACTCACATGGAGTGCGACTCAAAGCACTTTGCGATTCGGTGACGATTCAGACATTTCAATCCACGCACTCACATGGAGTGCGACACTTTTGGCAAAGGTTTCATGTTACCTTGAGCATCATTTCAATCCACGCACTCACATGGAGTGCGACAACAATAAAATATCATCACAAGAGTGTTGGGAAAATTTCAATCCACGCACTCACATGGAGTGCGACGTTGTTCTTCTTGATTGTTGGAATATCAACAAATATTTCAATCCTCGCACTCACATGGAGTGCGACAGCCAAAAGGCTCGTAGGCGTCATGGTGCACCTCATTTCAATCCACGCACTCACATGGAGTGCGACCAATTAGAAAGCGAATACGCTAAAAAAATAGCAATTTCAATCCACGCACTCACATGGAGTGCGACCGAGCAAGTCTGCCCATAGAAGAATAGACAATTTAATTTCAATCCACGCACTCACATGGAGTGCGACGAAAATAAATGGCTTGATGGTGGATGGGACTCAATTTCAATCCACGCACTCACATGGAGTGCGACGGGACCGCCGAGTGAAAAACAGGTCAAGGCATTGATTTCAATCCACGCACTCACATGGAGTGCGACCGACTTGCTTTTGTGTGATTGCACCCTTTTTTGATTTCAATCCACGCACTCACATGGAGTGCGACTAGTTAGCTTTTTGGGTTATAAATAATAGCTATCGATTTCAATCCACGCACTCACATGGAGTGCGACGAGGGCTCAAGAAAGCAAATTTCCACATGCTTCGGATTTCAATCCACGCACTCACATGGAGTGCGACAAAATAAAGAAAAGGTAAAGGACGAAGAAGGTAAATTTCAATCCACGCACTCACATGGAGTGCGACAAAAATTGAGCGTCATGCATGCTAAGCGACATAGATTTCAATCCACGCACTCACATGGAGTGCGACTTAAATGGTAATACAAAGGGAATGACTGCTTTTTTAATTTCAATCCACGCACTCACATGGAGTGCGACATTTCCACCCTTGGATTCTCGCTATAAAACTTTATTTCAATCCACGCACTCACATGGAGTGCGACTGACATGTGGTACAATCTCATTATTAATAGGAGATTTCAATCCACGCACTCACATGGAGTGCGACAGCGAAAATTTCCTAATAAAAGGAAAATTGCTCCCAAAATCTAGTAGGATAACCTGTTTTTGGGAGGTGTTTTGCTATCTTCTTTTCAATTTTACCATATATTTTCGTATCATACTGTTTTTTTTTGGTGCGGGTCCCCTAGAGATTTTATGTTCGCTTGGGGTTCGCACCAAAGTTTACGTTATATTATACGAACGGATGCTGCTCTTTTTAATTAAAAAAATTTCCAATTCTTCCATTAGTCCCAGAATCAAAAATTCAATCCTTTTTTAATTCTGTTCACAATCCAGCTCTCATGTAAGTTGACCGGTGTTTCTCTACATTTCCCGCATTAACAATTTTAATCGTCGCATTCAGTTGAAGAAGAACGTTTTATTAAAGTTGTTTCACTTGTTTTATTGCAAAATAGTATGATCTGCTTATCATTCCAATCGACGATGAATTGTCCCCAGTCCACTTGCCGGCATGGTTTCAAACTACTCGGTTACTTTGCTTTGGAATAAACGAAAGAATGAAGAATTGTAGAAAGAGAGGTTCAAATTGATTCTGGATCGGTGCAATACGATTATTCATTAAGATGAAAATTAGTAGTCATGCAATAGATGAGCTGATATTGTTAAAGACATATCCACTTCCTACGCTGATAGATCAATGTGTTAGTGAGGTGCCGTTATTTCTGCTGTTTGTTATTCCTTCCATTCTTTAAGGAGAGTGAAAGTTACGACATCTTTTAAAGATTAAGGTAAGAACGCCATCCATTCATCTGAATGAATAGTAAAATGTTCCATTACTGTTTTAGTTGCTCGTTTCTTGAAAAAGGAGTTCCCCAATTCATTTGTGAGAATAGTGGCAATTAGGAGTTCAACTTTGGATCACATACCAGATCAAAGAGCACTTGCTCTTTTAGAGACGATACTGCCTAGCACTTCATAGAATGTTTCCTCATAATATGGGGATTGCCCAATAATGCTCTCGGCAATCCCCACTCGTTAAATTCTCACTTTATTCTTCTTCAAAATTAATTTGCACGTTGCGTTGGGGCGAAAAAGTTGAGATGGCATGTTTAAAGACAAGCTGCTGTTTGCCTTCAGTTTCAAATAGTACGGTAAAGTTATCAAAGCCTCTTACTTGCCCACGCAGTTGAAATCCGTTTAATAAGAACACTGTTACAGGGATTCCTTCTTTACGCAGTTGATTTAAAAATTGATCTTGAATGTTGATCGGTTGCTTCATCGGAAGACCTCCTCTTTTTCTCTATACTTATGTATTCGATTTTAATTGCAGCTTTCCTGCAATAAATTGAACAATCTCATTAATCGTATTCAAGTGTTCCCTTTCATTCGTCATATCAAACCATGTAACATCCATTTTATTACGAAACCAGGTGAGCTGGCGTTTCGCGTATCTCCTTGTGTTTTTTTTCAGCAGTCGAACTGCTTCCTCCAGAGACAGCTTCCCATCAAAGTACTCAAAAAGTTCTTTATAGCCGATGGCCTGAACAGACTGGACATTACGTAGGCCTTGATCATAAAAATATTTGGCTTCTTGAAGAAAGCCCATTTTCATCATGATGTCTACACGATTGTTAATGCGCTCATACAATTTGCTGCGATCCATTGTAAGTCCGATTAAAGCTGTGTCATAAAGCGGCTCAGCCAATGTTGCTTTCGGTTTTTCGCTCATTTTTGTTCCGGTTAAGCGGTAGATTTCCAAAGCGCGAATAACCCTTTTTACATTGTGAGGATGAATACTGCTCGCTGTTTCCGGATCCACCGCGGCCAACTCCTGATATAGTTCATCTGTTTTTCCTTCTGAAGCTCTTTTTTCCAAGGCTCTGCGGTATTCGGTGTCAGGCGCTTCATCGGTAAATTTGTAGTCGTATAAAACCGAAGCGATATAAAGCCCTGTCCCGCCGACAATAATGGGAACGGCGCCGCGGGCGGTAATATCATTGATTTTTTTTCTGACCACTGTTTGAAACTCGGCGACTGAAAACGGCTCATCCGGTTCCTTGATGTCCAATAAGTGATGTGGAATTCCCATCATTTCATCGGGTTGAATTTTGGCAGTACCAATATCCATCCCTTTATACACTTGCATGGAATCACCGCTAATAACTTCTCCGTTAAAACATTTTGCCACTGTAATGCTCGTATCTGTTTTTCCTACGGCTGTCGGACCGACAATGACGATGAGCTTTTTTTTCTCCTTCAATGGAATTCACTGCTTTCACTAATTGCTTATGTGTTATCTTACCAAAAAAAGTATTCAAAAGAAAATGTTTAAAGCTCGTCAAGGTTTAAAAGCCATGGCAGCCCGAACCGCCGTCTGCCAACCGGCATATAATCTGTCGGCCCGCTCTTCCGCCATTTCCGGATGGAATTTTTCATCTAAAGCCCATCTTTTACCAATTTCTTCTTGATCTTTCCAAAAGCCAACTGCAAGTCCCGCCAGATAAGCTGTTCCAAGTGCTGTCGTTTCATTGATCTTTGGCCTTTCAACAGCCACACGCAGCAGATCACTTTGAAATTGCATTAAGAAGTTGTTTCTCACTGCCCCTCCGTCTACTCGCAGCTTTTTAAGCGAAATACCCGAATCCGCTTCCATCGACAATAGAACATCCTTCGTTTGATAGGCGAGCGACTCCAGGGTCGCGCGGATAAAATGCTCTTTTGTCGTGCCTCTCGTCAAGCCAAACACCGCCCCCCTCACATCACTATCCCAATACGGTGTCCCCAAACCCACAAAAGCGGGAACAACATAGACACCATCGGTCGATTCGACTTTCGATGCGTAAGTTTCACTGGAAGGAGTGTCTTTGATGATCTGCAAACCGTCCCTTAACCATTGGATCGCAGACCCGGCTACGAATATGCTTCCTTCCAAAGCGTACTCCAGCTTCCCTCCCACCCTCCACGCGATGGTCGTAAGAAGTCCGTGCTTGGAAGTAACAGGTTTTTCACCTGTATTCATTAACATAAAGCATCCGGTTCCATATGTATTTTTAGCCATCCCTTTTTCAAAGCAAGCTTGGCCAAACAATGCGGCCTGCTGATCTCCAGCAGCACTAGCGATCGGTATTTCCTGATCAAAAAAATGTTCCGGAACCGTTTTTGCGTATACTTCCGAAGAGGGCCTCACTTCAGGCAACATGGATCGCGAAATGCCAAGAATATCCAACAACTCTTGGTCCCATTCAAGCGTATGGATATTATACATCAATGTGCGTGAAGCATTGGAAAAGTCTGTTACATGAACCGCTCCACCGGACAGCTTCCAAATAAGCCATGTATCGATTGTGCCGAATAAAAGCTTTCCGGCTTTTGCCTTTTCCCGCGCTCCTTCGACATTGTCAAGAATCCATTTCACCTTAGTCCCTGAAAAATAGGGGTCGATCAATAGCCCCGTTTTTTTTCGAAATGTTTCTTCCAAGTTCTGTTCCTTCAAGGCATTGCATATCCCTTCGGTTTGCCGGGATTGCCATACGATTGCGTGATAGATCGGCTGCCCTGTATCTTTATCCCATACAACGGCTGTTTCCCGCTGATTTGAAATGCCAATTCCGGCTACTTGAGACGGCTTTACACCAACTTCGGTCAAGCATGCGGCAATGACGGCCAATACAGAACCCCATATTTCAATTGCATCATGCTCCACCCATCCGGGGCTGGGAAAATATTGAGTGAATTCTCTTTGGGATATGTTAACTGTTTCTCCGTTATGGTTAAATAAGATCGCCCTGGTACTGGTCGTCCCCTGGTCGATCGCCAAAATATATTGTTCCATCAAACCCCTCCCATATTTCCAATATTGAATATATTATAACAATAGAAACGATAGAACAGTGAAAAAATAAACAAGCATCGTAAAGATGCTTGATTAGCCGTAGTAAGCTATACCGATGGATACAAATAGAACAACAAGACCTAAAACTATATATATCCACGTCAACCGCTTAATGTTTACTTTTAAAGACGTTTTTTCATAATCGAGAGAACGGGCAAGCTCGTCCTCAGGCGTATCTCCTTGTTCTTCATATTGCTTCATTTGCCGAGAAACATCCCTGCCGACGAGAAACGTCCCAACAAGCGCGGCAATGCTGACGATCACACCGGCAATGATCATATAAAGAGTCACTAAAATCACCTCGACAGATCCTATATACTCATTATAACGTTCATTCCTTAAAAAAGCATTATATTAAGTGAATGATTTGTTACATAATTCTTTTAAACATCTTTTCTAAATCTGTTACTGTAAAGTGAATAATGACCGGTCTGCCATGCGGGCAAGTAAACGGATCTTCCGCCCTTCGGAGCTCGTCTAGCAACGCTTGGATTTCATCATTTCGCAAATGCCTGTTCGCCTTAATGGCCGCCTTGCAGCTCATCATGATGGCTGCTTCTTCCCGCAGTTTTTTCACGTCTACTTTTTTCATCGTCAACAGCTGTTGGATCATCTCTTCCACGATCATTTTTTCCCGGCCTTTCGGAAACCATGCAGGGTGAGAGCGGATAATAAAGCTGTTCATGCCGAACTCCTCTAGGAGGACACCGACTTTCATTAACTCTTCCTTGTATTCTATTATTTTTATATACTCGTCTCCCGAAAATTCCATGGTGATCGGAACGAGAAGCTGCTGCCATTCATTTTCCACTTTGCCAAGCTTTTCGCGGAAGTATTCATATTTGATTCTTTCCTGGGCGGCATGTTGATCAATCAAATAAAGACCGTTTTCATTTTGGGCCAAAATATACGTTCCGTGCATTTGCCCGATCGGGTAAAGAGCCGGCATCCTGGCATGCTCCATACTATCTTCTTTTTCAAGTGACGGCGCCTCCAACAAGGTTTCGTCCTCGACACCTGGCTGCTCTGTTTCATGGGGGACCGAGAGTGGCTCCTCCTCAGGCTGTTCAATCGGTTCATACAGCTTTTTCATTTCTTCAGGAGGCAACAATGTTTCCCTAGTGAAAAATGTGTTTTTTCGGCTGCTCTGCGAATGGTACGTATTTGGTTCAGTTGATGGCTCCAACTTCAGAGTTGTTTGGACACTGCTTTGCTCTCTTGAGCGGGAAGGGGCGGTCCCGTGTGGAATGAGCTGTTCCTTTTTGAAAGCTTGCTTGACTGTTTCAGTAATCAGTTCATTCAGTTCCATTTCTTTACTGAGCCGAACCTCCAATTTTGCCGGGTGAACGTTCACATCAACGAGCAGCGGGTCCATCGTAATCGTAATAAGCGCAATGGGGAAACGTCCGATCGGAAGGAGTGTTTTGTAACCTTCCAGAATCGCTTTGACAAGAGAATAATTTTTGATGAATCTGCCATTGATGAGCGTAGAAATATAATTTCTGGAAGCGCGGGTCATTTCGGGTCTGGATATATACCCTTCAATGGAAAAATCAAGCGACCGGCCACTAATGGGCAGCATGTCTCTCGCGATATTTTTCCCGTAAATCGCCGCCAATACTTGTCTAATATCTCCGTTTCCGTTCGTCTGAAGGAGAATTCGGCCATTATGCTGGAGGCGGATGGATACATCCGGATGGGATAATGCCAACCGGTTTACGACATCGGTAATGTGTCCGATTTCGGTATGAAGGCTCTTTACGTATTTCAGGCGGGCCGGTGTATTATAAAATAAGTCTGACACGGTAATATCCGTACCCTTTCTCGATGGGGCTTTCTCATGCGCAATGATTTTTCCGCCGTCCAATACAACTTTTGAGCCATCTTCACCTTCCCTGGCCGTTATGATCTGCACCCGGGAAACCGAGGCGATACTTGGAAGCGCCTCGCCTCGGAAACCGAGTGTTCTAATGCGGAACAAATCATGCTCATCTTTTATCTTGCTTGTTGCATGTCTTTTAAACGCCGCGATGACATCCTCCTCACCGATTCCCTTTCCATTGTCAATGACCCGAATTTCACTGAGTCCCGCTTCTTTAATGGATATTTCAATGACCGTACTGCCCGCATCCAGGGAGTTTTCCACCAATTCTTTGACAACGGAAGAAGGTCTTTCCACCACTTCACCGGCTGCAATTTTGTTGGATAACGCTTCGTTTAATTCAATAATTTCACGCATCATGATAAACTCCCCTTTTTGTCATTTCTTTACTTTCTTTTGGAGTGAGAATAAAGTATTTAATGCTTGCAGGGGGTTCATCTCCAATAGATTAAGATTTTCAATTTCTTTTAAAATCTTTTTCTCACGGCTGTTCACGCCAGTTTCAGGTTTCTCAAACAAGGCCAGCTGTTCATTGAGTTGATTCGGGGCTTGATCACGAGGTTTAGCTTGTCCTATCTCCCCGCTTTCCAGTTCCGCCAAGATTTCTTGTGCCCTTTCAATCAAATCCTTGGGCAACTCAGCCAGTTCGGCAACATGAATACCGTAACTTTTGTCGGCAGGACCATCTTTCACTTTATGTAAAAAAACGAGCTTTCCTTCTTGCTCCGCCGCACTGACATGAATGTTTTTTAAATGAAGCAACTTTTCCTCCAAGGCCGTCAATTCATGATAGTGGGTAGAAAATAATGTTTTCGCGCCGATTTTTTCATGAATATACTCAATAATCGCTTGAGCAAGAGCCATGCCGTCATATGTGGATGTCCCCCGGCCGATTTCGTCAAACAAAATCAAACTGTTTTTGGTGGCGTTTGAAATGGCATTTTTCGCTTCCAGCATTTCCACCATGAAGGTACTCTGACCGGAAATCAAATCATCTGCCGCCCCAATCCTTGTAAATATTTGATCAAATATCGGTAATTCCGCCTGTTCTGCGGGAACAAAGCAACCGATTTGGGCCATGATGGCCGTTAATGCGATTTGCCGCATGTAGGTGCTTTTACCGGACATATTGGGCCCGGTGATTAAAAGCATCTCATACTGTTCATCCATTATACAGCCGTTTGGGACATATCCTTGGGAACCGATGACTTTTTCCACAACCGGATGTCTGCCATTTTCAATCATTAACTTGCGGGTTTCACTGATCTTTGGCCTTGTATAATGGCGGGTTTCGCTTACGGTGGCAAAGCTTTGATATACATCAATTTCACTAATTATTTTCGCTGATTGCTGGAGCCTTGGAATATACGTTTTGACAATCTGCCTGATCTCAAGAAAGATGTCATACTCCAGTTCGATGGACCTTTCATCTGCCTGAAGGATCAACGCTTCCTTTTCCTTCAATTCGGGGGTGATGAACCGTTCTGCATTTGTAAGCGTCTGTTTGCGTTCATAACGCCCTTCCTCGAGAAATTTTACATTGGCTCGCGTTACTTCGATGTAATACCCGAATACACGGTTATAGCCCACTTTCAATGATTTGATCCCCGTCTTTTCCCTTTCTTCCTTTTCCAAGGCGGCAATCCAATCTTTCCCATTCCGGCTGGCATCCCGAAGTTTGTCAAGTTCTTCATGGTAGCCATCTTTGATCATTCCGCCTTCTTTTACGGAAATGGGTGGATGATCAACAATCGACCTTTCCAGTAAGTCAGTCAACTCTTCACAAGGATCAAGACGTTCCGAAAGCCGTACGGTTTCCTTGTCCCCAATGCCGTTTAACAGTTCTCGAATTGCCGGAATTTGCATCAGCGATTTTTTAAGTTGTACCAAATCACGGGCGTTGGCGTTTCCAAAGGCGACCCTTCCGGCAAGTCGTTCCAGATCATAGACACTCTTTAACAGTTCATTCAGATCAAGCCGTTCAAAATAATGTTTCATGAATATATCGACGAGATGGAGCCGTTTTTCAATAGCTGTTCTTTGGATGAGCGGCCTGTCCAGCCATTGTCTTAACAGCCTCCCGCCCATCGCGGTCGCCGTTTCGTCCAACAGCCAAAGCAGAGTGCCTTTCACCCCTTTTCCCCTGATAGATTCGGTTAATTCCAAATTGCGTTTTGAATAATAATCTATCTTCAAAAATTGACTATTTTCATAGATTGAAAAAGGCTGCAAGTGATCTAAGCTGCGTTTTTGGGTTCTTTTTAAGTAATGCAGCAGCCGCAATGCGGGGGCATGCATCTTTTTATCCGTTATATGAACGAGAATGGGATGAAACTCTTCCTCAAAAGAGCATTGATGTTCGTATGATATGACGGCTTTGCTTCGTTCTTCGATTCTCTTCAAAAGCTGTTCGTCATCCTCTTGGCATGCCACAACCTCTTTGGCACCAATAGTGGACAACTCGTCCAACAACAACTCACAATCGCCTTCGAGCAAGCTCACTTTGCTCTCCCCGGTCGACAGATCGGTATAGGCAATACCATATGTATGTTCATCTATGCAACTAATGGCCGCTATAAAGTTATTTTCTTTGGCGGCCAATTTGCTGCCGTCCATTACCGTTCCAGGAGTAATGAGCTGGACGACTTCCCTTTTGACAACGCCTTTCGCATGTTTGGGGTCTTCAGTTTGTTCGCAAATGGCGACTTTATAACCCTTTTGTATCAGTTGTTCAATATAACCTGCGGCGGAATGATGCGGAACCCCGCACATGGGGATTCTTTCTTCTGATCCGCCGTCCCTGCTTGTTAACGTGATTTCCAGTTCTTGAGAAGCCTTGAGCGCATCTTCAAAAAACAACTCATAAAAATCTCCCAGACGAAAAAATAAAAAGGCATCCTTATATTCAGCCTTCACCCGTAAATATTGTTGTATCATCGGTGTATACTGACGCATTTATACCAGTTTCCTTTCTATTCCAAAAAGCTTATCCATGATTATATCATAACATCTGTACGTCTTTTTTTTCCAAAATAAACATAACAATATAGCATCCAGCAAATTTACCAAACTCAATTCTAACAGAGCCCTTTAAAGACGCCAAGAAAAAACCGGGAGCGGGTCCCGGATGTTTTAATCTTCTTCTTTCGCTAAGAGAAAATCAGTGTCTATCTCTTCAAAATCTTCATCATCCAATTCCTCAACCCAATCATCTTCTTCATCATCACATGCGCATTTATCCGGGTAGATTGCGACACACACTTTTGTTTCGCCAATTACTTCGACAAGCAATTCTCTCTCCGCATTGACCAATATTTTGTTTCCTTTCTTTGAAATCGTTGCTTCGACACAGTTAGGCTGTTGGAGTACTTTGACTGAAACGATTTTATCATCCAAACAATCTGGATCACGGTATTTCAGCTTGATTACGTCTTTATAATCAACTTTTTCCGTGACAACTGATGTTTTTGTATTGTCGTGATGGGAATACCAAATATTAAGATCAAAAGATCCGAAAATTTCTGCTTGATTTCCGACCTTTCGCGCTTCATATTTATGATTGATAGCCCAACAGCCCAGTATGCTCGAAGGATGGTACGGCGGTGAGATCGTATGGTTGGACTGTGTATATTTACGTCCTTTCGCTACGACCGCTTTCGTTATAATTTCTCTATGATCTGCCATTCGAGCGAAACCTCCTCATTCATGATCACTTCATCGTATGCATCGGCCTAGACTCATGTGCTTATTTTTGACCGTGCATCCCCGCCTAAAATAGGCAGGTTTCCTGGTGAATACATCATATGTCTTTGTTTACATATGGGTGTTGTTGGAGGCTCACTTTCTTGCAACAGCATATTTTATAAAATGTTTGATCCTTACTGCTTGCTAGTTGCCCTGACCTCGTGTGGGGAACTTACTAGCCCGGTGAATGCTAAATCAAGCCCGAATATGCGGCCATTCGAGACAAGAAGTTTTACTGTAAAAGAAAAACCGCCATCCGAAGAATGGCGGGTCGCTTATTGGCAACTGGAAGTGCTGTTTTTAATTTTTGATCCTGTTTCTCCCGTCAGCAGATCACCGCCGGTGGAGACCAGAATTTCGTCTGTTACCTTATTGGAGATGGCAGTTGCAACAAGCTGCAATAAATCATTGACATCTGTTTGCGACTGTTTAAATTCCTGAACGATGGGAATCTCATCCAGTTCTTTTTCCAAGTTCTCAATTTTTTCTTCTACAAGCTTCAATGCACGTTCTTTTCCGTAATGTTGGAAGTTCACTGCCTGTTTCTGTAAGCTTTTAATGCTGGCAATCATCTCTCTTACCTTTTGGTTTTCATTGATTTGTGCCTCTGCCCGCTTGAAAAAATCAACTTCCTCCGTATCGGCAATCATCTTTGCCAATTCATGAGCTTGATTTACGATATCGTCTTTTGTGTATTTAGCCATTACAATTCACCTCAACCGCTTCTCTTTCTTCAACCATCACTCCGTCAAGCGTCCATGTTTTTGCTTCGTTGATTTTTACATGGACCAGTTGGCCGATCGCTGATTTAGGACCTTTAAAGTTTACCAGTTTATTTTTTCTTGTATAACCCGATAATATATCGGGGTTTGTTTTGCTTTCTCCTTCTACAAGCACTTCGACAATCTGGCCTTCATACTTTTTCATCGCTTTGGCGGAAAACTCATTAACGAGCTGATTTAGGCGCTGGAGTCGTTCTTTTTTTACTTCCATCGAAACATTATCTTTCATCCGGGCAGCCGGCGTGCCTTCACGCGGCGAATAAATGAACGTATAAGCAGTCTCAAAGCCCACTTCCCGATACAGCGACAATGTTTCCTCGAACTGTTCATCTGTTTCATTGGGGAAGCCAACGATAATATCCGTGGATAACGCCACATCTGGTATAGCCGCTTTAATCTTTCTCACAAGCTCCAGGAATTGTTCACGTGTATAAACGCGGCCCATGATTTTTAAAATGTCACTGGAACCAGATTGCACAGGAAGATGAATATGTTCAACCAAGTTTCCTTTTTTGGCCAAGACCTCGATTAACCGATCATCAAAATCACGCGGATGACTTGTTGTAAAGCGAATTCTTGGAATATCTACTTTCCTGAGGTCATCCATTAAATCTCCAAGTCCATATTCCATATCATCGAAATCTTTGCCATACGCATTGACATTTTGTCCAAGCAACGTAATTTCTTTATATCCTTGGGCCGCCAACTGGCGGACTTCCTGAATAATATCTTCGGGGCGCCGGCTTCTTTCTTTTCCGCGAGTGTACGGAACGATGCAATACGTGCAAAATTTATCACAGCCATACATAATGTTAACCCAAGCTTTAATATTGCCCATGCGCACTTTAGGAAGGTTTTCGATGATGTCCCCTTCTTTGGACCAGACTTCAATAACCATTTCCTTAGACATATACGCTTCGTTTAAAATTTGTGGAAGCCGGTGAATATTATGAGTTCCAAAGATCATGTCCACAAAATGGTGTTTTTGCAGAATTCGGTTTACTACCGATTCCTCCTGGGACATACAGCCGCATACCCCGATGAGAAGATCCGGTTTTTCCAATTTCAACGGTTTTAAGTGACCCAGCTCACCAAACACTTTGTTTTCGGCATTTTCCCGAATAGCACAAGTGTTTAAAAGAATGACATCGGCATCTTCGATTGTTTCCGTATGGCGGTAGCCTAGCTCCATAAAGATACCAGCCATTACTTCCGTATCATGTTCGTTCATTTGGCATCCATACGTACGGATGTAAAACTTTCTCCCCTGTCCGATTTCGCGAAGCTCATCTGGAATTTCAAAGTCTTTATGGTACTCAATTTCTTCCCTGCCTCTTTTTCTCGCATCTTTCAGGGAAGGTGGCATATAGACAGTTTGGAAATATTGGCTGTAATCCTTCTCTTGTTTTTGGAAGGACGTTTGCTGCTTTGCTTGCTGGCTTTCCAAACGTTGTTTTTCGTTCATAAAAATCCCCTTTCTAATCACTAAAGACAAGGTGCCATGTGAATGGCATATTCTATATCAAAATGTATCAAGCACGAATGTAAGTGTTAACCCTTATTTATCCATACATTCTAATAGTATAATCTCTTTTGGGGATGAATACAACAGAAGGCTATGATTGTTGGCCATTTTTCGAAAAAACAAGGACGTTTAAAAACAATCGAGCGAAGCGGCTGCCAAGTTATCCGGATACAAGTTCACCACGCCGAATAAGCTTTTCTTATTTCCAACCCAATAAAAAAAGGCTCATAGAAGAGCCCTTATTTTGAATCTCTGTTCCCATTCTCCATTAAATTTTTGCCACCACTGTAAAGGCCGCTTGCGGAGAGTCCGAACATCAGGCCAATAATGATGCCTTCTTTTATATTATCTGCCAGAAGAAAAACACCGAATACGAGCCCTATAAGGATGGCTGCCAATGGTGAAAATTTTGCTGGAAGCCCATATATTTTTAACAACTGCACGATTCCGACGATTAATGGAACAATGGCAACATTATACAGTTCAAACATGTTACACACTTCCTTTTTGCCTTCTTGTTCCTTGTCATGGTTTGCGAAATACTTGTACTATATGTATACGTAAATGAAGCGGTTTTTGCACTGTACAAAAGATTATTTTCTTCCCAGGCATCTGCCCGAATTCCAATATTTAGTTATTTGGTCAATAAAAAAAGCTGCTCCCCTAAAAGTGAAGCCAGCTCAAATTGCCTTGTATGGGACGTTTTATTTATATTATCTCGGTTCCACAATCAACTTTATGGCCGTCCGTTCTTCCCCATCAATCAATATGTCTGTAAACGCTGGAATACAAATTAAATCTACTCCCGCCGGGGCGACAAATCCTCTTGCAATCGCAACTGCTTTTACTGCCTGATTTAATGCCCCCGCTCCAATTGCCTGAATCTCCGCGCCGCCTCTTTCGCGCAGAACGCCCGCTAATGCGCCCGCCACGGAATTTGGGTTGGATTTTGCTGAAACTTTTAAGATCTCCATCTACTGTTCCTCCTTGTCATTTCCCCATATCGATCGCATGAGTGAATGCAATCGCGGTAGACCTTTCCATTTTTACTATATTCGGTCGCAGGCGGAACTATTCCGGTTTGTCCGAAACATGTGGAAGCGTATTACTTGACTGTCAGCCAGCAAAAAAAGGCGTGTCGTCGTTGATTAATATTCTTTCAATGGAAGTCGCTTTACCAGAATTTTTATTGATTTGAATGATACAGGCACTCAACTGCTTTCGTCCGCTATTTGGCACTTCAAACCTGGCCGGCAACCCAGTAATAAAACGATAAATGACTGCATCTTTTTCCATACCCAGAATGCCATCGTAGGGACCCGTCATGCCTACATCCGACAAATAGGCCGTACCCCCTGGTAAAATCCGGTTATCGGCGGTCTGAACATGTGTATGTGTGCCAATTACAGCCGTCACCTTGCCATCAAGAAACCAACCCATTGCCTGTTTCTCGCTCGTTGCTTCCGCGTGGAAATCGACAAATATTATATCCGTGCGATTTTTTGCCTCAAACACTAACTCCTCGGCTTTTTGGAACGGGCATTCGAGAGGGGTCATAAATGTCCGGCCTTGCAAATTAATCACCGCTGCTTCTACATCATTTATTCTGACATAAGCGATTCCTGTTCCTGGGGCCTGAGGAAAATTAGCCGGTCTGACCATGTACTTGGCCCGATCAATAAATTCAAATATATTTTTATTATCCCATGCATGATTGCCGAGAGTAACGACATTGGCCCCCGCTTCAAGCAGCTGTTTATATATCTCTTCCGTAATTCCTCTTCCCCCGGCACTGTTTTCTCCATTCACGATCGTAAGATGAGGCCGGAAATGGCTTTTCAGTTTCGGCAAGTATTCCTTTACCATTTTTCTTCCTGGAGCACCAACTACATCTCCAACAAATAAAATATTCATGTAAACTCCTCTATCCTTTAAATTAAACGTTTTGCCCTGTCTATGTCCGCATCGGTTACATGTTTCCCGACTTAAGTTTTCCCGCGAACTTACGAGCCCATACTCTGGTGTGCTCTTTCCACAGAAAAAGCGGTGTGATGTCACACCGCTTTATTTTGCATATTCAACTGCTCTCGTTTCTCGAATAACAGTAACTTTTATGTGGCCCGGATAGTCAAGGTCTTCCTCAATTCTTTTCCGAATATCACGTGCAAGTCGATGGGCCTCCAAATCGTTGATCTGTTCCGGCTTGACAATGATTCGAACTTCTCTTCCAGCCTGAATGGCAAAAGATTTTTCTACACCATCATACGATTCCGAAATTTCTTCCAGCTTTTCAAGTCGTTTAATATAGCTTTCCAATGTCTCACTGCGGGCTCCCGGCCTTGCGGCAGATAACGCATCTGCAGCAGCAACCAATACAGATATGATGGATGTCGGCTCGGTGTCCCCATGGTGGGAGGCAATACTGTTAATAACAACAGGATGCTCCTTATATTTGGTACCCAGTTCAATTCCGATTTCTACGTGGCTGCCTTCCACTTCATGGTCGATGGCTTTCCCGATATCGTGCAACAGTCCGGCACGACGAGCCAGCGCTTCATCCTCACCAAGTTCTGCAGCGAGCAGCCCGGATAAATGAGCAACTTCCATTGAATGTTTCAGAACATTTTGTCCGTAGCTCGTCCGGTATTTTAAGCGACCGAGAATTTTGATCAAATCAGGATGCAGGCCATGAACTCCAACTTCAAAAGTGGTTTGTTCCCCGACTTCCCGAATATGTTCATCAACCTCGCGCCTTGCTTTTTCAACCATTTCTTCGATTCGGGCTGGGTGGATGCGTCCGTCTTGTACAAGCTTTTCGAGTGCGATTCTAGCAGTTTCCCGCCTGATTGGGTCAAAGCCTGACAGTATTACCGCTTCCGGTGTGTCATCGATAATCAGGTCTATGCCCGTCAATGTTTCAAGAGTTCGGATGTTCCTGCCTTCCCGGCCGATAATCCGCCCCTTCATTTCATCGTTTGGCAAGTTGACCACTGACACAGTCGTTTCGGCAACATGGTCGGCTGCACAACGCTGGATTGCAAGCGAAAGAATGTTTTTCGCCTTTTTGTCCGCTTCTTCCTTGGCTCGCGTTTCACTTTCTTTTATCATTAAAGCAGTGTCATGAGCCAACTCTTTGTTAAGACTTTCTAAAAGAAGTGACTTCGCTTCCTCGCGTGTTAGTCTCGAAATGCGTTCTAATTCCGCTTTTTGCTGGCGGATCATTTCATCCACTTTGCTTTCCATCTCTTCAATATGTTGTTGTCTTTCATTAAGAGAGTCCTCTTTCTTTTCAAGCTGGTCTTCACGCTTGGCAAGAGTATCATCTTTTCTGTCGAGGTTCTCCTCCTTTTGCAATAAGCGATTTTCCTGTTTTTGCAATTCAGCTCGTCTTTCACGAAGTTCTCGTTCAGTTTCAATACGAAGTTTGTGATTTTCATCCTTCGCTTCCAACAAGGCTTCCTTTTTCAAAGATTCTGCTTCACGCTTTGCATCTTCTAATATTTGTGTTGCAGAACCTTGGGCGCCTGTTATCTTTGCTTGAGCAAATGTTTTAAAGATGAAATAGGCAACAACTACACCGACGATAAGGGTAAGCAAAATGGAGATGATGAATATGGTTGAATCCATGATTTCACCCCCTCTTGCTATAAACTTGTATCATGCAATCTAACTGTCGGCTGGTACATTGTTACAAAGCTTTCAATATACAGAGCCAAGCTCAAATTTCACGTGAAAAAAATTTGTAAAATATACAAGTTAATTTTAAAGGTGTGGACAACTATTGTCAAGGGATGGCTCCTTGTTCACCAGTAAAAGATGAAACCGCCTTCTTTTTTACATTGAAAAACTTTCGCTTTTAACAAGAAGGGGGATGAACCCGGATAAAGATTGATGTAAAGATATATTACAGAATTTCAAACTTTCACCGTTGTTTTGTAATGTCCGCCAATCATTGTTGTGAGGGTTCGCCTTCCTTTTTGGAACCCTCATGCGCAGAGTTTCGTACCTCTCACTAACGAGTCGCTACAAGACAATGACAGTATACGTTCGTTTGATCAGCAGCCGTTACACGGTTTTTGACGTGAACAGGCTTTCTTTTATGCCAGCTCTGATTTTCCTTCCTCAAGTTCCCGGTCGATTTTTTCTCTGCTCGGTATGTGAACAGCCGAATGACGACAGTTCTGAGCGGTTTGCACCTGAGGGGCATAAGAACGCCTGCGGGCCGCTATGAGCATTGTGCAGATCAACGAGATCTCACCAGCTAAAAACGGGAGCCTTTCTTTTTAACAGCTCCCATTTGGATAAAGCTTGGATGGAGTCTCATCTTGCCGAACTCACCTTGCATCGTCCTTTCTAACCGATTGGTTCGAATGGAGTCGTCCCCAAATCGGGAGTTGGGTCCATGCAACATCTCGGCACACACTGTTAAGCTCTTTATCACTTTAACGTTCACATCTTCGAACTTGTATCCTCTATTCTGCAAGATCACTAGGCGAAAAACAAAAACAGCAAAGCCGGCGCTCTGCTGTTGAAAGGATCAATCTAACAGTGTTAATTCTTCCTGTTCTTCTTCATTATCTGCTTTTACTTCATCCAAGCCGTGATGGTTGCGGATTTTCACCATAATTTCATCCCGCAAATCTTCATTCTCGCGCAGAAACTGCTTGGCGTTTTCACGTCCTTGCCCAAGCCGCTCATCGTTATATGAATACCACGCCCCGCTTTTTTGAATAATATCCAGCTCGGATCCCATGTCGATAATTTCTCCTTCACGGGAAATGCCTTCTCCATACATAATATCTACTTCGGCTACACGGAAAGGAGGCGCCACTTTGTTTTTGACAATTTTAATCTTCGTCTTCGTTCCAACTACATCCTGTCCTTGCTTAAGTTGCTCGGCACGACGGACTTCAAGCCGGACCGAAGAATAAAACTTCAAAGCCCGTCCACCAGGTGTCGTTTCCGGATTACCGAACATGACGCCAACTTTCTCCCTAATTTGGTTAATAAATATGGCGATCGTCTTAGACTTATTGATTGCTCCGGAAAGCTTTCTGAGGGCCTGGGACATGAGCCGCGCCTGCAAACCAACGTGGGAATCCCCCATTTCTCCTTCAATTTCCGCTTTTGGCACGAGAGCGGCAACCGAGTCAATGACGATCATTTCAATGGCTCCGCTTCGTACAAGAGCTTCCGCTATCTCAAGCGCCTGCTCACCTGTATCCGGCTGGGATAAAAGTAGCTCATCTATGTTAACGCCCAGCTTTTGGGCATAAACCGGATCAAGCGCATGCTCGGCATCAATAAAAGCCGCCTGCCCCCCGCGAGCTTGGGCTTCCGCAATCGCGTGAAGCGCAACAGTCGTTTTACCCGAACTTTCAGGCCCGTAAATTTCAATGACCCTTCCTCTCGGGTATCCGCCAACACCGAGTGCAATATCTAAAGCCAACGAACCGCTGGGAATCGTCGAGATTTTACGATCAGTCTGCTCCCCCAGCTTCATGATAGAACCTTTTCCAAATTGCTTTTCTATTTGCTTTAAAGCCATATCAAGTGCAGCTTGTCTATCACTCACAAATTTTCCTCCTCGTATTTATCATGATCAATGGTGTGTTATATCAGTTCGAACTGATCTTATTATACCTTTTTTTCAAACCATTGCCAAGGAAAAAGCGAACATTCATTCTGGTATTTTTCTAGGCTGTTTTCTTGCAAAATTACAATTTGACGATACGAATATTGATTTTTAACGGAATGAAACAGTATAAATCTTAATTTTTGATGATATTAAAAAATGTTCCGCGGGCTTTAAAATGAAAGAGGGAGCATCCAAAGGGATGAAAGTTCTATATATGAGACAGCACTGCTTCGAGTACGATTCATCTGGTCTCGCGACGAGTTTTCCTTTATCTTTAATAGCACCACCGGCACGATAGGCTGATGATCGGATTCACGAGCATAGCCACTATTGCTCCAAAACAGCCAAAAGGGGGCGAGGGTGTTTTTGGGACACAATCAAGGCAAAGCGGCCACGCGAACTCGAAAAGGCACACGTTGAATTCTGGGGCTTGTACAATGGCGATAACTTCTTGAAATCCATCTCCACCAGCTACTTCAGAGGAATCCTGCAAAATCAACTCAGGTTTTGAAGTAGTGTATATGGCAACTTACATGCGGGATAAAGTGAAACTTCATTCAGTAGGGCTCCTACTGAATGTTAGTTGAACCAATCGGGCATTTAGGTGCCGTTTTCTTTGTATTCACCCAAGATTTTGAAGTGGGAGTCTTACGGCACCTTACATGCGGGATAAATGGCCCAGTGTATCATACGCAAGCTTTTAGCGTCGTCAAAATATATAGACTCCTGCGGGAATAGCTCGAGCTGAAGATCCCGCAGGAAAGCGATCTTTGCTTTCCGAGGAAGCTGAAGAGACCTGCGGAAAGCGAAATATGTTGACGTAGCGATGATAGGGATTTTTTCAACACAAATAAACCGAACAATCATAAATGAATTGTTCGGTTATTTCGTATTTGCTTATGTCCCAGCCCCAACGCTCTCACTATTAACTATTGTTGCCTGTTACTCGCTCTTACTAGTCAATTCTACGACTTTTTTGTAATTCTTTTAATAAGTGATAGCAACCCATTTTTACTGAACGTTTGCGATTTCCGTTGCGGGTTCCGGCCATTTTGGCAAGCAATGCCTTCGCTGGCTGGTCTTTAAAAGCAATGCCGATCCAGACTGTTCCCGCCGGATGGCCTTCAAGTGAATCAGGGCCTGCAACTCCGGTAAAACTGATTCCGATATCCGCACCAAGAGCTTCGCGGACGTTTGAAGCAAGCTCTGCCGCACATTGTTCGCTGACGGCGCCATGCTTTTCAATTGTTTCCGGCTTAACATTGCAAAGCTTGATTTTTGCTTTATTGGAATAACAGACAATCCCGCCAAGCAGCATGGTGCTTACACCAACAACTGATGTCATTTCCGACTGGAACAAGCCGCCGGTCAAACTTTCTGCTGCGGCAATGGTCAACTGGCGCTCTTCAAGCAATTTCAGCAATTCAGCCATGAGGGAAGTATCATCATATCCGTAAAAATATTCCCCCACTCTCTCTAATATTCGTTTTTCAATATCATCCAGCATCGAAACCGCCATGACTTCTTGTTCATGCCTGGCCGTAATTCTAATCGTCACTTCACCATCACCGGCAAGCGGGGCCACGGTCGGATTGGATTGCGATTCTATGAGATCCGAAAGCTCATGGGCTATTTGTGATTCACCAATATTAAAAAAACGAAGAACCCGCGATTCAATGCGCTCCTGTTGTTCAAGCTGGTCCAAGATGGCTTCTCGACCGTAAATCCTGAACATCGGTTTCATTTCATGCGGAGGACCCGGCAACAACATGTAGTACTTCGAGTCATTTTGCAGGAATATCCCGGGGGCCATTCCGTGTTCATTCGGAAGAACTTTTCCCCTCTCAATAACATCTGCTTGTTTTTTATTATTCGGAGTCATCTTTCTTCCAGTCCGCTTAAAGTATTCCTGGATCTTTTTCCAAGCGTATTCATCGGTTGTCAGTTGTTTGCCAAGGTGCTTGGCGACAATTTCTTTCGTCAAATCGTCTTGAGTCGGACCTAGCCCACCCGTAAAAATCAGAAGATCGGCTCTTGTTTCGGCCTGTCTGATTGCCTGAACAAGCCGGTCGGGGTTATCGCCAACGACTGTATGAAAATATACATTCACACCAATTTCCGCCAATTGTTGCGACAAATATTGGGCGTTTGTATTGGCAATTTGTCCAAGTAATAGCTCCGTTCCAACGGCAATGATTTCCGCTTTCATTCATTGATCACTTCCTGTCATTTCGAATGTTTAAAGATGCTCCGATTTATATGAAAGTACTCATAACCTGACCAAACAGTAAAGATAAGGGAAATGTAAAGCATAATATCCGCAAACGGGAAGTTGATTGCCGAAAATGGTATGTTATGAAGAAGCAAGGCACTGATGGCAACAATTTGCGTCCATGTTTTAATTTTCCCAAGCATGTTGGCCGCGACCACTTCCCCAGATCCCGCCAGAATCAATCGCAGCCCCGTAACGGCAAACTCGCGGCTTATAATCGTTATTACGACCCAGGATGGAGCCAGGTGCATTTCAACGAGTACAATTAACGCGGCGGAAACGAGCAGTTTGTCGGCAAGGGGATCGAGAAATTTTCCCAAGTTCGTAACGAGTTTTAACTTTCGTGCAAAATATCCGTCAATCCAATCCGTAATGGAAGCGATAATAAATACAACAGCACCGACAATATGAGCCGCTTTTATTTCGGTCCCAAATATATGCCAGCTTCCCCATTCAAACGGTACAAGCATTAATATAAGGAAGACGGGGATTAATAAAATTCTTGCTACGGTTATTTTGTTAGGTAAATTCACTATAATGTCCTCCCATCAAGAAAAGCTTCAGGCGCCTGAATCTAACCAGGCGATTTGTGTCCATTTATTTATACGATCCAGTCTGACAAAAAATAGCCGCTTTTAAGCGGCTGCTTCGCTACAAGATCACTCTCCCTTTTCAAATTGGATTTGAATATCTTGTTTTACATGTTGCTCTGGTGAATTCTCATACTCCAGCTTCTCCCCATTTACATAAATTTCCGTATCCAACGCTCGTCCAGCGACGATATATGCTTGAGTTTGTTCTGTCAAATCGAAGCTTTGGCTTTCTCCGTTTTTTAGCATTCCTTGAAACAGGGTTTGGTTGCTGCCATCTCTGATACTTACCCATGTCTCGCCGGTTGTAGTCGCACTGACCTTCAATTCGAATTTTTCGGCTTTGGACAGCTTATATGTTGTTACGCTGCCAGATACACCTTCGGCAGTTATACTTTGGGTTTCGGAGCTGTTAGTATCTTTGTCCTTTTTGTCTTTTTTATCTTTTTTATCTTCTTTGTCTTCTTTGTTTTGACCGTCCTCTTTGTTGTCTTTGCCTGAACCTTTTTCCTTGTCTTCCTTGTTAGCAGGCTGTTCGGGAGGAGTGATATCATCAGATTCTTCTATATCAACTGCTTGATCTTCTTTATTTCCTTCTGGCTGGTCAGCTGTATTAATGGACTTTGTAAAGAAATTCCAGATCAAGAAAAGTGTAGCGACCACAACAACTGTTGCTATGATCTTAGGCAAATACTTTAATAATTTGTTTGCACTTGCCGGCATGGAACTCCGGGACTGCACCCGGGAAAGCTGCTCTGTTAAATCTTCTTCATATGCAGCGGGTATTTCGGAACGATATTCTTCAAACAGTTCTTCAGGAGATAAACCAACTGCTTCAGCGTATTGCTTAATAAATGCCCGGGCATAAAATTTTCCCGGCATTATATCATAATTACCTTCTTCAATCCCAATCAAATACTTTTTTTGGATTTTTGTCATTGATTGAAGTTGTTCCAAACTGATTCCCTTTTCTTCACGAGCCATTCTCAGACGGCTCCCTAATTCAGTCAAAGCAAACACCACCAATCCTAAAAATCAAATCCGCCGAAACCGCCCATTCCTTGATTAGGAAAAAAGTTGTGCTTATTAACGGTTTCATATGTAATCTCTTCTTCCGGGTTGTTGCGCAGTTCAATAATGTAGTCAAAATCTTCAATGGAATACTCGGAATGTTCAACAAAAATATCCGGGTGCTCGATTACTTTGACTGCAGGCAGGCTCATAATTTCCCTGACTAGCTGCAAATGCCGCTCGTCCGCCCTTCTTCTGGAAACGATCCCGTCTATAATGAAAATGTTATTTTCATTATATTCATCTTTGATTAACTCTTTGCGGATCGTCTGCTTTAACAAGGTGGATGAAACAAACAGCCACTTTTTATTTGCACAGACACTTGCTGCAACAACCGATTCTGTTTTGCCGACTCGCGGCATTCCCCGGATCCCAATAAGTTTATGGCCTTTCTCTTTAAACAATTCGGCCATAAAATCGACAAGAATTCCAAGCTCATCTCTAACAAAGCGGAATGTTTTCTTATCATCGTGATCCCTTTGTATATAACGTCCATGACGGACTGCCAGCTTATCTCTTAATTTAGGTTCCCTCATTTTTCTTACTTTAATCGTTTCTACGGTTTCCAATATAGATTGAAGGCGGATAATTTGATCTTCGTTTTGCGCCCGAATCAGCAATCCACGCCGCCCGCTGTCTATCCCGTTAATACTGACAATATTAATGGAGAGCATGCCTAAAAGGGATGAAATATCCCCTAACAAACCAGGCCGGTCAATTTTGATCTCATATTCTAAATACCATTCTTTTCGGTCCATCTTTTTACAGCTCCTCAAAACGAAAAATGCCCCAACCATTCATTTCTAGCTTATATCATATCTGATTTTTATTAAAGTTAAAAGAAAAAAATGACGAAAAAAAAAGAGAGGAGTACGTCCTCTCTATGCTTCATCAGTGAGTGCTGTTATTTTCAACCAGCTTAACCATTACACGCGCGATGGCTTGTTGCTCCTCTTCAGACGCAACTGACCACAAATCTGATAACACTCTTTCCTGTTCATTTTTAGGATCAACTTGCTTTGCTAAATAGTCCCCAACCTGATGCGCCATTTGGTTAATAATCTCATCTGACATTCCTTGCCGTTGTGCTTGGTCTAGGCGGTCTCCGAGAAAGTTTTTCCATTGTTCCCAGTTTTCAAGTACTGACATGATCAAATGCCTCCTTCACTAAATTCGTACAATGTTATTATTTGTCACTTTACATGAATTATTCATGAATTTGGCATCGGCCGCAAAATGTCAAGTATACCAGCCGCCGTTCACAGCAATGACTTGTCCGGTTATGTAGGATGCCCTGCTTGATAATAAAAATGCTGCCGCTTCGGCGACTTCTTCCGGCCTTCCAAGCCTTCTCATCGGAATCTCTTCTTTCAGCTGTTCGAGTTCATCACTTGTAAAATGCTTTAACATATCGGTTCTGACGGCCCCGGGAGCAATACAATTTACGTTTAAACCATTGCTGGCCACTTCCTTGCTCAAAGCCTTTACGAAAGAAATCTGCGCCCCTTTGACAGTTGAATACAACACCTCACAAGCGGCGCCTGTCTGGCCCCAAATAGAACTGATTAATACAATTTGTGAAGCGTTGTTTCGCATCAGCTTTGGCAGCAAATGTCTGATTAGTGCAATTGGACTTTTTACGTGAAGTTGAATGGTTTGTTCCACCGTTTCATCATCAAGTTCTGTAAAAAGCCCAAAGGGAGCGTTTCCACTCGAATAAACAATAGCTTGAATATCGAAAATATTGTCAATCAGCTTTTGACAACCTCCGGCCTTTTCTAAATTTGCTTGAACAGGTATCATTTCAACTTCATGATATTCAGCAATTTCTTTCATAAGGGCTTTGATTTTTTCTTCATTCCTATGATAATGTAAATACAGATTCCAACCTTCTTTCGCCAATATTTTTGCGGTAGATGCTCCAATGCCTCCGCTTGCCCCCGTAATTAAAGCAAATTTTTTCATTAACATCTTTCCTTTCCGCTTAGGCGCTAATTCAGATGATTTTCCTCAAAAAATATACCTCTCCTTTCCAACAAAAGAGCCTGGCGCTAGCCAGGCCTTAACTGCCTTTTGGTATTACTTGGCAAACCGATATGCGGTCTTCGGAAAAAAATTGTTGCGCTGCGGTCACAGCATCGTTATGTGTAATGTTTTCTATAACAGGAAGCACTTCAAATAAATTGGAGTTGTTAAATGCATATCGGGTAAACTGGTTGGCGATAAATTCCGGTGAGTTCAAAGATCTTAAAAAGCCGCCAATCCGCTTCTTTTTGGCTCTTTCAAGCATCTCCTCCGTCAAGTAGGCCGATACATCCCCAAGCAAGATTTCATTAAGCCGCTTCGTCAAACGATCGGGGTCCCTTGTATCCCCCCCTATAATCGCAAACCCGAAGCTGTCTTCCTGTGTAAAATCATATTGAAACGTTTCGTCAATGAGCCCTTCATTATAAAGTGACTCGTAATGGCTTGAACTTTTGCTGAACAATGTATCAAGCAGCAAATTCATCACCACTTCTGTTTTAAGCAATTGTTTCCCCTCTGTCTCGGGTTGCATGGCTTTTACGCCTACTAAGCATTTGGCTGTCTGAACATCCATTTGCAAAACTTGTTTCTTTTTGGCGACAGTGGGTGGTTCATCCTCAAAGTGGCGTACAATATCAGCCGCTTTTTCAAATTGCTTTTTGCTTTGATCCGCGCGAATAAATTCCATCATTTCCTGTGGATCAACCGGACCGGTAATAAATAGCAGCATGTTGCTTGGGTGATAAAAAGTCTTATAGCATAGATATAAAAGATCGGCTGTAATCTCGGAAATGGATTCGATCGTACCGGCAATATCGATTTTTACAGGGTGGTTGTGGTACATGTTTTCAATGACCCCAAAATAAACCCTCCAATCGGGATTGTCATCGTACATCGTTATTTCCTGGCCGATGATGCCTTTTTCTTTTTCAACTGTTTTTTCGGTAAAGTAAGGCTCCTGGACCATATGAATAAGTGTTTCCAGGTTTTGCTTCACATTTGAGGTGCTGGAAAATAAATAGGCTGTCCGTGTAAATGACGTAAATGCATTGGCAGAAGCTCCCTGCTTACTAAACAATTGGAATACATCGCCATCTTCTTTCTCAAACATCTTATGTTCCAAAAAGTGGGCGATTCCATCGGGTACGGTTTGCAGTTGTTGACCGTTGAGCGGAATAAAGGTGTTGTCGATTGATCCGTACTTTGTCGTAAATGTGGCAAATGTTTTATTGAAACCTGGCTTTGGCAAAATATACACATCCAAGCCGTTTTCCAACGTTTCGTAATAAATGGTTTCCTTTAACTGCTCGAAAACAAGTGTCTTCATCATTTCTCCCCCTTTCCGCCTGTCAAAAAGTATATCGTATCCAATTGTACTTTTTTAGCGACGGCAACGACATCATCTTTCGTCGTGTTGGCCACTTCATGAATCCAGTCTTCCGGTTTAATGTTTGCCCGGGCAATGACGTTATGGTAAAGGACTTCAACCAGTCCTCTAGATGTATCGATCGCTTCAAGGAATTGGTTTTTGATCACTGCCTTTGTCTGTTCCATTTCTTGTTCTGTAAAATTTCCGGATTTCATGGAAGTCATTTGTTCGTGGATGATCGTTGTTGCCTGTTCGTAATTTTTATCATCAATTCCGGCCATCACCATGAGCAGCCCTTTATGACTTTCAATCCGGCTGGCCGCATAATAGGCCAAGTGTGCTTTTTCACGTACATTGATGAATAATTTTGAGTGGGGGAATCCTCCGAAAATGCCGTTAAACATTTGCAAATGGAAATAGTCCCTATGACCGTAGCGGATATTTGTACGATACCCGATATTTAATTTCCCCTGCTTTACATCCAGTCTTTCCACAATCGTTTTCAAATCCCTGTCCGGTTGCCCGCCTTCCGCATCAATGGTCTTTGGCGCGCGGTCTGTAAAGCTTATCTGTTCACAATATGTTTCAGCTTCCTCGCGGTCAATATCCCCGATAATATAAAGATCCAGCTCATCTTCCGCCAGGGCTTTTTCATAGTATTGATATAGAGATTCAGGTGTTATCTCATCTATCCGTTCCGCTTCTCCATGAACAAAAAGCGCGTATCGCTCTCCCTTGCACATTTCTTCGGTCAAACGGACGCTGGCATAACGCATTTTATCATCGTAAACAGATGTGATCCGCTGTTTTAAATTCCGCTTTTCTTTCTCGACTGTTTCCGAATCAAAAGCATTGTTAGTAGCATTTGGATGTAATAAGACTTCTTTGAGCAAAACCACGGCTTTTTGCAGCAGCGGCTCACTTCCTTGTAAATAAGCCTCATTCGCAATTTCAATGGTAAAAGTGATAATATGATATTCCCCTTTTTTGGCTAAATCCACTTGAAGCGTTGCTCCGTATAAATCATCCAAATAGGAGCGCAAGCTTGCCGTCGTTGGATGGTTTTTCGTCCCGCTTTGCAATACTTGCGGCAACAGCGCCCGCAAAGTGACTGTGTCCTGCTCTAAAGGAGCCTTCATTTTCCAGATAAACGTATTCGTTTTAAATTTATCTGTTTTTATCAAATGTAAAGTATATCCATTTATTTTTACTGTTTCTTCCTGGAGCAGCGCCATTCGCCACGCCTCCTTTTTACAATGAAAATAGGGCTTAAAATTGAAAAAACTTCCTCATGCATATCGTATGCCTTATTCCTTGGGGATATACAGCCTTGAACGTTTATGATGTCTGTTCCTCTGTCTGTTTCGGTATTAGTACTGCTCGAGGTTTACTCCCCTCATATGGACCTACTATTCCCCGAGCCTCCATTTCATCAATCAGTCTGGCAGCCCTCGTATAACCGATTCTGAATCGGCGTTGGAGCATGGAAACAGAGGCTGTCTGCATCTCCGCAATCAGTTGAACGGCATCTTCATAAAGCTCGTCCTCCACTTCAGCAGCTGTTTCCGGAATATCTTCCGGGATCATCTCTTCCTGATACTGTGCTTTTTGCTGGGATATCACAAATTCGACGACATTTTCAACCTCTTTGTCAGATAAAAATGCTCCCTGCACACGAACAGGCTTGGATGCGCCGACCGGCAGAAATAACATATCCCCCCTGCCAAGCAATTTTTCCGCCCCACCTGTATCAAGAATTGTTCTCGAATCGGTTTGCGAGGATACGGCAAACGCAATACGCGAAGGGATATTTGCCTTGATGACGCCGGTAATAACGTCCACAGATGGTCGTTGTGTGGCGATAATCAAATGAATTCCTGCGGCCCGGGCCATTTGGGCGAGCCGAGTGATCGAATCCTCCACATCATTAGAAGCCACCATCATTAAATCGGCGAGTTCGTCGACGATGACGACAATGTAAGGTAAAAGCGGCTGTTTGTCCTCCATTTTCACATTCATACGGTTGACGAACTCATTATAGCCTTCAATATTTCTAGTCCCGGTATGGGAAAACAGTTCATAACGTCTTTCCATTTCGCTGACTACTTTTTTCAGCGCCTGTGATGCTTTGCGGGCATCCGTAACAACAGGGGCAAGCAAATGGGGAATACCATTATAAACATTTAATTCCACCATCTTGGGGTCAATCATCATCATTTTCACTTCATGCGGCTTTGCCCTCATTAAAATGCTTGTAATGATCCCGTTAATACATACGCTTTTCCCGCTTCCCGTTGCCCCGGCTACGAGAAGATGCGGCATTTTATTCAGCTCTGCTACCACCGCCTCGCCCGTTATGTCCCTGCCTAAGCCAATTTGCAGCTTCGCTTCGGGCTTTTGGTGTTGTTTCGACTCCAGTACTTCCCTTAGCGATACGACGGCAACTTCCGAATTCGGCACTTCTATGCCAATTGCCGACTTTCCCGGAATGGGGGCTTCAATTCTTATATCTTTTGCCGCCAACGCCAGGGCTAAGTCGTCACTGAGGCTTACAATCCGGCTTACCTTTACACCTGCGTCCGGATGAACCTCATATTTTGTTACCGCCGGCCCCAAATGAACTTGCGTGACACGTGCTTTTACACCGAAGCTCTGAAATGTTTTTTCAAGTTTTGCCGCATTTGAATGGATTAATTTGTACTCGCTTCTTTGGTCGGCTGCTTTCGGCCTTACAAGCAAAGAGTTGGGGGGAAGCTTATAATCTTTATTTTCCACTTCTGTAAAAGTAAGAGGTTGTGATATGTCTTCGTCCGCCGTGTTTTCCTGTTTTGGCTTCACCGGCTTTTCGCTCTCCGTCACCATTGGCTGATCATGCGCAGCCGGATCTCGTTCCGTAAAACTCGATATAATGGGTTCCACTTCTTCCTCGACAACTTTTTTCACAATATCCTCGTTTTGTACCACTGTTTCATTTGCTTTTTCATCTTCTTTTCTCGCTCTTTTTTCTGCCTTTTCCGCCCTCCACTCTTTCAGGTCGTTTTTAAATGCCGCCCATTGTTTCTTAAAGAATGCCAGGCCCTTGAGACCTGCCGCTTCAATAAATCCTCCAATCGATTTGCCTGTCAAGAGTAATACGCCTGTAAAGATGAGAAAAAAGCTGATGATTTTCGTTCCGGTTGTGTCAAATAGTAAATGAGACCCCGAAAACAAAACGGCGCCGATCATCCCGCCGCCAAGGTCATTTGTCGATGTTTCATTTTGGATGATTTGCATGAAAAGGGAATATGTATTTTTAATCACACTGGCGTTGTCCAGCAGCCCTTTTTCCGACATAAATCCGAATAGCCTGATATGAGAAAACAAAAGTACGCTCGACAATATGAAATAGATGCCAATGAGCCTTCCCTTAAAAAAGGGCGGCCATTCCCTTTTAACAACAAAAAAAGCGGCCATATACAGTACCCAAAGCATCCCGGCCATATACCATTCGCCAAGGAAAAAGTAAAAGAAGTTGTGTATTCCTCGCCCGACCGCTCCCAATTTCACGATGGAAATTAAGCATAACGCGAATAACGCGATACCTGCGAGTTCAAATTGTAAGATCCTTTTCAATTTATTCGCTTTTCGACTTCTTTTTTTTCGTTTTGCCATCTTATTCACCTTGCGATCATTAAAAAATAAAGTGAAACTTCATTTCTTGGATGCCTTTCCCAAGAAATGTTAGTTGAACCAATCGGGCATTTAGGTGCCGTTTTCTCACACTTAGACTTTTTGTATTCACTCAAGATTTTGAAGTGGGAGTCTTACGGCACCTTACATGCGGGGTAAAGAGAAACTTCATTTCTTGGATGCCTTTCCCAAGAAATGTTAGTTGAACCAATCGGGCATTTAGGTGCCGTTTTCTCACACTTGGACCTTTTGTATTCACTCAAGATTTTGAAGTGGAAGTCTTATGGCACCTTACATGCGGGATAAAGTGAAACTTCATTTCTTGGTGTGCCTTTCCCAAGAAATGTTAGTTGAACCAATCGGGCATTTAGGTGCCGTTTTCTCACACTTAGACCTTTTGTATTCACTCAAGATTTTGAAGTGGGAGTCTTACGGCACCTTACATGCGGGATAAAGTGAAACTTCATTTCTTGGATGCCTTTCCCAAGAAATGTTAGTTGAACCAATCGGGCATTTAGGTGCCGTTTTCTCACACTTGGACCTTTTGTATTCACTCAAGATTTTGAAGTGGGAGCCTTACGGCACCTTACATGCGGGGTAAAGAGAAAGCAGCCTGAAAACCGGGGCTGCATTTTCTTTCCATTATATCATAGATTTGGCTGGCTGAAGTAATGATACATGAAAGCGGGAACAGCGGTCAAAGCCTATAACAGCTTTGTTTCGTTGATCGTTAAGTAAGAACCGGGCTGTATTTCCGGACGCAAAAAGTCTTCCAAGTTACTGCTCATGACCCGAACCACTTTACATTGCTCCCCTTCCGGCTGCACGATGAGCGGGATGCCGTTCCACTGACACTGTCTTTGGTTCGAGAAATCTTCATCATGGGCAGGGAAAATGAGTTCATGCGGAACGATTGAATGGATGATCATTGGATGATGCCTCCTTCTTCTTCATTTTTGCCGGGATCATTTAGTTCAATGAGTTCATTCAACTTTTTCATCGCCTTTCCTATGCCGCCCACTTCATCTATTAACCCATATTTCACAGCTTCTTTTCCGATAATATTGGTTCCAATATCTCTCGTTAAATTTCCTTTCGCAAACATGAGGTCTTTAAATTTTTCCTCGGAAATATTGGAATGGCTAGTGACAAATTTTACAACCCGCTCTTGCATTTTATCCATGTACTCAAAGGATTGGGGAACACCGATGACAAGCCCGGTCAACCTGATGGGGTGGATGGTCATTGTGGCAGTCTCTGCGATAAAGGAATAAGAGCAGGAAACGGCTATGGGCACGCCAATGGAGTGGCCTCCTCCTAGGACAATCGAAACAGATGGCTTCGTCAAGGTAGACAACATTTCCGATATGGCCAAGCCCGCTTCCACATCACCGCCAACGGTATTTAATACGACGAGTAGTCCTTTAATATTGGGGTTTTGTTCAATCGCCGCCAATTGCGGGATAATATGTTCATATTTTGTTGTTTTATTTTGAGGAGGCAGTTGCATATGCCCCTCAATTTGGCCGATGATCGTCAAGCAATGTATGTTCGTATCCTGAGGCATTTGCGGAACATTCGTTTGCCCTAACTGTTGTATTTTCTCTATGATGCCGGAAGGCTTGTTTTCAGGTGTTTCATTCGGCGTTTCATTTGGTGTTTCAAAACGATATTCTGGATGATTGTCATTATTCATGGAGTCCTCCTGAGGTAAAGAATTCCACGTTATTATTTGCCTGTTTCCACTTTTCCATTCAAAGATAAAGCGTTCAAGAAAAACAAATTCTTGAACGCTTTTATCGCAACTGATTTATATTTCCATGATGATCGGCAAAATCATCGGCCTTCTTTTTGTGCGATCAAATAAATATTGATTGAGTTTGTCCCGGATATCTTGCTTGATTCCCGCCCAATCAAAAGAACCTTCCGCTACCGCTTGTTCCACGATTTTTCGTACGATTTTTGTGGATTCTTCGATTAATTTTTCCGATTCTCTGACATAAACAAACCCGCGTGATATAATTTCCGGTCCTGACGCGATGCGTTTATGCTTCTTGTCCAATGTGACAACAACCGTAAAAATGCCGTCCTGGGATAGTAATTTCCGGTCGCGAAGTACGATGTTTCCAACATCACCTACTCCTATGCCGTCAATTAACACATTCCCGGCAGGAACTCTGCCGCCTTGCCTCATTTTTCCGTCTTTGTATTCAATGACTTCCCCGTTTGCCGGTATAAATATGTGGTCTCTGGCCAGCCCTGTTTCTTCCGCCAGTTTCGCGTGAGAAAACAGCATGCGGTATTCTCCTTGGATCGGAATAAAATATTTGGGCTTCATTAAGTTAAGCATCAATTTTAAATCTTCCTGGCTGCCGTGGCCCGATACGTGTATTTTACGGTATGGTGTATTGACAACCGCGCCCGCCCGGTACAGAAGGTCGATCGTCTTGAACATAAATGTTTCCAACCCAACCGATGGAGTTGCTGTAATCAATACCGTATCACCTTTTTTAATATTTACCTGTCTATGGTTTTGTCTTGCCATTTTTTGTAGTGCTTCCAGCGGCTCGCCCATTGTTCCAGTGGATATAATGACAATTTCACTGTCATCATATTTGCCAATATCGGTGATTGGAATAATTAAATCCGTACCGGCAAGAGATAAATAGTTTAATTTGAGCGCTATTTCAAAGCTGCGTTCAATGCTCTTTCCTACAATAGCCACTTTCCGTCCATTTTCAAAAGCGGCATCAAGCGCTTGCTGGATTCGGATAAAATTCGACGCGAAACAAGCCACAATAATTCTTCCTGTTGCCGAATGAAAAATGGAGGACAGTTCCCTTTCCGTCACTGCCTCTGACGTAGTATAACCTGGGTGTTCCGCTTCCGTGCTGTCTGATAAAAGACACAATACCCCGGACTCGCCAATACTGGCCATTTTTCCGATTTCCGCCCTGTACAACCCGGTAGCTGCCTGGTCGAATTTAAAGTCGCCCGTATGGACAATTTTTCCTTCCGATGTTTGAATACAAATGCCTACAGAATCCGGAATGCTGTGTGTAGTATGGAAAAACGTAACTACTGCCCGGTCAAATTTCAGCCTGGAACCGGACTTGATCGTCTGGAAACGGACTGGTTTGACGCTATTTTCCTTCAGTTTTTCCTTTGCAAGGGCAATCGTTAATTTCGTTCCATATACAGGGGCATTTATTTTTTGCAGTACGTAGGGAAGCGCCCCGATGGCGTCTTCATGGCCGTGCGTTAAAAATATTCCTTTGATCCGTTCCCTTTGTTCTTCAAGCCATGTCGTATCTGGAATGACGATATCAATGCCAAGCATTTCGTTTTCTGGAAACTTGAGGCCGGCATCGATCACGAAGATCTCCTCATCCACCTCAACGACATACATATTTTTCCCAATCTCGCCCACCCCCCCAAGCGGGACAATTTTAATACTTTCGTTTTTTATTTTAGTCAAAATATTTTTCCTCCCATGGTGTTTTATTCCCGATCAAATGAAATCAGTTATGTTTTATTATACTTGATTGTTATTTCCATCTTCAACCCAACTGTCACCCAAAAAAAATAGCTACATGTTGCCAGCGCCGTCCAACAAGCAAATATGAGCTGTCTATGATACAATCCAATTAACCAACCTATGAAAAATATTAAAGGGGCAGCAATATGTATAAGGACTCTCTTTTTCACGAACTGGAAATGTACCGTTCTTTTATCCAATTTTCGGACATCCTTTTTTCCCGCCATGCTTTGGACGGCTCTTTTACATACGTATCACCAACTTCCGTTTCTTTGCTTGGGTACGAACAGGACGAATTGTTTAATACTCCTCTTTTCGAACTCATACACCCTGCGGATAAACATCAAGTTGAAGACTCCTTTTCAAGCAATATACACCAAAAAATATATTATCGTTTTCGCAAGAAGGAAGGGGATTATATATGGCTGGAAACGGCGATCATTCCCTTTCTTGATGGTGAAAAACCAAAGCAAATCTCTTGTATTTCAAGGGATGTCACATTTCAAATTGCCACTAAGGAACAATTGGAGGAGAATAAAGAAATTTATCGCCTTCTCGTGGAAAATTTTCAAGATACGGTCGGCATTATTACGAAACGCGGACATTTTATTTATATTAATGAAGCGGGGAAAAAATTGTTTGGCGTAACCGGAAAAGAAGAGCTGATCGGAAAATCCGTTTTCGACTTTCTCCCTATGGAGTCACATGCTGTTTTTCAAAAACAATTGCTGAAAACGGGTTTGAACGAGACGTTTGAGATGAAAATATCCCGCCACGATGAACAACTAAAGCATGTCCAAGTGAAATTGATCCCTACAAAATATAAGGAACGTAGTACATATCAAATTTTAATACGCGATATGACGGAACAAAAAAAGGCCGAAGAATTGATGCACCGGACTGAAAAGTTATCGGTTGTCGGCCAGCTTGCGGCCGGAATAGCTCATGAAATTAGAAATCCACTTACCGTCATTAAAGGATTTACACAGTTATTAAGCCAGGAAGAGGATAATGATTACCTGAATGTGGTTTTGGATGAACTGGAAAGAATTGAAGATATTGTGAGCGATTTGCTCATATTGGCCAAACCGCAGCCCTCCCGCTTGGAAAACCTTGATATTAGCCAACTACTTTCCAGCACCATCGACTTGTTTAAATCGGAAGCCATTTTGCATAATGTGGAAATCATACCGAATTTTGAGCTTTCAAATCCGTGGATTAAGGGTGAACCGAATAAACTGAAACAAGTATATATTAATATTATTAAAAACGCGATAGAGGCGATGCCAAAGGCTGGAGGAAAAATTTATATTACGGCGCAAAATTTAAGTTACCGCAAAATATTAACAAGGGTGCAAGATACAGGAGTAGGCATTCCGAAGGAAAGAATCCCCAATCTGGGAGAACCTTTTTACAGTACAAAGGAAAAAGGAACGGGCCTTGGATTGATGATTTGTAATCGCATCATTAAAAATCATGGCGGAACAATCAAAATTGACAGTGAACTAAACAAAGGAACTACAATCAGCATCATCATGCCTGCAGCAGACATCACCGAAAATGACGAGCTTGGCCAAGGGCCCCCTCTCCCAAAACCGGATACGGATAATGACCATAAGTGAAAATGAGGCTGGGACACAACAAAATCAGCTGAGAAAAACGAACAATACAGTGAAACTTCATTCAGTAGGCGTTTTCTTCCATCTCCTACTGATTGTTAGTTGAACCAATCGGGCATGTAGGTGCCGTTTCTCCCACTTGGACCTTTTGTATTCACGCAAGATTTTGAAGTGGGAGTCTTACGGCACCTTACATGCGGGATCAATTGTCCCAGTGTATCATACGCAAGCTTTTTGCGTAGTCAAAATATGTAGAGGAATAGCTCGAGCTGAAGATCCACAGGAAAGCGATCTTTGCTTTCCGAGGAAGCTGAAGAGACCTGCGGAAAGCGAAATATGTTGACGTAGCGATGATAGGAATTTTTTTAACACAAATAAACCGAACAATTATAAATGAATTGTTCGGTTTTTGCTATTTCGTATTTGCTTATGCCCCAGCTTAACAATTGGTTACTTTTACAGTTTTCAACAGTGCCTGCAAATTCAACCTTTCATCCTCCGTTAGAGGAACCAACGGAAGACGGACAGACCCCACATCAAATCCGGTTAACTGTAAAGCAGTCTTAACCGGTGTTGGACTGGGAGCATGGAACAGGCCCCGCATTAGTGGTAGTAATCGCTGATGAAGAAGTGCGGCATTTGCATGGTCTCCATTTAAAAAATAGCGTACCATTTCTTGTAATTCATTCCCAATGATATGGCTTGCCACCGATACGACTCCAGCACCGCCAATGGATAATACAGGCAGCGTAAAGGCGTCGTCCCCACTATACAATACGAAGTTGTCATCTGTTTCGGCAATTATTTTTGCCATCGCATCCAAATCTCCGCTTGCTTCTTTCACAGCCACAATGTTGTCTATCTTCGACAACTCAATGATTGTTTCTGGATGGATATTGACAGCTGATCTGCCCGGAATATTATATAGCATGACAGGCAGAGAAGTAGCCTCGGCAATTGAGGCAAAATGCTGATATAATCCAGTTTGGTTCGGTTTATTATAATAAGGGGCTACCAGCATAATTGCATCTACGCCTAATTGTTCTGCACGCTTCGTTAGTTCAATTGACTGATACGTATTATTACCGCCCGTACCCGCAATGACAGGTATACGGCCATCGGCCGCACGGACAGTATGATCAAAAAGGGCGAGTTTTTCTTCCGTTGTCAGTGTGGGGGATTCCCCTGTTGTTCCTGATACAACCAAAGAATCGGTCCCGTTGTTGATCAGATGGTTGACAAGTTTCATTGTTTTTTTGAAATCTATATTGCCTTTGTTATCGAATGGTGTTACCATCGCCGTTGAAACTCTGCCAAATTGAGCCATTGTATTTACACCTCAACCTTACACATATTCTATTTTTTCTTTTTGCAATTCAAACACATCATGTAAAGCATTCACGGCATCCGCTAAATCTTTTCCTTCGACAAGGACCCAAATTGTCGTATGGCTGTCTGCAGTTTGCAGAATACGGATTTCCTTTTCAGCCAGCGCAGTAACAATTTTTGCCGTAACTCCCGGAACACCGGTGATTCCCGCTCCTACAACAGAAACTTTGGCACAATGACGTTCAACTTCAGGTTCGTATCCATGTTGTTTCAAGACCTCAACGGCACGGTCAATCGTATTTTCCGGTACGGTGTAGACAACATCGTTCGGTGAAATATTAATAAAATCAACACTGATATGTTTATTGGCCATTGCTTTAAATACTTCGGATTGAAAATAATATTGCCCCTCTTTGGCCGTTACTTTAATCTGGGAAACATTTTCCACATGGGCAATACCTGTTACGAGCTGTTCGCGGACATCAGGCATGTTGTTTTTCCGGTCTAACGTTGTAACAAGTGTGCCTGGGGACTCCGAATAAGTCGAACGGATTCGCAAAGGTATTTTAGCCTGCATGGCAATTTCAACAGCCCGGGGGTGAATGACTTTCGCCCCTTGATAAGCCATGTTGCATACTTCGTTGTAAGTAACCACTGTAAGCGGACGGGCTTTTTTGACAATCCGCGGATCCGCCGTCATCATTCCCTCTACATCTGTAAAGATATCAATGTATTCGGCATTAAGCGCCGCCCCAAGAGCTGCTGCAGATGTGTCGCTCCCTCCGCGGCCAATCGTGGTGATATCTCCGTTTTCAGCCGCGCCCTGGAAGCCGGCAACGACGACCACATCATTGGTCTTTAATGCTTCGATCAGGCGCTCGCACTTCATTTTTAATATTTTTGCGTTTGTATAGTCGCGGTTTGTCACAAATCCCGCCTGCGCTCCGGAAAAAGCGGAAGCTTGAATACCTTTTTGCTTCAAAGCATGTGTAAAAACGACACTGGAAATCGTTTCTCCACATGCCAAAAGCATATCTTGCTCTCTGTTTGACAGCGTTGTTTGATTACCGCCAATCAGGCCAAGCAATGTATCCGTCGCATATGGGTCTCCCTTACGACCCATTGCGGATACAACAACGACTACTTTATACCCGTTATGAATCGCATTTATAATGTGATTTTTTGCATGTTCACGTGTTTCGCTGTTTTTGACAGATGTGCCGCCAAATTTTTGAACAATTACTTTCATGATAACACCCCGATTACGAACTATGCTGTGGAGCGTTGACTAAACCCAATTTAACCAGGCTTTCTGCGATCTGAACCGTGTTTAGTGCAGCTCCTTTAAGTAGATTATCAGAAACGATCCACATATGGAACCCATTTTTTTCATCCAAATCTTGACGGATTCTCCCAACAAAGACATCTTCTTTGCCCGCGGCCATTGCCGGCATTGGGTATAGTTGTTCTTTCGGTTCATCCTGCAATGTTACACCGGGTGCACCATTCAGGACTTCCTTCATATTTTCAACTGTTACGTCATTTTGTCCAATTTCAATATAAACCGACTCGGAATGGCCAGTTTCAACAGGAAGACGGACACATGTAGCCGCTACTTTCAAATCAGGCATGCCCATAATTTTTTTCGTCTCATTGATCATTTTCATTTCTTCAAACGTATAGCCGTTGTCTGTGAATTTGTCAATTTGCGGAATCGCGTTAAAAGCGATTTGATAATGTTTTTTATCGCCGCCAACCGGTAAGATTTGCGGCTCGTAATGTTCTTCATCCAGAATCGCTTTCGATTGATCATTCAACTCTTCGATCGCGGCTGCTCCTGCCCCGGATACCGCCTGATAAGTGGAGACAACCACTTTATTTAAGCCGAAGGCTTTTCTGATCGGCTCAAGGGCAACAACCATTTGAATAGTGGAACAATTTGGGTTTGCGATAATTCCCCGGTGGTTTTTCAATGCTTCTGCGTTTACTTCGGGAACAACGAGCGGCACCTCCGGATCCATACGGAATGCACTTGTATTATCGATCACGATTGCTCCTCGTTTAACGGCTTCTTTTGCGAACTTTTGTGAAACGCTGCCACCTGCGCTAAACAAAGCTATGTCTACCCCTTCAAATGATTCAGGAACCGCTTCTGCCACAGTGATTGTTTCTCCGTTAAATGAAACTTGCTTGCCTGCAGAACGTGCTGACGAAAGCAATGTTAATTTACGAATAGGAAAGTTCCTCTTTTCAAGTGTTTGAATAATTTGCTGGCCAACCGCACCTGTCGCTCCCATAACAGCAACATGATAGCCTGTAGAATTTGACATATAAAACTCTCCTCCCAATCCCGACAACTTTTCTTAAAAACTAGGTATTACAGGATTTATTCAATAATAATCATTCTACCACATTTTTAAAAGCTTTTAATACTGTTTTGTGGAAAAGTTGCAACAGGGCAAGAACGAGCAGGGAAAAGAGAGTTGGCGATTTCTCCTTTTCCCTTTACATTTAATCGCCATCCCGAAATCGCTCTATAATGACCGGCTGGATTTGATAGCCTTCAATGGCTGCTTCAACCGTTTCAGGGAGCATATCCATGCGTGCCACCATGGATGTCGGCTTTTTTTCCGGATTATCTTGCCCATACGGAATAAAATATATATGTTTGGCGGCCATCAACCTCATTAAGTTGACGCCATTTAACCCTAAAGCATCATTGGTTGAAATTCCCAATACAACGGGTCTCCGGTTTCGCAGTGTAGCTTTCGCGGCCATGAGGACGGGGGAATCGGTTAAAGCATTGGCGAATTTGCTCATTGAATTCCCAGTCATTGGAGCAATAACCATACAATCAAGAGGCGTTTGGGGTCCCAGCGGTTCCGCCTCTACGATAGAGCCGATTATCTTTCGGCCCGCCAGACTTTCAATTTTGGCGACCCAGTCTTCGCCTTCCCCAAATTTCGTATCGGTGTTTTTAACCGTGTATGTTACAACCGGAATAACTTCCGCCCCCAATTGAACGAGCTTTTCAATTTGCGGCAATACGGCATCATACGTGCAATGAGATCCGGTCAATCCAAAACCAATGCGTTTTCCCTTCAAACTCATGGTTACGTCCCCTTTCGTTCTTGTAAATCATCCGCAAGCAATTTTGATAGAACATTTGCCAAAATATTGCCGGCCGTTTTTGGCGCAACAATTCCAGGAAGACTAGGAGCGAGTAACGCTTTAATTCCCCGTTTTTCCGCATACCTAAAGTCTGTCCCTCCAGGCTTTGAAGCCAAATCAATAATAAGCGTATGTGAAGGCATTTGCGCAATCACAGCGGCATTGATGACAAGATGGGGGATTGTATTGATACAAATATCAATATCATTCACTTCATTTCTTAATTGACTTAAATGAAATGAATCAAGCCCCATTTCTGTCGCCCTTGCAAGATCGGCTGTTTTCCTGGATCCTACCTTGACCTTTGCTCCGAGTAAAGAAAAAGCTCTGGCAACACTCATCCCGACCCTTCCCAGCCCCAATACCGCAACCGAAGAGCCATGGATGGTAATCTCGGTGTTTTGTATCGCCATCAAAATCGTTCCTTCCACGGTAGGAATCGAGTTATATATGGCCACATCATCTCGTTCAAATAAATTGACCAGTCTTCTGTCGGCATTTTTTGTAATCTTGTTTAAATAACGATTGCTGATTCCTGAATAAACGGTACAGTGGGAAGGAGTATGGCGTAAAACTTGCTCAGTGAGGACAACTTTTTCGTTTGAAAAGATCGTTTCGATCTCCCCCTCCGGGTTTGTTCCCGGGACGGGCAATACGATGGCGTCCATTTCCGCAAAATGAATGTCATGAAGCTTCTCTTTTACTGCGCCGGTAAAAGGCTGATCCAAATGTTCAAATCCTACCAGATACACTTTGGCGTCCAGTTCGGTAAGCTTTTTGATAATTTCCAGTTGCCTCGCATCTCCCCCTATGATGACAATTTGCATATCAGTCAACATTAAGTTTCCATCATCTTCTCTATCCATGGTAAATCCCTCCGCTTCCATATTGTATGTTTAACCAGGGGATGAGTGCCTGGCATTCTATGGACGTTTATATCAATTTGTACACTGCTTCTTTAAAATGAAAGAATGCCGGTAACCTCTTTCCGATAAGAAAGAGATCCGGCATTTTGACATCTGCTTTACGATTCCTGGACTTCTAAAATAATCATATCTGACCCAATTGTTCGAATATTCCTCCAAGGAACTCTGATTTCGCCCCCAGATTTTCTCATCCATTTTCCCGTTGGAATGATTAAACTGTTTATTTCACCGGTGCCGCTGTTGATTTCCAGATCAGCCTGGCCCAGTATCCCTAATCGTTCCGCTTTTTTAAAGTCCACAATTTCTTTTCCACCCAGTTCGCTTAACCGCACCTTCCCACCTCCATATTGCTCTTTCTTTAATACAATATATAGCCCGTTCAACTGATTTAGAATGACAAAAGCACCTTAGTGAATTTCACATTGAAAGAACGAAAAATGGAAAAAGCTGGGATACAACTAAATCAGTTTGATGAAAAAACGCACAAACTTCATTCAGTAGGGCTCCTACTGAATGTTAGTTGAACCAATCGGGCATTTAGGTGCCGTTTTCTCCCACTTAGGCCTTTTGTATTCACTCAAGATTTTGAAGAGGTGTATATGGGCACCTTACATGCCGGATAAATTGTCCCAGTGTACCTTTTAGCGTAGTCAACATATGTAGACTCCTGCGGGAATAGCTCGAGCTGAAGATCTCGCAGGAAAGCGAGCTTTGCTTTTACGAGGAAGCTGAAGAGACCTGCGGAAAGCAAAATATGTTGACGTAGCGATGATAGGGATTTTTTTACAAAAATAAACCGAACAATTATAAATGAATTGTCCGGTTTTTGCTATTTCGTATTTTTATGTCCTAGTCTCAGTTAGCTGCAAGTGTCAGCTGTTTTTTGGGACTGATCAATGCCAAGGTGTATTCATCTGAAAATATCTTTTCAGCCATTTCGTTTACACAGCCTACTGTTACTTTATCAATTTCAACAATAATTTCATCTAGTGTACGGTGCTTTCTCAACAATAATTCATTTTTGCCATTTCGGCTCATTCTGCTGTTCGTGCTTTCCAATCCCAGCATTAAATTCCCTTTTAGTTGTTCTTTACTGTTGGTCAGTTCTTTATCGGTTACTCCTGCTGATTTTAAGACACTGAGTGTTTTTCGAATCGTTTCAAACAACTCATCCGCCTGATTTGATCCTGTCCCACCATAGATAGTCACCAGTCCGCTGTCCTTAAATGAAGAATGGTAAGAAAATACCGAATAGGCCAGTCCTTTTTCCTCCCGCACTTCTTGGAACAGCCGAGAAGACATGCTTCCTCCGAAAATATTGTTCATGACGATCAACTTGTATATATCTGGATGTCCGATGGGTAAACCTTCAAATCCGACACACAGATGGGCCTGCTCCGTTTCTTTTTGTCTGACCGCTCTGTTCGTTTGAAAAACAGGCTTCGTTTCGGGGGATGGCCTCCCCTTTCTTTCGAAGTTTCCAAATAAGCGCTCAATCTCATAAATAAACTGCTCGTCAATATTTCCCGCAACAGATATGACGATATTTTCGGGAATATATTTGTCTTCAACGTAAGCATTGAGCAAATCACTTGTAAAAGTAGAGAGCGATTGTTCTGTTCCCAATATGGGAAAACCAAGCGGATGTGTATCATATGCCGCTTTGCTTAATAAGTCATGAACGATATCGTCAGGTGTATCTTCATACATTTTAATTTCTTCCCGGACGACGTTTTTCTCTTTATTGAGTTCATCTTCTGCAAAGGTTGAATTGAAAAACATGTCCGCCAATGTTTCCAAAGCAAATTTTGCGTGGTTGTCCAGCACCTTGGCGTAATAGCAAGTATATTCTTTTGAAGTAAAGGCATTTACATGGCCACCGATGGAATCAAATGCTTCAGCCAATTCTTTTGCGTTTCGGGTAGTTGTCCCTTTGAAAAACATATGTTCCAAGAAATGGGAAATTCCGTTATTCTCTGTCAGTTCATCACGGGAGCCGATTCCCACCCAAATACCGATAGCTACAGAGCGAACAGTGGACATTTTTTCTAGTACGACCCTTACTCCGTTTTGGCATGTATATTTCTTTATCACTATGCTTCCTCCTGTTCGTGGTGCAAAAATCTATTGAGCAGTTTGTATTTTGATTATATATTCTTCATCCATTAATTTACTTACTGTACCGATCCTTAAATGTTTGCTTTTTATTTGAATGATTAACTGTTCCAGAGCTTGAGCGGTTGGATCGGTCGGGTGCATGAGGATCATCGCACCAGGATGGACCCTCGACATGACACGCTTCAAAATTGTACCTGGCGACGGCTTCTGCCAATCAATGGTATCCACCGTCCAAAGTACGGTTTTCATGTTCAGGTCGTGGGCGATTTCAATTGTCTCTTCCCGAAATCCCCCGCTAGGCGGGCCGAACCAGACAGGCTTTTTTCCTGTCGTGGCTTCAATCACTTCATTGGCCTTTACAATTTCTTCTCGCGCTTGGGCAGTTCCAAGCGACTCCATTTTAGGATGGCTGTAGGAGTGGTTGCCAATTTCATGGCCTCCGGCAGCAATCATTTTCGCCAAATCCGGATTTTCTTTTACCCAACGCCCTTCTAAAAAGAATGTTCCTTGTACATTGTGTTTCTTCAATGTTTGCAGAATAGACGGTAAATATTCATTTCCCCAAGCTACATTAATTAAAAGTGCGACCATTGGTTTGTCGGGATGTCCCCGGTAAATTGGCGCAGGGGGCAAGTCGTCCAAGTGTACTTTGGGCGGAATTTGTTTAAATACAAGTTTGCGCTCATCGAAAGAACGCCCTTTCATCTTTTTATAGGACGCTTCAATATCAACTTGTATTCCGTTATACCCCGGCATCGCCTTCCATACTCTGTCGATTTGCGCATCTTGCGGCGGTATGTCATATTTTTTTGCGGCAGCTTCAATTGATTTTAACAGCTTATTTTCGCTGGATGATGTTTGAACCGCTTCATTTTTTAACTGATGTACATAGGTGCTCGTAAAAGGATTAGACACGGTCAATATTGCTAGAATAGCAACTAGTCCGAAACCAAGCAAGTTTTTTGTATTCATCTCGACATTTGGCCTCCTTCAACATTACTTTATGAAGGAGGAAGACAAGGTAGACCAATTGTAGCAATATGTAAAAAGCCAGGCACAGTACCTGGCATGTAACACGTTATTCTTTTGACTGCTTTTCTTTTTGCTCTTTTAAAATGGCTTTGCGTGACAAGTTAACGCGGCCTTGCTGATCGATTTCAATCACTTTTACAAGCAGTTCGTCACCGAGCGATACAACATCCTCGACTTTGTTCACTCTTTCTTCTGCCAATTGGGAAATATGGACAAGTCCATCTTTTCCTGGGAACAATTCGAGAAACGCGCCAAATTTTTCGATCCGCTTTACTTTTCCTAAATACACTTGCCCCACGGATACTTCGCGAACGAGATCTTCGATAATCTTTTTCGCTTTCTGGTTCATTGTATCGTCAGCTGATGCAATAAACACGGTTCCGTCTTGCTCTATATCAATTTTAACTCCGGTTTCCTCGATGATTTTGTTAATTTGTTTTCCGCTTGGTCCAATTACATCCCGGATTTTATCTGGATTAATATGAAGTGTGACGATTTTCGGCGCATATGGCGATAATTCTTTGCGCGGCTCGGAGATCGCTGCCATCATCGATTTAAGAATGACCATGCGCCCTTCTTTCGCCTGTAGCAAGGCTTCTTCAAGAATTTCCTTGGAGAGCCCTTCTATTTTAATATCCATCTGCAACGCCGTTATACCGTTTTTCGTTCCAGCCACTTTAAAGTCCATATCACCCAGGTGATCTTCCATTCCTTGAATGTCGGTAAGGATTGTGTAATGATCTCCGGATTTCACAAGTCCCATGGCAATACCGGCAACAGGCGCCTTGATGGGAACACCTGCATCCATCATCGCAAGCGTGCTCGCGCAAATACTTGCTTGCGAGGTAGATCCGTTGGATTCCAATACTTCCGACACAAGACGTATCGTATAAGGAAATTCAACCTCATTTGGTATGATTGGTTCTAAAGCACGTTCGCCGAGTGCCCCGTGGCCAATTTCCCTTCTGCCGGGACCGCGAATGGGTCCAGTTTCACCGACACTGAAGTGAGGGAAATTGTAGTGATGCATAAATCGCTTCGATTCTTCGATTCCTAGTCCATCCAATATTTGGACATCCCCCAGCGCTCCAAGGGTACATATGCTTAGGGCCTGTGTTTGACCTCTTGTAAACAGACCAGAACCGTGGGTTCTTGCCAACAGGCGAACCTCAGATTGAAGCGGCCTGATTTCATCCGGTTTTCTTCCGTCGGGACGAACTTTTTCAACTGTAATCAAGCGGCGTACTTCTTCTTTTACGAGATGGTCCAAAATATAGCTTACTTGCTTTAACGTATCTTCATCGGTCGTTTCCCGTCCGGTAAAGTCAGCAATCACCTCGTCCTTTACGGATTGAATGGCTTCTTCGCGGGCGTGTTTTTCTTCAACCTGTATCGCCGCAACCAACGATTGCTCGCACATGGAACGAACTTCTGTATCTAATTCCTGATCAACTTCAAAAAGTTCAACTTCCCTTTTTTCTTTACCAACTTGTTGAACAATTTCCTCCTGAAAAGCAATTAAGCGTTTAATTTCTTCATGCCCAAACATGATCGCTTCCAGCATCGTTTCTTCAGGAACCTCATCCGCACCGGCTTCCACCATATTAATGGCATCTTTCGTTCCGGCAACAGTCAGGTCAATATCACTTTTCTCCATTTGTTCCACTGTCGGATTAATGACAAAATGGCCATCCACTCTTCCGACAACGACTCCCGCAATTGGTCCTTCAAACGGAATATCAGATATGGAAAGCGCCAGGGATGATCCAAACATGGCCGCCATTTCGGATGAGCAGTTTTGGTCGACACTCATGACAATACTGACGACTTGGACTTCATTCCGGAAGCCGTCCGGAAAAAGCGGCCTGATTGGCCGATCGATCAAGCGGCTCGCCAAAATCGCTTTTTCACTCGGGCGTCCTTCTCTTTTAATGAATCCTCCCGGGATTTTTCCAACAGCATATAAACGTTCTTCATAATTGACTGTCAAAGGAAAAAAGTCAACTGATTTTGCTTCTTTTGAAGCTGTAGCGGTGCTTAAAACTGCCGTGTCCCCATATCGGACAAAAACAGCACCGTTTGCTTGTTTGGCCAATTGGCCGACTTCAACGGTCAGTTTCCGACCGGCCCATTCTATGGCAAAAACTTTCTTTTCATGGCTCATAGTGAGTAACGCCTCTCTTTCATATACGAATAAATTTTATTAAAGAGGATAGATGAACGCACCTGCCCGCATGTAACTGAACATTCGACAAGAATATGATCCCTGTCATATCCATGTCCAATGTTCAGTCTATATATGCCGGAGTTTTGTATATTTTCTCACGGCACATTTGTCATTTGCTGGGTTCAGGATTTGTCATCTTCTCTTTTTTATCCTAACAAAAAAGCGGGAGATGATCCCGCTTTTTTAAGCTGACTCCCCACGATTTTATCGACGCAGGCCAAGTCTGTCGATTAATTCACGATAACGCTGCACATCTTTGTTGCGCAGGTATGTCAATAAATTCCGGCGCCGTCCAACCATTTTCATTAATCCCCGTCTTGAATGATGATCTTTTTTGTGGGTTCGAAGATGTTGGTTCAAATTATTGATCTCTTCGGTCAAAACCGCAATTTGTACTTCCGGAGAACCGGTATCTGTTTCATGAATTCGATATTGGCTGATAATATCATTTTTTCGTTCTTGAGAAATGGACAACTGCCTTCACCTCCTGTTTTTCATCCCCTGTTACCGAGCAAGCGTCGGTGAGTCGCATTGCCAAGCAACGGTTCTAAGATACTGTTTTAGGATACATCTTTCTTTTGGAAAAATCAAGTTTAAAAATAGGTCAAGCTTGCAAAAAGTCGGATGCTCTTACAATGTCATATGCAATTTGAGCTTTCAAATCCTCTAAACTATGAAACTTTTTTTCATCCCTTATTCTGTGCCGCCACTCGATTGTGACTTCCTCGCCATAGATTGAACGCTTGAAATGGAGAAGATGTACCTCAATAGATAAATGGGATTGACCCGGATCATGAAAAGTCGGTTTATAACCAATATTACACACACCTTTTTCCCAACGCCCATTAACGAAGAGCCGCACTGCGTAAACGCCGGGTTTGGGGATAATATAATCCTCATTTAATTGGATATTTGCCGTTGGAAAGCTGAGCTGTCTACCGCGTTTCTCTCCGTGGATGACAGTGCCTTTCGTTTCATAATAGCGCCCCAGAAACGTTATAACTGATTCGGTGTCCCCTTCCCGAAGCTTTTCTCGAATGGCGGTGGAGCTTATTTTTTCATTGCCTTCTTCCATTTTGGTTACAGTCGTTACTTGCAATATCCCCATCCCATGGTGCGGAAGCGTATCCATCGTGCCCTTTCCGTATTTGCCATATGTAAAATCAAACCCGGCAACGACATGCCGAACATTCAAATCGATTACATACTGCTGTACAAATTGCGCCGGGTCAAGATTAGCGAAAGAGGACGTGAATCGGACGATAAACAAATAGTCTATTCCCAGCTTGGATATCAAGTCAGCTTTTTCTTTTAAAGGTGTGATATATTCCACCGGACGATTTTCCTGCGAAAGGACAACCGACGGGTGGGGATCAAACGTCATAACAGCACTTTTCCAGCCGCTATTCACTGCCGCGGCTTTAGCCGTTTCGATGACTTTCCTATGGCCAAGATGAACTCCGTCAAAAAATCCAAGAGCCATGACAAGCGGCGGGAAATCGTGCTGCTGAAAGGTATGAGGATGCTGGACCATTAACACTTTCACTCTATGTTCACCTAATTTCATTTGTTTCTAGAACTTTGACTGGTTTAATTTGTCCGGGTTTTTCGGGATGATTTTTATAGATGGCGATTGCTTTAGATTTATGCGCCAAAACAGTTTCGTCGCCTGGCCAATGCTCCGGTTCAGGCAGAACCGCACCATTTCGTACTTTTATCGCTAATTTATCACTAATTGCAAGATGCGGCAAATGAGAAATCCCTTTTTCCAGCGGAAAAATCGCTTCCGCCGCCTTCCCTGCTTGGACCAGTTTTTCAAGCTCTTCAAACGTCACACAGTCATCTTCCCGAAACGAAGCGGATGCTGTTCTGACGAGGTCCGACATATGTGCTGGATAGCCAAGCTTCTCCCCAATCATAACGGCAAGTGTTCGGATGTAGGTTCCCTTGCTGCATTGAACAGAGAAACGAAAAGACAGCAAGCCGTCTTGCAGCTCAACAGCGTTTTCCAATAATTGGATATGATAGATATAAACAGTTCTTTCCGGCCGCTCAACAGTGATGCCTGCACGGGCATATTCATATAAACGCTTCCCTTTTACTTTTACAGCTGAATACATCGGAGGAATCTGCTTTAATTCTCCTTTGAACGACTGCAGGACTTCTTCGATTCTCTCCAGGGGAAAAATCTCTTGTACCAATCTCTTTTCGACAATATCACCGGATGAGTCCTCTGTTGTTGTAGAGGTTCCAAGTGTCACTTCGCCTTCATACTCTTTTCCTGCATTCGTTATATATTCGGCAATTTTCGTCGCCCTGCCAAGACAAATGGGTAAAACCCCCGTAACATCCGGGTCGAGAGTGCCGGTATGGCCAACTTTTTTGATCCCGAGCCTTTTTCGAACTTTGTAAACACAATCATGGGATGTCATCCCTTTGGGCTTCCAGATTGGTAAAATCCCTTCCAACCGCACTTAACCTCCTCGCTTATGAATGACGCCCGCACCTTCCTGCTCTCAATATGAATAACCAGCCCCGAAACGCCAAGTAGGCGCACGGGCCCGATCGACAAGCTGATCCTTTTATGAAAGAAATCTCTTTAGAATAGCAAGCTCCTTGCCAAACTAAGACACGATACACTTGTGATCTAGGGCAAAAGCGGATATTGCCATCCTTATGGCCTTATGCCGAGCTTATACATCCAACCGCCTTGTGGACAAAGCGGATATTGCCATCCTTGGCCGGCTGCTGGCTCAAAGCGGCGCATCCGTGTCACTTCGCCATGCACTTGGACGCCCTGTCCAGCGACTCGCTCAAGCCTTGCAAAAGCAGCAGTCGCTCTTCGTACGATGATATCGCTGCCGGAGACTTCTTTTGGCCTATTACTTCCCATGCACTAAGACGTCCTGTCCGGCGAGAATTGGAGCGGGCATATCATTTCTTTCCTTTCAATTCCACTTTTTTGATCTGATGAAGAACACATCGTTTAGCACCAAGCCTGAAGACGCAGATGATTGTCTGGCTGCTTTTATCATGTCTCTGTTATCTTTCCTAACGAGGAAAAAAGGATAGACCGGGCGTCTATCCTATTCTCCATTCAATTCTTTCAACAGCTTTTCAATTTTATCTCCATATTGAATGGATTCATCAAATTCAAAGCTTATTTCCGGGGTTTTACGGAGCCGTATTCTTTGCCCGATTTCGGATCTGATAAAACCAGTGGCTTTTGCCAATCCCTTTAAAGTGTTCTCCTTTTCCTCCTCGTTTCCAAGGACGGATATAAACACTTTTGCTTGCTGAAGATCACCGGTCACCTGTACATCGGTGACTGTTACAAACCCTACCCGCGGATCTTTAATCTTGCGAGAAATAATTTCTCCCAGTTCTTTTTTCATTTGTTCTGCCACACGATGGGCTCGCAGACTCATTTTCGACACCTCACATTACAGCCATTCATACGTAGTTCCGATTCTCTCCCACTCTGGAAAAGAGTCGAGGAATTCAATGGCATGTTCCAATTCATGTTCAGCCCTTTTCCTGGTGGAAGCAACAGCGGCAATCGCAATTTCAGTACGCTGCCATAAGTCCTGATGCTTCACCTCGGCAATCGAAATATTAAACTTTTGTTTGGCCCTTGTCAGTATACGCTTGACGATTGATCGTTTATCCTTGAGCGAATGGGTATTGTATATACGAAATTCTATCAATGCAAAGCCGATCAAGCACGTTCAACTTCTTCCATTAGGAAAGCCTCGATGACATCTCCTTCTTTTACGTCATTGAAGTTTTTAATCGTAATCCCGCACTCGTATCCTTGGGCGACTTCTTTAACGTTGTCTTTAAAACGTTTTAAATCGTCAATTTCGCCTTCAAAAATAACAATGCCATCACGAATCAGGCGGACTCCGCTGTCGCGGGTGATTTTTCCATCTGTTACGTAGGAACCAGCAATTGTACCGATTTTGGAAACTTTGAATGTTTGTCTTACTTCCGCCTGGCCAATTACTTTTTCCTCATATTCAGGATCAAGCATCCCTTTCATGGCTGCTTCAATTTCTTCAATAGCCTTGTAGATAATCCGGTGCAGACGTATGTCCACATTCTCGGATTCAGCCGCCCGCTTAGCATTGACATCCGGACGGACATTAAAGCCAATGACGATGGCATTGGAAGCCGCGGCCAAGGTAATGTCAGATTCATTGATGGCCCCGACACCGGAATGAATGATTTTGATATTGACGCCATCCACTTCGATTTTCTGTAAAGAAGCCGCCAATGCTTCAGCAGAGCCTTGTACGTCGGCCTTGATGATGACATGGAGGTCTTTCATTTCTCCTTGCTTCATGTGCTCAAACAGCGTATCAAGGCTTACACGGGATCTTTCATTTCTTAATGCTTGCAATGCCTGTTGAGAACGAGCCTCCCCGACTTGGCGGGCTGTTTTTTCATCCTCGAACACGACAAACCGATCACCTGCTTGCGGTACATCATTCAATCCGGTAATTTCAACAGGGGTAGAAGGTCCAGCTTTTTTTACTCTTCGCCCCATATCATTCACCATGGCCCGTACACGTCCATGCGTATTACCGGCAACGATTGGGTCTCCCACTTTTAATGTACCATTTTGAACGAGTAGTGTGGCAACCGGGCCGCGTCCTTTATCAAGCTGGGCTTCGATCACGGTGCCAAGGGCAAGCCTTGCTGGGTTTGCTTTTAATTCTTCTACTTCGCTCACAAGGAGAACCATCTCAAGTAACGAATCGATTCCTTCTCCTTTTAAAGCAGAAATGGGAACAAAAATGGTATCTCCGCCCCAATCTTCCGGAACAAGCCCATGTTCAGTCAATTCCTGCATCACACGATCCGGATTGGCGGTTGGTTTATCAATTTTATTGACGGCTACAATAATGGGAACTTCTGCCGCTTTCGCGTGATTAATCGCTTCAACAGTTTGCGGCATGACACCGTCATCTGCGGCAACGACCAAAATGGTAATGTCGGTTACTTTCGCTCCTCTTGCACGCATTGTTGTAAACGCGGCATGTCCCGGCGTATCTAAAAATGTGATTTTTTTGCCGTTTGAATCAATTTGGTAGGCACCGATATGCTGGGTAATGCCGCCAGCTTCTCCGGCAGTCACCTTAGTATTCCGTAAAGAATCAAGCAACGTCGTTTTTCCATGGTCAACGTGTCCCATAATGGTAACGACTGCTGGTCTTTCCACCATTTCTTTTTCTTGATCTTCGGTAAAATACACTTCAAGGTCCGTTTTATCAATTTGAATCTCTTCTTCTACTTCCACACCATATTCGGCGCAAACTAATTCGATCGCATCTTTGTCAAGCTCCTGATTAATCGTTGCGATCACACCGAGCATAAAGAGCTTTTTGATAATCTCGGACGGTTCTCTATGAAGCTTTTTAGCAAGTTCAGCCACTGAGAGAGATTCCGTAAAAGTGATTTTTTCCGGAAGTTCTTTTTGTTTCGGCGGAGCAGGCTGATGTTGGTGTTGCTTTTGGCGCTGGCGTTGTTGATTTTGCTTCCTGTTGCGATTCGGTCCTTTGTTTCCGCCTTTGAATTGGCTTTTTCCGTGCTGTCTTTGCCCGCTTTCGCTCTTTTGATTGTTCGGTTTATGATTCCGTCCGTTCTTGGCATTTTGCTGGCTTCCTTGGGCATTTTGCTGGCTTCCTTGAGCATTTTGTCCCTGCTGCTGGGGTTTGTAATTTTTCTGTCTCCCCTGCTGGCCGGTTGCTCCGCTTTTGCGGTTATCTTTTCCTTGCGTCTTTATGTTCTCCGTACTTCTCTGCCGCCCATGATTTGGTTTTTCTTTCCGTTTCGCATCTTGCGGCCGGGATTCTTTCTTTTTAAAAATGGCGTCAAGCTTCGTAACCGTTCCTCCCTCAATTGTTGACATATGGTTGGCTACTTCTATATTCATGCCTTTCAGCTTATCAATAACATCCTTGCTGGTAATACCTTGTTTTTTTGCATATTCATATACACGCATTTTACTCATATGTTCACCCCCGTTTATTCATAAAGCAAAGCAGCAATTTTTTCAGCAAAACCCGCTTCCAATATCGCTGCCACAACCCTCGCATCCTTGCCAATGGCATGGCCGAGTGTTTTTCTAGTGTCTACATGCCGTAAAGGCACATGGTAATATTGGCATTTATCCTTGATTTTCTTTGCCGTATTATGGGAGGCGTCTTTCGCCAAAATGACCAGTTTGGCACGTCCACTCTGGATTTCCTTGACTACCAGTTCTTCCCCTGAAACAACTTTCCTGGCCCGATGTGCCAGACCAAGTAACGACATCCCTTTAGCTTGTTTCACTTGTTTTCCTCTTCAACAAGAGAAAGAAGTTCTTCGTATACATCGTCTGTGACATCTGCCTGTAAATGATTCGCCAGAATATTTTTTCTTCGTGCATTCATGATGACTTCCCTGTCTTTTGACAGGTAAGCCCCTCTCCCGGACTTTTTCCCCGTTACATCAACAGATATCTCACCTTCTTTGGAACGGACAATCCGAATCATTTCTTTCTTTGGCTTCATCTCTCCCGTTGCTACACATTTGCGGAGTGGTATCTTTCTCTTTTTTACCATCTTGCTTCACCTCTATTCGATTTCTTCGTTTATAAAATCGAATGATTCGTCTGACTCTTCTTCCTCCAGATCCCTTGGATAAATGCCAGCTTCTCTTGCATCTGTCTCACTTTTAATATCGATTTTCCAACCGGTCAATTTTGCTGCGAGTCGCGCGTTTTGCCCTCTCTTGCCGATAGCCAGCGATAGTTGATAATCCGGAACGACAACTGTCGTGGCTTTTTCTTCCTCATTCACGATTACATCGAGAACTTTGGATGGACTTAAAGCATTGGCGACGAAGACAACCGGATCTTGTGACCATTCAACAATATCTATTTTTTCACCCTTTAATTCGTCCACGATTGCCTGAACTCTTGAACCTTTCGGTCCGACACATGAACCAACCGGATCGACATCTTCTTGGTCTGTCGCTACAGAAATTTTGGAGCGGTCGCCCGCTTCTCTCGCAACCGATTTAATTTCAACGGTTCCATCATATATTTCAGGGACTTCGATTTCAAATAATCGCTTTAACAATCCCGGATGTGTCCTTGATACAAATATTTGCGGACCTTTCGTCGTTTTTTCGACTTTCGTAATGTACACTTTAATTCGGTCATGCGGTTTGTATGTTTCGTTGGGCATTTGCTCGCTTTGCGGAAGCAATGCTTCAATTTTCCCAAGACTGACATATATAAAACGCGGGTCCTGCCTTTGCACGATTCCGGTCATAATGTCATCTTCCCGGTCCACAAACTCGGAATAGATGATCCCTCTTTCTGCTTCTCTTACCCGTTGGGTGACGACTTGTTTTGCTGTTTGTGCCGCAATTCTGCCAAACTCCTTCGGGGTCACTTCGAGTTCTACAATATCCCCTGTGTCATAGACCGGGTTAATGGTATGGGCTTCTTCCAATGAAATTTCAAGCCTGGAATCAAAAACTTCATCCACTACCTCTTTTCTGGCAAAAACCCTCATCGTTCCTGTTTCCAAGTTCATGTCTACACGAACGTTTTGTGCTTGGTTAAAGTTCCTTTTGTACGCAGATACTAAAGCGGCTTCGATCGCCTCGATCAAGACATCCCGGGAAATTCCCTTTTCCTTTTCCAATATGACTAGAGCATCCATTAATTCTGAGCTCATGACCATGTCCTCCCCTTTATTATTCTTCGCTTTACCTGTTAAAAGACGACTGCCAAGCGGGCTTTTGCCACTTTATTGATTGGAATTTCAAACGTCTTTGTCCGGGTTTTTATTTTCACTTCAACTAGCAGGTTTTCTCCGTTAAACTCCGTTAACCGTCCCTCAAACACTTTTTCCCCATCGATCGGTTCATATGTTTTAACATGAACTTGCTTTCCAACCGCATTGGCAAAGTCGGCTTCTTTCTTTAAAGGACGCTCCGCTCCGGGCGAGGAGACTTCCAGAAAGTAATTATGGGGAATCGGGTCTACTTCATCAAGCTTCTCGCCAAGACGCTCACTGACTATGCCGCACTCTTCAATATCAACACCATCCGGTTTGTCAATGAAGAGGCGGAGAAACCAGTTTTTTCCTTCTTTTACATATTCAATATCGACCAGTTCAAGTTTCATTTCGTCCAAAATAGGAGCCGCAAGATTCTCTACTGTGTCTGTTACTTTACTCATACAAACCTCCTATGTTCAGGTATCCATGTATATCAAAGTTTTCCGTAACAATACGAAAGAGTGGGGGGCGCCCACTCTTTTGCAACGAGAGTATTCATAGTATTTCCAATAAAAATATACCATAACCGATTTTCAATTGCAAACAAGGCAAACTACCGCCAAGTATGCAAAGAAAAGCGGTTCCTACTTTTCTTCTAGAAAAGGGATAATTGATTCTGTTCGGGAAGTGATTCCAAACAGCCATGGTTGTCCAAATACTCCATAATTGTTTTGGATACTTTTCCACGGATTTGCAAGTCCTCTTTGGAAAGAAATTCTCCGTCTTCTCTGGCTTTTACAATATTCAACGCCGCGTTCGTACCCAGCCCCGGAATAGAGTTAAAAGGCGGGATAAGAGAATCTCCGTCTATGATAAACTCGGTGGCGCTCGATTTGTACAAATCTACGCGCTTGAACTTAAATTTGCGTTCGCACATTTCCAACGCAATTTCCAAAACGGTAAGAAGACTTTTCTCTTTGGCCGTCGCATCCAGGCCTTTGGCATTGATTTCTTCGATTTTGGAGCGAATCGCCTGAGAACCCCTGACCATTACTTCCAAATCAAAATCTTCTGCCCGCACCGTAAAGTAGGCGGCATAGTAAAGGAGCGGATGGTGCACTTTAAAATAGGCAATCCTGACAGCCATCAAAACATATGCCGTGGCATGCGCCTTGGGAAACATGTATTTTATTTTTTTACATGAATCAATATACCATTCCGGCACATTATTTTTTCTCATCTCTTCTTCCCATTCCGGAGTAAGACCTTTTCCTTTTCGTACAAACTCCATAATTTTAAAAGCAAGAGACGGTTCCAAACCTTGATAAATGAGGTATACCATGATATCGTCCCGGCAGCCGATCACTTCCGACAGCGTACAAGTTCCTGAACGAATCAGCTCTTGTGCATTGCCAAGCCATACATCTGTACCATGTGAAAGGCCGGATATTTGAACGAGCTCGGAAAACGTTGTCGGCTTTGTATCTTCAAGCATTTGCCTGACAAATCTTGTTCCAAATTCGGGAATTCCAAGCGTTCCTGTTTTACACATAATCTGTTCCTCTGTTACGCCGAGAGATTCGGTACCACTGAATATTTTCATCACTTCCGGGTCATCGATCGGAATCGTTTTTGGATCAATTCCGCTTAATTCCTGAAGCATCCGGATAACGGTCGGATCATCGTGGCCAAGAATGTCCAGTTTGAGTAAGTTGCTGTCGATGGAGTGGAAATCATAATGCGTCGTTCTCCAATCAGACCCAACCGCGTCAGCCGGATATTGAATCGGTGAGAAATCGAAAATTTCCATATTGTCCGGCACAACAATAATCCCTCCGGGGTGCTGGCCGGTTGTTCTTTTTACGCCTGTACACCCTTGGACGAGCCTTTCCACTTCCGCATTTCTCAACATAAGATTATGGTCTTGCTCATAAGCTTTGACATACCCGTAAGCCGTTTTCTCTGCTACTGTTCCGATCGTGCCAGCACGATATACGTAGTCTTCCCCAAACAAAATCTTCGTGTAATGGTGGGCTTTCGGCTGATAGTCCCCTGAAAAGTTCAAATCAATATCTGGCACTTTATCTCCCTTGAAGCCCAAAAACGTTTCAAACGGAATATCATGTCCGTCTTTTTTATATATTGTCCCACACTTCACACAGTCTTTGTCGGGCAAGTCAAATCCGGACCCCACCGAACCGTCATCAAAAAACTCTGCATGCTTGCAATTGGGGCAGACATAATGCGGGGGAAGGGGGTTTACTTCCGTAATTTCCGTCATGGTGGCCACGAAGGAAGACCCGACAGAGCCCCGTGAACCGACAAGATATCCGTCTTCAAGCGATTTTTTTACAAGCTTATGAGAAATTAAGTAAATAACTGCAAAACCATGGCCAATGATGCTTTTTAGTTCTTTTTCGAGCCTGGCTTCCACAATCTCGGGAAGCGGGTCTCCATAAATGGATTTGGCCATGCCGTAGCTCATTTGCCTGATTTCATCTTCGGCTCCTTCAATTTTCGGTGTGTACAAGTCATCTTTAATCGGTTTTATTTTATCGATCTTGTCATTAATGAGATTGGAGTTTGTGACAACCACCTCATAAGCTTTTTCATCACCAAGGAAAGAAAACTCGGACAGCATTTCATCTGTTGTTCGGAAATGAACATCGGGAAGCTTATGCCTGTTTAGCGGATTTGCCCCGCCTTGGGAGTTTATGAGAATCTCCCGGTATATTTTATCTTCTTTATTTAAATAATGGACATTTCCTGTTGCAACGACGGGCATGTTTAAAGTTTCTCCCATCATGACGATGTTTCGGATAATGTCTTCCAAGTCTTTTTCATTCCTGACAAGCTCCATCTCAATTAGCGGGGCATATACAGGCTTGGGATGTATTTCCAAGTAGTCGTAAAAGGCGGCCGCCTGTTCGGCCTCAGCCCGTCCTTTTTGCATCATCGCTTCAAACACTTCACCTTTGTCACACCCGGAGCCAATCAAAATCCCTTCTCGGTGTTTCTCCAGCAAAGAACGCGGGATGCGCGGTACTCTATAAAAATAGTGCAGATGCGAATAAGATACGAGTTTATATAAGTTTTTCAGACCCGCTTCATTTTGGGCAAGCAAAGTGCAATGGTATGGACGCGCCTGTTTATAAGCGTCACCTTTGCCCATATTGTCATTGAGCTGATCATGATAAAGGATGCCCTTTTTCTTGGCATCGCCCAGCATTTTCAAAAAGATATTACCAGTTGTTTCGGCATCATAAATGGCCCGGTGGTGTTGCACAAGCTCTATATCAAACCTTTTTGCCAGCGTGTTTAACCGATGGTTTTTAAATTCGGGATATAGGAATCTTGCAAGCTCAAGCGTGTCAATGACCGGATTTGCGACTTTATCAAATCCAATCCTTTGATATCCGCTATTTAAAAAGCCGATATCAAAAGAGGCGTTGTGGGCTACAAGAATGCCGTCCCCTGTCCAATTCTTAAATTCTTCCAGCACTTCCTCGATTTCGGGGGCGTTTTCTACCATATCGTCTGTAATGCCTGTCAATTCAATCGTTGTTGCGGACAATGGATGGTGGGGATTGGCAAATCTCTCAAACTTGTCAATCACTTCCCCCTGATGAATTTTGACTGCCGCCAGTTCAATGATTTTGTCATATATCGCCGATAGACCGGTTGTTTCCACGTCAAAAACGATAAACGTATCTTCTTCCAGCAGCCTGTTGGCGCTATTATAGGCGATTGGCACCCCGTCGTTTACCAAATTGGCTTCCAGCCCATAGATGATCTTCATATCATGTTTTCCGCCCGCCCCAAACGCTTCGGGAAATGATTGAACGACGGCATGGTCGGTAATTGCCACCGCCGGATGTCCCCACTTTTTCGCCTGGGCAATAAGATCCCCCACTGAGGTAACAGCATCCATTTGGCTCATGGGTGTATGCATGTGGAGTTCAACCCGCTTATCACCGGCTGCTTTATCCTCACGTATTTTCGGCTTTACTTCATTAATGTCTTGCGCCATAATGACCAGTTCGCGGGCAAATGTGTCCGTTTGGACACTTCCTCGAACCTTCACCCACATGCCTTTTTTTAAACTGGCCATGATGGAAGCATCCTCATTATCTTTTGAGAACATTTTTACGGAGATGGAATCGGTATAATCCGTCATTTTAAACGTCAGTAAAGTTCTTCCGCTTCGCAGTTCCCTTGTCTCTGCCTGAAAAACATACCCTTCTACCGTGACCCTGCGCTCTTCGTCCACTATTTCCTCGAGTCTTTTCATCTCTTCACCATTTTTAATGGCATACCCAAGCATTAACGGTCCGGAAGGCAACTCACCTTCGTTTGTCCGCCTTTCCTGCTCAAGCTTTTGCATTTCTAAAACAGCTTGTCTTGCCCGCTCTTCATCCTCTTTCCGTTTCGCTTCAACAAATTTTGCATATTCTTCACTCGATTCACTTTCGGAGCGGACTTCTGCTGAAAATAGGAGTGAAGGAAAGCCAAAGTATTGATACACTTCGGTGATGATTTTTCCATATTTCTCTTGAAGCGTCCTGGCCTCCATATCGTTGCGGACTTGAACAATGATTTTATTTCCATCGACTTTGGGTGTTTGATGATGTAAAAGACTGAGCAGCATAGGAGACATTCCTTCTATTTCTTTCAAGCAGCCCTGCCAGTAATCTGCCACAAGCTGATCAGTGATCGTTGTTTGCGATATCGACAACGAGAATTGAACCCGGGCAATGTGTTGAAACGACTGTTCAAGTCTCCTGGTGAAATGTTCATATATTTGGAAAGGCAAAATCCGCTCAAAAATAAAATAAAAATGCCATTTCTGATTGATGCGATCCACAACAAGCTTTTCAATTTGTCCAGACCGCAAGTGCTCTATGTACGGGTCATCTGTTAAGCCGATCTGTTGCAGCAGCAGATGGAAACGTTTCTTTTGTTCGACGGGATTTTGCGTCTTTTGCATCGTTTATCCTCTCCCATCTATTAATCGTCCAATCAATAAAAAGATCATATGAAACTTCAATCAGCGAGGGCTTTCTTCCCCCGCTGATAAGAAATAATACAAAAGCCCAGTTCTAAAGCGTCCTGTTGGCAAGCTCAGGCAACGATGTCACCAAATTGCACTGGTACATCCTGTACGTCACAAAGCATTTGTGACCGATACCCTTGATGCATGATAGATGTCGAATTCTTTCAGGTTCTGTCTATCGGAAATAGACAATGATCTGACACCCTTCTCCACATATAGACGGAAGCCTTGCCGGCTTTTACATGCGGGTAAAGGAGTCACCTGAAAGAACCGTTATACCGATAATGCTTTAAAAATATTTTGCAATGTTGCCGAAAGATCCCGCCGATGTACTTCCAACATTTCACCGGTCTTCCGGACTTTCACTTCCACGATTCCTTCGGAAGCTCTCTTTCCGACAGTCACGCGAACAGGAAGACCGATTAAATCCGAGTCGTTAAATTTGACGCCTGCGCGTTCGTTGCGGTCATCAAACAGCACATCGTATTCAGCCTGTAATTCATCGTATAATTGTTCGGCACAGCTCGCTTGTTCCGAATCTTTCATATTGATCGGAATAAGATGAACATCGTATGGCGCAATATTCACAGGCCAGATCAACCCTCGCTCATCATTGAACTGTTCCGCTACTGCGGTAAGGGTTCTTGATACACCGATTCCGTAACAGCCCATGATATAAGGATGGGGTTTTCCGTTTTCATCAAGGAATCCGGCGGACATCGCTTCACTGTACTTTGTTCCCAATTTAAAAATATGCCCTACTTCAATACCACGCGCGAATCGAATTGTTCCTTTTCCATCAGGGGAAGGGTCGCCTTCCTGGATAAACCGGAGATCGGCATATTCGTCAACAGCAAAATCACGCCCTGGTACAACATTGATATAATGATGCTCATCTTCGTTGGCGCCGCAGACCGCATTGACCATTGCCCCGACCGCATGGTCGGCTATGATCTTCATTTCGGATGGTATCTGGATCGGCCCTATCGATCCGAAGGAACATTTCAATAGCTCTTTCGTTTTTTCTTCCTCCGCAAATTCTACCATTTTGGCGTTCAAAGCATTTTTCACTTTAATATCGTTTACTTCGTGATCACCTCGCACGAGTACCATGACGGGCTCTTCATCTGCAAGCATTACAAGGGATTTAATAACTTCTGAAGGCTTTACACTTAGAAACTCTGAAACATCCACGATCGTTTTTTGACCTGGGGTTTTTATTTTTTTCAACTCTTTTTCCGCAACATCCGGCTTTTCATAAACTTGACAGACGTCTGCCATTTCAATGTTGGCGGCATAATCGGACTGATCGGAATAGGCAATGGTATCTTCGCCAATCTCCGACAACACCATGAACTCCTGTGTGTCTTTACCGCCAATGGCTCCAGAATCCGCCAATACGGATCTAAAGTTCAGGCCGCACCTTTTAAATATATTCGTATACGCCACATGCATTTTCTGATAAACTTCATCCAAACTTTCGTGTGAAGTATGGAAGGAATAAGCATCTTTCATAATAAATTCACGCCCGCGAAGCAGCCCGAAACGGGGGCGCTTTTCATCCCTGTATTTCGTTTGAATTTGAAATAAGGTTAATGGCAGACGCTTATAGGATTGGACTGCATCCTTTACGATACTCGTAATGACTTCTTCATGAGTGGGACCTAAAGCAAAATGTCTGTCGTGGCGGTCATGAAGGCGCATTAACTCATCGCCATATGTATGCCAGCGCCCGGATTCCTGCCATAGTTCAGCAGGCTGGAGAGCCGGCAGAAGCAGTTCTGCAGCTCCCGCCTTTTCCATTTCTTCCCTAACGATATTTTCGATGTTATCGAGTGCTCTTTTTGCCAATGGCAAATAGGAATAAATGCCGCTGGCAATTTGCTTAATAAACCCTGCTCTTAAAAGCAGCTGATGGCTTTTTATTTCTGCATCAGACGGAACTGCCCTTAGAGTGGGGATGAAAGTCATGCTTTGTTTCATCAATTGCACCTCTACTTATAGTTATTTAATAATAAAAAAGCGTTGTATATCGTTCCAGGTGACTACAATCATCAAAACCATCAAGAGCGCAAAGCCGATAAAATGCACCATTCCTTCTTTTTGCCGGTCAATCGGTTTACCCCGCAACGCCTCAACGCCGAAGAACAAGAGGCGGCCTCCATCAAGCGCCGGTATCGGCAGCAAGTTCATGATGCCGAGGTTAATGCTCAACAACGCAGCCCATTTCATTAATATCAATATTCCTGCCTGGGCAGCTGTCTCTGTCGTTTTATAAATCCCTACCGGACCAGCCAGCATATCAATGGAGAATTGACCCGTAACAAGTGTTCCCAGCAACTCGATAATTTTGACTGTCCAATTGTACGTTTCTACAAACCCGAATGTCGCCAGCCGCAGGAACGACTTGTCGACCGGTGCTTGTACCCCGATTAAGCCAATTTCCTTATCCTCGATGATTTCCCGTTTTGGTGTCACCGGAACGTCCAGTGTTTCTTCATTTCGTTCCACCGTAAAAATGAGCTCTTCTTCAGGATGGCTTCGTACAATTTCAGTGATGTCATCAAAATCCGAAATTTCCGCTCCATCAATGCTCAGGACAACATCACCCTCCTGCAGCCCCGCTTTATGGGCAGACCCTTCAGGAAGAAGTTCACCGATGAACGGCTCATTGACTTGAACCCCTTGGATAAAACCGAGCAATGTAAAGATCACAATTGCCAGTAAAAAGTTCATCATCGGACCCGCAAAAATCGTCATTGCTCTGGCCCCGAGCTTTTTGGAAGCAAATTGCCGGTCCCAAGGCGCGATAAGTGTTTCCGCTTGTTCTTCCACAATGACTGCGGTGCGAGAAAGATGAAATGTTTTCAATGTCTCATCTTCTTCGTCTTCATATCCTTTAATGATCAGATCGTGTTCCAAATCAGCCATTTCCACTTCGATAATCCTGGCGTTTGGAAACCGGTCTTTCCCCTGTAAAACAATTTTTTCAACGAGATTATCGTCGTTCAATACGAGCGCGATCCGATGACCCGGTTTAATTTCAACCATTTCGGGGTCGTCTCCCGCCATCCGGACAAATCCGCCGAGCGGCAAAAGCCGAATCGTATAGTTCGTCTCATTTTTTGTGTGAGAAAACACTTTCGGTCCAAATCCGATGGAAAAATCCCTGACAAGGATTCCAGCGCGTTTGGCAAAAATAAAATGTCCAAGTTCATGGAAAAACACAAGCGCCCCAAAAATAATAATAAACGCAATGACTGTATTCAAAAAAATAACCACCTTTTACAGGAGTGTATAAACGTGCTTCCTTGTCTCACGGTCAACTTCCTCTATAGCCGCCAAATCCGGCTGATCAATAACATTATGCCTTTCCAACGCTTTTTCAATCAACTCTTCAATATTTAAAAAGGAAATTTGTTCTTTCAAAAATGCTTCGACAGCTACTTCATTCGCCGCATTTAACACTGTGGGCATCGTTCCCCCTCTCATTCCCGCATCATAAGCAAGCTTTAGGCAACGATAGCGATCCATGTCCATTTTTTCAAAATGAAGGATGCCTATCTCCGCGAGGCCGAGTCCTTTCGTATCAAGCTTCATTCTGTCCGGATAAGTAAGTGCATATTGAATCGGAATACGCATATCCGGAGTACCTAGTTGGGCGATGACGCTGCGATCCTTATATTCCACTAGTGAATGGATGATGCTTTCCCGGTGAAGAAGAACCTCAATGTTTTCATAGGGAATATGGAACAGCCAATGTGCTTCGATCACTTCCAGCCCTTTGTTCATCATTGTAGCAGAGTCAATCGTAATTTTGGAACCCATTGACCAGTTTGGGTGCTTCAATGCTTGTTGTCGTGTAACATGCTTCAGCTCTTCCCTGCTCAAATCCCGAAAGCTTCCTCCGGACGCCGTGATGATCAATTTAGAAACATTTTCCCGGCTTTCTCCCTGCAAGCACTGAAAAATAGCAGAATGTTCGCTGTCAACCGGAAGAATATCCACTCCGAACTTTTTAGCTGCACCCATAACAATATGACCCGCCGTTACAAGTGTTTCCTTATTGGCCAGCCCAATCGTTTTTTTAGCTTCAATCGCGTGCATTGTCGGAACAAGGCCGACGCTTCCCATAACGGCGTTTAATACAATATCGGCCTGGTCGTGTACCGCGGCCTCGATTAAACCATGCTTGCCGTAAGTAAATTTGATCCCGGACGGGAATTCGGCTTTTAATCGTTCACAGTCTTCCTTTTCAAGCACTGCTACGAGATTTGGTTGAAAATCTGAAATGATTTTTCGGACTAGGTCAATGTTTCTTCCAGCCGAAATCGCGCAGAGCCGAAATTGGTCCGGATGTTCTTTTATGACTTGCAGTGCTTGCGTCCCTATCGATCCGGTTGCGCCCAGCAAACTAACATACTTCATCATTTCACTCCTAAACTAATTCTACGCTTATATGATTTGCAAAATGTGTATGAGCGGCAAAACGAAAAGCCAGCTGTCACACCTGTCCAAAATGCCCCCGTGGCCCGGAATAAGCTTGCCGGCATCTTTTACCCCATAATGGCGTTTAAACGCTGATTGGACCAAATCCCCCATTTGCCCAAACATGGACAATAAGACCGTTACAAACAACAATTTTAAGGTAGGAATGCCCATGTCCGCAAAGACAGAAAACAACAGGGCAACGACAATTGCAACGACTATGCCCCCGATGGACCCGCCGATCGTTTTATTGGGACTGATCACCGGCCACAGCTTTCTTTTTCCGAGTGACTTGCCAATAAAGTAAGCTCCGGAATCCGTTCCCCATATGACGAAAAGGACATAAAAAAGATATATAAGCCCCGCTTCACGAGTCGCTATCAAAAAATAGAACCCGACACCGACATATAGTGCCGACAAGATGGAAAAACCGGCATTGTCAAAGGTAAAGCGGTTTTTTGAAACGACCGTATATGACAAAATGAGCAATACAGCCAAATATACAATTTCCATTTTTGTCATTGCCCCCGCGAAAAGCAACTGAAAATATTCGTTCGGCAGCAATATGACCCAAAGCATGACAAAAGATAGCAAGCTTTGTCCGGACATTACCGGCTGCTTTTTCATTCGTAACAATTCAAAAAGTCCTATAGTCGCCATCATATATGTCAAAATGACGAAAGGTAGTCCGCCTATCCATACAAGCGGCAAAAAAATTCCCATGGCAACAACTGCTGATATAATTCTTTCTTTCATTACTGAAACTCCTCGCTGATTAATCCGCCGAACCGTCTAGAGCGGCGCTGAAAAGATTCGATCGCATCCATTAAATGTTTTTCTGAAAAATCGGGCCATAATACATCGATAAAGAATAATTCTGTATAGGCAAGCTGCCAGAGCATAAAGTTGCTCAATCTCAGCTCCCCACTTGTTCTAATCAATAAATCGGGATCACGCAAACTTTTTGTCATCAAATAATTGGAAAAGCATTCATCATCAATATCATTTTCATTCAGCCGGCCATCCTTGACATCGGCGGAAAGTTGCTTGATTGCATCAATGATTTCTGCACGGCTCCCATAGTTCAATGCAAAGTTTAAAATAAGTCCATTATTATGTTTCGTTTTGTTGATCGCATGGTTGACAGCTTTTCGTGTAGTCTCCGGTAGACGGGTTGTGTCGCCCATTGTACATACTTTCACATTTTCTTCAACAAGCTCCGGTAAAAAGTTTCCGAGAAACTCTTCCGGAAGCTTCATTAAATAGTCCACTTCCGATTTGGGCCTTTTCCAATTTTCTGTTGAAAAAGCATATAATGTTAATATTTTCACCCCAAGGCGGTTGGCTGCTTTCGTTATTTTTCTGACCGTCTTCATTCCTTCGTGATGGCCTGCAATTCTCGGAAGTGCCCTCTTCTTCGCCCACCGGCCATTCCCATCCATAATAATCGCGATATGTTGCGGTATCGGCTGGTTCATTATTTGGCCTACTCGGTCTTCACTAATTTCTTTATCTTTTGAAGTTTTCCATAACTTCATTTTATTAAACATAATTAGTCCTCCGTCAGAAGTGCTGGCATCTAGCATCAAACATATTTTAGCATATTGGAAGGAATAAGCGATATGATTCCCGCCTGATTTATTATTACAATTTCAAGAGAAAGAATAAAATACGAAAAAGAGACGTTATCGTAAATAGAGGGAAACTTGATCATCCCATAAAAAAACCCTCCGATAGGAGGGGATCATATCAATTATATTTGCCTAAACCTCTAAAACTTCCTGCTCTTTTTCCTTCGTTATCTGATCAATTTTCTTGATGTGTTCATCTGTAAGCTTTTGGATATCTTCTCCATATGAGCGCAAGTCATCTTCAGATATGTCTCCGTTTTTCTCAAGCTTTTTTAATTCGTCGTTCCCATCTCTGCGAATATTCCGGATGACGACTTTGGCATCTTCCGCTTCTCTTTTTACTTGTTTCACAAGCTCTTTGCGACGTTCTTCCGTCAGCTGTGGAATCGAGATTCTTAAAAGAGAACCATCATTTGCCGGTGTAAGGCCAAGGTCAGATTTTAAAATGGCTTTTTCCATATCGCCCAAAACCGCTTTATCGTAAGGTTGAATAACGAGAAGCCGTGCTTCTGGAACGGAGACTGTCGCTAATTGATTGATCGGTGTTGGGACACCATAGTAATCAACTGAAATTTTGTCCAAAAGTGCCGCGCTTGCTCGTCCGGCACGAATGCTGGCCAATTCCCGGGTGTAGACTTGAATGGCTTTTTTCATTTTCTCTTTGACATTCGAGATTACTTGATTAGGCATTATTCCTTCCCCCTTACTATCGTTCCGATTTGTTTACCTAACACAGCGCGCTTAATATTTCCTTTTTCCGTAAAAGAAAAGACGATCAGCGGAATATCATTGTCCATGCAAAGTGATGAAGCGGTTGAATCCATGACGGCCAATCCTTCTTTTAAAACGTCAAGATATGAAAGCTGCTCATATTTGACAGCATCTTTATCAAGCTTCGGATCGGCATTATACACGCCGTCAACATTGTTTTTCGCCATTAAAATGACGTCCGCTTCAATTTCGGCAGCCCTTAAAGCGGCAGTGGTGTCCGTTGAAAAATAAGGATTTCCCGTACCAGCGGCAAAAATGACAACGCGCTTTTTCTCGAGGTGGCGAATGGCTCGGCGCCTGATGTAAGGTTCAGCTACTTGAATCATGTCTATCGACGTTTGAACCCGCGTTTCAATTCCCAATTGTTCGAGGCTGTCTTGAAGGGCAAGCGAGTTCATGACTGTTGCGAGCATACCCATATAGTCTGCTGTAGCCCGGTCCATTCCCATTTCGCTTCCGACTTTCCCTCTCCAAATATTTCCTCCGCCAACAACTACGGCAATTTCAACATTAAGCTCCGCCACTTCTTTTATTTGCTCCGCAATGGATTTGATGATGGCCGGATTAATGCCAAAGCCTTCTTTACCCGCCAACGCCTCTCCACTCAATTTCAGTACAACTCGGTTATATTTCGGGATGCTCATCTGAACCTCCAAATCAATTATGTATTCCATTTTCAGTTTGTAAAAGAGGGAACACAAAGTGTTCCCTTTAAATCTGGATGATTTATTTCTTCGCTTGATTCATTACTTCTTCAGCAAAGTTTTCTTGGCGTTTCTCCAACCCTTCGCCGACCTCATAACGAACAAAATCGACAACTTTCGCTCCGTTTGAGCTGACAAATTTACCAACTTTTTCATCAGGGTTTTTTACAAAGGATTGGTCAAGCAGACAAATTTCTTCAAAAAATTTGCCGAGTCGGCCTTCCACCATTTTTTCAACAATTTTTTCCGGTTTGCCCTCATTTAAGGCTTGCTCTGTCAACACTTGGCGTTCGCGTTCTGTTTCCTCCGCAGGCACTTGATCGCGAGAAATGTATTTAGGCTTGATTGCGGCGACATGCATCGCAACATCCTTGGCAACATCGGCGTCTGTCGTTCCTTCAAGAACAGTCAAAACACCAATGCGTCCGCCCATATGCAAATACTCACCAAATACGCCATTATCCGTTTTTGTTTTTACTTCAAAGCGGCGAAGCGTGATTTTTTCACCGATTTTCGCAATGGCTGAGTTAATATATTCAGTGACAGTTTCGCCGCCGCTCATTTTTTGCTCAAGTGCTTCTTCCAATGATGAAGGTTTGTTGGCAAGCAAATGCTGGGCCAATTCTTTTACAAGCTCTTGGAAGTTTTCGTTTTTTGCAACAAAATCTGTTTCGGCGTTCACTTCTAAGATGACAGCTTCATTGCCCTCACTGAGGATATAAGCTGTTCCTTCGGCTGCAATCCGATCAGCTTTTTTTGCTGCCGAAGCCATGCCTTTCTTTCTGAGAAAGTCAATTGCTTCTTCCATGTTTCCATTTGTTTCTGTTAGTGCTTTTTTGCAGTCTAGCATGCCCGCACCTGTTTTGGCACGCAGTTCTTTTACCATTTGTGCAGTAATTGCCATTATTTTTCCTCCTTGAATGAGATACGAACCAAGTTGTTTTAAAAAAAGGTGACAAGCGTATCCACTCTTATCACCTTTTCACTGCATTAACTGTTATGCATTGGCAGTTTCAGACGCTTCTTCTTCTTCCTGCTCTTCTTCGCTGTATTTAGCTTCCAACAAGGCATCGGCCATTGTAGCTGTCAACAACTTAACCGCGCGGATTGCGTCGTCGTTTGCCGGAATCACATAATCAATTTCATCCGGATCGCAGTTCGTATCAACAATACCCACAATCGGAATATTTAACTTCCGGGCTTCAGCCACTGCAATGCGCTCTTTTCTCGGATCAATGATAAACATTGCGTCAGGAAGAGTCTTCATGTCTTTGATTCCGCCTAAAAACTTGACGAGACGGTCACGTTCCCTATTCAGCATGACAACTTCTTTTTTCGGTAGAACGTCAAATGTTCCGTCTTCTTCCATTTTTTCAATCGCTTTTAAGCGCTCGATTCTTTTTTGGATTGTTTCAAAATTCGTTAAAGTTCCGCCGAGCCAGCGGTGGTTGACATAAAAGTGTCCAGCTCTCTCCGCTTCATCTTTAACAGATTCCTGGGCTTGCTTCTTTGTTCCGACGAATAAAACTTTCCCGTCGTTTTCGGCAAGCTCTCTCATAAATTTGTAAGCTTCCTCGACCTTTTTCACAGTTTTTTGCAAGTCGATGATATAAATACCGTTTCTTTCCGTAAAAATGTATTTCTTCATTTTAGGATTCCAACGGCGGGTTTGGTGTCCAAAATGTACACCAGCTTCAAGCAATTGCTTCATAGAAATGATAGACATAAAATGTTTCCTCCTTGGTTTTTTTCCTCCGTTTCAATCATTTTTTGTGCAGGCTGTTTTTTGCAATAATGCCAAACAGCACCCTGTCACAAAATTATGAAACGTGTGTTTTAATACCACCAAATAATATAGCACAATCAAAAATCGTAATCAAGTAATGTTTTAAGCCTGCTGGTAAAATTTCATGGCAAGTTCAATTTCGGTTTTCCCCTTCCCAAGAGCTTTTGCGATCTCTGTCATTGTCATCCCCTGGGCCGCCATTGCTTCCACTTGGTTTCGGAGGGATTGTTCCTCTTGAGCATTTTCCGTTTCTTCAACCCTGTCTAACATTTCTTCAGTGATGTCTATTGTTTCCTCAGTACTGTCTATCGCTTCTTCGGATAGCCCGCCTCCAATGACGTCTTCAGGTTTGTCCGCTTTATCGTTATATGAGGTGTTCTGCCCCGGTTTTTCATCCATCTTTCTAGCATGCGCGAGTTGCTGTAAAAACCGGTCGTTTTCTTCCCTCATCTCCGCAAGCAGGCCGCTTACCAGCTCTTCCGCTTCAGATAGCATTTCCCGCTGCTTTTTTTCAACCTCCAATAGCCGATTTTGCCGCATAAACAGGAGGATAATGGCAAAAATCAAAAGAGCGTTTATTAAAAATAAAATAAGTATCATTACGGCTGTCAAGATGATCCCTCGCTATCTTAATTGCATGAGCTGGTTTCTTAACTTAAATAACGCTTTAGAATGAATTTGGGAAATTCTAGAGGTCGACAAGTCTAGGACTTGGCCGATCTCTGTCAATGTTAGCTCCTCTTTATAAAACAGGCTTAAAACGAGTTGTTCATTTTCCGTCAGATGGGCGATTGCCCCAGCCATTTCTTCCAGCCATTCATGATGGACAAGCTGTTCCTCAGGTCCGGGGGTTTGTTCATCTTTTATGATATAGCCGTGATGTTCTTGATCTTCGTCTCCAGTTAAAAAATCATCCACTGAAATAATTTGTGAAAAATAATATTCATTTAATGTTTTCGTTACATCTGTTTCATCAAGGCCGAGCTCTTGCGCAATCTCTTCTACGGTTACACGCCGCATATATTGCTGTTCTAGCTTTTGCTGCACAGATTCGATTTCTTTTGCTTTGTCGCGGGTGTTTCTCGGAAGCCAATCTTCCTTCCGAAGGCCGTCCAAAATCGCGCCTCTTATCCGAAACGATGCATACGTTTCAAACTTTAGATCCCGGGAATGGTCAAATTTTTCAAATGCGTCCAAAAGACCAATGAGCCCAAGGCTCCGTAACTCTTCCCGACTTACATTTTTAGGCAAATTGACGGAAATCCGCTGGACATGGTATGAAACGAGAGGCATATATTTTTTTACCAAATGGTTGCCGGATTGTTCATCCCTTGTTTTTTTCCAGAGATCCCAATGCCTCCGTTCTTCAAGAGGTGGGGAAAGTGACATATATATCTCCTCCTTTTCGAAATGGAAACGGGGGAAACGTTTGAGAAAGTAGCCCCTTGTTTATTTGCCGTGAAACAGCTTGCGCAATCTTGCCATAAATGAATCGTTCTTTGTTTCACCATCAGATCTGCCGTTTCTTCCCGTCAATTGGTCAACGGCATGTTCCAATATAATAGATACGGAAGAACGGGGATACACACAATAAACAGGGGTGTAATTCAAGACGGCTTCTCGTACAAGTTTGTCTTCCGGTAATATCCCCAACAATTCGATTTCCTTTTGAAGAAACTTGCGCATGGCTTGCTGTAGACGAAAGAATGTTTCCCGTCCCTGTCGTTCATGATCAGTCCGGTTGCACACTACGAGAAACCGGGTATTTTCATTCTGCAGATAGGCCAGTTTCATGATTGAGTAAGCATCCATGACCGCAGTAGGTTCCGGGGTTGTCACAACGATTAAATAGTCGGCTGCCAGCAGGATATGGAGCAATGCTTGGCCGGCTCCTGCCGCCATATCAAAAATAATATAATCGTATGTTTCCTGAAACATTTGTAAACCTGCAAGAAGCGACTTGACCGTATTGTTATCCAGTTCAACCGCGCCATATAGCCCGTTTCCGCCTGCAATATACGAGACGCCCAAAGGCCCTTTCTGCACAATTTGGGCTAACGGTTCACCTTTTAGGATAAAATCACCCATTGTCTTGTCCGCTGAGCCACCCAACAGTAAATTGACATTCCCCATGCCGATATCGAGATCAAAAACAAGCACTTTATATCCTCTTTTGGCAAGGATGACAGCTAAATTACTTGAAATATTGGATTTGCCCACTCCGCCTTTCCCACTGACCACGGCTAAAGTCCTCGCCTGTTTCTTTGTTATGTTCTTCAATTTTAAACGCAGGCCTTCTGCTTGATCCTTCATCTGCTTTGCTCTCCAAAGATATAGTTGCCAAACAACTCCGGTGCAGCAAGGACAAGGTCATCGGGTACTTCTTGCCCGTCTGTGATATAGTCGGCCGCCAAGCCATACTGAAGCATCATGTTAACCATGGGACCGTAAACATCCGTTTCATCCACTTTTGTAAAAATAAATTTTTGAGCACTGAGATGCTGAAAATGCTTCATGATGGATTCAACATCCCTTTCTTTCATGGAGGCAGTTAATATGAGATAAATATCCAAATCACTTACCAGTGAAAGTATACCGTTTAAATCGGTGACGAATTTGCCATCACGATAATTCCTTCCCGCTGTGTCAATAAATACATGGTCGTAGGAAGCAAGTTTGTTTGCGGCTTCTTTAAAATCATTCGCGTCATATACGACTTCCACCGGGACATCAAGCAGCTTAGCGTATGTTTTTAATTGTTCGATCGCGGCAATGCGGTATGTATCCATCGTCATAAAGGCGATCTTCTTTTTCTGTTCAAGCATGGCGCAGGCTGCCAGCTTGGCTAAGGTCGTTGTTTTTCCCACACCCGTAGGCCCGACAAGCGCAATAAATTTTTTTTCGAATGTCGCGCCAGAAAAGCCCAATTTCTTTAATTCGCCGCAAAGAATGGATTTAGCCGCCAGCGCCATTTCCATTTCATCGGGTTCTTTTTCTGCTTTCCTCCACATGTCCAATAACTGGTCCCCAATCGCCAGGACAAAATTCTTATCCAGCTCTTGATTCATGCATCTTAACAAATTTTTTTGAATCGCGGACGGATACATTTCCAGTTTGGAATCAGGGACATAACTTCTTTTTTTCACAATTTTTTTCAACGTTTCCAGTTCTTTTAAAACAGCATCATTTTGCGCTGGTTGGAGCATTTGGGCATAAACTGCCGGTTGAACTGGCTTTGTTTCCTCTACGTGATCAAGAGCGGCAATCACTTCAAATTGCTTTTTCTTGAAAAGTCCCATAATGCCCTTCGTCCATAACACTTTTGAGCTTAATATGACAGCATCCTCGCCGAGCTGTTTTTTTACCCTGTTAATAGCCTCCGGCATCGAAGCCGCCACGATTTTTTCTACCTTCATCAGATATTCACCATCCCGATGCTCTGTACTTCAATATCCGCTTCCAACTCATTATAGGATAGAACTGGCACTTGTGGGAAATATCTCTCGGTCAATTGCCGGACATACATTCTGACAGCAGGAGAACAGAGTAAAATGGGTATTTGTTGCACCTTCGACAATTGTTCGAGTTGTGCCGCAATAGATTCCAATATTTTTTTCGAGTCATTTGGCTCGATGGCCAAGTAATTGCCATTCTCCGTTTGCTGTATGCTGTCAGCAATCATTTTTTCCACTTTTCCTGAGACTGTCAGGACTTTTAAGACTGGCTCATCTCCTACATACTGTTTTGTTATTTGCCGTGCCAGCGCCTGGCGAACATATTCCGTTAGCAGATCGGTATCAATGGTCGTCTTTGCATAATCAGCAAGTGTTTCAAATATAACAACCAAGTTTCTGACCGATACTTGCTCTTTTAACAATTTGGCAAGGACTTTTTGAACTTCTCCAATCGTGAGCGGATTAGGTGTTACTTCTTCAACAAGAATCGGGTGTGTTTCCTTTAAGTGATCTATCAATTCTTTCGTTTCCTGTCTGCCGAGCAGCTCATGAGCATTCGCCCTAAGCACTTCCGTTAAATGAGTCGCTACGACAGAAGCAGGATCGACAACGGTATAACCGGCAATCTCGGCCTGTTCTTTTACTTCTTCTGTAATCCATTTTGCGGGAAGACCAAAGGACGGTTCAATCGTATCAATTCCCTCAATCTCGTCCTCGCCTCCCGGACTCATTGCCAAGTAATGATCCAATAACAAATTACCGGAAGCAACAGGGTGACCCTTAATTTTAATTTGGTAGGCATTAGGTTCCAACTGGATATTGTCACGTATCCGTACAACAGGAATCACAATTCCCAGTTCTAATGCCAATTGCCTCCTAATCATGACAATTCTGTCCAGCAAATCTCCTCCCTGCTTCACATCGGCAAGCGGAATGAGCCCATACCCAAATTCAAACTCAATCGGGTCCACATGCAATAACCCAAGTATATTTTCCGGCTTTTTCATTTCTTCCGCTTCCAGTTCCTCAGGAGCTTGTGCTATTGCAGCACTTTCTTTGTCGGGTATCCGGGAAAGGAAGAACCCCCCTGCTCCAAGTAAGCCTGCAATCGGGACCGTTAGCATATTATGTATGGGTGTTGCAAGACCAAGCAGAAAAATGGTGCCAGACGCGATGTACAGCAACTTTGGGTAACTGAGCAGTTGTCCGACGATATCAGAACTAAGGTTCCCGTCTGATGCGGCCCTTGTCACAACAATACCGGTTGCCGTTGAAATCAGGAGCGCAGGGATTTGGCTGACAATCCCATCTCCTACCGTAAGCATGGAGTATTTCAAAGCGGCTTCCCCGATCGGCAGGCCATGTTGCAGCATTCCAATCAAAATTCCAAATAATAGATTGATCAGTACAATAATAATACCGGCAATGGCATCACCTTTTACAAATTTGCTGGCCCCATCCATCGCTCCGTAAAAATCGGATTCGCGGGCCACTTTTTCTCTTCGCACTTTCGCCTCGTGCTCTGAAATAATGCCGGCATTTAAATCAGCATCGATGCTCATCTGTTTGCCCGGCATCGCATCGAGGGTAAACCTCGCGGCTACTTCCGATACCCGTTCGGCTCCTTTTGTAATGACGACAAATTGAATAATGACCAGTATAAAAAAAACAACCAGTCCAACAAGGACATTACCGCCAACTACGAATGTCCCGAAGGTTTCTACGACATTTCCGGCATCTCCAACGGAAAGAATAGATCTCGTCGTCGAAACGTTTAGTCCCAGCCTGAACAAAGTGAGCAGCAATAATAAAGATGGAAAAATTGAAAACTGCAGCGGCTCATGCATGTTCATGGAAGTAAGTACAACCAACAGTGCGAGAGAAATGTTCGCGATGATGAGAAAGCTTAACAGCCATGGCGGAAACGGAATGACCAACATGGCGATGATTAATATAACGCCTAATAAAATAGTAATATCTTTTACTTTCATCATACGTTCTCTCCCTAAAGCCCAAATCAAATCTTATGTTTGATTCGATACACATAAGCTAATATTTCAGCAACCGCCTTAAAAAAGTCTTCGGGTATTTTGTCCCCGATGTCGGTTTGTTTGTATAATGCCTGTGCCAATGGACGATTTTCAACAAGCACAACATCATGTTCCTTGGCAATTTTTTTTATTCTTTCCGCCATGAAATCGAGTCCTTTTGCTACCACAAACGGAGCGTCGGATTCATCTTCGTCATATTTAAGGGCAATGGCATAGTGTGTGGGGTTAGTAATGACAACATCCGCATTGGGAACTTCCTGCATCATGCGAGCCATGGCCATCTCTCTTTGCCGCTGCTTAATTTTTGATTTTACCAGCGGATCGCCTTCTGTATTTTTAAATTCGTCCTTTACATCCTGCTTGGACATCCGGATGTTTTTTTCAAAATCATACCGTTGATATAAATAGTCCAATAGGGATAACAGCAATAAGGCGATGGAGGCGCTGATTCCCATTTGCAAGGTCAAGCTTGCGATTGTTTTTAAAGCTGCGGGGGCGGCTTTATGGGACAGCACGAGCACTTCGTCAATTCTTTGCCACAATACAAAGAAAGCCACGAAGCCGACAAACCCGATTTTCAAAATCGACTTTAACAATTCAACAATTGCCCTGACAGAGAATATCCTCTTCATCCCTTTGATCGGATCAATTTTTTCAAACTTTGGTTTGAGCGGCTCGGTTGTTGCCATAAACCCGATTTGCAGCAAGTTCGCCCCCACTCCTGCCAGCAATCCCAATAGCATGATGGGCCCCAAAAGAATAGCCATTCCGTTTAATACTTCAATGGAAATGAGCCGCAAATTCCCAGGCGTCAAATCAAGAAGCATATATTCCGTAAATGTTTCCCGAAAAATATGAAAAACTGTTTGGCCCAGCTTCGAGGAAAAAAACAGTAAAAAGGTGAAGACAGCAAGCAATCCAATCGCTGTATTGACATCTTGGCTTTTTGCCGCCTGTCCTTTTTTTCTCGAATCTTGCCTTTTCTTCGGTGTTGCTTTCTCTGTTTTCTCCCCCGCAAAAAATTGAAGATCCAACTGAAACTGTTTCATGATTGACTCCCCAGCATTTCCATCACATCTCTCATCACTTGTCCCATCGTTTCAAATAACTGTTGAATGACACCAAATATGACACCCATCACAATAAACAGGACAATAAAACTGACAGCAATTTTGATTGGAAAACCAACGACAAACACGTTCATTTGCGGTACCGTCCTGGCCACTATCCCGAGTGCCACATCTACCAGAAAAAGCACGGCAACAACAGGCACTGAGATTTGAAAAGCAATTAGAAACAGCATCGAAAAAGATTTTGCGATATACTCCGCCAGATTGGCATTGGCAAATCCAAAGCTGGCCTGATCGAGCGGAATAAACTGATAACTGTAAAAAATCCCGTTTAGCAGCATATGGTGTCCGTCCACGGCCAAGAGCAATAAAAGAGAAAAAATATACAAATACTGGCCAATTAAGGGAGATTGAACGCCTGTTTGCGGGTCAATGATATTAGCGATGGCAAACCCCATCTGAAAGTCGATAAAATTTCCGGCAACTTGAATGGAAGTCAAAACCATATAGGCGATAAACCCGATAAAAAGTCCTACAGCCGCCTCTTTTAACATCAACAGAAAATAAGCCGCATTAATATCAATCGTTCCCTGGTATACCGATGCATACATCAAAACCGATACAAAAAAAGCAAGGCCGATACGAAATAAGGAAGGCAGTGTCCGGTATGAAAATAGCGGCATCGTGACGAAAAAGGCAGACACCCTGACAAATACAAGCAAAAAGACTGAAAATCGTGTAATAAACTCTTCCATTCCATCAACCTACAAACTGGGTTAAGTTTTGGAAAATATCCGAAGTGTAGGATAACATCCGACTTAACATCCAGGGCCCGAAAAATACAATTCCCAACAGGACTGCAATAATTTTGGGAATGAACGCGAGGGTTTGTTCCTGTATTTGTGTCGTTGCCTGAAAAATACTGACGGCCAGGCCAATGATTAATGCAAGTAACAGAAGAGGGCCGGCGATAATTAAAATCGTATAAACTCCCTTTCCCGCTAACGAAATAACCGATTCGGCGCTCATATGATCACCTTCTTTGAATGTATAAAGTGAAATAGGACCACATGGTGTGGTTCATGCAGACGTTGCCGCACGATGTGGCGTTCCCGCTAATAAAAGGCAGAACAAAGGCAAAAGCCGAAAGCGTCCTATTCATAAGCCCATGTCATGCAGAGACTTCCTCGAAAAAGCTTGCGCTTTTTCTACAGATGATGACGGTACGATCGAAACTTTCCTTGTCTTTTCGCTTCGCTTGTACGTTGCAACGCCTTTTTGCCCGCCTTGAAAACATGCGATGTATCACTGTCAAAGTTTCTTCTTATCCTGGCCATCCAAAGCCATCGGGCGATTACTGACAGTGCTCCCTATACAGATCACGCTCATGTGATTTTCTGAAAGCAGGGGGCTTCCTGCCAGTCAAAGCCGGATAAAGTGAAACTTCAATTAGTGACGGTGAGACCCGTAATATGGGGCAGCGGGTTAAAACTTGTTACGTAAAACTTTCAAGCAATGATTTGATCACCAAGTACCACCCGTCAACGAGCACAAAGAGCAAAATTTTAAACGGGAGAGAAATCATCATCGGCGGAAGCATCATCATCCCCATAGACATCAAAACACTGGCCACAACCATGTCAATGACCAAGAAGGGGATAAAGATCATAAAGCCAATTTGAAACGCGGTCTTCATTTCACTGAGCGCAAAGGCGGGCACAAGTGCCTGCAATGGAATATCCTGAATCGACTCGGGCGGTTCAGATTCTGTATACGTTAGAAAGAGTTCCAAATCTTTTTGTCTTGTATGCTTGCTCATAAATTCTTTAAAAGGCACCGCAGCCTTTGTGTACGCTTCTTCCAAAGTAATTTCATCCTCAAACAAAGGGGTCAGCGCTTCATTATTTACCTCGTTGAATGTGGGTGCCATAATGAAAAATGTTAAAAACAGCGATAAGCCCACGATGACCTGGTTAGGAGGCATTTGTGGAGTTGCCAGGGACGTTCTCACAAATGAAAGAACGATCACAATACGCGTAAATGATGTCATGACCATTAAAATGCCTGGAGTGATCGACAACACGGTTAACAGGAGAAACAATTTAACGGAAGTGGACACCGATTCTGGTGAACTGTTAAAAAACTCCGTGATTTCACTCATGTGTCTCACTCTCCTTCCGCAAACGATCAAGCGCCTGTAATCTTTCTTTTTTGATGCCATCCATTTCATCCATCAGCTGCTGGTGAAAATCTTTTTTATGTTTGTTGTCCATTCCGCTTCCATGCTTGACAGCCTTTTTTACATTGTTAACCCATTTTGTCAGCTTTGTTGGCTGAAAACTCTTTTCCAACTGCTCGTTATACTGGTGAAGATATTCCTGAATTTCTTTTTCGTCTGATACTTCTTTAATCAAGCGAATATCTTCACCAACACCCAAAACAAAAAGGCGCTTGCCGACCCTTACCATTTGGAGCGAGCGGTTGCCGCCCAATGCCGTCCCGCCAAGATTTTGGATCAGGCTTGTTTGTTGATATGATTGGGTCCGTTTATTGATAAACTTTAACAAGAAATATAAAAGGGCGATGACAAAAATCAAGGCAAATAGCATTTTTAAGACATCCATCACACCGATTGAAACTGACTGATTTTTTTGGGGCGCAACATCCCCTTGTTCCGTATCTTCTTTATCTTCTTTGCATTTCTCAGGGTTTTCCATGCATTCGCCGACGGAATAACCCGTTTTGCTTGCCTGGGCAACTGGCGGGTTGATCAGGGTGAAAAAAATGATCACGCACCATAAAACTTTACTTTTGTTTATCATTGTTCGATTTCCCAACTCTATGAAAATATATGGCTTTGCCTCCATTCTATCTCAAACGTTCGAGGCGATTCCGCTTGTTCAAAATATTAGTGACTCTTACACCAAAGTTTTCATCAATCACAACCACTTCCCCTTTTGCTATGTGACGGTTGTTGATTAAGATATCTACTGGTTCCCCAGCCAATTTATCAAGTTCTATAATGGATCCTGCGCCAAATTCAAGTATTTCCTTAACCGAACGGCTAGTTCGTCCGAGCTCAACAGTCACTTGCAAAGGTATATCCAGTAAAACATCAAGGTTGTTGGCTTCAAAACTATCAACACTCTCTTCATTAAAATCGGAAAAGTCGGCTTTATGAACATTGGGCGGAGTGTTTTCGGCAGCCATTTGTTGAGTGGCTGTCCTTGTATTTTCCTTCCTGGGACGCGATGCCTCTTTATCTGTCATTTGAGGGGAAGTCGTCTCACTCTGTTCTTTAACAGGTTTCTCTCCTGCTTTTTCCATCTTGGACTGCTCATCTCCTCCTTTTTCAAGCTTTAACATAAGTTCTTTCACCAAATCCTTTGCAAAGTCGATCGGTATGAGCTGTGTTAATGTGGAATCAATAATATCACCGACTTTTAACTGGAAAGAAACGCGGGCAAACTTGCTTTGGTTTGACAACTCTTCCAATACTTCAACAAAGGAGTCTTCAGGCCAATGAATAGTGGGAGGAGAAATATCCACCCTTTTACTAAAAAATGTGGACATCGATGATGCTGCTGAACCAATCATCTGATTCATCGCTTCCTGAACAGCGCTTAAATGGATCTCATCCATTTCTTCTGCAGGCGACGTTCCATCCCCGCCCAACATCATATCGGCAATGGCAGCTACATCGCTTTTTTTTAGAATTAATACATTTACCCCTGAAAAGCCGGAAGTATAGGTAACACGGACAGCCACACCCGAATCCAAAGGCTCATCCGAGATATCCCTGTCTAACATAGAAACAGTCGGCGTTGTGATTTCTACTTTTTGATTTAGCAGTGTAGAAAGAGTGGTTGCTGCCCTGCCGACAGAGATGTTGCCTACCTCGCCTAATGCGTCACGTTCCATTTCATTCAAATCATCTATTTCATTGTTGTTTTCATTCTCTTTTTCAATGAATCCTGTAGAAAGCAGCATTTCAATCTCTTCCGGAGAGAGCTTCTCATTATTCATTGTCTTCATCTCCCTCGTTTATCATCGATAGAATTTGTACAGCAAGATAATTATGTCTCCTGCCCGGTTGACCCAGGTATTTCGGGATGCCGGCAATTTTGACAGTTAGGGGGTCATCTATACTTGTATTGAGTTGAAAAACATCCCCCTCATTAAGCGACAGAAAATCTTTTACAGTCAGATCCGCCGAACCCAAGTCGGCTGTTATTTCCATCTCTGTACCTCTTATATTTTTGTCCAATGCCAAAATGGTTTCAGGCTTTCTTTCTTTGGCGCCCGATTCCATCCAATATTGTGCCGAAAGCTTCGGAATGATGGGCTCCAGTACAACGTGGGGAATACATATATTAATCATTCCGCTCGTTTCTCCAACCGTTGCCTGCATTGTAATGACAACAACCGTTTCATTTGGGGAAACCATTTGTAAAAATTGTGGATTCACTTCAATTTCGGTTAAAATCGGATCAATATGCGTAATGCCCGTCCACGCCTCTTGCAATGGTTCCAGCGTCCTCCGAAATAGCTTTTCCAACAGCTTCATCTCTATATCTGTTAAATGATTGATCTTGTTCAAACCAGAACCCTTACCGCCCAAAATGCGATCAACCATCGCATAAGCAATATTGGGATGGACTTCCATGATCATTCTGCCTTTAAGCGGCGGTATTTCCAAGACATTTAAAAATGTCATACTTGGAATGGAACGTATGTACTCGTCATATGGTATTTGATCAGCCGATGCGACTGAAAAATTGGTATATGTTCGTAAATGAGCAGAATAAAGAGTTGTCAATAACCTGGAAAAATTGTCATAAATCCTCGTTAAGCTTCTGATTTGATCCTTGGAAAAGCGTAAAGCCCTTTTAAAATCATAAACTTGCACATCTTTTTCTTGCTCATTAAGTACTTCTTCTTCAAGAGTGATGTCTCCCTCTGAAAGCCCCGATAATAAATCGTCAATTTCACTTTGAGATAATATCTCATCAGACATGATAGCCACCTCCAATGATACAATTTGAATATTTATTCATGAAACAATATAGGAGGTGATATATACTTTTTTTATTTCACCATTTTGTAACAGTTCGCCTATTTTGACTTCCATCATTTCTTCTAACTTCCTTTTCCCTTCTTTTCCCTCTAAATCTCCCGACTTCATGTCTGCAAGTTCAGACAGAATGATACTCCGAATTTGAAAATCACGCTTTTCAAGCTCTTGTTTCGCTTCTTCCCCGTCCGTTTCCACTGTCAAAGACAGCTTAATATAGCGGCCATCCTGCAAGTTCGTCGTAATGTCATTTACATGAACTGATGCTTCTAACACTTCGTCAATGGAAGGCTCTTTATCTTTCGATTTTCCACTGTTGTCATTTATCAACAAATAAGCTGTTCCGCCAAGAAGCACAACGATAAATATAATAAGCAAAATATTGATAATTCGTTTACCCATCAGCATGGCCCCCCTGTTTCTGGCCAAAAAGTTGAATTGATTGATAAAAATCAAGCATTCTTTCCCTGACCAAAATTTCAGATTCCGAAACAACATACTTATGCCCATTCGTCAAAGTAATGGTCGTATCAGGAAAAGTTTCAATTTTTTCTATGTACAATGCATTCAAATAAAAAGACTTTCCGTTTAATTTCGTCACCTGAATCAATAATCATCCAGGACCGGAGTGTGACCGGTCCTGTCCCCTCCTTTTAGTTAACGTTTTAAGTTGACAAGTTCCTGAAGTATCTCATCGGATGTGGTAATGATTCTTGAATTGGACTGGAAGCCGCGTTGTGCAATGATCATTTCTGTGAATTCTTCTGAAAGATCAACGTTTGACATTTCCAACCTTCCGCTTAAAAGCTTCCCTGCCCCGTTTTCCAGAGGCTGCCCATGCGCGGGAGGCCCGGACGCTTCAGTCGGAATGTAAAAGCTTTCCCCTGATTTTTCCAGCCCACCATTATTAGGGAACCTGGCTACTCCGATCACCCCGGCAGTACCAGGTGTTCCATTACGCATAAATGAGACTGTTCCATCATCTGCGATGCTTATGTTTGAAACTTGATTAATATCATTAATGACAATCGGATCCCCATTACTTTGCAATACTAGGGCACCAGTAGATGTAACAAGGGTGCCGGATTGATCAAAACCAAGATTTCCAACCCGTGTGTATTTAATGTCATTTCCGACCTGGGCAATCAAATAGCCGTCTCCTTGAATGGCGACATCCAGCATTCTATCAGTCATTTGCGGGCTTCCTTGCGTATCGATCGTTTCAATCGCGGAAATCTGCGAGCCCAGCCCCACTTGTTTAGGATTGACTCCTCCACGATTATTCCCCCCGCCGCTGGCACCGGAGATCGTCTGGCTTACCATGTCCTGAAAGGTGATACGCCCTTTTTTAAATCCGTGTGTGTTGACATTCGCGATGTTGTTTCCTATTACATCCAGCTTAGTTTGAAAGTTTTTCATTCCACTTATTCCTGCATACATTGATCGCAGCATATTTTTTTCCTCCTTTAATCAACCGCTTCAGTCATTCCGCGGTTACGGCTCCCTATTCAGGTCCAGCCGTTTGCAAAATGTCTATTCCATAATGATGGTTCCATCAATATTTGTGAAAATATGGCTCGCCGCCTCTTTCAGCAGCACAAGCGGTTCATTTACGCCTTTTGCCTGTGCCTTATGTATTTTTTCTTCTATTTGGCCCCACTTGTTGGGACTTATATGGATATTCCTTTGCTCCATCCTCAACCTGGCATGTTTGCTTAATGTCAGCTTGTTCGATTGTTGAATCGTTTCGTTTAGCTGTTGCGCAAATGAATGTTTATTTTGCACGGTTGCATGTTTCGCTTCGTTTGCCGGCTGGCGGATTACATTCACTTTTCCGCTGTAGGGATGAATAAAATGATTGTTCATGGATCTTTTATCCTTTTTACAAAATTTTCGTAATCTGATTGAAATCAACGACAGTCTGATCTTCAAGCAGAAGCGATAGTACACCGTTTTTAACAGATACGGATTGTACAGTTCCGGATTGTTCATTTTGTTCATCGTCCATCCATGACACTGTTTTTCCAATGAGATGGCTCGCCTCAAGCAATGGATTTCCAGCCGGAGCAGGCATTAATTCAGAGATGTTCGCCGGTGTCAGTTCTGTACCGTCTTCAAGAATGATCCGTACCGTATCCCCAAGAAACTGGACAGATGCTACAACTCCCTTGCCTTCAGTAATGATCGGCTCTCCCGTCTCACTATCTTGACCATCAACCCTATGCCAAGTCACTTCTTTCCCGACAAACTCGGTAAAAGAAAGCAAAGAGGACTGTGAAAAACCATCTTGCCACATTTCCAAGGTCTTATTAATATTTGTCAACTGCTCTAATGACGAGAAAGTGGCCATTTGCGCAATAAAATCTTTATCTTCCATCGGATTCAGAGGGTCTTGATTTTGTAACTGTGTTAGTAAAATCTTTAAAAACGCATCCTGCCCTAAAGTGTTTTGACCCTCACTTTTCTTTTGAAATGGATTTTCCGGTACAGAATAGTCGTTGTTGATCGCGTTTGTCACAATTTCACCTACACTTCCGTCTCAAATATGGCATCATTTAGTACAATGGAAAAATGTTGTTCATTCTTTTCCTTCTTTTCTTTCTGTGTTTGTTCGCTGTGTTGTTCTTCTTGCTGCTCCTTTTGCCCTTGCTTGCCGTCAAAGTACGGGTGCTTTTCGATGTTTGGCTGATGTGTTACATCCACTTTTTCAATTTGAATGTTGTGGTTTACCAAGCCATGCTTCAGTTGCTGTAAATTCGAATCAAGCAGTTTTTTGGCCATTTGCGTAGATGCGATAATACGGGCAACCATTTCCCCTTCTTTTTGGAATAACTCGACTCTCAGCATCCCCAGATGTTCTGGATAAAGGCGAATCGTCAATTGTTTTGTTTGATGAATATTGGAAAAATGAGCGTTCCGTAAAACGGAAACTAATTTCCTTACAAGTGCTCTCCCCTCTGGTTCTTGAACACCGTCATCAAGTAAGCGGGACAAGTATTGCTTTGTATGAGCTTCTGTCAAACCCATATTGAAAGGACTGTCGCGGTCAATCGAAATTCTTGGTGCTGCGTGTTCCTGATAAGCTTGGCGTCCGAATATAAGCCCCAAGTTCAATTGTTGCTCCCTGCTCACTTGATTGTTCACTGGTTGCAACGATCTTGACTTCGCCAATTGTACAATAGGAGACTCTTTATGTTTCTCAGTTGAGTCCGCTACTTTCGGCCATTCGTTTTCCGGTTGAACAGCCCTGAGAGATTCAGGCCGCTCTGGAACAGTCTTAGTCGGCTCCGGAACAGTCTTAGTCAGCTCTGAAACAATTTCAGACCGCTCTGGAGCAGGTCGCGTTTTAAATTCGTCAAAGCGCAAGTATTTCTGAGCTTCTGGGGTTCCCAAGATTGATGTCAACTTTTCTCCCAACTGATGCAGTTGTTGAATAGTGTTGTGCTCATGCTCAACCGGCGATTCAGCAACAAGGGAAATGAACTCCTCCAGTTTCTTTAATAAATCAAGCGGATTCGTGACTTCTGTGTTCTCCAGTTCCAAAAGAACTTGTTTCATATTTTCCAATAATTGCGGGTCTATATGTTCCAGCTCCTGCTCTATTTCTTTCGAAAGCAAGGGAACCAAATGCTGAATGTCCTTGATCAACTTTTGGAGTACCGAACCATCTTCCTCAGAAAGCAAAGAAGCAAAGTTTTGAACATCCTGCGTTAATTTTTGCGACTGTGAATCACCTTCTTCAGAAAGCAAAGACGGGTCATCACCATTCAAATTTTTTATCAGTCCTCCAAGCACCTGATGAAATAAAGTGCCTTGATCCACATTTGCCTGGCCCGTTTCGGACGTTACTTTATTGGGCATCATTTCTAACAGCTGCAGCCGCACTGCACTCACCTCCTTTCATTGGCCTCCGTTGATAATTTCTGGGAGAAGGCAGCCGCTCTATCCGGAGGCATTTTCTCCAATATCCTCGCCAATGATTCGGTCGATAAATTAGAAAGTATGTTTAATGATTCCTCTTCTTTCATTTCCAGGATAATCAGTGCAGCTTTTTTGGGCGCCATCGTTTCATAGACCGCTTTTATCTCTTTTATGTCAGGCTTAGCTTCCTTATTGTTTTCTGGATTCCCTTCTGCGTCTTCTTCAATGGAACTCTCCAATCTTTCCTGTTCCAAAAGCAACTTGTCCGCTTCCGCTTCTTTTTCTTCCAATTTTTTTTGAAGGCGTTCAAGTTGAGTGTTTTTGTCTTGTATTTCTCCTTCCAGATCCACAATTCTTTTTTGATACTCTTCAATGCTCAATGTGCTGCTATCTGTAAAAGCCGAAAGAATCGGTACTTTGCTCATTGATTTTTTCGCCTTTTCAAAGACGTTTATACCAGCAATGGATGCAATGACAAGAATGAGGAGCAATATGACTAAAAGCGGAACCGCCACCCATAATATAAACTTCTTAAATACTCCCTTTTTCTCGTTTTGTTCCATATCTTTCAAGGATTTATCCACTTCACCACCTAATTTCCCTTTCGATGACTATATTGAATAGCTGCCAATTCATCCATTTGAGTGTTTTCATGACGCTGAATGAATTGTAAGAAAGACTCTTCGTTTTTTTCTTTTAAACGCTCATATTTCTTACATTCAATATCCCTTTCCAGAAGTTCATCTTTCAGAGATTGCATCTGTTCCCTCGCTTGAATGACTTCCAATTGCCAATGATCAATCGTCTCAGTCATACTTTGCAAAAATTGTTGATACTGCCTAATACCGTTTACTGTAAACCCTTTTTGTAGTTCGTTTGACTGGACTTGTTCAAGGTTCTCTTTTTTCCTTAGAAACTCATACAATGTGGTGGCCGCTTTTTCAAATTGATGAACTGCATTTTGATACGACACATATGCTTCATCTTTTTCTCTTTCTTTTATCTCTAATAAGTTTTGAAATCGATATTCAAACTTCATTTAAACTCACCTGTTTCTACTAAATGAATCAATGACCTGATACATTCTTCACTGGATATCCGTTCATTTGTTTCCTGCTGCAAAAACTTCATAATAGCGGGATAATATTGTATGGCTTCATCAATTTCTGCAGAGCTTCCTTTTTTATAGGCGCCTATATTGATTAAGTCTTCATTATTCATATAAGTACCTAATACATTGCGAATTTTTTCTGCAGCTTTTTTGTGTTCCGGTGTAACCAGGTGATTCATTAGCCGGCTGATACTATTCAATACATTGATCGCTGGATAATGGCCTTTTTGGGCCATTGCCCTGTCTAACACAACATGCCCATCCAATATACCTCTTACTGTATCAGCAACCGGTTCATTCAAATCGTCTCCATCGACAAGAACTGTATAAAAGGCAGTAATGGACCCCTTTTCGCTTGTCCCTGTCCGCTCCATAAGCCTGGGAAGTAACGCAAAAACAGAAGGTGTGTAGCCTTTTGTTGTTGGAGGTTCGCCAACAGCCAAGCCAATTTCTCTTTGGCTCATTGCCACTCTCGTTACCGAATCCATTAATAACGTTACATTGCAACCCTTATCCCGAAAGTATTCAGCAATGGCCGTTGCGGTAAAAGCGCCTCTAATTCTCATTAAGGCAGGTTGGTCGGATGTTGCGGCAACGATAATTGATTTCTTCAATCCCTCAGGACCTAAATCACGTTCAATGAATTCTTTCACTTCTCTTCCCCGTTCACCAATTAAGGCAATGACATTTACATCTGCATGAATATTTCGGGCAATCATGCCAAGAAGCGTACTCTTCCCAACGCCGCTTCCCGCAAATATGCCGAGACGCTGTCCATGACCCACAGTAAGCAAACTGTCAATCACTCTAATTCCAACTTCCAATTTGTTGGATATGGATGGCCTTGTTAATGGTGGGGGCGGATTTCTTTCTATCGGTACCGAAGGCATGCCTTGGGGAACCAATGATCCATCCATCGGAACCCCCAAGGGATCGACAACTTTTCCAACCAATTCATTCCCCACATGTATCTTAAGAGGCTTGTTGGTTGATTCAACAAGACTGCCCGGTGCTACTTCCATTAAATTGGAATACGGCATGAGAATTAATTTTCTCCCTTGAAAACCAACTACTTCTGCCATCACAGTACGAACCTTGCCTGTTCTGCCGGAAACGTGAATAAGACATACGTCGCCAATTGAACTTTCTGGCCCATGTGATTCGATCATTAACCCGACAACTTTCGTCACTTTTCCATATCGTTTAAACGTATTAATATTACGGATATGCGGAATTAAGTCTTTCGCCTTCATTTTTTTTCATCAGCGGAAAGTATTTCCGTTAGCTTTTCTTTTAACTCTGACAGTTGGCTGTCGATACCTGCTTCTATTCTGATATTTTCCGATTCTATAATGCAGCCATGTTCGTCCATTTCTTCAGATGGGTATATAAACATTTTGACATCAGTGGAACTTGCGGCGGCAAGCTCTTTAGACGCTTCCATCATGAAAGGATATTGGCAAGGATGGACATATAAAGAGATTTCCGGTTCGTTTCTCAACTCTTTTAATACGTTTTTCACGATACCAATATATTGTTCCGGATGATTCGAAACTTCGGATTGCAAAATGGCTTGCGCACTCTCGATAGCGAGTTCAAGTATGGTATACTCGGCCTCTTCGATGTATGCACGGCATTCGTTTTTTGCTTGTTCAATGACGCCCTGGGCTTGCATAATCAATTGCTTGTATTCTTTTTTACCTGCTTCTCTCCCGCCTTCCAATCCTTTTTGATAAGCTTCATTCCATGCTTCCTCTTGCAATCTCTTTTTTTCGGCATCCCATGATTGGCGTTCTTCTTCAATGTCCATTTTTAATTTGTCGGCAGCATCGTTAGCATCAGCTAAAATCTTTTTTGCTTTATGTTCTGCTTCAATAATAAATTCTATCGTTTTATTTTCGGTGTCCTCTTCATAAGGTTGTACTTTTTCTATAATTTTTGGCTTTATTGTGGCAGACGTAAGGTGTTCGGAATTCAGTTTGATGAGCTTAGACAAGTATATCGTCTCCTCCTCCTCGCGCCAGTACGATTTCTCCGGTTTCTTCCAAACGGCGAATAATCGAAACAATCGTTGATTGCGCTTCTTCAACATCACTTAATCTGACTGGTCCCATGAGCTCCATCTCTTCTTGAAGCGTCATAGCCATCCGTGATGACATGTTCTTGTAGACCATTTCTTTGACTTCATCGCTTGCCACCTTAAGCGCCAACATCAGATCTTCATTTTCACACTCTCTTATGACTCTCTGAATAGAGCGGTCATCGAGTGTGACGATATCTTCAAACACAAACATCCGCTTTTTAATTTCTTCCGCCAATTTGGGATCTTGAACGCCAAGCGCATCAAGAATGGTTTTCTCGGCTGCACGCCCAACACCTTGAAGGACCTCCACCACAGTATTAATTCCCCCGCTTTGTGAATAATCGTTGGTTACAGTGGCAGAAAGCTTTCTTTCGAGTATCGACTCAACTTCCTTAATGACATCCGGAGATGTTCTATCCATTACCGCGATCCTTCTGGCGATATCAGCCTGCGTATCATTGGGCAATTCCGAAAGAATTTGACCTGCTTTCTCCGGATCCAGATAGGACAATACCAAAGCAATGGTTTGCGGATGCTCATTTTGTATAAAGTTTAAAATTTGGCTTGGATCGGCCTTTCTTGCAAAATCAAAAGGCCTAACTTGCATGGTGGATTGCAATCGATTGATGATTTGGCTGGCTTCTTCTTCGCCGAGCGCTTTTTCGAGCACTGCTTTTGCATAGTCAACGCCGCCTTGAGATATGTACTTCTGGTCGATTGCAATTTCGTGAAATTCTTGAATAACCTCGTCAATTTGTTCCGAGTTAACATTTCTAACCCCAGTAATCTCCATCGTTAATGCTTCAATTTCTTCTTCTGACAAATGCTTATATACTTTAGAGGCACTTTCAGGACCCAATGAAATAAGAAGCACGGCAGCTTTTTGCCTGGCTGTTAGTTCTTGATCTTTTCTCATATGCGTCATGCCTCCTCATCGTCAGCCAGCCACGTGCGAAGCAGCTCCGCAAATTGTTCGGGCTTTTCTTGCGCAAATACTTCCAGCTGTTTACGGTGTTCAAATGGTTCCAGTTCGGCTTTCATATCCGTGTCTGCGTTAGTGTCTTCCGGTTGTTCCACAACTTCCACTTCTTCGGCTTCTTCCCTTGATTTAGAAGATCGAATCCATAAAAATATCAAAGTTGCTATGATGGCCACAAGTAGTCCAAATATGATATATGCCCACCAAGGCAGTAGGCTTCCTTTGGCTTCCTCATCCATGGCTGTTTTTCCATTAAACGGCTGCACAGATACGACAACCTTGTTTTCAATCTCTTCATCCGTTACTTCCACATCCGGATCTTTGTCAATTGAAGTCCTGACAACAGTAGAGAGGATATCACGAATATCATCGACTCGCTCTTCCGGAAAAGAGTTTTCATCTTCCGGGTCTGGCGGCTCGACCATCACTTGTATCCCCAAATCCCGTATTTTATAAGGACTTTCGACGATTTCCTTGCGGACTTTGTTTACTTCATAATTAATCGTCTCTTCGGACTTCTCATATTCCCCGTTATTTCCAGCACCTTCAACGTATTGATTGGCGCCGGCGTCTGCTGGATCACTTGCTTGAGGCACTCCGCCAGGAACACCCTCTTCTCCTGTATAAGCTTCATTTATTCTTTGGGCGCTAATGGCAATTCCGCGCATATTTTCTTCGTCTACAGGTGTAACCAAGTTCTCCTCCCTGTTTTCTTGGGAAAAGTCAATATCGGCTGTAACAAGAGTGACCACTTTGTCAAATCCCGTTAACGTGCCAAGCATTTGTTGAACTTGTCTTTGAATATTCTTTTCAATTTTATCCTTGATTTTCATTTGCTGATCTAATCTGTTATCAGCAAGGCCGCTTTCTTCCAAGTCGTAATACTCCAAATATTGGTTTCTTATCACAATATTCTCAGTTGGAAGATTGGGCACGCTTTTTGATACAAGATGATATAAAGACCGTATTTGCTTTTCAGTAAATTCGTGACCGGGTTGAGTTTGAAGGACAATGGAAGCAGTTGCTTTCTCATCTCCTTCTTTTACGAAAACGCTTTTCTCAGGTATGTTGATCATTACTTTTGCTTCATCAACACCCTCGACGCTAGCTATCATTTCCGACAGCTCATTTTGCATTGCATCCAATTTAATGACATTAAATTCATTGTCTGTCATCCCAAAACTTGCATTGTCGCTAAAGAAAGAATAATCGATATTACCCGACTTCGGAATTCCTTCCGCTGCTAACTCAACCATTAATGACTCAGCCTGTCCCTCTGGCACCTTTATCGTTGTTCCATCGTCTGTGATTTCCGACTTAATTCCTTTGGAATCCAGGTTTTCCTTGATTGAGCCGGTTTCGGCGGCCTTTAAGTTTGTATACAAGGGAACCATTGACGGCCGATTGAATATGTAAGTTAAGCCCACAACCAATAACAGGCCAATAACGAGCAATGAGATAAACAGTATTTTTTGCTTCTTAGATCGCTCCACCCAAAAGTTTTTTATGTATTGTAGTTGCTTTTCCAGTTTCTCCCTCATCGAATATCCCCTTAAATATTACACTTGCATCCTCATGATTTCTTGATATGCTTCTACTGCTTTGTTTCTGATTTCCAATGCCGCTTGCATGGATACGGATGCTTTTTGTGATGCGATCATTACTTCATGCAATTCTATCTTTTCTCCCGCAGCCAACTTTTTTGTCGCCACATCAGATTCTAGCTGAAGATTATTTACCTCATTTAAAGCTTTTTTCAAATAAGTGCCAAATCCGTTTTCCTGACCGGCCCCTTGCATTGCTTTGCTTGCTTGATTGCCAGGGTTCGAGTTTACTAATTGTGAATTTAGTAGCTGTACTTCCATTCAGTGTCATTCTCCTCTATTTTCCAATTTCTAGAGCTTTCATTAACATTCCTTTTGTCGCATTGAGAACAGTTACATTTGCTTCATAGGATCGGGTGGTACCGACCAGGTCCACCATTTCTTTCAGGGGGTCAACATTTGGATAGTACACATACCCATCTTCGTCTGCATCCGGGTGAACCGGATCAAATACTGCACGGTAGGGCGTTTGATCTTCAATGATACGTGACACCTTTACGCCATTGTGCATTTTTTCATTACTTTTTGAACTGACAGCTTTGTTGAAAATGGATGAAAAGGATGTGTCCTGCGGCTGCATCACTACCATCTTGCGCCTGTAAGGCTGCCATTGGCCATCTACCATTCTGCCGCGCGTCGTATCTACATTCGCCATATTCGACGAGATTGTGTCCATCCTTAGACGTTGGGCAGTGAGAGCCGAGGAGGAAATATTTAACGAATGAAACATTTTATCTACCTCCTTTTATAACATTTTTTAGTGAATTGAATTTTCCATTCAATCTGTCTGATATTGCATTAAAGTAAATTTGGTTTGCCGCAAGATCCGACATTTCTTTATCTATGTCCACGCTATTTCCATCATGGCGATATTGGACACGTACATTATCAATGCCGGTGGTCGGGTGCAAATCAGACTTCAATGTAAAATGTCGTGGATCTGTCCTATGACTTTTCATGTTTGCAACAGAGTTATCCAATGCCTTTTTAAAACTTACTCGTTTCCCCTTGTAGTTCGGTGTATCCGCGTTTGCAATATTCTGGGATGACACCTCATGCTTAATAGTGGAATACTTCAGTGAAGCCTCTAGGGTCGGGAAGATTCCAGAGAATAATGTCATACAAAACACCATCCATTTTTTTCATGTTTCTCCTAAACTTACTACTATTGTAATCTGAATGTCATATTACGTCTATAGATGTCGATACTTTTTTGCGGGTTTAAGGGGTAAAAAGGTGAAAAATGGTACTTTAGTTCTATGAAAATGAGATTGTTTTGTGACATTTTATTGCAAAAATGTATTAAAAATTACATCAAAACGTAAAGTGAAAACAATTGATATGATTTTCATTTTTTTATGAAAAAGAGTAAGAAATCCATATGTTATCGAGAAATACAGGTCAAATTTCAAAAAGTCGACCTTTTTAGTCATACCAGTATTTTGACTTATGACCAACAGCCTATGCTTGCCTTTAGCACCTGTCGCCCGAACACTTTCAGACCTTCAAAATGCTGTATTTTTCCTTTTTATGGCATTTTTTACATCTAATCCGCTTCTTCTGCGACGTCGGTGGTACTAGGACTTTTTATATGTTAGAGCCAGCACTAGCGTTCATTCATTTCCATGTTTTTTCCCTTCCGTTTTTTCAAGTTTTTTTCTTAGGGTAAAATACCATTTGCTCTGCGGCTGAAAACCTTGCTGGCACTCAGCAAAATTCGACAACTTTCCTGTTTTTATGACAACAAGGTCTTTTTTTATCTTGTTGGGGGGCTGTAAAATAACCCTTTGACCTTGATATAAGCAAAGAGAAAGAGCATGTTTAGATACATCTTTTTCAAAACATGCTCTTACAATGTGAATGGATGGTACTAACTGTAGAGTGACACTTATGTTTTTATCTCAGCGTCACGATGTTATTCTTTCTGGATATTACGGTGAGCATCTTCCAAATCCATCCGTTCGACTTTTATGATATATTCCTCTTGCTAAATTTCTTCAGACTTCTTTATGGAACAGCATTCATGCAAAAAACTGCAATGATAACCGACTCGGCAGCATATCCCGTTTCCTCCATTATAACAGCAAGATCCCTTTCGCTTCACGCACCACCATGTGGCAGACCATGCGACATTCTTTCATGTTTTTAGGATATCATGACGGGTTGGTCAAATAATAGAACATATGCAATATCTTCTTATGATCGATCCAAGCCATTCTCATGGGAATATGGAGATCATATCATTAAACCAATCTAGACTATGATCGAATCACTTTTTTAAAACACGCACCCATCTTATCGAGGTCGAAACAAAGCGCTTTTCCTTCGTACTGTGATATGGGACGAAGCCAGCGCCCGCTTCGCCTGCACTGGAACGGAAATGTCCAATTCAGCTACTGACACGTCTGTGTCGCTTTTCATACACTAGGACATCCAGTTCAGCGGCTTGCCCATCCGGCGTTGGCCCCGTGCATCACTTGTATACTTCAACGTGCTGTTTTAGCGAATCTGGGCATTTCATATACATGTCGCTTCCATATCATACTAACATAAAAAACGCCGGGAAAATCCCGGCGCTGATATTAGTTTGATTTTAATTTGTCCAATTCTACGAGGAATTTTGAGTTCAATACTTTAATGTATGTTCCTTTCATTCCAAGCGAGCGGGATTCGATTACTCCCGCGCTTTCCAGCTTTCTCAATGCGTTGACAATGACAGACCGGGTAATACCAACACGGTCGGCAATTTTGGATGCGACAAGCAATCCTTCCGTACCATTGAGTTCCTCAAAAATATGTTCAATCGCCTCTAATTCACTGTAAGACAATGAACTGATGGCCATTTGAACAACGGCTTTGCTGCGAGCCTCTTCTTCAATTTCCTCGGCTTTTTCACGAAGGATTTCCATTCCTACAACTGTTGCACCGTACTCTGCCAATATCAAGTCATCGTTGTCAAACTCCTGATCCAACCTTGCCAAGATCAGTGTGCCCAAGCGCTCACCACCACCATTGATCGGAACAATCGTTGTTAAACCCGTCGCAAATAAATCTTTGCTTTCTTCAGGAAATGCCGTGTATGGGCTGTTTACATCAAGGTTTGATGAAGTTTCTGTAATGTTAAACAGATTTTTCGTGTAATCTTCGGGAAATTGGCGATCCTCAAGCATTTTTTTCATTCTGTCATTTTCAATTTGTTGGCGGATTGCATAACCAAGCACCTTTCCCCGCCGGCTTAATACATATACATTTGTATCGATAACATCACATAATGTTTCGGCCATTTCCTTAAAGTTGACTGGTTTTCCGGCTGCTTTTTGAAGCATTGCGTTAATTGTTCTTGTTCTTGATAATAGTTCCATTGTTTCTCCTCCTAACGGTTAATTAGACTCTACTTCCAACAATATTAAAGAATAAATTGGCTTAAATCTTTGTCTTCCGAGATTACTGCGAGTTTTTGGTCAACATACTGCGGTGTGATTTCCACTTTTTCAAGCGTGATATCTGGTGCTTCAAATGATAAATCTTCCAATAATTTTTCCATGATTGTATGGAGGCGCCTGGCACCAATGTTATCCGTATTTTGATTCACCTCAAAAGCAATTTCCGCAAGCCTGTTAATAGCATCGTCTGAAAATTCTATTTGTATACCTTCCGTTTCCAATAATGCCGTATATTGCTTAATTAATGCATTATCGGGTTCGGTTAAAATTTTGACGAAATCATTTACGGTCAATTTTTCAAGTTCCACCCTGATTGGAAAGCGCCCTTGAAGTTCTGGAATTAAATCAGACGGCTTTGCCATATGAAATGCGCCCGCAGCTATAAACAAAATATAATCCGTTTTGACGGGGCCATATTTTGTTATGACCGTGGAGCCTTCCACGATTGGTAAAATATCCCTCTGAACACCTTCCCTTGATACGTCTGCAGATGAAGATTGATTTCCTCTGCTGGCAATTTTGTCAATTTCATCAATAAAGATGATGCCTGTTTGCTCCGCTCTTTGGATAGCTGTTTGCGTAACTTCATCCATATCAATCAATTTTTGGGCTTCATCGTTTGTTAAAACAATTCGTGCATCTTTTACGGGAAGTTTCCTTTTTTTCATGCGTTTAGGCATGAGGTTGCTTAATGCATCCTGCATATTCATTCCCATTTGCTCCATGCCCGAACCTTGGAAAAGATCAAACATAGATGGTTGCTGTTCCTCAACTTCCACTTGGACGATTTCATTTTCGAGTTCTCCGTCCGCAAGCTTTTGCGCAATGATCCTCCGCTTCTCACGGATGCTCATTTCTTCCTGCTCATTAGCAGAATCGGTCGTCTCGCCTTGTTGCGCTCCCCCAAAGATCATTTCGAAGGGGTTTTTAAAACCCTCCGCTTTTTTCTTGTCGGGGACAAGAAGTTTTACGAGTCGTTTGTTCGCCTGCTCTTCCGCGCGTTCCTTCACTTCCAGCATTTTTTCTTCTTTTACGATCCGGATGGACGTTTCCATGAGGTCGCGAATCATCGACTCAACATCTCTGCCGACATAGCCTACTTCTGTAAATTTGGTTGCTTCCACTTTTACAAAAGGCGCTCCCGTCATTTTAGCCAGTCTGCGGGCAATCTCGGTTTTACCGACACCCGTAGGGCCTATCATCAAAATGTTTTTGGGGACAATTTCATCCCGTAGATCTTCTTGTAAAAGTCCTCGCCGATAGCGATTCCTCAACGCAACAGCAACAGCACGCTTCGCTTCTTTTTGCCCAATGATATATTGATCAAGCCGCTCAACAATCTGTCTTGGAGTTAAGTCATTCCCTTTATTCAAAATTGGCAAATTAGTCCCTCCTTACATACAGTACCGCATTGAGCAGCCGACATGTGTTACAATTCTTCGACAATTATTTGTCGATTTGTGTAGACACAAATATCGGCTGCAATTTCCAATGCCGCCTTTGCCATTTCTTTAGCTGATAAATGTTCGCCAGCATAATGTTTCAGGGCCCTGCCAGCGGCAAGCGCATAGTTTCCCCCGGAACCGATGGCCAGAATCCCGTCATCCGGTTCAATCACTTCGCCTGTTCCGGATATGAGGAGCAAGTTGTCTTTGTCCATCACAATTAACATCGCTTCAAGCTTGCGCAATATTTTATCACTGCGCCATTCTTTGGCAAGCTCCACCGCAGACCGCTGAAGGTTGCCATTGAATTCTTCGAGTTTTCCTTCAAATTTTTCAAAAAGCGTAAATGCATCTGCAACAGATCCGGCAAACCCGGCGAGAACTTTTCCATGAAATAATGTACGTACTTTGCGGGCAGTATGTTTCATGACGACGGCATTACCAAAAGTTACCTGCCCATCACCTGCCATCGCACACTTGCCATTATGATGAACGGCAAAAATCGTCGTTGCATGAAATTGATCCATCGGAATCTCTCCTTCTACCCCGCTACGCTCTCGGGTGAAAATTCATGTATGTTTTTCGCAAATGTTCTTTCGTTACATGTGTATACACTTGAGTGGACGATAAATGCGAGTGGCCTAAAAGCTCCTGCACTGTTCTCATATCGGCGCCATTATTCAGCAAGTGTGTCGCAAAACTATGACGGATCATATGCGGATGCAATTTCCCATTCAATGACGCCTTTTTCATTAATTCGGTTAATATATAACGGATTCCCCTTGGAGTCAGCGGTCCACCCCGCGCATTGACAAACAGTCTGTTGTGGGCAGAGGGCTGTTTTACCAGTTCGTTTCTTCCTTGATCAATATATATAAGCAATGCCTCCCTGGCAAAATCGCCAAAAGGAATGTAGCGTTCTTTTCTTCCCTTTCCCTTCACCAGGACTGTAGAAAAGTCGAAGTCAATGTCTTTGTCTTCAATTTCCGCACATTCACTTACCCTGATGCCCGTAGCGTACATCAGCTCCAATAGCGCCCGATTTCTTTTTCCTAATGGGGTGGAAACATCACATGCGAGAAAAAGCTGCTCCATTTCTTCTTCATAGAGAAAGCTTGGAAGCTTGACCCCGAGTTTTGGTTGAATAACCAACAGAAAGGGATTTTCAGATACCAGTTTTTCTCTCAAACAGTATTTGAAAAAGCTTCGTAAACTTGAAATTTTCCTGGCTGCGCTCGTTCTGGCATATTTCTTTTCATATAAAGTGGTCACATATAAGCGCGCATCTAGGTATTCAACATCTTTAAACGACCCGATTCCGTTCTCTTTCATAAAATGGATGAACTCGTCAATATCTTTTTTATAAAACTGAATTGTATAAGAGGAATGGCTTTTTTCAATTTGCATATACTCTAAAAATGATTGTACCGCTTTATGCACCATATGTAATCCCTCTTTCGGAAGCCTTCTAAATATTATCACAATTCATTTATCGGCGCAACTTCCATAAAGTTTTGAATGGTAGCTAATGCTCTTTGCGCATATTGTTCGATTCGCTGCTTTTTGTTCCTTACTTTTTGTGGGAGTTCGGGAAAAAGCCCGAAGTTTACATTCATTGGCTGAAAGCTTTTCGCTCCTGTTGTTGTGATATAGTTGGCCAAACTTCCGATGGCCGTTTCCTTCGGAAAGACAAGCGGTTCTTTTCCACTGGATAGCATGGCGGCATTGATTCCTGCAACAAGCCCGCTCGCTGCCGATTCGACATAGCCCTCCACTCCTGTCATTTGTCCGGCAAAGAATACTGTTTCTTTTTCCTTAAACTGATAGGTGTTTTTAAGCACCTTGGGCGAATTAATAAACGTATTTCGGTGCATGACGCCATAACGGACAATTTCAACCTTCTCCAAGCCGGGAATCAGTTGGATGACTTCCTTTTGGGGTCCCCATTTCATATGGGTCTGAAATCCCACCATATTGTATAGCGTTCCTGCTGCATCATCTTGTCGAAGTTGGACAACGGCATAAGGTGTTTTTCCAGTACGTGGATCTTCCAAACCTACCGGCTTCAGCGGTCCAAACAACATCGTCTTTTTGCCCCTTTTGGCCATGACTTCGATCGGCATGCAGCCTTCAAAGAACATTTCTTTTTCAAATTCTTTCAATGGGACGGTTTCCGCTTCGATTAACGCTTCATAAAAGCGATCGAATTCCTCCTCATTCATGGGGCAGTTCAAGTATGCTGCTTCTCCTTTGTCGTATCGTGACTTTAAGTAAACTTTATCCATGTCAATGCTGTCTTTTTCCACAATGGGCGCGGCGGCATCGTAAAAATATAAATATTCTTCTCCGGTCAGTTGTTTTAATTTTTCAGAAAGGCCCGGGCTCGTCAATGGTCCCGTTGCGATAATGGTAAGCCCTGTAGGTATTTCTGTTATTTCTTCGTTATAAACCGTTATGAGCGGGTGGTTACGAATCTTCTCGGTTACATAACCGGCAAATTCATGACGGTCGACGGCCAAAGCGCCTCCGGCAGGTACGGAAGCCGAATCGGCCGCTTCAATGATAAGCGAGTCGAGGATTCTCATCTCTTCTTTCAGTACACCGACTGCGTTCGTTAAGGAGTTGGCCCTTAGAGAATTGGAACAGACCAATTCGGCAAATTTATCCGTATGGTGTGCAGGCGTCTGTTTTGCAGGTCTCATCTCGTATAAATGAACGGGGACGCCCCTTTTCGCCAACTGCCAGGCAGCTTCACTGCCAGCGAGCCCTGCCCCGACTATATTAACAGATTGCGTCATCTATTTACCTCCTGATAATGATCAATCATTCACAAACTCCACTATTTCCACATCCCTATTGCATTTTACCCTAAATAATTCAGAAATAACAACAATGAGCTTATGGATCGTGCATTTTTTACATTCATAGAAAAAAGCGAGCCAGTGCTCGCTTCACATTACTCTTGCGGTTGTTCTTTATAGGTACAATTTGAACATTGCACCTGTTTGCCTTTTTTCAATTTTTTCTCTACAAGCAAGCCTTCACATTTAGGACAAGGTCTTTCAAGCGGCTTATCCCAAGACAAGAAATCACACTCGGGATAGCGGTCACACCCAAAAAATATTCTTTTTTTCTTGCTTTTTCTTTCGACAATACTGCCTTTATGGCATTTCGGGCATTGAACACCAATATGTTTTACAATCGGCTTTGTGTTTCTGCAATCAGGGAAGTTACTGCAAGCCATGAATTTTCCGTACCGGCCCATTTTTATGACCATCGGATTGCCGCATTTTTCACAATCCTCGCCTGCGTATTCATCTTTGATTTCTACTTCCTTCATTTCCTCTTCTGCTTTTTTCAGGTTTTTCTCAAAGCCTTTATAAAAGTCATCAATCAGTTTTACCCAGACAAGCTGGCCTTCTTCAATTTCATCCAAATTGGATTCCATTTTTGCCGTAAATTCCACGTCCAAAATTTCCGGGAAAAACTCCATAATCAGCTCCAAAACAATTTCACCGAGTTCTGTCGGTACAAAACGGCGGTTGTCAAGAGCGACATAGCCGCGTTTTTGGATCGTGTCCAATGTAGGCGCATAAGTGGATGGCCTTCCGATTCCAAGCTCTTCAAGTGCTTTGACAAGCCTTGCTTCCGTATACCGTGGAGGTGGCTGCGTAAAATGCTGTTTCGGATCAAGTTTCTCAGCTTTTACATGCTCTCCTTCGGAAAAAGCCGGCAGGACATTTTCCTTTTCCTCAAGCTGATCATCGGTGCCTTCTACATAAACCTTCATGAAGCCCGGGAATTTGATCTGTGAGCCGGTTGCGCGAAATATGACTTCTCCATTTTTTAAATCGACTGCCACCGTGTCCATGACAGCCGGAGCCATTTGACTCGCTACAAATCTTTCCCAGATCAATTTATACAATCTAAGCTGATCCCGGCTCAAATAGGCCTTTACCGAGTTCGGTTCCCTCATCGTACTTGTCGGCCTGATCGCTTCATGGGCGTCTTGGGTGTTGACAGCCTTTTTCTCTTTCCGGCCGCCGGTTCCTTTATATTCTTGCCCGTAGCTGGCCGTAATGTATTCCGCCGCTTCGTTTTTGGCCAGATCTGAAATTCTCGTGGAATCTGTTCTCATATACGTAATCAGTCCGACTGTGCCTTCTTTTCCTAAGTCAATTCCTTCGTATAGTTGCTGGGCCAGCATCATCGTCTTTTTGGCCCGAAAGTTCAGCTTTCTCGCGGCTTCCTGTTGCAGTGAAGAAGTCGTAAACGGTTTTGCCGGATTCCGTCTTCTTTCTTTTTTAGTGACGGTATCTACTATAAATTGATCGCCTTTGACTTTTCCCAATATGTTTTTGACGTCCTCTTCGGACGTCAGTTTTACTTTCTTGCCGCCAACTCCGTAAAAAGCTGCTTGAAAAGGGTCCTTTCCTTTTTTAAAACTGCCTTCAATGGACCAGTACTCTTCAGGCACGAAATTTTTAATTTCATTTTCCCTGTCGATGATCAGTCTGACTGCCACTGATTGCACCCTTCCGGCGCTCAATCCCTTTTTCACTTTTTTCCAAAGAAGCGGGCTGATATTGTACCCTACCAGTCTGTCCAGAACCCGTCTTGCCTGTTGTGCGTCCACCAGGTCCATGTTGATGGGACGGGGATGTTTAAACGATTCTTTAATGGCATCTTTCGTAATTTCGTTAAAAATAACCCGGCAATTGGAAGTGATGTCAACATCCAAGCTGTGGGCGAGATGCCAGGCAATCGCTTCTCCCTCCCTGTCTGGGTCAGCTGCAAGATAAACCTTTTTCGCTTTTTTTGCCGCAGTCCTTAATTCTTTTAAAATGGGGCCTTTCCCACGGATGGTAATATACTTTGGTTCGTAATTATGTTCGATGTCTACACCCATTTGGCTTTTCGGCAAATCGCGGACATGCCCCATGGATGCTTTCACTTTATATTTTTTTCCTAAATATCGTTCAATGGTTTTCGCCTTTGCAGGCGATTCCACAATAACCAAATAATCGGACATACAAAAATCCTCCCTAGAGGTGTAGTTACTGAAATCAGAATAAATCTTATACATGTATCATTCTTTTGTCAATGAAATAAATAGAACAGGCGAAAGGTGACAGCCTGTTCAAAGCTTCTTTTGATGAATCTATCCCACTTTTGGCCAAAATGCAAGTTTTATTGTTTTACAAAATCCTCAAAACAGGAGTTCTTCTAAAATGTCTTCCCCGGATGATACGAGTTTGGCCCCTTGTTTAATCAGTCTATTCGTCCCTTCTGACAAAGGACTGTCGATGGGCCCGGGAACCGCAAAAACTTCTCTGCCTTCATCTAGAGCAAAGTCTGCTGTAATCAGAGAACCGCTCTTTATGTTCGCTTGAATTATAACGGTTCCTTTGGCAAGACCACTGATAATTCTGTTGCGCATCGGGAAAAACCACTTTTTCGGCTTCCAGATGGGGGGATATTCGGACAAGAGCAAATGATGTTTACTCATCTCTTCCGCAAGAGTTTTGTTTTCAGGCGGGTAAAGGTGAAAAAAACCGCCTCCCAACACCCCGATTGTTTTTCCACCCATCATCATTGTCTGTTGATGGGCTATGCTATCGGTTCCTCTTGCCAATCCGCTAATGATGATGAATCCTTTTTGAAGAAGCGGGGGAAGCAGCAATCGGATCGACCTTTTGGCATAATTGTCCGCCTTTCGGGCCCCCACAATCGCTAATGAAGGCCTTTTCAAAAGAGCGGTGTCTCCTCTGGCAAACAGAACGAGCGGCGGATCATAAACTTCCTTCAATTGTTCAGGATATTCTTCGTCACGGTAAGTGATAACGGCAATGTTGTTCGAATGGTATAAAGAAAGAAGTTTGTTCATATCCATTGTATAAAATTGCTCCGAAAATCGCTTCTTGGAAGAAGGGTCTAAATGGAGTAAAGATTGAAGTGTTGAGAAGGAAATCGAATAGAGTTGTGATAAATCGGGGTCCAATTCCAGCAAGTGTCTAATGGAGCCATTCGGTAATTGACAATGGAGAAGATGTAACAATCTTTCCTTAAAAATGAATACCATCTCCTTTATAACAGCCCCTCAAAAGGAGGGGCCATTTTTGAAAAACTGGGGGAAAAAGCCTTCAACATGATGGTAACGGGCCAATCCCTTTTTCGTTCGTTTTTAAGCATGCGTTTTGCATTTTTCGTACAGCCCTTTTTCCTTGAGGACGCCGATCAATGTTTCACCAATAACAGCTGGTGTTTCCGCTACTTTTATGCCGCATTCATTCATGACGCGGATTTTTTCATCAGCGGTTCCTTTTCCTCCGGAAATGATGGCTCCCGCATGACCCATCCGCTTTCCTGGAGGTGCTGTACGACCGCCAATAAATCCGACAACCGGCTTTGTCATGTTTTCTTTTACCCAGCGGGCCGCGTCTTCTTCGGCTGTTCCGCCGATTTCCCCGATCATGATGACCGCCTCTGTTTCCGGGTCTTCGTTGAACGCGGTTAAAACATCGATAAAGTCGGTGCCGTTAACAGGGTCTCCGCCAATTCCGACCGCAGTGGATTGGCCTACTCCCGCTTGGGAAAGCTGATGTACGGCTTCATATGTCAAAGTTCCCGAGCGGGAGACGACGCCTACGTGGCCTTTTTTATGAATATAGCCAGGCATAATGCCGATTTTACATTCTTCCGGAGTAATGACTCCCGGGCAGTTCGGGCCGACAAGGCGTGTTTTCTTGCCTTCCATAGCTCTTTTTACTTTTACCATATCAAGAACCGGAATATGTTCTGTAATGCAGATGACCAAGTCAAGCTCGGCATCGACAGCTTCCAAAATGGCGTCTGCCGCAAATGGAGCAGGAACATAAATGACGGAAGCATTTGCACCAGTTGCTTTTACAGCATCTTCGACTGTGTTAAAGACCGGAACTCCTTCGACCTCTTGACCGCCTTTGCCAGGTGTTACTCCCCCGACAATTTTTGTTCCATATTCAAGCATTTGTTTTGTGTGAAATAATGCGGTTGAACCGGTAATTCCCTGTACGATCACTTTTGTATCTTTATTTATATAAACACTCATGATTTTTTAACCTTCCTTTCAGTTTTGTACAGCCGAAAAGAAAAACAAATCGTGTACATGTATTTTGTTTTTTTTAGCTGACAAGCTCAACAATTTTTTGGGCACCGTCAGACATGGATTCAGCAGCGATGATATTGAGTCCGGATTCGTTCAATATTTTTTTGCCCAAATCAACATTCGTGCCTTCGAGTCTTACAACGAGAGGGACACTCAAGCCGACTTGCTTGGCCGCTTCAACAACACCGGTTGCAATAATGTCACACTTCATAATTCCTCCGAAAATGTTGACAAATATCCCTTTCACATGTTCATCGGAAAGAATAATTTTAAACGCTTCTGTTACTTTCTCCGCGGTAGCCCCGCCTCCAACATCCAGGAAGTTTGCAGGATCTCCGCCGTAATGTTTGATAATGTCCATTGTAGCCATCGCCAGACCGGCACCGTTGACCATGCATCCGATGTTCCCATCAAGGGAGATATAGCTCAGGTCATATTTGGAAGCTTCAATTTCTTTCGGGTCTTCCTCATCCAAATCGCGGTATTCCAAAATATCCTTATGCCTGAATAGGGCGTTATCATCAAAGTTCAGCTTGGCATCAAGTGCGAGCACATTGCCGTCGCCTGTAACGACTAGCGGGTTGATTTCCGCAATGGAGCAATCATTATCAACAAAAGCATTGTAGAGAGTGATCATAAATTTGGCCGCTTTTCCCACAAGCTCTTTTGGCATGTTTATGTTAAATGCAATACGTCTTGCTTGGAAGCCAGTTAATCCAACAACCGGATCGACGACCTCTTTAAATATTTTTTCCGGCGTTTTAGCTGCCACTTCTTCGATGTCCATCCCGCCTTCTTCGGATGCCATTAAGACGACTCTATCTGTGGCGCGATCTACAACGAGACCGACATAATATTCTTTCTTGATATCGCAGCCTTCCTCAATCAATAACCGTTTTACTTCTTTTCCTTCCGGTCCTGTTTGATGAGTAACGAGGGTTTTTCCAAGTATTTCGTCAGCATATGTACGAACTTCATCTAGATTTTTCGCGACTTTCACACCACCGGCTTTCCCGCGTCCCCCGGCGTGGATTTGCGCCTTTACAACGCATATTTCCGTACCCAGTTCTTTTGCCGCATCGACCGCTTCATCAACGGTAAATGCCACTTTTCCATTTGGTACAGATACGCCGTATTTTCTCAGGATCTCTTTACCTTGATACTCATGGATATTCATTTTCCGTCCTCCCTCAGACTGTAAAAAATAGATTACCGTGTTTATTGTATTAAAATGGCGAATGGAAGTCCACCCTTAAAGCCTTTTCATTTCGATTCTCCGGTTTTCTTGTCGATTTGATAGATAAAAGCCAGAACTTCGGCAACTGCGCCGTATAGTTCTTCCGGAATAGCTTCGTTAATATTCAGCTGTCCCAGCAATTCAGCAAGGGTGGGGTCTTGCTGCACCGGAATATTATTTTCTTCCGCCTTTTCCAGAATTTTCTCCGCCACTTTTCCCGTTCCTTTTGCCAATACGATAGGCGCCTGATCGCTTTCAGCATACCGTAAAGCAATGGCTTTCTTCTGTTCTACATTTTTCTCATTCATATCCGAATATCAACCCCAGTATACGGATTGCTCTCCAAGCCTGATAGCCGGTTTACGACAGGGCTTTTGTTTGCCGGCTTGCGAATATGCACCGTGGATAAAGTATAATCTAAATTTTTTAATTCCTCTTTTAGAAAGGGCATAAGCGTTTGCGCCAGGGGTTTGATTGCCTCTGATTCGTTAAAGAGCGTAACTGTGACGACCCGGTTTTGTATTTGCATGTCCACAACCGTTTCCTTTAAATGTTGCAGGTCAAGGTAAAATAAAATCCGACAATAATCAGCGTCTATTTTTCCATCCGGTTTCCGCTTTGCTGTCCATTGCATTGTTAATTCGGTGTATTGCTGAAAAACTGTTAAAGGAATAGTGAAAACGATTTGCTGAACAGATGTGTTATTGGCTGAAAATAGCTGCTGTCCGTTCATTTTTAAAATAATTTGCTCCGCGTAATTTCGCGAAGTGTTTCCAGCTTCATTGATCCCGACATATTTTACAAGAAGGGATTTTAATGCCAACTCCGGCTTGAGCTGTTCCATATTGGCTTCATAAAAGATCCCTGTATGCTTAATCGCTCTCATAAGATGTTGAAAAACGTCCTTGCCTGTTCCTGTATGAGCTTTTTCTTGATGGCTGCCATGATGGAGCAGCTCCTCAAGATGCTGAAGGATTTGTTGAACGAGAGGGGCATTTTTTGGTTCCTGCTGGAGGGATTCATATAATGAGGACATTAAATTGGTGAAGGATGTTTTGTTTACAGCCGCAAAAAGGGATTGAAACACCGAGTCAATAAAGGGTAAGTTTTGCCTGCTCATAAAACGGATGACATCCATAGCCAAACTTTGGTCATTCACTGTCTTCAGCCATCTTCCAGCAGTGAATATTTGCTCTTTCGTCAATGGAACGGGTTCCTTCATTAAGAAATTTGTAAGCTCTTGCAATCCCTTCTGCTCTGGAAATGGAGAGTGATCGAGCGAAATGGGACCAGGGGTGCGAGGGGCTTCTTTCGACAGTAATTTTAAAAGCAATTCTCCTTGTTGAAACGCTGCCTGAAACCAATATCCCTTTCCGCTTTCCAAAGGAACCTCCAGTTTTGCAATCAAGCGGTTGGATCCAATTTGAATTTCTGCCAGCTGATTGGGAAAAAAGCGAAGTGTTCTGGCAAATACTACTTGGCCATCCCGCAGTATGAACGGCTGGTCAGCAGGGACTTTATCGGTATTAAACATTATTCTCGAAATGGTATGTATATCCAATCAACTCACGTCCTTCTCACTGGCCGGCATGTTCTTTTATCGGGCCGAAAGATTTTCGGTGAATCGGACAAGGCCCGTAAGATTGCAATGCAGACAAGTGGCCTGCAGTTCCGTAGCCCTTATGGATGCGGAAACCGTACTGGGGAAACTGCTCATCATATTGTATCATAAGCCGATCGCGGGTGACTTTGGCAATGATTGATGCAGCCGCTATTGAAACACTTGCTGTGTCGCCTTTTACAATCGACTTGTAGGAAAACGGCACATCTATTTCCATGGCGTCAAAAAGGATAAAATCCGGCTGGACACTTAATTCGCTGATGGCTGTCTGCATTGATTTTTTGACGGCATTATGTATGTTCAATATATCTATTTCCCGCGCCGAAATAATCCCAACTCCGACAGCGATTGCTTTTTCCGTAATTTCTTGATAAATGTCAAAGCGTTTTTTTTCGGAAAGTTGTTTTGAATCATTGATCCCCGCGATATAACAGTCGGCAGGCAATATGACAGCGGCCGAAACAACCGGCCCGGCCAGCGGCCCGCGCCCGGCTTCATCAACTCCCGCGATATGCTCATAACCCGCCGCTCTCGCTTCTTCTTCCAATTTGCTCATGTTCTCATATCGCTTCCGCTCAAGTAGCGCTTTTTGTTTTTCACGCCGCCATTTGGCTACAAGGGTTTGGACGCCCTTGCGTGAATCCAAGGCAAGCTGCTGAAATAATGGGTCCTGCTCGTCTGTTATCTCTGGCAGCAATTTTTTTACTTGTTCGACAGTCATCTTGTCCATCCATTGTCCCTCATTGTCTATCTGTTTTTTATATCGGCCAAGTGAAGAGGTTATGTATATGTTTACAAAAAATTAGTCGGATTGTTCTTTCGGAAAATCAAATGTCAATCGACCAAGCTTTTGTGTTCGCACATCCATCACGATGATGTCAGCCGTTTTATCATAATCAACTTCCCCTCCGGACATTAAACAGCCGCGGAGCTTCCCGATATGATCGAATAAATCAGCCATTTCTGTCGCTATATCCGCCATTTGGTACCTCTCCATTAAGCGTTGCGGATAATGGCTTTTCAGGAAATCCAGCGCATAGACGGCAATGTCTTGCATATTTAATAATGAATCCTTAATGGCTCCTGTTAAAGCCAACTTGTATCCAATTTCTTTATCTTCAAATTTCGGCCATAAAATTCCGGGTGTATCGAGAAGTTCCAGTTCTTTTCCGACTTTTATCCATGCTTGTCCGCGTGTTACTCCCGGTGTATTGGCAGTTTTGGCGATATTACGCTTTGCAAGCCGATTAATCAAAGTTGACTTCCCCACATTCGGTATGCCAATAATCATCGCCCGTAAGGCTCTTGGCTTTAGACCTTTTTTTGCCCGCCGCTCGATTTGCTCCTTCAGCAATTCCTTCGATGCTGCGATGATTTCTTTCAATCCCTTCCCTTCCTGGGAATTAATGGCAAGCGCCTTATGGCCCTTTTCACTGTAATAACGAATCCACTCCTTCGTATAATCAGGATCCGCCATGTCAGCCTTATTCAAAAGAATAAGGCGCTTTTTTTGCAGAATGATTTCATCAAGCATAGGGTTGGCGGATGAGATGGGAATCCGCGCATCAACAAGCTCGAACACAATATCTACGACTTTTAATTTTTCTGTCACTTCCCGGCGAGCCTTTGCCATATGCCCGGGAAACCATTGAATTGCCATGAATGTTCCTCCATTCAATCACTTTACAACTCTAACATCCTTTAAAGGCCAATATACAAATTTGGTGTCGCCAATCACTTTTTCCATTGGTATTGTTCCTATATGGCGACTGTCTTTACTTGAACGGCGGTTGTCCCCCATTACAAACAGTTCACCTTCCGGAACGGTTTTGTGGCCGGTAATTTCCTCCAAAGTAAAATCTTCCGTTAAAGGACCTTCCGGATTTTGCTTTTTGTAGACTTCCAAATATGGTTCCTTATAAGGCTTTCCATTCACATAAAGTGTGTCGTTTACATACTCAACGGTATCTCCGGGCAATCCGATCACGCGTTTTATATAATCCTTTTGCTCAGGGGCATGAAAGACGATAATATCAAAACGGTCCGGTTTGCTCAGTTTGTTAACAATCATTCTGTCGCCGTTATGGAGTGTGGGCATCATGGAAAACCCGTCTACAACAATCGGAGCAAAAAGGAAGTAACGAATAATCGCAGCCAGCCCTACGGCAATGAGCAAGGCTTTTGTCCATTCCCAAATCTCATTTTTTTGTTTCGCCATTTTGTCACCATCCAATCATCACTGGGAAGTTTTCACATGTTTTCTCTCATATGTATACACCATTTTACACGAGTTTAAAACGCAAGGAAATAAATTGCAAAGTAAAAGGAGCTTGAATCCAAGCTCCTTTGACAAATTTCATTTACGGCCTCTTGTTGCAACGAAGCAGGCATGAGCCATAAATTAACGAATTTCTTTGATACGAGCCGCTTTACCACGCAGTTTGCGCAGATAGTAAAGTTTTGCACGGCGAACCTTACCGCGACGCACGACTTCAATTTTAGCAATTCGTGGTGTATGGACCGGAAATGTTCTTTCCACACCAACACCGTAGGAAATTTTGCGAACGGTAAAAGTCTCGCTGATTCCGGCACCTCGCCGGCGGATAACGACTCCTTCAAACAGCTGGATCCGCTCACGCGTTCCCTCTACGACTTTTACATGAATCCGAACTGTATCCCCCGGGCGGAATGCCGGCAGGTCAGTACGAAGCTGCTCTTTCGTGATTTCCTCTATTAATTTGTGCATCGTATTCATCTCCTTCCACCGATGCTCATGCAAACGTTCAATCTTGCAGCGGAACACCGTAGTCACCGACTGGAAACAACTTGCTACATTCCCAGCCACAAAAGTAATAATATCATAGCCAGCCGTCATTTACAATTGGAATTAGGACAGATTTTCCTCGTCAAGCCACTTTTTTTGTTCTTCCGTTAACGGATAGCTGTCAAGAAGGTCGGACCGGCGATTTTTTGTCCTTTTTAAAGATTGCTTGATACGCCATTCTTCGATCTTTTTATGGTTGCCGGATAGGAGCACGTCAGGCACCTTCATTCCCCGAAACTCGGCCGGCCTTGTATAATGCGGGTGTTCAAGCAATCCGGTTGAATAAGAATCCAAAACAGGTGATTTTTCATTTCCAAGAACGCCCGGCAATAGCCGGACAACCGAATCAATGACAACCATAGCGGCCAGTTCACCGCCTGTTAATATGTAATCCCCAATGGAAATTTCGTCAGTCACAATACTTCTGATCCGCTCATCATATCCTTCATAATGTCCGCAAATGAAAATAATTTGCTCCTCTTTTGACAACTGTTCCGCCTTCTTTTGGGTAAATGTCTCTCCCTGCGGGCATAAAAGAATAACGCGCGATGAATGTTTCTTTTTTACGCATTCTACCGCATCGAAGATCGGCTGCGGCTTTAATACCATTCCCGCGCCGCCGCCATAAGGGTAATCATCTACCGTCTTGTGCTTGTCATCGGAAAAATCACGGAAATTTGTTAGATGGTATGTGACGGCATTTTTTTCGGCAGCTTTTTTTAAAATGGAAGAACCGAGAACTCCTGAAAACATTTCGGGGAACAAAGTCAATACGTCAATCCTCACGGCAATAATCCCTCCAGCGGATCAATGACAATTTCTTTTGTATCAACAGAAACTTTAAGGACTACATCAGCGATATAGGGTATGAGCAAATCTTTTCCGTTCTCTCTTTGGACGACCCAAACATCGTTGGCCCCTGGGGTTAAAATTTCTTTTACAGTACCAAGCTCTTCTCCGTCAACAGTCAACACTTTGCAGCCAATGATTTGGTGAAAATAGTATTCGCCTTCTGGAAGATCCATCAATTCTTCTTCGGAGACTTTTAACATCCCGTTTTTCCATTGTTCTACTTCATTCACATTGTCATATCCTTCAAAGGTAAGCAAATCAAATTGTTTATGCTTGCGATGTGTTTTGACTACAAGTGGAATAGGTGCTGCTTCGTTGAGGAAGAGATGCAGGGTATTACCCGGGGCGTAGCGTTGTTCCGGAAAATCGGTTACGGAAATCACTCGGACTTCTCCGCGTATTCCGTGGGTATTGACAATTTTTCCAACATTAAACCAACAGCCCATGACAGTCACCTTTCTCGAATTTCAGATATGATTCCGTCTTTTATAATGACGGTTTTCCCTTTCATTATTTCTTCCCAATTATCACCAATTTCAACTTCTACAAGTGCCTGGACATCTTGATCCTTTAGCTCGCTCCCGTACGGAAGCATCCCAAGCTGCTCAATTTGAAAGTCGATTAATTTTATTTTTTCCTTTCTCAAATCAATTTCCTTATCAAATTGGGCTTTTAGGCCGACGGCTGAAAACTTTCTTGTTCTTTCCAATTTTTTCATCTCAAATAATAATTGATCGCATTCTTTTTGCAATTGCTGTTTTTGCTGGTTATATTTAGCGGAAAGCTTTTCACGGCTTTTTTCGGTTAAAATTTGTTTGACGGTGACAGTTTGGATAATTTTCACACGATCATCCTCCGTCTTTTATTTTCGGTGATATCGTTAAAAAAAAGGGAGGTTTTTCCTCCCTATTCGTCGATTTCCATGTATACCTTCTTATGTTGTTTGGATCCTGCAGCGGCATACACGACCGTTCTAATCGCTTTGGCTACGCGTCCATGCTTTCCAATCACCTTCCCGATATCCTTTTCGTGAACCGTAAGATGATAAACAATTCGTTTGTCATCTTCACTGACACGCACTTGAACATCGTCAGGATGATCAACAATCGGCTTGACGATCGACAAAATTAATTCTTGCATCGCTATCACGTTTACTTGCTATTCTTCGCGTTATGGTATTTCTCCATAATACCTTGTTTCGAGAACAGGTTGCGGACGGTATCAGAAGGTTTCGCCCCATCCTGAAGCCACTTTAACACACTTTCTTCATTAATTGTAACTTGTGCAGGCTCAGCGACTGGGTTATATGTGCCAACCTCCTCAATGATACGTCCGTCACGCGGTGAACGCGAGTCGGCAACAACGATCCGATAAAAAGGAGCTTTCTTTGCTCCCATACGTTTTAAACGAATTTTAACTGCCATGCTTTAAAGCACCTCCGAATAGTTTCACACAAGATAGTATAATATCAGTGTGTGTTTTGTTTGTAAAGTGTTTTTTCTTAACATGTTAAAATGACATGTATGCAACCCCAAGACGGGATAACTACGTGGCATACAGTTGCCTTTTGGTAATCGGCGGAAGCTTGATATTATCTTGCTCCCGCGCCGCTTATCGACTAGCTGACTTTACGCTAATATGCTCCTGCGCCCCGGCTTATTCGATAGAAGCCTTATTCAGCGCGTCACAAGATGCAGACGCTTTGCACAGCTTCTTGTCTCCTAAGACACGGTACACTTAATTGAAGTGGTTAAACCTCAGCGCATCACAAAGAAGCTTATTCTGATTGGAAACAGCTGAGGCGCCATGGTCCTATTAACTTGGCAAAAGCGCTCTAGATAAGCAGGCGCTTTTCGCTTTTCTTATTGTCCAGCTCTAGCGCCTATCGACTAGCCGACTTCGAGCCTACTCCTACGATAAGTCAACATCGGCTCGGTCCTCGCCGTGTTTCCTTTATCTCGTCGCAGGCGCTCCAGTCTGTACGTCGATGAACAGGCGCTTTCCGCTTTTCTTACATAAACGGAAATTTGAAGCCTTTCTTTCTCCCTTTTTGCTGCATGCCCGACATTTGTTTGAGCATTTTTTTCATTTCCTCAAACTGTTTCAGGAGCCGGTTTACTTCTTGAACGGGACGCCCGCTCCCTTTGGCGATTCTTCTGCGCCTGCTCGCATTAATGATTTCGGGATTTTCTTTCTCGGCTTTTGTCATGGACCGGATAATGGCCTCCACATGCCCAATCTGCTTTTCATCCACTTGCAAATTGTTGAGCCCTTTCATCTTGTTGGCGCCCGGCATCATTTTGATCAATTCATCGAGCGGCCCCATGCTCCTGACTTGGCCAAGTTGTTCAAGGAAATCGTCAAATGTAAAAGAGGCTGTCCGGAATTTATGTTCCATTTCCTTCGCTTTTTCTTCATCGACAGATTCCTGGGCTTTCTCAATCAAGGTAAGCACATCGCCCATACCCAAGATCCGGGAAGCCATTCGCTCGGGGTGGAACGGTTCGAGTGCATCCATCTTTTCTCCCATCCCCACAAATTTAATGGGTTTTTGGGCAACGGAGCGAATGGATAAAGCAGCCCCTCCGCGGGTATCCCCGTCCAGCTTTGTCAAGATGACCCCTGTAATGTCAAGCTGCTCATTAAAGCTTTGTGCCACATTGACAGCATCCTGCCCCGTCATCGCGTCCACTACAAGGAATATTTCATCCGGATCGGCTACTTCCTTGATTTGCCTTAATTCTTCCATCAGCTCGTCATCAATATGCAACCGTCCGGCAGTGTCGATTAGAACATAATCACAATTTTCTTCCTTTGCCTTTTCGATTCCTTTACGGACAATGTCCACGGGGTTCACTTGGTCGCCCAGCGAAAACACTGGCATATCGAGTTGCTTTCCGATCGTCTCGAGCTGTTTAATGGCCGCCGGCCTGTATATATCGGCTGCAATGAGCAAAGGCTTGCGGTTGTAGCTTTTGCGCAACAAATTGGCAAGCTTCCCCGTTGTCGTCGTTTTACCGGCTCCTTGCAGTCCGGACATCATGATCACCGTCGGTGGACGTTTCGCCGTGGCAATCTTGCTTTGTTCACCGCCCATCAGATCGGTAAGCTCTTCTTTCACCACTTTAATGACTTGCTGGCCAGGCGTGAGGCTTTTCATTACCTCCTGCCCGACTGCCCTTTCGCTCACCTTTTTAATAAATTGTTTGACAACCCGAAAGTTGACATCCGCCTCAAGCAAAGCAAGCCGGACTTCACGCATCATTTCTTTGACGTCCGCTTCTGTTACTTTTCCCTTGCCGCGGATTTTTTGAATTGTCGATTGCAACCGGTCGGCCAATCCTTCAAATGCCATTATTGCCGCCCCCTAATCCAATTCCTCTAATTTATCCAGATAGATGGATATTTTATCCTTCAAATCCGGGAAGTCGCTTAACTGTTCCCTCATCAAACTCGTCAAATGTGTTCGTTTTTGGAATTTTTCCAGCAGTAAAAGCTTGCTTTCATACTCTTCGAGCAATGCTTCAGTCCGTTTTAAATTATCGTATACAGCTTGCCGGCTCACGCCATAGTTTTCGGCAATTTCTCCGAGTGAAAGATCATCCCGGTAGTAAAGGGCCATATAATTACGCTGCTTTGGAGTCAACAACGTTTGATAAAAGTCATACAAGTAGTTCATGCGCGTTGTCTTCTCAAGCATCATCGGGATCTCCACCTTGTTAAGTTAAAAGCCTTTACACACCCTAAATCTTACACCATTACCAGTGAGGCGTCAACCCGTTTCCTTGAAAGCGACTATTCCTCCGTTTTCTCGATCGCATCAGAAAACAATCCGTAAATATATTTCTCAGGATCAAATGGCTGTAAATCATCTATTTTTTCACCAAGGCCGACAAATTTCACCGGAATATTGAGTTCTTTCCGAATCGCCAATACAATGCCGCCTTTGGCTGTTCCATCCAACTTGGATAACACAATGCCGCTGACATCGGTCGCTTCTTTAAAAGTTTTTGCCTGGAGCAAGGCATTTTGCCCGGTTGTGGCATCCAGAACGAGCAAAACTTCATGTGGTGCCCCAGGAATCTCCCTTTCTATGACACGCTTGATCTTTCCCAGCTCGTTCATCAAGTTTACTTTGTTCTGCAGGCGGCCTGCGGTATCACATAACAAAATATCCGCTTTTCTCGCTTTTGCGGCCTGTACCGCATCATACATAACAGCAGCCGGATCCGAACCCGCTGTTTGTTTAATGACTTCCACACCGACACGCTCACCCCATACTTCAAGCTGCTCAATGGCTCCGGCGCGGAACGTATCTCCTGCGGCAAGCAACACTTTGTTTCCCTCCGCTTTAAAATGGTGGGCCAGTTTGCCGATCGTCGTCGTTTTGCCGACGCCGTTAACCCCGACAAATAAAATGACGGTTAGACCATCCTTCTGGATGTTCAAATCACCGAGATGATCCTCCCCCGACTCGTAAATCTCAATCAGCTTTTCGGATATAACGGATTGGACCTCTAGCGGATCTTTCATGTTTCTTCTTTTCACTTCCGTCTTTAACTCATCGACAAGTTCCATAACCGTGTCAAAACCGACATCCGCCTGAATCAATATTTCTTCAAGCTCTTCAAAGAAGTCTTCATCCACCGTACGATAGCGGGCGACGAGGTCATTGATTTTATTGGAAAAATTATCACGGGTTTTTACAAGGCCTTCTTTAAATTTTTCAGAGATGGTATCGGTTGATGTTGTAAATTTATCTTTTAATTTTTTAAAAAAACTCATTTGCTTCACCCCCAAGGTTATTTGGCCAGCGCTTCAGCTTCCTCCAGTTTTACAGAAACAAGTTTGGATACGCCGGACTCCTGCATCGTGACGCCGTATAATACGTCTGCTCCGGACATAGTGCCTTGTCTGTGTGTAATGACGATAAACTGGGTGCTTTGGCTGAATTCTTTTAAATAATTGCTAAATCGAAGGACATTCGCTTCGTCCAGCGCCGCTTCCACTTCGTCCAGCACACAAAACGGGACTGGTCTGACTGTTAAAATGGAAAATAATAGGGCGATGGCTGTCATCGATCGTTCTCCGCCCGATAAAAGGCTCAAATTTTGCAGTTTTTTTCCGGGCGGCTGGGCTACTATTTCAACTCCGGTCGTTAATAAATCATCCGGTGCTGTCAACTCCAGCTTCGCTCGTCCTCCGCCAAATAAGGATCGAAAAACTCCTTCAAATGCTTGTTGGATGGATTCAAACGTTTGACCAAACCGTTTAATCATTTCTCCATCCATCTCCTCCATAATTTGTATAAGCGTATCCTTCGCTTCCATTAAGTCTTGCTGCTGGGCTTGTAAAAATTCAAATCGGCTGTTTACCCTGTCATATTCTTCTATTGCACCAATGTTGACAGTACCCATATCCTCAATTTCATTCTTAAGCACTTCCAACCTGTTTTTTGCTTCTTCAGGTGTTTCTTCTAATGGATAATCTGCTTTCGCCCGCTCATAAGACATCCTATATTCATTTTTTAATATATGGGCATAGTTTTCCAATTCAACTTCGAGCCGGTTTTTCTTTAATTCGCTTTCTTTTGCCAGATTCATCATTTTCCGATGTTTTCTTTTTAACGCTCGCAGTTCGATTTCGATTTCCGCAATGGCTTGCTGGACAGCGTTTCTTTCTTTACGCCTGAGTGCAGCTTCTTCGATCGTTTCTTCCTTTTTTTTCCGCATAATGTGTATTTGTTGGTGATTATCGACGATATTTTTCTCGATTTTTTCGCTTTCTTTTTGGAGTGCGGCGAGTCTTTCCTCTGCGTCCACCATGTCGTTTTGCAATTCTTTCAACGTTAACATAAGCCTGTCCCGATTGGCTATTTCTGCGTTTTTCTGTTCATGCAAAGTCGCATAACGCGTATTTAATTCGTTTATGTCCCCTGAAAGCAACTCTTTATGTTGACGCTGCTCATTCCGTTTTGTTGTGAGCTCTTCAATCTCCTTATCAAGCTTGGCAATTTCTTGTTGACTATTTTCCAACACGGATGCAACTTGCTTCATTTGGTCTTGGATCGAGATACATTCGGCTGTGATTTCCTTTTTTTCCATTTCAAAAAGAGCCATGTAGTCTTGCGCATTTTTTTCATTGATTTCAAGCTGGGAAATTTGTTTCTCTAATTCCTGGCGCTCTCGCAGCCACTTTTTCTTTTGTTTTCCCGCTTCATCCAGCACATTATTATATTTGGCAAGTTGCTCCTTCAGTCTGCTTCCTTCAAGTTCATAGTTTGAAATGGTTGTCTCCACAGCATATAGCTCTTTTTTTAACCGGGCAATCTCATTCTTGCGTCCCACAAGGGAGTTCCGTTTTTGTTTTGAATTTCCCCCCGTCATGGAACCGCCGGGATTCATCACTTCGCCGTCGACGGTTACGATGCGAAAACGATATTGAAGCAGCTTTGCCAGCTCCGTTGCTCCTTGCAAGTCTTTGGCAATAATGACATTTCCCAGCAAGTTGCCAATTGCCGCCTCATGCTTTTTGTCAAAGCGGATCAGTTGCGAGGCAATGCCGACAAATCGGCTGTGACGCTGAAGGAACGCTAGTTGCTCGCTTTGCAGCTGTTTCGGCCTGACAATATTAAGCGGCAAAAAAGTCGTCCGTCCCAATCTGTTTTTCTTTAAAAATTCGATCGCTTTCCGGGCGTCTTCGTCTGTTTGGACAATGATGTGTTGAACGGCGCTGCCAAGCGCGATTTCAATGGCTGTCTCCAGCTCTTTCGGAACATCAATCAATTCTGCGACGGCTCCTTCTATGCCAGACAAAATGGATTTTTTGGCTTTCAACACTTGACGTACACCATGAAAATATCCGGCATAATCCTCAGCCAATGATTCTAGACTTTCCTTTTGGGCTTTCAGTTTATCGGCGGTTCTGTAGGATTCCATCAGCATGGATTGCTGTTGATCCAATTTACCCTTCAACCCATTCATATGTTCCACAAGTTCTTTTTCCTGCAACACTATGTCTTCCAGGGCTTTTAACACTTGAACGATTTTTTCCTTTTTCTCCAAAAGCTTGCTTTTTATATCTTGATAGTCTCCTGAATATTTGTCATAATTTTCATTCGCCTTTTGCAGCTTTATTTCCTGCTGGCTTAACTGGCTTTCTAAATATTGAAGCCTGTTTTTCTCGGATGCCCGCTGATTCAAAACCTCGACATAATCACTTTTTAGCGAATCTATCGTCGCCTCAATTTGGTCATCAAAAAAGCCCAGCTCATTTTTCTTTTTTTTAAGCTCATCCTGGACATGGTCAATTTCCTGATCTTTTTTTTGTAAGAGATTTCTCGTGGCCTCGAGTTGTTTTTTTAACTCTTCTATTTTACTGCCGGCCTCTTGAATCGAAACTTGGAGCTGTTCCATTTGTTCGTTCGTATACTTCTTTCTTTCCTGAAGAACCTGGCTCGTCCCTTCCAGTTTCTCTAGTTGTCCAGACACATCGAGAAGAACATTTTGAAGTGAGGTGATCGCCTCGTCAAGCCCATTCTCGGTCTCCCTTTTCCCATCAAGAGCCATTTCAGCTTGCTGGACGGCATTTGCCACTGATTGCTCATTGTCGGTATGCTCTTCCCACTTGTTGTTCAACGACTCCCATTCTTTATAAAGCGTTTCGATTTGGTATACTGTTAACGCTATTTCACTTTTTTCTTTCAACCTTTTTTTATCCAGATATGTTTTGGCCTTTTCTGCTTGTTCCATTAACGTTTCCAATTGTCCATCCAATTCATGGATAATATCGTTTACCCGGTTTAAGTTGTCCTCTGTTTCCGCCAATTTTCCTTCTGCTTTCATTTTTCTCTGCTTATATTTCAGGACTCCGGCGGCCTCTTCAAAAATGGTCCGCCTTTCTTCCGGTTTACTGTTTAAAATTTGATCCACTTTTCCTTGGCTAATGATGGAAAAGGCCTCTCTTCCAAGCCCTGAATCAGTAAACAGATCGACAATATCCCTGAGCCTGCATCGGCTCCCATTGATATAAAATTCACTTTCTCCGGTCCGATGAACGCATCTTTTCACACTGACTTCATTATAATCAATCGGAAGCAACCCGGATGTATTATCCAAGATCATGGTCACTTCCGCAATATTAAGCGGCTTCCTTGAATCGCTTCCCGCAAAGATGACGTCTTCCATCGTTCCCCCGCGCAAGCTTTTGGCGGATTGTTCGCCGAGCACCCAGCGAAGAGCGTCTGTAATATTGCTCTTGCCGCTTCCGTTTGGCCCGACAACCGCGGTAACGCCGGGTACAAAATCGACCGTTACCTTCTCGGCGAAAGACTTAAATCCAAATATGCTTAATTGTTTCAAGAACAATCTGTTTCTTCCCTTCACTATTGAGTTAAAGCTCGTTTAGTTTTCCTAAAGCCATTTGGGCGGCATGCTGCTCCGCTTCTTTTTTGGAGCGGCCCATGCCTTCGCCGAGTACTTGGCCATTGAGGATTACTTGCGCTTCAAACACACGATTGTGGGCCGGACCGTGTTCTTTGAGTATATTGTATTCAATCGCTCCGGAACCGTCTCTTTGAACGAATTCCTGAAGCTGGCTTTTAAAATCCATCACATGAGAAAAAGCACCTTTGTCCACTTTTGGAAACACGATTTTTTCAAGGAATGCTTTCGTTATTTCCAAGCCCTGATCCAAGTATAAAGCTCCGATAAATGCTTCAAAGGCATCCGCAAGCAATGCGGGCCGTTTTCTTCCGCCAGTCATTTCTTCTCCCTTGCCAAGTAAAACGGCATCACCAAAATGCAGTTCATTGGCAAAAACAACTAATGACGGCTCACACACGATGGCAGCTCGGAGCTTCGTCAGCTCTCCTTCGCTCATCATCGGATATTTTTCGTATAAGTAGTGGGAAACTGTCAGTTCCAGAACCGCATCTCCCAAAAATTCCAGACGTTCATTATCTTCATAGGGCTTTTTTCGATGCTCATTCACATAGGATGAATGTGTAAAAGCTTTCATCAGGAGTGTTTCATTGGAAAATTGAATTCCAATTTTTTCTTGGATCTGTTTAAATAACAAACGCTCCCGTTCTCCTGCTTGTTGACTTTTTTTTGGTTTGCGCATATCTTCTTCCACCTTATCGGTATTTATAAGTAGAAAAAGCCCCGTCGGCAATCAACGGGACATTTTACTTCCAACGATTAACTGTTGCTTTTTATGTAATTGACCGCATCACCGACTGTCGCGATTTTTTCAGCATCCTCATCGGAAATTTCCATATCAAACTCGTCTTCAAATTCCATGACCAGTTCAACTACATCAAGCGAATCTGCTCCTAGATCATCTCTGAACGAAGCTTCAAGCGTTACTTTAGACTCTTCCACTCCAAGACGGTCAACAATAATTTTCGTTACTCTTTCCATAACATCTGCCATCCGATTCACCTCCCCTCAAGTCATTATAATCGATATACATGAAAAATAAAATATCGCCTTTATTTTCTTCAGGCGCATTTACATCGCCATTCCGCCATCTACGCAAATCGTTTGTCCTGTTATGTACTCGGCATCATCGGAAGCCAAAAACAGCGCTGTTTTGGCGATATGCTTTGCTTCACCGAATCTCGCAAGCGGAATTTGTTGTAACATCGCTTCTTTCATGTCTTCCGATAATTCGTGAGTCATATCCGTGGTAATAAATCCAGGCGCAATCGCATTGACTGTAATATTGCGTGATGCAAGCTCCCTTGCCGTAGATTTCGTTAAGCCGATGACTCCGGCCTTTGCTGCAACGTAATTGGCTTGACCCGGGTTTCCGATCACACCGACGATCGAAGAGATGTTGATGATTCTTCCAGATCTTTGCTTCATCATTTGCCTCGTTACAGCTTTTGTGCAAAGGAAGACTCCTTTTAAGTTGGTGTCGATCACTTCATCCCACTCATCTTCCTTCATTCTCATCAGCAGATTATCTCTCGTAATACCGGCGTTGTTGACAAGAATATCTATACGCCCAAAGTGGCTAATTGTATCTTTCACCATTTTTTGTACCGCATCCCCAGACGCCACATTGCATTGATAGGCGACCGCTTCGCGGCCCATGTCGGTAATCAGGCGTACTACTTCATCCGCTTTTTCCTTGCTGCCGGAATAATTGACGATGATATTGGCTCCTTCATTGGCAAGTGTCAAAGCCATTTCCCGGCCTATTCCCCTTGAGGCTCCTGTCACGATAGCCGTTTTTCCTTCCAAACGCAATTTAATTCCCCCTTAATGCCGCCACTGCAGCTTGTAAGCTTTCCGTATCTTGGACAGATACTGTCTTGACGTTGCGGTCTACTTTTCTGATAAGTCCGGATAACACTTTTCCCGGGCCGACTTCTACGAAAGTGCCGACACCAAGCTTGATGAGCTTTTCGACCGTATCTTCCCACAAAACTGGTGAATATAATTGTTCAATCAACTTTTTCCGAATCATTGCAGAATCGGTTTCGGGAGCCGCCGTCACATTGACTACGACCGGGATCTCGGCATCTTTTACATTGATTTCGTCCAATACGGCTTGGAATTTTTCTGCTGCGGGTTTCATGAGCATGGAATGAAAAGGACCGCTCACCTGCAATGGAAGGACGCGTTTCGCCCCCGCTTCTTTAGCCCGATCTCCAGCTTTTTGCACTCCCGCAACCGTACCGGAAATCACAATCTGTCCGGGACAATTGAGATTGGCCAATTGAACGGGATCTCCTGCTCCCGTTACATGTTGGCAAATATCGTGAAGGATGCTTCGGTCCAACCCCAATACAGCCGCCATTGTGCCTTCTCCGCTTGGAACAGCTTCTTCCATATATTCGCCCCGCTTCCTGACTGTATAAACAGCGTCTTTAAAGTCGAGCGCTCCGCTCGCTACCAGTGCGGAATATTCTCCCAAGCTGTGTCCGGCCGTATAATCCGGGCGAATGCCGGCTTCTTCCAGTTCTTTCAGCAAAGCGACGCTTGTCGTCAAAAGGGCGGGCTGGGCGTTCGTTGTAAGCGTCAGCGTTTCCTGAGGTCCCTCAAAAATGACCTTGGACAAGGAAAAACCCAATGTTTCATCCGCCAAGTCAAAAATGCGGTTTGCCTGTTTATTTTGCGTGGCCATTTCCTTTCCCATGCCTACCGTTTGCGAGCCTTGCCCCGGAAAAACAAAGGCAATTTTCTCCATGTATTCCACTCCCTTTATATTAACCATTTTGTTCAGTAATATTGGCTTTGATCGTTCCCGTCACATCGTTCTTGACAATGTCGAACGCTTGGCGGATCGCATGGTAGACGGCATTCGCATTAGAGGAGCCATGAGCCTTGATGACCGGCGACTCCAATCCGAACAGACAGGCGCCTCCATACTCCGTATAGTCCATTTGATCTTTCAGTTCAAGCAAATCCCCTTTGATGATCCCGGCTGCCAATTTGTTTTTAACACTTTTTGTCATCGTTTTTTTCAGCATGGAAAAAAGCGAAGCGGCTGTTCCTTCAATGGCTTTTAAAACCACATTTCCGGTAAATCCATCCGTTACGACAACGTCCGCATGACCCTCAAGAAGTTCCCGGGCCTCGATATTTCCGGTAAAGTTCACGTTTGCTTTTTTCAATAAGTCGTATGTCTTTTTCGTCAGATCGTTACCTTTATTCTGTTCAGAGCCAATATTTAATAAAGCCACTCGCGGATTTTCTATCTTTCTAACATTTTCAGCATATATTTTTCCCATATAAGCATATTGCAGCAAATGCTCGGGCTTGGCATCCACATTAGCCCCTAAATCTAGCATCACAAATCCTTTTCCATCAATGGTCGGAAGTGTCGGGGCAAGAGCGGGCCGCTCCACACCTTTAATTCTCCCGACAATAAATAAACCTGATGCCATCAAGGCCCCTGTATTGCCGGCTGATATACAGGCATCCGCCTGTCCATCGGCCACAGCTTGGGCCATTTTCACCATGGATGCCTCTTTCTTGCGGCGCACGGCTCTGACCGGTTCGTCGTCCGCCCCGATTACTTCTGTTGTATGGACGATTTCAATCCGTTCATGACTAGTCAGGTATTGCTGTATGTCCTTTTCGTTTCCATACAACGTGAATGCTGCATCAGTAAAATCTTTGGCTGCTTTTTCTACACCACGGACAATTTCTCTTGGTGCATGATCGCCGCCCATCGCATCTATCGCAATCTTCATGTTAAAACTCCCTTACTCATAACTGAAACGATACATTTCAAAATTTCCTTTAAAGCACATTTCGCCGCCTACAAAACTTTCAACCTTCACAAACGTTCTTTTGTCACCTTTTGTATGGCCGAGGACTTTTGCTTTGGCGACTACTCTTTCACCTGCTTTAACCGACCTTGTAAAATGAATGTCCGCTGTGACCGTAAGAGCAACTTCATCATCAATGACTGCAACAGCCAATGAGTTTGCCTGGGCAAACAGATGGTGCCCCCGCGCAATAGAATTTCTTGTAAATGTGTGTTCGCTTTTCACATCAAAAATGGATATCGCACTTTTATCAAGCTCAATATCGATGATATCACCGATGACATCATCTGCAGGCAATGACTTTACTTCATTATCGACATGTTGTTCGGCCACATGCTTAATACGTTCACGCAGCTCCGGTATACCGAGTTCCATCCGATCAAGTCTGATCGTTTGAACACTGACCAAAAAACGTTCAGCCAATTCCTCATCCGTGATGAACGGGTTCGTGTCAATCGTTTGGACGAGAAGCTGCTGGCGTTCTTTTTTCGTTGGCTTCATGCATGCATCACACCATTTCACGTTATTAAGACTTGGTATTAATAGTAGTATATAAAAAGGTGGATTGTCATGCAACATTATTGGAATATCTTAATCTAATTTCTCTCCGGACATAGCTCCCGATTCTTCAAGATAACATCTAAGCGGCGCATATTCATCATCCTGCCAAAATTCGTCCAGTTCAATGAAACGGATCGCGTCGGCGCGGGCAATTTCCAAAATTCGGTAATCATGGACCATGTCCGCCACTCGAAACTCAGGCAGCCCGCTTTGTTTTTTTCCGAAGAAATCCCCTGGCCCACGCAATTCTAGGTCACGTTCACTCAATACAAATCCGTCATTCGTTTCTGTCATAATTTTCATTCGTTCTTTCCCGGTTTCATTTTTCGGATCGGCAAGCAAAATGCAATACGATTGGCCGGAGCCGCGTCCAACTCGGCCGCGCAGTTGGTGCAACTGGGATAACCCGAATCTTTCCGCATCATAAATCAGCATGAATGTCGCATTTGGAACATTGACTCCTACTTCCACAACAGTTGTCGAAACAAGGACTTGGATTTTATTGGCGCTGAATGCTTTCATGACTTCCTCTTTTTCTGAAGAGGGGAGGCGTCCGTGCATCAAGCCTGTATGAAACCTGCCGTGAAAATGATTGGCCAGCAAATTATACACGTCAATCGCATTTTGGACATCCAGGTTCTCCGACTCTTCAATTAAGGGGCATATGACATAGGCCTGCCTGCCTTTATTCAACTCTTTTTCCATTAATGAAAGTACCCGATCCAGCATTTCATGCTTTGCCCAAAACGTTTCAACAGGCTTTCTGCCGGCAGGCATTTCGTCAATAACAGACACATCCATCTCGCCAAAAACAGTAATAGCGAGCGTTCGGGGAATTGGGGTGGCAGTCATAAATAAAACGTCCGGATTTTCCCCTTTTTCTTTTAAAACTCTCCGCTGTTCTACACCGAAGCGGTGCTGTTCATCTGTAATGACGAGCCCCAGATTTGAAAAATGCACCTCATCTTGAATCAAGGCATGCGTTCCCACTAATATATCAATCTCTCCATTTTGAAGCCGTTCCAATATTTCTTGGCGGGCCTTCCCTTTTACTGAGCTGGTTAACAAGCCTATTGTCAATTCCGTATTGGCGAACAGCTTGCTTAACGATTCGGCATGCTGTTCGGCCAATATTTCCGTTGGAACCATTAAAGCCCCCTGAAAACCCGCCGTATAACTTGCGTACAACGCAATCGCGGCCACAACCGTTTTCCCCGAACCGACGTCCCCCTGAAGCAGCCTGTTCATTTTGTAAGGCGATTTTAAATCTGCACAAATGTCATTGACTGCTTTTTTTTGTGCATTCGTCAAAGAAAAAGGGAGGGTCGAGATAAACTGCTTCAATTGCTTCAAATGATAGTCTTGGCCGACTCCCCGTGTTCGTTCCCTTCTCATTTTCCTGAACACTTGAAGCTTTAATTGGAACAATAAAAATTCCTCGTAGACAAACCGTCTGCGCGCCTGCTTCATCTCTTCCTCCGTTTTCGGAAAATGGATGAATGCTAGAGCATCCTGTATAGGAGCCAATTTGTAGCGGTCTCTTACTGCTTTTGGAAGAATTTCTCCCACGGAGCCGCCGTATTTTTGCAGGGCATTTTCTATATAGCGACGCAGCGCTGGAACCGTAACATTCCCTTTTACCGGATAAACAGGAAGGAATGGCGTGACTTGCTGGTGTGGACCAAAAACGATGTGGCTGCATGTAATGGTTTGCCGATGTTTGTCCCACTTTCCGGACACAGTAATCACATCATTCGGCGCCAACTTGCCCTTTAAATACGATCGATTGAAAAATACTGCCTTAATCAAGTATTTATCAACCAAAAGATGGATCGTCAGCCTGTTCTTTTTTCTTCCATAAAATACAAGAGAAGGTTCACTATGAACCTTCCCTTCAACCGTTATCCGCTCATCGTGTTGAACGTCGGCCAAATCACGCACTCTCATGTCATCGTAACGGTAAGGCAAGTAGTACATTAAATCTTGAATGGAGTGAATCCCCATATCGGCAAGCTGGACGGCCGTTTCCTTCCCAATTCCTTTTACTACTGTTACGTCTATATTTTGTAAATCGGTCATGGGCTGCTTGCCTCCCTCCTTCCTTATTTCAGGAGCATATCACTCAACTGAAAAAATAAAGTCGTATACAGGCTGGCCCCCTTCATGGAGTTCAACCTCTATATCAGGAAACTGCTCTTCGGCAAACCGGCCCAATTGTTCCGCAACCGCCGGTTCGGTGCCTTCTCCATAAATGATCGTCAAAATTTCCGAGTCATTCTCAATCATTTTTATCAACAAATTTTTGGCCGCTTCCAACAAGTTTTTGTTTGTTGTTACGATTTTACCGTTGGCAATGCCCATATAGTCATCTTTTTTGATTTCCATTCCATCGATGGACGTATCCCTGACAGCATACGTAATTTGTCCTGTTTTTACCAATTGCATCGCATTTTTCATTGCCTGTACGTTGCTTTCAAGGTCCCGATCCGGATGGAATGCCAGCATAGCGGCGATCCCCTCAGGAATTGTCTTTGATGGAACGACAAAGATGTTTCCCTTGGCAACTTCGGCTGCCTGTTCCGCTGCCATGACAATATTCTTATTATTGGGAAGAATAATGATGTTTTCAGCATTTACCCGATTGACGGCGTTAAGCAAGTCTTCGGTACTCGGGTTCATCGTTTGGCCGCCTTCGATAATGGCGGAAACGCCGGTGCTTTTTAACAATTTAGCGACGCCTTCTCCAGTGGCAACAGCAACTATTCCCCATTTCTCCTGTTTCTTTTTCTCAACAACCGGAGTGGATGGGGCTAAAGCCGGGCGCTCTTTTACAAGGGCGCTGTGCTGCTCCCGCATATTTTCAATCTTTATATGAATAAGTGGACCGTACTGCTGGCCGTATGATAAGACCTCTCCGGGCTGCTCGGAGTGAATGTGGACTTTTGCCACCTCTTCATCGGAAATAACAAGCAGGGAATCACCGTATTCACTCAAGTCTTTCCGGAAGGTTTCTTCATAAAAAGGTTTGTGATCTTTTTCCAAACGGACCATGAATTCTGTGCAATATCCAAATTCAATATCTTCCGTACTCATAAATCCGTGAACATTTTGGTGATGCTGCGCGTTTACCAGTTCTTCCATCGAGCGGACGTCCGTTCGGGGAGCGCGCGAAAGAACTTGTCCTTTCAAAACTGCCAGAAAGGCTTCATATATAAAAACAAGTCCCTGCCCACCGCTGTCTACAACACCTACTTCCTTTAAAACGGGTAGCAGATCGGGGGTCCGGGAGAGCGACTTTTTTGCAGTAGCCAGAGTATCATCCATTACTTCTGCAATATCCACCGTCGTTTTGGCGGTTTCCACCGCTTGTTTGGCGGCATCTTTTGCTACTGTCAAAATCGTTCCTTCCACTGGTTTCATGACTGCTTTATAAGCTGTTTGAACGCCTGCTTCCAATGCGCGGGCAAATTCTCTGCTCGATAAAGCGGATTTGGTTTCAATTTCTTTGGAAAATCCCCGAAAAAGCTGGGATAAAATGACGCCGGAATTCCCGCGGGCTCCCATTAACAAGCCTTTGGAAAAAGCGGCACCTACCTTGCCTATGTGATCTTGTACATTTTTTTGTACCTCTTTTGCTCCCGAATTTATTGATAATTTCATATTTGTACCTGTATCGCCGTCAGGCACAGGAAAAACATTTAAGGCATCAACCAACTCGGCATTGGCTGATAAGTAATCGGCTCCGTGAGTAACCATCTCAGCGAAGCGATTTCCATCCAATGATGTTATCGACACAAACTTTTCCTCCTCATTACGGGTTCGTAACCCGAACTCCATGAACAAATATATTGACTGTATCGGCTGATAGTCCGATCATTTTTTTCAATGTATACTTAACCTTTGATTGGACGTTGTAAGCCACTTCTGAAATTTTTGTTCCATAACTGACAATTATGTACATATCGATGTGGAAGGCGCCTTCTTCCTGACGGATGACCACTCCGCGCGAAAAATTATCTCTGCGCAATATTTCAGTCAGCCCATCTCTAATTTGATTTCTGGAAGCCATACCGACGATACCATAGCAATCAATCGCCGCTCCACCGGCAATCGTTGCGATCGTTTCATTCGATATGTCGATTTGGCCGTACTTCGTTTTCATTTCAATGGACATGTTGCTCCCTCCTATTCTCTTTCCAAAAGGTTGAACGGTTCAAGTTTATGGCTATGCTTATCTTACTATAACAGAGGTAAATTTTAAAGCTGAATCATTTTTAATTGATTGCTCCGTAAAGAAAAAAACCTTAACAGCAGGGAGAAGATTTGTTGCATTCTGGCCCGTTGTATGATAAATTATTAAAGTATTATTTACGAATAAAGATTAATGTAACCATCAACTGGCGGTTTGAGCAAAAAAAGCAAGCAGTTCGCAAGAAAGCAACCGAGCGGCACCGGAGTGTAGGGTGTTAAAGAACACCGCGGTAAAGCCCGACGGCTTGTCCGCAACATCAGCGCTGGCACATCCAGCACACCCGATGTGCGCAAGGGAAGCAATCAAGAAATGCGGCGCTTCTTTTGGTCAACAGTTGATTTATGGGGATTTATATGGATTGGAGGGAATCTTTATGGCGAAGCAATGCGTCATTACCGGGCGTAAAACAGCTACGGGCAATAAACGTTCTCATGCTATGAATGCAAACAGACGCACATGGGGTGCCAACTTGCAAAAAGTGCGGATTTTGGTGAACGGGAAACCAAAGCGGGTGTGGGTATCAGCACGCGCACTCAAATCAGGAAAAGTTCAAAGAGTATAATGGCAGTGAGAAAATTGCTCTTTCTTATGAAAGGCAATTCTCTCTATAAAAAAGGGCGCCTATTCGTATAGGTGCCTCTTTGCATTTTGATTCAACCTTTTTTAAATGTACTAAGCATCGCCCGTACTATGCCGCCTAAAAACCTCGGAAGCTTGATCGTGTAAAACTTCATACAGGTCCCCTCCTCACCGCTTTAAAGAGAAATAGCTGTTTTCACTCTTATCTTATTCAACATGTATTCATTAGTACACGAAGCAAACAAACATGTTAGAAACATTAATCCATGCTCCTTATCATCATTAATATGCCTTTTTCAAAAGAAAAATGACCGGTTTGCCGAATAAGTTCATTGCTGACGCATAGTGAAGAGCCGAGCGGAACCGTATGATTGCGTAATGGATATTTGAAACCCGACAATGTAAGCCCTATAACCTCGTTAAACACGGGAATAAAAGAGACATATTTTTTTGCGGTGTCCTGCTCAATGGTGTGCATGCCGGGCAACCAGACTGAAATTGTATTATTTGTATCAATTAATTCAAACATAATGTCAGGGTATTTCTGTTTATAGGCCGCCACCAAAAAGGCGTTTGCCATAAAATGATCGAGTCTGCCACCGGTTGCCCCAAAAATAACGATTTTTTCCGGTGTTTGCCCGACGGCCCACAATAAAGCCAGTTCCATGTCTGTTTCATCTTTTTCCGGGCGAAACTTGTGAATCGCGGGTACTTTCTTTTCAATTTGCTGCCACTCTTCCTTACTGATCGAATCAAAATCTCCAACAGCGACGTGGGGGGCGATACCTGCCTGGAAGATTGTGCGAACCCCGTGATCGACCCCTGCCCAAAGTACGGGATGATCGATAAACAAAGACAGATCCGGGATTAAATTCCTCGGACCTCCAGCAACGATATGGATGATTGGTTTTGTCATTCCCAACGTTTATTCCTTTCTAAACGATTTCTTTACGGATTTCCAGCAAGGCTTTTTTTCTGTCTTTTTGTTGAAAAATAGAGGAACCGGCTACCAAGACAGTCGCGCCGGCTTCTTTGCATAGCCTCGCCGTTTCGGGATTAATGCCGCCATCCACTTCAATATCAAATTGAACACCATGTTTCAGCCCCATATTCCTTACTTCGGTAATTTTGGGGAGCACGGAATGAATAAATGATTGCCCGCCAAATCCCGGATTTACTGTCATCAACAAGACCATATCAATGTTGTCGAGCACATATTTTATCGATTCTGCCGGTGTTGCCGGGTTAAGAACAACACCTGATTTTATCCCTTGCTTTTTGATCTCATCCAGTGTTCGATGCAAGTGGGGCGAAGCCTCGACATGAACGGTCATATAATCCGCCCCCGCTTTGGCGAATGCCTCAATATATTGATCCGGATTTTCAATCATAAGATGAACATCAAGAGGGAGCTCTGTAATAGACCGGATCGCTTCTACTACTGCGGGGCCCATCGTGATGTTGGGGACAAAATGACCGTCCATGACGTCAATATGGATCAAATCTGCTCCTGCGGCTTCAACTTCTTTAATTTCCTCCCCCAGCTTTGTAAAGTCCGCAGCCAATATGGATGGCGCTATTTTCATAACCTAATACCTCGGCTTTCTCTCTTTAATTTCTTCCAAAAATTTCTTGTAATGTTCATATCTGTATAAACAAATATCGCCTTCTTCGACGGATTTTATCACCGCGCACCCAGGTTCATTTACATGAAGGCAACGACGAAACTTACAACTTGCACTCGCTGCAAAAATTTCCGGAAATGCTCGTCCTAATTCGGCCTCCTCCATCTCGGGAAATTCCAGGGAACTAAATCCCGGCGTATCTGCAACAAGTCCTTCACCAATTTGCAGCAATTCAACATGGCGGGTTGTATGCTTGCCTCGTCCAAGATGTGATGAAATATGTCCTGTTTTTAAATCAAGCTCTGGTCGCAACGCATTCAAAAGAGAAGATTTTCCGACACCTGACTGTCCGGCTAGAACACTCACTTTTGAATCAATATGCGGCAAAAGCTGGTCTATCCCTTCACCGGTCAAAGCAGACACCAAAATAACATCATAGCCGATCGTCCGATAGTCTTCCACATAACGATCAAGTTGCTTTCTCTCCTCTTCCAAAAGCAAATCAATCTTCGTCACGCAAATGATAGGATGAATATTGTTTGCCTCCACAACGGATAGAAAGCGATCTAGAAGAAGTGTGTTAAAGTCCGGTTCTTTGGCGGAAAAGACCAGGATGCCCTGGTCAATATTCGCTATTGGCGGACGTGTCAGTTCATTTTTTCTCGGCTCAATCGCCATAATATAACCTTCTTGCTCATTTTCAGCCTGAAATGTAACATAATCGCCAACGAGCGGATGTATATTCTTTTTGCGGAAAACGCCTCTTCCCCTGCATTGGACTATTTGATCTCCCGCCAATACATAGTAAAAACCGCTTAACGCTTTAATAATCTTTCCTTTGGTCATGGCATCCTTCCTTTCAAATATTAATCATTTGGATAAGGCACTTCCTCTTCCAGTATGACTGTATTGTCCCTCACCACTTTATAACCGGCTTTTTTGTCTTTTTCAACCTTTAATTGGATCTCCCTCTTAACATTGGAGTTGATTAAAAAAATTTCTGCAGGAACCGTCATACTATGATTCATATCCTCTATAAAGATTCTTACTTCTTGAGATTTCCCCTTTTCTGCGGGTTCATATGGAATCGTAATTTCTTTTGTCACGGTTTTGGGCGGGATTTCTTTTTCCCCTTTGGAAATGACCACCTTGACTGTATCGCCCTTTTTTAGTTCGGTCCCTGCGGCAGGCTCCTGTGATATGACGAGACCTGCATCAACTTCGTTCGAATATTCTTCCGCAGAGGAGTCAATCGTTAAACCAGTAGATTCCTCGTAGCTTTCCAAACCTTTTTTATTGTACCCTCTCAAATCTCTTAGCGTAATTCTCTCTGCCCCTTGGCTAACGGTGAAAGTAACCGTCGTTTCGGAAGGAACTACTTCCGATCCAGGTGAAGGATCCTGCTCAATGATCGTCCCCGGTTCTTCGTCTGAAGTCACCATTTCTTTTCTAATTTCCTTAAATTCTTCATCATTCAACAATGTAAGAATGTCTTCGTACGGTCGTCCCGTGTAATCTGACATGACGAATTTTTCTTCTCCCGTACTTAAATAAATGTCGATGACACTGCCCTTTTTAACTTCCCTACCCGCTTTGGGGCTTGTTTTAATGACTTCGCCTTCTTTAAACTCTTCATCCGGGGTTTCTATTGTTTCACCGACCTCCAAGCCGGCATCGACCAGCGCCAGAACTGCATCATCGTATTCTTTTCCGCTTACATCAGGTACGTTGACAATTTTCGCCCCAAGGACTGCTGGCAAAATAATGGTAAACAACAATACCAATAAAAGTGCAAGGGTTATGATCGATCCAATAATCCAAAGCAACTTTTTTCTCGGCTTTTTCTTCTTCTTTTCTTTTTTCTCGGGGTTATTGTCCGAGCTGTTAGGATGAATAACCGTTTCGTCCCCTGAGGAATTGATGTCATGATCCGTAATAACCGGAATGGCTTTTGTCGCCTCTTCATCTTCTGGAATCAAAAATTTAGGCTCTTGCAGCCGATCCGGGTCAAGGGCCGTTTCTAAGTCTTTTTCCATTTCATCTACATTATTGTAGCGTAAAAAAGGATCCTTTGCTGTTGCTTTTAAAACAATATTTTCAACACTTTGGGGGATATCTGGATTCCACCGTCTTGGAGATGGGGTTTCTGACTGCAAATGTTTCAGTGCAATGGATACCGCCGATTCCCCGAAGAATGGGAGCCTTCCGGTAAGAAGTTCAAACATGACAATCCCGAGTGAATATATATCTGACTTTTTAGTGGCCATGCCTCCGCGCGCTTGTTCAGGAGACAAGTAATGAACGGAACCCAAAACGGCATTCGTATGGGTAATCGAGGTTGCGCTTAAAGCCATGGCGATGCCAAAATCCGTAATTTTGACGGTTCCTTCATGATCAATCAATATATTTTGCGGCTTTATGTCGCGATGGATAATGTGATTGTAATGCGCATGGGAAAGTCCGGATGTTAGCTGTTGCATAATGTCAAGCGTTTTTTCCACCGAAATGGGATGATTTTGTTGTATGTATTGTTTTAACGTCATTCCATCGACATATTCCATTACAATATAGTATATATTTCCTTCCTCACCCACGTCATATATATTGACAATATTGGAATGAGCAAGGCTCGTAGCGGACTGGGCTTCTCTTTGAAAACGGCGAATAAATTCGTCTTCATCTGCGAAGTCAAGTCTCAATACTTTTACAGCCACATCCCGGTCCAAGATCATGTCGTGGGCCAGATAAACGTTCGCCATTCCTCCTCCGCCAATCACTTTTATGATCTTATAGCGCCCGCTTATCCTTTTTCCGATCAGCATCCATTACACCTGCTTTCACCGCGGGCTTCATATTCAATAATGGCGAGTGAAATATTGTCCTCACCGCCGTATTGATTAGCCATCTGTATCAATTTGCCGGCTTTTTCCTCTACATCGCCCTGTTCATTTAAAATTGATTCCATCTCGTCCTTCGTTACCTTGTCCGACAAACCATCGGAACAGAGCAATATTTTATCCCCTTCTTCAAAGGTGATTGTTTTCGTGTCCATTTCGATGTCCGGCTCGGTTCCAACCGCTTTTAACACAATATTTTTACGTGGGTGATGGGCCGCATCTTCAGGCGTAATTTGCCCTGTTTTCACCAATTCGTTGACAAATGAATGATCTTCCGTTAATTGTTTATACCCTTGTTCATTCATCACATAACAGCGGCTGTCCCCGATATTGGCCACCGTCGCAAATTTATCGGTAACAATGACCGCCACAATCGTTGTGCCCATGCCCTCATACTCTTTGTTTTCCCGGGAATATTTTAAAATTTGCTTGTTGACCGCCGTTATATTTTTTCGAAACCAATTTTCTGCCTGAGCAGGGGTCTCCATCGTATCCACTTGCTGCCACTGATCTTTCAAATGGCTTACAGCACATTGGCTTGCCACTTCCCCTGCCTTGTGCCCGCCCATCCCGTCTGCAACAATGGCAAGATAATCGCCGCGATGATTTACAAAAACACCACCGTTATCTTCATTATGCGGCCGGACTTTTCCCGTATCTGTTTTAAATATTGCTTTCAATTGCGATCCACCTCATCCCATAAGTCAATTTGGAACGACTTTTTATTCTTCCTTTTTCCTAAATGATGAAATGAAAAAGCCGTCACTGTCAAAATCTTGGGGCATGATTTGCACGTAATATCCATTTGCCAAGGCGGATATCGCCTCCGGCAATTGTAATGGATACGGTTCAAAGTCAGGGTGATCAATCAGAAAGTTCTCAGCAACTTTTACGTTTTCTTCCTGATCAACCGTACATGTACTGTAAACGAGCACCCCGCCTATTTTCACAAGCTTTGCTGTTGCATTCAATATATCGGCTTGAACAGTTTTCAGGGAATAAATATCTGCCGCCGTCTTGGCATACTTGATGTCCGGCTTCCGACGCAGAACACCTAAACCCGAACAAGGCGCATCTACGAGCACCCTGTCAAAGGATTTCTCAGGAAATATCTCGTTTACCTTCCGGCTGTCAAGTATTTGGACTGTTATGTTTTGAAGGCTTAACCGGTTCGCCTGCTCGGTAATCAATTTTGCTTTATGGGCGTGAAGATCGAGCGCAATGACTTCCCCTGTATTTTCCAGCATCTCGGCAATATGAGCCGCTTTGCCCCCGGGAGCCGCGCAAGCATCAAGCACCTTTTGACGGGGAGAAAGGTTGAGCGCGTAGGCGGCCAGCATGGAGCTTTCGTCCTGAATGGTAAAATATCCCTTCTCATAATATTTCGAATGCGCCAAGTTGCCCTTGACAGCTCGAACAGAAATGGGAATAATGGGGCTCGGCTCTGCAATAAGGCCTTCTTCTTCCAGTAATTCAAGCAAGTGTTCCCTTGACGTTTTTAACACGTTTACCCTCGCTGTTTGAACAGGAGCCTGCAAATTCTTTTCACACATGTCTTGCGTTTTTTCAAGTCCATACTGAGTGATCCACCGCTCGACCAGCCACTGTGGGTGGCTAGTCGCAATCGCCAGGCGTTGTGCGGGATCTGAGATAGAATCCAGGGATGGTATACCGTTTCTCTGAATGGACCTTAATACACCGTTCACAAGCCCGGCAATACCTCGATGGCCACGTTTTTTGGCTATTTCTACTGCTTCGTGAATAACAGCCCGATCAGGAATTTTATCCAAATAAACCATTTGATATACGGAAAGCCGCAACAAATTGCGAACCCAGTTCTCCAATTTCTTTTTAATAAACGGCTCCAAATAATAATCAAGGGTCATCTTTCTTTGGATTGTTCCGTAGACCATTTCTGTCAGCAAAGCCGTATCAGGCCCTTTTAATTGATATTTTTTAATGAAGCTGTTCAGCAGAAGATTGCTGTATGACCTTTGTTTTTCCACTGCTTCTAATATGTCCAATGCAACTTCGCGAACGTTTTTCGGTGGCTTTTTCATGTTTTATTCTCCTAAAAGATCGCCTTCTTTGATGGAAGCCCCTGCTCCTCTTAAATATTGGGACGCTGACATTTTTTTCTTCCCCGCAGGCTGCAATTCCAATATTTTGATGCCTGTATTGTTTCCCGTGGATACTAGAAAACCGTCTTTTTCAACCTTGACAATCGTTCCCGGCTTCTTTTTTGCTTCGATATGCTTTTTTTGCGCTTGCCAAATTTTTAAAATGTCACCGTCGAAAGTTGTATAGGCAACCGGCCAAGGGCATAAACCGCGAATATGATTGTATATGTCTTCTCCGGAAGAAGACCAGTCAATTTGTTCTTGTTCACGGGTGATGTTGAAAGCATAAGTTGCTTGTGATTCTTCCTGGGGACGGGGATTTAGTTCACCGGCGAGAAGCTTCGGAAGTGTTGTCGACAAAAGGGTTGCCCCTGCTTCACTCAGCTTGTCATGCAAGGAACCGACGTCATCTTGTTCGGTAATGGGAACTTCCACTTGACTGATAATATCTCCGGCATCGAGTTTTTCAACCATATACATGATCGTGATCCCTGTTTTGGCCATCCCGCGCATGATGGCGTGGTGAATCGGCGCCCCGCCCCGAAGCTCAGGCAACAAGGAAGCATGGACATTTATGCAGCCGTGTTTAGGAGCGTCCAAAATGGGGCTTGGCAACAGTTGCCCAAAAGCAGCCGTGACGATCAAGTCCGGGGAAAGCTCCAGGATTTTGTCCGTTTCTGCTGCTTCACTGATTTTCTCAGGCTGGTAGACGGGAATATTCCACTTTTCCGCTTCTTTTTTTACAGGCGGCGGCGTCAATATCCTTTTCCTGCCAACCGGCCTGTCCGGCTGGGTAACGACTGCGGCCACATCATACCCATCCTCGATCAACGTTCTTAAAATGGGGACGGCAAAATCGGGCGTTCCCATAAATATCACCTTAGTCATTCAGTTCGCTCCCTTCCAATGTCGCCAATTCAGATTCCGTTACATATTCAGTGACTTTTGTTGTAAACAAAATGCCTTGCAAATGATCAATTTCATGCTGCAGAGCCCTGGCTAAAAAGCCTTCGGCTTTTATGGAAAATACTTGTCCATGCCGATCCATTGCTTTTACAACGACAATGCGATGGCGTGGGACCTTTCCATATAAACCGGGCATGCTCAAACAGCCCTCTATATCAGTTTCTGAACCACTTGCCTGTACGATGACAGGATTAATCAGTTCAATATACTCATTACCATATTCCTCACCAATGTCCACGATTGCAATTTGTTGACCAACGCCTATTTGCGGAGCGGCTAGCCCAACTCCATCAGCGGCGATCATTGTTTCATACATATCATTCAACAGTGATCCAAGAGCTTCGTCAAAAAGAGTGACACGTTCACAGCTCTTCTCCAACATTTCGTTTGGATGACATACGATGGGTAGAATAGCCACTATGAGTTCCTCATTTCTGTCAGTTATATCATCATATAAGGATTAACATCGATGGAGATGGATAATCCCTCTTTTGAAAGTTTCGTTTGATAATGTTCAAGCACTTTCTTCAATGCTGGAAAAAGGTTCGGTTCCCGCTTGTATTTTATCAAACATTGATAACGATATCTATCATTGATTCTGGGGATGGGGGACGCGACAGGCCCCAATAAAATGGCATCTTGCGATATTCTTGCTTTCATATAGTTGGATATTTTTTCGGTAACGGAAATGACTTTCATTAAGTCTTCGTGTTGAACCGTGATTAATGCCAGATAGTAAAAAGGAGGATATGAGCCAAGTTTTCTCATGGCCATTTCCTGCCTGTAAAAACGATCGTAATCCTGCTTCCCCGCAAGCTGGATGCTGTAATGTTCAGGTGAATATGTTTGAATGACCACTTCTCCAGATAATTCATGTCTTCCTGCTCTCCCGCTCACTTGCGTCAGAAGCTGGAACGTTTTTTCGGCAGCGCGAAAATCCGGCAAATGAAGCATCGTATCGGCACTTAATACGCCAACAAGGGTAATATTGGGAAAATCCAGCCCTTTGGCAATCATTTGTGTTCCAAGCAAAATATCCGCTCGTCCCGCCTGAAAATGGTCTAATAGCCGTTCGTGGGCACCTTTTCGTCCAGTTGTGTCCACGTCCATCCTGATCACCCTGGCCTCTGGAAGCAATTTAGAAAGCTCTTCTTCCACTTTTTGTGTTCCGGTACCAAAATAACGGATATGCGAACTTGCGCAGTCCGGGCAGGTTTGCGGCGCCTCCGTTTGAAACCCGCAATAATGGCACTTCATTTCATTGGAGTAGCGGTGAAATGTCAGCGTAATGTCACAGTGGGGGCATTGCATGACAAATCCGCAATCGCGGCACATTAAAAACGTAGAATGACCGCGGCGATTCAAAAATAAAACCGTTTGTTCCCGTTTGGCAAGCCTGTCTTTGAGTTTTTCAAAAAGCTCTTTGGAAAACATCGACCGGTTGCCGCTTCTCATTTCCTCCCGCATATCCACAATTGCTACCGAAGGCAACTGTTTTTCATTCATCCTTTTAGACAATGTCAACAGTTGGTAAACTCCTTTTTGAGCCCTGGCAAACGACTCGAGTGAAGGTGTGGCGCTGCCAAGAACGACTGGGCACTGATGATATTTTGCCCTTTCAATGGCAACGTCCCGGGCATGATAGCGCGGTGTTTCTTCCTGCTTATAGCTCGTTTCATGTTCTTCATCTATAATAATGATTCCCAAGTTTTCGAAAGGGGCAAACACGGCTGAACGCGCTCCGACAACGACTTTGACTTCCTTTTTTTGGATTTTGCGCCACTCGTCATACTGTTCGCCAATGGAAAGCCGGCTGTGCAGGACAGCCACATCACTTCCAAATCGTCCTTTAAATCTTTCTACCATTTGCGGGGTAAGTGCGATTTCTGGTACAAGGACAATCGCCTCTTCCCCTTTTTTGATCACTTCATGAATGGACTGTAAATAGACTTCTGTCTTGCCGCTGCCTGTTACACCGAAAAGCATGAACGTTTGGTGGATATTTGTTTCAATCGTTTCCAATATCGGGCGAATGGCCTCTTGCTGTTGGGCAGTGAGCGGCAACGGGGTCGTCCGTTGAAAAGTTTTGTGCTTATATGGGTCCCGATATACGTCTTCTTCTGTTTCAGATAAAATTCCCTTTTTGACAAGTGCCGCAATCGTTTGCCGGGGCACTTCCGCGCGGGCGGCCAAATCCCCCGCCTCAAATGATTCCTCTTGTGCAGCATGAATATATTGCAGCAGCTTTATTTGGTTCACTGCATTCTTTGGAAGCTCATCGGCAGCCACTCTCAGCTCATGATGTGGCACTGCCGGCTGCACTATTTTCATTTTTTTCGTTTTCGCCCGGTCCTTTACAAGATAAATGACTTCGGCATTGCCTTTATTGATCTCTTTGTGAAGAGCAGGAAGCAGATTTCGTTTTTCTGCCTCCTTCCAGTCTATTTCCTGCTTTCCGCCAAATAAGTCGTCTAAAGAAGTCAGTTTCATATGATCCGTTTTCCGGATGACTTTTTTATACTTTGCTTTCATGGCGGCTGGAAGCATTGCATGGAAGGAAGTGATCTTAAAAGACAACGTTTGTTCGGCAATCCACTCTCCTAATCTCAGAAGCTCCTTATTTAAAACGGGCGTCATATCCAATGGCTTACTGATGGATTTTAAACGTGGAACATCTGTCGTATCTTTCAACCCAATGACAAACCCTTGAATAATCCGGGGGCCAAATGGCACGGCAACACGCATTCCCGGCTGAATCATTTCCCGCCATTTTTCAGGTATGGCGTAATCAAACTCTTTATCTGTTCCAATTGCGGGAACATCAACAATGACCCGGGCAATTGTCATGTTTGCCATTCCCCCATTTGTGAAGCGATCTCCATTAGAATTTCTTTGGCAATATCCGCTTTGCTCATTATTGGTAACTCCTTCGCGGAACCATCCTTATGATAGATCGTTACGATGTTGGTATTCCCTTCAAATCCGGCTCCTTCAAGGGTGACATTGTTGGCAACAATCATATCGGCGTTTTTTCTTGTAAGCTTTTCTCTCGCATATTCTTCAACATGATTTGTTTCAGCAGCAAAACCGACCAAAAATTGATCCTTCTTTCTTTTTCCGAGTTCATAAAGGATATCTGTCGTTTTTTCCATCTCGATCATGATTCGGTCTGCTGATTTCTTTATTTTGGAGTCAAACATCTGCTTCGGCCGGTAATCAGCCACGGCGGCGCTCTTTATGATGATATCGGCTCCAACGGAATGTTTCATCACTTCTTTATACATGTCCTCTGCACTTTCAACATGTATCCACGTAACATCTCGCGGGATCGGAAGACGATCCGTTCCAGATATTAAAATGACGTTTGCCCCGAGCAAAGCAGCCTGCTCCGCCAATGCATAACCCATTTTTCCGCTTGATCTGTTTGTAAAGTAACGGACTGGATCAAGCTTTTCTTTTGTGGGTCCTGCCGTGACAAGGACAGTTTGATTTTGTAATACCGCTTGCTTGGGCGCAAAAAACTCCTCCACTTTTTCCAAAATAACGGCCGGGCTTTCCAATCTGCCCTTCCCCACATATCCGCATGCCAAATACCCCGATCCCGGCTCAATCATACGGACACCATATTCCAAAAGGGTTTCGATATTTTTTTTCACGGATGGGTGGTTATACATATGGACATTCATGGCGGGAGCAATCCATACGGGCGCAGTCGTGGCCAAAAGAGTCGTGGAGATCATGTCATCTGCGATGCCGTTCGCCAATTTCCCGATCATATTGGCCGTAGCCGGAACGACCAACACCAAATCTGCCCAACCCGCCAGATCAATGTGGGCAATAACAGATGGGTCATTTTCGGCAAAGGTATCTATATGGACTTCATTTCTCGAAAGAGCCTGAAATGTCAGCGGTGTAACAAACTTTACTGCGGAGGCGGTCATGATCACTTTCACTTCAAAGCCTGATTGAACAAGCTTGCTCGTTAAATCCGCCGCTTTGTATACTGCGATTCCCCCAGAAATACAAAGCAAGATTTTTTTTTTATTCACGACATATATCTCCTTTATTGTACACTTTTCTTATTTTCTTCTATTATGAATGATAATCGTGTTATAGAAAAGAAAAAACAACCTATCCTGGCGGACAGGTTGATTATTTTCCCTATTCGGCTAGCGCGTTGTCTTCGACCTTGACTTTGAGGACACCTTCATTTATTTCTTCCAATGCCTTGCCGACATATTTATGGGAAACGTATTTTTCCAAAAGAGGCTTGTTATGATCCTTCAGATCACGGGCTCTTTTTGCGGCAATGGAAACGAGTGAATATTTGGAGTCAATCACTTCCATTAACTTATCAATAGAAGGATATAGCATGTTATTCCACCTCCAGCATTTTTATGTATTTGTCGATGACACGTTCGCTGCGGCAATGTTCCGCCTGCACAATGGCATTAATTTTATCAACTGCGCGTTCGACATCGTCATTTTCCACAATATAATCGTACATGCTTGTTAATTCAATTTCTTTCTTGGCCGCTTCCATCCGATTATGAATGAGCTCAATGGACTCAGTGCCCCGGCCGACAATTCTTTTTTTCAGCTCGTCAAGGCTGGGTGGCATGAGAAAAATAAAAAGTCCATCTGGAAACTTTTCCCGAACCTGCTTTGCTCCTTGTACTTCAATCTCTAAAAAAACATCTTTTCCGGAAGCAAGTGTTTCTTTTACATAATCAATGGGAGTTCCGTAATAATGACCGACGTATTCGGCATACTCGAGAAGTTTCCCTTCCTTGATCAGCCGCTCGAACTCTTCCCTTGACTTGAAAAAATAATCGACCCCATCAACTTCCCCTTCGCGCGGCTTGCGTGTTGTCATGGAAATTGAATATGCAAATGTTGCGTCCGGACGGGAGAATACAGCCTTTCTCACCGTTCCTTTGCCCACTCCGGATGGGCCTGATAATACAATCAGAATGCCTTTCTCTTTCATATGTCCGTTTCCTACCCCTCTTCCTGGCCATTCGATACTAACCGTTGTGCAACCGTTTCAGGCTGCACCGCTGACAGAATAATATGATCACTGTCCATTATGATGACGGCCCGCGTTCTTCTCCCATAAGTGGCATCAATGAGCGTGGCACGTTCCCGTGCATCCTGAATCATCCTTTTGATAGGGGCAGATTCAGGACTGACAATGGAAATAATTCGATTGGCGGAAACAATATTTCCAAACCCTATGTTTAATAACTGTACCGGCATGCTGCTCCTCCCAGTATTGACGGTTGTTTGCTTTTACAACCGTTATTTACTCCAAATTTTGCACTTGCTCCCGTAGCTTTTCGATCAACACTTTCATTTCCACTACGAGCGATGAAATGTCAGAATCGCTTCCTTTTGAACCAATTGTATTCGCTTCCCTGTTCATTTCTTGGATAATGAAATCGAGTTTCCGACCGACGGGTCCCTTGGAGTTCATTGTTTCTGTAAACTGTGCGATATGGCTTGCAAGCCTGGCCAGCTCTTCACTTATATCGGATTTATCGGCAAAAACAGCCGCCTCCGTTGCGATTCTTGTGTCATCTAACATGTCGCCAGCCACATCTTTCAATTTCTTTTCAAGTTTTTCCCGATAAGCCATTTCTGCTTTTGGAGCCTGCATCTTTGCCTTTTCTACGAGGAGATGTAACGAAGAAATGTGGTTTGCCAGATCGGAAAGCAAGTTTTCTCCTTCCCTTATCCGCATTTCCAGAAGTTTATCTGCGGCTTCTTCAACAGCCTCCATCAGGACAGTAACAAGATCGTCGACATCTCGCCTGCCTTCGCTGACAACTACTGCTTCATCAATATGTAATACATCCGTAACCGACAGGTCTGAAGGCAATTGATACCTTTCGCTGGCCTGCTGTATAAACTGATAATAACTGTCTAAAAGATTCCAGTCAATATGCAATTCCTTTGCCGCATTCCATGTGCCAGAAAACGTTGCATGAACCTCTACCCGGCCCCGCTTTATGTATTTGTTCAAGCATTTTCTTATTTCCATATCAGCATAGGCGAAAGCTTGGGGTAATTTGATGCTATATTCCAAAAAACGGTGGTTAACCGTTTTTATTTCTACTTGAATGCTCAAATTTTCCGTTTGTTTTATGCTTCGTCCAAATCCCGTCATGCTTGCAGCCATTCACAGTCACTCCCGGTCGCTTCATACACAATAAGAAAGGTAATAGCTTCATCCTATTACCTTCATCGATTATATCATAACATTATTTGTTTTTTCTTGAAAACAATGAACCTGCCAATAAGAAAGTCGGGAAACAACTGAGACCCAATACCAACAACCAGTCCAAAGGTAAAATGGGGACAGTATGAAAAATCGGCTGGAGTATTGGGATATAAATAACCGCCACAGTCAGCAATGCCGAGGAAATGACAGCCCAAACCAAGTACTTGTTTTCAAACGGATTTCTTGAAAAAACGGATATTTCGCTTCGGCAATCAAAAACATGTATAAGCTGGGACAGTACAAGGGTAGTAAAAGCAATCGTCTGGGCATAGGAAAGATCAGAAGGATCCCGTCTGTAGACGATGATAAAAGCAATTAACGAAACGATGCCGATCAAAAATCCGCGGGAAACAATTTTCCACCCTAGCTTGCGGGCAAAGACACCTTCCTTTGGATGCCGCGGTTTTCTGTGCATCACATTTTCTTCAGGCTGGTCCAACCCAAGAGCCATGGCCGGCAATCCATCAGTTACAAGATTGACCCATAAAATTTGAATGGGAACCAACGGAAGCGGCAGGTACAAGAGCATCGCGAATAACATCACAAGAATTTCCCCTACATTTGAAGCCAGTAAATAACGGATGAATTTACGAATGTTTTCATAAATGTTCCGCCCTTCCTTGATGGCGGCCTTGATGGTGGCAAAGTTATCGTCAAGTAAAATTAAAGAAGATGCTTCTTTTGACACGTCTGTTCCAGTAATTCCCATGGCAATTCCGATATCAGCCGCTTTGATCGCGGGCGCGTCGTTTACCCCGTCACCGGTCATGGCGACAACATGGCCTCTGTTTTGCAATGCCTTGACAATCTTCAATTTATGTTCTGGAGATACCCGGGCAAACACCCCAACATCCTCAACGGTTCCTTCCAGCTCCTGAACGGACATATCGTCCAGCATTTGTCCGTCCATCACGTTTCTGCTTTCCTTTCCTGTTTCCAGTATCCCCAATTGTTTGGCAATTGCCCGGGCGGTAACGACGTGATCGCCGGTAATCATGATGGTTTTAATTCCGGCCTGGCGACACTCTTCAACGGCGGCTTTCACTTCGGGACGCGGCGGATCGATCATTCCGAATAACCCGATAAACGTCAGGCCGCTTTCGGCCTCTTGAGCCGTTTGCGGAATGTCTGGGGAGTGGAGTTCTTTGCAACCGACGGCAATCGTCCTCAATGCTTGGACAGCAAGCTCCTCGACCGCCCCGTCTACCTCTTTTCGAATGAAATCATTAATCGGTTTTACGGTTTCGCCCCACAAAGCCCTTTGGCATTTCGTAATGAGCACATCCGGTGCCCCTTTAGAAATAATCAAACGGCGGCCGGAGCGATCCTTGACAAGCACACTCATCATTTTTCGTTCAGAATCAAACGGATATTCTTTTTCAACTGTAAATTCATTTAATAGCGTCTGTTTTTCATATCCCGCTTTCAAGGCAGCAATCAATAAGGCGCCTTCCGTCGGGTCTCCATCCAACTCGACTTCATTACCAGTAACAGAAACGGAGGCGTTATTGCATAAGGCTCCAAAAATGAGCAATTGTTGAAGTGTTTTTTCCTTCAGCACGTCCACCTTATGATCCTGATAAAAAAATTCGCCCTCAAGATGATATCCGGTTCCCGTTACATCCCAGTCTTTTCCACCATTCCAAATTTTTGTCACAGTCATTTTGTTTTGGGTCATCGTTCCGGTCTTGTCCGAACAAATAATAGATGCGCACCCAAGTGTTTCAACAGCCGGCAGCTTGCGAACAATCGCATTTTTTCGTATCATCCGCTGCACGCCAAGAGATAATGCGATCGTAACGATGGCTGGCAAACCTTCGGGAATAGCCGCCACAGCCAAGGAAACTCCCGCCAAGAACATCGTATAAACATCGTGGCCATGGATGATTCCCGTAATGACGACAAGTACTGTCAAAACAAGTGCCACGGAAATCAATATTTTTCCGAGTTGATCCAACCTTCTTTGCAAAGGCGTCATAACGGATTCGGCTGTCTGGATCATTCCGGCTATATTGCCCATCACTGTGGACATTCCAATAGCGGTCACAACCCCTACCCCATTTCCGCGAGTAACCAACGTTCCCTTAAATGCCATGTTCGCCAAATCCCCTAGCGGAGGATTCGTTTCAGCAATGGGTTCTGTAAATTTCGGAGCAGGGATGGATTCACCAGTTAAAGCAGATTCCTCAATCTCCAAATTATTCGCGGCAATAATCCGCATATCAGCGCCAATCCGGTCACCGCTTGCAAATTTGATAATATCCCCGGGAACAACTTCTTTCGAATTGATCTTTTGCCATTCGCCATCCCGCAACACAGTAACTTGCGGAGCCGATAAATTTTTTAACGCCTGCAGGGACTTTTCTGCTTTATTTTCCTGTAAAAAGCCTAAGAAACCGTTTATTAAAACAATGACCATGATGGCCACCGCATCCAGGTATTCACCGAGGAGTCCGGAAATAAGCGTAGCTGCCAGAAGAACAAGCACCATAAAATCTTTAAATTGGTTAAAAAAGAGCAGGATAGCCGACGGCCGCTCCCCCTCGGACAATTCATTCCAGCCGAACTTCTCCCGTTTTTTATGAACAGCTTTACGAGTCAAACCATGCGTTATATTCGTATGAAGTGTTTGTTCCACTTCTTCTAGTTTCATTTGATGGAATTTCAACAAGCAACACCCGCCTTCCCTTCAAAAGAAGTAGTAGTTGTCCTTATCACTCCATGCTTATTCAGAAAGAAAGGCTTTCATGATATAATTTTTCCTACGGGAAATTTATTTTAAGCAAAGGAATGTTTTATATGGCTTTTGACGGCTTATTTACACGTGCAATGGCAAAAGAACTGGATGAAGCACTTACGGGTGGAAGAGTCCACAAAATTTACCAACCTTACAAAAATGAAGTTATGATCATTATCCGCAATAAGGGAAAAAATGTAAAGCTACTCGTTTCCGCGCATCCCAATTATTCCCGGGTTCAAATAACGGAAGAAACAGCGGTCAACCCGGAAGAACCCCCGATGTTTTGCATGATACTCAGAAAGCATTTGGAACGCGCCACCGTCCAAAGTGTTTACCAGCCGGGCCTTGAGAGGATCATTGTCATAGAAATGAAAGGAAGAAACGATCTTGGGGATGAGACGATCAAGCAGTTGAAGATCGAAATCATGGGCAGGCACAGCAATATCATTCTTGTAAACAAGGACACTCAAAAAATAATTGACAGCATCAAACACATCCCTTCATCATTGAACAGCTATCGAACGATATTGCCCGGCTCAACTTATGTTTATCCGCCTCCCCAGGAAAAAGAAGACCCATTTAAAGCGGACAAATTGGATATATTGAAGCATATTGACTTTAACGCCGGCAAAATCGACAAACAAATTGTCCAGCGGTTTGCGGGCATTTCACCTGTTGCCGCAAAGGAAATTGTATTCCGAGCGGGATTGGTGAACCCCAAAACGCTGCCTCCGGTGTTCCTAAACATCATGGAAAAACTAAAGCTGCATCAATATGATTATTCGTTGACAGTAACTGAACATAAAAGCGACTTTTATTTGTTTCCCCTCAAACATATTGGGGATAAGCATAAGTCTTTTACCAGTTTAAGTGAAATGCTTGACCATTTTTACTTTGGAAAAGCAGAACGGGATCGTGTCAGACAGCAAACGCTTGATTTGGAACGACTGATGAAAAACGAGAAAGAAAAAAATGAAAAAAAGCTTATTAAGCTTGAGGCCACTTTGGAAAAAGCCGAGAAAGCCGACGAGCTTCAACTGTTGGGAGAATTGCTGACAGCAAACATGCATGCTGTAAAAAAAGGCATGAAAGAGATTGAAGTGATGAATTATTATGATGAAAACGGTGGAAAATTAACCATCCCATTGGACCCCAGGAAAAGCCCGGCCGAAAACGCCCAGAACTATTTCAAAAAATATCAAAAAGCGAAAAATTCCATTCAGGCGGTCAAAGAGCAGATGAAACTGGCCATGGAAGAAATACGATATTTCGACGTTCTGCTCCAACAACTCGAATCAGCATCCGTAAAAGATATTGAAGAAATCAGGGAAGAGCTCATTGAAGGCGGCTATATCAGACGAAAAGCCAAACGCGGCTTCAAGAAAAAAAGCGATGCTAAACCGCTTATTGAGAAATATAGATCAAGTGACCAAACGGACATACTTGTCGGAAAGAACAATAAGCAAAACGATTATTTGACGAATAAACTGGCCCGCCGTGATGACATATGGCTGCATACGAAAGATATTCCCGGTTCACATGTAGTCATAAGAAGCAAAGAGCCTTCTGAACAAACGCTGCTTGAAGCTGCCATGCTAGCCGCGTATTTCAGCAAAGCAAAACATTCGTCTTCCGTACCGGTTGACTATACAAAGGTCCGCCATGTTCACAAACCAAAAGGAGCCAAACCGGGATTTGTCATTTACGATCATCAAGAAACGCTCTATGTCACTCCTGACGAGGAACAAATCAAAGCAATGCGAATCTAAATGAAAAGTCCAACACCATCCGAATCTCTAAAAGGGTGAACTGTTCCATTTTCATTAAGTGAAACTTCATTCAGGAGGCGTTTTCTTCCCTCGCCAACTGAATGTTAGTTGAACGAACCAGGCATGTAGGTGCCGTTTTCTCCACTTAGACCTTTTGTATCTACTCAGGTCTTGAAGTAGTGTATTGGCACCTTACATGCGGGATAAAAAAGTTTGATCGTTTTCCACCTTTGTTATTCAAGAATAGCGCCCGATTCTGAAACAATGCTTCACTAAAAATTTTAAAGAAAAAAGGTATTATTAACACAAGAAATACCCCTGCAACAAACCCAGATATAACCTGAAATCTTTTTTCACTTTCCTTTCCAAAAAGACATCCCCTTAAAGTGATTTTCATTTATTTAATGTCTATTTTGGATTCCCAAACGAGTAATCAATATAGCAAAGAACGCTAATACAGAAAGGGAAAATGTAGTCCCGGTTACTACCCAATTTATTTCTCCGTTCCGAAGCATACTCACAACTATAATTCCTGTGAGGACACCCGCAATAAGTCCGAAGTATGCCTTTGATATTTTAGCCATAATGTCGCCCCCTAAACAAAATTGATCTAATTGAATCATATCACTTAATCAAGATAATGGGTCGATTGTTAAATAAGGAAAATCCTGGATTAAAAATGGATTTTTAATCAATCTTTATTATCAATTCTCAATCTTTATTTTAAACAATCGAATTTTGTTCCAAGTGATCAATCTGTTTTATAAAAACTACATTAGTCCGCTAATAGGATGGAGAACAAAGGCTAAGATCGCGCCGTACATCCTGTACTTCACAATGCCTTGGGATCGGCATCTTGAAAAAGAAGAGGGCTTTTTTGTGCGGGAGATGTCTCGTTGCCGAAGTTTTTACTTGATCCGAACCAATCAGGCGTTTACTGGCAGTTGACCCCTATTACCATTCTCGTTTTACCTCGATTGCTTGAAATAGGACTTACTGGAAGTTTATATTGCCACGGAGGGGCCAAGCAGTTTGTTTCAATGCGGATGGGAAAATGAAATGGACGGTGAAAAACATTATATCATGAGTAAGAGCAGGCCTGAGGATGGGAGGAAAAAGGTATTCGAATGATCCATTTCAGATAAAGAAATTCAAGGTTGTAAACCTTTTTTCTCCCGTTATGCTACTCAAGATTTCTTAAATAAGCTATGGCGCAGAAGCAGATTTTGTTGACTCATCGTAAAGCTCTGAATTCACTTCCACGAAAAAACAACCACGCAGAAAAAGCGGAGCTTTTTCGGGGAAAGGAGAATGAAATTTGCTGGGCCCTGAATGGACAATGACAGTTTACTTGTACGAATATCAATACAAAAATCACCCTTCTTATCTTTAAATAAAAGGGGCTTCCCTCTCGCCTTTGTTAACAAACAATTACAACGACATGATTACTTGCAATATGCCGGCTTGCAGACTTTAACACTTATTTTTTTACGCATGAGGGCATGCAAAAATGAGCATATGTGCAATGCAAATTTTTTCAAGGGATTATTTCAGTCGTAAAAATCTATTGAGTTATAGTCTATTTGAATCATTTCTGTCCTCTCAAATATTCAATTAAGCATCTTTCTGTAAGCTACATGACTAAGAAATGGACGGAAATTCTTTCTTTTTAAGAGTGTATGAATGCCATTTCGACTGTTTTGGTCTGCCATGGCTATCACTTTAGAGAAATTCTTTTTTTCTAATCGACTACACAGCTCATTTATTAGGAAAGAAGCAATTCCTTTACTTTGATATTCTGTTTTAACTCCTATAAATGATAATTCTGGAATCCCGTTGACGACATCGCAACAAACAAAACCAACAATTGAATCATTATTGATCAATATCATATCAAGGTCGGGATCGTAATTTACTGTATTAAATCTTTGAAAAGCAGCTTTTTCAGTCATAAGCCCTAATCCCCAATAGTTTTCAAAAACTTGGTTAAAAAACTGAACCCATTTTAAAAGGTTATAATCGACCAAATTGAGGCATTTGAATTCACTTGCTAAGTGAGTTTTATTAAAACTTTTTTGGTTTAAAATCTTTTTGTATTCTATAAACTTCCTTGCTAATTTAAATCCATTGTTTTCCGCAAAAAATTTAAATTCTTTAACCTGCTCATAACCTACTAAATCCATAATACGATATTTATTTTCGAGTGATTTAATATGGGTTGTAATATGATTTAGTAACAAAGTTCCAAGTCCTTGTCTTCTAAATGCAGGATGGATAATTCCATAGATTCGCGCTCTTTGTCTATTCGGTATTTCATCTACACCAATAAATCCGATGATATCGACAGCTTTGTTTTTCATTAGAAAAACATTTTTATTCGTATCAGTTTCCTGAAAAAAGCTAACTAATGCTTGGGCAGATTGTGGGTATTGTGTATCATCGTATTGATTGGTAAACCTCAATAGTTCTATTAGTGCAGATTCATCTTGATCATTAAAAGGAACAATTTTAAAATCCACAAATTTTCCTCCATATTGTTGGGTTATCGTCAAAAGTGTTCGAATATTCATTTCAAAAAAGTCGACTCATTTCATAACAGATAGTAATGCATAGGGCTACAATATTAAAAATCATGATCTTTTGGACTAAAATCCAATTGTGCCATTTTTGGTTTTCGATCATCATCGGGTTTTGAGGGCATTAAAACTTTCAGATAAAAATATGAAAGTAAACTTCAGTACACTTACCAGTACAATAAATATGCATTGAATTGTCCAACAAATATATGGACGTTATGTATTCTTGTGGCGTATGGTACTGGTTTAAGCAACATAAGATTACAACGGATCGAGAGATGGATCGTAATGAAGAAATTTTTTAATGGTTTTGAATATTCAAGGAGAATTGGACACTAAATGTAGCAAGCGGTATTGTGTCTAACAAAAGTTATATAATGGCAACACTTTTTTTATGAATTATCCGGTCTTCTCCTTTTTTCCATCTTCATTTTTTTTGTGTGATATCCATTTCAACACTCCATAAAGGGTTGCCGTTTCTATTAACATGGCCGAAACAAGCGATATGGCAGCTATCATTGCGCCAGGAAGGAAGGAGCCCATATTAAGAAAAAGCAGCACCAGTGTCATGACAATGATATTATTATACATTGAACGTTCCACATACTTTTCTTTTTCTAAGCAAATTAATCTTCCGCGCAAGTTACTTTGAATCGAGAAAAAAATAGGAGTGATCAACATAATGGCTGTTGAGACGTTAGCCAGATAAAAATACTCCTCCTGTAATCCCATCAATTTTATATAATAAAGTTCACCTAGTGGGGTAACGACGACAGTTAATAAAATAGCACTTAAGCTGATCCCTAATAGTAAGCTGAAGTTCCGCAAATGGATGATAGACTGAACGTTATTACTTAGATTAATGGTTATGTTCTGCAACTCAAGAGCAACTCCACCGATCATATAAATAAAACTAAGAACAATTTGCCATACCACTAAAGACTCCTCCGCAAGATTTGGCGCGTTGCTTATCCCTATCAAAAAAATAGGTGTATCCAAAGTAAGTAAAAACCCTGTAATAGCAAGGGGGTAATGTGACTTCCATATCATTGAAATACTGACGATATCTCCAGTAGCAGGGATATTTCTCTTCGTTTGCTTTCTCCAGACTGTCACTACAATCGCTTCAACAAATGCGCTAATGACCAAAGCATAAGCGCCAACCATTACACCATCAACTGAATGGAATAGATAAAAAAAAGCAGCAATCGTTATTCCTGAAAAAAGCCGAAATAAAGTACTCAAAGTAATGACTTCAGTAGCTTCCCGTTTAATCCAGCGGCCTTGATATACCCTTCTCCACGCAACTGCTAAAGGAGAAAAGCTTAAGACTAAACATCCTTGTTTAATAAGTTCCATTGTGTGAGAGTCATTTATAGAGAGAACCTTTTCAAAAAACCAATCAAAAATAGGAGTAGTCAGGAATAACCATCCACACACTACTAAACAAGTACTGTAAATGAGAGAGAACCTTAAAAGACGAAAAAATGAAGGTTGGTTACTAGACAATTTTGCGCTGACAGATGTCAAGTACTGCACAGTGCTATTCAAAATAAATATAAAACCCAGCCCCATACTAAAAGCGATGATGTTTTTACTGGGATCTTCCATTCTTGATATAAAAAATAACATGATAGGAACTTCAATAAAAAGAATACTTGTACTAAGTGCCAATGGAAACCACTGGCGAAATATTTCTTTTTTTGAGTAAACCTTATTCAGTTTTTCCTTCATCAGATACCACCCTTAAGCATGCTCATAAGTGATAAGAGAATGACAGATACAATCAGGTTTAATGGCATGTTCAATATAATCAAATGCCATTTTTTCAGTATTAATATGAAGCGTTTTGCCTAAAACAGAAGGAGTTGCAAATCCTGTTAATAATTTAATCATTTCATGAACAGCAATGGATGCAACCATTAATACATTTGCACCCATGATAGCAGCGTCGTATTTATGTTCATAAAAAAACTTATCGATAGGCAATAAACCTAAACATTCATAACAAGGTGTTTTTCCTGGAATGACCATAGGGCCTACACGAGAAGCTTTATCACTAGAACCAATGCTTACATATGGAATATTTGCTTTTAAACAAGCTCTTGTTACCCAAAGTGCAGAATAGTATAGAGGTTCGTCGATGGCATCAAAAACAAAATCTGCACCTTTTATAATTTCATATACATCTTCTGTTGACTCAACACGCTTATTATAAAATTCACAATTAACACTCGAGTTAAAGGAGGTTATATGCTTTTTAATTGCTTTCACTTTAAGATCGCCAATATCGCTTTCTTTAAAAAATATTTGTGATGGAAGATTAACTTCTTCTACTGTATCGAAATCCATCCCAACTATGTTTCCAATTCCTGCGGCGGATAAAAGGCTGATAAGCGAGGAACCACCTGCTCCAATTCCTACTACAGCTACAGTTGAATTTTTAAGTTTTTCCTGTGCCTTTCTAGCGTTAAAACCTTCCCTTTCGAACAATGCAAAATAATTAATTTGGCGATCCCACCTCTTAAGCAAATACGGATCAATAGGTGTTTTAGGTACATCAAAATCTCTTAACAAATCAAACTCATCTAATTGTTGTAGCCATTTTTTTCCCAGCGGAAATTTATTACAAATATCTTCGTATGTATGTTCTCCGTCTAACATTTCAATAAAATTAATGATTTCATCATTTACATCTTCAATTTTAAATTTATCTGTTCCACGACCTATACTAAGAATGTTCCCCTGTAGTATACAGATGTACTCACTTTTAATGCCGGGCTTTTTCATCATTTCAGCCTCCTAAAAGGTTAATACTTAAAAGGGTGGCGATATTTCTAGAAATATCGCCATTGAAAAGTCAAACAACACTAGATTTTTTTCACGTACCAGATGCGATCTTCGGTAGCATTTTTTTCATGTTTAATCTTTAGCACAAGCTCACCTCCCAAAAGTCAAATCGGGATTCAGCGAAATACCAATTTGACATGTAGAGACCATAGTAACTTGAGTGAAGAAAGATGTCAATATTTTAACATAATTTTCTGTAAAATAATTAACTCAAAATTCGACAAATTTATCCCAGACTTTCATCAGAGGGAAGTGTATGATTGTAAAAATATCCAGCCGCATAGAGCAGTCTCTTTTGGGTTAACGCTTCAAAAAGATTGGAAGCGGCAAGCCGAATTCAACAAAAGGTGTTTTTCTTTGAAGCTGGTTGGTTGGAAACTACAGCCTCTGCTGACTTCTTTCTGTTTAGCTGCCACATCACCGAACAGATGGACTAACCATCCCTTTACTTCATGCCAAACGCGCAGTCTTTTCTTCTACTTTACTTATAAAACTATCGATTTGGTAATCTCAGTCAATTATACCTAGCCTATATGTAGTCGGGTTCCTATTCCGCCTCGAAACGCACATTATTGATCTAAAGTTAAACGAACTGCGACTTTTGCTTCACATCCCGGAAACTTTCCCCTCTGAGCACAAAAAAAGGAGGGCATCCAAATTGGACAGCCCCTTTGCTTTACATTCTTTTTGCCCATTCCTCGGGATTTTCCCTCCATTTTTTTAAGGCATTCAAGTCTTCTTCGGAAATCCTTTTTTGCTCAAAAGCAGTTTGAATCAAGTCCGAATAGCCTGCAAGCGATACCGCTTTTACCCCAGCCTCTTCTAATTGACGCTTCCCTTTTTCAAGCTCGTATGAAAAAATGCTGACCGTTCCGAGAACAGTGCATCCGGCTTCCCGCAGGGCCTCTACAGCAGTTAGAACACTGCCGCCTGTGGAAATCAGATCTTCGACAACAACGACATGTTGGCCCTTTTCTACTTTTCCTTCAATTTGGTTGCCTTTTCCGTGCACTTTTGCCTTGGAACGCACATAACACATCGGCAGATCCAGCAAATCGCTTACCCATGCGGCATGTGGTATACCGGCCGTTGCCGTGCCGACGATCATCTCCACTTGCGGAAAATGGGTTCTGATTAACGCGGCCAGTCCTGCCGCTATTTCTTTTCTTACCTCCGGGTAGGACATCGTCATCCTGTTATCGCAATAAATGGGTGATTTCAACCCCGACGACCACGTAAATGGATCATTCGGACGTAAAAATACCGCCCCGATATTCAGCAAGTGCTCGGCTATAGAGCTGTTCATCTTCCCATCTCCCATTCTTTCAAGACTTTTTGATAGGCCGACCGGGGTTGATCGGCACGGGTAATCGGCCTGCCAACAACAATCAAGGATGCCCCTATTTTTCTTGCTTCTTTAGGGGTTACAACCCTTTTTTGATCGTCAGTTGCATGTCCCTCAGGGCGTATACCCGGTGTTACCCGCAAAAATGAAGATCCCGCTTCATCGGCAATGAGGCCTGCCTCATGGGCAGAACAGACAACTCCGTCAAGACCCGCTCTTTTGGCGAGTAGCGCATAATGCAAGACCGATTTCTGCAAAGGCCGGTCAACTAATTGCTCGGTTTTCATTTGTTCTTCGCTCGTACTCGTTAATTGAGTCACAGCAATGATTGCCGGGCGGGAGCGCCCGGTGCCGCTCCCATCTTCCAGACCGTGCACTGCTGCTTCCATCATTTTGCTCCCGCCGGCAGCATGTACGTTCACCATGTCAATATCCAGCTTCGCCAATACTTTCATGGCACGGTACACCGTATTGGGAATATCATGAAGCTTCAAATCAAGAAAAACGGAATGTCCGGCTCTTTTTAATTCTTTGATAAAATCTGCTCCCGTTTGATAATACAGCTCCATGCCCACTTTTACGAAAAGTTCTTCCCCGGGAAAAAGGCGTAAAAAGTCTACCGCCTCATCTTTTCCCGGAAAATCAAGGGCAATAATTGGCCTGTTTTCTTTACTAAGCACGTTTGCCATTAGTTAACCACCTTTTTGCCGCCAGTCATCGGTTCTGAAGAAAATACCATTGATTCCAATACATCAAGGATCGCTTTTGCCGTATCAAGGGACGTTAAGCAAGGTATTTCATTTTCCACTGATTCCCTGCGGATTCTAAATCCATCACGGCGGGGCTGCTTTCCTCTTGTCATTGTATTAATGACAAGTTGGGCATTGCCTTGGCGGATGACATCCAGCAGGTTGGGACCTTCTGAACCAATTTTATCAACCGGCTGCACTTTTACTCCGAAATTCGTCAAAAACTGTGCTGTTCCTCTTGTAGCCAATATTTGATAGCCGATCGCTGCAAACCTCTTAGCGAGCTCCGCTGCTTCCTCTTTATCTTTGTCCGCAACAGTGATCAGTACGGCTCCGTGCGTTTTAATTTGAATACCGGAAGCGACAAGACCTTTATAAAGCGCCTTTTCCATTGTCCTATCTATCCCCATGACTTCACCGGTGGACTTCATTTCAGGTCCAAGGTTGATATCCACTCTTCGTAGTTTGGCGAATGAAAAGACCGGAACCTTTACATACACCCCATCTATCTCTTCATGCAGTCCTGTTCCATAACCAAGAGAAGCCAGGCTTTCGCCAAGAATCACTTTGGAAGCAATATTCGCCATTGGCACACCTGTTATTTTACTCAAAAACGGAACCGTACGGCTGGAGCGCGGATTCACTTCGATAACATAAAGCTCATTATTCGATACAACGTATTGAATATTCAACAGCCCTACAATTCCAAGGCCTTTGCCCAATCGAATCGTATAATCGACAATTTTATCCATCATCTCCCGGCTGATATGCTGCGGTGGGTAGACAGCGATTGAGTCTCCCGAGTGGACTCCGGCCCGCTCTATATGCTCCATGATTCCGGGGATAAATACATTTTCGCCATCGGAAATGGCATCTACTTCAATTTCTTTTCCCGTTAAATATCTGTCAACAAGCACCGGATGTTCCGGATTAATTTTCACTGCGTGTTCCATGTAGTGAAGCAGTTCTTTTTCTTCATACACAATTTCCATTGCCCGGCCGCCGAGTACATACGAGGGGCGGACAAGGACCGGATAGCCGATATCTGTTGCAATTTTTACCGCTTCCTCCACGGAAAATGCTGTTTTTCCTTTAGGCTGCGGGATATTTAATTCAGCAAGCGCATGCTCAAATTTATCCCTGTCTTCCGCCCGATCAAGGCTTTCAAGTGACGTTCCGAGAATGTTTACGCCACGTTCGGCAAGACTGCCGGCGAGGTTGATCGCTGTTTGGCCACCGAACTGCACAACAACTCCGATTGGCTGCTCCAAATCAATAATGTGCATCACATCTTCGATTGTCAGCGGTTCAAAATACAGTTTGTCAGAAATGCTAAAGTCGGTTGAAACTGTTTCGGGATTGTTGTTGATAATGATAGCTTCGTATCCGGCTTCCTGAATCGCCCAAACGCTGTGTACTGTCGCATAGTCAAACTCGATTCCCTGCCCGATCCGGATCGGACCAGATCCTAGGACAATGACACTTTCTTTTGTCGATTGAACTGATTCATTTTCTTCCTCGTATGTGCCATAAAAATAAGGCGTCTCTGATTCAAATTCCCCTGCACACGTGTCCACTTTCTTATAGACTGGTATAATGCCGTTCTCTTTCCGCCACTCATAAACCTCTTTTTCAGTGCAGTTCCATCGTTTTCCTATTGTAAAATCCGAAAATCCCATCTCTTTGGCACGTCTGGCCCATTCAACAGAAAATGCTTCCTTTTGCAGTTCTCCTTCAAGTTGGATGATGTTGTTCAGTTTATGAAGGAAAAAGAAGTCAATCCGGCTCCATTCATGAATGGTTTCAATGGAAATGCCTCTTCTTAAAGCTTCAGCTATGATAAACAAGCGCTCGTCCGTGGCGTTTTGTATTTCTGACTTAAATGTATCCTCTTCGTAACCGCCTGCCTCCTCGTGTTCCAAGTGGTAGAGGCTGATTTCCAGCGAACGAACAGCTTTTAACAGTGATTCCTCAAATGTCCGACCGATCGCCATCACTTCGCCCGTCGCTTTCATTTGCGTACCAAGCAACCGATTGGCTGACTCGAATTTATCAAATGGCCATCTCGGTATTTTTGTCACGACATAATCAATGGCAGGCTCAAAACAGGCATACGTTTTCCCCGTTACCGGATTCATCAGCTCATCGAGCGTATAGCCCGCAGCTATTTTTGCCGCGAGTTTCGCAATCGGAAATCCGGTTGCTTTTGAGGCTAAAGCAGAAGAACGGCTGACACGCGGATTCACCTCAATAATATAATATTCGTAGCTATTTGGATCCAGGGCGAGTTGGACGTTACAGCCGCCCTCAATTTCCAAGGCGCGGATCAGCTTTAATGAAGTGTTCCTTAACAACTGTACTTCCCTGTCGCTTAATGTTTGACAGGGGGCAACGACAATGGAATCACCGGTATGGATGCCGACCGGATCAACATTTTCCATATGGCAGACAACAATCGCCTGATCATTAGAGTCCCGCATTACTTCAAATTCGATTTCTTTAAAACCAGCAATGCTTTTTTCCAGGAGACATTGGTTGACGGGGCTGTTTTTTAAACCGCTCGATACGATGGAAATAAGCTCTTCTCTATTATGGCAAATCCCCCCGCCGGTTCCCCCCAATGTATAAGCCGGGCGAACAATGACTGGAAATCCTACTTCCTCTGTAAAAGTCTCAGCTTCCTCGAGGGAATGGACGATGTCACTTTCAGGAACCGGTTCATTCAAGTCATTCATTAGTTTCTTAAAAAGCTCTCTGTCTTCAGCTTGTTCGATGGCTGACAACTTTGTGCCAAGAATCTCAACACCGCATTCTTCCAACACACCTGCTTCCGCTAACTGCTTTGCGATATTCAATCCTGTTTGGCCGCCAAGTGTCGGCAAGATGGCGTCTGGTCTTTCTTTTCTAATAATCCGGCTGACAAATTCGATTGTCAGCGGTTCAATATAAACGGCATCTGCGATTTCAGAGTCTGTCATGATTGTGGCCGGATTTGAGTTAATCAGGATGACTCTATAGCCTTCTTCTTTCAAAGCAAGACAAGCTTGGGTCCCGGCGTAGTCAAATTCTGCCGCCTGCCCGATGACAATTGGTCCTGACCCAACCACCAAGATGCTTTCAATATCAGTTCGTTTTGGCATGCCCATCAACCTTTCGTTTGTTGGTCTCCATAATGGCTAAAAATTGATCGAAAACATATTTCGCATCTTCTGACCCCGGGGATGCTTCCGGATTAAATTGAACGGAAAATGCCGGAAACTGTTTATGGGCCAGTCCTTCCACAGACTCGCTGTTGATTTCTTCATGAGTCACAGAAAGGGTATTTTCATCAACCGTTTCTTTCACAACTTCGTAACCGTGGTTTTGCGAAGTAAAAAGGACTTTGCCCGTTTCCAAATCTTTTACTGGATAGCTGGAACCCCGATGGCCGATGGTCATTTTTTTCGTTTGGCAGCCGTTTGCCAGAGCAAAAAGCTGATGTCCCAAACCGACGCCTAATATCGGAATCTCCTGTTGGATCACCCGGACTGTATCCGCCAATTTTTGAACATGAAGCGGATCACCAGGACCATTGGAGAGCAGTACTCCGTCAGGGTGCAATGAAAGAATATCACTGGCATTCGTGTGATATGGAACAACGGTTACATCGCAGCCTCTTTTCGTCAACTCACGCAAAATTCCATGTTTGAGACCAAGATCCATGACAACGACTTTATGTCCCCGTCCCGGTACTGGATACGGTTTAACGGTTGATACTTGCTTCACTTGGTCAACCAATGTTTCCATCGCTTGCAGCCTCGACAAGTGAGTTTCGACTTTTTCTCCGAAACCGCAAATGATGCCTTTCATCGGTCCGTTTGCCCGGATTTTGCGAATGAGTTTCCTTGTGTCGATTCCGGAGATCCCCGGGATATCTTTTAATTTCAAAAATTCGTGGATCGACATGCCGCTTCTCCAATTTGACGGCTGTTCGGCGGCTTCCTTTACGATAACCGCTTTGACGACCGGCTGTATCGTCTCAAAATCGTCGCGGTTGATGCCATAGTTTCCAATAAGAGGAAAGCTGAAAGCAACGATTTGCCCGTAGTTGGAAGGGTCTGTAATGATTTCTTGGTATCCCGTCATACTCGTATTGAATATGACTTCTCCGGATGTCTCTTTTTCACTTCCGAACGCCTTGCCAATAAATGTTGTCCCATCTTCTAAAATAAGCTGCCGTTTCATTCACAATCACGTCCTTTCGCCCATGTGAGCTTTCCACTTACAAATGTTGCAACAGGCCAGCCCTGGCAGCTCCAACCTGCAAATGGAGTGTTTTTTCCTTTTGAAGCAAACGTTGCCGGATCAATTTTCTGTTCTTTTTCCAAGTCGATCAGCGTGATGTCGGCCGGTTTGCCCGTTTCCAGCGTTCCACTTTTCAAATTGAAAGTTTTCGAAGGGGCGACGCTCATCCAATCGATCAACTGTTTTAATGTGCATAGTCCTTGTTTGACAAAGTGCGTGTAGAGCAATGGAAATGCGGTTTCCAAACCGACGATTCCAAACGGAGCCGCCTTCATCCCTCTCGCTTTCTCTGACGCAGTATGGGGAGCATGATCCGTTGCGATGAAATCAATTGTCCCATCAAGCAAGCCCTCTATTAAAGCTTCTCGATCCTCTTTGCTCCTAAGCGGCGGATTCATTTTATAATGGGCATCATCGCCTTTTATGTCTTCATCACATAAAAGCAGATGGTGCGGAGATACCTCAGCTGTCACCTTTATGCCAGCGCGCTTGGCATCCCGGACAGTACGGACAGATTCTTTCGTGCTAATATGGCAAACGTGGTAGTGACAGTTAGCCGCTTCCGCCAGCAACACATCTCTGGCAATCTGGACAGATTCGCAGATGGAAGGAATCCCGGGAATCCCTGATTGCTTTGAAAAGGTTCCTTCGTGAACCGCTCCCCCGTAAATAAGTGAATTATCTTCACAATGGGCTACGATTGGCATCTCTATAGCGGCAGCTTTTTTCATGGCTTCATACATCATTCCAGCCGATTGAATACCCACTCCATCATCGGTAAAGGCAAATGCGCCCGCCTGTTTTAGCGCCTCGAAATCATTCAGTTCCTCTCCCTTTAAACCAGCCGTGATGGCGCCATAGGGTAAAACATTCACATGCGCCTTTTCTTCAATGCGTTGCATGAGCCATCTCATTTGCTCTTCATTGTCAGGTACTGGATTCGTATTCGGCATGGAAGCTACCGTTGTAAATCCGCCTTTGGCTGCTGCTTTTGTTCCAGTCTCAATTGTTTCCTTTTCTTCGCCACCGGGCTCCCGAAGATGGATGTGGAGATCCACAAATCCTGGCGATATAAGCAGCCCTTCCGCGGCAAACTCTTCTTCTCCGTCACTTTCCAAATCAGAACCCACTTCGGCAATCATGCCATCCTGAATGCGGACGTCCACATCCTTCAATTCTCCCAAATCATTAAGCATTTTTACGTCTTTTATCAGCCAGTTCATGCCCATCCTCCTTTTATTGTTCCAATACAGTCCGCAGTACGGCCATTCGTGTATACACACCGTTTTGCATCTGTTTAAAAATTCTTGACCTGTTGCATTCGACAAGACCGTCCGCTATTTCAACCCCTCTGTTAACAGGACCTGGGTGCATAATAATGCTACCCTTCTTCATCCGCCTTTCCCTTTTAAGGGTTAAGCCATACAACTCGTGATATTCTTCAGCGCTCAAATGGGACATGTTTTCATGACGCTCATGCTGAATTCTTAACAGCATGACTACATCACATATTTCCATTGCATCGTCTATATCGATATACCGCTCTGCATTGCCATAAAACCATTCGCGCGGTCCTGAGAAAAATACATTTGCACCGAGGGCGGACAATGCTTCACTGTTTGATTTCGCGACTCTGGAATGGCTTAAATCCCCAATGATCGCCACATTCAATCCGGAAAAGCCCCCAAATTCCTGACGGATTGTATGAAGATCAAGCAAAGATTGCGTCGGATGCTGGCCGCAGCCATCTCCTGCATTGACAAGTCTTGTGCCAACTTTGTTTTTCAGCGCTTCATAATACTTTTCTTCTTTGTGCCGGATCACCACAACGTCCACACCGATCGCTTCCAGTGTTTTTATTGTATCCTCTAATGTTTCTCCTTTTAAAATACTTGATTGGGCCGTTTCAAACGGGATGACATCCAGTCCAAGTTTTCTTTCTGCCATTTCAAAGCTCGTTTTGGTTCGAGTGCTTGGTTCAAAAAACAAATTGACGGCAAAAAGCTCTTTAGGCGGGCTCCAGGTTTTTCCTTGTTGGAAGGAGTCTGCCATATCCAATATTCCGCATATGTCCTCCTTCGAAAGCTCACACATTGAAAGTAAATGTTTCATGACAATTCACCTGTCTTTCTGTCAAAATAAAAAACCCTTTTTGCCCAACACGGCAAAGAGGGTTCGCGAAAAGAAGCCTGTTACATTCAGCTTCCATAAAACCTCCCTTTGCCAGCCTCACGGGACTGTATTTAAAAGGGATTATTCAATTGAATGGATTGTAACTTTGTCCTCGCCATCTGTTTCCGAAAGTTCCACAACGATTTTTTCCTGGCGGGAAGTAGGGATATTTTTTCCGATAAAATCAGCACGTATTGGCAATTCCCTGTGTCCCCTGTCCACGAGGACGGCGAGCTGGATTTGCGAGGGCCGCCCCATATCAATCAATGCATCCATTGCTGCCCTCACCGTTCTTCCGGTATATAACACATCATCTACTAAAATGACTTTTTGATTGGCAATATCAATCGGCAAACTGGATCCTCTTACTTCAGGCTCCGCATTTTCTGTTTCAACCGTCAAATCATCTCTGTATAACGTAATATCGAGATCCCCGACAGGTACTTGCACGCCTTCAATCTGGTTGATTCTTTCCGCCAGGCGCTGTGCCAAGTAAATGCCCCGCGTTTTTATCCCGATCAGCACACAATCTTCAATTCCTTTATTTCTTTCAATGATCTCATGGGCAATTCTTGTCAATGCCCTTTGAATGGCCTTTTCATCAAGAACAATCGCCTTTGGAGCCATAAACAACACCTCTTTCAAAAGTCTTTTTCAACAAGAAGGAGTACTTCGACGGCGAACGACGTCATGCCTTGCTGCAACGGAGAAATGGGATATTCGAAACTATGCTGTTTGAACATGCTCTATAAACATAGAAAAACCCTCTTGCCAATGCGGCGAGAGGGTGCATTTCTCCTTAAACGGGCACGACAAACGAGCTGCCCATTATATACACGTTCCTTCTCAGCCTCACGGGACCGAATTTAAAGGCATTTATTAAGCTATACCAACTATATACTTGTTGCTTGGATATGTCAATCATTCTGACGCAATTTATTTAGAAGCGCAACAAAATATTGTGGCAATGGGGCGTTGAACTCCAAATACTCTCCCGTTCTCGGATGTTGAAAACCCAATACTCCTGCATGCAGCACTTGTCCGTCCGCGGAAATCGTCTGTTTCGGTCCGTATTTCGGATCGCCTGCAAGCGGGTAGCCGATATACTTCATATGGACCCTAATTTGGTGGGTTCTTCCTGTTTCCAGTTCGCATTCTGCCAATGTAAATTGTTCAAATCTTTCTTTTACGGAAAAATGAGTGACAGCATGCTTGCCTTTTTCGGTGACCGCCATACTTTGCCGATCGGCCGGATTTCGCCCGATCGGAGCATCGACCGTTCCATGATCATGGGGAATGATCCCGTGAACAAGCGCTACATATTTCCGGACGACGGTTTTTTTGACAAGCTGATCGACAAGCCGTTCGTGGGCAAGATCATTTTTGGCGACCATCAGCAATCCCGATGTGTCCTTATCGATTCGATGAACAATGCCGGGGCGTAACACACCATTAATACCCGATAAATCTTTGCAATGAGCCATCAGTCCATTTACAAGTGTGCCGGAAGGGTGGCCCGGCGCAGGGTGCACGACCATGCCTTTAGGCTTATTGACTACGATCACATCCTGATCCTCGTAATAAATATCAAGATCCATTTCCTCCGGTTCCACATTAAGCAGTTCTGGTTCGGGAATAGAAATGGCGATCTCATCATCTGTCTGACATTTATAATTTGCCTTCACTTGTTCCGCATTTACTTCAACGAATCCAGCTTTTATCCATTGCTGGACTTGTGAACGGGACCATTGTTCATCAAGGGAAGCAATCAACTTGTCAATCCGTTCCCCGTTTTCCTCACTTGAAACAAGATGCTCAACCTTTTTCATTCGCGTTCACCTTTTCTTTTCTGTCTTCACGAAAGATTTGAATCATCAATAGGACAACACCGATCGTCAGAGCGGAATCGGCTATATTAAAAATCGGAAAATCGTAGCCAAAAATATATGTATCAAGAAAGTCAACGACTTCCTTCCTAAACAAGCGGTCAATAAAATTCCCGATCGCTCCGCCGAGAATAAAAGCGAGGCTTATCTGAAAGAATGGCTTTCCTTTCACTTGGGTTTGCATATAATATATGATTCCCGCTACCACAATGACGGTTATAATATAAAACAGCCACATTTGCCCCTCTAATATTCCCCAGGCCGCTCCCCTGTTGCGGTGTGAAGTAATATGAAACAGATTGGGAAGAATCGGAATGCTTTCCCCGATCTCCATATGACGAACGATCAGCCACTTTGTAATTTGGTCCAATACAACTACAAATAAGGCAATCAAATAATAGCCCACGCGCAAACCCCCGTATCGTAATTCATTCCAATTACATTTTAGCTATAATCACTTATTTTTAAAAGTAACAAGCCCTCCGAAAAAGAAGGGCTTGCCATCAATCATGTTAACTGCTTAACGACATTGGCACAACGCGGGCAAATATCCGGATAATCCTTATCTTCTCCGACGGTCGGTGTCACGACCCAGCAGCGGGCACATGTTTCGCCTTCAGCCTTCTCAACAACAACAGCAGCACGTTCCAGCTTCAAGGCGCTGTCCGGCGCATCATCGTACGCGCCACCCACTTCAAACGCTGAAACAATAAACAACTGTTTAATGTCTTCAGAAATACTTTCCAGCAGCGTCTTTACTTCATCATTAACGTAAAGGGTCACTTTTGCGGTAAGCGATTTGCCGATCACTTTATCGTTTCTGGCTTCTTCCAGCGCTTTTAATACGTCATCGCGCACACGCAAAAATTTGTTCCATTTATGTTCAAGATTTTCCCTATCGGCAATTTTTTCTGGTTGGGGCATATCCGTTAATTGAACGCTGATTTCCTCTACACCAGGGATGTATGACCACACTTCATCCATAGTATGCGGCAGAAGCGGCGACAATAATTTTGCCAGAGTCACAACACATTTGTACATGACCGTTTGCATGGCTCTTCTTTCTAAGTGATTTGCCGCTTCAATGTACAGCACATCTTTGGCAAAGTCCATGTAAAAAGAACTTAAGTCGTTTGTACAGAAATTGTTCACCGCGTGATAAATATCGGCAAACTCAAAATCTTCATATGCCGCCAATGATTCTTTTATCAAGTTGTTTAGCCTGACAAGCAGAAATTGGTCGACTTCCCTCAGCTTGGCTGTTGCAACCGAATGTGTTTTGGGATCAAAATCTGCCAGATTTCCAAGCATGAAGCGGAAGGTATTCCTGATTTTCCGATATACTTCACTTACTTGTTTTAAAATAGCGTCGGAAATTCTGACATCTGATTGATAATCAACCGAAGCAACCCAAAGACGGAATATTTCTGCTCCAAATTGGCTCGTAATTTTGGCTGGTACAATAACATTGCCCAGAGATTTACTCATTTTATGGCCTTCGCCATCAAGAGCAAATCCATGGCTCAGCACTCCTTTATATGGTGCTTTTCCCGTGACGGCGACCGAAGTTGTTAAAGAAGAGTTAAACCAGCCGCGGTATTGGTCCGAACCTTCCAGATATAAATCCGCAGGCCTTCTTAGGTCTTCGCGGACGTTCAAGACGCTCTGATGGGAAGAACCGGAATCAAACCAAACATCCATAATATCCGTTTCTTTTGTGAAAATGCCGTTGGGGCTTCCCGGATGTGTAAAGCCTTCAGGCAACAGCTCCGACGCTTCTTTTTCAAACCAAATGTTGGAGCCGTGCTTGCGGAACAGTTCGGAAACATGGGTAATCGTTTCATCCGTAATAATCGGCTCCCCGTTTTCCGCATAAAATACGGGAATGGGTACTCCCCATACCCTTTGCCTTGAAATACACCAGTCGCCACGATCGCGTACCATATTGTACAGCCGTGTCTCTCCCCATTTCGGAGTCCATTTTACTTCTTTGATCGCCTCAAGAAGTTCGGACCGGAAATCTTTAATGGAAGTAAACCATTGGGGGGTCGCGCGGTAAATAACCGGCTTTTTCGTCCGCCAATCATGCGGATACGAGTGTGTAATGAATTCAAGCTTTAAAAGCGCTCCTGCTTCATCCAGCTTTTCGGTGATCGGTTTGTTCGCCTTATCATAAAACAACCCTTCAAAACCGGGCGCCTCATCTGTCATATAACCTTTATCATCAACAGGGCAAAGCACATCAAGTCCATATTTTTGGCCAATATAAAAGTCGTCTTCTCCGTGCCCGGGAGCAGTATGGACACATCCCGTACCGGCATCAACCGTGACATGCTCACCAAGGACTACAAGCGAATCCCTTTCATAAAGCGGATGTGTGGCTGTTACATGCTCCAGCTCATTTCCTTTCAAGGTTTGCACGGTTTCATATCGATCCCATTCAAGTAAAGAAGCTACCTTTTCCAACAGATCTTTGGCCAGAACATATTGTTTGCCTTCATGCTCAACGACTGCATATTGTAAGTCAGGATGCACGGCAATCGCGAGATTGGCCGGGATGGTCCACGGCGTCGTGGTCCAAACAATCAAATAACTTCCTTCTTTCAGTACTTGTTTGCCGTCTTTTACAGGAAAGGCAACATAAATGGACGGAGAACGTTTGTCTTTATATTCAATTTCCGCTTCCGCCAGTGCAGATTCACTCGAAGGCGACCAGTATACGGGTTTTTTCCCTTTGTAAATATAGCCCTTTTTGGCCATTTCACCGAACACTTTTATCTGTTCCGCCTCATACTCGGGCTCTAGCGTAATATAAGGATTTTCCCAATCCCCCCGTACACCGAGCCGTTTAAACTCCTTGCGCTGGTTGTCAATTTGCTCAAGAGCGTACTGGGCACATTTTTCCCTGAACTCGGCAACCGACATCTCCTTGCGCTTTACACCTTTATTTGTCAAAACCTGTTCAATCGGAAGGCCGTGAGTGTCCCAGCCCGGAACATAAGGGGCGCAAAAACCAGCCATCGATTTGTAGCGGACGATAAAATCCTTTAACGTTTTATTGAGTGCATGCCCCATATGAAGACTGCCATTGGCGAATGGGGGGCCGTCATGAAGAATATAAAGCGGCCTGCCCGCCGTCCTTTCCTGGACTTTCCGATAAATATCTTGTTCCTCCCACCATGCCTGGATTTCCGGCTCTCTTTTCGGCAAGTTCCCTCGCATTGGGAAATCCGTTTTCGGCATAAGCAACGTATCTTTATAATCCATTTTTTTTCCTCCTTCAACTTTTATCTTGCAGCCATCCGGCCTTGTACAACGCATTTTTCAACATTTCTTCTTACAATGCAAAAAACCTTCACATCCCCACAAGGGACGAGAAGGTTATATTCCCGCGGTACCACCCAATTAGACATGCATAAAAGTGTTACTCAAAAAGTTCGTTAAAAATGACACATCGAATTTCTTCACTGGCAACTATGCTGCGCAAACTGCGACGCCTCGAAATTCTTGGTCCTTTTATACTCCTTTTTGAACACACTTTAAAGTGCATTTGTCCACTCTGAATCAGTATCGTTGATCAGCCGCTCTCATCTACTTACCAAAGGCTTTCGTTTCGAGTACTCAAGGGTGATTTTCCATTTCTCTTCCATCCCGGGCTTCCACCATCCCCGGATCGCTTGAATGGCTTTTTTAAAAATGTACTTTCCCTATCATCGCTTTATTCCCTGTAAAATTACTATTATTATATGTGAGCACTCAAAATGATGTCAAGTTCTACTCTACTTCTTCCGCCTCTTCTAAAGAAGTGAGTTCGGTAGCATCAAGTTCAAACTCCATCAGTTTATCCCAATCATCGCTTTGCAACAGGTCAAGCTGAGCCTCGATCAACATGCGGAAACGTGTGCGGAATACTTTTGACTGCTTCTTTAGTTCTTCAATTTCCAAGGCGATCTTTCGCGCTTTTGATAAAGCTTCATTTACAATTCTATCTGCATTTTTTTCAGCTTCACGTATGATCAGCTTTGCTTCTTTCAATGCATTGCCTTTTACTTCTTCAGCAGCCTCCTGAGCCACAACAATCGACTTATTAAGCGTTTCCTCTATATTGTTGAAGTGGCCCAGACGCTCATTCATAGCAGCCAATTGGTCTTCTAATTCTTTTTTTTCGCGTATTAAAAGCTCATAGTCTTTTATAACCTGATCAAGAAACTCATTGACTTCATCTCTATCATAACCGCTCATTCTTTTGCTGAATTCTTTATTATGTATGTCTACCGGCGTTAACGGCATCATGCCACCTCCTAGTGCTTTTCCTCATCATAAGATACATATATTATAACGAATTTTGTCTAAGTCTGGGGAGATTCTTTTCAAATTTAAGATTTTACCATCCCGAATTGTATCCTAAGCTTCTGTTTTTTCGTTTCTCCCAAAATGCGGATAATCTTACACCTTCCAAGCCTGCGCGCAGAGATCATATCACCTTCAAAACAGTCCGTTGCCGGTTGTTCGGTTATTTTCCAGTTTAATTTTACCAACTTTTGACCGATGATTGATTGGGCTTTTTGCCTTGAAACGGAAAAAGCGGCAGAAATAATAGCATCCAGCCGCATCGAGGAAGCAGTCTTTTCCATCTGGACCCACTCTTCTTCCCGTTCAATCACTTCATCCAGCCCAAGCTTTTGAATTGTCACATTGGCCTTACCGACCTCTTTAAATTGAGAGATGATATAATCTTCAATTTCCGTACTGGAAAAAAACTGAATGCGATCCCCGTTTACAATGATGTCGCCAAACTTCTCTCGCTTGATCCCTAAGGACATTAACGACCCGAGCACCATGCGATGTTCCAGCTTCACAAACTTCCGGGGATAATCAATCTCGTACAAGCCGATTTGAAAGTGATCTTCTTGCGGTTTTAAATAATCCGGAAAAATGAGTGCCCTTTTACGCTCACAAGAAGGACCTCCTCCAAAAAAAGCATAGCGGACATCAGGTCCATCACCGACAACCGACTGTAATATGAACTGTTGTCTTGGATCAAGAAAGTCTGTCAATTTCTCTGCATAGGTTCTTTCCACAAACTCTTTCCAGTCCATCGCCAAATCAATAAATTGTTTTTCTTCCTTGCGAAAATGTTGATATATATCATCCAAAACGGTCAACCCCATTTGCAAAAAACACTCGGATCATGAGTCAAGGAGCTCAGCGGCCCCAAACCCTTATCCCACCCATTTGGCAATTTCAAGTAATCCCATTGTCGCAAGCTTGAGAACAATAAAAGCGACAATCGGAGAAATATCAATCATGCCAAGGGGCGGCACAATTCTGCGGAATGGTTCCAAATAAGGTTCGCAAATCCGCCCCAGAAACTGCCCGATTCCAGATTCTCTGGCGTTCGGAAACCACGACATTAATATGTATATAATTAATGCCCAAGAATATAGTTGAATCAATTGTACAATTATAGCAGTTATTAATGTCATCCCGTTATGACCACCTCGTATCATCATAATGATCGGTGTCTATCATTTCTGTAATATTTCCTGATACTTCCACGTTATCAGGCGTACAGAGAAAAATATCCTTGCCGATTCTTTGTATGTCGCCTCCTATAGCGTAAACAGTACCGCTTAAAAAGTCGACGATTCTGACTGCCTGGTCGTGCTGAATACGTTGTAAATTAACGACAACCGCTCGGCGGTTGACCAAATGATCCGCTACTTCCTGTGCTTCGGCATATACTCTCGGTTCAATCAATATTACCTTGGAAGACTGTTGTACGCTTTGCAGACTGACGACATTTTGCTTCCGTGTAGCCGGTGTGCTTGGTTTTTTTGTTTCCTCAGGTTCGTTAGCCACTTTTTCTTCTTCAGCGTATTCATACTCATCTTCCAGCAAAAAAAAGTTTTTAAATTTTGATTTAATACCCAATTTCGTGCCTCCTTCGCATCATTCACCAACAAGAGCGGACCCGATGCGGACGAAAGTTGCCCCCTCTTCTATGGCAATTTTGAAATCATTGGACATGCCCATCGACAGATCTTCACATGGCGCATGCGGCAAATCCAACTGTTTGATTTCTGTTTGCAAATGCTTCAGTTTTCGAAAACAGGTGCGTAACATATCCTCGTCATCTGTTAATGGCGCCATCGTCATTAATCCGGCAACAATTATTTTATCAAATTGGGCCAATTGTTCAATAAACTCTTTCACCTGACCAGGATCCAACCCGTGTTTTGACTCTTCACCGGAAACGTTTACTTGGACAAAGCACTTAACAGATTGTTCGGCTCTTTTGTTAATTTCTTTTGCCAACGATAGCCGGTCAAGCGAGTGAATATACGTTACCTTGTCAATAATATTTTTAACTTTTCGGGATTGGAGTGTTCCGATGAAATGCCATGTGGGCTTGTCTTTTAAAACTTCCCATTTTTTCTGCAGACCGTCATCTCGGTTTTCACCAAAATGCTGAATGCCCGCTTCAAGTGCTTCCACAGCCCTGTCTATTGTCACATATTTCGTTACCGCCACGATGGTGATGTCTTCAGGATTCCGGTTGGACCGGGCGCATGCTTCTGCGATTTCCTGTTGAATCAAATGCAGCTTTTCAATAACTTTCACGATTCATTACCCCTATATTCTTGTTGTATATATTCGCGTAAAATGACATTTTCTTTAGTGTACCACAAAAGCATGCGAACAGCATGGATAATCTTAATCTTTTGGCATGTTAAGCTGCTGTTGTTCAAATTTGGCACTGCTGTGCCTCACAAGAATGACATCCGTTCCGATTTTGATAATTTGATTCCAGGGAATAATGATTTCATCTTCTTTTCCAAAAAAACCAAGCAGTTTGCCTGTTTGGCTAATAATGATCGACTCTATTTTACCCGTATCAAGATTTATATCGATATCGCCTATATTTCCAAGCTTGCGGCCATCTGTCACATTCACCACATCTTTTAATTGAAATTCCGATATTCTTACCATTATGATCCCCGCTTCCCGCCATGCTTTTTATATACTATAAGTATATGCAACACCCTTAGCCTTTCATGATAAGCGAAAGCCGGATTTCGTATAGTGAAATCCGGCTCATTGAATGTTGATGTTTTTATTCATTTGTTTAATAGCGGCTTTTTCCAATCTTGATACTTGTGCTTGGGATATGCCAATTTCCTCTGCCACTTCCATTTGGGTCTTTCCTTGAAAAAACCGTTTGCGGATGATCATCTTTTCCCTATCATTCAGCCGCTGCAGGCCATCATGCAAAGCGATTTCTTCAATCCACTGGCTATCCCTGCTCTTTTCGTCGCTCAATTGATCCATGACAAAAATGGGGTCCCCACCGTCGTTATATATCGGCTCAAACAAAGAGACAGGGTCTTGAATGGCATCAAGGGCAAAAACAACTTCTTCATGAGGGATTTCCAGTTCACGGGCAATTTCCGCTGCTGTTGGCTCCTTAGACGTTTTTGCCATTAACCGTTCACGTACATGGAGTGCTTTATAAGCGATGTCCCGCAATGAACGCGATACCCGGATAGGGTTGTTATCCCGTAAATATCGGCGGATTTCCCCAATGATCATCGGGACGGCATACGTTGAAAAGCGGACATTTTGGCTGAGGTCGAAATTATCTATTGATTTCATTAATCCGATACACCCGACCTGAAATAAGTCGTCCACATACTCTCCCCGGTTGTTAAAACGTTGAATGACGCTTAACACAAGGCGCAGATTGCCGTTGATCAGTTTTTCTCTGGCTGTTACATCCCCTTGTTGCATTTGCTTCAACAGTTCCCGCATTTCCTCATTTTTCAAAACAGGGAGCTTTGAAGTATCCACACCGCAAATTTCCACCTTATTTCGCTTCAACAGTTTTTCCCTCCTAGCAGGAGCTTGCTTACAGTGTAAGTATCTCCCTGGGAGGAAAATATATGCATTCCCATTTCTTCCTGCCGCTTATAAATCCATGTGAGCCTCTGCCGTCCTTTGCTTTTCGTTCAAAATAATTTTTTAGTTCTTAAATCATTTTATTGAATTCTTTTCTGAGGCGTTTGATAATTCTTTTCTCTAGTCGCGAAATATACGATTGGGAAATGCCCAGAATTTCCGCAACGTCTTTTTGTGTTTTTTCCTCCCCACCCGCCAGGCCAAAACGAAGCTCCATAATCTGTTTTTCCCGATGGTTTAATTTTTCCAACGCATTGAATAACAGTTTCTTGTCCACATTCGCCTCGAGATCCCTTGTGATAATATCATTTTCCGTCCCCAATACATCAGACAACAACAGCTCGTTGCCATCCCAATCAATGTTAAGCGGCTCATCAAAGGAGACTTCGGATCTTGTTTTGTTATTTCGGCGCAAATACATGAGAATTTCATTTTCAATACACCGTGAAGCATAGGTCGCCAGTTTTATCTTTTTCTCGGGATTAAACGTATTGACCGCTTTAATGAGTCCGATCGTTCCAATGCTGATTAAGTCCTCAATATTGATCCCGGTATTTTCAAATTTTCTGGCAATATAAACTACCAACCTTAAATTCCTTTCAATCAGCATGGACCTTGCGGTCTTGTCCCCTTTGGGAAGCTTTTCAAGAAGAACCGCTTCCTCTTCCTTGGAAAGCGGGGGAGGAAGAGCCTCACTTCCCCCTATGTAATAAACTTCATCTGTTTTCCATCCCAATTTCATGAGGAACTTATACCAATAATATGTGATGCGAAACCGAAACTTTTTCACGATATGTCCTCCCTGAATTTTTTTGTTGTGCGGCACTTATGATGCTGACTCGGAGATTGCTTGCTCGATAATGAGAGGATGTACAATACACTCAAATGTGCCATCGCTGGACAGATGTTGGTCTGTAAAAGCAATCAAAGCTTTTCTAGCAACCTTCTCCTGGTCATTCATTTTGATCTTGATTGATTCTGGCTTAAAAGCGAATAAAAGCTGGTGATTCATTCCCAGCGTTTTTGCGGGAATAAGCCTCATCTTTTCCCTCCACTGATCAGGCAATTCCGAAGCAACCTCAAGTGAGTGGTTCGACTCATTGGATAGGTTCACGATTTCTTCCGGCAAGACCTCTTTTAAAGAATGAGTCGAAATGATCATAACCGGAGTTTTGGAGATGGGATCATACAATTGATTGCCGCTGTCAATCAAACCCTTTACATGAATATGGAGTCCGTTCAAGTGGATGGAAACATCTGCCAATACACTATATTCAACAGACGAAATCGTCATATCGTCCACTCTTTTCCTTGAAAAATACCACGCGAGCGGAAATGCAAAGATTACAAACAGCCAGCTGATCGGATCGCCAAACCCTTTTATGCTCTCAAGAAAATAAGCTGTTTCAAGATCCATGTCGAATGAGAGAAAATAGTGAACACCTATAAGAGTTCCTCCCATGAGAAATGTAGCGAAATAAAATGTCAGCAGGGAGGAGATGAACGTTTTAAATCTTTTATACCCGAAGGTGATCATCACCATAAAAACGGATAAACCAAACTTTGCAAGCGGGTGGCCGGACATCTCGGCTACCGGAGTAACAGCCAAAAGAACGACAATGGATCCTGCAATCCCCCCGAGTAAGAGACGCCAGAGTTTGACATGCCTTTTTAAAAAAATAGCTGTTATCCATAAAAGCAAGCTGTCTACCAAGACATTTAAAAGCCATATGATATCCAAATAAACAACCAATGACCCTCCCTCCCCAAGTGGATCATAGCGCAAGGGCAGTCCTTTTATTCATTATCGTTTAGTATAAAGGAAGAGGGCTATAGAATGTGTCAATTCCTGTAAGGGAAAATAGAGAAGTTTTCACAATTAACATCGAAGATTGGCTAATGCGGAAGGGTAGAAGATAAATAAAAAAACCAGATTCATGATCAGGCCAGGTAACTAGATGCTTGACAACCTGTCTACAGGACCGGCTATCTGTTTTAAAAAATAATATTACGTGTTTGCTAAGACAGTAATGGGATGACTCCGGAAAGAAACATTCCAATTGCCCAAGCCTGGATTCATTTAAAAAAGGCTTGAAGGGCAGCCATGCTTTTACATTTCCTCCATTCCTGGTTGGGCTAAGTGGGATAATCGTCAAAACATCCTGGTTGGGCAAAAAAGGATGATCGTCAAAACATCCTGGCGGGCTATGGGGATGATTGTCAAGACGGACATCAAGAGGGAACGCATGTCAGGTCCCAATGTAAAAACGGGCATCATGCAGAAATAGGGATGTCTCATTTTACAAGCCGATCAACATCCACCCGAAAAGCGCGCAAGATGGAACAGTGATCAAACATATGACTGATCGGCCGCATTCATAATGAATAGGAGATCCGCAATCTGTTTTTTCGCTTCTATAATACCTTACAAAATAAAAAAGCTTGTAGAGAAAAACAACTGCTTTTTCTACAAGCCGACCAGATTCATCATCTGGCTTATCTTCTTCTATTTCGATTTCTTAAAAATGTAGGAATATCCAGTGTATCCTCCACCGGAGGCTGGTTTGTCCTTGCAGGCTCCTGCACCTCTTCCCTTTTTTGCTCTCGGCTTGTCACAGGGTTATGGTTATGCTGGTGTTGCGGCCTCATTTGCCGGAGCAAAGGATTTTGTTGCTTTTCCTGTCCAGCTGTTTCGTTAAAGCCCGTTGCGATTACAGTCACAACAATTTCATCCTTTAAACTTTCATTAATGACAGATCCGAAAATCATGTTTACTTCCTGGTCTGAGGCACTGGCCACTACATCTGCCGCTTCTTGAACTTCATACAGGCTCAAATTTGTTCCGCCGGAGATATTCATCAATACCCCTTGGGCGCCATCGATGGAAGTTTCCAGGAGTGGGGAAGAAATAGCCTTTTTGGCAGCTTCTACCGCCCGATTTTCACCGGTTGCGACACCAATCCCCATTAAAGCGGAACCTTTATTCGTCATGATGGTTTTGACATCCGCGAAATCCAAGTTAATTAAACCAGGGACGGCAATCAACTCGGAGATTCCCTGAACACCTTGCCGCAAAACATTATCGGCTTCCCGAAATGCTTCCAGCATCGGCGTGCTTTTATCCACAATCTCTAAAAGTCTGTCGTTTGGAATGACGATTAAAGTATCGACAGACTCTTTCATCGCGTCAATTCCACCGCTTGCTTGGTTCGCCCGCTTCCGGCCTTCAAAAGTAAATGGCCTCGTGACGATTCCGACAGTCAATGCCCCCAAATCTTTGGCAATCTGGGCGATGACCGGTGCAGCTCCCGTTCCGGTGCCGCCGCCCATTCCCGCGGTGACAAAAACCATGTCTGCCCCTTTTAATGCTTCTTCTATCTGTTCTTTACTCTCTTCGGCAGCTTTTTTCCCGACTTCGGGATTGGCACCCGCACCAAGACCTCTTGTTAACTTCGCGCCAATTTGCATTTTAATCTCGGCTTTTGACAAGTTAAGTGCTTGTGCGTCCGTATTGACTGCGATAAATTCGACGCCCTGAACGTCATGCTCTATCATCCGGTTTACGGCATTGTTACCGCCGCCGCCGACACCAATAACTTTAATGGTTGCTAAAGAATCAATATTTGTATCGAAATCCAACATGACATGTCCTCCTGTTCTTTTATTCCCAACGGATGTCTCTATTCAAAAAAGTACCCAAAGAATTTTTTTACTTTAGTAGATATTTTCGCATCGGGATCCTTCGTATCTTTTGTATTCGGCTGATGACCCGCAGGAATTCGGGCTTCATCTGCGTCACTTGGCAATTGCACAGGAGAGGCACTGATATTTCTGCCTTGTAATTTTGCCTCGTGGTAGGCATACTTGATGAGCCCTACAGCTGTTGTATATTGCGGCTCTCTGACACCGATGTAATCCGGAAGGGCGATCCTCACCCTGTTTTGGAAAATGATTTGAGCCAATTCCATTACCCCGGGCATATTGGCGACGCCTCCTGTCAAAACAAAACCTCCCGGTAAATCGGCAGCTCCCATTTGCTTTAATTCAAGCTGCACAAGCTCGAATATTTCTTCCATTCTAGCTTCAATGATATCAGATAGCTCCAGCTGGTTAAATTGTTGATGTTGGTCGCTGCCAATAATTGGCACGCTGAATACTACTTCTTCTGACGCATGGTCGTAAAATGCATGTCCATATGCGAGCTTGATGTTTTCCGCGTCATCAGTAGCCGTCCTTAAACCAATTGACAAATCCTTTGTAATATGATCCCCGCCAACCGGGATAACGCTTGTACCCGCAATGCCTCCATTGGCAAATACGGCAACTGTCGTGGAACCTCCCCCGATATCGATTAAGGCACTTCCCATTTGGCGTTCATCTTTTGACAATGCAATAGAAGCAGCTGCCAGCGGTTGCAGAACGATATCGGTGATTTCCAGACCGGCTCGTTCGACGCAGCGCAAAGTATTATGTAATATGGTCTTTGCCCCGGTGACAATCGTCCCTTCCATTTCCAGGCGGACTCCAATCATTCCTCTCGGATCTGTAATTTCATCCAATCCGTCCACAATAAATTGTCCGGGAATGACATTGATAATTTCCCTCTCAGGAGGAATGGACACAACTTGAGCCGCATCCATCACCCTTGCAACATCATCATTCGTAATTTCCCTGTTTTGGCTGGAAACGGCGACTACTCCGTGACATGGCATAAGAGAAACATGATTTCCGGCAATGCCGACAATGCAATTATTAATTTGCATGCCTATCATTCTCTCGGCCTGCTCTACTGCCTTCTTTATCGAATGAACGGTTTCATCTATATCAACAATTGAACCTTTCTTGATCCCTTCAGCCTTGGCGTTGCCAACTCCGATAATATTTAAAGAATCACCGGTCATCGAGCCAATTATGACTTTTATTGTGGAAGTTCCCATATCAAGACTGACATACAATTCATTGGTGTTCACTCCGCGGCACCTCCTTCAACTCTCCCATTCTCTTTTTCTCTTAAAGTTGCCATTTAATGATCATCCTTAATTTTTTAACTACTTTTACTTATTCGGCAAATGAACGTTATTTCCTGTTTGTCAACTAAATTTATTAGACTTTTCATTCGTTGTTTTTTGTACAACTTATCATGATTACAACAGTTTTCGACCAATTCCGGCAAAAGCATGATGAAATTTGACGGTTATGTACCATGATAACTTATTATAAGTCTACAACAAGATTAGCACCTAGAAAAGTCAAACTTGAGTCATACATTATATATTCGCCCCTTTGGGTTTGTCCCTAATGACAGGACATGCTCGAAATCTCTCGAAAAAACGGTCCAAATAAGCGGACCTGTTCCCAAACATTTCCAGCATTCCTGGTGCGAAAAAAAGCTTTACTGGAAGACAAGGTTTTTTCAGCTTCCATTTACAGGAAAGAAAAAGGAAGTGGGGCACGTCCATGTGTAGAAAAAATCATCCTGTTTATTGCCCCTCCTCTTTTTCTTCTTTGTTATCTGATTCGTATGCTTTAAAAAAAGACCCGACTTCCAGATCAATTATACCTTTCTTCTGTGGGTCCAGTTCACTGACAAAGGAAGGATAATGAATCATTTTTTCCGCAAAAGTTAGGATTGTGGCACTTACTTCAAACCCGTCATTCATATACAAACTAATGTGGTATTGATCTGTTTTTTTGGGGCTGTAATGTATTTCGGAAATGGCATTTACAATTTCCGGCGGTAGCTCCATTAATTGTTTTGCCATTTCTTCCAAGATATGGTTTTCTTCAAAACCATTAAGAATAGGCGCATTGCCTGGAATCTCCATCTTTGGATTATCTGTTAATATTTTCCCATTTTCTAATATGGGGAAAAATTCGGTTCCCGTCGATACGAATGCAATCTTCGCGTATTCTTTCACATTTATATGTACGGTATTCGGAAAACCGATCCGTACGGCAGCGCTTTTGATTTCAGGATGGCTTTTTAAATCTTTCACCGCTTGTTTTCTGTCAATCTCCCATATACTCAAACCACGTTTTAGTTTGCTCATTTTAATGGCTTCTTCAGAAGTGACTGCTTCATTTCCATGCACTTGAATCTGTTTAACGTGGCTAAGGGGGGATTGAAAATAAATGACACAGACAATTAAAAGGAAGAATAGGGAAATAAGGAAAATGAGCCGGCGATTTGCCTTTCGTCTCCGATGCTCTTTTATTTTTGGAATGCGCTCTTCCAAAGATAATATTTTTCCTTTATCCATGCTCCTTACTCCCCGTCAAGATCATTTGTTTGTTATAAAGGATGCCGCTTTGCTGAACAAACATGAAAAACTCCATCCTTTCGCCTGCTTAATCTATTTCCCTTTGCACGATTTCAACCTCTGTATGCAAGTGAATTCCCGTGCTTTCAAAAATTGTTTTTTTAATATGATCGATTAGCTTGATGACGTCTTCGGCCTTGGCATTTCCCGTATTGATAATGAAGTTCCCGTGAAGTTCGGAGATTTGGGCACCTCCTATCTGGAACCCTTTCAAGTTTGCGTCCTGAATCAACTTGCCGGCATGATGAGGTAAAGGATTGCGAAATACACTGCCACAGCATGGTTTTACCGGTTGTGTTTCACGACGATAATGTTTATGCTTCTTCATTTCAACAGTTATCAGTTCCCGATCGCCCTCACGCAACTCAAAAACAGCTTCCAACACGATGCCCGGGCGTTTTTTCTGTAAAACGGATGTCCTGTATGAATATTCCATTTCTTCATTGGAAAGCCATTCTACCGTCCCGTCCGGAAAAAGGATGTGCGCCTTCCGTAAAATCTTTGAGACGTCAGATCCGTGTGCTCCGGCATTCATATAGACGGCTCCCCCGACGGAACCCGGAATTCCTCCGGCAAATTCCAGCCCGCTTAAACCTCTCCTGGCCATGGCATTGGCCAAAACGATAAATGAATAGCCAGCACCGACCCTTACTTCTGTCCCATTTACCTCAAGATGGTCCAGCCCTTTTCCGAGCTTGATAACGACCCCTTCTATTCCCTCATCAGATACGAGCAGATTGGACCCGCGTCCTATGACTCTCCAAGGCATATGATGTTTTTGCACAATTTCCATCGTTTTTAGCAAAAGATCAATTGAATCTGGTTCGACAAATATATCTGCGGGTCCTCCCACCTTAATCGTCGTATGATTGGCAAGAGGCTCATATTCCTTTATCTTCCCAACTTGGTTGGCATGAAGTTCTTCTAAAAAATCCATTGCATTAACCCCCTCACAAGTTAGCGGCGTTTATTGACAACACTTAAAAGCACATTATATAAGCGCTTGGTCGCATCCGGCATACCAAGGTTTTTCGATGCTTCAGACATTGAGTCTAATATTTCGTGATCTAGTAAAATCTCATCTATGGCTGCAACAAGCCGTTGGCTTGTTAACTCTTTTTCAGGAAGCATAATCGCTGCCCCGGCCGAAGTTAAAACCGATGCATTTTTTTCCTGATGGTTATTCGTAACATATGGACTTGGGATTAATATGGCGGGAAGTCCGAGTGCAGTAATTTCGGCAAGGGATGTTGCCCCCGCCCGGCCGACGACAACGGCTACATCGGCCAACACCTCTTCCATATTATGAATAAACGGTACGATCGCCACATTTGGAGAGCGGCCGATTAAAGCAACTTCTTCTTCCACATCTCCATAATGAGTCTCACCGGTTATGTACAATACTTGATAAGGTTTATTGGCAAACTGCGACAGCGATTTGATCACCGCTTCATTAATCGGCCTTGCGCCTCTGCTTCCGCCAAAAATTAAAGCTGTCGGTATATGTTCCTTTAGACCAAATTGATTCAGCCTTCCACTCCCTTTTTTGCCAATTACTTCAGATGCCCGGGGGTTCCCCGTAAGAACCACTTTCTGTCCCGGAAAAAACTGCCTTGAAGATTCAAAACAGATGGCAACCTTTTGTACATAACGGCTTAAAAACTTGTTCGTTAATCCCGGCACGCTATTTTGCTCGTGAATGACAGCAGGAATTTTTAATTTTGCTGCCGCATATACAACAGGAGCGGAAACATAGCCTCCCGTACCGATGACAACATCAGGCTGGAAGGCCTTTAGCATTTTTTTACATTCCCTTACGCCTTTAAAAAAGCGCATAATTGTTTTTATATTTTCCAAGGACAACGAGCGTTTAAAACCGGTTATATGTATTTTTTTAAAAGGTATGTTTTCTCTTTGCACAATATTGGCTTCAAGCCCTTTTTCTGTGCCGATATACAAAAACTGCGTATCAGGATGCTTTTCTTTAATTGTTCGGATCAGGGCAAGCGCCGGATACACATGGCCGCCTGTTCCCCCTCCGCTGACAACAATTTTCATCGTGTCACCTCAAGTCAGTGAGATCATCATATTCATTTAACTCTTCAATTATCTTATTTTACTATATTTTACACAAGAAAAATGTGAAACATAACGATTGTTGTCTATTTGTAAAATGAAGAAACATTTGGAGAACAACCGTAATAAAAAAAGAAACCCATTATTTGGAGTTTCTCTCAAATACGTGCATAACGGCTAATATTGAGCAATACGCCAACGGCCATCAGCATAATCGTGAGTGAAGATCCGCCATAACTCAGAAAAGGCAAGGTGATGCCTGTTACTGGCATAAGGCCCGTTACAACCCCAATATTGATCATTACTTGTATGGCAATCATCGAAATGATGCCCACGGCGAGAAAACTGCCATATAAATCAGGGGCGCCAAGCGCTATTTTAATTCCCCGCCATAACAACAAAGCGAATAACAAAATGACAAAGCTTCCCCCGATAAAACCAAGTTCTTCCGATAAAATAGCAAAAATAAAATCTGTTTGCGGCTCAGGCAGATAAAAAAATTTTTGCCTGCTTTGGCCCAGCCCCAATCCGAACAATCCGCCCGGGCCGATCGCATATAGCGACTGGATGATTTGAAATCCGCTGTTCAACGGGTCTTGCCACGGGTCCAAAAATGAAGTAATTCGGGCCATTCTATATGGAGCGGATACAATGAGGGCGACAAAGCCGGCAAGTCCCACCAAACCTAGAAAAACAAAATGAGAAATTCTCGCACCCGCGATGAATAACATGACGACACACGTTCCTGCCATGACCGTTCCCGTTCCGAGGTCAGGCTGAAGCATAATGAGTCCAAACGCAAAGAAGACAAGAGACAAAGAAGGCAAAAGACCTTTTTTAACCGTTGTAATATACCTTTGGTTTTCTGAAAGAAACTTAGCTAAAAAAGCGATAAGGGCAAGCTTGATAAATTCAGACGGCTGAATGGAAAAAGCCCCGACCCCGATCCAGCTTCGGGAACCGTTTCTCTCCATGCCGATGCCGGGGATTAAAACAATCAACAGTAAAAGAAAGCAGATGAGCAAAAGCGGCTTGGCCCATTTCCGCCATGACCAATAATCAATCTTCATCATGAAAAACATCGCTGCAAAACCAAGCCCGGCAAATAACAACTGTCTTTTGGCGAAGAAAAAAGAGTCGTTAAATTTATAATTTGCCCAAACCGCACTGGCACTGTATACCATAATTAAACCGAAAGCCAGCAATGTACAGGTAACTATAATTAAAATAAAATCAGGAGTGGATTTTTTAAAAGGCAACGAAACAGCACCTCTGTCTCCTTTTTATTGAGCCTGCTCCTTCAGTTTGGGATGCGAAGATTCCTTATTCGCGGCATGTCCTCATTATAGGCTCTCTTTCAGTTTATGCACGGCCTCTGTGAAAATATGACCACGAACCTCAAAAGTCTTGTATTGATCCCAGCTCGCACACGCGGGCGACAATAAGACAATATCTCCCGGCTCAGACAAGCTGTACGAAACCGGAACAGCTTCCTCCACATTATCGACATGATGTATGGATCGTATTCCCGCCTCTTTTCCCGCTTTGGCCAATTTATCCGCTGATTGTCCAAATACGACTAAAGCCTTCACTCCCTTTAAATATGGGACAAGTTCATCAAAATCGTTACCTCTGTCCAGTCCGCCCGCCAGCAAAATAACGGGGCTTTGAAAAGCTTCCAATGCACTTTTTGTCGCCAATATATTGGTTGCCTTTGAATCGTTATAAAAGGTGCGGCCGTTCATTTCCGTGACGAGCTGTGTCCTATGCTCCACCCCTTTAAAGCTGCCAAGAACACGGACTATCGCTTCATTTTCAACACCCATCAGCTTGACTGCCGCAATCGCCGAAAGAATATTTTCCAGATTATGTTTTCCCGGCAAAATGATTTCATCAAGTGAAATAATTTCCTCATCAAACCATACAATCTTGCGATTTTGTATGGATATGCCCTCTGCAAGCGGCTGTTTGGTAGAAAAGAAGATTTTCTGGGCCTTTGAATCTTTTACGAGTTCCAATAAATGCTCCTGATCCCCATTGACGATCAAATGGTCGCCTTCCGATTGGTTCAGTGTAATATTCACTTTCGCCTGACTGTATTCATCCATCGTTCCATGGTAATCAAGGTGGGCTTCATATATGTTTGTTATGATGGCAATTCGGGGTTTGAATGTGCGGACTCCCATTAATTGGAAGGAGGAAAGCTCCATGACGATCGTATTGTCGGAAGATGCTTCCCTGGCTACTTCAGAAGCCACCGTACCAATATTTCCTGCTATCAATGGATTTTTATCCGCTGCTTCTAACATTTCAAAGATCAGTGTAGTCGTGGTCGTTTTCCCATTTGTCCCCGTTATGCCAATAATATCCGCTTCTGACACTTGGTAAGCAAGTTCTACTTCCGTAATGATCGGAATATGATGATCCACAGCCTTCCTGACAAGAGGATTCCCGTATGGAATCCCGGGGTTTTTTACGATCAGTTCAAACCCGTCGTCAAGGAGTTCGGGAGGATGGCTTCCACAAATCACCTTTATTCCTTTTTCCAGCAAGCCTTGAGCCGCCGGATTCTCCTCAAAAGGCTTTTTATCATTGACCGTAACAAAGGCGCCAAGTTCGTGTAAAAGAGATGCAGCGGCAACCCCGCTTTTTGCCAGGCCAAGCACAAGTATTTTTTTATGACGATATATTTCAATGTTTTTCAATTTATACCCACACCTCTATGTAAATTCCCAAGATGGCAAAAAGCAAGCCGACTGCCCAAAATGTTACCACGACCCGCCACTCGGACCAGCCGGACAACTCATAATGATGATGGAGCGGACTCATTTTAAAGACTCTTTTTCCTGTAAGTTTAAAGGAGGTTACCTGAATAATAACAGAAAGTGTTTCAATAACAAAGATACCTCCGACGAGGAGAAGCATGAGTTCCATTTTTGTCATGATCGCAATCGCGGCAATAGCTCCCCCAAGCGCAAGCGATCCCGTGTCGCCCATAAAGACTTTGGCCGGATGGGCGTTGAAGACGAGAAAGCCCAACAGGGCGCCAACAACAGCTACGCTAAATACGGCAATGTCGTATTGAGATTGGCTCCAGGCAAGAATAGCGAAAGCGCCAAATGCAATGGCGGCCGTTCCGGACAGAAGACCGTCCAGCCCATCGGTCAAGTTAACCGCGTTCGAAAAGCCGACAAGCCAAAACACAAGGAATAGGGCATAAAAAGGCCCTAAATCAAGTTCCCAATTTGTTAATGGAATCTCCACTGCCGTATCAAATCCAAATCGCTTTAAGACGAAATAGAAAATAAGCGCAATGACAATTTGGCCCAATAGTTTTTGCTTCGATGTTAAGCCAAGATTTCTCTTTAGGGCGATTTTGATAAAATCATCCAAAAAGCCGAGCAAACCATAACCAAATGTAACAAGCAGCAGTAAATATGTATCCAAACCGGGCTGAGAATATTTTCCCGTCATCGTCAATGTTGTCACGATGATTGACAGCAAAATAATAATGCCGCCCATCGTAGGCGTACCTTTTTTCTTATGATGGGATTTGGGTCCTTCATCCCTAATGCTTTGCCCAAACTTTAACTTTCTTAAAAAAGGAATAAAAAGAGGGGATAACAAAACAGTGACTAAAAAAGACATCAAGATCGTAAAAAGAATGACACGTTCCATCATCACTGTTCCCCCTCCCTGTTGCTGTTATTTTGAAGCAAGTGACAAATTTGTGTAAATATATCTCTATATCGTTCATTGTTTATTTTTGGCATAATCAACTCTGTTTTTCCTCTTTTTTTTCCAATACTGATCTTATGCTTATATTGATCAACTATCTGAACAACCGCTTCTGCTGGTTCATCCGCAAAAAATATGGGGAAATGATTAGGTGCGTAAAATGGAACCTCCACATCCTTCTTCCACACCGCCGCAACCGCCCCCTGATGAATGGCTTGTTGAAGATCATCATCATCCGCGGTAAAAACAAACAACCCTTTTTCCTGATCATGTTCACTTGAAAAGGTAATTTTTTTAAAAGAAATCGGGACTTGCACACCCCGGAACTCTGGAAGGATCCGTAAAACATCATTATATTCAAGCATCATTATAGCTCCTCAATTGCTTTCATGGCCACAAGACGATCATCAAAATCAATCACTTTCTCGCCGATAATCTGATACGTTTCATGCCCTTTTCCGGCAATTAACACAACGTCCCCTTGTTTGGCTTCCCTAATGGCTGTCTGGATCGCTTCTTTGCGATCGGGAATCACTTTGTAGCGTTGGTCCTGTACCCCAGCCTCCATATCAGCCAAAATGGCCGACGGGTCTTCGGTGCGCGGATTATCTGATGTGAATATGGGATTTGTCGAGTAAACGCAAGCTACTTTCGCCATGAGGGGCCGTTTCGTCCGATCCCTGTCCCCGCCACAGCCAACGACGGTAAAAATTCGTTTTTTCGCAAACTGCTGAATGGTTTTCAGGACATTCTCCAAACTGTCAGGCGTATGAGCATAATCGACGATCACTGTAAAATCCTGTCCCGCGTTCACTGCTTCAAAGCGGCCGGGAATCCCCTCCAATTGTTCAAGGGAATGAATTGCCGATTGGAGCGGAATATTCGCGACATATGCAGTCGTAATGGCAGCCAAGGCGTTATACACACTGAATTTACCCATTAATCTCAGTTTTACTTCTTGCTTGCCTTCAGGGGAATGAAGGGTAAATGAGGCCCCGTCGACACTCATTTGTATATTTCCCGCCGAAAATTCGGCCGGCTGATCGATTCCATAGGTGACAACATGGGCTGACGTCTCTTTTACAAAATATGGTCCCGCCGGATCATCGGCGTTGATCACGGCAAACTTCGGCTTATTCCTGTCGTAAATATTGCCCAGACGGGAGAACAAAAGACCTTTCGCCCTTTTGTATTCCTCCATCGTTTCGTGGTAGTCCAAATGATCTTGGGACAAGTTTGTAAACACAGCCACATCAAAGTCGCAGCCATTTACCCTTCCTTGGATAAGGGCATGGGAAGATACTTCCATGGCGACTGTATGGACTCCTTCTTCAACCATATGCGCAAATGTTTGCTGGAGTACAATATTATCAGGGGTGGTATTTTTTGTTTCTAATTTTTCATCCCCTATTTTTATATGAAGCGTTCCAATCAAGCCTGTTTTTTTGCCGGCATCTCTAAAAATGTTTTCAATCATCATACTCGTTGTCGTTTTTCCATTTGTACCGGTAATTCCGATTAAATTCAGTCGCTGCGTAGGGTGGCCATAGAACTCATCAGCCAACACTGCCATCGCCCGTTTCGTATCAGGGACAAGGATTACCGGCGCCTCCACTGCCACTTTCTTTTCCGCTAATACGGCAACAGCGCCCTTTGCCACGGCCGCATTCGCAAATTGATGTCCATCTGTTTGATGGCCTTTTATACAAATAAATAACGCACCTGGTTCAATTTTTCGAGTGTCATTTGTTATGCTGTTGATATCGGGATTTTCCCGGGGAGCTTTTGTTAACGGCAATACCTTTAATAGACTATGTAACTTCATGGATCCGATCCTTTCTATTATGAAACATTATCGTCCTTTTATGAAAGCTTGCGCATTCTTTAATTGGCATCATTTTACCATAAGACCGTATGATAATATACTATTATATGAATATACAGGAACATGCATTCCTTAGTACAAATGATGTTATTTTCCTTGGTGACATCTGCCATCCATTATATTATCCACAGATTCATTTTTTCGCAATAGAAAAAACCCTCTTATCTAGATTACATATTTTACCATCAGCAAACAGTTTCCATAAAATCTACTCATGCCAAGCAAAATCTGCCCCGAAGGAAGCGGGGCAGATCTCTGCATACCTGATTACTTCATGTATATTCTGACCACTGATCCTTCCTCCACCTTGACTCCGGGATCGGGCGCCTGCTGGATAACAGTCGTTCCATCCCCGCTCACCTCAAGCTTTAAATTCAGCATTTGCTGCAATAGCTCTTTTTTCGTCATTCCTTTCAAATCAGGAACGGTAACCATTTTGGGATCAAGCCATGTTGTCTTCTTTTCAATTTGTTTTTTGCGGGGCTTCACATCAAGTGAACGCAATGAATCTTCCATAATTTTTCCAACGATCGGAGCGGCTACAGTACCTCCAAATTGAATGGTCCCCTTTGGGTTATCCACTGCGAGATAAACGACAATTTGCGGGTCATCCGCCGGCGCAAATCCAATAAACGAAACAATATGGTTGTTTTCAAGATAACGTCCGTCTTTTGCTTTTTGGGCGGTTCCCGTTTTTCCGCCAACCCGAAAAGATTCTATAAAAGCATTTCTGCCTGTACCTTGGGCAACAACGCTTTCCAAAGCGTGGCGGACTTGCTTGGAAGTGTTTTCGGAAATAACGCGCCGTTTAGCGACAGGGCTCTTTCTCATTACGACTTCATCTGTTGCCGGATCGACTAGTTCTTTTGCTATATAAGGCTGATAAAGAGTGCCTCCATTGACTGCGGCAGCTACAGCGGCTACTTGCTGTATGGGCGTGACTGACACTCCTTGCCCAAAAGCGGTCGTTGCCTGTTCCACTGGTCCCACTTGATCCATATGAAAGAGTATGCCAGTACCTTCGCCAGCCAAATCGATGCCCGTTTTTGCGCCAAAACCGAAATCTCTTATATATTTAAACAATTTTTCTTTCCCAAGCCGATCCCCAAGCTCCACAAATCCGGGGTTACACGAGTTTTGAACTACTTCCAAAAACGTTTGGCTCCCATGCCCCCCTTTTTTCCAACATCTTAATTTTGCTCCTCCTACTTTGACGGAACCAGAATCAAAAAACTGCCCGTGTTCCAAATCAACTTTTTTTTCTTCCAAAGCAGCGGCAAGTGTAATAATTTTGAACGTTGACCCCGGCTCATACGTACTCCAAATCGGAAGATTTCGGTTATATATTTCCTGCGGGACGTCGCGGTATTCTGAAGGATTAAAAGTGGGCCTGCTTGACATGGCCAGAATTTCCCCGTTGTTCGGATCCATCGCAAGGGCCACAATCCCATCCGGCTTATACTGTACTTCAGCGTTATCCAATTCCCGCTCCATGATCGTCTGTATTTTTGTGTCTATCGTCAGCCGCAGATTAAAGCCGTCAACCGGAGGATCAAAGTCATCCGACATGTCCGGCATCCTTCTTCCTTTCGCATCCGAAAAGAACTGGACCGATCCTTTTTTTCCCTGCAATTCTTCATCATAATACAGTTCCAGCCCCATCAATCCCTGATTATCAATTCCCGTAAAGCCAAGCACGTGGGATAAGTAGCGGCCGAACGGATAGTGGCGTTTCGAATCCTCCGCGATATACACACCTTTAATATTCAGGGCTCTCACATCTCGTGCCTTCTCATATGAAATTTTTCTTCCTTCCGGCAGACGCTCTATGGAAGAATTGGCCGTCATGCGCTTATACACTTTATCTACCGGCACATCCAGCACATTGGCCAGCATTTCTGCCGAACGGGCCGGGTCCTCGATTTGCCTTGGAACAATGTAAACCGTCGGCGCACTCTTATTTTCGGCTATGGGAACATTGTTTCGGTCCAAAATCAGTCCCCTTTCAGGCTCAAACGGGATATTTCGGCTCCACGAGTCGCGGGCCTTGTCTGTTAACGAATTCCCTAGCACAAATTGAACATATCCCAGCCTGATGTCAATGATCAAAAATACAATGATACCTATAAAGAGAAAAAAAGATAGTCTTTTCCTTACGGTTACAGCAGAAACCCGCTTCACTAAAATGAACCCCCTCATTATTCGGCTCCTTACAACATATGCCTTGTCCTTTTTACATAGAACAGGCATAGTTGCTTGCGGGGGTTCAGCTGATCAGTTTAACGGACGTTCATCTTGATCGGCGGTTTCATTCGCTTTCTTCTTTTCAATCATTTGAAGCTGTGTTTCAAAATTGACGACAAGGCTGTCCCCTTCCCTCACTTTTGTTCCTGGCTTCAAGTTTTGTTTTACGGCAAATCCGGTTCCAACTATATTTATTTTTAATTTGCCCACTTGCGCCACTTTCAGCACATCGCGTTTCGACCAGTTCCTCATATCTGGAATTAAGAGGTCGCCATCTGTCCTTAAAACAACTTTTTCGCCTTCCAACACTTTTTCACCTTGACTTGGCGAATGACTTACAACTGTATCCCCATTGCCCAGCACGATGGGTTGCAAGCCGCTTTCCTTCATGGAATTGACTGCTTCTTCCGCTTTCATCTTCGTTAAATCCGGAACTTTGGACAGTTTTGTCTTTCTTTTTTGTTCCGGCTGGATATTCAAGTATTTCAAGCTGTTTTGCATGACTGGTTTAAAGATTTTTGATACCGGGAGCGCACCATTTTCCGTTTCTTTCAGCTTCGGTTTTTCCACCATCACGTACATGATAAGCTTCGGGTCTTCCTTGGGGGCGATTCCGATAAAGGAAAATATATAGTTTTCCCTTCCTTGCAAATAGCCGCCTGTTGGTGAAGGTATTTGTGATGTCCCGGTTTTTCCGGCTACTGAATAACCTTCCAGCTGATAAAATTGATGCCCGGTCCCTTTTTTTTCGGTAATTACTGTTTCCAGGTAATCCCGGACCTTTTTAGCACTTTCGGCACTGATTGGCTGTCCACTTGATTCGGGATTTGTTTTCTTTTCTTCCCCGCTTTGAGGATCAACGATTTTTTCAACCACGTAAGGTTTCATCATTTTTCCGTCATTTGCAATGGCTGACATGGCCTGGACCATTTGCAGCGATGTTACAGTTGTCCCTTGGCCAAATACGCTCGTTACCTTTTCGACCGGATAGTTGTATAAAATTTTTCCGGTAGCTTCATTCGGAAGTTCAATCCCTGTCTTTACGCCAAACTTGAACTTCTCCATGTATTGTTTCCACGTATCTGTCCCCATTTTTTCCAGCAGGTTTGCAAAAGCAACATTCGAAGAGCGTTGAACACCTTCTAAATAGGGAATAGTTCCCCAGCCTCTTCCATAGTTATGATCTTTAATGGGCGGCTGTTTTTTGTCAACATAATACACGCCCGACTTAAATTGTTCATTGGGATTAAAAACACCTTCTTCAACCGCGGCTGCCAAAGAAAAAACCTTCATGGTCGATCCGGGTTCAAAGGACGCTTCAACAACCTCATTATGCCACGTTTTATCGATTCCTTCTCTTGTTGTCGGATGGAAGGTGGGACGCTGGCCCATCCCTAATATAGCTCCTGTTTTCGGATCGGCGACAATCGCCATCATCCGGCTTGGGGAGTGTTCCTTTTCTACTTGATTCATGGCGTCTTCTAAAAACGTTTGAATCTTTTTATCAATTGTTAAATATAAATCGTTGCCATCTTTCGGCTCCACGACTTGTTTTTCGGAATTTGGCAATATGTAATCCCACACATCCCCAGAATATTTCAGTGAACCATCCGTTCCCTTCAGCAATTTATCATAGCTTTTTTCAATCCCGGTACTTCCGGTAATGTCCTCCCCCTTTTCATCCTCCTCTCCCTTTTGGGCATAACCGATCAGGTGAGAAGCAAAAATGCCGTTGGGATAAAACCTTTTCGTATCTTTTATAAAGGTGATACCGGGTAATTTTAACGCTTCGATCTTCTTTTTAATATGATGCGGCAAGTCACGTCCCGCCTGTCCAAACTCAACTTGGTAGCGGTTTTTTTTTGTAAGCAGCTTATATATTTCTTCTTCGCTCAGGGAAATATGCTTTGCCAATTCACGTGCTGTGCCTTCGGGATCGGTCACATGGTTCGGGCGTTTTGGATTTGTGGTTGCTTTTTTATTCAAAATAGCCACAAGCGTATAAGAGGCAGAATCTTCGGCAATGACTTCTCCTTGCCTGTCGTAAATCGTTCCCCGGCTTGCTTTCAGCACTTCTGTGCGCATATATTTTTGGGCCGCTTTTGCCGCCAGAGCTTTTCCCTCGACCTCGCCCGTGTATTGTATCGTGAAGATCCTAACCGCTAAGACAAAAAAAAGCAGCCCGAATAATGAAAACAACAGCGCTGCTCCTATGTTCCTATTTTTTTTTTGAACATTCATCGTTTTTCAACAACCTTGACATTATTTTCATTCAAGTCAAATCCGCGCTCCTTCGCTTTCTCCCAAATACGGTCGTATTTACTTAAATCATCCACTTGCATGGATAAATCAGCATTTATTTTTGCTTGTTCCTGGACCGAAGTGCGGACATCCTGAATATCTTTGTTCACTTCATAAATAGTAGACTGCACACTGACAATTTTAACAGCCATAAAGGCAACAAACAACACAAAAATGATAAATAGAATTTTTTCCCCGGGGCTGATGCGGGCAAGGCGTTGAACCTTTTGAACGGGAACTTCTTTTGGCCCCAAAGACTTGTGAATTGTTTCATGTTGCTTTCGGGCAAGATTGCTCACAGATTTTCCCCCATTCTTTTCATGTATATTTATCGTTTTTCTGCGATTCTTAATTTAGCAGATCTGGATCGGTTATTTACGGCAAGTTCCTCTTCTGTCGGAACAATCGGCTTCCTCGTTATCAACTTCATTTCCGGCTTCAGCTCGTCCGGAATAACGGGCAGGCCGGGAGGAAGATCTGGTACGGAACTGGCTTCCTTGAGCAGTTGTTTACAAATTCTGTCTTCCAGGGAATGGAAAGTGATCACACAAATCCTTCCGCCTGGATTTAGCAACTGAATAGCCTGTTTCAGCGAACTTTCGAAGGCCTTTAACTCATCGTTTACCGCGATGCGAATCGCCTGAAAGATCCGCTTGGCCGGGTGGCCGCCTTTTCTTCTTGCCGGTGCCGGAATACTTTGTTTAATGATCTCTACAAGTTCGCCTGTTGTTTCTATCGGCCTTTTTTCCCTTGTCTTTTCAATGTTCCTCGCCACTTGTTTGGAAAACTTTTCTTCCCCGTAACGGAAAAAAATCCTCACCAGCTCTTCATAAGTCCAGTTATTGACTACTTCATAAGCTGTTAAGTCGCCTTCCAAATCCATTCTCATGTCAAGAGGAGCGTCATGATGATAACTAAAGCCGCGCTCTGGTGTGTCCAATTGTGGTGATGATACACCTAAATCATACAAAACACCGTCGACACGATTTATCCCAAGATGTTGGAGTTCCTCTTGGAGATATTTAAAATTGCTTTTAATGGCCGTAAATTGTTCCGCATAACCTTTCAGCTTTTCTCGCGCATACCGCAGAGCAGTTTCATCTTGGTCAAACGCAAACAATTTTCCGCCATTCGTAAGTTTGGATAAAATATATGAACTATGCCCGGCTCCGCCAAGTGTACAATCCACATATATACCATCAGGACGAATATTCAGGCCGTCCACAGACTCCTTCAATAATACAGTTTCATGATTAAACAAAGCTTTCACCATCCAATTCACTTTGAGGCCTTGGAGCATGTTATATGTTAAAGTCAATCATGTTTTCAGCGATTTCCGCAAATGATTCTTCTGAAGTTGAAAAATAGTCTTCCCATATATCCTTGCTCCAAATCTCAAAACGGTTGGACACACCCAAAATGACACATTCCTTTTCCAACTTTGCATAGTCGAGAAGGGAAGAAGGCAAATTGACCCTTCCTTGTTTATCAAGTTCACACTCTACTGCTCCAGAGAAAAAAAACCTCGTAAAAGCCCGGGCATCTTTTTTCGTTAAGGGGAGAGCTTTTAATTTTTCTTCAATGGACTTCCACTCGGAAAATGGGTAGCCAAACAAACATCGGTCAAGTCCCCTTGTAATGACAAAAGATTCTCCAAGATGTTCCCGGTATTTGGCAGGAACGATCAAACGGCCTTTTGTATCAATGTTGTGGCGATATTCCCCCATGAACATGACCCGTGCCCCCACTTTCTATAATTAATGTACCACAATCCCCCACCTTCCTCCACCATTTTTTCAAAAAAATTTATCGCAAATTCATCCGATTGTTCGATAAAAAAACCGAATCCGCAGCGGATTCGGTTTTTTATCGACTATATTCTTACAACTTTATGCTTCCCGTCAAATTCGTATGGTTTGTTTGCAAGAGAATGAATGAAATGACGGCCGTATTCGTTTAGGAAGTAAAAAATATTCCAAGCTCTTTCCTGCGGATGTCCTGCCGGGCGGAGCATTAATTCCACATTTAGATACTTGTTTAATATCGCTTCATGCCGTTTTATGACACTTTCTTCTACTTTCCTCTGTAGAAAATCAAGCTGTTGAAGGTGGAACGCCAGATTTGTATCAGCAAGGCGTGTATGTCCACGGTCAACTTCATATATATGGGTCCGGATTTTTTGATAGTGCTCCTGGAGGCTCTCCTTTGTTTGCTGCACAAGGACAGCCAACTGTTTATCTTGAATATGCTTTAAAAATTGTTCCCTTTCTTCCTTGCAGCCGTGCTGAAGCACCTTTTCCAATGATAATTCAAGGTCTTCCAAGTCTTTTTCAACGGCACGGTTCAGCAATGTAACATGTAATCGGGGAACAATCGGCGGCATTTCCATACCGACTGTTTCAAAAGCTGTTTGCAACTCGCCCCAATAGGCGATTTCACCAGGACCGGCTATAAAGGCCAAAGTGGGAAACAACCATTCCTGCATCAGCGGCCGCGTTACAACATTATTGCTAAAGCTTTCAGGGTGATCGTGAAGATGTTGCCGCAATTGCTCCTCCGTCATCACAATACTTCCACCCTTGCTGATAAATACTTGATCAGCCGGGTCATATAAAAGCAATTCCCGCCCGACATCTGTATTCATGAACAGATTGGCCGCGTTTTCGTCCATATCAATCGCCTTCTCAAAGCCTTTTTGTTCCATGATCGTCTGACGAGATAAAACAGCTTCGGTAATGGCTTGGTTTCGCTCAATCAACTTTGAAAAATAAGGCTTTTCAAGTTTACGAAGTGAAGGGTCTGCAGAATCAATGACGAGCAGTCCATAATCTTTAAACAACGAAAGAATGATATATGTGAAGAAATCAACTACTGTATCAGAATGATGAACGGCTTCATCTAAAAAAGGGAGAATTTCATTTGTGTGGGGTTTTTCACCCATCATGGAAAATACTTGGCGGATCCAACTTTTCATGACCCCTTTATCAAATTCGATGTGGGAAGCCATTTTCTTGCTTGTCATTTGTTGGGGATACGTTATTTTTTTCAACGTTTGCTTTTCTCTTACATAGAGATGGTTGATCTCTTGATAATCATGATCCTCCCCGGCTGCCCAAAATACGGGTACAACGGGAATTCCCAGTTCTTTTTCTTGTTGTTCAGCAAGTTTTATAATGGAAATAATTTTATGGATCGTGTATAAAGGACCTGTCAACAAGCCGGCTTGCTGGCCCCCGATCACGACTACCGACCGTTGGTCACGGAGCTTTTCCAGTGCCAGCCCCGTTGCATCCGACTTTGGAAACCGGCTCATATATTTTTCAATACAGGCAGCCAAACTGGCCCTGTCAAAATGACGCTCGAGCACATCCCGATACCGTTGCCTGAATATGCCATTCTTCGTTATGTCATAATGAAAAAATTCTTGGATGTTCTCTCTATTTTCTATATATAAAGAGGCAAACCGATTCGTTGCAGGAACAACGGTACTTTGCAATTCCATATAAGGTACTCCCCTTCTCCTACTGTTTCAGTCACAAAGAGTATAGCAAACAAAATCGTTAAAAGACATTTTCCTGCTTGATTTATACAGTCAACGCTTCCTTTGCGCGAGATATAACGCCAAAAAGAATTAAACTGACATAAAGGAGTGAGAATACCAGAAAATTAAATCTCCAAAAGCCGATAAACACTTTTCGATAATGAATTTCTTCTTTCGTCTTCCAATGATAAAAAGTAAACATAATGGCAAGCACGAGCATGACTAGTATAATCAACGCGAGAAAGGAGCGGTCCCAAATCGTCAAAATGATCAAATGAACGGATATAATCAAAACAAATGTAGTGGCATTAATCGCACTGTTCAACGCCAACCGGTGATTTTTCGTTATTTGTTTTATAATCGTAAAAAGCAATATGTAAAAAAGAAACGGGATTGTAATAAAAAGTCCTGCCGCAGATGAAAAAATTGCTGTCAATTTCTCTCCTCAACTCCTTTCCTGTTCAATCCCTTTTACCATGAGATAAACCGTCTGTAACGTCTTAGGATTCAGGCCTTTTTGGGAGGCTGAACGAAGTGCGTATCCCAATATAGCCTCAATTTCGGTCTTTCTTCCCCCTTGAATATCCTTTAGCATGGATGAAGTATTGTCTTTCGTATTTTGACATATATTAACAACTTTTTGAAATGTTTTTTCCTTATCATCATCCGGGAATATTTCATAAATCTCTTCAAACAACAGCCTGAAGAGTTGAAAATAATAAGGGTTTTCCACAAGGGCACCGTTTTTTTCCTGAAAAATAACTGTCAATGGATTGATCAGTGCATTAGCGATTAATTTTTCTACCAACATCCCTTCATAATCATGATGAAACTGAAACGGAAAATTTGGGTGCTTGCAGCCGAATAATGTTTGAAAGCTGCTGCTGTCGCCACGGTATAATCCGATGTTGATTTTACCTATTCCATTATGGGCAACCGTTCTGCTATCTTCCCGTTTGGCGCCATGCTCCACCGTAGCCAGGAAAATCGTTTTGTTCGGGAGACTCGGCAGCCATTCAAGATGCCCCATGCCATTTTGCAAAAAGCAAAGCGGAATATCGCTGGCGATTTCACGGACAATCGGAACAAGATCGTCCAAATGATATTGCTTCACCGCCACAAAAATAAAATCCTGGCGATTCAAGTCGCCAAATTCTTTGCGGGCCTTTACCTTCGTGAAGAAATCCTCCTTATGAGTGACCAATCGAATACCCTTTTCAGCCAATTCTCCGGCTTGCTCTTCCGTACGGGTGTAAACCGTTATGTCAACACATTTTCCTAGATAAGCCGCCAGTAACAAACCAATGGAGCCTCCTCCAATAATGCCCACTTTCATTTTTCATTCACCCGCTCCCAGTATTCCTCAGTTTCTATTTTAGCAAAAATACCATAACTCCCCTTCCTGCAAAGGAAGAAAAGAGATGCCGAACATTCCATAATACAGCATTGTGCAACAAGCCACCTTGGAAACTTGTATCATTCCAATACAATTAAAACATCCTCTTCATTGACAAAATCCCCTTCCGCCACTTTTAATGCAGCGACATTTCCGGCACTCGGACTATCCACCGGGATTTCCATCTTCATTGACTCTAACACAACAACCGTTTGGCCCTTCAAGACATCTTGGCCCTCTTTTACCATTATTTTAAAAACTGTTCCAGCCATGGCCGCTTTGATTTCTTCCACATCCAACTCCTCCATTACCGTTAATTGTACGATGCTCTTTGGCCTCCCCCAAAAGGTGTAACCGTTTCCTACCATTATATCTGAATTTTTTTGGGGTTTGTTATATAATGAAACTAAAATAGATAATTTCTAACAAATAGGATTTATAAGGGGATGAAAATATGCCGACGGAAGTACAAAAGTTAAAAATCAACTATAAGACGATGGAAGATTTCAAACATTTTAAGGAATACGGTGCCCAAGAGCTGTCCATGCTCGAAGACTTACAAACAAACTTTGTGGAAGATGAAATCGACTCTCCTTTTTATGGAATTTATTATGGCGATAAACTGGTGGCGAGGATGAGCCTTTACAAGCGAGATGCCAAGTATGACCAATATTTTAACCCGCCACAGGATTATTTAGAATTATGGAAATTGGAAGTGCTCCCAGATTATCAGGAAAAAGGGTTGGGAACAAAACTGGTAAACTACGCTAAGAGTTTTAAAATGCCCATAAAAACAAATCCCCGAATGAATTCTCGGCCTTTTTTTGAGAAAATGGGTTTTGAGCCGGTTACATACAGTGTTGAAAGGGATTTAGGGGAAAACCCTCTCGTTTGGTACCCAGAGGGAGTTTCGGAGCAAAAAAGAGGAATGGAATAACGCCTAAAAGGCTGGTGAACACCGGCCGTAACGCCATTTCAGCAGTTTCGGCGGCCTGATGCGGCCCCGAAAAACCTTTTTTGTTTTAAAAAAATCGAAACTATTTTCCTTCCTCTCCGTACTATATACAGACACCGTTACACTTAAAGAGGAGGAATCTTGATGAAAAGAACAGGTGAAGTTGTACTGGGAGTCATTGGCATCATATTAAATGCTTTACTTTCCTTAATAGGAGGCTTTTTTGCATGGGCGGCTACTTCAGATACCACAACTGAACAAATGGCCAACGACCCAACGTTTAGTGCTAATCCCGATGATGCAGATGCAATACTCGGGCTCATGAGCACATTTGGCTGGGCCGTGGTTGCGGCGGCCATCCTTGGAATTATTTTTGGTATCATTGCCGTCGTCAACATCTCTAAAAATAAAAGCCCAAAACTGGCCGGATGGATGTTTATTGTTGGTGCAGTTTTGACCGGAGTTGTTTCAGTAGGATTTGGCTTTTTACCCGCTCTTCTCTATTTAATTGCCGGTATCATGTCATTTGTCCGGAAAGAACCAGCAGAAGCTAGCTTTTAGAGAAACGGAAGGGGCTCCAACTTAGCGTAAAGACACTAAAACTTAAAACCCAAGAATGTTGATTTTACAGCATTCTTGGGTTTTATTTTTTGATTCTCAAGCTCCAATATTACTTTTCGGACAGCTTCTTTTTTTATGTTTGTGCTTCGGCTTTTTGTCTCGTTTTTTTCTCCCGGTCAATTGCCGCTACTTCCCTCGCCTTTTCCAGAATTCCCAAAAGTGATGCATAATCGTTTTTGATGGTTTGCAATTGATGTTTCGTTTCTGCCAATTCCTGTTTTAGTCTTTCATTTTCCCTTTTTAACGCTTCTTGTATCTCTGACTCAGATTGGATGTTGGACTGTGCTTCTTCCATATCCATTAGAAACTGAATAATGTCTTTTGTAGAAAAGGTTTTTGCTTTTTCTTTTGGCTCATCCTGTATATCTGGCTCTTTCCCTTTTCTCCCCTGTTTCGGATACGCTTTTCTTGCTTTTTTCGCTTCGGATATTTCATTTTTATATTTTTTTCTGACATAGGAGTTCCACCGGAATCCACATGCTGCTGCTGTTCTCGACAGTTTCGCCCCCACTTCTTCAAAAGCTTTTAATTGGGTGCTTCCTGCCCGGATATGTTCCAATACAATCTCCGCAAGCAGTCTATCTTCTTCCATCGTCCATGCATCTTGGCGTCCTGTCGCCATATTCATCACTCCCGGCTTTTTAACACATACATATGCATGTAATAGAAGAGATAGAATAGCGGAATGGTATATTTATTAATTTAGAAATTCGGAAACTGCATCATGATGGGCATCAAGCGCCCAAAGTTCTGCACATCGCTTTATTTCATTTTCCATGCGTTCTTTTAAATGGACAGCATGAAATTTCTCAATCATTGCCTTTTTATAAGCTTCTATTACTCCTGTATCTTTTTGCAAGATGATTTCCATAAAATCGAATGCTGTTTGGTCCTTTAGTGAATCATATACTTTCTGCAAAAAACCGATAGCTTCCATTTCTTCCGCAGTATGTAATTTTGCTTCAGACAATAATGCAAAAGCGGTGGAAGGGGCCAAACGCTCATACAACAAGCTTGCCCCTCCCCATCCAGTTGTAATGGCAAGATTCGCTTGAATAAAACCTAGTTTTGCCCCGCTGCGTGCGATTCTAAAGTCGCAGGCCGCCGCTATCTCACATCCACCGCCCACTGCCGTGCCATTTAGGGAAGCAAGCGTCGGTTTTGGAAGCGTGGCAAGCCGGTATAACAACTTTCCCATTCGCGACAACATGGAAATGGCTTCCTCTTCGGTTTTCAGATCATGAAATTCGGCAATGTCCCCTCCGGCACAAAAAGCGCGACAGCCTTCCCCGGTAATAACTACAGCTTTAACAGAACGGTCACTCTCGGCGCGATCAAGCAACTCCTGAAACCCATCCATGACTTGATAATTTACGGCATTTCGCTTTTCGGGTCTTGTAATCTTCCCAAAAAGAATGCCTTCTTCTGATTTATATTGTATAAAATCCCCCATCGTTTTCCTCCATTAGTGCTTTTCATCTATTATAATGAAAAGAGGACAAAACTGTAAGCTTGGCCTATCGCCTTTCCAATAGGATATAATGTAGAATTAACTTTACATCGTACTTTTGAAAGGAGCATATACCATGCATTATGATGACCTGTTAAAAAATAGAGTAAAGAGAATAGAAGGACAATTACGCGGAATCTTACGAATGATGGAAGAAGGTAAAGACTGCAAAGATGTGATTACACAGATGTCGGCAGCGAGAACAGCCATTGACCGTTCGATCGGCGTAATCGTCAGCCAAAACCTTGTGGAATGCGTAAAGCAGGCAGAAGCGGAAGGAACACAGAAGACAGAAGAGCTCGTTCAAGAGGCGGTTAATTTGCTTGTCCGAAGTAAGTAAGCAATACAATACTTTTTATAGGCAAGTTAGTGAAGCGGCCTAACGAACAGTCTAGTGCCAAGCTTTTGGACGCCGTGGCCTTGTTCATATAAACTTCCATTGGAAGGTCAGCAAGTGCCTTGGTTGTTCGGAAAAAATATAGAGCCACTCAACCGCCGTTTAAGATATTTACGAAACGAGTTTGATGACCTGATTTCTGAACGCTATCGTGTTTAGGCAACATCAACTTGGGATCTCCCCTGAAGCAAGCGGAAAAAACTTCGCCTTAAGCGGCCAAGATGCTGAACATGAGCTACTTTCGGAGCTCCTCCCTTAATCGCCCGGGCAACACCAGCCGCTCTCCATAAGCGTCATATCGAGTTCACCTGATGTTCGGGCGGCACATTTGATATAATGCTTTGAACATCCGTCAAACCGATGTTGACTTATAGGGTTTTTTACAAACCGAATGTTTTTGAAAAAAAAAAATGATTTTCCCCATTATCACTCAGCTTTCCAAAAAAAGAAAAAACGTGAAGAGGCTTTCCTCATCACGTTTTTTCATGCAGCAAAAATTAATCGTTTACTACCGATTTACCTTTATAAGTTCCGCATTCTTTACAAACGCGGTGGGCAAGCTTTAATTCACCGCAATTTGGGCATTCAACCATTCCTGGTACACGCAACTTAAAATGAGTCCGGCGTTGTCTTTTTGCAGTTTTAGAAGTTCTTCTTTTAGGTACAGCCATTCTTCCCACCTCCTTACAGTGCAGTCATCGTATTATTTTTGAGTATCTTTGTTTTTTTCAAGCAATTTGGCAAGCCCTGCCAGCCGAGGGTCCACCTTTTCCTTCTCTTGTTCCCTGGCTTTAGCCAGCTGCTCCTCGGTAAGGACTTCCCATCCTTTTCCCGCAGGCAATTCCGTATTTGTTTGCGCCTCTTCAGAAAAAACCTGCATCGGTACTTCCAGCAGAAGCAGTTCATAAATTACGGGCATTAAGTCTACGACGCCGCCTTCGACTACATGAGCCATCTCCGCTTCATCATTGTAAAGCGCAGGATTTAACAAAAAAGTTTCCGCCGAAGAAATATGAAAAGGATAGCGGGCGTCTGCCAATGTTCTCGAACAAGGCAAGATAAATGTACCGGTAATGACAAGATGAAAAGTAACCTTGCGAGCGTCAATATCTGCTGTTCCTTTTACATGAACCGGTGATATATCCCTAATGTCGGGATTTTCCTTTTGCAGGACCTTATTCACGTTGATTGTCTCATCAAGCTCCATTACATCATGTTGATATTTATGTAATTCAGCTACCGTCCACTTCATTATCATCACCTCTGGGCAACAAAAGTTATTATATCTTTCACGACTCCTTTTGTCAATATAATCCTCTTTACACCTTTCCCCACCTTCTCTTATTTTACCCTTACCCATTATGAAAGAAACTGAACATAAAAATCTCGGTACATAAAAAGGACAATCGCCTTCACAGCTTGGTTATTTATACATACACTAATTCGAAATGATCACCTGGAGGTGAAACAATGGACAATAAAGAACGGCAATTTTACGGGCCCTCTCCTATTATGGGCGGATATCCTGGTTATGGCGGCTTCCCGGGACCTGGCGGATTTGGCGGTTATGGTGGACCGGCAGGCATGGGCGGCTTTCCGGGATACCCTGGGTATACCGGATATGGACCAATGGGACAATATCCTTCTTATGGCGGCTTCCCGGGCTACGGCGGCTTCCCGGGCTACGGCGGCTTCCCGGGCTATCGGAATGAATCGAAATAATTTCGAGGGGATATTCCCCTCCTTATTTATCCCGCATGTAAGGTGCCGTAAAACTCCCAATTCAAAATCTCGAGTGAATACAAAAGGTCTAAGTGGGAGTAAACGGCACCTAAATGCCCGATTGGTTCAACTAACATTCAGTAGGAGCCCTACTAAATGAAGTTTCACTTTATTTCCCATCAACGGTTGTTTCAAGTAATATATAGTTACGATATTGTAACAGGAGTAGATCTTATGAAAAGTGTTGGCATTATTGCAGAATATAATCCATTTCATAACGGACATCTGTATCATTTACACAAATCAAAGGAAGTGTCTGGAGCGGGTGTGGTCATTTGTGTCATGAGCGGGAATTTTTTGCAAAGGGGAGAACCCGCACTCATTTCAAAATGGTACAGGACACGAATGGCCCTTGAGGCCGGCTCGGATATTGTGGTGGAATTGCCGTATGCATTTGCTGTCCAAAAAGCGGAAATTTTTGCTTTTGGAGCCGTTTATCTGCTAAATGCGTTAAAATGCGACTCTATTTGTTTTGGCAGCGAATCGGGAGAGGTCCAGCCATTTTTTAATACGCTGGATTATTTAAATAAGCATTCCGAAACATATAACGATCACATAAAACGTTATGTAAAACAGGGAGTCAGTTATCCCCGGGCCTTGGCGCTGGCATACGAAGCCGTTAAAGATGGATTGCGCAATGGCGTTGATTTATCCAAACCGAATAACATATTGGGCTACCAATACATACGTGCAGCACATGAGATTAACAGCCATATTCATTTTTTTACAGTAAAAAGAAACAAAGCGGGGCACCATGATCAAACTTTCCATCATGAGAAAATGGCAAGCGCTACATCGATTCGCAAATCATTGAGCGAAAATCCCAACCTTGATCACATTGCCGCTTATGTTCCCGAATCAACACTTTCCGCGCTCGCTTCCTATGTAAACAGATACAAAAAGCTCCATGATTGGGAAGATTATTGGCCTTATCTTCAATACCGCCTGCTCACAATGAGTGATGATGAACTTCAGCAAGTATACGATGCCGAAGAAGGATTGCCTTACCGGCTTAAAAAAACAGCCCAAAATGCAAAGAGCTTCCATTCGTTTATGGAAAGTGCCAAAACAAAAAGATATACATGGACGAGATTGCAACGAATTTGTGTACACATCTTAACAAACACACCGAAAAATATGATGATTCCTGCCGCCAAAAAGCCACAGTATATTCGTTTACTCGGAATGAGTTCCGCCGGAAGAGATTACTTGAACAAACGAAAAAAAGAGTTGGAGCTTCCGCTCATTTCAACTGTTTCCTCTTACCCTGACGAATGGCTGATGTTGGATCGAAAATCTTCTCAAGTATACGCACATGTATTGCCTGATCCTGAAAAAAGCAGACTGGTCTCCCTTGAATTTGCCCAACCGCCCATCATGATCGGGAATCGTCCATAGTGTGGGGCCACCTTTTCATTGCTTCGTTTATTTCGGGCAATTTTAAAAGGGCGGCCTCTTCCCCTATCTGGATAATCTCTTCGATATTTCTAAAGGACCGCGCATTCACGTGTTCCACCGGTGGTAAAATCATTACATCTGCTTCCATTTCCCGCGCAGCAATGATTTCCATTTGTAAAATATCAATACTTTGCATGATCACATCGTAAATCGTTTGAATATCCGCTCTTGTATTGATTCTTGAAACATCAACACCTATTACAATATTCGCGCCCATTTCTCTTACTGTTGCGATGGGTACCCGGTCAGAAACCCCGCCATCAATCAGGAGCCGCCCTTTGATTTTTTCCGGCACAAAAATGCCGGGAATCGAAATGCTTGCCCTGATTGCTTCTTCGGCCTGCCCCTCCCTAAAAACCACTTTTTCCCCCGTATGCAAATCGGTGGCAATGACCGCTACAGGGATACGTAATTGTTCCAATCGCTTTCCTTGCATAAAAAGCCGAATGAAGTTTTTGAGCCTTTTTCCGGAAATAAACCCCATTTTTGGTATCGTAAAATCCAAATAATGCTTTCGATGGAACGCCTTTGACAGCTTGATTAGCTTGTCAACATCATGTCCGAATGCGTAAAAACAGCCGACGAGCGCCCCCATGCTGCTACCGGCAATCATATCAATCGGGATGGAATGGTCCGCCAAAGCTTTAATGACCCCCAAATGCGCAAAACCCCTTGCTCCGCCTGATCCAAGCGCCAGGCCGACTGTTGGCTTCTCCATTGTCACACCTCCCTACCTCATTTTATGGTCTAAATGAACAGCCTATGAGTATATTGATTATGTAGGGACGTTGGACAGGGAGGTCATGAATTGAGTTTATCAAAAATAAAAACGATCTTACTCGCCGCAAGCATTTCATGCATGGCTGCTTCCATGATCCTACTGCCGGAAAAATCATTTGAAGCTTCCGTTCGGGGATTAAATATGTGGTGGGAAATTGTCTTTCCATCCCTTTTTCCTTTTTTTGTACTCTCCGAATTACTGATCGGATTCGGAGTCGTTAAATTTGTAGGAATATTACTTGAGCCTTTCATGCGCCCATTATTTAGAGTCCCCGGAGTGGGTGGATTTGCCTGGGCGATGGGGATGGCTTCCGGCTTTCCGGCAGGAGCAAAAATTACTGCCCGACTGCGTCAAGAAGGCCAGTTAACCAGGGGCGAAGCCGAACGGCTCGTATCATTTACAAATTGTTCCAGTCCCCTTTTTATTTTTGGAGCAGTATCGGTTGGCTTCTTTCACAACCCGAAACTGGGGATTATGTTGGCAGCGGCTCATTACTTTAGTAATTTTTGTGTCGGTGTAATCATGAGAGGATACGGTAAAAAAGAAACGAAGCCGAAGCAGTATAAAAGAGCATCCACGCGCCCCATTTTTGCCCAAGCACTGTCCGCATTGCATCACACAAGGCTTAAAAATAAAAAGCCAATCGGCAAGCTAGTTGGAGACGCGGTTATCACATCTATCAACACACTGCTCATGATTGGCGGGTTTATCATTCTGTTTTCAGTGCTTAATAAGCTGTTGTTTCATCTTCATATTACATTGTTTCTGGCAAAAATCGCCAAAGTACTATTATTATTTTTCCAACTGCCGACTGACTTGAGCATTCCTTTGATTGCCGGGCTATTTGAAATCACGATCGGAAACCAAATGGCAAGTCAAGCAGTGGATGCAGGCCTGATGTATCAAGTCGTAATGGCCAGCTTTATTTTGGGTTTCAGCGGGTTCAGTGTTCAAGCGCAAGTTGCCAGTATACTGGCGCAAACAGATATTCGCTTTCTGCCGTTTTTCATTGCCCGCATCATGCAAGGGTTTATATCCGGATTGTTTACATTCCTTTTATGGATTCCCTTTGAACAAAGATTTTTAATACACTCATCAGCCATACCGGCATTTTTGCAATTCCAAGTTAATTGGTGGGAAAAAGCATTGGCTTGGCTTAGCCATATCGGACCGATTAGTACAATCCTCCTATTGATCGTTGGAATCGGTTTTTACTTGCACAAGATGAGAACAGCAAATTAAGCATCTTTTCACTTTTGCAAAAACTTTTCTTTCAGCGCTTTTTCAACTTGTGCCGGAACCAAATCCGAGATATTCGCACCGTATTTCGCAACTTCTTTGACGATGCTGGAACTTAAAAAAGAATATTGACTATTTGTCATAACGAAAAACGTTTCGATGTTTTCATCCAGCACCCTGTTCATAGATGTAATTTGCATTTCATATTCAAAGTCGGAAACGGCCCTTAAGCCTCTTACAATAGCGCTTGCACCAACGCCCTTTGCATAATCGACAAGCAGGCCGTTAAAGGAATCGACTTTCACATTATGTATTTCTTTCGTTACTTGCTGCAATAACGCTGTTCTTTCTTCTGTAGAAAATAATGGGCGTTTGGAAGAATTGCTTAAAACAACGACACTTACTTCATCAAATACTTTCGCCGCCCGGCGAATGATATCCAAATGCCCGTTTGTAACGGGATCAAAACTTCCCGGACATACTGCGATTCTCTTCATTCTGATTCCCCCTCTTTCGTATATAACGACAAACCGCTCATCCCATAATCAGTATGTTTTGCTTGTATGAGCTTTCCGACCGATGCGGGAAGCTTTACCTCTGGATCATGTTCACAAATAATAGAGCCCGCTTCTTTTAATAATGAATGTTTATCGATCTCTTCAAGCAATGCGGCAATTTTTTGCTTTTGATATGGAGGATCAATAAAAATGACATCAAACTGCAAGCCTCTCTTTGTGACAGCTTTTAAAGCCCTTCTTGCATCATTTTGATATATCTCGCATTGATCATCAAAACCACATAAAGATATGTTCGTTTTAACCGTTTGCACGGCAAATTTATTGCTATCTATAAAGATGACCCGATCAAGTCCCCGGCTTAACGCTTCCAGACCGAGCCCACCGCTTCCGGCATATAAATCAAGCCCAAGTCCTCCATTAAAATAGGGACCAATCCAGTTAAAAATGGTCTCTTTCATTTTATCAGTCGTCGGTCTCGTTGATGTTCCCGGAACCGCTTTTAACCTTCTACCTTTACAACTGCCAGATATTATCCTCATATTCGTCACCATTCGCTGTTTTCATACTTTTTTATACTAACACAAAAAAAATGGACAAGCTACCTGTAAAAGCTTTTACAAGTAAGAACCTGCAAGCAATTTATGTATAAAACTTTCCCAACAGGCGATAATATGAATAACAACATCGCAGCAGATGTTGTTGCCAACCGCGGAGAAGACTTACGTTTCCCCATAAGTTCTTCCTCCGGTTTCTCCTCTCCCTTTGCCTTCTATCCGCCAAGGCGGAAAATAGAAGGACCCTGCAGAATTTCTGCAGGGTTTTTTATTGCAATTTGATTTTATTGTCTGCTTCAAAAAGCCTGATGCCAAAGACAAGTGAGACCACCTCGGTATGGATATATGTTTCTGATCCCATTAATAGAAAGGGATTGCTTGAAAGACCAAATGGGCGCCCATTTTTATAGAAGATTTTTTTTCCGTAATAAAACTCAAAAGTATCATCTCCCCTTTTCATCACCGCTTGATCTGGCCCCGGCTGTACTGTAAACCCGAGCTGCTCAGCAAGTGGAAAGAAGGAAATGTACGGCTGTTCATTGTGATACAAGATTGATACGTTATCCGCCTGTACCTCATGAATCAAAATCGGCCTTGCATCCACTGCAAAAAATGGGATAAAAGCTTTCGTTTCCTCCTCATTTAATGCAAAAAAATTTGTCTTTCTGCCTGTTTCTTCCCATATATGAGCGTCCAACCGACGTGCCGATATAGCCGTTTTATCAGACAGAACTTTCGACAGCCAACGCTCAACACCCTCTTTTTGCAATTCTCGTTCCAACTCAAGATACATGCTTTGAGCTTTTTTACTGCCGTAAGGACGCTCTAAAAAAGCTGAAATGATCACATCGAGCAACCACTCTTGATTCTTTTCCATAGAAATTGTTTTCGCAACCATTGCCGGCAAAATGGCTTCTTCCTCGGGAACCAGGATCAGGTCGTCAAAATCCTGAAGTTTTTTCGCTTTTTTTGTAACAATTGCCACCAGCTTCCCCTTGCCATTCAAATTACTTAACTTTGAAAAATCCGCCGATACATTGCTTTCCGAATAAACCGTTACATACTGATCCTTATAAAGTTCATGCATCTCATTCGCATTCCAATAAAGAGCCGGACTTTTCTGGTTTGTCTCAAACACATAATAATCGATGGCATTCATTTTTCTCTTGCCTACAGAATCGGCCGCTGCCACCCACTCCCCTTGCCGCCATTTTTCGTCCGTAAGCTGAATTCGGGTGGAATGGCGAGAGATATTTTGAACTTCAAACAGCCAGTTGTCCAGCACAAAATGACTCGGGCTTTTAAAGGATGGAAGCCGGTATGTAAAAGAAATCGTTTCTTCTTCACCAATAGCGATTTTTGTATTTTCCTGATTCAGCCAAATACACGATTGATGGCGGCTGCTTGTACAAGAAAAAGAATCCAGATTTGTGGGCTTGCGCATTTCATAGCTGCCTTCAGGAATATGTTTGATTGATTGCTCTATTTGAAAGTGATCCTGCATATGCCGGACCACCACGTTTTGTTCGACTTTTTCTCCCCCGGAAAACGTTGAAATGGGCTTCCATTGAAAAAAAAGCAGGCCACATATGGAAAGGATCAGTATGAAAACAGTCGGCCAGACAAGTTTAGACATCGCGTCAAATCTCCCCGTCACAAGAAATACTTATTAGTCCATCTTGTATATTTCTCTCTATTTTAAAAGACGGCCTTTTACCGGGCCGCCTTTTTATTAAAGACCAATTCGATAATCATATTCTTTTGCTTTATCCGGTTTGGCATTTTCAAACTCTGTCTTTAAGTATGGCTTGTATGATGGCTCCACTTTCTTTACAAACTGAAACTGCCGCAACTTGTCCGAAATAAGTTCCAAATCTTCCTGGTTGCAATAAAGAACGGCATACTTCATTCTCTTGGAGACATAATGTATATTCCCAAATCGTTTTAACGCCTTTATATTTTTCGTATGGGTCAGCCATACAATTAATCCTTGCTTCTTTATAAACATTTATGATCCCCTTTAGCTCTTAGGCAGAACAGCCGCAGCCGCCGCCAGTACCGCAACCACCGCCGCAAGCAGCACCTGTTTCAAAAAAAGGATTGCCCGTTGCCACCTTGATATTGGCGGAGACTGCTTTTCCAATTAACATGCTTATTTCATCCAAAATAGATTGGATTTCATTTTCCGCTTTCCGGAAATTAGCCACATTTTCATCCAAATCCATATCTCTTTTTAATTCGCGAACCTTTCTCATCACCTGTTTATAATCAGGATGATAACGTCCAAAGCGTTGAACATCTTCGTACACTTCTTTCATTTTCACGAAAGCCTCTATCTTTGCTTTCGTCCTTCCATCTTGATGCAATTTATGATAATAAAACCGGTACTTATCGGCGATGTCAGTGGCATTGATCATGTTCCCAAGCATCTCGGCTGTTTCAATAATTTTGACTCTTTCAAGTGTTGCAAGCAAACGGTCCACCTCCACACTCATTTTACCATGTTTTTATTTGCTATGCGACTGCGTTATTGAATTGTCACCGAAAACTGCTCGCTTAAGCCGACAGGTTCATCATGGTCATTTACAATTTCTATTTTAATGTCATGTACACCTTTGGGCAAATCTTTGACGATAAAAGCAGCCGATTCGTGTTCGCTGTGAAATGTTCCGTTCATGTATAATCGAGCTTTCCCCTTATTTTTTGCCTCCGACTGATTGGAAAATGAAATGGACGGTGCAAAACATTCGATCATGAGTGTATTCCCTTTTAAAATTCGATGAACCGTGAAGGTTTTTTGCTTTGTGCTTTCCTCCGAAGCCCTTGCATTCATTGATTCCGGCTCAGGCAATTTTTGGGCACAGCCGCTGGCAAGCAAAAATACAATGAAACAAATCGCCAATATTTTCAATGTCATCACTCCTTGACCATAGCTTTTCTCCAAACAAGAGGCTTCATGCAAAAAAATAAAGAACACATGGACTTTCATTCACATGTGTTCTTTACTTAGTATTCATTGCTTGGAGCATGCCCATAAACATGTTTGCCATTTGCACTCCCTGTGAAAATTTTTCCACTTGATGAGGAATCGTTTTTTTAAAATAATGGAGGGAGGCGATTTCAAATTGCTCCAATTGTTTTGGATCTCTGGACAATGTTCGATACCATCGAGGCTGTTCCCGGATAAATTGTTTTAATTCATGATTTGCATAAATATATTGCAAAACATCGGCTCTCATCCGTTCTCCTCCTTGCGTCAGTCTTTTCTAAAAGCAAATGGATCGCGGGGTGCCTCTTGTGCCGGGTCGTTTTGTTGCTGGCTACTTCCTTGAAATTGAGAGAGCAGGCCTTGGATCGCACCTATCGCTTGGCTTAGGTTATCAATATGATATTGCATTTGATTGGCATCCATTTTTTTCAAAAGACCGGAAAAATGAGTAAACCATTTTTTTACATCATCCTTGGTTTCGGTTGTTTCAGCCGTTTTTCCATTTTTATATTTTTCCCATTTGGGGTCATCCCCACCGAGCAAGTACCACTCCTCATATAGCTCCTGCCATGTACTTTCCTCTGCTCTTACCAGTTTGACAAGGTTCGGATGCTCTCTTACAAATTGCTTAAATTGTTCGACTGACGGGTGAAGTTTTTTCCTTGTCATCCCTCAATCACCTCAAATGACTCGATTATCCGTCACTTCATGTATATGTTTGATCATATATAATGCCACTGGGTTCCCTTTTATTTTTTACGCACAAAGTTTTGGGTATAATTTTTTTGATAAACACCCACCCCGATATGCTTAACATCTTTATCCAAAAGCGGCTTTCTATGATTTTCCGAATTCAGCCACCCTTCAAATGCTGCCGGTCCGTCAATATAATCTGCGGCAATATTCTCTGCTGCTGATTGAAACTCAACCTTTCCTTCGTTCAACCGCTTTTCCAAGTCGCCGTATTTGGGCGACTCATGGTCAAAATAATCGTTTAAATTCATATCTTTACTATGGCCATAAGCAACGCTTGAAATCTCTTCATCCCACGTTAATGTGTCCAGTCCAAACCTCTTTCGAAAAATATTCGTTATATCGTATATTTGGCGCTCGCTTCCCCTTTCAATTGCTGCCCATTCCTCGTCATCAGGTTCTTCGCTCTGGGGCCCATCTCCTCTGTAAACAAGCTCGTACGACCTTTGGGCAACGAGTGTGTCCTGATCAAGAAAGCGGACACTAAACAGCTTGCCGGTAAACTTATCAACGGACAGTTGGGCGAAAATATCCCCTAGCTGAATAAGCGGCCTCATATTTAAGTCTTCTTCTGAAAGCTCAAGCCGATAAGTTCCATTTTCAGAAGTGACCACAATCTCTGTTTCCAGCATTGTCGTACGGTAAATATCTTCGACCGGCTGGCCTATTTTGTAAGGGGAAACATCTAATTGATCACCTAAAACGTATAATGTAACAATAATGCCATCTCGGACTCCCACTTGCATATATTTATGGGCCTGATCATTGTACACCCACCATTCATAATCATAGGCGGAAGGTTCTTTCCTGTCTGGTTTACCGTGAACTTCCAGCAATTGATTGGCGGGCTTTCCAATATAGGAACCCAATCCGCTTTCAGGCTGAGTTTCAGAACCCGGAATATTTTGATCGGGAATGTTTTCTTCATTATCTTTGGAAGGAAGCATATACGTATTATCTTTTAAGGGGCCTGTTTGTTCGGGAGAATATATATAAAAGCTGATAAACAAGAAGAAGCCAGCCAAAATAAATATTCTGAATAACGTACGCAGCTTTTCTCCTCCTTCCCGAATACTCTTTTCATGATTCGTTTTCATTATACCACTTCCTACTGCATGTACAATAAACTACAGCAAGAAAAACCCTGAAATTCAGGGTTTTTGAAAAGGAAAGTATACATGAATGATAAGTATTCGTCAGAATGAGTAAAGCGTGTCCTTAATGTGCGGGCCAAACTGCTCTAATTGAGACGAAGACAGCACCGATGAAGCCTGCGAAATATAGAGCACTCGTCCAGCCAATGATGAGACTTGTCACGCCGACTAATGACTGTTGACGTATAGGTCGCTAGTAAGCCGATTGAGGCAGGACTGCGTCGATTGAAGCCCGTTGACCTAAATAGGCCGCTAGTTCAGCCGAAAGACGGGCCTGCGGCGATTGAGACCCCAATGAACAGGACAGGCTTCAAGCAACCGATGAGGCAGGACGCGCCAGTTAAAGCGGCGACAAAACATGGATAATCATCCCTCCAAGAGAAAGCGCAAGCTTTTTGGAGCATGACTGACTAAGCAACATCACTTAATGTCCCTGCTGCCTAGCTGGGCTGATTGGGAAAGCAATAGAAAGCTTCATACAATTTTTAGAGATATTTTCCTTGAATCGAGCAAGATGAGTAGCAACATCCATTCCCTTTTAGCTTGTCGATAGCAGTTCGCTTGCGTTTTTCTGTAAGCATCTTCGATTTTGATGAAATCAATGAATGGATTGTTCATCGTCCGGTTCGGATATTTCGGATAAAGCTGTTTTTGCTTGATTATCGGTCAAGTCGCGAACGGCCAGGTCACCGAGAGCAACGATTCCGACAAGCTCACCATTTTCAACAACAGGGAGTCTGCGAATTTGTTCTTTTGCCATTAGTCTCGCCGCTTCCTGCGTAGTCGTATCAGGTGTCACAGTAAATAAGTTCTCACTCATAATTTCTTCAACTTTAGAAGAAGGAGGATTTTTCTCAGCGATGCACCTAAGTACAATGTCACGATCCGTAATAATGCCTACAAGTCTTTTTCCTTCCACAATCGGGATTACACCAACATCCCATTCTTTCATTTTTACCGCAACTTCGTAAATATTATCTTTCAATGAACATGTCTCAACTTCATCCGTCATAATATCCCGGATAAGCGTCATGATGATACCTCCTCCTGAATCATTTTTTCATTACACTTTCATATGTTCACCAACAGTCCGCAAATTATACACAATTGTTACATACCTTTGTTGCAACTGAGCACTTTTTGGACTATTATAAAACATGGGGAATTACTCATTCGGCCTGATTATTTAGGAGGGATTGAAGATATGAAGTTTGAAGATACTGGTATTGAATCGATAAAAATTGATTTTAACCGTCTGGACGAAGTAATGAGCAAGCACAGAATGATTCTTGCGGGACAATGGGATTATGAACGGGCTACATATGATCATAAGTTCCAAATCAAAGAAGGTACATACTACTTACGCATCCCCGGCTATGCCGTTGAGGGAGATGTCGGTAGCCGCAAAGCAGTTATTCAATTGATGACGCCACTTCTTGGCAAACATTATTATCCTCATGGAGTAGAGTACGGGGACGATGAAGTATTTCCAAACCATCTTGTCAAGCAATGCAAGCAAATGCTTGATAACATCAAAAAAGATTTGGATATGTTTGCTGAGTAGGAGCTGGGACATAAGCAAATGCGAAATAGCAAAAACCGAACAATTCATTTATAATTGTTCGGTTTATTTGTGTAAAAAAATCCCTATCATCGCTACGTCAACATATTTCGCTTTCCGCAGGTCTCTTCAGCTTCCTCGGAAAGCAAAGGTCGCTTTCCTGCGGGATCTTCAGCTCGAGCCATTCCCGCAGGAGTCTACCTATTTTGACTACGCTAAAAGCTTGCGTATTGTACACTAGGACAATTTATCCCGCATGTAAGGTGCCGTAAGTACTCCCACTTCAAAATCTTGAGTGAATACAAAAGGTCCAAGTGGGAGAAAACGGCACCTAAATGCCCGATTCGTTCAACTAACATTCAGTAGGAGAGGGAAGAAAATCCCTACTGAATGAAGTTTCACTTTATCCCGCATGTAAGGTGCCGTAAGTACTCCCACTTCAAAATCTTGAGTGAATACAAAAAGTCTAAGTGGGAGATAACGGCACCTAAATGCCCGATTGGTTCAACTAACATTCAGTAGGAGAGGGAAGAAAATCCCTACTGAATGAAGTTTCACTTTATCCCGCATGTAAGGTGCCGTAAGACTCCCACTTCAAAATCTTGAGTGAATACAAAAGGTCCAAGTGGGAGAAAACGGCACCTAAATGCCCGATTGGTTCAACTAACATTCAGTAGGAGAGGGAAGAAAATCCCTACTGAATGAAGTTTCACTTTATCCCGCATGTAAGGTGCCGTAAGACTCCCACTTCAAAATCTTGAGTGAATACAAAAGGTCCAAGTGGGAGAAAACGGCACCTAAATGCCCGATTCGTTCAACTAACATTCAGTAGGAGAGGGAAGAAAACTCCTACTGAATTGTTTCAATTTGTTGTTTGTTTTTTAATCAGCTGATTTAGTTGTGTCCCAGACTATTTGTGCGTTAAGATGCCACACATGTATACGGGAAATGAAGTTGGCCACATTCATCCCGCCAAACAGGACACCCATGTAAGAAGTAGTAGTCAAGAAGGCTTCACAAAGCTTTGAAACAGCCTGCCGCCAAACAGGACTCCTCATGCGGCAAAACGAAGAGCAAGCAATCATATCTTGGATGTGGCGATTTTAGGTGCTTAATAAAAAAAGGATTTATTTGGAAATAATTAAGCTCGCAACATTTGTTCAGAGGGGGTTTATTCCTGCGCTAAGCTTCAATATATATTCAAAAGTTTGATGAAAGCGAGCAACAAGTCCCCTTCGCCACTTGGCAAACCCGATTGCCTGAGACTACGGTCCTGCACTTTTTTTGTTTTTGCCTGCATATTACTACCGAAAAGGCTGTGGACATTATATAATAAATTAAAATCATGAGAAAAGGAGAAGTATTTTGCGTGGAATGTTAAAAAGAAAATACGTGATTCTTGCTGCCGCCATGGTGATTCTTGGTTTGGCCGCGTTTTATATCCTTCCAGTATCTGTCCCACTGATCGCCGCATTGATTACTGCACTTTTGTTGGAGCCGCTCGTAAGAATGCTGCAATCAAAGTTTAAAATGAAAAGACATTATAACGTCATGATCGTTTTTACAGTATTTACACTTGTTATGGGGATTGGCATTTATTTCACAACAACGAAAGTCATCAGCCAAGGCGTTAAGCTTGTGGAAGATCTGCCGGAGTACGTGAACAATGTTTCGAGAATATGGTACCAATATGAAGAACAATTTAAAAACACCGCCCAAGCGCTACCAAAAGAAATGGTTCATGCCGTCACCCACGAAATAAACACTTTTTTGAACACGATTGTAACGAGCGTCATCAATTATATCAATATAGAAAATATCAGTAGTGCGTTATCATACATACCGAACTTTTTAGTAAGCTTTCTCGTATACTTGATCGCATTATTTCTGTTTATGTTGGATTTACCTAAAATACGAAATAGAATTTACCGTCATTTAACCGATCAAACTTCAGAAAAAGTAAATTTCATGACGAAAAGGATCTCAACGGTTGTTTTTGGTTTTTGCAAAGCGCAGTTTTTAGTCAGTTTGTTGATTCTGGGTGTTTCATTAATTGGCCTCTTAATCATTTCTCCCAAAACAGCCATTATTATGTCTATCATTATTTGGATCATTGATTTAATACCCATTATCGGTTCAATCGTCATACTGGCTCCATGGTCACTATATCACCTGTTAACAGGAAACGTCATTCTTGGTACACAACTGGCGGTTCTTGCAACCGTTTTGCTTATTATTAGACGAACAGTGGAACCAAAAGTGATGGGAACCCATATCGGTTTGTCGCCACTTGCAACCTTAATTGCCATGTATCTCGGTTTAAAGTTATTTGGCTTTCTTGGGTTTTTCATTGGACCGATGCTGCTCATCGTTTTCAAAACAGCACGAGAGGCCGAGATTATCAAATTAAACTTCAAAATATAAGATCTATTGCTCAATAGATTTTGGAGGAATAACCCAACCAAGGCGCTCATGTTAACTATCGTAGACAATGCTGCAGAACTCCAGGCAGGCTTCATGCGGCTTTTCTACGATTCATAAAATGGCGAGCCTGCTCGTTAATAAATACTCGCCGCCTATTTGAAGTGATATTCTGGTTTCCTTGGAGCGATGAGCTCCTTGAATATGTCTTGATTCCATCACCCTATAACCATTCTTGCATTTACCGCACAAGTTAAATCGTTTTTGCGCTCGCCCTTCTAGCAAAAGCGAAGATAGCCCATCTTTTATTTAAAAAAACATGCCAGGAATCCCCCTGGCATGTTTTTATGTTTAATTTCCCAATATTGCTTTGATAAGAGAAGTCGTTTCCCCACCCTCATATATCACATACAACAGTAAATAGACTATAACACCTGTTATTCCGGTTGCAAGCCATACAACACTTGAAAACGGCCCAATCTTACGATGAACATGCAGCCTGTCTTTAAAGCCGGTCCACAGAGAGATAATGCCAAGGACAGCACCTACAGTTGCCAAGGTAATATGAAAGAATAAGAAAACTGTGTAAAACAACTTTACTTCATCCGGACCCCCGAATGAAGTATTTCCTATAAATACTGTCCTTGATGAATAAATAGCAAAAAAGATTACGGCAAATACAGCTGCTGCTGTCATCATTTTTTGATGGGTTTCTAGTTCTCTTCTCTTGACTTTGGACCAGCCAATTGCTACTAGAACAGCACTTATAACGATACACACCGTACTGATTGTCGGTAACATTGGAACAGACATTATGCGATACCCTTCCTTATTTGTATATTGAATTGCTCCAGTACTTCCCGTCTTTATTTTAGTTAATCTGCGTGGCGGGGTTCCTGCTGAACAAGCGTTCCTGTTTCATCCACAGGTTCCGAATCAACTTGCTCTTTTTTATACCAATCAAAGAATACTTTTGCCAAGATGGTGGCGAGTACAATTTCCTGGATGATTTTCATTAATACGCCGCCTAATTGTTGGTCTTCCTTTGCTGGCATGTTTGTGAATAATTCTGGGCCACTGATGGTCAGCCCTTCCAAAGTTGACCCGGGCACACAGAGGGCCATCGACTTTAGCCATAATTCCCCATCAGTATAGGTCGCATACATTGCTTCGGGAGCAAATATAATGAGTCCGCATGCCGGTGTAAGGAGAACCGCATCCCCCAATATATAACCGATCTTTTTCAAGCCATGAAGCTGATTCTGCCCCGGCAGAGTATTGACTAAAGGCCACCATAGAAAAATGGCAAACACAAATAACATCACCGTATACGAAGCATGCAAAATGATATTCATTTTTACGAAATCCATTACAAGTGGAATATGATAAATCGAAAATAGCCCATTAAATCCAACTAGAGCGATAAGGGGCCTTGTAAAAAAGCGGAACATTGAACGAATCACTGGCAGTTCAATTACTTTTTCCCAAATCCAGTTCGGCACCCCCGCAATGAAAAGCGGTGGTATGACAAGGTAAAGAAATGCCATTTGCACCATATGAAAAGAAAACATGATATGCGCCATTAAGTCCACGGGAGAGCCCTTAATCACATAAAGGAGAACCATGCTTATGACAAAAATGATGCCTTCTTTTTTTTTCAGTGGTTCACTGTTGGCAAATTGGTCACGTTTCTTAACCGTCAAATAGAAAAAGGCGGCGATCAACAACAAAACAAAGATCAAAAAATACGGGCTCCAAAGAGCTCGAAATCCAAATATACTTAAAGCGCTAAAAGGCATTCGCCTTCACCTCTTTTGTAGAATACGTTTCCTTCTACTTTTCATTATACGTTTACCTACTTTCCGGTTCAATGATGGCGATTGACAAGTTCATGACAAAACAAATGAAAAGCCAGCCGAAAGTTTCGACTGGCTCTCCTATTACCACCATACAATCGTGACGAAGCCTAAAATGGTTACAAAACCAATAATGACTCCCCCATATATAAATAATTGAACCGCTTCATGTCCTTTTTCATTCATATGCATGAAATAATACAATTGGAAAATAACTTGCACCAATGCGAGCAAAAGAATGAACGGGATGACAAACCATTTGTCAAATCCTGCTGCCACTGCCCCAAATGCCACCAATGTCAGAAAAATTGAAATGGCAAAAGAAATTACTTGATGGCGCATGGCTTCCTTGTTTCTTTTTTTGCGGTACTCATAATCAACGCGTGCATTTCCTGAATTCATGTATTGATCTTCCATACGTTATCCCACCATTCCCATTAAATAAACGACAGTGAAGATAAATACCCAGACTACGTCAATAAAGTGCCAGTAAATACTTGCCAGGTAAAACTTTGGCGCATTATAAAGGCTGAGTCCACGTTTTCTGTTTCTGATCAGCAATGCTGCAATCCAGCCAAGTCCAAACACTACGTGTCCTCCGTGGAATCCAACAAGTGTATAGAAAGCCGAGCTGAAAGCACTGCTTGTGAAACCAAATCCTAACTCTGTCGTATAATGCCAAAACTCATAAATTTCTAAAGCAAAGAATCCTAAGCCCAATAAAAGCGTGATGATAAACCATAACTGCATCTTTTTATAATTAAAGTTCCGCAAATGGTAAATGGCATACACACTTGTTACCGAACTAGTGAGTAACAGCATCGTCATGGCAAATGCAAGCGGTAAACCGAAGACTTCGGACGAGGTCAAGCCTCCGCTGGCTGGGACCTTATCCTTCAGTGCCAAATATGTCGCGAAAAAGGACGCAAATAATACGGTTTCGCCCCCAAGAAAGAACCAGAGGCCCAAAAACTTATTTTTACCCTCCAGAGTGGCCCGTTCAGGCAACTCGGGCCATGTTTCTGGAGTAAATTGCTGTTCAACATGCATTATGCCTTAACCCCCTTCTCATCTTCCAACAACTCTGCTTTCGGAATATGATAGCCATGATCATCTTTCAGGGAGCGCACAAGCATGGATCCAAAGGCGATAGCCAAACCAATGATTAATACTGGTATTCCCCAAGCATGTTCCTGATTGTAAATGGCTCCAAAGGAAGCAACGAAGAAACCTAAAGAGATCATAAATGGAATAAATGAACCATTTGGCATATGAATGTCTCCTACAGGCTCAGCTGGAGTCATTTCTGTTTTTCCATCCATTTTCTCAAGCCAGTAAGCGTCAAGTCCGCGAACGAGCGGGAGTTGTTTAAAGTTATAATATGGCGGTGGTGAAGGAATTGCCCATTCGATAGAACGGCCGTCACCCCAAGGGTCATTTGCAACAGATTCATTTTTAATAGCAGTGATCACAACGTTAATGAGTAAAACCACAACGGCTACGCCCATTGTCAAAGCTCCGATAGAACTAATCATGTTTCCAGTCTCTAATCCTTGTCCGTCAAGGAATGTAAAGACTCTTCGCGGCATCCCCATTAGACCAAGGAAATGCTGGATGAAGAATGTTAGATGGAATCCGATGACAAATAAGATACATGTGATTTTCCCTAAAGTCTCATTTAACATGTGTCCAAAAAGCTTTGGCCAGTAAAAATGAACGGCAGCAAAAATACCGAATACGACTCCACCAACAATGACATAGTGGAAGTGGGCCACGATAAAGTAGGTGTCATGGTATTGGTAGTCGGCTGGAGCTGCAGCCTGCATGATTCCAGTCACTCCACCCATTACGAATGAAGGAATGAACGCAGCCGCCCATAGCATTGGTGTTGTAAATTTAATGCTTCCGCCCCACATTGTTAATAGCCAGTTAAAGATTTTAATACCTGTCGGAACCGCAATTGCCATCGTCGCAACAGCAAAGATTGCATTGGCGATATTACCTAATCCAACTGTAAACATATGGTGAGCCCACACCATGAAGCCAAGGAATCCGATTAGAACGGTAGCGAATACCATTGACGAATATCCAAATAATCTTTTTCTTGAAAAGGTCGAGATCACTTCCGAGAAAATCCCGAAAGCAGGCAAAATCAAGATATATACTTCCGGATGTCCAAAGATCCAGAAGAAGTGTTCCCAAATAATAGTGTTCCCTCCGGCAGCTACATTAAAGAATTGAGAGCCAAACAGTCTGTCAAATGTAAGCAAGAACAATGCAACTGTCAGCGGCGGGAATGCAAACAAAATAAGTGCTGAAGTAATAAATGTTGTCCATGTGAACATTGGCATTCTCATGTAAGTCATTCCTGGCGCACGCATGTTGATAATCGTGACCAAGAAGTTAATTCCCCCCATGAGTGTTCCAAACCCGGAAATTTGAATTCCGGTAGCATAGAAATCTGTACCATGGGTTGCGGAGTTCATCGCAAGTGATGCATAAGAAGTCCAACCAGCTTCTGGTGCGCCTCCTAAAAACCAAGAGACGTTGACCAATAATCCTCCAAAAATGAACAGCCATAGTCCAAGAGCATTCAAAAACGGGAATGCCACGTCCCGCGCCCCAATTTGGAGAGGCATAATGGCGTTCATAAATCCAATCAAGATCGGCATGGCGGCAAAGAAGATCATCGTTGTCCCATGCATGGTCATCATTTCATTAAACGTTCCAGCACTTACAAAGTCATTGTTAGGAACTGCGAGCTGGATACGAATAATCATGGCTTCGATTCCGCCAAGGAGGAAGAAGAAAAATCCTGCGCCAAAATATAAGATACCAACTTTTTTATGGTCGACAGTCGTTAAATAATCCCATAAAACGGCACCGAAACCTCTTTTTTGAGCAATAGTACTCACAGAGATAAACCTCCCTTATTTTAAAGTCGTCATTCTTGAACCTTTAATTCCATTAAATAGGCAGCCAAAGCATCCAATTCTTCATCAGATAATGCTGGATAAGTGCCCGTCATTTTATTGCCCGGTTTCACTTTCTCAGGATCCTTCAGCCATTCCTTCAAGTTTTCCTCGTTATGGTCAAGGATACCGGCAATTCTTTCGCGTTCAGCAAACCCGGCCAAATTTGGTGCTGTTCTCGCTTGAGCCGGTGCTTCGTTGCTCGGGGAGATAGCATGGCATGTGATACAACTTTGTTGAAAAATTTCTTCTCCCTGTTGCGCAAGTTCTGTAGTTGGAGCAGGTTCTTTGGCGTCTTGCATATCTGCCACCCATTTTTCAAAATCTTGCTGAGGCAACGCTTTTACCTTGAAGTCCATTAATGCGTGGGAAGGACCGCATAGCTCGGCACACTTGCCGTAAAAGACATTTTCTGCTTTTTCCGCTTTTTTGCCGTCAACAATCAACCAAAACTTGTTTTCGTTTTCAGGGTTTGTATCCAGCTTTCCTCCCAGTGGCGGAATCCAAAACGAGTGTTTTACATCTGCGGCTTTTACTTTGAAATAAACTTTCTCGTCAGTCGGAATCACCAAGTCCTGGCTTGTTACGATGCCAAGATCAGGATATTCAAATTCCCACCAGTACAAATGGGCACGCACATTGACAACCAATGCCTCCCTGTTTCCATCCTCATCCTTCTTGTTAATTGCGGATACATCGCCTTGGCTAAATGTAATGGCAACCGTAGGAACGGCGAGAATCAGCAACAAGACAATTGGAATAACAGTCCAGACGATTTCCAATGTATGACTGCCTTCGACCTGTTTAGGGATTTTATTTTCTTCCCCTTTCCGGCGACGGAAACGAATAATGGCAAAAGTAAAAATGATTACTACAACGACGATTACCAATGTCATGATCCCCAAACTTAACAGAATGAGATCATATTGTTGCTTGGCAATTTTACCCGCTGGTACCAGTGCGGATACAAAAGGCTCGCCGCAGCCTGAAAGAACGAGCGCCAACATCGCAAACACCGATAAAAGGCGCCACTTATGCAGCCATTGTTTCATAATTCTACTAACCCCTCTTTCGTTAAAAAATCATAATGTCAACCAATGACCGGGTCTTTTATATATGGATTTCTTACATAAGAAAGAATTCCCCAAGTTATATAACTGTAAATATGACCATGGCCGTAAAAAGAATGGTCAAATAATTTAAGGAATAGACAAACATGAACGTTGCCCATTTTATATTATTTTTCATTTTATATCCAGCAATACCCAAAATGAGCCATCCGACATTTAACATAGTCGCAAATATTACGAATGGAGTGCCCAAAGAAGACATGAAAAACGGTAATGGCAGCAACAAGGCCACCCACATAATAATGCTTCTCTTTGTAGCAGCAAATCCTTTTACAACAGGCAACATCGGAATATTTGCCGCCCGGTATTCTTCCACTCTTCTCATTGCCAACGCATAAAAATGCGGCGGCTGCCAAATGAACATGAGGAGAAAAAGCATCCAGGCCATGGCCGGCAAGCTCGGATCCACTGCCGCCCAACCAATTAAGGGCGGGACCGCACCGGAAATGCTTCCGATCACAGTGTTGCTTACATACCGCCTCTTTGACCACATGCTATAGAGAACCACGTAACTGAAGACCCCTACTATACTAATAAAACCGGCTGTCATATTCGTCATAAAAACCATGAACAGGCCAGCAGCGATAAAAATAAAGCCAATCGCCAACACTTTGCCTCCGCTGATTCTTCCTGTAACTGTAGGCCTGTCTTTCGTTCTTTCCATAATCGGGTCAATGTCACGATCAATATAATTATTGAGTGCACATGAACCGGCTATAATAAGGGATGTGCCAAGCAATGTTAAAAAGACAATGTCAAGTGACTGCAAAAAGTGTTTTTCAGTCATGATGATTGCTATCCATAGTCCAGTAAATGTGGTGATCAAGTTCGAGTTGACAATACCAATTTTGATCAATGACAGGAAGTCTTTCCAGGCAGTAGCAGGAGGGATGGCTTCTTCCACCGCTGATGCAAGCCGACTGTTATCCATTATTCTTCCACCTCTCTCCCTTTATAAACTTGATTGCTTTACCCTTACTATAGTCCAAAATGATGCAATTTTCCCTTATTATGTTCATTTTTCAGTATTTGTTCACTTATTTTCCTGTTTTTTCAATATGTTATGTAGGTATGCTGGTGCACTTTGTATTGTACCATAATGCATCCGAAAATCCGAACTATCAGGTTTAAAGCATTTTTCCCCTCAGGCCATTGCTACTTTCCATTTTATATTTAAGCATATTATGCAACCATTTATATATTGCTTTCGCCACAATCTTTGTCAAAAGTGTGTCGGCCATTTTGTCAAAAGTGTGTCGGCAGCAATCTTTTTTGATCAGTTTATGGAGCATACTATATATCATTTCTAGCAAAAAACCCCTGTAATTTCAAGTTTTTCAATAGTGAAAGCGATGTTAACAAATTTGTCGGTTGTTTTTTGGAGCATGATTAGGTACTATCGTTATTGAAATTATTGTTGCTGAACGTTCCATGAAAATAAAATTTCTTATAGTAAGTAGGTGAAAATTTGCACCGGAAATTAAAATGGTTCGCCGTTCTCTCGACGGTGGTCATGGTCTTCGTCTTGCTCGGGGGAGCTTTAGTGACAAAGACAGGTTCTTCACTCGGCTGTGGAAGATCATGGCCCCTTTGCAATGGCGAACTGATTCCATCAAATATCAATGCAGAACTGATCATTGAACTAGCCCACCGGGTTGTTTCCGGATCTGCAGCCATTATGGTTGTTATTCTTTCCATCTGGGCTTGGAAAGCGATCGGAGACAAAAGAGAAACGAAGCCGCTCGCGGTTCTTTCTGTCTTCTTTCTTATTTTACAAGCATTAATCGGTGCGGCTGCAGTTGTATGGGGGCAATCAAAATTTGTTTTAGCGCTTCATTTCGGTATTTCCCTTATTTCTTTTGCTTCTGTCTTTTTATTGACACTGTTGATTTTTGAAGTGGATAAAAAGTTCGATGCAACGAAATTGCAAATAGATAAAAGGATGAAATATCATACGGTCGGTGTCACCATATACAGTTATATTGTCGTTTATACAGGCGCGCTCGTCCGCCATACCGATGCAAGCCTTATTTGCAGTGATTGGCCTTTATGTTCGAACGGGTCTCTACTGGCGCTTCCATCCAATATGTATGAGTGGATTCAAATGGGCCACCGCGTAATGGCCGGACTCATTTTTATTTGGATTGGTTATATCACATGGATGGCCGTAAAGCATTATAAAAATCAAAGAGTCGTGTATATGGGGTGGATTGTAGCCTTCATTCTGGTTACCTTGCAAGTAGCGGCTGGTGCTGTCGTTGTGTTAACGGAATTGAATATTTACGTTGCCCTTGCGCATGCCCTCTTTATTACCTGCCTCTTTGGTTTACTTAGTTATTTTATTATGTTATTTTCAAGACCAGGCGTGGAATATGCACCTGTACAAGAAACAACGCCGGGTGAACTGAAATCATCTAAAATGATTACGCAGCAATGAAAAAACTTGCACATGATGTTCGTGTGCAAGTTTTTTTGCGCTCGGGATATTATTTTTCCATCTCGATAAGCAAATCGCCTGTTTGGATCGCCTCGCCGCTTTTGACGTAAATATCTTTGATCGTTCCAGAGAAAGGCGCCTGTACGGTTGTCTCCATTTTCATTGCTTCGGTGATAATGAGGTGATCGCCTTTTTTCACGGCCTCTCCTTTGGCAACAAGCACTTTTAGCACCGTTCCAGGCATGGTGGCAGCGATTTCAGCTTCATTTTTCGGATCCGCCTTCCGCTTTGCGATAACGGTCGACTTGATGCTTTCATCTTTAATGATAATTTCACGCGGCTGGCCATTTAGCTCGAAATAAACTGTCCGGGTTCCATCCGGCTGTGATTGGCCGATTGATACAAGCTTGACGATCAATGTCTTTCCTGTTTCGATTTCTACTTCGATTTCTTCTCCCAATCTCATTCCGTGAAAAAATGTGGGCGTGTCGATAACCGAAATATTTCCAAATTGGTTGATGGTTTGAAAATACTCAAGGAATACTTTCGGGTACAGGGCGTAGGCCATTACATCATACTCAGAAACGGTACCTCCGACCTCTTGTGCCAACTGGGCTTTTAACGCGGCAAAATCGATATCTTCAAGCAGCTCTCCAGGGCGTACGGTAATAGGCTTGCGTTTCTTTAAAATGACTCGCTGCAAATCTTTCGGAAAGCCGCCGTAAGGCTGTCCGAGGTATCCTTCAAACAGTTCAATAACCGAATCAGGAAAGTCGATTGTCATGCCTTTTTCAAGGACAGATTCCTCCGTCAAATCGTTTTGCACCATAAAGAGCGCCATATCCCCGACCACCTTGGATGAAGGTGTCACTTTGACGATATCTCCAAACATCAAGTTTACCCGGCGGTACATATCTTTTACTTCATCCCAGCGGCTTCCAAGCCCAACCGCTTTCGCCTGTTGTTGCAAGTTGCTATATTGTCCGCCCGGCATCTCATGACGGTATACTTCTGAATGAGGAGCAAGCATGCCGCTTTCGAAGTGCTGGTAATATTTGCGGACATCCTCCCAATAGTAGGAAAGCTTCTCCACATCATCAATCGACACATCTGGCTGCCTGTCTGTTCCCTCCAGGGCATAGTAAAGCGAATTCAAACTGGGCTGGGATGTAAGCCCCGCAACCGATCCCAAAGCCGTGTCAATAATGTCGACACCCGCTTCAATAGCTTTCGTATACGTAAAGATTCCGTTGCCGCTCGTATCATGCATGTGCAGATGAATTGGCACATCGACTATACCCTTCAATTCGGAAATAAGGCGGTAAGCCGCTTCGGGCTTTAATAAGCCAGCCATATCTTTAATGGCCAGAATATGGGCACCCTGAGCTTCCAATTCTTTGGCGAGCTGCTTATAATAATTGACATCATACTTGGACCTTCCCGGATCGTTGATGTCCCCGGTATAACAAATAGCCGCTTGGGCAATTTTCCCTGATGCGCGGACAGAATCGATTGCCACTTCCATTCCCTTGACCCAGTTAAGGCTGTCAAAAATCCGAAAAACGTCAATGCCTGCATCAGCGGATAATCTGATAAACTCACGGATAACGTTATCAGGATAGTTTTTATATCCGACGGCGTTCGAGCCGCGGAAAAGCATTTGAAAAAGCAAATTCGGAATCTTCTTCCGAAGTACTTGAAGGCGCTCCCACGGGTCTTCTTTCAAAAACCGGTACGCAACATCAAACGTGGCCCCTCCCCACATTTCCAAGGAGAACAGTCCTGGAAGAAGTTGTGCTGTCGGCTCTGCCACTTGCAACATATCACGGGTTCTGACACGAGTGGCAAGCAACGACTGGTGGGCATCGCGAAAAGTTGTATCGCTTACAAGCGCTCTATTCTGATTTTTTACCCAATTAACAAGCCCTTCCGCACCTTGTTGTTCCAAAATTTGCTTTGTTCCGGGTGGCACTGATTGGCCCGCAGGTATTTTGGGTATGCGCGGATCCGGAAAAACCGGTTTTTTCGTCGTTTCAATTCCAGGGAAACCATTTACCGTGACCGTTCCAATATAGGAGAGCATTTTTGTTCCGCGGTCTTTGCTCTCCTCAAAAGAAAACAATTCCGGCGTCTCATCAATAAAAGAAGTATCATATTCACCCGTAATGAACTTTTCATGTTCCATAACATTGATCAAAAATGGAATATTTGTTTTTATTCCCCTAATGCGAAATTCTTTCAGATTTCTGACCATTTTTGCCGCAGCCTGCCTGAAGGTGAGCGCTTGGGTCGATACTTTTACAAGCAGCGAATCATAAAACGGGGTAATGACAGCCCCTTGAAAGCCGTTACCTGCATCAAGACGAACGCCAAATCCACCGCCAGAACGATACGCCATGATCTTACCGGTGTCCGGCATGAAGTCGTTAAGCGGATCTTCAGTTGTGACACGTGACTGAATGGCAAAACCGTTCATCTTAATATGTTCCTGCTTTGGAATCTGAATTGTTTCTCCATGCAGGGAATGCCCTTCCGCAATCAGGATTTGTGATTGGACGATGTCAATCCCGGTGATCATTTCTGTAATCGTATGTTCCACCTGGATTCTTGGATTCACTTCAATAAAGTAAAACTCATTGCCTGAAACAAGGAACTCTACCGTTCCGGCATTTATGTACCCGACATTTTTCATGAGGGTAACCGCCGCATCGCAAATTCTTTCCCGCATATGGTCTGAAAGCGATACGCATGGTGCCGTTTCAACAACTTTTTGATGGCGTCTTTGGACGGAGCAATCCCTTTCAAACAAATGAATGATATGGCCTTTGGCATCTCCCAAAATCTGGACTTCAATATGCTTCGGATTTTCAATTAATTTTTCGACATATACTTCATCATTTCCAAAAGCGGCTTTTGCTTCCGATTTGGCCCGCTCGTAAGCTTCCTTTAGCTCTCCGCGCGAACGCACAATCCTCATACCGCGTCCACCGCCGCCAAGAGCCGCCTTTACCATAATTGGGTATCCATGGTCATTACCGAATGTGGCCGCTTCTTCAAGGGTTTCTGCAGGCCCATCGCTTCCCGGGATAACTGGGATCCCCGCCAAGATGGCCTGGTGCTTGGCTTTTACTTTATCCCCGAACATATCGAGGTGTTTGACAGCCGGTCCGATGAAGATGAGTCCCTCTTCTTCGCACCGTCTGGCAAAATCAATGTTTTCGGAAAGGAATCCATACCCAGGGTGAATGGCATCCACTCCGGCCCTTTTCGCAATGTCAATGATGCCTTCAATATCTAAATAAGCATCTATAGGTTTTTTTCCTTCGCCGACCAAATAGGCTTCATCCGCTTTATAGCGGTGGTAGGACCCGGAGTCTTCGCGGGAATAGACGGCCACCGTCCGGATGTTGAGCTCTGTACAGGCCCTGAATACCCGGATGGCGATTTCCCCCCTGTTGGCAACCAGTACTTTATTAATATTCTTCATCCACAATTCTCCCCTTCTATAATAACCATTTATTTAAATGTACGCCGCTGAGCGCCCCATTTCCGATTGGCATTCGGCTGGGAAGGCTCAGCATGTGGTACAGGAACAGCTTTTTCGGCTTTGAATTTTTCTTCGTAATTGTTAAACATGGCCACATTAGCCAAAATTCCCATCAAAATGGATAATACTAGAATGGATGATCCGCCATAACTAATGAAAGGAAGTGGAACCCCCGTTATCGGGATTAGGCCTGACATTCCCCCCAAATTAATAAAGGATTGAATACCAATCATGCATGAAATGCCAATCGCCAGCATGGCGCCAAACGGATCCTTACTTCTGGTGGCGATAAAAAGGCCTCTCAAAACGATATATCCAAGCCCAACCAATACAAAAGCGACTCCAAATGCTCCAAGTTCCTCTGCAATGATTGCCATAATAAAATCGGTGTGGGCTTCCGGCAAATACCCTAGCTTTTGGACACTTTGACCAAGCCCCAATCCTTTTAAGCCGCCGGAACCGATAGCCAAATACGAGTTTACGAGTTGAAAGCCCTCATTCTGCCCGGTTCCAAAAGGGTCCAAGTACCCCGCGAATCGGCCCATGCGATTTTCTGTAAAAATCTTTTCGAACTTTAAAATAAGGAAAGGAGAAAGGACAGCAATTAACAGCAATCCGAGCATGACGAGCTTCATGATCGTGCGAAATCGCATTCCCGAGCAGACGATAATCGTCATTCCGATTAATAAAGTAATGAGCGCGGTACCATTATCTGGTTCCATTGCAATCAAAAAACAGACAAAAACGAGAAAGAGCAAAGGGGGCAATACCCCTTTATTGAGTTGGTTGATATAGGATTGCTTTTTTGAATATACCGCGGATAAGTATATAATGACGCTTATCTTCGCGAACTCGGAGGGCTGGATTTTTCGCGCCCCCAATTGAATCCAGCTTTGGGCGTTATTTGTGACATGTCCAAACAAAACAACTGCAAATAAACCAAGCACCGCAGCTAACGTAATGGAAATGAGAAAGGTTTTATTTTTGTATGCTTTATATGGAAAAATGGCGAAAAACAAAAAAAACAAGAATCCGACGAGCAGGTTGATCTTCTGCTTTTCATAAAAAAAATCAGCCGGGTAACCAAACCACTGAACAGCCACCACCATGCTGGCGCTATAAATCATGATTAATCCAAATAAGCAGAGCAGAAAATAAACAGCGATGATCGAGTAATCATATGACCGCAGTATTTTTTTCAGCATATTCTTCATCCAATCTTTCATTCAATTTTCGCCATTTATTAATAGAGTAAAAAAGTAAAAGAATACTACCTAAACGTCTGTCCATAGGACAAAAAAACCCAAACAATTTCGAATAAACTGTTTGAGTTTTACAGTGCGGCGATAGTGATGATGCTTGTACAAAATCACTCACTTTTCACTTTCTGTAAATGCCTCATGGAGAGCAGATAGCCGCCTTTCAAGTGAACATATCAATTCCTTGCCATCCTTTTCATCCACAAGTCCGAGGCGGACGGCAAAGTCTATTTCACGAGAAAAGCCGAACATCTGAGTATCCAACACTTCCTCGTATAAAGGACATTTGGGCATCGTTAAGTTGTCCATTTGCACCTGAATCAAACGCAAAATCTTGTCCGCGTCTGCCTTGAGCAGAGCGTAGGCCCTTTCCCGATGATCAATCTTCATTTCAGACACCACATTTTATCCCCCTGTCTCCGGACAAATAGACAATACTATCTGTAAATTTTAACCCTAATATAGGCAAATTGCAAGGGGTAAGTGGAAATATGACAAGAGAGCTTCCGTAAAAAAACAAATGCTTATGAAACAATAAGTGCGGACAACTTTTATTTTTGCAAGTTTTTCGGTATACTTACTCCAGGATAAGAAGGAGGTTAAATGATGGATACGATTCTCCCGATTAAAGGCAAGGTCAAGTTTCCAATCACATTGGATGCGGGTGTTTGGATTTTCGATGACCGCAAAATCGATTTGAATACATATTTTTCGGAAGACCATAAAGAGGACGATGAAGAAGAATTTACAGTAGCCTCCAAACATTGGGACAGGGTGATCAAAGAAGGAAATGTTTCCCCGCCAACCCTTAAATCAGAACGGCAATTTGAAAAAACGAAATTGCTGACAGGCACTTTCGGCATTTCTTTAAAACCATTTTTGGAAAATGCCGAGCCTGAAAAGAATGCCTCAACATTTGTCATCGAAACAGATTCAAAAGACATTTCATATCCTCTTGAAAACGCGTATGATTTAATCCTTGCTTTTTCAAAAGACGGTAAGCCGCTTCGAGAAGACGGTCCTGTACATGTGTTACACTCAGACGGGTCCAATAGAAATAACCCGATTAAGTTTGTCAAAGGTTTTCGTGTGGAATAGGGTAAAACAGACGCGAGGCTGGGACATAAGCAAATCCGAAATAGCAAGAGCCGAACAATTCATTTATCATTGTTCGGTTTATTTGTGTTAAAAAACCCTATCATCGCTACGTCTACATATTGCGCTTTCCGCAGGTCTCTTCAGCTTCCTCGGAAAACAAAGGTCGCTTTCCTGCGGGACCTTCAGCTCGAGCTATTCCCGCAGGAGTCCACATATGTTGACTACGCTAAAAGCTTGCGCATTATACACTGGGACCATTTATCCGGCATGTAAGGTGCCGTAAGACCCCCACTTCAAAATCTGGAATGAATATAAAAGGTCTAAGTGGGAGATAACGGCACCTAAATGCCCGATTGGTTCAACTAACATTCAAGGAGAAAAGCATTCCTTGAATGAAGTTTCACTTTATCCCGCATGTAAGATGCCGTAAGCCTCCCACTTCAAAATCTGGAGTGAATATAAAAGGGCTAAGTGGGAGATAACGGCACCTAAATGCCCGATTGATTCAACTAACATTCAGCAGGAGATGGAAGAAAACGCCTACTGAATGAAGTTTCACTGTATTGTTCGTTTTTTCATCAGCTGATTTAGTTGTGTTCCGGACTCTTTCTTTATGTAACTTTTGTATGAATATTGGCAAGAAACAATCTGACGTTGTCGCAGTTGCGCCCCCCTCTCCTCGAAAAAGCTCCGCTTTTTCTGCGTGGCTCTTTTTCAAAATAGTATTCAAAGAATCACGATTAGCATCTTAAACCGCTTTGCGATATCGCTTGTTTTGTTTACCGCGTCACAAAGCGGCAGGAAGTTTATTGTGCCTATTGAATGAATTTTGAAGCGAGTCTCTCCCTGGGAGGACTCTGGTTAGCGCTAATCGGGGGCTTGTCTGACAGTTAAGCGCATGAGTTGCCTCATTTTTCAAACTGCCCATTCCGCTTCCGAGGAAATTATTGATCAAAACATGGCGAGCTTTTCATTTCAAGACAACACTAAAGCGCATATGGATTACGATATGTAATGGTTCTTCAGCCCGCGGATTCGTCCAGATGCTACTTCAATCCGCTGATTCCTTCTATTTTCAAGTATGCAAGAAAAGGGCAGATCATCATCACATCCTCATTGAAGAGTTCAGGAATGAATAAAAAACAGCGATCATTTTATTCGGAGCAATGATCACTTAATTGGCCCATTCAGTCCCTAAAAGGGCATCCTCTTTTACTCTCTTGTTGAAATCTCGTCCTTCTCAGGAATATTTGTCATTATGATCACTTTTGGAAAAGGCTTATAATATGTCAGCGGCAAGCTGCGCCAATTGGGATCTTTCACCTTTGACAAGCTTAATATGCCCCGCCGCACTTTCCCCTTTAAACTTCTCCAATACGTATGTCAAACCGTTGTTGTATTCATCCAAATAAGGATGGTCGATTTGTTGCGGATCACCCATCAAAACAATTTTGCTTCTTTCTCCCACCCTTGTTAATATTGTCTTTGCTTCATGCTTCGTCAAATTTTGGGCTTCATCTATAATGATAAATTGCTCCGGAATGCTTCTTCCTCGAATATATGTGAGCGCTTCTACCTCTATTGAGCCCATTCCGGCGAGGATCGAATCGAGTTCCCCCGGCTTTTTTGTATTGAATAAATATTCAAGGTTGTCGTATATCGGCTGCATCCAAGGCCGTAATTTTTCTTGTTTTTCTCCGGGCAAATACCCGATATCCTTTCCAACTGGAACGATCGGGCGCGCCACCAACAGCTTTTTGTACGACTGCAAGTCTTCCGTCTGCATTAACCCTGCAGCCAGTGCAAGCAAAGTCTTTCCCGTACCGGCTTTGCCGATCATTGTGACAAGCTGGATATCATTTCGGAAGAGCAGTTCTGCGGCCATCATTTGCTGAGCGTTCCTTGGTCTGATTCCCCATATGGACTCATAACTGCTTTTGAGCTTTTTAATGTTTGCTCCCCGTTTATCGACCATCCCAATCCCGGAAGACGAGCTCCCCATTTCATCTTTCATGATGACGAATTGATTTGGATAAAAGGTCTTTTTTTCTGATAAATCCAAAGCGGATATTTCGCCCTTTTCGTAAAAAATCCTTAAACAGTCGATATCGACAAAAATTTCTTGCATTCCGGTATACAAGTGTTCGACTTCAACGACCCGGTCGCTCAAAAAATCTTCTGCAAGCAAGCCAAGAGCATCGGCTTTCACCCTTAATAATGCATCTTTGCTTACGATGATCACCGGCTTTCCATCTTCCTTTCCCTCTTCTTCAATGGCGATATTCTTCGCCACCGCGAGTATGCGATTATCATTTGTTTTTTCAAGAAAAATCTCCTGCAGTTGATGAAAGGATCTATGGTTCAATTCAATTCTCAGTGTGCCGCCATTTTCGAGAATGATTTGTTCATGCAATTTTCCCGTCTTCCTGAAGCTGTCAATCAATTTGGAAACATGTCTTGCATTCCTGCCGATTTCACTCATATCCCTTTTTTTAGAATCGAGTTCCTCCAATACTACAGCCGGAATGACGATCTCATTATCTTGAAATGAAAATACGGCATTCGGATCTTGAAGCAAGACATTCGTATCTAACACGTAAATTTTCGTCAAATTGATGCCTCCTGCTCCTTTTTAATATCATATGAAGCGAGAAATGCGCCGGTGCCAGTCAGCACTTTTTCAGAAATATATGCCTGACCGCATAAAGATAGAAGCTCTTTCACAATATAAGTGTAAGAAGGCAATATGAAAGGAGGCAATTCATATGAAAAAAGTTTTATTACTCATGTGCATTTTTTTATTGGCGGCATGCGGGCAACAAAATAATATGGAAAATAATACGAACGAGCCCAGACCACAAGGTGTTAGTACAAAAAATGAAGAAATGGCGGACGATAATCGCCGAGATAATATAGATAAGGCAGACCATCTTGCCAACTTGGCTTCACAAGTTCGGGGAGTAAGAGGAGCCAGGGCGGTTGTTGCCGGGGATTATGCCGTAATCGGAATTGATGTGGACAAAGACATGGACAGATCGAAAGTCGGCTCTCTTAAATATTCGGTTGTTGAAAGCATTAAGCATGATCCGCTGGGAGCCGGCGCGGTTGTCGTAGCCGACCCCGATTTGAATGAAAGACTTGACGAATTAAGAAATGATTTTGCAGCAGGCCAGCCGCTTCAGGGGATTATGAATGAGTTGGCAGATATAACAGGCAGGGTAATGCCGGAGGCTCCGCCCCGGGAAATGAATAAAAATCCCGAAGAGGCCCCCCAAAAGCCCAAGCGGGAAATGAATCAAAATGAAAACAGAACTTTAAACAAGGAACAGCAAGAGCAATCTACGGAAGAATAAAGGAAAAAATGCTAGCAGCGGGTTGGTTGGGTCGTGCAGGCGTGATGTAGTGTTCTTAGCCTGCGATCCTCTAAGCCCTCACCGATTAGGTGGCAAGCTCCGGAAGCAACGTCCTTGAAGCTCGCGCTTTTTTCAGGCGAAGACGATGCTATCGAAATCGCTTCACTTACACTAATAATCCTGTAAGCCACATCACTTTTCGTGGTCGGAATCTTTGAAAAACAGATGATGTGACGATGCCGATTTTTAACAATGGAGCCGACCGAAACCGGGCTGTTACTGGCGGTTGAGCCCCACCCAACCTTTTTACTGCCAGTTAAAGGCGGTTAAGGCGAAACTTCTAGCGGCGGAGAGCTTTTGGGCCGCTAGTTGTTAGTTAAGCCAATCCGGCTGGTACTGGCAGGCCTCCACCCAACCCCATTTCAGTGGAAGTCTTACTGCCATTTAAAGCGATAATTTATACAATCACCGAATCATGGTATAATCGTACAGAAGGAATTTCCATTTGTACTTGAGGTGGTCTTTATGAAAGTACAGTGTGTGATATGTGATGAACAAAACGAGCTTGAAGATGACACGCCGCTTGCAAAAAAGCTTCGGAACAGGCCGATCCATACGTATATGTGTGAACAATGCCACAACCGAATTGAAGAAAAGACAAGAGCCCGGTTTGCAAGCGGACAATTTCACCTGTACAGTTTTAAAAAAAAGAAAAATGACTTCTAGAATGTAAAACACCCAAGCCTTGTGAAGTCACCCCTAAAAGTTAGACACGGTTATTTCATCAGGCAACTTGAGTAAAATGAGTTCGGTATTGCACCGGACTCATTTTTAATTTTGACTTTATCCGTAGTAATCGATATATTTTTCTAATTTAAAGTGTTTTACAATTACAACGAGGCTGGTATATAAAAAATCGAACGATTCATTTATCATTGTTCAGTTTATTTGTGTTAAAAAAATCCCTATCATCGCTACGCCAAAATATTTTGCTTTCCGCGGGCCCGGCATCAGCTTCCACGGAAAGCAAAGGTCGCTTTCCTGCGGGATCTTCAGCTCGAGCTATTCCCGCAAGAGTCTACCTATTTTAACTACGCTAAAAGCTTGCGTATTAAACACTGGGATAATTGATCCCGCATGTAAGGTGCCGTAAGACTTCCACTTCAAGACCTGAGTTGATACAAAAGGTCTAAGTGGGAGATAACGGCACCTAAATGCCCGATTCGTTCAACTAACATTCAGTAGGAGAGGGAAGAATACTCCTACTGAATGAAGTTTCACTGTATTGTTCGTTTTTTATTGTATCCCAGACTCTTCCGAATTCATAATCCCAAAGAAATTCTCCAACGGGTGGACGTCCCTTTTTCTTTGATTGAAGGGCATCGAATCCTTGTGTTTCAAATTGTTTTTTCCACTGCGAAGTGCAGGTTGAGTAGATATATTACATATACCGCAGTTTCAATCATGCATTTTAGTACATCTGGTTTAAACTGTGCTGGATAATTTGTATACCGTTTTATAAACGCTTCTACGCCGTTATACTCATATTGTTTCACCCATTTTAGAATCGCTTTATGATCAGTTCTTAACGATTTTGCTGTTCATTTGAACCTCATTTCTATTTAAATTTCACTCAATTGCTTGTAATTTATCTTCTGCAGTAAATGTAGCCATAGAAAAAACTGCACCTCCAATAGTTAGATGGATGCAGTTCATTGTGTGTGCATGGGTATTTTTCGTTTGTGGTGCCTGAAGCTATAGTGCACCCGATTTTTTTTCTTTGTGTAATCTGATCTTATAAAGGATTAAAATGAGGGCCGCAACAATAAGCCCTTCCGCTATTGGCAGGAAAATGCCCAAAAAGGTAAGTACCGTACATCCCGCTATGAGAAAAATGTAAATAATAGCGGATTTTAGCAATGGGAGCTTTTTGGCAAACCCCAATTTATACACAAGGATGCTAAGGGCAATGATCGTTACATAAAAAAGCCAGTTTGCCGTTGGCGGATTTTGAGTCAAATCGTAGTAAAATCTATAAATGGCAGAAAATCTGTCAATGACAGCCTGATCTTCTTTGGTCATGGCGATAATGGATGCCAGGCTTCCGAAGAAATTCATTTCCGCTCCCTCCTTTTCCAGCCTTTTAAAAGGGGATTCCTCCATACAGAAGAATCCCAAATAAGCATATCATATTTACCATGTTTAAAAACCCGTTTAGACATATTTTTTCTTTTTCGCCACTTTTTCCCGTTCATTTTTATTCAAAATCTTTTTCCTCAATCGGATTGACTCGGGAGTGACTTCACACAACTCATCGTCATTCAAGTATTCAAGCGACTCTTCCAACGACATGATCCTCGGCCTTTTAATAGTCGACGTTTGATCTTTCGTAGCCGAACGAACGTTTGTTGCATGCTTTGTTTTCGTAATATTGACAGCAAGGTCATTTTCCCGGGTATGCTCTCCGATGATCATTCCCTCGTATATTTCGGTTCCGGGTTCGACGAAAATAGTACCGCGGTCTTCAACATGCATGATGCCATAAGTTGTTGCTTTTCCACTTTCCATGGAAACGAGCACTCCTTGATGTCGCCCGCCTATCTGTCCCTGTGCCATTGGCTGATAACTATCAAAGGTGTGGTTCAAGATGCCGTACCCTCTTGTAATCGACATAAATTCAGTCGTATAGCCGATCAGCCCTCGCGCCGGAACCTGGAAGATCAACCTGACCTGTCCTTTTCCGTTATTGATCATGTCCAGCATTGTCCCTTTTCGGGAGCCGAGAGATTCAATGATGCTGCCCGTATGTTCCTCAGGGGCATCGATTTGTACGTGCTCAATCGGCTCACAAAGGGTCCCATCAATTTCTTTCACGATGACTTTCGGCTTGGAAACCTGCAGTTCAAAACCTTCACGCCGCATATTTTCAATTAAAATAGACAAATGGAGCTCACCACGTCCGGAGACGATCCAAGTATCGGGAGAATCGCCAAGTTCTACACGCAAACTGACATCGGTCTCCAACTGTGTCATAAGCCTTTCTTCAATTTTTCTGGCAGTGACAAATTTGCCTTCCCTGCCGGCGAACGGACTATTATTGACAAGAAATGTCATTTGCAAAGTAGGCTCGTCAATTGTGAGGATCGGCAGAGGCTCTTGATGGTCTACCGGGCAAAGCGTTTCACCCACATTTATATCTTCCATCCCAGAAACGGCAACGATATCGCCAGAAAATGCTTCGTCGATCTCTACTCTTTTTAAACCAAAGAATCCGAACAGCTTGGTCACCCGAAATTGTTTTACTGTGCCATCTTGTTTTAAAAGGGCGACCTGTTGCCCGACTTTAATTGTTCCGCGAAAGATACGGCCGATGCCGGTTCTGCCAACATACTTGTCATAATCCAGCAAAGAGACTTGGAGTTGGAGCGGCTCTTCCCGATTTTCCACGGGAGCCGGAATATGATCCAATATCGTTTCGTACAGGACTTCCATCGTTTCTTCCTGACGGTCCGGTTCTGTACTTGCTGTTCCGTTTATGCCGGAAGCAAAAACAACTGGAAATTCAAGCTGGTCATCGTTCGCATCCAGTTCGATAAACAATTCCAACACCTCGTCCACCACTTCTTCCGGGCGGGCAAAATCACGGTCGACTTTATTGACAACAACGATCGGTGTCAAGTTTTGTTCAAGCGCTTTTTTCAAAACAAACCGCGTTTGGGGCATGCAACCCTCGTAAGCATCCACAACAAGCAAAACGCCGTCAACCATTCGCAAAATCCGCTCTACTTCACCGCCAAAATCGGCATGTCCAGGGGTATCCATGATATTGATTTTTGTACCTTTATATTGAATGGCTGTATTTTTAGCCAAAATTGTGATTCCCCGTTCACGTTCCAATTCATTGGAATCCATTACACGATCTTCAACGTGCTCATTCGTACGGAAAATCCCTGATTGTCTTAAAAGCTGATCCACCAATGTCGTTTTCCCATGATCAACATGGGCAATGATCGCTATATTTCTTATATCATCTCTTTTATTCAAAGTTGTTCCTCCTGCCTAAGTCGTGCATATTGAACATTGAACCTGACAATTATATCATAAATGGTGGTTAAATGGTTAATTTTTTTGTACAATATCAATAAGGAGGCGAACGTTTGTGACTGGCATAAAGTGGAACTTTTTATGTCTCGCCATTTTGGCGGCATTTTCCATTGTGGGAATGGGCATTTCGCTCGGAGTACAAAGCATGTTGGGAATGCTCATTTGCTTGATTATTTTAGTATCCGTCATGGGTTACGGTTTTAAAATGAAAAAAAAGCTTCGGGAAGCCGGAAGGCTATAAGATAACCCGGTGTATTCTCATGCTTAGTATCCACAACACGGCGTCCATTCAATGAATGGCGCCGTTTGTTATTGAATGCCCTTTTTTAAATACTCTTCTATTATTTTTTCATGGAGACGCGGTTTTGCGGCGACAACCGGGGTTTTTTCAAGCAGATTCAAAGGTTCCCCTTTTAAATTGGTTATTTTCCCTCCCACTTCTTCCAGAATGATTTTTCCGCCTGCGAAATCCCATGGAGAAAGCCGCATCGTTATGTAGGCATCAAGCCTTCCTGTCGATACGTAAGCAAATTCCATGGCAGCTGAACCGTATGAACGAGTTCCGCGCACATCATTTGCCAAGGGTATAAGTGTTTTGGCCGGATCCAACAGCCTGTTGGATGTCAGCCATGTCAGGTTAATACCAATAACAGCCTTGTCAACAGTTGTTTCTTTCAACATGGGGAGCTGTTCATCATTCCAATAAGCTCCCTCACCCGCAACAGCAACATATATTTCGTTTAATACGACATCATATATGTACCCAAGACGCGATTCACCGTTTTCAAATATTCCGATGGAGATCATAAAATTCCGTTTTTGATGGATAAAATTCGTCGTTCCATCAATAGGGTCGACGATCCATACGACTCCGGAAAGATCTTTTAGGTCATCACCAAAACCTTCTTCCCCCATAATTCGATGTCCGGGAAATGTTTGTCTAATCTGTTTGGCAAAAAATCGTTCTGTCTCCTGATCGATATTCGTAACAAGGTCGTTTGCGTTCGTTTTTTCCTTTATTTGAAGAGCCGTTTGAAATGATAAAATAATTTTATCGCCGGCTTCCTTCAACCAGGCCCGAGCACATTGATCAATTTCCGTCCAGTTTGTCATTGTTTACCTCCAAAAAAGTCTTTCATAGTTGCCTTGCTACAAGCTTAGATAATTAAGGGAACGTTTTCAAGTGCCACCACACAAAAAAACGAACCCCTATTATGAAACATGGCCCTTAATAGTGAGTCCGCTTTTTCATATGTTTATATTCATTGATGTCTAATTTCATTTGTCAAACTCTCACAATGCTTCCATTTTCATTAACTCGGCACGAATTTTTTCCAACTTTCGCTTTGCTTTTATTTTCAACTCTTCATTTTCCTCTTGCATGGCATCAAATAACACAGCCAATTCATAGTTCAACTCAAGGTGAAGGACAGCAAGTTTTTGTTTATCCATCGACTTTTTGCGATAAGCATTCATTACTTGCTTCATGAAAAAACACCCCTTCCAAAATTAATCTCCATCCTGACCTTAATTCACAATTTACTTATGATATCTTATGTTGTCTGCATTATGCCGGTAACAAAATTGTGCACTTACCTATGAAAATGTTATATGAGTCCTTCTGCTTACTAGTTTAGTACCCTTTTTAGCAAAAAAATAAACGCATTGGATCAATGCGTTCATAAGGGATCATGTATGTTTTATGATGATGGTTTTGTTATCTTCAGCCTGCTTCGCTTTTTGAAAAACTTGGTAAGCGGAGTATCCGCTTACCTCTTCAAATTCCTTCGTCACCTTTTTTTCTTCTGCTTTTCCGGGAACAATTTGTTTGAAGCGGCGATATTGAGCCATAAATTCATCCCGGGGAATGCCTGTTTCATAGGCCTTTTCTACAGCTTGAAAAAAATGAATGACGGCAATGATTTCTTCCGTCGTCCAATGGTGTGAACAGGGATATTGATATTCCATTTATTTTACACCCCACTTCTTTCGAATTCCTGCTGCCTCCGAAATCAGCGATTGGATCAACTCTTCAACACTGACCACTTTATGTATTAATCCAATTGCCTGGCCGGCCCAACCATATCCTTGATCTACAAGACCTTCATGTATATATTTTTTGTTTGCTTCCCCGCTGATATACTCTTTCATTTCTTCGTAGCCGCCGCCCGCTTGCTCGATGTCCAGAATTTTTTTCGCCCAATCATTTACAATGACCCTGCCTGGGGCATTTAAAGTCTGTTTGATGACAACAGTATCGGTTTCCTCTCCCTTGATAATCGCCTGCTTGTATTCCTCGGAAGCATGTACACATTCTTTTGTCGCAATAAATCGTGTTCCCATCTCAATTCCTTCCGCGCCGAGTGCAAGGGCAGCCATCAATCCTCTGCCATCAGCGATTCCCCCCGAAGCAATGACAGGTATTTGCACACTGTCCACAACGCGCGGAATAAGAACAAAAGTCCCGATATCATCTTTGCCGATATGCCCCCCGCCTTCCTGACCAACAACCATTACAGCGTCCGCTCCAAGCTCTTCCGCTTTCTGCGCCTGTCTTTTAGCTGCAACAAGCACGAGCTTTTTGACATCGACACCTTCCAGCATCTTGAAAAATGGGGCAGGGTTTCCGCCAGTCACGGAAACAACACTGACACTTTCCTCTATGGCGGCTTCAACCATATGTTCAAAAGGTCGTCCGTGCTGGCCGATTGCAAAATTAACGCCAAAAGGCTTATCGGTCAATTCTTTCGTTTTTTTAATTTCTTCCTTCAACATTTCCGGGTTTTCCAGCGACATTGCCGTTATCTGTCCAAGTCCACCTGCGTTTGAAACGGCTGCAGCCAGTTCCGAATAGGCCAGATAAGCAAGGCCTCCCTGAATGATCGGATATTGAATATGTAATAAGTCAGTCACTCGCGTTTTCAACTGTTCCACTGCCATCTTCTCCTTTTTTTCCTTTTCTGTATTCATTCTCCATGCTTTTCGAAAAAACCTTTCTCCAACAAAAAAAAGGAAGCATACCCGGGGCTGCTTCCTTAAATGGCAGTGGCGACTGTTGTTTCCTCTTTTTTTCCGCAGTCACAGCAACAGGAATAAAGTGTCGTGACCTTCTCATCTTCAAAATAATCAATCGTTTCATTGCATGCTTGGCAGACAATGATACCCATTTATTTCATTCCTTTCGTAAGAAAATGAAATCTTTTATTTTATATTAGGGTATCATATATCTGAAATCAAGCACAAATTGTATGTCACATATGACAAATTGGTTATCCTGTTGTCATTCAATTGCAATGAGATTCGGATCTGCCATGTCGTAGCCTTTTTCCCGCAACCCCTGAACCATTTTTTCCAAACCGTCTCTTGTCCACTCTCTGTCATGCATCAGCAAATTGGCGCCGTTTTGAAGATAGGGTGTATTGACCATAATGTCAGATATGGCATCCCCTGTTTTGTATTGGGACTCCCAGTCATAACCGTACGTCCAATTCATCAGCACCATGCCTTCCTGGGCTGCAATCTCCTTGCTCTTATCCGTATTCTTTCCAAACGGGGCCCGGAAAAATTTCGGTCGCTCCCCCGTTACCTTTTCCACGATATCGTTGACGGAAACAATTTCCTCCAATTGTTTTTCTTCCGGCAAAGTTGTCAAATCACTGTGGGAATAGGTATGGTTCCCGATGACAAACCCAAGGTCATATATTTCCTTTAACATTTTTTCTTTTTCGGGTGTGTTGATAAAGTGCCCATTGACAAAAAAGATGGCAGGGGCCTCAAGTCTTTTCAATATATGAGCCATATCCAGCGCATATTTGTCGGGAGCGTCATCAATGGTCAGCAAGACCACTTGCGGATTTGCGTCGGCAATCGGTTCAAGTGCATACATTTCATTCATTTTGTACTCGGGTTTTGTTTGTGTTTTCTCGGTCTCATTCTCTTCTTTATTTTCTGCTTGCTCTTCTTTCGAATCTACCTCTTTGTCATCATTCCTGCTTTTCTTTTCGGTTCCTTCGTCTTGCGAGGTTGAACCCTTGCCCCCGGCCTTTTCAGTTTCCGTTCCTGCTTCGCTGGAGCAGCCCAGCAAAAACATTGCACATAACATGATGTAAAACCATTTCATAAAACCATTTCACCTTCTATAAATCTACTATTTTCATTCGAATATATTTCATTATACCCATTTTTGGCCTAGGAATGACATAAGCGAAAAGTCATGTTGGAAAAATAAACTGCAAGAACAAATGCATGGCTGAATAAGCAGAAAGACTCATAACCGTTATGATAAAAGTGATTTTATTGGATTTGAGAATGATCCTTGCCAACATAAAAGCGAGATAAAAAAACACTCCAAACAAAATAACTTTGAAAAAAAGGCGGTCCCCTCCCGAAAGCCATTCCACCAATGTAAACCCGCTCCAAATCATTAGTTGTAAAATAAGAGCAATATATTTATTCATCCAAAATCTCCACCGTCTCATGAAAGTGATTTGCATCTTACTGATAATATGCACGTTACGGCGGGATTTAAAACTATGAATTTAGTCTTTATTAAAAACATGTGTAACTACAAAGGAAAAACACATGGTGTTGTTCCTGATACAGGAAGAATCCATGTGTTTTTCGACTATTTTTTATTTCACAATATGAATAGGCGTTCCCAGTGCCACTTCCGCGGCTTCCATCGTAATTTCTCCCAAAGTAGGATGGGCGTGGATCGTCATCGCGATGTCCTCGGCTGTCATCCCGGCTTCAATGGCGAGTCCGATCTCAGCGATCATATCGGATGCGCTCGCTCCGGCAACTTGTCCGCCAATAACGAGTCCGTCCTCTTTGCGAGTAATTAATTTGACAAATCCGTCCGTCGCATTAAGTGCGAGTGCCCGGCCATTTGCCGCAAACGGAAATCTTCCTACTGCAATGTCAATGCCTTCTTCTTTCGCTTGCTTCTCCGTGTAGCCGACAGATGCCAGCTCCGGCTCGGAAAAGACGACAGCCGGAATGCCAAGATAATCAATCTCTGAAGAATGACCCGAAATGACTTCGGCGGCGATTTTTCCTTCGTAGGATGCTTTATGAGCAAGCTTTGGCCCATCAACGATATCGCCAATGGCAAAGATGTTCGGTATATTCGTTCTTAACTGCTTGTCTACTTCAATCAGACCTTGGTCGTTTACTTTAATGCCGACTTGCTCAAGACCAAGCTCGTCCGTGTTCGGCTTTCTTCCGACTGTAACAAGGACATAATCCGCTTCAATCGTATGTTCTTCCCCTTTGGCCTCATACGTCACTTTTACACCATCGTCTGTCTCTTCGACACCTTTTGCCGACGCGTTGGTCACAACCGACACGTTTTTCTTTTTCAAGTTTCTTTTGACAAGAGCGGTCATTTGTTTTTCAAATCCGCCCAAAATTTCTTTCATTCCTTCAATGATCGTTACTTCAGTACCAAAATTGGCATATGCTGTTCCCAGTTCAACCCCGATATAGCCTCCTCCGACAACAACGAGTTTTTTCGGCAGTTCGTCAAGGTTGAGGGCTCCTGTTGAATCAATCACCCGTTTCGAATATGTAAAGCCGGGGATTTCAACAGGACGAGATCCAGTCGCAATAATGGCGTTTTTGAACGTATACGTTTGTGCTGAGTTATCGTCCATGACACGGACGCTGTTTTCATCCACAAAGTAGGCTTCACCTTGGACGATGTCGACTTTGTTCCCTTTTAAAAGGCCTTCAACTCCTCCGGTCAGCTTGTTAACGACGCCGGATTTCCATTCTTGCACTTTTGAAAAATCCAACGTAACGTTTTCCGCGTTAATGCCGATATCGCTGGAATTTTTGGCCTCATCATAGCGGTGCGAAGCAGAAATGAGTGCTTTGGATGGAATACATCCCACATTTAAACAAACTCCTCCAAGGTTACCTTTTTCCACGATCGTCACTTTTTGGCCAAGCTGAGCAGCCCGAATAGCCGCAACGTAGCCGCCGGGTCCCGCCCCTATCACAATCGTATCGGTTTCAATTGGGAAATCTCCTACTACCATTCTCTACGCCTCCATTAGTAAAAGTTCCGGGTCGCTCAACAGACGTTTTATCTGATTTAATGCCTGCTGTGCGGTAACTCCATCAATAACCCGATGATCAAAGCTCAAGGATAATGCTAACACAGGAGCGGCTACAATTTCACCATTTTTGACTACCGGTTTTTCAGCAATTCTGCCAATACCCAGAATGGCTGTTTCCGGATGATTGATCACTGGCGTAAACCATTGGCCCCCGGCAGATCCGATGTTCGTAATTGTGCACGAGCCTCCGCTCATTTCATTCGGACTAAGTTTGCCGCTTCTCGCTTTTTCCGCCAGTTCATTGATTTCTTTTGAAATCGCAAAAACAGATTTGGAGTCGGCATGCTTGACAACAGGGACAAGCAACCCTCGCTCTGTGTCGGCGGCAATACCGATATTGTAGTAGTGTTTCTGGATGATTTCTTCTTTTTCATCATCAACCGATGTATTAAGCGCCGGATATTCACGCAATGTGCTGACGAGCGCCTTTACAACATAAGGGAGGTACGTCAATTTTATATTTTTCTCGGCCGCAACAGCTTTAAATTTCTTCCGGTGGGCAACAAGTTCTGTAACATCCACTTCATCCAAAATGGTGACGTGCGGAGCGGTATGTTTCGAATTAACCATTGCTTTGGCAATCGCTTTGCGAATCCCGCTCATTTTTTCTCTTGTTTCAGGATATTCTCCTTCCGGAACGACAGGAGCCTTCGGTTTTTCTTCTTGCTTCGTATCCGCCTTTTGAACTTCCTGAGTGTCAGGAACTTCGGTAGCTTTTTCTGGCGCGTTCAAATACTGGTCAATATCTTCTTTTAGTATTCTGCCATTTTTACCTGTACCTGTTACCTTTTGGATATCAACATTTTTTTCACGGGCATATTTGCGTACAGAAGGCATTGCGATAACCCGGTTGTTCGTTTTTTCCTGTTCAGCCGCGGCACCCGTGCTTTCTGCTTCTTTTTCCTGTTTTTCTTCAGCTTTCACTTCTTCTTTTTGAATATCCTGTCCGGATTCTGCGGTTGATTGCACGTCCGCTTCGGTTTCTTCTTCACCACTGTCCCCTTTAAACTGGAGATCTTCGTATCCCGGCGCATCAAATGTAACGAGCACATCTCCGACAACAGCCGTCTCGCCTTCCTGAACGAGTATTTCCTCCACTGTACCAGTTACCGGAGATGGTATTTCCACCACGGCTTTGTCATTTTGCACTTCACATAATACGTCATCTTCTTCCACTTTCTTACCAGGTTCCACGAACCATTTCACAATTTCGCCTTCATGGATTCCTTCTCCAATATCAGGCAGCTTAAATTGGAATGACAATATTTTCACCCTCCTGTTGTAAATAGTTGTTCAGTCTTGAGGTTGTTTAAAATTCCAGTACTTTTTTAGCCGTTTCAACGATATCTTTATGGTTTGGCAGCCAAACCGGTTCAGCTTGTGAAAATGGATATACCGTATCCGGAGCTGTTACTCGCAATACAGGCGCCTCCAAGCTTAAAATGGCGCGATCGTTAATTTCCGCCACAACATTCGCTGCAATTCCCGCCTGTTTTTGAGCCTCTTGGACGACAATAGCCCGGTTCGTTTTTTCAACGGATTGAATAATGGTTTCAATATCAAGCGGGCTAACAGTTCGCAAGTCGATGACTTCCACGGAGTACCCATCTTTTTCAAGCAGTTCGGCAGCTTTTAGTGAATCATGAACCATTGCGCCATACGTTACGATCGACAAGTCGCTTCCTTCACGCTTTATATCTGCTTTCCCGATAGGAATCGTATATTCTTCTTCCGGAACTTCTTGTCTGAAAGAGCGGTACAATTTCATATGCTCAAGGAAAATAACCGGATCATTGTCTCGAATGGCGGAAATAAGCAAACCTTTGGCGTCATAAGGCGTCGAAGGAATGACAACCTTTAGTCCGGGTTGCTGGGCTACAAGGCCTTCAAGACTGTCTGCGTGCAACTCAGGTGTATGTACGCCGCCCCCAAAAGGTGATCGGACTGTAATGGGTGCATGATACGAACCACCCGTCCGGTAGCGCCAGCGGGCCATTTGGCCATTGATTGAATCCATTACCTCATATAGGAAACCAAAGAATTGAATTTCTGGGACTGGACGGAATCCTTGAGTTGTCAAGCCAATTGCCAGCCCGCCAATAGCGGATTCCGCAAGCGGCGTGTCGAATACCCGTTCTTCTCCAAATTCTTTTTGCAGTCCCTCCGTCGCGCGGAAAACGCCTCCGTTTACCCCCACGTCTTCGCCGAACACAAGGACATTTTCATCATTGCGCAATTCCGTGCGCATCGCATCTGTGATTGCCTGTATCATTGTCATTTGCGCCATGGCTTACTTCGACTCCTTCTCTTTATATATTTCAAACTGCTCTTTTAAATGGAACGGAAGTTCTTCATACATATTCGAAATCAAGTCCGTCACTTTTTGCTTTGGCGTTTGATCCGCTTTTTTAATGGCTTCTCTAATTTCGTCTTTCGCTTTTTCAATTACTTCATTTTCCTTATCTTCGTTCCACAGACCTTTTTCTTCCAAATACTTTCTAAAGCGGACAATCGGATCTTTTTTCTCCCATTCGCTGTCAGTATCGGAAGTTCTATATCGTGTCGGGTCATCTCCCGCCATTGTGTGTGGACCATATCTGTAGCAAATGGTTTCGATAAGAGAAGGTCCTCCTCCATCAACAGCCCGTTTCCGAGCTTCCCGCACCACAGCATATACCGCAAGCGGATCCATGCCATCTACCACAATACCCGGAATTCCTGCCGCCACTGCTTTTTGGGCAATAGTCGAAGCGGCTGTCTGTTTGTCCCGCGGTGTAGAAATGGCAAATTGGTTGTTTTGGACGATAAAGACCGCTGGCGCGCCGAATGCGCCGGCAAAGTTGATTCCCTCGTAAAAGTCTCCTTGGGAAGATCCGCCGTCACCCGTATATGTTGCGGCAACCGCTTTTTTACCGCGCTTTTTAAGTCCAAGGGCAACGCCCGCCGCCTGCACATATTGCGCTCCAATAATGATTTGCGGAGGAATGACGTTTACTTCTTCGGGAATTTGATTCCCAACATAGTGTCCTCTTGAAAATAAGAATGCTTTATAAAGCGGAAGACCGTGCCAGATGATTTGAGGAACATCCCTGTACCCCGGCAAAATAAAGTCTTCTTTTTCCAATGCGAAATGCGAAGCAATCGCGGATGCCTCTTGACCGGCAGTCGGTGCATAAAAGCCGAGCCGTCCCTGTCTGTTCAAAGAAATGGAACGTTGATCAAATATGCGCGTATAAACCATTCGGCTCATAAGCTCAACCAGTTCATCATCAGATAAATCCGGCAACAATTTTTCGTTGACCACTTCACCCTTTTCATTCAACACTTGAATCATTTCAAATTGTTTTTCAATATTCTCGAGCGTTTCGACCGCATCGAATTCCGCTGTCTTCGCTTTTGAAGCCATCGAAATCACCAACCCTTTCTATTTTTAAATGCATTACTTGGTAGAGTGCCCTAAAAAAAGCATGTCAATATGAAATAAAGGTGTCTCTATAGTTTTTCCACAATCTTGAGTTGAAAAAACAACTATCGACCTCCTTTGAAACACCCTAATCTGTATCAGTTATTTTTTTATGTATTATAACACAATGTAATTTTTCCTCATTTTTTAGATTACATGAGAAAATCCCTTTCGTCAACGAATATATTTTAACATAAAGCCCTTTCCAATTTTTCAATCATTCATTCCTGTATTATTATCAATCAGAAAACTGTATTATATAAAAACTTATTTTCTTCCGCTGTTATAGTACATAATTAAAGCGCTTTCAACAGCTTTTTACAAATATCCCCGCCAAATTCACCAAAAACTGCCCGAAAAAAAAGAAACGGCTGATTCCCGTTTCTGTTGATTAAGATGCATTTTTAAGATCCTCTTCTTTATAAAAAGCAGATTTTTCTTCATTAAACTTTTTCGTATATTCGTTGAATTCTTTATTGGCCTCTATGACCTGCTCCCGGGCCTTGTTGGACGCAGCAATTTGTTGTTCCAGTTCTTCCAGTTTTAAATCTTTATTCTTCATCATTTCATACAGTTTTCGGTCTTCCTTGATGGTTGCTTTATAGGCTTTGGAAAGCTTGACATGGGCGTCATACCGTTCAGCCATAAGCTGCTCCAACTGATTTGCTTTTTCTTTTAACGGTTCATCTTCTAATGAAGGAATGGTTTCTTTTACTTTTTCAAATTCTTTTTTGGAAGCCGCGATCGCTTTCTCTTCTTTTTTAAGATATTCTTCCCGCTTTTTCAAATTGTTTAAGGCCTTGTCAGAGAGTTCCGTAACTTTGTCCATTTGTTTCATTCCGAGCTTCATCATTTCATTAAAAATCTCAGTTTCCTTTTCCTCAAGCTCGGCCATCGGTTTTTGTTGGCTTTCAAAATCTTTTTCTATGCTCACGGTTTCTTCAAGGGTTTTATATATTTTTTTTTCCGGACTTCCGCAACTTGCCAATAAAAAAGCAGAAACACATATAACGGTAGCCAATTTCCTTTTTCTCACCGGTATTCCTCCCATCGTTCACATTTCCTACTATAACGGGAGAAAAAAAGTTTTACAACCTTGAATTTTTTTATCTGGGAATGGAATGGAAGTAATCTGATTTAATTAGCTGATCTTTTTTGGTAAACTGATTATACAGTATCACATACAGGGGGATGTACATGATTTTAATGAAGGATATAGTTCGGGATGGACATCCGGTACTTAGGAAAAAAGCGGCCGACGTGCCGTTGCCGCCATCCCAGGAAGATATAGATACGATCAAAAAAATGGAGGAATTTTTAATAAACAGCCAAGATCCGGAAATAAGTGAAAGGTATGGCCTTCGGCCAGGCGTCGGATTAGCTGCTCCACAAATCAACGTGTCTAAACGAATGTTTGTTATGAGGGTTACGGATGACAAGGGAGAGAAATATCATTATGGCTTTTTCAATCCGAAAATAATGAGTCACTCAGTGGAGAAAGCCTATTTGACTTCCGGTGAGGGGTGTTTATCTGTCGACCGTGATATACCCGGTTATGTTCTTCGCCACGCACGAATCAAAGTAAAAGGATATGATGAAAACGGCAATGAAATCAAGTTGCGCTTGCGGGGTCTTCCGGCAATTGTTTTTCAGCATGAGCTTGATCATTTAAACGGCGTGATGTTTTATGATCATATCAACAAGGAAAATCCGTTCCACGTTCCGCAAGACGCCGTTCCGATTGATCGTTAACCAACCAGGCAGGAGAATGGGCTTTTCCCCTGCCTGGCTGCGTTTATTGTTTAACCGTATCAAATTCACGGGATAGAAGCCCGATTTCTTTCAATCCATTGACAATCCCATCATTTTCAACATTCGTTGTCACAAAGTCGGCATGGTCTTTCACAACTTGGTGGGCATTCCCCATCGCTACCCCGGTTCCAGCCTCTTGAAGCATTTCGATGTCATTCATTCCATCTCCAAAAGCGACGACATCTTCCATTTGGAAACCGAGTCGGCCAATCATTTGCTTGATCCCCTCCGCTTTTGATCCTCCCTTCGGTACGATATCCAGAGAAGATTCATGCCAGCGAATATAAGTAACATCATCGACCTCCGGCAAATCCCTCCCTGCATTCTCATTGGCAAAGATGAGCGCCTGGTATATTTCTTTGTTTTTGTAAAAATGAGGATCAAATTCCGGATGTGAAAGCTTCAATGAACGAAGGCTTTTTTCAATCAATTCATTATGAGGGACATTCGCTTTCATCGTTATTTCATTCATGTATACGAGCGGGTAATCACGCTCTCTTGCTGTTTCATCAATTTGTTGAAGGGCATAGCGATTGATTGGATTTTTGTAGATCGCTTCATTTTCAAAAACAACATATTGCCCGTTAAAACAAATATAGGAATGGATATTTAATTCCGCAAGCACGGGGGATATAAAAAACGGTGCCCTTCCTGTCGCAATGGCCGTATAAATGCCTTGCTTTTGCAATTGCCGGACAGCAGCCTTGGCAGATGCAGGCAATTCTTTTTGAGCATCGAGCAAAGTGTCGTCAATGTCGAAAAACACAATCTTTGTCATGATCATCCCTCTTTCTCTTATTTCCATTGTTCTCCATGAGAGTCACTCTATATTTGAGCATATAATAAAAACAAAAACGATGCATATAAAAACAACCTGTTTTATGATACTTTTACTTTTTACAAAAATCGGTTAAAATAGTGATAAGGAGTGATCCACCATGTTTAAGAAGCTGCGGAAAAAGCTTTTGAAACAGTGGAAAGACTTGCTCAGAAAGAAAACAATTGCGTAAATGATTATACCGTCATTTCCGAAACCCTCTGAATCAAAGAGGGCTTATTCTTTTTATGATAAGTGTGTGGCCGACATTTTCACCAGCCCTGCAAAAAACATGCATTCACCCGGGCTTTCTAATATAATAAAGAAAATTAACAATGACAACGGAGTTAAGGAGAGAAGAACATGATTTTTAAAGTATACTACCAGGATAGCATCCATGAAATGCCTGTCCGGGAAAAAACAAAAGTATTATTTATTGAAGCTGAAAACGAACGGAAAGTACGACATTTTTTAAAAGACCGCCAACTAAATATTGAATATATTCAATTGCTTGAAGGAAAATACCTTGAATATGAAAAGAACAGCCCGAATTTTAGTCTGGAGAATGTGTAACAGATGAAGTTTGTAAAAAATGACCAGACGGCCATTTTCGCCTTGGGCGGTTTGGGTGAAATTGGTAAAAACACATACGGGGTTCAATTTCAAGACGAAATTATCATGATTGATGCAGGAATTAAATTTCCGGAAGACGAGTTGCTCGGTATTGATTACGTCATTCCAGATTATTCCTATTTGGTGAAAAATGAAGATAAAATCAAAGGACTGTTTATCACGCACGGACATGAAGACCATATAGGCGGCATTCCGTACTTGCTGAGACAAGTGAATATACCCATATATGCCGGGAAATTGGCCATTGGGTTGATCAAAAATAAACTGGAAGAGCACGGTCTCCTGCGAAAAACAAAACTGATTGAAATTAAAGAAGACGATATCATCAAGTTTCGAAAAACATCGGTCACGTTTTTCAGAACGACCCATAGTATTCCGGATTCGTACGGAATTGTTGTTAAAACGCCTCCGGGCAATATCGTCCATACGGGTGATTTCAAGTTTGATTTCACACCGGTTGGCGAACCCGCCAATTTAACCAAAATGGCGGAAATCGGAAAAGAAGGAGTGCTTTGTCTGCTGTCCGACAGCACAAATGCCGAAGTCCCGCATTTTACAATGTCGGAGCGCAAGGTCGGCGAGAGCATTAAAGATATTTTTCGCAAAGTGGAAGGAAGGGTGATCTTTGCCACCTTTGCATCTAATATTCACCGTTTGCAGCAAGTAACAGATGCCGCAGTCGCCAACAACCGGAAAATAGCGGTATTTGGACGAAGCATGGAAGCAGCGATTGAAATTGGACAAGACCTGGGATATATCCGGGCGCCAAAAGATACATTCATCACTACCCAGCAATTGAACAGGCTCCCAGCAAATAAAGTAACCATTCTTTGTACCGGCAGCCAAGGTGAGCCGATGGCGGCACTTTCGCGTATCGCCAACGGAACGCACCGTCAAATCCAAATTCAGCCGGGGGACACAGTCGTCTTTTCTTCGTCCCCAATTCCCGGTAATACAACCAGTGTAAACCGGACGATTAACCTGCTCTACCGTGCAGGCGCTGAAGTTATTGCGGGCTCCTTGAATGATATCCACACATCCGGGCACGGAGGGCAGGAAGAGCAGAAGCTGATGCTGCGGCTTATACAGCCAAAGTTCTTTATGCCGATTCACGGAGAATTTCGCATGCAAACCATGCATGCCCAACTCGCGGTAGACTGCGGCATTCCTGAAGAAAATTGCTTTATTATGGATAATGGCGAGGTACTTGCCCTAAGTTCCAATCATGCTGAAGTAGCTGGAAAAATTCCATCTGGTTCTGTTTATATTGACGGAAGCGGCATTGGCGACATCGGGAACATCGTTCTGCGCGACAGAAGAATTCTATCTGAAGAAGGGCTCGTCATCGTTGTTGTTTCCATCGATATGAACGAATATAAGATTGCGGCTGGTCCCGATATTATATCAAGGGGATTCGTCTACATGAGAGAATCGAGCGATTTGATCAACGATGCGCAAAAGATGATCTCTAAGCATCTTCAGAAAGTCATGGAACGAAAAACAACCCAATGGTCCGAAATCAAAAATGAAATTACTGAGACACTCATGCCGTTCTTATACGAGCGGACAAAAAGAAAGCCGATGATTCTTCCCATTATTATGGAAGTATAGAAAAAATCCTCTTGAACGCTTTTCAGGCGCCCAAGAGGATTTTTTTATTCAAGTACTTTTTTTTCAAACCGGTTAATATCGGTATCAGCGCCGATAATGATTAAAATATCACCGAGTTGAAGTGGATCGTCCGCTTTTGGCGAAACGATGATTTCCTCTCCCCGTTTAATGGCGACGATATTTAAACCGAATTGCGCCCTAACATCCAATTCCACGAGGGAATGTCCAGCCAATAATTCATTTACCTTAATTTCCACAATACTGTACTCCTCAGACAGTTCCAAATAGTCAAGTACATTGTTGGAAACAATATAGTGGGCGATTCTTTTGCCCATATCCCTTTCCGGGTGAACGACATGATCCGCGCCTATTTTGCGGAGCACTTTTTCATGGTAGTCGTTTTGGGCCTTAACGGTAATATGAGTAACGCCAAGTTCTTTTAAAATTAAAGTGGTCAATATACTCGACTGGATATTATCTCCAATCGCTACAATGACGTGATCAAAGTTGCGAATGCCCAAGCTTTTTAACACTTGCTCATCCGTCGTGTCGGCTACGACAGCCTGTGTGGCGATGGAGGCAAATTCATTTACACGGTCCTCGTCTATATCGATAGCCATGACATCCATTCCTTGCTCGCTTAAGGAGTGGCAAATGCTTCCTCCAAATCGGCCCAGTCCAATGACGGCAAATTCCTTTTTCACTTTCATTCCTCCACTTTCGCTGTTATTTTATTCTACCACAATCCAGCGGAGTGTACATGATTTCCTTTGAAACGCCAGGATCATACCGTTCATTTTTTATTTTTTCGCCTTAATACGTCCCCCAGCCACCCTTTTCTGTAGAGCCACCAATAAATCAGGCCGGTGGAAGCGAGGATGATCACCCAGGCAAACAAGTATCCGAAACCCCAGTCAAGCTCCGGCATATTTTTAAAGTTCATTCCCCACAACGCTCCGAATACCGTGATTGGGGTGACTAACACCGTGAAGACTGTCAATGCTTTAATCACTTCATTGCCCCGGTATGAATATAAGTTCATATTTATATTTAAAAGTGTTTCTATTTGGCTGTCGTAATGATATAACAGCTTCATTGTCCGCTCAAGCCTTACTTTCGTCTGCCGGAACGCATCCATATCCTTAATATTTTCGTAAAAAGCCTCCTCCATAGCCAGCAACATCTCTTCTATCGGTATCGTAAGCTGTTTTAAAAAAAGCATTTCCGATCTGCGATCAAATATTTCTTCAAGAATATTGCCGTGATTATGGAAGCGAATCCTCTTTTCCAAGTCAATCAGCTTTTCCTCAAAATCATCGATCCCATCTAAAAAAGTGTTAAGGATCTCCCCCATGATAAATAAAAATGCTTCAAAGGCATTATCACACTTTTCCAGCCGTGCCATTAATGTTTGTCTCGTCATTTTAGAAATGGTGCCAATGTCAAAATCAATCGTTAACAACTTGTTCTCAGTCACATAATAATGGAGCAGCCTGTACGAATCCTCATCGCTCGGATCAGCGGAATAGTTTAACGACCCGATCAATGCGCAATCATGATGATCATCAAAAGATAGGACCCGCAAATAATTCGTTTCAATGTCCATCGCATTGTTGATCCAAACGTCGTATTCGGGAAATTTGTCAGTCAACTGTTTTAATTTATCTTTTTCTTGAAAACTAAACTCCTGCCATCTCCACCCGTTTGCAAAACAATGAATATCTTCTTTTTTTCCACTCATATGCATCACCTGCTAGTAAATTATAGGTTTTATTCCCTTTTTCCAGGTAAATATTCATGTATAGCGATTCATTTTGTTTGCAAGGGTACTTTGGATGAAGGGAGCAGATGTGATCGTGGAACTCATGTTAATGGCAGTTTATTTTATTTTCATCGCCATCGTCATTGAAATGGCGACCACTTTCCTATGTTTGACAGGTTTATCAAGAGAAGTTTCCCGCTATCAGGCCATCTCGATGTTAACGAATACCGGGTTTACAACTGATGAGGCCAAGCTCATCTTGGAACATCCCATAAGAAGAAAAATCAGCACTTTTCTTATTCTGTTCGGCGCTTTTTCACTTGCGGTTGTGATCTCCATTTTAAGCACATATTTGTCGGATGATTTGAAAATTCCCGAGATGGCGGCGCTCGTCGTTTTGTTTAGTGTATTTTTGCTGCTTTTAAAAACACAACGGGCAACAAATGTGCTAAAAAAGAAGTTTTCCTCTGAGATGAAGGACCATTATGATCCGGAAGAGCTTCCCATCAACGAAGTTCTTTATGTAAATGAAGATGATTACTTTACAGATATTCCCATTCAAGAAGGATCCTCCTATATTGGAAAAAAGCTTGCCGATATGTTTTCCGAAAATGAGGATGTGCATGTACTGTTCATAAAACGGGGTGAAGAAGCCATCCGCAAAAACTTGGACGAAGAGCATGTCCAGGAAGGTGACCTCTTCTTCGTTTATGGAAGCAAGAAAGAAATGATGCGGAAATTCCAGCACGAGCTTGACTACAAAGAACAACATAGACATCATGATTCATGACGGCTATCTTGATCGGTTATATGGGTCCAACCATCTTTTTGAATAATTTTTCCCTCTTTCATGAGTTTTCCCAGCACTTTTTTAAACAGGCCTTTGCTGATGGAAAATCGCTTCTTAATATCCTCCGCCTCACTTTTATCTGAATACGGCATCGATCCTCCGCGACCTTGTAGGTAGCGGTATATTTGTTCGGCCTGCTCGTCGATCATTTCGTGAGCTCTCGGCAAGAGAGAAACATTGATCGTGCCGTCTTCTTTTACGGCTACAACTCGCCCCTCCACATGTTGACCAAGCCGGGGCTCTTCTTTCCTTTCCGATTGATGAATAAATCCGATGTATCTTTCTTCTGTAATAATCAAAGAACCGCTAAGGAGAACCCGATACACGGTCCCCTTGACGCTTTTATTAAAAACACTTTGGCCGGCCCTGACAGAAAGCCCTCTCATTACTTCCTCATTCGCCAATTCCCCGAACAGCCTGTTTTTCTTGTCCGTTTTCATTGAACAATACAGCTTGTCCCCTTTTTCGGGCCATAACTGCAACAGTTCCGGCAAGTCATCTTTTGATATAAGCAAATCTTTTTGAAGCCCGATATGGACAAATACGCCAAGCCCCGCTTTTACTTCCACTACTTCTGCCCATCCGTATTGTCCCTTTCTGATTTGCGGAATCGTTAAAGAGGCCGAAAGACGCCCTTCATGATCCTGATATAAAAAGACAGTTTGCTTTTCCTCCGGATGAAAATTTTCGGGAACTTCCGAATGGTGAAGCAATACATCTTCCTCACCGTTTGTCAAAAAATATCCAAACGGCGCTTCACGCACTACTGTCAATTCTTTTACCGTTCCTGGTTCAAGCATGGTGTTAGTCTCCTCTATTTTTGATACATTTTTATCGAAAAAATCAACCCAATTATAGCATGACCGATTGATCCTTCCTACTTTCATTAAAAAGCAACATGATATAAAAAGCCAATATACACCATTTTTTTGAGGAAAGTGATAACAACTATATCATAAAATCCCAGAAAAATGAGTATTAAGACCTATTTTGCAATTTCAAGGTGAAAAGCGGCTCAAAATGTGAAAGATATGGTACAATTTTGTATGAAAATGGTTACAATATCGACCGGTTGGCACTTGGCAGCGAACCTGTTAAAGACTAACCACCGCCTGCGCCTATCTGTGATGGCTCTATTTGCGGTGGTTTTTACTTATTCGGAAGATACTTTGTTGAGAGCGGTTACACCCCCTGATAAAATTGCTGAACTTTTCCGAAAAGGAGGATTTCACATGGAAAAATTAAAAAATAGATGGCTGATCGTTACTTCGGCTGTGGGTATTCACATTTCGATCGGTTCCGTTTATGCATGGAGCAACTTTACAAACCCGCTCATGGAGCAATATAATTGGACTGCAAGCCAAGTCCAACTTACGTTCAGTTTGGCCATTTTATTTTTGGGTTTGTCTGCTGCTTTTTTGGGACATTTTGTGGAAAAACACGGCCCCCGAAAATCGGGCCTTTTGGCGAGCGCGTTTTTCGGAATCGGTGTCTTTTGTACCGGATTTGCCGTAAAGTTTGAATCTTTGCCCCTACTGTACATATGCTACGGTGTATTGGGGGGCATCGGCCTGGGTGTCGGCTACATTGCCCCTGTATCCACCCTTGTCAAATGGTTTCCTGACCGCAGAGGAATGGCCACCGGTATGGCGATTATGGGATTTGGCTTCGCCGCGGCAATCAGCAGTCCCATCATGGATTACCTGATTAAAAATACCGGAATCGCCAATACGTTCTTTATTCTTGGCGCGGCTTATTTTATTGTCATGACGGTTTCATCCCTATACTTGGCTAAGCCTCCGGATAATTGGACCCCGAGAGGTTATAAAGAAAAGGTGGAAGCAGGTAAAATATCCGCGGACCTGGCGCAGCTCACCGCCAATGAAGCGGTCAAAACCTCGCGTTTTTATTATTTATGGATCATGCTCTTTATTAATATTACATGCGGAATCGCCATTCTCTCCGCCGCAAGTCCGCTTGCGCAAGAGAGTATCGGCATGAGCTCGATTGAGGCGGCTGCCTTTGTAGGCGTCCTCGGGATATTCAACGGTCTTGGGAGGATCGGCTGGGCTTCGGCATCGGACTATTTGGGGCGCCCCAATACATATACAGCCTTTTTCGCCATTCAAATTGTGTTATTTGCTCTATTACCTTTTACAACGATTTCAATTTTATTCCAAATCATGCTCGCCATCATATATACTTGCTATGGAGGCGGATTTTCCTCCATTCCCGCCTATATTGGAGATATTTTTGGAACGAAGCAACTTGGAGCCATTCACGGATACATTTTAACAGCGTGGGCTGCCGCGGGAGTTGCTGGACCAATGTTTGCGGCTTGGGTAAAAGATGCAACAGGAAGCTATGGCAACAGTTTATTATTTTTTGCCGGACTGTTTGTCGTTGCTTTCGTCGTATCCCTCCTCATTCGTTTGGATATAAAAAAGCAGAAAGAACGGGGATCTGCTCATGCAAGCTAAAAACAGTTTTTAATTAACCGGGTTGAGAACTTTTGTAAACATGGTAAAATTAAGGAGAGGCAACAAAAATCAGGGGTTAACCGTTATGAAAAATTATGAAGCAGAGTTTAGCAATCTTGTACGGGCATTCCGCAAACGCCATATGGGCAAAGGCCCCAGTAAAATCAAAACGACCTTTTGTAAAAACTGGGCCATTTGCGAAATGGAAGGAAATCTTTCTCCGGTCGAAAAGTTTATTGCCAGTGCACAAGACGGTAGACAAATGGTAAGGGCTGCCCGTACCGAAATGGTAAAAGAAATGTATCGAAAGAACCACCCTGTCGAGATGGAAGAATTACTCGACGCCAAATTTCTGGATCTGTTCGTTGATATTGATATTGAAAAAGACCTGGGCATGTCCATTTTTATTTTTGACCAGGATCTTGAGAAAAAATTTCATCACTGACCATGCAGTTGGCACTTGACAGGGACCCTGTTAAAGACTAACCGCCGTGACACGCTTATCATAAAGATAAGCATGTTTGCGGTGGTTTTTTTATGAATGAAAGAAAGAAAGGATGTACTAAAATGGGAAATACTAAACATACTGGACCAATTAAATTGCCAAAAACCCCCGATCCACAGCATTGGGTGAGCCCCATTCCATTTGGCCTCGGCAAAGTAAAACCAAAACATATTCGCGATACCATGAAGGTGGTCATTGAAAACCGGGACAATCTTCCCTACGCTTATCGCATATTAACTCAGGGAGTTTGTGATGGATGTGCGCTCGGAGTATCGGGTCTGTATGATCAAACATTGGCGGGACCTCATCTTTGTACAACAAGGCTGAACGTGCTGCGGCTGAATACGATGCCCGCCATTTCGGAAAATGTGCTTCATGCGGATATTGAAGAGTTGCGAAAAATGGACAGCACCGAATTAAGAAAACTCGGACGCATCCCCTATCCCCTTTCGAGAAAACCCGGAGAAAAAAAGTTTCGGAGAATTTCGTGGGATGAGGCTTTAAACAAAATAGCCGGCAAAATCAAATCTATTGATCCCAAACAGTTGGCATTCTTCTTGACTGCACGGGGAATTACAAACGAAGTGTATTATACGGCGGCAAAATTTGCCCGTTTTATTGGGACAAACAATATTGATAATGCTTCACGAATCTGTCATTCTCCTAGTAAAACGGCATTAAAAAGATCTTTGGGCATCGGCGCATCCAGCTGCAATTACAAAGATTGGATCGGAACCGATGTGCTCATTTTCTGGGGCTCGGTTGCGGCGAACAACCAGCCTGTCTCGACAAAGTATATGTACGCAGCCAAAAGGAAAGGAACAAAAATTATTTGTATTAATCCATATAAAGAGCCCGCCATGGACGGATATTGGGTCCCTTCCATCCCTGAATCCGCCTTATTTGGCACCAAAATTGCCGATGATGTATATCAAGTAAATATAGGCGGTGATATCGCCTTTATGAATGGCATTATAAAGCATTGGTTCGAGATGGAAGAGAAACATCCCGGCTCCGCGATCAATCATGAATTTGTTTCCCGGCACGCCAACGGTTATGAGGAACTAAAAGTTCATATTGAAGAGCAATCTTGGGAACAGCTCGAACAATCATCGGGCGTCTCAAAAGAAAGAATGCTTGAATTCGCGCAGCTTCTGGCCAACTCAAATAGCGGTGTATTCGTTTGGTCAATGGGATTAACCCAACACAGGTTTGGCACGGATAACATATCACAAGTGGCCAATTTGGCTATCTTAAGGGGATTTATCGGCAAAGAACATTGCGGCGTCATGCCGATCCGCGGCCACTCAGGTGTACAAGGTTCCGGAGAGATGGGAGCAGATCCATTCGTCCTTCCCGGAGGGGATTTTGAACCTGAAAACATAAAGAGAATGGAAAAAGTATGGGGTTTTGACATACCGAAATGGCAAGGTGACATCGTGGGTGTTTCCCTTGAAAATGCCTTGCTTCCGGAAGACCGTGAGCGAAAGCTGAAAGTATTTTATACTTCGGGCGGAAACTTCCTGGAAACAATGCCTGATCCGGAATTCATGGAAAAATGTTTAAGCAATGTAGATATAAGGGTACACCAAGATATTATATTAAATACTTCAACGCTTGTAGATGCGAAAGAGGAAGTGATTGTCCTCCCTGCCCAGACACGCTATGAACAGCGCGGTGGCGGTACTTCGACTTCCACGGAGAGGATGGTATATTTCTCGCCGGAAATTCAAGGACCCAGAATCGAAGAAGCCCGGTGTGAGTGGGAAATATATGTTGATCTTGCTGCTCGGATCAAACCGGATATGAAGCACCTCATGACGTTTAACGAAGCACAGGAAATCCGTGATGAAATTGCCGTGGCCAACCCAAACTATGACGGCATCCAACATTTAAAAAAGCGTGGCGATGTCTTTCAATGGGGAGGAGCTTGGCTCTGTGAAGGCGGCAATTGTCCAACAGAGGATGGGAAAGCCAATTTAATTCCGATTGAGTTGCCGGAATTGCGTAAACCGGACGGCCATTTCTATGTGACCACAAGACGGGGCAAACAATTTAACTCGATGATATACAGCGAGAAAGATCCTTTCAACGCTGCTGACAGATATGATGTGTTAATCAACGAAGAAGACGCGAAAGAACTTGGTATTGCCGATCAGGAAGCTATCGTTGTTTATAACCAATTTGGCACCTTTCAAGGGAGAGCCAAATACGCGGATACACGGCGCGGAAATATTTCCGTTTATTGGCCTGAAGGAAATGTACTGCTTCAAAAAGGCATTTATGAACAATTTGCGGGAATTCCTGAATATAATATCGGTGTCGTTGTTGAAAAAGCGGACACATTCAATGCCAAAAAAGATATTCAATACTTGGAGAAAAGGATCGATGACTTAGAGCAGGAAATTAGTTAAGCAGGTGATCAGATGAATCACATGGTCAAAAAACATCTCAACATATGGAAATATGATGGGCAGACAATCCGCAAAACCGAGGACTGCGCAGCTGTAGAATTTCCTTTTACGATTTATATTGATGGAGAAGAGTTCGCGACGGCAGTTTGTTCACCGACTGATCTTGAACAACTGGCCGTCGGCTTCCTGGCATCAGAAGGAATCATCCGGCAAATGGATGATCTGGATTCATTGGACATTGACCAAGCTCGTGGTTTTGCCTATGCCGCCTTAAAAAGAAAACAAACGATTTCCAAAGAGTTTTACTCGAAACGGATGATCGGCTCATGTTGCGGCAAAAGCAGACAATTCTACTTTTACAACGATGCTAAAACAGCCAAAACTGTCATGTCCAAACAACAGATTTCGATCACCCAATGCTTTCGTTTAATGGCAGACTTGCAAACGCAATCCGAGGACTTTTTGCTCACCGGCGGCGTCCATAATGCCGCTCTTTGCACAGCCGATGATATTATGGTTTCCTTCTCAGATATCGGCCGCCACAACGCCCTAGACAAAATATACGGCTATTGCTTAATGAATCACGTACCTTTGCACGATAAAATCATTGCCTTCAGCGGCAGGATTTCATCCGAGATCGTTTTAAAAGCCGCAAAAATTGGTGTCGGCATTCTTATTTCCAAATCCGCTCCAACCACACTGGGAATCAGTTTGGCTGAGGACCTCGGCATCACTGCTATCGGTTTTGTCAGGAAAAACCAGCTGAATATTTACTCGCATCCACACCGAATCATCGAAGTAGCTGACGATTTAGAGGAAGATGCCACAACCAAATAGAGGCTGAGACAAACCTCTATAAAAATGGATAAACCGCGTGAAATCAAGTGGTACTTACCCCCGAAAGTTAGAGTAGAAAATCTAATTTTCGGGGGTGTTTTTATGGCTAAATATAATGAAGAATTTAAAATAAAGCTTGTCACCGAGTATTTATATGGCAACCTAGGATATAAATCATTGGCAAAAAAATATAATATGGGTAGTGAAACACCAATAGTTGAATGGGTGAAAGTGTATAAATCTCAGGGAATGGATGGGTTAAAAAGAAAGCAAACTAGGGAAATGTATCCTGTCCAATTTAAATTAGATACGATACAATTTGTGTTAAAGACAGGTGCTTCTTATTTAGAAACTGCTGTTCAATTTAAGTTGAACAACCCTTCCTTAATTAGACGCTGGATGAAAGAATTTAAGGAACAAGGTGTAGAAGGCCTGAAACCAAAGGGGGAGTCTTCTATGTCCAAGAAACCCAATAAACCAAAGAAAAAGGAAGAAATAAAGTTAACACGTGAAGAAGAGCTGGAACGTGAGAATGAACTACTAAGGCTAGAAAATGCGTATCTAAAAAAGTTGCGAGCTTTTCGGGAGAATCCGAATGCCTTCCACGAAAAGCACAGGCAAAGGTGGCATTCGAACTTAAAGAAGAAGGATTCCGATTAAAACATATTCTCCTTGTTGTGGGTATTCCTGAAGCAACCTATCACTATCATGTAAAAAACTTCGGTAAAGAAGATGCGGATGCAGAAATAAAAGAACTCATTAGACACCTATTTAAGCAATTCCATGAACGCTATGGTTATAAACGAATCACAAAAGAATTAAAGAAATTAGGACATTGCGTTAATCATAAGAAAGTGTATCGGCTTATGCGGGAATTAAGTCTGAAATGTGTTAAATTTATGCGGAAATCTCGGAAATACAACTCCTATAAGGGATGGGCTGGAAAGGTAGCGAAAAACCTTCTATCCCGCCGTTTTAACACATCTATTCCTCTTCAAAAATTAGTAATTGACATTACAGAATTCAAATGTCTAGGCGAAGAGAAGTTGTATTTAAACCCTATTCTTGACCTTTATAATGGAGAAATTATTTCGTTTGGAATTAAGAAACGTCCAACATTGGATCTTGTCATGGAACCTTTAGACGAAACAATTGAGATCATAAAGAATCACGCAACCTACCGTACTACCGTCCACTCGGATCAAGGGTGGCATTACCAACACAAACAATGGGTTAAAACATTAAAGAAAAATAATGTATTCCAAAGCATGTCACGTAAAGCAGCCTGCGCAGACAACGCCTCGATGGAGAATTTCTTTGGCATTTTAAAGCAAGAAATGTATTATGGGGAAAAATTAGTAAGCTATGAGGAGTTATAGAGGAGAAAAGAAGACTATATCTACTGGTATAACAATGAACGATCCAAAGAAAAATGGTTCTATGTCAAATGTTGGGGTGAAGTGAGATGGAATCTCACCTACCCAACATGACTTCCAATTTTTTTATACTTATGTAAAAGAAGTATTCTTGCCCTTGCCCTTAGGAAGTTCCTAAATCCAAAGGCGTTCCTCTTCATGACTTTCGTCAGGTTATTAATTCCCTCCAAAAAACCATTTGAGTAATCAAATAAAAAGCTGTTTAGTACCTCTGTCTGCCAGTTCTTGAATGTACGGATAGCCTTCACAAATTCAGGGATGCCCTCTTGTTCTACCTTCCTATAAAAATCCATTAATCCTTGCTTGGTTTCTTGGATCTTAGCCTGTCCATTTTCCTTGGCTTGCTTAAACCAACAGCAGTAGGACTCTTTCAACTCGTAAGCCCTGCGAAGCTCTTCGTCCATCCCAAGGTACCTGTCCAAATACCAGCGATCCTCTTCGGTCAGCTTTGCACTGTCTTTGTAAAACACATAGCGCATCCTTTTACATTTCTTCCGATCATAATCATTCCAATCAGACTGGATTCTTCTTCTGACCCCGTCAAGAGCCCAATAAATATAACGGCAAAAATGAAAACGATCTGCTACAATAACTGGCTTCCCCAACGCCTTTCGGACAGCTGCTTTAAAAGAAGGGCTCATATCCATAATGACCACTTCCACATTGGTTCCATGTTTTTGGAGATAATCCTTGATGGTCTTCTTTTTTCGGTTTGGCAAGATATCAATCGGTTCCTTTGTCTCCCCGTCAGCAATAATCAATTGATATTTTCCTTCCTTTGTATCTCCCTTGTACTCATCGATGGCGATCACCCTGGGCAGTTCTTGAACCTCTGTCATTTCCTTTACGGCCAAACGATCAAACCTGCGCATGACAGTTGATACGGAGACACCAAACTGCTGGGCAGTTTCCTTAAATGTCTTCGCTTGCACGATCCGAACGGATACTGCCTGATTCCACTCGATAGAAAGCCGTTGATATCGATGAACAAAAGGATTGTCCTCCGCAAATCTCTTCCCGCACGAACAGGCATAGCGGCGCTTTTTGTAGAAGAGGTACGTCAACCGTTCAAACCACTTTAAATGTTTGATCTTTTGGATCCGGTAATCATGAATTTTCTTAGTCCTTTCCCCACAGCTGGGACACTTATGTACCTTGACAGCCATTTCTACATGAAGCGCAATACGATCTTCCATTTTCTCCACTTTTGTGATCCATACATCTTCAAGGCCGGGGATTTTTATGGTAAAATTCACTTGCACGCAACTCCAATCTTTTCTTGTTTCTAGGCAATTCAAGTATAAAAGAATTGGATGTTTGCGTGTATATTTTTATGTGCAAATTATGTGGAAACCCCAACATTTAGTATAGAGCCAGAAAAATTGACTGGACTAAGTCCGGTCCAATACCGAACTCAATCCAGCCAATCAGCTGCATAATAAAAACTCTAGCTTTTAGGGGTAACCACCAATATAAAAAGATGATTTCACGCGGCTTTATCGTCACAATTTATCGTTATGGGTTTTATTGTTGCTTTTCCATTTCTCCAAGAACACGGTTAACTCTTTTCTCAAGCATCTTCATTCCGCCGCCCCCGGCTTGGAAATGGCGCAACTTGCCATCTTTATCAAATACATAATAGGCGGGAACATATTGGTTTTCGAAAGCATCGGCTAATTTCATTTCACTATCCACGAAGATCGGCTGGGTAATATCATGGTCAGCAGCCACCTTCTTGATTTCATTTAAATCAAGATCGTCCTCTGAACGCGGCATATGTACGGCCACAACATTTAATTTATCCTGATACTTATCGCGGAATTCATTCACTTGCGGCATTGCCTCTTTGCACAAATGGCAGCTGATCGACCAGAAATGAATAAGGGTGGGCTTTTCGCCTACAAGCTCCTCTTTTGTAACCTGGCCATTCAGCCAATCTACAGCACCGTTCAGTTCAGGCATGGGCTCACGTAATTTCATTCGCTATCCCTCTTTTCTCGTAAAATAGTTTTCGATATGGGAAGGACAGACACAATGGGTGCCTGTCCTCAAAAAGGTTTATTTAAAATTAAACATTCAATGTTTCTTGTCCTGGTCTCCAGTTGGCAGGGCAAAGGCCACCTGTTTGCAACGCTTGAAGTACGCGAAGCGTTTCATCAACATCACGGCCGATATTGTTGTGGTTTACAACAGAGTACATCATTTCCCCTTCAGGGTTGATGATGAAAAGGCCACGAAGGGCGATTCCTTCTTCTTCAATTAAAACGCCATACTCCCGGGATACGGCGTGGTTTGTGTCAGCCGCAAGCGGATATTTCAATTGACCCAATCCATTGTCTTTACGGTCTGTGTTAATCCAAGCCAAGTGTGTATGAATCGTGTCCGTAGAAACCCCAATCACTTCTGCATCCAAATCTTCGAACTCATCATAACGGTCGGAAAGAGCTGTAATCTCAGTCGGACAAACAAATGTGAAGTCCATTGGATAGAAGAAAAGCACTGTCCACTTGTCATTTTTCATGTTCTCTTCCAAACTTACCTTGCCAAACTCTTTGTTGGGCATAACAGCATCCATTTCAAATCGAGGAGCTTGCTTACCTACCATACGTTCTGCCACAAAAATCCCTCCGTTGTTATAATTATTATTAATTGAGAAAATGAAATACATTTTCTCATATAAAACTTGATTACATTTGACATTATAGGCTAAATTTCGACACAAGTCAACATAAATTATAATAAATGTAATTAAAAACTAATTACTGTTTAGAATTTCGTTCACACTTTTTAAGTTATACCCCAAAAAGGGGAATTTATTCCTTATTTAAGATAAGTGTAGCACGCTTCAGTAATTTGTTAAAATAAAATGCCTTTATTAAAACAACTACATAACAGGCTGATCTTTACTATAATCCCTTACTACATCAAGGAAAGCCTGTACCTGTCGCAATTCAAATGCCGAATCATACCCCAAGAGCCATGTATCTCTTCTGATCGGGGTCCCCCGTTCATCCAAAAGGGGAATTTTGTATATATTATTTTCAGTTTCATTAATCGTAATGGCCGGTAAAATAGCGTAACCGATTCCGTTATACGTCATTTGCTTGCACGTTTCGATCTGATCCACGACAATAGACCTTTTGGGAAAAGTTTGAAACTGACGGTGCCACCAATCCTGAATCTCCTGATAATAATTGGAGTCACTTTTAAATTGGATGAAAGGCCTGTCCGTTTCAATGACTTGTTCAATCTTTTGAATTTCACGGTCAACAAGATATAGACTATCCTTGAACAACGGGTATTTCGTGCCCTTCCAATCGGTTGTCCCCCGAGTGATCCCTATATGAACCTCGCCTTCGTATAAAGCTTTCAATATTTCACTGCTCCATCCTGTAATGAGAGATATTCTCACATGTGGATATTGAGTGACAAATTGTTTTAATACTTTCGGCAGCCAATTTTGACCGACAATCGAAGCGCAGGCAATTTTCAATGTTCCGTGTACATGCGTTTCCAATGCCCGAATCTCTTCATATACCCTTTCCTGCTTCTCCAGTGTTTCGCTTGCAAATTGAACGACCTTTTCACCGGAAGGTGTAAGCATTAAGCCTTTTTGTGATCTGATAAACAGCTTTGTCCCCCATTGTTTCTCAATATTTTGTAGACGCTGGGATAATGCAGGCTGCGAGACGAACAGCTTTTCCGCCGCTTTTCGCATATTCATTTCTTTGGCCAAAACCGTTAACAATTTTAAATCAGTTAAAGACATAGCATTCCCTCTTCATTATGATGATGACGAATCAACTTGCCAATTTTTCTTTTTAGGCAAAAAGAATATTAAAATAAGACTTATGATGCCAAAAATCAAAACTGCTACATAGACAGAATGGAGCGAATGGGATAATCCGTCTTGCAAAAGCGCTTTGACGGCAGGAAGCAATTCACTTCTTTGCTCCTCCGTCAACAGCTTGTTCGTGGAATCCAGTGTAAGCTCCTCCCCCACCTTTCCACCTCGCTCAGAAAAATAGCGGAGTATTTGACCATTTAATATTCCGCCAAGCAAAGCCGCTCCCACAGTATTTCCCAAGTTTCTCATGAACATGTTCGTTGCTGTCGTGATTCCCCGCTGTTTCCAGCTCACGGCACTTTGGATCAGTACGATAAATGACGTTGATGTCATACCCATCCCAACGCCAAAACAAAAAGAAGACAAGGCCGCGCCACCAGGGCCGGCAGCAGGAACAATGGCTACAAACAACAAACCGCCAACGACCAAAAATATCCCGCCGATAAAAGATGTATTCCGATAGCCGATCTTTAACATCAATTTCCCCGCAACAGTCGAGGCAATCGGCCAACCAATGGACATGGCCGTTAATGTAAAGCCCGCGACAGTTGCACTTTCTTCCATGACACCTTGTACATAGGCAGGCAAAAAGCTGGATATTCCAATAAGCATCAATCCCGTTGTAAACGAAACTACATTGGCAATGAAGAGCGGCCGGATTTTCCATATTTCAAATGGAACCATCGGTTCGGCTGTTTTTTGTTCCTGGACGATAAAGAACAGAAATGCCGCAACAGCAATTACAGATAAGCCGATGATTTGGGGGGAGGTCCAAGAAAATCGCACTCCCCCTTCGACAAGAATAATCATGAGCGAGGCAATAACGACCGTTAACAGGCCGGCTCCGGCATAATCAATCTGAGGCTTCTTCTTCTCCATATTTTCATGAAGAAAGAGCCAAAAACCCACCATGGCGAGCAGACCGAGGGGGATGCTCACCCAAAACACCCATCTCCAACTGAGAAATTCAACCAACAGGCCGCCTACTGCCGGACCCATAACGGCTGAAATCCCCCAAACGCTCGATAAATAACCTTGAATCTTCGGACGTTCTTCTGGCGAATATATATCACCGACGATCGTTGTCGCGATGGGCATGACTGCGCCGGCGCCGATCCCTTGAAGCAGCCGAAAAAGAATCAGTTGTCCCATGGAGGCGGCAACCCCGCAAAGGAGCGACCCAAGAAGGAATATGCCGATCCCGAAAGTGATAACCGGTTTTCTTCCAAATAAATCGGCCAGCTTGCCGTAGATCAGGACAGTAATGGTATTCATTAACAAATAGGCTGAAAATACCCAGCTATAATGTGAAAAACCGCCCAACTCCCCCACAATGGCCGGCATGGCGGTGGCGACGATAGTGGCCTCGACCGCTCCGACAAACATGGCAAGCATAACGGCAACCAGCACATATTTTCTCTTTGTTTCTTTTTTTTCTGTATTTTGAATAGTATCTTCCACAAACGCCCCTCCCGAAATCCCAATTGGTTTCCCCATTCCTTTTAGAACCGTATTATGAACAGAAGACCCCCATTGCAGGGAAAAGAAAAAATGACCCTTTTGAATTTTTCAAAAACAAACCATAAAAAATGGGCTCCCGAATGAGGGAGCCTCCCTTGATGTTTATGTTTAAAGCTGCATTTTTAATTCTTTTAAAAGGGCTCTTCTTGTAAAAATGCCTTCAAAATACCCCTCATCATCCAGTACACACAAAAAAGGATGGTCGATGAGCAAATCAACCGCTTTTTCAAATGGATCCTTCAACAAGACGATCGGGATGTTTACCGCCATAACATCTTCCACTTTCTTATCACTAAGCTTTTCAAACTCAATTCGTTCCAATCCAAGAATGGATTCCGTAATGATGGCGGAACTGATTAATCCGTGTAATTTAAAACGGGCATCAAGGACCGGAATCGCGGAATAACCACTTTTTGTCAATACGAGCAAAGCGTGTTCCAGGTTATTGCCAACTTGAACGTGGGCTACTTTCTCAGATGGTATGATATAGTCGCTTATCTTTGGGTTTGTAAACGCATGACTTTTTAAGGAAAGCATTGTAAACTCCCTCATCTCTTTAAAATCTTTCTTACTTCATTTTACCATAAATTAAGAAAAGGGAAACCAATATGCCATAGCAAAAAAGCACTTTCACATCCCGCAAGCAGCTTTATTTAAGAGAGATTTTTCACTTCCTGGACGATGTCAAAAATCTCGATAGCCGCAGCATCAATATCATCAAACTGGTACACTCGCTTATTTTTGTGTTTGTCGTACTCTTCAACTTCAAACGTTTTTTTGTCGGGAAAAAATTTTACTTGGCAAATAACCTTTCCGTTTACTTCAAACTGTCTTTGCGGAAAGTCATCGTAGTCCGTCATATTTTGCATGGATTGCAATCTTTGAATAATGCCCATTAATTGTGACATGTTTAAAACCCCTTTCTTTGGGAGACACACTAATTATAAAAGAAGCACCTTTCACATTGCAAACTGTTTTTCTTGCTTGTGCTAAATTTGCCACTCCTTTATTTTCCAGGGGTAAAAAAACCTTGATTTTGCAGGGAAATAAAATCCGAAGCCAGTCACCGGCATTTTGCGAAAGGCTCACTGACAATAAAAAGTGAAAAAAGCAGGCTGTCAGCCTGCATCATTCATCTTCTTTCATATTTAATAAGGATTCATTCAATTTTTCAAGTGAGCGGATAATTGTTTTCTTGCGGTTATAGCCTTTGACATTCACCGATACCGTATTCATGCTCGTAAACACTTGTCCCCATGAGCCATACGGTTTAAAACCGTAAATATATATTTTAATGACTCCTGATTTTGTCGGCAGGAAAAGAGCTTCATAAGTGTTGTTTTTTAACATTTTAATCCCCTTCCATCGTTCTTCCCAGCCAATGTTATATAAAGTATCCCATCATACGAATGTTTGGTCTGACAAAGTAAATATACACTTGAAGCCTTGTGTTTTCAAGTGTAAATTCTTTTTAATAAAATCAATGAATGAAATGTTTGTGGTCAAAGAAATAATCAAACTGGGTGAATCTTTATAACATAACATAAAATCGCCACTCTTTTTAAAATAGACGTGAAGTTTTTTCGGAAAACTGCTGGAACAATGTACCGAAGTTTCGTACCGAACGAACGGATCAAGAAAAAAATCCTCCAGTCTGCCATTATTCAGATATAGCGCGCCAAAACTGACCACTCCGAAGCCAGTGGTATCTTTCCAACAGATCTATAAAATGTTATAATAATGTCAAATTCAATCAATCTCAAGAAAGGGGAACTTTCTGTGGACCTGGATTCCAATAAGACGCACCCATTGCCGCCGACGATTGAAAACCTTTCACAAGCCATTTTTACCGTCAACAGACATGCGAAAACCGCCATTAACCCCAAATTTTTATATAAACTGAAAAAAACGGCTATTGACAAAATGATTCAAGAAAAAAAAGCGACAAAGACAGGACTGCATTTTTCAAGAAATCCGAGATTCAGCCAACAGCAATCAGATGTTTTGGTAAAATGCGGTGATTACACCTTTCACATACCGCCCACTAAAGAGGATTTTCAACGTTTACCCCATTTAGGCCATCTTGATCAACATTCCCGCAATCCTAAAACCCGAATGCCGCTTAATACAGCAAAGAAGCTTTTACAAGAATATACAGGTCTTAAAGAAACCAAACAAAACCCCCATCGTCCAGAAAGAAAGAAGCCTACATTTAAAAAATTGGGCGACAGCTTTTTTTAATAGGCTAAGACCGTCTGTGCAGGCTGTCTGAAAAAGATACAGCCTTTACGGGAAGAGCTGCCTCCTTCAAGGAGACAGCGAAATCGTAAAAATATGTTAAGCGGCTTGGGGCAAAGCCGTTTAATCTTTTTGATACCGTTCATGTCATAAAAGTCAATGACTTGTTTCATCCTTCCAATGGATCGTACTTCTTGCATTTTACCATACTCGAAGTGGCTTTCATGTCGCTGTCAAGACATCGCCAATACGCGACATCCTCTCTGCTTCACTAACCATTCGTTACACACTCAAATAATGCATTTTGAAATCCGAGATCCCTATGAAAATGCTTCATTTATACATGGAAGCGCCGCATGCAGGTTCTGAAAACTCCGTGAATGATGTGAAGCATGACTTCTTTGGGGGCTTGTAAAAGGAAAACCCCCAATGAGTGAGCTTGTCGCCTGTCTACTCATTGGGAGCACATCATTGTTTGATGGGGTATTTACTTCCAATACTTAATCAATGCCTGTGTTCCGCTTTCTTCTTCTCCTTTTTTCGCAATAGCTTCATACATTTGTTTGGCCAATTCCAATCCCGGAAGCTTCAAATCCATTTTATCTGCTTCCTCAAGAGCGATGCCCATATCTTTGATAAAGTGCTTAACAAAAAACCCAGGCGAATAATCTTCTTTTAAAACCCTGGGAAGCAGGTTGGACATCGACCAGCTTCCGGCCGCGCCCGTGCTGATCGATTGGAGCATTTTCTCCGGATCTAGCCCTGCTTTTCTTGCATAAATGAGCGCTTCCATGACGCCAATCATGTTCGATGCAATGGCAATTTGGTTGCACATCTTCGTATGCTGGCCCGCCCCGGCCTCGCCTTGATAAACAATATTGTTTCCAAGGATTTCCAAAATCGGCTTAAGCTGTTCGAAAGTCTCTTTTGACCCGCCTGCCATAATGGAAAGCGTTCCGTTTTTCGCCCCGATATCACCGCCTGATACGGGCGCATCGAGCGCTCCAATACCGCGTCTTTGCGCCTCTTGAGCAATCTTTTTGGCAAGTGTCGGTGTTGAAGTCGTCATATCGACCACTATTTTTCCTTTGGAAGCCCCATTAAAAATCCCGTCATCACCAAAATAAACATGCTCCACATCATGCGGATAACCGACCATCGTTATAATGACATTTGCATCACTTGCCACCTCTTTGGGGCTTACTTTCCATTCGGTCCCTTCCCTGATCAAATCTTCAGCTTTTTCTTTCGTGCGTGTATGAATAAGAACACGGTAACCATGTTTTTGCAAATTCCGCACCATTGATTTTCCCATGACACCGATTCCAATAAAGCCGATCACTGCATCCATTGTAAAAACCGCCTTTCTTTTTATATGGATCTTAACTTGCCGCCGTCAACGATAAAAGTATTTCCAGTCATATATGTATTTCCGTCTGATGCGAGAAATACGACAACTTTCGCAAATTCTTCCGGTTTCCCGTCCCTGCCAAGTGGTATGCTCCTTTTCGCTCTTTCTTCAATAATATCAACGTGAACCCCTTCCCTATCTGCCTGGGCACGATCAAGCTCCTTCACTCTTTCCGTTGCGATTCTGCCCGGCCCCACCGTATTGACCAAAATATGATAAGGCGCAAGCTCTTGAGACAATGTTTTGGAGAGCCCGACAATCCCAAGCCTGAATGTATTGGATAAAATCAATCCTGGAATAGGTTCCTTAATGGAGGACGAGGCGATATTCACAATTCTCCCACCCTGTCTCTTTAAGTAAGGGAGTGCTTCCCTAATCGTCCTAATATAAGATAATAAATTAAGCTGGAATGAATAGGCCCAATCTTCATCCGTCATGTCCTCAAACCCGCCCGCCGGAGGACCACCTGCATTATTCACCAAAATATCGATGCCGCCGAACTTCTCAGCCGTATATTGGACTGCCTGCTGAATATCGGACGGCTTCAAGATATCGCAAACGGTATATCCGGCAGATCCTTCCTTTAACCTATTTAACTTTGAAACTACAGTTTTGAGTCTTTCTTCATTACGGCTGGCAAGCATTACTTTCGCACCCTCTAAGACAAATTGCTCCGCTATTGCCCTGCCAAGCCCTTTGCTTGCTGCCATAACGAGCACTCTTTTCCCCGCTAAGCCGAGATCCATGTCTCTTCACCCCTCGTTAAATAATAATGTTCAACAAGCGCTTAACCGCTTTTTGATCCATTCACCTCCTATCCTTAAGTATAATGAAAAAAGAATCGGTTGCCGCCTTTTCCGCATCCGGCATATTATTTTAACAATTATAAAAATTATATCTATTTTAATCCGAAAAATAAACAAAAAAACCGGAAGGCAATTGCGGCCTTCCGACAAAATAGGGGGAAAAATGAGATTGACATGACTACTAAAAAGCAAGATCAGTCATGGTTATTATTCTATACCACATTTTTTACTTTATACTCCTTCTTTTGAAGATTTTTTTGTTTCAATTATATTACAATTTTTTAAAATTCCTAATTCCTTCTATTGGATAATTGACAGTTGTTTCGTTTTCCGTTTTACTGTACATATTCGCGTAAAAACATGATTTAAAAAAGTAGCATTGTGTCATATTTGCACTTTCATAAAATATAGTGCAAACTATGTAAAAAAACATAAGGGGGAAGCCAATGAAAATTGCCAAAGTCGGAGACTTGATTGAATTCAGGGGAGGCCTTCAAGGAATTGTGGAAAAAATTAATGACAACTCGGTCATTGTTGATTTAACGTATATGAAAAACTACCGTGAACTTGAACTGGAAGAAAAAACGGTCGTCAACCATAAAAAATATAAAATCATTAAAGAATCTGTGGGGTTATAAGAAGCAAGCACCATGCTTGCTTCTCTTTCATGCCAATGATACCATAGAAAATTGTCGAAAAATGGAGTCCAGAAAGGAATTTACATATTCAAATGAGTAAAAAATGGATTGATGTTAAACTGGCCGGCGGAGTCTTTTTGGCCTACTTGCTTGTTTTTGTTGCCTTTGATAGAACAGATGTGTTCTGGTATTTATATACAGCCGCCATCTTGTTTCTGATCAGTTACTCTATCATTCATGAACCATTGGACGATGAAGCACCTACAAAACAATATATCACGTATGGCGTCATATCGGGGATCGCCCTTTATGTATTATTTTTCATTGGAGATTGGGTGTTGGGAATTATACCGAATCCGTTATCTGAACAAGTGGATAGCGTTTACACCCATTTTAGCTTTGAATTTTTTTGGCATTATTTAGTCCTCGTTTTTATTATGATTCCTGGAGAAGAAATTTTTTGGCGGGGATTTGTCCTAAAAAAATTGCTGGTTTGGCTAAATCCAATTGGCGCCATCTTTGCGGGAGCGCTACTGAATGGAGCGGCATTTTATTTTACCGGTTATTTTATCTTGGTGATTGCCGCCTTCGTCAGCGGACTTGTGTGGGGTTGGCTATATATTTGGAAAAGAAGCATTCGACTCGTCATCCTGTCCCATTTAACATTTAATTTGTTACTCTTGATTCTCTTCCCTCTTCAATAATAGAAAAGCATTTCTTCTATCGTTTGTGAAAAAGGTCTATATGTTTGTTTTGGATTGTATGCCCCGAGAAAAATATCTACCATACTTGCAAGTGGGGACTTTTGTCATAAAAGCCCCTCCTCTACCTCTTTTTATCGAAGCATGTTTTGCAGATTATTTTCCCTTCATTCTGTATGTATGCTTTGATTTCAGTCATACCTCGGCTTTTCGGATAGCGCATCTTCACATAAATCTCTTCATAAGGCTGAATTTCTTTTTTGCATACAGAACATTGGGCAGTCAATTGAAACATTATCAACCATACTCCTCCCTATTGCTTGTCTTTTTATATATACGGTGTAACGAATAGGATAGTTTTCATATGGCAACGGTTCTTCATTACTGCCTTCCAATTACCCTCACCCACAACTTTTCCAAATATATAGGAACATTATCGCATATGAAAACAACCTCCCCTTCGCCCCTTTGCACCCAGCCGCTTAAAGGGTATTTTGAGATGATCAACGATAAAAAGCCCTCAATTCAATAAACGGCCGGAATAGACAGTCGTTTTTATGGAGACACTTTCGCCGGCTTTATCAACAACAACAGCAAAAAGCCAATGCTCACATAGCCGAATAACGGATACAACAAACCGAGCAGCTTGCCATATTTCACAAGACTAATCAAACAAAACACGATAAACAGGAACAGAATGATCCATAAGGGGTTTGTCGGAACGTATTGATGGAGCTGACGTTCAATCCCATATGTATTGCCAATCAATGTTGTAAAAATTTCTCCATATATAATGAGGATATATATAAGGTAAAGACTTCCTGCCGACTCATGAACAATCACCGCCATCGGAATTTCAAACATCCTGGGATCACGCAACACGGATAAACAGATATGGCTGGAAATTAGCAGGACGGTGAGAAATACCCCTCCCATCACCCCACCCCATTTGACTGTTTTTCTGTCATTTATTTCTGCAGCAAGGGGAACTAGTACAGCTTGAGCCAAAGCAAGATTAAAGCCGGCATACGAAATGGCTGACAACACTGCAAACCACCCATTACCTGCATCTTCTACTTGAAACCATAATGTAACATTCCCCCCAGGGACAATATGAAAAAGGACGGCTGTATTAAAGGCGATCATCATTGGAACAACAATCACATTAATCGCCAACAGCCCTTTTATCCCGGCAGCCATAATAACCAGACCAATAAACGTGGTTAAGAGCATGCCGGAAAATTTGGGGAAATTCAACTGCTCGACAAACAATGCTTCCGCGCCCGCAAGCATTACTCCACAAACGCCTACAAGCATAACTAATAGAAATAGATTAATAAACTTCGCCAACTTTTTTCCAAACAAATATTCATTTAATTGTTCAAATGATGTCGCTTTAATATCAATTGACAACAACATGATTTTTGAACCGAGGATTACGAACAAAAATCCTGCCATCAGGATTGACAACAAGCCAAGAAAACCAAACCGTGTAAAAAACTCTACAATTTCCCTTCCTGTTGCAAATCCCGCACCAATGACGGTTCCTACGTAAACGGCAGCCACTTGACATACATCTATCCAATTCTTCACGGCTCATCCCCCTTAGAAAAATCGTATGATGGCTTGCCCAAAAAAATTTGCAAAATGAGTAAAAAAGAGTTGAAAGTCAAAATTGGTCAGTGTATAATGAAATCAAAGGTCAAAGTTAGTCAATGTCAAAGGACCTTTTTTATATCATTAAATGGTCAAAGAAGATCAAAAAAATAACAAATGGAGGTTTGGTGTATATGTTTTGCAGTAAATGTAAGGAAAAACAAGCAAACATTCATCTCCACGTCAATATTAACGGACAAAAGCAAACGATGGCATTATGTTCAGAATGCTATGCGTCGGAAAAACAACAACTCGGTGCATTAGGAGGCGTCCCATTTAAAAGTCAATTTGGCAGCTTTGATGATTTATTTAAACAATTCCCCGGAATGAATCAGCCATTTGGGCAAAACATGGGCGTATCCCAAAAAGAAAGAAGCACAACAGGACGCGGCGGAGGATTTCTTGATCAGCACGGTCATAACTTAAACGATGCCGCCAGAGCCGGACTGGTCGACCCTGTAATTGGCCGCGAGGAAGAAATAAACCGGGTCATCGAAATATTGAACCGGCGAACGAAAAACAATCCGGTGCTCATCGGTGAGCCAGGTGTCGGAAAAACTGCTATCGCGGAAGGGTTGGCGCTGAAAATTGTTGAAGGAAAAGTGCCCGCCAAACTAAAAAACAAGGAAGTCTATTTGCTTGATGTGGCATCTCTTGTCGCCAATACCGGTATTCGCGGACAGTTTGAAGAGCGGATGAAACAACTCATCACAGAGCTTCAAAGCCGCAAAAACATCCTGTTGTTCATTGATGAAGTGCATCTTCTTGTTGGAGCCGGATCCGCTGAAGGATCGATGGATGCCGGGAATATTTTAAAACCGGCGCTCGCACGTGGAGAATTGCAAGTCATCGGGGCCACGACACTAAAAGAATATCGACAAATTGAAAAAGACGCCGCACTGGAAAGGCGCTTCCAGCCGGTTCAGGTCGGAGAGCCATCTTCAGACAAGGCCCTGGAAATCTTGAAAGGATTAAAAGAGAAATATGAAAACTACCATGATGTAACGTTTACAGACGAAGCGTTAAAAGCATGCGTAGAACTATCAAGCCGCTACATTCAGGATCGCTACCTGCCTGACAAAGCAATCGACTTAATGGATGAAGCCGGCTCCAAACTCAACTTGACGATTCAAGATACAGATAAAGAGTCGCTCCAACAACGCTTTGCCGAAATTGAGAAAGAAAAGCAAGCGGCCCTTGCCAAAGAAGATTATGAAACGGCAGCAAAACTTCGAGACGAAGAAATGGATCTCGAAAAACTTCTTAAAGAAGAGTCTCCAGAAAAGCGGGTTGTCGTAGACGTCCGCCATATTCAGGAAATCGTAGCGAAAAAAACGGGCATTCCCGTCGGCAAGCTCGAATCAGATGAACAGAAAAAAATGAAACACTTGGAAAAAGCTCTGGGGGCAAAAGTCATCGGACAAGAGGAAGCCGTTCAAAAAGTAGCTAAAGCCATTCGCCGTAGCAGAGCCGGATTAAAAGCGAAAAGCCGCCCGATTGGTTCGTTCCTGTTTGTAGGACCCACAGGGGTTGGTAAAACAGAGCTTACAAAGGTACTGGCTGAAGAACTATTTGGCACAAAAGACGCGTATATTCGCCTGGACATGAGCGAATATATGGAAAAACACAGCGTTTCAAAACTGATCGGTTCCCCTCCGGGCTATGTCGGCCATGAGGAAGCCGGACAGCTTACAGAACGAGTGCGCCGCAACCCGTACAGCATTATATTGCTTGACGAAATCGAAAAAGCGCACCCGGACGTTCAACACATGTTCCTGCAAATTTTAGAAGATGGCAGATTGACTGACAGCCAAGGCCGGACAGTCAGCTTTAAAGATACAGTCATCATCATGACGAGCAATGCAGGAACAGGCGAAAAGCAAATTCATGTGGGATTTGGCCAAAGTAATGCATTAAAAGAGACAAGCATTCTTGACAAGCTCGGTGCATTTTTCAAGCCGGAATTTCTTAACCGCTTCGATGCGATTATCGAATTTAACTCACTTGAAAAAGAACATCTCTTGAAAATAGTTGATCTGTTACTTGCTGAACTGGCTGGGACACTTTCCGAACAAGGAATCACGATCACGATTTCCGATCAGGTAAAAGAAAAACTAACGGAATTGGGCTACCACCCTCAATACGGGGCACGTCCTCTCCGCAGAGCCATTCAGGAGCATTTGGAGGATCAAATATCCGACTACATTTTAGACCATGAAAATGTTCAAGATCTGCACGCAGTTGTGGAAAACGGACAAATCAAAGTCATCCAAAAAGAAGTTGCCTAATACGAGGCAATCCCAGGCCGTCGAGCGTTTCTCGACGGTCTTTTTATCGAGAAAAAAACTTGTGTTTGTAAAAAGTGTAAGCTTTTTTCGAGGACACGGCTGTCTGAGCTCGCCAACAGAACAGTTTCACTTTAAGCCTTTTCGATTTCGGTGAATTTAAGGAGACGGGCCATGTCTGAGCAAGCACTGGTCACTTTCAATCTTAAGCTTTGTTCTGCTTCAATCAGGAACTAAAAACCCGCTCATTGATGTTTCGTTTATCTAGCAGTGGAGTCTCCTTTTTATACATCACCAAAGTGGGATTTAGAGGTTTGCAGGCGAAGAAAGTCACATCATGTGCACCTCCCCCTCCCACTGATTGAGCTTGTATATTCATTATTTCACTTAACGTGTCCATGGCGAAAATTATCCCAGTGTATAATACGCAAGCATTTAGCGTAGTCAAAATATGTAGACTCCCGCGGGAATAGCTCGAGCTGAAGATCCCGCAGGAAAGCGAAATATGTTGACGTAGCGATGATAGGGATTTTTTTACACAAATAAACCGAACAATTATAAATGAATTGTTCGGTTTTGCTATTTCGTATTTGCTTATGTCCCATTCTCTTTTTTATCGTTTTTTACTGTATGAATTATATTCTCGGGGTTTGCAATCTATTAGGACGACCGTATATGGTTTTGACGAAATGGTTTGGAAAATAATACGAATGACTTCTTTAGAGCATGTCTCACTTTTTTAGAAACTGTGCCAGTTTGAAAGTCCCGATAATATTCATTTAACAACTGGTCAAGCTCACGGCTGCATCTCACTGTTTCCTCGGCATTCAGTCCATATTTATTGCCAATAAAAAACATTTCTTCGCGTTTTTCCTGAATTTTTGCCAACAAGATTTGCTTTTCCATCCTACCGTAACCCATCGTTCGTTCTCCCCCGCCAATTATTTTCCTTTTCAACTTCCTCATTATCTCAAAAGTCTCTATTTTTGTAAACGCCTGAAAACGACCAGTCACACTTTTGACATATTTGTGGTTCATTATAATACTCCTTCCAATTTTAGCAAAATCTCTTTTTTATCAACTTGATTTCCAGCATATCCCATGAGTGACTTGTTCTTCCCAACTACCCGATGACAAGGGATAATAATAGGAATTGGGTTTCTTCTGTTCGCCTGTCCAACAGCTCTTACCGCTTGCTCATTACCGATCCACTTTGCGATTTCTCCATAGGTTCGCGTTTGGCCGTACGGAATTTCCAACAATTTACTCCACACCATTTTTTGAAATGATGTACCATGTAAAAATAACGGCACGTTAAATAATTGAATTGTGCCTTTAAAATACTGATCCAATTGCCGCTCCGCTTCTTTGAGGATGGAATGTTCGGCATTTTCCACGGGTTTGGTGGCTGTTTGTAGAAACTTGTCCCATCCAAACGTAATACCCGTAACTGCCTCATCCGTCCCTGTTATGACAAGTTGTCCAATTGGACTGTCCATAGTTGTATAATACATTCTCTAGACTCCTTACCTCATTTTGTTATAATATGGCAAATGAAAATATCATATGTTTGTTAAACGACGTAAAGGGAAAATATAGGCTGACTTAATAAATGAATCAAGCAGGTGATTGCATATGGATAAAAGAGACAGTTATTTTGATAATGCCAAAACCCTTTTAATCTTTCTTGTTGTGTTTGGTCATTTGATCCAATCCTACATTGAAACAAACGCTTTTATATCCTACTTGTATAATTTTATTTATACGTTTCATATGCCCGCCTTTATCATCATATCAGGATTTTTTGCCAAAGGAATATATGAGAAAGGCTATATTTGGAAAATAACAAAAAAGTTAATCATTCCATATATTCTGTTCCAAGGACTTTACGCTGTTTTTTATTACTTTTTGCACAAAGAAGATACTTTTCGTTTTGAACTGCTTGACCCAAAATGGTCGCTTTGGTTCTTAATTAGCCTCTTTTTCTGGAATATTTTGCTTTTGGTCTTTAACAAATTTAAACCGGCCGTGGCTTTAACAATTACCATTGCAATCGGCCTTGCTGCCGGATATGCCGATTGGATTACGAATTATCTCAGTTTATCAAGAACGCTCGTTTTCTTTCCTTTTTTCCTGGCGGGATACTTTTTAAACAAAGACGACTTTCAGATGTTACGATCCAATAAGGCAAAAGTTGTGGCGGCGACTGTCATGTTCGTAGTAACAATTGGAATCGTCTATTTTTCGGACTTAGATGAAAAATGGTTCTTCGGGTCAAAGCCATATGGTGAACTGGAAAGTGAAGCCATTTTGGGAATGTTGAAGCGAACCGGCATATACACACTTCAGTTTTTGATGGCTGGAAGTTTCTTTGCTTTCGTTCCTCGCCGACGCTTCTTTTTTACAAGGTGGGGAAGAAATACACTGTACGTTTACTTGCTTCATGGCTTTATCATTCGCTTGTTTAGAGGAAGCAGTTTGGAGGATTATCTAAACCAAACACTGACCCTACCTGTTCTGATTTTCGCCAGTTTCGTTTTAACCGCCATCCTTTCCAGCAAATATGTAACGAGTTTGACACAGCCGTTCATAGAATTAAGAATGTCAAAGTTGAAAAAGTTTTTCGAGCAGCTGAGAAAAGAATATAGAGCACTAAGACATTCCTGAAGCCTCCCCATTAAAATGGGGAGGTTCTAAATTTTCAAGGTTTTTCGTAGTCCTTTTTTCTAATTCGTTGTATTTGGTCTTTATCCTGCTATATTCGCTCGACATTTTTCGTGAAATTGTGGTTTCCCCCTTTCTCCGCTAAAATAGAAAAAGAGTGTCAAAAAAAGGAGTTGCCATGTTTCATGAAAGTAATCGCAAGTACTTTAAACGCGAAATTTATCCATACAAATTTAGCCATCCGATATTTAAAAGCATACGCTGCACCGGAATTTGAAGTCGAAATAGCTGAATACACGATCAATGATCCGGTTTTAAATATTGCATCCGACTTATTTGCCAAAAAACCGGACGTGATCGGCTTCAGTTGTTATATATGGAACATTGAAGAAACAGTGAAAGTGATTCAAATTTTGCGTAAGATCCTGCCGGATGCGGTCCTCATTTTGGGTGGCCCGGAAGTTTCGTACGACGTAATTTATTGGCTTAAACGATTGCCGGAAATCAATTATATTGTCATCGGTGAAGGTGAAGCTACCTTTAAAGAACTGCTTGCACATTTGGCGGGTGGAAAAACAATCACGGATGTGATGGGGATCGGCTTTATGGAAAACGGAAAGCCGGTAATCAATCCGATCCGTCCGAAAATTGACTTGCGTGAAATGCCTTCCCCTTTTCGTTTTCCAGAAGACATACCGAATCTGTCCAAGCGGGTCACATACATTGAGACAAGCCGTGGCTGTCCCTTCAGCTGCCAATTCTGCCTCTCCTCCATCGAGGTCGGAGTCCGTTATTTTAACCGGGAGAACATAAAAGAAGATATCCGGTATTTAATGAAAAATGGCGCTAAAACGATCAAATTTGTTGACCGCACTTTTAATATTAGCCGGAGCTATGCAATGGAAATGTTTCAGTTTTTAATTGATGAACACGTGCCGGGCACCGTATTCCAGTTTGAAATCACCGGCGATATTATGCGCCCTGAAGTGATTGAATTTTTGAATGAAAACGCACCAAAAGGGCTATTCCGCTTTGAAATCGGCGTCCAATCTACAAATGATTTGACGAACGAACTCGTTAAAAGAAGGCAAAATTTCGAGAAGTTGACAAGGACTGTGACCATGGTAAAAGACGGGGGAAAAATTGTTCAGCACCTCGACCTGATTGCGGGCCTCCCGGAAGAAGATTACAATTCCTTTAGAAAAACATTTAATGACGTATTTGCCTTAAAACCGGAAGAGTTGCAGCTCGGCTTTTTAAAAATGCTGAGGGGGACCGGCCTGAGAATATCGGCCAAGCAATTCGGCTATACGTATATGGACCATGCACCATATGAAATCCTCGGTAACAACGTCATTGACTTTAACGACATTCTTAAAATTAAGCAAGTGGAAGATGTGCTTGAAAAATATTGGAACAACCATCGCATGGATAACGCTGTTGAATATATCGTTTCAACTTGTTTTGAAACTCCCTTCGATTTCTTCCAACGGTTTGGAGCATATTGGGATCAGCAAGGCTGGTCGAGAATAGGCCATCAACTTGAGGATTTATTCATTCGTCTCCAGCAGTTTTTGAGGGTAGAGAATGTGGAGGGAAGAGCGATAGCTGAAGGACTCATGAAGTTTGACTATTTGTTGAACATCCGCTACAAACCAAGAAAACCATGGTGGAAACCTTCCTTAAAAAAAGAAGAAAAAGCCTATATTTACAAGGCTGTACTCGCTAAACCCGAAATGGCCGGCAGCGCGTTTGCCCGTCTGCAGTTAAAGGAAAGGGATTTATTTAAGCATACGATCCTTGAACTATTTCCATTCAGCATCTCAGATTATCTTCAATCTGGCCGGATCGTTTCACAGCCATCCATGGCCCTCGTTTATTTTGACCCGGCCGATGGAAGATCATCTTTGTTCCCTTTAGCAAAAAAACAGGCTACAAACATGCGCAAGCGTCTTATTCATGACATTTAAACACCAAAAACCGGCCCTAGAGCCGGTTTTTGAAACTATATATAATTGCTAACTTGGGAACTTTTTACAAAAGCTCTTTTCTGAGCTGTTCGGGAGATTTCGGAGACAGGAGACCGACAGGTACATCAAATACCGTCTTGGCGCCAATTTGCCCCAGGGCATTCAACCGATAGGCCGCCCTTGCGTAAGCAACCAAAATGCTTGAAGTAAATTCCGGGTTGCTGTCAAGCTTTAGAGAATACTCGACAATTTGATTCGTTCCTTCTCCGGTCTTTCCGCTTCGGATCACAAATCCGCCGTGAAGCATTTTAGCATGATTTTTCTCCAGCTCTTCTTTTGAAATAAAGTGTACGGTTGTCTCATAATCGGCGAAGTAATTTGGCATTGTTTTGATTTCTTTCTCAATCCTACCTAAATCCGCTCCTTCTTCCGCTACAACGTAACATTCGCGCAAATGCTTTTCCCTAGTGGTCAGTTCAGGATTTTCCCCTCTTCTTACGCGTTCAACAGCTTCTTCAATCGGAATTGTATATTGCACGGCGCCTTTTACGCCTTCAATTCTGCGAACAGCATCGGAATGGCCCTGGCTGAGTCCTTTTCCCCAGAACGTATATGTCGCCCCTTCAGGAAGAATCGCTTCTCCCATCAGCCTGTTTAGAGAAAACATGCCCGGATCCCAACCGACGGAAATAATGCTTGTTTTTTTGCCGGATATTGCCGCTTCATTCACCGCACTGTAATATTCAGGTATTTTCGCATGTGTGTCATAGCTGTCAATTGTATTAAACAGCTTGGCAAACTCTGGCCCCTGCTCGGGAAGGTCTGTTGCGGATCCTCCGCATAAAATCATGACATCAATATCGTTCACATATGATTCAGCATCGGAAATATGCAACACTTTGACTTGTGGATTCTTCACATGAACATCTTCCGGGTTTCTGCGCGAAAAAACAGCAACAAGCTCCATATCCCGATTTTGCTCGATAGCCGCTTCTGTACCGCGTCCCAAATTTCCATAACCAACAATGCCTATTTTGATTTTTTCCATTGTCATGCCTCCTTGAAATTTTGACTAGCCAATGATGACCCGTTCTTTCGGATAATGGAAGTCCGGTTCCTTTTCATTGCTTGACATAATGAACAAGAATGATAAAATCCCGACTCTGCCAATGAACATTAATATGATCAACAGCCATTTTCCCGTATTGGTTAAATCGGCTGTTATCCCCATGGAAGCCCCGCACGTACCAAAAGCGGAGGAAACTTCAAATATAATGGCCAACAAACTGGCATCTTCCGTATAAGATAAAATAATGATGGAAATGCCATATAACAAAACCGCAAGCAATAGAACGACAAGCGATTTAATCACATCAGCCTGGTGAATCTCTCTTTTAAAGACTTTAATGGACCTGTTCCCTCTTGCATAATGATAAAGAAATAATATATTTAAGGCAAAAGTGGTTGTACGAATGCCGCCTCCGACAGAGCTTGGCGAAGCTCCGATAAACATGAGGGCCGACATGAAAAGTACTGTCGAATGATGAAGGTCGTTAATATCGAGCGTTAATAATCCGGCACTTCTCATCGTAGTTGATTGAAACAAAGCATAAAAGAATGATTCATGCCAAGATTTTCCGACAAAATACCCGTTAAACTCTAAAAAAATAATCACAATCGTTCCAAAACCCAACAATAAAAAATAGGTGGAAGTGGTAATTTTCGTAAAAAGAGAGAATTGAAAGCGATTTTTCAACGGCTTGTTAAATAAGAAGTTTTTCACTTCAATCCATACAGGAAAGCCAATGGCGCCAAGAATGATCAGGATGATTGTAACAAACTGGACAAAATAGTCCCGGGCAAAAGGAATTAAAGATTGTCCAGTAATATCGAACCCCGCATTCGTTGTCGCACTGACAGCAGCAAACAGCCCCTGAAGAAAAGCCTCCTGCCATGTTGGAAAATAGTTCAAATAATAAACGCCAAGCACAAGCGCCCCGAGAACTTCAATTAGTAAAATCAAGGCAACAATTTGCCTGAGCAAACTGACTAACCCCGAAAAATTAAGCTGATTTTGATCCGTCTTAATCAATTGCCTTTGCTTTAGCCCGATTTTTTTTCCGAAAATAAGCCAAAAAAATGTACTTATTGTCATAATGCCGATCCCGCCGATTTGAAGGGCAAAGATCAAAATAAAAATACCTGTTATTGTAAACGTTTCTGATAAGTCAACAGTTGTCAAACCCGTGACACTAACGGAGCTGGCTGCAACGAAGACAGCATCCATTGCCGACCAGTCAGCTCCCTTTTGCCTGGCGACCGGAAGGCTTAAAAGTATCGACACAACCGCAACTGCCATTATATAGTAGGAAACCAATAACCGGAACGGTGTCAGGGCGAGTCTGTATAATTTTTGTTTATGTATCGGTTTGTCATTCATCATATTCAATTTCCTTTTTGTTACTCATTCTTACATATTAAGCAAAAAAGTATTAAAAAGAAAGAATTATTCACCACGATTTCAGAAAAAAATGGATTGATTTTAGCCATATAGGAAGTTATGCACCAATATACAGCATGTTCCAGCATGGTTTACACTTTGCGCGGAATAATAAAAATTAAGCCAAACAAAGAGAAAGGAGGAATAGGTATGGGACAGCAAAGCAATCAATTGCTTGTTCCTGGCGTGGAACAATTTTTGGACAACGTGAAATACGAAATAGCTCAGGAATTCGGTGTTACTCTTGGATCCGACACAGCAGCGAGGGCAAATGGCTCCGTAGGCGGAGAAATCACTAAGCGCCTTGTGAAACAAGCACAAGTACAATTATCCAACCAACAAAGCGACAGCTAAGACAGCTAAAGTCTAACGCCAATTAACGCCAACTTCCCTAACTTGGATAATACCAGGTATAAATGATACTTCACCGTCCCCAAATATATACCCCATAAAAGGGAATATCAAATATAGAGGCGGGGGCTGGGGTATAAGTTGAAAGCCTGATTAATATTCGTAAAAATCGTGAGAATAAAACCGCGTGAAATCAAGGTTTTTAAACTTGATTCCATGCGGTTTGTTTCATTTTTACATGGTTATGTCCCGGTCCCTTTCCTTTGAGCACAATAAGCGTTGAATAACCGTTTTTTCGATTATCTCCGTATACGAGCTTTGATCGTTTTTCCCATTAAAATGGGAACGAGCACCTCGGCCTGATGACCACTGCTTCGATTATCCCCATAGAACAGGCTCGATCACTGCCATCTCTTATGACCGTTTTTTCCATTTCCCCCATAAAACGGAAATGAGCACTTCGGCCTGATGACCACTTTCCATGTATCCCCATGGAACGGCAGTGATCGCCTCGGTTTATTGATTTTGGCCGCTTCTTTAATCATCCCCCAGGGGCTGGCGTGGTCCCGTCACTAAAGGAGCTTTTTCAAACTCGTGCTATTGATCGCGATACACCATAAGCGGTCTTCCATTTATTTAGATTCTTGTAAGACATTCTTTTTCGATAGAAAATATCCACCGGCTGCAATGACAACCAGGACGATCCAGAATGTAAGCTTCCATTCCGCTGATTCGGGAAAATGCTTGTTTAAAATACCAAGATTTGGATGTGACAATGTTAACACAGCCAATTTTACCCCGACCCATCCAACGATCAGAAATGCGGCTGTCTCCAAACCAGGATATTTGGCCAACAAACGCACAAAGGTTGTGGCGGCAAAACGCATAATGATTACTCCGATAAGGCCGCCAAGTAACATGACAATAAATTGGCCTCCGTCTATGCCCCCTACTTGAAACCATCCTGTCGGCTTCAATGTAACAGCAAGAACAACCGCTGCAAGCATGGAATCAATCGCAAAAGCAATGTCGGCAATTTCAACTTTAATCACCGTCGGCCAAAATGAGTGGGATTTTTTGTTCTTTACTTTTTCCGGTTTACTTTCATTACCATTAGCCGAATACTTTTTCACAATGTGATGAACAGATAAAAATAATAAATAAGCTGCACCAAGCGCTTGTATTTGCCATACATTAACTAAAAAAGTGATAAGGAATAAGGCGATAAATCGAAAAATAAATGCACCAAACAAGCCGTAAAACAACGCCTTTTTCTGTTTATCCCTTGGCAAATGCTTGACCATGACAGCCATGACGACCGCATTGTCCGCGGCCAAAATCCCTTCCAGTCCCACTAAAATAACCAGGACCCATAAATACTCCAGTAGCATAGAAAAATCCAAAGAAATCCCTCCAATATAGTATAGACATTCCACCGGGCATTTAAAATGGATTTTTCAAGAAAACAAAAAGACCCCTGCCCGATGGGCAAAGGTCTTGCTAGACATTTATCATGCCAACAAAGCCGGTGAAGCGTAACCTTCACGAATTGACGACTTTGTTGCAGATGCAGGTAAACGCATCTGCTGCTACTCCCCTTCACTAAAAGCCAAGCCTATTAAACTATTAGTATTATAAAACACAATGGATCAAATTTCAATGGTTATCATGAGGTTTTTTTATTTTTTTTATTCATTTTTCTTGTTTCCGGGTCAAACAGACTATAAACAACCGGAATAACAAATAAAGTAAGGAAGGTACTGCTGACGAGTCCCCCGATGACCGCTACCCCCATTGGCTGGTTCATTTCTGTTCCTTCACCGATTCCAAGTGCAAGCGGAACAAGCCCCAAAATGGTCGTTAATGCTGTCATCAAAATAGGACGAGCCCTGTCTTTTACAGAAATGACAAGCGCATCGTAGCTTGACATTCCGTCCCTTTTTCGTTGATTTATATAGTCAACGATCACAATGGCATTATTTACGACGATTCCCGCCAATATAATGATACCAATCAATGCTGGTATGCTGAGCGGCATTTGCGCCAAAAATAGCGCAATCATTACACCGATCGCCATAAGTGGCACTGTAAACATGATGACAAACGGATATTTGAATGATTCGAATTGGGCAGCCATGACAATATAGACAAGGATAATGGCCAGGATAAACGCCATCATCATGTCACTGATGGAGTCTTCAAGCAGCTCTGACTCCCCGCTGTATGTGATTTCTGTTCCGTCTTCCAAGTTAAGGTCGGCTATTTTCTCATTAACTCTTTTCGTGATATCTCCTAAATTGGTATCCGTACTGTATTTTACTGTAAATTCCACAGAGTTTTGCTGGTTGATTCGCTGGATTTCAACCGGCCCTTCACCTACTTTGACTGTTGCCACATCTTTTAATTCCGTATAGGTTCCGTCCGGCTTTTTAATCAATACCGTTTTCAGCTTATCGAGATTTCTTGTTACTTGTTCATCGTATTGAACGAAAACCCCATATACATCGGAGTTTTCACCAATTATTTGCGCTGCCTGCACACCGCGTGTTACATCGTTGACGATGGTTGCGATTTGTGCTGGAGCTAGTCCGGCTTCAAACGCTTTTTCCCTGTCAATCGTCATTTGGACTTCCTCAACTGTTTCCGCGGTGCTCGTCATGAGGGATGTCACATGATCCAACTGGCCAAGCGCTTTATAAATTTTATCGGTATTTTTATCTAAACGCTCTTTATCCGTATCGCTCACATTAAATGTCAAGGTTTGTGCTTCCATGCCGGAAGCAGTGTCTACTTGAAACGTAAGTTTCGTTCCTTTTTTTGCCTTCTCCACCTCTTTTTCCAATTCCGACTTAAGATCTTCAACATAATGAAACAGTGATATGTCTCTATCCTCTAGAGATTGCATCTTTACATAAATCTCTGCCGTATTTGCTTTCGAACTGCCTTGGAAGGAGGCTTCCTGAGTAGAACCAATCAAGCTGACATACGTATTGACGGCCTTATCATCTTTTAAGCGGTCCTCAATCAATTTGACAACTTTCTCCGTTTCAGACAAAGCGGCGCCATTTTCCAGCTCCACATTCATGCTGAAAAATCCTTCATCCGTTGGAGGTAAAAACTGCATACCTACTGTTGATATTCCAGCGGCTCCTCCAACAAAGAGCAGTAGAGAGACGAGCAAGACGACGAAGCGGTGCCTTAAGGACCAGCGAATGGAACGGTCCAGCCATCTAAACGTCTTGGACCTGCGTCGCCTTGCCTCATGATTGGCTGGCGGCTTTTTCAACACCCTGCTGGCAAGCATCGGAACAACAGTCAAGGCGACGAATAGTGATGCAAAAAGGCTAAATGAAATGGTTAGAGCGAATTCTTTAAACAATTGACCTAAAAGACCACTGATAAATACAACGGGCAGGAACACGGCAACCGTGGTTAAAGTGGAAGCCGTAATGGCACCTGCGATCTCTTTGGCACCTTCTCTCGCGGCAGTTTTCGGATCTTTTCCCATCGAAAGATGCCGATAAATATTTTCAATGACAACAATGGCATTATCAACAAGCATACCGATGCCAAGCGCAAGCCCACCGAGAGTCATAATATTCAATGCGAAATCCGAAAAATAGATTAAAACAAACGTCACGATAACGGAATAAGGGATCGCAATGCCAATAATGAGTGGACTTTTTACACTTCGTAAGAATAAAAACAATACGAGCATTGCCAGCGCTCCCCCGATGATGAGGGAAGAAGAAATGTTTCCGATAGCAATCCTAATATAATCCCCTTGGTCAAAAAGAATATCTGCTTCAATGTCTTTAAATTGGTCTTTTTGAAGCAATGTTTTTAATTCTTTTTGAAAATCCTTTGAGACGCTTGCTGTATTCGCATCTGATTCCTGCAAAACACTGACTAGAACAGACGGCAATTCATTTGTCCGTGTAATTGTTTTTTCCTCTTGCTTCTGCAGGTTCACAGTGGCCACGTCACGTATCTGAATTTTTTCGCCGCTTGCCGGATTGATTGTAACGGAAAGGTTTTCGATATCTTTAGGAGATTGAAGGCTGCTAATAATGCGTGTTGTCAATTCCTTTCCATCCGTTAACACAGTTTCGCCGGGCATTGACACATTGCTCGCTTGAACCACATTCACAATATCCGACTGGGAGAGCCCATAGTCTCTCAGTTTGTTTTGGTCAAGCGTGATCCGGATTTCTTCAGTTAGCGTTCCGGACACATTCACGCTCGCTACGCCTTTCACTCTTTTCAGTTCCGTTGTTAATTGATCGGCAAGCCTTTTTAAGGAGTCCTCATCCGTATTGGATTTTAGTGAAAGCTGAATGACCGGAAATTGCGATGGATCAAACTTTAATAATCTCGGTTTTTCCGCATCGGCAGGAACCGGAGTCTGATCAATTCTTTGCAGTATATCGTTTTGAACATCATCAATCGAAGTGGACCATGAAAACTCCAACAAAACCAAGTTAGATCCATCCTCGGAAAATGATTGTATATTTTTAATGCCCGGTAGTGTGGATAAGTTTGCTTCCAGCGGTTTAGTAATCTTTTCAACCACTTCCTCCGGACTTGCCCCCTCATAAGACGTCACTACAACGGCAATGGGGGGATTAATATCTGGTATTAATTTCAGCGGAATTTTTAGAAGTGAGACGATTCCGAGTATAACAACGAGAAACATTGTAACGATTGTAAAAACCGGTCTTCTAATCGAAAAATGGCTCAGGTTCACAAAAAGTACTCCTTTCGGTATGTCTAAACACCTTCCATTATATCAATGTATCCTCCAAGTTCATAAACATAAAACATAGTAGTTTTAAACATATTTTCTCACACAAACAAAGCAAGACGCCCAAAGGCGTCTGGTCGCTGCCATCCAACCTTGCCGGTCCAAATGGAATCAGGGATTGTCCGATAAGTAATATTGCTGCTTGAAAATTTCAAAAAAACCCAAGAATGCTGTATATTCAACTTTCTTGGGTGTTACCTTTTAGTGCAATACTAGACAGCCTCTTTTTGGTGGGACATTTTTATCTTATGAACGAAGTCTTTCGAGGAGTTGGGAGAATTCGACGAATGCTTTTCTCCAACAGCGCTTGGGGACTTTGGCATTCGCAAACGACTTTCGCTTCGCTTTTCAACATGTTCGCCAGTGCATTTTCCCAACATAAAAAGCACCCACCGAATCGCTCAGTGAATGCCTGGGATTATTACTTTACATCTTTTACCGAATGATCCGATGCCGTCACTTTAAGCACGGCTATCCGGTTGCGGTTCGTGGCAATGATGTAAATAGCGGTAAATATAATGGCCAAGGCTATGATGGACCCAAGATTAAACAACCCTTTCTGGGAGTACCATACAATGGCATAACCGATGGAGCCGGTTAACAGCGCATAATACGTAAACGGGAATAATGTTTTTCGAATAACCGTTCCCTCTTTGCCAAGCAAACCAACAACGGCGGATGCGGCTACAACATTATGGACGCAAATCATGTTTCCCGCCGCACCGCCAACAGATTGCAAAGCGACAATCCAAGTCGGATCGACGCCAATCTGTGATCCAACGTCATATTGAAAAAGGGAAAACATCATGTTGCTCACCGTATTGCTTCCTGCAATAAATGCTCCGAGGCCCCCAATAAAGGTGGCAAAAAACGGCCAGTACTCCCCGGCAAGTGCCGCAACACCGTTGGCAAGCTCTATCGGCATTCGTTCATAGCCCGCTTCTCCACCGCCGCTATTCAGAAATACTTGCACCATCGGGACAGTAAAAATGAGAGCAGTAGATGCAGCCAAAGCCGTTTTTCCGGATTGCGCCCACGACCTGTAGTAAGCGCTTCCATTCATTCCATGTAAGAAGTATGTGATGAAAGAAACGATAATGAAAATGGTGCCCGGCGAATAGAGCGGCTGAAAGCTTGCTGTAATGCCCGAATCAAACATATTTTCAAATGCGATTGTCCATGACTGGGCCCACTCCATAAACGGCAAGGTCTTTAATCTGGTCAAAACGAGGAAAATCCCAACTAGAATGTAAGGGGACCAGGCACGAATCATTGACATGGAGCCGCTTTTATGAGCGATGTCTTTTATAACAACTGTTCCTTTCCAATCAGAGTCCCATTTGGATTCATCTTCAAAATTCCATGCCTCTTCTTTCGGGGGCACAAACAGCCCTTTTTTGGCCGCCAATACGACAATGATCAGGCCGACCAATCCGCCCGTCATAGATGGAAACTCGGGACCAAGAACATTTGCTACGATCACGTACGGAATCGTCATGGCAAATGCAGCGAACAACGCAAACTTCCATACTTGAATTCCTTCTGAAAATGATTTGTTTTTACCAAAAAATCGTGTCATGAGCGATACAACAAATAGTGGAACGAATGTGCCGGCTATCATGTGCAAAATGGCCGTCTTGCCGCCAATCACCGTGACCAACTGCAGAAAGTCATTGCTAATGCCGGGGTCTGCCGAGAGCCCTGTTTGAACCCCGACAAGCACCGGGGTTCCCACTGCCCCAAAAGTTACCGGGGTACTTTGAATCACCATGCCCGCCACAACTGCCGCCATAGCGGGGAATCCCAAACCGACAAGGAGCGGAACGGCAACAGCCGCAGGCGTTCCAAACCCGGCAGACCCCTCGATAAAAGAGCCAAATAACCAGGCAATAATGATAACCTGGATTCGCCGGTCTTCCGAAATATCCGTAAATCCTTGGCGAATTGTTTTAATGCCGCCGCTCTCTTGGAGCGTATTCAACAATAAAATGGCGCCAAAAATGATGTATAAGAGGGTAAAGGCGACAACAACGCCATTAATTGTCGCGGCCCCAACATTTGCTCCTGGAACTTGCCACACAAAAAGCGCCAATGCGGCTGCCAGAATATAAGAAATGGGCATAGCCCTGCTGGCAGGCCACCTCAACCCAACAAGAAACACACCTACAGCAAGAATCGGCAATAGAGATAAAAAAGCAAGCAAGCCTGTACTCACCAAAAAACTCCTTTCAAAGTGAATTTTTTATATGCCTTCTTTTGTGGTGAATGTATTATGGTTATTTTTTCTGAAGTTCTTGTTTTATCTCGGCGCAACGGCCAGGGGTTGGAAACATTTTTCCCGCATTTAACAGATTATCCGGATTAAATACCCGGCGGATATTTATTTGGGCAGTTATTTCATCATCTGTAAAAACGAAGCGCATTTCTTCCTTTTTCTCGATCCCCACACCATGTTCACCTGTAATCGTGCCGCCTGCATCGGCGCATGCCTTTAAACAGGCGCTTCCCGCTTCGATCGCCTTTTCGGTTTCGCCCGGAATCCGCGAATCAAACAGGACAAGCGGATGAAGGTTCCCATCTCCCGCGTGAAAAATATTGGCGATCCTTAATCCATGCTCTTTACTGATGTGATGAATCTTTTTCAATACTTGAGGTAATTTGCTTCGTGGTATAACTCCATCCTGGACGAGGTAATCGTTCGAAATAGCCCCCATCGCTCCAAAGCCTGTTTTCCGGTTCGCCCACCATCTTTCTCTTTCTTGTTCATTTTTGGCCACCCTCACCTCCCTCACATTTCTGTTTCTGCATACTTCTAATATTTGTTCAATCTGTTCCTCGATTCCCGCGGCGATTCCATCGACTTCTATTAATAATACAGCCGCGATGTCCCGGGGATGCCCAACCGGAAAAGCGGCAGACTCCACACCTTCGATCGCGATTTTATCCATCATTTCCAATGCAGCCGGAACAATTCCTGCCGAAATAATGTCGGATACCGCCTGGCTTCCGTCTTCTATCCGGTCAAAATAGGCCAGTACCGTTTGCTTTGATTCCGGATTTTTTAATAGCCTGATTGTAATTTTTGTCACGATGCCCAGCGTTCCTTCAGACCCCGTTAACAGCCCAAGCAAATCATAGCCCGGTTCATCGGGAATGCCGTTTTTTCCAATCTCCATTATCTCTCCATTCGGTAAAACGACCTCCAATCCCAAAATATGATTGGTCGTCACCCCATATTTCAGACAATGTGCACCACCGGCATTTTCAGCAACATTGCCCCCAATCGTACAGCAATATTGACTGGATGGATCAGGAGCATAATAATAATCTTTATTTGCAACAGAACGGGTTAATTGCAAGTTAATAAAACCTGGCTCCACGACCGCTCGCCTATTTTCAAGATCAACACTTAAAAGGCGTTTCATTCTTGTCAAACTGATGATCACTTCTCCATTAAGCGGAATCGCTCCTCCGCTCAAGCCCGTGCCTGCCCCGCGCGCCAAAAACGGTAAATTGTTTTCAGCGCAATATTTGACGACTGCTGCCACTTCTTCTGTATTTTCAGGAAAAACAACCGCCTTGGGCAAAAATCTCTGAATCGTAAAACCGTCACAATCATAAGCGGCCAAATCAACTTTTTTGTATAAAATAGGATTAGGTCCCGATAAAAGAGATGCCAAGTTTTGTATATGAGGATCGGCCACTTTTATGTTTCTTGTTTTCATCATTTCACCCCCTCTTTTTCTTTTTGATAGGCTAAATCAAGCAATTGGACTGTATGAACGATCTCCTGTCGTCGTCCGTGCCTTTGGACACCGAGTGCCATTTGGAGCATGCACCCTGGATTTCCCATAGATATAATGTCCACATCGTGGGGAACATTGCTCATTTTGCTTGCCAATATCGCATCCGCCATTTCGGGATTCGTAATATTATAGATTCCCGCGCTTCCGCAGCAGCGGTCAGCATTGGGCATTTCTACGATTTCCACACCAGGAATAGCCTGCAAAATGTCCCGGGGTTCCTTCGAAATGCCTTGCCCGTGTACCAAGTGGCACGCATCATGGTACGTTACTCGCTTGTGAATTTCGGCTGTTGGTTTTTCGTATCCAATATCATGCAAATATTCCGATATATCCTTTATCTTGTTGGAAAAGACTTCCGCACGTTCTTTCCACTCCTGGTCAAAGCGGAACAACTCGGGATATTCTTTCATCATTGACCCACATCCGGCAGCATTCACCACAATCGTTTCTGTCTCTGCAAATGCTTGAATATTTTGTTTCGCCAGCTTTCTTCCCATTTCCCTATCACCGGCATGAACATGAAGCGCGCCACAGCATGTCTGATTTTTAGGAATCGTCACATCGACTCCATTTCTATTTAAGACATGAATCGTTGCCTCGTTCACATCACTGAACATGATATCCATTATGCAGCCGGTTAACAGGGCGGCTTCACCCTTTTTCTCTGTCTTTGTCTTGATCACGTCTTCATTTTTATATTTCTTTTGAACGGCCTGCTGTTCAATAACCGGCATGATCCCTTCCATTTCAACAAGATGCTTGGGCATTACACGGATCAAGCCGGTTTTTCTTACGACTGTTTGTATCCCGCTTTTTTGATACAGCTTTAACATCCCGCCAATCTTTTGCATTCGAGCGGGATATGGGAACAAGCTTTCCAAAAATAATTTACTCACAATATTTTTCCAGCCTGTTAAAGGCATGGCCTGCCGAATCTGTCCTCTTGCTTCCTCGATCAGCCCGCCCACATTGACATCTGCGGGACACGCCGTAGTACAAGCCCGGCAATCTAAACAATCAAACACTGGATGAACCAAATCCTCATTTACTTCCAGCCTGCCTTCAGCAACCGATTGAATGAGATGGACGCGCCCCCGCGGTGAATGCTGTTCCTGCCCTGTTATTTCATATGTTGGACATGACTCCAAACACATGCCACAGTGTACGCAATCTGCCCACTTATTGGGATCAGGGGGATCTTGCCAAAGATAGTTGCCCAGCCGTATTTCCTCACATGCAGGGGTTTGTTGAGCTTCCCTTTGCTTTTCTGCAGACAATTATATCCCTCCCACAAATCTGTGCCGATTTAATATTCCTTTTGGATCAACCTCTTTTTTCATCCCTTCCAGCAAGAAAAAGTAAGACGGTTTTTCTCCCCAAACTTGAATCTCCTTTCTATAAGATAACGGCAAATGTGTGATAACGGCATAGCCGCCAAGCTGTTCCGCCTTTGTTCTCATCTGGTGAATGGCCGCAACCACTTTCTCTGCCTCTCCATAAAAATTGATTTTGCAGAGCCCATGCCCCAAACCTCCATGAGCCTTGAGTTGTATGTTTTGCGAGTGTTCCAGTTTCATGGTTTCGTTGATAATCTCTACAACGTCCATGTTGACGACGCCTATTTTGACAGCCGCCTGAAAAACGTTTTGACCCTTATTTCCTTTGGAATAAAAGGAATCCCAAAATTGTTTTGTTTCCCCTTCAGACAGTATGGACAGTTCAGAGTCCGAAGGCTTCATTGCCTTGAGCATGTTTTCTTGATAAAGAACCGAACTTTCTACATCTTCAAAGCTGACAACCAAAGTTGTGCATGCATATCCTGTTAATGTAGCGGCCATTGTTGGGTTCAGCAATTCAATGGCAACAGGCTCAATCATGACATCCAAAAGTTGTGAGGCAAATCGGCGTATCTCTTTCATCTGATTAGCCGGGAAACTGATAAAAGCAACGCTTTCGCACTTTGGTAGAGGACGCAACTTAAATGTCACTTCCGAAATAACCCCAAGAGTTCCCATTGAGCCGATAAATAACTTATTCATGTCATACCCCGCTACATTTTTCACCACTTTTCCGCCGGTGCGGATTATTTTTCCATCTGGATAAACGATTCTCATCCCGATGACAGCATCCCGCGCGGCGCCGTATCTAAATCGTTTCGGCCCGCTGTCATTGGCGGCAATCACCCCGCCCACCGTTGCTTCTTCGGGAAAAAAAGGATCGACGGCCACTTTTTGATAATAATCGGCAAGATACTGCTGCAATTCGCCAAATACGGTTCCTGCCCTCACCGTCACGGTCATATCACCTTGAACATGTTCAACAACCCCAGTATAGGATTTTGTCGATATCAATATATCAGCTTGTTCCGTTAAACCGCCAAATCCTCTTTTCGTTCCCGCTCCCATGACAGAAACGGTTTGTCCCGATGTGTTGGCATAAGCCAAAATATCAGCCATTTCCTGCTCAGTTTTGGGGTAAATCGTCACTTTTCCTCCATTGCCAAGATGGAGTTCATCATCTTCCCCATCAAAAATGCGATCTTCAGGAATAACTGCCTTTAAATGAGAGAGAATACTTGCTGTCGTCATTTCATCCACCCCAATCTACGAAGTCCTGTTTTCTCCATTTAATCATTAAAATTCTTTGTATTCAAGCAATTTTTAGAATATACTAAACAGTTTAACCACAAAAAAACTCACCCAAGTAAGGATGAGAAATATACATTGTTTAAAGTGAAACCATTTTTTCCAATCATTCATCATGCCTTTGCCAATTCCACCATCTTCGCGGAAATGCGATCTACAGGCATAATATGATCCACGCACCCCAGTTGAACGGCTGATTTCGGCATACCATAGACAACGCAAGTTTTTTCAGATTCGGCAATGGTTGTCGCGGCGCCTTCCTCTTTGCCTTTTTGCATCCCTTTCGCTCCATCACTGCCCATGCCGGTCATAATAATATAGTGGCGTTTTAACTTTTTCAGCTTGGAAACAGAATCAAATAAAACATCGACAGATGGGCGATGCCCATTCCGTTGCGGCTCCTTGTTCAGCACGATTCGATAGCCATTGATGGTTTGACGGACTTCCATATGATAATCTCCCGGTGCAATATAAACCGTACCACCCCGGATGATTTCATTGTTTTCAGCTTCAGTCACGGTGACATTGGAAATGTCGTTTAATCTTTTCGCCAAATAATGAGTGAATTTAGGCGGCATATGCTGAACAACCAATACCGGACAATGAAAATCAGGCGGGAGCTCAGTAATGACGGTTTCGAGCGCTTTTGGCCCGCCTGTGGATGTCCCGATGGCAAATATTTGGTTAAACGTTGTATTGACAGGACCCGGATGAAGAATGGGATCTTTTTTTATCTTTTTTGCGGGTGCGAATCTACGTTTAGGCCGATCTTTCGAAAGCGGCGCCTTGGCAACCGCTTTGACTTTTGTAAGTAGTTCATCTCTTACACGAAACATATCCACTGAGATAGAGCCCGACGGTTTTTGGATAAAGTCTACAGCTCCGAGCTGCAAGGCTTTAATTGTTTCATATGCTCCCTTATCGGTAAGAGAACTTACCATAAGGGTAGGAGTAGGGAAGTTTTTCATAATTTGCTCAAGTGCTGATAGGCCATCCATTTTCGGCATCTCAATATCCATGGTTATGACGTCAGGCTTAAGTTCTTTTGTTAATTCCATTGCCTCCAGCCCGTTTTTGGCGATCCCGACCACTTCCAGCAAGGGATCTTGATTAATCAGTTCTGAAATGAGTTTACGCATAAACATGGAGTCATCAACAACAAGCACCCTGATTTTTAACACCTGAAACCTCTCCTATACTTTCATATAAAAAAACGTCTCTGTTTCCTTTAACTGATATTTTCCGGGTTGAAAAATCTGCTCGGCCCCTCCGACAAAAAGGTATCCTCCTTTATTCAGCGATCTGCTAAATTTATGAAAAAGATCGTCCTTTGCTTCATCAGTAAAGTAGATTAATACATTCCGGCAAATAATCAAATCAAAACCTCCTGGAAAAGGTTCTGACAATAAGTCTTGCTTTTTGAATTCTACCTTTCTTTTGATCTCATCCCTCACTTTGAAATGGTCACCCGCATCCTGAAAAAAAGATTTGATTTGAGCAGGAGACAGGTTTTTCAATGAGCTTTCCTCATATTCTCCACGTTTTGCTTTATCAAGGACTTTTTGATTAATATCCGTGGCCAAAACCCGAAAATCTTTTACATTGTTGAGGGAAGACAATACCATCGCCGCACTATAAGGTTCCTCCCCAGTTGAACAAGCGGCACTCCAGCAATGAATGACATCATTTTGTGACAACAGCCTGGGAATAATTTTTTTCTCCAGTATTTCCCATCTCATGGGGTTACGAAAAAATTCTGTCACGTTGATCGTCATATGATCTAAAAACTCATCAAATAGAAATTCATTATTGATCATCCCAACGAACAAATCATCGAAGGTGGAAAAGCCCTTTCTTGTTTTAAAAGCAGTCAACCTTCGCTTCATTTGATCCTCTTTATAGAGCTGCAAATCTATATTGGTCCTCTTTTTGATCTTCAGCACAAATTGCTCATAATCTTTCTCCAAATCAATCACTTTTGGCATGGTTTTACCTTCAGCTCCATCGGGATTTTATTCTTCATACAGAAGCGTTAGTTCAATAGATCCCGTATTATTGATGGACAGAGCGGTGTATAAAGCTTTCATCTCTGTTCCTGACACCTCGATAGATTGGCCTACCACTAACGTTGGAGGTGTGATATTCATGGAAAAACCCTTCTCCATAAAAATAGTCATGGCATTGCCACAAATCATATTCCCCAGTTCCAAAAGTGCGCTTTGAGCCATTTGATCCAAGTTTTCAGTCGGCATCCCCATCATTGTAGAAGAGATCTCCAGCCCAACCTGTAAAGGAATTCTAAAAATGATTTGTCCGCGGACATCACCTGTTATGCCTATCATAGCGAGTACATCTTCCGATGTTGGTGTTGCTGCTTGGCTGTTGTCCCCGGTTTCTTGACAAGACATTTGAAATTGTTCAAACACATGTGTTGATGCTTTTAAAAAAGGTTCTAAACTAATTGTATTCATAAGTTCCATCCTCACATTCATTTCTCGCTACCAAAAAAGAGTTACTGAACCTTGTTTACTTTTCACCAATCTTTTTGATAGCTGCACTCATTCTTTGCGGATCAATTGGCTTAACGATAAAATCGGAGGCTCCTGCAATGATGGCATCTTTAACCATTGACTCCTGCCCCATAGCTGATGAAATAAGAACCTTGGCTTTGGGATCAAGTTCCCTTATTTCCTTGGTGGCGGTGATCCCGTCTTTGTTTGGCATCGTGATATCCATCGTAACCAAATCAGGATTTAATTCTTTGTACTTCTCTACCGCATCATTGCCATCAACAGCTTCTCCCACCACTTCGTGGCCAAACTCTTCCAACATCTTTCGTAAAGTCATGCGCATAAAAGCAGCATCATCCACAATTAAAATCCTCATAATTCCATTCCCCTATTCTGATTTCATGTTTATTCGTCATTAACAACCCTGGAAATACCGGCAACTTCCAGTATTAATTCAACTCTACCATCACCCAAAATGGTAGCTCCTGATATATATTTAATTTTGCCGATATATTTTCCTAATGATTTTACAACGATTTCTTGGTTGCCGTGCAGTTCATCCACCATTAAAGCGATTCTTTTTTCACCCAAACCTACAATGACAAGCGGAACCTGCCTGTTATTTCGATCTTTTCTGGGAATCTGTAATAAATCGTTCAACCATACGACAGGTAAAACTTGCTCCCTGATCACCACAATGGATTTTCCTTTTATCGTTTGGATGGAATCCAGAGGTACTCGTACAATCTCCAGGACGTTGCTCATCGGGATGATAAAGGTTCTCTCGCCTATGCCCACAATCAGCCCTGTAATAATCGCCAATGTTAACGGAAGTTTGATTTTAAAAATGGTGCCTTTCCCCAGTTTTGAGTCCAGTTCAATGATTCCATTTAAACTTTCAATGTGGTTTCGGACGATGTCCATGCCCACTCCTCTTCCGGAAACATCACTGACATTCGCAACAGTCGAGAATCCCGGGCGAAAAATTAAATGTATCGCCTCTTCATCTGTCATTGCCTCGGCTTCTTCTGTGGTGATCAGTTCTTTTTTAATGGCGGAAGCTTTTATTTTCTCGGGGTTTATTCCCGCGCCATCATCTTCCACGGTAATGACAACCTGATTTTCCTCGTGGTAGGCATTAATACGTAAAAGGCCCTTTTCAGGCTTATTATTCTTGATTCGCTCCTCAGTGGATTCAAGTCCATGATCCACCGCATTTCGTATTAAGTGGATGAGCGGATCGCCAATCTTTTCAATAACTGTCCGGTCCAATTCTGTTTCTTGGCCTTCAATGACCAAATCTATTTCTTTGTTCAAAGAATGGGAAAGATCACGTACCATTCTCGGGAACCGGCTGAATAATTGACCTATCGGAAGCATCCGAACTTTCATCACGCTTTCCTGGAGCTCTCCGATTACCCGGCCAATGTGATCAGTTACCTGATCCAGTTCTTCAATCGCTTCTGCCCCGGAGTTTTGTCTGCCTAAATCGCTCGCCACTTGTTTGATCCTTGTTTGGTCGATCACCAATTCACCGACCAAGTTCATTAAGTGCTCCAATCGGTCTACATCCACTCGAATCGTCTGTTTCGTCTGTTTCCTCTGCTTTGCCTCATCCTGCCTTTTGCGCGTAACCTTAGGCTTTTTTTCTGCAGATCCGCTATCCGAACGAGTCTTTTTGACTGGTTTGCTTTGCGCTTCGCTCCTTGCAGTAAACGGGACTACACTTACATCTGCAACTTCGTTCATGGATTGAAGCAAGTCTTTGATGTCCTCGGCATCTTGTTGTGTAGCGATCAGGAAGTAAACATTCTGAAAGTCAGCGTCAACTTCGCTGTCCATTGCGGGGATGGTTTGTATCATCTCTCCCCATGATTGCAACTCATTATAAATTAAAAAAGCACGAACTGATTTCATTCCGCAGTCAGGAGATATTTTTACTTCAACTTGAAAAATACGCAATCCTTTTTCCTTTAAAGCTTGAGCTTTGCGATGCGTTTCCGCGGTGAACAAAGCAGCCGTTTCTCCCTTGCCTTCAGGTTGTCCAGAAGCATTGCCACCACCGGTTCCCTGGGAAAATGATTGCACTTCCTTTATAAGCGGAGCGACATCCGTTCTTTGTTCTTCCTCAGAAACAATTTCATCTTTTAGCTGTCTTAATTGATCGAGACATTTAAACAAAAGGTCAATTAATGCTTCGCTTACATGTAAGCGATTATTCCGGACATGGTCCAATAAATGTTCCATCGCATGGGTTAATTTGGCCATGTCATCGAATCCCATCGTCGCGGAGGACCCTTTTATCGTATGGGCGGCACGGAAAAGCTTTTGGATCACTTCCTTGGATTCTCCATCTTCTTCAAGCGCCAATACTTCCTGATCCATTATTTGCAGTTGTTCGTCCACCTCATCGATAAAAACGCCCAAAAACTCGGTTAAATCGAATGTTTCCATGTTTTTCACCACCTATTGCCCAAGAAGTTCATTTAAATTTAATACAGCAACCAATTCTTCCCCTGAAGTCCCGATTCCACTAATAAAAGATTTATCAATATTACCGTGATCCCCGGACGATGGCTGTAAATCATCAAACGTTGTCACCCGGCTTACTCGGTCGACCACAATGCCTACCATTTCGCCTTCATAGCTGACGACTATAATTCTAGTATCTTTTGTGTATTTTTCTTCAGGCAAGTCAAATCGGTGTCTCAGGCTGATAACCGGAATAACGATGCCTCGCAGATTAATAACTCCTTTTATATATTCTTTGGAGTTTGGGATGACGGTAGTATCCTGCATTTTGATGATTTCTTTTATTTCATTGATTTTGATGCCATATAATTCTTCCCCAATGGCGAAAGAAATATATTTTTCCTGTTGGATCGTTTCCATCGTTTCACCCACTCTCACTCTTCTTTTACAGGCGCTTAAACATTTACTTCTTTTTACAAAATTTCGTTTTTACCTTCATGGCAAAATGTTCACAATGGCGATTGCAAGCCGCTTACTCCAACACTTTCTTTACATCTACATCACTTAGCAGTGTTTCCAAATCCAAGATTGTGATCGTTTGATCATCATGATGATAAACTCCTTTGATCCATTCACTCTGAGATGAGTGAGGGGCAGGGGCTATATACTCTTCCGGCAGAAACTTCACCTGATCCACATCATCTACCACAAACCCGCTTTCCTTGATATTGTTGTTCAAAACGATTATGCGGGTTGTTGACACTAATTCATTTTCCTTTTCCAAAAACATTCGATGCAAGCTAACAATCGGTATGACTTTTTCTCTAAAATGAATGACACCCAAAAACTCGTCTTTTGAATTGGGAACCCATTTCACAGTCCTCATTCTGGTAATTTCAAATACATCTTGAATGGAGATGGCAAAATATTTATCATTAATCGCAAAAACAACATATTGATCATTGATCGGATTCATTCAAACCTCCCCTTTCAAAAAATAAAAACAGAACCCCTACTACTTTTCAAAGGTTCTCCAAATATGTAAAGCGGCAGATTCCACAGAGGTCTTTACGACATACAGGAACATTGACATCCTCTATTCAATATTTATCTCGTGCCTGTTTACAAAACTGGATATCTCATATCATTTTTATCGACATACATGACACTTTCTTTAGAATGCAGGGAGTTTTTTTACTATTCAAACAGTTCGTTTGCACATCTCCATCCGCCCCCTTTAGGCAAACATTCCGCAAACGGCTGTTGGATTGCTGCAATGATTCCCTTAAACACGTCTAATATTTTTGGTGCTTTCATGAACTTGACGAACCCGGCAATCTCGGCAACAAACTTTTCATAGTGAAACAATTCTCAAATCATTTTAAGCCCTAAACACTTCCTTCAAACTCACTATAACGCCTTTTTAAATGAACAATGCTGGCATCCCCCGCCATCTGCCCATTATCCTTACAAAAAGAATAAAGGAAAGTTTACAAGATAATTTTAAAAATACTACATAAAATTTGATAATTCAACGGAAACATGTTATTTTTTACCTAGGCATAAAGACTCATTTTTATTGGCTTTAGAAATTAAAAAAGATCAAGCGGCGGGACGATCGCCCCGTAAAGCAAAAAAATATAAAACAAATTCCTTGTAAAACTAAATAATATGATTAACATAGCCGATATAAATAATTGCAGGCAAAATATTAAACATAATAATGTGTATGATGAATCGTATTTTTCATTTCATAAAGCAAGAAGCTGGTTAAAGTGGATCAAGGAATGGGGAGGAAGCAGGATGGCATTGTTCGGTTTGGTAAAAAAAAGTGGCAAATCCGATAAAACAGTAAAAACACTCAAAAGCAGGGGAACGGGTGATATTGACATTCAGGATGCCCGTCTCATAGCCAAAATGAAGATGATCGATTTAAGTAAATCTGATTTGGATATCATCAAAAGCATTCAGCCACTAATCGAAAAGAATATTGATCTATTGGTGAATACTTTCTATGACACTATTTTAAATCTTGATCATTTAAAAGAAATGGTTCTAAAACACAGTACGGTGGATAGACTAAAAAAGACGTTAAGAAGACATATGATTGAATTGTTTGACGGCAATATTGACAAGAATTTTATCAATAAAAGACTGAAGGTAGCCAATATACATTTTAAAATAGGGCTTGAACCTTCTTGGTATATGGGGGCTTTCCAAAATATACAAAATTCACTTACCCAGATTATTTTTAAAGAAGTGCAATCCAAAGGGGAGCTTCTGAGCGTCATTGACGCGGTGCAAAAGGTATTGAGCTTTGAACAACAAATTGTGCTTGAAGCATACCATCAAGAACAAATGGAACAGTTAAGCGTTCAGTTCGAAGAAGGGAAATCCTACTTGAAAAATAAAATGACAGCTGTCAGTGAAGACCTTGTGGCACTTGCTGAGCAAAATCAGGCTTCTGTTGAAACGTTAAGCATAAGCATTGATGAAGTCAATCAAACAACGGCTGAAAGTAACGAAAAAGCGATATTGGCTAGAGACTTTGCCAGTGATGGCCAAAACAATTTAAATGAACTCCTTGAAAAGATCAACTTTATGGAAGAACTGTCAAAGGAAATGATTGAAAGTATCCATAAGCTGGGAGAGTCTTCCGAAAAAATCTCAAATGTCATATATATGGTCCAAGATATAGCCGAACAAACAAACGTCTTGGCTTTAAACTCCGCCATAGAGGCGGCAAGAGCCGGAGAACATGGCAGGGGATTTGCTGTACTTGCCCAGGAAGTGCAAAAGCTTGCTGAACAAACAAAAGATTCCATTACTCAAATACATGAATTAATCACCACTTCCAACAACCATAAAGAGCGGGTCATCGAATCTTTGGAACAGGTGGAAAACGCAGTGCAATCCGGTATTACCTCTTCAAGAGACACCTATGAATCGTTCCAAAAAATAGTCCAGTCCGTACAACAAAACAGCATTACCGCAACGGAAGTGCAAGAACAAGTAAAAGTTCTAATCAAAGTTGTAAAGGAAATTGAACATGCGACTTCGATCGTGGCCGAATCTGCCGAAGAATTGAATGAAGCAGCCATAAAGGCGTAAATATAGAGCTGACTGCTGCTTGATCATGACTATTGAAGGCAGGAACCTGAATTGCACCCCAATTGTGAGATGCGCGTCTGACAATTGGCGGTGCTTTTATTATGTCTATATGTAGAGGCAAGGCCGTATAAAACAGTTACAAAACGATCGTGCTGGAAATAAGGAAACCCATTGAGTCGGCTGAAATATGAGTGACAGGTGAATGAAAAGGGTGTGAAAATTTCCATTGAATTTCAGAAATGAACTCGGCCACCTCTTTCTTATGAAAATAAAGTAAAGAAGCCTTATACAAATGAAACCGCATGAAATCAAATGTAAAAACCTTGATTTCATGCGGTTTATTTTCACGATTGGACAAACAGCAATTCGTTTTCAACTTATGGTCGAACCTCTCACTTTCCACCTTCCGGCTTCTTGATTTTAGCGCGGTGTTCCAAAAATCCGGTTCCGAGCACGACCCCGACCACAATCAACAAAAACCCGATCCATTGGATGGAATAAATTTTTTCTCCGAGAAATACAGCAGCCCCAACCAACGAAAAGAAGGGAGACAAGTTAAGAAAAAGAGCAGCCTGGCCTGCTCCAATTCTCTGAATGGCATAGTTATACAAAAGATGGCCCATTGCCGTCGCAATGGAACCAGACGCAAAAAACACGAGCCAGGCCATGAGAGTCCCCGTTTTCAAGGAAGCCAATCCTTCAGGTTCAACCGTGACGCTAAGGACGAATAACATAACGGATCCCATCAACATGGACAACCCCGTCAAAGATTGCGAACCTACCGAGTTTGCCATTTTATTAATTAAAATAAAACTGGCCGCTTGAGTAAGAACGGCGATAAAAATGAATATATCCCCAATGGAAAATTGCAATGCCGCTCCCGGCTTGGCAAGCATGATCAAAGCCACTCCCGAGAACCCAAAAACCAAACCAAGAATCCGAAAAACCGTTAGACGGTCGCCAAGAAAAAGAGCAGCCGCGACGGTCGTAACAATGGGCACCGAGCCAAGAATCAAGCCTCCATTGGCCGCACTTGTATACTTTAGTCCGACAGATAAAAAAGCATGGTGGCCAAGAACTCCAAAAACAGCAACACACGCAATCATCAGTATGTTTTTAAATGAAAGCCTTTGAATTTTATTGCGATAAAATAGCAACGGCGAGAGTGTTAAAAAAGCGAGAAAAATGCGTAAAGACGTAATTGTCACCGGAGAGAAGTGGCTGACGATAATTTTAATCGCAGTGACATTAAACCCCCAAACGATCATGAGTACAAATAATAAAATGTATAGCAAAAAGCTGTTCATCTGATACCGCCTGCCAATCCATCATCGTTCAATTTCCTATATCATACTACCATATTATTGGATAGAAAGACTATTTATTTACCCGGAAGCCTTGGGAAACCATCCATACGAGATACATAAACAGAAAATATCCAATCGTCGAATACCAATGATGCCAGCTTTCTGTATGCCGAAGTAATCCCGCGGATTCCGCCAACATTTCAAATACCGCGGCGGCAAGACCCAATCCCAAGTAGAAAAGACATCTTCCCTTCCTGGACATGTTCTTTCCCATATACAAAAACAGTAACGTGAATAACGGCAAAGCAACCAGTGTAAAAAACACATCGATAGGAAAAACATCCGAAAACGGCCGTTTAGGAAACTCATATAACCCTTTACCAACCAATAACAAATCCAAATATGTCGCGATAAGGCAGCCAAATACAATCGCCGTAAAATAAGAAGGCCTCCTATTTCGAAAATGCTGTTTTGGCGGAGGCCGCAAACTCGAGATTTTCCAGCGTTTCACAGTAATCATCTTCTATGTCCCCACTCTTTTTTTCATGATCTTTTTCCAAGTAGTAGATGACGTCCCAGCGATTAAACCAGTCCCCTTCTTCCGCATCTTCTTGAACAACATTTTTCCAGGCAAATTCCAGTCTTGGGCTATAAAATCGTGGAAATCCTTTTTTCAATTGGCATTTCTTTAATCTTTTATAAATAGTGCCCGGCAACCCTTCATGCACATCGTTGAAAAGATGCGGCCAATAGTCTTTCCTTGATCCTGTATGCGGCTGGGCGATACACCATCCCAACACCTTTCGCCACAAACGCTGGTCCGAAAATAACAGACGATATAAGTGCTTACCAAGTACAATGCGTTCATGAAGCGAGCCGAAATAATCAAGTGTCATTCCGACAAGCGCGGTTCCTCCTTCATGATCCGGCTCTGAATACGGAAACAGAATATGGTTGAATGAAAGCAGTTCCTGTAAAAGAAATTCAAACGTATAAAGTACTTTCTCTTGATACACCGGATTTTTTACAACTCGCTTTTCTAGATAACTCTGTTCATTGATGACCTGGGCAATCGCCAACGTATAGCTGTCTCCTCTATTCCAAAAGTCATTCCACACTACTTCCATAAAAACGGATACATGCAAATAGGGCAACAAATAAAATAAATTCCTATTTTGTTTCACGGATTCCGCATAAAGTAGAAACTGGGGATAGATGTCCTGGAAGATGAGCCAATTTCCCCTCTCTAAAAAAAGGAAATAGTCTTCCCTCCGTCTTTCATTTAATAGCTTTACAAGCAATTCTCCTTTTAGATCCGTCATATTCCAACCACCGTTCCGAGAAACGACATGACCTAAAAAAGCCCAATGGATTTCCGGGTAATGCAGATAAAAATTCAGGTAAGCCATTGTTCTTGTCACATTATTGAGATTTAATGCGGCGGTTTGGGCTTTTATTTGCTCCAACAGCATCTTGTCTTTACTCGGCAAGACTGCCGATTCGCAAGATGAAGGGGTACCCTCTTTTTTCTTCAATTGATTTTTCATGGGGATAAGATGGTCAGAGAGCTTTTTTTTCGTTAGTTTTTTTTTAACAAAAAACTCCTTCACCCCCAAACCGCATTCTTTTTCCCCGCAAGAATAAATATGAAACATACACATAGCAAGCAAGGAGTTGGTTTTAATTGAAATTTGAACACGTTGAGATGACCATCCGGCGCATCACCGAAGAGCTGAAAGCCCGCCAATCTTCTGATGGGTCGTGGAATTTCCCTTTTGAAACGGGGACTTCCACCGACGCGTATATGATTATTTTATTAAGGACGCTGGAAATAAATGATGAAGATTTAATCCGCGAATTGACTCAACGCCTCCTCAGCAGGCAAGAAAAGAATGGGGCATGGAAACTTTATTACGATGAAGGAGACGGAAATTTAACGGCTACAGTGGAAGCATACTATGCACTCCTTTATTCCACCTATTATTCGACATCAGATCCACAAATGCGGGCAGCCAAAAAGTTTATTGTCAAGAATGGCGGAATTCAAAAATCCCATATGTTTACAAAAATAATGCTTGCGTTAACCGGACAATATCAATGGCCGGCTTTTTTCCCCATACCCGTAGAATTGATCTTGCTTCCCCTCTCTTTTCCAATCCATTTTTATGACATTTCAGTATTTGGCCGGGCCAACCTCGCCCCCATCATGATTTTGGCAACAAAAAAATACAGTAAAAAAACAAAATACAGTCCAGATCTTTCGCATTTATTTACATCCAGATCGAGTGATTTCTATTCAAACGAAGAGCTCCGAAAGCTGAAAACAATCGCCGATTATATGGAAAAAGCGGTTAAATACCTCATCGGCTTGCCATTTCAGCTTCGCCAATCGGCCATTGAGCGAACAAAGCAATATATGCTTACACACATCGAACCGGATGGCACGTTAAACAGCTACTTCAGTGCCACTTTTCTCATGATTTTTGCTTTGCTTTCGCTTGGTAGCCGAAAAGATGCCCCCCTCATTACCAAAGCGATTGACGGCTTAAAAAGAATGAGATGTACTATCAAGGGTCACACCCATATGCAATACACAACAGCCAATGTGTGGAATACCTCTCTCATTTCATTTGCCATGCAAAGCGCGGGAATTTCACCATCCGATCCCGGTATCCAAAAAGCGAACAGGTATTTACTGGAGAAACAGCATATCAAATTCGGCGATTGGGCTATTCGTAATTCCGGTGTTATGCCCGGTGGATGGGGTTTCTCGGACATCAATACATTTAACCCGGATGTGGATGACACTACTGCATCTTTGAGGGCGCTGTCCGCTACGGTCCAATCTGCCACAATTCGGGAATCATGGAACCGCGGTGTGTCATGGAGTCTTTCCATGCAAAATCGTGATGGCGGCTGGCCGGCATTCGAAAAAAATATCGATAAAAAGATATGGAACCTGCTCCCGATCGAAGGAAACAAGTTTCTCATTTCAGATGCCAGCAGTGCGGACCTGACCGGAAGGACACTTGAGTTTCTCGGTCATTATACGAATTTGCCGAAAAAACACCGAATTGTAAAGAACGGAACAAACTGGCTTCTTACCAACCAGAGAAAAGACGGCACCTGGTATGGCCGCTGGGGAATTTGCTATATATATGGAACATGGGCGGCAATGACCGGCCTTTTGGCAGCTGGGATAAATCCGGAGGAAAAACATATTCAAAAAGCGCTGCATTGGTTGAAGCACATTCAAAATGAAGACGGCGGCTGGGGGGAATCTTGTCATAGTGACCAGAAAAATCAGTATATACCCCTAGGAGCAAGCAACATTACTCAAACTTCCTGGGCGTTGGACAGTCTCATTGCTGCCGAAGCCAAACCTTCAAGGGAAATCAATTTCGGCATCGATTATCTATTACAAAAATACGACCAAAAGGACTGGACGGATGACTATCCCGTCGGTCAGGGTATGGGCGGCGCATTTTATATCCATTATCACAGTTACCGCTACATCTTTCCTTTAATAAGCTTAACGAACTACGTAAAAAAGTATAAAAATCAATGAAAATGCCCATTTGAACTATTTTGAAACAGGAAAAACACCTTCAAAGTGTCAAATTTAAGGGTGTTCAACTGTTCATTTCCATTAAAGACAGATGAATTCTTTGAACGCGAATAAATACAGGGCGTCATGATATTTGAAAAAGAGCCGCCAAACGCCGCCGTAACTCGGATGTTGAGCAGCCTTGAAGGTGATTTATCCCGCATGTAAGGTGCCATATACACCACTTCAAGACCTGAGTTGATACAAAAGGTCTAAGTGGAAGAAAACGGCACTTAAATGCCCGATTCGTTCAACTAACATTCAGTAGGAGGTGGAAGAAAACGCCTGCTGAATGAAGATTCACTTTATATAAGATGGATATTATTGATGTAATAAAACCAAATATTTGAACCATTACCTCACGTGATTTCAAGTATTAAAAAGCATTTATCACCACAGAAAGAAAATCGCTATGGCTTGATGATGAAAGGGCATTTCCTGCAAAATATAGGAAATTTTGCTACACTTAGGTTATCTAGTGTCACGAAATGATTCACTAACTGGCGGAATTATAGAATATAGAGAGAATTGATAAGTATAGAAATTGACCTTTCTTGAGGGAGCGGATAGAGTGCTTTTAGATTCTGTTGAAAAACCTTTGAGTAACTTGCGTGAAGAAAATGGAGCAGGAACAATAATAAAGGAGTATATACAAATTAACGGAGTAAGACAAGGAATCATCATTGAATCTTTAAATAAAGGAAACCCATTATTATTATTTTTACATGGCGGGCCTGGATTTCCTGTCTATCCTATTATTAAAGCTCACGATATTAGGCTTGAGCAATTTTTTGACGTCTGTTACTGGGATCAAAGAGGAGCAGGAATGTCTTACCATGTTAAAGACGCTAAAAAACAACTAACGGTTGAACAGTTAGTTGACGATACGATACAAGTAATAAACTATTTGAGAAATAAATATTCACAAGACAAAGTTTTTCTGCTTGGACATTCATGGGGCACTTTTCTTGGGAGCCTTGTGGCAAGAGACAAACCTGAGCTTTTCCACGCCTATATTGGTATTGGTCAAATAGGGTCAGCAAAAGAATCTGAAAAAGAGACCTATCACTTTATCTTGCAAACCGCGATAGCTAAACGTGACAACCGTGCGCAAAAACAAATAGAAAAAGTTGCATTTAACGATACATATTACAAAAATCGTTCATATGGTGCTATTAGAGAAAAGTTTACAAACAAGTATGGAGGTGGGTTTAAGCGTACCGGGTATTCACATTTTAAAATACTAAAACATGTTTTTACTTGCCCACATTATTCTTTTCAAGAACGAATGAATATTTTCCCAGGGAGTATTTACAGCTATCAGTCATTAGGTCATATCATGGCTACAACCGATTTAGTAGAACTTATTCCAACACTCAACCTCCCTGTCTTTATACTCCAGGGTGTCCATGATTATCAAACAACATACACCCAAGCTAAACGCTTTTATGACTCAATTGAAGCTCCATACAAGAAAATGTACACTTTTCATCATTCCGCACACGCTCCTTTTATTGAGGAGGAAGAGCGCTTTTATACGATTATGCAGAATGATGTTTTGGAAATTATGAAAAGGTAATGACAAATTGATCTATTTGAGAAAATAACAGTAAAAATCCTAACGGTGCTTTTGCGGGAAAAAGAATGTCGATATGGCAGTTTCCTAGCGTAATTAAAATATTGCTTGAGCGGGTACATCTAGAAAAACCTAAAATAGCTTTTACAATTATGATTGTTTTGAATACAAGAAATATCTTTAAGGATTGCACTCTTCTTATTATCCATTTTTGAAAGTGATCGAATTTGGACATGGATAGAGGGAGGAAGAAAGTGCGATTACTTCTTCAACTATAGAGTGCATTGTTTAAAATTCAAAAAAACATACTAAGATTAGTGGGTAAGATCATCGACGGATGATTTTACCCACTATTTCTTTTTTAAGATATAGTGAGAAGTGAGAGAAAGCCCGACCGTAGCCTCGAGGATTGCGAATCCGAATAAAAAACCGGGCTTCTTCACTTTCATTTTTGAATCAGGTTTAAGTATGTTGGGGCCTTGAGCTCGTGTATAGGAAATTGGAATCGAAATGAATAAGTGAAGAACTTTCATCACTAAGAGAGAAAAGAGGTAGTTAAATGGGAACAGTAATGGCTTTAGATGTATCAATGGGGAAAAGCTACAAGGTTGTTTACGACGATCAACAGTGTCTTTCTGAAGGTGAAGTAATACATAGTCAAGCTGGTTTTCAGGAACTCTTGTATGAAATATATACACTTCCTGAAGATTTGATGCTTGTCTTTGAATCTACTGGAATTTACTCTAAGACGCTAGAAACATTCTGTCAAAAAAATCAATTACGTTATTGTTTATTGAACCCCTTGGCAGCCAAAAAGCAATTAGAACAAGGGACATTACGAAGCTGGAAAACAGACAAACATGACGCCCATAAATTGGCCCAAGTTCATCGACAAAATGATCGACCAGAAAAATTAGACCAACCAGATATTTATCATGATATACGTGATTTATCTCGCTTTTATCAAGAAGTAGAAGAGGATATAAAGCGTACACGGATGTATTTGCATAATGCGTTACAATTAAGTTTTCCAGAACTTGAGAGATTCTTTTCTAGTAGAGTCACACCTTATGCACTTACACTAATCGATTTATTTCCACATCCAGATTTTGTATTACAAACAAGTAAAACAAAAATAAAAAACCTTTTGATAAGAAGTACCACTAAAAAGATATCCGAGAATCGTGCGAAGCAGAATGCAAGTGAAATTTTTGAATACGCCAAAGAGTCTTATCCAGCTGTTTCATCAAGTAGTGTCAAACTCAAAAGGTTCAATATTACGCAAGACAACTTCTTCAACGATTAGAAGAAAAAGAAAAGGTTTCTAAACAAATGACCGAGAAAGCCAAACAACTTCCAGAGTTTGAGTTACTCATAAGTTTTCCAGGCATTGGTGACATAAGTGCAGCACTCTTTATTGGTGAAATCGGCGACCTATCACGTTTTTCTGATCATAAGAAAGTAAATGCCTTTATTGGGATTGATATTCGGAGATACCAATCAGGAAAATATGCAGGCCAGGATCACATTAATAAGCGTGGTAATCCAAAAGGAAGAAAAATTTTATATTTCATTGTCCGGAACATGATTCGTCAACAAAAAGCAGCACCAAATCACATTGTAGATTACTATTACAAATTAAAAAAACAACCTCATCCGAAGAAGGACAAGGTTGCGGTAGTAGCTTGCATGAACAAGCTACTAAAATGTATTTATTCCATGGTCAGGAACAATACGAAGTACGATTATTCGTACACGGCCTCTATGGACCAATAAATCAATTAGATTATATCACATATCACACCTCAATTTAAAAATAAAATACTTGAGGTTTATTTCTTATGCCCAGATATTCCATACAAAGTAAATTGAAAAGTATTATAAAGATACTTGACTAATCGTAGGAAGGGGCTTGGACATAGGCAAATACGAAATAGCAAGGGGCTTGGACAAAACCCTGTAAACATGAAACAAACCGCATGGAATCAAGTTTAAAACCTTGATTTCACGCGGTTTTATTCTCGCGATTTTACGAATATCAATCAGCTTGCAACTTGTGTCCCAGCACCTTAACCTAGTATGAGCCTTTCACTTAAAAGGTCATAAGAGATGTTGCTATCATTATTGTAAAATAAAGGGCACTTTTCTTTAAATGTTATGACTATATCCCCAACGATTACATATTTCGCAAATCTGTGACGACATCGACTGAGGAAAAATCATGATGTTTCACCAATTGGACGAGTCTTTTTGCCGTTTCTTCCGCTGAACTGAGTAATCCTTTTTCTTTATACCCTTTAAATTGATCAACAAGTTCAAAATTTTTCCGATCCGTAGACCGGATTCGTTTCTGCATATCCGTATCAATGATGCCTGGAGCAACTGAAACAATTTTCACCCCATAAGGCTCCCGTTTTTGCTCCAACGAAACAGCCCGGGAATAATGGTCAAGACCCGCTTTCGCGGCACAATAACTGCTCCATCCCGCATAGGCATGCCTGCCTGCTCCCGATGACACATTTACGACCCGTTTGGGAACATGTTTGTCTTTTAATCTGCGAATAAAAGCCGAAGTTAAAATCATCGGAGCTGTTAGATTAACCGCAATGTTTCTTTCAATTTCCCCAACAGGATTGTCTTCCGTATTCCCGATCGGATCAATCACTCCGGCATTATTGATGAGTGTGACAGACTCTGGATAGTTTGGCATATGTGCAATCATGTTGTCCATTAAGCTGTCCAAGCCGGCAGTTTCGGCCAAATCATATTTTATAAAAGCGAGATGTACTCCCTTTTCTTCTACCAGCGCAGCCAACTCATGATTCTTTGAGCGGGCTGTACAAACAAGGATGTGATTTTCATGTAAAAGTTCTTTTGCGAGCGCCAAGCCAATACCTCTTGAAGCACCGGTTATAAAGAAAACTTCCATCGTCGACCATCCTTTCTGAATAAAAGTCTTAAGCACGATTAATTATTTTCAACATCTGTATAAAATTCCGCCGGAATCGATCCGAAATGGCGTCGATGATACAGCATCGGATTGCGATTCTCTACTTGAATATCCAACACTTTCCCAATCAGAATCGTATGGTCGCCGGCTTCGACCGCCTTAAACAACTCACATTGCAATACGGAGAAAGCTCCTTCAATGACCGGCAGACCAAATTCGGACTCGCTCCATTCGCATTGGCTGAATCTATCTACATTAGGTGTCGCAAATGTTTTGCACAATTCGACCTGATCCGCCGCAAGAATGTGAACCGCAAATTTATCGCCCTTTGTAAAAGCCTCGAGCGATGAAACGCGATGGTCGATTGACCAGAGTATAAGAAGCGGATCGAGAGAAACGGATGCAAAAGAGTTGACAGTAAGTCCAACTGGTATATTTTCGTCTGTAAACGTCGTAACAATTGTTACTCCGGTAGGATAGTTGCCAAGCGCTTCTTTAAATAACTGCTGTTTTTCTTCTTTCGTCATCTTTTAATTCCCCTTCTTCCAAATTCCTCAAACTTCTTTTATATTTTAAAATATTTCAGTCATGCGGTTGCGCACATCAGTTGTTGAAGCATTGCCTCCCCTGATCTGGTAAGCCCTTGCAGGAGAGTATGCATGATAAGCCAACCGTTTTTGCTCATAACTTCAAAAATCAAGCAGTCGTCTTGACGACCAAATCACTGTAAGCTGAGTGACATGTCCCGCCTCCGTGATACCGGCACAAATTGCGCCGACTCGAACACGGACCTCTCAGGATTCACATTTGCTCCCGCCGTAAAGCCCTCATTTTTCGCAAGCCCAGTAATTCTGTCTTCATCCATCATTTTACCATGTTTTAAAGAATACGCGCATCCCTAAGGAAAATGGATGAAATCCAACTGACAGGCTCCATGCAACTCAACCGCTTTTTTAGCTACCATATTACGGCGATCATGAACCTTAGGGACCGTCCCTCGGGATGGTTTTCATGTGAAAGAATCTTTTATGGAAATTGAACGTAATCCCCGAGCCGTCAACCGACCGCTCAAAATTTCAAGAAACCTTTTGACTGCAAGAATCTTAGCATATATTCTCTGCGATTCTTTGCCATAAATTCCGCCATCACATCCGTCCAGGCATTGTCTCGTTTATTCGCTGTCCGCTGTTCATAATAATCTTTCATGATGTTATCGTAATCTTCCAGAATCCGCTCATATTTCTCCTCGTCATATGTATCTTCATGTAAAATAGCTTCGACCGGGAGACGCGGCTTTACTTCGTTGGATTCATCCGGCACGCCAACCGTCATCCCGAACAATGGAACAACAAATTCCGGCAATTCAAGCACTTCGCTAATGAGTTCCGGATTATTCCGCACCCCTCCTATATAGCAAATTCCATACCCTTTAGATTCTGCGGCAATGACAAAGTTTTGAGCGAATAAAGCCGTATCAATCACTGAAACAAGAAAGTTTTCAGTCAATCCGGCTCGTATATCCTTTTTCTGAATTCTTGCCGCATGTTCCAGTCTCTTTAAATCGGCACAAAAAACAAGCGCCAACGGAGCAGAATCAAATTGTTTCTGATTTTTCGACAGCTCGGCCAGCTTATCTTTTTTGACAGAATCTTTCACCCTGATGACGGAATAAGCCTGGACAAAATTGGAGCTTGCCGCATGTTGTGCAGCGTGAAGCATCTCATAAAATATTTCATCAGAGATGGGTTCGTCTTTATATAGTCGAACAGATGAATGTGACTTTAACAGATCAAGCATACAAACATCCTTTCTTAAAACATTTCGCAATACATCAAACATCATCATAACAAAGTTTGACTGCCCTTACAGTATATATGCTTGGGACGAGTTGATAGAATTGATGTTTTAATGAATTTTAGTGAAACTTACGTTCATGGAAACATATCGACCGTTTTGGACGTATGCGAGAACATGTCAATATATATTTAATCCTTACTCAGCTGCTCCGATAAATATTTTAGCATATCAGGAACTCTCCAAGTATTTGCTTGACATATTTCTATATGTTTTTCTAGAAGATGGGGTTTTAAGGTATAAAGTTCCTCTAGTTCATCCCTTAATTTGAAAGGCGGATAAGCACTATCTAAAGCATTATTTATTGCATTAACGATTTTTTCATCTAAATCTATTTGGGATATGTAATACATAACAATTTCTTTATTTCGATTTCCCCAGTTAAAATTATGTGCAATAGTTTCACCGACAAAAGCCTTCTCATAAAATGTTTTAAAAAAACCTTGCTGGATTAGAGTTAGCTTGTCTATATCAGAAATATCATTGAACATTCCGTTCCATTTATACTCCGTACCAAAAATATCAGAATCTATGGTATTAAATACATGCTCATAAGCCTCTTCTAATTGGTCTCTGGGTATCAGTTTGTTTCTAAGCAAGCTAATAAGAATCTTATAATCATCCGACACTTTAAACTTACTTCTCCACAGCTCTCTTATAAAAGTTTCTCTGCCATGAAAATACCTTATAATTGAACTTTTTCTTCTTAGAATATCTAAACAAAAGCCACTTTCCTCCGTTAAAAATTCAATTAATATCTCACAGTACACCTCAGGAAGTTCAAATTGTCTATACCAAACTTTTGCTATTTCATCGTCTAATACCTTGAATGGTTGAGGATATCTTTCTAATGTAAAACTCTTTAATTGGGTTAAAAAGTCACTATATTCGTCAATCTCTATTGCAGTTGGTATTTGTTGTACAATTGGATCTATTGGTGTTTCAGGAGGAGTAAATACTGGATTATAATAATCACTAATCTCTTCTAATATAAATTTCATCCCGCCATGGACCACGAATTTAGTTAAATTAGACTGAATAAATAACCAAAAACTTTCAACATGGGGATAGCTGACAGTATTTCCCTTCGCATGGGCACAATCGTTTCTACGATTTTTCCAAAAGTTATACTGATCCCTTAAATCCTCAGATATGTTAAATATGGGCTTCTTTTTGTTACTTATCAATGAGATTATTTTTTTGTCCCATAAATCATCATTTTGTAAATCTTTTCTTATTTGGCTCCATTCGCCGTCTGAATAATCCTTTGCAGCTCTAGACTTGATAACTCTGTGTTTAATAATCGTTTGAAAGCCTAAAAAGGAAAATAGTAACGATGCTCTATAGGCTGATGCTTTATAGCAAATAATACTTTCTTCGAACAGCTCTTTAGCCTCGCTTTGTACATCATGGTTCCTTAACCATTTTTCAAAACCTATAATCATTTGCTCACTTCCATTTGTACTTAGTAAAAATATTTATTATTTAACTTTAAATTAAACAACTCACTTTTCTCTTTTTCCGTTAATAACTCATCTGGATGTTTACTAGAATCTTGAATCCAATTAGCTTTATTCATGGCCCACTGATATTCATCTGTTGACTTATCTAATTCACTAGAAATATATTCTCTTATAATATTTGAATAAAAATAGTTCATCGAATTATTCAGCAAATCCTGTGTTCTTTTATATTCTTTTTCTCGCCGTTCTTTGAGTAATAACCTTTCCTCTTCTTCCTTTAGTTTTCTCTCTTCAGCTATTATATGAGCCTTTTCTTCCTCATCAATAATTTGTGGCAATGAAAAGATATAAATAAATACCTTTCTTAACAAATCTTCTACTGACATAGTTTTAGTTTGATTGATCACCTTTTCATTTCTACTCCAACGATACCAATAAGCTTTATACCCAACTTCGACATTAATCGTTCCTTTTGTTTCATATTCATATGTGTGATAAGTTGAATAATTTTTATCTTCTGGAGAAAGGTTTATTTTTCTGCATGGAAGCTTAAAATTTATTGTGAAAGTATACTTCTTAAATATTATCTCTGTTTCATCAAATTTACATATGATCTTTGCACCAGCTTTTTCAAGTGCTTTAAACAAACTATCAATAAAAGATAATACTTCAGGAAATATTTCACCTGATGCAGATTTAATTCTTAGTCTATCTTCCCTATAAGTTTTTGTTTTTCTACGGTATTTTATTATCTCTTTATGTGGCTTAGTAGATAAATTTTTGTTGATATTCAATGAATTATAAATATCCATTAAATTTTTTTGTTCAGATTCTAAATAAGAAAAATAACGAAGTTCTTTCTTTTCAGTTGGTGAAGTCTTAGTATTAACTTTTGATATTTCATTAGCATCTTTATTAGCATCGGGTATAATAATTTTTTCTGGTACAGTGGTAACTCGATGTTTCTTCGCCTTTTCAATAGAAACTATACGGTTATCTTCTGAGTTTGGTAACGGTGGTTGAACTGGCTTTTCATTCCCCATGTGTAACTTGCTCCAATAGGATGCTGTCGGCAGTGGTATATCATTATTTAAACAAGCTTTTTTTAATTTATCATAGGGTGCTTTTAAATCCCTTGCTGTTTTTGTTATTCCTATTGACCAGAGCATATCATATAAATCTTTCCTGGAGATTGATATCATCCGTTACACGCTCCTTAGTTTTTACTCTATTCTATAACTCATAGAATTCTCAGTCAATTTAATACAAAGTAAGAGCTCATGCCATATTAGACATGAGCTTGTAAAGAAGTTATTTTAAATATCTTTTTCAATTTCAATTCCCGATTTAAATTCAATTGTTAAATGTCTTTCACGAACCGTTATTTTTTCAATCAATCTTCTAACAAGTAAATCGTCATATGCTTCAAGTTGCTTCGGTTGTTCTTTTAAAAACTTTGTCATTTCTTCTATCCGCTGTCTCATTCCTTCACGTTCAGCATTTTTCAACAAGACATCTTGTTTCAATTCCCGCAGTCTATAAATCTCTTCTGCCACTTCATCATAATCTGCTTTTGAGTTAGCAAGTCTGAGCAGTTCCATTTGTAGTTCTTCTAGCTTTTCGTCAATGTCAGCTGTAGGTTTATCTGCATTTTCATTTAAAACTGTTTCAATGTTTTCTACCAATATACTTAAATAACTATCTTTACTGCCCAGCACTTCATTTATTGCTTGTACAATTGCATTTTGCAAATCATCTTCTCTGATGGTTTCTGCATTACATAGATGTGTTTTTCTCTCCAATCTGCTAACGCATCTCCAAACAATTGATTTGTAACCTCTGTTGTTCCAATGCACCCTTCGAAAAACATCTTCACATTCTGCACAAAACACAATGCTAGATAATGCGTATTTACTGCTATATACTCGTTTCTTTCCAGTTTTTCCGTTTCTAATATTTACCCTTCGCATCATTTCTTCCTGCACTTGTAAATAAATCTCTCTTGGAATAATCGGTTCATGATTGTTTTCTACATAGTATTGTGGGACGATTCCATTGTTCACAACCCGCTTTTTTGTCAGAAAGTCTACGGTATATGTTTTTTGAAGCAGTGCATCTCCTATATATTTTTCGTTCTGCAAGATCTTCTTAACTGATTCCGGTCGCCACTTTTTCCTTTTCGCTGCTGTCAATATTCCATCTGCTTCAAGTCCACGAGCAATTTGGATCAAGCTTTCCCCTTCTAAATATTTTCGGTATATACGTTTTATAATCTTTGCTTCTTCAGGTACAATGACTAGTTGCTTATTTTCATCTTTTGTATAGCCTAAAAATCGGTTATGATTCACCTGCACTTCACCTTGTTGGTAACGATACTGTATGCCTAGTTTTACGTTTTGGCTTAGGGACTGACTTTCCTGTTGTGCAAGGGATGCCATGATAGTTAACATAATTTCACCCTTGGCATCCATTGTGTTAATATTTTCTTTCTCAAAAAATACAGGTATTTCTTTATCCTTTAGCTGCCTAATATACTTCAAGCAGTCTAATGTGTTTCTCGCAAATCGACTAATAGATTTTGTAATAATCATATCGATTTTTCCGTTCATACAGTCCTCAATCATTTGGTTAAACTGTTCTCTCTTTTTGGTGTTCGTTCCTGATATCCCATCATCGGCATAAATACCTGCAAGTTTCCACTCTGGATTGCTTTGAATATAAGATGTGTAATGTTCAATTTGAACCTCGTAACTTGATGCTTGTTCGTCACTATCAGTTGAAACTCGGCAATAGGCCGCCACTCTCAGTTTCTTTCGTTCCGCTTCATCTTGATTATTTCTAACTCTTGCTCTTGCAGGAATGACTGTCACGTTTCTTGCTACAGCCATTGATTAAGTCACCTCACTTTGTATTAAACTGTATACATATTCTGCTTGTTTTATTGGATTGTCATATTCCTTTTCTATTTCATTAATCAAAAATTCATAACTAGGTTGAAATCGTTCCTCTTTCTTTTTCCTATTTAATCTGCCTAATTTTTTAGCGCGTTTGTGCCTTTCCTCCTGAGCACATTCAAAAACCTCTTTTGAAATTAGAGCTGGGAATATTTCGTTACCGAGATACCGCTCATCTGTAAGAAGTCTTGTAATTCCACTATGAGTACGATTGATGTTTGCTTTCTTTCCCGCATTTTGCATTGACTTGCCTGATAAATACGCTTTAAATAAAGTCTTCAGTCGCTCCGCTTCTTGTTCATTTACAAAGACCTTTCCACCTACAATCTGATATCCAAACGGAGTGTGTGCCATTATCTATCAATCCTTTCTTTCAATGTAATGCCACATTTTAATTGGAATCCGATTGCTGTTGGCGAGTAAGCAATAATTTTTTTGACATATTTTTCAAATATCTCATCTTCAAATGATTGGATATTTGACATCTTGTTTAGAAACTTTAGCAGTTTTTTCAATTCTTCAATCTGCGTTACCCCACCGTTGATTAATTGATGTAATCTTATTTTTTCATTTTTTAATTCCATTGAGTTCCGCTGAAGTTCTATTTTCTGCTCGTTAAAAATGGCTGGTTCTAAAAAGCCTTTTGACATTAAATGAATCAATGTTTGTAATTGCTCTTTGTTATCTTCTATCTGAACTTCGATATCCTGAACTTGTTCATAGCTATTATCGAACTTTAAACTTTCCAACTTTTTCAGTAAAGGAATCAGTACATAATTCCTTCCGAAAATTAACTTATTTATCATTGTGACGAATGCTTGATGGATTCTCTCCTCTTTAATAAAAAGCATGGAACACACATCTTTATTTTTTATGTGTGTTGAGCAGCACCAAGCAATATATTTTATATGTGTTGATGTATGAATCCTTCTTCTGAATGAATCGCCACATTCTGCGCATTCAATCCTCCCTGAAAATGGGTAGCGGTTCTGATATTTTCTACTGCCACTTTTCACATTCTTCTGAGTGGCTTGGTATTCAAGCATTTTATTTGCCGCTTCAAATTCAGCATGATTAATAATCGACTCGTGATGTTTTTCAATTAGATACTGATCTAATTCGCCCTTATTAACTTTTCGGTTAAAGTTTTCATCAGTGTACGTTTTTTGTAGCAAGGCATCCCCAGTATACTTTTCATTTTTAATAATTCCTCGAATGGTAGATCCAGTCCAGTTTCCGTTCCTTTTCGTTGGAACTCCTTCTTCGTTTAGTTGTTTAGCAATTTTTTCTGTTCCTTTACCATTCAGTACACTTTTAAAGATTCGTTTGATTATTTTTGCCTGTTCTTCATTCACAATTATTTGTCCGTCTACATAATCGTAACCATATGGTGGATAAGCCAGCTTATACGTACCGCGTTTAAATCTTTGTCTAATTGCCCACTTATTATTTTCTGAAATCGATATTGATTCGCTTTCCGCAAGGCTACTAAGAATTGAAAGCATCAGTTCACTGTCCATCGATTCAGTATTTATGTTTTCTTTTTCAAAATAAATATGAATTCCCAAGTCCACTAACTTTCTAACTAGTTCCAAGCAATCAATTGTATTTCTTGCAAACCGACTGATGGACTTTGTCATGATGAAATCAATTTTTCCCTTTTCACAATCGGAAATCATTCTTAATAGTTCTGGACGTCTGTCTTTTTTTGTTCCTGTTATTCCTTCATCACAATAAATATCGACAAGCTTCCATTCAGATTTCTTTTCAATTAAAGTTTTGTAATGTTTCTTCTGTGCGTCCAAACTAATTAGTTGATCCTCATTAACGGTAGAAACTCTAACGTAAGCAGCAACTCTTAATCTATCTTTTATTTTCTGATTAGTGGTAGCATCAATCGTTGTTATCTTTCTCATCAACTCAACCTCCCTTCTTGTACGTGATATATTAGCTCTAAACCCTTGATATATCAAGGGTTATCGCACATCAAAGGACCTAATAACGGTTTGAATTTCTGACGATTTAATTCGTTAATTTTATTGAATTCTTCTTTTGTGATGAGGTTGTTTTCGAGAATTTTCATGAGCAATCCTTCTGAATAATAATAATCAAATTCATTTTGCAATTGCTCATGCGTTATTTCGTGCTTCATTTTCATTGCAGACGTGTTTTTTGCTTTATGTTGTTTCACTCGCATATAGATTCCTCCTAAAAGTCTTCTACCTATATGCGATAAAAAGAGGGTATTCGAACCCCTTTACGATAACTTGAAGTTTTTTCTCTTTATACTTTGATAAACTTACCTTATTCAATTATCATCAATATTAGATAATAAAGTTTATTCAACAAGCAAATCAATTAGGAATCTATTAATCAAAGTTGATACTAATTTAAGGGGGATTTACATGGGGATATTTGATTTTCTGTTTAGGAACAAATCTAATAAAAGTGAAAAGGAAAAACAGCAAACGAACATAACTACAGAAATAAAAGAAGAATATAAAGAGCCTGTCTCTATTGCTGAAACAAGCTATTCTGTGACTAAGAGAGAGAAGTATGGAATATTTGAATACATTGATTTCAAAATTGCAGGAACCTCTTTTTACCAAAAAGCTATAAAAAAAGCCATACAACAAGAAAAAGAAGATAGTATTTTCTTTGATGAAAAATTTGAGGGTATGACAAACAAAGATATCTTAGAAGACACTTATGATGAACCAATTTTTGAATATGCAGGTGCATTATTTTCCAATTGCTCGCTACAATTAGAACCTAACAACGAATATGATTCAAAGGCAATAGCGGTCTATATAGATTCATATTTGGTCGGTTATGTTCCTAAGAAAGGCTTCTTGGAAGGTAAAGAATACATTTATAATCTATTAAACGGTGGATTGAAAGAAAACCAAAAGCTGAATATCAGTATTAACCTAAGAGGTGGGAAATATAAAATAAACCGTGATGAAAAAATTGAAACTGGGGAATCTGATTATAAATTAGACGGACAAGTAACTATAAAAACTGAACATAAGTAATATAGTGCCCAAAGTAAATCACACCCCTTGGGCACTTTTATTTAACCGTAGTTTATAAAAGCATCACTGAAACCTGCCTTTTTAGCATTTGCAAGTTGCTTCTCTGCATTAGCCTTTACGCTATATGCACCAATCTGCACTCGATATAGTTTCTTTCCGGATATCGGTTTTGAAGGTGTTATACTCTTCGCAAGTTCCTTTTTTACATCTGCTCGGAATATATCCATACTCTTTCCATGTTTTGTAAACCAATGACTTGGATCGACATGATTACTTGCGATTTTCTTTTGATATCCTTCGTAGTGGCCAATAATATCTTTCTCGGTTAATTTGTATTGCTTACAAAGATACGCACACAATTCAACCGCTTCTTTATAAACTTGATTAAAATAAGTTTTATCCGTTAAACCATCCTCACAAATTTCAAAGCCAATATGTGTATTATTCGCCTCTCCACCAGCATGCCATCCACGATGATTCCATGGTAAAGTTTGATACGTTGCAATCGAGCCATCTTTTAATTTCCCAATAAAAGCATGAACACAAACTTGTCTACCATCGGGACATGACTGATTCCAGTGATTATTGTATTGATTCTTACCAAGCCATCCATCATCTGGTCCCACATAACGTTTTAGATTAGGATTGTTTGCTCCTGTACTGTGAACCATAATTCCCGTTGGTCTAATTTTCTTTCCTGATTTGTAGCAATCGTTATTTGTAAAAATTAATTTCCTTAAATTCATTTTTCATTTCCTCCTTTGTCACGCAGTTGGGCAAGAACATTTTTTAGTTTTTGTGGGATAGGAAGCCCAATTCTTGCAGCATTTTCTAAGATGCTGATACCTTCATTTGATAAATAAAAAAAGATGACAGCTGTGCGAATTACACTGCTATCACCTATAAGTCGACTATCTACAATATGAGCAATTGCGACCATAATAAAGATAAAAATCTTTTTAAAAATCCCCTTAGCTCCAATTTCACTTGAGAGTTCACGTTTAATAATTCCAACCATTATTCCTGTAATATAATCTATAATAACAAAAACAATCAATGCATATAAAAATCCATCAATCCCACCTAAAAACCAACCTACCCACCCGCCGATTAACGTAATCAATGTTTGAACATATACAAAAACATCTTTAACCACCAATATTTTCTCACCTCTTTTTAACTAGTTTTTTTGATTATGTCTTTCTAAAAAAAAAATAATTAATTACTGCTACCAGTAACAATGTCCGTCTTTAGAATCAAATATTTATTTTCATACCTAATATTATCAATAGCAATTATGTTATATTGTTTTCCCCTAAAAAGTATCTTGTATGTTGTGTCAATACCTGGGAAGTATCGAACAATAAAACTTACCGTATTTTCCGCCTGTACTGCGGCAGCAGCATAAAACTCTCTACCGCTAAGGTTGGAGACTGCCGCCCATACAGTTGCAACATCCACCCATTCTTCAATTGGAAATCCATCTGGATCGGTACCATAAATATGCTTTTGGAAAGTAACGCGATTTCTTAACCTTCCAATTTCCATTACATTACCAACTTTCTTTTCGGTAATTATTTAGGATTAATTTCATAATCTCAATTGTTTCTTTAATCCCACCACTATCATTTCTAGTGTAGTTGTATGTTCCTTCTCTTTTCTCATACATATTTGCAACACAATATAGCATTGCTTGTTTCACCGTTAAAGGGATTTCTTCAAAATCTGTAAACGGATATCTTAGTATTTGTTCACAGAGTTCCTTCGCTGTACCAATTAGAGCGGTGATAAGGGTATCTTCCTCATCACCGTCTACACGTAAATATAATTTAGCTTCTTCAAGCGTCAGCATACACCTGCACCACCAATACATTTATAAGCTAAAAATTCCATTTATGTTGTTTTCTGTTGGAGCACCTTGATTGCCTCAGGAAGAATCAATTTGCCATCAACTCGGTGTGTACCTTTAAATCCAACTTGTCCTGTCGCAGCATAAAGTTCATTTAATCGTTGGAAGGAACGTGCCTGTCTATCTGCAATCCAGTAGTAGCCAAAGTCTCCAAATGCAATCGTTTTAGCATCAGCCTTTGCAGTTGGAACATACGGTGAAGTCTTAACTGGTCGATTCAAAATAGTATCTGGTTCTCCAGCCTTAATAGATGGTTGCCATAAATACTGTCCATTACCATCTTTAAGCTTCCGTATCTTTTTAACTGTGTCATCATTCATGACAAATACAGCATTCCTACGATAAGGTGATCTTAAGGAGTAAACTAAATCTATGATTTCATCAGCTGTGATAGCCGTAGCTGAAGCTGCAGTCACTCCTAACTCTGCACCACCCGTTGCATTAAAAATACCAGTCGGTTTTCCAGTGCCATCTCCAACGAAGAAAGCTTCTTCTTCTTTAGCACCGATCCGTCTGGCAAACTCTTTTGCGATATAAGATTCAAGATTAAACGCACTATCATTTAATAGTTCTTCGGATACTTTAATCATCGTTGCTACTTTATAAGCTCCAATTAATACTTGTCCGAAGCTATCATCCGAATCAGGAATCAAGGCCTCTTCATCAACCCAAGATGCAGTTCCTTTGGAAGCAACCACTGGTATTTTTCTGTCTCCTGACGATGTATTAATAACTTTAGCTAAAGTACGAAATATATTTTCTTCCTCTAGCGATTGTATTAAAGTCCGCTCAAACTCATCTGGAGCTAAATATCCACCTTCAGTATCTACACCTACTTGTAATGCGTTTTTTAGGTTATAATTGTCTTTGTTTCGCATCGCATTCCAGAATGCCTCTCTATATTCATCCGTTCCTCTACCTGCTTTAGGTTTGCCCATCTCAGTTGGATTTAATTTAATTGGCTGATTTGTTGGCTTTGATAATTCTAAATCGATAGCCTTTTGTCGCTCTAATCTATCTATTTCTTTGCCAAGATTGACCACTTCCTCTTCCATTCTTTCATAAGTAGCTGTATCTTCAGCTGACAAAAAATCACTTTCTTTCTTCTTAGAATTGAGGAAAGACTTTGTTTCCTCCCATACCTTCGCTCGTTTTTCTCTCAGTTTTAAAATTTGACTCATTAAAATCTCCTCCTTAAATTTTCAAGAGATCAAGTCTCTTTTCCAGTATATTAATATCTGTATTTGCTTCATTTTTTGGTAACTTATGCAGGAATGAATTCATAACAGCAACTTTATTGTAAATAATCCCTTCTTCTGGTGAGGATTGTTCATTTTCATTTTGGAACATAATTTCATCTGCAAATCCAAGTTCAACTGCCTTTTTGGAATTAAACCAACTCTCTCCATCCATTAGATGTGAAAGTTTTCTTCTTGAAAGGCCCGTTTTTAATTCATAGGCATTAATGATGCTCTCTTTTACTTCACTTAGCATACTGATTGCCTTTTTCATCTCAGATGAATCTCCAAATGCAATCGTCATTGGATTGTGAATCATCATCATGGAAACTGGAGACATTAGAATATTTTCACCTGCCATCGCTATGACAGATGCGGCACTTGCGGCAATCCCGTCAATTTTCACAGTGACGTGTCCTTTATAATCCATCAACATGTTGTAAATTTGACTAGCTGCGAAAACATCACCTCCTGGCGAATTGATCCAAATATCAATATCTCCACAGTCTTTATTTAACTCATTTTTAAATTGCTTTGGAGTTACATCATCGTCATACCAAGATTCCTCGGCTATAATACCATCCAAGTAAAGTACTCGACCTTCTTCATTCGAAACCCAATTCCAAAACTTTTTCAAGGACTACCCCTCCTCATATTTCTCTGTCCAAATACCTGCTTTTGACATGTCGACAAAGTTACCGTTCACTAAATATTTATCTCCTCCCATATCAGATGAAATCATATTCATCTCTTCTAACTCGCGTATATCATTTGCTGACATGACCCCATTTTGTCGCATAATTTGATAGAACTGTGCTCTTGAACCTGCATCCCCTCGTAATCTGCCATTTAAGTTAAATTTAATAGAATAATTCCTTTTATCTTTATCACTTAATAAAGCTTTCTTCATAGACTGTTCAATTCTTGTTACCCAAGGCATAATTGTATTATCTATAAAGCTAATTGATTGATGTTCAATATTGCTAAATGTTGCTTTATCTAAATTCGCCACGAGATGTGGTGGAACACGAAAAATTCTACAAATCTCTTCGGTCTGAAATTTCCTAGTTTCCAGAAATTGAGCCTGTTCAGGTGGGATACCGATACTTTGAAATTTCATCCCCTCCTCTAGTACCGCAATTCGATGGGCATTACCACTTCCCTGATAGACGGCATTCCAGCTTTCCCTAATTTTTGTTGGATCCTTAACTACTCCAGGGTGTTCCAAAACTCCACCCGGATTTGCACCGTTGGCAAAGAATTTAGCACCATATTCCTCTGTTGCCAGCGCCATTCCGATTGCATTTTTTGCCATAGCAATTGGTGAGTATCCTATTAACCCATCAAAACCAAGACCAGGGATGTGTAGAACTTCTTCTCTTCTAAGAATGGTAGAACCTTCGTCTTTACGATACTCATAGTACAGTTCTCCTGATGCAGTCCTATCCACCGTCATTCTATTGGGAAGTAATGGATAAAGAGAAAGCACCTCTCCTCTACCATCTCGGATAATCTGAGCATAAGCATTTCCCCATAATAAAAGATGACTCATCAGTGTTTCTCTAAACACGAACGAAGTCATCTCATTATTTGGCTCATCATGTAGCATATAGAACAAATTATGTTCTATCGCCTTTTCTTTTCCATTATCAGTATGTCTGTATAAATGTAGTGGAAGGCTTGCAATGGTTTCTGCTAAAATTCGTACACAAGCATAAACTGCGGTAGTTTGCATAGCGGTTCTTTCATTAACTGATTTCCCACTAGTTGTACCGCCGAAGAAAAAACTATAAGTATTTCCCAGAAGACTATTTTTGGGACTAGCTCTAGTTTTAAATAGTTTCTGTATAAATGGAAACTTAATGTTAACCACCTCCCTAAAGAGCTCTAACATAATCTTCTTATAGATAGAATCACAGAATAATTATCCCACGTTCATCATAAATACTTTCCCTATTCTCATTTCTTATCGCCCTGTCCAATGCCATAATCAAAGCAACTGCCCCATCAATTCGTTCTGTACTTTTTGCTTTATCTGGCTTTATGTTCCCAGCTGGGTCTGTTCTCACAAAAATGTTATCCATCATCCAACGTAAAACAGGATTTCCCCCATGAACGATCCGATTTTCTAATGTAATTTTCATTAATTCTTTGGTTGCTGGAGACATATCCTTGTATCCCTGTCCAAATGGCACAACAACAAAACCCATCCCATCTAAATTCTGAACCATTTGAACTGCACCCCATCTATCGAATGCAATTTCCTTAATGTTGTATTTCGTCCCTAATTCTTCAATAAAAGCTTCGATAAAACCATAATGAACGACATTACCTTCAGTAGTTTTGATAAACCCTTGTTGTTTCCAAATATCATATGGTACATGGTCTCTTCGCACCCTGACTTTTAGGTTTTCATCTGGAATCCAAAAATAAGGTAGAACAACGTACTTCTCATCATCTGTTCTTGGTGGAAAAACTAACACAAACGCTGTTATATCAGTCGTACTCGAAAGGTCAAGACCAGCAAAGCATTCTCGACCTCGTAGACTATCGAAGTCAATGGAATCATCACAGGCATCCCACTTATCCATTTGCATCCAACGGGTTGATTGTTTTACCCATTGATTTAACCTTAATTGACGGAAGATATTCTCCTCTGCCGGATTTTCTTTAGCACTAATAAATGCATTTCTAACTTTTTCTATGTCAATGGTATGGTCAAGCGATGGGTTAGCTTTATACCAGTTCTTTTCATCTGTCCAATCATCGTCATCATCAATTCCATAAATCACTGGATAGAATGTTGGATCAATTTTTCTACCTTCAATAATATCCTCTGCTTTTTGATGTATCTCATAACAAATTGAATTCCGATCTGTCCCAGCTGTTGTAATTAAGAAAAACAACGGTTGACGTCTTGCATCTCCTGAACCTTTCGTCATAACATCAAATAATTCTCGATTTGGTTGGGCATGCAATTCATCAAAAACCACTGAATGAACATTAAGTCCATGTTTGGTATAGGCTTCAGCAGATAATACTTGATAAAAACTATTTGTAGGCTTATAAACTAAACGTTTCATAGACATGACTGGTTTAAATCTTTTTCTGAGTGCTGGAGATTGGTCCACCATTTCAACTGCAACATCAAATACAATTGATGCCTGTTGCCTATCTGAAGCACAGCCATACACTTCTGCTCCCCACTCATTATCAGCACATGTCATTAATAGGGCAATAGCTGCAGCAAGTTCACTCTTTCCATTTTTCTTTGGAATTTCAACATAAGCTGTATTATATTGACGATATCCATTTTCTTTTACTGTTCCAAAAATATCTCGAATAATTTTATCTTGCCATGGTAATAAATCGAAAGGAACACCACGCCACTGTCCTTTTGTGTGCTTTAAAAGACTTATGAAATCCACAGCATGCTGTGCTTTCTTTTCGTCATACACTTTTACCACCGCCTTGCAAGAGCATTAACTCCATTGGATCGTTTGAATCATTCGTCTGCTCAACCACTATCCTACTTCTTGATGAAGGTGTTAATCCAAACTGTTCACAAAAACGAGTCATGATTTTTAAATAACTCTGTGCGATAGATACTTGAGGCACTTGCTGCCAATAACCCGATGGTGTTTTAACAATCGATCCATGTTTGGAAATAAACTCCTCAGCCTCTCTCCACCTCGCATAAGCTTGACAATATCCAGCAAAGGCTGCCATATCAACTTCTGTTAGAATACCTAAATGCTCCATCTTTTTGACCATTCTACGCCATTCTTTCTTCGCTTCTGGTTCAAGCCAAGATGGACATCTAGGCGCTCTTTTTTCAGGTTTAGGTTCATTTTGGTTCAGCTTTCGTTTGCCAGGATTGCCCTCTAGCGCCATTATTGCAGTCGGCTTGGGTTTACGTCCACGTTGAGCCACAAGCGCCACCTCCCTTCAATTTTGGCATAATAAAAGGGTCTATCCAAAGACAGACCCAGTTTGAAGATATTTATTGATACTTCAACAAATCCCATTACTTTTTGCGTATTTGTTCATCCATATTAACTTAGAGAATAGCAGTTTAATTATTACTATTGATACCTGGAAAATTGTAGTTTCCTTTCTTGATTTCTTCATGGTCGGCTTTAACTGCATCACGATAGTCAATGCGTTTAGATTCCTTGTCTTTACATGCTAGACAAATGCAATCAGTATTGTACATGGACATAATTCTACCGTCTTTTAAATTTCCACCACAGCGGTCACAGTTTGCTTGTGTAAAAAACTTATCCATTTGAGCCCCTCACATTCCGATGAGCTCCACTTCCTTCGAGGTTTTTCAAGAGGACCTTCCTTGTTGTTTTATAATGTGGTCCATTCATACCAAGCCGTATCAGCCAAGTTCTGAAGGCATACTTTGGATTGTCATTCTGAGATTTTTTGAAGGATGCTCTTTTTTGCCTTTTAGCATTTTGATTAATGAAAGTAACAAGGGCTTGAAAAGCATCTATTTTCTCTGAATTTAAATTTTTACCCGCTAATTTGATGGTGAAGATTTCATTTTCAAAGTCAAAAGTTAATCCTGGCATCTTTCCATCACCTAGTTCTTCAAATACCATTTTAAAATCCTGAATAGTTTCCGTTTCCTTTTTGCTAAAATCCTTTGGTATGGTTTCATCCATCAATGGCTCTGTTGTTTCGAATGCCATCATAATTAGGTGCTGTTTACTATAAAGCATATTTACAATATTTTTCAGAGTGTTTCCAGTGTGACCCTCAAGTGGAAGTGTAATCTCCATGCCTTCAAGTTCAAAATTTACTGATTGATTATCGTTCTTCACTGCATCCTCATGTATTGGTGGATTTACAATTTCTTCAAAACTCCTCTCTTCTCCTGCTGAATTTGTAATCGTTCCTTCCCTATCAATCGTGTACGTTTCCTCAGCTGTCACTATCTCATAAGCAAAGCTTGGGACACCTAAATAAGTTGGTTTTACATCAAAAAATTCGCCTAGTTTTTTGACCATTTCTTTCCGTTCCATTTTCACTACCTCCTGTGTTTTGGTGTAGTACATATATCACTCTAAACACAAGATATAGCAAGCTATTAAAACGTATTTTCAAACTATCCTGCATTAGAATTTCTATGCAATGTTTGTACGATTCCTTTTAGTACAAAATGAACACATGGCAATGCGACCCCATTTCCCCACATTTTATATTCAGCAGTGTCAGAGTGTGGTTGATTTAACCACTTGATAATTTGCTTTCTTGTTTTTGGTCGTTTACTTTTACCGATTACTTTTCTATGTGTTTCCCACACTTCTGTCCAGAATAAGATTTCGTCTTCTGTAGGCTCATCTGTTCCAAGGTTACTGCACCACTCATCAGGAAATCCTTGAAGTCTAGCACATTCAGTTGGAGTTAATCTACGTACTATTCTGTTAGGTTCATTAATAAGTGGAGGATCTTTGTAATCTGTTGCAACTAACGTATTTGCAACTTCTTCTTTCGCATGTGTAAAATGGGAGTTTTTACTTGCCGAAAAAATTGGGGTTTTATTCTTTTTATCCCCTTCACTTTGAACAGCAACCACAGCAATTCCACCTTGATTACTATCAGGCACATTTCCAGATGTATCAATAGTTCTTGAAATAGAACTTTCATAAACATTTGCTCTAACATTTGCAGTACCCTCAGAGGTAAAGCGAACATCAAACGTTTTAGATTTTTCTAAAATAAAAGGTTGACTGTTACCTCCAGTTCCATAAACTGATAGTACCGTTTGAGCAACCTCTATTGGTCCTTTAACCCTCGCATCTCTGCCATGATTTTCAAAAACAAGCGGTGGATGATTAGACTGAGCACGAAGTGTTGCTGTTTTTCCATTAGTCACATCCATTCGACTGCCGCCTTGGTCATTTAAGCAGAGTTCGCTTGCCGCTCCAAAGCTATCTTCAATACTTGTGGTAATTCTTTTCCTCGTTTCTCCGCTCTTCGTAAAATTCCCTGACAGGCTCTCTGACTCAAATAATATTTTGGATGCACTCTGTCCATTAAAATCTGCGACAAGGAAGATGCGTTTTCTTCGCTGGGGAACTCCCCAATATTGCGCGTCAAGGACTCGCCAAGCGAGTGAAAAGTTTTCTCCCACAATTTCACCTGCGTGTTCCCACTTGTCAGGTTTAGTGATAGCAACGCTTTCTTCTTTAATCTTACAGAATTCTTCAAGGACACTTCTAAAATCTTGTCCTTTGTTTGAAGAGAAGGCTCCACAGACATTTTCCCATACTGCGTATTTTGGATATTTACCATTCGTTTTACACCTCATTTCCTTTATAATTCGAATGGCTTGATAGAATAATGACGACTGTTCTCCATCAAGTCCTGCCCGCTTACCTGCAATAGATAAATCGGTACAAGGTGAGCCAAAAGTTATCACATCAACGGGAGGAATTTTATCTCCTCGGAGCATACTGATATCTCCTAAATGTTTCATTTGCGGGATTCGCTTTGTCGTTACTCTTATCGGAAATGGCTCTATTTCTGAAGCCCATACAGGATTTATTCCACAAAGTAATCCAGCCAATGGAAATCCTCCACTTCCATCAAATAGTGAACCTAAAGTTAATTTACTCATCGGCAATCACCTTCAGGTCACGATAATTATGTTTTTTATTTCCTCTTAATAGATACACTTCCTCATCTGTACCAACATGTTCAATAAATCTTTTAACTATTACATCTGTATATTTTTCGTCTAATTCAATCGTGTAACAAATACGGTTTGTTTGTTCACATGCTATCAATGTAGAACCACTACCACCAAATGGATCCAGTACAATACAATTACTCATACTACTGTTTTTAATCGGGTAGGCACAAAGCGCAACTGGTTTCATCGTTGGATGGAGTGCATTTTTAGATGGTCTGTCAAAATTCCAAATGGTACTCTGCTTTCGATCTGTATACCAGTTATGCTTTCCATCTTTTAACCAACCAAATAATATCGGTTCATGTTTCCATTGATAAGGACTTCTACCAAGCACTAAGCTTTGCTTTGCCCAAATACAAACTCCCGAAAGATAGAATCCGGCATCTTTAAATGCTTTTCTAAAGTTATAACCTTCAGTATCAGCATGAAACACATAGATAGACGCATCTTTTTCCATGTTAGCAGCCATATTTTTATACGCTTTTAAAAGGAAATTATAAAACTCTTCATCCTTCAAATTGTCATTTTTTATATCTCCAACTTGAGAAGAATAATTTACGTTGTATGGTGGGTCTGTCACCACGAGGTTTGCTAATTGTCCATTCATAAGTTCCCTATAGACAGTTGGATCTGTACTATCCCCACAAATGAGTCGATGTCTCCCTAATAACCACATATCACCTTTTTGTGAAACAGTCGGTTTTTTAAGTTCCTCATCTACGTTAAAATCATCTTCTTTTATTTCCTTATCATGAATTTCGTTAAAAAGCTGTTCAATTTCAGGGGGGTCAAAACCTGTAAATGAAACATCATATTCTACAGAATGCAAATCTTGAATAAGATCTGCAAGTAGTTCTTTATTCCATTCACCGCTAATTTTATTTAATGCTATATTTAGTGCTTTTTCTTTTGTCTTATCAATATCAACGATGACGCAGTCTATTTCTGTATAACCTAATGTCTTTAATACCGTCAGTCGTTGGTGACCACCAATAACTGTTCTATCACTATTTACAATGATAGGATCCACATAACCAAATTCTTGTATACTATTCTTAATTTTTTCAAATTCACTATCCCCAGGTTTCAACTTTTTTCTAGGATTGTAGCTTGCAGGAACTAATTCATCAATTGCTAGTTTTTCAAACTTCATCTTCTTCACTCCAAAATCTAGATTTGATATAACAGTCATGACTACAGTACTTTCGTCTTTTATTTCCATAGCAACTAAATTCTCTTTCACATTGTTGGCACGTATAATGATAAAATGCTGATTTATTCCTATTCCGCGCTCTAGGATTTTCTTTCCACCATTTCCTCCGACAATGTTCTGAACAAAACTTACGAACTCTACCACGCGCTTTTTGGTTTATCGGTCGTCCACATGAAGTGCAGAGTAAATGGTTTTTCATTTGTTCCTTGACGTTTAATGCAACAACACTTGAATCCCCAACCAGACCATTTCTTTTACAAAAACCACGGACACTGTCCCGGCTCTTACCTAGCACTGTGGCGATTGCTCTATAGCCGACTCCTTTAAGTCTCAAATCAAAAATTATCTGCCTTTCTATCTCATTCACCCTCTGCACTCCTTTCTGCGTAATCTTTTTAATAAAATCGATAAAAATACACCTTAATCAGCTGTTCAGCATGCTTAATAAGGTGCATTTTAGGTATTACTGTTAAATTAAGAATGTATTGAAAAACCTTAGTATCATTAATGGTATACAGCTTTTAGATTTATCTTCCATTGAACTTTTACGCAAAAAACAAACTGCCAAAAACACTTATGGACAGTGGGGTAATCTCTATAAATGACTCTCTCTATGATACCCCCCTTGCACAATTTCGCGAAAATTCACGCGAAGGGGGCCGACGGTCGTGGTGGCTTTGATTGTAGAGATTCATCTCCCCCCTGGGTATGCTTATTAAAAGGTGTAAACCGGATAACGGTCTTCCCTTCCGGTTTTACGATCATGGCATTTCTTACACAATGGTTGCCAATTGCTTTTATCCCAGAACAACTCCATGTTTCCTCGGTGCGGTTTAATATGGTCAACAACAGTTGCCTGAATCAATCTACCGCTTCGTTCACACTGTTTACAAAGAGGATGTGTTTTTAGGAATTGCTTACTTACCTTCCTCCAACGATAACCGTATCCACGTTTTGTAGCACTTGGCCTATCATTAGAATGGAGTTCTGCATGGGACTCACAATACTTTCTGTTCGTTAGCATGGGACAACCATTATGCATACATGGCTTTTTTGGTTTCTTTGGCATTATACTCAACTCCATCACTAAAAAAGCCCCGTAGGTTTACCTACGAAGGCTATCGATAATTTTTCTCTACTATCATTCTATTATAGGTAAAGTAAAAAAGCGTCCACGATATTACTCACTTGCCATAGAGTAATAGTGTTAAACGTTCCAAAGTTCGATTTTTCTTGTTGTAAGCTGACGAACGTTCTATATTAAAACGGTCGCAAATATTATACACTGCGCTTGTTTGCGATTGTTCTTCCACCATATAAAACTCATGTAAAACAAATTGTTCATCTTCTGTTAACTCATCCCAAGCAGGCTGAAACCAGTCCATGTACTCTAAGGCTTGTCGTAATCTTTCTTTTAACACATCAATTTTATCAATAGTATGGGCAATTCGATTTTCATTTGCTTGCGGATTACGTACAGTTGGCATCCCATCATTTACAGGAGAACTAGGTGATATCATCCCGTCATAAATCATGGAGATATCATCATCAGTACGTTCAATGATATGCTTCATACTGTTGTAGTCTTTTAAAACTTTTATCGTAGCGGCTCTTTTATCAAGATATTGCCAAACAATATTCATACGAGTATTCCCCCCTTTAATGTTGCTTTCACTGCATCGATTAAAGCCGATTGTGTATTGTTCTTTTTATTTAAAGCCTCCATCACACGTTCATCCATCGTATCTTTTGCGATTAAATGATGAATAACAACCGTATCCGTTTGACCTTGTCGATAAAGTCTAGCGTTTGTTTGTTGGTACAGTTCTAAACTCCACGTAAGTCCGAACCAAACAAGTGTTGATCCACCTGCTTGTAAATTCAAACCATGCCCTGCGGATGCTGGATGGATTGCTGCAATTTGAATTTTCCCTTCGTTCCACCTCTTAATTGACTCACTACTAGTTAGAATTTCCACTTTAAAACGACTTTGTATTCTTTGTAGATCGTGCTTAAACCAGTAAGCAATTAAAACAGGTTTACCATTTGCTGCTTCAATAATATCTTCTAACTTTTCTAGTTTTCTATCATGTATTTGAATGACGGAACCTTTGTCGTCATATACCGCTCCATTTGCCATTTGAAGAAGTTTTCCAGATAATGCAGCTGCGTTTGAAGCGGTTATATCTTCTCCTTTAATCGTTGCAATTAAATCTCGCTTCATAACATCCAGTGTTTCTTTTTCTTTATGATTTAAAGGGACGGGCACTTCATTCATCATCAGATTGGGAAGTTTTAAATAATCAGTCCCTTTCATACTAATCGTGATATCAGCAATTTTGTCATATATCGCTTTTTCAGCTCCTGGCTTAGGCTTATAGGAAAAAATCATATGTTGATTTCTTTTATCTGGATCAAAATAGGATTCTCTAAATCTACCAATAAACTTGCCTAGCCGCTCACCCATATCTAATATTCGATATTCTGCCCATAAATCCATTAGTCCATTTGATGAAGGTGTCCCAGTTAAACCTACCATTCGTTTCACCTTTGGTCTTACTTTCATCAGACTTTTAAAACGTTTTGATTGATGGGATTTGAATGATGATAGTTCATCGATTACAACCATATCAAAGTTAAAATCAAAACCGCTTCTCGCAATTAACCACTCTACATTTTCTCTGTTAATGATATATACATGTGCGTCCGAATATAATGCTTCAAGTCGTTCTTTTTCTGTTCCAACTGCCACTGCATAGGTTAGTCCGTTCAAATGGCTCCATTTTTCAATTTCCTCAGGCCATGTATCTCTTGCTACTCGAAGTGGTGCAATAACAAGAACCCTACTAACCTCGAATCGCTCTAACATTAATTCATAAATTGCACTTAGTGTAATAACACTTTTTCCAAGGCCCATTTCAAGGAAGATTGCAGCTATCGGATTGTTTACGATAAAATTTGTTGCGTAAACTTGATAGTCATGAGGTTTGAATTGCATGAAGCATCCCTCCAATGTGCTCAGGATTGTCCAAACAGAATACTAAAAAACCTAGTTTCTCTAACTCGTTTTTTCGCTTTTCTTGCAAAGGTCTCAGATTCTTTCCAGGTGATTTCACCTCAATAAAAGCTATCTTTCCGTTTGGTAACAACACAAGTCGGTCTGGCAAACCATCAAATCCTGGTGCTGCAAGTTTAATCGCAAGACCACTCATATTTTTAACTTGTTTCACTAACTTTTGTTCAATTTGCTTTTCTCGCATTTAATCACTCCAGTTCCGAAAAACAAAAATTTCCTTTACGCGCGTATATAGGCGTTTACACGTGATTTCCCCTATATATTCATACATTTTCTATATATTATATTTTTATTGGAACATTGGAACAGAAGTTTGATAGAACCCTACTAGACAATGGGCTCCCGCCTGTTCCTATGGGATGTTCCAAACAGTCCTTTTCGGAACAAAGGAACACATTTTTGCTTGTTTGTTTCACTATTTGTTCCGAGCGTTCCAAACTTTTTTTAGTCTTTCGGAACATAAACCCACTGCGGTCCATAGATAGAAATCCGCTCTTTTCTTACGAGTCCTGTCCATCCACCAATGCTCGCCATAATCGTTGCGATTTCGTTACCGTCCATCCTTCTTAAATTAGAACGATCCTTTCCAAAGCACTCGCACCAAATTTCCATGTTGGAAACATATTCACGTTTCCATACACCTTTTTTCTTACTATCACCAAACTCTGTGCCATTGATATATGCTCTACGTTCATATAAATCCATTTCATCCCAATCTTCTGGCAATAACATATCAAGATATTCACGTACCAAACCTTCCCGCTCATCTGATTCCATTGCCTCTCTTTGTTCTTCTTTAGCTAATTGTTCAAGGTTTGCTTCTAAATAAAGTTTTTCCCCTTGTTTCACGTATTCCAAAGTTTCAGCCCATATTTGAAGAACTTCCTCTTCCGAAACTTCCCATGACTTTTTAATACCATCACCTGGTGTTTTCACAGGCCAAAATCGTCTGTTTCCCGTTGTATCTCTTAAATATCCCTTTTCAGCATTAGTCGTTCCGAAAAATACACATTGCCTTAAATGTGGTGTAACTCTTCTTCCAAAACTCGCTCGATATATGTCGTTTTGTCTGGATAAGAAACTACGAAGTGTTTCTACTTCTGCCTTTTTTAATCCTGCAAGTTCTCCAATTTCAATGATCCAGTAGCCTTGTAATTTCTCGGCTGCCGTTTTATCTTTTGTATCTGATAAACTTAAACTATCTGAAAACCATTCACCGCCAAGTCTTGCAATGAGTGTACTTTTTCCGACACCTTGCGGGCCATTTAAAACAAGCATAGAATCAAACTTAGTTCCAGGTGTCAAAACCCTTGAAATTGCAGCACACAATGTTTTTCTTGTAACAGCACGAACATACGGATTGTCATCAGCACCTAAATAATCAATTAAAAGCGTATCTACTCTTGGCACCTTATCCCATTCTGGCAGGTCATCTATAAAATCACGTATTGGATGATAAGACCTGTCATCAGCTACTTTGGCAATCGCCACATCATAATTTCTAGCTGAAAAAGACCCATAGTGTGCATCGATATAACTTATCAGCTGCGCATCATCTGCATCTCGCCAGTATTTAGATGGATGCGACCAAGGAACGGTACTTACAATTTCCAAATTGTCCGATAGCTCGTTAAACACAATACCTTGAAGATTTGGATCATGTTCTAATATTAAAATTAAATTTTTAAGTGTATTTTTAACTGCACCCGTTTTATCTAGTTCAAGCTGTCCTTCCCAATCATCTTCACTAAATTCAGCTTCTGCTTGTGATTTTCGTTCTTCAGCAAATTGTGCTTTTACTAGTTCATCCTTTAGTGCAAATTCTGTCATTGCTTTAAAAGATGGTAGTTTTGTAGTTGCTGTTGTATATGAAGCTTTGTCATCTAAATCCTGAAACAAATGAAGCCTTACTAAATCAAAAGCATTTAATAAATAACCCGATGCCGGGTCTGTTGCATGATGGCTATAAGCGAACTTTCCATTGTAAATCACAACACCTGCGGATGAATCAGCTAGGATATAATCGTATCTTCCTTCCATTAAACTAGGTTCATACACATGATTTAAAAATGTATCGATTGCCTCTTCAATTGAATAAGCCCTGCAAAACGCACCGATGATACCATCTTTTTCTAAAGGATCAGCCTGCTTTTTAATGTTACGTTGCACAACCTCTGATTGTCGTGATGATACCGGCCATGTAGTTGTATCTCGCCAGTCAACATATTTAGATAAGTACACATCTGGATCTAATAAATCTCCATCCTTTTTATTAAAGAAAAACTCACCATTAGATGGTGTAGATGGCCAGTACATTAACCTTGAAGGTTCGTAAGTTGTATCATCGAAATAATCGATTCCGATTTCCTTTGCGACCATTCTTGCGATTGCTGGATATTCATCTTCTGACACATCCCGTTTTAATGGGATAATTAATCGAAGCCGTGGTTTATTCGGAGTGTGTTTATGTGTTGAATATACGCAGCATTTAAAATCATATAAAAGTTCAATTTGATCCCAAATGCCAGGTATTGCATAGTCCATATCAAGAGTAAGAAGTGAACGTGACAATACATGTCCGTTCCTTCTTTTGCCTTGTTTTAATTCTCCACCAACAAACCCACCCACATCTTTAATAGAGTCTTGTTTTGCACGATTCATCTTTTTATATTCTTCTACCGTTTCAGTCGTACGAATCGTTTGTTTTACTAAATCTACGAATGCTTCCCACGTTATATCTTTGTTTTTCCACTTACGATCCATTCGACTATTTCCGACAGCAATTTTCATATCGAATACCTCCAATGCTTAACTGTTCAGTTCAATCTTTGGTAAGATGCCATTTGATTTAAGTAAATCGTAAATAAACAAACGACCTTTTTGCGTCCAGTACGTATGCACTTTTGAACGGTCATATCCATTACTGTCTTTAAACGTATGAGTCTTTGTCGTTGTATAACCAAACTCCGCATGGTTTTGATAAAGCAACCAAATCTTCCCTTGTTTATACTGAACACCTTGTTCGTGTAAATATTTGTTTAACCAGCGAGCTGATTTTCCATAATCTTTTGCAATAACGGAAATTGCAACCGCATCTTTACAATTAAGAACAATGTCGTAATAACTCGCTTTCGGTTTCATCTCGACAATTTGTTGTTCTTGAATACTGATTGTTTCTGTAAGCTGGGTATTTTTTAAACGTTCAGCTTTTAATTCTTGTAATGCTTTAATTAAAATATCAGGATTCGTAAGAACTTCATCGACCACATATAAACCATGTTTTCGAATCGATGGAAGGACATCGTGAGTAACCCATCTTCTAAACTTTTTAGCATTTGGTTTGTTTGAACGAATTATCAAAGTGTATAAACCACTTTCATTGATACAAATCATTTCTTGTGGACCTCCAAGGGTGTCCACTGTTATCGGCTCCCTTTCATCTATATCCAATCTTTCAGCAGCATCACGATACTTTGATATACCTAAAACTCCACACACATCTTTGGCAACCCACCACGGATTACCGTCCTTTAAAATTGTTCTAACTGAGATACCTTCGAAATCAAATACTTTTAAATTGTTCATGTAAATGAGCCTCCAACAAATAGTTGTAGAGTAAATAAAATTACTCTCACCTATATGCGAAGAAAAAGGAGGATTCGAACCCCCCTTTGTTAATCTTTTTTATAAAAGTCTGTTTCAAATCCATCTGCGCGTAAATTTAGATGTTTTGCCCATGGAGGAGATTCACTCATTAAATCGCTAATATAATCAACGGTTACATCTTTTGGTGCTTCAATTACAATTTCATCATGTACGTGCATAACAATTCGAAAGCCTTCTTCATGAACATACTTTAATGCATAGCACAATAAATCTCTTGAAATTGCCTGCACGATATTCTCAACAAACTTCGGACCATAGCTAAATATCCGCTCCCACTTTTTTGTTGCACCAATTCCTTCATAAGACACAGACTCATTTCCAAAGCTATTTATTCCAAGACGTGGTTTAACATACGTAAGCCATCTACCGGAAGGCAAACCAATGAGTAACATGCCACTTCGGTATTCAAATTTAATTCCATGAGTAGTTCTTGATTTTCTTTCTCTTACAACTTCCTTCGTAGCTCGATCGACATCCCACCAAAACTTCACGATTTTAGAATTGGATTGTCTCCACACATCAACAAGAGGCTTTAATTCTTCTTCTTCCAGTCCCATACTAAGTGCACCCATTGATTTTAAAGCACCAACAGAACCACCATAACCAAGGGCTAATTCTGCAATCTTTCCTTTTTGCCTAAGTGGACTATCTTTTGAGATTTCATCAATTGGAACTTTAAACATTTGTGCAGCAGATGCTTCATAAATTTTTCCGTGCGATGCAAACACTTCATTTCGCCATGTTTCACCAGCAATCCAAGCAATCACACGAGCCTCGATTGCACTAAAGTCAACGATTATGAATTTATTGTTCCGAATAGGAACAAATGCGGTCCTAATCAGCTGAGAAAGTACACTCGGAATCGAATCATATAATAGTTTCAAAGCTTCAAAGTTTCCTTGTCGCAATAATTCTCGTGCTTCTTCTAAGTCGGGGAGATGATTTTGTGGTAGGTTTTGTACTTGAATTAATCTTCCGGCAAATCTTCCTGTTCGGTTTGCCCCGTAAAATTGAATTAAACCTCTTGCCCGTCCATCCTCACAAACGACATTTTCCATTGCTGTATATTTTTTTACACTTGATTTAGCGAGTTGTCTTCTTAGTTGTAAAACTTCTTTAATTTCACCATCAGTTTCTTCGATTAAATGCATAACTGCTGCATTATTTAAACTATCTGTTTCAATACCTTGTTCTTTTAACCATTCACGCATTTGCATGACGGAATTCGGATTGTCCAGTTGGGTTATTTCTTTCATGCGGCTTAATAGTTCACTTCGAATAAGTACATCGCATTTAATTGCCTGAGCAACAAACTCTAAATCTAGCTTTATTCCCCTATCGTTAATAAGCTGATCTAAACGGTAATTTTCCCACTCATCCTCTGGCATTGGAAACTTAGATAATCTTTCTTGAATTGCTAGTTCAGTTTCCACATCACGTTTGTTATATTCTTTAAAGTTCTCCCACCACTCAGGTGCATGTTCTTTTGAATTTCGAGTACGACCTCCATTTGATTTTGTTGGACGACAAGGAATGGAGAAAAACCGAATTAAATCCTTCCCTTCAGATAACTTTTGTTTATCTGCACCAGTTATCATTGCTGCTCCTTCTAATGAAAGTGGCAATCCTAAATAAGCAGACCAAATCATTGTGCATCGCCAATCATCTGGAAATAAATGTTGCTTAAAATGTTTACTTAAACAGACACGTTCAAACTGAGCATTGAATGCCCATTTCGTAATTTCTTTATTAAATATCGCTTGTTCTATTTCATTCGGAATCACTTCACCATTCGCTAAATCAACAATATGAACAGGACCTCCGTCCACACTATAAGCAAATAACATGACCTCGAAATCTTCTGCTTCTACATAGCGATAGACCCCGCTTTTAGCGAGGTCCACACTACTATACGTTTCAATGTCGATATTTAACGTTCTCATGATAAGAAATCATCATCCACATCAGTGGCAAAATCGACAGAGGCATCTGTACGTCCACCAAGCGGTTCTCCATCTCGAATCTTTTGAATGTTTCCAAGGCCACATGCAATCCCGCGATTTCCATTTGAATTAAATGCGTAAAAATTAATACTTACACGTGCATAAACTCCTGAGTAAACTTCCGAGCGCTCTAAAATTGGATTGATGTCCTTGTCAACAATTTGTGGTGGAGTGATACTATTTGCATTTACAAAGTAGCTGTTTGAATATGCCTCGTCATCTGAGCGATCAATATTACCATCACGAAGTGGTAATTTTAATGCAGCTTTGTTTGGAATCTTCCCGCCAAACTTTCCTCTACCTTCTTCAATCGCAGCATCTACCGCTTTCTCAATTGCCTGTAATGTTTTTGTATCATCTTTTGGAATGATAATACTGACACTGTATTTTTCTTTTCCACCATTAATTGACTTTGGCTCCCATACATTTGCATAAGATAATCTCACTACTCCTGTAATTACTTTCGTTGGATTTTTTACTTGTTTTGTCATAATTAATTTTCCTCCATAAATTCATTTTTAATTGATATATTTTTTATTTCAGGTCGTTTATCTGATAATGGAACTAATGTCGGTTTGCCCTTTGGCTTCATAACAAATTGACCTAAAATTTCATTAAACTTAGATTTACCCATTAACTTTTCCATGTTCGTTATGGTTAAAATGCTCTTTTTATAAATGTCTTCATAACCAGCTTTAATTGCAGCTTCTTCGACATCTTTTTCATTTGTGTACTTACGTATAGACCTACCTTCCACCACTTTAAATCCTGGCCATTCTTTGCCATGATTGACTGCAGCACTTGTCGCATAACTAGTAATTTCATTTGTCCACTTCGTTAAATCGGCGATGCTTGTTAATATGTCGGCAATTTCTTCATCCGCTAAAAGTGGTGGTTTTTTGAATTCATATTTAGCAACTTTTAAATTTGCTTCAGCTCTTGCCCTACATTTAACAGATGCCCTGCAAAACCTGCACCAATCACCAGCCACGTATTCACCTTTACCTGCAAAAGCTAACTCCGCTTTAGATTGTAAAACATTATTCGCCCAATCTAGTAGTTCTTCTTTTGCTAGTGTAAAAACACTTAAGTTTTCCCGTCGTGGCTGATAGATGGTCATGCAAACTTGTTCAATATCATAAATGCCATCAAACAAGTTCAAAGCACCCAGTGCATACAACATCATTTGCGGGTTAGTTTCCGCTTCTACTAAAACACCTTGTCCATATTTAAAGTCGATTACATGAACAACATCATTTCCAACAATTACGCAATCCCCTGTTCCAAAACCTTCTGGCACATAATTTGAAAAATCTAATCGTTGTTCAATCAAAATAAGCGGGTCCTTTGTTTTCTGTTTCACTTCTTCAATTACTTCTAGAATGTATTGAACGTATCCATCTGTATGAAATTCCATCTCATCAGAATGATAGACTAACGATGGCTTTTCGCACTCCCTGTTTAAAGCGTTTCTTAATTTATACTCACTTAACTCATGAGCAGCAGTTCCTTCAGCTGCCGCTTCTCCTGAAGTATCATCAAACTCTAATTCCAGTCGAGCGGATGGAGTACATTTCAACCAGCGATGTGCGCCTGAAGCGGATAAAATGGCATGTTTCATTATTTCAATTCCTCCGCATCTTCCATAAGTGCAACATAATGTTTTGGATCAATTTCACTTAGCTTTATCGCATGATATTTTCTCAGTAACTTTTTTATTTCAGCTGTAAATCCAGCTTGGCTCTTTTGTGCAAGTAAGGTTCTCACTTCTTCAAGTGTTACTTCCTTTCTTGATTCATCTTTCTTAACAACGTCTTCTTCTTTTGTTCGTAGAGACTCTTCATTACTTGCTAACACTTCAGCAATTTCTTGCACTGTTTCAGCTAGATTGTTTAAATCAGTTACTAGATCAAGAAGTAATTTTGTTCTGCTCATATCAAGCCTCACCACCTTTCTTGGATTCTTTAATTTCTACTGTTTCCACTGAGTCCCCAGGTGTGATAACGAGCAAATTCACCTTTTTGCCGAGTAGTAAATCTAGCATTCTACTTCGTACTGTTTTTCTCTTACCTTCAACTACTCGTGTTTTTTCGCCATGCTGATCTGTTACATTGATAATCACCTTGTGATTTAGACTCATTGAAAAACACTCCTTTCTAAGAGTGATTTAATATCCTCTCACCTATAAGCGATTTTTTCGCCGTATTCGAACCCGTTTTTTACGATTAATTTCAAAAAGGCTCAATTATGAGCCTTCTCGAATTAACTTTTTTAATCTTCTGTATATTTTTGTTAGACGATTTCGAATAGCCGCTTCCGTTACACCTTCTTCAGCAGCAATATCAACATTCGTTCTGTTTTCAAAAAACTTCTTTTGAATCGTACTTAATTGTTTCTCAGTTAAGTGTCGCATGGCATCTGACAACTCATTAATTAATTCCTGTTTTTCTTGGTAGTTTTCCATTTCTACAATTTCATTAATTGGATTAGCGTCCCAATCAGCTAGTACTTTATTATGTTCGGCTTGTGAATCTCCTACAAAGTCATCGATATAATGATTTGTTTTTTCGATATATCTATTCCATGCTCTAGTTTCTTCATCATCCATTTCATGTATAATTTTAATGTCAACTTCTGTTACACCATTTTCACCAGGAGTAATTGTTATTGGCGGTTGATTTGCTCCCGAATAAATATAAACTCCTCTTTTGTTTTGATTCGTAATGTACTTCTTTTCAAGTCTTTTCACTGCTTTCTCTTTTGTCATTGTCTGGCATCCTTTCCGCCTATTTGCGGAAGACAAAGGATACAAACAAAAACTAACTTGTCCTGAAGTACACTGCCCTTTACCTAAAAAAGTGCGCAATAAGGGTAGGGTACTAATATTGAGTCACAACAATCCATATGGACTGTGATTTTCAATATGTATCCTTTGCCCTTATTGCAAATCAGGCATTTGATATTTTTTTGATAGAATTCTAGTTTAAAGTGCCACAACTAAATTTCTATTGACTTTATTGTCTCTCTTCTAACTAGGTAATTAAAATAGTCTAAAAATCTAATTATCTAAAAAATAAATCATTGATTAAATAATATTTTTTGATAATGTTAATATAGACATAATTAGAAATTAGTAATTTATTAATTACTATTTGAAAGGTGGGGGTATACCAAATGAGTTACGACACATTTAAGAGTGCATTTGTCTTCGAAAGCTTTAAATGTGAAACCAACTTTAATGAAATTGTCGAACCGAGTACAGGCGAAAAAGTAAAGAGCTTAGTGATTAGAAATAATAGTACTGAAAAGTTCCGAGCTGCCTATATTTATGGTGAAGGATTGAAGGAAATCAGTAGAAGTAAAGGAAGTGAAAAAAATAATATTTTAGGTGAATTTTTGGGGATAAAAAAAAATGACATCGAATCTATCATGTCATTTTTTAAAAAATATGGATTTTTATTTAGTTTGAAAGAATTTAATCAGTACATATCAGTCGACATAGATGACATCATTTATATAAAAGAAAACCTTGAGGCTTTAATAAATTTGCTAAATGCTCAAGAGTCAAGTGAGATTGATTATAAAAAATTACTCGATTCTGTGCTCTTTCTCATATTAAGTGAAAAGAAAAATGTAAAAATAAACGAGAAAATATTTTATAAACCTACACAAGATAATTTTTTACATAATATTAAAAGTGCTAATAAGATTAATTTTGAAGGTAATGGTAATATAATTCAAATTCCAAGAAATGATGGAGGAAGTTATCCAGCATATAGAGTTAAAGATAACATTATTGACGCTGGTTTCTATGATATGAATATAACTAATTATGAAAGTTTACTTGAAAGTGAAGATTCATCTTTAGATTTCATTAAACAAATATTTAAGTCATTTGTAACAAAAAACACTTCCATTTTTTCAGAAGATGAGTGTTTAATAGTAGATTTCTTATTTCATTTTGTTCAACGAATTTCTATAATTGATTTGCATTCGTTATCTTTAAACATGCCATTTTCAAAAGAAGTGTATGAAAAAATTATCATTGAAGAAAACACAGATTTAAAAAAAGCATTATTAACAATTTCTAAATTTCTTATTGAGAGAGAGCTCAATCATCATTTATCTGAAATTAAACCAGTGTATAATGCAAAAACTATGCAACCCAACTGGAACCTTCCTTCCTTACTATCTGCTATGTACTTATCATTATTCTATTTGGATTCTAAACAAGCATCTTACAGAGCTTGCCAAAATATTAATTGCAACCAATTCTTTTTAGTATCTAAAACTAATAGGGTAAAAAAATATTGTTGTGTTTATTGTACTAATGCAGTTTCCCAAAGAAGATACAGGCAAAAAAAAATAGAGTGAGAACTTTTTTCATTTCTCACTCTACATCTTTTTATTCAATTCTAAACTTTCTTTTATTGCTTCAGATAACTTTTTTATCTCTTGTCTATTTGGTCTAGTTGAATTTGCCATTAATGTTTTTACATCAACTAATATTCCTTGCACTCGTTCATAATCCTTATTAGAACTTTTCCAATCTGCCACCGCTTCGCCAATCGAAAAATAATTGTTATTTGCATTGAATCTATTATTTCCTAAATTAAATGGCATTAAGAATGCGTTTAGTACTTCTTTCCCATCTTTGCGCTTTTCATCGAACTTTGGATTTTCAGCAATATATTCAGCATAAGTTATTTGCTTATTAATCGATGTTGACCTTGGTAAGTCACTTACTTTCCCAGAAACTCCATACTTATAATATTTCGCATCTAAAACTATTATATTATCATCTGTTACCATAATGGTATCAGGTTCAAGTGCAGCATTTTCTCTTTCACCAATTCTTAGTTTCCAGGATGTTTTTGGAAAATAGAAATATTTATCAGAAACACCGTAAGTTTCATCAATTAATTTTTCCCATATATATTCAAAGTTATTAGTTCCAAAATAAAATTCTTCAGGATCATCTACACTATTTCTAAATTCAATTATTGCAAGCATACTTTGAAACAATTGTTTCAATGAATCATCATTGGTTTTTTCTAATTTTTGTAGTAATATGCTGCGATAAACTTTTAGATTTGGATTCTTCACACTTGCAGGTGGGGGTAATTTTTGTTTGTAAATCCAACCTAGTTTCATAAAACTTTCATAAACACAAAATTTGTTAATTTCAGTGATAAGGTGTTTATCGGTATCATTACTTTTTCTAACCATTAAATTCGGAAATACAAACCCTGACTTTTGAACAATTGGATGAATCTTTTTTATAGTTTGCTTCATACTCACAGGTCCAGACATACCTTGAACATAGACTTCTTCATTTTCCATATAATAATCATAATCCAAAAAATACTGCATTACCCTAAAATAAGCCTGAACTGGAAACCTAACGGTTTTTAAAACCTGATTAGGGTTAATTTGTGAAACTCTAGATTGTTTATCATTATAAGAAGCTAATATTCCAATTAAATCTATAATTTCATCCCTTATTTTTTCTTCTTTTTCGGATATTTTATAACCAATTGGAAAGTTCACACTTATTTCGTGCCTGTCACCTTTAATTTCAGATTTAATTCCAACGAATGTATCTCCTTCTTTATTAGTAGCATTTCTACAATATTCTTTTAAAGATTTGGACATTAAAACATCGTTAAAATCACTGCTCATTTATATTCCCCTCAGTCGAGCTATCCAAAAATAAATCCTCTCTGATATCCTGATTAAAAATATTAAACCTAGCATCTGCCGTATATCTATTAAAATCGTCCAAAACTTTTTCTAAGCTTTTATAGCTACTATCAAACAAGTCTTCCCGGCTAAATTTAAATGCATCATCCCAAAGATATTTAATAACCTTATCTCCAAATCTTGAGTTTAAATCTTGAATAATTCTATTAATTCTCTCGGTATCACTTGAATCTACTTTATATTTTTCTGATATTTCTTCCCGATTTTCAGTAATTGAGTAATACTGTAAAACATTCTTTGTAACAAAGTAAGCACCTAGTCGTTTATCTTCAGACGATAGAGTTGAAGCACTGCTAGTAATAATTTGGTTATTAATAGTCGTATTAAACTTTTTCCAAGTTACATTCGTATCAAGAATTTTAATATCCGCATGCTCCGCTTTTGTCACATCATTTTCAATCATTTTCATATTCCATCTTCTTTGGAATGCAGTATCCAAAGTAAATACATTTTGATCCGCAGTATTCATAGTCGCCAAAATATGTAAGTTAGACGGGATATAAATAGGTCTTTCTTTTTCATTGAATATTTCATTTGCTATATTGTAATTTGTAATTTCATATGAACTTTTACCATCATCATCCCTGTCCAATAATTGAAATATTTCACCGAAAATTGCCGGAGCATTACCACGATTAATTTCCTCAATTACTAAATAATAATGACTACCTGGATTTTCTATTGCTTTTTTAAGCACTCTTGTAAAAGGCCCTGGAGTAAAATCATAAGTGATTTCTTTTTCCTCCCCTTCACCTTTTACTGTTGGTAAAATCTGGCCAACAAAATCTGTATTCATGTAATCTGGATGAAAAACAACTCGTTCCATCAAATTAAAATCATTACAATATTTTGTTTTTATTTCATGACTTTTTCCTGATCCTGGGACACCATATAATAAAATGTTATTTCCACCAGTTAAACGATTAATTTCCATTGTTCTGTCCCTATCTATTATTGGATCCGATACATCTTTATCAATATTATAGACCTTTAGGTTTCTTAAGCGTTTCTCGTATTGTTCTAAAACTGTTGGTTCGACTATTATTCGCTTTGGTCCTGCTACGTTTTCTTGTTCGGCAAGAAATCCCCATCGTACTAAAACCATAATCGGCTTACAGTCTGCATATTTACTTGCCTCTTCATCTAATACAAAAGAATTTTCTGTACGCATTCTTCTAATTTCTTGCAAACTATCCGTATAATTGCCACCAACATCTTCTAGTTTCCAAAGTAAATAAGCAAACTCTCTATATGTTAAATACTCTAAATCTAATATTGCTCTAATATAAAGATTTGGAGGTTCCACATCCGAATCACTTTCTGGGCTTCCGTAATTTTCTCGACCAAATTTAACAGTTTCCAAAGATTGCATTAAAATTTCCTGAATCCTATTTTTGTTATTATCTCTGATAGCTTCATAAATAGCTTTTCCAGATTCAGTAATTCTACGTTTCGATTGTGGGTTATTTATATCTTCCCAGACTGTAAATCCAAAATATGAAGTAATTTGTGCTTTTTTTGTATATGAAGATGAGTATTGATCTGGTCCTATCAGTTCCTTTAAACGTTCTTTATAAACACTATTATGTAACCAATCATTAGCTTCGTAATATATTTTTAAAACTGATTCAACCTCATGTAACAAGGCACTGTTCTTTGGCATAACTATTTTCCCCATGATTTCTCCCCCTAAAATTGTTTTAATAATTCCAACATTATATTCTTAACTAATTTCGGCGGAATCCCCTCACCTATTGATTTTCTAATTAAAGTTTCACTTGCCCAGTCAGGTATACTCCAATCCAGCGGAAGTGACATAACAATTAACAATTCATATATTGATAGTACTCTAGGATCGGAATAAAGTATCTCGCCAGATTCATTAATAAATTCTCTTCCTGGATGTACGCATGCCAAAGAAGACATGACACCGTTGTTTTGTGTAATTGTTCGACTTGGCATGTCCCATTTCAATCTTCGATAATGATTATGGTGAGCCTTAACTGGAGTACCATCTTTTTTCTTCGGATAATATTTCTCATTATAAATGGCAGGTCTTCCGGATGGTGTGTGTAACATCCATTCTACTTGCCGCCAAGAATGTGTAGGTGGATAATGCCATTTTGAAACTTCGAGTCCCAAAGTTTTTTTTCTTTCAAAGTCCGGAAACTTTTCCAATGTAAAATCTAAACCTTCTCTTAATTTAGGATCAAGCGAAGGTAAATGACCAATTGCTTCTCGTAAAGTAATTTCAGGTTGCTTTTCCGGGAACTCCCAAGTATATGGCAAGTCATTTCTTACAAGCAAGAATATGCTTCTTTCACGTAATTGTGGAACTCCATGATCTTTAGCCATAACTAATGTTTCTCTATTAAACTTATAAAATTCACCTAATTCCCTTTTGATAAATTCAGGAATTAATATAATATCATTCTCATACTTAATTTTAGTCGTTAATTGTTTAGGGACATTTTCTAGTAACACAAACTTAGGCTTAACTCTTTTAATCACATCTATTGCATAGGTTATCAATTGATTCCGTGGATCATATTTTAGTCTTAATCCAGCTTCACTCATTCCTTGACAAGGGGGTGTTGCTATTAAAAAGTCAACTTGATTTTGAATTGATTTTTTTACAATTTCATCACGAACTTTATCGTCTGTTATATCACCAATAATCATTTCTGTATCACTATAAATTTCCTTATAAAATCTTGCTCTTTCTTCGTCAATTTCATTTGCAATTTTAATATCAATGCCTAGCTCACTCATATATGCTTCTGCTACACCGACATTAGCAAATAAAGAAACACCATTTAACTTTCCCATAATTTAATCTCCTAATTCAAGTTTTCAAATACCTTTTTTACAAATAAAGGTGGTATCCCTTCGCCAATTATCCGTCTTACAAAAGCTTCTGAAATATCATCAGGTAATGGCCAACTCTCTGGAATTGACATTATTATCATAATCTCATATAAAGTAAGTGCTCTCGGATCTGAATAAATCTCTTCCCCTTCACTATTTACATACTCTAGTCTACCCGGATGGACATTTTCTTGTGATGATATTTTTCTGTTATCCATTGTAACGGTATAAGCTGGTGTACTCCAATTTTGTCTTTTATAGGTATTCCTATATCCCCTTACTCTTTCTCCATTTTCTTTCTTTGGATAATGTTTTTCATTGTCAAAGGCAGTACATCCTGTTGGGGTATGTTGCATTGCAATGACTTGTCTTTTCACATGATGGGGAGGTATATGCCACTTTGAAATTTTTTCAGCTTCACTTTTCCTTTCATAAAAGCGTGGAAAAATCTCTAATAATTCATCTTCAGATATATCAGTAATGAATGGGTCTAATATGGGTAAGTGCCCAATTGCATCCTGCATTGTGACCATTTGAGTATCTTTTTCAGGCATTTTCCACTCTTTTATTCCCATATTTTTTTGCGTCATTAAAATGATTGCACGTTCACGTGTTGAGGGTACCGAATAGTTCTTAGTGTCTATAACATAGTCATTGATTAGATAATCAGACTTTAATTCTCTTTCAATCAAATGAGGTATTAAAACATCTTCACCTTCTATATTTATAATAGTGTTCAAAAAATTAGGGACATTTTCTATAAAAACATACTTAGGCTTCACTCGTTTTATAATTTCTATAACTGGTACTATTAATTTATTTCTTTTATCATTTTTATCCAATCTTCCTACGGTGCTCATTCCTTGGCATGGTGGCGTTGCAACTATTGTATTAACCCCGTGCTCGATACTTAAATTAATTATTTTCTCTAAAATTTCTTCATTGGTTATATCTCCACAAATCATATTAGTTTCTGGATAGATCTTTGAATATAAATCTGCTCTACGTTTCTCAAGTTCGTTGGCAACTGGTACTTCTATACCAATTTCATCAAAATATGCTTCTGCAACCCCTATATTTGCAAATAACGATAAAACTTTAATATCCCTTGCTTTACCATCTCTTGTCGATTTACCATTGTCCAGAAATTCAAAATATAGTTTTACCGCTCTTCTAATCTGAGAACGTACTGAACACGACAATTCTTTAAATTCGGATTCTCGTTCCAATTCGAACAAATATACAGGGTCATTAAACCATGATAAAATTCTATTTGCCCGCTTCATCCTAGAAACGGTATTGCTTATTGTTTTTTTTGAATAATTCTGGTTATTAATCAACCAATCTCTATAACCTTCTAAATCTAATTCCATATTATCAACCCTCTATATTAACCTCTTTTAATCTATTTTAGTATACTACAAGCACTTAAAAGGCGTCAACAATTTGACGCCTTTTAAGTAGAGTGCATCAATTCTGTCAACTCTCCTACGCAAAAGTCATCCTATCAACTCAACCCTATTTCATCGTGATTTTTCCCATTATTTCTTACCAAATAAAATAAGATTTCCCAGTATTGGCAACTTCCCAAAACACTGGAAAACCTTATTATTTCAACGCTATAACTACACTTATTCATCTATTCTTGACATCAATGCTACGCACTCGACGTGGCAGGACAGCGGTAACTTATCAACTATATGTCAAGCCAACTTTTTTTGACTGCTGATCGATCATCGTTTTTCTTCCGAAGTATCATTCCTCTCTTCCGATATCATTTCAAGATTGCCGCCGCTTGGAATTCTTCTTCATCCAGTTTTGGCAATCCCGGGCGGTACATTAACAATCGGCCGACCTGTTCCTCAGCCGCCATTTTTCTCTTAACGAAGCCAGCCCCCTCAGATTGAGCGTCCAGCTCCTTCGAGTTTAACAAAAGTAATGTTGTCACTGCTGCGTGTTTCTTCTTTACGGCTTACTGATTTGATTGTTCGTGGATCTCGTTATATTACCTTATTATTTTTCAGCTTCGGAAAAAATAAAGTTGTCATCATCCTGATACTTTACATTGGATGCTGCTCCTCCTTTATTTTGTCTGAAACAACGCCCGCTTCCTTTTTCGATTCGAATCTTTTTCTCCCTTTTACCTTATTATTACAACCGCCAACTCTTTTTTACTGAAGCATAATGCTCTGGCTTTTGGCTGCATGCGACGTTATACAAAAGGGTATTGCTGAAAAAATACACGTGATCCAATTCATTTGATTTTATCGCTATTTCACATGTCTATTTCCCTTCCATTATATTCAAATCGAAGATAAACAGAAGGCAACTAGTTCCCTGAATATGCCTATTAAAATATGTTTGTCTGCGATTGGAATAGATTTTGCCAGCAAAAAAACGGTTTGGACGATTCGCCTGCATAGCATATGTACAAAGAGCTAGCTTTACATTTTCGTTTATTTTTTCTCATTCTTCTTCTTTCAATTTCGATCATATAATGCAAACTTGAATCCTCTGCCCATAGACTAATTATTTATTTTCAAGATTCGGCATGAGAGTTTCCCACATTCAAATATAGTCACATAAGGTTAATGAACATTCCTTATTTTGATTAGAAACCCAAACCTTGTACAACACCGGTCATATTTTAATATGAGAACAAAGTATAAGGGAGTGAAAGCCTATGAATCAATCGTATAGAAGGGGTTATGATAGCGACATGATCTGTGATTGTGAAGCTTGCAGAGCAGATTTGAATCAAGTAGATGATCACCTCCGTGAAACAGAGCAAACGAATAATAGCATGGATGAAATGATGCGGCAATCCGCTGATCGTTTGTATCGAATTCCAGTATTTTTAAGCAGACCCAATGTTTTAAATGCTGTCCAAGAAGCATTTATGAGGCGTTTGATTCGTGAAATCAGAAGAGAGCTCTTGTTCCCCAGGACATTGCCGAGAACCGAACAATACCCAGAAACGGTTTTGGAAAATGTTAGGCGTTTAGTTAATTCGAGTTATGGCTTATTGCAACGAATCTCAAACAATTGGAAGTTGATGTATTAGGAACGAATACCGGCAGATTTCCAACACCGAGAATAGAGTGGTTAGGATCGGAATTTTTACAAATCGAGCCAAGTATGGCCTATCAACGGGGGCTGCCTCTCCTTCTTATTAGAGAAAGAGGCGTTGAAGGTACAGGGATTTGGAGTCCGGGCATTGCGCCTTTTTTAATCTTTTTAGAGTGGGACCCTTCCCAACCTCTGAATGAGTTTTTCAATAGTAACGCCTGGAAAGAGGTATTAAAAAACTGGGCGCATGAGGTGAGAAATGGCTACTATATTCAAACAGAACCGGAATTTAGATACAAATCATGCTGACTGGAATAATGAGAGTTCAATACGCCATCAATCAACAAGGGGGTACAACGAGTGGCAATATTAACGAGAGGGACATGTGTTGGGGTATTATATCGGGCTAACCAAGGTGCTTCGTGTAATACGAGCGGCTATTGCGTTCACAATGGGAGATTAGTAGGCGGCGTTTTAAGTATCGACAACAACACGATACGTGTGAGCAGAACTGTTAACAACGCTAATTTGCAGCAATATAGAGGGATCATACTAAGCCATTTGGCCATTAATGCAAATAACCCAAGCGGCCGGCCACGCCAACAATATTTATATTTTACTACAAACCAATTGCGGAAAGTTTTAAGAACACCCTATTAATGGAAGCTGCCAAACAGCTACCCGCGATAATGTACGGGATATTATTTACCCCGGAGAATGCGTTGGCATTAGGTATTATGATGTAAACGCGAATCGATACAACGTTCATTTGGGCAGGTACCTTTATTGGGTCGGACAAAGGAGACATTGTATATTGGATGAGCGACCACAAAGTACCAACCGGCAATTTTTAAGAGCAATCTGGTATTCTCACTGGATACTGGACCCCGCCAACCCGGCAAACATTATACCGACACCCACTTCCAGAAGCCATGCCATGGGAGAACGCCGAATTTTCGTGTATAAACTCAGAATTCCTGCAAATGGTCAATCTATACGGATTCAACGAGTCCCCGGGTCTAGGCAACGGCCAAGAAGAATCATATATCAATAGATGCGGGGATCTGACTGAATAAAGCAAAACAATCAGCAGGCTTTTAGTCCGCTGATTGTTCGTTAACCAATCGGATGTTTATTGGCAGTTGATCTGCCATTTACTATTCTCGCTTTATCTCGAGTTTTTAAAGAAAGCCCCCTGCAATTCATTATTTGCTTTATCAATCGTTGAATCTTCTTTCGGAAGCGACATTCAACCAGACATGAAATAACTATTTGGAATCAATCATGAATTCACCAATCGAGAACATTATTTTTGGCGTGATGGCCAAAAGACTTTACCGACATAAACATGAAAAGCCCCGGTTAAAAACCGGGACTGGTTACTTATTATGTTTACCTTATTTTAAAGGACTCGACAGACCGGTTAAGCTGTTCAGCAAGATCGTTTAAAGCCTGGGCCGTTGAGGCTGTTTCCTCGCTACTTGCCGCCGCTTCTTCAGTCGTAGCAGAAATGCTTTCAATAAAGGAAAGAACTTCCGCTGATTGTGCCGCCTGCTCTTCGCTGGCTCCGGCAATCTCCGTCACTTTATTTCCGGTGTCGTTCACCACGTCGATAATTTCTTTAAACGCCTCTCCGGATTTCTGAGTATATGTCAGACCGTCCTCAACCGCAGCTACGCTTCTATGCGTGTTGTCCTGCATCTCCTTAATGATATCGGTGATCTGTTTTGTCGCTTCCCCGCTTCTTTCAGCCAACTTGCGCACTTCATCGGCCACAACGGCAAAGCCACGGCCTTGTTCTCCGGCGCGGGCAGCTTCAATGGCCGCATTCAAAGCCAATAGATTCGTCTGATCCGCGATATCATCTATCACTTCTATTATTTCTCCAATCTTATTGGAGTCTTCTTCCAACTGAGCCACTCGTTCACTAACAAGATTCGAACCTTCAACAGAAGACAACACTACTTTTTCCCCATCTTGGGCGACTTTAATGGCTCTATTAGAAAGTTCAGCAGCCTGTTCTGTATTTTGTGCGACGGCACTGATCGCATCCGATAATTCTTTAAACAACTCATTCATTGTTTGGGCTGAATTCGCCTGTTCGGTGCTGGAGCTGGCAATCTCCTCAGTAGCAGCGGATACTTGGGACGCAGAGGCTGAAAGATTCCCTGCCGCGCTCAAAATGTTTCCGACAGTCTCCCTCATCTGAAACACCATTTTATTCAGGGACTCAGCAAGCCGTCCAATCTCATCATTCGTTTGGATATTGGTTGTTACAGTCAGATCCCCTTGCGCCACCTTCTCCAACAAATCCGCCATGTGATCAAGCGGACGGGCAATGATCCTTGTGAGCATCATTCCCAAAGCAATACAAATGATTAATGTGATGACGACGATGGCAATCATGATTTTTATCGTAGTGGAAAAAGTTTTATTAGAATTATCATATTCTTCTTTCGAAAGCGACATGTCCAATTCCCATATCTCTTCGAGACTATTTGTTAATCGATTGTGATAGCCATACAAATCGTCATCCAGTTGTGGAAAGCTTCTCCGATCCGCGACAACCGACTGGATTGCTTGATCCATTAAATCGTTATAGGCTTTGAAGTCCGCCATAAACATGTCATGAAACTCTTGCGCCTCCTGTTGCGCTTCTTTAGGTTGATTTTTATAAGAATCGGTGTAAATGCCAATATCTTCTTCAATATCTTTCCTGACTTGCTTTAATTCTTCGGTCTTTGCCTCCAGGTTCTCATTATCCTCAGAAGTGGCTATGTCACGCCAAGTAATTCTTAATTGCAAGAGTCCATTCTGGGCTTGTGCCATATTTTCCATTGGCTTCAATGCATCCGTGTACATTTCAGAACCAATATCATGAATTCTACTCATATTTGCCATGGCATAAATGCTCACACCGGCAAGTATGACAGCAATGAGAATAAAAGTCGACAGTAATTTAAATGATGTTTTTTTATTTAGGAACCAACGCATCTTTATCATCCTTTCGCTGAGTTTCTTCGTTCCACGATCTCTATCCCTGTTCGGCGAAGCGTCCAATCAGGAATGTAAATGTTCCAGAAATTCCAAGAAGAGTATATAAAGCCGATGGTAGCCCAAATGTATTCAGGTCTTCACACATGATAAACCGCGTATATATAACAATGGCGCTTTTCCGAGGAATAAAACGATTCCAATCGGCTTATAGGCACCCTCAAAAAATAAGCATCCTTGGAAGTTGGATCTTCATGTTTGAATCAAACAAAAATTTTATGTTACATGCATTACTCAATCATACTCCTTTCGAACAGCCACAAAAAAACCCCGTATAGGGGACAATATTGTGGACAGAAAAGTTTTATCGGTATAGTAACTACGAGCGGAGCAGCCTGACATGTTTCAGTAATGTCAGTAACAATTTTAACTGCCAGGCTACATAAAATGATCGCCTTATTTAATGTATCGGCTGATTTCATTACAATAATAGTGTTTTTTTAAAAAAATCATTGACAATTGAATGAAAAATGTAAATCCGTCAGCCAGATTACCCGCGTTCGGTCGAACACCGGACTGTAAACACCCCTCGAATTTATCTATTTCCGTTCCTTGACCGGGGGGGGTGACAAGCAGAATACAATGCGAAATAAACATATCATTTTGATGTTGTGGGTTTATTGATGGATACTCAAATGTTATTGAAGACAGTTTGAGCACTTTTGCTGGATACTGCATTGGCGCCGGGAAATCTACTGTTGATCGGCATGTCGCCATGGCAGGGAGCACAAATTGATTCCAACTGTGTAACGTAATCCGGCTTATGTATTTTCAAGCGGGAAATGGCCAACCGAAGTAGATGACAGGCAAGCATTTAAAAAGGCCCAAAAAGACACTGTTCCATGTTTTTAAGAAACAGCGTCATATCATTAGACCGGGCTTAAACGAGCGAGTTCCACCTGTCAGGCATTAAAAAGTGAATCCTTTTAACTTAAAAAAGCATGAATTGTCCGACGGAAAGATCGATTCTTCATATTTGTTTTAAATGATTTTCTTCATAAACGTATGTTACTTTTTCTTTTGGATAAAAAACGGTTTGGTTTGGACTGATTGGTTTTATGAGTTCTGGATATTGGCTATGCCATGGAATGACAATCTTTGGCCTAACTTGTTCAATGTATGTTAAGATATCTTTTTCAAGCGCATGACCAGATACGTGTAAAGGTTTGTAATCAATGTCTAAATGATTTAAGACAGATAGCAATTTTGGATAATCCGGATCAAAGTTGCCCAAAGGAGTTCCGTTTGTATGTATATAAACACTTTCTTTCAAGTCAAAATCTAATAAATTTAGTATGTTTTCAAAACGATTTTGCACAAAATAATTTCCAGGGCGAACATTCATTTCCGCCGGAGTAATCCTTGCATATTTCATCAGCAATTTTTTATTCCAATCTGTTTTTTTTATCTTGTTATCGTAAATTAAAAAAGACGGATTCTCTAAAAATGTATTTGCTAGATAGGCTGTTTCCAACTCTAAAACCGCTGTACGATTCGTTAATGTTGCTACTTGGAGAATATGATGTAAACGCTCAATATTACGGTGATACAGATTAAAAAATGCCAATCCTTTGTATTCACTTAAAAGATGTTTGCTAACTTGTATGATATCCGTTTCTGTTTGACAAAGTGTATCCGTATTTTCTTCCTTCGTTGGCTTAATAGTCGTTCCTTCTATCAAAAGAATGTCTATTTGTTGCTGGCTTATACTTTTTATTAAATGATGAAAATACTCAGGATGCAGTCCATGCAACCGAAAATCTCCGGAATATAAAATCTTGAGATCCGGGGTTTCAATTAAAAATGAAGCAGCCCCGATAATATCGTGGTCGATTCGATACGGAGTAACAGAAATCGCTCCAATTTGCAGCTTTTCCGCAAACTGGAAGGACAGTACTTCACGGGAAAAAGTCAAGCCTTCACCTATATTTATTAAAGTATCGTATAGCTTTTTCGATTCCGCGGACATATAAACGGGGACAGATGGCGCCAAAGTATCAATAGCGCCCATATGATCTAAATGAAGATGGGAGATCAATACTGCTGTTGTCATCTTTGATTTTTCATAGGGCACAGGCTTTTTATTGAAAAATGGTTCACCAGCCGATAAGTCTTTATTCGAATAAACTCCATCCATATTAGGAATCATAGCCAGTTTTAATAAATCCGTGATATACTTGCTTTTTTCTCTCGTATGATCGGCGTTCACAATCAAACTAGCTGGATCATAAACAAGCCCAAAGTCAAAAATAACTCGGTTGTTTCCAAAAGTGATTTCTGCGATATTTCCACCTATCGTACGTAATCCACTCCAAAAAGTAATGGTCGTTTTGTTCATAACACGATTCTCCTTATCATGATCAAAATAATGAGTAAAGGCAGGGTACGGTATGCCCCTGCCCGATCCGACTATAATTCAGGTAAAGTCTTCTTTTATTTTTTTAGTTCTGCATTTGAACGTTCTTGGGCATCTGCCAAACCATCTTCAACAGACTTTTCATTCAATAAAATCGTTTCGAATTCCTCAATCACAATATTGCGGACAGCGTCTCCACCTTTAACACGCGCAGTAAAGAAACCGGCATCAAATTGTGCTGGTCCCGCTTTATAAGCTGGATTTTCTTCGACATACTTTTTATATTCCTCTAATTCTTGCGCAGAATAGCGAACAGGCAAATAACCTGTTTTCATTGACCATTCTGCAGTAACTTCAGGGGTTGTCAAGAATTTCATAAACTCCCAAGCCGCTTTTTGTTCTGCTTCATCTATTTGATTAAACATGACGATATCATTTCCGGCAAAAGGAGTAGCGGCTTTACCTTCAAAAGTCGGCAAGACTGCTGTTGACCATTCCATATTTCCTTCGACGGCAGTGCCTACGTGCGGGATCCCCGCAGAAGAACCAATGTACATAGCGACATCACCGCGTCCAAACGGATTCGACATATATTGGTCTTCACCGGCAGTACGTGCTAAACCGTCATCAATCATTTCCTTCATAAAGCTCAATGCCTTTATTCCTTCTTCTGAAGCGAACTTTGCTTCACTAGTGGCCTCATCAATAAAAACACCACCCATTTGTTCCAATAATCCTTGGAATTCTAATTCAAATGAATTTTCAAAGCCCATTCCGATCGTCTTACCTTTCGTCAGTTTTTCGGAGGCTTGAAGAATTTCTTCCCAAGTTTTCGGTACTTCGACTCCATTTTCCTCTAATATATTTTTGTTATAATATAAAACTCTTGTACTTTTACTAAATGGTAAGCTGTAATAAGTATCGTCCCATTGACTAGATTCACGGAAGACGTCGACATAATCATTTAATTCTTCTTCGGAAAGTCCCTTTTCGCTATCTTCAATAAACTCATTTAATGGTGTGATCAAATCATTAGCTATATACTCCGGGATGGCTCCTGTAGCCGTTTGTGCTACCGCAGGTAATGTTTTTGCTTTTGCAGCTGCCATTGTTTTTTGTCTTAAATCATCATATCCGCCTTGATTGACAGGTTTGATCGTAATATTTTTATGCTCACGATTAAATTTTTCAACTAGAGCATTCATAGCTTCTTCATGTGGCCCACTCATTGCGTGCCAAAATTCAATTTCGACTAGATCCGTTTCTCCTTCTTCTGAAGTTCTTTCTGATTCTTTATTTTCATTATTTGCTGTGGCTTCTTGCCCTTTATTTTCTCCTCCACCACAAGCACTGAGCACGACAATGAATAATAGACAAAATAGGCTGAAGGGTAACCATTTTTTCATCGTATCTCTCCTCCTATACTCTTATTAGTCATCAAACGATCCATGAACGCCTCAAACGAAATTGCTTGGCATCACCCCCCCAAAAAAGTCCTTTTGAGATTTAACCTTTTAATCCAGCTCGAGCGACACCAGCGACAATATATTTTTGCATGATAAAAAAGAGTATGATCATAGGAAGTATAACCATAGATGAGGCGGCCATTAATAATTCATACTTAATTCCTGCTTCTGTCGTAAACGCCGATAAACCGACAGGCAACGTGCGTAACTCTTTAGAATTTGTAACAATTAAAGGCCAAAGAAAAGCGTTCCAACTATTAATGATTTTTAAGAGAGCTATCGTAATAATGGCGGGTTTGGCAAGTGGAACCATCACATACCACAAAAATGTAAAATCCCTACACCCGTCGATTTTGGCCGCATACGATAATTCGTTTGGAATGGTTAAGAAAAACTGCCGAAGCAGGAAAATGGCAAAAACACTTGCAATCCAAGGAATGATTAATGCTTGATATGTATTAATCCAACCTAAATTAGATAATGTCACGAAATTAGGAATGATCAGAACCTCACCTGGAACCATCATCGTTCCAAGCAGGATGGCAAAACAAATATCCCTACCAAAAAAATTGATTCGTGAAAAAGCATAGGCGGCCAGAATAGTAGTCAGTAGTTCACCAACAGTACTAAGCAGTGTCACAATGACACTATTAACAAAATAGCGATCAAATGGTGCGACTTCTAGCGCTTTTAAAAAATTATCCCATTTTATTTCACCAGGAATCCAAATGGGAGGCATTGCCATTACTTCATTAGGTGCTTTGACTGATGTGCTAATCATCCAAATAAAGGGTAATATCATCAAAATGGCTCCCAAAGAGAGTAAAAAATAGATCGTTCCTTTAGACAAAGCATCACGTGTCATTTGGATTCCCCCTAATTGTAATGTACGAACTTCCTGCCGATTAATAATTGAACAAGTGTAAAAATAAACACGATCATAAATAGGATAAATGCCGCGGTTGATGCAAGACCAAACTGCCATTCCTCATAGAACTTTTGATAAACATAGTAAACAACCGTTAACGCGCTATTGGCAGGACCAGGTCTTCCACCAAATAAGGCAAAGATTTCATCAAAAACTTTAAAACCATTTATGATCGAAATAATGGACACGAAAAACATAGTCGGAGATAACAAGGGGAGCGTCACAGATGTAAACCGATGCCAAGCTTAAGCCCCATCTACTTTTGCTGCCAAATAATACTGTTCATCTATGTTTTGTAAGCCAGCGAGGAAAATAATGATATTAAACCCCAATCCTTTCCAAATACTTAAAATGATTAAGGAAGGCATGGCATAGGTCGGGTCAGTAACCCATTTGATCGGATCTATACCAAAAAAACCGAGGAAAAAATTAAGCAAGCCATAATCCGAATGAAATATCCATCCCCAGACAATCGCTACAGCCACCACTGAAGTAACATAAGGGAGGAAATAGATCGTTCGAAAAAACCTAAGAAATTTTATTTTGCTATTTAATAACATGGAGATACCAAGTGATAGGATAATCGATAAAGGTACGACACCGACAACAAATATAATCGTATTTATCAGGGCTTTAATAAAATTCGGATCTTGAAAAATGGCGATGAAATGATCAACACCATAGGCATGAACGATATTGGCGAAATAATCATAGTCTACATAAAAGCTCATTAAAAATGATTTCATAATGGGATAAATATTAAATGGAATTAGGATAATAAGGGCGGGTAGTAAATAAAAATAAGCTTTAAGCGTACTCTTCCAGGTCGGTTTGATCATCATCAACTTTTCCCCCTTTTAACCGTTCACCCGTTTCACTAGAAAAATAATGAATCTCTTCTTCCTCAGCTCCCAAAAAACATACATCGCCAATCTGAAGTTTCTTTTTGGGATCAACTAAAGCCCGGACAGTGGATTCCCCTAAATCGACCCGTATTAATGTATCACGGCCAATTGTCTCAATATGAATGATGTCCCCTCTAAACAAAGAGTTGTTCTGTGTGGTAACAAATAAGGATTCTGGCCGAATGCCCATTTTTAAAGTGGTTCTGTCAAAATGTTTTAATCTCGATAAATGTATCGGTTGTGCTGTATGCTTTATTTTGTAATGCTCATTCTGACGATGTCTTTCAACAGTGATGAAATTGATCGGGGGATTTCCTAAAAAGGAAGCAACGAATTCGTTTGCAGGTTTTTTATACATTTGCTGCGGTTCGCTATCTTGTTGCAGGACGCCATTATTCATAATCATGACTCGATCTGAAATACTAAGTGCTTCCTCTTGGTCATGAGTGACAAAAACAGCAGTAATTCCAACTTCTTGTTGAATTCTGCGAATCTCTTCTCTCATTTCTAAACGAAGACGTGCATCTAAATTGGAAAGAGGTTCATCTAATAATAATACATTGGGTTTTTTTACCAACGCCCTTGCGATGGCAACTCGTTGTTGCTGTCCACCGGATAATTGTCCGGGCTTTCGATTCAGTAAGTGGCCAATATGTAGTAATTCTGCCATTTCAGTAGCTTGTTCCCTCGCTTCTATTTTGTTCATTTTTTTCATTTTAAGAGGGAACATAATGTTTTTTAAAACAGATAAATGAGGATATAATGCGTAATTTTGAAAGACCATACCGACTTGTCTTTTTTCTGCATCAAGTTCAGTGACATTTTGATTACCAAAATAAATCCTTCCCGATGTCGGTTTATAGAGTCCTGATAACAGCATTAATGTCGTACTTTTTCCACAACCACTTGGTCCTAGTAATGAAACGAGCTCTCCATCCTTTATTGTTGTTGATAGGTGGTTCACCGCGGTTATATTATCAAAACGCATCGTTAGGTCTTGAATACGAATATCCATACGTCTGCTCCTTTCACAAAACTACTTAAATATAGTTTAATAGTAGCAAGCTAAAATCAATATAACGTTAAGATAGCGTAAAATAATTCTTTACAATATTCCATTTTCGAAAGAAAGATGTTATGATATAATCTTGACCTTATATCCTATTTTCGAAATGGTTTAATAAAAATGGTATTTTTAAATATACAAAAAAGACTGATCCCAACAATTTAGGGATACAAGCTTCTTGGGCCATAATAGGGACAAGATGCCCCGACTTACATCCAAAACGATGATTGACAGCGTTTGTTAGGAGATGAATTTTCAATCAGCTGTGTTTTGGAACGCTAAAACAAAGAAACTTGGGGTTTGAGAAAGCATGACAGGTCATATGATGGGTGAAGAGCTTTTGAAACCTAGTAAACCGCTTTTATATGAAAATACGGCACAATACATACAACGATTGTTGTTCGACCAAGCAATATATACACCAAAGCCTCCCCCTGCATTTCGGGGGAGGTTTTCTGATTAAAAGGGAGACTTTCGTAGAAGAAAGCGGCTATTATTCAGGGGGGTTGTACGTCAGGAATTATGAATTGAGACATATCCTCCATAATGTGTAATGGTAATTGAAGTGAGATGGAGGCTATTTACTCTTTGATGATCATCGCATAATCGAAAAAGACTCGACAAAATAGTGTGCGAAGATTGTTATGAAGGCTATTTGTTTTTATATGTATAAAAGCCCGGTCAGCGCCGGGCCTGTTTTTATTTAGCCATTGATTTCTCTACAACGGCAAATGAATCGCTCGCGCTCACGATCATGGTGGTGGTCGTGATCACAATCATCCCAATCCCTTACTTCCCTACATCTACAAACTAACCTTACTCTCCTTCTCCGCTCTTCTCTTTCTCCACCGACAAAATCATCTTCAAACCACATATACATCTCTCCTATTGTTTATTAAAGCCGGCTTCGATATTAATATATTGTATTTTGTATAAAAGGATTGGACAAACATTCTGATGCAAATGACGATTTTTAATATAAACAAGTAGGAGCCCTTATTCAGTATCGTTATTTAACCGCGCATCTGATTAAGCAGCAGCGTATTTTGTGCAGCCGTACCGGTATAATTCTTGATACCGTGCTGCGCTGCCAGCTTTTTCCGGTTTGCGTAAGACGAGTCAACACCGAGCGACTTAAGATAATCAACAATGCTGTTCGTCTTTTGGTCGCCTTTCTTGGTGTTAACGGGCTTTGGATATGCCGCGGCGGTTTTGCCTGCGCGCATTTTATTGAGTAGCTGCATATTTTGCGCGGCAGTGCCTTGGTAACCGGATATGCCGTACTGTGCGGCCAATCTCGCGCGGTTAGCATAGCTTGCATCCTGGCCGATGCTTTTTAGATAGTCGACGATACTGCTGCCGTTGTAGCCGCTGGATGGTTTGCTCCTCGTCCGATATACGACAACGAATGTGTCATCCAGCTCATTCGAATATATCTATAATGAAAGAGGGTGCCAATCTTTTTAAAGAAGACAAAACTTCAAGGAGAGTAACGACAACCTCTATCTGATTAAATGCATTATACCTTGAGAAAGGTATAACGATTTAGAAACTAGTTATAAAACTAGTCAATAATAATATACGAGGAGAGTAAGTCATGAAAAAAGGATATGATAAGCCAAGGGGAAGCAACAAATTGGCCGGGTTTATAGCCTAAGTCGCCTGAAGTGGATATTATGAACCAGAAAAGATAATGTTTCTTGATTTCGTCAATAATGAATGTATGCCGAAAAGCATTTGTCTCATACAACGCTTGAAATTGATATAGGCTGCCTTGAAAGAAGGATTCTCTCTGCTCCCAATTTTGCGACTAGACCAAACTAAGCCAGTGCATATAAAAATTAGATGAACAGAACCATAAAAGTATAATAAAAAAATATCTAAAATTAACATGAATCAACATTTCGCCGTCAAAATGTTAGCAAATCGAAGTTTTTTCTGGGATTATAAAAAGAAAAAAATAATATCAAGGTTTTTGAATTGACAGTACGATTGTTTCTAATTAAAAATGAGTGTTGTTGATGAGTTTGGTCAACATTTCTTCAACAAGTGGAGTTTTTACTATCTTTGAGCAAAATAAAAGAACCCTTGAAACATTGAAGTATCAAGGGTTCTAGCGATGATTCCGACTGGGTTCGAACCAGCGACCTCCACCCTGTCAAGGTGAACGGTTTTTAGTCGGTAAGTCTACGGTATGTCAAACGTTGGTATGTACGTTAAGTCTAACGGTATGTCACACGCTTACAACGATTATACCGATAATGGCGCTACCTTACAAGCCCTATTTCGCAATGAAAGGCCGATAGTACGCCGACGCCTCTACTCGATTGCTCTAAACGCGATTCTCTGCATAAAAAAAAGACGGACTAGCCCGAAAGCCAGCCCGTTCCGCTAAACATCATATGCCTATGATCTCCGCCCGCTGCCGATAGCTGCGTACTCGAAGGAAGAGGAAATGCCCATAATGGGCAATTATGATCTCCGCCCGCTGCCGATAGCTGCGTACTACCTCCGGCCATGCGTAAAGCCCTCATCAGGGCCAAACATTTAATTAACGTATTTATTGAGTTCTGCCAAGCCGCGGCTGATCTCGTCTCGCGAGTACGTAGGCTTGCGATTATCCGTCATGACAACCGTTTGTTTATCCTGCATACGTCCGTTCAGTTTATAGAAAAGCTCCAATGCCTTAATAGAGGCAACTCCGTTATTAGAAGTACCTTGTATCAGTTTAATCAACTGACTATCGGCAAGGCTTCGGTAATTATCAAGCTTATTATCGCTGATTGCGGACATATATCGGGTAAAGTCCGCATCCTGTCGCCAGTTGTAAAGCTGTCGATCCGTAACGCCCACCTGCTCCGCAATTTGTTCTAACGTCATTTTCTCACCTTTTGGCGCGAAGTCGTTTTGAACGATTAATTCCGCAGCGAGGCGTTGACCTGGCTTTAATCGTTGTTTTAATTCATCGAAAGTAATTTCCATTATATGGCCCCCTAGTATAAGTGTTTTATAGACTCGTAGTGTTCGCGCAGCTTTTTATATTCTGCGTCGAAATATTCCTCATCTTTTAATCGCTCGTATTCGGCATATACTTCTTTACTAAACTTATCGTTTTCCTCTTTGCTCGCGTTCCATTGCCAAGTATATTCCTCGAGCCGTGGCGGATGGTATTCGCCCTTTAAGAAGTCGAGACAAACGAACATAGGCCGCAATAAGTCTAATGCCGATTCACATTCGGCGTGCTTTTCCATTCTCGAAATAAGTCCGCCCAATGCTCCGCCTAATACTTTAAGCAGGGTAGCGTGTTTTACCTCTGTAATAAGCTCCGTATATGGTCTGAATGACTGCGCCCATTGTATTTGCTCGTCCGATAGTGGTAAAACTTCGTTGGCTTTATCGCATAGTTGGGCGTATCTAATAGCGAATTGATGCAATGGCTGGCAACGCTCGTATAAAGTCCACGCCATCGCAACCGATACAAAGTCCGGCGGCGGTTCTTCCGGTAATCCTCGTGCTTCTCGATCCGCTTTAATCTCGGCAGATAATCTTTCTATATCGCTCTTAATTTGCTCAATCGTATCAGCTTTCATCGTTTCACTTCCTTGTTATATTGACGGGGACAGCGTGCCGGACCGCCCCGTCTGCTCGAACTCATAGTTTGCATTGCGCACGGTTACGCGCCTTTTCCTCTCCGGCCATCAGCTTGCCATCATCGAGGCATGAACGCTCCTTTACCTTTCAAATGTTCCTCGTAAAATTCTCGATCAATTCCGCCGCCTTTTAGTGCGCTACTGGCTTCATCTTGTACGACCCGACGCGCGATGTCATCGATTCGCTGCTTTCCTAGTACACTTGTCGGCAACTGTTCCGCGACTTTGACAGCGAGTAAATCGCTATTACGAATATCCTGCACCGCCTCGATTATCAGCAGCTTGTCCGACTCGTTGCCGTCAATACCTCCGATAAGCCCTGCGATATGTCCTTGTAAAGCCGTTTTCTGCTCGTCTGTAAGCAAGTTAATCTCGTTTCTAATCTCCGTCAATGCTTCGCCTTTATTGGACGCGCCCGCAAGTTTTAACGCTGCCCTATTTTTAAACTGTTCCGCTACTGCGCGATCACTGTCCGTTACCTTAATAACTGCCCGCGCGGCTCTTACTTTGGCTTCTTCGATTTGTTGCGCTCGGTAAGCCTTCCATTCCGCCTCGATTTCCGCAGTCTTGGCGCGATATTCCTTTTCGAGTTTATCGAGTTCATACTTTTGTACTTTCTCGTCTTGCAATAACGGATTGTCCGACTTGCGGATACGGTCAACATTAGCGCGGTAAGTTGTTCGCAGCTCGTCCGCCTTTTGCTCTAAACGCTCAAGCTCCGGTAAATCTAATTTAACCGCCTTACCACTGTCGATAAGTGCCTGCGCTTGCTCATGTTCAGCATGAATTACTCTATGCTTTTCGATATTTCCATCTGATTGGTACGTGAATAGCCTTGTCATTTTATCGTCTCCTTTTTATTTGAATGGTCGCCATGACCTGTCATCAACATATACGTCCGTATAACTTTTTTCTCGCTTAATATCTGCCGCTACCGCTTGCGCCTGCTTTTCGATTTCCTCCGGGCTGTCTCCGGTAATATATTTAGTGTAAATATCAACGTCGGTTATACTGACGCCAGCCTCCGCGAGTTTTACTTGTTTTAATTTCGATAGATAATCGGCTTTTGTTTGCTCTAGCTTTTCGCTCATACTTACCACCCCCAACGTAATTTATCTTTTATGCGTTCAAATACTTTTTTGCCTAGCTCGGTCGGGTCTTTATGCTTTGGTCGATAACTTCGCCCTGACATTGGAGTCGGGTCTACATAATTAATTGCTGGCGGAATCTCGAGCATTAAATTAAAAACGGACTGCTTAATTTCCTCGTCCGTTTCGCCTTCGACGTGCTCGAGATAACGCTCGATCTGCTCGTCGTTATAGTGTAGTTCCCGCATGGCCTTCCGCTTGCTCTCCGCAATGCTTTCCGCCTTAAATCCGGCGAGCTGTTCGTCTAGCTTCGCTATCTTCGACTGATAGGATTCGATTTCTCGCTCAATTTCGATGAGGGCGTCCGTTTGATCCTCGATTTCTTCGGCCTTACCCTCGACTTGTTCCTGCTGTTCCGGCGCAGTCATTCCGCTATATAGCTGTTCAGTTTCCGTCTGATTTTCGCTCATAGTCGATCATCTCCTTATCAAGTTTTAGGACCTCGAGTTCTATTTCCAGTTCGTGGATACGCTCATTTAGCTTGTTTACTCGCTGTCTTACGATTTGGCTTACGTCGTCTTTTGTATATAGGCGTTCGCTCATTCTTTTTCGCACTCTCCTTTAATAGTTATTTTCATAACCCCCCTTGACTTGCTTTTTAACGTGTGTTATTGTTTAGGTGAGATAATATTGTCTAATTCCTTATACATACCTAAAAATAAAATAAGTTCCTGGTTAACTTCGATATTTTGGGCTATTCTCGCTCGTACTGTGTCACTAATACAGCGCCGGCCTGTCTCGATGGCTGCCACCGTCGACTCTGATACTCTCAATAGGTCGGCAAACTCTTTCTGCGTCATCCCTTTCTGTAACCTCATAGCTTTAAAACTTGCTTTATTCATTTACTTGCCTCCTTTTCCGTACATTTATAGTAAAAATTATGGCGTCAAGTGCTGCCGGCTTGCACTCGACCCCTCTACTCTAGTATGGACTTTTTCAAGGTTAACTTACTGATTTTTCATAATAGTCTGCATTATATTTCTGTTGGTCTATAATCTCGCAAGCTGACCGCTTTGACCGTCTACCGTCCGAGCCTATTCCGTGTTGCTGATCGCATACCTGGCGCCTCATATCGTGCGTATAGAATCCTCCGCCACATATACGGCACTCCTTGACGCGCTCTAGCTTTAGCGCATTGATCCGTTTTAAGGCTTCCGCCTCGTCGTATCCGTATTCCTCCGATAATGTAGCCGCCCAATATTCCGGATACTCTTTCACACGGGCAAGTTCCCGCCGCACGTCCTCGACACTTGGCGGCCGCTTTGACTGGTGTGCTAGATGGGAGACGACATCCTCCTCGCTAATGTAGCCGCTAGGCACGCGCTCGCCTAATTCTTCGTCAATTTCGTCCGAAAATAGGCCGATTTCATTTTCCCCGCGCTTGTCCGCGTTTGTTATGTCCTGTTCGGCATGTGTGACCGGATACTCTGCTCGACGTTCCGCGCGCATATCCGCCCGTATAATAAAGTCCGCCAGTATATCCATCGCTGTATACTTCGGTTCATCGTAGCGCCTTTTTTGGCTATTCATCGGATGGTAAAAGACAGGCTTGTCCAGCTTTATTTTAGAAGGATCGAGCCACTTGGCCGCGAAGTCCTCGACAAGTTGATTACGCTGGGCGGTAGTGTATGGCTTAGTATAGTGATCGAACCAAAAGCGATATAGCGCGTCTTTTACTGCGGTTTCTTCTTTTGTTAGTTGTGTCATCAGTCGTTTTCCCCTTCTTAGTCGTTTTTGTGCGATAGTTCCCGCAATGCTTTTCTAAACTCCGGCGTATCTTCGAATATAAAAGCCGCCTGCCCTCTCTTTTTAGATGACGGCTTAAATTCTACGGGAACGAAGCCCGCCTTTAACAGACGATCCGCCATGAAAATGTTAATGATCGCTTTGTACTGCGTCATGGCCCTCCTCCTTTTATATTTCATACTTAGCCCACATTTTTAATAGTTCACGCATCCGACTAGACGGCAAATATAGATTGATAGATTCACCGTTGCGGATTCTCGAGCGATATATCCACTGTAATAAGTCGGAAACTGCTAGCAAGTCTTGATCGACTTTAACGCCATGATCTTCGAAAAATGCCCTTTCTATCGGATTCATAAAGCGATTAAACACGTAAGCTAACGCCCAACGCTCTTGATATTCATTTGTTGCTCTTGCGTTACATTGTAGAAATGACCGAGCGTAACCTTTCCCCGATAATTCCTTACGTACTGTATCGCCTTCACCTTTTACGGTCGTCCATAAAATTTCCTTTGCTTTTGCTTTAATATCATTCCGAAAATAACCATATATAGCTCGTTGTATCTTAAGCGTGTTATCATCAGACATATTCTTTAACTTAGACGCACTCAAAGCGTAGTAATCATTGCCGATGTCGTTCTTTTTTCCTTCATATAAATCAATAAGCTGGAATAATTCCTCCCTACCTTCGTTTTTTGGATTATATTCGCTAACAGCGTACTTCTCTCCGTCATACTTAATGGCTTGGAAGCTGTATTCGAATCCGTACAAATCGAAATAATAGCGCTGTATCTGTCCGTTAAATAAGTAGGTCATGACGTACACTTTACTGAATGCCTCGAATATCCTCGGAGGGAACGCCCATATTAAAAACTTGCCGCGGTGATAAAATAGATTGCCTGCGCGTGCTAGTCGCATAATATCCGAATATTTGGCGTTAGTATCATAATCAACGCACGTCCATAGCACACGATTGTTTTCTATTTCGATATGACCGAGCGCCTTTAAATCTCGTATATCCCTCTCCGTAACTTTCGCCTTGTCGATAACGTCCATTACTTCATCGAGTATGAGCGTATAGCCACTGTCGGTTAGAAGTTCCAATAGTTCATCATCAGCCGTCTGGAATAGCGAGTGGGTCGATACTATGTCCTTGCCGTCCGCGATTAACTCCTTAAGGCTGTGCATTTTACTGCCGCTTTTATTGCGCGGATTAGGCTCTAAGAAGGTACGACATGATACGTTTTCTCTTATGCGTTGCACCTCGCTTAGATACGGTGTAATGTAGATAAACTTTTCCAGCGGGCCGGCATCGTTCATATACTGGATGGCCCAGCTTGTCTTTCCGCTTCCCATGATCGAGTCGATAACTTTAATTTCCGTCACTATGATTCCTCCCTTATTTTAGGTCTAGCACATAAAAGTGCTAAAACAGTACTACAAACGTTGATATGACGCGGTTTATAAGCCCTCGCCCTTAAAGAAGGGTATAAATAAGTGCTAAAACCCACCGCCCAATTCAGCCATAAAAACCAATGGCTTCATTGGTCGGAATCTACGCTTTTTAAAACCTTCGAAAAATATTAATACCGCCGAAAAAGTATTATAGACACGTTCAGACGGAAACTTGTTTTCCGGCTGTAGGTTTTAATGGATTGTTTACAATCCTCGTATTAACCCGCGGACATTATCGGGGAATGTATAACGGGAATATTAAAATATTCGACGGACATTCCTATACAACGACTTTTAAGATGCGTCTTAATTCGGCCAGTTCCTCGTCTGTCAACTCGAAAGCCTGTCGGACTCTTTCGGCTGTTCTCGGCGTCAATCGCTTCATGCCCGCCTCGATCTGCGCGACTAGGCCGTGACTGACTCCGATAGCTTCGGCAAACTCCCGTTGTGTAAGACGCTTGGAAACTCGGACAAATCGAAATAGATCGCTGTTCATCTTATCCCCTCCGTTTATTTGTTACGCTTATAGGTTGTGGTAACTTTACACTAACCTATATCCGTAACATTTCTTTTTCTATATGCAGCCTGCTTACATGCTGTTGAGCAGTATTTCGCATCGTTTCTTCTTGCTTGAAATTCTACCCCACATTGACCGCATACCTTCTGACGCGATTTTTCTCTTAGTTTTTTACGTTTGGATATATAACTATCATTGGTGCAACGGTAAGAGCAATAACGAGCCTCGGGACGCATCGCGTAGAACTCTTTACTACATTGCCAGCAAGCACGCTTATAAGCCCCCAATCCGTCACCACGCCGATCATGTTGCTCTTTTAGTATTTGCTGAACCCTTTCAGAATGTACTGACTCGCCATGAAACGAACTGTAGCTCAACTCTATCCCCTCCGTTTATTTTTGCTTACTAACTCCCGAAAAAAAATCGGAATACCGCGCGGGAGTTGTGAGTTATCACGGTGCCGACCTTCATTTCCTAATAATAAAGCGACGATTAGAACGGATAATTTGCTTGACACTCGAAAAAAATCTCTTGTAATATTAAATTATCATGATAAGATAGGTTATTTATGTTTAAATTTAGACGTACATCTTTTTATTATATCGGACACTTGGACTCTATTTCAAGCGTTTTTTGTATTGTTCACAAATTTGTCACAATTAACGATTAAACGCCTCCAACTTCTCGATTCGCTCGCCAACCTCCGCATAATGATTACGGAAGAAGTCGCGCAATGGCAGTAACTTCAACGCGACATCTTTTACCTGCCTGCGCTGTATAAGTAATTGCTCCATTTCATCGGCGGTAAGTTCCGGCCTGCCCCGCTTGCCCAACTCGTTCAGCCGTTTATCAATTTCCGAGTTTTGCTTCCGATAATACTGAAAATCTGCCTCGATCTGCTCGTATAGCTCGTCCAGTTGCTCAATGTATCCGATATGTAATCTATTAACCGTCGTTATACTACCCACTCGAATCCCTCCGGTAATTTAATTAAACGGGCATTCTCCGTCAGTTCCCACAATTCTTCTTCGGTGACTTCTGCACAGCCGAGTACTGCCTCTTTACTCACGCCTGTTATTTCCCGAAATATTTCCGGCTCGATATTATACGTAGCGCCTGCCTCCGTATCGAAGTTGTACCATCCTACGACAGTCCTGCGATAAGATATTAGTCTCAATTCGTTCACTTTGAACCGCTCCCTTTCAACCGTTTATTTAACGCTGCCTTATACTCGATCAACCGCTTGCCCCTTCGCCCGTGCCTATCGTCTCGCTTTGTCGGATGTACGGCGCCCCATGCGGCGACCTTGCGCGTGTACCATGCTATACGTCTAGCTTGCTTCATTCCGCCTCGCCCTCCTTTGAAATACCGATAAATAGTCCGATTGTAAAACTGCCCAGGACTGCGAATAATACTGTCATTAGTTCCAATTTCGATGGCCTCCTTACGTATTACTGTAATGCGTTAATTACATATTACCGTAATAAGAAACGCAAGTCAACACTTAAATTACACTTTTGCGAAATTATTTTCCGTGGTAGAATAAGAGGACTAACTCACGACGATTAGGAGACGATAGCATGACGATAAATGAGCGTAGAATTGTATTGAAGCTCGACGAACATATTAAACGGAAGGGATGGCAGCAAAAAGAGTTCGCGGAACTTGCTAACCTTCGACCAGCTACCGTAAGCCAGCTCGTTAATAATAAGTATGATCGGATACAACTGACGCACTTGCTGGCCGTGATGGATGCGCTCGAGATAACGGATTTCAACGATATACTAACGATAGTAGACGATGAATAGAACGCATTTAAAGCGCCCTACGAGCCGTTTTAAGCCCTCCGAATAGGAATATACTAGGACGGCTTTAGGACGCTCACACGGCGCTTAGAATGCGTCTAAATGACGATTGAACCCTGCGAATTATAAAATTATATCGCGCTATTTTTTAAGGCTGGGATAATAAAATTTTCGGTCGAATTTAGAGGATAGCAGGCGACGCGCAGGAAATAATAAGGCCGCCGGGGGGTTATTTCCCAGCGGTCTTTTCCTCGTTCAATATTTTATAAATTGTACTTCGTCCAATTCCGTATTCTTTTGCGATGTCTGTCGCGCTTTCTCCTGCTTCATATAATGCGATTACTTGTCGCTTCGTCTTATTATCTAACGCCGGTCGTCCTCCTGTCCGTCCCCTGCGCTTTGCTGCGTCCAGTCCTGCCCGAGTGCGTTCGCTTATAATGTCGCGCTCAAACTCCGCGAATACTGCGAGTATACCGAACAATGCTTTACCTCCTGCCGTTGTTGTATCGAGCTTATCCGTTAGGCTGACGAACTCCACGCCTTGCTCCTTCATAACGTCCGTATGCGTATATAATTCCTTTGTTGATCGTGCCAGCCTATCGAGTTTATAGACTGCGAATATATCGCCTTTAGTCATCGCCTTTAGTGCCTCGTTTAGTTGCGGCCTAGTCTTACGAGATGATACTTTATCAACGTATAATACTAGCGCCTTGCCGGAGTCCTTGGCGTACTTATTTAATGCGTCCACTTGTAAAGCCTCGTCTTGTCCGTCCGTACTTACTCGAACATATCCGATTATTCTATTCGTCATATTCTCCGATCCCCTTCCGTCTATTTGTCATACGTTTTATATAATTCTAAGTATAGACGACTTTATAGACAATTGCAAGTAGAAATATCGCTTATAAACGTGATAAGTGCGATCGTTCTAAATCTGTACATTAAACAATCGTTAAATAGACGGTATAATCGAGGGGTGAAGTTTCGGAGGGGGTCACGCGTCAAGGGCGCTCGCCTGATATTATCGGGAAATAATCGGAAGTATTCGGGAAATAAAAGACGAGGGCAAGCGGAAACTGATCCGATTAAGAAGTCGAGGATTGCGAAATTCTTGCAGGAGTATTGGAACGTAAGGGAAGGGAGTGCGGGGAAAAGAAGTTTAGAGGGACAAAATGCCCTCCAAAAAACAACAAGTGACATCGCCGATATGCTCGGCGAATCTGAACGCAATACAAAGCGAATCCTAAAACTCCACGACCTCATCCCGCAACTCCAACGCCTAGTATCCGCGGGCAAGCTCGGAACGACAGCAGGCGAGCAATTAGCGCATTTAACGCCTTCCGGTTGCTCGTCCGCCTTCATCTGCGTATATGCCCGATTAATCGAATACTCTCCGTTGAATACCCGCTCGAATAGGTCGGTACGTCGTTTGTAGACCGTTATTAGATTCCCGATAGAGCCTTTACTGATTCCTGCCATTTTAGCCAGTTTTTCGTGGATATTTAACTTTTCCCAATCTTGGGATAAGTCCGTTCTTTTCCCTTGCGCACCCCCATCTTTATAGTGCAGCCGAATCACTAGTGCCGCTTTCTGTCCGTTTTTTAAATCATCCCTATTCAGTTTAGTTTCCGTGATATATGCCGGTATGTCATCTTCGGGAATGTCCTCGATACTTCTGTATCTAAACACGTTTCACATTCCGCATAACGACGCGCTTAATCCGTCGATTACGTAGGTCGATACTTGAGTAGTTGCAGCATGTTCGCACGTTGTGACGATCTTCTCCGAAAATCGGAGGACATGGAAACGAAGAAGCAATACACACGCCTATATACGTTGTGACCATCGACCGTTTTAACCTTGTGCAAAATTTGCACGAACTAATACACACGCCTATATACGTTGTGACTGCGAATTTAAGCAAGCCAGTCGTATAATACCGGATGCTTGTCCACGCTGACGCGTCTTTTAATCGTCGAAGTAACCGCCTGCCATGTGCGATAAAGTAGACCGGACAGGCTCCGCACCTTGCCCGCTTTATACAGTCTGACAACGTTCATGAATGCGTCAATATAGGCTTGTCCATGCGTTTCTAGCGTGATAGAACGGTCTACAGACGCCTTGGCACGCAATAGTATGCCGTAGGTATCGTATAATTCTTGACCTCCGAAAAAGGGCGCCAGGGCGTTGTAAATGGGCGTAGGGATAGCGTGTTTAAGGCCGCGCTTAATTATTTCATCCGCGCTTATATACGTCTCTTTATATGTATTATTATTAATGTTTTTAGAAGGAGCTTCTTGGCGTGACATGTCCGGTGTGACTTGCGCTTTGTAATTGCGCATTATGCGCATTTCATCTTCTTCGAAAGTATACCCATTTTGGGTACCCTTTTCCGCCATACTTCCCGACGTCGGGCGGTTTGAAAACGAAACTCGGGATTCCTTTTGGCTCACCGGTGAATCATTTGCGGCCAATATAACGATAACATTCGTTGACTGCCTACGATCCCCACCATCGCGCTTAGTTTCGTATTGCTTGATGATGCCGAGCGCCTCTAAACGTTGGCATACTCGAATAACAGTACGACGTACCTTGCCGACTGCTTTTCCGATATTAGTTTTCGATAAATAGCACACTCCGACGTATTTACACGCGTACTGGCTGATTACGTCCAGGACAGCGCGCTCTGTTTCGGATAGCTTATGCGCCGACCTGTGCGCTTTGATTGCTTCGTCCATTTCTTCGACTGATTGAAACGTGGATAGGCTGCGATATGTATTTTCGTTTGCTAGTAACATTTTCGACGGCTCCTTTACGGTAGCCCATCGCAACTAGAAACATATGTTCGGTTGACAACGCGCACTTAAATAAACGTTGCATATCTCTATTTTTTTCGATATACTAACGTTAACTATTGCTATTGCGTACCCGTTGTCGCGGGTGTGCGCGTTGCCTTCTGCGGAGAACTTCGTTTCTTGTCTGCGGGAGGCTTTTTATTTTATTGTGTTTTACGTTTAATTTTCCGAGGCAAATTACGCTTACCTAATACTTGCTTAATCGGTGAGTATTGCTCATGTTGTTGTTTAAGCGCCTCATTAGATAAATGCGTATACCTAAGAAGTACGCGCAAATCAGAATGACCGAGTAACATTTGCAGATGCCGAATGTCGCCGCCAGCTTCTAAGAACATAGTGGCCGCCGTATGTCGAAATAAATGCGGATGCACATTCTTCTTGATGCCAGCCTTTTCTGCGAAATCATTAAGACGCTTCCGAAAATGGTCGCGGCTGATCGGCCCGCCATAAACGGTAAGAAATATATAATCGCTATCGAAGTCGGCTTTATTTTCGATAATCAATTCGTTTATTAATCGAGCCGTCCGGCTTTCTATCGGAATGGTTCGCGTTTTTCTATTTTTAGCGATTGCAGCTCTAATAACGACGGACTGTCCCGAGAGGTTAAAATCGTCTACCTTTAAATTGATCGCCTCACTAATCCGCATCATTCCGTCAATTAATAGATTCATTAGTACGTAATCTCGAAAGTCCGCATAGCTCCGACGGTTTGGTACGTTTAGAAGGCGCTGCAATTCTTCGGCGGTCAATACTTCGATATTCTCCTGCTGCTCCGGGAGATTGCGGACGCCTTCCATCGGATTGCTATCGACTAGCGCCTCGTCCATTAGACAGCGATACATTACCCGTAATGTTTTTAAACGCGTGTTTATTGTTGCTGGCGCTAGGCCGGCGGTTTGTTCAACTTCCGTTTTGAAGCTATGGCCTTCGAATCTGATCCAATCATTCCGCATGAATACTATGTAATCTCGTATGGTGTCGCGCGTAATAGCGCTAGGCGTCCTCTTGATGCCGTGCTTGTCCAGGTATTCGGTAAAGAATCCGTAATTCTCCCGATACTGTTGCATAGTAGACGGTGCCCGCCCTTCCGCATCTTTGATAGCGATAAATATATCGAATAAATCGTCTAAACTTTCGGTGGCTCTTCTAACGTTCCTTTTCCGCATAAAAAAACACACCTCCCTATTTCGGAAAGTGTGTGATATACCGCTACCCTGTCGCCTAAGTCTCCGCCTATGTCAACGCATAGAAAAAGGCGCCAAACGCTGTAATAACAACGCTTGACGCCCGTGTAGTGATTCCGACTGGGTTCGAACCAGCGACCTCCACCCTGTCAAGGTGGCGCTCTCCCAGCTGAGCTACGGAATCGCTATTTAATGAAATCGACATTTATTAATATATAATAGATTCTTTATAATGTCAACTATTATTCTAAAAATATTTGGCAACCAGTTTATACACCGGAATGTTTATGCACTCCATCTTTGTATGCTCCATATGCTGGTGTTTGTCTTCTCCTATTTTTGGCAAGGGGTTTGATGAACGTTTGCCAAAAATGGAGCCGCCAGTTTGAAAAGGCCAATGATATAGCGTGTATTTTTTCTCCTTGCCAGTCCATTCAGCTATTTCATAATAGAACAATTTGATTTCAGTTGTCCAAAGGACGGCGATTTCTCCTTTCTCCGACCATAAATGACCTCATTGATGTTCCTTTTTTTCGATCATTTTTTCCTTTGCAAGAATCCACATATAGCATAGACAAACCATGAACGAAAAGGTGCCGCCGCCGCTGATACGCTACACCCCTGGGACACCCGCTTTATTCTGTTATTCTTCCTTTTTTAGAGAATGTTGTACGGTCAATATGTGATCTTATTGCATTTCGGCGCAGGCAGCATCTTGATCCTTGATCAAAAAATAGGCCTGAAAGGCGCGTAGTTGTTCTTCCTCATAAGACAACGCTTTTTCCTATCAAAAACGGCCAAATGAGCGGACTGTCCCGATCTGATAGATATATAGCCTTTTTGGCTATTTAATAAAATATTACATTGTTCTCATAACATATCACTATTATTTTTATCTGTAAACCTTTTCACGGACTGACTACCCAAAGCAAAAATAAGGTGAAGCTTCCGTTGCTTTTTCCTCAACTTTATCCAGCAAGTTCTCAGAGGGTGTTAGCTCAAAGCACTCCTTACAATTCGCTTCACTGGTGCTGAACTGTCGAAGTACATAAGCGTACCCTCTTTGTTATATAAATTTCGCTGGCGACTCAAAAAAGCAACTCCAAGAGTGGGGTTTTTTTAATACCTCGCGATAAGCTTTCCAGAACCATACGCCTAGCGCTTGGTCAGCTTGTAGAGAAAGTCGATGGCAATTTCCAAAAGTCGTGAGTAAATCAAAAAAAGCGCGCGTCATTATCTGGAGTCAGCGTTTAAATTAAAGAATTTTCCAAGATTCGTTCGAAAACCCCAAAACAGACGAGTGCATTCCAAAGGGTGGGAGGATTTAGGCTTTCGAGGGTTTTGTCCCAGCGCCAACGTTTTGCCTAGTTATGCCCCAGCCCCAAAAAAAGCGAAAAACCGTTTAATCTTGGTTTTTCGCTTTTTGACTTTAAGCTGCCTTGTATTTTCCTTTGTTTTTCGTAATGATTTGGCTTGCGATCAAAGCAATAAACAATCCAAGACCGATTGTATCGGACATACCTTCCGGATACATGAGCATGAGACCGGCAATGATCGCGATAATGCGTTCAAACCAGTACATTTTTCTGTACCAGAAGCCAATGATTCCCGCGCCAATAGCAATCATTCCCGTAAATGCCGTAAAGATGACCCATATCATGTAAGGAACAGTCGTATCAATCATTAATAACTCGGGAGAAAGGACGAACATATACGGTATGATAAATGCGGCGATCGCCAATTTGGCCGCGTTCACACCGGTTCGTATTGGTTCTCCCCCGGAAACCCCCGAGGCGGCAAAAGCTGCCAACGCAACCGGTGGTGTAATATCTGCCACAATACCAAAATAAAAAACAAACAAATGTGCCGATAAATCAGGAACACCCAATAAAATAATGGCTGGCGCAGCGATTGTAGAGGTAATGACATAGTTGGCCGTTGTCGGCGATCCCATTCCGAGCACGATGGCCGTCAACATGGTAAAGAACAACGTTAATAATAGTTTTTCGTTGGCCAAACCGACCAAGCCGTTCGCAAGATTCAGCCCGAGTCCTGTTTTGGTCACGACACCTACGATGATCCCGGCAGTGGCGGTAGCCGCAGCCACGGAAAGAGCGGTCCGGGCACCATCAACGAGTGCTTCCACCATCTGCTTAAATCCGATCCGAGTGCTTTTGCGAATGGCACTGACCACAATTGTGCCGATGATGGACCAGAGGGCAGCGCGCATGACACTAACACCGGACATAAGTAAAATAATGATCAATAAAATCGGAATTAATAAATAAATTTTACTTAATACATCTTTTCTATCAGGCATTTCTTCCTTGGCAAGCCCTCTGAGGCCAACACGCTTCGCTTCAAAATGGGTCATGATCCAAATGCCGGAAAAATATAGAATAGCAGGTATCGCTGCCGCTTTGGCAATTTCCCAATACGTAATCCCGATAAATTCAACCATTAGAAATGCTGCGGCTCCCATGACTGGAGGCATAATTTGCCCTCCGGTCGATGCAGCGGCTTCAACCGCTCCAGCGAATTCTTTTCGGTAACCAAGCTTTTTCATCATGGGAATTGTAAAGGAACCTGATGTCACAACATTCGCGACCGAGCTGCCGCTGATCGTTCCCTGTAAGGCACTGGAAAAAATGGCGACTTTGGCAGGTCCGCCTACCCGCCTACCCGCAATCGAAAGCGCCAAATCATTGAAGTATTGGCCTACACCTGTTTTGACAAGAAATGCCCCGAACAGCAAGAAAAGGAAAATAAATGTCGCCGATACGTAAAGCGGAGTCCCCAAGATGCCTTGTGAAGTAAAGAACAGCGTATTGACAAGGCTTTCAAAGTTCAGTCCCCGATGAGCCAAAAAGCTTGGCATTGACTGTCCAAAATACGCATATAACATAAACAGAATGGCGATAACCGTAATCGGCATTCCTACTGCCCTTCGTGTCGCCTCAAGTGTCAATAAGATTGCGAGAACGCCAACCGTCAAGTCGATAGGTGTCAACGTTCCTACTCTATTGACAATCGTTTCGATCATCATCGGCCAATAAGCACCAATTCCAACGGATATAAGCGATAAAATAATATCATACCAAGGAACCTTATTTTTCCTTTTGATTTTTCTACTTGCTGGAAACAAAAGAAAAATCAAAGAAAGCGCAAATCCAAGATGAATCGATAGCAGAATTTGCCGCGGAATAGATTGTGTAATGGATGCATATAACTGGAATATGGAAAAAGCAAGCAAGCCAAAAAAGATAATCCAACCGGTCGGGCCGCTTGCTTTTCTTGTTGCCGACTCTGGGTCATATTTCTCCAATATTCTCTGTTGTTCGTCTTCTGATAAAACTTCAAACTTTTGTTGATCTGCCAAGCAGGTTCACTCCTTTCCAGAGCTGCCATAGTGCCAATTTTTGTTTTTTCACTCTTACAACGGAACCGGGAGCTGAAAATGAAGAAAGCGGGATGGTTTTATTTTGAATCAACAACCTGTGATTGGCATTTACTTGACCAACACTTATGTCTATCCAGGAAAAGTCACGCTTCATATCACGGATATAATATTTACCATCTTTCATTTCAAAGTCTCCCCCTCCTTCCGATTCGGACGGCATCCCTATGGATGTATCTTCATACTCCAATTCTATTTGGCGAATTACCCCGCTATTTTCCACCTGATATGTTTCTATCACTTCTGATTGATGAATAGAGTGTGTATATTCGATTTGAAAGGTTTTGTCAGTATCCCGCAAGAGAAAATACGCCAGGAGCTCCCCGCTCTTTCGAGCTTCAAAGGTGACTGCCTGTTGAAAAGGGATAACCGCCAAAACAGCCCCGATCATGAGAGTAAAAACGACCCAACCACCATATTTATTACATTTTTGCATCATATTCTCCATTTGGTCTTCTAGAACAAGACAAAGAAAAGAATAGACCGTGAAGCGGCCGGCCTATTCACTCAGTTGAGGATTTTGTGTCATTCCGATGAAATGCCCTTTTCATCAAAATATTTTTTTGCACCAGGATGCAAGTCGATAGCCATGCCCTCTAATGCTTTTTCAGCACTAATTAATTCACCTTTTGCATGGCCGATTTTATCCGTATTTTCATAGATCGATTTTGTGATTTCGTAAACAAGGTCATCAGACAAATCATCGCGAACGACGAGCATCGCCTGAACGGCTACTGTGTTTGTATCGTCAGATAACCCATAAGTGCCGGATTTGATTGTTTCCTTTGCGTAATAAGGATATTTTTCAATCAGTGCATCAATTTTGTCGTCGGCAATAGGAACAATGGACACTTTTTCTGTTGCAGCGAGCCCTTCTACCGCACCTGTCGGTGTACCTGCCGTAATAAAGGCCGCATCAATGGTTCCATCTTGAATGCCTGTTGTGGAGTCATCGAACGATAAGTTACGCGCTTTAACGTCATCCAATGTCAAGTCATGCACTTCCAAGATCTGCTCGGCGTTTGCCAGCGTACCGGAACCAGATTCACCAACCGATACCGTTTTTCCTTTTAAATCTTCAACAGATTTGATACCCGACTTTTCAGTCGTTACGATTTGAATCGTTTCAGGGTAAAGAGTTCCGAGGCCTTTCATATTTTCCACTTTGTCGCCGTCAAACATTCTTGTACCTTCAGTCGCGTAAGTGGCGATGTCTGTTTGGGTAAATGCCACTTCGGTTTCTTCTTTTTTAATCAGCGCCATGTTTTCCGCTGAAGCCCCTGAAGTAATAGCATTTGCCTCGATCCCTGTCGCATCTTTAATGAGGTTGGCAAAGTTTCCACCCAATGGATAATATGTGCCCCCCGTACCGCCTGTTGCGATACTTAAAAATTTAATCCCATAATCCTTTTTGTCTCCGCCATCACCTTTCGATTCTTTTTTACCGTCTCCTCCTCCGCCGCAGGCGGCGAGCATAAATGAAAGCACTAACATTAAAGCGGTTACAAATAATAGATTTCTTTTCTTCATTGAAGCATCCCCCTCATCTTTATTATTTAACAATAACGATTTTAACACATTACTATCTGGAATCAAGCAATAACTTTGCTGAATATACCTTGCCTGGTCAAGCTTTACCTCAATAAACGGGACGAGAAACATTTTTTTATTTCAACGCAGGCTTGTGGTAAAATCATACATATCATTTTCAATTATGGAATGTGGAGGAAATAAATGTATGAATAAGGGTCAAGGAACCGTTACTGAATATGAATTTGAAAGTCGGGAACTGGATGAAACAATTTCGCTCCTGATTTATCTGCCCCCCGGCTATTCGCCGCTTTACAAACACTCTGTTGTCATCGCGCAAGATGGCAGGGACTACTTTCAATTGGGCCGCCTTCCCCGTTTCGCGGATGAACTGATTCACAATAATGAAATCGAAAATGTCATCATAATCGGCGTTCCTTATAAAAATGTAAAAGATCGTCGAAACAAATACCACCCGGACGGAGAAAAAAATGAGGCTTATATTCGTTTTCTGGCCCATGAGCTGTTGCCGTGGATCGAAAGCGAGTATCCGGCATATTGCATCGGGAAGTGCAGAACACTAATAGGGGATAGTCTTGCGGGTACAGTATCATTAATGACTGCCCTTCGTTACCCAAACATATTCGGAAAAGTCATCCTTCATTCGCCATTTGTGAACGACAAGGTTCTTTCCGAAGTAAAATCCCACACTGAACCTCATTTATTGGACATTTACCATGTTGTTGGAAAAAAAGAAAATGAGGTGAGATTTTCGCCCGAGCGGGTGGAGGATTTTTTAACACCCAACAGAGAGTTGCATGAGGCCTTTATGGAAGCGGGCTTCACCTCGTTCTATGATGAATTTGATGGAGGTCATGCGTGGACATATTGGCAGCCTGATGTAAAAAGAGCGCTAAAAATGATGTTTCCCTAGATATAACTCTTTCTTCAGTCCTATAGGAAAATAGGATGAAATTTGCTATAGTTAAACATAAGTTGTATCATTTATCTAAGTTTTGACAATAAGGAGGTAGACAATTTGAAATATGGCGTTGTTATTTTTCCATCCAAGAAATTACAGGACTTGGCAAACTCCTATCGAAAAAGGTATGACCCCAATTATGCACTGATTCCTCCACATTTAACATTGAAAACTGCATTCGAAACAGATATGGATGTGGAAAAAATCACTGATCATTTAGAAGAAATTGCTAAAAAATATGAACCTTTTACATTAAAAATCCGGAAAGTCAGTTCTTTCCAGCCGTTGAACAACACTATCCACTTTAAAGCGGAAAAAGACCCCGTGCTGGAAGGCCTATCCGAAGATTTATATGAAACGTTGCCAGGCGAAAGACCCGAACATCCATTCGTTCCACATATTACGATCGGACAAAAGCTGTCCAACGATGAACATTCGGATGTGTATAGCCAATTAAGAATGCTTGGCCTAGAACACGAAGAAATCGTCGATCGCTTCCATCTTGTATACCAATTGGAAAACGGTTCTTGGACGGTGTATGAAACATTCCGCCTCGGAAAGGACCCCCAGTAAATGGAAGTGATTCGGGCAACAACAGAAGACCAGCTTCAGGATGCCTATGCCATTCGAAAGAAAGTATTTGTTGAGGAACAGCATGTTCCTCTTGAAATTGAGATAGACGATCATGAAAACGATTCATCACATTTTGTCCTCTATGATGAAAACAAACCTGTCGGCGCCGGCAGGTTTCGTATTTTGAACGGAAAAGGGAAAGTGGAAAGAATTTGCATCCTTCCATCTTACAGAGGAAAAGGTGCCGGCCTAAAAGTGATGAAAAAAATCGAGGAATTTGCAAGCGATCTTTACATAAAAGAGCTCGTGTTGAATGCCCAAACCTCGGCCATCCCCTTTTATACAAAACAAGGGTATGAAGTCGTTTCGGAAGAATTTTTTGACGCAGGAATACCCCACCGCACGATGAAAAAAACGCTCAAACATACATCGCCCCTGGATTCATAACAAATCCAGGGAATTGGTGCTTATCACCCAAAGTACATTGTCCTTTACAGTTAATTTCACTTTACCATCTTCTACCAGGGAAGAGAGGTATGCTGTAAAAGAAGTTCTGTACAAAAGCCATTGCCCCACTTCCCTTGCCTTAAGATCGAAATGTTCCAAGATTTTTCTTTGTATGGTGTCCATCGAAACGCCCGAAGGAACACTTTCTATTAGATTTTGTATAAATGTTTTTACATGTTCATGACATTCAATATTGGCGCGAATCGTATAAGTGGGGTCTTTTTCAAACTCTCCGTGTCCAGGCACAAATCCGGAGCAAGACAGCCGCAGGACTTTTTCCAACGATGTAATGGCTGCATTCGCGTCGACAATAAATGGAACTTTATGCTTGCGCAGTACTTCAACTTCAAAGTAACTGTCAGCCGCATAAAAAATTTCTTCAACCAATATCCCGCATTGACTGTAACTGTGACCGGGCAGATGTATAGCCGTGATCTGAAAGGGACCAATGGCCTGCTCCCCACAATCAAGCAGACTATCAACTTTGACAGGTTGTCCTTCCAGAAATTTGTTTCTAAGCGCTTTCATTGGAAAAGCCCCGTTCCATAAGTAAATAGGCTCCAAAACTGGATTTTCCATGATAGCGGCTTCAAGTGGTGGCGCAAACACCTCGACATGCGCCTCTTTTTTTATGTACGCAGCCCCGCCATAGTGATCGGCATGGGCGTGGGTCACTATCAAGTAATGGACAGGCAGTTCTCTTTTGATTAATTGCTTAAGAACTTTCTTGGCGGTACTTTTTTCCAAGCCGGAATCAATCAACATGCCTTTTCCATCCTTGAAAACATAACCGATGTTGACCGCACTTTTAAAGTAATGGCAATGCTCCGATACGCTGATGAACTCCAATAAGAAACACCCTTTCAATCATGATACTAGACATATTCGTTCACGTATCGGCCTTTTCCTGTCGGGTCCAACAATTCCTTTGCCTGTTGTTTGCTCTTTTCGGGGTAATATTTGCCCTCCTGGTAAAATGGCAATATTCTCCTTCCAAAAATGCGCTCCACTTTTGCTGTTGGGGTAACCGGCATCGGATCCTGAATATGTTCGGCTTGCTCAATCCTTCGCTTGTAGTCCTCGTATTGGTATGCAGTTACAGGAGCAATGTAACCCATTGTTCGTCCCTCCTTGATTGTGATGTTTTTATTTATTTACCCTCGTTTGTTTCAATATAAACATTTTTTTCATAATTTGCCAGCGCCAAATTGGCTCATTAAAAAAAGGACTTGCAGTAATGTCCGCAAGCCCCATTCATTATCTATTGTTTAACATATTGGTTATAGTTCCCATATCCAGTTTGCTTCCATCTTTCGTAATGGTTTTGACCATTTTGTCTTCCAATTCTTTGGAAACCGGTTTATTAGCAATCTTGGCCACTTGGCGTATCACTCTTCTGACTGTCTTTTCATCTTTAAAGTTTGCACCTTGTAATGAGTTGGCGAGTCTAAGTACCTCATCCATACTTACTCCGGTCTTTTTTTCAATGTTCTTGAAAAACTGGTTATCCATTCCTTCCCTATCCCTCCTTTACATCTTTTATATATTATGAAGGAGGAATTTTTTGGTGAAGTCAGGAAAACCAAATTCAAAAGATCGGGGCAATGCCCAGTATCTATCCGCTTATCCCTTCGGTTTAAAAATAAGAGCCCCGAGAAAACCGAATATGATGGCAGCCGAAATACCCGAAGATGTGACTTCAAACATGCCGGTTATCACCCCGATAATCCCATGTCGTTTCGCTTCTTGCATCGCTCCTTCTACGAGTGAATTTCCAAAGCTAGTAATAGGAATGGTTGCTCCGGCACCTGCAAAATCAATGAGTGGCTCATATAGCCCAAAACCGGCAAGAACTGCCCCGGCCACAACCATGATGCTTAATGTATGTCCCGGTGTTAGCTTGGCTACATCGAACATAAGCTGTCCAATTACACATATGGAGCCGCCAATCACAAAAGCCCAAAAAAACATTGCTAGCATCCGTTTACCTCCTCATCACATACATTCAATTCCAACAGCATGCGCAATGCATGGAATGGTCTCTTTCTGTTGATATGACAACGGGGATAAAAGCGCTCCTGTCGCCACAAATAAAACTTTCTTGTAAGTTCCTTTGCTCATTTCGTTTAATATATGCCCATAAGTTACGACTGCTGCACATGCCGGTCCGCTGGCACCGGCAAAGACTTCCTGTTCCTCACTGTAAATCATCAAACCACAGTCAAGAAACTGTTCTTCCTTCATTTTCAGCCCTTGCTGATGAAGCAAATCAAGGGCTGCGGCTCTGCCGATTTTGGCTAAATCGCCCGTCAAGATAAGATCATAATAAGAGGGGTCGATGTTCAAATCAAAAAGATGGCGCGTAATCGTGTCTACTGCTGCGGGCGCCATCGCTCCTCCCATATTGTAGGGATCTGTTAATCCCATATCCACCACTTTTCCAATCGTTGCAGAGACAATCCGGGGGTGGGGGCTGTTGAGTCCCTGTCCCTTGCTCAGCAATGCAACACCCGCGCCAGTAACCGTCCATTGTGCAGTCGGCGGCTTTTGCCCTCCATACTCTGTCGGATAACGAAATTGCCTTTCTGCAGAAGCATTATGGCTTGAAGCTCCAGTTAAAATATAGTTTGCTCCATCATTATCGAGAATCATGGCGGATAGGGCCAACCCTTGTGTTGCAGTGGCACAGGCGCTGAACAGTCCTAAATGGGGAATTTGATTCTTCCTGGCGGCAAAACTCGTTGGGGTTATCTGGTTGATTAAATCGCCGGCCAAAAAAAATTGAATAGCGTCTTCTTTTAATGCTTTTTTTCTCAGGGCAATATCGACCGCATCTTCGAGGAGAACTGTTTGCGCTTTTTCGTAAGAATCCTTTCCCATCCATAAGTCCTGATGAAACTTATCGAAGTCTTTTGCCAAGCGGCCGTCTTTTTCAAACGGTCCTCCTACAGTTCCGGTGGATATGATAGCCGGCTTTGTTTTAAAAACCCATGTTTGGGCTCCTGTAAGCATTACGATCCCCCCCATGTAATCCATATCGTTTTGATCAATGTAATGACAAAGGCGGAAAAAACGCCAAAGACGATAACCGATCCGGCCAATTTAAACATATTTCCGCCAACACCGAACACAAAGCCTTCTGTTCGATGTTCAATCGCCGATGAAATGACGGCATTTCCAAAGCCGGAAACCGGCACCGCGCTGCCTGCTCCTCCGAATTGTCCCATCCTGTCGTACATGCCAAAACCGGTAAGCAACATGGCCAAAAAGACGATTGTGGCGACAGTTGGATTTCCAGCAGTCTGTTCGGTAAAATCGAAATAGTAAATGTAAAAATATGTAATTGCCTGGCCAATGACGCAAATGCTTCCGCCGACAAAGAAAGCCCGAACACAGTTTTTGAAAATGGGGCGCTTTTCTTCATGCTTGCTCTGCAATTGTTCGTATTTGATTTGATTGGGTGTTTTCGTTTTATTTTTGCTTGACATGCTGATGCTCCTAAGTCATTTCTTTTTTTAGTTTGATGATTTTCTTAAAGCGTTTTTCAGCTTCTTCATTCGACATGTTCGCGCCATCCAAATCTTCTTTTAACCTTACTGTTTCAAGAAAAATTTTATAGTCGCTTGAAACAATGAAATCATCACCAGGATATTTTTTATTTAATTTGTCCGTAATTTTTTTTTCAATACTCTTCATTCGAAAGCGATTCAGATGCTTCACTTTGTAGGCGACTACAATCTGTTTGTCGCCTTCCAAAACAGCCACATCATATATTTCATCCACCTTGGAAACATCTTTGCGCACTTGGTAGGCAATAGAATCTTTCTCTTCTCTTTTTTTCAGTTCCACCGGTGCGGGTTTTGTCGTTTTGAACAGTGCCGTATCGCTTTTTTCATGCTCTTTACCGCCATCATAAGAACAACTTGTCAAGAATATGAAAGCGAATATGATCAATATAAATGGCTTTTTTGTATATAGAATAAACATAATAACCCCCGTAAGAAATGTACTGTAACCTTATTTTTCACCATTCCTCATAAAATATGAACGGTTCAAATGAAATAAAAAAAAGACTGGATGAACCAACAGATTTCATCCAGCCTTTTGATTAATAATAACGCGGCTTTTTTTTAGGGGAGCCACAGCCACAGCCTTTTTTTCTTTTTCTCTTACTTGCCGGCTTGATTACATGAGGATTGTTTGTTTTTTTCATGCCTTCACACCCCGGTTAGTTTTGGAATGATTTGCCACCCCTATTATAATTTATGTTCCGGTGGATATTTTTGTTTTCCGAAAATCCCAGTTTAATCCGAAATGATTGCCTGAACGATCGTTTCAATTAGTGCAGCAAGACCGGCCAGTGAGAAGATGACAATAATGGGTTCCGCAATAATGGGCGCGCTGACGTAACATACATATAATCCAGCAGCAATCCAGACGCCGGTACACCAATAACAACTCAGAAGCGATCCGACCCAACCCCTGAATCCGCGCTCAATAGGCATATAATAAACTTCTTTTTCTCCCGCTTCATTCTCCTCTTCATATTCCTTCATGAAAGGCTTTCTCAACCATTCCATAATTTCGTCATACACAAAAAGCCTTGTTAAGCGGAATATGGCCAAGCTGAGCAATCCCAATTCCATCCAGGAAATATCCATGTCCCCAACCACTCCTTTTGCCTATTTTATGCAATACAGGCGATTGTCCGTTACTCATTTACCTACCCATTAATATGTTGTTAATGTAAATGACCATATACACTAAATTAAAGGAGGAATTTGATTTATGAAATTTGAAGAAATGGAGTCATCGTCCATGACATTTGGAGGAGAGTCTTCTTCGGTTGAATCAATGGGGATGCACCACCACCATCATCATGATCGGAAAAAAGACTGTGGGTGCAAATTAAATTGTGTATGCCAGGTTGTAAAGGCGATCAAGGATATTCAAGATCAGGCTGTTGAAGAAGAATGCGAAAGGTGTACGACAAATTGCTTCATCGAACCTCTCGGTGAATTGGGTGTAAGAGGCCGAATGCATGCCGATACACGCGTATTCACATTGACGAATAAAAATGGCGAATTATTTAAAGCATTGTTCAGAGGTCATCACGGTAAATGCGTTTCCGTCTTTTTCCGAGTTGAAGAAATCTTTGATAATTGTTGTGCCACGCTGCGGGTTTTGATTCCATTGAAAAAAGACCGTCAAACTGTCGTTGATATTTTAACACCAAGTGGGCATATCAACCATCATGATCTTTGCGAAGTAAGGAGCTGGGGTGCAAGCAACAGCTGTATTACGGTAGACCTTCACTGCTTCTGTGCAGTACAATGTATTGCCGACGTGGATTTGGAAATCTGTGAATAAATGTTTGGGACGGAAATGGACCCCCTCGCCATTCCGTCCTTTACTCTAACCGATAATCCGGATCGCAACAAGATCTTGTCTCTCGATCGTTTGCCTAATTCCTTTTGTCGTCATGATCAGAATGTTGTCTTGATGAAGCTCCTTTATTTTCCCAACAAATTCGCTGTCTTTTGTCTTAAAAGCGCAATAGTAAAATTGCGGGCTTGAAAAAATATAATCTAGTTTTTCATCAATTGTCATGCTTGGAAACGACTTTACCGGCTGTAACCCTTTTGAAGGCTGCTGATTGACAGATGATTCCGGCTGCTTTGGGACCTCTTTGACAGGCTCCTCAAATATAAGCGACTGTTCTTCGACGGAGATTCTTTTCCTGTTTCTTTTGTTTTCTTGAACTGAATCTCGTTCATCTGTTTTTTGAACCGGATGTCTTTCAACTTGTGTTGAATCTGGTATTTGGACCGGTTTTTCCGGTGAAAAAGTGAAGCTGGATTGCATTTGTCCCAGAGGCTCTTTCATTTTTGGCTGATTTATAAAAAGTAAAGGCTTTTTCGTCACTGGTTTTTGATGCATTAGGAACACCCCTCAAATATTTGTTTCATAATAGCGTATGCACATCCCGATTTAGAGGTTTATACTTGTGCAACAAAAAAAACTGCGGCATCAAAATGCGGCAGTTTTTTTATATTAATTCCCCATAATATGGTATCCAGAATCAACATGAATGTTTTCGCCGGTAATACCCCTCGATAATTCGCTGAACAGGAATAATGCCGTATCTCCCACTTCTTCCTGTGTCGTCGTTCTTCTGAGTGGCGCTTTTTCCTCAATTTCTTTTAAAATACTGTTAAAATCACTGATTCCTTTTGCTGACAGCGTGCGGATCGGGCCGGCAGAGATAGAGTTCACCCTAATGCCGTATTTACCGAGATCACTGGCCAAATATTTAACACTCGCATCAAGTGAGGCTTTGGCCACACCCATCACATTATAATTGGTGACTACCCGCTCTCCACCGAGATACGTCATCGTGACGATGCTTCCTCCCTCAGGCATTGCCTGGAGCTTTTGTACTGCTTTGGCAACCGCTGTTAACGAGTACGAACTTATGTTATGGGCAAGCAGAAATCCATCGCGAGTGACATTCAAATACTCACCCACCAGCTCTTCTCGATTGGCAAATGCGATGCAGTGGGCAATCCCGTGAATCGGCCCTGCCTTTTCTTTAATGTTGCTGAAGCATTCTTCAATGTCTTCATCTTTTGTTACATCGCATGGCAAAACGATGGATTCATTACCTTCCAACGATTCGGCCAGCTCCCGGACGCTTTTTTCCAAACGTTCCCCCGCATATGTAAAAACAAGGCGAGCGCCTGCCTGGTGCAGTGATCTGGCGATTCCCCACGCAATGCTCCTTTTATTTGCCACCCCCATCACCACAAATGTCTTTCCGTCCAATGACAACATAATTGATGACCTCCTAATGATAACGTGTTATTAGCACCTAGTACTAATCATACATGAGCGCTTTTTATTCTGTAAAGATATTATTCCTTAAATTGAAGTTCACGAGTTAATTCTTCCACATATTGGGGAGAGCCGGTCACAACAAGGCGGTCGTTCATAAGCAGCTCCGTATCGCCGTGGGGAACAATGGAATCGACTCCCCTGAAGATTCGGACGATAATAACATCCCCCGTAAACGGAAATTCCCGTAAAGTCATCTTATGGTAATGCGGATTCAGCATCTGAATCTCATGTAAGGCCGTATCCTGATTTGTCATGATTTTGGCGATATTAGCCGATTCAATTAACGCTTTGACTAAAGCGGTTGTCGAAAGGATCGTTGAAAATATTTCAATGTCCTGTTCTGCCAACGGCTTGCCCAGATCAGGGGTTTCAATTCTGGCGATGACCCTTTCTACCCCCCGCTCCTTTGCCGCCATGGCGATGACAGCATTCAACTCTTCATCTCCTGTTGAGATAAAAAGAATGTCCGCTTCGAATACTCCCTCTTGTTGCAGAATGTCCTCATCGTATCCTTCCACTTCATGAATGTCAAAAACAGAATTAGTCGTTTGTGAGTCTGCTTTTTCAACTTTCTTATGAATGAGTGAAAGGTCATACAAAGATCTGTTTAATTCTTTTGAAACCGCCAAGGTAAGCTGGTTGGCACCTATAAATACGACGCGTGTTTTTCTTTCTTCCCCGTTTTCTTTCGGAAGCCATTTTTTGAATAAAATAGGTGTTACAATGCATGAAATAACCGCTACCAATATCAAAGTTCCGCTCATTTCATGCGAAATGACATTCATTCGTTCCGCGATTTTTGCGGCCGCAATGACTAAGGATAATGTCGACGTTAGTAAAAAAGAAGACGCTACGACAGTTTTTGTATCAAGCCAACGCTTTAAAAACAGCACCGGGATAAATTTAGATATAAATAGTGCAAGGAGTAAAAGCGGAATCAATAAAAGCATATCTTTATTGTTCAACAAAGTCCATAAATCAAGGTCTACTCCCACCATGACAAAAAATATGGGAATAAAAAATCCATATCCGAAGGAATCCAACTGCCGAACCATCGTCTTGTTCGGGTTAAGCAAAGAAACAAGGGTTCCCGCGATAAAAGCCCCCAAAATATTTTCCGCCCCTACCGACTCAGATAATGCGACCAACACGATAATGAGCGTAAATACTGCCCGCGTCCCGATCTGCACTGTTCCCCTTGAAAGGCGCGGGATGACATATTTATTCTTAAAACGGGCGCCGATAAAGTAAAAGAAAACCCCCGTGGCAAACAAAATAAGCAGAAGCCACATTTGGCCGCCGCCTTCACTTGACAGTGAAACGAAAACAGACAATAAAATCATCGTGACAAGGTCCGCAATGACCGCTATCAGCAGAATGATTTGGCCAATGCTTGTCTTCATTAGATTCGCTTCTTTTAGAGTGGGTACAACGACACCGAGGGAAATCGTGGAGATGATCAACGTCATGAGAAAGACATTTTCCATCAACCCGGCCATTTTCATGATAAACGCTAGCAACAGCGAAATAAGGAAAATGCCTATAAAAACAGTGAAGGAAACCGCCAAGCGGTTGGGTTCCTTCTTTCCGTTCGCCAGTTCCTTATGCTGATTTCCTTTAAAAGCAGAAAAATCGATTTCCAAACCGCTTAAAAACATTAAAAAGATAAAGCCCAATACAGATAGCGTGTCCAGCCACATATCATGCTGAATCAAATTAAATCCACTTTTTCCGATAATCAGCCCCATAACGATTTCAGCGATCACGACCGGAATAAAAAAGAGCCGCAAACGGTGGAGCAGAAGCGGAGTAAAAAAAGCGACCAACAGGACAATGACGAGAGAAAGCAAAGAAGATTCATTTTCCATATATTCACACCCCGCTTCAAGCATTAATGGACGAGATAGCCCATGAATAACGTCGCCAAGCCAAAATAAATCAAGATTGATGTAATATCGTTCATCGTTGTAATAAATGGTCCCGATGCAACGGCGGGATCAATTTTTAACTTATGCATCAAAAGAGGAACAAGGGAACCTGCCAAGGTGGCAACAAATAAAGAAGCCAGAATGGAGACCCCCACCAAAAAACCAAGAAACAGTTCCCCTTTCCAAAGATATACGATAATGGAAACCATAATACCGCAAATAGAACCGGTAATCAGGCCTGTTCCCGCTTCCCGCAGTACAAGCTTCCACCTGCTTTCTTCTTCCAATTCACCAGTGGCAATTCCCCTAACGGCGACAGCCAAAGCCTGGGTCCCCGTATTTCCGGCCATTCCAGCGATCAATGGAATAAATACGGCTAAAATGGAAACCTCATTCAATGTCGCTTCAAACCTGCCGATAAGACTCGCTGTAAACATACCGAGAAACAGCAGGATGATCAGCCAAGGAAGTCGTTTTCTCGCTGCGGTAAATGGACTTTTATCAACGGTGTCAACATCAAATACACCCGCGAGTTTAGAGTAGTCGTCAGACGCTTCCTCATCAATAACGTCAATGATATCATCAACGGTAATAATCCCTAATAAATGATTTTGAAAATCGACAACTGGCAGTGCCAACAAATCATAATCCCTCATTTGCTTCGCGGCGGATTCCTGGTTTTCATCGACAGTCGTAGATACGACACGGTCGGACATCATATCGGCTATCATCGCATCGTCATTACTGATGATCAGGTCACGAAGAGAAATGACTCCGACGAGCCGATGGTCATCATCGACAACATAGACATAATAAATCGTCTCGGCAGTAGGTGCTTCATTTTTTAAAATATGCATGGCCGAACGGACCGTTTGATTGGCGGAAATGGCAATAAATTCCGTCGTCATAATACTTCCGGCGGTAGATTCTTCATAATGCAGAAGATTTTTGATCTCTTGCGCGCTTTCCTTGTTCATAATCGTTAAATAGCTGACTGCCTGGCGTTTATCAAGCTTATTTAACACATCTACCGCATTATCGGTGTACATGAAGGAAAGCATGTCGGCAGCATAATTTGGTTCCATCTCAGCCAAAATATCTTTATATTCCTGGTCTTCTATATCAAGAACTTCAAAGAAATCCGCCACTTCTTTCGGTGATAAGAAATAATAGATGTTCAGCCGATCGTCGAATTCAATTTTCATAAAAAACTTTGCCTGGTCGTACGGATGCAGTTTTAGGAAGTTTTCCCTGAACTGCTTAATATCATTCTTTGCGAGAGCATGCAGCAGCAACTCTTCGTTTATTTGTTCCCTTTCGTCATCATGTAGTTCCATTGTCGACACGCCTCCTCTCCCATTCGTATTCATTATCCTAACAAATCTTTTATCAATTGTCGCTTATATCATTTATTTTTTTGCAATAAATCATTTCTGTTCGTTACAATTTATGATGTAAAGAAAGGTGATGCAGGTGAAAATCGATATTATAGGCGATATTCATGGCTGTTACAGAGAATTAAAAAATCTTACTGAACACCTTGGTTATACATGGAGAAATGACAAGCCCGTTCATCCGGAGCGAGTCCTGGGCTTTGTCGGAGACCTGGCTGATCGGGGACCCGATTCTTTAAAAGTAATTGATACAGTTTGGGGGCTACGGAAAGATCATAAAGCCTATTATGTTCCAGGCAATCATTGTAACAAACTATACCGCTATTTTCTGGGGAGAAATGTAAAAATAGCTCATGGTTTGGAAACGACGGTGGCCGAATTAAACAGCCTTTCTACGGAAAAAAGACTTCTTTATAAAAAAAAGTTCATGGAATTATATGAAAATGCCCCGCTTTATCAAGTATTGGCTGACGGAAATCTCGTGATTGCCCATGCCGGTATTAAAGAAGAAATGATCGGCAAGTCGAACAATAAGGTCAAAACATTTGTGCTTTACGGAGATATTACCGGCGAAGTTCTTCCTGACGGAATGCCTGTCCGCCGAGACTGGGCCAAATCATATACGGGAAAACCCTTTATCGTCTATGGCCATACGCCGGTCCATACACCGCGCATGGTCGGAAACACCATCAATATTGACACCGGCGCTGTTTTTGGGGGAGCATTAACAGCATTTCGGTATCCCGAAATGACAACTGTTTCCGTTCCGTCAACGATGCCTTTTGTAAAAGAAAAATTCCAGACATTTGACGAGTAAGCCTATTCCAGTAAATGAAGCACTTGTTTTAGATCAAGAGGAAGCGGCGCATTAAAGTGTAGTTCCTTATGTAAAAAGGGATGAAAAAACCGCAATTCACTGCAATGAAGCGCCTGCCGCTTCATCAAATCTGTCGGCCCTCCATATAGTTCATCCCCCAACAGCGGATGGCCTATGTAAGAAAAATGGACTCTTATTTGATGGGTCCGTCCCGTTTCCAGCCATATTTTCACATGCGCCGCGTCATGGAACTGTTGTAATACTTCGTATTTTGTTACCGCCCGCTTTCCGTCATCTCTTACTTCACGTTCGATAATGCTGGAAAGCTTTCTCCCAATCGGGGCATCAATGACATCCTCCTTCTTGCTAAAGACACCTGAAGCAACGCCCTCATATGATCGGGCGATTTCGTTTTTCTGTTGTAAAATGCTACATAAATGATGCGCATGCCGATGCTTTGCCACGAGTAACAAGCCGGATGTATTTCGATCAAGTCTCGTCACAATATGAACGGCGGCTGATATCCCCTTTTGTTCATAATAATAAGCCAGTGCATTGGCAATACTGCCTCCCGGATGTTCTCTGGAAGGTATCGTGTTCATTTGGGGCGGCTTATTGACGACCAAAAGGTCCCTGTCTTCATAAAGGATGTCAAGAGGAATGTTTTCTTTTGTGAGTTGTTCGTTTTTGGCTTCCTCCGGAAATTCCACCTCAAGCCTATCTCCAAACTTCAACACGTAACGGACATTTTTCTCTATCCCGTTTACTTTAATGGAGCCGCCTTGAAATTTTATTTTGGTCAGGGCTCTCCGCGAGATCTGTTTTTCCACTAAAAACTGTTTAATTGTTTTTTCATTTTCGCTGCTTTTCACGATCCAGCTTAGCTTATATTGTCGCATATCGTGTTAGCTCATCCTTCGTCTGAAATAAACGAATCATGCACTCTCTTCCAAAAAGGAAAGGGGCGAAAACGTGCAAAGCGCACTTTTTCATCAGCGACTCGGAATTGAATTGATTTCACATCCCGGTGCATGACCGTTAAATGATCGATCGTAACATGAAAGTCATTCGTATTGACCGGTTTTAACATTAACGTATGGTGCGCCGGTAAAATAAGCGGAGAGCCGACTGTCCGGAATACCCGGTTGTTAATCGATGCCATTTCGGCCAACTGGATGGCGTGCAACGTCGGGTGGATAATAGCTCCACCGAGCGCTTTATTGTACGCCGTGCTTCCGGATGGGGTTGATACACAAAGACCGTCGCCGCGGAACCGCTCAAAGTGTTCCCCCCGGATTTCCACATCCATTACGAGCGTTCCTTCCATGCTTTTCACGGTTGATTCGTTTAATCCGAGATACTTCGTCTCTTTTCCTCCATGCCTGTAACGTATGATCACTTCAAGGAGCGGATACTCCACTACCTGGTAGGGGGTTTTGGCAATGGCGATCACCAGTTTTTCAATTTCTTCCGGAAGCCAATCTGCGTAAAATCCGAGGTGGCCGGTATGTACCCCGACAAAAGCCGTTTTATCTAACCGTGAACTGTAGCGGTGAAATGCATGTAAAAGGGTCCCGTCACCACCGACCGAAATGACGATATCCGGTTGCTCTTCATCATAGATCAGCTCAAAATCCTGTAAATATGTAATCATCTTTTGCATTAATGCATTTGAAGTCGAATCTCCTTTTGACATGACTGTGAATCTCAAACGTCTCCACCCTCTCCAAGTTAATTTCTGTCAGTCCGTTCAAAAACTTCTTTGTTTTTTGTAAAATATACTTGCGCTTCTTGAACTTCTTCTTTAATTTGCGACATTTGTTCATCAAGACGAAATGCAGCTTCGGCGGCTTTTTGCAACCTTATTTTAATGTCTTCGGGAATCTCCCCCTGATATTTATAGTTGAGTGAATGTTCGATTGTTGCCCAAAAATTCATGGCCAATGTTCTGATTTGAATCTCCGCCAAAATTTTCTTCTCGCCATTGATCGTTTCAACGGGATATTCAATCACGACATGATATGAACGGTATCCGCTCGGTTTTTTATTGGAAATATAATTTCTTTCCTCTACGATTCGAAAATCGTTTCTTTGTCTAAGTAAGTGCACGACCGTCTTAATGTCATCGACAAATTGGCACATGATGCGCAAACCCGCAATGTCCTGCATTTCCGTTTCTATCTTTTCCAAAGGGATGTTTTTCAAATTCGCTTTAACAAGAATACTTGCGACGGGTTTTACCCTCCCGGTAACAAATTCAATAGGAGAATGAATATGTTCTCCGACAAATTGTGCCCTCATCCCTTTTAATTTAATCTTTAACTCATCAACGGCTTGTTTATATGGAGATAAAAATTGGTCCCACTGATTCAATGCAATTCACCTCTAAAAACAGACACTGATTCTCATTACATGAACCCATTTTAGCACAAAGCCCTGTTACTGAACATTGACAACCCGGGCAAACAGCACATAATAAAACATAGACATGGAAAGGACGATGAAACTTTGGGAAGACATATTGAAATCGAATTTAAAAACATGGTCACAAAAGAACATTTTGAATTACTGCTAAGCGTTTTTCACATAACAAGGGATGACTTTGCCAAACAGGTGAATCATTACTTTGATACGGATACATTTTTGCTGAAACAAAAGGCGGCGGCACTGAGAATCAGAAACAGGGATCACCTTTATGAACTGACATTAAAAAAGAAAACAGAGACGATTGGACTGCTGGAAATCAATCAAGAGATATCACCCGCTGAAGCCAATGCATGCTTACATAAACAAATGTTCCCCGAAGGCGAAGTGAAAGCAGAATTAGCGGCAATTGATATTAATCCCAACTGGCTCATCTGTTTCGGTTCGCTTGAGACGAGACGGGCGGAAAGGCCATTTGGTCCAGGATGCCTGCAATTTGACCATAGTCTGTACTTGGGGAGAGAAGATTTTGAAGTGGAATACGAAATTCCTGAAGGCAAAATAGATGAAGGGAAAAAAAATTTCTTCCAATTACTAAACGAACTTAACATTCCTACTAAGAAAGCCGATAATAAAATTAAGAGACTTTATGATGCGAAATTTACATATTTGGAGTGAATAGGCTTGAACAAGCTTGGTGAAATAAATTTGTTAATGGAATTGCAGACACTGAGAAGATTGACAACACAAACGGCCAACCACATGCTACAAGATTCAACCGAGGCGTTCAGCAGTTTGCTTGGGGAAGCTATAAACAATGTGATGGCTGAAGCGGCGAAGAATCCCGAAAAAATGAACACGCTTGGCCTCATTCATTCATTGGCTCAGAATCAAGTGCAGACGAAAACAAACAAACCGCTGCCAGCGGTTGACATGAAGCACATAAACAGCTTGGAAGGAATGATTGACGCCGCGGCAAATAAATATAATCTCCCGCCAAAGCTGATTAAGTCCATTATTCGCCATGAATCCAATTTTAATCCGAACGCGGTGAGCAAAGCGGGCGCTTCCGGATTGATGCAGTTGATGCCCGCAACCGCCCGCGGCCTGGGCATTAAGAATATATTCGATCCTTTGGAAAATATTATGGGCGGCAGCAAGTACATCCGCAACATGCTGGATAAATATAATGGAAATATACAGCTCGCTTTGGCAGCTTATAACGCGGGACCCGGAAACGTCGACAAATATGGAGGTATCCCCCCATTTAAAGAAACACAAAATTATGTAAGAAAAGTAACCGAATCATTTTACAGTTAAACCCCTGTTCCTTTACACGGGGGTTTTATTTATTTCAATTCCCTTTTTTTCCAAAAAGGCTATTTATTTGAGTTATTTTTTACACGTTGTTACAATGTACATACATTTTAGAAAAAGGAGCGATTCATATGGTTGAAGAGCGCATGACGCCGTATGACGCAATTGGGGAAAAAAAGCTTTCTTCCCTTGTGGACGCCTTTTACCGCAGGGTGGCAAATCATCCCGAACTCATCCCCATTTTTCCTAAAGACTTAACCGAAACAGCCAGATTACAAAAGCAATTTTTAACACAATTCTTGGGGGGACCTCCATTATATACAGAAGAGCACGGACATCCCATGTTGCGTGCCCGGCACCTGCCTCATGAAATTACTCCACGGAGGGCAAAGGCCTGGTTGTCTTGCATGTCGGCCGCTATGGATGAGGTAAAGCTCGATAGTCCCATTCGGGAGCACTTTTTTTCCCGGCTTGCATTGACCGCCAACCATATGGTAAATAGTCCTGATAAGGTGCAAGGTGAAGTGCCGTGATGGAATGGAAATCCCAGAAAGAACTTAAAGCCAAATATATGCAAAACAAGCCTGTAGAAATGTATGTGTTTGTAGATCCGTTTTGTATGGACTGCTGGATGCTTTCGCCCATTGTAAAAAAACTTCAAATACAATACGGAGATTACTTCACAATAAAGCATGTATTAGCTGGCGATTTAACGGCTTTAAATTCGTGTAAATTAAACAACCGAAAAGAACAGCTGACAAACTCATCGACTCCTTCCAAAAAAATGAAGCATATGCCCCATTTGGCCGCCATCAGCATCAAGGCAGCCGAATTGCAAGGAAAAAGGGCTGGAATACGCTATCTGCGTCGGCTTCAAGAACTGCTTTTTATGGAACAGGAGGATATTACAGACCTGTATGTTTTGGAACAATGCGCGGATCATGTGGGGCTGGACTGTAAAGAGTTTCTGCGCGATCTGTATTCATCGAGCGCGGCCAGAGCGTTCCAGTGTGATGTCATCATTGCTACTGAGATGAATGTGGCAGAAATGCCGGCTATCGTCTTTTTCAACGAGCGCATAGAGGACGAAGGCCTTAAAATCAGCGGCCTGTATTCATATGATATTTATGTCCATATTTTAACGGAGATGCTTGGCGGGTACGTCCAGCCGACAGAGCTTCCGCCGCTGGAGCTCTATTTATCCGCAAATCCGATGATATCCACTCAGGATTTGGCCATGATCTATGATATGCCTTTCCAAACAATCGAAAGAAAAATGAAAAAGCTGCAATTACAGCGCAGAGTGAAAAGAATTCAAACACAGAACGGTTCTTATTGGAAATATATTGCATATGAACAATAGGAGCGCTTCGTTCATTACGGAGCATCGGTAATGGTGAGCCTGGCGTATGTATCGCAGGAAAACAGATGTAGAGCTTTCGCAGCTGCAAATCGTACCAAGACAGGACGGCAACTAACAGCGCTAGCCGCCTTTCATAGCCGCATCTTCCGAAAAGCCCGGCGTGTATGATTCACGGCATGCTGCTTCCTTTGATGGTTGCGCGCGGTACTAGACTTCCTGCCCGGAGCAGGACAAAGCAAGTTTTATATTTTACTTTCGAGGAAGGCCGAGACGGCCTTTCTTTTTTCGTATAAAATGGGACAACAATGAATACTCATTGTTAACAGACGCTTCCTCTAAATAAGCTCTCGTATAACTGAAAGGAGAGATTTCAAAAGATGCGAAAGGCATATATAGCCGGAATGATTCTTTTCTTTTTAATCAGTTTTTCTGTACAAATGCTTGCTCTAATCCGGTTAATACCACTGTATATATCTTCTCCCATTTTATTCCTTTCCATTTTAGTGTTTTTTTCATACTTGAATAACCGCAACAAATTTAAAGGCTTTCAATAACCATAATGCCGACGAGGCTGGGACATAAGCAAAAACCGAACAATTCATTATAATTGTTCGGTTTATTTGTGTAAAAAAATCCCCATCATCACTACGTCAACATATTTCAGTTTCCGCAGGTCTCTTCAGCTTCCTCAGAAAGCAAAGGTCGCTTTCCTGCGTGATCTTCAGCTCGAGCTATTCCCGCAGGAGTCCACATATGTTGACGACGCTAAAAGCTTGCGTATGATACACTAGGACAATTTATCCGGCATGTAAGGTGCCGTAAAACTCCCACTTCAAAATCTTGAGTGAATACAAAATGTCTAAGTAGGAGATAACGGCACCTAAATGCCCGATTGGTTCAACTAACATTCAGTAGGAGATGGAAGAAAACTACTACTGAATGAAGTTTCACTTTATCCCGCATGTAAGGTGCCGTATGACTCCCACTTCAAAACATGAGTGAATACAAAATGTCTAAGTAGGAGATAACGGCACCTAAATGCCCGATTGGTTCAACTAACATTCAGTAGGAGATGGAAAAAAACGCCTACTGAATGAAGTTTCACTTTATCCCGCATGTAAGGTGCCGTAAAACTCCCACATCAAAATCTTGAGTGAATACAAAAGGTCCAAGTGGGAGATAACGGCACCTAAATGCCCGATTGGTTCAACTAACATTCAGTAGGAGATGGAAAAAAACGCCTACTGAATGAAGTTTCACTTTATCCCGCATGTAAGGTGCCGTAAAACTCCCACATCAAAATCTTGAGTGAATACAAAATGTCTAAGTAGGAGATAACGGCACCTAAATGCCCGATTGGTTCAACTAACATTCAGTAGAAGCCCTACTGAATGAAGTTTCACTTTATTGTTCGTTTTTTCATCAGCTGATTTAGTTGTGTCCCGGCCTCGTATATTATTGAAAACTGATGAAGATTATAAAGAAGCTCGATGATCCTAATTTACATTTTTGAATCATCGAGCTTTTTTGTCATGCCTAATTTTCACTTAGAAAATGGATGGAATTCACCAATAACAGTATTGACTTTATATAGTTAGCCTCGTTGTTGATCCTACTTGCGTATTAGGACATTAACAGTTGTTCCATTTCATTCAGTTTTTCTTCAAACACTTTACATGCCGCTTCGATCGGCTCTGTTGTTGTCATGTCAACCCCTGCCTGTTTGAGCACTTCGATCGGATAATCAGAGTTGCCCGCTTTTAAAAAGTTGATATATCGCCCGACAGCTGTTTCACCTTCTTCCAATATTTGTTTGCTTAAGGCAGTTGCGGCGCTGAATCCTGTAGCATATTGATAAACGTAATAATTATAGTAAAAATGGGGGATTCTCGACCATTCAAGCCCGATTTGTTCGTCAATATGGATATGGTCCTCGCCAAAATATTTTTTGTTTAATTCATAGTATTGTTTTGTAAGGAAGTCTGCGGTTAAGGCAGTCCCTTCTTGAGCTTTTTGGTGGATTAAATGCTCAAATTCCGCAAACATCGTCTGGCGAAAAACGGTTCCACGAAAGCCTTCCAAGTAATGGTTAATCAAATATAGACGCTCCTGTTTATCATCAGTCGCTTTTTGCATATAATCTCCAAGTAGTGCTTCATTGCATGTGGAAGCCACTTCCGCGACAAATATGGAGTAATTGCCGTACGGATATGGCTGGTTTTTTCTTGTATAGTAGCTGTGCACACTGTGTCCGAATTCATGTGCCAATGTAAATAAGTTGTTGACGTTATCCTGCCAATTCATGAGGATATAAGGATTCGTGCCATATGCGCCCGAAGAATAGGCACCGCTTCGTTTCCCCTTATTTTCCACAACATCCACCCAGCGGTTTTCAAATCCTGCTTGCAAGATCCCGACATACTCTTTTCCTAGAGGAATAAGGCCGGAAAGGAGAATGTCTTTCGCTTCCTCGTATGTCACTTTCATGTCGACTTCTTTTACAAGCGGTACGTATAAATCATACATATGCAACTGTTCAAGTCCCAAAATCTGTTTGCGGAGCTTCAAATAGCGCTGCAACAGGTGCAGATTGTTATTGATCGTTGATACAAGATTGTCATATACTTTTTCAGGAATGTTGTTGGCTGCCAAAGCTGCCTGCCTTGCCGTTTGATAATTTCTCGCTTTGGCATAAAAGTTATCCTGCTTGATAGAACCGCTTAAAGTACTGGCAAATGTATTCTTAAATTTTCCGTACGTGCGGTACACGTTCATAAATGCTTCTTTTCTGACGGAGCGATCCCGACTCTCCAGAAAACGAATGTAATTTCCATGCGAAAGCTGCACATCATTTCCTTCTTCGTCCTTTATGACCGGGAATTCAAGGTCTGCGTTGTTTAACACGCTGAATGTGGTGCTTGATGCCCCCATTACTTCCGAGGCTTCGGCAAGAAGCGCCTCCTGCTCTGCGTCCAACACGTGCCCGCGCTTCAGGTTAATACGGTTTAGCGCATGCTCATACAATTGTAATGCCGGTTCTTCTTTTAAAATTTGCGCAAGCTGTTCCTTTTCGATATTGAGTATTTCCGGAACGATATATGAAAAAGCGCTGGTTAATTGTGAATACAAACTTTCCGCCCGGGCATTCATCCCTTGATAATGTGTATTCGTCGTATCCTGATCGTTGCGCATATGAGCATATGTATAAAGTTTACCCATCCGTTCCGACAGTTTTGATTGAAATTGCAACGCTTCATACAATGTTGCCGCACTTTCGCCCAATTTCCCTTTAAACTGTTGCGCTTCTTTCATCTTTTGCTGGATGGCAGCATACTCTTTTTCCCACTCCTCATCCGTCACAAATATATCCTCTAATCTCCATGTTAATTCTTCCGACACTTCCGATCGGCTTGGAAGAGTTTTTACGTTATTCTCCTCTGTCATCTGTTATCCTCCATTCAAGTTGTAATGCGAAATTCCGCCCATGTTATAATCATTCTATTTAAATATTCATTTTTCCTGCTCCCCAAACAGGAAACATTGCTTGTTTTTTTTATTTATTTTGTTTGTGTAGGAACTTTTGATGAGAACTTTAAAAATATATTCCTCCTCTGTCCGATCTTCCGTATGCTTCAAGCTGTTGATCATTTTTCGCTTTACAAATAAGTCTTCCCCCGCAATTCGCAAATATGACAAATGAACGAGCAGCCGCAAGTAAAAAGCGACGGCCTTTTCCCAATTGCGATAGTCGTGAAACGGCAACTGTCGTAAAAGAACATCTTCACGATCGATCCGCCGTCCAAGTTTATACAGGACGTATTTTAAAGAAATCTTTTTGCCAAAAGGTAATTTTTGCAAACAATCGATCCAAACATAAAACTGCCAGATCATCGGAGCGGAAGCAAAGCTTTCCATATACGGAACCGGGAGGCCGCATACAGCCGGCAATAAAAAAGGATTATTCCCCGATTTATATACGTTTTTAAGAAAACTTCCATGAACAATTGTTCCATATCTGACTTTTTGTTGAATCCACTTGTTCTTTTCCTTCAACCAATGTAGATACGGAAAAGAAGCCGTTTGGTCTTGAATGTAAAAAGGAATGCGACAGTTGTTGAGTGGGATACTTTCCAGGCGGGCAAATACTTTTTTGGAGGTGAAAGGAGCCAAATTTGATAATACAAACAGGGTGCTGTCTACAGGTTCGTAGCCGATTAAGGTGATATCTGCACCGGTTCTTTTCGTCAAGGACCAATAAAAATCGGTAAGCTCATAGACGGAGTTTTTCAGTTTTTTCACAAATGGATAACCGCCGATAATCCATATGGGCGTAATGCCGATCTTTAAGTAACGATCAGACCTTTGTTGTATGGAACGGATAGAAATGGGGGTGCATTGGTACTCAATTGCATAGCGCCTCCCGTTTCTAATGGCCAAAACATCGGGACGCTGTTGAATTTCGGGGAGATACTGTTCTAAAGTAGATTCATAGCCGTTTTTAAGACAAAATCGAAATAAATCTTTCTTTCCTTGGAGATGTCGGGCGCTTTCGGGTTCTGTTGTGAAGCATTGGGATTTGATACGGTGGGCAAAATGGGGAATACGGACAGATCCTGCCTTCAGGACGAGGGGCTCTTTACAAACGGGGCAGTAGAAGCGGATGTTTCGCAACTTACCTACATGACGGCGTTCCATCTCTGCAAGATTAACCGCCATTCCCTTTTCATTAACTGCTGTGAACAGATTAACACTTCCTTTCAACTCTTTGGACTTAAAAAATGGACGAATAAACGTTGGAGTCCATTTGTTCAACATTATAGCATAAGTCCAATGATTATGAAAATTGCTCACTTTCATCTGGCAATATCCTTTCCCTTCACTTCATTTCATCGCAAAATATACTAACGAATTTTTAAGTTTTCGAAGCTTTCGATAGAATAGTAGTTTTTCGAGTGGCCATTAAACACTGTCTTCAAAATAGATCAAAGTGCCTGCGAGCAAATCTTCCTTGTTTTTCACATTTTTCTGTACTATTTAGCGACTTGATACAAAAATAAAACGGCTTCCCTCTTCGAAATTATCGTATTATTTATTTGTTATAACTTGGACGACTCCATGTACAACCTATAAAAAAACCGATTTCTGCAAGAAATCGGCTCAGTTAGGAAAAATGTTTATTTAATGTGGCAAATACGTCTTGGCTGATGATTTGTTTTCCGTATTCTTGCAAACGATGAATCGTAAAGGACGATTCATGCCCATATTCCAAAAGAACACTTAACATGTCTTCAACTTCTTCTTCATCATATTCCTCATCCGGGAACTTAACATATAGGAAATATTTGCCTTCATATGAAAAAATCTTTGTGTCCAAATCACTCGTAGTTTGCGTTCTTGCCAAATCAAGGATATCATCAAAATCGTTAAAGAGGAGAACAAATTCGAGCAAGTCATCTTCCGAACGGTCATATTGATTCAGATGAAGATGATGGTCCAAAAACTCCTCGATTCTTTCATCAATCGGCAAGTCCTTAAGCTTGTCATCCGGAATCGGCAATTCAAACCTTTGGCCATCTTTGGAAAGCTGGGCTTTTGTAACGAGGACCTCCAAGCCCTTGTCCAAAGCTTGCACTTGAATCCAGAGCGGCCCCTCTGGGACAAACTCCTCTTCATGATGAATTTCATCCATCATTTCCCAAAATAACTCTTCACTTTTTTCGCGATTGTACCATATCTCTTCGCGATCAAAGCCCCTTTCTTCTATATCGACATATGAAATGTAAAATTTCACCGTATTTTCGTTAATGCGTTCAATTTCCATCATACAACTCCCCCTTCTATAATAGGGTAGTAAGGTGAAGGGATCTTACTTCCCGGAGACCAACCATCAGGACTTAAATACAGTAAGTAATAGTCTTCCCCTTGTACTTCTTATTTTATGATAAATAAATGGAAAAGGGAAACAAAATATGTTTCCATTTCATAAATCATCATATGCCTAGCAACGCCCAAGATGATGTTGCGCCTATCTTAACCAATATATGAAGATAAATCAAGCATATTTATTCATCTAAATGGAAGCAACTTGCAGACCATCAGCCGTCCGATGACTTTCACTCCTTCTCTTCCCTTATTCCCTTGCGGCCAGCGGCTTACACATTGGAGCAGAGAAAAGGGAAGGCACGGCGGCAAAAGAGCCAAGCAGCTTGCTTTAAAGTCTCATGCATGTGCTCCATTAGAGATAAGCTTCAGGTAGCTTTGCGACAAACTAAACAAAACTTCTTCGAATAAGCATGGACGTATCGTAGCGCACCGAATCTCCTCCCCCATAAAAATGGCCATGTGAAAAAAGCCGAGCTTTCGATAATGGGAGGGAGAAGTTGCTTATCGTCGTACACCAGTTTATCGTACGAATATTCATACTGAAATGGTACTGTTCACCTTATAAAAAAAACCTCCATACTTTCGCATGAAGGTCGGGTTCATTTGTTAGTCTGTGTTGTCATGTAAGCCTGCATGGTACCAGTGTTAATTCACCATTTTCTGAGCTTGGCGAAGCTGATACGTTCTTACCTTACGAGGCAGAAAACGTCTAATTTCATCTTCATTGTAGCCCACCTGGAGTCTTTTCTCATCAAGAATGATCGGGCGCCGAAGGAGGCCCGGGTTTTTTTGAATAATATCGTAAAGCTGCTGCAACGGCAGAGAATCTAAATCTATATTGAGCTTTTGGAAAACTTTAGAACGTGTCGAGATAATCTCGTCTGTTCCGTCTTCGGTCATGCGCAAGATTTCCTTGATTTCCTCAAGGCTCAAAGGTTCGGAAAAAATATTCCGTTCAACATATGGAATGTTTTGTTCTTCCAACCACGTTCTCGCTTTCCGGCATGATGTACAACTTGGTGAGGTGTATAATGTGACCATGTTCATCCACACTCCCATTCATAAATTGAAATGCACAATTGTATATGCAAGGCCCGTCTAAAGACCCATATTATAATTAATCTTAATAAACACTCTCTATTATGTATTATACACTAATATCGGCAGAAATAATAGGTGATTTTGGCAATTTTTCGCTCTGTATCTCTCCTTTTCATTAAACTGTTACATATGGATGTATTTCTTATTACCACCTCTGATTACCTTTTAAACATTCTCTTTGTATAATTTATCCATCCACCCCATTTCCATACATAAAAATGATTTATTTTATATGGGTAAATAACTGTCACATTATTGATCCGGTGTATAATCCACGTTTTTCGTATACGTGTTACCCGCATTCCATAGCAGGAATTCTTTGATTCCTGAATCATACAATGCCTTTATTTGGGCTTCAACTTCCGCTTTTCCGTACACTTTATAATTTCCGCTTCCCAAATAAGATGCCGTAAAATCTTGAATCCAAGGGCGCGAAACAGGAGGATTTTCCAACTTGGATAACTTTGCATTCTCCACCTTTGCATATTCATGCACAAGTTTATAAGGCTCTAAATCAGGTTTGGCGATTCCAAAGTATGACGTCCAGTGGCTTGGATAAATCATCGAGGAAATGACATCTACATTTTCGGATATTTTACTGAAGTTTTGTCCGATTCCAGGTGCCTCCGGAAGTGTTGCGGTATAGCCAAAAATATCTACGGACACTTTTGCACCGTATGGCTTTAGTTTTTCCCGCGCATAGGCAACAAAATCGGTAACAGCATGAACGCGCTTTTGCACGTTGTCTTCCTTCATATTTTCATATTCGCCCATCCCGTACTGTAGCTGTTGATCACGCTTTTCAAATCCTTCCGGGAAACGGACATAGTCAAACTGAATCTCCTTAAATCCGAGCTTTGCCGCCTCTATGGCGATTCCCACATTATAGTCCCATACTTCTTTTAAAAACGGGTTGACGAATGCCTCCTTTCGGTTGTTGACCCAGACTTTCCCCCCTTGTTGAAAAGAAAGGTCGGGACTTTTTTTCGCAAGCAGAGAATCTTTAAACACAACAATTCTGGCAATGGGGTAGATCTGTTTCTCCTCCATTGTTTTTAGCATTTCTCTTGGATTCTCTATATAACTTTGGCCGATTCCTGCATAAGGTGAATCTTTATCGGCTTTGTATGTCACATTTCCCCAATCGTCTTTTATGTCGATAACCATGGCGTTTAAATCTGTCGTTTCTATCAACTTAACGAGCTCATTAAAACGGCTTCCTCCTGCTGAATGACCGGTCACATAAATTCCCCGGACCGCGTCGGGATATTCAAACTTTAAGCCGGAATCATACACAAAGCGGGGTGAGTCCACAGGAACGGTTTTCAACTCAACAGCCAGTTGTCTTTGCGGGTTTGTATGTACTTGATCAGATGCTTTACCCGAAACTGGCTGGGCCGGTAACGCAATCATTCCAATCAGCCCCGCAGTTGCCAGTATCTTTTTGACTTTCAATATGGTTCGCTCCTTTTCCCAGATGCCTTTCATCCAAGGTAAATTCATTACCTATTCTAGCAATAATTTCTATGGAAAGAAATCCTTTTTTCCTCCTTTTCTTTTTGGGTGTTCTTGTGTTGGCTTGATTGTAAGCAGGCCAAAAGTTATAATAAGAACATAAGTTTTTTCGAATACATATAACATTTATTATGGAATACGCAAGAAAGTTGTTATAAAAACCATTTCGCCCATGATCGGGTAAAATGGTTTTCGCGTATACAGGAGGATTTTAAGATGAAAACGATTTTTTCTGGTATTCAGCCCAGCGGTGTCATTACGCTTGGCAACTATCTGGGAGCCATTAAACAGTTTATAGAGCTCCAGCATGAATATGATTGTTATTTTTGCGTGGTAGACCAACATGCAATTACTGTGCCGCAAGACCGTCTGGAGCTTAGAAAAAATATCCGTTCCCTAGCCGCATTGTACATTGCTGCGGGGCTCGACCATAAGAAAGCGACGCTATTTATCCAATCAGAAGTACCCGCTCATGCGCAGGCAAGCTGGATGCTGCAATGTATCGCATATATCGGCGAGTTGGAAAGAATGACACAATTTAAAGACAAATCAGCGGGTAAAGAAGCCGTCTCAGCCGGATTGTTAACATATCCGCCTTTAATGGCTGCCGATATTCTGCTTTACGGCACTCACCTTGTTCCTGTTGGAGAAGACCAAAAACAGCATCTCGAATTAACCCGCGACCTTGCGGAAAGATTTAACCGAAGATACAACGACATTTTTACGATTCCGGACGTGCGCATTCCAAAGGTTGGGGCCAGAATTATGTCCTTGCAGGAGCCAACGAAAAAAATGAGCAAGTCGGATCAAAATAAAAAAGCCTTTATCACGTTGTTGGACGAGCCGAAACAAATTGAAAAGAAAATTAAAAGCGCCGTTACAGATTCTGATGGCTTGGTAAAATTTGATCGCGAAAATAAACCCGGTGTTTCGAACCTGCTTGCCATTTATTCAATTTTGGGGAATAAAACAATTGAAGAGCTTGAGAACCAATATGCCGGCAAAGGCTACGGGGAATTTAAAGCGGATTTGGCTGAGGTCGTCCTCCAGGCATTAACGCCCATTCAGGAAAGATACCGCGAATTGGTTGATTCCAAGGAACTCGATGACATCTTGGATGAAGGAGCTGAAAAAGCGCGGGCAAAAGCCAACCGTATGTTAAAGAAGATGGAAAATGCGATGGGGCTCGGCAGAAAAAGGTCCTAGTATGCATTAGCTTAAAACTTTAAGCATAAAGAGGCTAACTATATAAAGTCAATACTGTTATTGATGAATTCCATCCATTTTCTCAGTAAAAATTAGGCATGACAAAAAAGCTCGATGATTCAAAAATGTAAATTAGGATCATCGAGCTTCTTTCGTATTTCCTTATGTCCCAGACTGTTCTTTTTCGCGGCTTTGGGCTTCAATTTACTTTTGAATCACATTCCATCTCCCAAAGCTTTTCAAAGAATGGCTGGCCTTTAATCATATTTTCACACAATAATTGATGTTTTTCCGACCATCCTTTTTTTGTTGCCTCATAAAGGTCGTTCCACACCTTTTCAAAATCCATCTCCTGTATTTCAGAGTACAGATGAGGACACCATTCTGTATACCAATATCTTACTTCTGCCGTATTTTTTGACGAGTAAAGCTGGTCCAGCGCCATAAACAGCAACTGTTTTAACTGTCTTTCTTTTCTTGTCAAACCGCGCATTAATATTGGGTCCGGCGATAGTATATGGTACTCTTTCTTTTTGGTTAACGGCTCAAATGTAAACGTTTCGGGCTGATTATTGGCGATCATCTCATACACCAACTGCTCCTGACGGGGAATGAGCCTGCTTTTTCGCAGCGGTATCGAGTATCCGACCGTATCTACAGCAAGAATTCCTTGTCCATCTGTTACAACAAAACAATAGTCCAACACAATTCGTTCATGATTCTTTCTCAAATAGGCCTTTTTATAAATTTCATTCAACAATGCCTCGGGCAAATCGGCCATATCATTTTCTATATGGTTGAAAAGGAGAGAATCGATATATAACAGCGGAACTTGATCTAACAGTTCAATCACGTCTTCTCCTCTTCTCCACTCGTGAAAATGGCATACATTATACCCATTTTCTTCTCCTTCAAACCAATTAACCCATACATCATGAAGATAAAGCATCTTAACCCCTCACTTCATCACTATTTGTTTTTCAGTATGGGCAGGCTTTAGTCAATTTATTCCTATATATCCAGTTCTAACGAGGGACTATTCGCCCGTCTGAAACCCAAACACGGCAAGTGAGATCATCATGACGCCAACGACAAACAAATAGCATTCAGGTCTTTTTAAAATAAAAAGAATATATTCTGCAAAACTGGCGCCCATTACCAACAAATTGAAATAGGCGATAATGTTGAACCCTCCCGCAACCGCAAATCCGAATCCTGCCAGATAAAGGAATGTTCTGAAGAGCATATCAATTCCCCCGGTGTGTTTATCATACAATTTTCTTTGCTTCATTATATTCGGCCATGCCTGTTCTATACATTTTCCCCAAAAAAAAAGCGCCTAAGATGGCGGGTTGTATCGGGAATTATTTGCTAGTATCTCCTCTGAAGGAATTTGAAAAGAGTACTGGACTGTGAGCGGCCTGCGCCCTTTATACCCTTTGACCAAATCAGCTCCAATCGCATAACCCATCATCGGAGGAACTGGCCCACTGCCAAATAAGAGTTGATCATGAAGGGGATGATTTTTCTTCCGTTCAAGATTTGGTTGATAATGCCTCTCCCAAAATACCCGGAGCATATCAGGATTATATTGTTTTACCCATTCAGATTGATATTCTTTTCCGCAATATTTTTGGACGGCCTGCTCGGCAAGCCCTTCAAATACAAGTGAATCAAGCAAATGGTAATGATCTACATCTTTTTTATAATGATGCATCCTCGTTGCGTGATGATACTCATGCACGAACAAGGATTCCCAATTTTTTTCATCTTCCGTCGGCGATAAAAACAAAAACAACTTTTTGGGAAACGCCGCACCCGAACGTCCTTTTAAACCTTCGAGAAATTGTCGGGTTGGATTAATCGGAAAAATATAAATATCAATCTTATGCTGTTTCCACTTATTATAGTATTTTTGATAAATGTTACCGATTTTTTCCCATGCGTTTTGCCTTTTCAGCTCTTCAAAAAAGCCAAATGTAGCCCTGGACGGTTCGTACATTCCGAATCGGCGCAAATAGTGGTAAAAACGGCCGCCTTCTTTATCCTCAGAATAAGCCATGCCGCAAACATGCTCTGGATTGAAAAAATGCTGCTCAAGCCAATCATTCGTTTCAATAACTCCCATATGCCGTCTCCTCCCCTTCGATATTGTACGAAAGCCTAGAAAAAAGGTGACAGCGTTCCAAATACGAAGTAAAACAAAAAAGATATAGCCCGATTGCTCTGGCTATATCTTTTGTACTTACTCATATTTTTTAAAGGCGATTGTAGCATTATGTCCGCCGAATCCGAGAGAGTTGCTCAGAACCCCTTTCAAGTCCCGCTTACGGGCTTCGTTGACCACATAGTCGAGATCGCATTTTGGATCAGGTGTCTCATAGTTGATCGTCGGCGGCATGATGCCGTCTTTAATAGCCAAAACAGAATAAATGGCCTCAACTCCCCCTGCTGCCCCAAGCAGATGACCTGTCATGGATTTTGTGGAGCTAATCCCTAATTTATAAGCATGTTCGCCAAACACTTGCTTGACTGCGTTCGTTTCAAATTCATCATTATAAGGCGTGCTTGTCCCATGGGCATTAATATAATCAATGTCTTCCGGCTTCATACCCGCATCCTCCAGAGCCAATTTCATCGCTCTCGCGCCGCCTTCACCACCGGGAGCCGGCGCTGTAATATGATAGGCATCTCCCGTGGAGCCATATCCGACGATTTCTGCATATATATCCGCTCCGCGGTTAAGCGCATGATCCAGCTCTTCCAGAATCAATACACCGGCCCCTTCACCGATGACGAAACCGTCGCGATTTAAGTCAAACGGTCTGCTTGCCGTGTTCGGATCAGGATTTGTCGATAATGCCTTATTGGCACAAAAACCGGCTACCGACATTTGAGTGATCGGCGCTTCTGTCCCGCCGGCAATCATGGCATCGGCATCACCACGCTGAATCACTTTAAAAGCGTCCCCGATGGAATTCGTCCCTGTTGCGCATGCTGTCACCGTACAGGAATTGACGCCCTTGGCTCCGAGAAAAATCGACACTTGGCCTGTCGCCATATCCGGAATCATCATTGGGACAAAGAACGGACTGACCCGGCGGTAGCCTCTCTTTTGAAAAATCTCATATTGCTTTTCAAATGTCTCCATTCCCCCGATGCCGGAACCAATCCATACACCGATCCGGTGCGCATTGTTGTCGTCGATGACCAGCCCCGCATCTTTAACAGCCATCAATGCTGATGCCAACGCAAAATGGGTAAAACGATCCATTTTCCGGGCATCTTTTATCTCAATAAACTTTTCTATATCAAAGTCTGTTACTTCTGCAGCTACTTTCACAGAAAAATCGTCCGGATTTAATCGTGTAAGGGGCCCAATCCCTGATTTTCCAGCCACAATATTTCCCCATGCTGTTTCTACATCGTTCCCAACCGGCGATATGGAGCCGATTCCGGTTACAACTACTCTTTTCTTCATCTTTTGCATCATCTCCTTTATGTTATTTCAAGAAGATATTAAGCGCCTAGCGGCCCCATCTTAAAGCAATGGCCCCCCATGTGAGACCTCCGCCAAAACCGACTAAAACGATAACATCATCATCCTTTATTTTTCCCGCTTCCACTTCATCGGCAATCACCATTGGGATGGAAGCAGAGGATGTGTTGCCGTATTTATGAATCATTTTGGACATTTTTTCTTCAGGGAGCTCAAGGCGCTGCCTGGCCGCTTCCATTATGCGAATGTTGGCCTGATGAGGGATCAAGAAATCAACATCATTTTTGGTTAAGCCGGCTTTTTCGAGAACTTTGACAGAAGATTCTCCCATTTGCCTGACAGCAAATTTGAATACTTCTCTTCCGTTCATCACGATATATTGATCTTGGTATAAATGTTGGCCGCCTGTTCCGTCTGCGCCAAGGTCAAATGCCAAAATACCCCGGCCCTCGGATACGGGCCCCACTACGACCGCTCCGGCTCCGTCCCCAAAAAGGACAGCCGTGTTCCTGTCAGACCAGTCGGTGATTTTTGACAGTTTTTCAACACCTACAACTAAAATGTTCTTGCAGGCTTCATTTTCTATAAATTGTTTCGCTGTTGCTACGGCATACATAAAACCAGCGCACGCCGCGCTGACATCCATTGCGGATGCGTTGACGCAGCCCAGCCTCGCCTGCAGCATACACGCAACCGAAGGGAACGGGCGGTCAGGAGTCACCGTCGCAACAAGAATCATATCAATATTTTCCGGTTGCACTCCGGCATGATCCATGGCTTTTTTGGCTGCTTCATAAGCCATGTCCGATGTATCAATGTCGTCAGGGGCAATTCTTCGTTCCTCAATCCCCGTTCGCGTCCGAATCCATTCATCGGACGTATCCATCATCGTTTCCAGCTCTTTATTGGTCACAACCCGGTCGGGCATGTATTTTCCTACGCCAATAATACCTGCATTCATAGGTAATTCCCTTCTTTCCCTTACAAACATAATGAATTTATTATGATATCTTCTATTAAGACTTGGTGCTAATTATACCACCTGTCTTCTTCATTGTCACCCTCATTATAGAGCACGCCGATGTTTCGAAACTTGTCAGGGCCTTCCAAGCCATTCTCTGTTTTTTAATGCCGTTATTCCTAGTTGCCAACAAGCTTTTCTTCAGATCTGGAAAGCACGTTCTCCACTTCACGCTTGCACTCTTCCTTGGTTATGACTGACTCTTTTTCTATCTCTATAGACAGGAAAAAGTCGTTAACAGAAACTTGATTCGTTTGAAAGTTTGAGTAAATGCTATCGAGATTTTTGAAAAAGGGAGCCTGATGCAAACGTGAAGCAGGAGGATAAATGAAAAACACGAATGCTTCTTCCAACATTTCCATATGGGACAAAAACGTTAATTGCCGAACAAGCTGATCAGCTACATGTGAAACATGGCGCATGACATAATCAATAATAGGAATAAATATGAGACAATTTTTGGAAGGTTGAAATGGAAGTTTGGCTTGGTCTTCTTCCCTTGCGATCTCATGATAGACCAAATTGGCATTGCGGCCAATAAAGAGCCATTTTTCTTCATCCTCCTCCCTCATCCAATGTTGATGGTCAACGGCATGCACAACATATCCTTTTTCAAGCAGTTGTGAACATAATTCAAATCCAAATGGCTGGCGCGCTCCATAAACTACGGCATGTCTCATACATGAAAACTCCCTTCTCTTTTTCCTACTTCATACATATGCCAAAGTGACAAGGACTTACCACCAGATGTGGAAATGCCGACAGCGAATGTTTGTACCATTTGATTTATTTATGTTATACTATCGGGGTAAATATATCGTGGATTTTTTATGTGGGTTTGAAATGGGGTGAAGAGTTTGAGATATATCGTTACAATTTTTTGGACATTTTTGCTTGTCAATATGGTCATGTACGTTGGCGGATCTATGATCGGATCCACTTATGATTTTAAAACGGCCTCTATGTTGTCTGCTGCAGTCTCTATCTTAATCTTCATTGCATCGGCTATTTTACCACAGCCGGTGGAAGAAAAATAACTCGCCGAAACATTGGCGAGTTATTTTTTCTTTGTTTATGATCTCTGAACTGTTACCGCCAGCTCGCCGTCTTTTAATTCAACGAGGAGCGAGTCGAAAGGATGTACATGGCCGGCAATGATTTCTTTGGCGATCTTCGTCTCCACATTGCTTTGCAGATATCTTCTGAGCGGACGCGCGCCATACACAGGGTCAAACGCTTCACGGGCTATAAAGCTTTTGGCTTCCTCTGTCATGTTCATCTGTATATGCTGGTGCCGTAACCTTTCTTTGAGTTCTTCCGTCAATTTTTCAACGATTCCTTTTATGTTTTCCAAGTTTAAAGGCTTAAACAGAATAATTTCATCCACCCTGTTTAAAAATTCCGGTCTGAAAGACGCTTTGAGCTGACTGAGTACGCGTTCTTTTGTCTGTTCATCAATGTGGTCTTCATGTTGCTCCCTTTCCAGCAAAAACGCCGATCCTATATTGGATGTCATAATAATGACGGTGTTTTTAAAATCGACTTTCCTGCCTTGAGAATCGGTGATTCTTCCATCATCCAACACTTGAAGCAAAATATGAAACACTTCCGGGTGGGCTTTCTCAATTTCATCCAGCAAAACGACCGAATACGGCTTTCTCCGAACCGCTTCTGTCAGCTGACCTCCTTCTTCATAACCAACATAACCCGGCGGCGCGCCGATCAACCTGGATACAGCATGTTTTTCCATGTACTCGGACATATCGATTCGGATCATTTGTTCTTCACTGTCGAATAACGTTTCCGCCAACGCTTTCGCCAACTCTGTTTTCCCGACACCTGTAGGGCCTAAAAAGATAAATGAACCAATTGGACGATTGGGATCTTTAATTCCGGCGCGAGCGCGAATGACGGCATTGCTGACGAGCGCGACCGCTTCATTTTGGCCGATGACCCGCTTGTGCAAAATGGATTCCAGGCGCAATAGTTTTTCCCTTTCGCCTTCCACCAGCTTGGTGATCGGGATTCCGGTCCACCGGGAAATAATTTCAGCAATTTCATCTTCGGTGACTTCTTCTTTTACGAGCCGAGATTCTTCCGCCTCTTTTCTTTCGAGAGTTCTTTCCATTTGTTTTAACTCTTTTTCAAGAGCCGGAATTTTTCCATGCCGCAGTTCCGCAGCTCGATTCAAATTATATTCATTTTCAGCATCTTCGAGCTCCCTGCGCAGTTTTTCCAGCTGCTCCCGTTTTTCACGAATGACGGAAATCTCGTCTTTTTCCTTCTCCCATTTTGCCTTCATTTCCTTGGCTGTTTCTTTTAAATCGGCCAATTCTTGTCTCAATAAATCCAATCTCTCTTTGCTTGCTTCATCATCTTCTTTCACAAGAGCCGCTTCTTCAATTTCCAATTGCATGACACGTCTTGTAATCTCATCAAGTTCACTTGGCATCGAATCAATTTCAACCCGGATGTTGGCGCAAGCCTCATCAATCGTGTCAATCGCTTTATCAGGCAGGAAGCGGTCCGTGATATAGCGGTCCGATAAGGTGGCGGCGGCCACGATGGCACGATCATGAATATTAACCCCGTGATGTATTTCAAACCGCTCTTTCAGTCCGCGCAATATGGAGATCGTGTCTTCCACCGTAGGTTCGGGAACGAGCACTTTTTGAAAGCGGCGTTCCAGTGCGGCGTCTTTTTCAATATAGAGCCGGTATTCATCGAGAGTCGTGGCGCCAATACAATGAAGCTCGCCTCTGGCAAGCATCGGTTTGAGCATGTTTCCGGCATCCATCGCGCCTTCCGCTTTGCCTGCGCCGACAATTGTATGAATTTCATCTATAAAGAGCAGGATCTTGCCCTCGCTTTTTTTCACCTCTTGAAGTACCGCTTTCAGCCTTTCTTCAAATTCTCCCCGAAACTTGGCGCCGGCAATTAATGAACCCATGTCAAGAGCAAAAATCGTCTTATCTTTCAACCCTTCGGGAACATCCCGTCTGACGATCCGTTGGGCAAGTCCTTCGACTATCGCTGTTTTCCCGACGCCGGGCTCGCCGATCAAGACAGGGTTGTTTTTCGTTTTTCTGGACAGGATTCGGATGACATTGCGAATCTCCTGATCCCGGCCAATGACAGGGTCCAGCCTGCCCGACTTTGCCTCTTTCACCAAGTCCCTTCCATATTTTTTTAATGCTTCATATCCGGCTTCAGGATTTTGGTTTTCCACACGATGTCCTCCCCTTATTTCTGTAATTACTTTCAATAAAACATCCCTCGTTATGCCTTGTTTCGTAATATAACGGGTAATGTCGTGATGTTCCATATCTAAAAGGGCTAATGCAACATGTTCTACCGATAAGTAAGCATCTTTAAAGGCGACTCTTTGTTCCTCCGCTTTTCGGATAAGTTCCCCAAGAGCGCTGCTTACGTATTGCCCGCCTTGAACACCTTGTCCATATACTTCAGGTATTTGATCGAGCAATTGGTCGATCTGGCCAATCATTGCTTCTTTTGCCAGCCCCAGCCGTTCATACAAGGAAGTCAGCAAGCTATCGCTTTTTTCAAGGAGCGCTTTCCAAAGGTGAACAATATCCATTTCCGGATGGTGATGAGAAACAGCAATTTGCTGAGCTTTTGCAAAAGCTTCCTGCATCGTATGAGTCATTTTGCTTAGGTCCATTTTTAACCCCCTCCACACTTGATAAGGTGATGACAATAAAGAGCGAAGCCGCCTCTTTACAGGTGCTCCGCTCTATAAACGCTGTGTGTCAAATATCAGGTTACGCCAAGTGCAATTTTTGCGTACCGTGACATTTTGTCTTTTGTCCATGGAGGATTCCAGACAATATCGACTTCTGTCTGTTTCACTTCCGGTATATCGGCAAGAGCCGCATTAACCTGGTCTACGATAACTGGTGCCAACGGACACCCCATAGATGTGAGGGTCATGGTAATTTTGGCGGTACCATTTTCGTCCAAATCGACATCGTACACGAGTCCGAGATTGACAATATCTATTCCAAGTTCGGGGTCTATTACTTGTTCCAAGGCACCGTAAATATTTTCTTTCAACGCTTCATCCATCGGTCCCCACTCCTTTCAAGAAATCAGGATTCTATTCTTATCATACCAAAATGAAGCCAATTTCACACGGAAAAGCCTTATGATTGTAAATATGTTGTGAACCATTCCACCGTTTTTAAAAATGCTTCCCGGGTGACTTTATGACCGGCCCGCTCATCCGCTAAAAACTGTAACCGTTCGGGATATTTCTTATATTTATCCCGGACTGTCAAATAAAAATCATATGTAGGGCCAAACGGCACAACAACATCTTGTTTCCCGTGCCAAATGAACAGCGGCCTGTCATTCAGCGTTTCGGGCTGCACGCTGACATCATACTTTTTTACCGTTTGATACATTTCTTCCAATTCATTATCGGTGTGGGGGAGGTTAATTCCTTCTCGTTTCAATGCCTCAATCTGTCCCCTGACAAATGTTTCAAATGTCGGGCTTCCCATTAACGATGCCCCGGCTTTAATCCAGTCGTACTGAGTGAGTGCCCCAAAGGTGATCATGCCGCCCATCGATGTACCGATAACCCCGATGTGATCACTGATCAGCGCTTTTGTCGCCAGGGCATTTTTCATCTGATCCAATTCTGCTATCGTATGGATCACAATATCCAAAAACTCATACATCATTTCTTTTTCCGGCCGGCCATCTGTCCGCTCACCGTGCAGTCTGGCATCTGGAAGGATAACCCGAAAGCCTTTTTCGGCCAATAAATAAGCAAAGTGCAAATTATGTTCCTTTGCTGATGTGAAGCCATGAACGAAAAAAATAAGCGGTAGTTTTTTGTTCATATTGTCGGACTTTACGGCATGCAATGCTGGAATTCCCGCTAAAATTTCCCGATGAATCTCAATCAAGCGACCACTCCTTCGGTTATCCCGTTGTTGATTTCAGTCTAACATGAGCGAATGTTATTTTCCAAAACATACAAATGGATTGCCTGCGTTTTTTGCAACGATTCGCAAACAATAAAGCTTGAACACGCTTTGTGTTCACATCCTGTTCGAATGGTGGTGCGGTTTAGTGGCTAAAAACAGCAAATCAAAACGCTTTACCCAGCAGGGGAAAGTGTCGGTGGAAAAACATGCCGAAAGATTTCCTTACCGGGCAACCTTGGATGAAGCAGAAAAAGAAAAAATTGAGTATATGAAAAAGTCGTCTCTAGGCGGTATTTGAATCATACGGGAGCTAGCGCTCCCTTTTTTCACATAACTAATCTCTCCGGAAAAAACCCAAGACGCCCGCGGTTTCCACAATATTGGTAAAAGCATTAGGATCGACTTCCTTGATGATTTTTTTGAGTTCATATAGTTCGTAACGGGTGATGACCGATATCATCAAGTCTCTGTGTTCATTTGAAAAAGCGCCTTTCGCCGGCACAATCGTAATCCCGCGCACCAGCCTTGAATAAATCGCTTTCTGTAAAGCAGGCGCTTTCTTGGTGACAATCATGGCAGTCAGCTTTTGATGACGGGTATGAATGGCATCAATAACCCTTGTGGAAACATACACCGAAAGCAGCGTGTACAATGCTTTATCCCATCCGTATAATGCGCCGGCTGTCAAAATGATGATGGCGTTTAAGATAAAAAAATACGTTCCAACCGATTTGTCGCTCATCCGCGACAACACCATGGAAATGATATCGAGCCCCCCTGTTGAAGCGCCGACCTTTAATGTGATTCCGATTCCGATTGCCGCAATGACACCGCCAAAAACGGCATATAGCATCACATCTTCGGCTCTTTCCTGAACGGGAATGAACTCCAAAAATACGGTTGTCAACACCACTGAAAGAAAACTGTATAAAGTGAATGAACGGCCGACTTTTAACCAGCCCAGGATGGCGACGGGTATATTGAAAAGCAGCAAGAGGATGCCAGTCGATACCTGGATTGATGCAAAGTCGGCCAAAATTCTGGACAATAGTTGGGAAGCCCCGGCAAAACCGCTTGCATACACATTTGCCGGAATCAGAAAAAAGTTTAATGCCAATGCTCCTAAGAGAGCCCCGAATGTAATGATGCTTATTTTTTTTATCATTTCCCACACCGAAACAGTTTTCATGTTTTCACCCTTAAAAACAATTGTTGAGCTTTCTTATGAAAGCATATACACTAAAAACAGCGGAATGCATATTATTACTATTTCACGAAGGGTGTTATTTTATGTCTACGAAACTATTTGCGGACAGTTCATGCGACCTGCCGCTTGCTTTTTTTAAAGAACATGGCGTTGAACTTATTTCCTTGCAAGTACATATTGATGACAAGGAATTTAAAGATTTGATCACCATACAGCCGGAAACGGTATACAACGAAATCAGGGCTGGGAAAATGCCAAAAACATCCCAAGCTACCCCGCAATTTATTGAGAATTTGTTTATCGAGCTTGCGGAGTCGGGAGAGAGCGGCATTTACATCGCACTTTCCTCGGAACTTTCCGGCACATATCAAACGGCTGTCATGATGTGCGAACAAGTAAAAGAAAAATATCCGAACCTTGATTTAACAATCATTGATTCCAGATGCGTATCTGTCGGATACGGCATGGCGGTCATGACTGCGGTGGATCTTATAAAAAAAGGAAAGCCAAAAGACGTCATTGTAGAAATTGTGAAGGAACAATGCCAGCATATGGAACACTTGTTTACGGTCGAGGATCTGGACTTCCTGGCCAAAGGCGGACGATTATCCCGCTCTTCCGCGTTTATTGGCGGGCTCTTAAATATCAAACCCCTCCTGCATGTGGAAGATGGAAAGCTCGTCCCTCTTGAAAAAATTCGCGGTAAGAAAAAACTGCTGAAGCGAATGCTTGATGTAATGGAGGAGCGAGGCGTTGATTTGGAAAACCAATTGATTGGCATCAGTCACGGAGATGATGAAGCAACCGCGCTTGAAGTCAAACAAATGATTGAAGAACGGTTTGGGGCAAAAAAGTTTTACATTAACTTGATCGGCTCTGTCGTCGCATCTCATGCCGGGCCAGGAACACTTGCTTTCTTTTTTCTCAATAAAAAACCATCAATGGAGGAGGTATAAAATGGCTAAAGAGCATTCATTTGATATTGTCTCCAAAATCGATATGTCCGAAGTTTCCAATGCGATCAATATCGCGATGAAAGAAATTAAAAATCGTTATGATTTCAAAGGGAGCAAAAGCGACATTCGTTTGGAGAACAATGAGTTGGTACTCATATCGGACGACGAATTTAAATTATCTCAAGTGAAAGACGTACTCCATGGAAAACTGATCAAACGGGAAGTGCCGATTAAAAACATTGACTACGGGAAAACCGAAAATGCGGCAGGCGGCACAGTCCGGCAGCGTGCCAAGCTTATCCAAGGCATTGATCAAGACAATGCCAAAAAAATCAATACCATTATTAAAAACAGCAAATTAAAAGTAAAAAGCCAAATACAAGATGACCAAATCCGTGTAACAGGAAAAAATCGCGATGACCTGCAACAAATCATCAGCGCCATCCGCTCCGCGGATTTGCCAATCGACGTTCAATTTATCAATTATCGCTAGGAAAGCTCTTCCCATTCGGGTTGAACGCGATTCAGGCTGAATTTCGGAGGAGGTCAATATAGACAATGGTAAGCACTCGGTGTCCAATGGCAACGAGTGCTTTTTTCTCAGCACGCGAATCCACATTTCGTTTCATTTATGCTTCTTTCACTTTAACAATAAAAAAACAAGGCTGCCGAACAACCTTTTCGGGAGCCTTGTTTATAATGATCATGGCCGCATATTGTGTTTTTTTCCTCTTTTCCATGCAGCATACATAAACACGATAAAGAAACCAAATACAGCAAATAGCGCGATGATAAACGGTATATTGTAACTGCTTTTGTCAACCAGATCATAGATTTCCGTCATCTCTCTGTCCACAATGATCTTATATTCGCCGTTTTCACTTCGAACCATATCCGTACCATATAATCCGCGCAACTCTTTTCCATCCTGCAAATCAGCCGCTTGAATGACAGCCGTTTGGTCCTCACTCGTATTATTGATGGCCACAACGATTGTATCATCCTGATACTCTCTTTTAAACACGAGCATTCCATCTTTTTCATATAAAAGCTCCATTGTCCCATGGGTGAGTGCCGGATGCTGACTGCGAATCTCCGCCAATCTTCCAATGAATTCAATCAGCTCTTCTTTTGCCCAAAAACTCATCAACGGAACATTATCGGGCGGACCCCCGCCATTTACTGCGATTTCCGAACCGTAGAAAACAATGGGGACTTGTGGCTGAGTATACAAATAAAACAGCGCGAGCTTCCATCGGGAACCGGGGAATTGCTTTTGATCCACCATATCCCGCGTATATCTCACGGTATTTTTGTCATCCAAATAAGCCGGAAATAAGCTTGGTTGATCATAGGCGCTTACATTTTCTTTCCAATTATCCAATAACGCAGAGGAGGAAGCATCTATTTTGGAAAAAGCGTCCCTCATCGGCTTGTTCAACTGGATATCTTTTATCCCATCAAGCCCGGCTGCCTCCAATTCGGCCAGTTCTTTCCGACTTCCTTCATTAACTGCGCCAATCAGATAGGACCCTTTTTTGAAAGACTTCACTTCAGATGTAAATGCTTTTATAAAATCTGACGGAACATTATCCAAATATTGAAGGCTGAATCCATCTACCTGTGTTTCATCCATCCACCATTTGGCCGCCTCGATCAAGTAGGCCCTTACTTCCTCATTTTCCAAATTAATCACTGGAAGCCCCTTATTCCATTCGCTCCCGCCGTTATCGGCACCTGCTTTAATCCAATCTTTCGTCTCGGGGTTTGAATTCCAAGGGTGAGCTTCTGCCACCCGATCAACCGGAAATTCAAGCATGACTTTCATCTTCCGCCTATGGGCTTCTTCAACGAGTTTTTTCAAATCCTCAGTAGAGCCAAAATGTTCTTCTGTTTTGTAAAAATCTGTTACCGCTTCACCATGGAAACCACCTGAATCATTTTGAAAAACAGGCGACAGCAAAATGGTTGTGAATCCCATCTCTTGTAAATAATCAAGCTTTGCGGTAATCCCTTTGAAATCCCCGCCTTCAAAACCGGCTTCATCCGCTTCATGAACCCTATCATTTGCGGGGTCTCCGTTGTTAAATTTGTCGATCATGAGTGAATAGACAATTTCCTCTTCCCATACCCGTTCTTCTTTTTTGTCGGCACTTGCTGGAAAAGCGTAAAAAAGCAAAAACGGAACAAGCAGGAATGCCAATATTTTTTTACCCACTTCCGTTACCTCCCTAAAACTACTCCGCCTTAAGATTATCTCTTTTTATAGCCCTTCGTCAATTTTATAATTATTACAACTATGTGGCGGGGGCTTGATGTCAAATCAAAAGCCCCGGCAGTTGGCACCGGGGCGTTCAAATATTCGAGTTTTTCCGCTTCCTTTCCAGCCAGTGTGTAAAACGCCTTGCTTCCAACGGCTTTTCTATCAAATATCCCTGAACGAAATCACAACCGAGACTCGTTAACATATGCAGTTGTTCAGTCGTTTCGATTCCTTCCGCAACAATTCTCAACCCAAGCCCATGTCCCATTGTCAAAATGGCGTGAACAATGGCAAGATCCGGAGATTGCTTATTGAGATTCTGAATAAAAGAACGATCAATTTTCAACGTATGAATTGGAAAATGTTTTAAATAACTAAGAGATGAGTAACCCGTCCCAAAATCATCTATCGAAATATGAATGCCCATTTCCATCAATTCACGCAACATTTCAACGGTCGTTAATGATCGGTCAATCATTACACTTTCAGTCAATTCCAAATGGAGATACCGGGGGGCAAGTGCTGATTCGTCCAATGCCTGTTTAATATTGTCGATAAATCGGTTGTTTTGCAGCTGATGGGCTGACACATTGACAGATACACTAATATGTTCAAAACCATCTCTTTGCCAATCCTTCACCTGCAAACAGGCGGTTTTTAAAATCCACTTGCCCAGCGTATGAATCATCCCTGTTTCTTCAGCAATTGGAATAAACTTCTTCGGCGACACAATCCCCCATTCGGGATGTTCCCACCTAAGCAGCGCTTCACAAGCGACAATTTCATTGGTCACCGGGTTTATGATTGGCTGATAAGCCAGGAAAAATTCATTGTTTTCGATCCCTTTGCGCAAGCTTCTTTCCAGCTCCACCCGCTCAATCATTTCCTTATTCATTTCATTTAAATAAAAAACAACATTTTTATTTGTTACAGTATCAGTCCGGCTTAGTGCCACGTCCGCATTTTTCATTAAGCTTGCATATTCCTGCCCATCAAAAGGATACACACTTATCCCAATGCTTGAAGCGATATAAAATTCTTGATTTTCAAAAAGTAATGGTTCTTGAATGGTTTGTAAAATACGTTGGCTAATGGACATCACCGTGGTTGAATCCGTTTCCCCTCCAAGCAGAACGGTAAATGTATCAGTCGAAAACCTCCCCAAAAAAGAGCCGCTTGGCAGTAAAGATTGGATTCTGGAGGCCAATTGTATCCGCGCTTTGTCACCGATATGATGTCCAAACGCATCATTAATGGTTTTTATGCGATCCAGCTTGATAAACAAGATCGGAAATGACTGTTTTCCCCTTTCGGCTTTTTTAATCCATTGGTTCAAAATTTGTTCCAACTTTTTTTGGTTCGGCAGCCCTGTTTTCTCATCATAGTACGCCATTTGTTCAAGCTTTTTTTCCATTTGCCGCAGTTCCGTCATATTACGGCCCAAAAACAATATTTCCACACATTCACCATCTACGAAAATAGGGAAGACGTGCAAGTCAAACGTTTTTAATTTCTTTCCCCATAAAAGTTCCAATTCTAATTGAACTGCCTGTCCCGTTTTGGCGATCTCAACATTCTTTTTCAGTCTCTCTCCTTTCTTAGGATTAAGAAATTCCAGCCAGCTTTTCCCTGCCAGGTCTGCTGTCTCTTTGCCAAATAGCTTTGTAAAAGCTGGATTCACCATATGAAAATGACCATGTAAATCTGTTGTAAAAATGATATCCGGGTGGTTCTGTATGATGGAATCACAAAATTCCTTTGAATGAATCAAGCGGTACCGCTCTTCTTGATCATACTGCGAAGCCTCTTCTGGCGATTGCTCCAAGCATTCCCTCATCTTGGCGCCAGCCCGCTTTGAAATATATAAAAATACGTCCTTTTCATGATGCCATCTTGCGGATTTGCCGGGATGCTTCACAATTTTTTGCAAGCACGGGAACTGTCCAGTATTTGCCCTATGAAGCTTTGACAACCCTTGCAATTGACTGACGAAACCAATAACGAAATTGGTATCATCATAAACGGCCGTTCTACCTTTTCTTGTCGTGTAATGTTTGGCTGGCAGCAGCTTTGTAGCAGTCTTTTTTCCCAACTGCATGTTTAGCGGCTTAGTTGGAATTGGGCTGTCTGTTTCTTGTGAAAAATCTTTTGCATCACCTGATACATTCGGCTCCACCACCCTTTTCTTCACAGCGATATGGACTGCCGAGTTTTGCCCGCTGAAAGTGACGGCTGCAATTCCTTCTTCGGCGATCATCGTTTCTGTAAAAATAATGGTGCCGCTTCCAGATATTCCGCCGGCAATGGCGATTTCCGGCAGGTGATGTTCAAACAGGCCCAGGCACTCTTCAAGCATCCCGGTCCATTTATTCGCCATCACCATGGCCGCTTTTGGCCTGTCAAATGTGAGACCTTTTACAAAGTCATTTATGGAATCATTATCGGAAAGTTTAAATAGAGAAGATGTTATGTTTATGTCTTTAAAATGTGTAAAAAATAGCCTGGATTGCTCATTCATACCGTCAAATAAACAGCCAGAAGAATTGCTCCCAATCATCACTGCACGGGGTAAAAGAGTGGAAAATAAACGCCGCAATCGATCAATTTTTTCAATTGGCCAATTAACAAGATTCGCTTGGATTAGAAGGTTGTTGGAAAATTCGTGATAATGTGCTTGTATGAATTCCTTCAATTCATTTTCATTCTTGTAAAGATAGGCATATGTCGTTTTCAACCCGCTAGTCACCACCGTTTTATTTTACGACATTTTTTGACTATATCCTTGTTATTACTATTCTAATAAATTTTGTCCTGCTATGTCACTACTAATTGTTCACCTTTTCAAGAATTAAAAAAAACCGCCGATATGCAGCGGTTTTTTCCCAAGTTCTATGCCAGCCAATTCCATCCAAGCGGTAATTTTATCCCCAGAATAAACGTTACAATAAAGGCAATGATCAAGACACCCCAAAATAATCCTGTCCCTTTTCCTTTTGACATACGTACAAGTATCATTTCCATCATCGCAATCACAATGACGCCGCCAAGAAATTTCATTCCGTATAAAGCCGGGTTGTAGCCTTGGTGTTTCCAAAATAATAATATTCCAGTCATGAGAATGAGCAAGTAAAAAATCCTAAGGATCATTTGGACAATTTTCTTGCCTTTTTCGTTGCCGGCGTTAGATAAAGCCACGGCAACAACAAAAAGAATAAGTGCAATCACCCATGTTGTAATATGGGCATGTGTCGTATCAAACATCAGTCAAACCTCCTCAAACTTGCCTCATTTTTTGGTATCTATCCTCTCACCATCTTAGCATACAAGGGTTCGGCAAAATATTGTCAAGCCTTTAGTTCACAGTATTGTTTAATTTTCCAATTCCTTCAACATAAATCTCGACTTCATCCCCTTTGCTTAATAAACGGGGCGGCTTAAAGCCTTTTCCTACCCCCGACGGCGTTCCTGTCGCAATGATATCACCGGGTTCCAGTGTCATGCCTTGTGAAAGAGTTGCAATGATTTCCTCAATAGGGAAGATAAAATGTTCTGTATTGGAATTCTGGCGGATTTCTCCGTTAACCCTCGTCTGGATATTTAATCCGTTGGGATTTTTGATTTCCGAATGATGGACAATCCACGGTCCCATTGGGCAGGAAGAGTCAAGACTTTTCCCCAGGAAGTATTGCTTATGCCTTACTTGAAGATCCCGAGCCGTAATATCATTCACGATTGTATAGCCAAATACATAATCAAGCGCATCTGCTTCAGCTATATTTCTCCCCTGTTTGCCAATGACTACCGCCAGTTCGCCTTCATAATCCAGTTCATTCGTCAATTCTTCATGGGCTTCGATGCTATCTTTATGGCCAATCACTGTCGTAGGAGCTTTCGTAAACACAATCATATGCTTTGGTATATCTGCTTCGCTCCCCATTTCTATCGCATGATCTCGATAGTTTTTTCCCACACACATGATGTTTTTCCAGGGCTTTGGAATGGGTGGAAGCCACTTGACATCTTCCAAAGGCAATTGATATTCATTTTTTCCATTTTCCACTCCCCATTGAACCAACTCTTCAAGGGTGGCATAAAAGGGGCCGCTCTCTTGAATTCCTGCGAAAATGGAATCAGGGACTTCCTGATTTTTGGCTTTCGCAAGTGCCGGCACATCCCAAACGCGATTGCCGTTTTCGTGAACTACGCCATATGTTGGCGTGCCATTCCACTCAAAGCTCATTAACTTCATTCGTTCCACCTCTTCTTTTCATATTCTTTCCATACGTCAAGCTCCGCCATAGCATTTCTGCCGGACCCCTTTGGAATTTTGCCAGCCATAACCCGGCCAAAACGACCTGAATAACATATATACAAACGGCAAGCCATGTTCCAGTTGTTAACGAAATATCACCATACAACCCTAAGCCATAAGGATAAAAGATAAGCGTTCCGATAAGCGATTGCATTAAATACATCGAAAGAGACATACGCCCTATTGTCGAAAACGGCTTCAACAGCTTGCCGGCCATGCGGGCATTCATGAGCAGAATGAGACCGGCTGCATAGGCAAATCCCAAAATCGGTCCTCCCAATGCGTCCTGAATGTATTGAAAACTGAGTGAAGGTTCCACAATCAGCGGGAGAAGCTTTATGGCTATCCCTATCGGCAACGCAATCAAGAAAATAACAAGCCACATTCGCCAATATTCCTTCGACTTTTCAATCCACTTCAACTTGGCAGCTCCAGCGCCTATCAACATCATTGGTAAAATTAAAAATATGTATAAAGTAAAGCCAGCCGACAGATTGATTGTTTTCCAATCAGATATACGCTGGGCAGTCACTTCCATGTAGCTTCCATTTGTATAAGCTTCCTGCGAAGTTTGCAAAGCGACGATATTCGTATAATCCGCCAATGAAACCCCATTAGACAAATGGAGTATGAGAAAAAGTGCTGTTAAAAACAACTGAGGCAACAAATACAAAGCCATGCCCAAACCAATCAGGAAGGGACCGGGAATTCTTAAAAACAAAAGCAATAAAAACCCTATCAGTGCGTATGTAATCAATATGTCTCCGTGCCATATGAAAAAGGCGTGGATGACGCCGAATGCCAGAAGAACCAGCAGCCGCTTGACACCAATTTTCCAAAAAGTATTTCCATTTGCCAAAGCTTTTCTTCGAATCATGACCATGCCATATCCAAAAAGCAAGGCGAAGATCGGGTAAAAGGTTCCTTGTACAAGTACATCTATCCAAGCATGTGTTGTGAGGTCGTCATATTTCCACCACTCGTACGGATTGTAATACCCGTAAGGAGAATGAAATCCGATCATATTCACAAGAATAATTCCAAAGAGGGAAAATCCGCGCAAAACATCGAGTGTTTGGATTCGTTCCGTTTGGACAACAGGCGGTATGTGATTCATCGCCATAACTCCTTTCTAAATGTTGAATATATAACACCCCCCTTATTGTAAAAAAAGACGGCAATATATTCCCCTGCTTTTGTTTATACCATCTTCGCCCATGTTTGTCTAAAAAACTGTGCTTATGACATAAAAGCTTTACAAAGTAGGCATGGGCAATTGAAGCACAAATTACCCAGTTACTCATAAAATACAATAATGATATATAGAAGCAACGGAAGGATGTGAACGGATTTGCCTGGATTTGTTGGTGCCGTTCAAGTGATTAACGTAAGTACAGGAGGCGTCGTCAACATTGGAGACGTGTTTCAAATCCATCCGATTGCCTATGCCAAAACATTTTCTGGAGCAGGTTCATTTAACACCGGTGAAGGGATCACGGTCAAAAATAATTATTCTTCAACAAACACTTATGATGTCGACGGCCTTGACCAAGGAATATTGTTTAATTTATAAAAAAGCAGGCGACTGTTTTGTAAAGTACAAAATCGGATACTCCGCAAAGAGATGAAAGAAGCACTAGTCGCAAAGAAAGACAGTCACGAGACAGTTTCCCATATTATACCATCAAGAACAGGAGGCCGAAATGATCATTAATGTTCAACAAAACATTCATATTAATACGCTAAAAATTGGCGGGATTACAAACTCATCAGTATTGCAAATCGGAACTTCAGGAATCATTAAGCCCGCATCTTATTTATTTAATACAGGAGGATTCGAAGAGCCGGCCCCTCCTGCCATTCCTGAGCTGGTCGAGGAGCAAGTAAGCTTGATTCCTTTGTAATTTGCCTGATACCAAAATAAAGCGTGGTGGAGGAATATGAACGTCAACTACTATATTCAGCAATTGTACGGCTGTATCAACCAACAGCAAAAGGCCATCGCACAACTGAAAAGCGACATACAAGATTTATCGGCGGAAGTCAAACGATTGGGGGAAAAACCGCCCATGACCGTCGAAAGGCTTGAGTATAAATTCGACCAATTGAAGGTTGAAACGTTGGAAGGAACTTTAAATATCGGCCTTTCACCAAGTAGCCTTGATGCCGTCGATGAGTTATCCATTCCGAACGGAACGTTTCCCCAGACGCAAACTTTTTTCCGGAACAAAGAGATTTATCGCGATACGATCAGCAAGCTGAACCATTATATTGACGAAGAACTAGAACAACATGTTTTGGATTCCCAAACACAGGCAGGAGTTCAACTTGATCCTTCTTTTATTCAAATGATCAAAGAGGATGTCCGAAAACAAATTGAGAGACGAGCGGATCATTATTTGCACTATTTTAGTTCGCAGCCAAATAACGAAGGAACAGAAGAAGAATTATATCATAAAGTATATCAAACGGTCGTTGCCGATATTAACAAGGCGGTACATCGTTTTATCGCGGAAATGCCGAATAACCAGGGAGGGGTGAACCCCCATGGAACTTAATGTCGTAAACAAGGAGTTATCCGTCGGCCAAATTCGAGTCATCGGAGTGAGCGCCGCCTCATTGCTGTTGGTTGGGGACGCTAATACAATTCAATTGGGCTCTGTTTTTGATACGCCCCCTGAATCATTGATCATCGGTCCCTTCGCTCCCCTCACCAGAGAAACTGGAGTATATCCAAAATGATCGGAACAAGGAACTCTGTCGTTCAATATCTTGATATTAAAAATCTCATCTTTGGTTCCATATTGGAAATTGGGGATTCGGTTCATCTGGGGGCGAATGCGAACGCCTTGGCGGTCCAAAGGAGGAGACAGCTTTTTTATGCCGATGAAGGAGATTTGCTCTCTTTCTCCGCTTTTACCAAACCCATTCCCCTTCCGCCAATTTACGAATCATTCCCCATCAGACATAAAATACATGATAGTCCGAACATTCGAGTAGGAAATGTTCATGTCATCGCTGCTTCCAACGCTGCCGTCCTGTATATAGGAAGTACAAACCATATTGCAATGGAAGGAAGAGTTAAGCATATTCGGCAAATCAATCCGAGGATTTAAAAAAGGATAAGGAGATGCACAATGCCTGCTATTCTGGGACCCGTCCAAATTTTTAACGTTTCCGGAGGAATTGTTCAATTTGGCGATACTGCTGTCATTTCACCAAAAAGCAGTTCAAAATCATATGCCGGCTCGGGCTCGGACAGTACCGGAGGATTTATCATAACTAATAATGGTATAAGTTCCAGCAATACGCTTGATACGAACCTCGTTGACCAGCCCACGGTAGGCAATAACTGATTTGCTAGATTCATGAAAAAAAACGGGGCAGGGACAACACCTGTAAAAAGGAATAAACCGCGTGGAATCAAGTTTAAATCCTTGATTTCACGCGGTTTTATTCTCACGATTTTTACGAATATGAATCAGCTTTCAACTTATGTCCCAGTCCCGTTTTATAGTTTGATGGTAAATCCACCATCGAAGAAATATAAATAGGCTTCCTTGACTTTCTTTTTTAAAATTTCCTTAATGGCCCGTTCATATAAGCGAACTTGCATTTGATATCTGTTCTTCAATCGCTCTTTGGCCTGAGGGAATCCTCCCGGGAATCGGCCCGTGATAGAATCGGTTTTATAATCAAGTAAAACGACTCCGTCTTTTTCTTCGATGATACAGTCCATCACACCTTGCACAATCACCAGTTCATCTTCCCCGTCCCATGCCGGATAAATGTCCCGCGCCGGAATCCCCATTGTAAAAGGAACTTCTCTTGAAACACCTGATGCTCCCAGGAGCCTTTTTCCTAATTCCGTTTCGAAAAATTGGACAATCTGTTCACCGGAAACCGCATCAGCCTGCTCTCCTGTAAGAATTTCTCTTTGAATAAGCTCATCGAGCAAATGTTCAATAGACAGCAGTGTCGGAGCTTCTGTCAAGGGAATATGCTGCATGACGGTATGCATGATGGTTCCCCGTTCAGCAGGCGACAACACTTTTTGCTCCAAAAACTTGGGCTTATGAAACAAAAGAGTGTTTTGACGCTTTCCTGCAAACTCATACCCGCTTGTCTCATCCTGCAATTCAACCATTCTTTTTAACTCGGAAACGGATTGCTTCGACATTTTATTTGTGGCCATTTGATGCGAATATGTCCAGCTAAGTCGTGTAAAGACAAGATGCTTACATGAAGATTCAACAGGAAATGGCTCACCTGCTTTTACGTGTTGCAGCCATTCATCGCTGTCACTTGCTTCATCTTCCGCTACCGGTTTGATATCCATTTTTGAAACGATATCGATGTGCCAGCGGGAAGGGTGTTCCGCTATGAGGCCTTCCGACCAAATACTTTCGGAAATATGGCAATGGCGATGCCGTAGCAAAGCCGGCCCAATCCAGTCCAAGTAGGCCTTCGCATTCGCTCTGTCAAAATCTTTTAATAGCCATTCCCCACTGATGAAGGATTTTTGCCATTTTAACACTTCTTTTTCCGCATTTTTCACCGTACCGACAAGAAACAGTTTCTCCTTGGCCCTTGTGAGCGCCACATAAAGAACCCGCATTTCTTCGGCCACCAATTCCAGCCTCTTTTTTCTCTTTAAAGCCAACTGGGGCAGGGATGGATAGGAAATCCGTTTTTCCGGGTGGATATATTTGCTTGCAAATCCGTAATCTTTGTCAATTAAAAAGGGACGATGCAAATCCTTTGTATGGAATTCGCGCCCGAGTCCCGAGACGAATACGATGGGAAACTCCAACCCCTTGCTGGAGTGAATCGTCATAATCCGCACGACATCTTCCTGCTCCCCCAATGCCCGGGCCACGCCCAAATCTTTGCCTCGGTCGCGCATTCTGTCGATAAAGCGAAGGAACCGGAATAACCCCCTGAAGGAAGTTTCTTCATATTGGGAAGCTCGGTCATAAAGCGCACGCAAATTCGCCTGCCGCTGTTTTCCTCCCGGGAGGCCGCCAACGAATTCATAAAAGCCTGTATCACGATACAACTGCCAAATGAGATCCGGGAGCGGCCCGCTTCTGGCAAGGGTTCTCCATTCATACAAACCTTCCAAAAAGCCCCGGGCTTTTTCCCTCGTTTCTTCTTGTCCATCTTCCTCAGGGGTGTTCACATACTGTTTAACGGCTGCAAAGTAACTCCCCTGCCGGGCTGCCAGCCGGATTCGGGCAAGCTCTTCTTCATCCAAACCGACAAGCGGCGACCGCAGAACCGCAGCCAGCGGTATATCCTGTTCCGGATTATCAATCACTTTTAACAACGACAGCATGATGGTCACTTCAGTCGCGTCAAAATAGCCTTCCGACAGATCAGCATAAACGGGAATGCCCGCATGCCTCAATTCATCGACCATATCCTGGGCCCATGTCAACGAACGCAACAAAATAACAATATCTTTATATTGTGCTGGGCGGGAGACGCCTTTTTTCACATCATAGACAGGTTTTTTTTCGTCGATGATCTTCCTGATCTTACCTGCCAAAAAGCGGGCTTCCAGTTGCGACTTTTCAAGTTCTTCCTCCATTATTTCCGCTTCTGCATCTTTGCTTTTCCCGGAACTTTCATCCGCCAGATCAATGATGGCCACTTCCACAGGATACGGTTCATCTTCGGGATATCCTGCGCCCTTCACCAATTCCGAGTCAGCGTTATATTCGATTTCACCCACTTGAACCCCCATAATTTGCTTGAACAAATAATTTGTTCCTTCCAGCACTTCAGCCCGGCTGCGGAAATTCCGGGATAAATCGATGCGGAGGCCGCTGTTTTCTCCATTGGAAGAAAAGCGGCTATACTTTGCCAAGAACAAATTGGGTTCCGCCAAACGGAATCGGTAGATGGATTGTTTCACATCACCAACCATGAACAGATTGCCGTTATATTCTTCATCTTGTGAAATGAGCTGTAAGATGGTCTCTTGCACCATATTAATATCTTGATACTCATCAATTAGCACTTCTTTAAATTGATGACGGTAACCGCGAGCCACCTCCGAAGGGCTGACCTGGCCTTTTTCCTGATCCACTAAAATAGCAAGTGCCAAATGCTCCAAATCCGAGAAATCGACAAGCCCTTTGTCTCTTTTGATTTGTTCAAACCGGCAAGCAAAAGCTTTTACAACTTTTACTAAAGTCGCATAAACAGGCCGCATCTCGCGCATGTCCCGAATAAAATTTTCAGGGGACCTTGAAAAGAGTTCAGCTGTCATTTTATTCAGGATTTCTTTTGCCTTATCCCGTAAATCAGCGGCTCTTTTCATTAATTCAGGATCGTATTCATCCCCTCGACATGGTTTGGCGCGTGAAAAACTCCAATTATTCATCATTTCATAGAGCGCATCAAATCCAGTATCGGCGGCTCTTTCCATTTGGCGAATGATCTCCAAATCGTCTTCATAATTGACAGCGCGGGGAGCCGGCCCTCCCGGCCACTTGGTCATTTCATATGCTTCCTCTAACAGTCCTTTTGCACCTGAAAGCTGAAGCCTGATATCGGCTAGGAGGAGCTTTCCAAATTCCAGGTCATCCACACGAGTGTTTTCTGTAACATCATACTTACTGACAAGCTCATCAAGCCATTGATTTGGAAACGGATGAGACCGGGAAAATTCGTATAACTTTAACACAAGGGTTTGCAGTTCTTCATCACTTCGGTCACTTGTAAAAGTATCCACTAGCCTAAAAAAAGCGTCATTATCTTTTTTCCCGTACTCTTCTTCAAACAATTCATCCATCACTTCATCTTGAAGAAGCACCATCTCGGTGTCATCGCCAATGCGAAATTGCGGGTCGATGTCCACCATATAATAAAACTTTCTGATTACCTCCAGACAAAAAGAGTGGAGAGTGGAAATCGACGCTTTGTTCAATAATCCCAATTGCTTGCGAAGATGATTGGACTCGGGGCGATCGTTGATTGCCCGGGAGAGTGCTTCTCCGATTCTGGATCTCATCTCCGCCGCCGAAGCGTTTGTGAAAGTCACGACGAGTAATTGATCCACATTGAGCGGATCTTTTTCCGCCAATATTCTTTGGATAATCCTTTCTACGAGAACAGCCGTTTTTCCAGAACCCGCCGCCGCCGCCACCAATATATCCTGGTCCTTGGCAAAAATCGCTTTCCACTGATCATTTGTCCACGAGGCCTGCTCCGGTTTTGCCGGAATGAATGTTTTCATATTTCTTCACCTTCTTCCCGAATGCGCGCAATAACTTGCTCCCGCTTTTCTTTTTGAATGAGTCGAAATTGGTTTGCAGCCAAGGCCTGGTCGAATTGACAAACAGGCTTATAAACACAAAATTGGCAAGGTGTTTTGTTCGCGAATTGATAGGGACTGATGTCAACATATCCTGACAAAATAGCATTCCCCGACTTTTTATAAAGGCTGCGGACATGGTTCCGTAGTTTGTGGAAATCTTCCTTGCTGGCTGCTTTAGAGTTTGCCCTTAGGGTTCCGTCCGTTTTCAAACCTGCGGAAATAATGTGGGAACTGCCCGATTTCAGCGTGTTGTCCATGAGGCGGATGATGTCGGGATCTTTCAGAACGAGTCCATCCATTTTAAATTTCTTGTGAATTTCTCCTTCAATGGCTTCCATTGTCATTGCTTTATTACTTTCAATCATTGGGTTATGCAAATGGAAATAAAATACCCCTGCAGGGAATCCCTCTTGACCGATTAATGCTTTTGAGTGGGTAACGACAATGTCCAAATATGTCAACATTTGAACAGACAATCCGTAATACACTTCCGTTAAGTCAAGCTGGCGGGCGCTTGATTTGTAATCGATCACCCGTACATAAATACCATTTTCATTTTCGGCTTTGTCTACACGGTCAATGCGTCCTTGCAGCTCCATCCGGGTTCCGTCTTTCAAGGTGAACGCCAAAGGCGGCAGAGCCTGGTTCGGGCCAAAAGAAAGCTCAAAACCGACAGGCGAGAACCCGCTCTTTTTGGCATGTCCGCTCATGACATAGGAAGCTCTTTCAATTACTTTTTCCAATTTTCTTTTAAGATAAGAATGCCGGTTCGAGCTTAACAATATTTGATTGTTTAATTTTGGAGCCAGATGTTCGACAGCTTCTTTTGCAAGCTGGGCACACTGTTCCTTTGTCAGCTCGGACCATTTCAACCGATGTTGATTGATTTGGTCGGCAATCCATTTCAATGCGCTATGGAACAAGTCGCCGATATGAGGAGCTTCCAGCCGATAAATCTCTCTCTCCTGCAACTTTAACCCGTGTGAGACAAAGTGGGAAAAAGGGCAACTGTGAAAAAGTTCCATTCGCGAAACGCTGGCGACCATTTTGTCTCCGTATAATTTTTTACTCGTGTCTTCTGAAAGTTTCTTCGTTCTGTTATCGTAATATAAACTTGACAATATGCGTCTTGCCTTATTTTTCCAAGTGGGGTCGGCCATATAAAAATTGTAAACATCCCACCAAAAGTCAGCCATTGGATATTTTCTTTTTTTCAATTGCAGCTGCCCGGTCAAATACGCAATGGCAGAGTCTGGATGGGAAATATATTCAAGTTGGTTGTCTTCAAACAATTCGGCCGGTTCGTTTACAACCATGCTTTCAGTTGCATGGGGAAACATTGTCCTGATCCGTTCAATAAATGGAGAAGGCTGAAGGGCTTTCCCTTCATCATCTGCCAATGGATAGGACAGGATGAGTTGCTTTTCGGCTGCAGTAAATGACCGATAAGCCACAAACTCCTCATTCAGCAGCCGCCTTCTGCTGTCCGGAGCAATAGGCACGCCTGCTTGCAATAATGCAGTCCGGTCTTCGTCAGACAACACTCCCCCATCTATCATCCTTGCCGGCAAAACGCCGTCGTTTAAACCGGCTACAAATGCCGTTTTAATATGAGACAACCTCGATAATTCCAAATTGGCAACAAAAACTTGATCTACGGCCGGCGGAATAAGAGAAAACTTCATTTCTTCCAATCCGGAGTCAATAATGGAAATAAATTTATCCAATGAGATGCTCGCATCCCCCAAAATCTCCACAAACTGGTCCAATAACTCAATGATGGCATTCCACGCCTGATCATGCTCCCTTGATTCAATTAACCGGCCTTTCTTCTCGGCATTCTCACTGAGCTGCTCCAATTTTTGCGGAACTTCCAGTTCTTCCAGAAATAAATAGACAGCTTCGCATAAATCCCGTCCCTTTACAGCTTTTTTAAGTCGCCTAGACAGCCTTACAATGGGAAGTGTAACGAGCTCCCTTGAACGGGCGATCTCCCTCTCTATTTCCTTTTCTTTATCAGTCTGTACGAATTGGGCAGACTCCAACCCGCGAAACCGGCTGTACGTCCATCGTTCGTTCTTTGTCCAGTCTTCCCCTTTCTTCCCATAAGCAAGAACGTAATTTTCCAGCCTGTCCATTTGCTCCCGGAACGTCTCAATATGTTCTCCAAGCGGAAAAAGCAGGTCTGTTTTGACAGCCCGAAATACCGGCTCGTATCGCCAGTTTCCATTGATGACCTCCAAAACAGAGCGAAGCAACTCTACGAGCGGATGATTGAGCATTGAACGCTTTTGATCAATAAAAAACGGTATGTCGTAGTCATGAAAAATGGTCTCCAAAGCCGACCGATAATCATTTCCATTCCGGATTAAAACAGCGATATCTTTATAACGGTATCCTTCCTCCATCACCAGCCGGCGAATTTCTCTTGCAATGCCTTCCATTTCCGCCCGGCGATTGGCGGCTGCCATCAATTGTATACCGCCTTCCTCCTTTGAAGCACTCACCGGCCTGCTTTCAAATTGGGCTTCTAAATGGCGCAGGTTTGCAGACTTGAATTTTTTCGCATGCAAAAGCTGGATATCTTGTTCAACCGGAACGTCTTCTTGCTGCGCCATCTCATATAAGTGAGCATACGTTTCGCCAGTCATTCTAAATAGATGAAGTTCATCAGGCAGCTCATGTTGAAAGGGCCGATCCAGTATAAGCGCCACCGTCACCCTGCTGCATTTTTTCAAAAGGCGATTGATCACCAAATATTCCTGGGGCGTAAAATTGTGAAAACCGTCAATATAAATTTCGGCATTCTGCAGATATTGAGACCGGTCAATCAGTTCTGACAACAAGCGCAAGCTATCATTGGAATCCAAATACTTTCCTTCCAGTCCTTTTTCAAAAAGCCGGTAAATCAATTCAATGTCATGGAGTTTATCAGCCAATGCCCGTGTAGAATGAAGAAACGCCATTTCCTCCTTCTGTTTAGCCAGGTCATCAGGCGCCACACAATAATGTTTCAGTTCAGTGAACATCTGTTCCAATTGCTGGACAAAGCCCGATTTATCGGATGCCTGTCGGAACAACTTCAACTCATTCTTATGGTCTTCCACAATTTTTCTGATCAACATATTCAGCCCGGCACTTGTCACATGATTTCTGCTTGACCCGCCTGTTTCCTGAAAAATCCGCCAAGCAAGCCGGGTGAAACTGTATACTTGGGCCCGGATCGTTCCGGCGAGTCCCGGCGTTTGCACCAATTCATATTCAGATAAAAACGTCATTTGCTCCGGAACTATGTATAAAATGGGGGGACCGTCAGGAAGTTCTTTTAACTTCTCTCTGATTTCGTTTAGAATGAATGTCGTTTTTCCTGTCCCCGAACGGCCGATAATAAAACGAAGCGACATATTTCCAACCCCTTTATTCACTTTTTCCCCATGAAACCGAAAAATTTCCTTTTATTATAACATATAACGCCCAACAAATACGAACATACATTCCGCAAGAAAAGTGGGAAAGTCACCGGCCTGCACACAAAAAATGCGATCATTTCAATAAGTACGGTCAAATCGCACAAGACCATTCCCACCGGTGTCAAAATCACATCGGGCCAGTTGACCAATTTACTCGCCTCATTCCTGGGAGCGGGCATGATCAACCGGGTTTGATGACCACTTTTGCGATTTACTCTATAGGGAGGACGGAGCTGTCATGGATGGTGACCGTTTTCTTCGCCTCTCCCGGGAGCGGGCATGATCTATCATAGCTAGTGGTCGGTTTCCGTTATTACTTAGACGTTATACTTGTGTGTGCTCCTTTTTTCAACCTTGGAAAGTAGAATGGTAATGACCGCTGCTGTTTCTGTGATGGACGATCTCTCCTCTGTTCCTTTCATCAAGCATGTTCCATTTAAACGATAAAGTGTACGGTGAGTTTTGCGAGCGCTTTCTCCCCCAAAGTGATACATATGTCTCTCATTTCTTTTCGATTAATTACATGCAACATGAGAAAAGCACCTCCAATATTTGATTGGGGTGCAGTTCAACGTTCACATCTTTATTGCCATCCATTTTCCAGATCATGCGTACGTTTTTTAAATGCGCGACGCCAAAGCCTTTTGTTTATTTGAAAATCTGCGCGACGCAAAAAGAAGGCTTGTACACTTTTCTTAATCGTGCAGACGTGTCTTATCCTTTTCTTTCAGCTTTTCTTCGACCCGTTTTCCAGCATACCACAGGATGGCGATGATCAAACAAACAATTCCCGTTCTGACGGGCTGTTTTACTAAAGAGATGACGTCATATCCAATAAAGCTCATTGTAAAAATCATGACGGCTTTCCCGGTTAACACAGCAAGCATGTATTGATATATGCCTATTTTCGAAAGACCTGCCACAATATTTACGACAGCTGATGGTGTAAACGGAAAACAGAGTAGAATAAATAACGGACCAAAGCCGCGCCTTTCCACCCAAGCCATCAAGCTCCGAACTTTTTCATTCCTGCGCAGAAAGTTGAACACCCGCGCTTCGCCAAATCTTCGTATGAGCAAGAACACAAAATAAGCCCCGCTCGCAGAGCCAATCCAGGAAAACAGAAACCCCCAGCCAAGTCCGAAAGCATTGGCGTTTGCCATCACAAACAAAAACAACGGCAAAAACGGGAAAAACGCCTCTAGGAATGGCAATAAAATACCGGGGAGCGGACCGAAAGAGCGGTACTTTTCGATTAATTCCATCACATTTTCAATCGTTATCCATTCTTTGAAAAAATCCAGATCCATCAATATTCCTCTATTCACAACCGGGAGCACGGCCTTGTTTGTTTTTAAATTATAACATAGCCGCATGCCTCTGATCTATTCTTCTTCCTCCATGCAAGAATTGCCTTCCTTACCAGCAATTTCATCTTGCTATTTCGAATGCCTCTTAGTAAAATGAGAACAAATGTTCCCTTCTTTAAGGAAAGGAGAATGAAAAATGACAAGGATTCCTGACAATGAACGGGATGTAATTGAGCAGGCGATCTACTTGCCAATGGTTCTTTCCGTATTGCGCCGTGACTTGCGCATGATAGAAAAAAGTCCCTTCAAACTAAAAAAACCTTATCAGGAATTGATTCAAAAAACAATGAACATCATTCAGAAGGAGCTTGCAGCAGTAAAACACCATTTGCAAAAAAACAATATCCGTGTCAAGAAAATAAAATCAGACAATGCTTTTACGATGTACATGTTTTTTTACAAAGGCTACGAGGAACACCATAATTACTTTAATCCCCGTCTGCGAAACAGGGTCGAAGAACTGCTCACTGATTATTTGGGCAGCGGCAGCCGGACCAAATCACAAGCGCGTAGCCCCGAAACGGAGCCAACACCAAAAAAGAAGGAGACATGAACATGTTCCTTCTAAATTAAGTCCAATAAAATCCTCTCTGCTCTGAAACCTGATTATGTATCAGCTTGGCAAACTTCTCCATCCGCTTCATATTTTGCATAAATTTAATTCTTAGCATGGCCGTCCGCGATAACTGGTTTTCAAACGAATAAAATGAAATCGGAAGTTCATGGATTTCATTGTTTTGGAATGTAACGATCGTCGCATCTGACCCGTTTCTTTTATGTGAGGTAACATAATCGTGAGAAATCCATATACAATGGGAGCTTGTAGGTGATGCGGTAGGAAAAAGAAAGATGGATGTGTAGGGGTCTACAATAATCGGTGGCTTGTGGGTAATTCCTATGAGCTGCCGTGTCCCGTGTCGTCTTCCATTGAAAGAAGATCCAAAATATTCACAGCTTCTCTTTACGATATTAAAGGGCGGGTCTGAAGATAAGTAACGACCATTCATTTCAAAAATTTCCGAGAGAATTTGAGGATCATTGTTCGTTGCGGGCTTAATCATCATCGTGTACGGGTTAATTTCATAATCCTCAACAAAAACGATGTCCTTTTTCGCCATAGCTCTTCCCCTTTCAACAAACTTCATCATTATTCATATAAATCATAACATACGCGCACAAAAATGTCACATAAATTCCAAATTATATTAAATAATGAAAATTCTCTCATTCATAATAAGCAACAGATTTATTCTTAAAAAACATCTGAAAATTTTCATAGATTAGTTGTATTTTGCCCATTAACCGTGTATAATTAAAAAAAGGTTCCGAGGTGATCATCGATGGAAAGGAAGAAATCTTATCAGGAACTGTTGAAAGAGTATACGATGACACAGCAACAAAAAGAAGCACAAGCGCTTGAGTGGTACACTGACCTTTTCCTGAACGGACTCCTGCAAAAAAGACGCGAAGAGCAGTTGCGAAAAGAAATTGACTTGGCGCTTGACCGAAAAGACAAAGAAGCTTTTATGAAGCTGACAAAAGAATTGGCCAAATATACAGAATAAATACTCAACAATAGTCATCCCCCTCTTAAGGGGGATGTTTTTCATTTATAACTCTTCGTCCCGATCACCTTCAAATTCTTCCATCATTCTAATCCGTTCCAGCATCGTTGGATGTCCATAACGGAAAATTTTCACAAGGTATGGCGGGTTTACTTGGCTTAACCCTGCTTTCGTCAAGTTTTGAAATGTCCGTACGGCCGCGTCTTTGTCCTGTGTCATTTCGATCGCATATCGATCAGCCCGCATTTCCTGGTAACGTGATACCCAGTTTGTCAACGGACTGACGGCAAACAGAAGAATAGAGATTGTCAGCAGAAAAACAGGCAGGGAGCTGATGTTTGTTATACTTTCCACCTTCCACACTGTTCCTCTTTTGGCAACCCACCGTTCCATCCATTTCGCTGTCAGCCACAGGCCCGCAAAGGAAAGCAGCGTATAGCCGGCAATGCCAAAATAAATATGCTTTTCCACGTAGTGGCCCATCTCGTGAGCCATGATAAACAAAACTTCCTCATCATCCAAACGTTCAAGGGTCGTATCCCAAAGAACGATCCTGGAGTTAGATCCAACACCCGTTACATAGGCATTTAACGCATTCGTTTTTTGCGACATATCCACTTCATATACATGTTCCGCCGGTATGTCCGCTTCATTGGCAAGCAGGAGGATTTTGGATTCCAGTTGTTTGTCTTTCAAGGGGTAAAAATCATTATACAGCGGATCAATGACGACAGGCTGGATAAACATCATGAAAATGGAATACGGAACCGACAACACCCATGCGGCCAACCACCACTTCTTTTTAAATTTTTTCATCAAACTATATAGCACGAGGACAAGGATGAACATAGTGGCGTAACTGACCCAAAAATCAATTAATTCATCCTTCATCCACGATGGGAACAACTGTGTGGAAATATTGTAAGTTCTTGAAAATACATAAGAGATATAAGAAAATGGAAAAGTAAATACGAATGATGCAAGAGACAGCCAGAATAAATAAATAGCTGTTTTCAACGGAAACCATTTTGACGCTTGGCCTGCCCAACGTTCGAAGGCGGCTGAAACACCAAAAATAAGTACTAAATAATAAAACAACCACTCATATGGAGAAGACAGAAAAAAAAGCAAGTTGCGGATCTTGGAATATTCTTCACTTAACATCATTTCCCGGGCGTTTAAAAATGTGGTTGGATCGACGCTTGTACCTTTATACATATCCGGGATGGACGTATCAGCCAAAAAAAACAAATAAACGTACATGACTACGCCGAACAAAAAATAAGCGGCGATTGCACGTAAACACCATTTTCTAACCATTTCATTCCCCCCCTCGTCCATTCATTATTATATGTAGAAAAAAATACATCAGAATAGAACCTGTTTGAAAGTATTGTGTCCTACTGCACAAAAAAATAAGCGGGCGAAGACGCCACGCTAATGAAAACCATTCGTATTTTTTTACAAAAAAGTTGAAGAAGCAGCTAAGATCACAATGGAACCAATGACGACGAGAATGACGTTCGCCCCAGCAAAGGCGATCAAAAATGCGGCCACCGCCCCGACAATGCCGTACAGAATATCCCCGTCACGTATAAATAAAACAGCCGGAAAAATGAGGGCGCCGAGCGTTGCATATGGGACGTTTTTCAGGACACCCTGTACAAACGGCGGCAACTCCTTTCCTTTAAACATAATAAACGGCAGCATCCTCGGGATATACGTCACAACAGCCATTCCGATAATCGTTAAAATAATCGTGGAACCGGAAGGATTCATTTGATCATCCCTCCTTTGTTTTTCACCATCTCGACAATTTCAATGATAATGGACGAGAAAAGAGTCGCTGCCACAATCGCCCAACCTTTTCCCATCACTCCAGAGTAAACAAAGAGACTATTGAATACCGCGGCTAACAGAGCCAAACAGCCCACTTTTACACTCTTTTTCATAGATGGCACGAGCAATCCAATGAACATTGCATAAAGTGAGATGGCCATACTTTCTTGCAACACTTGCGGCAGTCTGGCGCCAATGGCAAAACCTATAGCCGAACAGATCACCCAGCTGCTGTAGGCAAGTGTAATAATCCCAAATATATATCCCGTTTTCACTGTGTCCGGCTTCGTGGCGGCGACCGAAAAAGTTTCATCTGTAATACCAAAAGCATAAATGGCTTTTTTCCAACGGGCGTCTTCTTCCATTTTTTCATTTAAGGAAGCAGACATGAGAAAATGCCTGATATTAACGATAAACGTCGTCATTATGATTTCAATGGCCCCAGTCCCAAGTGCAAACATGCTGAGCGCCATATATTGTGACGCCCCGGCAAAAACGATTAGGCTCATCAAGACTGTCTCCAATAACGTCAACCCTGATGTTTTCGCAAGCAGCCCATAAGTTAAGGCTATGGGGGCATACCCGATTGCGATACTGATGCCTCCCTGAAGGCCTAGGCGAAATGATGAATCTTCCTGTTTGCCGACCGATACTTCCACCATTGTCCCTCCTCACAACAAAACCGGCTTTTAACATACTTAGCTTAGAACTTGGTTCGTTTCTTTCATGATGTTTTTAAGAATATGAGCGGCATGTTCTTCAGGCCGCCGGAGGAGCCGTGTTCCTTGTCCCGCCCACAAAGACATATATTCTGGATCGTTTTGTTCTGCGGCTACCTTTCTGATGTCATTTGTCAAGGTATTCTGGGTAGGAAACGGAAGCGGTTCTACCGCAGCTTCAAATTCTTGGATAAATGTGTTTTTGATTCCCCGAGCCGGTCGGCCTGAAAAGCTTTTCGTAATAACAGTACTTTCCTCTGTACTTTCGGACAATGCTTTCTTATAAACAGGATGAGCGACAGACTCTTTGCTAATTAGAAAAGCCGTGCCAAGCTGAACACCGGCTGCCCCCAGTGCCAGTGCTGCTATTACCCCTCTGCCATCCATAATGCCTCCGGCAGCGACTACGGGGACATTCACATGATCTACAACTTGCGGAATGAGAGAAAAAGTGCCGATATTGGCTCCATTCGGATGTGCGCCGATGTCAAACGTTCCACGATGGCCGCCCGCATCGCTTCCTTGAGCCACAATTATATCCACTCCCGCTTTTTCGGCTGCAATCGCTTCGTTTACAGTTGTCACCATGGAAATGGCTTTGCTTCCTGCCCTTTTTGCCTCTTTCATTTTATCCGGTGAAAGCAAGCCGAAGGCTGTGCTGATCACCGGAACTTTTTCTTCCGTCAGTACTTGAAATTGCTCTTCAAACAACTGTGGCGGCATTTCAAAGTCCAATTTCTCATCCATGCCCAGATCCTTTCTGAAGCGATTTAAGACATGTTGAACTTTCTCGAATCCATCCGTGCCGCCTTGCTCTTTCGTACAAAATAAGTTCACTCCAAACGGCTTATCCGTCTTTTCTCGAATGTCCCTGATACACGTTCTGATCGTTTCAGGAGCCATATAAGCCGCCCCCACTGTCCCAAGCCCGCCGGCCATGGAAACAGCTGCAGCTAATGCCGCGGTCGCGGTCCCTGCCATACCTGCCTGAATAACCGGAAATTGAATATTTAACTCATCACAAATAGATGTTCTCACATTAATCATGATTCCGCATCCTCTTTTCTTTTTCTATCAATCTTTTGACATGTTCTTTCGGTGTCCAGCAATCAAACTGATAGTTTGTTTTTGTTTCAAACCCGAGGCGGGTACATAAATAGACCATCTTGCCCTCTTTTCTTTCTGCCGAAAAATGAATGCAAGTGGCACAACAATGATAATTTTTCATCTCAAGCCCCCGATTCATTTCTACACGTATAACCCCATTATAAAGAACCAATAGTATAAGCAGGAGGGTTCTTTCATGAATATAATGCGAGCAAAAGAAATTGCTTCCTTGCCAGACATGGTAAAGGTCACTTTAAACGGCGTTCCTGTATATATCCAACATGTGGACGAGAAAAACGAAACGGCCAGGATTTACCCGCTTGATGAGCCGCAAAATGAACAATCCGTTTCAATCCGCCAACTGAAAGAAGAAGAGGGATAAAGTGAAACTTCAATCAGCGGAATTTTTTGTCCGCTGATTGTTAGTTGAACCAATCGGGCGTTTACTGGCAGTTGGACCTCTACTCACATTTTTCATTTTACCTTGAACTCTTGGAGTGGGGGCTTACTGCCAGTTAATGCGGGATAAAGTGAAACTTCAATCAGAGGAATTTTTTGTCCGCTGATTGTTCGTTGAACCAATCGGGCGTTTACTGGCAGTTGGACCTCTACTTACATTTTTCATTTTACCTTGAACTCTTGGAGTGGGGGCTTACTGCCAGTTAATGCGGGATAAAGTGAAACTTCAATCAGCGGAATTTTTTGTCCGCTGATTGTTCGTTGAACCAATCGGGCGTTTACTGGCAGTTGGACCTCTACTCACATTTTTCATTTTACCTTGAACTCTTGGAGTGGGGGCTTACTGCCAGTTAATGCGGGATAAAGTGAAACTTCAATCAGCGGAATTTTTCGTCCGCTGATTGTTCGTTGAACCAATCGGGCGTTTACTGGCAGTTGGACCTCTACTCACATTTTTCATTTTACCTTGAACTCTTGGAGTGGGGGCTTACTGCCAGTTAATGCGGGATAAAGTGAAACTTCAATCAGCGGAATTTTTCGTCCGCTGATTGTTCGTTGAACCAATCGGGCGTTTACTGGCAGTTGGACCTCTACTCACATTTTTCATTTTACCTTGAACTCTTGGAGTGGGGGCTTACTGCCAGTTAATGCGGGATAAAGTGAAACTTCAATCAGAGGAATTTTTTGTCCGCTGATTGTTAGTTGAACCAATCGGGCGTTTACTGGCAGTTGCTCACCCCGCCACATCTTCGTTTTATTTTTTTGAATCGAGTGTCTTGCTGCCGATTCAGGCGGGAAAGTTGAAACGAGTTACTCGTTCATCCAGTTCAGCTTGTTATTTTCCTTGGTATACAGGCTTTCTTTTTTCACTGAATGCCTGAAGGGCTTCCAGTCTGTCTTCTGTCGGGATCGTCAATTCATAGGCTTTTCTCTCGATTTCAAGCCCGGTGGCAAGATCGGCATTCATCCCCGTTTTAACGGCATATTTCGCCTGCTGGACGGCAATCGGGCCATTAGCCAAAATCGCATTTGCCAATTCTCTTGCGGCTTCCATAACCCTTTCCTTTTCCACCGCTTTCGTTACCACTCCATATGTAACAGCATCTTCACCCGAAAATCTTTTCGCCGTCAAAATTAATTCGAGCGCCTTTGCTTCACCAATCAGACGCGGCAGCCGCTGTGTCCCGCCGGCCCCCGGTATGATGGCAAGGCTTGTTTCCGTCAGACCCATCAACGCCTCTTTGGCAGCGATCCGGAAATCGCAAGCAAGCGCCAGCTCCATCCCTCCGCCAAATGCATGTCCATTCATGGCGGCAATGGTCGGCTGTGGAAGTTGTTCAACCGCCTGAAACACTTTTCCTATTTTATAGACATTGCGGCGCACTTGCTCTTCTGAGAGTGTTTTTCTTTCTTTCAAATCTGCTCCAACGCTGAATGCTTTGTCACCTGCTCCCCGAAACACAATGACTCTGGCGTCCTTGTCCATTCTCAATGATTCAATTGTTTCTTCAAGCTGGCACAGCGTTTCATAATTAAATGCGTTCAAAGAATCCGGCCGGTTAATCGTAATGGTTGCGATAAAGTTCTCCACATGACAAACAATATTTCCCATTTTATTCCTCTCCTTTGGAAGATCTTTTAGCATTTTTTATTTTTAGGAACAAATTTAAAGCATCTATCATCAAAAGCTAATAAATTAAATTGACGATTTCCTCTTTCGTCACATTTCCGAAATAATGGGAGACATCGATCCCCGCCAGCGCTCTTTCGATATCGGCTCGTTCATAGCGTGTTCCGATCAAACGGCTTTCTATTTCGGCTACATCTCCAACACCGAAAAAGTCGCCAAATATTTTACATTGCGAGATGACTCCTTTCGTTACATCGAGGCGGAATTCAACCAGGCCAACCGGGAATCTGCGGGAATGCTGGATATTACACTGAGGGGACTTTCCAAAGTTCCAATCCCAACTCTTGTAGCGTTTTTCAGAGATTTCATGGATCTTTTGCCAGTCATCCTCGGTTAGCTTATATTCCGGAATCTCGTCTACCCCTTCAAAAATATGCCGAAGCAGTAATTGCCTAAACGCTTCAATCGTCATTTCTTCCGTTAAGAACTCAGAGATGTTGGCCACCCGGCTTCGAATCGACTTAATGCCTTTGGATTCTATTTTATCTTTTCTTACTTTTAAAGCCGATACGACGTTTTCAATTTCCGAGTCAAACATAAGCGTTCCATGGCTGAACATCCTGCCCCTGGTTGCGAATTGGGCATTTCCCGAGACTTTTCTCCCCTCAACGAGAATATCATTTCTTCCTTTCATCTCCGCTTTCACCCCGATTTTATCCAGGGCCTGAATGACAGGCTGTACGAACTTTTGAAAGTTCATGAAGCTGTCGCCATCATCTTTTGTAATAAAGCTGAAGTTCAAATTGCCGAGATCGTGGTAAACGGCTCCTCCCCCGGATAGCCTGCGGACGACATGAATACCGTTTTTTTCTACATACTCCGTATTGATTTCCTCGATGGTATTTTGGTTTTTTCCAATAATGATGGAAGGTTCATTGATATAAAATAATAAATATGTATTGTCCGCATCCAAATGCTTGAGCGCATATTCCTCGATTGCCAAATTAATGCGCGGATCCGTAATCCCGTTGTTATCAATAAAAAGCATTTTTTCCTTTCCTTCCTTTCCAATTTTATAACGAAACAGTGAGTCCTTCTTGGGCGATGAGAATGTCCCCCCTGTATTGTTCCCCTGCTTCTGTTTTAAGTTGATTCAAGTTTCCATAGTGCGGAAGATGCGTCAAAATCAGCTTCCCCACTTTTGCCATGTTTGCCACACGTCCTGCCTCTTCACTCGTCATATGCCCCGCGGCTGTTCCATCCATCCCTTTATAAAAATTGGACTCCGCCAATAATACGTCGGCATCCTTGGAAAATTCGGCCAACTCTTCAAAAAATGCGGTGTCCCCCGTGTACACAAGCGTCTTTCCGCCAGCTTCAATCCTCATGCCATAGCAAGGAACAGGGTGCTTCGTTTTAAAGAAGACAATGGAGAAGGGCCCAATATGCAATAGTTGATCCGATTCATAGGGAATGCCTTTCATGACATCTTTATAGGATAGCTTGTCAAATTCGGCCTCATTTTGGCCGTGCCCATAGACGGGAAGGCATCCGTCGTATTGATGAATGAATTTTGCAACGTAAAGTGCATGTTGGGTAACGCCGATATCCGCTATATGATCGGGATGATAGTGTGAAAGTACGATGGCATCCAGTTTCTCTGGCGGAATCATCATTTGCAACTTTGACAGGACGGCACTACCGCAATCAAGCAGCAAGTAATAGTTATCATACTTCAACAAATAGCCGGAGCTTGCTTCCCCCCCTTTCGGATAGCCGCCCCAGCAGCCCAATACAGACAGTTCCAATTGATTCACCACTTTTTTTATTTACCTTAACTATACTTGATTTCGAAAAATTTATCATGACAAAAAATTTTTATTGACAGGAAAAGCGCTGTTATAATACAATATTATTAAAGATGATCAGTTGTATAACAAAATGGAAGGAGAGGGAAACAAGTAATGCTTGATAACGTCGTAGAATTCTTTAAAAACCTGCCTCCAAAAAGATGTACGGAATGTGGAGAAACTGTATCAGAACAGCACGAGTGTTATGGAACAAAATGTGAAAAATGCCTTGATTTTAAATAATGATAGATAAAGAACTTATAAGATTTGATAACAGCAAAAAATCTCCTTTCATGCAGACATGAGATCGGAGATTTTTTTTCGTCCTTCTATTCCTCGTGAATCTCGGCGTTCCACTCCGGCTTGATTTCCATTCCGATTGTTTCAGCCACTTTTTTATTGACCATAAATAATAAGGTTTTGGGCGGCTGAGCCGGTATGTCCCCCGGATTTGCCTCCTCTGTTAATATTTTGACGGCCATTTTTCCTGCTTCATGGCCAACCTCAAAAAAGTCAACACCATATGCGGCAAAAGCACCGCGTGGAACCGAGGCCACATCGGCTGCCAGTAACGGCACTTTTTTATCCGATGTTACGTCAGCAACCGATTCAAAAGCGGAAACGACCGTATTATCCGTGATCACATAAAAAGCATCCACTTGATCGATGATCGACTCGGTTGCCTGTTTGACATCGGCGGTGGTTGAAACCGTCGCCTCCACTAATTCCAACCCGTAATCATCCATTTGTTTGATCAGCTTATCAATTTGGGCCCGCGCATTTTGTTCTCCTGAATTATAAACAGTTCCGATTTTCTTCGCGTTTAATTGTTCTTTAAAAAATGTTAACGTCTCCGGAATCGAATCAGGATGGTGATGGCTCGTCCCTGTTACATTCCCGCCCGGCTTTTCCATTGATTCTACTAATTCGGCGCCGACTGGATCAACGACAGAAGTAAACACAATCGGAATCTCGTTCGTTTTGCTTAATGCAGCCTGTGCGCTCGGCGTTGAATTGGCAAAAATCAGATCTACATTTGCACTGACAAAGTTGGTGGCAATCGTGTCATTGGCTGTGTTGTCGCCTTGGGCATTTTGAATGTCATATTCGACATCCAGTCCCGCTTCTTCCAGGGCTTTTTGAAACCCTTCAGTGGCAAGGTTCAAAGCAGGATGCTCTTGGACTTGTGTAATGCCAATCGTATATGTTTTCCCTTTTTCTTCATCTTTATTGGTATCTGGAGAAGCAGTGTCATTGTTGCACGCCCCTAAAATGAAGATAGCGCTCATAAAAACAAAAGCGCATTTTTTGAATGCGTTCATTTACATCCCCCCATAAACTCCCTTAATAATAACTTTAGAAAAATATTAATTTTCAAAAATTATAATGGAGGGAATATTGACTGTCAACCTATTTTGTGATTTGGTCGATCGCAACAACCAGATATAAATAGAAAGCCATCAAAAAAGACGGCTTTCATGTTTCGTTATTTTACATCGGCCCCAACCACTTCGGAAATATGGTGGATGCCGTCCCGGTCCATCAGTTCAATTAGCCTTGCGTTGATGTTTTTGGCAATGCTTGGCCCCTCATAGATCATTCCGGTATATACTTGAATAAGGCTCGCTCCCGCACGGATTTTTTCGTAAGCGTCCTCCCCGGTAAAAATACCGCCGACTCCAATAATCGGCAGTTCGTCCCCCACCTCTCGATAGATTTCTCTTATCCAGGCGGTTGAACGTTCTTTCAGCGGCAAGCCGCTTAAACCGCCGGCCTCGGAAGCTGTGTCCCGATTTCGCAGGCCTTCCCGCGACAATGTCGTGTTCGTGGCGATAATGCCGGAAAGTCCCTCCTCTTTGGCCAAGCGGATGACATCAGACATCTGTTCATCTGCCATATCAGGGGCGACTTTTAACATAATCGGTTTCTTTTGGGCACCATTGTGTTCCAAATCTCTTTTCTTGTTTTGAATGGACGCGATTAAATGTCGGAGACTCTCTGTTTCCTGCAAGTCCCGCAAGTTCGGCGTATTGGGGGAGCTGACATTGATGACAAAATAATGTCCGTACGGATAGAGGACTTCCAAACATTTTTCATAATCACTTGCCGCGTCTTCGTTCGGGGTAATTTTGTTTTTTCCGATGTTGATTCCAATCGGTATATGAGCTTTCTCAAAATCCCGCAAGTTCTCTTTGATCCGCTCTGCTCCTTCGTTATTAAAGCCCATTCGGTTAATGACTGCTTTGTCATCAGCAAGGCGAAATAAACGAGGTTTGTCATTCCCGGATTGAGCTTTGGGCGTAATCGTCCCTACTTCCACGAATCCGAAACCGAGTGCGGCCAGCCCGCCGTATACTTCCGCATTTTTATCAAAACCGGCAGCAAGCCCGACAGGATTGGGAAAGCTGATCCCCATTACGGTGGATGACAGCCGGTTGTCAGCCGCACCATATATTTTTTTTAGCAGTCCGCCCCCACCCATATTTTCAGCCAGCTTTAGCAGCGCCACCGTCTTATGATGGACATCCTCAGGGTCAAGCCGGAATAAATATTTTTTAATAAGAGGATAAATGGCTGTTCACACCTTTCTATTGTCTCGATGCTATGTACTTGAAGAGATTCTACCATTATACACAAAATTGCTCAATGACCTGTAATTGAATGTCTAAATTGAATAATTTCTGAACTCTTGCGTGACATAATCCTCTTTAAAAGAATCGTAGGTTATAATAAGGATAAGAAGTGCGTAAATGGAGGTATCTTTCTTGAGAAAATCGCTATATATCATGTTCCTGGCTGTGTTGCTCGCATTAGCTGCCTGTTCATCCGAAAAAAAAGGGACGCCGATCGCGGACTTTAACTTTACCGATCAGGATGGGAAGCCTTTCGGCCTGAAAGATTTGGAAGGAAAAGTGTGGGTGGCCGACTTTGTGTTTACAAATTGTACGACCGTTTGTCCGCCCATGAGTATGAATATGAGTGAACTGCAAAAAAGGGTGAAGGAAGAAAAACTGGATGACGTCCATTTTGTTTCTTTCAGTGTGGACCCTGAAGTCGATACGCCCGAAGCATTAAAAAAATACGGAGAATCTTTTAACGCGGACTTTTCCAGGTGGCATTTTTTAACAGGGTATACGCAAAAAGAAATTGAAGATTGGGTTCCGAAAAATTTTAAATCTGTTGTGAAGAAGCCTCGTGACGACAACCAAGTGATACATGGCGTCAGCTTTTACCTGATGAATAAAAATGGAGAAATTATCGGTGAATATCCCGGCGATAAGGATGTTCCATTCGATCAAATTATGAAAGACATTAAAAGAGCCTTGTAGCAGGAAAGGAGGTCCTCCTTCCTGCTTTTTTGAGGACATATATGTAGCACAACAAAAGCGGCCCATTTCCGGCCGCTTTTATTACGAGTTGATATAGGTTAACACTTTGTTCACTACCGCTTTCCCCTGGTCAATACAATCCGGAATCCCGAGTCCTTCAAACGAACTTCCTGCTATATATACCCCCGGCAAATCCTCGCTGACGATTTTGTTCATCTTTCCGACACGCTCTTTGTGCCCTATTGTGTATTGAGGCATCGCCTGTTTCCAGCGGGTAACGATCGTAAATTCGGGTTTGGCTTGTAAATCCATGATCCTTTTTAAATCATCCAATACAATCTGCTCAATTTCTTCATCCGGCAGATCAACAACGGTTTCTTCTCCGGCACGGCCAACATATGACCGTAAAAGCACTTTTCCGGCAGGTGTCGTATGCGGCCATTTCTTATGAGTCCATGTGCAGGCTGTGATCGTGTAATCACTGTTTCTGGAAACGACAAAGCCGGTTCCGTCCATGTGGTCCGCCACGTCATTTGCATCAAAGGCCATCGCCACTGTCGCAACCGACGTGGAAGGAACATGCTTAAAGCTGCCGAAAAAGTCGTATTGTGGAAATAGATCGGCCAATAACATATGCGGTACTGTACAAACGACACTATCCGCTTCTATATTTTTTCCGTTATTTAAATAAACGGTATAACCTTCTTCGTCTACTTTCCTTAAAACTTTCATGACCCGGGTCCCTTTTAGAATACTTGATGCGGGAAGCTTTTCTTCAATGGCACATACAATCGACTGAAGCCCGCCTTTCAGTGTTTGAAAAATCCCCTGGGTTTTCGGGTTCAATGTTTTTTTCGGCGCAGATGGCGTTGTGTTCTTCATCCCCAATATTAAGCTGCGATATTTCTTCTCCACCTCGTAAAATTGGGGAAAGGTGGATTGAAGGCTTAACTGGTCGATATCCCCGGCATAAATGCCCGATAAAAGGGGTTCAATCAGATTTTCAACGACTTCATCACCAAGCCGCCTTCTGAAAAATCTTCCCAAAGACTGGTCTCCCGAAACTTTGGAACGCGGGATGATAAAATCAGCAGCCGCTCTCATTTTTCCTTGAACCGAAAATAAATTAGTAGTGATAAAAGGGGTAATTTGTGTGGGTATCCCCATTACTGCCCCTTTCGGCATGGAATGAAGCTTATCGTTTACAAGCACGAATGACTTTCCCACTGTATTGTTGACAAGCTCTTCTTCCAATCCCACATCTTTTGCGAGTTCAGCGGCACTTTTCTTGCGTTCCAGAAATGAGTCCGGACCGCGTTCGATGATAAAACCGTCCTTATGGACTGTTTGAATTTTTCCTCCAAGCTTGTGGCTTGCTTCAACGAGTTTAATATCTATCGGGAGCTCTTGTTCATCAATAGCCCGCTGTAAATAATACGCTGCTGTCAAACCGGTGATGCCTCCGCCGATTACAACAACTGTTTTATGACTATCCAAAGCTATACCGCCTTCTTTTGCAAATTAATCAACTTGTTCCAATTTCTTTAACACAACCGTGGCCATGGCATCAATAAAGTCCGGCTGGGCATCCGGCATGGCGGGACGGTAGTATGACGCACCAATCTCATCGGTGACAACCTTACATTCATAATCATTATCATAAAGGACTTCCAAATGCGTCGAAACAAAACCAACAGGAATATATATATATGCCTTATAACCTTTACGTTTATGCAAATCCCTGGTTAAGTCCTGCACATCGGGTCCAAGCCATGGCTCAGGTGTATTTCCTTCACTTTGCCAGCCCACGGCATACTCTTTCACCCCTGCTCCCTCGGCAATCAAATCGGCTGTTTCTTCCAATTGCTTCGGATAAGGGTCATTCAATTGCAATATTTTCTCCGGGAGGCTATGAGCCGATACAATGAGACACGCCGAATGTTGCTCATCCTCAGGCATGTTTTCCAGTGTCTCTTTAACTTTCTCGACCCAATAATCGATAAACTTAGGTTCGTTGTACCAGCTTTCCACTGACGTAATGGCCGGACCGCCAAGCTTATCGGCTGTTTCTTTCGCGCGGCTGTTGTATGACTTGACGCTGAATGTTGAAAAATGTGGTGCCAATACGATTGAAACAGCTTCCTCAATACCGTCTTCCTTCATTTTTTCAACAGCATCTTCAATGAACGGTTCAATATGCTTCAGTCCAATGTAAGCCTTAAACTCAACATCTTGCTGAACTTCGTTTAACCGCTTCTCCAAACCAAAGGCCTGATCCTCGGTTATTTTGGCAAGAGGTGAAATACCTCCGATGGCCTCGTACCTTCTCCGCAAATCTTCCAATGCTTCTGGAGATGGCGGCCTGCCATGCCGAATATGTGTGTAATATCTTTCAATATCGTCTTCGGTGTATGGAGTGCCATATGCCATTACTAGCAAACCCATTTTTTTTCTTGCCACGTTTTTCGCTCCTTTTTTATTGGGACTGTTTCATTTTCATTGCGCTGTATTCGTGAATAAAAGCTGTCAGTTTTTTGAGTGTTTCCGGTTTTACATCAGGGAACACACCGTGTCCCAGATTAAAGATGAATCCCGGCTTTTCTATACCTTGGTCAATAATGTCTCTCGCCCTTTCTTCAATCATTTCCCACGAGGAAATGAGCAGAGCCGGATCCAGATTTCCTTGCACGGCCTTTGTGATTCCAAGGTTTCTCGCCTCACGAATCGGAAGCCGCCAATCAAGCCCGATGACATCAAGCGGCAGATCATTCCATTCCAATGCGAGGTGGCTTGCTCCCACGCCATGCATAATGATTGGTGCTTTTTCATTTTTAAAGCCATAAAAAATCTTTTCCATATGAGGTTTGATATACGTCCGATAGTCTTGACGGCTCAACGCCCCTACCCAGGAATCGAAAAGCTGCACGGCACTTGCACCGGCATTGATCTGTGCTTTTAAATACACAATGGTCATATCGGCCAGCTTATCCATTAAAAGCGCCCAAGTTTCAGGTTCCGAGTACATAAGCGCCTTCGTTTTATGGTAATTTTTTGAAGGTCCGCCTTCAATCATGTATGACGCCAAAGTAAACGGAGCCCCGCCAAAACCGATCAAAGGAACCGATAACTGCTCGTCTGTTAACAGCTTGATCGTTTCCAATATATAGCTGATGTCTTCTTCAGGAGAAAGCTCCCCGAGTTTTTCCACATCCTCTTTCGATCTGATGGGATTGTCGATTACCGGGCCTACCCCGCTCACAATTTCCACATCAATTCCGAGTGCCGGAAGGGGTGTCATAATATCTTTATATAAAATGGCCGCATCCACATCATACATTTCTACGGGTAGCCTGGTGACATAAGCACATAATTCCGGTTGATGTGTAATTTCAAACAAGGAATATTTTTCTTTTAGCTCCCTATATTGTGGCTGTGACCTTCCCGCCTGGCGCATATACCAGACAGGAACATGATTAGTCTGTTCTCCCTTTGCTGCCTTTAAAAAAGAATCGTTTGTTATGTTTTTCATATAAGAAACCGCCCTTCATCATTTTAGACGCATGGATCTAGTATAATTGTAATGGTTGGAACGCACATAATTCATGTTCGCCTTTACTATAGTCTTTTTAGAGCCCAAAGTATAGCCGGGGCGCATGGTTGTCATAAATTTGTGCTTTTTTTGTTCTCATTAGCAACTTTCCGTTCACGGAAAATGGCGTTTTCAATTTCAAAAAAGGGTAAACTACAAATATGAAATAAAAATGGCCAAAGAGGTGCTTTTATTGTACACATATATTACAACTGGTACTTATTATTTTATGAAAAAAATAGCCGACCAATATCCGAATGAAACGATGATTTTGATGGTAAGTCCCGTAACAGTCCAATTATGGCATGAAACAGATGGCGCAACCATTTTCAAGTCTCCCAGAAAATATGAGGTCATCCACTCAAGCGGAACATGGGCAGAAAAAGGGTTTGTAGCCTGTCACCATATTCCTGTACGGGATGAAGGACGCCCTGTTTTTGAATACGACTTCATAGAAAGTGTCAAAAATGTCGAGCAGTTTCCAGGATTAATCGTCATGAGAGTGTTGCGGCCCCTGTCAAGCGATACGTACATTACCATGACGATGTGGAACGATAAAAAAGCATATAATGATTGGAAAGACGACTTGAAACAGCAGATAGATTTAAAAATAGTCAAAAATACCGGCATATTTGCTGGACCATCTTATATTTCCACATTTGCCGTTGGTGAAGAAGAGGATCAAGAGTAAGCAGCTGATCTCATTTGACCGATCAAGCGCTGAGCCAAACACAGCTGGGAATTCGATCACGTATGTGCCGCCAACCAAATCACCTAACACATTCCTGAAAAAGCGATATGTTTACAGCCAGCGTACCCACTTCGTTCTCAAACCCATTTCAAAAAAACAGCCCCAAATAAAAAAAGTGGTATTAAATGGGCACCTACTGGCAGTTAAGGTGGGGAAAAAAGCCCGCTAAAAATAATAACGTTGGAGAATAGGGGTGGAATCTCGCGCCCTCACGATAATCGTGATGGCGTTTTCTCATTTTTAGGCAAGCAATAAACATCCTTATCATCATAATATTTACATCTGGCGGCGTCCATAAACGCGAACCAATGAAAAACGAGAGCAGACTTCGCAAAAAACCCTTGCCGCCACACATTTTTTCGGCAAGTAGAGAAGCCAACTGCCGGCATTCCTTTATTTTTCCATTAATGATATAATTTAATGTGAAAAATGGATGGGTGGTGTTTTATTTGAAACAAGCACTCTTTACAAAACTGGAGCAATATTATGATGAAATGGTTGAAATTCGCCGTTACTTGCATCAATATCCAGAATTGTCTTTCAAAGAAGAAAAGACTCCACAATATATTGCCGATTTTTACAGAAAACTCGGAATAAAAGTCCGTACCGGCGTTGGCGAAAATGGAGTGGTTGCCCGTATCAAAGGAAACAAACCTGGGAAAACGATTGCTTTGAGGGCTGATTTTGACGCGCTGCCAATACAAGAAGAAACGAATTTGCCATTCCAATCCAAAAACCCGGGCGTCATGCACGCTTGCGGACACGATGGCCATACTGCGACATTGTTAATTGTCGGTAAAGTTCTACATGAATTGAAGGAAGAGCTTTCGGGAGAATATGTACTCATTCATCAACATGCCGAAGAATTGGCTCCCGGCGGAGCCATCGCCATGATTAATGATGGGTGTCTTGAGGGTGTAGATGCCATTTTCGGTACCCATCTATGGGCCGAAACTGCATATGGGACTGTCCGTTACAAAACAGGTCCCTTTATGGCGGCTGCCGACCGTTATGAAATTACCATCAAAGGCCGCGGCGGTCATGGAGCCATGCCGCATAAAACGAAAGATGCCATCGTGATTGGCTCCCAACTTGTCATGAACTTGCAGCAAATTGTCAGCAGACAAGTAAATCCTACGGAACCTGCCGTTGTTTCAGTAGGCTCTTTTGTGGCAGAGAATGCGTTTAATGTTATTGCCGATACGGCCAAAATAAGCGGAACCGTTAGAACTTTCAGTGAACAGATACGAGATCAGGTCGAAGAGGAAATGGAAAGAATTGTCCGCGGAACATGTACAGCAGCCGGATGCGAATATGAATTTGAATATGCCCGTGGGTATCCAGCAGTTGTAAATCACCAAGACGAAACTGAATTTTTAATGAAAGTCGCCCACGAAGTGCCTGAAGTATCTGTTGTGGAAGAATCCAACCTTGAAATGAGTGGGGAAGATTTTGCCCATTACCTGCAACACGTAAAAGGGACATACTTTTTTACGGGAGCAAAACCAGATGCGCCCATCACTTATTCACATCATCATCCAAAGTTTGATATCAATGAAAAATCGATGCTGGTGGCAGCCAAGATTCTGGCACTCTCTGCGATCGACTATCAGCACTCGGAAACAAAGTGCAAACAGAAAGCCACAGTGTAAACAAGAAAAGAGTCTGGGAGGCAACTAAATCAGCTGATGAAAAAACGAACAATAAAGTGAAACTTCATTCAGTAGGCGTTTTCTTCCTTCTCCTACTGAATGTTAGTTGAACCAATCGGGCATTTAGGTACCGTTTTCTCACACTTAGACCTTTTGTATTCACTCAAGATTTTGAAGGGGGAGTCTCTTACGGAACCTTACATGCGGGATAAAGTGAAACTTCATTCAGTAGGGCTCCTACTGAATGTTAGTTGAACCAATCGGGCATTTAGGTGCCGTTTTCTCCCATTTAGACCTTTTGTATTCACTCAAGATTTTGAAGTGGGAGTCTTACGGCACCTTACATGCGGGATAAATGGTCCCAGTGTATTATACGCAAGCTTTTAGCGTAGTCAACATATGCGGGAATAGCTCGAGCTGAAGACCCGCAGGAAAGCGACCTTTGCTTTCCGAGGAAGCTGAAGAGACCTGCTTTAAAGCGAAATATGTTGACGTTGCGATGATAGGGATTTTTTAACACAAAAAAACCGAACAATGATAAATGAATTGTTCGGCTTTTGCTATTTCGTATTTGCTTATGTAGCTCCTTTTTTACTCGAATCGTTGCGCCCCCACTTTTTTCGCCGCATACACCTTCACAAACCAGGCTGTAAACGCCGCGCTCGCTCCCCCTATATAGACAGCATTTAAAAAGTTGCCATTCAATAGTTGAATGATCACAAACAAAATAGCCTGTCCCGCCAACACAAACAACAGTAATTTTAAAAAAGCTTTCTTTTTATGATGAGGTGATATTGGATAAAGATGGACCCATACTTTTACATCATTCCGGCGGTAAACCGGAAGCAGCTGGAATCCAGTCAAATATAAAAAGGCCACTGATATGGCAACCGCAATATACGGATTGTCCACAAACCATAAAAGAATCGCCGGTATGACTGATAAGCGCAAGATCAAGCCCGAAAACTCTTTCGTCCGCAGAAGTGTTCTTGAAAACAAGTGTACATATACTTGCTGTTGACCATATGGGATAAAGCGAAAAATCGGATCAAGCCATTTTCTTCTGCCCACACGGCTTTTTAAATGGGGAACGTCTGTGAACATATTGGCCGTGCGATAAAACAGCTGCATTCTTCCAGACTCTTTTTCAATCAGTCTTTCCCATTTAAGCGGCTGCTCCTTGCTCTTGCTTTCTGAGTACAAAGTGTAGGCAACGATAAACAAAGCAACCGCCAACATGATCATGACAGAGGATTGTGTGATCAGAAAAAACAAAAAAAAGCCGTTAAGCAAACTGCGAACTGAAAAGTCAGTGATAAGAGATGCCGTTTTTCCCGACTTCAAGGCATTCCAATGCATCCGTATGTTCCAAATTTTTAACAACAGCAGGCAGGCCAATATAATAAAGAAAGACCTGAAGTCGGCTCCAACCGTTCGATTCAGCAGCGGCATGAGGGCGGCCAAGACAAGCAAAAGCAAATACGACTGCAGGATAAAACTAAGCCGGCCGCCTTTTTGGAAATATCCGGACAGGCGTTTTTCCAAAGGGGAAAGAAAGACGGCATCCGGTTGCTTTAACAGCGTAATAATGGGACTGGCCGCAAGAAATCCCGCCAGCATCACCGCTGCAATTGCCGCACCGGGAAAGTCCGGCCCTATCGTTCTGATCCATTGGGAATAATAATAGATGGCGGCGCCTCCGCCAAAAATAAGAACAAACCTCACATGGTCATTCAGCATATATTTGAAATAACGCCTGATCTCCTTCATAAACGAATGGAGCCGTTCCGGCCATAGCGATTCAATCTGTTTCATTCGTCTCTTCCTTTGTCAGATGAATATATATATCATCAAGCCGAGCATCTCTCATTCCGAACTCTTCCTGCAATTCAGCCAGTGAGCCGTTTGCCCGCACCTCTCCGTTATGCATGATGATAAAACCGTCACAAAATCGCTCTGCAGTCGCCAGGATATGAGTAGACATCAATATTCCGGCTCCCTCTTCTTTTCTCTTGTTCATCAACTCCAGCAAAGATTGGATCCCGAGCGGGTCCAACCCCAAAAAAGGTTCGTCAATGATATAAAGCATTGGTTCCACCAAAAAGGCACACATGATCATGACCTTTTGCTTCATCCCTTTGGAAAAATGTGCCGGGAACCAACTTAATTTTTTATCGAGGCGGAACTCTTTTAATAAGGATCCGATTCTTTCCTTATATGTTTCCTCTTTCAACCCGTATGCCATTGCCGTTAAACGAAGATGTTCCTCTAGCGTCAATTCTTCATATAAAACAGGCGTTTCAGGTATGAAAGAAAACTGCCTTCGATATGTTTCCGTGTTTTCTTTTAAGGTAATGCCGTTTATCGTAACTGTTCCGGATCTTTCTTCCATCAAGCCGGTGATATGCTTAATCGTCGTACTTTTACCGGCGCCATTTAGGCCGATCAGTCCAATCATCTGTCCTTCTTCGACTGAAAAACTGACATTTTTAAGTACAGGATTTTTTGTATAGCCTCCGGTTAGATCTTTGACTTCCAATAAAGCCATCGCAAACGTCCTCTCTTTAAATTGCTTTCATTGTAACATATCAGCCATTTGGATGGTATTCCCACATAATGAATGCCGCCAGGGTCTTCGTACGGATCATATATTTTCCGCTTTTTTCCGGTCATGAAGGCAGTCAATATGGTTACCTTAATGATTGAAAGGGCTGGAAAAGAATATGGGGTGAAGCCGTTGGGCAATATTCTGCTTCAAACGCGCAAGTCGATCAGCATTTAAAGCACGAATCAAACCGTTAAGGGGATGATAGTGTTGGACATGTTATCGGATCATCGCATTTTTCTTTAGCGACAATTCAATTTGTGCGCCCTTTCCTTCAATGATGTGCAGGGAAGCTTTCCCTGCACTTTTCGTTTTTCATCGGGTTTGGACATGACAAACAGACGCCTCGTGCTTTTGTACACCGTCCTTTCCTATGCTAAAATGTGGGTAACAACAAGGAAAGGTGGAACTAACCATGGGTGCTTGCATTTTTTGTAAAATTATTAACGGAGACCTCCCCTCTGCACAAATTTATGAAGATGAGCATGTATTGGCTTTTCTTGACATCAGCCAGGTAACGAAAGGCCACACGCTTGTCATACCGAAAATACATATCGAAGATATTTTTCAAATGGATTCCGCGACAGCAAAAAACCTATTCTCTCCCGTCCCGGAAATAGCAAATGCGATTAAAGAAGCGTTTCATGCGGAAGGGATGAACCTTTTAAATAATAACGGAGCATTTGCCGGACAGGAAGTTTTCCATTATCATTTGCATCTTATTCCCCGGTATGATCATAAGGATGGTTTTTCCAAAACGTTTATCAGCCATCAGAAGGAATATTCGCCAGCGGACCTGCAAGAAATTGCTGCAACCGTACGCACCAAGCTTCAATAAGCCGATGCAGTCCCTCTTTTCACTTTAAAAAAGGCTTCATTCCAAAAGTTTAGTATGATACAATATTTCTAATCTTTCGCTGGCAGCATCAGAGCATGTCAGGAAAGCAGAAAGCCAGTTTAGTTGAGCAGAGGAGAGTTAGTATGAATACTAGAACGTTGGTCGTGTTATCCCTATTTATCGCCATCGGGGCGGCATTGCATTTCATCATGCCTGGAATTTATTTGGGAATGAAGCCTGATACAATGCTGGCCATGATGTTTTTGGGAGTTGTGTTATTCCCCGGCGTAAAAAATGTGCTCGTGCTTGGAATCGCAACCGGAGTGCTTGCCGGAATGACATCGAGCTTCCCGGGAGGCCAGATTCCAAACATAATCGACAAACCGATTACTGCATTTATCTTTTTCGCCTTATACTTGCTGATCGCCAAAAAATTTACGAACGTTGTCAGTGTATCCATTTTAACAGCAGTTGGCACGCTTGTATCGGGAACTTTGTTTCTTACATCCGCATACTTGATCGTCGGTTTGCCGGGACCATTCGCTGCACTTTTTGGCACGGTTGTCATCCCTACCATCGTCATGAATACGATCGTCATGTTTATTTTATACCCGATCGTCAAAACGATTCTCAAACGGACGAACCTTTTACAGACGGCCCAATAGAAGAACCCTTTCGGGGTTCTTTTGTTTTACATACTTACAGCAACAGAGCTATAATGATCATCACTAGACCTGTAAAGCCGAGCAAAGCGGCCCGCTGTTTCAAAACTTTTTTCGGCGGATAAATTCTCGGACGCATGCACGCCATCATGTGGTGCAGCATTCCAAACAGCAGGCATATGCCAATCACGATTGCCAAACCTTTTACGATGTTCAATTCCCGCCACCTCAATCCCCGCAACTTTCTAAATCATATGCTCAAATGCGTGTGGACATGAAAAAGTTGGGGTATAAAGTATATAAGGGAGTCTATTTTTTCACCAAGGAAATGATTATAATGATAGGGGTGATGTGAAATGAACAAAAAAATGTTGACTTATGGATTAGTAGTTGGAGGGGTGGTTGGTGCTGCGACAGCACTGCTCTCTGCGCCGCTTTCGGGAAAAGATTTGCGCAAACAGATAAAAGAAGCCAAAAATGAGTGGGTTCGAATCGCCAATGAATTCAAAGAGAATGCTGCCGAAATGAAGCATTCTGTCGCAAAGCTTTCCAAAGAAGGAACTGAAATCATCAAAGAACTGGCAACAGATGTTAAAACAGTTGTCGAAGAATGGCAGCAGGACATCGAACCAACTAAAGAATCACTGCAACAAGAAATTAAAAATATCCAGCAAACAATTGCTGATTTGGAAGACAAGTTGCAAAAAGGAAAAGGGACAAATAATCCAGCCTAAATAAAAAAAGCAAGAGTAAATTTCGACAAAACTCTTGCTTTTTTTATTTTTTACTTAAAAACCATGATTTTCTCGTTGCATCTTTATTTTTTATTTTGCATAATAATGAAAAGACATGCAAAGCGAGGGAATAAAATGCAGAAAGAACATTTCTCAATGAAGGAAGCGATGATTTTCAGCCAACGGATGGCACAACTGAGCAAGGCGTTATGGAAAGCGATAGAAAAGGACTGGCAAAACTGGATCAAGCCATACAATTTGAATATTAACGAACATCATATTTTATGGATTTCCTACCATTTGAAACAAGCATCTATTTCTGATATCGCCAAGTTTGGTGTGATGCATGTATCCACTGCATTTAATTTCTCGAAAAAGCTTGAAAAGCGAGGGTATCTCCAATTTTCCAAAACGGAAGATGACAAACGGAATACGTATATAAGGCTGACGAAAAAAGGAGAGCATTTACTGCTGGATTTAATGGAATGCTATGAGCCTCATAAAAGCATGATTGTCCAAGGAGCATTGCCGCTACAAGACCTGTATGGAAAGTTTCCGGAAGCACCAGAAATCATGGTAATGGTACGTAAAATATATGGCGATGACTTTATGGAAATTTTTGAAAAATCATTCAACAATCTCGAATCCGACTTTACAGAAGACGGACTGGCCATTCATAAAACAAAGGTTGACAATGCGGTTTAGCGCACACTAATCCATATTTTGCAGCAATTTATTCATCAGTTCCACATATATGCCTTGCTTTATGCATGCGGTAATGGTTTCTTTTAGCGATAATTTTTTATTCAATCTTGTTGTAAATTCTTGAAAAAGCGGAGTGTAATAAACAAAATGATCCGCTTTTAGTTTTTTTAAATCTTTGTTAAGCTTTTCACAAAGTTCCAGGAAGCCCTCTACCTCCTGTTCAGATAAATTATATTTTATGACAAGAAGGTCGAAAGCTTTGTCCGTATGCTGGATCATTCCCAACAGCAACCTTTGGTGATATTCCAACTTTTCCACCCTCGCCTTCATCTCTCCCATATCCATGTTTTCCCTTCCCCCCATCGACTCTATATCTTTGTTTTACATTAAGGAAAAAGCATATTGCAATTCAGCATTTTTCATCGTAAAGTATGGAAAGTAACCGATTTTCAAACCACTGGAGGCTGTCCATTATGCATTGTTGGAAAACATATTATTTAAATCGCAAGTACGATTTTTTTCGGCGTTTTTTTATTTCTTCTATTGTTACTCTGCTTGTTTTTATTATATTTTATGTTACAATGCAATCCTTTATGGACCGTCAATTTAACGATGATTACGTGTTTGCTTTTATATTGGCAACCATTCTTCTATACCCGCTTCATAAATTATGCCACCTGCTGCCAATCATTCCATATTATCAGTATATGAAGTGGGAAATCGAGTTTTTTTATCTATTGCCAGTTATTAAAATGAAAGTGGAATATCCCATTCCAAAAAAAAGGTTTCTCTTTGCACTTATTTTACCATTTTTACTGATCAACGCGGTACTAATCACATTCCTATTTCTTTTTCCGAAATATGGACATTACATCGCTATTTTATTTTCTTTACACAGCGGTATGTCCACGTTTGATTTTATTTATATAAGAGCGCTGTTTTCTTCACCCAAAAATACACTCGTTGAGGAAAATGAAGACGGCTACGACCTCCTTGTGGAAGACGAGGAGGACTAATTCACAAGCATTTTCAACATGGCACTGTTATTTTGTTATAAAATTTGCTATCCTTTCTTTATGAGGCAGTGAGGGGGAGGATCATTCTTGGTTTCTTTTTTTATTGTGTATGCAGTTATCATATTATATGTTTTTAATAATTTAACTTACTCCCTCTGTATCCAGAGAGAGATTCCCGAAGAGCGCCATCCCAAAATTTTTCGAACGATCAATATTTTAATTACGATATTGCTATTTTCGTCATATATTGAAATTTTGTTTACGTAAATGCCGGGCTGGTTTAAAGATCGGATAAAAAGAAGGACGGGATGTTGGAATCCCGCCTTTTTTGGCCTATATAAACCGTTATTGGCTTCTTAGTAGCCCCAAGCGGCACCAACGATTACTAACAAAATGAACAAAACGACGATCAGGGCAAAGCCGCCGCCGTATCCAACTCCTGCGCCCACTTTCTACACCTCCTCTATACCATTCACCATTCATCATATTCCCTTATCAGTTTATTGATCAGGTAATTAGCCCACTTTTCAGCAAATTACCAAACAAATGCCGCCCCAACGATCACCAGCAAAATAAACAACACAACGATCAAGGAAAAGCCGCCGCCACGAAAGCCGCCCATTCTTCATGACCTCCTTTACTCACTTACAGCATATGCCATGCAGGGCTATTTGGCTGATACAAACGCCCAATTTGCTTCGATTTTATGGAAACTGTTTTTTTCTGTAATCATCTATGATATAGTAAGTTTTGTGGAATTTCTCCAAAAAGGATAACATTACAGGGAGTTGGCTTATATGAAAAAATGGGTAGTTACCCTTACGATGGCGGCAGGAATCGTCGGTTTAGCAGGTTGCGGCGGCCAAAACAGTGATACAGTAGCAAAAACGAGTGCCGGTAATGTAACAAAAGATGAGCTTTATGAAGCAATGAAAGGAAAAGCCGGTGAACAGGCCCTTCAGCAGCTCGTATTTGAAAAAGTTCTTTCCAAGGAATATAAAGTATCGGATAAAGAAGTTGATAAAAAAATGGACGAGCTAAAAGAGCAGCTCGGACCCCAATTTGAAATGGCGCTGGCTCAAAGCGGTTTTAAAGATGAAGATGATTTCCGCGAGTCTCTCAAAGTAAATCTGCTGCAAGAAAAAGCCGCGGTAAAAGACGTTAAAGTTTCTGAAAAAGAAGTAAAAGAATATTACGATAACAAACAAAAAGAACTCGAAGTTCGCCACATTTTAGTGGAGGACGAAAAAACCGCGAAAGATGTGAAAGCAAAGCTTGATCAGGGCGGAGACTTCGCGGCACTCGCGAAAGAGCATTCTGTCGATACGGCCGCCAATGAACAGGGTGGAAGCCTTGGGACAATTACCATTGATACTCCACAGATGGATCAGACATTTATAAAAGAAGCATTCAAATTAAAGAAAGATCAAATCAGCAACCCTGTGCAAACACAATTTGGCTGGCATATCATTCAAGTAACGAATATTAAAGAGAAACCAAAAAAGGATGTTAAACCATTCGATGAAGTCAAGGATGATTATGCCCATGAATTAAAAGTGGCCAAGCTTGACCCTGAGACCATGCAAGAAGCTTTAACGAAAGAACTGAAAAAAGCAGATATCAAAGTAAATGACAAAGATTTAAAAGAAACCTTTGATGCCATGTTAAATGACAAGCAGGATCAAGGCGACAATAAAAAAGAAGAAGAAAAAAAATAACGCGAGTCTGAGACAGAACACTGTAAAAATGAGTGAACCGCGTGAAATCAAGTTTGAAAACCTTGATTTCACGCGGTTTTATTATCACGATTTTTACGAATATCAATCAGCTTTCAACTTATGTCCACTCCCCTATTTGTGTAAAAAAATCCCTCTCATCGCTACGTCAACATATTTCGCTTTCCGCAGGTCTCTTCAGCTTCCACGGAAAGCGAAGGTCGCTTTCCTGCGGGATCTTCAGCTCGAGCTATTCCCGCATATGTTGACTACGCTAAAAGCTTGCGTATGATACACTGGGACAATTGATCCCGCATATAAGGTGCCGTAAGACTCCCACTTCAAAATCTGAGTGAATACAAAAGGGCTAAGTGGGAGAAACGGCACCTAAATGCCCGATTGGTTCAACTAACATTCAGTAGGAGATAGAAGAAAACGCCTACTGAATGTTGTTTCACTTTATTGTTCGTTTTTTCATCAGCTGACTTAGTTGTGTCACAGACTCTTTCCATTTTTCATATAAAGCAAAACGCCTTAAGCATTTTCCGCTTCGTTTACTTCCTTTCTTCGCTCTTTCTCTTCTTCCATTCTCTTCATAAATACTTCTCCTTCTTTTTCAATCCATTCTTGCTCCACTTCCCGGTCTTCTCGGGCCGTTTTCACGGCCATAAACGCGCTGACAAAGATTCCTGCAATAACGAAGTATATCCAAATAGGCAGAGACATGTGTGACATCTCCTTTCATAAGCTTGTCCGTTTGTTTTCATCATATGCCGGGATCAAAAAAAAATGCCTCTTAACAAGAGAAACTATCAGATGAAAAGGATGCATACGCTTAACTTTACTTGCGTGAGTATTCGCAGGAAAAAACAAAGTGAATACATAGGAAAGCGACACTCCAAATAAAAACCCGTGTCTATATTCAAATGAAAATAACACTCATAAAACCCGCGCCAATATTTATATGAAATCGTTACCATCTTATTTCAAAATAAAACTTGTAGAGAAATGATTCCCTACAAGCTGAATGACTTTAAATGAAAAAGCCATTATGAATGGAATGTTGGCTTGTAAAACGAGCGATTGTCCAGAGGAAATATTTTTTCTGTATATTCCCCGGGTTTTACCCGTTTTAAGGCGCGATCCAACATATTCATTTTTGCATCCAAGTTATCAATCAAATGTAATATTTCCGCTTCTTTGATCATTGGCTGCTTCGGACTTCCCCATTCCATTTTTCCGTGATGGCTTAAGACAAGGTGCTGAAGGACAACTATTTCCTCCCCTTGGATGCCCAACTCCTCAGCGGCTTTTCCAATCTCCTCCACCATGATTGTGATATGGCCGAGCAAGTTGCCTTCGATTGTATAAGCAGCCGCCACCGGGCCTGTCAATTCGATGACTTTGCCCAAGTCATGCAAAATAATTCCTGCATACAGCAAATCCCTGTCTAGAGACGGATATAATTCAGTGATCGACCTGGCAAGATCCAACATGGACACAACATGGAAACCAAGTCCCGATACAAATTCATGATGATTTTTCGTAGCCGCCGGATATTCGAGAAACTGCTCATAATATTTGCGGAGCAGATGTCTCGTAATCCGTTGGATATTGGGATTTTTCATTTCAAATATATATTGTGTCACCTTGCTGGATATTTCTTCTTTTGACAATGGGGCTGTTTCCAGCAAATCTGCAACCGTTATTCCGTCTTGTGGAGCCGATCTTCTAATCTGCTTGATCTTTAATTGCATTCTTCCCCGATAATTATGGACTTCCCCCGCTACTCGCACGATCTTTCCCGGTTGGTATATCTTGACTTCATCATCAGAAGCATCCCATAACTTCGCTTCTATATCCCCCGATCGGTCCTGGAGGATAAGCGTAAGAAATGGTTTTCCGTTGCTCGCAATTCCCCTGACCGCATTTTTGATCAGTAGAAACATATCAACATGTTCGCCCACTTCATATTCCAATAGTTCTTTTAGCATCCAAACGCCTCCATCCCCTTGTTCCAATCAAATTATACCATAACCCTTTCCTATTGAGCCCCGCTCAATTGAAATGATTGCTCATCAAGCTCCAAGACATGTTCTCCGGGAAGGTGTTCGATTACATGCGGATGACACGTAAACAACAATACTTGCGTGTTGGAACTAACTTGTTTGATCAACTGTAACACCCGCTGTGTCCGCTTTTGATCAAAATTGACAAATCCATCATCAATGAAAACCGGAAACGGGAGTTCTTCTCTCAGCACGTGAATCAGTCCCAAGCGAATCGCCGTATATAGCTGTTCACCCGTTCCTTTGCTCATTTCGATAGGTGTAAACACTGTCCGGTCTTTTCTTTCCACAAGCAGATTTCCATCCTCCCGCAAGAAAATGCGCCTGTATTCACCGCCTGTCAATATGGAGAAGCATTCCTCCGCTTTTTGTATTGCCTTTGGAAAGCGTTCTTCTTGATATTTTTGCAATGTTTTTTCAAGTATCGCTTTGGCGGCGGCAAGCTCTGTCCATTTTTTGGCGTCCTCGTTAAAAGTTGAGCGCAAATGATAAAAGTGATGGAGGTGCTCCGTATAAGTTCCTCCGTTTTCAAGGAAGCGGATCTCCTGAGTCAGAGCTGCAAGCTGATTGCGATAGCGCTCCATCTTCTCCTCATCATTGTTAATAGAATCTTTTAATATGGCCATTTCACCTTTTAACTCCCCGGCAGTTTGGAATTCAGGCACAAGCTGATCGGGATCAATCTGACTTGCTAACAGGTCGAGCCTTTGGCTTAATTTTTCTGTCTCATGAAACAAGTCCGCCTTTTTTCGAAATGCCTCTTCTGTTTCAACCCCCGCCGCTTCCAGTAATGTAGACATATGCGTTCTGATTTCTTTCTGCTCATTTTCATAAAACAGCGCATCCGTTTGTAAATTTTGCAGCTTTTTCTTCAATTCCTGGAATACAATTTGTTTTTTACGTTCCTTATCGAGTAATTCTTTGATCGTAAAAACAGCTTCAGAGGGATCTGTTACTCGTATATCAAGCGCGCTCAAAAAAGTCTTTATACCGGTATGCCATTCTTCCTGTTTTCGGGATAACATACGCCATTGTTTCTTTAGATCATGTATACGCTCTTTCGTCTCCTGCAGTCGTTTCAAGAGTTGAAACGCGTCTTCCAGCTTCAAATTATGGAAACTTTCGTGAAGCCCGAACGCTTTTTTAATCTCATTCAGCTCTTTTTGATTGGCCGACATCGCCGTCCTTATCGTTTCGTACTGGTCCTTTACTTGGTCCACTTTCTCCCGTTGCTGTTCTAATTGATGATAAGCCTGCTTCCACTCCTCACGAAGCTGGAGTTGCCTTTCAAATCGTGAGAAAAGATCCGTTCGTCCGTCGAATTTTGCAATGGTCTCCTCCATTGTTTTTAATTGCTCTTTCTTTATGCGGATGCTTTCATCGTATAACCCATCATTATTTCTCTTCCAAGACAGCATCATAACCGAATACAAGATGGCAGCGATGGAAAACAGTGCAAATATCCATTGGTTGGAAAAAAAGCTCCATATAAAAACAAAAGCAAACAGTGAAACAAACAGGCCGTTTATAATAAAGCTCTGTTTTCTTTTTTGTGCCCTTTCCCGCTCTTCGCGGCTTTTTTGCTCAAGAAGGCGCTCAATCTCCCTTTCCAAAGTCCGCTTTTCTTGTTCGGCCGACTGGACAGACGCTTGCATGTCATACTGTTTTTTCCACTTTTGAAATGTTTCTTCATCGATCAGGTTGCGTTCAATGTCCTTACACGTTTCCTCACATTTTTTCAGCAGCACTAGCTCATTGTTCAACATGTCATCCATGTCGCTTATTTTTCCTTCCAAACGGACATATTGTCGAACCTGTTCCTTCAATTTCGCTTTCATGTCCATTCCCAAGTTGAATTCATGCATGGCGGAAAAAATATGCTCGGACAAATTCAATTCCTTCAAAATATAGGCCGTTTCTTTTTCATAATCCTCTATTTCTTTAACAATCAAGGAAATTTTTTCGTCTGCTTGCTCATATGAGGGCCATCCCTGCACAAGCAACTCAGCCCGGCTTTGTTGAAACCCCGGCATTGGCGCGTGCGCCTCCAGCTCCTCCTTTGTTTCCGCCCATTTTTGTTTGGTTGTTGCCAAAGCACTGCTCACTTGAATCAGTTGATCTTTATATTTTTCAAGCCTGGCAATCCCTTCTGTCGGAAAATCGACAGGACCCACTTGTTCAAGCCGGCTTTTGATCTGTTCGGCCTCCATGATGAGCGGCCAGGACTTATACAAGTTCTCATAGTTTCTTAGCTGTTCCTTTTTCAAACGAAGTAACTCTTCAAGTTCCCTCATGGCTTGTTTTACAGACTCTTTCTTTTGGAGCAACGTTTCATATTGTGCGTTTTCTTGCCTGGCATGTTTAAGAAGCTGTTCCTGCTCACGGAGCTTTTTCATTTGGACATTCATCCGGGGTTTGCGTCCGCCTGGTTTAAAAAGATCATGCATGTTTTTTTGCAGATGCTGTTCCGCTTGGAGTAATAAGTCTGTTCCCACTGTTCCGGCAGCGATTAAATACTTGGCGATATCCTCTTCTTTTAATCGGTGGATTTGCTGCAATCCTTCGAGGCGAAAAGAAAAAATACTTTCAAACATCTGCCTGTCCATTCCGTTTAAAAGTTCGCGTAAAAATGCTTCATCTTTGATCGTTCCGTCTTCCAACACAATTGTTACATCTCCCGCAGCCTTTCCCCTTACTCGTTCGATGACGACTTCACCAAATTTACCGGTTGCCATGACCAATTTACCGCCATAAGAAGAGCCGGTTTTCGGTTCATATCTTGGCTGAGATGTCTGTTGTTTGCCTGGAAATCCGAATAACATGCTTTGGATAAACGACATGATCGTCGATTTGCCCGCTTCATTCTCACCGTAAAAAATTTGGAAATCCCCCATGTTTTTAATATGGAGATCGTTAAATTTACCATATCCGTATATGTAAATTTCTATAAGCCGCAATGATTCTCCCCCCTTCACTTCATCCTGGAAATCGAGTCAATCACAAGCTTTTGGGCAGAATAAAGTATCTCGTCTAATTCCTGTTCAGTGAAAGCATCCAAATAACGACTTCCATATGTATGGGAGTAAAGATCAGCAATCGCTTCATCTAATCCATCGCTCTTTAATTCCAAAACGATGCTTTCGATAGTGTCGGCCAGTTTTTCATCAATAACACTCGAGGAATGAAGCATCGTGGCATGAATCTTATAAGGCCAAACAAATGCTCCTTCGAAATCAGCATTGTCTTGAAGCATTTCTAGAAACTCTTCATTCTCAATCGTTCGCAAAACGTTATCCAAAAGCAAATCCGCCTGGTGAAGGGTCAAACTGCAAAGGACCCCTTCGGCTTTGTTTGACCGGAGTGATTCCATTTCTTTTATACATTCATTAAAAAGCTGCGTTAGATCCATGCCTTCCCGAATGTGGATGTCGATTGATTCCCAGCGAATATCCGCCGTTTCAATAAATTCCACTTCCGTTTCGCCCGCCTCTTTTAAAACAACAAAATAACAACCTTTTTCCCCATACTCTTTTTGGTGCCTTCCTTGAATGTTTCCCGGATATACGATATACGGATTGGAATGCAGTATTTGTTTTTGATGTATGTGGCCGAGCGCCCAATAATCCATGGTTTTTTTGAGCAATTCATCAACTGAAAAAGGAGCATAAGGCTGATGCGTCCCTCCTTGCCCTTCTTCGCTTCCATGAAGCATGGCAATATGGAAATCGGCCCCTTCCACTCTTTTATATTCTGCGACTTTCCGGGAATAGACATGCCGCTTTGGATAACTGAATCCGTACACATAAGCGGAAACCCCGTTTTTCCCAATCCATTTGACGGACTCCACTTTCTCTGAAAAGATCCGAACATTTCCCGGCATGTCAAGCGAGATCCAGCCGCCGTCCAAGTGATCGTGATTCCCGTGTATCATAAAAACGGATATGCCGCTTTCTTCCAATCGCTGCAACTGTTTTCTCAATCGCGCCTGTGCTTTGATGCTGCGGTCTTCCCCGTCATATAAATCACCACATATGAGCACGAAATCAACCTTTTTTTCGATAGCCGCGTCAATTACGTTTTGAAATGCCGTAAATGTACTTTCCCTTAAACGCTGTACCAATGGTTTCGGCAAATGGCCCAAGCCCCGGAAAGGACTGTCCAAATGCAAATCTGCTGTATGTATAAAACGGATTTCTTTCATGATGACAGCCACCCCCCCCAAACGAATATACGTTCTCATTATTATACTAAAGTTTGGGAGTACATGCCATCACCACCTTTTCATTTTACCGCAAGTATGTAATGATAGTGATAAAAAAAGGAGGTTCATAGAATGGGAACCTATTACTTAACCGCTTTTGAGAAAACAGGGAAAACATTGCTGGATGAAACGTTTGAAGCAAACAATGAAAGCGAGGCCAAAGAGAAAGGGAACGCCATTCTGGCTGAAAAAGGACTGCTTCAACACACACACCGATGCACAACACAAGCGGGACAGCTTGTTTTATTTCACCGCTGACAATGAACAGGCGCCTCCGAGCTTTTACCAAAAGCCGAAGGCGCCTTTCCAAGCGTTTATTTAAGCATATTGTTCTTTTTTAAAAATTCGATGCGATACTGCTTTCGAAAATGTTCTCGAACCATGTAGGCCAAGCCGTTTTCATTATTGGTCCTCGTAATCCAGTCTGCGGAATCTTGAAGCGCAATAGGCGCATTGCCCATGGCAACACCCAAACCCGCCCAACTGACGAGAGGAATATCATCCATGCCTGCTCCGACGGCAACAACTTCGTGCTGCTTGATGCCATAGTGGTTACAAATATACTTGATCCCATTTAACTTTGAAGCGCCCGCCGCCACAATTTCCATCTTTAGTCCATCGGATTCTATGCAATGGACTTCTTCGTACATTTCCTCAATCGCTTTTTTCGCATCTTCCAAATCCTTTTTCGCGAAAAAAACCACTTCCATTTTTGGTGGAGAAACAGGATCATCCAACAGTCGTTCACTTAGAGAATCAACGTACCTTTCTTGGTAGATGAAGCGGCTCGCCGATTGAAAAACAACCTTTGCCAGCATGTTGTTGGGGACCTTCACTTTATTGCCAAGTAAAAATTTTTCATGTACAAGGCGAATTTGGCAAGAAAAAGATTCTAAAAGCGTGACGAGTTCACTTGTAATCTGCTCATTAATTCGATGAACATATATCGGTTTGTTTAATTCTTTGGCGATGAAAGCGCCTTGATGCGTAGCTAAATAGGAGTCAAGCTTTAGCATTTTCGCCACACGTTTGGCTGCCGGAAAGTTCCTCGATGTGGCGATCGTTATATGAATTCCCTTTTGCAGCGCAAAATCCACCGCTTCCCGGGTATGTTTATGAATCTTGCCATTGTCTTGCTCAAGAGTTCCATCGATATTCATGACAAGCATTTTATATACCATGTTGCATGCTCCCCCTTTACGCAGTCTCTGCCTTTATTTATATATACGAGATGCGCGGGACAATTAGAACAAACTTGACGGATTGGAAAATAGCAAGAAAACGGGGCTGGACATAAGCAAATACGAAATAGCAAAGGGACCGGAACAAAAACCCTGTAAAAATGAAACAAACCGCATGGAAACAAGTTTCAAAACCTTGATTTCACGCGGTTTTATTCTCACGATTTTTACGAATATGAATCAGCTTTCAACTTATGTTCCAGCCCCTTCGTTCAAATCACCCGAAACTGGGACCATACAGATCATCAAGTGGTTTCAGAATGATTTTATTTAATTCGGCAATGATCATGCTCATCCGTTGTTCTGCATCCATTAACTTCGCCACTTTATGATGTTGCTGCACCCGGTTGGCAATTTCTTGTGCTTTCATTACTTCATCATCAGTAATATGCAGGCCTTCCATTTGTTTGTGCTGAAGCTGCAATTGAACATTCCGAAACTCATCAAACAAGTCACGGGCTGCCGGATCATTGGCGACTGCTTCAAACATTTGCTTCAGGTGGCTGAATTCTGTGCTTCTTCGCACCGCTTTTTCAAGAACATACGCTTGATCATATAAATTGGTACTCATATTAACAACTCCTCCCTCATCGTTTAACATACTATGATGCAACTGTAACAATGATACCCTGTATGATTCCAATTACTCCCCCCAATATCGCTCCGAGATAAGTGATCATGACCAATTCTTTTTTAGCGATTGAAATGACAAGCTCTTCCAATCGTTTCAGGGAGAAAGATTCTATTTCGTTCCGAATAATGTCTTCTATTTGAAAACGTTCCAACACCTCGCCGGATTGTTTCGTCAAGTACTCCCCTGCGATGGACAGAAGATTCGGGAGGACAGATTCCTTTATTTTAGCCCGATAAGGGAGGACAAGTTCACTGATCGGCTTTTGTAAAATGTCATCCACTTTCACCATCTTTGCAGCCGTTTCTTGCAAAAATGAAATAGCTTTTTGATCATTTAAATGTTGCAGAAATTCATGCGCCTTTTTACGTTTAAATTTGGCTGTTTCTTCTTCCATGATGGAGACAAGTACTTGTTTTGTGTTTGGATGATGCAGAAATTTGTTCAACTCAGGCTGCACCTTTTCAGCAAGCTGTTCCTCACCAATAAACATTTGAATCAGGTTCCATATTTTCCCCCGGGTTTTGAAAAAGTTTTCAATCATGACAGTGATTTTCTCTTTGCCTTCCTCACTTGTAAAATACTCGCTCCCCTTTTGAATGATTCGGTCGGCAATAAGGGGAATGTTTTGCTGAAAAACTTCCAACCACTGTTCGGGAACGATCTCCATTAATGATTTGTCTTTATATTGTTGCTTTAATGAATAAAACTTTTTTTCAATTTGGGTATTCATATATACAGATATTTTTTCACCCGGGGCGAATATTTGCATGTGTTCCAACAATTCTTCCAATGTCATCCCTTTGTCAAGCCAATGAGATATCTTGTCATTGATCCAGATTTCCATTTCTTGTTTGAACGTTTCATCTGTCAATTTTTTATTAATGCTGTCGGGCGTGACTAAATGGCTGACGACAAGCCGCCCTATTTGTGCCGCCAGTTCCCCTTGTCTTTTCGGAATTAACCCCGGCGTAAACGGAAGCCTCCATTTCCCGATATAAACTGGATAAAACGGCCGAAACAGCATCCGAATGGCAAGAAAGTTTGTAAAGCCACCGATCACTGCTCCTATCACCATCATAAACAACACTAATATGAACCAATTGTTCATCATGCATCTCCTCCAACTATGCAAAAGCGTATAAACGATATAAACAAGCACTTTGGATTGGCCACGATCAGCATAAGCCTCTTCAACTGCTATAAGCGTGGTAACCCAGTGGTGGCAACGGTTTTTTCAATGACAGCTAGTCCGAAAAAAACTTGCCGGGGTCGATGATCCGCTTTTCCGACTAGCACACAAGCAAAAAATCAAGCAAGATGTCTTGCAACTACCGGCGCACAGCATACAATGTCCGGCGCAACCGGATAGTGACCGATATTGTTTAGGCGAATATTCATATTTCTTTTGAACACAGACATTTACACTCACATACGATGATAAGAAAAGCGCCCACAAAAACCGGTCATGACCTGATTATAAAGAATGACCGCATACAAGGGCAAATATGGACGCTCCCAGGGAGGCTTCAGCAATGAAAAGACATTTTAAAATTGAGTTTTTTGAAGAGCCAAAGCTGGAATTGCATTACCCGAAGGATTTCACTTTTAAACAAAAACATCAATATGCGGCATTTGGTTCGGCTTTGGAAGAGGCGGTATTTCTAACACATCCGGATGGAAAGAACGTGGTCAGGATCAGTACAGGGTTGCGCGCTGCCCTTGAACTTCCGGATTTTATTTCCTCCATCAGTCTTTTTGAAAATGGGGAAATCTTATTTTTGGGACCGCTCATCGGTATTTACACGTCAGGCTTCACTCCGAAACAGCTTACACCAATTGGACCAAGATCCGACCTCATTGCAAGTTCAATGTCTGTTCATAGAGCGTTAGGAGCTGTCCCGTTTTTATTCGGGAAAGAGCATATTGACTGGGAAAACGGTTGTATCCACGGGTTTTTCCATACGGAGGAGGGTTGGAAAAAAAGTACGGTCCCTTTTCCAAGCATCGTAATGGATCGTCTGCCAAAAAGGTCCAGCGAAAATCGTCATAAATCAGTGTTATTAAAACAAAAGTTTGAAAATGATTATTTGATCTCCTGGTATCATCCCGGCTTTTTCAGCCAACTTGAACTGTATGAAAAACTTTACAATGATTCGCGGGCAGAGCAGTACTTGCCGGAAACGCATCCGTTCATCTCTTTTTCATCCGTGGGGCGCATGCTCGATGACTATGGCCATGTCTTTTTAAAAGGTGATGATGGCCATGCAGCTTGCCAGCTTCTTTATCACCCGAAAGAACGGTTATATTATTGCCGCTTATTCGATCAAACGAACAAACTTCTGAAATTCAAATCTCTTGAAGGCTTTTCAAGAAGGGTATACGGGAGAAAGCAATTGGAAAAATTCCTCGTTCAACAAGGTATTCGGCTCATTCGAAAAGAAAACAAAGCAGTTGATTTTCATGTTGTTGTAAATCACAATAATACATGGGAAGCGGATACAATCAAAGTAAAATACGCCTATGAACAAAACGGAACAAACGAACTTTCTTTTGAAGACGTATTTCAAGACGAAGAGGAAAGGAATAAAAATCTGGAAAAGCTTAAAAAGGCTGCCAGTGAAATTGCCAGTGCGATCGAGGATAATATCGGAGGAATACTTACAGGAATGAAATTGGAGCTGGGGATAGACCGTGATGGGCGCATCTGGCTGCTTAAAGCGGAGGAAAACTGCGATCCAGCCCTTTTTCCCCATCCGGAATTGGGCCAAACAGATTATTTGACGAAACGGCTGGCTGGCGCCTTTTTGCTTCGTTCTAACAAAACACTGGAAAATGAACTGGTATTATCGAAACAATAGAAGGAGCGATTCAGATGCTGCAACATTTTCAATACAGTCCGTTGTATCGGAATGAAAACATTCCCGGCTGGAATTTTTCTTTTTATTTTAACGGACAAAAATATGAAGGCATATACAAGCAAAACGGAGGCATTGATTGGCTTACCCAAGCTCCCGATGCCAAAAGTGTGCAAAATATCGAGAAGTATATACACGATTTAATGCTTTATCATGTTTATGACCAACGCTAGCAAAAAACTGACATTCTTTTCTATGAATGATTTATCACATAGACTGCCGAAACTGTAAAAAAGGAGGTTTATGTGATGGATCAAAAAAACGGCCAATTTTTACCCGATACAAAATATGAAGGAAAAAATCAATCTTTTCTTGATATCGACCGCATGGTGAATGAGGGACTTGCGGGTGGAACAGTGTTTATGAGAAAAGATTATGTAAACATCGAACAGAGTACAGATTTTCCTCCCGAAGAATCGCCGGAAAACAATGAGAGTATGCCATAAAGGGCGCGGATATCCGTGCCCTTTTTTATGGATGATGAACCGTCAATTCTCGTTCGTTACCACAATAAGGGCAGATCAATAAGTGTACGCATTCCGGCTTCTCTGCATTATCTGGAATGCCATCCACGAGCTTATTCCAATCAATTTCCATATAAGGAGAATAATCGTCGTAGTAATCGTACATTTTTCCTTTATCCTTCATTTCCCCCTTACATAAGGAGCATTGATAAGACTCATCGCTCATTCCGTTACATAGTGGACAAACTGACATTTGGAAGCCACCTTTTTGATTACTTTTTGTGGCCGCGCTGAAATCATACATGTTTGATGCCAGGGAAAATTTCCCTTTTATCTACATGTATATTTTTTTCTTATGAAAACAAAATAGAAATACATTGGGTTGAGCTTAGTAGCTAACATGCATGTTTGTCGGTGCAATTCCGACTGACCCAACCAATTTATATCATACAATAAGGAGATGACAACATGGCTAACAATAACAGCTCCAACCAAATTTTAGTACAAGGAGCCGAGCAAGCGATTGATCAAATGAAGTATGAAATCGCTCAAGAGTTTGGCGTGAATCTTGGCGCGGACACTACCTCCCGTGCAAACGGATCTGTTGGTGGTGAAATCACCAAACGTCTGGTTGCAATGGCGCAGCAGCAACTTGGTGGATTTTCCGGCCGATAACATGATAATAGGATGGATAAAAACCCCCTGGGAATGACCCGGGGGGTTTCAATTTTTTGTCCATTATTTCGGAAGGTTGACCATTTTGCTTGGATCAATCCATTCGTCATATTGCTGTTCTGTTACATAACCTGTTTTAATGGCCGCTTCTTTCAACGTTGTTCCTTCTTTAAAAGCCAACTTCGCGATTTCAGCAGCTTTTTCGTAACCGATGTACGGGTTGAGGGCTGTCACGAGCATTAGAGAACGGTTTACATTCTCATTAATGACCTCGATATTAGGCTCCAATCCACGTACACATTTTTCATCAAACGAAACCATGGCATCTGCCAGTAAATGAACGGATTGAAGGAAGTTGTAAATAATGACCGGTTTATAAACGTTCAATTCAAAGTTGCCCTGGCTCGCCGCAAATCCGATCGCGGCATCATTTCCAAACACTTGCACAGCCACCATTGTGAGGGCTTCACTTTGTGTCGGGTTTACCTTTCCAGGCATGATGGAGCTGCCAGGTTCATTCGCCGGAATGGCAATTTCTCCGATGCCGCTCCGTGGACCGCTTGCCAGCCAGCGTACGTCATTGGCGACTTTCGTCAAATCGGCGGCAAGTCCTTTTAGCGCACCGTGAACAAAAACAATTTCATCATGGCTTGTCAAGGCATGAAATTTATTGTCGGAAGATACGAATTCATATCCTGTTTGTTTGCTGATCTGGTTCGCGACTTTGTCTCCAAATTCGGGCTCCGCATTAATTCCCGTTCCGACAGCAGTTCCGCCAATCGCCAAGTTAAGCAAATGTTCCGCGCTTTCTCGAATCATTTTTTCACTTTTCTCTAACATGGCGCGCCAACCGCTGATTTCCTGTCCCAATGTAAGCGGCGTAGCGTCCTGTAAATGTGTACGGCCAATTTTGATAATGTCCCTATACGCTTCTTCCTTTTCAAGAAGCGTCTGCTTTAATTGTTCCAATGCCGGAAGCAGTTCTTGATAAATGGCATGATAGGCCGCGATGTGCATGGCCGTTGGAAAAGTGTCGTTCGAGCTTTGTGACATGTTAATATCATCGTTTGGATGGACTTTCTCATCCGAATCCTCGCTCAACCACTCGTTGGCACGGCGCGCAAGCACTTCGTTAACATTCATGTTAGATTGGGTGCCGCTCCCTGTCTGCCACACAACAAGTGGAAAATGCTCGTCAAACTTTCCTTCCAATACCTCATCACAAGCTTTGAGGATAGCTTCTTTTTTTGTATCGGACAACTTGCCGAGCTCATTGTTCGCAATGGCAGCAGCTTTCTTCAATTGGACAAATGCCTTAATGACTTCCAGCGGCATTTTTTCATGGCCAATTTTAAAGTTCTCCTTGCTTCTCTGTGTTTGTGCTCCCCAATACTTGTCCGCAGGAACTTTCATTTCACCAATTGTATCCCGCTCAATCCGGAATTCCATCTTGTACATGCCTCCTCGTGTTCTTTAACAACATGTATTCTCTCATAAAACGCCAAAAATTTCATCTTCCGTGTTTAAGAAAAACTGGACTTGAAACGTTTATTGTTCTTTCAGCCGCCGGTACGTATCCTTTAGTTTTTCTTCAAGTTTTTCCAGATGACCTTTTCCTTTTTCCAGCTGCTCCTTCCATTTTTTGGCTTCTTCCTTCATTTTTTCGTCAAACTGATCAAGCTTTTCCTTTACGGATTGTTCCTCTTTTCGTTTTTCTTCTTCTAACCGCTCATTAACAGAAGGTATATCAAATTCTTCTTGTTCCACATGGGGAAGCGCATTTGCCATCATTTCCCGGAAAATAGGAACAACAGTTTGGCTGCTCGATCCCTTTAGGTAATGGTTTCTGTCAGTAATATCATATCCGAGCCAAACAGCTCCAACTAGATTAGGGCTGTACCCCACGAACCACTGGTCTTTTGTGCCGTTTCTAATTTCTGGATATGGCAGCTGGGTTGATCCGGTTTTTCCGGCAATCGAGTAGCCTTCTACTTTTGCATTTCTGCCCGTTCCGGTTTCTACAACATTCTGTAAAATGGCCGTCATTTGTTTAGCCGTCTTTCGGCTTGTCACACGGGTTGATTTTGGTTTGAATTCAGCTTCAACATTGCCGGTGGGACCGACAATTTTTGTAATGATGTGGCTTTCCATCCTTTTTCCGTCATTGGCAAATACAGAATATGCTTCAGCCATTTGGCGCGGTGAATATCCCGTAGTCGTTCCCCCCAACGCGAGACTTAAGTTTTTATCCTCTTCTTTGATCGTCAAGCCAAACTTTCGGGCTGCTTCTACCCCTTTTTCCAAGCCAATTTCATTTAAAAGCCAAACCGCCGGAACATTTAATGATTGCTCAACGGCTGTATAGAGGGGAACTTCACCTGCATATTGGCCGTTAAAGTTTTTCGGTGTGTATCCGTTAAATGACATACCCTCTTCATCTTTCAACATTGATTCGGCCGTATACCCTTCTTCAAGCGCCGGTGTATATACGGCCAGCGGCTTCATGACAGATCCAGGCTGCGCCTTTAGTTGAGTAGCACGATTATAAGCCCTGAACGTATGCTTGCCGCGCCCCCCGACAAGCGCCCGGATACCGCCTGAATTCGGGTCAAGAAGGATGGACCCGCTCTGAGCCAATGTTCCATCGGGACTCGACGGGAAGATGGCATGATTGGCATACACCTTTTCCAAGCTGGCTTGGAGGTTTTGATCCATTTGCGTATAGATTTTATATCCCCTCGTCAAAATCTCGTCTTGGGTCAATCCATATTTGTTGATCGCTTCATTGAGAACAGCATCCACATAATATGGATACTTTCCTTTCAATGGATCTCCTCCCTTATCATCCAACACAATCTTTTCTTTACGGGCTTTTTGATAATCTGACTCAGAAATCATTTCAAATTCGAGCATTTGTTTTAATACTAGATTTCTTCGTTCTATCGCCCCATCAAAGTTTTTATAGGGATCAAGGGCGGTTGGTCTGTTTACAATGCCAGCCAGCATGGCCGCTTCACTTAAGGTGATGTCATCCACATCTTTTCCAAAATATTTTTTCGATGCGTTTTGCACACCCCAGGCACCGCTGCCAAAATACACTTGATTCAAATACATTTCCAATATTTCATCTTTCGTATATTTCTTTTCGATTTCAATCGCCAGAAATACTTCTTCCAATTTTCTTTTATAGGTTCTTTCAGGTGACAAGAGAGCGTTTTTCGTCAACTGCTGTGTTAACGTACTTCCTCCCGCCCGGATTCGGCCGGACAATAAATTTTGGAAAAAGGCGCGCATAATTCCCCGGACATCAAACCCTCTATGATCATAGAAGCGGTGGTCCTCAATGGCGACTATCGCGTCTTTCAAATGATCGGGCACTTTACCGATTGATACGCCTTCTGTCCGATTGGCGGATATTTTGCTGGCCTCATCGCTATCTTTGTCATAAATCACGGTAGCTTGAGCCAACCCTTGCTTTAAAGACTCGACATTCGCCGTGTTGGCCAAATACGCAAAATAAGATAATCCTATCAATATGAATAATGATACGAGCAATAATATAATTTGGTTTAAATGGGCTTTTTTCCATAGTTTTTTAACTGCAGCCCATAGTTTGTGAAAAAGTTGCATTCTTTTATCCCTTCTTTCTTCCACACCCATGCTACAGTAACCCATCTTCTAATATAAAGTTTTTTTATTTGAAAAGCCATTCCTTTTTTGTTGGCTAATCAGCAATATTTAGGAAAATACAACAAGTAAAAGAGGCGTACCCAATTTATTCCATTAGATACGCTCAAGGCGCAAGTCTACGCGCAAGAAGGACAAAACTCATTGCAAGCCGGTCTTTTCAACCACCTGAGCATTGTCGGCTTTGGATATGTTTTTCGGAAACTACTCCAAGCTCGCAGCAATTTCCGCTATCGCACTTTTCAATTTCTGTCGCTTCGCCGGCCATCGCCAGGCAAGCAGCCTTGTTACTTCACATGCACACCAATCTTCCTGTTTAATGAAGCTGGGGTGAATTACACATCGTCGGCATAAAAGCGGTTTGACTTTATATTATGTAACAATAAAAAAACAATCGGATCACCGATTGTCTACAGAATTTATAAGTTGGTCAACTTGAAGGTTTTGTTTCTTCAACCTTTCAATTTCTTCATCCATTGACTTCATATACATATACACAATTTGCCTTGTCTTATCATTAGCTCCGATGATATCCAAATGCTTCATACATTTTCGAATGGCTGGATGCTGCCGTCTGTTAGGTTCATGTTCATTTTTCATGACCGGTTTCACCCCGCGTGACAAGATTGTGCCTTGTCCAATTTTATACTGTGGCTGATCCGAGCATTCGACACCATCATGATTTTACTTGCATAAAAATTAAGCAAATTGGCTAGGAAACGTTGATACCATTATTATAAATGACTTGGGAAAATTAATATATAGGCATATATCCCTGCTTTATAAAATGATACAATGGACATGGAATCCTGTTCTTTATAAAGAAAAAACTTGCAACATTTTGTATGAAGAATGAATATTTTGCCGAATAACGAATAATAGTCTTATAAAGTATTATTTTTTTGATAGAGCTTTTTATTTTCTAGTTGTTATAATAGTAGAGAGGTGAGTGAGGCTATGGATCAGCTAAAGGATGATGTGATATCTTATCTCCAAGAGAAAAAGACGACAATCCTCGAAAGATGGGATAAAAAAGCAATGCATCCGCCCGATCAGACCGGATCAGGACAATTAAGCACAAATAGCGTAGGGCGATTTATTTTAAAGGTAGCTTTGCATGGTCTGTCACTATCCAAAGCTGAACTGGAAAATTATTTGCAAGCCAACGCTTATAAATTGGCCAAGATTAAAATTAAGGATAATTTAGGGATTGAAACACTCGTATATAATGTCAATATGGCAAGAAACATGCTCGTGGATGAGCTATACAATTATCCTGCCCATCTAAAAAAGTTGGAACATATCTTTTCACAATTATTAAATATCATTGATCGATTCACATTTCATTTGATTTCCCACTACTGTGCCATAAAAAATCAAATGAATGAAGAGAAAAATCGCCATATTAATTCAAGTCACGAAGATCGCCTGACGTTACTCGGCCAGATGACATCCAGTTTTGTTCATGAATTCAGGAATCCGCTTACAACTGTTCAAGGATTCGTTCAACTATTGCGTGCCGAATACCCGGATCTCCCGTATATGGACATTATTTCGGCGGAGTTGGACCAACTAAAGTTCAGAATTACACAATTTCTTATGCTTTCCAAAAAGCAAGTGGTTGATCAAGAAAAAGTGGTCTTTTCCTTAAACGATTTAATGGATCAAATTTCTGCATTTGTTTATCCCAGGCTGCTCGAACTAAATGTTTCCTTAAAGCAAGAACTGGAACAAAATCTATTTGTAAAAGGGGTTCAAGAAGAAATTCGCCAAGTCATCATCAATATTATTTTCAATGCCATTGAGGTGATGGCGGCAGAGAGCTCCGAAGCAGTGATCCATATAAAAGGGTACAGAAAAGACGGGAAAATTGTTCTGGAAACATCCAATACAGGGCCTAAAATACCGGATCACCTGATTAAAAGCATTTTTGAGCCGTTTGTGACGACTAAGAAAACAGGAACTGGCCTTGGGCTTTATGTATCCAAAGAAATTATCGAAAAACATAACGGAAAATTATTTTGCCGGTCAAACGATGATTGGACTACTTTTACTATTATTCTCAATGCATATGATAAACAAGAAGGGTTTGACTAAACTTGGCAAAAGTGCAGACTGCCCCATACCTGCTGGGAAGTGAGGCAGTCTTTTTCCGGCAAATTATTTTATGAAGACAGTGCGGTAAACCGTCTCCACTTATATTTTAGTAACCCCAAGCAGCGCCGACAATAATCAACAAGATAAATAATACGACGATCAACGCGAAGCCTCCGCCGTAGCCAAAGCCATAGCCTCCAAAGCCATAACCGCATCCCCAGAAGCCCATGATCTTCACCTCCTGATTCGGGAATAAGGGAAAACCCCCTACACCATAAGCTATTCAAAAGCTTAGCTTTTGGATTGGGCGCTTCATTTATATACCATCAACTATTTTATCTTTCGTCTATTGATCGTTATACTAAGATATGAACCTTAAGTTCGAAGGGAGCACCATAATGAAATCACTCATACTAGCGGAAAAGCCCAGCGTAGCACGCGATTTGGCGCGTATTCTGGGCTGTAAAACAAAACAAAAGCATTATATAGAAGGAGAAAAGTTTGTCATTACTTGGGCACTAGGACATTTAGTGGAATTGAAGATGCCTGAAGACTATGATACAAAATATAAAACTTGGCGCATGGAAGACTTGCCCATTATCCCAGAGAAAATGGGCTTAAAAGTCATCAGACAAACAACAGCCCAGTTTAAAGGCATTGAGAGGCTCGCGAAAAGAAAAGACATGAAAGAACTGATTATCGCCACGGATGCCGGACGCGAAGGTGAACTTGTCGCCCGCTGGATTATCGAAAGAATCCGGTGGAATAAACCAATTAAAAGATTATGGATATCGTCCTATACAGACCGGGCGGTCAAAGAAGGCTTTCGCCGGTTGAAGCCCGCAAAACAATATGATTCACTATACAAATCAGCGGTTTGTCGTGCCGAAGCCGATTGGCTCATCGGCTTAAACGCAACCCGGGCCTTGACGACAAAATATGAAGATCCGTTATCCGCCGGTCGGGTACAAACACCAACATTGGCCATGATCTTAGACCGCGAAAAAGAGATCCAATCTTTTATTCCCAAACCATATTGGACCATTCACGCCCATGTCGGGACCTTAACAGCAATATGGGAAACAAATGGCAACAAAAACATTTTTTCAGAACAACAGGCCAAACAAATTTTCGAGAAAATAAAAGGCAAGCAGGCTCTCGTGAAAACGATCGAACGAAAAGAAAAAACAGAGCCGCAGCCCCTTCCCTATGATTTGACAGAATTGCAAAGGGATGCCAACAGACGGTATGGATTTTCCGCCAAAAAAACGTCCAACGTCTTGCAAAGCCTTTATGAGCAGCATAAACTCGTAACGTATCCACGAACTGATTCTCGTTATCTAACGACGGATTTGGCCGGTACTATGTCAGAAAGGCTCTCCGCTCTTTCATCCGTTTATAAAGAAGAAGTGCGTCATGCAAGGAAACATAGTGGGAGCGTATTGGCGAAACGGGTTTTTAATAACGAAAAAGTAACCGACCATCACGCTATCATACCGACAGAAGAAAGACCTTCCATGAATGATCTTTCTGTGGATGAGAAAAAGTTGTACGGACTAATTGCCACAAGATTTTTGACTCTTTTTTATCCAATCTGCCGATTCGAATCGGTGCGGGCAGTATTTGATATTGAAGGGGAATTCTTTACAGTCCAAGAAACCATTGCGGTTGATCCCGGCTTTAAAGTGATTTTGCAAGGCAATGAACCTACGGAAGCTTCCAACAGTTTGGCAGTCCTCAAACCTGGTAAGAAAATCTCTGTACGCGACGCCATGTTGAAGGAAAATATGACAGAAGCACCTCCCCGGTTTAACGAATCGGACTTACTTGCCCGAATGGAGAAATACGGTTTGGGGACACCGGCAACAAGAGCCGACATTATCGAAAAGCTTTTAAGTTCCGAAGTCATTGACCGCCAAAATAACCGGTTGTATCCAACTCCAAAGGGCAAACAGCTGATTGATTTGGTGAATGACGAATTGAAATCACCCGAATTGACGTCTAAGTGGGAGGCCGAGCTTGAGGCCATTGCACGCGGAAAAGGCAATCCAGGCGAATTTTTACAAAAAATAAGAAACCAAACGAAACGAATCGTAACAGAAATAAAACAAAGCGAAAAAAAATATAAAGCACATAACTTGACAGGGACAAAATGTCCGGAATGCGGCTCTCTTATGAAAGAAGTGAAAAGAAAAGACGGCCGGATGCTCGTTTGCTCGGACATCTCGTGCGGCTTTCGAAAACGGAAAGACCCAAAACTGTCAAATCGCCGCTGTCCGCAATGCCGCAAAAAAATGGAAATCCACCAGGGGAAGGCGGGTGCCTATTTTCAATGCCGCCGCTGTAATATTGTAGAAAAGCTGGAAAAACAGAAAAAAGCCGTGTCAAAAAGAGAGGAGCGGCAGCTTTTAAAAAAATATTCAAATGACGAATCGTTTGGGAACAGTTTGGCGGATGCGTTAAAGTCAGCCATGGAAGAGAAAGATGAATGAGATCACTGTCAAGCTCCTTGTCCGTAATTTTGGAGCTGACAAATCTTCTCATCTAAAAAAAGGCGGTGCCGCGCGGCACTGCCTTTTTTCAAATTCTACATGTCCATCGAGCTGTAGAGATTAGCCATTTCAATAGCGCTGACAGCCGCTTCCCATCCTTTGTTTCCCGCTTTTGTCCCGGCACGCTCTATAGCCTGTTCAATCGTGTCAGTCGTCAATACCCCAAAAATAACAGGTGTACCAGATTCCATTGCGGCGTTAGCAACTCCTTTTGCCGCTTCTGCACTTACATAATCAAAATGGGGTGTCGCCCCGCGAATTACTGTGCCAAGCGTAATAATGGCATCATAATCATTTGTCTTGGCCATTTTTTTGGCCGTTAAGGGAATTTCAAATGCACCGGGGACCCAAGCAATGGAAACATCGCCTTCGGAAACCCCGTGCCGTTTGAGCGCGTCCAATGCACCGGAAAGAAGTTTTCCCGTAATAAATTCGTTGAACCTGCCTGTCACAATGCCTATCTTCAAACCTGTCCCAACAAGATTTCCTTCAAAAACTTTACTCATTTAAGCCTCTCCCTTTTCTTAGAATAGCAACATATGACCCAATTTCTCAGCTTTTGTTTTTAAATATCTTTCGTTCTCTCTTTTCGTTGGCAACTGTATCGGTATTCTCTCAACAATGTCCAAACCCAATCCTCGCAAGCTCGATATCTTTCTTGGATTATTCGTTAATAACCGCACCTGCTTGACGCCAAGATCCTTTAAAATATGCGCTCCTATGGAAAAGTCACGCATGTCGGCGGGGAAACCGAGCTTTTCATTCGCCTGTACCGTATCATACCCTTCATCCTGCAATTGGTAGGCTTTTAATTTATTGACAAGCCCGATCCCTCTTCCTTCTTGGCGCAAATAAAGCAGTACACCGTTTTCCTCTTCAGAAATCCGTTCTAGGGCAGCCTCTAGTTGAGGGCCGCAGTCGCAGCGGCATGAACCGAACACATCCCCTGTTAAACATTCAGAATGCAAGCGGACAATAATAGGCCAATCGGAAGAAACATCCCCTTTTACAAGTGCCACATGTTCTTTCCCGTCCGTTTTATCTACATAACCGATCATCTTAAAATCTCCGTACTTCGTAGGGAGTTTCGTCTCCGCTTCCCGGCTCATCTCCGATTCTGAAAAAAGCCTGTACATGATTAAATCTTTTATTGTAATCATGACCAAGCCAAATTGGCCGGCCAACTTTTCAAGATCTGTAAGACGTGCCATCGTTCCATCGTCATTCATAATTTCACAAATAACGCCCGCCGGCTTTGCACCACATAATACAGCAAGATCCACCGCAGCTTCCGTATGTCCCGGCCGCTTTAATACTCCCCCGTCCACAGCTACGAGGGGAAATACGTGGCCCGGTCTGTTAAAATCAGCAGGTCTTGCGCCGTCTTCAAGCATTTTTAATATCGTTGTAGAGCGCTCAAATGCGCTGATGCCTGTATGGGTGGAAATATGATCTATGCTGACAGTAAAGGCTGTTCCGAGCGGATCTGTATGTTCAAGCACCATTTTCGGCAAATTCAAATCGACCGCCAACTCTTTTGTAATCGGTGTACAGATAAGACCTCGCCCCTGTTTCGCCATAAAATTAATCACTTCCGGGGTCGCTTTTTCGGCGAGAGCAACAAAATCCCCTTCATTTTCCCGATCCTCATCATCAACAACGATAATCATTTTTCCTTTTTTCAATTCTTCCAATGCAGTTTCAATATCAGCAAACATATTTTCACCTCCATACTTTCTCCATTCAGAACTGATCAAATAAAGTGAAACTTCATTCAGTAGGGCTCCTACTGAATGTTAGTTGAACCAATCGGGCATTTAGGTGCCGTTTGCTCCCACCTTTTGTATTCACTCAAGATTTTGAAGGGGTGTATATGGCACCTTATATGCGGGATCAAAAAACACATGCTACAAATCGGAATACTGGCAATTTTTTTAAAATCCTTGCGACCTTTTTGGCATACTAGCTACTTGACTTCTTTTACTTTCGACTTTTACGAAATAGTAGCGGCTTGACTCTAATTACCAGCAACTTTCTAAAATAGTAGCGGCTTGACTCTAATTACTAGCAACTTTCTGAAATAGTAGCGGCTTGACTCATTTACTTTCGACTTTTACGAAATAGTAACGGCTTGGCTCTAATTACCAGCAACTTTCTGAAGTAGTAGCGGCTTGACTTACATAACTAGTCACTTGTCCAGATTACTAGCGACTTTCCCCTTGAAATACGGAATTTATAAAAAACCATTGTTGACAAGGGTTTCCATTGTGACACCCCTGTTTGATTGGCCTGTTTTGTTGAGCATATGAAAGACATATTTTGCAAGCATGTCACATTCTATATTTACTGGATCTCCAACCGCTTTTTCGGCCAGAATGGTTGCTGTTTGTGTATGCGGAATGAGGGAAATAGTAATGTTGTTTCCCTTCACGCCAAACACGGTCAATGAGGTTCCATCAATGGCAATCGAACCTTTATCATGAATAAAGGAATGACATGTATCGGGTACTTGAATCGTTACATACAACGCGTTCTCACTGCGCTTTTTCTCTATAATGGTACCTGTGCCGTCGACGTGGCCGCTCACAAAATGTCCTCCGAATCTGCCATCGGCTCTCATTGCCCGTTCAAGGTTGACAACCGAACCAGTCCGCAATTTTTTCAAGGCGGTGGCCATATACGTTTCAGGCATGATGTCGGCCGCAAAGGAATTGGCATCAAACTTAGAAACTGTAAGACATACACCATTGACAGCGATACTGTCTCCTAAATGAACATCTTGCAACACTGTTTTGGCTGCAATCATGATCGTAAAGGATGTAGAACCGTGTACCACCTTCGAAACAGTTCCAATTTCTTCAACAATCCCGGTAAATATCGTCTTCTCCCCCTTCCTTTGGCACAGCAATAATCTTAATGTCGGGACCTACTTTTTCAACCGCTTGGAACGCGATGGGGGTTCCTTCTTTTATCAGCTCTTTTGGCGTTCCGCCAAACACTGGGCGGCCTTTATCATCAGATAATATCCTTGGCGCCATATACATGATTATTTCTTGAAATGCCTGAGCCTGAATAAAAGAAGAATGGACCGTACTTCCTCCTTCAACAAACAATGAAGTAATTTGTTCTTCTCCCAGCCACGTAAGCAGTGAATCAATATGAATCATGTCTGATGGCATTCTTTTTACTTGTACACCCAGTTGTTCAAGAGCAACCTGTCTGCTTTGTTGAGCACCTTTCCCGCACACAACAATGACTGGGGCGACACTATCATGAAGCATATTGGCTTGCAAAGGTATGGTTAAAAGGGTATCTAACACAATTCGAATGGGATGTATTCCACCTTGGGGCAATCGAGTGGTGAGATGGGGGTTATCGGCCAGGACTGTGTTCACACCAATTAAAATCGCATCGTGGCGATGGCGATATTCATGAACATCCATCCGCGCCTCTTTTGAAGTAATCCATTTGCTGTTCCCGCTCGCAGCTGCTGTTTTTCCGTCGAAGGTAACAGCTGTTTTCAATGTGACGAACGGCTTTTTTGTTTTGATAAAATGAAAATAGTGTTTATACAAAGTTCGGGAAACATCTTCACATATTCCCGCCTCAACAAAAATTCCGGCATCGCGCAATTTGTCTGCGCCTTTTCCTCCAACAAGCGGGTTCGGATCAATACTCGCGATATAGACATTTCTAATCTTTTTGCGAATGATCAGGTTTGCGCATGGCGGCGTTTTCCCCGTATGTGAACAAGGTTCAAGTGTAACATACAGATCGGCTCCTTCAGCCTTGTCTCCCGCCTGCATAAGCGCATTTACTTCTGCATGCGGCTCTCCGGCTTTCATATGCGCTCCCATACCGATGATCCGGCCGTCTTTTACAACGACACAACCAACGGGCGGGTTCGGGCTTGTTTGTCCGATAACAGACTCGGCAAGCTGCAATGCCAATTTCATATAAAATTCTTTATCAGGCATGGCTCCTCCTTTCAAAATGACCATGATCTCGACGGAAAAGCCCCGAAACGATTTGTTTCGGGGCTTAAAAGAACAGCAAAGTTAACGTTTGGACAAAGCTTTTCCATAGAAAAATAAGCATGCTTACAAGCATGTTTTGTCCTAACGCCAGTTTCCTTCTCCCATCCAGACTATCACTGTCGGCTTTGGAATTTCACCAAATCCACCGTCTTGACACAAGACGGGTCACGGGCTAAGAGAGATCATCTCATCACCGCCGGTAGGGATTTTCACCCTGCCCCGAAGGAAAACTTATTCGAATTTTTATGATCACTGGTTTCTCCCTTTGCTCGAAAGTGTTTATTATCAACATTTATGCGTTAGAAAAACGACCAAACGTCTACCAGTGATTTTACACTTTCGATTGGTTAAATTCTATCAGCATAAAAAAATAAAAGCAAGAGCTTTCTTTCTCTTACTTCCCACCAAACCATTCAAAGAACGATTTTTTTGAAGCTTTATAAGACGTCCCACTTTAGCCACACTAGTAGTTCATATATCAGGCGCCTATCACTGTTGAGGATGCTTCGGTTCTAACGCTTCTGGTAATTAAACAATTGCAATAGATAATTCATCTTAACATCAATTCTCATGAAATTCACCTTTATGAACACACACATTACCGTTCTGAAGTTCTTAAACCTTTTCTTTTAACCGTGCGTGATCGTCGTGTGCTCATTAAAAACATGTATAAATCACATAAAAAGCAAGTGAACGATTTTTAAGGCCTTGAACTGACGCCCCATTATGAATCGTAATAATACATAACTTTGCACTTTATTTATGTAAAAAAGGATCTTCCCAGTCATATCTATCGAATAAAAAGTTCACTAAATATGCATGTTATTTAAGTACTGCAATCATGTATTAGTGATAAACTAACTAGATGTATGGAGTTGATATGAATGATTCAGCATGTGAAAACACATCAATTACTCATGGAAGCAGCCCACTTTATAAATAATTGTTACAGTGAACTTGGGATTTCTAAAGAAAAGCAATTGAAACGAATTGAGGAAATAAAAAATGAAATAAACGCTACCGGAACTTATGTTCACAAGACTTTTGAATTAGAACACGGAGCCAAAATGGCGTGGCGAAATAGTAATCGCTGTATAGGGCGATTGCTCTGGAATAGGCTGCATGTTTTTGATGCGCGGCATGTACAAACAGCAGACGACGCCTATAAAACATTAATAAAACATATTGAATATGCTACAAATAATGGGAAAATCAGGCCTACTATCACGATCTTTGCGCCCCGAAAAAACGGAAAAGATCCAATCAGAGTTTGGAACCATCAATTAATACGTTATGCCGGATACAAAGAAGGCGATCAAGTAATTGGAGATTCAACGTCTATCAAATTGACCAACATGTGCGAAAAAATGGGGTGGCGAGGAAACAAAACCCCCTTCGATATTCTCCCGCTTGTCGTTCAAGAATATGGGGAAGAACCAAAGCTATATGAGATTCCCAAGGAAATGGTGAAAGAAGTTCCAATAACTCACCCGGAGCTTACTGGTTTTAGCAAGCTGGATATAAGGTGGTACGCTGTTCCCATTATTTCAGATATGCGTTTAGAGATAGGCGGAATTGATTATCCGCTGGCTCCGTTTAATGGTTGGTATATGGGGACCGAAATTGGAGCAAGAAACTTGGCGGATGAAGACCGTTATCATTTACTGCCAAAAGTGGCGGAAATCATGGGCTTGGATATTCAGTCCAACCGATCATTATGGATGGACAAAGCTTTAATTGAATTAAATATCGCGGTGTTGCATTCTTATGAAAAAGCGGGTGTCACGATTGTCGACCATCATACGGCAGCCAAGCAATTGAAACAATTTGAAGAAAACGAAATAAAAAGCGGACGCCCGGTCACCGGGGATTGGACATGGCTTATTCCACCAATATCTCCAGCAACGACTCATATTTTTCATAAACCTTATAACAACGAAATTTTAACCCCTAACTACTTTTATCAAGAAGATCCTCAAGAAAGCTAAACAGGCAATTTCCAACAATGAGTTGATTGAAACAGTTTGGGCTTTCCTATTTATTGTTGCTTTGAGAATTGTTTTTGACATGTGAAAATAATTGTGAATGAAAGGCCAGAAAGAATGGACGCTTTTTTAACGTGATGGTTCATGTGCCAAATGCTTTTTTTCAGTTGCCCATCCGCAATTTTCTAGATAACCCTTTTCAAAACATCCATAATCCCTCTAAGGACACATGTAGCAGGCAATGCCAAGTATACCCTAATGGGTGTGTGTCCTTATTTGGGGCTTCTTAAAAAATGTTGGGGATGATTCTGTACGTTACGATTGCATTTACGGCAAGATTGGATTTATTCCCTGTAAAACAGGCTGAAATAACTGCTTCGGAAACACCGCCTCTTTTTACAATTTATCCGAAGAACTCCTGTCTACATACTGTTTATTGTTCAGCTGGATTTTTCAAAAACGAAATATTCACAAAAATGATTCTTCATGAGCAGGAGCTATGATATACTTTGATTGTACAATAGAAGAAGGCTCTCTCAAGGGTGGTCTGGCTCACTCCCGGTGAAAGGGGGTGATGCCATTGACGGTATTTGAAGCGCTGTCACTTATGATTGCTTTCGGCGCTTTGATCGCGATACTGTCTGAAGACAAAAAGAAATAGACCTCCCTTGAGCCCTCGACAAGTTTAGGGGATCGGTCTATTTCATGTAGACAATCTGAGCCGGCCGCTCTTGAAAGGGCGGCTATTGTACGAGGCCGCAAGTGTCGGCAACACTTGCGGTCCTTTTTATTTTACTTATGTCGTACCCTTTTTATAACATATTATTTTATCGATTACAATAAACAATATGCCCCGGCAGGAACAATCCTTGCCAAGGCATATGCATTTTCTTTACTAAAATTGCGCGGCTTCTGTCGATCCAGCCAACGCTGTTGTGGAAGACTTTCCGCCCGAAATGACGAGAGATACTTCATCGAAATAACCTGTTCCGACTTCACGCTGGTGGCGAGTTGCCGTATATCCGTCAGATTCGGAAGCAAATTCGGCCTGTTGCAGTTTGGAGTATGCAGCCATTCCTGTTTCTTTATATCCTTTGGCAAGCTCAAACATGCTGTGGTTAAGAGAGTGAAACCCGGCCAGCGTAACAAATTGGAATTTGTAACCCATTTTACCCAACTCTTGCTGGAAGCTGGCAATTTCCTTATCCGTTAGCTTGCTCTTCCAGTTAAATGATGGTGAGCAGTTGTACGCGAGAAGTTTTCCGGGATACTTTTCATGGATCGCTTCGGCAAATCGTCTTGCTTCATCCATATCAGGTTCGGCTGTTTCACACCAAATAAGATCGGCATATGGAGCATACGCAAGTCCCCTGGAAATGGCCTGATCCAGCCCCGGCTTCGTATAGTAAAACCCTTCTGGACTCCTTTCTCCTGTTAAAAATGGATGATCGTAAGGGTCAACATCACTTGTCAGCAAGTTCGCTGCATTGGCATCTGTGCGTGCAACTATGACAGTAGGGATATCCATGATATCTGCAGCAAGTCTTGCGGCAATCAAATGCTTGATGGCTGTTTGGGTGGGCTGAAGCACTTTTCCTCCAAGATGGCCACATTTCTTTTCGGATGCAAGCTGGTCTTCAAGATGAACGCCTCCCGCACCGGCTTCAATCATTGCTTTGGTCAATTCGAATACATTTAACGGCCCGCCAAAACCTGCCTCCATATCCGCGACTATCGGCGCAAACCAGTATGTGTCTCCCTTCCCTTCCGCTTGCTGGATTTGATCGGCACGCTGCAATGTTTGATTAATGCGTTTGACAACCTGCGGCACGCTGTTGGCGGGATATAAGCTTTGGTCCGGATACATATGGCCAGCCAAGTTCGCATCTGCGGCCACTTGCCATCCGCTTAAGTAAATGGCTTTCAAACCCGCTTTTACCTGCTGCATCGCCTGATTTCCTGTTAATGCGCCAAGTGCGTTGATGTAGTCCTCTTCATTAATGAGTTTCCACAACCTCTCTGCTCCCATGCGCGCCAATGTATGTTCCACAACGACCGAGCCGCGAAGCTTTACAACATCGGCTGCCGAATACGGCCGTTCAATCCCTCTCCAGCGATCCGTTTTCCAACTTTCTTCGATTTGGCGAATTTGTTCCTCTCTTGTGGACATTCTTTTCTCTCCCATTCAATTCATATTTTTTTATCATGAGTAGATTGGCTTTAAGCCAATCTATCAATCACTCAACCTGTTGTATATCTGAATTCTAATAACACAATATGTTATATAACACTATAAGCAAAAAAATTAATCAATATCAGCGCAGCATTGCAAGGATTCCTTAAAAGAAGAGTATTCTGTTCCACACTTGGGACAAATCTCAACTTCTGTATGTGGTTTTTCCAAAACGACCACCTCCGGCGCTTTTTGCGGTACGACCACAAACGAACCATCAGCCTTTTTCTTGAGTGTTAATAATTCGTTTCCATATATAAATGTAGTTCCGTTCATATCTTCGATTGATTTTCCCATGACTAATCTTTCCATCACCCATTCGTCAATAAAGATTCTTCCAGCTGATTGGTTTGTTTGCATATTGTCACCTTCTTATGATTTGTTGTTATTAATATATAACAGACACAAATATTTATCAAGTGTTATATAACAATTATTTTGAAAAATTTTCTCTTTTACTCAATATAGCAAAATGAGCTTGACTGCTTGCCTTATGCCCTGTTCAAAGCCCGTTTCTTCTTGAATTCCAATCGGCGCCGATGCAAGATTGGTTCCGTATAGCCGTTTGGCTGATGTTTACCTTCTAATACGAGTTCACAAGCCGCTTGAAATGCGACGGATTCGTCATAGTTTTCGGACATCGGTATATAGTTTGGATCGCCAGCATTTTGTTCATCAACCACTTTTGCCATTCGTTTCATTGTTTCCAACACTTGCTCTTTCGTACAGATGCCATGATGAAGCCAGTTGGCCATATGTTGGCTTGAAATTCTCAAGGTGGCCCGGTCTTCCATTAGGCCGATATTATGAATATCAGGTACTTTGGAACAGCCCACGCCTTGTTCAACCCAGCGGACAACATACCCCAGTATGCCTTGGGCGTTATTGTCCAGTTCTTCCTGAATTTCTTCATTGCTCCAGTTTGGTATGTGCTGCAAAGGAATTTTCAATAAATCATCTTTCATATCCGCTGTTTTCTTGTAAAGCTTCTTTTGTACTTCTTTTACATTTGCTTGATGATAATGGAGCGCATGCAATGTCGCCGCTGTCGGTGAAGGAACCCACGCCGTATTTGCCCCGGCTTTGACATGGGCAATTTTTTGTTCAAGCATATCTTTCATTTTGTCAGGCATTGCCCACATGCCTTTTCCAATTTGAGCTTTGCCTGGAAGTCCAGTTGCAAGCCCTATCAAAACATTTGATTTTTCATATGCACTCAGCCATGTGGAGTGTTTCATGTCATTTTTCCGGATCATGACCCCAGCTTCCATGGAAGTATGGATTTCATCGCCTGTTCTGTCAAGAAACCCGGTATTGATAAAGACGATACGGTCACGCACCTGTTTAATACAGGCTTTTAGATTTAACGATGTCCGTCTTTCTTCATCCATTACGCCCATTTTTATAGAGTTTCGTTCTAAACCAAGAAGATCCTCGACGCGGTCAAACAATGTATTGGCGAAAGCAACTTCCTCAGATCCATGCATTTTCGGCTTAACGATGTATATCGAGCCTTTTTCTGAATTTTTCTTTACTGTATTGCCAAGTAAATCATGCTTCGCAATTAAACTCGTTACAATCGTATCAAGAATGCCTTCCGGAACTTCTTCCCCGTTTTCATCAAGAATCGCGGGTGTTGTCATTAAATGGCCAACGTTGCGAATGAGCTGCAATGAGCGGCCTTTCAAGCGAATGTTTGTACCCTCAGATGATGTATATGTTCGATCATCACTAAGTGAACGCTGGACGGTTTTTCCATTTTTTGAAAAAGTGGAAGTGAGTGTTCCTTTCATCAGGCCAAGCCAGTTTCTGTAGACAAGCACTTTATCTTTTGCATCCACTGCAGCAACTGAATCTTCACAATCCATAATAGTGGACAGAGCCGATTCCAAAATCAAGTCTTTGACACCGGCATCATCCGTTTTTCCGATCGGATCATCATGGTCAATTTGTATTTCTACATGCAGCCCGTTATTTTTTAATAAAATTGCCTCTGGTTGTTCCATGTTACCACGGAAGCCGAAAAATTGACTTGCATCTTGCAGTCGTGCTTTACCGCCATTTTTTAGTCGGACAATAAGCTCGCCTTCGTCCACAACATATGTTACCGCCTCCTGATGAGAGGATTTAGCCAGGGGGAACACGTGGTCCAAAAATGCCTTTCCATACGCGATTACTCTTTGTCCCCTAATCGGATTGTAAGTGTCGGTCCGCTCCGCACCGTTAGATTCATCGATCGCATCTGTACCATATAATGCATCATACAAACTCCCCCACCTTGCATTGGCCGCATTAATGGCATATCTCGCGTTATTGATAGGTACAACGAGCTGCGGTCCTGCCTGTACGGCAATTTCGTCATCAACACTGTCAGTTGTGATGTGAAAATCTTCCACCTCAGGCTCCAGGTACCCAATTTCCTTCAAAAACTTCTTATAATCTTCTAACCTGAAAGAATTGACATGCTGTTGATGCCATTCATCTATTTTCCTTTGCAAGGTTTCACGTTTTTTGAGTAATTGTTTGTTTACGGGGGCAAGATCGCGAAAAATATGGTCCATTCCTTTCCAAAATGCTCCATGGTCTACACCCGTCTGGGGCAAAGCCTCTTGTTCAATGAAATCATAAAGAGCCGAAGCAACCTGCATTCCGCCTACTTTTACATATTTCTCCATTCCCTCTCCTCCTAAAAAACAGCATTGTTATATATCAGATTTAATGAAATCGTATTTATTATATAACAACATTTTTGGAAATGAAAGAGTTTTTTAGCAAATCAGACCATAAATCTGGAAATTTATGAAGCAAAAGCTTCAAAAGTCTCTTTTTTTTTAAAGCCAAAAGTGCCGGCAGCTTCTTGCCAAAAAAAAAAAAAGAATCCACTCTTTGTAAAAGGGATTCCTAAATGGATTCAACATGCTCGCGGCTTCTTTTTGCCTCCATTTTTCCAACGATATAAATGCTTGCTTCATACAGAAGCGCCATGGGAACGAGAACCATTAATTGGCTGACAAAATCGGGCGGCGTTATTAGCGCCGAAACAATGGCGATCACTAAATAAGCCCATTTTCTGGCTATTTTCATCCTCTCTTTCGTTAATACACCGATGGATGACAAAAACATGGCAATGATCGGCAATTCGAATAAAAATCCAAGCGGAATCGTTGTCATAATCAGAAAATGAATATATTCCTGAGCTGAAACGATGACATCAAAATTTATGGCCCCAACCTTCATCAGAAAATGATAGCTTAAAGGATTCACAATAAAATATCCGAAAGCTACCCCGCCGATAAACAGGAAAAACATGGCAGGTGAATAAAGGCCGAGAAATCTGATTTCCTTTGGCTTCAATCCCGGCTTGACAAACTGCCATAAAAAATGAACAAGAAAAGGAAGAGAGAGCCCGAGTGCCAGTGTTACACAAATGGAGGTGTAAAATTTCACGACTTGAAACGGGCCAAACACAACTAGCTCATTCTCTTTTGTTACGTACGGAAACCACCAGTTGATTGTTGAGAATACAGCCATCAAAAACAACATAAATACGATGCCGCTTTTTATGAATTGCTTGCGGAGATCACTAAGGTGTTCCACAAGCGAATCTGTATTCTTTTTTGCCTCCATGCCCCCTCCAGAGGATTGATCCAGTTGTTCCGTCCCTTTAGGTGAAACCGCCTGCTTATCCAAGGGACTGAGGAATCTTCGTTTTTGTTTGACTACTGGTCCCATAAAAAAACACCTTCTACATCATAGTTGCTTTTTCTTATCCTGTTTCGGGGTCTCGTTCTCATCCATGATTTCCCGCGTCGACTTTTTAAATTCGGAAAGTGTTTTTCCCATCGCTCCGCCAATTTCAGGTAGTTTTTTTGGGCCAAAAATGATGAGAACGATCACCAAAATAATGATAAGGCCGGGTATGCCAATTTGTGCTACTCCCATTAAAGCCACCTCCTAACGTTATACTAGGCTTCCTCCGTTTTTACTGTATTTGATAACGCCTTCCGCACAGCGATAAGCCAGTGCGCCAACTGTCCCTGTCGGATTATATCCGCTATTATGCGGAAAATTGCCGGCACCGACAACAAACAGATTATCCGCATCCCAATGTTGCAAATAATTATTGACGACACTCGTATCAGGATCAGAACCCATGATCGTTCCGCCTGTATTATGCGTCGTTTGATAAGGAACGATGTCATAATCGGAAATCGCATTTGAAGGAACAACTTCCTTCGCGCCCATTTCCTTTATAATTTCTGCAGACCGATCCGTCGCAAATTGATGGAGCGCGCGATCCTGGTCCGTAAAATTATAAGTCATCTGCAATAATGGCAGGCCAAAGGCATCCTTGTACGTCGTGTCCAATGATAGATAATTTTCCCGGTGGGGAAGCGTTGCTCCCTGACCGCCGACAAACAGTGTCCTCGTGTAATAATGGATCGAGGCTTTTTTGAACTCCTCTCCCCACAAGGGAACATCCGGCGGAACCGGGTTGCTGGATATGGGTCTTGTGCCCGATTGTACAATCCAAATTCCCGCCCCGTGCAAAAAGTCTTCTTTTGAATGGTCAAAATTATCGCCATTAAAGTCATCCATATACATGCCTAGCGCACCGGCTCCCATAAACGTGTTCATTTGTTCATCGAAAAATCCGGTTGCACCCGCGTTGATCTGATAACAATAATTTTTTCCAAGTGTCCCCCTTCCCGTATCCGGATCATATGGTGTCCCAATATCAGATATCATGAGAAGCTTCGCATTGTTAAGCACATAACTTGTCAGTACAACCGTTTCGGCTGGCTGGATAAACTCTTCCTTTGTCAAAGTATCGATATATCTGACACCCGTCACTTTATCCCCTTGTTTCAAAACTTCCACAACATTGGAATTTGTCCTTACTTCAAAATTTCCTGTCTTTACGGCTGTTGGAACAACCGTTACTTCCGGAGTGGATTTCGCCCCGTATTCACATCCAAACCTTTCACAAAAACCGCAATATTGGCATGCATAGATGGTCTCGCCATCCGGGTTTTTATAAGTCTCCGACAAATTTCCCGATGGCATCATGTACGGATTATATCCTTTATCTGTTGTCGCTTTTTTGAATTTCTCCAGAATTGGCGTCATTTTCATCGGTGGTGTCGGGTATTCATTTTTCCTTTTTCCTCCAAGTGGATTGGCTTCACCCGAAATGCCGGCAGTCTTTTCAAATTGATCGTAATATGGTTCAATTTCGTCATATGTAATGCCCCAATCCTGAAGCTGAAAGCCTTCCTTAATCTTGTTTTTTCCGTACTTCTTTTCCGTCTGTGACTTAATTTCAAAGTCGTATGGAAGGAATCTGAACGTCCAGCCGTTCCAGTGAGTGCCAGAACCGCCAAGCCCTTCACCAAGCAGAAATGAACCCATTTGCCGCATTGGAAGCGCACGCTCTTTACGAGTGTTTCTAAACGTAATTGTTTCCTTCGACAAATCTTGCATTAATTCATAACGGATCGCATATCTATATTCATCATGTATTCGCAAATAATCTTCCGTTCCTCTTTTTCGTCCTCTTTCCAGACCGACAACTTTTAATCCCGCTTTCGCACATTCGGCTGCGACAATACCTCCGGTCCAACCGACACCGACCGTCACAACGTCCACTTTATCCAGTGTTTTAGCCATGATTTACATCTCCTTTAATGATCCATGCTTGACAATGATTGTGGCTTGATCTTTTGAAATTTGTCACTCTCAATGACATTTATGTATGCGGCCTGATGACCCGGAAAGTTTTTCATTTTCCAACCATCCATATTGTTATTTCCGCCATAGATCGGGTCGGAGTATGCCCCCTCCAATGTGGCAGACCTAAGAAGGGTAAAGAAAAAGCTTGAGGTGACTCCATTCAATTTCACTTCCCCTTTTTGAAAAGCCGTTAAAATCTCATCCATTTGACCGCCTTCCAGATCCGTGAAGCTTTTTTTAAATCGCTTCTGAGCCTCATTGTCTAAGGCAGCGATGCCGACAGAAAAAATTTCCGCCCTTGTTAAGGGACTCTGATACCCTTGCGTCTCCTTTCCCACAAAAAACGGTCCTTGCATATATTCTCTGGAATTCATTCCATAAGCGCCCGCAAGCTGGTTGTCTATGAAATAGGGCACACCCAATTCGATGGCCCCCGGCCCCAAATCATCCTTGGGAAATATCCTTTCCGTTGCTTGGGACAGTATTTTAAAGTCTGCATCCCTCGTAAAAAACTTTCTGCCTTTCGGACTGATCTGTCTGGCTTTTTCACGGGTTTCTTCCGGGGTTGTTTCCGTATTATTTCTGGCATTGTAGCCAATGACGCCTCCCAGTAAGCCGCCTCCGACCAATGTGCCAGTAACAATGCCGGACCTTTTTAAAAAGTCCCGGCGAGAAAGTCCTTTATCCTTTTCTGTCATAATGAACCCTCCTGCACTGTAAGTAAATGATCCAAACAATGAAATGGATCTTTTTTAAAAAATAAAAAAACAACCGCTTAAGAACTTTATGGCACTTTAGCGGCTGTTTTAAACTCAGTAAGTGAAAAATTATTCTTTTTTACTATTATTTGGTAGATGATGGAAGAAATTCTTCCATGCAAATCCTTTGACCTGTTCTTCAGAATAATATTTAAGCAATTCATTTATGAGATTTTGGTATTTAGAAGCATCTTCCAAACCGATGATATGCTCGTCGATGCCGTCAAAGTCGGAACCAAATCCGATGTGCTTGACGCCCCCCAATGAACAAAAATGATCAATGTGTTTGATGAGATCTGAAATATATACTTTTTCCTTATTGGCCGTAAAGTCCGGATAAAACACTACATGAATCATGGCGTTTTTCATAAAAAGTGTTTTTGCCTGGTCGTCGGTCAAGTTCCTCTGATGGCCACAAACTGCTTTGGCGTTTGAATGGCTGGCGATTGGATAGTTTGCGAGTTCAACCACTTCCCAAAAAGCGCGTTCACTTAAGTGGGATACGTCGGTAAACAGGTGGTGGTTGTTATGGAACTGAACAACCTGTTTTCCGAATGCAGTCAGACCTGCTCCCCGCGGCTCTTCTATTCCATCAGCCGCAAGATTGGCGTTATTCCAAGTAAGCCCGACCAGCCTTACACCAAGGCGATACAAGATACTAAGCTTTTGCGGATCACTGCCAATGCAATCAACCCCTTCAAGGGAAAGAATGGCTCCGATTTCATCTTCCCCCAATGTAAGCAAATCCGACCATTGCTTAATATGCTTCATCCCATTCTTTTCAACGATGTTTGAATAAAAATAATGCACTTGATCAAGGGCCGCTTGAAATTTTGCCTCTTCTTTCACTTCGGGGGGGACAAAAATGGCGAAACATTGGACTTTAACCTTCCCTAGTTTCATTTTTTCCCTATTGACATCCAGTTTCGGGGAATGCTCAAAATCCAATTTCCCGCTGCTGTTCCACATTTTCCACAATACGTCACAATGAAGATCCGCAATATTCATGTCTTTCCCACCTGTTCTGTGTTTTTAATAAAATGATCAGTGTTCAACCAAAGAGAAGCAAAATACTTGAAAAGGATCAGCGCTACTTTCATTTGGCTTCAAAAAAAAAAATTATTGGCAATAGGCAGTTATAGATGTATTCTTTTTAAACGCAAAGCATTTGCCACAACAGAAACCGAACTGAATGCCATGGCCGCACCCGCAATCCATGGAGCAAGCAATCCCGATGCCGCAATGGGAATTCCGGCTGTATTATATGCCAATGCCCAAAACAAATTTTGTTTGACATTTTTCATGGTAGCTTTACTGAGCTGGAATGCCTTTGAGACAAGCCTTAAATCCCCACCCAAAATTGTTATATCCGCGGCTTCAATCGCCACATCGGTTCCAGTATCAATGGCAATCCCAATGTCCGCCACGGCAAGGGCTGGCGCGTCATTCATACCATCTCCAACCATCGCTACGATTTTTCCATTCTTTTGCAATTCCTGAACCATTTCCGCCTTTTGCTCTGGCAGCACTTCCGCGTATACTTGATCAATTCCCACTGTGCTGGCAATCGTATGAGCAGTCCTTTCATTATCACCTGTAAGCATGATGACTTCCAGCCCTTGTTTTTTTAATTCGTGAATGGCATCACGCGCATGTTCTTTTACCGTATCTGCAACTGCAACAATTCCGGCCAAGCGTCCATTAATGGCTATGAACATAACGGTTTTCCCTTTTTTCTCAAAATTCCGCACCTGTTTCGCCTTTTCTTGGTATAACACGAGATGGTCCCGCATCAGCTTTCTAGTGCCGATTAAAATTTGTTTGCCATCAATATCCGCTTTAATCCCTTGTCCTTGTATTGCCTCGAAGCTTTTGACTGCTTTCGGTTTGACTCCCTTTTCTTGTCCATATGTTACAATCGCATCTGCAAGTGGATGCTCGGAAACAGATTCAGCCGAAACCAAATACTGTAAGGCATTTTGGTGGAAAAGCTCTATATCGGTAACAACCGGCCTGCCAACTGTAATGGTGCCTGTTTTATCAAAGATAACCGCATTTACTTTATGAGCAATCTCCAAATGTTCGCCACCTTTAAATAAAATGCCCGTTTCCGCCCCCTTTCCCGAACCAACCATAATGGCAGTCGGAGTGGCTAGTCCCAAAGCACAAGGGCAGGCAATGACAAGAACAGTAATAGATGCTTCCAGTGCTTTTTCCAGATTTCCCTGGTCTAAAAGGAACAGCCACGCCAGAAAAGTCGCAATGGAAATCGCCACAACGAATGGAACGAATATGCCTGAAATGTTGTCTGCCACCCGCTGAATGGGCGCTTTGCTTCCCTGGGCAGCTTCCACAACTTGAATGATGCCGGCAAGCGCTGTATCTTTCCCGACTTTTGTTGCCCTTATTTGAATCATGCCGTTTTTGTTTACTGTGCTTCCGATCACAACATCGCCCATTTGCTTTTCTACTGGAATCGCTTCTCCAGTAATCATTGATTCATCGACAAACGTCCCGCCGGAAGTGATCTCTCCATCAACAGGTATTTTTTCCCCGGGACGAACTACCAAAATATCCCCCGCCTGGACTTCTTCAATTGGGACTTGCCGCTCAAGCCCATTCGTAAGGATTGTTGCATGTTTCGCCTGCAAGCGCAATAAGTGGGATAATGCCTCAGTTGTTTTTCCTTTCGCTTTCGCTTCCAACCATTTTCCAAACAATATGAGTGTGATTAACACCGCGCTCGTTTCAAAGTAAAGATGTGGTTTATATATTGGGTAAATGAGTGAACGGATGCTTTCTAAAACACTAAAGAAAAATGCCGCGGATGTTCCGAGTGCCACAAGCACATCCATATTGGCGCTTTTGTTTTTTAATGACTTGTAAGCTCCTTCGTAAAACGGCCAACCAATATAAAACTGGACAGGGAACGCCAATGCAAGCTGTATCCAGGGGTTCGTCAAAACATGTGGAACAGGCAGTGCCAGGCCGCCTGGTAAATGACCGAGCATCGTATAGACAAGCGGCAGGGACAGCAATGCTGAAAGCAACAGTTTTTGTTTCTGTCTAAGGTCATGTTCTGATTTGTTACGTTCCGTATTTTCCTTGTTTTGATGCACCTTCGCCTCATAACCTAATGATTTCATTTTATCAATGATATCGGGAGTGGAAATCATTCCTTCCTCCATGTGGATGGATGCCGTTGCTGCCGCCAGATTCACATTAGCAGATCTGACACCCGCCATTTTATTCAATGTTTTTTCGATTCTGGCAGAACACGCAGAGCACGTCATTCCATAAACATCTAAAAGAACCTTATCTGTTTTAATGTCATAACCCAAACCCTTAATTTTATCAATGACATCAGCGGGTGTTAATGTTGTGCTGTTAATGGAAACAGAAGCTTTTTCAAGAGTCAAATGAACGGTTGCTTCCACACCCTCCATTTGGTTCAGTACTGTTTCAATTCTGTTGGAGCAAGCCGCACAAGTCATACCTTCAATGGAAAGATCAAACCGCGTTTTCACAAAATGGGGTCCCTCCTCGAAAATTAAAATGGAATGGATCACAAAATGGACATGGCCAGTCGCCACACAATACCGCATCTTTATCCCATTAATTCTACATGCTATGTCCGCAATCCTTTTTTACCTGCTTTGTCAATAAAATTAGATATTTCTCTCTATAATCTGTCCAGTCGAAGCCTTGCACCTTTACATATGATGTAGGAGATTCGGCATAAGGAGGTGGCTGTCCATGAGTGGAGGATATGGAATGGGTTTTGCCTTGATCGTCGTGCTGTTCATTTTACTAGTAATTGTAGGAACAGCTTACGGTTATGGCTATTAATGGCTATATGATGTAAAAAGAAGCGTCTATTTAGGCGCTTCTTTTTCATGTTCGAGCTTTTTTGGGGCATGATAATGTTAAATTGGTTAGGAGGATCGTTATGGAGCATTTTCCAGTAATACATACAAATTTTTGGGATGCCGTTATCGCCGTTCCCGCTGTTTTGGTCGCAACTCAAATCATCAAGCTTTTGTTCCCGATACCCCGGGTGATTATTCCGACAATCGCCACTATTCTTGGATTGATGTTTTCCCTTTTCATCGCCCACCGTTTCAATTTTTGGGGGGCTGTTTTCATGGGTTTGTTCTATGGGAATGCCGCTGTCGGGACATATGCTTCATTAAAAACGACTTGGGAAACATATAGAGCATCAGGAAATAAATACTCCGATAAACAAATTTGAAAGGAATACAACATGACATTCGGCTAAGAATGGAAACCGATCAACTTCGTTTCTTTTCCCGCTCCCACCGGACGCAGTTGCGGAAAAGCAATAATCGAATCAATATAATCCCATTTAATCAATAAATTCGTCGGACAATTTTTCCTTGACTGGTTTTCCTTTGGAACAGTAGTACCGTCTTCTTCCTGCACTTTTGTATGCTCATAACAGGGGTTTTCAACCCAAATGCCGATTGGCTCCGTATATACGAGCTTGGCAACACACCATTTTTCCGGAAAATAGATCCCTGTAATGGAGCCAGATAAAGATTCAGGCAAATGTTTAAACTTGATCTGGATTTTTTGATTTACATAATTATCTAAAAACATGATCATCCTCCTTGAAATTGGTTCTTTACTTATTCATTCCTTCATTCAAGGAGCTTAAAACACGAAATAGAGGCTGGGGCATAAGCAAATACGAAATAGCAAAAACCGAACAATTCATTTATAGTTGTTCGGGCTATTTGTGTTAAAAAATCCCTATCATCGCTACGTCAACCTATTTCGCTTTCCGCAGGTCTCTTCAGCTTCCTCGGAAAGCAAAGGCCGCTTTCCTGCGGGATCTTCAGCTCGAGCTATTCCCGCAGGAGTCTACCTATTTTGACTACGCTAAAAGCTTGCGTATGATACACTGGGACAATTTTTCCCGCATGTAAGGTGCCGTATTGAGTGAATACAAAAGGGCTAAGTGGGAGAAAACGGCACCTAAATGCCCGATTGGTTCAACTAACATTCAGTTAGAGCCCTACTGAATGAAGTTTCACTTTATCCCGCATGTAAGGTGCCGTATTGAGTGAATACAAAAGGGCTAAGTGGGAGAAAACGGCACCTAAATGCCCGATTGGTTCAACTAACATTCAGTAGCCCTACTGAATGAAGTTTCACTTTATCCCGCATGTAAGGTGCCGTAAGACTACCACTTCAAAATCTTGAGTAAATACAAGAGGTCTAAGTGGGAGAAACGGCACCTAAATGCCTGATTGGTTCAACTAACATTCAGTAGAAGCCCTACTGAATGAAGTTTCACTTTATTGTTCGTTTTTTCATCAGCTGATTTAGCTGTGTTCCAGGCTCTCCATCTCCTTTAGAGAAAAGCCCCCTTAAAAACAGCCCTCGCTCATATGAATTTCCGTTGTACGTTCCTGCCGTCATAACTGAATAACATCGAGCGATTTTCCACTACGCTCTCCAAGTGAACGGTTCTTCCCCACAATTGATAAATATAAGGCAGTACTTTTTCCAAATATTTTAGGTCAAGTTCAACTCCCTCATAAGAATGTTTCAAATATAGCTCTCCATTCTTCATATAGTCGCCGTCATTGACTGTAATGTACGGGAATCCGCCGTTTACTCTCATGCTCACAAGCTGGTCGCGGACCTCGGTCCATTTTTTGTCAACAATTTTATAATCCCTTCCTTGCTTTTGAAATAAATACATATCTTCCCGCAATACAAGATCTTTTGTTAAATAATTTCTTAAAAAGGATATATCGGATTCCAGTTCGCGAACTTCGAACATCTTTTCCCGACCCGAATTAGGCTTAACTCCTTGTTTTTTCATTTCTTCGTCCGGATTATTCCATCTTTCTTCAATATCCTCGAAAATTTTCAAACCAAGATAATAAGGGTTGATACTTGTCCTTGATGGCTGAATAACCCCCGCATTCAATTTGGCGAATTCAATTGCCTCATCGCTCGTCAAATCCAACTCACGGATAATCCGCTGATGCCAATAAGACGCCCAGCCTTCATTCATAATTTTCGTTTCAAGCTGCGGCCAAAAATAAAGCATCTCTTCTCGAACCATTGTCATGATATCCCGTTGCCAATCAGACAGCTCCCGGCTATACTGTTCGATAAATAACACGATATCCTTTTCCGGTTGGGGCGGGAATTTTTTTCTCCGTTTTTTCCTGGCCGGCTCTTCCTTTTTCTCTTCATCCAATCCCCATAAATCATCGTATTCCGTTACCGGCGTAGTATCTTCTTCCCATTCATCCTCTTCATCCATCTCCCAATCCAGCACCGGCCGCATCAAAGACGGGTCAATATGCTCTTCAATCGCGAGCACCGCATCCAAAAATTGCTCCACTTCTTTTTTTCCGTGTTCCATTTCATATTGCCTGATTCTCCCTGCTGTCGCCGCCATGCTTTCCACCATATCCCGATTCGTGTTTTTAAATCGAACATTGTTTTTAAAAAAGTCGCAATGGGCTAGAACATGCGCCACAATCAGCTTGTTTTGAATCAACGAGTTGGAATCAAGGAGAAAGGCATAACAAGGGTTTGAGTTGATCACGAGTTCATATATTTTACTTAAACCAAAGTCATAATGCAGTTTCATTTTAAAAAATTGCTTTCCGAAACTCCAGTGGGAAAAACGAGTCGGCATTCCGTAAGCGCCAAATGTGTAGATAATGTCAGCCGGGCATATTTCGTATCTCATCGGATAAAAGTCGAGGCCAAATCCACTGGCAATTTCTGTTATTTCATCAATAGCATATTCTAATGTTTTCTCATCCGCACTCATGAATATTCCCTCCTTTTATCCACAATGTATGAAAGACAAGGAAATAACATGAATTACATCCGCCTTGGCCGCCAAATTATTTTCCTCACCAAAAAGAGTAACTTCTCACCAATGATCTGGCGAACACCCAAATTCGGCTATGTCACGTTTTACACGTATTGGCTGGTTCTTATTTTTTAACCGTGGTTAAACCCAAATCCAACCATGTCAAGATTTACACCCCTATATATCCCGGCTCCGCGGATATAATAAAGGCAACTCCTAAAAAGGAGGAAACCAGATGGATTATGATCGTGCCCTTTACTATACGCATCGGTCGGAATGGGATAATCTGATCGTTTTAATGGTTCGTACAAAAGACCATATGCTGTCAAAAAGAATAGAACGCTTTTTACACGCGTATTATTTTTCCCGCGATTATTCCCTGATTGAGCGTCAACTCTACTCACTGCTTCGTTATCTAGAGCATGCCGTTTCTGTTACGGAAGAGGAAAGCATCTTTGAGAACAGCCCCTTGGTTCCCATTTAACTGGCTGCCGCAAGCAGCCGGTTTTTTTAGTAGCCATTTTGGAAAGATAGCGTTTTCATTTACTTTAAACAGTTTTTTCCATTATAATCAAAGGAATACATAAACGATTTTAAAGGCAGTGATTTATGTGGGGAAAAAAGATCAGCGGGAAAATATGATTTTTTTTGCATGGGCTGTAGCTGTCATAGCGACACTCGGAAGTTTATATTTTTCGGAAATCAAGCAATATGAACCGTGCGAGCTTTGCTGGTACCAAAGAATTCTAATGTATCCGCAAGCCATTTTGCTCGGAATCGCCTTGGTCAAAAAAGATTACAAAGCGGCAATATACACATCCGTACTTTCGGGAATGGGCGTGCTTTTATCTTTTTACCATTATTTAATTCAAAAAGTTGATTTTTTCTCCGCTTACTCCCCCGCTTGCGGGCGAGTTCCATGTACGGGGGAATATATTAACTGGGCGGGATTTGTGACCATCCCCTTTTTAGCCTTTATTGCTTTTACACTCATTTTCTCCGTAAGTTTGATTTTATTGAAACAATCGAAAGGTGATGCACAATGAAAAAAGTAGTTATATTTTTAGTCATTATTATCGGGTTGTTTGTCGCGATCGCCATAGTAACAAAAGTGCAGCAGGAAAAGAAGTCTGAAGGCAACGTATATCAAAAAGAAAGCTTGCATCCCACAACAGTCGAATTGTTGGATGATCCGCTGTACCAAAACATCATTTTGCCGGATGAGTTGGAGAAAAAATTGAAAAATAAGGAAGATGTCACCGTTTATTTCTTTAGCCCGACTTGCTCGCATTGCATAAAGACGACGCCGGTAGTTGCACCCCTTGCGAAAGAAAAAAATATTGACCTTGTCCAATACAATTTGAAAGAGTTTGAAAACGGCTTTAAAAAATATGGAATTACCCATACCCCGACGCTTATGCATTTCAAAGATGGGAAAGAAGCAGCACGAATGGTCGGCTCCCATCCAAAAGAAGATTTTGCGGCTTGGTTTGATGAACATGTAAAAAAATAAAAGCGCCCATCCTTTTGGACAAGCGCTTGCCAGAAAAAGATTCCCCTGCACTATTCAAACTGGATTCAGTGCAGGGGAGCCATTTTCATGTTCCTGAGACCGTCAGGTTGGACAATCCAAAACGTGTAAACGGCCTTAGCCCCGTGAAAATAAGCCAAAGCCGTTCGGTTGTCTCAACAGCCGAAAAGTGTATGTTTCAAATTAAAAAATCGTTGTATGCAGGCGTAAAAATGCTTAACGAGTGACTCAGCCCTTTTTGTCGTGTGTACTGTGAATATGTGAAAGGAAATGATATGTCATGGCTTTCCAAAATCTTTTTGTTTTTGTAAAAAATACTTTCCAAATGAGGATTATGTGAGTCGATGTTTCTCAATTCCAATAATGTTTTCATGACTTGCAGCGCCGCAATCACATTCAACGCATCCGATGCGCTATTGGGCCAATCTTCAAAAGAAGGTGTTTTCAATATATTCAGTTCGCAAAACGTGTAAATATCATCGTCTTGAAAATAAGAAGGTAAAATGGATGAATAAAAATCGTCAAGCAAACTGCTTATTGTTTCCTTCTGTTCTTGTGTAGCCGCAAATACAACCTTCATATCCGAAAACCTGCCTTATGCTCTGAATGTTCTCCCCATTAGAATAACATATGAAAAGCCTACAGATCGTTGGGAAAGTAAGGTAATCGATTAACAAGCGGCATAGGCGGCCAATCACTAACTAATCAAAGTTAAAATGATCAGGATGAGGGCCATACCTTTCGTCCAGGTTCAATCCATTTATTTCATTCATATCTTTGAGTGAAAGTTCAAAATCAAAAATTTCCGCATTTTCACGGATACGATTGCTATTGATCGACTTTGGAATAATGATGTTTCCGTTTTGCAAGTGCCAGCGCAAAATAATTTGCGCACTGCTTTTTCCGTATTTTTTGCCAAGCGCAACGAGAGAAGGTTCTTCAAGCAAACGTGCGCGGGCAAGAGGCGACCACGCTTCGACAGCAATATCATGCTCTTGGCAATATTCCCGAAGCGGTTCTTGTGTCAACCGTGGATGCAGTTCAATTTGATTAACGACAGGCTTTTCATTACTGCGGACGGCCAAATCTTCCAAATGATGAATTTGGAAATTGCAAACGCCAATGGCCCGGACAAGCTTTTCATCATATAACCTTTCAAGCGCACGCCACGTGTCCACATACTTATCTTTTACGGCCCAGTGAATCAAATATAAATCCACATATTCCATTTGTAATTGATTCAAACTTTCTTCAAATGCTTTCAAAGTGTTGTCATAGCCCTGGTCCGTGTTCCATACCTTAGTGGTGATAAACAGCTCCTCCCGCGGAATTCCAGAATCCTTTACCGCCTCTCCGACAACATCTTCATTTTCATAAATTTTTGCCGTATCAATCGACCTGTATCCGTATTGTAATGCATATCTTATGGCATTAACCGCTTTCTTTTTCTCCTTCATTAAGTAAACCCCAAGTCCGAGGTACGGCATGTCGATCCCATTATGTAATGTTTTTACACTTTGCAAATGTTGAACCATTTCCATCACCCTTTCTCCCATTTTCTTCATTGTATATTGATCCGTTGTATAGTGCTAACTATTTGTTCACATATTTATTTCGACAGAAGCTTTTAACTTTCCCGCAAATAAGCTAAAATAAGATCGTTTGTTAATTTGTTTTAACTCACGATGAGGCCCTTTCATCCAGAGAGAAATATGGATCTAGGTTCCTTTTTCACCATGAGCGGCGCCACTTATCTTTCTTTCGTTGTTCCTAAAATTGTTTGGCGTAAAAGAAACTGACTACACTTCGTTTATTGTTGTTTATATTAATGAGGCAGCCGATAAAAACGAGCTGCCTGATGCACTGGAGGTCACCTATGTTTAAATTAAAGGAAAATCAAACAAATGTTAGAACTGAAATCATTGCAGGAATGACGACTTTTTTAACGATGGTATATATTATTGTTGTCAATCCGATCATCTTAAAAGATGCCGGCGTGCCTATTGATCAAGTGTTTACTGCAACGATCATCGCGACTGTTGCCGGAACACTTTGGATGGCGCTGGCGGCCAATTACCCGATCGCGATTGCTCCGGGTATGGGATTGAATGCCTATTTTGCTTATTCCGTTGTCGAAACACACGACATATCTTATATAACGGCGTTTGCTGCTGTATTTGTTGCAGGCATCATATTTATTATTTTATCCTTGACACCTTTTCGCAAAGTATTGATCGAAGCCATACCTGCAAACTTGAAACATGGTATTACGGCGGGAATCGGACTTTTTATTGCATTTATCGGAATGAGACTCACCGGTCTGATCGTGGCTCATCCAACTAACCTTGTAGCCTTGGGAGATCTTCACTCTCCTCCTGTCTTGCTTGCACTTTTAGGCTTGTTCGTGACAATCGTTTTACTGGCTTTTCATATACATGGAGCCTTGTTTATCGGGATGGTCATCACAGGTTTAACAGCCTTTTTTACTGGCCAGCTTCATTTTGACCAGGGCTTTGTACAAATGCCATCGCTTCCTGAAGGAATCTTGATTACCAACCCATTGTCCGCCTTTAGCGAAGTGGCGGAACATTTTCTTTTTGCGGTTGTCTTCTCTTTTCTGCTTGTAACTATCTTCGATACCACCGGTACAATGATCGGTGTTGCTCAGCAAGCGGGACTGATGAAGGGCAATACTTTTCCCCGGGCACGGCAGGCACTGTTGGCTGACTCTGTGGCCACTACGATCGGGGCCATGGTCGGTACAAGCCCGACAAGCGCCTATATCGAATCTTCATCCGGAGTCGCTGCCGGCGGCCGTACAGGTCTGACAACTGTGACTGTTTCGCTTTTATTTATCATTGCGGCTTTTTTCGGCCCGCTCGTAAGTGCCGTTTCCGAACTGTCCGCAATTACTGCTCCTGCGCTAATCATTGTCGGAAGCATGATGATGGGGGCTATTTCAAAAATAAATTGGTCACAAATTGATGAAGGATTTCCCGCGTTTTTAATTATATTGAGTATGCCTTTAACCTCCAGCATTGCGACAGGCATCGCTCTCGGATTTATTTCTTATCCAATCTTAAAGATCGTAAAAGGAAAGTGGCGGGATGTCCATCCGTTAGTATATATATTTGCTGTCCTATTTTTCTACCAGTTGGCTTTCCTGCCGCATTAAGCTTGCTCCCGACATTCAGAGCGCAGACAACCAATGTTCTAATCATTTTTGCCAACAGCTTGGCGTTTTGGCAATGCCAAGAGGGTTCGGGTGCAGCAAGTTTGTCAACGTCTTTCCGCTCCTTATGCTCACTCGGGAATACCGCCCTCGCCTTCTCATCAAATAGGCAGCATGCCCGCTTTGTAAGAGATACACTTTCGGAGCCGACCTTCTCCTGCTGAGAGGGCATACTTGGTTCCATCCTAAACTATTGGAACTAAAACAAAAAACCTGATCAAATGATCAGGCTTTTTGTTTTAGTTTTTTTGGCGGCTGGTGAATGGCAAGGCCTTTCATTTGTTCAACAGCTTCCAATAAAGATTCGCTTGTGCTCGGATGTGGATAAAATGGAAATAGAAAGTCTTCATCCCTTGCCCCCATCTCCAAACCGAGTACAGCGCTTGAAATAAGCTCGACTGCCCCTTCCCCAATGAAGTGTACACCTAAAAGCCGGTCCGATTGGTCGTCAAACACAACTTTTGCCATCCCCTCCTTATTTTGCGTCAATGACGCGTATCCGTTGGCGGTTAATGGGAAAACCCCCGTCTTAATTGTAAAACCCGCTTCTTTTGCTTCACTTTCGGTAAATCCTGAAAAAGCGATAGGCGGGTCTGTATGGATGACTGTCGGCATCCATGTCATATCAACCTCACCCGTTTTCCCACATGCTATTTCAGCGGCTGTTTTCCCTTGGCGAATTCCTTTTACAGCAAGTAATGGCGGCCCTGTCACATCTCCAATTGCAAAGATGCCTCCCCTGTTTGTTCGACATTGCTCATCCACGACAATAAAACCTTGATCATCCAACTCGACTCCTAGACGGGACACACCCAAGCCGTCCGTGTTGCCCCTAATCTCTTCCTGAGAATAAATATGAGTTCCGGTCACTTCACGCCGTTCCCCGTTGGCATTATTGAAAGTGCATTCAATTAGATTGTTTGATATATGCCAGCGAATATTCTTTACATCAAGGTGCAGATCAATCTTTCTTTTCTTCAGCAGTCTTATCAACTCTTTTTCAATTTCAGCGTCCAAAAAGCCGCTGTCATCTCTTGTGGCAAGAACCGTCACATCACATCCCAAGCCGGAATAAGCGAACGCAGCTTCTAAAACAAGGTAATTCCAGCCGATAAGAAGTAATTTTCCGGGAAGGTTTTCCGGATTAAACAGCTGATAAGAAGAAAGCATCCGGTTAGTTTCATCTTCCTTGATGTATGCTCCCGCAGCAATGATCGCTTGGGAAAATTTGATTGTCTCGTATTGATGCCCGTTTTCCACTCCGATCCTTTCATGATCAAGGAAATAGGCTTTTCCGGTTATGATCTCAATTTTATGTGCTTTACACAGCGCCATGACGCCTTTTCTGAGATTGTCTATGATATTGTTTTTATATTGATGGTAAGTGGATAGTTCAAATGACGGGTCATCAAACAAAAAGCCCAACTCTTTCATTTTTTGCAAGCGTCCGCTTTGCTTGGCCGCATGAACCAATGTTTTGGACGGAACGCATCCTTTATTCAGGCAGACTCCGCCGATTTTTTCTTTTTCTATTATGACAACTTCTTTGCCGAGCTGTGCCGCTCTAATGGCCGCAGTGTAGCCGGCAGGTCCACCGCCGACTACGACCAATTCTTTTTCTTGAACTAGTTCTCCTACGACCATTCTACATCAACTCCAATAACATTTTAGCCGGATTTTCGATTAAGCGGACGAATCGGTTCGTAAATGCCACTGCCATTGCCCCATCGGCTACACGGTGGTCAAAGGACATCGATATATTCATCATGGACCGGATCGTGATCTCATCATTGACAACGGACGGGCGTTTTTTCGCCTTATGAAAAGCCATCAAACCTGTTTCCGGATAATTAATAATAGGAGTGGCGGCAATGCTGCCGAGCGGTCCTACATTGCTGATTGTGAAAGTGCTGCCGGACATTTCTTTCGGGTTCAGCCGGTTTTCTTGCGCTTTTTGAATAAGTTGCTTCATCTCATCATGAATTTGTTTGATGGATTTACGTTCTGTATGACGGATCACTGGGACAATTAGCCCTTCTTCCGTATCAACGGCAATCCCCATATGGCAATGGTTTTTCATTTTGATTACTTCGTTCTCCTCATCCAGTACAGCGTTGAATACCGGAAAGTCCTGCAACGCAATCTGAACCGCCTTAATGAAAAAAGCTGCGACAGATACATGATCTCCTTCTTCCTTTAGTTGCTGTGCCAGGTTTAGGACATTTGTTACATCTGCTTCTTCAAAATGGGTGACATGCGGAATTGTAAACAGCGATTTTGCCATTTTCTCTGCAATGATTTTTCTCCGGCCTTTAAAAGGAACGATGTTCTCCTCTTCTGTTTCCACCCGCCGCGCAGAAGCGGACGCACTTTCCTGAGACACTTGTCTTTTTCCCGCTACTGATTCGTTCGTAAACCTGTAAACATCTTCATCCGTTATTCTTCCGGCTGGACCCGTTCCGGTTACTTCTTCTATATTGACTCCAAGATCACGAGCTATTTTTCGAGTATAGGGTGCGGCCAAAACCAGTTTCTTATTGGCAGGCTTAGTCACTTGGATTTGCACGCTTTTTTTTGCTTGTTCCTCTTCTTTTCTTGTGTCAACGGTTGCAGATTGGCCTGGATCAATGACAAGCAACGTGGTTCCGACAGTAATCTGTTCTCCTTCGGGAACCTTGATGTCTGTGATAGTGCCTTGAGCCGGCGAAGGCAGTTCAGCAGTCATTTTGTCGGTCTGCACCTCAACAAGTGGCTGGTCCGCCTCCACTTTTTCACCAATTTTAACAAGGTATTGGATCACTTCTCCTTCGGTGATCCCTTCTCCGATATCATGAAATTTCACATCGACCAAAAACACTCACCCTTTTCTTAAAAATTGACTGTTGTTTCAATGGCCTTCATTACACGCTCGGGTGTCGGCAAATAATGTTGTTCCAGTGTATAAAATGGGACAGGTACATCAAAGCCGGTAACTCTTTCAATCGGGGCTTTTAAATATAAAAATGAAGTGTCTTGAATAAGGGTAATGATTTCCGTCCCAAGTCCGCTTGTGGCGTGCGCTTCATGAACAATGACGGCTCTTCCTGTTTTTTGGACAGATTCGGCTATCATGTCTTTGTCAAGCGGATATAGCGTTCTTAAATCAAGCACATCACAATGGACGCCTTGTTCCTTCATTTGTTCAGCCGCTTGAATCGCCACTGGAACCATCGCTCCCCACGCAATGACCGTCACATCATTGCCCTCCATTATCCTCTTTGCTTTGCCGATTTCGACCGTGTACTTTTCAGTAGGAACATCTTCTCGAAACGCTCGATATGATCTCATGGATTCTAGAAACAAAACAGGATCAGGATCCTCGATGCTCGCAATGAGCAAGCCTTTTGCATCATACGGACTGGCTGGACAGACCACCTTGATTCCCGGCATATGGGTAAAAAATGCTTCAACACTGTCAGAATGGATTTCAGGAGCGCGGATACCGGCGCCATACGGTGCCCTTATGACGAGCGGAACGGTAAAATGGCTGTTCGTCCGCATCCGAATCCGTGTAACATGAGTCGCGATTTGTTCAAATGCGGGATAAATGAAACCGAGAAATTGCATTTCCACTACCGGAAGCAGCCCGTTTACCGCCATGCCGATGGCGGTGCCGACAATCCCCGATTCACTAATCGGCGTATCAATGACACGATGTTCGCCGAATTCATCCATTAAGCCGTCTGTTGCGCGAAACACTCCGCCATTCACGCCAATGTCTTCACCCATCATAAGCATCTCATGGCGCTCCCTCAACATCGTGCGCAGCCCATCGGTGACCGCTTGAACCAACGTCAATTTTTGAGTAGCCGGTGCCGATACATTCATGAAGTAACACCTCGCAAAAAGTCAAAGTATTTGTTTTTCTGCTCTTGAATCGTCCATGGATTTTCCTCAAATACGTGATCAAATAAATCATTCACATCGGCAGCAGGGAAGGCTTCCATGTCTTTAACCGCTTTTTCAACCTGATCAGCCGCTTCCATTTGAATACTTGCGGCCCACTGTTCATCCCACAAGTCTTCTTTTTTCATATATCTTTCCAAGCGTAAAATAGGATCGCCTTCTTCCCTCTTCTGTTCGCTCAATGATTGGTCACGGTATTTGCTCGGGTCATCTGCAGTTGTATGTGCACCGTAACGCCATGTAACAGCCTCGATCAATGTAGGGCCTTCTCCATTTCGAGCCCGTTCCAACGCTTTTTTTGTTTCAAAATAAACAGCGAATATATCATTGCCATCAAGACGGATGCCGGGAATATCATAAGCTACGGCTTTTTGGGCAATGGTTCTGGAGTTCATTTGCCTTTCGATCGGGACAGAAATGGCATATTTGTTGTTTTGGTTAAAAAACACCACCGGCGCCTTAAATATGCTTGCGAAATTCATCCCTTCATGAAAATCTCCTTCTGACGTAGAACCGTCCCCGAAGTATACAATAACGGCATTGTTCGTCCCTTTGTATTGTTCAGCCATCGCCGCACCTGCAGCATGGGGAAGCTGAGTTGCGAGCGGAACAGCAGGAGGGAAAATTCTTTTCCCGGAAGGGGGGATACAGCCTTCGGCGCGCCCATTCCAATATAAAAGGACTGTTTCAAGAGGAAGTCCAAAAGTCATTGTAGCAGCATGATCCCGGTATGTCGGGAATATCCAATCATCATTTTGCAGGGCCAAGGCACTGCCTACTTGTGAGGCTTCCTGTCCCTCAAACGGGGCATATGTTCCAAGCCTCCCCTGCCTCTGTAAATTAATAGCCTTTCTGTCGAATGTTCTCATTAAGGTCAACTGCCTATATACCTTTCTAAGAAATTCGTCAGATATTTGGTCCCGTATTTCTTCTTTGACCAGCTTCCCATTACCTTGCAAATAAACGACTTTTTCAAAGTTCTCCATGCTTCTCCTCCTTTAGATGATGACACGGATTTTAATGTTTGATTTGCCACTTGGGCGGAACCTTGCGCGCGAAGAAACTATTTCCAGCTTTTCTTGCCGCCAATTTTTGCTCACAAAACCTATTGGCTGCTTCCACGGTGGAAACGCTATCATTTTCCGAGACAATAAATATTTCCATCAATGAATCGTAGATTGCTTTTGTTTTTTGCAATACCCGCTCTTGATTGACTCCGTACAATTCGTCAGCTACTTGAATCAATCCGCCAGCATTCACAATATAATCCGGAGCATATACGATTCCCTTTTCTTGCAGTGCGGCGCAATGACGCTCCTCCTTTAATTGATTGTTCGCGGAACCGACAACGGCTTTTACTTTTAACATGTCAAGCGTTTCATCGTTCAACACGCCGCCAATGGCGCATGGAACGAAAACATCCGCTTCAACTCCGTAAATATCATTTGATGAAACCACTCGAATGGATGGGTTTCCAATGCTCTTTCCATAATCCACCAGTTTGGTGATCGCTCGCTCGTTCAGTTCTGTCACATATAGATCAGCACCTTTTTCCAGCAGCTGCTCTGCTACCTTTAATCCCACTTTACCAAGACCTTGTATAGCATATGTTTGATTACCCAAGCCACTGGAACCGCTTACAAACTCATTGGTAGCCTGAATGCCGTATAAGACCCCAATCGAGGTTGGCACGGATGAATCTCCGCCTCCTCCATACTCCTTTGGAAGTCCAATGATACAGTTTGTTTCTTTCATCGCATGAACAAAATCTTCCGGGGTTGTGCCCATGTCAGTTCCAGTGTAAAATCGTCCATTCAATGATTCTACAAATCTTCCGAAAGAACGGAATAGTTCCGGTGATTTGTCTTTTGCCGGATCACCGATGATAACCGATTTCCCGCCTCCAAAATCTACGTCGGCGGCAGCACATTTATATGTCATGCCCTTCGAAAGGCGCAGAACATCATCCAGGGCATCTTCAAAGGAACGATATGGATACATTCTGCAGCCGCCGGTTGCCGGACCGAGCGTTGTATTATGGATGGCTATAATCGCTTTCAATCCTGTGTTTGGATCATTGCAAACAACTACTTGCTCATGTTCATGAATCTGTTCAAAAAAACCCATCTTGACCTCCCCTTTTTCCGCAATCTCTTTCTGTAAAAAACGAGGATTTGATCTTTATTTACTTTCATTCTATGAACAGTTATCCACCATTTAGTGCATATAATGGATATTTTTTTGGAAAATAATGGTAAAAATCATGTAAATTGGGTAATAAAAATGAGAGAACATCATAAAGAAGCCTCCCTTTTTTATTTAAAAATCAAGAAACGCAAATATCTCCTAACTCGATAATAGCGCCTTGTCACTTGCAAATTGTTCTCCGCGAATCCGCTGAAACTCTCCAAGCAACTTTTCTATTGTTAAATCTTTTTTCTCTTCTTTGTTAACCTCCAAAATAATTTGACCTTTATCCATCATGATCAAGCGGTTGCCAAGATCAAGCGCCTGCTGCATATTGTGTGTGACCATGAGCGTTGTCAAACGATCCTTTTCAACAAGCTCTTTTGTCAAGTTCGTAATGAGCTCCGCTCTTGCCGGATCCAGCGCCGCGGTATGCTCGTCAAGAAGCAGAATAGACGGTTGAGTGAATGTTGCCATTAAAAGCGATAGAGCTTGCCTCTCTCCCCCTGACAACAACCCCACTTTGGCATTTAAACGGTTTTCCAAGTTTAAATGGAGCGTTTCGAGCGCCGCACGGAAAAAGTCCCTTCTTTTCCTGTCGACACCTCTCCTTAAACCGCGCTTTTTATTGCGTGAATAGGCCATCGCCAGGTTTTCTTCGATCGTCATGGATGGTGCAGTTCCAGCCATTGGGTCCTGAAATACCCTCCCGATTAATCGCGATCTTTTATATTCCGGCAGTTTTGTTACTTTTTTGGAACCAATTTCCACTGTCCCGACATCCGGAGTCAATACACCGGAAATCATGTTCATTAATGTGGACTTGCCCGCACCGTTACTGCCTATCACTGTGACGAAATCGCCTTCTTCCATTTCCAGGTTCACTCGATCCAGTGCTATTTTTTCGTCAGGTGTCCCTTCATTGAAGATTTTGCTAATCTGTTCGAGCTTCAGCAACGGATTCTACCTCCTCTTTTCCGGCCGATTTCAAAGCTGCCATTCGCTGGGTGTGCCACTTGGCCTTCCGCTTGTTTGCTCTTCTTTTTTCGATGATTTGCGGCATGACAAGTGCGGCAATAACAATGACTGCCGTAATAAGTTTCATATCCCCTGTATCAAGCAACTTGATTCGCAGCGCCAATCCAAGAACAATTCGATAGATAATAGCACCAGCTACTACAGCCAACGTTGTTCGAACAATTGTTTTCGTACCAAAAATCGCTTCCCCAATAATGACCGACGCAAGCCCAATGATAATCATCCCGATTCCCATACCAATATCAGAAAATTTTCCATATTGGGCAATCAATGCTCCGGAAAATGCCACAAGCGCATTGGAAATGCCAAGTCCAAGAATGACAAGTGAATCCGTATTTGCGGAGAAACTGCGAATCATTCGTTTGTTGTCACCGGTGGCACGAATCGCAAGCCCCACTTCGGTTTGAAGAAACCAGTCGGCAATCAGCTTGATGATAATTGTTACAATTGCCATAAGGATCAATATTCCCCAAGTGGAAGGGATATGCTGAACGCCAATGGATGACAACATATTGTTCAACGCGGCATCAATTCCCAGGTTTTCCCAAAATACTTGAAATTTTGTAAAGATTGTTTCAGAATTTAATAAAGGTATATTCGGGCGTCCGACCGAGTTATCAGAAGTTAAACCCATAATCCGCAAATTGATAGAATATAGTGCAATCATCATTAAAATGCCGGATAATAGCGGGTTTATTTTTCCTTTCGTATGCAATAGTCCCGTGACACAACCAGCCAAAAACCCGACGACCAAGGCAACAGCCGTTGCCGTTGCCGGATGATACCCGAAGATAATCATCGTGGCGGCAACCGAAGCTCCTGTGACAAAGCTGCCGTCAACCGTCAGATCCGGGAAGTCGAGCACCCGGAATGAAAGATATACCCCGAGTGCCATTATTGCATAGATGATTCCTTGCTCTACGGAGCCAAACATTGCTGCAAACATCTTAGAATCATCTCCTATCTATTTATTTGCCTTCGTAAATTTCAGCTTCCCATTCATCTTTAATTTCTTTTCCAATCTTATCCGCAATTTTCTTGTTGACCATTAATTTCAAGTTTTGCGGAGCCTGTACTGGCATTTCGGCTGGTTTGTCCTCTTCTTTTAAAATCTTCACTGCCATTTGTCCAGCTTCATATCCAATGTCAAAGTATTCAAAACCATATGCTGCAAAGCCGCCCTTTTTTAATGAATCCAATTCTCCCACCACTAGTGGAAGTTCGTTGTCATTGGCAACCGAAATAACAGATTCCAATGCGGAAACGACCGTGTTATCCGTAATAATATAAATAGAGTCAGCCTTTCCAAGCAATGATTCTGTTGCCTGCTTTACTTCGGCAGAGGTTGATACGGGTGCTTCTACAATGTTCAAATCAAGATTTTCTTTTTTGATCGTTTCTTTTACGATATTTACTTGAGCGACCGAGTTTTGCTCCCCTGCGTTATAAACCATTCCCACATTTTTGGATTCTAGTTCTTCACTAATAAACTTAACAGAATTCGGAATGGCCTCTGGATGGGTGTCAATGGTTCCAGTAACATTAGCGCCGGGCTTTTCCAATGATTCGACCAATTCAGCCCCGACTGCATCCGTAACAGATGTGAAAACGATCGGAATGTCTTTTGTAGCGCTCGCGACAGATTGTGCGCTCGGTGTTGAGTTGGCAAATATCAAATCAACGCCGGCATTTACAAGGTTCGAGGCAATCGTCGTGTTATTATTTGGATCTCCTTGCGCATTTTGTTCATCATATTCCACCTCTAATCCTGCATCCTCCAAGGCTTTCTTAAAACCGTCGTAGGCAGCATTCAAAGATGGGTGGTCAACGAGTTGCGTAACACCGATTTTATATTTTTTTCCTTCTTCCTGCTTTCCATTATTATCTTCTTCCTTCTCTGGGGCAGATGTATTATTGCCACATGCAGCCAATACAAGGACCGCACCGCCAAACAATGCCATTAAACCTTTTTTCCATTTTACGCTCACCTTTGTTCCCCCTCTATTTAAAATTTTATCGCCTTTTTCACACTATGTAAACGGCAATAATTATCGTAATGGTACACTGGTTATGGTAGATAGTCAATAAGTTTGGCAGGTTAATAAACGTGCGGAAGAAGCTCTTTATTTCCCTTGAAAAGCAGGTTTGCGCTTCTCGACAAATGCTCGTACTCCTTCTAGATGATCCTTCGATCTGCCGGCCAACCGCTGCGCTTCCGCTTCCAAGTCAAGCACCTCTTCAAGAGTTGAGTTCCATGATTTCTGCACATTGCTTTTCATCATGGCGATGGCCTTTGTCGGCATGGACACGATCTTATCCAAAAATTCCGATACTTCATGATCCCACCCATCCGCTGGAATCATTCTCGTGACAAGCCCTAATTGATCAGCTTGTTCAGCACTTATTTTTTCCCCAAGCATCATGAGTTCAAGTGCTTTTGCATGGCCAATCATGCGCGGTAAATAGTAAGTATTTCCAGAATCTGGAACTAGACCGATGTGCACGAACGCATTTAAAAAACTGGCCTTTTTTGACACGAGTCTGAAATCCGCAGCCAAGGCCAGGCTGAATCCCGCTCCTGCTGCCGTACCATTCACTACCGCAACAATCGGCTTTTGGCTTGCGGCCATTTTCAAGATAATCGGGTTGTACCGATTGGTAAGCAGCTCCCCATAATCAAAGGCGGCATCGGCTTCCCCCAAGTCTTGTCCCGCGCTGAAAGCACGTCCCGCTCCCGTAATGACGATTGCCCGCACATCATCATCTTGATCTCCTTTTTCAAAGGCGCTCAGCAATTCGGCGTGCATTTGGGCATTGAAAGAGTTCAATTTATCCGGACGGTTTAACGTAATCCATGCGGCGGATTTCCTAACTTCATACAAAATTGTTTCAAACATGGCAACCTCCATTAATATCCTTTAAAATCAGGTTTTCTTTTTTCCATAAAAGCTTTCATGCCCTCTTTTTGGTCTTGGGAAGAAAATAGCAAATAGAAGTTCTTCCGCTCAAAATACATCCCTTCTTGAAGTGGATAGTCTACCGCTTTGTGAACGGCTTCTTTGATCATTCGAACGGCGAGGGGGGGCTTTTCAGCCAGTTTTTTTGCAAAATTCAACGTTTCTTCAAATACAGTGTCAGCAGGATACAACTTATTGACGACCCCAAAGGATAGGGCTTCTTCGGCTGACATCATGTCGCCGCTCCAAATCCATTCAAGCGCTCTTGTCTTTCCAAGCAATTTAGTCAACCTTTGCGTGCCTCCGGCACCGGGCATAACCGCCAGGTTTACTTCCGGAAATCCAAACTTGGCATCGCTTGCGGCATACATCATGTCGCATAAAAGAGCAAGCTCAAAGCCTCCGCCTAAGCAATAGCCGTGTACTGATCCAATAATTGGCGTTTTAATTTGGGCAAGGCGGTCCCAATCGGCAAATTGATTCAATAATTCCATCGAGATTGTATTCTCTTCCGCCATTTCATCAATATCCGCCCCAGCGGCGAATGCCTTTCCTTTCCCGGCAAGCAAAATAACCCTGATCCGCTCTTTCCGATCAAATCGTTCGAGAGCCTCCAAAATCTCTCGAACCATTACTCTGTTTAGGGCGTTCAATACATTTGGGCGATTGAGCCACACAACCCCGACCGGGCCTACTTCTTCTGTTAAAATATGTTGATAATTACTCATTAACTTCCTCACCAAACATAAATGTGACAAGGTTGCCGGCGAATTTCATGACATCCTTTCCAGAAGCTTTTGATTCCTCTGTTTTGGACGCCTCTTTAAATGCTTCTTTACTATCATAAAACATTTCACACATCAAATAATACGGACTTTCTCCCATCGGCGATCCAGTAAATTTTGTCACGTTGACTTTGCGGAGTCCGGGAATTTTTTCTGTCAAAGGCAAGTGCGTTCCAAAATAATATTGATCAAACTCCTCAGGGTCTTCCGGCTTTTTGAACAGTGCAACCATTTTAAACATGTACATATCCCCTTTCATAATGTGCTTTTTATTAAAGGCAAAGCCTTTAAAAACGTTTTATGGCTGGCGCTTTTCTTTGTGAGGGCGGTCTTCCGCCCATGACATGATTTCTTTTTCATCGAGCATTTTTTGCTCGTACTGGCGCCACTTCTTTCTTAAATATCCATAACCTTTCGTCAGCCGGTAATCTTTGTTGTCAAGCCTTTGAACAATGTCCCGCTCCTCCGGCTTCATCCTTCGGATGTCCGAGCGCTTTACCACCCATATATCCACTACGGGCTCCCTGCGCATGAAATTTTCCTGAGCCATGATAAATGCCATATCGGCATTCGGGGCCAACAAACTGAATTGATGCTGAAAGTCCCCTTTATGGCTTCTCTTGCTGAAAACCTCGTATACATCATAAAAATCATCTGTTTTCCCGCTATCCATAGTTGTTCCTCCTCCTCACGGTGCATGATTTTCGGAAAAGCGATCCTTTTTTGTTTTTTCGGGTATTTCTGCCGTCTGCTTGAGGTGATGGTTCCCTTACTGGCTGTCTAAGTTGGCTTTAACGGAGGCTCCTGCCAAAACGATCCCGAAAAAGGAAATCCACTTCATTTTTGGCAAGCTGTCTTTCATGATTTTTCCAGTAATAAACGTTAGCATGTTTTATATGGGATTTCGTTTGATAGCCAGTTGAGTGTTTATGGGTGGGTCTGTGTCATTACTGTCTTCATAATATTTTAAATTTACAGTTTTGTAAGCGTTTAACAATTGACGCACAGCGAATTGGGTATAACAAAATAATTCAAGTAGCGTGAAATGTCGTTATATTATTTATTTTAAGGATACTTTTTATTTTCTCCGCTGTCAACCACAAAATGGGCATTCCAAAAGAAAAAAGAGGAAACAACATCTTGCTTCCTCTGATGACTTCCATATTTACATATAGCTGTTTTCAGGCTTCTTTCGGAAAAAGCTTTTCATTGCGTGATACACGTCCGCCTTTTGCTTCAAAATATAATAATAAAACTTTTCATTTTTAATATTTTTATAAGCCGACATTAACGTGGAATTGCGCTGATACTGATTTACTTCACCGTACCCAAAAATATTTGACTTCTCCATCAGTTCATTCACGAGCTTTACACATCTTGCGTTATCCGATGTCAAGTTATCTCCATCGGAAAAATGGAACGGATAAATATTGTATCGCTCAGGATCATATTTATCCGATATGACCTCCAATGCCTTTCTATACACGGAAGAACAAATTGTTCCGCCGCTCTCTCCTTTGGAAAAGAAATCTTCTTCGGATACTACTTTTGCTTCCGTATGATGGGCAATAAATTCAATAGAAACCTTTTCATATTTCGTCCGTAAAAAACGGGTCATCCAGAAGAAAAAGCTGCGCGCCATATATTTTTCCCATATCCCCATCGAACCGCTTGTGTCCATCATTGCAATGACAACTGCATTGGATTCCGGTTTTTCAATTTCATTCCATGTCCGGAATTTCAAATCTTCCGGAAATATCGGGTAAAAATCCGGTTCTCCTTTCATGGCATTTCGTTTAAAGGCTGTCATCATTGTTCTTTTCTTATCAATATTGCCCATTAACCCTGTTTTGCGCACATCGTTATATTCAATATTCGTCACTTTGTTGGCATCTTGCTCTTTCCGCTGTAAATTGGGAAGCTCAAGCTCCTTGAATAACGCTTCTTCCAAATCCAGCATGGATACTTCCGCTTCGTAATAGTCTTCGCCCGGCTGGTCACCTGCTCTTTGCCCTCTTCCCGGACCGGATTTTTGTGACCCTCCATCTCTGGCAACAACGTCACCAACTTGACTATCTCCGTCTCCTTGGCCAACATGTTTGTTTTTATCGTAATTATAGCGAATTTTATATTCATCCAAAGATCTGATGGGAATTTTTACAACATCGCTGCCATCGGACATAATGATACTTTCCTCGGTAATCAGGTCGGGCAAATTATTGCGAATTGCTTCCTGTACCTTTTCTTGATGGCGCTGTTGATCATCATAACCTTTCCGATGGAGGGACCAATCTTCTTTTGAAATAGCAAATTGGTGAGACATTGACTCTGACATGATTACGACGCCCCCCTTTAATGGTTTTATTAAACATGTGTACCCGAAAATCCGTGTACAATCACCTTTAATTATTCTATCTTATGCGAAATCGCAAATTTATTTACTGCTAGTTGTAAGAATGGGACAAAGATTTTTCATGCAGGACTGCTTCCTATCAGGTATACGGTGAGTTTGAAATAAAAAGAAAACCCCATCCAGTTATTGAACTTGTCGGTTCATAATGGAAAGGGTTGATGTTTTATCGGTTTAGCAAGCTTCCCACGTAACGAAGAAGTTCGTTGGCCGAAGTTGAGTTATAACCATGTTCGTCTATTAAACGGGCTACGACTTCATTTATTTTCTTCAGTTGCTGTTCATCCGGCGTTTTGGCTGAAGTTGTGATTTTTACAACGTCCTTCAGATCGGCAAACAGTTTTTTCTGAATGGCTTCCCGCAATCTCGCGTGTGATCTGTAATCGAAGCGTTTGCCTTTCCTTGCCAATGCCGAAATACGTATTAATATTTCCTCCCGGAAAGCTTTCTTCGCGTTTTCGGAAATACCGATCTGCTCCTCAATCGAACGCATTAATTTTTCATCAGGGTTAATCTCTTCTCCGGTAAGTGGATCGCGCAACTTCGATTTATTGCAAAAGGCTTCCACATTATCCAAATAATTATCCATCAATGTTTTTGCGGATTCTTCGTAAGAATATACGAAAGCTTTTTGAACCTCTTTTTTCGCCAGTTCATCATATTCTTTTCTCGCAAGGGAAATGAAGTTTAAATATTTTTCCCTAAGTTCATTTGTGATGGACGGATGTTGATCCAGCCCTTCTTTTAACGATCTCAACACATCCAAAGCGTTAATCGAAGGAATATTTTTGCGGATAATGGCTGATGAGATCCGGTTGATGACATATCTTGGATCGATTCCACTCATTCCTTCATCCTGGTACTCTTTTTTCAGCTCGTTCAAGTCAGATGAGTTATATCCTTCCACATTTTCCCCGTCATACAGGCGCATTTTCTTTAAAAGGTCAATATCTCCTCTTTTTGGCTCCTTTAATCTCGTTAAAATGGTAAACATGGCCGCTACCCTTAACGTATGGGGCGCTATATGAACGTCGGCCACATCGCTTTCACGAATCATCTTTTCATATATCCTTTCCTCCTGGGATACCTTTAAATTGTACGGAACGGGCATGACGATGATCCGTGAATGAAGCGCTTCATTCTTTTTATTTGAAATAAAGGACCGATACTCAGTCTCATTTGTATGGGCAATAATGAGCTCATCTGCCGAGATAAGCGCGAATCTCCCCGCTTTAAAATTTCCTTCTTGTGTTAACGACAAGAGATGCCACAAAAACTTTTCATCACATTTCAGCATTTCCTGAAATTCCATAAGCCCACGGTTGGCTTTGTTCAACTCGCCATCAAATCGATACGCCCTTGGGTCTGACTCTGAACCATACTCTGCAATGGTGGAAAAATCGATGCTGCCTGTCAAGTCGGCAATATCCTGTGATTTGGGATCAGATGGACTGAACGTTCCAATACCAACCCGCTTATCTTCAGAAAAGAATATCCGCTCAACTAGCACATCTTCAATTCTGCCTCCGTAATCTTCCTCCAAACGCATGCTATTTAGCGGGGACAAACTTCCTTCCACCCGAATGCCGTATTCTTTGTAGAAATCTTCCCTTAAATGCTGTGGAATTAAATGGAGTGGATCTTCGTGCATCGGGCACCCTTTGATTGCATATACAGCGCCGCCATCTGTTCTGGAATATGCTTCAAGTCCCCGCTTCAACATCGTAACAATGGTTGATTTTCCACCACTGACCGGCCCCATTAGTAATAATATTCTTTTCCTTACATCAAGACGTTTCGCTGCCGGATGGAAATATTCTTCAACCAGCTTTTCCAAAGCTTCTTCTAACCCGAACATCTCATGGCTGAAAAAGCGGTATACTTTTTGTCCGTTTACTTCTTCGACCCCCGCATCCCTGATCATGTTATATATACGGGAGTGTGCCGACTGAGCAACCCATGGTTTTTCCTTGAGTAGTTTTAAATAATCTGCAAAAGTTCCTTCCCACTTTAGTCTCGCTTCATGAGACCGATATTGTTCAATTTTTTTTAGTATATCCATAAGGACCTCCCTGTTTTGCTTGATGAGGAATGATTAATTAAACCATATGCACCCTGGTGCTTGAACATGCTTAATTAAAGGTATGTCAATAAATGTTCGGTTGTGAATAAACCGTTTCAACATTTCGCCATAAGTTTCATTCACATTACAAAAAAAATGGGATATAATAACGGAAGGACTACTTCTGGAAAAGGAGGCTTACATATATCTTATGAAAACAATTTTGATTTTGGGCGTATGCATCGCATTTTTGGCAGCCATCTTTACTGCAGGTTACGAAGATAAGCCGGGAGTTTACAGAAAGTAAGGTTGAAAAATCCCCCTTCACTTTGAAGGGGGATTTCTTATTGCAAGTTTGGATAGCCCTGCTGCCGAAGTGCTTCATATACAAGAATTGCGGCAGTGTTGGACAAGTTGAGAGCCCGAACATTTTCCGTCATCGGAATTCTCAAGCACCGCTCTTGATGTTGTGCCAACACATTTTTTGGCAATCCGGATGATTCTTTTCCAAAAATAAAGTAATAGTTTTTATGAGGATCGTTATATTTGAATGCGGTATGGGGATGCTTTCCATGTTTCGTTAAGAAAAAATGCTCGCCGTCTTCATTTGCCGCAAAAAACTCTTCCAAAGAATCATAATAGGTGATGTTTACAAACGACCAATAATCAACACCCGCCCGTTTGAGCATCTTGTCATCCGTTGAAAAACCGAGCGGACGGATCAAGTGTAATCGTGCATCGGTAGCGGCACATGTCCGAGCAATATTTCCAGTGTTTGAAGGAATTTCTGGCTGATATAATACAACGTTGATTGGCACTGCTGTTCACCTCAATTTTTGCTTACCGTGACATTATACCACCACTATGAGGACAATGAAAAGGGCTATGACCTTTTGCGCTAACTGTCATCCACAATCGTAAACATTTTATATTGAATGTTTGGCGTATATGCCGAGGAGTCCTCGTATGCCCAATATCTCATCCGGCTGTTATACGTATGGGCGTTTACAAGGGGCATACCCGTTGCGTCTTTTCCCGTCACAATCGTATTGTGGTCAAATCTCCCGTCTCCCTGGAAGTCGTAACAAATGACATCACCAAGCTGAAGTTCAAGGGGATCGTGTACCTCCTTCGCTCGTAATCCGGTCCGTGAATGCTGCAAATACGTTTTTAGAGCGTTTGCCACAGACCAGCTGAAGCTCCAATTTCTGTTGCGATACCACCAGCCATTGCTTCTGTTTGGATAGCCTCTCATCGGTGCTCCACCGGCATGAAGGCATTGGGAAACATAATTTGTACAATCCACTTCAAATTTGATATATGCGGGGTTGTAATCGTTCCACCATCTTTCCGCATAGCGAACAGCCTCTAAACGGTCATAATAATACGGGATCCGTTCGCTTTCCTCTCTTTTCCAACCTTCATCCATATTTAACGTCTCCGCTCTGAACTCAACCGGAACCTCACCATCTTCGCATATGCGGTCATTATAAAATGCGGCTTTTCTTTTTTCCACCTCCTCTTCAATATAAAAGTACCCGCCCTGTTTAATCATGTATTTAAAATGAAAATGATACAGTAAATAATCCATCCCCTGTTCCGATGTTTTCTCCTTTACTTGACCCACCGCATCCACTTTGACGATCTCACATTTGCGGTTTGCCAAAGATTGCAATTTTTGATTCACTTTATCATCCTTTGATTTTTTCCTCCCCGCATACTCCTCTACCCTTTCTTCCAAAATATGCTCTAAACAATTTCTCACTTCATCCCTCCTCGCTCATATATATGGGAGAAACACCTTCTTTTTTCATTTCATTCCACAGAAAATTTACAAGCGCATAGATTACCTTGGACACGAGCATGTTTACTCGTTTTTTCAACGCATAAAAAAAGAAGATGAACTTGAGAAAATACACCTGCATGAAGGTGCTATGTAACAATAAAAAATGGTTCCAACCATCAAAGACCGACGGTTGAAACCATTTCTGCATATTTTTGGCCAGTTATATCTCAACTTCTTTTCATCCTATATATGAATTTACTTGTTGTCGTTTTCACGTTGTTTTGCGCGGGCATTTCCGCCTTTTTCGCCAATGTCTTCATAAAAGCCCCTATCATGATTTTCGGAAGTTGCTTCTCCGCCTTTGCGGCCTATTTCTTCATAGAAGTCCCTGTCATGATTTTCAGAAGTTGCTTCTCCACCTTTGCGGCCGATTTTCTCATAGAAATCCTTGCCATGATTTTCGGAGGTTGCTTCTCCACCTTTGCGGCCGATTTCTTCATAGAAATCTCTGTCATGATTTTCGGAGGTTGCTTCTCCACCTTTGCGGCCGATTTCTTGATAGAATTCCTTATCGTGTGTTCTGGCAGTTTCTTCTCCACCTTTTCTTCCGGCTTCTTCTAGTGTCATTTTGTCACGCTTGTTGTTGTCTGCCATCGAGAATTCCTCCTTGAAAATTTTTTCTCTTACAGTTCTCTATGTTCCCGCTCATTTGAGTATAAAACATTTTTTTCAAAAAGAATCATTTAAGGAGGCAAACATTCAGTGGAACAGTCAAATGTGAATAGGTGGAGCCATTTGCAAAAATGAAAAAGCAGGCAACTGATGCCTGCTTACATGTCATTGATCTAAAAAACACGGCGAGCGCCCAAAAGCATAAGATCAGAAAACTGCCTAGTTGTCCTTATTGCGATAAAGACATGTTCGACGCCTCATCACTTGCCCGCTAATTTGTTATTGTTCATTCAACAAATGTAAACCTTTTTGTATTTCTTGTTGGACGTCACTGTTTTTTTCATGGACACGTGCCGTTAAAAGGGCCGTTCTTGCTTTCTCTCCTCCAATTTTCCCAAGGGACCACGCCGCCGTTCCCCTTATTTCAGGACGAACATCTTCTTGTAAGACCTTAATTAAATCATCTACCGCCTGTTCTTCCTTAAAATGGGCGAGCGCCAGTATGGCATTCCGCTGAATGGGCTTTTTTCCTCGCCAAGAGCCTGCCATTTTGCCAAATTTCTCCTTAAACTCACGATTGGATAGTTGAAGAAGAGGCTTAAGAAGCGGCTTGGCTGTTTCGGGATCTGGCTCCATTTTCGGATGGAAACGATTGTCAATCCCTTTATTTTTCGGGCATACTGTTTGGCACGTATCACAACCATACAAACGGTTACCAATTTCTTCTCTGAATTCATCCGGCAAAAAGCCTTTTGTCTGTGTGAGAAAGGCGATACAGCGCTGGGCGTTAAGCTGCCCAGGCCCAACAAGAGCTCCCGTAGGGCATGCTTCCAGGCATTTCGTACATTCTCCGCACTGGTCATGCAGCGGTTCATCCGGTTCAAAAGGCAAGTTTGTAATCATTTCACCCAAATACACGTAAGAACCAAATTCCGGCGTAATAATGGAGCAGTTTTTCCCGCTCCATCCGATTCCTGCCCTTTCAGCCACTGCCCTGTCCACAAGCTCTCCGGTATCAACCATCAGCTTACATCGCGCTTCGCTTACTTTTTCCTTAATATAAGCCGCCAATTGTTCCAGTTTTTCCCGGACCAAAATATGGTAGTCGATTCCCCAAGAAGCCCGGCAAAAAATCCCTCTTCTTTCCCCGCGTTTTCCGCGTGGAGGGTTTGTCATTTTAGATGGGTAGGCGAGCGCAATGGCAATAATCGAGCGCGGTTCTTCAAAAATGAGTTCCGGATGAGTGCGCTCATCAATATTTTTATGTTCAAACCCGGACTGATAGCCGAGAGCTTCCTGCCTCATTAACAAATTTTTCATTTCAATAAACGGGTCGGAAGCGGCAAAACCGATTTTGTCAATCCCGATCTGCTTGCTATATTCGATGATCTCTTCTTTTAGTTGGCCATAATCCAATTGCGCCCCTCCTTTCCATTACAAGTATCCGTAAGCAGCCCTTATTACTTCCATACAGCAAACTCATTATTATGATAAACTATTTTTAACATTAGTTGGAGGTGTAAACGTTGGAAGTTGTAATAGACGAAACGTTGCGTGCAGCCGTTCCACAAATAAAGTTCGGAATCATTCACTATGAGGATATTACAGTCGGAGATTCCCCGCAAATGTTAAAAGGAAGGCTTCAATTATTTCAAGAGTCGCTCTTTTTTGAGCTGGAAGATCAAAATATAAATGAGCTCCCCGAAATAAAAGATTGGCGCTCTATTTTTAAAAAGCTTGGAAAAGATCCTAATCGGTACAGGCATTCGGCTGAAGCCTTGTATCGGCGAGTCAAAAAACAACAATACATAACATCCATCAATTCAGCCACTGATTTAAATAACTTTTTCTCTTTAAAATATCGGATTCCACTCGGCATATATGATAAAGAGTTGATACAAGGAAATGTAGTCATTCGTAAAGGAGCAGAAGGAGAAAGCTATGAAGGCTTAAACGGACGGCAAAATAATGCGGAAAACTTGCCCATATCCGCGGATGATGCCGGCCCATTCGGCAGTCCGTTCGTGGATGCAAAACGGACTGCCGTTTCCGCCAATACGACAAGAGCTTTGCAAATTGTCTACCTTCCGCTAATGATAGAAACAAACGATGCAATGAAGCTGGTTGAATCGTTCGCATCTATGTTCACCCATATCAATGGGGGAACTGCCCACACCGCCATCCTTGCAGACTAAAAGGAAAGTCTTTCACCCAGGCGCTTCCACTGGCTATTATCATTTTAACTACATTGGCTTCGAACTTACACAAAAAACGCAGTGCTTCGTCCTTAATTGGAACGAAACACTGCGTTAGTAAGAAAATATGTATGAGAGCAAGTGATGGGATTGAAACCCACAACAGCCAGCGGCTGCCCTCGCATACATCATTGCATGCACAGACTATTATACAAAATGCGACAGCACACGGCAATGGATGTCACAGAATGTTCAATTTTTCACAAAATCCGTCACCGGCAGTTGCGGCAAGACTTCAACCAATAGAGATAAATACCAGCGATGCAGGTCACCCTATGTTTCCACCAGATGTGGCGTTCTTAATCTGCGAACCTCTTGGTTGGTTTCCCCCCACCTCTTCGAGCTTCCTTTTGGTTTAAGATAGGCGTCTTTCTTCCAGTGAATCCGAGATAAAGCGGCTGCATCAGATCCAGCCACTTAGGCTATCGAGAAACCTTCGAAAGCTTCATCACGGCAAATTCATCCCCACCTTTGGGATTTACTCGTCTTTCTCGGGGTTTACTAGCGACTTTTTTCACTTACTATCCACTTCTTTGATTTATTCACGACCTTTGGAAAATACTATCCACTTTTTTGATTTACTCGCCGATTCCAGGTAATTACTCGCCTCTTTTTCGATTTACTCGCGGCTTTTGGGAATTATCATCCGCTTTCTCTACAAGCTGAGCGGCTGTATCCAGCCGCTCTATTCTCGTTATATCAACATTTGATACGGTTTTTCAAGATTGTCCTTGATTAGGTGAAGAAAACGGCTTGCTGGTACTCCGTCAATAGCCCGGTGATCGAAGGTTAAACTGAGCGGCAGCATGCTTTCCCGTTTGACTACTTCTCCAACGAATACCGGTGTGTCAACAATAGAGCCTACGCCAAGAATCCCCACCTCTGGTGGATTTAAGATCGGTGTGAAAAACTCCACTCCTTCCGCACCGAGGCTTGTCACTGTAAAAGTAGAACCTTTCATTTGCTCCGTCTCAAGCGTTCCTGCTCTCGCTTTTTTCCCCAAGTTCTTAATTTCGTTGGAAAGCTGAAATATGGTGTGCTTTTCCGCATTCTTTATGACGGGAACGACAAGTCCATTATCCACGGCAACAGCAATTCCCAAATGAACTGAATGATACGTTTTTATTTGCTCCTCCTCATATGTACTGTTCATGATTTTATGATTTGCTAATGCCAATACTGCTGCCCGCGCGATGAAGTCAGTCATCGTCAACTTGACCTTTTTTCGGCTGCTCGTATCATATTGGTCGTTTATTTTTTGGCGGAGTAAAAGCAATTCGGTGACATTTGCCCGCATATGAATGGTGAGCTGCGCACTTTGCTGGAGGCTTGTAAACATTCTTGACGCAATCACTTTTCTCATGCCGGAAACTTGCTTGACTGATATTTCATTTTGCGCCTGCTTATCTGTTAGATGAACTGGTTGTTTTTCAACTTTCGCTTTTTTCTTTTCGATTGCTTTTTCAACATCTTCCCTTGTCACTCTTCCTTTTGGCCCGGTACCAGAAATTGTATGGATGTCAATGTCTTCTATTTGGGCGAGCTTCCTTGCCGCAGGTGATACTCTAAGTTTTAATGGCCTGGCGCCCGGCTTATGGGCCGGAACTTCTGCCGCTTGAATAGTAGCGGCTGTTTCTTGGCGCTGTGCCGTTTTTTCCTCTTCGCTTGCGGCTGTTTCCATTTTCTCCCCGGGCTGTCCGATATAGCCGATCGCTTTCCCGACCGTTACGGTTTCATCGACATCGGCGGCAATTTTAAGCAAAATGCCATTATCCGGCGCTTCAATGTCTTTTTCGATTTTATCAGAGGAGATAACTGCAACCGACTCTCCTTTTTGAACCTGTTCCCCCTGTTTTTTCAACCATTCCACAACTGTCCCTTCTTCCATGCCCATTCCTAGCTTTGGCATCATAATTTCTACAGCCAACAAAATCGTCTCCTTTCTAAAATCAGCGTGCCACGTAATGACACGCTGAATATGTTTTGTAAATGGCCTCTTTATATCGTGACGATCGTTTCATCACCGATCATTTCAGCGACGACTTGCAGTACTTTTTCTGGTGAAGGCAAATATAAATCTTCCAACGCGGGTGAAAAAGGAACCGGACAATGCGGTGCCGTAACCATTTTGATGGGCGCATCCAAAAAGTCAAAGCCTTTATCAGCCACTAATGCCGAAATATCGGTTGCCGCGCTACAACGCGGATTTGCTTCGTCAATAATAATGAGACGATTTGTTTTCGCAACAGAAGTTAAAATGGTTTCCTCATCAAGCGGTGACAAACTTCGCGGATCAACTACTTCAGTATCAATTCCCCTTTCCGCCAATTGGTCGGCTGCTTTCAGCGCTGTATGGACTTGTTTGCCAATGGCAACAATCGTCAAATCTTCCCCGGCCCGCTTAATATCCGCTTTTCCAATTGGGATCGTGTAGTATTCTTCATCCACTGCCCCTTTCATACTGTAAAGTGTCTTATCTTCAAAAAAGATGACAGGGTCATCATCAAAGATCGCTGAGAGGAGCAGCCCTTTCGCATCGGCAGGAGTAGATGGTACAACAACCTTTAATCCCGGAATATGCGTGAAAATGGCATACAAACTTTGTGAATGCTGGGCGGCTGCCCGAAAGCCCGCTCCATGCATCGTTCGAATCGTAAGCGGCACTTTCGCCTTTCCTCCGAACATATACCTCAGCTTCGCGGCCTGGTTCATGACTTCATCAAGACAGCTTCCGATAAAATCGTTAAACATTAATTCCGCGATCGGACGAAGCCCTGTTGCCGCGGCTGTAACAGAAGCACCGATAAAACCGGCCTCGGCAATAGGCGTATCCAATACCCGGCTTCTGCCAAACTCCGTCACGAGCCCTTTTGTTACGCCCATCACGCCTCCCCATGCGTCTTCATCCTGTAAATGATCCACTTCCGCTCCGCCCGCCACATCTTCTCCCATTAAAATAACTGTCTCATCCCGTCTCATCGCCATTTTCATAGCTTCATTCAAGGCATCTGCATAAGAAATATTCCTTGTCATTTTTTTCACCCCCATCCATTTTCGTAAGCCACATAAACATCTTTTACCAAGTCATTTGCAGAAGGAAAAGGGCTCTCTTCGGCAAATTTGACTGCCTCATCGATTGATTCCTTCACCTGTTTTTCTATATCGTTGAGCTCCCCATCCGTTAAAAATCCGTGTTCCGTTGCGTAGTGGCGGAACAGTCCGATCGCATCCAATTCATGTAAATGCCGCTTTTTCTCATCCTGCTTTTTATACGTCTGGGCATCTCCTTCAAAGTGTCCATAATTCCGGTACGTAACGCATTCGATCAATGTGGGGCCTTCTCCTCGTCTTGCTCTTTCCACCGCTGCTTCTGCCGCTTGATAGACGGCCATCACATCTTTTCCATCCACAGTTTGTCCGGGGATATTGTAAGCTTTTGCTCTATCCGCGATATTGGTGCAGCTAGACGCATAATGGAATGGGGTAGCTTCCGCGTAACCATTATTTTCGGCGACAAAGATGACCGGCAATTTCCAAATGGCGGCAAGGTTGATCCCCTCATGGAAAGTCCCGTGATTGTTTGCGCCATCACCAAAAAAGCAGACAGCTACAGCATCGGTTTTCTTTATTTTAGCGGTTAATGCCGCTCCAACAGCGAGTGGAAAACCACCGCCAACGATTCCGTTCGCTCCGAGCATTCCTTTTTCAACGTCGGCTATATGCATAGAGCCGCCTTTTCCCTTGCAAAGCCCCGTTGCCTTTCCATAAATCTCCGCCATCATCGCATGTAAGTCACATTCTTTGGCAATGCAATGGCCATGGCCCCGGTGTGTACTCGTAATGCTGTCACTTTCGTTTAAATGGGCACAACCCCCGACTGCCACCGCCTCTTGTCCGGCGTATAAGTGTACAAAACCCGGCAACACCCCCGTTTGAAAAATGTCATGGACCCTGTCTTCAAATTGACGGATTTCACACATTTTTTCATACATCCATCTGGCCTTTTGCTTCGTCAAACCGGCAGATACCGATACCGTCACATTTACTCCTCCTACCTTTTCGAAAGAATGGGTAAAATCACTACTTACTATAGTTAATATTGCAAAAAATGTGCCAACTTTAAAAATAACGCGTTTATGGGGTTTTGCACGACAACCTGAACCAAGCGGCCAACTTGCATTAGAATAAATGAGACTATGTATCATTTTGTCTCACTTTTTCCCACCTAAAGATTCAATTTTTTTAGTTTTCTATAAAAAGTGCTCCGCGGCATGTTTAATTGAGCAGCGGCTTTTGTCACATTTCCGTTGGCTGCGATAAGTGCTTCTGCAATTTTGGATCTTTCCATTTGCTCTCTGAAAGTAAGTTTATCTTGTAGTGAATCGTCCAAAGACGGTGGCAGTGTTTTCTTGGGGCTTAACATTGATGAGATCAATTCGAGGGTCGGTTGACTAGAACCGGCTTCCACATGGAGCCGATCCAAACAGTGAAGCAATTGTCTGATATTCCCGGGCCAAGGAAAGCTTTGCAAATAGGCCACCACTTCTTTGGGAAAATGGATGTGCCAGTCATTCTTTTGGCCATAATCCTTTATGAAGCAGGGAATATCTTCTATACGTTTTCTTAATGGAGGGAGTTCGATCGGATAAACAAACATTCGATAAAATAAATCTTCCCGCAGACTTCCTTTGTCCACCATCTCTTCCAAGTCGCGGTGCGAAGCAGTGATGATCCGTATATCAACATCGACTGGTTTGACACCCCCCAAAGGTACAACCTTCTTATCTTCGAGGACTCTTAGCAATGCAATCTGCATTTCTTGGCTAATCTCGCCAATTTCATCCAGAAAAAGTGTTCCGCCGTGTGCCTGTTCAAATTTTCCCTTATGACCGCTTCGTTTGGCTCCTGTAAAAGCTCCACTCACATATCCAAACAGCTCGCCAGCCATTAAATCTTTTGGAACAGCACCGCAGTTGACGGGAATAAACGGGCCGGATGTACGAGGACTGTTTACATGAATGGCGCGAGCCAATAGTTCTTTTCCTGTTCCCGTTTCTCCTGAAAGATGAACCGGTATGTTGGTTCTGCTTGCTTTTTCCGCTTGTAGTAATGTCTTTTGAAATGTTTCACTTTTCCCTTGGACTCCTTCATATGTAAATGTCGAACGAATTTGCGACAAAAGTTTCGGAATCCTTTTTTTCAGGTGAATATGATACCCAATTACGGAATCTTGTTGTTGAAAAGAGTATAGAGGCTTTTTCCTTGCTATTGAAAAACCCTCTCCTTTTACATCGGATAGTGTTAATTGATGCCATTTGGGAAGCAACTTTCGCATGGAGTCTGTTACCCAAACGAGTTTTCCTTGGTTATTGCAAATGATTGTAAGGGAATGTGAAAGCTGAATGAGCGAGGCATGCTTCAGCAATTCCAACTCTCTGGTCCGGGCATCAGCAACAAGCCGCTGCTCAATGGCGTAAGTTGCGGCAATGACAAATGGCAGCATCTGCTCATCTATTCCCAAGCGAACCGGGTAAGAAGTATTCAATATTCCCGCCATTTGGCCGTCCGCGTTCCAAATGGGTGAAGAACAACAGCCCCACGAATGGGAAGCAACAGCATAATGTTCAGCCCCTACAATTTGAATCGGCTCTTTGATCCGCAGAGCTGTGCCAATTGCGTTCGTTCCGACCTCTTCTTCTGTCCATTTCACGCCTTCGATGAAATGAATGGATTTTGCCTTATGCAAAGCCATTTCGTGGCCATCCATAAAAAGGACGTAGCCTTCCGGGTCAACTAGCAAGAACACCGCCCTTGTGTGATTAAAAAAAGGCAGCAAGTTTTTCAGAACCGGGAGAGCCGTATGTAGCAATTTTTTGTTTGCTTTTTTACGTTCTTGAAACTTGTCATTCGTCAATATTGTCTTTCCTTTACCGTAATAAGGATTAATTCCTTTCTGACGGCAAAAAAGCCAAGATTCGGAAATTCTTTTGTTGATTCTGCTGTCATCCAATGCGCCTTCCTTCACAAAGCGATCCCATACAGAACGGTTTAGCGCGTCTCGTACATCCAACAATACCACCTCGCATTTCTCATTTTTCTCGTTATTAACCATTTCGCTTTATTTGGAAAAATTCCTTTCTTTGCAATCAGAATAGCTAGAAGATTTTTGTCTGCTAAAGAAACTTTAACTGATTTTCCATTGACATTTTTAAGCTGTACTAGGATGATAGATAGGGCAAAAGTAGAAAAGAGGTGCATCTATGCTTACCAATGCCGTCATTGTCAGTGTCATCGTGATGGTTGCACTTAGTTTAATGCGGGTAAATGTATTGTTTGCAATCACCATAGCGGCCTTAACAGCCGGTTTAGTGTCGGGGTTAAATTTCTCTGATTCTGTTAACTTGATGGTTTCAGGTATGGGGGGCCAAGCAAATACAGCCTTTAGTTATATATTGCTTGGAATGTTCGCCGTCATGATCGGCTTTTCAGGTATTACCACTTTACTTGTACAAAAAATGCTAACCATTTTTAAAGGGAAAAAAATAGTCCTCGTCCTCACCATAGCGGGGATTGCCTGTTTATCGCAAAACGTCATACCGGTCCACATCGCATTTATTCCTATATTAATTCCTCCTCTCCTTGGCTTATTTGACCGTCTCAAGCTGGACCGACGAGCAGTGGCTACCGCGTTGACGTTTGGATTAAAAGCTCCTTATGTGATGATCCCGGCTGGTTTCGGACTCATCTTCCACGGTATCATCCGTGACGAGATGATTTCCAACAAAATGGACATTTCCATGACGCAAGTTGCCGAAGCCATGCTAATTCCCGGATTGGGCATGGTCGCGGGATTGTTCATCGCCATTTTTATTTCATATCGGAAAGACCGGGTGTCCAAACCTGCGGAACAAATGGATTTTTATGGAGCTGACAAGGTAGAAGAAAATCAGCTGCCGGCCTCTTGGAACATCACGCATACGTTTACGGTAATCGCCATTATCATGGCACTTGTCGTGCAAATAGTTACAAAATCTCTTGTTTTAGGTGCGTTATCCGGAATCATCATTTTATTCCTGACAAGAGTCGTTCCATTTCGCCGGGGCGACCGGGTTGTTCAGGAAGGAATCGGCATGATGGGAATGATCGCTTTCGTTATGCTGATCGCGTCAGGATATGCCCATGTGTTGAAGGAAACCGGGGAGGTGGATGATTTGGTGGAGAAAACAACCAGCATGGTTGGCACCTCTCCTTTCGTCCTTTCCTTCTTCATGCTGCTTGTCGGTTTAATCATTACAATGGGAATTGGTTCATCATTTGGAACGATTCCAATATTGGCCGCTTTATATGTGCCGCTTTGTGCGGCGGCAGGGTTGTCTCCGCTGGCAACAGCAGCTTTGATCGGTACGGCGGGCGCACTTGGGGATGCGGGTTCACCTGCCTCTGACAGTACGCTTGGACCGACATCCGGATTAAATGCCGATGGCCGTCATCACCATATTTGGGATACGTGTGTACCCACTTTCCTGCACTATAATATCCCTTTATTTATTTTTGGCATGATAGCAGCCCTCATGTTGTAGCTGACAAACAAAACCGCTCTAGCACAGGCTGGAGCGGTTTTTTCATTCCTATATTTTTCAAAAAACAATTGACATTTCACCGGTGATATTGTTATATTAAATAGCTATGGTTTTTTACATGAAAGGGGGATTTTTATGAATCCGCAGCAAAGAAAAAAATTATTTATCCTTATGGTCAATATGTTTATCGCCATTGGGAGTTTTGGTATTATTATTCCAATTCTGCCAGCTTATCTTATGTCCATTGGCGAAAGTGGGATGGCAGCTGGATTCATGATCGCCATTTTTGGTGGAGCACAATTTGTGATGTCCCCCTTTGCGGGAAAATGGACAGATCTTTACGGCAGAAGAATCATGATCATCGCCGGACTTAGTGTTTTGGCCCTATCCATGTTTATTTTTTATTTTTCGCATTCCATTGGGGTATTGTATATTTCCCGCGCGATCGGCGGAGTTGGGGCAGCGCTTTTAATTCCGGCCATTTTTGCCTACGTCGCCGATATCACCACAATGGATCAACGGGCAAAAGGGAACAGCCTCATTTCTGCCGCCATGTCGCTTGGTATCGTAGTAGGTCCGGGCATCGGAGGCTTTCTGGCGGAATTCGGCTTAAAAATGCCGCTGCTTGTCTCGGCGATTGTCGGAGTCATAGCAGTGATTTTTTCATTGATCGTCTTGAAAGAAAGCAGGGAAAACAAGGACGTCTCCGTTCCAAAGGATAATGATCCGATGTTTCAAAAGCTTGCCAAGTCGATTCACAAGCCTTATTTCATCCCACTTGTCATTACACTTGTCATGAGCTTTGGATTGATGGCCTATGAATCTATCATTGGTTTATATATCGATAATGCTTTTGGCGCATCTCCACAAGACATTGCCATCATGATAACAGTCTCGGGAACGATCAGCGTCATCGTGCAATTATTTGTTGTGGATCGTCTTGTCAGACGTTTTGGCGAAGGTAAAGTATTAAATATGTTTGTCTTTGTCGTGGCGGCCGGCTTTTTATTTTCTATGTTCGCCTCGACTTATATCCTGTTTTTTGTCATTACCCTTATTATTTTTCTTGCAACTTCTATTTTAAGACCGGTCCTGAATACCCTTATTTCCAAGCGGGCTGGAGATGAGCAAGGATTTGCCATGGGAATGAACAACGCTTATATGAGTATAGGAAACATACTGGGACCGACGACAGCGGGGCTCCTCTACGATTTCCACAATATTTACCCATTTTTGCTCGGTTTTGCCGTTCTCTCCTTGACAATGGTTGTTTCAGTCATGTGGCAAAAGAAACAAAGCATCAAATCTGCACCGGCTCTAAAATAGAGAAAGGCTGCTTTTCCTATTTTCATAGGAAAGCAGCTTTTTTATTATGAAAAATATTCTTTCAAAAAGCAAAAAAAGAAATGCTCATGCGCCTGCCCCATCGGTAATAGACAGAGCATCCAGGTGCTAGCGTTGTGACATGGACGCCCCCGAGATGACTCTATGACGGACTGCACATTGGACGTTGTGCTAGGAGATGCGCCGACAGGCAAGGAAAGCTTTAACACGGCAATAATCGTATGCAAGAAATGCGTGAGCTTCGAGGACGTAGCACTTATAAGCAGTGGAAACTTCAATACAGGAAGGATTCAAGGGTAATTGTTAATAGTGAGAAAGTTTGCAACTCTGCTGCGGCTGATGAATTTGCCTCCTCCTCGTCATTGGCTTGTGCTTGCGGCCAGGCTGTACGATTGCCGCTGGCTCCAGCAGTTGTTGCCTTTTTCAACTGGTGATTTTAAAAAATATCAACCCATATTTTAATGGCTGTCGCCAATATCAACACAGCCAAAATGACCTGCAATACTTTTGTGTTTACCTTCTTTCCTGCAATCGCTCCAAGCGGTGAAGCAATCAAACTTGCAACGATCATAATAAGCGCCGGAAAATAATCCACTTGACCCGTTGTCACCTTTCCTACAGTTGTTCCGATTGAAGAAATGAACGTAATGGCCAAAGATGAGGCAATGGTCATGCGGGTGGGAATTTTTAACACAACCAGCATGATAGGCACCAATAAGAATGCGCCCGCGGCCCCTACAATCCCGGCTCCCAGGCCGACAATAAATGCCAGCAATGCCGCCAGCCATTTATTGAATGTCACCTGATCGAAAGGAGTGTCATCAATTCCTTTTTTCGGTATAAACATCATGACTGCGGCAATCAAAGCCAATATGCCATATATTAAGTTAATGCCGCCTTCAGACATCAATTTTGAGCCATAGCCGCCGATAAAGCTCCCGATTAAAATACTCATTCCCATATATCCAATCAAAGCCTTATTTAAGTAACCGCCTTTTCGATAGGCCCATACACCGCCAATTGTTGCGAAAAACACCTGAACGGCGCTGATTCCGGAAACTTCATGGGCGGTGAATGCCGCCAATCCAAATAGGGGTGGAATATATAAAAGCATCGGATATTTAATGATAGAACCGCCAATTCCCAGCATTCCCGAAATATAGGATCCGATAAAACCAATTAAAAAAATGACAATGATAAATGTAAAATCCATTGTTCAACCCCCCTTAAGAAAAAGGGAACCAATGCGGTTCCCTCCATTTGTCAGGCTTTCTTAATCCAAAATTTGAAAACACCATTTTCTTCTTCTTGTTTGAACAGTTCATGACCGCTAGATTTTGACCATGCGGTTAAATCGCTTTTGGATCCTTTATCCGTTGTATGGATTTCCAATATTTGTCCAGTCTCCAATTCATTCATCGCTTTTTTGGCTCTAACAATCGGCATTGGGCAAGCTAATCCTTTTGCATCTAAAAACTTTGTTGTTTCCATTTGTCATTCCTCCTAATATATTATCGAACCGCACAACGGTTTGGACCAATTTCCATTTCTCGTTGTTTGTCAAGATCGGGAGTTATTTTTCCCATATTTGTTTCACGGATTTCCTGATAAGCATTTGGCTGGGGAGGCAAGTTCTCCGTTACCAGTTTCCTGAACTCTTCTTCACTTTCCACATTCAAACCATGATTTTCCGCAAAAAGGGTTCCCAACTTTTCGGAAACACTTCCATCTTCATTCAATTCATCCATGATCATAAAGTGGGCGGGCAAAACAATCAGCTCTTCAGATAGGCTTCTATATCGCGAATACAAAGTTTCCCGAAGGTCGCTCACCCAGTCTTGGGCCAATCCCGCAAGGTCGGGTCTTCCGATTGAGTCTACAAATAGGATATCGCCTGACAATAAATATTGCCCATCTACGATAAAAGATGTAGATCCAATCGTATGGCCGGGAGAATAAAGGGCATGGATATCTATTGCGGTATTGCCCACAGTAATCACGTTTCCATCTTCCAAAGGCTGATAATCAAACGTCACCTCTGCAGCATCCTTGGGCGGAAGCCAGTACAACGCTTCTGTCTGCTCTGAGATGGTTCTTCCTCCAGAAATATGATCGGCATGAAGATGAGTGTCGAGCACATGAGTAATCTTCGCATCTTTGCTTTGCGCAAAATCAATGAACACATCTGCCATGCGGGTTGCATCGATAACTGCTGCTTCACCGTTGGAAATAACCATATATGACAAGCAGCCTTTTCCGATCCGGACAAATTGATACATTTCTCCGCCGCCTTTCAAGTCTCCGATTTTTACAGGCTCCAAATGTTCACTCCACGCCTTCATGCCACCTTGGAGGTATGATACGTCCAACCCTTGCTCTGACAACATTTCAGCAACCATGATTGATGACCCTTCTTTTGCACAAACAACCAAGACTTCTTTTTCTTTAGGAATTTTATCCAGAATGTCCTCCACACCATCAAGCAGTTCAAAATAAGGAATGTTTAGATGTGCAATATGTTTCCCTTCAATCTTCCAATCCTTAAAATCACTTTCATTGCGGACATCCAAGATAAACAGATCCTCATTATTCAAAATTTTGTTTGTGACGTCCTTAGGTGTCATTGCTGTTACTGTCATTTTTACCCCTCCCGGTATATTTTTTATAAAAAAAAACTACTTTCGCAATGTTGCCATAATGCTATTCGGATCAAATCCGATAATCCATTCGCCATTGATTTCGGTTTGCGGCACACCCATTTGTCCTGTCGTATTGATTAGTTTCTGCATTTGTGCAGGATCTTTTTCCACATTCACTTCATTAAAAATGATTCCTTTTTCTGACAAAAAGTTTTTTAGCATGACGCAATACGGGCATCTTGTCGTTGTATATATGGTGACAGACATGATTATTGACCTCCTTCCGTTTCTCCGGTCCATTTACTCATACCCGGTATGACATTAAAAACGTTGTGAAATCCTTTATCTTTCAACTTTTTCGCTGCCAAATCGCTACGGTTGCCTGTACGGCATATGACGAAAATATCCTGGTCTTTCCTTAGTTCATCCGCCCTTTCATCCAATTCTCCCATTGGAATAGAAACAGCTCCGGGGATATGGCAAGAGGCATATTCCACTGCTTCCCTTACATCGAGTACAACAATAGACTCATTGGCTTCCATTTTTTCTTTCAGCTCATCGTTGCTGGCAATATGGGGGTACTTTTTCCCATCTGCTTCGTCATGAGTATGCTTTTTGAGAAAATGCTTCAACACACCATTCTCTTCTAAAGTACCCAAGTATTGATGGCCTGTGCTTTCAGCCCAAGCTTTTATATCGGCTTGTGATCCTTTATCGGTCGCCTGAACCTCAAGTACCTTGCCGGGCTCCAATTGGTTGATCGCTTTTTTTGTTTTAACGATTGGCATTGGACATGCCAATCCCTTTGCATCTAGGATGACATCTGCACTTATTTTATCCATCCTTATACCTCCATTTGTATATTCAGCTTTCTAGCCGCCAAATCGTTGAAAAAGATACTAACGAGAATATGGTTTATAGCATTAAATAAACAGATTGACATGGCCGATTTCGGCATCCGCAAGATAGGCGGCAACACCTGCGTATTCAATTCCATCCAAGAGTTCCTCTTGCTGCAAGCCAAGTAAATCCATCGTCATCGTACACGCAACTAACTTAATGTCCTGCTCTTTAGCCATTTCAATTAATTGCGGAAGCGGAACGGCATTATGCTTTTTCATAATATTTTTGATCATTTTGGGACCAACCCCGGCAAAGTTCATTTTGGAAAGCCCCATCTGGTCGGCACCTCTTGGCATCATCTTTCCAAACATTTTTTCCATAAACCCTTTCTTCACTGGAATGCTTTCTTCTTTTCTCAATGCATTCAACCCCCAAAAGGTATGAAAAATAGTTACCTCATGATCATACGCCGCCGCACCGTTGGCAATGATATAAGCTGCCATTGCTTTATCGTAATCGCCACTAAACAAAACGATCGTTGTTTTCTTCTTCTCCGTCATTGTTCACCCTCCAAACTATATACCCCAAAGGGTATTAATAGTCACAAAAAAATATTTACCTTTACCCCTATGGGTATTATAATCACAAATAAAAATGATGTCAACCGTCTTTTTTTAACGGCTGCGCACCAACAAGTCGACTGCTTCTTTGACCAATGCTTCCGTATCCGCATCACCACTTGCCTTTGCCAATTGAACACATTCAACCAAATTGGAACTGACGATGAGGCCGATGCTCCGGTCAATCGCAGATCTGGCTGCAGATAATTGGGTGATGACATCTTTGCAGTCTTTGTTTTCTTCCATCATCTTTAAAATCCCTCTTAACTGCCCTTCGATTCGCTTTACCCTGTTTTTTATCTGCGCATCATATTTCAACATACTCCCTCCTTCCAAAAATCATTTTTTATTGAACTTAATATTGATTATATACCTGCACGGGTATATTGTCAAACAGCCATGCTTTATAACGGATACGTTTCGCGCTTTGGATTAACATTAAGGATAATAATCTCTGCGACAACAGCCTTGATAAGCTTTATCTCCACCTTCTATATATTCTTTCTTCAAACATTTTTCTCCAACGTACTAATACAGCTCCCTTTAGATTCCGAAATCGGATGATCTAGTTGAAACAAAAAAACTTTACTCGTTTTTGCAAGAGGAGTTACCATTGCATTATTTGCATGCTCGGCTCATCTTCCCTACGAGAAAAAATTACTTCCGTTCTCCTTTGTTTAAAAAATGGTATTCACAGCTTAAAACGTTAATCTTTTGAAGCTTTCGAGAATATTAACTTCAATTATTCCATTGCTCGTAGCAATCTCCCCTTCAAACAATGGAAGAAAAGCAATGACGATTACTTAGCTTCTACAACCAGTCCAATCATCATTGCTCCTCACTTCATGCTCGCTATCCGATCAATCCGGCGTCTAAGATCACTTTATCACTCTTGATTGTCATTGCGTATAAATCGGCCCTTATCTTCATCGAAATAGCCGTGACCCGGCCTTTACCCGACTTTATAAATCAAGAAATGTATTGAGTGAACGACGTTCGCTTTTCCCAGTTTTCGTACCATCTTTGAATATCTTCCCTGGGAAGAGTTCCATATTCCTCTTGCAACATTTTCTTTAAGTGCGTATATTCTTTTTTCACCGAATCGCGTTTCTTTAATGCATCATACAACTGCATCAGCATGAAATAACTATCTTCTTCAAGTGGCTGAATCTTTTGCACACGCAAATAAAGCAAGATGGCTTCAGTATAATCTTCATTAAAGATAAAATAATCCGCCAACCGTTTGATATGGCTTAACCAAATCACTCTTAACCGCTTTCGTTCATTATCAGCCCACAAATAATCATCTTTGTCAAAGTAATCGCCTTTATACAAATCAAGTGTTTTTATGTACTCTGGAAGCGTTTCTCTTGTCAAAAACGATAACCTTTTCATTCCGTTTTCCCATTCTTCAACATCTACACGCACATCATTTAGTTCCAGCTTATAGCTATTTTCGGAACTAATAATTTTAATCGGGAAGTCAATGGATTTCAAAGTCTTCCGAATTTGATAGACAGTAGAATAAAGTTGGGTGAATCCATCTTTCCAACCGGCATTCGGCCAAAAGTATTCCAGCAGTACATCCTTGCGTACAAATTGCTCGCGATGATGTATCAAATAAGCAAACAATTCCCGAGCTTTCGTTGTTCTCCAATAAACATCTATCATTTCGGGTTTTTTTCCGTCCATTTTAAAATGAAGTTTATTAAAACAACAAACCATCGGTGAAGCAGCTGTTTTTTTTCCAGTCAATTCCAACAGTTGATCAATCGTTTTAAGCAATCGTTTCTGCCGAATCGGTTTTACGATATAATCCGCAGCATTGATTTCAAATGCATCTACTGCGTATTCATTATGTGCTGTTACGAAAACAATCTTGACACTTGGCATCAACCTTTGAATTTTCTTCGCTAAATCCATCCCGCTTATTTCAGGCATTTCGATATCGAGAAAAACAGCATCAGGGTGGTTTTTTGTTATTTCTTCCAACCCTTTATAGGCATCATTGTATTTCCCGATAATTTCAATTCCACCGATTTCATCCAACTTTTTCTCCAAGAACTCTAGAGCCAATGATTCGTCATCAATAAGTATTACTCTCAAGCAAAATGTACCCCCTCTAATTATATAGTACTTTTTTACCATATCAATATACCCATTTTTATCCAAAATGAAACTTTAGACCTACTTTTGTGAGTCTGAGATTGGGTGACATATCATGAATCACTAGCAATACACTAGTTATTTTTGAACTTCCGTATAAGTTCTTTTGAAAAAGTGTCAAACAGATAAAATCCCTATTGCGCATCACATTTTCTATTTGCGTTAAACATGTACGGGTAGACTAAGGAACGACGATAGTAAAAAAGTTGGGTGGTTGGATGACCTAAGTAACTTGTGGAGATCAAACATTGTGATAGTATAAACGAAACGGTTAACAAAGTTGAATGTATTTGGATCAACTTACATGATTTGTCCGGTTGAACAGACAACAAGAAAACGCAGCTTCGGCTCACCCGTTAGCAAACGAATTGGAAGCCTGCATATTGTAAGAGTTCGACACTTTTCCGGGAAAAAAAGTTGCCGCTGTTCAATTGTGCCCAAGTTTTTTAAAGAGCTTCTCATCATTGATTAGATGCAGGAGCTTCAACTCTTAGAACTGGGCATTTTTGTTATAAGGAGGGTTGTGTCCACAAAACCCTTTAACTATGAAAAAAGTAATGAATACACATCATTGCGAACTGTCTACCACCTCCATTGTAAAGTATTTTTTTTTGTTATACTAGTAAAATATTGAATATTTTTATTATTGCGAATTGATATTATTGCTTTGGAACAAGCCAAAATCAACCATTTCTCCTGGGTTTAATGATGTCCTCGGGCGGTAGCATCTTACTGATCCCGCTCACCTTGGATCAACAATCGCTGATAATCATAGCGATAAGGATGACACGTTAATAACGTCGCCAAATCCCTATTTTCTTCCACTTCCAAAGAGTCCGTTTCGTGGGGCTCAATCACCTCTTGATTAAATACACGGTAGGTTAATGTTTCGTTCATCGTATGAATGTAAAATACATCGCCGTCATGCAGTTCATCTATATTTCGAAACATCGCTTTTGTTCCCATTCCACGATGGCCGGCCAATACGGTATGTGTATTTTCCCCGCCAAGCGGCAATGAAGAACCTTCCACTTGGCCAATTCCTTTGCTTAACACTTCCTCTGATGAACCTAAATAGATCGGTATCACTAATTTGAGCTTCGGTATTTCAATGGCTCCAAAAATATCATCATTGCCAAAACCGAGGCATTCATTGAATGCTGTCAACTTTTCTTGATTGTCCCCCCACGGATCACGAAAGCCATCCAAATCATAATAGATTTCTTTATTACACTTTTGAGCCCGTGCCATCAATTCATTAATCTCGTCATCCGATAAATGGTCCAATCCGCTTTGAAAGTTCTCCACCTGACTCTTTTGCAGATAGCCATTGACGAGTTGCGCGATATGCGGGTAACCCAAAATAAGGAGGCCAATAAGAAATAAGAACATAATACCTTTATGTTTCATCGGTCGCCTCCTTCTTCTTTTTCCTTCGGTAAATAAAGTAAATAAGGGAAAGAAGAACGAGAGCTGCCAGCACATACACATATACAGGTACCCCGTCGTTTTCACTTGCTTGTTTTTCCTCTGGAGAATAAGGTACACGTTTCCCCTTCACCAACAACCGGTGTGTATTGACCATATATGGTTCACACGTCAGCAAGGTGACGATATCTTCATCCTGCTTCATTTGCAGCCAGTCTGTTTCATGCGGCAGCACGATGTCAACATCAAACACTTCATAGGCCATTTTTTCATCAAGCACTTGGATAAAAAATTTGTCGCCAAACGCTAAAGAATCCAAATTTCGAAACAGCTTTGAAGTAGGCAGCCCCCGGTGGGCCGTTAAAACGCTATGTGTCCCCGCTTTCCCTGTAGGTAAGGAAGAGTTTTCCAAATGGCCTACCCCTTTCGATAAAACCTCTTCGCTTGTGCCATGGTATATGGGAAGCTGGATATTGATTTTAGGAATGTCTATGCTGCCGATGGCGGGCCCAACATTCAAGGCATCATAATAACTGTTATTCCCGCGTCTTTCATCCGATTTGGCATCTTCCGAAAAAGGGTCCACAAAATCCAATTGTGAATCGGCTAATTCTTCGTTATGTTGATCGGCTTTCTTCTTTTCCGCCTCTATTTGTTCCTTATCCATCTTTTTTACTTTATCGCTATAGCCATGGACAACGGATTGGTGCACTTGTGTAGATAAAATATTACTTATCATAGGATAGGAAAAAATGCCTAATCCAATAAAAAATATGGCTATGACAATTGCTTTTTTCATCGCTTTCCCGTCCTATCGTAAATAAATTTTATTTTGGCATTAACAAATAAATGGGAGAGAAATCATTCCCTCTCCCACTTATTACGCTTTTAACCTACTTCAGCACCCGATTTTCTACGACGTACATAAAGAACGAATGCCGTAACCATCAATGCCAATCCGATAAGCGTAAACAGAGTTGTACCGATACCGCCTGTTGTTGGCAGCTCCCAATCTGTTTTGGAGTTATCGACCGTGATCGTTTGCTCATGGTTGCTTTTATCAACTGTAACGTCAATCGGCTTTGTTAATTTACGGTAACCTTCCGGCGCTTTTGTTTCTACTAGTTGATATTTCCCGTAGTCAAGCTCCTTGAAAGAAAGCTCCCCATTATCATTCGTTACACCGCTTTTGATCACATTACCTTCTAAATCGCGAAGTTCAAATTCCGCACCCGCCAGTCTTTTTTGAGAAGACTTATCTTGCTTAATGACTGTCAAATAACCCGCTGTCGGATTAACAGGTGTTTCATCCGTTTCTTTATGCCCGTCATTTCCATGCTGATTTTCAAAGTCGATGATCGCTTTGTTATTAATCACTTCATTAGGCGGCGCATCTTCTGCGATTTTTGCCTTGAAAGAAATTTTCATTTCTTTCACGCCTTCAAGTGCGGCGAAATTGTGCACTGTCCATTTCAATGTTTGGCCGTTTTGCTCAAATGTCAGGGCGGATGGATCAACACCTTCAACCGTCCAGCTCCCATCGACGAAAGATAATCTGTCATCCAACACGTCCGTAATTACAAATTGTTTGTATTTGTGAATATCGCCAGGGAGTGTGTTTGTAATCGTATAAGTGACTTCTTCTCCACGGTTCATATCACTTTCATCGACTTCTTTTTTCGGTTCGGGAGATTTATAGTTATCAATATTGACCTCTACAATTTCCCCTGTTGTTGTTCCATCTTCTTCAAATTTCCCGCTGTTTTGAATAGAGAACGGGACATTTTGGCTGCCTAATACATAGCCGTCTTTTGTCGCGACTTCTTTAAAGAAATAGTCGCCATAGGCAAGACCATCAATGCGAATTTTTCCATCTGCGTCTGTTGTGAAAGTACCTTCCACTTGTGTGCCGTCTTTGTGATAAAGTTCAAATACCACGCCATCTAATGCTTTATTCGTGTCACCATCCACTTTCGTCAGCTCAACAGCTCCGCGGATTGTTTCGTTTTTCGGATAAATGTGAACATCATAGTTTAACGTGGATCCGTCTTTACTTGTCATCGGAATATCGACATAAAACGTATCCGGATTTAAATTGACATGATCTGGACCACCCGTTTCAACAACTGAATAACGGCCCAAAGGCAATTCTTGTGTTACCTCGCCATTTTCATTAGTCGTTAACGTATATTCCGCCCCATCGCTTACTTCAGTCCAATTTTCTCCATCATAAGAATGTGTTTGTTTTACTTTGTATACAACTCCTGGCAACGGCTTTCCTTTAGGATTTTGGCCAGAAGAGCCATCTGGTTCGCCCTGTTCAGTGCCAGGCTCCTGCTCATACTTATGAATCGTTAATGTCCCCGACGTCCGGTCTTCTGCACTGGCAAATCCTGTCGGCAGAAGTAAGCCAAAGATAAGTAATGCGGTTAATATTCTATAAAACCCCGATACTGTTTTTCTCATGTTATTTCCCCCTATAATTTGTCTTTCGTCCTACGCCTTGCATTTTTAAAGAACAACCAAAAGCATGCGCCTGCCATCAGCAGGATGCCAAGTCCATAAAACCCAAGGGCACCGATGCCCCCCGTGTCCGGAAGTGTCCAATCGACTTGCGTATTTTCCACTGTTTTTTCAACATGCAAATGCTCTTTCGTAATGTCCACCTTGATCGGATCTGTTAATTTTCGATAGCCTTCTGGCGCTTTCGTTTCAACAAGTGTGTACTCGCCCCAGTCCAGATGATCAAATAGGATGATTCCGTCTTCTCCTGTCGTTTTCGTGGCGATCAAAGTGTTGTTTGCGTCGTACAATTCAAATGTCGCGCCTGCAAGAGCTTTGTCATGATCATTTTTGTCTACTTTCTTAATTGAAAGCGAACCCAGTTTTTTCTTATACACATAGATGACGGTTTGCTCTTCTTTTGTAAAAGTACCCTCTGCCGGTGCGCTATCTTGGTGCATCTCTTTAAACTCATAACCGGGAATCTTTTTCTGCTCCGTGGTGTAAGTTTCACCGATTTTTCCTGAAAGAATCTCTTCTTTGGCGATTGGATTTCCGTCTTCATCGACGTACTTTACTGTAATATCACCAGCTTGCAATTCCTCGGTTTTTACATATCCAAACCAAACCGTTTGTTTTGGATTTGCTGCGGTCAAACGGACATTCGTCGGATTTTCCCCCACATGAAGCGTATAACCGGGAACATCATTAGCCGGCACCGAGTATGTTTCATTAAACTTTAACTCTTTGCTTCGATTTTCTTCATGGAAGACATCATAAAACTGCTTGCAACCACATTGCCATTGCGGTCAATCGGTTGGCCATCAACATTTACACGGTAGCCCTTTTTAACAATTAACCCTTTATCGATCCCGGCTTCCGGGATTGGAAAAGGTTTTGTTGACGGCTTTCCGCTTGGATCCGTGTAATTCAAAGGCGTATCGCCATTCGTAGGATATAGAACGTTTCCTTGCGGATTTTTATCCCAGTCGATCGTGATTTTGTATTTCAGTCTGTATACCTCATCCTCTTTGATGTCTCCCACATTCCACGTGAATGTTTCTGTTGCATCATCCCATTTGACGGTTCCATGTGAGGCTGTAAAATTTTCACCGTTATAGCTGCCGTCTTTAACAAGATTAAACATCTCGCCCATTGGATCGGTAACAATAGCATTTGTTGCCGCATAATGGATTTTAGCCGCGATATCTTCAAAGATTTCGCTTAAATCATCTTGGCCGCCGAGATAATAGCCTTTATTCTGACTATTTTCAAGCACGTACGTTGCATTCCTGTTGCGGCCAACTTCGAGGCCGACTGAGTAAATGCCGACTCCGGCGTTCATAATATGCTTTGCTTCAGATATTGTAGCGATTCCGTTTGTTTCGACGGTATGACCATTGACACGGTAGCTGTACCACCCTAGATTGTAGCCCCCCCTGAACCGATGATCGTATTGTAATCAAAATTGGACAGGATAAAGCGATATTTATTCCCAGGCCATGAATAGGCTGATGCATTACTGGCTTGAAAGCTGTACGTCGGTTCACCATCACTTAATACGACGATAACCTTTTGATCTGCACTGCTTCTTGCAAGCATCGTTTGTGCTTGGTGAAGCCCGGCTTGAATATTCGTGCCGCCTGATGGCCAAACACCATTAATCGCGTTTTTTAATTGTCTTTTATTGGAATATCCGGAAAAATCCTGATTTATGGTGGCTTGATGATTAAATGAAACCAATGCGATTCTTGTCGAAGAACCTTCCAATAGAAGATTGTCAACAAATTCATTAGCCGCTTGTTTGGCTTTTGACAATCTCCTTCCTAGCCCCATACTGTTTGATTTGTCCAGTACGAGCACTATATCAGAACTCGTTTTTACATTTTTCCCTTCAATCGCTAACTCAACTTCCCATTCGGCATATGTACCGGTTGGAGTAGCGTCTTTCATTAACTTGAGAGAGCCTGGAGCAGGCCATTCACTTCCACTTTGCATTCCTGCTAAAGCACTTGGCCTTGCCGTTGATAAAAATGGAGGATGGGGTTTCCCTTCTATCTGCTTTACATCCTTTTCTTCTGGACCCGAGTTTTCTATTTTGGGCTTTTCTTCTGGAGGCGAATTCTCTACTTTTGGCTTTTCATGTTCAGTTTCTTTACCGGCTTCATTACTTTCTTTCTTTTGATCTGAAGAGTCTTGATCTGGCGTTGTTGGTTTTTCCTGATTCTGATTTGCAGGTTTTTCCTCTTCAGCCACTTGCCCATCATCGTTGATTACTGAACCTTCGGAACTTTCTCTCGGCAACGTTGTTTGATCAGACGCTTCGAATTGGCCATCTGGAAAAGTCGCAAGCGCTTGAACTTCATAGATTATTTGTTTTGAATCTTTGATGTTAGTTACCAGTTCCAACTCAAATGCTTCACTTCCAGCCGGTGTTTTGATGTCGTAACCATCAGCTGTTTTTTTGATTTCAACATTCTGTATTTCCGTTATAGAACCATGAGTTAAACCTGGACTAAAGCTTATCTTTGCGCCGATTCCGTTATTTTCTTGGCCAGAAGCATTCATCACAACGTGCCATTTGATCGCTTCCTTGCTTTGATCGACTTTTTTGACTTCGATTCTCCCGTTACTTTCCCCATGTCCTGCGCCTAAAGCTGGATTCGCAAAGGTTGTTGGAATTGGGACAAGTAATTGCAAAATCAATAACATACTAAAGAGAATCGAAAATCCCCTTAATTTTGTCAAGCAGTTTCCCCCTTTCCCATATGATTGGGTCCTTTATGGAGCTTATTGAAAACAAATAACCCAATGGAAATAAATCAGATGCACATATTCAATAACCGGTATATTTCTGGTCAATTCATATACAGCTGATAGCGTTTCCAATTAGGAAAAAGGTCACAAATAAAGCAGGAAAAAGAAAAATCTGGCTGTTTTGTCATTACAACGCCAAAGCAAAATGTCCCATATCTGATCAATTTCTGTACATTTCATGTACAAATCGGTATAAATAGAGGCTGAAAATAAAGCAGAGAAAGAGCAATGTGGTTTTTTACTTGTTGTTACGGTACAAAAAGCGAATACAACCCTTATATGAATTTTTTCTAGGCTAAAGCAAGCTTGGCTGATTCGAAAAAAGCATTTATGGTGGAAAAACCCGCTGGAGGAGCACCATAGAATCATGAAGAAAGAATGGCAGTAACATCTGAGAAGCGGAGGAAACAAATGGAACGTCAAGGTGGTTTCCAAATCCGTAGGGAAAGTTATTGAAAAACGCAAATTGATCGCGCGTCCTAACAAATCGCCCCTTTTTCAACCACTAAAAAAACCATCTTCACTTAGATGGCTTTTTTAATTAGTTATGATTGATTTTCATTTGTCATGCAGCATTAACGATTGCTTGTCTTTTTAACATTGTCAAATACAAAAATGGCAGAAGTTTGCCTATAAAAGAACCTGTATCGTCCGCAAATGCGTACAAAAACACCCCCATCATGAACCAACCATCCGGGATGAATAGGTATGAGTAGATAATAAATAAAACCGATCCCACCGTAGGAACGATCGCCGGCAATAAATAATATATTTTTTGCGGGAATTTTTTAATGAAGTAATACGAAGGTATGTAGAATATCATAATCGCCATTAAACCAGCTAAAACTTTATCTTCCCTAAAAAACCGACTCGAAGCAAAAGGCAATCATCAATAGCCTTTTTTCTTTTTAAAGGCCTCATAAAACGTTAAAACAATTAACGAAATGAAAGCCCCCATAAATAACGCTAAACTGAAAACACCGAGCCCCATTCCTTCCCAACTTCCAATTGAAAAACTAATAATCAATAAAATGATACTCAACGCTAGTACGATATATGGTAATATAAGGCTTTTTCTTTTGAATACAACAAGGGAAACAATAGTGGTCAAAAAAGCGATCATCATTGTCATTGTCATAAAGCTGGGAATGCCGTTCATGGTCAATTCTCCTCTCAAATTTAAAAGGGCCTTGCTCCCGCCGATTTTACTCCGATAACAGAGCCTCAGAGAAAGTTCAAAGATGGAAAAAGAATACGATTTTGTATGATATAAGGCATTTTACGAAAAAAGATTTCCATATGGGCCCTTTCATGAAGACAGCTCCCTCAAAGGTTATCATTCTTAAAAACTTCCAATATCTTTGCCCATGCTATCACACTGTTGGGGGCCCTTGACACTCTTCAAGATCCCATTTCAATTCAGTCCATAAAACCGTAAACTTTTATGCAGAAAATAAGCTGTCAATTCCGTCCAATAAGGTGCTTATTTTTATACAGGCTTTCATCACCCATTTACGTAGTTCAACAAACAAGAAGCATAATCACCGTTAACTGTATAAAACGTAATTTTCCTATTGAGATTCTACAAGTTCTATATGAAGTACATCACTTCTTGTGCTGAAAGGGTACAGTAATGAGCAACCGCGACTGAATCGTATGCTCCCGCAAGTATGCTGCTCGGCGCCGTCCATCAGCTTTTTCATCAGAAAAACCGTTCCACATGCCTTCGATATCCTTTCGGCAGCTAACAAGCGATGCTACTGCGAAGTCAAATTGGAGATTCGCACAACTGCCGCCTTCCTTCGTTCGCCTGGATAAAACGTCATCTCTCCGGACGACGCGTAACCGCCGTTCACTCCCGGCACAGCATGAACAAAGTCAGCCGTTACAGCTTGGACATGATTAGGATCATCGAAAAATAGTGGAGAAAAAAATAATTACTTATAATCGCCTCATAGCCATAAATCCGATAACAAAACTCATTTGGCTGAAGTTTCAACAACAAAAACACCGATTCTTTTTAGCTTCAAATGGGGAATCAGTGTTTCTTATGTTTCATTATTATTTTCGCAAAATCTTCTCCATCGCTTTTCCCTTTGCTAACTCATCGATTAGCTTATCCAAATAGCGAATTTCCCGCATCGTTGGTTCTTCGATTTCTTCCACTCGGACGCCGCAGACAACCCCTTTGATCAAAGCACGTGAAGGATTTAATTGGGGAGCTTCCGCAAAGAAGGTCTCAAAATCTGCATGTTTTTCCAGTTGTGCTTCTAACCCTTCCTGGCTATACCCTGTCAACCAGCAGATGATTTCATCGACTTCTGATTTTGTACGCCCTTTTTTCTCTGCTTTCGTAATATAATGAGGATAGACACTTGCCACACTCATTGTATAAATCCGATGTTTGGTCATATTACATCCTCCCTTACATGGTTTTTTTACTATAGCAAGAAAATTAGTCATGTTCAAACGAAGCAGCCGTCAATTATTTATTCAAATCCTGCATTGATTTCCAGCGAAATACCCGATGATTTTTAAACAAATTGCTCTCCAAAGCGCCGAGCATCATTGATCATTCTTTGACACTGATGTTATTGGCCGCCCGATATGAGCCAATTGGACTAAAGCGGGCAGGGTGTAATCGTTGCTTTTGGAAAAAGAAATTTCCCCCATCACCTAACTCACATTACGGATCTTTAAGTTTCAAAATTTTGGCTCTGACATGTAATGAAATTAGGATCCAAAATCCGCCGGTGGCTCTTCAAAAGGATATCCTATTTATGATTGAAGGTCACCTGGATTCTTGGAGAAACCCGCTCTCTCCTAATCGATTTACATACCGCTTTTCCTCAACAATATTCATTCTTAGCTTGCGGTGTAGGCCCATTTTATGAGACATGGGCGATTATCGCTTGATCATACTCGGATTCAGCTCCCACGTGCATTATGTATTTTTGATAAAAAACACGCCTTCAATCGGCGTGCTTCATATTATTATGTTATAAGCCGAAAGGGCTAACCGCATGGCATTAAGGCGCCCTTTTACACTGACAGATCGCACCCAGATGATCAAAAGCTGCGGTTATCTGAAGATGGCGACATAATGTTTGTCATAACAAACTTTAGTTGAGATCACCACAGTATGGCAAATCATATTACCTTACATCGTCAAGAGATTTTGCAACTGTGTGAGCAATCGGTTTCCATTCTACATCCTTAAACAAGGCGACGACCGCAATCGGCAAATAGGTGAACATAAACAATGGAAAAGTGATCGTGTAAGCAATTTTTTTCCATCCAGAACAATGAATTTTTCTCCACTCCGTCAAAGTTGTCATAAAACCAATCATGAATAGTATTCCATAAAACCAGAAAGCGGATTTTACCATTGCAATGGTCGTTGTCTGAACAATCCTTTTTTCATCAACAAATTCAAATAAGCCTGCTAAGTAAAAAAATACATTAACGATAATGCTGATGCTGGAAAAGAGTATGGCCGGCATGATTGTCATGGTCATGTCATAACACGAAAACCAGTTGCTCTTTCCTTTAAATATACAACCAATTAATGCTCTTCCATATTTCGAAAAAACTTGATAAAATCCTTTGGCCCAACGTAATCTCTGATGCCAAGACTGGCTAATGGTTATTGGCTGCTCATCATAAAACATGGCATTTCTACAGTATCCGATTTTTTCACCCTTAATAATTTGCGAAATGGAAAATTCAATGTCTTCTGTAAGAAGATGGTAATTCCAACCACCATTATCTTTAATCAGATCAGCATGCACCAAAAATCCCGTTCCAGAAATGGCACAACTAGCGTTTAAGACCATTCTGGGAAGATTAAGATATTCAGCTTCATGCAAAAACCAAAGAGCATAGCCTGCAGAAATCCAGTTCTGATCATAGTTCTTAGAATTTCTATAGCTTGTGATCACCCTGTATCCTTGATTAAATGTTTTGTTCATCTCCATTATATAATGCTCATCAAGGAGATTGTCCGCATCAAACACAAAATAACCTTCATACTTTCTGGACGCATATTCACTTTCAATGATTTTGATCATATAATCCAGCGCATATCCCTTTCCAACCTGCGTTTTATTAAAACGCTCCCTCACAATAGCTCCTGCTTTCTCGGCAACCCTGGCTGTATTATCGGTACAGTTATCTGCTACTACGAAAATATCAATGAAGTTTTCGGGATATTTCTGATTTTTAATACTTTGGATAAGCTGTCCGATGACAAGCTCTTCATTTCGCGCTGCAATAATGACAGCGTATTTGTTTAATACATTGCTATTCCCGGAATGTTCACCCTTTTTGGCCTTGAGGGCAACAAACAAATATACAAATTTATACGAATACAACAATGTAAATAAAACAAACATGATTAAATTAAAATCATTAATAAAAGTTGATATAGGTGCGTCCAAGCTGATACCTCCATGATTTATCATAGTATTTTTAACAGAAGATTCTTCTATTTCCCAATGACTCACATGATCGTGGAGGATAGTGAAAATAAAAATTGAAGCATCTAGTTATACGGCATAATAGCATGGTGCCTTTCTTTTAGACGAATGATCGTTTCAAACAAAATGCTTCGAGATCCAATCATGATCCCTTAAAGCAAAAGTATATAACAAAAATTCAAATCCCAAATAAAAATTATGTTAAGAGTAAGTAAAAATTTCCGCAATAAAAAAACCTATCGCTCCAATAGAATGATAGGCAAGCATCCTGATTTTTATAAATACACGTCTGATCAACAGAAACCCAAGGGGAAGGACGGGCTGGGACATAAGCAAATACGACCGTACAATTCATTTATAATTGTTCGGTTTATTTGTTAAAAAAATCCCTATCATCGCTACGTCAACATATTTCGCTTTCCCCAGGTCTCTCAGCTTCCTTGGAAAGCAAAGGTCGCTTTCCTGGGGGATCTTACGGTTTCAATTCCTCTTAGGTAAGATTTCAACAATGCCAGCCGACAGTTCGACCGCCAGCTCCGTTGAGGTTTCAATTCCTCTTAGGTAAGATGTCAACATTGGCCAATGAATGGAAAGGATTTAAACATTGGTCGTTTCAATTCCTCTTAGGTAAGATGTCAACTCTAACCTTTTGCAGACGGGACATGCTTTCGGTTCAGGTTTCAATTCCTCTTAGGTAAGATGTCAACCCCATAGCATCGTCGATTTCTTTTGGTGAATGTTTCAGTTTCAATTCCTCTTAGGTAAGATGTCAACTCGTTCCTAACAAAATTGAGAACAGAACAACACTAACAATGTTTCAATTCCTCTTAGGTAAGATGTCAACGAGGACAGAGTTCATGTCTAAGCAGGAAAGAAAGGATGTTTCAATTCCTCTTAGGTAAGATGTCAACAATTCAGTTTGCTCATCACTATTTCTTGTTTCTTCCTGTTTCAATTCCTCTTAGGTAAGATGTCAACCGACGATCGGGTATGATTCGGCTGAGCCTTCATTGTGTTTCAATTCCTCTTAGGTAAGATGTCAACTGGCTAGACTTTGCATAGTGAGCAACTCCTTTGTTCTGTTTCAATTCCTCTTAGGTAAGATGTCAACTAGAAAAGTCAGAATCCCAAGCAATAGAGAAATATAGTTTCAATTCCTCTTAGGTAAGATGTCAACACGAAGACGGAATATCAAAAGAACCAAAAGAAGAGAGTTTCAATTCCTCTTAGGTAAGATGTCAACTTGAAGGTGGTTTTATGGATTCGACAATAGATATTGGTTTCAATTCCTCTTAGGTAAGATGTCAACGCAACGAATCGTAGGCCACGCCGACATACAGACGAGTTTCAATTCCTCTTAGGTAAGATGTCAACCTGCGACGCACGGTTTAGGAAACCGGAAAACATCCGTGTTTCAATTCCTCTTAGGTAAGATGTCAACCTGACAAATCCACGATCTGGGCATCATCTTTGTAAAGTTTCAATTCCTCTTAGGTAAGATGTCAACTATATTCCTCATATACCCGGTCATTGTCAAAGTCATCGGTTTCAATTCCTCTTAGGTAAGATGTCAACTCGAAAAAACGTATGGCAACGAATACAAGCGGAGGCGTTTCAATTCCTCTTAGGTAAGATGTCAACTGAGGCCTTTCGAAAGGATATAGCGGAGTTTAACGAGTTTCAATTCCTCTTAGGTAAGATGTCAACGATTAAAAAGCTCGTCGACTATCGGTGGCAGGGTCGGTTTCAATTCCTCTTAGGTAAGATGTCAACGTAAGGAAAACCGAAAAATCAGATGGTGAACTATACAGGTTTCAATTCCTCTTAGGTAAGATGTCAACCCTGATGAGTTAGCTTAAAATCATCACCTAGAGCAGTTTCAATTCCTCTTAGGTAAGATGTCAACGCGGATTGCTCCGTGCCGTATTTGTGGGGGTCGGGGCAGTTTCAATTCCTCTTAGGTAAGATGTCAACGCTTTGGTATCAACTGAAACAGGCTTGAATAAGTCGTGTTTCAATTCCTCTTAGGTAAGATGTCAACGTTTGTTCATCTCTGCGAGCGCATTTTTCTGGCTGTGTTTCAATTCCTCTTAGGTAAGATGTCAACGAATATCCACTTACCGTGGGAGACGCTCTATTTCCGTTTCAATTCCTCTTAGGTAAGATGTCAACTAGCGTGCCGAATGCGCCTATAATCCATTCCATGCCCGTTTCAATTCCTCTTAGGTAAGATGTCAACAATTTTCATACTTATCAACGAGATTTTTGACAGCTACGTTTCAATTCCTCTTAGGTAAGATGTCAACCACACAACCAATCCTTTGATAAACTGTTCCACCTCAGTTTCAATTCCTCTTAGGTAAGATGTCAACAATGTTGGTGAGTATGCACATCTACTCACTTGACCAAGTTTCAATTCCTCTTAGGTAAGATGTCAACGAGCGTGGGGGGTATGCACTGTGAAGAGATTGGTTGGTTTCAATTCCTCTTAGGTAAGATGTCAACAAGCAGCACTCCCAGCAAGTGCAGGAGCGTGTTTCCGGTTTCAATTCCTCTTAGGTAAGATGTCAACTGGACAAACAAGAGGATGTCATCATTGGCACACTCAAGTTTCAATTCCTCTTAGGTAAGATGTCAACTCACCGGAGTGGTTGCGGGATGGCAAAGCAAAGAAGTGTTTCAATTCCTCTTAGGTAAGATGTCAACCGGAGGCTTTCGGGCTCTCCGCCGCTTTGTCACTTCGGTTTCAATTCCTCTTAGGTAAGATGTCAACGGACAGCGCAATGCGTGCCGTAAATTCGGACAGTCCTAGTTTCAATTCCTCTTAGGTAAGATGTCAACGGTCCCCCGCCCCCGAAGATACGGGAATACTAGAAATGTTTCAATTCCTCTTAGGTAAGATGTCAACGCGGAATACGAAAAAGTGCGGGCTGAAGTTAATCGGTTTCAATTCCTCTTAGGTAAGATGTCAACGGTAATGTCGATGGACTTTCCGCGCGAAATAATCAAGTTTCAATTCCTCTTAGGTAAGATGTCAACGTACAACATTAGCAATAGGGATTTTGTGACGATCCATGTTTCAATTCCTCTTAGGTAAGATGTCAACCTCAAATGGCTAAAGAGGTGATTGACGGAAAACACGGGTTTCAATTCCTCTTAGGTAAGATGTCAACTCAAATTCCGCTACTTTCTTTTCGCGGAAATCAAGGTTTCAATTCCTCTTAGGTAAGATGTCAACAAAACAGGAACGGACGCACAGTATCTATCTCGTATATGTTTCAATTCCTCTTAGGTAAGATGTCAACCTTTTCATCGATTGTTAGTTTTCCAGTCGAGATAGCCTGTTTCAATTCCTCTTAGGTAAGATGTCAACCGGGTTACTTTTATTTGCGGTATAAATACGATAGTAGTTTCAATTCCTCTTAGGTAAGATGTCAACCGTTTCGCATTTAAAGCATCGTCGATTTCTTTTGGGTTTCAATTCCTCTTAGGTAAGATGTCAACGCGTAGAAAGTTTAAATGGAATCGAACGGTTATCCAGTTTCAATTCCTCTTAGGTAAGATGTCAACCAACGCCGTTGTATGTTATGTTCTCTACGCTCTCTATGTTTCAATTCCTCTTAGGTAAGATGTCAACCAACCATTCCCTCGAAATCTCCCGTTACCAAAGCCTTGTTTCAATTCCTCTTAGGTAAGATGTCAACGGTTGCGGAAAGCGTTGGAGAAGATTGGCAGTCCGAGTTTCAATTCCTCTTAGGTAAGATGTCAACCAATCAAGCCCTCTATGATGTTCTTTCCAACTTCTTTGTTTCAATTCCTCTTAGGTAAGATGTCAACGGTTGACAGTATTGACAAAGCGTCTGATGAAATTTGTTTCAATTCCTCTTAGGTAAGATGTCAACCCCCAAACAACATGCCTCTTACCATCTTATTGTATATCACATACTTCGCGAAAATAAAAGTGATTATTTTCCAAATAGCTTCGCTTCATTGTGTTTACTGCCTTTTGTCCCATGTTGGTTTGTCGTCGATCCCGCGGGTTTGGTGTCACGAGATGGATCGACGACAATGGGTGTTTTTTCATGATACAACATCAAGCTTGTCATATATCGCTGCTCATTCTTTGGCCAACAGTACTCCTAGACGATTTTCAGAACACTTTCCCAGTTTCTGTAACTGGTTCTTGAATCTCTACGAGCAAGTTGCGGTCGGATTCTTCTCCATGCGGTTGCTCGATAGGGACAAATCCTGGTATTTTTGTGTTGACAATCGCGATCTGCTCCATAAGCGTCTCGTCATCAATCGAAATCATGTCGATATTCACTTGGCCGTCCTTGATTTCTACTACTCGGAATGCGGGAACATCCAGGCATGCAGCGGTTTGAATGTAATGCCAACTACCTTGCTGAACAATTGAGTTTACATGATTGTGACCACAAAAGTAAAACCCTGCACCTCCACTTTTATTCAATAGTTCTTTCATGCCTATCTCCGGATGAATCGATAATTTATCGATGGTAGAACGCGCAGTCGTATCATAAACAGGATGATGGGCGAAAACAAAGACCGGCTTGTCGTTCGATTTTTCTAGTTGAAATTGTAGCCATTGTAGCTGTTCTGCATCAATTTCCCCGCCCCAGTCATCCCGATTCATTTCTTTGGTTGTGTCCAGAAAAATCAGATTCGCTTCATCCGTATCAATCGCCTGGTAACGCTGCTGTCCGGTCACTGTCAAAATGTCGCTTTTGGGAATAGATAACGCATCATGGTTGCCAAGCACGTGGATAAAATTGCGGCTGCTGTCCATCCGATTAAGCACATCACGAAACTCCTCGGGATACCCTTCATGCGTAAGATCTCCCAATGAAATATGATAATCCGCATCGATTTCCCAAAACGCATCGATCAAGACGCTAAAAACTTTTTCTCTTGCTATACACATTTCTTCAGTGCCGTCCCCCATGCGCGAATAATGAAGGTCTCCCATTAGAACTAGTTTCATTGTCAATCCACCTTTTACTTATTTTTCATCGCCATCAATACGTTTTTAAACGATTTTTATCGTTTCCGGCTGACGGCTGGTAAATGTATAAATATATTTGAATCCTGCTTCCTTCGCCATATCCAAAGCTGTATCTAAATGATAGCCAACTGTGCTAGCGGCATGCGAATCTGAACCGATCGTTAACACTTCTCCTCCCAACTCCTTATATAATTTTAACACTTTCATAGAAGGCAGGGGCTCATTTAACGTCTTTTTGGCAAATCCAGAAGTATTAATCTCTATACCGATATTTCTCTCAATCGCTTTTTTAAAAATCTCTATTAAACCTTCCTTACATACGTGAAAATCATATGTCCCCAAATAATCCACGTCCACCGCATATCGTTTCATCAAATCCAGATGTGCCACTACATCAATATCGGCATTTCTAACTAATTGATACACCTCTTCAAAATACCTTTGATAAAGTGATTCAGGTTCTTTATGGACCATATAAGATCGAATGTCTTGATTTTCAATATTGTGTACAGAGCCCAGTATAAAATCTAGCGGAAGCCCCTGTAATTGTTCATGATATGTTTCTTGCAATAAATGCGGCTCACATAATTCAAGTCCAACTTTTATCTTCAGGCGCTGTCCAAATAGATGCCGACATTGTTCAATTTGTGAAAAATAACGTTTAAAATCCATATGGCCATAGGTTATCGCCTGAGGATTCACCGAGAAATGCTCTGTAAAACAAATTTCGTTAATACCTTTCTTGATCGCTTCTTCGCATACCGATTTCATAGATGCTTGAGAGTCAAATGAATTGTCTGTGTGATGATGATAGTCAGTTAAATACATCATATATTTCCTTTCAAAAAAATGAATGATTGATTATCGTCCATAATGCTTGATTGTATGCCTTTCATGCTCTTCATGTGTTATAGCCCAAACAACATCCTCTTGCGGATTTACATAGATCGGATGTGAAAAAATCTCCCGGTCGCGAAGTGAATAGTAATTATAAGAAACCCGGTTTGTATAATTCACCATTTCTTTTGAGTTATGCACACCGAACGCTAGACTCTCAATGGAAAATTGAGGGATGCTCCCGATATAATTGATGCCGGGTAAATGGAGATGTCCACTATGAATGCTGATAACGTCGCTGTTTTTAAGAATATCAAATAAGCGATCAGACACTTCTGTTGTTTTCTCGCCATTCCATATTAATGGGTGATGCATAAATAATAATGAGCCGGTTTCTGATTTTTCTTTTAAAATCGCTTCCAGCCAGTCTAACTGCGCCTCTGCTACATATCCCCCATGCATATGATCAACGGACGTATCTAAAAAAATGAGGCGATAGCCGTTCATCGCTTCCACATAATCCAGTGAAGTTGATTTATTTTCGATATGATAAAAACCTTCATAGTAATTTTCTTTATCATCATGATTTCCTAAACAATAAAAGACAGGGAAGTCAGACGGAATTTGATCTTCCACAATTGACTTTAACCCCCTATAGTCTTCCGCACTTCCATCATGTACAAGGTCACCTGTGATGGTAATAAAGTCAATGTCTCCAAAATTAATATGTTGAAGTACTTCGATCAGATTTTCTGCCGGGTCTTTCACTCCTTTAAAAACTTCTTCCAGCGGATCATTGATATAATGATTTCTAAAATGAGTATCGGACAATTGAATAAATGATAAGCGATTCATGTGCATCCCCTTTTTTCTCATTAGATGTTTTTATTGTAAAACTTCAAGCAAATGTTCGTCTGTTCCACTCGCAACTTTCTTTTTCCGAATGATATTTTCGGGATAACCCAAATTGTTCTCTGTTGCTTTATCGAACAAATGAATTTCATCCATCGTTATATTTACGAATACTTCTTCACCAGCTTTGAAAATATTAAAAGCCTCTATCGCGATTATATTTTCTCCTTCCACATCTAAATGAATCGCAAAATTGCTTCCCTGGTTTTCTGAGTGTTTCACTTTTGCGCGTATACTTCCTGCTTGCGGTGATTTCGTTAAATGAATATGTTCAGGACGGATACCTAACACGATTTGATGATAGGTACTTTTTTCCACATAATTCTTCCAATCATCACTGAGTTGTAAAGATTGCTTTCCAATAGTTAAGAGACCGTTCGTATAATGGACATTTTCCAAAATATTTGTCGGGGGATTGCCGATAAATGTAGCAGTAAAAATATTGGCGGGCCGATGGTACACATTTTCCGGGGTATCGAGCATTTGCAATTCCCCTTTATTTAATAAGGCAATCCGCGTACCGAACGTCATCGCTTCAATCTGATCATGTGTCACATACACCATTGTTTGTTTATATTCATGATGAATATCCATCAGTGCTTCACGGGCGGAAATTCGCAATTGGGCATCTAAATTAGAAAGTGGTTCATCCAGTAAAAAATAATCACTGTTCTTTACCGTGGATCTTGCTAAAGCAACCCTTTGTCTTTGGCCCCCGGAAAGCTCACTCGGTTTTCTGTCATAGTACTGTTTTAATTGCAGAAATTCAGCAGTGGCATCCAGCCTTTTTTCAATTTCATGTTTCGGTACCTTCTTCACTTTCAGCGCATACGTAATATTTTCTTTAACCGTCATATGCGGATATAAGGCATAATTTTGGAAAACCATTCCAACGTTGCGTTTTCCAGGCGGAATGTCATTTACCCGCTCATTTCTCATATAAAGGTCCCCATCAGTCACCTCTTCCAGACCGGCAATCATTCTTAATATCGTTGATTTTCCACAGCCCGAAGGCCCTAACAACACTAAACGTTCACCTGAATGAATTTCCAAGTTTAAATTGTTAATAATCACATGATTTCCATAGGATTTTTTTACATTTACAAATTTAATATTTGCCATTACCGATTCCTCCTATTTAATTCCAGATGCTGTAAATGTTCCAATTATATATTTTTGGAAAATCAGATAAAGCAATAGTGGAATGGACATTGTAATCACCGACACCGCCATGGCTACCGCAAAATTCGTACCGCCTTCGGAACTGATAAACATCTGGAGTGCCAAGGGCAGCGTATAACTTTCTTTTGATTTTAAAATCAATGAAGGCCACACAAATTCGTTCCAAGAATTCACGAAAAACCAGATGCCAACAGAAGTAATTTGTGGGCTTATCAGTGGTAACACAATATCTTTCATAATTCTAAAATGGCCGATCTCATCCAACTTCGCCGATTCTATTAACGAATAGGGGATGGATCTCATCACTTGCGTTAACAAAAAAATTCCCACCGCATCCGCAACTTGGGGTAAAATAACACCTGCGATATGATCTGTTAACCCAACTTTAGACAACATGATATAATTCGGAACCATCGTTACAGTAAATGGAATAAAAATAGTTGCAATGAATAGAAAATACAAAGGTTTCTTTCCTGTAAAACGGAAGAAAACAAGCGCATAGGCTGCTAAAAAAGATGTTACTAATTTTAATATCGTTACCGTGGTCGCAATCGTAAAATTGTTCATAATGATTTTGAACATCGGTAATTGCTCAAATAATTGATTGTAGTTTTCAAAAGTTGGCGCAGTTGGAAATATCGCCAACACATTATCATAAACATCCTGTAAACTTCTAAACGATGTTCCCAATGCAAATACGATGGGCATAAGCCAGATCATCACAATGGCAATAAATACCCCAGTCCAAATAATAGAAGGCAATCTACTCTCAATTTTCATAGTGGACCCCTCTTTCTACAAATCGAAACTCCAACACGAGAAGCAGGACAAACAATAATAATGTGAGCATTGAAAGTGCTGCCGAAGTCCCCGTGCTGTAAACATCAAATGCATGGTGATACGACTGATAAATCAAGTTTGAACTTGCCGAATCAGGGCCTCCCTGAGTGATGACTTTTACCGGAGTATACACATACTGTAAACCTGTTACGATCGTCATAATCAGAATATAAACACCCGTGGCGCTGCTCATCGGCACGACAATGTCCTTTAAAATTCTCCAACTTGGAATATTATCAAGCTTTGCCGCTTCGATGACTTCGCTAGAAATACCGGAAATAGAGGCATAAAGGGTGATAAAATTATAACCAAATACTTTCCATGAAGTAATCAAACAAATAATGAAAATAACAAGACCTTCTGTTTGGCTCCAATTTGGAATGGATAACCCAACATATTTAGCGATTTGCGCTACCGGTCCGGAAATAGGGTTGAGCATCCATGTTGTTAAGATGGAACCGACCACTAAGGATATAAAGGAAGGCAGGAAAAATGCCGCTTTAAAAAAGTTTTTAAATTTGCGTACTAATAAATGAAGGACGAATGCAAAAATATACGGGACAACAAAGTTTAACATTAACAAAACAACGATATACCAAAAAGTATTCAGCAATACTTTATACGTGGTGGCATCTGTTAACACTTCAACATAATTGGCCAACCCGACAAACTCTTTAGTAGGTGCGATCATATTCCATTCAAAGAAGCTTAAATAAAAGGTGTATAACGTCGGCCAAAGCACAAATAAGCTAAAAATCAATAAAGCAGGTGATAATAGCAGGATTGTTTTCCATTGTATCTTCTGAAGATGACTGTACATATGAACCTCCAATTTCGTTCTTACAATGTAATAATAGGAAAATAGGATAAAATCATTACCCTATTTTCCTACAGTTCATACACTATTATTTTGTTAATTTATTAATTGCTTCTTGAGTTTCTTTTAAATCCTTTTCCACATCTCCCCCGCCCAAAATACGGTCTCTCATATCAATCAGCATTTGTTCTGCTTCAAGTCCTGAATTTCCCGGGAATGGGGCCCACGGAATAAGATTTTCTATTGTCGCATAAGCCGCCGCCATCATATTATCTTCTTCAATTAAAGCCACCAGTTCTTTATTTTCCGTTGCGTCTGTCGTTTCTGGAAGATAACCGGTACCTTGTGTCCAGGCGGCAACACTATCTGGTTCATATAAGAATTTCATAAATTCCCATGCCGCTTTTTGTTCTTCTTCTTTTTCAGCCGTAATGGCCAATAAAGAACCTCCGGCTGGAACTTTTAATTCCTTTCCTTCAAATGTAGGAGATGGGACTGCCATCGCTTCAAAGTTTCCATTTTCAGTCACATTTTTTCTTTGGGCGACAGTCAAATGAGCCATACCTACCTCACCGGAAACAAATGCCTGCTGACCTTCGTCAATGCCAATATGCAAAGCACTGCCGCCTTTAATCAAATCTTGATAAAATTTGTATGTTTCGACTCCCTCTTCACTGGCAAAGGCAGCTTTTCCGTCAGCAATTGTTTTGCCGCCATTACTTTCCAGCATTTGTTGAACGTTCCAAGTATCTGTAGGCTCAGCTATATACAGCCCTTTTTTCCCAGTGACTTCCGTTATTTTTTCGGAAGCTTTTGCGACTTCTTCCCATGTATTTAATTCGCTTGTCTTGATGCCTGCTTCATTTAAAATATCCATATTTAAATAAAGAATTGGAACACTTAACGAATATGGCAATCCTACTTGGGAACCATCATTGTTAACAGCTAATTCCAAAACATTGTCTAAGAACTTTTCTTTTACATAGTCTTTATCATCCGGAAAATACTTTTCGATGATCGTTTGCGGCTCTGTATATTGAAAGTTGTTAGAAAAATACTCTCGATAAGACCAGCCAATTTGCACAACTGCTGGTGAGTTGCCCGCAGCGACCGCGGATTGCAGGTTTTGCATTAAGCCTTGGTACATTCCCGGGTTATATACGCCCTTAACAACAATTTTATCTTGTGATTCATTAAACTGATTAATTAATTCAGTAACCGTTTTTCCTCCTTGTGTCTCTGCGTTTGGATACCAATACTCAATAGTAACTGGATCTCCCTTGCCAGACTTGCCTTCTTTAGATGAATTACACCCGGTCAAAAAAACGGCTGCCAAAACAACGAAACCTAGTGCTAATGTAAAAAACTTTGTTCTCATCATGATGCCCCTTTATAATGATCTTTTCGAAAAAGTGGATACCTTATGCAGCATGCAAGCGCATAATGAACTATTTGTTGCCACCTTTTCCAAGTGTTCCGTTAGTTAGTGTAAGTATTGAAATGTATGGCGACTTATGCCATTTTCATTTTTTAAAATCCATGCTACACCACCTTTAACAGACTGATATCTCAAACCGTATAAACTGTGATGCCACTATCTCGAAATGGCTGAAGGTCAAACTCTGACGCTTCCTTCCCAGTAATCAACGTGTGGATCGAACTATTTGGAGCTACCGTATGGAGCGAAAGTTTCCCGATTTTGCTATGATCAGCAACCACAATTATTTCCCTTGCCGCCTTGATCATCCCTTGCTTGGCAGGAACCACTCGTTCCTCAGGATGCATCAAGCCATATTGCGGGTGCAAAGCAGGCGTTCCAACAAACGACTTTTCAACATGCAATGACCTCAGTACATGATCCGTGAACATGCCATTCAGAAAAAAACTGGACGGATATAGTTCTCCACCAGTCAAAATCACTTTCATTCGGTGGGCATCCCGCAGCTCTGCCGCGATATTCATGTCATTCGTCACTATTGTAATATCATTGCGGTGTAATAGATGTTTGACAATATGCAAAGTAGTCGTACCCGAATCGATTATAATGCTTTCCCCATCCTTCACCAGACTGGCCGCCATTTTTCCAATTCTCATTTTTTGATCCGAGTTCAGAGTGGTCCTTTCCGTAAAAGATGGCTCTTCTTGAGTCCACTGTTCCATAATGACTCCACCATGCGTTCTTTTTAGTGTGCCATTTCGTTCAATTTCAGCCAGATCCCGGCGGATTGTTGCTTCGTGGACACCAAATTGTTTTGCAAGCGCAGCGATCGTCGCCGTTCGATTCTGCCGGACATATTCGATGATCCGCATCTTTCTCTCGATAGGTAACAAAGACTTTCTCCCTTCGCACACATTTGCACAAAAATATTATTATTTGTGTTTTTTTGCTCATTTTGATTATAGTTCGGGATTATTAATACGTTATTTTTCTATGATGAAGAAAATGTAAAGAATGCGAAAAACATGTATAAAAATGTCGAAAACAGAAGAAAAATGATCCGTCGCCCAATTCACGATTTTGAGTGTTCATTTTTTTCGGAATCATTTGACCAAAAAAACGTTGGAAACAATATTCCAAAGCCTTGTACTGGATGCGTTTAAGCTCAAAAACAAAATGTCAATCATGCAAAAGTGTTTAAACACAAAAAAGCCGATTAAATCTTTGCAAATTCAATCAGCATGTAACAGTTAAAACAGATGGTTACCCATGTGACGAAGACATCAACTTCAGTACGGCAACCAACTTTTGCGGTAAAGGTTGGAAGTAAGTGCGAGATATCGTTTCTCCTTCTATGAATCAGCAGCAGATTCAAGATTTTTTAATGAAAGAAACGAGAATGTGTTTTTGTGAGCAAGTGAGGGGGGGAGCCATAGTGGCTGTCCTGGAGAACGAGTACGTTTGATTAAGATTAAAAAAGCTCATGTAGAAAACCGATTAAAGACCATCTGAATAAAATTCTAGTCATTGATCATTTACAGAATACACGCAGCTCTTCTTTCAGTTAATTGATATTCGTTATGAATAATATGATATTTACGACAAACAAAAACTTCAATCTTTAGATAAAGAAAGCCAAGTTCGATTTTCAAACACTAGCAACAATTTGCGTGGATTCATATTGTTTACATGATCGCTAACCGAGAGACTCCGAGTAAACAAGCGTTTACATGTTGAGCAGTATATGAAGAATCCCCCTTTCATATAAATGAATGAATGTCACCATTTGCCCCTAAAAGTTCGAGGATAGAAAAAGGAGTACCTCCTCCAAATATCGAAATGAGTAAGTAACAGGCCTGTTCAATGGCAGCTATGATATTGAGCCAATCTGTCAGCAACTGGCGGATCAAGAACATGCAGAGTGTCATCCCATATAACCACGAGTAAGAGGAAATGATCGGCGCCTTAATGGAATTTCGCGACTACAACATGTCCCGGTGCGTTCTTATTTCTATCGTTACGACAGCTACAATACAAAATACAAGACACTGAAATATACACACAACAAACAAAGAATATGCGACGTGCCATTAACACTCACTCATATAGAGTGCGACAGTATGAAGGGGGAGGCACGATGACGAAAAAGAATTTCAATCCACGCACTCATGTAGAGTGCGACTTCTAACGCATCCATTAAGCGACCGACGTGCATTCATTTCAATCCACGCACTCATATAGAGTGCGACATTAAGAAACTCACGGAAATCGGGGAGCTTACAATTTCAATCCACGCACTCATATAGAGTGCGACTGCTAATGTTGTACAGCATAACAGATGGAGTGGATTTCAATCCACGCACTCATATAGAGTGCGACCTGGATGATTACATTATGGACGAGCATCCAGAATTATTTCAATCCACGCACTCATATAGAGTGCGACGCTATAAGTCCGGCTATCACTCCTACGACTATAAATTTCAATCCACGCACTCATATAGAGTGCGACGTTGATGCCGCAGGTAATTATTATGTCATCGAAATTTCAATCCACGCACTCATATAGAGTGCGACGTGAACATTGATAAAGCCGCAGTTAATGTCTTGCTTATTTCAATCCACGCACTCATATAGAGTGCGACAGCGAAAATCTCCTAATAAAAGGAAAATCATTCCCTAAATCTAGTAGGATAACCTGTTTTTGGGGATATTTCGCCTATCTTCTTTTCAATTTTACCATATATTTTCGTATTATACTGGGTTTTTTTGGTGCGGGTCCCCCGGAGATTTTATGTTCGCTTGGGGTCCGCACCAAAGTTTACGTTCAATTTTATACAAACTGACGTTTCTCTTTTTAATTAAAATGGTTCTATGTCAAATGTTGGAGTGGGGTGAGATAGAATCTCACTTTACCCAACATGACTTCCAATTTTTTTATACTTATGTAAAAGAAGTATTCTTGCTCTTCCCCTTAGGAAGTTCCTAAATCCAAAGGCGTTCCTCTTCATGACTTTCGTTAGGTTATTAATTCTCTCCAAAAAACCATTTGAGTAAAAAGCTGTTTAGTACTTCTGTCTGCCAGTTTTTGAATGTACGGATAGCCTTCTCAAATTCAGGAATACCATCTTGTTCTACCTTCCTGTAAAAATCCATTAATCCTTTGTCTCCCCATCGGCAATAATCAATTGATATTTTCCTTCCTTTGTATCTCCCTTGTACTCATCGATGGCGATCACCCTGGGCAGTTCTTGAACCTCTGTCATTTCCTTTACGGCCAAACTGTCAAATCTGCGCATGACAGTTGATATGGAAACGCCAAACTGCTGGGCAGTTTCCTTAAATGTCTTCGCTTGCACGATCCGAACGGATACTGCCCGATTACATTCGTTAGAAAGCCGTTGATATCGATGAACAAAAGGATTCCTCCGCAAACCGCTTCCCGCACGAACAGGCATAGTGGCGCTATTTGTAGAAGAGGGACGTCAACCGTTCAAAACACTTCAAATGCTGATCTTTTGAATGCGATAATCATGAACTTTCTTAGTCCTTTCACCACAGCTTGGACACTTGTGGACCTTAACATCCATTTCTATATACGGTCTTCCACTTCTTCCACTTTTGTGATCAATACATCTTCAAGGTCGGGATTGTTATGGTAAAATTCACTTGCACGCAACTCCAATCTTTTCTTGCTTTCTCGTCAATTCAAGTATAAAAGAATTGGATGTTTGCGTGTATTTTTTTACGGGCAAATTGTGTGGAAACCCCAACATTTAGTATAGAGCCTAAAACGAAAAAAAACTCATAAACATTGATATATCAACGTTTATGAGCCTTTTCTCACTTATCTGACCTTAATTTTCTTAAAAATACCTGAGGTGGGATTCGAACCCACAAGCCCGTGAGGGCATTGGATTTTGAGTCCAACGTGTATGCCAGTTCCACCACTCAGGCGTGATAAAATTGGAGGCGGCAACCGGATTCGAACCGGTGGTAAGGGTGTTGCAGACCCGTGCCTTACCACTTGGCTATGCCGCCAAGGTTTTGGAGCGGAAGACGGGGTTCGAACCCGCGACCCCCACCTTGGCAAGGTGGTGTTCTACCACTGAACTACTTCCGCAATATACTGGGCTAGCTGGATTCGAACCAACGAATCACGGAGTCAAAGTCCGTTGCCTTACCGCTTGGCTATAGCCCATCGTTAGTTAAATGATACTATAAATATAAATGGGGCGACTAGTGGGAATCGAACCCACGAGTGTCGGAGCCACAATCCGATGCGTTAACCACTTCGCCATAGCCGCCACTTTGGCAGGGGTAGTAGGAATCGAACCCACACTGGAGGTTTTGGAGACCTCTGTTCTACCGTTAAACTATACCCCTAATCATGGTGGTGGGGGACGGATTCGAACCGCCGAACCCTGAGGGAGCGGATTTACAGTCCGCCGCGTTTAGCCACTTCGCTACCCCACCGAGAAAGTAATTATCTGGTTAGTTAGTTTTAGAAGGTGGCTCAGGACGGAATCGAACCGCCGACACAAGGATTTTCAGTCCTTTGCTCTACCGACTGAGCTACTGAGCCGTATATCATTTAAACGATGACAATTTTTAAAAACGCTCATCATCAGTATCTATGCAACAAGTGGATGGTATTAAAAATGGCGGTCCCGACGGGAATCGAACCCGCGATCTCCTGCGTGACAGGCAGGCATGTTAACCGCTACACTACGGGACCTGTTGATTGCGGGGGCAGGATTTGAACCTGCGACCTTCGGGTTATGAGCCCGACGAGCTACCGAACTGCTCCACCCCGCGACAATGAAAATAAAATATGGTGACCCCTACGGGATTCGAACCCGTGTTACCGCCGTGAAAGGGCGGTGTCTTAACCGCTTGACCAAGGGGCCGTATATATAAAGAGCTTATATGGCGGAGAGCAAGGGATTTGAACCCTTGAGACGGCGGTAGCCGCCTACACGATTTCCAATCGTGCTCCTTCGGCCAGCTCGGACAGCTCTCCGTATGGCTCCGCAGGTAGGATTCGAACCTACGACCGATCGGTTAACAGCCGATAGCTCTACCACTGAGCTACTGCGGAATAATATTGTTTTGCCCGGCAGCGTCCTGCTCTCACAAGGGGAAGCCCCTCATTACCATCGGCGCTGAAGAACTTAACTTCCGTGTTCGGGATGGGAACGGGTGTTGCCTCTTCGCTATCGCCACCAGACAAAAACAACGACATCTTTTATTATAATAGGTTTTATGTATATTTCAAGAGTTTTTTCATTCTCTCAAAACCGGGATACATGAGAAGAAGTCCGAGAACCGTTTTTGTTCAATCCAGCTCCGGACGCTATCGCTTTGCGTCACTTCGCTTCTTCTGGCAAAGTCGATTGACTTTTCCGCCAGAAGCTCCAGTGATGGACAAGCGTCCTGCGCTTTTTATATTTGATTAAGTCCTCGATCGATTAGTATCCGTCAGCTCCATGTGTCGCCACACTTCCACACCGGACCTATCTACCTGATCATCTTTCAGGGATCTTACGTTGCCTGGCAAGCCAGACAATGGGAAATCTCATCTTGAGGGGGGCTTCATGCTTAGATGCTTTCAGCACTTATCCCTTCCGCACATAGCTACCCAGCTATGCCTCTGGCGAGACAACTGGTACACCAGCGGTGCGTCCATCCCGGTCCTCTCGTACTAAGGACAGCTCCTCTCAAATTTCCTGCGCCCGCGACGGATAGGGACCGAACTGTCTCACGACGTTCTGAACCCAGCTCGCGTACCGCTTTAATGGGCGAACAGCCCAACCCTTGGGACCGACTACAGCCCCAGGATGCGATGAGCCGACATCGAGGTGCCAAACCTCCCCGTCGATGTGAACTCTTGGGGGAGATAAGCCTGTTATCCCCGGGGTAGCTTTTATCCGTTGAGCGATGGCCCTTCCATGCGGAACCACCGGATCACTAAGCCCGACTTTCGTCCCTGCTCGACTTGTAGGTCTCGCAGTCAAGCTCCCTTCTGCCTTTACACTCTGCGAATGATTTCCAACCATTCTGAGGGAACCTTTGGGCGCCTCCGTTACCTTTTAGGAGGCGACCGCCCCAGTCAAACTGCCTGCCTGACACTGTCTCCCAACCCGATCAGGGTCGCGGGTTAGACGGTCCATACAGCCAGGGTAGTATCCCACCGTTGCCTCCACGGAAGCTGGCGCTCCCGTTTCCATGGCTCCTACCTATCCTGTACAAGCTGCACAGACAGTCAATATCAAGCTACAGTAAAGCTCCACGGGGTCTTTCCGTCCTGTCGCGGGTAACCTGCATCTTCACAGGTACTATAATTTCACCGAGTCTCTCGTTGAGACAGTGCCCAGATCGTTGCGCCTTTCGTGCGGGTCGGAACTTACCCGACAAGGAATTTCGCTACCTTAGGACCGTTATAGTTACGGCCGCCGTTTACTGGGGCTTCAATTCGAAGCTTCGCCTAAGCTGACCTCTCCTCTTAACCTTCCAGCACCGGGCAGGCGTCAGCCCCTATACTTCGCCTTGCGGCTTCGCAGAGACCTGTGTTTTTGCTAAACAGTCGCCTGGGCCTATTCACTGCGGCTTCTCAGGGCTATTCACCCTAAAAAGCACCCCTTCTCCCGAAGTTACGGGGTCATTTTGCCGAGTTCCTTAACGAGAGTTCTCTCGCTCACCTTAGGATTCTCTCCTCGCCTACCTGTGTCGGTTTGCGGTACGGGCGCCTATTGCCTCGCTAGAAGCTTTTCTCGGCAGTGTGGAATCAGGAACTTCGGTACTTTTTTTCCCTCGCCATCACAGCTCAGCCTACACGGTAAGCGGATTTGCCTACTTACCGGCCTTACTGCTTGGACGCGCTTTTCCAGCTGCGCGCTTGCCTTATCCTCCTGCGTCCCTCCATCACTCAAACGGCAATGAGGCGGTACAGGAATCTCAACCTGTTATCCATCGCCTACGCCTTTCGGCCTCGGCTTAGGTCCCGACTTACCCTGAGCGGACGAGCCTTCCTCAGGAAACCTTAGGCTTTCGGTGGAAGGGATTCTCACCCTTCTTTCGCTACTCATACCGGCATTCTCACTTCCAAGCACTCCACCGCCTCTTTCAAGACGACTTCGCCGCGCTTGGAACGCTCTCCTACCATTGCTATTGCAATCCACAGCTTCGGTGATACGTTTAGCCCCGGTACATTTTCGGCGCAGAGTCACTCGACCAGTGAGCTATTACGCACTCTTTGAATGGTGGCTGCTTCTAAGCCAACATCCTGGTTGTCTAAGCAACTCCACATCCTTTTCCACTTAACGTATACTTGGGGACCTTAGCTGGTGGTCTGGGTTGTTTCCCTCTCGACTACGGATCTTATCACTCGCAGTCTGACTCCCAAGGATAAGTATTTGGCATTCGGAGTTTGTCTGAAGTCGGTAACCCGATGAGGGCCCCTCGTCCAAACAGTGCTCTACCTCCAATACTCTCACCTTGAGGCTAGCCCTAAAGCTATTTCGGAGAGAACCAGCTATCTCCAGGTTCGATTGGAATTTCACCCCTACCCACACCTCATCCCCGCATTTTTCAACATACGTGGGTTCGGGCCTCCAGTCAGTGTTACCTGACCTTCACCCTGGACATGGGTAGATCACCTGGTTTCGGGTCTGCGACCTCATACTCTTGCGCCCTATTCAGACTCGCTTTCGCTGCGGCTCCGTCTTTTCAACTTAACCTTGCATGAAATCGCAACTCGCCGGTTCATTCTACAAAAGGCACGCCATCACACTTATTGTGCTCTGACTACTTGTAGGCACACGGTTTCAGGTTCTATTTCACTCCCCTCCCGGGGTGCTTTTCACCTTTCCCTCACGGTACTGGTTCACTATCGGTCACTAGGGAGTATTTAGCCTTGGGAGATGGTCCTCCCGGATTCCGACGGGATTTCTCGTGTCCCGCCGTACTCAGGATCCACTCGGGAGGGAACGACGTTTCAACTACAGGGCTGTTACCTTCTTTGGCCGGCCTTTCCAGGCCGCTTCGTCTACGCCGTTCCTTTGTCACTCCACTTTGAGTGTCCTACAACCCCGAAAGGCAAGCCTTTCGGTTTGGGCTCTTCCCGTTTCGCTCGCCGCTACTGGGGGAATCGATTTTTCTTTCTCTTCCTCCGGGTACTTAGATGTTTCAGTTCCCCGGGTATGCCTTCCATTCCCTATGGATTCAGAAATGGATACTGCCTCATTATTGGCAGTGGGTTTCCCCATTCGGAAATCTCCGGATCAGCTTGCTTACAGCTCCCCGAAGCATATCGGTGTTCGTCCCGTCCTTCATCGGCTCCTAGTGCCAAGGCATTCACCGTGCGCCCTTATTAACTTAATCTTTTTCGGTCAACGATTAGCATCGAATCTCTGTGTCAGCTCCCTCATTCACGTCATCACGCACTCGTAGTGCGCTCTGGTGCTCATTCGGTCGCTTCCTTGATCTTCTCGCTTCTCGTTGCCCTTTGGTTTTTGCTCAAAAATAAGCAACGCTCGTTTTTTCGAACTGCTTGCTTCTTTTCGCCTAACCTAAAGGTTTTACACTTCTTATGGTTGCTCCATAATGGATCATCCATAAAGTGAACGATTCTCGGTTTGTTTCTTCTCATGTTATCCGGTTTTCAAAGAACGAAGCTGCTGACTTCCATCACGTCATGTGATTGATCAGCGCCTATGCTTCATGCAGCTTTGCGACGAGGTGAAGTTCCTCGAACACGCTGTGCCGCAAGTGAGCACATGTTTTGAGAGTTGTTTGACCTCTCAAAACTAAACGAAACGAAAGCGTCAATGTTGTATCTATTGGAAATGTTCAGTTGCGGCTCCTGCCGAGCAGTCGCCTCCACATTTCAATTATCCTTAGAAAGGAGGTGATCCAGCCGCACCTTCCGATACGGCTACCTTGTTACGACTTCACCCCAATCATCTGTCCCACCTTCGGCGGCTGGCTCCAAATGGTTACCCCACCGACTTCGGGTGTTACAAACTCTCGTGGTGTGACGGGCGGTGTGTACAAGGCCCGGGAACGTATTCACCGCGGCATGCTGATCCGCGATTACTAGCGATTCCGGCTTCATGCAGGCGAGTTGCAGCCTGCAATCCGAACTGAGAATGGTTTTATGGGATTCGCTCCACCTCGCGGTCTCGCGGCCCTTTGTACCATCCATTGTAGCACGTGTGTAGCCCAGGTCATAAGGGGCATGATGATTTGACGTCATCCCCACCTTCCTCCGGTTTGTCACCGGCAGTCACCTTAGAGTGCCCAACTTAATGCTGGCAACTAAGATCAAGGGTTGCGCTCGTTGCGGGACTTAACCCAACATCTCACGACACGAGCTGACGACAACCATGCACCACCTGTCACCGATGTCCCCGAAGGGAAAACTTTATCTCTAAAGCGGGCATCGGGATGTCAAGACCTGGTAAGGTTCTTCGCGTTGCTTCGAATTAAACCACATGCTCCACCGCTTGTGCGGGCCCCCGTCAATTCCTTTGAGTTTCAGCCTTGCGGCCGTACTCCCCAGGCGGAGTGCTTAATGCGTTTGCTGCAGCACTAAGGGGCGGAAACCCCCTAACACTTAGCACTCATCGTTTACGGCGTGGACTACCAGGGTATCTAATCCTGTTCGCTACCCACGCTTTCGCGCCTCAGCGTCAGTTACAGACCAGAGAGCCGCCTTCGCCACTGGTGTTCCTCCACATCTCTACGCATTTCACCGCTACACGTGGAATTCCGCTCTCCTCTTCTGCACTCAAGCCTCCCAGTTTCCAATGACCCTCCACGGTTGAGCCGTGGGCTTTCACATCAGACTTAAGAAGCCGCCTGCGCGCGCTTTACGCCCAATAATTCCGGACAACGCTTGCCACCTACGTATTACCGCGGCTGCTGGCACGTAGTTAGCCGTGGCTTTCTGGTCAGGTACCGTCAACGCACCGGCAGTTACTCCGATGCGGGTTCTTCCCTGATAACAGAGTTTTACGATCCGAAGACCTTCATCACTCACGCGGCGTTGCTCCGTCAGACTTGCGTCCATTGCGGAAGATTCCCTACTGCTGCCTCCCGTAGGAGTCTGGGCCGTGTCTCAGTCCCAGTGTGGCCGATCACCCTCTCAGGTCGGCTACGCATCGTTGCCTTGGTAGGCCGTTACCCCACCAACTAGCTAATGCGCCGCGGGCCCATCTGTAAGTGACAGCAGAGCCGTCTTTTATCCTTTCTCCATGCGGAAAAAGAAATTATCCGGTATTAGCCCCGGTTTCCCGGAGTTATCCCAGTCTTACAGGCAGGTTGCCCACGTGTTACTCACCCGTCCGCCGCTGACTAAAAAGGAGCAAGCTCCTCTTTTGTCCGCTCGACTTGCATGTATTAGGCACGCCGCCAGCGTTCGTCCTGAGCCAGGATCAAACTCTCATGTAAAAGTTTGGTTAGCTCATAATTAAAGCTGACTAATTAATTATTGATTGACGTTTCGTTTCGTTCAGTTTTCAAAGATCAAACTTTCGTTTGCCGCTTTATAGGCGACTTTTATATACTAACATATTGAACATCGTTATGTCAACATGTTTTTTGATTCGTTTTTTGTCGGCTGTTTATCAGCGACGACTATTAATATATCAAACAACATTTTTTATGTCAACAACAAATTTCAAAAAACATCTATCCAGTTTGATAACAGCGTTCATAGATCCCCTTTAAGTCCGTTTCCACTTGGACCGGGACAATAACGCTTCTTTCAATTAAGTAGTCAAACAGAATGCTTAAGTTTGCTCCGTAGTGTTTTGTTTGGGGATGTTGGACAATTTCTTCAAATCTCCAGAGAGGCTTCTCTTGCATAACTCCCAATAAGTGTTCTGTTCCTAAAGGAGTTTTCGAGTATATTAAAAATTCACTTGCCAAATATAACAGCTCTAGCCTTTTATCAATCGATTCGTTCCCAAGAACCAGCTCCTCATACAACTTTAAAATTTCTGGTTCAATTTGCTTGATCTGTCTCCAAACGGCCGAATCCGGAAACAGCCCGCTCTCTATAACAGCTATCTTTCCCAGTCGATAAAGCGCATATACCGCATGATGAAAAGCATGAAAAAATTGATCTTTCTTGAAAAAACTTTTTCCTTCTGTAAAGCTTTTGATTAATTCGGCAAATTCCAGCCCAATCGTTAGTTTTCGCTTTTTCGTCATTAAGCTGTGCAAATCATTTTTCAAGCATTCCATATAACGGTCACGGTCAAATAATATATGCCCTTCATGCCATATATCTATCAACTTTAGCTGTGAACCGGGCAGCGTCCATTCCTGTAGCCGCTTTTCATCAATAATGTAAAAAGCAATTTTCTTTTCCTGGAAGTTGTAGTGCTTAATTACTTCCAGCTTATCCTGCCAGACTTCAACGACTATCACTATTACATCAAACATATCCATGGCCGTCAATAATCTGTCTTCTTTTTCAATCATTATTATTCCTAATGTGGTGGATTTGGAAGCATATTGTTCAAATAATGGCCGCAGGATATCCTCCATTATCATTCCTCCAAATAAAAATTGATTTCGTAATTGTTTCGACGATTTGATGTGATTTTCCTGCTTTTTTCAATTATATACACTTTGCTAGGCCTTTTTTATGGTATAGTGTATTTTTGGGAGGGCTGGTAATATGGCAAAAAAATATTCAAGTAAAATAAACAAAATCCGCAGTTTTGCGTTAAGTTTAATTTTTATCGGATTCATCATTATGTATGTAGGCATTTTCTTTCAAAAGCAGCCGATCCTCATGACATTATTTATGTTGTTGGGCTTATTAGCCATTATTGGTAGTACAGTGGTCTATTTCTGGATTGGAATGCTTTCCACAAAAGCTGTTCAGGTAATATGCCCAAATTGCGATAAAGCGACAAAGGTTCTTGGACGGGTAGATATGTGCATGCATTGCCGTGAGCCGCTCACACTTGACCCTGAACTTGAAGGAAAAGAGTTCGATGAAAATTATAATCGAAAAAGAAATAAATAAAAAAGATCGCCTGCTTTTATACGGCGATCTTTTTAGTGGTTTTGTCGATTTTGGCACTCGGGACAGACTCCGTAAATTTCCATTCGATGGGTCCCAACTTCAAAACCCGTTACATGTGCAGCAAGCTGTTCTACTTCATCAAGACCGGGATAATGGAAATCAACAATTTTTTCGCATTTTTCACATATGATATGGTAATGATCCGTTGTTACAAAGTCAAAGCGGCTGGATGCATCACCATAAGTAAGTTCTTTAACGAGCCCGACTTCCTTGAAAACCCGCAAATTGTTATAAACAGTAGCAACACTCATATTTGGAAATTTACTTTCAAGAGATTTATAAATATCGTCAGCAGTCGGATGAGACATTGACTGAATCAGGTATTCTAAAATCGCATGACGTTGAGGTGTAATCCGGACCCCTGTTTTTTTCAACGTATCAATTGCCTCTTTTAACTGGTGTTCTGACATCGCCATGCACCTCTTTTCTTATAAGAAATTGATTCTCTTTTTATAATCCTTATAATTAGTGTACTAATTGATATGACGTTTTGTCAATGATTATCATTGTTTTCACTATAAGTATACTCTTTTTTAAGCTGTTTCATGTCCCGGTAATCGGAAACCAATGAAAGCAGATTGGTTTTTAAGTGCTGGAAACAACAAAAAAGGACTGCTACTGCAGTCCAAAATGAATTTTTACTGAGGAGGTATGCCCTGTAATGTTACTTTATGTATTTGAACTTAACTTGAATGGACAAAAGCCGTATAAAATCGAAAAATGGGCAAATACATTTACGATAAATGATCTTTGATGTACTGCAGGGCTTCTTCCACGTGCCCCTTAACCTTTACTTTTCTCCATTCCTTGGCGATCCTGCCCTCTTTATCGATGATAAAAGTTGAACGCTCAATTCCCATATATTCCTTGCCAAAGTTCTTTTTCAACTTCCAGACACCATACTTTTCCGCCACTTCATGGTTGTCATCGACGAGAAGCAAAAATGGCAAGCCATGCTTTTCAATAAACTTTTCATGCTTGTCCAACGGATCGGGGCTGACTCCCAAAATGACTGCATCAAGCGTTGCGAAGTCTTCATGCATATCTCTGAAGTCACATGCCTGCGTTGTACATCCAGGTGTCATATCTTTAGGATAAAAATATAAAACGACGTTTTTCCCTTTAAAATCAGATAAGCTAACTTCCTTCCCATTGCTTGCAAGCAATGAAAAATCCGGAGCCATTTCCATTTCTTTTACTGTCATAAAATCGCCTCCTGTCATGATCATCTCTTATAAGCCTACACAAAATTAAAGACAAATACAATTATTCTAATTTTTACCCCGAGAGGCAGGATCAAAATCAACAAAGGTACGAACAACGAAGGCAGCCGGAATCGTATAACCAAGGAGTGCTTCAATGATGACAAGGAAGCGACCGATACCAATGGGAGCGACATCCCCAAAGCCTACGGAAAAAAGGGTGACGGCACTTAAATAGATGGAGGTTCCCAGCCGGGAAAAAAATGATTGTGGGGCAGAAGAAGCTGCGTCATCATAAAGAACCCGATAACCTTTCAATTCCAGAAGGAGGTAAAGCATTCCGAAGCCGACCATGATAACGGCATATGTGATTGCCAGAAAAATGAAATTTTCAAAAGACACTTCTTTGAATTTGAACCTTGTGGGGAAAAATAGCATTCTAAGAGCCATCAATATACAAATGACAACTCCTAAAAATAAAATGTACCACATCCCCATCAACTCCTTTAACCCTTGTCTTTCATCTTACGTTCGATTATTTATTGCTATGACGCCCGTTGAAGAATCATCAAAATCATTGCGTGAAGATCACTTGCATACTAAAATATATGAAGGATTTTACTTCTGAGGGTATCAATTTTACATAAAGAAGCACTAATCACGGGAGGATGAAACAGCCTTTCCCGCGCTTTTAAAACAGTAGAGGGCGGTACGCCTGCCGATTACGGAGCCTATATAATGGAGATTGATTACTTAGTAGCCATATACATTACCCTTTCCCATCCTCATGTTGCCAAGGTTAGCGACGAAACAGGAGTGTTGTTTGAAGTGAACTTTGCACAAATGCTGAAAAATGACCCCTTCACTGGACAAAGCTCGGGAACAAAAAGCAGTTATGTCCACAATCCGGAAGCATGAGCTTTAAGTTATCATGGTCATTTTGATCTCGCACTCGTTGTGGAAGGGTCAGGTTCTTAACAATTTTAGCATGCCTCCTCCGAGGAGTTATGATCATTACTGTTCAATCATATTGAGGAGTTGAACATGCCATGAAGCCTGAGCAGTGAAAATAGCCAGCTGTTTTGATTTGAGACGATGGCTGAAAGCAATGGATTGGTGATTCTAAAAACGGATTTCTTGAAAAATAAATGAAATAGCACCTGATCATGAAACACTCGTGATTTATAATGAGGTGATCTCTCTTCCCTTTATGTATGGATAGTGTCCAAAACGAAGATTTGGCTGCCACGGGAAAAATGATCGGCATGGACTTGCCGGTCGGTGGTTATGGCGGGAAAAAACAATAAAAGGTGTCGCTTCCTTGGTTCTGCTCGGGGGCAATCGCCGGAAACCCGCTTCCATTCTTTCAACAGAATTGCTTGTTTAAAAATTCCCTCAAAAGAGGGGGATATAAGGACTTGGCGCCTCCTTGAAGATAGGATTTCTAGGCAGAAAAACCGGCGATCGTCTGAAAGGCGCACACCCGCGAAAAAGAGATATATGATGAACAGGCAGAAAGAACATGTGTCAACTTCTTCAAACTGCTGCCTCGGGAAGCCATACAAATAAGCCACTCGCATAGGATATAATGGATACCATTTCCTATGTGGAAAATGCTTTTAAAAAATTGAAATGAAGGAAACGCTTGTAATAGCGATTTTCCTAACAGAAAGGAACTATTGAATATGAAGCTTGGTGCCCGCATGTTAAAAACGGGAATAGCCATTACGTTATCACTTTATATCGCTCAGCTTCTTAATTTGCAACCAATTCTGTTTGCAGGAATAGCAGCTATATTTGCAATCCAGCCGACCATTTATCGTTCGTACTTATCTGTTGTGGAGCAAATACAAGGAAATATTATTGGTGCTTTACTGGCCATCGCCTTTACCCTGCTGTTTGGGAATCATTTGCTGATCATCGGACTGGCTGCGATCGTAGCGATCGGAATCATGTTAAAGTTGAAGCTGGAGAATTCGATTAGGCTGGCGCTCGTTACGATTATTGCCATTATGGAAGCACCGGTTGATGAATTCCTGTACTATGCTTCTTTACGTACATTTTCAATTTTTATTGGTATTTTAAGTGCTTTTGTCGTCAACTTGATCTTCCTTCCCCCGAAATATGAAACAAGACTTTTTCAAAGCATTTCGGAAGTAACGGAAGACATATTAAAGTGGCTTAGACTTACGACGAGATTCGCCTCCGAAGACGAGCTTTTAAAAGAAGATATTGAAACAATCAAAAAGAGATTAACGAAAGTAAATCAGCTGTATTCCATGTATGAAGAAGAACGGAGTTATTTTAAAAAAACAGATTATGCCAAACTCCGCAAACTTGTCCTCTACAGGCAAATGATCCAAGTGACACAAAAGAGCTATGACATCTTGAAACTCCAGCATAAATATGAGAATATCCTACTCCAGCTTCCCGAAACGCTTCAAGTGGAAACACGGGAAAGGCTTGATCTCTTAATGAGCTATCATGACCAGTTGCTCTTGAAGTTTATCGGACGGGTCAAACCGGAAGCAGAGCTTGATGATGTTCATTATGGCGAATCGAGCAGGGACCAGCTGCGGGATGCCTATTTAGCCGAAATTCGCAGAGATAATATAGAAGATGAATTTCAGCCTTACCATTTAATGCGGGTGCTGACCGCGATCATTGAATATGAAGAACAATTGGAGCAACTGGAAAAGTTGATCCGAACTTCTCAAACATTCCATGAAGACGAAACCCAGGTGACATTACCTTCATAATTTATATGAATCAAATAATGCTTATCATGAATTAAAATGAAACTTCGGGCAGCAGTGGTTGGCCTAAAAGGGGTGGATCATGCAAAGGGCGCCACACAATGTGGTGCCCCTGAGTCTTGCGGACCTCCAGAAGCAAAGGCTAAGATCGAAAGCGTCATATTGGCAAGCTCAGACAGCAACATCCCACACTTTTTTCTACGTGGGTAACATGCATCGAAGCTCCTCATCCTTTATACATCTTTGTGACCGACCTCCTTGAAAAACAATACGATGTGTCGCAGTCGAAGCTTTTTTCTATTGAATCGGGTGTTTACAAACGTAGGGGGGACTACCAGTTCATGCTGGATCTCAAAACAAAATGATACACATGAAAAAAACCGGAGGTTCTCTTCCTCCGGCTTTTTCATGCCAACTGCTGTACTTGGAAAAGGGAGTAGTAATGCCCTTGCCTTTTCATAAGCTCTTCATGCGTTCCCACTTCAACAATTCTTCCATGCTCAATCAATACAATCCGGTCGGCATGTGTAATCGTTGATAGTCTGTGCGCAATGACAAACGTCGTTCTATTTTTCGCCAATTCATCAAGGGCTTCCTGGATTAAATGTTCACTTTCCAGGTCAAGAGCCGATGTTGCCTCATCCAATATAAGTATAGGCGGATTTTTTAAGAAAACCCTTGCGATGGCAATCCTTTGTTTTTGTCCACCGGACAATTTCACGCCGCGTTCTCCGACAGTCGTCTCGTACCCATTGGGCAAATCCATGATAAAATCGTGTGCATTGGCGGCTTTGGCCGCTCTGATCACCTCTTCCTCGGTGCTGTCAGGCTTTCCGAGCAAAATATTTGTTTTGACCGAGTCGCTGAATAAAATATTGTCCTGTAAAACAACTCCGATTTTATCGCGCAAGCTGCGTACTTTCAAGGTTCGGATGTCTATTCCATCCAGCAAGACTTTCCCTTTCGTTACATCATAAAAACGCGGAATCAAACTGACAAGGGATGATTTTCCTCCTCCACTCATTCCAACAAGCGCGATCGTTTCCCCTTCTTTTACATCTAAGTTAATGTCTCGAAGCACGAGCTTTTCCTTTTCACTATAGGAAAAAGAAACATCATCAAAACGAATATTGCCCCGGACTTCTCCAACTTCCACCGCACCCGGTTCATCAGCAATATCATATTTGACATCGGCCAACTCGAAGACACGATCCATCGACGCAATCGATTGGGTAAGTGTAGTTGAAGAGTTCATTAACCGGCGAAGCGGATTATACAATCGTTCTACATATCCCATAAAGGCAACCATCGTACCGATCGAGAGATTTCCATGAATGACCTGGTACCCGGCATAGGCGATGACAATGAGCGGGGCAATATCCGTAATTGTATTGACAACAGCAAACGCTTTTGCCGTCCAGCTCGTATGATTCAGCGCTTTTTGCAAAAAGTTTGTATTATTTTTATCGAATTGGGTTTGTTCATGGTCTTCAATTGCAAAACTTTTAATAACAGGCATCCCTTGGACCCGTTCGTGCAGATAACTTTGGACCTCGGCCAACGCTTGGGAACGCTCCCTTGTCAATCTCCGTAAATTTCCAAAGAAATAGCGTACCGATATCATATAAAGCGGGAATACGGCAAGCGATACAATTGTGAGAGGTACGTCAAGTGTAAACATAATGGCGATCGCGATAAGGACTGTAGCCGCATCCAGCCACAAGTTCATCAACCCGGTAATCACAAAGTCCTTTGTTGCTTCGACATCATTAATGACCCTGGAAATCACTTCTCCGGAACGAGTGTTTGAATAAAACTTAAAACTCAGCTTTTGAATATGCGTGAACAGCCGATCGCGGATATCATACAATATTTTGCTCGCGGTCCATTGCGCAAAATATTGCCTGTAATACTCAACAGGCGGCCTTATAATAACAAATATGAACATCATAACGGCCATCGTGATAAACAATGTGGATGTTTTTTCATCGGCACTCAAATGATTGGCAGTAATGATATCATCTATCACATACTTCATTAAAAAAGGAATTAACAGCGGTATCGCGAATTTAATAATTCCTATGAAAAGTGTTCCAATAATTTTCCAACGATACGGCTTTACGAAAGCCAAATACCTTTTAATGATCCCCATGCGACTCCCCCCAAAGAAGGGCAAATGCCCTAATTTCTGATGTCAGCTTCTTTTTGCCAACAATAAATAAAGCCTGCCGAGAAACGCCAACAGGGATTAACTTAAATATGTTAAATAGCGATCATACCAAATATCAATAAAGTCAGCGGAAAAGGGCCCCTTCCCCTGCCTGATCCAGCGTACAAGCTTATCCACATTTTTTTTCAAGATATGATCGATTACATCCGGATATCCCATCAACTTTCGGTTGTGTTCATACTCGTCTTCGTCCAAAAGGGTAAAAGTCATGTCAGGAAATACTTTTATATCCAAGTCATAGTCAATATATTTTAATGCTTCCCGGTCATACACAAATGGCGAGCCGAGGTTGCAATAGTGGTAAATACCGTCATCTCTGATCATCGAAATAATGTTAAACCACAAGTCAGAATGAAAGTAACAGATTGCAGGTTCACGTGTCATCCAAGTCCTGCCATCCGCTTCCGTTACGAGTGTTCGGTCGTTTCCGCCGATCACCATATGATTTGTCGCCTTTAACACTTTAGTTTCGGCCCAAATCCTATGTAGGCTGCCGTTGTGTTTATAGCTTTGTATTTGAATATTTGATCCTTCCGCGGGAATATCCATCGTCTCCCCTACTTTCTAAATAAAAAAGAGCGCACCGTAATAGGAGCGTCTCACACCACGCGCCTCATATTTAAAAATGCCTTTTACATATAATACGATAAACTATCCGATACTATTATAACGGTTTAAGCACATTTTTAAAACTGAAGGGCTTCTTAAAAAGAGCGCGAGTCGCGTACCAGACAACAAAAATTTTCCAAAAACAGCTTTTCTACTTTCCGCGCAAAGCTGCCGACTTACCATCATAAACAGCATCTTTGGATGTACTGCTTTCTTTCCTACTGCTTAACTTGAACCGCTGACCGCGGTCTTCCTCACCACATATTCAATTCGCGCTTTTACTCGCCCGCTGATATGCTGACGATTTTTCCTTACTCTAGAGCCGGCACTTGCTTGGACCTCCTGTACGGGGGCAGTCTCAATCGGCGACATCCTGTCGCTTCGCCGGAACTTAAATGTCTTGTTCGGCGCAGGCTTAATCGGCGACGTCCTAACGCTTCGCCTGAACTTGAATGTCCTATTCGGCGCAGGCCCACTCGGCGACGTCCTAACGTTTCGCCTGAACTTCAATGTCCTGTTCGGCGCAGGCCCACTCGGCGACGTCCTAACGCTTCGCCTGAACTTGAATGTCCTATTCAGCGCAGGCCCACTCGGCGACGTCCTAACGTTTCGCCTGAACTTCAATGTCCTGTTCGGCGCAGGCTCAATCGGCGCCTCCCAGCACAGCATAGAAAAATGATACAAAAAATGAGCGGCTGCTCTTCATGTGAAAAGCAGCCGCTCACTTACATATATGCGTTACTGTCCGGCGTTTTGGCCTTTGCGTGCCTCAGCACGTTGGTTTTTCTGTCTTACTTGTTGTGCATCAGTTTCGCTGGCGAACTCAGCGCCAAATTGGCCTTGTTGTTGGGCACCAGCTGATTGTGCGTTTTGTTGTTTTACCTTTTGCACGTTTGTTTCGCTCGCAAACTCAGTGCCAAATTGGCCTTGAGCGCCCGCTGATTGTGCATTTTGCTGCCTTACTTTTTGAACGTTTGTTTCAGATTGGTTTCTTTTAGCCATCATTCTCACCTCCACGTTTCTTAATGTAACCAGAGGTGTATGTTGTTATCCAATTTTTTGGGCAAAAATAAAAACCAATCCGCCATACACGTACCAAATTTGGATAAGTATTTTAAACGAGGATAGAGCGGCCTCCATCAACGATAATTGTCTGGCCCCTGATCATGGACGCATCATCTGAAACGAGAAACATGATCGTTTTGACAATATCATCAATTTCGACCATGCGTCCTGCAGGTGTATTTTTTCGGGCGTCTTCCAACAACTCCTCGCGATTCGGGAAATGTGTCAATGCATCCGTATCAATAGCCCCCCCGGATACGGCATTCACAATAATATTTTTCGGGGAAAGCTCCACCGCCAAATAGCGTGTCAATGCTTCAACGGCGGCTTTTGATACTCCGACTGTTGTATAATTTTCTAAATATCGAATGGAGCCCAAAGAACTCAGGCTGACAATTTTTCCTCCACCGTTTTTTTCCATTAACTTTGCGGATTCTTGGGCACAAAAAAGCAGTGCTTTACTGTTAATATTCATTGTCCAATCCCAGTGGGATTCTTCAAGCTCCATTGCCGGACGCAAAACGCCGGATGCCGCGTTATTGATCAATACATCCAGGCGTCCAAACTCTTCCGAAATCTTTTCAAACATCGCTTTTATTTTGTCAACATCTCCGACATTCGCCCGCGCGAGCAACGCCTTTCTTCCCAGCTTTTCAATCTCTTCAACCGTTTCGAGGGCGGCTTTTTTGCTCCGCGCATAATTTACTACTATGTCGTAACCTTTTTCAGCCAAAGCAATGGCGGCAGCTTTTCCAACTCCCCTGCTGCTACCTGTAACGAGTGCTACTTTATTACTCATCTAAATCCTACCTTTCGTTTTCTCTTTCGTATTTTACATGGCTTTTATAAGCCTGCCAAATTTTTTGGTGGGAAACAGGAAACGCCAACTCTCCCATTTCCTCCTCCGTGACAAACCGTATCCGCTCATCCTCCTCCAGTCTGCCATTTACCACTTTTCCGGAAAAAGCGGAAATCGTCCATCTTAAATGGGTAAACACATGGTGAACCATCGTAAAAGACTCAGGAGTAACCTCTGCATCAACCGAGTACTTCGTCATCAAAAAGTCTTGAAGCGTTTCATATGGCTCCAGTACAGGGCGCGTTTCAATATTGGGGAATTCCCATAAATTAGCTAAAAGCCCCTTCCCAGGCCTTTTGCGAATCAGGAATTCTCCTTTCTCATTTTGTAAAACAATTGCCACCAATTCATCGTGTCTTGTATTTTTTTTGCGGGTCTTAACAGGAAGTTGATCCTGGACTCCTTTTTCAAAAGCGGAACAATGCTTTTGCACCGGACATAAAAGACATGCAGGTGACGTCGGCGTACAGACAAGGGCCCCTAGCTCCATTAACGCTTGATTAAAGTAAGAAGGATTCGGCTCAAACATCAATGCTCGAGCACATGCCTCAAACGTTTTGCGTGAAGCGGGGACAGCAATATCCTCCGTAATCAATAAAATTCTGGATAATACCCGCATCACATTTCCGTCTACCGCTGGTTCAGGTATTCCATAAGCAATGCTTAATACCGCACCTGCGGTGTATGGACCGACTCCTTTTAATTTTAAAATTTCTTCTTTTTGATCCGGAACTTTTCCCCCGTAATTTGCAACCACTTCTTTTATCGCTGAGTGCAAATTTCTGACACGGGAATAATATCCAAGACCTTCCCATATTTTAAGAATAGATTCTTCGTCCGCTTCCGCGAACGATTCAATCGTCGGAAATTTTTCCAAAAAACGCTGAAAGTAGGGAATGACAGTTTCTACCCTCGTCTGTTGCAGCATGATTTCCGAAACCCATACTTTGTAAGGGTCATTGTCCTTTCTCCACGGAAGATCCCGTTGTTCCGCTTCAAACCAACTAATAAGATCTTGTTGAAATTCTTCTACTTTGGGCATGTTTATTCTTTCGGTTAAAGCCATCTTCAAACCCCTTTATTCATGATTATTCCTGCTTTTTTTAGGGAATAGTATAATGACAATCATACTGCGCCTATTGCTTTTTAATTTTAAAAAGAATATGATTGACAAAGAAAGAATCCCTTCACGAAGGAGGATCTAGATTGGACACAGCTACCCATGTTGTGATGGGATTTGCAATCGGCGGGCTAGCCACACTTGATCCAGTTGTGGCACAATCTACTGTAAATACTCAGAGCGTGCTCGTTGCTGCAATTATCGGCTCGCAAATTCCTGACATAGATACACTTTTAAAGCTCCGGAATAATGCGGTGTATATCCGTAATCATAGAGGCATTACCCACTCGATCCCCGCCATTTTTATTTGGTCGGTGGTCGTAGCCGCTTTCGTTTACTTCTTTTTCCCGGAAACAAATTGGCTGCACTTGTGGATTTGGTCACTCGTCGCTGTGTTTATGCATGTGTTTGTGGATATTTTCAATGCATACGGTACACAGGCATTGCGACCTTTTTCCTCAAAGTGGGTTGCCCTTGGGATGATCAATACATTTGACCCTTATATTTTTGGCCTGCACGTGGCCGGCATTCTAATATGGCTGCTCGGTGCGCCTCCCGGATATACATTCCTTATTATGTATGGGATCATTTTCCTATATTATATTCTGCGTTTTGTCATGCAGCAAATGGTCAAGTCCGCTGTGTTAAAAACAGTTCCGGATGCTGAAAGAATCATTATTGCATCTACAATGTACTTTAACCAATGGAGAATTGCCGTCACCGCCAAAGACTATTATTACGTAGGGAGAGCCTACAGGCGGTCGATTACAATTTTTGACAAATTTAAACGGATTCCCGTTCCGGACACACCTGTTATAAAAGCGGCCTTACAAGACAAAAATATTTCAGCCTTTCTATCATTTTCACCGGTTTATCGCTGGGAGATAAAAGAATACAATCAGTATACCGAAGTGCGTTTTATTGATCTCCGGTATCGCAGTAATGGACATTATCCATTTGTTGCCATCGTCAAGCTTGACGAGGACTTAGAATTGATCACATCTTATACCGGTTGGGTGTACAGCGAAGAAAAGCTGAGAAAAAAACTACAGGTTGTTACCGATTAAGCACACAGTGTTAGGCACTGTGTTTTTTTATGGCTCCTCATTTCCTTTTCTTTCCTTTCGTTATGGCTCGTCCCGCAAAACGCCACACATAAGTATGAATTTTCTTCCAACAGCAAGATCGGGCCCAATCGGGTCCGTATTTTTTCTTAGTCCCCAAGCCATACTACCGATAAGCGGATGGATGTCCGCGCTATTGGGAGGTGAATATTCATTGCGCAACAAAGCAAAACACTTTCCATATGAAAACAAAAATCAGTTGGATTTAAACCCCCGTGCTAAAGCAATATATGCTTCAAAGCGGGCGGACGGAACGATCAATACGACCCCGCAAGCAAGAATGAGGGAGTCCGGAGCAAGGGATGAAAGTCGAAACGATTAGGGGTGTTTTATTTGCGAAAAAAAGACCTTACTCATTTAAACCGAAATCTGACACCTTTCAACAGAGGCTGGTATAGGCCGAAACATAGTGATTCCCAAGTGAACGGCGAAACTGAACAAACACAGCAGATGATCATCACCGAAAAAGATGCCGTCAAAAGATACAAAAGATAAATAAATGAGCACAGCGGACTACGCTGTGCCCTTTACTTCAACAAAGATATTGGCAGGGCTTCTTCTTTGCCGGATCCTCCCAAACGATACCCCCATGCAAATACACCGTTCAAATAGTCAATTTTAAAATAGCTTCCGGGATCGCCGTCTATGCCATATATAGTGCCTGGTTTAAAGTCGGCTGGGTCCAATAAGTACGCTTTTGCCATCACCGCTTTGCGTTCCAAAACGGCAAATTGGTTCACCATCCCCATTTGCTCCGCTTTACGAGCTTCTTCCTTCACTTTCGCTATTTCGGCTTTCAGCTCAGCTTCTGTCATTTGGCTATATCTTTTTTCATTCTCCATTTTCGGCATCCTCCGCATCTTTTTCTACATAACGGATAATCAAATCCATTGCAAACCCTTTCCGATACAAAGCCTGTTTCATTCTTTGTTTATATTCGTAACCAGAAAATTTGCTGAATCTCCTTTTCGCTTTGTCGCCTTCTCTTACGATCGCTTCCCACTCTTCATCTTCATCTTTTTCAATAGCAATCTTATTCATGGCTTCGTTGATGATCTCAAAAGGAAAACCTTTGGTTGACAATGCATACTCCACTTTTTGCTTTCGCATTCGTTCAGACAGTTTATGGTGTTGTTTGGCGAATTTATTGCCCAATACAATCGCGTTTGCTATTTGCTGGTCTCGTGTATATTCCTCCATTGCCGCTTCGAGCACGGGTTCTTTGATCCCTTTTTTTAACAGTTCTTGTTGGATGACAGCAGGCCCTTTTCTCCCCATGTTCATGGCCGTCCGTACATAAGCTTTGGCAAATTCCAGATCATCCGTCAATTTTTCCTGTCTTAATTGATGTAAAACGGCATCAATAATCGAATCATCCCAATCCTTTTTCTTAAGGTGGCTCCGTATTTCCTGTTCCGACCGCATGCGAAAAGACAAAAAGCGCAAAGCCACATGAAAAGCTTTTCTGATTTCATCTGCGTGTTGAATTTGTGTGATCTCCAAGTCCGTTATCTGCTTTCCTTTTTTTAACTGAAAACGAATTAGTACATCTTCATCGACGCTGAAAGCATACTGTTCGTCGAGGAAAATATTGTACCGCGCCCCTTTTTGCTTTTGGGTAGAGATTTTAGTAATAATGGGCATATTTTTTCACCCTCGTTCCATAAGCTATATGTATTTTAACATAAAGTGAAACTTCCATCAGCGAAAGACTTTTTATTGGCAGTCTCCGCCAGTGGCATTTTTCGCGCTGACATTGCTGTCAAAGCTTCCCTTGTCTCAACCCGTACATTCTGCACATCGAAAAGACTTCGGGGCATGTGGTGTGTCGCTGCGGAAGTTTTCCTTTTTATTGATCTGACCTAACCGGGCTTTTACTGGCAATTGTTCTTTTAAGTTTGAGGTCGAATCTAGCTGCCCATTCAAGTGGATAAATATCCATATCTATTTTTGTATGAAGCCAATGAATGAAGGCAAAAATGATTACCAAATGACTGGAGGTGCAGGGGCATTGAAAAAAGGCAAAGAGTTCAAATCGAAAAATAAACTTTCTGCGACCCAGGAAGTCCTTTATCAACGAGAATTTAAACGAGCCGACCGGGCTGGCGGATATGTTGAAAAAGAACGAAAATAATGAATGAAAACGGGTGAAAAAGCGGCGGCTACACATAATATAAAGGCGGGCCAAACCTGCAAATAACGAAAGGGGAGTTCATGATGGGACGTGCACATAATCAAAACCAGCGGGACAAAAACAAGCAAAAACTTCCGCAGGTGCCGAAAAATGAAAAAAGTGACGGGCAGGATATCGAATTCTCGCAAGAATTAGCCGATCACGAGGATATAGAAGCCCAATTGAGATCCAAGGCAGCAGACAAACGTGCCCGAAAAAAGCGGACATGATATTGATTTTTAAGGAAAGGGTCTGTCTTTAACGGGTTCGGTTGCTGGGGAGAAAACAATAAAAAAACATATTAATTAGAGACACAATTCGCATATGAATTGGCGTCTCTTTTTTTATTGATATACCAAAGTTTATCTCGAATTTTCTTTCATCATCTTTACGCTAAATTGTTATTAAGTCGGACACCAGTCACAAGAACTTGTGAAATTTTAGGAATTGGACGAGGAACTTACTACGATAAGTTGGAATGGCTATATCGAAGATGTTTGGAATTTCTAGAAAAACACGAGACTAAACCTTGGAGCCGAAAGATGTTCCGTCATTAATAATAAATGTTTATGACAACGCTACAAACGCCTTTATTCAACAGATTCGAAGAAGGCTATCTATTTTGGAAAGACCATTGACCACCGCCCGTGGCGATGGAAAAAGTTATATCTATTCAAATTTCAATCCAAAGTATGCACAGATGGCAATCACTATCCTTCGAACGTATTACAATTTTTGTTTCCCTTTTATATATCAAACGGAACAAGGGAGACTCCCGCGCAACGATTGGGTATAACAGATAGAACTTTTGATTTGAAAGAAATAATCTATCCAAGGTAGATCGCTAATAATTAGCGATGTTTTTTTGAAAGAATACCTTGTATTATTGGGTATTATATTTTATAGTATGGTTAGGAGGCGGTGTATTTGGAAATTAACAAAGAGGTTTTAAAAGGTCATATTGATACGATCATTCTCTCCTTGTTAAGAGATGAGGATATGTACGGATATGAAATTGCCAAGTTTGTTCGAGAAAAGAGCGAAGAACAATTCGAATTGAAAGAAGGAACACTTTATTTATCATTAAAGCGCCTAGAGAAAAACATGTGGATAGAGTCCTATTGGGGAGATGAGCAAGGACCAGGAGGAAGGCGGAAATATTATCGATTAACTCCATCGGGTGAAGAAGGATTAGAACAAAAGCGCAAAGAATGGGAATTTGTTAAAAATATGATTGATTCGTTTCTTGAAAGGGGAGAAAAAAATTGAAACAAGTTGAAGAGTACGTTAACAAGGTTTATCGGAATGCGAAAGGCAACAAAGATGAAATCCAAGATTTAAAAAGTGAAATGAAAAGTCATTTGCTCGAATCCGTTCACGAATTAATATCCGAGGGAAAAACGGAAGAGGAAGCTGTTGAAATCGCCATTGAACGATTTGGTAAAGAGAATGAACTCCGATCACTGATAAATCAGGTATTTCAAACACAAAAAACATTTGGAAAAAGGCTATTAAATGCTGGATTAGGTATTTTTGTTCTTTCATTAATCTTCTTTATTATTACAATAATCCCAATCAATGATATTCACAAAGAACAAACTGCTATTGTTAACGATATCCTTGAAATTATTCCGACAGATGGGCAGTTGTCTGAAGCGAATAAAATTGAGATAGAAGAAATTTTGGAGGGTGCGAAATTTTCTGTTGGGACGGCGGTAGTTAAAAACTACTCAAATGGAGATGAGGTCATATATGAATACACAACGTACGATAACCCTCTTATGAGTAAATTATACAGCTCATATTACTTTGGTTCGGGATCGCATGGTGTATTTATTGAATCAAAGGATTATTCATTTTTAGGATTATTGGTGTTGTTAGTCGGTGGAACAACCTTTGTGCTGTTTGCTATGTTATGGGCAATAATTAAAGCATACAATAAACAAAAAACTAAAATACTTAACTAAACACGTTAAATATGGATATTAATATATCATTAATTGGTAAGTTTAACCAATTACACAAAATTTTTTACATTCTCAAACGCTCGGATTTTCTCTGAGCGTTTTTGCTTGCTATTTAATATGCTGATTCATTGCTGAATTCCATGCTAATAAGTTTCCGAATTCTATTGTTATTAGCATTTTTCTCCTCACCAACCAAACCCGTTAGTCTGCCTTTCCTTACTTTTTTTCAATGCTTCTCCATAAATATAAAGAGGCGTAGCTCAAATATGGTTCCCAGTTTTTTATATAACCACCAATCTCATCCGGGCTTGGCTTACGCTCGAGCTGAAACAGCTTTTGCAAAGCCTTTTGCAGCCCTATATCCGCTTTTGGAAAAAGATTATTCCTCCCCAATCCAAATAATAGAAAGCTTTGGGCTGTCCAAGGCCCTACTCCCCTTAACTTGACCAGCTCAGCAATCACTTCCTGATCGGGCAATTGTTTTACATGCTCCAAATTTACATCACCATTGGCGATTTTCCTTGAAATATCGATCAGATATTCTGCTTTACGCTGGCTCATCCTCAGCCTGCGAAGATCATCCACTTTCAGCGCAACAACTGTTTCCGGCAAGGGAAAAAACGGCACGCCGTCTACTTCAAGGCCGTATGTTTTAACAAATTGCTCGGTTAAAGAAATCGCCAATTTCATATGAATTTGCTGGTGAATGATAGAGCGCATAATGGAAGCATAGAGAGAAAACTCCAGAACAATTGGTGTACCCCGATGTTCAGAAAAGATATCGCTAAGAACTGTATCGGAAAAATAGCGATGAATTTCATCAAGCGGCTTATTCCATTGAAAAACTCTCATCACTTCGGCAATGATTTTTTCTTTAGTATTGATGTTTTTTCCTTTCAATTTAAATACAGGTTTTTCGGTTGATCCTATCGCCTGAACATCAACCACTTCCGCATATGGCTCATAAATCGGGACCCGTATAAGCCTTTTTTCACTATCAATCATATGGAGAGGATCCATGGCAAGCCTGTCCAACGCCAAATCAAAATTGTACGGCCCCTCAATCTGAACACGCTCTTCCCACATATAGCCCCCTCCTTTTGTTTGCTTTATTATATCTTAAAAAAGAAAAAGCAGCTTCTTTAGCCGCTTTAACCTTCATCATTATATAATTTTCCTCATCATGAATGATTTACACTAGTTTCAGGCTTGTACATTCCACCAAGCTGTTCCTTCTCTTCATTTTGAAAACCGACAGATTCCAATCATCCATTTCTGCCTAGTTGTTAAAGTCCTTGTCTTTCTTCCTTCGACACGCTGGGATTCCACCTTTAAAGCGCTTTTCGTTTTCTCGGTTCATCATTGGATAATAAATTTATAAAGCGCCTGACATAATGACTAATAAGAATTTATTGAAAGACCTACTGGGAAATCAATGGATTCTTCATTTTTTCATGTGCGATATAGTCATCCAGGCTTTTAAACGTATAACCCCTCTTTTTCAGATCGCCAATGACTTTTTCCAAAGCGTCGGCGTTATCCTTGGAGACTGTATGAAGAAGGATCACCGCACCTGGATGGACTTGCGACATGATGTTATCGTATGCATATTTCCATCCTCTTTGCTGATCCGTTTGCCAATCTTTGAATGCCAATGACCACAAGACATGGTAATAGCCTGCTTCCTTGGCAACTTTTAGGGTTCTTTCGCTTAAAATTCCCCTTGGCGGCCTAAGATACTGCATTTCAGTCTGTCCGGTCAAAGCAGCTGTTTTTTCTTTCACCATTTCCAGCTCTTCTTTTATTTTGTCATCACTTACCTGTGTTAAATCGGGATGGCTCCAAGAATGATTCCCAATGATATGTCCTTCCTTTACCATCCGTTTGGCCAGGTCAGGAGCGCTATCTAAATAATGGCCGGTAACAAAAAAAGTTGCCGGAACTTTTTCTTTTTTTAATACATCCAAGATTTTACCGGTGTAGCCATTTTCATATCCATTATCAAACGTCATATATAACACTTTTTTATCTGGGCTTCCTTTATAAAAAGCGTCATATTTATTCAGCAATTGTTCATATTCCTGTCCGGCATCAGCCTGCTTTTCTCCGCTTCCCTTTTTAAACCCCCAATGAATGGGCGTATTGGATACTGCATTCACCTCGTGTCCATAAAGAAAGAAGAGAAAAAAAAGTGGCAGCCACATCGCCAAGCGTTTCATTCACACACCGCCTTTCAATCTTTTTCTTATATTTTTTCCATTGCAGGGATTTTATCCATGCCATACCTTTCCAAATGTTGTAGTTCATGGCGGAGGCGGCAAGGACAGAGCATCTTGACAAGATGTTGATAGCAAAAAAGAGAGGCTTCTGCCCCTCCTATTCCCTCGTTTCAAATGAAAAGCTTAAATGATCCTGAATCGGAATCCAGGCGCCGATTTCTTGTGTCGTCACATTTTTTACGACTATTTTTTGTTTCGTACCTTTTAATAATAAGTATACTTCGCCATAAGTCAGCTTTCCTTTTTCGCTTACTGCAGGTGCATATGCATATAAATACCCTACGCGAGTGGGCGGAATGTTGTAAACATGCGTATGTTTCGTTCCGGCACCGATGAGTGTTTCAAATGAAAGCGGCAAATTCACTTTTTCACGCGCTTTTTCCTGCATCATTTTTTGAACGTCTTCGGGGTGGGTCACTTTGGATGTCAAACCGCCCTTGATTGTTTTTTGGGATTCCTGTACATAATGAATTTGATAATTGCCTGTTCCGCCCCGGTTATCATAAAAATTTGTATTGATTTTCTGATATTTCCAGTTCGGGTCCGTCTCTTCCGATTCATAGTTCAATGCCCATTCTCCCAGAAAAATAGTGGCCCTTGCTCCGAAAGAAAGAGGAGACTTTGTAACAGCCGATTCATTCAATATACGAATCAGATTGGGATTTTCAATTTTCACTTTGGAATTCTCCAGCAATTCTTTCGTAAACTTGCTCGGCGCCAAACGAGGAAGCTCGCTGGAAGGGTTTGAAATGGTATTTTCTTTTCCTATATTCACTACGGATGAAGGGATTTCAAAGGTTGCTTCTTTACGCGATTCAGGCTCCTTTGCAGCCGTTGCCGTAATAGGGCCCATTGCCAGGACAAAGGCTAAAAGCAAGAACATAATTTCATGATGCCGTTTCATGGTGTTTTTACTCCTTTCATCTTAAAAGCGGCGTTATGTTGATGCGTTTATTTTTTCCTAATTGCCCCGGATTATCCACCCCTACAGCAAATAAAATCCAATACCCATAATTAAGTATGCCGCAAGCATCGTTAATCCTTCAAACCAGTTCGATTCCCCGTCGTTTGCAATAACGATCGTCAGCAATACGGCAGTGGCCATTGAAACAAGCTCGGGTACTGTAAATACGAGCGGCATCTCTTGTTTAAAAAACAATGAGATCAAGACAAGAACAGGTGCTACAAACATGGCAATTTGCAATGTAGAGCCAATCGCAATCTCTACGGCTATATCCAATTTATTCTTGTAAGCCATAATAATGGCCGAGGCATGTTCGGCTGCATTACCGACAATGGCCACAATGATGACCCCGATAAATAACTCGGACCAGCCAAACTGTTCGCCCACAGCCTCAAATGTATGAACAAGCCGCTCAGACACATACGCAACGGCCAACGTTGCCAGCGCCAAAATGAGCATCGCCTTTCCTTTTGACCATTCGGGAATTTCTTCCTCATGAGCCGCCTCTTTTTCCTCCCTTGTCATATACACCCCACGATGTGTAACAAGCTTGAAGAAAAGCGCAAACATATAAAGGATGATCATGATAATGGATATGCCAATGCTTAACGTCATTTTTTCCCCGGGGGTCATCTTTAACGTAAATAATTCCGGAATCATAAAGGCAACGATCACGGCAAACATGAGTAAACCCGCGTTATGTCTTGCGTCGTACACATTAAACATTTGCCTTTTAAACTTCAACCCGCCTACGAAAAAAGACAATCCTCCAACTAAGAGCAAGTTTCCGATGACCGAGCCTGTCAAGGAAGCAAGGACAACATTAATAAGTCCTGCCTTTAATGCGAAAATGGAAATGATTAATTCAACAGCGTTTCCAAACGTCGCATTTAAAAGCCCGCCAATCCGGGGTCCTGCCACAATAGCCAAGCTTTCCGTTGCTCGCCCCATCACGCCCGCCAAAGCGACGATCGTCAGGCAATATACGCCGAACATTGCCGTCCCTGGCCATTGCAAAAATGAGCCGATAATAGAAAGCGGAAGCCCTATAGCAATGACAATTAAAATGATTTTATTGACCATCCACTGATCATCCTCCTTCAACTTTAACTATCGATGATTTCGTAAGTTTTACATACTTCGATGGAATCAATCACAGATTGAACCATTGCACAATTTTTTGTTGTCAGTTCTAAGGCTTTTGCTATTTTTTCATCACTCAAATGAGAGCCTTTGATTTTAAAATGCAGGGAAACTTTTTCAATCCGATTGGCCATTTTCAGATTTCTTTCCGCATCGGCAATAATTCGAATATCGTCAACCTTTAAACGCATCTTTGTCAATATGGTGCGCAATATTCCCCCGCTGCATACAGCAAGTGAAGAAATTAACAGTTGATACGGCCGAAAACCATTTTCCTCATTCCCCGAAATATCAAGCCTTCCGTAGGGCAATTCAATGTGAAAACCTTCCGTCTTCATTTTAAATTCCATTTTTTTCTTCCCCTTTCCAAAATAAAACAAACATGATTTGAAAGCATTATACCAACTGGCAGTTGGCTTCAAAAGACATTCATCTGTAAGAGGCGCTTCTCTAATCTCTTACCGAATCCGTAAATGAAGCTTGAAGAGCATGGCGTTTCAGCTGGCATTGCCCCTAGCGAATTGTCAATGTGAGCTTTTCTCTCCTTCACGATGTGAAACCGGAAAAATTCTCCATCAACCTTGTCATTTCCAGATTGAAACTTCATGAATAAACAAACGGGAAGTCCGATTGCAGTAAAACAATCAAAACTTCCCATGTCAAAAAACAGCTTGTTGTTATCAAGTTTACTCACGATTTTTAGTATCCGTCTCCTTACTTTGCGAGTTCCGCGTTGCCTGCTTGTCAAGCGGCTCTTTAATGAATTCGATTTTCCTTTTTTTCTGTAAAAAAAGAGTTGATCTCCCCGCCGACCATAATAATGATGGATGAAAAATAAAACCATAACATCAAAATGATAATACCGGTTATGCTCCCGTAAGTCGCTGTATAATTTCCAAATGTTGAAACATAATACGAAAACCCGAGTGATACGACGATCCAGCCAACCGTTGCAAAAACAGCTCCTGGCACTGCTGATAGATACTTGATCTTGACATTGGGCGCCAGATAGTACACGGCCAGAAAAACGACAAATAATATGATGGGACTAAGTGTCCAGCGAATAATTCCCCAAACTTTTAAAAAGTGCTCCGACAGGCCGAGAAAAGAAAACATAAACAGACCGATTTGTTTTCCAAAAACAGGAAGAAGCAATGCCAAAATAAATACAAAGATCATGGCAATTGTCAAAACGACCGACAATCCCCGTGCAATAAAGAAGGAGCGTTTTTCCTCGACCCCATGTGCCCGATTTAAAGATTTCATCAAGGCATTCATTCCTTTGGAGGCTGACCAAATCGTAGCAATAAAGCCGATGGAAAGAAGCCCGCCGCTTCTATTAGCCATAACATCCGTCAATGTATCGTACATGAACGTATATGTCTCTTCTGGCGCAAAATCTTTTATCAGGTTAAAAATGTCTTGTTGCGTTACCGGCGTATAAGGTAAAAGAGTAAACAGAAAAATTAACATGGGGAATAAGGACAGCAGGAAAAAGTAGGCCAACTGGGCTGCAAGCCCTGTGACATCATTATGTTGAATCTTTTCCATTAATGTATTTACAAATCTGATGATTTTCTTGCGATTATTTCTGGCTTTCACTTTATCCATACCGGACACCTCTCCCGACCACTTTATCTGCCTTATGTTTACCTTTTTGGAGAAACTATAAAACATTTTACCAGATCCCGAATGAACTTGACATTCTATTGATCTTTTTGCAGAATGAGAGCATATGAGTTTAACAGATAAAAAAGGAGGTTGTGTATGAAAGCGCCTACATTCACAGACAAAATTTCTAAAATTCTGGAGACAATCAGTGGTTTTGTATGGGGATTGCCCCTTCTCGTACTCATTTTGGGAACAGGGATTTTTCTCACTTTTCGGATCGGATTTTTGCAGCTCCGGCTCCTCCCCTATTCTTTAAAGCTTGCTTTTAGCTTCAAGCAAGATAAATCTTCAAAAGGAGACATATCCCATTTCCAGGCTTTAATGACTGCTTTAGCAGCAACAGTCGGAACAGGAAATATTGTTGGTGTTGCAACGGCGGTCACTCTTGGAGGTCCGGGAGCAGTTTTATGGATGTGGCTTTCCGCCCTTTTCGGTATGGCAACTAAATATGCAGAAGCGGTTCTTGCCGTAAAATATCGGATTGTTGATACAAATGGAGAAATGTCGGGCGGGCCCATGTATTATTTAGAGCGCGGCCTGAAACAAAAATGGCTCGGGGTTTTGTTTGCCATTTTTGGCGCTATTGCCGCATTTGGTATAGGGAACCTTGTCCAGTCCAATGCTGTTTCCAATATCGTTAAAACAACTTTTGGAATTAACGAATGGATTACCGGAATCATCCTTGTGATTTTTGCCGGCCTTTCCATTATTGGAGGAATCAAAAGTATTGGAAAAGTCACAGCACTTTTTGTCCCTTTTATGGCCTTGTTTTATGTTATGAGCGGACTGGCAGTATTATTTATGAATCTTGATTTAATTCCTACCGCTGTTTCCGTTATTGTTTCAGATGCATTTTCAGGACAAGCCGTTGCCGGGGGCGCAATTGGAGCCGTTATTCGGTACGGCGTGGCCCGTGGTGTATTTTCTAATGAAGCAGGCCTTGGTTCTGCACCTATTGCAGCCGCAGCAGCCAAAACGGATATGCCGGGCCGACAAGCGCTCGTGTCAATGACACAAGTTTTCATTGATACGATTGTCATCTGTTCAATCACCGGAATAACCATTGTCATGGCAGGTTTGTATAAGGATGGTTCAATAGCTGCCGGAGACTTGACTTCAGCATCCTTTGAAACTTTCCTGGGCCCTGCCGGATCGATCATAATTGCTCTTGGGCTTCTATTCTTCGCCTCTTCAACTATTTTGGGTTGGTCATATTACGGTGAAAAATGTTTTTCTTACCTGTTTACTGCCAAAGCAATTATTTACTATAGAATCGTATTTGTAAGTGCCATCTTTATTGGAGCAGTCACCACCCTTGATATCGTCTGGACGTTTGCCGACATTATGAACGGCCTCATGGCGATTCCCAACTTAATTGGATTGCTGGGTCTTTCGGGTGTAGTTGTTTATGAAACAAAGAGAATCATTAATACGATCAAGGAAGAAAAACAACAACTGAAAAGAAATTCGGCTTGATTCAATCCCTGTCTTAATATGGAGATCATATTCATAATCTAGTTGACAATCCTTTAAGAGAATGGAATCATTGGATTATCATAATTCAAATCAGGGAGATGACATCGGTGGATTTATCGAAAAACAAGCCGCAAAACATTGAATATATGCTCAACCAAATTACAGAAAAACTGCGCATGGTGAATACGAGTGCGGTAAAAGCAGAGGCGATCAATGAAGAGTTATACGAAGAACTCTGCGAAATCTATGAAATGGTCATGAAAAAAGAACACTTCACTCCAAACGAAATGGAAGCTATCGCCGAAGAGTTGGGGAGACTGCGAAAATAACGCCTTTCTCATCTGCTATTCCTTCCTCAGACGAAACACACCCAAAAGCACGCGCAGCTTTTGGGTGTTTCATTTAATAAAATTCCGGTCTCCGGTCATCAAAAACAGGAATTCTTCCACGAATTTCATCAATTAGTCCAAGATCTACGTTTCCTGTCAGCAGCTCCTCGCCTTCACCGCCCTCGGAAATGACTGTTCCCCAAGGGTCGATGATCATAGAATGCCCCGCAAATATGTTATGGGGATCGCGGCCAACCCGGTTGCATGCAACGACATAGCTTTGGTTTTCGATGGCGCGTGCCTTTAATAATGTTTGCCAATGATCCAACCTTGGAAGCGGCCATTCGGCAACAACAAACAGGACCTTTGCTCCGTTCAAAACAGGTTTGCGCAGCCATTCCGGAAACCTGATATCATAACATATAAAGCTCCCTGCTTCCTCTCCATCAACCGTAAATCTTGCTTCATCCTCGCCCGCAATAAGATACTTATGTTCATCCATCAATCGGAACAAATGAAGCTTGCTATATTCATGAAGCATTCTTCCATTTTTATCGACAATATACATTGTATTTTTTACGCCATCTGCTGTTTGTTTCGCAACCGATCCACCTACAATATGAAAGCGATGTTTGACCGCCTGTTCCTTTAAAAATTGGCGCGCGTCTTCACCTTCATAATGGGCAATTTCGTCCAATCGTGTCAAATCATAACCAGTAGTCCACAACTCCGGAAGCACTACGAGCGTGCACTCTTGTTCAGCAGCTTTTTCAAACCATTGTTCAGCCCTTTTGTAATTTTCTTTCGGATCGCCAAATGCAATATCCATTTGGATAAGGCCCACTTTCCACTTCATGAACTGTTCTCCTCCTGTTCATTCTTGCCTGTTCTTTACAAACATACCATTAAGGGGTAACATTTTGAACTATATAGATAAAAAAATAGAATTATCTTAAAAAAGGTGATGGAATGCTTACATTTGAACAATCTCAATTACTGAAACATTTACCGACGCAATTTTTTGCTTCACTTGTGGAGAAGGTTAATCACATTAAAGCCGAAGGACATGACGTCATTAATCTTGGCCAGGGCAATCCGGACAAGCCGACGCCTGTCAACATTGTGGAGCGTTTAAAATCGGCTGCCGACAATCCGAATAATCATCGATATCCGCCATTTAGAGGCAAAAGGAATTTAAAACAGGCTGCCGCGGATTTTTATAAGAAAGAATACGGTGTTGACCTTGACCCCGAAAAACATATCGCCATATTGTTTGGAGGAAAGGCCGGACTGGTAGAGTTGCCGCAATGTCTGTTAAATTCCGGGGATGTCATGCTTGTGCCCGACCCCGGTTATCCCGACTATTGGTCTGGAGCCGCGCTTGCCAATGCTAAAATGGAAATGATGCCCCTTATGGAAGAAAATGATTTTCTTCCTTCCTATGACCTTATACATAAAGAAATTGCTGATAAAGCGAAGTTAATGATATTAAATTATCCCAACAATCCGACCGGCGCAGTTGCTGATATCGGCTTTTTCGAAAAAACGGTAGAGTTTGCGGCCAACCACCATATTTGTGTCTGCCATGATTTTGCATACGGCGGGATCGGCTTTGATGGAAAAAAACCAGTCAGTTTCCTGCAAGCAGCGGGTGCAAAAGACATTGGCGTCGAGATCTACACGTTATCGAAAACATTTAATATGGCGGGATGGAGAATCGCTTTTGCAGCGGGAAATCCATCTGTTATCGAAGCGATCAATCTACTGCAGGATCACTTGTATGTAAGCCTGTTTGGCGCCATACAAGATGCGGCAGAAGAAGCCCTTTCCAATACGGCCGAAGCCGCAAAGCAAATGAATGATATGTACGAACTTAGAAGAAATGTTTTCATTTCAAGCCTTCATGAAATTGGATGGCATGTCGATGCACCGAAAGGTTCCTTTTTCGCATGGCTAAAAGTTCCTTCCGGATATACCTCAGAGTCATTCGCGGACCTCTTACTTGAAAAGGCCCACGTAGCTGTAGCACCCGGAATCGGCTTCGGCCAATATGGGGAAGGTTATGTCAGAGTGGGGCTCCTTACATCTGAAGAACGTCTTCAGGAAGCGGCAGCACGTATACGTAAGCTTGGAATATTTTAACTCCTACTCATCGAAAATGTACATTTACATTAGTTGCATACTCAAGCTATGATAGCGATTTTTTTAACACAATAGGGGCCGGGACATAAATTGAAAGCTGATTCATATTCGTAAAAATCGTGAGAAGAAAACCGCGTGAAATCAAGGTTTTTAAACTTGATTCCATGCGGTTTGTTTCATGTTTACAGGGTTTTGTCCAAGCCCCTTGCTATTTCGTATTTGCTTATAGTGAATACAAGAGAAAACGGCACCTAAATGCCCGATTGGTTCAACTAACATTCAGTAGGAGCCCTACTGAATGAAGTTTCACTTTATCGTTCTTTTTTTAATCAGCTGATTTTGTTGTGTCACTGGCTCAAGTAGAATGCCGGCATTAACTGCTTCTGCTTATTGCGTTTCTTCGGTATATGGTTGAATGAGCACTTCCACTCTGCGGTTCTTTTCTCTGCCTTCTGCTGTATTATTATCAGCGATTGGTTGAAATTCCCCAAAGCCTTTGGCACTGAATAGCTGTGGGTCCAAGTTTTCGTTTTCCAGAAGGACTTTCATAAAATTGACCGCCCGCATAACGCTCAATTCCCAGTTTGATTGAAAATTCGAGTTTTTGATCGGAACATTGTCGGTATGGCCGCTAATGATGACGCTTCGCGGCACCTCCATTTCAAGCAGCTTTGCCAACTCTCTACCCGTGTTCTTATCTTCTTCCCGTACGGTATCGCTCCCTGACTGAAACAGTACGCTGTCATTAATTCTAATAAGGAGCCCCTCTGCAGTGAGTGAAGTCGAGAATTTATCTTCGTAACCATTTTTTTGAATAAAGCTTTCCACTTTTTCCCGGATGGCTTCCAGTATTTCCAATTCTTTCTCCATCTCTTGGATAGCCTTTTCAGCGGCTTCCTTTTCTGCTTTATTATAGGCGTCCCAATCGGATGGGACATCCGCACTTTGTTCGCTGTCTTCAACCGGCTGTTGAAACTCGACCGGACCCGTCCCGTTCATGAAGATACCGCTAAACACTTGGGACAAGTGGCTAAACCGTTGGGCATCAACGGAACTAATCGCAAATAACACGATGAACAAGGCAAGGAGCAACGTTAATAAGTCGGCATATGGCAGTAGCCAAGCCTCACTCATATGCTCTTCGTCTTTTCTTCTTTTTTTACGCCTCGACATTTTGGGCCACTTCACTTTCATTTTCTACAAATAAACCTTTTCGTTCTGAAGCCGGAAGATGTGATGAAAGCTTTTGTTCAATGATGCGCGGCGCTTCACCTTCTAATATGGATAGAATGCCTTCAACCATCATTTCCTTCAATTTGATTTCTTCATGCGTTTTTCTCTTTAGCTTATTGGCGAATGGGTGCCACAACACATAACCGGTAAAAATCCCGAGTAAAGTGGCGACAAACGCACCTGAAATGGCAATTCCAAGTTCATCGGTATTTTCCATATTGCCCAATGCAGCAATTAATCCGATAACAGCTCCTAGAACCCCCAGTGTAGGTGCATACGTACCCGCTTGGGAAAAAATAGCAGCGCCGGCTGCATGCCGTTCTTCCATGGCATCAATTTCATCCGAAAGGACATCACGAATATAGTCGGCATTTTGTCCATCAACGGCCAAAATGAGTCCTTGCTTTAAAAACGGGTCATCAATCTCGTCCAATCTCGATTCTAGCGCCAGAAGCCCTTCCCTTCTCGCTAATTGGGCCATATCGGAAAACAAAAGAATAAGATCTTTTGGCTTTGGCATATTTTGCTCTTTGAAAATAATTCCGAAAAGCTTGGGTATCCTTTTGATTTCCGAAGAAGGGAAAGCGATAATCACGCTTGCAGCCGTTCCCACCAAGATGACGAGGATGGCAGCCGGATTAATCAACGCTGCTATATCTACTCCTTTTAATATCATGCCTGCCCCAATTGCAATAAATCCAAGGACGACCCCAGTCAATGATGTTTTATCCATTTATTTGCTTCACCCTCAATAATTGTCTTATCCTTTATATCGGACGGTGAAATCAGATGTTAAGTACAAAAATCTAAACGGTTCCTTTATTGGTTAAGTTTTCCATTAAAGGAGCAAGCTGGTTAATTTCATCAATTCCTTTAATATCAGAGGACTGCATCGGAATATATATCTTATTGAAACTGGAAAATTTTTCTTCTATTTCTTTTACATATATTTTTTCTTGCTCTCTTCTCTTTTCCAAAAATGTTCCATCCGCTTCTTCGGGCAATACCCGGTTAATGATGATTCCTCCAACTTTTATATGGTATTTTTCCAAAATGCCCATCGCCTTTTCAGTTTCCAATATCGGGAGGCGTTCCGGATTTAATACGAAATAAAAAGTCGTTTTTTCCGAGTCCAGCAATAATTTTTTTACCATGGAAAAACGGTGCTTCCTTCTTTGCAACAAATGATACACTTGATCAGCCGGCTCTTCCTCCCGAACGCCGGCTATATTGTTTAACATGCGGTTCATTTCCTGAGACTTCTTTCGTTGGGCGAGCATGCCTTCCATCCACACTTCCATCAAATCAGGCAGCGAAAGGAGTCTGAGCGTGTGGCCTGTCGGAGCAGTATCAAAAACGATATGATCAAAGTTTCCCTCGGCATCCAATATAATTGTTACGAGCTCATCAAATAAAGCAGCCTCATCTGCGCCGGGTGAAGCTTTTGCAAAATCTACCTGTCTCTCTACCTCTTTCCACATTTCGGGTGCGGTTAATTTTTCCAAATTGCCCTTCACTTCGTTGATATAACGGTTACTGGCACGTTCGCTGTCCAACTCCATGACGGATAAGCCCGGAGCAATTTGCTGCTCGGAACCGGCATCCACTTCTAGTAAATCCCCCAAAGAATGAGCGGGGTCAGTGGAGACGAGGAGTGTCTTATGCCCTTTTTTGGCCAAAGAAAAAGCAAAGAGGGCGGAGCAGGTTGTTTTACCTACTCCACCTTTACCCCCAAAAAAGGATATGTTCAATTGTCTTTCGTTTTGTTTCTCATTGCGATTGTCTTCTTGCCGGCTATCCCCATTCCTGTTCCTTAACCATCTTAACAACAGCGAAAACCTTCCAGTGGGGATTTTTCCATCCCCATTCTTGTATGCCATTTATGGAAGTCTTCCAGCATAAACGGCATTAGTTCAAGCGTGTAAAAAGAAGCGGGATTGGGTAGGCCGAGCATTTCCGACATAACAAGCAGCTTAAACATATCGTCTCTCCGCTGAATTTCTCGCTGCATCGTTTGACGATATGGAACATAGTACATTTCACGATAGAAATGTTTGATTTCCTTTAAAACACTTTTTAGTTTTTCGACATGTATGTTCATGATTTGACCTCTTTTACGTGTATTATTTGGAAAGCGGAGGCGCGGGTGGAATCCTTGACTGCATTTCCCTTCTTACCGCTGCAAGTCCTTCAAGGATCAGCCAGATATTCAAAGCAAGAATAAACGTTCCAACTATTACGAGCAATGTATTTCCGGCTTGAATATAATTGGCAATGTTAATGACCATGCTGACTGTGGTAGCTGTAACAACAACGATGAGCGGAATGAGCGAGTAAATATAATTTCTTCCCATGCGCCATAACAAAATGGTCAAAATAAGCAGCGACAATCCGGCAGTCAACTGGTTTGTCGTACCAAATAGCGGCCAAAGAACCATTCCACCAGCCCCTGGGTTGGAAGGATCGGCAAGAAACGCGAGCGCAACACAGCTCAAAAAGGCCACGACAGTACTCACATTGGCATTCTTTAACGGTTGAACGTTATATTGCTCACCAATTTCCGATAAAATAAAACGCTGCAATCTCATGGAAGTATCAAGTGTCGTTGCGGCAAATGCCACAATCATGATGGAGATGAATGTCGTTCCAATCACTGGTGAAATCCCCAAACTGGAGAGGAAGTGGCCTGCACCAGTTACAAATGCCGCTGTTCCCCCGGCACTGGCCGCAGCCCAAGATTCATAATGCTGGCTCCATGCGTCAAAAGTGGCAAACCCGGCGGCCGTCGCCATGATCGCAGCAAGTGCAAGCATCCCCTCTCCCACTGCGCCAAAATATCCGACAAAACGGGCATCCGTCTCTTTATCAAGCTGTTTGGATGACGTTCCCGAACTCACCAGTCCGTGGAATCCGGAGATCGCACCGCAAGCAATTGTCACAAATAATAAGGGTAAAATCGGCGGAGTGCCTGCCGGAACATCCGTATTAAAGAATGGGGCTACAAAATCCGGGCGTGTCACGAACAAGCCCAAGTAAATGATAATCAACCCCAAGAACAGCATGTGTGAGTTGATATAATCACGCGGCTGAAGCAATAGCCATACTGGCAGCCTTGAAGCAACCGCACCATAAATCAGCATAATGATGACCCACCATGCGCCAGGTGACATTCCGAGCATCGCCTCCGGCAAAGGGAGGGGAACATTGGCCCCGATTAAAATAAATACAAACAACAAAATAAGTCCGATAATGGAAGGCCAAAGCAACTTCGTTCCCCGTTTGTATACTAGAAAACCTATGGTGATCGCTACGGGGATTTGCAGCCAATATGGCAGAACACTTTCGGGAAATGCAGTAAACAAGTTGGCGATCGTGACAGCGAAAACGGCATTCACCATAAGGAGCAAAAAGAAAATAACCAATAAAAACAAACCTTTTGCCCGTGTTCCGATCACCGAGTTTGTAATGACCCCAACAGATTTTCCTTTGTTTCTAACAGAAGCCCACAACGTCCCAAAGTCGTGAAGCCCGGCAAAGAAAATCGTGCCTAGCGTCACCCATATAAGAGCAGGCCCCCAGCCCCAAATCATGGCAATTGCAGGCCCGACAATTGGGGCGGCACCAGCGACTGAACTAAAATGATGTCCCCAAAGAACAAAACGGTTCGTGGGAACATGATCCACCCCGTCTTTAAACTCATGGGCAGGTGTCACAAAATTCGGATCGAGCCGAAAAATCCTTTCCGACAAAAACTTCGAATAATAACGGTACCCCAAATAAAAGAGAATGAGAACTGCTATCGTCGTTATTGTAGGACTCACTTTCTCCCCTCCTATTTAAAATATTCTGAAAAGATATTATATAACAATAATAGACTTTTTTCAAGCATGTCTCACTTTAACATGCTGTTTCTATACGCTCTCTAAAACCATTGAGTAAAGACGTATTCTTGAAAAAAGCCAGCCTTGACTAAAGGGCAACCTGATTTTAAAGAAAAAACGTTCATAAAGAAAAAACAGCCGGTCCGCAAACAGGCTGGTTAGTCTCCAAAAAACTTCTTTTCTATTTTGTGTTCATACTTTTTGAAAACGGATGAGTTTGTTTTTATACGCTTTTTCGCTAGGAGGCTGTTATAATTCAATAATTTTTCGTTTAACTTTTTCCGTAGTTGTTCTATCTCCAACTCATCTTCGGAACGGCGGATAAGATCCTCGATTGTCATTAACTCTTTTTTAACGTCCATCTCATCCGGTGAAAAGCCGGCATTTTTCATAACGCGGTACGCCATTCTCAATTCTTTGGGAATGCCCTCCAAATTTTCCTCCGGAAGAGGCTTTCCAAAGCCGGGAAGCTCGTCAAATTCACCTTCCTCATATGCCTTGCGAATTTTTTCTTCCGAAATGTTGGTGAACTTGTCCAAAATACAGCCTCCTTTCCCTTCTTATCGTACGAATGATATACCCTTTTTATCCGTTTTTCTTTCGAAGAATACATCACTGCTGGCAAAGCTTTCATCGAAATGATCAAAGCCCCATTGATCATTCCGCAAACAGACTATATCCAACCACTGAAAATATCCAAATCCTCGAAAGAAAGTCACGCTTTTTTCTTTTTGAGACGACGATTGCAAATCCTTCGTTGTAAGATAATAATAACATTAGAAAGCAAGCTCGTACTATTGGCATGTTCAGTGAAGGTTGCCCGCCCCGCATGAAATGGTTCATGCCGACGTTAGCATCTTAGTCTGCGAATCCCATCCCCACTGCCGAGAACAAAAAAGCAAAGCCAGAAAACGTCCTGTTGGACAATTCAGGTAGCCATGCTCGAAAAAGATTACGCTTTTTCTTCGAGTTGCCGCCGAAGCTTTCCTTGTCCTGTCGTTTCGCTTTTAACAGTACTTCCTGTACGTCTTAGAGCCTTTGTAATTGACATCCTTTAGAAAAACACGCGATGTGTCGCTGTCTTTTTCTTGTCCTGCCGGCCCGAACGATCGTGTTTTACTGGCAGTTGACCCCAAAAAAATACTTTTCTATTTTACGATAACTGCCAGTTCATGCGAGACAAATTTATCATTATAAAGAAGGTGTGTTTATGGATAAAAAACAGATTGTTTTCTTAACAGGTGCTGCCCGGGGCATTGGATACGAAGTTGGAAAAGTTTTTGCCGAAAATGGCGCAACAGTTATTCTATCAGATCTTCATGAAGGTCACGCTAAAATGGCCGCAACTAAATTGAAAGAGCAAGGGCTGAATGTATTCGGGATCTCTTGTAATGTCAGCAATGAGGAAGATATTGAACAGGCACTAAAAAATACGGTTGATGAATTCGGCAGACTTGACGTTTTAATGAATAATGCCGGGCTTCAGCATGTTTCGTTTATTGAAGACTTCCCAACGGAAAAATTTGAGCAAATGTTGAAAGTGATGGTAACCGGGCCCTTTATTGCGATTAAACATGCTCTTCCGGTTATGAAAAAACAGAAGTTTGGCCGCATTATCAATATGTCTTCCATCAACGGTCTAGTCGGCTTCTCGGGAAAAGCGGCATATAACAGCGCAAAACACGGCGTGATCGGTCTGACAAAAGTGGCAGCCCTCGAAGCGGCCGAGTATGGAGTTACAGTCAATGCACTTTGCCCTGGATATATCGATACACCCTTGGTTCGAAATCAACTGAGTGATTTGGCAAAAACGAGAAATATCCCTGTAAACAAAGTACTGGAAGAAGTCATATACCCTCTTGTCCCCCAGAAAAGACTGCTGGATGTTTCTGAAATCGCGGAATACGCTTTATTTTTGGCGAGCGACGCTGCCAAAGGAATTACCGGCCAAGCGATCGTGATAGATGGAGGATATACCGTCCAGTAAAATGAAAATGGGCATAAATAATATGTGTCGTGCTGCTTTTTCCTCTTGCCGTCTTTGCATTTTTATTATATAATATCCAAATCGTAATCATTACGATTTACGATGTGACAATCTTTATCCACAGTTATCACCAGAAAGGAAGATTCGTATTTTGAGGGTGAAAATATTTCCTGTAACGGCATTCTTATTGTTCGTATTATTTTTATCCGGTTGCAACGGCGAAGCGGCAGATGATCAAAAGGAACAAAATACTGTAACGGTTTATACAACCATTTATCCCATTGAAGATTTCACAAAAAAAATTGGTGGAGAACATGTCAATGTTAAAAGTGTCTACCCGGTGGGCGCAGATGCCCATACGTTTGAACCGACAATGAAAACGATGATGAAAGTGGCCGATTCCGACTTGTTTATTTACAATGGGGCTGGCCTCGAAGCATTTGTCGATAAATTGAAAAGTTCTTTGAAGGATGAACATGTGACAACCGTTGAAGCAACTAAAGGCATTCCATTCATCGACGGTGGACATGAACATTCGGAAGACCACGAGAATCATGAGAAAACAGACCATCATACAGATCCGCATGTTTGGCTCGATCCTACTCACGCGATCACAATGGCCGAAAACATAAAAAACGCGCTTATAGAAAAAAAGCCGGACGCAAAAGCCGATTTCGAACAAAACTACGAACAGTTGGCAAATCAATTAAAAGAGATTGATATAGAACTGAAGCAAACCGTGGAGTCGGCGGACCGTAATGTAATATTGGTTTCCCACGCTTCCTACGGCTATTGGGAGCACCGCTATGGAATAAAGCAAATCACGATTACCGGTTTAAGCCCTGAACATGAACCATCCCAAAAGGAGCTGCAATCCATTATTGAAGAGGTAAACAAACAGGGAATTCCGTTTATTATTTACGATCAAAATCCACTGACAAGAGTAACGGAAACCATACAAAAAGAAACCGGGACAACGCCGCTCACTTTGCACAATCTTGAATACATCACAACTGAAGACGCCAAAAACAACGAAGATTACTTCTCCATCATGAAAAAAAATATTTCCAATTTGCAAAAAGCATTGTCGGAATAACAACTAGCGACGGCCTAATGGCAGATTGACATTTTGTAAGAGAGATACGAAAGTACAGGTTAGCTTTCCACGCATCGTAAGAAATGTACAGAAATACACGTTAGCTGCCACTCCGTCGTAAGAAATGTACGGAACTACACGTTAACTGCCACTCCGTCGTAAGAAATGTACAGAAATACACGTTAGCTGCCATGCGTCCAACCTTCATTTCCATCGTAAGAGACAAGGGAACCGGGCGCCTTACATCCGCCGCGCGTTTTTGACTTGGGTAGGTACCGTAATGGAATATACGGTTTTTTTCAGTCCAACAGCAAGGGATAACTTGATTGGCGCAATAAAAATTTGAATCGAAATGCATAAAAAAGAGCAAGGGGCTGATGAAGCCGGATCCTTGCTCTTTTCATATATTATTAAACAGCAGTTTTATTAGTTTGCAAGCTCATAGCCGGACCGAAAAATTCATAGCGGATATTGTCTTCGGTGATGCCGAGATCTGTTAGCATTTGAACGACATTTTTTAAGAACGGAACCGGCCCACATACATAACAAATCGTATCTTTTGTAATATGTTCCTTCAAAAATTCTTTTGTTATATAGCCGCTAAAATGATGTCCTCCAGTTTGATCAAATGGGTGTTCATAGCCGTATAAGAAGCGCCCATGTTCCAGTTTGTCAACCATATTTTTTACCTCGTCACGGAAAGCGTGAACACCTTCGTGTCTTGCTGAATGAATAAATGTAACATCCCGATTTTCATTACTTTTTGTCAAAGTTTCCAGCATGCTCATCAGAGGCGTAAGTCCTACTCCCCCACTAATAAAAGCAACTGGTGCCGTTTCTTCCATATTGAATGTAAAATCACCTGCCGGAGCGCTTGCTTCAATCACGTTACCAACATTGATTTTTTCATGCAAATAATTGGATACTTTCCCGAATGGTTCCTGGTCAGCTTCCTTTTTAACCGAAATGCGATAATAATCATTTCCCGGAGCGCATGACAAGCTGTATTGGCGATTTAGCGCATATTTTTCGCCGGGGATCTGAAGCCTAACGGTAATGTATTGGCCGGGTTCGAAAGAAGGGAGTGCTGTTCCGTCTTTTGCTTTCAAGTAGAAGGAAGTAATTACATCACTTTCTTTCACTTTATCAATTACTTCAAGCTCCTTAAAGCCTTCCCAACCCCCTGGCTGTTCCGCTGATGTTTTGTACATGTCCGCTTCAATGCCAATGAATGCTTGGGCGATCACCCCGTAAGCTTCTGACCAGGCATCGATGATTTCATCAGTTGCTGCATCCCCAAGCACTTCCTTGATCGCACCGAGTAAGTATTTTCCAACAATTGGATAATGTTCTGGTTTTACCCCGAGACCTCGGTGCTTATGGGCTACTTGTACAACTTCGGGAAGGACGTTTTCCAATTGGTCGATATTTTTGGCCGCAGCATATACCATGTTCGCCAAAGCGGTTTGCTGCCTTCCTTGAGATTGATTTGCATGATTGAAAATATTCAATAATTCAGGATGATTTTTGAACATATTTTTGTAAAATACTGAAGTAATGGTAACACCATGTACCTCTAACACAGGAGCAGTTGATTTGACCACATCAATCGTTTTTTGGGAAAGTGCCATTTTTCATTCTCCTTTTTTAAAAAGATGTATTTTAAATGTATCTTTAAGTATACAATAAAACATAGCTGACAACTACACAATCCCTTTTTTCGATGTGTAAAAAAGCTGCCATAATACAGACTTATTTTAGCCACAAAACATGTATTTTGAATCCATGTTTTGTAATCAAGCTTATTTTTTATAAAAATGATAAAATTAAAATGGGTGATCATGATGAGACTGACAAATTATACGGACTACTCATTGCGAGTTTTAATATATTTGGCTTCCAAAAAACAAGACGAGCTGTCCAATATTACGGAGATTGCGGAAGCGTATGGCATTTCTAGAAACCACTTGATGAAAGTCATTCATGAGCTTGGAAAAATGGGGGTTATTCAAACAATCCGCGGGCGTAACGGCGGCATAAAACTGGCACTACCTCCTGAAGAAGTCAATATTGGGAAGATTGTCAGACAGACCGAAGATGACTTTAATCTCGTGGAATGTTTTGGAGATGGCCCTTCGAATTGTGTTATTTCTCCGGTATGTGGTTTAAAACATGTATTGAATCGTGCCCTCTCCTCCTATTTGGCTGTTTTGGATGAATATACTTTGGCAGATATTATTCGAAATCCATATGATTACCGGGAACTCCTTGGAATCAAATAACGGATGAATTGGTTTGTCCTGCCAATATTGGTATGATAAAAATACATTTTTATCACAAAGGAGAATGTTGTATGAGTCATTTTCAGGAACAGCTGGAAAAATACGCGGAACTGGCAGTCAAAGTAGGAGTTAATATTCAAACAGGACAGACGCTTTTTATTAACACTGCTTTGAACAGCGTTGATTTTATCCGGCTAATCGTCAAAAAAGCATATGAGGCCGGGGCAAAGAATGTCATCGTCAACTGGAATGATGACATCGTTTCCCGTTTAAAATATGATCTGGCTCCAGACGAAGTTTTTCATGAGTTTCCAAAGTGGCGGGCAAAAGAAATGGAAGAGCTTGCTGAGCAAGGTACCGCTTTTATGTCGGTGGTCTCTTCCAGTCCCGACTTGCTGAAAGGCGTAGATCCGAAGCGCATTGTCAACTTTCAAAAGGCGGCGGGAACTGCTTTGCACAAATACCGCCAATATATCCAATCAGATAAAATAAGCTGGACCGTCATTGCCGCCCCTTCCGCGGATTGGGCCAAAAAAGTATTTCCGGATGCTCCTGCTGATGAACAAATTGATAAACTGTGGGAAGCAATCTTTCAAGCAACGAGAGCAGATCAGGAAGATCCGATTGCTGCGTGGAAAAAGCATGATCAATCGCTCCATGAAAAAGTGGATTATTTAAATAAAAAGCGCTATAAACAGCTTCACTATAAAGCCCCTGGGACAGACTTGACGATTGAACTCCCCGAAGGCCATCTCTGGGTCGGAGCAGGCAGCACAAATGAAAAAGGCGATGAATTTATGGCCAACATGCCAACAGAGGAAGTATTTACAGTGCCTCACAAGTTGGGGGTTAACGGTGTTGTAACGAATACGAAGCCGCTCAGCTATGGCGGAAACATTATTGACGGTTTTACCCTTACCTTTGAAAAAGGAAGAATTGTCGATGTCAAAGCGAAGGAAGGCGAAGAAATACTAAAAGGACTGATCGAAACAGACGAAGGCTCCCATTATTTAGGCGAAGTGGCGCTCGTACCGTTCAGCTCCCCCATTTCCCAGTCAAACATCTTATTTTACAACACCCTGTTTGACGAAAATGCCTCGAACCATATTGCCATCGGAAGCGCTTATGCTTTTTGTCTTGAAGGAGGAAAAAACATGAGCCAGGCAGAACTGGAAGCAAAAGGGCTTAATACGAGCATAACCCATGTTGATTTCATGATCGGTTCAGACCAAATGGACATTGACGGCATTACAGAGAGCGGAAAGCGTGAACCTGTCTTCCGCAACGGAGAATGGGCATTTTAAACACCCTATTATACCTGCCATGACCACCCGCGGATACTCTTATCAGTTATCCGCGGGTATTTTTCTCTTATACGCGGGTATTTCTCCTTATACGCGGGTATTTTTCTCTATACGCGGGTATTTTTCTCTATACGCGGGTATTTTCCTTTATACGCGGGTATTTTCCTTTATGCGCGGGTATTTTCCTCTATACGCGGGTATTTTCCTCTATACGCGGGTATTTTTCTTTATACGCGGGTATTTTCCTCTATACGCGGGTATTTTCCTCTATACGCGGGTATTTTTCCTCTATACGCGGGTATTTTCCTCTATACGCGGGTAGTATTTTTCTCTATACGCGGGTATTTTTCTCTATACGCGGGTATTTTTCTTTATACGCGGGTACACCGCGGTTTGTCTGCTGCTTATTTGCCACCCGCCAAACCGCCAATATGGGCTGCAGCGTTGCTTTCCACCATCCACTGGAAAGCAATGCAAATATTACATAAAAAAATCGGGCTGATATGCCCGATTTCCCAATTCTTTCCACGATCTGTTATGTTTCGTCAATTTATTGCTCTTTGGAAACAACTCTACTTTCGCCTCATTAATAATAATCCAGTTCTGTTTCCCAGTTGTAGCCATCATCCCCAGTAGATTCCTCTTGACCATGGAAACGTATATCTCTCATTCCCGGTGCGCCTTCCTCTGTCTTTCCTTTGACTACTAAACGATCATCCCAACGCCTAATGAGCAATGTGCCATCCGGGTTACATCTGATTTTCTTCGTCAGCTTGTCCATCATGACATCTCCCCCTATCCATAAATTGATTCCTAAAATAAAGAGACAAGAGACGTCCATGGCCGATGAAGGTGCAAAGCATATTTAACAATTCCCGTATTTTTATATACTTAAACTTCTTTTTTGAAAAATTTTTACCTAGCCTGAACACAATGATATAATATGATCAGTTTTGACTACTTAGAGGTGATTAGGATGGTTGAGCAACTTGAAAAAAAGATGAGAGAAACAATAACAATTAAGACAAGCCATGTATCACCGCCTGATACGAATCATCACGGCAATTTATTCGGAGGAAAATTAATGTCCCATATTGATGACGTGGCTTCTATCGCAGCTACCAAATTTGCCAGGAAACCCGTCGTAACAGCTTCAACAGATTCAGTTGATTTTTTTAAACCCATCCGAATTGGAGATGCCGTTACGTTGGAAGCAATTGTCACCAGGAGCGGACGGACTTCGATGGAAGTGTTTGTCAAAGTCGTTTCCGAACATTTATTATCTGGAGAAAAATCCATTGCGGCTTTTTCGTTTCTAACATTCGTTGCTTTAGACGAAAATGGAAATCCGTCCCCTGTTCCAAAAGCAGTTCCCGAATCCGAGGAAGAACGCTGGCTTCATGAAACGGCCCAAACTCGGGCGGCCCACCGTAAAAAAAGAAAAAAGGAAAGCAAGGAATTAGCCGAATTCTTCTCAAAGATTGCATTATAATACAGGCGACCTTAAGCCATGCACATGTCAGTTCCTTATGATGTATGATTATCTTTTTGGATTGACGGAGCCCTTCCGGTCTCCTCTTGCGTTTCGCATTATTGGTTTAACCTTACAACTACTAACTGCCAGAGAAACCAATCGCATTTGATAGCGAACTATCCCTTCGTTAGTATTTTGCGACAGACCGATTATCATTGGCTGGTCGGTAGCTCTAGCTCCAGCAACCAGCCTAAAACAGAAGAACAAAAAGAGCCCGAACGTAAAAGGGACCGGGACAGAACCCTGTAAAAATGAATATACCGCGTGAATTCAAGTTTGAAAACCTGGTAAGTACCTCTTGATTTCACGCGGTTTTATTCTAACGATTTTTACGAGTATCAATCAGCTTTTAACTTGTGTCCCAGCCCCAATTCCATTCATCTCATGCCATACACGTCGACAAGCATCTGAAAACCTACGATAAAAACAACATTCTATTTACCTCATGCCGCTGCCATATACACACTGACAAACATCTGAAAACCTATGATCAAAACAACAATTCTACTTATCTTCTCTTTCCACCAGTGCTTATTACAAATTAGTTAAATTTGTATAACAAGCGCCGGGAAGATCTTCCATAAACCGCTACATTTCAATGCTTTTTAATCTGCATAAGCTGTTTTTCTGTAACAAAGCCGTTCTGCCATAATATGTAAGAAGAATTCTTGTACCAAATTGATTATACTTTTATATATGCAAAGCATGGACTTTATAATAAAAAGGCAAGGTGGTACATATGTTTTCAAATCTTGAAATCGGAATCGATCTTGGCACGGCGAACGTACTCGTGCATACAAAAAATAAGGGTATAGTTTTAAATGAACCTTCCGTCGTTGCAGTTAATGCGGATACGAAGCAAGTAATAGCGGTGGGGTCAGAAGCAAAGGATATGATCGGAAAAACACCTGCTAACATCATTGCTGTGCGGCCATTACGTGATGGCGTTATTGCAGACTTTGATATTACAAGTCAAATGCTGAAGCATGTGATGAAAAAAGCCGCAAAGACGGTGGGTGTTGCGATCAGGAAGCCCGATGTCGTCGTTTGTACTCCTTCAGGCGCCACCTCTGTTGAAAGACGGGCCATCCATGATGCGGTCAAATCTTGCGGAGCGAAAAATGTCCATTTGATCGAAGAGCCTGTTGCCGCTGCTATCGGAGCGGATCTTCCAGTTGAAGAACCTGTCGCAAACGTCATTGTCGATATCGGCGGGGGCACCACGGAAGTCGCCATTATTTCGTACGGCGGAGTCGTTAATTGCAACACGGTCCGCATAGGCGGAGACCTCTTGAATGAAAATATTATCCAGCATGTGCGGAAAGGATATAATTTACTGATTGGTGAAAGAACAGCGGAAAATATTAAAATAGAAATTGGTTACGCCTTGATTGAACATCCAGAACAAACAATGGCCGTTCGCGGTCGCGACCTCGTTACAGGTTTGCCAAAAACCATTACGCTTAGGTCAACCGAAATTCAGGAAGCCATAAAAGAATCATTGCTTCATATTTTAGAAGCAATCCGGGCCACACTGGAAAATTGTCCGGCTGAATTGAGCGGTGACATTGTTGACCATGGGGTCGTTTTATCCGGTGGCGGAGCCCTGTTAAACGGCATGAAAGAATGGCTTAGCGATGAAATCATCGTTCCCGTCCATATTGCCCCGAATCCGCTCGAATCAGTGGCTGTCGGGACTGGCCGGGCCTTGCGATTTATTAATAAATTGCAAACAACTGGAAAATAAGAGTAACACTACGAAAATAGGAAACAACCATGGACGGAAATCAACTTTCCGTACCATGGTTTCGTTCCATAGTTCCGTAACATGGTTTCTATGCGTTATACAGTCTCCCCTTGAGTGGTTTCTGTTTCTTCTTTCGCGCCTCTCAAATCATATGTCCCTCCGACCAGGCTGTCATACGTATTTTTGCCGGAAAGGTTTTCCAAAAGTTCCTTCACATCGATTCCCGAAGATGCTTTCAGTGTCTCCTGCATCGTGGCCATCAGATTTGTGGCGTACCCACTCACTTTGTTCGCTCCGCCATCACCGCCTGCGCCTGTATCAACAACGGTAATTTTATCAATATTTCCAAGAGGGGCGGCGACTTGTTTGGCATATTCAGGAAGCATTTTCAAAACCATATCGAGAACTGCCGCCTGTCCGTATTGTTCGAAAGCTTCCGCCACTTTGCGTTTTGCTTCCGCTTCGGAAATCCCTTTCAGGCGGATCACTTCGGCTTCGGTCTCCCCTTTCGCTCGCTCGGCATCCGCTTTGGCGATTCCATCTAGCCGAACGCGCTCAGCATCTGCTTTAGCGGTAGCTTCCACCCGATATTTATGGGCATCCGCTTCAGCAATTTGTCTCATTTTTTCGGCCGTCGCTCCTTGCTCAACCGCATAACGATCGGCATCTGCTTTTTTCTTCACTTCAGAATCATACTGACGTTCGCGTCTTAAAATTTCTTTTTCTTCCAATTCTATTTGCTTTTGACGTTCAATAATTTTGATTTGCATTTCTTGTTCGGTTACTTCCTGCTTGGAGCGGGCAGATTCAAGATCATACGCTTGGTCCGCGCTCGCCTTGGCAATCTCTTGCTCGCGCCGAAACTCGGCCATTTTCAATTGATTGATTTTTTCCGCTTCAGCAATCTCCGTCGCCCTTTCAAGCTCCGCTTTCTTTGCTTCTTTTGCCGCTTCCGCCCGCTTAATCCGCGTTTCTTTTTCCGCGTCGGCCGTTGCGATATCCGCGTCCCGTTTTACTTGGGCGATTCGGGGTTTTCCAAGTGAATCCAAGTATCCATTTTTATCGCGAACTTCTTTGATAGTGAATGAGACGATGATCAATCCCATTTTGGCCAAATCTTGTGAAGCTACCCGCTGTACTTCCTGGGAAAATTTGTCGCGGTTTTTATAAATTTCTTCGACTGTCATGGAACCGAGGATGGAGCGGAGATGTCCCTCCAATACTTCTTTCGCTTCATTTTCGCGCTCTTCTTTCGTTTTTCCCAAAAATTGTTCAGCGGCGGTTGCGATCTCGCTTATGGAGCCGCCGATTTTAATGATCGCCGTTCCATCTGCCATGACCGGCACGCCTTGCTCTGTATAAACTTCAGGTGTTGTTACTTCAAGTTTGCTCGATAAAAGGCTTAATGGTTGGGCCTGTTGAAAAACAGGAAGGATAAAAGCTCCTCCGCCACGAATGATTTTAATTTTATTACCCGCATCATCGACGTGAACATTTTTCCCTCCCAAATAGCTTCCTGTTACAATTAAAGCTTCATCCGGACCCGCCGTACGGTATTTCGTGATGATGATAGCAAGCAAGGCAACCAGTATGAAAATAACAATGCCGACAACAATCCAAACGCCAACTCCCATTACTTTATTCCCCCTTTATGTAAAATTTTTCTTGTAAGGAACAACATATAAAACACCATTCTTTACTTCAACGACAAGCACTTCAGTTCCTTCTGGAATTGCAGCAGCTTCCTCAAAGCTGGCTGCAGGCTTGGAAATACTTCCGCTGTAACTGTCGATAATGACTTCCCCGTATCCTTCTTTCGGTATAGGAATGATTGTTTTCCCGATTCTTCCCTCTAATGATTGTTCCGTATAACTTAACGATTGTTCAGCAGAAGATAGTGGAATCAGTACAAATACGTTAAGAAGGGTATCCAAAAGCAGAGCGGCAAAAGCGGCAATTCCCACAATCAGCATGCTGTTTAGAGGCGTGGTCGTTTCGAGAATATATCCTCCGGCTGAGAAAAAAGTGATAAAAGCAAAGATGAGAACAGGGTGGAGAAAAGGGGAAACTTCGCCAATTCCTTCCAGCACATCTCCAAATAATAAATATAAAATGCTTAGACTTCCTGAAACGATTAATAATATTAAATAAACCGTCTCGATCGGCATACCAAAAAGAGTCATCGACACTCATTCCTTTTATCATATTTTATTTTTTTGAACATCCCACCTTTTCTATCATTCCGATAATCTATATACGTAATTGATTAGTCATTCGTTTCATTTTTTGCAAAAGTTTTTATTTTTCCTCATGAAAATTTGTGGAGTGACGATTTTCTTTGAAACTCTCGTCTGCACAAGCGGACGAGCAAATAAACGAATGGCGTATCAAAAATGGCCATTACAAATTTAAAGGAATACTGGGTCAAAATAAGCCCGGCGAGTGCCCCGACAGGCATCGTTCCGTAAAAGGCAATTGTAATAAAAATAGTTGTGTCTACCAGCTGACTCGTCATCGTTGATGCATTGTTCCGAATCCAAAGACCTTTATCCCCGTGCCGTTCTTTCAACTTGTGAAACAATGCCACATCCAAATTTTGGCTGATGAGAAAGGAAACCAAGCTGGCAATCGTAACGCGGAATCCAGAAGTAAAAATGGCTTCAAACTCAGCTTGATTTTGATAAAAAGGTGCCGCGGGCAGCTTGATCGCGACATATATAAAAATAACCGCCAATATTTGCGTAATAAGACCCGCCATCACTGTTTGCTTTGCAGCTTCCTTTCCATATACTTCCGTAATCGTATCGGTAATCGGATAAGTAAAGATATAAATGATCACAGCGGCCGGCAGGACGACCCAATTTCCAATGCTAATCAGTTTTACCGCCAATATATTGGACAAAACCAACAGGCCGACAAACGCTCCGTTTAAATAAAAAAGCATTTTAGCGGTTATCCACTTTTTCAGGATACATATCGTGATTCATCAAGCGATATTCGGCCATTTGTTCGTATTTCGTGTCCGGCCTTCCATAATTGCAATAAGGGTCGATCGAAAGCCCGCCCCTTGGCGTAAACTTCCCCCACACCTCAATATATCGAGGATCAAGCAATTGAATCAAATCGTTCATGATAATGTTGACACAGTCCTCATGAAAATCTCCATGATTCCGGAAGCTGAACAGATACAATTTTAACGACTTGCTCTCCACAATTTTTGTATCCGGAATATAACTGATATACAACGTGGCAAAATCCGGCTGGTGTGTCTGAGGGCACAGTGATGTAAATTCCGGACAGTTAAATTTAATAAAATAGTCGCGGTTTACATGCAAATTATCAATCGCCTCCAACACTTCCGGTGAGTAATGAAATAAGTATTTCGTTTCCTTGTTTCCCAAGAGCTTCAAATCTTTTAAACGATCTTCCTGTCTTTCAGTCATAAAAAAAGCCTCCCTAAATAGTTTTTGGGAGGAGGTTCAACTTATGGGCAAAAAATAAAGCCATATCTAACTGATATGGCGATTCTTATTAGCCATAGTTTTTTATAGAGGGTTGACGCTATGAACCTCTCCCAACATATCTTCCAACATCATACAAAATGCAAAACAGAACGTCAAACTTTTTTTTCACCATCATTTTCTGTAAAATGAATTTATATTTCAATCCAATATTGCCTTAGGAGGGAAGATCATCATGTCCTTATTAAATGAAATCCTTAAATACAACCAAACATTTATTGAAGAAAAAATGTACGAAGCTTATGCAACAACAAAATTCCCAGATAAGAAACTTGTTATTTTAACATGCATGGACACGCGCCTCGTTGAATTGCTCCATAAGGCAATGAATATGAAAAACGGTGACGTAAAAGTGGTAAAAAATGCGGGAGCTATTCTCACCCATCCATTTGGAAGTATTATGCGGAGCCTGCTTATTGCCGTTTATGAATTAAAGGCGGATGAAGTTTATGTCATTGGTCATCACGATTGCGGCATGAGCGCTATCGAAAGTGATCAAGTTCTAGAGAAAATGAAACTTCGCGGCATTAAACAGGACACATTGGATATTATCCAAAACGCCGGCATCAACCTGGATGAATGGCTGACAGGGTTTGACAGCGTGGAACAAAGCGTTGAACACAGTGTCAATATGATTCGAAATCACCCATTAATGGCGGGTGAAATTCCGGTTCACGGGCTCGTGATTGATCCCGTTACAGGCAAGCTTGATTTGGTCGTCAATGGTTATGAGAATGTAAAAGCCAATGACCAAACATAATGGATTAATGAAGCGGTTTGCCACTGATTTCCTGCACTGCAAACGGATAATCGTAACAAACCATATAAAGCTCCATTAACTCTTCAACACTCGGCACCTTTGGATGATTGGCCGGACTGCCGCTGTCAATCGCATCCTTCGCCATCTTGGCCAAGGATTGTCTGAAGGTCCCCTCTTCTATTCCCCAACTTTTCAGGTTGGGAATGTCCAGCCGGGCACAAAGCTTTTTCACCGAGGCAATAGCCACTTCAGCCGCCTCTTCATTGGTGAAGGCTTTGTCCCTTTCAAAGATTCTTCCCAAATCTGCGAGCCTGTCAACGCAGGCATCTTTACTGTACTCCAATACGGCCGGGAGAAGCATGGCATTGGAAATGCCGTGCGGAACATGAAACAAGGCCCCAATCGGCCGGGACATGCCATGAACCAAACAAACCGAAGCATTGGAAAAAGCAATCCCAGCCTGCAAAGAACCCAAGGACACCTTTTCACGTGCAGCGATATTGTCCCCTTCGCGATAAGCGCTTTCAATATATTCCACTATCAGTTTCATCGCCGACAACGAATACATATCTGTCATGGGATGCGCTTTTTTTGATAAGTATGCTTCAATGGCGTGACTTAAAGCATCTATTCCTGTAGCGGCTGTCACATTTTTCGGTGATGACACCGTTAAAATAGGATCGACAATGGCACACGCAGGCATAAAAGCCGGCTGTTTTATCATCATTTTGACGTGGTTGGAAGTATTCGTAATCACTGTCGCATCTGTTGCTTCCGAGCCTGTACCGGCTGTCGTTGGAATGGCGATATGGGGCACGGGCGCATTTTTTGCAAGCTTCTTTCCACCCATGTAATCCCCAATATTGCCCCCGTTTGTTGCCAAAACGCCGACCGCTTTCGCTGTATCAATGCAGCTGCCTCCTCCAAGGGAGACAATAACGTCACAATCGTGAGCGATGTACAGTTTGAGCGCCTCGGTCACGTAGCGATCAGTCGGCTCAGAATCGATATCGAGATATAAAACACTGGATATTTCGGAGGATGTCAAATAATGCCGGCATTTTTCCACATTTCCGAGCTTTTCCATGATCCTATCACTTACAATAAGTGCTTTCTTTCCTCTCTCTGCTGTTAGTTCACCCACTTTTTCAAAAGCATGGCTTCCGTAAATAATAACAGGCGGCATGGAAAAGCTTGCGTATGTATACATCTACCTTCCTCCCTGAATTTGAATATATACTGAATATTTTAACCTTTCTCACAAGAAAAGCGCAAGTGGCCGTTTAGCGAAGTACCGGGAACATAGGCAATGACATCAAACGGGTGGGTTAGGCCCATAAGATTTGGAGCATGCCGACGGGGCATTCTTAGTTTGGGAGCCTTTAAACTTCACTGATAAGAAACGAAAACAGAGCTCAAGATCGAAAGCGGTCTGTTGGCAAGGCCCAGCAGCAACGTCCACAAACAGCTTGCGCTTTTTCTCGTACGATGATGATGTTGTTCCTAGCTTTCTTTGACAAGTCGAGTCGCTTGCACTCCTGCACTAGTACGTCAAAACGACTTTGTGATCGACACCCTTGAAAAATATGCTGAAGCTGGGAAACACCAGGCTGTTGTTGTACGAATAAAATCCAGACTTTCCCATTGTAAATAAAGAAAAAGCCGGAGGCTGCTCCTCCGGCTTCTATTTTAATGAAAATCAACATCGATTTTGTTTCTGTTTTGACCGTCATCTTGCATTTTCGGCATTCGAATTTCGAGTACCCCATTTTTATAGGTGGCTTTTGCATTGCCCTCCAACGATACCGGTGACGGCAAAGGGATCGTCCGCTGAAAGCGACCTGTAAAACGCTCCTGCTTGTGCATTCTGTCTTCCTTAATCTCATTGGAGCGTTGGATGATTCCGCTGATCGTCAGCGTGTTCTGATCATTGATATGAATCTGGACATCATCTTTCTTTTCCAGCCCGGGAAGATCACATGTGGCTACCACTTCGTTTTCCGTTTCATACACATCCACTTTCGGTATGCCGAACTCCCTGTCCATCCCAAAGTCCGTCGAAAATAACCGATTTAAATCTCTCCTCATATTGTCCAGTTGGCGAAAAGGGTCAAATGGTACTAAAGACATTTTTCCATCTCCTCCCATGTTAGTTATTCATGGAAAAAGGCAGAGAGCCTTTCAATTCTCTTTTACCCGATGTCAACACAAATGAAACATAAGAAATGATCGTTCAGTTAGTAAAATACATAAAGGCCGTTAAACAGTTCGATTGATTTTTTAATGTTAAAATGATTTACATGAATAGCGATCGGACGCTTTGCTTTGCCTTGTATAAACTTCAATTCCACGTTTCCTACCTGAAGCAAAATGGCCTCTTTCTTGTAAAACTCATCTAAAACAACAGATGGTTCCGGCGATTGCAGCAATTTTCCCCAATGAGCAGCGTACTCTTCAGGTGATGGGACAGCATAATCAATTTTGTTTACGTGTAAATGTTTGCTGTTTTTCCGGGATCATACCCCGCTCAGAAAATTCTTTGAACCTGTCCGAATCATCCTGTTCCCATTGGATGAAGAAGGGATAGCGGATCGGGAAAGATGGAGTTTCCACAAACATCATTTTCCACCGCAACATCGTTCCGTCTTCTCTTATCCGTTCCGCGTTTACTATTTCTCCGGGTGTAAAACCTGAAGCAACGAGCCGTTCACGAAGCGATAGTAAGTTATGCGTTCTAAAACAGATCGTTCCGAATCCTTCCCCTTTCTGTAAATCTTCGTTCATTTGTTGTATTAAAGGATTGCTGGAAGTTCTAGCAATCGCATCGTGTTCTATCGCCAAGTATTCCACATATGAAAGCCCGAAGTAGAGCAAACTGTTCCAACTTCCCCATTGAAGATGCGATCCCCCTTTCACAGCATGAAGACCGTGTTTCTTCCACTCAAAAATGGCCGATGACGGATCTCGGTCAATAAAATGAACGATATGGTCAAAAACCAATGCAGCCATTGAATCACCATTCCTTTACTTTTTTATCATTGTATCAGAGTTTATAAGGACAGATTGACGACGATCTTATACTCACAAGGGACAATCTTACGATTGCTGGCTGCCTCAAAATCCGTACATCCTTGTAGTGGCGTCGTTTTTTTGATGGGCCCGAAACTTTCCCAACCTTGTACCGCCTGCCATCTGCGGCGGAACATTGTGCCTTAGGGATCTGTATCATATCTCAAAACGGACTCATTACCGCAGGCCAGGGTATATTCGCAACCAAATAGGCCATTATACATAATCTCCTTAAATAGGCTTGATCATTTTATAGCAACCTCGCTGGCAATAGGCCTTACCGTACACAATTTTTGAAATGGCCTATATATCCTCTTCAATAATATCATTGTATCGTTAAGGGTATCCTTTCTGATTGATGATCCCATTTTATGATTGCTTCAATATCCGAATTCTTGCTTATGTCAGTACACCCACTATACGGTAACGTAAAAACGGCTATTTTTCTCTAATGGAACTGTTCCTGTTGAACGATAAATAGAGTACTCCAACACCTCTGGAATAGATCCGTTCCCAACATATTTAATGTATCCACTGCTTACTCGACAGCCATTTTTTTCATTCACTTCATAGTGTATACTCCAATTGTCACTTGCCTCCACAAAAGTAAGTGGTTTCTGTTTATAAGCAAACAAAAATATGTAAGCAAATAAAGTGAAACTTCATTCAGTAGGAGTTTTCTTCTATCTCCTACTGAATGTTAGTTGAACCAATCGGGCATTTAGGTGCCGTTTTCTCTTGTATTCACTTAAGATTTTGAAGTGGGAGGCTTACGGCACCTTACATGCGGGATAAAGTGAAACTTCATTCAGTAGGTGTTTTCTTCCATCTCCTACTGAATGTTAGTTGAACCAATCGGGCATTTAGGTGCCGTTTTCTCTTGTATTCACTCAAGATTTTGAAGTGGGAGGCTTACGGCACCTTACATGCGGGATAAAACGGAAACAACGAGAAAAATGATCAAAAATGTAACCTTGATTTTCATTTACAACATCCTTTTTTATTCGCGAAATAATTTGACTAATCCCTTAAGATTTATATTGCATTAATAGTACGATTATTTCCAATAATTAGTTTACAAGAATGTTTTTAAAGAAAGGAGTAGACAAAAATTATAGATAGTTGTCGATAAGTTACCCCTTTAAGTGATTCAACCAAAAGGAGTGTGATTCATTATGAAATTCCGCTGAATATAATCATCTTCTCATACATTTCTTAAACAATGGCCCGTTTGTTGGGTAATGCCGCCCTCTTCATTTTATCTAGTCTCTTTTTTCTTCGAGAAAACCACGCAAAGAATCTCCTGCTTTTTTCTCTCCGGCAGCCACGCTCGTTCCCTGACTTCCAACAACAATTTTTTGTTTCCAATCATTTTCTTTCAATGATGGTGCGAGCTTCAAATCATGTTGCTTTAGGTTGCTTTCAATCAGGGTTTCGTTGCTCTGGCATTTGTTGAAGCTGAAGAGCATGTTGTTTTTGCCTGCTCTTTCTGCCGGTTGTCACCACATTTTTATCAAAGTCTTAACGTCATTACTTTGTTTAGGGGCATGACTGGGATCCGTTATGGCATCATGAACCAGTGTCCCTTTTGCTCCGCTCTTCCGATCATCTTTGCGGCAAATTCAAGCTTCATGATCATTACAGTTGTCCATTTCACAGCGTGACTCCATATGATGTTTGCTTCCATTATCGGGCAAAGTTAAAATAGGAGTAACATACGTCTTAGAGAAAATCACAATCTATAATAATGAATTTGGAGATGGAACAATGGGATTTGTTCAAATAACAAAAAGGAATATCGAATCCGAACATATATGCTGCGCATTAGGGGCAAAACAGTACGAACACGCAGTAAGTGAGAAAAAGAAGTGGCTGACAGAACGAATGGATGAAGGATTAGTTTTTTACCGTTTAGATGAACGTGCAAAAGTATTTATAGAATACTTGCCTGCTGAAATGGCATGGGTTCCTATTGATGCACCAAATTATATGTATATCAACTGCTTGTGGGTTTCAGGCCGCCATAAAAATAACGGATATGCCAAGCAATTGCTAGCACATTGCAAAGAAGATGCGATTAGTCGTGGCATGGATGGGATTGTGCACATTGTGGGAAAGAAAAAATATCCATATTTAAGCGATAAACGTTTCTTTGAACATATGGGTTTTGAGTTGGCGGACCAAACAGAACCTTATTTCCAGTTAGTGGCATTGAGATGGAATGAACAAGCTGTTTTACCTTCTTTTAAAAAACAACTAAAGACTTTCTTCGATGACGAAGGCATATCCATTTATTACACCGCTCAGTGTCCATTTGCTGTTGGCATATTGGACGAGCTGGGAAAAATAGCAGAAAACAAAGGAATCCCTTTTAAAACTGTTAGGATAACCACTAAAGAGGAAGCACAAAATGCACCGACAATCTGGACAACATTTGGTTTGTTCTATAATGGAAAATACATTACACACGAAATCATCAGTCCAAACAAATTTGACAAATTATTAACAAAACTATTAGCAGCCGGCTAGTCCATAACCGACCAATAGAAGATTTGAAGATCATATTATATAAAAAAACCGCCTGCAATATTATACGGCAGGCGGTTTTTGATCAGCCACTTTTTTGTTGATCAGAAGGTAGCTCATCTATTTTTTTGGAATCTTCCGAATCTAGCGCACCGCCAAGGAAGTATATTAAAAATACGGCGATAACACCAAGAAGGATAGACAAGCCAATGAGTACGCCCAGTTGCATAAACATCTCCTCCACCCATACATTGTCCGCTTTTCATCTGCGCACAACTGAAAAGCAAGGATGTACATCCTTTTCCGTTTGTCTATTTTATAGTATATATCATTTTGGACTTTTCAACAAAGATAATGTGTATTATAATAGAAAAGGTCATTTATGAATAACAACTTGGCTCCGTAGCTCAGAGGATAGAGCGTCGGTTTCCTAAACCGTGCGTCGCAGGTTCGATTCCTGCCGGGGCCGTACCTAAAAAGCCAGTAACAGCAAGGGGTTCAGCGTTTATGCTCCCTTGCTTTTTTTGTTACCATTGACAAAGTGGCACGTATTGGTCACCTTTCGTCTAAAAACGGTCAAAACCAACATTTGTGTTTTAAGCCAATAATGCTAGAAACAAAGTTGAACTCACTCACATTTTGATATTCATTCAGGATCGTGAACAAGTGGATCAAAAAATCGTCTCATCAGGCTAATTGATAACATACAGGAGATTTCATAAAAAACCTCTCTATTATGAAGTGTATTCGAAGCTGACGATTAAATCGCATTTAATGAAATCCTTGTCTTTTTTATTTGATGATAGGCAATTGCACATATGACAGATGGTTCCCTTGATGATAAACTCGTTGTTTGGCCTTTAGGAAATCAATATCTGTTGCAGGATCTTTTCCGGTATTGGAGTTTGGAAAAATATAGTTATCCGCACTGGAAGTTATCGTTAAACGAATCCGGTGTCCTTTCTTAAAGGTATTGGCTATTTTCGATGTGCGAATAACATATTCTTCCACTTTATTTGGTTCAAGCAAAATCTCTCGTTCAAAACCTTTTCTGAATCGGGCACAAAACACACCATCCACTAGTTGAATAGAATTGCCTTTCGGGTCAACATCTGTTAGGCGAACAACCCAATCCGTATCTTTGGCAGAGCTGGAGGCGAATATTTTCACATAAATGTCCCCGGCAATCGTTATTGGTTTATCCAAAGGTGCGGAAGTGTAAACTAGTACGTCCTCTCTTTCTTCCACTTCTTTATAATTGGCCGGGACGCCAATTTCATTTTCCGATAGATCAATCAAGTGCGGAGCCGGGTTTTCCGGATCATATACAAATTCATCATACCCCTCCTGGACAGATGAATCGAACAATAGAGTACCATCCCCATAGGAAGATTTGGCACTGCTTTTGCTGCTTATATACATATTAGTCCATTCAACATTTTCAGGAGGCCATTGTTTGGCTGTCACCCATCTGTTTTCACCGGTAACATAATATTCGACGATTGAGCCGCCATCAATTCCATTATTTATTCCTTTTAGTTTCCGATCAAACCATTGCAAATAGTAAAAATCGATATCATAACGAAGCGCATTATTACCGAAAGCAACGCCTTGGATATCACGAGTCGTATTTGCATCATGCATCCACGGCCCGAGAATAATCTTCTTATCATTGTCGGCATAGTCTTGTACTACTTCCAGCGCTTCCGTCGTTCCCTTCCCGTTATCATCATACCATCCTGATACGATCATGGCTGGCACCTTAATATTTGCTTTATATTGATACCAATCCGACTTTGACCAAAAATCATCTTTCGCAAGGTGTGCCATCCATTCGTTCCAAAAAGGGACTTCTTTTCCCAATGCCTTTTTCGGGATATCTCGTAATGGCCGAATGTTCAAAACTTTACCCCAATCTGTACGATGCATATTTTCCGGCTTAAATTCTTTTTCCACCATTGCAAAGACCCAAGCGAGCGTGCCGGATACGAAGGTGCCCCCTTTTCTGGGAATATCGATAAAAGGACTTCCGGCGGTAACAATACTGACTATGGCCTTTAAATGAGGATTGCCGCTGGCTGCGGCAGCCCATTGAACATACCCGCCATAAGAAGCACCGATCATCCCGATGTTTCCGTTACACCAAGATTGCTCGGCAATCCAATTTAACGTATCATCGCCATCTTCTATCTCTGAATACATCGGTAGCCATTCACCTTCTGAATCTTGTCTTCCTCGCGTATCTTGGATAACGACGACATAACCACGTTGAATGAAATCCACATACGATCGTTTGTATATCATTCGTCCATAAGGCGTCCTCACTAAAATAACCGGCTTTGGTCCCTCAAGTTTACTTGGAACCCATACATCTGTAGCCAATCTAATTTCATCTCTCATAGCCACCATAAAGCTCCCGAGATGTTCAATACCGTATGTTGCTTTCGATACTTTTGGGTGATCCCAAAGTTTTATAGGTGTATTTGCTTCATATCCTTCCTTAACCAAAACACTGCAATTGATCCTCGAAGGGCATATAAAGGCAACTGGTTCTCCATCTGCCAGCACTATATCGAGCGGAAACTTTTTCTTTCTTTCAACCCATACGATTTTATCTTCCTCAAGTCTTTGATAAACAGCCCCCCAGGACGTGACTACCTGCTGTTTTTCTGTTTGAAAAATATTCCTGTATTCATCCAGACGCTCCCAAATCTCTCGCGGATTTATATGGTAGTAATCTTCCAGTGCCTTTGTTTGTGTGTCCGTTACGCTTACCTGATCATCCCATTCGTTTGTCATAACGTTTCTTTCTCGAAATAAGATCCCGTCACTATGAAATGTCAATGTCGCATCATGAATTCCTGACCGATATAACAGATAGGTCGCCATTTAATCTCCTCCTATTTTTAGGCATCGATGATACATTTAATGAAGTATGTACGCCAATCCCCAAATAATTGAACCGATGACTCCTACAAGGCTAACGAGCGCTCGCCACTTAGCTGAAGCCGCAACTAACACAGAAGTTGCACCATCCGCGATTGATGCAACGACGGAAATAATGACATATTGGTAATCACTATTAAAGATACGACACGACTGCATGCCATATAAGCGAAAAGATTACAACAACAAAACAATACAAGGGTTTAATACATCTTCTCAAAGACAAGAACGATCACATTACTCTAAAATATAATATCTGTTCATATTGTCAAAACAAAAAACCTTCTTCTTGAAAGAGGTCGTCCTTTTGTGGCATTAGAAAAAGGATTACCTTCAAGCTTCTGTATAAGTTGTTTGATGAAATATTTTAAAAAGATTATTTTCACACCTTTCCACAACTTGCTATTTTGCGTTATGATGAAATCAATGCATGGTTGTAGAGCTGTTAGATTGAAGAAATGGCCCAAAGACTTTGCTTCGTACCGAAACCAGCCAGGTTCTCGCTACTTCCACTTGTTGCGAAAAGCGAATGGTCGATTTCATGATCAAATTGCTAGTTGGAGGTTAAGGGATAGAACCCGTTTATAGCATTTCTGGTACTCTTATTCAAATCAATCATGAGTATTGCATTCAATATGAAGCAAAGGAAGGTGCCGTTATGTTTGAAGCTATCATTCTCATCATTATTTTCATTTCGTTTTTCATTTTCGCTATCATATTGTCAAGAGGAAAAGGAGCATTTTTGATTGCGGGTTATAATACAATGTCTGACAGTGAAAAAGCTCAATACGATGAAGTGGCTTTGTGCAAATTTATGGGGAAAATCATGTTTGGCGTTTGCTTAAGCATCTTATTGTTGACATTAAGTGAGGTGTTAGGGAAACAAGTGTTGTTGATTATAGGTCTTATTTTACTTCTTACTCTTATTATTTTTGCCTTGGTGTACTTAAATACAGGCAACAGATTCAAAAAGAAAGCTTAACCTTCGATTTATTTCATTTTTGAATCAGGTGGAATGAAATAAACTCGGAGTTATCGTGTATTTTCTACTCTCTTATTTAAAGCTTTTACATAATAAAAATCTCCATACATGAGATGTCTCTAATCATTCATGAAATCATGTATTGTCATGCATCTGCCATCTGATATGACAATGTCTTGATCATAATGAACATGAAACACTCTCACTTGACTGGGATCGTCAAAACAAGGGTTTTTTGTTTTTCTATTATATACAATATCGAATTGTATATCGCTCATTTGCGCAAGTTTACTTACTACCCTGAAATTATTGTAATCTGCTAAAAATGGCCGCCATTGATTTAGGGTAAAATAAGATCGTTTTAATTCGTAAAAGCGCTCAATAACGTCCTGACTTGAGATTTTAAACATGTCTATATCAACCGCAATCATTCGATTTCCGAGATTTCCTCTCTGCCAATTCATGTATGCGCTGGATGATTCGCTATTAATCGCTTTTTTTGTAGGATTACGATTCATTTCTAAATGAAACGATTGCAGTTTCTTGGCTAACTCAGGCAACGGTATGTTGGCAAAGTTGCCATCTCTTTTTGCCATAGCGACTTCTGTTATTTGTGTAACATCTGTTCTAAAAAGAATTGTGACAAACGGAACCCCTGATCGGTGGCTGATCTGGTTTAAAAGCGCATACATTTCGTAATAGCTGTTCGACAATGGTTCATCGGCTTTCACTCCAGCCGCCAAAATCAATACTTTGGGATGAAACGTATTCTTATCTCCATATATGAGCGCCCAAATATTGCCTTTTGGAAACTTGAATAAAGGATGAGGATTCTCGTCCAAATAACGATAAATCGCATTTGTATGATAATAATTTCCCATTGAATAACCCCCTTTAAAATAGAAACACCCTTAGACATGATTCGTCACTAAGGGTGAATTTTCCTGCTCTTCCTATTTTATTCTATGCGTGATTTTTCCCACCAATCACGAACTGTTTGATCAACAACCCCATAATTGATACCCAGCTTGCCAAAATATTTTTGAGCACATTTGACTTGGGAAATATTCAGACCGCTTTTCAAATCTATAATGAATTCAAGCTTTACTTCTCCCTCTTTTTCTAATCTGACCATTCCCCAGCCGGGTTTATAATTGCCAATCACTTTTGGGAATTTTATTTTGAAATGGGGCGGGAATTTAAAATAAAGCTTCGTGTTGTCAGCATCAGGGATGACTCGTTTCAACATAAAGTCACGTTCAACATCTGAATCAACTTGCACTTTATCATATAAGCTGTTTATCCCGCCCGCGATCAACTGCTTCTGCGGACACTTGCCAGTGACAGGAAATATTGCATTTACATCATACAATGGCTCCGCCATTACCGTAAATTCAATGTTTTCGGCGATGTGATGACGGGAAACTTCCTGAATCCGGGATAGAAACTCACGAATCCAGCCCTCGGGGTTTATCCATATAAGCTTTCTTTTTTCAAGATCCATTTTTTTAAATATCGTTATGATCGTTTTTTTTGTTAAATTTGTTTCTTTTGCCGCCCTCTCTATAAAATTGGGTATGGGGTATTTTTCACTAAAAACACTTGTTTGGCTTTTTTCAATATGACTGGTTTTTTCAGTGTGAAATATGAATGGACTTTCTTTTGTGAGGATCTCCCCATTGGCAAATGTAAGAGATTGTTCCTCACTTTTGCTGCTATAATTGATTTTCTTAACGATGTAATGTTTCAATCGGATATCATTTACTAGTTTATAAAGACTGTCCCCTTCCTGAACTGCTTCATTTCTCTTATAACGATTGCCGGTGGAATCTTGAACCACAATGGTGATATGTGCTTTTTCACCCCGGGTTTCCCTTAACGCTATCTTATATTGATGCATGATAAACTTGGCGCGGGAAATTTCCATTTTAGGCTCAGGGAACTTGGTGGCATTTAACCTTTTCACACATTGATTGATGAGCTTTTCCGTATCAATGTTTATTTCGTACTTTACTTTCTGATTTAATTTCGCCCAAAAATGTTGAAACTCTGAAGAAAGAAATAGACTGTCATTGCGTTTAACAATGGCTTGCCGCGGCTTTTTTGGCTTCTGAGGAGGTTTATTTCCATCTTCTTCATATTCATGTTGCAAACTTGCCACGTAGTTCTCATAACTTTCATTGGCGATGACCGTGAGGATATTCATTTCATATTCCGCAGGCCTCTCCCCTTTTTGGTCTACAGCCAATCGTAATCCTCTTCCTATTTCCTGCCTTTTTTTGATGTTAGAAACAGTTTGATTTAATGTGCAGATTTGAAACACATTCGGATTATCCCAACCTTCTCTGAGTGCAGAGTGGGCAAAGATAAAAGAGACCGGTTCTTCAAAAGAAAGTAATTGTTCCTTTTTCTTCATAATTAATTCAAAAGCGGCTTTTTCCATTTTTCTTTCGGTTTGATTGCGGCCATTCGTGTCAACCGCTTCATCATCACTCGCCGTCTTGCCGGGCTTTGCAAAATAACCTTCTCTGACTTCACTCGGCTCCATATTGGAAAAAGAAGGAAATTTCGTCTTTAATCTGTTAAAACACTCATCAAACAACCTTCTAATAAGAGCCTCTTTACCGGTATAATTTTTCACTTTGTCGATAAAAAACAATGATAACACTTTAATTCCTTTTTCTTTCAATTCCTCTTGTTTAGCCATATGCACTTCAATCGTTTTTTCAATTTGTGCTCGAAAAATACTTTCTTTAGATGCAAGTGCATGATGAAAACTTAATTCAAACCCATTTTCAAACGAAACTTTTTTATGTTCGTCTTTTTTGCCATACTGGATTTCCGTCACTTTCAATCCGGCATAATCTTGTAATCCGGTGATCTTTTCTAGATCAGAACCTTGTCTTAACAAGATGTCTCTTTCCTTTTTTATTCCCTTATCCAATACATTCACTTTTACTTTTGCCGCTATTGGCTGGCGAACTATATCCATTAACCGGATTAAAGGAACATTGAAGTTGTCCAAATCAGATATGCCGATCACTTCAATTTGTTTCACAAGATTATTTCTAAAAGCATCTATTGGCGTAAGACGATAACATAAGTTGGGCGTCTCTTTATGGGTCGCCGAATATCTTAAGACAAATAAAGGTTTTAGTGTGCGGATGGCTTCCTTGGCTATTTTTGTATGAAAATTTTGCGGTTCATCCAATACAACGATAGGTCTCGTTTCTTGGACAAAATGAATGGGCTTTTTATCACCTTGTAATTGTTCGGTCATTTTATAAAAGTTATTGGAAGGTTTATTAAACGAATCCATTGTCATGATCATGACAGATAGATAGGGGGTTTCGGCATACTCGCGCAATCTGCCCAATTTAGCGCCATCATATTGAATCAAAGATATTTCTTCATTATCGTACAATGACGCAAAATGGGATTTTGTCATTTCAATTGTTTTTACCACACCTTCATAAATGGCTATGCTCGGCACAACGATCATGAACTTTTTATACCCATAGATTTTATGTAATTCATGGATGGTTCTTACATAAACATATGTTTTTCCGGTGCCGGTTTCCATTTCGATTGTAAAATGCGGAATAGCAATATGTTGGTCATGGTGAATGCCATTCAGAAGAGGCCCTTCATCGAGTTCTATTTTGGAAGAAAGCGAGATTTCGCTCCCTCTCTTTTCAAGATTGTTTTTCTGTTGGACTTGTTGCAGGTTGTGCAACAGAAGATGATGATCCAATTGTTCATCCAAGCCCGCATTACTAACGATTTTATCATCTATATGGGTTGGCCAAAAATCAACGTTATCAAGTGTCGGTACTCCCTCAAAAAGCTTTACAACACTATTGATCGCATCAAGTTGATATTGTTGTTCAGAATCAAACTTTATTTTCAAATGTTGTCCCAATGATACTCTTCCTTTTTTAGAGTGTTTTTACATTTAACGTTTCAGATAAGACCATTTTTAATGTGTCGGTTACGGCATCGTCCAATACAATCAAAACATCCCCCTTGAATGGGATAAGATCATTGGCTGTATGTTCTTCCAGCTTCTTGTCCAGGCATATATATAAACTGTAGTCGACGCGGTCATGTGTAATCTTCCACACTTTGTTGTACCGCACATTTTTTAAAACTTCCCTATTGCTATCAAGGGGAAAACCTTGAACTAACAAAAGTTCGGTTATGACATTTTCTTCATTCCAGCCTGGAACGAGCGGTGAATAATCAAACTGTTCTTCCAATTCTTCAATACGATCCCCGTCAAAATCAGACCATTGTCTAATATTTGTTTTCCCTAAACCAAAAACCTTAAATCCGCAATCAGAAACGGCTCCCCTTTGCTTTATACATGTCGCGGCTTCCATTAACCTTTTCTTTGTTATTTGGGAAATAGTGTTAAATCCGGATTTTCTAGCTGCCGAATTTTTGGCTGTTTCTTCGGGAACCTGAACCAAAATAAATCTTCTTCGGGTATGATATTTTTCATTTAATTCATAGACTGCATGACCCGTTGTGCCTGATCCCGCAAAAAAATCTAATATGATATCATCTTCCTCAGTAAAAAAGTGTATCATGTCCATAGCGAATCTATAAGGCTTTGGATTTTCAAAAGGCAGCCCCAGCTTGTTAAACAAATCATCGTCGCTTCCGCCATACCTGAGGATGGATGGGATATTTTCATATAAATATTCTTTTAAAAGATATTTTCTATTTGGTATTGTTTTTTCATCTTTCCCAAAGAGGATTTTATTTTCTTCCAATAATTTTCTCATTGTAGAGGGAGGATTTCTCCAGCCTCTTTGAGGAATCGCACAAGGTTTTTTAGTTTGGGGATGAATCAATGGAATAAAATAATGGTCAGGAGCCTGCTTTTTATTTGGCCAAGCCATTGAAACTGGACGATATACATCCCCATTTTCATCAATACATTTATAAGCGGCTTCCCCGCCCGATAGATCATCTTGGGTTTGTAACCATTTTTTATATTCTTCATTCACAGCGTCCAAATCATATTCTTTGATATGTTCTTCCAGAATCGATTTGGGTAATGTATATTTTTGGGCCACTTCTTGAAGGTCATCCGGCAAACTTGTCTTGCCAAGCTTGCTGAATAGCTCCTTGGCTTTTCGAATCATTTTTTCAGCGTTTCGTTTGGGTCTTTTTATTTCATGTTTTGCGAGCAAATAATCCTTATTTCTGGCGTAGACTAATATGGATTCATGTTGATAAGCGATGCCCGTAGCATCCCCCTTGGGATTTCGCTTATCCCAAATGATATGTCCAAGTCTATTTTCTTCTCCAAATATTTCATTCATCAGCAATTCCAGATTGCTCTGTTCGTGTTCATCTATATGTATGGCGATAACTCCTTCTTTTTTAAGCAAAAACTTTGCCAACCGTAAACGCGGATACATCATATTTAACCAATTAGTATGAAATCTGCCGCTCGACTTGGGATTGCTCGTTAACACTCCTTCTTCGTCCGCTTGTCCGGTTTTCAATAAATATGATTGTACAGACTCTTTGTATTCATCTTCGTAAATAAAATCATTCCCGGTATTATAGGGGGGGTCAATGTATATGAACTTCACTTGTTCTCTATAGCTTTTTTGCAGTATGCGGAGAACTTCCAAGTTTTCTCCTTCAATCAAGATATTTCTGGTATTTTCAACGTTTATCCCTTCATGTTTCATAGGATAAAGTGAACCTGTAAATGGTTTTGCAGCCAGTTTTTTAGCTTCCACTTTTCCGGGCCATTTTAACTCATAAAAGCCGTCTTTTTCCGAAGAAAGATCCAGAATATGTAATTCTTCTTTTAATATTTCCAGGTTAAAAGTTCCATCAGTAAACGCTTCTGGAAATAATTCTTTTAATACATCTATTCTTTCTTGATCAGACCTTTCGGGTTTATTGAGTTTTTCTATAGACATTAGCGTATTCGCCCCTATTAATTGGTGTTCTTATTGTAAAATATATCGTCAGTGAGAATGTCCGTTCGCATTTCATTATAACAATAATTTGCTTTAAACAACAAATGCGTATTATTTTCATTATACAACCATAAACGGCTGTCAATATAAGTTTGCGGTAGCGGACCGAAGGGAGCGTACAAAAGAATGTAGCCAAGGTAACCAAATTTACCGGGCTTCGTAAATGGATCCGTGCCTCTGAGACCAGCTTTCGGTTATGACTAAATGGAATTCGGAATTATCTTTCATCTTTCGGTCCAGAATAGGTTTTTTTACTGCGATTGCTAAACGATTGTCATCATTTAACAAAACCACTAGACAAATACCCATTTTACGAAAAATAGGTTTCATGTTTTTTCCTGGGTCATATGGTGTATAAACACAAAGCAAGGAAGGTGATCTACATGCATCATTATGGCTACCATGGTTATCCAATGCATCATTACGGATATCCAATGCACCATCACGGGCATCATCATCATGGCCACCACCATGGGCACCACCATTGGCATCATCATGGATATGAATTGGATCAAATGCAATTTCAACATCAGGGGATACATCCCTATTCCATGCACCATGCCCACCCTCACCACCACCATCATATGTATTAAAGAGCATCATGAAATCAATAAAGAGAAGAACTATTTTTTGAGCGCTTTTACAAGGCGCTCTTTTATTTATCATGATCGCCAGGACTCCCGCTTTAACAAACATTGCGTTGCTTTTTAATCATGGCTCACTATCTATAAACGGTTATCGTCTCGAGGACGGTTAGGAGGTTGAGCAATTGAATGAACATTTCCGCCATTTTATTCAGCCCTGTCGTGTTCCTTTTCTTTGTTTTCCCGCGAACGGCTTGTTGATGTTGCTAGCTTGACAGCCGAGTGTGTCGTTTTAGATGGAGCGGCAGATTGTGATAGAATCCCTCTGTCTTGTACCTTGGTGGATCATCATCATCGCAAAGGCCCACGGCAAACGATACAAAACTGAAACGCATTTTTTTATGATGAATGTAATTCGGCGGCAAGCATACATATTGTACCAAGGAGGAATGCTCATGGAATTATGGATTACAATTGGATTAACAGGTGTGTTGGCGGCTATAGCGGGATTTCTTATTTATTACATTCGTACTGTGTTGGATTTTGATGACACACGTACAATTGATTCCTCCCCTTCAGATGAACAGAAAGAGAATGAGTAACATACCTCCCGCATAATTGTCCTAATATTTTTAAAAATGAGTTGACAATTAGGAATATGATGTTTATTCTATTAGCAAACGGGGTAATGATTGTACTAAACGATCACAAAACTGGGAGGGAACAACGTTGGACTTATCGGTTTTGATTGGACTGGTCGTTTTTTTAGCCGTAGTTGCCGGAGGACTCGTATTTTTTATCGGTTCTGCCCTTGATTTTGAAGATGCCAGGAAAGTCGATCGGCCCCCTTCTAAAGATTTACATCATGAAAATTAGAAATCAAAATCTCCTGCAGCCCGCAGGAGATTTTTTCTCTTCTATTTATCCATCTTTGATATAGCGTCCTTATATTTTTCATAAAGCCGCCCGACTATGACTCCCTTGTTCCCCGGCAGTTTGCATTTCATGAACTTGTGAACAGGGACGATTTCCTGGATGGAGTTGGTAAAAAATATTTCATCCGCCTCTTGCAGGACATTTTCTTTAAACAAGCCTTCTATAACGGGAATGTCTGCGGATCTAGCCAGCTTTAATATCAATTGCCGTGTAATTCCGTTTAAAATCCCTGTTTCCAGGGAGGGTGTGTACAACACACCCGCTTTTACCCAAAATAGATTGGAAGTAATGCCCTCTGCCAAATATCCTTCTCTTGTCAGAAAAATTCCTTCCCTATCGCGGTCAGGCCCCAGCTCCCTTTTCGCTGCAGCATTGTTGAAAAAGTGATGGGACTTCATCCGGATTTCCGTTTCCGGTGTATTGCGCCGCAGTTTTAAAATGACCGCTTCTTTTTCCTGAAGGGGAATGAGCGGGGGAAGCGATTTTTGAAAAATAATAACAGTTGGATCGATGTATGGCGCGGTTTGCAGCCCGATGTCACCTTCTCCCGCAGATACATTCATTCGGATGTAGGAATCGGGGAGGCCGTTTATCAGGCATAATTCCTGGATAATCGGCTTTACTTCTCCTGATGTAAATGATCTGTCTATCTCCAGCTCTTCTAATCCATGATTCAGCCTTTCTATATGCTCCTCCAATAAAAACGGCTTCCCGCCATAAGTACGAATCGTTTCAAAGACGCCCAATCCGTATAAATAACCGTGATCAAAGGGGGAAATAACGGCGTTTTCCTTTTTGATAAACTTCCCATTTAAAAATAAAACCATGTTATTTCACAACCAATTCTATTGATTTCAGAAAGTTTAAAAAAATCCATTTTCCTTCCCGGGTCATGATCGATTCTGGATGAAACTGGACACTTTCGACTGGCCATTCTTTATGACGGATAGCCATGATTTCTTCATTTTCGCTTTGTGCACTCACTTCCAAACAAGCTGGGAAGTCTGTCTTCTGGATAAGAAGTGAGTGGTAGCATGTTGCTTGGAACGGATGATCCAGTCCGGCAAAAACGGATTTCCCGTCATGATGAATTTCTAATGTTTTCCCATGCAGCACATATTGTGAACCTCCAATTTCACCTCCAAAAGCTACGGCAACCGCCAAATGTCCAAATCCAATGCCAAGGATGGGAACTTTCCCTAAAAAATGGCGGATGATATTTACCGTTGTGCCCTCTTTGTCGGGAATACCCGCTCCTGATGAAAGAATGATAGAGTCAGGAGCCAGTTTGTCCATTTCTTCGATGGACGCATGAGCTGATATGACCGCCACTTCTCTTCCCGTAGCGCCAATCATCTGGACAATGTTATATGTGAATGAATCATCATGATCAATAATCAGTATCAACGCTAATCCCTCTTTTCTCTGCCGCTTCCTTTGCTTTCCAAAGGGCTTCCGCTTTTTTCAATGATTCCCTATACTCCGCCGCCGGATCTGAATCAATGACAATTCCCGCCCCGGCTTGTACATGGCACATTTGTTCTTTGATTACCATCGTGCGGATCGTAATATTGAGATGGAGATCGCCGTTAAAGCCAATCCAGCCAAGTGATCCTGTATAGACCCCGCGTTTTATTGGTTCTAATTCTTCGATGATTTTCATTGTGCGAATTTTAGGCGCGCCTGTAATCGATCCGCCGGGAAATATGGCCTCGATGACATCATTTACAGTTTTGTCTGCGGACAGCTCGCCGCCTACATGTGAAACAAGATGCATGACATGGGAATACTTTTCGATGGCCAACAGTTCATCTACTTGAACAGTTCCGTATTCGCATATTTTCCCAAGATCATTCCGTTCCACATCGACAAGCATAATATGTTCCGCCCGCTCCTTTTCATTGAAAAGCAGTTCCTCTTGCAGGGCTTGATCCTCCGTTTCATTTGCACCCCGGGGCCTCGTTCCCCCAATCGGTCTTGTTCCCACATGCTTGCCATGTTTTTTGATTAACAGTTCCGGCGAGCCTGACACAATTTGAAATCCGGGTGTGTGAAAATACCCCATATAGGGTGAGGGATTCAGCTTTCGCAATTCTTTGTATACCTGTATAGGAGGAACGGCTATTTTTTGGGATTGGCGCACCGTAAGGTTCACCTGCGAAACTTCGCCAGCTTGAATGTATTGTTGCACCTTTTGAACGGCCGCCTTAAACTCCTCTTCCGTGAAGGAAACTTGCATATCTTGCTCATCCGCTACGGGTTTGTCAAAGACGGATTCCTCAATGGCCGGCTTGGAAGCTTCCATCCACTCATGTTTCATTCGGGTAATCGTTTCCTCTGCCTGTCCGTGCTTCAATGCCATTAACCAGAGAGTCTGCTCCTCGTGGTCAAAAACAGCCCACTCGTCAAACACCAAAACATATAATAATGGAAGCCGCAAGTCGTCTTTGGCGATTTGCGGCATACTCGCCACATGTTCTATGTAATCATAGCTAATAAAACCAATGGCTCCGCCTTGAAAATCGGGGATTTCCGGCAAAGGGGCAAAAGAAAAGGGCTTCATCCACTTTTCAAGCTCCTCTAATGGCTTCCCTGCCATGATCTTTTTTTCACCATGATGAAAAATCTCCAAACCGTTTTCATTCGCTCTTGCCTCGGCAAATGGTCGAATGCCTGCAATACTGAACCGCCCGGTCCTGCCGCTTTCCAATAATACGTGCCGATCCTCGTTCCGGGTCAAATGAACATATGCGCGAAAAAAGCTTTCTTGATCAAAAGGGATTTTTTCAAACAACACATTTCTGTTTGCCATCTGTCAGTCATCACTTCCTGCCTTGTCAGTATAAATGTCTTCTTCAAATTTTATAGTACATCGTTAATAGAGTACAAGTATTATCCCGCATGTAAGGTGCCGTAAGACTCCCACTTCAAAATCTTGAGTGAATACAAAAGGGCTAAGTGGGAGAAACGGCACCTAAATGCCCGATTGGTTCAACTAACATTCAGTAGGAATGGAAGAAAACGCCTACTGAATGAAGTTTCACTTTATCCCGCATGTAAGGTGCCGTATACACCACTTCAAAATCTTGAGTGAATACAAAGGTCTAAATGGGAGAAAACGGCACCTAAATGCCCGATTGGTTCAACTAACATTCAGTAGGAGAAACGCCTACTGAATGAAGTTTCACTTTATGTAAAGCAAAATAAAACTCCGCAACATAAGCGGAGATTTGATAGTTTATGATTCTTTTTTTTGTTCTTTTCGAAATTGCTTTTTTCCCTTCTCAAATGCTTGCTTTGCTTTTTTCAAATCTTTTCCTTCAATGTAGTATGAAATGCCGGCCTGACCAATCCCATACGTTACCCCACCTGCCACTGCGCCGGAAATGACGTTGCCGGCAGCGGGAATTAGTTTGGCCGCTGAACGGGCTCCTTCTCTTACGAGAAAAGCCACTCCAAGATTGACTCCAAGCGCTCCAATAAACTCGCCGGCAGTGGCCTTGCTGATTTCCCTGCCCGAAATATAGGCAATCGCCATAATCATAAACGCCTGAAGTGCCGTCAACAGCGGCATATCCGCAAACGGTATCGGCTCAATTCCGATGATCATCGCCATACCGGACATCGTGACGACGATCTTCTGTGCCGCTTTTTTTTTAGCCGGGATCGCCTTTGCCGCTTTTGCCGTTTTTAATTTGGCGTCGTTTGGAAGGACGTCGACTAAATATGCGGCCAGCTCATCTACGTTCCAGCGCATATCGTATACGATATTTCCATCTTTGTCAAAATCGGCATATGTGCAAATTGGAATCGTCGTGATCAGAGGAATTTTATGTTCCTTAAAGCGTTTTTCCATCAAATTGACGGCCGCTTTGATATTTTTTGCTTTTTCCGGATGCCCATCGAGCGGCAGTTCTTTATAGTAAGGCGGATCAAGCTCATCCACTTGGCTCACGATGCAAATGACTGGAACATCATAGGCGTGAACCTGGCGGATGAACTCCCTGATGTCGTTTAGCTCCCGCAAATCCTCCTCCACCCGTGCATCGATTTCCTTTGCCTTGATTAAAAACAGGAATACATCCGGCTGCTCCGCTTTTACTTCTTTTTTTAATTGATCTATCGCACGATCTTCGTCGGCTGCTTCAAGCGGCTTCTCGCTTTCACCAAGCCCCCTGGAATCAAGCAGCCTGATCTTCGGGTCTTCATCTGAAGGGTACCATAGCCATTTTCCCCTTCCAGTTCCCGCCTGGACCGGGCTGACTACTTGCCGCCTTTCTCCAAATAATGCATTGATGAGAGATGATTTCCCGGCTCCTCTTCTTCCCACAAGCGCAATTCTTGGTTCCCGCGCTTCGATTGTAAGCTCCTTTAATTCAAAGATCTTGGATTTCATTTTTTGTTTTGCGTTGCCGGAAATTGGCAGTCGATCTACTTGATCCTTTAAGTTTTTAAATACAGAAAAAAAATTTTTGTCATTGCCCATCTCGATCCCTCACGATCTGTAATATGTAAATTTATCCCGCATGTAAGGTGCCATTTACATCACTTCAAAACCTGGGTTGATACAAAAGGTCTGAGTGGGAGAAAACGGCACCTAAATGCCCGATTCGTTCATCTAACATTCAGTAGGAGATGGAAGAAAACGCCTACTGAATGAAGTTGCAATTTATATTTTCCCTCTTTTTCCGTAATTGAACCATTTCTATTTCTGTTTCTTCATCAAAAGATTATAATGAACAGGAAGGGAACGATGATTATGGAGCTTTTACATTGGTCATACTCAAAAAAATACAATATTGTGGCAAGGTTTCATCCATTTTCCCACTCAAAAGTCATTTTCAGACAGATCAAGGACTATTATTTCATTTATACCATTTATTGGTCTTCCGAAGATCCTGTCGTTGTCCGCAAGGATTTGGAAACAATGGAAATTCTGCTGAACCGCGAGCTTGGAACAGAACAAGCCTACTTTAATAGGCTTGCCTACAATCATTAATTCGGCAGAAACGGAGTGATCATGATGACCGTCCATCTTGTCCCAACGATCAAAACTTTGGAGAAGAATCTTTATAGATTAAGAGAGAATCAGCTAGTTTATTACGATGCGCAAGCAGACAGGAATGAAATCATCCAATATTATCGACGTGTCGACGTGTGGGAAACGAAATCCATATACCGGCAATTGCACGCCCTCGTCAAACAAACCCATAAAAACCGCGTGCCCTATGGGGTAAGCAAAGACCAATATTTATATACGTGGGTGGATCTGCAGCCCGACGGAGGAATTAAAAGCATATACTCCGGAAAGGATGAAGATCCGGCTATGTTGATTGCAAAAGATGATGAAGTTCGAAAAAAGCATGAACAGTTATTGGCGGAAAACGGCCTCCCAAAATATATGCCGATGGAGCTCAAGTTTAATGCCGAGCACATTGTCCCGCAATCATGGTTTTCCGGTCGCGAACCGATGAAGGGGGATTTACACCATCTTTTTGCCTGTGAACCAAGCTGTAATGCCATTCGGTCCAATTTTCCATACTACGACTTTCCGGAATACAACCCGGAATTGCCTACTGAAAAAATACGGAACCATTGCGGAGTCGCTTCGTCCGGTTTATTTGAACCAGAGTTTGGAAAAGGAACGGTCGCCCGTGCGCTGCTTTATTTTGTCCTCCGTTACCCGAAAGGGATCAAAAAAGCATTTCGCAAAAAAGTGGACTTCCCGCTCTTGCGGAAATGGAACAAGACCTTCCCACCCGAGCTTTACGAAAAGCACCGGAATCAAGCCATTTTTCATATTCAGGGAAACCGCAACCCATTTATCGATTTTCCCGAGCTTGCGGATAGCATTTATTTTCCTCTGCGTTGGTAATTTTTTGCCGGATGAAAGCCGCCTTTATAAAGGCGCTTTTTGCTGAGTGGAATCCCTAAAAGTTTGCCATATTTTTGCAGCTCGCGTTCATCCCTTGGAGAAACGAGCGAAACAACTGTTCCGAATTTCCCCATTCGCCCTGTTCTTCCTGAACGGTGGATATATTGTTCCACGTCCTTCGCCAGGTCAAAATGAATGACGTGGGATATCCCTTTTATATCCAACCCTCTGGCTGCTATATCTGTGGCGAGCAAGATGCTTACATCCCCGGAGTCAAGCCTTTGTAACGCCTTTTTCCGTTCATCTTTGCGCATATCACTGTGAAGGATTTCCAAATCAACACCTTCATAGGATAACTTGTCGGCAATGACATGCAAGTTGCCAATAGACCGAATGAAAGCGAGGCCTTTCATCCCGTCCATTTTCGCGATTTTTCCAAGCAGGTTGATTTTTTCACGCGGTTCACACAACAAATAAATATGTTCGATCTCAGATGGTACAGCTAGTTCCCCCTCGACCACAATCCTTTCGGGCTCCCTTCCAAGCATGGCTGTTACTTGGTCGGGATCTTGCAATGCGGTTGCTGAAAACAGCAGCAACTGGCGGTCATTGAGCGCCGATTTCACGACACGCCGGACATCGTCAAGATGTTCCTTGCCGAGCAGTTCGTCCCCTTCGTCCAGCACAATGGTTTTCACTTCATGCATCTTCAGTTTTTTCATTTGAATCAGTTCCCAAATGCGCCCTGGTGTTCCCACAATCAGTTGTGGGCGCTTTTTCAACTTTTCCATTTGCCGCTTTATATTGGCCCCGCCAACAAGGGAAACGCTTGTCAGCCCGGTTCCTATAGACCATGCTTTTATCTCTTCAAAAATTTGCATGACAAGCTCTCGGGATGGAGCCAAAATGACTGCCTGTGTCGCTTCCTTTTCTTCATCCACCCTGTTTAAAATCGGCAGTAAATAGGCAACTGTTTTGCCAGTGCCCGTTGGAGATTGAGCGACCACATCTTTACCTTCCAAAATAGAAGGTATAGCTCGTTGTTGAACAGGCGTCGGCTCTGTAAACGACTTTTTCCAATTTTCCTGCAGGGCAGGTTTTAAGCTATGTAAAAAATTCATATTACTTCCTCATTTCAACTTGTTGATTGCTGGATTATCATAATGGACAAAATGCCCTCTTCCAGATTATATCCTAAGTTTAAATCGTGAATAAGAAGAAAAGCAAATGTTATCGCAAACCAAGGCTGTTTAGCACATATGCCTGATATTGCTTGACTTCATATATTTGAATTATTAGAATATATTTAATTAACTTCTCTATTTGTCGAGAAAGGATGATTGTCATGAACATAGATGAGGTTACCGCAATCGTTACGGGAGGAGCCTCCGGTCTTGGGGAAGCCACCGTAAGAGACATTGTTTCACATGGTGGCCGGGCTTTTATTCTCGACCTTGAGGAAGAAAAAGCAAGGAAGCTTGCGGATGAGCTCGGAAGCAATGCCGCTTTTTTTCATGCTGATGTTACAGATGAAGACAGTGTTCAAGACGCAGTGGGAAAGGCATGTGACACTTTTGGGCACATCAATGTGCTTGTAAACTGTGCCGGGATTGCTATCGCTAAGAAAACGCTCGGCAAGCAAGGGCCGCATGATTTGCCGTCCTTTTCAAAAGTCATCGCCGTCAATCTGACAGGCACTTTCAATGCGATCCGCTTGGTATCTGAAAAAATGGCGACCAACGAACCGAACCTGCACGGTGAACGGGGTGTCATTATTAATACAGCTTCTGTCGCTGCTTTTGACGGACAAATCGGACAGGCTGCCTACAGCGCATCAAAGGGCGGTATTGTAGGAATGACATTGCCACTCGCAAGGGATTTGGCTCACCTTGGCATTCGGGTCATGACCATTGCTCCCGGATTGTTTCATACCCCCCTATTTGCCCAACTGCCTGAAAAAGCCCGAAAAGCCTTGGGTGAAATGACTCCTTTTCCTTCCCGCCTCGGCCAGCCAAGCGAGTATGCGCATTTAGTGTTGTCAATTATAGAAAACGCGATGCTGAACGGAGAAACAATCCGTCTGGATGGTGCCATTAGAATGCAGCCAAAGTAATGGCAAAACCCTCAAAAGCACGAGGTGAACATAGTGAAAAGAACGTTTTTAAAAGAAGAACATGACATTTTCCGCCGGTCACTAAGAACCTTTCTTGAACAGGAAGCTGCCCCCTTTATTAAGCGATGGGAAGAAGAAAAAGAAGTTCCGCGTAGTTTTTGGAAAAAGATGGGGAAGCATGGATTTCTCTCCCCGCAAGTCAGTGAGAAATACGGAGGGTATGATGCCGACTTCGGTTTTGCCGTTGTCGTTTCCGAAGAGTTGGACCGTGTGAATGTTGGACTTGTTGGAATCAGTTTACATAATGACATTGTCATTCCCTATATTGAAACATACGGCACCGAAGAGCAGAAGAAGCGGTGGCTGCCGGGGACTATTAGCGGAGACTTGATCTCGGCGATTGCCATGACAGAGCCGGGAGCCGGTTCCGATTTGGCCGCGATTAAGACGAAGGCCATTAAAGATGGAAACCATTATGTTTTAAATGGAGAAAAAACATTTATTACAAATGGAAAAACCGCTGATATCGTTGTAGTGGTATGCAAAACGGATCCTCAGGCCAGTCCGCCGCACAAAGGAATCAGCCTGCTCGTCGTTGAAGCGGGAACACCCGGCTTTATAAAAGGGAAAAAATTAAACAAGCTTGGCCAACATCTCAATGACACTTGCGAGTTAATTTTTGAAGATGCGAGAATTCCTGCGCAAAACTTGTTGGGAGAAGAAGGAAAAGGATTCTATTATTTAATGGAAAAATTACAGCAGGAACGGCTTTTGGTTGCTATTCAGAGCATGGCCTCAGCAGAACTCATGCTGGAGAAGACCGTTGAATTTGTAGAACAGCGGGAAGCCTTTGGCAAACGCATCAGCCAGTTTCAAAATACGCAGTTTAAGCTGGCAGAAATGAAGTCGGAAATTGAAATTGGCAGGACATTTGTGGACAGGCTCATTGAAGCGCATATAAACAATACAAAAATCACGACAGAAGTAGCCATGGCCAAATGGTGGACAACAGATTTGGTGAAGAAAGTGTCTGCAAACTGTTTACAGCTTCACGGGGGGTACGGATATATGGAAGAATACGAGATTGCGAGAAGGTACCGCGATGTGGCCGTTTCATCCATATATGCAGGTTCCAATGAAATTATGAAAATGATCATTGCAAAAAATATGGGTCTATGACATTTGAAAGGAGGAGCCTTTTTGCCGTTAACATCTATTATGGTCTTGGATTTAACCCGCCTCCTGCCGGGACCTTATTGCACGATGATTCTGGCTGACTTTGGGGCGGAGGTCATAAAAGTAGAAGATCCCCAGCTTGGCGATTATGCAAGACATTTCGAACCGAAAACGAATGGAAGCAGTGCCCTGTTTCAATCACTGAATCGTAACAAAAAGAGTATTTGTCTGAATTTGAAAGATGAAAGCGATAAAAAAACCTTTACGCAACTGGTTAAACAAGCGGATGTCCTTGTTGAATCTTTTCGGCCAAATGTCATGAAACGGCTTGGACTTGACTATCAAACGTTAAAAGAGCTGAATCCCGGTTTAATCTTTTGCTCCATAACAGGGTATGGACAAACTGGTCCTTATGCAAACCGCCCCGGCCATGACATCAATTATCTTAGCTATGCCGGGCTTTTGGATATTATGGGAGCAAAGGATGGCATCCCGATCGTTCCCGCTGTCCAAATTGCCGATATTGGGGGCGGGGCTTTTCCGGCTGCTGTCGGTATTTTGCTCGCACTACTGGAAAGAAACCGGTCAGGAAAAGGACAATTGATTGATATATCCATGCTCGATGGAGTGATTTCCTGGCTGCAAACATCGCTTCCAAATTTTTTGGCAGGCGGCACTGTCCCAAAACGCGGTGAAGAAATGCTGACCGGCGGACGGGCATGCTACTCCGTTTATGAAACAAAGGACGGAAGGTTTTTATCAGTCGGGGCCATTGAGCCGAAGTTTTGGAAAGCTTTTTGCCATACAATTGAACAGCCTGATTTTATTCCTTTATTGGAAGCGTCTTTACATGAACAGCACCGGCTGAAATATGAGATTCAACAGATTATATTGCAAAAAACTCTTTCCGAATGGATAAAAGCGTTTTCTGAAGTGGAAGCATGCGTCTCTCCTGTTTTAACTTTTAAAGAAATGACAAGAGATCCGCAAGTTGTCGCAAGAGGCATCCTGCGAACCATTTTTCAGCAAATGGCAGGTGAAATAACATATATTGATAATCCGATCAAACTATCAGATACGCCCGCAACATTCAGATATCCGGCTCCCAAACACGGTGAACATAATAACCAAGTAGTTAGCCATATAAAGTGAAACTTCATTCAGTAGGCGTTTCTCCTACTGAATGTTAGTTGAACCAATCGGGCATTTAGGTGCCGTTCTCTCCCATTTAGACCTTTTGTATTCACTCAGGTCTTGATGTGGTGTATATATGGCACCTTACATGCGGGATAAAATAAAGCAGAGTAAAGGAGAGTTCCCTATGATGGACATCCCATTAACCCTCACTGCGCTGATAGAGCGTGCTGAAAAATATTTTTCCAAAAAAGAGGTCATTTCTAGGACCCATGGCGGATTGCATCGTCTCAATTACGGGAAAATCGGCCGCCGTACTCGGGCTTTAGCAAGCGCATTGGAAAAGTTGGGCGTAAAAAAAGGAGATCGTGTCGGGACATTCGCCTGGAACCACCACCGCCATTTGGAAGCGTATTTTGCCATCCCATGCATGGGCGCAGTGTTGCACACCATTAACATCCGTTTGTCAGTAGAGCATTTAATATATATTATCAATCATGCTGAGAACAAAATATTGCTGATCGACCCTGACCTTTTGCCCATTATTGAAAAAATTCGAGAACAGATCCCCACGGTGCAAGCTTTTATTGTCATGGCTGATGAAAATGCATCCATAGAGTCCAGTTTAGAATCATTATATTCTTATGAAAAGCTGGTCGGTGATGGCGATGAATCTTATGAGTTCACATCTGATATCGAGGAAAACGACCCTGCGGGCATGTGTTTTACTTCTGCAACAACAGGAAAACCGAAAGGCGTTGTTTATTCCCACAGAGGTATCGTTCTGCACAGCATGGCATTAAGTATGGCCGATACCGCGGGCATTTCCGAATCAGATATAGCAATGCCTGTTGTCCCAATGTTTCACGTAAATGCCTGGGGATTGCCGTTTGTGGCCACCTGGCTTGGAACTACGCAAGTCCTTCCCGGTCCCATGGTGACACCCAAGCTTCTTGCCGAACTCATTGAAACTCATAAGATAACGATTGCAGCCGGTGTGCCGACCATTTGGATCGGACTGTTACATGAACTTGAAAACGGAGAATACGACACGTCCAGCTTAAGGTATGTCCTTTGCGGAGGAGCTGCCGCGCCTAAAAGCGTGATTCATGCGTTTGAATCAAAGTTCGGCATACCTTTTATTCACGCATACGGCATGACGGAAACGACACCCCTGGCTACGCTGTCGCGCCTCAAAAGTTATCAGCGTGATCTTCCAGAAGAAGAGAAGCTGGCGATCAAGGCTAAACAAGGGATCGTTGCTCCCGGTCTTGAAATCAAAGTAATCAACGAAAATGGCGAAGTGAAGCCTGATGGAAAGGAAATGGGAGAGCTTCTCATTCGTGGCCCCTGGATCGCCAATGAGTATTACAAAGACGAGCGGACGGAAGACGCCTTCCAAGACGGCTGGCTTCATACCGGAGATGTGGTAACAATTGATGAGGAAGGCTTTATCCATATTATCGACCGGACAAAGGATCTAATCAAAAGTGGCGGTGAATGGATCTCTTCTGTCGAACTGGAAAATGCGCTCATGGCCCATGAAGCTGTTTTTGAAGCGGCAGTTGTTTCGGTTCCCCATCCAAAATGGCAGGAACGCCCTGTTGCGTGCGTCGTTCTTAAAGAAGGAAAAAGCTTGACAAAAGAGGAAATCATCGCCTTTTTGAAACCGCAATTTGTCAGCTGGTGGCTTCCTGATGATGTGATCTTTCTCAAGGAAATACCCAAAACATCCGTTGGAAAGTTTTTAAAACGCCAACTGCAGGAACAATTGAAAGAACATCTTACCACCCAGTAAATAAAGGAAATGGCGCTGACGCCTTATGGCTCTAATACTTCGTGCTCGGCTTCTGAACGCAAAAAATAATAAAAAACCTAATGAAATCATGTGGAAGAAGAACTTTTTCCTCCACATGATTTTCATTTGTTCGATCTCCACAAGCCAAAACAGCAGAAATAAGCGACAAACGGGCAGCTGGACGGACACGTCCGCACAATAATAGCGGACAGCTGGACGGTGGAATTTTGCCCGTAAGCACGAATGGCTCAAAACCCGTTCGATTGTCCTTGAAAAAGGAGAGAGATCACTCAGTCAAGTTTTCGGCCTTGGACGTCATGCAATATGATATTAATAATCGGTCCCTGAATCTGTGTAAATTGCACTTATCTTAATCATGAGTATGAGCAATATATTTTTCTCATGGAAGTTGCTTTTCCAATGGGCAGCTCACCGTTTTACTAAAAAGGTCCTTGCCGTGCGTCCCTCCCCCTGCCTCTTCCATCATCGCTTTTTCAATTTGCGGGAAAATGCGCAACTCGTCCGTCCATCAAGCGTCAGGCCAAATTTATTTTAGGAGTGGGAGCTTTACGACCACGACCGTCACCTAACTCACATTTGCTTTTTCCTCTTCCAAATCCTTTAAATAATATTTTTCCGAAGTGAAAAACTCATCTTTTAGCTCCTTCACTTGTTTACGGAGCAAAAGGATCGCTATGACATTTGGAATCAGTATTGCCGCAAGGGCGATATCAAGAAAGCTCCACAGCACTTCGGCGGCGCCAATAGCGCCAAGAATAATGCACGCGACATATACTACTTGCATTCCTCTTCCTGCCGTTAATCCAAATAAAAACTCAGCCTGCTTTACTCCGTAATAAATCAGAACAAGCATCGTAGAAAGCACAAAGAACACGAGGGAAATCGCCACGACGGCACTTCCAATCCCGCCAAAATACTCTCCAAATGCGACCGCTGTCAAGCCGGAGGGGTTTTCACTGGCTGCTTCTCGTGTCCAGGCATCTGAGGATAGGACAACAAACGCTGTTGCGGTACAAATGATGAGCGTGTCCACCACGATTCCGATGATAGACCAAAATCCCTGTCTTACCGGATGGTCAGTTGTCGCTGTGGCGTGCGCAATTGGTGTTGTTCCGAGTCCTGCTTCATTAGAATATAGACCGCGGGCAAATCCCCAGCGGATTGTTTCCGCAATGGCGGCCCCGGCAAATCCCCCGATTGCCGACATTGGCTGAAAAGCAGAAGTGACGATCAATTTAATTATGGAGGGAAACTCTCCGATATTCATGGCAACAATGATGAGAGCTGATGCCACATAAAATATAGCCATAAATGGCACTACAAATTCGGTGACGCGGCCGATTCTTTTAATACCGCCAAATACAATGATGGAAATCAAAGCGGCGGCGCCAATACCTGTATATAAAGGAGAGATTTGGGTTGTTTCATAAATGGTAGAGGCAATTGAATTTCCTTGCACCATCATGCTGGGGACAAGTTCAAGCATGAGGGCGAAAGAAAACCAGATGCCAAGCCATTTCATGTTAAGCCCTTTTGTCATGTAATACATTGGTCCGCCTACGTATTCTCCCGTTTCGTTTTTCTCCCGGTAACGTACAGCGAGAACACTTTCAGAAAACTTAATAGACATGCCGATTAACGCGATGACCCACATCCAAAAAATGGAACCAGGCCCTCCAAACATAATGGCAGCCGGTACCCCCACAATATTTGCGGCGCCAATCGTACAGGACAACTCGGAGGTCAGAGCCTGAAAAGGAGTAAGTGTCCCCTTCCCTTTCGGCCTTTTGAAAACGCTTCCTAATGTTTGTTTTATGATATAAATAGGATAGCGAAATTGAAAAAAACCGAGCAGAACAGTTAAATATATACCCGTGACAAGAAGCAACAAAATAATGGGCAAACCCCATAACCAATTGGAAAAAGCCTCTACTTTCGCAAGAAATTCATCCATCTTAATTCAAACAACCCCTTTCCCTATTAGGTACGAATTACCCCGTTCCAGAGGCTATAAACACACTTTTTAAAAAATAGGAAAAATGTCATAGTTCTGAAATTTTATTATCGGAACAATTCATTTTTTCGAGTTCATATTTTGGGACTTTTTCAATAGCGTCTGGAAAGTTTATAATATAAATAAGCCATTAAAGAGAGGAATTATCCAATGAGACAGAAAGACAAAACATTACCTTCCCAGGCGCAGCACAGAAAGTTGACGAAAAAGGCTCTTTTCTGGCGATTCGTTTTTGTCACTTTAGGGGCTGTTCTGATGGCTGTCGCTTTAGAGTTTTTCTTAATACCGAACAACATTTTGGACGGAGGCATTACCGGCATTTCCATCATTGTCGGATATCTCACCGGTTGGAGAGTTGGATTTATCATCTTTCTATTAAACCTGCCTTTTATTTATATTGGGTATAAACAGATGGGAAAAACCTTCGCGCTGACCACATTGTATGGTATTTTTATTTTATCCATCACCTCTATTCTCCTTCATAATGTCTATATCGTGACAGATGATTTATTGCTGGATACGGTTTTTGGCGGGATCATTTTGGGAGTCGGTGTCGGCATGGTGATCAGAGCCGGCGGTTCACTTGACGGGACAGAGGTTCTCTCCATCCTTTTAAGTAATAAACTGCCTTTTTCAGTTGGCGAAATCATTATGTTTTTTAACTTTTTTATTTTTACCGCCGCCGGATTTATCTTTAGCTGGGAACGGGCGATGTATTCGATCATCACTTATTTCATCGCCTATAAAGCGATTGATTTAGTCGTCGAAGGCTTAAATCAATCTAAATCGGTCTGGATTATTAGCGAGGAAGCGGAACATATCGGAGATGCCATCATTGCCAGGCTTGGCCGGGGTGTGACGTATTTGAAAGGCGAAGGCGCTTTTACAGGGGACAAAAAAAGAGTCATTTTTTGTGTCGTTACCCGCCTGGAAGAATCCAAGTTAAAGACGATCGTAAATGACTTTGACCCCAATGCTTTCATTGCTTTTGGAAATATATCCGAGGTCAAAGGCGGCAGGTTCAAGAAAAAGCATATTCACTAAAACCGGCGGAACTGCCGGTTTTTTTTATGGGAAAAGGACATCCTATCATTAGTAAATATGAAAAGGAGGACGAACAAATGAAAGCCGTGACATACCAAGGTCCCCAAAAGGTGGAAGTAAAAAATGTCCCTGACCCCGTGATCGAGAAGAAAGATGACATCATCATCCGTATTACCTCTACTGCGATTTGCGGATCGGATCTTCATTTATACCTCGGAAACATCAAACTTCGCGAAGGCTATATCATTGGGCATGAACCGATGGGAATCGTGGAAGAAACAGGCCCGGACGTTACGAAAGTCAAAAAGGGAGACCGGGTCGTCATCCCTTTTACCGTTGCGTGCGGAACTTGCTTTTATTGTAAAAATGACATGGAAAGTCAATGTGACCATGCCAATGAAGTTGAAGATACCGGGGGATATTTTGGATACTCCGAATGGTTTGGTGATTATCCGGGAGGCCAGGCCGAGCTTTTGAGAGTCCCTTTTGGAAATTTCCTTCCGTTTGCCATACCGGAGACGTGTGAACTGGAAGACGAGGCCTTATTGTTTTTATCCGATGTCCTGCCCACATCTTATTGGAGTGTGAAAAATGCGGGGGTAAAGCCGGGAGATACCGTTGTTGTTCTCGGCTGTGGCCCCATTGGCCTGATGACGCAAAAATTTGCATGGAAGGCCGGGGCCAAGCGGGTTATCGGTGTGGACTATATTCCATACCGTTTAGATCATGCTCAAAAAATAAACAATGTCGAAGTCTTTGATTTTACAAAGCATGATGATATGGGGTTGGAATTAAAAGAGTTAACGAGCGGAGGCGCGGACGTTGTCATTGACTGTGTCGGGATGGACGGAAAAAAATCCCCGCTAGAAAAAGTCGGACAAAAGCTGATGATCCAAGGCGGAACGTTAAGCGCCATTCAAATAGCAACAAAGGCCGTTCGAAAGTTCGGCACCATCCAGCTGACAGGTGTATATGGATTAAACTATAACATGTTTCCGCTCGGCGATCTTTTCGCCCGAAACATATCACTAAAAATGGGCCAGGCCCCTGCCCCTCATTTCATGCAGGAACTTTATGAACAAATCGTTTCCAACGAGATTGATCCGACTGATATTATCACCCACCGAATTCCATTAGAAGAAGCGGCCCGAGGCTATGAAATGTTTAACGAACGCGAGGAAGGCTGCATCAAGGTTGTCATGAAGCCGTAAGAAAAGTGCAGCGCCTGTTTAGTCACATACAAACTGAAGCACTCCACAATGAGATAAAACGAAATAGCGGCCAGCGGAAAGCTTTTGTCCGCCGCTTGTTCGTGACGGTCACTTCCGCAGTTGCCCCCAATGTTTTTGAAATGGGGGTAATGCCAGTTCATGCGAAAGAAAGCCAAATAACCACAATACGATAAAGGCAAAATGACAAGGAGGTTGGGACACAACTAAATCAGCTGATGAAAAAAAGAACAATAAAGTGAAACTTCATTCAGTAGGCGTTTTCTTCCATCTCCTACTGAATGTTCGTTGAACGAATGGGCATTTAGGTGCCGTTTTCCCCTACTTAGACCTTTTGTATTCACTCAAGGTTTTCAAATGGTGTATATGGCATCTTACATGCGGGAAAAATTTAGCTAGTGTATAATACGCAAGCTTTTAGCGTAGTCAACATATGTGGACTCCTGCGGGAATAGCTCGATCTGAAGATCCCCCGATCCCGCAGGAAAGCGACCTTTGCTTTCCGAGGAAGCTGAAGAGACCTGCGGAAAACGAAATATGTTGACGTAGCGATGATAGGGATTTTTTTAATACAAATAAACCGAACAATTTTAAATGAATTGTTCGGTTCGTATTTGCTTATGTCCAGTCTCTTTTTTACCAGTTTTCAATTTCCGGGCGTTCCGGCTTCGCATTTCCTTTTTTGGATGAACGTTTTTCCAATTCCGCGTATACTTCTTCAAGGGAAACCCCTTGCTCTGCCAATAACACGAGACTGTGGTAGAGCAGGTCTCCACATTCGCTGATAACCTCATTTTTATCTTTGTTTTTCGCAGCAATCACAATTTCTCCCGCTTCTTCAATCAGCTTTTTGGAAATTTTATCGATTCCCTTTTGAAATAAGTACGTTGTATAGGAACCTTCAACCGGGTTCGTCTGGCGTTCATTGATTTCCGCCATCAATGAAGCAAAAATCGATGAGTCGGCCTTTTTTTCACCAACAATAGTATTATAAAAACATGACTGTTCTCCCGTATGACACGCGGGACCAAGCGGCTCCACATAAATGAGCAAAGAGTCGTTGTCGCAGTCCAAATGTACCGATTTAACGATTTGCTTGTTTCCGGATGTGGCCCCTTTGTTCCAATATTCTTGGCGCGACCTTGAATAAAACCACGTTTCTTTTGTCTCCAAAGTTTTCCGGTAGGCTGTTTCATCCATATAACCGAGCATCAGCACCTCTTTGCTCACGTCATCCACAATCACCGCCGGAAGCAGTCCTTTTGAAAAATCAGGCTCCACTAACGTCAACTCCCCGCTCGCGGCATAACGTTTTCACTTCGGGAATGCCCACTTCGTTTTGATGGAAAATAGATGCCGCCAATGCTGCGGCCACATTCGTTTTTTCAAATACCTCTACGATATCCTCCGCACTGCCACATCCACCTGAAGCAATTACAGGTATATCAACAGCATCGACAATCGCTTTCGTTAATTCCAAGTCGTAACCGTCCTTAACACCATCACGGTCAACACTTGTCAGCAAAATTTCGCCGGCGCCAAGTTCTTCAAGCATTTTCGCCCATTGTACCGCGTCAAGGCCGGAATCTTTCATACCGCCATGTGTCATCACATGCCATGTCCCATCCGACATTTGCTTGGCATCAACTGCTGCGACAATAGTGGCCGAACCAAATTTTTCCGCCGCTTCTTTAATAAGTTCCGGCCGATCTACGGCAGCTGTATTGATCCCGACTTTGTCCGCCCCGGCTTCTAAAATCCTTCCGATATCGTCGGCTGTCTTGATTCCCCCGCCAACTGTAAAGGGGATCGATACTTTTTTCGCCACTTTTTTGACGACATCCACCATCGTTTTGCGCCCTTCGGTAGTAGCTGAAATGTCAAGAAAAACAAGTTCATCAGCGCCATTATTTGAATAGTCGGAGGCCATTTCTACTGGGTCGCCCATTTCACGCATTCCCTCAAAATGAATTCCTTTCACTACTTTTCCATCTTTTACATCCAAGCAAGGAATAATTTTTTTCAACTTTTATGACCTCCTTAATTTGACTGTTCCCTCATACATGGCTTTTCCCACGATGGCTTCTTCAATCCCCAGCGCGGCAACTGCATCTAAATCTTCTTGATTGCGAATACCGCCTGATGCGACAATTTTACAGCTCACCGCATCATTGATTTTCTTCAGTTGCTCCAGGTTGGGCCCTTGCATCGTGCCGTCTTTTGAAATGTCCGTAAAGACAATTGTTTGGACGCCCAGCTGCTCCATTTGCTTCGCAAATTCAATATAATCCATTTCGGTTTCCTGCTCCCAGCCCGAAACCGCCACTTTTTCATTTCGGGCATCAATGCCGATTACGATATGTTTTCTATGTTTTTCCAAAGCAGCTTGTAGAAATTCCCTATCTTGAATGGCAGCCGTTCCAATAACGATTCTGTCCACCCCTGAGTTGACATATGCCTCGACTGTTTCAAGGTTCCGAATACCACCACCAACCTGAATCGGCACAGTCGACTTGGCGCATAATTCTGAGATCAATTCAAATTGCTCAGGCTTTCCTGAACGGGCGCCGTCTAAATCAACAATATGAATGATTTCCGCCCCATCATTCATAAACGTTTGTAATTGTGAAGCGGGGTCGCTTCCTACTTGCGTTGTCTTATTAAAATCCCCCTGATACAGCCTGACACACTTTCCATCAATTAAATCCATTGCTGGTAAAATCTTCATTTGCCCCTCCCGCATTGTTTGCTCAATGATTTTAAAAAGGCTCCTTACTCAAGCAAGCCTTTTGTTGACAAAACACCTTCCAACGAAGGATCTATTTTCACCGCTTCCGCCAGCGCCCGTCCCAGCGCCTTAAAAAGAGCTTCAATTTTGTGATGTGTATTTTCTCCGTATAGTACCCTCGCATGGAGAGTAATCCCTGCGTTAAATGCAAATGCCTGGAAAAACTCCCGTACAAGCTCAGTATCAAAATTCCCGAGGGAGGTTAAATGGAATTCACCCTCAAAATGTAAGAATGGACGGCCGCTTATGTCCAGTGACACAAAGGCAAGCGCATCATCCATCGGTACGTACGATGTTCCAAAGCGAACGATGCCGCGTTTGTCCCCCAGCGCTTCCCGGACTGCTTTTCCAAGAACAATGCCTGTATCCTCAACAGTATGATGACTGTCGATATGCAGATCGCCTTCGACATTCAACGTTAGCCCAATCCGGCCATGACGTGCAAACGCATGAAGCATATGGTCAAAAAATCCGACTCCCGTCTTAATACTGATTTCCGACGCATCATCAAGCCGGACAGCCAAGTCGATTTTCGTTTCGGCCGTCTCCCGTTTACTGGATGCTTGGCGCATACGACTCACTCCATTCTTTCAAGGCTGACCGTAATTTCTCATGTTCTTCCTTCGTGCCGGCCGATATCCGGACTGCTTCCGGCTCACTACCGAAATAACGTATTTTTATCTTTTTTTCATATAAAAAGTCTGTCAGGCTTTTCGCCCCGCTTAATGTCATGAAAAAGAAATTGGTGTTTGAAGGATATAATTTGGCATCTTTCCTGCTTGCCGCAAATTCCTTCATAATGTCTTCCAATTCAGCAATTTGCGCCAGTTGCATGATCAAAAACTGATCAAGAAGCTCCGGTTTTTTTAACAGCTGCGTCCCGATTTGAGCGGAGACGGTATTCACATTATAAGGTGGCTTTATAGAGCCGATCCCTTCAATCAGACGATCATTTGCCGCCAAAAATCCGAGTCTGAGCGCCGCCATGCCAAGCGCTTTGGAAGCTGTTCGTAAAATAATAAGATTGTCATAATCAAGCAATTTTGACACGAAAGGAGATTCACCGGCAAAGTCTATGTAGGCTTCATCCAACACAAGAATGCCCCCGCCATTTGTCTCCAATGCCATCATGATTTGCTCTATTTCTGTCTGTTCATATAGTCTGCCAGTCGGATTGTTTGGATTTGATAACAAGAAGAGTTTTGGCTTTAAATGCTCAATCTTTTGCAAAACGATTTCAAGCGGCAGAGCAAAATCATCTTGTAAAGCAACTTTCTCAACGTTCGCCCCCATAATTCGGGCATTTTTTTCATACATTGAAAAGTCTGGTTCCAATACTATGACCGTATCTTTCGGATCAAGAGCATATTGGCATATAAGTGTAATGCATTCGTCCGATCCGTTCCCTGCCAATAAATTGTTTTGGGGAAAACCGGAAAATTTGCTGTACGCCTCGATGAGCGCTTCCGTACTTTCTGCCGGATAGCGGTGAATCAGCGTTTTTTCCAGCTCGGAAAAATCTACGTATGATAATAGACTCGTATATGCTTCATTGTTGTCCAGCCTGATCATGTCGCCAGGCTCTGGTTTCACTTTATAAGGGCTTATGCCCGAAAGCGTCTTTCTCACTGTTCCAGCCTCACTTTCACCGCGCGTGCATGGCCGTCAAGCTCCTCTTCCTGCGCAAGAGTTTCCACATAAGGAGCGGCCTGCCGCAATGCGTTTTCTGAATAATAAACATAAGTTGTTTTCTTGATAAAATCATCGACTGACAATCCCGAAGAAAAACGGGCTGTCCCAACCGTCGGCAATACATGGTTCGGCCCGGCAAAATAGTCGCCGACAGCTTCCGGTGTATGATGGCCGATAAAAACAGAACCGGCATTTTTCACTTTACTCAAATGATGAAGTGCATTCTTTGTCTGAATTTCCAAATGTTCAGGAGCAAGAGCGTTCACTAGGGAGAATGCTTCATCAATTGTGTCTACCAAAACGGCAGCACCTTCGTTGGCAAGCGAGATTTCCGCAATGTCTTTACGTGGAAGCTCTTCACATTGCCGTTTTACTTCTTCCAGCGTTTTGGCAAGGAGGGCTTTGGACGTGCAGAAAAGAAAAGAGCGCGCCTTTTCATCATGTTCGGCTTGCGCGATCAAATCTGCAGCCACATACGGGGGATGGGCCGATTCATCCACGATAATCGCCACTTCCGAAGGCCCCGCAATCATGTCGATTCCGACATCACCAAAAACGAGTGATTTTGCCGCGGCCACATATGCGTTCCCGGGGCCGACAATTTTATCAACGGCTTCAATTTGTTCTGTCCCGTATGCAAGTGCGCCGATCGCTTGGCTTCCGCCAATTTTATAAATAGTGTCCACACCGGCAATGTCTGCGGCAACTGACAGAACAGGCGGAATATTTTTGCCGTCTCTTGCCGGGGTTGTCATGACAATCTTCTTGACGCCGGCAAGCTTTGCTGGTATAGCATTCATGAGAACCGTTGAAGGGTAGGAAGCCTTCCCTCCCGGAACATAAATGCCAACTCGTTCGAGCGGCCGGAAAAGCTGGCCGGAAACAATGTCATCCGTCATTTCCATCACACGTGATGTTTGAAGTTGTTTTGAGTGAAAGCTTCGAATATTGTCCGCCGCTTTTTTAAGAGCGGTGATCACTTCCGGCGCTACGTCATTCCAGGCGTTCTCCCGCTCTTTCTTGGAAACTAGCAAAGAAGCGGCGGCCAAACCGTCAAATTTCTTCGTATATTCCTTTACAGCTTCATCACCGCGATTCCGAATATCATCCAATATGTGTTTCACCGTCTGTAATACGTCACTGTCAAATGGCTGCTTTTTTGTTTTCGCGGCAATAAAAGCTTCCTTAAATTCCTTTTGGGAATATTGGCGTATCATATGGCGACCTCCTCAATCCGGAAGGAATCAATAAGGGGGGCCAAGATGGCTTTTTTCAACTTCAAGGAGTTTCGGTTGGCGATACACCGGGCACTGATCGAAAGCATTTCTTCCTTTACAACAAGCCCGTTCTCCCTTAAAGTATTTCCCGTTTCGACAATATCAACAATATCGTCTGCCAACCCCAATAATGGAGCCAGTTCAACAGAGCCTTCCAATTTTACAATATCAACCGACTTTCCTCTTTCCCGAAAATATTTCGTCGTGATATTGGGAAATTTCGTCGCGATACGCTGTTTTGCAAACTTGTTTTCCGCCTTCTGTTCGCCCGCGACAGCCAAACGGCATTTTCCAAAAGGCAGCGGCAGCAAATCATACACATCAGGCTCAAACTCTAACAATATATCTTCACCGACAATCCCTATATCGGCTATCCCATGTTCAACATAAGTAGCCACATCAACTCCTTTGGCAAATACGGCATAAAAATGCTCAGTTTCCACTTGGAGTTTTCTGCCTTTCTCTTTTAAAGGCTGAATATCATAATTGAGCGATTCCAGAAAGGCAAGAAATTGCTTTTCCAACCTTCCCTTTGTTAAAGCGATCACCGGTTTCACTTTTCCAACACCTCATATTTTCCATCATTAAATTGTATTTCCACTACTTTATCATAATTTCCGGTATTTGCGGCGTCCAACTGCACATCAACAATGCAATTTTCATATGATTTTCTCAATTTTTCCGCATAAACGATCGTATCCATATTGGCAATGATGCAAATACGCTGTTTTGTATTTTCTTCTTCATATTGTTCGGCCAATAAATCCAGATCAAATGCCAAACCCGCCGCAGATACATTTCGTCCATATCTGTCATAAAGCTTGTCGTAGCGCCCTCCGGAAAAACAAACGCCACCATTTTTTTTCAAAAAGCCCCGATACATCATTCCGGAATAATAAGGGAGGTTTTTAACTCTTCCCAAATCGACGAGAATGTCCCCGCTTCCGGATGCTTTCAATATATGGGCTACTTTTTTCATTTGTTCAAGGATTTGAAGCAAGTGCTCCTGATCTTTCCAGCGCTTCTCATATTCGTCAATGACACCAATATCACCATATGCATCAACAAGCGCCGCGAGTTCTGCCGCTGCTTTTTTTCCTCCGATATTGAGTACGATGTGGTATACCTCATCCTTTTTCTTGTCATGCATGGCTTGGTGGAGTTTTTCCGCATCATCTTTGGCAAATGGCAGATTTGAAACGAGGCTTTCATATATATTTGCATGCCCCAGCTCAATTACATAATCCTCCATGCCCATTTCCTTCAAGAAAGAATGGGCCATGAGCAGACTCTCACTTTCCCCCATCAATAGCGGCATATGAAGTATTTCAATTCCGGCCTGGTTGCATTCCATGCCAGGACGGTCCGTCCTAAATATAGAACCTTGATAAGCCCATTTTTGCGGTGTGGCTTCCCGGGAAGATAAAGCTCTTGCAATGGCCGTCGTCCAATCGGGACGCAACACTTCAATTTCTCCTTCAGAGTTGAACCATTTTAACATGTTTTGTAATTTCATATTGACGTAATCATTCGTAAAAGTGGACGCATACTCCACAACTGGTGTTGAAATCATTTCATATCCGCGTAATGTCACGACCTTCCGGAACTTTTCCATTACCGAAAACCGATTGCTGACGGCGGGTCCCATTTCATCTCTGCTCCCTGCAGGCAAAAACATAATACTCACTTCCCGAATCAATTATTCTTTAACTCTCTATCGAACTAAAGGATTTTCATAAATTGGTATTACTTTACCATAAAACAAAGGATTGAGTCAATCTGATCGTAAACTATTAAAATAATGAAAAAAAAAACATTTTTCCATTGAAAGTCATGTAAACGAAGAATGGTTTGAGGATTAGACCATAAGAATCGAGGATTGCCCCGGAAAGAAGGACATGAATATGTTCGCTATTCCAGTAAAACTTCCAGCCACATGTATGCATTTTTCGCAACATGTAAAAAGGGGCTCGCGGCCCCCTGTTACTGATATAAATGACATGCGGTGAAATGTCCCGGTTTTACTTCTTTCCAGTCTGGATCAACTTTGGCACACACGTCCATAGCAACCGGACAGCGCGTTCGGAATACACATCCGCTCGGGGGATCTATGGGACTTGGCACATCGCCTTTTAAAATAATCCGTTCCCGCTTCACTTCGGGATCGGGGATCGGAACCGATGACAATAAAGCTTTTGTATATGGATGCAATGGGTCCTCATACAGCTTTTCACTATCCGCAAGCTCAAACATTTTCCCCAGATACATGACGAGAATTCGATCGGAAATATATTTGACCATTGATAAATCATGCGCAATAAATAAATAGGTCAAACCCATTTTTCGTTGCAAGTCTTTTAGAAGATTCACAACTTGAGCCTGTATCGATACGTCCAGGGCCGAAATCGGTTCATCACAAACAATGAATGTCGGATCAAGGGCAAGCGCCCGCGCAATGCCGATCCGCTGGCGTTGGCCGCCGCTGAACTCATGGGGAAAACGGCTAATATGATCGGCATCCAACCCGACAAGCCGCAGCAATTCTTTGACCCGCTCACGCCTCTTTTTTCCGCTCAACACACCGTGAATCGCAAATGGCTCTCCAATGACTTCCTCAACTGTCATTCGCGGATTCAACGATGCGTAGGGATCCTGAAAAATCATTTGCATTTCCCGCCGCATTTGGGACATTTCACGATCATTGCTTTGAAAAATATTTTTTCCGTTAAATAAAACTGCACCCGAAGTCGGCTCGTATAATCTGATGATCGTTCTGCCCGCGGTTGATTTCCCGCAGCCGCTTTCACCAACAAGGCCGACCGTTTCTCCCTGGTATATATCCAAATATAACCCGTCAACCGCCTTCAATTTTTTATTACCTACGGTAAAATATTTCTTTACATTCTTCACTTGGATTAATGGTATGGAAGAATATCCCTGTTCAAAAGATTTTTTTTCTTTCAATTCCGGTGTCATGTGCTTCCTCCTTTGTTACACACTTGCTCTCTTTTGAGCCATTGGGTGGTGAAGCCAGCAAGCGGTAAACTGGTTTGAACCTACTTCTTCAAACTCCGGGTTGTGACCTTTGCATATGCGCATGGCATATTTGCATCTGGCATAAAATGGACACCCTTCCGGAGGATCTATCAAGTCTGGCGGAGTACCGATGATGGGAGCAAGCGGCTGGTTTTTATCCATATCCAAGCGCGGAATGGAATTTAATAATCCCATTGTGTAGGGATGTTGAGGGTTGTTAAAGATCTCTTTCACTGTGCCGCTTTCGATCACCTGGCCGGCATACATGACGACTACGCGCTCGGCCATTTCTGCTACTACGCCCAAATCATGTGTAATTAAAATAATGGAAGTTCCGGTTTCTTGCTGGATTTTTTTCATCAATTCCAATATTTGAGCCTGTATCGTCACATCCAAAGCTGTCGTCGGTTCGTCGGCGATCAACAGCCGCGGATTGCATGCCAGCGCCATGGCAATCATGGCCCTTTGGCGCATCCCGCCCGAAAATTCATGCGGATATTGATTCACCCGGTGGCCTGGCTGCGGAATTCCAACAAGTTCCAGCATTTCAATGGCTTTTTCAACAGCTGCCTTTTTATTCATGTCATTATGTTTCAAAATAGCCTCTATAATCTGGTTGCCTATTTTGCTTGTTGGATTTAAAGATGTCATTGGGTCCTGGAAGATCATGCTGATTTTATTGCCTCTGATGCGCTGCATTTCTTTTTCAGTTATATCGAAAAGATTGTTCCCCTGAAATTGTATCGATCCCTGCTTATATTGCGCGGGAGGGGAAGGCAACAGCCGCATGATTGATTTGGCTGTTACACTTTTACCGCAGCCCGATTCTCCAACAATGGCGATCGTTTCTCCTTCTCTTACGTTAAAATTGACGCCTCTGACCGCCTTTACCTCTCCGGCATATGTTTGAAAAGATACGTGCAAGTTTTTGACTTCCAGTATATTATTCATATCGATCCCCACCTCTCTCATTCTCTTAATCTGGGATCGAGCGCATCCCTAAGTCCATCCCCGAATACGTTAAATGCCAACATCGTTAAAGAAATTAAAATAGCAGGTATAAACAATTGATAGAAATTCCCCACATGAATACTGCCCAAGGAATCACTTACGAGCGTCCCCCAGCTTGCTTGGGGCGCTTGAACACCCAATCCCAGGAAACTCAAGGTCGCTTCAGCAAAAATGGCCGTCGGAACAGTAAGGGTAATATTGACAAGGATAGGCCCTAATGTATTCGGTATCATATGTTTTCTTAAAACCCAGCCCATTTTGGCCCCAAGAGCGTTCGATGCGTGAACAAATTCCTGCTCCTTTAATTGCAGCACCTGGCCCCTGACGAGCCTTGCCATTTGAATCCAGCCCGTAATAGACAAAGCAATGATGATCGGCCAAATACCTCTTTCCATGACGATCATGACTAAAATCACAACAAGCAAATAAGGAATCGAGTATAGTATTTCAGCAATCCTCATCATGACGTTATCAGTGCGGCCGCCTTTGATGGCCGAAATACCGCCGTATACGACACCAATTAAAAAGTCGATCAACGCGGCCATCGATCCGATAAACAGTGAAATTCTCGCCCCATACCAACTGCGGGTAAATAAATCTCTTCCGGCCGAGTCGGTTCCAAACCAATGCTCAGCATTGGGGTGCAAATTCTTTTTGGTAAAATCCTGTTCATAATACGTATATCCGTTTAAATGTGGACCGATAACGGCCATGATTGTCAATAGAAAAATAACAGTTAATCCGAGCATCGCAAGCTTGTTTTCAACAAGTCTGCGCCATACATCACTCCAATAGGAAACAGAAGGCCTCGCAATTTTTTCAGCTTCCTGGTAATTGTCTTCCGCCGGCAAAAACATATCTTCCGTCATATTCAGTTCGTGCTTGCTCATCAGCCGCTCTCCTTTCCGATCTTGATTCTGGGGTCAATCCAAGTGTAGGCAACATCCACAATAAAGATCAATGCGATGAGAATGATGCTGTAAAAGATGGTCGCCCCTAAAATGACCGGATAGTCACGGTTGAAAATGCTATTTACAAACATTTCACCCATGCCGGGTATTCCAAATATATACTCGATAATGAAACTCCCGGTTACCAGATTGGCCGTCAGGATACCGAGTACTGTCACGACAGGCAGGATAGCATTCCGTACCGCATGCTTCATGATGATGGCACCGCCGGCCAGACCCTTGGCTTTGGCAGTTAATATATAATCCTGGCTCATCACTTCCAGCATGCTCGATCTCATTAATCGGGCAATATAAGCCATGGGCATCATCGCCAACGCAATCGAAGGGAGAATGGTATGAGACCAAGACTTCCACGTTGCAACGGGCAGAAGTTCCCACTTAACAGCAACATAATGGATCAAAAAGGTGGCAAGGACAAAACTTGGAACGGACAGGCCGATGATGGCAAGGACCATCGCTGAGTAGTCTGGCCACCGGTTTCTGTTCAAAGCAGCAATGACCCCAAGGAACAAACCGAATGTAATGGCTATCAACAATGCTTGAAGCCCTAAATGGAGAGAAACGGGAAATCCATTTTTAATATAATCATTGACTGTGATAGCTTTTGTTTTCATGGATGGCCCGAAATCCAGTTGGAGGACAGACTTTAAATATAGGGCATATTGGACCATTTCCGGTTTATCAAGATTATAGTGGCGCTGTAAGTTTTCATATACAGCCGGGGGCATCGGCCCTTCTTTGGCGAACGGATTCCCCGGAATGGTTTTCATAATGATAAAGGTGAGTGTAATGATGACCCACACAGTGATGATTGCCCAAAATAAACGATTTAGCGTATATTTCCACATCATTTACACCTCTTTCTAAGCAAAACTTCAATCTGCGAAAGCTTTATTTCGCATATGGTTAGTTGTACCAATCGGGCTTTTACTAGCAGTTGATTCCCGGTGAACCTATTTCCCCGCGAATTTTTGAAAATGGGAAGCTTGCTTGCTGCCTGTTAATCCGGGATATAGCCATGCCATACATACAGTAAGATGAAAAAATAAAGACTAAAACCAGGTATGCCAAAAGTGGCATACCCAATTTTGAAATGCATGATTATTTTTCAATGTCCGCATAAATGAACTGTGGATATCGGTTAATTGGTGTAAAAATCCCTTTCACATGCGGCTTCACAGTGAACGGTTTTGTGTAGAAATATAGCGGTATAATCGGCATTTCTTCGATTAAAATTTCTTCCGCTTTGTGCATGGCTTCCATCCGTTCTTTTTGATCCATGGACGTCTTGCCGATTTTAACGTTTTTATCATATTCCGGATTGCTCCAATTCGCATCATTGAACGAACCGTCTGTTACCCAAAGATCAACGAATGTCATCGGGTCAACATAGTCCCCTACCCAACCGCCACGGGAAATTTGATAGTCCCCAGCTTTTTCCCGGTCAAGCTTGACTTGGAATTCTACGTTTTCCAATGTGACGTTTACATCCAAGTTTTTGCGCCACATTTCCTGTATCGCCTCAGCAACCTTTTTATGCCCTTCATCCGTATTATACGTTAGGGTAAACTCTGGCATTTGATCCATGTCTTCTTCAGCAAGTCCTTCCTGCAGGAGCTTCTTCGCTTCTTCCGCATCTTCTTTAAACAGGTCGCCGGAGTTTTCCTGGAAATCTCCTTCCACATCGGGAATTCCTGGCGGGATGATGCCATACGCGGGCTGCTGGCCGCCCTGCGTCACATGTTCAACAAGAGACTTTCGGTCAATCGCCATCGATAAAGCCTTTCTAACCTTTACATTGTTAAATGGCTTTACCTCATTATTTAAATTATAGTAATATATTGCCAAATCCGGAGCAATCTCGAATTCTGGATCGTCTGTTCCACTCAGTTCGCCTGTCACATCCGGAGGCAGCGGGTAGACGAGGTCAAGCTCATTGGACTGATACATTTGCCACGCGGTATCAGCATTGTCAATAATGACAAATTGAACCTCATCCAGTTTGATTTTATCCTTATCGTAATAGTTTTCGTTTTTCTCCAATTTCATGCTTTCTTTATGTTTCCACTCCGTCAGTTTAAAAGCTCCGTTTGATACATATGTTTCAGCTTCCAGTGCCCAGTCGGGGTTTGCTTCCTGTACCTTTTTGTTCACAGGATAAAACGTATAAAAAGATGTCAAATCAAGGAAGTAAGGTGTTGGTTCCGCAAGTTTAACTTCAAGCGTAAGGTCGTCCAAAGCCTTTACACCGACTTTTTCTTCCAACGCGGCATATTCGTCCTTGTTTTGCGAGCTGTTGTACGCTTCTCCTCCTTCAAGATAATAGAGTTGATAAGCATACTCGGAAGCGCTTTCAGGATTGAGCGCGTATTTCCAGGCAAATTCAAAGTCGTGAGCTGTTACAGGGTCGCCATTGGACCATTTCGCGTCATCCCTTAAGTTGAAAGTCCACGTTAATCCGTCATCACTCACATTCCAATCTTTAGCGATTCCCTCGACTATTTCACCTTCAGGCGTTTTCTTCGTCAATCCTTCAAAGGCATGCTCCAGGATCCATGAATCATGGGTTCCCTGTGCTGTTCCAGGGTGTAGTGAACCCGGCTCTTCATTGTTATTGAGACGTAAAATTTTCTTCTCGCCCGACTTTTGCTCGCCACCAGATTTTTTCTCGTCAGCCGGTTCCGGCGAAGTCTCCGTTTGACCGCTAAAACAGCCGGAAAGTACCAGTAAGATTGATAGTACGAAAACCATGAAAGCAGACCGTGACATCTTCAAGCAAATTCCCCCTTCTTCATGATAATGGACGTGGCAACGATTACATAAACCAACAACTAAAACCCGTTAACAAACATTGGGTCCATATTAGTCTATGATTCGTTACACATTTACTATACCAAAAAAACAATCTGAATACCAAACTTTTATTTGCAAGATTCGGAATTGTGTTTTGGGGATGGACAAAAAAACCCCACAGAGAGAAAGAGATGTTACAGGCTTAAGCCGTAACATCCCTTTTCAAAAAGAATAGAAAAGCCAGTATTTGAAAGATTGTAAAATACAGTATCATCATCCATATGGAAAAAGAGAGCGTCATGCCATCCACCAATGGCATCCCATCAATATATTGCATTAAGTTAGTGTTGGCAAACAAACTATATTTGGCCCATTCAAATTTGCTGGCCAGCAATTTGGTGGCCGTTTCGCCTGTGAAAAGCAGAAATACCGACAGGCCGATCGCCAGCGCGCTGTTCTTGAAAACAGCCGAAATCATGAATGCCATAGCGGCAAGCAAAAAGACGCTTAAGGAATTGAGGGCATACGATTTGACCAAGTATAAAAACAGACTTTGTTCCTTCACCTGTCCATTCACATAAGCCAGATGGACATTGCTTGACGAATCTCCCGTCCCGAACAGAACCGCTCCAATGATACTGGCGCAAACGAATAGGATGGCAAGCATAAGCAGCAGGAACAAATTGACGGTAAAGTATTTTGCCAACAATATCTTCCAACGTTTATAGGGCTTCACCAACAATATTTTGATCGTTCCCCATGAAAATTCATTGGCGACAATACCAGCAGCAACAATGAGTACGAACAAGCCGGCAAATGGTATGAGAGAAATCGAGTCGTTGATAAATGTCCAAACCGTGCGCTCCTCAACAGGCGGCAAGTCATTTTTTATCCGATATTCATTAATAGCTATCTCCTGTTCAATAAGATCCTTAGGGCCTATAATTTGCATATCTTCATGCTGTTGTTTTAAATTCTCGTTTTCCGCCATCAACTCTTGCTTCCAATCTTGATTTTCCGCTTTTTCTTTGCTGTCAAGATATTTCATCATGCCAGCCGTTACGATCAGAATGAGAATGAGCAGTCCCATCATGATATATGTACTGATCTGCCTAAAAATCTTCTCCCATTCATTGCGTACCAAATTAAACATTGGCTGCCACCCCCGGGTCGTTTGTCATTTCAAGGAACCTTTCTTCCAAAGATTTTTTCACTGGGCTTATTTCAAACACGAGGAGATCGTGTTCAAGCAATAAGCGCAACACATCCGGTATTTGAGAAGGTTCCACTAAAATATGAATGCCATTTTCTCTCTTCATTCCTTGAATTCCACGACTTGCCAATAATTTTAAGGCTTCATTTCTATTATCCACATCGCAATAATACGTTTTGGTATCAGACTCCACCTCTTCACTGGCGATACTTTGGACATTGACGAGCGTCCCCTTTTGAATAATAGCGAACCGGTCACACATCATTTCCATTTCCGACAACAAATGACTGGAGACGATAATGGAAAGGTTTTTCTCTTTGGCCAATCGCCTTAAATAGCCCCTGATTTCCCTGATGCCCGCGGGATCAAGCCCATTTGTCGGTTCATCCAAAATAAGAACTTTTGGATCATGCAGGAGGCTTTGGGCAATTCCCAATCTCTGTCTCATCCCCAAAGAGTAAGTCTTGACTTTGTCGTGGATTCGCTCTGTCAATCCGACAAGACTTACGACCGCATCTATTTTTTCTTTCGTGATTCCCTTAAACAGGCGGGCAGACTGCTGTAAATTTTGATAACCAGTCAAGAATTTATACAACTCCGGGTTTTCGACGATGGCTCCTACATGGCTAATCGCGTCTTCATAATTTTTGCGGACGCTTTTTCCGCAAATTTTAATCTCCCCGGCCGTTATGCCAATCAAACCGACAATCATTCTGATCGTTGTCGTCTTCCCGGCTCCGTTCGGCCCCAAAAATCCAAACACTTCCCCGGCTTCGACTTCAAAGCTTAAGTCATCAATAATTTTTCTTCCGCGAATTATTTTCGTGACATTTTTCAACTCAACAACAGCTTTCATTTCTCACACTTCCTTCCCTTTGTTCCGCATGATTGATTTGAACCATTCTAAGACAGATAAGCCTTGTTCTTCGCGTATGGCTTCCACATTTTGGCGGCCGATAATGTCACCGTTATAAATGGCGATCACTTCATCCATTATCTGCTCAATCTCATCAATCTCGTGCGTGGCGATAATGACGGTCTGTTTTTCAAAATTAATATAGGTGAGCAAGCTTGTAACAATGGAATCCCGCACCATTGGATCGAGTCCGGAAAATGGTTCGTCCAGCAGGACCACCGGAACGTCCCTTGCCAAGGTTAATACGAGTTTCAATCTTCCCCGGTTCCCTTTGGAAAGCTGTTTGATTTTTTTATTTTCCGGCAACTCCATTTCTTTAAGAAGGTGAAACGCTTTGTCCCGGTCAAAATCGGGAAATTGAGAATCATAGAACTCGATCATTTTCCCGGTGGTAAAAGAATCATAAAACATATCAAGTTCCGTCAAGTATGCCACTTTTTTGCTGATCCTTCTTGTGACCTTCTCTTGTAAAACGGTCACTGTTCCGCTGTTCGGATAAACAAGGCCGGTGATCAATTTCAATGTGGTGGATTTTCCACTCCCATTGGGACCGAGCAGACCGTAAATTTTCCCCGGTTCAAAATATAGAGTGACATTGTCCAGAGCCTTTTCTGCTCCGTATTTTTTCACGACGCCCTTTAATTCAATGTTCATCCTGCCCACCATCCTCCAAATAATGTGTCAATCCACTCACCATTTGCTGGTTCGTATATCCCAATTCTTTCATGCTTTTGACAAACTGGCCGATGATTTCCGTCTGCATCGACTGCTTCAATTTATTCACAATGCTTTCCTTTTCAATCACGAACGTCCCCTGTCCACGTCTTGTCTCCACAATACCCATCCTTTCCATTTCCGCATATGACCTTTGTATCGTATTTGGGTTGACACCCGATTGGACAGCCATGCCCCTTACAGACGGAAGTTTTTCCCCGGGATTGATTTTTCCCCGGATGATCCTTTGAAAAATCTTTTCAGTAATTTGTATATAAATGGGCTTTGACGCTTCAAATTCTTTGGACATGTTTACACCTCGACTTTCCGGTCCAGCAGCCTACTGGCAAGGAGAAAGAAGATGATGGATAAAATAGCGTACATCAAGGTAAACAAGGATAGACTATTTTGGAAAATAGGTAGTTTCCAGAGTTGCCTTTCCACCAGTACGTGATAGGAAAGCCAAACGAGAACCACCGCCAGCCAGCGAAAATGTCTAATAGCGGGGTATTTTCCTAGTGAATGGTAAACCGTCCAAAGAAACATGAACAAAACTGATACATGCATCGCTGTGCCAAAGATATGTAACTGTAAAGAAATGATCCCTTGATCGATAGGCAGAGCACTGCTGAAAAAAGCGATCGCCCTTCGCATAAAAAACAAAGCATAAAAGGATATGAAAAGTTGCGCAATCAACTGAATAATAGCCGCGGCACCGAGCTTTGCTAACAGCAATTTCAAACTGCTTTGCGGATTATACAGCCATAACTGTGTTTTCCCCTCGACCCTTAAAGTATAAAGCAGTAAGAGCGGCGCCAATATCAGAACAGCAGCCATCATGAAGGGAAACATTAACTCCGGCTCCGATATATAACCTGAGAAGATATGCATACCTGCCATACCGAAAAATAGAAGCCCCATCCAAGACCAAAATTTCATTAAACCTAAATCCTTTTTAACCAACCCAATAAATGCCTTCATGACTTTACCTCCGCCACCTTGTATTAGTGTGTTAATTAGATAGTACACTAACACAAGTATACATGCAACCATTTTTACAAAAAAACATAAGATGTATTTTTTACCTGATAGAAAATTTCAAGAGATGGGCTATGGTCACCGGATGCAGCTACTTTCAGAGAATTATGCCATTCTCTTCCCCTCGATCAAAAGGCGGAACAAAGGCTAAAGAATGAAAGCGTCCTGTTGGCTTAACCGAGGAAATAGCGTCATCCAAGCTCGCGCTTTCCCTGCCTTGTTTGTTTCTTCTCTTACACTCGTACAAGCGTATACGTTGCGGCGCTTCCATGACCGATATCTTTGAAAACCATGAGTTGTGTATCACCGCCCCGGACGAATCGGACTTTTGGCGCGATTTTTTGAAATGGGGACCTTCCTGCAGTTCATACCGAAAAAACTACTAACATCAGTAGTGCGACCAAGGCCATGGTTTGTGCTAGTATTTTTTTGCCGAACAGCTTCAAGATCTAGAATCCATATAAAAGACCGGCCAACTTCACAAGTTTAGTATGTTGGGGGTCCAAAAAGATCATGTCAATAAGGCAGTGTGAAGGCTTCTATGATTGGCTAAGAGGGAGCAGAAATCATGAAACATAAACATGTTGTAGCTTTTGATGTGAGTATGGGGGAAAATGGGATGACAGTCTGACCGTTATAAACGATGTGAGTATGGAGATGAAGTGGAACATACACGTCCTAGCTTTTACGATGACAAATTAAAAATGCAACCTCGGCGAAATCCTTATGAGGTTGCAGTAATGGCATGTATAAATAAGCTTCCGAAATACATCTTCACCATTAAGGAACTGGAAACAAAATGGGATGGCGGGCATATCCAAAATTGGGCCATGGTCAGAAACCAACTGCTCTTTCACGACAAACTGAAAGATAGGGTTTTAAGATACCTTGAGTAAAGTGTACTTACACACTTAACTTGACAAACCCGATAGTTCCTTTTCATTGTCCACCTTTCCAATTCAATGGTTAACTTTATTTTTTAACATCCCTTCCAAAGGCCTTTGTGTCAATATTCTTCTCATCAAGGAAGTCTTCAATTTTTTTCTGTTCTCTTCCACTCACTTTAGGAGTTTTATTAATGATGGATCCAATGTCTTTTTCAGAAATTTTCCCTTCGCTTGCGTTGTCGAGCACTTCACTTAATTCACGAATATACTCATTTGAAGTTGTAATATAACGACTAATCCTTTCCGACTCTTCTTGATAACCTTTAGGTAAGGTATTATTGGAGATATAACGAGAGAAATTCTCATCATTTTCTTTTATAAGTTTGTTAATTTTTTTAAATTTCTCTAATTCACTTTTATTTAATGTCTGATCGTCCCATATGAACTCCTCAAATGATTCTAAAGCATTATTTAACTCTTCGTCACTGTCTAAATATATTTTGATACTTTGTTTCATTTCTTCTTCGTCAATGACACTATTGTTTTTTTCAGAGGTGAAGATAGTACTAGGGATTTTTATGTCCTTTAGAGAAATTTCCTCTTCTGTAGCACTTTCTTCCTGAGCATCCATATTTTCTTCCTCGGAACATCCGCTCAACACAAAGATGATGATCATGAAGCAACTATAAAATATTTTTCTCATAATTAGAACCATTCCTTTCGCTCTCGCTAAGGGCACAAAACTGTATAAAATGTACTTATTCCGAGCGCGTTTTTAGTATTACTGAAACGATAGGGATTTACAGAACTACAAATCAAGTGAAGGTGAGAGGCCGATGGATAAAAAGCAGAAATGACATTCACACCTTAACAAGTTGTTGAACGGATCCATTTTATCATTCGTTTCCAATGGATTTTACAGACATGCTGGCTTGGCTTTAGCCTCCTCATCGCTTTGCACCTGCGGGGTCTTCAGCTCAAGCTATTCCCGCAGGAGTCGTCGCCTTCCGTTCTGAATATATATTGTGAACTAAAAAAAGCAATGATGAAATTTCTAAACTCCTTCCATTCACATTTTAAAGCGTTAACCGACAATCATTCTGATCGTTGCCGTCTTCCCGGCTCCGTTCGGCCCCAAAAATCCAAACACTTCCCCGACTTCGACTTCAAAGCTTAAGTCATCAATCATTTTTCTTCCGCGAATCATTTTCGTGACATTTTTCAACTCAACGACAGCTTTTTTCACACTTCCTTCCCTTTGTTCCGCATGATTAATTTGAACCATTCTAAGACAGATAAGCCTTGTTCTTCGCGTATGGCTTCCACATTTTCACGGCCGATAATGTCACCGTTATAAATGGCGATCACTTCATCCATTATCTGCTCAATCTCATCAATCTCGTGCGTGGCGATAATGACGGTCTGTTTTTCAAAATTAATATAGGTGAGCAAGCTTGTAACAATGGAATCCCGCACCATTGGATCGAGTCCGGAAAATGGTTCGTCCAGCAGGACCACCGGAACGTCCCTTGCCAAGGTTAATACGAGTTTCAACCTTCCGCGGTTCCCTTTGGAAAGCTGTTTAATTTTTTTATTTTCCGGCAGTTCCATTTCTTTAAGAAGGTGAAACGCTTTGTCCCGGTCAAAATCGGGAAATTGAGAATCATAGAACTCGATCATTTTCCCGGTGGTAAAAGAATCATAAAACATATCGAGTTCCGTCAAGTATGCCACTTTTTTGCTGATCCTTCTTGTGACCTTCTCTTGTAAAACGGTCACTGTTCCGCTGTTCGGATAAACAAGGCCGGTGATCAATTTCAATGTGGTGGATTTTCCACTCCCATTGGGGCCGAGCAGACCGTAAATTTTCCCCGGTTCAAAATATAGAGTGACATTGTCCAGAGCCTTTTCTGCTCCGTATTTTTTCACGACGCCCTTTAATTCAATGTTCATCCTGCCCACCATCCTCCAAATAATGTGTCAATCCACTCACCATTTGCTGGTTCGTATATCCCAATTCTTTCATGCTTTTGACAAACTGGCCGATGATTTCCGTCTGCATCGACTGCTTCAATTCATCGACAATGCTTTCCTTTTCAATCACGAACGTCCCCTGTCCACGTCTTGTCTCCACAATACCCATCCTTTCCATTTCCGCATATGACCTTTGTATCGTATTTGGGTTGACACCCGATTGGACAGCCATGTCCCTTACTGACGGAAGCTTTTCCCCGGGATTGATTTCTCCCCGGATAATCCTTTGAAAAATCTTTTCAGTAATTTGTATATAAATGGGCTTTGACGCTTCAAATTCTTTGGACATGTTTACACCTCGACTTTCCGGTCCAGCAACCTACTGGCAAGGAGGAAAAGGATGATAGCCAAAGCGGCATACAACAGAATGGGTATGATAGGTAGCGATACATCCGTATAGATGATGTTCCAGCCATCTTCATATTTCAAGTTGGGCTCAATATGGACGTTTAGGTCCAAAGAGAACCACTCATTTGTTAAAATCTTCGTTTTTACAAGAAGCTCTTCCAGTAAGCTCCATGCAAACCAAACGAGAACCACCGCCAGCCAGCGAAAATGTCTAATGGCGGGGTATTTTCCTAGAGAATGGTAAACCGTCCAAAGGAAAATGAACCAGATCGATATATACATTGCTGTGCTGAAAATGCCCAACTGCATAAAAATCCCTTGTTTGATAGGCAGGAAGTTGCCGAAAGAAGCGATTTTCCCTGCTTTCACCAATGCTTGCATGATAAACAAGGCATACAAGGAAATGATGAGTTGCGCAATCAACTGAATAATGGCTGCCGTACTGAGCTTTGATAACAGCAATTTCAAACTGCTTTGCGGATTATACAGCCATAACTGTGTTTTCCCCTCGAGATTTAAAGTATAAAGTAGGGAGATCGGTGCCAAAAACATGTGAAACCCGGCAGCCATCATCAGAAAAGGAACGGGTATTAGCGGCTCTGATAAATAAACAGAGAGGATATACACACCCGCCATCCCGATAATAAAAACCGCAAGCCAAACGATGTACCAAAATTTCATTAAACTTAAATCCTTTTTAACTAATCCAATAAATGCTTTCATGAGTTTGACCTCCGTCATCAACTGTTATTGTACTAACCAAATAGTACACTAACACAAATATACATGCAACCATTTTTACAAAAAAATATGAGATGCATTTTTACCTGATAGCGAAATCTATTGGCGGCATGATCAGGGTGACAGGGTGCGGGTCCATGCAAGAAGCTCATGCCGCGCTCTCTTTCCCCTTATAAGAAACGGAGCGACAGCGTCCTGTTGGCAAGCTCTGGGGAGGAGCGCCTTACTTTATCTTCGTGCGATCATGATGCTGTCGCACTTTCCCTGTCTTGTGGCTTCGCTGCACCCGTACATCATGGTTATGACGCTTCCAGAAAACCATGAGATGTGTGTCGCCGCCCCGGACGAATCGGGCTTTAACTGACTGTTGCTCCCCCGCACTTACCGTGATTTTTTGAAGTGGGGATCTTCCTGCCAGTTCATACCGAAAAAAAGCTGTCCGGAAAGGAATATGACAGCTTGAAAAATAATAAAACAAAACCCAAGAATGCTATAAAATCAACATTCTTGGGTTTTAGATTGTAGTGTGTTGACTCTAAATCGGACTTTTTAAACAGCCCCCTCCATATATATTTTATCGTGATACATATGGATTTCCCTTAACCCAGAAACGCCACGGGTAATCTCGCGCCTCACCCGAATTTTGAATCCCGATCCTGGTTCCTTGCTCTATTTCTGTCGGGGAATAGCCATCACTGATATATAACGGCCGCTCATAAAATGTTCGGCCGTAGTCCTCCATGGTAATCCCCATTGCCTTTGTTAATTTTCCGGGGCCATTCGTCAAGTTTTTCATTTGATCGACTGGGCGCCTCTTTTTCATAAGGCCAATTCCTGTAACAGGCTCCAACGCTCGAATCAATACGGCTTCGGGCTCATCAATGCCTGCGCTGACGACATTGATCAGACAATGCGTGTGCATCGAGTATGTATACACGAGCCCTGCCTGGCCATACATGATTTCAGTCCGCTTCGTCCTTCTATTGCCGTAACTGTGGGCGGCGCGATCATGCGGGCCTATATAGGCTTCCGTTTCCACTATATATCCGGCGGAAAGCCCTTCTTCCGTTTCGTTGACAAGGAGGCAGCCTAAAAGCGACTTGGCTAGTTCAAGCGTTGGCTGTTGAAAAAATTGTTTGTTTAACGGTTTTTTCGGCATTTTGTCATTCATTTCCATTACATCTATTCACCATCATCCATTTTATGAATTTATTTTTTTGCTTGATCGAGTCATACTCATTTATATTCGCAGATGTCCGCCAAAGCGCCATTCGCAACCTCAGCATCGTTTTCTTGCGTTCCGGGCGGACATGGCTTATTCCCGCCAGCATCATGTACGTTTTTTCATGTTGAGCCTGTCACTCATCTTCCTTTATTCCTTGTAATACCCCGTCAAAAAAAGCAATCACCTTTTCAACATATTCCTCAGAGTTTTGCTCAAAAGATTTCACATGCCCGTCTCCCTCGGTAAGCCAAAACGAAAAAACATCGGGGTGCTTTTTGTACATTTTTTCACTTTCTGTGTAAGGGATGGAACGATCGCCTTTATTGTGGATAAATAACACTGGACGCGGAGCCACATCATCCAGCACAGTGATCGGGCTTGCGCCGGACAAATCGATGTCAGCCATTAGTGGAATGATATTGAGGATCAACGGTGTAAAAGGAAAATTCGGCAGATCGGTCCAGACCGGCATATTTTCTTCCAAATAATCATGCAAATCGCTGAACGGGCTGTCGGCTACGACTGCATGCACATTCTTTGATTCAGCCGCCGCTAAAATGGAAGTGGACGCCCCCATGGATATTCCCAGCAATCCAATCGGCTCCTCATATTGGTCGGCTGTCCAATCAATGGCCCCCAGGAGGTCCCATTTTTCTTTGACTCCAACAGTGGTCATGTCTCCTTCTGATTCCCCCGCATAACGAAAATCAAACGTAATGACCCGATATCCTTTTACAAGTAAATTGTTGGCCAGCGGCATAAACGGAATGTTTTCCTCGTAACGGTTCCCTTTATAACCGTGGGCAAAAATAATGTTCATTTTTGCCGGAACGGGAGGTTCAAGCACCCAGCCCGCCAACTTCGTTTTGGCATCATGGCTGAAAAAGTCGATATCTTGATAATTCATGTCATAATCGCCAGGGGTAATGACGATCGGTTTTTTCTCCGGTTTTGTCAAATTTGTTCCCACATATACAGAAATCGCGACGCAAGTTGCAGCAGCCAGGAAAAACAAGGCAGCCAGAGAACCGATCACAATGAATTTGGTGTTCCGTTTCTTTGGCCCTCTGTTGACCGTTGTTTCCCTGTTGATTTCCGGCCCCATAATGCCGTATTCCTCCTTTTGCTTTATTCTTTTATTCATATTTCTAGAAAAACGGTTGGATTCCTCTTTTCAAAATGTCACAATATGTTCATTTTACAGCAAAAACAGGTAAAAAAACCCCTTGACTTTTGAAGTTTAAATGTCTACTATATAAAAACAAATGTATTTTACAGACATACAGAAAGGTGAGGAAGAAATGAAAAGCTATGTATCTATCGGACTATTGGGTTTGGGAACGGTTGGCTCCGGAGTTGTCCAGCTCATTCAAAATCACCAAGAGGAGTTGCAACATCAAGTAGGATGCGAAGTGAGAGTCAAAAGCATTCTCGTCAGAAACACTGATAAGGAACGTGATATTCAAATCGGCCAAACATTCCTCACCTCTAATCCGGATGATATACTGCAAGACCCCGATATTGATCTTGTCGTGGAAGTAATCGGTGGTATCGAAGAGGCACGGGAACACATGATAAAAGCGATCCAGTCGGGGAAACATGTTGTTACCGCCAATAAGGATTTAATTGCCCTTCATGGTCCGGAATTGCTTGAAGCGGCTGCTCAAAATCAGGTGGATTTGTTTTATGAAGCGAGTGTCGGTGGCGGAATTCCGATTTTAAGAGGATTATCGGAAGGTCTTGTATCAGACCGGTTGAAAAAAGTGATGGGTATTGTCAATGGTACGACGAATTATATATTGACAAAAATGGATGAAGAAGGCCAGTCCTATGAAGCGGCTCTGAAAAAAGCGCAAGAACTCGGGTTTGCAGAAGCAGATCCAACAGCAGATGTGGAAGGGTTGGACGCGGCAAGGAAAATGGCCATTTTAGCCAGGCTGGCGTTCTCAACCAATGTATCGCTCGATGATGTGGAAGTGGAAGGCATAAGCAATCTTTCGCTGCAAGACTTGCATTACGGGCAAAAACTGGGATATACGATGAAGCTCATCGGTATAGCCCAATTGGATGACCAAAAAGTGGAAGTCAGTGTACAGCCTACTTTCCTTGCGACTAGTCATCCGCTTGCCTCTGTTAAAAATGAATATAATGCCATTTATGTTAAGGGAGAAGCCGTTGGAGAAACAATGTTCTACGGTCCTGGTGCAGGAAGCTTGCCTACGGCAACCGCGGTGATGGCGGATGTCGTAGCGGTGATCAGAAACATGCGGCTTGGCGTAAATGGAAAAACCGTTGTAGCGCCTAGGTTTAAAAGTGTGTTAAAATCACCTCAGGAGCGGTATGGACAGTTTTATTTCCGTCTCCACTTAGCAGATGAAGTCGGGGCATTTTCCAAAATCACAGGCTTATTCAACGAATTAGGCATTAGCTTTGAGAAAATTTTGCAAACCCCGCTCAATAAAGGAGAATTGGCAGAAATTATTATTGTTACCCATACCGTATCATTGGAAAACTTCCAAGAAGCACTGATGAAATTAAGGGATCTCCCCGTTGTAAAAGACGTCATCAGTTATTATCGAGTAGAGGGGAATGGAGCAAAATGAATTGGCCGGGCCTGATTAAACAATATCAATCCTACTTGCCTGTTACAGATCAAACACCAGCGCTTACGCTTCAAGAAGGGAATACACCTTTGGTGCATCTGGCCCATTTATCTGAGCAATTGGGAATCGAATTATATGCGAAAATGGAAGGTGCCAATCCGACTGGATCTTTTAAAGACCGCGGAATGGTGATGGCCGTCGCCAAAGCAGTGGAAGCTGGCAGCGAGTCCGTCATTTGTGCATCTACGGGGAATACGTCCGCTGCCGCTGCGGCTTATGCGGCAAAAGCCGGGATCAGGGCGATCATCGTCATCCCAAATGGAAAAGTGGCACTCGGTAAGCTTGCCCAAGCAATGATGTACGGTGCCGAAATTGTTGAAATTGAAGGCAATTTCGACGAAGCATTGCAAATTGTCCGCACTGTAAGTGATACAGCGCCGGTTACACTTGTCAACTCTGTCAATCCATACCGGATTGAAGGGCAAAAAACAGCGGCATTTGAAATTTGTGATCAACTTGGAGCCGCTCCAGATATTTTGGCCATCCCGGTGGGGAATGCCGGTAATATAAGCGCCTATTGGAAAGGATTTAAAGAGTACAACGACGCAAAACAAACAGGACTTCCAAAAATGTTCGGCTTTGAAGCGGAAGGTGCGGCGGCCATTGTAAAAGGAGAGCCGATCGCCCAGCCGGAAACGGTGGCAACGGCCATCCGCATTGGAAATCCGGCAAGTTGGAATCTTGCTGTCGCCGCTCGTGATGAGTCTGAAGGTAAAATTGAATCCGTTTCTGACCAAGAAATTTTAGAGGCATTCCAGCTACTTCCGAAATCGGAAGGTCTGTTTGCCGAACCGGGTTCATGCGCCTCGATTGCCGGAGTAATCCAACAAGTGAAAAATGGCCAAATTGAAAAAGGAAGCAAGGTAGTGGCCGTATTAACCGGAAACGGATTAAAAGATCCGCAAACGGCTGTTTCTCAAATCAAATATGATCCCGTAGTCTTGCCAAATGATGAAGAAGTCATTATTGACTATATTAAAGGCGTGGTTAAGGCATGAACTGTTTGACCATTACGGTTCCCGCCAGCTCAGCCAATATCGGACCCGGGTTTGATTCCGCCGGTATGGCTTTGAACCGCTATTTAACATTACATGTTACACCGAATGAAGAGTGGATATTTGAACACCGCTCTTTGCATCTTCCGCAGGCCCCTCCTGCGGAAGATCATTTTATTTTTAACATTGCCAAACAGATGGCGGAACAATTCAACGCCAACCTTCCTCCGTGCAACATTATGGTGGAAAGCGACATTCCTTTGGCACGCGGCATGGGAAGCAGCGCATCTGCGGTAGTGGCAGGCATCGAACTGGCCAACCAGGTTTGCCAACTTGAATTAAGCGCGTCAGAAAAGTTGCGGTGGGCCACCAAGTTTGAGGGGCATCCCGACAATGTGGCGCCTGCATTGCTGGGTGGGCTCGTCATTACAGCAATGCTTTCTGAAGACCGTATCGAATTTTTTCAAACTACAAATATTGATTTGGATCTCGTACTTTATATCCCGGATTTTGAATTAAAAACGGAAGCAGCAAGAAAAGTGCTCCCAGAACAGTTTTCCAGAAATAACGCGACTGCCGCAAGTAGTATTGGGAACATGATGGTAGCCGCTCTCGTCGCCGGGGATTATCAGCTGGCAGGACGCATGATGGAAGCAGACTTATTTCATGAGCCATACCGTGCTTCCCTCATTCCCAACTACGCTGAAATCCGCCGCGAAGCAAAAAACCTCGGAGCATACGGAACAGTCATCAGCGGTGCCGGACCAACCTTAATCTCCTTTGCTCCCAAAGGCGGCGGACAAACCATTGTGGATCATTTACAAACAATGTTTTCCGACCACTCCGTTCAATTGGTAAAATTGGATAACGAGGGACTTCGTGTCAATCATCAAAGTGAAAATGCGATTTGCCAATAAACCGCTGGATAGGCAAATTTGTATTTTGAAACGAACATGCGAAAACCCGGGCGCCAGTTAACAACGTCCGGGTTTTTTACAATATAACAGCACATAGGTGTAAAGCGCATCGAAGTCAACCTATTTTTTTTATTGAAAAAGCGCACACCTGCTTTTCTCTATAAGCAGGCGGTTCCTTTTCTCTTACGAAGCTTAATGGTGCATGCCATTATCAGTGGACTCGGCTTGTTCATCTTGTCCGCCTTTACCCTGAGTCCCCTCACCAATGGTGATCGACTTTTTCGGCATATTGTGCATGCCGCGTGCGGTCACGTGGACTTGAACAGTAAATGCTCCTTCGCGATCAAACGCTTTTTCCATCTCATAAGTGCCGTCTTCATTGTTTTTCGCTTCAATCTTTTCTCCCTCTTCTTTTTTTCCTTCTTCCCAAATTTCAAACTCCACCTCATCGGCGTCTTTCACTTTTTCATCGCCTTGTGTCACCAAGGCTGTAAAAACGACTTTTTCATTTACATCGGCAGTATCAGGACCTTCAAGCTCTACCTCAAGTACCTCGGGAACCTTATCGCTAACTCCGTTGTTTTGATCTTGGGTACTTCCACATGCTCCCAATAAACCAATGGCGAAAGCCAAAATTAAAAACGAACGTATCCTGTTCAATTTATTTACCCCCAACACTATGATTCTTGTCATCAACTCAGTGTAACATGATTATGTGTGAAAGATGTGAAATCCGCGTTACCAATTAACGAAACAACGTTACATAAGCGGCAGCTTGATCGAGACGGAAGTGCCCTTGCCAACTTGGCTCGAAATTGTCATCGTTCCTCCATGCAGCTTCGCCAGCCTGTCTACAATCGCGAGCCCAAGCCCTGTACCGCCTTGCTTGCGTGTCCTTGCTTTATCAACCCGGTAAAAGCGTTCCGTTATTTGGGCCAAATCCGCTTCGGGAATTCCCTGCCCGGTATCCGCGATCGTAATAACTCCAAAGCGTTCGTCCTCCAAAGTAAGGGAAACGAATATGCTCCCTCCCGGATTTGTATAGTTAATCGCATTATCCAATATATTCATCAACATTTGAATAAGCCGTTCCTCATCTGCTTCCGCAATTAATTCGTAATCAAAACAGCTTTCCAAATGGATCCCTTTTTCATCCATTCGGTGTTTTACCTTGTTGATGGATTCCTCAATCGTTTGTGCAAGCGGAATCGGCGCCATCTTTAACGAAAATTCCCTGGATTCAAACCTGGCAAGATCAAGTAAATCATCAACAAGCCGTTCCATCCGGTTCGCTTCCCGCAAAATAATGTGCTCATATTTTTCTTTGTCTTCCGTTTTGGCGACACCCGTTTGGATGGCTTCCATATAACCAATAATGTAGCTGAGCGGTGTTCGAAGTTCATGCGAGACATTGGCCAAAAATTCCTTTCTCCGATCATCTTCCTTTTGGACAGATTCCGCCATTTCATTGAACGTTTTGGCAAGCTGTCCAATCTCGTCATCATGATAATCGGCTACCCTTACAGACAAATTTCCCGATGAAAGCTCGCGAGCGGCATTTTTCATGTCGGTGATCGGTTTAAGTGTTCGCTTCAGCCACTTATTCCCGATCGTAAGCGCAACGAGTAAAAAAAGAAATGCCCCGGCAAGCCAATACACAGAATACCGAAAAATCATTTCACTTAAATTTTCGAGCGGATAGTATAAATAGATAATGCCCTCCAGCCTTTTGCCGTCAAGCAGCGGGACAACAACCGAAATGACATCCCGATCCAGCCGCTCCACATGCCCTTTTCGATAAACGGGAGCGCCTGTTAACAGCTTTTCCCGGTCCTCTCCGCTAATCAAAGCGTGATAATCTATTTCAAAAGGCAAACACATGCTCAATTCCCTGGGATTTTTCACAGCAAACACTTCAAACTGCGATTTTTCCCCGAACGCGTTAATGTCCTCTATCAAGGAGTTTTCCACAGCTCCCCCTTCATATGAAAGAGCCAGCCGCTTTCCGGTTTCAAGCATATCCTTTTCCAATTTTTTGACGTACAAACTTTCATATAGCATATACGAAAAAAAAGAAGCGTACACAATTGAGACAAGAAAAGCGACTAATAAGGCCAAAGACAATTTTCGAGACAGCCTCATTTTGGCACCTCAAATTTATATCCGCAGCCCCAAACAGTTTGAATATATCTCCCCGCGCTTTCTCCAACTTTCATCCGCAAGGTTTTAATATGGGTATCCACCGTCCTTGGCCCTCCCTGGTAAGACATATCCCACACCTGATCCAGCAGGGCCTCTCTGGAAAACACTTTTCCCGGCTCGCTCATCATGACTTTCAACAGTTCGAATTCCTTAAATGTCAGCTCCGTTTCGATACCGAATATCTCAAGCCTTCTCCTTTCCAAGTCCATGAAATAGCTCCCTATCTCAATCGTCGCCTTCGTATTTCGCTTATAAGCGGATCTTCTTAAAACAGCTTCTATTCTGGCAACAAGTTCACCGGGAGAAAATGGCTTTACGATATAATCATCTCCGCCAAGCTTCAACCCCTTAACCTTGTCCCATTCCTCTCCTTTTGCTGATAAAAAAATAATCGGAATTTCGCTTTTTTCCCGGATTTCTTGACAGATATCAAAGCCATCCTTGCCGGGAAGCATAATATCGAGCAAAACAAGATCTATTTTTTCCTTCGTTAAAAAATGATAAAGCTCTTCGTGTCCCTTTGCTTCCGAAGTTTTATAACCGGAATTTTGCAAGTACATCGAGATTAAATGCCTCATATCCTCTTCATCATCGACAATTAAAACATGTACCATTATTCCACCTTCTCGCGTGTAAAAATTCCGAATGGACCTTTGCCCACCTTGGTTTTCCCTTCAATTTCCAATGTCTCCGGATCAATCCAATACACTTCATTACTGTCAAACCCGGCTACAATCATTTTTCCCGAAAAAGAACTGACGGCAAAAGGATTCGCCCCTACTTCGACTTGCGCTTTCAGCTTTTTGTCAAAATCAAAACGATACAACATGTTCGTTCCGTGGCTTAGGGCATACAAACCGTAATTATTTTCATAAAAATCAACAGGCATCAGCGGCGCGGGAATCTGTTCCTTCAATGCTTGTGTTTTTAATGAATAGACTGCGATGAAGGACTGGGGCTTCGTCCCTTCTCCATGTCCCCCTATCCATAATTCGCTTTCTTTGCTGCGCAACAGCATGCCGGTGCTTGATGCCGGAATCGAAAGCTCGCTTTCAATTGAATAATCGTCTAAATTGATAAAAGCCAACGCTTTTCCTTTGAAAGAAGCAACATATATATACTGCCCGTCTGTTTCCATTTCAAGCGGATATGGCTTCGTCTTCACACTTTTGATTTCTTCTCCGTTTTTATTGAAAAATCGGACTGCATTGCTTTCCTTATCGGCAAAAGCAAATCCTGAATTGTTTTTAAGATAGACACCGTTGACAATGCCCTTCCCGGTCTTGAACGACCGCTTTAGCTTTCCCGTTTTCAATGAATAAAAGTCGACTTCTTCAAGCTCTGGCCCGAATAACAACAATGTATCCCCATCAGGAAGCAGCCTTGCGCCTGTATAGGCTTTGTGCAGTTCCCAGTGGCCAAATACTTCTCCTTTTTTGTTCAAAAAATCAATGCTGAACTCCCCCAAGTTTAACGTAGCGGCAAACTCTTGGCCTTCCTTTACAGGTTGATAGCTTTTATCTTGGCAGCCCGCCAGCAAAATGATGAACAATATAAAAAGAAGATGGGTTTTTTTCTTCACTTTCTCACCTTCCGCCAAAACAATTTCATCTTATTTTAGCATAACGGATATTTGTGATATTTAAATGAAATTCACATGAAAATTTCGGCGCCGGCCACCCTATTTCCAAATTTCTGTTGAGATGCTTCAGTCTGAAGATTTTACGTCTGAATCGATACGGAGCTATTTTGAGGTGGACGATGTATAGTGATATGCGGGGTTCCCATAAGCATTGTCGAGGCAAAAAAATGGCCGGACCGCTCAAGCAGTCCGGCAGTCTTTTAACTGACATCCCTTTTTTTAAAATCGTCACTTTCCCAAAAGTCGGCGTTTTTAATGCCCACTTTCTGAGGATCAAATACAGGATCCAGCCCTTGTTTCCTCTGTTCCTCGTAGTCTTTTAAGGCGATCATCGCTGGTTTAAACAGGATCAAAATGGCAATCAAATTAAGCCAGCACATGATCCCAAGCCCGACATCCCCGAGATCCCAAGCAGCCTTTGCCGTTCTGACACTTCCATAAAAAACGCCAGCCAACAAGACGATTTTTACAATGAACATGGGAATCTTTCCGTCTTTTCCCCGCGTCAAATAAGCGACATTCGTCTCGGCGATATAATAGTAAGCCATGATAGTCGTAAATGCGAAGAAAAAAAGCGCGATGGCCACAAAAGCCGAGCCAAATCCGGGTAAAGCGGATTCCACTGCCGCCTGGGTGTAAACTGGGCCCGGTTCCACATCGCCGAGGCGGTTGACGATAAAAGATTTGTCGGGACGAACCGTATTATACATGCCTGTAACGATGATCATGAAAGCGGTCGCCGAACATACGATCAAGGTATCCACATAAACCGAAAACGCCTGAACAATTCCTTGCTTTGCGGGATGCGACACTTCAGCTGCCCCCGCAGCATGCGCGCCTGACCCTTGGCCGGCTTCGTTTGAATAAATTCCCCGTTTAACCCCCCAGGAAATCGCCATTCCGAGAATTCCCCCGAAGGCAGAATCAAGCCCGAAAGCACTTTTAAAGATTAAAGCAATAACTGCCGGCAATTCCGTGATGTTAAACGCCATAACGATCAAGGCAACAAGAACATAGCCGATAGCCATGAACGGGACAACGAATTCAGCCGTTTTCGCAATTCTTTTAATACCACCGAAAATAATAAAGCCCAATAATAATACGATGACAATACCGGTAATAACAGTACTGATTCCAAAAGCATTTTCAAGTCCAGTCGCAATCGAGTTGGACTGCACCCCTGGCATCAGAAGAGCCATCGCAATACTCGTAGCCACTGCAAAAATGACCGCGTACCACTTTTTCCCCATCCCTTTTTCTATATAGTAGGCAGGACCGCCGCGGTATTGTCCGTCTTGCTTTACTTTATATATTTGGGCTAATGTCGATTCTACATACGCGGTGCTAGCACCCAAAAATGCAATCGCCCACATCCAAAAGACCGCGCCCGGACCCCCAAAGGCAATCGCTGTCGCTGTTCCTGCGATATTACCAGTTCCGACCCGTCCCGAAACCGCAACTGACAACGCTTGGAACGATGAAATTCCTGCACTTGAACTTTTTCCAGAGAATAATTGCTTAAGCATTTCCTTAATAAGACGAAGCTGCATAAAACGAGTCATGATCGAAAACAAGATGCCAATACCAAGCGACAAATAAATAAGGGGGGAACTCCATATTACGCCCGACAGCCATTCAATAAACGTTACCATCCGCATTCCTCCTAGCCATTATTATATTAATATATTTGTAAGCGCTTGCAAATAGAATTATATACCGCTTAAAAAAATAATACTACATCATAAATTCTTAACTATAAGAATGTTCAAATGGATAAAAAATCCCCCTTAACCTATACCTCGTCTAACACGGTATCCGGCTAAGGGGAGTTTATATAAAGAGGTTATTAGATTTTTGCGGCTTAAACATTTTCAAAATACGAGCAACTGTGTTTCACACCACATCATTTTCGAAGACTTCACTTAACCTGGTTCCCTTATGTGTGCTGAATAGATGTCTTTTCCTTGAATTCTAAACGGCGACGATGCAAAATGGGCTCGGTATAACCATTTGGCTGATCTCGTCCTTTAAATACAAGGTCACACGCAGCCTGAAATGCCACGGAACGATCAAAATCGCCTGACATCGGTCTATATGCCGGATCTCCCGCATTTTGCTGATCCACAACTTTTGCCATCCGTTTCATCGTTGTCATAACTTGCTCCTTCGTGCAAATGCCATGGCGGAGCCAATTGGCGATATGCTGGCTTGAAATTCGCAGGGTAGCCCGGTCTTCCATTAAACCGACATCGTGAATATCAGGCACCTTTGAACAGCCGACACCCTGTTCCACCCAGCGGACAACATATCCCAGTATCCCTTGAGCGTTATTATCAAGCTCTTTTTGAATTTCTTCTTTGCTGAAGTGGGGATTTTTTTCAAGCGGAATATCCAGCATGTCATTTTGCAAGTCTTTGATTGAACGGGATAGCTGTTGTTGTACATCCCAAACATTCACCTTGTGATAATGTAAGACATGCAATGTCGCAGCTGTCGGAGACGGTACCCAAGCTGTGCTGGCCCCCGCCTCGACATGGCCCATTTTTTGTTCGATCATGTCTTTCATTTTATCCGGCATTGCCCACATGCCTTTCCCTATCTGCGCCCGGCCGGGCAGCCCGGCCGCAAGGCCCGTGTACACATTGGATTGTTCATATGCACTGAGCCAATTGGCTTTTTTCATTTCATTTTTTCTTATTACGGGTCCAGCCTCCATAGAAGTATGGATTTCATCTCCTGTCCGATCAAGGAAACCCGTATTGATAAAGGCTATTCTTTCTTTTGCTTCGTAAATGCAATTTTTCAAATTTAACGACGTCCGCCGTTCCTCATCCATAATGCCCATTTTCAAAGTGTGCCGGGCAAGGCCGAGCAGATCTTCTACCCGATTAAACAGTTCATTGGCGAAAGCTACTTCTTCCGAACCATGCATTTTAGGTTTGACAATATATACAGAGCCTTTTTTAGAATTTTTCTTTGCGGTGTTGCCAAGCAGATCATGCTTAGCAATTAAACTGGTGACAACCGCATCCAAAATCCCTTCGGGAATCTCTTCCCCATTATGATCCAAAACCGCAGGCGTTGTCATTAAATGACCTACATTGCGGACGAGCTGCAGCGAGCGGCCGGGAAGCTGAAACGCTTCTCCATCCGGTGACATGTATTTCCGATCCTCATTCAGTACTCGATGAACGATTTTTCCATTTTTCTTAAATACAGCTGTTAATGTTCCTTTCATCAAACCAAGCCAGTTTCGGTACACATCGACTTTGTCTTCCGCGTCCACTGCTGTGACGGAATCTTCGCAATCCATGATCGTTGATAAAGCAGATTCTAGCAATATATCTTTTATCCCTGCCGGATCTGTTTTACCGACAGGATGTTGGGGGTCAAATTGAATTTCAACATGCAAACCATTGTTTTTCAACAGAACGGCAGTCGGATTTTCAACACTTCCACGGTAGCCAGCCAACTTTTTTTGATTGAGCAAACACACTCTATTTCCGTTATTTAATTGAACAGCAAGCTTTCTCCCGTCAATATAATAATTGACCGCTTCTTTATGAGATGCTCCGTGAAGGGGCGCGATTTGGTCCAGAAATTTTTTTCCGTACTGAATGACCTTTTGTCCGCGAACCGGGTTATATTCACTCATTCGGCGTGCTCCATTTTCCTCATCAATGGCATCTGTTCCGTACAGGGCATCATACAAACTTCCCCATCTGGCATTTGCCGCGTTAATAGCGTACCTGGCATTATTGACCGGAACAACCAATTGTGGTCCCGCCATATTTGCCATTTCTTGATCCACATTTTTGGTTGTGACTTTACAATGGTCTACAGGAGGCTCCAAGTACCCAATATCTTTTAAAAAAGATTTATACTCTGTCAAGTCAAAGTGATCTGTATGTTTGTGATGCCATTCATTTATTTTTCGTTGCAACATGTCACGCTTTTTTAAAAGTTTCCTGTTTTTGGGAGCAAGATCTTGAATAAGTCTGCTCAACCCCCTCCAAAACACCCCGCTCTCAACCCCGCTCCCGGGCAAGGCCTCTCTTTCAATAAATTTGTACAAAGCGGGAGCCACTTGAATTTCATTTACATTCAGATAGCTTTCCATCTCTTTCTCCTCCATTTCCGACGGCCAAATATATCATAAATTGATTTTTGCTTGCTTGATCATCACCCTGTTTTATTTACACCGGAACTTTGGAGAACTCCTCCTGAAATCTCGCTATCGCCCCATCAACATTTGCAGAATAACCCATTTCATTCAGCGTTTCACCAATGAAACGAACCGCCTTTTCAAGCATTTCTTTCGTTGTGTTGCCCATATGGCCAATGCGGAAGGCTTTGCCAGCCAAGTGAGCTAGCGCTCCTGCCACAATGAGCCCCTTCCCGGCTAATTGTTTACGGAAAGCAGCGTCATTGACTCCCTCTGGATAAAGAATGCAAGATAATGTCGGGGCCGCAACTTTTTCTTCTGCCAATGGTGTCATACCGTACGCTTTCAACGCTGCCCTGACGGCTCTTCCAAATTTTTCATGCCGTTCATATCTATTTTCCAAGCCCTCCTCCAACACGAGCCTCATCCCAAGTTCATACGCATAGACCAAATTGATGGCAGGCGTTGCAAAATATTTTTGCGGATCGTGCATAACAGGTAGCCAATTGTAAATATCGCAATAATAAGCAGGCACTTTTCCGAGTTTTTCACGGGCGGCCAATGCTGTTTGATTAAAGGCTACCACCGCTATGCCTGGTGGCACTCCAATAGCCTTTTGCGAACCTGTTAATACGACATCTATTTTATAAGCCGGGTTGCCCCCATACGCTTTTCCCATATTCTCTTCCATTGCGGCAGTAGCACAAACACCATCCAAAATGACAAGCGCATCATATTTTTTAATGACAGGAATGAGCGAATCCAAATCCGCTTTTACCCCTGTTGAAGTATCTGCATGCGTAATCGTAACTGCCTTGAAACCGCCTTTTTTCAACTTTTTTTCCACTTCGGCCGGTGAAACTTGTTTGCCCCATTCCGATTGGACTGTTTCAACCTCAATCCCAAATGCTGCTCCCAATTTGCTAAATCGATCTCCGAAAAATCCTTGGCTGATGACCAAAAGCTTCTCCCCCGGCGCAACTGTATTCACCAACGCCATTTCCATTGCAAGTGTTCCAGAACCGGAAATGACAAATGTCTCACCATCTGTTTGCAGCATTTCTTTTGTCTTGGAAATGGCACTTGTATACAGTTCGGCAAATCGGGGATCTGTATGACTCCGGGTTTCTTGGGCCAACGCCTTATAAATAGGATCAATGACCGGTGTTGGGCCGGGTATTAACAACATTTCTTTGTTTGGCATCATGCATCCTCCTCCAATATAGTTGTATTTTTTAAAAATATTCGGTGAAATTTGTCTTAATATATACATTAAGCGCTTTCAACTTCTGAATCATTATTGAAAATAACTAAAAAGGTTGGCCGGTTTTATTCATTTCAGATAAAACGAATACCAAAATGCTATTCTCGTTAAAGTATAAAGCCGCAGTAGAACCAGGCCTTCAAAATTGTGGGCCATGCAGACGCGTTGCCACACAACCTCTAAGCCCCCGTATCAGAAAGGGAACAAGATCGAAAGTGTCCTGTTGGCAAGCTCATGCAGCGATATCTTCGGAAAAAACTTATCCTTTTCCTCCGTGCGCTAACGATCATGTAGCTTATACTATAATAGCTTATACTATAACAACGAAGCTTTCCTTTGTCTGTCGCTTCGCTAGCGCTCATACACCCTGTACGTCGCGAAGCCTTTTGATCGACATTCTTGAAAAAACGATTGTTTCAAGTCGGCAGGACAAAGCAGCGGCATAGGCTTTTACAGGCTGTTGGTCCTCCACTCATCATTCTCGTTTTGCCCCGATTTCTTGAAGTCACGAGGCATACAGCCGGTTCATACCGGATAAATCCCTCATAGGGCCGGTTCATTGATCAAATATGGTTCCTTTTCTAAACTCAGACTGCTTATATGCATATTTCATTAACAGAATATAGACAATACCGGAAGTGATCGCTCCAACGACCCATGCCAGCTCCACCATGATAAAAGCCGCTGCCGCCCCGATAATCAGCGCCATGATGGCGGCCGGATTAAATCCGGCAAATGGGCCGTCTTCTTTATACAAATCCGGTATATGTACTTGTTGCGTTCTCAAAATATAATATTCTATCAGCAATATCGAAACAATCGGACCTAAAAATGCGGAATAGATCAGAATAAACATCCCAAGGCCTTTTGCGGATGAATCTTGCACAAGCACCCACGGGAATGAGCATAATGCCAGCAAACCCGTTATGATAACAGCTGGCTTGTAATGTAATTTTGTCAGTAACGTAATGACATAAGTTGGCGGAATAATATTTGCCATCATATTTACGCCAATGGCGCCAATCACTATAAAGGCGGATACAACGAATGTGATATATGAATTGTCAACTACGATGGCAAAAGCTTTTACGGGATTGGAAATCCCAGTGACAGAAGCAAGCATTGCGCCAATTGAAAGCGTCAGAACGAATGCCAGCATAATAGGGAAAAAATACAAAAATACGCGCGCTTTGTTGCTGATGCCTGTTTTCAATTCTCGTGAATAATCCGCCGCACTTAAAAAGAGTGCCGAATAATAACCGATCAACATCATAATAAACCCAAAAAACGGCAATCCCCAAGATCCCTTTGCAGCAACCCATTTTTCAACAATCAAAGCAGAGTGGTTCGTCAGAAGGACAAACAAGACATAGCCAAGGCCCAATGAAATCATAATGGATACAGCTGTTTCCACCCACTTCACAGCTTTAAATCCATGTAAGGAAAGCCCTATTTGCAAGACTTGAAGCAAGACAAAGCAAGCAGGGACACTGTCAAAAGCGCCTCCGGTCATGATCTTGGCGATTTCATTTAATGCCGTGCCGCCAATCCAACTCTGAAACCCAAACCAAATGATACCGGGAACCCCCCGAAGGAGCGCTGAAACAACAGATCCTTTTAAGCCGAATGACATTCTAAGCTGTATGACATAAGGAATCCCTGTTTGATATCCGACCCGATCATTTAAGGCAAATATGACCGATACGATACAGACCGCTATGATTGCTGCCATAAATGTTTGATAAACATTTAATGTCGCGATTCCGGCAACAATCAAACTTGCTCCCAGCGTCATATTTCCCAAATTGATACCTTCTCCGGTCCACATAAACATATAAGAAATTGGACCGACTGTTCTTCCCTCTTCTGTTTTTGGGCGTAATGATTCGTTTGATCCATATGGGTGTCCAGTATTATTTTTTTGCGTAGTAACATTTTTTATTTGTATCGGCATAGAGGTCAAACTCCTTATTTTCATCGCGTACCAAAAAAATTTGCCCATCGAAATGGCGGATAATTCCGCCGGCCAATACTTATGGTGGCAAGAGCAACATTATTATCCGGCTTTCAATTTGGAAGTCACTTTATTCCAATTCACAAATTTCTCCAAAAATATCGATATAAGAACTCCCATCATAAACCCATTTGATATAAGCGGCCGCATAAAAGGCGGTACGCTGCCAAATTGTTCTGGAGGTATATTCATTACACATACACCTATGATGACTGGAACCGCCAAACGATAGATTGTATGAGAATTAAAGAGCATGCCCTTTAAACTATTTAATGAAGTTCCAAATAATTGGAGGTAAGCAACAAATAAAACGGCGTTCCCCACGGTCAGCGGCATGGTTCCCAAAAAGGCGGCCAAGGGCGGTATAATTCCCAGCAACATAAACATCAGCCCGCCAATAAAGAAAGGATTCTTTTTTAATAGCTTTGTACTTTCCAAAAATCCGATCGTGGATGTAAAAGGCGTATAGGGCACCAGGCCGAAAACAGCCGATATGGACGTAAAAATACAATAATAAAAATCGACTTCCTATATTGGTGATGTTGGATCTTTTCCTTGTATATTTCAGCAGCAGCCCTAATTGAAACAAATGTATTCGTTAAGTTCATCAGGACTCCGAAAAAAGAGACAATGATGATGCCCAACTCCAAGTTTGGAACTCCAAAAGGAAAGATGATAAACTTCGCGGCCGCAACCCCTTCTTCAGGTGCATGAGAGGGAAAAAGAATCCGGTACAATAACCAGCCTCCGGTCATGCCGATCAAGATGGAAAAGTTGGCTATTCTTTTGCCGCCTTTTATCATCAGAAAGATAACGAAAATGACAACTCCGATTGAAAAAAAGCTGACAGGAAGGTCAAATGTTCCACTTTCGGTCATTTTAAACATGCCTTTAAAAAAAACAAAAGTAAGGTGAAAGGTAAGCAAAAATGTGTAGACGCTCATCACCATGGGTGTAATGATTTTTTGGATGATAGAAATAAGGTCAAACGCCGCCATAAAAATCAGTACAATGCCCGCCAACAGAACACCTGTTGCAATTCCCCCTCCGACTGTGGAGAAATCCATTCCAAGAGCGGAGGCAGAAATCCCCAAATTTAGGATAAGTCCCCACATTAAGCCTGAGTGGCTATCTAAAATGGGATAACGGTGCCCTGCCCAGGCCTGCAATATACAGGCGGCTCCTGTGATGATAAAAGAGTAGCGAATGGTCATTTCAACGACTTCTGATGGAAGCTGAAATGCAGCACCGACCGATATAGGAACCACGACTGTATTTACAAAGATAAATAAGAGCCATTGGAATGAGGAAAATAAAGTTATGACAGCTTCTTGCTTTGTCATTCAGACATCACTACTTCCAAATGGAGTTTACAGTTATAAACAGACGGCTGTTTAATATCTCGTAATATCCATCGGCAATGAGCCGGCTGCAAATCCAACAAACATAAAACGGCCTTTTCCAGTGTTTCGCATTCCGTGGATTTCGTTTGGTCTTGCCAATAAGACCATTCCCTCTCTGATTGGGATTTCATTTTCCAAGTCTGGAAAGTAGATGCCCTCTCCTTCTATGCAGACCCACATATCATCGACATTTGAATGAGAGTGGATGTATACTTCCTGCCCTGGTTCTAGACACCAAATAGCTCCAACTGTTTTGTCCGTTTCATAAAAATAGTTTTTCTGTGGTTCATCCGGGTCAAATTTGGCAATTTTATCAATCTCAAAGACTCTTTCTTTTAAAATCTGGGCAACGCTTAATGTTGTCTTATTTTCCACCTTTAGCTCCCCCTTTTTTTAAAGATCTTCATCACGATTGCAATCCTTGGAGTAAACATAAGTTAAATTTTCCTCTCCTACCGCGTACGCTGCTTGCTGTACATAGGGCCCCATGAAAATGTAATCGTCTTTTTGAACCGGAACCCACTGATTGTCCAAATTGTACATCCCTTGGCCGCTCAACAGATAGGCGCCATGTTCTTGAACATGTGTTTCTATAAAAGGATGGCTTGCGGCCGGATCAAAAGATAAAATATGAAAATTCATGTCAAAATCCAAATCCGCAGGAAGCAAATCCTTAATATGGACATTATGCAAGCCGTCATATATTTCATAATCGATATGGTCGGCATGATTGGAATAAACCCACGGCTTCCTGCCTTCAAGAGGCCGATATTTTTTCTTGTAAAGAAACAACTTTGATTGACCGTTCCGTAGATTTTCCAAATACATTTTTACTCCTGGAGGACAGTATAAATAGCCACTTTCCTCTAAAATGAATTCCTGTTCCCCCGCAGCGGCTTTTATATTTCCATCAATTACGTAAACAAACGTTTCTATATTAGCTTGGCCGCCAAAACCTTCCATGTTTTTCCCGCCGTCTTGCATCGTTACTATATAATCAACAAAGCTCGCCCCAAGCTTTGGAGAAGCCAAAATGGAAATGATACAATTCTCAAATCCCGGGATGATGTTGTTCACCAAACCTTCAGGTGTAATCAGTGCGTATTTTCCCGGTTCAATAATGGATCTGCTTGATAATAACTCTTTAACGGTACTGCTCGTTAATAGATCTTTCGGATAGCTCATCTTTATAAACTCCTTTTTATTCTTTTATTGAATCCTAATATGCCAATTCGTATAAAATACCAATCAAAGTCTTAACTCCTTTGCCCAAATCCCGGTAATCCGTGTATTCTGCGGGATTGTGGCTAATCCCCTTTCGGCTTGGAACAAATATCATTGCCGTCGGGATCGTTTCGGCCATCATTTGAGCATCATGCCCCGCCCCGCTATGCATCAATTTGTAGCTGAATTTATTTAACTTGCAACCGTTTTCAATCAGTTCTACTAATTGGGGAGCCATCGGGACCGGATCGGTATCGAGCTGCATGTTAATGGATATTTCTACTTCATGTTCTTTGGAGATCCCTCTTATTTTCTCCTTGAATAAATCGGAATACTGAACGATTGCCTGTTTATCCGGGTGGCGAACATCCAATGAAAAAACCACTTTTCCAGGCACAACATTTACATTATTGGGAATAAATGTGATTTTTCCGACGGTAGCTACCAACGGATCTCCATATTGCTCAGCCAGTTTAATCATTTCATAGATCATATGGCTGCTTGCATAGGCCGCATCTTTCCGGTATTTCATCGGCGTTGTTCCGGCATGGTTTGCTTCGCCAGTAACCTCTATAGAGAACCTTCTTTGGCCAACGATGCTGTATACAATACCGATACTCTTCTGTTCTGCTTCAAGCACCTGTCCCTGTTCCACATGCACTTCGATAAATGCCTTTAAGTCCTGCCGTGGAGGTTTTGATTCATCCCTGAAAGTAAATCCCGACGCTTTCATTGCTTCTATAAAAGAAATACCATCTGCATCTTGAATACGTTCTACTTCCTTCCGTGATGCTTTTCCAATGACATTTTTTGACCCCCAAAAAGTATAGGGAAACCGGCTCCCTTCTTCTTCCGCAAATGAGATGACTTCGATATTCCTTTTTGGCTTGCCGAAATGGTCTTTGAGATATTTAATAGCAATCATGCCTGCCACAATGCCATATTGGCCATCATAGAGCCCGCCATTTGTCACGGTGTCAATATGTGATCCGGTCAGAATGGTTTCATCTGCGTTGGCGCCCTCTAAAATGCCGCTTAAGTTCCCAACTTCATCGAAACGTGCTACAAACCCCTCGCTCTCCATCCATTGCTTTAAGGCCCTTTGAGCTTCCACCCATTCTCTTGAATAAAGCAGGCGGGTGACGCCCCCTGCCGGATCCTTTCCAAATCTTCCGAGCCAAACGAGCCTGTCAATAGCCTCTTTTCCCAACTTTTCTATGTCATGGTTTGTGGCATTTTGTAATTGGGCCGCCATACTCTTATCCCCCCTTTGTTTGCGAGTCATTTCCCAGTTTATGTTTCATTTTAAATATTTTTCTTTTATTTATCATTAACACTAACAGCTAAAAAACGTTCAGCAAATTAGCCATTATCAATAAAGAAATCTATTTTCCATACAAAAAGTGGGGATGTCCGCAAAGTATAATTCAAACTTGAAAACTAAAAAACAAAACCCAAGAATGCTGTAAATCAACATTCTCGGGTTTTAAATTTTAATGCGTTTACTCTGATTGGACTTTTTTAGACATCTCCACTATGCCTGCATGATTTTTTTAATTTGCCATGTGGGGCGTTTTTTTATGTGTGATAAATTGGCCGATCGGCTCTCCTATAAATCCACGATTAACATCATAAACGAGATTCCCCCGAACGATTGTCTTTGTGATGCGGCAATTTATTTTTCGGCCGATATAAGGACTGTGCTTATGTTTATAAAACAGATCGTCTTTCTGAACGATATAGGACTGTCCTGAATCAATCAATATGAAATCAGCATCCTTCGCTATGGCAATGGTTCCTTTATTCGGTATATTGAATCGTTTGGCAGGATTGGCGGCAATCATACGGGCAAATCTGGCAGGCGGAACCCCACGCTTTAAAACGGCCTCGTCAAACAGTAAGTCCACACTATTTTGACACCCCGAGATTCCCCCCCACGCTTCAAACATATTATTTGCAGGGTTTTGTTTTAGGTCTGTTGGACAAGGTGAATGATCCGAGGCCACTATATCAATCTTTCCTTCTATCAACTTTTTCCAAAGTTTTTTCTGCTCCTCTTCATTCCGCAATGGCGGCGAACATTTTGCCGCCGGCCCGATAGCCGCAAACTGGGCGGCGGTGATCGTAAAATAGTGGGGGCAAGATTCAATCGTTACGTCCTGCCCGCCGTTGCGGGCTTTGACAATTTCTTCTACCGCCTCTGCCGAGCTGATGTGCACAAAATGAAGCATACAGCCTGTTTCCTTGGCAAAGTACAAGGCTCTTTTGACCGCATCCACTTCTGTAAAAACGGGACGCGACGCGGTATAATCTTCAGCCGAAGTTCTTCCCTGCTTTTCCATTTCCTCACCGAGGCGGTCTGTAATGACCGCATTTTCAGCATGGATCGCTAATACTTGCCCCAGTTCAGCCAGCTTTTTCATTCCTTCGTATAAAGTGTGATCATCGACATTTTTAAAATCCCCTGGCAGATCAGATCCACAAGTGGCCATAAAACATTTAAAGGCAACGGCTCCTTCTTCAACGAGTTCCTCTAGTTGATCCAAATTCCCCGGAACAAGGCCGCCATAAAAAGCATAGTCAATATAGTTTTTTCCTTTTGCCGCTTCCCTTTTTAATCGGAAAGAAGCCCGGTCCACCGTTGCTGGAAGGACATTTAGCGGCATATCTATATAACAAGTTGTACCGCCCGCAGCCAAGGCTTGCGTCCCTGTCACAAACCCTTCCCATTCGGTTCGCCCGGGTTCGTTCATATGTACATGGGCATCCACCATGCCCGGCAGCACATATTGCCCGCCAGCATGTATTTCCCCATCTGCAGGATCGGTTATGGATTCGGCCATTGCCGCTATTTTTCCATTTCTGACCCCGATATCAACTTTCTTAACTTGGTCTGAAAACACAACATTGCCGCCCTTAATGATCAAGTCATATTTCATGTTCTTCCTCCCGCTTGATATGTCATTTCGATGAAGCAGTTGATTATAATGATATTGTAACCGTTACCACAACTGACTTCATTATATCTTTTATCCAAACAGAAATTCGACGTTTAGACAAAACATACAAAAAAAGGATGCCTCCAACTTTGTCAGCACCCCTTTCCAGAAATCTCTTGATATTACTGAATGACAGCAGATTGATTTTCATATACATCGAGGGCGGCTTGCGCTGCCGCGCCTAAATGAACTTTTCCCCCTTGGCGATAAACAGATGCTTCTAATGCTGTCAATACCTTTAAAATATTTTCTTTTCGGCAACTGTATCCCATTGAGCCAATACGCCAAATTTTTCCAGCCAGCGATCCGAAAGAACTCGCAATTTCGACACCAAACTCATAAAGCATCATATGACGAACTTGATCGCCGTCCACCCCTTCGGGAATGTTCACACAAGTGACCACGGGCAATTTATAGAACGGATCTCCAAACAGTGTGAGCCCCATCGCTTTCAATCCTTCCGTCAGTGCCTTCTCATGTAATTTATGTCTGGCAAAGCGCGGTTGCAGCCCTTCTTCATGAATAATGCGCAGCCCTTCCCGCAATGCATAAAGCATGGATGTGGCTTCAGTATGGTGATTCAGCCGCTGGGGGGCCCAATATTCCTGTATCTGGCTTAAGTCCAAATAATTACTTTGAATTCTTCGGTGGTTGACCGATGAAATATCCAGACCCTGTTCAATTTTCTGCCGTTCTAATAATATTTTCTCCACTTTTTCATTATAAGTGATCGGAGCCATCCCCGTTGGAACCCCTAAACATTTCTGTGTTCCGGATATAACGGCGTCAACATTCCATTCATCCGTTTTAAAATCGGTCCCGCCCAAGGTTGCGACCGCGTCCACAATCAATAAAATTTGATTGTCGCGGCAAAACTTCCCTACTTCTTCTATCGGCTGCATGATGCCAGTGGACGTTTCTCCATGAACTAAGGCGACCACTTTTGGCTTCACTTTTTTTATCTGAGTAATCATATCTTCTTGCTCAAAGGCTGTCCCCCATTCGCATTCAATCGTAGAAACTTCCGCTCCACTTCGATAAGCTATTTCCGCCAGCAAATGGCCAAACCTGCCGTAAATCGGAACTAACACTTGATCACCCGGTTCAATTACGGAACAAAGAACAGCTTCGATCCCGGAGCGCGCTGTGCCATCAATCGGATAGGCCCAGTGATTCTTCGTTTGAAACAGCTTTCTTAATAAAGCCATCGTCTCGTCCATTATTTGGAGGAACTCCGGATCAAATTGTCCAATGACCGGAATGGACATCGCGCGCAAAACCCGCGGCTCCGCCTCCACGGGTCCCGGAGTCATTAACGTACGTATTGAAGGATTCAATTCTTTTAACATGTTTATCCTTCCTTTCTATCATAAGAGATAAAAATTTTAAACTTTTAGTTGAAATATGGTGATTTCCGTTTAAAATTGATTTTATAGCAATAAAATTCAAAATTCATTATCCACTCTGAACAATTTGGCTTCCCAAGTTTGTATATTTCATATTTTTAAAGAAGGTGAGGTGCAAAAATGAAAAAAGTCGAGGATTTATTTTTAGTAGATGTTTTCCAAAACGTAAAAATTATAGCCGGACATGCGGGTGTAAAAAGAGTTGTTGAGTCGATCGAAATATCGGAAACACCCGATGTCATTCACTTTTTAGCGGAAAATGCCTTATTGCTGACAACCGGGTTCGCCTTTAAGGAAGACCCTTCTGCGTTATACAATCTTATTGCGGAGTTGAGTGAATACCCTTGTGCGGGAGTCGCGATCAAATTAAAAAGATTCATCGACGAAGTCCCCCAAAACGTGATCGACCTGGCTAACGCAAAAGACTTTCCCATTATGAAAATTCCAGAATCATTGACACTTGGTACGGTTGCCCATCAATTATTAAGTTTTATATGGAATCATCAAATCGAAGAGCTGACGTATGCGATTCATGTCCACAAGAGATTTACCAATATGATGATAAAGGGATATACACTGCAATCATTGATTGATAATATCGGCTTTTTAATCAAATGCCCTGTCCTTCTACTGGACCCTATTGGGGATATTGCCTCTTTTTCCAAGCATTTTCAAAAAGAGGATATGAAAAACATCATGAACAAAACGGAGGAAATCATTAAAAAAAAGAGAGAGCCATTTCAAGTTCAAAAGCGTTTTTCAATCCCCGATCCAAACAAAGAAGGTGACTACATTTCAGCCAGAATATTCCATGTCAAGACAATGCATCCGTACCCATACCTGCTCATCATATTTTATATGGACAAACTTTCCCATCCCTCTTCACCGTTGGCCATTGAACAGGCATCGACAGTCATTTCTTTTACACTGCTTAAAAATGAAGCCATTCGAGAAAACAGCCGTATGCTGGAAAATAATTTCTTTACTTCCCTTGTTGACGGGAACATCACGAATAGACAAGAGATCATTCATAGGGGAAAGCAGCACGGCTTGCTGGACAATCAGAAATACGCTTGCATCGTTTGTAAAATGGATGAGGAAAAGCAGGATCCCTTTTCGCAAAATACAGAAATGATGAACAGACTGTATGATTATTTAAACAGATTTTTGGATAAATCCATTTTAAAAGCTGATGCCAAAAATTTAGTGTTTATGAAAGATGAATTCTTTGTCATTTTGATGCAATGCCCCAAAGACTTGGATGATCCGCTGAAAAACAAAATCGAAGAATGGCTAAAAGAATTTCAACGTGAAGCATTCTCCAGTTTAAACATTTCACTTTCATTTGGGGTAGGCAATTTTTTTAACGACATTGCCTATATACCGATTACATATAAAGAAGCGGTAAACGCCTGGGAAGATGGAGCAGAGCTGTTCCGGTTTTCATTTATCAACTTTTACGAAACAAAGCAATTGCAAGAAATGATTCGCTTGATTCCAGAAGAAAACTTGCTCAAATTTTATGAAAATACTTTACGCTCACTTTCTTATCCACAAAATAAAGATGAAGAAAGTTTATTGAATACATTAATGGTGTATTTGGACCATAATTGTGAAATAGCGATCACGGCGAGAAAATTGTACGTACACAGAAATACTGTTAAGTATCGAATTGCCAAATGTGAGGAAATGTTGGGGTATCCGATCGAAGATTCACAAAACTCACTCAATTTACGCATGGCTTTGCTGATGCGGTCAATGTTTACGGAGGGAAAATAAACATATAAAGTGATCGGCGGTTACTACTTGTGAGGTACGGGGCACGCAGAGAGAGCGTTCCTTATCCTAGTAACAGAAAGTGAGATCCCTAAAAATCAAGCAACATGCAGAGGAATATCAAGGAGAGATAATACATCACTTAAATTTTACCTTTTTGTGTCTTGACAAAAGGAGGGCATTATACTTTTTGGGAACCCTGAAATGTGAACAGTATTATTTATATACAACGTTTGAGGAACTCCAAAAAGCCGTGAGTTATCCACTTCTATAATCACAAATGTCTATAAGAAAGACTAAATGGTCTCAACCCGTTTGAATACAGAGCGTAAGTCGTATAATCCTGTTCAACTGTCAACTTAACGAGGAGACAGTTCACAGTGATTTTCATTTTTGCAATTTGCGCATAATATACAGTAAAAACATATTTTTTTGACTTTAATTGCTTTCTAATGATCGTTTGTTTTATATTAAGGGGAGTATTCAGAATGCAAAAAATGCGAATTGGGGGATGGTTATAATCGGAGGTTTGCATGTTTTTTTAATCGCTGGTTTACTATCAATATTTATTTTCTATGTTGCTTCCTATTACTTAAAAAAGAAATATCCACACAGAATTTATTATTTATTGCCAGCCATTATCATAACAGTTTGCTTGTCTTTATTTGCAATCTTTTCAATTTTTACAGTAATAGATGGTTGGGTGGTTATGGGGAATTTCTTTTTCGCATTCGCCATTGTCACTGGAGCTTTTATAGGGACATTCCTTCCGTTTTTATTTCTAAAGTCTAGTAAATAAAGATAATAGTTAATTAGTTGTTATCACTGGGTCGCATACTGGCATAGTTATCCTGTATTGGCTACAGGAAAGCTTTTTAAGACGATCCAGCACGGCAGTCACCAATGCTATCCTTTCAATCGTCCCGGCAGTCTTACGATGACGAGTGAGACAAAGCAGATAGGAAGTGGGTGAAGAGGACGGGATTTGGCGCTTGAGCCACTACCTCACGATAACACCTTGTCTTCCGCTAACGGTTCCTACTGCCAAGCCTGTAGCGGACTTTAACCACCGAGTATTCACCCATGCCCCGTGTACAATAAAAAGGGGCGTCCAACATCGAAAAAATCGACTGATTGGACACCCCTTGTTTACACAAGAACCAGTTCTTCCGAACCCTCCACGGGTCTTTCTCCCCCTACGATTTGCTGGACTTCATGTCCGTCCAGCGTTTCTTTGTGAAGCAGGGCTTCCACCAGGTTTTCGTACTCGGCTTTATGTGATTTGATCAAAGCTTCAGTTCGTTCGATCGCATCATCAAACAGCTCTTGCATTTTGGCTTCTTTTTCTTTCTTGTCAAACGTCAAGGTAAATCCATCCTGCAGCATGCCCGTATCGACCATTTGTTCCAAAATATGCTTGGCTTGCTGGACATCACCGCTTACTCCGATACTGTGTTCACCAAGGTAAAGGCGCTCTGCAACACCGCCGGCAAGAATCATACTCACTTGGTCAAGCAATTCGCTTGTCGTGGACAAGTGCAATTCCTTCTGAATTGGTGCCACATAGCCAAGCGCTTGGCCACGCGGAATGATGGTTGCTTTTCTTACCGTATTTGGTTTTGTGAGAGCTTGGACAAGCGCATGCCCCGCCTCATGTATCGCCACTCGACGTTTTGTTTTCGGATCTTTCAATGACCGGGATGTACTGCCAAGGATCGTTCTGTCGATCGCATAATCAAGGTCTTCCTTCCCGATTACGTCTCTTCCTTCCCGTACGGCTTTTCTGCTGGCTGATTCAAACAATGAACTAATTTCAGCACCGGAAAAACCCGAAGTACTTTCAGCCAGCATGTTTAAAGACGCAGCAACTTCCGGTGATAAACTTTTGCCTTTTACATGGATGTCAATGATTTCTTTTCTTCCTTGCGTATCGGGAAGCGGAACGTGGAATGAAAAATCAATCCGTCCCGGACGCAAGAAAGCATCATCCAACATGTCTTTCCGGTTTGTCGCCGCTATAAATAAAATTCGGTCGTTGGAATGGCCGCCATCAAGCTGAACGAGCAGTTCCGTCAGCGTTTTTTCGGTTTCTTCCCCGCCGTGGGCTTTCCGTTTCCCGGCAAGCGCATCTACCTCATCAATAAAGATTACGGCCGGCGCCTGCTTGCGGGCATTTTCAAACAGTGAACGCACCCGGGAAGCACCAACACCCACAAATAGTTCTGTAAAGGCGGAACCCGATGAAGAGAAGAAAGAAGCGCCAATCTCATGGGCAATGGCCTGTGCCAACAGTGTTTTTCCCGTACCGGGAGGCCCATATAATAAAATTCCTTTCGGAGCCTTGATTCCAAGCTTGTCTGAACGATCAGGATCTTTGATAATTTCCAGCGTCTGAAGAATCTCTTCTTTCATCTCTTTTGGCAATCCACCCACATCATCTAATGTAATAGATGGAAGAGGCGTTTCTTTAGCCGTGCTATTCTTCATGGCGGAAACGCCAATTTTTCCTTTTTTATGCAAAACGAACGCGGCACCAACCATGAGGACAATCAGGCCCCCAATGAGCCAATTCCCTGCTTGGTTGCCGTCCGTATATTTATAGCTTATATGGTAGTTTTGAACAAGCTTTTCTACCATCGGACTATCCGGTCTGACATGGGAGATGAACTTTCCTTCCGGTGTCTTCAGGTACAAAGTTCCATCAGAAGTTTCTTTAAGTGAAACCTGCTTGCCACTTTGGGCTGCTTGTATCGTTTTTTCCATTTGCGAAAATGGAATGACGGTTCCTCTATCGAAAGATTGAACCGCCCACACAATGCATGCCGCAATGACAATCACACCAATGGCTAGAGGAACAATCTTCGCTGTGATCTTGGAATTCGATTTCACTCTTCCATCTCCTTATAAATGTAAAAATCTATGTTCTAGTATAACATCTATAAAGAGATTAGGCTATAAGTCATATTATGGCATGTCAGTGGATTTCTTTATGAATAATAGAGCGCCATTCCAAGTCACCGCGTTCTAATCCGCGAATCAGCACCTCGGCTGTTCCCATATTTGTAGCCAGCGGTACACCGTAAACATCACTCAGCCTCATCAATGCAGAAACATCCGGTTCATGAGGCTGGGCTGTCAGTGGATCCCTCAGAAAAATAATCAAATCAATTTTGTTCTCCGCGACAAGAGCCCCAATTTGCTGATCCCCTCCAAGCGGGCCGGATTGAAAGCGTTGAATATCGAGACCCGTAGCCTCCATGATTCTCGTTCCTGTCGTTCCTGTTGCAAACAACTGATGCTTTTTCAAAATATATTTATAAGCCATGGAAAATTCGACTATATCGTCCTTTTTCTTGTCATGCGCAATCAGAGCAATCCGCATAATCGTCCCCCTTTTTCTTCATGCGTCACATATGTTAGCCGTTCACGCTGTTATTTGTCCGAGAACCTGTTTTACTTTTTCCTTTCATCCATTCAAGCTGGCGGAGTCTGACGTCAAACAACATCAACGGGTTGTGGAATTTTTCCGGATTTGATTTCATGTCATCCAGCTTTGCTTTATTTTTGTCCACTGTCTCTTGGAGTTCATCCGCAGATTTCCGCAACACATGATACGGATTGCGGAAGAACAGTGATATATCCCTGGGAATTGCTTTTTCAAACAGTTCAAATTGCCGAAAAAACTTTTCAGCGATTGATTCTGCCGTATCATCATAATTTTCGTTTTCTATATATTGACGGTAACGTTTATACATGATGGATTGATTGGCCGGTATCACTCCAAACAGCTTCCCGGCACTTTTTAATAGAACTTGCGCAGGCGTTCTTTTTAGTAATATGTTTTCTTTATCTATCTGAATGGTGCCTGTCATACGATCGGCGTCTCTTCGCCAGTCCCCAAGAATTTGAAAATCGCAAGCAAGTTCGAGTCGCTCTTCTCCGAACATAAGATTGAACCCTTCATTCCACTCGATTAATTGCTCTTGGGCCTTGTTCAGTTCCCCTTCGGAAAAACTGATCCAATCCTGAAGCGAGCTGATATATGTTGGATGGACCGTATACTGCAAATAATCGGAAATCCGCTTGTTCATTTCATCATTCAATTTTTTGTGGATCGTCCCAAAGTCGCTGTCCTCCTGAAGAATATCGGCAGATTCCTTAAGCAATTTCGGTACGGTTTTTAACAGATCAGATTTGATTTCATCCTTAAATGATCGGTAAGCATCGCTTAATACTTTTGTTTTTTCCTCTTCCAGATCATACAATTGATGGATGGCGCCCTGGATCTTAGTCAGCACCTCTTCATCAAACTCAATCGCTTCGGTAAGTTCCCTTTGGATTTTTTCGCGTTGTTTCAGCAGGCCCCCGATCATTTTTTTGATTAAAAAGATCAGGTGTCCTGTTAACAGCAGCCAATTTTTCTTTTCGTCGACCTCATTTAATATGCTTTCCAATTGGCTGTCACTAATTGGATCGGAACCGGAAATGGCGAAGAAGTTTGCGTCAGGAAAAAATTGAGAAACATGCTGCTTCACGCTGTCAAGCTTTTCGTTCGTGATGGGTCCATGCGTCTGTAAAATAAAATGGACTGGATATTCCGGAATATGCTCTTTAATTTCATTTAACAGTTCTTGCTCATCAATAGTGAGTGAAGCATCTTCATTTAATATGAAAAACATACACGCGCTCATCCGGATACTTTCAATGACACTTTCCTTCCTTTTGGGAAAATGCAGCACCGGAAAATCAATGACAGATAACCTATGATCTGCCAAAAAGCGGTTTGGCCATATATATTCGATCAAGGCGTCGGGCTTGCGTTCGCCTTCCACCAATTCGTGGCTAGTAGTTACCGTTGCGATGTTTTCGTTCGTAATGAGACGAAATGCAGTCGTCTCTCCGTGCCCATAAAGTACTGGAACAGACGTGTCAAAAAAATCTGCTTCCGTACTGCCTAGCAGCATATTAACGAAGGAAGACTTGCTGCCTGCAGACGTACCGGCTATCAAGACCGTTTTATGATCCAACATGGACAGTTTTTGAAACATCCATTTTACTTTTGGATTCATGGCAGCATTCATAGCGGATGCCCATTGTTCAATCGACTTGAATAAATTTTGGCTGTCCATAAACAGGTTTGAGCGATCTGCAACTCCAGAAAGCCGTCCAAGAATATCTTGGGCTTCCTGTATTGAAGATTCCCCCACGCTGGCAGGGAATACGTCGTTCCAGGCAAGCACCCCGGCGGCGGCTGCAGGAGCCGTTGCGGAGTCAGCTACTTGAAGCCATGATGATAATAAAGATGGTACGACTTCTTTGAGCCGCTCTAAAGGAAAATCTTCTAAAAGCAGCTTCCTAAAGGAATCGGAGAATTTGGCAGGCAGTTTATTCCACCGATATGATGCTGTTATCTCCGATTTGGCGATCACCGCACTTAATTCTTTCAACCAGGACAAGTAATGATCCCGTTTCTGAAAATTGTCCCATAAAACAACCGTCATTTGTTCAAAAAGCGAAAAGTCTATTGCCTGCAATGCGGTTAGCGCCGGCACAAAAAAGCGCGGCTCCTGGGCACTGGCATGCCCGTTTTCTATATAATCGAGCAGCTTTCTGAACCACTGCCGGGATTTTGTCCTGACCGCCTCACTTATCGTCAGATCCAATGCGCTTTCCCAGTCCTGCTGTTCTTCAAAAAATGCGCAAGCAAGTTCCGTTACATTTTCATAGTCAGGATTTAATACAACGGCATTTTTAATCATTTGGTCTGCTTCTCCGGCTTTGCCCTGCTGCAAGTATAAAGAGAAAAGCTGTAATGAAATTTCCGTGTTTAAGATCAGAGAATCGGACGAAATGGATTTATAAATTTCCTCCGCAGTACTTAGCAAGTCCAACTCCATATAAGCATCCGCTATATTTTTTTTCGCCCACGGCTCCAGTTCATTATGTATATTCTCCCATTTGAAGATGGCCGCTTCATAGTCATTATTTAAAAAGTACACTTCTCCTTGGGCAAAACGAATGTAGGAGAGGTCCGCCATTTCTTTCTTTTGCTCGGATACATATAGTTCGCCCAGCACCCGAATCGGATGTTCAGACTCATCCCCCTTCAGAAAATGTTGTTCATGGTAAAGCTTTTTTACCAAATATTGTTCCTTTTCCACTTTCATCACCCGCCCAATTAGAATATAGCATATATTAATAATACTATATTTCATTTCTTGGTTTCTTGCATCGTTCAGCTAATGTAATATAAATGAAATAATGGGAGCGGTTACAAAGTTTTTTTATCATTTAAGTCTTTTTATTGCGAATGCGTTGTGTTAAAATGATCACAAACATAGGAAATAAATGATGAAAGTTATGATGAAGAAGGCATGGAGTAAAACCTTAAGAGAGTCGGTGGCTGGTGAAAACCGATGCTTTTGCTTCAATATTGCCCAGCACTTCTGAACTGGCTTTGCAGCCCGGCGCTTCGCCGTTATTCACTCGAGACCGCTCTTTGGAAAAAGTGGCGGTGAACGAGGGTGGCACCACGGAGATTACGTCCCTCATAACAAGGCAACCATGCCTGTTATGAGGGCTTTTCATTTAATTTTAACTTTTTGAAAGGGATGAACAACAAGTGTTTCTAGACAAAGAATATTTATTTACACCGGGGCCGACTCCCATACCGGATCGGGTAAAAATTGCCATGAACCAACCGATGATCGGGCATCGGGGCGCTGCTTTTCCCGTGTTGCTGGAAGATGTAGCCACAAGGCTCCAACCAGTCTTTGGGGCGGACAACCCTGTTCTCATCATTTCAGGCAGTGGAACAGGCGCCCTTGAAACAGCAGCTGTAAATGTAATAGATCCTGGAGATGACGTAGTTGTTATTGTCGGTGGTGCTTTTGGCGACCGTTTTGCAAAAATTTGTGAAGCTCACGGTGCCAACGTCCATAAGCTTGAAGTTGAATGGGGTACTGCTTGCCAGCCCGAACAGCTTGAAGATTTTATAAAATCTCTTGATGCGAACGTAAAAGCCGTTTTTGCCACTTATTGTGAGACATCAACAAGCATTATCCATCCGATCAAACAACTCGGAGAAGTGACCAAGCGCCTGACAGACGGGCTGTTTATAGTTGATGGCGTCAGCTGCATTGGCGGTGTTCCTGCGGACATGGCAGGATGGAATATTGACATTTTAGTATCCGGATCACAAAAAGCGCTCATGCTTCCTCCGGGCCTTGCATTCGTGGCTGTCAGCGACCAGGCGAAAGAGGCGATCCAAAAAACAAAAAATACCCGGTTTTACTTTGACTTAAACCGCTATTTTGACAATTATGACCAAAAAAAATCAACTCCGTTCACTCCTGCCATCTCTTTAATATATGGGGCGCAGGAAGTATGCAACATGATTGATGAAGAGGGTTGGGAAAATGTCATTAAACGCCATGAATTGTTAAAAACAATGACGCGCGAGGGAGTGAAAGCTCTTGGCATCCCGCTTTTGACAAATGATAAAGAGGCTTCTCCGACAGTTACAGCTGTCATGCCTAAGGACGATCAAGCGAATGCTATCAGAAAAATCATGAAAGACAAATATCATATTTCCCTTGCCGGCGGACAACAAAAGCTATCTGGAAAAATATTCCGGATCGGCCATATGGGCTATTGCAATCCGTATGATGTCCTCACCGTTTTGGCGGCATTGGAAATGACCATTAAAGAAATGGAAAACAAAGACGTACTTGGTCTAGCGACCAAAAGAGCACAGGAGGTTTGGGCAGAACATGTATAAAGTATTAGTAACGGATGCAATCAGCGACAGCGGATTAAAAGTATTGTATGATCATCCGAATTTTACCGTCGATAAAAAATCAAACTTGTCCCCTGCGGAATTGAAAGAAATCATGAAAGACTATGACGCTCTCATCGTCCGGAGCCAAACACAAGTAACGGAAGACTTGCTTGATGCCGCGGACCGACTTCGCGTCATTGCCCGTGCGGGTGTAGGTGTGGACAATATCGACGTCGCCACTGCGACAAAAAAAGGCATTATCGTCATCAACGCACCAGGCGCCAATACGATTGCAGCCGCAGAACATACGATGGCGATGATGTTATCGATGGCACGCAAAATACCGCAAGCCCACATGTCCACTTCTGCTGGAAATTGGGACCGAAACGCGTTTAAAGGCGTTGAATTATACGAAAAAACACTCGGCATCATCGGCATGGGCAAAATTGGTGCGGAAGTATCGAAAAGAGCCAAAAAATTCGGCATGAGCATTTTAGGCTTTGATCCTTATTTGACAGAAGAACGCGCCAACCAACTCGGCATTACGAAAGCCTCTTTGGACGAAATTGCTGAACAAGCCGACTTTATTACGGTTCATACTCCGTTAACGAAAGATACAAAAGGCCTCATTAACGACGAATATTTGGCCAAAACGAAAAAAGGCGTTCGGATTGTTAACTGCGCACGCGGCGGCATCATCGACGAAGCCGCTTTGGTAAGGGCATTAAACTCCGGACAGGTAGCAGGTGCTGCCATTGACGTTTTTGAAACCGAACCGGCATCCAATATGGAGTTGCTTACGCATCCAAATGCCGTTGTAACACCACACTTGGGTGCTTCCACAGTAGAAGCACAAGAAAAAGTAGCACAAGAAGTCAGCCAAGAAATCATTAATATTTTTGAAACAGATTCAATCCGCCACGCGATCAATATGCCTCAAGTTTCCGGGGAAGCCCAGAAAAAACTTCAGCCGTATATTGATCTTGGCGAGCAGATTGGCATTTTGTCCATTCAACTTTTAAAACATGCTCCGGACAAAATTGAAATCAACTTTTACGGTGAATTGGCCAAACAAGATACTGACCTGTTGTCGAGAACGATGATTAAGGGAATCCTTTCCCATCATCTGAGCGACTCTGTTAATATGGTCAATGCCCTTCACCTATTAAATGACCAGGGAGTTGCCCTTAACGTGGTGAAAAATCCGACAAGCAAAGGTTTTGCCAACTATATGGAACTCACTTTATTTAAAGGTGATGAGCAGGCAAGCATCGGTGCAACGGTCCTGAACGGATACGGCGGCCGCATCGTAAAAATGAATGAATACAGGGTTGATGTGCGTCCCGAACAATACTTGCTGTACATTGAACACCACGACGTTCCAGGAATGATTGGCCGGGTTGGATCAATTCTCGGCAGCCACGAAATCAATATCGGAACGATGCAAGTCGGAAGAGCCGTAGCCGGCGGCGAAGCAATCATGGTTCTTACTTTGGACAAAAAAGTGGATGAAAGTGTCGCAAAAGATCTCGTCGCCATGGACGGATTAAGGGCTGTCCAGTTTTTGGAACTGCCCACTGCAAATGTGCCGGTTTATCATTAAGAAAAGAAACTGGGACATAAGCAAATACGAAATATCAAAGGGGCCGGGACCAAGTTAAAAGCTGATTGATTTTCGTAAAAATAATGAGGATAAAACCGCTTGAAATCAAGGCTTTTAAACTTGATTTCAAGCGGTTTATTCATTTTACAGGGTTCTATCCCGGCTCCTATTCTTACGATTAGTCAAGTGTATTTCATCAATTTCTATTATTGTGACTAAATTTTCACATGACGAAAAGACCTAACGATTTTTATTTTTTTCAAGAGGTCTGTATGGTATAGTTGAGTTATGTTTTAATACGATTTCTGAGCTGGTAGTGCGGACTCATAATCGTATGGAATACCTTGCGTCACTAACTGAAATGTTACTTTTAGAAATGTATTGACGCAGGCGATGATCGCAACCTTATGAGGCTTTCTCTGAGGTTGCGTTTTTAATTTATAGTAGTAATCCACAAAATGATTTGGCTTCTCTTTTAAGGCTCTATACTAAATGTTGGGGTTTCCACACAATTTGCCCGTAAAAAAATACACGCAAACATCCAATTCTTTTTGAATTGACGAGAAACAAGAAAAGATTGGAGTTGCGTGCAAGTGAATTTTACCATAAAAATCCCGGTCTTGAAGATGTATGGATCACAAAAATGGAAGAAGCGGAAGATCGCATTGCGCTTATGGAGTTCTATGGAGTTCGCCTTCAAATTCACATTGACAATTGCCATCATAAACGACCATCGAACTTTTCCCTTTACTTACATCTAGTGCAATGACATGTTTCATATCGTTTCTCCTTTTTCGCCAAATATAGAAGTCTTCACAGTACCTTATCGATTCCACTTTCTTATACACGATCTCTTGGACCCGACAAACTAAACTGATTCTCATAAGGGTGTGAAGTTAGCCTGTTTTATATACGGACTCTCAAATGGTCCCAGAGGCTGGTCGACTTTCCTTCGCTTCTATTATAAAAATAGTAGCACAAACCATGGCCTTGGTTTGTGCTACTAATCTTAGCATGTTTTTATTGTCTTTATTTCACAAGGGACAGCACAATCTCTTTTACGTCAAGAACACTGTCCAATATATAATCTGCCTGATGTTCCTCAAATTCCGGGCGCGCATCTTGCCCTGACAATCCCGTCAGTACTGCCGCAAACAAGCAGCCCATTTCCCTTGCCGCCAGTAAGTCAGCGAGCGAGTCCCCGACAATTAATGTTTCTTTCGAATGATCAATGGGGAGTTTTTCGGCAAGGCATTGTTCTACCGTTTTGGTTTTTCCGGAAAGTGCCAAAATATATGTAAACGGGTGGGGCTTAGCCAAGGCGGGGATATTATTGTTTTCCCGCTCCGCCTTTAATACATCATCTGCTGTCACGATATAATTACGATCAAAATGCTGTAGCCAGCCCAATATTCTAAACGGTTCAATCGTCTCTAGTTCCGGGCGCCCTGTTCCAACCCCGATTCTTACACCGTGATTGTTTAATGCCGCAAACAACCCGGCAATTTCTTCTTTGGGCGCAAGCACTTTTTCATCGGACATAAACCCGGCTTTTCCGGTTTGTACTGAAGGCTTGCCAGTCGATTGAAAGACGTATTTGTCTCCCACATACCATTCTTGGGAAGCATGTTCGCACGTCGACCATAACGCATCCGCTTTGCCAAAAATATCCGTATCCACACCGAGCTTTTCTTTCGACAATGTGTCCAAATGCCCCAGTAGCCCCTGTTTGGACGGTTCGGCCGTTTTGAAATCATCAAGAAATTTCGCGTAGTCAAGCTCAACCCGCTTTCCTTTCAAGTTCGCGCCTATTTCAAGCAAAATATCACGATTGATCTCATTTGTCAGCCACCCTTGTATTTGATCCGCAAATTCATCTTTTACCTGTTCCAACACATGAATCAACTGGTAACCGACTGCCAAATATATCATGTCCCAGTTCGCGTTTAATCCGCAGGCCTTCATAAATTTCAAGGCTTGGTCCTGAACAAACACTTGTGAGCGAATGTCATCAATCTCGCGATCTCCAAGATCTGTTTTAAATGTTTCGGGTTCGAGCCCCAAATATTTGCTACTGTTCAATACTTCCCACACCGTAAGTGCAGACATGTCAAAATATCGTTCTTCACTTAATAAAACGCCATCCACATCAAATAAAACCGTTTTTACCATGAGTATCTCCTTCGGCTGCTTTTTTCCTTTAGTGTAGCATAGGAAGAAAATAATGTCTTTAGGCGGGCCAACTTTCACACATTTCATATGCATATTCAAAGAGCTTTTTCCCATGCTAAAATAAAAGGAGTTGAACAAAATGCCGAGAAAAACCGAAAATGTCGGTAGCAAAACAACTGGCCATCATGATGGAACATATGAGGGCGTCATCAATGACCCCGGATTGCAAAGCCCTGGCATTGGGATTGCCGCAAACAATGAGAAAACGCCCAATCCTTTTCGCCTGTCCAAAACAAAAAACAAGGATATGACAGAATTCGAACAATATATGCGCGGCGATTCTCTTGATAAATAATCATCATAAGTGAACAGGAAAGCCTTGTCAGCTTCCTGTTTTTTATTGACGAAGCAAGGCGTACGGCGCTATTATAAAGTCTCGGGCTTCGACCCGCGTGGTTCGAAACCATCCCACGTTATCAAAACTAAGGAGAGAGTTAGATTGAAGTTAAAAACGTTGGCCACAAACAGCATTTTGGCGGCACTTTACATGGCCGTATCCTTTTTTATCCAGCCTTTTGGATTTACGAACATCCAATTTCGTGTTTCCGAAATGTTTAACCATCTCGTTGTTTTTAACAAAAAATATATTTTTGGCATCGTAATGGGCGTCTTTTTAACGAATCTGCTGTTTTCGCCCCTTGGCGTATACGATCTTGTTTTCGGCGTTGGACAATCATTGATCGCCCTGCTCATTACAATATTTTCTTCTAAGTTTTTGAAAAATATTTGGCTCCGGATGATATTTAATACGGTCGTCTTTACTTTCACCATGTTTATTATTGCACTTGAATTAAAGCTTGTCCTTGGCTATCCATTTTTCATTACTTGGTTTACGGTCGCGGCAGGGGAATTTGTCGTCATGTTCGCAGGAATGCCCATCGTTTATTACTTGAATAAACGAATTGGCTTTGACAAGCTTTTATCATAAAAAACTGGAAGCTTCAGCTTGTGGGGAAAGCAAGTGTTTCTTTTCTCTGCAAGCTTTTTCCTGTTGCTTCATTCCTAGTTCGTTAAAAAGTCCTCTCCATACTGACTGTTCGGGCACCATTTTATCATTGTTCTTATAAGTAAACAGATATGCGTGCCCCCTGTTCTTTATCAAAGAAGTACAAAGCTTCGGGAGCGTTGATGACCAAACCATAAAAAAGCGTGCAACGGTAAAAAGGCTGCCGAGAATTTTCTCAACAGCCTGGGAACGGATCATCCGCGGTTCCTTATCCTGCCTCTTCATCCAATTCCTCGTCTTTCCGGTCACGCACCGTGGCAATGGCAATCAATGAAATGAGAGAAGTGAAAATGATGTACAAAGCAACAGGGACATACGAATTGTTATATGCATTCAGCAATGCTGTAGCAACTAACGGGGCGGTCCCTCCCGCGACAGCGGCACCAATCTGGTAACCGAGAGATATACCCGTATATCTTACGTTTGACTTAAAAATCTCCGAAAACATTGTTCCAAGGACAGCCGTGATCGGCGCCCAAATAATTCCCAAACCCACAATAGTAGCCACGATCAACAGCACTTTGGAATTTTGGTGTAACAGCCAAAAATAGGGGAATGCATATAAAATCATCAAAACGGTTCCACCAACATAAAGCGGCTTCCGGCCCACTTTATCCGAAAAACGTCCCATCACTGGAATCAACAGTGTTGTAACAACAGTAGCAATTGTAACCGCATTCAACGTAACCGTTCTTGAAAATCCAAGATTGGCCGTCGCATAGGAAACGATGAAAGTCGAGAAAATGTAAAATGGCGCGGTTTCCACCACTTTTCCCCCGATGGCAATCAGCACCTCTTTCCAATGGGTACGCATCGTTTCAACAAAAGGCAATTTCGCAATTTCCCCTTTTTCCTGGGCTGCCTTAAAGGATGGTGTTTCATCAATTCCTTTACGAATCCATAAACCGAAAAAAACTAAAAATGCGCTTAAAATAAAAGGAACCCGCCATCCCCATGTCATAAAGGCATCTTCCGGGAGCAGTGACATGAGTGAAAGTGCCAGCGTACCGAGCAGCATGCCGATTGTTACGCCCATTTGCGGAATACTGCCAAAAAATCCGCGTTTTTCTTTCGGTGCGTATTCAACAGCAAGCAAAAGGGCTCCTCCCCATTCTCCCCCAAGACCCAAGCCTTGAATGAGGCGAAGCAAGATAAGCAATACAGGAGCCATTGTGCCAATAGAAGCATACGTCGGCAGCAATCCCATTAAAACAGTCGCTCCCCCCATTAGGGACAACGTTAACACAAGTGTTTTTTTGCGTCCGATTCGGTCTCCAATATGACTGAACACAATTCCCCCAATCGGGCGGATAAAGAAAGCCAACGCGAATGATGCATATGCCAACAATAAACCGACCGCGGGATCATCCGCGTGAAAAAACAACTCATTGAACACAAGAGCGGCAACCGTCCCATACAAGAAATAATCAAACCACTCGATGGAGCTTCCTACAAGACTGGCAATGAGTACCCTTTTTGTCACTTTATGTTCCAATCAGCTTGCCTCCCCTTTCAGCTCATCTTTTGTCAATCACTTATGGTAAAAGATAATCACGGATTGCCTGTTGCAGTGTCCCTTTTAAAATGGCTTTATCCCCAAAAGAGACGCCCAGATCAATCACTTTCTTCACTACAACCGGGTGCAGTCCGGTAATGACCGCTTTGCAGCCCATCATTTCAATTCCGTCAATCATTTTTAAAAATTGGTCAATGACATATGGCTCCATTTCGCCAACGCCCGACAAGTCCATAATCAATGTTTGAATGCGTTTGCTTGAAATCTCCATCAGCACTTTTTCAGTAATGGAAGCTGAGCGCCTGTTGTCGATGCTTCCAATTAAAGGAAGCACGCTAATCGAGGCATCAATTGGGATAATCGGAGCAGATAAATTTTCGACCATTTTCCGCTGCGATTCAATCAGCTCATCTTTAAACTTGGAATAAGCAATAAAAAAGCGGTTGAGAAACTGGTCAATTCCTTGGTTGATCTCTTTTTCCACTGCATAAAATTGATCAATAGGCACTTCTTTCCCTTTCAAATAATCGTACTGATGGAGGAAAGCCCAAAGGGTTCTGCGAATCGCCTGCACCCACTCGAGTTTAAATGACAAAGTAAGAGAAAATCGCGCCCAGGCCTCCCCTTCCTGATTGGCAAAGGCGACCACTTCTTCTCCCCTGCCCTCCACAACGAATAAAACAAGCTTATGGGCATTTTCTAACAGATTAATATTTCCGATTTGGCGAATTTCTTCAATTTTATCACGGACATTGACTGCTTCTTCTAAAAGGCGCTTCTCAAACTGGTCTCTATTTTCTTTTAAGAAAGCTTTAATATCTTGGTCTTCATGATAAGTCAATTCCATGTGGCAGTCCCTCTTTCATCCTAAATGTAGAAAAAAAACTTATGAAAATAATTCATAATTTGTTCATATTTTAGCAGATACAAAGCTTTTTTTAAAATAATATGGAAACCACGGCTCAGTCCCTGGACTGGCAAAATATATCCGTTTCCCCTATGGTAGAAGCAGAAGCCTATTTACAAAATGGAGGGATGAAGAATTGATAGATAAGTTGTCGGAACACGTCAAATGGGTATCTAATCATAAACACGCAAAGAAAGCCTCAGAGGACTTGATCTATTTTTCCCGTGAGAAGATAGAGTCAGTATTGCGTTTTCAAATGTCCCACAAAAACTATTCAAGCACTCCCCTTATTGCATTACATCACCTGGCCAAAAAATGGAATGTAAAAACAGTTCAAGTAAAAGATGAATCTTGGAGATTTGGCTTAAACGCCTTTAAAGTGCTGGGAGGCATTTATGCCATTGGAAAATACTTGGCAGAAAGGTTAAATAAACCGATTGAAGAACTGTCATTTGCAGAATTGACTTCCCCAGAAGCAAAGAAAAAGCTCGGTAATATCACGTTTATTACGGCTACTGACGGCAACCACGGCCGGGCAGTCGCCTGGGCAGCCCGTGAACTGGGACAACATTCCGTTGTATATATGCCGAAGGGGGCCTCCAAAGCCCGCTTGGATGCGATCCGGAATGAAGGCGCCCACGCCGGCATAACCGATGTAAACTATGATGAAACAGTAAAATTATGTGCCAAATTGGCGGAAGAAAACGGTTGGATTCTCATCCAGGATACCGCATGGGAAGGATATGAAGAGATCCCTCTTTGGATTATGCAAGGATATGCCGCCATTGCTCTGGAGATCATTGATGAAATAGAGCATAATGACGAACAGCCGCCGACACACATCTTTCTTCAGGCGGGCGTCGGCACGTTTGCCGCCGGAATTGCCGCTTATTTCGCACAGCATTACAGAGCAAATCAGCCATCTATTATCGTCGTGGAACCGGATCAGGCCGACTGCTTTTACCGTTCATTTTTAACAGGAAATATGAAAACCGTTACAGGTCATTTAGATACGATCATGGCAGGGCTGGCCTGCGGCGTTCCTAATGAGACGGCGCTCCGAATTTTAGACAGCACAGCGGCTGCGGCTTTTTCATGTTCCGATCCCATCGCCGCCCTTGGTATGAGAATATTGGGAAATCCGCTTGGGGTTGACCGAAAACTAATCTCCGGGGAATCCGGCGCGGTCACAATGGGTTTGTTGTATTATCTTTTGACTGCCCATCCCTGTTTTGCGGAAGAACATTTACAGCTTAATAAGGAATCGAGAATCCTTTTGATCAACACCGAAGGAGATACAGATAAACAGCGCTACCGTGATATTGTGTGGAAGGGAACCCATTCAATAAGCTTTTGAACAAAGGCTCCATTGAAATATTTACATGTTGCATGCTAAAATGCATGATAAAAGAATGCTATTTTTGGGCGAAAAAACTTCCAAAACATACATTTATTTTTTCAACATCAATGAAGGCGTTTACAGTAAGCGTCTCCAATTATAGGGAAATTCCCCCACTTAACTTACGCTTGTCCACTATATATAGAAAAAATGGGGTGAAAAAATGAATTATCATCTTAAACCATTTGGTGACAACGCGGTAGTGATTCATGGAGGCGATGAGATCAATCCGCAAACGCAAAATCTTGTTCAAAGTATTTGCGAAATTCTTGAAAGACAGCATGAAGAGTGGTTGATCGAATATGTCCCGGCTTATACAAGCGTGACACTGTTTTATGATATTTATATAGCTTCCAAACTAGCGAAGAAACATGAGCCGCCTTTTGAAACCGTTTCCCGAAGAATTCATGAACTGCTTTCTTCTTATACGACCGAACAAAAAATAAGGCAAAGAGTGATTGAAATCCCCGTGTGCTATGGCGGTGCATTCGGGCCCGACTTGTCATATGTTGCCGAACATAATGGACTCACCCCCGAAGAAGTCATCGACATTCATTCCACTGGGAATTACACCGTTTATATGATCGGGTTTGCACCCGGCTTTCCTTTTGTTGGCGGTATGCCGGAAAAAATCGCCACTCCAAGAAGGAAGACGCCCCGGCTGAAAATTCCACCAAGAACAGTTGGGATCGCGGGAAAGCAAACAGGAATCTATCCGATTGAAACACCCGGTGGCTGGCAACTTATCGGCAGAACTCCAATAGAGCTATTTTATCCTGGTCAGGAGCCTCCCACCTTGCTCCAAGCAGGAGATAAAATTCAATTCAAGCCGATCAGCTTGAAGGAATACAAGCAGTGGGAGGTACAGAGCCAATGATCAAAGTGCTACGTCCCGGTCTTATGACAACCGTTCAAGATCTCGGAAGGACCGGCTACCAAAAATACGGAGTCATAACAAGCGGAGCAATGGATCCGTTGGCGCATCGGATCGCCAATTTGCTTGTCGGGAATAGCGGCAATGAAGCCGCCCTTGAAATCACATTGGTCGGACCTGCCATTCAATTCGAAGAAGATACGCTCATCGCCATTACCGGCGCAGACCTCTCCCCCACTATAGATGGAGAACAAGTAAGGGCATGGCGGCCTGTTCTTGTCAAAAAGGGAGCCCGCCTCGATTTTAAGTATGCGCAAAAAGGATGCCGGGCCTATTTGGCCATCGCGGGCGGATTAGATATTCCCATTGTGATGGGAAGCCAATCCACTTATCTGCGCGCGAAAGTGGGTGGATACAAGGGACGTGCCTTGGAAACAGGGGATCGCCTATCAGTCGGTTCCTCTTCTGCACTTTCCAAACAGATTCTGAAGCAATTGGCGATTCAATGCGGAAATAAGCCGTTTGCAGAGAGTCGTTGGGCCGCTTCCGAAAACCTGTACCCGCCTCTTGAAAAACGCAGGTCTGTTCGGGCAATGAAAGGCCTTCAATTTCATTGGTTTCAGACAGCAAGTCAAACAGGCTTTTTTGAAAAGCCCTTTTATGTTACGTCCGAATCGGATCGGATGGGGTACCGATTAAAAGGCCCTGCCTTACAACTAAAACAAGCAAAAGACATGATATCGGAAGCCATCAATATCGGATCCATACAAGTGCCGCCAGACGGAAATCCGATTATTCTTTTGGCAGACCGCCAGTCTATCGGCGGATATCCGAAGATCGGACAAATTGCTTCCATAGACTTGCCGCTCGTTGCCCAGACGAAGCCCGGAGAACAGATCAGTTTTACAGAGATATCGTTGGAAGAGGCCCAAGAATTGTATGTAGAAATGGAAGTTTCCATCGAACAATTGACACAAGGCATTTATTTAAAAATGACTCGGGAGGGAGCTTAAATGTATACTGTCGATTTAAACTGTGATATGGGAGAGGGCTTTGGAGCCTACATAATCGGACATGACGATGAAATCTTGAATTATATTACCTCTGCAAACATTGCCTGCGGCTTTCACGCTGGCGATCCTTCCATCATGAAAAAAACAGTAAGAAATGCGCTAAGAAAGAATGTAGCCATTGGTGCCCACCCCGGCCTGCCCGACAAATTGGGATTTGGCCGGAGGGAAATAAATATTTCCCCCGAAGAAGCATATGACATCGTTGTTTATCAAATTGGGGCGCTCCATGCGTTTGTCGCGTCAGAAGGCGCAAAGTTACAACATGTAAAGCCGCACGGAGCGTTATTTAATATGGCCGTAAAAAATGCCGCTCTCTCAAAGGCAATCGCCGAAGCCGTATACAAGGTGGATCCGGAACTAATCCTATTTGGTCTTTCCGGGTCAGAACTCGTAAAAGCCGGAGAAAAAATCGGGCTAAAAACGGCAAATGAGGTGTTTTCGGACCGGACATACCAGGAAGATGGGACACTAACTTCCAGACAGGAAACCAATGCGCTCATTACCGATCACGGCAAAGCGGTCAACCAGGTGATCCGGATGGTAAAAGAAGGAAAAGCTCCCACCCTTCAAGGAAGGGATATTCCGATTAAAGCTGAAACTGTCTGCATCCATGGAGACGGTCAAACAGCCCTCGAATTTGCCAAATATATTCCGGAAGCATTAAAAAAGGAAGGCGTTACTGTTACCGCGATTGGAAACTTCATACATCAATAGTTGGAGGAATGATTAGTGGCTAAGAAAGGAAATGCGAGCCTCTTGCTTGGAGCTGCCTTCCTAATGGCAACTTCGGCAATCGGGCCAGGATTTTTGACACAAACAACTGTATTTACTGAAAAATTATTGGCAAGCTTCAGCTTCGTCATCCTCATGTCAATCATTATTGATATTGGTGCTCAACTGAATATTTGGCGTATTATTGCCGTTTCGGAAAAGCGTGCCCAAGATATCGCAAATGACGTATTGCCTGGCTTGGGCTATTTGCTTGCCGCTTTGATTGTGGCAGGAGGGCTGGCCTTTAATGTCGGCAACATTGCCGGAGCCGGTCTGGGCGGGAATGTTTTGCTTGGGTTGGATATCAAGGTAGGAGCGCTTTTAAGTGGTGCTGTCGCCATTGGCATCTTTCTCGTACGAGAGGCTGACAAGGCGATGGACCACTTTGCCCAAATCATGGGCTTTGTCATGATCGGGCTAACCGTTTACGTGATGTTTACCGCACAGCCCCCGGTTGGAGAAGCGCTCATGAAAACATTTGCGCCAGACCAAATCGACATATTGGCCATTATTACCCTCGTCGGCGGCACGGTTGGGGGCTATATTACGTTTGCAGGCGGACATCGTTTAATCGACGCCGGATTAAAAGGGAAAGAGGCACTGCCTGAGGTGACGAGAAGCTCGGTGAGCGCCATCGGGATTGCGTCTATTATGCGTATTTTCCTTTTCTTAGCTGCGCTCGGGGTTGTCGCGCAGGGATTCACACTTGACCCAGGCAATCCGCCGGCATCTGTCTTCCGACTGGCAGCCGGCGATATCGGCTACAAAATATTTGGGATTGTTATGTGGGCGGCGGCCGTTACTTCTGTTGTGGGCTGTGCTTATACTTCCGTTTCTTTTATCCGCACCTTTCATCCGACTTTGGAAAAGTATCATAATTGGATCATTATCGGATTTATCACTGCTTCAACACTTGTCTTCATTTCCGTTGGACAGCCAGTCAAAATTTTGGTGTTGGTCGGTTCCTTAAATGCGCTCATACTCCCGCTTGCGCTCGGAGTGATGCTTGTTGCTGCCCACCGCGCAAAAATTGTCGGTGATTATAAGCATCCCCTGTGGATGACCATTTTTGGCATCTTTATCGTCATCGCCATGTCATATATGGGTGTGTATTCGCTTGTCAACGGAATTCCGCAACTCTTTAAATAAGGAGCCAATGAAAATTTGAGAATGAGCGAGTCTTTTAGAGATCATTTAACTTTTTTGAAGGAGGACAAATCATGAGTTTAATGGCCGACATGAATCCGGCAGAGATCAGACAACTCATACGAAGGAAAAAGTGGGTAAAACCAACGTCGGGATTGGCATCTGGGTTTGTACAAGCAAATTTGGCCATACTGCCGAAAGAACTGGCTTTTGAATTCCTGCTGTTTTGCCAACGGAATCCAAAGCCTTGTCCGTTAATCGATGTGACAGAGCCGGGCTCTTTCATTCCAACATTATCTGCGCCAAATGCCGACATCAGAACCGACTTGCCCAAATACAGGGTATATCGCAATGGCGTATTAACAGAGGAACGGACAGACATCTTTGATTTTTGGAATAACGAAATGGTCGCTTTTCTTCTTGGCTGCAGCTTCACTTTTGAAGAAAAGCTGCTGGACAACGGCGTGCCGGTCCGCCATATGGAAGAAGACTGCAATGCTCCTATGTATATTACAAATATTCCTTGCCAAAAAGCAGGACGTTTTGAAGGCCCGACTGTCGTAAGCATGAGGCCGATGCCTCCCAAAGACGCCATTCGCGCTGTGCAAATTACGAGCCGCTTTCCAAGTGTCCACGGAGCCCCCATACATCTAGGAGACCCTGAACAAATTGGAATTCGAGATATCAATCAACCTGACTTTGGCGATAGCGTCACAATCAAAGAAGGAGAAATTCCTGTATTTTGGGCTTGCGGAGTCACCCCGCAAGCAGTCGCCATGCATGTAAAACCTGATATGATGATCACACATGCACCCGGGCACATGTTTTTGACCGATTTAACAAATGAAAGTCTGAGTATTATGTAAAGTAAAAAACGAGGCTCATCTAGCTTATAGAGAAAGTGGATATTCATTTTTGTTACTAGTAAAAATGCATAAAAACCTGTCTCTCCTGTTTGTTACTGAAAAAGCGCATTGGCAGATGGAAAGCATTGCACCAATATTGTGGAAGAGGCGATCATCCGGTAATGATTTCGCCTTTATCATTACCGATAAGGCGGAAGTCACGCACGCTCCCCACTTTATCCCTTGCCGAAATAGGGGAAGTAACGATCATCCGGGCACGGATTTCTTTTTTATCTTACCGAGGAGTTTGGTATAATTCCTCTTTTATCGTTACTGAATTGCAAAACAGATATGGTTAGGGCGCGTTCTTAAGAAATCGCGATCATTCTGTCTTTTGCTAAAACGGCTGTTACTAAGAGCAGGAAGAAAGGGCTGTCCAAAAAGTAAAATTGCAGCTTGAAAATAAAAAAACAAAACCCAAGAATGCTGTAAAATTAACATTCTTGGGTTTTAAATTGTAGTGCATTTACTCTAAATTGGACTTTTTAGAATGCCCCTGAATCAGCCTATTCAGGCTAAATTTTGCTTTACCACACGGGGTCGATTGGTTTTTGGCCAGTCAAGACGGCAACCATGTTCTGAGCCGCCCGCATGGCCATGGCATCGCTTGTTTTTTGGGTGGCGGATCCGATATGGGGAGTTGTTACAACATTTGGCATTTGGAGCAAAGGGTTGTCTTTTTCCACTGGCTCTTGATCAAACACATCCAGTGCGGCCCCATGAATCTCCTTATTTCGCAAGGCAGTGATCAAGGCCTGCTCATCGACCGTTTGGCCCCGGGACACATTGATGAAGATTGCCGTCTTTTTCATCAGCTTGAATTCTTTTTCCCCTATTAAATGGCGGGTTTCCGGAGTAAGCGGTGTCATTAACAAAACGAAATCAGATTCCTTTAATAAATCTTCGAAATGACTGTATGTAACGCCGATCTCTTTTTCAACCTCGGGCTTTTGGTTCCGGTTGTAATAAAGAACATCCATATTAAATCCGAATTTTGCCCTTCTGGCAATCGCTTCTCCAATTCTGCCCATTCCTATAATGCCGAGAGTCGCATGATGCACGTCTACACCCATAAACGGATCATCACCATTCTCTCGTTCCCATTTCCCCTCTTTCACAAAACGATCCAGCTCAGCGATGCGGCGGGCAGAAGCAAGAATGAGCCCAAAAGCCAAGTCGGCAACGGTTTCATCCAAAACATGCGGTGTATTAGTTCCGATCACGTTCCTTTTTTTCATCGCCTCTAAATCAAAGTTGTTATAGCCAACAGAAACATTGCTCACAACTTTCAACTTCGGTGCGTGATTTAGTAGATTCTCTGTGATTCTTCTTCCAGTAGTCATCAAGCCATCTATATCAGCAAGCTCTTTCAGAAGCATGTCCCTCGGGATCGCTTCCTTTCTTTCCCATTTGCGAACTTCACAATGTTTGGCAATATATTCTTCCACTTCTTTTGCCACCGGAAGCGTAATATACACTTTGGGTTTACTCATGGCACTTTCCCCCTGTTTCATCATTGTCCTCAAACTCATTTTAACATTGATCACCTGAAAATAAAGGGAAATGAGAATCCCTTAGTCTCCCAACACCCATACCGCACGGCAAACATTACTGATCCGATGCAGGAGACTTTTCCCGATGAGGAGCAAAAACAACCTTTTTTATATCCTTCAACTGTTGAAAAAAACAGTAGTGAAGGGAAACGCTTTTTTACAAAATCCGCATCTCATAAGTGTTAAGTTCCCTCTATCTTTAGCTTTCAAACACTGAACGCCTGTTTATGCGAATCCATTGTTATGCCTCACTTTTTGATTGTTTGTTATTTACTTGGACCGAGTTTCTTTTCCCTTTTACCCTGGTCGTCAATAATACCCCGCCAATAACGGCCAACGCACCGACGATTTGGGTTACAGTGACTGTTTCCCCAAGCCAAAAATAGGCGCCAATCATCGTGATGACTGGGAGAAAATTCAAGAAAATGGATGCTTGGGAGGGATTTAAAATTTCTACAGCGCGATTGTAAAATATAAGAGCAAGAACAGACGGAAAAATGCCCAAATATAAAAGCCCCCCTACGGTTGGAACAGTAAATGCCGGAATCCCCATAACGAACCATTCAATAAGAAGAAATGGCAGCAACATGATGAGGGATAAACCCGACATTACGAGCAATGCGCCATATAAAGGGAATAAAGGCATATATTGTTTAACAGCAATTGTATAAATAGCCCAAGTGATAACAGCCCCAACCATGATGACGTCCCCTACATTCCAATCAGACGTGGCCAGCTCCAGCACATTGCCATTCATGACGACCCAGACCGCTCCCGCCATTGAAAGGAGAATTCCTGACCATTGGCTGATATTCAAGCGCTCTTTTAGCATATACGCGCTCATGATAACCGTTACAACGGGAATGGCTCCCTCCATCACGGCCACTTTTGTGGAAGTCGTAAATTGCAACGCCCCGTAAAGCAAAATGTTGAATAGAGCAATCCCCGTCACCGTCATGATCAGCAGCGGCTTTTTATGCTTTCTAAATTCTTCACGATGGCGCAATGCGCCTGAAACACCAATAGGAAGCAACACAATAAAAGCAGTCAGCAGCCGAAAGAAAGTGATGGTAAAGGGCGGCAATTCATTTATTGCTTTTCCCACTAGGATATTTCCTGCATAAAAAATCACGGCAAACATCAATAATATGTAGGGATACATAAAAATGCCCCCCCCTTTGCATTTCGTTTTATGTAATCGCTTTCTAACGTATCCTATTTCATTGTATCAAAAAAAGAATAGTCCCGGGACTCTAACAAGCCCCGAGACTATTTTTTATCTGGAAGTCAGCAGCGCACGAGCTATACCGATAAAATATTCCGATTCACGTATAATATGGTCCAAGACGACAACAGCCGTTTGATTGTTCGCCACAACCGCGCTGTCATTTTTTATTTGCCGGCATAACTCGATAAAACGTTCACTCTCCTCAAGACAAAATGTCACGAGCTGAAGTACTTGCTGATACAATTGAACAGGAATATAGTAACCGGAACGGACGACAGACTCAATAAAACTGACGACTTGCTGATGGGTTTTTGACAGCGCTTTCTCCCATTCAAACAGCGCTTCGACATATTCCGGCTCTAATCCTGTCACTAATTCCCGGATAACGACTGTATGTTCTTCTTCTTGATGCTTCCAAAACTCCGCCTCATCCAATATGCGCAGCGGCATTTGCGGGCCGTAATAAAACTGCATGCCACTCCCCCTCCCATTTTCAATATATGGGAAGGAGGACAACTATATTCTTCTAACTTCCTATTCATCCATCTTTCAGTGGGTACTTGTTTAGATAGGCAGATGAACGAAGCCTTTACTTCCCAGAACGGGAAGATGTTTTTTTCGACTTCAACGTGTAAAATGACCAGTCGCCCTTGTTTCTTATGAACGTTTCCGTTTTTACGGCCGACCTGGCTTTCTATGCAATTCAATTAAGTTGTAGCGTTTTCTCAGAATTCATGATGGAATCTATTACATCGTCCGCCTGAATCACTTCACTGCCTTCAATGAGGTTTTCTTCTTTTACGCCGTTATGTTTCATGCATGCTGAACATACTTTTATTTTACCGCCTTGTCGCAAGAAGGCAGGCAATAATTCTTTGATGGGTTGAAAAGGTTCGCCAATATCAATCTTGTCAGCATAACCTGTTTCAGCCAGATAGACAGCATCTGACAGAAGCAGCAATTCAACGGTATGTCCTTTTTCCAACGCTTTGGTACCCATCGTAAAAGCAATCGTTACATTGTTTGGATTGTTTTCATATGCGGTCAGTGTAATGAGCAAGTCTGCGTGCGCCAAAACAAAACCCTCCTAAATTTTTCAATCATTGTAACATATTGGGCATCGATATCAAAATGTCAGTGGTCATCCCTTAATATGAAGAAAAATACATGTCTGTAGGTTCAACTAATGGCCTCATTGTCACCCTTCCGGCATGAACATGGCAAATATCCGCGCCACACTGGGACACCGATCTAACGATTGAGCAACGAACAGTAAATGGTTAATAGCTGCTCATAACAGAAGCTTTGACACAGCCCTTCCGGTTAATGGAATTCGGCTTTATACCCTTCTTACAATAAGCCATGAAATAACTATCTCGTGTAGTCTTTTGGTTTTGCATCCAGCGGCAATGAAAGGCTGTTCATACCATCAGGAAAGACTTTTCCATTATAAAAAGCCGCTACTCGAGCGGCTTTCCGTTTGTATGGATAGGGACGAAAGTAGATCGTACATCTGGCGAGTCAACCGGAATTCTCAAAAATTCGTCACGTAAAACCGGAAAATAGCAGAGTAAATCGAAAAGTGTGAATGGCTTGCTATCACCAGCCTCTCGAACAGCTTTTCCCCTTATACCTTTATCCATTCACCTTGAACATTTACACCCGCATCAACCAACAAATTAAAAACAGGGCATCTTTTTTCCACTTCACTTTTTAAAGCATTTATTTTTTCTTCGCTTTCATTCGTTTTAATGTGTACCTTATAATGAACCGTTTGAAAGTGGGGAGAAATTCCTTCAACTCCCTGCAATCCCCGTAAATCAAGCGCTCCTTCATTTTGAAATTCCACACCTTCATACGAGAATTGTTGTTCCTTGGCAATGAGCGCAATCATGACGGATGTACAACTGGATAACCCGCCCAATACAAGCTCAACCGGGTTTGGTCCTTTGTCCGTTCCCCCCAGACTGGCTGGTTCATCAACAATTATTTTTTCAAAATCCCTGATGAAAATGGAGGTTTGCAATCCTTTTTCCCATTTACCGCTTGTTTTTACTTTCATAAATTGTGCTGTTGCCATTTCAATACACCTCTTCTTTAATTATTTTTACTTGGCCGTCTTGCGTTGGGGAATCGACTAGACTGTTTACCCCTTTGATTCCCGAAAACTGTAAGTTTCAAAACATAAACCCACTCTTTAAATATACGAGCGAACATCACTTAAATTCACTAAATCTTGTTCCGTTGGGATCAATCGATTGCAGTATTGACAACTCTTCTTTCGTAACCGGAGGAAATTCAATGAACTCCTCGTGCTTTTCCACAACAAATCCCGTGTTCTCTTGAATTTCTTGCAAAGAGCTGTTTGGAAAAATAGCGTAAAGACGCAGACGCCCATCCTCCTTTGATTTTTTAAAAATGCCAAGTGGCGTGATGACAAATTCCGTATTGCCCGCAGCGGTCACAATATCCAATTTCTCCACTAGGCTCCTTTTATCATGATTCGTTTTCCAAAGGATGCCCCTCTTGACAGTTGGAAGCAAAGCCGCACTGCCCGCCCCGCCCGGCAATCGGACTTTCGGTTGGTCATACGTTCCGATTGCACTCAAGTTCATCCTACCATACCCATCAATTTGCGCTCCACTTAAAAAAGCTACATCAAGCCCGCCACGAGCCGATAAGTCGAAAATATCGGAAAGCGGAAAATCAGAAATGGACCCTTCCCGCAATACAGGATCTGCCGAAGAATAACTTGAAAAAGCTGCAGGTACAGCATCCACCCCTCCCGGGATGCTCAAGTACACCGCTGTTTGGGCATGCAACTTTTTCGCCAATTGAATCGCTACCGCGGGCATGGGAGAGGCTACTCCATGAAAGACGCGCTCACCGTCTTTGATTAGACGGGCCATCGCAATCGTGATGTTATCAGCCAATTGAACATTAGACATGGATTTCAGCCTCCTTTACTTTTTCCACGAACCCTTCGCAATTCTGCAAATATGCCACAACACCGGCTTTGTCGATAGAATACAAAGGTGCACAACTGCCTGGTGCCGCTCCGTTTTCAGCCAAGACGACATGCTCGACGAGGAAGCCGGGAACTTGCGGCCTGACAGTCCAGCTTTCGGAATCAATTACTTGTTCGGCTGTGACGATTACTTTTTTCGCCGCCCGTACCATAATCAGATCTTCAAACACTGCTCCTTCGATAAAAGCATTTCCTTTTTCATCGGCAATGTTAGTGTGAATCACCGTGTAATCTGGACGCAGTGCGGAAACTACGGCTGTTTTTTCACCTGTAAAAGGACAGGTAACATAGCGAACCTCTCCCGTAAGCTCCGGAAGCTCGCTTCCTTGAAATCCGTTGAGTGGCTGAAAAGGGACACCATAAATGCTTGCCCGCAAAGCCGCGATGACACTGGCACATGCATGTTCATACACTGTAATGTCTCCTTTTTGGACGCCTTTACGATAGCTTTGCGCCAATCCAAACATTTCAAAGCCAATGTAGCCGCCGTATACAGCCTTTAGCGATTGAGCCGCCGCTAACAGATCGACATCCAAGGCGCCGGCTGTTTTAATAACGGAAAGATTCTTCTTTTCTTGACGGATCAACTCTTTGACGAACGCCACCGGAGAGCGGTGCAGCGCATTTCCGCCAAGGGCGAGCAACGCTCCGTCTTCAACGGCTGCCACCGCTGTTTTTAAGCTTGTTTGTTTTGACATTTGTTTTCTCCTCCTTTTTATGCAATGACAATGCCATCAGGATCAAGCGTCCGCAATGTTTTCAAGTCAGCTTCTGTCGGAGGATCCACATAGGACCAGTCGTCGGCTACTTCAATTGGGAAGCTGCTGTTTGCCTGAACATCATCCAACGTATATCCCCTAAATAATTGAAGCAATGTCATTTTCTTTGTTTCTTCAGCAAATCCGTACACACCGATCTGTGTAATGACGCGATATGGTCCCGTATTGGCCGGCAATCCGGCTTCCTCCCGCCTGCCTGGCCCTTGCAAATACCCGGGACTTGTTAAAAAGTCGAGCCTGTTAACAAACTTTCTCTTATCCTGACCCATGATGATGATCGTACGTTCACACAAGGATGCGATATCGGCTCCGCCGCCGGAGCCGGGCAACCTTACTTTCGGCTTTTCCCAATCACCGATTACGGTTGTGTTCAAATTTCCGTACTGATCGATCTGGGCGCCACCCAAGAATCCGTAACGGATCCAGCCTGCTTGCGCCAAACTCATCACATAGTCCATAGAGCCGACTGTCACGCCGTTTTCATATGTCAACGACTCACTTACCTGAATCGGCAGCCTTCCGGTTGGCTTCCCTCCCACTCCACCGCCTTCATAGACAAGCAACAAATCGGGTGCATGAGTATTTAAAGCCAAAACAGAAGCGAGAAGCGGCATGCCCGTTCCTACATAAACAGCCGCATCTTTCGGTAAAAGACGCGATGCCGCAATAATCATTTTTTCTGTATCGTTTCCCATTTTTATCCTCTCCTTTTCGCCACTTTTGGATATGGCGCCAATTTCTTTTCAATTTTCTCCAACTGTTTCAACACACGGACACCACCAATTTGCTCCAAATATTCGTAGTGATCATGGCTGCCATACACATATTCCTGCAAATAGGTTTCAACGCCTTCATCACTGATAGATGCATCCAGCCAAATTTGCCAATGATCTTCATCGAATGAATAAAGGCTCGGCACTTGATTTGGATGAGAACCGTATGGTACTTCAACAACCGCATCCACAACGAAATAAGGAATTTTCGTCAAGTCCGGACGACTTGAAAATACTTCGTCATGTACGATTTCTTCCGCTGTCACTAAGACGAATTTTGCCGCGTGGGCCAGTTCAATGTCTTCCGCGACATTCCCATCAATTTGACAGTTTCCATATTGATCAGCACGGTGGACATGGATGACCGCGACATCCGGATAACAAGCGGGCAGAAGCTCCACTTTCTCGTTTGTAAAAGGGTCCGTGATTGTTTTCGATCCGCTGTAATGTAAAGTATCCGTGCCAAGCGAGGATCTCGTCGGGTAAAAAGATAAACCTTTCATCGCCGCGGTAAAGCGCCATTGAAAACCGGCATTTGTAATCTCGGATAACACTTTCAACCGGCCGGATTCAACCGCTCTTCTCGTTGGAAGTGACAGTCCCCGCACTTCATCGGCAAAACCGTAGGAGACTTCCGCTTTTGTGATGTTTCCCGCTGCCGCCAACAATTGCCAATCATGCTGTGATCCTTTCGTGCCAATTGTCAGATTCCCTGTTTTTTGGCGGATGATTTCATGCACCGCGGCAATCGGGTTGCGCACCGATCCCATTCCGCCAAAAACGATATAATCCCCTTCTTTCACCCCACGCGCCACCGCTTCTTGCAATGTGGCTCTCTTGTCTTTTTTCACGAGTGATTTATTGTTTTTTCGGAACTCCCTTATTTTGTCCGGATGCTCCCACCCGAAAAGCCTGGATGTGGTATCTTCCTTTATGAATGTTTGAGTCATTGTTTTTCCTCCTTTGATATACCATTATCTTTTATCTACTGCCCTGGCTGCCCGGTCGCCGACAAACTGGATCAATTGAACGAGAATAACCAATATGATCACCGTGGCAATCATGACATCGTTTTGGAAACGGTAATAGCCGAAGCGAATGGCCAAGTCGCCAATTCCTCCGCCGCCGACGATGCCAGCCATTGCCGAATAGCTTAATAGACTGATCACCGTCACAGTAAGTCCGGCTATCATGCTCGGCTTCGCTTCAGGAAGCAGGACATCTTTCATAATCAGCCACGGGGAAGCGCCGCATGATTCCGCCGCTTCGATCACCCCTTTATCAATTTCCCGTAATGATGTTTCCACAAGGCGGGCGTAAAAAGGGATGGCGGCGACGGTCAGTGAGACGCTTGCAGCCACCGGTCCCATCGTTGTTCCCAGGATCAATTTTGTAAACGGAATAAGAACAACGAGTAAAATGATAAATGGGATCGAGCGAATGATATTGATGATGCTTCCAGCCACGCTTTGTATATAGCGGTTTTGCCAAAACATGCCTTCACTTGTCACAAAAAGGGCTACCCCCATAGGGACGCCGATGATGACCGCAAACGCAACAGCAATGCCCATCATCCATGACGTTTCAACAAATGCTTTTCCAAACTCATTTACCATTTCAGGCAACATCGGCAAGCACCTCCAATTGATTCGTCCTTTTCGTTATATATCGAATCGCCTGCCGGACATCTGATTGACTGCCAATCATTTCGATGATGAGTGTTCCGAGCGGACGTTCCTGAATGTAAGAAATTTGACCATGCAGGATATTCACAGAAATATGAAATTGTCTTAATGTCTCCGAAATGACCGCCTCTTCGGCCGAATCTCCTTTGAAAGTGATTTGGACAATCGCCCCTTTTCTTCCCAAAAGAAGTCTTTCAGGCAATTCCAGGGAGTGGACCGTTTGAACAAATTGCTTGGACAAGGCCGTTTGCGGATTGGCAAACATATCATACACATCAGCCAGTTCAACAACCTGCCCATTTTCCATAACAGCCACCCGATGGCATACATTCTGAACCACTTCCATTTCATGTGTGATTAACACGATCGTGATCCCAAGCGTTTTGTTGATTTTTTTCAACAGTTGCAATATTGACTTTGTTGTTGTCGGATCAAGTGCCGAAGTCGCTTCGTCGCATAGAAGCACTTTCGGTTCATTGGCCAGCGCCCGGGCGATACCGACCCGCTGTTTTTGTCCTCCTGAGAGTTGAGCGGGATAATGAGCGCTACGATCGGACAGCCCTACCATCTCCAAAAGCTCCGGAACCCGCTTTTTAATTTCAGCTTTCGTCTTGCCTGCCGCTTTTAATGAAAAAGCGATATTGTCATAAACGGTTTTCGAACTAATCAGATGAAAATGTTGAAAAATCATGCCGATCTTTTGGCGCTCTTTCCGAACTTCCTGATCAGATAATGCCGTCAATTCTTTACCGTCCATAACAATGATGCCTTGTGTCGGCTTTTCCAGCAGATTCAAGCATCTGAGCAATGTGCTTTTCCCGGCCCCGCTGTAACCAATGATGCCAAAAATCTCACCTTGGCGAATGGACAAGTTGACATGGTCGACAGCCGTCAACTGTTTATACCGTTTCGTAACATTCACAATTTCGATCATTCATTTTCCTCCTTTTTCACTTGATAGGGCGGTTTCACATATCCCTTTGCATGCTTGTTTGTATAGTCTAAAAATTCATCTGAGTGATAGGCTTTTTCGAGAGCTTTTGCGAACGGCTTTTCAATATCTTCTTTTCTGAGCGTCACATAAATCAAATAACCTTCCGGTGTTTTTTCGATCTCCACTGCTTCATCCAGTTTTAATCCCGAAGCCAATGCAAAATTTCCGTTAATAAAAGCAAAATCAGTATCTCCCAATGAACGCGGTGTCTGAGCGGGATCAATTGGTTTGATGTGTAAATGAAGCTTATTTTCCACGATGTCTTTTTCAGAAACGACAGTTGGATCGGCCTTTTCATTCACAGTGATCAACCCGAAGTCCGCAAGCATATTCAACGATCTGGCCAAGTTGGTCGGATCATTGGGCATCGTTATCGTCATCCCTTCTTTCAAATCATCCAACGAATCATGCTTGTCGGAATAAAGTGCGATAGGGGCAGTCGGAACCGCATAAGAAGCAACAAGATCCACGTCATGATTTTTATTGAACTGTTTTAAATAGATGCTGTTCTGAAATAGATTGGCGTCTATTTCTCCTTCGTTTAATGCGATGTTTGGCTGGATGTAATCATTGAACTCCACAATATTTACTCGATATCCCTCCTTTTCAAGAATCGGAATGATGCCTTCTTTCAATTGATCGCTGTACGGTCCTGCTGTGGCGCCAATGGTGATTTCTTTCTTTTCATCCCCTGCTGAAGTGCTTCCACACGCTCCCAAAGCAAGTAAAGTAAAAATCAGGCTAATGGTAAGTAATGTTTTTCTCATTTGATGATTCTCCCTCTTTAGCAAATTTTTCCCATGTTATGCCAACAAATCGCAATATAATCGTTTTAAGATAGGAATACTATGTTTTTTTCCATGACAGTATCCATATTCTTTCCGGCCTTGGCTACGTATCAATGGAAAGCGTCGTGTCACTCAAAACAATTCGCAATCCACTTTTTTCATAAAAAAGACCCCTTGATTCGCACAACTATGCCGTACGTGGGCAAACTTGTGTAAATCAAGAGGCCTCCGGTTGTCCGGTCAGCTTCTTTATCATCTATAGATGTATCAGGCTGGAAATTTCGGTTGTTTTGGCGTCGTCATGGGCAACTATTGATTTTGTAATGACCTGCGACTTCAAGATTCATTTTTGCTTCAACACTCCCTTTTACGAAAGCATCTCTCATTTCAATAAATGCCCAAATAAAAAGACCCCTTTACATATAAGAGGTCTCCGCTTTAAATCATATTTATCAGCTTCGCCCCTTATCTGTCAGACTTTGAACAAAAGTCTGCTGGAATTGGCACCGTTTGAATATAAAATATATTCAATGGTTGCCGAGGCTTCACAGGGCCAGTCCCTCCACCTCTCTTCATAAGAGTCATAAAAATCATTTGATTTTGTTTGGAATGTTGAAACCTATTCTATTCCGAATCTTCCCGGTTGTCAACTAAGTTTTAGAATTTTATTGGCTTCTGCCGTTAAAATGTTGAACAAGGTTTTCCGCGATGTCACCAACGACCGGCACTTTTATCCGCTCACGATGATATGTCTGGACCATGAGCACCACCCACAAAATGAAGCCAACCAATGAGATAAGCAACTTGAATAACCATCCGACAAAGGGTACATAACTAACGCCTGTCCCTACAATCCACAGAGTTGCATAAAGGACCATTGACTGCATTGCATGAAATTTTACAAAAGGGCTTTTCTTTTCCAAGATAAAGAAGATAATGCCCGTCACGAATGTTCCCAAATAGCATAATAAGCCCGCGACATTTTCTTCAAGGCCGGTGGATGATTTACTGTCGTTCTCCTTTTGGGGGCCAATTTCATGATGATCGTCCATTCACTGCTCTCCCTTTCAAGTAATTTTTGCTGACACGAGTGTCACAAATCACACCATTTATTCAACCTTACATAAAAAAGTGAATCTAATCAATCATAATTTAGCCAAAAAAACCATAGCATGATAGCAGATTTTTCCCCACGTTCAACAGGCAAGGTCCACAGCATGGTATAATCTATGAATAATGAGTCTGACAGATTTATGGAAATAGGAGAAGTTCGTTCCGCCGTACAGCCAACAACGGCTTTGATCTGGTGAAAGTACATGAAAGCGCTATAAGCTAAAAAAGATATAGAATGAAAACGACACATTTTAGGGGAGTTGTTTGTTTTGAATAAAGAATTTAAACTTTTGGTGGCTATGTTTTTAATTATCGTCCCTATTTTACTTTCAATTTTTTTCAGTTTTAAAAGTGAGCTCTTGTTGACCAAAGGTTACGATTTAGCACTTGATGGATGGATATGTAATATCTAAAACGATGGTGATGATTTTTACCTTTTATTTACTGACTAAGACAGGATTTTTTATTTTGCGACATATTAAAAAAGACTAGCTGTATACTAGTCTGAGGCTGGCGACAAAGCATTTGGGACTGTAACAGTTTTTCCAGGTTTATTCAAACTATACGATTATATTTCGTCCTCCTAGAAATTTTTGATGTTATTCCCCCTTATAAAATTATATAAATGGGGGTGGAATGATCACTTAAACCAATCATCTCATATATTTGAGCAATAAAAGGCGTTGCAAGAGCTTGATACAATGTAGAGTCATCCAAGTTAAAGGAATAACCGGTCGGAACTACAAAAGAAACAATATTTTTTGGACATCTGAACTTTTCCATTTTATGCATCACTTTTGGCAATACTGTTTCAGAGCTAGAAGTTGAATATGCCAAAAGCAGCTCATCTTTCAATAATTTCAATGTGGAAAATATTAGTAATAAGCCAGCTTCTCGATACCTCCAAGCACAACAACAATAAAAAAGAGCATAGTTGCAAAGACAAGAATCATTAGTTTTCCAAGTGGAATCAATGAATCTAAACCAAATTTTGACACCGATACACCAATTAAAGAAAATACACCGAATGGGGCAAAACTTCATAATAATATTTGTCACCCAAAACATAGCATCTGCTCCACCTTCAAAGAAGGCAAACACAGTTTTTCCTTTTTCGCCAACCACTGTAATCCCTAAACCGAATAAGACAGAAAAGAAGATAATGGGAAGCATATTCCCATGATTGGTAATACGTACTTCTTGGCACTTCAAGCACTTCGCACATTATTCGAACCGGGTGGTTTTCTTTCTCCTGCTTGATATGGTCGATGATCTCTTGGTTGGTCACTTTTTCGCGAATATGGTCATAGCCTTTTTTAGAATGTCGCCCTCTTGTTTAAGGCGAAGGTTTTCTTTTTGGATTTCCGCAATCTCTGCTGATGATAAGCCATCACTTCCTTCAGGAGAAAGTGCTTTGATCCATTTATAAATCGTTACTTCAGATACCCCATATTCGCGGTTGAGATCGCTCACAGATGTGCCAGATCTGTAAAGCTCGACAATTGTTTGCTTACATTCTTGATTATAACGTTTTTGTTTCATTCCGGACACGTCCTCTCTATTTTATAGGATAGAGACTTAACTAACATGTGTCCATACATCTATACTAGCTCCACACTTCATCCAGCAGGTGATATGATGAGAAAATTTATGATTGAAACTACTAGCGGACGGATTACAGCCCATACAGGTTTAGCCATTGCTTAATTCGGCCTTCTTCTTCGTTTCTGCTCTTCTTGTTACTTGCCTTCTTTTTCCGATAATGAGCCGAGGCGGAGCATCTTCTGTGCATTTCTAATCATATCCTTGCATGTTTTTAGCTGGTGCTTTTTGAAAGTAAGCTATATAGATTTCATAAGAATATACGTTCTTATTTGGTTTAAAAGAAAAGCCCGAAATTGGGCCATTTTGTTACATGTTTAAAATTTTTTCTTTTTGTGCTTGACATTCTTCTTGTGTAACGATGCCCTCATCAAGCAATTCTCTGAACTTTTTATCGAAAAATCCCAATTAATTTACCTCTGATTTTATTATTTCCTAAGTCCCGTCAGTTTTAAAAGGCTTGATAAAAATCCTTCTTTTTTACGTCTCGTCTCGGGTTGTTTATTGACATCTACTGTTATTGTTATGGAATTAACGTGAGCAAGATGATTTTTTGGCTCAACACCTTCATTCACCCTAACCCAATCCTTGTCTATTTCTGGATTAATAAAGTCTGGCAGATCATCTAACGCTTTTAGTATTCTTTCCATGGAAAATGCTGGACAGTGAATATAAGGAGTGGAATATTCTTTGATTCTATCTAAAATCTCGTTTTTATTTACATGCCATACTCCATTAGTATCAAATCTGCCAAATTTCCACCAAGGGTTATTAAACTGACTTATTTGTAGCCTATGGCAACCGAATGGATTTATAGTATACTCACTAGCGCCGTAACAAAAATCAGACTTACCAGACCTTAATTTATCTCCATAACAATAGTTAATTCCACCAACAATTTTTCTGTCTACAATTTCACCGTTTATTATAACAAAGCATGATTTCCAATTATTTATTAGCTCATATAAACTAATAAACGCGAGGTAATCACTGGTCTGCTCCGAAAATACAGCTTGATGAATAATGTTATTATCTTCATCAAAAGATTCAATATATTGCGGCGCTGATTTCGCTAATGTGACTGCCTTTTGATAATTCTTAGAAGTAGAATAACCAAAACTTATTGAAACATACCATTTTGGAAATAATGATACGTTAATGTTTTTTTTTGCTAAACTTAAAACGTCTTCATTCATTACTACATTGTTATTATCAACAATTTCCTGTATCGGTTCCTCTGGAATATCCTGACCTTCTAACCACAAAGAATATGTACTTTTGATTTTTCTCTTTATTAATGAGTTTGTGTTTGCTAAGTACCATTTCAATGCATTTCTATCCAACTCTGGAAGAATAACGTATAAGTCTTTTTGCAAAGTTCCTGGATATTCTCTTACTCTAGATTGGACAGAAATATATGCACTTTTAACATTGTTTATAAACTCTAATTCATCGTTTCCTCGTCTTTCATCCCAAGCTCGACATTCAACTGATCTATTAACTACACTTCTTGCTTTCTCAAAATCTGAAATAATCAAGTAGCATTTTAACAAAACATCTCTACAAGGAATAGAGGGAGGAATTATTACAGAGTGATCTTTGTATTCTATATGGCATTCTCTAATAAAAGCTGGGAGGTTATCCATTCCCATTTCGCAAACACTAATGCATTTTTCGATATCCCCGTCTCCATTTCGTTTTGGTCTATATTTTTCGATTTTCTCATGAAGACTAAAGTGAAAATCAATAGCATTCTTCACAGCGATCACCCCTTAAAGAAATATTTTTTTTACATATTGATCAGAATAAGGGGGCGACAAATATTACAAGTAAACATTCAAAAAAATTACACTTCTTGAGTTTAACAAACTCTTATGGGACTCCAAAAATACATAACATGCAATTTCATACATGGATAGTCTCATAATATTCCTTTAACTGATTGTCAGGCATGTAATTCAACAGCAAACTTGTGAGCTTCCGCCTCAATCCTGCTGACTGAATAAAAGGTGTTTTTACGCGCGCAAACGTACTTTTGAATTTCATAGCATAAGTCCTTATTAATCGCGATGAATTTATTTAAATATTTACGTGGTTAGTCGTTACTTGAATCATGAAATGAATGGCTTTTAAAAATATCAGTTAATAAGTAGGGATCATTCGTTTTGTGTTTTTTGATTAATTCATTAACTTTTTTACGAATCAACTTAACTACGCCCTATTCTTTATTTTGAATATCTCCCGTTCATGTTGAGAAATCTTTTTATCAAAATAATCAAGGTCATCCTTTGTGGCGAGCTGTTCAAGATGAGACATGGTTTCAGAATGGTATTCAGTTAGCTTTCCAGTTTGCTCATAAATAATTTGTTGCTTAGATTCTATGCTGGTTAAACGTTCGTTTGTTTTTTGTTGTTCTAGTTTAATTTCAAAAACTTCGGTCTTAATCCCGGCAATTTCTTCTTTGACGCCTTTTAATTCATCTAAAATCTGCTTCAACAGCTGCTCATTCATCGCTATTCTCCTTTCTGTATTTTTTGGTGTGTATTTTCTTATTAATTTTTTTAGTGTTCTCACGATATATTCCATGGATTTTGAAAATGATTTCTGCGCTTCTTTTGAAAATGGTTCATCATCAAACACTAACCCTTCTGCATGCTCAAGATCGTTTTTTATTTCCTAAAGTCTTTTGGCAATGTCCTCTTCGTCTTGGTCAGCAGGGCGGTGTAGAGAGTATCTGGTTTCATTTTATCAGTTCTGCCGAGGTGGGAACAGTTAAAACTTTATAATAATCAGCTATTTTTTGTAATGTTTCATAATAAGGTTCTCGATTACCCTGTTCATACATAAGGCAACATCAATTTTTTGAAAATTTTTATTGAGTAAGATTAGTAGTTGAATGAGCGGTCGCTTTCTTTTGCCACATAGCTTCGTTTCTCTATTTTCGCAGAAAGGCGTTTTCCTTTCTTGTTTTTGTAGTATTGCTATATTCTATTGCCATATATTGGCCGGCGATGATCTTTTCAAAGGAAATCATTGTAATTAACAGCCCATTATTAAAGGACAACTATGCTATTTCTCAAGATATAACTGATAGTGCTTCTCCTGAAAAAGTATTAATGAGCGTTGAATTATAAAAAGAGGTTTATCCTCTACTCTATAAAAATCATGGAACGAAAATGGAATTGGTTTCCCAGAAAGAGGATTCAACAAAAAGATGTATGTCATTAGTGATGATGGGAAAACCCTCTCTTATGGGAAACTAATCGTGCCCTAGAATAAGAACAAATTCCGCTGTTGTTTATTCATTTAAAACATCGGTTATATAGCCAAAACCCTTCCTTCCTCTTTTGTGTAATACGGTACTGGCAACTCTGGGCTCCTTAACATATCCCTTAACCACATGAGCAACTGAATTCAAATATACAATGGCATCGTCTTCCGCTCTTGCTTTACTTGATTTGAATTTCGTTTCGAAAAAGCGACTATATTAGTTCTCCAGTTATTGGCGTTTTCACAGTCTTTTGTTAGAAAATGTCACTTTTTTCAGTGGTGGTATCATGCTACTTTCTTGTGCCTTTTTCTTTATCACCCATCTAGGCTCGCTTATTTTTTCAACGTCCGATTGTCCGTAATATGATATAATCTATGAAATTATGATGTTAGGGGATGCTATATGGAATCTTTTGCACATATAAAAGATGGACTATTTCCTGCGGTTTGCTCCCTTGATTGCCCGGATCAATGCGGATTGCTCATCCATAAACAAGATGGGAAAATCGTGAAAATTGACGGAGATCCGGCTCATCCCGTTACGAAAGGGAGTATTTGCAATAAAGTTCGGAATATGGGAGCGCGACTTTACGATGAAAAAAGATTGAAAACACCTTTAAAGCGGGTTGGACCAAAAGGCGAAGGTACTTTTGTTCCAATCAGTTGGCAAGAAGCGATTGAGAGTATTTGTAATAACTGGAAAAATCTGATTGCAAAACAAGGCCCTGAGTCCATTTTGCCGTATAGCTTTTATGGAAATATGGGCAAGATCCATTCGGAGGGAATGGACAGGCGATTCTTTTACCGGCTCGGGGCAAGCCAGTTAGAACGAACCATTTGTTCAGATGCCGGAAGTGAGGGCTACCGCTATACGATGGGCGGCAGTTTCGGTACGGATCCCGAGGAAATGACAGAAACAAAACTATTTATTTTTTGGGGAATCAACGCGGCGAGCACAAATATGCATCAGGTGATGATCGCGCAAAAAGCGAGAAAACGAGGGGCAAAACTCATCGTCATTGATGTCCATAAAAACCAGACCGGCCGGATGGCGGATTGGTTTATTCCAATTATCCCCGGAACCGATGCGGCATTGGCGCTCGGCATCATGCACATTTTATACAACGAGAACCTCGTTGACCGCGCTTTTTTAAAAAAGCATACCGTAGGATACGAAGAACTGGAACACCACGTAAAGCAATATGAGCCGGAAGTTGTCTCTGGCATTACCGGAATTTCGGTTGAAGATATTTATAAACTTGCCCGGCTGTACGGGGCTACTTCCCCTTCCATGATCCGGATCGGCAACGGATTGCAACACCATGACAACGGGGGGATGATAGTCAGAACCATTTCTTGCCTCCCGGCTTTAACGGGTCAATGGCTGTTGAATGGCGGCGGCGCAATTAAATCAAATTCCGCTTACTTGAACTACAACACAAGGGCATTACAGCGGCCGGATCTGCAAAGAAAACCAACCCGCTCCATTAATATGATCCAATTGGGCCAGGCGCTTATGGAGAAGGACAACCCGATATACTCCCTGTTTGTATATGGCAGCAACCCTGCCGTGGTTGCGCCTAATTCCAGTAAGGTAAGAGAAGGATTGATGCGTGAAGATCTGTTTGTAGTCGTCCATGACTTGTTCTTAACGGAAACGGCGGCATATGCCGATATCGTTTTGCCTGCAACGTCATCCTTTGAGAATAGAGATATTTATACATCGTATTGGCATCATTATTTGCATTTACAGGAGCCAGTAATCCCTCCTTACGGGGAAAGCAAGTCAAATGCGGATGTGTTTAGGTTGCTGGCGGAAGCGATGGGATTTGATGAAGAAGCTTTTAAAGACAGTGATGAAGATATGATTCGCCAGGCGATATCAAATGTGTCGAATCCATATTTTCCCGATGTTACCTTGGAAGAACTGCAAGACAAACGCTTTGTCAAAGCACGTGATCCGCAAAGCCGCTTACAACGGTTGAACACACCAAGCGGGAAAATTGAATTGTATTCGCATAAAATGGCGTTGGACGGGCATCCGCCACTGCCAACGCATATACCGTTGAAAGAAGAGCATTCCGACTATCCGTTTCTATTTGTACCAGGTCCGAACCATAACTTTTTGAATTCCACTTTTTCACATGACGAAAAACATGTACGATTGGAAAAAGCGCCGCAACTGTTCATTCATGAGGAAGACGCGCTGCGGCTCGGTATTGAAAATGGTGATTGGGTCCGCATTTGGAATGATCGTGGAGAATGCGAGCTGCCGGCATCTGTCGGAGACCAAGTTCTCCCAGGCGTTCTGGTCACTCAAGGACTCTGGGCCGATGCCCCTGGAGCAAAGCGACTTGTAAATTCATTGACTCCAGACCGGGAAGCTGACATGGGCGGAGGCGCAGTGTTTTTCTCAGGCAAAGTAAATGCCGAGAAGCTGGTTGTGGTGAGCAAATAAAGATGGAGTAAAGATTAAATGAAAAATAAGCCCATGGTTTTAGGCTTGAAAGTGGCGGGCATCCGCCGGTTTCCTCAAGAGGAAACCCCACAAATGCAAAATCAGTCGTGGAAAAATGGTTCTTTTTTCTACGACTGATTTATTTTAGGGGCTTTTTAGACACGCCCTTTCCTTAACTCTCGATAAGAGTATGTGGAATATATTTTATAAAATTCATTAATTTGATATCAAAGTATTCTTCTATATCTTTTCTTAGCTTTTGCTCTAAATCAACAAACTCAGTAACAATATAATTCAAATCAAATACATTATAAATATCTGATTCTGCCCATATTGATTTAACCCTTGCCTTATCAGAAAACGGTAGCAAAGAAATAATAGCCCCATCTTCATAATCATCATATTCAACAGTATAGTACTGGAATTTCGGTATATTATCTTTTGTAATTTTTTCCTTCCATTTAAACAAAGCTTTGTAAAACTCAAGTATAGCCAACTCTGATTGAAAATATATTTCGTCATTAATTTTAATTGTAAACATTGCCTCTACAGCTAAAATAGATGGTACGTCCTTATTATGTTTATTAGAAATAATCTCTTTATTACTAATAAATTCATATTCAAAACTTATTTTACTGGAAATGCTGACCATATCTTACCATCATATCCTATCACTATTCTAATTTTAGTTTCTCCTTTTGTTCCAACTTTTTTTTCTAAATTGACATCAACTCTAAATGATAATTTTTCATTTTTATTTATTTCAAATTTGGAGACTGATGCTTTCTGCAATGCTTCCTTAATACATTTCTTATCAGTAGTTTGACTATTTGCATTAAATTTACTAAACCTTTGTTTGCTACTCTTTAAGTGCTTACTTTTAACTGTTAGTTTTGCAACGTTTTTTATTGCGTTACTTAGAGCATATTTTCCAAATGCACTTATAAGAGCTCTTTTTCCGTATTTTTTGATAGCCCACGTTGCGCCTTGTCTTAAAACTAAAGCTAAAACTGGTATTGCAGATGCTTGTGCATCAATTGTATTTACATTATATATCTCTCCACTACTTCTAAAAACTGGACCTATCTGGCGCACGATGATCTGCTCAACTGTCCAAATGGCCGGAAAGTGATCTTTCAATCGTACAAAAATAAAAAGAATGCCTTAGGCCATGTCCAAAGCTGAATGCGAGGATTGTTCCGATTGCCCGCTAAAAGCTCGATGTATAAAAGCCAAAGGTAACAGGCAGGTCCATTTGAATATGATCTATGAAGAAATGAAAGCAAAGGCCAAGAGAGCCCTTGAAAGTGAAGAGAACGCAGAAATCTACGCCCGAAGCAAAGTTGGGGTAGAAAGTGTGCTCGGTCACATCAAGGGCAATCGGTCGTTCCCCCGATTTTCCTGCGGGGCCTTGAAAAGGTCCACTTGGAATTCGGGATCGTGGCCCTTGCCCACAACTTCTTGAAAATAGCGGACATCCTCCGGTTTCCTCAAGAGGAAACCCCACAAATGCAAAATCAGTCGTGGAAAAATGGTTCTTTTTTCTACGACTGATTTATTTTAGGGGCTTTTTAGACACGCCCTTTTCCTTTGCAATCCTTCATCCAAATGAGTCCGCCTTTCACTTATGCCTATCCGCCAGTTGTTTCATATAAACCGTTACCGCTTGTTCCCACTTCTTCTTCCAGTCCACGTTAAAAAGACTCGCCCCAGTTCTGCGTGTGAAAAAATCTTCCGGCGTCATGGCCATTTCATACATCATGGCGTAGTGAACAAGCAATTTAATGGCCAATGGCAGATCGCCATCCGGTAACACATCTTCTTTGAGCGAAGCGAGAATATCTGCGTTTGTTCCATAAGTTGCGGCCATTTTCCTCGCTTCTTGTTCATCTAACCCCAACGCTTGCAATTCTCGGCTTTTCTGGTCAACAAACAGATCATAATCCCTCGGACTCGTAAAGTCTCCTCCGGAAAGCCGCAGGTTTTTCGTTACGCATTGTCCGCTTTGAACCCCTTCTTCTTCAAGCTTTTGCGCCAGCATATCCGTAACGGTTTCAGCCATTTTTCGATAACCTGTTAATTTCCCGCCAGCAATAGTTATTAATCCGGTATCAGATATCCAAATTTCATCTTTACGAGATATCTCGGAAGGACCTTTGCCTTTTTCCTGAATTAATGGACGAACTCCAGACCATCCGGATTCAATGTCATCTATAGTAAGATCAAGTTCAGGAAACATAAACTCAATGCATGACAACAAATATTCTTTATCCTCCTCCGTAATGGGCGGATTTTTCAAATCACCATCGAAAAAGGTGTCTGTTGTCCCAACATAAGTTTTTCCGTCTCTCGGAATGGCAAAAACCATCCGGCCATCAGGCGTATCAAAATAAATAGCCTGTCTAAGTGGGAATACCCCTTGATCAATTACAATATGGACACCTTTCGTATGTGTCAGACCTTTTCCTTTTACCTCTATATCTTTTTCAATAAGACTCTCCACCCACGGACCGGTTGCATTGACAACCTTACGGCCCACTGCTTCATATCGTTGATCCGTCAAGACGTCCCGAACCTTAACCCCCGAAATGTTTCCATCTTCATATAAGAAGCCTTCCACCTTTGTATAATTAAGCAGGTCGGCTCCCTTTTCAAAGGCTTTCTTGGCCACTTCTATTGTCAGGCGGGCATCATCCGTCCGATATTCAACATAATAACCGCTTCCCAGGAGACCATCTTTTTTTAAAAGCGGTTCCTTTGCCAATGTTTCTTCCCTCGTCAACATTCGACGCCGTTCATCCCTTTTGACTCCGGCTAAAAAATCATATACCCGCAAGCCAGCAGAAGTCGAAAACTTGCCAAATGTTCCTTTCTTATAGATCGGCAGCAACATCCATTCCGGATGTGTCACGTGGGGCGCATTCTCGTAAACAATCGCCCGCTCCTTTCCAACCTCTGAAACCATACCGACTTCAAACTGCTTTAAGTATCGCAGCCCTCCGTGGACTAGCTTTGTCGACCTGCTGGAAGTTCCCGCGGCAAAATCCTGCATCTCGACGAGAAGTGTCTTCAATCCTCTTGTTACACAGTCAAGAGCGATCCCGGTTCCTGTAATTCCCCCTCCCACAATGATGACATCGTAGTTTGTATCACCTAAATGCTCCAATAATTGGTTTCGTTCCTTAAATGAAAATGTTCTCACTTTAAAATCCTCCGTATAATAAAAGCCACTCCAACCGCCCCGTTTAAAAACGGGGGATTGCAATGGCCTTTTCTCAGAATCTCTGACCCTATATCATATTTTTAACAAATCACTTATGTGATAAACTAAAACTATTAACAATAAAAAGGGTGTGATTTGTACTACATGAGAATTGAAGACATGGTTGAATCACAAATTATCGCTTCCGTTAAAAGTGAAGCCGATCTGGAAATGGCATTAAAGAGCAACGTCAATATCGTCTTCTTGCTTACTGGGAACCTGTTATCCGCTAAGCGCTACATTTTGCAGCTAAAAGAAGCCGGAAAACACGTCTTTCTCCACCTTGACTTTATTGAAGGTCTTTCCAATTCCCGCAGTGCCGTCAACTTCATTGCTGAGGCATGGAAGCCGACAGGAATCATTACGACGAAAGGAAACATGGTCAAATTCGCCAAAGAAATGAACCTCATGACCATTCAACGGATCTTCCTTTTAGATCGCAGCGCCTTGTACAAAGGAATTGAAATGGTAAAATCATGCAGTCCCGATGCTGTCGAAATCATGCCGGGTATCATGCCGAAAATAGTTGATCAGCTTACATCAGAGCTTCCTTATCCCATTATCGTTGGTGGACTAGTTTCGGAACTTCAGGAAGTTCATGACGCATTGAGAGCCGGAGCACTCGCGGTTTCTTCCGGCAATCCGAATATGTGGCATTTCGACCTGTAATCGTTCCTTATCCATATGAATTGATTTTTATAAATCAACAGATTTTTACACAATTTGATCAATGTCCTTCACGCTGGAGAGTGTATATTTGGGTCGGTCCACCGTCCTTTCAAGCATAGATGAATCCGTGATTCCTGTCAACACAAGAACAGAGTTCATCCCTGCTTCATTCCCCATACGAATATCTGTTTCAAGCCGGTCCCCAACCATATAAACGTTTTCTGCGGGAAGCCGAAGAACTTGATCCAATACATAGCTGGCCATAAGATGAGACGGTTTTCCTATAATCATTGTCACCGTTTCTCCTGTCGCACCTTCAATGGCGCCAATCATCGCACCGCAATCGGGTAATTCTCCTTCTTTAACCGGACAAGTCCTATCCGGATTCGTTGCGATGATTTTCGCACCATTTCTCCATGCTTGAAAAGCGATGTTTAACTTATTATAATCAAATTTTCGATCCCAACCGATAACAACATGAGAAGCTAGGTGGGGATCCTTCGCTATATGGATGTTTTCTTCCGCGAGCTCGTCAAATAACGGCTCCTCCCCTATAACGTAAGCCGCATCCCCTGGCTTCATGCTATTTTTTAAATATTTTGCCGTTATAAAGTTGGAACTAATCACTTCATCTAAAGTGGTATCAACTCCAAGCATGTTGAGTTTTTTAACATAATCGGTCCGGCGTGCGATCGACTTGTTTGTCAAAAAAATCACTCGATCCCCCCGGGATTTCAGCCTGTGAATGGCGTCGGCGGCTCCTTCAATCATTTCATCATCAACATAAATCGTTCCATCCAGATCAAATATAAACCCCTTCATCACTGTCACTCCTGTAGTCTGCTATAACTGCTTTTTCCCCAGCCTGTTTGCAAGTGCCTGTAACACAAGTACAAGGACAACTAATACGATCGACATCGCTGCGGCTGTATAATATTCTCCCCGCAATATATTTTGAAAGATCGCCAAACTCATCGGTGCCCACTCAGCCGGAGCCAGAAGGATTGAAACACTGGCTTCCTTAATGACAGTAACGAAAACAAGAACCGATCCAGCCGCTATACCCGGAAGCATAAGTGGTCCAATAATCGTCATCGCCGCTGTAAGCTGTGTGGCTCCAAGATTAATGGCGGCCTCTTCAATATCCTGCTTGATGGCACGCATTGTTCCCATCGTCGACCTGATCATGTACGGAAGACGCCTGATCGTATAGGCGATGATGAGCAGGATAGCTGTTCCCGTTAATTGGAGCGGAGCGGTATTAAAGGTTTGAATAAGCGCAATGCCAAAAGCAATACCTGGAACAACCAACGGGATTGATACCATAAAGTCCAGCGCAGAAGAGTTTTGCCGGACAACGAAATACGAAACGAAAGTTGAAATGATCACACTGACCACAAGCGCGCCCAGCGCCAGAATAATACTGTTTTGAATATTTCCCAGCGAGGTTGAGAAAATTGTTTTATAATGCTGCAGTGTATATCCGTTCGGCAGCGGATCTTTTCCCCATGTTGTCGCAAAAGACTGAATGGCGATTGAAACCATCGCCAAGCATGGAATGAGCACAACGATTAAGGAGTAGATCGAAAGTGTCCAGTTTAATCCTTTATGATCACTAAGCTTTTGCTGCTTAGGCTTTCCGGAAACTGTTCCGTAATTCTTTCCTTTTGTAAACAAATGCTGCAGCCAAAAGAAGAAGCCGGCGACCAGCACCATGACGACCGTTAAGATGGCTGCACCTCCCCAATTAAAGAAACCGGCCATTTCGCGGTAAGCCTCCACAACAAGCAAATTTGTTTCTTTAGGCGCCAAGATGATCGGCGTGCCAAAGTCGGAGAAACTCACAGTAAAAATAAGAAGCGCGCTCGAAATAATACCTGGCAATGCAAGCGGAAACGTTATAAAAGCAAAGGTGAAGAGGTTTTTCGCCCCGAGATTTTGCGAGGCTTCTTCCAAACTTAAGTCACTCACTTTAAACGCGGCTACGAGCGGCCAAAGTGCATATGGAAAGAAGAAGAAAACTTGAACAAGCATGATCCCCGACATGGAATACGGGTTCATCAACATTCCTTCTCCTCCAAGCGCATTGTAAATCTGCGTAACCCAACCTGAGCGGCCAAGCATAATAATGAAAGCATAAGCAGAAATAAAGGTTGGTACGATGAGCGGAACCATACATAAAGCTGATATCGTTTTCTTAAATGGCATTTTGGTGCGGGCAATGCCGTATGCAAGTGGTATACAGACGAGAGTTACAACAATCGTAACGAGAAACGAAAGTAGCAAACTATTTTTCAAAGCGGCAAAGTAACTTCTTGTTGTAAAAATCTTTTTATAATAATCAAAGGACGCCTCTTTAAACTTCTCAACCGTGGAACTGAACGTTGCCGGATCGGTCAGCGAGCCAAGCAGATTGATCGGCTGCCCGGTAAAACTGACGAGAATAACCGAAATAAGCGGAAGAATCAGGAATAGCCCAAAAAATATATAAATGAGGACTTTCACGACCGTCAGACCATTAAATCTCCCTTTTAACTGCTTCATATCAATAGCACCCTCTCGTGTTCCACCGTAAGCTTTACCTTTTTCCCTTCTTCAAAAATGCCGGTTCCGGCAGAATACGTTGTGTCTACAATAAGCTGATAACTTCCGACTTGGACGTCATATCGGACGATTGAACCAAGATATGTTGCCATTATAACGATTCCTTGAATAACGTTTGTATCATCTTCGTTGACTGTTTGATTTGCATCAGCCACTTTCACATGCTCAGGCCGAATAATGACATCCACTTCATCTTTATCTGTCCAGTTTGAGGATCGCAATACAAAACCATCCCCTTTTACAACGGTTAATCCGTTCTCCTTTCCGTCAACAATGGCTTTGAGAATGTTGGATGTTCCAACAAAATCGGCAATGAACGGTGTCGCCGGATGACTATAAAGTTCGGTTGGCGTTCCCACTTGGATCACATTGCCATGATCCATAACCGAAATGCGGTCAGCCATGCTCATTGCTTCTTCTTGATCATGTGTAACAAAAATCGTTGTGATCCCAAGATCCTGTTGAATGGAACGAATTGTATTACGCATCGAATGGCGCAGCTTCTGGTCCAGATTAGAAAGCGGCTCATCCATCAGAAGCACTGCCGGTTCCATAAGAAGCGCCCGCGCCAATGCGACACGCTGCTGCTGGCCCCCAGAAAGCTCACTCGTTAAACGATCCGCATACTGTTCGAGTTCAACATATCGGAGCATTTCTATGACTCTGTCTTTAATGTCCTTTGGAGTCCTCCCAAGCCGTTTCGATAAAAGCCGGGCATATATTGGTAATTTTGCAAACCACTTCTTTGTATTTAGCTGTTTGATGTTCAAGCTGTACGCAACGTTGTCAAACACATTCATATGTGGGAACAAAGCATAACTTTGAAATACCATCCCGCAATTCCGCCTGTTGGCAGGAATCCCCTTCATTTCGCGGTCACCTATGTAAATGGAGCCGCTTGTAGGACTCTCGAAACCCGCGATACATCTCATTGTCGTTGTCTTTCCACAACCCGACGGGCCGAGAAGGGCGAAAAATTCGCCTTCTCGAATGTCGAGGCTAATGTTGTCCAAAGCTGTCATCTCTCCGAATTTCTTTGTTACGTTTTCTATTCTCACTGACCCCATATTGTTTCATCCTTTTCTACTGAAATTTATCTTTCCACTCATTTCGAATGCGGTCATAATTTTCGTTGACCCAATCGATATCAAGATCTATCGCATGCGATTTCACGCTGTCCAAGGTGAGTGGTGTTTTAGATTCTACTTCAGGATTAATTGGAATATGGTACCAATTCGCCAACACTTCCTGTCCTTCTTTAGATAGAAGGAAATCAATAAACTTTTTGCCGCCCTCCTCGTTTGGCCCCCCTTCAACTAGTGATACAGGATTAACAAGAATGGGCGTTTTATCCGGAACAACAAAATCAACGCTTTCTCCCTTGGCTTTTAATTCATACGCCATGAAGTCGAAACCAACCCCAATATGAGCCTCCCCCATGGAAACCGCTTTTGTAGGAGCTGAACCTGAATCCGGCATAGAGTTTGCCTGCTCCGCCAGTTTCTCGAAATATGTCCAAGCTTCGTCTTCTCCCTTTTGCATCATCTTGCTCATAACCATTAAAGTGGCTGTGCCTGAAGCTGCCGGGTTGGAAAATTGGATTTTTCCTTTCCACTTCGGATCAAGTAAATCTTCCCACGTTTTCGGCGCTTCTTCTTCGGAAACAAGTTCAGTGTTATATGAAAATCCAAGGACAAAGATTTCCACACCGACATATTTGCCATCCTCATGTTTCACTTTTATGCCGTTTTCTACCACTTCCCAATCAGCTGCCAAGTCGGGAATATAAGAACCGATAATACCTTTTTCAACAGCAGCTTCAAATGGGAGAATGCCTCCACCTCCATACCAAACATCAGCTTTTGGATTGTCTTTCTCTGCCATCATTTGGTTGACAAGAACATTAGTCCCCGCATAGTGCACATCAACCGTTTCATCATTAAGCTCTTCATATTTTTGCTTCAATTCTTTCGTCATATCTGGTGTTTCCGGGGAATAGAGCGTTATCCGCCCCTCGCCCTTCTCGCCGCCTTCACCTGAGCCCGACGAATCACCTGCACATCCTGCCAACATGACAGCACCCAAAAAAACACTTGCCAAGAATCCTACTACCTTTTTCACTTCGTTCCCCCCTTAATAAATGTGGATAACCAAGACAAAAAAATGAGATAAACGTACTGAAAGAAACCCCGCACGTTTTGTAAGGGTTTTCAATTCAGGCGTTCATCTCATCGTCTCTGCCTTATATTGGATTTACATACATTATACTCTATTTTTATAAAACATCAAGTATAAATTCAGAATAAAAGAATATTTGTCAGTGTTAACAATTTTTTGTTTTGTCCCGCGTGTTGTGCCGTAAGACTCCCACTTCAAAATCTTGAGTGAATACAAATGGTCTAAGTGGGAGAAAACAGCACCTACATGCATGATTGGTTCAACTAATAACATTCAGTAGAAGCCCTACTGAAGGAAGTTTCTCTTTATCTGCTTGTTTACAAAGAAATAGCAACACTTGCAAAGGAATGAATCCCAAATTTTTCGCGCGATCCGTCCTCCCCTTGGATGATAGGCAGGAACTGATGCATAACCAATGCCGACTACAATGCCATGAGTCAGAAACTCAAAAAGCGTATGAAAATCTATTAGAACGGAAAGTGATGGCAAGCTTCTCGGGCGTTTTGGATGTACGTCAGACAGTAAAATAAGGCCAACCACTTTTTGTTTGAATCCATATTTGACCACAAAATACCCCAAAGGTTAGAATTGGTTTGTCTAACTTTTGGGGTGCATATCAGTATGGATAGTCTAGTCTTGCTTATTAGTTTTAAATTAAGGTAAGGTATAAATCAAATATAATAAAGTTTAAATATAAGAAATATCCCAACAGTGTATACTAGTTGAGTCAAAACAAATAAAATATATCCTTTATTGAGATTTTTTTCTTTATATTTTTGATCATAAATACTCGCTGGTGAAACAAATTTGGATGTCTTAAGGATTGGATTTTTCACTATTTGTAAAAGCCAATGAAAACAGTATGATTGAAATGGCTAAAAATATATACGAAAATCGGAAATTTTTGAAATACCCCCTTTAAGCATCCAGGTTTTCATTTTTTACAAGTCTACTTAAAAGGGAGCATATCAGCTGACCCCTCTCATTCCGGCATTTTTTCTTGTTCCATATTCTTATTAGGAAAAGAATGAATCTCCTTTTTTCTCTATCCCCAATAAGCCAATGTGCGTTTTTTCATCGCTTCCCTGTATTGGGCGGTTGACTTCGGAAGCAGTTCATTTGTTTTTTGATCAATAATAATGCCGTAATGACGGATCAGATCCAATAGATCCAATTCACCATTATGATATTTTTCCATGACGCTTTCCGGATCTTGTTCCAGCCACTTTCTGCGGTTAAGCCGAATATACTCGCGAGCCGTTTTCGTTGCTTCTTCATCAATTTCAAAGAGGTCGATTTCTCTGTCAATTTCCTTTATGACGACACCATAATCTTTCTTCGCTCTTTCAATGGACACATAGTCGTCAATGACGTCTTCAAGCACATCTTGCGGATCTCTTTCAAGCGGATCGCCAAGACCGCCGCCGCCAGCAGATGGTCTTGTGAATTCATCTCCTTTGTTTACTTTAACATTGGAAAAAATCGTTCCCAGGAATTCGCTGTCTGCTTCACCCCGCATCAGTTGAACACCATGCGGAGTGGAGGGTAAACCGCCGAAGATTCCCCACGTGACAGAACGGGAGCGGTCACAGCAGTAAGACATCACAGCATCGTCTGCTTCCGTCAGGATACCGCCTTTTTCCACGCCGCAGCCGCCGCGGAATTTTCCAGGGCCGCCGGAATCAGTGACAATTTCATGTTTGGTCGTAATGACGGGGGACAGACGTTCCTGCCCTTCACATGGCTGAATGCTCAATCCGACACCGAACACCGGGGACAATGCATTCGCCCCATCTTTTGTGCTGCGGCCTCCATGGCCTCCGGCCATCCAGTCATACCACATGAAATAGTTGTTATAGCCGTTCCGTTTATCGTCTCCGCCGATAAGAAGATACTCCAGGTTGAAAGAACAGGCAAGGGCGCGCTCAGGCATGATCTGCGACCATAATTCAAAGCACGCATTCATGATTTTTTCATACGCTCCCGAACAGAACCCAGTGACAGCCACCGGCCAGCAGGAATTGACGACTGTATTTTCCGGAAGATCCACATGGACAGCCCGGTAAAATCCGGAGTTAAGCGGTATATCCGGGAAGAACGTTTTCGTTCCGGCGTATGCCGCGGACATCGAAGCACCAAATGCCGAATTCAAGAAACAGCCGATCGATTCATGAGAACCGGAAAGATCGTAAAAAATTTCATCGTCTTTAATCGTCATTTTTACTTTTATCGGTATCAGGCTGTCCCCAATCTCAGGATCCATGTCGATATAATCAGTCGTTTCCCACACACCATTTGGAAGCTCTTTTACTTTTACGCGGGTTAAGCGTTCCACATAATTTTGGACTTCTTCAAATGCAGTCAAAATCGTATCAAGTCCATATTTTTCGATCAATTTGATCAACTGTCTTTCTCCCGTTTTGGTCGCTTCCGCCTGGGAACGGAGATCCCCGAGCCGTTCTTCGGGTACACGCATGTTGGCAACGAGCAAGTGAGCCACATCATGCAAGTACTCTCCTTTGCTCCAAATTCTGAGTGGAGGAATCCGGACTCCTTCCCCATAATGGTTTTTGGCGTTAATATCAAAGGAACCCGGCGTAGATCCGCCCATATCTGCCCAGTGCCCATTCACTTGCATAAAAGCGATGAGTTGGCCCTCATGAAAAACTGGACGGATAATCCGTGTATCATTAAAATGCGTTCCCCCTCTATAGGGGTCATTAATGATAAATACATCCCCCGGATGAATATCGTCACCAAAATCCTCAATCACCGCTTTCGCTGTTAAATGCAATGTCCCGACGTGGACGGAAATATCCTGAGTTCCCTGCATTACGGTGTTTCCTTGGGCATCACAAAGCGCCGAGCTGAAATCGCGGTTGTATATCACAAAAGAATAACAAGTTCTCAATACTTGCTCTGACATTTGGTCAACCAAATTGACAAAGCCATTTTTTAAGACTTCAAACGTTACCGGATCTAATTTTGTATCCACTTTCAACATGATATCGCTCCTTCTCTTCATTATAGAATTTGTCTGTTTTTAAACCCGATTCATAATAATATTGCGGTATTCGTCTATTTTGACGTTGTAATCCGCCGGCACAACGATCGTCGAATCAAGCTGTTCAATAATTGCCGGGCCTTGGAATTCCGACAGAACCGGGATTTTCGAACGGTCGTAAATCTTCGACTCTACCATACCGCCTTCTTCTTGGAAATAAACAGGGCGAATTTCTTTTAGGGCATCTTCCAAAGTTCCGGCCGGCTGCTCTTTTACGAATTGAGGCTTTTTGACAGTACCAATTGCTTCCACACGCAAGCCGTAAATTTCAATGTCTTTTTCACGGTCCGTAAAAGCGAATTCACGCTCATGCTCAAGATGGAACTTTTCAATGGCATCTTCCAGATTGAAAATCGGTCGGTCAACTGTGACGGATAAAGTTCTCCACTGTCCGACATAGCGCATATCAATATAGCGAATCAAATTCATTTGATCGTCTTCAATTCCTTCTTCCGCCAAAAGTTCAGTTGCTTCTTTTTCCATTTCGATAAACTCATTTTCTAATTGTTCTTTTGTAACTCCTGCCGCTTTGGCAAAATACGTTTTTGAAATATCGTGGCGAACATCCACAAGCAGACAGCCCATAGCCGCAGCAACGCCCGGATGGGCGGGAACGATCACTGTGGGAATTTCCATTTCCCTTGCCAAATCTGCGCCATGAAGCGCACCTGCACCACCAAATGCCACAAGAGCAAAGTCACGGGGGTCATAGCCGCGACGGACGGAAATTAAGTTCAATGCATCGCACATATTGGCGTTGGCCACTTGGATCATGGCATTGGCAGCACCGAGAGTATCATAACCGAGAGGCTTCGCCACTTTTTCTTCAATTACTTTGGCGGAAATCCCTTTATCCAGTGACATCTCGCCATTAATCAATTTCGTATTCAATCTGCCAAGAACCAGGTTGGCATCTGTATTTGTCGGCTCCATGCCGCCATTTCCGTAACATGCAGGCCCTGGGTCCGCTCCGGCACTGTGCGGGCCATTCCGCAAGGACCCTCCTTCATCAATCCAAGAGATACTTCCGCCCCCCGCGCCAATCGTCAAGATTTCAATGCTCGGGAAACCGATCGGATAACCGTATTCAATGTACCAATCTTTCGTGATCCGGAGTTCATTGTCATACATCAATGAAATATCTGTACTTGTCCCACCCATATCCAGACCGATCGCATTTTTAAATCCGCACATATTGGCAATATGTTTGCTGGCGATCGCGCCTGCCGCGATACCGGAGCTTGCCAATCTTGCCGCATACTTTGGAACCGTTTGGGAGGTCATTACCCCTCCCCCTGAGTGAAGGACAATAATATCGCCTTCGTACCCGATATCTTTCATATTGCTTTCCAAAAGATGAATGTACTTGCTGACTGTCGGTCCAAGCACCGCGTTGACAATTGTCGTGCTCATCCGCTCATGCTCAAAAATTTCCGGTAAAGTATCGGAAGAAGTGCAAATATAAGCATCTGGCAATTCTTCTTGTAAAATTTCCTTCGTTTTCTGCTCATTTTTTCCGTTGACATAAGCATTCATAAAGCAAATGGCTACTGATTTAATTTCTTTTCTTCTTAAAATTCTGGCTAATTCACGGACTTCTGCTTCATTTACTTCCTTCATCATTTCCCCGTTAAAGTCGACACGCTCGTCCAATTCGAAGCGGTTTCTCCGCTTAATATAAGGCTCTGCCACATCATTATATGCATCCCATAGATCGAGCTTCGTCCCGCGCCGTATTTCAGGAACATCTCTGAATCCTTTTGTCGTAATAAGCGCTGCTGTTGGAAGCTTCCTTTCGATTAATGCGTTGGTCCCCACTGTCGTACCATGGGAAAACATTTTTATTTGATCGCCTGTCAACTCGGCTTTCATAACCCCATTAATAATCCCTTTTTCCGGATTGGAAGGCGTAGAAGAAGTTTTGGTGACAAACATCTCACCGGTTATTTCATCAAAAACAAATACGTCCGTAAAAGTACCTCCTACGTCTACTGCCACATGATAGCCTGATTTTTTGCTCAACATAATCCCCTCCGTTTTAAATATATTTATTGATCCCGCATGTAAGGTGCCGTAATACTCCCACTTTCAAAATCTTGAGTGAATACAAGAGGTCCATGTGGGAGATAACGGCTCCTAAATGCCCGATTGGTTCAACTAACATTCAGTAATAAGCCCTACTGAATGAAGTTTCACTTTATCCCGCATGTAAGGTGCCGTAATACTCCCACTTTCAAAATCTTGAGTGAATACAAGAGGTCCATGTGGGAGATAACGGCTCCTAAATGCCCGATTAGTTCAACTAACATTCAGTAATAAGCCCTACTGAATGAAGTTTCACTTTATCCCGCATGTAAGGTGCCGTAATACTCCCACTTTCAAAGTCTTGAGTGAATACAAGAGGTCCATGTGGGAGATAACGGCTCCTAAATGCCCGATTGGTTCAACTAACAGTCAGTAATAAGCCCTACTGAATGAAGTTTCACTTTATCTAAATAATGCATTGCTTAATTTTTGCAGAGCTGTTTGACGAAGCATCACCACCTAACATGATTAAAATTGAACACTTTCCCGTACTCTTTCAATCAATCTTTCTTTTTCTCTCCTCATGGCAATCGCCTGATCGACAGTAATCGCTTTAAATTTCACCGTTGACAATGGTCTCATTTGAGATAATTCGTTGATATCCTGCCATATGACGGTTCCGATCGTGACGAATCCGCCTCCGCCCGTTCCATCTGTTAATAGCACAATGATTTCTCCTTCGTTGGGAACGATGACTGCTCCAATCGGATAAGGAATATCAACGATATTTCCCGGATTTCCCCCTGAGCCAAACGGTGGTTCGCTCTCTTTGTAGCGAACGTCCCCGCCGTTTAACCGGCACGCTGTCCGGGTTGATTGCGGTTGTATCGTCCAGGGCGTATTTAAAAAGGAAACCAATCCTTCGTCACTCACCAAGTCACATGTGATCCCCAAAACAATATGGGCCGTTCCCGTTCTGGCAAATATTGGCTTTGCTTCTTCAATCACTTGTTTTCCCACAAGCTGAATGGCCCCGGGAAGCGGTTCAGCCATTCTGATTTCATCACCTGCCAATAAAAGCCGGCCAGTGATGCCATGAAAGCCGCTGGCTAAACAACTGGATCTGCTTCCCAGCACCTCCGGCGCTTCCAATCCCCCTGAAACACACAGATAGCTGAACAAGCCTTCCGAAATCTTCCCAATTTCCAGCACATCGCCTTTTTTGACTTCAAATACTTCCCACATTGGCTGCATGTTCCCGTTTAACCTGACTTCGGCCGGGGCGCCTGTTATGACTACGGTCGTTCTTTTTTCAAATTCAACACTGGCACCCTTTACCATCATCTCCAATCCCGCGACATCCGTTGGATTACCGATGAGTACATTGCCAAGCATAAAAGACAATTTGTCAGCAGCTCCGGATGGAGGAACTCCCAAATGAAAAAAACCTGTCCGTCCAAGATCTTGTATAGTTGTCCGTATTCCGGGATCAATTAGTTTCATCATGAACGGAGTCCCTCCATTAAATCTGCGATATACAAATCTCCTTTCTCCTCGTAGCGGGAGGCAGAGAAAGTGACATGCTTTATATTGAATTCGTAAGTGCCGCTGGACACTTGTTCACGGATATTTTGGTATTCCGCCTCTGATACGGGCCGATATTTCCATAAATCACCGGGCCTTGCCAGGAAAAAGCTTTCTTTAAACGGCTCCAGCTTTTGATTGACATCGTAAACGGGGACTGCCGCCATACCGATCAATTGGTAGCTTCCCGGAGAATCGGAAGGGTAGACCACCGTAAAGGCGCCACCCAGCCCTACCGCTCTTTCCGGAGTGAATGGGCGCGGGCTTTTATACTTGGGAACTTCGATAATTCTTTCCCTTTCCTTTATTAATGGAAAGCACCACGCAGTTCCTGGTTTAAACCCGAGCGATGTGACAAAGTAAAGAGGGCGGGAATGGGCTTGAATAAAATCTTCCTTGCTGCTATATCCCGTGAGCTCCATGACATAATCAAAATTCGACTTTTCTTCTCCCCCATGTTGGGCTGAGTACTTTCCGGACACTTCTTTTGTCCACTCATCGTTATACAGAACGGGAATTTCAATGATCCTTGATTGAAAGTTCAAGCTTTCATGTTCATTCTTCATGGAATCCACGTCCCGCAAATATTCAAGCAGATGATGCGGAGAAATGGTGTTTGGATCATAGCGAATTAAATAGGACGTATTATTCGGGTAAATCTCTATGATTCCCGGAATCTTTCTCTCTTGCAACTCGTTCGTAATGGAAAGCGCCTTTAACGTGCTCTCGATCCGCATCTCTCTGGAAATTTCGGCGTAAATATATTCATCGCCACAAAAGTCAAATTTAGTTTCGGAAAAAAAGATCAACTTCCGCACCCCCCGCACCGTTAAATCTTTTCATGCGCCGACTGACAGTAGATATACTAATATCAAGCGCCTTAGCCGCTTCAGTGGCTGTTCCAAATTTCGCCACTGCTTGCTCAATGAGCTGCCGCTCCACTTCATCAACCGCTTTTTTCAAAGGCATGATCCCTTTAACCGTCAAGAAGCTTTGTTCATCAGCATCATTGGCCCAAAGCACACGATAGACGTCAGTTTCGGTAATCAGTTCTTCTTTGGAAACGACTACAAGCCTTTCAATCATATTGCGCAATTCTCGAATATTTCCTGGCCATTGGTAGCTTTCCAATGCATTCAGGGCATCAGTTGAAATTTTTTTCCTCTTTCCAAACTGCTCGTTTAATTCTTCCAAAAAATGAATCGCCAGCGGCGCGATATCTTCTTTTCTTTTTCTTAACGGCGGAATAGAAACGGGAACAACGTGCAAACGGTAAAAAAGATCCTCCCGAAACTGATTTGCCTCAACCATTTTCTGTATGTTTTTATTGGATGCGGCAACCACCCTTACATTTACTTTTACAGGAATAACCGAACCGACTTTGGCAATCTCTCTTTCTTCCAAAACCCGCAACAGTTTCACTTGCATCAGGAGCGGCAATTCAGAAATTTCATCCAAAAATACCGTGCCGTTGTGAGCTTCCTCAAACAGGCCGATTCTTCTTGTATCTGCTCCCGTGAAGGCGCCTTTTTCATGGCCGAATAATACGCTTTCAATCAAGTTTTCAGGGATGGCGCCACAGTTCACCGCTATAAAAGCGTTGTCTGACCGACTGCTTAAATCATGAATTTTTCGGGCGATGACTTCCTTTCCGACACCCGACTCGCCGTGGATCAGAACTGTGGAATCCAAAGGAGCAACCGCTTTCACTTCGTCCATAAGCCGATGCATTTGACGAGAGCGGTAAATAATGGAAACCATACTCGCGGATTCATGTACCGGCTCTTCGTTTGTCCCCATCTCTTTGTCTGCCGATGTGATGTCTTTTGAAAAAACGATAACCTTCTTTAGTTTTCCTCCGACATATATCGGTGCCGCTGTTGATAAAACAGCCCCTTTTTTTCCTTCCTGCGTTAACGACACCCTTGACTTCTTTTCGATTGCTGCGGAAACAATATCCGGAATAAAAATGCCCTTATCCACAAACTCTTGAATACGCTTTCCCTTTAAAGCTCCCGCATCCTCTTCTCCCCAAAAATGCCGAAAAAAAGCCCCAGCTGCCCGTGTAATTGTTCCGGAAGCGCTCACAACCAAAATCTGCTCATTGGCCAGTGTATAAAATGCCTGAAGGTCTTCATTCATCTCCTGTACAAAATCCACTTCATGAACAGCTTCTTTAAGCTGTTCTTTCAAGTAAAAATTATGAATAATCCCGATGATGTTTCCGTTTTCATAAATAGGAGAAAATTGGCCTGTGATCACTTTAAAGTTGAACATATTTTCAATCCCAAACCACTTTTGCCCCTCGAACACTTCATCAAAGGATTCTTCCATGCGGATGATCTTCCTGTAATCTCTCCCTTGCAAAATTGATCTTTTCATGCCAAGGATTTGTTCCGCCTTTTCGTTCATGAATTGAACGTGGAAGGAAGCATCCATCGTGACGATCCCCATCTCCGCACTATTCAGCGCATCATTAAAGCTCTTTAACTGCAATTGATTCATTTGATGTTGCAGGTCGTCCATCAGAATATAACCCGTTGGTTTTTCAGAGTGATCCACTCCAATCACCAGAAAACAGTTATGAATCCGTTTCGCTTGTGTATCTTCCCTCACGAACAGAAAATTGTTTTCAGGCTTGATCAAGCCGTTCTTATCATCCCCATTCACAAGTTGGTTTAATAAAGAAGAGGGGGTTACGTAGCCGATTATTTCTTCATTATCGGCAACAAAGCCAACCTCGAAGCCTTCTTCTTTTAACAGAACAATCGATTGTTCCACAGTCCAGTCAGGAGATAATATAACCGATAAGGGTTGCAATACATCTTTCCAATCCCAACTCATGGATCCCCCTCCAAACATCTATTTGTATCTTCTTGACGGTGCTGTTTTCGATTTTCTGTTTTGCAAAGTTATTTTGCAATTTGCGTGCCAACGAATGTTGAAAATGCGAAAACGTGCTATCGTTAGCGTTTTCAAACGGAAAATCTATAAGTACAGCTCCGATCTTTTTCATTTTTGAAAAACAATTTTGCAATTCTGCAAAATTATGTGGTTTCATCATATAGGAAAAAAAACGTTTGCGCAATAGCGCAAAAAAAAAAAGCGGGAGTCATCAACTCCCCGCTTTCACCATTCTTCTTTTAATTTTTTTGTACAGTAATCGTCCAAGCCGCTTCATCAATTTGTTCAAAGTTGGTTACAGTGTGGCCAGCCTCGGCTGCCCAGCGCGGAATACTTTCCGTCGCCTGCGTACAATCAAATTCAATGACAAGCTCGTCTCCTGGCCCAATTTCTTCGATTGCTTTTTTTGCTTCAACGAGCGGGAAAGGACATACCTGCCCCATCACTTCCAATTTTTTTTGCATGTTGCTTCCTCCTTATGTTATCACTGTTTTTTCCGCCACAACAGCGTTTTTCTTCTTCGCATATGGACGGATAAATACAAAGTAAGATGACGTCCACGTTCCAAGAATAATAAACAATAGCGATATCCACCCTTGCCATGTCATCATCGCCGTCATAACCAAACCATTACCAATCGAGCATCCTCCGGCGAGACTTGCTCCAAAACCCATTAAATTTCCTCCAATAAAGCTTGTAATGCCTGTTTTGGCATCGGGCATTCTAAAGCGGAATTCTTTGCTTGCCTTGGCCGCAATAAATGAACCAAGAAAAATACCAAGGACAAGAAAAACACCCCAATTCACAAACTTCATGTCACTGGTGACCAAGTATTGAAGGATATTGGCTGATGGTGTCGTAATGCCCAACCCATACATTCTTCCAGTTGCTTCACTGAGCGGCCAGGCGAGAATCGCGATCAATCCCACCAACACCGCCGTAAAAAATGGATGCCAACGTTTCTCAAACAACAGATGGGAAAGTCCCGAACGCTTTGGTTTCATTGCAGGAATAGCAACTTTTGGTTTCTTGAGCTCTCTGATGATCACCCATAATACGATGCCGACAAAGACAATGATAAAAACCCACACGGAAATACCTGTTGTTTCCGCAATGGAATTCGTGGCAAACTGCACTGATTTCATCGACTGATCAATAGGGGCAAGTACTCCCGTTCGCATGACAGCGCTCATGAACATATAACCGAATAAAGCAATCCAACTGCCAAGCAATCCTTCACCCGCACGATACCACGTACCGGTTGCGCAACCGCCGGCAAACACGATGCCGATCCCGAAAATAAAGGACCCAATGATCGTGGCAACCCACGAAAAAGCCCCTGCTGAAAATTCGATCAATCCGAATTGAATCAATGCAAATACACCAATGCTTTGAACAGCAATAGCGATGAGCAAAGCATAAAACATTCGATTGTCTTTCGCAATATACATATCACGGAATCCGCCGGTAAGGCAAAAGCGGCCTCTTTGCATGACAAAGCCAAGCAAAGCCCCACATAACAGACCCGTAACAACCATTTGAAGCAATCTCATTCTCCTCCTTTACTACAAGCAAAAACATAAGTAAACCGCTATGATTTATAAACATAATTGTATATCCATTTTACCTCTTTCGTCAATAGGCTAAAATAGGGTAAAAACTCCATTTGCAAACAGGGACTTTTTCTTTTAAAATGATATTGTTTAACGCTACATAAATCGAAACAGTTGTTTCGGCAAAATGAGGTTTCCCCAGTGTACGGCTGAACTCCGAGTCACATCGTATACCGGTTATACGGATACTCTGTTACAATAAGGGAGAGGTAAAATGAGATTGCAGGTTATGTCTTTCCGGCATAGAACCTTGTAACCATTGACTACTATAAAGAAGGAGAGAAAAACATGGCACAAACTTTTGAAGTAAAAAACCCAGCAACGGGTGAAGTAGTCGATGAAGTGAAAATCGACACATCCGAAGAAGTCAAAGCAAAACTGGAAAAAGGCCATAAAGCTTTTAAAGAGTGGTCTAAAATCAATGCTCACAAACGGGCCGAGCTTCTTTTCAAATGGGCCGATAAAATTAAAGAAAACAAAGAAAGCATTGCAGAAATCATGACAAAGGAAAACGGCAAACCTCTTCACGAATCACTAGGAGAAGTTGACTATGCAGCCAGCTATGTCATTTGGTATGCCGAAGAAGCAAAACGCATTTATGGAAGAACCGTTCCCGCTTCAACGGAGTCCAAACGGATAATCGTCACAAAACAGCCAATCGGCCTTGTTGCCGCCATCACTCCATGGAACTTTCCGGCAGCGATGATGACAAGAAAAGCGGCTCCCGCGCTTGCAGCCGGTTGCACTTTTATCGTCAAACCTGCGGTTGAAACACCGTTAACAACAATTCGTCTCATTGAACTGGCTCATGAAGCAGGCATTCCAGAAGACGCCGTTCAAGTAGTCAATGGGAGCGGACGGGAAATCGGCGGATTGTTCACTGACAGCACACTCGTCAGAAAAATTACATTTACAGGCTCTACGCCTGTTGGAAAAGCCTTGATCAAAGACAGCGCCAATACAATCAAGCACGTCACAATGGAGCTTGGCGGACATGCCCCGCTCATTGTTACCGAAGATGCCGACCTTGATTTTGCCGTTGAACAAACAATGATCACCAAATTTAGAAATGCGGGTCAAACTTGTGTTTGCGCGAATCGCCTCCTCGTTCACGAAAGTGTCGCCGATGAGTTTTCCAAAAAATTGGCTGAACGCGCACGCCAGCTAAAAGTCGGTAACGGCTTGGAAAAAGGCACAGATATCGGTCCGGTTATCAACAAAAAAGGCTACGAAAAAATTGCTTTCCAAATTAATGACGCCATTGAAAAAGGCGCAGAAGTGCTTGCCGGCAATAAATTTGATGTAGATGAAGAAAAAGGCAGCTATTTCATTTATCCTACAGTCCTTAAAAACGTAACGGACGACATGGACATCATGCAGGAAGAAACTTTCGGACCTGTCGCACCCATTACAACATTCAGCACATTGGAAGAAGCGGTTGAAATTGCCAACAGCACGCCATACGGGCTTGCCGCGTACTTCTTTACGAATGACTACAAGGCTGGCACTTACCTTTCCGAAAACCTCGAATTCGGGATTGTCGGCTGGAATGATGGAGCTCCATCTGCAGCCCACGTACCATTCGGCGGTATGAAAGAAAGCGGTCTTGGACGAGAAGGCGGTCCCGAAGGAATCGAACCCTACTTGGAAACAAAATATTTGTCCATTGGCGGACTATAAATTCGAAAAAATGCTCCCTGCCTCAGGGAGCGTTTTTCATCTGAATTTCCTGCAAAATATCCCGGAATTTTGCAATGGATCTGGTGTAAAAAAGTTTTGGCCGCCGCTTAAAGTCGATCTGTTCCTTACGTCCCGACCTATATATTTTTATGCGGGGGCCATCTTCGTGTTCCAGGAAGCGGAGCACCGCTCTCCCCATATTCTTTTTTACTTTCGGAATATCCGCCCCCTTTTTTATCACTGGCTGAATCATTCTATGATCGTTTAAACAAGATACACAAACAAAGACATCCCATTTTCCTTTAGGAAGATTCATACACGAAAGACGCCCCTTAAATTCGGCTGTCCCCTTATCCAGCCAACGCATCTCAAGTGGAACACATATGTCTTCCAGCCGCTTTTTCCGTCTTAATTGCAATGCCAAAGAGATATCCTGTTTGATGAACTTTTCCTTGACCTGAACGCGCCCCTGTAAAACAATCTCTTTTGCATTCGGATATGATACTTGTTCCAACTCGCAATCAATTTTTCCAAGTCTGATACGCCTGTCTTTTTGCTTTACCGCTTCTTCAAAAACAGTCAACCACTTTTCCGCGATCACTTCCCCGCAATGTGTTTTACTGGCCTTTTGCGCCGCGAGGCTGAGAGCGCGACGCTTTTCCTTGTTCAAAAACAGTCCAGTCATGGCCTCCGCCAGTCCGTTGATGTGATCTGCTTCGACAAGAAGCCCGTTTTTTCCATGTTCAATCAAATCAGAGGGACCATACTTGCAGTCATAACAAATGACAGGCGTGCCCGCTGCCATACTTTCCACGATCGCCATGCCAAAAGCTTCGGATTTGGAAGTCATAATCGAGAAAGCCGCCCGCCTGAATACCTTAAAAGGCTGGTGTGTAAATCCCATTACAAATACATGGTTTTCCAGCTTTAACCTTTTGATTAACGCTTTGTACTTGGCTTCGTCCTTTCCAAACCCCCAAATTTCCAGTCTTGCTTTTGGTACTTGTTTCACCACTTTCTTGAACGCCTTAATGGCATGCGGGATTTGCTTGATTCTTTGAAATCGTGACAGCATCACCGCTGTATAAGGATCATATTCACCCTTTATGTCCTCATTCATGACCGCTGGATGACCAATGACATGAATGGTCGTCCTGTCTCCGAACCTTTTGCGAATATCTTCCGCCTGGCTTTCTGTCAGCACAATCAGCCCATCGAGATTGCTCAATTGGTATAACAGATTGCCGTTTCTTGGCACAAGACTACTGCCATATTCAAACGGAAACTGCAAATGATTGCTATGAAGAACGGCGAGTTTGGCAATTTTTGGATTTCGAATGGGAAAAAGCACCCTGTCGGAAAAGCGGCTGTCCGAAACCAACACCGCCGCTTCATCTTGTTGAACGATCGCGTTGATAAAGAATTCCCGGTAATCTCTTACCGCCCGAAAGGCTTTCACTTGTTTTCCGTTGCGGTCGAACCAATAACACCCTGCCGACTTGCCGGTCACCGGATGAAAGAGCCGTTTAAAAAAAAGCCGTCCGTTCTTTGTAAAGAACATTTCTTTCGTTATCTCGGATGTTTTCGGGTCATAATGCGCCACTTGCCGAACATTTCCATACTGATCAAAAAGAATTCTCTTTTCTTTTTTCCTTTTACCGGACAAACAATTGATCGCATGCAAACGATTTTCCTTAAACTCTTTCTCGAGCCGATAGTTTCCGTAACGAAGCGCTTGCTTTCGATAGCTCTGCCCTTTTTCAACAGGGATATCATCTTCACCGCTTTGCTTTTCAAAAAATTCATATACATTGAAATGGCCTATCTTCCTGTTCCAAAGCCCAATAGAACAGTAATGCTCGATCACATCTCCATAATCGGGATTAAAATCGAAAGTGATAATGCCTATTTCTTTTCCCTGCCCGGACAATAAAGAAGCTCTTTGGATCATTGCCCTCGTCATGCCCCCTCTTTGGGTTTCGATCGAGTGAGTCATAAAGTAGACGCCATAATTATTCACATGATTTCACCTATCATTCCATAGCATTGATATATTAACCTTTATAGTCAACAAAAGAACAAAATAAACGGATATCCACGTGATTGAACTTGGCATCCACAAACGTTTACAATAACATCATAGGAAAGTGCTTCAAGATAATACGAGCCAATAAGGAGTGACAGTATTTGCCAATCGTACAACATATGGACATTTTTCCGATTCATGTACCAGTTTCATCATCTTTGCGATCCATTAACTTTTACCTCGTACAGAGCGGACAATCCCTTATACTGATCGACGCCGGATACAACAATGACGATTGTCGGAAGGCGCTTGTCGATACTTTAAAGCAAAATGAATTTGCTTTAAAAGATTTGACGCATATCATTTTGACCCATCACCATATAGACCACGCAGGCCTTGTCAATTGCCTAACCGCGGAACACCCAATTCCTGTATATGCGCACCCACTTTCTTTTCCAAGATTAAAAAGAGCGTCCGTTTTTTTGCAAATGCGAATACAATTTTTTCAAGAGCTATATGAAACAATGGGGTGCGGCCAACAAGGGAAGAAACAGATTGAACATTTGAAAAAAACAATGAAGGAAAACGAATCTCAAAAAATAACGGCGGAACTGGTTGAAGTTGGAGAAAACTTTGGAGATCATTTCGAAGTGCTGGAGGTACCCGGGCATGCCCCAGATCAAATCGCTCTTTATGACCGTAAACAAGAGCGGCTTTTTGCCGGAGATTTATTAATCAGCCACATCTCCAGCAATGCCCTTGTCGAGCCTGATGAAAACGGAAAGAGAATTCCCTCCTTGTTGATCCATATCGATTCTTTGAAAAAATGCTTGTCGCTATCGCTTGAGCAAGTCTATTCAGGTCATGGGAAAGTCATCCAGCAACCAAAAGAATTGATACAAAAAAGACTGGATGGAATAGAGAAAAAAGCGGAGCGCTTTTTAACATTGATCAAGGGTGGGAAAAGAACGGCCAACGACATTGCCGAAACGTACTATAAAGATGTTTACGACCAGCAGTTTCCGCTTGTCATGTCAGAGGTGATTGGACATTTGGATTATTTGGAACAGCGGGAAAAGATACAAAAAGAGAAAGTGCATGGCATTTGGCGTTATACTTCCTCATAAATCTGCTTTCTTTGGCCAAACGGCGCCACCGAAAGGATATTTTCTCTTTTAAAAGTCCGACATTGTTTTTTAAAGTAACAGTACGCCTTAACAGTCGTTTCAGACACAAATAGGACTTTAATGACACGCTGGGAAAGCTGATTATTTTCCGACAAATAGATGATTTCCAGCCTTTCTCCTGACAACGCAGCACGCATGAGCAGCCTTTTCATTTGCATCACCCCGAACTTTTGTTTGTGTATATTATATGCAAACAAATGTTCTTTATTCAAGTGGAAAATGTTGTTATCAAAGTTTAAAACATGCTTAAACGGTAAGCTTTTGCTAACAGCTCCAACAGCTTGATACCTGCCGCACTGTTCCCCTTTTCATTCAATGCGGGACCAAAAATGCCGATCCCGCAAACCCCCGGAACAGCGCCCATGATCCCGCCGGATACGCCGCTTTTTGCCGGAATTCCGACTTTAATCGCAAACTCTCCGGAAGCATTATACATCCCGCATGTCACCATAAATGTTTTACAGATACGGGCAACTTTGGGCGGCATAATCTGTTTTCCACTCACCGGATCCAGGCCGTTCATCGCGAACACCATTCCGATTCTGGCCAGTTCAAGACAATTCATTTCTATCGCGCACTGCTTCGTGTACAGATCAATCAGTTCTTCCACATCTTCCTGAATGACACGATGCTGTTTTAAAAAATAAGCAAGGGCACGATTTAAAAAAGATGATTGATATTCAGACAAAGCAACTTCTTCACTGAAATCAACCTGGCTGTTATCCGCCATTTCCCGTGTAAAGGAAAGCAATGATTGTAACCGGCCTTCAACACCGTTTCCTTTTAGCAAGTGCGTAACGACTAACGCGCCGGCGTTGATCATTGGGTTTAAAGGCTTGGCTGGCGACATTGTTTCCAGTTTGGCGATCGAATGAAACGGATCCCCAGTCGGCTCCATGCCCACACGCGAAAACACCTCTTTTTCTTCCCTGTCCATGAGGACGAGCGCCAGGCTTACGACCTTGGAAATACTTTGCAGTGTTATCTTTTTTTCAATATCACCTGCCGATACGCATGTTCCATCGGGATAAAAAATAGCAATCGATAAGCTATGGGGATCCGCTTTTGCCAGTGCCGGAATATATTCCGCAACTTTTCCATGTTTGGCAGCTTCCCTTGCTTCTTTTACAAATTCTATTAATTCTTCGTTCGAGCGACACAACATATTCATCACCAATAGCAGTATGATCAAAAAGCGCGTGATCCAACCGCTCATTTAAAAAATCGAGATCGCTACGAGCGTAAAATAACAGGTAGTTCCGACAATGACCGAAATCCGATCAACTTCCTCCACCGCGGCTTGGAATCGGATAATCGAAGACCCGGCATGCGCTGTAATAGTATTTGAATTGCGATTTGAGCTTCCATTCGCGCCAGTGACGCACCTATACAAAAGTGAACACCATGTCCAAATGCCAGATGAGGGTTGGGTTTCCTCGTCATATCAAATACATCGGCCTTGGCAAATTTCTCTGGATCCCGGTTTGCCGCCCCTAAAAGAACATATACATGGTCACCTTTTTGAACGATAGATTCCCCCATTTTTATATCTTCTGATGCCACTCGGGCTGTCATCTGTGTAGGGCTTTCATAGCGAAGAACTTCCTCTATCGCCGTTTCGATCAGTGCTGGATTTTCTTGTAATGCCTTATACTGCACCGGATGATTCAATAAAACGAGGACAGTATTACTAATCAAGTTTACCGTCGTTTCATGTCCGGCTATCATCAGCAAAATGCATGTTGCCAGCAATTCTTTTTCAGATAATTCGCTGTCCTGCTTTACGAACATGCTAATCAGATCATCTTTGGGAGCTCTTTTCTTCTTGTTGATTAATCTCTGAAAATAATCCAACAACACACCAATGGTTTCGTCGCCACTTGCCAATATATGTCTGGTGCGGGTAAAATCAATCGTTCGGATTAAACTGGCCGACCATTCTCTAAATAATGGCCGCTCTACTACCGGAACACCAATCATCTTTGCGATCACCAGACTTGCCAGAGGAAAAGCATAATCAGATACGACATCCATTTTGTTCTTTTGCTCTGCCTGATTAAGCAAATCATGAGCAGTTTCTTCTATATAATAGCGAATATGTTTCAGCTTGGAAGGTACAAAAGCCGCGCTGGCAAGTCCGCGCAAGCGCCTGTGGTCAAGCTCATTTTTAAACAACATCATATGATTTTGAACTTCTTTCAGGCGCTCATATTTTTTCGATGTGAGTGGAAGCGGTATCCGATTTTTAAACCTTGTGTCCAAAAGGACTTTTTTGACTTCCTCATAACCGGTCACATACCAACCCGGATATGGAAACGAATCCAGCTTGTATAACGGCCCCATGGAACGCATCTCGTCATAAAACGGATAAGGATTGTCTATAAACTCCGCGGAAGTAAGTGAAATTGACTGCTTTGTCGTCATGTCAAACGCACTTCCTGATCAGAAGCCCCGTCTACTTTCAAGCGGCTTAGCAATAATGGCATATCCAAGTAAACTTGAATCATGCTTTGAACCTTTTCCTTCGTGACTTTTTCAAGCTTCGGCAGCATGCCTAAAATGGGCACGCCACACATATCCTCCATCAATTTCGGGCTCGTTACCTCGGCAATATCCGGGTGCTCACTTCTACCATTAATGACGATGCCGGCAATGGGAAGACCCATGCTTTTGGCGTATTGAACCGTTAAAAAAGTATGATTGATTGTCCCAAGATTGGGCCGGGCTACAATTAACAACGGCAACTGTAAAGCTTTTATCAAATCACTCACCAAAAAGTCTTCGCCGAGCGGTACAGAAATGCCGCCCGCGCCTTCCACGATAAAAAATTCATGCTTTTCTTTCACTCTCTCCCAATGAGCGAGCACATCTTCAAGAAACATCTTTCTCTCTTCCAGGCGTGCCGCCACGAGCGGGGCGAGAGGTTCCGCAAATTCAAATGGGGTAATCTCCTCATGGGATAGCGTTGTTTGCGACATTTGTTTCAACAAGCTCGTATCACTCTCGGCATGTTCACGCGAAATACCGCTTAACAGCGGTTTATATACGCCAACATCCAGCATTCGTTCTTTTAACACTGCCGCAATCCCGCAAGAAACAATTGTTTTTCCAACTCCGGTATCTGTCCCCGTTACAAATATTCCTTTCATTTGATAATCCTCAACTCTCTTCCTATAAAATCAAACACCTTTAACAAGTATGTTATTTCTTTTACATCATGGTCGGCGGTCACTGTCAGCCGAATACGGCTTTCCCCTGCCGGTACGGTTGGCGGACGGATGGCTGGCGCGTATATTCCTTTTTCCTGCAATTTTTTGGAAAATGTAACTGCCGTTCTGTCATCACCAATGATCACGGGAATAATCGCAGTATTTTCCCCTTTGACTTGGTACCCCAAACTACATAATCCCGTTTTCAACTTCTTGATGTTGTAATAGAGATGTTGACGCTTTTCCCCCTCCTGTTCGATGATCCCCAAAGCAGTATACGAAGCCGCACAGCTTGCCGGAGGAATGGCCGTTTGAAAGATAAATGTTCTGGCGTGATTGATTAAAAATTTAATGAAGACATGAGAACCGGCGGCAAAGCCACCTTCCGTACCGACAGCTTTGCTTAAAGTGCCAATCACTATGTCAGGTAATACGCCAAAATATTCACTCGTCCCTCTGCCATTTTTCCCCACAACACCAGTGGCATGAGCATCATCGACAATCACATAGGCATCATAGCGGTTGGCAAGCTCGCTGATCCGGTCAAGAGGCGCTATCGTGCCATCCATGCTAAAGACACCGTCTGTCACGATAAACCGCCGTTGATAACAAGCCGTATCAATCAGTTTTTTTTCCAGATCCTCCATGTCGACATGTTGGTAAATAAGTGTTTCCGCCCTGGATAGCCTGCAGCCGTCGATAATGCTGGCGTGATTATATTGATCACTTAAAATGACGTCTCCTTTTCCCGGCAATGATGACAAGACACCGATATTCGCTAAATATCCGCTTGAAAAAAGCAGAGCGGCTTCCGTTTGCTTAAAGTCCGCAATTCTTTTTTCCAATTCTTGATGCCAATCAGAATTTCCTGTCGTTAACCGTGAACCGCTACTTCCAACCCCATATTGATTCAATGTGTTCAGCGCGGCGGCAATTACCCGTTTATCATTCGCAAGCCCCAAATAGTTATTGGATGAAAAGACGATTTGCTTTTGTCCATCTACCATCATTTCGGGCTGGGGAGCCGTCTCCATTGTTCGGAGCTCCCGGTACAACCCGGCGGCTTTTACCTCGTTTAAGCGGCCATGCAGCCAGCCATCAAACGGCAACACTTGTCACCTCATGAATGGCTTTTTTCATAATGGCGATCATTTCCTCAAGCTCCTCGACGGTACTGGCAAGTGGCGGCATGAAGACGATCGTATTACCGAGCGGCCGTGTCAACATACCGAGTTCCCTCATTTTTAGAGAAACACGATAGCCGACTCTTTTTTCATTAGGAAAAGGTTCCTTCGTTTCTTTGGATGCGACAAGCTCGACACCGCACATAAAACCGAGCTGTCTAATATCTCCAACGTGTGGAAGTGTATACAACGTATCGAGAAGCCGTTCCAGCACCTTGGCCTTCTTGGCCACCTCGTCAACAATATTTTCGGTTTTCAATAACCGCAAATTTTCAAGGGCGACTGCGCACCCGAGCTGATTTCCTGTATACGAATGACCATGGAAAAAAGTCTTCATTTGATCATAATCATCGTAAAAAGCTTCGTAGATTTTTTCGGTGGTGAATGTTGCGGCAATCGGCAAATACCCTCCCGTTATACCTTTGCCGACAGCCATAAGATCCGGCTGGACATGTTCATGTTCACAAGCAAACATTTTTCCTGTTCGTCCAAATCCGGTCGCCACCTCGTCGACAATCAGCAAAACATCATATTTCGTGCACAACTCACGCACACCTGACAAAAATCCTTCAGGCATCACAATCATCCCGGCGGCCCCCTGAATCATCGATTCTATGGAAAGTGCCGCAATCTCCTCATGCTTTTCAATCAGAAGCTGTTCAAGCTCATACAGGCATTCATCGCGACACTGATTTGGATCGCCGCTTTCAGAACGATAAACGTATGGAATGGACGACTTGTAACTGTCAAACATCAACGGCCCGTAGACTTGATGAAAAAGCTCAATGGAACCGACGCTTACAGCACCAATCGTATCTCCGTGATAGCCGTTTTGCATGGCGATAAATTTCTGCTTCTCCGGCCTGCCGATATTGATCCAATATTGAAAGGCCATTTTCAGGGCAATTTCCATGGCTGTTGCCCCGCTGTCTGAATAAAAAACACGCGTCAAATTCTCGGGGCTGATTTCAATCAGCTTTTCGGCCAGTTCCGTTGCAGGAACATTTGTCATACCGAGCAGCGTGGAGTGGGCAATTTTTTCAAGTTGGTTCTTGATCGCTTCGTCCAACTCTTTTTTACGGTGCCCATGCACATTTAGCCAAACAGAAGAAAAGCCGTCATAATACTCCTTCCCAAATATGTCTTTTACTTTTACTCCATTGCCGCTCTCGATGATGAGGGGATCATGATCATAATCTTTCATTTGCGTAAAAGGCAGCCATAAATATTTCTTGCTTTTGTCAATGATTGCTTTTGTCATTTTTCTACCTCCCATTGAATCATTACAGGCTGATGTTCCAAATAATGTATGTAAGAATCCACATCTTCCTTGCCGTCAATAAAAAAGATCCGGCACCCCTGTTCATCCCCATATTCTTTTAGTTGGGTGATGCGCTGATAGCCAAGGGTTTTACTTGCCACATAACCAGTTATATAATCCGGATCATCTGACCAGCACAACTCCGCCACCGCGACTCGATGTTCACATACCTTTGTGGCAAGAGCAAGCGCTTCTTTTATCCTTGAGTGGAGGGGCATATGATGACAGCCAGCCCATTTTTCATAATGTCCGTTCTGCCAATCCATTCTGGAAGCCCGCACCCCTTTTTCTCCCCTGTCATCCAGCCGTTTTCCTGAATGAACATCAATCAACATGGCCCCTCTCATGCTTGAATATTGCGAAACAAGCCTATCGGCTTCATCAATGATGTTTCTTGGAATTCCTGATTGTTCCAGCAAACTCCATGCCAGCGCTCGTCCTTCCTTTGCACTTTTCACCTTATTCGTCGTCACGCTCAAAGGTTCCACGCGCTTTGCCGGTTCCTCAATGCATTCAAATTGAATTTGCATAAAGTCCGGTTTGCCTTTTGAATGAACCAATCCTTTTTCAAGCAAATACATAACCGCCTGTTGTATATCACTGTAAGCTGCCAGCATCTCTCCACCAGAAACATGAGTGCTGCCTCGTTCATGTGCCCCACCCTTGGCCGCCCTCATTCTAACACTGAACAGCTCTTCCCTTTTCATCGCATTCTCCCCCTTTCCACACTCTATTGTTAACCATTATGGAAATATAGTTAACAATAAGGATTGTATGTCTCAAATGGCTATCTGTCAATACGGCAAAACAAAATGAGGAAGAAAAGCAGTAAAGGAAAAGAGGGAGATAATACGGAAGGAAAGGTTTTTTCTTGTGTACGAGATAAAAAATAATTGTTAACATTTTTCTGTTTATCGTAAACATTCAACCGGTTATAGTCTAGTAAATTGAAAAAGTTATAAAATTCTTTTTTTCATGCAACCAATTGGACTCTCTCCTAAAATCGCCAAGGGGGTAGTGGAGTGGGATCATGAAAAGCCTTGGTCATAAGGGCAAAAAAGGAGACGACGAGGAGGATATTTCACTTATAAAGCAGGGCCGAACAGCATTGTTAAGCAATGAAGACGGTGTGTTTGATCTGATGTAAGAAACTATTATCGGAAAGAGCTGTTCCGAGTAACCAAACGTAACGGCGACATATGGAAAATGCAGGATTAAACATCGGGTATTCATGCTTCCGAAGCTTATGCTAATCCAACATCATTCAACCTGGCTTTTTCATGGGAAGGGATATATATGAGGCTGAAGATACCTTTGCATATCGAATGAAAGTCAGCGATGAAACGGACAATGAGTATCAAGCAAAAGGATCTCAGATGAGTCCATAAAACATGATTTTTTTACTTATCTACTTCAAAAACTTAAGCTAGTATTAGAAATATAGGATAAGGGGAATTGTTGAAACAATAGCCAGCCCGAAAAAAACCCCTAAATTTGTGTTAAGACAGCGTTCGGAATTTTTTATAAATCCGACTGTAGTACACTTTGAACCGTAATACCCCTACGCAAACAAATCAAATTCCCTGATCACAAAACTTGGAACATCGCCTTATGGTAAAAGGAAAAATGGCATGATTTAAACGCGGAAAATTCAGTCTTATTTTATGATGAATTGGAATGGAATTTGGGAAGTTATATCATCTAGTGAAATTCGGAGTACACATGCGCCAATACTTTGGGGATCGGAAACGAAAGTTCTTTAAAATACGCCTCGCGAAAAATTTCACTGTAAAAAAACTATTTTACGAAAGTCAGAATATTAGGTTAGTCCCTGGTGCGGGGAGCTTCTCATTCAGTTACCATGGTTTATTAGGTAAAAAGAGATCATGATATATTTGCCCAAAAATTACGGAGGCTTTGCCATTGTATGTTGAAAGAGCTTGATAGACTTCCTCGGTAGAGCCAGATTCGCGGGGGTATCTGGCTCCCCTTCATACTGGATGAGGCTCCCTATCATGAGAATGTTAGTTGCGCATTCACCGGTGGAATATCTTACATCTGCACCGAAAGGAACCGCTATAAAGTCACAACGGTTGCAAATCATTCGTGAATGAGGGAAAGTATCCACTTGCTGATTGAAGTTTTAACAGCTCCCTTATTGCGAACGGTGGACAATGAAGAGCAGTACACCTTATTATTCCGCGACGATTAAAAACTCTTCCGCCAGCACTTGCTGGAGTGACCCATATGTATCGATTGAACTGAAATCCAATCCAAGTTGTATGGCCGTTTGGGCAATTTCGGGACGGATTCCTGTAATTCTCGCTTGAATCCCCAATAAATCCAAAATTTGAGCCATATCATATAATTGGTGAGCAACCATCGTATCAATAATCGACACGCCCGACAAGTCAATGTATAAACGCGTAATCCCAATATCAACACTTTTTTTAGGAACATATTCAAGAATCTTCTTTGCCCGATATGTATCAATATCGCCAATAAGAGGGAGCACTCCGGATTCTGAAGTTATTTTTATGACGGGAGTACTTAGCTCATCAATCAAATTGAGCTGTGCAGTAAGCCGATTCGTCATTAATTTAAAATACATTTCGGAGAATTCGACATACAATTCATCAAACGCCAGATGAATAACTTCCCCCCATCTTTGCAAATCTTCCTTCGTCACCACTTCTCCCTTTAAAGAAGAAAATTGCTTTACAAATGACCAATAAATTTTCCTGACTTTACTAAGTGCCCCTAACACTTCGTAAATCGGCGTATTGCTTTGGATTCTGCTCTTTGCAACGATTTGGGCCCATTTTTCCTTGCTTTCTTGAAATTGCTTTTCATCAGCCAACAAACTGCTGGCAATGGTTACATTCGTTAAACGATTTTGTTCTCTCAAAGTATGTTCCACTTCTTCGCCCGCATCGACAGAGTAGATGGAACCCTTCTCCTTTTTTCTAAGAGCGAGCCATTGATCGGAAATCGCATCCAGATGATCGATCAAATATCCGTAAAGCTCAATATCGATGTCGCTCATATAGGTAACCTCCCCATAACTAAGAAGTCTCGTTATCCATTATTATAACATAACAGAAATTGTAAACTCTTTAGGGAAATGCACGCAGTCCATAATTTTATGCAGAAACAACCATTCATTTAAACGTATACAATACGATCCTTCAGTATCATGAACTAAAAATTCACCAATTGGATCCAAAGCTGTTCCTATACTATTTAAACCATCCTTTTTCCTTAAACCTGGAAATCGCCTCAATCCGATTACCAACGCCCAGCTTTTCAAGAATCGAAGATATATAATTTCGGATGGTCCCCGGAGTCAAATATAGTTCTTTTGCAATCTCTTTCGTTGTTTTTCCTTCGGCGACAAGGGCAAGGACTTCACTTTCCCGCTCCGTCAGCGGATTTTCCATCTCCTCCCCATCACCATAAGCGATATCTATGAGCTCAGGTGCATACATGCGCCTACCATCCATAATCAAGCGAATGGCAGATACCAGTTCTTCAATTGGACTATCTTTCAATAAATACCCGCGTACTCCCGCTTTTCTGGCGCGCTCAAAATAACCCGCCCGTGCAAAAGTGGTTAAAATAATGACTTTACAAGTACTGCCTTTCAGCTCTTGGGCGGCTTCCAACCCTGTTTTTACCGGCATCTCGATATCCATAATACAGACATCCGGCTCCTGTTCTCTTACTAATCTGACCGCTTCTTCTCCATTTTTTGCCTGCCCAACGACTTCCATATCTTCTTCTATGTTCAGTAAAGAAGCAAGCGCACCCAGCATCATCCCTTGGTCTTCGGCGATCACAATACGAATCATATTAATCAGCCTCCTCCATTATATGCTTTAAGACAACTGGCACCCGAATAGTCAGCTTTGTTCCTTTTTCCCCTTCAATTTGCAGACTCCCATTTACAAACTCCAGCCTTTCACGGATTCCTCTTAAACCGCTCCCGTTTTGCATCTCTCCCCCACCTGCTAAACCAACTCCATTATCCTCAATACTAATGACAAATTCATTTGGCTGTTGTTCAAATGTAATGCGGCACGAAGTTGCTTGGCTATGTTTGACTACATTTGTCACCGCTTCTTTTAGGCACATGCTTACAACACTTTCGACAATCGGAGGAATGTGATGGAAAGAAGGATCACCGGCAATGGTCAAGTCCATTTCAGCCGCTTGAAACATCTGTTTCGTCCTAAGCAACTCTTCCTTCAACTTTGTTGCCCGAATGTCGGCGACCAGCTCTCTTACTTCCCGGAGTGCCGCACTGGCAGTCTGGCGAATATCTTTCAGCTCTTTTTCAGCAGCATGAGGGTCGCGATAAATCAATTTCCCAGCCAAATCACTTTTCAAGCCGATCAGCGATAACTTTTGTCCTAAAATATCATGTAAATCCCGGGAAATACGCTCCCTTTCCTCTATAATCACAAGTTCCGAAATCCGCTCGTTGGCGTCCTCCAGCTGGCCTTCCAAGTTCATGTTTTTATTTCTGTAATATAAATTAAACGGCAACAGCACGGTCCCCAGGACAGAAATAACAATGAAATGAATCTGAGGAAGAAACAAATCCATATCGATAAAAAAGCCCGCAACAATCGCGCCGACCGTCAAGGCAATATGAAGTCCATACATAATGAAAAAGCCGACTGGATTGCGGATATTGCCGATGAAAAAAGCCGTAAATATGGCTAAATATACATATCCAAACAACAGTGTCATCACAATGTTGATGACAACTTCAAAACTGATCCACATATAAACGAGACCGCTTTTCGACTTATAGGAAAACCGGTAAGATAAAAAATACAATAGTAACAATGATATCCCAATGGAAATTTCTATGGGCGACGAGGATCTGAAGATAAAAAAGAACGGCAAAAAACAAAAAATAACCCACGCGTATATACTGATCCAGGGATTTTTCGGAAAAATGCTTAACCAACTGCTCTGCATTTGAAGTCACCGCCTCGTCTGATTGCCTTATTATTATATCATGAATCATGAAAAAGCCATTCCCAAGAAGCAGAATGGCTCATGAACACCCTCTTTATTTCGTATCAAAACTGACATGTTTTGTTTTTAAAGGAACGCGGTTCTTTTCAGCCTGAAGCTGACGATGCGCTTCTTTGAAAGTGACAAACATTTTCTTTTCAGGGTCATACAATCGGAACTTTAAAGACTCCAAGCTCGATTTTATCGTGATGGTCGTGGCATGATGAAGCGGAGGATTCTCGTTATGCGCCTTTTCCAGATGGTAATTCGGAACGCGGGGCGCCAAATGGTGCACATGGTGAAAACCGATATTTCCCGTCACCCACTGCAATACTCGCGGCAATTTATAATAGGAACTGCCCTCAACCGCCGCTTTTACATAATGCCAATCTGATTCTTCTTCAAAGTAAGAGTCTTCGAACGTATGCTGGATATAGAACAGCCAAATCCCTAATGCCGTTGCAACGAACATGATGGTCCCCTGGATGAGTGCAAAAGCCTGCCAACCAACGAGAATCGCCATGAAAGTATACATCACCAACACACAGGCATTCGTCAAATACGTATTGAACCGCTCTTTCCTTCTTGCGTCTTTCCTGTTTTTCCTGTTTATAATCAGCATTAAATACAAAGGACCCAACCCGAACATGACGAGCGGATTTCGATAAAAACGATACCATAGACGCTCCCATTTAGATGCTTCTTTATATTCATCAATCGTCATCACCCAAATATCGCCGACCCCCCTTTTATCAAGGTTGGAACTGGATGCATGATGAATAGCGTGTTCCCGTTTCCACTTTTCATATGGAAAAAGTGTCAATATTCCTGTAATCGTTCCGACGATATCGTTTGCTTTTTTACTTTTAAAAAAAGATCCGTGGGTGCAATCATGAAAAATGATAAATGTCCGTACCAAAAAACCCGCCGCAACGACAGCTAGTCCCAACGTCAGCCAAACCGATATGGATAAGCTTTGGTAGGCCAAAAACCATAAAATAATAAAAGGTAAAACTGTATTGATTATTTGCAAGATACTTTTCTTTTTATCAGATTTGGCAAAAACAGCAACTTCTTTGAATAATTTCCTTGTTTTTTCTTTCATCGAATCCTCCTCATGCTGATGAATTCATTTGTTATATCTAATGATAAGATTCTTCTTGCTTCTCGAAAAGACATAAACGTCATTACTTTGAGATGATAAACGTCATATATTGTGAATCACTTCACAATTTCTCCTGCATGACAGGTATTTTTGCCCGTTGTTCGTGAAATAATAACCAAAAAATATAACCTTCGGAGTTGATTAACATTGGGTGCCATCGAAAGGAACGGATTTATATTTGAACCTGAATATAGTGTCATTGAGCAAAATGGAGCCATTCATGTATACCATGAAGGAGAATTTATTGAAGAAATAAAGTTTACTTTTTCTGGAAAGTCCCCCGATCTTGACGGAATTGAGCGGCTCGTTGACGATTATTGCGATCAAAAAGGCATTTGATGTTTTTTAGCGTTAAGTATTGACAGCTATAGCGAAACATTTTACAATAAAAATAGCTACATTGTATAACAAAGTAGTTATTTTTTTATGACACTATCTCGCTTTGTCAAGTACCGGTCATGACATCTTTTTTATGATCAACTATCTTGTATGGCAATATAGCATCAAAGGAAGGTGCGTATATGTCTGTACATGGCAATGATAGTAGTTATTTTTTTATGACACTATCTTGCTTTGGCAAGTACCAATCATGACATCTTTTTTATGATCAACTATCTTGTATGGCAATATAGCAACGAAGGAAGGTGCGTATATGTCTGTACGTAGTCAATTGCTGAAAGGAATTTTAGATGGCTGTGTATTGGCAGTGATTGAAAAAGAAGCCGTATACGGCTATGAGCTGTCCAAAAAGCTGCAAGACATTGGCTTGCAAGATGTGAGTGAAGGCACTATTTATCCGGTATTATTAAGACTGCAAAAAAACGGCTTAATAAGAGGCGAAATGCGGCCATCCGATTCCGGGCCGAATCGGAAATATTATTTTTTAACGGATACAGGGCAGGAAACACTAACAACAATTATTGAGGAATGGCACCGCCTCTCTGGTCCTGTCAATACATTACTAAAAAGAAGGTGAAAGATATGAATGTTGACATGCTGATTGAAGAAAACAACAGAAAAAGAGAGTTGCTGACACCGGAAAATGAGAAATACTACGACGACATGTTGATATATATCCGCCTTCAATGGCGCCTTTCTGAACAGCAATCCGAAGAAGTGTTAATGGAAATCCTGGACCACCTCCTTCAAGGCCAGGAGGAAGGAAAAACGGCAAAAGACATGTTCGGCCATAACCCGAAGGCTTTTGCGGATGAAATAATAGAACAGCTTCCAAACGAGAAAAAGCGGGAAATCATCCCTTTTTATGCCAGGATCATTGGTAATATTGTCAGTTGGTCGTTAATAATTAGAGGGATTCTGCATTTGATTTTATCGCAATTTATTGAAGTCAATTCAGAAATCAATTTGTTTCAAATGGCTATGAGTTTCTTGGCTATCACATGCTTTGTCAGTTTTGCCACTTGGTTTATTTTGAGGCTTGTCCACAACTCTTTATTTAAAGAAAACCGAAACATAAAGCTGCATACGATAAAAGCCGGATTCGTTGGTGCGGCTGGTATGGCAGTCGTATTGCTTGTTGCCAAGTTCACCCCTGAGATCGGACCATCTTATAACTTGCCTTGGCAAGTATCGTTAATCGCGGGGGCTATCCTGTGGCTCATTTTATTTGTGGAAAAGAAACGGTAAAGAACTGGGGGGGAATCAACATTGTTATCAGACAAAAGCAAAGCATTTATTGAGAATCTGCGGCTTTATTTAGTGACATCCGGAAAAAAGCAAAAAGAAATAAATGAACTAATCGATGAATTAAAAGTTCATTTAATAGAGGCGGAAAAACAAGGGAAAAGTATCGACGAGATGATTGACTGTACGCCGGAACAGTATATGAACTCATTAAAAAGAGAAATGGATACAGACTATAAAAACCTTATCAAAAATGTGATAATTATTTTTGCAGGTGTTATTGCTTATTTAATCATGGGATCTGCCATCAAGGGGGAGAGTTCTCGCTCAATATCGTGCAAGTCATAGGTTTCCCACTCATCATCATCGCCGGCCTGCTTATTTATGTATTCTTTTTGCAACAGGCGGGAAAAAAGCAATTCTCAACCAAAAAATTATTTGTCATGGGCATGCTTGCCACCACAAGTGTCAATACACTCTTTATACTTGTATTGCTGGGAAGTACTCTCATTGTTGAACCTTTTTATATAGGAACCACTCTTGTCAATTGGATTGTTGTTGGTGTTTGTGCCAGTATTCTTATCATCCTTGCCATTTGGAGCAAGACTTGGTTCTCCATTTTGATCCCCGTCCTGCTGTTTATACCGGATATGCTTTTCCGCTTTTCAAATTTGAGTGATACAACTATTTTCATCATTGGCTTAGCATCTTTCATGCTTATTTTTATCTTCATGATCATCAACCTCCTTATTATGGATAAAAGAAAGAAGAGATGATCTTGAAGTTGATCACCGATTGGACTACATCATTTTTGATTCAAATGCCAACATTTCGTCCTATTAAGCCGAAATGTTGGCAAAAAAGAACAATATAGCGGCGGCGACTGTAAGTCATCGTATATTGCCGGGGAAATAATGTTGGCATTATTTTTGCAATATTAAGTAATTAGTTAGCCGATTAAATCTAAGGAGGAATCAGAATTGAAAGCAGCAGTCGTTAATGAATTCCAACAAGAACTGGAAATAAAAGAGGTGGATATTCCAAAGCCGGAGCATGGCGAAGTGTTGATCAAAATGGAAGCGTGCGGTGTTTGCCATACCGACTTGCATGCGGCCCACGGAGATTGGCCCATTAAACCAAAGCTTCCGGTTATTCCTGGCCATGAAGGCGTGGGAATTGTTGAGCAGGTAGGACAAGGCGTAACTTCCTTGAAAAAAGGAGACCGTGTCGGGGTTCCGTGGCTTTTTAAAGCATGCGGTGAATGCGAATACTGCCTATCCGGCAATGAAACCCTCTGTCCCAACCAATTAAATGGCGGCTATTCTGCTGACGGCGCCTTTGCCGAATATTGCGTGGCACCCGCCGATTATGTGGCAAGAATTCCCGATGGTGTGGATTCCGTTGAAATTGCCCCCATATTATGTGCGGGGGTGACCACTTATAAAGCATTAAAAGTCTCCGGGGCAAAAGCGGGAGATTGGGTGGCCATTTACGGCATTGGCGGACTGGGCCATATCGCCTTGCAATATGCCAAAGCGATGGGGTTTAATGTGGTGGCGGTTGATATTAACGATGATAAACTTCAGCTTGCAAAGGAGCTGGGGGCTGATTTGACCGTTAATGGAAAAGCTTCAGACCCTGCGCAAACAATCAAAGATAAAGTCGGCGGCGTGCAGACCGCCATCAGTGTCGCAGTGAACAAAGCCGCGTTTGAGCAGGCTTATCACTCTGTCAAACGCGGCGGATCAGTTGTCTTAGTAGGATTGCCTAATGATGAAATCCCAGTGCCCATTTTTGATACCGTGTTAAATGGCGTAACTGTCAAAGGCTCCATTGTCGGTACAAGAAAAGATATGCAAGAAGCCTTGCAATTTGCTGCGGATGGAAAAGTTCGGGCTATCGTTTCCACCGCCAAGCTTGAAGACATTAATCAGGTGTTTGACAAAATGGAAAAAGGGCAAATCAATGGACGGATTGTGCTAACTTTTTAATGTATCCGTTACTTGATAAACAAGAAAAAGCGTAGCCAATGACATACTAAGGCTTTGCCATTGATAACTATAAAAAGCGGGGAGACAATGACAGCAATCCCCGGGAACCGCTTCCAACGATTGATTCGGGTAGGCAATTCCAAGGTGCATTACCCAACATCAGGCATCCGCTCATTTCATGGACGGGTGCTTTTTTCATTCAATAAGTACCTGAGCTTACGCATGCTTATATTCAAACGCTTGGCTGCATCCTGTCTGTTTCCGATCGTTGCCCTCAGCATTTTCATGACGAATGCACGGCCGATTTCACGTTCCAGCTCTTTTACGTTGTGCAGAATCATTTCCATTTCGACTTTGTCTTCACTTTTCCAAACGGCAATCATGTTATCTGTCCATTGTTGCATATATTCCTCAAAATTCTCTTCTTCAGGCTGCTTTTTTTCAACAAGACGCGGCTTGCCGATCCACATTTTTTCCGGCAAGTGTTTAGGGGTGATGATGTGGCTGTCTTCATCCATAACCGTTAATGCCCGCTTGATAACATTGGATAATTCCCTTACATTCCCCGGCCAATCGTATTGCTCGAATATGGCGGCCGTTTCTGCACTTAACTGGAAGACAGTTCCCGCCTGTTCCAACAAATGATTTGCAATCAGCTGAATGTCTTCCTTCCTTTCCCGCAAAGGAGGGATGACCAACTTCACAACATCCAACCGATACAAGAGATCTTCCCGGAATGTTTTGCTTTTGACCGCTTCTGCGAGAGCGACATGCGTGGCCGAAATAATCCGGGTGTTTGTTTTTTGTATTTTTTCACCGCCGACCCGCATAAATTCACCTGTCTCCAATATACGCAGCAGCTTCACCTGTGTGGCAAGCGAAGCCTCACCAATTTCATCCAAGAACAATGTCCCTTTTCCCGCCAGTTCAAACACGCCTTTTCTTTCTTTGAGCGCACCTGTAAAAGCGCCCTTATCGTGGCCGAACAGTTCGCTTTCCAGCAGTGTGTCAGATAAAGCGCCGCAGTTAATGCCGATAAAAGGCTGTTCATTCCGCTTACTCGCTTGGTGAATGAAATGAGCCAACAGTTCCTTTCCCGTCCCTGTCTCACCCTCAATGAGAACATTGATATGTTTGGGGGCGATTTTATACGCAAGAGCGAGAAGACGCTTCATCATTTCACTATTTCCCGTCACAATGCCGCTCTTTTTAGCCAGTACTTGAATATCACTTTCCGCCATGGTTGTTTTGTTTTTCAACAGATGGTCAATGGTTTTTTCCAATACATCTAAATCGGCAAACGGCTTTTCAATAAAGTCGTTGGCACCAAGCTTAATTGCTTCTACAGCCACTTTTATCGTACTATATCCGGTCATAACGATCGTTTTGCACACAGGCATTTGTTCCGTTATCTCTTTTAAAATATCCAATCCGCTCGCATCGGGCAGCTTCACATCGATCAACGCCAAGTGGTAGGACTGCTGCCGAAATAACCGTTGAAAATCTTTCCCGTTATATGCTTTGTATACTTCTAAGTTTTTTTCTTTTAAAAAATAACTTAAAAAATTGGCGACTTCTCGATCGTCATCCACTATCAATATATTGGCCACAATCCTACACCACCTTTTATGCAGGGTCCTTTTTGACCGGCAAACGAAGAGTGAAAACACTCCCAATCCCCGGTTCGCTTTTGACATCAATCGTCCCGCCATGAGCTTCCGCAATACCAAGGCTGACTGATAGACCAAGTCCTGTTCCTTTCAAAGCTTCTTTCGTCGTATAAAACGGATGGAATATTTCCTTCATTCTTTTTGAATCAATTCCCGGCCCATTATCACTGACCGATAGGGCAACCCCTTCCGGGCTGCTTACCGTTCGAATGACGATTTTTTTGTCATTCTGCCTCGCTGTCTCATCCAGCGCATCCCTGGCATTTAAAAGCAAGTTGATGATAATCTGCTCAAGCTGTTGGATGCTGCCATCGACAAGAGGAATATCGGGATCGAGTCTCACTTTTACATCAATATGGCTCTGGCGAATTTGATACCCGACGAGACTAAGTACTTGTTCAACCGCCTCGTTGAGGGAACAAGTTTGGAATAAGTATTCGTCCTGTCTGGAAAAAGTGAGCAAATTCCGAATAATATCTTGACATCTTTTGCTGCATTTCAAAACATCTGCCAGCAATTCATGCGAAGGATGACCTTTATCCGCTTTCCGCAGCAATAACTGAGTGTTTCCTAAAATCGCCGTCAAGGGATTGTTCAACTCATGGGCCACTCCCGCAGCCATTTCACCAAGAGCCGCCAGCTTGCCGGATTGCATCATCCGCGCCTCAAAATGGCGTTTTTCGGTCACATCTTTTATATAGGCGATCACCCCGTACATGTCATCTTTTTCGTTTATGATCGGGTATGTATGCACTTCACAAATCGTCTGGCCAAACATTGTTATTTCCCGATAGGCAGTCCTTTTCGTCTTCAAAGTTTCATAAAGCGGACTTTCCTCTTTCATCTGCTCTCCATACAGCAAATTGTCCAATGTGTAATCGGCGGCCTCCACCCCATCCAAACGGAAAAAAGAAGATGCCGCTCCGTTGCACCGCAAAATGCTTCCGTTTACATCGACTAACATAATCGGATCTGCCACCGCAAGAAATGTCTGCTCCCATTCTTTCTTGCTATTCAATACTTCGTTATATAAACGGACATTCTCAATGCATACTGCCAATTGGTCCGAAAACTGCTGTAAAAACACAAGATCTTCTTTGTCATATGCTGATTGCCGCTCACTCCCCAGACTTAAAACACCGATAATCCGCCCTTTGCCATAAAGGGGAAAAACAAGCACTTCGCGCAAACTTAATTTTTCAAAAGCCACTATTTCCGTGTACGTTTCCCGATCATCCGCATTCACAAAATACACCTGCGAAATACCAGACTCCGCCACCTTCCAATAAAGGGACTTTTCCTTAGGTATCGCACTCCCGATATCAACATGGGCGTAATCACGCGGATATACATTTGTCAGTATCAGTTTGCCGCTTTTAAAAATGGACAAACTCAATCTCTTAAGAGGAAATATTTTCCGCAATTTTTCCAGTATGTTTTTCAGCATGGCGTCCATTGACATATCAATATTAAAGCTTCGCATCACTTCATTGATGATCTCAAGCTGTGTATTTTTCTTCTTCATTTCATCAATCGTTTTTTTGAGTTCCGTATAATAATTGATTTTCGATGAGGAAACCCCGACAAGCCGTTCAATCAACTGCTGTCTGTCTGACATTAGATGCCCTCCTATAATGCGAGTTTAAACAACCTTTCCACATCTGCCGCTGTGATGTCACGGGGGTTGGTAATCATGCAAGCATCTTCTATTGCGACTTGCCCGATAATGGCCGCATCCGAATTTTGCAACCCCATGTCCGATAACCGCTGAGGCGCCCCGATATCCAGCGACAGTTGCTTGACATATTCGATCGCTTTTTTCCCTGAATGGCGGCCGTCTTCGCCAAACAGCTCCGCAATCTGATAAAACTTTTCCGGACAAGCCAAATAATTAAATTCCATGACGTAGGGCAGTAAAATGGCATTTACATCACCGTGCGGCAGAAGAAATCGTCCCCCGATCGCATGACTCATGGCGTGGACTGCCCCAAGAATCGCGTTCGAGAAAGCCAAACCGGCCTGTACGCTTGCCATGGCCATTTTTTCTTTCGCTTCTTTATTCATTTTGGAAGCGACAGACGGCCGTAAATATTGCGCTACGAGCGAAATCGCACTTTTTGCCTGTACGTCCGTCAAGGGAGTTGCCGCAATGCTGACGAATGATTCGATTGCATGCGTCAACACATCCAATCCTGTTGTCGCCGTTAAGTGGGGACTTTTCGTCATCAATGTCTGGGGATCCACTATGGCAATATCAGGGACAAGGGATTTGGAAATGATCGTCAATTTTTTCTTTTTCTCCGAATCCGTTATAATTGAAAATTGGGATACCTCGGAACCTGATCCGGCAGTCGTCGCGACCATCACTTGGGGAGGAAGAGGAAATACGATTTTGTCCACTCCTTCATAATCATGAATGCTTCCGCCATTTGTGGCAACGATGGCAATGGCCTTCGCCACATCAATGGGACTGCCGCCGCCAACCCCGACAATGGCATCACACTCCTCTTCCAAATATATTTGTACACCCCTATCCACCTCATCATCTTTGGGATTCGTTGTGATATCCGAAAAAATGACATAGGGAAGCCCGGCATTTTTACAACTGTCTAGTACCTGCTCGAACCAGTTCAAAGCCAGAACCCCCGGATCCGTCGTAATAAACACTTTCCTGGCACCAAGCCTTGCGCAGCTCTCGCCCACCCGCTTAATGGAATCGCTTCCAATAATAAGTTCCGGCATGACGAATTTATTAATCTTCATAAGCGGGCGATCCTCTCCCTCAACTCTTTTATACTATTATAACAGGTATTTTTCTTGACCACCGCATAAAAATTCCAGACAAGTTGCTCTCCATGAATCAAAATGTAAATCGCGACGTTTTCAACTTGAAGCATACTTATATACGTTGAGTTGATCTTATACCTGTCGACCCGGTTGCTGTTTGTAAAAAATACACCGACTCATGTCATGGCTTATTAAGACGAAGTTAAAAGCAAAGCCGCAACTTCGGAGGAAGCCTCAAAAGCTGCGGCCATTTGCTTGCGGCTATTATATTTCTGTACCTAAAAAGAATATACCATCATTTGGCCCTCAAAAAAAAGTTCTATTTGGCATGCAAAAGGGAGAGCTCCCCCCAATAGGTCATCCGATAAGTGAAAAGCCGACATGTTGGACAGCCTCTATGTGAATCTACAGAATCCATTCTTTTACATAGGAAAAAATAACATTTCCTATGAGAAATTTTAAAGCGATGATGATGAAGAGTCCCATTAACAAAACCATTCCTGCTTTCTTGTTATTAGCCATGCGAATCCTCCTTATTCTTCAAACGATAAATTGATAGGTTCATCCAATAACTCGCTGGTGAACTCTAAGTTTGTTGTAGGTGTATTGTGGTCAACTTCTTCAAATGTTATTTCATCCACCCAAACATGGCCTTTCCCTGAAAGCAATACGCCGAAAGCAATGACCGCACTATTTTCCGGCACATCCAAAACAATGGCGTAATGGTTCCATTCATTGTCTCCCTTTATCGGACGATCACTCATATTATCAAATTGCAAGACATCTTGGAGATGGTCATCAACCCGCATCCATAATCCGCAAAATCCATCCACTCCTTTTGATTTGATAAAACCGGAGAGCTTTAATCTTTTCCCCAAATATTTATCCGCTTTGAATTCCTGCATCATCGTTGCAAACTCCCCAACTTCTTCTACAGTGACAGATTTTAAATACCCCGATGCTTGCCCTTTATGGAATATCTCTCTGTCAATCCCCATTTCATAATGAAATGGATGACTACCGCTTAATTGCCATCCTTTTAATAATTGGTCATTTTTCAACTTCATTTCCTCCTTTTGAAATAGCAATTTACCCATGATTTTCCGATATTGGCCCGGTGGCAAATGATAATACTTTTTAAAAGAGCGAGTGAAAGACTCTTGTGATTCAAAGCGATAAAAAAGAGCAATGTCGATGATTTTTTCATCCGTATACAGCAATAATGTAGCAGAATTGGCAATGCGCCGATAGCGCACATACTCGGAAATAGATACACCCACTTCACGGAGAAAAATCCGGTGATAATGATATTTGGAAAAACCAGCCTGCCGGGCGATCCTGTCTAACGATAAATCTGTCTGTAAATGATTCTCGATATAATGAATCGTTTTTTGAATTATGGGGTTGTAGCTCATCACCGTGCCTCCTTGACTATAAGATAACAAAAAGAACGAAAGACTTTTTGACATAAATTGCTCTCTTTTGAAAAGGAAAGCTGGGAATTGCTATTCATACAAATCGTGAAAATAAAACCGCGTGAAATCAAGATATTTCCATTTGATTTCATGCGGCATGTTCATCTTATAGGGTATTGTCGCCTACATTCTTCCGGACTTGAAAATCGAGTAGATCATAAATAAAAACATAAGTGTAGCCACGACCGAACCTATTTCAATTGCAGGAAGCCTGAATAAAAAGGCCGTTTTGTCAGCAATAGCGGTCCCGATGATTAAGCCGACCATTAAAATACTAAAAGAAAGCAAAATGATACTAAAAGAAAGCCGATTGCTGATTTTATCCAATCTTTGCAGAAAAGTTTGCAACTCTTTTATATTGATATCAAATCGGAGTCTGCCTTTTTTGACGGTTGTCGAGATTTCTTTTAAGTCCTTCGGCAGATCCCTGATGACTTCAATATTCTCAATCATATCCTCAAAAGACCTGCTCAGAATATGTTTTGGGCTGAACCTTTGTTTCATCAATTTTTTGCCGAATGGCTCAACCGCCCTCATGACACTGAATTCCGGATCCAGTGTTGAGATAATCTCCTCCATCGTCAAGATCGCCTTGCCGAGAATCGCAATTTCGGTCGGAATCCTCACCCGATGCCTATAAGCGATGGCGAACACATCGGTAAGCGCTGCCCCCATGCTGATTTCCTTAAAAGCAGTATCATAATATTTGCTGATCAAGCGCTCCAAATCATACTGAAGTTCGTGTGCATCCGTATCCCCGTCAAGCAAATCCATCGCAGCAAATGTCTTGATCATCCCCTTGGCGCTTCCTTGCTGGAGATTCATTAGAAGAGAGGCAAAGTGATACTTCAAATCCTCCTTCAACTGCCCCACCATCCCAAAATCCAAATAGGCAACAACATTATCGGGTAAAACATAAATATTTCCGGGATGCGGGTCCCCATGGAAAAAACCGTGCTCCAACACTTGGCTGAACATCGAATCGGCCAGCCGTCCTGCAATCAGTTTCCGGTCATATCCTGCTTCATCCAACTTTTCCACGTGCGTCACTTTAATCCCTTTGATTAATTCCATCGTAAGAACTTTCTTAGATGAAAAGTCCCAGTAAATTCGTGGAATATGGATAGACGACTCATTTACAAATTGCCTCGCAATACGTTCTCCATTACGACCCTCCACTTCGTAATCCAGCTCATCGCGCAAAGAAGCGGAGAACTCTTCGATCATTTCACGAATCCGGTACCGCCTGGCCAGCTCCATCCTTTTTTCGACTCCTCTGGCCAAATCATGCAAAATGTCCAAATCGGTTTCAATGATCGACTGGATGTCAGGCCGCTGAATTTTCACAGCCACTTTTTCACCCGTGAAAAGCTGCGCAACGTGTACCTGTCCGATCGAAGCAGTCGCAAGGGGCGTTTGCTGAAATTCTTGAAAAAGATTTTCAAGAGTATCCCCGAGCTCCAACTCTACGATTTCAACCACTTTTTCATAAGAAAAAGGAACGACATCATCCTGAAGCCTCTCCAGTTCGGCAGTAATCTCTTCCGGAATCAAATCCCGGCGTGAACTCGCGATCTGCCCCAGCTTGATAAAAGTCGGTCCCAATCCCTGCAAAGTCGTACGAAGTCTGATCCCCAAATCCTTCATATTTTCTTTTGCATCCCGTGACTTTCCAGTACGATCAATCAAACCAATACGAAACAACAAATGACCGAGTCCATTTTTTAAAAAAGCGTTGATAATTTCTTGATAACGCTGGGTGTGTTTTATTCTTCTCCCAAACACCTTCTTCCCCTCCAGCAGCAAATATTAAAAATAAGGTTGCTTTCATTATAAAGTGAATCTTCATTCAGCAGGCGTTTTCTTCCATCTCCTACTGAATGTTAGTTGAACCAATCGGGCATGTAGGTGCCGTTTCTCCCACTTAGACCTTTTGTATTCACTCAAGATTTTGAATTGTGGGAGTCTTGCGCACCTTACAAGCGGGATAAAAAACCGAAATGTGATTGCAAAACTTCCATTTTAGCGCATAAATGCGCTTCAAAATTACATTTTGCCTGATTGACTATGCCCAAAGCAATTGTATAATAAAGGCATACGAACATAAATAGAGAGGGGGTAATAATGTGGAACAAAAACTCGATTTGATTATCAATGAGCTGCAAGTTTTGAATAAGAGGGTTTCGACCGTAGAAGAAAGAATGGCCACAAAGCAAGACCTGAAAGCCGTTGAAGAAAGAATGGCCACGAAACAAGACCTGAAAGCCGTTGAAGAAAGAATGGCCACGAAACAAGACCTGAAAAACGTTGAAGAAAGAATGGCCACAAAGCAAGACCTGAAAGCCGTTGAAGAAAGAATGGCCACAAAACAAGACTTGAAAGCCGTTGAAGAAAGAATGGCCACAAAACAAGACCTGAAAAACGTTGAAGAAAGAATGGCCACAAAGCAAGACTTGAAAGCCGTTGAAGAAAGAATGGCCACAAAACAAGACTTGAAAGCCGTTGAAGAAAGAATGGCCACAAAACAAGACCTGAAAGCCGTTGAAGAAAGAATGGCCACGAAACAAGACCTGAAAAACGTTGAGGTAAGAATCAATTCCGTTGAGGACAAACTGTCAGCAAAAATCAATCATGTCGAGCAGAAGCTCGATCGACTGTCAGAAAAAGTCGATGATCACCATATAGAAAGCATTAATGCTGATAATATTTTATTAAATGAAATTAGGACTCAAGAATCCGGATTGTATTCTTCCAAAATGAGCATATTGGCCCAAAAATAGACAGAAACACCCGAAAACCGCATAGCCCTATTTTACGAAAACAGATCAGAGGCTGTATGATTGTAGGAGTTTAGTTGGTTTATTTTTAAGTGCAAATATCTTTCTTTTCTGAATATACAACCATCATTTCCAAGTCATGTTTTGTCCCTTCTATTTTGCAGATTCTCGCTGACAGACGGAAAAACAACTTTGATCCGCGTGAGATTTATTGCTTTGCCTCTTGATACAATTCAATCGGCACTGCCAATCCAACCTTCCCGTAAACATCATGTTTCATCGTCGCAAATACCACTCCTATCACTTGGCCATTGTCATCAATGACCGGGCTGCCACTGTTTCCCCGGTAAACCGGAGCTTTTATTACGATGACTTCCTCCTCCCAATCATTTAACAGAATCGAATCGACGATGGTTCCTTCATTCACAATGCCGTGAAAACGGAGAGGATTCCCGATAAATGTAATCATATCATTCTTACTCATGTAAGCTGGCTGTTCCGCCAATTTAAGAAAAGGCAAGTTTTCACCTTTGACTTTTAACAAAGCTAAATCTATCTCTTCGTAAGTGTCCACCACGTCCGCCATATATACGCCCTCCTCGGGAAAATCAACTTGTACCTGTTCATTTCCTTCGATCACGTGATAGTTGGTTAACATGAATCCATTGCTCGAAATAGAAAAGCCCGTTCCCTTGCTATCCCCCGCTGCAATAGTGACGACTGATTTTTTATATGATTGAATGTTTTCATTCGCCGACAGCCTGGCGGACGCTGTCAAAAATTCAATGGCGGGTATGGAGTAAGTTTGAAAAATGAAAGAAAAAGTGCTGAAAAGGAAAATAACCGATATCATCCAAAATAGCCACCTTGGAAAACGGCGGACCGGCTTTTCCGCTTCTTTTTCGAGTGCAGCTTTACGAATTGCTTCCTCTTGGGCATCGTGAACCAGCTTGCTCATTTCCTCTTCGTCCAACTGCTCGAACAAATCGCTGTCAACTGTATTTTTTCTTTCCTCCATGCACTCCCACACTCCTCCGTTTCATTGTAGCATACGGGCTTTTCTGAAACTAAAAAAGAAACGAATCCATATAACATGAACTCGTTCCTATTATTCGGCCTGACATTTTTTCATAAAAGCTTCATCCGTTTGGGGCGGTTTTGCCCGTTTCATGAATAACGCCAAAAGCAACGCGACAGCCGCAATGAAAGTTGAGACTAAAAATGAGAATGTGATTCCGTCCAATGTTGCTTGCTGTGTCAACTCCTTCATTACCTCGGGATTATTTAATGACTTTCCGGATGCTGCAGCGGCGTCTGCAAGCTCATGACCCTTTGTTTCCATTCTGTTGTTCATCACTGTAACAAGAACTGCCGTTCCAATAGCTCCTGAAATTTGCTGCAATGTATTGTTCATCGCGGTACCATGGGGGTTGGCTGACATCGGCAGCTGATTTAATCCATTCGTCATTACCGGCATCATCACTAGAGACATCCCCAGCATGCGAATCGTATAGAGAAGCATAATAAGGTAAAATCCGGTGTCCACAGTAAGTTTATGGAATAAATATGTTGTAATCACTGTAATAGCAAGACCGATTGATGCTATAATCCGTGCCCCGTATTTATCAAAAAGCCTTCCTGTAATCGGAGACATGATTGCCATTAAAATCGCTCCTGGAAGCATTAATAACCCTGCATGGAATGGCGAAATCCCCCTCACTGTCTGCACATAAATCGGAGTTAAAATCATTCCCGAGAACATGGACGCGGAAACAACAACCATGATAACTGAAGATAAGGCAAACACAGGGTATTTATAGATCCTGAATTCCAGCATCGGATCTTCCATGCGAAGCTGACGAAAGATAAAAGCTATAATCGCGGCCGCTCCGACAATAATGGTTCCATACACTTCCAAAGCACCCCATCCTTTATCGCCGGCCGTACTGAATCCATACAGAAGACTGCCAAAACCAATGCTTGATAAAATGAGTGACAAAACATCGACTTTCATATCGCGGTTTGGGGTAATATTTTTTAATTTAAAGAAACCAATCGTTAGAGCCAGTACAGCAAAAGGAAGGATAATTTCAAAAAGTGTCCGCCAACTGTAATGTTCCACTACCCAGCCTGATAGTGTCGGCCCAATGGCGGGAGCGGCCATAATCACAAGACCAAACATTCCCATTGCGGCCCCCCGCCTTTCCACCGGGAAAGAGGCAAGCATGACGTTCATAAGAAGCGGCATCATCATTGCGGAACCTGAAGCCTGAATCATCCTTCCCGCTATGAGTACGCCAAAAAAAGGTGCAAAAGCGGCAAGTGCCGTTCCCAATGTAAACAAAGACATAGCTGTCAAAAACAATTTGCGGTTCGTAAATTTTTGAATAAAAAATGCACTTGCCGGAATGAGAATGCCATTTACGAGCATATATCCATTCGTAAGCCATTGCGCGATGGCTGGTTTTACATTGAATTCCTCCATAATGGTCGGAAGCGCCACATTCAATAATGTATTATTCAAAAAAGCCACAAACGCGCCGAAAAAAAGTATGGCAATCATGCCATATGGGGGTTTTTTATGTAATTCTTGTATATCCATTCCATTTCCCATCCTTTATCATGCAACCCTGTTCATTTACCTTTCAAATTTTATACTCTATGTTTCACATTTTATACTCCATGTTCAATTTATTCAACAGAAAATTGTCACACAAGAAAACCCTTGATAACTAAAGGGATGATAGCTATTATAAAAATTATACTACTAGTCTAAAGGTGATAAATAAATGAATGCTCGTAAGCACCGTGTCTTATTAACAGCACAGCGGCTTTTTATAGAAAAAGGCTTTGCCGCCACTTCTGTCCAAGATATATTGGACGAATCAGGCATATCAAAAGGAACGTTTTATAACTATTTCTCTTCTAAAAACGAATGTCTGATGGCTATACTTATTCATGCATATGAAGTTGCCACCGCTCGAAGACATGAACTTATGATTGGAATAGACCGCTCCGATAAAGATGTCTTTATCCAACAGATTGCCATCAGGTTCGAGGTGAATCGCGAGTACCAATTGGTGCCCCTTTTCGAAATCATTTTCCATTCCAAGGACCCTGAATTAAGAAACTTTATCCAAAAACATCACTTAACTGAACTTTCTTGGCTTTCACAAAGATTGGTTGACATCTATGGACAGGAATCAGCACCATACTCCTTGGATTGTGCTATTATGATCGTTGGAATGTTACAGCATTTTATTAACATGTGGGTGACGGGTTTAAAAGAAGAGTTGGATACCCATAAACTCATCCGCTTCATCATGCGCAGAACGGATGCCATTATGGATAATATGATTCATGCCGATGATCAACTGCTCGGGGAACGTCTATTTTTACCACGCAGAAAAAATCTGACTGAAGATACGCTTACTAAGGAACGAATACTTGAAAGACTTTCAAATTTCGCCAAATCGCTTGGTAATAATCATAAAAGTAAACAATATATCGAATTTCTTATGGAGGAAATAAATTCAGGACACCCGAGAGAATTTCTGCTAGAAACCATCCTCCGCGCCTTAAGAGAAACCTTTACAGGCACCCCTATGGAATTAGAAGCCAAAGAAATGGCGTACATTATATACAATTACGCAAGCTCTTTGCCCAGCGACAATATAGGGGGGAAAAAGCGCTAAAGAAAACACGTTCAACCAAAGGAAAATGGATACTTGGTTTTTTGGGGGGAAATTCATTTTTTGCTGGCTTCAAGGGGGAAGCTTCTTTTTTTGCCAAGTTATTGGAAATGAAATGTATGAGTAACCGCTTTGATAACCTTACACTTTGGAAATACGGAATCGGATTGAAAAATAGCCCCCTCTTGCTTAATGAAGAAATCGATCATGATTGTGGACAATCACAGTCATTCGTGAAAAACTTAGTATTTCATTCCCTGTATATTTCATCTGTTTTTACAAACGATATTTTCTACAGATTGTAAAAGCAAAGGGTGAAATAACTCATGAAACGTTTTTTGCTGTTGTCTTTCCTGTTCTTACTATGTGCCAGCATTGGTCCATTTAACAAGCCAGTACAATCACACGTTCACCAGGTAAAGACGCAGCCCTTGTCTGCGCCTGACCAGCCTGTTGTTTGGCCAAGCTCTAAAAGTTTTAAAAATAAATACCAAAATACATTTCTAATGAGAGGACCGGGAACAAAACGTGAAGTCGCTTTAACTTTCGATGATGCACCCGATGATATTTTCACACCTACAATATTGGATATTTTAAAAGAAAAAGATGCCAAAGCCACCTTTTTCCTTGTAGGGTTTCGAATTGAAAAGTACCCGGAAGTTGTAAAGCGTATTGTGCAGGAAGGGCATGCCATTGGTAATCATTCGTACAACCACCCGAACTTTTTGAAACTAACTGATGCGGATTTCCGGAATCAAATCATCAGAACAGACCAACTGATCATTCCGTTTACAGGATTTGCACCAACCCTTATTAGACCGCCTTATGGAAACATAAGTGAAAAACAAATTGAATGGCTGGCAGCAAAAAACAAGATCGTTGTGAACTGGGATGTAGACTCTCTCGATTGGAAAGGAATAAACGCAGAACAAGTGGCAGGCAATATTCTCCCAAACGTTAGTCCCGGATCGATTGTGTTACAGCATTCCGGGACAGGAGAAGGCGGGGATTTGTCCGGAACAGTCCATGCACTGCCAAATATTATTGATGAACTCAGAAAAAAAGGGTATAAACTTGTTACAGTTCAAGAAATGCTTAATATGAATCACAAACAATGAAATTCCCCCGGAAAAAGTCAAGAATTGGTATGCTCCCCCTTTAAGTAAACAGGTAAAAAAACCGGATACTTTAAAGGGGGCATTTTTATCCCGCATGTAAGGTGCCATATACACCACTTCAAGACCTGAGTTGATATAGAAGGTCTAAGTGGGAGAAAACGGCACCTAAATGCCCGATTCGTTCAACTAACATTCAGCAGGATAGGAGCCCTACTGAATGAAGTTTCACTTTATGTCATCACGAAGCTTGACTCTAATCCCTCCACTTCTTCTCTTTTGGAGAGGTTCTCAAAAGAAAACTTTTCCTCTCCATAAAGCAAATGAAATACAGAACCAAAGCCTCACCACCTTGTAAATTTGACATGACACAGCTCAGATGTGCACTACTTACGGGCGTTTTTTCGTCTGCTCCCTAGCTTCGTCAAATTCCGAAACGATCTTCAAGTTTTACAACAGTCGTGATAAAATAATAGGCATCATAAAATAAATAGTTCCGTATACACTGAAAATAAAAGAAAAGGACATCGGGGAAAAATGATGATTGGTACAATAAAAAAGTTGATTGAGGACACTCTCTTTGCTGTCGGCATGGACGTGGAAATCAAGCACGAGCAATGCGGAATCAATATGAGCTATAATTTCATTCTCCATTACATCGGATTTGACGCAAACCGAATCCAGGTCGCCCTGAGAGATACCAAGCCCGCCGTCACACTCGAACAATATGTGAAGGCATTTACTTTGCATGAACTAGGGCATGCGCTGGATCGCGACGCTTTGTTTGGATCGTTAACGAGAACCATGGAGATTTACGAAATGAAGCGCGGTTATTCAAAAGAACAAAGATATTCAAATCCTGAATTGCTGGCTCTGTTACTTGAAGAACATGCGATGAATTTGGAATTTGAGGAAACAGCATGGAACAACGCCAAAAAACTCAATAGAATGTATAGAATCGTCGAATGGAACGTTTTTGAACAGATTAAGCGACATGGGCTCATGACTTATCAACAAGCTTACCAAAAAGATGTAAACATATACGAACAGCTTTTGTCCGCTCAATCTGACATTGCCTAATTGCAGGCTGCTCCCATTTTGCCGCTTATAGCAATGGTGAGCAGCTTTCTTTTATGAATCCCCCTCCCTCATTCCCTTGTTAGCGCAGACTCGCCAATTCACTGCATCTTCTTCGCCTCACTTCGCATGTTCAAGAATGAGACTACAAACCTGCTGACCATTTATCCCGCATGTAAGGTGCCGTAAAACTCCCACTTCAAGATCTTGAGCGAATACAAAAGGTCCAAGTGGGAGAAAACGGCACCTATATGCCCGATTGGTTCAACTAACATTCAGTAGGAGAAACGCCTACTGAATGAAGTTTCACTTTATCCCGCATGTAAGGTGCCGTAAGACTCCCACTTAAAATCTTGAGCGAATACAAAAGGTCCAAGTGGGAGAAAACGGCACCTATATGCCCGATTGGTTCAACTAACATTCAGTAGGAGAAACGCCTACTGAATGAAGTTTCACTTTATCCCGCATGTAAGGTGCCGTAAGACTCCCACTTCAAAATCTTGAGTGAATACAAAAGGTCCAAGTGGGAATAAACGGCACCTAAATGCCCAATTGGTTCAACTAACATTCAGTAGGAGAAACGCCTACTGAATGAAGTTTCACTTTATATGGAAGTTCCATGAATAAGAATGACTAGCAAGAGTTTCCCTGCGCAATGCTTTACGAAGAAAAAACCAAAAGCAGAAAAGAAGAAAGCTTCTTCCTGCTTTGGCTACCATATTTTATTTTTCAAAAGCTTTCCGATCGATTTCTCCTTCAGTACCCGCTACAACAACGGCTGCTGAAGCATCTCCCACTATATTGACCGTTGTGCGGAACATATCGAGGATCCGATCAATCCCAGCTATTACAGCAATGCCTTCCAACGGCAAGCCAATAGCGCCCAATACCATTGCAAGCATGATCATGCCTGCCCCGGGAACGCCGGCGGTTCCAATGGAAGCCAATACAGTTGTGATAACTACCGTAACAATTTGCATGAAGGTTAATTCCAAATTGTAAAACTGCGCGATAAAGAGAACGGCAACCCCTTGATAAATAGCGGTCCCATCCATATTAATAGTAGCACCGAGCGGAAGGACAAAACTGCTTATTTTATTGGATACCCCCAAGTTTTCTTGCGTATTTTTGATCGTGACCGGCAGTGTTCCGGCACTGCTTGCAGTACTAAAGGCGACAATCGCCGCGGGTGAAATGCCTTTAAAGAAAGCCAAAGGACTCATCTTTGCAAACATTTTTACAGAAACAGAATATACCGCAATGGCATGTAATAGACAGGCGATCCCGACTGCGATAATAATTTTCAGCAACGGCAATAATACTTGGGCTCCATATTCTCCAATGATGGGGGCGACCAGCCCCAATATTCCAATCGGCGCAAAACGCATCACAATACCCGTTATCCGAAACATGACTTCAGCAAACCCATCAAAAAATCGGTAAACAGGCTCCGCTTTATCCCCGACAAGCGTGATCGCCAAACCAATGAAAATGGCAAAGAAAATAATTTGTAAAATATTTCCTTCTGTTAAAGCCATAAATGGATTTTCCGGAACAATGTTCAGAAAGGTTTGGATGACGCCCTCTGTTTCATTGACTTCCACTTCTTTTTTCGGAACCTCAATAGACAGCCCTTTTCCGGGAGAAACAATAAATGCCGTACCCAGGCCGATCACAATAGCGACAGCAGTTGTAATTAAATAATAGCCGATTGTTTTTGTTCCCACCCGTCCCAATGATTTAGGGTCACCAATGCTGGCAACTCCAATGACGAGTGTAGACAATACCAATGGTGCAATAATAAATTTAATCAGCCTTAAAAATAAATCTCCCAAAGGTTTTATCACTTCAATGGATTGTCCAAAAATGAGACCAAGTATTATAGCGGTTACAAAAGCGATTAAAATTTGTGTGAGAAGATTCATTTTAAATAATTTCATATGTATCCCCTATCCCTATGTAAGCTCTACATAAATTATTATGAAGTATTCTTGCGGCAAAGAGACATCTCTGCCGCAATCGATCATTGCATTGTCATTCATTGTTGCCATTTTTCAATCAAATAGTTGGAATCACTCATGAGCCGATTATAAACCGCATCTGATATAAATCCGCTTTCTTTCTGTTGAGCAAGCAGTAATTTAAAGCTCTTCAAATGGTTCACAACCTTGTTCGCCTGCTCCTTTTCCTCATAATGGTTTACAGCGATCAAATGCGTTTTTAAGGAGCGTGCCGCCTCATCGCCCGTAATCTCACCTTCTTTAGCATAATGCTCAACAAGAGCCAACATATCGGATACATGTGACGTCCAATATTTTGGCAGTTTGAGAAAATCATCGCCATTCAAGCGATTAATAGAATGATCGGCCATACGACTTGCAATGCCCCACAGCCCATTCTCGACACGGTCTATTAACTCTTGATCATAACCAAATCTTGGTTGTTGGCCGGGCATCTCGAACAACACGGTCGAGGTCCCATTAAGGGCAAAGGATGATCTGGCCTGACCGGGTAAATCCCGCTCCTCTGGATGGATATAGCGGGCGACACCAGATTCCTCTTTATCCGAAAATTCTTTTACCCCTAAAGCAGCAGCCAGCGCATACTTTCGAGATCTATCTTGATTCAATTTCGGCCAAGCAGCATACTTTGGATTGTGTTCCGGACCCAGCGGCGGATAGTCGATCGCCATCGTCACATCTTCACCTGTTTCAATCATCTGCGGAGTCCCCATATGATGAATGTCTACAAAAGCTTCCACCTCGCCAAACTCGGCTTTCAAATCAAGGTACACATCCCTGAGAATGCGGGACTCGTTTGTCAAGAAAAATCCAAAATCAGCGCCAGTTCCCGGCAGATTTTCTGGAACTGGTTCGTAGCTTACATTCGGATGAAAGTCTCGATTGATATCAAAGCCGCCATTTCTCTCATGATAGTACCAGGGAGGCATAACGCCAACTAGTTGAGGAAACGCTTCCATCACAACCGTCCAAGGGAATATATTCTGCCGTTGGGTTATCTCTGCGCCATCAACATTAAGCCGCGGGATCGCAACGATTGTAACTCCCTCCCGTACTGATTGCGCCAAGGAACTATCGCTTGTTCCAAGCGTCCTGAACATCTGGATCAATGCTTCGGGACCGCTCTTCTCGTTGCCATGTATGTTCCCATTGATCAACAGCACTTGATCACCTGTTCCCACACGAGCTGCATAGATTTCTCGCCCTTGGTAAGAGTGCCCAACCACATCGACCTGAACTTTTCCGGAACTGTCCTTTTCAATTTGATCTAAATTCTCCCTCAGTTTCTCATGGCTCATCCAGCGATCATCCATATCGACGCTATCCATTTTGTCCTGGCTTGCCAATCCGGTAAGCGGTCCCATCAGCACGAGAAGCGACATAACGACAACAATAGTCAGCTTTTTCCCAATGGTCTTCATGAGAACCTCCTCCTCGTTTCATGTAACAATCCTGGAAGTGGACATGTTTTCCCCCTGCTAAAGCTACAATCTCCCTTCTTTCAAGGCTTTCCCAAACACTTTACAAACCGTAAAGAGTATTATAAAATTCAAACTACATAAAATTACAGAAAACTACAAAAATCAAAGAGGGATCGTGTTAAAAAGGGGGGCCTAGCCATTTTAAACTTCCCTTTACGAAATAAAGAGATTTTTATACTCATGATGATGATCGTACCGCTGGCAGGCGAAATCAGCTTTTACCCTTTTAATGAATCTTTTCGGATTAGTTTTGGCACGCCGACGTTCTTCTTTTTTTTATTGCTGTTACGTAACATTCCCGCTTTTTTATCAGGTGTCATCATCGGTATTCTTGTTGTCGCATTTCGAATGACATTGGGTCTGCTTTTTTTCGGTGACGATGTTTCTGGTTTGTTTCAATTTCATTACCCTACTTTTTTTTACTATTTTACTTTCGGATGCTTTTTTCAATTGTTAAGAGTAAACCACAATCATCACTCCTTACTCTTGGGCTTTCTTGGAATCATCCTTGAAATGTTGGCAAGCACTGCTGAATTAGCCTTTCAATATATTGCTTTCAGTTCAACATTTACTCTTGCGGACATGTGGAAGGTGAGCATAATCGCCATTTTTCGCAGCTACTTTACGGTCGGATTTTTTAATTTGATGAGACTTTACCAATCCCGGTTAAGGGAAGAAGAAATGAGAAAACAAAACGAACAATTGATCACACTCATAGCGACCTTATATGAAGAATCTATCCATCTCAGTAAAACCTTAATCAACAGCGAAAATATCACAAAGGAATCCTACCGTTTATACCAATCTTTGAAAAATCTCAAAAACAATAATAACCAACCCCAAATTGATCCATTATGTGAAAAGGCATTGAAAATTGCCGGTGAAACCCATGAAATAAAAAAAGATAACCAAAGAATATACATAGGTCTTTCAAAACTGATCTCGAATAAAAGCTTTTCGGAATATATGGACATAAAAGAGTTGCTCAATATCGCCGTTAAAACGAATAAAAAATATGCTCATTCACTGGGGAAAAACATTGAGTTTTTGCTTGATATACAAGGGTCACACCCCCATTATCACATATACAAAGTGCTATCCATTATAAATAATTTGATTATGAATTCCATTGAAATCATGACAGAAGCGGGGATCATAACGATATGTGTATACAGACTCTCCGATTGTGTAGAAATCAAAATCGGTGATAATGGTCCGGGCATTTCTCCAAAACGAAGGGATATCATCTTTAAACCGGGGTTTACGTCCAAGTATGACAAAAACGGCATCCCTTCTACAGGTATAGGCCTCACTTATGTCCAGGAACTGGTTGAAAGACTCGAAGGGAAAATAATGCTGCAAAGCAAACCGGAAATCAATGGCGCCATTTTTACGGTACGGCTGCCCATCCAACATTTGATACAGAAAGGATGATTGTATGCTCTTTTATATTGTCGATGATGACGAGGCAACTCGTTCCATGTTGACGGAAATGATAGAAGATGAAGAGCTTGGCGAAATAGTCGGCGAAGCAGAAAATGGAGCATTATTAGATGAAGATTACGCGACTTTGAAAAGGACAAATATATTGTTAATTGATTTATTAATGCCTGTAAGAGATGGCATTGAAACAATCCGTCATATAAAACCTTCATTTCCAGGAAAAATCATCATGATTTCCCAAGTGGAAGCAAAAGAATTGGTGGGGCGCGCGTATTCACATGGCGCAGAGTACTATATAACCAAGCCAATCAACAGGTTTGAAGTTATAGCGGTAATCAAAAGGGTCACAGAGCGGATTTATTTGGAACAAACGTTACAAAATATACATCAATCAGTCAGCAATGTGTTTGAACCGCAACCGACTGAATATCAAAAGGACAAATCCTTGGAACATCAATTCATGCTTTCGGGCCAATACCACTTATCAAAACTGGGCATAGTCGGCGAAAATGGTTATCAAGATTTGCTGGAAATTTTACACTATTTATTGACAGATAGCACCAGGAAAACAACGGAATATGATTTCCCCCACCTGAAAGATATATTTTTGGCAGTTTGCCGAAAAAAACAAGGAGTTTCCTCCGAACCAGACTTAAAACGAGAAATAAAAGCGGCTGAACAACGTGTCCGCAGGGCCATTTACCAATCATTAAATCACTTGTCGGCTTTGGGATTAACCGATTTTGCCAATCCAATATTCGAACATTATGCTCCCAAATTTTTTGATTTTACATTAGTACGGAAAAGAATGGCAGAAATAAAAAACGGACAAACCATCCCTTCTTCCAATATTCGGATAAATACGAAGAAATTCATTCAGGTTCTTTATTTTGAAACGAAATATGTCACTTTTGAGAAATCACGGTAACAATGATTGTTGATTTTTTCGCTCAGGCTTCAGCTGCTGCACGATGAGCAACTGAAGCCTTCACTTTTGATCGAGATGAATCCAAAGACGTCTACTTATGAATGTGGCGAGACTCTTTTTTAAAATGTTCCGCAAAATGAACGGTCATGTACAGCGCGGCAATTGCCAACAAGAACCCGGCGCCCATAAACACCATTTTCACATTCACATACTCGGCAATCGCTCCAAACATAAGCACAAACAATCCGAAGGTTAAAGCTATCAATGCATGTTGGGCGCTATATATTTTCGGCAATTCCTCTAAAGACGTTTCTGTTTGTATATAAGTATTGATGATGATTCCCTTTACTTGCTCAAAGAAACCGCTGAATGCGGCCAGAATAAGCGCCATCCAAGTAATGGAATTAAAACCGAACCACATTGTCACGATAGATATTCCAATAGATGCGCATATGAATATGTTTCTCATATGCCGCCCCAACCAGACGGCAAATTTCAAACAAAACAGACCTCCAGCCATGAATCCCGTAAAAAAAGCGGCATTGATATATCCCCAAAACGCTTCTGTAACATGCAACACCTCGAATACGAACACATAGAGAATGGCGGCAACCCACACGACACTCGCTGCTGTTTCCAGGACAATAACAATGTGAACCCTTCTCAGGAATCGATTGTTCCATATTAACAACCAGCCTTCTTTTAATTCCTCCCTTTTCCCGGGTTTATGTCGTTTGGATTTCAACGGTGCTTCATCCTTCATTGCTGTCATCATAATGGCGGACATCATAAACAATACAAAAGTCAACCATATGATATTTTCCTCATGAAAAATGATCGTAAGCAGCCCACCAAACGCCCACCCTCCAAGTTGAGTCGTTTCGTATATGACCGCGACAAAACTGTTTGCCTTTACTAGTTCTTCCCGTTTGACCAATCTTGGGACTAACGCATTCATTGCGGGTGCTGCCCAGCCATCCAGAAAAGCAATGATCCATATGCAAATAAAAATGGGCCAAACAATTGGTGGTGGCTGAAAAGTGATCCACAAAATTAATATGAACAACACAACCGTTTTATAACATTGGGAGCCTGCCAAAAGACTCGTTAAACGATACCTGTTTACTAATAGGGGAAATAGCATTCCTCCTGAAAATCGGCCGAACGTGTTAAGGAAAGGCAGTACAGTCAAATAAAACACGGACTCTTTTGCAGCATATAAAATGGAAATCAACCCGACAATATACAATACATCGCCCAAATTGGCGAATAACTGACCCAGCCACAACAATCTAAAATGTTTACTTTTCATCTTACCGCCCCTTTATCGTTTTTTCATTGATAAAAAAGGCAGTTATTCACACCGGAAACGTTCTCCTCCCTTCTCGCATTTACCATGGCAATCGTCAACGGCGGTAACAGTTCATAAAGTGAAACTTCATTCAGTAGGAGCTTTCTTCCATCTCCTACTGAATGTTAGTTGAACCAATCGGGCATTTAGGTGCCGTTTTCTCACACTTGGACCTTTTGTATTCACTCAAGATCTTGAAGTGGGAGTTTTACGGCACCTTACATGAGGGATAAAGTGAAACTTCATTCAGTAGGGGTTTTCCCTACTGAATGTTAGTTGAACCAATCGGGCATTTAGGTGCCGTTTTCTACCACTTAGACCTTTTGTATTCACTCAAATATTGAAGTGGGAGTTTTACGGCACCTTACATGCGGGATAAAAAATGCGGGCAGCAAGATGAAAAGTATTGATGAAAAAGATCAAACATCAAGCCTGTTACAAAGTCGATAACAGCATATATCTTTATTGTATTATATGATATAAACGAAGACCAATGCGACCATCTTCTCGTGATAAAAATCCTCGGCATTATAGAAACATGTCCACATTCGATATAATAATCTTTATTCACTTTATGGTTTCTAAAGACTTCCATAGCTGAAAGTTGAGGAGAAAAAGATGTATTTATTTGAAGATGATTCTTGGAACGATGTCATTTCAACATTTCTTTCCAATAGCACTGAAGAAATTGAAATTAAAAATAAGAGCGGAGAAACAGTTGGCATTTTAACGACACAGGAATTAATAAAAACAATACTGCATGGTGGAGATCAAGTAAAATTAAAAGATAAAATGTCTTCCCTCGATAAGAAAAAGCCACTGCCCATCCAACTCCATCATGAAGATTTTATCAACATGATTGATAGTCCCATTTTTACTAAAATCATTGACTCGCTGTACGATGGCGTGTACATCACTGACGGCAATGGCGTTACCGTAAAAGTCAATCAAGCATACGAACGGATTACCGGGCTGCGCAGAGCAGAACTGATCGGCCATCATATGAATGATATTGTAACTTCCGGCTTCATCAATAAATCAGTTTCGTTAAGGGTCATTTCGGAAAAACGTCCGATCACGATTATGCAGACGATTAAACAAGAGAGAAAAATCATCGTTTCAGGGATGCCTGTTTTTAATGAACACGGAGAGATCCTATTTGTTGTCACAAATGTCCGGGATATCACGGAGCTTCTTCATTTAAAACTGGAATTGGAAGAGCTGCAAAAAATGAAAGAACTAAAAGATGTATCAAAAGAACTTTCAGGTATCAGTACCGATTCTCTTATCATTAGTGAAGACTCAAAAGATATGTTTTTTATAGCTGAAAAAGTAGCGAAAACGGATGCGACAGTTCTTCTTCAAGGGGAAACAGGTGTGGGAAAGAGTGTTGTAGCCAAATTCATCCATCAGAACTCCAAGCGAAAAGGCGCGCCTTTTATGGAGTTAAACTGTGGCGCCTTGCCTCCCAGTTTAATCGAAGCGGAACTTTTTGGCTATGAGCCCGGGGCTTTTACCGGCGCTCTTGCAAAAGGCAAAAAGGGATTATTGGAAATCGCTCATAACGGGACCTTATTCTTGGATGAGATCGGAGATTTGCCGTTGGAAGTACAGGTAAAGCTGTTAAAAGTTCTTGAGGATCAGGCATTTATTCCCGTCGGTTCAACAAATGTAAAGAAAATAAATGTTCGAATCATTTCTGCTTCCTTGAAAAATTTGCGGGAGTTGATACGACAAGGAACATTTCGCGAAGATTTGTTTTACCGCCTGCATGTCATTCCCATCGAAGTTCCTCCTCTTAGAAAAAGGAAAAAGGAATTAATTTTACTAATACAGCATTATATTGATTTCTTTAATCAAATATACGAATTGAATAGAACCGTTTCACTGGAAGCATTGGAATTACTGCAACATTACCAATGGCCGGGAAATATTCGGGAGTTAAAAAACGTAATGGAACGCATTGTCATCATGGCTGCCACCGATACGATCGAACCAAGTGATTTGCCGGCGGAAATCAGACATACGAGTAAAGATCCCGGGTTATTGGGAGAAACGATTATTCCCTTAAAAGAGGCTGTTGAGCGCGTAGAAAAACATTATATTTTAAAAGCCATAAAGGAATTCAAAACAACACGAAAAGCAGCAGAAGCTCTTAAAATCAGCCAGCCAACGATTGTGCAAAAAATGAAAAGATGGGATCAGATTGATTAATTGTATAATCAAATGACTGATAACTGATCAAAAAATAAATCGTTTTTGTCCATAAAATGACAAGGAATTGACATTCCTCGTCATTTTTTGTTGCCATAGCTATATTCTCGTTATTTGGCACGATTATTGCATACTATTTTCCGTTGAAAGGAGAATGAACATCATGTCTATATCATCATTCAAAATTGCCAACAAACTAATTACCGGGGAAGGAGCAACTTCCCGCATTCCAAGTGAATTGGCAAGACTCAAGATCAATAATCCCTTAATCATTACTGATAAAATATTGATAGAAGTCGGGACTGTCAAAAAAATCACCAATTTACTGAAAGGGATACCATATGGTATTTTCGACGGAGTCTTGCCTGAGCCTGAGTTCTCACTGGCCAAAGAGTGTACCGAAACCTTTATCAACGGCGGTTATGATGGATTGATCGCTATTGGCGGAGGAAGCGCTATCGACATCGCGAAAGCGGTATCAGCTTTTTCGAAATACGAAGGAAACGTTGAAAACCTTGTCGGAACCGATCTTGTTCCCGCCAAAGGGGCGCCGATTATAGCCGTTCCTACAACTGCCGGAACTGGATCAGAAGTAACGAACATCTCCATCCTCTCAGATTCGAAAACCCAGTTGAAAAAAGGAGTTGTAAGTGATTTCATATTACCGGATACAGCGATTGTTTCACCGGAAATGACGATGTCCATGCCTCCTTCCGTTACGGCGGCCAGCGGCATTGACGCACTTGTGCACGCCATTGAAGCGTATATTTCTGTCAATCGCTCTCCGATTACAGATGCTTTGGCTTTACATGCGATGAAACTGATCTCGGTCAATTTGCCGAAAGCTTATTGCAACCCCAACCATATAAAAGCAAGGGAAAATATGGCAACAGCTAGTTTAATGGCAGGCATGGCTTTTGGAAATGCCGGAGTAGGAGCCGTTCATGCACTCGCATACCCATTGGGTGGCCGCTATCATATCCCTCACGGTGTCAGCAACGCCCTTCTCCTTCCCTATGTAATGGAATGGAACAAAGCAAGCTGTGTTGAAAGATTTAGAGATATTGCCGAGGCCTTGGGTCATGACACTCGACAGTTATCTGATATGGAGGCGGCTGATATCGCCGTGAAAGGAATGAAAAAGTTGTGCGAAATCGTTCGAATTCCCGACGGTTTGCGCTCATTCCAAATTCCTGAAGAGGACTTGGAAGAGATGGCGGAAGACGCCAGCCAAATTGATCGTTTATTAAAAAATAATCCCCGTGTCCTAACGAAACAAGACATATTTGCCATTTATAAGGAAGCGTATTAAACGAGGAGGAAGGAACGAACATGCTCTGGAAAAATCGGCAATACGGTGAAGAATCACCATTCATTCCATTAGGGCCTTTTAAACTGAGGCTGCCCTTTGTTCATTATAAGTTTGAATGGCCCGACTATGTTCAGGGGCTGCTCATGTGTGCGGTTGACTTGGCGGCAATCCCGCTTTTGATTGAACTTTTGGGAATGCCTTTTGAAGTCGCGCTGGCCGTGGTCATGCTAAATGGACTTTTCTATTTAACCCATCATTTACTGGGAGATCCAGTCATTCCCGGATGGATTACACCAGCCATCCCTTTAATTATGGCATACGTTTCAACGTTCCCGGAAGGACAGGAGCGGGTATATGCATTAATCTCTTTTCAATTAATGCTCGGGATCCTGTCGCTCTTTTTAGGAATTACAGGCTTAGCAAGCAAGGTTGTAAACCTCATACCTCCTGCCATGAAGTCAGGGATTATTCTTGGTGCAGGTTTTGCGGCAGTGATTTCTGTCTTCCAAGTCGGTGGAAGGTTTGAGTCATTTCCTTGGACGATTACCATTGCAGTAGGCATTTCTTTTTATTTACTGTTTTCAAAGCATTTTAATTCCATCAAAAATCGCAATAAATATTTACAGCTTTTAGCCAAATTAGGGATCTTTCCTATTATCGTGATAACAGTATTTATCGCCCCGATATTTAAGGAAGCGCCATGGCCCACAATTGAATGGGGTTTCAGTAAACCTGACTTTGCTGCTTTGTGGAGTGAATATACCGTCTTTGGACTCGGATTCCCTCCGCTTGAGATGTTTATAACCGCCTTGCCAACCGTTTTAGCCACTTATATTGTTCTTTTTGGAGACGTTTTGCAAAGCAAGGCATTAATTGATGAAGCAGATGAAATCCGGCAAGATGAGAAAATCGATTACAACCCCAACCGCGCCCACCTTGTGTTTGGAGGCCGGAATTCAATTATGAGTATTTTGGGACCGGATGTCACAATGTGCGGACCGCTATGGGCAGCCATGCAAGTCGTTGTGATTGAACGCTATAAAGAAGGCAAGAAAGTAATGAACTCTCTCTTTGGAGGATCGGGATCGTTTCGCTGGGGGACGAATACAGGGCTGCTATTATTGCCCATTGTGAGTCTTCTTGAACCGATTTTAGGGATTGCTCTTGCCTTAACCTTACTTATTCAAGGCTATGTCAGCGTCAGGGTTGGAGTTTTGGAGGCAAAAAGCCAACGCGACCTTGGAATAGCAGGTATTATCGGCGCCATATTGGCGACAAAAGGAGCGACGTGGGCTTTTGCCGCAGGCATCATTCTTTGTCTTTTAATTTATGGCAAACAGTTCTTTAAAGGGGAAAACGACGAAACCTTCACAAAGGATATGAAAAAAAAGGACGAACGAGCTTCCCAGGTCAGTTAAAGTTGGAAGCTGAAAACGTAGAAAGCGTGTATCGGGGCTCCGTCTGCTCCGGTACACGCTTTTTTTGACCAACATATCTTCCTCGTACAACATGACCATCAATGTAAATACCTTCTTGTGAACAGCTCGCTTACAAAGCATGAAGATATTTCATATAATCAAAGGAAATGCTTTAGAAAAATTCCTCTTGTTGATAAACTGAATATACCCTTTTATGAAAGGAAGATGCCCGCATGGAATTGTTCATAAGAAAAATATATGAGTCCGGCTACCCTGAGGATAAGCCGCCAAAAGACCGGGTAACTTTTATTTTACAGAAATTTGCCGAATGGTTCCCGTTTGAAAACACCGATGTCATGAATCACAATATCGATCCCGTCACCCCGGCGTTTTTAATAAAAAAGATGGTCACGGCCAGCCGCGGCGGTCTTTGCTATGAAATAAACCCTTTGTTGTATCTTGTCTTGAAGGAGCTTGGATTTCAGCCAACGCTCGCGGCAGCAACCGTCAAAAATAAGGATGAGTGGGTGTTGGATGGGACACATGCTCTTGTTCTTTTGGAGATCGATCATGAAAAATATATTGCTGACAGCGGATTTGGCAACCGGCTGGCACTCGCTCCCCTTCAGCTTGATGGACCTGAAGTCATCTCCCCGGCAGGCGCATTCCGATTACGTTCGGTTTCAACAGAGAAAGGCGCCGTTGTCATGGAGCATTCGGCGGACCATAAAGAATGGAGCATTTGCTATGCCTTTGATTGGGCTCCTGTTACATGGGAGAGCCTGAACCGCATGAAAAAAACGATCCACGAACATCCCCGTTCTCCATTTAATAAGGAACTGCTCATTGCGTCTGTTCTTGAAGATGGAACAATATCCATCAATGAAAAACGTCAGCATAAAAAATGGATGGATGGACGCGAAGATACCATTTATTTAGAAAATGAACAATGCTTATTAGACAAAATAAGAGCGCAATTTCATCCGTCTCTTGTAAAAGAAGTTGAGAAATACAAATTGAAATAACCGGGGAGAGAAACATTGGATTGGGTCATCATAGAAAAAATATCGTATTCATGGAAACAGAAAATGAATATTTGACGGCGGATACTGATAGGTCGGACCGGATATCGAAAGAGAAAAGATACGGCAATCATAGTTGCATTACAAACTAGCTCGTTTCGTCTTACCTTTACAAGCCAAACCCTAAATGCCGGGCTAGCTGCGCCCGGCTTCCTATCGCTATAACGGACCAAAGTCCCCTTTAACGAAACTTCCCATCCCTTTCTCCTCCAGTGTTATTCCGCCGGCTCCCCAATGGGTATCGTTAATGTCCGACACCAACACTCTAACCCGCTCGGGATAAACAGATAATGTGAAACTTCTTTCAGTAGGAATTTCCTTCCATCTCCTACTGAATGTTAGTTGAACCAATCGGGCATTTGGGTGCCGTTTCTCCCACTTGGACCTTTTGTATTCACGCAAGTTTTTGAAGTGGGAGTCTTATGGCACCTTACATGCGGGATAAAGTGAAACTTCATTCAGTAGGAGTTTCCTTCCATCTCCTACTGAATGTTAGTTGAACCAATCGGGCATTTAGGTGCCGTTTCTCCCACTTGGACCTTTTGTATTCACCCAAGATTTTGAAGTGGGAGGCTTACGGCACCTTACATGCGGGATAATGTGAAACTTCTTTCAGTAGGAATTTCCTTCCATCTCCTACTAAATGTTAGTTGAACCAATCGGGCATTTGGGTGCCGTTTCTCACACTTGGACCTTTTGTATTCACCCAAGATTTTGAAGTGGGAGTCTTACGGCACCTTACATCAGACTGTCTAACAAATAAAACCAAAAAAAGGTATAATATAGGTAACTTATAAGCAGAGGAGATTCTTTAGAATGGGCAATGTTCACGGTTTTTCAAGAGATCAAATAAGTTTTCAATTACTGTGTTTAGATGAAATGATTGATAAGGAAAACCCTGTTCGAGCAATTGATGCTTTCGTAGAATCACTCTGCTTGGTCGATATGGGAATTAAAGAATATAAAAAACATAATCCTGGACAACAACCTTATGAGAGAAAAGATTTATTAAAGTTGTTCATCTATGGATACTTTAACAAGATCAGATCTTCTCGTTCTTTAGAGATAGAATGTAAAAGAAATATCGAGTTAATGTGGTTAGTAAATGGAATACGTCCTGATCATGGGACTATTTCATTATTTCTAAAGGAAAACCGTAAAGGCTTTAAGAAAGTTATGCGCACTTTTACATACTTACTTAAAGGATGGGGATTAATTGATGGCAAGCTTATTGCCATTGATGGAACAAAAATACGAGCACAAAATAGTAAGAAAAATTGCATTACTTCAAATGGATTAACAAAGAAGATGAATTATATTGATGAAAAGATTGAACACTACCTCCAACAACTAGAACAAATAGCACAGGAGAATGAATTAACAGAAGAGAACGTTTCATCTATTGAATCGAAAATTGATAAATATCAAAAGAAAAAAGAATATTTAACAGAAATAAAAAAGAAAATGAATGAAGAAGAAAAGAACCAATTGACAACGACAGATCCGGAATCTAGAGCTATGAAAAATAATGGGAAAATAGATGTAGCTTACAATATGCAATCTTCTGTAGATAATAAGCATAAACTGATTGTTACTTTAGATGTAGTAAACGATGTAAATGATCAGAGTCAACTATCCCCGATGGTTTCAAAAACAAATGAAATATTATCAAAAAACACAGACAGAGTCATAGTAGCTGATACAGGATATTATAATGCAAAAGAAATAAAAGATTGTTTAGATGACGGAAACACTTTATACTTAAAACCTCAAAAAAAGAAAAGTATGTCAGGAGATCCTACTTATTCAAAAGATAATTTTCAGTATCAAAAAGAAACAGATAGTTATCGTTGTCCTCAAGGACAAGAACTTCCTTACAAGGAAAACACGTCTAAAAATGGCTTGAAGTACAAAAGGTATATTGGAGGAGATGTTTGTTTATCTTGTCCTGTATATAGTTTATGTACAAAAGCTAAAAGAGGAAGAAATATTCAACGCTGGGAACATGAAGAACTTATCGAAAAATTGAAAGAAGATACGGAAGCCAATAATGAAATTTATAAAAAACGATCACAAATTGTGGAACATCCTTTTGGAACCATTAAGCGATCCTTTGGTTATACTTTCTTTCTAGGGAAAGGGCTGGATTCTGTGAACGCAGAAGCAGCTCTAATTGGTGTTGCCTATAATTTCAAAAGACTAACGAAAATCAAAAAAATTTCGGAGATTGTGGAGCTATTAGTAGCTTAACCACACCGAAACTCTTTGTTAATTTCAATATTAGAAGTTTTGCAAGCAAAAAAGTACGTTTGAGTGCTGAAAATTGAATATTTGTTAGACAGTCTGACATGCGGGATAAAGTGAAACTTCTTTCAGTAGGAATTTCCTTCCATCTCCTACTGAATGTTAGTTGAACCAATCGGGCATTTAGGTGCCGTTTCTCCCACTTGGACCTTTTGTATTCACGCAAGTTTTTGAAGTGGGAGTCTTACGGCACCTTACATGCGGGATAAAGTGAAACTTCATTCAGTAGGAGTTTCCTTCCATCTCCTGCTGAATGTTAGTTGAACCAATCGGGCATTTAGGTGCCGTTTTCTCACACTTAGACCTTTTGTATCAACTCATCAAGTCTTGAAGTGGGAGTCTTACGGCACCTTACATGCGGGATAAAGTGAAACTTCATTCAGTAGGAGTTTCCTTCCATCTCCTACTGAATGTTAGTTGAACCAATCGGGCATTTAGGTGCCGTTTTCTCACACCTAGACCTTTTGTATCAACTCATCAAGTCTTGAAGTGGGAGTCTTACGGCACCTTACATGCGGGATACATTTTTTGCACATGCATTTGTAATGTCTGTAATGAGACTTTTGATTTGCCCTTGCTTCTGCCCTTTAAAATCTGAACTTGAATAATCGGCAATCGTGAAACCTCCAGACGTTGTGAGTTACTCGCAAGATAAGAGGACACTTCCCAATTCGGCAAATTGGGCGATAATGGTATCCCCGGATTCGAAGGAAATGGCCTCAGACATGGCGCCGCTCAATACAACATCGCCTTTTGTAAACCCTCTTCCACGAGCCGCCAATTGTTTTGCTGCCCAGGCAATAGCCGTGGCCGGATGGCCCAGTACGGCAGCACTTGATCCAGTTTGTTCCACCCTCCCGTTTTTGGTCATCACCATGCCGACATTTCCTAAGTCAAGATCTTTAGGACTTGCCCATTGACTGCCAATGATAAACTTTGACGATGAACAGTTATCAGCGACGACATCAACAAGTGTAAAGCGAAAATCCTTATATCTGCTGTCAATGATTTCAAGTGCGGGAGCAACATATTTGGTCGCATTCAGCACGTCTTCTTCCGTAACGTTTTCCCCTTGAAGATCCTGATCCAAAAAGAACGCGATCTCCGGCTCAGCCTTGGGATGAATCAGCTCTGATCTTTTAACCGGTTCCCATTCATAGGCAAGCATATCGGCATGCAAATAACCGTATATAGCTTCTTTAACCCCCATCATTTCCTGTTTGGCCTTGCTTGTTAATCCAAGTTTCAGACCAATTTGTTTCGTGTGATTCTTTTTGGCTCGGTGTGCCAGCAGGCCATCTTGCAGTTCGTACGCTTGTTCAATCGTCAACTCCGGATACTGATCAGTGATTTTGACAACCTCTCGTACATCCCGCTCCGCACAATATAAGTACTCGATTATCTCTTGATCACTACTCGTTTTAAGAATCATCGTGTTGCCTCCACTTTTCTTTTTTTAGACAAATCGGCAGCCACATCCAGTATCATATCCTCTTGTCCACCCACAACTTTCATCTTGCCCAATTCTATTAAAATATCACGGGGATCCACATCATACATTCTTCCCGCGCGTTCAGCATGAAGCAAGAAGCTGGAATAAACACCCGCATAACCAAGGACAAGGCTGCCTTTTTTAATTTCTTGTGAACCACGAATAAGTGGTCCGACTACGTCTTCAGCGAGATCCATCATTTTATACAAATCGATTCCGACATCGTAGCCTAGACGATTCATCACCGCCAACAATACTTCCGTTTGCGTATTTCCGGCCCCCGCCCCCAAACAGCGAACACTCCCATCAATTCTTGTAGCCCCTTCTTCCATGGCCGCCAAGGTATTTGCCACCGCCACTGACAGGTTATTATGTCCATGGAATCCTACTTCAACATCCAGGCTCTCCCGAAGCGCCTTCACTCTTTCCCGCACTTCATGCGGAAGCAAAGCGCCGGCAGAGTCGGTAACATAGACAGCCTCTGCCCCATAACTTTTCATCAACTTTGCTTGTTCCACCAGCTTTTCCGTCGATACAGAATGAGCCATCATCAGAAATCCCAACGCTTCCATGCCAAGTTCGCGGGCCTTGTGTATATGTTGAGCCGAAACATCGGCTTCCGTTGCATGGGTAGCCACCCTGACAAGCTTGGCTCCGAGCTTGCTTGCTTCTCGCAAATCATGAACAGTACCGATCCCGGGAAGCAACAATACAGCTATTTTTGCTTGTCTACATTCTTCAACGGCGGCCGCGATCAGTCGCATTTCATCTACAAGAGATTTTCCATACTGGATCGTTGAACCTCCCAAACCATCTCCATGGCTCACTTCGATATAATGCATGCCGGCATCGTCCAAAGCACGTGCAACAGCCCGCACCTGTTCTTCCGTAAATTGGTGTGCGACAGCATGGCTCCCGTCCCGCAAACTTACTTCCGTTATTTTAATATCTTTACAAGCAGGTTGTTTCATCTCATGAACTCCTTTCGTTTCCCGTCACCACTTCCAACCGTCCAATAGATACTTAGGATATTACATGCAATTTGCGGGCAATATCTTCTCCTGCACGCGCGGCAGCAGCCGTCATAATATCAAGGTTTCCTGCATAAGGAGGAAAATAGTCTCCAACCCCTTCCACTTCAATGAAAACCGTGACGATATTTCCGGAAAATAACGGTTCCTGCTTCAAACGGTACCCCGGGACATATTCCTGAACAGTGCCGACGATGGAATCAATCGCTTCACGGATGGCCTGTTCATCCATGTTCTTCACTTCGCAATAGACCGTATTCCTCATTAAAATAGGCGGTTCCGCAGGGTTTAGGATGATGAGCGCTTTTCCTTTGTCCGCTCCTCCGACTCTTTCAATTCCCCGCCTTGTCGTGATCGTAAATTCATCAATGTTGGCCCGGGTTCCCGGTCCCGCACTTTTGCTGGATATCGTGGCAACAATTTCAGCATAAGCAACATCTGCTATCTCATTCACCGCACTAACAACAGGAATGGTAGCCTGCCCGCCGCATGTAATCATATTGACATTATCAACCGCAGCATTTTCAAGCTGGCGATTGACCGCGGGGCTAAAGAAAGGACCTACAGCCGCAGGCGTTAAATCAACCACTTTCTTGCCCAATTCTTTTAATATTTTTGCGTGGCGGACATGAGCTTTTGCGGAAGTAGCATCAAAAATGATGTCCGCAATATCCGGGTTATCCACCAATCCTTGGATGCCATTGTAAAAAACGGCATACCCTTTTTCTTGTGCCATCTTCAGCCCTTCAGAATTCTTATCAATCCCGATCATGGCAGTCAATTGAACCCATTCACTGCGTTCCAGCTTAAACATTAAGTCGGTTCCGATATTACCCGATCCAATAATGGCCGCTTTTATTTTCCCCATAAAAATTCCCCTTTCAGTCGTCCAATTGGAATGTCACAGTAACGGTGCCCAGTCTGCCAAAATCCGCTTTCACCTCATCACCTGCTGACACCGTGATCGCTCCCGATAACGCTCCCGGTAAAATCAACTCATCTTTTTTGAGAGTGATACCGTATTCAAATAGCTTATTAGCCAACCAGGCAATCGCTTCGGCCGGATGCCCCAAAGCCGCCGCTCCCGCCCCGGTGGCAATCAATTCATTGTTTTGAAATAAAGCCATTCCATTCGTGCGTAAATCACTTCCGGACAATCCAGTCTTTTTATCGCCTATGACAACTTTGGATGAAGAGCCGTTATCTGCCACTGTATCAATTAATTTGATCTTCCAATCCGCAATTCGGCTATCAATGATTTCCAACGTAGGGACTACGTATTTTGTAGCCATTAGGACGTCTATATAAGTGATGTTGGGTCCTGTCAGCTCCTCTTCCAATACAAAACCGATTTCCGCTTCTACTTTTGGTGAAATCAACGTTTTTATATGAACTGTTCCGCCATTTTCAACACACATGTCATCAAATAAATGTCCATAATCAGGTTCATTGACATTCAACATTTTTTGCATGGCCGCGCTTGTCAAACCAATCTTTTTTCCAATGACCTTCTTCCCTTGCCCCCTTTTCAAGCTGACCGTCTCCAACTGTATTTGATAAGCTTCTTTTACAGTCAACGACCTATCCCGTTCAGTTAAAGGTTGAACTTCCTTTACAGATTGTTCCGCATCCAACAGCTCTTTTGCAAAATCGATCAGTTTTGGTGACACGTCTTTCGCCCTCCCGCATGTAAAACAAATGAAAGGTGAACATAGATCACCTTTCGCTTTGTTTCATTTACTTTTTCATTGTGATTGTTTTCGCCTCGGTATAAAATTCAAAGCTGTGTCTTCCGCCTTCTCTTCCAATCCCACTCGCTTTTGCTCCGCCAAATGGTGTTCTCAAATCGCGTACATACCAGCAATTAATCCATAACAGTCCGGAGTGAATGGACGCAGAAACCCGCTGTGCCCTTCGCAAGTCATTTGTCCAGACTACTCCAGCCAAACCATAAATCGAGTCATTGGCTATTTGAATCGCTTCTTCCTCCGTTTTAAACGGGATGATGACCGGAACAGGTCCAAAAATCTCTTCCTGCGCCACCCGCATTTTGTTGTTTACATCATATAAAACAGTAGGCATGTAGAAATTTCCTTCTTCCAGGCCTTCCACTCTTTTTCCTCCGTAAGCAAGTTTTGCTCCTTCGCTCATACCGATTTGAACGTAATGGTCTACGGTCTCGAGATGGCTCTTCGAAACAAGCGCGCCCATATCCGTCGACTCATCCGTCGGGTCTCCGACTTTGATTTTCTTAACAGCTTCAACAAACTTGTCCAAAAATTGATCATAAACGCTCTCTTGGACTAAAATTCTTGAGCCGGCTAAGCAAATCTCCCCCTGATTTCGGAAAGTGGCTTCTTTTGACCCTTCGACAGCTTCATCCAAGTCCGCATCTTCAAATACAATATTGGCAGATTTCCCTCCAAGTTCGAGTGAAACGGGGATCAGACTTTTTGAAGCATTCTCCATTACTGTTTTACCCGTCTCGGTTTCCCCGACAAAAGCGAGGCGCCGGACAAAAGGATGGGTGGACATTGTTGTGCCGACCGTGCTTCCGGGACCGGTGATAATATTTAAAACGCCTGGGGGCAAGCCGGCTTCATTGGCAATTTCACCAAGCATGACGGCACTTAGCGGTGTATAGGAGGCTGTTTTAATGACAATTGTGTTGCCGGCCGCGAGCGCAGCCGATGCTTTCCACGTCATCTGCATAAAGGGAAGATTCCATGGAATAATCAAGCTTGTCACACCTGCTGGTGTGTACTGTGTATACGACATATGTTTGCTCATATCGTAATGCTCATGAACCATATACTTGGCCATTTCTGCAAAAAAACGAAAATTGGCGGCGGCCCGGGGAATGTCAAAATCCCTGCTCTCTTTTATCGGCTTGCCTACATCCAACGTTTCCACATAAGCAAGCTCGTCCACATTTTTCATAATGAGATCAGACATATTGCAAAGGATTCGGGATCTCTCTTCCACGGGCATATTGCTCCAAACTCCGCTTTGAAAGGTACGTCCTGCCACTTCGATTGCGCGTTTGGCATCATGTTCCGTACCGTTTGCGACCGTGGCCAGTTTTTGATTCGTTGCCGGGTTAATAGAATCAAAGGTTTTTCTTGATTCTGATTCAACATATTCGCCATTTATAAAGAGCTTCGCATTTTTAACCATTGGTTTTTTTACTATATTCTGATACATGTTTTAGTCCTCCCCGCCCTCCACTTCAAGAATAATTTCAATTTCAATCGCAGTATTATTCGGTAATTGAGCCATGCCGACGGCAGACCGCCCGTGCTTGCCCTTATCTCCAAAAACTTGTCCCAGCAAGTCGGAAGCACCGTTCATGACGGCAGGCTGATCTGTAAAATCTTCGGTACTGTTGACCATTCCGAGCACCTTTACAATCCGTTTTACCTTGCTTAATTCACCGAGCTCGGCTTTCACAACACTTAATAAATTGAGAATCGATTGTCTGGCGGCAAGATAACCTTCTTCTGTTGTAAGATCCCTCCCCAGTTTTCCATGGAATTCATCCACTCCCTGCCCGGCTGTAAATAATAAATTTCCAGTTCTGACACAGCTCACATAGCTTCCTACAGGAGATCTTAAAGCGGGCAACTTCAAGCCCAAATGTTCCAGCTTTTTTTCCGGTGTATCCGCCATTTCTGCAATACTTCCTATATCTGGTGTATCCATCATTTTTGCAACGCTTCCTTTATATTCATATTTAAAAATGACAAGGCATTCCCGCCCAACATGGCAGCTTTTTGTTCCTCTGTGAGACCGAGCGTATCGTCTATGACTTTTCCGGGCGGTATCTCCCTCAAGAGGAAGGGATAGTCAGATCCCATGACAATTTTTTCATATCCAAAACGCTCTACTAAATATGATAGATTTACAGGGTCATAGTTAAGCGAATCAAAATAAAACTTTTGCGCATAAAAGCTTGGAGGCTTTTGAATCTTCCGGATGTGGGGCCATACGTTCCACCCTTGATCCAGACGCGGCAATATATAAGGGAAAGAACCTCCCCCATGGGCAAAACAAACCTTCAAGGTCGGATATTTTTCCATGACCGCCCCATTAATCAAACTGGCGGCGGCCAAAGCGGTTTCACTCGGCATGCCTACTGTATACATAAAGTGATGGCGGGGCATTCTTTCTCTTCCAAGCGTCTCCCATGGATGCACGAATAACGGCACATTCCATTTTTCCGCCATTTCGAAAAAGCCAGAAAATGAAGGATCGTCCAAGTTTTTGCCATTCACATTCGTTCCGATTTCAATCCCTTTTAAGCCGAGTTGAAACATACACCGTTCCATTTCGCGAATGGAAACATCCACATCCTGAAGCGGGACAGTCCCAAGGCCAATAAATCTTGAAGAATACTGCTTCACCGTTTCAGCAATAAAGTCATTTTGAATATGTGCCATTTCTTCAGCGGCATTTGGCTCTGCCCAATAAGAGAACGTCACCGGAATGGGGGACAGGACTTGAAGATCGACACCTTCTTTGTCCATATCTTCTATTCTTTTTTCAGGGCTCCACACTTGATCGGTCACTTCCCGGAAAACTTTCCCGGAAACCATTATATTAGCACCGCATGAGCAGGTCTTTTCTAAAACTGGCCAACGGCCGCCACCGTATCTTTTTGTAAAGTCAGGTATGTCTTCAGGAATAATATGTGTGTGAAAGTCCACTCTCATTTCCATATCCCTGCTTCCGCCGGCATCACATATCCACATTTATCACATGTTCTAAGTTCTTCACTGCTATCAAACTGTTCAATTCCGGCTTTTAACTGAGTTTCAATATTGGTAAGCTGCATCGTCATTCGATGAAGTTCATGATCACATTGATCACAGAACCAAACCATTGATTCCAATTCGCCCGGACCGCGTTTTTTCTCAATCACCAAGCCATATGTGTCTGCCACACGATGCGGGGAATGAGGGACATTTGCCGGAAGCAGGAAAACTTCCCCTTCTTGGACAGTAACGACCTCTCTTTTTCCCTCGTCATTGATTACTTCGATATAACAGGCGCCTTTGATTTGATAAAAGAACTCTTCGGCAGGGCTGACATGAAAATCACGGCGCTTGTTCGGCCCCCCGACCATCATGTAAATGAAGTCCGACTCTTCCCAAAGCATTTTATTATTCACTGGCGGCTTTAATTGACCCTTGTTTTCTTCAATCCATCCGAGCAAACTGAACGCTTTAAAATTTCTTGATTTCAACTTTGACATCATGATTCCTCCATCATTTTGTTTATAAGATACCCACTTGTCATTTTCCCGAGACTGTAGCTTGAAAAAGCAGGACTGCTTTCCGTTTCTTCTTCCTTTATCTTTTCGCAGGTGTCGCACGTTCTAAGTTCTTCACTGCTGTCAACTTAACTTTGTTTTCTATTGGTAAGCCGCATTGTCGTTTGATGAAGCCCACACTCACATGTATCACCGAATTAAACCATGGGCCCACCGCGCTTTTTTTCAATCACCAAGCCTATGTGTTTGCCACACGATGCGGGAAATAAGGGCTATCTTTCGGAAGAAAAAAACATTTTTTTAACTAAAATCAACCTCTTGTTTTCCATGATTACCGCAACTTTGATTTTGCCAAATGATCGCTTCTCTTCGAGAGCCGATATGAAGATCACGGCGCTTGTTCGGGCTTCCGACTACCGATTCTCTTATTGTTCATAAGCGGCTTTACTTGCTCTCAATCAAACTCACTTTATCAAGCCCTATTTCATCCATTTCTTTTAACCATATCCTCACATCCATCCGAGCAGAGGCAGCACTTGTTCTTGTTTCCCTTTTACAATAAGCTCTCTAATTCTAGTTGAAGAGATTCGCTCTCCCCGCGTACAACAAATCGGATTGATTGATTGGACGTTAAAATATGATTTTAATAGCGAAACATCACCGGCTCGATTGTTTCCAAAGCGAAAATCATCTCCGACAATCATGCATTTCGGATTGATACGTGACAGCTCTTCAACAAACTCCAGCGCTGTCCGCTTTACATACTCTTCATCAAACTTTGCGAGTATCGTGTGGGTAACACCTAAACGCTCCAACAATGTAAGCTTTTGTTCAGGGCTTGTCAGAGTACGGGCTCCTTGAAAATAGACCCGGGGAGGAGGGCTGAATGTATAAACGACAGTGGGCACTCCTTCCAAGTTTCCTTTTCTCACCATCTCGCGGATCACTGATTGATGTCCGCGGTGAACGCCGTCAAAAGCGCCAATGGCAACCACCGATCCCGATAATGTAAGGCTTTCGGCTTGATAAACTTTCAACTGAATCCCTCACTTCCGCAATACGACTTTCCATTCATGAATGTAATTGCTTTGTTTGCTCCTGATGTTCCTCCGATAATAAGAGAGACTCTTCCAGCACCCGCTCCACCAGCGGGTAAGAAAGATTGTTTCTTTTATGGACATTGTAGAACATTCCCATTTTTCGTACCGGATCACCGGAATAATAACGCTCATACTGCACCAACCTTTGGCCGAACGCTTCCCCGCACAGATCCCATGCCAGTTTAAATAATCTGACCCGTTTTTCCGAGGAGACTCCAGAACGGCCGGCATAATATTTATTCATATCGTCACTTATTTCCGGACGCGCGAAGTCCGCGCCCGTTGGTGACATCAACAGACCTCCGGCACCGATAGTCTGTAAGACTTCAATGGCCCTCGGATACATTTTCGGCAATAGCCCCCGGATCGTTTCAAGCGGCACAATATTGGGAAGGGCTTCCCCTTGATCAGTGATTGAGTACTCCCGCTCGGCGGTACGCACTAAAGCCCGGATTGTCTCGACAGCTTGGATCAGTTCCGACAGGAGATTTTGAACATTCAAGTATCCATCAACTCCAATGGAATCCGCAAGGGAGCACGCCACATCAGTTACAAACGAAAGTTTGCATAATCCTCTGACCGCCGATTGATGTGACGGTTGGAGATTGATCCCTGTTTTCGGATAGAGTAAGTTGCCCGCTTCAACGTTTTGGTTAATAAAGACCCGCTCCCACGGTACGAATACATCGTCAAAGACAAGCAATGCGTCCATTTCTTCAAATCTGGAAGCCAACGGATGATCCCATGTCGAACGGGTTCCACTTTGTGTCTCTTCTCTGCAATAAATGCGCAGGCCCGGCGCATCGATTGGAAGAGCAAACGAAATGGCAAACTTTTCGTCTCCCGGCTTAAAGCTCGGATAGGAGTAGATGATGACTTCATCAGTGATCGGCGCAAGCGTTGCCAACATTTTCGCCCCTCGTACAATCAAACCATCTTCCGTTTCTTTGCAAACTCCCAAGTGGGCATACTCCACTTCTTGCTCATGGGAAGCTTTGCTTCTATCATTTTGCGGATTAACAATCGCATGGGTAAGAAACAGGTCGTTGTCTCTTATATATCTGTAATAGTTGATGATATTGTCACCGTAACGTTCACCATACTGCCGGAAAAACCAATCGTTTGTAGCCATCGATGTGACTACAACATTTAGGAAGTCCGGTGTTCTGCCCATTAAACCGTAAGTGGCTTCTGCCCAGACTTCAAACAATCTCCTCCTTGCTTCAAGATCCTCCGCATTCCTTGGAATCAGGAAACCATTATTTACCCGCTTTCCAGTTTCTTCGCAAATATGGGTGATATCGGCCTGATACTTAGGGTCGTGCTGCATATCAAATAATCTCGCCATCTCCTTAATCGGCTGTTTAAACACCGGATGATTCACCAAATCTGTCACCCGTTCACCACCAAGCCAGACCTCCGGCTGCCGCGACTTCAACCCTTGAATATATTGCTCTCCCGTTCTGATGCTCATCGTTTTTTCCCTCCATTATGAATTTGCAGCAAGAATGGAACGATCTGCTGTTTCGAAAAATTTTCCCCTGTAAAATAATAAACTCTCTTTTTGATTGTAGGAAAAATCCTCCACCTTCCCCACAAACAAAAGATGATCTCCGCCTTCATACTCCTTCCAGGGCGAACACTTAAAATGAGCTACTGTTCCTTTTAGTGCAGGCAGCGGGCCAAGCGTTTCTTCCCACTCCACCTCCAGATCCGCCTGTGGCCGTCCCGCGAATTGCAGTGCATAGGCAGCCTGATCAGCAGATAATATATTGATAACAAAGGACTTGTTTTTCAATTCTTCAAAAGCCTTTGTCTTCTTATCTATCGAAATAAGTACAAGCGGCGGGTCCAATGAAACAGAAGTGAAGGAGTTGACGGTTATCCCTCTTCTTTGGCCATCGTCATTCATCCAAGTGATCACCGTGACACCGGTTGCAAAACAGCCAAAACAATTCCGTAATTCTCTCGTATCCATAGACTCCATCCTCCAATCTTCAGATTTGTATTTACTATATTGAAAACGCTGACACCCTACAACGCATAGATTTCAGATGATGAAATCTATTAAAAATTTTCATAGAACCATTAATAAAGTAGGAAAGGGGTTTGGATATATGTTGAAAGCTGATGGATATTCGTAAAAATCGCGAGAATAGGGGCTGGGACATAAACAAGTACGAAATAAAAGAGGGACCGGAATCATTTCGAATATCAGATACAACTCCGAATACTCACTATTTTTCTGCAAAAAAAAAAAAACGAACCACCAAGAGGATGGTGATTCATTTCTTCCTTAAAATGACGAATTATCTTCAATTGCTGTTTTATCATTGAATGTTTTCAAATTCAGTTTCCCCAAGATTCGTGCTGTCAATGTGCCGGAAACCATGCTGTCATTTACATTGACAGCCGTACGTCCCATATCAATTAGTGCCTCGATTGATATGAGTAAACCAGCCAAAGCTACAGGGAGCCCCATAGAAGACAAAACAATCAATGCGGCAAAGGTAGCACCCCCACCAACACCGGCAACACCAAATGAACTGATACCGATAATTAACACCAATTTGATGATAAATGCTGGTGCAAGTGGATCAATCCCGACTGTAGGCGCGATCATGAATGCCAGCATGGCGGGATACATTCCGGCACAGCCGTTTTGCCCGATGGTCGCTCCAAACGAAGCCGACATGTTAGCGATTCCTGAATCAACACCAAGGGAGTTTTTCTGTGCTTGAATGTTCAGTGGAATCGTACCCGCACTCGAGCGGGATGTAAAAGCAAAACCTAGCACTGGCATGGCCTTTCTTAAGTATGTCAGCGGATTTAAACCAAAGAGCCCCACTAATAAAAGATGGAAGATCATGATGACAAATAAACCGACATAAGAGGCAATCACAAATTTACCAAGCTGAACAATACCAGCAACATCTGTTTTAGCCACCGTATTAGCCATCAAAGCTAGAATTCCAAATGGTGTCAGGCGCAAAATCAATGTTACAATTCGCATAACAACTGCATAAACCGCATTCACGATTTTTTTAAACATTTCCGCTTGTTCCGGATTTTTTCTCCGTAACCCAAGGACAGCAATCCCAACGATGATGGAGAAAATGACCACCGCAATGACCGAAGTCGCCCGCTCTCCTGTCATATCCAGAAAGATATTGGATGGAATAAAACTGAGGATTTTCTGCGGCGTTGTTAGATCCTCCACTTCTCCAAGTTTTTCTAAAAGCATATCCCCTCGATCTATTTCCGCTTGTCCCGCATCAATTTGATCTGCATTCAAATCAAATAATGCAGCAGATCCAATTCCAATCAAAGCGGCCACCATAGCCGTCGAAACTAAGAAACCAATAATCCAGGCAGACATTTTTCCAAGGTCTGCTGATTTTTCCAGGTTAATAATGGATTGAATGATAGACACCATGACAAGTGGCACGACAATCATCATCAACAGTTTGATATATCCGCTTCCGACAATACTATACCAATCTGCTGTAGTCGTTAAAACTTCCGAATCTACTCCATAGATGGCTTGTAAAATTGCGCCAAGCACAATCCCTGTACCTAAGCCCGTAAATACACGTTTTGTAAACGATACATGTTTCTTTTGCATAAAAATAAGAAGACCAATAAACGCAAGTAAAGCCACTATATTCAAGCTAATGAACCATATATCCATAATATGTTCCCCCCTTTGTTTTGGGCTTCAGTTGGTTTTTCATCATATGCGCCACCGATTTACTGTGCCACCACAAAAACCAATAATCCCTATGAAATTAGTATCCTTAATAAGTGTATAATATACATATCGCCAACGGTTCTGTCAATGTTTTGGTTTAAGGATCAACTTCATGAGTCACTGCTGTTAAAAGCTGTGGGTGATCTGTTCAAACTGAACATATAGTACGGCGCAGTCACAAGCACCAATGTTCCTGGTCCTCATCATTTAAAGAGGAACAACATCCTTTCTGTAATGAAAAACCCCAGAAGGTTCAAGGGTGTAAGTGTAAAATCCCGTATGATCCTTAATTAAATGTCTTCCTTTATATAAAGGTTTGATCCGGCATTCTCTTTTTTCGGTTATCCAGACTATTGACCGGGTCCTTTCTTTGTCAAACTCCATGCTTTTCCCCTGGCCTTCCTCAACACCTTTATCCTCACAATCATAAACAAAACCTAATTGTAATGAAATAACCAATTTTATGATTCAACACAACCTGATGGACCTTTTAAGTCTAAAAAGTACTTTGGAGTTAAACAGATAAAAGCCATGATTTACTTTTTCAACATCACCGAGTATAATGAGTTTTATAAAGTGGATTTCAATGAGATGAACAATCCGATTAATAAGAGGTGCTTTTTGTGAGTGCGGTAGTATCTAAATAGGAAAATGTAAAAGGAAATAAGGAAATTGTAACAACAGGGGATTTTAGCTCATTTCATACCCCTTGTTTTACTATGGACTTATTTCCACCTATGAAGATACCTACCCTACTTTATAAACAAGCGCGCCATTTCGTAAATAGAACGAACTTTACGGATGGTTTTATTCTCTTTTGCCTTGTAAACGTAAAAAAGCTGCGGTAGATACCGCGGCTTTTTTTATTGAACAACTCATTGAAATCCTGCCAGTAGGTTTCTTCATTGCTGATCAATTCAATTCATCACTTTGAGGAGAATCAAAACATGAATAAAAATACTTTTGAAAAATTACAATACAACGAACTTAAAGAGATCGTAAAATCATATTGCGTGAGCGGACTAGGCAAACAACTGATCGACCAATTAACACCGAGCTCTAACCTAAAAGTGGTAAAACATCGCTTAACCGAAACATCTGAAGCACGAGCCATTCTGGATGCAGGTGGAAACATGCCTTTTATTGGTGTTTCCCAAATTGAACATATCATCACTAAATTAGATAAAGGGATTATTTTAGACCCTGGGGAACTTTTAAGTATTGCCGATTTTTTAAGGGGTTGTCGGAAAATAAAAATGTTCATGTCCAACAAAGAGTTTGTCGCGCCTACATTGGCTTCCTATGCTCAATCCATGACAGAATTCCTGGATGTGGAAGAGGAAATCCATTTTTCCATAAAAAATAATGAAGTTGACTCGGCAGCCAGCAAAGAACTTAAACGTGTTCGTTCCCATATTCAATCCACCGAACAAAAAATAAAAGAACGATTAAATAAATTCATAAACAGCAGTGCCCATAAACATTACATTCAGGAGTTCATTATTACGATCAAAGATGACCGCTATACAATCCCTATTAAAGCCTCCTACAAAAATAAAATACAAGGAACGGTCATTGAAATATCTTCTAAAGGTTCGACAGTCTTTATAGAGCCTAGCGCGGTAGGAAAATTAAGTGCTGAATTAGCGGCTTTAAAATCCGAAGAGGCCATGTTGGAATATCAAATACTAGCTACTTTAACAGGGCTCGTAGCAGAAAATCTCCGGCCTCTTAACATCAATATCGAGCTTATATCCCAGTACGATATGATTTTTGCCAAAGCGAAATATAGCAGACATGTCGATGGAATTGAGCCAAACATTAATGAACATGGATATATTTCATTCGTTCATTGCAAGCATCCATTATTATCAGGACATGTTGTTCCGCTTCACTTTCAGATTGGAAACAGTTATCGCAGCTTGATCATAACCGGTCCAAATGCCGGGGGAAAAACAATTGTGCTGAAAACAATAGGCCTTGTTACTTTGGCAACGATGTCCGGGTTTCATATTACAGCTTCAAAAGAAACTGAAATTGCGATATTTGACCATATTTTTGTGGATATTGGTGATAATCAGAGCATAGAAAATGCACTTAGCACGTTCTCTTCTCACATGCAGAACTTATCGGAAATCCTTCGTTCCGTAAACAACAATACGCTGTTACTATTCGACGAGATTGGCAGCGGGACAGAACCAAATGAAGGGGCGGCTTTAGCCATCTCCCTGTTAGAAGAATTTTATCTGAAAGGATGTATAACCGTTGCGACAACCCACTATGGCGAAATAAAACGCTTTTCCGAACTGCATAGTGATTTCATGAACGCTGCCATGCAATTTAATCATGAAACACTTGAGCCATTATATAAGCTTCTGATCGGGCAATCGGGAGACAGTAACGCCTTATGGATCTCTAGAAAAATGAATGTACCGGAACATGTATTACAAAGAGCAGAAGATTATATGAAAAATAAAGAATACCGCTTAGAACGAGTACATGAAAGTAAAATACGAAAACCTAAGCAAGCTGCTGTAAGAGCAGAACATCGTATCCACTATCAAAAAGGAGACCGCGTAAAACTGCTGGATCACGACGATTTTGGAATTGTATATAAAGAAAAAGACCAATATCAAAACGTCACCGTTTTTTATCAACATCAATTGATTGAAGTACATGAAAAACGGTTGGCCATAGAAGGAAAAGCCGCGGACTTATACCCGGAGGGATATGACTTAGACTCTTTATTCATTGACCATAAAACGAGAAAGCTCCAGCATGACATTGAACGCGGCTCAAAAAAAGCGCTTCGTAAAGTTGAAAAAGAAATACGAAAAAAGAACAGATTATAATGGTGAAAAAGCTCTCAGGCTGGGCCGAGAGCTTTTCACTGCTGTGATTCTATATACTTGGCGAACCCCTCCTAGACTCACAACCATGTACAATTTTATGGCTCATAAAGGCTTGGAATCCAAAGCACTGCATCTTTCCAATAAGTGATGACCAGCAGTAAAACAATCGCTGTCAGTAAAAAAGGAATGATGGCCTTGACAAGATCTTCTATTTTAACTTTTGCCACGGAAGAAACAATAAACAGACCTGTTCCAACAGGCGGAGTCAAAAGGCCGATGGTGAGATTAATTGTCACGATAACCCCAAAATGAACCGGATCTATTTGATAAGTTGTCAAAAGCGGAGCAAATACCGGCACTAAAATAATCAATGCCGCAATTCCATCCAAAACGGTTCCTAACAACAACAATAAAATATTGACCAGTAAAAGGAATACAAGTGGATTGTCCGATAAACTCAACATTGAGTTTGCAATAAGCTGTGGAATTTGTTCGTAGGCGATAATATATCCGAATAAATTGGCTGTCACAATAAGGAACGTGATGGTGGCAGTATTCACCACTGTGTTTAATAATATTTCCGGAAGATGTCCAACCTTTAACTCCTTATAGGCAAAGCCAATGATAACGGCGATTATACAGGCTACGGCTGCCGACTCAGTAGGCGTAAACACGCCGCTTAATATGCCATAAATAATTATAAAAGGAATCAGCAAGGCAGGAAGCACGCTCAAAAAACTTTTCAGCATCGACCTCAATGTTCCCCGCTCGCTTTTTGGAAATTGTTCCTTCACACTCATGAAACCGATTACAGCGATAAATCCAATTCCCAGTAAAATTCCCGGTATGATACCGGCCATAAATAAATCTCCTATGGAAGCACCCGTCAATGTCCCATAAATGATAAATAACATACTCGGTGGAATGACCGGAGCCACAATCGATGAAGCCAATGTTAATGCGGCGGAAAAGCTTCGGGAATATCCTTCCTTTTCCATCTCGGGAACCATGACCTTACTCATCATGGCAGCTTGCGCATTGGCAGAGCCCAAAATGGATGCGAGAAACATGTTGGCGATAATGGAGACATACGCTAATCCTCCTCGGAAATGTCCGATCAGCACCTTGGCAAAAGTGATTAATCTCGTGGTGATGCCCCCAAAATTCATTAATTCACCGGCCAACATAAAGAGGGGAATGGCCAGTAATCCAAAGTTATCCAGCCCGGAAAACATTTTCTGTGGAACCGATCCCAAGACGGCGACGGAATCAGTCAAAATGAGATAAGCCAATGAAGTAATTGCTAAAACAAGCGAAATCGGGATGCCGATTATCAAGAGCAAAATAAATATGATGATCGTTGCTAATAAGTGGATGGTCATGATGCTTCACTACTTTGTGGTGTATTTTTACATAAATCGATAAAATAATCCAATAGGTGGATAAACGCAAATGTCAATCCCACTGGTACAGAAAGATAAGGGATCCACATCGGCAAGCGCATAGAACTCGACTTTTGCGGAGACAAGGTAAATACCCATTGATAGCTCAAATACAGTAAGAACGCCAACGCTATTAAAATAATATATGTGTCATGATAAAAAGAATTTTCCTTCCTTTTTCTGAAAAACGGTCAACCAAAAAAGTGATGGAAGCCTGGGACTTATACTTAAGCCCCAAACTTCCTCCGATAAAGGTAAGCCAGGCCATCATAAAGATACTGGCTTCATTCGCCCAAAAAAGCGGGGCGTTTAAAAAGTACCTGAATATGACAGAGATAAACAGGACCACTGTCATGGCAGCAATTAACAGGATGGACGCCAGCTTTTCAAAAGCTTCAATCCAGTTGCTTAATGTCTTCATGTTAACACCTCCTATTTACGAAACGTTTCAATAAATTCTTTTATAAGAGGATCCATCTCCTTATATTTCTTATCAAATTCTTTCATGTGAGGCTTAAATAAAGCGGTATCTATGTCGTAAAGCTCCATCCCTCTATCTTCAAGTGTTTTTTTGAATTCTTCTTCCTGCGAAGCACGCTGCATTGTGGCATACTCGGATGCAACAGCCATAGATTCTTCAATTATTTTTTGATCATCTTCAGACATGTCTTCAAAACGTTTTTTATTAATGATCATCACTGCCGGCCAAACCATATGATTTGTCAACGCCCCGTAACCTGTCACTTCATTAAAGTTCGAAGTGATAGCGGCATCCAAATCCATTTCCATCCCGTCGATAACCCCTGTTTGTGCCGATTGGTAAACATCCGGCAATGAGATGGACTCCGGGTTTACCCCGAGTGAACGGTACCAATCTTCCAAGGCCGGGCTTGGTGTCACGCGCATTGTTAGCCCTTTCATTTCATCAGGTGTTTCAATTTTTTCCCTAAACATCATTGTCCGATGACCCGAAAAGAAATAATCCATTGCTTTTAGTCCTTGATCATCCAGCGTCGCCAAAATCTTTTTGGCCACATCCGAATTGCTGGCTTCAAAGGCTTCTTCATAAGAGCCAAATAAATAAGGTGCAAACCATGCGCTGAAAGCATCCGACTTTGATGTCAAGAAAGCATTTGTAATGAAAGCTATGTCCAATGACCCTGTTTCAAGCTGCTGTACCATGTCAGAATCACTCCCAAGCTGACCACCGGGATACAGATCTACTTTCATACGACCATTGGAACGTTTTTCCAATTCTTCACCCAGCTTTTCTGCCGCTTTATTCCAAATATGGTCAGGAGGCGCAATATGTCCCAACTTTAGTTCGTAAGTCTGCTCTGCTCCGCCGCCGCTTGCCTTTGTTGATTCTTTGTCTCCGCCGCTGCCGCATGCGGCTAATAACAGAGCAGCCATCACCATTACAATAAAAATGCGACTTTTGTAAATGTTCATTTGTTCATGCCCCCTAAAGCTTGTTTGTATAGAAAAAAGGAAGTCTTTTTTTGGAACCTTTAAAATAGTTTGTTTATTTTTCTGAATATTCTCTTTATTCCAAGGCGTTGAAAACCATTAAATTTCGATGTAGCCCAATTCACGCGAAATTGATTTCGCTGTATTGATAACACACTGGATAATGTGGCCCTTATGAAGCCCTTTCATATAACTAATCGGCCCCACCAAATTGACAGATGCGATCGTTTCCCCCGAATACGATTGAATCGGTGCTGCTATCGCATAAGTACGTGTGTCATTTTCATTATTGCTAATAGAGTATCCCTGCTCACGAACCGCTTTCAATTCCTGTTTTAAAGTTTCGATATTCGTAATGGTATTGGGACCCTGCCTCGATAATCCCTTGGCAATCGTTTCTTTCAAGTAAACATCGTTATAGGCGATGAGAGCTTTTCCGGCGCTTGTACAATAGGCGGGTTTTCTTCCTCCAAGATAAGTTGGTACATCATTCGCCTCCATGGAAGAAATCCGGAGGACAAAAACGACGTCTCCTCGATCAAACATGCCAATATGGGCTGTTCCCCTGAATCTGTCCGTCAATTCTTTTACCAAAGGCATTGCCTTATTATAAAAATCATGTTGAAACATGACTCTGTTATTCCATTCCAAAAGCTTCCAACCAAGGCGGTATTTTCTACTGGCATCCCTTATTAAGACACCTTCATTGCATAGTGTAGTGATTAAATGATGTGTCGTACTTCTGCTTAATCCCAGTTTTTCAGCAATTTCTGCATTGCCCAATACAGGCTCCTCCTGAGTAAAACAGCTTAAAATATCAATAGCTCTGCTAACAGAAGCAATCATACTTTCCCCTCTCCTCCTATTTATTTGTATGATTTTTCTTGGAAAACAGCGGACAATTAGCTGATGCTGAAATTTGTCATTTCACCTCCTTCTACCGGGAAAGCGTTGTCATTTTCTGAAAAACTCAAAAGATTAAACATTACTATAGTCACTAATGAACCGCTCCTCAACCACTCAATTTAAGATAGTGAAACTTTGTCATTTTTTTAGGAAAAATGTTTTATTTTCTTGGATTCTTCTTGTTTCACAGACATCACATTCAACAGCAACATCAATGAATGAAATAAACAGCCAGCCTGATATAAAAGAACCGCTCATATCCACAATGAATCCAAAAAAAGGAGGACCTGCCACAACACCCCAAGACCCGACAGTAATGCTAAAGCCCGTTGCAATGCCCAATTGCTCCTCTGGAACTAATTTCGGTTGTGGCATTCATCCAAATGCCATTAAACCCGGAAACACCAAACCCGAATAAAAAGGCGACGGGCACCATCACAATGTAAGATGTCCCCGCCGGAAGCAGGGCGACAATCATTGAAATGGCGGCAGCCATCACGGCAATGATGAAATAACACCATCAAGCGCTTACTGTTGAAAAAGCGGTCACTGATCACACCCCAACAGATCCTTCCCACAGAACCGCCTGCTTCGGACAAAACAAGCAATGTTCCGGATAAAAAAAGACTGATGCCCAGCCTTTCATAGGAAAACAAAACAAGATATGTATTTACGATCATTTGAGTACCGCTTAAAATCAAAGCACTCAAACTGACATACACAAGCGCTTTATGTCGTAACGGCGTCCAACATGTCATTGGATTTCTTTTCACTGCCGCTGCCGTCGGATTTGTTTTTTGGCGTGGTTCATCATACATGATATAAGTAAACATACCGGTCAATAATAAAATCGAATTTCCCGCCAATATGGCCGGACGCCACCCCCAAACACTTGCCAACGGCAGCAGGAGCAGGGCTGCAAGGGCAGATCGGAGAGTGACGCCCATTTGTTTGATTCCCATAGCGATCCCCCGTCTTTCTGCCGGAAACCACTGAGAATACCCCGGTTAGTTGCAGGATGAGAAGCGCCATAGCCAAGTCCCCTGATAACAATTGCACATAACAATAGAAAAAGTGATGACGTAAAAGTCATTATCAAAAACCCTGTCCCCAGACAAACGGAGAGAAGTAGCAGTACTTTTCTAGATCCCATTTGATCGGTCAGTAGCCCTGCCGGTATCGACACAGTCGACTACCCTAAAAATAACGCGGCAGGCAGCATTCCGATCTGTGCTTTCGTCTATGAAAGATCTTCCCCGATTAAAATCCCCAAAGGAGCGATACTTCTCCCGACAAAAGCGACAAGCACCTGAATGACAAGCAGCCACCCGAGCATCATCCAAAGCATGTGATTTTTATTCAATTTGTAATAGATACGCATCATCATTCCATCAGCTTTTTTTCAATGAACACTATCATTCATTTAGTAAGAACCTTATCAATTTATTGAGCAAAATCACCATGTTAAACGTTGAGTTTATCCCGCTTATTGGACAAAGGCGCAAAAGCCCATTCGCGACAGCACACTTTTCCTTCCCTATATGATTTTAAATGGATGGCTACCTTATTTAATAGAGATGTTGTAATAATTTCCATTAAAAATCTTAACAAGAATATCCGAGTTCATAAAAGGAAACAAATGAAGGTTTAGCGGAACTTTTTAACGAGCATTTCGTATGAGTGTATAAGTACACTTTTTAGAAATAATTTGGAGGTTTTATTTTTGATTGCTGGTTCTATTAACCCAGAAGAGTTTGGAAGAATATTTCAATGTGAAGATTTTGAAAAAATATACCGTTGCACCTCTGAAGATTTTCAGCAACTAATATCTTTAAAGCAATTTGTTGAGCTAGCAAAAACCTTTAATGCGGGCGTTACACATTACCAATTAAAATGGAAAGCAACTTTACAAGGTTTGTATTACTATACTTGGTTAGATGACCGAAATGAAAAGGCCATTCACGTTTCTTTCGATAGGCACCATCAGATACAAAGCCTCTATATAAAGCCATTTAGAATTTTTCCAGAGAGTGATAATCGCTTTACGCAAATTACTTATAGTATGCCAATAAAAGGTGAATCGTTTGTCTTTTGGGGCGGGACAAATGAATTCATCAATTATCATTATCCATATGAAAATCAGCGTTATGCTTATGATTTAGTAAAAGTACAAAATGGTTCATCTTATAAGGATACACGAACTCGAAATGAAAACTTCTATGTTTATGGTGAAGAAATCATAGCCCCGGCAGATGGAAAAGTGACAAAAGTGGTTGATGGTATGAAAGACAATATTCCTGGCGAAGTGGATATGGATGCCGAAAATCCGGCCGGAAATTATGTCATCATACAACATGCGGAAAAAGAATATAGCCTGTTAGCTCATTTAAAAAAGAACTCAATACGAGTTAAAGTAGGTGATTTTGTAAAAGAAGGACAATACATTGGAAAATGCGGCAATTCCGGAAACTCTTCAGAACCACATTTGCATTTCCAAGTAATGGATTCAGCAGATTTGGAAAGTGGAAAATCAATCCGGATTAAGTTTAAAAATGGAATAGAGCCAATTCAAGGAGATACCATTTCGAATGTCCAATAGTTCGCCAAACGAAATGTTGCATCTTTTGAATAATGGCCCATACAAGGAAGAGATTGCAAACCATTTGCTCTAACATCGAATAGGAGGCGGACATTAACCGCCGTCCATTCCCGCCACCAAGCATACACTTTTTGTACTTGGTGGTTTTTGTTAACGACGTTGTTAATCCATTTTCTATAAAATAGCCAGCCCAACTTTTCGGTAATAATAACGTGGCCGATTGATCGCACCGTCCCCTTTTGCGAAAACGATTAAAAGTAAGCGTGACGAAGATTCGCGCCTGTCCCCCTTTTACACTGGCAATGAAAAGACGGTCGTGACCGCTGGAGCAGCTTCCAATATGAAAACCATGCAAATACCGTTATCGATTTTTCGTCAAGTCTATCATCCACGCATATAAATCAACGATCCGCATATGGCGCGGTTTTGTGTCCGTGCCCGTTACGATCACGGGAACCATTGTATCCTGCTCATGCAACGCGCCATGCGCAGCTCCACCAAGGTGAATCGGGGTTCCTTCGCCTTGAAACTCAAACCCGGGCTTGGCATCCGCAATGATGTAAGTGCCCGAATGTGAATGAAGCGAACTATGAAGCCGCGCAAGCGCATCAGGGTACGTTTTATATTCAATCACATCACCATGAACCGTCATATCCAGCACAGAAGGATCTCCTTTAATTGTCCACGTTTGCCCGTATGAATCCCTGTACGGGCCGTCGGGGCGAAAAGTAAAAATTTCTTTGTGGCCATTCGCAACCACATGAACATCAGCCCCGTCTTTCCAGGCGAGAAACCCAATTCTTTCATCCTTTTGCAGTTTTTTTACAACTTCCTCCTGTCTGATCGCCTCATCCAAAATATATATGAACGCCATCCTTTCATTGTGCCCGAGGACAATTTGGTCATCTTTTTTAACCTGCTCTGTCACTTTGTATATGTTATAATCATCCAGCATGTCTTTTAAGCGAATAAGGGATTGATTTTTGTCATTTCCCACTTCCGCCTGGCCGCTGTCTCCCATCACAATCCAAATGGCGCTATTCAGCGCTTCGTCCCACGATTCATACGTATTCAACACTTCTTGAACCTGCTTGTCTGTTTTCGCAATGGCATCAATATGTTCTTTAGGGCCATTTTTGTGGACTTCTTGGTCAAGCTCCGGAAAATAGGCAATTGTAAAAGCGGGAAGCTTATCATTTTGAATGAGATGCTTCAATTCTTGGGCGGAAAAGGCATCATTAAAACCAAACTTTTCAAACGGGCCGATATGTTGATCGTTTTTTGGGCTGAATTGCGACAGCATGCCATAGGAAAAAAGCGCAGGCGTTTTTATGTGTAATGTTTCCGGCGCCAATTTCAATTTTGCTGCGACTTCGGGAATATGCAGCGTCTTTTTTTCGTTTCCACGGTAAACGAGCGCATTGATCGACGCGCTTTGCTGCCCCGCATCCGCTAATGTTTCATGAATCGTCTTGACATCACGATGTAAATGCTTATGGTTCAACTTATAAAGATTGTCCTCCGCCACTTGCTTGACGCCAAGCTTAAACACTTCTTCTCTGGCGCTTCCATAATTGACGAGCCGTTTTTCATTTTCATCATACCAAACGAGACCCGGAACACGATGCTTATCCGAATACGTTCCCGTTAATAATGTGCTGTCAATCGTCACAGACATTGTGGGATAACTGCTGACAACATCAGGATATAGCCGGCCATGTTCCATCAGAAATTGAAGCGCCGGCGCACGGTCTTTTTTTACTGCCTGCTGCAGCGGTTCATTCATCAGGGAGTCGACGATCAGTAAAATGACAGGTTTCCCTGTTTGCGTCATTTCTGTTTGATCCAAAGATTGTCGATTAGGCTTAACAGCCGTTTTTATCAAAATGATGATCATGACAACGACAATGATAACGATCATTAAATAGACCATTCTCTTCATCCTTTTTCATTTCCTTTTCGTATCAATTATTGTGTCCATAACGGCTCATTAATGTATCCCTTGACATAAATAAATACATGGGAGACGGAATTTCTTTATTGAATGCTCTTGCGGAGGAGAGAAAATAGATCGGAAGAAGAGAAAACTTTTTGAAATGTTTATAAAACGGGTGAATAATTGGGTACGGCTCTAACCCTAATTTCTTACATCCTTTATAAAGCATCGTAATGCCGATCAGCCCTTTTATCTGCTCATGATTCTTCTGAGTCTGGATATAACGGATAACGAATGGAAGCGACTCTTTAACCGCTTGGTAAATATATAAAGCTCTTCTAATTTCGCTATGACACGACTCCATTTGCTGCAAAAGCTTGCTATTATGCAAATGAATTTTCACAAGTACGTCATTCTTCTTGATAGGAGTCCCGTCTGATAAAACGATATCCCTTCCTTTGTATTTCGTTAACCGGACACGTAATATGGATTGATTACCGCATGCTTTTTGAATATATTGCAACCGCGTACATTGAAAATAAACCGGATCGATGAAATTCCATGCCGAAAGGCAATATTGTCTCATCCTAATGTCCATTGGCAATTCCCCTTACAATAAATTGTTCTGATTTATTTTGTATAAGAAATAAGTAAATATGAGTGGAAAAATAAGACTAGTGTATGAAATAAAGCGAACTTCAAACACTATTTTGTAAAGTTGCAGAGGGAATGGGTGAACGCTTTGGAGATCAAGGCAATGACCTTTAATATTCATCATGGCAGGGGATCGGATAAAAAAGTCGACCTTGGCAGAATTGCTGATGTCATTGCGTTTTGCAAGCCGGATATTATCGGTCTCAACGAAGTTGACAGTCATTTTTCAAAACGAAGTCTTTATGAAGATCAGGCGGATTGGTTGGCGAAACAATGTGGGATGGACTATGCATTTTGTCCATCTATTTGGAAAAAAACCAAATATTTGGCGAAAGAACGGCAATTTGGAAACGCCCTTTTATCGAGATATCCCATTGTCGACAAAGCAACCCATTCATTTACGATGCCGGGACTCAGCGAGGGAAGGTCTCTGTTGGAGGCAAAAGTTCAAATCGAAACATTATCCTTGCAAATAATCGTCACCCACTTAAGCCTTAACCCATTGCTCCACAAAAAACAAACAGATTATATATTGAAGTTACAGCAAAATAAAGCCAAACCGGTTGTGATAATGGGCGATTGGAACATGAAGCCGAGATCGAAACGATGGCAAAATTTGACGAAAGAATTTCAGGATGCGTGGGAAATAGTTGGAAAAGGAACAGGCTTTACATATCCTGCACATCGGCCAAGAACGCGACTAGATTATATCTTTGCCAGTCATCATTTTGACATATTGGATGCTGGGGTTGTTAACATAATGCCAGAAGCTTCTGACCACTTGCCTGTAGTGGCCATGTTGTTCTTTGGGGGGTAAAATCACCATTAAATACGATTAGTGGACCGGCTTCTTTGAAAAAAGATACTGAGATGATCTCCTTTTATCGAGACATTAACCAATCAAATTCGGCAAAATACACTCGTCACAAACCGCCATGCACCATTTAGTTCAATTGAATCGGCGGGTGCGCAAATCTTTTTATTTCCGGAACATTTTTTTGGAAATCCAAGCAAGTGATGAAAAAGTTCAATGAAAAAAGCTAACCGGACATTTGCCGATTAGCTCCCGATTACCGTTATTGATTCGCTTTTTTCACCCATTCCGCGACGGTTACGGTGCGCTTTGCCTGATGCTTAACCGCTGCTTGGACATCGTCAACCATGTTGCCATCTTGATCAACGGTTACACTTGTGCCGTATGGATTTCCACCGGCCCCGAAAACCGATTGATCTGTATAACCAGGAGGTACAATGATCGCCCCCCAGTGCATCATCGTTGTATACAAAGATAAAAGCGTTGCTTCTTGGCCGCCATGCGGGTTTTGCGCTGAAGTCATGGCACTGACCACTTTGTTCACTGTTTTACCCGAAGACCACAGCCCTCCTTGAATATCGAGAAATTGTTTCATTTGTGAAGGCATGTTGCCAAATCGGGTAGGGACACTGAAGATTATCGCATCCGCCCATTGAATGTCGTCGCCAGTAGCAATGGGAACATCTTTTGTTGCCTCTACTGTTGATTTCCATGCTTCATTTCTTTCAATAATGGATTCCGGGGCTAACTCCTCCACTTTCAGCACTTTAACTTGAGCTCCTGCTTCTTTTCCCCCTTCTTCAGCCCATTTTGCCAATTGATAATTCGTTCCGCCCATGCTGTAAAAGATGACTGCTAATTTGACATTGGACATGTTCGTTCTCCTTTGTTGATTTATTGACTAAGTCTTATTATTTCTTTTATTCCGTTATCCATGCACCATTAAACCTCTTTCAGGAAAAAATGCTAGAAAATCCGGAAGCTTATACGGCTTTTGTTCAGGCGCATATCCAACGTAAAAAAACCGCTCAAGAAGAGTCTTCTCTTCCTGAAACGGCTTCGTTTTAAAATGAAGAGTCTTCTCTTCCTGAAACGGTTCGTTTTAAAAGAGGATAACGTTGCTCCATCCTAACCGTCATCTTTTCTGGGCGGCGGACTTTGAGTAGCCGGCTCCTCTTTTTTCTCGCCGGAGCCGTCCGTTCCGCCAGTGTCCCCCGCGGGCGGGGTATCCTTATTTCCCGGCGGATTATTTCCTGGATTGCCTTTATCATTGTTCCCGGTATCCTGCTGATCATCGTTTTGCTGGTTATTATCTTCTCCAGGCTGCTGATTGTCTTGAGCAGGCTTTTCTCCACCAGGATTTTCTGGTTTATTCGTGTCGGGTGTTTCGTTTTCTTGTTTTTCTTCGTTCGGATTAGGCACTTTCTCTTTCTCCTGCTCCGGTTCTTTCTCTTCTTCTTGCACTTCATCCTGTTTCTTCTCTGTCTCTTCCACTTCCTGTTGCTTGTTTTCCTCTTTATCTTCGACTTTCTTTGGCTTATCGATATTCAACTGTTTCCTCTTCGGCGCGGTGCCTTTGACAAACAACTCAACCCGATTGCCAATCGTCACCTTTTCAACCGAGGGCGGCATCGTAAAATCAGGTGTTTCGATTCCTTTCGAAACTTCGGACATGATGTGTTTAAAGATCAATTTGGCATTGTGGGAGTCCTTTGTTCGAACATAGCTTTCCTGGGTAATCTCATCGTATCCCGTCCATACCGCAGCGGTATAGCGGGTTGTATATCCGGCAAACCAGGCATCCGTTACCCCGGAACCCCTAATCGTATCCGGCAGTTCGTTCGTTCCGGTTTTTCCGGCCAAAGGAAGTCCTGGAATATGGGCCATCTGTCCCGTTCCTTCTTCGACCACTGTTTTTAGCATATCGGTGATCATGTAGGCTGTATAATCGCTCATTGCCTGAACAGGTTTTGGCTGAAGACTCTTTTCCTTTCCACTTGGATAGACGATCTTTCTCACTGTATGTGGTTCGTTAAAAACACCGTCGTTACCGAAGGCAGAATAAGCTCCTGCCAACTGCAGAGGCGATATTCCGTCACCAAACCCTCCGATAGCATAAGATGGAAAAACTTCCTTTAAGGGAATCCCCAGTTTTCCGGCAAACTGCTTGGCCTCTTCAGTGCCCACTTCCATCATCGCCTTGATAGCCGGGATATTATATGACCATTGCATCGCCTTACGCATGGAGACATTTCCGTGAAAACGATTATTCCAGTTTTTAAATACCTTGCCATTCAATTCAATGGGTTCATCTTTAATTTGCTCATAAGTAGACCATTTCAACTTTTCAATCGCCGGTCCATAAGCCATAACCGGCTTAGCCGTTGAACCGGGTTGGCGCTTTAATTGAGTGGCATAGTTGAATCCCCTTTGGACTTCTTCCGAATGCCGGCTACCGCCGATTGCCCGTACTTCTCCTGTTTTTGTATCTAACAGCACAACACCCGCTTTGAATTGATCATCGGGAAATTCGATATATTCATTTGTCTTTAGCACTTTTTCCGTTATTGACTGTGCTTTTGGATCAAGCGTTGTATAGATTTTCAGTCCCTGTGTAAAAAGTTCCTTCTCATCAATCCCTTTTTCTTTCAGCTCTTCAATAACCCGATCCGTAAAGCTGTTATAAAAAGTTTTATTCTCCCGTTTTTTAAGAAGCTTCTCTACAGGGATCGACTGGGCTTCTTTTTTTTCTTTTTCCGAAATATATCCATGCTCTTCCATTAAAGAAAGGACAATATTTCTCCGGTTCTCGGCAAGGTCAGGGTGATTGTATGGATTATACCCACTCGGCCTTTGCGGCAACCCCGCCAGTAGCGCAGCCTCGCTGATATTCAGATCCTCAACCGATTTACCAAAATACACTTCTGCGGCTGTCGCTACACCATAAGTTTTTTCGCCAAGATACACTTTGTTCAAATACTTTTCCAATATTTCTTTTTTTGTATACTTATTTTCCACTTTTAAGGCAAGATACGCTTCCTGTACTTTCCGCTCAATCGTTTTTTCCGAGGATAAAAAGGACATCTTGACAAGCTGCTGTGTGATTGTGCTGCCCCCTTCTGCCCCAAAACCTTCCTTCACATTGGCCACCGCCGCGCCGGCAACCCGCTTGACATCAATGCCGGGATGGTTCCAAAACCTCGCATCTTCAACGGACAAAAACGCATTTTGCACTTTTTTTGGTATCTGATCCAAAGGAACGACCTTGCGATATTCCTCTCCGGCGATATCTGTCACTTTTTTGCTATTCATATCATAGATCGTGGATGACTGCGGGGAATTCAGCAACTCGGGATTTAATTGTGGAGCATCCCTTACATAAGCCACTGCGGCAAACGCAAGCACCCCCATCAATAAAACACCGCAGATAAAAAATGCCATCACGGTGTGAATGGCTAACTTTTTTAATATTCTTTTTCCCTGCTGTCTTTTCTTTTGATACTGCCTGCGACTAGGATAACCTTCCTCCATGACCACATTCCCCCTAATATGTAATCATATCAATGAAGGAATACCCAATTTTTCATTTTCGCAAACCACTGAGCAGCTCCTATATGTGAAAAAAGAAATACAAATGATTGACTTTTTCAGTTTCTTCCACACTCTTTCCTGATTGAATCTCTGCGATGTCGTTTGCAAATATTGGGTTGGCGAACATTCCTTCTTTTTGTGACTACTCTCTTGACCCGTAAACCATACTGATTGCGATCCTTTTCACTATATATAATGAATACGATGAAGTTGCATGTCTTCCTGTAAAAAACTTTCGTCATAATCATTCATTAAACTTCATTGTAGGGAATACAGTGTCAAATCGTGCGCCATATTTCAAACATCTTCAAGGGGGAACAGCCGACATGAAAGGGAAAAACATCGAGAATATATACTATCGTTGGGCTTTGGCTAGGTTAAGCCCCATATGTTGTTTTTTCACCCGCTTACTTGCGAAAGGTTTTCACGCTGCATCTTCATATAAGCTTCCTCAAGCGTCTTGGAGCTCGTATCACTTACAATATACCTTACCAATTGAGAAAATCCCTTCCAATCATGATATTAATCGGAAGGGATTTCATTATTTTTACATATGGCTGGGACTGGCTTTAAAAATCTGCCGGAAACTGATCAGATGGGATGGAACGCTTTTACAAAAAAACACATCTATTCCTGTTCTGCTTCCTTCACATAATATTCCATCGCCTCGTTAAGCCATTTCTGCTCTTCTTCCGTAAATGGAAAAGGCGACATATTCTCCAGTTCTTGAATATCCGTTTCTTCGACATTTGCGTCCGCCAGTTGGTGAATCAAGTCTTCTCCCAGAAAGGAAAAAGTATTATGAAGATAAGATTCAAGCATTTCTGTTACTTTGGGGTCGTCTACCGGACTGCCATATAATTGTTTGACTTCCTTATAAAATGTAATAAACATTTGATCCAAGGCGATTTTTTCTTCTTCGGATCTCCCGGACAACACTTCCATTACCTCTGTCAGCTCATGCTCATCCATCCATTCTTTTTGCTTTTTCGCCGTTTGCATATTATGAATGATGCTGAATAATGCGGAACTTTCCACTTCTCCTTCTTCCTTAAGCAATCTGACGACTCTCTTCATCGCATTCATTGATATCTCAATTCGCTTTTTATCTTCTTCCAAAGCCTTCATATGAAGAGTCAATGTGTCAGCTAAATCAACCGTAAAGCTCGATTTATGCAGCAAGGAAGCGATTTGCTCCAGACTGAAACCGAGAAATTTAAGACTTAAGATTTTCTGCAAGGTTACAATATCTGAATGACTGTAAATGCGGTGACCTGTTTCCGAATCCTTTTCAGGTTGAAGCAACCCAATTTCATCATAGTAATGCAGCGTGCGAACAGACAAACCTGTCTTTTTGGAAAACTCTCCAACGGCGTACTTCGTATTCTCTTTCATTAAAAACCCTCCTACGAAAAGTATATATTCATCATAAGGCCTCACGTAGCTGGAGGTGCAAGAGGGAACATGAAAAAGACGCTGGATTTTCAAAAAAACGTCAAAACATTTTATGTTCATATTATGTTATAATAATAGAGCTATCATTTTTGCCGCGGTGGCGGAAAGGCAGACGCGCTAGATTCAGGTTCTAGTGTCCGCAAGGGCGTGTGGGTTCGACTCCCACTCGCGGCATTCCGGAATGTGGCTCAGCTTGGTAGAGCGCTTGGTTCGGGACCAAGAGGTCACAGGTTCAAATCCTGTCATTCCGACTTTCGGCTAAGCGTAAAGGAAGGTCCAGAACCTTCCACCACATCTAAAAATAATTGATCTTCGTACAAGTCGTGAACATAAAGTGAAACTTCATTCAGTAGGGCTCCTACTGAATGTTAGTTGAACGAATCGGGCATTTAGTGCCGTTTTCTCCCACTTACCAACTCAGGTCTTGATGTGGGGTATATGGCACCTTACATGCCGGATAAAATGCGGCCTTAACCGGTACCGCAAACCGAAACAACCTGGCCCCACAAGTAAATCCGGCATCCTGATTCGCAGAATTTTCGCTTTATATCATAGTGGATATTAAAAGGACCACACATTTTAGAGTTGTCTAAATGGTGGTCCCAATTTATTTCTTATGAAACAATACCGCCCGATTGCGTAATTTAACTCTCCTTCAAAAGTTTCTCATGCGTTCTTGAAGTATTTGCAATGTCAAGATGAGACTTGCAAATAAAACAATTCCACTGTCATTACCAGAAAACCCTCTTTACTTTTTCACAATCTGATCCAATTTTTTCACCTTTTATTGACGAAAAAAACCTTGTGAACTCTTTATCGTTCATTTGAACTCCTCTTCTAAAATGGCGTAATAGTATTCATCCCACCATTCATTACCATTAGGGATACATTTTTTAAAAAAGCCTTCCCTTCTCATTCCAATCTTCTCCATCACTCGGAATGAAGGAATATTCTCAGGCTGACATGTTGCTATAATCCTGTGTAAGTTCATTTCTTTAAAGCCATATTCCAAGATGGCTTTTGCCGCTTCAGAGGCGTATCCTCTGTTTTGGTATTTTGGATTAAACACCCATCCAATCTCATAAGTATGCTCACCAAAATACTTATGAAAAACAATATGCCCTATAACAATATCTTCCGCTATTAATACTACAGGAAATTTTTCGGCATCATCACTTGTGTTTTTACTTACAAATTCTTTGGCATCTTTTTCAGTAAAAACGCCTTCAGGTATATACTTCATAACATGACTGTCCGACGTATACGCGTATACAGCTTGCCAATCCTTGGATTCAAATTCTCGTATCAATAACCTTTTCGTTTTTATGTGCATTACCCAAACCCCCATCAAAAATACTTCCCTACTATTAAGTCAACAATAACCACTGCAAATACGAATGAAACGTTCTACAATCTGGCCCTATTTGTGGAAAAAAGAAAAGCAAGTTGGACACTTATAGAATTGGATTATTTTATGCTGTGTTATCATTAAATAGCGCTATTCTATGACATTTGTTGGTGTTGCTGCCTTTACAATAATAACACTGTCATATGCTTTGCTGGGTGTCATTTCAATCGTGTAAAACTTCTTTAAAGTCTTGTACCACCAGCGGAAATCATCCCCAATATTCGCCATTTTTTGTTCCCTCGAGATGATATCCGATAACTCATCCGACTTCCTTGCTTTTGCAAAATCAACATAGAAAACATTTGATTCCACTTCACTGAATGCATCAACTAAATCATTGTGATTCTCCAGTGTATGAATTTGTCGTTCACCAGAGCCGCCATTTTTCGCCTGAAACTCGCTGCTGATAAAATCAGTACCAATTGCAAAGTATTCTTCACCATACAAATCATCCAAATAATTTCCCATCGATTTGTAACCAGCTAACGATGCAGACGTTTTTTCAATATGCCCGTTATGTCCGGTCATAAATACTTTATCGTGACCTCGCTCTGCTTCAAATTCAACAATCCATTGTAAATTATCCGCCAAATATTGATCACGAAGTTTTGTATAATCTCCTTCGTTTAAAAATAACTGTGTACGCTGTTTCATGATTTGCGCATATTGTAAAGCAAAGAGATAAGCTTCAGTAGATGATTGTTCCACGTAATTCCCTTCATTTGTTTGCAGGTCTGAAAGGATGTTTTCTATTGTTTCATCGATTTCCTTCAATTGCTCTGTCGTTAACTCATGCATTTTATCATTTGAAACAGGTTCCAGCTGTAATGCATATTTTTTGAATGCATCTTCATTTACAACTTTATAATAGTCTAGCACGCCTTTTTTACTGTAGTCATAGCGTTGCATATCATTTCCATAAAAATAAATTTTCCTGTCCTCGCTCACCGTCGCGTTGTAATCATGCATCCATTGAACAAGCTCAATCATTTGTTCCGTTTTATAAATACCATAATCAAGGGCGTTCACTGCCTCTTTTGCAGTACCAGCTCCATTTAAAATGAATTGATTTATTTGCTGTCCGCCCCCAAAATCACCTTCTAAGACAAAAACACGGACATTTTCATTTTTTACCAATACTTTAAAAACGTCTTTTTTCAACTCTTGAAATTCAATATTTCCATGTGTTGCCTCACCCAGTCCGATAACCTTTATATCATCTGGAATATCGATTTGTTCAATAGTTGTTATGTATTGATCTGCTCCTTCAACTGCTTTACCTGCCCCGCATCCAGACAATAAAACAAATAAAGATATTGCTAGAGCCAATAAAGAATACTTTTTAAAAAATTGCATTTTATATCGCCCCATATTCTCTAAAATTTTATAATACACATATAGAAATATTGACTAAATAGTGGGGCTTACAAATAGATGGCTTTGTCCAGCCACTTGTCGCAAGATTTAGCGGACAGCCCCCGCCCAGTCAAATTCAGCTAATTCCCCAAGCGTCCGTCTGGCGGGCATTGTCAGTTTATTCTTGAGAACATCGTCTTTATACCCTCGCCAAAAATTAATTTTTTCCAAGAATGGGAATTATACATATATTTTGGTGTAAAAGCTAACTTCGTCCATTCTTTATGAATGTACTCCCATTATCAGAATAATACCCTTTTTCAAAGGTTTATCTTTTTCGGATAAAGCAGTCCGAACAGCTACTTTCCTCAGTAAGTTCGTGCCTGAATCGTTTATTGTATATCTTTAATGCCCAAGTGATGATTAAATCGTACGTTATCATGACCATCTTTGGAGAATTTTTTGTAATTGCAGGTTCCGTAAGAGCCCCGCGTATTCATTGAGTTTGAAGGTGTTTCCGTAAATTCCCGAAAAATAAGTTAGGTGGAATAATCCCGTCTTATGACTGAATCGCTTTGGTTCTTCGATCAAGTACCCCACTTGATCATTGTCTGTTACTGATCCACCATAGGTTTAGATAAGTTCCGTGATAATCTTCATCAAGGTACTTTTGCCAGCACCATTTCTTCCAATCAGACCAACGATTTCTCCTTGGTTAAATTCTAAAGAGAGATCTTTTAAAACGATTGAATTTCCATATCGCTTCGTCAGCTTATTTACCAGCATTGTCTAATCCTCTATCCATGGCTAGCCTCGCTCCTCTGCTTTTTTCTTATGAAAAATCCTTTTTATATTGAACGGCCAAGTAAATTCCACCAGCTAAAAATGCCAGCGCATATTTGAACGTGAAAAAGATGTTCCACATATAGTCTTTTGGAAAAATGATGTCACACAGCACAATTGTCAATAGCATGAAGTAAGCACTCTTCAATGAGATCTTACTTGTCCGTTCATCGGCAGGTCCCATCTTCCTATGAAAGATATAGACAAAAATCGCACTGCCCATCACCAGTAAAAAACCAACTACAACGAGAATATTCCAATTTCCCTGAGATTGTTCAGCCCAGGACTTTAAAGGGAAAAAAACGGCGTCGTGGATATTTGAGAAAAATTCATGGATCATTTTGATCATTTCCTTTCACATAAGTAAAAATATCATTTACATCGACATTAAAAAAATCGGCAATTCGAAAAGCTAACAGCAAGGTCGGAACATAATTTCCTTTTTCCATTACGAAGATGGTTTGTTTGGAAACCCCGACTTTGTTTGCTAATTCTTGCTGAGTCATTCTGGCAAGTACACGATATTCATAAACTTTATTGGATATCGAATCACCAAAATCTTTCTTCACGACCATCACCTCTTCAAATCAAATTATAAACTTATCTTTTATAATAGTAAAGTAAACTTATACAAAACAATGAAAAACTTTTATTTTTGATTAGATTACTTATATTTAACAAGAGTCATAATGCTGAAAAACCTGACGAAATTCACGATTCCATCAGGTTCACATATCGAATCTGGGGAATTTATCGTTTTGGCTGTGAAATGCAGTGGTGTAAAAAACGGTTAGAGTGGTGCAATCGGGTGATCATATTCAAATTTTTTCCTGGATCAGCTGGCAGCACTTTACTTAAAAGTAGCTAAGATGACCAAAGCAACTAAAACGCAAACTACAACGTAATAGGGATTATTGATTTTGATTCCTTCCGTTGACATAACTAAATCAGCTGATGAAAAAGCGAACAATAAAGAGTGAAACTTCATTTAGTAGGGCTCCTGCTGAATGTTAGTTGAACCAATCGGGCATTTAGGTGCCGTTTACTCCCACTTAGACCTTTTGTATTCACTCAAGATTTTGAAGTGGGAGGCTTACGGCACCTTACATGCGGGATAAATGGTCCTAGTATATAATACGCAAGCTTTTAGCGTAGTCAACATATGTAGACTCCTGCGGGAATAGCTCGAGCTGAAGATACCGCAGGAAAGCGACCTTTGCTTTCCGAGGAAGCTGAAGCCGTGCCCGCGGAAAGCGAAATATGTTGACGTAGCGATGATAGGGATTTTTTAAACACAAATAAACCGAACAACTATAAATGAATTGTTCGGTTTTTGCTATTTCGTATTTGCTTATGTCCCGGCCCCATAATAAAGGATCAGTCACTAGGACTGATCCTCACATTACCTATACGTACAACTACTTATTTTGTCTTGTTCTTTTATTGATAAGAACAATAACAATACCTGCAAATAGCAATACGATCGCTACCGTTAACCAAAGATACATATTTGTTGCAGTGTTTGGAAGTTTTTCTCCTGCTTTATCTTTATTGTCCTGATCACTCTGTCTTTCTGTACGTTCTTTGTTCGCTACTGTTTCCTTTTTTGATTCAAACACTGTAAATTCACTAAAGTGATTCGTCGCGGCAGTAACGACACCAGCTTCATACGTACCGCCAACTAACTCCCACTTCTTGGATTTTTCATTGAAATAATAAACATGGACATTGCTGGAATCTTGTATTTTTCCGTCAATGGTAAACTTCATCGTTACAGGTGTTTCGAAATCCTGAATCACTTGATCTCCTTGAATGATTGTAAAATCGTAAACATCCGTAAGAGCATCTTTAACTTTTCCAGTTTTCGTGATTTTAATGACGACTTCTTCATCCTGATGAACAAAGTTTATTGCCGGAATTCCTAACTCGACATTCGCAGCTTTCACGTTCAATGTCGCATTTTTCTCTCTTAACATCTGGACTTGTTTTTTCGTTAATTTCACAAAACCTTCTTCATTATTCTTCAAGTCAACGACCAATTTTCCTTGTAATGCGAGCTGTTCAATAGAGCCATTTTTAATTTCGAATTGATCGTTCTTATTTTTAGAAGGTACTACAGTAACAACTTTTTTCCGTTCTTCCTTATCATCCGGTTTCTCACCTTTACCCGGCTTCTCGCCTTTACCCGGCTTCTCGCCTTTACCTGGCTTCTCACCTTCGCCCGGTTTCTCACCTTCGCCCGGCTTCTCACCTTTACCTGGTTTCTCACCTTCGCCCGGTTTCTCACCTTCGCCTGGTTTCTCACCTTCGCCCGGTTTCTCACCTTCGCCTGGTTTCTCACCTTCACCCGGTTTCTCGCCTTCACCCGGTTTCTCGCCTTCACCCGGTTTCTCACCTTCGCCCGGTTTCTCACCTTCGCCTGGTTTCTCACCTTCACCCGGTTTCTCACCTTCGCCTGGTTTCTCACCTTCGCCCGGCTTCTCACCTTCGCCCGGCTTCTCACCTTCGCCCGGCTTCTCACCTTCGCCCGGTTTCTCGCCTTCGCCCGGTTTCTCGCCTTCGCCCGGCTTCTCGCCTTCGCCCGGCTTCTCACCTTCGCCCGGTTTCTCGCCTTCGCCCGGTTTCTCGCCTTCGCCCGGTTTCTCACCTTCGCCCGGTTTCTCACCTTCGCCCGGTTTCTCACCTTCGCCCGGCTTCTCACCTTCGCCCGGCTTCTCACCTTCGCCCGGTTTCTCGCCTTCGCCTGGGTCTTTATCTTGTTTGACCATTGTAAAGGCGTCTACCGTATCACCTTCTCTTGTTGTTACTTTAAACGTTAATTCATTCTTATCAATCGTAACACCAGAATAAATTTGAATATCGTCATCAAAAGCGACCCGAATCCATTCCTGATCACCCATTTCATAAAACTTAGGGCCTGCGGATCCGCCTATGATATACGTAGGACCTTTACCTTCTTCCACCTTCTCTCCATTGTATAACGGCCAACTCCGCATATACGCATGGTCATGACCGGAAAGAACAAGATCAATACCAACCTCATCAAAGACTGGCGTCCATTCATTACGAATATCTTCGCTGCCACGAGAGAAATGACTGTGGTATGGAGAACGGTGAAAAGAAACAATTTTCCACTGTTTATCACTGTTGTTCATATCCTGCTTCAACCATTCTGCCTGCTTTTTCAGATCGCCTTCTGTATTTAAGACAGCGATATGAAGGTTCCCATAATCAAACGAATATGCTTGCTCCACTTCACCTTCTGGACCATTTAAAGGCAATTGGAACTGAGCCTTGAAGTTGGCATTTCCTCCGCCCACAACATCATGGTTCCCAAGGACGGGCACCATATTAATGTTCGGAAGATATTCCTTCGCCGCGTCAAACCAATGTTCCCAATGAAGCTGTTTGTCGCCATAATCAACGATATCCCCAGAAAGAAGCATAAATTTAGCATTTGGATATTCTTGTAGTCCTTTACCAAAAATTTCTCCCCAAATACCGTAACCATCTACCGCTGTTTCGTTCGGAATGGCTTGTGTATCTGATGTGAATAAAAATGTAAATGCCTCATCCTCTTTCGCTTCGGTCGTAAATGTGGCACTTTCACTCCATCCTGCGTCTGTTCCATCCCCAACACGATATGTGTACGATGTCCCTGGCTCTAAATTAACGGCGCTCGCTTCGTGAATTTGCATGACACCAATGTCGGTAGCAAACGGATAATTCTTTCCTTTTATCGTATCGACATTATCCGCTTCAAACCCTTTAAATTCATCGGTTTTTACAATTTCAACTACTGTGTTTGTAACGGTCGGTGCCGTTCTCCATGTAAAGCTTTGTGTTGTTTTTGGGCTTTGTTCCCAAGATAAAGCCAAATGTTCCGGCTTTGTTGATCCAAGATGCGGCTTCACTGTCGTAGTTGTCTTTTTACTATAATGGGACCCTTTTTTCGCTTGCAGGTCATACGAGCCTACAGCTAAAGTAAGATCTTTCGTAACAAATTCTCCATCTTTATTTGTTACTCCCAAAGGTTGTCCCCAAGAAGAAATCGACGCATGTTCTTTGAGGATCCATCCTGCATTGCCGTTCGGCAGTTTCACGTTAATCCATGAGTCGTTATGATCGATCACTAATAACTGATCATACTCATTTACTGTTTCTAACACTTTTGATTCCGCATTACTATCACTAAAGACTTTTACACTATCGCTCTTGATTCGAGCTACTTGATTTACATCCCCCAGTACAAAAACCCCAACTCCAGCAAGTGGTTTTCCATTTTCGTCTGTTGCTTTAATCGTTGTGGGTGATTGTACAGATAAAGCTTCCAACTCTAATTGAACACCATAACTGATTTCACGGCTAAAATCAGGCAAGTTTATCGGCTTGGCATTCTCTTTATCGTCCTGTAAGCGAATATGGCCTTCTTTCCAAGCAACGGTCACATCGTCTTCAGCGTTCGGCTTCACTTTCCCGATGATCGATATAACCTCTTCTTGTTCGGTAAGATCTTTTATTTTCTCCATGTTTTCTACTGAGAATGTAATTATGCCTTTATCGGCATCGACCTGGTTCGCCGTAATCGTCGCTTGCTTTAATTTTTCAGCAACAGCTATTTGAATACCTTCTTTTTCTTCATCCTGGTCTACGATCTCTACTTTACTAGGATCATATGTAAATGATAGAGACGAACCATGAATATCTTTTAATTTATTCGCTTGGACCTTTAATTCAAATGGGTTTCCTGCGTATACTTTTTCGGGAGCAGAAAGAGATAATTGGGCACTGTCTGTATCTACTTCAAAGCTCCACTTTTTTTCCACCGGATTTCCAAAATTATCTTGGACGGCTAAGTACACATGGTGGATGCCATCCGCATAAGGCTGTTTAGATGTATACGTGATTTTTCCAGTTTTTTCATCGAATGAAGGTTTTACAGAAACATTATCTACTTTCATTTCGATTCGATCTTTATTGATCCCCGTTCCTTCTTTATCATCTGTTGCAACGGCCGAAATTTCAACGGTATTCTCTTTTAACACCGCTTTATCGGCTGGTGCAATATCTGATATCGTTGGATTGGTTAAATCATCATTCGTTTCGCCATAGACTGCGCGAATATTATCAATATAAACCGTTCCCGCGTCTTTTTTATCGTTGCTCGTTTCCATATAACGAAATGCTAAGTCTAACTTTAGCGGCGTCGGCCTGCCCTTTGGAACGGGTGCTTCAATGTATTTCCAGCCTTTAAAGTCCGCATTCGTCACAAAATCTATAGCAAATGCTTTGTTCTCACCATCTTTTAATTGAGAACGAATCCAGTGTCCTTTACCATCACCATATACCCACATACCAATTGCTTCCGGATATCCTTCAATTATGATATCTTCTTTCGGAAATGCGTATGCACCCGATGTGCCCAGCTTTCCGGTAAAATCGTAATCCAATTGGAGAGCATGATTTCCGAAACGAGCCGGTTCCGGATACGTTGTTTGCCGAATATCAACTGTATTGTATCTTGCCCCTCCAGATGCCCAGTGGGATATTCCTTTTTCAAAGTCTTCTAGAATAATGGGCGGCTTGCCAACTTCAATCGTTATCGTATCTTCAACACCGCCATAGGAAACTGTTACCTTTCCTTTTGCGACTTTATCTGTAGCAGTAAATATTCCTTCGTCATTAATCGTGCCAATTTCGTCTTCTACTTTCCAATTAAATAAGCGTTGATCCGCCACTACTTTTTTTCCCTTATGATAGACAGCAGCCGACAAATCAAACGTTCCACCACGATCAAGCGTTAGTTCTGATTGTGGAAGTTTTATTTCATCAATTTGATCAACAATTTCTACTTCTGCACTACCTTCTACTGAACCAGTCGCAGCAGTAATCTTTGTTTTACCAGCTTCTTTCGCGGTAAGTAAACCTTCAGCTGAAATATCCGCAATGTTTTCAGATGAAGACCAAGAAATAGTGTCGTTAATGGCAACTGGATTGTATGCAGCATCTAATCCACTTGCCTTAAATTGCATCTTACTGCCTTTTAATATGAATCCTTTATTCGGCGTAACTGCTAAACTACTTAATTGTCCTACCGGAGCAGAACTTACAATCAATAATGAGTTGGCAATGAGTCGCTCAGAACCATCAGAAGGTGTGTTCACAACAGAAACAGTCTCTTGGCTTGGTTGCCTTGCTACTAGAGTGGAAGACCCGCCGCCATCTAAGTTAAGTGCATGAACAGCTCCCATTTCCTGCATGATTTTCTGTAATTCATGCACGGTAACTCCTTCACTATATCCAGGGTTACGCCCATCAATGACGACAAAAAAGAACGTCCCATCTGCTTTAATACCAACAGCCGATCTTGGTGCAACCGCGTCATTAAAAGCGTTACTAGGAAGATCCGTTAATGTATTTGATTCTATTAATAACGGATGCCCGCCTACCGCTTCTTTAACATTATTCCATGGTTCGTTGGCAGCCATGGTAATGACCACCTCAGCGCCTTCTTTAAATTCATTTACTAAAAATGATTTTGCGGCACCGTGTCCAGACAGAACGATTGTCCCTTCAGCTAATGGAGTATCTCCTTTATCACTGATCACTTCTTTTACTGTAGCTTTTACAGTACCAAACTGATGGGCATCTCCCTCCACATTTTCTAAAACGACTTCAGCTCCGCTCGAATTCGTTTTTGTAGACGCTCCTTGCTTCGGAGTATAAAGAACTAATTGATCCGTCCCTCTGGCTTTATTTGTTCCGGCTATATCAAAAAATTTGTCTCCCAACGTCACTTGATGGCTAAATGAGGGTGTGCCAATAATTGGTTTTCCATCTTCAGTAATGCCAAAAGCCGGTCGAGTAGACATATGTAACCATTCTTTGTTATGTACAAATAAACCGACAACTTCACCTGTACTCATGTTATAAAAGTCGGCATTAATACCACCTACAACCACATGACCAGGCTTTGATACTTGCTTCGCTTGACCTGTTAATGTTTGCATACCTGGATATTTACCGTTAGGGATTCCAGTTTCAATGGCTAAATCCCCTTTACTTAAATCAACCGATAGCATCGATACACGTTGATTACCCCGATTATTCGAAACATGCATCTTTTTTTGCGTTACTCCTGGTGCAATCTTTGCCTCTTCTTCTTCAACAAGTGTCCCCAGTTGAGACGACTCTGCTTCAACCGAAGCAACGGGTGTCCCTACATAAGGAGCAACAGGAGAAACGATAAGAAGCAAACTAAATAAGGCAATCAAACTATTACGTAACAAAAGTTTCATGGAATCCTCCTATTCTAACAATTGATGTCAATTTTTGACGACTCTACCAACTTAGCAAAGAAATGTAAATCCCATGTAAATTTTTTGGAACAAAATAGAAAAGAATGTTATGTTTTTGTAAATTTTTCATTTTTAGCTCTCACGCTTGATCTTCCTTACATATTGGATGTATAAATCATGTAAGGATGTAAATTCGCCACAAAATACCTCAACATTCATGGAGTTAATTTCAATTTCTCAATTATATGAGCACATCGTGATGTGGATGAGATAGGAAAAAGGACATTGAAAGTTGAACTTCTCGAGTAAAAGAAGTAGCACCTGCCATGGGTTGGGGCTACAAATTTTTTTAATAGAAATGAAGAAATACGGAACAGTCCGTATCATAAATGAGCCGGACTCCCACCCTTATTAAAGTCACATGTATATGACGCAGACTGTTTTAAATGAAGGATGTTGTCGCATGTTTACCATTACGACCATCAATGAAGACTTACAGGAGCGATTGCACATACTAATTTGCTAAATACAGTTCTCCGAGCGTTACAGGCCAAAGTTGCCCAGACACACAAAATTGAATTTTGCAATGAGGAAACGTTAAACTGCGGAGACCCATGGTTTAACGGTTGAAAAATGACTTTATGGCGCATGTTTCCTTGCTCTTTCATTTTTTCACCATTTCCCACTTGTTTCCGAGTTCAGTGGCCAAGGCTTTGAACGAAGAAGCAGCTGATCGCCAAAACCTTCTTTTATGTCAATAAAGTGCCACGTAAGCGCCTTTGTCGCCTCCCTTTATAAAAACGAAACAACATTCTATATTTAAATATTTTTGTAAATTAATTTGGGTACGATATAATTTTTATAGATCCTAACTTTTAAGGGGGTAGATGGAATGGGAAAGATGGAAAATAAAGTTGTAATTGTAACTGGAGCGGCTATGGGTAATGGATTGGGGATCGCCAAAGTGTTAGCGAAATACCGCGGAAAAGTCGTTTTGGCTGATATTTCATCAAAGGTGCACGAAGCGAGTAACCGATTGAATGAAGAAGGCTATGAAACAATGGCGGTTGAAATGGATGTCAGTAATCCAGAAAGTATTAATGCCGCCGTGAAACAAGTAATGGAGCAATACGGACGGATCGATGCCCTTGTCAATAACGCCGGAGTCATACGGTTAGGCTCGTTGTTGGATACTACAAATGAAGACCGTGACTTTCAATTCAACATTAACATTAATGGTGTGTGGAACGTTTCAAAAGCCGTCTTGCCTTATATGAAAGAGAAAAAATATGGGCGAATTGTCAATCTTTCCTCCGTAACAGGCATGATGGTTGCGGATCCTGGAGAAACGGCCTACGCAACATCGAAAGCGGCTGTGATTGGCTTTACAAAAGCTTTGGCACGAGAGGTCGCCGAACACGGAATTACCGTAAACGCGATAATGCCAGGGTATATCCATACACCAATGGCCGAACAAATTGCCCATGATTCCAATCCGGAAAACCCTCAAGAAGTGATCGCCGGAATTGCGAGTGGCGTACCTTTAGGACGGCTTGGAAAAATTGAAGAAGTGGGAGAATTGGCGGCGTTTTTAGCATCGGACGAATCCAGCTACATAACCGGCACTCAAATTGTAATAGACGGCGGAAGTTCATTGCCGGAAACTGTTTCGGCCGGGGTGTGAAAGTAATTGCCAACGGTTGAGCCCGAATCCCTTAGATAGAGTGAAAATTCAACCAGTGGGGGGTTCGAGGCTGACACAAAACCTTATAAAAATGAATAAGCCGCACATGAAATCAAATGTAAAAACTTTGATTTCACGCGGTTTTCTGTTCACGACTTGTACGAATATCTTTTCGTTTTCAACTTATTCCCAGCTAGTATACGAACCTCCATTCCCTGATAAGGAACAGCAAGACAGGCAGGCTGGGCAGCGACACCTGTGAAAGCGATGATCAATGTATCAATGAAAAGCGGGGGCGGGCGAAAACTGTTCCTGTCTATACAAGAACACCGCCGTACATCCTTGATGGACTTTAACGCTCAAGGACATGCCATATCATCCCCGGCTTGAAGTACACCAATAAATGGGAGGTTACTATTACCATTCGAATGGAAATTTCAATGCCTTCCTTATTAGAACAAAAGGGCAAATATCTACAGGAGTTTATCCTGTGAGTATTGCCCTTTTTCCAATTTATACGGCTAACTGATTATACATGAAAAAAGTTGGAGCAAACCAAACTGCTTATCTTGGTGGTATTTACACTTTTAGGTCGAAGCTAGAACTAGCGGCCCGACTGTAGTTTTGTGTCGGGCTTGTTTTCATCTCTGCTCTTGCGGCTTTATAGGCTTCATAATAAATTGCCGTTGTTTCATCATAAAACTGACTTTCTGCTCTTGTCTGCCTCTCTGCCCATCCGGAATTAGTGCCATAAGATAATACTTCTTCGCCGTTTTTATTATAAATAAACATAGATGCCCCAGTTGCACCAACACATATTTGCCCTGTAAACGGTAATCCCGTAATCTTAAAAAAGAATGGTGAACCATTTGTATATGTTGCATTCATTAACCTGGGTGTCGTCAGTGATATAAGTCTTGAACGGTCAGGAGATACATGTTGTTTCTTATAAGAATTGATATAGGATATATAATCCTTTCCCATGTACACGCCTTTCGCCGCACCATCCTGCGCCATTTCCTTAATTCTTCTTACAACGTTATCTGGCAAAGAGCTTGTATTTTTCTTTTCAAAAATGCTTTTATCTGCTTTTGCTTTATGAGTCGCATGAGAATTTATACTTGAAAAACGGTCCAAACCACCAGAACGCACCATCATCATATCACCCCTTTTTATGAATAGTCACAATCATATTATCGTCTGTTTTTAGTAAAACTACATATCTATAAAATGAGCAGGACGTTCTTTATAGTTTTCTCTTCTGTATTAAAACAGGCTATTCCAAATAGTAAGGAATGGACATTTTGAAAAATCAAGGAAATACTGCCAAAGAACAGAGATCAAGAATTGAGTCTCCTGTAAGGCATGCACTTTTTTCCACGTTCCACTTTTGCCTCGACAATCACGGCCTAACCGCCAAAGAAACACATAATAGACAAGCAAATGAGTAAAAAAAGATTTACCCCCACCAAGCGAACTTAAAAAGGCAAGAGCATCGGTAACGGATCCTTCTACACTCTGACTAGCAAGACTCGGATTCAAATATCGAATGACATTACAACCAACAGATATAGGACAAACCATGCCATTTGGGTAAACGGCGCAGAAGTAGACAAGCGAAAGTCATTAATCGCCTAAGTAAACTTTCCCCCGATCAGATACTGGTATAGCTTTTTAATTTCTTCCAATTCGTTTAAATTCAAATAAAAAATAGGGCCGGGACATAAGCAAATACGAAATAGCAAAAACCGAACAATTCATTTGTAATTGTCCGGTTTATTTGTGTTAAAAAAATCCCGATTATCGCTACGTCAACATATTTCGCTTTCCGCGGGCACGGCTTCAGCTTCCTCGGAAAGCAAAGGTCGCTTTCCTGCGGGATCTTCAGCTCGAGCTATTCCCGCAGGAGTCTACATATGTTGACTACGCTAAAAGCTTGCGTATGATACATTGGGAAAATTTATCCCGCATGTCAGACTGTCTAACAAATATTCAATTTTCAGCACTCAAACGTACTTTTTTGCTTGCAAAACTTCTAATATTGAAATTAACAAAGAGTTTCGGTGTGGTTAAGCTACTAATAGCTCCACAATCTCCGAAATTTTTTTGATTTTCGTTAGTCTTTTGAAATTATAGGCAACACCAATTAGAGCTGCTTCTGCGTTCACAGAATCCAGCCCTTTCCCTAGAAAGAAAGTATAACCAAAGGATCGCTTAATGGTTCCAAAAGGATGTTCCACAATTTGTGATCGTTTTTTATAAATTTCATTATTGGCTTCCGTATCTTCTTTCAATTTTTCGATAAGTTCTTCATGTTCCCAGCGTTGAATATTTCTTCCTCTTTTAGCTTTTGTACATAAACTATATACAGGACAAGATAAACAAACATCTCCTCCAATATACCTTTTGTACTTCAAGCCATTTTTAGACGTGTTTTCCTTGTAAGGAAGTTCTTGTCCTTGAGGACAACGATAACTATCTGTTTCTTTTTGATACTGAAAATTATCTTTTGAATAAGTAGGATCTCCTGACATACTTTTCTTTTTTTGAGGTTTTAAGTATAAAGTGTTTCCGTCATCTAAACAATCTTTTATTTCTTTTGCATTATAATATCCTGTATCAGCTACTATGACTCTGTCTGTGTTTTTTGATAATATTTCATTTGTTTTTGAAACCATCGGGGATAGTTGACTCTGATCATTTACATCGTTTACTACATCTAAAGTAACAATCAGTTTATGCTTATTATCTACAGAAGATTGCATATTGTAAGCTACATCTATTTTCCCATTATTTTTCATAGCTCTAGATTCCGGATCTGTCGTTGTCAATTGGTTCTTTTCTTCTTCATTCATTTTCTTTTTTATTTCTGTTAAATATTCTTTTTTCTTTTGATATTTATCAATTTTCGATTCAATAGATGAAACGTTCTCTTCTGTTAATTCATTCTCCTGTGCTATTTGTTCTAGTTGTTGGAGGTAGTGTTCAATCTTTTCATCAATATAATTCATCTTCTTTGTTAATCCATTTGAAGTAATGCAATTTTTCTTACTATTTTGTGCTCGTATTTTTGTTCCATCAATGGCAATAAGCTTGCCATCAATTAATCCCCATCCTTTAAGTAAGTATGTAAAAGTGCGCATAACTTTCTTAAAGCCTTTACGGTTTTCCTTTAGAAATAATGAAATAGTCCCATGATCAGGACGTATTCCATTTACTAACCACATTAACTCGATATTTCTTTTACATTCTATCTCTAAAGAACGAGAAGATCTGATCTTGTTAAAGTATCCATAGATGAACAACTTTAATAAATCTTTTCTCTCATAAGGTTGTTGTCCAGGATTATGTTTTTTATATTCTTTAATTCCCATATCGACCAAGCAGAGTGATTCTACGAAAGCATCAATTGCTCGAACAGGGTTTTCCTTATCAATCATTTCATCTAAACACAGTAATTGAAAACTTATTTGATCTCTTGAAAAACCGTGAACATTGCCCATTCTAAAGAATCTCCTCTGCTTATAAGTTACCTATATTATACCTTTTTTTGGTTTTATTTGTTAGACAGTCTGATGTAAGGTGCCGTAAGACTTCCACATCAAAATCTTGAGTGAATGGAAAAGATCTAAGTGTGAGAAAACGGCACCTAAATGCCCGATTGGTTCAACTAACATTCAGTAGGAGATGGAAAAAAACTCCTACTGAATGAAGTTTCACTTTATTGTTCGTTTTTTATCAGCTGATTTAGTTGTGTCCCAGTCCTAAATAGTTTTGCTGTTGAACTTTTTATTTTAATTTTCTACTGTTCCTCCACAATCGTTCCCGTTTGTTAAAAACCTAGGTGATCTGTTCTCACATTCAAACTTAGCTGTCTACCAAAATTCAAACCCTTAGTGAGCCGCGGAATCCTCTGGCAGCATAGTAAGAGTCCGCACCGTTGTGATACAAAAAAACGTGGCCGAAGCGATAATCGCAAAAAAGGGCACCGCCAAGTTCTCTAATATCAGACGGTGTTTGCACCCAACTTGACGTTTTTTGATCGAATTTTCCGAGTTTTTGCAACTCTCGATATTGTTCTTCTGTCAAAAGTTCGATGCCCATGGCCGTTGCCATATCAATAGCGTTATTTTCTGGTTTATGTTTTTTCCTTGACTCTAGCGCTTCACGGTCGTAACAAACACTTCTGCGCCCTTTGGGACTTTCCGCTGAACAATCATAAAAGATGTATTCATCCTTCTTTTTATCATAACCAACAACATCCGGTTCACCGCCCGTTTTTTCCATTTCATTGAGCGACCATAGTTTTAGAGGAGTAGCTTCCAACTTCTCTTGAACTTTCGTCCATTCAAGACCTTTATGGCGGTCCATGTTCTTCTCAAAACGGGCTTTCAATGTTTTAAGTAATTCTTCACGTTGTTCTAGGGACAATTCCTTTTCACTGCTGATGTTATTTCCCTTTGTCATGTTCATTCCTCCTTATCGTTTTTACTCATTATTTCAGAATATACGAATAGCCAGAATTCCATACAGTCATCTACATTTCGGTTTTGACATAATAATGATCAATGTTTCATAGATCAATTATATCAAGTACGAGCTTTGTTTCATATATTCATGTAAAGTGACAAGAGATGTTCCCATTGATTGACAAGGTAATATACAAAACTATATCACTTTTCTAAATATATGGCGGCGCTTCATTAAAAGCGCCTGTTTCTTCAACCAAATACCTTGCCATATCAGGATAACAGATAGCGCTCGCCCCATTCCCAAAGCTGTCAAAAAGGCAAATTGAAACTCTTTCACTTCTACCTTCCATACATTAGATGAAAAAATTATTCCATATAGTCTTCAACTAATTCAAAGCATCTTTCTTCTGTAATATCTGCTTGCACAGCCACAAATTCTAATTGTTCCATCGTACCACCTTTATATGTAAGAGATGCCTCTTTTGCAGAGTTATCTCGGTAAGCTATCCATTCACGTTGTTCTTTTCTTAGTTGGTCCATCTCTTCTGAAGGAAGTTGCTTCTGTAAAACTTCATAAACTTCATTTAACAATCCATCCCAAACGTCATATCTATCTCCCTCAACTTTTTTCAAAGCGTATGTTGAATCATCTTCTGGATTGTTTTTTAGCTCATCCATTTCTTTTTTAGTTTCATTTAATTTCTTGAGATATTCTTCCTTCAAACTCGCTGTTTGATTCGTTGAAGCGTCTTCTTCTTTAAGCTCATTGGTTGATATATCTGCTTTTTCGTTTGTTTCACTTCTTGTATCAGCGGTATTCGCTTTGTCGTGATGTGAATCATTCTCTGCCGAATCTGCACCAGAAGAATCGGTGTTTGGGTTTTGAGTGGTGTTATTTGGAGACTGTTTGTCCAAGCCAGCACTTGACTCGTCGGATGAGTTGCCACAAGCAGCCAATATAACGAATACGACTGTTAACATTCCTAATAAAAATGTACGATTATTTTTCATGAAAATACTGCCTTTCTTTTTCTATAATGTAGGTTATTCTGTATCCACAACTTTAACCTATTGTTTAAAACCATCTTTTTCCATCTCTTACTCTTTGTTTATGTTAACATATACTCAATATGCATCCCAAACTCATTCCGAATTGTTCAATTTTTACCAATTTCATTTTACGACTGTTTCATCCTTCTACTATCCTGAACTTTTGATTTTAGATGGGGAAATCCTCCCGAAACTATTTCAGTTCTTTTTTACGCTCTTCTTCTTTCTCTTTATACCGACATTTTAGCAGCGGGCGGGAAGATCGTTCCCTCATTTCTTAATTTCGATCATGATTGTGATGTAAGCTAAAACCACGTTGTTCAAATTTATACTCGAACTTTGTGTCTAATAACAACTTGCTTAGCACCCTGTTTGCCAGTTCAATTTCCTTCGTTGTATAAAGTTGAGTCATTTTTCGATACATTTGCTCTTCCGCTTTTGTAATGAGTAGATGTTTTTCTTTACCTAATGGACTGAGTGTCATTCTTATAAACCGGGCGTCATTTTTATCCTTTTCCCGCCTTATGAGGCCTTCTTTTACCATTCTCTCCACTAACCTGGAAGGACTTCCATCTTCACAGATTAGTAACTGTCCCAACTCTTTCAGAGTAAGGAACTCCTTTTCTGCTAAAATACGTATTACTTCAGCTTGTGAAGGTGTAACGCCAATTTCTCTTAGTAATTCCATTAAGATTTTATTTCCTTGTCTTTGTGCAGCCAAAATCAAATACCTGAACTTTTCTATCTCGCGATACTTTTCCATTTTTTCACCTTATCGAATTATTTCTGGCACAATCGCTGGATCATGGTTACAAATGATTCTTACACATTCTTCTCTTTTTGCAAAGTTGTGCAGCCACTTTAAAGAATCATAAGCAGCCGTTCTATCTGTAGTTATACCAGGCAATATCATTTGCGTCCATGATTTTTCTGAGTAACCCACATCATTTGCCAGTACCACCCAGCCTTTTTCCATCTTAACCATCAAAGCGACCAAACCAGCACTATGGCCCGGTGTATGAACGATATAAAGCGAATTGTCACCAAATAGGTCATATCCTCTTTTATAGGGACCATAAGGTATATCAGTGAAACGAAAGGTATTTATAGGCACATCTTTCCACATTGATTGAATGTAGCCTAATTTTTTATGGGCCACCTTCCATTCGATGTCACTAACAAGGATATTTTTAGCGTCTTGAACATGTTTAATACCACTGACATGATCAGAGTGCATATGTGAAAGAATAACATAGTCCAAGTCCCTTGCCTTAATGCCAAGGTGATTGAGCCGTTCTGCTACTGAATGCCCTTTTGGCAATTCACCCTTAAACATAGAAAAAGCTAAACTCCCTAGATGTTTTCTCTGATTCACTCTCATATCTTCATGCCAGCCCGCATCAACTAAAATGAGCCCTTTAGGGTGTTCAATCAAATACGAAGAAACCGGCACCCATATCTTTTTCCCGCTATTCCTAAACCATCCCGTAAATGGAGCTGGGTGTAGGCCTCGCTCTTTATAAGCTAATGCTCGATCAATCTGTACTTTCCCTGTGTGTAAAATATGTATTCGCACTTCAAATCCCCCTTCAAAATAGATGACGCGTCATCTATTATTCATATTAAATGACACATCATTTATTTGCAATAAGGAATGTTGATATATTCTCCTGTAAAAGTCCTTCCCCTTTACCCTCAAGCAAATTGATTCGATCATAAACATTCAGCAAATCCCCCCGTATTCAACCGTACATTATAAAATGTTATGATTGAACCCCAAAAAATCCAGGTGATAATGGACGGTTTTTTTTGAAAAAGTTTGTCCCAACTCTAAAAGAAATCCTTTTCAACATACGATCCGCATACCCGTATTCCTCCATTGTCGTTAAAATAAAGTTTTTCCGTTTTTGGAAAATAACCCGCTTTCTGAAAAACCAGTTCTACTCTGGGGTTGATCATTAAAAAGACCCCGACGAAAATCGAGGTCTGAATCAAAAATAGATGTTTAAAGTGGGAAATGCTCATTTTAGGGAGCCAATTGTCTTTGTAGAAACGCTATTGGCCGAGCTGATGGCATTGATGTCTGAGGCCATTTGGGAACCTATTAATTGTTGAGATATCTGTATGAAGGAACATATCGAAAAATCCTCGACAATCATGCCAATAGCAATCAGCTTTTTCATCATTAACACGATTGGAAAAGTACTCAAATGTTAAGACAAGACTCTATAGACTTTTTCATATAATGAACAAGTGACGCCACCTCGATCTCCCTTCCTTCCCACTTATCAACACGCTCTCCTAAGTAAGCCTTTCTCGCTAAATGGAGTAAAGCCGCATGATATTCAGGTAATTGAGGTATTGCCCATTCCGCGGACTGATCTTTAGAGCTAATTTCACTAGTAGATGCTGTAAACCACATTCTGGCTAAAGTTAAAATGACATTGCGTTCGTCACCTTTTATATCCTCAATCAACCCAGGTAAAGATTCTTTAATAGCCCTTTGAATATCTTTTATTGGCACAGGATCAAGGATTTCTGCTGCATTTACTCCCAAAAGAGTCATGCTATTCTCTCTTGCAAGAGCTAAAAGAATAGCTAAATCAGGATCATAAGTGGGCGGAGGGATATCTCCCTTTTCAAACTGATCTCTCAGCCACTCTCCATACATAAATTCATATTTGGGAGGAAATTGCCAAGGAACAACATCTTTTTGATTGATCACCGTCACTTCAAGTGGTCGAATCGCATGTGCATTTCCTATTTTTCCAGATATAAGCATCAGCCTATTTGTAAGCTCTCTCCGGGTTTTTTCAGATAAACTCTGATTTGTTACCACCAAAATATCTACATCGCTATTAATGCGTAAACCTCCCATCACAGCAGAACCATATAAATATACCCCCACTAATATCCTATCAAGCAGTCCCTCTATCATTTCGATTGCTTGAATGGCTTCCTTTGGTATTTTCTTCAGCGAATTGCCCTTCAATTGTTATCCCCCTTTCATGAAAAAATAGAGCATCTTTATGAAACTCTATTGCATCTTAATCTCAAATTTTCGCTTCATCTTCAGGTGGAAAAAACCCCATATCCTCTGGCTTTTGCATTATTATGATATTCCCAAATTGATTAAGCCAAACATCATTCATATCCGCACAAAATATGTAATATCATCATCCTGGAATTCATCTTTGGGTATATTAATATTTGTATGAGACCTTCGATCGTTACAATTCTAATTCGCTCTTCCTCATTTGCTATGGAAAGTATTATATTCATCATTTCCTGTTCTATTCTCTTTTACATGCTCCCCGTCTACAAAAACACCATAAAACAGTTTTTTAAGAATGTCGCTACTTAATAGTACTAAAGCGGTTTAAAAAGATTGTAAGTCCTATTGAGATAAAACAGCCTATTGGCAGAAGGTTTAACGTACTGATATTAAAATCGAACCCTGTTTCATCTGCAGTAATTTCATATACTTTAAAAAAGTCTCCAAATAAAACAAATGAGCTAAAATCCTTCATTTTTAAATAAATAGTAAAGAGAAACAACAGAACAACAGTTAATATTGATGGTAAAAAGTGCCCGGTAATAAAACTTAACAGTTTGCCTTTCATTTTTTAATCAACTCTTATTTTTCTGTTGGATTTGTTTACCATCTTTCAAGTAATAATATAGCAATTTCAAAATATATATCAAAAATATTTTGAGATATACTCGATTATTACGGCTGTAATCTTTTCCAGGTTTCCCCACCTATAAAAAAGAAATGTTTATACCATGCAGATAAAGTATATACAAACTTTATCCACATTAGTATAAACATTCTTTTAATCTACAATTATTCAATTAACGATGTGTATAGGTATATACTGCCGCAGCTTTATATTTACTTCCACCCTGCACACCGTGTGTTCCATAAATCACATAAACATTTGATGGTACAGATGACCATGAGCCTGAGAAATAGGTTCTTCCTCTTGGACTCTTAATTTCTTGTGTTGAGACAACTGTTTTTCCATTTCTATCCTGCATAGATCCCTTTATTGACAGCTGTGCAGAGTCAGGGTTTTGGGTTACCTTTGTAATATAATTCGAACCCGATAACGTTCCAGTCAGTGTTCCATACCCAGTTACCGGTTTAGAAGAAGTGTTTGCAAATGATGGGGCAGCCAATGACAAACAAACCAAAATAGCAGCAATACTACTTATTAGCGTTTTCTTACTTAATACCATAGTAATCCCTCCTATTTTTTTCGTAAACATCCACTAGACCCAACAACATCTCAAAAACTATTTAAAACCAATAGATTTATTGGATATAACATGCCTCCTTTTCTACTCATTACCACCACCATACATGACTTACCTTAAAAAGTCCAGATTATTTAGACTTTTATTAATTTTACAATCGATTCTATTCAAGGGATTTCTCGGGGTACGGTGTTGCAGTCAATGCACCATCCTACCAAATTTAATCATTTTGATCCTCTAATAATAAATCATTTTCCCCATCCCTATCTATGCGATATTTTTTGGAGTCCGTCCTCGCCTCGTAGAAAATATATTGATCATCACAAGTAAAGTTCAGTACAGATTGCTCCGTGATTTTTCGGGTTGCAAAATCGTCCAGACTCATGGCATAGATTTTATATTGATCTTTACGATTCAAAAAGAGCAGTTCTGTCTCCGTTAAAATAAAATGTGTCGTTATGATATCAGGCAGAACTGTTTCCGAATCCGTCTTCGTATCATACTGAACCACTTCATATTTTTCATTAAAATAATAAATATGCTGACCATCAAAGGCCACACTTGTTAATAACGGCGCACGAATGATGACATTTGATTTGCCTGTCCCCCTATTTACCCGCCTAATCTCGTTTTGAACGATAAAATAGATACTCTTCTCATCCAAAAAGAAGGAATCTATTTCAAAGTAAAACCCCGAGTCAGCACTGTCCGCTGAATGAGGTCCTAGAAAATGATCTTCATTGGAATTCATGTTTTTTTCAAAAATGATCCACTCATCAAACGTCCTCGTATCCACTTCCATAACAAAAAACCTGCCACGTTCTTCATTGCGGTAGGCAAAACCTCGCAACTTATCAAACTCTTGCTTGATATAATAGACAAACGGACCATTTCCATAAATAGAGGTCTCAACCTTTGTGAGTGATTGCATCGGATTTCTGATCAAATGATTCATTTCACCAGTTTGCTTATCTTCAAATACAAGTTTCATATCATCCAAATCCGTTTCATCCACATAAAAACGATATTGCTCATTTTCAAAGGACTGCCTGGAAGAATAATTATAAATATCAACGTCCTTCATATTTTGAGTGGAGGTGCAGCCGGCAAAGGTAAATGCGGTCAGGCAGAGGATCACCATCATACTTAATGACTTTAACCTTCCGCCTCTTCTTTTCTTGACACTCCATACATTCGTATGCCGGATCATAATCACTATCATGGCCCCGATGTTAAGGCACAATGTGATCACGAACAGGATCATCACGGTCAGCATCGAAATTTCCTCAAACGTCACATCCATCTGATCTGTAACGATATTATACTCAGCTTCACTCCCTCTGAAAAACCCGGTGGCAATCATAAAGGCAAGCGGCCCCGGCAAAAAATATTTAGTGGATTCCATACTCAGTCCAACATAAGGTAACAGAATCACGGCAGTAGATGAAAATAAGGTTAATGCGTATTTTTTCGTCCATACAGAAAAGAGCATAATGAGCACGGAGAAGCTTAGGTTGCCGAATATTTTTAAAACCGTTACCCATATAAAAGTGGAAAAAAGTGTGCTGTTTTTTGTAGAAGTTCCAAAATAAGATAAACTCTGTAGGGGATAATCACCATTCTCTAAGCCATATTTTATGTGAAAGAATCCATACCTTAACAGCGAGGTTAAGAAACAAAGCACAATCACCGTCATGAATACAAGAACAACTTTTGAGACAGCATGCACGCGCGTCCCTTTCTTTACAGTCAAGTGAAGGGAATCCATCTCACTGGCAAACTCCGCACAAAAAACGGGCGTAACCAATACTAACAATAATAATAGAAATAACAAATCCAAATGATCCGTGGCCAATAGTCCATTCCAACCATTCGTAGATAAAAAATACCGGTTGTCCGGATTTTCGCGAATATACGAATATTGGTCAAAAATGACTTTAAAGCCACTTTCATTTTTTACGATTTCCTCCAATGGACTTGCTATTTTTAGTAACTCATCCTCGGAGATTTTTCCATCATAGTAATCGTTGTATGCCCTTTCTAATGCTACGTTTGCTTCAGAAATTCTCTTTGCTTCCGTTTTAAAGAATCTCTCTGTTTCGTCCGTAAGTGCCCCCTTAACTTGGTTTAAATAGAAAGCATACGGTTCGGAATTCATCTCAATTTCCGGGTTTTTTGGCGTGTCAAAAATCAGTAATGTCGCCATGCTTAAGACGAAAAACAAACTGATAAAGTACAAACCTTTCTGATAGAAAAGCATTTTCTTCCATTCATAACTTAATAGTGACACGCTCTCTCCCCCCTCTTCTGGTGACAGTATTTTTCCTAATGAGCAGCATTATGCCTAATATACAGATCGCTCCCCAAGCTACCGCAAACAATAAGGCTAGGGTATAACTCACCACGGGGTATCCGAAAAGATTGACAAATTCCGTTTTACGAAATAATTCCCGATTGACCACAAGCACAAATGGATTTAGAACTTTGAACAAGACTCGACCAGACCCTATATACAGTTCCTGGATATAATTGAATCCAAAGGTAGCGAGCAGGCTGATAATAAACGGAAATAAAGCATTTTTAAAAAAAATGGAAATCAATAAAAACACGAAACTCAGTACTAGAATTCCCATTGTTTTTATGAGATTCGATAAAACGGCATACGCTCCTAAACGGATACCAATCGATGAATTTGCAAAGTTTTCAATCGCATAAAGCGGGGAAAAGGTTGCTTCCACCGATCCAAAAAAAGTCGCAAATGCCACAAAATCAAGCAACCAAAACCAAAAACAGACAACAAAGACAAAAATGGCAGAGGAAATCAGTTTTGCCCAAACAGTTCTATTTCCTCCTGCTTGCGTCGTCAATAAAAGAACATCCATCTCCGTTTCCTTTTCGGAGACAAATACATAGATTAAGACATACATACAAATCAGTATGACCAAAAAAGATGAAAAGTCGTAATGAATAAGGTTTTCATACATTTCCGTATATGAAAAATCCGATATCATCCGTCCCGCGTAACGATCCGCAATCGCTGCATTCTTTCTATATTCGTATTGATTTCCGAGCGATTCAAAAAATGTCAGATTCTCTTTTGCCGTCATGACAACATCATTTGCATAACTTTTGTACATATAGGCATATTCCATTGGATTCACAAAATTCCAACGGAAGAATAAGGTGTCGTTGTATACATTTCCCGTATATGTATTCGGATTATCTGTTGCTGTGCTTGCGGTTTTATCCGCTGTTTGCTGGTCAAGCGGTCCGTAAATCGACATGAGTTTCTCGATTTTTTCCTTTGTAATGGTTCCCCCAAAATCCTCATACATTTCCCAATATAAATCATGCCAATCCGACCCTGTACTTTTGGAAAGTAATGATGTTTGGTCATAAACGCTATATATTTTAACAACATTCAGTATACTAAAAAGAAGAATCGCCAGGACAACTGACTTTTTAAAGAAATGTTTACGGCATTCAAAAAGAAGTAACTTCACCATCGTTCGCGTTCTCCCGAATAGTACAAAAATACATCCTCCAAATTGGGCTCTATATTCACCGCATGGGGATCCGGTTTTTCATCATCAATCACTCTTAAATGAATGCCATCGTGATCCCTCATCATGTTACTAATGTGAAAATGATTGAGCTTTTCTTCCATCGTTTCATCTGTCACTGTCACCATCCAGACTTTCCCCTCGATTTCACGCGCAAGTGCCTGAGGCGAATTCTGTTTTAAAAGCTGTCCAGCTTTTAGTAAAAGAACCTGATTGGCGATATATTCAACATCGGAGACGATATGCGTTGCCAGTAAGACAATTCGATTCTCTGAAAACTTGGTAATCAAATTTCGAAAACGAATTCTTTCTTGCGGGTCAAGTCCAGCTGTTGGTTCATCCAAAATTAAAATATCAGGATCATTCAGCATCGCTTGTACAATACCGACGCGCTGGCGCATGCCGCCGGATAGTGCGCCGATTTTTTTATTAGAGGCGTCACTTAAATTGACGATATCCAATAATTCCTTTGCTCTTTTTTCACCTTGTTCTTTCGGAATATCTTTGAGGACACACATGTATCGCAGAAAGTCCATCACTTCAAAGTTTTTATAAAACTGCGGGTACTGTGGTAAATAGCCAATATGGGATAAAAAATCGATTCCTAAATGTCTCACATCCACATCATTCATGAGCACTTGCCCTTTGTCGCTCTTTAAAATGCCCACAAAAATATTAATCAGTGTTGTTTTGCCCGCACCATTCGCGCCCAACAGACCATAAATCCCATTCTCTAGTTCTGAGGAGAAATCTTTGAGTGCATACTTGCCCTTATATTGCTTTGAAATATCCTTAAACGTGACTTTCATAAACATGCCCCCCTTATTTCCCGCTTATCAGAAAGAACATTTCATTACCATTAAAATTGACTAATGATTACTTTCGATTCTATATCGTCTCGTTTTGACCCTAATAACACAATACAAGTCCTCGTCTCGTCTATCAATTTGATCACTGGTTCGTGAGACATAAAATGATCGTTTCCGTCATTTGAAACCTGTTGCTCCGCTTCCAACTTTCCGGTTTCCGTATGATACACCCGAATGGTCCAGCCGGTTTTATGTGCAATCGGAGTGGCAAAATAACGACCGGCATTAGAACCCGATATGAATCCGCTTTCCGCTTTTTCCCTCAGAGTATGCAGTTTCGTTTGATTGCTTGGCATCTCCATCACCAATGCTTTTCCGGATACAACGGTCGGATCTTCTGCAAATAACAGCAAATGATTGTAAGCCGTTAAATTCTGACATGAAAAATTGTCAAATGTACGATTTAACAACTCTGAACCATCTATATTTACGATCCCGCAAGTTGCAAAGGAAGGCTTGTCAGGGTCAGCTGGAATATCAAAGCTTTGCGCCTTAAATGCGATCCGTTGATCCTCATTCGTGAAGCCAATTTGTTCAATGTTGACCATACCAGAACGCTCCTTTGCGTCTTCAGATGTCAAATCGATGATCGTATTCTTTGTTTCTGTTGTAAAATCATAGATATATAATCCGGAATAGGTTGCAAATGCCACTTGGGTTCCAGAGGCAGAAAACGAAATCGCATCTGTTGACATCAACATATCGTCGTCCGCTAGCAATTGATTCAAGTCAAATTCTGAAACGATGTTCAAGTCATAATCGTAAAACGCGGCTTTATAACGAAAAGCCCCATCCGTCATCACCGACTCACCATGATCGCTCGTTGATGATTGTCTAACTGCCACATAACCATTGTCAGTCACCCAAAAACGTTCACTTAAAACTTCTTCGTGCGGGGCTTCTTGTAGTATTTTCTTCGTATCTGTATCATATAGGTATAGCTTATCAGCCACTATGAAAACCTTGTCGTCATCAGCATAATAAACATGCTTGATATCTCCCTCTAATTTCAATTCTGAAACAACATCCGGTGTCGTCGGCTTGGGTGTGGTTGTTTCGCGGACTTCATCTGCTCTATTTGAATGCTCTTGACCATCATTTGAGGGACCAAAATGTTCATTATTTTTTGAACATCCCACGGAAAAGAACACAAATATGCTGAATATAATGCTGAATCGTTTAAAATTCATCTTGATCCCCCGATCATTTATACAATAAGACGGATTCACTTTTTAGTAGAAAAGCATTATCAGGGAAATCCGCCGTATTCGTAGGTACGGAAACAACATAAAACGTATTGAAATCTTCCAATCTCTCTAAGTCAATCTCCACATCAATCACGGATACCTCTCCTTTTGCTAAAGTTGTTTCAAAAGAAGTGTCGCCATCTACGGTTGCTAACGCTTGATGGTTGATATAAAACGTATTTTGGTAGTGTATCCCTGGGTGGCCGAATAGTTTAAATGTCACGTGAAGGGTTCCGTTATCATTTACCTGTAGGTTATCGACATTCATCGCACGATCCCCATCAAAATTCACTTCATTTATTACGAGCTTTTCCAATGTCTCCAAGTCTATTTTCATCGCACTATGCTTTTCATGTTTTTCCAACAATTCCTTCGTCACTGGTTCTGTTGACAGACGAACATTCCTTAAATAGTCTTTTTTAGGGATGCTAGAAGCTTCCAGAACATCTGCATCTTTTTCAAAAACCAACGAACCTAACGACTGCAATGTAGAGTGATATCCTCCATAAGAACTCGTTTCTTTCATGTCTGGCATAAATGCTGGATTGTAAACGCTCGTAATATTGACATCCAAAGTATCCCCTTGCTTCCCTGTTATGGGGGTAAAGACAAATGTGAATGGTGTCTCTTTGTCGTCCTCTTCCAAATCAAGAATATGCATATATTCGTAAGGTGCTTCCGTTGTATTAAATTTATAGGGTTGCGGGATGCCGTCCACGAAAATAAGAAAACCGACATTTTTAGCTTTCCCTGATGCAGCTACGGAATAGTCTATTTTCAACTCTCCCCCATGATATGGAATGGGGAGCATTTCTTCATTTTCATCTACTTCTGGGTTATCAAAACCATGAACCATAGATCCCATAATACCCGTTTCTTCGTCATTTACTTCAAATGGATTGTCCGTTTCATGATGGATGGTGCCCTCGTTATTTTTATCAGAATTTTGATTGGAACAACCTGCCGCCAACACCATCAATGCGAGTAGTAATAATGCCAATGCATACCGAGAGAACCCGCATTTCCCCATACCTCATTTCTCCTTTCATATTCTGATGATTGACTTTTCTCGCTGTAGCATTATTTACTCTCTATCAACTTAGGATTATCATATTCGAACATCTTTTCATCATTATCTATTAATAGATTCCTATCTGTTGTATTTCTTGATACATCTTCGTCCACTTCTAGAACCGGTTTATCCTTTTGGGGGAGTGTCTGATCAATCTTTCTATTTTCCTCATGATCCATGCTCGGATCGCTTTCATTCTCAGGTACAAGTACAGATGGTTCGGGAGAGGCGTCTGGAGTGCTGATTTTTATCATCATACTTGTACTAAAAGTCGCCACAACAATCATTGCGAAAATTGAAAATCCCCATTTTTTGTTTCTGACATCCATAATGGAGAAAACTCTGTGTTTCATCCCCTGCTTCCCACTATAAAAATTGGTGGAAAATGTACTTCGTACCTTGGATTGTTTGCGGATGACCCCAATAATTGTTTCAACATATTTTTGTCGACCATCCACATTCGTATTTTTGACTACTTCTTCGTCACAAGCAATTTCACATTGAATAGAAACTTCTCTTGCTATCAGGTAAACGAATGGATTGAACCAATGCAGCGCAGTCGCTAAAAATACAAGTGCTCTAAACCAAATGTCTCTGCGTTTAAAATGAATCAGTTCGTGCTTTAAAATAAGCGGAAGCTCATCCGGCGGAATGTTGCCCGTTGGGAGCAATATGGTTGGCCGGATAAAACCAATTAACATGGGACTGGAAATACCGGGACAGATTTGCAATTCTACTTGTTGCTTGATTCGCAACTTTTTTTGAACATCGTGCAACAGATTCAGTACTTTCAAATCCTCGACTTTCATGCTCCAGCGTTTCACCATTTTCAAGAAGTGTCCGTGTCGAATGACATGAATGATGATAAAAACAACCACACCGACAAGCCATAGCCCACTCAATAGAACAGACCATGGAATAGCTGATGACATCGCCATCTCATAGGGTGCTACGAAATGACTGTTTGTTGTCTTTATGGCAGGTATGAACTTATCAATAGAAATTGCTGATTCTTGTCGGTGAAATCGGAAGGGAATAATCAGCCCGATAATAATGACCAACCATGTATAGTAACGTCCTTTTGCTGTAAATATTTTGCTTAATAATGGAGTGACGGCCATGTACACAAGCGCGATGATTGACATGGCAATCGAAACTTCAAGCAACGAAAACAACAATTTCTGCAATATTACTCCCTCCGTTCTTTCGCCCATTTTAACAACTCATCCAACTCTTCTTCGGTAGGCGGCTCCGTGTTATACAACGTATTTACAAAACTTAAAAATGAGTTTTTGTGATATTTCTTCATAAATTGTTCTGTTTCTAATTGAAGATAATCTTCTTTACTGATCAACGGGTAATACGTGCGCTCTTTCCCTTTCTTTTCTGTTCGTAAAAACCCTCGTTCTACCAAACGCCTCATAAGGGTGAGTACAGTAGGCGCTTTCCATTTACGTTTATCTCCTATTTCTGCCATAATCATCGCTGTTGTGATAGGTGGTTCGTTCTCCCATACAACCTTCATGATTTCAAATTCTGCATCAGGTAACTTTTTCATTTTCTCCATACAAATAACTCCTTTTTCTACAATTGTCTTCCTCATATTCTACACTTGTAAAATATGAAGGTCAATTATTTCATGAATATTTTTACATTTGTCTAAAAGAGGGGCGTATTCATTTGAAGTGATGATAACCGCTGCATTGCACAAGCTCTTTACGTAATGCCGTTTGCTTTGTTTCATTCATTAACCCATCTGATTTTTGGCTGGCTTGAATAGTGAAAGGATGATTCAAGCCTTTTTCATTACTGGATTGAATCATACTGATTTTTAAAGACTTATTTTAGGATTTTATTACAAAACAAGGGGATAGAAGTAGAAAATTAAATCCTGCTTAGATAGGTTAATTTAATATAACTACTTTTGTGGTTTTTTTGGAAAGTATTAACAACAATCGTGCCCTTTCTTACTCAATATTTTTCATACGCACATGCGTCATAAACGTCTCTCATGTAATGTACACTTAAACGTAGAGTCAATGTATGAGGGGCCATTTTTTAATGGAAATGGGGTGCTCAGAAAACAGTGTGGAGAAATGAAAAACAAATCTCAAACTACTAAAACATTTTCATGATCCTTACGAGCTATCCTGTTTTTTTCCACAATCGCAACCGATTGTGGAAAGCAGCATGAAAAAGATAAAGTGAAACTTCGGGGCTGTCCGAAAAGTAATATTGCCGCTTGAAAACAAAAAAACCAAAGCCAAGATTGCCGTAAAATCAACATTCTTGGGTTTTACATTTTAATGCATTTACTCTAAATTGGATTTTTTAGACAGCCCCGTTAGTTGAACCAATAGGGCATGTAGGTGCCGTTTTCTCCCACTTAGATCTTTTGTATCAACTCAGGTTTTAAAGGCGGAGTCTTATGGCACCTTACATGCGGGATAAAGTGAAACTTCATTCAGTAGGGCTCCTACTGAATGTTAGTTGAACTAATCGGGCTTTTAGGTGCCGTTTTCTCCCACTTAGACCTCTTGTATTCACTCAAGATTTTGAAGTGGGAGTCTTACGGCATCTTACATGCGGGATAAATATTTACATTTATATCACCATATTTACAATTTCATTCACCCGTTCTGAATCATTTTCGATTTCCAATAGTTCACAAAGTGTATCATGTACTTTTTTAAATTCAAGTACGATACTTCTCATAACACTCATCATTTCTATCGTTTCTCTTCCGCATTCCCAACTTTCAAGTAGCGACTTCTGCCAGTCTTTTAACCGACTTCTATCACCTTCGTATTTAGACCAATCACCAAACGTATTTGGTTGAATTCCTGAAGCCATATACCAAGCTGTTGACATGGATAATCGTAATGTATCAATACAATCCAAAGCATAATAATATTCTTTTGTCATTGCCTTCCGATAAGCTTCATGTAAATACGCAAAAAATTTTGTTCTCCAAGCTTCAAATTCAGCGATTGTTGGTTTGTAAGTCATTTCCATGGATTGTCTTTGTATAGCTCTCATCACTTCATTGGTGTCCTTGATTATTTTAATGTTTTGTAACCAAGGAGAGGGTTGAATATCGTCCAAAGTAAAATAAAAAATGTCCACTTTAACAAAACAATCGTAATGGGCAACAGTATAGATTGACGAAGGATCAGAATCCTCAAAATACAATACATTTCCCCAGTTTTTTGCGCGCATCTGTTTATTTGCAATGTATTTGTTTATTTTGTGAGGTTTCACAACGATTCTAAGGTCAATATCCGAAAAAATATTTGTATTTTCATTACCGATGGAACCACCATAAAAAAATGACAGAACATTACCATCGCTTAATAAATCACTTGCAATTGCATCTAATAATTTGTTTCGGTTATTTGGTAATTCTAAGTCTCTCTCTCCATGTTTACTTACAAATCCACACATGAACAGGAATGCTCCTTTCTTTATCAGGAACTTCTTTAAACATCACTGGTATATTTTTCAGGAAGTAATTCCAAAATCTTACACTTTACTAATTTGTCATTATAGGGAATGATGACATCTGTATTTTTCCCATAATCACTAATTAACTCCCGACACATGCCGCAGGGGGCAACCACCCAACATTTTTCTATATTTTCATGAGGGTGAGGATGAGCCACGGCTACAATTGTTTCAAATTCATGATCTCCTTCAGAAATAGACTTACCGATAGCTATTGCTTCCGCACAAACGGTGATTCTTCCCACATTTGCTTCTACGTGAACGGCTGAAAAAATAGCACCAGCTCTAGTTCTTACTGCGGAACCAACATGGTGTCGTCCATACTTATAATTTTTTTTAATAACTGTTTCTGCTTCTTTGATCAAATCATAGTCTCTATCCTCTAAAGGGCGTACCTTTAACATCATATTAACTCCTTAGTCATTTTAACCTTTACTTTATAATCCTACTATCAGCATTGCTTTTGAAGCTCAATCTTTATTTTTCTCTGGCCGTAGTTATTTCTGCTGGATTTGAATATATCTTTGATAAGCCTTATCAGTTCCTCTTCTTCCTGGCCACCTTTGATTTTGGCTTCATACATAATACGTACTTCTAGGGACTTGCAGGACGTCACACATTGCACCTGCGGTTACTCGGTGCAGTAAAAACATGTGCTGATACTGAGTATTTGTGAGCGTTATTTCGAATCACATCTACTTTCGTCCCATGATCAGCGCGGCTTGCTTTAAAATGTCATTCCCCATCGCAAGCCTTTGGTTTTCTTTACGTAGCTTAATCAGTTCTTCCTGTTCAGGCACTCGGTTATCTTTCTCTTCAAAAGAGTCAGTCATATTGTGTTAACGCACCCATTTATCAAAGGAAGAAGGTGTTAGATCATACTCCATGATGATTTCGGTTCGTGGCTTGCCAGTTGCATACAGCTGTACGATTTGTTCTTTAAATTGTTCATTCTCGATTCTCCTCCGACTAGATTGAATCGAGTCTATGACCTTAACAAATCTGTCCAACTAAGTGTAGCCGATTCAAAAAGATTCCTTATTGAAATGGATAGAAAGGTCTAAGTCTTTCTCGAATTAATTGCAGTATGCTTTGCTATAGAACCTGAGTATTTAAACTTTATCACCAAATTTCTCTCTTATTGCTGTTTCTACTTCATCTCTTTTTTCTTCTTTATTTTCATCGTCAATTTTTTCCTCTTCAAGTAATGATTCTAAATACTCTATTACTGACATATTAATTTCCCCTTTCATATGATAGTGCATTAGCCAATGACATCATATTACTTGTAAGGCTTGTCGGCATATTCGCCATAACTGAAAATGGGTAAGAATTTACTGAATGAAGGTCTTCTCCATCTACTCTTGTACCATGAGGAGCATAAACTACAATGGGAATTTCCAAGTCCAAATCTTTTAGCTTTTTTATGTATTTCCTTATAGTTTCTTCTTGCTTTTTCCCACCAGCTTTTTCATACCTATATATAATAATATCTATTTCACCACTAGCTATCGCCTGGTCAAATTCTTTGAAGTTTTCCAAACTCAATAACCGAGCTTCATCTACTATTCTACGAATTCTCATTACTTCAAGTCTTTCCATCTCTTCTTTTTTATCTTGGGGGCTTAAAACCATTACTCTGCTCTTTCTAAGAGAGTGTTGATTCTCCATAAACCTTTCTAACTCACTGTATTTTGCTTCAAAGTCTTCCATTTTAGGATCAATTAAAAGTTTAATTTTAGTTTTAGCTTCCTCTTCAATTACCTTTACGGAATCCTTCACTGTTGAGTCAGCACTTTCTTTTATCTCATTAATGGATGATTTTATTGTTAAATTTGCATTTTCTTTTACTTCTGTTTTCGTTTGACCAAAAATCCAAAGGACTATTGTTCCACCTGTTACCAAGACGGCTAATGCTACAAAAAATAAGCTGACTAAGTTCATGAAGCTTTCTCGGTCATTGTTTGCAAAATCCTTATAGTTTATATATTCCTGTTTAAGAAAATCAATCGTTTTATCAGCACTACTATTTCCTGTTGTTGAATTGTTTTCCTGCAGATCGCCTATTTGACTACTTAATTTGGTAAGTCTTTCTTCTAATTGCTTCTGCTTTTCGTTCATTGAATTATTAATGTGCAATAAAAAGAAAAAATTGAAGGCTAGTAGGGCTATGAGCAATATCCCTAACACCTTTTCAATGTTGTTTTTCAACATACCACCCCCAGCATTTACTATCAATTTAACCACGTAAGAAATAGAATTATCAAGGGAGAGAATAAAGAAAAAAAATTGCAGCCATTCTCATCCCTCATTCCATTAAAGCACCCCATTAGTGGAAGAGTGTTTTTGCTTAATACAAAAACATCCCGTTGCTTATAGACTTGTCACGTTATCAAAGGGTATTGATTCCCGATTTACTAGAACTTCTATTACATCGTGTTCTGGGTCTGTCGTTAAATAAAATGTATGTTGCTTTACAGCGTCTTCTGCTAAATTGGTTTCATTCAACTTTAAAGTAACTTTATCCCCTTGTGTTTCTAAATCAGTTTCTACATCTCCACTTGAATGAAAAATGATATAAGAACCTTTTTCTCCATCATTGATTAATTGAAGTTTTAAATTGGAATCAATTCTGTCTTGCACATGATTAGGTACATTTTCAATTTCACTAAAACTCAATGCTGATGAATTACAAGCCGATAAAATCAAAATCACTAAAGTTACAGATATATATGTTTTCTTCATTGTTTTGACTCCTTCTGCACTTTACTTTGATACAGTTAAAACAAATATAAGTTCCACTTTTGATTCAATTTTATTTGAAATAACAAAAAATCCATTGGTGCTTATTAAAGAAACCTGCTTCGTTAGTACAATAAAAGACACGATAATCCTTCTTAGTTCAATTAGTTCAACAGAAAAGTGCGTTAAACCTTCTTGAAATCATCATAATTTTAAAATAGTTTACCGCAGCCTACGGGAAAATTGAAAATCCATTGGTTTGGCATCATTATATTTATATAACCACTACCACCAGTATGTATTACCTTTTCTCTTTTTTTCGCATATTTGCCCCGAACTAAAACCTGATGCACGTGCTCCGAGCTCCTGATACCTGAATATAATTATTATCAGCCATGATTTCTCCTTTTTATATATGATACGGTAAATATATGAGTGGGTTAACCATATTTAATCACTACATGACCATAATAGAATTTTGTGGATAAATCGGTATGACAATATTTTTAATGACAGCTTTACTAATTTTTGTTGAACATCACGTTGCTTAGTATTACTTATAGATTTGCTATGAATAAAACATTTATAATTTTTGAGCACATTGACGAGAAAATAGTTTATTTAAACAGAAATAACCTCACTACTGTTGCATAAAATTTGATAGAATTTCCCATTTATTCACTTTCCGTGTTAAGAGCTAAAAAAGTAAAAACCTAACTAAAGGTGGTTCCATCCACTTGGGGTTTATTTACAATTAGACTTTAAGAACGACGACGACTTACTTATCAGGGAACGCCTTTTCCTTCAATTTTCCGAAGCCAAATATGCGCTAAGCAGCCCGTAATAACGGCTGATTTGCAAGGTCTTTCGTTTGCTTCCTGTCTCTATTTGTACGAGAATATGTAGGCAAAAAACAATCAGTGCGATGAACACTTGATTTTGGATGGCCCACTCGCTTTGACCGTAGAATTTTTTTATGTTGAGATGTTGTTTGATCCATTTGAAAAATAATTCAATTCCCAACGTGATTTATACATCTCTGAAATTTCTTCGGCGCTCAAATCAAACCGATTTGTAATGAAGTGTAGTACATTCCCTTTTGAATCCATCCCTTTTAGAAAACGAAAGTAATTTTTAGCACTATTTTGAGTCGTAGTCGTACCAATCAGCACCATTTGATCAGATAAAACAGTCGTATCCTCGGGCAATTTAAAATTGTAAATTGCCCGTATGACAGCGCTTTTACGTAGTCTTGATAGAAAAAAGTAGCCGTCATCCTTCATGCGGTCAAAGCGCTCGTAGTCCAGATAGCCACGGTCAAACACATACATGCATTCCTTGTCATCCACCATGAATTCAAGCTGACCACGGTCGTGTTCTTTTTTTGTTATGACGGCTTTTTCGGGATAGGAAGTTCCTTTTTCCATAAATACAAGGCGTAGATGCAGTTTCACACCGGCTTTTGTCTTGCGGAACTTTGCCCCACCCATGGTTGTTTAAATTCAGTGACAATGTGCTTGAATCTATGTTTTTTAACGGCATAACAAGTTTTGTATAGTGAGTTTTGGCATGCATTTATGAGACTAAGTCATGGAAAAGCCTTTGAAATAGATCTGGATTCATACCATTTATTCGGCGTGACAGCTGCGAAATACTGATCGAATCAAGGTCAATCTCTTTTTGAAGATGATCATCGAAAAGACAATCACTTAGCGCATAAAGACTTTCTACTTCATGTAGCTAAGAAAAAAGCAGTAATTTTAGGAATGACTCTGTCGTTAATTTTTTAGTATAGAAATCTAACTTCTGGTTTTCACCTGTTCTTCAAATTATGAAGTTTTTCATGTAATCTTGTCCATGAGTTTGTGTCCTTTTTAGTGGATTTGGATGGGTTACCACATGACTTATCCATTATAAAAGACTTTTTCTATGCAAAAAATAAAAAGTGAAATTTAATTAATGCAACACTAGTGATTTCAGAATCATTATCAAAACTAGCAATGATGCCAGTTGATAAAAGTAAGATTCCACTTGCAATAAAAAGTTTTTTAGCTTTCAGCCAAAAAGGCCGAGAAAGAAAAAGAGAAAAAAGAAGCTGAAGAAGAACAGAAAAAGCTCGAACAAGAAAAACAGAAAGAAAAAGAGCGACTCGAAAAAGAGAAAGAGCAAAAAGCGCTTGAGAAGGAAGAGGCCGAAGCAAAAGCCAATGCCGAGGCGAAAAGCGCTGAATCAGCGAAAGAGTCTCCCCGTGATGAAGAGATCAAAGAGGTTATTAAAAAATCGCAAAGAAATATTTCGTTGAGATCAAAGAGATTAAAGCAAATGAAAACATGGGTCTTAATGACGGGAGTTATGTTGTACTCCCCCACTTCACTTGGAATGTAAAAAACGGTGCTAAAAATACACGTAACATGCTATCAATGTACAGTGAACATCTAGCTGCAAAGTTGGCCAAAGAATCTGATGTAAGTGAGATTACAGTATTCTGGGAGGTTCCCTATCATAAAGAAGCAAACAATGTTGCCAAGTTTAGTTATGAAAGAAATGGTGAACAAATGATGGTTGGCGAAGAATGGTTTGATCAGGTGATTCGTGAATAATATAAAGTGCGAGGTGAAATAAAATAATGGATGACAAAATAAAAACTGAGATGGAAATACAGAATGAACTTGAACAGTTAACTATTGAATTTCGTCGTGAATCAACGATTACAAACTCTCAAACGAAGAAAGATAAACTAAAGTTTATAAAAAACAAAGCGAAAAATCTAAGTATGAGAAGCATGCCCTTAAAAGGTTCAAACTTATATACCGAAATAGTGGGTTTGCAATACGACGTTGACCAAAGTTTAAAAGAAGAAACAAATAAATCAAGGAAGCGACACCTTGATCTTGAACGGTAACATCGCTTGATTTTAAGCCCTCTCGAAAGGGGCTTGTTTTTTATAAAAAACATTAACTTTTTTCATAATATCTGTTTACAACGTAAAGCGGTGGTATAATTTGTTATAGAAAGGAGGTGAAAAGTTGGAGGATGTAAGAAATATAGTCCTCACCGTCGCAGGAATCATCGCTAGCATCAAGGCGCTACTTGATATATACGATAGATTCACTAAAAGAGACGATAAGGACTAAACCACAGGGGGAGGCAATCCCCCTCCCTACAAATATTATAACACATCTTTCTCAAGCTTATGAATAAGATAAACAGTACAGACTTATTGGCGTTTGTTTTAATGGCCATACTGCTCTTGGAAATTGACTTCAACAACATGACTACATTAAACTGGATCGGTTTAGTAGTAAGTTTATTATGGTTTATACTCTTTATTACTAAAATGATATTACCAACAAAAGAAAAGAAGTGAGTGCGATGACAACTTACCAAAACTATACTCTAAAGCCGACTTAGCTCGGCGTTGGAACGTAAGTAGACAAGTCGTAAAAAATTGGGAGTTGAGACATGACGATTTTCCAAAACCGGCGATGTGGGTACATGACAACTCCCTCCCTCTTTATATTGAAAAAGACATCAACGAATATGAAGAAAAACGAGGTCTGTTAAAAAATGAAAATTAAAATCGGTCCCCGTAAACCCAGCTTAAAAAAGCGTATCAGCGGACAACGTTTTTACACGGAATATGACTGGAACAACAAAAAATAAAGAAGGGAAAGTGATTGGTATGACTTTTAAAGATACGAAATATCTTCATATTTATGCTCAATACATGCCACACCACGAGTCATTTATAGTGGGGAATAAAACAGCATTATTAGAATTAAAAAGAGTAATTGATGTAGCATTAAGTACGGGAGAGTCTCAAGGTGATTTTTCTGCATCTGATGGAGAGGGTTATGAAGTAATTGTGATAAAAGTTTCAGATGACAGCATGAAGTTATTTGAATCACTTGAAATGCCTTATACAGAACAATACGGAGAAATTAATAACCATATGTATTTTGTGAATGAAACGAAAGATAACAGTACACCTCATCCTCCTGCGATCTTGTTGAAAAATAAAAATGAGGATGGGAAATAAGTAAAAAATCATCGGAATTGGTACAAACCCAGAAAGTAAAACCGCATAAAATCAAATTTGAAAACCCTTGATTTCATGCGGCTTTTTTGATTTTCACTGGGTTTTACCCAGCATCATTTTTAAAATAACGTAAGGCCTGGTTTAGGTTTATATTTTGAAGGAATTATAGCTCTTAAAGAGTAATGATGTTTCATTGCGGCTGGTGTTCCTCCTATATGGAAATGCCAGAACCATTGTGATGTACCAGGTTTTAAATATGCATGTAAACTACCATTATCTAATCTAAATACAATTTGTTTTGTAGGTTTGTGTTGAATACTTAATAATGTTGTAACTTTACCTTTAGAATTTTTAATATTCCAGATTAATCTGTAATTCTTTCCTACTTTTTTTAGATTCTTTTTTAAATATGAGGATGCAACACGAGTTCCATGTCTTACAACAGTTTGTAATGCAATTCTTGCAACATGGGCTAGAATTGGAACAAAAATTGGAGCTATTGCAGGTTGTACTTCTCCATGTTGACCCTCAAGTGCTGAGTATACTTCCCCATGTTCTCTTTCTAGTTCTAGAAATTCCTCGCTATAAAAATATGTATTAAAAATCTTATCAAACTCTTCATCACTCATTGTTTCAAATTCTTCTTCGGTATAAGGAATTGTTTTAAGATAATCATCAATTTCATCTTCAATATTTGATAACTTTTGAGTCAAAATAATGTTTTCTTTCTCGCTTAGCGCAGAATTATACTGGTTTTCATCCTTGATTGAAACCTTATTAGTTTCTGCGCTAACCACATTGGTAAAAAAAGGTAATGTCATTCCGAAAACTAAAAGGAAAGCGCATAGTAAAGAAATTACATTCTTCATCCTCTTTTTTGAAAATAAACTGTTCATTTTCAAATCCTCCTGAATTATAAATTTGTTTAATTATAACAAATTTTTTTAAAAAAACGAATAAATAAATACAGGAAGCGATCACTGCTCTTTATATTAATCGACGGTGTATTGGGTGCTGAAAGAGACCAATTGTGGTAAAAAGCATATTTTAAACTAATTAAGGATCCTTTGATTACCTGAGCATTTTGTAGTTATAAAGGGACTGTCTAAAAAATCCAATTGAGAGTAAAGGCACTAAAATATTAAACCCAAGAATGTTGATTTTACAGCAATCTTGGGTTTGTTTTATTTAGTATTCAAGCTGTAATTTTACTTTTCGGACAGCCCGCCTTTTTTTAAAAAGGAGGGATAATTTATGAATGCAGCTATATATGTAAGAGTATCTACACACGAACAGGCTGAAGAAGGTTATTCTATAGAAGAACAGAAAGAAAGGCTAAAATCTTTTGCTGAAGCTAAAGGTTATGATGTTGCTAAAATATATTCGGATCCTGGATTTTCTGGTTCTAATTTAGACAGGCCAGCTATGCAAGAAATGATAAAGTTAATAAAAACTCGATCCATTGACGCTGTGTTAGTCTACAAAATAGATAGGTTAAGTAGATCACAGAAAGATACTTTATTTCTGATAGAAGAAATTTTTCAAAAAAATGGGGTAGCCTTAATTAGTATGAGCGAATCATTTGACACATCTACTCCCTTTGGAATAGCTATGATTGGTATACTTTCCGTTTTTGCACAACTAGAGAGGGAACAAATAAGAGAACGTTTTATAATGGGAAAAGAAGCGAGAGCAAAGAGTGGAAAGTGGCATGGTGGAGGTGGTGGTGCAAGGATAGTCACAGGATATGATTACATTGATGGCAGTTTGATTATCAATGAATACGAGGCACAATGCGTCAAATACATCTATGATAGGTACAACAAAGGTCACGGTATTTTTAATATATTAGAAAATGTTAGGGAAAAGTTTCCTGGGGTTCTTTCTTCTGAAACAACAATAAGCAACATTCTTTCTAATCCCATTTATATAGGAAAATTGAAATACAAAGGGGAAATTTATGAGGGCGAACATGAACCTATAATAGAAGAGGATTTGTTTAATCGAACTCAAGAATTGTTAGCAAAACGAACAAGTAAAACGAATCCTTTTAGAAAAACCTATCTATTATCTGGGATAATCTATTGCGGTTTATGTGGAGCTAGAATGAACGGAAGAAGCGGAGGATTGCTAAAAAATGGTGAAAGAAACAAATACTACAAGTGTTCTGATAAAATAATTAAAAAAAGGAAAGGTATTGCCGACGAATATTGCAATAAAAAAGAAGAAGCGAAAGAAGATATTGAAAATTATATCATAAGTGAGATTAAAAAAGTCAATATTGGTAACTTCGAGCAATACAAAAGAAAGAATAACGATAAAAATAAAGAAGTCTCAATACTTAAAAAGAAGTTGGGTGGCATCGATAAACAAATATCCAACTTGGTTGATTTATACAGCTTAGGTAACATCCCTGCCGAAGTAATATCAAATAAAATCAAAAAACTAAATGAAGACAAAGAAGGTATTTCAAACAGAATTAATGAATTAAAAAAGGAAAAAGATGTGAAACACTTAGAGCAAATAAAAGAAACAGTCTCTCAATTACCCAATTTCGACTGGGAGAACGAAGAGACTGATAAGAAAAGATTAGTCATTGCAACGCTTATAGATAGAATCACGGTCTTTGAAAATAAGGTTGTTATTGATTGGGCTTTCTAATTATGTTACAAACGCATTCTACATGCAACGATCGGGGTGGATTGATGTCTTTTACATTGTCGGTAGTCGGAAACACGTCATCGCCACTTTTTGCACTATCGGTAGGCGGGAATATATCGATTAATTTTTACATATCGAAAAAATGAATACATCGCCGATTGCGTCCCTAGGATGTATAGACGCTGAAGTTGGATTCTTGCTTCATCTGCTGATGAACGAACTTACGGTACAATGCATGTCCATCCATCAATTGAGCATGCGTTCCTTGGCCAGTCAAGATGCCATTCTCCAGGAAGATGATTTGGTCTGCATCAACGACGGTTGACAAGCGATGCGCGATGATAAGCGTCGTGCGACCATGCATCAAGTTTTGCAGTGCTTCCTGGACAAGTGCTTCCGATTCGCTATCCAGATTCGACGTCGCTTCGTCCAGAAGTAGCAGCTTTGGATCGCGCATCAGAGCGCGAGCAATGGCGATGCGCTGGCGCTGACCACCGGACAGCTTGATGCCCCGTTCGCCAACCTCGGTGTCGTATCCTGACGGCAATTGTTCGATAAATGCCGCGGCATTAGCCAGACGCGCAGCCTCGCGCACTTCGTCGTCGGTAACCGGACGCGTGAGCCCGTACGTGATGTTGCTTTTGATCGAACCTGACATGAGCGGGCTTTCTTGCAGGACGTAGCCGATCCCTTCCCGCCAAGCGTGAAGCGGAATTTGTTCGATGTTCTGCTCTCCGAGCATGATGCTGCCCGCCGACGTTTCATAAAACCGCTCCAACAAGGAGAAGATCGTTGTCTTACCGGCACCGCTCGGCCCGACGAAGGCGACAGTTTGCCCCGGCTCAATCGTGAAGTTTAAGCTGCGCAGCACCTCGTCCTCTTGCCCATAGCCAAAGGATACGTCCTGGAAGTGGATGGGCTGCGACTTGGTATGACGCATCTTCCGATTGCTCCCAGTCCGCAGACAGCGTTAACGCGGTTGCGAAATCAGACTTCGATTGACGGTCTGGCTCCTGATGGTCAGGATCATCATTTTGCTGATTTTGCTGTATGCGTCCTGTTGACTGCTCTGGATCAGTGCATAGCAACTCTTGGATGCGCTCGGTCGCTCCCATCGCTTTTTGAAAGGCGGTGAAAAACTGTGCCAGCATGCTGAATGGCACTACGACCTGGAACATATAAATAATGACAGCAACCAGTGTTCCGGCAGACAGATCACCGGCGGAAACGCGCGCTCCACCGTATCCGATGATGACGACCAGCACGGCCATGATCACGGTTGTCATTAGTGGTGAGACGAATGCTTGGATGCGTGCTTCTCTCATGCCGAAGTGAAACAAGCTGGCAATCTTTCGCTCGCCCCGTTCGCGCTCAACGGACTGGGCATTGTGCGATTTCACAAGACGGATGTCGCTGAGCACGCGACCGAGTCCCGCGCTGAAAGCGGCAAGCTCATCTTGCATTTGCAAGGAAATTTTGTACACCAGTCTGCCTAATGGAGCCAAAATCAGCATGGACACTGGCACTGCGGAAAGCATAATGAGCGTCATTTTCCAGTCGATGACAAACAGGATCGCTAATGCGCCGATGATCGAAAGAATGCCGGAGATGGAGGTGACGAGATGGTTCGTTATTAGTGTCTTAAGCGTGTTCGTATCCTGTGTAACACGGCTGATCAGCTCGCCGGATTCGTGCTTGTCAAAGTAGGAAACTTTGAGTTTGAGAATGTGATTCCACAAGCGCAATCGGATGTTTCTCACGAACATCTCGCCAATATACGTCATGAAATAGTAGGAAAATCCGCCCGCAGCCGCCTGCACAAAAAACGCCGCTATGAGCCAAATGATGACGCCGATATCGAGACCACTAGCCGCAAATTGATCAATCAAATCACGGGTGAAAAGCGGCACAATCAAGCCGCCTGCAGCTTCCAATACACTTAGGATGATGGCAACGGCAAACAGCCCTCTCCTGGGAACGGCACTGCGCAACATTCGCAAAAACTTCCGCCATTGTCGTCCCTGGTCATGATTATTCACTCTCTCTGTGTCCATCTGAAAACAGTCCTTTCTTTATGGAATAGTACTCGAACGCTTCTGCAAACCATTTCTCTTCCTCTTCTGTAAACGGGGTGCCGATCGCAGCGGGCAGTTCTATATTTTCTAAGTGATCCGCATATTCATTCATAAAGTACCAATTGTCGCCCATCAGTTCGTTAGCGAGAGCCATAAATTGCTCGATGAGCTGCTGGACTTCTTCGGAGTCTGGACGATGGTTGCGCAATGCTTGTTTGAGGTCTTGAAGGATCAATGTCGAGCGCATGTTCCAGTCCCGCTCTTTGCTTTCGTCCGCGAAATTTTCCTTTATTCTCTGAATCAACGGCTCTGGAAACCAATCAGACATCCATTCCATCTGCTGCTGCTCCGTCACGATGCTGTGAATCAAGAAGGAGATCACTTGCGGATCTATCCTATGCTCGGCTTCAAGTACCGCGGCAGCATGATCAATCGCTTTCAATATTTGCTGAATGTGTTGCTGTTTATGCTCCAAAGCCTGCTTCTGCATTCGCAAAGATCGTAGCAAGGCGTTACTGTCCTCCGCTTGTCCGGACATGATCGCTTTAATGTCTTTCAGTGAAAAACCAAGATATTTGTATGCAATGATTTGCTGTAGCGGAATTAGATCGTCCGGGCGATAATACCTTCTCCCGGAATCACTAATATAGCTTGGCTTGAGCAAGCCTTGCTCTTCATAAAATCGCAGCGTGCGTGGACTGACACGGGCTATACGGGAGAATTCTCCAATGGACATTTGCTCTTTCATCATCTCAATCAACCTCCGAATTCATTGTACAACTTTACGTAACGTAAGAATCAAGCGTTTCTTTATTTGCATAATTTCGTTTGTAAGCTTTTCACGTACGAATATCCCCAGTTCATGTGGTGGGCTAAACTCATTATAAATTTCAATACTCTTACACTGAACAAGCAAGAAAAAACTATCTACTAATTGCCTTAAATTAAGCAAAGCATCCACCCCATACACCCTAATATAATTTATAGTTTTTTATTGCCCTTCATAATAGTTTTGCTATATCCTCAAACCTTCTGATACCTCTGCTGGTTAGATGAGGTCTTTTCAATCGCCTTTATATTACCTTCCAGTTTATTTACGTAGTTTAAAAATAAAGTCCCAAGCAGAAGTCGATCCTTTCTGGGTATTCTATTCCATACATAACCCTTGAACAAATCTTTAACAAGAAAGACTTCACCTTCATTCAAGTTTTCAGTTTCCTTAATAGCTTCTTCTAGTAGTTCATTAACATCACTCATGTTGTCATCTCCTTATCAATAACAATATCAACAACATTGTTAATAAGATTATATGTCTTTTACCAATTCCAGTCAATGAAAGAAAACCACCAATCAAGAGAATATATCTCCTGAATGGTGGTCATTCATGAAGGTTATGTTTATACATCTACTTCTACACCAGATTTAAATTCAATAGTTAGTTTGTCATCATAAACCGTTATTTTCTCTATAAGTCTCCTTACTAGTTGCTCATCATACTCCTCAAGGAGGGTGGATTGTTCATTTAGGAACTTTTCCATATCTTCTAGTCTTTGCTTGGAGCCTTTTTTACCAGCTTCTTCTGCTAAAGCCTTATGCCTTTCCTCTCTGAGCCTGTAAATCTCATCGGCTATATCGTTATAATCTTCTTTGGAATTGGCCAGTCTCAAAAGGTCTTTTTGTAATTCCTCTAGCTTTTTATCTATCTCGGAAACAACATTATTGCCCGTTTCACTTATCACTGTTTCTATATTTTCCTTTAAGATAGCTAAAAAGCCATCCTTTTGCCCTATTAGTTTATTAATTGCCTCTACCGTAGCAATACCTATCATATCCTCCAGCACGGTTCGGGAATGACAAGTTAACCCTGTATTCTCAAGTCTACTGACGCATCTCCAAACAATCGATTTTTTACCTCGATTATTCCAATGAACTCTACGGTATATTTCGCCACACTCTCCACAGAAGATAAATTGCGAAAATACATGATTTGAACTAAAGTTTCTTTTCTTTCCACTAGTACTTATATGTCCTCTACTTCTACGAACTAACTCTTCTTGTACCTGCATGAAAATTTCACGTGGGATAATGGCTTCATGGTTATTCTCTACATAATACTGAGGTACGATTCCGTTATTCACAACCCTCTTTCTTGTAAGAAAATCTACCGTATAAGTTTTTTGGAGCAGTGCATCACCAATGTATTTTTCATTGCTTAATATTTTCCTTATAGTACTGGTATGCCACCTTTTTTTCCCCGCTCCTGTAAGTATGCCATCAGCTTCAAGTCCTTTTTTGATTTTATCCATACTGGAGCCTTCAAGATACTCTCGGTAAATCCTTTTGACTATTTCAGCTTCCTCCGGCACAATTACTAATCGCTTATTTTCATCTTTGGTATATCCTAAAAACCTAGAACAATTGACCATTACCTCTCCCTGTTGGTATCGGTATTGATAGCCAAGCTTTACATTCTGGCTTAATGACTGGCTCTCTTGTTGCGCTAAGGATGCCATAATGGTAAGCATAATTTCACCTTTGGCATCCAGTGTATTGATATTTTCTTTTTCAAAATATACCGCTACATTTTTATCTTTAAGTTTCCTGATGTATTGTAGACAGTCCAAGGTATTTCTAGCAAATCGGCTTATTGATTTGGTAATAACCATATCAATTTTCCCACCCATGCACTCATCAATCATTCGATTAAATTCATCACGATTTTTTGTATTTGTACCGCTGATGCCATCATCAGCAAAAATCCCTGCAAATTCCCACTCTGAATTTTTCTTTATAAACTCAGTATAATGTTCAATCTGCACTTCGTAACTACTAGCTTGTTCATCACTGTCGGTTGAAACTCGACAATAAGCTGCGACCCGAAGCTTTGGTGTTTCATCTTCTTTTCGATTGTTGCCCATGCGTTTTATTGCAGGTATAATCATTACATTTTTACTAACTGCCATCTTGCTGTCCCTCACTTTCTATTAAGCTATAAACATACTCCGCTTGTGTAAAAGGATTTGTATACTTCTGAATTACTTGTCCTATGGTAAATTTTTTAGAAATAGTAGGTTTATCTTCTATCTTGGGTTCAAAAATTCTACCTAGCTTTTTTGCTCTCTTTAACCTCTCTGCTTCTGCTCTTTTGTATGTCTCTTTATCAATGATGGCAGGGTAATAATCATCACCAAGATAACGTTCATTTCTTAGCATCCTTCCAGCAGTTCCATGATAAGCATCTATTCCAGCAGACTTTGCCGCGACCGATAAGGAAAGGCCTGATAAGTAACCCTTATATAAATTCCTAACCTTTTCAGCTTTTTCTTCATCGATAACTGCTATTCCATTCTCTATCCTATAGCCATAAGGCGTATGCGCCACTTTTCTCACATCCTTTCCCTTAGTGTGATTCCACATTTCAGAACAAAACCTATCTCTACCCTTGAGAAAACGATAATTTTTTCAATATGTTCATTGAAAATTTGCTCGTTAAAAGTGTTTATCATTTCAGCCTTATTTGTAAACTTTATTAAGTTACTGACTTCCTGCACCTTTGATAATTCTCCATTTAAAGCATGAATTAAAGCTTCTTTTTGCCCCATATAACTATCTGCTTCCATTTGCAGTTCATTGTTTTCTCTGTTAAAAAGGGCAGCTTCTAGATAACCCTTTGCCATAAGCTTTACAAGCAGTTCTCTCTGTTCTGCATTTTTTTCAATTTGCTTCTCTAATTCCTGAATTCTTGAAAGGTTATCTGAGTTGCTCATTCCACGCAAAGCATCTAATAGTGGTTGTAGAATAAGTTTTCTACCGAAAATCAGCTTGTTAATCATAGTAACAAAGGCCGTCTTTATATCCTCATCTCGAATAAACTGCATTGAACATTCTGTTATCTGCTTTAAGTGTTTACTACAACACCAGGCTACATATTTTTTTGTGCCGGATGAATGAATTCGTCTTTTAAAGGTGCTACCACATTCCGAGCAAATAATTTTTCCGGAGAAAGAATACCGATTTTGGTACTTATCATTACGCTTTTCTATACCCTTTTCTTTTGCCCTTTGATTTAAGGCAGCTTCTACTACTTCAAACATTTCATGGCTAATAATAGCCTCATGGTGATTTTCTATTAAATATCTGTTTTTCTCACCATAATTGGTGCCTTATTAAAACGGGAATCTGTATAGGTTTTTTGCAGTATAACATCCCCGGTATATTTCTCATTTTTTAGAATTCCTCGAATTGTGGTAGCAGTCCAACGACCGCCTCTTTTGGAGGGAATACCCTTTTGATTAAGATCATCTGCTATTTTCTGTGTACCCTTGCCCGATAATACTTCTGCGAAAATATACTTCACAATTTCTGCTTGCTCAGGATTTACCACCATTTGACCGTCAATGTTGTCATAACCATATGGTGGATATGAAATCTTAAAAGTTCCGTTCTGAAATCTCTTTTGAATTGCCCACTTGTTATTTTCTGAAATGGAGATTGACTCACTTTCTGCAAGCCCGCTTAATATAGAAAGCATTAATTCACTTTCCATTGATTGGGTATTGATATTCTCTTTCTCGAAATAGATATAAATCCCAAGGTCCAGCAGTTTACGAACCATCTCCAAACAATCCGTAGTGTTTCTTGCAAACCTACTAATGGACTTTGTAATAATTAAGTCAATCTTCTTGTTTTCACAATCTGACAGCATCCTTAGAAGTTCCGTTCGGTTTTCTTTTTTGGTGCCACTAATTCCCTCGTCATAATACAAGCCAACATACTCCCATTCTGGGTTTGCCTTTATGTAAGTCTCATAATGGGATTTTTGTGCTTGTAGACTTACTAACTGTTCATCACTACCCGTAGAAACACGACAGTATGCGGCCACTCGTAGTTTAGGTTTGATAATCGATGCAACCTTATTTCCTTCTATTTTCGTTATCTTTTTCATCGCCTCACCTCCTTCTTGGTAGGTCACATATTACCTCTGAAACCCTTATATATCAACGACTTCAGGGCATTATCTCTGCTAAAAAAGGAGAGAAAGTTTGGCGGTTGAGTGCGTCTATCTTGTTGAATTCTGCCTCTGTTATTAAACCTTTTTGGAGCATCTTTCTAAGTAATTTCTCTGCTTGAATATAATCGAACTCACGCTGTAGCTGCTCCTGTGACATTTTCTTTAACTCGATGCTTTTGTCTATAACCCCATCTGAGATCTTCATTACTTTTTTATCCTCATGCTGATTCACGTAGAATCACCTCCTACCTAATAGCCGCGGGAACAGGTCGAAGTTGAGGATTTGTAAAAATAAAATAAAATCAGAGCATAAAAAAAGAGCCTGCAAGGGAATAACCCCCACAGGCTATATACATCTAATAGTTAATATTTTTAGGGAAACTCTGTAAAGCTAAAGCATAATTGCTTATTAACTCGCTCCCCTTGATTAATCATACTTAATAAATGCATCCGTAAATCCCGCCTTTTTAGCTTTTGCAAGCTGTGCCTCAGCATTTGCTTTGACAGTGTATGCACCTATTTGTACACGATAGTATTTCTTTTTCGCTGGTTCTGCTGATTTTTCTTCTTCGCTTAGAAGTTTCTTAACATCTGCTCTAAAGGTATCCATGGTCTTGCCATGCTTAGGAAACCAGTGCATAACATCCGCATGGTTACTGGCTATACCTTGCTTATAGCCTTCACTATGACAGATGATATCCTTCTCACTTAGTCCATAGAGTTTGCAAAGATGTACACAAAGCTCTACTGCTTCCTTATAAACAGCAGAAAAATACGAGGCATCGGTTAGACCGTCCTCGCAAATTTCAAAACCTATATGGGTATTATTCGCATCCCCTCCAGCATGCCAACCACGATGATTCCAAGGCAATGTTTGGTATGTGGCAATGGAGCCATCTGCTAACTTACCAATAAAAGCATGGACACAAACTTGACGACCTCCGGGTTTATCCTGATTCCAATGATTGTTGTATTGATTCTTTCCTAGCAAACCGTCATCCGGACCAACATATCTCTTCAACCACGGGTTGTTAGCCCCTGTTGAGTGAACCATTATACCCTTTGGTGTTATAGTTTTGCCTGCTTTGTAGCAGGCATTGTTCGTAAGTATTAATTTACGTAGATTCATTTATAGTCCTCCTTTTCACTTCTGTTGTGAAGCTGCTCTAATATATCCTTGAGTTTCTGTGGTACAGGCAGACCAACATGAACAGCATTTTCAAGTATAGATATGCCTTCATTTGAAAGATAAAAAAAGATGACCGCTGTTCGTATAACAGAGCCATCTCCAATAACGTTTTTATCAATAATGTGACCGATTGCTACCAATGAAAAGATGAGTACTTTCTTAAATATGCCGCGAAAGCCTACCTCGCTGGATAGTTTCTTATCAAGCACAGCACACATCAAACCTGTGATGTAATCAATCACAACAAAAGTAAGTAAAGCATATAAAAATCCGTCCCATCCTCCGAGAAAATATCCGAGCCAACCACCAACAGCAGCAAATGTCACTTGAATCCAGTTCCAAATTTCCTTCATTATCTTAACCTCCTATCATTCTGATTACACAAAAAAAACGCCAACTGAAATAGGCAAGCGTATACTTGTATAGTTTATTTTTCCTCTATATTTGTTTTGGCAAAGCTTCCCATAGACGCATATCTTCCTGTCCCAATGACCAGATAGCAATACCCCGTAGGTCCCAACGATAAGCCGCTTCGTTTGACCAGTAGACCAGCGAATCCACATCTTGATAGTACAAAATTGAAAAGCCATCTGCATCACCGAGAAACAGCCGAGATATCCAGACGTTTATGTCCTTTGGTATAACCTTCGCTGTATAATCTGCATTGCATGGTATCTGCAAGAGATTACTATGATAAAAGTCATAATCCATGGAAATATCCTCACTTCTGGTGGAGGCTTCCTCTACATCAGCTGTAAGAGTAAATACATGAAACTTACTATCCCAAGTTACACCATTCCTAGCAATTCTGCCATACTGCATAAGTGATCCGTCTGGCATGGTGACATCAAAGGCTTCGTAAGGTTCATAAGTCCATGCATCTCCCAAGCGGAGAAGTTCACATTTTATATGCCCATCGGACTGAATCCCACAATAGCCACCCGTACTTGAGATGTTTGCAGTAAAACGGAGTGTGTTGGAATTCCCAGAGTAGACACGCACCTTATTTCCACGTTTCCTCATTTCAATGAGATACATATTCGGATTTGTGCGGATGTCAGCATCTGAAGTCTTATAGTAACTTGCCGGATAACTACCAAGTAATGTAGAGCCTTGGTAAAGCTCCACTTGTTGGGCATCAATGTTGATACAACAAAACACATTCCCACAAAACACTCCTGCTCTTCCGCTACCGCTCATAGGAAAGGCAATTCTAGCACGAATATGCACATCACTAAAGCTGTCGTATTTCCAGGCAAGCTGACCACTTCCTTCAAGCTGAGAATACGGGCGATTGCCATTGTCATCAGGATTTTGCCATACACTCCAACTCCCCGATAACGTCTGCCAGTAGCTTTCTGGCAGGATGAAGGGATCTCTAAAGTCTTCATACCAAGCTAACGCTGAATCCGGCTTACGGCGCAAAACCTCTGTAGTAAGCTTAAACCCTTTGTCGGGAACAGCCATGTTACCATTTACGTCTTTGAAGCTTCGTGGAGATAAACTGAAGGTTGCCTCTCCAGCAGAAGGATATTCACTAAAATTAGAACAAACCCGGAAACCATAAAATTGAGTACCAACTACACCACCTTCAATCGTGATGCTATGTGTTCCTGCTAGGAGATTTACATTAGTGGCAAGTTCTGCCCAGAAAGTTTTCCTCCAGTATGGCCACCACAGACGATTCTCTGAGTAGCTAACCACTGTACCGTCAATTGCAATTGTGATACCATTCTTATCCCAGAACGGAAAGCAAAGCTGTACAACTACATCATAAGTACCTGATTTGTCAATTGTAAAGTTGTACTCCGCTTTACCTTCACTTGACGAAAGAGTGATCATTCCATTACCAACCACAACACCATCTGTGTAGCTGTCTGGTTCACCATCTCGGTTAACATATATAGTTCCAAACTCCGACTTTTGTGTTTTCCCATAACAAGTAAGATATTTTCGCCGATTATATGTTTCAGCAATAATAGGAGCTTCTCGTGATACTGCGTCCCAGCCTTCCATATAATCGTAGACATGTGGCAGCGCCCATGGTACTTTATCGTGATCATCCCAGTAGGCAATGATTGGGATAAATGGTTGTGGAGGCTGATCATTTGTAAAGTTATACACCCCAGTCATCCAGTTCTTAGCTGCATAGTAAGTGTTCGATGTACCGCGATAAGTCTTACCTAGGTTGGATGGATAGTCGTAAATCTGCCAATTCCAACCGTAACCAGGTAAACCCATATATACTTTTTGTGGTGACATAGCTATAATAGCATAATTGTAGATACCTTCAAGCCAGCTCCTTGGTGATACTGGGCCTGGAGCTGAACCTGCCCATGCCATGCCATAACTCATGATTGCTGCCGTATCACAATAATCGTTAAGGTCGGCATAAACACACCAATTTTCTCCACCAACTGATCCTTGCACACCCGTCATTCCAGGTAAGCAGATATTGACCAGTTTTGATGAATCATAGTTTTTAACAGTCGAGTATATATCAGCAAATAGAGCATTTGCGGCAGCACGGTTCTCAAATCCGCCACCGCGCTCTAAATCGATATCTACACCTGCACACCAAGGGTGTTTGTTCATAATACGTACTATTTCTGAGAGGAATTTCGACTTTGCACCACCTTCGTTATTTCTCAGAGCCGTAAATATGCTCTCTGTCCCATGATTCATAATGGTAAGTAACCATTTGATATGTGGCCACTTTGTACGATATGGAGTAAGGGAAGAAACGCTAGTACCTGTTTCCGTTATCGTGCCTGTGATGTCTACCTCAAAAGTGAAAATACCAACAGTATCTAAGCGGTCACCGTAATCGTTCAAAGCCTGATACATCCGAGCATTGCCCATGAAGGACCATACCATACAGCGTTTACCCTTAATATAATCTTTCATGGACGCAGATCCCCTTTCAGCATTTCTTTGTATTCGAAATATACCCTAGCAGATTTTCTGTCTTGTAGCTTTACTTGGTGCTTACTGTCGGTAGCGGCTGTGTATTGAAAGTATCCATGTTTCGGCGTGGGATAGCCGTTTCTCAAACACTCTCTTGTTGAAGCCTTAAGCGCAAATTCATCACCTGGGTAAGCCTCTGAATCAAATTTTACCTTATGTGAACCCATCCCCTGTGAAAGCTGAATACTGCCAGCTTCCATAGCTTGCAGGGGGTAGATATAACAATCTAGCCCGCTTGAAGTTTCTCCGAGGTTAAAAATAATGATTGTGTCTCCACTACGGACTACACCATTGTGGAAACGTACCGGATTAGGCGAATGCTTTAGGAACGTTTCCGTGTGTAGCGTGTATCCTGTCAGCTTGTCACCCTCCTGAAGTTGTAGGTCGGAGAAATAAATCGAACCCGTACAGTTGGTAATAATGGGACGCACAGTAATACTAACTATATGCTTTTCTGATTTTACTTTTATGACTTCCGCAAAACGTATAAAATTACTTTCCTGCATAGCCATCACCTACCCGTCGTTCGTCCACTTGATTTCGCATACATGACCGACCCAGCCAGTGGCTATAGAACCTGCCTGCAGCATAATGTCAGTGAAATATACTTCTCCCGTGCAGTTTGAAACTACCAACCGAATGGTGATAGAGTGAAGCTTCCCATACCCTTTAGGTGTTGCATCACGAGCAATTTGTTGAAATACAGCCAAATCAATCACCATCCTTTCTTAAAACAGGTCAATAAATCTCGTTTCAGTAGTTCCATCTTCAAACTCAAATACTACCTCGATACCCACTTGTCCATCTATACCTTTTTGGAGATTTTCTGATCCTATTTGTGCTGATATGGTGTAGTTACGGCGGGATGCAGGGTATACTGTTTGAGCCATACTTTTTGTAGAGGTTGCAGAACCTACCGCTTTAAATGAAGCTGTACCTGTCACACCTTTTTCAGTGTCCACCTCAAAACCTGAATTCTGCCAATAAGCAAAGCCATCGTCTGCTCTACTATTACGCAGATGGTTAAACGGCACCATATCTTTAATTTCCTGCCCAATGAGGTTGCTTTGGCCGAGCTGATCAGCGAGAATGCTAGAAGACGTATCCCCAAGTTCACGAAGTTTTGATGATAATTCAAGTACAGTTTTCCATGGCTCCTGAAGATTGTATTGTCTGCGAACAACCCTTGTTTTGATAGTAAGATTCAAATCTCTATCATCCACCGTCACAATGTCGCCAAGTGACCACCTTTCATGCTCATAACCTGTCAGCACAGACAAATCCATCGCTGATAGCACATAGGAAACACGGGGCTTTGAAAATTCTGCGAGTCGCATATTCGTAAACTCAAGCATTTGATAAGGATTTGTGAAATTCGAAAGATCGAGTGTTGAAACCCGCACCTCATTGCAATATTCATAGTTTTCTACATATTCCTTGCCACTATTGATAGTGGCAAAGGTCATGCCATCTTTACCATAGGCATATAGCCTTGTTACCAGAGAGCGGGTATCAACAACTCTCTTGATACTTGTAAGGTTTTTCTTATACGCAAATAATGCACCACTATCTCTACCACTAAATGTTAGTAAACTCACAAGACGGTTTCGACTATCAAATACTAAGTCCCCACCGTGAATCTGTTGCGTCATTCTGAGTATGGCCAATGCATTCTTCTCTTGGCATTGCCATGTTCGCTTGGTAGTGACATCAACTACACCAAGAGACCATCCTGTGCCTTCCAATGCATAGCTCATTGGAACAGAAGGTAAATCGGCATTAAACTCTCGCGGCTGTTTTTCATCTGAAAAGGTCAAATCATAAAATGCCGCTTCCGCATATACGGTGGTCAGAATCCCTGTTCCATCTGCTCCTTTTTCATCTGTCAATGTCCTTATGCGATAAATGTCATGCGCAACCTGAACCTGTTTTTCATTATCTAAATGTACACGTTTGCTATCATTCCATGGGAGTTTGAATTCCAAAGTATCTGCGCCGTTAATCTCTCCCGTTACGATGATGTCATATGCATTTTCAAGTACTGCTTCCCATGCACCATTCTCGTCCAGCACGACAGGCCTAGCAAAACCCAGTTTTTCATATGGAGCTTTCGGTATGTCGTGAAGTGTGATATCCAAAAGTTTCGGTGTAACCAAGGGATCAATAGTTGAAAGTGTAATCCTATAACGAATAAAGTCACGGTTTGGAGAAACCAGTTCGCCGTTGGAACCCACCTCCTGCCACGCCGACCAATCCTGCAAATCGTCTGACGTAGACGTCTCTATAGTAGATATAGAAGTCACACCTGCTGTATACTCCGAAGTCACAGACACTCGACCACTACCCGCAAGAGAACATTCCGCAGCTATAGTCGTAAGCTGCCCAGCTTCAGGATATCTGTTGTTATTGTCCTTGAGGAGAGTTACCACACCAGGTTCTGTAATAGCATCAATCGCACCACTAGTATCACCGCCGTTGGCAAGCAATGACTGTTTGAAATGTCGTTCTAAATCCTCAATTGTAAGCTGTGAATTCACTTCGATAAACCAATCATCAAATCCACCTGCATAATAATACTGATTTGCATGCATTCCAATCACAATATCGGCTGTGCAAGATGGATTTAATGTTCCCGTGAATGTCCGTTTGGGTGCAATCCAGACCGTTCCGTCTGCTCGGTTACAAAGAATAAACTGCGATGTCTTGGCACTCACTTCAATAATTGCTGCAATAAAGTACCACCCGCCGTTAACCATGTTAAAACTTGGTGTTTCACTCTGGTCGAGAATCAGTGAACCAGAAGAGTTATATAACATCATTCGAGGTCTGCCCTGGTACAGGGACAAGTATAGAATAGGTTGACCCGGACCTTGTCTTGTATTAAACAGCGGAATAAAGGTCTGTCCCACAGAGTAGGTAGTTGGGTTTATCCATCCACCTACTGCGACTTTATCGCCTAGATTGGAGAAAAATGTACCATCATTCTTTGCAATTAAGTGGGTTTTCTCTGATGTCGGATTAATAATATTCTGACGAAAAAATCGTCCATAACGACCGCTTGGGAGACTTGCCGATGTGCCAGACCATCCCGATATAGCGATGTGCCGACCGTGACCACTCGCATCGACAAGTTTAACATCGGAGTCAGGTCCAGACTCATTGAATCGCCAAAGAGCAAGGGTATTCTCACTTACAGGAAACTCACCAGTAAAATCAGTTTGTGATGTCAATATTGATTTAATTGCCATTTGCATCACCTCCATCGGCTTTTTGCTTGTATTTTAAGCTCCATAAAATCTGCACCTACAGGATTAACCGTCACAGTATTGTTACCCTTATGAAGTACAGGAAAATTGAGTTCTTGCATAAGCGGTAGACCGTTACGGAGTGTTTCGCCGCTAGTATCAACGACCTTTGCTGTGACCTTTCCTGTATCAATGATTAATGTTTCACCATCATACAAAGGGCCAATAACACGAATTTCTTCATTGTTAGTCTGAATGGAAACATATGTGTTTGTTCCTGATGGAATTATTCCTTTTATCAAGTACACGGGTTCGGAGTCGGCATTGCCTTTAAGCCTCGTAACGGTATTTTCTCCCTCGGCTGTTATGGTATAGGTTTCATCCGTTAAAGCGTAGGCATGGGGATCTGGGCAAACAAATTTCAAATCAAATGCGCCGGCTGAAAGAATGAGTCTGTCACAGTCTACTGCTTCTGACAGACGGGCAGTGAAATAACGGTCAGGTACATCGTCCAACACAAGTTGTTTCAGCCCACGTTCAGGATTCAGCCAATCAGCAAGGTTATCCATAACAGATACCAGTTTAGAAAATTTATATTGTGGATATACATTACAATGAACTGTGATTATTTTCTCTGCAATATCGCTACCAAAGTCAGCAATACCAGGCTTGCCAGGTATAGTTACAAAGGAGTTTCGCAATGAGGGTGATGCTTGCCAGTTTGTAAGCCTAGCATTTATATTCATTGATTGCGATGATATGCCGTTAAATGTGAACCCCATTTTCATCCTCCCTCCTTAAGCGGGATTGAATCGTCCTTGTGCCCTCGAGCCGGTTTCCATCAAGTTGTACAGTTCCTGCGAAATCCTGCGGATATCGTCCTCGGATCGAACTATCATCTGCTGTATGGTGATAAGCGAACCACCAAAACCCCCAGTACCGACTGACCCATTGATAGAACTGCTAAGGTTTATACCTGGTGTGCTAAAGTCTGTGGGGATAGCATTTTGCATATCCTCACCAACCTGCGCCATCGTCTTCTCAAAGCCTTGACCAAGCCCCTGTGCCATATTGTCACCAAGTCCTGCAAAAAGTGCAGAAGGTGAGCGAATACCAAAGAAGTTTTTGATTTTATCCACCACACCCCCAAAGAAACCGGATATTTTCCCCCAGAGCCATGCTCCCGCATCAGAGATTCCTTGCCATAGACCTTTGATGAGATTGCCACCAACTTGAGCCATCTGCCCAATTGAACCCGTAAAACCCTTAACTAAAGCTGCGATTATCTGTGGGACAGCTTTGACAACTTCTACGATAATAGTAGGTAGGTTTTTAATCAGTGATACTAAAAGTTGTATACCTGCCTGAATTATCTGTGGGATACTGCCAATAATTGCACTGACAAGCGAGGTAATAATGTTAGGTATCGCCGCCACCACAGTAGTGATGATGAGTGGTAAATTTTGAATTAAGGCAATCAACAGATTCACCCCGGCATCAATTATTTGGGGGATTGAGCTAAGTATCGCCGTAACTAAACCATCAATTATCTGTGGGATTGCAGCAACTATTGCTGCAACGATTTCCGGCAATGCTTCAACTAGTGACACCAAAAGCTGTATACCTGCATCGATAATCTGCGGAATGGCACCAATGATAAAGTCAACTAAAGCGGTAATGATAGCGGGTAATGCGGCAATTAACTGCGGAATAGCGTCAATTAGACCTTGGGCAAGCCCCATAATAAGCTGAAAGGCTGCCTCCAGTATCATTGGCAAGTTGTCAGTTAATCCTTGTACAATCTGTGTAACTGCAAGAACCGTTGCTGGTATGAGTTGTGGTAAAGCCAAACCGATGCCTTCTACAAGTGCAGTGACCAGTTCCACTGCGGCATTAATCAGGAGTGGAAGATTATCGATCAATGCCCCAACAATCGTCATTACAGCTTCAACAGTAGCTGGAATAAGTTCTGGTAAAAGATTCAGAATTGCCTCCAGTACTTGAGAAAACAGTTCTGTTACAGTGCCAAGAAGCATAGGAAGCAAGTCGCCTACCGCTGATAATATCGCACCTGTTGCCGTAGGTAATGCAGTTACGATATTCTCTAAAACTGGGACAATATTAGCAACAACCGATTGGAATGCATCTACAAGATTCTGTGTCAAATTCGTCATATCTGCATCGGCATTGCCAAGTCCTGCTGTAAACGAGCCGAGTGCGGCTTGGAGTAGACCCAGCGAACCTGTGACGGTTTCTGTTGATTCACGGGCAAAGTTGCCTGCATACTGCTCTGTGTTCTCAAAGAACATCTGCATGGCTACTTCAGCTTTTTCCGCTTGTGTTGCGGTGTTCCAAGTGAAATCCAGCCCTTTTGCAAGTGCGTAGGCTTCGATATTGGTAGCGTTCATAGCAACACCCAGGTTATCCATCATATCAAAGTTACCCTTTGCAGCACCTGTGACCGCCTCCAGTGCAGAGGACATATCGATACCCATAACAGATGCCATATCCGCCGCTCGTTGCATAGCCTTTTCAGTTAGCTCAAGACTTCTCTGTTGCTGTATACCAGAGCCTTGAAACAATGCACCCATTTTGTTTGCCGTAGCAAGATACTCACTTTGAGAAACACCGAGATTTTTGTAAGCCTCTTCACCAGTTTTTTGAATGGATGTGGCATATTGACCAAATACCGCCTCAGAGCCACCGAGATTCTGTTCTAACTCCCCGAACTGAGTAACTACCTCTTTCCCTAGCTTTATAGCAGCAGCTCCTGCTGCAACAGCAACTGTACCCATCGCCACACCAATGCCTTTAAGGACACCGCCTAGCTTCTCAAACTTGCTACCGGCTTCATCTGCACTATTACCTGTATCCTCAAGTTCCTCTCCAAGATCATCTGCTTCATCAGCTGCCCCTTCTAGCTCCCGTTCCATATCGTTGAGTTGGGCTTTTGCATTATTCAGCTGAATAGCCCAATTTTGTGTACGCCTGTCATTCTCGCCAAAGCTCTCAGAAGCATTTTTTAGAGCGGCTTCTAACGTAGAAATTTTATCCTTCTGTGCCTCAATGGCCTTGTTCAGAACTTCATTTCGAGCGGTTATCGCCTGAATACTTTTATCATTTTTATCAAATTCCGAGGATACGAGTTTCATCTCACTACCTAGAACCTTAAAGGACTGATTGATATCACGAAGGGCGTTCTTAAATTCTTTTTCTCCCTCAATGCCAATCTTTAAGCCAAAATTATCAGCCATATGTAAACGCCTTCCTTTCTAATTCAATCCTTCGGGGATTATGTCCTCAATGAAGAGTTCTCGCTTCCGGTTAGTAAGCCCCAAGAACTGGCGATGACAATCCCACAAGTCCATGAGAAGCCCTAATGGTGTGAGCCACGTTTCTTCCTCAGTACGGTTCAGATGAACTGTTCCGTAATAAAGAAGCCGAGTAAACAATTCATCATCGCTTACTCGGCCTCGGTGTTTTTTGAGTTATCTTCACTTTCAATATTTCTCTTTGTGCCTTTAAACATGGCTTCTGTAATGGCACTTTTATAAGTTGCGAGTTCTAGTGGTGAGGTGAGCAGTTCCACCTCATCCTCAGTCAACACATCCTTTGGGGCTTCTTTATTTTTCAGGTTGTAAATGAGAATGGATTGGTTTGCCAAGAGAGTAATAAGCCATATTATCTCATCCAAAGCCATCTCAAAGTTTTCAGATTTCAGCAGTTTCTCACCCAGATTCTCCAAACCACCATAGCGACGGGCAATTTCTTTTGTAGCCTTGGTCGTAAGGATAAGCTCATGTTCCTGTCCGCCAATATTAATCATTGCACTTCTTTCGTTATCCATCCTTATTCACCTCCACCAGAAACAGCAAAAACAGGTTCATAGACTTCCGTGTACCAACCACTGATGGTAGCTGGTAAAACTCCTTCATCATCTGCATTGACCTCCGCTTTCCACGGATGGTTGCCGTTTCCATCTAATTTATTTCTGCGCGATACAGTTCCCTCAATGGTTGGTGTGGAAAAAGTGATAGAATCTCCCTTTGTAGCCAGGTTGGTGGAGGGAACACCAAACTTTACCCTGTATAGCCAGAAGTAGCGGTATTGCCCATTTGCCTTTTTCGCTCGAAAGCCAATAGCAACAGGGCTACCTCCACGATGAGGTCACACCTAAGATGTTTAAAGATGAACTGCTGGCAGGCACCGGCGACATTACTCCCATGCATCGCGGTGGCCGCTGCTTCACTTTCTTCTCCCCCTTTTCTTGAAAATCTTCATCCGAACTCATACTTTTTTTCGATTTCCCAGCATGGCTCCAGCTTCAAACTACATATGTTTTTACTATTGATTGTTCGCGTATCCACCCACTTCTTTGCAGTTTGCTGTGAAGATTGTATGATAAGTACTGGATTCGTAATTATGATGACTAAGGTGTGTGAATATGAAAGAAACAGGAAGCAAAATTAACAGTCTGGAAAAAGCATTGGCTCTGCTGGATTTATTCTCCGAAGAAGTCGCCTCTCTGACATTAGATGAAATCGTTGCATTATCGGGCTACTCAAAATCAACCGTTTTTCGGATGGTCAGTTCCTTTGAAAAGTTCGGATATTTATCGAAGGTACAAAAAGGAGGCGAAATGAAAATATCGTTGGGGATGCGTTTCCTTGAAAAAAGCCGCTATGTTTCCTCCCAGTTAGAAATAAAAAGAGCGGCAAAGATGCCGATGCTACAGTTGCGGCAAAAGACCGGGCTTTCTGTTCAACTTGCCGTCAAATCGGGTTTGGATGCCATTTATATTGAGCAATTTGAATCTATGAAAGCCGTACGTGTTTATCCCCAGGTGGGCCGAAAAGTTCCTTTATATGCCGCTGCCTGTCCACGGGTGTTGCTCTCCGGTCTGAGCGAAAAAGATATTCGGACTTATATTCGTAATCAAGAGCTTTCCTCCTTTACTGAACAAACTTTAAATGAAAAAGAAGAGCTCCTGAACGAAATGATGAAAATAAAAGAACAAGGCTATTCGATCAGTAAGGGTGAGCTTTACTCTGGAACTTTAGCCATTGCCGTACCGATCTACCACCCTCCGGGCCATATTGTGGCCGCTTTGAGTGTTATTGGATTGGAGCAAGATTTTGAAACCGAAAGCTTGGAACATTTCTTACAGCTTTTAAACGATGCTTCCAAAAAAATAACAGATTATTTGACTTCCAAATGATAAAGCAGCTTGTAGAGAAAGGATGAGATTTTCTCTACAAGCTTTTTTTAGGATAATTGTAAAAAATATGGATTCATCCCGACCTTTGATACAAGCCCTGCAAGCCATCCTTATACGTATTGGATGTAATGCAGGTTTTGAAAACAATCCCTGGTAGAACAGTATGTTCAGCACTCACATGTTTCCGTCATCATTGGTGTAAATGGCTGTAGTAATAGCTTCACTAATATAACGAAGCGCTTCTTTTGCTCTTTTTCATTATCGAAGTGTTATGTCGGCGAAGCTGGCCTCGGCTGAGATTTTTTACGTTAACACAAAACAGTTATTGATTATAATTCACGCCGTGTTAAAATATAACTAAATTCGTATTATGGAATTACTATTTCACAATGCGGAATATGGGGGTTGAAAATGTCTGTTCAAAAAGTACACGCGGACGGGGCCCAAGGCGCAAAGCTGTCTAGAGGCCTCGGTTTTATTGATTTATGGAGCGTTGGTGTCGGCGCTTTAATTGGCGGCGGAATTTTCACCGTCATTGGCCCGGCCGCAGCGCAGGCGGGGCCGGCATTGTTCGTTGCCTTTTTAATTGCGGGAGTAGTAGCATTGCTCTCCAGCTTGAGTTATGCAGAAATGGCTTCACTATGGCCATATGAAGGAGCATCTTATGCCTATTCAAAGTTTGCTTTTTTGCCCATTTCCAAAGATTTGGCACAATGGATGGCATTGCTCTGTTCTATGCTCTATTTCTTATCTTTTGCGTTTGCCGCAGGTGCGGTCAATATGGGGTTTGCCGGCTATTTTCAATATTTATTCCCTTCGCTTTCACCCCAATTCGTCGCACCAATTGTTTCGGTTTTAATTACTCTGCTGTTACTGGCCGGTATTAAAACGACTGGGAAAGTGAATACCATTTTTTCCATTATTCAAGTCGCGGCATTATTTGTCATTTCAATTATCGCCATGTTCTCCAATCCGTCTGGTCCTTTCACGTATCCTGAATTTTTACCAAATGGATGGACAGGAGTCTTTGCTGCCACCGCTTTGATTGCTTTTGGACAAATGCAAGTCGAGGCTGTCCTTACACTGGGGGAAGAGGCAAAGAATCCTCGGAGGAATTTGCCTCTTGCACAAATTTCGGCTTTGGCAACGGTCGTTGTTTTGTATATATGCACCGGATATGGGGTCGTTTCCGCCGCCGACATTAAAGCGTTAAGTGAATCGTCGGCTCCCCTTTCACTGGCTGTTGAAAAAGTGCTTCCAGTTGGAGGAGCCATGCTCATTTCGATTGCCGCGTTAACAGCAACTGGCACTTCGACTGTCGGGTGCCTGCTCGGTTCTTCCAGAATGCTATTTGCGGCGGCACGCGAAAAAGCCATTCCGGCGATTTTTGGAAAAGTGAATGAAAAAACGAAAGTACCAGCCAATGCCATTATTTTTACAGGTGTCATCGCTTTGGCTACAACACTGATGAGCTCTTTCGGGCTTGGACAAGCAATCTCGATTGCTGTTGGCGCCGCTGTTTTTTCCAACTGGCTGATGATGGCTTTAATGAATATCGCGCTTATCATTACAAGAATCAAACAGCCCCATTTGCGGGCATCGTTTCGCTATCCGCTCAATATCAAAAATATTCCCGTGCTGGCGATCATTGCGACAGTTGCCGCAATGGCCATTTTGGCTTATATTGAGCCGATTCCACTGCTGATCGGAATCTCATGGGTCATCGTTATTACGATTTGGTATTTTGCCTATTCTCGAAAACGCTGGGAATTTTTAGATGAAAGTGAATTGGAAGATTAAGAGGGAGTGTTTTTTTATGAAAAGCGTCTGGCTTCAAGAAAATAAATCACACGATGTAGAGGAATATTTAAAACATAAGAAGAGCATCATTGTGCCAATCGGCAGTGTTGAGCAGCATGCAAGACATCTTCCTCTCGGTACGGATTCCATGGTTGCCATCAAAGTGGCTGAAGAGGCCGCAAAACAATCGGGAATACTCGTGAGTCCCCCGCTTTGGCTTGGATGGGCTCCCCATCACATGGCATTTCCTGGAACGATTACGCTTAAGCCGGAAACATTAATCGAACTTGTCTATGATGTATGTAAAAGCTTAATCTACCATGGATTTGAGAAGATTCATATTTTTAATGGCCACCGTGAAGCAAACTTGCCGCCTTTAAAAATTGCGGCGACGAAACTCCGGAATGAGACAGGTGCTTATATTTCAATTTTGGACCCTTTTTATGTCGCTTATGAAATTGGCAAAGAAATCAAGGTGTCAGAACCTGGAGGAGTCGGCCATGCGGCTGAGATGGAGACGTCCCATATGCTCTATATCCATCCGGAGCTGTGCAATCTGGAAGAGGCGGTCAAAAACATTCAGGAAAAACATCGCTTCCTATCCCATGATCCTTTTGTTGAAGGGGATACCGTGTTTGTTCCGAGTGACGTGGCCCTGTACCGCGAAGGCGCATTAAATATCGGTGTCGTTGGGGATCCGACCGTTTCGACTAAAGAGAATGGCGAAAAATATCATAAGCAACTCGTAGAAAATGTGGTCGAATTTATTCATTACTGTGAAAATGAAATTGAGGTAGACATCCGCAAAAAAGAAATACCTTTATAAAATACAATCAAAGTCCGCAGAGAACGATTGAGTGATCTCTGCGGATTTTTTGAATGCCCTACTCTTTCAATTGATGATCCAATTCCTTTAAGAGCGAGCCGATTTTCCGGTTATGAATGGTCATGTCGGCATATATGTCCAGCTCGGTCGGCTCCATATTCACAATGACGAGATAGGCTCCGTTTTGTTTCGCGATGAGTGGAAACTGGTTGGCAGGTGTAACACTGAGTGAAGACCCGAGAACGATAAACAGCTCTGCCTTTTCACTCTCTTCCGCGGCTTGAAAAAGCGCATCCTCCGGAAGCATTTCTCCAAACAACACAACAGACGGGCGAAGTTTGCCGCCGCACTCACATTCATATTGCTTATTAATGTAAGTATCATTTCTATACTGTTTTCCACACGATTGGCAATGAACCTTTTGCAGTGTTCCGTGGAGTTCCGCGACATTTTTGCTGCCCGCTTCCGTATGAAATCCATCCACATTTTGTGTGATGATACTTTGGATGATTCCGTCTTTTTCCCATTTGGCCAAAATGTCGTGGCCAATATGAGGCTTGCAATCTTTCAAGCCTAGCACACGGTGGCGGTAAAATTCGAAAAATTTTTCCACATTGCGGTTCAGCGCATCAGTACTTGCAATCCGGCTTGGATCTTCTTTCTGCCAAAGGCCGCCGCTTTGAGAACGGAAATCGGGAAGGCCACTCTCCGTCGACATGCCTGCTCCTGTCAGGACAACTGTATAATTGGATTTTTTCAATTTTTCGAGCAACACCTGGTACAGCACTCCTTTCAGCTTCTCACTTCAGTATAGCATGGAAATAGAAATGTGATGGGTTGTGGCAAAACGGAAAGTGAATCATTTCTAAGCTGCTGGATGAAATGGCATTTTCGGATGACATTCCGATGACAAGCCGTTTTGAACGTCCTCCCCCTTGCTAGCGGAGAGCCGCTTCCCCGCTTTTAGAGTCCTGCCTTTGCCATGTCGCGGCTCTGCGGCGTTGCTTCCACAATTGATTCTTATTTCTTTAGTATGCGTTCGGGATGAACACCCGATTGCTCGAAGAACGATTATCACGACCAAATTATCGTGGAAACCTAGAAACGGGCAGCACCTTTTTGCACAATAAAGGCCCTCTTCGATTGTTACACTGCGTCTAACAATATAGATGCGGTTCGTTTACCTTTACATAACGGGTATCAAGTCCGCTTTTTCTTCCTCGATCAGGGGTATCCAGCAAATCTGGTATTCGGTTTTTGGTCTCCCTCCTGCTTGCCTATTATCTTTTTAAGCCAGAATTGGAATCTGATAAATGATTCTTTTTATAGAAAACAAGATAACACATAATATTCTGTAAATAATAGCACTCCTAACCAATAAAGATGAGGCCAATCGCAAGATATAAAATAGCGGCGATACAAGCAACCGTTAAAGCGTATGGCAATTGTGTCCTAATATGATCAATATGATCTGAAGCTGCCCCCGTTGAAGCTAAAATGGATGTATCTGAAAGCGGCGAACAATGGTCACCGAAGACACCGCCTCCCGCGACTGCGGCAATGGTGGCAAGCACCACAGTACTGATTTCTCCTCCTGAAAAATGAAAGGCCATCGGAACCGATAAGGGAATCATAATCGCAAAAGTTCCCCAAGACGTGCCTGTCGAAAATGAAATGACCGCCGCGATGAGAAAGGTTAGTAATGGCAGTAAACTGGCCGACATCCACCCTTCAGTGATCGAAACAATATAAGATGCAGTCCCCAGTTGTTGACTCAAATGATTAAGCGAATAAGCAAACGCCAAAATAATAACGGCGGGCATAATTCCCTTCACTCCATCTGTAGCCGTTTTCATGATTTCTTGCAATGGGATGCCTTGAATTCGCATAATGATACCGAGCACGACAACGGCCGCCAAGAACGCTTCCATCGTTTTGGCAGATTGAACAGCCATAAAAGTCCCGACAGCGATCGAAATGACAATAGCGACCGGAAAGAAAAAGTTCAAAAAAATATTCGTTTTTATCCCTTCGTAAGGAGGTGTATTCGTCAACTCCTCCCCCATTAATGGCTCAGCCCCATCACGCAATACTTTTCCTTCTTCCATCGCACGCCGTTCCGCCTCCTTCATGGGACCGTATTCAGGAATGAACCGGAGAGCCAACAATCCAACGAAAAGGACGGACAGAATGGCGTAAAAATTGAATGGAATCGATTGGACAAATACATTTATCGCAGATGATTGATCACTAACACTCCCTAAACCGATCAGCAGCCCGGAAATATAAACTGCCCAACCCGAAATCGGGATCATGACACTGACGGGAGCAGATGTCGAATCTGCGATGTACGCTAGTTTTTCCCTCGAAATTTTTGCCTTGTCTGATACATTTCGCATCGTTGATCCGACAAATAGCGGACTGAAATAATCGCTAAAAAAAACAAACATACCTAATAACCATGAGAGGACTTGTGTTTTGACACGGGTTAAATTTCTCCTATCAATTATCTTTGTAAAGTTTTGAATGGCCCCGGTGCGCTGAAAGAAGGCAATTAAAATACCAATAAACAATTCCAGTAAAAATATCCACGAAAAACTCGTCGTTCCTAAAGAATCTTTTAATAAGTTAGGAAAGCCCATTAATCCTTGTCCCGCAAATAAGACACCGACAAAGCAGGCCACAGCCAAAGAAAAAACTGTATTTCGGGTTATAAAAGCCAAAGCAATGGCAACCGTTGCCGGAATGATCGAAACAATGCCTAAGTGTTCGGCCGCTTCCATATTCTTCTCCTCCAAGTATAATATGGGCAACTGCTTGTGATCAGTTTTTGTTAAACGAAATCGTAATCCCTCTCTTCTTCAACTCTTTCATGAAAGCATGAAATTTCTCTCCAGTTATTAATTGTTCAATCGGGAGAACGCCCTGATCAGCAATCTTGCCTCTCGCCATCCAATCTGCCACTACTACTGCTGGAAAAGCTGTCGTTTTCGCCATCGAAGTAATGTTACGTTCCCGGTCGTACAGGTCGACCATCTCCCATGTAAATGTTGCTGTTTCCCCATCTCGTTTTCCTTTTGCAATGACCCTTAATACGGTTGTATCTTCAATGGAGCCGCTTTTAAGTTTGGGCTCCAACAATGCGGTCGTCACCTGTTGCGGACTGATCATAATGCCGTCTATGTTGAGTGTTTTTTCATCCAAAAATCCCAACTCGGCCAAAACCCCCATTTTGGTCCAGTGACCCTTGTAACGCACTGTTTTTTCATATATTTTTTTGACTTTATTTTTTAAAGTATGGGGGACACTATGGGCATCAGTAATAACAGCCTCGCACGCGCCCACTGGTTCCGGAAAATGAATATCTTCCAATCCCGATAGTGGGGGAAATTCAATGATTTTACCATTTTCAGCTGCCAAAGCTGGCCTTGTGTACAGTTTCATCACGCTCTCCAAGCGAAAAACGACTTGGTACCATAATGGGGGTTTGGGATGACGGGGTAACCCGCCGCAAATCATTGTCACTTCATCCGCTTCGTCCAACAATTCAGCTCCACGCGCCGCTAAAGCGTTTACAATTCCAGGCGCGACACCGCACCCCGGTACAATCAAGACGTTACTGTCTTGTGCGGCACCGTTTAACCTTTCTTTTTCTACATATTGAGAGCCGACTAAGTCCACGAGGTGGCACTTTGCTGATATCGCCGCTTGCACAGCTAGAAAACTGAGGGAATGGGGCAAGCAGGCGATCGCAATATCAGCTTCCCGCATCACGTCTGTCAGGCCTTCAACCTCGTTTAATTGTGCCAGTTTGCCTTTTACTTTCGCATTATTCGCCTGCGATACACACTGATCCAAATTCTTTTGTAAACCATCTACCGCCAGTACTTCGGCAACTGCCTCACTTTTGGCAATCTCGCATACGACTAAGTTGCCAATCATTCCGGTTCCTAGCACAACAACTCGCATAAAGTTCAACTCCTCTATCCAATCTGGGTTCAGGGGCGCGCGCTATTTTCACCCGCCCGCTTGTCCCGCATTACATATTTATGCAAAAGGTGTCCCAATAAATACGTTTCGTTATAAATTGACCGTAAGCATCGATGAAACGGCACACTTACACACAAAAAAAGCGGAATGATGTTTCATCCGCTTTTGTTTTATGGTCATTTTTTTGGTAAAGTTTATCCGATTTTACATGCAATGATCTGCCCGGGATGGTGGAAGAGTGGCTCACAACATGATGAGTCGATGAACCCATACATAACATAGCGTGCGGCCGCTTTTTCACGGCTTTTTTCTACAATAAACAGAAGAGTATGGGACACAAGCAAAGCCGTAGGACTCCCACTTCAAAATCTTGAATGAATACAAAAGGTCTGAGTGAGGGAAAACGGCACCTAAATGCCCGATTCGTTCAACTAACATTCAGTAGAAGCCCTACTGAATGAAGTTTCACTTTATTATTCTTTATTTCATCAGCTGATTTATTTGTGTCCCAGACTCCCGCATCTTTACATTATGCTTCTTCTGTCGGTGTTGGATCTGCATAACCTTCTTTATATTTTTGATCAATTTCAGAACGTATTTCCTTTATCGATTTTCCTTCCTGAAAATCCATCACCGCTTTTGCGGCAATTTCCAGGCAAACGATGCATTTTGTACCGTGATCATCCCATACGACTGCACCATCTTCCTTATTTTCATGAACAAAGCAATCATAATTGTCTTTATGCCCGACAGAATCTCCGCAGCCGCAATAACAAGGCATTTTCTCCAATAAATCTTTGTTAAGTGCCGCCGCTTTATAAATCGTTTGCATGTCTTCCGGCTTTTCTTTTAAAAACTCGGGAAGCACCGTTGTCCCGCTCGTTTCTTCACGAATATCCGCAGCAGCGACTTGTTGATCTTTATTTGAATCATCTTGTGGTTTTTCTTCCCCTGACTGTGAACAGGCTGCCAGCAACAGCATCCCAAACAACATCCCACTGATTATGATCTTTTTCATGAAAGCTTCCTTTCTTTTCAAATTCTTCAATGTATATTCTACTGTTGTTCATAGCCATTCTCAACATATGTCACATGACATTCTGTTTCTCCGCCGTTTTTACTACTGCAAAAAAGGGGAAACTGCGAGATTTCGTAAATTATGGTAAAATAGAACTGGTGAAATGGGGGAGTTAGTATGTCCAGCGGTTTATGGACTCTGATTTTAGCATTTATAATTATTGGAATGTTAACTGCTTGGGGGGTTACACAAACAAAAAGAAATATCCAAAAAGGGAAAAGATATACGACAGGTTCGATTTTATTTTTTGTAGGAGTAGCCTTGGGAATTGGATTTATTATTTTCGCCAGAAGTATGACCAATTTAGACTTGATTCTTTTCTGGCTCATTTTAGCTATGGGGTGTATGGCTGCAGCTTCGATCGCGCTTCTCATCGGGTTTTATTCCGAAAAAAGCGGTAAATAAAATTTGAATAGAAAGTAGGAATGACGCCTATGAACATCAGGCATATCCGCCTGGAGGACGCCGAGCAGTTTACTCATTTACTTGTAAGCATCGATTCTTCCAATATGATGTTGTTTGATCCTGGAGAAAGAAAAACGAGCATAGAACAGGAAGAGCAACGCATTGAAAAAATTCTTCTCCAAAGCAATTCTACAATCATTGTAGCCGAAGAAGAGGATAGACTGGTCGGTTATGTGATGGTCCTCGGCGGGACAACAACAAGAAACCAGCATTCTGCCCGTATTGTAACCGGAGTTGTAGAGGAACACCGGGGAAAAGGTGTTGCCGAAAAAATGTTGAAGGAGGCTTTCCGGTGGGCGAAAGAAGTTGGGGTGACCCGACTCGGCCTTACAGTGATAAAACACAATGAAAAGGCTTACGAACTATATAAAAAGCTTGGTTTTGAAGTTGAGGGCGAAAGGGTCCATTCACTGATGATCAACGGAAAGCCGATTGACGAACTATATTTATATAAACTATTATCGTAAACAAGAATGTGAATGTGATAGAAAGCAGCTCTTGCATTAAACCGTTTGGCGATTGCCACGGTAGGCAAAAGGAGCTGCTTTTCTATTTCCATTTACTCTGCCTTGTCTTCAGGTCTGATGTCATCAATGGGTACAAATACTTCCAAATGCCTGTACAAGTTGTTAAACTCGGCTGGCAAAAGTCCTCCATATTCTCCATCAATGTTTAATTGCATTTTTTCTTTCGACTTGACTTTGATATGGTTTGCTTTGGAATAAATTAAATTGGGATCGTTGATATGTTCTCCCCGGAGTGCGAGTGTTGCAATTCTGATAAACTCGGCCAGATTCGTTTTTTTCAAGATAAGCAATGTAAACAAGCCATCGTTAATGGAAGAGTCCGGCGCCAGTTTTTCAAACCCGCCAACGGAATTTGTCAGCGCGACCAGAAATAACATGATTTCCCCTTCAAACAGTTTCCCGTCATATTCGATGCTCACTTCTGAGGAACGAATAGATGGCAGCATTTCGATACCTTTTAAGTAATAGGCAAGCTGTCCAAGGACCGTTTTCAATTTGGCAGGTACTTCATACGTCAGTTCGGTCAGTCTTCCGCCTCCGGCAATATTGATAAAGTAACTGTCATTCATCTTGCCGATGTCAATTGGGATCGTATGGCCAGCCGTAATGATATCGACGGCGGCATCTATATCCCGGGGCATTTGCAAAGCACGGGCGAAGTCATTCGTTGTTCCCGTGGGGATCACACCCAATTTTGGACGGTAATCCTGCTCCGCAAGGCCGTTGACCACTTCATTGATCGTTCCATCCCCGCCCGCACAGATGACAACATCATACTTTCTTTCTACAGCTATACGTGCAGCTTTTTTCGCGTCGCCCGCACCAGTTGTCGCGTGGCAAGAAGTTTCATAGCCGGCCATTTCCAGTTTTTGAAGGACTTCGGCAATATGGCGTTTAAAGATTTCTCGCCCGGCTGTGGGATTATAAATTATTCGTGCTCTTTTCATGTACATCCATCCTTCATCAGCTAACAACCAAAAATTCCTGAAATGTATTGTAAGAAGATTTTTTCGAAAGATCTTTCCTCAACAATCATACCTTTTTTTCTCCAGAAAATCTACTTAGTGGACATTTACTGCATCAGCTCCGACGATTGTTAGCGTGTGTGCGCCATTTCCAATCGTCATAGTAGCTGAAAGAGGGCCATACTCTCCCCTATTTTCTCTTTCGTTGCTTTTATCTTGAACATTTTCCCAGTCCCCTTGTCCGAGATTGTGACTGTTTTGAACGGAAATATTCATGTTTGCCGATTTTTCCGCTTTCACTTCAACAACTCCTGCTCCCTCGATTTTCCAATCGTTTTCTATTTGCCGGGGGCTCGCTTTGATCATATGGTTTTTTGCATCCACTTCCAACTTCATTCCCGTTGGCACGAGTAATGTCGCTTCGGCGGTCAAATGTTCGGAAAACCGATGATACGGAAGCTCCTTCATTTTGATAAACAAGGTGTCGCCTTTTTTTTCAACGAGTGCGTAATCTGAAACTTCTTTTAATGAGGGCGAGGAAGTTTCACTTGCCTTTTCTTCTTCATACGTCCCAAATAGAGAAACGTGTTGCTCTTGGGTCCCTTCGATGTTAAGCGGGTAGGACCAGGAATCCACAACGATTCGCTTGACCCCCGCCAAGGAGGTTTCCTCATATTTCGGCAAGTTCTCCGTTCTCACTTCCGCCTTCATGACTTGCTCCGCCACCGCCAATATACCCGTTGAATGGGCCAGTACCATGGCGACACCTGCCGTTCCGATTAAACCGATAAAAATAATGCTAATAAAATCATATTGGACTGCAGCATTTTCCTTTTTCGCTATTCTCAAATAAAGGAGGATCTCAAGACCTAAAATGATAAGCAGCGTTGGCCACCAGGACAATAATACATATCCTGGATCCCACTGGAAAACCTGGGTTAATAAAAGGAATAAGCCCAATAATAATAGGGCGGCCCCCATGGAAAATGAGCCAACTCTCCACATTCTCATTTCGCATCCCCCTCTTTGGCTGTCGCGCTTGATTTTTTTCCCATTAATACCTTAATCCCGCCTCCGATCAAGATCAGGCATAGAATCGCCTGTTGGAGATAACCGTAGACAAAATCGTGAAAATTCGTATTTAGAAATTCTTCAAGTGCCGGCTCAGCTAACGGAATAAAAATGTTCATAACCAGGTAATAAAAACCCAAAACAATTAAACCTAAACCAAGCCATTTCTGGTGATTGGCCAGATATGATACGAGTGGCTCATCCTCTACTTCCCCGGTACCGTATAGAGAGGCTTTTTGCATGCTGTCAAAAAAGCTGTAAAACCAAATGATCGGAATGATAAAAAGGAAAAGACCCAGGCTTAACACATCCAATATATAGATGGAGAACAAAAAGGCCGCCATCAGTTGAATTCCGCGTTTTTGCAGGCCAAGATACAGGTGCCCCGCCCCTGGCATGATAGAAAGCAACGCAGCTACTGATTTGCTTTTTTTACCGCCCGCTCTCCGCTTTTCTAGGTCTTCCAAAACGGAGATGTCCTCAAGCGTTTCCCCTTTCTGTTTCCGTTCAAGCAATTGCATGATATCAAAAAATCCATAAACCCAAATGAGCGGAAGTGCTCCCAGGAAAATAAGAAATTGACTATATCCTGACATCATGGCCACGAAAAGCACCATAACAGCCAGCCCGATAAAGATGGCAAGCAGTGTTACTCCCCTGTAAACCAATCCTAGTTGAAAGTGGCCAAGCCCGGGAACGAAAGAGAGAATGATGGCAAAAAAACGTTCCGAATCTGGTGTCTTTTCCATCAATTGTCCGTCGGGTAGCACTTCGTTAGGATTGTATAGCTTTGAGGCGGTGATCGTCGTATCAATAAAATTGATGATATACATGATCAGCCCGCCAAAAGCAAATACAAGGAAAAAGTCGCTGTTAGTAACACCGGTCGCCACCACTGAAAGGACCGGAAAGCCAAATACGATAGCCGTATAAAAAAGCCCGCGTAATACTTTTCCGAGATACATGAGCCCCCCGCCCGGAAAGAAGGCGAGCAAAAATGCAATGATCGGATTTTTATTCATCTTTATTTTCCTCCTCAAGGGTGGTTTCAATTTTTTCAGTAATGGAATCAGTGTTTTGCAAAAAGCCATTCACGATGGAACGATCCTCGTTGGCGGCAAAGGTACTGGCTATGTTCACCAATTGTGAGAATGCCCCGGTAGACATTAGTAAAAACGTCATGGCAGCAGCCACCCCGTAATGCATCAATGTTTGCTTCTTTATATTGCCGCCCGCTTTTTCCCGCGGTACTTCTTTCGGCTTTTCAATACGTTTCATCACCGAGTCGGAAAAGCTTGCTCCAACAGAATCAGCGAGAGAAGGATAATCCGCTTCCTCAACGGCTTTTACGTACAGCTCGAGGCAGTGGTTGCAGCTGTATAGATGGTTTTCATATTGAACACGCAATTCTTCATCAAGTTCGTCTTTGGCATACTGGAGCCATTGCCCATACGTCTGGTGGTTCATGAAAAATCATCCTCCTTCCAGTGCTTTTTCATCCATTGCCTTGCCCTGTACAATCTTACTTCGACCGTTTTCAATTTTACATCCAGTTTTTCAGCCAGTTCTTCATAAGTCTGTTCTTTTATGTAAAAACCTTCCACAACGTCCCTGTAATTGTCAGGAAGTTCATTCAGTCTTTTGCGGATAAGCCGTTTCCTTTCACGTTGAATCACAAGCAGTTCAACACTTTCTCCAGGCGGGGCATGACTCTTTTCCTCATACTCAACATTCATTTCTTCATGTCTTCGCGTTTTCTTTCTTTTGATATCAATGGCATGATTGACAGCAATTCTTGTAACCCACGTTGTAAAACCTTGCTTCTCATATTGGGGGAGAGAAGTATAGATTTTAAGAAATACTTCTTGCGCGGCGTCTTCCGCATCTTTTTCATTGCGCAAAACGCCATATGCAGTATGAAAGACCAGATTCCGGTATTTCTCAACGAGTATCCGGAACGCATGGTCATTTCCGCTCTTGATTTTTTCAATGAGCTGATCATCCAACCCTTCTCTCCCCCCTCTCAAACGACGTCACCTATATAGACGCAGGGCACCGGGATTTCCCTACAGTATTATGTAAAATTTATTCAAGCCTTGATTATTGTATCATTATGCCGTCAATAGAGGAGCTTCATTCGAGTAAATCAGCGGTTCAAAAAGAAATTAGAGTGGGAATTTCAAAAAATGATGATAAGATTATTTGTACTATCCGCTTTTTTTCGAGATTATCTTCCTGTTTCCGGAATTTCTTTGAATTATATTTCAGAATATTTCCTACTTTACAATCGACAATTTACTTGTCTTTTTTGGAGTTTACTAGCGACTTTTTCCATTTACTATCAACTATTTCGATTTACTCACGACTTTAGGAAAATACGATCCACTTTTTCGATCTACTCACGACTTTTGAAAAATACGATCCACTTTTTCGATTTACTCACGTCTTTTGGAAAATACAAACCCTTTTTTGAGTTACTCGCCGATTCCAAGTCAAGACTCGCTAAGATTTACTCGCGGCTTTTGTACAAATCTCGGACAAAATTTAACAGGAAAATTTCTTTTGATCATCCCCGCTTTTTTAACAGCGATGAGCGGTGACGGTCTTCTTATTAGAAAAAAACGCTCTCTTTTTTCACCCGCGGAAGAGCGGAAGTGCGCTTATTCAAGCATTTCCGCTTGTTAGTTTTCTTTGACTAAGGTTGCCTTCTTTATGCGTTTTTTCTTTCCGGAATCCCTGACACCATTTATGTCGTGGAGCCATTGACCGCTACCCGGCCACATTTCTCACTGCCTTTGGATGCTTCTGGTTAAGACTTTTAAAAAACGAAACGACCTCTTACATTCATAGAGCAGGGATTTATCGTTGCAATAAGTTCTTTGACCAACTAAAAAATGCAGGGTGATTGACTGGCACCCTGCATTTTGTCACTGAAGATATTTGGGATTTTTCTTGTCATTGTCTTGAATTTCTTTAAATAGATTGTCGGTCTATTGACCCAGTGCCGGGTCACTATGATTGCTTTGCAAATAAACCTCCATCCACTTTTTGAATTCGCCTGCGGTCAACGGTTTGGTATCGTCCATTAGCTCGTAGCCCAATTGACCATTCGGTTCAATTGTGGCTGTTTTTACATCTTCAATTTTTTCAATTCCACTCGTTCGGAGCCTCATTTCCAACTGGTCAACCGTCATCCGCAACTTTTTTAATTCAGCAACATTCAAAACCCCGTCTTGAATGACGATTCTGGACTTTCCCGTCAATAATTTTTCAAATCCATTTATTTTTACCTGCAAAAATTCTAACAGCAGCAATGTGACCACAAACGTTGCAATGACGACGAATGTATCTACCACACCTTTATCTGTGATCGGATGGACGAGAATAGTCCCGACCGCCAGCATGACAATCGTTTGGGGCAAGGTCATTTGGGCAATTGATTTTCTTCCGGATAACCGTAACAACAGGATTGCTGCTATCAGAATAGTGGCTGCTTGGAAAACGGCGTTCATGACATCATCTCCCTTAAACATTATCCTTTGCGGCAACTAGGGAAAATATTTACAAATATTTTTTGTAGTATTTCTTTCCTTTCGATCGTCTAATAGATAAATGCATCTTTCAAAGGACGGGATCACGATGATTGAAGTTAAAAATCTTTGTCATGCTTTTCGAGTGGGGAGAAAAGGGGCAACGCAAAAAATTCACGTACTGAAAGATTTATCCTTTTCAGTAAAAAAACGTGAGCTGGTTGCCATTATGGGCAGAAGCGGTTCAGGCAAATCCACGTTGCTGAATATCATAAGCGGCTTCCTGAAACCAAATCGGGGCGAGGTGAAAATTGGAGGAACGTTCGTTACAAATTTGAATGAGTCTAGGTTTGCCGAGTTCCGTCTCCATCATATCGGGTTTATCTTCCAAAACTTTCAGTTGATCCCGAGCATGACCGCCTTTCAAAATATCGAACTGCCGCTTATTTTAAAAGGAATGCGGAAAGCCGAACGAAGTATGAAAGTGGATGAAGCATTGGAAAGGGTTGGCTTACTTACATACAAGTCTCACTATCCCAGTGAGTTATCGGGAGGCCAGCAGCAGCGTGTCAGTATCGCACGCGCCCTTGTTGTCAATCCCCCTCTGATCCTTGCCGATGAACCGACTGGAAGTTTGGACAGTGAAACGGAAGATAACTTGCTGATGTTTATGAAAGAACTGAATAATGAACTTGGTATTACTTTTTTAGTCATCACCCATGATAAAAAGGTGGCGCAAATGGGAAGACGGATTCTCGAAATGGCGGATGGCAAAATGATGGAGGGTGTTCTTCCATGAGTTTGAAAGATCAATTCCGATTTGTTAAACAAAATATGAAAAAGAATAAGAGACAGATGTTCATGACGATTGTAGCAACAGCGATTGGGTGTGCATTTTTGATTGTCCTGGCGTCTGTAGGCTTTGGACTTCATAAAGCTATAATAAAAGAAATGCTGGAAGGCCGGCTTGTGACGGAAATTGATGTCAATGGAAAAGAAAATGAAGCGGGAAGCATTGATCAATTGACGGACAGGCATATTGAATATTTCGAAGCGCTGGAAAATGTGAAAGTTGTGACACGCAGGCAAAATTTACAGCAGACTCCCTCTTTTACAATTGGAGAATTCACTGCTTCTGCCGAAGCTTTCGTCCCCCACTTTCCTTCAGAACTAAAAGCAGGGTTCAAACTCTCTGAAGGAAGGCTTCCGGCAAAAGACAATGAAATTGTCGTTAGCCACACCTTTTCAAAAGACTTGTCACACAAGGCTCCAGATGGTGTCGCCCCTTATCATAAAGACGGGACTTTAAAGAACGAGCTTGCCTTTAAAGACGGTGTAGTTGGGAAAACGGTGGACATGGAAGTGCTCAAAATCAATGATGGGAAAGAAACGAAAGCGTCATTTCCCCTTACGATTGTCGGGGTTGCCGAAAAGCCCGCAAAAGACTGGCTAAGCATCTCGAATGTGTATATTTCTGAAACCATCTTACAAGAGGTTGAAAAATTCACCGGAACTCCTCGCGGCAATCCAGAAAAAAATAGTGCAAAAGAAAAAACGTATGACAGTGTAAAAATTTACGCGCAAAACGCGCAAGCGGTGTCCGATATTATTGAAAAGCTGGATGCCGACAACTATATCACCTACTCCATCCATGATGAAATGAAGCAAGTGAACAAGCTATTTATGATTATAAAAACAGGATTACTCTTTATTGGCACAATCGCAATCATTATTGCTTCTATTGGAATTTATAACACGATGACGATGGCGGTAACAGAACGGGCGCCGGACATTGGGATTATGAAAGCGATCGGGGCCAAGCCAAAAACAATAAAAAGTATTTTTTTATTGGAAAGCAGTTATATCGGCTTCCTAGGTGCCGTAATCGGATCAGTTGTTGCTTACGGAATCAGTTCTCTCGTTAACTTTTCTTTTCCCCTCGTTTTTGAACATGTTTTTGATGAGACTTTTCCCGAAGGACTTCTGTTCTCCTATATTCCCTGGACATTAACCATCAGCAGTATGGCAATCTGCTTCATTGTCACCATTTTTTCCGGCTGGAGACCGGCGCAGCGCGCCACAAAAATAGATGTATTAAGAGCCATTCGAAGAGAAGTGTAATGGAAAATCCTGAAGGGATTCCCCTCTCCTTCAGGATGTTTTTCACAAACAGGATTCTTTTACCCCTGGTTCTACAATGCTTTAAGAGTCGTTTCTTCTATCTCACTTTTTTGTTTGGCGTTTTCTGAATAGGAGTGCAACGTGTTAAATAACTCTTCTACATGCGCTTGCTTTTTCGTTAAAAGAGAGACAGCCACATACAAAATGAGATTGTATAACAATCCAAACTTGATGAAATCGTGATGAAAAAAAGCATTTTAATGTTATTTTGCATTCCCATAAGGAGGCATGATCATGGATCTTAAAATCGTCCATGGAAACTGTTTGAAGTAAAATGAAAACCTCTCTCATCATACCCTTCACTCAATTCCCAAAAAGTTCAGCAATAAAGACTTGTTGGCAAGTTACGGCGGGGAATGAAGGCCCCTTGTTTACCATGGAGGATGGAAAAATCGCATTAATGATGACTTTTGATGCGGGATTCCCTGAAATGTCACGCATATATGCCTTAAATGGAGCTGAAATGATCGTCGTGTTGTCAGCGCATGTTGTTCCTTATCAAATCTATCACAAAATTATGATGAGAGCCCGGGCATTGGAGAATCAGCTTTTTCTGGCAGTCGTCAATAAGGTTGGCCTGGAAGAACAATCTGTTTATTTTGGTGAAAGTGCCATTATTTCACCATATGGTGACTACTTAAATAAAACGGATCATCAAGAAAAAGTGATTATAGAAAGCATTGATCTATCATTGGTTTACAAGACGAGAGAGAGTTTGTCCATGAAATATCTTGAAAATAGAAACGTGAATTATTTTAAGAAGAGCAGGTTGTGTAAATGAAAGCAGCAAAGCAATAGAAGGAAAACACTCACCGTCAGTTTGAGGTGAGTGTCTTTTCCAAGTAGAAATGAAACTACATTTTTTTATAGACCGGAATATCATAAATGAGTTTATAAGAGCCTAGTAGACTATATAAATTATGAATTTGATTAATTTGTTTTACTGCCCAACCGATATCCGTTGCATATTGATGGGAGGCTCTTCCATTTGCAGCTGATGCCGCCGGGTTCCATCTCATTTTATATATGGTATTCTGGCCTTTGCCAATATAACCTTGTGCAATGAATTTTGCCCCGCCAATAATCGCATCTTCAGGTGTGAACCAGCCTGCATTATAGGCAAATTGAGCGCCTTTTGCCACTGCGTCTCCATCTTTTGCACCGATGCCGTACATATTATAGACCGTTCTTCCATTTACTTTGACACCATTTGCCAATCTGGAAGAGCCGTTGCCTGTTTCCAACAATGCATGGGAAATTAAATATAGTTCGTTAACTCCGTATAACTGTCCTGCTCTTATGAAAGCAGCAGCTTTTCCACTTAATATTCCTTTTCTGTAAAGAATATTTTGATTTACTTCTGTCGCTTGAATATGTGTAGGTTTGGATAAATTGATAAACTGCAGCGACTTGACCGGATCATTCACAAAGTTGTTTGGGTCCACATAATATCTTACATCATCTGGACTTGCATTCACCCAAGTCTTATTATATTGTACCTGATACCATGTATGACCGTCTGTACCTTTTATAGAAGAAATGATTTTTAAACGAGTGCCCCTTTGAACTTGTCCTACTGTCCAAAAGTTTGTTCCGGCTCCGCCCCTTACGTTCCAGTTGCTTCCTTGAACAATTCCTGATGAACGAGAATCCATTTTTAATGCATCTGCCCGTATGTATGTTTGATATTTCTTGTCGGTCTGCGGCTTTGCCGCCATTTGAATCTTGACCATTTCATCTAACGTCAGATCATAATTGCTATACATTGTGGATCCTTTACCATTCTCTTGTGGTGTATCCAATTTGGCGGATAAATATTGTGAGCTCACATAACCGGTTTTTCCGTTCACCGATACTTTGGCCCAGCCATCTTTTTCAGAAAGAAAATTAACGACAGTACCATTGGCCAGTTTTGCAATAACCGAGGCACTTAGTGATGGCGATGACCGCAAATTTAAATTTGATCCTGCATTTATGTTTACATATTTGACCTGTCCTCCGGGAGCATTGTTATCTTGCCCACCGCCTGTAGCAGGAGGTGTAGCCGCGAGATATTTTGACTGGACATATCCATCCTTGCCATAGGCGCGAATTTTGGCCCATCCATTTTCTTCTGAGTATACAAGCACTGGAACTCCCGAGGCTATGTTTACCATGACTGATGCCTGTGATGAAGGTTTCGTGTGCATGCTTATTCCAGAAATAGATGCATGATTGACATATTTCGTTATCGTTTTTCCTGGGGCCGAAGGACTCGGAGTTGGCGCTGTTGGCGCACCCGACTGGCTTGACAAGTATTGACTGCTTACATAGCCGGTCTTGCCGTTTGCCGTTACTTTTGCCCAGCCGTTGGATTCCGATAGCACTGATACTTGGGTACCTCTGGACAATTTGCCGATAACTGATCCACGCGTTGACGCTGTGCTCCGCAGGTTCAGGTTAGAGCCGGCATTTACCGACACAAATTTCGTTGTCACTTTGCCTGGTGCAGAAGGACTCGGAGTGGCCGAACCCGACTGGCTTGACAAGTATTGACTGCTTACATAGCCGGTCCTGCCGTTTGCCGTTACTTTTGCCCAACCGTTGGATTCCGAGATCACTGACACTTGGGTCCCTCTGGACAATTTGCCGATAACTGATCCACGCGTTGACGCTGTGCTCCTGAGATTCAGATTGGAGCCGGCATTTACCGACACAAATTTCGTTATCGTTTTTCCTGGGGCAGAAGGACTCGGAGTGGCCGAACCCGACTGGCTTGACAAGTATTGACTGCTTACATAGCCTGTCTTACCGTTTGCTGTCACTTTTGCCCAACCGTTGGATTCTGATAGCACTGATACTTGGGTACCTCTGGACAATTTGCCGATAACTGATCCACGCGTTGACGCTGTGCTCCTGAGATTCAGATTGGAGCCGGCATTTACCGACACATATTTCGTTATCGTTTTTCCTGGGGCCGAAGGACTCGGAGTGGCCGAACCCGACTGGCTTGATAAGTATTGACTGCTTACATAGCCGGTCCTGCCGTTTGCTGTCACTTTTGCCCAACCGTTGGATTCCGATAGCACTGAGACTTTTGTACCTTTGGACAGACGGGCGATGACCGAACCACGCGTTGACGCTGTGCTCCGCAGGTTCAGATTGGAGCCGGCATTTACCGACACATATTTCGTTGTCGTTTTGCCTGGTGCAGAAGGACTTGGTTTAGGCGCTGTTGGTGTGCTCGACTGGCTTGATAAGTACTGACTGCTTACATAGCCGGTCTTGCCATTCGCCGTCACTTTTGCCCAGCCGTTGGATTCTGATAACACCGAGACTTTTGTACCATTGGACACCCTGCCAATGACTGACCCGCTCGTCGATGGCGTGCTCCTGAGATTCAAATTGGAGCCAGGATTTACCGACACATATTTCGTTGTCGTTTTTCCTGGGGCAGAAGGACTTGGTTTAGGCGCTGTTGGTGTGCTCGACTGGCTCGACAAGTACTGACTGCTTACATAGCCGGTCTTACCATTCGCCGTCACTTTTGCCCAGCCGTTGGATTCTGATAACACCGAGACTTTTGTACCATTGGATACCCTGCCAATGACTGACCCGCTCGTCGATGGCGTGCTCCTGAGATTCAAATTGGAGCCGGCATTTACCGACACATATTTCGTTGTCGTTTTTCCTGGGGCAGAAGGACTCGGTTTAGGCGCTGGTGGTGTGCTCGACTGGCTTGACAAGTACTGACTGCTTACATAGCCGGTCTTACCATTCGCTGTCACTTTTGCCCAGCCGTTGGATTCTGATAACACTGAGACTTTTGTACCTCTGGACAGACGGGCGATGACCGATCCGCTCGTCGATGGCGTGCTCCTAAGATTGAGTACAGAGCCGGAATTCACAGAGACAATTTTGCTCTCATTTTGAGACTTTAAAACACTTGATGGTTCTGCAGCCTGAACGGCCTCTTGAAACGCGGTTGTCGATAGGGCTGCAAAACACAAACCGGGAATAATCAGCTTTTTTTTCATTTTTTCACTCCCTTTTTTAGGAACTCATACTTTCATCCTACCATAAGCACTTAAATTGGTAAATGTTTAATATTTTGGTAGAATTTTGGGGAGTTTTGTAGAAAAAAAGCATGATTTCTTTATGACATGTAGTGAAGTTTTAATTTATCTCAATATTTTTTAAAAAATGTTTATACCATGTTTTTCCAAAAAGGCGAGAGCATATGCTGTCGAATGTTTATCAATCTGGTAAACTTCCTGGATTAAATTCATCCATCTGTCCGGATTGTGAAGACGAATTTCACTAATATTCCGGAGTGTCATGACTTTCATCGTGTCGTTGCGCAGAAAAAAACATTGATGACCATTAAACCGAACGGCTGTAATTCTTCGCATGGTAATGTTTTCATCCCGATCATCGTACGATTCATCTATATCAGCCGTTATCTCTTCTTCCGACAACGGTTCCCAATCAATCTGCTTTTTGATAAATGACTTTCCATTTGATCTACGGTCAATTTCATACTTGTCGGAGCCGGCTTTTGTGAAAATGATCTCTTCTCCGAAACCGTGCAATATGTGACGGTGCTTTGCTTCCAATTCAATGGGCTTCATGATGGGAGACCCGTAGCCCACATCCACATACAAGCGTTTTCCGGCTATTTTGACCATAATCGCCAAATGAGATGGGTTTACTCTGACGAGTGAACAGTGAAAGCCAAGCTCAGCCAGCAGGCGGGAAAAATTAATATTGAGTGTGAAGCATGTTCCGCCCCACCCCTTTTCCGTCAAGTTTTTAACAAATAGGGGTAAAGAAGGGACAAACTCCGAACCATGTGTATAATAATAAAACTTGCTAAACGTTTCGTAAGGTACGATCGACAGATGGTGTTGGATGAGCCTTTGCAAGTAATTTATGGTTGGAGGTTCTGTTTTTAACCGTAAATGATGCAAATATTGCTCGACAACTGTTTCCATCCGTTCTCACCTCCCAATTTGGCGGTGTATTCCAATCTGTATTTATTATAACATGCCCTGCTCATGACACAGCCACTTGCAAGAACCCAATACTGAATTCGCCATTTGCCTATTATCATGCTGCAAACCCATATCGTAATCATCATGACGTGTTTCAAGTGGATTCAAACATTTTTTCCAACAAGAACAAGCTTCCAAACTAAAATAAGCTTGCCCTCCTCCGTAGCCTTCATCGCTGTGAAAAACACCATAAATCTCTCCATTCGGATTCATTAACCTGTTTGGGGATTAGAAATGAACGTTACTCTATGAGTTGCAAAAGAGCATCCATTGGCCTCATCCACCCTGTATGGATGTTTGTCCATTATTCGAAATGATTCATTGAATGCAGGTTCTACAATTTAAGAGATGAAGCATTTTATCAGCACCATCCACCACAATGTCATCATTTTACGAGATCAGCTTTAAACCAATAGCCGCCCCTAAGATCATTGCAATGAAAATAATTCTTTTCCAATTTTTTGATTCACCATAAAAAAACATTCCTAATATAGCTCCACCGGATGCACCGATTCCTGTCCAAATCGCATATGCTGTTCCCATGGGCAATGTTTTCATTGCATGTGCAAGAAAAAGAAAGCTTGTTCCAAATCCAAGAATTAACAATGCCAGCGATTGCCAATTGCCGTCTTTATGCCACTTATTTATCATTAAAACACCCAATATTTCACACAAGCCTGCAACTACTAAGGAAGCCCATGCCATTAAGATTCAGCTCCTTCTTTAACGTTGTCTTTAGTCACTAATTTCAAGCCGATTACGCCTGCTAATAAAACCAGTATCAAAATGATTTTTGTTATATTAAATGGTTCATCAAAAAATACAATATCTGAAAAAGCCGTCCCTGCTGTACCCAAACCTACAAATACCGCATAGACCGTTCCAACAGGAAGTTTTCTGCCTGCCATAATCATTAAATAAAAACTGACAACAATAGAAATAACCGTCCCTGTCCAAGTCGCAAAATTATCTGCGTGTTTTAATCCAATAACCCAAAAGACTTCAAATACAGCAGCAATAACTACTTTAATCCAGCTTGTATTCATTTCACCGACACCCTCCATTTTGATGATTTCCATAACGCAAAAAAAAAGCCTAAGAGATAACTGTTAAACAGTATCTCCCAGGCTTTTATCCTTCCGTGACACAGCAGAGCTGCGAGTTTCCTCTTGGTCCAGGCTAACATACTTTGTTACGGAACCCTAGAAAACATTTACCTTATTTCATTAGGTAAAATTATACACAAATATAGCCTTTATTCAAGTTTTAAGTGTAATCATATATCCATAATCAATCGAGGTCCAAAGTAGAGTGCGTATGTTGCCTCATTAAACTTTTACTGAATTGCATAAATCTCTGCGCTGTAATCTCAAAAGGGACTGGGACATAAGCAAATACGAAATAGAAAAACCGAACAATTCATTTATAATTGTTCGGTTTATTTGTGTGAAAAAAATTCCTATCTTCGCTACGTCAACATATTTCGCTTTCCGCAGGTCTCTTCAGCTTCCTTGGAAAGCAAAGTTCGCTTTCCTGCGGGATCTTCAGCTCGAGCTATTCCAACAGGAGTCTACCTATTTTGACTACGCTAAAAGCTTGCGTATGATACACTGGGACAATTGATCCGGCATGTAAGGTGCCGTATACTCCCACTTCAACAACTTGAGTTGAATACTAAAGGTCTAAGAGGGAGAAACGGCCCCTAAATGCCCGATTGGTTCAACTAAGGGGCTGTCTAAAAAGTCCAATTTAGAGCAAATGCATTAAAAAGTAAAACCCAAGAATGTTGATTTTACGGCAATCTTAGGTTTTATTTTTTTCCTTTTCAAGCTCCATTATTACTTTTCGGACAGTCCCAAGTTTCACTTTATCCCGCATGTAAGGCACCCGATTCGTTCAACTAACATTCAGTAGGAGATGGAAGAAAACGCCTACTGAATGAAGCTTCACTGTATTGTTCGTTTTTTCATCAGCTGATTTAGTTGTGCCACAGCCTCTTCCTTTTCACCGTTTATTGATTTCCTGAACGAGCAATTTATTGACAAGCGGCGGGTTTGCCTGGCCTTTTGTCGCTTTCATGACTTGCCCGACCAAGAAGCCGAGTGCCCTATCTTTACCATTTTTGAAGTCTTCAATGGACTGAGCGTTGTTGTCGAGAACTTCGCCAATGATTTTCAAAAGGGCTCCTTCGTCAGAAATTTGGACGAGGCCTTTTTCTTTGACGATTTTTTCCGGATCTCCACCATTTTCCACGAGTTCCCGGAACACTTTTTTCGCAATTTTTGAAGAGATGGTTCCCTTTTCGATGAGCTTAATCATCCCGGCAAGCCCTTCTGGTGTCAACGCGACCTCATGAAGCTCCTTCTGCTCGGCATTCAAGTAGGCAGACACTTCACCCATGAGCCAGTTAGAAGCTTGTTTTGCGTCCGCCCCGGCAGCAATCGTCGCTTCAAAGAAATCGGACATCTCCTTCGTAAGTGTTAGTACCATCGCATCGTATTCAGGCAGCCCGAGCTCTTCGACATAGCGCTGTTTACGGGCATCCGGTAGCTCTGGAATTTCAGAGCGGACACGGTCTTTCCACTCATCGTCAATGTAGAGATCAACCAAGTCTGGATCAGGGAAATAACGGTAGTCGTCCGCTGTTTCCTTGACACGCATGAGAATCGTTTCCCCAGTAGATTCGTCGTAGCGGCGGGTTTCTTGTAAAATGACACCGCCTGACAGAAGAACTTTCTCCTGGCGCTTTTCCTCAAACTCAAGGCCCCGGCGCACGAAGTTAAATGAGTTTAAGTTTTTCAATTCGGTTTTCGTCCCGAATTCTTCTTGTCCAATTGGGCGAAGGGAAATATTGGCATCACAGCGCAACGAGCCTTCCTCCATTTTACAATCGGAAACACCCGTATATTGGACAATTGATTTTAACTTTTCCAAGTAGGCATACGCTTCTTGAGGACTGCGCATATCCGCTTCCGACACGATTTCAATAAGCGGCGTGCCGGCACGGTTTAGGTCGACAAGGGAATACCCCATGTTCGTATGTGTCAACTTGCCCGCATCTTCCTCAAGATGCACCCGGTTAATCCGGATTATTTTCTTCTTTCCCTCTACTTCTATTTCTATCCAACCGTTCTGCCCGATCGGTTTGTCCAACTGGGAAATTTGGTAAGCCTTCGGATTGTCGGGGTAAAAATAGTTTTTCCGGTCAAATTTTGTTACTGTGGCAATTTCGCAATTCAACGCCATAGCCGCTTTCATACCGAATTCTACCGCTTTTTTATTTAAAACAGGGAGCACACCCGGATACGCAAGATCAACAATTGATGTGTTCGCATTAGGCTCGGCACCAAAATGGTTTGGTGCAGGCGAAAATATTTTTGAATCTGTTTTTAACTCGACGTGTACTTCCAGTCCAATGATCGTTTCAAAGTTCATTTCATTTTCACCCCTTACAATTGTGGTTTTTGTTTATGATAGTCTGTCGCTTGTTCGAACGCGTGAGCAACGCGGTAAATGGTTATTTCATCAAAATAATTGCCGATAATTTGCAGGCCTAAAGGCAATCCGTTTGTAAAACCGCATGGAACGGAAATTGCCGGAACACCGGCCAAGTTTACAGGTATTGTTAATAAGTCGCCGGCATACATGGTTAACAAATCATCGATCACTTCGCCCATTTTGTAAGCGGGTGTCGGGGTAGTAGGCCCGATAATGACGTCATATTCAGAAAAAATATGATCAAAGTCTTGCTTGATCAGGGTGCGTACTTGCTGGGCTTTTTTGTAATACGCGTCATAATAGCCGGCACTGAGCGCAAATGTCCCGAGCATGATGCGGCGTTTTACTTCATCGCCAAATCCTTCGGCACGGGTTTTCTTGTATAAATCATCTAAGCTTTCCGGATTAGGGGTTCTGTATCCATAACGCACTCCGTCAAACCGGGCCAAGTTCGATGATGCTTCCGATGAAGTCAAGATATAATATGTACCTACTCCGTATTTTGAATGCGGGAGGGATACTTCTTCCCAAGTCGCCCCAAGGCTTTCCAATACTTTCAATGCCGCCAAAACAGATTCCCTTGATGCTTCACTGACGCCATCTCCAAGATATTCTTTTGGAACAGCGATTTTCAAGCCTTTTATATCACCGCTCAGCGCCGCCGAATAATTCGGCACCTCTTGATCAATGGAAGTGGAGTCCCGATGGTCGTGACCGGCAATAGCTTCCATGACGATTGCGTTGTCCTCCACATTTCTTGTGATGGGTCCGATTTGGTCCAAGGAAGACGCAAACGCAACAAGCCCTGATCGTGAAACACGCCCGTATGTAGGTTTTAATCCAACGACGCCACAAAAAGCCGCCGGCTGACGAATGGAACCGCCTGTATCACTTCCAAGCGAAAACATAATTTCGCCTGCTGCCACTGCCGCTGCTGAACCTCCTGATGAACCGCCGGGAACAAATTCAGGATTCCACGGGTTGAACGTCGGGTGAAATGCGGATGTTTCAGTCGTCGAACCCATCGCGAATTCATCCATATTCATCTTTCCAATTGTGACGGCGCCTTTCTCATTTAATTTCTCCATTACCGTGGCATCATAAATGGGGTCGAAGTTTTCGAGCATTTTACTGGCGCACGTAGTGACAAGATTTTTCGTGACGATGTTATCTTTTATGCCGGACGGAATACCGAATAGCGGATGGTTGCTAGTTTCTGTCCCAACTTTTTCGTCAAGGTCCTTTGCTTGCTGCCGCGCCTTTTCCTCATCTACAGTGATAAATGCTTTCACTTTTTCTTCTACCTTGTTGATCTGCTGAATAGACTCCTCAACAAGTTCGGAAACGGATATTTCTTTTTTATGTAAGAGTTCATGGACATCTTTTATCTTTTGATCGAATATAGACATAAGTTTCCCTCCTTATTCCAAAATCGCAGGAACTTTAATAAGACCGTCTTCATGCTCCGGAACATTTTTCATCACTTCTTCAAGAGAAAGCCCTTTATCCGGAACATCTTCACGCATGACATTTTTTTGGTCAAATACATGTGAAGTCGGTTCAATATGGGCAGTATCGAGCTCGTTCAATATTTCTGCCATTTGCAAGATTTGATCAAGCTCGTTCGTAAATTGCTCTGCCTCTTCTTCATTTATTTTCAAACGGGCCAAATTTGCGATGTGATACACTTGTTCTTTGGAAATTCCAGACATTTTACCACCTCCGGTTTTTTTCGATCCACTTACAATAATATAGATCATATCAAAAAAAGTTCGGATCGGGCAAGAAGAAGCGGTACTTCCGCTCTTGCCCATCCTTAATAAACATGTACAAACGGTTCTTTTTCCCCTGCTTTTCTCACAATGAGCGCTTCGGCGCCGTTCACTGATGTAATGTCCACTTCGACATTGATATAATCGGGAAAATGGTTCATGACAAGCGACGCCGCCCATTGGGTAAATCCGATAATTTCAGCTTCGCCAAACATCTGAATCGGAATTTCGATCTTTAAATCGACAAGCTGGCTGTCTTTGTAAAAGGCCTTTCCGATTACTCCGTTATAGTTTGGAAAATATTTTTCGATATCATCTTTAAATCTTAAATAAAAGGTAAGATCGTCCCGATGGTTTTTCTCGGCTTCATCGGATGGGAAAAGGACGTATTTTTCTTTAATATCTTTCCACCCTCCCAAAGAGGCGCTGCCTTCCCCAGCCTTTGCATAAGCAAAAAAGTTTCCGGGTACAACGGAGTTTTTGCCTTTTTGCTCAAAAAGCGCCACGACAATCGGTACACTTTCCATCCCTTTCATGCCTCGCATCCTTTTGACGACTTCTTCTGCAATCTTTTTCCCTTCCTCCGTCATTTTCTCGCGGGAAATTTCCTGTTCAAATGTCGCCCCGTATTTTTCTTTCTGGTAGTAGTGGACGGAATTAAGGGCGAGCCCCACAACAACGCCGCTCAGCTTGACCGATTTGTCGTTTTTAATCAAATAATTATGCTCTAAAATATGGGCTAAATAAATCGGGTTTTTTTGATTTTGTTCCTCCACTGAACCTTTGCCATCATTTAATGGATTCAATCCAACATTTTGTTCTTCTTTCAGCCCTCGTTCCTTCAACTGTTCCTTCGTAAACTTCCGATTCAGCCAAAGGCTTACCGTATCTTTGTCCAGATGCTGGCCTTCCTGGAATACATACTTATCTGGAGAAAATTCCTCCTTTGCAATCCTCATCAAACCGTTCTCGAATTCATTAATATCGTAACGGGAATTTAAATTCGATACGACCAATCCTCTTGCCTTGCTTGGTTCAAAAGGCAAGGTTGTCCGATATGAGTCGGACATTTGGTAATTCGGGATGATGGAAGCCTCCTTTTGATCGTCTTTTGTTTTTTTGGAGCCTTCCGAATTGTTGTTAAAACCGGGGGCACATCCTGTCAGCAATACACCTGCCATTAGAAGTGAAAGCCATTTTTTCATGTCTTATTATCCACCTTTAGTGTTCAAGTTGTTCCAAAAATTCTTCTTCGTCCCAAATGTCGATGCCCAGTTCCTGAGCTTTTGCCAGTTTTGAGCCCGCATCTTCGCCGGCAATGACCAAGTCTGTTTTTTTGCTTACGCTGCCGGTGACATTTCCTCCGAGCATTTCAATCTTTTCCTTTGCCTCTCCACGTGTCAATTTTTCCAGTTTTCCTGTCAAAACAATTGTTTTTCCGGCAAAAATGGACTCGACATCAGTTTGCGAAGATGGCCGCGGTCCGCGATAAGTCATATTGACTCCGGCAGCTTTCAATTCATCGATCAGTTGTTTCACTTCTTCACTGCCAAAGTAAGTCACGATCGCATCCGACATTTTTTCACCTATTTCCGGAATCAATTGCAATTCCTCATCTGTCGCTTTCATCAAATCATCGAGCGTTCCATAATGCTCGGATAAGATTTTCGCCGCTCTTTCACCGACATGACGGATGCCCAGACCGAATAGCAGTTTTTCCATTGAATTGCTCTTTGATTTCTCAATAGCTTCAAGTAAGTTGTTGACGGATTTCTCACCCATTCGTTCGAGCTTTAACAACTCTTCTTTTTTCAAAAAGTAAATATCCGCCGCATCTTTGATAAGACCGTGCAAGAACAATTGCCCAATAACTTTTTCTCCGAGTCCTTCGATGTTCATCGCATTTCTGGAGACAAAATGAATCAGGCTTTCCCTCATTTGAGCAGGGCATTTCGGGTTGATGCAGCGGAGCGCCACTTCGCCCTCCAGCCGCACAAGATCACTCCCGCATTCCGGACAATGCTTCGGCATATGAAAAACAGTCTCTTCGCCTGTTCGTCTTTCCGTTAATACATGAACAACTTCCGGAATAATGTCACCAGCTTTTTTGACAACAACCCAGTCACCGATCATAATATCTTTTTCGCGGATCAAGTCTTCATTATGAAGGGAAGCTCGTTGAACGGTCGTGCCCGCTACCTGGACAGGAATCAATTTGGCCGTTGGAGTGACAACACCTGTTCTGCCAACACTCAATTCGATATCGGTCAGTTGCGTGACGACTTCTTCTGCGGGGAACTTATAAGCAATCGCCCAGCGCGGCGACTTGGCCGTCCTGCTGAGCTGCTCCTGTTGCTCCAGGGAGTCGACTTTAACGACAATTCCATCAATATCGTATGGGAGGGAAGGCCGCTTTTCAGTCCAGGATTCGATATATGCGATTACTTCATCTATATTACGGCATTTCTTCCATTCTTTATTTACTTTTAGTCCCAAACGGGAAAGAAGCTCCAGTGATTCGCTATGGGTAGCAACAGCCAAATTTCTTGTATTGCCTATGCCATATAGAAAAATATCCAGATGGCGGGAAGCGGCAATTCTCGGATCAAGTTGCCGCAACGAACCGGCGGCCGCGTTTCGCGGATTGGCAAACAACATTTCTCCTTTTTCTTCCCGCAATTTGTTCAATTGCTCAAATGACTTGCGCGGCATAAAGGCCTCTCCGCGCACTTCAAAGGTTACTTCTTCATTTAATCTGAGCGGAATGGAACGGATCGTTTTTAAATTGGCCGTAATATTCTCGCCAACCGTTCCGTCGCCCCTCGTTGCTCCCAGAACGAATAGCCCATCCTCATACCGCAGCGATACAGCCAATCCATCTATTTTCAGCTCGCATACATATGCATAGTCTTCACCGATTGCCTGGCGGACGCGGCGGTCAAAATCACGCAAATCTTCTTCACTGAAAGCATTGGCAAGGCTCAACATCGGAGACTCGTGCTCCACCTTTTCGAATGCGGAAAGTGCTTCACCACCCACCCGCTGGGAAGGCGACTCAGGGACCACAAGGTCGGGAAAACGCTGTTCAATCTCGATTAATTCATTCATAAGCCGGTCATATTCCGCATCAGGGACGGATGGATTGTCCAAAACATGGTATTCATAATTATATTGATTTAATAGATTATGCAGTTCCTTGATCCGTTTTTCAGCGGCCTTACGGTCCATCTCAACAGCCCTTTCTAAAAGCGTTTTTACATTAGGGAGAGCGCCCGGGTCAAACTTTTTTGATTGGAGCAAAGTCGGCAAGCAGGCGTTTGATCCCGATCGGACTTGGAAAAGCGATGTCCAATTCCACACTGTCATTTTCATTTTTTATACTGACAACCGTTCCGACTCCCCATTTTTTATGTTCGGCCTTATCTCCGACCTTCCACTGGGTTTGTCCTTCTTCAGAAGCCGGTTCCGGCCTGACAACCTGTCGATAGGCTTTTTTACTCGGTTCAAACCCAAAAGAAATCCGTTTGTTATCCACTTCTACAATCATTTCCACTAGTTCATCCGGGATTTCATCAATAAAACGGGAGGGCGGATTCATATTTGTGCGGCCATAAAGAGTGCGCATTTCAGCATTCGTCAAATAAAGCTCCTCTTCGGCCCGTGTAATCCCAACATAGGCAAGCCGGCGCTCTTCCTCCATCTCTTCTTCATCCACCAAAGAGCGATTATGAGGAAAAATTCCTTCTTCCATACCGACCAAAAATACGACAGGGAACTCCAATCCTTTCGCTGAGTGAAGCGTCATAAGGGTCACAGCATCTGAAGAAGCCCCATCATCGTCCAATTGATCAATATCTGCAACAAGTGCCAAATCCGTTAAAAAGGCAACCAGGCTTTTATCTTCGTTCTGATCTTCAAAGCTTTTTGTAACAGACAAGAATTCTTCGATGTTTTCCAAGCGGCTTTCTGCTTCCAATGTCTTTTCGGCTTTCAGCATGTCCCTATATCCGGATTTTTCAATGACTTCTTCAACAAGTTCCGTCACTGATAAAAACTCCTGCATTTGCGAATAGTTCTTCATCATATCATAAAAGGCGGCTGCCGAGTTCACCGCTCTGCCGCTCAGTCCGATAAAATCAACTTCACCGAGTGACTCAAACATGGATAAATCCCGTTCATTCGCATACGCTGAAATTTTGTCAACAGAGCTTGCGCCAATCCCACGCTTTGGCACGTTGATGATGCGCTGGAAGCTTACATCGTCATCAGGGTTTGCGATCAAGCGCAAGTAAGCTAGCAAGTCCTTAATTTCTTTTCGATCATAGAACTTCGTACCCCCGACGATGTTGTATGGAATATTTGATTTCATCAATACTTCTTCAATCACGCGGGATTGGGCATTTGTCCGGTACAAAATAGCGATATCGGAGCGGGAACGCTTCCCAGCTTCTGTCAGCTCTTTAATTTTACCGGCCACAAATTGGGCCTCCGTTTTTTCACCCTCCGCCCTATAATAAACAATTTCTTTCCCTTCATCATTATCGGTCCACAAGTTTTTCGGTTTGCGGTTTACATTATGTTTAATCACTTCATTGGCCGCTTCTAAAATCTTCCCTGTGGAGCGATAATTTTGTTCAAGTAAAATAACGTTTGCGTTAGGGTAGTCTTTTTCAAACGATAAAATGTTGGCGATATCCGCCCCGCGCCATCTATAAATCGACTGATCAGAATCCCCTACCACGCATAAATTTTTAAAGCGGGCAGCAAGGAGTTTGACGAGTGTGTATTGCGCCCTGTTTGTATCTTGGTATTCATCCACATGAATATAATGAAATTTTCTTTGGTAGTATTCCAATATTTCCGGCACTCTCTCAAAAAGCTGGATCGTCACCATAATCAGGTCATCAAAATCAAGGGCGGAATTCCTTCTTAAACGGCGCTGGTATTCCACATACACATCACTGATCGTTTTTTCATAGTATCCAGCGGCGCTTTTGCTATATTCATCCGCATCAATCAGTTCATTTTTCGCATTGCTGATCGCCCCGAGGATCGCCCTTGGGTCAAATTTTTTCGAATCGATGTTTACATCTTTTAATATGTTTTTGATCACCGAAAGCTGGTCTGTCGTATCCAAAATCGTAAAGTTTCGGTTGTATCCAAGCCGGTCAATATCGCGGCGGAGCATCCGGACACACATTGAATGAAATGTTGAGATCCAAACATTCTGCGCTGAATCTCCCATTATGTGCCCAATCCGCTCTTTCATCTCTCTTGCGGCTTTATTTGTAAATGTAATCGCCAAAATATTATATGGATTGACCCCTTTTTCTATCATTAAATAAGCCACACGATGAGTCAGAACCCGAGTTTTTCCGCTACCTGCCCCGGCCATGATCAACAGCGGTCCCTCCGTCGTTTTGACAGCCTCTTTTTGCTTTCGGTTCAATCCTTCGAGCAAGTTTTCTGTTAAAAATTGCACAAGATCCACCACCTTATCAGGAACATCCGTTCCTATTATAGCATGTTTATTTTACAGATCGAACTGTTTTCAGCGCTTCTTTTAAATTGTCGTAAACAGCATTTCCTACAACAATAACATCAGCATGAGCGCCCATTTCCGCTGCCTGCTCAGCTGTCGAAATGCCCCCTCCGTAAAATAACGTTGTCTTGGAAAGCTCCTCTTTTACTGCCTTCACAAGTTCCGGATCCCCATATGTACCACTATACTCCAAATAAAATATGGGCATACAAAACAATTTTTCCGCCATCATGGCGTAGGCAGCTACTTCTTCCGTAGAAAGGTTCGTATTGGCGTCTGTCATCTTGGCAGCCTTGCAATCTGCGTTCAATATACAATAACCTTCTATGCACACTTCTTCCCAATCAATGAGTGCGCCATATTCTTTGATAGCTTCTTTATGTAAGCCTGTTATCCAACGCACATCACGGCTGTTTAAAACAGTCGGTACAAAATATATGTCAAATCCCGGCGTAATGGATTCAAGATTGCTCACTTCCAACACACAAGGCACAGTGAACCGCCGGACTTTGGCCATGAGATCCAGTACATTGTCCAGCGTCACTCCATCCGTGCCGCCAATGATAATGGCATCAGTGCCGGATTCGCATACTTTTTCCAAATCGCCAGATGCTAACTTTTTATTTGGGTCCAGTTTAAAAACATGGCGCCAGTTCCTGACATCATACACGTCAATGTCCTCCATTCTCCAATTCCGTACACTATTATATCATTATCAAGTCAAATCTCCGAATTGAAAAATGAATATTTTCAACGGTAAAAATAACCCCCTCATCATGCTGAAAAGCAGGGCTGATCACATAGCAGATTAAACTGTTTTGCCTGATGCCGAAAATTGGTTATTGCTTTGTGATCCGCTGCCAATTCATCAAGAGGTTAGTGCTTCCTGACTTTGGATCGAATCCGGTTGCCACCGCTGTTCGGATAAACGACAATCTGAAGACCGTTTTACTTGCTATTATGTTTTAAGAAATGTTTTCACGTTCGTTCATTCCATCATATCATCCGGAACACAGGGGGAAAAAATGTACTTTAGCAGAGGAGCTTCTACCCAGGACTCTTCGTAATCCTCTTATCGTATCTGCGGGATAGCGGCATTCTTGTATTCAAAACAGTGAAATGGCTCGCTATCCACTCCCTCATATCCTTTTACCCAATGAAAAATAACCAAGACGTCCGTTCAGAATAATGAGTTTGTAAAAATTGGTACATACTTGAAATTTATGTAAAGTTTTATGTAAATATGGTAATCTTGTACCATAAACTTCTATATGATGGGGTGCATCATGAAAGAACAACGGACGAAACGCACGCTTTTTATCTCCATCGGAGCGAACATTTTACTCCTATTCATAATCGGTTTTATATTCATTAAGTTTGATGGGATAGGTGGAGTGAACGCAGGCTTAGAAAAGCCAAATAAAAGGTCAGGATTTCACTACCAGGAAAGAACCACTTTATTTAACGAACTCACCATTCCTCCCGACTCTATCGTGTTCTTGGGAGACAGCCTTACCTTTCGAACAGAGTGGAGTGAGCTATTTCCAGAAGAAATTGTCATCAATCGCGGGATCGGCCGGGATACAACAGCAGGAGTGCTCAAACGATTGGATCACATTATAGAGGCGAAACCCAAAAAAATCTTTATTCTCATTGGGGTGAATGACCTGAAGAGTCGAAAAGGCGTTTCGGCAACCATTCATAATTACGCCAAAATAATCACAAGCATCCAATCCAGATCACCCAAAACAGACATTTTTATACAAAGTTTGCTTCCAGTCAATAACAAAAAGTATGGCAATATACTAAGCAACGATACAATAAAAACAATGAACAAAGATTTGCAGGCATTAGCGGAAAAAAACGGTGTGCAATATATTGACCTCTATTCCGCTTTTTCCCAAAACGACCAGCTGCCTGACAAATATACGGTCGATGGAATCCATTTAACAGGTGAAGGATATATCCTTTGGAGAGAGAGCATAAAACAATATGTTCATGAAAAGTGAAATAAGACGTCATTCGGATTTTCTATGCTCACTTAAGTCCATCGGATAGATTCCTTACATAAAGAAAAACCGCGACTTTTTTATTCGTCGCGGTCCTCTTCATAGAGACGTTTCAACACCATTTCATACGTGTCATTCCCATAGTTAAGGCAGCGTTTGACACGTGAAATAGTAGCTGTGCTGGCTCCTGTCGCCTTTTCAATTTTTTGGTACGTATTTCCTTCCCTCAGCATCCTTGCTACTTCCAGGCGCTGGGAAAGTGATTGGATTTCATTAATGGTGCATAAATCATCGAAAAAACGGTAGCATTCTTCCAAATCCTTTAATGATAAGATGGCATTAAAAAGTTGATCAAGTGCTTTTCCACGTAACTTCTCTATTTGCATCATAAATTCTCCTTCAATTACTTTTCTCCGAAAGAGACAATCGCCATCTCGGGCACAATACTAATCCATGTTTTTCCCGGGACAAGTTTGACAGGGCGTCCATCCTCATATGGCACAATTCGCCCATCCTCATTTCTCCATTCGGCTTCTTTTTTGATCCCATGTTGGAGAACATAGGCCTCGCCTCCCGACTCGAGAGCAATTTCTTTTCGCCCTTGTTCATCGGCAACATGATGGGCAGCTTCAACCACTATAACATTATCAAACAGCACCGGCTCGTTTGTTTCATATTCAACCATCTCCACTTCTCCTGTTGAGCGCGTATATTTTTCCTTATTCGCGTCATAGGAAAATTCAGAAGCAAAAACCGCGTCCTTGCTGTAAGAAATCGTCATGTTTGAAACACTTTCGCCATCCAATGACTCAACTTCTTCTTTCTTTAAAAATGCCAGCGGCTTCGGCGGTTTATCCATTTCAAAGTCGCTATCCACTGCTTGTTTTTCAATTTTGTCAAAAGTAATATAGGAATTATGGGGCGCCTTGCGAAAGCCTACCCGTTTAAACAGGGTTCCATCATGCCGCATCCCGTTAATATGATCAATCACTCCGTTCTCAAGCATCCGCTTCGCTTCGGGGCTATAGCCATGTGAAATATATAAACTGTCATACCCTTTAGCCAGATCAATAAAATATTTCCTTGCGCTGCGAACGGGACCGACGGTTTCCGGTTTTTCACTTTGATAAATCGCCAAAAATCGTGTGACCGCCCCTTCCGTGAGCACTTCATAAACAATATCTGCCTCGGCAAGCCCACTTTGCGGCCTTGCTTTCGGATGATTATTCACAGTTATAGCTATAGCACGCTGTGTGGAATCTTTTTTTGCTTCCATTCCTGTCAAAGGAAATTGTTCCGCAGCTTTTTGTTTCTCCACTTTAGGTTGTTCCTTGCGTTCATCGCCATCTTTTTTACTGCATGCAGAAACAATCATAAAAGCTGCACAACATACGATGATCCATTTGTTCATTTTCAAAGTCCCATCCCCTAATGATGTAAATTTTCGTTTCCCACACTATTTTAACGCATTAACGTCGGAAAAAGTACCGTTTTATTCTTCACATCATACATTCCGCGCTGAGTAACGCGAATATACGGGAGATGGGTGGAAGAAAGAAAAAATAACGTATAAACAGGATCTGAATAAGGATAGCCTCGTTCTACAAGCAATCTGATTAACTCCGCTTCCTCTTCCATAAGCGCCGGAAGATCTTTGTTTGACATGATGCCGAGAAGAGGCAAGCGGATTTCATGAATTATGACACCATTTTCCACTAGGACGATCCCGCCTTGAATCCCTCTCATTCGATCAAAAGCCAGCAGCATATCTTGTTTGTTTTTGCCAATCAAGATAATATCGCCGGTTGTTGAAAAGGAAGAAACGAATCCCCCTACATGACGGGCGAATCCTTTCAGCAATGTGTTGATTCTCCACTTTCCCTGCCGGTCAAGCAGCATGAAAAAGCACTCGTCGCTGTCAGCAGGCATTTCGTCAGACACATCTCGTGTAATGGAATAAGGTTTTGTGATTGCATTGCTGACCATTTGAATACCAAAAGGCATGGAGTACGCCAAATCTTCCTTCGTTAATTGCCAGTCGAATGAAAATGGCTCTATTCCGTAATCTTTCCAGCAAATATCTTCATCCACAACAATTTCTTCACCGGATTTTTTTACCCACTGGCCATTTGCCAAGACAGAGATCGGGGTGGGCTGTTGTTCATTTTCCAAAAAGTTGATACTTGCCACTCTTCCCGTTGCAATCATTCCATGCAAATGTTGCAGATTATAATGCTTTGCCACATTATAGGAAGCCATATGGTAGGCATCAATAGCAGGCACACCACTTTCAATTGCTATGCGGACCATCATATCCGACATTCCTTGTTTGTAAAATGACGGAGTTGATCCATCGGTGGTAAGCACCATGGAATCATACTGGCCGATCCCCTGCTCCTTCATTTCCTTTAGTAAAACAGGCAAGTCGGGACGAACAGAGGAATGCCTTAATGAAACGGTATAACCATGCATCAGCCGCTTATAAATATCTTCCCCTGTTATCGACTCATGGTCGCTATCCGTTCCAAAAAGCATCATTTTCGCCAAGGTCCTGTCGGAAGCGCCCGGAAAATGCCCTTCGACTTTTTTGCCTATCCGCTTTGTTTCTTGTATCCAGTAAAGCATTAAATCATCGCCATCCAAAAGCTGGGGCCAACCTGTCAACTCCCCGCCTTGGATCACCTTATCATGTTCAATCCATTCTTTGACATCTCTGTTGGAAAAAATCATTTCTTCTCCATTTAGGACAGTTTGGGCATCATAGCGCGCCCACCAATACATCGTAACAGGACATTCCCATAATTTCGCCAATAGTGAAAACGCTTTCTTTTTCTGTAAATGTAAAAACAGAAAAAGGTTGTCGTTGATTAACGTTGTAGTGCCTGTTTGCGCAGCATAACGCGACAACGATTGAGGATTATAGAGCAGATAGGGGTGTGAATGCGGCTCTATATAACCTGGAACAAGCGTCAACCCTGAACAATCAACAATTTCTGTCCCATTCGTTTTTTTGGGAAGAGCCTCTCCCGCATAAACGATGCGATTATGGTGAATCCAAATATTCCCATTCACCCATTGACGGAGGACCGAATGCAAAAAACGAGCGTTTTTTAACAGTAATGTCGGTGATTGTTTACCATCGATAATAGCGGCTTGTTCACGTATATGTTTGTTTTTCCACATAAAACGTTGTTCCAAAATGTATCCCTCCCTGGGGAGAAAACTGTTTATTTTTATATAATGACAACTCCATAAAACAGTGCGTACTTTCTACTCCTGAACAAAAAAGCAAACGCTTTCACTATTTGTTCTTAATAGTAACATATTTTTTCTTTTAGCGCATTAAAGTTTGAAAGGAAACTTTATATTTTTTGTGAAGGGCAAAACGCAATAAAAAGATCCTTGGGGAAACTTGCATCCCAAGGCGCATAGTCAATTTTTATCATTATAATATGTTTTCAACAATCACTGCAATCCCCTGCCTCACTCCTATTTACATCATTGCATATATATGTTGATTCCCGCTTTTTTATTTCTTAAACATTCGTCCGACATTTTTGTTATGATTCGCGTTCTCAAATTTGACTTGGTCGCATTTTTCAGAAAGTGTTTCGTACAGGCCCTTCGGGTTCAGCAGAATATGTTCGTTAAATCGTTTAGGATGTCTTTCCGCAGGCTGGATGACAATGGCTCCCCTAAAATCCTGACCGAAACTTTTCCAGGTACTCTATACCGCACAATCGGTGTCCGGGCAGCATGAGCCATGACGACTTATTTCATGTTTTTTCCACCATACCATCCCCTGTATAATCATAAACACCTTTGCCCGTCTTTCTGCCAAGCCTCCCTGCTTTTGCATATTGTTCTAAAAGGGGCGCCGGACGATATTTCTCACCAAGCTTATCATAGAGGTAGCGAAGGTTATTCAGCCTTGTATCCAAGCCTACGAGATCTGCCAGTTCGAATGGACCCATTGGATAATGTAATCCGTGTTTGATCGCTTTACCAATTTCCTCAAGTGAACCAAGTCCTTCCTGAAGCATATAAAATGCCTCTTTCCCGACAAGCGCCGAAATCCTGCTCGTCACAAACCCCGGAAACTCGTTGATGATAACCATTTCTTTTCCCATTTTTTGTGCCACTTCCTGTATAACCTCTGTTGTTTTGTCACTCGTTTCCAGACCACGGATTATTTCCACAAGCGGCATCTTATGTACTGGATTAAAAAAATGCATCGCAATGGTTTTATCCGGCCGCATCGCATACGATGCAATCTCGGTTGGGCTCATCGTGGATGTATTGGTGGCAAAATAGCAATGTTTTGGTGCATATGCTTCCATTATTTCAAATATTTGTTTTTTTATGTCGGCCTTTTCCGGAACCGCTTCTATGATTAAATCCGCTTCGGTAACCGCTACTTCCAGGCTGCTTGCAAATTTTAGGCGATTTTTGGATTCATAAGCCCATTGTTCCGTTATCTTATGACGAGCAATTCCCTTTTCAAAAGTGGCATTGATTTCATTTTCGGCGCTTTCTAAAGCAGAAAGGCTAACATCCGCCACCGTTACGCGGAATCCCCCTGCCGCTCCCACATAAGCGATGCCCCGGCCCATAACGCCCGCACCGATAACCACTATATGTTGCATCAGCTCATTTCCTCCCAACATCGCAGAATAGGAATCAATCGAATATCCTACCCCGAGTTCCTTCCATATATAGTACAATTTTTTACCGTTTTATTTATGATTTTTTGACGTGATTGCCTTGTACAAAAAGCGCAGCGCGGGCGCAATGTGACACGAAAAAACGATGAAAGCAACGTTAGCAGGAACAGCTTTCATTTTTTCAATGGGCCGCTGGTTATGTCCGGGCACTCACTTGCCTTTCCTACGAAGCATCGGCTGGAATTTTGCAAGACAGCTGCCTCATCCCGCACTTTTACAAGTGGTGGAATTTTTCTGAATGAAGTTAAAAGGTTCATTAGAAAGTTTAATAGAATCGGTCGGGCAGCCATCATAGGCATCTTCAACATCTTCAATAAGTTCCTCTGGAATTTCGGCGATGCCTTGATTATGATCCAAGAGGACAAATGATAACCCCTCTTTATCGTAGTCAAATACATCTGGGGCAGCATCTGCGCAAGCTCCACAAGCAATGCATGTATCTTGATCAACCAACGTATACCATTTCATGGTTTTACCTCCCCACTATTAGAAATCAAAGCAGTCAGCAAAAGATTATTACACATAAAAACGGGCCGGTTCTGTTGACAGCAACAGAATTTCATCCGTCTTTACTTCATACAATCCATATGGATAAGGCGCAACCCCGGCAGAAAATCACATGTCAAAAACAGCAATGTGTACAAAATATCGTGAAATGGAAATCGTCCTTCCCGCATCATCTCCTAAAGGCGATCATGCTGTTTTAAGGCAGTATCAAAAGATGGACCGGTCGTCATCATCCCGGTAAACGACAAAGGAATTGCGAGTACGATCTTATCTTTATTGGCGATGGCAATCCCTCCTCCCATTTCGTAGACCTTGGATGCCGCTTGCTTTTGCCATTGCTTTCAAATCTCTTCCGATCACCAGCAATACTGTCGTCGTATTATAGGTGGAAGCCAGACCATCCAAATCCACAGCAAAACGCTCCAAAATCCCTTTCGTGACCCATTGCTGATTTCGCTCAATAAGGGCTGGATATAATAGTCCTTTTTCAATCGTTAGATCAATGTAACCATTTACCGAAGGAAGCCGCATATCTTTTCTCGCAGTGATGACATTGCTTTTAAAGTGAACGACAGGCACCGGACTTTCGGGATCGCTGTGGGGATACTGATAAAGATGCAAATCCTCCAGAAAACTCTTTTTAAATCCAAAAGGTGTTCTCACGACATATTGATTCCAGTCTATTTCCGGCAAAGGAGCTATCAATTTACCGGCTCGGGCAACCACTTTCCCTTTGGAAATCACGATATTTGGCCGAAAATCCACAAGATTCGGAAGTATTAAAATATCCGCCTGCCGGCCTGGCGCAATTCCGCCGATATAGTCGTCCAACCGCAAGTATGAAGCAGGGTCTAACGTCGCCATCTGAATTGCCTGAATAGGAGAGACTCCAAGTTCGACAGCCTTTTTGACAAGTCCATCCATAAACCCCTCTTTTTCAATAAAGGAGGGGTGAGGCCCATCGGTCGTCATTAATAAACGATTTGTATTCGCATTGCTTTCCGTAATTAGTTTGATGATTTCCTCTAGATCCGGCCGTAGGGAACTATTCCGCAGTGTCGTCCACAGTCCGAGCCGCAGTCTGTCGAAGTCCTCCTTTGACGTTATAGCCTCATGACATGCACTGACACCCGAAGCCGCCACTGCATTCAATTTCTCATATGAGCAGCCGGCAGTATGGCCATCAATCACTGTAAACATCCCAACTGGATCTGCATCAATAATTGACACACCAAATATTGTTTCATTATTCTGTATTTTAACGATAAAACCATCCTTTTTACGCCTTCAGCAATCTCCACCGATATCTTCCCATTAGTGTTATGAATGAAGGAGCTCTTTCAATTTAAAGCGCTGAATTTTACCAGTTGCCGTCTTGGGCAATTCATCTATAAATTGAATAATACGCGGGTATTTATATCGTGCCAGATTTTTTCTTACAAACTGTTGAATATCTTTTTTCAATTGTTCCGATGGAGTGAAGTTCTCTTTTAATACAATAAATGCTTTGGGGACGATGAGATTTTGATCATTCGTTTCCCCTATGACCGCCGTTTCCAACACCGCCTTGTGATCTAAAAGGCAGTTTTCGATTTCTATCGGAGACACCCAGATTCCTCCGACTTTTAACATATCGTCAGAACGGCCACAATACCAATAATAACCTTCTTTATCCGTGTAATATTTATCTCCGGTATGAAACCATTTTCCCATAAATTTATGTTTGGTTTGCTCATGCAAATTCCAGTAGCCCTGTGCAATACTGTCACCGCTTATGATCAAGTCGCCGGCTTCGTTTGGCGGCAGTTCCACTCCTTGTTCATTGACGATCTTTGCTTCATAGCCGGGTACAATTTTTCCGCTACTCCCTTCTTTCATATCATCGATACGATTTGAGATAAAAATATGGAGTGCTTCCGTCGAACCAATACCGTCCAAAATGTCTACTCCAAATAGATGGTTCCATTTTTTACTGAACGATGACGGGAGGGGTTCGCCCGCCGATATGCAAATTCTCAAAGAGGAAAGATCAGGACATTCTCCGCTCTGATCCACATGCTCTATCATCGCGCCAAACAGCGTCGGCACCCCGAAGAAGATAGTCGGTTTATATTTTTCAATGGTTTGAAACATTGTTTTGGGTGTTGTTTTTTCCTTGACCAAAATGGTTGACGCCTTCATTCCCAACGGAAAAAACATCCCCCCGCCCATTCCATAGGCAAAGAAAAGTTTGGAAGCTGACAGACAGCGGTCGGCTTCCGTCATTTTCAATACTTTTTTTGCATAATGGCTAGTGGACACTTCCATATCATGATGCAGATGGATGACACCTTTTGGATCACCGGTAGTGCCAGAGGTATAAAGCCAAAAAGCCGCATCATCATAGCACGTCAACGAAGGCGGGCATTCAACTGGTTGCTCCGATATTTGCAGATTAAAATTCAGGGCACCTTCATGGATATCTGTGGCGATGTCACTGATGATCAATATCTCCCTTACATAAATAAAGCGTTTTCTTTTATGCTTTATCTTTTTCCAAATATCATGATGCACGATCAAAGCTTTGGCTCTGCTATTATTTAAATAATACTCATAGTCGCCAGCCTGCATCATCGTATTGACGGGGATCGGAACAGCCCCTATCCTGACGGCTCCAAAAAAGGAATAGATAAACTCCGGGGAATCATGGCAAATAATGAGTACCCGATCTTCCATTTCCAATCCTAATGCTTTTAACATATTGGCGGTCTGATTCACGAGGGTCTGGAGTGTTTTATACGTAATGTTCCCGTCCTCATAATAAACGGCTGTTTTCTTTTCAAAGCCGGACAATACACTTTCATCAATCAAACGACTACACGCGTTATAAACCGGCCGTATTCCATTTAGTTCCATTTTCACTCATCACCCTATCACTTATTTTTCATACGAGTGAATTATGTGAACATCTAGTTGCCAATACTCAATAAAAGAAGTTACCCAAAAGGACATTGAGAAATATTCTCTTGGGTAACTTGTTGAACAGTCACGACTTTATATAAAAACTTACTTTCCTTTCCAGTCTGGCGTCCTCTTATCTAAAAAGGCTTTTAACCCTTCATGGGCATCTTCCGAGCGGAACAATAAGTTTTGCAGTTCGCCTTCATAACGGATGGCCGCGTTTAATGGCATTTCCTTTCCATTCATAATGGAAAGCTTAATATTAGAAACCGCGTAGGTGGCGCTTTCTACAATTTTCCGTGCATATTCCAAGGTTCTCTCCCTGACTTCTTCTTGCGGAAATACGCGGTTTACAAGTCCGATATCCAATGCTTCCTGGGGTGTTAGTGTATCCCCCGTAATATTCAAGTCAAGGGCCCGGGAATAACCGACAAGGCGGGCCAAGCGCTGCGTACCACCCGTTCCGGCCAATACGCCCAGCGACACTTCCGGCAGACCGATTTTTCCCGCCTGATCCCCCATAAAGCGCAGATCGCATCCGAGCGCCATTTCCAAACCGCCGCCCACGGTATGCCCCTCCAGACAGGCAATGTAAACTTGCGGAGAGCGCGCCATTTTGTCCAAGGTTTCGTTACAGAACAGGCAAAATTGTGTTTTAAAGTGCGGGTCTGCAGATTTTAGAAAATGGATATCTGCCCCGGCCGAAAAAAAGTTTGGCATATCACTCATGAGGATGGCCACCTTGATATCATGATCAAAACGGATATCGTCAATGGCCGCATTCAATTCCTGATAGAATGCAAGACTGTAAGAGTTTGATTTGTTCACGTGGATATGGATTTCCGCAACTCCGTTGTCTTTGACAACCGTGATATTCTTCTTCTTTGCTTCTACTTGTGTACTCATATTCGTTCCTCCTATATTTTACATTTTTAAAATGGTGCTTATTTCTTTTGCTTGTCAATTTACAGCTACAGGGCTTCGCAAAGGCAAGCTGTTCAGCTCCTGTTCAAATTTTTTGTACAGTGAAGAGCTTTTTACGATATAGCCTTTGGCGGCAATCTCCGTTTTCTCCTCCACACTTTGTAGCCACTGTTTCACCTCGGGCAGTACAATGTTTATGGCATCCTTAAATTTGACAGGAATCAGACCTTCATCGTTTAAAAGCTGCTGTGCCCATTGCTTGGAATAAATAATGTGTTCTTTTTGTTCATTGACAAGTTTTTGAATGCGGGAAATGACTTTTTCATTCCCAGTTTCCAAAATGGCTTTTAATACGATATCCACTGCCGTGCTGACCGTATAAAGCGCCGCAATCAATGAGATCCAATTTTGAACCTTAATGACTTCATGAAATGCTTTGCCGGTCTGATTCTCAATACTGGGCTTTTTTCCTTTTAATCCTTTTAAGTCAAATATCCAATTGTACAATAGACGGGCGTGGCCAAGCTCCCCTTGTGCCATTGCAATGGCAGCCAGCGTCGCCTCCAGGTTCGGACCACTTACCCCCACTTCCACCAAACGATCACCCAGCACATATTTATTGTCCGCGATCGCTTCAAGAAGCTGAATAAATTCCTCCGCACTTTGTTTCTGTTCCCCCACGTCTTTACGCCCCTTTCCTGGCAAATAATCCTTTCGCTTTTTTGACCCATTGAAGCTGGTTTCTTTCAACGACACACATCTCGGTCCAATCCTCTTCATCGTAGGTATAGGCGGCATATACTTTTGCCAAATCTGCCGTTTCCGCCTCTACTGTTCCAATATGGATTAAGTCGTCCCCCCGCTTAATTCTTGTGAAAATATCAAAGGTAGCTTTCTTTCTTGACTGTTCAGTCATTTTGAACTGACCCCCCAGTACCTCATCTTGTCACGGCCTTTCAGACTCATCATCTCAACAGTCCACGGCGGGCTCCAAACGACTTCGATATGGACTTCTTTTACTTCCGGCTCCTTGAGAAGACGGTTCTCAATGTCTTCCTTTATCCAATCCATGCATGCACAGGAAACCGCGGTGAACGTCATCGTAACATAGAGGGCAGCGCCGTTTTTTTCAATGTTGTAAATTAATCCCATATCGACAACACTGATTGGAAATTCCGGATCATTTACTTCTTTCAAGGCATCCCAGTATTTTTGAACACCCCCAGCAACCGCTTTCATTTATACCACCTCTTTTCTTAGTCTTTCCATCTCTTTCGCACCGCGCTGTATTCTTTCAACAAATTGTTTGTTTTGCGGCCCGCGTCTTTTAAATCGTTTAATGACGTTCTCCCATGTATCCGGCTGGTCAAAGAGCCACTGTTTGTTTTTTACGTCGAACTTGCATGGGAAAGGAACATCAAGGACATATTTGTTTTGTTCCTCATCATAATGAGCCGGTACTTTCACGCCGATGGATTCGCAGAATGGAACAGCCGTTGAAAGCCACTGTTGGCGAAGTTCGTCATTCGTTTTTCCCTTTAATTTATATTCGAGCTGATGGGAACGGCTTTTCAAGTTGTCTTCCACACCAAAAAATTCAAGCGCCATCAAAAACATCCAATCAACTGCTTTTTGCACTTCTTCCCGTAGCTTTGGATCTTTCATTGCTGTTTTCATAATGATTTCGCCATTTCGGAGGTGGAACAATTCTTCTTTATCAACTTTTACGAGTGCCCGCTTCCATGGACCGTATGATGTATGCTTGCCGGCATCACCGAGTAATGTATAGCCGGCCCGGTCGAACAGCGCGTTAAATACGCCAAGTTCAATCCAGTTGTCTAGTTTAAAATCAAATGCATACGGGTTTTTCCACCGGTGGGGTTCTCTGCTGTACAATAATTCGTCTGTATCTTCTCCCAAATCTTTCAGCAGGCGAAAAGCGATATGTGCATGGCCGATTTCATCTTGCATGATGGCAAGAGCGGTTATCTTGTTATTGAGGGTCGGTGCCTGGTTGTATACAGTCAGCAGTGGAGGAACACTCAATAATTCCGTGTCCCCAACAATGACGAGCGTTTGCTTCAATGCTCGGAGATATTCCCCGTTCATATCCTCCAAGCTTTCAACCATAAACCCCTTGCGAACCTTCTCTTTTAAAAGCTCTGCACTTTCCATTTCCTGCACCTTCATATTACGTTTATTTATCTGTCGTTTATTAAACATAATATTAATAAACATTCATAGGAATGTCAAGAACATTTTAAAAAAAGGTTTCAATTCAGAATAAAACAGGGGTTAAGCTACTTCTAAGCATTTTCCTTGAATACAAGAAGGGACCGGGACACAACTAAATCAGTCGATTAAAAAACGAACAATAAAGTGAAACTTCATTCAGCAGGCGTTTTCTTCCATCTCCCTACTGAATGTTAGTTGAACCAATCGGGCATTTAGATGCCGTTTTCTCACACTTGGACTTTTTGTATTCACTCAAGATTTTGAAGTGGGAGTCTTACGGCACTTTACATGCCGGATAAATTGAAACTTCATTCAGTAGGCGTTTTCTTCCATCTCCCTACTGAATGTTAGTTGAACCAATCGGGCATTTAGGTACCGTTTTCTCACACTTGGACCTTTTGTATTCACTCAAGATTTTGAAGTGGGAGTTTTACGGCACCTTACATGCGGGATCAATTGTCCCAGTGTATAATGCGTAAGCTTTTAGCGTAGTCAACTCCTGCGGGAATAGCTCGAGCTGAAGATCCCGCAGGAAAGTTCCGAGGAAGCTGAAGAGACCTGCGGAAAGCGAAATATGTTGACATAGCGATGATAGGGATTTTTTTAACACAAATAAACCGAACAATTATAAATGAATTGTTCGGTTTTTGCTATTTCGTATTTGCTTATGTCCCAGCTTCAATATAAGAGTCCGCAGTATATACAGTAGTATTACTTCCCGCGGATTTTGATTTTGTTATTTTTCCGGAAAAATAAAGATACTCCAAGTGCGCCAGCGTCTCTGCGATTGCAAATCTCCATTGATGTGAGTTCAATTGTCTTTCTTTAAATACTTCCCTGGAAACTTCAAAAGCGGTCTTTCCCCCTATCACCAGGTTGTACATTTCATTTAATCGTTGCTCGTGGTGCAAATGAATTTCGTTAATTCGTTTAGGCAAATCTAAAATAAGATCCCCATGGCCAGGGAGGGCGCATCTGACATCCAAGGAACTGATTTCTTCTAAAGATTGCAAATAATCCTGAAGCGGATTTTCTCTTCCATAGGGCCAAAGACCAATATTGGGCGTGATCCTTGCCAATACATGATCTGCTGCCAAAAGCAATTGTTTTTCCTGTTGGTAAAAACAGAACATGCCGTCACTATGGCCAGGTGTATGAATCACTTGCCATCGGTCACCTCCCAATATGATTTCATCCTTTTCAAAAAATGTAAACTCTGGGAAAGGCCGAACATGTTCTCCCATTTTTTCGAACTGATCTTGAATATCAAACATCAGCTCTTCAGGCACTCCATTTTCTTTACATATTTCACCAAACCGGGCGGCCATTACTTTTTTATCACTGAAAGCCAAATCAAATGTCTCGCCGTCTTTTACACTGATATACACCGGTGCGCCCGACCATTTCTGCATCCACCCCGCCAAACCCGAATGGTCCGGGTGATAATGTGTTACATATATCGCTTGCAGGGAAGAAGGTTTTATGGACAGTTCGGAGAACACCTTTTTCCACACTTCTGTGGCCTCTGGATAGTTAAACCCCGTATCGACGATGCTCCATCCGTCTTCTTCCTGAAAAAGGTAGCAATATACGTATTTCATCGGAAAAGGAATGGGCACGGCAATCCGGTAAATCTTCTCTTCTATTGCCCGTATTTGCAAGTTGCATGCCCCCTATGCATTCGTCCAGACCGGCTTCCTTTTTTCAACAAAAGATCGGAGGCCTTCCTGGGCATCTTTAGATGGAATTAATTCACGGAAATAAATCTGTTCGATCTTGCCAATGGCAGACGCAAAGTTGACCGCCATCGCTTCCCTGACAGCCTTTCGAGTAAGCGAAAGCGCCAGGGCGCTCTTATTTTTCAAGTGATTCAGCAGCTCCTGAAGCGTTTCCTCCAGTTGTTCCGAAGGAACGATACGATTGACGAACCCCCATTCATAAGCCTTTTGAACATCGATCGTTTCACCTGTTAAAAGCAACTCCATCGTTCTGTTCAATCCGGTGATCCATGGAAATGCGACAATGGAGACTGGCGGGAAAAGCCCTAAATGAATTTCCGGCTGGCCAAATGTTGCTTTTTCCGTTGCATACACCATATCGCAAAAAGTAGCCAATTCACATCCCCCTCCCAAAGTAGCTCCTTCAACAACCGCAATCGTCGGGCAGGGAATTTCAACCAGCAAGTGAAACATTTTATGAAAAACATGAAACATCGGCTCTGCCTTTTCCCCCATATGGTCTTCCACCGAAGCACCAACCGAAAAAGCTTTTCCTTCTGCCCGTATAACGAGTGCATGCAAATCCTTTTCTTCCCGGATCGTTAAATGCATCGCATATTTCCTCCATCATTTCAATATTTAAAACATGTAACGGAGGACGATTGAGCGTCAAATGGGCAACTCCTTCACTCACTTTAAATATGATCGTTTCAAAATCGGTTTTCATGGCTTGCTCCTTTCATTGAAAGATGCTGGCTTATACGATATTCATGAATGGATTGATCGCCCGATCCCGGTTATATGCGGCCTTGGTGTCTGGCGCCTGCTCAAAAACAGACTCAAAATACCGGATGGCCGGAATAGCCAACAACTGGTGGATATTAAAAAATAGCTCTCTTGCCCGAAATCCGATCCAATCACGCGGTAAGAAGTCCGCTGGAAAGTTGGGGTCGAAAAATAAAAATTTCCTATATTCGTGGACAAGCTCCGTTCTATCGATAAAACACTGATTATCCGTTAATTTACTGTTCCAGGCATCTTCTTTAAGCTGCTCAAATTTATTTTTATAACGTGCAATGAAGTCGGCATGTTTTTCTTCAATTTGATCCAAGTCCCAGCCTTTATGAATGATATCTTGATCATCATGGGAAACAAACGAACTGGAAGTAAACAGAATACTGTAGTCGTTTAAATGATGTTCCTGAACCATTTCCATTACTTGCTTTTCGATGGGGTTAGGGGTGGCCCATACACCATTGGAAATAGCCCCAAAGCCAAGCCAACTTAAATCCTTGCGCAGTTGATTTCTTAATTCCCGCATTTCTTCCGGAATGGAATATGTAAAAATCCGCCATTTGCCGTCCCATTTCGTATTCGGCGCGGAATAAACCCTTGATACTCCATCAAAAACCGTTCTTTTCCCTTTCTCTGTCAAAGAATAATAGCTTTTATTGCCAATTTTTCTGGCCTGTATAAAGCCTTGCTGCACCATCCTCAAAGTGGCGCCGCGGCAAGAAGATTCTGACAATCCAAAATGGGACATGAGCCGAATTAGGCTTCCAATCCATATTTCTCCTCCATAATGCTGGATATACTCTCCAAAAAGCGTGAACATCAATCCTCTGGGCTTCATATTTTCACCATCTTATTCTCATATTTTCCCTCCTTTATTATATCATTTGGAAAATTTTTTTAAAAAGACTACCGCTGTTTATAAAAAGCCGGCAGCCATTTGCGGGACAGCCTCTTTACCAATCCGGATTCCCATTTTCCAAAAGGCATTCAACCCTCCATGAATATTTTCGGAGCGGAACAACAAGTTTTGTAGCCCGCCTTCATAACCGGATAGCCACGTTGGACATCCATTCTAATGGACAGCTTCATATTGGCCACCGCATAGATGCACTTTATATGATTTCCCTTGCATATTTCAAGGTGTTTTCCTGCACTTTCAAAAATGTGATTTTTCTATATAAACTTGAAACGCTTACATTTTTTCTTCTTGTTGCCATCTGATACATTCAAACACACTCTTGCAATGATTGCAGTAGTATTGTGAGACAAGCTGCGCTGTACCAAACGAAGAGATTCGGCTAACGTCTTCCGAATCGCAGAAAGAACAATAAGGCCGGAATGATTGCGCCTGATTGAGCACATCATGACCTCCCTTCTTCCTTTATTATCTTTTTATTCACACCATCTATTAAACATAATAATAAGGAAGTTGTGTTTCATTGTCAATACATTTCATTTTTAACGTCTAAAGATTCCACAAAAGGAAAAGCAAAGAAACTGAAAACGGAATACTTATTTGCCCTTTCTCTACATTTATTTTTCCATCATCGGATGCATTGTAGAAGCTTCTCGACAAAACGGAAAACCAGAAATGTCCGAAGAGATTGGCTAATTCGATAAGAAAGAGGTACCAAGATCATGTAATGAAAATTGGAACGCTCTCCTAAATCACATTTATTGAATGTCCCTTTTCAACGCAACCGGCTTCCCTTTTCTTTTTACACCAGTTTGATTTTTCACTCGTTCTTCCATCCCTTCTCTTGAACCTCCTCCGTTTGAAAAACCTAAAATAGAAAAAAATCAGTCGTCCATCTCTTTCTCTGAGGACCTCATCTTAACTCTCCTTCAAGGTTTTCAATTAATTCTTCCCGCAAAGAAATTTTTTTGATCTTACCGCTCGCGGTCATCGGAAATTCATCTAAAATAATCATTTTATCCGGCACTTTGTAATCAGCGATTCTCTCTCTGATAAACTGGAAAAGATCCTTTTCATCCATTTGGCTGTGCGGCTTTAATGTAATGCATGCACACGAAATTTCTCCCAGCACTGTATCAGGAAGGCCCACTACGGCTGCTTCCATTACGTCAGGATGTTGGTAAAAGACTTCTTCGATTTCTCTCGGATAAATATTATAGCCGCCCCTTACAACCATTTCTTTTTTCCTTCCGACAATTCGGAGGTTTCCTTCAATATCGATTGTGCCAAGATCGCCAGTATAAAACCAGCCGTCTTCATCCAAGACTGCTTTTGTGTGTTCCGGCATGTTGCAATAACCTTTCATAACGCCAAAGCTCCGGCAAGCGATTTCCCCTACTTCACCATTCATTACCTCATTGCGATTGTTATCTACAATCTTCACTTCTGCCCCTGGAAGTGCCTTTCCAACGGTTTCCGCCCGTACGACATCACTGTCGGAAAAGCTTGTCATCGTCAATGTCGGTGAAGTTTCACTTAATCCATACGCGACCATAATCTCACAGCCCATTTCCTGACGAATCCGTTTAACAATTTCAACCGGACACGGCGCAGCAGCGATAATTCCCGTTCTTAGAGAAGATAGATCGTATTGGTGAAAGTTTTTATGATTTAATTCTAAGATGAACATCGTTGGTACACCGTGTTTGACCGTAATTTTTTCGGATTCCGTCAATGACAAAGCTTTTTCCGGTTTGTATTCATCCAGCAGTACCATGCGGGCGCCTACCGAAACTGCGGATAGGATGCTTGGTACCATGCCGAATACATGAAAAACCGGGACAGACACGAAAAAGACGTCCTCTGCTGTACAATCCATTTGTTCCGCTGTTTTTATGGCGGTCATCACAACATTGGCATGAGTAAGCATGGCCCCTTTCGGGGAGCCGGTTGAACCCGATGTAAATAAAATCGTAAACACATCTTTTTTCGGATTGACGGCAGTCCGATTAAAAGAGGTGCATACTTCTTCTCCTTTTATTATTTGCTCATAGCTTTCCAGTTGATCGGCCTTGTACCGAACAGTAATCAGTTGTTTCAGGGAAGTGACATTTTCCTTTGCTTCCAGGAACTGTTCCATGTGGTTTACACCGTCAAATTCATTTGTAAAAAACGCCAGCTTCGCTCCTGAATTTCTTATATTATATTGGACTTCATACATGCGGTACCTCGTATTAAAAGGAACAATAACCGCTCCAATATGGGCAGCGGCAAAATAAATCACAACAAACTCATTCCAATTGGGCAAGCAGACTGCAATTCTATCTCCTTTACTGATGCCCATTTTTTGAAGGGAAGCCGCCAATAAACAAGATTGATCCATGAGTTCTCCATAAGTCATTCTGCTATAACCGTCAAACAATACTTCCTTTTCCGGCTCCAATTGATAGGCCCGGTAAAGCAACTCTGAAACAGACAAACTCTCAAGTTTCTCCTTCATACCCATGTTCTCCTTTCAAATCGAATATGAGAGTACTTTTCAAAACTGTCATCACTAAGCCGCCACAGCATCAAAGTTCTTCAACATAATGCTGGTTTTGCGCCACTTGCTCCGAGCTGATGAAGAAGTGCTTCGCACCGTCAATCAAGCTCAATTTTCATCGCCAAAACCAGCTTTTGGGGCTACAAAAAAATGTGCTTATTTTAGTGCTGGCCAGATCTGCAAATACAAACGATGATCCACATCTCTTTCTTTCAGTCAACTTTCCAATAAAAACGCTTCCGTTATTTTCAGTTATTTCTGTTATTTCAGAATATGTTAACATCATTGTCATCCTATTTGTACCTGAAATTTGCGGAATTAAACGATTACAATTCCGCATAAATGAGGAAAAAAATTCTTAAGAGCGAAAGCTCCTCGTCTCGATCTTCGAAAGAAAATACTCCCCCTTTCCGGAACTCATAGCGTATAAGCTTCCCAAGTCAGGAAAATAGAAAAAGTACAAAGGAATAAAAAAGATGACCTCATCTAAAAACAGAGATCATCTTTTTCATCCTTTATTTACAGTGCCTTATGCCCGATATCGCTTCTGTAAAAGAAATGATCGCTATCCAGCTTTTTCATTTCTTTATACACGTTGGCATAGGCTTCTGGAATATTGGCTCCTTTAGCAGCGGCCAATAATAGCCGGCCACCATTTGATACGTACGTCCCAGGCTCGCTTCCGGCTGCAGTTCCGGCGTGGAACACTTGAATGGCCGGATCGAGAACGTTTAAATCCGGGATAGGCAGTCCTTTTTCATAGTCTCCTGGATAGCCGTTGGATGCGACGACTACTCCGATCACGGCGTCGGCAGACCATTTGATGACTGGTTCTTTTCCGGCGAGCAAATCTTGAATGAGTTCTGCCAAGTCGCTGTCCAGGCGCTCCAGGACAACTTGGGTTTCAGGGTCGCCAAAACGGGCATTAAATTCGATCGTTTTCGGCCCTTCTTTTGTTAAGATCAGTCCGGCATATAAAATCCCGGTAAAGGGTCTTCCTTCTTGTACCATGGCTTTGGCGGTCGGGATCACAATTTCAGCAACTGCCCGCTCGACTTCGATATCCGGAATGTGAGGAACAGGGGTGTAGGCACCCATTCCTCCCGTATTCGGCCCCTTGTCGCCGTCAAAAGCTCGTTTATGGTCTTGGGCGATGACCATCGGAAAGACGTTTTCTCCTATTACGAAAGCCATGAGGGAAAATTCTTCGCCTTCTAAAAATTCCTCAATGACAACACTTGCGGATGATTCACCGAATTTTTCGTCCAACAGCATTTCTTTCAGTGCCGTGTCAGCTTCTTCGTCTGTCATTGCTACGACGACACCTTTTCCGGCTGCCAAACCATCTGCTTTAATCACAATCGGGGCGCCCTGTTTGTCAATATAAGCCTTCGCTTCTTCATAAGAGTGGAATGTTTCATAAGCGGCTGTTGGGATTTGATATTTTTTCATTAAATCTTTAGCAAATGATTTACTGCCTTCGATGATAGCGGCATTTTTCCGCGGGCCGAAAATCTTCAATCCCGCCGCCTCGAATTCATCGACAATGCCGGCGTTTAACGGAACCTCGGGACCTACAACCGTTAAATCAATCTCTTCCTTTTTGGCAAAATCAATTAAATCGGCAAACTTTGTTTCTTTAATCGGTACGATCGTGGCATCTTCGGAAATCCCCGCATTTCCCGGGGCACAAAAAACCGCAGTTACTTGTTTGCTTTCTTTCATTTTTTTACAAATGGCGTGTTCCCGGCCTCCGCTTCCAATCACTAAAACCTTCATTACACTTCACCATCCAATATCGTTATTAGTGTTTAAAATGGCGTACACCTGTAAAGACCATGGCGATTCCGTGTTTGTCGGCCATTTGAATGGAATCTTCATCCCGAATAGACCCGCCCGGTTGAATAATCGCTTTAATGCCGGCGCGCGCTGCTTCTTCCACTGTATCACTCATTGGGAAAAATGCATCTGAAGCAAGAACAGCTCCATTTGCCCTCTCTCCCGCCTGTTCAAGCGCAATTTTGGCAGCACCCACACGGTTCATTTGTCCTGCGCCAACTCCGAGTGTCATTGATTGGTCAGCAACGACAATCGCATTTGATTTTACGTGCTTGACCACTTTCCAAGCCAGCTTCAACGCAGTCATCTCATCATCCGTCGGCTTTCGTGTTGTAGGCACCGTGACTTCAGCTTCTGCCAGCGTATGTTCATCCTGGTCTTGAACAAGCAGCCCGCCTTCAATCGACGTTAACATCTTTTCTCTCACTTTTTCCGCATGGAAATCAATCGTCAAAAGCCGAATGTTTTTCTTGGCGGTTAAAATGTCCAGTGCCTCTTCTGTGAATGATGGCGCAATAATAATTTCAAGGAAAATTTCTCTCAGCTTATTGGCTGTGTCCGCATCCACTTCACGATTGAAAGCAATAATTCCTCCGAAAATCGATGTTGGATCCGCTTCGTATGCTTTTGCAAAAGCAGCAGCGGCACTTTCACCTATTCCGACTCCGCATGGATTCATATGCTTGACTGCAACAGCGGCAGGCTCTTCAAATTCTTTCACAATTTGCAGCGCCGCATCGGCATCATGAATGTTATTATAAGAAAGCTCCTTGCCATGAAGCTGCTTTGCATGAGCGATAGAGAACTTGGAACCAAGCGGCCGGGCATAGAAAGCTGCTTTTTGATGAGGATTCTCACCGTATCGGAGTGGCTGTTTCAGTTCGTATGTAAACGTCACCCGTTCCGGCTGCTCTTCTTCGGCAAGCTCAGTCATGTACCCGGCGATCAACGCATCGTAAGAAGCCGTATGACGGAACACCTTCGCCGCCAACCTTCTTTTCGTTTCAAGTGGAACTTCTCCGCTGTCACGAAGGGCAGAAATAACCTCATCATAATCCGCACTGTCAACAATGACTGTAACACTTTCATGATTTTTGGCAGATGCCCTTAACATTGCAGGTCCACCGATATCAATATTTTCGATTGCTTCTTCCGGCGTTACGCTTGGCTTTTCAATCGTTTTTTGGAACGGATATAAGTTTACGCAGACAAGCTCAATTCTTTGGATGCCCTGTTCCTCCAACTGCTTCGTATGAGAAGGATCATTCCCTTTGGCAAGCAATCCTCCGTGAATGAATGGGTGGAGTGTTTTTACCCTGCCTTCCAAAATCTCCGGAAAACCTGTTACTTCATCAACACCGGTTACGGGCAATCCGTTTTCTTCCAAAATGCGTTTTGTCCCGCCAGTTGATAAAATTTCATACCCGAGGTCCACCAATTGCTTTGCAAATTCAACAATACCTGTCTTATCCGAGACACTGATCAGCGCTCTTTTCATGTTTACAGCACCTTCCAAAAATTTAATTTAACAGCTTTTCAAGCGTTTCGGGATAAAATACATGTTCGACCGCATGGATTTTTTCCGCCACTTCTTGCTCCGTTTCTCCATCAGCAATTTCGATGGCGCGCTGGGCAATAATCGGGCCTGTATCCATCCCTTCATCGACAAAGTGAATCGTTACTCCTGTTACTTTCACCCCTGCCGAGACGGCTTGGCCGATCGCGTCTTTTCCCGGAAATGCCGGCAGCAGCGATGGATGAATATTTATGATTCTTCCAGGATATTTTTCAAGTAAAAATGGGCCAATTAAGCGCATATAGCCAGCCAAAACGATGTAATCAACACCATAATTTTCCAGTTGCTCATGGATTGCCTGTTCAAATGCCGTTTTGGATGAAAACTCTTTCGGAGCAAACGAATAAACGGGAACACCCGCCTTCTCCGCCCTTTCTATCACAAATGCTCCCGGCTTGTCGCAAACAAGCAGACTTACGTTCACATGAAGGATTCCCGCTTCAATCGCATCAACAATTGCTTGGAAGTTGCTTCCGTTTCCAGAAGCAAAAACGGCTATATTTTTCACGATGACGCCTCCGCATCTTGAAACTGGACGCCTTCTCCTTTGACAACTTTGCCAATAATGTAGGCTTTTTCCCCTTGCTCGCTCAAAAAATGAACCGCACTTTCCGCATCGTCTTCATGAACTGCCAAAACAAATCCGATCCCCATATTGAAAATGTTAAACATTTCTTCTTTCGTGAGCTTTCCATATTTTTCAAGCGCATGGAAAATGGGCAGGATGGGCCAAGAGCCGATGTTCATTTCTGCCCCCATCCCTTTTGGAAGCATTCTCGGGATATTTTCGATAAAGCCCCCACCGGTAATGTGGGCCATTCCTTTTATTTCAAACTGCTGAAGAGCCGCAACAACTTGCTTTACATAAATTTTTGTCGGTTTTAACAGCTCAGCCCCAAGGGTTCCGTCCAATTCAGGCAATTGGTCATCCACCGTAAAGGATTGATCTTCGAAAAATATTTTTCTCACTAAAGAATAGCCGTTACTATGGATGCCGCTTGACGCCAAGCCAATGAGTACATCCCCTTCTCCAATCCGCTCTCCAGTTATCAACGCCGATTTTTCACAAGCGCCCACGGTAAAGCCGGCTAAGTCATACTCATTCTCTTTGTATAAACCGGGCATTTCCGCGGTTTCTCCGCCAATCAACGCACAACCTGCTAATTCGCAGCCATCTGCAATGCCTTTTACGATTTGTTCAATCTTATCGGGCACCGCTTTTCCACATGCAATATAATCAAGAAAATAAAGCGGCTCAGCACCTTGGACAACGACATCATTTACACACATGGCCACGCAGTCAATACCGATCGTATCGTGGCGATCCATCATAAAGGCAAGCTTCAGCTTCGTTCCAACACCATCTGTTCCTGAAACAAGAACAGGCTCTTTCAAATGTAATTGCGATAAATCGAAAGCACCGCCAAAACCGCCTAACTGTCCCATCACACCAAGCCTTTCTGTCCGCTTTACATGTTTCTTAATTTTTTCTACAGCCTCATATCCGGCTTCAATGTTAACTCCCGCTTTTCGATAGGCGTCAGCCATCGTTATTGCCTCCTATTACACATTTTAAAAACAGCCGCCCGCAAGTCCCCGATGCCTATTTTTAAGATGCCATATACACCACTTCAAGACCTGAGTTGATACAAAAGATCTAAGTGGGAGAAAACGGCACCTACATGCCCGATTCGTTCAACTAACATTCAGTAGGAGAGGGAAGAAAACGCCTACTGATTGAAGTTTCACTTTATTTCATCTCTTTTTCATATGGCAATGGTGTGTCCGGATAAATTTCCGTTGGATATTCTCCAGTAAAGCAGGCCATACACTGACCGCAATTTTTCCCCATATTTTCGCTTCTGCCAATTGCTTTCAGCATACCTTCCACACTTAAAAAAGTCAGTGAGTCGGCTTCGATGATTTCGCGGATCTCTTCCATTGAATGGTTCGCTGCAATGAGCTCTTCGTGTGTGGATACGTCAATCCCGTAAAAACAAGGGTTTGTCATCGGCGGCGAGCTAATGCAAACATGGACTTCTTTTGCTCCTGCTTGTTTTAACATTCTGACGATCCGCTTGCTCGTCGTTCCCCGAACGATCGAGTCGTCCACCATAATCACCCGCTTGCCTTCAACAACTTTCCGAACGGGGGAAAGCTTCATTTTGACACCCTGCTCGCGAAGTTCCTGAGTCGGCTTAATAAATGTCCTTCCAACATACCGGTTTTTGATCAGACCCAGTTCATAAGGAATACCGGCCGTTTCCGCAAAGCCGATCGCTGCCGAAATGCTGGAATCCGGCACTCCCGTTACAACATCCCCTTGGACATTCACTTCAAGAGCCAGCTGTTTCCCCAAATTCTTTCTTGCCGTATGGATATTGATTCCGCCAATATCACTGTCCGGCCGGGAAAAATAGACGTATTCCATCGTACACATCGCATGGGTGGCAGACAAGGAAAAGCGCTCTTCATGAATCCCATCGCGATCAATAATAATGAGCTCGCCAGGTTCGACATCACGGATATACTCTGCTCCGATTAAATCATAGGCGCAGGTTTCAGCCGCAACGCAATAGGCATCACCGACTTTTCCGATCGAAAGGGGACGGAGGCCATTCGGATCCTGGGCAATAATTAATTCCTTTTCCGTTAACATCATAAAAGAATACGCGCCTTTTACCATCGAAAGGGCATTTTTCACCTTATCTTCCTGCGCCAAATAGCCGCTTCGTTTTATAAGATGAGCCAAAACTTCCGTGTCTGTATTCGTTTGAAAAATACTTCCCTGCATTTCCAATTGATGTTTTAAATCATTGGCATTGATTAAGTTTCCATTTTGTGCAAGCGCAAGGCTTCCGCTAGATGAGTGGAATAGAAGGGGCTGAATATTTTCAATCCCCTTTTTTCCTCCATAGCGAACATGGCCAATAGCTCCGATGCCCTTCAGGCTATCAAGTTTTTTCTCGTCGAACACTTCGTTCAGAAGTCCTTCTCCCTTGATGCCTTGCAGGCGTTCCCCATCTGTAGTTACGATGCCGACTCCTTCTTGCCCTCTATGCTGCAAACTGTGCAATCCATAATATGTCATTCTTGTCGCATCGGGATGTCCCCATATTCCAAACACGCCGCATTCCTCATTTAAACTTTATTCAGCAAACGCGGAATTGCTTTTTTCCATGCTTCTTCCAACGATTTGCTGTTGATTTTGATTAAAAGTTCTTTGTTCTCATTTTGAATGACAAGTTCTTCATTGCCGGTAACTTCACCAATGAATTGCGCATCTTCAACTGCTTGTTCGAACGCTGCTTGATTTTCTTTTTTCACCGACACGATAAAACGTGACTGTGTTTCCGAGAATAAAACGGTTGTTTCATCACCTGGTAATGTGATTTCTGCACCAAGTCCATCCGTTTCAAATAAACATTCTGCTAGTGCAACAGCCGCTCCGCCTTCAGAGATGTCATGAGCAGATGATACAAGTCCGCTCCTGATGGCTTCAAGTAATTGTTTCTGTCTTCTCACTTCTTTATCTAAGTCAATCTCAGGCGCTTTTCCGGAAATGTCGCCGCGAACCATTTTTTGCAGCTCGCTTCCTCCAAATTCCTGCTTTGTTTCCCCAATCATGTAGACTAAGTCGCCTTTTGCTTTGAAAGATTGTGTCGTAACATGATTAAGATCAGAGATCAAGCCGACCATACCGATGATGGGTGTCGGGTAAATCGCTTTTCCTCCTTTCTCATTGTACAGGGAGACGTTTCCACTAATAACTGGACTGTTCAAGGCGCGGCAAGCGGCACTGATTCCTTCTGCAGACTTTTCTATTTGCCAAAAAATTTCCGGTTTATCCGGGCTCCCGAAGTTCAAACCATCGGTAATGGCGAGCGGTTCCGCACCCGAGCAAACGACGTTGCGCGCCGCCTCGGCAACTGCAATTTTCCCGCCTGTTTCCGGGTCCAAATAAATGTATCGGGAATTACAGTCCGTTGAAATGGCAATGGCTTTATTCTTGCCCGGAATTCTAACGACTGCCGCATCAGATCCTGGCGTTACAACTGTATTTAATCCGACTTGATGGTCAAATTGTTCATACACCCACTGCTTGCTCGCAATTGTTGGTTGTTCCAAAAGTTTGAGCAACGTTTCCTGATAATCTGTTATGTGAATAACATCCTGCTCCATTGACTGGAATTCACGATAATAAGCTGGTTCCTCGGCCTTTTTATGATACACGGGCGCATCTTCCGCCAAAGCATCGGCAGGAACTTCAGCCACAACTGCTCCCTTATGGAAAAGACGAAGCATTTTATCATCAGTAACATGTCCAATGGACACAGCTTCAAGGTCATATTTTGCAAATAAATCAATAATCTCCTGCTCACGGCCTTTTTTAATAACGATCAACATCCGCTCCTGGGACTCTGACAACATCATTTCATAAGGTGTCATATTCTCTTCCCGCTGTGGAACAAGATCCAAGTCCATTTCAACGCCATATCCTGCTTTACTTGCCATTTCGGCAGAGGAACTGGTCAGTCCGGCCGCCCCCATATCCTGAATACCGATCAACGCATCCGAATGAATGAGCTCCAAACAGGCATCCATGAGCAGTTTCTCGGTAAACGGATCGCCGGCTTGGACCGCGGCCCGCTCTTCATCTTCCGCCTCCGACAATTCCGAAGAGGAGAATGTCGCTCCGTGAATACCGTCGCGTCCTGTTTTGGAACCAACATACATGACCGTGTTGCCCACGCCTTTGGCTTGGCCTTTTTGCATGTCTTCGTGATTCAACAAACCTACAACCATCGCATTGACGAGCGGGTTGCTCTCGTAGGACGGGTCAAACTGAATTTCACCGCCGACAGTTGGAACTCCGAGCGTGTTGCCGTAATCAGCAATTCCGGCAACAGCCTGTTCAAGCAAATAGCGAACCCTTGAAGAACTCAATTCGCCAAAGCGCAAGGAATTCATCGCCGCAATCGGGCGTGCTCCCATGGAGAAGACGTCACGCACAATGCCTCCCACACCTGTTGCAGCACCCTCGTACGGTTCAATCGCAGAAGGAGAATTGTGGCTTTCAATTTTAAATACAACCGCTTGGTTATCGCCAATATCGACGATTCCGGCGCCTTCACCCGGCCCCTGAAGGACTTGCTTGCCTTCCGTGGGGAATCTTTTTAAAACTGGTTTGGAACTTTTATAGCTGCAATGTTCGGACCACATGACGGAAAAAAGTCCGGTTTCCGTATAATTCGGGGTTCTCCCGAGCATTTTCTCCGCCCGCTCAAACTCTTCATCTGTCAATCCCATTTCTCGGTATATTTTTTCTTCCTTGATTTGTTGCGGACTAGGTTCAAGCGTTTGCGGCATGTGACTCCCTCCAGTTTCTTTCAATAGATTGAAACAATTTGACGCCATCCGTGCTTCCCAAAAGCGTATCGATCGCTCGTTCCGGATGCGGCATCAAGCCAAGGACATTACGACGTTCGTTTGTAATTCCGGCTATGCCCCCAATGCTGCCATTCGGATTTTCAGATGTATAAGTGAAGATAATTTGATTATTTTCCTTTAATTGTTTATAGATAGCTTCATCACAAAAGTACCTGCCCACTTTATGGGCAATGGGCATTTTGATTTTTTCTCCGTCCTCATATAAAGAAGTAAAACATGTATCACTATTTTGAACGAATAATTCCATCTGCTTGCAAACAAATTTCAAGGTTTCGTTTTGCAATACCGTGCCGGGAAGAAGACCTGCTTCAAGCAAAATTTGAAAACCGTTCCCAATGCCGACAACTGGCTTTCCGGCTTCAGCCGCTTTCTTCACTGCCCCCATGACAGGCTGTCTTTTGGCAATGGCTCCCGGACGAATGGCGTCTCCATACGCCGCTCCTCCCGGAAGGAGAATGGCGTCGAATGAATCAAGGTCCGTCTCATCGTGAGATACGTAAGTTGCCTTGACACCCGAAACTTGTCCAGCTGCTTCGAATGTGTCTGTTTCACAGGTCGTGCCCGGAAAAACGACAATGGCTATTTTCACTCTGCAACAACCTCCTCGATTTCAAACCGGTAGTCTTCCACTTCCGTGTTGACCAGCAAGTTGCGGCACATATCATGTACAGCTTCTTCTACGTTTTTATCCGTTTTAGCCATTGTCACTTCTATATATTTGCCAATGCGTAAGCTTTCCACTTCTGGAAATTCCGATCTTTTTAGTTCTTTCATGGCAGCGTCCCCTGCAGGGTCAATAACACTTTCCCTCAACGTTACGAATATCTTCACTTTATACATCTTTCATTTCTCCTTTCACTGGCGCAAGCCAAGTTTTTCAAAAATGGCATCAACATGCTTTAAATGATATTGGGGATCAAAGCAAGCGTCTATTTCCTCATGTCCAAGCAGCTTTTGCACTTTCTCATCTTCGGCAATCAACTTTTTAAAAGAAACTTGTTTTTCCCAGGCTTCCATCGCTTTTGGCTGAACTGTATCGTACGCTTCTTCACGGGAAAGACCCTTTTCAATTAGCGCAAGCAACACTTGCTGTGAAAAAATTAAGCCGAGTGTTTTCTCCATGTTCCTTTTCATATTTTCCGGGTAAACCGTCAAATTTTTCACAACATTGCCGAAGCGGTTTAACATGTAGTTCAAGGCAATCGTCGCATCTGGCAAAATGATTCGTTCCGCAGAAGAGTGGGAAATATCCCTTTCATGCCAAAGCGGGACATTTTCATACGCAGTCATCATGTAACCGCGAATGACCCTTGCCATTCCCGTCATATTCTCGGAAGCGATCGGATTCCGTTTATGCGGCATAGCGGAAGATCCTTTTTGTCCCTTTGCGAAAAATTCTTCCACTTCCCGTGTCTCGCTTTTTTGCAAACCGCGGATTTCAATGGCAAACTTTTCAATCGACGTGGCGATTAAAGCAAGGACACTCATGTAATGGGCGTGCCTGTCACGCTGCAACGTTTGCGTAGAAATCGGCGCCGGCTGAAGACCAAGTTTTTCACAAACATACTGCTCGACAAATGGATCAATGTTGGCGTAGGTGCCGACAGCTCCAGAAATTTTGCCAAACTCGACTCCTTTTGCTGCCGCTTGAAATCGTTCCAGATTCCGCTTCATTTCCTCATACCATAATGCGAGCTTTAATCCGAACGTTGTCGGCTCGGCATGAACTCCGTGTGTCCGTCCCATCATAACAGTATCTTTATGTTCAATCGCTTTTTCCTTGATAATGGAAATCATATTTTCCAAGTCTTTTACAATAAGACTATTCGCCTGTTTTAACAAATAAGAAAGAGCTGTGTCCACAACATCCGTTGATGTTAAACCGTAGTGAATCCATTTCCGTTCTTCCCCTAATGTTTCCGACACGGCCCTTGTAAAAGCAACGACATCATGCCTTGTTTCTTTCTCAATCTCTTTGATTCGGGCAACATCAAAAGAAGCCTTTTCCCGAATTTTTTTCACGTCTTCCCTGGGAATCTCCCCAAGTTCTGCCCATGCTTCACAAGCAAGTATTTCCACTTCCAGCCAAGCATTGTAGCGGTTCTCCTCTTTCCATACCGCTCCCATTTCAGGCCTTGTGTAACGTTCAATCATAATTTGAAGTACCTCACTTTTCCTTACATCATTTTTTCCATATGCCACTGTTCTCAAATGCTGCCAATGTATCGTCCAAATCATCGGAAAGCACGGTAATATGACCCATTTTCCGGTTCACTTTTGCTTCTGCTTTTCCGTATAAATGAACATTCCAATGAGGCTGGTTTGGAATCTGCTTGACCACGCCTTCCACATGCTGCCCGAGAATATTGATCATGACAGCCTGTTCCAAAAGCCTTGGCTTTAATAATGGCCACCCGCAAACAGCCCGAATATGCTGGGCAAACTGTGAAATATTGCATGCTTCAATCGTATAATGGCCGGAATTGTGTGGACGTGGCGCCAATTCATTTACGTATAACGCCCCATCTTTCGTTAAAAACATCTCAATTGCCAGCGTCCCGACAAGATCAAGATGCCGAGCAATTTTTTCGGCAAGTAGGACCGCCTGTTCTTCTACTGCTTCGGAAATTCTTGCAGGAACAATCGTTTCATGCAAAATGTTGTTCACATGAACATTTTCTCCTATCGGAAAACATTCAAGCTCTCCGGTTGTACTTTTGGTAATAATCATGGATATTTCTTTGTCAAACGGAATCCATGATTCCAGCACACACGGACCACTTTTCAACAACTCAGCTGCAGCGGCAATATCTTCTTCCTTTCGGAGTACATACTGTCCTTTTCCGTCATAGCCTCCGCGTGACGTCTTTAAAACAGAAGGAAAGCCGATCGTTCGGAGCTCCTTATTCAAATCTTCTTCCGTTTCGATCACGGCAAAAGGAGCGACATCCACCCCTGCCTCTGTCAATGCTCGTTTTTCCAGAATCCGGTCTTGCGTCACTTTGATGATCTCTGCTCCCTGGGGAACATAAGTCTTCTCAGTAAGCCATTTCAGCGCTTCATAGTCGACGTTTTCAAATTCATACGTAATAACATCACTAATGGCGGCCAACTTTTCCAGAGCTTGTCGGTCATCATATGATGCCACAATTTCGTCATCAGCTACTTGTCCTGTAGGTGAATCTCTCGTCGGCTCTACAACGGCAATACGGTATCCCGCCGCTTTAGCCGACATAGCCATCATCCGGCCAAGTTGTCCTCCGCCGATAATGCCGATGGTTTTTCCCGGTTCAATAAAACCCCTAAACAAGCTCATCACTGCTTTCCATTACTTTTTCTTTTAATACATTCCTTCTATTTACCAATTTTTCATAAATATCATCATTCATAGTTCCAAGTATTTGGGCTGCCAATAACCCTGCATTCGTTGCTCCAGCTTTTCCTATGGCAACGGTTGCTACTGGTACACCACCCGGCATTTGAACGATGGATAACAAAGAGTCCATCCCTTTTAACGCCTTCGATTCTACCGGTACACCAATGACCGGAAGCACCGTCTTGGCCGCCACCATCCCCGGTAAATGAGCCGCACCGCCCGCTCCGGCAATAATGACCTTCAAGCCGCGCTTCTTCGCGGTTTCAGCATACTCAAACATCAAATCAGGTGTCCGATGTGCAGAAACGACTTTTTTTTCATACGGTATTTCCAATTCATCCAAAATATCGCAGGCGTGCTTCATCGTTTCCCAATCGGATGTACTGCCCATAATAATTCCGACTTCGGCTTTCATTCAATCAAACCCTCCGTCTATTTTATAAAATAAAAGTGAAACTTCAATCAGCGGGATTTTTCTTCCATTCCTACTGATTGTTGGTTGAACCAATCGGGCTTTTACTGGCAGTTGTTCCCCCGCTTGCCATTCTCCTATGATCTAACATTCTTGAAGTTAAGGTCTTATTGCCAGTTAAAGCGGAATAAAAAAACCGGATCACTACTTTTCTGGAATAGAAAGCAGTTGATCCGGGAGTACCTTATGCATTTGAAAAAAGCATCTCAAATGCTTCCCAAATTCCACTTTCCTCATAGTCCAATTATTTACGGTAATTGGGTAGAAACTTATGGGCCTTATTCCCATGATATACGAGGCTTTTTACATATTCATCTTAACAATCGGACGAATGGATGTCAAACAATAATCGAACAATAATTAAACTTTTTTGTATAATGTTCGGATTCAGGACATCTTCTCTCCCTCAAAAATAATTTTCTGCAAAACGGGCTTATATTCAGAATCGCCATTACCTTTCCCCTCCATAAAGACCGGCTTTTCCAGCCGGCGCACCGGCCTATATCCTTCCCGTTCCATTCGGGCCAGGCAGTCATCAATCGTTTCATGTTCCTCCACAAAAAACTTCTTCTTTTGTTTGGTCATTTCTCCAGCTTTCCTCTCTTGACCGTTTTCACCCAAAATCCCCCATGAATGGCCTTCGGCTCATAGGCAATAATGAATGCTTTGGGATCTAACTCCTTAATTTGCTGATACAATTTTAATTCATATTTCCTTGGCGTCAGTACTTGAATCGCCATTCTGTCTCCTTCAAGACCCTGCGCCGCCCAACTCGTCACGCCGTAGCCTTGCTCACGGAGTAGTTTGGGCAAATCTCGATCATATTCTTTTGTAATCACATTAACGGTTATGTATCCGAGCGCAAGCTTTTCTTCAATTTTTGATCCAACAATAATCCCGATCCCATATCCTGCAGCATAGGCAAGTAAATTTTGAACTTTGTTTAAGTTATCAAGCACCAAACCTAAGCCCACCACATACACGAGTATTTCAATAACACTAATACCGGCGGCCAAATAGCGGTAACCTTTTAAAGTCAGGATCATGCGAATCGTGAAAAAAGATACGTAAACAATATTTATAACTAAAATAATAGCCAACATCATGAATCCATTTTCAAGCATGGCGCCCACTCCCTTCTCCCTTAAATCTTGTAGCAATTATAATGGGTCGTAAAATCGATTTTACATGTAATATATGCCGAGAGCAATATGTAAAAAAACATACTGATTCTCCTCGCTTACATTGATTTCTTTTCAATACTTTTTTTAAAAAACTAAAAAAGACACCCATTGATATGGATGTCCTGTTTGCCCGGCAACGTCCTGCTCTCACAAGGGGAAGCCCCTCATTACCATCGGCGCGCGAACTTAACTTCCGTGTTCGGGCTGCGGATCATGATGACCGGCGAATCTCTTCGTCATCTGCACTCGCTCGATTCTCATGGGCATTGCCCATTGCGAGTCTCTCTCCCTTGATTCCTCGATCTTCTTGGTCCTTCTGATCCTCGCTTACATTGAGTTTCTTTATATCTTTCAATACTTTTTAAATAAACTAAAATAAGACATCCATTAATATGGATGTCCTGTTTGCCCGGCAACGTCCTGCTCTCACAAGGGGAAGCCCCTCATTACCATCGGCGCTGAAGAACTTAACTTCCGTGTTCGGGATGGGAACGGGTGTTGCCTCTTCGCTATCGTCACCAGACATATGTTGTTGTGAGATTCATTCTCTCAAAACCAGGATACATGAGAAGAAGTCCGAGAATCGTTTTTGTTCAATCCAGCTCCGGACGCTATCGCTTTGCGTCACTTCGCTTCTTCTGGCAAAGTCGATTGACTTTTCCGCCAGAAGCTCCAGTGATGGACAAGCGTCCTGCGCTTTTTATATTTGATTAAGTCCTCGATCGATTAGTATCCGTCAGCTCCATGTGTCGCCACACTTCCACACCGGACCTATCTACCTGATCATCTTTCAGGGATCTTACGTTGCCTGGCAAGCCAGACAATGGGAAATCTCATCTTGAGGGGGGCTTCATGCTTAGATGCTTTCAGCACTTATCCCTTCCGCACATAGCTACCCAGCTATGCCTCTGGCGAGACAACTGGTACACCAGCGGTGCGTCCATCCCGGTCCTCTCGTACTAAGGACAGCTCCTCTCAAATTTCCTGCGCCCGCGACGGATAGGGACCGAACTGTCTCACGACGTTCTGAACCCAGCTCGCGTACCGCTTTAATGGGCGAACAGCCCAACCCTTGGGACCGACTACAGCCCCAGGATGCGATGAGCCGACATCGAGGTGCCAAACCTCCCCGTCGATGTGAACTCTTGGGGGAGATAAGCCTGTTATCCCCGGGGTAGCTTTTATCCGTTGAGCGATGGCCCTTCCATGCGGAACCACCGGATCACTAAGCCCGACTTTCGTCCCTGCTCGACTTGTAGGTCTCGCAGTCAAGCTCCCTTCTGCCTTTACACTCTGCGAATGATTTCCAACCATTCTGAGGGAACCTTTGGGCGCCTCCGTTACCTTTTAGGAGGCGACCGCCCCAGTCAAACTGCCTGCCTGACACTGTCTCCCAACCCGATCAGGGTCGCGGGTTAGACGGTCCATACAGCCAGGGTAGTATCCCACCGTTGCCTCCACGGAAGCTGGCGCTCCCGTTTCCATGGCTCCTACCTATCCTGTACAAGCTGCACAGACAGTCAATATCAAGCTACAGTAAAGCTCCACGGGGTCTTTCCGTCCTGTCGCGGGTAACCTGCATCTTCACAGGTACTATAATTTCACCGAGTCTCTCGTTGAGACAGTGCCCAGATCGTTGCGCCTTTCGTGCGGGTCGGAACTTACCCGACAAGGAATTTCGCTACCTTAGGACCGTTATAGTTACGGCCGCCGTTTACTGGGGCTTCAATTCGAAGCTTCGCCTAAGCTGACCTCTCCTCTTAACCTTCCAGCACCGGGCAGGCGTCAGCCCCTATACTTCGCCTTGCGGCTTCGCAGAGACCTGTGTTTTTGCTAAACAGTCGCCTGGGCCTATTCACTGCGGCTTCTCAGGGCTATTCACCCTAAAAAGCACCCCTTCTCCCGAAGTTACGGGGTCATTTTGCCGAGTTCCTTAACGAGAGTTCTCTCGCTCACCTTAGGATTCTCTCCTCGCCTACCTGTGTCGGTTTGCGGTACGGGCGCCTATTGCCTCGCTAGAAGCTTTTCTCGGCAGTGTGGAATCAGGAACTTCGGTACTTTTTTTCCCTCGCCATCACAGCTCAGCCTACACGGTAAGCGGATTTGCCTACTTACCGGCCTTACTGCTTGGACGCGCTTTTCCAGCTGCGCGCTTGCCTTATCCTCCTGCGTCCCTCCATCACTCAAACGGCAATGAGGCGGTACAGGAATCTCAACCTGTTATCCATCGCCTACGCCTTTCGGCCTCGGCTTAGGTCCCGACTTACCCTGAGCGGACGAGCCTTCCTCAGGAAACCTTAGGCTTTCGGTGGAAGGGATTCTCACCCTTCTTTCGCTACTCATACCGGCATTCTCACTTCCAAGCACTCCACCGCCTCTTTCAAGACGACTTCGCCGCGCTTGGAACGCTCTCCTACCATTGCTATTGCAATCCACAGCTTCGGTGATACGTTTAGCCCCGGTACATTTTCGGCGCAGAGTCACTCGACCAGTGAGCTATTACGCACTCTTTGAATGGTGGCTGCTTCTAAGCCAACATCCTGGTTGTCTAAGCAACTCCACATCCTTTTCCACTTAACGTATACTTGGGGACCTTAGCTGGTGGTCTGGGTTGTTTCCCTCTCGACTACGGATCTTATCACTCGCAGTCTGACTCCCAAGGATAAGTATTTGGCATTCGGAGTTTGTCTGAAGTCGGTAACCCGATGAGGGCCCCTCGTCCAAACAGTGCTCTACCTCCAATACTCTCACCTTGAGGCTAGCCCTAAAGCTATTTCGGAGAGAACCAGCTATCTCCAGGTTCGATTGGAATTTCACCCCTACCCACACCTCATCCCCGCATTTTTCAACATACGTGGGTTCGGGCCTCCAGTCAGTGTTACCTGACCTTCACCCTGGACATGGGTAGATCACCTGGTTTCGGGTCTGCGACCTCATACTCTTGCGCCCTATTCAGACTCGCTTTCGCTGCGGCTCCGTCTTTTCAACTTAACCTTGCATGAAATCGCAACTCGCCGGTTCATTCTACAAAAGGCACGCCATCACACTTATTGTGCTCTGACTACTTGTAGGCACACGGTTTCAGGTTCTATTTCACTCCCCTCCCGGGGTGCTTTTCACCTTTCCCTCACGGTACTGGTTCACTATCGGTCACTAGGGAGTATTTAGCCTTGGGAGATGGTCCTCCCGGATTCCGACGGGATTTCTCGTGTCCCGCCGTACTCAGGATCCACTCGGGAGGGAACGACGTTTCAACTACAGGGCTGTTACCTTCTTTGGCCGGCCTTTCCAGGCCGCTTCGTCTACGCCGTTCCTTTGTCACTCCACTTTGAGTGTCCTACAACCCCGAAAGGCAAGCCTTTCGGTTTGGGCTCTTCCCGTTTCGCTCGCCGCTACTGGGGGAATCGATTTTTCTTTCTCTTCCTCCGGGTACTTAGATGTTTCAGTTCCCCGGGTATGCCTTCCATTCCCTATGGATTCAGAAATGGATACTGCCTCATTATTGGCAGTGGGTTTCCCCATTCGGAAATCTCCGGATCAGCTTGCTTACAGCTCCCCGAAGCATATCGGTGTTCGTCCCGTCCTTCATCGGCTCCTAGTGCCAAGGCATTCACCGTGCGCCCTTATTAACTTAATCTTTTTCGGTCAACGATTAGCATCGAATCTCTGTGTCAGCTCCCTCATTCACGTCATCACGCACTCGTAGTGCGCTCTGGTGCTCATTCGGTCGCTTCCTTGATCTTCTCGCTTCTCGTTGCCCTTTGGTTTTTGCTCAAAAATAAGCAACGCTCGTTTTTTCGAACTGCTTGCTTCTTTTCGCCTAACCTAAAGGTTTTACACTTCTTATGGTTGCTCCATAATGGATCATCCATAAAGTGAACGATTCTCGGTTTGTTTCTTCTCATGTTATCCGGTTTTCAAAGAACGAAGCTGCTGACTTCCATCACGTCATGTGATTGATCAGCGCCTATGCTTCATGCAGCTTTGCGACGAGGTGAAGTTCCTCGAACACGCTGTGCCGCAAGTGAGCACATGTTTTGAGAGTTGTTTGACCTCTCAAAACTAAACGAAACGAAAGCGTCAATGTTGTATCTATTGGAAATGTTCAGTTGCGGCTCCTGCCGAGCAGTCGCCTCCACATTTCAATTATCCTTAGAAAGGAGGTGATCCAGCCGCACCTTCCGATACGGCTACCTTGTTACGACTTCACCCCAATCATCTGTCCCACCTTCGGCGGCTGGCTCCAAATGGTTACCCCACCGACTTCGGGTGTTACAAACTCTCGTGGTGTGACGGGCGGTGTGTACAAGGCCCGGGAACGTATTCACCGCGGCATGCTGATCCGCGATTACTAGCGATTCCGGCTTCATGCAGGCGAGTTGCAGCCTGCAATCCGAACTGAGAATGGTTTTATGGGATTCGCTCCACCTCGCGGTCTCGCGGCCCTTTGTACCATCCATTGTAGCACGTGTGTAGCCCAGGTCATAAGGGGCATGATGATTTGACGTCATCCCCACCTTCCTCCGGTTTGTCACCGGCAGTCACCTTAGAGTGCCCAACTTAATGCTGGCAACTAAGATCAAGGGTTGCGCTCGTTGCGGGACTTAACCCAACATCTCACGACACGAGCTGACGACAACCATGCACCACCTGTCACCGATGTCCCCGAAGGGAAAACTTTATCTCTAAAGCGGGCATCGGGATGTCAAGACCTGGTAAGGTTCTTCGCGTTGCTTCGAATTAAACCACATGCTCCACCGCTTGTGCGGGCCCCCGTCAATTCCTTTGAGTTTCAGCCTTGCGGCCGTACTCCCCAGGCGGAGTGCTTAATGCGTTTGCTGCAGCACTAAGGGGCGGAAACCCCCTAACACTTAGCACTCATCGTTTACGGCGTGGACTACCAGGGTATCTAATCCTGTTCGCTACCCACGCTTTCGCGCCTCAGCGTCAGTTACAGACCAGAGAGCCGCCTTCGCCACTGGTGTTCCTCCACATCTCTACGCATTTCACCGCTACACGTGGAATTCCGCTCTCCTCTTCTGCACTCAAGCCTCCCAGTTTCCAATGACCCTCCACGGTTGAGCCGTGGGCTTTCACATCAGACTTAAGAAGCCGCCTGCGCGCGCTTTACGCCCAATAATTCCGGACAACGCTTGCCACCTACGTATTACCGCGGCTGCTGGCACGTAGTTAGCCGTGGCTTTCTGGTCAGGTACCGTCAACGCACCGGCAGTTACTCCGATGCGGGTTCTTCCCTGATAACAGAGTTTTACGATCCGAAGACCTTCATCACTCACGCGGCGTTGCTCCGTCAGACTTGCGTCCATTGCGGAAGATTCCCTACTGCTGCCTCCCGTAGGAGTCTGGGCCGTGTCTCAGTCCCAGTGTGGCCGATCACCCTCTCAGGTCGGCTACGCATCGTTGCCTTGGTAGGCCGTTACCCCACCAACTAGCTAATGCGCCGCGGGCCCATCTGTAAGTGACAGCAGAGCCGTCTTTTATCCTTTCTCCATGCGGAAAAAGAAATTATCCGGTATTAGCCCCGGTTTCCCGGAGTTATCCCAGTCTTACAGGCAGGTTGCCCACGTGTTACTCACCCGTCCGCCGCTGACTAAAAAGGAGCAAGCTCCTATTAGTCCGCTCGACTTGCATGTATTAGGCACGCCGCCAGCGTTCGTCCTGAGCCAGGATCAAACTCTCATGTAAAGTTTGGTTAGCTCATAATTAAAGCTGACTAATCAATTATTGATTGACGTTTCGTTTCGTTCAGTTTTCAAAGATCAAACTTTCGTTTGCCGCTCAAGAGGCGACTTTATTAATATAACACGCATATAAAATGCTGTCAACTCATTTTGAAATTCTTTTTTTGAGTTCACCGGATTGCTCCAGCAGAGTTATAGTACCACCGTTGTCTGTCTTGGTCAATATATTTTTTTAATAGACAAAACTTCTCCCTTATCAAACCGCGCATTCCACGTTTCCATGTTGACAAGAGGGTGACTTCACTTCAAACTGATGCACGTTTTAAATTTTGGAAAGGTGTTGCCCTGCCACCTTTTTGATTCAATGCGTATTATCTTCCCCATGACAACGGCGGATAAGCATTTTCCCCACTAATCCTGTTAATGGCGTACGTGTCAAGATCTTCTCGAATCATTATAGACGCGTTTGATTCGCTAACGCGCTATCGCTTGCTGGCCGCCATTTAGATGTAGGATTTATGAAAGTTCGTGAAAATACCTTTTCCAATTTGCTTATCGAAGATAGATCAGTCTACTATAAATAAATTGTACCTTGTTTTGCCCTCATTGATGGACACGCCATTTAATGAAGGAATGCGAACATCCTAAGGGCTTGATATTTCCTTTTGCTTACTTCTACGCTGTTCATTCAAATATGCGCGTCGCAAGGTCATGTTTAGGTTTAGTTGCTTGACTTTTATCATGACTTCCCTTCTTTGGCACTCTAATATATTTTCTTTTCTTCATGCGGGAGGTGATATGGGGGGCCGTTTGGATTCCATATCGCCAATGGTTCGGAAGTTCTGTCACTTTGTTCCTCCAGTCAAAAATTCTCTTCCCGTACAACAACGGTAAATATCGAGAAACTTCCATAAACAGTTACCAAAAAGATGGGATTTGCCAAAACTGCTTTTACAGTTTTTCAACGAAAGAAGAATTTTTTCCATAAATCAAAGAATGTTCAAAAAAACGAAGGCGGAATGTCAACCATTTTTCTCCTCAAACCTCTACATCTGATATTTTAAAGAAGGTGATGGTGCATTTTTCTTCTGGAAGCAGTTTCGGGATTTTTTCTTTCCATCAATTGAAAAAGCTCATGCTTCGTTCATTGTCTGCAGGAGGTGTCAGGTCATACGTCTAACCACATCCCGTATGCATAAGCATTCCTCACCCTTACGGTTCTTAAGCAGTCAAATTCGATATTGAAAAAAACATCATAATTTGTCAAAATGAAGAAACAAACAATACAGTAGGAGAAACCAGGTATGCTAGTTAATGAACATGTTTCCCCGTACATCTCATTCACACGTGAAGAGTGGCGGCAATTACGAAATTCGACCCCGCTTCCGCTGTCTGAGGACGAGCTCGTGAAGCTCAAGGGAATTAACGAACAAATCTCATTGGAAGACGTATCGGAAATTTATTTGCCTCTGTCAAGATTGTTAAACCTTTACGTTGCTAGCAGTCAAGATACGTACCGAGTAACGAAAACATTTTTACGACATCCGACGGAGAAGGTGCCGTACATCATCGGCATTGCCGGAAGTGTAGCTGTTGGAAAAAGCACGACTGCCCGCATTTTACAAGCGCTGCTTTCGCGCTGGCCGAATACACCTAAAGTCGATCTCGTAACGACGGACGGCTTCTTATATCCGAACCGCATCTTGGAAGAGCGCGGTTTAATGAAACGCAAAGGCTTTCCGGAAAGCTACAACATACGACGCCTGATTCGATTTTTGGCTGACGTTAAATCGGGACGCCCTGAAGTAGCGGCTCCGGTTTATTCACACATGGCGTACGATATTGTACCGGGTCAAGTACAAACGATTCGCAAACCGGATATTGTCATCGTCGAAGGGCTTAACGTACTGCAAACAGGCGAATCCGAACAACGAAACGGCAAGTACATTCCTAAGCTGTTTGTGTCGGACCTTTTTGACTTCTCCATTTATGTCGATGCTGATGAAGACGATATCGCCCGTTGGTATGTCGAACGGTTTAAAGTGCTGCAACGAACGGCGTTTAGCAACCCGAACTCTTATTTCCACCATTACGCATCCCTTGAAGACGAAGAAGCTACAGAAACGGCGCTGAGGATCTGGAGGGAAATCAACGGGCTTAACCTAGTCTCTAACATCTTGCCAACCAAACAGCGCGCGCAATTGATTTTGGAAAAAGGACCGAACCATTCCGTGCAAGGAGTCAAGCTGCGAAAACTTTAATATGAACTTTTGTAAAGCTCTCGTAAAAATAGGCGGTCGGAACGGACATGCGCTTGTCTTATCATTTTCCGGATTCTTCCAACCTTCTAAATAATCATGCGACTTGCTACTTCTTTTCATCCGTAAATATACGACACCAACTAAAACGATTTTCATAACATAGAACGCCCATGGTAACCACTATATTTTGTACAAAAGAATGAACAATAATTAACTGGTTTCAAAGTGAATGGAATGATTAACAGTTAAATGAAGTGAAATGCGATCTTACTTATTTTGATCACTTTTGACAGTTCATTGATCTGTATATAAGGAACGATTCACATATATTTGTATTTTATCATTCAGCATTTTTTTATAATTAAGTCGTTAAAAGGCAGTGATAAAAACGTTGGCGGGATGAAATGATGTAACCCGCCTCTACATTGAATTGACAAAGTGTCAGTTGTTGTATATACTCGCCATTAGAGAGGTGATTGTGTGCGAGATGTCAAAGATCCGGAAGTTCGCAGGGCCGAAATCATGGAAGCTGCATTACACCTATTTGTTAAAAAAGGATATTTAAAAACTACAACACAAGATATTATAACCAAAGCCAATATCTCTCGAGGCTTGCTATACTACCACTTCAAAGACAAAGAAGATATACTGTATTGTTTAGTGGAACGATATTCCGAACCAATGATAGAACGATTGTTTAAAATCACCTATGACGACAAATCGGCCATCGAAAAGATTCGCTCCTTTATAGAAGCTACTCTCATACAGCCAAACAGCGCAACTCCTGACATGATTGCATTGCAAAACAGTGTTGATTTGAACCAAAATCGCTATTTAATGGATCGTTTCGCTCATAAAGTTTCTGAGAAACTCACCACTTATTTGGGGCATATTATGGAGCAAGGTATCTCGGAAGGCGTTTTTCATGTAGCCCGGCCGTTGGAAACAGCTTCTTTTCTCATCAACGGTTATGTATTCGTTTCTATTGATACAAGTACGTTGTCGAACGAAAAAAAACTGCTTTATTATGAAGCATACAAAAGTTTACTCGAGCGCGCCTTAGGCACTACAACAACGATCTTTTAACTGGTGTATGAAGCTTGGCGATATTCTCATACGATAAAACGTTATATTTTGCAGTCATTTCGAAAACCAATGGTGTTTTACCATTGGGTATTCTTTACCAGTCAACTGACAAATTGTCAGTAAGAAAGGAGCACGATTTATGCCTATTTTAGAAATCAACCAGCTCACGAAGGTCTATAAAAACAATAAGAAAGCCGTTGATCAATTAACACTATCTGTCGAAAAGGGAGATATTTTTGGATTTATCGGTGGCAATGGCTCAGGAAAAACAACTACCATAAAAGCAGTCGTCGGCATTCACCATTTTGACCAAGGAGAAATCCTCATCGATGGCCATTGCATTCAAAAAGACCCGTTGACTTGCAAATCCAAAATGGCGTATATTCCCGATCAGACAAATTTATATGAACATCTGACTGGATACCAGTATATTCATTTCATTGCGGACCTATATCACGTTCCAACCGCTAAGCGGAAACAAGCGATTAAAAAATATAGTGATTTATTTGAAATGACGCCAAACCTTGGGAATGTTATCTCTTCCTATTCGCATGGGATGAGGCGAAGAACTGCTATTATTGCTGCTTTGGTTCATGCACCCAAACTCTTCATTTTAGATGAGCCATTTATTGGGCTTGATCCGAAAGCTTCTTATTTATTAAAACAGGCGATGCAGGAATGTGCTTCAAACGGTGGCGCTATTTTCTTTTCAACGCATGTTCTCGATGTGGCAGAAAAACTATGTAACAAAATTGCCATCATTCATAACGGCAAGTTGATAGCAAGTGGTCCTACTGAAGCTGTTAAAGGCAATCGATCGTTGGAAGATTTTTTTATGGAGGTACAGAGCCCATGAGTAGAGCCTATCTGCTGCTCCGAACCCAAATCACGAACTATTTGGCGCTTAATGAGATCAAGCAATCTGGAACGAAAAAGAAAACAATGGTCATTACCGCTGTTGGTGTCATCACATTTGTGCTTTTGTTTTGTATCTATAATTGGTTGACAGCACTCGCCCTCGTCCAACTCGGAAAGCAGGATTTAATACCTGCTTATATGGTTTCGATAGCGAGCTTTGCTATTTTTATTTTAACCGTGCTTCGTTCCAATGGCATTTTATTCGGAAGTCGTGATTTAGATATGTTGTTAGCATTACCTGTCAAATTCAGTGAAATCATAACCAGTAAATTTTTATTGATGTATCTCCTTCATTTCGTGGTTGCTTTTGTATTTATGGCTTCAGGTGGCATTGTATGGATGATGCACACACCTTTAGACATGTTGCAAACGGTGCTTTATGTTATTTCCATATTTTTTGTTCCAATCATTCCAATGTGCATCGCTTCTTTGCTTGGATTATGCATCGTATACATCGCTTCTTATTTTAAAAATAGCAACATGTTCTCCCTGATATTTTCCTTTGTCGCACTTGGCGTAGTAGGATATGGGGCGGTCTTTATTTTGCAATCGGAAGCAGGGATTGCAAATGTTGGAGCTATGCTAGCGGGACAAATTACTAAACTGTACCCTCCTGCCATTTTATTTCTAGATGACGCGCGCTTTCACGTATCGATTCGTTTAGGAATCTTTATCGCCCTATCGACTGCTGTCTTCTACCTTTTTATCCATTTTGTCTCCATGAGGTACAGTGCACTTAACGACCTGGCAAGCACATCATCAAAATATAGGGCTAAGCAGAAAAACGTGATTAAACAAAGATCTCCATTCGTTGCACTTTATCACAAAGATTTCTCGCTATTTTTCAGTTCTTATACAGCCGTACTAAATGCTGGGCTTGGAGTGATCCTATTGTCTCTTTTTAGCATTTTTCTGTTGCTCCTATCTCCAGAGCAGTTAGGAAAATTTATCGGTATGGATCATATCCATCGTTTTCTCCCGACATATGCTCCGGTGCTTATTTCCGCTATGCTCTCCTTAAGTTGCCCGGCTGCATTCTTTATTTCATTGGAAGGTAAACATATTTGGATCGTACAAAGTTCACCCATCTCCACCAAATAGATTTTAAATAGTAAACTGGCGGTTAATTTAACATTACATGCTGTTGCCTATTGTCTCGTGATTATAGCTATGATGACACGTATACAAATGAATACATTACAAACTGTGAGCACATTGCTTATTCCGATCGCCTATTCGCTATTTTCAGTTATCCTCGGTCTTTTTCTCAATAAAAAGCATCCGAACTTCACTTGGGATAATGAAATGATCATTGTAAAGCAAAGCCTTCCGGTGATTGCGTCTAGTTTAATCAGCATGGCAGCAGTCGCTCTGCCTGTTCTGCTTCATTGGTTTGTATCTTTTCCACTCCTCCCTCTGTTATGGGGAGTAGCGATTGTGATTACCATCGCATCAACCTTCATGTATCAAACAGCTTGTCGCTCAGCAGTTATTTAATAAAAGGTTGGGATATAAGATGACATTAAAAGATATCATCGTTTTTATACTAATTGCTGCCGTTATATTTGTTATTTGCTTGTTTTTACCTGAAGCCATTCCCATTCATTTTAACGCACAAGGAAAAGCGGATATCATTGTGAATAAGTATTTTTTACTCCTTGGCTCCGTTATTCCATACTCTATTTATTGGCGGTTTTTTCGAAATGACAACGGATCAAAAGAGTGACATCTTCTACAGTAAAAGGCTCCATAAGTGTTCCAAGTATATGTTTAATGGCTCTTTTCTCGAAGATGGTGGCTTTTGAACATATAAAGTGAAACTTCATAATGAGGATAGAGCATAAGCGTCCTTTGCTGTTTGAAGGCAGAGGATAAAAAAGTATATTAATTAAAGAAAGTAGCTGTATTAACTGCAACTTTGGCAATAGGTGGAATTGTATTTATTAGTCGTCGTCTTGCAGATTCATCAGAACTTAATGTTGATTATGAACGAACTAACGACTTCAATGGATAGTTTGGGAATCCAAAGCTAGCATGGATAGCAGAAGTTTGCGGAGCTAGTGAATTAAACGATTAGACATAGGCACAAATATGGCATAACAGATTGATAAAAGAGATAAAAAGAAGAATAATGGCGATATAGAGATATGTTAACTACATAAATCAATGAACACGATTTAAATCTGTCATAATTTACTAAGCATTTGATCATTATCATTTTCGGGAGGGCATATTTTCAATATGAAAAAAACACTTGGATTATTAATTACTTGCATTTGGGCAACATTATTCTTCTACTTTTATAATATGTTTATGCCTAAAGGAATTTTATATTTATTAGTTGCTATTCCTACTATATACATTACAACATTTTTTATTTTAAGAAAATCTGGATTTAAGATGTAGTTCGGGATCTACGTCCCTACTTCTAAATGAAAGACTCATACGAATCTTAATAAAACACCCCAGAAATGAACTGCCGACCAACCTGAAAATTCAAAGGACGGTAAACAACCCGTAAAACCTGATAACAAAGTCGGTAAAATTCCTGATAAAGCAAGTGATGACAAATCGGCCGTAAGGATGATCATAAAAAGATGGTTGACCATACGAATCATAAAGGTACAGGAGGAAAACAGCTGCCCAATACCGCAACATCAATCTATATGACATTATTAATTGACAGCTTACTAGTTATCACCGGCAGCTATCCTCATATATAGAAGATATAAATCAAAAATGACAAGGACACCTTAAATGAATTATATGTTAGCCGGTTTACTTTTTTTAGAGTAGCCACGTTCTTCTATTCAATAAGAGTCTCCCGAAGACAGAACCATGGGGAAGGAGCGTGTCCAGGATGAACAGTCCATCTCACCCTTTAACATGGCCTCAAACATGGGGCCAAATTTTAACGTTTTTTTTGATTTAAAAATACAAAAAAGAAATCTATTATTAAAATGACTAACCAAATAACAATAATGGTTATATTCACTTCACTAAAATAAACCCATATTTTGTTCGATTTGAAAATATGCTGTATGTTCTCAAGGCTTTTAGGTACTTTCTCCAATCTGATAAAGATATTTAGAACAATATGCCCCACTATAAATGTTATCAAATGCACAAAAAATTTTTGTTTATTATCCATTAAAATCACCTCATAAACATCTTGACATTCACGTTGACGTGAATGTCAAGATGTTTATGAGGAGGAGATTATTTTGTATACAATCTCAGAAGTAAGCAAAAGATTTAATATTTCGCAGCGAACATTGAGGTATTACCATGAGATTGGTTTGCTTCTACCCAATGTTGATCCAATGACAAACTACAGATATTATAACAATGCTCATTTAATTGATTTGCAAATTATTCTAAATTTTAAAAAAATGGGCATGAGTCTCGATCAAATCAAAATAATGTTAGAAAATATTCATTCTGAGAATACAAATAAGCATCTGGAAAATGCGATTGATTTAGAAATTTCAGTTATAGAGGAAGAAATGGATAAATTAATGAATAGAAAGAACAATCTATTAAGACTAAAAAATGGGATAGAAATAAACCCTAAAATGATGTCTCTTGATATTCATAGACTTCTCGAATATATAACACATAATGACATAGATAAAGATAACACTTTTTCATCAGATGATTTTAGCTTAGAAGAAATAGAAATATTAAAGAATCTCCCTAATTTAGATAATCCTGTTGACATTCATTCAGATATGAAAGAACTTCTACAAATGATCCGGCGCGGTATGGAAAAATCAAATGATTTGCTAGAACAACAAATATATGCAAAATACATTCAGGTCGTTCCACCATTATTTAATGGTGACCGTCATTTAGAAAAAAAGTACTTCGATATATTAGAAGAAAGCTTGTTAAAAGAGCCGAAAGTCATTCCTTTTAATCAAACATTTTTTAATTATATGAATCAAATATTATTGAAATTTGATGATTGGAGGAGTTGAAATGCTCATTTTAACTCTCATTATTATATGTGAAATCTTATTCTGGGTCTTTGCAATTCTGGGTGTCTTTTTCAGATCAATCATTAAAAATGCTAAGCTTGGGAACTTTTTCCTAATACTAATTCCAATAGACGATTTGCTATTAATTATTTTTAATATTGTCTCCCTATTAATGGGTGAACCTTTTTCTTATAGTCATAGTTTGTCTGGTATTTATTTAGGTGTAACAATAGCATTTGGAAAAACGATTATTAAATGGTTGGATAATAAAATGAATAGAGTTAAAACAAACAAGAAAAAAGATTACCACTATGAAATGTTTCACTTTAAAAAATGGCTACTTGCTGTACTCATTTATCTAATTGTTATGGGCGTTTTTTATATGATACTTACTATGACTGGAGAATCACATAACACCTTCGAAGCATTACCTGGATTCATTATTGTGAGTGTTATTTGGTATGTAACAGGACCCCTATGGGTGAAAAAAGAACATTAGAATTCTACATTTTTTCGATGTACTGTAAAAAAGAGTTAGAAGTTACCATTTTTCTTACTACCCATTATTTAGAAAAAGCTGATATGTTAAGCGACACAATATGTTTTATCAAGACGGTAAAAAAGTACTTCAAGATTCGCCAGCAAATCTTAAACGTTTTACAAGAAAAATTATAATCAGAATTATTGTTACTGTTATTCAAGATTCTGGAAAACTTGAAGAACTGTTACTTCCAAAAGACTATGTCGAATATGTTACTGTTAAGGATCGTTCCGATGATAGCCAACTAAATTTTTCAGATTTAAATTATTATGTACTTCGTCCAAAGATAAGTTTTGAGTTGAATAGAAATTATCGAACCTACTCTTGATGATATATTGAGATTATTGGTGAAAGGAGAAATTAGCTATGGAAGTACTTAATATCTTTAGGAAAAATGTAAAGTGGCGTTTTCAAAATCCAGCCACGTCTGTGGATTGGAATGAAATCCTATTTGTATCAATTCTGCTACTTGTAGTTGGACTTTTATGCTTCAAATTATCTGTTCATATGTTGAATATGGAAAGAAACATTACAATCTGTCGTCCAAACTAATTTTGTGATGAGCTATAATGGTATCCCTACACAAAAGCATACATTATTGCATGCCATTACATGCTACTGAATTTAATAGTGCATCTAAGCAATCTTTGAAATCTCTTCTAGAGAATAACCTTTTATGATAGAATTTACAGCGGGAGTAAAACGAGAATGAAATATATTCATTAGTGTTCACTCCCTACATTTCGTTAGCGTAATTTACACTTTATTGTGAATAATTCAGTATTCAAGCTATAGTTTATGTATTTTCAACCCAAAAACTTTTAATTATTTTCGCCATACCTTCAGGATTATCTACATTTGCTTCATGACCAGCGTTTTGAATAAATTTCAACTTTGCATCCATTATTAGATTGCTTAATTGTTTTGCTGCTTTTCGATTTGGCTTATCTTTTTCCCCGCATAGAATAAGTGTTTTACAGGATATTTCTGATAGCCTCATGCTGAAATCTAATTCTTTCATAGATTTCATTAATTGGATTGCATCCTTTTTGGGTAATCCCATTTTTTTAAATACGGAATTTGGTAGCACTTGAAAAATTACGTTTTGTACAGAAAGAAGAAACTGGGGCATTTTATATTGTGTATTTATTAAAATAAGGGAATTTACCTTCTCTGGACGATCCAATGCATAGTTTAAAGATAGAATTGCACCTAACGAAAGACCACCTAAATCAATAGAGCCATCTTGGTTTTCGCAATAATCAAAAAAGTTATGGTACAAATTACGATAATCAATTTTTCCTGCTTCAATAAATTGAAACAAGTCAGGTGAAACTATCTTTTCGGAATCTATTTTCATGTAGTCTATGACTTTTTGCCAGCTGGTAGCATTTTGACCAAGTCCATGGACCAACATATAAGTCATCATTGCATCCCCTTCTACTTTATGGATTAAACTGTTTTTATTATATCTTAAGTAATATTGAAAAACAAAAATGAAAGATTTAATACTAATCTAAAGAAACGTATTACAAACTTGCAACTGCTACCAATTAACATGTTGAATGAAAAATTACCCGACGGAAAATTTAATGTCATATCTTAAAGTTTTATGAAGTTCTTGAAAATCCAGATAAGTACGGATTGACGCAATTAGAAAAAAAGCAGCTCCCTCATTTGAATGATGTAGTTCTTCGTGACATTTTATTACCACAAAAACAGGATAAAGTTAAATAAGTTTTTTAATACATGAAGCGAGCTAGCCAGGTGATTTCGACTAACTCGCTTTTGCACTTATTGAATACCTCGTCATTCGTTGCTTCACGACATGTCGTTCTTCAACAGGAATCCGCACAATGAGCATCCAATCGTTTAGCAGCTAAAAATACTGCTTAGCTCTACACATACAGCAAAAACGTCGGGTTACGTTCGGCACTAGTCGAAGCTCCTCTTCTCCCGCAACACCTCCTGCACAGCCGAGCCCTCAAATGGAGTGCGCACCAAAAGGAAGCTCATTCATTAGTAAAGCAGCGATACGTGGCGTGGCAATGCCTGTACTTGAGACGAAAAAATCCCGTCCATTTCGGAAGGGACTCTTCATTTTACAAACTCCGACAATTGCTTCTTTAGCAAGGACAACAACATGTTCACAATAATGCGGATTGTGTTCTTCGAAAGTATGGATTCAAAAGGCAGACCATTCTAAAGGCATGCAGACGTCTCTAGTATCTATTTTTCCATTTCGAAAGAACTTTAAGTATTTTTCTTTCTGGCTTTTCAATTTTTTGTGCAGTTTATGACCTGACTTGTTAAAGAATGAACCGAAACAACTTTAGACATTTTTCACCTCCCGCAGTTGAAGGTAATTCCAACGATTTAAGGCGATACATGATTGTATTCCAATTCATTCAATAATAGCTAAGCAAAGTTGGCGTAAACTATCTGTAAATTGGATGTCTTGTTCCTTCAAGCGCTTTTTCGGTCCTGGTAAACGCCCGCCAGCACGACGAATTTTTTGAGCCTGATGCCGAGCATAAAGCAGCTGATCAATATTTTCTTCTGTATATAATTGTCCATTTTGGTTGATGGCATATGCCTGTTTGGCTAAAGCCATAGCTGCCAATCCATAATCTTGTGTCACAACAATATCACCGCGTTTTACGCGATTAATTAAAACGAAATCCACTGCGTCTGCCCCTTTTGAAACGATGATCGTACTCGCTCCATCTCGGTGGATTTCATGTGCAGTATCACAAATAATGACGCATTGTATGTCGAGCTCTTGGCATACAGCAATGGTTTCATTTACAACCGGGCATCCGTCTGCATCGATAAAAACAGTTGTCACATGAACACCTCCATTTACGACTTGAAATACTTCAACGCTTCGCGACGGCATCTCATGTAAGCTTCCATCGAATTTCCGAGCTCAACATTCCGCTGCTCTTCAGATAGATCAAGTAGAGCAGGCGTTGACCATTGTTTTTTCATAGCTGCTTCTCCTTACAGACCGTAATGCCTAAAGTGTATCATAGTGGTAAATCATTGCACATTGCAATTCAATGTATGTCATACTTGAACTAGTAAAAAAGAGGTGAGTTGAAAAATGAATGAAAGCTATTTTGTCGGGTGGGGGACATTGGCGCTCATTAATGCCGGAATCGCTCAAGGAAAAAACCGGAGTGGTTTAAACTGGTTTTTACTATCACTACTATTAGGGCCGTTCGCCACTTTATGCTTGGTAATCGCAGAAAAGAAATAGCCGACCTCAACATGGTCGGTTATCAATCCTGACAAATGTCTTTCAAACTTATCGTGCGATCATGATTCTATGCGACAGGATGTTTGAGCTTCTGCAAGAATATGGAGCAATTTTCTTTTATCGCATTTCACCGAGACATTATGGGAGCTTGCGGGAGAGGGCCGGTACCGGAAACATGATGAGAAACAGGTCCTTCAAAGCGAATTGTTTGAGGGGGATCGTAAGGAGTGGCCAGTTACCGGAAAAAACATTTGACTGCGTCCGCCACCAGGTGGGCAAAGACAGACAAAAACGGTTTTATCATCATTGAACAGAAGCACTCTTCCACTTCCCCAGTTATAAGGAATCCTTATTGCATTCTTAAATACTGTTGACAAGCGGCATTTATTAATTACTATTTTATACCTTTTTTACTTAGCAAATACACTTCTGAATCTAAATCATTGATTTATCTAACATGAGCCTATCACGTGCATTCTTTCTCTATATTTTAGTTAGTACAATCCTTGTGCCAGAATCATTGCTCTCTATTAGAATGTGAAGATTTAACAACTTAGGAACTTCATTAATAATATTTAGCCCTTTTTGATTCGATTGCTGAAGTTGTTTTTTTAAATCAAAACCCACACCATCATCGGTTATTGTCAACTGTTCTTGATCATTTTCTTTAACACCTTCTATAGTTAGATGACTAGCCTTAGAGTGGTATAAAACATTTTGCAAAATATTATCAAGTAGTCTTTCAAACCATACTCTATCCAACTTCCAAACAATATTAGATTCTATATTGCTGGTACAATTTATTTTCTTATGTCTTAAAGCATTGTTCCATTTTTCGATAATGGCAATTATGCAGTCATTTAAGCTGACCGGCGACATATGAGTAATGATAGAGTCCGGATTCAGATAATTCTTATGATATATTCGGTCGCTTAGCGTCGATATTATATCTGCATTTTTATTAATTTCTTCTATCGCTTCTTCGACGTTTTGTTGCGTTTTTAGGTAGAATAAATTAATTTTTATGAGAGATAACGGCGTTTTAATATCATGTGAAAGTTGATCTAAATATCTTTTTCTAATTTCTTCTGATTCCCTATATTTATCCTGATTATATTTTAATCTATCAATTAATATATTTATCGACTCACCCAGATGGTTCATTTCGCTATTTTTTAACACCTGGAGCTCTACTGGCTCTGGATAGTTTTCGTCTTTCGCTATCCCCCTTATAAGATGTGAAAGAAGCCTTATTTCAGATGAAATATTTATAATCATTTTTGATAGGAAGAAAACGTATAATAAAACCATAATGAAGAAAAGAGAAAAAATATATAAATAATGTTCATGTGCTATAAAAGGAGTATCAGTCCCATTGATATAATCGTGTATTAAATGGGCTAAGAATACGATATAATTTGACATGATAAAGGCAATTGGAAAGAACAAGATAGAGATAAGCGTGAAAAAGTAAATCTTTTTTTTCAATAACATCATTCCTTTTGATCTGTTAATTTGTATCCATAACCATAAATAGTTTGAATTAACTTGCCTTTAATATCCACTTTATTTCTTAAACTATTTATATACACATTTAGGGAATTTTCTTGACGGCTACGACCTTCTACTCCCCACACATGATTTATTATTTGCTCCCTTGATAAACTAATATTCATGTTATCAAACAAGTAAAAGAATATCTTATTTTCAGTCTCACTTAATGGTATTCTGTTTCCCGTTACACTATCTACAATTAAATGTGCCCGTTTATCGACTATTATTCCATCTAAATAGACAAGGTCTCCATACTTGTCCTTCAATAGATTTTTAAGCCTCGCAATAAGTTCTAAAGGTTCAAAGGGTTTAGGTATAAAATCGTCACCCAATTCTAAGCCTTTGATTTTATCATCAAGTTGACTATGCGCCGTGAGAAAAACGACAGGCTTGTTAGGATAAACCATTTTTATCCGTTTACAGACCTCATATCCACTATCGAACGGTATCTCGACATCTAACAAAAAAATATCGACATTGTCTAAATCCGAATAATTAAATCGATTATCTGTTTTCACAATCACCTTATTAAAATAATCACTCAAGAATATATTTAGAAACTTTGATATATCTGGATCATCTTCGAGAACAAAAATGTTTGACTTTTTAAGTATATTCTCCACGATCAGACTCCTTCTTTCCTTACAAATTCTTTTTATAAATTAATCTCAGGTTGATCATTAGCATAATGGCGTTTATTAAAAATAACAGGGCTATGCCTATAATAGTGGGAGTCATGCCTCCCTCATAATAGTATCCATTATCAATGACGAATAGTCCGAGTCTATACCCAAATGCTGTCGGAATGTAAAAGGAAAAAGGTGCCGCCATTAGAATCATTGACAATAAAGAAACACCTATCCCAATAGATATGCTTGCTACTATATTCTTAGTTAATTGGATGACAGCTGCAAACACTAGTGTAATGGTTGTAATCACTATTATATTAAGGATTATATAAGAGGATATTAAGCGAAGAATATTCTCTATATTCCCGTCTATAACAAAATAGAAAACAGACAAAATAAATAATTGCATTACACAAATGGCTGACATAATGATTGTAGAGACAAGTATTTTTGAAAAAAGTAATTGATAACGTGGAATATTATACGTTATCCAATCTAAATACATTTTGTTCTTGAATTCGATATAAAAAATAAAGGAGATTAACACACTAGAAATGATCGGTAACATCATGAAATACTGATTATAATAAGTAAAGTAAAAACCACTATCCAAGCTTATATCTTTATTATTTATAGCAAAATTAGCGAAGTTCATGAGTAAAGGAATCAAGCTAAGTACTGCAATGACTAGTATTACCTTTTCACTTTTAACTTTAATCCATTCATTTTTAATCAACTTAAACATAGCTTTTCACCTCTATCAAATCTGTAGACATCAACTTGATATACAAGTTTTCCAAAGTTAGGTTTTGCACATCACTATATACAAAATCGTTAGTCGTCTTTAGATTATTGAAATTGGTTTCGCTTAAAATAAAGTAGATTTCTTTTTTATTATCTTCCAATAAAGTAATAGCTTGTTTAACGTTTTGATGATCAGGTATTTGTTGCACCCGACCAAACATATATATATCTTCGTTATTATCAATTTCTAATATTTTTTTGCCTTCCCTCATAAATAGGAAAGTATCCGTAACGAAAGAAACTTCATTTAAATTATGACTAGAAATGACAATGGTTCTTTGTTTGCCTTTTAGGTTCTGTTCGATGAGATTTCGCATATCTTTCATCCCCATAGGGTCTAATCCATTAGTAGGTTCATCCAACAGTAATAAATTTGGATTTCCCATCAGCGCTTTTGCTACACCCAATCGTTGTTTCATCCCCATAGATAATTCTTTAAACTTTTTATGCTTCGCATCGGGTAAGCCAACTATTCCTAATAAATCATTTACAATTGAATCATTGTACTCTATATCAGCATATGAGGCATGCAGCTTTAGGTTTTCTACACAAGTTAAATTTGGATAAAAGGCAGGATATTCAATTAATTTACCTATTGTCACATGGTTATAATCTTTGAAAATGTCCCCCTTGTATTCTATTACATTTAATAAAGCCTTAAATAACGTGGTTTTCCCTGCCCCATTGGGACCTAATAGTCCATATACTTTACCTCTTTTTAATTTCATATTTATGTTATTTAGGATGTTATGTTTCCCCACTTTGAAACGAACATTTTTTAAAGTAATCATATTATCCTCCCTAATTGTTATAGACAATTAAAAGTAAAATCACACTAAAGATATAAACAACAAATAAGAATAAAGCTGGTTTAAAATTACTTCCCTTAAAACCGTTTTTAACAATTTCTACTATAAATAAGGCAGCGGATAGCAAAAACGAAACAACTGCCAGCATTATAAACACCTTTACCATACTTCCGACCTCCTTGATTTATGTTCTTGTCTATACAGTAATACATGATTATTAAAAAAAATTTAATTTTTATGATATACAATCATAGAATAAGTCAACAAGCTACTAAATATAATTAAAAAATTACCTATTCATCCTCACACCGTACAACATTTTTTGTGGGTATAAATAAGGCTTCAGTCAATGGTATGTAGGAATTAAACGAATTTTAAATAAACATTAAAGAAGTAATAAAATTGGAACTGATTTTTTGCGCTTACAGCCATCAACTTTATTAGTCGATTAGCTAAAACATACTAAGATTAGTATGTTTTGTGTAAAAAAATCCCAATCATCGCTACGTCAACATATTTCGCTTTCCGCGGGCCCGGCTTCAGCTTCCTCGGAAAGCAAAGGTCGCTTTCCTGCGGGATCTTCAGCTCGAGCTATTCCCCGCAGGAGTCTACATATGTTGACTACGCTAAAAGCTTGCGTATTATACACTGGGACCATTTATCCGGCATGTAAGGTGCCGTAAGCCTCCCACTTCAAAATCTTGAGTGAACACAAAAGGTCCAAGTGGGAGAAAACGGCACCTAAATGCCCGATTGGTTCAACTAACATTTAGTAGGAGCCCTACTGAATGAAGTTTCACTTTATCCCGCATGTAAGGTGCCGTAAGCCTCCCACTTCAAAATCTTGAGTGAATACAAAAGGTCCAAGTGGGAGAAAACGGCACCTAAATGCCCGATTGGTTCAACCATTCAGTAGGAGATGGAAGAAAACTCCTATTGAATGAAGTTTCACTGTATTGTTCGTTTTTTAATCAGATGATTTAGTTGTGTTCCAGCTTCTTTTGGTAGGAAACCAAGTATTTATACTTTTTATCCGTTTTTTTATTGGATTAAATGCTGTTAAATAGGCATTCCCAAACTAAATTTTCCTATCAAATATTACGAGTTATCAATGATATGAGGTGTGCAACAAAAAGTTCTTATCCAGTTATTGCTGTTTCGAAAAACGTTACAAATCATTTTTATCCTATTTTCCTAATTCAACTTATTTACCTTATAGGTAAATTATGTTAAAGTTAATTGACCTAACAGATCAATTAATAAATCCGCAAAGGTGATTATCATGCAATTAAAGCTTTTGAATCTGGAACCCAAAAGAAGAGGTGCTATTTTAAATGCTGCACTAAAAGAATTTTCCATGAAAGGATTTGATGATGCCTCAACGAATGTTATTGCAAAAGAGGCTGGTATTTCAAAGGGGCTCATGTTCCACTATATAAAGAGCAAGAAGGATCTTTTTCTATTCCTTTATGATTATTGCACTGACATGATTCATAAAGAATATCTTGATTTAATGGATTTGAATCAAAAAGATATTTTTGAAAGGATTCGACAATCATATATACTCCAGATTGAGTTACTACAACAGCATCCTTGGATATTTGACTTTATTAAAATTACTGGCACTACGAATTCCGATGAAATCAATAAGAATCTAGAAGGAAAAGTAAATGAAAAGCTAGCACGATGCCAAGAGGAAATGTTTGAATTTGTTGATGAAACTAAATTCAGAGAAGGATTGAACCTTGAAAGATGCAAACAGGTTATCTTTTGGGCGAATGTTGGTTTTACAAATCAGATTCTGGAAGATCTTCGGAACTTAGAATTTACTGAATTAGATTATGACAAAGTGCTTGCAGAACTAGATGGTTATCTTAATGAACTCAAGAAGATCTTTTATAGATGAATGTATCTGGACTACCCAACTACCTTTCAGAAAAGGAGTGGGGATGTATTCATACCAGCTGCCGGGATGGTCGGACTTGATTACCTGAATCTGCATCATAAAGTTAGTACATATACAACATCAGTCATTTATGATCGATTGGGAACTGGATGGAGCGATCATGTTAAGCTTCCTCGAAGTGCCATTGAAGTCACTGATGAATTGCGAAATGTATTGCATACGGCTGGTGTTTCAGCTCCCTACCTGTTCGTCGGTCATTCGCTGGGCGGAATCTACGCGCAGCGGTATGCTCAACGATTTCCAGATGAGGTAGCTGGGATGATTTTGCTAGAACCACCTCACGAGGACTTTCGCACCAATACACCGAAGTTTAAAAAACGTTACCTCCTTCAGCAGAGTTTTACTATCCTTCGGGCACTCTTGACTTACAAAAAATCCTTTCGTGCTTTATTTAATCAAATGTTTGCAACTTGGCCAGACGAAATCCGTGAACTACTAATTAAATATCATCTCAAGACATTATCTAAAACGTTTACAGAAAGAAAAAACTTAAATAGCCAAATCTATGAAGAAATACGTAAAGGAGGAAAACTGCCAGATATTCCGTTGATCGTATATACAGCGATGGGAATCGACCCATTCATGACTCCAATCACAAGCAAATCATTTCTTCGTGATACACATGATCCATTCAATCACATTAAAAATATTGTTTACACAAAATTAGCAAATTCCGTTCCGCAGGGAGAACTTCGTATTCTCAGAAATGCTGGACATACCACAATCCATACTGACTGTTCAGATGAGGTAGTCGAAGCGATCAGTCATTTAATTGACTTAATTCATACACATGAAGAAAGTACATCTGAATAGAGAAATATGATGAATCACCTGGTTTTAAAAATGATTTAAATGACAGAATGGAGCGATGGTATGGACCGTCAATCATTAATTCAAAAGTTTGATGAGCAAGCAAAGAAATATAGTAAAAGACGAAAAAACAATCATGCTTATAAGTTTCGTCAACGAATTTTTCAAGAAGCTGAAGGAAAAGTATTAGAAGTTTCAATTGGTGCTGGACTTAATTTTCCCTTCTACAATAAAAATATTGAATTAACAGGAATAGATTTTAGCCATGAAATGTTAAAGTCAGCACAGGATGCTGCAAAAAATTATCCTTTTAAAACAACATTTATACAAGAAGATGTTGAATCTATTGAACTTAGCGCAAGTAGCTTTGATACGATCGTATCATCGGGAAGTTTATGCGCTTATCAAGATCCTATCCATGTTTTAAATAATTTTCAAAAATGGTGTAAGCCAAAAGGAAAGATTCTTTTGTTAGAGCATGGACTTTGCACAAACAAAACTCTGGGATGGTTACAAAAATTTTTGAATCCTTTATTGCTCAAGCTTACAGGGTGTCACCAAGACAGAAACATGACTGATATCGTTAAAAAATCTAATTTAAAAATCATTTGGGCAGAACGTCACTTTGGAGGCTATTTATATCTGATATGGGCTAAACCCTAAGCATTTCTTTTGGGCGTATTGATTGAGAAATACTGAATTTAAACGTCTACCGAAATCAATAAAAAAACTTAAAGGCCCTGTATTACCAAGGCCATTAAGTACTTGCGTATTATTCCCACTCTACTTTCACGATGCTAGTTATAGAGCAATATCATTGATTATAAAGGGTTTTAAAGAAGTATCAATCCATATAAATTGATATAAAAAATTAAAATAATGCAATTTTAATGCAATAAATGCAAATCGCAATTTAGAGTTATCACTATAAAAATTTGATATCTTTTGGTGGAACAAATGTTATAAATATCGTTTATGCACCACCTGTTCAAAAAAGGATACAACTTTATCACTATACCCAACAGACCTTAAAAGTAATGTTATAATAAAAATAGAAACACTTGAGGAGGTATAGTGTGTCAGAACGTGCTTACAGCTTAGAATTAAATAGAAATATAAGTGCAAAACAAGCGAGTAATTTTTCGATCAAGGGACGATTACACGACAGGCGGGCATTTCAATGTAGTAATCCAAACTGTCAAATTAATATGACTTGCACAAACTGGAACAAAAAAGGAATACGATATTTTTTTACACCATCATCTCAAGACGAGCTTCATGTCATTGGATGTAGTGAATTGTCGGAGGAGGAAATTAAAGAACAAGAAAAACTTGAAAGCAATCTTGCCAAGGAATCTATTCAAAAAAATGGATTAATTAAGATGACAAAATCGATTGGTAAAGCAAAAAGTAATGATAAAACTAATTTAAAAACTGAATTCTCCAGTGAGGAAACTAATCAAACAACTAATTCGAATAATAAAGTGAAAAGCGAAGCAAGACACGTCTACCCTATTGCCAGTTTTATTAATTTATTTGAAGATCCTGGACTAGACAAAGATTCACAAATCATCGCTATCGAAAATGAAAAAATTTCATTGAACGAATTATTTTTGGAAAGTAAAAATAACTTTGTTCCGTATGACTGTACACGAATAATCTACGGGGAAGCATTAATTAGAACCGCTAAGTTTGGTGATAATATGTTAGAAATTGAATTCATTAATAGTAAATTACCAAAAATTTTTTCAAATATAAAATCGGTATCTGAGAATAAGTCTACGTCTGATTTAAAAAAATTCTTAGACACAAACAAAAAAGTAGTTGTCTATTATCGAGGTAAACTAATCAAAAATGGTACTAAGTTTGAATCATTCAATGATCATGTATTTAAAGATATTTACTTTTAAGGAATCAAAACAAATCTATGATCCTTCTCCTAAAATAATTTAATGTAGATTACTTGTAGAATAAAAAAAGAATCTAAATTCTTTGATATACAAAGATTTCTAGCCCCGCTATTACTACTCTACTCCCAGTCTGTTGTAAACGTACATCATATAAAGAAAAACACAGTAGTATCATGGAGTTTGGGAGCATATGAAAACAATTAAGCCGCATAGAAAAAAGTAAAAAATGCCAGTTGTACCAAATCGGAATTTCTATTTACTATCTGGAAATAGAGCCTAAACTTAAATATTCTTAATAGGGCGTTCAAGTCTTTGAACATCTTTTCATTTGTCTAGTCACTTAACTTTTTTCCAAGTGAGTCTAACAGTTTCAAACCCACGTCAAAAACCCAGTCAAAAGTTTCACTGTTATACTCACCCAATTGGCTGTGAACAGCACGATTTAAAACACTTGAAATATCATATATCAATGAACTTTCACCGCTAGTAATGATATTGTTTTTTGATAAAATATTAGTCATTTTATTTAGACCAAATCGTTGACCATCGAGAGAGTTCTTTTCAACTAATTTAATCAATGTGCTTTCTAATTCAATTCTTAAACCTGCAAGGGCAAGTTTTGGATCTTCATATCTTAAATTGTAAAATGTATAATTATTACTTATTTCATTCTCTTTAGTACCAGTTAAAATTCCTGCTTCATCAGCATTCTTCTGGATTGCTTGCTTTTGGTCTTCTGTAATTAACTCAACTTTACCAAGACCATTTATTTCTAAAGACTTTATGTATTGAATAAACCAAGGTACTAACGCTAATACAATTAGCATTACCAAAATCGAATCGATATTTAACTCTGGTTTCAATATTCTTAACAGAAAAATTCCAATAAATAATATTGAGGCTGATAGTTTAAATTTCATTTAAGGTACCTCCAAAGACATATATATTGATTATATTAATTATTAGCAAGAAAAACATTACGAATAATGATGAAGCATTTATTTAGTGAATAATTTAATTTGAATTATTAGATTGTTTATTACCTTTAATATACAATGAAATTAAAACTGTTGCTAGAAAGGGAAAATATTATGGTCTATACTGTCTCCTCCTCGGAAAAATTAAGAAAATCCGCAGCAGATTCGGAAACGAAAGCGCTACTTTATTTAATGAATTTTCATGAAAACAATGATGATATTCACTATTTTGTTGTGGATTTTTTTAATGATTTAACTGGAATGGATCGAATGGCAGATAGACTTTGGGATATTCAATCTAAAGGAGCAAAAAACAACTCCCCAAAAGCACTAGGAAGAGAACTTGTAACATTATATAAAAACTTTGTTAGTTATTTTGAATTTGACAGTTATATTTTGTTTGTTGGGGGCGTGTCATCCACTGTTCGTATTGATTCAACAAAAAACATCTTTAAAATCGATAACATTCAAGTGAATGCACGTGAAAAATTAAAAGAGGGATTAGTCGAAGAGGCTCAATCAAAAAATTATTTTAATTCTTCTGATATTTCCGATGAAAGAATTGAGGAATTTTGAACAACGTTCTTTTCGTGATAGATGATAAAGAACCCAGTGATTACGTAAAATCTATTATTAAAGATCATATTGCTCTAATACCAAAAAATGACGAACTAACAGCAATTTTTAATGAAATTCGGAAAATTCAATCGGATAAGAAAAATACAGACCCAGTGGAAGGCGTTACCATTACTTCTATCGATCAATCCTTATACTACTATCGACATTTAACTAGTGGTCAAATAAAAACACTTGTAATAGGTAGATTAATTAATAAGAACCCATTTGAAAAAGGGTGTCCTGTTCCTTTTATAGATATCTACACTTCTTTTCCTCCTGAATCAAGAAAAGATGCATTAGAGGAGTGTAAAATTGCATTCTCAAGAGCTCTTTTCAATAAAAACTGTGCTGAAGAATTTTGGGTATTATTTAACGAAACATATAATAAAATACTTGATTATCCAAATAAAAGTGTAGAAGAAATATTTAATTTACTAGATAAAAACACAAAGCAAAACTGTCCTGACTTTGATAACTTGTCTTTAAAATACTTTATTGCAACTGTAAAAGAGGGTTTACAAAATGATAATTAAAAAGATTGCTGTGGGAAATTCACATGAAGCATATATAGAAAAAAGGTTAACAAAAGAACTAAACGTTATTTCAAGTGATGACAACAACAAAGGAAAAACTATTATTATACAGTCTTTGATGTATTGTCTTGGTAGCGAACCAGTTTTTCCATCATCTTTCAAATTTGAAGAATATTATTATATTATTGAGTTTGAATTTAATAGCACTACGTACATTATCTCAAGAAAAAAAGACACTTTTGTATTGTATGTAGAAAAATCAATATTAATATTTGATAATGTTTCCGAACTAAAAAGATACTGGACAAAAAACATATATCCACTGCCTGAAATTATAAAAAATGGAGTCCAAAGAATTGTAGATCCTGATTTATTTAATCAAATTTTCTTTGTTGGTCAGGATAAAAAGGATTCTTCAAATATTTCAAATAAAGGGTTTTATACAAAAAAGGACTTTTATAATGTCCTCTATTCTTTTGCTAGTCTAGGGGGAAAGACACTAAGTTTGGCAGAAATTTCACTTGAAAAAGCTAAATTAAAAAGCTTGAAAGAAGAAAAAAAGATTCTTTTGGAAAAAAATAAAATTTTAAATTCAAAGGATCAGTCTATGACTTATATAAGTAAACATAGCGATAGAGTAGCCTTTGAAGATAAAATAAAACAGATTGAAAATGTGAGGAAAAATTTAGTACTCTCAAAAAATGACAGGAATCGAACATTAAATCGTCGTATAAAATATGAAAATACTTTAAAAGAACTCAACTCTTTGAATAGAACAATATCAACAGGTGAATTACAATGCTTAGATTGTCATTCTACTCATATAGGGTACTCTTCTAGCATCAAAAAAAGTTTTACTTTTGATGTTTCAACTAAAGAGGTTAGAAACCAAATTATTGAATCTATCACTGAAAAAATAGATTCATATACTGAAGAACTAGATAAACAAACTAGTGAAATAAATATCTATCAACAACAGCTTCAAGAACTATTATCTGATGAAGACATTTCTTTAGAATCAATCATTCTTTACAAAGAAGATGTAACTGACATTGATAAAATTGAAGTAAAGTTAGAATCTTTAGAAAAACAAATTTCGGGGATAAACTCATCTATTAAAGAGAGTGAATCGAATAGTAAAGAAACTATTAATAAACAAAATTTACTCATGAAAGATATATTAAAGGTAATGAATGATGTATATAAACAAATTGATCCTAATGGAAATTTGATTTTTGACGATATATTTACTAAGAAAAGTCAAGTTTTTTCCGGAAGTGAAGCGACTCAATTTCATTTAGCTAAAACTTATGCTCTTGCTAAAGTTCTGAAACATCCCTATCCAATTGTTATTGATTCTTTTCGAGCTGAAGATTTATCAACAGATAGAGAACAAATTGTAATTGATTTATTTAACCAGCTAGATAATCAAGTAATATTTACAACGACATTAAAAAAGGAGGAAATTGGAAAGTATAATAATGTTTCAGAGATAAACCATATTGATTACAGTTCTCACATTCCCAGCAAAATCCTTCGAAAAGAATATGTAGATGAATTTACTATACTAACGAAAAAATTGATGGTAGATATTTTGAATTAAAATTTAATATCTTTAAAATTTCTAAAAGTATTTTAATTAGACACTTCTCATTCCGAAGTGTCTTTTTTATTTTAAAGTGAGTTGATTAAAATGAAAAATTTAACACTTGGTAGCCTTTTTGATGGAATCGGTGTCTTCCCCCTCTCTGCTTCCCGTTTTGGAATTAGTCCAACATGGGCAAGTGAGATTGAAAAAGCACCTATATCTATTACAAAACGACACTTTCCTAACATGATTCATTTTGGAGATATTACTAAAGTAAATGGTGGGGAAATTCCACCTGTTCATATCATTACATTTGGGTCACCTTGTCAGAACCTATCCAATATTGGTAAACGAGAAGGTCTTACTGGAAGTCAATCCAGTTTATTTTATCATGCAATACGAATTATAGAAGAAATGAGGTGCGCAACGAATGGAACATATCCAGTTATCGCTGTTTGGGAAAACGTCATGGGAGCTTTTTCATCAAATAACAGGCTGGATTTTAAGGCCTTGCTTGAATCGTTCACAAATACCGAAATTTCAATGCCTACTTCTGGAGTCTGGGCAAACGCTGGAATGGTTCGAGGGAATGATGTTGATATCGCTTGGCGATTGTTGGATGCCCAATATTGGGGAAAGCCCACACTCGCTCAAAGAAGAAGACGTATCTTCCTCGTGGCAGATTTTGGAGGAACACGTGCCACAGAAATACTATTTAAAGCCCGCGATTTGCAATCGATTTTTACGTCTTGCAGAGAAAGCAGGCTGTCCTCCCCCACTACCAGTAGAATATCTTCTCAAAAAGCAGGGGGGAAAATACCCATCGTCCGCCCCTTTCAAGAAAGACGCATGCGAAGTACAGCTAAAGAAAGAAACAAAAAAGGATTTCATGGAAGTTTCGGAAAAACAAACGATCCCTTCCCTACTTTGTTAGCGGGCTCTGTCAATAACTTTTCTTTTTGGTACGAAGGGAAAGAAAATGAAGGCTATATTCGGCAGCTTACTCCATTGGAATGCGAACGTTTAATGGGTTTACCAGAGGGTTGGACAGCCTTAGGGAACAAAGGTGAAGCGATTAGTGATTATGCTAGATATAAGGCAATTGGAAATGCGATTGCTGTACCATGTGCGGAATATATTATGGCTGGTATTGCTGAAGTTTTATAGATAATAAAACCAACGTATGACAAATTCTATCTGTCATGCTTTTTTTATTGCCCAAAATAAGGTGGTGTGATTTATATGGAAGAAATTGAAACGAAAGTAATGGATTGGATTGAAGACCATTTTGTTTTAAATGAGATAAAGATTGAAGACTTTCCGTTTTTTCCTCATGGAAAATTGATACGTGATAAAAATGAAGAAACGATGGTTGTTTTTTGGTGTGTAATTTATGGACGTGTGGATTATCGACTACAAGAAGCATAGGAGTGATTGACAAATGAAAGAGTATTTTCCCCGTTCCCCTCCCTTCTCCCCTTGCTTACTAATAAATAACAAAAATTAAAACAAGAAGAGAGGTCTATATAATGGAGTTAAAACATGTCATTCCAAATATGGAAAAAACGTTTGGAAATTTAGAATATGCTGGTGAAGGTAAGGTGGAACAACGCCGTATTAATGGGCGCATGACAACATTGTCACGTAGTTATAATTTGTACTCCGATATTCAACGTGCAGATGATATTGAGGTAATCTTGCCTCAAGAAGCCGGAGAGAAATTCTTTGAACATGAAGAAAAAGTGAAATTGGTCAATGCAAAAATTACCGCAGAAGGTTATAAAATTGGTGATCGCGGTTTTACAAAATACATTTTACATGCTGACGATATGGTCAAAGCATAAGGAGGAAAAAACATGAGGTTAGCAGAAGGAATTGTCATTGATAAAGAAAAGACATTCGGATTATTAAAGTTTTCGTCATTACGTCGGGAAGTGTTTTTGCAAAATGAAGATGGAACGGTATCAACAGAAGTAAAAGAACGCACGTATGATTTAAAGTCTCGTGAACAAGGACGTATGATTCAAGTAAGTATTCCTGCATCCGTTCCATTAAAAGACTTTGATTATAATGCAGAAGTGGAACTGATTAATCCTGTCGCAGATACAGTCGCAAATGCAACTTTTCGTGGTGCGGATGTGGATTGGTATATCAAGGCAGATGACTTGGTTTTAAAAGGGAAAACAGCGTCGCCAGGCACTAACACTCAAAAATCCACTCCATCCAAAGATAAATAATGAAATTTTACAAAAAAAGAGGGAAGCGAATTCGACCGAGTGACGCCTCTCTCTTTTTTCAATTTATCTTTTTTGGGTTGTTTGGTGTATGGCTCGTTTTCTTTATCCCTTTTCATATAAAGTTTTTACTTTCGACAACGTGGGAAGTTGATCCATTTCAAACTCACTTTATAAGTACGTATGGATTCAGTTCCCTAATTATTAGTTTGCTATTGATGGCAATCTGTGCATTTGTTTATTATCGGTATCGTTATAACCATCTAAAACAGTTGATGCATCGTCGAAAGCTCGCAAAGATGATTTTAGACAATCAGTGGTATGAAACAAAACAAGTGATAAATGAAGGATTTTTCAAAGATATCCCATCTAGTAAGGCGAAGGAAAAAATGACTCATTTTCCAAAGATGTATTATCGGTATGAAAAAGGCATGATTCATATTCAAGTAGAAATAACACTTGGTAAATATCAAGAGCCACTTTTAAATTTGGAAAAAAAGTTAGAAAGTGGCTTGTATTGTGAGTTAGTGACAAAGGAATTACATGATTCCTATGTGGAGTATGTGCTTTTTTATGATATGATTTCGAACCGTATTTCAATTGATGAAGTCATTGCGCAAAACGGTCGTTTAAAGCTCATGAAATCAATGGATTGGGAATACAATCAGCTGCCACATATGTTGATTGCTGGCGGAACAGGTGGCGGAAAAACGTATTTTATTCTTACATTGATTGAAGCGTTGTTAAAAACGAATGCGAAGTTATATATTTTAGATCCGAAAAATGCAGATTTAGCCGATCTAACTACTGTCATGCCTGGAGTATATTATAAAAAAGAAGACATGATGGCATGTATTAACCAATTTTATGAAGATATGATGGCTCGAAGTGAAGAAATGAAACAAATGCAAGGATATAAAACAGGGGAAAATTATGCTTACTTGGGTTTACCTCCCCATTTTCTAGTGTTTGACGAATACGTAGCTTTTATGGAAATGCTTGCTTCTAAAGAAAGTACAGCTGTATTAACGAAACTAAAACAAATTGTAATGTTAGGTCGTCAAGCCGGTTTCTTTCTTATTCTCGCCTGTCAGCGGCCAGATGCAAAGTATTTAGGCGATGGGATTCGTGATCAATTTAATTTTCGCGTTGCTTTAGGCAGAATGTCCGAACTAGGATATGGCATGATGTTCGGATCGGATGTCCAAAAACAATTTTTCCTAAAACAAATTAAAGGACGCGGGTATGTCGATAAAGGTGATGGTGTCATTTCTGAATTTTACACACCTCTTGTCCCCAAAGGACATGATTTTCTAAAAGAAATTGGAAAGTTAGTGTCATAAAGGCTGCCCAGTGCGGCGGCGTGCGAAGCGAAAGCCGACGTGCTGGGCTAAGCCTGCGTGGCGACAGCCACGCCTTAACCCCCCAATTCTAACAGGGGGGTAGAAAAACAATAAGAAACTGTTCCAAAAGCCAATAACACCTGATGGCGCAACGGTTTGGAGCATATCAAGAAGATGTCAGCTTTTAACCTTTAGTTGACATCTTTTTTTAGTTTGGAGGAATGCACATGAATCAAGTACCTTGGTATCAACGGTTAAAAGAAAAACGATTGGAATACGGTGTATCGCAAAATAAACTAGCTACTCATATTGGGATTTCAAGACAATATATGAGTGAAATTGAAACGGGAAAAGTAACACCTTCCGATTCACTACAAGCTACCTTGTTCGATATTTTAGAGCAATTTAATCCAGACGCTCCATTAGAAATCTTGTTTGACTATGTACGAATTCGATTTTTAACGATAAACCCGAAGCCTGTCATTGAAGAGATTTTGAAACTCAAAATGGAGTACATGTTACATGAGGATTATGCGTTTTATTCCTATATGGAACAATATGTTTTTGGTGATATTGTGGTGATGGTTTCACCTGATGAGGACAAAGGCTGTTTACTTGAACTTAAAGGAAAGGGATGCAGACAATTTGAGAATTTCTTACTAGCACAGCAACGAACATGGTTCGATTTTTTTATGGACGTGTTTCGTGTTGGCGGAGTTTTCAAACGAATTGATCTTGCGATAAACGATAAAACAGGGATATTGGATATTCCATTTCTGACTAACAAATGTCGTAATGAAGAATGTATCTCTGTTTTCCGTAGTTTTAAAAGCTATCGTTCTGGTGAACTTGTGCAGAGTGAAGACAAGCCTGACATGGGAAATACGTTATATATTGGCTCTTTAAAAAGTGACGTGTACTTTTGTGCGTATGAAAAGGATTATGAACAATACGTGAAATTTGGAACATCACTCGAAGATACGGACGTGAAAAATCGCTTTGAAATTCGATTAAAGAATGATCGTGCTTACCATGCGGTTGTCGATCTAATGATGTATGAAGACGCTGGACGGACTGCCTTTTCGATCATTAATCGGTATATTCGTTTTGTCGATAAGGACGAGGAAAAACGTCGCAGTAGTTGGAAAATGAATAAGGAATGGCAACGATTTTTGGATTTGGGTGTGAATAGAAAAATTTCATTAACGACAAAGCCCGAACCTTACACTTTTGATAAGACACTCAGATGGCTAGCTCATCAAGTCGCCCCCACTTGGAAACTAGCGACAAAGATAGATGAACTCAATCAAACGAGTGTAATTAAGGATATGTTGGAACAGACAGAGTTATCCAAGCGCCATCAAAAAATACTCATGCAACAAACCATTCCTATAGAGAAAGTGATTCAACCATCATCAGATAACGAATGATTAACTTTTGAAGGGAGAAAATCCAAATGAATTTTGGGCAGAATTTATACAACTGGTTTCTAAGTAATGCACAATCGTTAGTATTAATGGCAATTGTCGTGATTGGAATTTATTTAGGCTTTAAACGAGAGTTTTCCAAATTGATAGGCTTTTTAATTATTGCTTTGGTTGCGGTTGGATTAGTCTTTAATGCGGCCGGAGTGAAAGATGTGTTGTTAAACCTCTTTAATCGAATCATAGGGGCTTAAATTATACCGTTTTTTTGTGGAAGATAAGTGGTCTTCTTATGTTCTGCAAAAAAATGGTGGACCAAACGGTAGTGCGGTAGGGATTAACAAGCCTCATTTGTGTATCAGCAGATAAAACGCTGCTGCTTTTTTTATGGCTATTTTTAATAAAAAGGATGTGATAACCAATGGAAATGCAGGTCTATATAGCTAACCTCGGAAAATATAATGAGGGTGAATTGGTTGGTGCTTGGTTTACCCCACCCATTGATATGGAAGATGTGAAAGAACGTATTGGTTTAAATGACGAATATGAAGAATATGCAATTCATGATTTCGAGTTGCCCTTTGAGGTGGATGAATATACGCCGATTTCTGAAATCAATCGGTTATGTGCAATGGTTCAAGAAATCGAAGGCTCTCCTTTATATGATGCACTATCAGAAGTGCAAGGCTATTGGTTTGATAGTTTGGAAGAATTACTGGAACATCAGGATGACATCATTTGTTATTCTGATTGTGAAGATATGGAAGATGTTGCGAGATACTTGATAGAAGAAACAGGCGTACTTGGAGAAGTCCCTGCTAACTTACAGAATTATATTGATTACAGAGCTTTTGGACGTGACCTTGAAATTGAAGGCAGCTTTCTCGTGACGTCACATGGTGTATTTGAATATGTTCAATAGATGAAGAAGCAGCTTGTTCTCGTACAGGCTGCTTTTTCTATGTACGAAAGGATGATTTTATATGAAAAAACTCAAAAGTTATACTCGTATTTGGTCAGTCGAAAAAGTGATTTATGCCATTAATGATTTTCGTTTACCTTTTCCCGTAACATTCAATCAAATGTCATGGTTTGTACTTTCGCTCTTAGTTGTCATGTTGTTAGGAAATCTTCCCCCGTTATCTTTGATTAATGGTGCATTATTAAAATATGTCGGAATACCAGTTGGTTTGACATGGTTTATGAGCCAGAAAACATTTGATGGCAAAAAACCGTACAGCTTTCTCAAGTCTGCATTGACCTATTGGTTTCGACCTAAAGTTACGTATGCAGGAAAACCTATCAAACTACAACATGTAAAGGTAAATGAAAGCTTAACGGCTGTTAGGAGTGAAATCCATGCGTTATCCGATTAAATATCTTGAAAACAATCTTGTTTTCAATCATGACGGCGAATGTTTTGCGTATTATGAGCTGTTGCCATATAATTATTCCTTTTTATCGGAGGATGAGAAAATACAGGTTCATGACCATTTCCGTCAATTGATTGCACAAAATCAAGACGGGAAAATACATGCTTTACAGATTAGTACCGCAAGTAGTATTCGCTCGGTACAAGAACGAAGCAAAGACTTAGTCACAGGGCGATTACAAGAGGTTGCTTATGAACGGATTGACGACCAAACGGAAGCCCTTGTTTCCATGATTGGTGAACATCAAGTAGATTATCGTTTCTTTATTGGGTTTAAGCTGTTACTGAATGAAGAAGAAGTCAGTATGAAATCAATGGGGAAAAACATTAAAAATTCACTATCTTCATTTGTCCGTGATGTGAATCATCATCTGATGGGAGATTTTGTTTCCATGCCTCATGATGAAATTAGACGTTTCTCTAAAATGGAATCGTTATTACAAAACAAAATTTCGAGACGTTTTAAGGTACGCCCATTAGATAAAAATGACTTTGGCTATCTAATTGAACATCTTCACGGCCAAACTGGAATGGCTTATGACGAGTATGATTATGCTCTTCCCCTAAAGAAGTTAAAAAGGGAAACGTTAGTGAAACGATATGATCTGATTAAACCGTCCCGTTGTTTAATTGAGGAAAACCAACGCTATTTAAAAATCGAACAGGAAGAACAAACAACATATGTGGCCTACTTTACGATTAATTCCATTGTCGGTGATCTTGAGTTTCCATCGGATGAAATCTTTTATTATCAACAACAACAATTTGATTTTCAAATCGATACTTCCATGAACGTAGAAATTGTAACGAATAAAAAAGCATTGTCTACCGTTCGGAATAAGAAAAAGGAACTCAAAGACCTGGATAACCATGCCTGGGAATCCGATAACGAAACAGGTAGCAATGTCATCGACGCGCTGGAACAGGTCAATGAACTAGAAGATGTGCTCGACCAAAGTAAAGAATCAATGTATAAGTTAAGCTATGTCATTCGAGTATCTGCCCCTAACTTGGATGAACTCAAACAGCGTTGTAATGAGGTGAAAGATTTTTATGATGATTTGAACGTAAAACTTGTTCGTCCATTTGGAGATATGATCGGTTTACACAGTGAATTTATCCCAGCCAGTAAACGGTATATGAATGATTATATCCAGTACGTAACTTCTGACTTTTTAGCAGGACTCGGATTTGGAGCTACACAAATGCTGGGAGAAACAGAAGGAATATATTTTGGTTACAACTTAGATACGGGAAGAAATGTATACCTAAATCCAAGCTTAGCCAGTCAAGGTGTAAAAGGTTCCGTCACCAATGCGTTAGCTTCCGCTTTTCTAGGTTCACTGGGTGGTGGAAAATCATTCTCGAACAACTTACTTGTTTATTACTCGGTTCTCTTTGGTGGTCAAGCTCTCATTGTTGATCCCAAGGCGGAACGAGGAAACTGGAAAGAAACATTGCCCGAAATTGCTCATGAAATAAATACTGTCAATTTAACGAGTGAGGAAAGCAATAAAGGATTACTTGATCCTTTTGTCATTATGAAAAAGAAAAAAGACTCGGAAAGTCTTGCAATTGATATTCTTACCTTTCTCACGGGTATATCGAGTCGAGATGGAGATAAATTCCCGGTATTACGACGAGCGATTCGAGCCGTCGGCCAACAGGAAGAACGTGGTTTACTTCTTGTGATCCATGAACTAAGAAGTGATCCCAATCCTTTAGCAGGCCCTATTGCTGACCATATCGAAAGTTTTACGGATTATGACTTCGCCCACCTTCTGTTTTCAGATGGAGCAGTGAAAAACTCGATTAGCTTAGAAAAACAATTAAATATCATCCAAGTGGCAGACTTAGTATTACCAGATGCAGAAACAAATTTTGAAGAGTATACGACGATGGAGTTACTTAGTGTCGCTATGCTCATTGTCATTTCTACATTTGCATTAGATTTTATCCATTCGGATCGCAGTGTATTCAAAATTGTAGATTTAGACGAAGCTTGGTCATTCTTGCAAGTAGCACAAGGAAAGACATTATCTAACAAACTAGTGCGAGCGGGGCGTGCGATGAATGCGGGTGTGTACTTCGTCACGCAAAATGCGGCTGATCTAACCGATGAAAAACTAAAAAATAACATTGGTGTGAAGTTTGCTTTTCGCTCTAGGGATATAAATGAAATAAAAAAGACACTTGAATTTTTTGGAGTAGATAAAGAAGATGAAGGGAATCAAAGGAAACTTCGGGAACTGGAGAACGGTCAATGTTTAATTCAAGATTTGTATGGACGTGTGGGGATTATTCAAGTCCACCCTGTCTTTGAAGATTTATTTTATGCTTTTGACACGCGTCCACCTTCACAGGAGAAGAAAGGTGGCGATTAATTTGAACAAACAAAAATGGAAAAAGATTGTCTTAACGGTGGTACTTATTGGTACTGCCGTTTTTCTATACCTTCTTTTACTTGGAACATTTGCCCAAGCTGCTGGGTTGGTTGATGATACGATATCGGAAGACAATCTGTATTCTAAATATCCGCTTGATCATTACCAACTCGATTTTTACGTAGACACAGGTTGGGATTGGCTGCCATGGAATTGGAATGATGGCATTGGAAAACAAGTGATGTATGGACTATACACAATCACGAATTTCATTTGGATTATTAGCCTGTATTTATCAAATGCGACAGGCTACTTAATCCAACAAGCTTATTCTCTCGACTTCATTTCCCAAACAGCAGACGCTATCGGGAAAAACATGCAAACATTAGCTGGAATTACAGCAAGTGGGTTCAGTAGTTCTGGATTTTATGTAGGTTTTTTGCTTCTTTTCATTTTAGTGATTGGGATTTACGTGGCATATACAGGATTAATGAAACGGGAAACGACGAAAGCGATTCGGGCAATCCTAAACTTTTTAGTCGTGTTTATTTTGTCAGCTTCTTTTATCGCTTACGCTCCAACATATATTGCTAAAATCAATGATTTTTCAGCAGATATTAGTCAAGCAAGTTTAGATTTAGGAACTAAAATTTTGATGCCTAACTCTACAAGTCAAGGAAAAGACAGCGTTGATCTGATACGGAATAACCTCTTTTCCATTCAAGTGGAACAGCCTTGGATGTTATTACAATTTGGTGATTCGGATAAAGAAACAATTGGCGAAGAACGTGTCGAAACCTTAGTTTCTATCAATCCTGATACGAATAACGGGAAAGATCGTGAAGATGCTGTCAAAGCAGAAATTGAAGACCATGACAATAAAAACTTAACGATTACGAAAACGACCACTCGCTTAGGAATGGTCTTCTTTTTATTTCTATTCAATATTGGGATTTCAATTTTTGTGTTTCTTCTTTCGGGAATTATGATCTTCTCGCAAATTCTGTTTATTATCTATGCGATGTTTTTACCCATCAGTTTTTTACTGTCGATGATACCGACTTTTGAAAACATGGGAAAACAGGCGATTATGAAACTATTTAATGTGATTATGCTTCGGGCTGGTATTACGCTCATTATTACAGTTGCTTTTAGTGTTTCATCCATGCTTTACAGCTTAACAACAAGTTATCCATTTTTCTTGATTGCCTTTTTGCAGATCGTGACGTTTGCAGGCATTTACATGAAACTTGGTGACATTATGAGCATGTTTAAACTGCAAAGTAGTGACTCGCAACAAGTTGGACGTCAAGTTATGCGTCGCCCTTACCGAATGTTTAATCGTGGCAGCCGGCGATTACAGCGAACAATCGGACGCACCCTTGCAGGAGCAACAGCTGGAGCAACGGTCGGGGCAATGGTTGGAAAATCAAAGCAAACAAAAGGGGCCTTCCCCCCTATTCGACCGTTACAGCGGTTGACATCAACTGCAAATAACAATAAAGAACGCTCAAATGGCAATACAAAACAAACAACTTTGAGCCAGAAAGTAGGTCAAGTCACAGGAAAAATGCTTGGTGCGAAAAGTCAGTTCCGTGCAAATATAGTTCATCGTAAAGAACAACTGCATGATTTACCTACTACTGCTCAATATGCGGTGATGCAAGGAAAAGAAAAGCTTACAAAGCCTACCCGTAATTTTAAAGAAGGCATGAAGCAAGCAAAGGAAAAGAGACAAAAAACACATGCAGACCGTCAAGCAAAACATCGTCAAACCATTGCAGATAGACGGCAAGCATTGGATAAAAAACGTACCCCTTCTCTAAAGACTGCTAGTTATGAACGACCAGTCACGCATGATGTCAATGAATCAGCACATCAAGACAGATTAAAGAACCCAACTGTTCAACAAAAAGAAAAGATAAGACCTGTCGCAAAAAGCGAGCATATGAAGCAATTCAAATTACAACGACAGTTATCGAGTCCAGACAGAAAAGTGTATTTTACAGATAATCCCAAACAACCAGTAAAAAAAGAAAACCGATCTCCCAATGAAGAACGTTCTCGATCAAAAAATAGTCGGACAATCATCGAGCGTCCTTCTAAACCGTTGAAACGTACAAACCAGAAACAAATCACTAAGCGTCCAATCCATGCAACTAGGAGGAAACGCTAATGAAAGTCATGAAATTAAAAATCATGTTCATTGCTTTGGGATTAGGCTTTCTTGCCTTTTTAGGATTATTGGCCTTTGTAGCGATTTTTATATCGAATGAAGAACACTCATTAGATAGTGATGACTCCATTGATGAGATAGGCGGTATATCTGTTTCTGCGGATGTGCTAAAACATCAAGCAATGGTAGAAAAATATGCGAAAGAATATGGCATTCTTGAGTATGTTTCTACTCTACTTGCCATTATTGAAGTAGAAAGCGGCGGCAAGTTAAAAGATGTGATGCAAAGTAGTGAATCATTGGGATTACCACCAAACACATTGGATACCGAAGCATCGATTCAACAAGGGACAAAATACTTTGCGGATTTATTACGTTCCGCAAAAGCAAGCGGTGTCGATGAGAATACAGTCATTCAAGCATATAACTATGGCGGTGCTTTTATTGATTACGTTGCAAAAAGAGACACACAATATAGTTTTGGACTAGCCGAAAGTTTTGCGAAAGAACGTTCAGGCGGTAGCAGAGTCATTTATTCAAATCCAATAACCAAAAAGAAAAATGGTGGTTGGCGTTACCGTTATGGCAATATGTTTTATGTCGATTTAGTCAGTCAATATTTTATATCGCCTCACTTCGATGATGAAATGGTTCAGATCGTGATGAATGAAGCTTTAAAGTATGAAGGGTTTCCTTATGTTTTTGGGGTGCGCCCATAAGGGCTTTAAGAGATTGCGTACTAACAATACGCTAGGTAATTGGATTTGTATGATTCAACCTATCAACAGTCAGCTTATCTGGAATAGAAATTGAACAGGGAGTGTAGCATGCTGGCAAAGCCGAAAGTTAGATAGTTGCTAATCTACAACTGAACAGGCGAGTTGAAAGGATAAGAATAAGGATGAAAGCTAAACTGCCTAAATGACAATCTGATTGGTCTAACATAGCCTACAGCGGAAAGCAACTATACACGCTGTACATTCATGAATAAATAAGGTACCGTCGAAGCCTTATTTATACAAATCCTCATGAATGAACCTTTTGGTAGAAAAAAGGAATACAGATGAATGTCACATCCGATATCTTATCAAGTTATCTTTTAAAGTACTAAATGGGGATTACCTAAATCAGAATGCTTAGAAAAGCTATGTGCAATGCCTTCATTGGTGAGAAATCTCAAGATTAATTCGAGAGAGATGGCACTGAATATCTGACATGGTAACGGAGACTCCGTAGTAGTCCGAGCTAGGGAAAGCCTAGTACATGGCGAAGGGAGTCAGCTTATTACGTTTAATAGAAATTTTAGGAAGGAGCGTGAGGCTCTATGAGAAATCCCGAAACTGTATTAAACAATCTAGTGAAAAGTACCATCAAGCGAAACTACAAGTTTGAGAGACTTTACAGAAATCTTTTTAACAAAGAATTTTACATCTTGGCATATGCAAGGCTCGCACCGAAAGTAGGAAATATGACTAAAGGAACTTCAGAAATCACGATTGATGGCTTTAGTATGAAAAGAATTGAAAATTTGATATCTCAAATGCGGAACGAGAAATATCAACCTAACCCTGTCAGAAGGGTTTATATACCAAAATCCAATGGCAAAAAAAGACCGTTAGGTATTCCAACATTTGAAGATAAATTAGTACAAGAAGTCATTCGAATGATTTTAGAAGCAATCTATGATAAGACCTTTAGCAAAAGCTCACATGGATTCAGACCAAATAAAAGCTGTCATACAGCTTTAGCAGAAATACAGGTTAAATTTACTGGGGCTAAATGGTTTGTCGAAGGAGATATAGCTTCATTCTTTGACAACATCAATCATCATATATTAATCAAGCTACTTTACAAAAAGATTAAGGATGAAAGATTCATACGATTAATATGGAAGTTTCTTAGAGCTGGATATTTAGAAGAATGGAAATATCATAAAACTTTTAGTGGTTCACCACAGGGAGGCATTATCTCTCCCCTTCTTTCCAATATATATCTGAATCAACTGGATAAATATATGAAAGAATACAAACAAAAGTTTGATAAAGGAACAGCTAGAAAAAAGAATCCTAAATACAAGCAGATAGACAACAAAATTCAGCGCTTGAAAAAGAAACTTCAAAAATTAGATAAGCATTCTGAAACAAGGGATGAAATTATTTCAACTATAAAGCGCCTCAAAGAGGAAGCCATTAATATTCCTTACTCTTTACCTATTGATGAAAACTATCGAAGAATTTTCTACACCAGATATGCGGATGATTTCATCATTGGAGTTATTGGCTCCAAACAGGACGCAATAGATATTAAACAGGATATAAGTAATTTCTTGTGTGAAAAGCTTGATATCAAATTATCTGATGAAAAAACATTGATTACCCATTCAAGTAAATTTGCTAGATTTTTAGGCTATGATATTGCGATTAGTCGAAACAAATCTACAAAAAAATATGCTAATGGTCAGAAAAAACGGGCGCATAGCTATAGATGTAATTTGTATTTACCAAAAGATGTCTGGATTAAAAAAGTAAAAGAACTTGGGGTTTTATTAGTCAAAAAGGATGGTACTTGGCGACCAACACACCGACCATGCCTACTTCACCTTAGTGATATAGAAATTCTAAGTATCTATAATGCTGAAATCAGAGGATTATATAACTATTATAAACTTGCGAAAAATGTGAGTGTGCTTAACAAATTCATGTATTTCATGAAGTATAGTTTGTACATGACTTTCGCTGCAAAGTACAATTCCTCCGTACCGAAGGTACTAAAAAAATATCAGCACAAGGGGAAATTTACTGTAGCATACCAAACCAATAAAGGGAAAAAAGCACTTAGTCTCTATGACGAAGGTTTCAAAATGGACAGAACCGTCTTCAAAAATAAATCAGTAGATGAGATTCCAAATACCTTTGTATATAGTGCCCCTACGGAATTAACTCAAAGGCTACTAGCTAATGAATGTGAATGGTGTGGTGAAACAAAAAAGCCTGTCGAGGTACATCATATTAAAAAACTAAAAGACCTTAAAGGCAAGGCGAGATGGGAAGAAATAATGATTGCTCGTCGAAGAAAAACAATGGTGCTATGTGTCCCCTGCCATCATAAATTACACGCAGGGAAACTAGATTAATAAGTGGAGAGCCGTATACATCGAGAGGTGTACGTACGGTTTGGGAGGGAGCGTTTGGAGACCTGCTGTAGAAATATAGTAAGGCGCTGGGCGCTTACCTCAACGGAGATAATCCAAATACTTCTTTTGATTGTAGCGGATTAACACAATGGAGTTATCGAAAGGCGGGTATTAACTTGCCCCGAACAGCGCAGGAACAGTATGACGTGACCGAGCATATACCCTTGTCTGAAGCAAAACCTGGTGATTTAGTATTCTTTCATTCCACATATAATGCAGGAACCTATGTCACTCACGTTGGAATCTATGTTGGGAACAACCAAATGTATAATGCTGGAGATCCAATCGGTTATGCAAATTTAACTACTGCCTACTGGCAAAAGCACTTAATTGGAGCTGGACGTATTAAACAATAGAAAGGTTTGAATCAGATGAGAAGATTTTTTAAAAGAAAAGAAAAACAAACGACCGAAGCAAAATCCAGAAAAATGAAAGTACGGACTGTCGGTACACGTAAAAAAACAGTAACTCTTTTATGGATGTTACTTATTGGTAGCCTAGCCTTTGGGATCTATAAAAACTTTACAGCAATTGATCAACATACCGTTCATGAAAGAGAAATCATTGAAACCAAGATCATGGATACCAATGCGATTGAGAGCTTTACAAAAAACTTTGTGAAAGACTACTACACTTGGCAAAACGAAAAAGATTCCATTGAACAACGAGCGGAAAAGATCAGTCACTATTTGACAGAGGAATTACAAGCTTTAAATACCGATACTGTTAGAGTGGATATTCCTACTAGTTCCAGTGTGAGTGGTATTGATATCTGGTCAGTGTCACCAAAGAATGATAGTACCTATGCGGTTGTTTATTCGGTAGATCAAAAAATTACGGAAGATAAAAATAGCGAAAGGGTCCGATCCACCTATCGAATCATACTACATCAAGATAATATAGGTAACTTAGTTATTAAACAAAACCCTACCTTATGGAGCATACCGAATAAATCAGACTATGAGCCACAACAACCTGAAAGTAATGGTACAGTTGATTCCGATACTGTGCAAGAAGTGACAGAGTTTTTGGAGACGTTCTTTACATTTTATCCGACTGCAACAGAACAGGAACTTGATTATTATGTGAAAAATAATGCTTTACCACCGATTGGTAAGGATTATCTATTTTCAGGGCTAGTCAATCCAGTATTCCAGACAATAGAGAACCAAATAAAAGTATGGGTTACTGTTAAATATATTGACGAAGCAACAAAAGCCACACAGTATTCGCAATATATAATCACGTTAGAAAAAGATACAAATTGGATGATTGTCGAGTAAAAATGATTTAGTTTATTTACTGTAGCTTTAGAATAAAGGTTTGATCAATTGCTCCAGTAGACATTCCAGCTTCAGATGCAATTCTTCGGATAGATGCTTTTTCAATGCCTTCCGTTTCAATAATTTTCCAAGCTGTTTCAGCGATCATTTTTCTTTTGTGATCATTATCAACTATTTTCGGCACTCAAATCACCTCTTGCTTTTATTTCACACACTGTGTTATTATCATTTCATCACAGTGTGTGAAATAAATAAGGGGGGATGTTTAAATTCTTGAAATCGCTTATTAGAACATTAAAGCGGATGGGCATTATAAAAGTGGTGAAATAGGACCTTCTTGAGCAATTAAATCATTTGTAATGGTACATTAAACTTCCTTTTTAACCGAACAAGTTAATTAAATGGTTTTGTAAACAGTTTGGGAGATAAGAAAAGGAATCTTAGAAATGAAACGAAGATAGTCATGGGGCAATGCCTACTTTTTTCAGGGAAAGGAGATTGAAATAGATGGATCTTCATTACGAAATTAAAGGAAGAGGAAAGCCAGTTATACTACTTCATAGTGGAGCTATGGATTCACGTGACTGGGAATTCATCACACCACATCTTTCAAAGTCGTTCAAAGTAATCACTCTTGATGTCCGGGGTGCAGGGAAGTCACCTGTTCCGAATGAACCCATTGATTATGTTAAGGATCTTAGAAAACTCTTGGATCATCTTAAAATTAAGAAAGGTGCCCTCGTTGGACATTCCCTAGGTGGACAAATTGCAACTGATTTTACTCTGACCTATCCAAAAAGGGTGTCTCAATTGGTATTGGTCGCTCCAGGCCTGTCGGGGTTTAAATTTTCTTCCGAACATGCGGAATTAGAGAGCCGAGTTTCTAAAGTTGCACCAGATGTTGAGAAAATGACTAATATAATATTAAGCGAGCCTTCCTGGAGCGTTTCTTTTGGAAAAGCATACGATTTATTGCGCGAAATGATGATACACAATATTCAAAAAACTTTTGATTGGAAAACATTCGAAACTGTTTCCTCCAATTCAGCGATGGAAAGATTGGGAGAAATTAAAACGAAGACACTTTTTATCATAGGCGAGAAGGACTCTGGAGATCTCTTTAAAATCGCACAATTATATAAGGAAGTTCCCAATATTAACTTTGTGCGTATACCTGGTGCTAATCACATCATCACTTTGACCCACCCTAAGGAAGTTTCCGACCATATCAATCTTTTTTTGAGGTTACCAGAATGATAATCAGAAATGACATCTTATCACCATAGACAAATAATTCTAAACCACTTGCGCCAAAACTAGCAAAATCTAAGGTTTTCCATTCACCTGATTCTGTATTTTCATTTAGTATATCTATGATTTTTATATTTTCTTCATTAAAGTTTTTAAATTTTTATCATACTCAATAAAATAGAGTGCCATGTTACCTCTGTTCCAGTCAATGAATCCATGGGGCTGTCTCCACCTAAAGAATATTGATAACTTATGACACCTTCACGTCTTTATATCAGTTGGTGAGAAATTAAATGACAAAAGTAATGGTTATTCTCAAACAGCATGACTAGAGCCAGTGGTACCACTGTTTCTTTTTTATACATTAAAAGAGATTAAAGGATTTCCTATTAATAAGGAGTGTTTATGATTGCTCGAAACTATCACGGTTTTCATGCTGTTGGAATAAAGAAAATTATTGAGGAAGCAAATGTAGCTACTATGACGTTATACAAAACCACTTTACATCAAAGGAACAACTAATCGAAGAGGTCCTTATGCAATGTGAAGACATTGCTTTCCAAATGATGCTTTTATTAGAAGGGCAACTTCGATGGCAGAAACCGTTGGATCCTAAAAAGCAGAAACATGCCATTCATATGTTGAAATCACTTTTAAAAACATGGGACAAGTAGATGCAGGTCTATGTAAATATCATATCTTACCAGAAGAGTCAGTCAATTATTAAGGAGGTGAAAATTAAGTCATATTATTACAAAAAGGAAGGTGAGGTTCAAGCGGAATATCGTGTTGTGGATTTAAAATAAAGTTTAACCGTTTTGAAAAAAGTTGCACTACAATAGATTGACTTTTAATTTAAGGAGGAACTTTGATGAAAAGAAAAATGATACGTAATCTGTCTTTAGCTTTAATAGCCCTAGTAGGAGTTTTCTCTTTAGTTTTTAGTTTTGAAGGTAGAACAAATGCAGCTAGTTTAACATCGAATCCAGATCAGGATCTAAAAGTTGACACAGTAGATGGAATAAAATATGCACCAGGTAAACATAAAAAAATTGTTGGAATGGTAGTTGAAGCAACTGATCAAGGAGAAAAGGTACATGGCTTCTCAACTCCAGAAAAATATGAAGCATATCATCAAAAAGTTACAGAGCGATTATCTAGTCAGTCAATAGGTATAATGGCAAGACCAACTTATTTATATGAACATACTTCGGGTCATGGATATGGAAGATCATTAATTGCGTATCCTGGAACTCAGGTCACTTCTCTGAGTACTGCATGGGATAACAGAATATCTGCTGTATCTGTAGCTCCTGGTTCTTGGATTAGGCTCTATCAAAATCGTTATTATGGTGGTCGTTATTTAACTCTTGTAGGTTATCCAAACAAATACTTTACCACCAATTTAACTTCTTGGGGAATGTCTGGTACTACTTCTTGGAACGACCAAGTCTCATCTTATCGAGTTAGATGAGAAAAACGGTAATGTCCACGAAAAAAAGGGAATCTTAAAACAACCATTCAACATTTCTGTGTTTGGATGGTATCATAAACTCACAGTCCTAATTATTGATCTTAGTTCAACAAACAGGCTACTTTGTGAATAATCAGTCACCTAAAACTTCTAGAGTAAATTATAATTTGTTTATTTAACCAGAGGAAAGAGGAATATGAAGTTTAGAAAAACCTGGGACATTATGCATCATGATCGAAAGGTTTTAATGTCCTTCTATGAGCCTAATTTCTCAATTTTAATGTTGAGAAATTAGGCTTTTATATTTACTTAATGCAAAATAGCGTTTAAATGGTATGCAATATATCTCCTAAAGTGACATTCTAATGTTCCTGGTCCACTTGGCAAAGCGACAAAGCCATCTACAAGCTCTTCCATTTTAGCCTTTCTCTCATGCATAGATTCGACAACTATCAGCTTGGATAATCTTTTATGCGATATTTCTCTCTGCTCTAAAAAACTAGGCATAATTCCAATAACTTGTCTACCTTCATCTAAGACAGCATCCGCAACTGCTCCCATAACACCAACACTTGCTCCACAGTGTTCGCATGATGTGGCTAGTGCAGGGTTACGGACTAAGCTATCGCATGATTAATCGCTTTCGTTCCGATCCCCTCATTGAGAATATTCTACAGGAAGTTTTGTAAGAATGATGAGAAAATTGACATTTACGCGATATTAAAGAGAGTTTTATTTATACCGGAAAAACTTATCATAATCATCAATTTGATCCGGACTTATTCCAGTTTTATTAATCGCTTCTTGTTGAAATGAATTATTGCAACTTTTACATATATAATATTTATTTTCTCCTTTTTTGATTTTATAATATTGTGAATCAGAATGATTAATCGTAAATTTATTTTTGCAGAAAAAACATATAGTATCCAACATATTTTCACACTTCCTATCAGATTTTTATTGAAAAGTAACTATTTTTTAAACCTATGATTAAAAATGTGAATTTTTCATCTAATTTACTGCCATTCTAAAATTATTTATTTTTAACTTAGTTACAAGCTTATCCGTGAACTGTATTTTTACTAAAAATATGACGGCTATGCCTGTAATGGAAGGAAAAGCTGTAATATACTAAAGCCTACTTCATGCAACTGTTCAACAAAATGCCCCTTTGAAGTGCATCTCGTTATAACACAAATGGACTATAACTTCAGATACATGATCAATTAACTCAATTTACTTTCATCGCAGAGTGTTTCTAAATGATAACGGATTACTTCCTTCACCTTTTCTGGAGTGTAGACATCAGGTCTTAACAGAGCATGAATGGACAATCCATCAATTAATGCCGCTAGCCTACTTTTTTCTAATTTTACATTAGTTGAATCAGATAAAATCCCTTGTAGGACTAATATCTCAATCATTGAATTTGCTAATTCATACATACCGTTAGTCATTTCATCTTTTTTTTCTTTTAATGTATCACTTGTAAGTGACTGAAGTGCAAGGATCAACCAAACGCTCGTTTCGATTTTCTTTTCTTCATCAATTGGTACAAGCTCCAATAAAACTTCTGCGACTGCCTGCAATGGATTGTCTGACCAACTTTTACTTTGAGAACGTTTTTTCCCTTCTTCCAGGTAATAATCCATGATAAATAATAACATTTCATCCTTAGTTGAAAAATAATGTCTTAACGCTCCAGCAGACATGCCTGCTTCAATAGCAACTCTTCTTATAGATGCCTTTTCGATTCCCTCTTTCTTAATAATATTCCAAGCGGCCTCAGCAATTGACTTCCTCTTTTTTTCATGATCAACAATCCTTGGCATAAAAAATCACTTCCTTTTCTTAACACAGTGTGTTATTATAATTTCAACACACTGTGTTATTTAAATTATAACATATAAAAAGGAGGGACTCTATATTTGATCGAAAGTATTGAAGCATTAATGCCTTCTTCAACAATAGACACATCGATAGCTTTGCTAATTATTTCTATTTGCGCATTAATTGATATATTAAGTCCTGGTGTACTTGCTGTAACAGCCTATTTATTATTGACACAGCCTAATCAATTATCTTCTCGTTTGCTTGTTTTTTTGTTTATTACGCAGTTTGGCTACTTCATCATGGGCTTATTACTATACTTTGGTGGAGATTCACTATTGAAAGGAATCGGAAAATTATCTGAATTTGACTTTATCAATTGGTTTTATCTCCTTTTTGGAGCAGTTATGGCTCTAATTAGCTTCTGTAAACCAAATGATAATACAAAAAAACGTTTAATTTCATTTATACCCCAAAAAACAACGATGAAAGGGATGATCATGTTAGGTATCATTGTTTTTCTAATTGAATTTGTAACTGCTTTGCCTTACTTTTATTCAATTTTGTTAATGAATCACCTAACAATTGAGCCTTCCTCTTCTATCTTTATTATAATTGGCTACAATCTTGTAATGGTGCTTCCTTCTCTTCTTTTGTTAGGGGTTAATATTATGTTTAAAGAGAGACTGCAACAATTTCTAAATAAAATTAGATCAAAATTAAATGAAGCTCCGATTTCCTCACTCTTGGTAGCGATAGGAGTAGTAGGTGCGGTTTTTTTTAATATCGGTCTTAGAGGCATATTAAATTAAAAAATTATTAATGAGGTGTTCATCATGAAAGAAATTATCAGTGGACTTGGTCTACTTTTCGTTATACAGGGAGTAGGCGGATTAATCAATCATTTGACTAATGGTGGAAAAAGTTGGTTTTTGGTAAATTATATTGATGCGTTTCAGGGATTTGAAATTGTTATGGACATTATATTTATTGTAGTTGGCGGGATCATAAGTTTAGCCTCTTGGAAAATAGGCGGATCAACTAAAAGTGAAAATTAAAATATAGAGCAAATAGGACGGATTATACATAGCCGTCCAGCTTGGCGGATGCTCCGTTGAGATATATTTTTAAAGATTAATAGGGGGAACATAAGAATTATTATGAATTCAAGACATATAGGGAGCTCGTCTCTCCAAAAGGAAGGTCGGTTATACTTTATTGATAACCTAAGGGCAGCTCTTACAATGTTAGTAGTGCTACATCATTTAGTGTATTTTTCCATCTATAACGAAGTATTATCACAAGGGTCTATTGGGGTTGTTATGGGCCTTCTATTCCTTGCTTTTAATCAGACTTTTTTCATGGGGACGTTTTTTCTTATTTCCGGATATTTTGTTCCTTCATCTTTTGAACGTAATGGAGCGACCCAATTTATCAAAGATAGATTCATCCGGTTCCTAGTCCCGTTTATCTTCTACGTTCTCATTCTTAGCCAAGTTCAATCAATTGAAGTCTATATGCTTAACCAGGAGCCATTTACATGGCAAACCTATTTTTCAAATTTAACCTATGGCCCGATGTGGTACGTCGAGCTACTTTTCGTATTCATTTGTTTATACGCAGTCTGGGCGAAGTTTATGAGTAAAAATAAGCTATCAGTAGTTCGTCAGAGTACGCCACCCACCTACAGGATGTTTACAGTCTTTGTCATGATATTAGCAGTAGGATACTTCATCATAAGACTGTGGGTCCCTGCTCTTGATTTACCCGGTGGATCTCCCGGGGTTCAATCATTTGTTGGACTTTTTACAGCAAGCGGCTATGATCTCCCACAATATGTCGGGCTATTCATTTTGGGCATCATCGCTTACCAACGCAATTGGTTTCGAAATACTCCTGATTCTATGGGTAGAGCGGGTTTTGGAATTGCAATTGGAGCATCGATTCTTCTCCTTCCCTTAGTCTTGATATTTGGGGTAGACGGATTACAGTTTTCTGGCGGCTGGAACTGGACATCTTTGGTTTATTCTCTTTGGGAAGCTCTATTTTGTGTTGGCATCATTCTCGGATTAATCATATTCTTTCGCAAAAGAGTTTTTCATCAAGGAAAAGGTTGGAGCTTCTTGTCAACCCATTCCTTCGTGATTTACATCATTCATATACCGATTATCGCTATTGTTATTGCTGGATTGAAGGTCATCCACTTTCCACCATCCTTCATGTTTCTAGCTATGATTCTGATCACGATACCACTTTGCTTCTTGTTAGGTTATATAATTAGGCAGATTCCCTTTGTGTCAAAGATTCTTTAGGGATGGTGAGTTTTAAAGAAAAAAGAGGATACGACGATAACCATATCTGCCCTTATGCTTCTCAAAAATAGAACTAATGAGCCTTTTCTACTTTGGATTTTTATATGAGTGCTTAAAAGTATTAATTTTATAATAATAAGTGTTACGTGGAATACCGGCAATTTTGAGTAATGCCTTCACAGGATAATCGTGCCTTAGCTCATATACTACTTTTACTTTTTGTTTTGTCGTATTTTGTTTTCTTCTTGAACTAAGGCTTTCAACTTTTTCAAATAGAATTTTCCATTTAATAATATGTATAAATTTTTACTCCCACCTGGCTTATGTTCAGTTGGGCTTTTTTGTATTTAATGAATAAAATATTGCTTTTATTTTTGGCATTTCATAAAAAATCTTGTTGAAGGTTATGAAAGGGGAAATCATCACCCACCTTTGCAGTTGCGAAGGGAGAGGAAATGCATGATAGAACCAGATCGTACCGAGTGGCAAGTTCGCTGTGCATTTAATGCTTTTTGTAAACGTGTATTGAAGAATGAAGCAATTAATATTTTCAACGAAAGACAACAACGACAAGCAAAGGAGATGACATTTTCTGATCTCACACCACAAGAAGAAAATCAACTCTATACTTTAGATAAGCAATATGAAGGAGAAGAAGGACAAAGTTTTCAAGTGGCTGGAAAGAAAATAACTCCGAAATTACTCGCTGAAGCGTTGCGTACTTTGCCAAAAGAAAAGCGTAAGACTGTCCTTTTATACTACTTTTTTGACAAATCAGATGTAGAAATAGCTGAACTACTCGATATTCCACGTAGTACCGTTCAGTATAGGAGGACAAGCTCTTTCAAAAGGTTAAGACGATTTTTGGAGGAACATGCAGATGAATGGAGTGATTAATTCTAATGTTGGAAACAACGAGCGTGGTTTATTGCCGTACCCAATTATTTTAGCTGCAAATAAGGGTGAGCCAGAAGCAATGAAAGTAGTTGTTCTACATTATGGAAGCTATATGACAAGCCTATCCATGCGTAAGCTCCGTGATGAACAAGGAAACACTTATTGGGGCATCGATGAAGATACACGCGAACGCTTACGAGCGAAGCTTATGCAATCTGTTTTAGCTTTCAAAATTTGAATACAGAATAGTTAGGTTTTCCCTTTCATTAATCATATATTTGTTCTTTGACAAAGAAAGCACGGAAGATAACGCTGTGCAGTATAAACTAAAAAATCAGATACATTTTACTGATGACGAGCCACTTGATTCATACGCCATGACTTTCGTTAGAAACGAGCGATAATCTATGAATCTAATGCAATCGTGGTGGATTGCTGGCGATAACCCATCAGTTAGGATAATGATACTCCCCTATCGTCATGGTTCGAGCGTTCAAAGCGTCGCAAGCTATGAGTAGGGCTGGAAGAAATACTTGCAGGGGTGAAATTCCCGTGGAGCTGTACCAACAGCCGTCTGATTTTTAATTGATTAATTATAAGGGGGCGTGTTTTTTGAAACAGAATTTGATTCCTTATAGTATGCAAATTGCTATGTTAAAACAACTGCTAACCCGTAAATTGATTACTGAGAAAGAATATTACATGGTTAAAAATAAATTAATGAAAGAATATGGTGTTATTTCTGATATTACAAGCTGAATTGTGTTTCTATTGGCGATACATTTTGTATGGGAGTTATCATATTTCCAATCATTCGATTTTTTGATGTTAGAAGATTTAAAGATGTTCAAATTGAACTTCAATAATATAATCGGTCTAGATTCTAGAGCAATGAGGATTTTTTTAACAAAGGAATACATGACAAAACACCTCTCGAACCGAACATTCGAGAGATGTTTCGCTCTTATTTGTTTACAATGCGATTGTACGTATTAACAGTTAATACATAATAGACTGCATAGATGATAACAAAGAAGACTATAGCCATTAGAATAGGGAAGATAAGATTGATTCCAATTAGATTAGAAATAAAGTTGCTAGTAAAGTACAATGTCACACAACTATGCAATATTCCTACGGTTAGTGGCAATCCGAACACAAATAATGACTGTCTTTTGATTGATTTACGTATATCCTTTTTATTGACACCGATTTTTCTAAGGATTTCATAGTGTCCTTTCGCCTCATTCGCTTCTGTTAACTGTTTGAAATAAATGATACTTCCACTTGCCGCTAAAAATACAAGTCCCAAAAAACCAAAAATAAAGAGAGTAATTGCGTTTCCTTCTTTACCTTGCTTATACTCAGTATAAAATGATGAAGAAACTTGAAAATCGTTTCCAACCAGTTTATTTACTTTCTTTGAAGTGGCTTGTGCCGTTACTTCATTTTCCACTTCATATACTTTATAAGTTAATGGAGCCTCTTTTTTGGCTATCTCAGCAAACATTTCGTTACTGACTACGAGAAAGAAATCGGGATAATCGAAAGGTAGCACATTACTTTCAACCATATGAACAAATGGCAGTTCGCTGCTTCCTTGAGGCAATTGAATCGTTATATTTTCTCCTTTAAAAACCGACTTCGTATATTCAGTAAACCTTGGCTGGATTACTGCTGCTTGATTTCTTGATAGTAAGACTGTTTCATCCTTATTTAAAGCATTCGCTGCTTTATTAAATGTACTTTCTGAGATTAATTGCACAGGATTTATGTCATAATCCAGTTGAAATGAGAGTATTCCTTTTACCTGAATGACGGGTATGTCTAGTTGGGCTTTTATTGGATGTCGATGATCTGCTTTTATTATTCTCTCCACCTGCGAATCAAATTCTGGACCTTTTGACAAATGCGAATAACTGAACGGAACAACTTCCTCAGCTCTTTTTTCGTTGCTGTAATACCCACTGTAAGTTGCACCTAAGAAACAGATCGTTGCAGAACTCAACAATGCAATGACTGTAAAGGTACGTGCATTCCCTCTAATACGAAACAGTAAGCGAGATGTTTCAATTATTCTAGTTCCTCTGTAATAACGCGACTTATTTTTTTGTGATAATCTTAATAAATAGACCGTTACAGATCGAAAAAATAAATGGGTGCCAATGACGAGAGCAACAAAAGCAATACCATAATTTTTCATTAAATATTCCGTAGTAAATTCGTCAGGAAATGGTTTTAATATCAGCCAGTAACTAACGACAAGCAATATAACTCCGATAACAGCCGATATAAGTGAAACCTTTGGAATTTGTTCACCTTTTTTCTCATCATAGAATAATTCGATTAATGTAAAACGATAAATCAAACGGTAACCTTGAACGGAAGTGAATAAAATAATGACCATAAAGACTATGACTGTTTGGGTAATCGCTAGAATGGAAATACCGAAGTCCACCTCGGCAATTGAACCCATAAGTTTTATTAAAATCATTGCAAATAATTTGGAAAGTAAGGTTCCAAGAATAATTCCAATAACTATTGCAATGATTCCCATAATCAAATTTTCATAAAATAACATTTTTGCAATGGTTTTCTTGCGTAAACCAAGTATGGCGTACAATCCGACTTCTTTCTTCCTTTTTCTTGTGAAGAATGAATTGGAGTACAAAATAAAGATTGCTACGAATAAAATTAAGATAATTGATGATACCCCAAACATGAAACTCATTGTATCCGACAATTCAATGCTTTCCTGAATTTTTTCGCTATATTGCAAGGAAGTGAACGTATAATAAATAACCATGCTGAAGACGAGCGTAACAAAATAGACAAAATAATTATTGAAGTTACCTTTAATATTTTTCCTTGCTAAACTAAATAACGTCATTTGCTCCACCCCCCAGTGCTGATAGAACATCCAACACCTTGTTGAAAAATTCTTTGCGGGATCTTTTCCCTTTCACAAGTTCTGTGAAGATTTTACCGTCTTTAATAAATAGGACGCGATTACAATAACTTGCCGCATAAGCATCATGGGTAACCATTAAAATTGTTGCCTTGTCTTGTTCATTAAGATCCTTTAAACTTTCTAATAAGTCTGTTGCTGATTTCGAATCCAACGCACCTGTTGGTTCATCTGCCAATATTAGGTTTGGCTTTGAAATAATCGCGCGTGATGCTGCCGTGCGTTGCTTTTGTCCCCCAGAAATTTGATACGGGTACTTATTTAAAATGTCGCGAATGCCAAACTTATCTGCCACTTCATCTGCTCTTCGTTCCAATTCCTTAACGTTCAATTTTGCCAAGGCTAACGGCAAGATAATATTTTCTTTCACAGTTAGAGTATCTAATAAATTATAGTCTTGGAAAAGGAAACCAAGTTTGTCACGGCGAAAGGCAGATAATTGCTCTTCATTCATCTTTGTCAAATTGATTCCGTCAACCACGATGTCACCAGCAGTCGGCTCGTCAATTGTTGCCAATATATTTAGTAAAGTTGATTTACCAGCACCCGAGGGACCCATAATACCGACGAATTCACCTTCCATGACGGTTAAGTCTATATCCTCCAAAGCTGAAAATACATTTCCCTTTGCACCATAGACTTTTTTTATTTGTTTTGCTTCGACAATAGTTTTCATATTTAAATCCTCCATTCAGAGTTGTTTTGTTTTACGTTTTTATTTTACAATAGGTGCCCTTTATATAAACTTACAGCTTGATCTCGTAACCTTACATTTTCGTCACATTGATAAAAAATATGTTTAAACACGATATTTTCTTTGTATGTTGGTCGATATTCAATTAATATGATGTTAAAGAAGGATGATTGTTTGGAGGGAAGAGGAATGAAAATCATGATTGTGGAAGATGATTTGACCATTCGTGATATGGTAGGGGAAACATTAGAAAAGTGGGGTTTTGAAACCGTTAAGATCGAAGACTTTGACCAAATCATGCAGGTATTTCTTAATCATGATCCTCACCTAGTCATCATGGATATCAATTTGCCATCGTTTGACGGATTTTACTGGTGTAATAAAATCAGAGAAATTTCAAAGGTCCCTATGATCTTTCTCTCTTCCCGTGATACACCAATGGATATAGTGATGTCGATAAACATGGGAGGAGATGATTATATTCAAAAACCTTTCCATATGGAGGTATTGATTGCAAAAATTAATGCACTCCTCCGCAGAACGTATTCCTACATGGAAACACAGTCTAAGACAATCGAACATGATGGAATTATATTAAACCTTGAGAACGGAGAGGCCTTACATGGAGATCGAAAGTCGGAACTCACGAAAACAGAATTTCTTATTTTGAAAATCCTGATGAAAAATAAAGGAACCATCGTCAGTCGTACGAAAATGATGCGTAGCCTTTGGAAGAATGAAAATTTCGTAGACGAAAATACATTGACGGTTAATATTGCTCGTCTGCGTAAAAAGCTTGCTGAACTTGGAAAAGAACACTTCATTATGACTAAGAAAGGACAAGGTTATATTATCCAATGAGTTTCTTTCAATATCTAAAAGATAAACGGAATTTCTTTATATTAAACGTGATCATTATGTTCTTTGTTTCTTTGATGACGATTGTGAGCACAGATTCCAGAAACACTGTAAGTAATATCGTATATACCAATGTGGTTATCTTTTTTATTGTAGCTATATACGTAATCATCGAATACTATTACAATAGAGAATTTTATCGGGAATTAAATGATTTGGTTGAAAGTAATCATGAAGAATTTCTCGCAACTCTGCCTAAACCGCGAAACGATGAACAACTGTTATATCTTGAGTTATTAAAAAAAGTAAATAGTGTGCATGGCGATCAATTACAAAAGTTGTATAACGAAAAAATGGATCATCAAGACTTTATTACATCTTGGATTCATGAAGTCAAGGTTCCGATTGCGGCAGGTCGCTTGCTTATGGAAAACAGTAATGGAAGAACTGTTGAATACCTTGTGGACAAGTTTGAAGATGAGTTGGATAGAATCGAAAATTACGTGGAGCAGGCTCTTTATTACTCTCGCATTGATTCTTTTTCTAAAGATTATTTTATTTCCGAGGTAGTGTTGGATCAAGTTGCTAAAAACAGTGTAAAGAAATTTGCCAAATCTTTTATTAACAAGCAAATTCGTTTTCATATGGACAATATTGAACAGGTTGTCCATACCGACAGTAAATGGCTTGGTTTTATTATGGATCAAGTTTTTTCAAATTCTTTAAAATATACAGGTGAAGGCGGGGAAATCTCCGTACAATTTGAGGAAGATCTAAAAGAAAAGCGGCTACAGATTCAAGATACAGGCATTGGAATTAAGCCAGAGGATATCAGCCGCGTATTTGAAAAAGGATTTACAGGATCTATTGGGAGAAGTCATGCCAAATCTACCGGTTTAGGTCTCTACCTTGCAAAAGAAATGGCTCTTAAATTAGGACATGACCTTTCCATTCATTCAGAAGATGGGAAATATACGAAGGTCATCATCCACTTTCCAAAAATCAGAAATTATTATCATCTATAAGTATAATGGTGGGGTTAAAGAAATTGGTTAATCGGAAAATAGTATCAAATTAAAGGTGTTCAAGTAGAATAATGTTTATCGTAAGGCTTAAGAAATATTAAATAATATAGCCAATAGTAAGTGAATTAATTGATAAAAAAATAAGTACTTGAAAATAGCTATAACCAGGTTTTTATTATATTTTAATCGAACTTTTCAAATATGGTTTTATTAATACCACGATAAATCAACGTTATATGTCCTCTTTTTATCTCCAGTTCCAAGTATGGGAAATATTATCCATGGTTTTAACATGCATATGCAATGACTTTTGAAAATCAATTGAGGCTCAAACACTTTATTTAAGATTTTTATTTGGTTATAATTTTTATGGGGTAATCGGAAAATAGTGTAGAAAGAGGGTTAAAAATAACCCTCCTCCATTGCTTTAGTCAGTGGTGAAAAGTCAGCACCATAGATTTCTTCATAAACCCATTCATAGCCTATTTGACCCCAATTCGGGAATTGATCAGGTAACAATTTTATGAAAGTAGCTTCAACTTCTTTGAATTTCTTTTTCTTTTGGGTATTCGGATTATAGTGTTGAAAAACCCTATTAAATAAATTAATGTTCATAGCACTGTAAATCGTATAATTGGATCTACGCCAATATTCTGGACACAAAATAGATGGTGGATTGGACAGAGCTCCATTTCATAAGAGTGGGTTGGTCTATGTCGCTTGACATGGAGCCTCTATGGGCATGGGTGTCTTGCGAAGGGCGAAAGGGTCAAACAATCCTTTCGCAGGCGGACGAGCCTAACATGCCCCCCCCTCCATGTAAAGCGCCGTGCTCAGACATGATGCAGTGACTTAGCCGCCACCCGGATTTCATCTTCAACCTGTTGTGGGGTCTTATATTGAAGGCTGCCATGCATTCGCTTTCGATTATACCAGCCTTCAATGTATTGGAAGAGATGAATCTTTGCAGAGGCGTAATCCAGATAAGTTACGTGATGTATTTCTTCCTTCTTCAAAATAGCATGGAAGGATTCAATACAGGCGTTATCGTACGGGCAGCCCTTTCGACTGAATGATTGTCTGATCTTTTTTGACTCAGCCTCTTCCATGAAAGCCTCACTCGTATATTGGGAACCCAAGTCACTGTGCAGAATTAACTCCTCTGGTGGTAGATGCGTGGCATAGGCGTTATCCAATGCTTTAATCACCAGGTCTGTTGTCATTGTACAAGAAAAGGAATAGCCTACGATTTTCTTTGAATGCAGGTCCATCACAGAAGCAAGGTAGCACCAGCCATCCTTTAATGTATGGATATACGTAATATCGGCCACCCATTTTTCATTGATGGTGGTCGTAGAAAAGTCCCTGGCCAGGATATTCTCGCGTTCGATAACTGTTTCTTTGCTTGGTGTTGGCCGATATTTTTTAATGACGATGGAACGGATGCCCTCTTTTTTCATCAGTCTCTGTACACGTTTCAGACTTACTCTATATCCTTCCGCACAGAGATATTGGTGAATTTTTGGGGCTCCATAACGTCCTTTGCTTTCTTCGTGGATCTCTTTGATCCTTTTTGTCAGCTCCTTGTTTTCCCGCTCACGCTTGGATTCGGTTTCTTGGAGTGTTAGGTAGTAGGAGCTTCGCGGCAATTCCAAGACTTCGCACATAGTTTGGATGGGATGTTGGTCTTTATGTTGATCAATCACGGAAGCTACTGCAGATTGGCTTACCTTTTCGCGAATATGGCCATAGCCTTTTTTAAGATTTCATTTTCTTCCTGCAGCCGGCGAAGCTCCTTTTGAATCTTGGTATAGTCATCCGCCGTTGCCACGGTTCCATCTTCAAATTTGACGGGAGAAAACTTTTTGACCCAATTATAAATGGAGACATCAGATGCGCCATATTCGCTGGTTAATTGCTTGACTGGAGTGCCAGATTGATATAATTCCACAACCATCCTTTTGAAATCTTCATTAAATTTATTTTGGTTTTTATTATGGCCTTTCATTGGACACACCTCTTCTTAATCTTATTCCTCAAAAATTATGAAACTAACTAGGATGTGTCCATGAAAATATACTAGCACCACATGTTTGGGGTGGGAAAAAGAAAAAAGACCATTATCTTGAACAAAACGTTTGAATCATTTCCAGAAATATTTCATTTCCCTAAACCCTACATCCCAAAGCTTTTCATTCCCCTTAACGATTATCGTAATCTTACTTGCACGTTCAAGTGGAATTTCAAACATTTGTGGAAACAATTCCGGATAATTCAGTTGCTCCGTTCCAGAGCCGGATAATACCTCACGACCATCGACTAAAACTCGTATACTTCCATCACTATCCATTAAGTCCGGTATTCCATAATAAAATGAAAAAATAATCTCCTTCTTGGACGTATAAGTGTAGGTTTCACTTCCTTTGCCTTTGGCGCCAAATATATTATATCCAGGTTCGACGTTTTGACCGCTAACTTTAAAGCTGTACGGTTTTGTTCCCGCTGTTGTATGCCCGGAACTATTTTTCAGTTCATTTAAAGCTATAAAGGGACCCTCTGCTTTGGTGAACGTTTTCTCCAAAATTCCGCAAATTGCTAATACCCCGATTAGAATAACAATACACGTGATACCGGTAATAGCCATATTTAGCCAAAAGTTTTTTGTTCGATACCCTAGTTTGTACGCTCCGAATCCGATGCTTGCGCCTAGAGAGTTTTGAATGGCATCGTTAATATCAAAGCTTCCGAGCAAAGTTAGTGCCTGTATGGTTTCGATCACGAGAATAGACAGGAAGAACAATGAAAAGAAACGAATAAACTTCACACGGAATAACAATGGAATCAATATGCCGAATGGAATAAAGGCTGCCACATTTCCTAGATCTACGAAATCCATCAGAGTAGGATGCAGAAAATCAGAAATCTTTGGCAAATGGTAGAACTCAATCGGAAAAAAAATAAAGGTGACCCCAGTCGTGCTTGCAGATGCACCTATTCTGCCGAAAGCGAAAAAAATAAAATATAGTATCAAAATAGTATAAAAAATAGTTACGGTAAAAATAACTGTACGTTTTTGTGGCAATGTTATTTTGCCCTTGGCAGTCATATAAAAACACCTCCTGAAACAGTGTATCAAAAGTCATGTTTAAAATACATGATTTACTATAACCGTTACAGATATCAATGGAACCTGATGACCCCTATTCAATACAGAGATCACCTTCTTAAGTCTGCCTAGCTTTTTTATGATTGTCCTTTACAAAGGGTACAGTCTAAAGAAGGAATGGCTCCTTTTTTGTGGAAATAATCGCACCTCTGGTTGTCTATCCGCTTCGTGGACAGGATTATCCTCCACACCGACTAAATTTTTTTACGGTCAATTCCACAAATTTATTGACAGACCTGTTTTAGGACCATTTTGCACAGTGGCAAATCGTGCAGGAGTGACCCTGCCACCTTTTCTAAAGAGTTGATTCATAAATGGTAATGAGGAGTATTTCATAGTACTGGAATCACTTTCTTCAAGTAGCTTGGCCTTATAAAAGTGTCTTTTACAAAGGGTACATTATAAATTTAAAGTCCTCTTTATAAATATATTTAGAATTTGAATCAAACGTTGTTCTTATGCCATTCTTCTCGATTTAATTCTCCGTTTATTGCGGCTGCGGATACAGCTCCTGAAGCAGCTGCAACAATAGATTGGTGCAAGTGTGTAGTTGCATCCCCAGCTGCATAAACACCAGGTACACTTGTTTTTCCAAACTCATCGACTTCAATTATTCCAGTATCCAACATCCGGCAACCAAGTGCGACAGGTAATTCCGATCCAAGTACCAATTCTGCCTTGAAGAAAATTCCTGTGCATGGAATTTCTGTTCCATCCTCAAGCTTAACATGCCTTACCATGCCTTGATTTGATTGGATGGAATGAATTGGTGAATGAAATAACGGGATATTATGCGCACGCAATTCTTCACGTTCTGCTTCACTTAATTCATTGGGACCATTTGTACAAACTACAAACTGCTTTGTCCACCCGTAAATCAATGGGACAAAATGCATTAGCGCTGCTCCTCTGTTTATGACAACTAATTGCTGATCTCTTAGTTCCCAGCCATCACAATACGGGCATACAAATGCGCTCTTACCATAGACCTCCGCCAACCCTGGTATGCCAAGATCGCGATCCTTCATTCCGATAGCAAACAACAGTTTTCTAGTGGCTATCTTCAACCCTGAAGCAGTTTCCAACAAAAATTGACCATCTTCACCTTCTATCAACTCGATAGTATCTTCCAAATGTGAAACTGACGGATAAGTGTGAAGCTGCGATTTAGCAATATTTCTAAATTCATGTGGGCTAATGCCATCACGTGTTAAAAAGGCATGAGCCTCTCTAGTCACTGCATTACGCGGTTGCCCCTCATCGATAATCAACGTCTTCTTCCTAGCCCGTCCTAGTATAAGTCCAGCGCTTAAACCAGCAGGACCTCCTCCAATAATAACAACATCAACTTCCTTCATGATTAACTCCCTTCCTCTTATTAGTTTAACTTTCCAAATGTGTATACGCCCAATAATTACTCTGTACATCTCATATGTAGTTAAGACCTAACCAGTACTACTGAAATACTGTATTCTCACTCTGCTACGATGTTACATGTTGGCATCACCTCCTTACATAAGAACTTATCCACTAGCTCATTCGACTTTTAAATAATTTGCACATCTTTGAAACATCATCGATAGGCGCTGATTTTACTCTGTATATAGATTTTTCAGTCATAAATCCCTAGTAAAATTCGATGGCAGTCAGCGATATGAATATGCAGACTACGTACAGAAACTCTTCCTTAACTTTCGATCTCTTTCCTATAATCTTCCGGGGACATCGTTTCACAATACCGGATTAAAAATCGCTGTATCTTGAATCAACTTATACGGTCCTTTTATACATGTTCATTTTTGGATTCTCCTAATTTTTTATTATAATTTCATTAAAGACTATAGAGACACTTATTATCTATAATTGGTTGAAAGAATATGTGCTAGAAAACGATGTTCATTTCCCGCACAAGATCGGACATTTTTTTATTTCTCAAATGCTCTTCCATTTTTTCCTCTGCTTCCAATACTACTCTTTGAATCGGACAATCTGGTCCGTGATCGAAACTACAATCAAACAAAGAGGCAGATCCCTCAATCGCATGAATAATGTCAAGAAACGAAATATCCTCCCAATTTCGTTTCAGTCTATATCCACCATTCACTCCTGTTATGGATTCAATCATACCAGCCTTTACTAGCTTGGTCAGTATCTTGGACAGATAAGTTGGTGACACCTTTTGCTTCTCAGCAAGCAGCTGAACGCCCACAGGTTTATCCGGAGTCGCTGCAGTAAGAAAAAGCATCGTATGTAGAGCATAATCTGTAGCCTTTGAAAACTTCATTCATCATCACCCTAATTAAGGATTTTATTTATCTATAATAACTTGAATGTTGTTAAACTCCATGTATAATGCATGGGCTATTATATTATAGCAGCTAGTCGAACTTCTTGAAAATGCTCTAATCGTGACTATAAAACCCCATTTCTCTCGTTATGAATGGTAATGCTTCTCTTATATATTATTATGCAGACACATTAATACGATATTGTCAATCTATGCCCCCAACTTAATATAACAGCTTATAACCTATCCTTCTTTCTAATAATAGCTTGTAGAAATATTCTTTTAGTTCTTTTTTATAATTATTTATATATTTGGTTTGAAGGCTTCAATGATTTTCATACATTGTGAATTAAGTAGAGTTTTGGAATTTATTATTTGAAATAACAATTCTACGATGTAAACTCGATTTGTCTTTTCTGCTTATTTCATTCTAGCCTTGACTTTTATTAAATAGTCTATTAAATTTCAAGTAATGTAACATGTACTTTGCAAGTGTTATGATTGCAAAAATCAACATTAAAATTATTGTGATGGAAGCGCCTGGTGGTGTACCCAATTCATAAGAAGTGACTAAACCACTTAACATGCCGACAAGTGCAATGACCATTTCATTTAATATGACACCGTAGAAGCTTTTGCTTAAACGAAGCGATATAGCTGCAGGTAAAATGATAATGGCTGAGACAAGTAAAGCCCCGACAATCGGCATTATTACTGCTATTGTGACCCCTGTTAACACATTAAACAAAATCGACATCGTTTTAATAGGCAGGCCAGCTTTAAAAGCTGTTTCCTCATCAAATGTAAGAACATACATAGGTTTTCGATATATTAAATATAATAATCCGATAATTATCGTTAATCCTAGTAACATCCATATTTGTTTTGTGAATAGTAACAATAGAACCGAATAGAAATTGCGTTACACTTAATGTAATTCCACCAGCACTTATTTCCATCAGGACAAGCGCTACTGCCATTCCGACAAACATTAATATGGCAATCGAAATTTCAGAATATGTGCGATAAATTTGACGCAAAAATGCAAGCAGAGTTGCGATAATGATTACCACGAGAATATTGGTACATGTCGGATTGATGCCAATTAACAGACCAAGCGCTACCCCAGATAACGAGACATGGGATAAAGTATCTGCCATTAGTGATTGCCTACGCAATACCAAAAACAATCCTAATATTGGAGTGATTAATGAGATTAAAAATGAAGCTTGGAAAGCTCTTTGCATCAATCCATAGAAAAACATCTCCAAGGTGAGTCCTCCTTCCGTATCAACTCAATGTGTTTATTAGCGTAGTGACGAATCTCTTCATGATCGTGTGTAACCATTAAGATACCCTTGTCATGCTCTGTACTATTGTGCTTCAATAATTTATAAAATTCATTACGTGAACGTACATCCATTCCAATTGTAGGTTCATCTAATATAAACAAATCTGGATCTGTTGAGAACACACGAGCAATTGATATCCGCTGCTTTTATCCACCTGATAATTCCCCTATCTTTTTATGATGCATCTCCCACATTCCCACTGATTCAAGGGAACGACGAACATGCCCTTTATCTTCTTTATCTAACCTTTTAAACCATTTGCCTCTTTGAAAACGCCCTGACTGCACCAGTTCTAGTACAGTGCTCGGGAGATAGATGAGCTTGTTCAGCAATGTCTTTGATCGTGATGTCATCCAGCAGATGGGCTTCCATGTATTCGATTGTCTTTTGTAATGATTCTACCAGTGCCATATGGTTCACTCCTTTAATGGCATGTTACCTTATTAACTTCTCTAAATCCTGTCATTTTGCGCTCGATCCAGACAGTTGCCTTTACGTAATAAATCATACCAACATAAACCAAACGAATTAGTCAATTTTCATAACCTGTTAGCACAGCAAGTAGTCGATATTTTCTATATCTTTTTTTCAACTCATACCTTAACAATACATTGCCAGAATCAGAGGGAATACCCCGACCTCTCCGCTACTCAAATATGGGACTGGCTAAAGGAGCACGATCCGGAAATTGAAGTTGGGGAAAATACGGTAAGAAGCCGCATCCGGCCGCTGCGAAAGATGTACGGGAGCCCAAAGGAGGTGCAACAAAGGCAGTATGAAGCCGTTCCCAATCCCCCCCAATGGAACAAGAATCATGAATCCACTTTTCTAAAACTCATTTTTTGAAAGCATCGCAGTCAACAGATTCTTGATAGTTGATTCATTGCTTCATATTCTTTGTTTGATAACTCTAAAAGAATATCAGAAGCCTGATTTAGGAATAGTAATTCATGAGTCTCTCCAGCCTTATTAATAAGCTTAGATACCTCCTCCCACATAGGTGCGATTTTAGTAAATAGAATATATCCATTTTGTAAAGGAGTATAATCAACCATACTCAAACATTCTTTTAAGAAATCTCTATACATATTTCTAAATAGGGATTCTCCAGTTCCCCCTCGCTCCATTAGTGTGGCTGCTAAAACTAAATCATCCTCAATATTTTCACTTCTCTCAAACCACTTCTTAATCTCTACAATTGTTTTCTTAATACCTTTATAGCCCAAATTTTTGATAGGAGGATTCTTATAATCTAAAGCGTTATTTTTGATTGCTGTTATAATCACATCCTTTAAATTTGGCATATCCTCTTTTTTCTTAATGGTATAAGACAGATTTTTTGAGACATTGGACCTTTTTCGTTTCTTGCCAATGCCAAATTTTCAAGACTTGTTTTTACCATTCCCCCCTGTTGCTTTGTATCAATCAGGTAGGCAAAACTGTCGTCATATCCATACATTGCCACATAATGACCAGCAAATTGTACCTTATTAGTGAAGTAATAACTGTCAAGCTTTAAGTCTACTACAACTCCTTGATCTATGTTTTGTCTAACATGTTCCCAAGCCTCCCTTTTTATGTTCTTACTATTTTATTTAGCTAGACCTTTCATGTTTAATTACGTTTAACAGATAAGAAATGACTTTAAAAAACTTTATTTTTGTATTATTCATTATTTTGTTCGATCAGTTTTTATGGAATTGTAATAAAATAGAGTTTGACATTTAAAGTATTTCTTCTTTTGGTCCTTTATATTAAATATTAAAAATGATTCTACCCAACTGTTAATATTCAGTTGTGTGAATCGATTTCATAATTGACGTTTTTGAAAATGGGTTGAGTTACCCTACGATGTTTTTTAATGTTTTTTTAAAAAGGTATTGCGATTTAATCACGCTGTTTTTAACGAATGTTGCTCCATTTCTAGTCTGATCTGGTCTGCGGCTAATTTTGAGGCATTGTAAACAAGCGTCACCAATTGGAAGTGAAGCCTGGCTTTCTTACCGGTCCGATGACGGACATTATTGAGTCCAAAGAATTCCTTTAAGTACGCATTAACCCGTTCAACAGCTGTGCGTTCCTTGTAAAGTTCATTCCACTTTTTCGAACCTCTAGCTGGATGTGTGTACTTGCGGATATCCGTCGATTGCCTGATTTTAAAGGTCATTTGACAAAGGGAATCGTGTCGCAATGGGCAAACTGTACATTCTTTTGGACGTGTGTATTTCAGTGTCTTGTACTTCTGGTCGAAGCTGTCGTAACGATAAGAATGTTCCCGGACGCATGTAGGTGCGAAATGTTCATCGTATCCAACTACTTCCCTTTCATTGCGCTGGTTATATGGGATGACAGCCTGTAGATTCTGATTGGTTAATTGCTGATATATGGGCTCATAATCATAACCTGCATCGAAAAGACCGGCGGTAAATAAAGCTGGAAGATCCCGATCAATTTTCTTCAATAATGGGATGGCTGCCTTCCCATCATTGAGATTTCCTGACGTCATTATACCCGTTAGAATGTATTGACTCTTTGTGCTGACGGCTAAATGTCCTTTATAACCAAACCAGAAGGTATTTTTCCCATCACTGTTTTTCTTGATTCCCCATTTTGGTTCGATGGAAGCTTCTTTATACAACGTTTCCACTGATTCGGATAGCTGGTGAACAATCTCTTTCTCATAAATCGGGCGTGCGTTTTCGGCAGCCTGTTTTTCCTTTAACCATTGCTCTCGTTCCACCTTCGGCTTGCGTCCGCGCTTTTTCGGTGTCTGCTTTTCTTTCTTTTTGGAGGCTTGCGCACGATCTCTTGCCTCAAAATGCGTGGCAACGAAGGCGATGTTTTCATCGCTTATATGCCCCTCGTTGATGGCAAGTAGAATCAGTTCATCATGGATATGTGTCATCACATTTGATTCGCTGATGACAGTAATCATCCTTGAATAGAAGGCTTCAGATGGAATTTGGTCCGAGTGAAGAAACCTACAGTCATATCTAAAAAACCGGGTCACGTTTTAACCGTTTGATTAGGTCCTTGATTGTCACGATACGCTCCACCATACGAGCGATAAGTGAATAGACCATGGCACCATAATTCAGTTCTCTTGGGGCACCTACTTTTTTTGGTTTATCGAAAAGATTCCAAAAAGGATTCAGATCGATTGTCGAAAAAACAGCCTCAAAGTGGTGGGTAGGTTCCAACTCATATAATTCATGCATGTCAAATAGGCTTGGTTGACGTATAATGGACATAGGGCATCTCTCCAGTCTGTTATGTTTGTGTGGTAACTTACATTATACAGGATTTGGGGAGGTGCCTATTTTTTTACGTCTTGAAAGCCTTGAGCCCCAAGGGCTCGGGATTATGAAATTAACTCGTGTTATTGTTTTTTTAAAAATTTTTCTCTGATTTTTGGCATTTTACAAAAAAACTTGTTGAAGGTAATGAAAGGGGAAATCATCACCCATCTTTGCAGTTTCGAAGAGAGTTGAGTGTATGGTACCGAACGGCAGGTGCGTTGTGCATTTAACGCTTTTTGTAAGCGAGTACTGAAAAATGAAGCAATCAACATATACAAAGAAAGGCAGAAACGGAGATAACATTTTCAAATTTAACACCGCTAGAAGAAAAACAGCTCTATACCTTAGACAAACACTAAAAGGGAGAAGAAATAGAAGGACTTCAAGTAGCTGGTAAGAGAATTACTCCTACACTTCTTGCAAAAGCGATGCATAGCTTGCCAGTTGAGAAGCGTACTATCATCCTACTATACTACTTTTTTAATCTTTCTGATGTAAAAATTGATCAATTGTTCAACATTCCACGTTAGTACTGTACAGTATAGGCGAACGAGTTCTTTAAACCGTTAAGACGTTTTTTGGAGGAACATGCAGATGAATGGGATGATTAATTCTAATGTTGAAAACAACGAGCGTGGTTTATTGCCGTACCCAATTATTTTAGCTGCAAATAAGGGTGAGCCAGAAGCAATGAAAGTAGTTATTCTGCATTATGGAAGCTACATGACCAGTCTGTCCATGCGTAAGCTTCGTGATGAGCGCGGGAACATTTATTGGGGTATCGATGAAGATACACGTGATCGTTTGCGTTCCAAACTAATGCAGTCTATTTTAACTTTCAAAATTTAAGTAGAGAGATTTCCCCTTTCATTATATTATTTGTTCTTTGACAAAGAAAGCATGGAAGATAACGCCATGCCGTATAACAAAAATCAGATACATTCTGCTGATGATAAGCAACCTGACAAGTACGCCAAGACTTCCAACATGGAACGAGCGAAATAATACGTTGTCTAAAACAATCGTGGTGGATTGCTGGCGATAACCCATCAGTCAGGATAATGATACTCCTCTATCGTCATGGTTCGAGCGTTTGAAGCGTCGCAAGCTATGAATAGGGCTGGAAGCAATACTTGCAGGGGTGAAATTCCCGTGGAGCTGTGACCAACAGCCGTCTGATTTTTGACTTTCAGTTTAACAAGATAAGTTACAGTAACTATTAAGTTATGAGAATAAGACCTTTTTTTTAGTGCAAGAGCCAAATTCACGCAACGTATTAGAATTAGTTTTATAGACGCGATATAATAATAGACAGATATCAAATGCATATCCTAGTCTATGGAAAGGAGTTTATATGGTCACAGTCACTAAAAAAGACTTGATAGCACTAGGTTATGGTCCTTCTTATTCAGCTGATATCATTAGAGAATGCAAAAAACTAATGATTTCAAAGGGCCACACGTATTATCAATCTAAAAAGTTGGATCGTGTTCCTAAAGAAGCTGTAGAGGAAGTATTAGGGATAACTTTAGACGTGTGATTTGTACTTCTTGCACTAATTGCGTAAGGAGTGAAATCATGACTAAAGATATCATCAAAAAGGCAAAGAACGGAACTTATTATTTTAGGGCAAATTTAGGCTATCATCCCATCACTGGTAAGCAAATCCAGAAGTACCGTAGTGGTTTTAAGACCAAAAAAGAAGCAAGGGAAGAATATTCTAAGTTACTACTAACAAAGTCAGACTCCTTAGAAGAAAAACAAGAGGACATTTTATTTCGACAGTTTATTGAAGATATTTTCTTACCTTGGTATAAAACACAAGTAAAAGGAAGAACGTACGATAATCGATTACCGACTGTAAGAAAACATTTCACTTTTTTTGATAACTTATTCACATCAGAAATTACCCCAATTCATGTTCAAAAATGGCAATTAGCATTATCTAAAAAGAAGTATCGTTCTTCTTATATTAGAAATGTTCAAGGGTTGTTTTCCATGGCAATGGATCGAGCTGTTGTTTTAGGTTTAACCGAAAGTAATCCATCGAAAATTGTTGGAAATGTAAAAAAGACAAAGACAAAAATAGATTTTTGGACAAAAGAAGAATTTGAAAAAGTCATCTCCCTTTTTTATAAGGAAGACTACTATCAACATTTTTTATTTATTTCATTGTGGCTTTTGTTTATGACAGGCATGCGAATTGGAGAAGCCACTGCGATTCAATGGGAAGATATTGACTTTGACAAAGGTTTGTTATCAATCAATAAAACACTTTACTATAAGAATTTAGATAACTATTCTTTTGTAGAACCAAAAACAAAAGCTAGTGTCCGTCATATTGCATTAGATGAGGATACATTAATGTTACTCCACGAATGGAAGGAAAAGCAGCAATCTATCGTCCAAACCAATTTTGTGATGAGCTATAATGGTATCCCTACACAAAAGCATACGTTAGCAAATGCCATTACACGTTATTCAAAAAAGGCTGGGGTTCATCGAATAAGATTACATGCTTTAAGACATTCTCACGCTTCTCTGCTTATTAGTATGGGAGAAAACCCATTAATTATTAAAGATCGCCTAGGACATGAAGATATTGAAACGACACTCGGCACCTATGGACATTTGTATCCAAACAGTAATTTTGAGGTCGCTCATAAACTAAAAGGTATATTGTCTTATCAAACTGCAACTGAAAATAAAGATACTTCTCCCAAAAATCAATTCACAGTTCAATATTTGCGTAAGGACTTAGAAACAAATAATGCAATAACAATGCAATGACAATAGGGAAAAGAGCCGAAACCCTTATAAACAAAGGGGTTTCCGCTCTCCTTCTACTACTCCCACTCAATCGTCGCTGGCGGTTTGCTCGTTATATCATAAACAACTCTGTTCACATGTTCCACTTCGTTGACGATCCGTGTGGAAATGATTTCGAGAACGTCCCAAGGTATTCGCGCCCAATCAGAGGTCATGCCGTCAATGGAGGTGACAGCTCTTATGCCGATTGTGTGGTCGTATGTGCGTCCATCTCCCATAACGCCCACGCTGCGAATGTTGGGCAGGACAGTGAAGTACTGCCAAATCTCTTTTTCAAGTCCGGCCTTTTTAACTTCTTCGCGCAAAATGTAATCTGATTCCCGGACGATTTCCAGTTTTTCTTCTGTAATTTCGCCCAGCACTCTGATGCCAAGGCCCGGTCCCGGGAATGGCTGGCGCCAAACAATTTCATCCGGAATGCCAAGTTCCGTTCCCAATGCGCGTACTTCATCTTTAAACAATGTGTTTAACGGCTCAATCAGTTTGAATTCCATATCTTCAGGCAATCCGCCGACATTATGATGTGATTTGATCGTTTGGGCCGTGGCTGTTCCACTTTCAATAATGTCTGTATATAGGGTTCCTTGGGCAAGGAACTCAATTCCTTGCAACTTTGTGGCTTCATCGTCAAATACATAAATAAATTCGTTGCCGATAATTTTCCGCTTCTGCTCTGGATCTGTAACACCTTTTAGTTTTGATAAAAATCTTTCTTTTGCATCAACCAAGATGACATTCATATGGAAGCCTTCACGGAAAGTTTTCATAACACTTTCTGCTTCACCTTTTCTGAGCAACCCGTGATCGACGAAAATACAAGTAAGTTGATCTCCGATTGCTTTATGAATCAGGACAGCCACAACGGAAGAATCAACACCGCCGCTCAGCGCGCATAAAACTTTTTTATCGCCCACTTCATTTCGTATTTTTTCAATTTCAACATCAATGAAGCTTTCCATCGTCCATTCGCCTTTACAGCGGCAAATCTCAAACACAAAGTTTTTTAATAGCTCGATGCCAAACTGCGTATGGCGAACTTCAGGATGGAATTGAACGCCGTATAATGCTTTCTCCTTATGGCTGATCGCTGCTATGGGGCAGGAAGGATTGACAGCATCAATCACAAAACCTTTTGGGGCTTCCTTGACTAAGTCCCCATGACTCATCCATACGGTTTGCTCCGTCGGCAAGTCTGTAAAGAGAGGAGCTCCTTCCCTTATTTCAACCTTTGCTTTGCCATATTCTCTTCCCTTTGCTTTTTCTACGACTCCGCCAAAGTGCTTCGTCATAAGCTGCATCCCATAGCAAATTCCCAGTACCGGTATACCCAATTCAAATATCCTTTCGTCACAGCGAAAAGCATTTTCCTCATAAACGCTATTGGGTCCCCCCGATAAAACAATCCCGCTTGGATTGATGGCTTTGATTTCCTCCATCGTAATGGAATGTGGATGAAGCTCGCTATATACACCAAACTCACGTATGCGACGAGTAATTAACTGATTGTACTGGCTTCCGAAATCTAATACCATGATCATTTCTTGATGTTGCAATTCTGTTTTTCCTGGCATGTAGGCACCCTCCATATCTAAAAGTCCTCCAACGTACAAACGGAGAAATACTATATGACACATCATATCATTAAAGTACCCTCCTGAAAAAGATCGTTCATGGGATAGACAATTTTTCCAATTTTTACACTTGAATTAACTTCATCATTCGATGTAATACGTAAGAAAGCGAACATTCCAATGTGTTTTCTTCCCTACAGGGGGACGCTTTTTCGCAGGTCTGCTTTCCCCTTCTCATCGCTTCGCTCTTGCGGGGTTTTCAGCCCAAGCTATTGCCGCAAGGGGCGCCGCCTTCCGTTCTGAATATATAATCAATCACTCAGATGGCACTATTTAAAAAAAGCTTGCAGAGAAGAAGCTCTCTTTTCCGCAAGCAACAAGCGATTAAATAATAAATATGAAATATAACACAAAGACGACGAAAAATCCGTACATAATAGGGTGAACTTCTTTTATCCTTCCTTTTACCAACATTGTGATCGGATAAAAAATAAAGCCAATACCGATCCCAGTCGCAATAGAATATGTCAATGGCATTGAGATGATTGTGAAAAAAGCAGGCACCGCGATCTCAAATTTCTTCCAATCAATTCCTCCAATTCCAGACACCATCAACACACCAACGATAATCAGAGCCGGAGCTGTAACAGACGCCGTGATCACTCCCAAGAGCGGATAGAAAAACAATGATAACAAGAATAAAATGGCTGTTACGATATTCGCAAAGCCAGTTCTGGCCCCGGCTGCAACCCCCGCAGACGATTCAACATAAGCTGTTGTGGTAGACGTACCCAATACTGCTCCCACGACTGTTGCCGAAGAATCGGCAAGCAAAGCTTTCCCCGCCCGTGGCAAGGTATTTCCTTTCATAAGACCTGCCTGTTGTGCCACACCAACGAGCGTGCCCGCTGTATCAAAAAAATCGACAAATAAAAAGGTCAAGATGACAACAAGCATTTGGAGCGTGAACACTTCGCCGGGGGAATTGAAAATCGGTTCTAGAGCCGCGCCAAATGTTGGTTCAATACTCGGTACAGGTCCCACCAGCCCGGTTGGTTTAGGTACAACCCCGGTAATCATGCCGATGATCCCGGTGATCAAAATCCCGAAGAAAATACCGCCATTTACGCCACGCGTCATTAAGATGACAGTAATCACAATACCGATAATGGCCAACAGGACATTCCCATCCCTTAAATCTCCCAAACCGACAAGGACAGCATCGTTACTCACAATAATTTTGGCGTTTTGCAAACCGACAAATGTGATAAATAAGCCGATTCCCGATCCAACCGCAATCTTTAATTCAGCCGGAATCGAGTTGATGATTTTTTCCCGTACACCCGACAACGTTAAAATCACAAAAATAATTCCCGAAAATAAAACTCCCGTCAAAGCGGTCTGCCACGGGATTCCCATTGTTAAAATAACTGTATAAGCAAAAAAGGCGTTCAGTCCCATTCCCGGTGCGAGCGCAATAGGATACTTGGCAAGCAAGCCCATCAATAAGGTCCCAAGTGCGGCCGCTACAGCGGTAGCCACAAATACGGCACCGTGATCCATTCGCAGTGCATCGGGTAAATCCTTCACCGTTTCAAGCGATAATGTGATCGGGTTTAAAATCAGGATATAAGCCATGGATAAAAACGTTGTCAGACCCCCGACAAATTCTCGCCGATAATTGGTGCCTAATTCATCGAATTTAAAATAATTTTTCACCTTAACTTTCCTCCATTGAATTTTATATAAAGCGATCTCTTAAAAGGCAGCCAATTTGTTCATATTTACCTCTTCTTCATACATTCCCCAATTTCTCCCAGAATAAAAGGCTCCGATATTGAAACTTCAATCAGTATGCTTTTTCCACTGATGATTAGTTGAACGAGTCTCGAGCTGTTTACTGGCTCTTGATCTCCCACCCGACCTCTTCGATATGCGAGCCTCACTGCCAGTGAATACCGGGATAAATAAATCCAAATAGAAAAACGCCTTAAGCGGCTACAGCTTAAAGGCGTTGACTGGTTAGGCGGGAAAAATGGGATGCGAAGATACAATAAATATCCCTCATTGACAATTCCCGTTTTTCACGTAGTCAAGCTATTTACGGTAGCTTGGTAGAGACTTGCGGGCCCTATTCCCGCTATTATACGATACAAAACGACATATTCTTTTCGGTTTTCACTTTATCAGTTGCGTCCACTTTCGTCAATACTTCCATTCCAATTTGTCATCCATTTTTCTCTCTTTTTATCGAAATTTTTCTCTATCTTGATAAAAACGAATCAAATCACCTATATTTTTTCGAAGTGAGGGCCACTTTCATAAAAGCCCTAATACATCCAATCATTTTGCGGTAACAACATTTCTTGATTCAGTCGACTATATTTATTACCCTCCCTTTCTTTAGAAACGCATTGTGCAAATTCCCCCTAAAGAAGGATCAAATATGTTACAATTATATTTTGATCTAGGGAAATATTTACTTCTTACATGTGATTGATGGTAAATGTTCACTCAAAAATCAATATTTGCCAGTTTTGCAACTTTTTGTTAGAGTTCCCAAACAAGTATTGTTACCATTGGTCCCAAATTTTAAAAAATATTTCACGAAAATTGTATAATAGAATATGGCTACAGCTAACTCTCTTTTTTTTGCTGTAGCTTCCTTCCATTGGCGAAGCCCTGCGAAACAGGACTCGAGTCGATATCTAGCCCTGAAATCCCATAGAATGACCTTTATGTCAAACGGGTATGGATTTTATGTTATTATTTGTTAAAATTAATAACAATTGAGTCTTCCTTGAAGAAAAATACTATGATATTAGCGAAAAGAGAAATATACCTATTTTCTTTGCCTTTGCGGGTAAAGTAACAAAAAGGAGGGTAACTGTTTTCCTTCTTGATCTGAAATGAAATTTTGTCGACATGAATGTAATCGCTTCACAAAAGCGGGATCGCTGAAATGGTTTTACATCCGGAAAACTGGAACAATTTTACAAATGCTAAATAGTTAGAGAGGTACATCACATGCAGCAGGAAAATCTATCAAGAGGTTTAAAAAACAGGCACGTACAATTAATTGCCATAGGTGGGGCCATCGGAACGGGATTATTTCTTGGAGCAGGGAAATCGATCCATTTGGCGGGGCCGTCTATTTTATTCGCTTATCTGATTACAGGCATCATTTGCTTTTTAATCATGCGTTCACTGGGAGAGATCCTTTTAAGCAATTTAAACTATCATTCTTTTGTTGACTTCGTACAAGACTATTTTGGTGATGCGGCAGCTTTTATCACCGGGTGGACTTATTGGTTCAGTTGGGTATCTATTGCAATGGCTGATTTGACAGCGGTTGGTATTTATATACAATATTGGTTCCCCAGTGTGCCCCAGTGGATACCGGGCTTCATTACATTGATTTTGTTGTTGGTGATGAACCTGGCCTCCGTAAAACTTTTTGGGGAAATGGAATTTTGGTTTGCGTTAATCAAAGTCATTGCCATCTTGGCGTTAATTGTGGTCGGTATTTTTATGATCGTGAAAGGTTTTTCCACTGATGCAGGTCCGGCCAGTTTCACTAATCTATGGAGTCACGGGGGCATGTTCCCGAATGGCATGACCGGTTTTGTCCTTTCATTTCAAATGGTCATGTTTGCGTTTGCAGGGATTGAACTTGTAGGACTCACTGCAGGTGAAACAGAAAACCCGGAAAAGGTTATCCCGAAAGCAATCAATAATATTCCCATTCGAATAATCATTTTTTACATCGGCGCACTACTGGTGATCATGAGTATATATCCGTGGACGACCGTTAACCCGGCAGAAAGCCCATTTGTCCAAGTCTTTGCGGCGGTTGGTATTACGGCAGCTGCAAGCATTATCAACTTTGTCGTTCTGACATCAGCTGCATCGGCTTGTAACAGCGCCATTTTTAGTACGAGCCGGATGGTCTATTCACTTGCAAAAAATCAACAGGCGCCTCAAACATTTAAAAAACTGACATCCCATAAAGTGCCTTCCAATGCCTTGTTTTTTTCGGCTGGTATTGTACTGATTGTCGTTATTTTGAATTATGTCATGCCGGAAGGAGTATTTACGCTGATCACAAGCGTTTCCACCTTTTGCTTCATCTTTATTTGGGGAATTACCGTACTTGCCCATTTAAAATATCGCAAAACAAGGCCGGAATTAGCCAAAGCGAGTAAGTTTAGAATGCCGCTTTTTCCATTTGCCAATTACCTGATCCTTGCTTTCTTCGGATTTATTTTAGTAGTGCTTGCACTCGGGGAAGACACACGGATCGCCTTGTTTGTAACGCCGGTGTGGTTCATTCTCTTATTTGTCATATATAAAATCCGGGGAATGAAAATGAAGGATGCGTGACAAATGGAACAGAAGGAGTTAGCGAAGAAATAAGAGGACATTCTATTAAATGCCGGGGTGGTCTAACCACTAGCCCCGGCGCCAACGGGATCGCTATCATCATCGGAATGCCGTCTATACCAAGCCTGTTCAAATAAGGACAGGCTCTTTCTTCGTATTGATAGCCTCTCTTTTCTAATGTACTCCAGTTCTTTTTGATTCCAAGCCCAACTGCTGTATGTTTAGATTAATTCGATGACATCTCCCCGCCGCTCGCCTTTTCCATGAGCGTTTTCCAGAGCGCTTTTTCTTCACTGGTGAGGGTAGATGCGTCATCTCCCCGGTAAATGATGCGTTCATACGCTTGCGTTAATTGGCTCATTTCCTTGGTTTGAAGTTGCCGGTCGATATAGGCCGCATATTCACGCAATGTTTGGCCCGTTTTCCTTTGAAAGCCGCGTTTGTCCAACCGCTTTAGCAACAGCTCGTATGCTTCTATAAAAGTTCCGTCATCATTTTTCTCATTTTTATTTGCAAAAGGACGTTTTCTTCTACTATAAAAGATCGCAAATCCTAAGCCCATAACAACTAATAACAGGGCGCCACTCCAAATCCATTTGGAAAGCCCGATTCCCGTAAAATTGGAAGTGTTGGAAGGTTCTTTTTCTTCAATAACTTCCTTTGTCTCTTTTTCTTCCTTCTCAGCCTCTTTTTCGGGGGGCGCAGCCGGATCGGTCTGGCTTGCTTGAGATTGGGCTTCGTCGAATACATAAGATGAAGGATTGTTAAATCCTTTTGTCGGTTCAAATGGAACCCATCCCAAACCCGGAAAGTAAACTTCCACCCACGAATGGGCCTCATTGTTTGTTACTTGGTAAATTCTGTATTCTCCATCAGCCGCTTCGCGGTAGTTCCCAGGCGCGTAGCCTTTCGCCCATCTAGCCGGAATTCCAATCGAACGCAGCATTGTTACCATGGAGCTAGAGAAATTATCACAATATCCCCTTTTCGTATCAAACAAAAATTGTTCTACATAATCCTCATCACCGGTTGGAATGGCGACGCGGGTTTGGTCATAGGAAAAATCACCCGATTGGAAGTGGCGCTCTATGGCTTTTGCCTTGTCAAACCAATTATCTTCCTCTTTCGTTATTTCAACAGCCAGCTCCTTAACACGTTCTGGAAACGCTGCGGGAAGCTGCGTATATCTTTTTTGCAGCTGGTTATATTGCTCACCGTCCGGCAAACCAGTTGTCCCTCGCAACTTCTTCATGCTGTATGCGGCTTTCTCGTATGTGACTGTATATTCTTTCAAGCGGGCTTCCGTACCATCACTTGTGTGTGAATTTATCTTGTCAAGAACCGGATCATATTGAAGAAAACCATTCCCTTCATTGCCTGTTACCGATACAAACCCGTAAGGTCTGACGATATGTGGATATTGGATTTCAAATTGGAAGCTTGCTTTTGTCAATTCTCCCTCGTTGCGCATGTGCTCATCCATTAAAAATGTTTCTCCATATTCGAATCGCTTCATTGGAGCAGATTGTTCCGAAGTAATCCAGCCTTTTCCAGTGTATACATCTTTCGTTTCAATCTTCCAATACTGCCTGCTCGAAGATGTCACTTCGAATACGACCCGATCATCACTGATAAACGGTCCGCCCAATTGGGAGTCGTCTACTCCGTAGCCGATTTTGGAGATACCGGGATTTGCCGTCTTATCCGTAGTCGATTTGGATTTGATATACGGTACAGGATCCGGCCAAACTGGGGCTGCTTTAGGTGAAATATAACCTGCCAATACACTGAGTATAATCATGGAGGTTAAAGGAAACATCCATTGTTTCATTAATCCGGATGCATCTTTAATCTGTTCTTTTTCCAACACACGCTGAAAAAAAAGAATTCCGAGAAGTGCGAAACCAATGATAACAATACGCACAATGGCCCGGTTCGCTTCATATTCGGTAAAAGTATCCAGGAGAGCGACATAAAAAATCGTCATCATGTAAAAAATGAAAATTCTCTTTCTGATTGTCAGCCAAAAGCGAAGCAAATAAGTAATTTGCCATAACAATAGAAAAAATAATAGACTGCGAAATCCGGGCGATAATTCGGTCCAGTTTTTGGAAGCAAGCAACGATATATTTAACTGGATTTCCGTACCGAAACGAGGAAGCCAGACAACGATGGGCTCATTCGCTTCCCGAAAGATAAGGTACAGGAAAATAAGGATAAAACCTGACTTTACCGGCCAGCTAATAAACCATGGTGTTCCCAAGAAAATCAAGATGATGGAAAACACAACGAAAATGATGAAGTAATGAATTTGGCTTGTTTTTGTAATTTGTTCCAATGGCAAAAGCCATTCCCAAAGAAGCAAAAAACCAAATACATAAAGCAGTAGTTTCATATATGTCCGATCCTTATTCATGCTTCTTTCTCCCCCGATAAATCGGCTTTTATCTCTCGATCATATAATCTTTCAATGTGCATACCTCGTTGCAGCGCTTCCTGAATCAACACTTTCTCTTGCGGTGCCGCGGCTTTCGCTTGAGCAAGGAAAATAACAACATTTCGCTTCCTTCTTACTAGCATTTCTGCCTGTTCCAATAAAGAGCTTGTCAGTGAGGCCGCAATAAAAATCACACTTCCGTTGTGTTGAAACAGTTTCGCCTCTTCTACCATTTCTTCCATGACATTTTTAAATTGAGGCCGCGCTTTCGCCAAGACATATAATATATTCATAAAATGCCGTTCGCCGCCATTCACCGGGAGATATGATGTTTCGCCCCCCGGCAAATACAAGCCTGCCTGTCCCCCGCTCTCAAGTATGGACCTTGCGGCAGAGGCTGTAAATTCAACCATTTTCTCAAAGTGGTCGGCAATGCTGCAATCAAGCACGAATAGCGGATCATTGGACCTTTTGACCTCAAATTCTTTCGCCATGATGTCATTTGTCCTTGCTGTCGCCTTCCAATCAATCCATGAAAATCGGTCCCCGGGCTGATATTCCCTGATTCCGGCCACAAGAGAGGCATCCTTATGATATTGGAATCTTCCTGATCCCATTCCACGCTCCAGCGCCCGTTTAAACGGTTCATGGATAAAAGGATTCAACTTGGGATAGACAAGGATCGTTTTCGGAACAGAAATGGATGTTTCTTTTTCCAAAAAACCGAAAAGGTCTCCGGTTTTAAAACGGACAGAATGAAACATATGCTCTCCACGGGGAATACGGGTAATCTCGTAACGAATCGTCAACCGCCTGCTAAACCCGGGAAAAAGCATCTGTTTATGACCATTGACGGAAGCAACATCTTCGATGATTAAAAAAAGCAGAGGAAAAGGAAATGTTCTTGTTGCAGTGATGGTTACTCGTACATTATTTCCGGCGTAAAGCCGTTCAGAGGAAAGATCCCTCTTCACATCAAATCGTAATGGAAAGGCATTCAGCAAAAGCGAATAGACAGCCACAGGCAAAAAGCTGAAAAACAAAAACCAGCTGACAAACCCGCCTTGAAACATGGCATAGGAGAAAATAAGGGCAAGCAATAGGATGATAAGGAAAAATCCGGAAAGTCTTTTCAATGTTGCCATAATTGGAATTTTGGAACTTCTTGTTTTCATCTTATTTTACAGCCCTTTTTACCGGTATATCAACCGACTTCACCAATTCGCCTATAAGGGATTCGGCTGAAACCCCACGGTACTTGGCTTCGGATTGCAAAAGGATGCGATGGGAGAAAACATATGGAGCAAGGTACTGGACATCATCCGGGATAATAAAGTCGCGCCCTGAAATAAATGCGTATGCCTGTGCCGCTTTTAGCAAGGCGATTGATCCGCGGGGGCTGATTCCGAGGAATATGTCCGGATGAGACCGCGTCTTGATGGCCAAATCAACGATATATTGTTTAATCGTTTCTTCCGCAAATATATCTTTCACCTGGCGCTGCAAATGTCTTAATTCCTCCAGGCTGATAACCGGTTCCAGGTAGTCGATTGGCGGGACTTTTTGTACTCTCGTCAACAGTTCTACTTCTTCATTTGCTTCCGGGTATCCCATTTTCAGTTTCAATAAAAACCGGTCTAATTGGGCTTCGGGAAGCGGGTATGTTCCTTCGTATTCTACTGGGTTTTGTGTTGCCATCACAAAAAACGGTTTTTCCATATGGAGTGTCGCGCCGTCAATCGTCACACTTTTTTCTTCCATTGCTTCAAGCAAGGCAGATTGGGTTTTAGGCGAAGTCCGATTGATTTCATCGGCTAAAACAATATTTCCCACGATTGGTCCGGGCCGAAAAGAAAACGCCATTTCTTTCGGGTTGTAAATCGATACGCCAAGTACATCGGAAGGCAATAAATCCGGAGTGAATTGAATGCGTTTAAAGTCGGCATCAACGGATTTCGCCAACGCTTTGACGAGCATCGTTTTCCCTAACCCGGGTACATCCTCCAGCAGCACATGGCCTTCCGCCAGGAGCGCAACGATACTGAGCCGAGCTACTTCTGTTTTTCCAATAATGACCTTTTCTATGTTTTGAATCACTTTTTTCACTTGCTGCTGAGAAATCTCGGTCGTCAATGAATACACCTGCCGATCCTATCATATTTTACATGGTGGAATGGAAGGGGACTGAACCGCCCCCTATTTCCAAAAGTCATCAAATACATGTGCCGGCAAATGCCGTTTATGCATTGATTTGCGGTATAAAGCCTCTATCGTATTTTTAGCCTGCGGGGAAACCTGCTTCCCTTCCAAATAGTCATCGATATCCTCATATGACACGCCAAGCGCCACCTCATCCGGCAAGAGCGGCCGGGCATCCTCCAGGTCTGCGGTTGGGATTTTATTGTACAAATGTTCCGGACAGCCCAGCTCTTTCAGAAGCATTCTTCCCTGCCTTTTATTTAACCTGAATATAGGAACGAGATCGGCTGCGCCGTCTCCATGCTTTGTAAAAAACCCCGTAATCGCTTCTGCTCCATGATCAGTGCCGAGAACGACACAGTTATGCATTGCCGCGATGCTATACTGGGCCTTCATCCGTTCCCTCGCTTTTTCATTTCCTTTTGTGAAGTCGGAAATCTTCACCCCCGCCTTTTCAAGGGAAGCCACACTTGCGTCAACGGCAGGCTTTATATCCACTGTATAAGTCACGCTCGGCTTAATAAATGCCAGCGCGTCATCTACATCGCTTGCATCTTTTTGTACGCCATAAGGCAGCCGGACAGCAATAAATTTATATTTTTTCACATCACGCTCCTCGTTCAGCTCGTCAACCGCCATCTGGGCCAGTTTCCCGACTAATGTCGAATCTTGTCCGCCAGATATACCGAGTACAAATCCGTTAAAAAAAGGATGAGCTTTCATATACTCTTTCATAAAGTCGATGCTGATGCGGATTTCTTCCTGTGGATCGATCCGGGACTTTACCTTTAATTCTTTGATGATTTGTTGTTGTAAACTCACGGCGCATGTCCCCTTTCTTCTATTTTCTCAAACGGTCAATCTTTTCTTTGACCGCTTCGATATTCCTCATTTTATTATCCCAGCAATCCTGACTGAGGTCGACTGGATATTCTTCAGGATTTAGCGAACGCCGATACTCTGCCCACAAGAGATCAAGGTTTTCCCTGGCAAACGCCTGAATGTCTTGAAGGCCCGGCAAATCATATACCAGCTCTCCGTCTACAAATATTTCATGAAGTAATTGTTTTGCATTAAAATCTGTTACCAATTTACTAATAAACGTATGAACAGGATGAAACATTTTCAGTTGTTTTTCTTCTTCCGGCTTTTCATCCCATAAGGTGATATAATCACCCTCTGACTTATGATTTAACCGATTAATGATCCGGTAAACCTTTTTACGGCCCGGGGTGGTTACTTTTTCGGCGTTACTCGATATTTTAATCGTATCCTCCCATTCTCCGAACTCATTCTCGATGGCGACCATTTTATATACCGCCCCAAGCGCAGGCTGATCATAAGCAGTAATGAGTTTCGTGCCGATTCCCCAGGAGTCGATTTTTGCTCCTTGTGCTTTCAAGTGGAAAATCGTATATTCATCCAAATCACTTGACGCATAAATTTTGGCGTCCGGAAATCCTGCCACATCCAGCATTTTCCTCGCTTCTTTTGATAAAAAGGCCATGTCCCCGCTGTCGAGGCGGATTCCTTTAAATTGAATCCTGTCACCAAATTCTTTCGCCACCCGGATCGCCGCCGGAACGCCGGATCTCAATGTATCATATGTATCAACGAGAAACACGCAGTCCCGATGACTTTCCGCATATTTTTTAAATGCGGTATAATCATCTTGATACGCTTGGACCATGGAATGGGCATGCGTCCCGGCAACAGGCATACCGAACAATTTGCCGGCCCTTACATTGCTAGTGGCATCGAAACCGCCAATAAAAGCTGCGCGTGTTCCCCATAAAGCGGCGTCCATTTCCTGTGCTCTCCTTGAACCAAACTCCAGCGCCACTTCATCCCCGACCACTTCTTTTATTCGGGAAGCCTTAGTGGCAATCAATGTTTGATAATTCACGATGTTCAGGAGTGCGGTTTCAATGAGCTGCGCTTCGGCAAGCGGTGCCTCCACTTGCAAGATGGGCTCATTGCCAAATACAAGCTCTCCTTCCTTCATGGAACGAACCGTCCCTGAAAAACGAAGGTTCGCCAAATAGTCGATAAATTCCCCATTATAATCGAGATCATCCCGCAAATATCGCAAATCGCTTTCGCTGAAATGAAAATTCCGCAAATAATGAATCGCTTTTTCCAATCCGGCAAAAATGGCATAACCGTTTGCAAACGGCAATTTTCTAAAATATAATTCAAATACTGCTTTTCTTTCGTGGATTCCATCTTGCCAATAGGTTTTCGCCATATTAATTTGATATAAATCTGTATGCAGCGCCAGGCTGTCGTCGTTTTCATGAAATCTCATGCGCCTTTACTCCCTTTCTCAGACTACTCTTGCCCCAAGTGTGTTTGTAAAATGGGTCAATGCCCAGTTGTGGCCCGTCTCATTAAAGCTTGCCACCGCATTCTTATGAATAACCATTTGAAACCCTTTGTTAAAGGCGTCCACCGCTGTATGCAACACACATATATCGGTACAGACCCCACAAATATGAACTTCTTCAATTGCCCGCTCACGCAGTTTTATTTCAAGGTCCGTTCCCGCAAACGCACTGTACCTTGTTTTATCCAGATAATATAAGTTTGGGCTATTTTTTTGCTGCTCGTACAAATCTTTCAAACCGCCGTAAAATTCCCGCCCGCTTGTACCTGCAATATTATGTGGAGGGAAAAGCGCCGTCTCAGGATGCAAGTCATCTCCCTCTTCATGTTTATCAACCGCAAAAACGACAAAATCACCATTTTCCAAAAACTGTTTTGTTAAGCCAACAATTGCCTTTTCAATATCCCGCCCTGGCCTCCCGCAAGTAAGCTTGCCGTCTTCAGCCACAAAGTCATATGTATAATCGACATTTAGCAACGCCTTTTTAGCCATCCATATTCCTCCCTTTTCTTTGCATATATTTTAAGCCTTCTCTTTTTGCCAGGTTAGACAATGGATGACTTTCTATAAAATGCAGGACACTGGCAGGGCTGCTTTTTGAGTACTCTCTGAGCGACCAGCCAATCGCTTTTTGAATAAAAAATTGCTCTATATGCATCGTGCGCTTAATATTGGCAAACAGCAATGTTTCATCCGTCTTTTCTTTATACTTTAATTGAAAGAGGATCATGGTCCGCTGAAGCCACATATGATCGGAAGTTAGCCATTTCTCGCCTCTTGATTCGATTAGTTCGGGATGTTTGAAAAATAACGTGCCAACCAAGTGGCTGGCAATGGTATCAACAGTGTCCCACCACGGCTTCTTTATAATCAAATATTCAATCAAATCTATATGGGATGCATCCAATTGTTGCTGTTTTTTGCCAAGTATGTCCAAGGCAATATTTTGAAACTCTTTTTCCGGAAGCTCCCACAATTTTAAAATAAAAGGTTTACATTCATCCATTGTCATGTCATGAAACAATTAAATAAAATTCTTTGTGAGATTCCTTCTTTCTGGCGATCTTAATCCAATGAAGGAAAATAGCCCTTGCATATACCTTTCCATCTTTACGGCATTTTCTTGATTGTGATGTTGTCGCAACCATTCAACCATTGATTGAAACCTTACATCATCCATCATTGCTCCCCCCTCATTCAATCGCTTTTAACCCGATTGCGCCAGCAATGATGAAGCTCAAAAATAACATGCGTTTCCACCCTGCCGACTCTTTAAAAAAGAGGATACCCATTATGACAGCGCCTGCCGCTCCCAATCCCGTCCAGATTGCATACGCCGTACCGAGCGGAATGTCCTTCATCGCCAATGCCAAAAAATAAAACCCGAAGCCAAAGGTGAAAATAATGGCAAGCAGCCATCCGATACTTTTTTTCTGATTATACATATTGATGCTCATAACACCAAAAATTTCTCCGAAACTTGCAATAATGAGATACACCCATGCCAAATCAATCTCCTCCATCTGAAGGGTTTTTCGACACTTCACGCTTCTCGTCTGTCGTCATTTTAATTCCCACTACTCCTATAATAATGAAAGCGATAAAAATAAGTTTTATAAAGGTGAAGTCTGCGCTAAAAACGATAAAATCAATCAAGACAATGGCAGCTGCCCCGGAACCTGTAAAAACGGCATAGACCGTTCCAGATGGCAGTTTTTCACATGCTTTAATGACAAAATAGAAGCTGAAAATAATCATCACAATTGTCCCGGTCCATTCCCAAAATGTTTCCGAGTACCTTAGACCAATGACCCAAAATACTTCAACAATAGCCGCAAAGAGAACATATAACCAAGCCATCCGATTCTCCTTCCACCCTCTTTCACGTATATTTTAGCACATCGTGGGAAACATCCCTATAAAATCACAACTTTTAGAGGAACTTTTACTTTTTTGTGGAAGAATAGTAATAAGCGATATCAGAAAGGAGGATGGATCATGAACAACAGAAACCAAACAAACAGACTGATCAGTTATAAAGAAAAAATGGGAAGAGAACAGGCAGCATCGCTCCTCCAAACCATTGCAACAAAATTAAAAGAAGAGGGGTCTTTTACGCTCCACCAAGGAGAACAGGCACAAAAAGTGGAACCGGGAGAATTCGTCACCGTAGAAATTGAACTCGAAGAAAGAAATGGAAAGTATGAATTTGAATTCGAATTAGAATGGCATGAAGGAGAACAAAACAAGCCCTTAAAAATTGACTGAGCAACATAGCGGTTACTCAAGGAAAGCTTTCTTAATCCCGCGGATGATATGACGGGTATCCGCGGGATTTCTCCTTATACGCGGGTATTTTTCTCTATACGCGGGTATTATCCTCTATACGCGGGTATTTCTCTCTATACGCGGGTATTTCTCTATACGCGGGTATTTCTCTCTATACGCGGGTATTATCCTCTATACGCGGGTATTCGCGGGTATTTCTCTCTATACGCGGGTATTTCTCTCTATACGCGGGTATTTCTCTATACGTGGGTATTTTTTTCTATCCGCGGGTATTTCTCTCTATACGCGGGTATTATCCTCTATACGCGGGTATTTTTCTCTATACGCGGGTATTCTCCTCTATACGCGGGTATTTCTCTCTATACGCGGGTATTTTCCTCCATGCGCGGGTATTTCTCTATACGCGGGTATTTCTCTCTATACGCGGGTATTTTCCTCTATACGCGGGTATTTTTCTCTATGCGCGGGTATTTCTCTATACGCGGGTATTTCTCTCTATACGCGGGTATTTTCCTCTATACGCGGGATTTCTCTCTATACGCGGGTATTTTTCTCTATACGCGGGTATTCTCCTCTATACGCGGGTATTTTCCTCTATACGCGGGTATTTCTCTATACGCGGGTATTTCTCTCTATACGCGGGTATTCTCCTCTATACGCGGGTATTTCTCTCTATACGCGGGTATTTCTCTCTATACGCGGGGATTTCTCTCTATACGCGGGTATTTTTCTCTATACGCGGGTATTCTTCCTCTATACGCGGGTATTCTCCTCTATACGCGGGTATTTTCCTCTATACGCGGGTATTTTTCTCTATACGCGGGTATTTCTCTATACGCGGGTATTTCTCTCCATGCGCGGGTATTTCTCTCCACGCGCGGGTATTCTCCTCTATACGCGGGTATGACCTCCTCATACACGGGTATTTCGGCTCACCCTCTTATCCACGCTTGTCCGCGAGTTTTGTGCTCAACTTGTTAGTCCAAAGCGGGAGGGCGTTCATCGCAAGCGGCTTTCCTACATATTTTATCTTCCAGCTTAGGAAGCCGCTTGCCGCGCGTTTTACTCCGCTCATGATTTTACCGCCAAATCACAAATAGTCGTCTGTCGACCAGTTTTGCATAGTGCAATGTCCGAACGGCACCATCATACTTGAGCGCGTACGATGAACCGGAAATGGTGACTGGGTTTGCGATTTCTTCTCTTGGATTCACTTGGATCTATATGGATTATGTTCTCTGTCTATAAAAAAAGCACCCTGCAAAGGGTGCATACAAAATGGTAGAGGTTATTTCCAAATGAGATTGATTTACTCTAAGAAACGTCCACGTTGACGCATCAATTCACGATTTAAGTTTGGATCTTTTTCAAATGCCGCACGGCCGTGCAACCAGAACAAGTTGTTGACGACAACGAGGTCGCCTACTGGAAGTTCCAATTCAATGACGCTCTCATCGCTTTCCATGGAAGCAGAAAGTTCTTCCAAGTATTTAGCTTGATCAATTGTTTCTGGATAAACAAATTGGTCGATAAAGCAGATGCAAGGTTTGTCATTCTTTTTAAAGAATGTTGCACGATTAACTTCTTGTGAAACGTTTTTGCTTGGTGGAGCTTTGTACAAGAATTTATGGCTTCCAAGCGGATTGTTGGCAAATTTATCAAGCTCTTTCCAATCATCCAAGTGAAGAAGTCTTGATTCACCGCCACGCGCGTTTTCTTCAATCATTTTCATCATGAGCAACCAGTCAGTTGGCTCATCAACGAATGTTCCGTCAGTATGGAGCGTAAAGAGACGGTATGCTTGACGCAGGTAAGAGTCACTATTATCAGTGTCTTTTACTGTAAAACGCGCATAATATTTTCCGGACATGGCGTCAAAGTTGGGCTGTCCAAGTAGATGTGTAATCGCTGTTGCAAAAATCACATACTCATCTGTGTTTTCAGTTACACCTTCCAAACCGAGTGTAAATCCGCCTGTTTCGCGGTCGTGAACAATTCCTCTAAGCGTTTCGCCGAGATCTTCTCCCACGAAATCTTGAAGAAGAGAAGATACGATCAAGCGCTGGTATGGTGTGTACTCAAGGCTTTGGACAGAGATGTTTTTCTCTTCCACTGCCGCTAAAAACTTGGCAATCGCTTCTTTGTTAACTGTGATGTGGAACAAACGGTTTGACTGCGGATGAGGCTTTACCTCATAACCGGCTGTTTTCTTTACGAATTTGCTTTCTGTTGCAACTCCCATGAAAATATTCCTCCTGTAAAAATTTTATCAGTAAAAACGGGTTTGACAGAAAACGTAAAAAGCCAGTTGTCGAACAACCTTTCCAAATAGAAAGGCTTACATTCGAACAACTGGCTTATATTCACTTCACCGCTCTATGGAAGTAGAGTCACAGTGAATATTGCAGTTTTGCTTATTTTACTTTCCCTGTCGTTTGTGTACAATCTATACTATTCACGATTTTGAAAAGGCATTTTTCAAAAGGTGAATATGTTTAAAATAATTCTTATCTAAAGAATATCACCGAGTGTCTGCGGTGTCAACAAATTTGTCAAATTTTTTTCGAAATTGTTTCATATTCTCTGAGAATACAAACCGTCCCATCTTATTCAATGAAGTTTCACTTTATCCCGCATGTAAGGTGCCGTAAAACTCCCACTTCAAAATCTTGAGTGAATACAAAAGGGCTAAGTGGGAGTAAACGGCACCTAAATGCCCGATTGGTTCAACTAACATTCAGTAGGGAGATGGAAGAAAACGCCTACTGAATGAAGTTTGTTCGTTTTTTCATCAGCTGATTTAGTTGTGTCTCACTCCCATTCTGTTACACATCAGGTGTGTTCTTTTTTATTCAATGCCGTTAAACACATCATTTCAAACATAACGTTGGCTGCCAATGCGGATGTGATATCTCCATGATCGTACGCTGGAAGAACTTCCACCACATCAAAACCAATAAAAGGAATATCGGTCAGTTGGCGTAATATTTGGAAGGCCTCACGCGGATAAATTCCCCCAACTTCCGGAGTGCCCGTCCCCGGGGCAAATGCCGGATCAATAAAGTCTACATCAAAAGAAAGAAAGACACGCCGGCCTGCCACTCTATGTTTAATGGAAGAAATTAATGACTTGATTCCCATGTCCAGGACTTCTTCGGTCGTTATCACTTCAAATCCGAGTTCTCTGGATTGATCGTACTCGTCCACGCTATTGATCGACCCGCGCAACCCAATCTGGATAGAATGAACAGGGTCAATTAATCCTTCTTCCACCGCCCGCCTAAAAGGGGTACCATGTGTGTACCTTTGTCCAAAATAGCTGTCCACTGTATCAGTGTGCGCATCAAAGTGGACGAGAGAAACAGGTCCATAATGTTCGGCAGCAGCTCGCAGTTCTCCTAACGAAATGGAATGGTCCCCGCCCATGACAATCGGGACGATTTCCTTTTTATACATAGGAGCCAAAACTTCGACTATATTCTTATATGTTTCTTGGATAAATCCCGGGACAACCGGAATATCTCCATAATCTACAGCGGAAATATAATCAAATATATTGATTTTTTGGTGATTCGAAGAGCAGCGCACAAGCGACGAGAAGTTGCGAATGGCTTGCGGTCCAAACCTTGCTCCTGTTCTGAATGTTTGCCCCGTATCAAAAGGGACACCTATGATGGCCACGTCTACATTTTCCAATGTCTTCACATGCGGAAGCCTCATAAAAGTACTGATCCCACTAAACCTGGGCTCCTTAAAAGTTGGATCTTGCCTGTATTTCACCATGTGCTTTCCCTTCTTTCTACATGACGTTAATGGAAATCCACCTTATTGACCATAAACTGAAGAGCATTCTGTTGATAATAGCGAAAATTTTCGAGGAACATTTGAAGAGCACGGAACATGTACATATTCGTTCTGGCGGAAGCATGAGGTGTAATCAACACATTTTTCATTCTCCAAAATGGATGTTGAGCTTCAAGCGGCTCGCTTTTAAACACATCCAAAGCCGCACCGCCTATTTTTCCTGTTCTTAAAGCTTCTAACAAATGTTCTTCAACAATGACATCCCCTCTGCCGACATTCATAAAAATGACTTGATCCTTCATCAGTTGAATGATATTTTTGTCGATGAGATTTCTCGTCTCATCAGTAGATGGAAGCGCACTGCAAATATAATCACAACATGGGACTATTTCCTTCAACCGCTGAACACGATGGACTTCATCAAAGCCGGCCATATGACGTCCGCTTCGATTTACTCCGATTACACTCATGCCAAGCGCCCTTGCTTTTCTGGCAATTTCCAATCCAATTACACCCGTTCCCAACACGCCTAACGTTTTGCCATAAACTTCAGACATTCCAGCAGTATATGACCAGCTCTTCTGTTCCTGAAGCTTTATAAAATGTGGTATATGTTTTGCAAAATAAAGAACGGCGAAAATCACATACTCACTGATCGGAATCGCATGAATCCCTTTTGATGAAGTGACGAGAATGTTCTTATCTTTGATTGGGGTTATCGGCAATTGCTCCGTCCCGCTGCTTAAGACGTGGATCCATTTCAACCCTGGAAGCTGCCGCAATTCCTCAACGGTGACAGCATCATCAAAGTTTCCATAAGTGATCAGAATTTCCACAGCATTTTTCTCCCTTTTGCTCAGTTCATTGATTGTTCTTTGAACGACAGGAACTTGCGTTTCTTTCGCTATTTTTTGTCTCATTTCAGCGGATAAGTCTGATGTTGTACAAACAATCACACAAACACCCCCATTACATTTAACATAGCATGGTGCATATTGATTGAGAAATTGAACTTTTTAATCGTTTTCATCAATCGCTTCTATGGATACATTTCTATTGGCCGATCTATGGTAAACTGTTGGCAATATGATGTACAGAGGTGGCGCGGGAATGGAATTGAGGAATTTAAAAACGTTTCAGGTGGTGGCAGAGTGCTCGAATTTTACGAAGGCGGCGGAGAAACTGAATTTTACCCAGCCAACTGTTACGGCTCAGATTCAGTCACTGGAAAAAGAGTTGAATCAACTATTATTCTTTCGTGTTGGAAGAACCAATCATTTAACACCGGCCGGCAAGCTGTTAAAGAAGTATACTGATGAACTTTTTTTGATCGTGGATCGAATGGAATCCGCCTTTGAAGATCTCGAAAAGCCAAACGGTTATCTTCATATTGCTGCTTCTGAATTTTATTGCACCAACTACTTTCCTTTCATTGTATCTGAGTTTTTAAAGACATTTCCCGATGTCCATATCAACTTAGCTTCTTGTAACAGTAACGAGGTCATAAAAGGAATTGAATCCAACACTTTCGATTTAGGCGTTATTGCAGGGGAAATAGTAAGAGAAGAAATAGAAAATATCATTTTAGATGAAGAAGAGCTCTTATTAGTCGCGGCAAAATCTGTCTCTGAGCAATTGTCAGTGAACGAAATCATCAACAACTTGCCTTTTATCAGATACAGAATCAGCGGGAACTACAAGGCCCTCATTAACCACTATATACAACAAACAGACTTTTCTCCGAAAAAAAATATTGAATTCGGCAGTGAAGAAGCAATCAAACGCGCTGTCTTAAAAGGAACAGGCTATGGACTGCTATCTAGCAATCTCATAAAAAAGGAGCTAAACAATGGAATGTTGATTCCTATCGAGTTGACGGATCAAAAGATCAGCTTTAAAACATCTCTTATATATTTGAAGAAAAAAGAGGAGAAAGAGGAGTTACAGTCTTTCACAGAAGTTGTCAAATCCTTGTGGGTAAAAGCACCCGAAGAATAAAAGCTCAACAATGCCCGTCAAGGGGCTCGCTGAGCTTTTTGATCAAATGGTTCCTTATAACGATTCCACACTTCAGGAGGAATTCCTCGCCTTATTTTTCCCCTTCAGTGATTTGCTTGAAATGCAAGTGCAAATCTTTCATGGCCGCAATAAGCGCGTTGGTCGCTTTCCCTTTATAATACGTTTGAATGGCTTCTATCTGTTCATCAATGCCATCCTTCAAACTGGTTCCTCTTAGAAGCCGCCCGATAAAATCACTTCCATGTTCAGTTGCAAGAGTAGCGGAGGCTTTTAGTATGACCCCATACTTTACATCAATTTCTGCTGTAATGGTCAGTGTCTCGTAGACGCTTTTGGCAGCCATTCCTTGCGGCAGGCGCGCATGGCCTGCAATGAACATCGTTTTTGCATTAAACTCCATCGATATCCCCTCTTTATTGAATTGTGACAGCCGCTTCTTTAAGGTGTGACTGTTCAGGAATTCTTCGTGCCACTTCTTTTCCGATTTCTATTGATGCTGTTGCAGCCGGTGATGGTGCATTACATACATGGATCGAGCGTTGCCCCATAATAATGTGGAAGTCGTCCACCATGGAGCCATCATCTTTTAATGCCTGGGCGCGAACGCCGGCAGGTGCCGGTACAAGGTCATCCTCTTGGATTTCCGGAATTAATGCTTGAAGGCTCTTCGTGAACTGAGCTTTGCTGAATGACCTGATATATTCTTCCATTCCCTCTTTCATAAACTTGGACGCAAGTTTCCAAAAGCCGCCGTATGTTAACGTTTCAGCCAAGTCTTTAGGATTGAAGTCCGTTTTCTTGTAACCTTCTCGTTTAAATCCAAGCACAGCATTGGGGCCCGCATCCACTTCGCCATCGATCATGCGGGTAAAATGGACGCCCAAAAACGGAAACTTGGGGTTTGGAACCGGGTAAATCAAATGTTTAACGAGATACCGCTTTTCCGGTTTCAACTTGTAGTATTCCCCACGGAAAGGCACTATTTTCATGTCCGTTTTATAGCCTGCGGCAGCAGCAACCCGATCACTGTGAAGGCCCGCGCAATTAATGACAATGCCGGCTTTTATCGTTCCATTATTCGTTTCAATAACGACCTCATCATTTTCTTCATTGATTTTCTCTACTTTTGTGTTTAACAAAATATCGCCGCCATGATCGGCAATGATTTCTGCAAACTTTTCACTCACTTGCCTGTAGTTGACGATACCAGCCATAGGTACGCGAATGGCCGCAAGACCCGCCACATGAGGTTCAATTTCTTTCAATTCGGCTGACTCAATTTTTTCAATAGCCAGTTCATTTTGCAAACCGCGCTCATACAAGTTGTCAAGAAGCGGCAGTTCTTCAGGTTTCGTCGCCACAATGACCTTGCCGCATATGTCGTGATCAATATTGTGTTTCTGGCAAAATTCAGTCATTGACTGGCTTCCTTGTCTGGCAAAACGCGCTTTATAGCTCCCTGGCTTATAATAGATTCCCGAATGGATGACCCCGCTGTTATGTCCTGTTTGATGCGTGGCAACAGCGGATTCTTTTTCAATCACAACCACTTTGGCATTTGGAAATCTGTCATATATGGCCATGCCTGTTGAAAGCCCTACAATACCGCCGCCTACAATCGCAAAATCATACATATTTTTATACCCCCGTCCAAGTTAAGTATGTTTTTTCATGTGTTCCATGCACTTGATCAAATTATTTTTTGTCCGCAAAATATGATACTCCACCGCAGCCCTTAGCTCAGCAGGATCTCCCCGTAACGCCGCTTCATATATAAGGCGATGTTCCCTTTGCGCTTCCTGATAGTAGTCGATTAATAAGTTGGGGGCGATTGGTGAAATCCCCAACATTTCGACCATTTTCTGAACGCGGGGCCACGGACAGCCACTTCTGAGTGTCTGATGGAAGGAAGCATTCAGTTGGATATATTGATCATTTGTTTCATCTGTTAACTCGAGTGTCTCCATTTGAATTAAAATATCATATAAATGTTGTTTATCTTTCTCGGTTAAATAAGGAAGAGACTTTTCCACCGCCAGTCCCTCCAGCATGGAGCGAAGGTGATATATTTCTTCTATATTGTCTTTTGTAATCGGTGTAACGACTGCTCCTTTATGAGGAACAAGCTCGACTAATCCTTCAATTTGGAGTTGCGTCAATGCTTCACGTATGGGCATCCTGCTTACCTTGAGGCGTTCTGCCCATTCCTCCTGGATTAAACGATCGCCTTCTTTTAACGTACCATCCAAAATGGCTTTTCTAAGCCGTTTCGTGACGTTTTTGACAATCGTCGATTTATTTGACGCGGCATCGTTCGACAATGATATCCACCTCTCTTTATTTTGGATACAATCCATAGTTTATCATAGAAGTTTAACGTTTTCAATCAGGAATTTTACAAAAAAATGAATCCAATCTTCATCAAATTGGATTCATTTTACTTTATATGACTATCCTATTTTTTTGTTGTGATGATAGCGAATTTCACCGGATGAAAAATTTTTTCTCATGGACAACATGAGCAAGAAACCGAGAAGCATCCAACCGGCAAAAATAGCCCACTCATATGGCCAAATGAGAGCCGCCGGCATTCCGGGCATGTATAGAATAACGAAGAAAATACTCATAAGAACGGCCAGCCACCCGACAATGCTTGACTTTCCGGCTTTAAATGGCCTCTCCATTTCCGGTTCGTTTTTGCGGAGCTGAACAAAAGCCACCGCAGCCAGCAAATAAGCAATAACAATAGCAAGTCCACCCGCGTTCACAAGCCAGAGAAGCATGGGCCGCCCAAGTAGCGGGCTTACTGTTGCCAAAGTACCGATAAATAAGACAGCGTTTACCGGAGTTCCGTGTTTGGGATGAAGCTTGCCAAACCAAGAAGGAATCATCTTCTTATCGGCCATCGCATACAAAATCCGGCTTCCTCCGATAATAAACGCGTTCCAACTCGTAATAATACCCGCTATTCCTCCGAGTATCAATATAATGCCAAAGATGTCGCTTCCAAACAATTTGGCCATTGCATCAGCCGTCGGGAGTGTAGAATTGGCCAGAGTATTATGATCAAGGCCCAGTCCAACCGCAAATATAATGGCAACATACCAAACAACGGCCATTACAACAGATACGATTAAAATTTTCCCAATTGACCTGGCGGGAACGTTCATTTCTTCCGCTGTTTGCGGAATCACATCAAAACCGACAAACATAAATGGCGTCATAATCGCAACGACCATAATACCGCCAACTCCGCCAATGAACAACGGATCCGCATTGGCAGCTTCACCGTTAAAAGCACCACCAAAAATGAGCATTAATCCAATAATAGCGATAATAATCGTCAGTACCATTTGTAAAAAGGCGGCGGATTTGATGCCGAGATAGTTTACAATTGTCACAAAGATGGAACCGACCACACCTACAAGAACCCAGGAAAGATATACATCATAACCATTAATCGTATACATGAAACCGACTTTATAGTTTGGAAAAATATATTCGATTACGGTAGGCAGTGCCACCGCTTCAAATGCTACGACCGAAATGTAACCGAGTGCGAGCATCCATGAAGCTGTAAAGGAGCTTTTAGGACCAATTCCCCTTAAGACATATATAAGCGCACCACCTGTCGTAGGCATGGAAGATGCGAGTTCTGCATAAGTCAGACCAACAAATATAACGAGGACGCCTCCGGCGACAAATGCAATCATCGCTCCAACCGTACCAGCTCCAAGAATCCACTCTCCGGATAACACGACCCAGCCCCAACCAATCATGGCGCCAAAGGCTAAAAACAGGACATCCCAACGAGATAAAACCTTCTCAATATTTCGATCTTTTTGCATTACCTTTCTCCTTTATTCATTTATAAGAGATTCTGCTGAAAGACTGTCCGCTTTCAGCAGAGAACATGTTATTACTTCGCGAATGGGTTAAAAGTTACCGTTTTATTTGTTGTAAAGAATTCAGCAGCAGCCTGTCCCTGTTCTTTTGGTCCTTGGCCGGAAGCTTTCGTTCCCCCAAACGGAGCCTGTGGCTCAGCACCGCCAGTCTCTCCGTTTATTTGCACCATGCCCACTTCACTGTTTTCGATAAAATGAAATGCTTTTTCCAGGTTTGTGGTGAAGATCGCTGCGCTTAGTCCGTAAATCGTATCATTTGCTTTTTCAAGAGCCTCTTCATAATCGGCCACTTTCATGACTGCCACAACCGGCCCAAAAATTTCCTCTTTGGCAATTGTCATTTCATGAGTAACATCACCAAAGATCGTTGGTTCGATGTAGTAACCGCCATTGATATCAAGCGTTTCACCACCGTATAAAAGCGTGGCGCCTTCTTCTTTCCCTTTTTGGATGTAACCTGTAACTGTATCGAACTGTTTTTTGGAAGCAACAGGTCCCATCGTGTATTCCTCTTGTAAACCGTCGCCGATTTTGATTTGCTTTGCTTGTTCAATTACTTTTTCAACGAATTGATCATGAACAGGTGCTTCAACATATACTCTGCTGGTTGCTGTACAACGTTGGCCTGTTTGTTTCATTGCCCCTTCTACGACGAGACGAGCGGCAAGATCCAAATTGGCATCTGCAAGTACAACCGCCGGATTTTTGCCCCCAAGCTCCAATTGATATTTCTTGCCGTTTGCCGTTGCCTGTTGAGCAATTGTTTGCCCAACTGCGTTTGAACCAGTAAACGTAACAGCCGATACATCTTCATGCTCTGTCATGACTTCTCCAATAACAGAACCTCTCCCTAACACAAGGTTTAGTACGCCTGCCGGAAGACCGGCGTCCGCAAAAACCTTGGCGATTTTTGCAGCAGTGATACCCGTTTCTTGTGCCGGCTTCCAGACGACAGGGTTGCCGAATACGAGTGCGGGAGCCAGTTTCCAAATGGGAATGGCGATTGGAAAATTCCACGGGGTAATCGCCGCCACTACCCCGACAGGAACACGCAGCGCAAGCAAAGTCGATCCGGCGTTCGCCGAGGGTAAGACTTCACCAGTTTTGCGGTACCCTTCCTGTGCGTAATATCGCAAAATGGATGCCCCGCGCAGAGCCTCCCCCTTCGTTTCAATAAAGCGTTTTCCCATTTCCAATGTGGCTGACTTGGCGATATCATCTGCCCGCTCTTCCAAAATATCAGCAGCTTTACGAAGGATTTCCCCTCTTGCCACCGAAGAAGTTGCTTTCCAGCCTTTGAAAGCAGATTTTGCCGCTTTAATGGCTCTATTCACGTCTTCGGGTGTTGAGACTTCAGTTGAACCGATACATTCATTTGGCTTCGCCGGGTTAAAATGTTCGTGCTTTTCTCCCGAAACAGAACCAACCCATTCGCCGCCAATAAAGTTAAGATAATTTTCCATTACGTACTCTCTCCCATCTACATCATTTTTCTCTCTTGTCATTTGTACTTCTTTTTCCAATGTTCAATCCTTTTCAACGACTACATACAGTAGAGGCAGGCACTAAAAAAATCATTCCAGTTTACTGAAGAGTTTGCATTGCTTTTCTGTAGACAAACCAATGGAACAAGTCGGACCAGCCGGTTCGATGCACCGTATTTCGGATAAGTTATTTGATATGCGAAAGGATTCCAGCTTGTACTGCCCAAACGTACTGTTTTCAACGAAGTGCTTCTCTTTCGTTTCCTCTATTGCGGCCAGGGAAGCGTGGTACAATCTGATTTCCGGAAAATATATTTCCGAATCGGATGCCCGTTCTTTCTACCAACACCGAGTGCCCAATTTAGATCAACCGCAAATCCCCATCGAAAACAGTTTCCAGACGAAGAAAACTCCTTGTATTTCACTAGAGATGAATCCGATAACATTTTATTCGTAAAGCCTTTCATAAAGTGTAAGAAGGAATGGTGAATCGCCCCTAACAGGCCCGATGACTTTTCTCTTAAAGGGGTTTCACATTTGAGAAAGCTAGAGATCTTCCCGCCAAAAAATGGGAACAGCCCCTTTTTTTGAAAAGGTCACAATATTAAGAAGCATCCGACTGTTAAAAACAAGTCAAAGCGGATCATATTGCTTTTTTCCCAAAGTTTCGCGGCTATCTTTGCAAACCACTGCTGACAGGAGTCGTCTGAAAACTCTTTACAAATCGGAGGGAATGCGGAAAAAGCGGATACAGGATGAAGGCGAATGCGTTTTCGCTACTTTCTCCTGTCCGGCCTGTTTTACATTGATGAAGTCTGATTCCCATTGGCAAAATACGGTCTGGTGACAGATACATAGATGACGACTTTCTTCCTCTATTCCAGAACTCTTCTTTCCCGCAGTCACCTTCTTTTTCATCGGTCATCATGTCTTGTTGAGAAAAGGATATACAGTTAGAAAAGTTTTCCAATGAAAAAAGCCAGCAACTACTGTAAATGGATAATCCGCAAGACGTGTTACTATCATTTACATTCGTTTACTGGCTCTAAATCTACGTAATGCTTTGTTTACGTTTTCTCAACAAAGTCTGGTTAGATTTGACAGTCTTAAGCTTATGTTTATATTATTTTAATGTTATTTACAAGATAACGATTATTACTATAACAATAAGTTCACGAATCTGTCAATGTTGTTTTATATTAATGTAATTTTTGAACAATATCACAAATGGATGGCCATGGCTACTTCATCGCATGCTGGAAATTTTGGACAGTGAATGCAATCGGTCCAAACCTTTTGGGGCATCTCCGTTTTTTCGATGATTGTAAAACCGCATTTTTCAAAAAAGACAACTTGATATGTCAACGATATCAACTTGGAGATACCAATATTTTTCGTTTCTTCTATAATTTTCTCAACAAGCATCTTTCCTATTCCACGGCCTTGTGCTTTTTCGGAAACAGCAAGTGATCGAATTTCCGCAAGGTCTTGACCAAGAATGGCCAGGCAGGCAACACCAAGCACCTCTCCACCCTCACTTGCTACAAAAATAGACTGGATGTTGATGACGAGCGATTCGCGCGTCCTTGGCAGCAGTAATTCTTCCTTAGCATATTTATTCACCAAATCATGTACTTGATCAATATCTTTCAAAGTTGCTTTGCGGATTTCGACCATTGATTATCACCTTTTTATTTAATATATAACTTATCTTACTGAACGACAGGTGAAAGTCAATACATTTATTCATATTTATGCACATTTTTAAATAATTATTCAAAAATCCCTTTCTTTCACGTCTGTCCATTGTATAATATAAATAAAAACAGATAAGGCAGGGATGATTCTAATGGAAAATCCACTTACCTTCCCGAAAGGGTTTTTATCTTGCGCAAAAAATGTGGGCATTAAAGATGAAACACTTGATTTCACCGTCATATACTCCGAAGTGCGCGCGGCGGCGGCGGCGATGTTTACGCAAAATCAATTTTGCGGAGCACCTGTCGTTGTAGGCAAAGAACATATCAAAAATGGTTATTTGCAAGCATTTGTCATTAACAGCAAAAACGCCAATGTAGCGACCGGGGAACAAGGCATCGAAGATGTCCATCACATCATTGATACTCTGGCGGAGGAGCTTGCCGTCAATCCGGAGGACATTTTGCCATCTTCCACCGGTGTGATCGGAGTCCCTCTACCTGTCAAAAACATATTGGCAGGCATTCCCGGCTTGAAAAAGGAGTTAACAAAAGAGGCACTACAAAAATCCGCCGAAGCCATCATGACGACAGACACCTTTCCAAAATATCGTAAAGAGCAAGTGGGCAATGCCACTGTATGCGCGATTGCCAAAGGGTCCGGCATGATTGAACCAAACATGGCGACCATGCTCAGCTATATTGTGACAGATGCCGAAATTGCCCCTGAACATTTACAAAAAATATTAAAAAGAGCGGTAAATGTATCGTTCAATATGGTTTCAGTTGATGGGGATACGAGCACGAGCGATACTGTGGCGATCATGGCCAATGGCCTGGCAGGCCCTGTCGATCTTGATGAATTTGAACGAGTATTGACCGCGATGCTCATCAGCCTGGCCAAAGACTTGGCCCGTGACGGGGAAGGAGCAACAAAGCTTGTAGAGGTGAGCGTGTCAGGGGCCAACAGTGAACCCGAAGCTAAAAGAATGGTCAAGGCGATCATTAATTCTCCCCTTGTCAAAACAGCCATCTTTGGGGCCGATCCGAATTGGGGCAGGATTATTTCAACGATTGGAAATGCGGATTTCACCATTGATCCAGCTAAAGTATCCGTTTCATTTGGTGATCTCATCGTATTTAAAGAAGGAGAACCGACAGCGCCCAACCAAGAAGAGCTGGCGAAATATTTGAAAGGGAACAACATCGGGATTTTTGTTAGTCTCGGTCAAGGCCCAGGGAACGCCACAGGCTGGGGATGTGACTTATCCTATGATTATGTACGCATTAATGGAGAATATACTACGTAAAAAGAGACACCTAAAAAATCTCTAACATCAATCAGTTGGAAGAAAACAAAGTGCTTCCCACCGACTGTTTTTTAGTTGGGGGATCTCCCTGCCGGCGCATGCCGTCATTTATGGGAAGTTGTGGACCGGTGTCGCTTATGCTTTTTCATGCCCCGAAACAATAATTGAATAATGAAGAAACCCAAAACAGAAGATGGAGCGTTTTTTCCGATTGTCGATGTAAACCGAGATCGTCCTGATTCTGTCTTCATCTGGATCATCTTGCTGTGCGCCGTACAGAACGCGGGAATTTACATTGCACCGACTCTCCCGGCCCCCTCTGTATTGATCATAGAAGGCTGTTCGAATTGGAGAAAAAGATCACGCCTATCATCTATCTAACTGACACTATGCGTGAAAATCGGTGCGGGGCAATCCATTTCGTTTCTGGATCGGGCTATGCTTCTATTAAAAACGATGAGAAATGAAAAGGCCCATCCAGTCCCCTTTCAAAAAAGTCTTCACGCCGGCACTTTTGCATCTGAATGAGATTCGTGGCGGCGCATTCTTTTTTCAAGCTTCGCGAAAACAACCTCAAAAAACAGGCAGATGACCCAATAAATAATGGATGCCACTAAATACATTTCCAGAAATCGGTAACCGTCATTAGCAATAATTTTAGCAAGCGCCATGATCTCCACGACTTTAACGGCAAAGGCAAGCGACGTCGCCTTCATCAAACTAATAAATGTATTGCCTAAATTGGGAAGCGCGCCTAGAAACGCTTGGGGCAGTATAATCCTCCGCAAGCCTTGTGCCGTTGTCATGCCAACAGAATAGGCCGCTTCCATTTGTCCAACATTCAGCGCATTGATGGCAGAACGGAAAATTTCCGCCTGATACGCCGCCGTATGAAGCGTATAGGCGATAAACGCATAAATAAGCGGTGAAATACCTTGGGCATCCATGTTCAGGCCGAACTTCGCATTCAAGTAATCTATGAGAACGGGAACACCGTAAAAAAACACATACAGCTGAACCAAGAGCGGCGTGCCTCTTATAAAGGAAATGTACAAAATAAGAAAACGATGTAACACTGGAACGCGATAAATTCTGCATAAAGCGATCAACAAGCCAAAAATCGAGCCAAACACCATAGCGACAACCGCAATCGACAGCATGACAGGAACACCCTTCAATACGTCCGGAACATGTTCCAAAGCAAATTCCAAATTAATGATAGACAATTCATATCACTACCTTTATTCAGATAAGCTAACCCGCCCTTTTTTAAACAGTTTTTCCATAAAACCAATCACGCTTTCAATCAAGATGCACGTTCCCCAATACACGAGGGAAATGACGACATAGATTTGAAACATTCCCATGCCATGGTTGTTTCCCAATATGATGCGCACTTGCCCCATAATATCGATAATGCCAATCGTAAAAGCGAGTGACGTATCTTTCAGGAGCTCGATGATGTTATTTCCGAGGTTCGGCAACGAAATGACAAACGCCTGCGGCAAAACAATCCTTGTTAAAGCCTGGGAATAGCTCATTCCGACACTGTAAGCAGCTTCCAATTGGTCCTCTCCGACAGCAAGATACGCGGACCTGAAAACTTCCGACAAGTAAGCGGCCGTATGAAAAGAAAAGGCCATCACAAGAAAGACAAGCCGGTCCCAACTATTAATATCGATATGGAAAGCAAGCAGTAATTGCGGCAGGCCAAAATAGACGAGAAAAAGCTGTACGAGCAGCGGCGTGCACCTTGTAAAAGATAAATAAAAGGTAGCCAACTGATACAACATCGGCTTTTTCTGAATACGGATGACCGCGATTACCAACCCGAGAATGATGGAAAAAAACAAAGAAAGGCCGAGCATCAGGAGTGTGAGCGGCAATTTCTCCAATACTTTGACAAATAAATCAAGCCAACCTGCAAACCCCGAATTCATATTCATTCACCACCTGAAAGACGCTATGATCATGAAAGTCCGCGCCGGGCGGCACCGGGCGGCCCAACACGGAAACATTATTGTTCAAAATGAAATCCTTCTTCATTAATGTAATCAAGATCTTTAAAGAAATCTACGCCAAACCATTTTTCGGCCAGCTTGGACAATACGCCGTCTTCCCGCAATTCAACCGTGGCTTCATCTATCTTTTTGGCAAGCTCTGTATGGTCCTTATGGTATACCGTCCATATCGGTTCTTTTGATATAATGCCGGCCACTTTCAAGTCAAGATCCAGCTCTTTTTGAATTTCATTGAACGTTGTGACGTTCATAAACATCGCGTCGGCCTTGCCTTTATCAACAAGTTTGAGATTTTCCGCATTGGAAGGAGCATCCATGCTTTCAATCGTTAATGGACGGTCCTTATGTTGTTCGTTATAAGCGTTTAAAATAGTGCGAAGACCTCCGCTTGGAGACATCGGCGGGAATTTTTTCCCCACCATATCATCCAATGTTTTAATATCATCTCGATCTTTTTTTGTAACGAGCGCTGTCAATGAATAGCCAAATTCATGCTCCGGATACAGAAACTTTTCTCCCCTTTCCGGATTTTTAAAGAACCAGTTAATGGCAAAGTCATATTTTCCCGTATCAACGCCAACCAAATTGGATTCTTCCTCTCCCCACACATATTCAAAGGTATATTCCGGAAGCTTTTTTTCTATTTCTTTCATATAATCCATGTCATATCCAATCGGATTGTTATTTTCATCGGCATACAGAAACGGAGGATTCACTTCATCACTAATCGCTACCTTCACCACTTGTTTACCATCTTTTTTTTCTGAATCTGCTGAACTTTGCGAGCAGCCCCCCATAAAAGCAAAGAGCGTGAATAAAGCGGCTCCCAGTAAAACTTTCTTCATTCCCTTTCCCCCTAGATTGCGTAATCTTCTTCTCTGACTAATCTCTTTAAAAATTGCTTTGTCCGATCATGTTTTGGGCGAACAAGAATTTCCTCCGGCACGCCTTCTTCGACGATCTGGCCTTCGTCCATAAAAACGACACGGGTCGCCACCTCGCGAGCAAATTCTATTTCATGGGTCACAACAACCATGGTAATCCCATCACGCGCAATTTTTTTAATGATGGACAGAACTTCCCCAACCATTTCCGGGTCAAGCGCAGATGTTGGTTCATCAAATAAAATAACGGACGGATTGAGGGCCAATGCCCTTGCTATACCAACGCGCTGCTGCTGCCCGCCGGAAAGCCGCGACGGGTATTCATCCATTTTTTCTGCAAGGCCCACCTGCTCAAGCAACGAGATCCCAATCTCCCTTGCTTCCTGTTTGGATACTTTTTTGGCCACAATCAGACCTTCTGTTACATTTTCCAAAACGGTCTTATTTTTAAACAGATTGTAATGTTGAAAAACCATCGCTGTTTTTCTTCTCAGCGCCAATATATCCCGTTTGGAAGGATGATTTCCCTTCACTGTAAAACCGTCTATGGTAACTGTGCCTTCATCCGGGCGCTCCAAGTAATTCATACATCTTAATAACGTTGTCTTTCCGGAACCGCTCGGGCCGATGATGACCAGCACATCCCCCTTTTGGACTTTCAAGTCCACCCCTTTTAATACTTCATTCTTTTTGTAGCGTTTGGTGATATTTTCCAGTTCAATCATAACCATCCCCGCACTTTTCGAATAGTATATAAAAGACGTTAACATAATTATTCTTACCTGTAAAGTAAGGATTAACCTGAATGCCTTGACGCTCCTAGTAAACTCAGATATATTTAAGCCTATAAAACAAATAGGAATTCTTTATTTATCATATATATGACATATAAAAATCCGGGGTGAGTATAACTTGAAACAAATATTTATCAAAACCGATACGCAAAAGAAATGGCTGCAAACATTAAACGAAGCAGGTACAGAATTTAGCACTCGTTCAGCCGATACCGATGAACAGAGTAAATTTCCAAAAGAAAATATCGATGTGCTAGTGAATCTTGGCTATACAAGCTTGCCACTTCCGCAAACATATGGAGGAAAAGGCATCGGCATTTATGACATGGTGCTATTCCAAGAAACAATCGCAAGGAGCGATGCCGCAACAGGACTTTCGATTGGTTGGCATATGGGCGTAACAGGTGAGCTTTATGAAAAAAAATTATGGGATGATAGCAAATTGGCATTTTTTGCCGAAGAAGTGCTGAATGGCGCTCTCGTTAACAGGGCTGTCAGCGAAGCCCAAACAGGCAGTCCGACAAGAGGCGGCCGGCCCGGTACAACAGCCGTGAAAAAAGGGGGAAAATGGGAGATATCAGGACGAAAAACATTTACGACCATGTCCCCGGCTTTAACTTATTTTCTCACTTCTGCGTGGATTGAGGAAAAACAAGCCATCGGGTTTTTCCTCCTTCATAAAGAATCGGAAGGTTTATCCATTGAGGAAACATGGGACGTGATCTCTATGAGAGGGACGGAAAGCCATGATTTAGTGCTCGATCGTGTCACCGTAGATGACTCCATGTTGATGGAAATCAACGAGGGGCCAAGGGGAAACAAAGTGAACGGATGGATTTTGCACATCCCGGCCTGCTATCTTGGCATTGCGCAGGCTGCCCGCGACTTCGCCCTCCGTTTCGCGCTGAAGTATTCCCCGAACAGTATTGAGGGAACGATCAGTGAACTTCCCAATGTGCAGCGCCTGCTTGGGGAGATGGACTTGGAGCTAACCAGATGCCGGCACTTTATATACAACGTGGCGGAAGCATATGATGATGAAGCGCGGAGACCATACATGACAAACGAACTTGGCGCAGTCAAATATACCATTACGAATTCGGCTATTGACATTGTTGATAAAGCGATGCGTATCGTCGGCGCCAAGAGCCTCCAGCGCCAGAACCCATTGCAGCGCTACTACCGCGATGTCAGGGCCGGTTTGCATAACCCGCCGATGGATGATGTCACCATACTAAAACTGGCGCAAACAGCCATCCAAAAAGGAGCGAATTGAAAGAGAGCGTCTCAACCTGCTCTTCAAGTCGATAAAAATATCCCGAAAAACCAGAGGTAAGTGAAGAGTATTTTCTAATACCGAGAGTAAATATAAAAAATGGAAAGTAACTTCCGAAAGGCCAGAGTAAATCGGAATAAGAGATAGCATTTTCCAAAAAGCGAGAGTAATCCTAAATAAGTGATAGTATTTTCCAAAAAGCGAGAGTAATCCTAAATAAGTGATAGTATTTCCATAGCAACGAGAGGGAATCTAAATAGTGGAGAGTATTTTCCAAAATTCAAGAGGAAATCGGAATAAGGAAGAGCATTTTCATTGCGACGAGAGGGAATCTAAATAGTAGAGAGTATTTTCCAAAAAGCGGATAGTAAATGAAAAAAGTCGCCGGGGATCTCAAAAAAGACGAGCATTCCCAAAGGGTGAACGGACTTGCCGTGATGAAACTATCAAAGGTTTCTCAACAGCCTGGAAGCGGCCGAATCCGCTCACTTTTTAAATGAAAACCAATCATTTCTTTCAACAAGGAAATGCTCAGAAACTCTTCTATTTCGTGATAAAGCAATATACTACGCAGATGTTCCAGAACCTATTCGTTATAAAACAAATTGAAGCGATTTCCGCCATGGCCATGGAAGAAGGGTTTTGTGGCAATATGAAAAAGAGAGCGGCTGAATCCGCTCTCTTTTCCTCACTTTTTCTTCTCTTCTGTCTTCGTTTTTTTCGAGCCTTTGCAGTTACCGCATAGTTTGCAGCCTGATTTTGCGAGACACATCTTCTTTTTCCTCCCCAAAGAATAAATGTCCGTTGAATCAGAAAACCGGCATAAAAAAACCAGCCGTCATTTACAATGAAATGTAAATGAACGACTGGGTTATTCTGCGTGACTCCTGCGGTCTTCCCGCTGGTTGACAGATTTGGCAGTCTTCTCATTAACGATAAGAATGAAAGGCGTACTATTTTGCCGAACCTAGTAAAAGGAAGTTTCACCAGAAAGCAAATTTTGTACGTCTACCTTTATTGTACAGGCTTTCAAACATGGTGTCAATTGTCTCTTTGCAGCTTGATGTTATATTTCTTCAGCCTTCTCATTAAAAGTGATTGTGTAATGCCCAATTGTTCCGCCGTTTTTCGGGTCGTTTTAAATTTTGCATAAGCCTTGCCGATGATATCTTTTTCCACTGATTCCAGTATATCTGTCAACGAATCCCCTTTCCCATAATGGGCGAGATGGAAAGAAGGTTCTTCCTCCTTTTTCATATGGAGCGGTAAATCTTCCAATTGAATGTAGTCGCCTGAACTGATAATGACCAGGCGTTCCATTAAATTTTCCAATTCACGAATATTCCCCGGCCATTCGTATGTTTGTAAGTTCGCAACTGCCTCGGAAGTCAGTCGGCATGACCGCTTATGCTTTTTATTGTACTTATCCAGATGAAATTGCAATAACCCCGCAATATCCTCCTCCCTCTCCCGAAGTGAAGGCACACGTATTGGTAAAACATTCAACCTGTAAAACAAATCTGAACGAAAGTTGCCTTTCTTTACTTCTTCCACTAATTCAAGATTGGTGGCAGCAATAATTCTTACATTTGCGGAATGATATGCTGTTGCGCCTACCGGAAGAAATTTCTTCTCTTGCAAAAATTGCAAAAGCTTTGCTTGAAGGTGGATGGGAAGTTCGCCAATTTCATCAAAAAAAAGCGTTCCTTTATCAGCCAGCTTGATCAGGCCTGCTTTTCCCCCTTTATTCGCTCCGGTAAAAGCCCCCTTCGCATAGCCAAACAACTCTGACTCTATTAGAGATTCCGGTATCGCCCCGCAATTTATTTCAATAAACGGTTCGCTTTCCCGTTCACTTAATTCATGAATTCGCCTGGCAATTACATTTTTTCCAACACCTGTTTCGCCACTCAGCAGAACCGTCGAATCTGTGGGGGCAATTTTGTCAACGGTATTCAACATAGCTTGATAAATCGGACTGTGACTAATAAAAAAATGCGAACCCGCTAAGTTTTTCTCGTAATGTATTTTCGCAATTTCCTGGCTGTACCTTTTTAACAATGCCTGTGTTTCTTCCAGTTCGTTAGTAGTATGGACAATTTCCGTAATGTCCTTCGTCTGAGCGATGATACAATCTATTTTACCGTCTTCATCTGTAATGGGATACCCGGTGACAATGAATCTGAGGTCTTTGCCCTCAGATGTTTGTACCGTGCTTACTAATGCTTGCTTTTCAATAACCATTTTTGTGACTGATGGCTTAAATATACCTAGTTCTTCCAGTAAGTAAACACTTTTCCCGATAAAAAACGACTTCGGTTTGTTTGAGAAATTTGCACACGCTGTATTCAGCCATAATACGTGACCTTCTCCATCAGAAATCAAAACTCCGTCAGAGAATGCATTCAGAATTTTTGTGAAATATGGATGTTTCAAAAGCTCTTGCACTTTATTCAATCCATTCACCCTCTCCATCTGTCATTAGAGTAAAAATAACAGCTCATTTTGATTTGAAAACGATTCAAAAGAGAAATTTACCGTTGTTTTTTAAGAAATAGTTGAGTCGATATCGACTCAAATCTGCATTTCTTGAGTCGCTTTTGAACAACAATTGTAAACGCAATCATCGTAATCTGTCAAAACGGGGGCGTTTTTGCTCCCATAACCAAAAAATCTTGGCACAATTATTGCTCTTAGTAAAACCCATAGAACGTGCCAATGAAACAGTATTTCATAAAATATAAAGGTGATAAGGAGGTTGGCGAAGTCATGAAACGAGATTTACAGATTCATATGGACCGCCTCATGAGAACAATTGACAAAAGTGCCGATATCGGCAAACTCCCCTGCGGGGGAATACGCCGGCTCGCGCTGACGAATGAGGATAAGAACATGCGGGATTTATATATACGCTGGTTGAAGAACATTGATTTGGAAGTTCGTGTCGATGATTTTGGCAATATTTATGGCAGGAGGGAAGGAAAAAATCCCAATGCCGCTCCGGTGTTGATTGGTTCCCATCTTGATACACAGCCCGAAGGCGGAAGATACGACGGAATACTCGGTGTGCTAGCTGGACTGGAAGTTTTAACCGTATTGAATGAAAGCGGTATACAAACAGACAGACCGATTGAACTCATCAATTTTACAAATGAAGAGGGAGCCAGATTTGAACCGCCAATTTTAGGTGCCGGTGGACTATCGGGACATTTCGATCACCAATTTGTTTACTCTCGTACAGACCGGGAAGGGAAAACCTTTTTAGATGAATTAAAACGGATCGGCTATCACGGTTCAAAAAGAAACCGCATTCAAAACGCTTATTGCTATTTGGAGCTCCATATTGAGCAAGGTCCCGTATTGGAACATAAAAATGTGGATATCGGCATCGTGACCGGCATTCAAGGAATGAATTGGCTGGAAGTGAAAATCACCGGGCAATCCGATCACGCAGGACCAACGCCGATGAACATGCGGAAGGATGCCCTGTACGCGGCTTCCAAGATGATACAAATGATTAAACAAACAGCCGTAAACTTTCATCATGAAGCTACGGCTACAGTAGGCAGGCTTTCTATTAAGCCAAACTCGATCAATTGTGTGCCCGGGGAGGTCACTTTCTCTGTCGATATCCGCCATTCGCATGACACCATCAAAGAACAATTGACCCAATTATTAATAGAAAAAATCAGCGTTTGTGCTGCCGCTGAAAAAGTTTCAGTTCAAATCGATAAAATTTGGGAAAGTTCCGCGACCCGCTTTTCCGAAAGTTTGATTAACATCATTGCCGAAAATGCCGACAAGCTTGGTTATAGCAACCAAAAAATGATCAGCGGAGCCGGGCATGACGCAAAATATATCAATCGAATAACCCCAACAGCCATGATATTTGTTCCAAGTGCTGATGGAAAAAGCCACTGCCAAGAAGAGTTTACCACGCCGCAAGAGATTGAAAAAGGTGCCAACTTGCTTTTGAAGACAGTCTATCAGTTGGAAAATCATCATACTAACGCTTCCTTCCTGTAAGAAAGCGCCACATCAAGAGGAGGTATATGAAATGTTCGCAGATGTAATCTTTTATAACGCCAACATTTACACGATGGATGAAGTCCGCCCTAACGCAACTAAAGTGGCAGTCAAGAACGGAAAAATGATTGCTTTTGACGAGAATACAAACCAGATGAAAGGTCCTTCCACAAAACTAGTAAATGTAAATGGAAAAACGGTCTTACCAGGATTTATCGAAAGTCATGCACATCCGTTACAGTACGCGGCAAAATTGCTGCAACTTGACTTGAGAGCAGAAGTAACACCCGACATTGAAAGCATTCTTCATGCAGTAAGGGAAAAAGCAAAAGTAACGCCAAAAGGAGAATGGATCCTTGGGACGGGATGGGACGACAGCAAAATAAAGGAAAAACGCTTTCCTACAATGGACGAGCTAAGTGAAGCCGCGCCAGATCATCCCGTATTCCTAAAAAGGACTTGTTCACATAATGCTGTGGCCAATAGATTTGCTTTTAAGGCGAGCGGCCTGCCTGATCTTCCTAAAGATCCTGAAGGAGGTCATTTCCATATTGATCCTAAAACCGGCAAACCAAGCGGTCTCATACAAGAAAACGCCATGCACGAGTTTTCTGTCCCTCTATTTTCTATTGAACAATTAAAAGACGCGATGATGCAGGCACAGAAACAATTTTTCCAGTGGGGAATTACGACTGTGCATGAAATGGCCGTCACTAAAAACGACATGATCGTGTACCAACAGCTTCAAAAAGAAGAAAGTTTCCGTTTGAAAGCCCGCCTTTGGCTCTGGGCAATTGATTTAATGGGCTGGACCGGTGTCCAAGATGAGGCTCTGAAACTTGGAATTGAAAGCCATTTAGGAAATGACCGCCTGAATATTCAAGGCTTAAAGTACATGCTCGATGGAAGTGTCGGCGGCAAAACAGCAGCATTGAACAGGCCTTATGAGAATGATGACAATAACAACGGCATTCTATACATGCAGCAAGACCATTTAAACAAGCTCGTATCCCAATCTATTAAAAACAATTTGCGTGTATCCATCCATGGGATTGGTGAGCGGGCAATCGAAATGGCTCTGAAGGCTATTTCAAATGCGGCCACCCCCGAAGAAAACAAGAGAATGCGCAACAGAATCGAGCATTGTACCTTACCGACAGAAGAACATTTAAAGCAAATAGCGCAATATGGAATCATTGCCGCTTCTTCCATTGGATTTATATACTCGATTGGAGACAGCTATTTGGCAAACCTTGGAAAGCAGCGGGCAGAAAAAGTATTTCCGCATGCTTCCTTTAAGAAATATGGAATTATGTCCCCGGGAAATTCAGATTTACCGGTATGTGACGGCAATCCGCTGCTTGGCGTCTATTCTGCCGTCGTCCGCAAGACGATTGGCGGTCAACAACTTGGAACAGCAGAAGCCATTTCAGTGGAAGACGCGATAAAAGCTTACACCATTGACGCCGCCTTTTCAGGCTTTGATGAAAACATAATCGGTTCACTTTCCATTGGAAAATATGCGGATTTCATCGTATTGAACCAAGACCCATTTAAAACGGATCCGGAATCACTCAAAGACATGAAAGTAACTCAAACAATTGTTGAAGGAGAAATCGTCTTTAGCGACACTTAAAAATATCCCTGAAATGAGGAGAAATCAATATGTATCATTCGCAAGAACAAATGATTTTGGGTGGACTTGTCATTGTCTATTTCCTGTTTCTATTTGGAGTCTCTCTCTATATAAATCAAAAAAGCATCAAAACATATGATGATTATAACGTAGCCGGAAGATCTGTCTCCATTTTCCCATTAATCCTGACGTTCGTCGGCACCGCTGTCGGCGGGTCCACTTTGCTCGGCTATATGGAAAATGGGTACAGGTTTGGCATGGGTCAGCATTGGCTAAACTTCGGCACCCTTTTTGCGGGTATCATTTTAATGTTTTTCTTTGTTAAAAAAATTCGCCAATATGGAGAAAAATACAATATGGTTACGATTGCCGATTTTACAACGTTGCGCTTCGGTGAAGGGGCCCGCTTTCCAACAGTCATCAGTATTTTAATTGCTTATAGTGCCATAACCGGCATGCAATTTGTTGCCATTGCGACTATTTTGAATTTGACCATCGGACTTAGCATCACAACAGGAATTATCATTAGCTGGATTATGCTGACGCTCAAAACGTACTTTGGCGGGATGAAATCCGTTATTTGGCAAGATGCCTTTCACGGAACGATTCAGACGATTGGTATTTTCACCTTGTTTGTTGCTGTTATTATTGCATCTGGCGGCTGGGGTAATATGACAGAAAACGCCCTGGCAATGAATGAAAGAGCCAATTTGAGCGTCTTCAATATTTCGGCCACGCAAGTTTTCGTCTATTTATTAACGATTGGCGCCTATCAATTTGTCAGACAGGATCTATGGCAACGATTTTGGGCCGCAAAAGATTTGAAAACGACCACACGCGGCTACTGGATTTCCATCGTAGTGGCATTTTTAACAGGATTTTTCGTGATTACGATTGGAGTAGCAGGCAAGTACGGCTTACAGATGGGAGACATTAATCCGACATTGAGCTACTATGAAATCATCGGGAATGTTTTCAATTTTCCAATGATTATTGTGATGATCATTGCTTTATTGGCTACCGTTATTTCAACAGCGGACTCGTTTTTCATGGCAGGGGCTTCATCTATTGTCAATGATATTATTAAGCCGCGTCTAAAGCTTCAAGAAGATAGGAAGCTTCTGGCATACAGTCGTTTATCAGTCATGTTTGTCTCCATATTTTCTTTGCTGCTCGCATTATATATTCCGCAACTCGTTAATTTGTGGGTAACGGGAACAGCGATGTTAGTTTCATCCCTGCTGGCACCAGTCATTTTCGGGCTATTTTGGAAAGGGGCTACGAAAGCGGGCGGCACATGGGCAATGTGGATCGGGCTCTTTATTGCGGTAGGTTGGCAAATGGCAGGACATCCATTCGGCATTCATCCCGTTTTTATTGGATTGCCGGTGTCAACCATTTTGGTAGTCGTTATTTCATTACTGACCAAATCCAACAACTCAAATGTCCATTATGAAGAAAAAGTCGTTTAATATTATAAATGTTTCATGTACCTTTCCATCAAAGATGGAAGTGTACAGGAAACACAAAGGGACCGGGACATAACTAAATCAGCTGTTAAAAAACGAACAATAAAGTGAAACTTCATTCAGTAGGTCTTCTACTGAATGTTAGTTGAACCAATCGGGCATTTAGGTGCCGTTTGCTCACACTTAGACCTTTTGTATTCACACAAGATTTTGAAGTGGGAGGCTTACGGCACCTTACATGCCGGATAAAGTGAAACTTCATTCAGTAGGTCTCCTACTGAATGGTAGTTGAACCAATCGGGCATTTAGGTGCTATTTTCTCACACTTAGACCTTTTGTATTCACCCAAGATTTTGAAGTGGGAGCCTTACGGCACCTTACATGCCGGATAAAGTGAAACTTCATTCAGTAGGTCTCCTACTGAATGTTAGTTGAACCAATCGGGCATTTAGGTGCCGTTTGCTCACACTTAGACCTTTTGTATTCACCCAAGATTTTGAAGTGGGAGGCTTACGGCACCTTACATGCCGGATAAATTGTCCCAGTGTATAATACGCAAGCTTTTAGCGTAGTCAAAATATGTTGACGTAGAGATGATAGGGATTTTTTTGCTATTTAATATTTGCTTGTGTCTCAACCCCTTTAATTTGATCAAAAACACAAATCCCCGTTTTCCGATTTGCCGGACACATAAGTGTACACTTGCGATTCGGATTTTGTCTGGAACGGAAGAGTACCAGTTTATGCTGATGCTGGCTGGAACATTGTATCATGGGGCTATCATTGAAAAGTTCATGATGCCCTTTTATGGATGAAAAATGATATATATTAAGCAAATCTTTTAGCCGCCTTTCCAACGTGAACAATCTTCCATAAATATGTTGGACCGAGGAAATACATCCATTCTAATAGGCTTCCTTGCCATTCATGACCTCAAGCCGTTTGTAATAGACCTCATAAACAAGACCATGCCTCAAAGCTCATGTCGCGAAATTTTCCTCGCTTCGCAAACATCGGCATTTTCTGGACTCCGAAGCTTGATGCGCCAATCAGCGACTCCCTCATTTAATCAATGCAAATATGAATAGGTTATGTAAAATCGCATTCTTATATTATTCAAAGATCAATTTTATGAATTATAGCATAAAGGATTGCTTCAACCTCCTACTATAGCCGGACAACTGTTTTTTTTTGCGTGATCGCAAGACCTTTTGGTTGGGAAATAGGTATAAGAATAGACATGATTTAAGTACATTTATAGTTGGCATAATAATTGCATCATAATTATATGTAAATCCCAACCACTATAAACATATTAATACTTGGGAGGAGAAAAAATGAAAGCGGATCTGATCATACAAAGTAAAGCCGTTTTTACGGGCTTAAAAGAACATCCTGAACATCTGGCTGTCGCCATAAAGGATAATAAAATCCTTGCTGTATGTAAACCTCTGGAAGCAAACAAATACATGAGTGATGAAACGCGCCTGATTGATGCCGGGGAAAAGCTCGTTTCGCCAGGTTTTTTTGATTCACACATTCATATTATGGCCGGGAGTCTCTTTAACTACTATGCCGTTCCTTTAAATGATACGTTATCTGCCAAAGATGCTGCCGAAAAAGTGAAAGCGTATGCAGATGAACATCCTGACAGCTCGTGGATTATTGGAACCGGATGGGATTATACCGCATGGGGGGACAAGCATTTTCCCGATCGGCACATCCTTGACCAGTATATTTCTGACCGGCCTGTTTTTCTGATTCATGCAGAAGGGCATTATGGCTGGGTCAATACGAAAGCGCTTGATATCGCTAACATAAAGCCGGACACGGCCAACCCGGATTATGGAATCATTCATAAAGATGGGGATGGTCATCCAACAGGCATTTTAATTGAATCCGCGATGTCACTCGTTGGCGAATATGCCTATAACTTTTCTGATGAACAGAAAAGAAAAATGGTACAGCTTTTCTTGGACCACGCCGCAAGCTTTGGTGTGACCGCAGTGAACGACCTTTATTTGTCCCGGGCCCATGAACAGTTGGAAGGGTACGCCACTTTTAAAGAATTTGATGAAAACGATTTATTAACTGTCAGAATCCATCTATATCCACCGCTAAATGGTGATTGGGAACAAGCAAATGAATTCCGGAAAACATTCACTTCACCAAAGCTGAAAATGTCCGGTTTAAAGCAATTCATTGACGGGGTTGTGACCGGCTATACCGCTTACATGCTTGATGTGTATAAAGATAAGCCGGAAACAAGAGGTGAAATCGGCTTTTCCGAAGAACAGCTTCAAGAATGGGTCACAGCCGCCGATAAGGAAGGTTATCAAATTAAATTTCACACAATCGGAGATGGCGCTGTCCGGCTTGGCCTCGATCTATACGAAAATGCTCAAAAAGAAAATGGCAAGCGGGACTCACGCCACACCCTTGAACATATTGAGGTCATTGCCCCGGAAGATATACCAAGATTTAAACAATTAGGCGTGCTTCCTTCGGTCCAGCCTTACCATATGGCCTTAATGCCGAGAGAAAGCCATACAGAAAGGGTTTCAAAGGAAAAGTTCCCTTATATTTATCCGAACGCCCTCTTCTTCAAGGAAGGACATGTCATGCCTTACAGTAGCGACTATCCGATTGTACCGCTAAATCCGATGCTGGGACTTTATCATGCAGTAACACGCAAAGATTATTCACTGGAAGATACTTGGAATGAACAGGAAAAAATTACATTGGCACAAGCTTTAAGAGCCTATACTTACGGATCTGCTTACAGCGTGTTCCGGGAACACGAAATGGGCACATTAGAAAAAGGAAAGCTTGCAGATATAGTTATTCTCGACAGGAACTTGTTTCATGTTCCGGAAAAAGAAATCCTCGATGCTAAAGTTGAAATGACAATGGTTGATGGAAAAGTAGTTTATGAAAAAAATACAAAAAAGCTTGTGAATCATCCATAAGATGCTTCCTTGTTTGAAGCCCCTTTATACAACATTTTATTCGTAACCGCTCACAAGCCAAAAGGAGGATTTGTATGCAACAAAACCAAATGAAGCGCTCCCTTACCCTTATCCCGGTTGTACTTTTCGGATTTTCATTTATGGCACTGGCGACTGTTTTCAGCACGTATGGAATAGCTGCGGAATTGTCGAACGGCATGGTATCGGGATCCTATTTATTGGCGCTCATTGTCATGCTTTTTACCGCCTATAGTTATGGTCAAATGGCGAAAGTCGTGCCATCGGCCGGCTCAGCTTACACCTACACGCAAAAGTCGATCAGCCCACACGTCGGCTTCATGGTCGGCTGGGCCGTGCTAATGGATTATTTATTCATCCCGATGGTCAACTATTTGCTGTTTGGCATCTTTTTCTCAGCGGCTTTTCCGGCCATCCCAAGCTATATTTGGATCCTGGGGATGCTTCTGCTCGTTACGCTCATCAATGCCAGAGGAATCAGGCTGGCCACCATGGCCAATGCAATGATTACGATATTTTCTCTGTTGTTTATCTTCATATTTATCGGCTTTTCCGTAAAAGAAATTGTTGGCGGAGCGGGTACGGGCACCCTTTTAAACGTGAAGCCATTTTTCAACCCGGATGAATCTTTCTCTTATATTGTTGCCGGTGCAGCCCTATTATGTTTTTCATTCCTGGGCTTTGATTCGGCAACGGCGTTTGCGGAGGAAACCGTCAATCCGAAAAAGACGATTCCCCGCGCTGTCATGTTGATCACCCTTGTAGGCGGAGCCGTTTTCATGACGGTATCTTATTTTGCATACAATGTATGGCCGGACCACACGACATTTACAGACCCGGATTCAGCATCTCATGAGATCATCACTTTTGTTGGCGGCAAATTAATGGCCACCTTATTTCTGGCCGTTTATGCGGTAACGGTTTTTGGATCGGCAATGTCTTCCCAGGCAAGTGCCTCTCGCGTGCTATTTGCCATGGGACGTGACGGACAACTTCCGAGTTTTTTTGGCAAGCTTCATCCCAAATTTAAAACACCTATCAATAATATTTTATTAATCAGCGCCATCTCCCTTCTTTCTTTAGTGTTGAGCTTGACCTTGGTGGCGTCTTTCATCAACTTTGGAGCGTTTATAGCCTTTATCTCCGTCAATATCGCGGTTATTTCTTATTACTTTATTAAAAAGAAAGAACGGTCCTTCAAAGGAACCATTCTTTACTTGATCCTTCCGGGTATTGGGGCCGTGCTTGATATATGGTTATTATTGAATTTGGACATCCACTCAAAGGTGTTGGGAAGCATCTGGTTTGCTCTCGGTTTTATTTATCTGCTCTTTTTAACAAAAGGGTTTAAACAAAAGCCGCCTGAGCTTCATTTAAGTTTGGAAAACGATTCACAAGATAGAACAGCGTAACTGTAGAAACATGAATATGGGTCGAAGCCGGGACTAATGATGGCCGGCTCCACTCCATTCCCTAAATTGGATCCAAAAATTACTTTTTTTTAACAAGAGGCAAATCAAATACTCCTTACACAAAATCTTGGAAAAAGGAAGTCAACCCCTTTCTTTTCTAAAATTAATCATATATAATCTATAGTTGTGAAGATTAATTACATAATGCCACTGGATACAGCGACATTTGGAAAAAAGGAGCGATATCAATGAGCAACAACGAAGCGTTACGACAAGAATTGGTTGAATTGGATAAAAAATATTTTATTCATCCCACTTCTTCACTTCAAGATCAACAAGAAAAAGGCCCTTCCATTATTTTCGATAAAGCAGAAGGCGTTCATGTTTATGATCTGAATGGAAAAAAATACATTGAAGGAATGGCGTCTCTTTGGAATGTTAATATTGGCTATGGACGGAAAGAATTGGCTGAAGTTGCCAAAGAGCAAATGGAAAAATGCGCTTATGTCTCTAGCTTTACCGGCTTTAGTAATGAGCCAGCCATTCGCCTTGCTGCTAAAGTAGCTGAAATGACACCTGGAGATCTCAATGGTGTTTTCTTTACGTCCGGTGGTTCTGAATCAAACGATTCGGCATATAAACTCGTACGTCATTATTGGAAAGTAAAAGGCAAACCAGAAAAAACAAAAATCATCGCTCGCAGAAGAGCGTATCATGGAGTAGCTTCCGGTTCTACAAGTGCAACAGGTATCGAATCTTTCCATGAATTTACTACTTCTCTTGCACCAGGATTTATTCACATCGATCCGGATGATCCAGAAGATTTCAGAAGAGCTATTCAAGAAGAAGGCGCAGATACCATTGCTGCATTTTTAACCGAGCCTATCCAAGGTGCCGGAGGCGTTAACTTCCCGAAAGAAGGATACCTCCAAGAAATTCGCAAAATCTGTGACGAGCATGACATCCTGTTCATTGCTGACGAAGTCATTAACGGATTCGGACGTACAGGAAAAATGTTTGCATGCGAACATTTCGGCATCGTTCCAGATGTACTCCTGTTAGCAAAAGGTATCTCAAGCGGATATATCCAATTGGGTGCAGTTGTTGTACGTGAGCATATCCATCAAGACTTAATTAAATACTCCAAAGGGGTATTGATGCACGGATTCACTTACAGCGGACATCCAACAGCTTGTGCCGTCGGCTTGAAAAACATCGAAATCTTGGAGTCTGAAAACATGGTTGAAAACTCCAGAGTCATGGGAGAGCTTTTAGGCAGCAAGCTAAAAGAACTTCAAAACGAAACAGACATCGTTGGTGAAGTTCGCTATCTCGGATTGATCGGCGCTATAGAAATCGTCAAAAACCAAGAAACAGGTGAACGCTTCGAAGAAAAACTTTCTGGAAAAGTTGTCGCAGAAGCAAGAGAGCGTGGACTCATCTTGAGAAATGTTACTTACTGGGAAAAAGACACAATCGTTTACTCCCCTCCACTTTGCATGACTGAACAAGACGTAAACGACTTTGTCAGCATCCTGAAAGAATCGATTCTTCACATTCAAAAGTCTTTATAATAATAAATACCGAATCCCGCAGAAGATACATTTCTGCGGGGTTTTTTGAAGTGTTTAACCGCTATTTAAATGTCATTGCCCAGCCCAATCAAATAGCAGGAGTCGGCGATTGTGACACGGTCTTTTTTCCTTGAAAGCTCGTCCTTCTTGAATATGCTGATGCAAACGCATACAACTTTCAGTCCAAAGCCCGGATCGTCATTTTTAACATTGTTATAGGCATGTCGGAGCAATTGTTGCGATCGGTTATGTTGGTTTTCTAAAATTCTTTTAACTGGACTGTTTCTTATATAAGGGGATTCCTTGACTGTCTTTATACTGATATTGATACGCATACTTTTCTTGAACGAGCAAAATAGCAACGGCGCCAATAACACAGGCTAAGCTAATAGCCATAAAGTTTCCCTGGACAGTCAAATTTTGCGACATAAGCAGACCTACCAAAGTCGGCGACAAAATCCCCCCTAATCTTCCAAAGGCCATCATCACTCCAAGTGCTGTCGATCTGATCTCCGGCGGATAATATTGTGATACGACCGGATTAAGCAAGTTATGAATTCCAATCGAAGCCGCCCCAATCACGCCAACAAGCAGATAAGCCAGCACGATATGCTTGGCGACCGAAATAAATATGAGTGACAGGGCTCCTGAACAGAACAATGGAACAAGCACTTTTTTGGCACCATATTTGTCCAGTAACGGCCCAATGGCAATCGTGCCGATCATCGCTCCAACATTGAGCAGCGCCAAGAAAAGCAAGCTCGAACTAAGATCATAACCTGCTTGAATCATTAACTTTGTCAACCAAGTATTCATTGCATATATCAAAATAAAACAACTGAAGGAAATGGCCCAGAACATGACAGAGCTTAGCGCGCGCTTTTCACTAAGCAGCACTTTAATAGATACGCCCTTTGCTTCTTTGCCACTGGTTGAAAAGATTGTATTTTCACTAAGCTTTTCGCTTGGAACCGTCTTTCTCAATATTTTTCGTATTTCATCGCTTTTTCCTTGACTAGCCAATATTCGCAATGATTCAGGTAACGCCTTTACCATAAAAGGAATGAGTAAAAGCGGGATCGCCGCCAACCAAAAAAGTGGTTTCCAACCATATGTTTCAATAGCAAATTTGCTGATAAGAGCGATGAGCATCGAGCCGACAGAATAGCCACAAAAAATAAGAGCCACCATTGTGCTCCTTATTTTCTTTGGGGCAAACTCGCTTGACAGCGCAACCACGTTCGGCATAACACCACCAAGGCCAAGTCCCGCAAGAACGCGCAAAATAGCAAAAGAGACAGGAGTGTTTGCAAATCCTGACAAAAATGTGAATAAGCTGAACATCACTACGCTTATAATGACAATTTTTTTCGGGCCGATTCTGTCGGCAATGATACTCATTCCAACAGCCCCGACGACGGTTCCAATGACCGTATAACTGCCGATTGCTCCTGCTTGGACGGGGGTAAGCGACCATTCCTCCATCAATACAGGGACGACAGCTCCGTAAATCGCCGTGTCATACCCATCAAACAAAATGATGAGGAAACACCAAATCAGCAAATTCAGATGAAAGGGTTTAAAGCCGCTTTTATCATAGATCTCATTTGCGTCTACTGTTTTCATATTAAAAACCCCTTTGTTGTTCAATCTTTTCTTTCAGTTTTAATTTGCTTATTTTCCCCGAAGGCGTGACAGGCAATTCATTCAATATCATGATTGTATCCGGAATTTTATACTTTACAAATCTCTGTTTCATATATTCCGCCAGGGATTCTTCGCTTGCTTTCGACCCTTTTTTTAAAACAACACAAGCACATGTGATTTCTCCATAAATTTCATCAGGCAGGCCAATCACTGCTGCATGAACAATGTCTGGGTGTTGATGCAGGCTTTCCTCCAGTTCCCGTGGATAAATATTGAACCCGCCACGAATGATTATTTCTTTTTTCCGCCCGACAATTCTCACGTAACCGCTTTCATCAATTGTCGCTATATCCCCCGTATAAAACCAGCCTTCATGATCAATGGCTTTAGCCGTTTCTTCCGGCATATTGAAATATCCTTTTGTCACCACGGGGCCCTTACAAGCGATCTCTCCAACCCGTCCTGTTTCACACTCTTCCCTGTTTTCATCGACGATTTTGATGCGTACACCGGGAATGGGGCGTCCCACAGTTTCTGAGCGAAGCTCATCACTGTCCTCAAAGCCTGTAATCGTAAGGGTTGCTGAGGTTTCAGTCATCCCGTATGCCACAAGAACGTTACAGTTCATTTCTTTCCTGATTCTTTTAACCACTTCCACCGGACATGGAGCAGCCGCCATTTCACCAGTACGTAACGAGCTTACATTATATTTGCTAAAATCCGGATGGTTTAGCTCCAAAGTAAACATAGTCGGCACACCGGGATGAACAGTTACCTTCTCTTTTTCTATCAATTCCAGCCCCTTTGTAACGGAATATTTTTCCATCACGATCAGTTTTCCTCCGCAACTGGCTGCCCGAAGAATAAATGTAACGCCAAAAATATGAAAAAGAGGATTTGGCATTAAAAAAATATCTTCTTCGGTACATTTCATTACCTTGGCCGCAGATAATGTACTATACAGCACGTTTTCATGTGTCAACATTGCTCCTTTGGAACGACCAGTCGTTCCAGAGGTAAACAGAATGGCAAATAGATCTTCCTTTGGCTCCACATGAAGCGGTTCTTTTGGTGATCCGCGCATCATCAGTCTCGAGTAAGAAATAAACTCATCCTCTTCAAAACCGACTGAAATCAACTTTTCAAGCGTTTCAATCTCATATCGAAGCTCCTGAAAATAAGCTTTTTCTCCACAAAAAATAAGCTTTGCCTGCGATTGTTCAACCACATAGGCACTCTCTTCTTTACTAAAAAAAGGATTGATCGGAATGATGACAGCACCGGCACGGGCAATGGCATAAAATGCGATTATAAATTCCAATGAATTTTGTAAAGAAATCCCGACGTGGTCTCCACTTTTAACACCAAGTTGGATCAATTGATTGGCAAGCTTCGTCACTTCCTGGTCAAGCTCGCCGTAAGTCATTCTTCTTTCACCGACAACGGCGGCTTCCCTGTCGTAAAATGTTTTTGCGGCTTCCTTCAATGTATTGCTGACATTGAGAGTCTTCTGTAATTGTTTCATTTCCTCACCCGATTTCTGTAATGGCATTCCTTTCCATGGAAAAAGTGATAGCTTTTGCACGATCATACTTATAGCGCTTCCCAAATGGCCGCGATTCCTTGTCCGCCCCCAATGCAAACAGCTGATGCACCGTATGTTTCCTTTCTTCTTTTTAACTCTTTGACGATCGTATAGGAGATTCTTGTCCCGCTGGCCGCCAATGGATGCCCCAATGCTACGGCTCCCCCATTTACATTTCCAATTTCCGGATCAAACCCAAGTTCTTTTTGGCAAGCTAAATATTGGGCTGAAAATGCTTCATTAATCTCGATCAAAGAAATATCTTTCAGCCGCAAGTCCGCTTTTTTCAAAGCACCTTGAATCGCTGGAACTGGGCCGATTCCCATATATTTTGGTTCAACTCCCACAACGTCCCATGAGACGAGACGCGCGATCGGTTTTAGTTCGTTCTTTTCAGCGTAATCACTTGAGGTGATAATGACGGCTGCGGCGCCATCCACCATGCCACTCGCATTTCCCGGTGTGACGACTCCATTCTCGACAAACCTGGCCGGCAATTTCGCTAATTGTTCCCTGCTTGTTTCGCGAATATGCTGATCATGCTCTATTACCTCATCACCTTTTCTCCCCTTTACCGTAACCGGAACGATCTCCTCTTTAAAATAACCTTTACTTCTCGCCTTGATTGCCCGCGTGTGGCTTCCCAGTGCGTGTTCATCCACTTCTTCTCGTGAAATATTGTATTTTTCAGCTAGATTTTCAGCGGTTTCGGCCATCGTATATCCGCAGTTTGTGTCAAGAAGCCCATCCCAAAGCCAGTCTTCAACAACAGGACCACCAAGCTGGCTTCCCCACCTCATCCCGCGAATGACATGGGGCACTTGGCTCATATTTTCTGTTCCGCCCGCCAATACAACATCCGCTTCACCGTTCAATATATATCTCGCTCCGGTCAGAATGGTTTCAATGCCGGTGCCGCATACACGATTGATGGTAACGCCGGGAACTTCCAAGCGGGCGCCTGATTTCAAGCCGATATGTCTTGCCAGCATGTGGGCATCCTTGCTGGATTGCTGTACATTTCCGAAAACAACCTGATCAATTTCTTCAGGACGGATTCCTGATTTTTTAATCGCTTCTTTTGCGGCCATAACCCCTAACTCCGTAGCGTTTATCTCTCGAAAGGAGCCCGAAATTTTCGCAAAGGGGGTCCGCGCGCCTTCTACCATTACAATGTGACTCATTGTTTGCACCTCTTTCATATTCTAGCGCATCCCGGAAATGAATTTTTCACATAAAGCGCAAGCCTTTCAAACAGTCAATAAATGTCTTAAAAAATGGGCAAGTGCCCGTTGAGCAACGTACAAGCGGGACCACTCCACAGGGCTTAGGTACACATATTAAAGAGAATCCCCACACTCATCCGGACTATGATAGATTTATTTAAAGTGAAATCATGTTTAAATGATGTATTTTTCCGCTGCAATCACTCTCGCGGCGATACGACGCTTCCGTTCTACGATATTATGAGGAGTGCTGCTCATCAGGCGGCCTGCTGTATGAAAAAGTGATTCCTGGTGATGGAGATGGTGGAGAATATTTAAAGCATTAACGAAACACCATTGAGCTTTTTCATGAACATACACTTTGACGCAATCAACCATCTGGGCACTTCGTTCCTCGCCCAAGTTGGCAAGCGATTTTTCGGCGCGTAACACCGCGCTTTCACCAGTGTAAATGGCGATGATCAGATCAGCCAAAAACGCTGCCGCTTCCTGTTCTTCATTCACATCGGCCAGTTCGGCCTGCTTGAGAGCCTGAATCGTTGAATGGCCATACTCTTTCATGAGCGCAAGAGTCTGTTTTTCCTGTTGAAGCGGGCCGTTCTTGAATGGCTGATCATGAGCTTTAGATTTCTCATTTTTCAATAAACTTTCTGCGATAATCACCCTGTTGATCTCATTCGTTCCTTCAAAAATCCGATTGATCCGGGAGTCGCGGTATATCGCCTCCACCTCATACTCAGCCATATATCCGTATCCACCGTGAATTTGAACAGCTTCATCGCTGATAAAATCAAGTGCTTCAGTTGACATTACCTTATTAATGGAGCATTCGACCGCAAAACCGGCAAGCGTTTTTCCATAATCACCGCCATGCGCCTGCATTTCTTCAAACCCTTTCTGCATTGCTCCCGCTGTTCGGTAGATGGCACTTTCATTTGCGTACGTTTGAATGGCCATGTCGGCAAGTTTTTGTTGAATCAATTTAAAATTCGAAAGTGGCTGGCCAAACTGTTTGCGTTCATTCGCATATTTGGCGGCAAGTTCAATAGCTCTTTTAGAAGATCCTAATGCCGATGCGGAAAGTTTAAAACGGCCCATATTCAACACATTAAAGGCAATGATATGCCCGCGGCCCATTTGACCAATCACATTTTCAACGGGAACGGCCACATTGTCCAAGATGAGCGAACGGGTTGATGATCCCTTCAAGCCCATTTTTTGCTCTTCCGGTCCCGTGGCCAACCCTTCATAGTCTTTTTCCAAAATAAAGGCGGTCATTTTTTCCCCGTCCACCTTGGCATAAACAATAAATATGTCGGCAAAAGCAGCATTCGTAATCCACTGTTTCTCACCGTTTAACATATAATGGCAGCCATCCTCAGATAAAACCGCCGTTGTTTTTAAACTCATTGCGTCAGTCCCTGAAGAAGGTTCCGTCAATGCATAAGCTGCTATTTTTTCGCCGCTTAGCAAGTCAGGCAAATAGGCGGCTTTTTGCGCCTGATTGCCAAAATAAGCTATCGGCAACGCGCCAATCCCCGTTTGTCCACCAAATGTAATCGAGAATGAACGGCCCAAAGCCATTTTTTCACCGATAATGGCTCCGCTGACTTTGCCGAGATCAAATCCACCTTCCTCCTCAGGAATATCCGCTCCGATCAATCCAATTTCTCCTGCTTGTTTCATCAAGCGGACTGTTTCAGCAAATTCCTGATTTTCGATTTTTTCCAAAGCCGGTATGACTTCGTTCACAACAAACTTTTCGGCCGTTTCCGCAATCATTTTATGTTCATCTGAAAAATCTTCGGGAGTAAAAATGTCTGCGGGGAAGATGTTGCCGTCCAAGAAGTTTTTAATACCCGCATTTTTTGTCGCCATTCGCTCAACTCCTTTGATACCCATAAAAGGCGATCCGCTTTTCAATCTTTACTGTACTTTTCACATCGCTAAGGTGTAAAAAAGAAGCATCCGAAAATGAGTAGAGAAGGCTGTATATCCGAATGCTTCATAAACTCGCCCTTACCGTCCGGTATATACAGGCTTTCTTTTTTCAACAAACGCAGTCAATCCTTCTTTTCGGTCCTCTGTAGAGAAGGCATTACCGAAACAAGTGTTTTCAATCGTTAAACCTGTTTCCATGTCCGTATTGCTTCCCGCGTTCACAGCGACTTTCAACATTTGAAGTGCGACCGGAGGCTTTTGGGCAAGCTTTGCGGCCCACTCTTTTGCCGCAGCGAGCACTTCGTCCGCCGGTACAACATTGTTTACAATGTGTAATTCATGGGCGCGGGCAGCATCGAACATATCACCAAAATACAAAAGTTCTTTCGCTATTCCTTGTCCGACTATTTTTTGCAGGCGCTGTGTCCCCCCTCCGCCAGGGATAATTCCCAAGCCGACTTCCGGGAAAGAAAACTTCGCTCTTTCTGAACAAATGCGCAGATCGCAGGCTAAGGCAAGTTCAAAGCCGCCGCCAAGGGCCAAACCGTTAATCGCGGCAATAACCGGTTTCGTTGCATTCTCAATTTGCGTAAAAACATTTCTGGAAACCTTGTTCATTTTATGAATGCCCACAAGGTCGAGTCCGGACATTTCATTTATATCCGCGCCCGCTACAAACGCTTTTTCGCCGCTGCCGGTCAAAACGATTGCCCGGACATCTTCATCCTCATCCAATTGTCCAAAAAGAAGCAAAAGTTCCTTAAATACTTTTGTGTTTAAAGGGTTCACCGGCGGACGATTGATCGTCACAACCGCTACGTGATCCTCGATGTCACAAAGTACAAATTCCAGATCTTTTTTCTCCCGCTTATTTGTTGTAATCATAAAAACCAGCTCCAGTCTTTTTCCCGTGCCTTCCCGCTCTCACCATTTGCTTTATGAGAAGCGGAGGTGCAAAACGGGAATCGTTGAATTCTTTTTGAAAGTATTCCATGACATAATAGCCGATATCAACCCCGGCAAAATCCTGAAGCTCAAATGGCCCCATTGGATAGTTCAAACCAAATTTCACTGCCTTATCGATATCCTCCTCCGTAGCGACGCCTTCTTGCAATAGGCGGATTGCTTCAATAAACTGCGGAATCATAATGCGATTGACGATAAAGCCGGGTGAATCTTTTTTAACTTCCACCACTTCTTTTTTCAAGCGGGTAGATAGCGCTTTCAACACTTCGACAGTTTCAGCGCTCGTTTCAAATCCGCGAACGACTTCCACTAACTTCATCAATTGTGCCGGGTTGAAAAAGTGCATGCCTGCAACCCGATCCGGGCGCTTCGTTGCAGAAGCAATTTCCGTAATGGACATTGAGGAAGTGTTTGTAGCTAAGATGACATCTGCGCGAGTGATCTCGTCCAGTAGGAAAAACACTTCTTTTTTCAGAGCCATGTCTTCCAAAACGGCTTCAATAACGATATCTGCATCTTTCATCTCTTCCAGATTTGTTGTTATTTGAATTCGGGCAAACGTTTCTTGTTTTTGCTCTTCCGTCATTTTGCCCCGCTCGACACTTTTGGACATAAACTTATCCATCCGGGATAAAGCGCCCTCTACAAAGCGGTCTTCGATATCCCGCAAAATCACATGAAAACCGTTCAGAGCAGCGAGATTGGCAATCCCTGACCCCATTGAGCCGGCTCCAACTACCCCAATCGTTTGTATAGACATGATTCCATCTCCTCTATTCATCATTCAAAACATTATCTAAATTATAAATGTTAAATGTACGATTATGTACATACACATTGTAGGAAAAAAGCGCTTTCTTTTCGACATTTGTTCAAAAACATTTTTTCGCAAAGGCTAAACGATACAGGGATTTTTCCAAACTTGCACTAACTCTACCTAAGAAGCCCCACCATAATTTTCCGATATAAATTCTGTTTTATGACATATTTTAAAAAAGGCTGTCCGAAAAGTAAGATTGCGGCTTGAGCATTAAAAAACAAAACCCAAGAATGCTGTAAAATCAACATTCTTGGGTTTTAAATGTTAGTGCATTTACTCAAATTTGGACTTTTTAGACAACCCCCACACCTAACTGTTCTTTCTTTTCAGCTCATTTTCCCGCGCATATCGTACAGTTTAAAAGCCATCATCAAGTTAAACCGGACTTCGGCATCTCTTAAATCTCCACCAAGCAGTGCTTCTATTTTTTCTAAGCGGTATAATAACGAACTGCGGTGGATAAACAATTCTTCCGCAGTGCTTTTGGCATTTCCATTATTTTGCAAGTACACTCTCAAAGTATGAAGTAAATCCATGTTTTTCCCTTCTGAATATTTTTCCAAGCGGCCAAGCTGATGTTCCATAAATAAATTAGTTGCTTGCGCATTTTCAAGTTGATGCAAAATCGTATAGAAACCAAGTTCTTCAAAAAAGGCATATCCCTTTTCTTTAAAGCGGCTTTGAACAATATTTAATGCTTGTCTCGACTGCTCGCCGCTTACATAATAACCTTGTATATTGTCTGTCTTTCCTCCGACTCCCAGCAATACATCGCAGTGAATTCCACTTCTTTTGGCGGCTTCCTGAATATCTTTGTAAAAATCCGGCCAAAACCCCTGCGTATCTTTTTCTGCCGGTACAATGAATACATATTGCTCTTTAAACGTGGCGGCTAACATGTCTTTCCTTTTTTCCACGACAAAAATTTTTATATAATCCCAAATAATTGATTTTTTAGCCTGTTGCTCCAGCAAGTTACAGCCTGCTAATTCGGTTTCCGAAAGTATAATCGCCAGCAATGCCACACGATGAGGATTGTACAAGTCCCACAAAAACAAGTTGGCATACTGAAGGATGCTCTCTTTATTTTCAATCTCCTCTGCGAGAAGCTTGCTGATGAAGTTTTCCTTTGCCTGCTCTGTCGCATCCAACACCAGTTTTTGCTTAATAAATTGAATGGAGCAAATGTTTCGGGCCATTTCAATCATGATTTTGTCATAGTCATCCAGTTTATCACCGGACATGCCGACCGCCAAATAACCGAGTAAATCACTCCCGCTATTAATGGGCCAAAGAGAAAAGGTTTGATTGAATTGCGCAAGAACGATGTGAGAATGACTCTTTCTTCTCGCCTTTTCGGCCTCCGTCCGCAAATGAGGGATCAGGTTTTCCTTTCCACCGTCCATTACGTGGGTTAACGGCCGCATAAAACGGTCAAATAAAACAACTGATGAACGAAACAGTTCGCCAAGCATGGATATGATTCCGGAAAACCCTGCTTGCTTGACCGTTTCTTTTACGAGCGCCTGCTGATATTGCAATAAGAAATGCAAGCGGTTTCGATTTTCTTTTTCATTATTATAGAGCCTGGCATTCTCCAAAATGGCGGCTATGTGATTACTAAGCAGGCGCAGCATATGCAAATCTTCTTCTACAAATCCCCCGGATTTCTTCCTTTCTACATGGAGGACGCCGATCGTCTTTAAATCTATGGATATGGGGATCGTTAATTGCTTCCCACCTGTTTTTTCCAAAAAAGGGAAATATTCTTTTAATAGGTAATTTTCTTCGATCTTCACCTGCTTTGGAGCGGTCATTTTTCCATATGAAGGGGGTTGGAAAATAAAACAGTTATCAGGATCGTTGTAAAGATAAATACAGGCAAATTCGGCATTTGTCCCTTTTCCAGCTCGCGTTGTAATTTCTTCAATGCTTTCTTCAAACGGTGCATCAATAGAAAGATTTTTTGTAATCCATTCTATACCTTCTATTTTTTTTAATTGCATTTCCTTGCTTCTCGTCATGGAAATGGCTAATGCAACGTCCTTCCCGAATTCATCAAAATGCTTTCCCATTTCAAAGAGCGGGACATAACGTAAGAAACCGATCATGCAAAATCCAAACGTATGCAGTTCGTCCTTGATGGGCACCGTAAACCATGTTTGCACGCTCGAATTTTTCAATAAGGAAAAAAGTTTGCACTTCACGGCGGCTGAACTTACCTCTTTATCTGTTAAACTGCGTTCAAGCAACTGAGCGGAACAGTCGTCCACTCTCAGTGGAAACGAATCCCTCACCTCATTAATATTTCCGCTCCACGTCTTTGGCACAAAATGCGCATCTTCAACAAATACCACACCGACAAAATCGCAGTATAACTTCGCGCGAAACGAGTCACTCAAATATTGCAATGCTTGTTCTTCAGTATCTATTTTAATCAATTGGCGCGACGTTTTTCTCAAATGCTGTTCAACTTTTCTAATAACCTTCTCCCTTTGAGCTTCAGCCATTGTAAAACGCTCCTCTCTTATCCATTTATTATAGGACAAAGTATTCACAATGTAACTTTCAGCGTTATTTTTCACTTGTTTGAGGCGGTATTTTTGCACATCCATAAAAACCCAGCTATCTTTACAATGATAATGAACCGCACCTCAATGTTAGACAATCAGGTGGCACTTCATTACAGTGAAAATAGCTGGGTTTCTGCATTATTTATGTTGAAGCTAAAAAATTTGTTGGCAAATTACGAAATAGAACTCATCGAAGTAACAAATAATCCAATCATTATGCCTCAATCCCGCCCGATTGTTGAAAATTGTGCCGTAACACCAACATTGCAATATTTTCAAGATAAGCACTCAAAGGTAGATTATGATGTATAAGTACCTCTTTTGGGAAACTGTTTGTTTTTAATCCGATGCTGGAACAACAGAGTCGCAATAAATACAGTTACTCCCCATACGAACAATCCCCCGTACGTCACCACATATACCCAAATGGCTAGCCCTTCGGCGTATCCTTTTGGAAGCACTCCGAAAAATTGAAGAGTTGTCATGAAACTGATAAGAACAGTCAACACCCCAATTGACCATCCTGGTATGATTAATAACCATTTTGGCAGTTTCTCTCCCCAGGAAGTCACGAAAGCCAAAGCAAATAAAGATGCCAGTATCGCCAAAACAGCTGTGAAATCTATTCCGATGGTATATAACGTATATAGAAAAGCAGGTCCTTCCTTTAATGTATCACCAAACGCCGCGACATCTTGCGCAGCTTGTTTTGTTGTAAGCCCCACGGTTGATCCCCATGCCCAAAGCGATTTTAAAATCGCATACGGCAACAGCGCAAAAGCTGCAACATAGCCCCATCCTTTAGTCAAATAAGTTTTGGCAGCTGTTTCTGTCCTTATATGTTTCTCATGTTTTAAACTCAAAAGACATGTTCCCTTCTTCTTTTAGATATGAAGCCGATTTTATTGAAACGCCACTTTTCCATAGATTGCTGACCAACATAAGCAGCGTAGTTAATACTGGAATGAAAACACTGTAATATTATCATTTCAATCATATGAGCAGAATTTAAATTACAAGCGAAAAACTTGTCAGTTCTGCCATCAACTTTTGCACCAAGAGCAAGATGTTTTATAAAATCGCAATCATGTATTCGCAACTACAGTAAAGCTCATCTTGAATATTTCATAGAAAGGTCTGCCAACACCCTATTCAACAATTTGTTCTATAAAGTTAATACATATCTAAACGGGCTTATATCCGCCATCCACAGTTATTTCTTCTAATTTCATGAAGATGGTAATTATTCAACATTTGTTTTCAAAAATTGGTGTTTTCGAGAACATGATCAGTTTTACGAGCATGTTCCGTTAACGTAGAGGCATATATATTGTTCTTATCAAGCATGTGTTTTTCCCAAAGTTGTAATTGATTGTTAAAAACAAGTTCCCCTTTACTTTCGTAGAATGGTTTCTTGCCGGATAGTCATTTTTTATTCCAACATTCCCTCTTTCCTTTGCTATTAAGTAAGCTACTCACTCATTTTTAAAATGGAGTATTTTACGAACATTGTCAACAAGAACTTTCCTATGCAACACGCAAGATTTGATTTAAATTGTAAAGAGCTTACATGTACGGGATACTCCTAAAGTGACAGTTCACAAGAAAAAAGAAAACATATAACTTGTTCATTTTACAATCGTACTGAACATATGTATTTCCGTTAGAACTTGGTTTGACCGATCGAATGCCTGGCATTAAAATGAATATAAGAAAATTTTCGAAAAAAGGTGAAGAAATGCCGGAGGAACAGAAAAGAACTTCCCTCGAGAACGCATTGCATGTTTTGAAGCTTTTTTCCATGGACGAGCCGGAAATGAGCGTCACCGATGTTTCGAGGAAGCTTCAAGTAGCAAAAAGCACATCCCACCGCCTTTTATCGTCACTCGCTTCGGAAGGCTTTGTGTATAAAGACCCGCATACAAACCTTTACAGCCTGGGATCTTCCATCTTGTCACTCGTTCAAATTGTCAACTCACAAATTCCAATAGCCAATGAAGCGGTTCCGATTTTAAATATGCTTGTGGAAACAATCGGGGAAAATGCCCATTTGGCGATATTGGAGGGGCTCGATGTCGTGTACTTGCAAACGATTGATGGAGTTTACTCGTCTGTTGATTACATCCATTTGGGAAATCGGAAGCCCGCTTTTTGCACAAGTGCCGGCCAGGCAATCCTCGCCTTTCATCCAAAGGCGGCGGCGCGCGCTTCACGCCAATTGCGGCCTTATGCCGTAAATACAATCACATCTCCGGACGCTTTCTTCCAAAAACTAAAAGACGTCCAAAAGAACGGCTTTGTCATATCTGAACAAGAATATCGGGACGGCATTACCGGAATCGGCGTGCCAGTTTATAATGATAAGAAACAAGTTATGGCTTCCCTCAGCATTACAGCATTAACACAAAGAGTTTCATCAAACAGGATAAAAAATAGATATGTAACCCTTCTGCAAAAAGCGTCCGGTAAATTAACTGAGATGATTATATGGAGAAAAAGAAGTGATATAAAATGAGCGGATCAACTCTCTCATCTGTTACAAATGCTTTACGGATCCTTCGACTTTTTACGCCCAAAAGACAAGAGCTAAGCTTTACGGATATTGTCAGGCATACAAACCTGCCAAAAAGCAGTACACATCGAATGATTGCCACCTTGGTCAAGGAAGGCTTTCTGTCAAAAAATCCGCGAACCAACCATTACCGTCTCGGGCTGGCTATTCTACGTCTCGGCGGTGTCATTTTCAGCCACCGCGAATTATATAAGGAAGCTCTTCCCATCGTGAAAAAGCTGTCTGAAACATTGGATGAGTCGGCTCATATTTGTTTGCTGGAGAATATGGATGTCGTCTATTTATTCCGGGTGGAAAGCCGTCATCCAGATCGACTGTTAACACAAATCGGCCGCAAAAATCCCATTCACTGTACAAGTGAAGGACTTTGTATTTTAGCCTTTCAGGACAAGAGAACAACACAAAAGCTTCTGGATTCCGAGTTATATCCTTATACACCCTACACGATTACCGATCCAAACGATCTTCGTGCCCTCATAGCCGATATTCAAAAAAACGATTATTGTATTATGAAAGATACTTATTATGAGAACTATACAAGCATCGCAGCCCCTATCCGGGATTATACAGGCACGGTCGTGTCTTCCCTTTCAGTGATCGGACATTCCAGCCGCATTACAGAGAAAAAACAAGACATGTTTATAAAAGAAATCCAAAATGCGGCCCAAAAAATATCTCGGCATCTCGGACACTATTAAAGCCGCGCCCCTTTAAACCGTGCGGCTTAAGTTTTCCCGCTTTAACTGGCAGTAAGCTCCCACTAAATCGAGATTTGGGGATCAGCTGCCTATAAGACTCGGATTTCAAGAGTTCGAGGAAAAACGAGATTGATAAGTCGGGAATTAACTCCCGGTATCAGCCCGATTGGACCAACTAACGATCAACATGAACGCTGATGGGAGTTTCGCTCCATCTTCTTTTATGATATCCGTATAAAAAATCAGTAGCTTGATAGTTTCGTGATGTGTGGGACTGGAATAGTTTGTCCCGCATGATGAGAATCAGGGGATCTTCCGCATGCAAAAACCTTCCCCATAGCCTGGCGTTCGCTTGAACGCTGGCTGTCCGCGATATGCGTTCTTTTTGATATATTTGAAAAGCGGACGAGTAGTCACCTTGACGGAGCAAGCTGTCCGCAAGCACCAAAGCGTCTTCCAGTCTTCCAATGCCTGGCACCCGCCTTGAGCCAAATATTGAAGCATGGGATGGGCAGCATCGCCAAGGAGGGTAATATTTCCCTTCGTCCAATTTTCCAATGGCAGACGATCATACATAGGCCAACGAATTTGGCGGTCAATAAACGAAATCGCCTTTTCAACCAGGGGGTGCCCGCCTGCAAAACGGCGGTCCATCTCTTCCGGCGTACCCCAATCATCAGAGTCCGGTTTGTAGTTGTATGACTTAAACACAACAACTTGATTGAACAACTCTCCCCGGCGAACAGGATATTGTACAAGGTGCAAGTTAGGCCCGATCCACATAACAACGTCTTCCATGTTAGCATCCGAAATTTCCCCGATGGGGATCGTGCCACGGTATAAAAAACACACCGTTTGATGCTATAATAGCTGTATTATCACTGGAACAGAAATGAGGTGAAATAATGGAAAAACTAATGGTGCAAATTCTCGACAAGATTCAAGATTTACAATCTAACATGAACAGCCGACTTGAAATGTTGGAAACAAGAATAGAGAAAATTGAAACGAGAATGTCTCATTTAGAAGCAGAACAACAAGTGATGAAAGAGGAGATATCAACCATCAAACAAACGATGGTGACAAAAGAAGATATTGCCGATGTTGCCGACATTCCCCACATCAAAATGGCTGTCATGGAAATATCAGAGGCAGTCAAACGAATGGAAGAAACCCAAGAAAAACACGAACGCACACTGGACTTGCTTTCACGGCGCTCGATTGATCAAGAGGCTGATATTGCCAAACTGCGCCAGATTATATAAATCTATCTCCTTTGCTCACATCACCTCAAGAATGAATCCAATCTAACAAAGTCGAGTTCCTTCTATTATATATACACCGTTTTTTCCCACTCAAAAAAATCCATTTCCAAAGATGTTTCTCGGAAATGGACTTTCATTTATTTTTACACGATGACAGGTTTAAATTCTGATTTCACTTCCTGATGGCCATTATTCATATCAAGCTCCTGCTTTCTTTCGAGGCCGAATTTCTCCAGGATAGGCAAGTCGTTTGTTTGGAAGAAGTACGCGTCTTTCTCTGCTACGTGTTCATGCCACGCCCAGTTTGGCACAACGAAGTAGTCGCCTTTTTCCCAGTCAAAACGGACACCGTTTATAATCGTATAACCAGCACCTTCATGAACATGATAAATGGACGCATGAGTATGGCGATGTGCCTGTGAATGGAATCCTTTCGGCAACTTTTGCATCCAGGCTGCAATGGTCGGACAAGCTGTTTTTCCGTTGGAAGGATTGATATACTCGACAGCATAGCCGTCAAATGGATCTGGCTCGAATCTGCTTAAACCTTGGAGCGCAGCTTCGGTATGCTTCCATTTAAAATTTCCGAGCGGCGCTTTTTTCTCATAGCGATCCCCAATCGGACGGACCATTCCACCTTCATAACGCTGCTGGGAATAGTTATCCGGCAAAGAAGGCTTCTCAAGTTTTTCGGGATAAGGCTCAAAAAATGTTCCGCCAAGATAGTAGATGGTTGGAATATCGAGGCAGTCCATCCAAATCATCGGTTTGTCACCAGGGTGTCCATGCCCGTGCCAAAGTCCGTTTGGTGTTGTTAAAAAGTCGCCCCGTTCCATGAACAGGCGCTCTCCTTGAACGATGGAGTAAGCTCCTTCTCCTTCCATGACAAACCTTAAAGCATTTTGCACATGACGGTGGGATGGTGCTTCTTCACCAGGCAAAATCAATTGAACTGCCGCATACAAAGTTTGCGTCGTGGATGCCCATCCCCAAGGCTTGCGGTAATTCAATCCAGGGTTTTGCAAATAGATCGCACGCCGTTCGCCGCCTCGGTCCGGTGTAAAAATCTCGGTTGCCTCCATTAGTTTTTTATGGAGCAGGTCATACTTCCAAAGATATGGTTGCGCATGCGGTTCGGGAGTATGCTTCATCAGATCAGGGATTGCGTTCCATAGCGGTCCAAGGTGATATTGCTCAATGTCTTTATTAAAATCCTGGACTAAACTGCTTTCAAAAAACGAACTTTTTTCAGCCATTTTCCTTCTCCCCTTTATTGTAATTTGGACAAATTGCGTTGAATTTGTCCATTATGACCTTGGATATGCCCGACGATCAATTTGTCAATAATAAATTGGACCGTTTTTCCGTCAAAGTTCGGATTGCGGCTTGGCGCGATCAATTGAAGCTGTTCATCCGTCAATTTACTTAACGTTTCCTCTGTTTGAGCCGGAATGTTCTCTAGATCTTTGATGACGTTTTCAACTGCCAACTGATCCACCGCCGCTTCGTCTACAGCTTCTAAACGAATCTTATTTGTATGGTCTCTTCCCCACACATTTTTGGGGCTTTGAATAATTTGACGAATTTCTCCCAGCCAGAAAGGAATCGCTTCAGCTACATGTGCGATCACTTGCATAATCGACCATTCTTCGGCTGATGGCTTCCTACGGATCGTATCTTCAGAAAGATCTTTTACCGTATTCACCATCTCATGGATTGCTTTCTCCACATCACGAATGGCTTGTTGTTGGATTTTTCCGGGCATGCCCATTATCCCTCCACTCTTTTTACTTTGTTCTCAAGAACTCCTACTTTATCGACTTCGATACGAACGACATCTCCATCTTTCAAAAACGCTTGGGGTTCTCTCGCCACACCTACTCCTCCCGGTGTACCAGTCAAAATGACATCTCCCGGTTCAAGCGTCATTAATTCTGATAAAAACTCTATGAGACGCTGAACAGTAAATACGAGATTCGCAGTATTAGAGCGTTGTCTTTCTTCTCCATTAACCGTTAAGGAAATGTCAAGTCCAAAAGGGTCGGCCAACTCATCGGATGTAACAAGCCAAGGCCCCATCGGCGCAGAACCGTCTACAACTTTTCCTTGAAGCCATTCAATCGTCCGCCGCTGAATGTCACGGTATGTGACATCGTTGACAATGGTATAACCCGCAACATATGCAAGCGCCTCTTCTTGAGAGACATTTTTTGCACGCTTTCCTACGACAAAGGCAAATTCAGCTTCATAGTCAAGCTGTTCAGAGATTGGAAAAAAGGGAATATGATCTTCCGGTCCGACAATCGTATTGGCAAATTTCGCGAAAACAACCGGATGTGTCGGTAATTCACGTCCCATTTCCAAAATGTGTTCCCGGTAGTTGTGGCCAACACAAATCATTTTTCCAGGATTGGTTACAGGAGCCTCTACTTTTACATCTCCTTTTCCGAAAACAAGCTGCACAGCGCTTTCATTGTTCAAAGCATATTGAACAGACTCTTTTGCAAATGCAAGACTTTCTTCTCCTCCTTGCAGAAAACCTTCCATATCAGTCGGAATATAGGCTTCTGCAATTTTTTCAGCCCTGATTTTTCCTTCTGCTTGCAACTTCGCTTGAAACGCCGCATTCAGATCAATGACTTGTGCCCCTTCAACCGCGCCGATTCTTGTAAAACCGTTGTGTGTAAAAGTGACCAGCTTCATTTTATCCTCTCCCCTTAATTCACTTATAGTTAACATTGTTCTCTTTATTAAAATGTATCGTATCCGCTTTCAGATGTCAATATTGAAAAAAACAACAGTTGGACAGATGAATAAATTTATGACATGATAATTTCAAACGTTAAAAGGAGTGTTTTTGGGGTGGAAAAAAAGAAAACACTCCCTGTTATACAGTCACTGCAAACAGGGATTGGCATACTGGAATTATTTGTAATCGAAGACCGGCCCCTAAAGTTTTCCGAGATTCAGGAGCTGACAGGCATCACAAAAAGCAACTTGCATAAATATTTAAACACATTAACGATTACAGGATTGCTGCATCGCGACAAAGACCAGGGGACATACCATCTTGGAAGTAAATTAATCGAATTTGGAAATGCTGCAATTGGAAGTGTGGATTTAATCCAGAAGGCGACCCCCTATTTAAAAAAAATCAGCCGGGAGTTGCAACTTACCGCATTATTATCCGTTTGGACACATGATGGCCCTGTCATCGCCAATATTTGGAACAGTCAACCGGGACTGAATATCGGTGCGCAAATTGGGACTCGGCTGCCCGTTCTTTCATCGGCCGGGAAAGCCTATTTGGCTTTTAAAGATGAAGCCGCCGTCAAAGAATGGAAACGGAAAGGGCTGGAGTACATGCCCTTTAAGTCGAAACAACAGCTTGAAGAAGAACTGCCCAACATCAAACAGCATTATTTTTCATATGCGGCTGAACCACTCGTAAAGCAGATATCCTCTTTCAGCATTCCAGTACTAGACTACAAATATGATATGATTGGCTGTATTACGATCGTTGGCTTTACCCAGCTTATTCCCACCTCCCACGAAAATGGTATGAGCACATTTGTGATTGAACAGGCGTTTGAGCTTTCCGAATGCTTTGGCTGGCAAAAAGAGAGCTAAATTTCTTTTGGGTCAGGAATAAACAGAAAGCCCCGTATAGAGTGCGACCGGTGTTGGCGCGAGAGGATGATTTTTTATTCCAATCCACGCATGCGACGACGCACTCGTAAAAAATAGAGATGGAACTGCCGGCGTAAATCGTTCCAAGTTCCATCGCCCCCTCCAATGCACCGGCGATAAGTGCGCCTCCCCCAATGCCGATATCGAAAAAAGCCCAATCAGCGCTTCGTGAAAGCTTGAAAAAAAGCCCCCGTCCGAAGCCAATCTATCCCGCCGCCAATGCTCATCTCTCCATAAAACATGCCTGTACCATAAAGCACTCTGGAAAGACAATCTCATTAGCGCCATATTGATTACACTAACGCCCAGTGAACGGATAAAAGAAGGACAAAATCATCAACAGCCAGTAAACACAGCTTTGAATGAAAAAGCACTGGAATAAGCAGAGCAAAATAAGCGCGTAAAATGGAAATCGCAAATATGGCTTGTTTTTTCTTCCCGGGGATATTTTGTTCCTAGACCAAGCGATCGCTCCCTAACGCGCTTATGTCCAATTTTTTAAAAAATCGTCAGTCTACTAAAAGGCCGGGAAACCCTGAGCCAAGTTTTTAACTTGACAGAATTCTCCATCCCTTCCCCACATTCGCTAAGATCGTTCCTGTTGTAGTCCATTCCAAGCCGAGGAGATGCCATTACGAATAAGCGGAATAAAATGATTGTTTACCCCAATTTTTCAATCCACGCAACTATTCCAAGGAAGATCGCATCACTAGGACACCTGCAGTACCGATTGCACTATAGAAAAAACATATGGAAACATTTTCGACTGAAAAATTCGCGACAACCAAGCCTCCATCTAAGGAAAATTCTCCTCTCGTTTATATTTTGAAGTGATGAATTTCGCAAAAGTTCCATATAGAGGAACTATAAAGTGTTTAAAAGCGCTTTCTTACCATAACATAAAGTTAATGATTCATTATGCCGGTCGAAAGGAGAATTTTATCATGGCCAGTCATACAGCTTATCCTGTCTATGAATTTCATACGACTCTTGAAAGCTACCAATTGCACAAACTCAATCAAATGCTCGTTTTTCTTGTAAAAGAAAATGAATTTTATCGAAGCAAATTAACTGGAATCACATTGCCTCTTCGTTCCATGGCTGATGTATCAAAGCTTCCTTTTACGACAAAGCAAGAATTGGTAGACGATCAAACGCAATTTCCTCCTTACGGGAAAAACCACACATATCCCATCCAGAGCTATGCGCGCTACCATCAAACATCTGGTACTTCCGGACGGCCACTCAAAGTGCTTGACACAAAAGAGAGCTGGGAATGGTGGGAGACATGTTGGGAAGAAGTTTTCCGTTCAAGTGGCATTAATAAAAATGATACCGTTTTCCTGGCATTTTCTTTCGGCCCGTTTATCGGTTTTTGGGGTGGATTTGAGGCCGCGAAAAAGATGGGAGCTTTTGTAATTTGCGCTGGGAGCCAAACTTCGAAAGAAAGATTGGCGACAATGATGGAAAATAATACAACTGTCTTGCTTTGCACACCGAGCTATGCTCTTCATTTAGCCGAAGTTGCCGAAGACATGGACCTTGATCTTCCAAACTCGTCCGTTAAAACGATTATCACCGCGGGAGAGCCGGGTGGATCTGTTCCATCGATTCGCCGGCAAATTGAAACAACATGGGGAGCAAAGTTGTACGACCATGTTGGTATGACGGAAATGGGGGCTTACGGTTATTCATGCCAGACACAAAACGGCATTCACGTGAATGAATCGCAGTTTATTGCCGAGATTTTGAATATGGAGACGAGGGAACCCGTGAAACATGGTGAGAAAGGCGAACTCGTATTAACCAATTTGGGGCGTTACGGATATCCGCTTATCAGATACAGAACAGGAGATGTCGTGATCAACCATCAGGAAAAATGCCCGTGTAACAATCATTTTCGATTCTTGCCGGGCGGCATTATCGGCCGCGCCGATGATATGGTTGTCATTCGCGGTATTAATATTTATCCATCCTCCATTGAAGCAATCGTTCGGGAATATCCGGAAATCAAGGAATTTCGGATTATTTATTATACAAGCGGGGACATGGATCAAATCAAAGTCCAAATCGAAACAACAGATACCAGAGTTGAAAAGAAGCTTTCAAGCGGGCTGCGTGAACGAGTTGGGCTGCGCATTGAAACAGAAGCTGTTGAACCAGGCGTGTTACCCCGCTTTTCCATGAAAGCGAAACGGGTGATGGATCAACGGAACAACAGAATTACAATATGAGAAGCGCAAAAAGCTGTCCGGACATTTCCCGGTACAGCTTTTTATATTATAACAAGTATATAACGTTTCCCTCCATTCCAAGCGGAACGTGGCCATACTCAAGCAGCTTCAACAATGGCGAAAACAATTCCGATTGCCCGGCTATTTCCGCAGCAGCAATCAATACGGCGATATACATGGCATGACCCGTCAAAAAGCGGACGGTCTTTTCTTCTTGAAAGGCGGGATAGGCTTTTTCAAAAGCAACATGGAATACAAATTCGGGCAATGCGTCTACCGCTTTTTCCAACAACTGCCCCCGCCCCTGTTCATCCACTTTCTTTTTTAACTGATCTGGAAGCGCGCTCAGTACTTCCCATAATGGGCTTTCTTCAAAACACAGTTTGCTGATCGTCTCTGCCGCTTCCGCCTTGGATATCCATTTGACCGCATAATCGGTTACATGTAGTTTTTTCATAAAATCCCGGAATAATGCTTCAGCTTGTTCATGAGGCTTACCTGCATTTTTATACCACTCTATTTTTGATAACCTGCCTGCAAGACCATTGATCGACACACCGAGTTGGTCTTGATTGAGCATCATAGCCATTTTTCTTCCTCCTTTTGGATCAGTAACATTTAATATTTGGTTGTCAATTCAGGAGGTCCAAATTTCGGTCCATATGGCCCCTCGTCAAGCCAGCGGCCCAGTCTAGGCACAATGGAGACAAGCGAAGCCGCCAACTCCCTTTTCATATTCATTTCCGGTGAGTCTCCCTGCAGATGATGTAAAGCGGTTGTGGATGCATCCCGGTTCCATTTAGCGGCGATTCTCCTTTCATTGGCCGCCGCCAAAATGGCTGCTCTTCTTTCCTCCTCGTTTCCTGGATGCAGCGCTTTTTCAATACCGCGGACAGCAATCAAAGCATCCGGAACACCCGAATTTAATCCCCGCGCACCAAAGGGCGCAAACAAGTGAGCCGCTTCACCAGCTAAAAGCACTCGACACTGATCATCTGTAAAAGAATCGGCCACTACTTGGTGAAAACGATAACTCGAAACCCACGTAATTCTATCTGCATATTTCGGGTCCATCACTTTGGGAATCCAGCTTTTTACCCCTTCCAAACTAGTAAACTCTTCTACATCGTCACCTTTTAATAGCTGTAAATCAACCCGCCAGCCGCCTTTGAATGGTACATGCATCACATTGCGATAGCCCATGGCCGGATGCTGGTAATGAAATACCCTTTCGATCGGCAGCGGATCATTCTCGTCTTCCTCCAAATCAACAACAAGGAAAGTGTCATGTGTTCGGGGACCTTCAAATTTCAAACCCGCTTGTTCTCTTACTGCAGAGCGCGCACCGTCGCAGCCAATCACGTATTTCGCTTTCCACTTGCTTCCAGAATCAGTTGTCATACAAACACCGTTCTCTTGGATATCCAATTTTTCAACAGATTCTCCCCAAATGAATGATACCCCTGCTTCCACACATGCCTCATACATATACTTTTCAATTTCATGCTGATGAAGTGAAGTAAAATGCGGCAATGCATTCGGATCTTGATTATCCGTTCTACCGTAATTCCGGACATATACTTCTTTCCCACGGTACAACGTCCGCTTAACGGGCCAAATCACTCCGTTTCTGGCCAATTCAAAGCCAAGTCCTTTCCAGGTTTCCTCCAGCAGCTTTAAAGTGGCACTATGCAAATAAACCGCACGGCTTCCCGGCCTTGGATGATCTTTAGGATTGGCTTCAATCACCACACAAGATATCCCTTTTTTTTGCAGCGCCAACCCGGCGGTAAGTCCAACAGGGCCTGCTCCGACTACAACCACATCATATTTATAGATTGTCATATTCTTCTATCCCTTCATTTATTTGACTACATTATATTCGGGATAGCGTTTCCAAAATAGAGGATTGTTCCTGTATGCGGAACTCGTTACAAATGGAATGAACCAACATAATAAAGGTAGGAAAAACCTGTTTTTTTAAAAAACAGGGTTGTAACTTGTATAGAAAGTAGATGGCAAATCAAAAAAGTGGGCGTATTTTCCAAAAAAAAAAAAAAAGCAAATCAAAAAATGGGGAGGAATTACTGGAATCGGCAAGTAATTCGAATAAGTGGAGAGCATTCTCTAAAAGTCGCGAGCAATTCAAAACTTGGTGAGGAATTACCTCGAATCGGCAAGTAATTCGAATAAGTGGAAAGTATCTCCCAAAGGTGGCGAGCAATTCAAAAATGGGAGAGTATTTTCCAAAAGTTATCACATAAGTAGACCTCAAAAAAATGAGTACTTCCCAAAGGGAGGATGAGTTTGCCGTATGTAAACTTTCGGCTTATTTTTCACGTTTCAAAAATCCAAAAGCTTCTTGGGCTTCTTTTGGAATGGGTACGGCTTTCGGCTGACTATTTTCAATCGACGTCCAAGCCCTCACCTCATAGCCCTTGGCAACAATCTTGTTCTCCCTCTGAAATACATGTTCTACTTTAAATACTTTCTCTTTCATGTCAATGATTTGTGAATGGACTTCTACCAAATCCTCAAAAAATAAAGGAGACTTAAACTGGAAAAAAGTTTCCAATAATGGCAAAATAATGTTCTTCTCTTTTTGCAACTTTGATACAGGCATCAGTGCTGCTCCGACCAATTCGTGAGCGGCCTGATCCATCCAGCGATAAAAATTTGGATAAAAGACGATCCCGGCTGCATCTGTATCTCCAAAGGCCACCTTGATTGTATGTATGTTTTTCATGTTCATTTATCCTTTCTCTATTTTATTGTTTGATTCATGCGCTTTCACTCACACGGGCTTTCCATACAAGTTGTAAAATAAACCTTTTACATCTTCATAGTACCTATGTGGTTAGTAGTTTGTAAAACGTTTTACCCATTAGCTCCTACACACGCTCTGCTCAAGGATTTTCATCAAATGATAGAGAAGTGATAGGTGCGGGACTTTTATATGATGTTTTTTCGCCCTTGCCCATATGGCTCCATTTAGAAAATCAACCTCTGTCTTACGCCTATTTTGAATATCATAATACATAGAGGAATAATGATTTCCGGACATAGAGGGATGACATACACGATATATGGTTTGCTTTACCTTTTCCTTATCAAAATCCACCTGTTCTGCTTTGGCGACAAGATCTATTTCATTTAGCATTCCATCAATGACTTCGGAAATGCCTGAATATGAACCGACTTGGGCAACCGAGCTTAATGTCAGCGTACAAAGAGGATTTAAGATTGCATTAAAGGCCGCTTTTTCCCATATACTTTTTATGACATTTTCCGACACACCGGCATGTAAACCTGCTTGCTGAAACAAGGAAACGATCTGGTTGGCGCCATTTTTCCTTTTCCCACCCATATACATGATTTCGTTATAGCCAGACCCAAATGCCGCAACACTCCCCGGCCCTTGTAAATTTGCCGCATATGTTGTCGTTCCGGCAAACAGCTGCTCTTCTTGAACATAGCGCGCCAATACCTCCAAATTTCCTATGCCATTTTGCAACGTTAAGATGCTCGTGTCTTCGTCTATGATAGCTTGGCATCTTGCCATCATGTCTTCAGTATCAACTGATTTTGTAAAAACGATGATCAAATCGATAGGAGTGTTTACGCATTCCGGAGCAACTGCCTTTATATATACTTGATGAACTCCGTCCTCATTTTCTACGCTCAACCCGTATTTGTTAATCTGTTCCACATGAGCTTGCCAACGATCAACAAGGATCACCTCATAACCGGTTGCAAACAGCGCAGCCCCAAACCGGCACCCCATCGCTCCAGCACCCACAATGGCAATATTCATCTTTCCGTCTCCTTATCAATTTTTCATTTTTAGATAAAAACCTGCCCGAAAAATGGAGGCAGGCCTTCAATCAAAAGCCCCAAATAGGGAACATGACCAAAACAGGAATATAGGTGATGACCAACAATGCGACTATTAAAGCCAGCAACATCCATCCAGAATGACGGGATACTGTCATAAGCGGCGACTTTCCTATGTTCGATGAGATGAGAAGCGTGGCCCCAAACGGCGGTGTTGCCATTCCAATAGCTGTATTGACTACCACAATAATGCCAAAAATGACTGGATCAATCCCAAGCATATGGATAACGGGGAGGAACATGGGAACAACGATAACTAGAATCGCCATTGTATCCATAAAAGCGCCAAAGAAAAGCAAAATGACATTGATGATTAATAAAATCACAATTGGATTTTCCGACAATGACAAGAAACTGCTGACAATTGTGTTTGGAATGTTTTCATAAGCCAAGACATAGGCAAATAATGCGGCATTGGCAATCACAAACATGATCGTAGCTGTAGATTTAGAGGAATCCAAAAATATTTTCCATACATCTTTCATCTTTAATTCTTTATAAATGAAGAAACCGACAATCGTTGCATAAACGACAGCTATGACCCCGGACTCTGTCGGGGTAAAAATGCCCAAAAACACCCCGCCCAATAATATGAGTGGTGTGCCCAATGCCCATAGAGAACGTTTTAATGCTTTAAAAAATTGACTAAAGGTAAATGGCGCATTGCTTCCTTTATAACCCCGTTTCTTTGAAATGATATAAACGACGATCATCAGCGAGATGCCAACGATCAGTCCTGCCGGCAAACCGGCTACATATAAATCTGATATAGAGGCCCCCGAAAGACTGCCATAAATAATTAAAGAGATACTGGGTGGTATGATAACCCCCATAGGACTTGCCGCAGACACAATCGCGGTGGCAAAGCCGCGGTCATACCCTTTATCGACCATTGCCGGGATCATCAAGGTGCCAAGTGCCGCAGCTGTTGCGATAGAGCTTCCCGAAATAGCCGCAAAAAACATGCATCCAAGTATCGTTACCAAGGCCAGACCACCCGTCATTTTGCCTACAATAGAATTCGCTAAATCCAAAATTCTTTGAGCCAATCCTCCGGTGAGCATCAGATTTCCCGCCAGAATGAAAAAGGGAATGGCCATCAAAGCTGACACATCTACCCCAGAAAATAAACGCTGGATCACAATGGTTGGTGTTATATCAGCTATGATTATGTAAATAATAGATGAAAAACCGATTGTAATGGCCATCGGAACACCGAGTAAAAAGAACACAACTGTTAAGATAAAAAACATGGCTACCATGATTGATCCTCCTCTATCGCGGCATGTCGTTTTGCACCTATTTTCGCCAATATATGAATCATCATGATGACGGCAGATATTGGAATAACCGAATAGATCCACCCCATTGAAATCCCGATATTCGCCGAGCTTTGTGCACCAACAACTTCAAGTGCTTGAATTCCAAAAATAATAAGAAAAAGAGAATAAGCAATCATTACGGCCCCTTGAACAGGAGCGAGCCACTGGCGCAAGCTTGGCCATCTGTCTTCAAAGATGGAAACCGTCATATGAGTGTTGTCACGGGTGGCGGAGGCTGCCCCGAGATAGACGATGCCAATCATTGCAAAACGAGATAATTCATCAGACCAAAGAATGCCTCCTTGAAAAAAGTAACGCAAGGCAATATGAATGGCTAACACGATCGTCATCATGAACAAAAAAGAAGTAATGAATGCTCTGGTCACCATATCTATCCCATCGCTGATCTTATCCATTATTTTCTTCATCTCTGCCAACTCCCTATATCATTCAAAATAAAGGGCCTGTCTAAAAAGTCCCCTTTAAAGTAATCAACTAAAACTCAAAGCCTAAGAATGTTGATTTTCAGCATTCTTGGCTTTGTTTTTTTTAGTTTTCAAGCTGCAATATGACTTTTCGGACAGCTCCGGTTGATTTTATTCAATAGATTGAATCTTCTTTAGTAAGTCGTCACCATATTTTTTTGTGTAAAGCTCATATACTTCATCAAATCTCCCATCAAACTGGCTCCTATCAAAATCGTTGATTTCCATGCCTTTTTCTTTTAAAATTTCCTCATACTTTTCGTCGTTGGCTTCATTTTCTTTTGAAATTTCTTGTCCGGCCTCGGCGGCGGCTTCCATCACTGCCTGTTGTATTTCATCCGGAAGATTGTCCAATATCGGCTTGCTCGCCATTAAATAAGCAAAGACAAAATGGATGCCTGTCTTGGAAACATATTTTTGAACTTCATCCACTTTTTCATCATGAATGATATCCAACGTATTTTCTTGCGCATCGATTGCCCCTTGTTCAAGCCCCGTATACGCATCTCCCCAGTTCATTTGTTGCGGGTTTGCTTCCAATGCCTTGTATGAAGCAGTATAAAAATCACTTTCAATCACCCGTATGGACAGACCTTGAAAATCTTCGATTGTTTCAATAGGTCCTTTATTATTCGTAACGTGACGAAAACCTCTGTTCATAACGCCCAACATTTTTAAATTCGCATCCTCTGTTAAGCCCATAAACTCTTTTCCAGCATCAGAAAATACAAATTGATTTACATGTTCCCAATCATTGAATAAAAAAGGCAAGTCAACTAGCGACACTTGCGGGGCAAATTGTGAAACCGGCGGTCCGCTAATGACGCCAAAGTCAAGTGTTTGTAATTGCATAGCCTCAAGCAATTCGCGATCCGCCCCTAATTGTCTAAAGGGATAAATGGAAACGCTTGCATTTCCACCCGTCTTTTTCTCCAGCTTTTCTTTAAACAACTGGGAAAATTTCTGGTAATTTGAATTTTCAGGAGCCTGGTGACCAAGCTTAAACTGGTAAGTGGCCTTACTTACAGATGAGGATTGATTACTTCCTTTTTCCCCTTTTTTGTCATTGGAAGTATTGCTTGCTGAATATTGGCCGCACCCTGCCAAAAAGACCAAAATGATAGAAGATAGCAACAGCATAAAAATGAGCTTTTTTCTCATAACCAAAATCCTCCTCATTTTATTTGATTATAGCTTTGATAACGGTTACAAATGAGCGCATTATTCCTGTATATGGAACTAAAATGATTGCATCTGAAAAAAATGATTCTATGAATAGATAATGGACCCGCTTAATTCCTTTATTTTTTGTGCCAACAGCGCTTGATGGTTCCGATTCCAAGTCTATTCCTTGCGGCTCATTGTAACAGTTCTCCACTACTGACAATATGAATGCCGTATGGACCATTTAATAGAACAGACCCTAACGTATCGACTTTTTCTTCAAGCAGCAGATAATCTTCTATGATCCATGCCGGAAGCAGTAGCCATCCTAAATGATTGAAGTCTCTAACCCAAGTATTCATCTTTCTTGGTCTTCTTTGGCTATGGCTGTTTGTTTCCAATCTACTGGCACTTTGCTAAACAAAGGATCTTGAGAACTCCCATGCTCCCCGATTACCGGGCTGTATTACGTTTCCTACCTGAAAGAACGTTCAAGCCGGTGAGAATCGTTTAACGTATTTGCCAGGCGAGAAAGCAATGCGTTTTTATAAAAAATAATTCAGTGTATCTACGGGATTGGGTGCGGTTATCATCAATGCGTCTTTTGCATATTCGCCATTGATTGCTCAAAGAGCTTGATATTCCCCTTTAAAAAAGTCCTGTTTGATACAACGTCGTTTCGGTTCAACTCTTGTAATAATCACTATCATATGACTTCCTGCCAAATCGCTACATTCTCCCTTAGGACATTTCTTTATCGGCACACACTTTGGAGATCAGCAAATGATGTAACAAAATTCGTTCATTGAGATCCAAAGCATAATTCCTTTCCCGAACTTGGCCCAAGCGAAAAACAATTGCGGAGCCGAGAGTCCCGGCTCCCCCAATGATCGAAACCTTCACGATTACTCCCACCTCTAGGGAAATGATCAGTTTAAAACTGTTATATGAAAATAGAATTTTTTATTGTTAAAAAGCAAATTCCCTTTCTTTCGTCTGTACAGACACCCATTTTGCGCTAGTAAATTCTTCTACTACCCAGGGATTTCCAAACCGGCCAAGCCCACTGGATTTCGTGCCGCCAAAGGGAATATTGGGGGCATCGTTTACTGTTTGGTCATTGATATGAGTCATCCCGGCATCAAGTTCCAAGGCATACCGTTCTCCTTTTTCCAAATCGCTGGTGAAAATGGCGGAACTTAAACCCCGGTCCGTTTCACCAGCAATTTTTATGGCCTCTTCATCCGTCTCCGCTTTTATCACAAGAGCGATTGGAGCGAATAATTCTGTCTGCGCAATATGACTGTCATTTTTTACATCGGCAAAGATAAAAGGGGTCATCACATTGCCTTCAATGCTTCCTTCCAGAACGGTCCGTGCTCCTTCTTTTTTAGCCAGTTCTACGTAGCCGGCCGCTTTTTTCAATTGCTGCTCATTAATAAGCGGGCCAATAACTGTATGTGGATCTTGGGGATTTCCACATGGAAGCTCTTTCGCCCGGGCCGCAAATGTTTCCACAAACTCCTCATACTTATCTTTGTGAACAATGATTCGATTAATGATCATACATATTTGCCCTTGGTGTATGAATTTTCCGAATATAGCTGCCTTTACTGCCTGATTCACATTGGCATCTGATAGAACAACAAACGGACTATTGCCGCCCAGCTCCAAGGCGACTCTCTTTAAGTTCCTTCCTGCTATTTCTCCTATACGGCGTCCTACCGCTGTAGAGCCCGTAAAACTGATCAGGCGGGGAATGGGGTTTTCTATCATTTCATCTCCAATTTCTTCTATATCGGTTAATAACATGTTAAACACGCCGGGGGGAAGGCCTGCATATTCAAATGCTTTCGCCAGTATGACACCGCCAACCAAGCCTACTTGGATATCTGGCTTATGCACAACCGCATTTCCGAGCGCGATGGCCGGAACGATTGTTCTAAGCGACAAATTCACCGGGAAATTAAACGGAGAAATGGACGAAATGACACCGAGAGGCAGACGATAAACCTTATTGATTTTTCCTTCCGGACCGCCGGGAACCTCCCTGACTTTTCCCACTTCATGAACATAGTTGAGCGCCTCCGCCATTACTCCCACAGCAAGGTGATGTTCCACATTTGCTTTTAAAATCGTTCCACCGGTTTCCCTGCTGATGAGTTGAACAATTTCTTCCTGATGTTCATTCATGTATTCCACCGCTTTTTCAATGACTTGCTTCCGTTCTTCAACCGAAGATCGCGCCCAGCTTTTTTGGGCCTCTTCAGCAAACTGGAAAGCGTTTTGGAGCTGCTCCTTGGATGCGATGTTCATTTCGGCAATCAGCGAACCATCGTAAGGATTTATATTCTGATATGTTCTCCCGCTGTCTCCTGCAACCCATTCTCCATTGATAAAACTGTTGGTCATCTGCTCAAAGCTTTGCATACTCAATCTCCTTCCTCATTTTCTTTATTAATGGCTTGCAAATAGACATCCAAAACAGCGGACCTGCCAGACTTTACTGCTTGAAGCGCCTTTTTTAACGCTGCTTTCACTTCTTCCGGTCTTGTAACCTTTTTTGCATAGGCTCCTCCTGCTGCTTCCGCGATTTTCGAAAGATCTGCATGCGGCGTAAAGTCTACGAAGAACTCGTTCATTTGTTTGGCAATCCCGTCAGGATGAACACCCAAAGTGGAAAGTTTGGGAGATTTCCAGCCCCTGTTATTAAAAATAACTGTAAGAAAGGGCAACTTATATTTACGGGAAATCCAATGGACGGAAGAAGGTACACTAAACAGATAGCACCCATCACCAATTAAGTTGATCACTGTTTTGGAAGGGTCTGCAAGCTTAACTCCTATGGCCGCGCCTCCATTCCAGCCAAGTCCCCCAGCCCCGCTGCCCAATATGGAACCGGGCTTCTTCCGGTGCAAATGGGTATACGATACTTCATAACTTGAAATTAACTCATTGGTTATGATGGTGTCCTCATCACATAATTCCCGGATCGCCGCCAACAGATATTCGGGCGTAATAACATCTTTTGGATATTTCTCCGCGGCACCCTGTTTCCCGCGCAGCGCATCATGATATGCTTTGATCCGCTGTCTTCGGTTTTTAACTTGCTCCCTATGAATGTCGGTTGTAAGCAAGGCGGCGTTTAATTGCTGAAGGGCTGTTTCCGCATCAGCGGCGAAAAACCGTTTTGCGGGAATGTACCATAGCGGCATGCCTTCTTTTAATGGGTCCTCGTCGATATAATAAATGACAGCATCTTTTGATGGCTTGTTTTTAAAGGGAATCCAAGGAACATCACTATCGATAACGAGAATGAAGTCCGCTTCTTCCAGAACGGTATTTTGCGCTGGCGTATTCCACTGGTAACCACAATGGAGTATGTTATCAGACGGGAAGTTCATATAATTGGGAACAGATTCAAGTACCGGGATCGCCATTTTTTCACAAAATGCGATTAACTGTTCGACCGCCCTTTCGTTTTTTCCAATATACGAAGTAACCACCAGAGGGTTGGCAGCCTTTTTCAAGTCTTCTATTATCGGCTGTATTTCCATGGGCGCCAAACCACGCGGCGCCACTGGTTCCCACTGCTTTGGATTGATGCTTACCGGTTCGGTTTCCGCTTCCATTACTTCTCGTGAACCTATTAAATAAACCGGGCCTTGGGGACTTGTCTTGGCAATCTGCAATGCCCGATGTACGATTTGTTTTATATTCGTTCCCGTTTTGATTTCATAATCATATTTCATGTAATCTCTTACGATGCCCCGTTGATCGGGAACATCCTGAATCCAGTGAATAAATTCATTTCTGCTTCCTAAAAGCTCTCCTTCTTGCGTAATAGGTGAAGTTCCCGCAAAAATGAGAACTGGAACACGGCCTTTCCAAGCATTATGGATAGCCGCACCCAAGTTTTGCGTTCCGCACTCAACATGGACAACGACTGCCTGTGGTTCTCCGGTTATCTGGGCATAGCCATGGGCGGCACTGAGCGCGACCATTTCATGTGGACAAATGATGACCTCCGGCAATGTTCGACCTTCTCTTTTGGCATCAGCCAATGCTTCTATCATAGCCGGGTGATCACTGCCAAAATTGGCGAAAAGGTATGATACCCCCGCTTCTTGCAAAGCCTCAAGAAATGCTCTACTTGTTGTATACATACTCAAGTCCATTACACCTTTCTGTTATTTTTTGAAAAATGAAAATCGCGTTAATTAAATTGTAATTCCATTAGGACGTCAGTACAATACGATTACATCTATACTTTTGATAGATATGATCTATCAAAAAGGAGGAAGAAAACATGGAACTGCGGTTGCTGAACTATTTCTTGGCCGTTACAGAGGAACTCCATTTTACAAGGGCCGCTGAACGGCTGGGAATTAGCCAGCCCACACTCAGCCAGCAAATTCGCTTGCTTGAAAGCAGGTTAGACACTGTCCTATTTCATAGAAGCGGGAAAAAGGTTGAATTGACTGAAGCCGGAAGGATTCTGTTGGAGCACGTGAACAGAGTGTTTTTCGAATTGGATCAAGCAAAAACGATTATTCAAGAATTGAAGGGGCTCAACCGGGGAGAATTACGAATAGGAAGCTCTGGAAATCATCTCATTTATTCACCATTGCTTTCCTTTCATAAGCAATATCCCAACATTAAGATTTCTGTCTTTGACCTTAAAACTGAAAAAACCGTAGAAAGACTATTGAATTCCGGATTTGACCTAGGCATCGTTTTTTTGCCGGTTCATCATCCAAGAATAGAGACCATCCCACTTTTTTCCTCTAAGCTATATGTCGTATTATCCAACCATCACCCATTAGCCGAAAAAGACACAGTTCATTTGCAAGAACTGCAAGAGTACCCTCTGTTTTTATTGCCTGAACAATATTTGATCCGTCAAGAGGTAAATTTATTTAGTAAAAAATCCGGTTTCCGATTAGAGCCGATCGTTGAATTATCCGATACAAACTCACTCATTAAAATGTCCATTCTGAACAACGGCTTTACTATACTTCCCAAGCTTTATGCAGATTACGCCACTGACCTGCCTATTAAATTGGTTAAAATAGCAGACAACGTTCCGGTTATGGAAATAGGCGCAATATATCGAAAAGGGATGATTTTTTCAACAGCTATTCAAGCGTTTTTACAGCATCTAAAAGACTTTTATCAAAAAGGGCATTAAGGAGCAGTAGGAAAAAGCCCACGGAACATGGCCGCACGATGTAACATGTTGGCCAGTAAAATCTCGAAACGCCAGCATCAAGAGCTGGGCATCAAAGTGAAGTGTTGAGTCAGCGAACCTCAAAGCCCCACTGCTAAGACGCTGAACAAAGGCTCATACCAAAAGCGTGCTGGCTGAAAAAAGGTTCGGATCAAAGGCGTGCTGTTGGCAAGATGCTCTGACAGCGATACTCTGAAAAAAATCACTCTTTATCTTCGCGCGCTTGACAATGCTATCAAGACTTTGCTTGTCTTGTCGGTTGCACAAATACACCTGTACGTCACGGCGCCTTTGGGAAGAAGGAAAATGCTTGGCGGTTGTCAATTTGACCATAAGAGTTGGACAACCAAACTTTCTTCTTTGGGAGGAAAAAACATGCTTGGCGGTTGTCAATGTTTGTGTATGGTGATTGCCGCGGGTTGCAACAATCTTTGGGAGGACAAAATGCTTGGCGGTTGTCAATGCCTTGGAGCGGTACCGGAATGAAGCAATAGCGAAATGAGGATAAGGATAAGGGACGGAAAGGTAATGACAACTTTGCTACACCCGAACCCTCTTGGCTTGGAACAAACATCGTTTCGCCTTTGTGAGCGCGTATCCTTGAAAACGCGGAAGTGTTTCTGGCAACATTACTTGTCTGTCGCCGCGGATCAATCGGGCCTTTACAGGCAGTCGCTTCACACTTTTCTTTGATGAGCTTAGCTGATGGCACTGTAACAAAAATAGTTGATTCATCCACCTCCAAATGGTGAATTTTTTGTCCGCTCCTTAAAAAAGGGTTAAAAAGACCCCTTCTTTGATGATGATAACGCTCATTGCTGCTGTCATTGGCTTATTAAAGGGAGGCCAAAATAAGAAGGAACTGCGACAAATTTTCCAAAACTTTGTATACTAAAGGTATACGACAAAGCTGAAATGATGTAGAAGGAGAGATTCCATGACAAATTTCAAAACGGCTGATCTATGCGACCATCATGCCGAGCATGTGCAAGTATGCAAAATAGACTTTCACTCATACGGGAAAAAAGCTCGCTTTTTCGGAAAAGTGGAGACCGTAAAAGTACATGAAGACAACGTCCTTTTTTTACAAGCACTGGAAAATGTCCCTGAACATTCGGTTGTGGTGGTTGATGGAGAAGGTTCCAGAAACTGCGCTTTAATGGGAGATCGTTTGGCAGGCATCGCAGCAGCCAGAGGACTTGCTGGAGTGATTATCAACGGCTGTGTCAGAGATTCGGCGGATCTAGCCAATATCAATGTCGGCATATTGGCCATTGGAACAAACCCTTTGAAAAGTAAAAAAGAGGGAAAAGGAGAACGCGGAGGTATTGTGGAGTTTGGAGGAGTTACATGGAAACCCGGAGATTACGTGTATGCCGATGAAGATGGCGTCATTGTTTCCGATCGGGAGCTTGGGTAAAATAAGCGCATATAGATGACAAATGGACTCCCGGCAAAGCTTTTAGCCGAAGTGTCATCATTTGATTGAATTGAATTGAGATTTTATGTTAGCGAGAGATGTCCATTTAAAACCGATTTATCATGACACATTAAAAATTCATTGGAACAGTTTAAGGAGTATTTTAAATGGTAAAGAAAGTAGTTTCAGCCACTGAAGTTGCTAAATTAGCCAATGTATCGCAATCAACGGTATCCCGGGTTTTTACCCCAGGAGCCAGTGTATCGGAAAAAACAAGAAAAAAAGTGCTCGAAGCCGCAGAAATACTGAATTATCATCCGAATGCCTTAGCTAGAAGCCTGATTACCAAAAAGACGAATATCATCGGCCTGGCCATGAAAGATATTCAAAACCCATTCTACCATGAGGTATTAGGAATTTTTTCAAAAAAGCTTAGAGAAAAAGGATATTTTGTATTATTCGTTTATACGGAAAATGAAGAAATCCAGCAAGATGAAATCCATCATTTTCTGGAATACAATGTGGAAGCAATCATTGTGACAGATGCCCTCTTGTCTTCGAAGCTGGTCGAACAGCTCAGGAAAAATGATATCCCTGTCATATTGTTCAATCGGTATGAAAAGAGTTTATTATGCAACTCGGTTAGCTGTGATAATATATATGCGGCAAGAGAAATTGCGGCTTATGTCTATAAAAAAGGGTTCACAGACATCGTATATATTACTGGAAAAATCAATACATCTACCAATAGAGACAGGCAAAAAGGGTTCACAGAATATTTAAAAGAAAAAGGAATAGATGTAAAAATAATAGAGGGAGATTATACATATGAAAGGGCATTCCATGTGACAAAACAGCTCTTAGAAGACGGGCACAAACCGGAGGTCATTTTCGGCGCTAATGATATAACCGCCCTCGGTGCCCTGGACGCGCTTAAAGAAAAAAATATTCGCATCCCCAAAGAGACGGCAGTTATTGGATTCGATGACATTAGAATGTCTTCTTGGCCTAACTACGCTTTATCCACATGGAACCAGCCAGTTCATGAAATGGTTGATGAGACAATCAATATCTTAATGTCCACTAAACAAAGAAAAGATCCGCAAACAATCAAAGTGAAGGGACACTTTATTCACCGGAACACAACCGTTTAAAAACCCTGTTCTCAAAGAAGGCCATCTCATACAACATGAAAAGAGGCCTTCTTAGGAAGCAGAAAAGATCGATCTGCAAACGAGAAAATCGCAACTTAATAGAGTCACATATTGGAAAAACGAAACGCCGCATGTCAAGAACTTTCCGCTTATGCGCGGATTTTGCTTTATACGCGGGTATTTTCCTCTATACGCGGGTATTCTCCCCTATGCGCAGGTACTTTCTTCTATACGCGGGTATTTTCCTCCATGCGCGGGTATTCTCCCCTATACGCGGGTATTCTCCTCCATACGCGGGTATTTTCTTCTATACGCGGGTATTCTCCTGCATGCGCGGGTATTTTCTTCTATACGCGGGTATTTTTCTCTATACGCGGGTATTCTCCCCTATACGCGGGTATTTTCTTCTATACGCGGGTATTCTCCTCTATACGCGGGTATTTTTCTCTATACGCGGGTATTCTCCCCTATACGCGGGTATTTTTCTCCATGCGCGGGACACTCCCCCTTACGCGGGGCTTCTTATCGCTTTCATAAAAACATGTTGACAAGTGAAAACGGTTAATATAGTATTTTAAACATATATTTTGAATTGCATACGTATGCAACCCTCTATTGCCCCACTTTGCATACGTATGCACCAAAAGGGAGAGAAAAAAATGGCAACTTTTTTAAAGAAAGGGAAAGTAGCAGAAGAAATTCAACAAGACGATGAGAAAATTTCTCAAATTGTAAGCTCTACCATTAAGAGAATCGAAGTAGAAGGAGATCGGGCAATCAGGGAATTGTCACTTAAATTTGATCATTGGAACCCGAACAGCTTTCGGTTAAGTAATGATCAAATCAATGAAATCGTATCTTCCATTCCTCAACAAACGGTCAAAGATATTGAATTTGCCCAAAGTAATATAAGAAGATTTGCAGAAGAACAGAGAAAATCGATGCAAGATATCGAAGTGGAAATAATGCCAAATGTTATTCTCGGGCATAAAAACATCCCGGTAAACAGTGTAGGATGTTATATTCCTGGCGGGCGTTACCCAATGGTAGCCTCCGCTCATATGAGTGTGCTAACCGCAAAAGTAGCCGGAGTCAAAAGAGTTATTGCCTGTACCCCTCCTATTAATGGACAAATTCCGGCCGCGACGGTCTATGCCATTCATAAAGCAGGGGCGGATGAAATTTATATTCTTGGCGGTATCCAAGCAATGGCTGGAATGGCTATCGGAACCGAGAGCATTGAACCGGTGGATATGATTGTGGGCCCTGGTAACGCCTTCGTCGCGGAAGCCAAGCGGCAACTCTTCGGCCGTGTAGGTATTGACTTGTTTGCAGGTCCCACGGAAACATTGGTGATTGCCGATGAAACAAGTGATCCGGAAATGATCGCAACGGATCTGCTTGGGCAAGGTGAACACGGACCAACTTCACCAGGAGCGTTAATTACCACATCCAGAAAAGTTGCCGAACAAACCCTCGAGGAAATCAAGAGACAGTTGGAAATATTGCCTACTGCCGATGTGGCCAAAGCGTCATGGGAGGATTATGGACAAATTATTCTGGTGAAAAATGAACAAGAAGCTTTAGTAGAAGCTGATAAATTAGCATTTGAGCATGTGGAAGTCCTTACAAAAAATCCTGATTTCTTTTTGGAGAATATGACAAATTACGGTTGCTTGTTCTTGGGTCCTGAGACAAATGTAGCTTATGGAGATAAAGTAATCGGAACAAACCACACGTTGCCGACAAAAAGAGCGGCCAGATATACAGGCGGACTTTGGGTAGGAAAGTTCCTTAAAACGGTTACTTATCAAAAAATCACCTCCAAAGAACAAAGCGCCTTTATTGGAGAATATGCGGCGAGGCTATGCCAACTGGAGGATTTTTCCGGTCACGCGGAGCAGGCTTTACTGCGCGTTCGGAAATATGGAAACAAAGGGAAATAATATATGTTTTTTTAAAAAAGTAGGTGCCTTTTATGATCAATATGTTCGGATTGATTGGCGGACTGATTTTATTAACCGTTCTTGTGATGAGAGGGATGAATCTTCTGATCGTTGCTCCCCTTTCGGCATTTTTCGTAGCAGTGTTGAATGGAATCCCTCTCTTTCCCCCGTTTGCTTCTGAAGACCAGACGGACTTTATCACTGGATATATGGATGGTTTCGCCGGATTTATATCATCATGGTATCTGATGTTTTTGGCAGGGGCCATTTTCGGAAAGGTAATGGAAGACAGCGGGGCAGCAGATAGCGTTTCCCGCTGGATTGTCGAAAAAATCGGTATGAAAAAGGCTGTGCTCGCCATCATCCTTGCCTGTGCCGTACTGACATATGGCGGAGTCAGCTTGTTTGTGGTAGCCTTTGCAGTCTATCCTATGGCAGTTAGCTTATTCAAGGAAGCCAATTTGCCCAGGAGATTTATTCCTGCCGCAATGGCCTTTGGTTCCACGACGTTTACAATGACATCTGCGGGTTCACCCGAAATTCAAAATTGGATTCCAATCCCCTACCTGGGTACAAGCCCATATGCCGGATGGGAAGTAAGTTTCATCACCGCGATGTTTATGCTTATTTTCGGCTATTGGTGGCTGATGAAAATGATCAGAAAAGCCGTTAGGAACGGTGAACATTTTATGGAGAGGGCCACCGATCATACCGAAATCAGAAACGATTTGCCGCATCCACTTATCAGTTTGATTCCTTTATTATTTGTTTTGATCGTTTCTTTCATTTTTCATGATACATTAGCCCAGTCGGCACTTATACTAGCGTTGCTTAGCGGTATTCTTTCAACATGGATATTAAATAGAAAGTATTTTAGAAACTTTTCGGCTGCGGTGGGCGAAGGTACGATAGGCGCTCTCATTGCCATCGGAAATACGGCTGCTGTTGTAGGTTTTGGGGGAGTTGCCAAAATAACCCCTGCTTTTGAATCCGCAGTTGATTTCATGACAAGTATTCCCGGAGATCCATTGATTGGAGGGGCCTTGGCAGTCATGGTAATCGCGGGACTAACAGGTTCGTCATCTGGCGGACAATCGATTGCTTTGCCCATCTTAGGACCTTTTTATTTAGATATGGGTGTCAATCCAGAAGCGCTGCACCGGACGGTCGCCATGTCATCGGGTACACTCGATTCTCTTCCGCATGGCGGATATGCCGTGACGACAATAAGGGCGATATCAGGGGAAACTCATAAAGACGCATACCCCGCGTTTGGAGCTATGACAGTGGCCGTTCCCATCATCACCGTCATTCTCGCAGTCATTCTCTTTTCCCTTGGCGTTGGTATTTAGAAGTAATATAGATTTGTAAAGTGAAATACCATTTGCTCTGCGGCTGAAAACCTTCTTGACATTGGTATTTAAAGTAAAAATAGATTGATAGAGTGAAGGATTTACAATCATACTTGAATAAACCCTTGGCCATCTATAAGTTGAAGCTGGGACGTAAGTAGAAAACAAATTGAAATTCCTTGCAAAATGCGAAAAACCGCGTAAAATCAAGGTATTTACATTGGGATCACCCTTAAATTATGCAGCTGATCGGCTGGATTGAGTTCGGTATTGGACCGGACTTAGTCCAGTCAATTTTTCTTTGGATCGTTCATTGTTATACCCGTAGATATAGTCTTCTATTCTCCTCATAGCTTACTAGTTTTTCCCCATAATACATTTCTTGCTTTAAAATGCCAAACAAATTCTCCATGGAGGCGTTGTCTGCGCAGGCTGCTTTACGCCTTTGCAGACCATGACAAACGCTATACGGAAGCCCTCTCATTCGCGCTTTCCCTCTCAACATCCTTTCGTTGTTTTTGTATAAACCATATTCCGATGATCAGGGCGGCGCCAACCAAATCCGAAATGGTTTCGGGGAAAATCATCATGATGCCGCCGGCAAACAGGACCATGCGCTCCCAAGGAAGGGAATTGCGATAAAAGTGGCCGATAACGGCGCTGCTGACGGCAATCATGCCGACGATAGCGCCCATTAAAGCAATGATGAGCTTTAGTGGTGTAACGTCCACCAACACAAATATGGGATTATAAATAAAAATATACGGAACGATAAATGCCGCGATAGACAATTTTACGGCCGTTACTCCGGTTTTAAATGGATTGGCCCGGGCAATCCCCGCTCCGGCATAAGCAGCCAAACAAACCGGCGGCGTAATATCAGCGACAATACCAAAGTAAAACACAAACAGGTGGACGGCAATAGGTGCGAGTCCAAATTCATTAATAAGCGCCGGGGCCGCTACCGTTGCTGTCACGACATAGTTGGCCGTCGTCGGAAGGCCCATCCCAAGGACGATACAAGCAATCATTGTAAAAAAAAGTGCCAAAATCAAGTGTCCTCCGGATAAGGCGATGATCCCTGCTGCAAATTTGGCGCCTAGTCCCGTAATACTGACGACTCCCGCAATAATCCCCGCGGTAGCAACCGCGGCAATGACCGGGAGGGCTACCCTTGCCCCCTGCTCCAAAACATGAATGATTTTCCGGAAAGAAAGCCTTGTGCCTTTTTGAAAAAAACTGATGACGAAAACGGCGCCGATCCCCAACATCGCGGCACGCTGCGGCGTAAATCCTGAAAGAATGGTGCCGATCATGAGAATGATCGGAAGCAACATATAGCCGTTGCGAAGCATTAAATCCTTAAATACAGGAAGCTGAGACTTTTTCATTCCAAAAATACCCAGCTTTTTTGCTTCGAAGTGGGTGCCGATGAAGATTCCGGTAAAATACAATGTTGCTGGAATGATCGCTGCCAGCATGATGGTCGAGTAAGGAACACCCAAATATTCCATCATAATAAAAGCGGCAGCCCCCATAATGGGCGGCATGATTTGTCCTCCTGTTGAAGCAGAGGCTTCTGCCGCGCCGGCAAACTCCGGCTTGAATCCGGACTTTTTCATCATGGGAATCGTAAAAGATCCTGAGGCAACCGTATTTCCGACAGAACTTCCGGAGACCATTCCTTGCAAGGCACTTGCTACCACCGCTGTTTTTGCCGTCCCTCCCGTAAATCGTCCTGTCAAAGAAAAAGCCAAATCATTAAAAAACTGACCAATTTTCGTATGAATCAACATGACCCCGAAAAATAAAAATAGGAATATAAATTTTGCTGAAATTTGAATCGGGGTTCCGAAAACACCACTTTCCTGATACCAGATGTTGGGTGCAATCCTGTCAACCGAAAAACCCGGATGGGATAATATCGTAGTTGGAATGTGCTTGCCAAAAATGGCATACAAAATCGTAATGCTCGCCACTACAACAATCGGTACGCCGACTGTTCTGCGGGTTGCCTCCAATACGAGTAAAATGCCGATGGCGGAAATAATAATGTCGATTGTGCTGTACCCTGTCACACGGCTTTTTAAGAGGGCGTCGAAAAAAATGATTTTATGGTAGGTAACATACATGGCCGTAAAAGCCAACACAACATCATACCATGGCACATTTTTTTGTAACCGGTGCATACCTTTTTTGGCCGGATATAACAAAAAAATGATTCCCAAGGCTGTTCCCAGATGGACAGCTCCTTGCTTTTGAGAAGGGAGTGTGCCAAAGTAGCCCGTATATAAGTGAAAGACCGTCAAATAAACACCTAAAAATGTGACTACCCATTTCCACCTCCCTATTCTTTGTCTAAATTGACTTTCTCTATCATATCTCTCCAGGATTTCCTGGGCATTTTTATTGAGATTTTCGTTCATGCGCACAAGCCACCACCTTTAGAAGTAATAGGCAAGAAAGAGATGACCACTTCAAATCATCTCTTTCCTTCATTAAATAGTGTGTTTTAACGTTAAAAAACTTCTTTTCTCAGCGTATTGATGTAATACGCCTGTCATGCACACAACTGAAAAAAGCTTTTTGCGTTCTTGTTAATTGGTGAAGTTTCTGCATTTCCTTTACGACAATTCTATTTTTCACTTATTTTTTCAATGACGATTATTGTTTTAAATCTTCCAAACTGTTAATTCCCGTTTTTTCACGAGTCACAATTTGAATGACTTCAGGATAAATATGGCCGATAAATGCCGCATTTCCCACTTCGGCACCTTCAAAGTCCCCTTCTCCCTTTACAGCCGCAAGAGCTGGTACATGCACAGTCATGCCCAGATCCATATTGCCATCGCGAATGCTGGACAGATTCTCAATGGATGCGCCAGTTTCAGTATTTGTAATATTAATGCCGTCCAAATACTTATTCCAAATATTGGCCATTTCTCCACCGAGCGGGTAATAGGTGCCACCTTGGCTTCCCGTCCCCAAAATCAATTCTTGTTTTCTATCTCCCTTGTCAGCCTTCAATTCCGCTACTGGATTATCCACTGTTATTCCCTGCTCTTCATAATACTTTTTCGCACCGGGATGGATCGGCATCCCTTCGGCGCCTTTTAACGCATTTTCAAGCGTCATGTGTACCGCTTGGGCGTGTGTATTTTCACTCGCTTTTTCAATCATCGTTTTGGCCAGCTCATAACCAAGTTCCTCGTCAATCGTATTCGTATTTCCCATTAATATAGCGTAAGCTGTCACTGTTTCTATATCCGAATCAAGGAAATCATACGTATCCTTCGGTATCGTATACCTTTTATAACCGCTGTTTTCTTCAATGTATTGAATGGCTTCATCTGAAAGCTCAAGCATTTTCACATCCCCTACAGATGCTTGGAGGCTCTCGATGCTTCCGGCAGGCAACCCAAGAATGCCAACGGACACATCAATATTCCCATCCTGTACCCCTTCTGCCGCGTCACCAAATCCTTCCTGAAATTCTTCAAAATGCCCTTCTTCAATCCCATACGCGTCTAAAATCAACTTCGAAGCAGTGTTTGTCTCACTGGCTGGAGGTCCTATCGCCACTTTTTTCTTCTCTCCGGCTCCCCCGCATGCGGCCAGAGTCAACATAACCACCATCATCAGCACCAGGAAACCCAACCTTCTTTTCCTATGCATCTTTATTCCCCCTTTTTTGATAGCGTTTTCATAAAAGCGTACTCATAAAATGTTATTCAATATAATTGCGATTTATTTCTTTAGATCATGTGGATATAGTGTTAGTATAACAAAAGAAAATTTATGGAACAATAAAAATTCTGAATATTTATATCCAAATGAGAAAAAATCAAATTTTTTTACAACAACAAGGTTCATATTTCGAACTTTGATCTCCACTTTTATAGCCTGCCTTTTACTCGATTATCAAGTTATTGAATCACAACATTCATAGCAATAATGCCCGTTATACGAGGCATGTTGAAAAGAAGATCATAAGGAAGAAATGCTAACACATAACGTGTTAAACGAGGCAGATCCTCGGTTTAATAGGTTTGATATAACCATGCATAAGCTAAATTTTTATTGTTTTTTCAAAAAATTCCTTGCAATTTGCCGAATGTTAGATATAATATTAAATGAAAATACTAATAATTCATTTAAAACCAAAAAGAAAGGAGGGGATTGAACAAAGTTGAGCACGATAGCTTTTGAAGAAGTGGGACAAGCCATAAGCGACTGGTACGAAGTTATCAAACAGCGCAACGTTTCCAAAGCCGTCGCCATGCAAGAAGAGATTAAAAACATGTTGCCAGGCATGGAAGAAAATCAAAATGTGTTACTCTACTTCAACTTGATTGACTCGCGCTATAAACTTATGACAGAGGAATATAAAGAATCCGGAAAGTTACTAGACAAGGTGAAAGCGAAAGCTTTAGAAGAAAGCACCGATAACCTGATTCACTATTATTATTATTTTTTCTCCGGCATGTATGAATTTTACAAAAAACGCTACATCAACGCGATCATCAACTATAAAATGGCTGAAAAACAGCTGGAAAAAGTACCTGATGACATTGAGAAAGCTGAATTCCACTATCGGCTCGCGATTGCATACTATCGAATCGATCAACATTTTTTTTCAATCACACACACTAAAATCGCATACGACATATTCAAAGCGCACGACATCTATAAAGAAAACATGATTAACTGTGAAATGCTGTTAGGTTTAAATAAACTCGATATGTTGCTACACAAACAAGCTCAAAAACAATATGAGAAGGCACATGCTATCGCGAAAGAAAACGGTTTCCGATACACCGAAAGTTTGACGCTTTTTAATCTTGGCATCTGCTTTGAACGGCAAAAAATGTTCAGAGAAGCTGCGAACTGTTTTAAACAAGCTTTAAGCATTCCTGAACATGTAGAATCATTTGTCGCCGTCCGCTCTACTTATATGATAAGCAAACTTCTGTTTCAACTGGGAGATTATGATGCTGCCCAGTCATGGTACGAAAAAGCGCTCAAAAGAGCCACGGATGAAGGAGAACAAGAATATCTGGCCAAGTTAAAACTGGTATACGCTTTATATGCAAAACAAAATGACCAAGAAGTGAGAAAAAATCTGCATGTCCTCGATGACATGGAACTTTGGACAGAAACAGCCGATCTTTCACTTGAAATCGCGGAATATTATAAAAGTAAGGCTGATTTTGAAAAAGCCGCGTATTATTTTGAATACGCTCATTTGGCTAAAGACAAAATTATCAAAATATCGGAGGAATTACTATGAAAAAAATTACTTTGTTCAGTCTGTTAACAATGTCAGTTTTATTGCTAGCCGTTCCTGCTTTGGCGAAAGAGACAAATGATACAAACAAACCCGTTAAAACTGCAGAAAAAGGTGTAGTTGCCTCTCCTACTATGCTACAAGTCAAATCATGAAAAAGCGTTAAAACAAAGAATCCGTGTAGCTTGTTCTAATGTTGTGTTAAGTGAGGTGGAATCTCACTCAGCACAACATGTCTTCAATTTTTTTATACTTTAGGAATTTCCTAACTCCAACAGAGTGAAACACGAATTTTCAACAATACCAAGAGTGTACGGGTGCGATTAAATGTCAACTCCTTTTATTCTCCTTCAGTAAGGTATGGGGGAAAATTAAAGAAAACCAATGAATGCCGTAAAAGAGCATTCTTGGTTTTTCAATTTTAAATTTTTTAGACAGCAGCCCCCTTGAGGCAGATCTAATGAATCATTATCTAAGCCCCACTATTAATCTCTTCCGCATTTCGATTCATTTCATCAATAACTTCAAGAATTTTCCTGGCATCATCCATATTATCTTTAAACAAACTCACGATACTGCCAACCGTTCTGAATGATTCTTGTTGGAGTACCTTCTTATCAAGCGTGCCGTTTTTCACAACGTAATCAACAATAAGTTTTACGAACCGAGCTTGGTTCATATTTAAACGATTTTCAGATAGGAATCCCGAGAAAGCGGCATTAGCTGCTTGCGGATCTAGCCCAACAATCTGCCGGACAAGTTTGGTAATTGGGGTTTCACCAAAATCCTTTTCATAGTCTTCCTTCGTATCAAGTTCCTGCCACAGTATTTCTTCCAATGTTTTTACATCTTGTTTGGTTAAGGGCTTATTATGATTTAGTTTATAAATGGCCATTTGATCTTTATGATCTTTTAAATAATGATGAACTTTTTTCTTATAACTTTGTAAGTCATTCACATGGAACATCGGGCCATTCTCTTTAACTTCTATAACCTGATCTTGAAAATTCGTATAATAAATCTTTTGTGTTTCCTTTTGAATAAACTTAATTAAATCTCTTAATGCTTCTCGTACGGAATCTAATTCAAATATATCCGCACTATCCCAAAATTCTTCGGTTAGCACTTTGTCAATGACGTATTTTTGCTCTAGTACTTGCGGAATCGTACCTAACTTGGATAATGCTTCTGCTGTTTGCACAACACTACGAATTGGCTTTGTTGCATTATTCGCTTGCAGTTTGGCTAATTCTATCGTGTACATCACTAAATCAAAGCGTTTAGCAAATTCATCATCATCAAAAGGAGCGATGATTGGAGAAATATGGTCTTTGATTTCGTTTGTATCCAGAACAGAAAGCACCTGCCAATTATCCCGATTCTTAAATTTTTCCACATATTGCAGATGTTGTCTTACACGGAAGTTCTCATGATCCAGCGTTAAGATATCCCCTATTACTCCGTTTACAAGTTCATTACGATGTTGCATGTATTCCTCTAAAAATATTTTTTACTGGAATCCGTAGATCCATAAAGTGAAACTTCCTTCAGTAGGCGTTTTTTTCCATCTCCTACTAAATGTTAGTTGAACGAATCGGGCATGTAGGTGCCGTTTTCTCCCACTTAGACCCTTTGTGCCTTGAAGTCGTATATATGGCACCTTACATGCGGGGAAAAAAAGAAATCCGAACGAATTCGAATTCTAACGAAAGAATTTTGCATCATCGTTCGGATTTTTCTTTGGCTATAAACACTTTTGTTTCAGCCTCTTCAAATTGTCGATAAACCCTCAAAAGCTTAATGACAGCAAATCGTTACACCCTTTGGGATTTACTCGTCTTTTTTGGGGTTAACCAGCGACTTTTTCGATTTACTATTCACTTTTTCGGTTACTAGCCACTTCTGGAAGTTACTATCCTCTTTTACTACTCACGCGCCACTTCTAGAAGTCACTAGCCACTTCTCCGATTTACTAGCAACTTCTGGAAGTTACTTTTCAATTCTAGAAGTCACCATCCATTTTTAAGACTCACTTGCGACTTCTATAAGTCACTATCCTCTTTTCTGGCTTACTTGCGACTTCTGAAAGTTACTATCCATTTTTAAGAATCGCTTGCGGCTTCTGGAAATCACTATACACTTCTCCGACTTACCAGCTGACTTCTAGAAGTCACTGTCCATTTTTTAGTCTCACTCGCGACTTCTGACACGAATGTCCACTTTTCCAATTCACTCGCCGATCCAAGTAATGCCTCGTCATGTTCAGATTCGCTCACGGCTTGCCATCCACTTCCTTTGCAAGCTGAAGGGCTAGCCACATCCCAGTTAGGATGCAGCCGTAAGTTCGTGATGATTCTTTTTCATTTTCATCCATTGAAGGATCGTTATAATGATTAAGATCACTAAGCCGGCCAAGTCTTGAAGCATGTTTGGCGTAATCAGCATGATGGAGCCCAGGAACATAACGATCCTAAGCGGCCAACTGAGCGGAACGAAATAGTGGCGTTCCACAGAGATTCCGAGCATGATGACACCCGTGATGGAAGTGAGTGTTACGACCGCTCCTTCGAAAAAGGTTGTATCTATCATGAGCAATGCATTGTTGTAAACAAAAATATACGGTACGATAAACCCGGCGATGGCCAGTTTCATCGACACAAAGCCGGTTCTCATCGGACTTCCCCCTGAAATACCTGCCGCAGCAAAAGCGGCGAGCGCCACTGGAGGGGTCAGGTTTGCAAACAATCCGAAGTAAAAGACAAACATATGAGCGACGAATGGTTCAACGCCCAATTTTACAAGGGCAGGAGCGGCCATAGTCGCAGTAATGATGTATGTGGGGATACTGGGCAGTCCCATTCCCAAAATGATACAGGCGATCATCGTGAAGATAAGAGTCAACATTAAGCTTTCTCCACCTATCGCAACGATCCCATTTGCGAGCTTTAAGCCAAAGCCGGTTAATGTTGCGACCCCGACAATAATGCCCACGGCGGCACACGCAATCGCTACCGACAACGCGGATCGTGCCCCATCTTCCAAAGCGCCCACAATATCTTTAAAAGACATTCTGGTTGTTTTTCTTAATTGGGCAACAAGGACAGTGATGATAATCGTCCAAAAGGCGGCGAATATGATTGTCTTTCCGCTGAAAAAGAGCATATAGATTAAAAATACGAGCGGCAAAAACAAATGTCCTCTTTCTTTCATCACTTCTGATATTGTCGGCAACTCTGAACGCTTGATTCCCTCCAATCCTTCTTTGGAGGCGCGAAGGTGAATTTGTGTAATGATGCCCAAATAATATAAAGCCGCCGGTAAAATGGCTGCAAGGGCAACGGTAGAATACGGAATACTCAATACTTCTGCCATGATAAAGGCGGCGGCTCCCATGATCGGCGGCAAAATTTGCCCTCCGACGGAGGCGGTCGCTTCTACAGCACCGGCGAAGTTATTCTTGTAACCGATTCGCTTCATCAGCGGAATCGTAAAAGCCCCGGTCGTCACTACATTTGCGATGGCCGAGCCGTTAATACTGCCAAGCATGCCGCTCGCCAAAACAGCTACTTTCGCGGGTCCGCCTTTTGTGTGGCCCGCAACCGCCAGGGCAAAATCATTGAAAAATTGTCCCATTCCCGACCTGCCGAGCACGGCACCAAATAAAATGAACAGAAAAATATAAGTGGCGGAAACACCGATGGCGGTTCCAAATATTCCCTCTGTTGTCACATAAAGCTGGTTGACGACCATGTCCCACTCATAACCGCGATGCCTGAATATGCCTGAAAAATTTCTCCCATATAACGCATACAAGAAAAAGAGAACGGCCAAAACCGGCAGTGCCCATCCTGTTACCCTTCTTGCCGCTTCCAGTACGAGCACCACAAGTAGTACACCAAATACAATATCGGTATTGTTAGGTATCCCTCCCCGCTGAATGATCCCTAAATAATCCGCAAAAAGATAAACGCTTGTCGCCACCGATAAAAGCGCCAAAATCACATCATACCAAACAAGCTTGCTGCGGCTCCCTTTTTTGCGGGCGGGATAAAGCAAAAAGATGAGCGCCAATACGAACGCAACATGTACCGAACGATGTTTTAATGTTGGAGGAGCTCCCAATACCGAAGTATATAAATGATATAAGGAAAAACCGACGGCAATCAGAGTGATAACGAGTGTCATTTTTTTATTTTTAAATACCCTGAACCGAGATTCCGTATCGTATTTTTCTAAAATTTTCAAATGTCCATCTGGAGTATGCTCGTCTTGATTTGCTGCTTTCTCCATTACCTCACCCCTTTTCTATTGTCATTTCCACTTTATGATGATGGGGAATTGCTTCAGGAAGGAGGAGCTTTTTTCCGTTTAGCAAAACGGTCAGCTCGGCAATTTGTGAATGGATCCAGTAGTATGCGGGTTTCGTTTCATTTAAATCCCCCATAATGACAAATCCATCTTCCACTTTCACGCTTCCTTCCTTTTCATTCGGTACGCCGGCCCCAAAAGATTGAAACTTCGTTTCAATTAATGTAAAAGTCTTGTTTTTTTCAATTAACAACTTTTCTTCCCAGATTGTTTTTTCAACAGAATGCCGCCAATGGATAACAATTTCATCTCCGGGGTAAACTGTTTCTCTTACACATTCCGCAGCTGTGTCCTTGTCACAGATCACGAGTTGGAGCGGCTTCTTCATTCCAAATAATAAATTGATAAGCATAAGGCAGACAGCTATTGCGCTGAACAAAAGTACATTTTTTCGAAAGAGGGGCCGCCAATGAATGCTTTCTATTTTAATACGCCTTCCTCTTTAAAATACTTTTCCGCACCAGGATGAAGCGGAATGCCCAAACCTTCTGTCGCATGTTGGATATCAATGTCTTCTGCCGCGCTATGGGCATCTTTTAACACATCGAGATTTTCAAAAATCGCTTTCGTCATATGATAGACTTCTTCCTCTGTTAAATCTTTACTGACAATCATGGCATTGGTAATGGAAATAGCTGGAACGTCCTCTTTATTGCTGTATGCTCCGGCCGGGATAACAGTTTTACCCAAGTATGAGTACTCTTTCGTCAAATATTCCATGGCATCATCTTCTATCGGAATGATTTTTACGCCATGAGATGTTTCCAAGTCCATGATGGCCGAGTTGGGAATGCCGCTGCTGAGCACCGCGGCATGAACAATGCCATTTTTCATTTGTTCTACCGATTCCGCAAAAGATAAGTAGTCTGGTGTAATGTCATCATAGCTCAACCCATGCCCTTCAAATAAGACGCGGGCAGCCAACTCTGTTCCTGAATTTGGTGCTCCCACCGCCACTTTTTTTCCTTTTAAGTCGCTAAAAGACTCAATACCGGAGTCTGCTGTCGTAATAATGTGCAGATAATTTGGATAAAATGCCGCAAGCGACCTTAAATCTTTCTTCGGGTCTTCGCCTTCAAAAGCGCCTGTTCCTTCATATGCCTGGAATCCAGTATCTCCCGTAATAAAAGCAAGTTCCGCCCTTCCGCTTAAAACAAGGTTGACATTTTCTACTGATGCCTGTGTCGCCTGTACAGAGGCATCCGCTCCCAACTGTTCCTGCAAAAGCGTGGCAAGTGCTCCTCCCAACGGGTAATACACTCCAGAAGTACCTCCGGTCGCAATCGTCACAAATAAATCTTCAAATGAAGCCTCTCCGTCTTTTCCATTATCTTTTCCTCCGGAAGTCTTCTCACCACCCCCGCAGGCAGCCAAAAACAGAATGAAAACAAAACATAAAGCCGATATTTTTTTCATTTTTTTGACCCTCTTTCTATTGTTTGTTCGCTCATTGTCAAAATTGCAAAAAACATGCCATCTTCAATTCTCTTGTTATATATAGCGCTTACATAAAAAAGAGCGTTAGAAAGCGGCAAATTTTTCCGCTTACCGGAATGTTTTGCCGCTTTCTTTGTAACATCTTAATTTTTCCCGCAAACCTCTCTCGCTAATTCCCAGCATTTTTGCTGTTTTTTTTCTGTGGTTTTCATTCCTTTTCAGTGTAGCGAGAATTACTTGTTCTTCAATTTCTTTTAACGGCAAGCCAACGAGGGTGTCGATTGCCGTATCGACATGTTGTCGAAGAGCGCCGCCAGCTTTTGTTTCGTCGATGAAGCGGTTTGGCAAATCATGTAACTGAATCGTTTTTCCTTGTACGACAATCATGGCCGATTCGACGATATTCGCCAATTCTCTAATATTTCCCGGAAAATGATAGTTGATCAGCCATTTTAATGCCTGCTCGGAAAAGCCTTCTACCTGTTTGTTCATTTCTTTGTTAAACTTTGCAATAAAATGATTCAGTAAAAGCGGCACATCTTGCCGCCTTTCCCGAAGAGGCGGCATACGGATTTCCATCACATTCAAACGGTAGTATAGATCTTCTCTAAATGTTCCTTCTTCAACCGCTTTTTTTAAATCTTTATTGGTCGCGGCAATAATCCGCACATCAAGTTTTATCGCCTTGTCCGCGCCCAATGGAGTAACTTCCCTCTGCTGGATGACGCGAAGCAGTTTGGCCTGCAAGGAAAGTGGCATATCCCCTATTTCATCCAAAAAAATAGTTCCTTTTTGCGCCAACTGAAATTTTCCTTCTCTTTTATACAAAGCCCCTGTAAATGCGCCTTTCTCATGGCCAAACAACTCACTTTCCAGTAATTGTTCGGGAATGGCGGAGCAATTGACAACCTCGAAATGCTCTTTTTTCCTTTTACCCGAAAAGTGAATGGCTCTGACAACTAACTCTTTTCCCGTCCCGCTCTCGCCAGTTACCAAAATAGTAGAATCAATATCTTTTACCTTATCAATCAGTTCAAACACTTTTTTCATACTGGGACATGTTCCGATCATTCCTTCAAAAGCATATCTTTTTTCCAGCTCCTGGCTTAATTGTTCAACCCTTTTATTTAACTGTAAAAATTCTGCCGCCTGCTTAAGAACGGAAAACAATTCTTCCATATGAAGAGGTTTGGTAAGATACGAATACGCCCCTTTTTTAATGGCTTCAACAGAAGACGAAATGGAACCGTAGGCTGTCATCATAATGACAATCGTTTCAGGCTGGATATTCTTTATATCTTCCAATACTTGTAATCCATCTGTATGCCCCAACTTTAAATCGAGTAAACAGAGATCCACTTCTTCCTGCTTGATCAATTGTAATCCTTCTAATGGATCAGTCGTAGCTTGTACATCAAAATCATCTTCCAATGCAAATTGGAGGGATGAGCAAATGGCTGCTTCATCATCAATGATTAACAATTTCATGATGCCTGCTCTCCTTTTTTGGGAATTTTAAAATAAAAGTGCTCCCTTCCCCGAGCTTGCTCTCCAAAGCGAGACTCCCGTTATTCTCAATGACAAATTGTTTGGAAAGTGAAAGGCCCAATCCGGTGCCATGTTCTTTGGAAGTATAGAAGGGCTCAAAAATCTTCTTTGCCTGTTCAGCCGTCATGCCTTCCCCTTTGTCTCTAATAGTGATGACGGCTTCATCTCCCAAACATAAAGCGTTTACATATAATGTTTTTTCTCGCCGCACATGTTCCATTGATTCAATGGCATTTAAAAAAAGGTTGATCAATACTTGCTTCACCTGGCTTTCATCGGCCTCAATCCAAAGATTCGGCACAATGTCATATTCGATTTTGATATTTTTATTTTCCATATTCTGTTTAAACAATCGAATGACGTTTTTCAATAATGGCCCGATATCAAACCGTTTTTTCTCCTTGGAAACCGGCTTGGCGTAATGGATTAACCCTTCAATTAGTTGATTGAGCCGATCAATTTCCTTTGGGACAAGCGTTGCTATTTCATTTCTGAACCGCGCATTTTCCATTTTTTTTGGAATGAGTTGGACAAATGTCTTGATAGAAGTGAGCGGGTTTCGAATCTCATGGGCAATTCCGGCTACTAATTGAATGAGTGCCCGGCTTTTTTCCTCCTCTTGTAATTGGTCCTTTAATTGTTTTTCAACTGTAACGTCTTCAAACATGAGCAATACTCCTGAAATGCTTTGGTCAATATCATAGAGAGGATGGATGTCATATCGGATAATGGCGGGTGCCCCGCTTGGCGATGTGGTTTTTAATTCCTCTCCCATAATATTTTTACCAGAACCAAGCACAGCGTGTTTTCGCCCTTTCAGCATCTTGGACAGGAAAGAAAATTCATTCATGTGCCTGCCGGTCGGCTTCTGTTCTACACCGAGCATATTCATGGCCATTCTATTAATGGATGTAATGTATCCGTACAGGGAAAAAGTGATAACCCCCCGCGCGCTTGACTCCAGAATCTGTTCTTTTAGTTGGTCACTGTTTTTGGTTTTTTGAATTTGCCGCTTTAAAGATTCATTCATCATTTGCAAATCATGCGTCTTTAAAGCCACTTCTTTCTCCAGTTCGCGGTTCCACTTATAAACGACTAAAAATACTACAATAGCGAAAATGACAATAAATATGAGAAATTCCCTTATTTTCTTCAATTTTTCACTTAGCGGCGATTCAAAATTCTCGAACCATTTATGATAGATATCGGAATAACTTTCCGTCAGTTTGATTTGCCGGATTCCAAGGTTTAGTTGGTGCAGCAACGAGTAGTTTCCCTTTTGAACGGCAAAAGAGTATTCGAGGGGGAGCAAATGGGTGTTGATCAACTGATATTTGTCTTCCAATCCATTTTCTTCCAAAAAATATTTCGCAGTAATATAGTTTCCAACAAAAGCGTCAGCACGCTCTTTAAACAAAATGTTGATAGCTGTTTTAGGCTGATGGGCCGAATGGTAATGGATATCCCGGATATTTCGTAAAAAATCATATTCCGGCGTCCGATATTGAATCGCAATCCGCTGTTCTTGCAAATCGGTTACACTTTGTACCGGGCTGTTCTTTGGGACAAGCACACCCGCTGCAGACACGATGTACCGTTCGGAAAATTCCACACGCTCACTTAAATCCCCCGTAAAGGGAACCCCGAGTATGATGTCTATTTCCTGTTTTTGCAACGCTTCAATGCTCTTTTCAACATTCATCGGGATATATTTCACACGAAAACCGCTGTGCTTGGCCACTTTATTCATAAAATCGATATTGAATCCGGTGTATTCGCCATCTTTTTCAAACTGGTATGGGGGAAAATTCGGATCGAATCCTACTAACAGAACGTGTTGTTCCCGAATGTCAGGCACCGTCTCTTTACCGCCGTTTACTTCCTGATCAGTGTCTGCTAATGCTGTAACAAAAAAGAACAGATAAAAGATTGCGAGTAACAGAGCAGTCTTTTTAAACAGAAACATGCACCTCCCTTGATTGTTGCCTGGCCTGGTGATACTAGATTAGCCCAGCAACGAAAGAGGCGCAACTTTGTTATGCCATTTAGTAAAGAAGAATGCCCAGCCCTCCGGCGACCACGATGACCAACATCGGATGCCATTTGTATTTCAGCAAAGCAAGTAAGCAAAGTAAAAAGAGCAGACCTCCAATCAAAGAATCTTTTGTAAAAGCGAGCAGCCCGTTTGATTGGGCAAATGAAAAAGCGGCAAAGATGATCAGTGCCGTGATGATCGGGCGCATGCCGTAAAAAGCGGATTGAACAACAGGAGCCTCGTTGATTTTGTAAAAAAAAGAAGCAAGCAAAAGAACGATCAAAACGGAAGGCAGTGTCATGGCAAGGGCCGCCGTTGCTCCGCCCCAAAACCCCGCCACATGAAATCCAATGAAAACCGCTGTATTTGTGGCGATTGGTCCTGGGGACATGCCCGCCACCGCGATAACATCGATCAGTTCTTGGGAAGTCATCCAGCCATGGCGCTCCACTTCAAGCTGAATCATCGGTATGATCGCATATCCGCCCCCAAAAGATACAAAGCCGATTAACAAAAAGGTCAAAAACAGATCCAACAGCATCTAATCAGCCTTCCCTTCCGATTGTGACTTGCATGCGGACACGTTTTTTCTCTTCCTTTTTACGCGATGGATCGCAACACCGGAGATCATTCCGGCAAAAATTAAAACAATCGGATGGGCATGGAAGACAATTAATAAGAACAGCGCAATCACCACTAAACCGAAAGTACTTTTATCCAAAATGGAAGATTTTGCAGCAGTAATAGCCGCATATACGATAAGCGCTACAACGGCGGGGCGAATTCCTCGAAAGGCCGCTTCGACGAAATCGTGATCCCGCACCGTTAAAAAGAGCAAACTTAACACAATGACAATGAAAAATGTCGGCGTCATCATTCCGACTGTCGCGGCCAGCGCTCCTTTTAAACCGGCGATCCGGTATCCGATAAAAGCTGAAGAATTAACCCCTACCGACCCCGGTGCCGATTGTCCAAGCGCAAAGGCATCAACAATTTCTTCTTCACTCATCCATTTTCGTTTGTCAACGATTTCTTTTTGCATGAGCGGCATCATCGCAAACCCGCCCCCAAACGTAACAGGGCTGATTTTCATAAATGTCCAACATATTTGGAGAAGGGTTCCAGTCCGATTCTCCTTCATATACTGCCGCCCCCTTTCTAAGTTGAATTAATTTCATTTCTGACGCATAACAGATACTGGGGCGAGCGTTTTTTGCAGATCCGTTTTAGCCTCCTCATCGCTTCTACGGGGGCTTCCGCTCAAGCAATCCCCGCAGGATCGTCGGCTTTTCGTTCAAAATCCACTTAGTTGATTAAAAATATGATTCATATACTTGGATTGCGGCTCCCAAAGCGATTGCTTCTTCTTTGAGCGAACCTTTTTTAAATAAAGTGGAAACAGTTTCCGGCATAAACGTGTGGGCACGGGCACTGGTTACGGTCTCTTCAAAGAAAAAGTCCGTCTCATAAACAAGCATACCGTGGAGAACGATAAGATCGGGTCCTAACGCATTCATCATATTTGCCAACCCGACCCCAAGATAATAAGCGCTCTTTTTGGCGATAAATAAGGCCGTTCGGTCCCCCGCCTTCACCAGTTTCACCAATTGGCCAATATCTATTTCCAGGCCGGTTGCTCTCTTGTATTCATCCAGCATGGCTGGATAGGAGGAATAAGCCGTCAAACAGCCTTGCTTGCCGCAAATACATATTTTTCCGTCTGCCTTTACGATGATGTGGCCGAGGGCGCTGGCATCTCCTTTGCCGGTATAAAAAGGACTTCCCTCATATAAAAAGCCGCATCTAATTCCAAATCCCATAATGCAATACAAAATTCGCCGATACATTTCCCGATGAACAAAAAACTCGGAAGCTGCTCCGCTGTTGGCTCCGTTATCAACGATGATGCGGACCGGAAAACGGGAAAGCTGTTCGGGAATGCTTACCCTTTCCCACCCTTTTGCCAGGAAAGATTCCGGATGTAACAACGTTCCTTCAGAGCGTAAAATCGGGCCAACCGCCCCGACCCCAATCCCAAGTAATTGCGCAAAAGAGATTTTATACTGATGAAGCCATTTATGAATCACTTCATGAATTTCAGCAAACACAACATCTGGCGTATGAGCTTTTGTCATTGGGATCATATGACTTTTCATGATTGCAAATGTAAGGTCCGTTAAAACTATTCTCGTTTCCGTTCTGGATATATCAACACCGATCAGCCAAGCCGCAGATTCATTTATCTTATATAAAATCGGAGGCCTGCCCCCGCTTGATGGGCCCAGTCCTCCCTCTTTGATCAAGCCGTTTTCCAGCAGTTCATCAAGAATTCTTGTCATGGTTGTCGGTTTTGTTTGCACGAGATTAATCAAATCGGCCTTTGAAACCAAATTTCTTTTATGAATGTGCCTATATACTTGCTTATATAATTCATTTTTTCTTGAATCGTTTTCCAAAAATGTTTTCATCACGGGCAGGTCCTCCAAAGCACTTTATTCCTTTTCGGAAAAAAGCATGCGCGATCGGCATTTCCTTCATTATTAAATGTATAGAACCGCAACACATAATTCAAGGCTTTATGGTTAGATCAGGCTCCTTTGGAAGACAAATCTTGGAGCAACATGCTGGACGGGCAAAATGGGCGAAGCCCATAAAGAGGCTGCCGGCAAAAGTCTGATTGATCACTTTTGTCGGCAGCCCTATTTTTACATATTTTCTTGTTTCAATGCGTCGATAATATTTTCTTTTTTTACTTTCGAGCTTGAATACATCATGGAAATCCCAACGATCACAAAAACAGCAATGACGACATAAAGAATACTGAGCCACGGTAAAAAGAAATCGTAGGAAAACGCATGTCCCAAAGCATAGTAAATACAGTACATGGCCACGAAGCTCAACGGCAATCCGTACAATAATGCTTTGATTCCATAAAAGATGCTTTCATAATGAATCATCCGACTAAAGCCTTTCGGTGTCATCCCGACCGATTTCAGCATCGCAAATTCACGTTTTCGTAACGACACACTAGTCGATATCGTGTTTAAAATATTGGCGATGGAAATAATGGTTATTAAACTAATAAATCCATACGTAAACACTGATAAAATCAAAATTAATTGTTCATCCCGTTGTTTTTCTTGATAATGATTTGCGATAAAATGTTTTATTCTTTGAACTTCCTCTATCTTTTTCTGTGTTTTAACGGGATCCGTACTATTTAAGTATAAATAGGGGGTACTTTCTTCTTCTGACAATCCAAACTGTTTGAAAGTGGACTCTGATACGATCATATTTAATTCACCAAGCTCGGCATGCTTTATTCCCATCGGCACCTGGTCCGTAAACTTGGCAACCTTGATTTTACCGACAGATTGCAATTTTTCTTCTTCTGTTTCTTCTGTTTCTACTTCTTCATCTGTTTCATTTGTTTCATCGTCAATCGGCCTGAAAAGCTCAAGCTCCTCCCCTTCTTTCAGATGAATAGCCTTTGTTTCTGTATATTTCCCTGTGCCTGCATCCCCAAATTGGACGGTGTCATGCAAAATCGCGAAGGAACCATTTTTTAAATCATCAAAGCTTGCTCCTGCCTGCTTCGCATAGGCCTGTAATTTTTCATCCTTTAAAGCGTGTAATCTGATATTGTAATGGTATTTGCCATCTACTAACATGTCTTCAAAACCATCCCACTCACGAATGGGGTCCGCCACCTTATCAGCTTCAACCATTGAAACCAAGGTGGACTCTGTGATGAAATTGTAATCCGTAATCTCTTCCGTTTTTATGATATTGCGCAAAAATTGTTCATCATCTTCATAGCCAAGACCGACCTGAATATCATAATTGACCCTTTCTTGTTGCAGGGAAAGTGCTTTTTTCAAGTTGTCCGTAAAGAAAGAGACGGACAAAAATAAAACAATACTAATGACCAATGAAAAAATGGTCGCTTTGTATCTGCGTTTATGGCGCTTTAAGTTTTTCAAGCCTATTTCCGCTTCAATCCCAAATATCTTTCGCACCAACCTGGAAGTTTTGACCGCTTTACCCGTTAATTTTACATCGGCAGTTTGTCTAATCGCATCAATGGCGGAAATGCGGGACGCTTTAATGGCTGGCAGAAAACAGGAAATAAATATAGTTATAACAGATACGATCACCGCGGCAATAAGTGAGCCAGGTGTGACAGTTACTTTTAATGGGACCGTTACACTAAATACATTTTGGATCAGCGAATTAATAAACATAAATGTAATGGCTATGCCGCCAAGTCCGGCTAAAATGCCGATCGGGATACTAATTAACCCAATAACCATTCCTTCAAAAAAGACAGAATTCCGCTTTTGTTGTTTCGTTGCCCCCACACTCGCCATCATGCCTAAATGACGTGAGCGTTCGGAAACGGAAATCGCAAAGGCGTTATAAATTAAGGACACGGAACCGATAAGAATGATCGCCATGATCACAGCGGTAACAGAATAAAGAGCTTGACGCATGCCGTCACTTTTCACCACACCGGAATAACGAAGCAACTCAATGTTCACTTCATAATCGCTAATGCCAATCGATTGGGCAAATTTCTCTGTATCCTTGTAAAAAGATCCGGTTAATTTTTTGGAGACGACACTGACATTCAGTGGCTCATCCTTTCCAATTGAATTCTCATTTAAATAGGATATGATAGTATATCCCGGCGACCAGGGAATCTCCCATTTAGGACGTTTCATGATTCCCACAATCGTAAATTCTTTCGCCTGCAGATCAACTAATTGTTCAGAGACTTCACCATTTTCATCATAATTTAAAGCAGAATCTTGTTGTAAAGGCCCTGTTATTTCTGATTGTGGTGCCTCCCTTTTTCCAATTTCCAACTTCATGGAACTGCCGATTTTATAATTGACCAGTGCCTCGGTGACTATTTCCTCCGAAATCACAACTTCATTTTCCTTTTTTGGCAGTCTCCCGCTTGACAGTTCAATCGGAAAATGTTGAAAGCCTTCTTTGTCATACGATTTTAAAAATACATATGGCCGGTATTCATCTTGGCTTCCTTCTAAATAAGCATAGCCTATATCTTTCGACAAAATCACTTTTTTGGTCTGTTCGTCTTTTTGTATCGCTTCCAGTTGCTCTGGATTCACGTCTCGATACAAGACATGCCATTCACCTTTATCGGCAATTGTTTGCCTTTTTAATAAGTCCATAAACGATACACCAATTGTCGATACGCCAGTTAACATCGCTACAGAAATAATCACACCGATAATCGTAACAAGGGTACGCCGCTTATTTTCCTTCAAGTGGCGGATCGTTACTTTATTCACGATATTCATGGACGAACCACCTCGTCCTTTTTGATGTTCCCATCTTCTATCGCGATAATCCGATCGGCTTGTAAAGCAATGCGCTCATCATGTGTAATGATGATCAAGGTTTGCTGATATGTTTTATTGAACATTTTTAATAGCTCAATAATTTCTGCACTATTTTGACTATCCAAGTTTCCTGTTGGTTCATCGGCTAACATGAGAGCTGGATTGCAAATCAAAGCCCGTCCAATTGAAACACGCTGCTGCTGCCCGCCAGAAAGCTGATTGGGCAAGTGATGCAGTCGATTCTCTAATCCTAAGCGGTTCACAATATCTTGAAATTGCTTTTCATCCACTTTATGCCCATCTAATAAAAGCGGCAATGTGATATTTTCCTCAACGGTCAACACCGGAATCAAATTGTAAAATTGATAGATCAAACCGATTTGCCGACGGCGAAAAATCGCCAGCTGTGTTTCATTTAATTGGTATATATCCGTATTATCAACAAATACTTTCCCGCTTGTTGGCTGATCGACCCCGCCTAACAAATGCAGAAGTGTTGATTTCCCGGAGCCAGATGGCCCAATAATCGCGACAAACTCGCCTTTTTGGACCGAAAAAGAAATATTGTCTAAAGCCTTGACGGCTGTTTCCCCTTTTCCATATACTTTTGATAAATGTTCAACTCGCAAAATCTCCATTACGAAACCTCCATCCTTTCACATCCTAAACATAGTGTATCGGTTGAACATGACTATGAAGTGACTCTAATGTGACAATTGAGTCACCCAGGAAGAGGTTTACTTGATTCTGATTGCTGTTTTATGCCGCTGAGAGATAGGGATTCTTCGAATCTGTAATTCCGATCAATCCATTCTTTTCATAAGCCTTCTTCCACCTGTTCAATTCGCTTCATTCCTATTACGTCCACGTACTCTGTAAGATTTGCCGAGGAAATTTGCATCTATAAAGTGAACTTCATTCAGTAGGACTCCTGCTGAATGTTAGTTGAACCAATCGGGCATTTAGGTGCCGTTTGCTCTCACTTAGCCTTTTCCATCACTCAAGATTTTGACTTACGGCACCTTAGTGCGGGATAAAGTGAAACTTCATTCAGTAGGAGTTTCTTCCATCTCCTGCTGAATGTTAGTTGAACCAATCGGGCATTTAGGTGCCGTTTCTCACACTTGGACCTTTTCTATTCACTCAAGATTTTGACTTACGGCACCTTAGTGCGGGATAAAGTGAAACTTCATTCAGTAGGTCTCCTGCTGAATGTTAGTTGAACCAATCGGGCATTTAGGTGCCGTTTTCTTACACTTAGACCTTTTCCATTCACTCAAGATTTTGACTTACGGCACCTTAATGCGGGATAAAAAAATGCCTATAGGCAAAACACTCTTTTTCAAGTGTCCTAACTACAGGTACCATACTAATTATTTGTGCGGCTGACGTTAAGAGGAGAAGGGCGATCCACTGGCGGTTGTCAATCAAAATTTGCTCCTTTAATGGCATACCGACGAACCTCAAGTTCCTAAAAGAAGAAGAAGATAAATAATTGCATAAGTGGGAAGTGTAATGGAAGTAATGATATACATTGTCATTTCGCCTTTAGAGAGTTTTCTTTTCCATTTCGTTAATTTCAGTTGCCTGCAATAAATAGCACTGGAAATAAATATTAATAAAAAAGATAACTCTTTTACAGTTTCTAAAAAGGTAATCAATTTAATCAACCCTTTGGTTTTGGAATAATTTCGTATCGTGTATTGAAGGACCAAATAACAAAAAGAACCTCATATTTTTTGAATTTCCTTGTTTATTGGCTTTTGACTGCTTTTTGCTGAACCGTGTATTGGAAATAGTCCCATACAGATAATAGTAAAGACAATGAAAAAGGCTTTTTAAACTTTGACATCGAAATGACTTCCTCTGATTTTTAAGCACTTTCTGAAACTTGCTTCTATAACAAGCTCCATTTTTCCTCTTTTTTCTTCCAATTGAAAAAAGGTGGGAAAGGTAATGAATGGCGGTTGTGAATGCTTTGGAGCGAAGGGAACCCCAGTGAGCATAAGAAGCGGAAAAGCATTGACAACCTAGCTTCACCCAATATGATTTTCCCAGGGGGCGGCAGGCCGAGAAAAAACTTCTGAACGCGACTTATCGCAATGTTTCACGGAAGCCGATCAAAAAGACAGGGCAGCGGCACTGCCAAACGACAGGACAAGGAATGCTTCTGTCAGTATTGTCAAAGCGCGCAGAAAGAGCGCGAGCTTCGGGAGGCCGCAATAAGACGATCCCTTAGTCAGCAATTGTGCACCGCTGTTGTATTCGTTCAATACGATTTTTGCGCCTGAGCAGCCGGGATCACCATAGTCTTACTCGCTCTTGAAATACTTCATTTCGGACTTCTAAATATGTTAAATAATCTGTTTGTAAAACTTAATATGGAAGGCCGTTCCTTCTCCTGGTTGACTTTGGACATCAACCGTACCGTTTTGGCTCGTCACAATGGAATGAGCCATCGCAAGTCCAATTCCAACACTGTCTTTATCGGCCGTTTTCCCTTTATAAAACCGCTTAAAAATATGCGGCAAATCTTCTGAAGGAATTCCTATTCCATTGTCTGCTATCTTTATTTCGGTGAACAAAGCATTTTCGCTATAGGAAATCGCAATCGTCCCGCCAATCGGTGTATGTTCCACGCAGTTTTTTAACATATTGATGAGCGCCTCCGCCGTCCAATTGAAATCGCCAATAAACGTCACATCATCCTTTTTCTCTATTTGAACGGTTTGCATTTTAATATCAATGGGAACAAGGACAGGTTCTAAGGCTTTTTCAATTAACTCCTGCACGTTAATCGGCTCTTTTTTAAATGGCACACTGCCCGCATCAATTTTTGATAATTTTAATAAAGAAGAAACAAGCCATTCGATTCTTTCAAGCTGAACTTGGAGATTTTGAACAAATTCCTTCCGTTTAGGAGTTGGTAAATGATCATCACTCAATAAATCAGCCATGACGGTCATCGATGTTAAGGGCGTTTTTAATTGATGAGAAATATCGGATATAGCATTCACTAAGTGAATTTTATCCTTCTTTAACAAGTGGCCCTGTTCTGACAGCATCAGCGTCACTTTATAGATTTCGTTTTTTAATATACTTAATTCCCCTTCACGGTTATCCCGAATATCGAGTGTGTAATGACCGGCTGATATTTTTCGTAAATAAGCTGAGAGTTTTTCAATATTTCGATAGCGCCACCAAGTAAATGCAAAAAAAGCGCTGGTGAGCATTCCAATAGTAGCCAGTAAAATATAGAGAGGATGGATGGAAGTCATCACATTCAACATGACCGCTGCTATTGAAATGATACTAACGATTAAAAATAACATACAGATCTCTATATTTCTCCACATCTCAATCCCCAACCTTATAGCCTAATCCGCGAATTGTTTTGATCAATTGAGGATGTTGCGGATCATCTTCCAGCTTTTCACGTAATCTTTTAATATAGACGGTTAACGTATTATCGTTCACAAAATCGCCGGCTACATCCCAAATTTGCTCTAAAAGCTGATTACGTGATAGGACTTGGCCAATATGGTTCGCAAAAACAAGCAATAAACGATATTCCAACGCTGTTAAAATCAGCTCCTCACCGTTTTTATACACTTTTCCCTCTAACACATTAATCCGAACGGGGCCGATATCAATGTTCGCTTTTGCTTTCGGCTGCTTTTGATAGCGGCGCAACACGGATTTGATTCTTGATAATAGCTCCCGAATGCGGAAAGGCTTTGTAATATAGTCATCAGCCCCCATATCCAGCCCCATCACGACATTGACCTCTTCATCTATAGCCGTTAAAAATATGACCGGAATATCTCCATTCCTTTTCGCCATTTTGCATAATTCATAACCGCTCCCATCAGGCAAGGATAAATCAAATAAGCATAAGTCAATTTCCGCAAAATGCTTGGTTAAGTAATCCTGAGCAGATGCGGCATTATAGCACAGCGTTGTTTCATAACCATCTTGTTGCAGCGAATACTCTAAACCGGAAGCAATCGTCCGATCATCTTCAACAAGTAAAATACGCACGATCTCACCTCTACCTTCTGCGCTAATCGAAATAGTTCCAGTTTTTTTTGATACTTTACGTCTAACAAATTTAATAGGCCCCGGGCAAGCAATCAGTTGCGTTTGCCGTTTATGTCATCAGGCCGCGTCTTTTATACAAACCTAACCCTCTTCTCCATTATCTTTCTTCCCCACTTTTACATCAAGCGCTTCTACTATAAAAAAATTGGCTTCCGCTGTCAAAAGCAGAAACCAATTTCAATATTTTACTATGTTCTTCACCACAGTGCAATCGCGCCATCGGTTCTAGATTCTGTTCCGGCTACCAATACACCCGTTTCAGGGTCTCTCCAAATAATTTGGCCTCTGCCGAAGTTATTCGTTTCCAGCGCAATTCTTATATCATGTCCCAAATACGCCAAATCGCTAGCAATATGATGTGGGAATCTTTGTTCTACTTCAACTGTCCTTCCTTTTATCCATTGCCAGCGCGGTGCATCAAGCGCCGCTTGAGGATGGAGGCCAAAGTCGATTGAATTCATGATTACTTGAACATGGCCTTGGGGCTGCATGAAACCACCCATGACACCAAACGGACCAACAGCTTGACCGCCTTTCGTCAAGAATCCGGGAATAATGGTGTGAAATGTTTTTTTTCCACCTTCCAAAGCGTTCACATGAGCGGGATCCAATGAAAAGTTGTTTCCGCGGTTTTGCAATGCGATCCCTGTTCCCGGAACTACCAGACCAGAACCAAATCCCATATAATTGCTTTGAATAAACGAAACCATATTTCCTTCCTTATCTGCGGTGGCCAAATAGACGGTCCCGCCTTTGAACGGTTCACCCGGCTGAGGCAAGCAGGCTTCTGCCGAAATCAGTTTGCGGCGCTCCTCGGCGTAGGCTTCACTTAATATTTCTTCCACCGAATATGTCATACGCTCCAAATCCGTAATAAACTTATACCCATCGACATAGGCCAACTTCATCGCTTCTATTTGCTTATGGTAAGTATCGAGTGATTCTTTGCTCGCAAATTCAAAACCTTTCAAAATATTTAATGCTTGAAGCGCCACAATGCCTTGGCCATTTGGAGGAATTTCCCACACATCATATCCGCGGTAATGGATGCCGATCGGCTCTACCCATTCGGGTTCATATTCCGCTAAGTCTTCTTCCGTAAAGAATCCTCCGGTTTCCTTGGAGAATTGAACAATTTTATCGGCTATTTCTCCATGGTAAAATGATTTACCATCGGTTTCGGCAATCATCCTCAATGTCGCGGCATGATCTTTTGAGGACCATACTTCCCCAACACTTGGAGCACGATTGTTTGGAGCAAAAGTATCAAACCAATACTTGAACATGTCCTCTTTTAAATGCTGTGAAAAAGCAAGATAAGCTTTTTTCCAAAACCGGCTGAGAGTGGAAGATACCGGATAACCCTCTTCGGCATATGTAATCGCATCCTTTAATACTTCCTTTAGCGGCAATTTTCCGAATCTCCTTGACAATTCCGCCCACGCTCCGGGAACACCCGGCACTGTTACAGGAATCCAGCCAAATTTGGGCATGGCATCATAACCCATTTGTTTAACCTTTTCGATTGAAATGTGTTTGGGAGCCCGTCCACTTCCATTTAAACCATGGAGCTTTCCTTTTGTCCAAACAAGCGCAAAGGCATCCCCTCCGATTCCATTCGATGTCGGCTCACATACGGTAAGGCAGGCCGCAGTTGCAATTGCGGCATCGATAGCGTTTCCGCCTTTTTGCAAGATTGCCAGTCCGGCCTGAGCGGCAAGCGGTTGTGATGTGGCAACAACACCATTTTTGGCATAAGCCGAGTTCCTCGTAATGGGATAAGGGTGTGACAAGTGATTACAAGTAATCAACAATCTCCCTCCTTTTTGATAACTAGTTGCATAGTTGATTTTCTATCCAGCCGGAAAACTGGTAACCATTAAAAAAATACTGGAGCATGGAGTACGGGCAACTATGAGATGGCCTGTAGCTCCTAAGCGTTTTCTCATTAACTCCTGATCTGTATCCACACCATTCCTGTAAACATGCCCGCCTTAGTTGATAATTTTTTCTGATTGTTCATCCATTTCTCCAACCTAATCATGTATGCACTTACAAAAATTTGTCAAGCCCCACCCCTAAATTAAAAGGATTGTCGAAAAAGAAAAAACGATGCTGATTTTTATACGATGAAACAAACGAACAAAACGATCATAAAATCCCACAAACACTTTCTTTTGATATATAATATAGCAAATATTATTTTCGTTTCGTATGTTTTTTTAAAATATGAATAGCAATCCGTTCCCGCGCAATTAATTGAGGATAAAATATATATTTCGCAACTTCTTTGATTGATTTATATGATCGGCATGTGGATATAGCGTTCAAAGGATTTTGAAATAGTTTTTTGCGAAGAGCGGGATGGCAAACATAAGAATAACGGGCGCATACAGAAAGTTCTTTAGGCGGGTAACATTCAAAATCAGGCGGGATATATTGCCAAGACTATTAATCATAGAGGTGAGTACCATCCAATCCAAAGATAGATTTGCAGAAAATATGATGCCTTCTTTGACATTAAATGAAACGGATCAAAAAATCATTGAGATACTTCTTGAAAACGCCAGAATTTCTTATACCGATTTAGCCAAACAAATCGGGATTTCCAGAGTAGCTGTGCAATCCCGGATTCAATCATTGGTTGATGAAGGAGTGATCGAACGTTTTACAGCAGTTGTTAATCCGATAAAAGTCGGTATTCAGGTCTCCGCTTTTTTCAATGTGGATGTAGAACCAAAATATTTGGATAAAATAGCGGAAAAATTGGCTTTACATCCCGCCGTTACCAGCCTTTATCATATGACAGGACCGAGTACCCTTCATATGCATGGTGTCTTTAAAAATATGAAAGAAATGGAAGAATTTCTTCTTGAAACACTATACTCCATGAAAGGCATCATGCGTGTGGATACCCAGATGCTTTTAAAGCGCTACAAAAGCAGGATGGGGCTTAAACTATAATCGTATACAGGGGGGATTGCGCTTGGACTTTCAAGGGTACATGGCCATATCAGGGGCCATGGCGCGAACCGGAATTTTCGGCTATGGAGGAGGACCTTCCGTCATTCCGCTATTTCGCCATGAAGCTGTTGTTCGCTATCAGTGGATGACTGATCAAGAATTTGCTGAATTGTTGGCTTTTGCAAACGCCTTGCCTGGACCGATTGCCACTAAACTTGCGGCACAACTTGGCTATCAGCAAAAAGGAGCGATGGGAGCCGTTGTTGCGGTGATCGCCCATATTTTTCCTACCAGTGTGGCGATCGTGGCTTTATTGGGCGTACTTTATACAATGAAAGAATCTGTTATTGTCGCAGGAATGATTGCGGCTGTCAGACCCGTCATCGCGGTACTGCTCGGCATAACCGCATATGAATTTTGCGTAAAAACATGGGGCGGAATGGGGAAGGTCCTCGGTGTTGTTTTTGGTGTCGTTGCTTTCTTGCTGCTCGGCGTATTGGACATCCATCCGGCATTTGTGATTATGGCGTTCTTGGCATATGGAACGATTCACATCAAGCTGTACAGTTGGACAAAAAGAAAACTCTCCGGAGGAAGCGGTAAGCATCATGATAAAGGAGTATCATCATGATCTATTGGCATTTATTCTGGGCTTTTTTTATAGCAAATATCCTTGGCTACGGCGGAGGCCCTGCTACGATCCCGTTAACACAGCAGCAAATAGTCGATCATTACGGCTGGATGACGAATGAGGAATTCGTTGATATGCTGGCAGTCGCCAATGCGCTGCCTGGTCCGATCGCCACAAAAATAGCCGCTTTCACTGGTTTTCAGGAAGCGGGCTGGCTTGGGCTTTTAGTTGCCACAATAGGAACGGTGGCTCCATCTGCCATTGCCATCATTCTTCTTTTAAAATTGTTGAACCATTTTAAACAGTCGCCGGTAGTAAAAGGAATGACACTGTTGGTCCAGCCGGTTATTGCCGTGATGATGATCCAGCTCACATGGCAATTCAGCTCGGTTTCTTTTGCGTCCATTGGTGTGTGGCAATCTATTTTTATTGGCCTTGTTTCATTGATAGCGATTGTTTGGTGGAAAATTCATCCGGCCATCATCATTGTCGCCGCTTTTATTTATGGCGGTGCCATTTTACCTTATTTTATGGCATAAAAAATGATTCCAGCAGGCAGACATATCTAGATTCAACTGAAAAAAACTTAGTGGCGATCAGATTCAACTGAAGAAAGATCAAACGGCAGCTAACACCAAAACCATGTCTTCCGCCTGTGATGACGGGCACTAGTAAGACAAAAACGTCCCCTGTGCATTTGCTATCCCCTTGAGTTTTTTGAAAAATGGGAGTGCTTACGTAGCGCAAGCGCCGCCATAATCGTAAAAAGCCGCAATAAATTGTCATGGCTTTTTACGAAGTTGCCCGCTTTGCACTCACACCAGTTGGAACAAATCGGCAAGCAAAGACAGGAGATTCGTTTGCTCTCACACCACATACGATGATAGATCCCCTTGGATTGGAACATAGCTTATACTAATGAAATAGACTTGGACTCAACACGCACCCGTCATATCGTTATGTATCTTTTTCTATGAGCAGCATAAGCCATGCAATACAGCTTTTCATTTTCCATATGGTAATCGATATACTCGCCGGGATGATCCGTAAATCCGATACATTCTTTTTCCACTAATTGAAATCCGCCGCTGAGGAGATTATTTTCCAGAGAAAGGGGCTGAATATTTTGAATATGGGAGTTTGGATATAGCTTCCGCAATTGTTGATGCGATTTAGCGTCCAAAACATAATAAGCCGTATATCCCAAAATAATCGTTTTTTTATTAAAATAAGGGCGCAATTTTTCCAAAGGCAAATAGCTGTTAAACAAGGAAAAATCGTTAAACGATAATACATCAATAACAACATCGATTACTGCGTGCTTGAAAGGAAGATCCAATTGGCTGTTTACTATGTATAGCACTCGCAACCCCGGATTAAAATGCTCTATTTTCCTTTTTAGTGTTCGCAACATTTCCATTGTATTGCCGCAGAACACATATAGCGCATCCGGCGTAAGGGAACAAAGCAGTTTGGGAGGAAATACATATGTCTCCACATTCGTCTCCAAAATCACTTTATGGGAAAAGTCTTGCCGCAGCAACCGATTAAAAATCCATTGATTCCCTTTTTCCAATAAACTGACAAAACTTGGCGTGATTTCTTCGATCATTTGCTGATCATATATATAATGTTCATTTTGCGGCGAAGTGCTGATATCCGGTGTGACGATAATGCCGTCCTTGATGACTGCCTCATATCCGCAAGCGCAGTGCAGAGCACCTGTAAAGACATATTGTTCCTTAATAAAAGCATCTGTCAGATGCAGCGCCTTTTGACAGTGCGGACAATGGAACATCGATAAAAATGTAATGGGAACACCTGTAACAGCAGCCGCAACATTCATTTGATAAATGGATTCAATTTTTTCATCCAGCAAACGGAGGGAATGATTTATTTTTTCCTTTTCCTGAAGGAGATTCTGCTTCTTTTCGATTAATACTTTTAAATAGAAATCTATTTCTTGGATGTCCACGAAATGGGTGACCCGTTTAATGGATATGACTCGATGGATTTCCTGCAAAGTGAATTGCAAGTCCTTCAGCTTCATGATTAACGTCATATCGTCGATGCAATTTTGATCAAAATAATAGTGGGTTCTTTCTTTTGCCGGAATTAATAAACCCAACTCCATATAGTGACGAACTGTATCAACGGTAACGCCGACATTTTTGGCAAATTGCCCAATTTTCAAGTTGGAAACCTCCTTTCCCGGACTGGTACTCTATTTATACAACAAACATGGGGTATGCTCAATGCTTTTTTATACATCACTTGTAATCTGCAATTGACGTCGTGTGAACCCAATGTTTTATGATATGTATAATATTATTGTAAGCGCTTCAATTAGAAAGGGGGAGTTTTGTGAACACATACGCTGATACCATCTTTTACAACGGCAACATCTATACCGTCGACAAAAACAGAAGCTGGGCGGAAGCGGTCGCCATATCCAACGGCAACATATTGTTTGTCGGCTCAAATGAGGAGGCGCAAAGCTATAAAAGCGCATGGACAAAAACGATTGATTTGAAAGGAAAACTGGTCCTGCCCGGTTTTGTTGACAGTCATGCCCATGTCAGTATGGGCGGAGCCGAAGCGCTCTTTACCGTCAAATTGAATCATTGCCGAAGCCAACAGGAAGCGGCAGATGCTGTAAAAAAGTATCTGGATGACACTCCCGGGGCTGAGGTTGTTATCGGAGTGGGCTGGGGAAATGCGATTGGAGCCGGGGTCGGACCGAGAAAAGAATGGCTGGATGAAATTGCGCCGCATGTGCCGGTTTGTCTTTACTCGGAAGATCACCACTCGCTCTGGGTCAACTCAAAGGCATTGGAACTTGCAGGTATTCGCAAAGAATCGGCCAACCCGAAAGGCGGGGTGATTGAACGGGACCGGGTAACGGGAGAACCTTCCGGAACGCTGCGTGAAAGCGCGATGAACCTCGTGACAAAAAACATCCCCGATTACACCGTCGAACAATACAAAGATGGAATTGTAGCCTATCAAAAAAGAGCCGCCGCGTGCGGTATCACATCTGTACATGAGCCCTTTATGAGAAATGGAAATGCGATTAGAGCATACAGCGAATTAGAAAAGGAAGGGAAGCTGACGATTAGGTATCGCAACTCCCTCTTTGTCGATCCGCGCCTCGGTATTGATCAAGTGGATGAACTAGTGGCCGAAAGAAAAAAGCATTGTCATGGGTCCTATTTCCAGACAAATTCGGCCAAAATTTTTATTGACGGTGTCGTGGAAGGCGCAACAGCCTATCTGGAAGAGCCGTATGAACATATTGATTCCCGCGGCGAGCTGATCTGGGAGCCGGAAGTCTATAAAGAAACGGCGGCCAGGCTTCATAAAGAAAGATTTACGATCCACATTCACTCTATTGGGGACGCTTCTACTAGAATTGCATTGGACGGGCTTGCGTATGCGGAGGCGCGAGGCGAACCATTTGATGCCCGGCACGCCATCACCCATCTCCAGCTCGTCAATCGTGAAGATATTGCCCGAATGAAGAAACTGAATATTGTGGCCGTTCCAAACCCGTACTGGTTCATGAAAGAGCCAAGCTATTACTTTGAGATCGAAGAGCCTTATCTTGGCAAGGAAAGAGCGGAATCACAATATCCGATGAAAAGCCTGATTGATGCGGGACTGATTGCCGCTTCCGCCAGCGACTACCCGGTGACATTGAATTTCCATCCGTTAAACGGCATCCAATTAGGTGTGACTCGGATTGAAATCGGGAAGTCAGATGAGCGTCTGATCCATAACCCGGCAGAAAGAACCTCACTCGCCCACATGATCGCAAGCTTTACAATCAATGGCGCTTATTCACTCAAACTCGACCATATAACAGGCTCGATCGAAAAAGGCAAAAAAGCCGATTTGATCGTGCTGGACCAAAACATATTTGAAATACCTGAAAGCAACATCCATCAAGCCAAGGTGCTGCTGACGTTATTTGAAGGAAAAGAAGTATTTCGCCATCAAGAATTTTACAACGATGAAGTAACGAAAGGAGAAGTTTGAAAAATGCGCAAACCGATCAAATTCTGTTTATCACTGTTCCTTGTGACTTCATTATTTTTATCCGGCTGCGGCTCAAGCGGTTCTTCCGGAACCGGGGGAAAAGCGGATGAAAAGGTGTTGAATGTATTTAATTGGTCGGAATATCTGCCTGATTCAGTTATCCAGCAATTTGAGGAAGAAACAGGCATCAAGGTGAATTACACCACTTTTTCCTCCAACGAAGAGATGTACGCCAAGCTAAACAGCGGCAACCTTGGATACGATATTGCCGTTCCCACACTGTTTTTCATTGAAATGTTGGTGAAAGAGGGAATGATTGAAAAAATCAATAAAGAGAATATCCCAAATTTAAAACATTTGAATCCCGATTTTACCGGCACATTTGCAGATCCCAATGATGAATATTCCGTTCCCTATTTATGGGGATCTGTCGTCATCGCCGTGAATAAGGAGCTTGTCAAAAAAGATATAAAGGGATATGAAGACTTGTTTGATCCCGAATTTAAAAACAGCTTAGTCATGCCCGAAGATAATCGGGCAACCATTGGCGCGATGTTGGCCATTTTGGACTATCCGATCAACAGTACCGATGAAAAACAAATTGAAGAAGCCGGGGAACTCCTAAAAAAAATAAAGCCAAATATTAAAGCGTTTGATGGAGACAATCCGAAAGGACTGCTCATTACGGGCGAGGCAAAAGCCGGCATCATGTACAGCGCGGAAGCCGCACTGGCAAAACGGTCAAACCCCAATATTGAGATCATCTTTCCAGAAGAAGCCTCTTTCTTATGGCAAGACAATTTCGTCATCCCGAAAGGAGCCCCACATAAAGAAAATGCCGAGAAATTTATTGACTTTATTCTGAGGCCGGAAATGAGCAAAGAAATTTCCGAATCCTATCCGTATGGTAATCCAAACAATGAAGCTGTCAAGCTTCTTTCCGAGGAAATTCAACAAGAGATGACCATCCCGCAAGATTTCTTCGAACGCTCCGAATATGCGAGAGATGTTGGGGAGGCAACTCTTCTTTATGATCGTATTTGGACCGAAGTAAAACAATAAAGCATAGAACAGCTTCCGGATACATATTCGAAGCTGTTCTTATTTTTTCGCGCCGCGGCGAACCCGTTTACACTTTGTATTGGTTTCGCTACCTCCCAATGATTGTCATGTACTCGCCACTTCTGAGACATTACTAGCTACTTTTTGTATTTACTCGCGACTTCCAAGTGATAAATTTTGCATTATGATCACCACTTACCGGAATACTTCATACTTTTTTCGTTTTACTCGCCAATTCACGAAGATGACTTGCCTCTTTTGCAATTGCAATTTCAAGTGATAAGCAACTTGGATCTGCATCACCACTTACCAGCGGCTACTGGCCAATTGCGCATTTTACTCACAACTTCCTGAAGTTACGCCATTACTCGCTACTTACCGGAATTACTTGCCAAATTGCCATTACTCGCCAATTTCCTGAGTTACTATCCGCTTTTGCATTTTACTCGCCAATTCACGGAGTTACTAGCCAATTTAGCAATTTACTCGCCAATTTCCTGGGTTACTATCCGCTTTTGCATTTTACTCGCCAATTCATGGAGATTACTCGCCAATTGCGCAATTTACTCGCCACTTCCTAGAGATACCTTTCCGCCTCTTTACAAATGGCAAGTCCGCCGCCAAGTCGGCAGCGGATTGTTTAACATGGCAACTTATTTTTGAACCGCACCATCTTTCCTTATCGTTCCTTCTTCACTTCTGCAATGGAATCGTCGATGATGGCGATGATGGTTCCCACTTCTTCTTTTGTGATACAGAATGGCGGCGCAAATGCCAATGTATCTTGACCTCCATAAACAATGCTTCGGCCCAGAAGTCCCCTGTCAAGCGCTTTGGCGACGACTTTTGCGGAAACCGGTTCGGCATACCGTTCTTTTGTTTCCACATTTTTGAAAAATTCTATGGCGCCAAGCAAGCCGGCTCCCCGGCGGTTCCCCAAGTTGTCATGCTTCTCTTCCAGGTATTTGAGCCCTTTTTGCAACTCGGCTCCCATGTTGCGGACATTTTCAACCATGTTTTCATTTTCAATGATTTCCAAGTTTTTCAGGGCAACGGCACAGCACATCGGGTGTCCGCTGTAAGTGTAGCCATGCCAGAAGTTGCCTGCGTAGTTTTCCATCAATTCTTTTTTGATTTTGTCGGAAATGACCATTCCGCCGATGGGCGCATATCCGCTTGAAATCCCCTTTGCCATACAAATAATGTCCGGAACGACACCAAACAAATCCATGCCGAACTTCTCGCCTGTTCTCCCAAAGCCACAAATGACTTCGTCCGCAATGAATAAAATATCATGTTTATCACACATTTCACGAACTTCTTTAAAATAGTCCTTTGGCGGCAGATTGACCCCGCCGGACCCCTGGATCGGCTCGGAAATGAAGGCCGCGATACTTTCTGCTCCCTCTTCTTCAATCAGCGCTCGCAACGACTCAATGGATGAATCAACATAAAGGAAGCCTTGTGCCAAGGAAGTGGTAAACTCCCTGAACGGCTCAATTCCCGTTGCGCTTGTCGATCCCATCGCAACCCCATGATAAGAAAGTCTGCGGGAAATAATTTTTGTCTTATTTGGCTGGCCTTTCACTTTCCAATAATGGCGAGCCGTTTTAAATGCCGTATCGTTTGATTCCGATCCTCCGGAAGTAAAAAAGGTGGTGTTCAAATCACCCGGTGTCCATTCCGCCACCTTTTTCGCCAGTTCGATGACAGGTTCATGGCTGTTTCCTCCGAAAGTGGAGCTAAAAGCAAGTTTTGACATTTGCTCTGCCGCCGCCTGGCCCAGCTCCGCTCTTCCATGCCCGATGTTGACATTCCAAAGAGATGATAAGCTGTCAATCAATTTTCTGCCTCTGATGTCTTTTAAATAAATGCCTTCTCCTTCTGTAAAAATAAAACCCGGTCCATTTTCCACATGCTGTCTAATAGAAGTGGACGGATGCAAAAAGTGTTTTTTGTCTAATTCCGCGAGTTCCGTAAATTTTATTTTCGCTTCATTTTTCATTTGTAAAGCCATGTTGTATTCCTCCTATGAATTTTATATTTATTGAGCCTTTCTTTTTCTGACAAATTCAGGTATCGATTCCGCTGTAATATTCGGTCTATGATCTTCCTTAATTGTTTTGATCAGTGAATAGGTGATCAAAAGCAAGATGACTGTAAAAGGCAGCGCTGTCACGAGGGAAGCTGTCTGCAGTCCTTGAAGCCCACTGCTCTTGATAAGTACAACGACGATTGCCGCCATGAGTACACCCCATATCACTTTTACCACCATCGAAGGGTTTAAGTTTCCTTTGGAAGTCATCATGCCTAATATAAAAGCGGCTGAATCGGCAGATGTCACTAAAAAAGTAACAATCAGTACGATAAAAATAAGAGATAACAGCGTACTCATTGGAAAATGTTCAAAAGTGGCAAATAAGGCACTTGTCACGTCGGTTTGGACAGCCGCGGCAATATTCGCATTTTGAAATAGATCCATGTGGATGGCTGTTCCGCCAAATACGCCGATCCAGACAATGGCGATGAATGGGGGCACGATCAATACACCAAAAATGAATTCGCGAATGGTTCTCCCTTTTGAAATTCGAGCAATAAAAGCCCCGACAAAAGGCGACCAAGCGATTACCCACGCCCAATAGGCGACAGTCCACTCTTTTGTCCACATTCCGTTGTCATAAGGAGAAATGCCCAAACTCATTCCGAAAAAGTGTTGAATGTAGTCCCCTATACCGAGTACTAAGCCATCCAGTATAAAACGGGTGGGTCCCAAAATCAGGACAATAATGATCAGCCCCAAGGCCAAACTTAAATTCAATGTGCTTAGCCATTTAATCCCTTTATCAAGACCCGTTACGGCAGAAGTAAGGTACATGACGAGCAAAAGCGCCGTAATGATCATCAGGTTGACATTATTTTGCGAAATGGAAAATACGTAATCGAGACCGCCGTTAATTTGCAAAATCCCCATGCCCAAGGAAGTCGCCACGCCCATCACCGTGGCGATGACCGCCAGTATATTAATTGCTTTATGGATTCCCTTTTTTACCGTCAGCGGCTTCAATATCGTGCTTATTTCGCCACTTTTCCCTTTGCGGAATTGAAAATAAGCCAAAGCAAGCCCGACGATTGTAAAAACAGACCATTGATGTACACCCCAATTAAAGAAAGAGTATTGCATGGCGACCCTGGCTGATTCGGGCGTCTTTCCCTCAACAGGGAGGGGGCTGTCTACGAAGTGGTTCATCGGCTCGGCGATTCCCCAAAAGACAAGCCCCGCTCCAAAACCACAGCTAAATAACATGCCGATCCATGTATAAAAAGGATAATCCGGCTTTTCATCATCCTTTCCGAGCCTTATCTTTCCGTATTTGCTGACGGCCAGAACAAAGAGAAAAACGACGATAAACAAGACAGACAATAGATAGAACCATCCAAATGAATTTGTCATAAATTCATAGGCTGTATTAGCCGCATTTGCCAGACTTCCCGGATTGATCGCTCCCCATAAAACAGCCAAAAAAACAATGACCGATGAAGTCCAGAAAGTGCTATTCATGAAACTCGAGTTTTGTTTATTGTTCATATATGACTCCTCTGTTCATTCTCTAATCCTTTACTTGATTCCAAGTCTGAAACTGACAACCTTTGGTTCTGTCATGTCTTGAATGGCATATTTAACTCCCTCACGCCCGAGCCCCGAACCTTTCACACCGCCAAACGGCATCCCATCAATTCGGTAGTCACTACTGTCATTGATCATGACTCCGCCCACATTCAGCCGATGGATTACCTGAAATGCCTTATCGATATCCTTTGTAAAAACCCCGGCTTGAAGACCGTAATGGACGTTGTTGGCTTTATTGATGGCTTCTTCCACGTCATCGACTGCATATAGTAATGCGACGGGGCCAAATATTTCTTCTTGGGCAATGGTGCAATGTTCCGGCACGTTTTCGATTACTGTGGGGGAGTAAAAAGGCCCATTGCGTTCGCCCCCAATTAAGAGATTTGCCCCCGCTGCGACAGCTTCTTTTACCCAGTTTTCCACGCGGATTGCTTCTTTTTCGTGTATGAGAGGGCCCATGTCCGTCGCTTCAAGCCCTTTATCACCCACTTTATATTTGGCGGTCTCAACAATGAACTGTTCTTTAAACGATTCATATGCTTCTTGTTCAACGTACATTCTTTGCACACCGATACAATTTTGTCCGGCTGCGGAAAATGCTCCCGAAACACAGGCCCTAGCGGCTTCTTCGATATTCGCATCTTGCAAAATGATCGCCGGAGAGTTGGAACCAAGCTCCATGCTTAATTTTTTCAAACCTGCTTTGCGCGCGATCCGCTCCCCTGTTTCCAATCCTCCTGTGAAAGAAATCATGCGTATGGCCGGATGCGTCACAAGCACATCTCCTATTTCTCTTCCAGTTCCTGTTACTACAGATAATATTTTCGGCGGAAGACCCGCATAATCGAAGGCCTTCGCCAGCAACAACGCGCTTAAAGGAGTCACCGTTGCCGGTTTTACAATAATGGCATTTCCCGAGGCGATTGCCGGCCCTACTTTATGGGCGACCAAATTTAAAGGATCGTTGAACGGTGTAATGGCTCCAATGATTCCAATTGGGAAACGATAATAATAGCCGACACGGTTTTCACCTGTTTCCGATTGATCAAAGGGAATGGTTTCTCCTTGAACCCGCCTGGCTTCTTCGGCGCTCAACCTCAATGTTTGGATACAACGCTTCACTTCATTTCTCGCTTCCCGGATTGTTTTGCTTCCTTCTTGTGAAATCGTGACAGCATATGCTTCACTTCGGTGTTCAATATAATCCGCCGCCCGGTTTAAAATGCTCATCCTCATGTGGACAGGCAATCCCTCCGCTACTTTTGCCCCTTCTTTTGCTTCTTCAATGGCGAATAACATCTCTTCCTTCGTAGCGGCGGGAACGGTTGTAATCAGAGCATTATCCTGAGGATTAAGAACATCTATCGTCTTTTCGCTTCCAATCCATTTCCCGGCGAGATACATTTCCCGCCCCAGCACTTTTGTCGACAATTCCATCACGCCTTTCCGGATGTTTTAACAATCTATTTTTCCTGCCAATAAACGGATGGCCGTTTCGGTTAAAATGGAAGCCCCGATTTCAAGGCATTGTTCATCAATATCAAAAATATTTGTATGAAGATCACGGTTTTTTCCGTCCTCCAGCGCACATCCTAGAAAAAACATCGAACCCGGCACTTTTTCCGTCATGTATCCGAAGTCTTCCCCGCCCATGCCAAAAGGAGCTTTTACCACCTTCATATCCGGATATAAGTCTTTCGCCACTTTCGTTAGCAGACTGTTAATGCGAGGATCATTTTTCAAGGCGGGCTCTCCCTTCTCTAAAGTGAAGGAATACCTCCCTCCTAATGATTCCGCTATTTTAAAAACATTTTCCACCTCCCGCCCAAGCTTCTCCCTTGTATCAGGTGAATACGTACGAATCGTCCCTGTAATCTCCACCTCTTGAGGAATGATATTGCTTGCGGTTCCAGTGTGAATTTTTCCAATGCTTGCAGCCGCGGTTTCCAAAGGAGATGTCCTTCTGGAAATCAATCCGTAAAAAGATGGAAGGATGGCCCCCAGCATCCATATGGGATCTTTTGTAAGATGAGGATATCCTCCATGCCCGCCTTCCCCGATGATTTTCGCTTGGAAGACATCGACATTTGCCATGCTAAATCCATCATTTACTTGGATAACCCCTGGGGGTTGCCACGGACATACATGGAGTGCCAATATCGTTTCCACATGATCCAATGCTCCTTCTTGAATCATCCTTGAAGCACCTGACAATCCCTCATGATCGGTATCTTCCTCAGCCGGCTGAAATATCAATCTCACTGTTCCTGTCACTTTTCCTTGCTTAAAAAGATTGGAAAATATGGTGGCCACACCGAGTAAAATCGCTGTATGGGCATCATGCCCGCAAGCATGCATCACGCCTTTTCGTTTAGACCTATACTCATGTTCATTTATCTCATCAATCGGAAGGGCGTCCATATCAGCGCGCAAAGCGATGACTGGTCCGCTACCTGATGAGATTGTTCCCACTACTCCGGTTTTAGCTACTCCCGTTTCAATGGCAACATTGCCCAACTCTTTTAGCTTCTCGCAAACAAATGCAGCCGTATCATGTTCCTGAAAACTCAATTCAGGATACTGATGAAGGTGGCGGCGCCAATCTCTCATTTTTGCTGCTGCCGCCTTTGCTTCGCTAACAATCGAAGTTTGACCAGTTGTCATCCCTAATCCCCCAAACGCTTTTTATGTGAAATGATGAGATTTTTTGTTGTAAATCTCCAGCCCAATCTCTCCATTTTCTATTAAAAATTGATAGGCATATAACGCAATCGCCGTATCTTGCGCACCCGTTCCAGTCAGGTCGCATACCGTGATTTCTTTATCATGTAGTCTTCCCGCCATTTTTCCCGCCGTCACTTCCCCAAGCTCGATTACGGGAGCATTTGAAGAGAGATAACCTTGCGCAATGGCATGGCGCAATTCTCCGAGCCTTGCACACTGCGCTTTCGTATCGCACACATATCTGTCGGCTATTTTCGGAATGTTTGCCGCCAATTCTTGCTTTTCTTCAGCGTCGGAACCCATTGCTGTAATATGCAGTCCAGGATGAAGCCAATCCACCTGGATAATCGGTTGTTTGGCAGGTGTTGTCGTTACGACAATTTCGCTGTTTCGCACGACTGCTTCCGCTGTTTCCGCCAATTGGATGTCGACTTGTAAAATGTCCTCCATTTCATCCTTGAACTTTCGGGCATTTTCCCGGGAACGCCCAAAAACGATGATCCGTTCAAAATCCCTGACAAGTTGTAACGCTTTCATTTGATAACGGGCTTGTGCTCCGGTCCCTATCACCCCAACCGTCTTTACGCGCTCTTTTGCTAAATACTTTGAAGCGATCGCTCCGGCGGCAGCCGTCCTAATCTCCGTTAGATAGCCGTTATCCAAAAGCAAGGCCTTCGGTTCGCCGGTGACGGCACTGATCAACATCATCAATCCGTTGGCACTCGGAAGCCCGAGCTGATCATTATTGAAAAATCCGGATGATACTTTTAAGGCAAACAAATCTTTTCCTGGAATATAAGCTGTTTTTACGTCCACTTCCCCGTTGTTTTCTTTAACGTCTACTCTCATGATGGGCGGCATAATCACTTCTTTTGTCGCCAGTTGTGTGAAAGCATCCTCAACGACAGGTAGCACCTGTTCATTTAACGTGACAAATTGTTTGATTTCGCTTTCCGTAAAAATATGCATGGTTTTCACCACCTAACTGATAATCGTTAAGTCCAAATCCTCTTTTACAATGAGCTCCCTGCGATAATTCGCCAGCACTTCACAACCATTCTCCGTTACCCGGAACGACTCGCTGATTTCAATGCCGTAATCATCAAACCATAGGCCCGGAATTAAATGAAAAGTCATATTGGGCTGAAGGACGGTCAGATCTCCCCGTCTGATGCTAGCCGTATGCTCCCCCCAATCCGGCGGGTAATTTAAGCCCATCGAATAACCGACCCGGGATTCTTTTTCAATGCCATATTTTTGAATGACATTTGTCCAAGCCATCTCCACTTCTTCGCAAGTCACCCCCGGCTTTACCGCATCCAACGCTGTATTTAAACCTTCAATAACGATTTTCGATACTTCCAATGCTTCTTCACTTGGCTGGCCAATCGAGACAGTCCTGGCAAGCGGAGAGTGGTAGCGCTGATGACACCCGGCCAATTCAATAATGACCATTTCACCGTATTGATATTGTCGATCGGTCCATGTTAAATGCGGTGTCGATGTATTTTCTCCCGAAGGGAGCAACGGAACAATGGATGGATAATCTCCTCCAAATTCGGGTGTTCCCGTGATTAACTCTTTATAAATTTGCGCGACCACATCACATTCCCGGACACCTTCGGCAATGTGGGCAACAGCGGTATCCATCCCTCTTTCAACAATTTTCGCCGCGCGTTTTATATATTCAATTTCCTGTTCCGATTTGATGATGCGAATATGGTTTACAAGCAAGCTCGCGTCCACAAAAGTGGCGTTCGGGAGGCTCTGCTTGAGACGCTCATAAGCCAGCGCCGAGAAATAGTAAGATTCCATTTCGAGTCCGATTCTTCGGTTTGACTGGCCGATTTGGTGCAATATATCAGCGACAAATTCCATAGGATGCTTTTCTGAATGAATGTATGTGTCAGGATAAGGAATAATGTTACTTTCAAACAACCAAGTCGTAGCCCTGGCTCCGTTAGCATCCATATGCCTGCCAATCCAAATGGGCTGTTCCTCGTCAACTATCACGGCCAAAACTTGATCAACATAAAAAGACCACCCGTTATAACCTGATAAATAGTTCATATTTGCGGGATTTGTAATGAGCAATACATCGATTCCTTTTTTCAACATTTTTTTCTTTGTTTTCATCAGCCTGTTTTGATATTCTTGATGACTGAATGCCAACATATAAACGCCTCCTTTATGAAAGTGCTTTCAAAGCTGTAATCTCATTATAAAATGACGGTTATCGGAAAAACATCGTTCATTTTGTATGAACTTTTCGTCCCCGCTTTTATACAATTTTTCCAAGTTGACATGATCAAAAAAGGAGCGTCCTTATAGATAGAACACGAAACTTGTTGCATTTTACTCGTGAGACAGATTCCGAAAAAGCGCGAGCCCGTTTCTCTCTTGCCACCATGAAAGTCGTTTGCCATTAAGCGAAAACGCCGTTTCTCAGTCAACATTCGGCAGTGAGTTCTTTACAAGGCAAAAAGCGGGAGCCAACGCCATTCGACTGATTTCATTAAAGGGCAAAAATGAGAAACAGTTCCATTCACCCTATTCGTTACAAGGAAAAATATAGAAATCAGTCACCATTCGCCACAATCGTTATAGGGCAAAAAATGGAGATCAGTCGCCATTCACCAAAATCGTTATAGGGCAAAAAATGGAGATCAGTCGCCATTCGCCACAATCGTTACTGGAAAAAACGCGATCCATCACCATTCGCCAAAATCGTTACTGGAAAAAAACGGGCCGCAACATCTATTCAACCCTGTTCGCTACAAAAGCTGCGAAATGGCTCGACCTCTGTTTGTCGATAAAATGAAATCGGATTAGCTGTAAAAAGGCTGCCGCGGGCATTGCACAACCTCATAAAATTTTACAGTTACGCCAGCCGAATGTTTGGCCGGACAAACAATTCACGTGGAAAATCGGCGAGTACTTCACATCCGGTTTCTGTTACTCTGAATGACTCGCTAATTTCTATTCCGATGTGGTCGAGCCAAATCCCGGGAATCATATGAAACGTCATATTCGGCCTTAATATCGTATGGTCACTCGGTCTGAGGCTTGCTGTATGCTCTCCCCAATCCGGCGGATAATTAAGCCCGATAGAATACCCGATTCTGGATTCTTTTTTGATGCCGCTCTTTTCAATTGCCTTGCGCCATACAAGCTCCACTTCTTCGCAAGTCATTCCCGGTTTTACGGCATCCAAAGCCATATTGATGCCTTCAATGACAATGTTGGCGATATATTGCATCTGATCAGTCGGCTTTCCCACAACAACCGTTCTCGCCAATGGTGAATGATATCTTTTATAGCATCCTGCCAATTCAATGATCACCGGATCGCCATTTTGCAAAACATCGTCTGTCCACGTAAGGTGGCAAGCAGAGGTTTTTTCTCCTGTCGGCAGCAGAGGGACAATCGAAGGATAGTCGCCGCCGAAATCTTCCGTTCCACTGATTTGCGCATGGGAGATCGCGGCTGCGACATCGCTTTGCCGAACTCCCTCCCAAATCGAATCAACACCCGTTCGCATCGCTTTTTCCGCAATTTTAGCCGCTTTTTTAATATACTCAATTTCTTGTTCTGATTTAATAATCCGCACCCAATTCACCAAGTTTGTGGCATCCTTAAAAATCGCATTTGGGAGCCCGGCGGTAAGCTGAATATAGTTTTTGGCGGTAAAATAATACGCATCAAATTCAACACCCATGACACGATTATCTTGCTTTTTCTTCTGCAAAACTCCCGCAACAAAATCCATAGGATGTTTTACATCCGATTGTACGTAGTCATCTTCGTAAGGAATGATATGATCCTCATCCAACCACGTCGTATGTTTGGCCGCGCTGGCGTCTTGTCCACGCCCAATCCAGAAAGGCTGTTCCTCATCAATCATGACAACAAGCATTTGATGGACATAAAAAGACCAAGCGTTATATCCGGTGAGGTAACATATATTCGCCGGATCTGTCACAAGCAAGAGATCCATCCCTTCAGCCTGCATCCTTTGTTTTGTTTTCCTGATCCTTTCTTGATACTCCAACATGTTAAACGATAACAAATCAATCCCTTCTTTCCATATATGATGTTGTTTTAAAACCCGTTTCTAAACCGTTTTAAAAACAATTGCAGCCGTTCCGTCTCCGGATTTTCCAGCACTTCTTCCGGCGACCCTTGCTCAACAATGTTCCCCTGGTCGATAAACACGACGCGATCGGATATTTCACGGGCAAAATCCATTTCGTGTGTAACGAGAATCATCGTCATATTGCTCGTTTTCGCAATGTCTTTGATCGTCTTTAACACTTCTCCGACCAGTTCCGGGTCCAGAGCCGAGGTCACTTCATCAAAGAGCATTACCTTTGGCTCCATGACGAGTGCCCGGGCAATGGCCACACGCTGTTGCTGGCCTCCCGATAACTGCGCCGGATATTTATCGACATGGTCTTTCAATCCGACTTTCTCCAGCATCTCAAGCGCCCGCTCCACCGCTTCCTGCTTCGGCACGCCAAGCACATGAATCGGCGCCTCGGTAACGTTCCTTAATATCGTCATATGCGGGAAGAGGTTGTACTGTTGAAAGACCATTCCGATTTTTCCCGCGCACTTTCCGCAAATGTTTCTTATCCGGGTACTAGTCTTCCGTTGACTTCCTTGTGCCAAAGCGGCTCTCCGTCCACTTCAATCACTCCGGATATCGGTTCCTCCAACGTCATGAGCATCCGGATAATCGTCGTTTTACCCGAACCGCTCGGACCGATAATCGTGATCTTTTCCCCCGGTTTGATATGAAGGTCAATTCCTTTTAACACTTCCGTTTCCCCGAACGATTTGCGGATAGCCTGATAAGAAACCATCGGGCGTTCTGGCGGATGATCTTGGATGGCTCCCGGGGCCGGATCGTCCCCAACGGCTTTTTTCAATACGGTCATTTCAGGCTCACTCCTTTCGTGGCATGGTGTTTGCCGCCTGCCCTTTTCAGCAGTACAGTACTAAAAAGATGTCAAGTACCGGCGCTCCCGTATCATCATGCCGGTGAAGATTTATGATGAATTTTGTCTTTATATGTAATTGTAAGTGCTTTCATTAGCCTTCATTATAAATAGTCGAAATGTAAAAAACATTATAAAATTTGTATGAACTTCATGGGCGTGTCTTTATACAATTTGATGAAAAGAACGCCATCGCCTAGTCCGTATGGCGTTCAGTATGAAAAAATCAGACAGGTCGAAAGCCTGTCTGATGAAAAGTCAGAGTGCAAGACGGTCTTTGTTTTCATTCATCCCGCTCATCCATATTTTAATACTGAAATCAAGCAAAAACATATCATCCGGATTCGTTAAAGAAAGATTTGTCAGTGATTCAATTTTTCGAAGTCTGTACAATAAAGATTGGCGGTGTAGATTTAACACGCGGGCAGCCTGGCTTACATTGCCGGAATTTTCGTTGTAAGCAATGAACGTGTTAATTAAATCCATTTCTCTTTTTTGATCATATTTGATTAATGGGGACAATGTGGAAGTGGCAATTTCACGTACTTCCTCGTTTTTGGATAAATGTAAAATAAGGCGGCTGATCCTTGTGTTGTCAAAGTGGTAGCGCTTTCCAATTCCTTTTTGTTTTCTTCCCACTTCCAAGGCGGAAAGCGCCTTCTGATAACTTCTGTAAAATGCCATTTTTCCATCTTGATGTTTTCCAATGCCCCACGAGATCACAAGCCCCGGCAACAATTTATTGAGTCTTCTCTCCACATGATCCAGAAATTGATTCATCGTCCCGTTGGAGGTGGATGGAGATGCGAATTCAGTTGTCTCCAGAAATATAACAAGTTTATCCACTTCTTGGGCATACATGACTTCCCGATGAACCGATTGCCCGGCATCAGCCAATTCACTCTCAATATACGTCATCATACTTTCAAACCATGAATGCTTCGTTTCATGGCTCGTCCCGCCATCTTTATAAAAAAGAGTATCTAAATTTTCCGGATAACCAATAATACACTCATATTTTAAATCGATATGAAAACCAAGACTCTTAGCCTTCTCTCGCAACGTTTTCTCCTCGGGCTCTTCTTCCGTCGTTAATGAGATGACAAATTCATTCTGCAAGAGACTTTTATTTTCGACAATGGCGGACTCACTCGTCAGCCACAATGCAGAAACCATTACCGCCTGTTCGATAATATTGACTTCCCTTAGTTTTATTTTATATGTTGATGAAGCAACGATAAAAAAATCCCCTTGCTCTTGTTCACTAGATTGAATTTTCATATGAAACAACTGAACTTCTTTTCCCTTTCCCCTACGTAATTTTGAAAAAATCGGGTGATGCGATTCTTCAGCTGCAAGATTTCGTTCCATACTTCTCCATAGACGGCGAACATGGTGAATATTGGCTGAACCTGCGATCACATGCCCTTTACGATTCATGACAATCACCGGCAGGCCTAATTCCTTCTCCACGACAGTGATGATTTCCGCAAAGGGCTTCTTTGTTAAAAACATTTCAATCAATTGTTGCTGAAATTCCTTCAATCTGATCAATTCATCGTGTTGAATATTGTTAATGGCGCTTGTCACTTCATGTATGATGTCTGCAAACCGAATTTCCCACGGCAAATCCACAATGACAAAATCTTTCATCTCTGCAAACTGGGTAATTTCTTCCGGTATTTTATTAATATAGTGGCCGGTAGCAATGGCCAAAGCGGATGCGCCTGACTCATACACATCTTTGCAAAATTCAAAGAAAGATTGCATATTCATATAACAGCCGATGCCCGTCGTTAAAACGAGTTCATTTTCTCTCACGAAATTTTCCACGGGACTTTCAATGACAGATACCCATTCTACTAGTTTCTTACCGACGACACCTTCACCAGTAATCACCTTGGCGGTCTCAAAAATTGGAAATTTCAATACATCTTCCAGTGACAGATTCAATGTTCACCCTCCCCCATGATGCGATGTAACCCAATGTGCGTTATTTTCGTTGATAGTCTTGAATCACTTTTGAAATAACAGAGAGGTCTACATTATTTCCAGTTATAATCATTCCTGCTTTCATGCCTGTTACATCTATTTTTCTATTTAGCAGCGCGGCAACTCCGGTAGCGGCAGCCCCCTCTACAATCATCCGGTGTTCATCCGCCATAAAGCCCATGGCTTCGGCTATTTCTTCTTCAGATACGAGCACAAAATCATCGACGAGCTGTTTGACAATCTCAAATGTGTACGTATTGTCCAGCCCAATTCCCCCAAGCAAACTATCCGCAAGAGTGGGTTGTTCCTTTAAGATAACAGGCTTTCCTGCCCGGATGCTCTCAAACATGACAGGAGAACGCTCCATTGATACACCAATCGTTTTAATTTTCGGATTATATAATTTTAAAGCGGTTGCAACGCCGGCAAACAAGCCTCCCCCTGATATCGGGATGACAACAACATCAATGTCTGGCTCTTCTGCTGCCATTTCAAGGCCAATCGTTCCTTGTCCGGCGATTATAGCGGAATCATCAAAAGGTTTAATCACCGTCAAACCATATTTTTCCTCTAACTCATAACAATATGTTTCCGCATCATCTTGCCCTTCCCCGACAATTTCAACATGAGCCCCCATCCGGCGAATGGCATCCACTTTTGCTTTTGGAACACGATTGGATATGCAAACGGTTGCAGAAATCCCCCTTTTTTTAGCGACATAGGCGACAGCCAATCCATGGTTTCCTGTCGAAAACGTCGCAACTCCGCGCTTTTGTTCTTCATTTGACAATTGTAATATTTTATTGGCGGCACCCCTTACTTTAAAAGCACCAATTTCATGGAAGTTTTCAAGCTTCAAATAAACAGAGGAGCCGTATTGTTCCGATAGTTGAATGGATTGGAAAAATGGTGTGGGTTTTACTACTTGATAGACGCGTTTCTTTGCTTCTAAGATCAGTTGGAGTGTCATCTGTTTTCTCATTGAAGTTTGATCCAATCTGATTCCCTCCCTACAAATACAGAATGTTGTCTGGAATATTACTAATACTATCACAAGAAGTTTAATATATATAAGCTCATTTTAAACGGGAATATGTGGAGGTCATTGAATTCAATCAGGCGGTAGCTCCTTTCATACCCCTTTGATTCATATCCTGCCGATCGGAGGTTTGCGTCTCACTCCCAACCTCTCCGGATAAAAGAGGGTGCTCACACCCCCATTCTGCTGATTGAAAAGCCGGACAGATCGAAGCCTGTCTTCTTCCCCGCAGCCATTTCGCTTAATATTTCTCCTATAACACTCGCAAATTTGAATCCGTGTCCCGAAAATCCGCATGCCACTAAAATATGTTCACTCCCGGGAAGGCTGTCAATGATAAAGTCCGTATCAAGCGTGTTTGTATATGTACATGTTTTTCCTTGCTTATGGGGCATCTTTTGAGAGAGCATGCGTTGGGCAAACTCACTTACATCTTGTTCATCTTCAGGAAAAGCGCCAAATGCAGCCAATGCCTCATCCGGCAGAATCGGCCGGCCTCCATCATGGCGTCCTATTTTTACTCCGGAGCCGTGAACGCTCGGAAAACCATAGTATACCCCATCCGCCAAATCGAACGTAAAGCCCGGAAATTGTCCTGTCCGATACAGATGTTCATCCGAATGAAACCAAGAAAATGTTTTTCTGACAAGTTGCAGCGGTAATTGAAGATCCAAGTGTCTCAACACCGCATTCGTCCCTTTTCCAGCAGAAACAATCAGTTTTTCAGAACGGAATGTTTCTGTATTTGTGCGAACGGTAACATGAGAGTTTGTCGTTTCGATTGACTGAATGCGGGTATTCTTACGAATCTCTGCCCCTCTTTGAATAGCCAGATCACGGTAGGCTCGTACACATTTTTCACTCATCAATACGCCGGATTCATTTTCGAAGCATCCTATTAATCCATCAGGAATTTGAAATCCGGTCCATCTTTGGTTGACTTCCCGTGCCGATAGGACTTCCAGTGGAAGTGAATATTTCTTCGCGCTGTCGATGACATTTTGGACGAATAGCGAATCCGGCAAACCAACGTTCAACACGCCCGTTTTAAGGAAAAGCGTTTCGCCTGATTCTTTTTCCAATTGTCCCCATAGCTCCTGCGCGCGAAGTGCCATGGGAACATAACTCTCGCCTTCTCCATACGCATGGCGGATCAGCCTCGTTTCACCGTGATGCGCCCCTTCTGTATGAGGAGGATCATTGGCATCAACCAATAATACTTTTACTCCCTTGTTTGCGAGCTGAAATCCCGCAGCCATTCCCATTGAACCCGCACCTATAATAATAACCTCGTAGTCCATCAATCATTTCTCCTTTCTAACCGATTATATCTGTTTATACATTATTTTCGGGATTCTCATAACGTTTTCTAGTCTTATTACTTTCAAATGTGAAATGGTAGACGCCAAGTTTTTCCCCAGTTTCAAAAACTTCCAATCGCCCCATCATTTTTGAGCATGGTAAGCCATTCCATACATTGATAGATTGATACCGCAAGTGACTCCATGTTTTTAAAAAGACTTGCACTGCTACATGGTCATATTCCATCTTGTAGTGATGAAAAATCTGCACATTTCTTGTTCGAGTGAATGGGATGGGAAAATCAATATTGTTGGAAGCGATTGCTGAAAAACATGAATTTCGTGCTGGCGGGAGATGTCCATGACTTTAAGTCAGCTCTCGGCGAATATTTAAAGCTTTCTTGGCTTCTTAAAATGACGAACGGTTTCTTTCAACGAGCAGAATCTTTTGTAAGGGCAAGCCCCATATTTTTGGGCCGTTTTCACGTATAAAGACCATTTGGAAGTTGCCATCCATACGTAGGAAGCCGACTTTCGCTCCATAAATTGATTCTTTTAACGGCTTTTTTGCGTGCCTGCTGAATTGTATAATAGCCGGACACCGCTCACAATAAAGATGGGAAAAAGTTTCAACCGTTTTCTATTCAGACACTTTGCTTTTGATACTGATGGCTGATCCAGATGGTTGGCTTGTTACATCACCTGCCAAAGCCCGCATGATCGACGAACTTCCCGATGGCTCGCCATTAGGCTGAACATTGATTGTAACGAACAGAGATGGTCTACGATGAAAATTGGCTTTAGAATACCATTCCACAAAAATCAAATAGTTCCCCCATTCATCTACACGCATTTATTTCATTTTGCCAAACATTCCACTATTCGGCAAACAGTTGTTATTCAGCCGTCCTCATCAAGGTCACCCTGTTTCAAAGCCTGTCTGTAGTCATCACGGGTATCAATATCTTTTACAATTCCCGAATCATGTACAAAGAGTTCTCTTTTCACCTTGATCATGTTTAGGAGAGCTCTGCCTCCTTGATCACCATCCAGAACCTCCAAGACGGCGTCGCGGAGATGACCGAAAAACACGGGATGTCCTCCTGTCTTTTGATAAACGGGCCGCATGACGAAAGGTTCCGAACTACATTTCAGCAGCCTTGCACCTTCATGAAATACGAAGCTGGTTGTATATTGGGAGATAAAGGGCAGGTCACCCAAAAAGACCATCACGCCCGGACCGTCTGTACTTATATGCTGAACTCCGGCTCTCAGACTTGAGCCTTGACCACTCCCATATTGTTTATTTTCGACCCATTTGAAGCGGGAGTCCCGTATATGAATAGTCCTTTTTATTTTATCGGCTTCATGGCCAATGACGGTGATCACTTCTGAAAAAGGATGATACAGCACCTTGTGAATGACATGGGACAACAAGGGCCGATCACCCCAATCAAGCAATTGTTTTGGCCGTCCCATTCGTGAAGAAGTTCCAGCCGCTAAAATAATGGCGCTGATTGAATCTTTCATTTGCTCTCCTTTTGTTACAATCTATTGATCATTTTTGAGGTACGGTGAATGTGAGGGGAATCTTGTAAAAAACCACCGGAATGGCCATTTTTAACCGCGATGATTTCAGCTAAAATGCTGATGGCAATCTCTTCAGGTGTCTCGGAGCCAATATCGAGACCAACCGGACTGTGCATCCGTTTCAGTGTCTCTTTTGCAAAAACATGCCCTTCTTCTTGCAACACCCGCAACATCCGCTCCCGTCTCCTTTTGGGACCGAGCACACCAATATATGGAGAGGGTGAGGGCAAGACAAATTTCAACGTCTCTTGATCCCTTTCCAGATGATGGTTCATCACAATTATATAAGTGCGATCCGTTATCCTAACTTGATCGGACACTTTACCTGCATCCGCCACAATTCTCTTTGCACCCGGAAATCTTTCCTCGCTATTATAGTAAGGTCTTGGATCGACTACAGTTGTTTTCCAACCAACAGATAAAGCATACCGGGCGACTGGAATGGCATCATGTCCAGCCCCAAAAATCATGATTTCAGACCGGGGAACGTATACATCCAAAAAAATGGGAAGTTCCCGGCCATCCGATAAAGAAATGATTACCGTTTCCGATTTGGGATTTCTTTGCTTTAACTTTTTCTTTGCCAACTCTATGATTTGCGTCTGCGCCTCCCCAACACCAAGACATCCAGCTAAAACTCCTTCCGGCGAAATGAATAAACGCCTTGAGCCGCCTTTAGAGGAAAAAGGAGCGGACATATCCAAACTGGTCGCGAGCACACAAGGTTTTTCGTCATTGATAAAAGCCAGCCAACGATCAAAAGCAGATGAATGATTCAAAGCATGCCCCTTCCTTCCAGATTATTCAGACGATGAAACAAGCTCTATGTGGATTTTAACCGTTCCCGGACAGCCAAGCCCCAACCCCCATACAACCTCTTCATCCAGATGATAGGTTTTCAAAACGGGTTGGCCGGTAGAGATCACCTCTTTCGCGGCTTCGGCTACATCCGCTTCCAGACAGCCGCCTGAAATCATCCCCGTCCTATTCTCATACTCATCAATCAACATCTTGGCCCCTTCACGGCGATAAGCAGATCCATATACTTTTACAACAGTGGCAATTGCCGATTTGATCCCCATTTGTCGTAATTGTAAAACTTGTTCCATGACCCGTTCATTTTCCGTCATCCCTATCATCCTCTCCTATACTGTTTCCAAGACATTGAAAAGAGGAAGATCACTCGCTATCATTCATCCTGGTTCAAAGCCTTCCAGTGTCAAAAGCGAGAGTTTCATATTATTTTTAATCGACGAATGTCTCCTGCTTCTTGTCAACATCCGGGAGCCATACACGCGGCAAAGTCGAATGTGAATCACCAATACAAATCCCGCGTCCCCCGTCATATGTAACATGGGACATGGACTCCGGCATTCTTGTAATGGTCGGGTTGCCTTCTTGCAATATAAATACTTCATAATTCGCAAATAATGACTATTGTCAGACACTGAACGGCTGGCGCCAACGTTTTTTTAAGACCGCCAGTTTGAAGACTGTTGCGTATTGTGTTACCAGCCGGTTTCCAGCTGCGGGATTGTTTTCTGTCCCTATTCGGCTTTTTTGTCAACACTTTTGCCACAGCGGTCATTCCTTCATACTCACCATCGGGATCGGAATATTATATGATTTGGCGGCTTGGTTCATTATATAATGGAAGCCAACCAAACAGACGCCGTGATGGTCACCTCTCGGCTTCTTCTTGATTATGTTGACTTACCTCCCTCTGAAGTGGTGCAATTTTGTTCCTTTTTATTACATTAAGAGTGACTGAATCAACGCTTATGGGGGCAAATCTCTGACTTCGAGCATAGAACGGAACAGTATACCCATCCGAACCTGCTGTCAGATCAACCGATTGAAAAATACCTTCACTCGCTTCTTGATACCCGATCAGGACCCCTTTCTCTCCAATAAAGATTTGCCAGATGCCACAACGTCACATTAAGCCGTTATTCCATCGGAAAATCCGGGTTCGTATGTTAACCAGCAAAAAGGCGTCCAAAAAGCCGATATTTTTTCGACCTGGACACCTATTTTTATAAAAAAGCATTCCTTCCCCTTCAGCCAACCATTTAAGATTTATGGTTGAAAAATTGGAGGGCTGTCCGAAAAATAATACTTCAGCTTGAAAATCCCAAAAAAACTAACCCCAGAATACCGTAAAATCAACTTTCTTGGGTTGAGCGCTTTTACTCTAAATGGGACTTTTTAGACAGCCCTGTCATCTTTATTCACGCTTTTTTAGCAAGCATTTCCGTCAATTTTACATTTCTTCCGGCTCGTTCTTCTTCACTGGCCAGGTCATACTTTTTCAACAGATGAAACAGTTCATTTAATGTGTTCTGTGAAAGTTTCTCCTGCAAAAATTGTTCTGTCCGATCAGCCAATTCTTTCGGCAAGAATGGTTTTTGGTCATCAAGCTTTTTTACAACATCCTCAAGCGAGTGATCTATTGGACATGTTCCCATTACAATTCACCTGCCTTCGACTTGTACTCTTCTTTCATCATAAAGAATTCAAGCCAAAAAAGATAGACTTTCGCCAATACCCCCTTACCCTTCCATCGCGTCGATAACCTGATTATCCAATGGAACGACAGATTCTTTTGTCAAAAGGGAAACGCCGATAAATACGATAATCGATACGGCAAAAGCAAATGCTCCGACAATAACACCTGAAGGCAAGATAGCCAAGTCGTATTTATTTAACATTTCCAGGGAGAAGTTTAGAAACAACCCGACGACAATGCTGGAAATAGCCCCGTATTTGGTAGCCTTTTTCCAAATTAACCCCAAAATAATGGGAGGGAATACGGCTGACGCGAATGTTCCCCAACCGAAGATGCCGAGCAATGCAACGAGTGTATCCATATAAAAAGAGAATAAAAGAGATAGTGTCAAAAGGCCAAGCACAGTCAACCGATTCCATAAAAGCTCATTCTTCACTTGTTTGTTGAAGGCCCGCGGAATATCCCGGATTAAGCTCGCGGCTCCAAGGGTAACAAAAGCCGAACCTGTTGACATGATCGCCGCAAGCAGTCCGGACAGAACAAGCCCTGCCACAATGGGCGGTGTAAAGTGCGTTACAAATGCTGTAAGCGACTCATCCGGAGTGGAGATAGCCGGAAATTTTCCTTGTATATCAAGAGACCTTGCCGTCAGCCCGATTCCAACGACCAACAGCGTTGTGAAAGCGTATGCAAGACCTGCCGTGAAGGCGCCCCACTTTAATTCTTTTTGGCTTTTAATCATCAAAAATTTATGAATGAAATGCGGCTGTCCTGCCGCTCCCAGGCTGAATAAAAAGAACCAGCAAGCGACGGTCATAATCGGATACGTACCGAATGACGAAGTTAATTGGGGATCAACGCTTTGCAGACTTTCGGAAATGTGTTGCACGCCGCCTCCGGCATGGATAGCCATAAAAAATACAACCAATGAAACAGCGACCATAATGACACCTTGAAAAAGATCCGTATAAACACTCGCTATGATCCCTCCGCCCACGCAATAAAATGCGAGAATACCCAATCCAATGATGGCGCCCAACTTGGGAGAAAGCCCAAAAATACTGTGCATAATAATGCCCATCGCCTGGACTTGTGTTCCCAAATAACCGATCACGCCAAAAATGATCGCCAATCCGAGCCAGCCGCGGACTGCTTTACTTTCGTATCTTTTTTCCACAATATCCCCGAGCGTATAAACTTCACCCATGCTGCCGATTTTCCAAATCCGCTTTCCTGCCAAATACCATGTCAACCCAAAGCCCAAAGAAGCCGAAATGCCGATTCCCGCAATAAATCCCATCCCATTGCTAAAAGTCAATCCGGTTCCCCCAAGCATTCCAAATCCGCTTTGAATCGAAGAAAACGCCGCAATCGCCATGACAAACATGCCCAAATTCCTGCCGGCAATTAAAAAATCACCCGCCGTTTTCGTTCTTCTCGTTGCCCATAATCCGATCAAAATACAAATTAACAAATAGATAGCGACAACTGTAATGATCGTAGTGCCCACTGACATCCCCCTTACATGTTGATATTCTTTTGGCCATCTTGGCGCAGCTGTTGTGTGACGGAATCCTTTTGAAAGGTCAACGTATATAACAGACAAACAAGCACAGCAAGCGGCCAAATACCGAAAATATACAAAGCCATTGCCGGCGACAGGCCCCATATAAAGCCTTTTCCACCTGTCGGCGAATCCATCGTGATCACATCATGGAATATATACAAAAACAAATAAATAGCTGTAACCGTTACGGGAATCCAGATTTTACGGGGATTCCTTCTAATATCTTTTATCAGCCCCAAAAAGATGGCCAGCCCGACCATGATCAAAAAGGGATAAAGAACGGCCCTCCATGAATTTGTTACCATTCCAATCACCATCACAACAGCAAGCCCAAACAGGGCGTAAATGGTTTGATCAATTCGCGACATTATTTTCCTCCCTTTTCAATTTTTTTACTTCAGCAGTTGGCGGAAATGTTTCTTTTGCTTTATTCATTCGTTTGGCGCTTTGCTTTTCAGAAGTACTCATGCGATGCCTGAGGTTTTTTTGGATAGCCTCCACATTCATCGTTACAAGTTTGCCACTTCCTTTGAGGGCTTTTCCTTCCACAAAGACCGAGTCGACATTTCGAGGATGCGAATAGCAATAACAAGGTTATGAAAAGATGGAATATTCAGACCCTTATTTCGGATAGAAATGATATCCGCCTTCTTTCCCGGCTCTAAACTGCCGATTTTATGAACTGATCCAATGGATCGCGCTCCTTCAATAGTGGCAAATTCTACTGTTGCACGTGATGTGAATCAAGCTTGGCAGGTACTTTTCCTTGTTTTAACAGTAGCTCATTTTTTAGCGCGCGATCCATATCCTCATTTGTGAAAAAAAAATCGCGATTATACTTGTGACAACATTCGCAAACATTATTGAATATTCCGTATTTTTTGCATCCAAGGGTTCACATGGAACCCTTGAAGGCTTTTACACGGGATAAACCGGATGTTTCCGTTCAGAAAAAATCGTATGCTTTGACGAGTACGCCTCGAACCGTTGAATGAGTTCCCCGCGCAGAGAATTTGCTGGCACGATGCCGTCAATAATCATTTCCGAAGCCAGCTTGTATATATCAATTCCCTCTTTATAATCTTCTCTTTTTTGCTGGATAAAGGCATTTCGCTCACTTTCATCAAGCTCCGCGATTTTCTTAGCATAGACGGCGTTGACCGCCGCTTCCGGCCCCATGACGGCAATTTGGGCGGTCGGCAACGCCAGACAGCAATCAGGCTCAAATGCTGGACCGCACATCGCATATAATCCGGCGCCATATGCCTTCCGGACGATAATCGAGATTTTCGGCACTGTTGCTTCTGACATGGCCGAGATCATTTTCGCCCCGTGGCGGATAATTCCTTCCCGCTCCACTTTTGTTCCGATCATGAAACCGGGTACATCGACAAGGAACAAGAGCGGAATATGGAAGGCGTCACAAAGAGTCATAAATCGGGCCGCTTTGTCTGCCGAGTCGTGAAATAATACCCCGCCTTTCACCCGGGGCTGGTTTGCGATAATGCCGATCGGTTTTCCATCCAGGCGGGCAAGCCCTGTTATGATTTCGCCCGCAAATAACTTTTTAATTTCAAAAAATGAGTCCGCATCAATGATTCCTTCAATAAAATCATACATATTGAATGGCGCATTTTGATTTTCCGGAATGAGCTCCTCCAATGTTTTCTCCAATTGCTTTGCAGGAGTCGCCTCCCGAACAGGCGGTTTTTCCGAAAAATTCGCCGGAAAATATGAGAGATAGCTTTTGACCAGCTCGATGGCTTCTTCTTCATTTTGGGCCAATACGTCCCCACATCCCGATACCGAACAATGCATGCGGGCCCCGCCCATTTCTTCCAACGTCACTTTCTCGCCAATGACCATTTCCGCCATCCGCGGCGAACCGAGATACATGGAAGCATTTTTATCTACCATGATGACGATATCGCAAAAAGCGGGTATATAGGCGCCGCCAGCAGCCGATGGGCCAAACAACACACATATTTGCGGGATTTTCCCGGACAGTTTTACCTGATTGTAAAAAATTCTTCCGGCCCCCCGCCGTCCCGGGAACATGTCGACTTGGTCCGTAATTCTCGCACCTGCCGAATCTACGAGGTAAATAAGCGGAACCTTCATTTTTTCGGCCGTTTCCTGGATACGGATTATTTTCTCCACCGTTCTAGCGCCCCAGGAGCCGGCCTTTACAGTGGAATCATTTGCCATGACGCATACCGTTTGGCCGTCCATTTTTCCAACACCTGTCACTACACCATCTGCCGGCAGTCCCTCGGCCTCACAATTGGCAAACATGGCGTCTTCTAAAAATGAATCCGGGTCAAGCAGCAATCTTAAACGATCGCGGACAAAAAGCTTTCCGCGTTTTTCATTTTGTTCATGATATTTGGCGGCACCACCTTGCCGAATGGACTCCGCTCTTTCATCAAATGTTTTTTTTGACATCATGTACGGCTCCTTTGCAAAGAATTTACTCCAGCTCAATCAGTACGTCACCTTCATTGACAAAGTCACCTTCATTTACTTTTACTTCCTTTACGGTTCCGCCTGCTTCTGCTTGGATGGGAATTTCCATTTTCATTGATTCCAATATGACTACATCTTCTCCAGCTTCGATGCTATCTCCTTCTTTACAAAGAATCTTCCACACGCTTCCAGCCATGCTGGCTACCACTTTACTCATCGCTGATTCCTCCTTTTATACGTTTTCACTTCGCTGTTTCGCCCTGCAAATACTGTTCTATGAAATTGGTTGTTGTTTCTCCCTGTTGAAAAGCGGGATGATCTGCTATTTTCCTGAGCAGAGGGATGTTTGTTTTAATCCCTCCCACCTCATAGGCTGACAGAGCATTTTGAAGTCTATTGATTGCTTCATCCCGGTCTTTTCCTTTTACAATCAGCTTCGCAATCATCGGATCATAAAAAGGGGTTACTGTTGATTCATGATGAACGCCGACATCATTGCGAACACCGGGGCCATCAGGAAAAACCAATTTCGTGATGTTACCAGGAGACGGGAAAAATGTCGTCGGATCTTCCGCATAAATTCTCGCCTCAATAGCATACCCTCTCGGATTGATATCCGACTGGGACATCGTCAAAGAATAATCAGCAGCCATTTTCAGTTGCTCGGCAACTAAATCGAGACCGGTAATTTCTTCCGTGACCGGATGCTCAACCTGAAGGCGGGTATTCATTTCAAGAAAGTAAAAATTCTTGTTCCGATCTACCAAAAATTCAACCGTGCCCGCATTGGAATATCCAATGGCCCGGGCCGCCCTGACAGCCGCTTCCCCCATTTTCTTTCTTGTTTCATCATCTAGAAAAGGTGAGGGCGCCTCCTCAAGCACCTTTTGGTGCCGCCGTTGAATAGAGCATTCGCGCTCCCATAAATGAATAACATTGCCAAACTTATCTGCGAGAATTTGAATTTCAATATGACGCGGATTTTCAATATATTTTTCGATATACATGGCGCTGTCTCCGAAAAAGCTTGCTGCGCGTTTCTGATTTCCGGCAAAAGCTTTTCGCAATTCATCAGCATTACGGACAATTTGCATCCCGATCCCGCCGCCGCCGGCAGAAGCTTTTAACATAACCGGAAAACCAATTTCCTCCGCCGCCTGAACGGCAACTTCTTCATCCGCAAGCGAATGGGCAATTCCGGGAACAACCGGAACACCTGCTGCCTGCATTGCTTTTCTCGATTCAATTTTGCTGCCCATGCGGGCAATCACGTCTGAAGAGGGACCAATGAAAACAACCCCCTCTGCTTCACACTGCTCGGCAAATGAGCTATTTTCCGAAAGAAAGCCATACCCTGGGTGAATGACATCCGCTCCGGATTTCCTGGCAACGTCTAACACTTTATCTGCATGCAGATAACTTTCAACAACCCTGGGGCCTCCCAACAAATAGGCTTCATCCGCCATTTTGACGTGCGGTGCGTCCGCATCTGCTTCCGAATAGATAGCGACTGTTTGAATACCCAACATTTGGCATGTTCGGATAATTCGAACCGCAATTTCCCCCCGGTTTGCAATCAATACTTTTTGAAACATAAATGAACACCGCCTTTCTTTACTGATGCGTAAAAGTGGGTCTTCTTTTTTCAATAAAGGCTGATACTCCTTCTTTCACATCTTCCGTTTGAAATACCTTCCCGAAATATTTGGCTTCCACAGCCAACCCTCTTTCAAGAGACTCATTCCGTCCCTCTGTGATGGCTTTTTTCATCAGGGACAAAGCAGGCAGGGAGTATCGGGAAATTTTTTCAGCCAGCTCTTGAGCTTTTTTTAAGGCCTCTCCTTGAGGAACAACAATATTGACGAGTCCGATCCGGAGAGCTTCACGAGCGGAAACAGGTTCACCTGTAAACATCAGTTCTTTTGCTTTCCCTTCCCCGACGAGCCTCGGCAGTCTTTGTGTGCCCCCTGCTCCCGGAAATAGCCCAAGTGTGATTTCGGGAAGCCCGATTTGCGCGTGCTCTTCCGCAATACGCAAATCACAGGCAAGGGCCAGTTCGCAGCCTCCGCCCAAGGCCAATCCGTTAATGGCCGCAATCGTGGGCTTTGACAACTGGTCGAGCAAATCGAAAGGATGTTGAAGCCACTTCGATTTTTCTTCAGCCACCTCCTCTCCTTTGCCGATCCAATCCGGAAACTCTTTGATGTTGGCTCCGGCAACAAACGCTTTTTCACCGCTTCCAGTTATGATGACTGTCCTCACTTGGGGATCGTCTTCCATTTTCTGCAACACACCAGTCAGTTCATTGACCACTTCCGCGCTTAACGAGTTTACCGGCGGATGGTCGATTTCCAAGGTGGCGACCCCTTCATTATTCCATACACGCACCACTTGATCTGCAGACACCATTTTCACCCCATCCCCACATTATTTTTTCTCAATACGGCCCATGGCTTGTTCCCTGTCCCATGCGTTCCCAATACCTTCTTCTTTTAGTTTAAACTTCTGTACCCGCTCCGTGGCGGTTTTGGGAAAAGAGTCAACATATTGGACATAACGCGGAACCATGAAGTATGCCATTCGCTCTTCGCACCATTTGATGAATTCTTCATACGGCAAATTTTCACCTTTTCTCAAAATGACATACACTTTGACATCTTCTTCCCCTACTTCAGAAGGCACCCCCACCGCCGCTGACTCCAGCACCTTCGGATGGGCGTTGATCACTTTTTCTACTTCCCATGATGAAATGTTTTCACCTCTTCGTCTGATGCATTGTTTTAAGCGGTCACAGAAGTACATATAGCCATCTTCATCTGCATACCCGAGGTCACCGGTTCGAAACCATCCCTCCAGCATGGACTCTTCCGTTTTATCAGGCATCTTATAATACCCTTCCATGAATGTGTGTTTCTTTAAAGAACGGATAAGAATCTCTCCGACTTCGCCGACTTGCAAACGCTTACCGTTTTCATCGGCAATTTTCGTTTCTACAAATGGAAATGGCTTCCCGATCGATGGGACTTTCCTTTTGTCAAGAGGATTGGAAACGCAAAATCCGGATGTTTCCGTCAGGCCGTATCCTTCCACAATTTTTATTTTAAACCGTTCTTCAAATTGTTTCCAGAATCTTTCTGGTGTTGCCGCACACGCAGTGATACGAGCAGGGTTGTCGTGATCATTTTCCTGTTCAGGTTGTTTGCACAAAATGGGAATCATCGAACCCAAGGAATTAAAAATGGTCGCTTGATGATAACAGACTTCCTCCCAAAAGCGGGAAGCGCTGAATCTTTTGCTGAGAGCGACCGTGGCATTGGAGTGAATGCCGCCCAAAACAGTATGGGCTTGAGCATTAATATGGAATAAAGGCAATGTTGTTAGGAGAATATCATCAAAACGGACACCGACCATCCGCTCCGAAAAGGCTTGGGCGGCGTTTATATAGGCGGCATGGCTGAGCATAACCCCTTTTGGCGGCCCTGTCGTTCCCGATGTGTACAGAATACTGTTGATCGCAGCTCCTGAAAAATCTAAAGAAGGCCATTCACTTTCCGAATAAGTGAATATATCTTTAAGGCTACTATATCGGTTCGAATATGAAAAGGCTTGATCCTTCGTCTGGATCATAATCTTTACATCTTTTGGCAATGAAGATAGGCATGGACGTATTCGCGCCATATACATTTCATCAACTATCATTGCTTTGCAGTCTGAGTGCGTTAAAATGTACTGCAAGCCTGCTCCTTTTAAATGAACATTGATTGGTACAAGAACGGCGCCTATACATGTGAGACCAAACCATACATCCACATATTCAGGGCTGTTGTCAAGCATGACACATACTTTGTCTTCCTTGCCAATTCCCAGCTCCGAAAATCCGCCTGCTGCCCGGGCGACGCGCTTATACAAATCTTCATACGTAATCCGCTGCTCTTCGAAGCGGAGATACACTTTTTCCGGTGTTTTTTCAATTCGCCGGACTAAAAATTGCGCCAAATTTTTCTCACCCATTCTTCTCCCCCTTCCATGACTTTTGATCGTGCTCCTTTTTATATGTTGCAAAAAGCATACCAACTTTCTATTCAGGTATGAGAAGGGGCTCTTTTGCTACATTGGTTCTTTTTTCTGTCGCATTCATGCGAATCTTTTGCAATTTCGCAACAAAAAAAGGAGCTGTTTTGCCCCTCACACATCGGATATTTTGTATTTTTCCAATTTCCTGTATAGACTGGCCCGGTGGATTCCCAATAAACTTGCCGCTTCCATTTTATTTCCTCCTGCTTTTTCCAATGCTCTTAAAATGGCCCTTTTTTCCGCTTCCTCCAAATGTTTCTTCAAGGAATAGATGCTTTCTGCTTGAGCCAATCCTCTTCCTTTTACCAAATATACAGGCAAATGATATGTACGAATGTGATCATCGTTGTCAATGACGTTCAGAGAGCGTTCAAGCACATTTTCAAGCTCGCGAATATTTCCCGGCCAATGGTATTTCATGAATATTTTTTTTACATCATCCTCCATGGATGTCACGTTCAGGCCCATTTCCTCATTCAACTTTATGATGAGGCGGCTTGCAATCGGAAGGATGTCCTCCTTTCTTTCCCGCAATGGGGGAATATCGAGCATAAAAACGTTCAGGCGATAATACAAATCATCGCGAAAGCTTCCTTTCCGCGTCATTTCCCATAAATCTCGATTTGTTGCCGCAATGATGCGAACATCGACTTTTTTAGATGTCGTTGCGCCAATTCGTTCTATTTCCTTCCTTTCCAGCACCCTAAGAAGCTTTGCTTGCATATCGAGCGGCAAATCTCCTATTTCATCCAAAAATAAAGTGCCATGATTCGCCAACTCAAACTTTCCCGGCTTTCCGTCTTTTTTCGCTCCGGTAAAAGCACCACTCTCATAGCCAAACAATTCGGCCTCCAATAGTTCTTTGGGAATCGCCGCGCAATTGACCGGAAGGAACGGGCCCCCATTTCGCGGACTTGCCAAATGGATGGCGTGGGCAAATAGTTCTTTTCCCGTGCCTGTTTCCCCTTTGATCAAAACGGTTGATCGGCTTCTCGCAACTTTCCGGGCATTGTTTTTCACTTCTCTGATTTTGTCGCTGTTCCCGACGATGCTTCGGAAAGAATATTTGGCCCCTCGAATGCGCTTCATTTCTTTTTCGTAAAATTCGATTTTGGACTCCATTTCCTGCACCCGATTCGCCAATGCTTTCAATTCGTCGACGTCATGAAACATGATCTTGCCAATAGCTCCTGTAATTGTTCCGTTATGAAAAATCGGTATCCGGGTCGCCAATACCGTTCTTTCACCAATTTGAATAAAATGCCCAATCTCCGCCTCTCCCGTTTGAATGACGATGTGCATTCTCGTATTTTCAACAACCTCGGTACAATGCTTTCCGATAACGGAATTCGGGTCATCAATTCCGAGCAGCTTGGCATAGGAGCGGCTTAAAAAGTTGACATTGCCTTTGTCATCAACACCCATAATGCACTCAGACAACCCCTCGAGAGCGCTTTCATATTTTTCAATTGTTTGCTGGAGCAATCCATCAGGCTGATCATCCATTGTCCATAACACGCCCATTTCGCCTTGCCCATCATCTATAGCCGATCGATGTAAATAGAATCGTTTCCCAGCGATTAGACGATCTACATGCCTATTATGTACCTTCGTCTCCGGAATGATGACATCCAACTTTTCGCCAATCAGTTCATTCTTTTGTTTCCTTAAAAAAATACCGGCCAAATGGTTACAGGCAGTGATCGTTCCGTTATGGTCCGTGATGATCATCGCTCTTTGAACATGTTGAAGCAGGCGGCCCAATTCCAAATGTATATCGAGACGAGTTTTCATGACAACATCTCCCTTTATTTGGTCACCTATATGTTACTGTTTATTGTAACATTAATTTGAATGGATGGATGGGTTAGTTGCAAAGCTTTATCATATCAGAATGGTGTTTTACCACCGATACTCTCTGCCTATTCGTACATTTCGGCAACAGCCAGCGCCTCGGCTTTTACTCTTTCACAGAGCTCTAGTGGCGCAAGTACTTTGATGAGTGAACCATAACCAAGGACGATTTCACTGGCCGATTCAAGCGTGTTAAATTCAACATCGGCTTCGATCCAGCCGTCTTGCGCCGCTTTGACAGCGCAAATTTTCATGTAAGGCTGTTTAGCCAGGCGATCGTGCACCTTTTTACTAAAGCAAATTTGGGCCAGGTAACGGGGAAGCTGAGCCTTGAACTGTTTTGTGGATTGCTCCCAATATACCGCCAAGTTAAAATGATTTGGCCGTTGAAACGATTCCGCTGTAATTCGGGCCCGCTCGATTCGCGAGATGCGGTATGTGCGCAGCTCACCATCCACCGCCCCAACCAAATACCAGATATTTCCTTTTGCCACCAGGCCTAGCGGATCAACAACCCTTTCCAAAATGTTTTCATTTCGCCGATACGCCATTTCCAACTTTCTTTCCTGCCAGACAGCTTCCTGGACTGTCGAAAGGCATGGAAGTGCTTCCTCTCTTTGATGCCAGCCGGCTCCATCAATATGGATGCGCTCACGCACCAATTTTGCCTCAGAATGCATTCTTCCGGGGATCGCTGCCAACAATTTTTGAAAGGCGGCCTCAAAAGGCTCCTCCATTCCCAAATCGTTAAGCAGTGATGAAGAATGAGCTAGCAACAATGACTGCATTTCTTCCGTCTTCATGCCGGTCAAGTTCGTCCGATAGCCGTCAGTAAGCAACCACCCGCCGTTCGTCCCACGCTCAGAAAATATCGGCACACCCGCTGTGCTTAACGCCTCCATATCTCGGTGCACCGTCCGCTCTGATACTTCCAGTTTTTCCGCCAATTCTCTCGCCGTCATTTTTCCGTTGTTTTGCAGCAACAACAAAATAGCAATTAACCGATCTGCGCGCATGTCACAACCTCCTGTCTTCTTTATTTTATTGTATCAATATGACAACAGATGTCACCTTTTGCTATTTATAATAAAAAAGAAATTTAAAAGGGGGATGATGAAATGAAACCATTACAAGGAAAAATAGCGGTCGTCGCTGGAGCAACCCGCGGTGTCGGACGGGGCATTGCGGTATCGCTTGGCGAGGCCGGAGCGACAGTATACTGTACAGGACGAAGCACACGTGAAAAGCTTTCCGACATGGGCCGTACGGAAACGATTGAGGAGACCGCAGAAATGGTAACAGCCCGTGGCGGCAAGGGCATCCCGGTGCGCGTTGATCACACAGTCGAAGCCGATGTGAAAGCTTTATTTGATAAAATCAATGAGGAACATCATGGCCGTCTCGATATATTGGTCAATGACGTCTGGGGCGGCGATCCCCTCACGGAATGGGGCCAACCATTTTGGAAGCATTCACTTGTGAACGGTTTGGCTATTCAAGAAAGGGCGGTCCATTCTCATATGATAACAAGCTATTATGGGGCACCATTAATGGCGGCGCGCAAAGACGGATTGATCATGGAAATTACCGATGGATGGGATTATCGCTATCGGGGAAATTTGTACTACAGCCTAGCGAAAATTTCCGCGATTCATTTGGCGGAAGCCATGGCGGCAGATCTTCGTCCTTATAACGTCACTGCTCTGGCAGTTACCCCCGGGTTTCTGCGTTCGGAAGCCATGCTTGACCATTTTGGTGTCACCGAAGCCAATTGGAAAGACGCAGTAAAAAAAGAGCCCCATTTCATCGAGTCGGAAACACCTTATTTGATTGGACAAGGCATCGCGGCACTGGCTGCCGATCCGAACATCTTCGAAAGAACAGGAACAGTTCAAACTAGCTGGGATCTATCGGATGAATACCAGTTTTCCGATATCGATGGGAGAAACCCCCATTGGGGAAATTATGCAAAGAAGCATGGTTTAGGATAAAAGCTAAGAACCGTTTTAGCTTTTGCGGGATTAGGGAAAGAGAAAAAAGATGAGAACCTATAGGTTTCATCTTTTTTTAGGTTTATTTTTTTTGTGTGTTCTTGTTGGTAGTAAATTGGAAAGTAAAAAGAGTAATGCGAGTCCAATCAATAGATATGTACTTAATTCATTGTTGACGAAAAAGACATAGCTGAGTGTGATGGCTGTAATGATGAATAAAATAGTGAAAAATAATTTGTATTTTGAAGGTGTTTGGTGTTTGGAGAAGTTAAAGATTGAGTTTATAAACATAACTATTATTAAGATTGTAACGGCTATGTCTAATAAATTCAGAAAATTCATGGGAAGTACTCCTTTTTTAGGAAAAATGTGTTAATGTATACTTGTTTCACATATTAACATAAAAAATGTTAGGGAGAGTTTTAATGTCTAAAAAGAGTTTCAAAGTAATTATTATTGTTTTAGCTGAAATATAAAGAGACTTGTTAGACAACGCGTTTTTTGTTTAGACCTGGCACGTTTTTTTCTTATTCATGATCTTTTTTGAAGGATAGCTTATTTTGGTTATCCGACCAGTTTGTTGCTCTTTTTCAGTAAAACCGCTCCTTTCAAGCATCATATGAACTAGCGGAAAGTCGCCAGCCTCGGCTTCCGTTTGCTTGAAGCCCGCTGTCTGATCTCCGCATATTTATGCTGGAGTAATTTTTCCCATTGACAAAGCATTTTCAGATCAAACCACCTCCGCTTCACACAATACACACTATAGAAGGCAAAAAAACCGCTAGAACCATAAAAAATGAAGAAAGAAGTACGGTCCGCACAAAAATAACAGAACTTTTTTAATTATTATATAAATAATCATTAAAAGAATCCGATATAAAAGGAAACTGCCGGATATAGAAACGAGTTGAGACTTTTCCAATGTGAGGTAACGGCCATATTTTCTCACAATTCAGAACGATTCTGAGCCGATGTGAGATTTCTCCCCTACTCATCAAGAGACTGTTTTAAGAAACTCTTGAAATCAGCTTTTTTAGCGTTTCGATGATGAGAAAATGATCTACATGGAGTTTTCGACTCAGACTCATTCACTGGCTGTTGCAGGCTTTTCAAACATGTTTTTACGATAGGCAAGGTTTGCAAGGAATGAATAGTTATGAATCACTTGATCTTGATACTTGATACATTCGAGTAAATAAGTTAACAACCGAGGGTATAGCTTGTCATTTGGTGTTGTGGTAACCTCATCAAGCCTTCACATGTGAGGAGCGGCAAGTTTTTTCATTGAAAGCCTTTTTACCCCCGGGCTGATTAACTTTTTACTATAAAGTTTTGACAAAAAAGTATAGGAGTGAAAATATGAAAATTTTCAAATCAAGATCAAAAAGGACAGCCGGATTGGAAGCGGTTACTACTATTTCTCCGCAAGTGCTCCAGCTGTCAGTGACTTCAAGCAGCGACCTGGCAAGCCAATTGGAGATGACTGGTTTAACAAAACGGGACTTGAAAATAGTTAAGTCATTAAAGCCCGTTGTCGACGCCCATGTTGAAGAGATTGTCATCAAGTTTTATAATGCTGTCATTAAACAGCCGAATTTGCTGGCGATTATCGAGGAGCACAGTAGTGTTGAACACCTTAAAAAAACATTAAAACGCCATATTCGCGAGCTATTTACCGGTAATATTGACGATGAGTTTATTCAAAAACGGATCCGCATCGCCAATGCCCATGTCCGTATCGGCTTAAAAGCAAAATGGTATATGTCTTCTTTCCAGAAGCTGTTCAATTTACTCGTCACAATGATTTCCAAACAATCGAAAATAGAACACGAGAAGATCATCGCCATTACAGCCGTCTCGAAACTGCTCAGCCTGGAACAGCAGCTGGTCCTCGAAGCTTACGAAATTGAGGAAGAGCGAATCCGCTCCGCCAACAAACACAAAAAAGAACAAATGGCCGGCTATGTTCATTCTATTTCACAAGAACTGGCCGCTATTTCCGAAGAGACGAGCGCTTCTTTAAAAGAGTTAAGTACACAGTCAGACTCCATTCTTGAACTGGCTAAACAAGGAATGGAGCTGGCAGACGACTCGGCCGCCCGATCTTTACGGGGAAAGCAAATGCTCAATGATCTGGGAAAGAAGCTAAGCGATATTCAAAAGGCTGTAGCCGACATTCACACCTTCTCGACTGAATTAAACGAGATCGCTTTAAGCATCACTGAGGTGATCACTCTTGTCGGCAATATTGCGGATCAAACTAACCTGCTGGCTTTAAATGCTTCCATTGAAGCGGCGCGCGCCGGCGAATACGGCAAAGGCTTTGCTGTTGTAGCCGAAGAAATCCGCAAGCTGTCGGATCAGACAAAAACATCGACCTCAAGCGTATCAGACCAGATTATCAAAACAAACACTTTGATTAGCCAAGCAAGCCAATCCGTGGACAAAGTAAATCACCTGATGGCCCAAGGTATTGAGAGCATGGATCGAACAGATAAAGACTTTAATGAACTTCTTGAATTAATTGAAAAAACGAAAGAACAAAACCACCGCATTGAAGACCAACTGCAACAATTAAGCGATATCGTAGTTGAAATTGAACACGCTTCGGAAGAAGTCGCTAACTCTGCCATGACTCTCAATGATTCCACAGAAGACTTTTTAAAACATGAATCGTAAAAACGAGCTTGGAGGAGCCAAGTTTTCAAGAAATAGAACATATATCCCAACTTGTTCGTTCCTCCCTGCGAAACAAAATTGAATCTTCCATCCGCAAAGCCCCTCCCTCCCAGGCCTTTCGTTGAACAGCCCGCGGCGGCAGGTATTCGATCCGCTCCTTCTGTCAGCCATTACACGCTGTTCCCCCATCCACAGCGGATTGTCCGAAATATAAAGCGCTTCTCCTCTGCTGCCCTCCGACTCCTCCCCGTCTTTTCACATCCGCTGTCATACCTGGGAAAACCTTTTCCGCCTTTTCAAAAGCCCCTGCTTTCTTTTCCAGCTCCCCCTCTCCCTTCTCCTTATAATGCTTCCTTATCTCCAGACAGTTTGATCAAAGAGATGATCAGCCAAATAAATTCGATACCAAGCATCCAGCTAACCGGTTCATGTTTATTTGGAAGTCATCCCGAATAACGTTACGTTACCAACGCATAATCGACTTGCTTGCCCCCAACCAGTCAGGAACGACAAGCCAAATAGATGTAATGAAACAACCGGCAACAAGTCTCGGAAGTGTAGGCGGTATCGTGACGTCAAAAAAATTTTACAGAGCACGCTCCCAAATCTGCCGATGCCCTAAAACGTACGGATCATATAGCACTTTTTACATCGAATTTATCCTTAAAGCCTTTTCCTCCTTCCTCTGGCCAATCATCTCCGTATGAAAAGAATGTTAGTTCTTTAGCCAAATTGTCTTCACCGGTTTTCTCCGTAGAAGCACCGGATGAGTCCTTGACTGAAATGCCGCAAGCAACAAATCCAATGAACATGAAAGAAAATACAGCGCAAAAATCTCTCGTTACCACTTTTTAATATTTCGATTTGTTATAAAATTTAGTATATATTGGTTTTTTTGTAATTTCAAATATATAATGTGAATCAGTTATATATATATTTTAAATAAATTGAAGAGGAGGTCTCCATGGATCTACATCGATTACGTTATTTTATTACAATTGTAGAATCAGGAAGCATTTCAAAAGCAGCGGAAGTATTGAATATGACCCAGCCTCCGTTGAGCATCATGATCAACAAGTTGGAAAAAGAATTAAACGTTTTTTTATTCGACCGTTCCGGCAAGCGGTTAAAACTGACAAAACATGGTGAATTTTTATACCGGAGAGGGAAGGAACTGCTCGTGGCGGCCGAAAATATTGAGAAAGAGCTATTGGAACATCGGGACGGATTAAGGGGTACTGTAAATGTCGGCTGCATTACATCAGCCAATTTATTTATCCTTCCTCAAGTCGTTCAAAAAGTGAGGGGAGAATCACCAAACGTGATTGTCCGCGTAAAAGAAGGAAACTCAGCCTATATTTTAAGCGAGCTCAGAAGTCAGGAGCTCGAACTCGGGATCGTACGGACCATCTTTGAAGCAGACGACCTGAACATAACGCCCCTTATAGAGGAACAACTTCTTTTAGCAGTGCCTCCGGGACATCGACTGCTCAAAAAATCTTCAATCGACCTCAATGATCTTAAAAATGAAAAGTTTCTGCTTCCGACTACGTCGTTTGGGCGGGGGATAGCAGACGAAATTATTGAGTCATGCCAAAATATCGGTTTTTCTCCCGAAGTTGTATACTGGGGAACCGAAGTCCTTCCCATGCTCAAGATGGTGAAAAAAGAAGTCGGCATTACTTTCGTGCCAGAAAGCTTCAACAAACTGCAATGGCCCGGAATGCCTATACTCATACCATTGGAAAATCCGAAACTGCGAACGAAGCTAAGCCTCGTGACACTGCGGAATGAATATATTCAAACCGCGTCCAAGCACTTTATCGATATGGTGAAAGATATGGCGAGTCTTTCCTGCTCTTGAGAGAAGCGATAGCGGGGTTCAAGGCTGCTTTTCGGCCTTTAAATGCCCCTCTTTTAAGTGAATGACAGGTCGGGATATCCCCTGATGTAGCTGTAGCTGGATGTGTTACGTTTCACAAAGCTTACCCGTCTTTTGCTGAAGCGTATTACTTCCAATGTTGTCCACCAGTGGACATTCCGGTTTACGCATTGTCTTTCTTTTCTTTGTACAGAGCAAACATTGTTGCGCGGATACTATCCTCACCTGATCCTGAATACCGCAAGTCGTACAAACCCGTTTCCTCATATTTGTATAACTGGTAAATGTTCGTTTCCAACGAAGGCAGTCCAAACCCTATTGTCCGATACCCACAACAAAAAGCCGGAAAGATTGTCAGAGGCCGACATTGTTGGATCCTTAGATTCGTAATACGATAATTTATGAGACAAAACGGTGGGGTGGTGGTCCTCTGAAAGCGATCACATAAGCTGTTTCTTATTTATTCATCATCAGTAAAAACAACATAACCTCTGAAAAAACAGGAAATTGGCCGCGATAAAATCACCGATTGCGGGATTTTTATCACTCCATTTCTGTCGATGAGACAGGACATTTGGGAGAGTCTATTCGATTCATAATACGAAAATCGACTTTGACGATCAACAAAGAAAACTCAAATCAAATGCTGAGGACATGGTTCGACCTTCTAAAAAAAGTGAAAATCGCCATGCAGCAAATCCCATAATAGGAAAAACAAGATCGGGAACGCTCATCAACAGATGTTTTGTCAAGGGGACTGTCAAACTGATGATGATAAAAAACAGATTGAACTGAGCTTTCAATCCCCAAGTCCGCGAGCTTCTGAAAGACCCCGTTAAGCACATTTCAACTGGCATGTACATGCTGTATGACATGGGGAGAAAACACCGCTTGCGCTTGTTGAACCAAGCTGCACAGTGAAAGTATACGTCCCTTATCGTCTTTTGGGTAAGAATAGACATTCTCCCTGCTTTAAAAGGAATCATAAGAAGTAAGATGAAAAAGGAGCTGTGACAAAATGATTGAATACAAACATGAACCATTCACGGATTTTTCAAAAGAGGAAAACAAGAAAGCGTTTCAAGCGGGAATGGAGCTTGTAGAAAGCTATCTTGGCCAGGATTATCCATTAATCATCGGCGGTGAACGGATCGAAACGGAAGAAAAAATCACTTCGGTTAACCCCGCGAACAAAGTGGAAGTTGTCGGCCGCGTATCCAAAGCGAACCGGGAATTGGCGGAGCGCGCCATGAACAGTGCGCTGGAAGCCTTTGAGTCGTGGAAAAAAGTAAAGCCGGAAGTCAGGGCAGACGTTCTTTTTAAAGCCGCGGCCATTGTCCGCCGCCGGAAGCATGAATTTTCCGCCTTGCTTGTGAAAGAAGCCGGAAAGCCGTGGAAAGAAGCCGATGCCGATACGGCAGAAGGCATTGATTTCTTGGAATACTACGGCCGGCAAATGCTGGAGCTCAAAGACGGCAAAAAAGTGCAAAGCCGTCCGGGGGAATATAACCGCTATGATTATATCCCGCTTGGCGTCGGCGTCGTTATTTCTCCGTGGAACTTTGCGTTTGCGATTATGGCGGGGACAACCGTTGCTGCCGTCGTGAGCGGAAATACGGTTCTTTTGAAACCGGCTTCCACAACACCTGTTGTTGCTGCCAAATTTGTGGAAGTGCTGGAAGAAGCAGGCTTGCCAAAAGGCGTTGTCAACTACATTCCGGGAAGCGGCGCGGAAGTCGGCGACTATCTCGTCGACCATCCGAAAACACGCTTTATCAGCTTTACAGGCTCAAGAGAAGTCGGAACGCGAATTTATGAGCGCGCGGCTATCGTGAACGAAGGACAAATCTGGTTGAAACGTGTTATCGCCGAGATGGGTGGAAAAGACACGATCGTGGTCGATAAAGAAGCGGACCTTGAACTGGCTGCTCAATCCATCGTCCAATCGGCATTCGGCTTTTCCGGACAGAAGTGTTCTGCTTGCTCCCGAGCCGCCATCGTCGAAGACGTATATGACCAAGTGCTCGAACGGGCAGTGGCGCTTACGAAAGAATTGACAGTCGGCGACCCGATGAATCCGGACAATTTCATGGGGCCGGTGAACGACCAAAACGCATTTGATAAAATCATGAAATACATTGAGATCGGGAAAACAGAAGGCGAATTAATGGCTGGCGGTGAAGGAGACGACTCGAAAGGATATTTCATCCAACCGACGATTTTTGCGGGGCTTGATCCGAAAGCGCGCCTCATGCAAGAAGAAATCTTCGGACCGGTCGTGGCTTTTGCCAAAGCGAAAGACTTCAATCATGCTCTGGAAATCGCCAATAATACGGAATATGGCTTGACAGGAGCCGTTATTTCCAACAACCGCGCGCACTTGGAGCAGGCGCGGGAAGATTTCCATGTGGGCAACTTGTACTTCAACCGCGGCTGTACGGGAGCCATTGTCGGTTACCAGCCTTTTGGCGGTTTCAACATGTCGGGAACCGACTCCAAAGCGGGTGGCCCGGATTACTTGTTGCTTCACATGCAGGCGAAAACAACGTCTGAAATGCTGTAGTCGTCCATATATCATTACTCACTTTTTAAAAAGAAAAATGGATAGCCCCCCAAGTTGGGGGGTTTTTAATATGAACACACTCACTTGGTTTATCGCCTTGACTGCCTTTTTTTGCGCTTCTTTAATGCAATCTCAAAAACTTCCTTTTTTTCCTCTGAAACATGTCCCAAAGAAAAGGTCCTCGTTATATCTGAGCAATAGCCGTTTAAAATACACCATATCAAAGAGGATGAGCTCCCCTTCTGTCAGCACTTTATTGGTAGAAATTATTCAGGGAAGGGCGGCATCCAATCCTGACATGATAAATGGTTCAAATGAAACGTTTTTCACACCATTTTTATTCATGCTACAATTGGCGTATCCTGATGCTTCCCGTTCTATCACTCCGGTATTTTCGCTTATATAATGCTTGGTTTCATCCATTGTCAAACTGGCGCTTGCAGCTCCAATCCATAAAATCCTTTTTTTACCTTTCTACTTGTGTTTCTGTAATGTATCGTTTAGAGAGGATTCCACTCTTTTATAATAAAGCGTGTATCCAAACCAATATAAGACATAAATAAGTGTAAAGCCAATAATCGTAAGTACAATTGCTTTCCAATTGAAAGGAACCCAATGAAGAGAAAGCGCCCATATAAAGAAGACAGTTATAGATAAACTATAATGCACCACGGTTTTCTTTAGTGGGCTCCAAGCTTCCAGCTCAAAAATAAAGGAGGCAAGCCCGTAGTAAATACCAATGAAAAAACTTGCTAGCATATAAAGCCAAATCTGCGATACAGGGAGATTTATATTGAACACCATAAGAAACGTTAATGCGATGAATGTTACAATTGACCCAAAAGCGACTCCGTACATGGATCGGTGAATCATTTTAGATATCATTAGCGGGTCCTCCTGACGTCAGTTTTTCCTTTACGCTTGCCACATATTTTCTTGTAATATATTCTTTATTTCCTGAGGAAAAATAAACACAGAGATTTCCATTAAATGATAATTCAAATCGTTGAATACGATTTACATTACCGATTACAGATTTGGAAAAACGAGTAAAACAACTGTTTCCAAGCAAATTCTCTACTTCAAATAACTTCATTTTAACTTCCAATCGCCGCCCATTTTCCAGTGCTGCGTAAACTTTTCTTTTTTCCGCATAGATGTAATCGATCGTTTCCGGATCTAAGACAATCGTTTGATCCTCCTCCACACCAAATAACCGTTTTGGTTTTTCCTTTTTAATGAAACTAACGAGTTGCTCCAGCTCATCCGTCCACTCATTCGTTTGAATCGTAATGGAAGTATTTTCATATAGATCGTCGATATCGATTTTTACTTTCATTATACTCCCCCCATTCATGAACTCATTAATGCTTGGCACGTCTTAAAAAGCTTGGGTAGGCAAAGAAGGCAATGATGAAGCCAACCGCACCGAATACGAGCAAAATGAGACTGGCGATCAAAAAATCAGTGTAAGTCAATGTGCCGGTCATCGTTTCTTGAAACGCATTATGCGCCCAATACTGCGGCGTTAGCTTTCCAACTTTTTGGAAGAGTGCCGGCATCGCCTCCATTGGCATCCAAAGCCCGCCTAATAACGCACCACCTAAAGTAATGACTTGTGTAATCGCGACTCCCATATTGCTAGTACGGATGAATAAAGATAAAGCTAACCCGAGTCCGGTAATGCAAAATGTCAGAATAAGTGCTAACATACCGAGCAATAAAGGTTGTTCAATTGGAAAATTATAAACTATTTTTCCAAAGGCAAGCAACACAATCATTTGAATAAATACAATCACTACATACGGTAACCATTTTCCGAAAAGATAAGCGTACGGAGAAAGGGGAGTACTCGCAAGGCGCGCCACCATTCCTTTATCACGGTCTTCAATAAACGAAAAGCCCATCGAGATCATAATGAAAAAGACGAACATGACGGTGTATCCGGGTACGATCGAGATAATCACATACTCTTTATCGGCTCCTTCTGTCCCGGCGGTAAAGATTGAAATAAATAAAACGGTAAAAATGATTGGCAAAAGAAATGTCCAAAAATAGAGTCCTTTATCTTGCGCGTTTTTTATCATTTCCATTTGAAAAATGGCTTTCATGGTGATTCCCTCCCATCAGTTTTAAGCACGAAGCTCCGTTCCAGTCAGTTTGAAAAATATATCTTCTAATGTAGGATGGGTAAGTTCAAGTTGCTTTAACACCACCTTTTTCTCCCTGCATACACGCAACACTTCCTCCATTGTCAGCATAGGATTGGCCGTTGTGATCTTGTATCCATTTTTATATGGTGCCACATCACCGGAAACTTGGATATCCTCAAGCAGCTTTGCACGATGATGACATGTAAAAAATATGGCGGGGACGGCATATTTTTCAATCAATTTTTCAATTGTGTCATGTTGTATTAATGTTCCTTTATCAATAAATGCGACTTCATCACAAATCTTATTTACTTCCTCTATATAATGACTAGAGTAGATAATGGTGCGATTTTCATTTTTCATTTGCTGAATCATGTCTAAAATATACCGTCTTGATTGTGGATCAATCCCCACTGTCGGCTCATCCATAATAATGAATTGCGGCTCATTCATTAGGGCGCACCCAATATTTAAGCGGCGTTTCATACCACCTGAAAAAGTTTTCACTTTATCTTTTTTTCTCGCGCTCAAACCGATATAATGCAGTACTTTCTCCGCCTGTTGTTGCAACGCTTTTCCCCGTAATTGATACATCCTGCCAAAGAAATACAAATTTTGTAAGGCAGAGACATTTTCTTCTAAACAAATATCTTGGGGAACGTATCCGATTGTTCGCTTCTGATCAGTATTGGCCGCGCTCGTAAATGTGACTTTTCCTTCATAATCTTGAACAATGTGGACAATGATTTTCAAAAGAGTCGACTTCCCTGCACCATTAGGTCCCACTAAACCCAAACAAGTCCCCTTGTTCAGATTGAGGGAAATCTTATGTAAAGCTTTTATTTTCCCGTAATATTTACTCACATTGTTTATCTTTAACATCATGGCCACCACCTTAAATAGATGTTTTTATCATAAAATACAAGAGGGGAAAACAGGTGGAATACTGCATAACATCACTCTTTTTTCGCACAAGATGCCAGCATTCATGTTTCACCATAAAAAAAGCTCCAAGAAACAGGGATTACTAGTTTCATAGCGCTTTTCCAAAGTATAATGTTAAGTCATAAACCCCTATTTCGTTCTCTTGAAAGAAAACAGGGGGTGTCTAAAAAGCCCCTAAAATAAATCGGTCGTAGAAAAACGAAACATTTTTACGACTGATTTTGCATTTGTAGGGTTTCCTCCTGAAAGTAGTCGGTGGATGCCCGCCACTTTCAAGAGGTTGTGGGCAAGGGCCACGATCCCGAATTCCAAGCGGACCTTTTCAAGTCCCCGCAGAGAAAATCGGCGGAACCTCTTTCAAGTTTATATGGTGTGATAAAAATTGAAAGTATAGTTGATTGACTTCATTAAGTGTATCAATTTCTTGATGTTGTTTTTTCATTTTAAGTTGAAAATCAATTCGATTATTTCGGCATAAGTGACTGTAGGAAATACTTGGAAAACAGGAAAATGAAAGCGTGGCAACTTCCAAAGTCTCATGAAAAATTGCTTGTTTTTCATGGATATTGCCGGGGTGAAAAACGAGACAAGCAGCCTTTCCTTTTATAAGTTGCTGGAACAGGGATAGCTGAAGCTCTTTCGTATGAAAGTTTTGGATCGTAGTAAGCGCTAATTCATTACCTTTCACCCAAGAACCGAACTCTTTCACTTCTATGACAGATACTTTCTGAATCATTCTGTCACGCTTCGGAGGAACTAGTACTTTTTGGAAAATAGAGGTAAAGTGAACGATTTCTTTAACACTTACCCCATGCTTTATCATGTTTTGTTGTTCCTTCTGAAAATCTTGAGCGCCAACAACTTTATACGTATGTTCAATGAAACCTCCCCCTTACTATCCTGTTCACTGTACTAAATACCATTTTACTAAAAACGTAATTCAGTAACCTATGAAAGCACTCCTCCATGTAGTGGCTTTAGGCTGACAAAACCTCCTTTCCAGCGAGAAAATTTGACATAACGGTTAATAATTTGTAATGTCTCACTCCAAACGGCCCGAAAAATTTGCTATAATTCGATTGGAGCATTTCTGATTTAAACCTCCCCCCGTATTTTTTTAAGGTTTGATTCATAAGAGCTGCGCTCATAGCTGTTCATGCCATCAAATGATCCATTTACGTGCTCTTATCTTATTTTTTCGTCGTAGATGATACACCAGATTTCTATGATCTTGGTTCGACAATAAGATGGCAGCTTCCACCATACTCCTTAATTGAACCTTATTTTATTATTAATCAAGTTGGTATGGGCCCAAAAAACAGAACAAGGAGAGATAAAAACATGTCAGATGAAGCCTTAAAGTTATTGACGATAGTGATTTATATGTTGTTAATGCTGTTCATTGGGTGGGTAGCCTACCGAAGAACAAAGGATCTAACGGATTATATGCTTGGCGGTCGTTCGCTTGGACCAGCAGTAACAGCACTTAGCGCGGGTGCTTCAGATATGAGCGGATGGCTGCTAATGGGATTGCCCGGTGCTATCTATGCAAGCGGTTTAACAAGTATCTGGATGGCCGTCGGGCTGACGATTGGCGCCTATTTGAACTGGATATTTGTAGCTCCCCGGCTCCGCACATATACACAAGCCAGCAATGATTCTATTACCATTCCTTCTTTCTTGGAGAACCGTTTGAAGGACCATACGAAACTGTTGCGAATCGTATCCGCACTTGTCATTTTAATATTTTTTACTTTTTATGTTTCGTCCGGTCTTGTCGCCGGAGCGGTTTTCTTTGAAAGCTCTTTCGGGTTTGGCTACCAGCAAGGACTGCTGATTATTGCGGGTGTAGTCGTCGCCTACACACTGTTCGGAGGTTTTCTCGCCGTAAGCTGGACTGATTTTGCCCAAGGATTGATCATGCTTACCGCCCTACTCATTGTTCCTGCACTGGCTGTGACCCAAACGGGCGGTCCGGCAGAAACAGTGAGTATCATTAAGTCAATTGATCCCACCCTGTTAACCTTTTTCAAGGATACGACATTTATCGGAATCATTTCATTACTCGCATGGGGGCTTGGATATGTGGGGCAACCCCATATTATCGTTCGTTTTATGGCGATCAACTCGGTAAAAGAAACGAAAGTCGCCCGCCGCATCGGGATGGGCTGGATGATTCTTTCCCTCATCGGCGCTGTATTAACGGCTCTGATTGGAATTGCCTACTTCCATACAACCAATAAGACGTTGCATGATAAGGAGGCTGTCTTTATTGAGCTTGGACAAATTCTTTTCCACCCGCTGTTTGCCGGATTTATACTGGCGGCCATTCTGGCGGCGATTATGAGTACGGTCTCTTCACAGCTAATCGTTACATCGAGCGCATTGACAGAGGACTTGTACAAATTATTATTCCGCCGGGCCGCAAGCGACAAGGAACTTGTATCATTCGGCCGTTTGGCTGTATTAGCCGTAGCAATAGTCGCTTACATTTTGAGTTCCAACAAAACGGAAACGATATTAAACCTGGTTTCCCATGCTTGGGCGGGTTTTGGCGCCTCGTTTGGACCGATTATCGTCTTAAGCTTGTATTGGAGGAAACTGACGAACTGGGGAGCAATTGCCGGAATGGTGTCCGGTGCGATCACAGTCCTTGTTTGGCAATGGACGGGGTCGGAATTGTATGAAATTGTGCCCGGTTTTTTAATCAACCTATTAGTGGCCGTTATTGTCAGCCTGGCCACATATAAGCGCAACGAAGAAATCGAAAAAGAATTTGATGAAAGTCTTCGTTTGCTGAAAGAGTAAATTTTTTTCTGTCGGGGAAGCGATTCCCCGGCTTTTTCATGCATTCGGGAAAATATGATAAAATAGCGATAGCTGGATTTTCTTGAGATAGAGGGGATTGGAATGGAGCGCATGTTGGAAAAAGTCATGATGATGACAAATATAGAAGAGATTACGGAGGCGATCAGCAGCTATTTAAAAAAACCGGTCGTTATCGAAGACGACCAATTTTCCTTACTGGCTTACAGCTCTTTCTATATTGAGCAATTTGATGAAGCAAATAAGCAAACGATCTTTTCCAAACGCTGGCCAATCTCCATCTTGGAAATGTTTATGGACAAAGGCATTGTGACACAGTTAAAAACAAGCCCCAAGCCATTTCGGGTAAAGCAAATCAAGGAAATAGGCTTGAACCAGCGCATTGTCGCAAGTATGAGGTATAAGGACCACATTCTCGGCTATATATGGATACAGGAAACCGGCAAACCGTTGACGGAGGCTGAACTTGACTTTATTGATGAAGTTTCCCATCATGTCGGAAAAATCCTGTATCAAAAAAAACAATTGAAACTAAAAAAAGATCAAGAGAAAAATGATTTTTATAAAAAAATCATGGAAGACGAATTTCAAACCGAAGCTCAAGTCAAGTGGGAGGCCGCCAATGTCAACCTCCCCATCCCGGATTCTTACATTATTTGCGTATTTACCGTGGGACAGACGAGCGAAGATGTTTTTGGGGAGCTACTGGAAAAATCCGGGCTTTTTTCAAATGCCCTGAAACTACCTACCCACCTTTTTATCGACCAATTAAAAATTATCGTCATGATTGGCAGCAACCTGTCACACCGTGGGGAGCTCGTTGATGGCGCCAATGAATTGACAACCACCGTCCTGAGCCAGTTCAACGGCCAGCGAATATACGCGGGAATCAGCACGGAGCGTTCCTCCATCCTTCACTTGAAAAAAAGCTACATGGAAGCAATGGAAGTGATCAAAACAGCGAAGTTTGTCGGGCTGGACTCCCTTCCATCCTTTGAATATAAAAAACTTGGCTTGTTCCGTTACCTGGAATCAATTTCCCAATACCAGAAAAAAATGAATTACGTAAACGAAGATCTGCTGAAACTACAGCAAAAAGACAAAGAAGACCACACGAGCCTGCTCCATACGCTTGAAGTCTACTTGTCGCAAAATTGCCGCTTAAAGCCTACGGCGGAAAGGCTATTTATCCACATAAACACGCTCAAATACCGTTTGAACCAAATTATCGAATTAACGTCCATCTCATTCGACAACTTTCAGACGAACTGTCAATTATATATAGATTTGCAGATGTTAAAAATTAATGAGTGAGAATCTACGGAAGGTTGTCCAAAAAAATGGGATGGTACATGTTATCTCAACACTTTCACATAAAAAAAGCCATCGTCCAAAAGCCAAAAATCGACGATGGCCTCCCTACTTCGTTCATGCACAACTACGTTCCGACTTTCGGGTCTCCTCGTTTGACGGGCACGCTCCACCTTGAACTGTACCCAATTGTTGGAAAAGTTGAACAATGAATGAAGGCTCCCTGTCAAAATAAATAGCGGTTTTAAGCGGCATTCGTCCCGTAGTTTCAAAGGGCTAATGTCGTTTAACGCTCCCCGTAACGAATGTGATTGTAACATTCTATATATTGTTCAACCTCAATACTCAATTCTTCAAAAGTTGAATACTGCTGTAGATAATATTGTTTTACATTTGAATATTCCCTATAACATCATTATATCTTCCTCCACGCTCTGTATATTATTTCATCAACCTTTCTTTTAAAGCCATATGATGTAACATTTTTTTCGCTTTGTATTGGTCAGCTTTTTAGAAAAAGCCAGTCATGCCCACTTCATGTGAATAACGAACTTGTAATGCGATGTACATCGTATTACAATATTAAGTATATTGATTCTGAGAGAGGTGAAAGAAATGGATAAGGAAATGATGAAAGGCAGTATAGATTTATTGCTCCTATCTTTGATTGCACAACGTGATTTATATGGGTACGAGATCATCAAAACGTTAAAGCAATTAAGTGAGAAAGCTTATGAAATGAGTGAAGGCACTCTTTATCCCGCACTGAGACGACTAGAACGGAAACAGTGGGTAACTTCTTATTGGAGTGAAACGCAAGTTGGAAGGCGTAAATATTATAGCATTACCGATTTGGGTAAAAAGGAGCTTGAGGTTAAGAAGGAAAATTGGAATTTCATTCACAACCTCGTGAAAAAGAGTTCGGAGGGATTAGGTGAAATCTAATTTCAAATGCTATGTTGAAAAAATACTACAGCAAACCGAGTGCAGAAATGAAGAAAAAGAAGACATAAGAGAAGAACTTCTCATTCATCTGGAACTTTCAAAAGAGGAACTGTTAAGAGAAGGGATGAATGAGAAAGAGGCTGAATTGGAAGCGATAGAACGTTTTGGATCAGAGGTAGAGATAGGATATCAATTGCAACAGTCCATTTTTCCATACCGTAAAGAACTGATGCTGACATTATCTGTGACTTCCTTCGTTTTTTCTATCAGTGTCTACCTGCTTTCATTGTCTGTTGAGGGGGAAGCACATGTTGGCTGGTTAGTTCTATCTATGTTTGTTCATTCATTGATCTTGCTTATCTCTTTAAATCAAGTTGCTCAATTTAACCGTAGACGCTGGATGAATAGCATACTCGTTACTCATATTATTACCTATTTATACGGGTATACAATTGTATCTTCTATTGATCATCCAGCTTTTTTGCCGTTCGCAATTCTTAGTTGGATGAACATTCTTTTAGCACTCTTTTTGGTTTATCGAACAACCATTTATGAGCTTGACTTACAAAGTGAAATGGTAAAAGAGGCAAAATGGCTGCACCTTATTAATCTCGTTTTAGGTGTCATTGTCACTAGTGTCATATTATTTAACCTATGGATTGGAATGTGGTTGTTTGGCGGTTATCATCCATTCATGCTGCTACTAACGATTCCTTTTATATTGTGGATTTTATTATATTTTCTGCAGATGCGATTACTGAAAAAACACAAAAGAAGTGCTTTTGTTATTGCGATAATTTCAATTTTAATGAATGCTTTCATACTCATTTATATTTATTTCCCGTTTTAACAGACTAAGGAGGTTTACTATGAAGAGAAGGAAATGGCTTTGGATTTTCGTCACCATCGTTATCATTCTCACACTTGCCCTTATTGTCATCGGCTTGTTGTTTGGTAAAGATGAAAAAGAAAAACAAAATGGATTGTCGGGCGACTTTGATATTTCTAAACAAGGAACAATTGCTTATGTCCATTACTTACAGGGTAAACCAGAAATTCACTTGTACAATCCTGAACAGTCACTGAAAATGAAAGCATTAGAACTAGAAAATGATCAAATTATTGTAGACCCCAGCTTTTCAAATGACGGTTCCACTCTGGTCTACATAGCTGCGAACAAAGATTCAGATGAAAAGTTGGCAAGCACCGTTTATCAATATGATCTTGAAAAAAAGGAAGTAAAGGAGCTGTTTTCTGTCCAATCAGCTATTACTGAAATCGAATTTTCACCGACAGGAACATCATTGTTTTATTTGCAAGCAGAAGTATTCAAGAACTATTCACCGATTGCAAGTAAACGTCCGCATGATTTTGACTTGCATGAGTACAGATTTGCGGATAAAAAACAAATGAAACATACAAACCTTAAGAAATACTCAATGGAATCCCTTACAATTGCACAAGATGGTAAGTCTGTATTTGTACAAATGCCGGATGATGAAGACGTAAATACTGCTGAAGGCAGCTTTGAATCGTTCCAGCGGATCTTCCAGATTCCTCTAGACCAACCGACAAACTTAAAAGTTGTCAGCAACCCTGAACGAAAAAACGATATCTATGACTTTACAGTAGTTCCGAATAAAAACGAATTCATCTTTCAATCGGTTAGTAATCCGGACACAGGAGAAACCTTTCAATATGAGTTATACACATACAATGCAGAGACAAAAGAAGAAAAGCAACTAACCAATTTAAAAGAATATACTGAAGGACCTGAAATTGCTCCTGGGAACAAAATTTACTTTATGGTTGATAAGCGTTTTGGTCAAAGAAATAGCGATTATCATCTTTATCAGATGAATTTGGATGGAACGAACATTACGGAGATTCCGCTTCCGAATGATAAATAGAATCCGGACTTGATGAATGGCTTTGCATAGTCAAATTCCGACTTCTGCCAAACCGCTCAGTATTATGGATAGTCCATTTAACTTTCCTGATTTAGCCTGATTAATGAAAAGCTAACTTATTCGTTCAATAGTGCAAAAGGTAAAGATGAATAATGTAGCAAGGTTGGAGGAGAAAGTGCTATGAAGACGAAGATTATTATTATAGATGACGAGAAACCGATAGCTGATATATTGCAGTTCCGCTTCCAGAGGGAAGGGTTTTCTGTACAATGTGCTTATACGGGCCAAGAAGCGCTTAAACTTGTTGAGGATATGCGGCCGGATATCGTTCTGCTTGATGTCATGCTTCCAGATTGCGATGGGATGGAAGTGTGCTATGAGATTCGTAAAAAATACAAAATGCCTATTATTATGCTAACAGCCAGTAGTTCGGAAAAAGATAGAAAACGCAGTTTTGAACTTGGGGTGGATGATTATGTGGCGAAGCCCTTCTACACAAAAGAGCTGGTTGCTTTAGTAAAAGCAAGGCTGTCCAGCCTTTAACCCTACATGAGTTTGTGGATTGAAATCGTCCGTTTGACAGGATTTTCGATCTCCCGCAACGTTGCGTCGCACTCTATAATCCAAGGGAATAAGGCTGATTAATCGCTTACCTTTCTATCTTAGGGGGAACATGTCACAATTGAGGCGCAGTTCACCGCCTTTCAAGGCCGCTCTTCGGTTTCCCGCACGGAACAGATATGATCACCAGGCTTGGTCACCGTTCTCCGGGTTTCCCCCGCTCGACGGGCGCGATATCCCCATTCGGATGATTGCTTTTTAGTTTTCCTTCGCGGAAGAGGTGCGATACTGCCATGCGGGTCACCGGGCTTGTGAACGCTCTTCGGTTTCCCGCACGGGACAGATATGATCACCGGGCTTGGTCACCGTTCTTCGGGTTTCCCCCGCTCGATGGGCGCGATATTTCCATTCGGATGATTGCTTTTTTGGTTTCCCTCGTGGAAGAGGTGCGATACTGCCATGCGGGTCACCGGGCTTGTGAACGCTCTTCGGTTTCCCGCACGGGACAGATATGATCACCGGGCTTGGTCACCGTTCTTCGGGTTTCCCCCGCTCGATGGGCGCGATATTTCCATTCGGATGATTGCTTTTTTGGTTTCCCTCGTGGAAGAGGTGCGATACTGCCATGCGGGTCACCGGGCTTGTGAACGCTCTTCGGTTTCCCGCACGGGAGAGGTACGATATTTCCATTCGGTTTTCCCTTGCGAGACGGGTACGATTAAAAGGGGCTTATTTTTCAAACCCTTATCTAACGAAACATAGGGGGGATACAATGTCTTTATATCAGTTAATCCGAGCGAATTCCAACTTTCGATTGACTTGGTTTGCCATGTTTGTTTCAAGACTTGGAGACGGATTGTATTCGGTGGCCATAATCTGGATGACATATCAGGTAGATAGATCGGCATTGTCGCTGGGGATTGTGCTAGGAGCCTTTACTTTTTCAACTTTCGTGTTTGGAATCTTTGCTGGTGTTGTAGCGGATCGAATGAACCGCAGAACCCTTATCATAAGCTCTAGTGTGCTATGTGGAGTCACTGTGCTGGTTATCCCTCTGACCTTTTATTTTGGGATGCTCCATTTACCTTTGTTGGTCTTTTTATCTTTTGTTTTCGGGGCTTTGACCCAGTTCTTTGAACCCGTGGTTAGAGCATCCGTGTCGAATCTCGTGTCCAAAACAGAACTTACCCAAGGAAATGCGGCATTAGGAACTACAGAGAGTATAGGATATTTGGTTGGACCTACTCTAGGTGGAATCCTGATTACGTTTTTTAATGTGGAGATGGTTCTTGTTTTAAATGGAATATCGTTTCTACTAGCCGCATTATTGATCTCAAAAGTGAACGTTCCATTAAATAATATGCCCGAAGCCATATCCCCGACGAAATGGACTCATGACTTAAAAGAAGGATTGCAATTTATTAAAGAAAATCAATTTGTTACACGTTTATTTCAAATATCCATCTTATCCACCATTGCGTATTCTCCTTTTTTTGTCAATCTTCCTATTTTCCTTGATGAAGGATTAAAGTTGTCCTCAAAAGAACAAGCTACCTTTCTAGGAATCCTTTATTCAATTTTGTCGTTAGGCCAACTCATAGGGTTTTGGCTTATTGGATATGTACCAGATCGCATCCGAGTGAATTTAACCATCGGATATCTCTTACAAGCAATTGGTTTTGGATTGCTTTTCGTTTTAAGTCATCCAGTAGCGATTATGCTTTCAGTAACCGTGGCCGGTATCTCCTTTGGTTTGGTGAGTGCCCCCTTTTACAGTGCGATTCAACGCGAGGTCCCGGGACGTTTGCATGGAAGAGTATTCGGGGTGCAATCTACATTCAATGGGCTTCTATTACCAGCAGGACGAACCATAACCGGGGGCGCTCTAGAATTTGTTAACGCTCGATCGATATTTCTTTTTATGGGAGTCTTGTATTTTTTAAATGCTTTCCTTGCAAATCTACTATCAAAAGAGAAATGAAGCGGCATATACAAAAATATGCAAGAATGATGACTCTTCGGCTTCACCAGCCCGTTTTTGTTAAAAATAATCTGGAATATTCTTGCGCTGAAGAGAAGATATTTACAATAAAAATGATTGAGTACACGCATATCGGCATGACGAGCATGGAATAAAAATAAGGGAGAATCAACTCCCTTTGTACTGACCGGGTGCAAGCGTAGGGAGGTTTTAAATGGTAATGAATCAGGACCGATTGGCGCACTCACTTTAAGAAAGACTTTGGTTGCCATTTCTATAAAAAATTGCTATGCTGCTATGGATTTTGAGCCATTCTTCTCTATCCGTCACATTGCGTTGTAAAATAGGATATTTTCTTAATACCGCTTTCATTGTCTGTTGAGGGAGAAGCACATGTTGGCTGGTTATAGTTCTATCCACTTTGTTTCTCAAGCCGCAAAACGCTCCCCTGATCCGCTAACACCTTTTTCCAATAGTATCAAGATTGAAAGAAATACTTTCGTTCATTCGATAGCCAAGCATTTACATGGGCACTTCTGTCCCATATCCTAGTTCCACGGCTTTTTTATAGGCGGCAGCGGCAACGGCGAGATCAAAATAAGCAGTCCCGACAGATTTGAAAAAGGTGATTTCTTCTTCTTTCTCTCTTCCTGTAATCTGGCCTGCAGCAAGTTGATCGAGTTCACCATGCAGCAACGAAAAATCCCATTTGCCTTCCTTTTCAGGAATGAGAAAATCCCCCGCCTCTTCTTTTGCCCCAGCGATCGTATCGACGATAATTTTACTGCATCTTTGCAAGGTGACTTCATCTACTTCCTGCATATGCGGAAGATAAGAACCCACACCGTTAATATGCGTGCCCGGCCGCAATGCGTCTCCGGAAAAAACAGGCGTTTCAGCGCGTGTGCTGCAAATGACAATATCCGCCTTTTCAACTGCCGCATTCGCTTCGCCCGCGATTCTTATTTCTCCAGTGTAATTTGGCGAAAGCTTGGAAATACGTTTGGCAAATTGCTCTGCCCGTTCTGTCGTACGATTAAAAAGCCATATTTGTTCAATTGGGCGAACTTCCAAGACAGCCTGCAACTGTTCTTCCGCCATGCGCCCGCATCCGATCACCGCAACAACCCGGGCATTTTCTCTCGCCAGCTTTTTCGTGGCTACACCGCTTGCCGCCCCCGTCCGGAGTCGTGTTAAATACGATGCTTCCAAACAGGCGACATGATCCCCTTCATTTGTATCACTGAGCAAAATGACACCTTGTGTCGTATTTTTTCCCACCGAAGGATTATCCGGAAAAATCGTGACCACTTTTACAGCGGAGATCCCAATTGGTTCAACCGCACTCGGCATTATTAAAGTAGACGCATTCTTTTCGGGATATTGAATCACCGTCCGGACCGGATTTTCCACTGCGCCTTTGACATGTAATTGAAGCGCATTTTCAATATCCGCAATCGCCTCTTTCATCGTATAAATGGACCGAATCTCTTTTTCTGATAAAACCAACATGATAAAACTCCTCTCTTGTTCAAAATCGCGTGAGCGACTCTTTCAATGGTAACACGTTGCGGGGACCATTCAGCCATTAAGGATAACTCCTGCATTTAACAATGGACCAACAAGCGGAAAAGCGGGCCATTTTTTGATAGTCGATTCCCTATCATGCGACCCTGAAATCCCTCTATTGAGAAGTTCCCTATTTTTCCTCCAATAAAAATCCTTTCGGCAAATTGTCATGAGGATCCACAACAAACTGATGAAAACCAGTGATAAAGGCGTTGCCGGTCACTTTCGGGACAATTGCTTCATACGGCCCAACCTTTGTCAAGGAAAGTATTTCGCCGGTAAAGTGTCCATTCGTAATACTTTCATGGACAAAACTTTCACGCTCTCCCAATTTTCCATGAGCATGCAATGTGGCAAGCCGGGCACATGTGCCGGTTCCGCAAGGAGAACGATCCACTTGTTCATCGGCAAAGATGGTTACGTTCCGCAAATCGGCTTCCCCGCTTACAGGTTCATCCGAAAAAATGACGCCATAAATCCCATGCAAACCTTTTTCAATTGGGTGGACAACGTTGATTTTCTCCTCTATAAAGCGTTTTATTTTTGTCCCCCACTTTTGGATTGCCGGCAAATCTTTTTTATTTACTTTTAATCCGAGATCACCGCTATTGACTACAACGTAAAATGCCCCGCCGAAAGCGATATCCACGTGAAACTCATGTCCACCCAGTTGTACGGAGACATCTTTTTCCAATACAAAAGAAGGAACATTCTCAAAAGAAACCGCTTCTACGCGATCGTCAGTGGATTTTACGTACGCAACAATCTCCCCTGCGGGGCTGTCGATGATGAACTTCTGATTTTCTTCTGTCACTTTCAACCTTCCCGTTTCAATACCCATTGTCATGACCGCGACGATTCCGTGGCCGCACATCGTGCTCCAGCCTTCGTTGTGCATAAACAATACGCCAAAATCGGCGTGAGGACTGGCGGGTGGTGTCATGATGCATCCGTACATCCCATGATGGCCCCTTGGTTCGAACATGAGAACTTGCCGAATGTCATCCAAATATTCCATGCAATAAGCGCGTCTTTCCAATTGAGTTCTTCCTTTTATTTCAGGAAATCCATCGGTGATGATTCTAAGCGGCTCTCCAGATACATGAACATCAATGGTTGAATACAGTTGATTCATCATCATTTGACAGCACTCCATCCTTTGGTAAAAATCAAAGTAAAACGCTAAAGAAATTGAAGTACCACTTCAATTTATCCATAATACTATAGCAGTTGAAAAAATCTGTCAACATACTCTTTATACTTTTCTGATAAATTTGCGTTGATAAAATGTTTTATAATAGATAAAAAGTGAAAAATGAGGGAATCAGATGAATGTGTCAATCGGACAAAAGATGAAAATGTTGCGGAAGAAAAGAAAGCTTACTTTAAAGGAAATCGCAGATCAAACAGGATTGTCCATCAGCTTTTTATCACAAGTGGAAAGAATGAAATCATCGTTGACACTCGAGTCGTTGAAAAAAATATCGGATGTGCTTGAAGTCAACCCAAGTTACTTTTTCTCCGATGATGAAACGGCTGAACAGCCCACAGTCATTCGGGCAGGCGATGTACATGCGGATGAAACGGGGAGCCAGTTTGTCTACAAAAACTTGGCCGGGCAATATAAAGGATTGGGGTTCATCCCTTTACTCGTTTTATTAAACCCAGGCGAAAACAAAGGGAGTCAGTTTACCCATGCGGGAAAAGAATTCCTGTTTGTGCTTGAAGGCATGTTAACGGTGCAAGCGGGCGAGCAAGAATATCATTTGCATCCCCGCGATTCCATTATTATTGATTCCAGCCAGCCGCACTACTGGCTAAATGTAACAGAAAAGCCGGTTTCATTTTTATGTATTTCTACCGAGTAATTCAAAAGTCCCTTACTTTCAAATAACCCGATTACAATCCCTTGTAAGTAACCAACAATAGAAGCAGGCTTTTCTCGTTTCTTTACAACAATGCTAAAAACGATAAAGCAATTTATAATTGAATTAGGCGCTACATTCACTAAACTTGCAAGATGCCGTCATGTAAAACCATGTTACAGCCTTGCTGGACCTATTGGCAGGAAATGATTGCGCTTTCTATCGTTTTTTATTCCCAAGAAAATTGCTATAAAAGGAGAGTTGAGGCTAATGGGACTAACGAGGGATTTTTTTATAACGCTTTCTCAAAACCAGGCATTAAATAGTGCTGCGAAACGTTGGGGTTTAAAACTGGGAGCCCAGTCTGTTGTTGCCGGAACAAATATAGAAGAAATGATCGCCAGTGTAAAAAAACTGAACGCACAAGGTATTTCTGCAACCGTTGACAATCTGGGAGAATTTGTTTATGAACGTGAAGAAGCTTTAAAAGCAAAAGAAGAAATTTTGGCAGTCATCCAGGCGATTCACGATCATCAGGTGGATGCTCATATTTCGTTAAAGCCCACTCAATTGGGACTGGATATCAGTTACAATTTTTGTCTTGAAAATTTAAGAGAGATTATCGAAAAAGCAAATCAATATGGTATTTTTGTCAATTTCGACACGGAAGATTATGGTCACTTACAACCCACGTTTGATTTGATTGACGAACTATCTGCTGATTACAACAATATAGGCACTGTCATTCAAGCTTATTTTTACCATTCCATGGAAAATATTAAGAAATATAAAGATTTTCGCTTAAGAATTGTCAAAGGGGCCTATAAAGAGCCTGAACATCTTGCTTATCAAGATAAAAAGGATATTGATGAAAACTACATCAAATTAATTGAGTATCATTTACTCAACGGTAAATTTACGTCCATTGCCACCCATGACCACCATATTATTAATCATGTAAAACAGTTTGTGAAGCAACATAACATCCCGAAAGATAAGTTTGAATTTCAAATGTTATATGGATTTAGGAAGGATCTGCAGCTTCAGTTAGTGAAGGAAGGATTTCATTTTTGCACCTACGTCCCGTTCGGCAATGATTGGTTTGGCTATTTCATGCGCCGCTTGGCCGAGCGCCCACAAAATCTTTCGTTAATTGCCAAACAAATATTCAACAAGAAAACGAACACCGCGATTGGAGTAGGGGCTTTGGCTTTGATTTTAATGAGGGCAAATAAAAAGAGAAAAAAGCATACCGCTAAACAACGGAAATGCTCCGGGAATTACAAAAAATAGAACATTGGAATATCAAACAGGTGGGAGAACAAAACGTTTTCTCCACCTGAATTTGTATAAAAGATCAATTTTCTTTTGGCTAGTGGCGCCCTTTTGTGAACCTGTACTGAATGTAAAGCGCCGAGAGAGCCACTTGTGAGCGAAGTACTGAATCAGATCCTTTGGGAAATTCCATATGATAACCGCTGTAGAAGATCCCATATATATGGAAACAAAGGAAATTCAGTGGGAGAAAACGGCACCTACATGCCCGATTCGTTCAACGAACATTCAGTAGGAAATGGAAGAAAACGCCTACTGAATGAAGTGTCACTTTATGGTTCGTTTTTTCATCAGCTGATTTAGTTGTGTCCCACCCCCAATTGCAGGGTGGAGCCAACCCTTTTACTAGGAGAGCAAAAGTTCTCATATCTACCACCAAATAGGTTTCTTTGTCATGGGAAGGGCGAACTTCTCCATACCGATTGATCCAACATGATGCAATCCCAAGCTCGGAGACAGGAATAATATCGTATTTAAAACCAAAACCCGCACGTAGAATCTCTGATTGATCAAGCCCTAATGTTTCAAGTGCTAAATAAATCGCGAAGCCAAGGCAATTCTTTTAAATGTGCAAAGCTTCGTTCCGCGTTTTCTTTAAAAGCATTTACGTAGCCATCTAAATAATGATTAGTTCTTTGGTGGAAGGAGACAAAACCTCACATCCGTTTTCTGTAATGTGAAGCATGTCTTCGACACGGGCTCCTCCGATATCTTCCAAATAGATGCCCGGCTCAATGGTGACGACCATTCCCGGCTGCAATGTTTTCTCGAGGTCCACTGAAAACAGCGGCTTTTCATGCACTTCCAGACCGATCCCATGCCCTGTTCCGGTGCCGGAATATTTGTTGTAGCCCGATGCAATCAAAATTTCTCTCATATACTTGTCCACTTCCTGATCGGTCATCCCGGCTTTCAAATGGTTGAGACAGTTCTGAAACGACTCTAACACCACTTGATGAATCTCTTTCATTTTTTGGCCTGGATCGCCAATCGCCACGACTCGCGAAATATCAGACCAGTAGCCGTTGTAGTTTGTCCCAAAATCAATGGTAATCATATCTCCTTTTTCAATCACTTTGTCGCTGGCCCTTCCATGCGGCAACGACGACCTCTTTCCCGAAGCAACAATGGGCGTAAAGGTGGATGCGCTGCCCCCATTTTGTTTGATAAAGCTTTCCAACTCCGCCGCTACTTCCATTTCCGTTAATCCCGGCCTGATTATCTCCAACACATGGAGAAAAGCTTCGTTCGTAATGCGGGAGGAAATTCTTATATTCTCCAGCTCATCATCGTTTTTCACCATCCGCAAATCTTCCACCATATCATAGGTAGGGACAAGCTCCATATGCAACTGTTCTTTTAATTTTGCATAGTTTCCAAAGTTCAAGTGTTGCTGCTCAAAACCGAGACGTTCCACACCCAAACGTTTGATTTGCTTCGTTGCTTCGTCATAAATTTTATGTTTATGACCGGTATGCTCCTTATGCAGGACGATGTCCAATTCTGTCTGTTTTTTCGCTTGTTCAAAATAGCGGTAGTCTGTTATCAAAATCGCCTCGTCCTTCGTAATCAAGATAAGCCCGTTAGACCCGGTAAATCCGGACACATACCGCCTGTTCCATTCCCCATTGATCATAAAGCCGTCCATATCCAGCTCATCAAATCTGTTCCGCAGTTGTACAATCCGTTCCATAATCAGAACCTCCTGCTATATTAAAAATAATAGAATCCTATTACCGTAGTCATCAACATGACAAACAATCCGGTACGTAATGCCCAGACACTGAAAGAAGAAGTACGAATGACAGCAGGCTGTCGGGAACCTTCCGTTTCAGAGACGTATTCTTCCAGCTTAGAGGTACTCCGCAAAAACTTTTTAAAGCTTTGGAAGAAACGATCAAACACTCTTTTTTCCAACATAAAAACAAATCCGCCTGCCATAAAAAGAATAAGTCCCCCCAAAAATAAGGCATCCAAATAGACAACATGGGCCCAGCCAAATAATGATGCTGCCACAATGAGGCCAGTCAGTATGCGCAACCAGCTTGTTTTCATTGATTGTCCCCCTTTAACCTGTTTAGATAAAATGGGAGCAAGTTTCTTTTGTCAACCGTTCATACTCCTCTTCATTGCATAATACCCAGTGGTCTTTTGTTACCTCTCTCAACAGACAATCCGCCGAAGCTACTGTCCAATCCTGTTTCGGCAGTCTGATCCTTTTCTTTTCCATCTTGGGATCGGGAACCGGTATGGCCGACAAAAGGGTTTTTGTATAAGGATGGAGCGGATTTTGATATAGCGTATCGCTTTCCGCCACCTCCACCAATTTTCCCTGATACATCACCCCGATACGGTCGCTGATGTACTTCACCATAGAAAGGTCGTGGGCGATAAATAAGTACGTCAGTCCATTTTCCCGTTGCAGTCTTTTCATCAAGTTAATGATCTGAGCTTGAATGGAAACATCCAACGCGGAGATCGGTTCATCCGCTATTATAAATTCCGGGTCAACAGCGAGCGCTCGGGCAATCCCGATCCGCTGCCTTTGTCCCCCGCTGAATTCGTGGGGATAACGGTTGGCATGCTCTTTTCGGAGCCCTACCGTTTCCAACAGTTCATACACTTTGTCTGTCCGCTCTTGCCCGGACGTATATAATTGATAAATATCCATGCCTTCCGAGATGATATCGCCAACTGTCCATCTTGGATCGAGTGAAGAATACGGGTCTTGAAAAATCATTTGGATGTCCTTATGTAAATTCATCCGGTGCCGTCCATGCATGTTGGTTCCTTTAAACAAGATTTCTCCCGCTGTTGGTTCATATAAGCGCGTGAGCGTCCTCCCGGTTGTCGACTTTCCACAACCCGATTCACCGACAAGACCGAACGTTTCCCCTTTAAAAATGTGAAACGTAATGCCGTCCACCGCTTTCAAAATGTTGTTTTTTCCACTCTTAAAATGCAGCGCGAGACCGTTTACTTCCAACAATTTTTCCTTGCCGACCGTTTTAGAAGGACTTTGTTTTTCGTTTAACATAAGCTTTTGTCCCGCCTGTTTCCCCTTCTTTTTTCCGGCAGCTTTTTTATGAAGCAGCCAGGTGGCCGCAAAATGGGTTTCCGACACCTGAAACATGGGAGGCTCGTACAAAAAATCAATTTTTAAAGCAAGAGGATTTCTTAAAGCAAAGGCGTCCCCTTTTGGAGGATGCAACAGGTTCGGAGGCGCGCCGGGAATCGCCTCCAGCTCTTCCTGATCCGTATGCAAATCAGGCATGGCCGCCAACAGTCCTGTTGTATAAGGGTGCTGGGGATTGTAAAAAACTTCGTTCGTTTTCCCAACCTCCACTATTTTTCCGGCATACATCACGGCAACCCGATCTGCCACATTGGCAACGACTCCCAAGTCATGGGTAATAAAAATGATCGATGTTTTCTTCTTTCTTTGGATTTCTTTCAACAGGTCCAGCACCTGTGCTTGCACAGTGACATCCAGGGCGGTCGTAGGTTCATCCGCAATTATTATTTCCGGATTGGATGAAAGGGCCATCGCAATAACCACTCTCTGTTGCATTCCTCCGGAAAGCTGATGAGGGTATTGCTTTAAACGCTCTTCAGGATGGTTAATGCCAACAAGGTCCAATAGCTCAACTGTTCTTTCGTTCGCTTCTCTTTTTGACAGTTGTTGATGCGCCAAAATCCCTTCCCTTATTTGCTTTCCCACTGTCATCGTCGGATTTAACGACGTCATCGGATCTTGAAATATGACCGATATGCCAGATCCGCGGATATCCATGAATTCTTTATTCGAGTAATTTGCGATATCCCTCTGTTCATACCAAATGCTGCCGCTCACCACTTTTCCCGCCGGCTTCGGAATGAGCCCCATAATGCTTTTACAACATCACTGACTTCCCGGACCCGGATTCACCGACAACAGCCAATGTCTCTCCTTTATACAAGTCGAATGAAACACCCCGGACAGCCTTCACTTCCCCATCAGTCGTATCAAATGATATGTGCAGGTCCTCTACTGACAGTATTTTCTCCACCTTTTTCACCTCTACTTCTTCATTTTCGGGTCAAAAGAATCACGAAGACCATCGCCAAGTAAATTGAAACTGATCATGATCAAGCTAATAATCACCGATGAAAACATCAGCATATGCGGGTAAATTTTCAACAGCTTAAATCCGTCATTTACGATTGTTCCGAGAGAAGCGATGGGCGGCTGCAGGCCCAAGCCGATGAAGCTGAGAAATGCCTCCGTAAAAATCGCGCTTGGAATGGTAAACATCGTCGTGATAATGATTGGACCCAATGAGTTTGGAATGAGGTGTCCCCAAATAAGTCTGCGATCCGTGGCACCCAATGTTTTCGATGCCAGGAAAAACTCATGTCCTTTCAGTTTCAGTACTTGTCCTCTAACAATCCTCGCCATATTCACCCATCCGGTAATCACCATTGCCAACGTAATCGAAACGATTCCGGGCTTTAAAACTAAAATAAATAAAATGACGACAATTAAATTCGGAATTCCCATTAAAATTTCGATGATCCGCTGCATCGCATTATCGACCCTGCCGCCATAGTAAGCAGATATACTCCCGTATGCCACACCGATCAACAAATCCAACGCCGCCGCCAAAAACGCGATATATAAAGAAATTCTCGTCCCCTGCCATATTCGCGTCCATAAATCCCGGCCCAAATCATCGGTTCCAAACCAAAAATAACCGGCAACATCTTTTTCCTGATATTGATCCGTCCCGTTTATATCCACTCCATCCAATCCCAAAAATGGGATGTGTTCTAGGACCGGAATCTTTGGCGGCAGATTGGCCCTAGTCAAATCCTGATCGTCAAACCCGTGAGAATTCATGAGCGGACCGAATACCGCCAAAAAAACAATGATGATAATGCAAATCAGCCCGGCAAAAGCCCCTTTGTTTTTCTTCAGGCGAATCCATGAATCCCGCCAAAAGGTGGAAGCGGGACGGCTTTCTTCCTTTTTTTGATGATATGTTTCATCCGATTGCTCAAATAGCTCGTCGTTTAATTCCATCTCATTGATGTTCATTTTCGTCCACCCCCTGATAGGCGAATTCTCGGATCCATCACACCGTACAGCAGATCGACAATAAATATGGCCAGGATAAATAGGAAACTATAAAACAAAGTCACGCCCATGATCACAGGATAATCATTCGTTAATATCGACTTGACAAACTGTTCACCCAGTCCCGGTACGCTGAATATTTTCTCGACAACGAGCGTCCCCGTCATCAGTGAAACAGTCAAAGGACCCATGATCGTAATAATGGGAATCATGGCATTGCGAAGACCGTGCCTGAAAATGACAGCCACTTCCCCCACCCCTTTCGCGCGGGCCGTTGTCATATATTCATGTCCAAGCACTTCAAGCATTTCGGTTCGCATGAAACGGGCAATGGTCGCGACAACGAATGCCGCTAGCGCGATTGTGGGCAAAATGGAGTACTCAAACCCCTCCCAAAACGCGACAGGAAGCCATTGGAGACGCACTCCCACCCAATATTGAAGAAGACCCGCCAACACAAAGTTGGGAATGGACAATCCCAAAACCGCCACAACCATCGCTCCATAATCAATAACCGTGTTATGTCTGATGGCAGCGACAATTCCCAACAGCAGTCCGATGATTGTTCCTACCGCCAACGACTGTGCTCCAAGCACAGCGGACACGCCAATCCTCTCTCCAATAATGCTTGTCACTGGCCGCCCATCAAACTGAAAAGAAACACCAAAGTCCCCTTTGATAATATTGCTTACATATTTGACATACTGAACACCCATCGGTTCATTTAAGCCATATCTCTCATACAAAACTTCTTTTTGCTCAGGGGTCAGGCGTTCATCGTTAAAGGGAGACCCGGGCAATGTCTGCATTAAAAAAAATGTGAAAGTTGTGATCAATAAAAAGGTGAGCGCCATATACCCAAGTCGGCTGGCAATATATTTCTTCACATTTTTCACCACCTTTAAAGGAATATCATTCCACGACAAGCTCCACCACTGAAGGAAATTCGGATATAAATGAACTACTTTTCAACGGATACCCACTGGAATGAAGCGGTTGAATTCGCATGGGCCACATACCCTTTTACATACGGTTTGATGAGTCTTGCGGACCCCGCTTGGTACATTGGTGAAATGGCGCCTTCCTGGCCGATCAATAGATTTTCCGCTTCCTGGAGTTCTTCAAATCGCTGTTGAATATCAGAGAAATCAGACATCGTTTTTTTGACTAGGCTGTCATACTTTTCGTTGTTAAAGTCTTGCCAATTATATGGGCCGTCAGATAAAAAGACAGATAAAAATTCAACCGGGTCGGACACATCGTTTCTCCAGCCCGAATGGGACAAGTCGTAATCCTGCGCTTCTTCAAGCGCCAACTTCTGCTTGTTTGGCTGTTGATTAATCGAAATGCTCAAACCGGGCAAGTTCTTTTCCAACTGATTTTTCATATATTCCGCAATCGACTTTCTTTGTTCATCGTCATAACTCAAAAGTTCCAAAGAAATGTCCTTTGTACCCAATTCCTCAAGACCTTTTTTCCACAACGCCTGCGCTTCTTTCAGATCTCCCTTATTCAAATCACCGAATTTCTCCCGGAAATCTTCTCCATCCTCAGACTGTACAAACCCCGGAAAGACAAGCCAATATGCGGCTTTTGATCCGTTTTTCAATATGGAATCGGCAGCCTGTTCTTTGTCCCAAGCCATGTCAATCGCTTTCCGGATGTTTACGTTTTGTAGATATTGATTCTTTTGGTTCATCCTTAAAAAGTACACTTCCGACTTTAATGAAGTCGTAAATTCCGCATGATCTTTATAGGCATCGACAAAGTCAGATGATAAATTGACAGCATCAATAGCGCCGGTTTCATACAAGTTCACGCTTGTCGCCATATCTTTTGCGACATTGTAGCGGATTTCTTCCACTTTTACATTTTCCTCATCCCAATATGACGAGTTTTTCTTCAACGTCCATTTTTGATCGTGATCCCAAGAATCAAGCTGGAAAGGTCCATTAAAGATCAAATGTTCCGGTTCCAACGCGTATTGATCGCCTTTGGATTCGACAAATTCTTCATGTTGCGGATAAAAAACAGCATGGGCTAATAATTCTGTAAAATACGGAACACTGTTCACCAACTCGACTTCGAGAGTGGATGCGTCAATCGCTTTTACTCCGAGCTGATCTGTTTTTCCGTACAAATCGCTTTTGGAATTTTGAATCTCTTCCGCCCCTTTTACCGCATTCATTAAATACGCATGTGGAGAAATTGTTTCCGGAGCCAGGTTCCTTCTCCATGCATAGACAAAGTCGTCGGCCTTTACAGGATCACCATTGCTCCAAACCGCGTCTTCCTTCAATTGAAACGTATACTTTTTCCCATCTTTACTGACTTCATACGAATCTACCACACCTTCAATAATTTCATCATTCTCATTCAAACGAAAAAGACCTTCAAAAATGTTTTGGATGATCGTTTGTGACAGCCCGTCCATGGTGCCATTCGTTCTTAATGTTGGTATTTCACCTTCCACCGACAGATTGAGAACCTGCCCAGATTCCGCTTTCTCTCTTCCACCTGTATCCATTTTCCCGTCCTTTGTCGCCTTTTTGTCTCCCCCGTAGCAGCCGGCAAGCGTTAGGAAACTTGCAAATAAAAGAACCATCAGCCAATAGCGCCTTTTGTTTTCCATGTACTTGTCCTCCCCATTTTATTGATGTAAACGGTTTCAATTAAAAAGTAAATGACTATGTACATTGTCAAATTTCTTTGAAAACGGCTTGTCAAAATTTTTAAGCACTGTCTATTTTCTTTTACAACGATTAGTTTGTAATAGTATATTTCAGCTTACTCTTGACGCAATCCATTGCGAAACTTTTCCAACAAGTTGCCTGTCTTCTCACATACATTCTTTTTTGGAACGGTTGCCTCCCCTCCTTTTATTGTAGTTATTAATATTGCAATATTTATGCCAGCTTTCCCGTGGCACATTTCTTGCTTTTTTATGTTTAAATAGAAGAAAAGGGGATGAATGGAAACGTATGTATGAAAAAAGAAGAACTCTATTAAATAAACATTTATCAGAAAAAGGAATAGAAGCGGGAATCATTATCGATCCGGCCAATGTGTATTATTACACCGGCTTCCTATCTGAGCCTTACGAACGGTTTATGGCCTACGTCACTTGCCCAAAAGCAGAAAAGGCCTTTTTGTTTGTACCCGCTTTGGATTTTGAAGCTGCCCAAATGGATGCCGACATGGAGACAATCATTCCCATCGCCGATGATGAAGATCCTTTTGAAGTGTTGAAAAATTGCATGGGTTCCATTCCAACCTGTTTTGGGATCGAAGGAAAAGCCTTCTCCTATGACCGTTATACGAATTTGCTAAAAATGTATCCCGGCGCTCAAATAAAAGATGTACAGCCGTTTATTAATCAGCAGAGGGAGAAAAAATCAAGGGCGGAAGTAGAAAAGCTATCCCATTCTATAAAGCTAATTGAAAAAGTGCTGGCCGAAGGTATCAAAAAAGTTGCGGCAGGCATGACAGAAGCCGAATTGACTGCTGAGCTTGAGTTTTTGATGCGTAAGTTTGGAGCGGACGGCCCTTCTTTTTCCACCATCGTCCTTTCCGGTGAAAAATCCGCTCTGCCGCACGGTTCACCCGGAGATCGCAAGTTGGAAGAAGGAGACTTCCTGCTAATTGATTTTGGTGTCGTCAAAGATGGGTATTGCTCTGACATCACGAGAACTTTTGTACTGGGGGAGCCATCTGAAAAACAAAAAGAGATCTATAACATTGTCTTGACATCAAATGAAGCCGGAATTCAGGCAGTAAAGGCCGGAGTCCCCTTGAAAACATTTGATATCGCGGCCAGGAAGGTCATTATAGATCATGGATATGGCCAATACTTCAACAACCGGGTTGGACATGGACTGGGCATTGAGGTCCATGAATCGCCTTCCATCCACCAACATTATGAAGAGATCGCCGAAAAAGGTCTCGTTTTTACAATTGAGCCAGGAATTTATATACCCGGAGAGGGTGGAGTCCGAATCGAAGATATTGTGTACATCAATGAGAGAGGAGAAGCAGAAGTACTCACTTCCTTCCCGAAAAAGCTGCAAACCCTTTAAATAGACTGGGCCATACCTCAACATAAAAGGCTTCGGATTCGTTTCTAATCCGAAGCCTTCATTGATGAAGGGGGTATTTTAAAAAGATCCAACTGATCGCCGCTTTTGTTTACAATAAATCTTCCTTGTTGGTGACCGTATCCGCGGAGTCGGGAATGATGTCTTTTCCGGCAATCCTTGTAAAGTGGTCAGGAGCGTATTGGGCTTTTAGTTTCATGCCTATCAGGTAAATGAATACGGATGCAATCAGGGACTGAACTGCTGGAATTCCAAAAGGGACAAGATACTGTGTTACATATCCCAGGAATCCTCCGCCCGCCATGGCAATTGTTGCCACCCAATTCCAGCCTTCCTTGTCCTCCCAATTTTTATTTCGAATAAAAAAGAAATCGGCAAACATGACACCCGCAATGGCTGGATAGATCACACCCAAAAGTACGAGAAAATCCATAAAGTAAGACAGGATGCCCAGCAACGCTAAAAGTACGCCAACAGCCGAACCGATCACTGTGAGCCAGGCACGTCCTCGTCCCGATTGGACATTAAACATATTAGCGGCTGCCAGTCCGATAGAGTAGCTGGCAACAAGTTGGCTAGTCCACAAAGCGAGCCACAAAATTAAAAATCCCCAAAATGGAAAGCCCAAATTTTGCATCACAAGAACGATATCAGCTTCGCCCACACCTACTGACATAATGGCTCCTGTCAAAAAGAACACAAAACCAATGACAACGATTCCCAATGGTATCAATGCCTGATCTTTTAGGGCTGGTTTAGAATATCGCGTATAGTCTGAAGCAATTAACCATTGCGCCACATTCGCGCCCAAAACGAGGCTGATGCCTCCCATGAATGTCATGGTTGGTTCCGGACTCCAAGACATGATGGCATCCCAGCCTGTTCCTTTCAGGACGTAAAAAACAGCCGCTGTAATCAATAATAATCCTGAAGGGACTGCCAAATAGTCAGTCCATTTCATGGAATGATAGCCAATGACCGCCGGCAAAGCAAAAAGAGCCCCGGCTAATACTGTTAATAATGCCCATAAAATTCGGGAATTCGCATAATCAATCCCGAATACCGCCGCAATCGCATTTCCAGCAACAGCCGTATTTACCGCGAACCACCCCACATTTAAAATCACTAAAGCCAATGCAATAATAAATCTTGCTTGTAAAGATCCAAAACTGTTTCTCGCGATGACTGAAGAAGGCAGTCCCGTTTTGGCGCCAATATATCCTTGCAGGGCATTGCCTGCCCACTGGATGATCACCAACCCTATCAGAAGAATGACCAAAACCTTTGTCAGTCCAAAACTGCCTGCAAGGGCTGCCCCAATCATGATCACCGGGACAGAGAACTCCAATCCTCCAAAAATTGTCGCAGGCACAATCCAGTGTTGTCTTTCGGATGCAGGTACACGATTCATTGCGGAGTCTTTATCTAAAAAACTCATGTGAATTCCCCCGATTTCCTCTCATTTTAGGCTCTCTCCATATACATTTTTTGAGCGCCTTTTAGCCAAATCATCTCTCCCAATTCCGTCAACGTTTCTATATCACACTCTTTTACTCGTCCAATGACGTTCACTGGCTCCTCGCCACATTTACTTCTCGTCATTTCTGCCCCATAGTAGATGGCTATGACATGTTTTTGCTCTTCGTTTTCTCCTCTTCTCCAGTTGCTCCAATAACACACTTCTCCCAAGCTTGTATAGATCGTTTGATCCTCCGGAGGAATTTTTTGATCGATGGGCAATTCGGCATTGATCTCCCTTCCTGACCATCTGGAATGTACTGCTTCACTTTTAAAAGGCAACATCTTATAAATTTCTCGCGCTGTCCTGCTGTCCTCGTTTAAATGCACAAATAAGCTTTTGCCCGATTGAAATGTGATTTTGATTTTTTTCACGTTTGCTACTCCTTCTCGCACATTTATATCTGAATATTCTGACTTATATTTTAAAAAAGGAATTCTTTTGAACCAAAAGAATTCTTTCAAAGATGTCCATCCCTATCCGTCTATATATTCTTTTCTTAAATCGCTTTCTATGTCTTCCTGTCTGCGTAAGGAATACTTGCCAAAACCGCCGCCGCCTCCGGTTTTAACAATCACTCGATCTCCTTTGCTCAATTCTTTTCCATTCACCTTTAAAATATGCTCGCTGCCGTGTCCAGAAACAATTTCAACGTCCGGCTCCTGGCCCGGTTCTCCTCCAAAAAGTCCCCATGCAGGTGTTTTGGATCGCTCAAACCACAGTGATACATAAGTTTCGTCACGTAACACTTCATATTCTCTTATAACCCCAAGACCGCCCCTGAACTGCCCTTTTCCACCGGAATTTTTTCTTAAAGCGTATTGGTTGATCCGGATCGGGTATTTGGATTCAAACACCTCAATAGGCAAATTTTTAAAATCTCCACTTACATGGTTAATCAAAGCCGATGGCCCATCGCCGCCTTGGAATGCTCCCCAACCGCCTGCTGTTGCTTCCACACTTAAAAATTCACTGTTATTGTCTTTTCCTGCAAAAGTGACAACCATTGAATCTCCGTAATGGGCGGCCGCTGCTTTTTCCTTCATAACGGGAGAAAGAGCTTTAATGATGAGGTCTATTAATAGACCTAATGGTGTAAAATACCACCCGCAAGGCGCAGGTTCAACGGCATGAAAAACGGTTCCCTCTGGCGCCACGACACGGAGCGTTTTAAAGTTCCCGCCCGTGACAGGAGCACTCGGGCTGATTAGATCTTTAAATGCAACCCTGCAAGCAGAAATTGTCTGGGCATAGCCACAGTTTGTCTGCCCTCTCCTTTGACGGCTTGATCCCGATAAATCAATCGTTATATGTTCGCCTTCCACTAAAACTTTTACTTTTACATAAATAGGTTCATCGTTTGTCCCGTCATTATCAAGATACCCCTCCGCCTCGTATGCTCCATCTGGTATTTTCTCGATGACTTCTCTATCCAACATCTCAGATTGCAAGAAAATATCATGTATACAATGGCCGATTCTTTCGAGACCAAACTTATCTATTAACTCTTTAAATCTTTTTTCACCCGTTCTGCACGCTGCCACTTGAGCATTCAAGTCACCTAAAGCCGCTTCCGGAAAGCGGTTATTCGTTGTTATTAACCGTATAACATGTTCCAGAGGTTTGAAATTTTCATATATTTTCGTAGGAGGGATACGAATGCCCTCCTGGAAAATACTTGTGGCATCCATCGGATATCCCGGATCTTTTGATCCGATGTCAAGCCAGTGGGCTCTTGTAGCGGTAAATCCCACAAGTTGCCCTTCGTAAAAAATCGGAGAAAATGTCGTTACATCATTTAAGTGGGTTCCTCCAATATAGGAATCATTTAATATATATAAATCGCCTTCTTTGTACTTCTCTATCCCGCCTATTAAGTCCGTCGTTATTTTAATGCATTCATCCAGGTTGCCGAGGAATATGGGCAATCCGGCCGATTGGCCTAGCAACCGGACCTCTTTGTCAAATAAACAAACACTGCAATCCTTCATTTCATAAATGATCGGGGAAAAAGCGCTTCTGGCTAAACTGGCATTCATTTCATCCGCAGCAGAGATCAGGGCATTTCGCACAATTTCAGTAGTAACGGGATTTTCTAAAAAGTTTTTTTCTTGCACTTTCATGAATATACCTCCTCTTTGCTGAAGATTTTTTCAATTTGAATGTTCTTATTTTCATCAATCAAAACAGCGTATTTAGGCGGAATCACCATTGTCGTGTTCTGATCTTCAATAATAGCCGGGCCTGTCAAATTGTTTCCGTTCATCAAATCCGCCGTTGAGTATATCCCGGTTCTTTTGGCTTCACCACTCCAAAAAGTCTCTCTTGTATGCTGAGGCATTACTGTTTTGCTGTCCTTTTCCTCTTTTTGATGAAACTCCAATTTCTCCAAATCACCTATGGCGGTCATCCTGAGATTCACGATTTCCGTTGGATTATCCGGATTATGATGCCCATATATTTCGAAATGAGCTTGATGGAATAAGCGCTCCAAATCATGTGGATCATCCGAATGATTCACAATGTTGATCGTGTATTCTTGCCCCACATAGCGCACATCCATGCTTTTCTGAAGACGTATTTTATGAGAGCTGATATGCTGCTGGCGCATCATGTCCATACATTCTTCTTTCATTTCTTCATATAGGGAATGCATTCTGTCTTTATCAACGCTTAACAATAATGAGTGATCATTTCTGACAGAATCAAAACGAATATCTGTTTGCAGCATTCCCCAAGCGGAAAATGTCCCGGATGTGTTTGGAACGAATATTTTTTGTATCCCCAATGACTCGGCAATCATTACCGCATGCATGGGTCCGGCGCCGCCAAAGGCCACCATCGTAAAATCACGCGGATCAATGCCTTTTCTGACAGTCAGAGTCCGGATGGCATCTGCCATCTTCGCATTGGCAATATTACATATGCCTTCAGCCGTTTCTTCGACAGATAACCCAATTTCATCTGCCACAGATTGGATGGCCTTATAAGCGGCTTTCTTGTCCAGTTTCATCCCTCCCCCCAAGAAATGATCCGGATCAATCCTGCCAAGAATTAAATTGGCATCAGTGACAGTAGGTTTTTTCCCGCCGTTGCCGTAACAGGCTGGGCCCGGGTACGATCCGGCACTCTCCGGGCCGACTCTCAATCCTCCTCCCTCTGTATAGGCGATGGAGCCCCCTCCGGCACCAATCGTATGAATATTCACCATAGGTGAAAGAAGTGGAAAGCCTTCCATCATTGTTTCAGCGGTAATATCCGGTTCCCCGTCAATCGTCATGCTCACATCAAAGCTCGTACCGCCCATGTCTACACAAATTAAGTTTTTTTCATTTATGAGCGCAGAGAGATTGGCACCTCCGATCGTGCCGCCCACCGGCCCGGACATAAGCGTTTGCAAAGGCAGTTGCTTAGCCACCTTTGATGTCATCACACCGCCATTTGACTGCATAATGTAAATATCGTTTGTATATCCGCTTTCAGCTAGCATCGTTTCCAACTTATTTAAATATTTCCTGACGATCGGAGCGATGTACGCATTCATGATCGTGGTGCTTGTACGCTCATATTCACGCCACTCTCTTGCAATATCACTAGAAAGCGAGACTGGGATATTCAGCTCTTTTTCTATCAAATCCTTTACGGCCTGCTCATGGATTGGATTTCTGTAAGAGTGCAAAAAGCAAACAGCGACGGCTTCATAATGGTTTTTTTTCAGACGGTTCACCAATTTTTTAACTTCCTCATTGTCAATTGGCTGTAATATTTCTCCGTCATGGGAAACTCGCTCCGCCATTTCATATATGTGTTCTCTATCAACCAGTGGAGCTGGTTTTTTATACTGAATATTGTACATGTCCACACGGTTGGCTCTGCCAATCTCATAAACATCCCGAAATCCTTCTGTTGTGACCAATGCAACCTTGGCACCTTTTCTCTCCAACAAAGCATTGAGCCCCGAAGTCGTACCATGCACAAAATATTCAATTTCATTGAAATCCCTTACATATTTACTGATAGATTGCATGACGCCTTCAGCCAGGTTATCAGGTGTTGTCAATGTTTTATGAGTGTGGAAACTCCGGGTTTTTTTATCGTATAAAACCAAATCTGTAAATGTTCCACCTATGTCTACTCCTAAACGGTAACGGTGCATGGTATATCCTCCTCATTTCTTTCAGATATGAACGTGCAGTGAACAATTGTTATGCGCTTACATTATTTCATTCGCAAGCAGTTTTATCTGCTGCGAATCAAAAAACGGCTGGTGTTACAGAGCTGACTAATGTCGTCTCGCTATCAAGCGGATTTTCCCATTTATGAGGAATGGTTGAAGGAAAATGGATGGCATCTCCCTTTTTTAACAAGTATGTTTTGTCATGAATATAAATGAGAACCTCGCCTTCCAATACATAATAAAACTCTTCTCCCGGATGCTGAACCAATTCCGGATCTTTATGTTTTGGATCTAACGTAATAATAAAGGCATCTATTTTTCTTTCTGGGAACTGACTGCTTAATCTGATGAGCGTGGAATCCGAACTGCCTATTCGAAAAGGATGTTGGTCTTTTTTATAAACCGCATAGTTTACATCCCTCTCCTCTTCGAAGAAATAGACCATGGGCACTTCTAAAGCATCTGCTATTTTCTTCAATGAAGTGATCGCCAATGACGTTGTTCCTCTCTCGACTTGCGATAAAAAACTAATGGAAAGACCAGTCGCCGTACTCAGCTCTTTTAAAGTCAGCCTCCTCTCTTTTCTCAACTTTTGAATCTTAATAAAAATGTCCTCCATCAAAATCCTCTCTTCTCTATTTTTACAGTATTACTGAAATTATTTATGATTATACTGTAAAAAATAGAGTGAATCAACCTTTTTTTTAATAAAATTGATTTTTCATGAAAAGGTTTTATGAGGAAGTGGCCGGGACATAAGCAAATACGAAATAGCAAAAACCGAACAATTCATTTATAATTGTCCGGTTTATTTGTGTAAAAAAATCCCCATCATCGCTACGTCAACATATTTCGCTTTCCGTCGGGAGTAAATCAAAATAGTCGCTAGTAAACCCCAAAAGTCGCTTCCCCCAAAAAAGACGAGTAAAATCCCCAAAGGGGAGGATGGATTTGCCGTGATTAAGTTTTCTTCGAGGGTTTCTTGACAGCCTAGGGGCTGGGACATAAGTTGAAAGTTGATTAATATTCGTAAAAATCGTTAGAATAATACCGCGTGAAATCAAGGTTTTAAACTTGATTCCATGCGATTTATTTCATTTTTACAAGGGGACGTCCCGGCCCCTTTATGGCAGTTTTTCTCTAAAAATCTATTGATTACGATCTCACTTTCACCCAAACACTTTTTACCTCGGTATATTCATTCAGCGCATAGCTTCCAAGTTCTCGGCCGATTCCCGATTGTTTATAGCCCCCAAATGGCGCGCCTTCCATTTCCAAGCTGTAGTCATTAATCCAAACGGTTCCTGCCTCGAGACGACTGGCCACATAATGGGCAGTTTGAATATTTTCCGACCAGATTCCGGCGGCCAAACCATAATGACTGTCGTTTGCCCTGCGAATGACCTCTTCTACCGTGTCAAACGGCATCACCACAACGACCGGCCCGAAAATTTCTTCCCTGGCGATGGTCATATCGTCTGTCACATCGGCAAAAATAGTCGGTTGCATGAAGAAGCCTGTATCGAATGCCCGTTTTCCGCCTGCAACCATTTTGGCTCCTTCTTCCTCTCCCTTTTGAACATAGCCAAGGACGCGTTCTAATTGTTTCATGGATATGAGCGGCCCCATTTCCGTTTTATCGTCCAACCCATTGCCAAGAACGAGTTCGTTCGCTTTTTCAACTAGGGCATTCAACACTTGATCATACAATGAACGCTGGACGTAGACGCGTGAACCCGCGCTGCAATTTTGCCCATGATTGTACATGATCCCTTGGAAAGCCCCTTCAATCGCTTCTTCCACATTGGCATCTTCAAAAATAATATTTGGCGATTTGCCTCCGAGCTCCAGGGTTACATGTTTGATTTGATCTGCCGCTTTCTTCATAATGTTTTTTCCCGTGACGGTCGATCCGGTAAATGCAACTTTATTTACTTTCGGATGGGTGACGATTGCTTCGCCCGCTTCGGGCCCGAATCCCGGAACAATATTGACCACACCGTCGGGAAAGCCTGCCTCTTTAAAAAGTCTTGCTGTATAAAGAAGCGACAAGGGAGTCTGTTCGGCAGGCTTGATGACAACAGTGCAACCCGTTGCAAGTGCCGCTCCCAGTTTCCATGAGGCCATTGCCAGCGGAAAATTCCAGGGAATAATCTGCCCCACCACCCCGACTGGCTCATGAACCGTATAATTTAAATATTGTTTAGAGATGGGAATCGTTTGTCCATACAACTTCGTCGCCCAGCCGGCATAATAGCGAAAATGGTTCACGGTTCCATCCACATCATCTTCCAGGGCATTTTTAAATGGCTTGCCATTATCAAGCGTTTCAAGCTGGGCAAGCTCTTCTCTGTTCTCCTCCAGCAAATCAGCCAATTTATAGATCAAATGTGAGCGCTCGGCCGTTGTCAAAGCAGACCATGGTCCTTCATGAAAAGCCCTGTGGGCGGCCTCGACAGCCGCATCAATATCTTCTGCCTGTGCTTCGCTCACCGTTGCCAGCACTTCCTCTGTCGCCGGATTTAATGTTTCAAATGTTTTCCCGCTTTTCGCCGGCACAAAATTTCCATTTATATATAGACCAATCGGTTTACTTAAAAAATCCTTTACCTTTTCATTCAAAGTTGCATAAGAAGTAATCATAGATAAGTCTCCTTTTTGTAATAGAATACATTTTTATACAAATCTTTTTCCTTCTAAATAAACTTCTTTTATTTCTTCGAGGTGATTGAGATCTAATAAAGGGTTTTGATCCATTAAAATAAAATCGGCGAAATAGCCTTCTGTAATTTGGCCTGTAGGAATTCCTAATATCTTTCCCGCATTGACTGTCGCCGTTTTCAAAATGTCTCTAGGATTATTCACATATTTATTCATTGTATGAAGTTCACCCAGCAAAGAGGGGTGAGGAGTGGATATGGATCCGGCATCCGAACCGGCGCCAACAAGCACTTGATCAAAAAACTGACAAAATGCTTTCTCGTGCGCCTCTATTACTTTTTTTGCTTTTTCTCGGGCATATAAAGGCACATGCTCCAGACTGGCAAGCTTTTGATAGACTTCCAATGTCGGTACCCACGATGAACCCTTTCTATTCATTAACTCGACGATCTCCTCATCGATATAATGACCATGCTCGATTGAATCTACTCCCGCATTAATAGAGTTGATAATCCCCTCCCTTCCAATGGCATGGGAGGCTACCTTAAGATCAAATCGATTAGCCTCCTCACATATAATCTTTAACTCTTCGTAAGTGAGTTCCGATCTTTCGGCTACTTCGCCTTTGCTTCTGCCATATACTCCTCCGGTGGCGCTTACTTTAATAACCCCGGCATGTTTGTATATTTGCTCTCGTGTCGCTTTTAGAACTTCGGAAGGTCCATCCGAAAAACTTCCCCAAAAAGGATCATGTCCGCCCGTCATCGTGATCGTTTTTCCACATGCGACTAATCTTGAACCGGCGATCAGGTTTCTATCGGCTGCTTCGGCCACATGTAAGGCAATATCTTTTATGGAACCAAGATCCCTGATTGTCGTAATCCCTTTCGTTATATATTTTTGGTAATTGGTTACAGCGCGAATGATAATTTGTTCATAGCTTTCTTCCGCATTCGTTTTAACAGGGTCCGTCTCACCGTCCCAAATAATATGGACATGTAAATCGATTAATCCAGGAAGCAAAAACATCCCGCTTCTATCAATGACATGCTTATCTGATGGAATTTGATCACTTGGTAAAACTTTATAAATCATCTCATCTTTAATCCAAATAGCCTGCTCTTCTTTCAATGCCAGATTTTCACCACAAAAAGCCGTTACCCCATTTATGATAAATTCCATAAACATACCTCCGATAAATGGATCATTTAGTTGCAAATTTTTTTCATCAGATTTTTGCGGACATTGCAATATGTTCAAGGACTCATGAAAAATTTGTCCAATACGGTGACAGGCAGTCACTATTTGTCCTGCGAATCTGCAACAGGCGTATCGGAGAAAGTCCGGATGTATAGTAACTCCCGGATTAACGATAGGTTAAATCTTCTAATTCACGCGGGTATTCGGTGATGAGTCTATGACCATTCTCAGTCAGTATAAGTGTATCTGAGTGTCTAAATCCCCCTATGCCTGGAATGAAAATTCCCGGCTCAATCGTAAATACCATCCCCTTTTTTAACATCAAATCATTATCAAACCGTAATGAAGGCTCTTCATGCGCGGATATCCCAATGCCATGCCCAGCCCTGTGAATGGCGTACTGTCCAAATCCAGCCTCTCTTAACACATTTCTTGATACCTCGTCGACTTCAGCGGCCGTAACTCCCGGTTTAATAAAATCAATTGATGCTTGCTGGGCCAGTTTTGCCGCTTCAAAACCTCTTCTTTGCTCTTTCGTTAATTCGCCAAGGACTACCGTTCTTTCCAGCTCGGCCCGATAACCGTTGAGTGCCACTTGACGGCTATGAATAATCACATCTCCTTTTCGTAGTTTCCTTGTATTTGAAAAGACATGCGGCATGATCGTGCGTTCTATGCCGGAAGGAGACATGGCAAATAAATCCAGTGTTGAGTTTGGATGCTTTTTAGCCGTTTCCTTAAATAAAGCTTCATTTCCTGCCGCATCCATTTCGATTTCCGTGATTCCTTCTCTACACGCCTTTAAAGATTGATCTACCGCCAAGTTGGCAAGCCGGCCCGCTTCCTCTATCAACTTCAACTCTTCTTCATCTTTTATATAACGCATTTCAACGATTTTTTGTCCTACATCAACGAGTGTAAATCCCAACTTCCGTATCCATTCAGCCAGACCCGCGGAAGTCGCACTCATATCGATGCCGATTTTTGATCCTGTCGAATACGGAACGAGCAATTTTTCCAAATGTTGATATGGATGAATACCTTCCTTTGCTTTTTCCGGATGTTCATAATAAGTAAGAATACGATCTATCTTTGCTTCTTCCTTGGCATGAACCTCTTCCAACGCCGGAACGATTAAGCTCGTTGATTTTTCATCTAGCACAAATAGAATGGGACGCGAATATAAGATCGCCTTAAAGGAACTGAGATAATATTGATGATCCGGATTAGAAATGACACAAGCCGCAAGCCCTTGCTCATTCATAAACGTTATTAATTCATTTAACCGATGGTCTATATTCATTTTTCACCGACCTCCCGGAAGTTTATCATTTGCTTGATGAACGATTGTTGAATCTGTATCCATACTCGCGATATCCTTCTTTTTTGACGTGAGTAACGTGATAATAATGAGGGCAGCGACCGATAACGGCAAAGAAAACAAAACACTGTTCCAATCAAACGGCTTATTGAGTACAAGTTCCCAGAAAAGGGTTGCCATCCCACCAGTAATAATAGAAGCCAGCGCCCCCGCCGTATTGGCTCTTTTCCAAAAAAATGTCGCCATCACAACGGGTGTAATTGCTGCACCATACATCGTGTAAGAATACATTTGTACTTCTAATACACTCGGAAAAAAAGTACCGAGTACATAGGCCAAAATACCAAGCAGTATAACAGACATCCGACTAAAACGTAAATGCTGCCGATCTGTGAGCGTACCCTTAAATCGAGAGTAAATGTCGTAAACGATATTTCCGGCAATGGATAATAAAAAGGAGTTAGCTGTCGTAATGACCAACGCAATGGAAGCAACCAATATCAGTGACCCAACGGGAACCGGTACTGCATTTGCGGCAATATGAAAAATAGAAGTGTCAGATTGAATTTCCGGGTATAACACAACAGCAGTTGTCGCAATAAAGATCGCTAAACTAATAATGATGACATTCCCAAAAAAGAATCCGATTGTTGATTTTTTTGCGGTGATTTCGTCCCTGGCTGCCGAAAATCGATTGTACATATTTTGGTCTCCCAGTATTAATAGGAAGGTCGGTAAAAAGAACCCCAACAATTGCGGGAATGTCAATCCTCCCGACCAGCTTACATGACTGTCAGGCAATGCGGAAACCATTCCAGAAAAACCATCTACCTTGGGCAATAAAAATGGGACAGCGATTAAAAATCCAAACACAATCAATATAGCGCTTACAAAATCTGTGTAAGAGACAGAAAATAGTCCACCTGTTACAGCTAAAAATATGACAAAAACAGCAATGAGTATCGTGCCGGTTTCAGGTGATATGTCAGTCGTCATACTCAGTATGACTCCTCCGCCTATGAATTGGTAAGCGGTAATGCCCACATACGCCAACAGGATAAAAACAGTGGCGACAAGCCGAGTAGTACTTCCATATCTATTCTCCAACATTTCTGGTAAAGTATTTTTCTTCAATAATCGGGCCATATCGGCAATGAAGTATAAAATCATGATCCCAATAGGTCCACCGGCAAAGTAAATAATAGAGGCGAGAGGCCCGTATTGAAAAATAAAACTGGCCCCTCCGACTATTGTTCCTGATCCCACCCACGTGGCAAGCAATGTTCCAACGAGGATAAAACCCGGCAATCGCCGCCCTGCTATCATAAAATCCTCGGTATTTTTAACTTCGCGCTTAGCAAAATACATTCCTAAGAAAACCATGCTAGTTAAATACACAATAACAATGATTAAATGAACATTCATGGCTTACCACCCCTGGTAGAAGATTGACATTTTACTAAACCATGTAATCCTGTCCTTTCCACTGAATTTCGCAAACATCATATTCTTTTATTTTACTGTGGCGAGTGTAATGTTTAATTGAGATAAAATATCTCTCAACTGCTGTTCTTCAGCCGGCGACAATCCCAGTCTTGGATAGCGCGACGGTCCGCCGGCCTGCCCGGTCAATTCCAGAGCCCGCTTGACAATTTGGACATATTTCCCCGATCCTTCAAGGAAATGACAGAGAGGAAGAATGCGGTCGTTGATTTCCCAGGCCTTGTCAATTTCACCATTTTGGAAGTAGTGAAACATATCTGTCACCAGTTTCGGCACAATATTGCCCGCTACGGACACCCAGCCCGTTGCTCCGACGAAATAAGATTCCATGACCAGCTCTTCAGCTCCGCAAAACACTTCAATGTCGCCTTTTCCTTCACGGGCGAGGTCTCTCGCTTTCTGAATATCGCCGCTCGATTCTTTGACATGTGTAATGGTTTCACATTCTCTTGCAAGCCGCAGCATCAACTCCGTGCTCATATCGATGCCGGACAGACCTGGATTGTTATACAGCATGATCGGAATATCCGTTTCTTTGGCAACTTCTTTAAAATGAAAATAGATTTCTTCTTCCTTCGGTTTGCAATAGTAAGGATTAATGATCAAGGCGGCGTCCGCGCCATTCGCTTCCGCCTGTTTCGTGTATTCGATTGTTTCTTTCGTCGTTTCGGACGCTGTCCCAACCATTACAGGAATTCGTCCGTTTACTTCTTGAACCACCGTTTCAACCATCTTATATTTTTCTTCTTTCGTCAGACTGACAAACTCTCCGGTGCTCCCATTGATAATGACTCCAGCCACACCTTGGTCGATAAAATAATGTATATTGTTCTTAACACCTCCCCAATCAATCTCCTGATGTTCATTCATCGGGGTAATTAAAACCGGAAAAGCTCCCCTGATTTTTGACATTTTACTTCCTCCATTCATTATGTTATAGACTTGCAATTTGTTGATCCGTATCTTCACTGTCCGAATCGTTCGTATACCAAATAAACTTATTCGTAAACCCGTAAATCAACGTAATGAATACAGCCAAAAAGTTAAACCATAAAAAGGGAAGGTAGGACAAAGTGCTTACACCTAATACAGTGGCCATATATACCCCGCCATCACTCCACGGCACCATCGGCGTCGTAACTGTTCCGCCCGCTTCTGTATTTCTTGAAAGCACCCGCCGGTCAATGCCAAGACGATCATAGTTTTTTTCGGTAATCTTACTCGCCGTGATAATGGATACGTAAGCAGCGCCTCCAAAGAAGTTCCCAAAAAATCCGGAAATGATCGTAGAAAGTGTCACTTTCCCCGCATTATCCGCCCAAGCAAGCATCGTGTTGCAAATAACCTGCAATATGCCGATTTTCTCCATCAAACCGCCAACGCCAAGAGCAAACAAAATGAGAACAATGACATCAAGCATGGAGACAATCCCGCCCCTGTTGAGCAAATTGTCGATAAAATCGACGCCCGATTCAATCGCAAATCCGCTGTAGGAAGTTTTAATCGCATCCAGTATCGTCATATCTTGAAATAGAAAGGACCAAATGGCTCCGAGCAAGGCACCAAAAGCAATCGTCGGAATCGAGGGCTTTTTCATGGCTAGAAGGATAATAACAATCACGGCAGGAATGAGCATATACCAGCCGATATGAAAATGCTCCTGCAATGAAGCCATCGTCGCTTCTGCACGGCTTAGGTCGCCGCTTTTGTTCACGTAAAACAAACCGGTAAAGATAAATAACAACCCCGTTAACACCCAAGCGGGAACACTGACATACAGCATGGATTTGATGTGCTCAATCAAGTTTACTTTCGTCAATGAGGCCGTCATGATCGTCGTGTCTGAAAGCGGAGACATTTTATCTCCAACATAAGCTCCGGAAATGACGGCCCCTGCCACAAGCGCTATCGGTATTCCAAAACTGTGTCCAATCCCCATCATGGCGATGCCGGCAGTGCCCGCTGTGCCGAATGACGTTCCGGTTGCCAGCGATGTCAACGTACAAATAACGAAAGCGGCAAATAAAAAGATCGTCGGATTAATAATGGTGAGACCATAATAAATGATGCTCGGAACGATTCCGCCGGCAATCCATGTACCAATCAACGCCCCCACCGTAATGAGGACCAAGACAGCTTCCAAACCGTTATGAATCCCCTTTAAAATGCCATCCTGCAAATCGGAATACGTGTAACCGATTTTAAGGCCGACAAGCATAATGACAAACCAGGAAACGAACAATGCCAATTGAATCGGAAGGCCAATTTGCGCAACAAACACGTACATGATGACAATAAAACTCACTAACACAAAGATTACTTCAGGCAGATTGGGAAGACGCTTTTCTTTTACCATGGTTTTCCTCCTCATTTTTCATAAACCAGGAATGCCATTACTTAAGCAAAAAACCGTCAGGCAGAGGGTCCGTTGGATCGAGGATAAACGTTTGCGCCCCTGTCATAAACCCTCTCGCACGTATACTGAACCGATTGTCGCCGTCGACTTGAAGCAAATTTGCTTCAAGAAAACTTCCAAAAATGCTTTCATTCACTAGCCGTTGTTCCGACCGGATTTCCCCTTTCCCCACCAGACTTGTAAAACAGGCCGCCGTCGAACCGAAGCCCGGCGAACGGACGAGCCATCCGTCCTCCCGGAACGTGACTGATTTCACCCTTCCCTTGGATGCTTCCGCCCAATCCATTAACACAACCCTTTCAACTGCGCGTTCCCTTGCCAACTTTTGAACAGCCTGTCGTCCCCATTCTTTTAATTCTGAAAGATTGGCGAGTTCCAGCACGGCGCCAACTTCCTTCGCGTCAAACAGAGCATACAAATGCTCCCCCTGCACGAGGGTATACATTGTCTCTAAAAAAGGAATGTCAGACTTCACGAGAGTAAACGAACCTGTCTCCACAATAACGGATACAACCTGTTCCTTTTCCATTACCGCCGATGCAAAAACGATGCCTTGAACGGTTTCTATCAAATACTCGCTTGATTGTTTCTCCTTTAAGCGGCCATTTTCAAGCAGGGCAGTAGTGATGGCGGCAACTCCGGCATTATGAACAGGCACTGTGCCTTCATGATCAAAAAAGATAACAGCCACATCCGCTTCTTCACTGACAGGCGGAACAACGAGACAGCCGGTGATCCCCGCAAATCCGCGCGGCTCTTTTACAAGCAATTTCATTTCTTCCGAAAAAGTGGCCGGCAGCTGCTCCTCCAATTGTTGCAGACTTCTGTAATGAACGAGTGGCACATCATGGATGATCCGAAAAACTTCGCCTGCCACATGCACGTCAGTCGTGTGATACATTTTTTGCAGTTTCATGTCACATCCTCCGTTTCATGCTCCATCGGCGGAATAAGAAGAAACCCTTCCCTAAGCGGATCTTCCTCATTGTAGAAAAAGCGGTGCATGCCCATCAGCCAGGCCGATCCCGATATGTTTGCCACAACCGCGTCCATTCCTTGGACTTGCGTTTCATGAAGCACACGCCCTGTAAATAATGTGCCGACTATACTCTCATGGACAAATTCTTCTTCTATCCCTATTTCGTCATTGGCATAAAGAACAGCCAGCTTGGCAGAAGTCCCCGTCCCGCACGGTGAACGGTCGATCCCGCCCGGCGGGACGACAACGGTGTTTTTTACATCCGCTTCTTTATGCGTTGGCTCCGTAAAAAATTCCACATGGGTCAATCCCCTGATAAACGGAAATTGCGGGTGGACCACTTCCGTTGATTCGTTGATGGCGTTACGAATGTTGATCGCCTTTGCAATAATGTCGGAAGCGTTTTCAGGAATCAAATCGAGTCCCACTGATTTGGCGTCAATAATCGCGTAAAAGTTTCCCCCGTACGCGATATCCGCCTGCACCTCGCCGATGCCTTCCACATCAACGCTGACGCTCTTTAACAAAAAGGATGGCACATTGTTAAAAGAAACGGTGACCGCCTTTCCGTTTTCGACAAGGATATCCACTTCCACCAACCCGGCCGGTGTATCCAATGTCAAGGAGGTCACCGGCTCTTTTACAGAGATGAGCCCCGACTCTGTCAAAGCTGTGCAGACGCCAATCGTATCATGGCCGCACATCGGCAAATATCCGCCTGTTTCAATGTAGATGACGCCGATATCCGCCGCGGGATCGCACGGCTCTGTCAAAAGCACTCCCGACATCACATCATGCCCTCTGGGCTCATTCATGAGCAGCTTGCGGATCCAGTCATACTCTTTTTTCATGTACAGCATCTTCTCCGACATCGTGTTTCCTTTTAGTTCGGGAAGCCCGCTGATGAGAGTTCTCGTGGGATTTCCTCCTGTATGTGTATCTATCGTTGTAAACACTTTTTGCGCCTTCAAATACTTGCCACCCCTTTCTGAAAACGATGATAGCTTAAAGGTTGAATCGGAATACTGGTCTCTTTTTCATTCATGAGCTCCTCCACAACTTTCCCTGTGACAGCCGCCAGGCTGATTCCATCCCCCTCATGTCCTGCCGCTATGTAAAAATTTGGAATCTCATCCACTCGCGACACAATCGGCAAATGATCTTCCGTGTACGGCCGGAGACCTGCGTAAGTACGGATTATCATCATGTCAGCCATTTTTGGATAAAAGCGAATCGCTCTGCGGGCAATACATTGAATGACTTCATGCTCTACCTTCGTGTTAAAATCGACAAATTCCCGGCTGCTCCCGATTAAAAAATTCTGGCTTTCCGTCGGTTCAAAGACAAGCGCCACCCCATATTTCTCTGTAAGCGGATCAACCCGGCGCTCCCCGCCAAACTTGGAAATTAAATAGCCAAACTCCATCACTTTACGCAAACCGATCTGTTCTTGTCTGGAGGCGACAATGATATGCCCTTTCCTTGGCTTGATCGGAATCGACAGGCCCAGCATCTCCCCGATTTTAGGCGCCCAGACGCCAGCGGCATTCACCACATGGTTAGCGGTAAACATTCCGTTTGACGTATCAATGGAAAAAGACCCGTCTCCTTCCTTTTTTACACGCCTCACCTCCGTATGTTTCCAAGCCTCTGTTCCTTGCTGCTTTGCCGCTTCCAACAATGCAAAAGCAAGCATATATGGATTGACGGTTGAATCTGTGGAACATTCCAAGCCCCCAAGCAAGTCGTCAGCAAAATACTTGGACTCATGCCGTATATCATTTCGGTCCAACATCCGAAACGGCAATCCTGCCGCTTTTTGGCGTTCCACCCATTGCTCCGCAGCTTCCATTTCTTCTTCAGATTCACAAACAAGAATACTTCCTGGTGCGCGGTATTCAAATGGATAATCCAACTGCCGTGATAAATCAGCGACAAGCTTCTGGCTGACCAAAGACATCTGGCTGTCAAAACCCGGATCTTTATCTATAGCCAAAATATTTCCATCACAACGAGAAGAAGTGCCGCTTACAAAATCTCCTTTTTCAACAAGGGTCACTTGCCGACCGGATTTGGACACGTAATAGGCGATAGCACACCCGATAATTCCGCCGCCGATGATGAACACATCACAATGTTTCAAAGCTGTTCCTCCCTTCGGTGCTTACTTTTTATAGGTTGCAAATACTGTGCCAGGTCGCTCCGCCTGCCACATGAGAAAATCAATATTACTTTCGGGAAAATTTTAAAAACTTGAACATATTAGTGTATAATAATCTTTACACTGTAAAATTTTTTATATATAAGGGGTGGAATCATGGCTCTTTCGCTGCCAACTATCCGTGAAGTGCTGCATACGTTAATACGGCCTAACAACATGGACTATATATTGGAAAGAGACGGGCGGTTTTTTTACCAAAAAAGTCCGTTTGAAAAAGAATGGCGATGTAAAACGGTATACGAGGACGACACTTTTATGGCGTTAACCAATGCGTTCCAAGAAACTTTCGTCACAGTGGTGCTTGATGCCAATGACAAGCCGAACGGCTATATTACCGCAGCTCAGATGATCCAGTTTCTCTACACCTCCTTTCAACATGTAAGCGCTTTTTATGAAGCAGTCATCAACACATCAGATTCTTCGGTGACGGCCATTGACGCCGACGGTCGTGTCAAAACATGGACAAAGGGCGCAGAAGAAATATTTTCGATTAAACAAGAAGAAATATTGGGACGGTTGATTACGGACTTTTTTGAACCTGACAAACTGGAAATCTTGCATTCTCTTCACAAAGGGAAAAGCATTAAAAACAAACAACATCATCCGCGTTCCGACTTATTTGTACTGATTAATTCCAATCCCGTCTATTACGAAGAGGAAATCATTGGGGCCGTGGTGTCGGAAACGGATGTCACCAGCCAAGTAGTACTCAATGAAAAACTGTTTAACATGTCCTTTGAAGTACACCGCCTCGAGCAAGAGGTCGCGAAATACAGAAAAACAAACGATCCGTTCAGCGCTATTAAAGGAAAAAGCAGAATCCTCCAGGAAACAGTGGATTTGGCAAAAAAAGTGTGTGCCGTTAAGTCAACCGTCCTGATTTTAGGGGAAAGCGGCGTTGGAAAAGAAGTGTTCGCGAAAGCCATCCATGATGCAAGCGAAAAAGAAAGCGCCCCATTTATTTCCGTTAACTGTGGGGCCATACCGGATTCTCTCTTTGAAAGTGAAATGTTCGGTTATGAACGCGGGGCCTTTTCAGGCGCCAGCCAAAAGGGGAAAAAAGGAAAGATTGAACTGGCTAACGGAGGAACTTTATTCCTCGATGAAGTGGGAGAAATGCCGCTTGACATGCAAGTAAAATTATTACGGGTGTTGCAGGAGCAAAAATTTTACCGAATTGGCGGTGAAAAGGAAATCAATATTGATTTCCGTATCATTGCCGCAACAAATCGAAACTTATCGGAGCTCGTGAAAGAAGGAAAATTCCGTGACGATTTATTTTACCGTTTAAATGTCGTCAGTGTCCAAATTCCTCCTTTACGTGAGAGGAAGGAAGATATTATTGAACTGACAAATCATTTTTTAAAAGAGTTGTCTATTCGCTACGATCGTCCCATCCAAGATTTTTCACCCGAAGTTATGCATTCCTTATTACAGTATGACTGGCCGGGCAATATTCGGGAACTGCGCAATGTCATCGAACGGCTTGTCGTTTTTGCGACGGACGGTATCATCAAAAAAGAGTATTTGCCTTTCGTTCCGGACAGCTTCTCTGATCAAAAACAGCTGCCCAAATGGGAAGAGCAAGAACAACACCAAACCATTTTGCCGCTTCAGACCGAAATGGAAAAGCATGAAAGAAAAGTGTTGGAGCGGGCCTTAAAGATCGTAGAAGGAAATAAAGCGGAGTGCGCCAAGCAACTCGGCATCACACGAGCCACCCTGTATAACCGGCTAAAGCGCCTTGGACTTGACTGAATATCCTCCCTTTGTTGGTACAGTTTTTGCATTATAAACTTGCATAGACAGCAAAAGGAGGCAAAGCCTATGACTGGCAACGAGAACTTGGTCATTTGCCGATGTGAGGAAGTCACTTTCGGACAAATTCAAACAACTGTTGAAACATATACATGCAGTGCAAGGGAGTTAAAGCTCAGAACGCGGGCAGGAATGGGTTTCTGTGGAGGCCGCACATGCAGGGTGACACTTGACCGGCTCATTGAAGAGGTACTGCCGGGCATCTCCGTTTCAGACATTCCGTTGAAATACCAGCCGCCTGTCAGACCGGTCACTTTCGGAACGGCAGGTGATCTTGATGACTAGAATTATTGACCACCCTATTTTAGGCAAAATCGAACATAGAAAAAAAATTCCTTTTCAATTTGACGGAGAAACATATACCGCTTACGAAGAAGAAACAATCGCGGCCGCCCTTTTAGCCAATGGCATCCGCCAACTCCGTGTCCACGAACAAAGTGGAACACCTCGCGGATTTTACTGTAACATTGGCCATTGCATGGAATGCCGTGTCACCGTCAACGGGAAGGCAAATCAACGCGCCTGTCTTACGATTGTGAAAAAAGATATGGCTGTTGAGAGCGGAAAGCAGCATCCCAATATGATTAAAGAGATGGTGGCAAAAAAATGAGCGATGTTATTGTGATTGGCGCCGGACCCGCAGGACTTGCAGGAGCCATTGCCTGTGCTCAACACGGCCTAGAGGTAACAGTACTCGATGAGTTTATAAAGCCGGGCGGCCGGCTGCTTGGACAGCTACACGAAGAAAGACCGGGAAAATGGTGGAACGGAATAGAAGAATCGAAACGCCTGCATGAAAAAGCAAAACAATTGTCCGTTCATATACACTGCGGTGTTTCAGTCTTTGATTTGGAAAAAGCCCAAAAACTTTGGAAAATCCATACAGACGCCGGAACATTTGATGCTCCTTTTATATTACTTGCCACTGGAGCAGCCGAATTTCCAATCCCCATACCCGGCTGGACATTGCCGGGTGTGATGTCTATTGGAGCCGCCCAAGTGATGACCAATGTCCACCGGGTTCGGGCAGGGAAAAAAGGGATCATTATCGGAGCAAACATACTATCCTTTGCCATATTAAATGAACTGCAACTGGCCGGCATTCGTGTGGAACGGATCATCCTCCCAGAAAAAAACGCGCTCAGTCAACATGCCGGTATACCGGAAAATGTCATGGAATCCCTGCTCCATGCTTCCCATTTGGCTCCTTCGCGATTTTTGCGCATCGGCAGCCGCTTGATGAAGCGTCCTGCTTTCCGAAACTGGGGTCTTCAATTTTATCCGAAACAAGGCATAAAAGTAAACGGCACTTCCCTCCAACTCCGGAAAGCGGCTGTTGAAATTGTGGGAAAGACAAAAGTGGAAGGGGTACGAACCGTCAATATTGATTCCCGGGGAAATATCATGGCAAATTCGCAAACGGAGTACGAAGCGGACTTTGTTTGCATCGCGGGCGGGTTATATCCACTTGCTGAATTGGCCGCAGTCGCCGGCTGTCCGTTCCGGTATATTCCTGAATTGGGAGGGCATGTCCCTGTTCATTCAGAAACAATGGAAACGCCGCTTGAAGGCCTGTTTGTGGCGGGAAATATCACCGGGATTGAAAGCGGAAAAATTGCCATGGCCCAAGGGACTGCCGCCGGACTCTCGATTGCAAAACAGGCGGCAAAAGAGTCCATGATCATTGATCAAAAATTGGATGAGGCCGTACGAGCTATCCAGGAAACCAGGCAGGCGGCCGCCATTCAATTTTCACCAAACATCGAACAAGGCAGAGAGCGCATGAAAAAGATTTGGGAAGAGCTTTCTGCCGAATAGGCTCATAAAAAAACAGGACCGGGCAGGTCCAGTTTTTTTATGCTGATTTGATATTTATGGCAATCTCTTGGCGTGCCCTCATGGTTTTAAAAACCTGGCCAATTCACGAACTAACATCTTTACTGTTCATATACTACTTCACCAGTTCTGGATACATCATAACCGAGGGATTGCAATTTTTCTTGAAAAGATTTATTTTGTAAAATCGCCTGCACGTTGCCGATGAGCTGTTCATTGTCATTTGTTTTTAATAGGACAAGATCATAGCTTTCTGTCATCAAGGGGATAAATTCAATATTCGCAACTTTGGCCGTATGTTCAATGCCGACACCGACATCGGCTCTTCCATTGGCCACGCTGCTAGCCACTCCCAAATGGCTTGTTTGAATATCTCCATATCCTTTTACGTGTTTTTTCGATATACCGTTAAGCCGCAGTTGTTCGTCTAGCAGCACCCGGGCTCCGGCCCCCTTCTCACGATTAATCAGCTTTAAACCAGCCTTGGCCAAGTCCGGCCAACCCCTTATTTGCAATGGATTTCCCTTTGCCACATAAAGCCCGGCCCTGCGGCCGATCAAGTTCATCACAATAAAGGATTGACTGACAAGCAGCTTTCTTATGTAGGGAATATTATATTGAAGTGTATCACCGTCGAGCAAATGCGTACTGACAATATCCGCTTTTCCCAAATACATGGCAATCAAGCCGTCAAGGCTGCCCGCGTAAGAACGCAACGGACGATACTGGTTTGTGTTCGATTCGATCTGTCTGGCCAAAATATCGAGACTGCTATCCTGGCCGCTGATCACGACTTGACGCACTGATCCTTTTATCGTTTTTTCAGCTTCCACTTCCGGAGCAGATTTCACTTCCAGTGTCCGTAATTTGTAATGCTCCAGCTCATTCGCGTCCACACGCATTTGCCGTCCTACCCGGAACGCTTTCAATTCCCCTTTTTTAATTAAGTCATAAACCGTCAATTTGGAGACTTTCAAGAGCCGGGCAATCTCTTCCGTTGTAAAAGACTCATTGTGTGCCATCAACAACACCTCAATACATATAATCACTCTATTTTATCATTTACTTATATGTTCAAGCTAACTATAATTAGTTATAACTAATGATAAATAGATATAACCAAATCTGCTTTTTTGGGGGATTCAGATGAAAAAATTCGCCATATTCATCTTGCTAGTCGCTTCGTTGTTATTGGCAGGATGCAACAGCAAGGAAACAACCACCAACGTCGACAAGGAAACAGAGGGGAAAAAGATACCATTGATTGTTTCCGCAGCAGTCAGTCTGACAGAGGCACTGGAAGAAATCAAAGAAATCTATGAAAAAGACCATGCAGTCGATATCACTTTGCAGTTGGGCGGCTCCGGCACATTAGCCCGGCAAATTCAGCAGGGCGCACCTGTTGACATTTTTCTTTCTGCCAACCAGGAATGGATGGACACATTGGAAAAAGAAGACCTAATCGATCATTCGACACGAGCAAATATTACAGGAAATAAAATGGTCATGATTACAAGTGCGGATTCCGATATCCAATATACTTCGGCAGCACAAATTTCAGCGAAAGATGTGGAGCAGATCGCCATTGGCAATCCTAAAAGCGTTCCGGCAGGTAAATATACGGAAGAAGCACTACATCATTTGAATAAATGGAATGAGCTAAAAGATCAGCTTGTTTTGGCAAAAGACGTTCGGCAAGTATTAACATATGTGGAAACCGGGAATGCCGACATCGGTTTTGTTTATGAAAGTGATGCGGTGAATTCCGATAAAATCAAGATGTTAGCCACTGTTGACGATTCTTTGCATGGCCCTATCGTTTACCCGGGCGCCGTCATCGCCAATACGAAGCATGAAAAAGAAGCGGAAGATTTTCTAACGTTTTTGCAAACAGAGGAAGCTCAAAACATTATGAAAAAATACGGATTCAAGAAATAACGTTGGTAAGGTATGATGGAACATATGAACTACTCTCCGCTTTTATTATCATTTAAAACGGCTGCTATCGCGACAATCATCGTCTTTATCACGGGAGTCGTCCTTGCAAGGGTGATTGGGCGCAATTCCTTTACCGGAAAAAGCGTAGTGGAAGCCATCATTATGCTGCCGCTCGTTCTTCCTCCAACCGTTGTCGGCTTCGGCCTGTTATACATTTTCGGAAAAAATGGCATAGTTGGCAAGCTGTTGCTTGACTGGTTCGACTTTCAAATTGTTTTTACCTGGTACGGAGTCCTCATCGCAGCAATTGTCGTATCGTTTCCATTGATGTATCAAAGTGCCGTCGCCGCTTTTCAACAATATGATCCGAATGTTGAAAGTGCCGCCTATACGATGGGCGCTTCCAAATGGAAAGTATTTTGGACGATTTCCTTTCCGCTTGCCTGGCCGGGTTTGCTCGCTGGGACTGTCCTTTCCTTCGCCCGCGCACTCGGTGAATTCGGCGCTACTTTGATGATCGCCGGCTATATCCCGAACGTGACGGATACGATTCCGCTCGCCATCTACTTCGCAGTGGAATCTGGAGATATGGAGCTTGCCACCTTTTGGGTCATCATTATCGTTGCTCTTGGATTCAGCGCCATTTTATGGCTAAACTGGTGGAGTAAAAAGAACATGATGAAACACACGAAATCTTGATGGGGGGTTCGAATGTGCTTACCGTTGATATTCAAAAAAAACGATCCCATTTTCACTTGAAGGTGCAGTTCACGGCAGCCAATGAAATCGTCATCTTGTTCGGACCTTCCGGATCAGGGAAAACAACCATCCTACATTGTATTGCGGGACTGAACCAGCCCGACTCCGGGACCATCCGCTTGAACGAGACAACATTTTTTGACGGCAAGCCGCTCGTTCCCATCCAAAAAAGAAACATCGGATATTTGTTTCAAGATTACGCCCTTTTTCCACATATGACCGTCTGGAAAAATATCTCTTACGGCATGAAAAATGAAACATTTGCCAAAGACTTCATGAGAGAACTGCAAATCGAACATCTGGCAAACAAATATCCTTCTGAAATTTCAGGTGGCGAAAAACAGCGTGTAGCCCTTGTAAGAGCGATTGCCACCGAACCAGACGCCCTGCTTTTGGATGAGCCGTTTTCCGCATTAGATGACCATACGCGTATAAAAAGCCATGAAGAATTGCTCCGCATCCACCAGCTCTGGCGCATTCCCATTATTTTAGTCACTCATAACCGCGAGGAAGCTGAAAAACTGGGAGATAGAATTTTATATTTGGAGAATGGAAAACTGGCGAACGAAAGACCCCAACAAAAAACAGAGCCTGGTACATAAGTTAAAAACAAACTGACATTCCCGTACAAATCGTGAAAATAAAACCGCGTGAAATCAAGGTTTGTAAATTTGATTTCACGCTGGCTTATTTAATTTTATAGGGTTTTGTCCGAACCTCAAAGTTAGCTTTCTGACTACTTCGCCCAATCAGGTGCGAGCAGAATTGTGTATGTCACCATATAGCGGCCAAATGCGGAAAAGCCTCCCCCGACAGAAAGCAAGCTCTTTTCACCTTCTTTTAAAAAACATTCACTCCTTCCTTATTAGCTTTCTACTTTTTTAACGAACTCGTTTGCAAAAGCGTTAAGGATTTGTCCGGCTTTTTCCGAGATTGATTGATTCTTTTGCTGGTTATTAAGCAATGTCTCGAAACCGCCCATATGCTGAAGGACTTTTTCATCTTCTCCCTTTTCTTCAAAAAGCTCAACAGCGATCATATGAGTTTTTAATGCGCGGGCTGCCTCCGGATTGGAAAACTCTCCTCCTACTTCAAAATGCTTGATGAAAGAGAGGATATCTTGCGCATTTATATCAGATGTCCCACTTGCTTTATTCGGGGCTCCAAAGTCAGCAACTTTTGCGTTATTATGCACTGAAATGAGCGTTCCATGAACGGAGTTTCCAACTACAACCGGCCCGTATTCTCCGTATTTTTCGTTCACAGATACTTGGTTGTTGTCGAGCAAAGCAAGCGATCCGTTAAATGAGCTGCCTACAATGGATACATCGCTTTTCGTAGACATCACAGTTGTTTTCCCCTGGACAGTGGATTCGACTATTTGAACTCTTTCGGCATTTATACTCTCAATGGCACCATGAATTGTGCTGTTCGATACTATGATTGATGCGCCTCCTTGGACCGTCAGTCCCCCGGATACTTCAGCATCTTCAATACAGACGACCCCATCTTTCACCACTACATTACCTGGGTGCTTTCCAGTCATTTTTTCCGAACAGGCTGGTTTTCCGCCAGGCAAAACAGTCACGTGAAAGTTTTTGGATAAGCCGATATTTCCCGCCGCATCAATTGCACGATGTTCAACGAGATGTGTGCCAAATCCAGCAACAAACGGCCCTCCAGGATCATTCTCATTGTATGTTTGCTCAAAAGCAGCCTTCGAAAGACCTCCTGTCCCCAAGTTACCATATACGAGTGCCTTAACTACTGTTCCGGAATGTGAAAATGTAAACGGTGTACCCAGAGGGGCATCCGGAAAACCAAAGTAATTGTACCATCCATCTTTATTTAGCCGAAATTCGCCTACGACAAACCCGGATTGATTATCTTTTGGATCAAGCAGCATATCAAACTCATTGAAATATACGTAATGTTCAGTCCCTAACATGGCCAGCGGATCAGACAATGTTTTTTCGGCTAGCGGAAGTTCATTGTCAACAGTCCAGCCAACTGTATCCGATCCCCCGCCAGAGTCCAACGGGTCCATAACCGTTGCCTTTAATTCAAATGATCCTTTCGGCAAATTGAACTGGCTTAAATCAAGATGACGGGTATCATGTTTGTCTTCTATTTTCTTCCCATTAATCTCCCATGTTACTTGTAACACCCTGTCGACAGGATTGGCTGTTTCAACAAAAACGATTTCATCATGCGTTAAATGATGAAGCGTAGTAGAATGGTTGGTGAACTGAATCTCCACATCTTTTTTCGGAAGCGGAGCTCCAACTGTCCACTCTCTCGCTTGTGTCATGCGCGGCCCATCCAAGTATGCGGGATCTCGGACAAATTCGGTAGTATCCTTCACAGTTGCCTTTATACTGTCTCCCTTTTTTACATTCACTTTCCCAAGTTCTAAATAGCGGCTATTATTCGTATCTGCCACCCTTTTCCCATTAATCTCCCATGTTACATCAAGCATATGAAATCTTGGATGCATTGTCTCTACCCATAGTACATCCTCGGTGCCGACTTCTCCTTCAGGCGTTGAATTAACCGGCATCTTATTGGCGTTCCTCATTCCAGTAATCCGCTGAGTCATGATTTCCCTGCCAACCTGATCGAAGTAAAATCCAGTCCACCGCATCATAGAATGCTCGCTGGGACGCCAAACATTTGACCCCCGTGTTGAACCACTTTCATAACCGTCCGGATCCGCAGCCCGAATCATCCCCCCAGACTCGCTTTCTTCCCCCAACCAACGCCACCACTTTGCCTTTTGCGCCATCATTTCCTCTGAGCTCATCCGCGTATGGTGCAAAGAGCTTGGCTCGCTGTTCGGATGCGGCAGACCTGGATATTCTCTGCTCGAATAAGGATATTCATCCTGCAGTTGACCCAAGGAATGACCCAACTCGTGCAAAGAAACCAACGGTCCTTGCGGGCTTCCGCCAGTTGTTGTGGCATGCACGCCGCCGATCCCGCCATAAGTAAACGTATTGGCTATAACAATCGTTTGAATATTTTGATATTTTTCAGGTATTCCTAAAAGCGGAGCCACATGATCTCTAAGTATCGCATCCCTGGCTTCAACTCCTCCAGCCCCGTATGTCACACCGCGCGCTAACGGATCAGCCGGACATTCATTCGCATATTGGAGATGAAAAACAGTATCCCGCCGGACATTTCCATCATCCGGGTCGCAACTGATTCCTGATTCCTTGGACGGTGTCTCTACCATATATACGTTAAAGTAATTCCGATAACTCCGAAACGGCTCAACACTCCACTGGACATTTTGATTCCGATCCACATCCTCGTGAAACTTGTCCATTTCATCAGCGGTATAACCATCTCCCAGAATGATTAGATTCAATCGTTCACTTGCCGGTCCTGTTACCTGCAATGGAACGATATTGACATCACCAACCTCAAGCTGTCCGCTTTTCGCTGATGCAATGGAAAAACGATCTCCTTGCTCCGTTGCAGGACTCAAACCCATAAGCATCAAGACACCGATCGCAAACAAGGACAATATCACCTTTTTACCTTGACGAAACACGTCATTTTCCCCTCCCTAATCAATCTGTTTTTTTAATGTTTTCCTATCATGTCAACATAATGTTAAAGGTAAAGGTCGATTTGAAAAGAATGTTTCATATGATAAGCAAAAAATAGGAATGATGGTAACTAGGTTTGTTTAGTAACAAAATATTCCAATTGTAATGTAAAATAGTATAAAAGATATAAAGGGTGAATGTATGAATAAAGGAAAGCTTCCACTTGTCATTGCCATTGCTGCGGTATCTGGTGGAGGAAAAACAACAGTAGCCACACAATTAAACCAGAGCTTACAAAATTCAAAAGTACTTTATTTTGATCACTACAATTTTGAAGGTCCAGATGACATGATCGATTGGGTAGACAGAGGAGCTAATTATGATGATTGGAACTTGGTTCCGTTGATTAAAGATTTAGAAGGGCTACTTAGCGAACCACTAGATTACATTGTGCTGGATTTTCCGTTCGCCTATAAACACACAAAAATGAGTAAATTTATTGATTTCGCAGTGTTTATTGATACTCCTTTGGATATCGCAATGGCAAGAAGAGTGATGAGAGATTTTAAGAATAATTCTATTGATAATATATTGTTGGATATGAAAAATTATATTGCACAAGGAAGACGGGGTTATCTTGAGATGCTAAAAACGATAAAGCCAAATTCGGATATCATTGTCGATGGGACATTACCTTTATTAGAAATTATTCATAAAATCTCTACATCTGTAGAAAAAATGTAATAACAGGAACGAACTTGGAGGTACATTTCCTCCAAGTTCATTTTTCCTGCTAGAATACGGTATTTCTAAGTCGTAACGTCTCTGCGGTTGGCCAAGGTCATTTGAATTACCCCTTTTTGTTAATTCCCCACAAAAGTGAACCAAACACTTTAACATAGCCTAATAAAAATCGAGGGTAATGTCTGTTTGTTCTTCCGGACACGTCCTCTATAGGGACGCACATATTTGTTAGACATATCGTTTACAATAGGTACCATTATTCATTTCCAACTTTTTCAATCAGCTCATCTGCATAAATCTGAAGGGCTTGTCCAGCTTTTTCCGAAATCAATTGATTCTTTAACTGGTTATTTAACAAAGTCTCAAACCCGCCCATATGCTTGAGCACCTTTTCATTTTCTCCTTGTTTTTCAAAGCGCTCTACAGCGATCATATGGTTCTTTAAAGCCCAAGCTGCTTCTTGGTTGGCAAATTCGCCACCAGTCTCAAATTGTTGAATCAACGAAACTAGATCGCTGGCAGTGACATTTGTTCCGGCAACACGTTGGATTGTTACGGCTTGATTCGTATCTGTTTCCGATACTGCCGTAAAAGAAAGCACTGTCTGCGAATCTTGGCCTTCCGGAACTTGTACATAGACTGGCACATTCACTGTCTGCCCTGCTGCCACTTCAATCACTTCGTGTTGGAGCATCGTGTTCCATCCGCCTTCTGTTGCCGCATTCAGCCGGTATAGGTCAGCACTATCCCCACTGTTTGTCACATTGAAATGGTATGTGGCCACTTTTCCGGGAGCCGCTTTTTCCGCCTTGTCCTTGACCGCTTCTACTCCACGATTATAGTCCCCCGCACCATCCAAATGCCGGACAGCCACCCGGTAAGAAAGCACACCATCTTCGTCATATTTCTTATCAAGAATATAAAAGTGGAGCCTGTTATGCTCATCAACGTATTCGCTGACCACTCCATCCGCTGTTCCTGCTTTAAATAACGCATCTGCCAACTGACGATAGTCTCCTTTTGAATACATGGCTTTTTCACCATTCGGTCTCGTGAAGTCTACCTGATCAATATCTTCCGGATTTGCATCAATCACCCATATGTTTGGTGCGGATTCAGCGTTCTTTGTTTTGGCCAACAGCACTCCTGAGTCTGGTATAAATGAGTCAAACCCTACACGATCTACCACTTCCAAGGTATAGTTGTCGTACCATTTCGCTCCCCGTTGCATATCGGCGCGCCAATCATCCCGCAAGGAATTGGGCGGCGTCAAATCTTCCATTTCGATATTGATGCCATATATGCCGCTCCGGCCAAACTGCTCACCGCTCGGGACTGCGCGGGCAAGGACGTCCGCAAACACCGGACCGGTGTCTGCCAATTCATCCCGGTTGACGTTCAAATATTGGCCTTCTGTCAAGAAGCCCTGTTTAATCTTGTTTCTCAGCATATGATGCGATGGCGCAGAACCTCCTAAAGTTGGCTGAACCATCCATCTTGTATGAGGGCCGCCTGGCCCATTAAAGCTGCCGCGGCTCATTAATTCCCAAGGACCTGAATACGTGCGGGAAACAGGGTCGGCATATGGATTGTTATAGTTGTCCAGCAACTGCATAATATGTCCAAATTCATGTGCGAAGGTTCCCATTCCATCGTTTTCACCTTGAACAGATATGCCATTTCTTATATCAGCGTGGGACCAAATCCCTTTGGCGGCAACCCATGAAGTCCATGGAACATACCGTGTCGCAGCCCAATTTGGCATATCGGGATATTCGGAAGGCGCTCCATATTCATCACTTACAGATTCGGGACCATCAAACATCATTTCACCAAACTCCTGCCAAACACCTGACTCATCATATCCGGCGTGCAGTATAAATGTAAAATCATATTCTTCTCCCGAAGCTTCCATATCGGCTTTTGCCTTATTCATCGCTTCTGTTCTAAAAGTACTTTTAGGCGTATAATCCGGTGGTAAAAATGGCTGCTGTCCAAACTCATTCATGCCATACTCAAATTCGTTGTGATCCATTCTGTAAGGACCAAAGGCATCAATGTCCACCGACCATTTTCCAAAAGAATTTTCCATCCAGTATTCGTTAATTGTCCGGTGATTGTTTAAAGGTTGAGGTTTGTTTAAAAAATCTTCCCAATACTTCGGCACCTCTTCCCTGGGAATATTTCCATTGATCGGATTCCCATGATGCTCGCTTCCCTCTTCCGAACTTAGAATAAACTCCCGGTCTGGAAAGTCTACTACGACCAATGCGCCTTTCAACACTCTTTCAGGTTGAATATTCGCGTTGTTCCAATCCATCCCTGGTACGGGTCGATAGTCATCCCATGTCATATGTTCCGGCAACACCCAAGACTCGGAATCTACCGGTTCCGGAAATGTGTCCAACCCGGATTGTTGAGCATAAACAGGTGAGGTGAGGCCTACTGAAAGCAAAAAAATACCTAAAACAACAAAAATGCTATTTATTCGCCTCAAACCAGCAACCTCCTTTTATTTTTAACAAAAGCATACCATTTAAATTTAATTCCGACAATTGAGAATATACTGAATGATATTTAAGTACTATAAAGGCTGACTGGTCCTTTGTTCATAAGAACATCGCCTATAACCCATTTTTTTACACATTATTCATTCTTCTTAAATAACAACTGAAATAGGGTTTAGGTGATGTTTTATTCTTAATGTTGATTATATTCTGAATGAAAGTGTGGATCATCACATCTATTCCTTTTCTGTACCCATTTCTAGAGACTTAATGAAAAATAGTGATAAAGACCTGTAAAGCATTTGCAAAAGGTTACAAGGTATGAACAAAGCTTTAAGAATCCGTTCTCCCTTGATGGCTGAGTATGCACTGGATGCTTCGCTTTTGCCAAACAGCATAAAAGCAAATGATAGGCAATATATCCTAACGACAACAGATTACTTGCTTACTATTTTATTTATTTTAATAATTTTAAATTGTTTAAATTAAACAGCGGTGTTATGTTATGGATAACTCAAACTGTATTTTTTTAACGAGGGAGGAAATAGGAATTGCGCGGCAATACGAGCAAACCGAAATGAACGATTCACCAAAGGAGGAAGATGGGTAATGAAAAGGCCGGTCATCTATTCACTCTTCATGTTGATGATCCTTTTGGGAAGCACCGCCGAAGTTTCAGCCAATCAGATTTCACCGACTGCTTCCTCCAAGGAACCAGTCAAAATGAATGGACTTGTTCCGGAAACAGCAACAGAATACACCAAAATAGAACTAGAAGACGGAATGACGAAGCCGATCTATCCCATTGATGAGGCCATCATCGAGAACTTGTTGGTTGAAACAGAAACAGATAGCGACGGGGATGGTAAACGGGACCGCGTGGCTATTCGTGTCATGCGCCCGCATACAGATCCCGGAATAAAAGTGCCGGTCATCTATGAAATGAGCCCATATCGGGCCGGCGGAAATCCAGTTGATTTTCACAACGTTGATATGGATTTGGTTCCGATCGACGGCAAGCCGTCGGCAGCAAATCTTGGCTCTTTGGGAGATTATTATGTTCCAAGAGGCTATGCGGTCATTTTAGGATACAGCATTGGGAGCGGTGCCTCGGACGGCTGTCCAACAGTAGGCGATGTACATGAAATCATGGGAACAAAGGCGGTCATTGATTGGCTCAATGGACGGGCTAAAGCTTTCACAGAAGATGGGGGTGAAGTGAATGCCGATTGGTCGACTGGCCATGTCGGCATGATTGGCGTCTCCTATAACGGCACATTGCCAAACGGCGTTGCGGCTACCGGTGTGGAAGGGCTGAAAACGATTATACCCATAGCGGCAATCAGCAACTGGTACGATTACTACCGGGCAAACGGCGCCGTGGTTGCTCCCGGCGGCTACCAGGGAGAGGATGCCGACGTATTGGCTAAATATGTTTTAACACGGAAAAATCCCGATATTTGCCAACAAGGAATTGATCAGCTCACCGAAAAACAAGACCGTATAACAGGTGATTATAACGAGTTTTGGAACAGGCGGAATTATTTGAATGACGCGAATAACATCAAAGCAAGTGTCTTGATCGTCCATGGCTTAAACGACTGGAATGTAAAGACAAAGCAGTTTTCACAATGGTGGGAAGCACTAAAGCAAAACAACATACCGCGAAAAATGTGGCTCCATCAGGGAGGACATAGTGGGGTTTCATCAAATAATTGGAAACAGACGGAAAATAGATGGTTCGATTACTGGCTATATGGAATTGAAAACGGATTGATGGACGAACCGAAGGTCGACATCCAGCGTGAAGACCTGACGTGGCATCAGCAAGAGGACTGGCCTGCCCCTGAAGCAGCTTCCGTAAAGCTGCATCTTAAGGAAGGCACCGATACAGATAGCGGAGTTCTCAGCAGCGAAGCGTTCGCAAATGCATCGAGTCATGAAAGCCTGACCGATACCCCCTTGAAAAAAGCAACTGAGCTTGCGGCAGAACCAGAAATAAAGTCTGAAAATCGCCTTGCTTATCTTTCACCAGTATTAAAAGAGCCCATCCGTCTAAGCGGCACACCTGTAGTGACATTGAAGGCAAGCATTGACCGGCGTGTAGCCAACTTGACCGCACTTCTTGTCGATTATGGCGGAACGAAACCGGAAATCGTCACACGGGGATGGATGGACCCACAAAACCTGGAATCAGCCGAACAATCTGTACCACTAACACCTCATCAAGCATATACATTCAAGTGGGATATGCAGCCAGATGACTATGTGTTTAAATCGGGGCATCGCCTGGGCATCATTCTTCTTGCAAGCGACCATGAATTCACAATCCGTCCTCCGGCCGGAACAAAAATAACAATATCTCCTGGAGAAAGTGAAATAACCCTGCCAATTGATGGTGACTTGCAACATCTGAATATCACCGCGGCCATCATGGAAAAAACTGTACAACAATTCGAGAAAGATGGGGAGTTTACAAATAATGAGGCCGCCCGTTCCTTGCAGGTTCATTTAGTATCCATCCATCATTTCGAACAGCAAGGCAAAGCTGAAAAGGTAGTTCAACATATGAAAAGTTTTTACCCTTTGCTTGATCACTATTTTCAAAAAGGACATATGTCAGAACGCGCCTATCAAACTTTGAAATCTGACACGGATTACTTCATAAAAAAATGGCAATGACCTTTTGATTACCAAAATGATGATGAAATAAAACCTCCCCTTGATCCAGACAGATGGGGAGTTTTTTGATGACTCTAAAAAAGGGCGAGAACACCTAAAATTCATATCTTTATCGGTCAACTGCAATAAAATGCCAAAAGCGATAGGCATTTGAAAGAAGCGGTAGATGAGTGCGTTCAAGAAAGTGAACCGGCTTCAGCCCGCATACATAATAGGGCTGAAGCCAGTGTTATTCTAGGCGAAAAGCTCGCAAGGAAAGGCAATCACCATGTATCCCTCTGAATTTGCGTAATCCGCCTTAAACACATCCTTGAATACATCCACCCTTACACAATTCCCGTCATTTCTATGAGTGGTTTCAGATCTACTTTTTTATTGGGAGTGTCGCTAAAATCGCTTCTCCGTTTTTCTCATACGTCCCCGGCTTTTTCATCCACCTGCCTATATACGGGCTCGCCCTCTTGTTGACACACGGCTTCTTCAAATTCCGGCAGCATCGCACCGACAGTAAAATATTCTAATTTTCCTCCTGCTTTTGCATGGGAAGTATCGGTAGAATATTGTTTTGCCAACGCTTCAAATTTTTCTCCTTTATCAAACGTTTGTTTTATTTCCTTGGCCGTCTTTTCATTCTTTACCAAAATAGGGTGAGCCTGAATCTCCGTTTTCATGTGCTTATAGACTTTTATCTTTTGTTCTCAAATATTGCCACCACATATATCGTCTTTTCGTTTAAAAGGCCGATGCGCACCGCCCCTTCCCCCCCAGAAAGCCTTGACTTGCCAGCCACATCTCAAGCTGGACGCCCAGTTGATCTTTGCTCTCTATCACCTTTTCATCTATTTCTTTATCATTTAATCTTCCAATAATGTTGACAAACACCCTTAACAATTCCTGTCTATATCTTTCTTTTAGCTCACATCAGTTTCCATTACAACTTTCACCGCTTATTTGCGTGTTTTGCGTTGCATGCGGACATGATGAAGGGCTTAAGAATGTTCACCAAGCTACTCGCTGTGCCTCGCTTTAGTTTTTCATCTTGGGGTCTAAAACGTCCCGCAGTCCATCCCCCATAAGATTGAACCCGAGAACAACGAGCACAATACAGACTCCCGGCACAATCAACGTCCACGGCGCAAGCTGTATAAAATCCCTTGAATCCGCTAGCATTTTACCCCACTCCGGCAATGGCGGCTGCGCTCCGAGCCCCAAAAAACCAAGTCCGGCGGCATCCAAAATGGCTGTGCCAAATCCCAATGTACTTTGTACGATGAGCGGAGCCATGCTATTCGGCAATATATGGTGCAGCAGTATGCGGCCATTTTTCATTCCCTGGGCCCTCGCCGCCATGATAAACTCCTCTTCCCGCAAACTAATGACCCTGGAACGGACAAGACGCCCAAAAATCGGAATATTAACGATGGCAATCGCAATCAAGGCGTTTTGCAGAGAGGCTCCCAAAATGGCTACAATAGCGATGGCCAATAAAATGCTCGGAAAAGCAAGCAAAATATCAAAAAATCGTGAAATAAGCATGTCCACCCAACGCCCGTAATATCCGGCAAGAACACCTAAAATCGTTCCAAAAAATAATGCGCCTATAACCGCAAAGAAACCGACTTGAAGAGAAAGTCTCGCGCCATACGCAATTCTTGTAAAAATATCCCGCCCAAGATCATCCGTTCCAAGCCAGTGTGTTGCAGACGGAGGCTGCAGCCTGTCGGAAATGACTTGTTCATCGAATCCGTAAGGCGTAACGAACGGGGCAATGAATCCAAGCAAAACAAAAAATAGTATGATAAAAAAACCGGTAATGGCGAAACGATTTTTTCTAAGCTGTCTCAAAGCATCCCGCCACAGGGAGGGAGGGGCTCCCATTTCAGGTTCCTCGGGCCTTTTGGGAGGAATTTGTGTTGAGGGCCCCATTTCAACATTTGTTTGCATATTTGATCCCCCTTATTAGTATTTGATTCTGGGGTCGATGACGGTATATAAAATATCGACAATCAAGTTAATAATGACAAATATAAAAGCGATCACCAATATTCCGCTTTGAATGACCGGATAATCCCGATAATTAATCGCCTCAAATATATAACGTCCCACACCTGGCCAACTAAAGATCGTTTCAGTTAAAATCGCACCGCCCAATAATACGCCTGCCTGCAGACCAATGACGGTGATGACAGGGATAAGGGCGTTTTTTAATGCGTGTTTATAAATCACCAGGAACGTGCCCGCCCCCTTTGCCCGGACTGTCCTAATGTAATCGGACTTCATAACCTCCAACATGCTGGAACGTGTCATTCTGGCAATAATCGCCATTGGAATCGTTCCGAGTGCGATAGCTGGCAAAACGAGGTGTTTTAAGACTGTCACCGTTTTTTCAAAGTCCATTTGCAGAAGAGAATCGAGGACATATAAATGGGTGATGGGTGTAATGGGATCCTTGCTTGCCTCTCTTCCATAAGCAGGGAGCCATGCAAGCTCTTGGGCAAACAGCCACTGCTCCATGAGCGCCAGCCAGAAGACGGGCATTGATACACCGATTAAGGCAAACAGCATCGCCAAAAAATCAAACCATGAATTTTGCTTCCAAGCACTGATAATACCGGCATTGACCCCGATAATGATGGCAAATAAGATGGCGAAAAATGTCAGCTCAAAAGTCGCCCCCAACCGTGGCAGCATTTCAGTCAATATGTCGTTTTTAGTCCGCAAAGATGTTCCCAAGTCCCCCTGCAGCACATTTGATAAATAGATTCCATATTGAACGGGATACGGCTTGTTTAAGCCCAATCTTTCTTCCAGTTCCTTAACTGTCGACTCTTTAGCCGCTTCCCCTAAAATGGTTTGTGCCGGATTTCCGGGAATCATATGTACAATCGCAAACGTAATAATCGTCATTCCAAGCAAAACAGGAATAAGCACGAAAATACGCCTGCCAATATAGGCATACATACATCCACCCCATTTCCTAAATTGATGAAAGTGCATTTGATTGTAAAAATAAAAATATAGGGTAATAGAAGGACTCTATTACCCCACCAACTCGTGTGGTCTGCGCCACTCTTTTTCTAATGAACCGGCTTTTGTCCCAGCCCCATATTGATCTTTATTCCAGTTCTACTTCTTCCAACGGATCACTCGTGGATGGATGAGGTATAAAGTTTTTCACGGTGCTTTTTGCCGCCACAAGCGGTTTGGAATGTACCAACAATGCTGTCGGGGCGTCTTCACTTAACAGTACTTGCGCTTCCTTGTATAGTTTGGCCCGCTCGTCTTGCTCTATAGATAGCCGTGCCTGATCCAATAATTTATCCACTTCTTTATTTTCATAGAAGTTTCTGTTCTCTCCTCCGATCGCTTTACTGTGCATCAAGCTGTCAAAGAAGTAATTCGGGTCGCCATTTGTGCCCGACCAGCCCATTAAATACAATTCTTGATCACCTTTCGCCGTTTTCTCCAAATAAGGCGCCCATTCTTCACGGACAATGTTTACCTTGATGCCAACCTGTCCCAAATTGTTTTGAATGATTTCGCTTACCTTTTCTGGGTCAGGCATATATGGCCTTGATACAGGCATGACCCATAGGTCAATATCAAATCCATCCTTATACCCTGCTTTTTCCAGCAGTTCTTTCGCTTTCTCCGGATCGTAATCATACCCTGCCACTTCATCGTTATACCCCAAATAGGTTGGCGGGATGAGGTTCTTCGCGGGCGTCGCGTAGCCCGAATACAATGCGTCAATGATAGACTGTTTGTCAATGGCATAATTGATCGCCTGGCGTACTTGCTTATTATTTAACGGTTCTTTCTGATTGTTGAATCCCAAGTAACCTACGTTATTTTCGCTGCGTGTAAATAACTGCAAATTTTCATCCGCTTCAATGCCTTCGGCATCTTCGGGGTTTACATCATCAATGATGTCCACTTCACCCGATTTGAGGGCAATCAAGCGGGCGGCGGTGTCTGGAATGACTTTATAAATAACTCTATCTAATTTGGGCAATCCTTCTTTCCAATAATCTTCATTTTTTTCCAAAACAATTTGGTCATCCTTCGTCCAACTAGCAAACTTGAATGGACCAGTTCCCACCGGATTTTCGTTAATTTTTGAGCCATGTTCTTCTAAAGCGGCCGGAGATGTTATGGAAAAGTAGTGCATGGCCATATTTTGCAAGAAAGAACCTAACGGCTCATTTAAAACAAACTCGATTTCATAATCTCCTTTTACATTGACCTCCTTGATGATATGTCCCTCTTCCCCTTTATAGCCTCCGAACATGGCGCCGTATAAAGGATAAATATATCCATCATCGGTAAAGCTGTACTGATGTTCCGGATCGGACCAACGTTCAAAGTTGATTTTTACTGCTTCTGCATTGAAATCTGAACCGTCATGGAATTTCACTCCTTCTTCCAGGAAGAAAGTATACGTCAATCCATCTTCCGAAACTTCCCATTCCTTAGCAAGCTTGGGTACGATTTCAAATGACTCTCTGTCATAATCGAGTAAGCTTTCGTAAATATTCTTCGTCACACGGGAGGTTTCTCCATCAGAAACACTGGCAAAGTCCAAACTGCTGGAATCCCCGCCGCGAGCATAAATAAGCACCTGTTCAGTATCTTTTTCTTTCTTCCCCGATCCTTTTGAATCATCTGATGAAGTCTGATCTCCACCGCTGCATGCCGCAAAGAACAAAGCTAGTCCCGTGACAAGTGAAAGTAAAAGAGTTAAGCGTCTCTTCAAACCCATTTCCCCCTTTTCATTCATAAAATAAATTTAATAAAGCTTATTCCTTCTATTTAATAAAGATGACAAGCCACAAAATGCCCTTCTTCCATCTTGCGAAATTCTGGCCTTTCAATTTTGCAAATTTCCATGGCCTTTGGACATCTTGGATGAAAAGCACACCCCAATGGCGGACTCGAAGGGCTCGGCACATCTCCTTTTAAAATAATCCTTTCTCTTGCTACATCCGGGTCCGGTACGGGAGCCGCCGACAAAAGGGCTTCCGTATAGGGATGTTTCGGATTTGAGTATAGTTTGTCTTTCTCGGCCAATTCCACAATCCGTCCCAAATACATGACGCCAACACGATGGCTGATATGTTTGACCACACTTAAATCATGCGCGATAAAAATATAAGTCAAATGAAATGTTTCACGTAAATCCTCCAATAAATTAAGAATTTGGGATTGAACGGAAACATCCAGAGCAGACACGGGCTCGTCACATATGATCAACTTCGGATTGTTCGCAAGCGCTCTTGCAATGCCGATCCTTTGCCGTTGCCCCCCGCTGAACTGATGGGGGTAGCGGGAAGCATGATACATGCTTAGACCCACAATTTCGAGCAGTTCTTTCATCCGGGCTTTTCGTTCCTTTGCGGATGCCATTCCATGAACGAGAAGTGGTTCGGTGATAATTTTTTCCACTTTATGCCTTGGATTTAAGGAAGCATATGGATCTTGGAAGATGATTTGCATATCCCGCCTTAACTTTCGCATTTCTTCAGGTGGTATGGTGGTGAGTTCTTTTCCCTCAAAGCGAATTTTTCCGGCTGTCGGTTTCATCAATTGTAAAATGCACTTGCCGGTAGTGGACTTTCCACATCCGGACTCGCCGACGATTCCAAATGTCTCTCCCGGCATGACATGAAACGAAACTTCGTCAACAGCTTTCACTGCTCCTATTTTCCGTCCCAAAACGCCGCCTTTTATGTCAAAATGTTTCTTTAAACCCTTAACTTCCAAGAGTGGCTTTTGCATGTTCTCCCTGTTCACTCTCCTTCCCCTCATCTAAAAAACAGCGACTGCTCCTCCCTTTTGCAAGCGCATACAATTCTGGCGTTTCAACAAAACAGCGATCAAATGCAAACTCGCATCGCGGCGCAAAATGACATCCAACCGCTCCAATTTTCGGCTGTGGAACCGTACCTGGAATAGAATACAATTTTTGCTGTTTTTTATGTAAAACGGGGAGGGACTTGATCAGGCCCTGGGAGTAGGGGTGCTTCGGGTCTTTTAAAACTTGCCGCATCGTACCTTCTTCAACAACCTGTCCGGAATACATCACCAACACCCGGTCACATATTTCGGCCACAACCCCCAAGTCATGGGTAATGAATAATATGGCAGTCTCGTTTTCTTTATTTAACTTCTTCATCAAATCAAGAATTTGGGCTTGAATCGTTACATCCAGAGCTGTAGTCGGTTCATCCGCTATCAAAAGTTTCGGCTCGCATGCCATCGATATCGCAATCATGACGCGTTGCCTCATTCCGCCCGAAAGCTGATGGGGGTATTCATGGATAATTTGTTCCGGCCGGGGAATACCAACGAGTTTCAGTAATTGGATCGATTTCGCCCGGGCCTCTTTTTTGCTGATTTTTTGATGGATTCGGATCGCTTCAATGATCTGATCTCCAATCGTAAACAGAGGATCGAGAGATGTCATTGGCTCCTGAAAAATCATGGAGATTTCATTTCCCCTTATTTTTCTCATTCGCTTGTTGGAAGCTTTTACGAGATTTTCACCTAAAAAATAGATTTCCCCTCCCACAATTTTACCGGGAGGATTTGGAACCAATTGCATAATCGACAAGGACGTGACGCTTTTTCCACATCCTGATTCCCCAACAATTCCCAGCACTTCTCCTTTATGTATCTTGAGACTCACTCCATTTACAGCTGGAATTTCTCCGGTGTCGGTAAAAAAATGGGTATGTAATTGATTGATCTCTAAAATTACTTCATTCAAATATGTTCACACCTCCTAAAAAAAGCCATCCTATTTGGAATTATGTAAAAAATGAGATTAGGTTAAATATACTTTATTTAATCACAGTTTTCAAGTTTTATTGCAATAACATTTGTGTCTTCTTTCATTTTCAACCGCTTGTTTATTTCGTTACTGTTCATTTAAAATTTCCCGGCATCGCCTCGCCGACTGCTGCCGGGAAACAACTATTTTTCAAAAATATCATCCTATTACCGGTAAACTACGGCCCGCTTTCAATAAGTGATTCAGCTTCTTCTTTGAGCATATAATAGCCTTTATTGGATATTAGCCCATTATTTCGTTGCTGGTCCAGCAACAACATAAATCCATTCATATGTTTCGCTACTTTATCACCGAGCCCTTTTTTCTCATAAAGTTCAACTGCCGCCATATGAGTAGTTAAAGCACGGGCTTCCTCTTCATTTTGAAACTCGCCATCCTCTTTTAAACTCTCCACAAGCGATAGAATTTCTGTTGCGGTTGTTGGGGTTGTTTCTCCAAGTGCGTTTTCAAGAGCTTTTCTGCCTCCAACGATCGGCAATTCTACCAAACTCTTTCCTAGATGGACATGAAATGCAGCACGGTTTGGGTCCGTAAGGAGCCTTCCTTTATTGCTTCCAGCAATGACAATTCCAATCCGATGGCCTTTTTTAAATACATAATCTTCTGGAAGGGTTTCCCATTTGATGCGATGATTTTTTCCAGGCTCCAGAAAGACAGGGTGTTCAAGCGATTTTCTATTCTTGGCGCTAAGCCATCCATGTGTCACAATTTCATAGGGGGATTCAATTGTTGTTAATTCCGTTTCCAGATAGCAGGCGCTGTCGGTTGGAGAACTTTCACCCCAGCACGTTCTGTTGGAAAGTGTCCGGATCCCTTCATCACTGCTTTGATGATCTACCCTTACATCTGTTCCATAATCTACGATCAGCGCTGTAAGATTCGTATTTTCCTTATCAACGACCGTTCGAATATCTATTTCGGGAACACCGCTTAACCGGACATCTTCCTGAAGTTCCGGAGACAAAAAGATGAGTCTGTCCTCTTTTACTGTAAATTCATTTTGCACCATCTGCATGTCAGTTTGATCCGGGTTATCCGTGAATGTTTGGACAGCTTCTCCATTCACCGGTCCAGTTGTCAGCGTGCCTGGCAAGCTTTCATTTCCTGGAGCAAGTCGTACTCTGACAAACGTTGAATTTTCAGACGGCCAACTGGAATATGTTTCCCACTCACCCGGACCTGTTTCCAAGTCTAAAATCGGTTCATCCATGATGCCGTTTTCTATGTCCAGCAGCCAATAGTCGAACCAGCGGTGAAGTGTCTGTACCCATTCTGCTCTTCTAAAATCAAACGGGTCTACATGCCCTGTCTGTGTAAGCCATAATTTCCTCGGTATATCGTTTTCAGCTAACGCTTCCCACCATTTGGAAAAATGGTTCGCTTTCACATTATAGTCATTTAATCCGTGAATCATAAAAACGCTTGCCTTGACATTGCCTGTATCTTTATAGTAATTGCGCTCATCCCAAAACTCATTGTAATTTCCGGTTTCATCATCAGCGGCGACTCTTATTCTTTCGTGGATCGGTGCGCATTGCCGCACCCTTTTACTGTTTGTCACCCTGCTTGCCAAACCACTGGGGCCGTTGCGGTAAAACGGAATGCCTTCGTAACGATAATAATAATACCAGCTGCTGATGGCACCGATCGGCACGATCGTTTCCAAGCCTTCTACACCCGTGGCGGCTACTGCATTGGCCAAGGTTCCATCGTAAGACTTGCCGACCATTCCCACTTTTCCAGCAGACCAATCGGCACTCACTTCATTTCCCTCTTTGTCGAACGCTTTTCCCTTTCCGTTTAACCACTCGATGACCACTTTTACGCTTTCCGTCTCTTCAAATCCACCTGTTGTGGGACAGCCATCGGAATTGTTTGTTCCCACCATATCCAGCAACACGACCGCATATCCCCGCGGAACGAAGTAATTGTCGTAAAATAAAGGGAACATTTCGTTTGTTCCGGAACCATCCGGATCTTTTACTTGGGACTCATTACCTCGTCCCAACTTTTCATAATAAGGACTTGCCTCCATGATTACGGGCACCTTTAATCCTTCCTCTGTTTCTTTTGGACGCATAATGTCAATCGCAATCCGATCCGGCTCTCCATTTTCATCACTGTCCAATTCCGATTGAATGAAAACGGTTTCTTTAATGGCGTCCAAATAAGAATAGATGGGCCGTGTGACGCCATCTTCCAATTCATGTCCAGAAACCGTTACCTGCTCGGCATATACTTTATCATTGTCGAGGTGGGAAAACGACGGCACTAACAAAAGAGACAATACTAGACTAAGGGCCACTCTACTTGTACTCCAACGCATTATATCATTTCCCTCCCTTTTATTTATATTTTCATAATAATTTAAATATTCTTGATAGAAAAGGGTCTTTTCGGTTAATTATCTGGGATATTTTACAAATTTTTTTTACGAGAATGCTAGATTTCCCAAATCGACATTAGTCTTGTAGTGAGGAAAACGCCATAACATGGTCAGAACGGCTGAAAAAAGAAGCAGATTAAAAAAGCGTCATCAAAACACGCCGGATTAAATCTTTTGGTGCAGATAGCCCCATGTCTACCTTTGCAATATAAAAACCCTTCCAAGAAGTAATACCTATTTCCTGAAAGGATTTCTATCGTTCTACTTGATCCAAACTGTGTTTTTTTGCTCTTGTTCGTTCACAGTCAGCTGGAAAATATCTGGTCGCGCATAATGGCCTACGACATCAAAGTCAAACTGCGCTTCGGCAATCTTATCCAGATCGATTTCCGCGTAGAGAATCTTTTCCTTTCCAAACACTGGCTCAACAATAAATTCGCCCAGCGGATTCACAATACAACTCCCCCCGCGGGTGAGTTCTTCCGGCCATTCGTTCAATTCCTTGCGTGAAGAAAGATCCTCCGGATACATACTCTTTGTGGCATACTGGTTGCATGACAAAACAAAGCATCTTCCTTCCAGCGCGATATGCCTCATCGTGGAAAACCACGTATCCCTTCCGTCAGCGGTTGGCGCGACGTAAATTTGCACACCTTTATCATACATGGCCGCGCGCGCAAGCGGCATGTAATTTTCCCAGCATATGAGTGCGCCTATTCTTCCGTACGGTGTATCAAAAACGGGCAATGTGCTTCCATCACCTTCTCCCCAAATAAGTCTCTCCGCCCCAGTAGGCTTCAGCTTGCGGTGTTTTCCCAACAGCTCCCCATCCGGGCCGAAAAACAACGCTGTGCAATAGAGCGTCCCCTGGCTGGATTCACTTTCTTTTTCAATCACCCCTATCACAACATAAGCTTTTGCCTTCTTGGCAGCTTTGCCGATTTCTACTGTCTCCTCTCCAGGCACTGTAATGGAATTGTTCCAATACCGAAAAAAATCCTTTCTCCCTTCATCAGACCGGGAACCTACCACCGTTCCAAAGGACATACCCCTTGGGTAAGCCGGTATGAACGCCTCCGGGAACACAATGATATTGGCCCCTTTTTGGCTCGCTTCTCTGATCAACCGGACCGTCTTTTCGACCCCTTTCACTTTGTCCATCACTTCTGCGCCGGCTTGAACAACAGCGACTTGACACTGTCTTTTTTTCTGCAAAATCATCATCCTTCCACTTTTCTTTCCGGGAAAATATATTTCCACCATCTCCCTCTGATATAGATGTTTCTCCCGCATATCTGGCTACCTTCTGTCGGCAAACTGATGCCAAAATTGCGGCAATTCCGAGTGCTTTGTACCTTTGGCAAAAACGAAAAGGCCTGAGCCTGATGCAATATCGGGCTCTGGCCTTATTAGCGTTTCACTTTTCGCAGCACTTCAAGAGCATTGCTTGTCCCAATTGTTTTTAAGGTTTATAGTTATATAGTGCTGTTTTCATAGACTCATAAGAGTTGTTCCAAAAGTCCGGATTCTCCCTAAAAGATTTTGCCACTTGTTTTACCATCACTTTAAATTTTTCATCGTACCCTGGATCATCCTTCGGCGGCAAGTCTTTTTTGAACCCGTCAACAAACTTTTTTGTAAAATCTGTAATCGGTCCCCATTTCGCCACTTCATTTCCGTTTTCGTCTATAAAAATAAAAATCGGAATAATTCGTTTTTCATTCGTCAAATATCGGTCCATCAGTTCCAAGTTTTGATCCCGGAGCAAAAAGCGGACCGGCATATCCGTTTTTTCAGCCAAACGGAGCAAAACAGGGATGTTCAGCATACAATGTCCGCACCAAGGTTCTGCCAAGACAATGACCCGCAATTGCTTGTCTTTTATGGATTGAAAAAAGCGTTCATCCTCCGGGGGAGTAAACTGATCATAAACCCGCGAAAAGCCGTCCTTGTGATATTCAAGTGTTTCGATATATTCATCCGGCGTCAACCCTTTTTCATACCAATTATGTAAATCCATTCTCTTCATCTCCTTTTCCACTTTTATACTAAGAGTACTTCAATAAAATAGATTGTGTAAACCAAACCGCATTCTTCCGTTGTTTCAATTTCGCCAAATCGGTTAAAGTAAAAAGAGATTCCATTTGGAAGAGGTGTTAAGATGCATCCCATCGTATTGTTTGACGGCGAGTGCCATTTTTGTGATGCCAGTGTCCAATTTATCATTCAAAACGATCCAGAAGGAAAGATTCACTTTGCTTCTTTACAAAGCGACATCGGCCAAAAATTATTAAAAGCCCAGGATGTACCTGCCCATATCGACAGCATGATGTTAATCGACGAAAACAAAGTGTACTATAAATCGGCAGCAGCACTGCGGATATGCAGCCATTTGAACGCACCTTGGAAATGGTTATATCCATTGATGGTCGCTCCTTATCCAATCCGCAATCTATTTTATGACTTGATTGCGAAAAACCGTTACAAATGGTTTGGCAAAAAAGAAAGCTGTATGCTTCCGCCGCCGGACATACGCGCCCGATTTTTATCGTAGCAAAAGAACTTGTCACATCCACTTCGGATTTGACTCAAAAGCGGCACTTGGCCGGAGGGGGTTCGCTCAAATGGCGCTCCCTCCGGCTTTTGCTTTATTTTCATTCCAGACTCTTGAAAGAGGCTGTTTGTCTGCCGATATTCCCAACATTCCACCCTGAATACAACTTGACAGGCGTTTGACCAAGCTCAAACTGTTCGGGCCGATATTCCCAACATTCCACCCTGAATACAACCGCCGGAAAGCACCAAAGCGGTCTTGTCATGAAGCCGCCGTTGGCATGCCCTTGCCGGGGCCAAGAGCAATATTGCGCTTTCAAGTCGGGGAGAGGGAGCGGACTTCCCCTCTGACGACCTTTTCTTCGCCCCCCGATCATTCTTTTTCTAAATCCTTCACAAGCTAATCATAGAAGCCTCCGTATTCCCTAGTACACGATTTAGCCGAACTTTCACTTTCACAAAAAATAAGCAGCAAGCCCTTTGGCCGTGGGTTGTGCCGCTGCTTTCTACCTTTTCCATTATTTTACTTGAAGCAAACGGGGCGCCGTTGTGACGAGCAAAGCGATCACGATAAAACATGCCAATGAAGAGATAATGTAAGAAGTGCCGTTGGAAATCAGTGAATAAAGAAAAGCGGATTGACCCGAAGGTGCAAACTTACCCCAAAAAATGATTCCGGCTATGAAATGCCAAGTATATCTGGCAAAGCCGCCAACAAAGATCGCTGCAAACAAGAGCAGTACGAGCCTTGTTTTTCCTTCAGACCATACAGCCTTTTGCACTGCAGGCGCAAACCATCCTGCCGCTCCAACAAAGCTAAAAGCAACGAAAAATTCAATGAATCCTTGCAGAGGCGTTAATATTTGTCCCGCGGCTTCCCCGGAAACTACTTGCAACATCCCCCACAAAAAACCTGTAGCAAAACCGGCTTTAGCCCCCCAACGAAGCGCCACAATAAAAATAGGCACCATGGCAAACGAAAATTTGATCGCCGGCGTTACCTGAATCGATGGAATCATGTCCAGCATCATCGCAAATGCCGCAAAGATCGCTACCTCGATCAAAATGCGTAAAGACATCTTTTTTCCCATAAAAAAACCCCCTATGATGTAATAACCGACCGTAACCATAGGGGAACAAAGACAATGAAATACTCCATTGCCTTCACACCTCAAATAACCATCCCTGCGCTGGAATTAACCAACAGGTTCTAAGGGTCTGGAACGAATCCACTCTCAGCCAAAAGCTCCCCCTGGCACGCCGATTCAACTACTATCCTTTATTGTAATCGTTTTTTGAAAAATTTCAATATTTGTTATTGCAAATTTGATACCCGCCAATACTGTGAAGCCATCGTCCCCGACATCCATTCCAGGCCTTGGTCCTGCGCCTGATGGACAGGCTCCCATACTGCTTTGGATTGAGCGTCCGATTGAACATATACTTCATGGTGAGGCGACTGATCATGCTTCCCGGAAATATCATACAAACCATCCCGCCAAAAAGTGGCACAAACTTCATAGTCGACAGCCGGGGAAACAACAAGCGGGTTTTTTACGGAATGTGTAAGCCGAAAGATCGCTTTTTCACTAGTTTTCTCGATCTCTTCCACTTTCATGCCCTCACTGGATGCTGTTGCTCTATCCTTCATTCTTTTCGTCCATCCGTATCCCCTCGTTTCTCCCACATCTTTCTCAAACTGTATGTGCGGAGTTCCTCCTCCAAGCCGCACATGGACTTCTGCTTTCGTTCTGTAATTGGAAGAATGGGGATCAAACCCCCGATTGTCCCCTTGAAAATAACGATACGGAGAAAAAAAGTTGGGGTTTTTTATCCACTTGTTGTTTAAAAATGTTTGATAAAGAAAACGCCATTCAGTTTCGGAATCCTTCCCATTTGACTGTAAAACTTGTTCAATGGCACGAATCTTTTTTGTCATCCGGAACCTCTCCATCGTGGCGTCTTTTTCCCTTTTTCGTCCTCGTTTAAAAAATCCGATGACTCCCGCCGCCAAAAATTTTGGTTCATTTAAATCCTCTTCCGAATACGGAAGGATCCGCTCCGCCTCGATCGAGTATGTATACTCGGCATCCTGCCGGACAGTTTTGTCCGTGTAAAAGCAATTTGTAACACATGCAAGCTTTTCTCCATTGCGCCTGATTATATATTCACTGACCCCGGATATGGGCTCCCAACCCAAACTGATAAGCGAACGCGACACAACAGTCGTTACGATGAGATCCTTAAGAATATTACTTTCATCATTTTTTTCCGGCTTTGTCGCCGTTTGGATTTTTACTGGTCCAGATGTTGTTTCCATCATTTCCACGGTGTATAAATAACTCGTTGCCGGGTTAAGCCCCTTATCCGAAAAACAAATGTCGGAACCGCTGTATATTAACTGACCTTCTCTGTACAAACGGTAGAAGCCTATTCCTTCTTTCCAACGAAACGTGATGGCGTTCGTGGATTGCTCAATAGACTCAAGCTGGATGTCAGGCAGATTCGGCACCGATCGCTTTCGCCGTTTGGCAACAAACATAAGGATTCCGGCCAGACTCGCCAATGCAGCAAAAGACCGTTTGACCATAGAGTCACCCCCTAGTTGAAGTTCATTATTTAATACCCAAAAATATAACCGACAACACTTTCTGAAATTTGGCGGTAATAAGCGCACAATCGCTCTGTAAAGAAGAGAAGTCAACTCCGCGATACCGGGAAACGTCGAAACTTTGGTTCTAACAAAGATTTTCTTCGGCTGGGTATCCCTCTTTGGTGAATAAAATGTACGTTTCAGTCCCATATGATCGAAATCGATCGGTTTGTATAGCAATTCAGAACAATACATGAGAGACTGGTAGGAACATTAAAGAATGGCAGATTGGCGAAGAGAAACCTTTATAGGGAAAAACTCCAATTCAGAAAATATATTTGGAAAACATTTACAGTAATCCCCAATTTATATCCATACATTTACATTTATTTACTTCTCATCACATGATGAAAAACTTCTTTCATGAGATGACTTCATTTTTTAAAATTTATGCCGATTAAATATAATGTAGGAACTGAATTTTTTGCTAAATTTTGTCGAATGAGGAGCCGGAGCAAACAAAGCCTTCGTTAACAACGGCGCCTTCCTCCATTTGACCCCATACATCTAATAAGAACGGTCGTTCCTTTACATGGATCATTTAGAGGTGATGCGAAAAGGTTAAATCATCCTTTTTAACCATTATTAACAGTAAATATTATTTTCATATTATGTAGGGGTTGGTGTAATAAAGATGAAGATTTTTAATTGGTTTTTAAACTTAAAAACGGCAGTAAAATTGATCACAGCTTTCCTTATTCTCGCATTGCTTCAAGTGGGAACCGGAGTGGTCGGGTTGACTCAAATGAACACATTAAATCATTCCATTTCCAACATGTATAACAATAACTTGAAACCAATACAAGAAGTGGCGGAAGCCCGGGATTTAGTCCAACAATTGAGATTGGCCAGCAGGGATTTGTATTTGACGAAGACACAACAAGAAACCGAAAAGTTAGTTGAAGATATTAAGAGAATCAGAAAAGAAATTGAAGGACATGTTAGCGCATACAGTAAAAGCGAATTAACAGAAGAACAGGAAAGTAAAGTATACAGATTTAATAATATTTGGGAATCACACAACAATTCATATGATCGCGCCCTCCAATTGGCGACGGAAGGAAAAAGCGAAGAATATTTGTTAAGCCTTAATGGCGGATTGCTAAATATTCAAAATGGGCTGATCAATGAATTGAATGACCTTATGGACATGGACGCTGCTGCTGCCGAACAAGCCCAAAAGGACGCGCAAAAAGTATATTCCACTACATTCATGATAACGATAGGCATTATTGCTTTTATCTTTTTACTAAGTATATTGTTCGGCATCTTCATTGCCAGAATCATTTCTCGTCCACTTGGAAAAGTGGCTGATTTAGTGGAAAAAGTAGCTGACGGTGACCTATCCGAAACAGTCGATATACAGGCTAAAGATGAAATCGGAATTCTCGCCCGCTCTGTAAACAAGATGATTGGAAATTTGCGGGCCACTATTCAAAACATTTTAGGTGCTTCAGAAAATTTATCAGCTTCCGCCGAGCAACTTTCAGCCAGCACTGAAGAAGTCGCCAGCGCCAGTACAAATCAGGCGAATGCCGCGCAAACGATCAACGAATTATTTAAAGAATTGGCGGCTGCCATTGCCTCCATTGCCCAAAATACGGAACAAGCCGCGGAATATTCAAATAGGACGATTAAAATTGCCCAAGAAGGAGAACAAGTCGTCCACTCCTCTGTCGAGGGAGCCAATATGGTGAGCGTCCAAATGTCCGCACTCGAAGAAGATTCCAATAAAATTGGCGAAATTATAGAAGTCATCAATGATATTGCCGATCAAACAAACCTTCTTGCTCTAAATGCAGCAATAGAAGCAGCGAGGGCGGGAGAACAAGGTCGCGGATTTGCCGTAGTAGCCGACGAAGTCCGCAAGCTGGCGGAACGAAGCAGTGAGGCAACAAGTGAAATATCCGACATTATTAAACATATGCAAGACGCCACTATCCTTAGTGTGAAATCCGTTGAAGAAGGAGTCGCGACAACAAAGCAATCCGGCGAGGCCTTCGAAAATATTATTCAAATGATTAATGACACCGGGAATAAAGTAACAGAAATTGCCAGCGCCAGTGAAGAGCAATCTGCCCAGACATCCGAAATACTCTCCTATATTGAGAGCATTTCAGCCACAACAGAAGAAGCCGCTGCCAGCAGTGAGGAAACTGCTTCAACAGCCAATGCTTTAACTGAACTGGCTGAGGAGCTAAATGCCTCGGTTGCAACCTTTAAGCTAGACAAAAAAATATAATCTATTCTGAGGGCGTCCCCGAAGTCAACTTTTCGACCTTTGGACGCCCTCTTCCATTTAACAAGTTAGAAGTCTGACAGCCAGGGACCCTCTTCTCTTGTTGTTTCGTTTCACGATCATTCATGAAAAGAATGTGAACCTTTTCGTCCGTTGCGCCCTGGTAAAAAGATTATGATACACTAAACATAAAAAGTGACGGAGTGTGTCAAGCTATGAATAACCCCGTTGTATACAAAAAACGAAACTATCGTCCTGCTATCACGGCGATTTCCATCATCTTGATCGGAGCAATCGGTATTCTATTCGGACTGCCGGGAGTGGAAAACTTCGATGCGTTTGATGTTACCATTCTCCCGTTGATAAACGCCATTTTAAACAGCTTTACGTTTGTATTTTTATTTTCGGCGCTTATCGCCATTTTAAAGCGGAATATCACCGTTCACCGCAGATTTATTTACGCTGCTTTCACAACGACATTTCTTTTCCTCATCACGTATGTCACGTATCACTTTTTAGCTCCCTCCACCTCGTATGGAGGAACGGGCTGGATGGCGGCTTTATATTATTTTATACTCATTTCCCACGTGCTACTGGCGGCTGCCATCGTGCCGCTGGCGTTAACAAGCGTCGCTCGCGCCTGGAACATGGAAAATGAGCGCCACAAAAAAATAGCCCGCTGGACAATGCCGATTTGGCTATATGTCAGTCTTACAGGCGTACTCGTATATGTCATGATTTCTCCATATTATTAACAAGAAAATGAGACTGGGACACAAGCAAATACGAAATAGCAAAAGCCGAACAATTCATTTATAATTGTTCGGTTTATTTGTGTTAAAAAAATCCCTATCATCGCTACGTCAAAATATTTCGCTTTCCGCAGGCACGGCTTTAGCTTCCTCGGCTAGTTTACCGCCTGCTCCCCGAAAGGCAGCACGACGTTCAAGGTTAAGGTTCACTACCATATTGTAAGTCGCCCATCCCTTGCGGAGTTTTCATTCATAGTCCCTTTACTCGGATCGGGGGATAAAAATTTTTCAACGGGTTGATACAGTCAAACTGTTTCCAAAGATAAAAAGGACCTCCAATCGAAACAGTACCGGCATGCAGATCGGCGCCGGGGAGTAATGGGAATTTTTTCTTCCATGCAACCGCATCATAAACCTCTTGCGACAGTATCCGGCAACAATTGTGGTGAAAAAATGCCCCTCATCCATTTACTAGAACCCCTTTTTATATTGACGTGAGTCTTGTTCAATCAGAAAAAAGCGTACTCGAAACAATGTGAGTACACTTTTTCCTCTAACTGTTAATGATCAGTCCCGTCCGCTTGAACCGCTATAAACGTCCATCCCAAATTCAATGAATCACCCTGAAATTGATTTTGATCTTGGCCATTGTCAACAAATTGGAACTTTACAACAAGGCGGTCACTGGAACCAATGGGCAACCCCTCTTCACCAAAAGCGGGAATCGTAATATTTGTAGCAACAGCATCCGGGGTCATATTTTTTAATCTTGCCAGTGTCGTTTTGTAAATAGGTTGATTGTGTTTATCCATATTCAACAAAAACTCTACTGAAATATGTTCACCAAAATCTTCTGTATTGTCACCTTTTGCATCAATAACCTCATAGTCTGTCTCGATGATCACTTTTCCAATGTCCAAAGAACCTTTGTTTTCCAATTTAAAGTCACGGAGAAAAGAATCTCCGGGCTTGATATTTTTTACTTGAATGAGTGTTTCAGGGTTCACAGACAAATCAAGAGTTCCCGATGCAAATGTGTTATCAGAGACTTTATGATCACTGAAATAAGCGTACGTTCCTCCTCCTATTAATGAAATGCCTAGCAAGATCGACATTAGGCCAATGCCGAGTTTATTTTGATTACCCATTCTTTTCCCCCTCGTTCCATCTCCCCAGAGATCAAGATAGAGTCCATTTTGCCATTATGAAGCATCCTTTAAATGAGTTTGTTGGGGATGATGATCCGCCACATAATCCAATATAGCCGTACTTATCATATCCCCTGCAAATTGGAGCCTTTCCGGACTGATATTTTCGATCGTGTCATATGACGTGTGATACTCCGGCTCCAATCCGCCATTGGCGGTTCCCATATTAAAGCATACGGCCGTTATGCCCGCATTGTGGAATGGAACATGATCTGACAACCCTCTCTGAAACAGGATCAGTTTTTCTTTATCTTTCCCCCATTTGTCAAATGCGGCGTTCATATAATCCCAAGCGATATTAGGTTCGCCATCCACAGTATTAAAGGCCAGGTATGAGGCCGGTTCATATTTTGCGCCCATCATCTCCATCTGGAAATGAATCGCGCTACGATCAAGGTCTTCTTTTGGCAAGTGATCAACATAATAATGCGAACCGACCAAACCGATTTCTTCCGCGCCAAAAGCAATGAACCTCAGCTCTTTATCAGTTGGCAAGTCTTTCATCATCCTAGCCATCTCAACAATAGCGGCAGTCCCGGAGCCATCGTCATTGGCTCCTGGCGAATAAGGAACACTGTCATAATGAGCCGTAACATAAACGATTTCAGGATTTGTAACATCGGACGGCTTTTTCACCGCCACCACATTTTGTGATGTTTGATTTGTATGGGTGCGAATGATGAGATTCGCTTTTGCCGCCCCTTTTGAAAGCTGCTCCCGTAATGATTCGCCATCCACTTTTGTAACACCCACAACCGGAATGGTGCTGTTGTTATTTAGCGTCGGACGGAGTGGAGCAAGGCTTTCATCATGATCATAAATGATGACCCCTGCCGCTTGCGCATTCGTTGCATTCTGCACTTTTTCCCAGAAAGTATTCTCACCTCTTCGAACTAATGCGATTTTCCCTTTTGCTTCATCAGAAAAGTCTCCAGAAAGTCCATGATTCGCATAATATAATTCGGCTGTAATGCCATGCTCATCTGTTGTGGCCGATCCACTCGCCGCTCCCACCGGGAGTTCCTTGTTTTTATCAGTTAAAATGCGCAATGTCCTTTCCACTCGATTGTTAATGGGAAACTCTTGAATGGAAACATCGTAGCCAAAGCTTTGAAATTGCTTTTTCAAATATTCCGCCGCTTTCTTTTCTTCTTCCGTTCCGGCAACCCGCGGCCCAATTCCTGCACTTAATTCCCGTATATGATCCATGACTCGCTCAGAGTCAAAAACGGCTTCCCACTTTTTTATTAAGGCATCCGCATACTCTTTTAAAATATTTGCCGCATGATCGGAAATATGCTTGTTTTCGAGGTGTTTGTGTAACAAAATGTGAAAGCTTTCCATATGCTTGATCGCTTTCTTATATAACTTTCGTTCCTCATAATGTCCCACTGCAGTCATATGGGTGCTTAATGCACGATAAGTTTCCGGAGTGGAAAATTCCCCATCTTTTTGAAAAATCTCCATAAGAGCTTTCATGTTGGCAATACTAATATCATCTTTATCTTGAGTCGCAACAGGTGAATCTATCAGATTCACAGTCTGAAAAGCTGAATTTTTTGGTGAAAATCCCATTAATAGAAAAAAGATGATGAAAAGGGAAATAGATCTTCCAAAGCGGCCTGACTTCATATAAAAGCCTCCTTCGATCATCATTCAATGACAGTTCAGCTAAATTGGAGCAGAAAACCCTGCTCCAATTATTTCTTATCGCTGTTCACCCGGCTTTTGCGTTGCGTTGAATGTCCAGGTCAACTGTAAGGAATCTCCCTGAAATTGGTTTTGGTCCTCTTCGTTATCCATAAAGTTGAATTTGACGACAAGATCGTGAATCTCCCCGGCCGGAAGTCCTTTATCCCCAAACTCGGGATAAAATATATGCTGATTGATCGCTTCCGGTGTCATCTCTTTCAATTCGGCCAACGTCGTTTTAAAAATCACTTCATCCAGATTGTCTACGTTGTAGAGAAATTCCACTTCAATATGCTCCGCAAAATCTTCGGTGTTGTCCCCTTGCGGATCACTTACGGTATAGTCTGTTTCAATAAACACTTTGTCGATATCCAAAGTGCCGCCATTTCCTAATTCAAAATCACGAATAAAAGAGTCTCCCGGTTTCATATTTTCAATGTTGATGATTTCAGTCGGAGCGACAGTCAAGTCCAGAGTACCCGCCGCAAAGGTGTTGTTTGTCACCTCTCTGTCGCTAAAATAAGCGTAAGTTCCTCCCCCGATAAGCGCGATCCCGAGAGCCGCCGACATCATACCCATACCAATACGTTTTTTCATTCCCATTTTTCATTCCCCCTCAATAATGTTTGATCTCAAAAAGAAAGTTGCTCCTTTGTGTTGCAGGACATTTTGTTACTTTTCGCTTCAAAGGCGCTGCGTCCAACCGCATTCCCCTTCATAATGAATGTCAAGCAACATGCCGGATGAAACGTCGCCGTAGCCCGCAGCTATCAAAAAAGTTCCGCACATATTGCCTTTAGCCGGCGTTTGCAACGGACGAGCCATTGTCAGGCTGATGAAGCTGATTGATGAAATAATCGGAATTTCCTTTCAGCATTTGATACGCTCCAGTCGTCATGCCATCTTTATGATGGTCAAGCAACTGATGAAAAGCCGCCATATGTTTAACCACTTTATCCATCTGACCTTTAGCTTCATAATGGCTTAAAGCTGTCGCGTGCATCTTCAACGCTTGCGCGGCACCGCTGTTCGTAAATTTCCCCAACTCCTCATAGCGTTCAATCGTTTCTTTTATATGAAGCGCAGATACTTTTACAGGTATTTCCGGCCGGGGAGGACTGATAGGAATGATCCCCTGATAATCGGTGTTAAAGCCGCTAATTGGGCGGATTGGCACTTCATTCCACCGTTCAGGATCGACTTGATACAAATCACCGGACGCCAGCCCGTATAAAAAAGCATGAGTCGCAATCACATTTTGCTGAACTAAAGGCTCGCGCTCCCCATCCAAAAATTGACCGGACGTCTCTAAGAAAACAGCGGGATTGCTGTGTCCATTCGGATTAAGACCTTCATAATTAATACCGAGCATCATACCGGATGAAACGCCGCCCCGGATATCAATGACGTTAGCGCCTGTAATATATTGGTCTACGGTGAACTCTTTATACGGTTTCATCGCATCGAATACGGTAACCATCGCCTGGCGGGTCAAATCCTCATATCGTCCGCCCTGAATATGAGGCAATGTTGGCCCTCCCGGATTTAAAGAAATGCCGAGTGACAAAGATACGGGGATACTTGTCCCATAAAAATTTTTGCTTCCCTGATGGTGAATGTCCATCATAAATTCAGGCTGTACTTGGATCCAGAATTTGTAATACCCGATCGATTCGATCGCCTGAAATCCGCCTTCAACCCAGTCTCTGTTTAAATCAACCGTAACTGTTCTGCCATCTACTAATTTCGGTTCTCCTGTTTCATGGTCATACAGGATCGTTCCCCGCTGATTCCTTTCAGCGCCATCGACATTGTACATGGGGATAAAATAAACCGTTAATTCATCCATGATTTTTTTGTCGGAAGCATCTTTTTCATTTATCAAATTTTCAATCAGACGCAGCGTGGCGTTTGTTCCATACGGCTCATTTCCATGGATGCGTCCCTGAACCCATACTTTCTTGTTCCCATTACCTATTTTTGCAATATAAAGATCCTTGCCTGTCTCACTTCTTCCTTCTTCAATCCCTATTTCCTTTAGTGTAAACACATCCAGCTTGCCGCCACTTTGTTCTTCCAGTTGTTCTAAAACTTGCACCATTTCATCATATTTCATTATTTCTGAACCAACGATGCTGTCAGATGCTGCCCCTGCCATTCCACTGAAGGAGAACATGAGAAATAAAGTTATGACGATGAAACACACACGCGTCCTTAACATTGAATCTCTCCCTTTTGATTTATTCATCTCTTTATGGTATTGCGGTGAAGCATCTGATCATACTGAATCGAAGGGAACTCCCAAGCAGTTATAAAACTCAAACTCTATGAATTATCGTTTTTCACCCGGCTTTTGTGTCGCTTGGAACGTCCAAGCCAACTGTAAGGAATCTCCCTGAAATTGATTTTGATCCTCTTTGTTATCTACAAAGCTGAATTCAACGAGAAAATCATGAGCCTTCCCGGCCGGAAGTCCTTTTTCCCCAAGCTCGGGGTAAAATATATGTTGATTGATCGCTTCCGGTGTCATCTCTTTCAATTCGGCCAATGTCGTTTTAAAAATCACTTCATTAAAATTGTTTACGTTAAAGAGAAATTCCACTTGAATATGCTCCGCAAAATCTTTGGTATTGTCCCCTTGCGGATCACTTACGGTGTAGTCTGTTTCAATAAACACTTTGTCGATATCCAATGTACCGCCATTTCCTAATTTAAATTCACGAATAAAAGAATCTCCCGGTTTCATATTCTCAATGTTGATAATTTCCGTCGGAGCGACAGTCAAGTCGAGCGTACCCGCCGCAAAGGTGTTGTTTGTCACCTCGCTGTCGCTGAAATAAGCATAAGTTCCTCCGCCAATAAGCGCGATCCCGAGAGCCGCCGACATTATCCCCATGCCAATACGTTTTTTCATTCCCATTGTTCATTCCCCCAAAAGATTTCATTTTTATACAATTGTTCCTTATGAGAACAAGAAATTATTTATTCAGCGGATTGTTTGATAACTTTTGGCCATTCTTACTGTTCTCCATACGGTCAAAAAGCCATAGCCGATTAAGAGTATTCCCGGCAAAAACAGGATGAGGGCGGCTCCTAACGAAGAATCGGTCCATTTGAACATATAACCCGCATACGGTATCGCCACCCCTGTATACTGTGCGATTATATTTTCGATATAAACAGGATCCAAATCGGGGCCGTTATTGTTATCTCCTTTTGTCGTAAAATAGCGGCCTTTTGCATGTACTTCCTCAATTCTATGTGTAATGAGGAGATTCTCTTTTGTAATGAAGGTAATGACGTCGCCTTTTTTATATTGATCCCCTTGCGACTTTTGCTTCATCAATATAATAGAGCCAGTTTTAATGCCGGGTTCCATTGAACCGGACAGAACAGCTTTCATTTCATACCCAAAGATGCTCGGATTTTTGCCGGATGCTTTAGATATGGCCACGTTTAATAAAACAATAGCCAGAATCAGCAATATGAGGGTGGAAAAAGTATGGCCAATTGCCTTTTTGGTTGTTTGCCAGTTCATCACAAAGTTTCACCCCAGTCTGTCGCAAACATGTCCATATTCGATTTACGGAGTCTTTTCATTGAGCGCTTGCTTTTCTTCTTTCTCATTTATGTCAGTTGGAACAGGATGATCCGAATACTCATTTTCAGACTTGAATTTGCTGGAAGCTGCCGCATCATTGTCCGTTTGCTTTTTTGTCTCAACCTTACCTGCTTTGTTCTCCTTTTTTTCCACCTGTTCAACCGTTTTGTGTTGTGTATCTTTTTCACCAGTTTTTGTCACTTCTGCCTGCGAATTTTGTTCATGGTCTTCCGATTGAGCGCCGGGCTCCCCGCGCTCTTCTAATTCCGCAATGACTGCAATCTCTCCAACAATGCTTTCTTGATGGGTATAATACGCATTGGTCGGAGTGATCAGATGAGAGGTGATAAAAAAGAACAAATAGATGACGGAAAGAAAGTAAATATGTGAATTTTTTGTTTTCTCATAACCTCTCATCCTATTGACCCCTTTCAAAAAACGATTACATTAGGAAGCTTTTGTTTTCTCAATTGCTTGTTTTTGAGTAATCAGCTCTGTTACAGCCGACTGAATAACATTGCCGACTAATTGCACTCTTTCAGGACTAATGTTTTCAATTTTGTCATCGGGCGTGTGGTACCAAGGCTCCAAGCCGGCGGTTCCCGGAACCATCCAAATAAATAGGGCGGCATCAATACCGGCTTCATGAAACGGCACATGGTCCGATCTGCTAAATTGATAAAGGTTTAATATACCCTCATCGATCTCTAACTGTTCAGATGCCGCTTTCACTGATTCCCAAACAAGATTGGAATTTCCATCAACCGTATTCACATGTAATTGGGAAGCGGACTCATATTTTGTGCCAACCATATCCAAATTGAAATTGGCGATGCTTCTTTCGATATCTCCTGCCGGCAACTGGCCGACATAATATCTGGAGCCCACCAACCCAATCTCCTCCGCGCCAAATGCGACAAATCTAATTTCTTTCGTCGTCTCCAAATGCTTCATCGCCCTTGCCAATTCAAGCATTGTCGAGGTTCCCGATCCATTGTCATTCGCGCCGGGAGAGCGGGACACACTGTCATAATGCGCCGTTACATAGACGATTTCAGGGTTGCTAATTCCCTTTGGCTTATTGACTGCAATGACATTTTGCGATTTTTGGCCGCCGCGAATATCAAATTCTTGAGTAGACACCTCGTAGCCCATTTTTTCAAATTCTGTTTTGATATATTGGGCAGCTTGTTTTTCTTGTTCAGTCCCCGTAACTCTTGGACCAATATCCACACTTAAATGTTGAAGATGTTTCATGGCCCTGTCGGAAGCAAATTGCGGGTCCCATAATTCAATCAACTTGTCGGAATAGGGCTTGAGAATTCGTACTACTTTCGCAGAAACGAGTTCATTTTTCTCCTGCTGCTCAAGTAAAGTATGGAAGCTCTTCATATGCTTGGCTACTTTTGCCGCATCCTTTTGCCTTTCGTAAAGGTCTACCGCAGCCAAATGGGTTTTGAGTGCCCGGGCAGCGACTTCACCGGCGAACTCTCCGTCTTTCTCAAAACGCTCCACAAGTGACTTCATGCCATTGGCCGTTACACCTTCCGGCAAATAGTCGATGACAATGGCGGCTTCGTTATATTGATTTTCTTCACCATCCGGATCGTAGCCATTTTCAATATTTCCGGCGGCATCAACCGAGAACCATTTAATCGTTGTCGTTTCTTCAATGGTTAACGTTTCCGCCCCTTCTCTTGTGCCAGCCACTCTGATCACATTGGAATCCAATGTCGGTCTTGAGCCATCAAGTGTATAGTAGACAGTAGCCGGTTCACTCGTCTTAAACGTCACTTCGATCGGCTCATGATATGTGCCTTCTTCAACACTAAGAGTTGATTCAGGATTTGTTTCATCGGTGGCATTTTGATAAGCTACTTCCAACAGCCCGATCAAACCGCTCGCAAATTCCATTGCTTCTGCATGTCCTTCTTCAAAATCCGGCTGGAATCCGACACTGACCCAACGTTTCGTGTCCGAATCCCACAATGGAGCTCCCACTTCGAAATTCCACGCATAAATCCCATATTCATACCAAAGTGTGTCCGCAGAGTTTCCTCCCGCAGAATATAGTACATCCGGAATCGGTCCCGTCCGCCCCGGTAAAATAACAGTTCCACGGTGCTCCTTAATTCTTTTCAAAATATGTTCGGATGCTTGCCAGAAATAGGCTTCCTGACCGGCAGTGGGACGAGGGAGTGTCTTGCGATTCGCATCATATGCACCAGGTGACCACATAAAGTAACCGCCATGTGAATGTATATTCATGGCAAATGTAATGTTCGGGTTTTGTTCTGCCAACCAAGTCAAATTGCGGCTTTCCGGCTCGGATGATGGCTCCGGTCCGGCATAAAGATCAGATAGGCAGTTTGTTGAACCGCCAATCCAGCCTTCATACACGGTTCCGACTTTGTGATTTCGATTTAAGTCCACTCCCCAAGAATTTCTGTTGGCGGAATCAGATCCTTCCGGTCCGCAATAATTGACCAAATTTCTTCGCTGCATATTATAATCGTAGAAGGAATATAGCCCGCCATCAGGATTGACGCTTGGCACAATAAAAATATCCAAATTATCTACAAGTGTTTTCGTATTCTCATCTGTATGATAGTTTCGCAGCAAGCGCTCTGCAGTTTCTACAGAAACGAGAGGGGTTACCCATTCACGGGCATGTTCCTGCGAGTATCCCAATACTCCCGGTTTGGAACCGTCCCTTACTTTTCCAATTCGGATGGCTTTCACTTCTTGCGGCTCCCTGGAAACCTCTTTCGGCGCATTCAAAAAGTCTGAGAGTTTGATCCCGGATTCTGGTTGAACGATTCCAGTCCCGTTTGAATTTCTATATCTTGTCGCCTTTATTAGCTGACCGGCCGCCCCATTCATGGCAGCAATGACTTGATCAGCTGTACTGTTTGGCTTGGAAGAACCATCCGTTCCCAAATGAACGGTTATCTTATTACCTTCAACAGAAACGCTTATATGTTCATTTGCTTTATCGGGAGCCTTTAGATCGATCTCTATGTCGTTTCCGCCTTCATGCCCCCATGCCTGTGATGTCAAAACGAACGCTGAATTCACAGTGCTTCCAATTGTCGCTTGCGCCTTTCTTCTATATCCGTTTGTTTTATTAGGCAGCGTCACGATTTCAGCCAGTTCGGGAAACTCTTTTGCCAGTTGTTCTATTCGTTCGGTGATTTCAATAGGTGTCATATAGTGATCAACAAAATCGCTGAAGTACTCATCTTCAGAAGGGGTTCCATCACCAATCCATTCTTTTAATGTTGTTTCAATCTTCCCGCCCAGTTGTGTTGTGATAGTGACCTTTTCCGGAACTGCTTCAATATCTTTTAAGATATAGTGATAGAGATACTCGCCGGCATCGACTTTTCTTGTCATCATTGCCGTCTCTTTTTCACCATTCGAGTTTGTCCACTCAGCTGTCATTGCGACATCCGGACCCGCGCTAGACTTCACTTCCAAGTATAAAAATGTTCCCGATTGGTTCTTGAAATAATCCGATCTGAAAATGTTCAATTTATCTTCCGCCTGTTGTTGGAGACGCTGCATTTTCTTTTGCTGCTGCCTTAACTGCTGTTTTGCCTCTTCGGATGTTTGAATGACTTTTACCGTTAGGCCTTGACGTTTTAGCAATTCCATTTCCGCCTGGCTCACAACTAATTGAACCTCGATATCATCATTCCGCGTGTTTATTCCTGCTATATCATAACCGTTGGCGACCAACTCTTCTAATGTCTTTTGATCTGGGACAATCATTTGGACGAGCGCCATTTCCTGCTCCAACTCGACTTCCTTTTCAGGAACAGGTTCTGCAGATATTGCTTCCAATGGGGTGATAACAAATGAAGTGGCAGTTAACGCCAAAGTACTTGTGACAGCAAGAAGAAATGACAACAACCTTTTTGCTCTCAATTTTTACCCTCCCCCTAAAAATTGTCTAAGCATAGAAGATTATATCACTTTATTCTGAATTTTGTTTACATTCCGAAGAAAACAATGCTTAAGAATTAGTAATTTTGTTAAAATTTCCAATAGTTTCAGGAATAAAGACTGAAAATCCAATTGAATCAGGATAAACATTATTGGGAAAATAGACCCGCAGACGTAATCCAAAATACAGAATCATAAGTCTAACCAATCGTTGTTTGTGGCGCACGATCAGATGCAAAAAGAGGAAAAAATCCCCTTACCCAGGAGAAAATCGAATGACGTAGGAACAGGAGGAATGCAGCTCAAAAGAAATTGTTTATTATGTAGAATAATCGGTGATCCACACGCCTATAACGGAGTCATTTAGGAGGGAAAACACATATGAAAGACATGATCCATTCGCTATGGCTATGATGAGGAACAAAATCCAAATCAATTAGAAAATAGGGTATTGTATGTATGGAGAAATAACGTGGAGCGTATTAGTGGCTTACATATGGATAAATTGTTTCCTGTTAAATCCCGTGGAGTTTTTCATCCCATAGACCATAATTCGACCGCGACAGGGAAAAGTAAGAGAAAACTTGAAACAAATAAGAAACAAAATGGAAACAGCGTTGAAAAGCTTCATTCATTTTTTCACGAAATAGAAGTCTCAAGTAATAAGTTAGTCATAAGCACTCTCATGATTGGATATTACCAAGCACTTTTATTCACGGCAAGCCAATTATTTACTGCGCTTGCCATCGAACGATCACCGACCATAATGGTTCGCTTAAAAGCAATGTCGTATAACAAGAAGCCATACCAAAGGTTGACCTCGTTCCCCCATGCATTTCACATATTCTTCATTCATAAAAAATTGGAAAGGGTATAAATAAACTCTTTATCCACTGTTAAATCCAAGTGATCATAAACACCGCCCTATACCCCATGTAAACCTTTAATATAATGAATTCTTTTTTGCAAGGATGGATGAGTTTCCTTCCATTCTTTCCTTTTCGGCGTCCATTCGCCTTCCTCTTCTTCGCTGATATCATGAAGTTTCACCAATGTTCGAATATATAGTTCCGCATCCCCCAATTGTCTCACGGCATATTCATCAGCCTGATGTTCGAACAGTTTACTGATTTTATTCGGGAGCCATTTCATAAGCATTACGACCCCAACCATGCTGATCGAAAGCAAGAAAGTATAATATCCCCATCCATATCCCAACATGATTTTTCTCGCGAAAAACATCAGCGAACTAATTGCGACCATTGCACAAGTAGTGGTCGCAAAGATTAATCGGCCATGTTTCAGCTTAATATGGCCAATTTCATGAAATAAGATAGCTTGTAACTCAGCCAATGTAAAGTTTTTCATTAATCCTTCGGTCATATAAATGTTAATGCCTTTTTTGGAAGCAAACGGAACAGTATACACCCAGGCATTTGTCTCGTCCCGGGATTCCTTTTTCTTAAAAAGATTGACGTTCGTTCCGCACGCTTGCTCTACCGCTTTTTTCAAAGAAGCAAACGGCTCTTGAAGCCCAATGTTTTCATAGTTTCCGATAAAACGGTGCCCAGCAGTATAAACGATCATGATCATGAAGGTAACCGACAAATACCAAGCGATAAACAAATACCATTTTTCAGTAATATTTACATATACCGATAAAGGAATGGAAAAAAGTGCGAAGAAATAGGCAATACCGCCGCCCATCAGCAGCGAAATGCCAATGGTCTCCCTCCTTGTCCAATAAAGAAAGCCTGTCTCTTCCATTTCCGGCAGGGAAACCTCATCCTCTTCACTGTTCAACGTGTATTGATATATAGCAGCCGTCAACGCAATCGCCAGAAACGCCGGCAGGAAAATACACAAAACAATGCTCCAAATATAAGAGCCGGTTAACAGCAACCCATACCCCATCGTAAAGTGATAGTTTAATAACAAAGGCAAAAGACCGGCCAATATAAATGGGAAAAACAGTGTAAAAAGAGGGCGCCAGGAAAAAACATGATTAAACGCCAACGCCAGCATACTTGGCAATAAAAATGAGCCGAAATAGATCAAAAGGGTGAGAGCTAGACCAAACTCAGATCTTAATTGAATAGAAATTGATGTCTCGCTTTCAGCAGGGCTTATTGTATATTCATTAAAAAAGAAGCTCCGTTCATTGGATTGAATGCTTGTCTTATTACTAATATCGACATCAATCCCCCTTCTCGTCATTACCTTCATTTCTTGTCCTGCTGGCAACGACACATTTTCCGGATGTATTTGCTTCAATTGATAATCTTCGCTTCCTATGCGAAAAGCAAGCGGACGTCCTTCGTGGCTTTGTGTATCCCTTTGCATTTCCAGAAAATAATGTCCGTGGTAAATGGAATATCCGGTTAAAAGCTTGGGGACTTTCGCTTCACTGGAATCAAACAGTATAAGCGGTGATGACATTGGTGAACGGACGACCAATTCAATCAACATAACCGCAGCTGTCAAAAACGCCGCGACAAGTAAACATATAAATGCTGTTCTTTTCATGGCGATACTCTCCTTAAGCGATCGTCAAACTTGGAAAATGTTTATTTGTGCGGGAAAAAGATGGGACGACTTTGTGATATAAATCGGAAACCTGTTTCGTGCCATACATGCGATCGTCGGAACATTACTGTTATACACCATTGTAAACGTTCTTTATGGAAAAACAAATTTTCACTCAATCTAACATGACGTGCTCATCTGGCCCATAAAATCGTTCCCGGTCTATTGAACAATGGTGATACCCATAAAGGGGAGAGGGTTTCCGAAAAACAGCGGGCCTCATGAAACTTAAAACAGGAGGGGCCATCAGTCGATTTATCCGACCTTTAGCACCCCCTCTCCTTTTTAAAAACCGTTGTGATGGCAATATTGTTGAGTATAGTCTGTTAAAGTGTATTCTTATGGGCAAGTCTCCATGATGGGACTGACCTCCTATTAACTGATTTTAAACGATGCCGCTGACTGATTGAGCTCTTCCGCCAAGTCAGCAAGCGCCGTAGCAGTCGAGGCCGTTTCTTCACTGCTTGCTGTTGCTTCTTCGGTGGCGGCCGAAATGCTTTCTATAAACCGGAGCACTTCCGCGGATTGGGCAGCCTGTTCTTCACTTGCTCCGGCAATTTCCGTTACTTTTTGTCCGGTGTCGTTAACCATGTGAATGATGTGATCAAAAGCTTCTCCTGTTTTTTCTGTAAAAGCGACTCCATCCTCAACCGCTTGAACGCTTTGCACAGTATTTTTCTGCATGTTTTTAATAATATCTGCGATTTCCTTGGTAGCTTTACTGCTTCTTTCGGCAAGATTGCGAACTTCATCGGCAACAACCGCAAATCCGCGTCCCTGTTCTCCAGCACGCGCGGCTTCTATGGCGGCATTTAAAGCGAGAAGGTTGGTTTGATCAGCTATATCATTGATGACTTCCACAATTTCTCCTATCTTATTTGAATCTTCTTCCAAGCGGGACATCTGGCTGCTGATCACATTCATCCCTTCTACCGAAGAATGGACGACTTGCCCTCCTTCTTGGGCAATCTTGTTCGTTTCGTTTGATAGCTCAGCCGCGCGTTCTGTATTTAAAGCCACAGATTGAATCGCGTCTGACAGTTCCTTAAACAATTCATTCATAGTCTGAGCCGCATTTGCCTGATTAGTGCTGGTACCCGCAATCTCTTCAGTACTGGCAGATAATTGTTCCGCGGAGGCCGATACATTTTCGGAGGCCTTTAATATGTGTTGGATCGTTGTTCTTAGATTGCTCACCATCTTATTCACTGATTGTGACAAGACGCCGATTTCATCCCTTGTTTTTATATCAACGGTTTCCGTTAAATCCCCGCTAGCCACCTTTTCAACCAAACCGACTACCTTGTTCAACGGACCTGAGATCGTGCGTGCTATGAACAGGCCAAGTCCAATACTCAACAAAAATGTAAAAACACTAGAGACAATGGTTACCGTTTTTGTAAAAGAGTACATCTCTTGCGAGTGTTTATACTGTTCCAATGCTACATCAGCATCCATGTCTGCCATTTGATCAAGAATATCCACTAAGGCCCTTTGTGAATCAGCCAAATCCCCATTTACAAACTGATTATAATCTTCTTTTCTGTCAATAATGGCGTAAATAGAGTCATCATAAGCAGTTTTATATTCTTCATATGCTTGATCAAATTTCGTCAATAATGCCTCCTGTTCCTTCGTTAAAGAGGACTGGCCGTACAATTGTATATTTTGTTCTATTTTCTCCCTAAGTCCGTTCACATCTTTCATTAATTCATCACTGGAATCCGTAATCGTTACATCACGCCACTTCACCCTTAATTCCTGAAAAAGAAATCTCGCTTCAGATAAGTACTCCGCGGGCGCCAATCTCTCTTTATACATGTCATCAACATTTTTTTCTATCTCCCCCATATTTGCCAACCCTAATAAATTTATACCAATTTGAAAAACAGCCAGGATCACAAACACAGATATCAACTTGACAGAGGTTTTTAAATGATAGAACCAGCTAAATAATTTCATTGCCCTACACCTTTCTCACATGGATTATTTTTAATATTCAAATATCTATACCGAAAACACCTATTGTTCTTTCCAGCCCATACCGCCTTTCCTGATAAAAGATTTTCAAAACCAAGCTTAATGATGGGACTTTAGAACTACAAAAATAGGAAAAAAATCATGAATATTGATGTAGTTTATTAAAAAATACTACAACACCTGACAAAATTCAACATATTATGGTTATTTTTTCCTAAATCTTTACAAAAGATCCCAATTTCTTATGTTCATAAAAACAACCTCACTCCGTATGCCGGAAGCAACCTGCACATCATAAAAAAACAGGAAAAAGAAGCATGATCTTTTTCCTGCAAACATTGCATTTTTCACTCATATACAGTTCCTTTTATCGTGTAAAATCGGCTTAAACATTACCTTTTATCATTTAAAACGGGTTTTAATTCATCCTCCACAGTATCTTCCGTCATCTCCACATGAGAGCGGTAAGCCGCCCGGATAATCAAGTGTCCCGACACGGGGGCGGTAATAAAAACGAACAAAATTCCAAGTATTAGGCGGACACTTATAAAATGGTCCGTCAACCAAATGTATATAAAGGCTCCCGTAAGAGATAGCAACACACCCAAAGTCGCGCTTTTTGTGGCAGCGTGGGAACGGGTATATACATCAGGAAAGCGGATAATCCCCAATGCACTAATGACACTTATTATGCTGCCTATTAAAATAAGCAATACAACCAAAAACTCACCGATTTCGCTTGCGTTCAATGATAACACCCCTCTCAACATATTTAGAGAGGGCGATCGTACTGATAAAAGCAAGAATACCCAAAATCAAAATGACTTCAAGAAACGCTTTTGTCTCCAGCAAAATCGAAATGATGGCAACGGCCGAAATGAGATTTACCACAATCATATCCATGGCAACGACCCTATCAGGGAGGGAAGGCCCGCTGATAATGCGATAAAGCGCGATCGCAATGGCAACAGAAAAGAGAACAAGCGCAGCAGTAAGCATGATTTTAATCATTAACGGGTTACCTCCATAATTGCTTTTTCAAATTTTCCAAGCGAGCGCAATAATGATGCTTTATAACGTTCAATATCCAGGGCATGTATATAGAACACATTTCCTTCGGGTGATATTTCCATCACGACGGATCCCGGGGTCAGCGTTAATAACAGGGCAAGCGTTGTCACTTCCCAATCGCTCTGCAGCTCCGTTTTATATGAAAAAATGCCTGGTTTAATATCCACCTTTCTGCTCACAATATGTTTCATAACCAAAAAAGCGGATAAAAATAGCTCCCAATTAAAAATAAAAATCAGTTTTACTACATAATAAAAACGTTGAAGGTAAAACTGCTGTCCAAAAAAACGATGCATAAGAAAAATAATGACGATACCAGTCAAAAAACCAGTAAGGAAAGTGGAAAACCTTAGCTCATCCTCATCATTTAAGACCATCCAAAGAAAGGCGATAAACAAATTCAAAATAAATTGGGCAGGCATGATTCCACCTCCTTTTGGGTTCATTCTTATTGATTTTGATATAATACAGCTTCAATATATTTTTCGGGATTCATAAGTATGGATGCCGCATCTTGTACATAGGGGACCAACCACTCTGCCCCAAAGCCAAAACCGATCGTGGCGGCAGCAAACAGTATACTTGGATATATCCAGCCTTTTTTGAGCGGCTTCTCCTCTTCTTCACCAATAATCGTTTCTCCCCAAAACGACTGCAGAAAGATACGAAGCAAAGAATAAAGAACAAATATACTCGATAACAAGGATAAAGCAAGCAGAATATAAGATTCCCCTTCGATTGCACCTTGACTGATCAATACTTTCCCGATAAAACCACTAAGCGGCGGGATGCCGGCCAATGAAAGCATAACGATAAAAAACAACCATCCCAACACAGGATAATTACGAATGAGCCCGCTCATTTCATTCATCTTACTTGTTCCAGTCAAGGTGATCATCGTTCCCGCCAACAAGAACAGCATTGCCTTCGTAATCATATCGTGAACAAGGTAAAAAATGGAACCTTCCACGGCTGCCGGTGTAGCTACCGCCAGTCCGACTAAAATAAAACCCGCACCGATAATAACATTGTAGGAAATAATATAACGAATGTCTTTATACGCAATCGCACCAATACTTCCTCCGACCAACGTCATTGCAGCCATGATTCCAATGATCGTATGGGTAATATGCGGTTCATGATAAAAGAGCAGAGAAAACACGCGAAACATGGAATAAATGCCCACTTTTGTCAATAAAGCGCCGAATAAAGCCGCAACAGCAGTCGGCGGCGCACTGTAAGAACCGGGAAGCCAGAAATAAAGCAACAGCGCCGATTTTAAGGAAAAAACAATCAAAAACAAAATACCAATTACCGTTAAAATCGGAGTCTGTCCGGCTTCTGCAATCCGCTGGGACAACTGGGCCAAGTTCAACGTCCCAAGCGTTCCATATAAATAAGCGATTGCCACAAGGAAAAGCCAAGAGGACAATACGTTAATCGCTACATACTTGACCGACTCCCTCAGTTGTCTATTGGATCCCCCCAGGGAAATAAGGATATAAGATGCCAAAAGCATTACTTCAAAACAAACAAATAGATTAAATAAATCCCCCGTTAAAAAAGAACCGTTGACACCCGCCACCATAAAGTGGACAAATGGATAAAAAAACATTTTTTCAAATGATTCTCCTATGGAATAAAAGGAAAACAAAAGACAAATGGTGGTAACAATGCTTGTCGTCAAGACAAGAAGCATCGAAAAGGAATCAGCCACAAAGACAATTCCAAATGACGGCTTCCATCCTCCAAAATGTAGAGACAATATCCCATTGGTCTGTATAAGGTGTAAAATGTACAGGCTAATCCCCGCTGTAAGAAGCATCGTCCCGAAACTGATCCAGCGCTGGGTTCGGATAAACTTGCGAAAAAACACAAGTAATATACCCGTTAAAATCGGAAGAACCATCGGTAATACGAGAATATTATTCATGTTCAGAACCTCTTAATGAATCGGAATGATCTAATCTGGCGCTTTGATAAGTACGATAAGCCAGAACAAGGAATACCGCCGTTACAGCAAAACTGATCACAATAGCCGTTAAAATAAGCGCTTGGGGAAGTGCATCGGCATAGACTTCCGCCTTTTCTCCCAGCAACGGAACACTGCCTTTTTTCAATCCCCCCATGGCCATCAAAAGCAGATGAACGGCATGCGACAGGACCGCCGATCCCAAAATCACCCGCAACAGATTCTTGGAAAGAATGAAATATGTGGCCACTGAAACGAGGACTCCCGCCAAAATAATCGTTAACGTTTCCATATAGTTAAACATCCTCACTTATGCTCAAAATAATCGTTACAACGACACCGACCACCGTCAATGCGACACCTGCTTCAAAAAGCGTAATGGTCGCCAGCCCGATTTTGCCATAGTAAGGAATGCCGATATAAGCAAACGCCTGACTCAAAAAAGGTTTGCCAAATAATAAAGAACCAGCGCCTTCAGAGACGGCGATCAATACTCCCAATGCAGCTACAAGCTTAAAATCAAAGGGAATACCTTTTTGTATTGTTTCTATATCGTGTGCCAGCAACAGCAAAATAAATGCTGAAGCGAGTACAAGGCCGCCAATGAATCCTCCCCCTGGCGTGTGGTGTCCCGAAAAAAACAAATAGACAGCAAAAGTTAAAATAATGAATACGACAATTTTAGTAACGGTCTTGAGGATGACATTATTGATCTCCAATATTCTCTCCCCCTCTGCCGGCCTTTAGCTTCGTCAAAGAGTAAACGCCAATCCCGGCAATGAAAAGGACCACTACTTCAAGCATTGTATCAAATGCCCGAAAATCGCCGATAATCGCGTTCACGATATTTTTGCCCCCGGCTAGTTCATAGGCTTTTTCATAATAGCCGGAAATCGTTTGAAACAATCTTTCACTCTGAACGGACAAAGCCACCATAATAAAGATGGCGCCGACGGAAATGGAAATAATCACATTGAACAGCTTTGTTCCAGCCGGTCTCTTTTCTTTTTCCCATGCCGGCAAGAAATAGAAGCAAACCAAGAATAATGCCGTTGTAACAGTCTCAACAGCGATTTGCGTCAGAGCCAAATCCGGCGCGCGGAAAATAACAAATAAAAGGGCTATGCCGTATCCGAGAACACCATTCAGCAGAACAGCCGTCACCCTGTATTTGGCTAAAGGAAGGGCTAAACCAGCTGCCATCATAACAAAAACGATCAGCCATTCATATGAACGGATTTCCGCATTACCGGATGTGTCAAAAGAAAATGCTCCTGTCATCAATAAGGCGCCGCCGATCATCACGATAAAAAAGAGATAAATATACGTTACATAATGCCAGAGTTTTCCTGTCATATAAGAACCGGTGACGCGTATAGAAGCACTTTCCGCCCATTCCAGCGTTTTGTTGTAAAGCGCATCGAAAGACAAGGCTGACGGAAGCAGATACAATAGGCCTTTCCAACTTGACAGATACTTATAAAGCACAATTCCCAACACAACGACACCAAATGTCATGAATAATTCGGCATTAAAACCGTGCCAAATCGTAATAGGTTTCATGAGGCCCGATATTTCTGGAATTGTTGGAAAAATTTCCGCCAAAGCCGGCCGCAGCAAGTAATCTCCAACAATATTCGGAAAAAAGAATATCCCCAAAATGCAAATGGACAAAATAAGGGGAGAGACTAACATGCCAAACGGAGCTTCGCGAACAGGAAATTCTTCATTCTCCAAACGAGAACGACCAAAAAATGTTTGAAACACAATAATCATACTGTAAATAAAAGTAAAAATACTTGCGATCCAGGCAATCACGGGAACCAGCCCGCTCCATTCAGATAATGAAAAAAGCTGGAGGTTTCTTGCATCCAAAACAGCTGTAAAGAACATCTCTTTACTCAGAAAGCCGTTAAAAGGCGGCAGTCCGGCCATAGAAAAGGCGCCAATCAAAGCAACGGTAAAAGAAATCGGCATAATGGACATGAGCCCTCCAAGCTTGCGAATATCCCGCGTTCCCACTTCATGGTCAATAATGCCCACCACCATAAAAAGCGCTCCCTTAAAAGTGGAATGATTGATCAGATGAAACAAAGCGGCAAAAATGGCTTGGGCATATATGGCCGTTTCGGTACTCGAACCCATGCGCAAGGCTGCGGCCCCAATCCCGAACAAACTCATAATCAAACCCAATTGACTCACAGTGGAATACGCGAGCAATGCCTTCAAATCTGTTTGGCGGACAGCCGTAATCGATCCCCACAACAAAGTTGCCAGTCCAACCCCGGTAATCAGCAAGGTCCAAATCTCCTCCACACCAAATACGGGAGTAAAGCGGGCCACTAAATAGATCCCCGCTTTGACCATGGTCGCAGAATGCAAATAGGCGCTGACAGGCGTCGGAGCCTCCATGGCATCCGGAAGCCAGATATGAAAAGGAAACTGGGCCGATTTTGTGAACGCTCCAATCAGCAACAATATCAGAGCCGGTATAAACAATTCATGATTCACATCAATTGTTTTGATCAGTTCCCGAATACTCATTGTGCCAGCCATCATGTACATCATGATAAAGCTCACCAACATGGCCAATCCGCCGCTTACTGTGATCAGCATCGCCTTTTGCGCCCCATATCGCGATCTCTTTCTATGGAACCAAAAAGCAATCAGCAGAAAAGAAGAAATGCTCGTCAGTTCCCAAAACACATAAAATACAAGCAAGTTGTCGGTAAAGACAACTCCAAGCATACTCCCCATAAACATCAGTACATACATATAAAAATGCAGTAAAGATTCCTCTGAGGATAAGTAGTAAATAGAATAGAGGATTACAAGACCGCCTATACCTGTAATTAACAGCCCAAATATCAAGCCAAGTCCATCGAGGTATGTAGTAAAATCAATGGAAAGTGAAGGAATCCAATAAAACGTGTGGTAATAAGTGCTTCCGCCTGCTATGGAAGGAATGTAACTTCCAAGAACAATAAACAAAACTGCCGGTACAAAAAGAACGATCCAGCCGATCTGAAAGGATATTCTTTTGTATAAAAAGGGAAGGATCATGGCAGCCAAAAAAGGAATAAGAATGATCGTATTTGCAGTGAACAAAATCATGCCTCCCATTCAACATAAAATTTCAGTGGCAGCTCATTAAATAATGATTATCTCCCGTCTGGTAAACAAAAATACGAACAGGCATAAGATATTCAAAGCAGCGAAAAACAAATCTGGGAAGCCCTTCATCGGTACTTGACTCTTTGGTTGGCTCGCGAGATAATGGGAAACCATAGGATCTCTTTATTATATATATCAGTTAGAGAGGTGTTGAGCCTATGCTGGTTAAGCAGGAGATTTTATTTTGGACCCGTTGCGATGAAGAGGACAGGCATAAATCACCGTCGGGTATTTGATGAATTTTCCTTCACTATTATACACGAAACCGGGTATTTCCGCACAGAAGATGCTGTTTTCTCTATCGTCCAGACGGTTTCTTTGAAAATGGCCACTCACATATTTGGGTGAATATTGAATTTACCCGAACGATCATTTATAATAGAGGAGTTTTATATCGTGAGTATTGGCCAGTTACAAATGAAATGTATCATCTACTTTCGAGGTGAAATGTGTCATGAAAAAAATAAAGGGACGGATGGATGAGAGTATTCTCGTCTGTGTGTATTACGGCCCAAATGGAGAGCGGTTAATTAAACGCGGTTCTAAAATTGCCAATATGCTGGATTGCCCTTTTTATATATTAACAGTGGACCCACTCCCATTTGATGAATTCGATGCGGAAAAGTCCGCCTACGTCGACAGATGGAAAGAACTGGCTGATGAATTGGGGGCAGAGAATTTTATTCTCAGAGATAATGAAAAGCGACCAACCGCCAAAGTGATTGCCGAAGTTGCCCACCGTCACAATATTACTCAAATTGTGATCGGCCAAACCGCGCAAAACAGGTGGGAAGAAATCACACGTGGTTCGTTCGTCAACGTCCTTTTAAGAGCCATCTCTTTTGTAGATATTCATATCGTATCCATCGACAGAACGGTCCATACCGAAGAAAATATGACCTTCGAACCCGGGGTTCGCTGCTATTTACTTGAAGACGGAGATGGCTACCGTGTCAGTTTCGCCTATCAAAAAGACGTCTGTTACGATGGCATCTTTTTTAAGGATATAGGGACAGACTTTAATAACGGGATATTTAAATATGTATACAATGGAACAACATACCAAGTCCGGGTACATGACGATAAAATCATCGATCCGATTAAAACACCGAAAAATGTAAAATGTCATGATGCCGCAAAAACAGAAAAAGAGTAGTAAAAATTCAAAACTTGGCGAGTGTGCAGGCGAACTCGCACCCGTTCGCTATGGCAAATGGACTTTTCGCCAATGTGTTCGCTCAAAAAACAGGAAAGGCCGGCAACCTTGAAAGCAGGCCTTTCCTTTCTTATGTTTTACATCTTTCAAACGTTACACACCACACATTATTTCAAAAGCCGCAAGCTGTTTAATATAACGAGAATCGTGCTTCCTTCATGTCCAATGACACCCAACGGCAAATCGACCAACTGTGTAAAGTTCGATAAAATCAGTACAACAATAACCCCGATGGAAAAGAATATATTTTGCTTGATGATCCGATTCATTCGTTTCGAAAGGCGTATCGCTTCCGGGATGCGCAACAGATCATTTTTCATGAGAACCATATCTGCTGTTTCCAAGGCCACGTCAGTCCCGTCTCCGACGGAAATCCCCACGTTGGCTGTCGCAAGTGCAGGCGCATCATTAATTCCATCCCCGACCATCGCAACAGTCCCGTACTTTTTCTTTAATTCCTTCAAATAAGTAGCCTTTTGTTCCGGCAGGCAATCTGCTATATAGTCGTCGACATGACTCTCTTTGGAAATAACTTGAGCTGTTTTAACATGGTCCCCGGTAAGCATCACCGTATACAGCCCCATTCTTTTCAACCGATCAATCGCATCCATCGATTCTTTTCTCACCATATCTTTTAAAGCAATGATTGCCGCCAACTCATCTTCCTTCTGAACAAAAACAATCGTTTTTCCCTCGTCTGCCAATTTTTCTGCTTCGTCCAATAAGAACTGATCAGCCCTAGTCGTATCAACAAAACTTTTCTTGCCAATCTTCCAAGCCTCATTGTCGATGGACGCTTTGATTCCAAAACCGGCCACATTTTCCAATGATTCAGGTTCCATGAACGATTCGGATAAATGCTTCTCGGCATACTGTAAGATGGCGTTGGCGAGAGGATGATTGGCATGCCTTTCAATTGATGCCACTGCAAGCAGAACAGGTTCTTTGTCCAAACCTTCCCGAACAACGAAATTGGCCACTTCGGGCTTTCCTTTCGTTAATGTGCCCGTTTTGTCAAAAGCAACCGCCTTAATATGGCTTAATTGTTCAAGATGGACGCCTCCTTTAAATAAAATGCCTTTCCTTGCGCCATTTGAAATAGCCGATAATGTGGCAGGCATTATAGAGGCGACAAGCGCACATGGCGAAGCGACAACGAGCAAAATCATGGCCCTGTAAAAAGTCTCTGTCCAGCTCCAGCCCACAAGGTAATGGGGCAGAAACATCATAAGGACAACGGCGGCCAAAACGAACTTTACATACCTTCCTTCAAATCGCTCAATAAAAAGCTGTGATGGCGATTTTTCACTTTTGGCAGACTGAACAAGCTCGATAATCTTTTGAAATAGTGATTCCTCATTCGGCTTTGTAATCCGTACTGTAATCGATCCATTCACATTCATTGTCCCCGCAAACACTTCATCGCCCAATCCTTTGGAAGCGGGCATGGATTCACCAGTGATGGCCGATTCATCCATTGTTGTGCTGCCTTTCATAATTTCCCCGTCGGATGGAACCCTTTCCCCCGGTTTAATAAGTATCATGTCGCCAACCACAAGCTCGGAAACATGCACCCTTTCCGTACCGGATGGAGTGATCCGCCATGCCTCTTCAGGTTGAATTTCCATTAACGCCGATATTTCTTTATGGCTTTTATTCATCGTATAAGTTTCCAAGGCGCCGCTCATGGCAAAAATAAAGATCAATATGGCGCCCTCCATCCAAAATCCGATAATAGCAGACCCGATCGCCGCCATGATCATCAACATCTCTACATTAAGCTCTTTGTTCTGAATCGTGCTTTCAATGCCTTCCTTTGCTTTAAAATACCCGCCAATCACAAACGCGAGGATAAAAAAAGCAATGGAAGTTGTTTGATAACCATTTATATCAATTAGCCAGCCGAGAAAGATCAACACGCCACTAAAAATAGCCGCAATCAGTTCAATATGTGTTTTCATTTTCCCCCAAACTTTATTACTTTTTACGATTGAATGATCTTTTACATATTGTGTTGATAAATTCATTTGCTCGCCCTCCCTTTTTATCTAAAACTCGCCCAAGCTATTTATAATTATTATTATATAAATATATTACTAAATTCGCTCCCTCCAGTCAAGTGTAATTGAGAATTTATTATTCTAATTGAGAATGATTATTACTGATAAAGATTATCATTACTATTTATAACAGACATTTATCTTTTCCGAAAATGATAATTATTATCAAATTATTTTAATTATCATCTGTTGTAAAAATGGCTTGCTCCCTCCCACTCCATACAGAGAGGCGGACTTTTAACCTTAACGAAATGAAGTTTCAATATTTTCCCGCTAAAACAGATCAGCGCAGACCCTCATTCCATTTGTTCATATCTTCCTTTTTAGATTGAATAACATCCGTTTTATTTAACGTCATGACAAATAGGTATACAGTGCCGCAGGCTACACCTGTTCCTTCTTCCATATGACCTGGAGGAGAAAAGGTTCCTAAAAAAAATGGTTTGAAATGTAAATAATGTGATGAGGTGTTGTAAATCGTAATCATTGCGATTTACAAAAGGGAGAAGTTGGCTGAATAAAATAAAAAAATATTTGAGAGCAAGATAAGCCATTTGGGGGGACCGTATGTTACATAATAGGGAAGGATGACGCCATCGCTGTCATTGAGTGGATTGGATATCGCTACCGAGCTTACCTCATCAACCGATGATCAGGGGCCTGTTTTTTTCGTGATCTCTGTCCTTTCAGTTGGATTAGCGCTTATACCGTTCCAGAAGATTCAGTGGAAAAGCTTGTGAACTGCCAAGTGGCAGTTTTTGTTGGAGATCGTATGGCAGAAATAGCGATGATTGGCTATGGAAAAAATTAGCAAATGTCTATTAATATCTGTTCATTGCTCCCTGATGAAATGAGGTCATCGCATAGCCCCTTCCCTGCCTTTATGAACATATATGAATCTATCCTTTAAATTGTAATGATGACGACTGTAATCATTTTAAAGAAAAGAATTGGAACGATGAAAAATACGTCTATGCTTTTTACTAAGTAAGATGAAACCCAACAATTGGAATAAAATTTGATTAAAAGATCTTATTCAATCCTTATTTAACGGCAAATAAAAAAACCTCCATTTTGAAAAAGGATGGATCAAAATAGAGGTTTTTATTTTAGCTAAGTATGAGACCATTTCCTAATAGTAGCGCGCTACAATTGCGCCCCATTGCGGAAGACTGTGGTCAAACAGCGCAACAAACCTAAGAGAATAGTCCTTCGTATAACTACTCCCTTAGGTTAAATAGATGATGTGATTAATTTGCGGCTTCTGATTTCCCCGGAAAAATCTTTTCAAACAATGAAATTAGAGAAACACTAACACCGACAACAAGCAACCCAGTTATTAACGATGATGTATTCATCCCATAATGAGCGAATGCTGATGTTATGATATAACTGACAACGAAACCGAGTAGCAAAAAAGACAGAGAAATACCTATTTTCTTCTCCATAAACTTCACCTCCTTCTCCATAAACTTCACCTCCTTCTCCATAAAATTTACCTCCATTTATATACGTTTATAAATAAAACAAAGTTTCAAACAATACATTTAGATATGTCTTTCGGTCGTTCATTCCTCTATACACTATGTACAAAATGGTCCTTTTGTGGAATAAAAAAGGCTTAGACACAAGCAAATAAGAAATAGAAAAAACTGAACCATTCATTTATAATTGTTCGGTTTATTTGTGTTAAAAAATCCCTATCATCGCTACGTCAAAATATTTCGCTTTCCGCGGCCACGGCTTCAGCTTCCTCGGAAAGCAAAGCTCGCTTTCCTGCGGGATCTTCAGCTCGAGCTATTCCCGCAGGAGTCTACATATTTTGACTACGCTAAAAGCTTGCCTATTATACACTAGGACAATTTATCCCGCATGTAAGGTGCCGTAAGACTCCCACTTTCAAAATCTTGAGTGAATACACAAGGTCCAGGTGGGAGATAACGGCACCTAAATGCCCGATTAGTTCAACTAACATTCAGTAGGAGATGGAAGAAAACTCCTGCTGAATGAAGTTTCACTTTATCCCGCATGTAAGGTGCCGTAAGACTCCCACTTTCAAAATCTTGAGTGAATACACAAGGTCCAGGTGGGAGATAACGGCACCTAAATGCCCGATTGGTTCAACTAACATTCAGTAGGAGATGGAAGAAAACTCCTGCTGAATGAAGTTTCACTTTATCCCGCATGTAAGGTGCCGTAAGACTCCCACTTTCAAAATCTTGAGTGAATACACAAGGTCCAGGTGGGAGATAACGGCACCTAAATGCCCGATTGGTTCAACTAACAATTCAGTAGAAGCCCTACTGAATGAAGTTTCACTTTATCCCGCATGTAAGGTGCCGTAAGATGGAATGTCAACACTAAACTGTACAAAAAATGAAAGGTGCATTAACTTGTATTCATTTGGTGTAAGATAGTTTAACGATCCTGTATACGAAAATTGTTGAACCAATGTACAAAATCAAAAAGTTCAAATTCAAGTGATTGTTGGCTAGGAAAAACTCTTCCACTAACAAACTCTGTTTTGATGATCTTAAATGTCGCCTCAGCGACCGCATTGTCGTACGGAGTTCCTTTTTCACTCAATGACCGTTTGATAGATACCAAACATGTCTAATGCTTGATCAATCAGGCTGTTTTTAAACTCACTTCCACGGTCAGTGTGAAACAATTTAAGCCGATTTAAGTTGTATTTTTATGACCTTATAATATTTGTCTAATTAAGTGTAGACTATCCAAACTTCTCACATTTATTATCAAAAAAAGTAGCAACCAGTAATAGATAAATGGGACACGGCGAAAACAAAACGTGCTCTCAAAATGGGACGTCGACGGAAACGGAAACGTGGACCACCGAAACTATCTATGAATAATGGCATAAAAAAATTCCCTCTTTATGGAAAGATATTATAGGTTATGCCACAAAGTTAGGGGAATCGTCAAAAGGTAAAGTTAATAGAAGCACAAGGGATCGTTTACTTTTAGAAAAGTTTCTTTCATTTTTGGTGCCACGACCAGGAGTTTGCTAAATCTTGTCGAATAATGAATAGGATTACTCTGTCCTCCTCAATTGATTTCTTCATTCACACGCCCCTCGAAACCCTTACAAAAAGCATCTTTTATAACCAACAAACAATTCTCCACCATAATGATCAAGTGTAGATTGAATGAATGAAATTAGTTCAGTTTTATCATTTGTACTCATGTATGTTTTTGTATATTTAGCTAGTTTATCGCACATGTCTTTATCATATGATTTAAGGCTCCTGGCAACCCACTTGCCTTCACCAACCCAATGGCCATCTGCCCTTAGAATCAGTTCAGTTAACGTATTTATTAACTTATTTAAAATAAATAAACTTTCTTCGAAGTCTTCTGAACTTCTAAAGTCTGACAAAAAATCTGTCATTTGATACCTGGCTTTATTTATTTGCTCCTCATCCCAAAGTTGTGGACCCTGTTCATAAAGTATTTTTGCCTCTTTTTGGAGTTCCTTTCCCTTCCCTTGTTTATCTTCTATAAGTAGACCTTCGGCACACATTTTAATGATGGTGGGCATTCCTATATATCTAGCTGTTTGAAATTCAACCTCTAGAGAAAAAGCCGTAAAAATAAATGCTTCTATTTTCCATCCAAGAAAGTGATAACATTCAATTCTTGGTGTTTCTGTTTCATCCATAATAATTAAGTCAATATCAGATTCTGTTGTTAAATTTCCATAAACAGCACTTCCACCTATCAAGACTATATCCGATTCAGGAAAGTGGGAAACGATAAACTGTTGAGCTATTCGCTTGATCGAGTCTCTCATATGAAACACCTCCCATATCAGGATATTCATGTAGATGATTAGTGTTCTAGAACGCAAGAGATATTGTCATATGATAAGGCTGAAATTTTTCTACGTAAGATCCCATAGTCAGAAGAAGTCAATTAACAAGGTTCTCTATAGGCATTCAAGCATTTAAACAGAGGATTTTTAGCCATGGGAGGGGATCCAACCTCTCAGGAGTGCACCACCGTCAGAATGGTTATCTACCATTAGGTCACCTCCATGTCGCCTAATGATTTTTTGTGAAATAGTCAATCCTAATCCCACGCCTCCGGTTGAACGATTTCTCGATGCTTCCCCACGATATAGTGGTTCAAATACTCGTTGGAGGTCCTTCGAGGAGAAACCCTCCCCTGTATCCCGAACAGTAAAAATCACTTTGTTACCATCCTTAAAGCATTGGATAAAAACTTTACCGTAGCATGGTGTATGCCTGACCGCATTATCCAATAAATTGTTCATGGCTCTCTCCAGCAAGTGCGAATCGCCCATGATTGCGCAATCCTCCCCAAAATGATTCACGATAATCGAGATGTGCTTTTTCCGAGCTAAAGGTTTCAGGCTGTCAATCGACTTCTGTAGCACAAGTGGAAGATCAATCGTGTTTTCTTTCAGTTTCACATCTAAATATTCTGTCTTTGTAAATGTAAAAAGCTCCTCTACAAGTCGGTCCAATTGTGCCGACTTTTCTTTACAAACCGCCAAATATTTTGCCATTTTATCCGGCGAATCGGCAATGCCTTTCTCCAGGCCGTCCAAATAACCCCGTAAGGCGAATAACGGTGTCCGTAAATCATGGGCAACAGCAGAAATCACAAACCGCCGTTCATCTTCTAATTCCACTTGTTTTTGAAAAGATTCATTTAGACCATCTACCATCACTTTAAATCCGTCATGAACCTCAGCGATTTCTGTGATCCTAGATGAAGGTAACTGGACATCCAAATCGCCTTCTGCAATCTGCCGAGCACATTGGCTCGTTTTCTCCAGAGGTATGAGAATATATTTCCGAATGGCATATCCGACAATAAAAAAAGCCGATATTAGACCAACGAATGCCGCAATCATTTGTGTTACTTTTGAATTTGCTTGATACATAGCAACCCGTCCAAGTACTTGACCATCCTGAATGATCGAAAAATGTTCTGCCCGCATAAAGGAGGGCTCCCGTTCGGAATTCGTTCGGAAAATCTCCTGATTAGAGTCGGATAGAATCGATACATCCATATTCATTTTCTCTAATTGTCTGCTCAATTGTTCTTGCCAAGCGGGGTCTGTCCACTTATCGGTGTTTGTCTCGATCAAGTGAATTGTTGCTTCCAAATTCTCTTTTTGAGAATCATCCATTCCTAACCTGACAGTTTTCGTTTCCATAAAATGCGCGGCTACATAGAATAACCATGGCAGAGTGAGGATGAGCAATAAGCTGAGTATTGTAAACTTACGAATGCGAATTGTTTTCATTTTATTCACCTTTGAAACGATAGCCGATGCCCCATACATTGACTATGAATTGTGGATCATTCGGATCGGCTTCAATTTTCTCACGAAGTCGGCTTAGATGGACGCGAATGGTATGTTTGTCGCCAATTCCACTCCAAAATTTTTCAAGTAATTGGTCATATGAAAAAACATATTTTGGATGTTCGGCAAACAATAGTAGTAAATCATACTCTTTCGGTGTGAGTGAGATGGGTCGCCCTCCTACAAATACTTCTCTTGTGGACAAATCCAGCGTAAGACGTCCATATTCCAAGACCCTCCTCTTCAATTCTTGGTGAGAACTGGAGCGTCGTAATACAGCCTTCACTCTGGCAACAATCTCACCCGGTGATGCGGTTTTAACTATATAATCATCTCCTCCAAGTGCCAGACCGCGAATCTTATCTACATCATCGCTGCGAGCACTCAAGAAAAGGATAGGTACGTTGCTTTCCGAACGAATCTGTCGACATAACTCGAAACCATTCATTCCTGGCATCATGATGTCAAGTATGATGCAATGAATTGTACCTTGTTTCAGCACTGCCAGTGCCTGAATAGCATCATATGAAGTTTCCACATGAAAACCGTCATTCTCTAAGAAGTCCCTCAATAGTTCCGCAATGCTTTTGTCATCGTCCACGACTAGAATCGTCTGTAATTCCTTCATGCAAATCCCACCTTTCCTTCCATGACTCTCCCGGGATAATAACCTATCAATCAAATTTCATATTTAGTCTATCATTTTTTCCATAAGGAACAAGGAAAGTTATAGGTTTGATAATGGATTGTGATTGTTTTGTGACTTTTTTGCACCATCGTTTGTGATACTTAAAGGTTATTATTTCATTGTGAACGATCGGCGAATATCCACTATAAACTGAGTGCAATGTTTCGCCCACTCTTTAACTACTTGAAAGGAGGATTTTCAAATGGGTTTCGGAAATGACAGTTTCGCATTCTTTCCATTCGGTGCATTGTTTTGCCTTGTCCTTTTCTGTTTTGCTGCGGTTCGAGTATTTGAAATTCGATACCGTTATCGTGCTTCCAAACAAGGAGACCGAAACATCACCTCGATTCTTCAAAGCCGGTTAGCCAAGGGAGAACTTGACGAGGCGGAATATCAAAGGTTGAAAGATCTTCTTACAAAATAAAAAAACCTCAAGCGTCACAGAATCTCAAATTAATCAGACACGATGGTTTCGGCTGATCATTATTTTAAAATGGAGGTAATATGTATGCATGTTCAAATTGTTTTATTTGATGGATTTGATTTATTAGATGCCATTGCACCTTATGAAGTATTTTCCTCTGCTGCCATGCTCTCCAATGAGGAGATAACAGTAGAGCTTGTGTCCGCTGAAGGTGCGGGAATGGTAACAAGTGGAATTAATCAGTTAAAACTTCAAGCAACTGGTACATTTGATTTATCCCGTAAAGGGATCATTCTTGTTCCGGGAGCATCCGGTACTATTCATGATAATGGGCCGGATTCCATTCCAGTAAAATTAAAAAAAGCCGCTGAATCTGAATTAAGCAATCTACTACGAGAAGCAATGAAGAAAGCCGATAGTTTACTTTCCACAGTTTGTGGCGGTTCTCTCATTTTAGCAATGGATGGTTTATTAGAAGGCCGCCATGCAGTAACGCATCATATGGGAATGAGTCTTTTGAGTGCTACCAACGCTATTCCAGTTAATGCCCGTATCGTAGATGATGGCGATCTTGTTACTGGCGGTGGCGTTACTTCGGGGCTCGATGTTGCCCTTTACTTAGTTGAACGTGAATTAGGCCCTCGGATAGCACATGCTGTGGAACAACTATTTGAATATGAACGCAGGGGTACGGTTTGGAAAGCTGAAGGAAATGCACCAAAGGAAAGCCAACAAGATAATCCAAATGAAGCGACAAAGGATCATTCCTCCATCCAACCTAATCAGAATGTTAACTTTCAAGGGAAATGGGATACTAAAATTTCCACTCCTATAGGAAACCTTTCCGTTTTATTAGATTTAACTTCTAAAAATGGACAAATAGTAGGAACTGCAAAGCAAGGAGAAGAAATTGTCACTTTGGACAAACCTGTACTTGAAGGGAATCAATTAAAGTGGTCCATGAAAGTGACTAAGCCCATGCGTCTAACTTTAAAATTTATCGTTACTATAGTTGGAAACAAGATGTATGGTGAAGCAAAAGCTGGAATGCTTCCCTCATCTAAATTAACTGGACATCGTATTTCTTAAAATGGAGTGGGAACGGTGTATTCAATTATTGTATTTTTTCATGTAGTTAGTGCTTTATTTTTGGGAAGCTTGCTAGCTCTCCCTTTAGTCATGAATAGCTTTTTTTCTCGCACGAGTAATGAATTAAAGACAGCACTTAAAACAGCTTTGAGCTTTACTCGAGCAAGTCATTATGCATTAGTTCTTTTAATGATTTCAGGGGTTTGGATGGTCGTTGCGCATTCATCCTATCCTTCTATTTTATGGATAGGGATTGCACTCATGCTCCTGATCCTTATTGGTGGCCTGATAGGAATGATGCATAAAAACATAAAAAGGATCATTTTTGCAGAGAACCCTGAGAAGAAATTATTAGAGCATGTGTCAAAGTTAAAATGGTACAGCTGGATCACATTTTTACTCATCATTGCTTCTATCTTTGTGATGACAAATCGCAGCTTATTTGCCTAAAGGAAGGAATAGATCTGATGAAAAAAAGGATTGGAATAATCGTTTTAATCCTCCCAATCATGTGGGTATTACATACATTTTCAAAGAATTTTATGATTGACCCTGCTTTCGAAAAATTTATTTCTAGAAAAGATCTGATTCTAACAGATCAATCCCTATGGATATTCATGATTCGTATTCATATTTCGCTGGCTATTATTTCGCTTCTCACGGGCCCGTTAGGCGTTATTAAAAGAATACGAGTAAAATCTATCAAGTTCCACCGTTGGAATGGCCGATTGTATGTCTTGTCTATCATTTTAAATTTCATTCCCGGAGTCTATGTCTCTTTCTTTGCAACCGGGGGATGGCCAAGCACAATAGGGTTTCTTATTTTAAATACATTATGGCTCGGAACAACTATCCTTGGTTATTGGTATATCAAGAGACAAAAAGTAACCTTACATAGTCAATGGATCATTCGAAGTTTCTTTCTTTCCTTTGCCAATATGACTATTTATATAATCGTAGCCATTGCCCATAACGCTATGAATTTTTCCTATGGAAATGCCTATACGATCGCTGTCTGGTTATGCTGGACACTTAATCTACTTATAGCTGAATTCATCATTAGAAAAAAAACATTCTCATAAAAATCGACTTGTCATTTTCGTTGGGATTCCTTTCCCTTTGTGTATATACATTTTCACATGAGGTAAAAGGCTTAATCAGAAGGTTGTAATCATTTGCTACTAAGCTAACGGGGGGTTTAGTTCAATAACGTCTTCAACAATCGGGCGCTTATCGGGAATACTGATGGCGCCCTATTTTGCAGAATCCAAGTTTTGGAATAGAGATGTTCAAACAACACAAAAGTTTAATCATTTCCTAAACAGAGGGAAAGCTTGGGAAAGGAAGTTATTTGACAGATGTTTTCAGATCATGCGAACCGTCTCTGTATGCCATCTGATTATTATTGCTTTAAAGCTCCGTTCGCCTCTGGGATGTTTTCCATGTCAAGCGCATTCATTTGACAGAAGTATTCCAGAAAGTTTTTAGCTTCTTTGATTTGCACTTCATCCGTTTTTAATTCAATGATATCTTTTAAGATTTGAGCGGTCCAAACATTATCAAAATAACGAAATTTACCAGAATTCCATGTAGTTCGATGAGGATAGTTCTTATTGACATAATAATTCCAGAAAAGCATCTTCTCTGCTTCTTGATCCGTGAGCTCGATTCTAAATTCTGCATGGGACGGGACCATCCCATCTTCGCTAAGATTGCCAGAAAACGTTTCATTTACCATGTAGAGACCGAGAATCCGTCTTTTTGTTTCTGGTTGATCCGACTCTCTTGCAGTCAGAAGGCCTGCGCTGTTTGGACGCAAACGAGCTACTCTGTTTAGCTGACCTTTATTTTTTCCGCTTTGAATCTTGCCAGTAGATACTTGCCAATCGGTAAATACTCTTTGTTTCTCTTCTTCGTCCAGCCAGAAAACAATTTGTGAGCTTTCATAAACTCTAGGGTTCTTCAGCTTTTCCCTACGCTGCTGTTCAGACGCCTGTCGTTCTTTCTCTTCTTCACGTTTCCTTTCAAGTGCTTCTTCCATTTCCCTTTTCAAAAGGACTTTCTTCAAAGCTTCTGCAACATTCCGGTCATTTAGTGTAATAAATTTTCCAAAAGCATCAGGGTAAACAAATTTTTTTATATCCTCATTAAAATCAATGGTGATGACAGATTCATCATGATCCACGATATTTCCTTCACCAAAGACTTTATGAGTTACTTCTTCATTAATTAAATTCACTAACCCACTCTCCTTATATAAAATATTCAGGTATTTATTGACACCTATTATTTCTAATTAGCCTGCTTGAATGGAACGAAAATAAGTTTCAAATTAAAAAATCGTACTCAAACTCTGTCTAGAAGAAGTTGAGGACGATGATCAAATGCTGTCTCAAAACTATTCTAACTATAGAATATCATATCATATAATCTAAATTAATGCAAATTTATTATTGACAATGGTAATTTTTTATCGTATAATAATTATTTTTTTAATGTAAATGTGACCGTTTGGCATTTCTCCTAAAATCTTGTGAGAACACATACACGGCAGGATTCCCACTTCCTTCCTGCAGTTCCTCTGGGTTGCTCTCCACTAACCGGTCGATCAACTGTTCAACAAGCTTGAAAGAACCAGTAAAAAGGACAAAGCACCAATATCAGCTTTTTGATACTCTGGTAAAATGGATGCTTCTCATAATTATCTTCATCCTGCCAAGGGAACAGAACATAAGCGCCAAAAGCGAAACGCTCGTAAGGTCCTTCCTGCTTGACTACATGGGCATCACGATAACGATGCATCGTATTAATATCTTCCTCCAGTGGTCCAGGATCTTCCCGGAAAAAATCGATACGGTACTTTGCATCAAAGATATAATCATACGAATACATCTTGCCCTTTTTCTCAATCTCCAACATGATATCAGGTTTTTGTGGAACAGTAGGTCAGAAATTCTTTGTCACTGAGCAAATCGATTCGTTCTTTAAGGGTCATATAAGGTGTATCAGTTACCTTTTCTATGAGCATAATCTGCTGAAGAATCGCTTCTGCAAATGTCCGAGCATATGTCAGCATTGTCTGCGGACTGGAATATATGCTGTTTTCAAGCTCCCTTGCCAAATAAGCAAATTCCTTTGATATCGGTTCTAGAAATTTATAAAAATAGGTGTTATTATTCTCACAAAAAATAACTTTCCATAAATATTGGTCCTTAACCGTTACCTATTCTATCATATAGGAATTTTGTTAGATGAAAAAACAAAGAAAGACGCCTGACTTCCTCAATGAAGAAGGCAAAGCGTCTTACAGATTTTATAATCGTTTACCTAGCAATTTTAATGAATCCGCCAGTACATCTCTTCTCTGAACCTTACAGGCTCTTCCCAGTTCCCTTGCTTTTTCAAATACTGCTAATAATAGTTTTGTTACGCCATCACATGCAGCAACGCTCAAGTACTCATAGAGTATGTTCTTTCCTATTCGGCAGAAGCCTAATCCTGGTAAAAATGTAGTTTTGGAGTGTCTCTCTGAACGTGCTCTAACCTTCAACACAGCGTGATTGAACCTGTGTGGATGAGTATCATATTTAATATACTTTTATATTCTAGACTTTCTTTTAAAAAGTTAAAATGTAAGTTTGTTCGTTTAACCTTGACAAACTTAGATGTAACCCCGTATCGGTGGCACGCCCAGGAATACCGATCCTGCCCCATCGTACATGCTTTCATTAAGAAATGCGTGCTGAGTCACGACCATTGCGTCGCGAAGATGGCGTTGCAGCGGGTGCCCATCGTAGATCGCTGCAGTGCCAGAAAGCAGGTAGGCTGACTGCACGACACGCGCACCTTCACGGGCAGCTTGAGTGGCGGCCAAACGAAGGATGCTCGTTTGGTCATCGGATACCCCATCGCCCTTTAGAATCGATTCCCACGCAGAGTCAGTGGCCTCGTAGAAGAAAGAGCGTGCCGACCTTAAGGATGCTTCTGCCTTTGCCAAGGAGATTCGCAGATAGGCGCGTTCGGCCATCTTCGGTGCCCCGGTGATGCCGGCACGGTTACCAGCCATCTGAGAAACTTCATCAAGCGCTGCACGGGCTATACCAAGATTGACTACCGCCAATACCTGTGCTGCATAAGCGATGGATGGGTACTGGTAGATCGGTTCTTCAATAGAAGGTACACCACCCCGGACAAAGGTCCATTCGTCAGAAACGATGACGTCTTTTACCCGTAGGTCATGGCTCCCTGTTCCACGCATCCCGATGACTTCCCAGTTTTCGACAATGTCCACATCCTTAGGTTTAAGTACGGCAGTAAGCGGTTTACCGCCTTCTCCAGCTCCAATACCGACTCCGAGAAGGTCGGCTCCCATACAGCCACTTGCAAACTTCCAGAGGCCATTCACACGCCAGCCTCCCTCAATTCTCTCCGCGGGCTGAACTGGAAACAAGCCGCCGGCAAAGGCCACGTCCGGACTATCTGCGTAAATTTGTGAAAGTGTTTCGCGCGGTAGAGCCGCTAAATAGACCGCCGAGGATCCGAAGCTTGCTACCCATCCAGTGGAACCGTCAGCCTCTGAAATAGACTCAATCAGCTTGAGGAATTCCGAAGGAGAGAGGGCATCCCCGCCAAAGCAGCGCGGCGTATGAGCACGATAGACACCCAGTTGTTTTAGTTGTTCCACCATATCCCGGGGCACATGCCGTTTCACTTCAAATTCATCCCGTCTGTCGCGGATTTCAGTCAACACACAATTAAGTAGGTTTTGACTTTTTATATCAATAGCCATAATCATTTCCTCCCTGCTTGTTATAAAACTTTGCCCGATCGATTTTCTCTAATAAATACATTTAAAACTATAAACTTATCTCATAAGCCTGCCGCCATTTATATCGAACGTTGCTCCAGTTGTGAATCCGCCTGAATCAGAGGCCAAATAGGATACTAAGTCTGCCACCTCTTTCGATTCTCCTACACGTTTAAGTGGAATGGTCTCTACCATTTGAGCCAGTTTATCCGGATCCATTTTATCCATCTCCGGTGTACGAACAGAAGCTGGAGCAACAGCATTAACCGTAATTCCATAAGCCGCCAACGAGCGGGCAAAGGTTTTGCTCAACGCGATTTGTCCTGCCTTAGAAGCGGAGTAATGAGCCCCTGAAGTTAATGGACCTGCTTGCCCTCCAAAAGAAGACATATTGATGATTCGTCCCCACTTCCTCTCTTTCATTACAGGAATGACAGCCTGTGAAAAAAAGAATGTACTTTTTAAATTTACAGACAAAACTTGATCCCATTCTTCCTCATTGATTTCTTCTATCGGAGTTTCAAAACGAATTCCCGCATTATTTACGAGAATATCGATTCTGCCCCATTCATTGATCACTTGGTTGGCAGCCTTTTTTATCCCGTCCATTTCAGATACATCCAATTGTATGAACATCACTTGGTTTTGCATTGCTTCCTGCTGAAACAGCTGTTTTGTTTGTTCGAGATTCTCCTTATTTCTAATTACGAAAACCGTTTTTTTTCCTTCTTTCACAAAATTTTCGGCGATAGCTAACCCTAGACCTTTATTAGCTCCTGTAACTATCGCGACCCTTTGATCGTTCATTGTCATCATCAAATTCCTCTCTTTCCCTAAAAGTAAAGAAACCTATTCTTTGGTATATAAGATTTATTGAACACGTTCTCATAAAGTAATCTGATTCATGCAGGTCAACTTAGAAGTAACCTCTATAGTAATAGTAGAATATTTAAAAAACTCAAACCACATCACATTAGGTTTGAATATTCCGCAAAGTTCAGTACGATTCGTATCATATAAGGCAGGAGCTAAAATTGGGGAATTGTCTACGAGGGGGTGCGATCGGAGTTAAGAAGGTCCATAAAGCAGCCTTCTTCCTTTTTATTGGGAGGGCTATCCAGATTACCGAATGTCAATCCGGTAAGTACTACTGGGTATTTCTTATATACGGAAGTTTGCTGCTTTATTAAATGTATTTAAGTAGCAATAGCTGACATTATTAAAACCTCCCGAAGAAGGAGGTTTTTTGGGAAGTTATATATGTTTTAATAATGGTTTTCAACAGAAACCGATATTCCTTGACCGACGCCAATACACATTGTTGCCAGTCCTCGCCTGGCATTACGTCTCCGCATCTCATAAAGAAGAGTCGTCAATATTCTTGCCCCGCTGGCTCCAAGGGGATGACCCAGCGCAATAGCTCCTCCGTTTACGTTCACTTTGTCTTTATCCAAGCCAAGTTGCTTGATACATTCCAACGATTGGGAGGCGAAGGCTTCATTCAACTCAATCAGATCGATATCATTGATTGTCCATCCCAGTCGATCCAACAGCTTGTTCGTGGAGTTGATTGGGCCTAATCCCATTACAGCAGGCTCCACTCCGGCGGATGCAGATCCAACGAATCTGGCAAGAGGTGTTAACCCCAGTTCTTTTGCCCGCTTCGCACTCATCAATAACAGGGCAGCAGCTCCGTCATTCACTCCAGAAGCATTCCCAGCCGTAACCGTCCCATTTGCAAATAAAGGCTTAAGATTCCCCAGCTTTTCCAGGGTAGTCTCTGGACGTGGATGTTCGTCCGTTTCTACAACGGCCTCATTGCCTTTACGGTCCGTGATAGTGATAGGCACGATTTCATCGGAAAACCGGCCGGCTTTCATGGCTGCTTTCGCCTTCTGTTGGCTGAGATATGCGAACTCGTCCTGCTCTTCCCGTGAAATGCCAAACCTCTGTGCCACGTTCTCCGCTGTCTGGGGCATAGAGTCCGTCCCGTACATCTTTTCCATCTTTGGATTAACGAACCGCCAGCCAATCGTCGTATCAAACATCTCCATATTTCCTCTCGGAAATTCCGCTTCGGGCTTTTTCATCACAAACGGCGCCCTTGTCATACTTTCTGTTCCACCAGCGATAATGATATCAGCTTCCCCCGCAAGAATCGTGCGGGCGGCCATACTGACGGCATCCAGACCGGATCCGCACAGACGGTTGATCGTCGTTCCGCTCACTGTCTCAGGTAGCCCTGCCAAAAGCAGCGACATGCGAGCTACGTTCCGGTTGTCTTCTCCGGCCCCGTTGGCATTGCCGAATATGACATCCCCGATTAACTCCGGGGGCAGACCGTGGTTACGGTTCATCAGTGCTTTGATGACGATAGCTCCCAGATCGTCAGGGCGGACATTCTTTAGTGCGCCCTTGTATCTTCCAATCGGAGTACGGACCCCATCCACAATAACGACTTCTGTCATCATCTTCCCTCCTTTTGGAGAAGTTCCTCGCAAATCTGGAATGGAGCCAATGTCTTTTCCTGCACTTCTCTCAATGTGGCATCCCCCGTCAGCTCAGTCAACTCATATGCTCCATCTTTCCAGTGGAAGACGGCGAGATCCGTGATAATGACATCGGCCACACGCTCAGCCGTAATTGGAAAAGTGCAGCGCTCCACAAGCTTTGGGGAACCGTCCTTAGAAACATGGCTCATCGTGATAATGATCTTTTTGGTGCCGGATAACAAGTCCATGGCTCCGCCGACACCGATGATATCCTTCCCGGGAATGGCCCAGTTGGCCACATGACCACTTCCATCGACCTGCAACGCCCCGAGAATAGCGACATCCACATGGCCTCCTCTGATCATCGCGAATGAGTCCGCACTATGGAAATAAGAAGCACCTACGGCTTCGCCGACCGGGAGCTTGCCCGCGTTGACCAGATTCGGATCGACCTCATCCTCTTCAACAGATGTCACGCCCAGAAGCCCGTTTTCCGTATGGAGATAATATTTGCTCTGGTCCAGATAATTGGGAACTAAAGTAGGAATGCCGATTCCCAGATTGATGATGGAATATGGGGTCAGTTCTTGCGCAGCCCGCTTGGCAATCAGTTCCTTCCTATTCATGCTTCGACCACCCCTTCATTCGTCAAGATGAGCCGGCTGGTAACAATAGCATCTACATACAGATGAGGAGTGACGATCTCTTCAGGAGACAGCTCTCCTTCTTCAACGATTTCATCCACTTCCGCAATGACGTAATCCGCGGCGGTAGCCATGATCGGGTTGAAATTCCGTGCCGTCTTATAGTAGATTAGGTTTCCCTTTGTATCCGCTTTTTCTGCCCGAACCAGGGCCACGTTGGCCTTCAGCGCTTTTTCAAAGAGATACGTCTCTCCGTCAATTTCCTTCGTTTCCTTGCCTTTTGCCAGCTCCGTGCCGACTGCAGTCTTCGTGTAAAACCCGCCGATCCCCGCACCGCCTGCGCGGATGGCCTCAGAAAAAGTTCCTTGTGGAAGCAATCCGATTTCGAGCTTGCCTTCGTTATACCACTGGGCGACTTCCCGGTTGCTCGTAAAATAGGAACCGATTGCCTTCTTGATTTTTCCCTGCCGCAGCAAAAGGCCCAGACCCCGTCCGGCTTCGCCCACATTGTTGCTGATGATGGTCAGGTCTTTCGCGTCATGGCGTGTGAGCTCGTCAATCAGTGTCAGGGGACTGCCGATCAGTCCGAAACCGCCAACCATGATGGTGTCTCCAGACTTGACGATATTTCGTATGATCTGCTGTGCATCCGTCTGTTTGGTCCCAGTCATGACTTCACTTCCTTTTGAGATAAAAATGATTCCAACTGCCCGATGATCTCCGGCTGCCGGTTGAACACTAGTTCATAATGGTTGGCCGATGTCACGGCCGTCCAGATGTTTCCGGCCGCCTCTTTTGTCTGGGCATACCCCTCTTTTTTAAAAAGAGGCCCATTGTCCCCAAGGCTGCCGGTCGCCGTCAGTAAGAAGACGGGACAGTCGATCTGCGCCAGCACGTCTTCCGGTTGGAACGTATAAAAGCTCTCGAAGTCCCGTGCAATGGTGTCCGAATCGGATTTGTTCCTCCAGGCGCCGCTGTCTTCTTTGATTTCATAACGGACCACTTCTTCCATATGCGGTCCCCAGTCGACGCCAAGAGTGGTATACAGCTTTTTCGCCTCCTGCCCATAGTGATCCGGGCTGGAGAAAGTCTTTTTCAAACGATCCAGGGAGGGGAGGACAAGCTTTCGGGTCGCCTCGTCCGCTTTACCAGCCCCATCCAGAAGGATCAACGCTTCTGCCCCCTCCAGTCGGCTGGCGGCAATCGCGCTAATATATGCGCCCATGGAATAGCCTAAAAGGATGGGATACTCAATCTTAAGCGTGTCAATCAGGTCCAGCAGGTCAGCAGCATGGGTGTCAATCGAGCTGTCTTTCGGAGCTGGGTCGCTGTTTCCGCGGCCAAGGATGTCGTAGCTGATGAATCGGTAATCCGAAAGAGCCTCCTGAAAATAATGGAGCTGTTTGTGGTTGCCGGTGAGCCCGTGGGAGCCTATGATCGTTCCGCGCTCTCCGGGCGTTTCATGGATATAAAAGGTGCGTCCTTTTTTGGTTTTCACGTACTGTCCCATTGTTCATATCCCCGCTTTCTACGTATTAATCGACGATGTAGATGGAATAGTTCACTTTCCCGGGCAACCGGATGCCTATGGAAACGAACATCCGGCGGTTCAGCCAGTCATATTTGGCAGACGCGGTCTCAAAGATGGGGGCGGTCCGGAAATAATACTCGTCCGGGTCGACCTCTTCATTGTTGTCCAGTCGCTGCAGAACCTCAGGCTCTCCGGTACGAATGCCTCTATAGGACATCATGATCAGCTCACCGTCATCTGTTTTCAGCAAAATCCGCACATCCTGAATGATGGTGCCGTCTTCCCGGACAGTGATCCAGTCGTCGCCTCCGGGAATCACCTCAGCCGTCAGCCGGTCTCCTTTGAGGGACCCGCCGGTGACGCGGATGATCCGCCGGTTGCCGATCGGGGTCTTCCCGGGCAGATGGGCACCTTCAACAGTCAACTCCATATCACATAAAAAAGAAAGGGAGGGGGCAGGCAAATGTCTCATCGGGTTAGCACTCCTTTCTCTTCTCTTCGATATTTTTCCACTTTTTCTTCATCTAGCTCCACCCCAAGTCCCGGCCCATCAGGAACCAAAATGGAGCCGTCCTTGATGGTCAGCGGGTTTTTCACCGGATCATCGGCCAGCCAATCAGGACCGAACAGCTCACTGCCGTAATCAAGATTCGGGATGGAGGCATAGGCATGCACACAGGCGGCGGTTCCGATGGAGCTTTCCAGTGACGTTCCCCCAAAACAGGAGATGCCGGCTGCTTGGGCGATTCCTGCAATTCTCACCGTGTTCTTCATTCCGCCCGATTTATGTATTTTCAGAGAAAAAATATCCGCCGCTTTTTCTTCCGCCAGACGAAGGGCATCCTGGACAGTGGCCAGGCTTTCGTCGGCCATGATGGGTACTTTTTTCATCGCAGCAAGTTGGGCAAGACCCCGGATGTCTTCGGGTGGAAGCGGCTGCTCAAGGAAGTCGATGCCAGCTTCGAAGAAGGCGTCCATCCATTTCATCACAGTGACCTTATCCCAAGAACCGTTCGGGTCGATCCCAATGGAGGACCTGCCTCTGATGCCTTCGGCGATCCTTATATTGCGCAAGGCATCGTCATCAGGACTCTCCTTGCCGGATTTCGTTTTGAAGTCGGCATAGCGTCCGGCACCCACGTGTCCGATTGCTTCTTCGATATCCCCTTCGGGAGTTCCGGAAGCAAGGGCCCAGCGGACAGGGATCTTTTCCAGGTGCAAACCGCCCAGCAGCTGATGGACAGGTACATCATACATTTTTCCGAGCGCGTCAAACAGCGCTATTTCCACAATGGCTTTCGCAAAAGGATTCGCACGGATCTGCCGGTTCAACTTCTGCATGAGCTTTTCGATATAAACAGGATTCTCCTCCAGGAGCAGGGGGACGGCGTACCGGTCGATGACGAGCTTCATCGTTTCTACACTCTCACCATTCCACCAGATTCCCGGTGTAGTTCCTTCCCCGATGCCGACGACACCGTTGCTAAGTTCCATTCGGATGAGCACGAAGCTTTTGACGGCCACCTTTTCGGTCGAAAACTGGTGGGGTCTTTTAATGGGGATGTCCAGCAATTCCGTAGTAATTCGTTTAATTCGCAAGGTTGTCAAGAAAAATCTCCTCCTGTACTTATAAAGAACCTCAGGCAAAGAAAAAAGGGGACAGTTTTTATGCCCCCGGCAGCCGGAGGTTATTCCCGGCGCATAACAAAATCCAAAGAAGCTTCCTTATAATCGCACTTGTCCTCCAGCTTGGTGATAAGCTCGGTGCGAACCCCGTCTGCTACATCCGTCTCCAACCACTTGTCCCCTTCGAAGAATACTTGGGTAATAAGTGTTTCATGGCCGTCGGCTTCAAACATAAAGTGGAGGTGCGCCGGGCGCATCGGATGCTGGTCCATATACTCCAGGAACTCCCCCGTAGGGCCCTGATCCGGAATTGAATAAGGGAGTGGTACAATGGATTTTACTTCAAAGTTTCCATTTTCATCAGTGAAGAAATGCCCTCTTAGGTTATATCTGGGTGCATCGGCATCAAAGGCTGAATATTTTCCTGTACTGTCGTTTTGCCACATTTCCACCTTTACGCTTGCCAGCGGCATACCATCTGTATTGCTTACATTTCCTTTGAAAATCAGAATCTCTCCTTCTTCATCAGGCCGCTGAGTTAAAGTGTAGGGTTTGCCCGGTTCCTTTTCTATTTCCGGCGAACCTTCAATGAAGTAAGGTCCCAAGAGGGAAGGCTGAGTGCCCGGCTTGTCCGTATACATAGCTCTTAGTACATGTGTCTCCAGGAAAACATCCGTATAAAGAGGAAGTTCTCCAGCTCTCCCAAGTCTATCAGCCCAGTTGACGAAGTTGGTGTATTCCTCGTGGTTCAACTTTGCTTCTTTCAAAAACTCCTGCATATGCGAGATAAATAGATTAAAGACTTCTTCGACACGTTCGTTCTTTTTCACTACTTGTTTCTGCAAGATCATTACCTCCATTAAGTTAACTATTTACTTTCATCTTGTGCTTTGAAGCAGGTTAGATCTCACTGTTAAGATAGCGATTACATTTCAGTGCATATGTATAAAACAAGAAAGATAAGAATAGTCTCATACACTAAATGGGTGATAGACCAGGTACCTATAACTCTAGCACGAAAGATTCAAGTTATTCAAATTGTAACAATATTTAGTTATGTGTTATACCGCATAATCCTACTAATATATTTGAAATAGCCATACGAATAGGCTATATTGCTTTATAAAAACAAGGGAAACCCTCTCATCAGGTCCCCCATTTGTTGACATTCCTACTAAAAGCCTCCGGCATCCGGAAATTTGTACGGATCTCCATTAAATGGTTCATCAGATATTTTAATAGATTCTGTCGGGCATCCTTCATGGGCATCTTCCAAATCATCCATCAAATCCTCAGGAACAGGTGTATTCCCACTATTGTCATCCAATAGAACAAACGACAGTCCTTCTTCATTGTAATCATAAACATCGGGTGCAGCAGCCCCGCAAGCTCCGCATGCTATGCAGGTGTCTTGGTCAACAATTGTATATTTGGGCATCGGAATTTTTTCCTCCTCGCATGAAATTTGGTCTGTATATTTTTCCAGTATTGACCGTCATAAGATCATTGGCTGCTTTTCTTCCCTTTCCCTTTCCCTTTTTTCCATGATGGTTGTGCTGTGAAGCGACTGTACTCTTGCAGCAGGGTCAATAAATACTTTGGCATTGCTTACAGCTGTTGTAGCTTCTCCAAACCCGGAAGCGATTAATTTCACTTTGCCTGGATAGGTTGTAATATCACCCGCTGCATAAATCCCTTCAATATTTGTCTCCATTTTGGAGTTCGTTACAATTGAATTCTTCTCGATGTGTAATTCCCATTCCAAAATAGGACCCAATGAAGATACAAATCCATAATTGATGAGTACGTCGTCTACAGGGATCGTGATTTCGGCGTCACTCTTTGCTTCTTGCAAAATCACTTCCTTCACACGATCATCACCTAGGAACTTAATAGGATTAAATGGCGTCAATACCTCTGCTGAAGATTGCTTTAGCAACTCTACGCTGTGTTCATGAGCCCTGAACTTATCCCGGCGATGCACAACGGTAACCTGTTTGGCAATTGGTTCGAGCATTAAAGCCCAATCTACGGCTGAGTCCCCTCCGCCGAAAACGGCTACACGCTTATCTCTGAATCTTTCAAGGTTAGTAATAAAATAGTGAACATTGGAATCTTCAAACCTACTGACCTCTTCCAACTTTAATTTGCGCGGCTGGAAAGCTCCATTTCCCGCTGTGATAATAATCGTTTTAGAATAGTGAATGCTGGAGCTCGTCTCGATCCTGAAAATTCCGTTCTCTTTTTGGATAGATTGAACAGTTTGATTCAAACAAATAGAAGTATTGGAAGCAAACATGTTCATTTGCTCAATCAAATTGTTTACAAGCTCTTGTGCCCGTACCTTCGGAAAGCCAGCAACATCGTATATATATTTCTCGGGATATAATGCGCTTAATTGTCCACCTAATTGCGGAAGGCTATCGATTATTTTGGCAGTTGCCTGTCTCAGGCCAGCATAAAACGCCGTAAAGACCCCAATAGGCCCTCCGCCAATAATCGTAATATCACGCACTTCTTTGTCCTCCTGCAAGTCAATCCCTCCCTCAAACCGAAATAAGTGTATATTTTTAATTTTAAATTTACCCTTCAACCCTCACAACATACCAATAGGCTGAAAAAAAGAAGAAAAACCATACTATTCCCTTGTATTTGCCTTACATCAAGCTTGGAAGCCATAATACTAACTGGGGAAACACGATGAGTAATCCCATACAAACAACGTTTAATAAAATAAACGGGGTGACTGCTCTGTAAATCTGCCCCATGCTTACTTTATCTGCCAAAACGCCCTTCATCGCAAACAGATCCATTCCAAATGGCGGAGTGATCGTTGCCAATTGCATATTCAGCAGTAAAATGACCGAAAACCAGATTTTATCGAATCCAACCGCTCCGATTATGGGCATGAGTAATGGCAGGGTCATCATCATAATGGAAACGGGCTCCAGAAAGCAGCCAAGAATAATAAGCAGGACCTGTAAAATGATTAATACCAAAATAGGATGTATGGAAAGCTCACTGAAAAACAAGATAAGGGCTTCAGTAATTCCTGTAAAGCTGAGTAGCTGACTGAATATGGAAGCTCCCGCCATGATCATTAAAATCATAGCAGTTGTTTTTAATGTTCCATGAAGTGACTCCAACAGCAGTTTATACGTCAGTCTTTTATAGAAGGCTGCCAGGAGTACAACGGCAACTGCTCCGAGGACCGCCGATTCAGTCGGTGTAGCGATCCCTAGCATGATCAAAGCTACAATAATGGCTACAATAAGCCCAATTGGCATGATGTACTTTATTGTATCTATTATCCTTTCAGCCAAAGATACCTTCTCCACATGGTAAGAAGGAGCCAACTCCGGTTGTAGGGCACATCGTATAGTGACATAAGCAACAAAAATCAGCGCTAGTAGTAGTCCTGGAATCACAATAGCTACCAGGAAATGCCCGACAGGTATTCCCGCAAGGGAAGCAAGGATGACACCAAGCGCAGTCGGCGGGATCATTGTGGCTAATCCTGCACTTCCCAATATGGGCCCGATAGACATCTTGTGACTGTAGCCTTTTTTCTCCATTTCAGGGACTAAAAATGAGCCCAGCAAGGCGGTGCTTGCCACACTTGACCCGCTCAAAGCGGAAAATAGCGTTCCGCTCCCGACTGCCAGCAGACTCAATCGACCCGGCAGCGCACCCAACCACTTGCCAAGCGCTTCAAACACACAGGCCCCAACACCCGTCCGGAACATAATCTCTCCCATTAAAATAAACATGGGGATAGGGAGAAGAGAGAATAGACTGACAGATTGAAACATATTCATAGTCAATAATTCCACCCCGTTGGTCCCATTCCAGAGAATAAAAACGGCGATCGTATTTACAACCAAGAAAGCAAAGGCAACAGGCATACCTATCCCGAACAAAAAAGCCAAACCTAAAAATATGAGAGTTAACACAATATACCATTCCATCAGTTTTCTCCTTTCCGTTCGGCAGGGTGCTCATTAAAGGAGTCAATCATTCGGAACAAAAATTGCAGCGAGGCAATGAACAGGCCAACCGGCACTATACCAATAAGCAGTGCTTTGGGCAGTTCCAAGACTGTCTCTGTCACTATCCCCTGGGATATTAAGTCCGCCACTTTATAAAAACCGAAAATTGTCAGTATAGCAGTAATCAAAAGTCCAATAGATGAACTGAGAATGTTTGAAGCCCTTTTATATTTAGGCGACAATCTCTCCGTAATTAAATCGAATTTGATATGGCCATCCGCTTTCAATAGCCACCCCGCTCCGCAAAAAGTTATAAAAGCAAGCATGTACTCTGTCATCTCAATCGTCCAGTCCATCCCTAAATAGAGAAAATTCCGGTTGATAATTTCAATGATCACCAGACAGCACAACCCGATAATAAGGACGATGCCGATCATGCCAAATACATCCGTCATACGATTTACTACTTTTCTCAACATCCTCTGCCTCCTTTGATTACTCCTTTAGCTATGATCCCCTGGTCGTAAGTTCTCGAAGTTTTTCCACTTTATCAGGCACCTTTTCTTCCAGATATCTCCACTCCACCTCGTAAGCCTGGTTGGTGAACTTTTTTCCATCCTCTGCAGACAGTGGAATAAACTCAATTCCTGCTTTGAGTAATTCTTCCTTCTCAACTTCATCTTCTTCCAAGTAATGTTCAACCATTTTCTTTTCATAAGCGGCCGTTGCATGAATGATGGCCTGCTGATCTTCCGGTGATATTTCATTCCATTTATTATCATTCATTAAAATGGTGCAGTTCTGATTCCAGAACGGATGATCCAGTACATATTTTGAAGCATCTGTCCACCCATTTCTCCGGGGTCCTACAAGCCCACCGTATACAAAACCTTTCACCACTCCAGTTTGTAGAGAAGTATAAACTTCTGTCGGAGCAATCATGACGGAAGAGATCCCTATGTTGTTAAAAAAACGTCGATAGTTGGGGGCAGAGCGAATTTGCATGCCCTCTAACTCCTTTAACTCCTCAATCGGTTCATTCAGCCAAATACGCGGTGAGCCTGAGAGCCACCTGCCAATATACTGGACTCCAAGTGATTGATGCTCCCTGACCATTTCATCGTACAATCCATTTTCCCTTTCCTCCGAAGGTGACAGCTGTGAGAGCGGTAAAGCAGAAACAGCCGGCGCCTGTGAATGATATTGACCCGTATATGTAAAAAGCACATCGACAATTTCTGACTTCAATGCTTCAAACTGAAGGTTTACCGGGATGATATTGGCCCCGCCCTTCCAATCAATCCTGACCCTTCCTTCTGTCACTGTTTCAACTTCTTCGATCCATTCATTTAAAGTAATGGCCAGAGGATCATTTTTCGGAAGAAAACTGACAGCTGTAAAAGTGACAGACTCTGATTTTTGTTCACCAGATGCCCCGGTCACCTCTTTATTGCCGCAAGCGCTGATAAAAATCATGCACAACAATAAAAGACCAACGAGTAGTTTTTTCATATAACCACCTTTTTGCGCAAAGTTTTATTTGAAGCAGGGATTCTATCGTGTAAAGGAGTCTTATTAAAAACGTTCAGCCCTCAAGTAGAGCTGAACAGATATGTTAGTCCTTAGTCACTAATGGCTCAACAGCCGGCTTCCGTATTAAACCCAAATGTTCCAATAAATGAATGAACTTTTTAATGGTTTCCAGTTGATATTGATCCATCCCTTTTTCATCGAAGGAATAAAACCCTCTTCCGGTCTTTAATCCGATTTCCCCCTGCTCTATTTTTTCTTGAATGATCTGAGCAGGAGTGAACCTGTCTGTTCCCAATGACCGTTGCAGATGGTTACTTGCATGGTAAAGTGTGTCTGCCCCGCCCCAGTCAATGAACTCCAACAGACCCAGAACGGCAAATCGCAGGCCGAATCCGACTCGGACAGCTTTGTCAATGTCTTCTGGAGAAGCCACTCCATCTTCGACCAGTCTGGCAGCTTCGTTCATGGCAAGCGCCTGAACCCTTGGTACGATATACCCCGGAGAGGGTGCACATTTGACTGGAACTTTCCCAATTCGTTCAAGCAATTGGAAAACATGCCGAAGAACCTTTTCGTTCGTCGCTGTTCCCGGGCTTACTTCCACCAAAGGAATAAGATAGGCAGGGTTCAGCCAGTGAGTATTTAAGAACCTCTCTTTCTGCGTGACCATTTCTGCCAGTTCGTTTGCAGAATAAGCTGACGATGTAGATGCAATCGGCACCTCACTAGGAACTTTAAGACAGATACATTTAAAAGCCTCTCTTTTCGCCTCCGCTATTTCCGGTACCGCTTCAAACACAATATCAGCTTGTTCCCATTGGCAATCTCCTTCTTCCTTGGTGCGAATGTGTATCCGGTCCAAAACCAGTCCAATGGTTTCCTCAGGTAATATGCCGCTTTGAGACAAAATGGACAATTGCCCCCTCATCTCCTGCTTTGCTGTGATGACATATTGCTCAAACTCCTGTTCAGTCCTTCGCTTAAAATCAATCAACATGACTTGAAAGCCTTGATAGGCAAATGTTAAAGCGATTCCCCTGCCCATTCTCCCTGCCCCAGCAATCAGGATGCAGCCCCTAATTGACTTCATATTGAACTAACCCTTTCTGCAGCAACACCTTCAGCTCTTCTCTGGTTTTAGACGACAGGCCGATATTTTCCATCGTCCGCCCTGTTTTCCTTAAATCTTCTTCAACTATGCTGCTTGCTATTGAAAGCAATCCAGCAGCTGTCGGAACCGGTATATTCAGCCATTCACCGAGGGAGACAAGAAAGGCTAAACCGCAGGCAATGTCTTCCCTCAAATACCGGTGCGTCTTCAAATCAAGCGGTTCATACCAATCTGCTCCATCGACCAACTCTTCATGAGCGCCGTTCCCATACATCCATTCGTCGCCGTCCAGATTGTAGTGGTCATCCAAAGGAAAGTGCGGAGCTGTATACCCGAGTGCTTCTCTAATTTTAATCCTCTCTGCATCAAGGGCTTTATGGACATTCCTGACTGATGGCTGAGTCCCTTCATCATGGATATCCCATCTATCGAAGTGTTCGATGGGACCTGCGTTCATAATAATAAGTGGAGGGTGGATAATCGGACCTGCATTCATTAAGGCTCCATCCAGCGCATCCTGTATAGGCTCAACCGATGGATATGCCTGTTTTAATATGTGAAAAGCCCGCTCTGACTGATTGGAAGGAAAGACACCTGTCGGGAGCTTCGTTGCACGTCCTGAAATGGAAACAGTCTCCTCGTCATATTTTCTGGCAAGATAAGGAAGTGTTCCTGTTTCCGCAAAAGCAACGCTTGCTTGGCATCCTTCTTCTGCTAATGCTTTTGACATCAGATAGCTTCCAAAGGTACCTGGCGGAAGAAATATCACCTGGTCATCCTCGAGTATGGGAGCCAGCTGCTTTGCCAAGGGAACCTGTGTCGTCGCAGGTAGTGGAATGACAATCAACTTCGCATCTTGCACTGCTTCTTTTAAATCACTAGTCGCTTTATAGAGCGGTACCTCCCGCGTTCCTTTTCGATCTTTCACATTAATGGTCTGTTTGTCCAATACACCCTTGAACAATTCCTGATTTCTTCTCCACAGCCTGACCCGGTGACCCTGTTCTGTTAAATCAACCGCTGCCGCATAGCAGCCGTTTCCGCCTCCAAGTACTGCGATCTCCATGTGAATTTCCCCCTATTTTTATTTTCCTTTGTATTCCTCAATCAGTTCGTACAGCCTTTTCTGGTACTCTTTTGCCGGCAAGCCTTTTGCCTCTGCCTTTTCAACAGCTTCTTTCTGCGTGGTCTTCAATAGCTCATTCCACTTCTCTTCATCAGACAGCGAAACTACGCTTAGTCCTTCCTCTTCTTCACTCCATTGCATCGCCTCTTGGACATGCTCATCCAAATACTTTCCGGTGAATTCACTCATTTCACTGCTTAGTTCCTCAATGACCTCCTGCACATCCTCTGGCAAGGCATCCCACTTATCCTTGTTCATAACTGCAACAAATGAAGTAATCGTCAACGGATAGTCAGTGACATGTTTGACGGATTCAGCAAGTTTCAAGTCTTTTAGTACCTCTCTGGAAGAAATATTCCCTTCAATAACACCTGTCTGTAACGCTTCGGAGGCTTCATTCTGTGACATTCCTACCGGTGCCGCTCCCAGCTTTTCCATGACTGGGGTCAAACCGCCGGATATTCGCAGTTGTTTTCCCGATAAATCTTTTAAACTGGATATGGCCTCTTTGCTTTGGATGTAGGACGGCTCTGTGGCAAAGGCTGTTATGATTTTAAAATCTTTCAAGGCTTCAGGTGGATACTCCTTCATCAAATCATGTACCACTTGACTTGCGACTTCCGAGTTGGGATAACCGGAAGGTAAGTCTGATATTTCTAATAATGGAAAACGTTTGGGTTCATAAGTTGTCGCGGTAAGCCCTATATCAGCGGTGCCGTTGGCAACCCCGTCAAACATGTTGCTGGCCTCAAGAAGTGTTCCGCCGAAAAACATTTCTATTTTGACTTGCCCATCAGTTCTTGACTCCAATTCTTCCGCCCATTTTTTCATTTGAATCGCAGGAAATGTATTGTCAGGTGCAAAGAAAGCATAAGACAGGGTTATGCTTTCTTTGCCTCCGGATTTATCTCCCGCTGTTTCTTTGGTGCCGCAGGCAGCCATCAGAAATACCATGAAACAACATAAGAAAAGAGTAAGGAATTTCTTTTTCTTTATGAACCTCATCACATTCTCCCCATTATGAGTGATTTAACTCTAGGTAACTCTTATTCTCTTTTAAAGCTGCCGTCCATGATTCCGAGCGCTCATAACAATCGGCGATTTCCATTATGTGATGATCAGAAAAAGGTTTTCCTATCATTTGAAGTCCTACAGGGAAATGATCTTTCGTAAATCCACACGCAACAGACAACGCCGGAAAACCCAAAACATTAGCTAACGGAGTTTTTCCAAGTACAAACATATTGCTTATGGCTTGCTCCGGAACCATCGTTCCAATCTCAAATGGAGGCTGTACATTCGTCGGCCCAATGAGAGCGTCTATACCCTTCATTTGAGTGAGAGTTGATTGAATGAACTTTTTTCTAACCCTTTGTGCATTAATATAAGAAGTTGCCGATATATCCCGTCCATACTGAAAACGATACTTTAGATCATCTCCATATAGATCTCCGTGTTTCTTTAACAGGGGTTCATGATAGGCGACGACCTCGGATTGAGCAATCGTTTTCAATCCTTCAAGGGCACTATCGATAAATGGTAACTCAATGGGAATGATTTCGGCTCCCAATGATTCCAATTGTTGAAAAGCTTTTTCGATGACATTTTTCACATCCGAGTCAATACCTGAATACATATAAGGTTCGTAGAAACCTAGCTTGATACCTTTTAGATTATCCCGTTCATTAAAAGTAGATTTCTGCCCATTAAGTCCAATCATCGCCTCAAGCATAATGGCCGAGTCTTTAATGGTTCTGGTCATTGGTCCTACATGGTCAAGTGACCAGCTAAAAGGAAGGCCCCCTTCCCGGCTGACTAGATCATAGGTGGGTTTGATTCCTGCCGTTCCACACATGGCTGCTGGCAGTCGTATAGACCCCGCCGTGTCAGTTCCTATTGCGCCAAAAGCCATGCCTGCCGCAGTAGCAACCGCCGACCCTCCGCTGGAACCCCCCGGGATATATTTCCCATTCCAAGGATTCCTTGTTCTCCCATAATGAGGGTTTTCCGTTGTGGCCCCCATGGCAAATTCATGCAAGTTCGCTTTGCCTATAATGACGGCACCTGCTTCTTTTAAAAGTCGAACCACAGCGGCATCCTCATCAGGCACCCAGTCCCCAAAAATCTTTGAACCCCCAGTGGTTAGAATGTCTTTCGTCTGCACCATATCTTTTACAGCAATTGGTACTCCGTGCAAAGGACTCCGAATATATCCTTTCTGTGCTTCCGTCTCTAATACTTTTGCTTGTTCAAGGGCTTGTTCGTCCGATACTGTGATGAAAGCGTTGAGAGCAGGTTCCACCTGCCGGATACGCTCAATGGTCAGTTTCGTCAATTCCACCGGCGACAGTTCTTTATCCGCAATACGCCTGCTTGTGTTATCAATAGTGTCAAACAAGAGCTCACTCATTTTCATTCTCCTCTGTCCCCTCTAGTGAAAAAGAAAAAGCGGGATCTGTTAATAATAAGGCTTCTTTGTTGACACCCAATAACTCACTTATGTATTCTGCCAACGACAACACACACACCCCATTCTTAAATGTTTCCAATTGTTTTAGACTAAAAATAGAACGATTTTTGGGAACAGCAACAGCAAGCCAATGAAAATTACATATGTGACCAAAAAATAAGCTGTCCCTTTAAAAATGGTCGTTACAGGTGTTTTGGGAGTAAGCCCCTGCACGACGAATACATTCACTCCAACAGGCGGAGTAATGGCTCCCATACTGGTCACAACACATAGGAGGACAGCAAACCAGATAGGATCATATCCCAGTGCCAAAACGGTCGGATAAAACACTGGGATTGAAATCATTAAAAATCCAAGTGCATCCATAATCGATCCGCCAACGATATAAATGATCAAAATCGAGATCAACACGAAAATCGGCGGGACAGGAAGGTTGGTCACCCACTCAGATACTTCATAGGGCAGCCTCGTGATCGTTAAGAATCTACCAAATACCATGGCTCCAACTACTAACATCATGACCATCGCTGATGAGCGGAGTGCTCCCGCAATGGCAATTTGGAAATTTTTCCAGTTCAGCTTACCCATAGCCAACGACAGTATAATTGCTCCAAAGGCTCCGAATGCCCCTGATTCTGTCGGTGTGAAAAATCCTTTGTACAACCCGCCGATGACAAAGATGAACAAAAGGGCGATCGGGATGACATCCTTAAGAGACTTCACTTTCTCTCCCATGCTGAATCGCTCTCCGGCCGGACCAAAATCCGGATTTCTTTTACATAGAAAGACAACGGTTAATATAAGGAGAATAGTGAGAAAGATCCCTGGAACAATACTTGCGATAAAAAGATCTTTAATCGATTGCTCCATCTGAAGCGCCAAAACGATTAATACAGTACTTGGAGGAATGATAATCCCCAGAGTACCTCCTGTTGCAATGCTTCCAGTGCTGAGGGCTTTGTTGTACCCGTATTTATTTAGTTCAGGAAGGGACATCGTCCCCATCGTTGCTGCTGTTGCTGAGTTGGAACCACAGATTGAGGCAAAACCGGCACTCGCCAAAATAGTCGTGCTTGCCATTCCTCCGTGATAATGTCCAACCCACTTATATGCAGATTCAAACAGCCTTTCAGCAATGCCTGTTCGAAAGACCACTTCCCCCATTAATATGTAAAGAGGGATTACACTTAAAGAGTAACTGGAAAATTGATTCCATAAGTCTGCACTTAACACATTGTAAGCGGCTTTTGGAGATGCTGCTAACAGCAAACCTACAAAACCCACAATGAACATAGAAAAGCTTAACGGCATTCTCAAGAACATCAACACGAAAAGAACGCAGATCCCTAATACAGCCAAAAGAATTGGATCCATTATCTTGCCTCCCTCCACACTTCAATGGTTTCTTTTATTAAGGTTAGCACCAGGCTGAAAAAACCGATGGAACATAAAATGACCAACGGATAAAAAGCAACCTGCATTGTTTCTGATACGACACCGCTCTGTTTCAAACCCATTCCATACAAGGTAATTTGCCAGCCAGCCATGGCAAAGAACAAGATGCTAATTACATTTACCATTGAGTGTGTCAGCTTTTGCAGTCCCGAAGAAAATTTCACAATGAACAGGTCAATGAACACATGGCCTTTGTGCAACTGTGCATATCCAAGTGAAAAGACGGCGGTCAAGGCTCCAAGCCAGCTGACCAGTTCAACAGTCCCGGCAATGGGATCAGAGAATAATCGCTTGATAGAATTAAAGACGATCAATAGCATCATGCAAATGAGAGATAGACCGGCTAAAAAAGCCAGTCCCTGATTAAAAGAATCTATTATTCTAAAGAAGATATTTGGTTTACCTGTGCTTGGTGGAGCATCAGTCGAATCTTTATGCGCCGTAATTTTCGGGTTTTCAGTGTCTAATTGGATGGACTGTTCTGCCATGTTCGAACCTCCTATATTCCATTACTTGAATTGCTCGTTGTATTTTTCAATTAAAGATCTCATATCCTCAAGGTATTCCTTTGCAGGCTGCCCATCCTTCTCTAGCTTTTCAACATACTCTTCTTGCATTTGATTCAATCGCTCATCCCATGACTTTTTCTCACTTTCGGACAATTTAACAATTTCGAGGTCGTGGGTTTCCTGGCTCCATGTAATGGATTCTTGAACATGATTGTCTAAATAATCACCGGTAAACTCCGTCATCTCCCTATTTAACTCATCAATTGCCTGTTGAACATCTTCAGGCAAAGAATCCCATTTATCTTTGTTCATAACAGCAATAAAGGTGTTAAGCGCCAAAGGATAATCAGTAACATAGCTGACCATTTCTGCCAGTTTCGTATCTTTTAAGATTTCTCTTGATGAAACGTATCCCTCAACAACCCCTGTTTGTAATGCTTCAGGAACTTCAGCCTGCGACATCCCAACTGGTGCAGCTCCCAGCTCCTCCATGATCGGTGTAAGTGCACCAGCGATTCTCAGTTGTTTTCCCTTTAATTCTTTAATAGAAGAAATTGGCTTTTTGCTCTGTATATAAGCAGGTTCAGTCGCAAAAGTTGTAATGATTTTAAAATCTTTCAGTGCTTCCGGCGGGTATTTCTCTACCAGATCAGCTGCTACATGACTCGTCGATTTGGCATTTGCATAGCCTGATGGCATATCAGAAATGGCCAGAAGGGGAAACCTGCCCGGCTCATAGGATGTAGAGGTTAGCCCGATGTCAGCCGTCCCATTCGCTACTCCATCATACATATTGTTCGCTTCCAATAAGGTACCACCTGGAAAAAGCTCAACTTCCACTTTTCCATCTGTCTTCTCTTCAAGCCGCTTTTTCCACTCTTCCATCTGAACTGCAGGAAATGTCCCTGCTGGAGCAAAAAATGCATAGGTTAACTTGATTACGTCACCTTTACTTTTATTAGTAGCTGATTTCTCGGAACCGTCTGCCCCGCAGGCACTTAGAATGACAGCTGCCAATAGCAATGGGATAAGAACGAACAATCTCTTCATTTTTCCACCTCTTCTTTAATATGTGCAGCAAACTATTTTTCCACTAAGAAAAATGGTCGTCCAATCGAGGCTTCCAGTCGGAAATAACGATCCAGTCCTGCCTCTCGAAAGGAATGCGTCATATTTGTAACCGTTTGCAAATCAGGGATGTTGAATAGGAAGCATGCATGCCAGTTATTCGGACCTGCATGTCCGGCAGTAAAAATATCCCTGTCAAAGGTACCCAATAGCTCAGATCCGTTGTCTCTCCAGCTTTCCAATATTTGATTAAGCGCCGGAAGGATTTCTTTTTCCTTCTGCTCTTTTGATGTATCAAACCACCCTGTGGATTCGAATGTCATAAAAACTCTTAGTGGATTGGGGATTTCAGGTGCCCCATGTTTAATTTCACTCATTTTTACATACTCCTCTCATTATTAACGCACTCATACTCCGCAGCTCATATCAAAACTAGCTTCAGTGATATAATCTTTTTTCGAAGCAAGAAAGCTTACTAGCTTCTCGGCCTCCTCCGCTGTTCCAACATGAAGGCTTCCTTTCATTTTTTCAGTTTCAGTGGATTCATTTCAGATGCAACGGAATTAACTGTGATTCCCTAGCCGGCACCCTGACAACAGGTACCAGATTTGTTACCTGCTTTACCATAGTCTTTCATTATTTACTGCAAAATTTCTTCCATAACACGCATGGCATTACCGCCGGCTGCTTTGATGATTTCTGTACGATCGTATCCTTGGTTCACCATCCATGCGATCATGTTTTTCATGGCTTCAGCGGGATTTTCAAGTCCTTCTACATAGGGGGATTCATGAAACTCCTCGCCGCTGTGTGAATCGGAAATCCCCAACCGGTCATCAAAGGCATGCTGTATAGCTGAGTGGTCACCGAAGAAAGTGTCCGGACCGAAACCGACATGTTCAATTCCGACCAGCTCAACTAGGTATTCAAAGTGCTCCATCACTGATTCAATGGAATGGTTTGAATGGTTTCTTGTCAAGGTGGTATTTGGTGCTGCGCAGACACCAATCAGTCCCCCTTTTCCAGCACAAGCCTTTAATACCTCATCGGGCTTCATCGTGCTCCTGCATGTGTGATAAGCACCGGCTGAGTGCTGGCTTCAATCACATCCATGCTTGTCCGGTCCCCACAGTGTGAAATATCGATCATCATCCCCAACTGATTCATTCTTTCAATGACTTGTTGGCCAAAATGGGTTAATCCACTGTCATCCTTTTCTCCCAGCCCCGACCCCAGTGTATTGGCTTGGTTATATGTAGTTCCCATACAGCGAATTCCAAGCCCGTACAGGACATCGACACGGTCAACCTCATTTTCCAATGCGCTTGCCGCCTCCAGGGACGGCAGGAGCGCTATTTGCCGATTCACCTTCGCCTGCTTGACATCTTGAAAATTGTTTGCAATACATACTGTCCTCTGTTTTTGTATATCCGCATATCTGATCCCGAGTAAGTAAATCACATCATCCCACTTCAAGCCATTATTTGAAGTGATGAGTGAAATTCCATCCATAAAGTTCTCAAAGATGATATCAATGCCTGACCGGGCAATACCTTCATAATGGAAATGAGTATGCAGTTGACTGCAGTATGGAATAATATCTTTATCATTCTTCGGAGAGATGAAACCATGATCCCGCAGCGACACAATCTGCTCCGTTTCCATAATGTCATTCAAAAGCCTTTCTTTCTCTTCCTTTAAATCCAAAGTAAAATGGGGGACCCGGTCAAGTTCGTACGAAAGTTCATACTCTCTAAAGTCCTTACCGGGTTGTAAATAACTGAAAGAGCGATACCCATCATACTTTTTCCCATTTATAGAGCCTATTATTGTTCTACCTTCTTTCTAATTTCAAATTGTTCTTTCATCGGAAAAGCTTCCTGCCAAGTTTTCTTGTTATCGTCATATAAGCCGTCACTGTATAAGGTTTTTAAAGACTTATTATCAAGCTTCATCGGATCTTTTCCATCCCTGAATGCTTTCGCTTGGGTAAGGAGCAATCTTCTCATATGAATGATCGGTATATCACTTGTTCCCAAGCGCTCGCGTGAACGGTCAACGATTGCGCCCATCGTCTCTGTAGCTGCATGGTCCTGGTTGGCAATCCCTCGAATTCCCGTAAAGTTGGCTGTTTTTTGCAGTTCACGATCTTGGCCATACTCATTTTCCATGTTGATTTTTTTCTTGTAGTCTTCATCCAAAACCAAGCCCCTTCTGGCATGCTGAGCTGCTACATCTATCGTTCCCTCATGGGTAAACTGGACATCCCAAGTCCACGTGCTATGGTCATCCCTTGGTATGAAGGCATGCCACATTCCATCTTCTCCACCAAACCGAGGTGGGTAAGTATAAAACGGGAAAATGTAATGAATTTCCATGAAGGCATTCTTTTCTTCAGATCCGATTCCAACGGCTATACAGCGTTTTCCGTAATTTGTATCTTGAACAGCCTGCTTTACAGGCGGATTTTTCACAAGCGGGTGGTCAGGGTCGATCCCCAGGTCACTGCTTAAAATTCCTTCTTGGACGTTTTGTTCCTGGTGGGCCCTGTGCAAGAAGGCGGCATGCACAAAATCCAGGTCATTTTCCATTGCTTGCGCATAGTTACACTCTTGCCATACACGTTCTATTAATTTGCTTTCTTCGGGCAATCCCATCCAATAGAATTCAGGAAACGGAGGCATATGCTCTTCCGGCCCCATATACGTCCAAATGATTCCACTGACCTCTTTAACCGGGTAGTTTTTCAATTTGATCGATTGTCTGAACTTGCCATCGGTCGGTTCGGATGGAATCTCCGTACAGTTGCCCTCAGTATCAAACTTCCAGCCATGATACATACATCGAATTCCGCAGCCTGCATTGATTCCGTAATATAACGATGTTCCCCGATGTGGACAGCGCTCATCAATGAGTCCAACCTTTCCCTCTGTATCCCGAAAAGCCACCAACGCTTCCCCCAGCAATTTTACACGCTGCGGTTTTCCGTCCTTCGCTAGTTCTTCAGATCGGAGAGCCGGTATCCAATATCTCCGGAACATATCCCCTATCGGGGTACCGGGGTCTGTTTGAGTTAAAAGCTGATTATCTTCTTTTGATAGCATTTTGTCTTGCCTCCTAATATATAAATTTGATATATGATTCCAATTGATCAGGTTACAGCCAAGTCCTTCATTTTCCGTATTTCTCCCCTGAAAAATAATAGAGGATTTTTTTCCTTGTCATAATTGGCTTTCTTCACCTTACCGGTAATGATATAATGGTCGCCGCCTTCAAATATTTCGTCTACATTGCATTCGAGAGTAGCCAAGTTCCCTTGGAGAACAGGTACTCCATCTTCAGATAATGTGTAATCGGCATCGGCAAATTTATCCTGCCCCCTTTTGGCAAACCCCCAGCAATCTGCTTCCTGACCCTGTTGAAGAATATTGACAACAAATGGACGGTTCTTTTTAAAAGCTTCAATACTTCTAGCTTGTTTATCAATGCAAACGAGGATCAATGGAGGGTCCAGCGAGAGGGATGAGAAAGCATTCGCTGTCAAACCGATATTTCCCCCCTCGTTTGTTGTTGTAATGACTGTTACACCTGTGGCAAAATGCCCCAATGTGTTTCTAAATTCTCGCGAATCCATATTCTATTCCTCCTCATTTTTTCTGTTATTGGCTATGCAATTGTTAAGTCATCCACATTGCCAAGCAAAAGCAATATCTGCAGGGAAAGCTGTACCTGAAATCTGCTGTTGGAATCAGATAAGTCTATTTCCAGCAACTCTTCAATTTTTTGAACCCTATAACGCATTCCACTGATGGAAATGCACATTTCTCTTGCTGTTTTATGAAGATTGAACTCATTTTGGGAATACTGCATAAGGGTATGTAACAATTCTGCATTTCTTCTTTCATCGTACTCGATCAAAGTTTTTAAGTTTTCACTTGCAAAGGCTTCCAATTCTTCCGGGTCTCTTGCACTCAGAAAGAGTGTCAAGTGTCCAAGTTCATTAGCAAGGACGACTTTATTATCAGTTTTCTTCCAAATGGCCAATTCCACTGCCCGCTTCACTTCCTGGAACTTTTTGTAAAAATCGGATACGTCCTTTGTCTGGTCGCTTAATCCAATATACACGTTGGACAAACCCAACTTTTTTATCAGCTGTTCACCAAAGTGTTTTGGGGATTTATACCTCTTATCAATTGAATTTTTAGCAATAATTGCTTGTATGCAATTTAATTTGGGCAATAATAATGGCTGATTATCTTCGTATAAAAATTCTTGATAGATATATTCAGAGATTCTGTTTCTTATTTTTAAATATTCATAATCATCAATCTCTTTTGCGCTGGCTTTTTCCTGGATGACAACATACATGACGTAGTGTTCGGTAGAAAGGTTGTAGTCGAGGTATGAAAACCTGTCATATATTTCCTTTCTGTTAATTTCTTTATTATTAAGCAGCTGCTCCAAGAGTTCGCCTTTTAAGCGTTGTTCTGTTTCAATGGCAACCCTTTCATTTTGCATATGGAGAGCTGAAATAATCGCTGCCCTTTCTAGCAAGTCCTTGTAAAAATCATCACTCTCATCGATAACGATCGTTATATAACCGAATATTTTACTTTTTATTAAAATAGGGGTGGTTAATAATTTAAACGTTTTATCTTTGTGTGACCATTCAACAAAAGAATTGCCGGCCAGGTCTTTTAATTTTTCTTTTATATTGGTGACACTCATATATTTATGAATCCCCGGGATTTCTCCGTGTTCAGCCAGCTTTTCAAAGTGCTTGCCCTCAATCAAGACCGGGCAATGGAGGCTTTTCCCTATCGTTTCCGCAAATCCCGGCAGCCCCTTCCCCAGTAGCATATCTTGGGTAAGTTTCTGGCTAAGAGTATATCCGATCTTAAGCCGTTCTTTCTGCTGTTCAATTCTTTTGTACATCTGGTCCAGCTCTTTAGCCATATCAGTATCTTCAAAAAAGAAGAGCTCCTCCGAAATCTCTTCTCCCCATTCCTCTACTGTCTTACCGATATAGCTGCAATGGTCATCTCCTTTTCCTTTGCAATTGATTTCTTTAAAGATCACCTTTTTACCCATGCATTCACTTGTGTATCCGCTTGCATAACCGATTAAAAAATAGCAGACTGGTTCATGGTGCTTGCCTGAATAAGTTAAATGTTGGTTCGCCTCATAAGAATCAATCCAGTATCCGGAGACATTAAATTGGCCCCTTTCCATATCCACCTGAAAATTCTTAGGGTATGACAGGACCCTCCCTGTGAGGTGGTGCACCTTTGAGCCGGCTATCAGCCATTCAATATCATCTTTCCAATCAATTGCTTCCTTTAGAATCCTTGCTTCATGAACACCGCAGTTCCATCCATATCGGAGCAAAAACCTCTTCGCCCTGCTAATGCCAAGGGCATTGGTTAAATCCTTCCGGAGCAACCCCCAGGCATCTGTGCTTGTAAAAGTCAGTTGCAAGTCCTTTAGTTTCATTCCAGATTTTTCTTCAGTAGTTATTAAGTGGCTTAATGAGAGTTCATGTGCCTTAATTCCCAAAGATATCACCCTTATTCATAAGTTTGATTCTCATTTAAGCACTTATCTGTGAAATAATAAAGGTGACTTTTGACTCCACCTTTCCCAAACTGTAGATACATCTCACTTTGATCCGGCTTCTTCTTTTCATTAACATAAGCCAAGAATTGTAATATTGTTTTCCTTCTGGCAGTTATGTCGGTCACCCCATAGTTGAAAAACCAATCGTCAATGACATTAAACACTCCGCGATTGATGGAATATTTTCTTCTGCATAAACTGGTGAATTCCAGATCGGGTAAGTTTACCAATCGCTCATACCGATCGAATTCGGATTCAGAAACAATGTTTACCTTATTAATGTTCATGTAAGATAACCTCTCCGCCAATATTTGAATTACTCGGAAATAACTTCAGGTAACCATGTCTGTGTTTCTGCTATTGTCCATATGCTCGATTGATCATGTAGGTCTCTATACTGCTCCGGGTTTTGCATCTCGGCATAAAGGCCACTTTTCATTCTCTCACCCTTTAAATAATAAATATAAAATGATTGTCATAAATTGTTTTTTCTTAACTATCTCAATTTTATGTCATGGGATTTCCACAAACAATGAACGATTCAGTCTAAAGAGTAACTATTTTCTGTATTATTGTGCCGAATTACGTAAGTAACAATGATTCATTAAACAAGCAAGGATCCTTTCTTAATTTTAGTTTTGCAAACCTATGGCCTTGCCTTTTTAGCCGAAATATCCGAAGATATGAGCGGACTCCCAAACTGTATTCTCCTAGATTTTTAATAAATAAACACCTAATTATTCACCCGCTCAACAAGCTGTAAAAGCTCCCGACTCGGCCCCCAAAAAAGAATCATGCGTCCACCTTCAAGGGTTGACTTAATTTCATCGGAACAAAATTCTACATTTTTATCCTTTAAATAGCCGATGGCCGCCTCTATACTTTTTTATGAAGGCCACCTAGCGAAAGCACGGTAGAAAACTTGTGTCTACTTTCTTGACATAGTATCACTTCAGCATGATGAAAAAATATAGACACACTTGAAACAGTTTTAGGAAAAGAATAAATAAAGGCCTGTCCTCTATCCTTCAAAGCAAAGTTAGAAAACAAGCCCTTTATCAAGCAAATTTCGTAGCGATTAATGGGTGGTCCTCTTCCAAAAACGGTGTGCGGAAACAGCCTTTGTAAACTCTTCTATAAACTCACTTGGGGCATCCCCGATAACAACCCCTTCGTGGCTGGGTAATTGCAGTGCAAGTATGAATTCCTTCCCATGAAATGAAGCTCCTACAGGTTTATAATGGGAATAAGCTTCCTTTATGAAATAAGAAGCGGATTGTGAAAAGGAATTTCCAGTTTCGGCCCCTCCGACAACATATACTGAATCAAATAACACGGAATCACTTGTCAGAAAAGTATGGTCCACTTCTAAAGCAATCCCTTCTCCACCTTTAATCATTCCTTGTGCTTCACTAATGATCAAAGGACGGATGCCGGTTTTTTGCAGGGCTTCTAATATAATCGGAAGATTTTTGTCAAACCCTTCCCCAACCAAGACAGCCATTTTTCTGGTATCCGGTCGTTTCACTGTATTTTCCTGACTAAGTGCGGGAGAGGACTTTGTGATTGTCGGCCCTTGAAAGCTGTCAGGTGGATGGACACCGATTTTGCGGGCAACAGCTTGCGCCAATCCAAGATCAATATTTGCCAACATATCAACTACTTGTTGACGGACCGTCTTTTCCTTGCACATACCCAATTCAAAGCTAAAAGCATTTGTAATATGCTCTTTTTCCGGCTCACTCATGCTATTCCAAAACATGATCGCCTGGGAAAAGTGATCTTTGAAACTGTCACTCCGCGCTTGGATTTTTCTGCCCTCAACCTTTTCTTGATAGTGAATATATCCTCCTTCTTCTTCGCTGGACGTTGAAGGTGTATTGCCCGCAAGGGCATTTTTATGGTAGCTTACCTGACCGACATTGATCGTTTGTCTCCCATATCCATCCCTTTGATTATTATGGAATGGGCAGATCGGCCGGTTAATCGGCAACTCATGAAAATTAGGTCCGCCAAGTCGAATGAGCTGGGTATCTGTATAAGAAAACAATCTTCCTTGCAGAAGAGGATCATTTGTAAAATCAATTCCCGGCACCACATTTCCCGGATGAAAGGCCACTTGTTCCGTTTCGGCAAAAACATTATCCACATTCCGATTCAACGTCATTTTTCCAACGATCTTAACCGGGATATCTTCTTCCGGCCATATTTTAGTCGGATCTAAAATATCAAAATCAAACATAAACTCGTCTTTTTCATCTATGATCTGCACACCAAGCTCATATTCCGGGTAGTCCCCATTTTCAATTGCTTCATATAAATCCTGCCGATGAAAGTCCGGGTTCTTTCCATTCAATTTTTGCGCTTCGTCCCATACAATTGAATGGACACCCAGCTTCGGCTTCCAATGAAATTTCACAAAAAAAGCTTTGCCTTCCTCGTTTACAAAACGGAAGGTATGAACACCGAACCCTTCCATCATGCGGAAGCTGCGCGGTATCGCCCTGTCGGACATGGCCCACATCACCATATGGGCAGATTCCTGGTTATTGGCCACAAAGTCCCAAAAAGTATCATGGGCGGTCGCCGCCTGCGGAATTTCATTGTGCGGCTCAGGCTTGATCGCATGAATCAGGTCAGGGAATTTGATGGCGTCTTGAATGAAGAATACCGGTATATTGTTGCCGACCAAATCATAGTTGCCTTCTTCCGTATAAAATTTCGTCGCAAAACCGCGCACATCCCTCGCCAGTTCACCCGAACCACGAGACCCGGCCACAGTGGAAAATCTAACAAATACAGGTGTTTTCTTTCCGGGCTCTTGTAAAAATCTAGCTTTTGTATATTTTTTCAGTGATTCATATACTTCAAACTCACCGTGTGCCGCATATCCTCTCGCATGCACCACTCTCTCCGGGATCCGCTCATGATCGAAGTGGGTTATTTTTTCCCGAAAATGAAAGTCCTCCATCAGAGTGGGCCCCCGTTTGCCCGCTTTCAGTGAAAACTCATCCTCTGACACTTTCAGGCCCTGGTTTGTCGTCAATTTCTTACCTTCGTCATAAGAGCGATACCGCTCTAATTGCTCGTCTTTTTCATTGTGGTTCAGCTTATCGTCTTTGCTCATTTTATATAACCTCCCCAAAAAAGATCTCCACTCATCCCCTACCCTTACACCGGATGATAAAACTGAGAATTTCGGAGGATATTTCATACAGAAAGAAAAAGCGCTAGCCCATGCCAAAAGCTGTTCAACTAGCTTATAAGCAGTATCACGGCTGCTCGCGTTTGGCAAATGAAGCATCAACACCTCTTGAACTTGTCACAAAGTTTTAGCATGCAATCTAACACTTTCTTTCCATATAAAAAACAGCGGAGATTTCCCCCTCCACTGTTTGATATTTTCCTGTTCTAAGTACGAATGTTACATATAGTACCAACCACCATTACATATAATTTAAAAATCTATCAATTTCTTCTTCGGTGTTGTAAAAATGTGGCGAAACTCTAATTCCGCTTCTATAATTGACCATTACATGATGTTTAGCGAAATTCTCCAAGTTTCCTCCTTGAAATAAAGTAATCCCTGATATACTGTCTTCCGGAGACAATAACGTTACATGAGGAATTGTTTTAAGACCTGAGCGCAAGCGCTTCGTCAACTTTTGTACTCGCTCATTGATATATTGTTTCCAGGGCAGTAATACACTCAATGTTTCGTGTACTCCTGCAATGGCGGAAAAATTCATATTCCCTGTTTCATACCGCCGAGCATCCTTGCTTAAATGAAAATCAATCTTTTCATATTCAAATGGGGCTTCCATACTAGCCCATCCAACCCAGGGCATCCGCATCTTGTTCATAGTAAGTTTATTTATATAGACGAATGAAACGCCATCGGGTCCCATCGCCCATTTATAAAACCCGCTCACAAGCACATCGACGTGTATTTGTGACAAATCCAACTCACGGCTACAAAACCCTTGAATGGCATCTACTACAAACAAAATATTATTTTCTTTGCAAAAATCTCCTAACCTTTGAATGTCTATCATATTACCATTTGTGGCACTCACCCAACTTACACTAATCACTTTTGTTTTGGATGTGACAGATGCAATAATATGATCAACTGTCAGGCGGTTATCAGTAAAAGGAACCGTCTTCACATTCACCCCACATTCTTGTTGTAAAGCAAGCCAAGGATAAACATTCGACGGAAATTCTTTGTCTGGTATAATGACTTCATCTCCTTCAGACAATAAAAATCCTTGTGCTGCCAAGTTGATTCCTGCAGAAGTATTCCATAAAAACGCTATTTCACTTGATTGTACATGGAGCCACTCGGCTACTAATGAACGCGTTTCCTCTATCAGATTCCACCATTTTGGAAAATCAGGTCCATCTTTTTGTCTTTCCAAATGAAAGTCATGAATGCGGTTAACTACATCAGTATGAAGCGGGGACATTGCCGCATGATCCAAATAAATCTTCTCATTTACAATCGGAATGCCTTCCCGGAAGCGATCTATTGCTTCATTATTCATGTTCTCCCACTCTCTTTCTTATTCGGGAATTATACTCAATAACAACATTTCTATTTTACAGCTTTAGATGTTGAAATATTTTCGCGTATATTTCAATTGCTTGCAACAGTGAATTCTCATCTATCCATTCATCTGCGGTATGTGCTTGCTGAATACTGCCCGGCCCGAATACAACAGTTGGAATTCCAACAGGCTGAATTTTACTTGCATCACATCCGAATGGTAATCCGACATAAGAAACATCTTCTGGTTTATCTTGTTTCATGATTTCCGCCAAGCTTACAAGCGCTTTATCTGTAAGGTTATTCGTCAAAGGCGGATCAATTAAGTATGGATCATTCCACCTAATTTTGGCCCACACCGAATCCGTAACATGCTGTTTTACAATATTTTTGATTTCATTGAATGCTTCTTCCCAATCTTCTTGCGGGTTAAGGCGTCGATCTATATGAATGGAACATGTATCGGGAATTATATTCACCTGTTCTCCACCCGCTATGAGGGTGACACTGATTGAACTTTTACCACAAAGAGGATGTGTCTTATATTCAACTGTTTCTTTTGCGGCCGTTTTTAATACCTGAATGACATCGGCCATGATCTCAATCGCATTTACACCTTCCCAAGGAGTAGCAGAATGGACACTTGTCCCTAATGCATTGACTTCAAAACGTATACTCCCTTTATGAAACGCCGCAAATTGAAGCTCTGTTGGCTCTCCGACTATCGCCAAATCAGCATGAACAGAATTTTTCACCAAAAAATCGACACCGCGATGTTTGTGCTCCTCATCCACTACTGCGGCAAACAAAATATTGATTGGCAGTTGGCCACCACATTCCATCATGGCTTTTCTGATACCGAGAACCATTGCCGCGATTTGGCCCTTGGCATCACATGCGCCGCGCCCATACCATCTGCCACCCTCGCTTTTTAATGTAAACGGATCAATTGACATGCCCTGAATGCTTACTGTATCCAAATGTGTTTCCAGCAGGATTGTCGGACAATCTTCCCCTGCTTTGTAAGACGCGTAACAGTTAAAACGATTAGGCAACACTTCCTCTTGCCAACAGAAAAAATCAGGCAAATACTTTTTTATATACGCTAGCAATTTATCGCCTACCGCTTTTTCACCAAATAATTCACTCGTTTCGCCATGGTCTTCCGGATTGACACTAGGAACCCGAACCAATTGTTCCAGTAAAATAAATGCCTCTTCTTTCCAGTCCATTTTTCTCCATCCCTTCATTTTTTAAAATGTAGAGGGAACAATCACTTTATTTAATTGCTCTATTGCTTTTTGAATATGAGCTTGCCCATTTTGCAAAAGAAACAAGCGATGGCCGGAAAATAAGGCATCCACATGTAAACCACTTAACTTTTTAATATCTTCACGATAACTGGCAAGATCAGATCCCGGAGCATTTAATAACCCAATATCTCCGTGAATAAAAACAAAATCACTCGCAAAGAGCACATTGCCTTCATCTGTTTTCATCAAAAAACAATACATCCCCGGACTATGTCCGCGCACATAAATGGGCTGAAGCCGCAACGCCCCACATGAAATCATTTCTGTTTCATTCATGACATGATCCGGTTCAAAATAAGTAAAAACATAATCTTCGGGATACCCCCCTGCATTTTTAGCAAGGCGCAGTGCCCATTCCACTTCATCCCTTTGATCATTCATCCAATTATATTCTTCCTCAGACAACCATACCTCCTTCCCCTCTTTTTGAAAAAATGTTGCCCCGCCGCTATGATCAGCGTGCGAATGTGTACAAATAACCCGGGAAACTTTTTCCCATGGAACATACTTCTGGACATTTTCCTTAATTTTTTCGGAATCAATCCCTACTCCTGCATCAATTAATAGGGCATCATTATCACCATTTACAAGGTAAACGTGGCAGTCATATTCATTAGATAAACCGATTTCGCCACTGCCAACTAAAAATACATTTTTTGTTAATTGCATGTTCCTGTCCCTCCCACACAATTCACACATTTTCCCATGAAATTGCTCTCCGTTCTTTTGCAGACGTAATCAATGCATCACATATTTTAATGCCCAAAACGGCTTCTTCCATCGGAACTACTTGACGTGTGCTTTTATTCTTGATCAATTCCACAAAATGCTCCAGCTCATTCCGCAGCGCTCCATAAACATGACCGTGTATGAATGGCGAGAGCTGGATATCTGGTCTCATCATTTTCCCATGATCAATAACAGATAGCGTATCTCCCGGAAAACGATAGCGAATATGTCCGCCATCATACATCATTTCTAATTCCACATCGAGATATTGTCCATATTCATTCGGTAAGCACCACTGTGTTTCCAGGGAACAAATCATGCCGTCTTCCATTTCAATGAAGCCAAAAAAGATCCCTGGCATATCAATATCGGACACAATCTTTTTTTCCATGGCAAAAAATCGCTTTGGCTTTGAATTCGTATACCATACTAATTGATCAATATCATGAGAAAGAGCCATAAACACCGGATGAGTACGAGCATGTAATGAAAACCGCTCAAAAGGTACATTGCGTTTGAATCTGACTGAATGTATGGGTCCTGTAATGGTTTCCAATTTATTTTTCACGGCCGCATAACCAGGATCAAAGCGAAGCATGTGGCCCGGCAATATGATTGAATCACTTGTTTTAGCCAGCTTTAATAACTGTTCCGCTGTTTCAACTTGAGTAGAAATCGGCTTTTCAATTAATACATGTTTTCCATATTCCACAGCCTGGCGCGCGATCGGTTCATGACTCTGTTCATCAGTTGCGATAACAACCGCGTCTAATGCTTTTTCTTGTAACAACTTCGTTACATCCGTATACGTTTTTTCACTGCTAATCCCATATTCTTTCGCCACAATCATTAAACGCTCTTCACTGCGATTACAAATTCCGAATAATTCCACTCCATTCATGGAACGTATCGTACGAATATGCTCAACTCCGAAAGCTCCGGTACCGATCACCGCAATCCTTACCACTCATATCACTCCCGCTTATTCTTCTATTTCTTTACTGCCCATCTTTTCAAAAAACAGTTGTACTTTTGCTTCATATTCGTTCGTGGGTTTGATCATAAGACTTAACACAACACCTGTAATCAGCGTCATGAATGTACTAGTCGCTGTAGTGGCAGCAAGACCTTGTATCCCTCCTACTCCCAGTATAGAAACAAGCAGTCCGCTTCCAGCTCCCACAACAATAGAAATCACCGCGGCCATCGCTTTCATTTTTCGCCAAAATATCGCTAAACAAACAATGACAAAAATAGGCATGTCGGTTACAGCTATCACATTGAGAATGGCATCCACCGCTCCGCCTAAAAACGGCACAATCATGGCCCATATCGTGCCAATAATAGCTAAAATGATCGTTGCGATCCGAGACACTTTTAAATAATGTGAAGGTCTTTCTTTTGGTTTCCACTTTTTATAAAAATCTTCTGTGAATAAGGATGAAGATGCGCATAATGCCGAGTCAGCGGTTGATATGCCGGCAGACAATAACGCGGCAAAAAATATCCCCAATAAACCAACCGGTAATAATTCAATATACACTTGCGGACCAACCATATCCGGGTTAAGACTGGCAACTAATTCTTCGGATAAAATAGAGTGTGCCGCCAATCCCGGTAAAATTTCTAAAATAGCGATTGGAATCGCAATAATCGCAGCGAAAATTAATCCCCATCTCGCCACATTGACTGATTTGGCGGCAAGTCCTCTTTGCATCACAAATTGGCTCGTAATAAAATAAGGGAAACCTAAAATAGTCATCGCGATAATCCAAGGCCAGCCATTGGCATTCTCTGCTGACGGAACCCATTCCGTTAAGTGGCCAGGAACAGATTGAACGACCCCGTTCCATCCCCCTAATTGGGAAAAAATATAGGCGCCTCCGATAAAAAGGCCGGCAAACATAAAGATAAACTGAATGGAATCGGTTATAACGACTGATCTCAAACCACCTAAATACGTATAGATCACGACAATTAAAGCAATGATTAATATCATCCAGTTCATATGAATGCCGAAAACCAACCCTAAAATAACCGCTGCAGCGTAAACCGTCACACCATACCGATTTAACGTATCAGCCAGTATCCAAATGACACTTATTAACCCTCTTACGCGACCATCATAACGGTCTTCAAAAATCTCCGACATGGTATTGTATCTTAATTTTCTGTAAATAGGCACAAAAACGACAGCTGCCAGTACACATGCCATGGCGTTTAACGCGATCCAACTGACAGAAACACCCGCATTATAAACTAACCCCGGCTTACCAACCAAACTCCATGTTGAAAAGTTTGTCGCACCAAAAGTGGCCGCCAACATGAAGGGACCAAAAGTTCTCCCCGCTACCGCAAAATCTTCAAAACTAGAGATACCTTTTGAAACCCACCAACCGATTAATAAAGTAAGCAATACATATAAAATGATAATCACGATATCGATGCTTGCGATCGTATGATCCATTTACCGATTCTCCCCCTTCACCGCTTCCTTTTCCTCTTCAGAAACCATAAACGATAACAACTCGTTGCGGGCGACAGCTATAATCCCTCCGACTATCCATAGTAAATAACCAATCATCACAAAAGGAGTCACTACACTTCCGGCAAGCACTGATCTTAAGATTAAGGCAATGACAAACATGAAGAAACTGACAACCATTAGCCCCATGCCAAATCGCCCTTTTAACACCGGGTCTTTTTCCTGCTTTTCAAATAAAATCTTTCCCTTTAATTCCAAGTACGGGCCGACACTCAGCAAAATGGCGAACACGACAACAGAACCTAATATTAAAACGCTTCCGAAATCCATCTATCATTCCCTCCTCATTTCATATGACTTCTTGCTTAAATACCTTCAATCGCTCTAACACTTTTTCTTTCTCTCTATTTTGAATCCACTCGGCTTCTACTAAACTACCGCCCACGCCAACAGCTTTTACTCCCGCTTGAAACAGCGCTTTCACGTTTTCAAGTCCGACACCTCCAACCGCCAGTAACTGAATCTTGTTTAACGACGCCAGCACATCTTTTATATAGGAAGCGCCTAATTGGCGAATAGGAAAAATTTTAATCAATTCTGCCCCCAACTCACTCGCATATTGAATTTCGGTCGGCGTCAATGCCCCGGGAATATACGGGATCTCTATGTCACGCGCTGCCATGGCCACTTCTTTTGATACGTTTGGAGCCAGAAAAAAGGTGGCCCCACAATCTCTTGCATCACATGCCATTTTTTTCGTTAAAACGGTCCCGGCACCTATGTCCATGTCCTTCCCAAATTCCTTCGCCAATTTCTCTAATACAATGTAACTATTCGGACGGTTTAGTGAAACTTCCAATATGTTTAACTCCGCTTCCTGTAAACAACCCGCTAAAAATAAAGCATCTTCTATTTCCATCCCCCTTAAAATGGGGACAATCTTGCAAGCTGTTATTTTTGCTAACATTTGATCACCGATCCTTTCACTCATTATTGCGACTATTACAATTAACGAAGCGTTTCCGAGTCTTTATTCAAAAAGCGCTCCAACTCATGTTTCATCGGCAGTCCACTTGTATCTCCTTCTGAGCTAACCACAAAAGCGGCACAAGCGTGACCAAATTTTACAGACGTTTCATGATTTTCGCCTCGTAGATAACCATGTAAAAATCCCGCCGCAAAAGCATCTCCCGCACCAATCTCATCCACTACACGCCTCACTGGAAATGGAGGTACAAAGGTATGACAGCCCTTCTGTATGATCCACGCTCCATTGGCTCCATCTTTCATCACAGTAAGCGGGATAGCCCATTCAGCCAACTGCGCTTGGATATCCCGCAAATGTTTTGCTCCACATAGCAGCTTCATCTCACTTTTCCCGGGTAAAAAAATATCGCACTGTTTTGCAATGGGGATCAAGACTTTTTTCGCCTCTTCTATACTCCATAATTTCAAACGAATGTTTGGATCAAAGCTAATGACCGTTTGATGTTGCTTTGCCAACGCGATGGCTTCCATCACCAACTCTTTACAAGAAGCGCTTAATGATGGCGTAATACCAGTAATGTGGAGAACTTTGGCATCTTTCACCCACTTGTTTTGGAGATCTTTTTTACTCAATTGAGTGGCAGCAGAATGGTCCCGATAATAAATCACTTCTGTATCTAATAACTCTTTTTTTTGTTTAAACATAATTCCTGTCGGATAATGAGGATCAATCATAACGCCGCTCGTATCAATCTGATGGGCATTTAATTCATATAAAATTTTTCGTCCAAATGGGTCATCCCCCAATCTGCTAAACCATTTAACCCGATGTCCGAGCCGTGCCAAAGCGATGGAAACATTCGTTTCAGCACCGGCGACAGAAACAAACGAATCGTGGTGTTGCACAATTGAACGATTATTTAATGCGGTAAAAGCGACCATTGTTTCACCAAATGTCAGTACATCCATGTCGTAACCCCTATTCTTCTAGTTCTACGATTGTCTCAATTTCTACTGGTGTATTAAAGGGCAACTCATTCGCTGACAAAGCGGAACGGGCATGTTTGCCTTTTTCCCCAAAGACCTCTTCTAAAAATTCAGACGCGCCATTGATGACATAAGGTTGTTCAACAAACCCGTCTGCCGAATTAACAAAGCCCAATAGTTTAACAAAGCTTTTAATATTGTCTAAGTTGCCAATTTCGCTCTTTATCACCGCTAACGTATTGATCATCGCTTGTTTAGAAGCCTCGTACCCCTCTTGAACTGTTAAATCCTTACCCACTTTTCCTTCATACAAAAGCTTTCCATTTACACGGCAATCTTGACCTGATACATACAGCATATTACTGCCAAACCTTTTAGCGGGTATATAAACGGCAGCAGGTTGAGGCGCCGGAGGCAATTCAATTCCTAATTCCTTTAACTTTTTTTCAATTTGTGACATCGTAACATCCCCTTTGTTTTAATATTTAAAACAACGTTTCAATATATAGCGAAAAAAATTAGAGACTTCCCAAACGGCGTGATATGAATTGAGCAGTCTCTTTCACCTCTAAAGCCAAATCAAATAATCTTTCTTCATCTATACGTGAAGAGGGACCAGCAATACTAATCCCGCCAAGCACTTTCCCATTATAATTGAAAATAGGCGATGCTGCGCAACTCACACCCAATTCATGCTCTTCTCTATCTAATGCGAATCCTTGTGCCCGGATCATTTTTATTTCTTTTTTAAGATGGGCAGCATCGGTAATTGTGTTTTTGGTAAATGGATGAAAATGAATATGATTCATAATATGGTTCCTTTTTTCCTCAGGAAGAAAAGCCAAAATTGCCTTGCCTACGCCCGTACAGTAAACCGGTGCCCGTTTGCCGACTTTTGAATACATACGAATCGATCTTTCACACTCTACTTTATCAATATAAACGACTTCGTGATCATCAATGATACCAAGGTGAACGGTTTCATTCACACGATCTTTTAAATCAACCAAAAACGGACGTATATCTTTTGTCCAATCCACTTTATTCACGATACGTGAAGCAAGCTCAAACAATCTAATCCCGGAATGATATTTTTTTGTATCAGGCTCTTGTTCCAAATATTGTTCTTCTTCTAATGTCGCCAAAAATCGATAAATAGTACTTTTATTTAGATCTAGTCGTTGTGCTAATTCCGTGACACCAATTCCATCATCACTTTTGGCAATTTCTTCTAAAATACGCAACAACCTTACAGTAGATGAATTACGTAATGACTTATTCAAGCTATCCACCTTTTTCAACTATTAAAACATTGTTTTATTATTTTTTCATATTATAATCGAAGCGAAGCATAAAAGTCAAATAAATATAGTTAAAATTTTTTCTACAATGGCATGAAAAATGTGAGAAATCGGACATAACACAATCTAGCTTAAGCGCCGCATCCTGCCCAAATAAATGAGTATTCCACACTTGAGCGATAACAAAAACTCGACTAAATTAAATAGCCTAAACGACCTCAAGTGAGGGATGAAAAAAAACCGCAAATCTCGCGGTACAAAAGTTGAAAATGATTCATTCCATTGTTCATTAAGGAACAGCGGAGAGCTAACTCTCCACTGTTTTGGAACGTTCGTTTTGCGCTTCAGATCGTTTCTTTCTGTCTGTTACCTCAAGGACATCAAGCAAAAACACAAAAACCGGAATCCCGATGATCAGCCCCCAAACCCCAAAAAAGTGTTGCGAGAATATCAGGACGATGAATGTATAGAAAACGGGCAAATCCGTTTTGGCCGACATGAACTTCGGATTTAATACATACGCCTCAACCGCATGAATGATCGCAATGGCCGCCACAACATAAACGACCTTAATCAAGCCACCGATCGAATAGGCGATCAAGCAAAGCGGAATCAAGGAAATGATCACACCCGCAACCGGAATGAGTCCCAGAAAAAAAACCATGAGCGCCAATACAAATAGCTGAGGAAAATCCAAGATCACGAGCGCCACCATTGTCAAAAAGCAATTGACAAGGGCGATCATAAACTGGACTTCTATCACCTTGCCAAAGGTACGCGTAAATTTTTTTCCGAAAAACTCAAGCTCAAAATAAAAGGGAGCGAGTTTACTGCTTTTAAATTTTGCCGTAAATTCTTGTAAACGGGGCTTTTCCAGCAAGAAAAACAAGCTCAATACCAAAGCAATCATCACGTGGATACTTATTTTGCTAATATCCGTAAACGATTTGATCAGAAAAGAAAAGCCATTTTCCAAATAGGACACGATTTGATTTTTGGAAATAACCGCTTCGATATACTTGATCACAGTATTGTCGTGCGGCTGCGTGTAAAAAGCGTTGACTTGTTTAATCAACTGGCTTATTTCCAAAGTTAAAATGGGAAGATATTTCACAAGCCCGTATGCCAGCACACCGACAATGACCGTATACATAAACAAAACGAGCAGCTTCCGGTTAACTGGAATTCGCTTTGCGGTGAATTCAATCAGGCGATTCATTAAATACGAAAAGATAAAGGTCAGTAAAATCAAATTCATCATACTTCTCATGCTGTATAAAATCAGGACAATCAGAGCAAAAATAATGATGCGTTTGACCCCTTTTTTTTGAAATATTTCCATGATGCCCATTCAGTTCGTGTCCCCTTGTCTATATATCTCTTATCCCTCTATTATAACAATGATCCCGTTCTGGCAGGAAATTAGTTTTAAAAAAATACATCAGTCTTTTTTGGAACAATCAGGAACCACTTGCAAAAAAAATGATTGAAAAATGGTTATAGATGTACTATTATTTGTATGTGAATTTTTAAGAATTGCTGGTGTAGCACAGTTGGTAGTGCACGTCACTCGTAATGACGGGGTCGCAGGTTCAAATCCTGTCACCAGCACTTGAAAACGACGTTGAAATGTCAACGATTCCGTAAATGTGGAGTCGTTTTTCCTTGTCGGCAAGCTTGTTCCCCAGCGGCTTCGTAAAAAGTGTGTGGTGATATCCCGTCCATTCAATTTAGAATCCGCAAGAACCCTTTGCGCCATCTTAAAATCAAAAGACTGCACGGGAAGTGTGCTGGCCAGACCACTATTTCACTATGGATGACAGCTATTCGGCACCACCAACGAGCCGGGCGGAAACATCATCCCGATATGCGAATGCTGATGCATTGTCTGATGAGAACTTTTACCGTATAATAGCTTTGTTCCACCTCTTAAAATGGAGAAGTACCCAAGTCCGGCTGAAGGGGATGCACTCGAAATGCATTAGGGCGGGCAACCGCCGCGTGGGTTCGAATCCCACCTTCTCCGCTCTACATTTTATTCCGACTTAATATTAAGCGGAAAACCTTGATACACAAGGGGTTTGTGAGTTTTTGTGATTTTTCAATAAGCCTATAATTTTACTCATTTGTTACCAAAATGTTACCACGGAAAGAGAGTTAAAAGCTCTCTTTTTTTATTTCCCCATAAAGAATAATAAAATTTCAAACTCCTATCGAGGGCTCTTTTTATTCAAAAAAACATTACCTTTATTTTTGTGATACCTATTTAATTTTTTGAATAGGTATAGTATAATTAAATTATCGAAAGGGGGTGAACAGGTGGATGTAGAAAAGTGTATCGCAACATTCGCTCTACTGGCAGGAGCTTTCAAAGCCATCACATCGGGCATGAAAGACCTGCACGACATATCGAAAGAGCGAAAAGAAAAGCGACGTTCTCCGGGCAAGAAGAAACGTCGCAGGTGAAACAGAGGGAGGCTAAAACCTCCCTTACCCAAAAATTATAACACATCCACTCGTAAAATATGCTTAAAAAATTTGGTTACAGTAACATAATGGTATTAGCAATTGGCCTTGTAATCATGTTCGTTTATGTTGATTTCCAAACCCCTTCTAAGCTTGACGTGTTCATGATGCTTGTTTTTGGGCTAACAATTTTAGTTTATATATTTAAGCTGGTGTTGATTATGTTTAAGAAAGGGGATGGAAAGTGAAGTACCAATTTGAATCAACTGAAGATTTATTGAGATTTTTAAATGAAAATTTATTGTCTACAGTTGAAGCAGCAGAAATATTAGGTGTATCAAAAGCGAGGATCGGTCACATGGTGCGAGATGGAAAATTAATGCCTGCCAAGGACCAGCCTAAAATCTTTTTGAAGGAAAGCGTTTTGGAAAGAAAAGCAGAGCAAGGGGAATTAAGAAAGAAATACAGGCCATACGATGAATAAAGCCCGGGTTTATCGGGCTTTATTTCTGTATTCAATAGGAAATTTTTACGAAAAACACCATAAAATGCTTGCCTAATTATACTATGCATAGTATAATTAGATATAGAAAAGAGGTGAAGGAGTGGATGACTTAGGCAAAATAATAGCCCTAACCATTTCGATTTTAACAGTTCGTCAAATGTGGTTGACCGCCCGCAAGACGAAGTTGGAAATCAAAAAGTTAGAGCTAGAAATCAGAAGGAAGAGGCGGGGAGGATAACTCCCCTCTCTCCCCTAAGTATACCACAATAACATGGATATATTAACAATCGGCATTATTGTTGTTTGGATACTTGCGATCCCCATATTTATTCGTTACCTGTTTTTAAATGCAAGGAAAAAGAGGCTAATGAAGGAGGCTGAAAAGCTTGCAAAGGAACAGACAAACCGAAGCAAATAAAAAATGGCAGCAGAAAAACAAAGAACGAGCCAAATATTTAAGCGATCGCTCTAGGACAAGGAGCTTCATACGGAATCAAGCGACACTTGAGGACGTTGAGGAGCTTAAAAAGCTTCTCGATGATCGTAAGGAGTTGTTAAAAAAAGATGAAAATTAAAATCGGACCACGAAAGCTCAGTTTAACGGACGAGTATACAAAGACAGCTCGTCCATTAAGGGCTTGTTTTTATTTAAACTCAATGGTGACTTCTTCTTCACCAACCATAATCTCTCCTTTTTCGTTATGCGGTATTTTGGCTTTGGCCAATAGTTTATCGTTACTTTCGTCAAACACCCACAACCATACAGCATCCACTCCGTACCATCCGCTTTGATTCCAGCCAAACAATTTTGGCTTGGTCTTTTTTGGTAGCGGCTGATACAACTTCCGGCCCAGGGGCTCCCCATCTGCCACAAGCATGTATAATCCGATTGCGGAAGACCAGGCAGACTTCCCATTTTTCCTTTCCACAATTAAAATAAACTCGCGATATTTGCGAGTTTCGTCAATTTTATGGATAAAACCAAATAGAGCTGCAGTCATGGACTTTTGCCATAACTCCATTATAAAAGGTTTGCCGCCCATCTCGCCTTTTGAATGTTTGCAGAAATTCTCTACAAATTCAATAGCGTGATTTGCCCTAGTTGGTGAGTATTCATATTCTGAATCTTGGTTGTGTAAATCGTCCACAAGCTTTTTATAAACCCTACGGACTTTATTGCTGACTACCTCTTCACCAGAATCAATTTTGTTCCAGTATTCGATGATTGGATTATATGTAAGTGGATAGCGTTTTATTTTCTGTTTCATCGTCTATTCACGAACGCATCAAACCCGTCATCTTCCTCCGCGGCCACTTCCTTAGGGAGAAGGTTGAACAGTTTATCATAGGCAGCCGTGTATCGGTTGATCATCGTGTTAAAAGATTTCTGAGCCGGGTTCTCGACCATCATTTTTTGTGGCCCTTGAACCATTTGATATGTCGGACCTTTTGTCTTGATATTATCTTCAAGGATCTGGAGCGTAATTGTCATAAAAGCGACTCTCTCAATCAATCTTTTTGCAACTTTTTGTTTCTCTTCAGATATATCCTGAAATATTTCCTCTAATTTTGCGATTTCTAAAGCTATCATTTCATCCTGTTTTTTTCTACTAGGTTTTGCCATTTTCGTGTTAACCCCCCCTTATGCGAAAATGACCTGTGTATTACAGAAAACTTGGCGCTCGCTCGGCAGGGCCCCGCTTTTTTGACCGTACCTAGGGGGGCCTGACCAACTTTTCAATTTGTTTTTATCAGTTGTCCAATTTCATCGAACCCACATCCTTCACGGATTGGAGAATGAACTTGCTTATGTTCCTTGTTATGGCAGTCGTGGCATAGTAACTCCAGTAAGTCTTTGTTCAATGTTATGGAAGGATCATTCACATTTTCTTTTGTAATTGGAATTGTATGATGAACAATGTCTCCTGGACTGCCGCACCGTTCGCATATACCGTGTTGACTATCATAGTAGTACTGTCTTAACTTCCTCCACGCTTGAGTTTGGTAAATTTTATCTCCGATTCTTTTGCGCTTGTATGTCACATATCAGCCCGCCCGAAGTTTATCAAATTAAATTTAAGCTGAGACATTCTTTCGTTGATCTCTTCTTGCAACTCCAAACGGTTAGCTGCATTGTGTAAGCCCTTGATGTTATCCTTCTTACGCTGTAGCTTCCGTACCTTGGCATCCGTAACAAAAGAAGTGTAATGATAATAACAGTGCTCGCATTTAAAGTACGTCTCCTGTATTTTGTTTGGATGATACTTAACTTTAAAGACGACATCCGTAATCTTTTCACAATGATTACAAAGTGCGGTTACTGGTTTGGTCATGTTAAACCACCATCCCCAATAACTACATGGGTTGGCACCCCGTGTTTATCACGTTCATAATGCTTCAGGATGTATCTGACTTCACCCGGTTTGTCTGTTTTTGTAGTCCAATAAAAGTCCACCGCGGTCTTGTCCTTTATCTCTTTTCCTTTATATAAAACTTTAGGAACACTATCTAACGATTCAAGTTCGATTGTTAACAGTGGTTTATCTGTTTCATCTTCTAACTCTTTCAATGCAGCCGTAGCCTTCCTTGCTTCACGCTGGATTGTTTTTAAACCTTTGATAGTTTCGCTAAAGTCCATCTTCGCCATAAGTTTCTCACTGTCTTTATTTCTAGTATCTTGTGTTTCTTTAGTCTTTGCTTCTGCGGCATACGTTAAAACATCAAATTCGCTTCCGGCCTTTGCTAATACTTTCGTTGCCTTTTCTACATCTCCGCACGACTTATTGTCCGCCATGATCAACACTCCTTTTATAATTTTTGTATATGAAAAAAGACACTCACAAAAAGTGAATGTCTTAGCATATAGCTTATTTATTGCATTTCTCCGTTAATATCTACCCTTGTAGCATTCATTGCTCCGGCAACTCCAACCACGTTGTCTACTCCTAAATCAGAAGAAGCATACCCATCGCCAGATAAAGGTCCCCATACTTCAATTTCATCCCCTGCCGATGCTGACATTTCATATGGCGGGAATATAGGCATTATATATCCATTTTCATTCTTCACCAAAAAGGCATCTTCCATATTACCAAATAGGCCTTCCACTTTTTCTACTTTGACTAATTCGCCTTTGAAGTGATAATTCATTCCCTTGAACTTTTCTTCTGTTTTGTCATATAACATCGCACCGGGTTTTGCCGGATATGCTTCGGCGTTTGCTTCTGCTTCTGTTACGAAATCTTTTTCTTGCTCCTCTTCCTCGATCTCGCTTGCCTCTTCGCCTTCCTCTAGATCTGCTGTTTGCTCAGGTTGCTCTTGCTTCAATTCTTCTTGCGGCTTCTCTTCTTTCGGCGCAGAAGACTCTTCCTTTTCGCCTGAACAACCTACCATAAACAACAAAGCTACTACAAAAACAATTAAAACTTTCTTCAAGACACCATCCCCCTACACATATGTATAGGGATATCTTACCAATTAAAAGATGTTAGCGCTATATCTGTTGTGTTTTAAGAAAAAGCACCTCAATGGGTGCAAATGAAGATATTATTATTTTTCTATTTTTTTATCAGAAAGATTGCTCAAGATTGTTTTCGCTTCATGTAAACAAAGCTGTCTTAATAATAATTCACCTGTTACATCTGTGGATTCCTCTTGCTCTTTTATCGCTTTTTTAAGAGTTGCATACTCTGCAAAGTAATCACTATACACTTTTTGGATTTTTTTATACACTTCGCCTACTTCATTTTTGAAATTCTTATCCAATTCATTACTCATAATAGAGTATGGTGGTTCCAACAGTCTAGCCTTCACTATACTATCGTCACCGCTTTTTTCATGATGTTTTATATCCAGGATTAGAACATTAAGATAGCGTAAGAGTTCTTGCTTTAAGCGATGTTTTTCCTGATTAACTCTCTTTCTTTTTTCTAAACTATAACTTATTACATAAACCAATAAACCAGTACCAATACCCGTTATAATATTAAATATAATATCCATCTGCCTTCCCCCTCCCATCGAACCTATTCGACAAAAGGAGATATTTTCCTGCATCTATTTGCCTAGCATTTTACTAGGTACCAAGGTAATGATTTTTAAGCAAAAGAGAAAGCACCTCTTTAGGATGCAGATTCTTTAGTTTCTTTTTCCTCTTCTTCTTTTTTCCTGTCACTCATTGTAAGTTGTAATCTTTTAATTTCATATGGTAAAACATAAACATATTCCAAAATAATATCTGTGAATTTCAGCAGTGATCTAATCAACGGTTCATCAAATTCAGCGTCATCAGCATGTGCAGCTTGATTCCCGATATCCTTTATAAGAATGGACATATCATCAAGAATAGGAGGGATTATCCCCTTGTCTGACAGTTGTTTCAACTTAGTATATAAATTCCTACCGGTAGCTCCTTTATCTTTACACATCCTTTCAAGGGTTCTTCTAATAGCAATAGCACAAATTGCGCCGTCAATATTCCTTACTTTTTGCGCTGCTTGATATGCCGCTCTTATACTGCTTGGTAATCTGTTTTTAGATGTATCAATTGCCGGATAAAGTGTTTTGATTGTATGAATAAGCTCTCCACTCGGAAAACTGGAAAACGTATCCGACTCTTTACATTCTAAGGTAAATTTATTACAAACAGGACATTGATAAAAAAAATATTCTTCATAATACTCTCCTATTGGATAAGCACCACCTTCTAGATCAAATTCATATTCTGTTTCCGTGTGGGAATGATTATTAATTAATTCCATTTGTGTTTTATTGCCGCAATGGAAACAGACTTTTACCTCTTTCACTTATCTTCTCCCCCCTTTGTCTTACTTTTCCTTTTCGACAAAAGGAGGGTTTTTCCTGCATTATAACTACTTATAAACTTTTTCGTTTATGTCAATAATTAAATAACAAATAACCAAAGGAGCTTTGTTATGCGTTCAACATTTGTAGGGTCTTTTTTATTAGGAATCGGAACAATAGGAATGATAGATGGTATTTTTTTTCATCAAATATTGCAATGGCATAGTACTTATATGCACACTAACCGTTTCAATCAAATAGTTAGTGATGGATTTTTTCATTTGTTCGTTACAATCGTTATTTTTATAGGTGCAATAATATTATGGAAAAGCGATCCATCAGATTCAAAAAATAATAAGCTTACCTTTTTAAGTGGTATATTTCTCGGTGCTGGAATATTTAATTTTATTGAAGGTATTATAAATCACCATATATTGCAAATTCACCATGTAAAACCAGGTCCAAATCAATTTTTATTTGACATCCTCTTCGATGTCTCAGGGATTATTTTAATTATCATTGGATTAATTTTTAAAAAAATTGGAAGCCAAGAGTTAAAACCTCGCATATAAAATTGCGCCATCCTTTTCCAAGGGACAGCGCCGACAGATTCACTATTACCCTTTCATTAATACAGACTTTGTATGACAAGCGTATGACAAAATAATTTAACCCAATCTTTTCTCCGCTTTTTTTCTTGCTCTAGAAATGTACATTTGCACCGTTGCTTTGCTTAAACATAGTTCATTAGCAATCCGCTGCATACTCAATCCATGTGCTTTATGCAGTATAAAACACTGCCGTTCCCGTAGAGAAAATGATGAGAGAATATCCGCAAGAATAACTTTTTCTTCTCTTGTCATTTTTGGTTTTCGTTCGGTAGCATCTTCCAATTCCTCTGTAATATCAGGGATTAAATCCATACACTCAAGGGAACGTATTTGATATATCGATTTTTTATCAATCCCTCGATATGTCCCTGGCTGCCGGCCAGTTTTTAACCACTCAATAGCAAAGTCCATATCGTCAATCATCCTACTAATTCTTTTTCTATCCTCTCGATCAACAGGATCCGCTTTATCCAAACTTTTATACAATCTAATAAGCTGGCTTTTTCCGTCCAAGTATTCTTGGATCAATCTGTCTGCCCAATTCAGCATAAATAGACCTCCTAACGCTGCCTAAATGAACCTTTGTGTCTTCTGTATGTCGACCTGTTTACATCCATAAGGCTTTTTTCTGTTAAACCTCTGTGCCGCGTGCCTGGGGCTTCCTGCTTTGCTTACATCCTGATGCTCGTTTCCATTCCCTTAATGGTTCTAAATGGTGGGTTCACTTAAAACACTCCTTTCAACAAGTAAAAAAGGACACCAAACAACGCATAATGCGTCATTCAGTGTCCTCCAGTGAGCTGGTAGAACTTAAACATTTTTAAAATATTTTTTATAAACATTTTTAATATTTGCTATTTCATCTTTTCTACACTCTATTTCAGGAGTAGTAAGGTGAAAGTGGTTCCCTATAGAATCATTTCCTTTTCACTCAAACCTAGTAATAAAATCGCTTTTTTATCCAGTTGTAGGGATATTATATAACCCTCGTTTATATCAGTTTGCTATTTAAATGTTTTCCCTATGTTTCGATACCCATCTACCGATACTTGAATAGTCGAAAAAACATTAACAATTAATATGATAAATCAACTCTTCTAATCTTCCCTTAATTCATTTTCCTCAATACATTTTTGAACTATTTTTAAAAGAAAGTTTACCTTATTGCTTTTTCGAGCATTATTTAGGGTGATTAAAAAATACATGCCTAGTAAAACAAAAAAGAGAAGTAATACAACGGAAACAACATCGAATGAAGCTTTTAACTTAACCATTTCAACAAAAATAGGAATTGATATGGCAATTAGTATAGATTGAAAAGAAATATTGTACATTTCTTTTCTCTTACTTTCCTTGTTTACTTCCAAAAATATTTTTAGCACTTCTAATTCTTCTTTAGTTTTACACTCATCTAATATTACTTCTTTTGTTTTATTATAATTGTATAAGAGATCATTTTTTCTACTTTTTATATTTATTAAATCAGTCAATATATTTATTGGTAAATTATCAGATTCAGATAACCACATATTAATTGAGTAGTTGTCTTTAACCTTATTTAATCTATTTTCTATCTTTCCTACAAAAATGAATCCCTCAACCATAATAAAATTAAACAACGTTATAATTACTATTCCTGCAATTATAGATTCTAGCAAGTCCCCTTCATTTATAAAAGTAAGTATCGCTGATATAATAATCGCAATATCAAATAGGAATATAATTATAAGTTCCATTCTTCCAATGTTATTTTTGATTCTATTCAAAACTCTTCCCCTCTTCCCTCCGCATCCGCTTCACCTTCCCTTGGTGAGTAACAATTTTATATTCACCGAAAGGAGGAAGCTCTCTAATTTTTGCTTTCCCATCGCAGATGACGATTACACAGCTGGATGGTATATCCATTATATCAAATTCTAACCTTTTTCGACCGTTTATCTCTATATCTTGTATCTTCATGACAGATACCCTCCCGTATATGGTATAATCAATATGCATAAAATCTTTGCCGGGAGGAATCCTGGCTTTTTTTCATTACCGATGAAAGGATAGAGTCCATTGAAGAAGGCAGTCTTTTCAATAATTGCATTTTTTATATTGGTTTATCTATTAGGAAAGTGGACTAGTATAAATCTCATTCCATTTTAATCCCACATGCCTTGATTTATTTGTTGCATGGGATCACGTCCAATTCGATGGAAGAACCCTTTCTCTGCAGCAACTGGATTGATCCAGAGGACTTCTTGTCTCTTTGCTCCAGCTTCTGCAGATACAGTCATTGTTTCTTTATGCCAATTAACCAGTGCGTTATTGTATAATTCGTGGTCATACCCTGATAACAAAACAGGTCCTGGATGATGGTTTAACACTTCAAGTAGTTCGATATGATCATCAAGTGTCATTTCGTGCTTGTAATGTCGTTTTGTGCGGGTTTCAATAATGTAAGGTTGGTCAGCATACATTAAAACCTCTTTTCTTTTATATCGTTCTAGCAACTTTACTGCTGGTTGGTTTTCAATTTGGGCTTATTTCAACCTACTTGCCACCTTGATTATTTTCTCGGGTAGATTATCCCATTCTCCGCCATTATATAGGTTTTGATAGACAAAAGCGCAACCGCTTTTTCATTTGAGATATGAACATTTTTACAATGCTTGAATAAACAAACGATCAACCAACCTTTTCATTAACATACAAGGCACCTAGAGCAGGTGCTTTTTTACTGTTACCGACTAAACCTTTTGTCCTATATCAAGGTCCTCTGCCAATTTTCGTCAAAGATAAACAAAAATCTTTTAGTAAACAAGAAACAATATATTGTATCTATATAGAAAACACCACTCAACATATGGTATAATTCATGTAATCGTTTGATTAGCCCAAATATATTCGGGAATCATTTTGTATCTCAAGTATGACACTGTATCGGATGACTATTTTCCCGCCGCAAGTTTTCTATTACTTACAAAGGAGAAGTAGGGATGAACAAAGCTAAAGGAAAAGAAGCGCTATTAGTTGAAATCAACGCTTTGAGAAAAGAAATGGTTCGCATCGGAATTGCAAAAGGTCTAAACAATAATCAGACGGTCGAATTAAGCAAAAAGCTTGATATAGTTTTAAATAAGTATCAAGTGATTTAAATGTTATCATTTTAAAAGTAATTTTTAAGATTAAATAGAAAAAGAGCATCATACGCTCAGCTTGTAGAGTCCCTACAAGCTTTTTTATGTTGTAAAATCAAAAAAAGAGCGACCCTATATTACAGAAAAAGCCATTGAGGCGCTTTCTGGGACACGCTCCACTATCAACACCTTTTATGAAGAAAGAAACCACATGGAGATTTTTTATTTTTAGATAAAGGATTAAGTTTTATAAAAAAGAGCGACTGTATTAAAAAGAAATGTGCGGCTTCCAAGTTGGGTGCTCTCTACATATACAGGGACGGACATATAGGAGAAAGTCTCCATTTGATTGTCCATCGCCTCTGCTTTATGTGCCTAAGCTGTATTCAGGGTTTCCAGCCATTTTAGGTGTCGCCGCCAATCGCCCTCTGTACAAGCAAATGCGTCACTTGTGTTCGGGTAACCCAGGAAGACGGAAAATCTTTGAATCATAAACGCTTTGGGGACGATAACCGGAAAATTCCATCCTCATGCCCGTTGTTAGCAATGGATGATCAACACAATGTAGGGATTCATGCTTCTTATGAATGGGAACGTGCTTCCACCGCTATGTCGGGACGTTTATCTCCGTAGCGAGTAGCCTGTTCAAAGGCATAACCAATATGCAATACTTCGTAGTCTCCATGATATGGGCCGACGATTTGGAGCCCGATCGGAAGACCGTCGGAAGTAAACCCCGCAGGCACGGACAAAGCCGGATTGCCCAGCACGGAAATGTAACAGCAAGACCGCATCCAGTCTATGTAATGTTCCATCCGAACTCCGTTTATTTCCGTTGGATATTCGATCGTTACATCAAAAGGCGGAACTTGGCTGACTGGCAAAATCAACGCATCATAATTTTCAAAAAAGACTCTCATTCGGTGGTACAACTCATTGCGAAGCCTCTCGGCTCTCCCAATATCAATCCCGCGGAGTTTGCGGCCTTTGTTGAAATTCCAGACATAACTCGGCTTCATTAATTCGCTAAACCGTTCAAACAATTCATGATTGGACATTTCAAATTCCCAGGCTCGTAAAGTATGAAATACTTCATCCGCTTCTGCCAGGTCCGGATTCACTTCTTCTACATGGCATCCCAAATCAGTAAAGACCTTTATTTGCTCCTGAAGGTTGTTTCTGATCTCTGGATCAACAGGAATTTCCCCGCCAAAGTCGCAAGTCCATGCCACCCTTAGGCCGCTTACCTCTTCTTTAAACGGCTCTGAAAATTTCTCTCCTGATTCATGTATCGCAATTGGTGACCGGTTATCATAACCCGATATAACCGACATCATAAAAGCCGCATCTTCCACATTTCGGGCAATCGGCCCTTGTACGCCCAACGTCGAGTAAGGCGCCGCTTTTGGGTATGAAGGCACTCGTCCAGGCGATGGTCGCATTCCCACCACATTATTAAATGCAGCCGGAAAGCGGCATGACCCTCCCATATCACTGCCATCCGCAAAGGGAATCATTCCGGTCGCAACCGCTACAGCAGCCCCTCCACTGCTTCCTCCTGCAGTGCGCTGAAGGTGATACGGATTTCTTGTGGCACCGTATACCTCGTTAAATGTATGGGCACCCGCACCAAACTCAGGAACATTCGTTTTTCCTATGACGATGGCGCCGCTGTTTTTTAACCGCTCAACAATGAGATCATCCTCTCTCGAAACGTTGTCACGCAAAGTCCGCGAACCACATGTCATGGGAAAACCTTTGGCGTTATGAGTATCTTTAATCGCGATCGGGAGTCCATGAAAAGGGCCTGTTCTTTCTCCTGAAACAAGCATACAATCTGCTTTGTCCGCCTCTTTTAGTGCTCTCTCTTCATCCAGAGAAACGATTGCATTTACACTTGGATTCACCTTCTCAATTTGTTCCAAGTGCGCCTGCATTACTTCACGGGCAGACAACTCCCGATTTTGAATCGCTTTTGACAGCTTGCGCAAAGAATAAAAACAAATCTGATCCATACCGCCCTCACCCCATGCTTGATTGATAGTCCGTAACACCACTACAATCTCTCCAGTTTTTTTATATTGTATAAAAAGTCAGAGTTTACCGCAATATTCCTTCGTTAATATCCCTAACATCAAAGTAATCTATTTTATTTAATTTAATTTTTCGATTATTTACATATAAAATTCAATCAAGAAGGTTGAAAGGAGGCGGTTTTTTTAAGCACAAGGACACCAAACCAATATTGATAAGGGGGATGCCACTTGTTACAGGAACAGTATTTTACAAAACTGGAAGAGATATATCCTGAATTGATCAAGTTTAGAAGAGATTTACATATGTATCCGGAACTTTCCCATAAGGAAATACACACACCCGCAAAAATTGCAGACTATCTATCTTCTATCGGCTTAAAGGCAAAACAGGTGTGGGCGGCCGTGGGGTGGTTGGATTGCTGAAAGGAGGCAAACCCGGGAAGACAGTGGCACTGCGGGCTGATTTCGATGTATTGCCCATTCAAGATGAAAAAGATGTTGAATATAAATCACGCATCCCTGGTGTCATGCATGCCTGCGGACATGATCTGCACACAGCCGCTCTTTTGGGTGTCGCAAAAGTATAAAGTGAAAACCGGGAATCCCTAGAAGGAAATGTTGTTTTTATTCATCAATTCGCGGAAGAAGTGATTCCGGGTGGAGCCAAATCCATGATTGAGTATGGCTGTTTACAAAACGTTGATGTTGTATATGGAGTTCATGTCAGCTCGCTGGATTCGCTTGGGACGGTTGGCATAAGAGAAGGATATACGATAGCCAATGGAGATATATTTGAAATTGAAATTTGTGGAAAAGGCGGTCATGCGGCTACTCCCCACCTGACAGTCGATCCCCTTGTCGCAGGCAGCCAATTGCTTTTAAACTTGTAACAAATTGTCAGTAGGCAAGTTGATCCAATAGATTCTGCCGTGGTCACCGTAGCTTCATTCCACGGGGGCAAAGGCTATAACGTGATTCCTGGCAAGGCAATATTGACCGGTACGGTAAGAACGTTTAAGGAAAGTGTCCGCAACCATATTGAAAAAGCGATCGAACAGATTTCAATTTCAACTTGCGGCGGGCTTGGCGCAACGGTCAATTACAAATATGTGCGCGGCTATCCTGCTGTTGTAAACCATCCCGAAGAAACGGGTGGAAAAAGTGGCGATTTCATTATTTGGAGAGGAAAGAGTTCAACACAAACCGGCCCAAATGGGAATGGAAGACTTCGCCTATTATGTAAAAGAGGTGCCAGGTTCCTTTTTCTGGGTAGGCGGAGCTTTGGATGATCAAGAGAAAGTCCACCCCCATCATCACCCAAGATTTGATGTGGATGAAAAAGCAATCCTGTATATCGGCAAACTTTTTATCGGCTTAGTATTAAACTACCTATCCACAAAAGAACATGCTTCATCTACGGATAAAGAAACGATCCAATAACCGTTTTCCGATAAAACAGTTGACAGGAGAACAGGTTCATGACAAAAGAAGTAATGACAGCTTTCAGTACAGTTCCTCTATGGATGATTGCGTTTACTGTTATATGCATCGTGATCTTCCAAGCATTGATGTTTATAAGGTTGGCTAAAAAAGCGGCGATCGAAGTTGGGATGACATCCAAAGAAGTGAAAATCGCGATCAAAACCGGATTGATCGGTTCTATTGGTCCATCTTTTGGCATCGGGATTGTGATCATTTCTCTGATTGCATTAATCGGGTCGCCCTTAACCATGATGAGAATTGGCATTATAGGATCGGCATCAACTGAAGCTGCCGCAGCCGAAATAGGCGCAAACGCTTTTGGCAGCAGTCTGAGAACCGAATCTTTTACAGTTGAAGCTTTTTCAACCGTTGTTTGGACCATGTGTCTTGGTGGAATGGGCTGGCTCCTATTTACCTTTCTTTTTACAAAATCTCTCGGAAATGTTCAAAACAAACTGAAAGCCAAAAACCCAAAGTTAATGGGGATCGTTTCCGCGGCTGCCATGATGGGTGCTTTTGGTTACCTGGCTGTTGAAAAAATGGTCATAGACATCAGTTCGGCGGTTGCAGGATTTATGGCCATTTTTACATTATTCATTGCTAAAAAGACCGGTAAAACTTGGTTAAAAGAATGGTCATTGGCCATAGCAATGATGGTTGGCATGTATAGCGGCTACCTTATGTCTCTCATTTAACCGGGAAGCAATGTTTTTAGAAGTTCTTTTATGAGGAGGCCCTTGATCCACAAAACGTATTACAAACAAAATAGACCTTTTGTATTCACTCAAGATTTTGAAGTGGGAGGCTTTTTTACGGCACCTTACATGCGGGATAAAGTGAAACTTTATTCAGTAGGGCTCCTACTGAATGTTAGTTGAACCAATCGGGCATTTAGGTGCCGTTTCTCCCAGCCGCAAAATCACATACCGCCATAAATGCGAGCCTATTAAGCTTTTCTAAGAGTTGCTATCATTTTTCATTTCCAGTTGCTGATTGCTAGCAAGCTTCGCGTTGAACGTTTGTTTTTTCCCCAATCGGTAGACGTCCAATGATACTTCATCACCAATGTTCATCTCTGTATATAAAACTTTACGAAGGTCACTCTCGCTCTTAATCGCTTTTCCATTAACAGAAACAATGACATCTTGGGCTTTCAATCCCGCTTTCGCTATTTCACTGCCCTCATCTACTGAAACAACCAAGACTCCCTCTTTAACATTTTCGGGAAGATTCTCCAAATAGACGGATGGAACCTTGTCCAGGCTCATGACACTTACACCTAAATAAGGGCGGACAATCTGCCCGTTTTTAATCAATTCTTCCGTAATCCGGGAAACTTGGTTGCTCGGGATGGCAAACCCCAATCCTTCCACACCCTTTTCGGCAATTTTCAAGCTGTTAATGCCTACAAGTTCCCCTTTTGTATTAATAAGGGCGCCCCCGCTGTTTCCGGGGTTGATCGCGGCATCAGTTTGGATGACGTCAAAGTTCCAAGCACCCGCAGAGGTCGTCATTTCGATAGTACGATTCACCCCACTGACAATCCCCTGAGTAACCGTTCTAGACAAATCAAGCCCCAGCGGATTTCCGATCGCAACGACTTGATCGCCCGCCCGGAGCAAGCTGGAATCCCCGAAGCGTATTGGTGTGATGCCGTCACTTTTTTTCATTTTTAATACGGCAATATCTGTTAACGGATCGGTGCCAACGAGTTCCGCCGCGACTTCCTTGCCGTCATGTAAAGAGATATTTATTTGATTTGCTCCTTCGATCACATGATTATTGGTCACTATATAGACGGCATCATCTGTCTTTTTAAAAATGACTCCGGAGCCGCTTCCAGACGTTTCACCAGCCGCTCGTTGAAACGGGTCGTTGCTGCGCCTCTCACTTACTACTCCCACAACAGCTTTGGAAGCTTGCTCAACGATATCAGCAAATGAAACAGATTGGGCCGAGACATTTTGCGTATTGACGTTGGATGGAGCCGTTTCATTCACTTTTTGAGAACTTGATTGAAAACCACCTATATACTGTAAAGAAGCCAGTGTAATGACTGCACCGATCATTCCCGCGGCGGCCGTTGATAAAAACCGTTTAACGACTGATCTTTTATTTACTTGCTTGTCCATCTTTTAACACCCTCCAATAAGTGCTTTTATATAAACTACTATAAAGAGACAGTGTGTCAAACAGATGTCCGGCTTGCGTTGTTTTAAAAGAAAAGCGCAAGGCGGGATAAAAGGCGTTTTTAGCCACTTCAGCATGTCTGCTGTCTTCTCCATATCATGATGAATATGCCTTAGTGCCGCAGCAGCACAGTTAATCTGACTGTTGGCGATCTCCAGTTAATGGCCACACCCACAATCTTCAGAGTTGGTGCTTTTCCTTCCGTGCGATGAGACGCTGGCAGGCCTTTCCTTCTCGTGACACTTGAACGTCCTGTTGGCGACACCCTGGCAAGATCGCCTGCACTTGGTCGTTCCTTTCCGCCCAACCAAACGATTCGGTCTTATTTTATGCATTTTTTATAAAAAAATAAAACTGCTGGATGTAAAAATAGCAGTTTATATAAATGATGAAGCGATCTTTGGTAAGCATATCCTGAAAATCGTGCCTGTTGGAGTGCTTTTAATCAGCTCCAAATCGCCATCCATGGCCTGGGCCACCATTTTGCTGAACGGGAGTCCTAGCCCCAATCCTCCCACTTTATATTTTTTCTCATGGCCGCGGTAAAATCGTTCAAAGATGAAAGGCTGTTCTTCTTGTGGAATTCCGCTTCCTGTATCTTTTATATCAACGTGCAGAGTATTGATCGATTTTTTGACGGTCACTTCTATTTTTCCTGGCGGGTCCATCGCCTGCTTGGCATTGTTTAGAAGGTTCGTCATAATTTGCTGAAATCTTACGGGATCTACTCGGACATTCTCTTCTTCCTGAAGCAACTCAACATCCACAACCAAATCTCCCAGTTCTTGTCCCACTTTCCATTGGTGGACAGCATCTTTGACAAGTTTATTAAGTGATTGAGTCTTTAAAGAAACAGGAACAGCGCTTGCCGCAAAAGAGTTGAAAGCCAGTAAGTCCTCCACCATTGTTCTCATTTTCGCCGTTTCTTTTAAGGAAATTTCCAGAAACTCTTTCGCTTCTTCTCCACTGACGACACCGTCATTCACAGCTTGCAATAGGCCGCTGATGGATGTTACCGGTGTTTTCAATTCATGTGTCACTCCCGCCAATAGCTCGGTGCGAAGAGCTTCCAGCTTTTGAAGCTGCTGCGACATTTCTTTAAAGGAATGGATTAGTTCATGTACTTCTTCCGCCTTGGCATCGTTTGGAAGACTGATTTGATAGTCCCCATTTCGAACTTGTCGGGCCGCTTTAGAAACCTCTTGAATGGGGTGGGATAACTTCCTGGATACAATATAAATAGCAGCCCAACCGAGCAAAGCAAGGCCGATAATCATAATGAAAAGCTGACGGTATTCCTGTTTCACTTTCGTCAAATTACTTTCCGTTTCAGCGATTACAACCCATCCGAATAAAACAGATTCCGATTCTATCGGCTTTTTCACGACATACAAGGGCTCGACTCCCCCATCTTCCGAAAGCTTTTGCACATCACTTTCCTCGTTGAGAATTGCAGCATCCAGCCGTCCTTGCCAAGGATGTTCCGGACGGTTGCTCGCCAGAATAATTCCTTGCGGGTCAGCAATGTAAATCAATGGATTTTTTTCCATATCCATCAAGTGCCCACGTTCAGGAAACAGACCGGACGAATTTTCACCAGGAAGCATTTCGCGATCCTGCTGATTGACCATTCGGCTCACCATTTCCTCAGCCATAAATTCCATCATATGTAATCTGTTTTTCAATGTCGTATGTCTGATCCACAAGGCTGATACCACTGCGATAATTGTTAAGCCAACCAAAATGGTAAGCAAATATCGCGTCGTCCAATAACGTTGCAGCGGCACCCTTTTTTTAGTCGTTTTTGACACTAAGCTGATACCCCAATCCCCTGAGTGTTCTGATTTCTCCTTCTTCTTTGGGCCAATCCTTAAGAGACTTCCTTAAACGTTTAATCGATAAGTCAACCGCGCGGTCACTGCCTTCATATTCCCAGCCCCATACGTGCTCGATCAACTGATCTCTTGTGAATGTTTGATTAGGATGTTCAGCCAGAAAAAGCAACAACGATAAATCCCGCGGTATTAAACTGATTTCTGTTCCATTTACTGTCACCCGATGAGCCTGAAGGTCTATTGCCAAATGTCCATATTGCTTCACTTGATGGTGATCCCGTTTCACTCTTCGCAAAACCGCCTTTACTCTTGCCACCACTTCATCTCCAATAAACGGTTTGGAAATGTAATCATCTGCCCCCTTGTTCAAACCATCCACCCGGTGATTTGCTTCCCCGAGCGCCGTCAACATAATAACTGGACAATCGCTTTTTCTTCTGATTTCTTTTAATATTTCCCAGCCATCGATTCCCGGAAGCATCACGTCCAGCAATACCAAAGCCGGTTTTACTTCATCAAACTTGATTAACGCTTCTTTTCCGTTTGAAACCAGCTCTGTTTGAAAATGGGCCTTTCTTAAGTACACCTTTAACACTTGGCTAATAGGATATTCATCTTCTACAATCAGTATGGTTTCCATCTTTCCATCTCCAATGTCTCTGACCGGTTGTACCAATCGGCCACTCTTTTGGTTTATTGACTATATCATGAAAAGATGTCAGCGACATGTCAAGTTTGATAAACATGAAACTTCGAAGAAGCATTCTCCACCAATACCCATTTTATATGGGATGTGCCCAGCAATTTTCTCCTTATACTGTGAAACCGCCTCTTCTGATGATGGTTCTTATTTTTTGTAAAAAAAATGAGTCCAGGCAAATTGGGCTTACGATGTCAAAAGTGATGAACTCATACCATCAATGATCATGTAAAACCCGCCAACGAAAAAAATCCGTTTCAAAATGAATCCATCATTTTGAAACGGATCGAACCCTCTATTGTTTCATAGGTATGTCAAATGTAACGGATTTTTCCTTGAACAGCTTTTTCGCATTTTCATCAGCAAGCGGTCCAACTTGAAGTTGGAACTTTTTAAAGATGTCAAATTCATCTTTTCTAAACAAGAAGACGGTCAAAATTTCTTCTTTGTCCCCAGGATTGAATAATCCGCTATAATTCGGCTCCAGCATGCCTTGGTTCAACATCGTTCCGCGGTTTTCATCAACGGTCAATTTTCTTTCAATGAAAAACTTATCAAAAGGAGTCTCACTGCCATTTTCAATGGTTGTTTTTACTGTCAATGCAACTAATTCACCGTCTCCGAAGTTTGTAAATCTTTCTGCGTGTGCTGCCGTCGGGGTCACATTCGCATACTGAACGCCGTCGAGCGTAATTTTAACGCCATCTATTTCTTTTGTTTCGTTAATATCCGTCTTTTCAAAAAAGACCTCTTTATCCGCAATATTGTCTGTCACCATTTTATCTTGGTACAACGTCGATGATGTTTCGGCTTTCTCGGTACCCTTTTCGTTAAAAGGCAATTTGAATACAGCCTCTTCCCCCAGTGTTTGAGCTACATCGTCATTCAAGAATAACTTATCAATTGTTAAAGTAGGAGCAGTCAATTTATCAAATTGTGCTTTCGTCATCGTATGGGCGATCATCCCTGTGAAGCTTTTCCCTTTTGAAAACTGGGAAACATTTTCCGTGCTTTCATCCTTCAGCCATTTATCTCTGTCAACCAAATGTTGTCTTTTACCAAGGTCATCCACGCCATCGTCTGATTGCAGTGTCACTCCTTGTGAGAAATAGACATCTTCATCTGATTGGTTATCTAATGTCATTTTATAGGTGAGTACATACCCTTCATCTTGATCGTCGAAATCCGCTTTCCGCGACTCATTCATATTCGATACACGGACAATTTGGTATTCATCAATCTCAATTGTTACATCATCCTTGTAAGCATGTTTCAGCCCGGGATTTTTGTTTGTATACACAACCTCGACATCTCCGCCGGTTTCCTCTTCGATATACGGATTCAAAACAGCGCCATCGTCTTCTTTGTCGGCGGAGTCTTTCTCGTCTGCTTTCTGTTCATCCTCTTTTTCTTTTGCTTTATCCGCTTTCTCTTCTGTCGCGGCAGGCTTTGACTCGCCTTTTTTGTCATCTTCCTTACTTCCGCATGCTCCCAACAAAAGGATCATTAAGGCAATTGCGTATAAGGTTAATTTTTTTACATTCATGCTATTGTCCCCTTTTACAATTAATTTTCTAACACATCATAGCATTATCCAAGTGATCTGAGGGGAATTTGAGGGAAAACGAAACAAATGACCCAAACGGACAAATTCAGGTAAATAGTTACTTTGATTCAGGTATTTCCTTTTTTATACAAAAAAAACATGCTATCGGCGTAACCTGAGTATTCCTATTGGAATTTTGAATATCCATTTCACAACTTACTACACACCATGTCACAAAAGAAATGCATTTCGTGGAACATACCATGAATTTAAAGAGGGCAATCGGATTTTCGTGTATATGGTTTGGAGTTGTTGGCTGGGCTATGGTAAAAGTAGGGAATGCCACGGCTCTCTGGATTGTTTCCTATCTATTTGAAGCGTTAAATCAACTTCTTAATAGATTGCATTAGCTTATATTCAATGCAATACTTGTCGTTAGTTTGACGATTTTTTAATACACTAATCTATCCTAATATGAGTGGAGCGCAGTCATATAATGTGTAATGAGGATGATGACAACTTCTCACTTTTTCATACAGTCCAAAGAAACGAATAAAGTAGGTTACCTAGCAAAACTTCAAAATATTGATAAAATGGAACTTGTAATAGGTGGAATCCTTATAAAAGTACTGTTAATATAATGATATTACATGCAAAAAGTTGTATACGATAAGTTCCACGTCGAACGTTAGCCGATGAAACGTTAGAACAGAGACAAACCAACCAGCAAACGCTGTCGCTCGTAACGTGCGATGACAAACTAAAAAGACCTAATTGACTTAAACCAAATGAAGATGCGAGTATCGAATGATTTTTCCGCTACTTGGGTACTTGGTTCCCGGGTCTTCAAAATAGGCAGACTTTTCCACACGAACCCAAGGCAATGGAATAGGAGTCCTTTTTCCCACAACTTTCCGATTGCTGTTTAAAGATAAATAGATGGAAACGCTTTTTTACCTTGCGGCAGATCACAGAACTGTCGCTGATTCAAAATGAATAAGAGGAGTGAATCTCATGTTTCCGATGACAAATATCCCTCCCTTTATCCAGAGGGAACTTGAACAGCTGAATGAGAAAATCGCCCCGCTCTTAAAAAAGGCATCGAAGTATGGATTTTGGTCAATCCCTTTAATCCTGATCTCCATTTTCAACCTGGTAACGGTTTTATTTCTCATTCCCGATAAGCAAAAAATGATCCTGGCGATGATCCTTTATGCCATAATAGGAGCACTTGGCATGGCGTTATGGAAAGAAGCAAAGCTACAACGCAAAGAAATTCAAAAAGTCAGTGCGGATTATGTAATCAACCGTATTGAAAAAAGCGATATCGCTTCCGCTTCCTTGAAAAGGAAATATACGTCATTGGTAAAAGAATCTCCCATTTTGGCCATCAACTATTTTGTCAAGTTTTTGGAGGCCGAAAACAAAGAAAACCACTATTTTCATCCATAAAGAAACAAACATTGATCCGGGAGTTTTCAAGAGTTCCATTGTTCGAGACTTCCATCTCCCATCATGAAACGCGCGGAAGCTTTTTATCCATAAAGACGATGCCATACTACTGGCTCACTGAACTAGCAGAGCAAGAAAGCGGCAATTTCCTATTCATAGGGGCGGCCTGCTAAACGGCGTTGAAGATTGGAAACTGCATTCGTGGATTAACGCCGATCATTAAGACCGCGAAAACTCCAAGCAACAGCATCCTAAATCGGATGAAAGTGCTTGAACATTTCCAACGACAAAGATCTGTTCCATGTGCTGCAAATAATCACATCGGTCACATTCGCGAATTTGGCCGAAGCCCTTGGAGCATCTTAAAATGCGCGAATCAGCGCTTAAACAAAAACGGCAGGCATTCAAGTCCCTGCCGTTTTTTATTCATAATGCCAAAAATTGCCATCAAAACCCGTCAATCAAGACTAGACGACGACTCTTGTTCCGGCTTTTTCCAAGCAAGTGACAGCGCGACACCGACCAATAAAAAGACGGATGAAAAATAGAAAGGGTAATCTAAATCTATGTCAAATAAGATGCCGCCAATAATCGGACCCAACACATTTCCAATGCTTGTAAACATCGAGTTCATGCCGCCTACAAACCCTTGTTCATCGCCGGCGATTTTGGATAAATAAGATGTGATGGCCGGGCGAATCAGGTCGAAACCGACAAAAATGATAAATGTGACAAAAAGAATGTGGAAGTAAGAAGTGACAGTAGTCATCAGGAAAACAAGTATGACCGAAACGATCAGGCAATACCGCACTAAGCCGATTTCGCCCAAGTGTTTCGTCAAGCGGTCAAAAAAGGCGACCTGCGCAACCGCACCCACAATCGCACCACCGGTAATGACGATCGCAATATCTTTTGGCGTGAAGGAAAATTTATGGTCAACAAAGAGAGAAAATAATGACTCAAAGGCCGCCAAACTGAATGCCGTAATGAAAATAATGATAAAAGCGAAAAAATACATCGGGATAAACATCCGTTTGATACCGGCTTTTTGATTAAGAGCCGCCTCATCCCGATTCCGCTCCGGCTCCCGAAGAGTAAACATGGATAAAACCGCCGCAATCAACGCGAATACGGCCGCAGTAAAAAAAGGAATTCGCGGTCCAATTTCAGCTAAAAATCCCCCAAACCCCGGGCCAATAATAAACCCCGTCGAAATGGCGGCCGACATGTAGCCCAGTGCTTTCGGGCGGGTCGCCATTGTTGTAATATCAGCAATAAACGCTGTAACCGCCGGCATGATAAACGCCGCGCTTATACCGCCGAGAAAGCGGGAAGCAAAGAGAACTTCGACTGTTTTACCAAGCCCAAACAACAATTCGGAAAGACTGAAGATGAACAAGCCGTAGACAATCATTTTTTTACGCCCATACTTATCTGCCCAGCGCCCCGCGATCGGTGACATGATCAATTGCATAATGGCAAAGGCCGCCACCAAATTTCCCACAACCGAGCCCGATAACTTTAATTCATTCATAATGGTCGGAAGTACCGGAATGACCAGCCCAATCCCCAAAAAGGCAATAAAAAGATTTATAAGTAATATGGTTAACGTCATATTTTGGTTTTTCATCTGACTATCTCCTTCTGTTATTCCATTAAGGAATATCCAAGAAACAATATAATCCTTTCCAAGGATAAGAGTCAATCGTTTTGAAAAAAAATTCAGTATCTCTGCGAAAAAAAAAGAAAATCGGGGAAAAAGTCCAAAAAAATGTGGAGAAAAAATAAGGATTTTCTCCACATAGTTTGTTATTAGTATCTTGTTCCAGCCACATTGGTTGTAAGCTAAGAAAATCAAAGAGTGACAAAACCAGACTTTTTGGACCCTCTTATTTCGCGGATAATTAACAAGAGACAGTGCGTTTTTTGGTTTTTCCCCTTGGATGGACACTATGATTTGGAAGTCTAGCCCAGCGCAAACCGGGACATAGGTGCTACAGTCAAATCATGACTTCCCGCGGAGGCTGAATTTAGCATTACTGACGAGCCCCGAAGACAGTATCCACCAGTGGTTTTCAAAGAGAAGAACCCCCAAATCATGCAGAGCAAACATCGGTTTTTCTTCCCTCTCCCCCGATTGATTTTAGCATTCATTATATCCCATTCAGTGTTGGTTTGAAAAAGTTCAACTAACTTATAATGTAGACCGTTGCAGATGAATCTTAGCGGGACATGTCCATTAGAAACACAAATAGCAAGCAATGCAATGATGATATATGTAAACTGTAGAACGTTGCACTTTTTGGCTTTTACAATCTCTATCCAAACGCCTTTCGATGATATAAAGCGGGCACGGCCCCCTCAAATGAAAGTTTCTTTTGACCGTGCCCCATCTTGTTGGGAATGAAAATTTGTCATGATGCCTTCACTGCTATGATTTGAATTCTGCTATAATCCGCTTCCCATACCCCATCCTTCCATAAATATGGTTCAATCTTATCCTTTATTTTTCCATAAAGAACCATTTTCTCTCCTTCGGAAAATTCGGGGAAAAAATCATCTGCAAAACCTGCCAGCCAATGATACAGTCCTTTTTCTCCATCCGGCAATACGGTCGGTCTTAGAAAATGATGGGCGTATGTTACATTCAGCCCACATTTCTCCAATAATGCGCTATATTCTCCTATACTGGGGAAGTACCATGGATTTCTTTTTGCAGCATCCACTCCATACTCCTGGCCAAGCACCTCGGTTATACCCCAAATAACCGTTTGGACATTCCCTTTACCGCCGAATTCTGCCACGAAACGGCCATCAGGCAGTAATGCCTGCTCAATGGATTCGACGACTTTTTCAGCATTTTTCATCCAATGAAGGGCGGCATTGGAAAAAACAGCATCGTACTTTTCATTTGTTCTAAACGTTTCACCATCGCCAATGAAGAACGGTATGGAAGGATATTTTTCACGAGCCTTTGCAATCATTTCATCTGATGAATCCATTCCTGTCACCAGCGCGCCTGATTTCGAGATTTCATATGACAAATCCCCTGTTCCACATCCCAAATCAAGGATTCTTTCTCCCTTTTGCGAATGAAGCAGCCCTACAATGGACTTCCCAAAACGAGATACATAATGCAATTTATCATCATATAAATCCGCCTTCCACACATTGCTAGCATTCATGCCATAACACCTCTTTACAATGAAAAATATTGATATTTTGATTATAAGGTATAAAATAAATATTCATCCAAGATATAAAATCTATTATATTAATAGCTGTAAGCTATGGAGGGAATGCGATGGACATGAGACTGTTTGAGTATGTCTTAGAAATATATAAAACAAAGAGTTTTACAAAAGCCGCCAACCAGCTTCATATCGCCCAGCCATCCTTGAGTAAACAAGTTGCCAAATTGGAACAAGAACTGGGCGTATCTTTATTTTCCCGAAAACCCGGCTCTCCAGTGCAAGCAACACCTGATGGCCTTGTATTTGTGAAGAAGGCTGAAAAGATTTTACAAATGCGTCATGATCTAAAACGTGAAATGCTTGAACGCAAAGAAGGAATAAGGGGCGAATTAAAGATTGGATCTACCGCGATTACAGGAGGACTTATTTTGCCTCCCCTTTTGAAAACGTATAAACAACAATATCCGAATGTCAAAGTGGAACTCATAGAAGAATCAACGGAAACATTAATAGACTTGACAGCAAGAGGGGTGGTGGATGTTTCCATTCTGTCTCTCCCAATAGAAGACTCCCGTTTACATACGAAAACAATGTTTACGGAACCACTATATCTTGTTCTGCCACAAAATCTTTCTGTAAAAGAAAAACAGCATCCCTTGTCTATTCAGGATTTTGCTCATTGTCCGTTTATTTTATTGAAGAAAGGTTATGGCTTTCGCCGCACAGTATTGGAATTATGCGCGAGGGATGGGTTTGAACCACAGATCGCTTATGAAACTAGCAGTATTGAAACAGCACAAGCGCTTGTAGGACATGGTCTGGGAATTACCATCGTTCCTGAAATGGTGATTCAACAAAGCGCTTGCCAAAGCTCCCTTGTCTATTTCCCATTACGTTCAAATCCTACTCGTACATTAGTATTTACCTACCAAAAAGATAGATATGTCAGTATGAATGCCAGAGCTTTTTTCAACATATATGAAAAAAATGCAGATCACTGCACAGCCCATTTGCCGGCAGTAAAATAAGTAGGTAGAAAAGATAGCACCGTATGATCGATCCAATCGAACTCCCTACTCAAAATTAAAGAAGGGTTCATAGAAAAGATTCGACTTGGATCGTAACGGTCCCGATGTTTTTATTAACTGAAATACTTGCCCTTTAAACTCCCGCCAAGATGTTCCAGAGGAAGATTTTTGTCTAATGGATATTCCTGACGCACTTTCTATAAAAATACCATAAGATGAGCAGATGAATGAACAAGGCACACATTCCGTACAGGATGCTTTGCCCACTGTTGTTCCAAACACTTTCGATGAATTTCACGATCCAAAAAGTAGGGAGAACGCCGGCAAGCCATTGCATTCCTTTTGGAACAAAAAAAAGAATAAAAGGAGCGGTAATCAAAAAGCTTGCCATTTTACTCAAGGCAAATCCGTCAACCCTTGTTGTCGCATAAGCCACTAAAAACAACGAAAACAACGGGGCCAGCAAAGAGACAATACAGGAAATGATGACGCTCCAAAAAATGGACATCTCAACGACAGAAGCCAGCCGAAAAAATAGAAAGACCGCAACAATCGTCATCACGAAAGGACTTATTAATCGATAAAACAAATACCCTTTTTTCCCAAGCGGAGTGATTGAATAATAAGAAATCAATTGCAAATCTTTCTCTTCCAGCATTAAAAATCCCCCTACCATTCCCGTAAGCAACGGCAATAGCAATAAAAAGACTAAAAAAATGATTTTTGAATAAACAGCTATGTTGAAGTCAAATTTTTGCTGAAAGAAGGACAAGGCGATGGGGCCGCCCACTTGATATACTGTTATTAAAATAATGGGACCAATGAATGCCAGCAGAAGCATGGGGTCATGACGAATATTTTTCACATCCGCGAACGCGATAGGTGCAACTTTTTTCATCAATTTCTTGTGGCCTCCTTTTGAACGATGTAAGTGGAAAACCACCGCTCAGCCCAGACATAAAAAACGAGCACCCATCCTGCCAATAACAACACGGCCAAAAGAACATCTTTCCAACCTGTCTGTTCAAATCCCGCATTCAATAGACGTAAAGCCCCCTGCGCTGGAAGGATTATGCTAAAAGGCATCGGAAACAATTGCAAATGATGAACGATTGGCAGACCGGCTAGCACGAGTCCGAAAGGAAGTGACAGCAGGATAAAGCCATTGATGCTTTGACACCTTGTCGCCAGCGCCAGGCCGAGCAAACTAAAGAGGATGGACGTCAGAAAAATCCCCGCTATGAACTCCAGGCGAATCGTGTTCAATCCGAACGAAACGGCAAACAAAATGGTTCCGCTAATAAATGCTGGCGCTGCCAATGAAAGAATCTTTGCTTGTAAAAAAGAATGAATGTTGATAGGTGTTACGAAAAGCGTATCATATAGCCTTTGCTCCTTTTCCAACACAATGGTCGCCGCGACAAATGTAGAACCAAATGAACTAATTTCCGTTAATAAAAGGATCATCCCTGCCTGTTCTTTGGCGAGTCCAGAAAATAGCGACAAGAGCATAAGCAGCATCAACGTTAACACAAAGTAAGCCATATAAAAACCGTGGCGATATTGAAACTTGAGATCATTTTTGATTAACATCCATGTTTTCATGCCAGCGATTTCCCCGTCACTTTCACAAAAATGTTTCCCAAGGTTGTTTCTTGTGAATGAATCGTTTCTATTTCCTTTTCTTGAATTAGCTTGATAAAAGCCATGTTTGATCCAATTCCATCCAAGTCAAATTCTTGGCAATGTAAAGTAGAAGCAAGTTTATATTCAACGCTTAATTTTCGACGGCCATACTGAAGTTTCAAGTTTCTCGGTTTATCGATTAATGCAATCTTCCCATTCACAATAAAAGCGACACGATCGCAAAGATCATCGGCTATTTGCATATCATGGGTCGTGACTATCATTGTTTTCCCTTCTTCTTTCTTCTTCAAGATCATCTCTTTTAACAGTTCTTTATTTACTGGGTCCAAACCAGAAGTCGGTTCATCCAAAAATAGGAGCGCTGGATCGTGCAAAAGGGCCCGACAGAAGTTCAAGCGCATCTTCATCCCTTTGGACAAGTTGGAAAAACGTGTATTTCCATGCTGTTCCAAGCCAACCATTTTCAATAGTTTGTAAGGATCCTCTGTTTTTCGATTATAAAGGCCGCCGAAAAAACGCAAGTTCTCCAGCACTGTAAAACGGGAATAAAAATTTGGAAACTCAAAAGCAACGCCTATTTCTTCATAAAAATCTTCTTGAATCGCGCGAAGCTCTTGATTATCAATATAAACATTCCCGCGATACCCCGTAAGCATCCCTGTTAGAATGTTTTGCAGTGTGCTCTTTCCAGCGCCGGAAGGACCCAGAAAACCAAAAATTTCACCATCGGCAACATGAAAATTGACTCCTTTAATGGTTGGTACGGCCGCTTTTGGATAGGCATATTCCAAGTTTTCAACTTGAATCATTGAGTATCCTCCTCAAGGACGAGACTGTCAGCCATCATCTGGATAAATTGCGCCATCGCTTCCTCATATACGTCTTCCCCAATTGCATTTTTTTGCAGCGCCAAAAGAACTAAGGCACGAATCATACCGATAATCACATTCGGTGGCAGTTTCTGCATTTGCCCCTCTGTTTGCCAGCGTTCAATCAATGGCAATAGAAAATCCGCGTCACGTTGATGATTCATGGCCAGTTTTTCTTCAGGTAATTTTCGCATCAGCAATGCCATCGTATGTTCATCATGAAGCTGATGTAAAATCGGGCTTTTTTCCAATGAGTATATAGCTTGCTGAAGAAAATGAACGAAGCTGCTTTTTGTTAATCGGGCTGTTGCAATTTGATCGACCAATTCTCTTTGTATTGCCTGCTCTTCTTGTTCAATAATGTCAAAATACAATTCCTCCTTGGATGAAAAAAACTGATAAAAAGTCCCTTGGGCAATTCCTGCTTTTTTCGTCAGCTCTCCGATGCTCGTTTTTTGCAGGCCATGCACTTCAAATAAACGTTTTCCTTCAGTCAGTAATTTCTGTCGAATAAAGCGTTTTTCTTCTTCTGTAAACTTTTTTGCCATTATATCGTCTCCCGCCTTGATGAATGTGTGAATAATTTTATTTTATATTCATATAATATCATACCAACAGATCGTTTGAAAAGGCCAAAAGAAAAAATAAAGTGAAACTTCATTCAGTAGGAGTTTTCTTCCATTTCCTAACTGAATGTTAGTTGAACCTAATCGGGCATTTAGGTGCCGTTTTCTCCCACTTGGACCTTTTGAATTCCCTCAAGATCTTGAAGTGGGAGGCTTACGGCACTTTACATGCGGGATAAAGTGAAACTTCATTCAGTAGGGCTCCTACTGAATGTTAGTTGAACCAATCGGGCATTTAGGTGCCGTTTCTCCCACTTAGCCCTTTTGTATTCACTCAAGATTTTGAAGTGGGAGGCTTACGGCACTTTACATGCGGGATAAAGTGAAACTTCATTCAGTAGGGCTCCTACTGAATGTTAGTTGAACCAATCGGGCATTTAGGTGCCGTTTTTTCCTTTTGTATCAACTCTGATCTTGAAGTGGGAGTCTTACGGCACTTTACATGCGGGATAAAGTGAACTTTCCTTTTATACTTTTTACGTTTAAACAATCACCATGAGTACTTGCACATTGGTTGCAAAAGATACTGCTCATACCTGTCCCCCTTTTATGATTTAAAGAGCGAACATGCGCGAATACAAAAGTCATAATATTCAAAATAAAATGAGTGGATAGCATCATTCGTAATGGTTGTAGATTCGTCAAATAAGGCTCCAGTTAGGTTGATTACATTAAATTGGAGGGGATTTTTGTTCACCAAGAACGCCAGTGAAAAAAATCAAAGAGGTGAGATGTACAAGAAAGCGGATGGACATTTGCGCTGAATGGTTTGTTTTTAGGCAAAAGACCTTCAACGAAAAGCCAATATCATGTTTCACCGTTGTGAAATGAGTAACACCCAAAAACACGCAAACGAAAAACAGGAGGAAAACCCCCTGCTTTTGCTGTTCAGTCTTATTCAACTACACGTCTGACGTGGCCTTTAAAAACTCCGCTCCAATAACTTGAACCCATGCTATCAATAGCCGCACCATCAGTAGAGTTGCAGTTTAAGAAAGTTCCATTGCCAAGGTAAATGCCGACATGACCGTTTTTCTTGTAAGTATCAAAGAAAACAAGGTCTCCTCTCTTCATTTCCGAAGGGCTGACGGCTCTTCCTTGAGAGGCAAGCGCGCCCGTTGAAGACCCGACACTCACACCTGCAGACTTAAAGGACCAATGGATAAATGAAGAACAATCAAACAATCCGTTTGCGATATCACTAGGAGACCTGCCTCCTCCAAACTTATAGCTAGAACGGCCGATCAGTGAAGAACCCGCATTAATGGCTGTTTCAATAGCCGATGATCCTTTTTTAAATGTAGGAGTGGATGGCGCAGAAGGCTTGCTACTCTTGACCGCCTTACCACCTGATGTGTTTGTTGTCTGTGCAGCCGCTGTATTTCCGGATGCTGCTGCTGTTCCATTGCCAGATGATGATTCTGCTGTTGCATTGCCGGAAGCTGCTGCCTCTTCTTTCGCTTGTTGCGCTTCTGCGAGAATGGCAGCCTTTTGGATCTCTAAATCTTTCAATTCCTTATTTGCTTCATTTTTTTGCTCTTTCATGGCCGCAAGCAAGCTATTCTTATCGTTCATTTGATATGTAAGCTGTTCTTTCAACGCTTCTATTTCGGTCAAGTCGCTCTCGACTTGAGCCAACTTCTTTTGTAATTCCGCTTCAGAAGCTTCCAATGTTTGTTGGTCTTTCTTTTGCTCCTCGATAATCATTTTATCAGCGTCTAGAATTTTTGACATTGCCATCGTGCGGTCAACTAAATCTCCAAAGCTTTCCGCCTCTACAATCATATCCAGATAGTTGGAGGAACCTCCGTTTTGTTGGACGGCCCGAGCCCGATTTTGCAATACTTCTTTGCGTTTTTCAAGCCGCTCTTTCACCTCGGCGATTTTTGTTTCCAATTGCTTCGCTTCTTCTTTCGTTTTTGCAATGTCTTTTTCGGCCCCTGCTATTTTTTGATTTGTTTCATTCACTTTGGCCTCCAATGTTCCCAAAAGATCATTGATTTCCTTTTCTTTTGCTTGCAAAGATGAAAGCTCCTGCTTTTTCGCTGAAATCTCCTGATCCAAATTCTGATTCGCAAATGCGACACTATTTGGAAGTGAAGAAAGTAACAGACCTGTGCCCAATACGGATACGAGTAATCTTTTTTTCAATTTTACGTTTCCCCCTAAAAACTCTCTCTTTGTAATCTTAACTGCTAAAAAATGCTCTATTTCGTCAATAAAGCATATATCCGACATTCTGTATGTAATCCATAATGATTATAACATCAATTTTCGACAGAATGACTTTACAATCACCTTGCATTATTGTTTCAATCGTGTTACAAATATTACCTCCGTATCCATACTGTGGTTCACGTATGTTTTGATTCAACGGGCGACAAGCCTTTACACACCTTGTTTTGCGTAATGCATGAACTCTATATTGCAGCAAGTTTCCGCGGATTCTTTTGTAACAATCGGAATGAAACACTGTTGCCTTTTTATTATATCCATGCTACCATGCAAGTAATCACTTGCATTTATCAAGGAGTTGACCTATTTGCCTTCACAGTCTACATCTGACCGCATTCTTGATGCCGCTATCCGGTTGATCAGCGAAAAAGGATATGCCGCTGCCACAACCCGCTCGATAGCTGAGCTTGCTGGTGTCAATGAAGTAACAATCTTCCGCCATTACGGAAATAAACGCGCCATTTTAAAAGCGATCATTGACAAACTCTCTTATGGCCCGGTTTTGCAAAAAACAATTGAAACGGATGTCATATATGAATTGGAAACAGATTTATTTCATTTTGCAAACAAATACTTTCAATCTATGTTACCCATTAAGGACTTAGTTCTGATCGCCATCAAAGAAGTGGGGACATTTCCAGAAATTGGTGAAGAACTTGCAAATGTTCCCCGCTTTTTGAAAGAGCAGTTAATGGGGTATTTCGAAGAAATGAAAAAAAGAGGGAAACTGTTGGATATCAATGTAGAAGAAGTATCCTTATCCTTCATTGCCATCAATTTTGGCCATTTCATCTCCTATATCCGGTTGGGCCCAAAGATCACCGACTTGGATATTCACCAACTGCTGAAAACGAGTGTGTTTATTTTTTCTAGGGGAATCACCCCCTAGAAAAAATTTTGACCTACATGCAAGCAAGCACTTACACACAAGGAGGAATTTTCATGAAAGAATTAAAAGCATTTTTTAAGGTAAGGACTACTTATATGGGCATCATGGCGGCCATCATGTTTCAGCTCATCTTTTTCTCCGTATGGTTGACCGCTTATAAAGGAGTGCAGGATCGGACAGATCATCTGTCAATCGGAGTTGTGAATGAAGACCAAAAGAATGAAATGGACATAGCGAAGGAACTTGGGCAAACTCTCCCCTTCCAAGTAAAGCAATACAGTACTTTCAAAAAAGCTTCCCGTGAAATGGATGAGCGGAAAATAGAAATGATTATTCACATACCAGCAAATTTCACATCTTCTTTAAAATCGGAAGAACGCCCTTCCATTTATTACTGGATCAACCAGGCAAACGCAACATCCAGCAAAACGATGATGGAGCAAGTTGCAAAGCAAGTGAATCATGAGCTTAACGAAAAAGTGTTCTTACTTCAGAAAGCTGCAGGGACGGCGATGTTTGAGCAGAAGTTGCAGGAGATGCCTTTGGAACAGCCGGTTGCACAAGCCATTGAGGAAGCGGTGCAATCTGCCATTGCATCCATTGATCCAGAACCGGTTGAGGGAGTCATCAAGAAAACAAATGCCGCTGAAGAATTTTCAGCCAACCTTGTCCCACTCATGGTAATCATTTCTTCCTTTGCCGGTGCCATGGTTATGATTATGCAAATTCATGAAGCCGCCACAACCATTCGATCCGCCTATTCAAAATGGAGACTGTTCTTTGCCAGACAGTTGATTAATGTGGGGGTCGCCTTCCTGCTGCCGTTTTTGACCATCAGTCTCATGAAGTTATTTGCCGTTACAAGCCAGGAACCGTTTGGAATGATCTATCTTTTTCAAGCCATTATGTTTTTGTCCTTCCTAACGTTCGCTCAAGTATTTGTCTTTCTCTTCGGCAATCTCGGCATGGTGTTCAACATTTTGGCCCTCTCCCTTCAACTTGTCACGTCCGGTGTATTGGTTTCGAGGGAACTGTTGGCGAAAGGTTATCATGCCCTGGCGCCTTTCCTGCCGGCCACATATGGGGCAGACGGTTATTACGCCATTGTCTTTGGTGGAAACAGCAGCATACTTAAGGAAAATATATGGTATTTATTGCTGATTACAGGCATTACTTTCCTATTAGCCATCGGGGCGGTTGCAGTTTGGCGAGATTCCAGCAAGGAAAAGGTCCGTCCGCAAGGTACATCGGTGGTAAAGTAATATTCATGTATTGACGAAAAAGACTGATCATCCACTCAGTTTCCACTGATATGATGATCAGCCTCTCGTCATTAGCTTGAATGATTACTGCCGGCTATCTGCTTGACCACTTCAATAGTCCTGTCAATATCTTCACCCGTGATCCCTCTATGCGTCACAAATCTAATTCTGTATGGCCCCAAGCGGTTGGCTAAAACATCCAACCTGTTTAATCGCTTTATAAATTCTTCCGCACCCATCCCTAAACCAGCAACAGAAAACATCATTATATTACTTTCAACACCGTTCGCGTCAATGTCAATTCCGGCAATACGCTCCAATCCTTCAGCAAGCTTTTTCGCGTGACGATGATCGTCTTTTAGGCGGTCAATCATTTCTTCAAGCGCCACAATGCCGGCAGCCCCGACAATCCCTGCTTGGCGGGTTCCGCCGCCCAGCATTTTCCGCCACTTTCTCGCCCTTTCAATCAATTCTTTAGACCCTGCTAAAATGGAGCCCATTGGTGCGCTTAATCCCTTAGATAAGCAAAATTGAACACTATCTGTATATGTTGTTATTTCTTTAAGGTCAACACCAAGGCCAATGGCTGCGTTACATAATCTCGCGCCATCCAAATGGACAGGAATATCATGCTTTCTGGAAACTTGGTACACTTCTTCCATATAATGCAAGGGCAAAATTCGCCCGCCCGAATCAGCATGCGTGTTTTCCAGGCAAATCAAAGCGGTTCTCGGACAATGGACATCATCTTCCCGTATTGCCGCAACGATATCAGGAACGGGCATTTGTCCATTCACCCCTTTAATCGTCCTCGCCTGAACACCGGCAATTGTCGAAATCCCAGCTGTCTCATAATAGAAAATATGGGAGTTTTCCTCTAAAATGATCTCATCTCCACGTTGTGTATGTGATAAAACAGCCACCTGATTTCCTTGTGTTCCGCTCGTGACAAACAACGCAGCCTCTTTCCCCACCATCTCGGCAGCTAACCGCTCCAATTGCTGAATCGTCGGGTCCTCGCCATATACATCATCTCCCACTTCAGCATCCCGCATCGCATCGCGCATCTTCTGAGTGGGTAATGTGACTGTATCACTCCTTAAATCTATTGGCATTGGCAGAGCTCCTTTCAAATATGCCCCATTATTGATTCCAATACATTCCTATGTATACATGAACGGAAAAAGAAATGGTGAGATATGATTAATGCTCGTTCAACCAGTTTTCTACCAATTGATGAAACCCTTCTGGATCGGCTAAAGAGAAACCATGGCCCATTCCGGGAATGACCATGCCTTCGCAGTTCGGATGACTGTCCACAATCGCACTCATAGACTGTTTCATGATTTTTTTCTCTTTCTCGCCAACCGTTGCCAAAATGTGGCCGGTCGCGATTTCAAAGTTATTGGGGATCGTAAAAGACATGTTCTCTTCCATGACTCTCATGAAAGTATCTTTACTCATTTGACAACTTTCTTCATAGTAAATATCGAAATAGGATTCAGGTATGTACATAGATTTGGCTTGAATGTTGGAAAACGTCTTATTTTTTATTAACGGATGGGTGAAAGCCAACATTTTTGCTATTACTCTCGAAAAGGGGATCGGTTTCACTAAAGCGCTGTTGATCATTGCGTAATCAGCCACATCCGGCTTCATCCCAAGCATAGCAATGAGCACTTGGGCCCCTAAAGAAAAACCGATTGCAATCACCGGTTTTCCTTTGCCTTTTTCCTCAATCAAATCTATGATTCTTTCCGCACTCGAATGTATCGTGAATAAGGAATTGCCCTTATTTTGTCCATGCTCAGGCAAATCGGGAACGAGACAATGAAAATTAGTAGAGAAGTGGTTCACTTGCTTGTCCCACATCCAGCCGCTGACCCCGCCGCCGTGAATAAAAACCATTAAGGGAGACTTGTCCATTCCATATTCCTTGTAGTACAACGCCACTTCTTCACCTCCTGTTTCAACAAAATCATGATGGCCATATCACCGTAACAGTCCACTCTCAAAGCTGAAGCAAATCTTCGAACCGCTCAATCCTAGCATCATATTGTTCTACTGTTCCAAACCCGTATGCAGCGTAAACAAAAGGAATGCCTGCATAAGCTGCGGCGTCACGGTCTCCCTGGGTATCACCAACATAAATGGGAGAAGACAAATGATTTCGCTCCATAATAAGCTCGATATTTTGCCCTTTCGTCAGTCCGGTTCTCCCCGGGTTCTCAAAGTCTACAAAATATTTTTCAAGACGATGAAATGCAAAAAATGATTCAATGTACCCTTCCTGACAATTGCTCACAATAAACAATGGATATTTTTGGGAGAGCTCTTGTAATACCTCTTCCAACCTCGGATATAACGTTCCGCCGTTTTCCAACAAGTATTGATTTTCAACTTGGGAGCACTCCCGGATTAAGGCCAATTGACGTTCTTCATCCAAATAATCAAATAGCACCTTTGCAATATCTTGGATTTGCAAGCCCATCGTCTTCTTTAAATCATCTTTTGTAATCGTTCCTCTTGCATCGGAATATTGTTTAAGAACTTGATTCCAGACTTTAGCGACATTTTCCCGCGAATCCCATAACGTCCCGTCCAGATCAAATATAATACTGTCCACCCTTCTTCCTCCTTTAAAACAAGCTCTATTTTAAAGATACCATAGGGCCTGCCACCCGTGGCGTAAACATAAACATTCATCCTGGAGAGAAAATGTTATAGCCACTCAAGACAAAATCGGACATCGTGTTGACCTTATTACTTTAAAAAGGCAAAGCCGCTGAAAAAAAGATCGATCAAATGAAACAATAAAAAAAACAAAAAAAGATTTCTGAGAATGGATTTCTGTTTCACCTGTTGGAATAAAACGACGGAAGTATCCAAGAGTATTGAAGAGTTTTTGCAGCAGTCGATCCGAGGCAAGACGATCATCATTGAATGAAACGAAAACAGGCCGCTGGGCCTGTTTTATTGTGAAGGGAGACATTCAAAATGAGTTTTTTTATCCTTTATGATTGAACCGCGATATGAATTTCAATGTCTCCATTTGGTAAGTATTTTTCAAAATCATAGGAGTAAGCTCTCGCCAATAATCCCGCTTCTTCTTGTTCCCATATCTTTCCCCAAGTCTTTACGACACCTTGCTCATCACTGGCATCCACTTTAAAAATTTTATAATTTTCGCTTTTCGGTATTTCAATACATGTCTCACCAAAACGATCTTCAATGGCAACGCTTAATGAATAATCGCCTTTGTAATCTGATTCATAATCATAATAAACCCCAAATATGTCATCTTGATGTTGTCCCAGATGGCGATAAGCTTCCTCCCACATCGTTGTGATTTTTCCAATGAATTGGCCGTCATGAAAATTATTCGTCCTAATGCTGTCGACTACATATAATTTCATTTTGATCCTCCCTATCATTCGTTCTTTCACTTCAAGTATAGACTATAGTAGTTACGTCCTGACTTCGAAATAAGTTTCATCTATTTAGAGATTCTCGGGCATTTTTATGCCGTTTTAGATGGGATTTTGGATAAAACCAAGGGGGAGTTCAAAATAAAGTGAAACTTCATTCAAGGAATGCTTTTCTCCTTGAATGTTAGTTGAACTAATCGGGCATTTAGGTGCCGTTTTCTCACACTTAGACCTTTTGTATTCACTTAAGATTTTGAAGTGGGAGCCTTACGGCACCTTACATGCGGGATAAAAGAGAAGACAATCATAGGAACGTTAGTGGTCACCTCAAGTGTTTCACTTTTTTCTCAAAACCCTTACTATGGTGATATCTTTAGTGCGACTGGTGATTGACGAGCATTCATCTGGGTTTTCTCGTGACTTCAATCCACGCACTATTATAGAGTGCGCTCGTTTGGTCATATAAGAATCTATTACAGTGATCTATTTCAATCCACGAAACTTCATTAGTTTGGATACATATAGAAAGCCTTCTGGTTGAAACTACTCTTTTATATTATCCTATTTTCAGCGTTCTATTTGAGGATCTCGGGAGCCGCATATCCGTAGAAAAAGAAACGTGACAAGGATAGTCCACTTAGCAAAGTCACAATTTCCATCCCTTTTCCGCTCTAAATTGTTTTGGTGAACATCCGGATATTTTTTTGAACTGCCTGTAAAAGCTGGAAAAACTTTGGTACCCTACTTGAAAGCAAATTTCAGTGCTGCTGTAAGCCGTAGACAAGAGTAAATTCTTCGCCTTTTCAATTCTCATATGTTCCAGGTACATATGAGGAGTAAAACCCGTTTTCTCTTTGAAAATCCGATTTAAATGGTACGGGCTTACTCCAATTTCTCCTGCTAAAGTGCGTAGTAAAATTTTTTCATGGTAGTGATCTTCCAAATAGTTTTTTGCTTGTTCCACCACTTCTAATTGAGGATCATACATGTCAACGTGCAATTCGGGCTTGCATCGTTTACACGGCCGAAACCCTTGTTGCAAGGCATCTTTGGCCGTTTTGAAAAAACAAATATTTTTGTAATTCGGGGTCTTGGATTTACAAGAAGGCCGACAAAATATGCCTGTTGTTTTCACGGCATAAAAAAACTTGCCATCATATTGTTGATTACACGTAACAACCGCTTCCCACATGAATGCCGTTGAAAATGCAGTTTCCGCTGCCATCAGCAACCTCCCCTTTTATCAAGTGAAACTCAATACTCCACTGATTATTTGTTGAGCCCCATCAAGCTTTTACCGGGTGTTGAACACCAACTACACTTCACCTTTTACCTCGGTTTCTTAATCATCAGGCTTACTGCTAGTGAATGCTTCATTTCTAATCATGGAAATGCTCGCCAGTTGAAGGCCAAACCTTTTTCTGTAGTGTCATATAGCCCGCATACAACACAATGACGATGAATGGGGCTGTCAAATACAATTGAAAAAACGGCAGTACTAATATACACAGAATAAGTGATAGGAGCGAGCACCACCAAGGAAATGTGCGATTAGCGAACAGCTTAACACCTGCCGCCATTGAAAGAATATATACAAATACACCCAAGGAGGTCGGTATAAACAGAATATCATTGAAAGACATTGAATAGAACTCTGTCGTAACAACTCCCACTATTGCAAAGGCAACGACAAATATCACCATGCGTCTGGGAATTTGTTTTGTTCCATGTAAAACGGCGAGCTTTTTGGGAAAAGCCCCATCTCTTCCCAACGAATATCCGAGTTGGGCCAAACTGGCTACAAATGCATTAGACGTTCCAATACATATAATGAGGGCTAAAATGGCCGTCACTATTTGAGCTCCCACTCCAATTGTTTCTCCCATCATCACGCCAATTGGCGATAAATTGCTGTCTATATTTCCGTATGTTCCGGTGCCGATTGTAACAAAGCTTAATGCCAGGAACAATATGCTTATGATTACGGCGCTGACAATCGTGCTTTGAACAATATTTTTTTCCGGCTTTTTAAAATGATGAGCGAGGTTGCAAATAGCTTCCCATCCAAAAAATGACCAAAAAATAACGGTTACTGCTTTCCCAATAGAATACCAGCCATTAGAAACGAAGGGCGTGAAATTTCCCCATTCGATATGGACTAATGAGACAAGCACTGTAAAAAGTAATAAAAAAAGCAGACAGGCGCTGATCACCAGCGCAACTTTACCGCTTACCACAACACCATGATAATTGGCTATCCCTGCAATCAGCAAGATGATGATCGCCAACCCTGCCCTTTCAAAATCGTCCAGCCCAAAAGCAAGGCTGATGTAAAAAGCACCAGACATCGAGACAACCGTTTGGCCAACCGCGGCAGTGACAAAATATAACCAGCCAACCACATTGCCTAAGTGATCACCAAAGGAACGCCGAACAAATGTGGCTGCTCCTCCAGCGTCGGGATATTCACGAGCCAGACAGGCAAATGAATAAGCAAGCGGAAAGCTGATCATCACCACAATGGACCAAGACAGTATAGATGCCGGGCCTGCTATCGAAGCCGTTACACCGGATAAAAAAAGGACACCCGAACCAAGAATCGCGGCAATATACAATGCGACACCTTCATATAACCCAATCGATCGTTTTTCCACTGGCCACACCTCTTTCATAATGTGAAACTTCATTCAGTAGGGCTCCTACTGAATGTTAGTTGAACCAATCGGGCTTTTAGGTGCCGTTTTCTCACACTTAGGACCTTTTGTTTTCACTCAAGATTTTGATGTGGGAGGCTTACGGCACCTTATATGGTGGATAAAACTACCTTACCAGCCTTACACTTCATGTTCTTCTCTTTTCTTGCATTCTAATTCTGCTTTTTAGCCCAGGTTAAGAAAACCCGAACAGAAGTGAAAATCCAAGGCAGAGCATGAAAAAAAGAGGTTCCTTGCCAGGGAAAAACCTCTTCAGAAAAACGGTATTCGAATGTCGCTAGAATTTATACTGATAGGACGTTTTGCTATCTCATATGGGAAAACCCGGAAGTAGCATGTCCCAACTTCTCGCTTTGCGTTTAGCTAAAACTGAGATCGGCAACAGCACGTCCTGCTTTTCATTCTGATGGCGTAATGCAAGGTATCCGATTGACATAATGGCTATAAGGAGCGCCAAGACTTTCTTTAAAAAGCCGAATTCAGAAAAAATATGTGTAAAAGCTTCTGCTACCACAAGTAGAATGATTCTTACTATCATGAACCTTGACATACTCCCTATTTCCTCTTCGTTCACTCATTCTTCACCAAATAAAGTGAAGTTTCATCCAGTAGGCGTTTCCTTCCACCTCCTACTGAATATTAGTTGAACGAATCGGGCATTTTGCCGTTTTCTCCCACTTCGACCTTTTGTATCTACTCAAGTCTTGATGTGGTGTATATGGCACCTTACATGCGGGATAAAATTCGGCAATCGGCAAAAATAATCTCTTTTTTCCCATTTGTTACTCGTTCCGCAATCGAGAAATACTTTCATGCTATTCAACCATCGAAAAAGAAACAGAAGAGCGAAAGCTGTTTCTTCCACTCTTCGGTTTCAGTCACCTAAAAGGCTTTTCTTTCATAAATTCTAATGGAAAGTAACCAAGATAACCCGAACAAGATAAGAACGAAGATGCCGCCCATCAAATAAAGCTGTACATCAGGAGTTTTCATCAACCAGTTGATAAAAGTCCGAAATGACTCCTGAAAAAATTCAGAAATTAATTTAAAGGTAAGTAAATAAATAGCCATTAAAATCATGCCGCCCATCAGTACATGCTGTGGTTTAAATATATAAGAGCACGGTATGCTAAATGACGTAATCAACATCACCAATCCAAAGCCAACCAAGATATTTTCCAATGAAAATGCGGAGATATTTCCATTAATGAGTAAATGTCCCATATAAACCAACAGCACTACGCCTGTTGTATAAAGAACTGTACCGACATACTTTGAGCTGACAATTTCTTTTCGCGTGTAAGGCAAAGAGTTTAATAAAATATTCACCTGATCCTTCATGTCATAATACAAGGTATTCATTATAAAAGCTAAACTCATCGCAACAACAATCGTGGCATTTGGGATATTTTCCCATACAAAAAAACCAATAAGGGCTAAATAAAAAATAAAATAGTTCTTCTGAATTCGAACATCTTTTTTAATCAAATCCAACATCTAGACCTCTCCTTTATTTGTATAATACATGATGTCTTCTAACGTTGGTTTTTCTATTATGGCTTCTTCCCCAAATATGTTCATCACCCGTTCTTTATGTTCTGTCAATGCCTCAAAGCCGCTTTCGGTTTTTCTGATTGAAATAAATTCTTTCTCAGTATCGGCATCCAGCAAATCAAGGCTGCCTTTTACGATGGCATACTGTTCTTCAATTTGATACATTTCCTTTGTGAAAATATGCCTTCCGCCATGTATAAAGGTAATATAATCCGCAATCCGATCTAAATCTGTTGTAATATGCGTTGAAAACAAAATCGTTTTGTCTCCTGTAAGCATTAACTCGCGAAGAATTTCTAACAATTCCCTTCTAAATACAGGATCAAGTCCAGATGTTGGTTCATCCATGATTAACAATTCTGGATGATGGGATAGAGCCATGGCCAGCGAAGCTTTCATCTTCATTCCTTTAGAAAAAGTCTTTACTTTTTTCTTTAGCGGAAGTTCGAATAATTCAACATAGTAGTTAAACTGACTCTCATCCCATTGTGTATATGCAGGACGTATAATATTTTTCATCGCTTTTAAAGTTGAATCTTCATAAAACACATTTTCATCACAGACAAAGCCAATTTTTTCTTTGATATTTTTTGCATTTTTTTCATAATCCATGCCAAAGACCTTGATCGTCCCGCGGTCTGCTTTTATTAAATTCATGATCAATTTAATCGTAGTTGATTTCCCCGCCCCATTAGGGCCTATCATTCCAGTAACATAACCTTTTTTTACATCCAAGGAAAAATTTTGCAATTGAAAACCCTTGAACGTTTTTTCTACATTTCGCAGTTCGATGACGTTTTCCATTCTCAATCCACCTCATATAATAGCGTCAGCATTTCTTTAAGCTCTGATAGGCTTATGCCCATTTCTTTGGCATTCTGAATCGCATCCACCAGCTTTTCTTCCATGACCTTCAGCTTCTTTTCATGAATGATTTCTACGTTTTGTTCTGCCACATACGAGCCTTTTCCTACAATCGAGTAAATAAAGCCATTTTTCTCCAATTCCTCATAAGCCCTTTTCGTCGTAATGACACTTATTTGTAAATCCTTTGCCAGCTGCCTCATGGAAGGCAGAGGCTCACCCTCCTTTAATTGGGAGGTTAAAATAAGCTTTTTTATTTGGTTGGCAATTTGCTCATAAATGGGTGCCTTAGAACTATTGGATATGATAATTTGCATATTGGGTACCCTCTAATCAAATATTGTATATACACTATATATACAATATACACAAGATGAACACTCATGACAATGGAAAGATTTTTATTCGTAATTATTTTAATAACCAGATAATAAATGCGACTAGGAACCTAAAGGCCGCTCACTCTTCTTCCGGAAGATTTTCAAACGAAAAAAGCTTGTGGAAAACAATTGCTTTTTCCACAAGCCGAGTAAAGAATTAAATTGAATCCTGCTCCATGACGATGGATACCAAAATCGCCAAGCTGACAAGAATTAGCACAGTTAAATTGCTCAACGCTTATTTTGCGTAAGCTTGCAGTGTGGATTGGATTTTTTTTCGAAACTGTTTATTATTCACCATTTCTACAATAAAAGAATTAGAATGAAATTGCAGCATCATTGACTCCCATAATGATAAGTCATCCATGAACAGCACAAATTCCATTTGATTGCCAGAAAGATCCTCAAAATACATCGCTTGATTATAAATAAAGGCAGTCGAGCCTCCTTTTGCTCCAATGTAGCGATAATGTTCTTTATTTTCCGGGATCATTTCCATTGGCCATTCCATCAGGTCTCGTAATGTATGGGATATTTCTGAAGGGAAGCCTTCTCTGGAGATCATATGAAGCAGTCTTCCGTATGTGGCTGGAGAGGCTTTTGGCATGCGGTCAGACCAAACACGCTGTTCTTTTACAGAAAGGTCTACCCCTGCAACTGTTATCTTTTTATGCTTCATTTTTTCGCTTTGTATAAGGGCCTCTTTTTTATAGTTCTCATCAGACATTTCTCTTAATTCTTTTTGCCAGTCAGTATCTTTTTTTTCCTTTTTATATTCATTTAATGCTAACAATGCTCCTACAAGAGGATACACATCGTCATGGTCTTTTAACGCTAATTGGTCGATGCGATTGTTGATGCTTTCAACGCCCAGTACATCAATCAGATAATCAGTGTTTGCATTGGAGCTAAAGGCAATCATCCCTTTTGCGATATCGTGCAGCTTCACTTTATCATTCTCAATTTGACCTGCTTCCTCCATTTGTTCCAGCCATTTTTGATGGGCGCCGCCATCGGTATTCTCTATATAATAACGATTGACTGTTTCTAGTGGAACGGTTGCGTCTTTATGCAAATCGCCATTTTCAATTTGATAGGCGTATTCGATGGCGACGATGATTTTTACAACACTTGCCAGCGGCCGCGGTATATCAGATTGATACGTAATCATTTCTTCATCATTCATCGCAACAAATAAAGAAGAGCTTTCTGGATGTTTCATCAGGTGGTTTAATGTGTACTCGGGATTATGTTTCAATAAAAAATACAAGACTGTTATGATGATGAGTGTCAAAGAGGCGTAAATCATCATTCTTTTTTTCGTGTATGTTTTTTTATCCAATAAAATCAAAAGAATACAGCCTGCGATAATCGCCAGTATAAAAGAAACACCCATTACTTCAACAAAAAAGATGACACCCAATACAATCACCGTTGTGACGGCAAATCGCAGGATATTCCCCTTTGATCGTTGTGACTTTTTGAACAGCGGAACACTGGAGAGTAAAAGAATTCCCATCAGTCCTATCCACGCATAAATATTCAATAAAATAGCCTCCTTATAAATTGAAACTTCATTCAAGGAATGCTTTTCTCCTTGAATGTTAGTTGAACCAATCGGGCATTTAGGTGCCGTTTTCTCACACTTAGACCTTTGGTATCATCCTCACGTTTTGAAGTGGGAGGCTTACGGCACCTTACATGCGGGATAAAGTGAAACTTCATTCAAGGAATGCTTTTCTCCTTGAATGTTAGTTGAACCAATCGGGCATGTAGGTGCCGTTTTATCACACTTGGACCTTTGGTATCACCCTCACGTTTTGAAGTGGGAGGCTTACGGCACCTTACATGCGGGATAAAGTGAAACTTCATTCAAGGAATGCTTTTCTCCTTGAATGTTAGTTGAACCAATCGGGCATGTAGGTGCCGTTTTATCACACTTAGACCTTTGGTATCACCCTCACGTTTTGAAGTGGGAGTCTTACGGCACCTTACATGCGGGATAAAAGTGGTGAGGAGCGCCCCTACAAAATCTTCAAATCATGTCAAAATATACCATCATGCAGCACTACTTGTTAAAGGCGAATAGTGCTCACAATGGCGCACTCCGATGAGTCTCAAGTTTCTATTTAATATTTCCTTTTTAGTATCATGATGTTGAAAGCATGTATGATGGTGAGCCCCGTCATTAAGAACCAAATAAGCAGCTTGTAAGTTTCATAGTTTAAAGGCTGTATAAATTGATCGACCATTTCAATGGTGAGCCATCCAAGCGGCAACATCGGAAAAAGAATACTGTATGATTGATTAGCGATTGTTTTTCCCCTCTCGTCGCTTCCTTCAGATCCCCATTCAAAACGCAATGATATCAATAATGCTGCAAAGAAAATGATGACATATAGTAACCTTAAACTAGTGTAAAATATTTCCATTAATGATCCTCCTCCAATTCATACTGAAAAACGTCATGCACATCTACACCAAAAAAAAGGGCAAGATCAAATGCCAATTTTAATGAAGGATTGTATCTATTTTTTTCTAAGGAAATAATTGTTTGGCGACTGACTCCTACGCCGTCCGCCACATCCTTTTGTGATAAGTTGCGTTCAGCACGAAGAATGACTATACGATTTTTTATTTTTCTATTCATCAAAGGCATCGACACCATCTCCTTCACCTAGATAGTAATATATTTTTTACAATAAGTAAAGTATTTCATACATAAAGTAATATATTTCTTACACAACCGATTGCACCATTGAAAACAAATGAGAGGGTTGAATCAGAGATTGATTGTGCGAACTATTAAAGAATCATTTTTTATTGAAAAAATAGTCATACATACATTTGCTGCCGCATTTTTTCACTCGTTCATCCTACCGTGTGAAAGCCGCCATATCTTTCACGGATAGCCAAGTTTATGGAAAATGAATTGATAAAAACGACGAAGGCGCTAAATGGAAAAGGGGCTGGGGCTGTCCGAAAAATAATATGGGAGCTTGAAAAGCAAAAAAAATAAAACCTAAGAATGCTGTAAAATCAACATTCTTGGGTTTTAAGTTTTAGCGTCTTTACTCTAAGTTGGACTTTTTAGACAGCCCCAACCTTCCGTTTGGGAAAGCAATGGGTAGGTGCTCGATATTAGAAAACTTTGGCCGGTAACTTATATCGCAGCTGTCAACAATGATTCATTTCAGTCAAAACAGGAATCCATGAAAACCCATCCTTAGCTTTAGTACCGAACCGCACTCCTACCCAACCTAGATTATACGATCATTTCTTCTACATTAATGATTTTCCTTTAATAATGAACACCGGTGGTGGTTACTATTTATTGGCATGAGTTGATCAAAATAATATATATTAGCCAACCTATTTGGCGCGGCGTTTGATGCAAAACCAATATGTAATTGAGCTTTATGAGGCTGTTTTGGATCAGGGATTCTAATAGCCATACCTTCAGGTTCCCTAAATGTCATTGCATTGCCCGCCGAAATCAATTGTCTGGCTACCGCCTTTCCAGAATTTAAATCGACCGCTGTTACATACGTATTACCGTAAGGCGCAACCGATCCGTTGACCCCATAGGCGTTACCTTCTAATAAATACAAATATGTTCCGTATGAGGCAAAACCTTGGAATGTTCCAACGGGAGGTTGCGGAACATCCGCAATAGGATGGTAGTTTCCTTTCTTCACTTGCTCTAAATCAAACACACCATATCGAAAACTTCCATCCAATCTGTATCGCATTGTCAGTAAACCGTGAGCTTTATCAATGTTGACAGTTGTACGCTCAGCTCCTTCGATAAGTTTATGTTTTTCAAGGACTGGAGAATCTGGTGTTCGTATAGTACCGTTCTCAAATGGAAATCTAGCAATCTGTGTTCCCCAACCGTCATTTCCTTCTGTAACTGCATCCGTTTCAGTCCATAAATACGTAACCCCGTTTTCAACCTCTACACCAATTTGGACTCCGTGGCCGAATCCTTTTAGGTACATATGACCTAACTTATTGCCCTCTTGATCTAATTTCGTCAGTGTTACATCACCATTTTTAGCCCTGATTGCCCCACTGACTGGTTCATTTTCATCCGGGAGCTGTTGACCACCAGCCATTAATTGCACAACATAGATATGCTTATTTTCATCATCAAAAGCAAAAGATTGCAGTACCGTGCCATTGTGCAATGGCTTGTCTTGAATGAATGGAAGCCCTTCGTTTGATAAAACAAACATGTTTGTATTAGGTACTGGCTGTTTTGCCTTTGTCGTAAGAGGAATTGTAGAAATCAGAATGACGATGATTAGCATCATTGGTATTTTCCTACATAACTGAAACAGTCGATTCATTTTGTATGTCACACATCCTGCCTAAAATATTGTTCTATCAACGGTTAAAGTCGCAGTGGAGGTGTCGAATTTTTTAAACATGACAGAAATAGCCCTGTCCCTGCATAGTCGTCTCTTTACGCTATCCATTCCGATGCCAAGTGTTTTCTCGACTCTGCTCATTTTGGGAATCCTCCCTGGTGCTAAAATGGGGTGTCAATTCTCGCGATTTGACACCCCGCTTTTTTGTTCTATTCCACGAAAAAAGCTTCTCCTATTTCCGCCTCTACTTTTTAATATACTTTAATGCAGGTAATAGATCATTACATGTTAATAACGTTACTCCACAATCCAACGCGTATTTGACTTGCTCCATATCGTCCGGACAATAGCACCATGCCAGTTTTCCTTTAGCTTTGTAACTTTGTACAAGTTCAGGGTTCAATAACTTCATGCTCATTCCGATTGCCCATATTTTAGAAATGGTCCCGTCTTCACCGGGAATATAATGAAGCATTTTCTCCCCGGGAAAACCTTGTGTTTTTACATTGTATTTGTCATGAAGATGCGTAATCACTTCTGCATCAAAGCTCGTAAATACACATCTATCAAGGAAATCATATTTTTTAAGCAATTCGACCGTACGGTCGGCGACTTCAATCGCTTGATCACATGGCTTGATTTCAACATTGAAAAGTAATTCAGCATACGGTTGAAGTGATTCGCAAAATTCTTCCAGCGTGGGAATCTTTTCCCCTTCACCAGCATCCAACTCTTTTAATTCTTTTAATGTAAAATCATTTACCATGCCTGTCCCATTTGTCGTTCTATCGACAGTATCGTCATGAATAATGACGACTACATTGTCTTTAGATAGTCGTAAATCAAACTCAATCATATCAACTCCAAGATCAACTGCTTTTTGAAACGCCAACAGAGTGTTTTCCGGATATTCAGCACTATATCCGCGGTGGGCCGCAACGATTATACCGGTTTTTGATTGAAGTTGTTCTATCATAATATGGATCTACTTCCTTACTTATTTAAAATTCTTTCTGTTTCTTCTTTAAAATTTTTCAATGTAGGCTTAATTTCTTCGTCATTATACATAATCGCTTCTATTGCGGAGAAGAACTCATGCATGATGACTGGCCATTCAACATCCTTGTTCGTGTCAACAGCATGTTCAAGCTGTTCATAAGCTACTTGTCGATTTGGTTCTTTTGCCCACAGTTCTTTCATCTCTTGCGATTCAACCATCGTGTTAGTAAATGGAAGATAGCCCGAATCTATGACAAACTGTAATAATCCTTCCGGCTCTTTCAACATCCATTCGATAAATTTCCATGCTGCTTCTTTATTTTCCGAACCGGCAAGCATAGCAATATTCCCGCCTCCGGTAGGTGCTGCGTATTCATCATTTTTAGGCAGGAACGTTGTGACATAATCGAACTCAACATTTTCCATTAAAGTACCGATTGTACCAGTTGATTGATACATGATTCCGATATTTTCACTCATGAACATTTGGTTAACGATATTACCCGAGTCCTGGGCAGGAGGATAATACATAGCGCCAGTACTTTGTACGTCTTTTAAAAATGAAAATACTTCTTCACCTACACCATTATCAAAAAATCCAACCGATGTATTATCTTCATTAAAAAATGTTCCACCTGATTGAGTAATCATGGCAATTGGATACCAAGTATCGTAAGGCATACTAAATCCATAACGTTTGTATTCATCTCCTTCTTTAATCACTAAGGCGTTCGCCACTTCTTTCAATTCCTCCCAAGTAGTTGGAACCTCTAAGCCGTTTTCATCCAGCATTGACTTGTTCACATGTAAAATGGGAGTCGAACGGTTAAATGGAAGAGAGAGAAGCTGATCATTAAAATACGAATGACCCATTAATCCCTCTGTAAAATCGTCAACATTTAGATCACTTGATTCAAAATAAGGTGTCAAGTCTTCTAGCACCTCTGAATCAGCAAACATCTCTACATATGCCCGTTCTATCATCGCAATATCGGGAGAAGTGTCGGCCGAGATGGATTGTTGTAATTTCGTGACCGCTTCATCGTATCCACCCTGAAAAGAACCAACAACTTCAATTTCATCTTGTGAATCATTGAAACGTTTTAACATTTCATCAATTAGTTCACCATTTTTACCGCCTAATGCGTGCCAGAACTGAATCGTCGTTTTCTCACCATTTTTCTTCTTCCCGGCATCATCATTTCCTCCTGAGGACGAACTATCAGAACTACAGGCAATAAGCAACATTGAGATGATTGCCACTATCAAAATCATCAAAATATGTTTTCTCATTTCTTCCCCTCCGAAAATTTTTATTATTAGGAATTATTTAATCCCTGAATAAACAAATGCTTTCACAATATGCCTTGCGCAAAATACATAAATAATCAATATCGGCAGTACTAAGACCACATTTCCGGCCATAATTATATGCCAATTACTAATTCCTTCCGTTTGTCTTAACATCGCAATTCCTAATGTTAGCGGGCGGACCTCGGCAGAATCCGTCATGACAAGCGGCCAGAAATAATCATTCCAATGACTGACGAAACTAAATAATGCAATGGTTGCAAGCGCCGGTTTTGACATGGGCGTCATGATTTTCCACATAATTTTAAACTCACTTGCGTTATCAAGCCGTGCCGCTTCAATAATTTCATCAGGTATTTGCATAAAATACTGTCGTAATAAAAAGATCCCGAAGGCATTGGTCATAAATGGAAGTATTTGGGGAAGCAGGGTTTTTATAAGTCCCCACTCGGCCATCATCAAATACACTGGAATGAAGGTAATCTGCCCGGGTATCATAAATGCAAGTATTACCAGGGCAAACAATACTTTTTTTCCAAAAAAGTCATATCTGGCAAATGCATACGCAGCTGGTATCATAATCAACAGCTGAATGACAATAATGGATGTTGTCACGATCACTGAATTTTTGGCGTAAGTTACAAATGGTCCTGCTTGCATCGCATCTACAAAGTTAATCCATTGCGGTACTTCAGGAATCAACGTAGGTGGAAATGCCATTGTTTCTTGAAACGTTTGTAAGGATGTAGAGATCATCCATAAAAACGGAAATATAAAGATTAATAATACAAGTATCTTTAATAGAATGTTTACTGTTCCTTTAAAACGCGGAAAAAATCCTGAACTCAATCATGCTCCCCCTTCCTGGTGCCACCTCATTCTATTGATAAAATATCTTTTTAGACAGCAACCGGAAATATATGATTGTTAACAGACCAATAATGAACATTAAAATCACACCAGTGGCTGAAGCATACCCTATATTCGTTGTTCGGTATTCGTAAATATAGTAGACTAGCGTATTGGTCGCATTATTCGGTCCCCCGCCCGTCATTATTCTGACAGTGTCAAATACTTTAAAGGAACCAATCGTCATAATGACCAAAATGAAAAAGAGTTGTGGCGAAATTAATGGTAATGTGAGCTTATAAAATACTTTTGATTTTTTCGCATTATCCAGCGCGGCTGCCTCATAAATACTAGGCGATACACCTTGTAATGCCGCAACGATGATAATGATGTAATATCCGATCGCCTGCCATACGGAGACAATAATGATGGAAATTAAAGCTGTTTTGGAACTCTGTAACCATTGGGAAGTCGGCAATCCCAAAGTTTTCAAAATATAATTGAGAAATCCTATACCCGGCTCCATCATCCACAACCATATCAACGCGATTGATACGATGGAGACGATATGGGGCGTAAACAATCCAGCTTGAATGACAAAATTTAGTTTCGTTTGTTTACTTAGCCATAGGGCAATCAATATAGAGATGGTCATTGTTAGTACAACGACACCCAATGTGTATAAAGACGTATTGCTTAGCGATTTATAAAAATCACTTCGCGAAAGAATCTGTACATAATTGTCGAACCCTACAAACTTACTTTTTGCTTTGTTCATTAAGTTATAGTCAAAGAAACTTAAGTAGATCAAATTCAATATTGGATAAATGACAAAAATAAATATCCCCATCATAGCAGGACCAATCATTACATATGGACGCAACTTCTCCCATACTTTCTGTTTGTTCATATCCTAATACTCCCTTAACTTTTCCAAATAGCTTTGGAAATTTGGATGATCTGGCCGAATCCGTTCTTCGTTTTCTCCAAAGAAGAATATATCTTCCGCCTGAACCCCTACGTTAATATCCTGATCAACTTGGTATTTGTCTTCGGTACTTTTTGCCATAAAAGAAATATCATTATATCTGATCTGATAGATCGTCTCCGATCCTAACATTTCACGCGTAACGATCCTTCCTTTTATTGAAAAATAGGATTTGATCGGTGAAGTAGATAATATAAGTTTCTCTGGTCGAAAACCAAACTTAACATGATCTACGCCCAAGTTTGAGATATTCATGGGAGGAACCCCGATAAATTGCGCAACAAATAAGTTGTTAGGATCACGGTACATTTCTTCAGGCGGCGCTTCTTGTTGAATCACTCCCTTATTCATTAATACGATTGTGTCTGCCATAGACATCGCTTCTACTTGGTCATGAGTTACATAAACAAAAGTAGTCCCCAGTTTTCTATGTAGTTCAATCAAGTCAATTCTCATTTGCGCCCTTAATTTTGCATCTAAATTTGATAATGGTTCATCCATTAAAAAGACGGATGGATTTTTTACCATGGCGCGCGCTAACGCGACCCGTTGTCGTTGTCCTCCTGATAAAGTGGATGGCATTCGATCAAGATATTCGAAGAGCCCGACACTTTTACTGATACTGCCTACCAGTTGCTTTCTCTCATGTTTTTTCACTTTATGATTGACTAATCCAAATTCTATGTTTCCCCTGACAGTCATTGTCGGATAAAGCGCATAGTTTTGAAATACCATTGAGACCCCACGTTTACCCGGCGGAATATTTGTCACATCTTTTTCGCCAATCATTACTTGTCCAGATGTTTGAGGACCAATCCCGGCTATCATTCGAAGAAGAGTTGTCTTCCCACAACCAGAAGGTCCTACCAATACTGTAAAAGAGCCGTCTTTAATTTTTAAATTTAAATCTTCGATCACTACATTTTGCTGAAATGTTTTTGTAACTTGCTTAAATTCTATGGACGCCAATCAACGTACCCCCTCGCATCAATTTGTTATTGTTGAAAAGCACAATTTTGCAAATCACCAATGGAACTCTAATAAACATTTTTCCCATCCACGGTTTTGAAGCGCGTCATCCATTACATTTTTCAAATCTTCTACAGATGTAATCTCTGTCCTTTTTCTCGGAAGCAACGCTCTTAACGCCTCTTGGTAAGAAGGGTTTTTCATGGCTTTTAAAACAGGCGGGTAATCGGAGAATGAACTTCTACTGCTTCCTCTCAACGAGATGCCTTTTTCCAAAACATCTCTTGTATTAATCCAAACTTTTTCCTCGGAAACACCAAGCAAAATGATTTCACCCAGCGGGTTTAAGAGATCAATCGCCTGATTGATGGCATTTTCGGAAAATTTGCCTCCTGTACAGTCAATGGCAATATCATATTGATTGCCTTCTGAGAAATGATCATTCAACACATTGAAACATTTCGCGAAATCAAAATGTTTCAACTTATCAGCATCCGCTCCAAAAACTGTAAGTCTATCTTCTTTTATGCCAAATATGTGTGTAAGCATCGTGGCTGTAATATAACCTACTGGTCCGTCTCCAAAAACGGCGACGGTTGAGTTTTGCAGCTTTTCCTTAATCGAACGAAGCGCTTGATATGATACTGTGCACAATTCTGATAAAACAGCTATTTCATCTGGAACTTCATTTGGTATGGGAATCACACAAGAAGAAGGCATGACTATCTTGCTTTGGGTTAACCCATCATAGCCACTTCCCAAAAATCTCTTATGCTCACAATAATTATCCCCCATTTCTTTTTGACATATCGGACAGCAATCATTTGCTTGCTTTCCTTCTAAAATGTAGCCGGGAATGTTGGGAACGATGACTACCCGAGTCCCTTCGGGCAGCGAGTCCAAGTTACTTTTTACTATTTTTCCAATCCCCTCATGAATCAATGCCATTGGCAGTTTTTCTTTTAGCGCTTCAGGCCTTCTTTGACCAGAAAAATAACGGAGATCTGCATGACAGATGCTTCCCAAAGTAGGCTCAACGACTACTTCCCCGTTTTGTAAGGGGTGAGATATGTTTACTTCTTTAAAAACACCAGGTTTTATCAATTGATAAACATTGGATTGAATTTGTTCTTTTGTTTCTAACAAAATGTCGAGCTCCTTTCTGCTATCCATTACATCTAAACGTTCAAATAAACAGGTGATTTTTGAACTGTTCGATTAATAGGATACTAAGAAACAAAATGCTTGTAAACACTTACTTAAACAAAAATGAACATATTTGAGTGAAACAAACCGGTATAACCATAGGTAAACTATTCGTTTTTATTCATTTATGTTAAAAACGAACAACAAATTAGATTTAGTTAGCATTTTACTATTGTATTATCAATAATGATTATGTTTTTTGTTAATATATTGTAAAGAACCTGTTAAAATTGAATTTAAATGAGCTTATTTAAGCACAAAGAGAAAAAAAAGAGCATAATAGAATAGGATGAGTTCCTCTCTCGAACATCCAAATATTGATTCAAGAGGTGCATTCAATGTTGCCATTGGAAAGACAACAACAAATATTAAAGTATGTTAGAAACAATACCGCCACTACCATTTCAGATCTCGCTAAGCATTTTAACGTTCATGAGGCAACCGTTAGGCGTGATATTCGTTCATTAGTAAAAAAGAGATTGCTCATTAGAACACATGGAGGCGTCATGATAGATGAGGAAGTACATTCTGAGCCCCCTTTCCAAGAACGTACCACCGTCCAATACGAGGAAAAATCACGTATTGGCAAACAGGCAGCAGAGCTAATAAAAGACGGAGAAAATATCATTCTTGATTCGGGTACAACAACCCTTCATATCGCGAATGCCATCATTCATAGAAAAAATATAACTGTCATAACAAACGATATAAACATTGCGGCGATTCTGCGGTCCGCGAAATCAATCAAAGTGATCGTTACAGGAGGAACTTTATTTCCTGATAGCTTTATGTTAAATGGAATGATTACGGATGAAGTTTTAGGGACACTCCATGTTCATAAGGCCTTTTTGGGGACACCGGCCCTCCATCACAAAAAAGGATTAACACATTTTGATGAGTATCTCGTTTCCGCTAAGCGGGGAATGATTCGCGCCGCCAAACAAGTGATCGTCGTTGCTGATCATACAAAGATTGGCAGTGTCTCCTTACACAAGGTAGCCGGCATTAAGCAAATAGACGATATCGTTACTGGAAAAGAAGCTGAAGGTTTAGATTTACATCTGTGGGAAGAGCAAGGGGTTCGTATCCATCTGGCATAACAGCCATTGGATACAAAAGGCAGTTATTGTACAAGGGTAAATGAAACTTCGAATTTGCAAATGATTAACGGCAAGCAATGAAGGCCTAATAATTGAGAAACATCAGATAATCTATGGTTCGCGAACAAAAAAGGGGCCGGGACATACCCCTGTAAAAATGAATAAACCGCGTGAAATCAAGTGGTACTTACCCCCTAAAATGAGACTTTCTACTCTAACTTTTAGGGGTAACCACCAGTTTGAAAACCTTAACGGTTTTATTCTCAGATTCTTACGAATAACAATCAGCTTTTACCTTATGTCCACTCCCCTATTTGAGTAAAAAAATCCCTATCATCGCTACGTCAACATATTTCGCTTTCCGCGTGCCCGGCTTCAGCTTCCTCGGAAAGCAAAGGTCGCTTTCCTGCGGGATCTTCAGCTCCAGCTATTCCCGCAGGAGTCTACATAAGTTGACTACGCTAAAAGCTTGCGTATGATACACTGGGGCCATTTATCCCGCATGTAATGTGCCGTAAGACTCCCACTTCAAAAGCTTGAGTGAATATAAAAGGTTTAAGTGGGAGATAACGGCACCTAAATGCCCGATTGGTTCAACTAACATTCAGTAGGAGCCCTACTGAATGAAGTTTCACTTTATGGTTCGTTTTTTCATCAGCTGATTTAGTTGTGTCAAACAGACTCTTTCTTTTATGATCGTTACGGAGCTTTTCTTATGTTTTTCACGTATACTTCGGGCTGCTTCAATCCCGTAAATTAAGAATGACTTAATTAATCATTCCATCGCCATCACATTATCGTACTGATCATCTTATTACTTTCTGAGGTCATGCACACCATTCCTTTTTTTCGGCCTTCAATGCCCGTCTCAACAAGCGAACCGGATTTTCCACCTTATAGGGCTGTTAATTTCTGTTGCGTTACGATTTATTCCAAGTGTCATCGCAACATCGTTGGATGGCCTTCATAAATGAGACGAAGGGACAAAGCAGTGGAAAAATGGAATGTCGGATCTCAAGCTCAGAATGAAGTTTTGAGGCTGTTTTTTCATGCCGATAAGCAGAGCTTACTGCTAGGGTGATCTTGCTGAAAACATGTAAACACATTAATCAAATGTTCTTGCTTTTTCCCAGTAATAACCTCCCCATCGTTCATGTTTTCCGGGATATAGCGGTCAGCCACAATCGTTATGGAATGCGAGGTACATTAAGGTATATTTTTTAGACAATAAGGATTTTACACATAAAATGTTTTTGTCTGACATATCCCATTTCATTGAAGACAAATGAAAGGATTATGTATACCCGTCAAGACAATGAATAAAAAACTTTGAAGTCTCCTATTCTAGAAACTTCCCAAAACTATTTTGGGTGCTAAGGGGATAAAAATCCTTTTTCATACGCATCGCAACCTCATCATCCGTTGCACAAAATAAAGAGTCATTTTAATTCGTTAAAGGAATGTTCAAGTCGATCGATGCATTGGCTCATGACCAAAATTTCCATCGACTTTCCCTCAGAAGAAACAAATACACCTTTACTGAATTGTTCAAGTCCAAGAAAATTTCAGCCTGCCGGGAATTTTTCAGCGGCATTGATTGCGATAAAAAACATTTTAAAATAGGATAGAAATAGAGGATGATCCAATAAGTGGAATTTTATGTAATAAAGTCACAGATAGAAAGAGGGATATTCTTTGACAACGATAGGAATTGATTTAGGGACAACCAATAGTCTAGTAACCTATTGGACGGAGGATAAACCCGTCATTATCCCTAATGTACTCGGTGAGCGAATGACTCCATCCATTGTCAGTGTAGATGAAAATGGGAGTATTTTGGTCGGGCGTATTGCCCAAGAGAGACTCATGACTCACCCGCATCTGACCGCATCCGCTTTTAAACGATATATGGGCTCGGAAAAAAAGTATGATCTTGGAGAACACTCCTTCTCTTCGGAGGAGCTTTCCTCTTTCGTGCTGAAAACACTAAAAGAGGATGCAGAGAATTATCTTGGCAGACAGGTTACGGAAGCGGTTATCAGCGTACCGGCTTATTTCAACGATGCGCAGCGGAAATCAACAAAGCTCGCGGCAGAGATTGCCGGATTGAAGGTAGAGAGACTTATTAGCGAACCGACCGCCGCGGCCATTGCTTACGGATTGCATCAGGAAAAACCGGAAACGAAATTTCTCGTGTTTGACCTGGGGGGCGGAACGTTCGATGTGTCCATTTTGGAGCTGTTCGAGGGCGTTATGGATGTAAAATCAATTGCGGGGGATAACTTTCTCGGTGGGGAAGATTTTACAGAGCTGTTGATTTCCCATTTCATGAAGACGCACAAACTTGAAAGTGAAGCGCTCGACTCGAAGACGAAAGCGGCTATTTACAAGCAGGCCGAAAGGTGCAAGCTATCCATTGGCCAGGAAGCAACTGTGGACATGAGCATGACCTTAAACGGTGAAGTTTATGACTGTCAGCTAAGCCGTTCAGAGTTCGAGAAGCTGGCTCAGCCTCTCATTCTTCGTCTGCGCCAGCCGATTGAACGGGCGCTTCGGGATGCTTCCCTGTCCCCTTCAGACTTGGATGCAGTCATTATGATCGGCGGAGCAACCCGAATGCCGCTCATTAAAAATGTCATTGGCCGTATGTTCGGGAGAATGCCGTACACAAATATCAATCCTGATGAAACGGTCGCCTTGGGTGCGGCCATCCAAACCGCTTTAAAACAACGGAATCAAGCGTTGGAAGAGATCATTTTAACGGATGTATGCCCGTATACGCTCGGCACGAGCGTCGTTCGGGAATTAGGCAGCGGGCAATATTCCGACGGAAACTTCTTGCCGATCATTGAACGGAACACACCGATTCCCGTCAGCAGGGTAGAACGGCTTTGTACGATAAGGGATGATCAAACCAGGATAACGGTAGATGTTTATCAAGGGGAAAGCCGGCGAGTCGAAAATAATATCAAACTTGGAGAGCTGAACATTAAAGTGCCTCCGGCCCCAGCCGGTGAGCAAATGATTGATGTAAGATACACCTATGATATAAATGGCATTCTTGAAGTCGAGGTGATTAGTGTCTCGACGGGCGAGAAGAAGCGGACGATCATTGAGCAAAATGCCGGGAGTATGACAAAGGAACAGATCGAAGCGCGGCTGTTGGAATTGAAGGATATTAAAATCCATCCGCGGGACCGCACCGAAAACAGGTTGTTGATCGCCAAGGGAGAACGTCTGTATGAGGAGACGCTCGGCGAAGTCCGTGATGCCATCGCGCTGTTCATACAACAATTTGAAAGTGTACTACAAACGCAGGATGATCAAAAAATCAAAATGGCGGCCGAACAGTTTAAGGAACGGTTGGAAGAAGTAGAAAGGCGGTTGAATTTCTTGTGAGCATCTGGGATATTTTGGAGATTGATCCGACCTCTGAAGAATCGGCCATCAAAAAAGCTTATGCCAAAAAGCTGAAACTTCACCATCCTGAAGATGATCCTAAAGGGTATCAGCGGCTTAGGGAGGCTTACGACGCCGCCATGAAACAGGCTAAGAGCCAAGCTGCCTCCTTGCCTGTTTTTCAGGATGAAGAGGATGAGAGTCAATATGAAGATAGTGAGGAATCTTTTGATTCGGAGCAACACTTTTTCAACTCAAATGATTTTTTCCCTGTGCCGCTGGAGGAGCCAAGAACCGAACGCCATCCGGTATACGCGTTTCTTCAACAGGTGAAAGAACTATATGACGATTTTTACGCCCGCATCACCCCCGAGTCTTGGCAAACCCTTATGGACGAAGATATTGTATGGGAGATGGAATACAGCCAGGAGCTGCGGGATGGGCTCATTTCCTTCCTTGAAGATGATCATCATCTTCCCCGTATCGTTTGGGAAGTGCTGGACAACACATTCGGTTTTCGCGAGGACAAAGAAGAGCTGCTGAAGCATTATGATGAAGAATTTGTAGAGTATATGATCAGGCAAATTGAAGGAACGATGGAGCTCAGATATGATTGTTTTGTTAATCAAGAAATCGCCTTCGATATCGAACAATATTTGGATCTGAGAGAATCAGCCCAATATATGCTGATGAATGGGGAAGTAGAGAGAGCAGGCGATTTGCTGGAAGAAGCCCATGGGCTGTTCACGGACGACCCCGATCTGGAATTAATGAGAGGGAAATATTATCTGGAAATAAGGAAGCCCGATGAGGCGTTGGAATGCTTCACCCGCGTCATCGCTCTTCAACCCGATGATCCTGATGGATATTGGCAGCGTGCCCTGCTTTACTATGATCAGCAGGAGTATGAGGCCGCCCTTGCCGACTGCATGCATCTTCTGAACAAAGACGAAGGGAACAAGGACCAAAATGTGCTGGTCTTGGCTGGTCGTTGCCATTTAGCGCTGGGTAATACGGCAGATGGCCGAGAGTTGATAAAGGAGACATTAGCAATAAACAAGCTCCATTTTCGATCATATATCCACTGGTGTATTGCGGAGAATGCGTACGGCAAGACCCTCGATCCTGCAGAACGGAAGCAACCGCTCCGAGACGATTTCTTGTTTCACTCATTCCTGTTTTTAAGATTAACCTGGTTTTATATTTGTCTTTACTTGATTGTTTCGCTGCTTTTTGATCTACATCCGTATTCTACAGACCTGTTGCTCATCCTTTTACTGTGGAATGCCTGGAAAATATGGAAGGTTAGACGAGTTTTATCAACTTAGAAAGGAGTTACTCATGTTACATCAATACAGCCGCAAAAAAAGGAAGCAGTTGGAGTTATATTTCCGCTGCCTCTCTACCATATGTACGGACAGTGTTCTCGGCCACTACTATTATGTCTATGAATTTCATAAGGCAGAACGCTGGCTGCGAAAACAGGTTATGAAAAATGCTCTTCTCGCTTGGAACATTACCGATGCGGCATCATTCAAAAGCACCATTCGCTGGTTGCTGGATGACGGTTATCGTGATGAATATAGACAAATACATGCTCATCTGTCGGCTTTGACGGATGCCTCACGCAAAAGATATATGGAAACATCAACGAACCACCCCGACTATGCCAGAAGGGCGGTTGTTGATAAATTCCTTCCGCAACTGCCTTCGGGAGACATTGCTGCGTTTGGAGGAGGATGGGCCATTTTTTTAAGCCGAATCGGCCCTGTTTATGGGTATGTAACAAGCGAAACAGCTTGGAAAACCAAAATAGAAATAGCCAGGCGTCTACAGAGCCATTACAACAATTGGGAGGATTATATGACAGCTTTTGCCGCAGGATACGCTTTTAGCCAATCCGATCCGGAAATGAAGAAAGCCAGGCATATTTTTAACGGGGCTATGAGCTTGTTTGCTAGCAATACATTAGTCGATAAAGTGGTATGGCACCAGAACCTGCTCCCTGATAAAGGGGAATCCCTTCACAAGCAAGGGAAATTGTCTATCTGATGAGCCTTCGTCGATCATACAATGTTGCGCGCAATGAATGGTGTGCCTGAACAGTGATGTTATGTGCAAAAAAATAACCCTTAGAAACCGGACTTGTTACAACCATATTCGTCTGCCGAAACGTAAAAACCCTTGAATTTTTTCAAATAATTCAAGGGTTTTTATCTTTAAAAATAGTTAACGATTAACCATCCATCTTTTAACTCGATATGGTACCCTGTTGATCCCCAATTCACCTGCACCGTTTCCCCTGTTTGTATGGCTAGGTCGACATTCTCCTTAAACCCCTCATATCTATTTGTTAACATATCTTTTACCAATTCCGCATAGTCCGGAAGAGCCTCTAAAACTCCGGCACTCATATAAGCAATAGGATTCTGATCCTTTATGATGATAAATACATCACTATCAGGAATAGCGTATAGTTTTGCACCATGATTTCGTACGGCAATGATGATATCACTTAAATTGGGATGTTTATTCTCATCCATAACCAGAACATATTTAGTACCGTCAATAATGATCTCATCTTCGGCAGATGTATCTTTTCCTTCATTTACTTGTTCTGGATTGGTGTTATGTTCATTTTTTGCTGTTTGTTTATTTGTCTCTTCTTTAACCGCTGGAGTTGTTTCTTCTTTTTTTACGGCATCCACTGTCTTTTCTTCAGGTTTTGCCTTTTCTTCAGGTTCTACTTTTTCTGCTTGTTTATTCGTTTCCTCTGTAGCCGTTGATATTTTTGCAGTTATGGCTGTTGTATCAAGTACTTTTTCTTCTGGTTTCGTATTTTCCGCCGGTTTTTGGAGGTCCCTAACTGCCATTTCTTCTGCTACTTGAGTAGCTTTTACATCACTTTTTGTCCCCGAGTAATGGAATGCACTAGCAGCTAACAAAAATACAGACATCAATACAATAGCATAAAACTTTTTCATCGGTCTCCTCCTTTTTACATTTCCCATGTTTATATATTATCACAAATATTTCATTTAGGTTACAAATGTTACATTTATATTTCTGTATTTTTCTAAACTAGGTTTTCTCTTCTGTTCTTGCTTTTCATTTACCCCTGAAACTTTCTGGCAAACACTATTTTAGCAGCCGTCTTTTATCCGAACCATTTGTCAGGCTAGCTTACGTTTCATCTAAAATTGGAACGAAATAAAAGTGGATATATGAGCGTTTAGGAGACGTTCAAGGATACGGAAAGAGGATATTGAAGAATTAAGCGGACTCAGCAAATCATATCTATGAAACAAGATTTGTTTCCAAATGAACAAGTATTCGTGAAACCGATTTATTAGGTTTCGGATATGTTCATGACGGCAACACAAGTATCGTTCAAGACACAATCATCGCCAAAAGCCCCTCAATGATATGGCTTATACACTACCATGAAAATATATTCAATGAATGGGCGCGGCTTAAAGCCGCATATTTATTAAAAGAGCATGAGGCCGTCTTTGTTTTATCGATAGTGACGGAACCTTCTGACACTTCAAGGGTCGAGCAACTAACTGCTCGGTATTAGGACAAACAAATAGCATTTGCTGAACGAGTCAACCAAATGCTTGTTTTTTGCCTGGCAAAAGTCAAATCACATCAATAAAATATGCTGAAAAATGCTCAACTAATGATTAGACATATATTTATTGCTTCCGGGAAGTTGCTTGATTACATTCCAGGCTGCAATCGCTTCTTTACGGCTTTTTCCTTTATTTTTCGGATCAGCAAAAAAGTCGCGTATAAATTGATTATATTCAAATTGAGGTGCAATGTTTTTCTTGTACGAAGGGTCTTTCTTTCGTTCCCCTTCCTCATACCAAGCGTCTACTACATCACGATATGTTTTTCCGACATTGTTCTTAAAATAGTTTTGGATATAAGTGGAAAAATGAAAGTTGGGGATTACCGATTTAAAAAATGCTCTTACATGCTGGCTGCAGCGATGGTTTTCCATAATGACTGTATCAAGACTAAGATCTGCTTGTGGTTGCACCTTCTTATTCGTTTTTGATTTTCTCGCAGTTTTTTTTATCTCCCCTGTCCGAAGAAATGTTTCAATCCTATCGGAAATTTCTATCTTAGAACCAGAGGCACTTATTCCATTTTCCCTACAAAAAGATTGTAATTCGTCCTTTAACCAATAGAAATCTTTAAAATTTTCCACGCTTGTATTTTTCGTTAGACTAGGTCTCATACATTTTCCCTCCACATTTACTTCATACACATTATAGAACGTAAGTTCCCATTTTGCAAAAAACGTTACAAATAAATCCGTTTCCAAAAAACGCTGGGACATAAGCTGAAAACTAACGAATATTCGCAAAAAACATGAAAACCGTGTGAAATGAAAGGTTTTTACATTTGCCTTCATGTTGTTTATAGGGCTTTAACGCAGCCTCTTGTCAACGATGTGGAGTGCCCAAGTCTGGCCATGCCGAACAATGGAAACCTTAGTCTGAGCCGACATGCCACTTATCGTAAAATGAAAGGTTTAAACTGATTTTGAGCTAAGCCATATCAGTCCATTCAAAAAAAGAACTCATGATCAGTGTCCACCAACGGTAAAAAACCCTTGAATTTTGTACTGCTCGACTCAAAAATCCAAAGGTTTTTTTGCTTTCCAAAACAACTTGATGTTCTCAACTATTTACGTACAGCTTCAAATGTAATCAATTGCGTTTCTTTCGTTGGCTCCTTCATGTAATCATAATCAGCGGAGCAAGTGATTTCAGAGAAACCAACATTTTTCAAAATCAGTTTGAACTCCTCTATTCCATACCACCGGATGGCAAATCTTTGTAATTCAGTGTCCACTAACTTGCCTTTTTTCCATTTTTCATATTTTAAGTGCGTTAAAGTATATTGATCTACCCAATTTATTTCAATCGATTTGCTTTCTAATAAAATACCTTCTTCATCGGAAAAAGGAAAAGTGGAAGTGGATGTTTCTCCTGTACGCCACTGAACAGGAAAGAGCAGGTCAATGATGACACGCCCTCCAGGTATAAGATGGTTATAAAAACATGTAAGGGCATTTTTGGCATCCTCTAATTTCTCAATCAAACAAAATGAACCCGTAGGTATGACAATCGCTTCGTATTTTGAAGGCAATTGAAAACTGCGTAAGTTCCCTTCATACAGATTCGGATGTAACCCTCTTTCTGTACAGCGCTTCCTGCAAGAATCTAACATGGCAGGCGAATAGTCAATGCCGTCAACAGTATATCCTTTCTCCAGCAAAGGTATTAAAAACCGCCCTGAACCCACTGCTGCTTCCAGTATCTTCCCATTCGTACCTGTTAATCTTTCAAGGTAATATTCAATATCACCATCTACTGAATAGCCAATAGGCTTTGTAACATTATAAAGCTCTGTACTGAGTTCACCATAATAACTAAACAATGCAATTCCTCCGATTTTATATGCGGAAAAGCTCATTGAATGACTTTTCGCACCTTATTCTTGTTACCTGAATATAAAGAGCCGACGATTATCATGAACCCCTCTCTTTTTTTGAATATACACAATTTTTGATATAGTTTAATGATAAAGCTATTGAAAAACCATGAAGCTGAAGGGTACATATTAAAAGAGTGACCCACAAAAGAATCACTCTTTCATCTAAAATCCACTACCTATCCGCGCCGATATATAAACAATCCAGCTCTAGGTAGTTGTGGTATTTTGTGAACATTTTGATGTGAACTTTTTATGTATTCAAAGCATAGTTTGAAAAGCCATCATCATATCGGACACCGCAACAGCATATTATGCTTCATCAAAAAGTTCGCCAAACACGGACTAGATAAAACAATGTATCATTAATTTTGAATATATTTTTCAAAAACGTCCCCAAAGTCTTTTTGTGTGTTTTCTTCATACGTCGTTTTATACCAATCAAAGGCAAATGTTGCCGCTTGTTCAAATTCTTTTGAGATAAGCCCTTCATGGAAACGATTATTCTCAAAGAGGGACTTCGATACTTGCAAACTATCTTTTGCAAATTTCTTCATTCGCTTATTTGTATCTTGGATTTGTGAAATAGCTACCAATGATTTATACAAATCTGCAATCGCTTTTCCTTCTTTTTTGTTAATATCAACAGAAATAGATTGCTCCCCAATCGTAAACTTTATTTCCAAATCTAAATCAATTGTTCCAGCAGTCTCTATTGTGACATTTTTTATCGGATGTTTATAATAATCGTACCGATAAATATTACGCTTGCTACTTGTCGCTTTTTCACCATCAAGATGAATTAGTGCACGATTCGTAAAGCAGTATTCATCAGATTTCGATTTGATTAAAAAGTGGATCTTTTCTCCCTCTTCATATAGTACATAATCATCAGACTCTGTCTTGTCAAAATCTTGCGGAGAGATAATTTTTCCAATGTCACTTAATCCCAAAGCATCACTTGCGATTTTTTTAAACATCCTTACAACCTACCTCCTCAGTATTCATTTCTCTTTTATCATATCTTATAAATAGCCACACAAAAAGCTATTTGGTTAATTTTGTCACATTTTATTTAAAAATAGCAGAAAAAAATCGCAAGCGTTTGTTTAGTAACATACAAATATATAATATTTCCATGTGACATAACCTCCTCTTCATCACTGCCAAAAAAGGTGGCTTTAAAAATTCTTTCAACACTGAGGTCCATTATTCATTTTTCCTTATTTTTTTCTTATACATATATTTGGCCATGCTTTTTTAGCTCTCCTAATAAATGACAGTGAATCTGGTAAAGCCATCTCCATAATCACTTTATCACCCGACTTTATACTCTTACCTGGTTTGCTACATGTAATCTTCGAAACATTTAGTGTAAAAATTACTCAAAAAAAAAGACATAGCAAAAACTAATTAAAATGGGAGTATTTAGTGGGATAGTAATTTTGGCTATTATATTTTTCTTTTTTTTGTTACAATATCTTTATTCCAATACTAAACGTTTAGTATTTAACGTTTAGTATGATGATGGAGGGGTTAATATATGACACGCACTATAGTTCTTGGACTTCTAAAAGCAAATGGCCCGATGTCGGGATATGAAATTCAACAAATGATGGAATCATCACAAACAGATATGTGGGCTTACGTAAAACCAGCATCTATTTATCACGCTTTAAAGAAAATGCAAGAAGAAGGAAAAGTCATCTTGGAAAAAGTTGAAAAGACTGGGTTAAGAACCAAGTCAATATTTAAAATAACAGAAGATGGAGAGTATGAACTTAACCAGCTACTTATAGATTCTTTTACTGATTCATCTGTAGTATTCCCAGCGCCTCTTTATACAGCATTGACATTTATGGAAAACTTACATGATGAACAAGTATTAAGTAGCTTAGAGAAACAAAAACAAGAGATTACAAGCGTTTATAAAAATATGAAATCTGGTTACGAGGCAAAACAGAAAGTTTTAGGGCAATTACCTGCTAATATAAATTTTATTTTTAATAATATGTATGAGCAATGCGAATTACAACTTAAAACCATTGAAGAAATCATTAAGTTTATTAAGGAAGGGAAATAAAATGAAAGGAAACATTCAATATTCTGTTTTAATTGTAGTGATTCTAGCAATTTTTGCAGATATGCTTATGTATGGATTAGTAGTCCCTTTCTTACCAGTTCATGCTGAATCATTAGGAGCCTCACAATCAGAAATAGGTTTATTATTTTCCAGTTATGCCCTTTCCTTGTTTGTTGCTACCCCATTTTTTGGAGCTTTAGCGGATAAAATGGGGAGAAAAAAACTTTTGGTATTAGGCCTTATGGCATTAGCGGTAACAACTTTAATATATGCTTTTGCTACAAGTTTCTGGGTTCTGGTTTTGGCACGTTTACTACAGGGATTTGCTGCGGCAATACCCTGGACAGCTGGATTAGCATTATTAGCAGAAGTGTTTCAAAAAGAAGAAAGAGGAAAAGCGCTGGGATTGGCCATGTCTGGTCAAGCAGGAGGAGTACTATTGGGCCCTCCAATTGGAGGTTGGCTTTATGAATTTGGTGGATACCACTTTCCTTTTTTCATTGCTACAGGGATTGCACTTATTATCGCGATTCTAAGTTTAATATTGCTTCGGAAAATCCCTGAAACGAAGGCAGAGAGTTTTACATCACCTTTTAAAATCTTACAAAACAGAAATGTTTTCATAATTGCTGGGGTTGCAGTAATTGGTGCAACTGTTTTTGCAAGTATTGAACCAACATTGCCAATTCACTTCAATGAAAGCTTAAAAATCTCCCCGGGGGCAATAGGAATTTTGTTTGCTGTAGTAACTCTTGGTTATGGATTAACTTCCCCTCTTATTGGGTCTATTTCTACTAAGATTGGTCATGTTAAGACAATAAGGATTGGTATTGTAATGGCAGCAATTGTACTACCACTAAACGCTTTACCAACTCTTATTTGGTTGCAAGTTGGTACACTTGTACTGTTAGGAATCACCCTTGGAATGATTCTAACTCCTGCACTCCCTAAGTTAGCAGATATTTCTCAAGAAGCAGGTGCTACTTCTCAAGGCCTAACTTATGCGGTTTACAATACAGCCTATTCATTTGGCATGATGGCCGGGCCGGTGGTCGCGGGTACACTTACAGATGGATTTGGACTAAAAATAGCGTATTCAGCATTGGGCGTTCTTTTCATTTTATACTTATTTCCTCTAGCAAAATTAAAATCTTAAAAATGGTTGTTACCAAGAGGATAAAATGTAAAGATTCTATATTGGTCTATCTGAATTTAAACTACCAGAAGATATTCAAGAAAATGAAAATGACATTTTAATTAGGTTGAAGCGAATTCCAACCCACCCCATTGCAGTCTTCCAGCTAAGCTTTACAAACATGGGAGCAGAAAACAAGTTATTTTACATTTGCCCATTTTTTTAAAGCGCGAGTAGGCTTACAAGTATACCGCAAACGTTATAAGTGTCTTGAATGTGGTTCTACCTCTTTTGGGAACGTCTTATATGTATTGGTGAAAACCGTATTATGACTAAAGGTTGTTAGCGTCCATTGAAAAGCAGACCATGTCTAAGGTAGAAGTAGCAGAAAGCGTTATTTATCATTGGTGAATTACATCCAAATGTTGGGCAGGTTCTAAATCATATAAATCTTGCAGGTTATCACTTTTCATAAGAACTTCCTTCTGCCTTAGAATTAGTGTCGTTCTTACTTATTTCGACATTTGGGAAGATACTCCTTTTTTTGTTCCTCAAAATTTTTAAATCTTTTAGGGTTCAAATTTTAAAATTCATTAATAAGTATGTTTAAAAAAGGCTTGTTTGGACAATTCACCAATCAACGAAATATCATGAGACAAGAAATGATTATGGTAAAAAATATCGCTCTGTAGACAAACTAAATCTCGCCGTAACAAACGTGTATCATTATCATTTGATCTCATGTTTTTTCAAACTTGATCAATAGTGGCATGTAATTGTTTTGAAGTACTTTTTAGATCTTTTTTAATGCCATCCTTCCGAACGCTTTCAAAATGATTATGTATTAAAAAGCGAGTTTTACATATGCCCTACATACCCATTAAAATGACAAGGGTCAATTGAACAATTTATAAATAATAAGGGCAATATTAATCACAACAACTAATACAAGAGCGGTTGTCATCACAAATTGGAATATCGTTTGAATTGAAGAATGATAGACTTCCTGTTCCTCTTGAGGTGGTTTTCCACTCTCTAAGTAGTGTAATAACTCTTCCTCAATTTCCTGATTCAACTTTTCTAAGTCTGGCTTTTGTTGATGGTGTATATTTTTTTTCATTAAGCAGTCCACCTATTACTATTGGTTTATTTCCAATTGACGTTTTTTCGAACCAATTGCCACTCACCTTTTAAAAGGGCCGTTCAAATGGTTTCATAGCACCCAAGTTTGACTTGTTCAAAGTTAACTTTATTGATAAATAATCAGCCTATATTTCTAATGAAACATAGGCTGATTATATTGAAAAGGTGCTATCTTATTTTAATTTGCTGTTTTACCTTTTTTTCTTCTTCCAGTAAGTAATCCAGCAATTCCAGCTAGCAATGCCATTAACCCTGCTAGTCCTGTGCTAAAGATGGATGTTGCAGTATTCGGTAGTTTGTCACCGTCTCCTTTAGTGTCATGGCTACCGACTTTGCCGTTTGTATCATTGTCTGTTTGACTTCCTGGCGTTTCATCTTTATCGGCGTCGGCATCGGCATCAGCATCAGCATCGGCGTCAGCATCAGCGTCGGCATCAGCGTCAGCGTCAGCATCGGCGTCAGCATCGGCGTCAGCATCGGCATCGCGTCAGCATCGGCGTCAGCATCGGCGTCGGCATCAGCATCGGCATCAGCGTCAGCATCGGCGTCAGCGTCGGCATCGGCATCGGCGTCAGCATCAGCGTCGGCATCGGCATCGGCATCAGCGTCAGCATCAGCGTCGGCATCGGCGTCAGCATCGGCGTCAGCATCAGCGTCAGTCAGCATCAGCATCAGCATCGGCGTCAGCATCAGCATCGGCATCAGCATCAGCATCAGCATCAGCATCAGCATCAGCATCAGCATCAGCATCAGCATCAGCATCAGCATCAGCATCAGCATCAGCATCAGCATCAGCATCAGCATCAGCATCAGCATCAGCATCAGCATCAGCATCAGCATCGGCATCAGCATCGGCGTCAGCATCAGCATCAGCGTCAGCATCAGCGTCGCGTCAGCGTCGGCATCAGCATCAGCGTCGGCATCAGCGTCAGCATCAGCGTCGGCATCGGCGTCAGCATCAGCGTCAGCATCGGCGTCGGCATCAGCGTCAGCATCGGCGTCAGCGTCGGCATCGGCGTCAGCATCAGCATCAGCATCGGCATCAGCATCAGCGTCAGCATCGGCATCGGCGTCAGCATCGGCATCAGCGTCAGCGTCGGCATCGGCATCAGCGTCAGCATCGGCATCAGCGTCGGCGTCGGCATCAGCATCAGCGTCAGCGTCAGCATCAGCATCAGCGTCGGCATCGGCATCAGCATCAGCATCAGCATCAGCATCAGCATCGGCATCAGCGTCAGCATCGGCGTCAGCATCGGCGTCAGCATCGGCGTCAGCATCGGCATCAGCGTCAGCGTCAGCGTCGGCATCGGCATCGGCGTCGGCATCAGCGTCAGCATCGGCGTCAGCATCGGCGTCAGCATCGGCATCAGCGTCAGCATCAGCGTCAGCGTCAGCATCAGCGTCAGCGTCGGCATCAGCATCAGCATCGGCGTCGGCATCGGCGTCAGCATCGGCATCAGCATCAGCGTCAGCATCGGCGTCGGCATCAGCGTCAGCGTCGGCATCGGCGTCGGCATCAGCATCAGCATCGGCGTCGGCATCGGCGTCAGCATCGGCGTCAGCATCGGCGTCAGCGTCACCGTCATCTAGACATTCACCAAAATCTAATGTAGTTCCTGTTCCGTGATTAGCAAATAGGTCTAGGTCAATGATTGCATCTTGAACTGCGAGACCTTTTATGTCAACATTTCCACAAACTTTTTCATCAACTTTTACACCGTTTACATTTACCGTCGTACCCGCAATTAATTTTAATGCAGCTACATCATTTACTAAATCAAGTGTTAAATCTGTAACTTGGTCTGCTACATTCGTTATTTCTCCAGTTAAACTACCTACAGTCGTTAATAATTCATTTACTAGGTTTTCGAGTACTCCTGCAACTCCTTCAACTGCAGGACCAAGTAAAGGTTTTAATATGGGATCTAAAATGGGGCCTAATAAACTGCCTAAAGCATCAATTAATTTACCTAAAGGTCCATCACCTAATAAAGGTGCTAATGCATCGCCTAAAAGAGGTAAATTATCTAAGTTTCTGGCAAGATCTAATATATTATCTGTATTGAGTCCGCCCGCTAATATTTTTATTTCCAAATTACCTAATGCTTCTGATAAGTCATTTAACAACTCTACTACAATTGAATCAATTGTTTCCTGTAAATGTTTACCTAAGCCATCATCATATTCAACCGTAATTGTTCCATCAGCATTAATCGTCACTGGAATATCTGCTTCTTTATATGATGTCAATGAATCTAATGAACTTTCTAGATTATTGAGTGCATCAAGTGCTGCAAGAACATCATCCAAACCGTTTACCTGCAGAATTCCAGGTGCGATATTTAATAATTCATTTACAAGTATACCGATTTCATTTGTTAAGTCTGTAACTGTCGTAGTTAATCCACCGACAGCAGAATAAAGTCCAGGCAGATTTTCTTTTGTAATCGGTAAAATATCAACCGTTACATCTGCCGTGCCCCCTTCTATCAAGTTCCCTGCAAGCTCGGGTGCGTAAAATTGCATCACAATGTTCGGATTAATAATTTCTGTATCAGCTAGTCCGCCAGAGGTCATTGTTAATGATAGCTCCGATGGCTGACCTGAAACTACATTAACGGCTCCTGAAAGTTTAACATCTGTTAAAATATTTACATTTGCCAAGTTTTGAGCATAGACAGCATTAGTGTTTAAACCAGGTAAACTTAAGGAATTTGCAAATGTGTTTACTGGTATGGTTAAGATCAGTGATGTCGCAGCAATTGTTGCTACTTTTTTCAACTTTTTCTTTCGATTAATAGCTTTTTTGTAATCAAAATTTCTTTTGCTCAAGAATTTCGTACCTCCTTAAATGTTTAATTTTGGTCCTGTACCCCTTGTGCAATCAATTCCTTATAATCTGCACCTCCGAAAAAATGTCGCTTTCTGTCCTAAAATGTGACATGTCTAATTTCGAAATAACATTACCAAATGCGAATGCTCAGATTTCGAAGAAAAATATAAGCAAAAACTATACAGCAAGCCCGAAATATAAAAAAAAGCGTACCAAAAGGCACGCATAGCGAATAGCAGTCTATTCCTGTTTTTTAACGAATAAAGAACTGCACCCCCATTATCAGGCACAGTTTAAACACTTAGAGGTGCTAAAAATAATAGAGCAGAAAAGGGATGCTGTCTGAAGTGAGAAGATATGTATATGTTGAGGATGAATTTTTTTCTCTGTAACTCAATGCCATTTTCACGATGGCAAGCTTTACGATAACCGAGTTCCTTATGGATGACATGAAAGGGATTTTTTTCTTCATCTTGTTCCCATTTGAATTGAATCAGTTCCGAAGCCTGTTCGTCACCATATCATGTAATCGTTGCTTCCTCGTCATTGATCGAATCCACCGAGACAGCTCCATCATTACTAATACTGTGGTCTTTCTCTGTTTGTTCGAGATAGAGTCATTGTCACTGGCAATGTATGAGCTAGAATCACACAACACAAAAATATTATGGATAAACAATAACCACAATAGCTTTTGCGTCTTGATTTGAAGAAAGATTAAAATAGGAATGCGATGTATTTGCTTTAAATCTTAGCATTTCATCTTTTTTAATAATGGTAGCAATTTGCTTTGCAGTGATTTCAATCTCGCCTGAAAGAACAAAAACATATTCAAAAAGTGCTTCGGTATGTGCTGGAGATTCATGTTTAATTTGCGGTTTTAGTTCAATCATAAAGGCTTCAAATTTTCTGTTTATATTAAACGGTATATAAGTATAGACCTTATAGCCTTCGTCGGCACTTAATGAATCCACATCTTCTTTTTTGATAACAAATGATTCCTCACTTTCGTCTTCCATCAATGATGAGAAAGATATTTTTAAACCATTTGAAATTTTCCACAGTGTTGTCACTGTCGGTGTAGATTCCCCCCTTTCAATCTGACCAATCATACTTTTACTCACATTGGTTAATTCTGCTACTTGATCCAATGTATATCCCTTCTCGATTCGAAACCTCTTTAAATTTTTTCCAATTATTTTATTAATTTGGTCCATTTTGCCATTCCACCTAATTCTAAAAATATTTGTACGTTATATTGAAATTATATTCATCATAACGCATACGCTATAGTATAATTTAGACAATATATTATATCAAGGAGAGGTACTTATGTCATATATAGCTGCAAATATACTTGAAACGATAGGTTTAACTCCATTAATCAAGCTGAGTCGGTATACAGAAAATGTAGAAGGCAATATTTTTGCCAAATTGGAGTATTTTGCACCCGGACTTAGTAAAAAAGATCGGATGGCTCTTGAAATAATTGAGAGTGCAGAAGAAAAAGGCTTGCTTAAAAAAAAGCAACCTGTCATTGAATTGACAAGTGGCAGTATGGGGACAGGACTTGCGATTGTTTGCAACTTAAAAGGATATCCCTTTATAGCTGTCATGTCTAGGGGGAATTCAATTGAACGTGCACAAATGATGAAAGCTTTCGGTGCTGAAGTTGTTTTAGTGGACCAACATCCAGATTCTGAACCTGGTAAAGTAACAAGCAAAGACTTAGATCTTGTTGAAGAAAAAACGCAAAAGCTGACAAAAAAATATAATGCTTTTAGAATTGACCAATTTACCAATCCAAGCAGTGTTGAAACAGGTGAGAAACGGCTCGGTCCCGAAATTATTGAACAGCTAGGCGATATAAAAATTGACGCTTTTGTTGATTTCATAGGTACAGGAGGGACTTTTATCGGCGTGTCAAAATCACTACAAAAAGCTTTTCCCCACATCAAATGCTATGGTGTTGAGCCGGTAAACGCACCATTTTATAGTTCAATCCAAAAGACAGATGGGAAACATATCATTCAAGGTGGTGGATATAATATTCCATTAAAGTTTATTGAAGAGAATAAAGAACTGATAAATGGATTTATTACGGTCAGTGATTGTGAAGTCACCGAAGCCACTCGATTATTAGCGTTAAAAGAGTGTATCTTTGCGGGGGATTCCAGTGGGGCAAATGCTGCGGCCGCATTGAAACTATTAAAAGGGGACTTGAAAGGGAAAAATGTTTTAATTCATATTCCAGACTCAGGAACTAAATATCTAAGCACTAATTTATGGGATATTTTAGATAAATAGACACGAGTCTTTATGTAATGGGATGAAAAAAAGCTTTTTATCCCTGTTTTATTTTTTTATTACTTTTCAAATTAAATGGACCGATTGTTGAATGATTACTGTATAAAACTTTTTTAAAAATTATCGAACTTTATTCAAAAGGATCATTCTTTAAAATCAATTATCAAACATTATTTCAAAGCAACAATAACTATTTTTATTCATATGGTGCCAGAATAAACAAGGATGCTGTAAACCCTTATATATGACAAGCCTTGCATTATCCCCAGGGGTGTTGGCAAATCTGACAAAGAAAAACATCCTTCACTCCATTTAACGAGTGAAGGATGTTTTTTACATAAAATTGTTTTTATTGCACAAACCCTTATGGTTCAGGGGGTTCGAGAGACGACTACATCATGCCGCCCATAAGCTAGCCACCAAAATCCTCTAAAACAACTACAAAGAAACACCGGTATATCAACATTTCACAGAAAATCGATAAACAATCCTAAATGATGAATCAATCTCTGATGACCAAAAAAATGACCATGTGTGTGACCACAGTTTTTCAAAAGGAATTGTGCCAACTTACTAAATAGTTTTAGGAGGGCTATTGCATGAAGCTTGTAAGAGCAACTTTTATTGCTTTTAGTATAACACTGTTTGCAACAGGGTGTAACCAGAGCGACGGACTAAAGACAGCCACTACTGACGATATACAGCAGATGTTAGATGACCAAAAAGACGGTTTCGTTGTCATTACGAATGAAACCGATGCTCCATTCTTAGATGAAACCAAAAAAGCATTACTAGAAAAAAAGGAAAATGCTTTGCAATTCAATGTCTTCCGCAATGATGGTAAAAACGAGAATCCAGACGGTTTAAGTAAAAATCCTTTCCGTTTTGAAATGCAACATGTGAATGCCATTTACTATCTGAAAGGTGGGAAAGTCTACGGAGAATACGAATTAGAAACTCATGAAGGACTGCGCCAGCAAGAGGAATTACGATACTTTATTGATTCCATGACTGGAGGTGCGACCAATGAGTAATGAGGAAATCGCTCGAAAGCTTGAGGAATTCCAAGATTACCTAAGCATCTCCAATATTTTCACAGACATCTTGCGTTGGCTTGGATGGGTATTCGTAAAAGGGCTTGCTTGGATTGTCGATATGTTGGAGAACGTGACAGATGACATTCTGTTGGTCAAAAGCTTTTATAATAACCCTGAAATTGTAGCGTTTGTAGATTCAATCAAACCATTTCTATACATCTTGCTCGCCTTTTCTTTGCTTTATACAGGGTATCTTTTGATTTTCCAAAAGAAGTTCAATCGTGAAGGAATAGCGATCAACCTTTTTATCGCCCTAATGGTCATTCTTGCTCTAAATGCTGGAATGGAAAAGGCAGACGAGTTTACGGACGCTGCAATCGACGCTGTAAAGGTGGATTCACTTTATCCGACTGATGAATCCTCATTAAGTGGTTCGATCATACACCGGAACGTCGTAGATCTCACTGAAATCGACAAAAATAATTGGTCTTCGACTGAACTAAATGTGCCGAACAGCACGCCACCCAGTAAAATTGCCAATATTAACGTTCGGGAAAAGTACGGGAAAGATACCGAAGATATTTCAAGTGAAGGAAAAGAGATTTCCAAATACACGCTTTCGTTTAACAATACCGGTGAATACCGTGCCGAAAAGCTTGATCAGTCGGGATTAGAATGGAACAACGAGTATTATTTCCGTTACTCCATCAACTGGTTCACCATCTTTGTGACGTTAGGGGTCATTGCCTTTACCCTATTTTCCATCTCTCTCAAGCTGGCTAAGTTGTTCTTTGAACTAACGTTCAACTATATTTTAGCGCTGATTGTCGCACCTGCCGACATTCACGATGGACAGAAAACAAAGAAAGTCATCCAGGCGATATTAAACACCTTCTTTGCCGCAATTCTTATTTTTCTATCAATGAAGGTGTATATGATTGGTACAGCTTATTTGGAAGAAACGTTAGATACCTTCCCCTATCTCATTGCGTTAATCGCCTTTTCTTTAGCAGTTATTGATGGGCCGAATATTGTTGAAAGACTATTCGGCATTGATGCTGGATTGAAAAATGGATGGGGTATACTCGCCGGAGCGTATGCAGGAAGCAAATTAGTTTCTGGCACTGGAAAGCTTGCTGCACAAGGTGCTGATCTTATGACGGGCGGCAAACTTAGCAATACAAAAGATTCACTGGCTAAGTTCGGGAATCGCAATAGCAAAGGAATAAATAACTCGAAAGCGCCTTCGCCTAACGCATCAACGAAAGATGGAATTCAAACAGGCATGAGTAATTCAACAGGTGTAAATGACTACAGCAAGAATGTTTCCTCTAGCAATAATGATAATCGACTTGATGAATCGGCAGGAACATCCGAAAGTGCTGCGTCAAAAAGCGTCTCTTCTCAACTAGAAAATGAACAGACATCAGGACAGAGAAAACAACGGAGAGCACCTTCGCCTAATGATGCAGATAAAGGGGTGTCTGCACAAAGCAGAACACGCATTGGCGACGGAGATCAAGCGGGTATTCATCATTCCCAAAGGGAGTCTATAGCAGACAGTGTGTCGGAACAAGGACAAGACCCTGGAACGTTATCTAATAGGGCTTCAACAGTTGGTGCAACAAATCCACCTAAACCAAGCCCAGAAGGTAACGCCCGATCAATCAACGCACAAGGCACGCATAGTTCGCAAAAGATACAAGCTGCTCATCGATCAAGTGTTCAGACAGACATTGATGTGACGAATGAAATTGACCAATCTACTACAACAGCAACACGCACAGTACAGTCTAGCAGCGGTAGTGTTGTTCAAGATAATTCAGCCAGTACTCACACAGTGACGAATCAACAGAATGTACAGCATACTGACCAAGTAAACGTTCATTCGACCCAAATATCTCATGGAACTGTCTCAGGGCAAGAAACACAGCAACAGGTGTCTGTTCCTACAATCAAGCGCAGACCAAGCTCGTATCAGATTCCTAGTACGGTTAGTATGCAGAAGTTGAAATCGAAAACATGACGCCTCCCTTTTTTCTAGTAATTCTTTTGATTCTTTTTGAAAGGACGGGACAATATGAATAACAAACATCAATTTCGTGCAAGAGTGAGAAACGTCAACTACGAGTATCTGGAAGACTACCAGATCACCAATGATTACAGCAACATCGGCGAAGCATTAGATTCCATTTTGGAGGAACACAAGGAACTGAAAAAGAACCATTGGAATCTACAATATATCTCCCATACAGTTGCCGAGATCGTGAATGAGCGAATGTCAAATGAGTTGAACCGGATTCGATTAGGGACAAACAACACGGACAGGAACACACAAATATTAATTGAATTATTGCAGGGATATATGCAACTGCAAAATGTACGACACATTCCGACAACGGATATGTATAAGACTGAGTTTCTAACCCATACCGAAGAAGTTGTCCGTAGCAGAATAACTAAAATGAAACAACGAAAGGATTCGAAAGTAAAATGAATTACAAGTATAAAGAATTTGATATGTTTACTGTAGACCAAATTAAAAGCATGGTGAACCATGATATAGACAAAGCTCTAGAATTATTTGCAGATGGTTATGTGGCAGCCTATCGAATTGAACATGAGATTAGGCAGGTTTATGAACTTTTTGAAAAAAGAAATGACGAGCTTCGCCAAGCACTTGATCTGTGTAGACAGTGTTTAAAGTTGGTCGAGACTGCAATTCAAAATCGAAAATAAAAAACAAAACCACGTTCCTGAAAAATAGGAGCGTGGTATTTTTATTCCACTAACAGGAAAATAAAATTGCAGTTCCATGCAAAAACAGATAGAAGAGCATAAGGGAAAATTGTCCCCACTCGTCGTGCGGAATCAGGCAAAGCCTGATATTTTCATGGGGTCATATTTTTAAAGTTTGTCACACTCCTGTGACAGATAAACGATTCACCGTCACAGGAGTGTGACAAACTTTTTTATTTTGATATCACCGAAACATCAGGCTCTGCCTGATCTATCTCGAGAAGTGATAGCAGTTTCTCCTTATGCTCTTTACTTTACTTTACCTTTACCTTTACCTTCTAAATTGCTAATGTACGACCTCACTTAATGTATTTTGACAAAAGGCATTAATTATATTACAATTGACGAAACAAGTAAAGCATTTAATCACTTATTTAGTTCATTATTAAATTCTTTTTATAGGGGGTGGCGCCTGTTTGCGTCACCTTTTCTTGTAACGACTTAATCTTAGAGGTGTAGAATAATGGAAATCAATAAAAACTTATCATTTGATCTTGAAGTATTCCCAACTAAAGCTCGTCCTATTTTGAAATGGGCTGGAGGGAAAACACAGATGCTCGAAGTCCTTTCTGCTGCCTCTCCAAAAAAATTTAATAAATACATAGAACCCTTCATTGGTGGAGGAGCGCTGTTTTTCAATCTCAACCCTAAACATGCTATTATTTCAGACCTGAATCAGGAACTGGTAAACCTATATTCAACAATCTCTTCTAACGTAGAGGAGGTTATAGAGGTTTTAAAAACCATGCCTAATGAAAAAGAATTCTTTCTGCAAGTCAGAGAGCAGAATGAAACCTTATTATCTCCAATTCAAAAAGCTGCTAGAACAATTTATTTAAATAAAACTTGTTTTAACGGTTTGTACAGAGTTAATAAACAAGGAAAATTTAATGTCCCTTTTGCAAATTTAAAAAACCCAAAAATTTGTGATGAAGAGAACTTAAAAGCAGCAAGTCTTATCTTACAAAACACTTCTATTATCCATGGTGACTATAAAACTGTTTTACAAAATTTTGCTGAACCGGGGGATTTCATTTTTCTAGATCCTCCTTATTTGCCGGTCAGTGAGTACTCTGATTTTAAAAGATACACCAAAGAACAGTTCTATGAAGAAGATCATGTTGAACTGGCGGAAGAAGTAAAAAGACTTCATGAACTAGGCTGTCACGTCCTTCTAACAAATTCAAATCATCCTTTAGTTCACGAACTGTATTCTGATTATAATATCAGTGTTCACCAAACTAAAAGAAATATCAACAGCAATGGGACCAAGCGAACAGGAGAGGATGTGCTGGTTAAAGTAACTCCCAAAAAAAGATTCTCAATTGTCTCACCTTCAATCAAACTCCCAGATCAAGTTGAAAAATATCCACCCACCCGTTATATGGGAAGTAAAAAAGATTTATTAGAAAGTATTTGGTCAGTTGCATCACAATTTGAGTTTGAAAGTGTTGCCGATTTGTTCTCTGGGAGTGGGATTGTCTCATACATGTTCAAAGCTCAAGGTAAACAAGTTTTTAGCAATGATTATATGGCTTTTTCATCGACTTTCACTAAAGCGCTCATAGAGAATAATAAGACAACTTTGTCTGCAAATGATTTAAAAAAGCTATTAAATACCGAGGTTGTTTCTGATAATTTTGTATCAAAGACCTTTAAAGGGATTTATTATAATGATGAGGATAACCTTTTTATTGATAAATTGAGACAAACGATACCCTTGCTTAAAAATAAAAACAAACAGGCTCTTGCAATGTCGGCATTAGTAAGAGCATGTATGAAAAGGAGACCTAGAGGAATATTTACGTTCGTTGGACTTGATAAATATGATGATGGACGTAGAGATCTTCAACTTTCTCTTCAAGAGCATTTTATTGAGGCAGTGCAAATTTATAATAATGCTGTATTTGATAACGGACAAAGAAACTCATCTAGAAATGGGGATGCTATGAGTTTTAGAAAGAAAGCCGATATTGTATATATCGATCCCCCTTACTATAGCCCTCATTCAGATAATGAATACGTTAGAAGATATCACTTTGTCGAAGGTTTAGTAAAAGACTGGGAAGGAATTGAGATTCAGGAAGAAACAAAGACTAAAAAGTTTAAAAGCTACCCTACTCCTTTTAGTTCAAGAAAGGGTGCTCATGACGCATTTGACTTGTTATTTAAAAAACACAAAGAAAGTGTTTTAATTGTTTCTTACTCTTCAAATTCTCTACCTACAAAAGATGAAATGCTTGATTTGCTTGCAAAATACAAAAGTAATGTGGATGTAGTTTCTATTAATCATCAATATTCATTTGGTAACCAAAATCACAAAATCGGGAATAATAAAAATAAAGTTGAAGAATTTCTCTTTATTGGTTATTGATCCTAGGAGTTGAATATAATATGCCATGGTTAATTGCTGATAACGGTGTGCGAAATCCCCAAAGGTTAAGAGATGGATTAGAGGTTTTAGTTAACTCTGAATTTCATGGAGATTTTAGTAAAAAGAATGAAAAAGGAATGGCATTACTCTTAGACAAAGAAGGCATTATTTCGCTACAAACTAATACTGATAATACAGTTTCTAGAAAATGGAGATTGAATTTAATTAGATTGGGTTTTATTAACAATGAGACACACACTATTACAGACAATGGTAGAAGGTTAATTCACACTTCTTCTCTCCCTGAACAAGAGGATTGTTTTTTAAGAGCCTTATTAATCCACCAATTACCCTCCCCTATTCATCCAATGCCATGGGGAGATATTGATCATCCTATAAACCCGTTGCGAATGGTATTAAGTGTTTTAGTGGGTTTAGAGGAATTAGGTCAAGACTCAACGATATCTAAAAACGAAATGGCTTCTATTGTAATGATTCATTATAATATGACGGATATACCACACATCGTAAATGAAATCATTCACTATAGGAAGCTTAAGCAGAAAGCTACTGGAAGGGTAAGACAGTTTGAGAAGGAATACAGAGAAAAGGCTTCAAAAATTGATGGTGGCAGAGTTAGTTCAGAAAGCTTAAATTCCTATGCGGATGTAAATATCAGATATTTGAAGCTCACTGGCCTTTTTGAGGAAGAAGGAATATCTGGTCTAAGTATTGCAGAGCATAAGAAGACGATTGTTAAACAAATTTTAGAAATACCTTTCAAGCCAGTTTCTCAAGAAGACTACCAAAGAGCTTTGGGCCAAGGCGCTTCCCTGCCTACGGACAAGAAACATGAAGCTATTACAGCTATTAGAAACTTATTTGATCTTTTAGTTCAACACAATGCTACTATCGAACCTCTCCCGGAAGGTTGGGAGCATATGGACATTGCTGATTTATCCATCATAAGGATTAGACTAGAAAATGAATGGATTCATAATCAAGAAAGACAATATGCGATTAGACAAAAAGATGAGTGGGAAGATATTCTAAAATACATGACAGAATTACAACAGCCTTCCCGAATTGGAAAGAGAAATTCGCTTATCCCTAGCGGAGAAGGCCCCGCATATTTAGAGTGGGCTGTCTGGAGAGCTTTTTTAGCAATAAATTCACTGCACAATGAACCATGGGAGTCTCGAAAGTTTCCAGTCGATAGAACCTTTAAGCCTGTTAGACATGCTCCAAGTGGGGATGCGGATATGGTCTTTGAATTTAAAGATTTTGTTTTCGTAGTCGAAGTAACTTTGACAACCTCTTCAAGACAAGAAGCTGCCGAAGGCGAACCCGTGAGACGTCACGTTGCTCAGTACGTTGATAAGTTTTCAGTCTTAGGAAAGCGTGTGTTTGGAGTGTTTATAGCAAACAAGATCGACACAAATACAGCAGAAACATTTAGAATAGGCGTTTGGTATAGAAACGATGATTCCCAGATGTCTGTTAACATTGTACCAATAACTCTTGAGGACTTTACTAAAACATTTAAAACTATTTTCCAAGACGGTTTTTACGAGAATGCAGAGGAATTTTTGAAACAGTTGGTTATTGAATTGCGCTCATATAGTAATGAACGTGCTCCTGAATGGAAATTATTGATAAAAGAAAGCTTTGAAAACCGTATAAACTATTTATCTAATTTAAAATCTGATAAATAAAATTATGGGGCTATTAGAAATTTAGCCCCATGTAATATTTCCCTATTATTCACACATGGATTAGCATTCTTTTTTCAACAATATTTTTAGCATCTGTATATTTTTTATTTTTCAGATGGTCTAAAATAAGGAAAATATCCATTAACTCTTCAAATACTCCATGCTCAACAAGATCTTCTTCATTAACAGTCCTCATAACCTCTTCATTTAACTTTGCTTTAATTTGCTTATCATTAGAACCTATTAGTGTAGTCTTCAAATGGTTGACAATATCTATTGTTTTTGAGTCTTCTATTTCTGTATTAAAATACTCATTAATTCTTCTAGTTGGTATGTAGTTTTCTAACATGTTATGTTCAGTACAAAATCCCATTCTAGAATCATCATTGTCCTGATTCATTTCGCTTACAATATCTATATATTTCTGTACATCCGAATCATAGAAATGAAATTCCGGTACTCCAATGTTTTCTAAATATCTTTTTTTAATAATATTTACCAACTGCCCACCGTTTGTAGGCATTATTGACACGTCTTTTTCAATATCAATTATACTTTTAAAAGTTGGTAACTGAGCAATTGTATTTATAAAACGAATGTCATTTTCCCCTTCAACAAACATTATAATCTTGCTTGATATAGGAGGAAGCTGCCCCAATGTTTCAATTACTCTATCTGCCTTCTGGGTGCTATTTAGTGAACAAACAGTTGGATATCCATCCTTTCTTTCAATTAGATTAATATCATCTATTTCAAAAAAACCCGCAATTTCAGGGCTATGCGTTGTTATAAATACTTGGCGTTTATCAACTTTTGCAATATTAATCAAAGCATCTATTATCATTTTTTGGAAATCAGGATGTTGGCTAGTTTCCGGTTCTTCAATAGCGTAAATAATGCTATTTTTAGGAGATTTTTTTAATAGTCTATCTGCTTCGGCGCGAAAATAACTTAATAAGACTAAACGCCTTACACCACTTCCCCTCTTATTTAACGGAATTCCATTGTCAGTTAATATATCAAACGAGAAGAGTGATTCTACTTTTCCAATATTCATATTTGGCGTCAAATCTACATCTGAAAACTGGGAAAACTCTTTGAGCTTTTCAATTGTATTTTCTAATACCTCTTTTACATGTTCTTCAACTTCTTTGGCCATGATACGAAACTCTTTATCAATTTCTTTAACAGATTCAGCTACAACAGTTTTAATTGGATCTTGAACATCTTTATCTTTATCACTATTAGATCTATCCACTTTGAATAGCTGAAATATAGGTAATACTAGCTTAATTTTATCCCAAGCTTTCTTTTGATTTTCAATTTCACTTATATTGATCTCAGTCAATTCCTTATCCGAAGAATCAATCTCCGAATATAATGCTGCTCTAATAGTTGGGTTAATTGATAGGTTAATTTCTTTATGCTTAGCCCTTAATTCTTCTGTTACAAGTTTTTTTAATGCAGTATTATTTAAGGTAATCAATGGTTTGCTTTGGTAAGCTGTTGGATAGAAGGCCATTAAACTTCTTTTAATAGAACTAGCAGTTATCGAGGTAGCATCCCTTTTAATTTCTACGGACAATTTTAACTCAAGTAAACCTTCCTCATTTAATAAATTCTCTTTACGTAAATCCGTCGGATAACTAGAGTCGATAACAACTAAATATTCGTCTTCATCTAATTCAAAATATGTAGTGATTTCTATCTTATTTTCAATTGCAGACACACACAAATCCGAAACGTCTAATAGCTTATTAGGAGTATCAGAAAAGAACACTTCAAGCGCTTCCAAGATTGTCGATTTACCTATATCATTTTTTCCTATGATAGCCGTTATATCATCTGAGAAGTTTATCTCACATTCACTATAACCTCTAAAGTTTTTTAATTTTACTTTTTTTAGAATCAATAATAACTCCCCCTTTTATACTGTGAACATGTACCTACTATGGTATCAATGCTCGGGAAATAATACAAGAAGTCTTAGTCAGTATTTTCAAATAGAAGATTAATGCCAAACTAATTGTTACCATGTAATTTTGTAATTTCTCTTCACAAACTGCATCACACCAACCAAAAAGGGGATTACAAGTTGTAATTTCACTTGTAATCCTCATACATATAGTTTGTAATTTTTCTAGTAACCGCTTTGTTTGTAATTTGATTTGTAATCCTCGTAAACCCTATGATGACGGCATTTACAGGTATTGAATTACAAGATTACAAATTTACATGCTAATATATTGTAAATTTAAAAACTGTTTCTAGAAAAATCGAACCCCTGCTCTTCTAATAGCTCTTGATTTACATGAATAGCACGCTGACTACGTTTTTTATGCCTCACGACTTTATAGTCAACTATTTTCCCCTTATTCTTTTGCTGAATCGTTAATTGTTGTTTCATCCACGCTTCCCTGATTTGCTTAGCATCCGAGCCTAATTTTTGTTTTACATAGTTTACAGTCAAAAATAAGCCCTCTTTATTCACGATGGCATGGGTACCATTGGTCGGTTCGTATTCATCAAAAATATGGCTTCTATTGGCGTCCAGCTCTTCCAGAATTTCAATCAATACATTTCTCGGCCGATCTGCATGACTATTTTCTGCACAGATGGTTAAGAAAAGTTCCGGAAAGTCATCTACTGGCATATCCATTCCTTCGTCATTAAAAAGATCATTCAAGACTTCAGCGACAAATACGATGAATGAAAAAGGTCGTGCAATTCTTTTCAGTATTCTATTTGTTGAAGCTGCTTCTTTGTATTGTCGTTCTAATAATTCGAAGCGATGTTTATATTGTTCTTTTTTCATGTTCCAGCGTTTGATAAACTCTACACCGATTGCGCCGCAAATTTGTTCTACATCATCGTCATACGTCTCAAAGTATTTACTGTCAATGTTATCCGTATTAAAGTTCGTTATCGGGATCACTCGGGCAGCAGCCCCTTGTGAATTTGTATATTCCAGTATGTTGTTTTCTCCTGTTGTAATGAATACTGATTGCCAGCCACTGATCGCCCGGCTACCCTCTATATTTCCACGTAGCTTGCCTTTACCGTTGGCGAACTGATAAATCATGTTTTGGAATTCATGGGGCTTATCGGAAGTATTGGTGTCATCCAAAATTAACGGGAAAGCATTTAAAAAACCTGCAAGACGTTCTATCCCTACTTTGGTTGCGGACATGGTACCCATATAATCCTTTGGCACTCCCCAGACACTCGCACAAGCCTTCTGGACGGTTGTCTTGCCGTTCGTAGAGGAACCCGATATGTCTACAACTATTGGTGACAGATTAAACTCTTTGAACAGTACAGACGCAAAGGAAGAGGCTATTGCAAAGGCTCCCTCTGCATTTAGCCTAAATGGTGCAAAGATTGAATCCACCCACCGCCGAGCTGTGCCGAGTTCCTTGAAGGCGTTTAACCGCTCTTGCTCACCTTCTCCTGGCGCAACTACACGGTACTTTGTTTCTAATAACGGATGGATTAAATGGTCTCCTAAATATCCTAGACGGCTCACCACCATCGATTTTCTAACTCCATTGATTGTCAGAAACAGATCAAAATACTCGATGAGATGCCGGGCATTCCGGTCATTGCTGCTGAATCCCTTATTTGCCAAGGAAATAACTTCTCTCTTTGTTGCCAAGGCGATTGCCGGAACAACTTCGCTGTACACTTTGCCTTCATGAAACCATTTTAATTCATATTGCACATTATTCTTTTCAATATCATCAAAGCATTTTGTGACATAGGGAACGTGTCTGCTTATAAACTCTTCTTCATCATTCTTCCTATTTACCCTATATAATCTATTATCCTTAGTGAAAAAAGGGTCTGGAATTCCAAACCCTTTCACTTCTTCTCTAAACATTTCATACGCCATCAATCACAACGCCCCCCAAACCGGGACGTTGCGATTATCGCCTCTATACGATAAAATATTCGTGAACAGTTTTTTAAGTGCCCATTTAACTCATTGCAGTGAGTTAAGGGGCTTTTTTTGTGTTTCTTCATTGGTTTCAACCCTTCCTCCGATACTTCAAAATATCTCTCCCATTACGCTTTAATTCCTCGTAATAGCTATCTAAATAACGATCCACGTCTTTTTTATGGAACATATAGCATTTCCCCTTTTTTAACGTTGGAAAGTTCGGATCACTCAGGAATACTTTTGAGATTGTCGGCCAGGACAAGCTAAGGTATTTTTCCAACTGTCTGGCATCCATGAAATACACATCCTCTTCCAATTCCAATGAGCGAATATGCTCGTCCACTTTTTCTAAAACAAGTTGATTGATCGCCTCTTCATTGAATTCCATGATTCTCATAAAGCTCACCTCCCTTCTTCTGTCATTAAGTAATAGTCTCAAATACTATTAAACTTCAATGACTGAATTGACCACATTTTACAATAGAGTTTTTTTAAAAGCAACCGAAAAGTTTACTATCACTTCAACTTTTATCGGTGATAATTAAACAAGTATACAAAGCCTATAAAACAGCGTCATTTCAATAAACTACATGTAGTTTTGTAGTTTTAAAAAAAATTCTTTGTTTCTAATATATAAACTTTGATATTCATACCGACATATTGTAATATGGTAGCCACACACGTCATTTTTAAAAGGATGAAGCGAGATGAAATCATTAGGAGAAGTAGTACGTCAAAGAAGATTAAGTAAGAACTTAACTCTAGATCAACTGGCTATACTCATTGATTCATCAAAGTCCTACTTGTCCAAGCTCGAAAATAACCATATCGAAAAGCCGAAACCAAGCACCTTACGGAAGATTGCTAAGCAGCTGGATATGGAATATAACGAGCTGGTCATGCACAGCAACTATGTAGATAAAGACACGATGAGTTGGAAACTGCCCTCTGCTACTTACTATGAGATAGATTCCATTTTAGAGGATAAGAAAAATATCATTATGGTGCAGGGGAAAATACTAGAGAAAGGAGAACGAGAGAAATTATTGAAGATGGTTCAATTGCTTTTTGATCTGGAGTAAGTTAGTCAATTCTCTTCTTTGACATTCGTTTTCTGTGAACAGTAAACGTCATGAAGGAGAGAAAAGAGAATGGCTTATATTAACCAAGATAAGTCGTCATGGTACTTTGTCGTTTCTAATGGGAGAGATCCAATTACAAACAAACCACGACAAATAAAACGAAGAGGATTTAAAACACGAGAAGAGGCAGAGTTGGCAGCATTGGAAGTTGAGCTACAAATTAAACGGGGTGAATACTTTCAAGGGGAAAATATGAAGTTTCAGGCATTATATGAGGAATGGATTGAATCTTACCCTTTTACTAGAAAGAAAAGTTCCACGAGAAACCGTAAAAGCTCTGCCAAACATTTATTAAATGTTTGGGCACAGACACCTATTCATAAAATCACAAAGCAAGTGTACAGGCAGTATATGAATTCTCTAGTATCTAAATACATGTACAACACGAGGGAAGGTATTCATATCGTCGCTAAAATGATATTCGATTATGCGATTGAAATGGATTATATCAACAAAAATCCAACGGACAACTATAAACTGCCTAAGAATCTTGAATACGAAGAGAACGAAGAAAAGCTTGTTTTTCTAGAAAAAGAAGAACTGAAGGTTTTCTTGCAAATCGCAAAAGACGAAGGATTACCGAACGACTACGAATTCTTCAGTCTTCTCGCCTATTCCGGTATGCGAATAGGAGAAGTCATTTCACTTCAATGGAAGGACCTAGACTTTCAGAATTCGTCTCTTTCGATTACGAAGACCTACTATAACCCAAGCAACAATAAGCGTGAATTTGAATTGCAAACACCTAAAACGAGGAGCTCCATGAGAAGGATACTGATTGATTCGACCATCATGGAGTTATTAAAGGAACTAAAGGAAAAGCAAAATGAATTTATTAAGAAAAATAAACGCTTATACAAAGATCAGGGTTTCATTTTCACTTGTTCGGAAGGTTATCCGTGTACAATTAAACAATTTTCCAACCGTCTACAGCGTCTGCTAGCAAAAATGCCTGACTTATGTAAGCACATCACGCCACACTCATTCCGGCATACACACGCTTCGTTGTTAATTGAAGCAAATGTTAATATGAAAGTTATCTCTCATAGGCTCGGGCATTCTTCAGTAGCGACGACGGACGAAATTTACGGACATCTGACAAGAGGATTAGAAAAAGAGGCCTCTCAAAAATTCAGTGAATTAATGAGAGACCTCCATATTTAGAGTGATTTTATCGGCGCTTATGACCAATAAAATGACCACGGTTTGATGATAAGTGCTCTAACCCTTGGTATATCAAGGGCTTAGAGTTTTCCTTACATCATGCCGCCCATGCCGCCCATGTCTGGCATTGCAGGGGCGCCACCAGCGTTTTCTTCCGGCTTGTCGGCAACAACTGCTTCGGTAGTGAGAAGCATAGCCGCAACGGAAGCTGCGTTTTGGAGCGCGTAGCGCGTTACTTTTGTTGGGTCGACGATACCAGCGTCGATCATGTTGACCCACTCGCCGTTTGCAGCGTTGAAGCCGATGCCGACTTCTTCTTTTTTCAGGCGGTCAACGATGACGGAGCCTTCAAGACCGGCGTTTTGAGCGATTTGACGTACAGGCTCTTCAAGGGCGCGCAGAACGATTCTGACACCAGTAGCCACATCTTCTTCGCCTTCGATTTCAGCCACTTTTTTGTAAACATTCACAAGTGCTGTTCCACCGCCGGAGACGATTCCTTCTTCAACTGCCGCACGAGTAGCGTTCAATGCGTCTTCGATGCGAAGTTTGCGCTCTTTCAACTCGGTTTCAGTTGCAGCGCCGACTTTGATGACAGCTACGCCGCCAGCCAGTTTCGCCAAGCGCTCTTGAAGTTTCTCTTTGTCAAACTCGGAAGTTGTTTCTTCCAGTTGCGCGCGGATTTGGTTGATGCGGCTTGCAATGTTTGCAGAGTCGCCCGCACCTTCAACAATTGTTGTGTTTTCTTTGGAAACAACCACTTTAGCAGCACGTCCAAGAGATTGGATGCCGGCTGTTTTCAGGTCAAGACCGAGATCTTCAGTGATGACTTCTCCGCCAGTTAAGATAGCGATATCTTCAAGCATAGCTTTGCGGCGGTCACCGAATCCGGGAGCTTTGACAGCAACTGCGTTGAATGTTCCGCGAAGTTTGTTCACAACAAGTGTTGCCAATGCTTCGCCTTCTACATCTTCAGCAATGATCAACAATGGTTTGCTTTGTTGGACCACTTGCTCAAGGAGTGGAAGAACTTCTTGGATGTTTGTAATCTTTTTATCCGTGATCAAGATATATGGATCCTCAAGAACAGCTTCCATTTTGTCGGAGTCTGTTACCATATAAGGAGATGCATATCCACGGTCAAATTGCATACCTTCTACAACGTCAAGCTCTGTTGTAAATCCTTTGGATTCCTCAACAGTGATGACACCGTCATTTCCAACGCGTTCCATTGCTTCTGCGATCAATTGGCCAACTTCTTCGTCACCGGAAGAAATGGCGGCAACTTGCGCGATGGATTCTTTATCTTCAATTTGCTTAGAAATAGCATGAAGCTCTTCCACAGCAACGGCAACCGCTTTTTCGATTCCTTTGCGAACGCCAACCGGATTGGCACCAGCCGTAACGTTTTTCAAGCCTTCTTGAATCATGGCTTGTGCAAGTACTGTAGCGGTTGTTGTACCGTCCCCTGCCACATCGTTTGTTTTGCTTGCTACTTCAGATACAAGTTTGGCTCCCATGTTTTCAAAAGCATCTTCAAGCTCGATTTCTTTCGCAATGGTTACACCGTCATTCGTAATCAATGGAGAACCGAATTTTTTCTCAAGAACAACGTTTCGTCCTTTTGGCCCCAAAGTTACTTTAACGGCGTCAGCCAGTTGATCTACTCCGCGAAGCAGTGCACGGCGCGCGTCTTCGTTAAACTTAATCTCTTTTGCCATTGATAAAATGCCTCCTTATCGATCGTTAAGATTTTTTCATATGGAAAGATCACATAATCATTAGCCAATTACAGCCAATATGTCAGATTCACGCAAAATCAAGTATTCTGTACCTTGGTATTTCACTTCTGTACCAGCATATTTAGAGAAGATAATGTTGTCGCCTTCAGAAACTTCAAGCGGTACGCGTTCACCGCTGTCGAGAACACGTCCTGTGCCAACGGCAACTACTTTTCCTTCTTGTGGTTTTTCTTTGGCTGTGTCAGGAAGCACGATGCCGCTTGCTGTTTTTTCTTCCGACTCAACAAGCTCGATAATAACACGATCCCCAAGTGGTTTTAACAAGTGAAACAACCTCCTTAAAAATATGTAAGTTTTATGTTTATTAGCACTCGCACCCGGTGAGTGCTAACCCAGATATAATATTAAATAATTTCATTTGTTTTTGCAAGTATAAACCCCCAAATTTTTATTGAAAAAGTTTTTTACTATTTTCGACAGAGTGATGGAGCATTACATATAACAAACATAGGCGTTTTTCCATCTATGAAATGGGTTATCACTATTTTTCCCCGTTCTGTCTATCTCTCCTTCCTTCTTTGTTTTATTGATTAGCCCGGCCAATTCGCTTATAATTGTATTAATCATCTGAAGTAACTGAATAGTTTTGTGTTTCAGATGTACATACAAAATCAACTAAGGGGGAAATCATTTATGAGAAAAGGCATGCGTCTTTGGCCTATCGGTTTCTTGTTGGTTTGCTTAAGCCTCGTTTTGTTCGGCTGCGGCACTGGCGGCTCGGAAGAAGCAGGAAAAAAAGAAGAAGGATCAGCCAGTGAGGGCGCCGGAGACAAAAAGAAATTCATCGTTGGAACAGATGCCACATACGCACCTATGGAGTACATGGATAGCAGTGGAAATATCATCGGTATTGACATCGATGTTGTGAAAGCGGTTGCAGAAGAGGTGGGAGCGGAAGTTGAGTTTAAAAATATCGGCTGGGAACCGCTATTTCCAGCGGTGAAAAATGGAGAAGTAGACTTCGCCGTTTCTTCTATTACAATGACGGAAGAGCGCAAGAAAGAATTTGATTTTACAGATCCTTATTATATTGCCAATCAAGTGATACTCATTCCGGAAGATTCGGATATATCCAAGCTTGAAGATTTAAAGGATAAAAAGGCTTCCGTCCAGATTAATACGACAGGCCATGAGGTTTTAAAAGAACTTATGGGGAATACGAGCGCTAATATCATCGCAGCGGAAACAATGCCGCTTGCCATTGAAGAGATGCTGAATGGCAATGCCGACGCTGCGGTTGGGGATAACTCGGTTGTCAATGAATATTTGAAAAACAATCCAGACAAAAAATTAAAAGTGATTGAAGATGAGAGCTTTGAAAAAGAGTATTATGGTTTAATGGTGAAAAAAGGAAACCAAGAATTACGTGATTTGCTCAACGAAGGAATCAAAAAAATCAAAGAGAATGGAAAGTTAAAAGAAATCACCGGTTATGATGTTGAGTAATTGCATTGCCATTGATGATCAGACACTGGCTCACATCAGGAGGTGGTTATCATCGACTTTTTAGATATCCGGCTGGATATGATTTGGAATTATAAGGAGTTATTTATTCGGGGCATTTGGGTAACTCTCAGTCTTACAGCGGTCGGTTATGTCGGGGGGATTATTTTAGGGTTACTATTCGGTTTGGGGAAGCTGTCAAAAAGAAAATGGATCTATTACCCGTGCAAGTATTATGTTGACTTTTTCCGTGGCACCCCGCTACTTGTGCAAATTTTAATCATTCACTTGGCTGTTATCCCTACGATTTTTGGCCATTCTTTGGGTTATTTCATCTCGGGGGCTATTGCTCTTATGTTGAACTGCGCCGCTTATAACGCGGAGATTATCCGCGCGGGCATCCAATCAATTGAGCGAGGCCAGATGGAAGCGGCGCGATCACTCGGAATGCCACACAAGACTGCGATGCGCTACATTATTTTACCACAGGCGTTTCGTCGAATGGTTCCGCCTCTAGGAAATGAGTTGATCGCATTATTGAAAGATTCCTCACTCGTTACGGTCATTGCCGCGAATGATTTATTATATGCCGGTAAAGTCGTTGCAGGAGCATATGCCAGATTTTGGGAGCCGTACATCACTGTCGCTATTTTATATTTGCTGCTGACTTATATTTTTACGAAAATCATTACATATGTGGAAAAGCGGTTCAGCAACAGTTATATCCCAACTCAAAGACGAAGGGTATTTTCATTTGGCCGTTCACCATCGGCGGGAGGGTGAGCAGATGATTAAAATTGAAAGATTATGTAAATCGTTTGGAGATTTGGAAGTATTAAGAGGGATTGACTATGAAATTAAGGAAAAAGAAGTCATATGTGTGATCGGTCCGAGTGGATCCGGGAAAAGCACCTTCTTAAGATGCATTAATTTATTGGAAGAAATTACGGATGGAGCCGTTTATATCAACGGTGTCAGCGTAAATGACCGACAGACAGACATCAATGCGATACGCAAAGAAGTCGGGATGGTGTTTCAGCAATTCAACCTTTTTCCCCATATGACCGTGCTGGATAATATTACGATTTCTCCGATAAAAATGAGGGGAATGAACCAGCATGATGCAAAAGAGCTCGCGCACCACTTGCTTCAAAAAGTGGGGCTGGGAGATAAATCCAATGCGTATCCAGAACAACTGTCCGGAGGGCAGATGCAACGTGTGGCGATTGCCAGAGCTTTGGCGATGAAACCGAAAGTCATGCTGTTTGATGAACCGACATCTGCCCTCGATCCCGAGATGGTCAATGAAGTGCTCGATGTCATGAAACAGCTTGCGGTTGAAGGGATGACGATGGTGGTCGTTACACATGAGATGGGCTTTGCACGAGAAATGGGAGATCGTGTGTTATTTATGGATCAAGGGCTTCTTGTTGAGGAGGGCACACCCGAGGAAGTATTTAATCATCCAAAAAGTGAACGGACGAAAGCGTTTTTGAGTAAAGTGCTTTAATAGAATGAAAGTTTCTGGGTGATCCAAACCTTCTTTCTGGTTTGGATTCTTTTTTTTCATTATGGCCGACGTTTCTGAATGTATCGGAATTTTGATATGATGGTCGTAGGTATAGAGATGGGGATGAATGGGATATGGAATTTGTAATGATGGTTTTGCCAATTTTTTTAATATTTTTCACGGGATTTATCGGACAAAAAGTCATTGGATTTGATATTCGTTCGATCTCAACCGCCGCCTTATATTTAATGTCTCCCTTTCTAGCTTTTCGCACATTTTACAAACATGAATTGACCATCGACTATGTATACATATTTCTTTTTTGCTGTGTATTGTCAGTCTCTTTGATTCTGATTGTCTGGATAACGAGCAAAATGATGGATGCGGAACGCTCACAGCTGTCCGCACTGATTTTAGGCGGGGCCTTTATGAATAGCGGAAATTACGGTGCTCCTGTCGTTCTCTTTGCGATGGGAGCAGCCGGGTTCGATTATGCAGTGATTGTCATGGTCTTCCAGTCTTTCTTGATGAATTCGCTCGGCATTTTCTTCGCTTCGATCGGCGGAAAAGAGCGGGCTTCCCTTCAAGAGTCACTACAGAGGGTGATTCGCATGCCTGTCATTCATGGGGCTTTCTTGGGCATCTTGCTGCAAGTGTTTTCTATTAAGCTTCCGGAAACAACCTTTCATGCTGTTGACCTTGTAGCGGATGCATCCATTCCAACTGTAATGCTTGTCCTGGGCATGCAGCTTGCTGCGATCAAACGCAAACGCGTTCCCTACAAGTTTGCTTCCGCAGGAATTGTCATTAGAATGGTCATTTCACCGGTGATCGCAGTTGCTATTTTGCATTTTTTCCCTGTTAATGAGTTAATCAAAGCGGTCCTTATTTTGCAATCGGCGATGCCCGCTGCGGCGAATACGACTATGTTTGCGATTCAATTTGATACCGAGCCGGATCTCGTTTCCTTTACGACTTTGGCCACTACGCTCCTTAGTTTATTTACGATCCCTTTTGTTTTGTTTTTGATCGGAGCTTAAGCAAGACAAGCCATTACAGATTTTTTTCAATAAAAAACTGTCTGTGGTTATACAGGAGGTTGCCTCGTTCCGCTTACATATGGAACTATGAATTTTTTCACTGCTACAAATGTTATAAACCGGCGCATAAAAAAATTAAGTATTCGGATTAGTGTATGGAAACCATTGAAAATGAAAGGAGCAGAGTGTAAATAACAAGCATTATTTTCAATACATTTATTAATAGTTGGGAAAAAAATGATCTTAATGGAAATGATTGCAGATGATTTATACGATCTTGCAAAGCTATATAAGCAATTTTGGAACGAGGAATCTTGATAATTTATGTATCGCATTATTCCAAAAGTTATCGCATATCAAATTTGCTAAGAGGACGAACCTTAATGAAGAGCGACGCTGTCCTTTTAAGTTATGTAAAGTAGGCATCTAAGACAAATTAACAAGCATGGGGGCTGAATTATGAGCGGATCTGATCTTTACACATTGGTGACACACGTCCGGTTGGTTGGTGCACGATTACGAAAACAAACCGTGTACCTATACGCAAAAAAGAAAAAAAGCTGGGACAAAACTTTATAAAAATGAATAAACCTCATGAATCTTATTTAAAAACCTTGGTTTCACGCGGCTTTATTTTCACGATTTATACTAAAATCAATTCGTTTTCAACTTATGTTCCAGCCCAAATATCTTCGAGGATCCGCCACCACGAGGAAAAACAGTGTTTGTTCTTTATCAATATTGGATCTCTATTTAAAGAAGAGCCCTTTGGTTGGATGATAGCTACGGAATGGACAAATACGCCAAATGTGCCTCTTTTAGAATACCTCACATATAAAATACTTTGATTAAAAACACGTAATTTGACAAAGCCCACTAACCAGTGTTTTCCGGTTTAATACCGAATCACACTGGTTGCATGGTCTTTTTTTCAATCTGTCTATTTGACAAGGGTATATCTGCTTCCGGAGCTTTCTTTCGGATATTTTTACACCCAGCCGAATCCTCTTACTACCTGGGCAACGATAAATGTGACAATAATCGCAATCGCTGTTGGTAATGCAAAGGCAACAAATGTCCACTTCTTGCTATTCGTTTCTTTGTAAATATTAAATAATGTCGTCCCGCACGGATAATGAAGCAATGAAAACAGCATCATATTCAAAGCGGTTAACCACGTCCAGCCATGGTCTACAAAGATTGATTTGATCGCGGTTAATTCTTCTACTTCTGTCATGGCACCTGTTGATAAGTAACCCATCAATAAAATCGGCAATACGACTTCATTCGCCGGAAGTCCAAAAATAAAGGCCATCAGAATAAATCCGTCCAATCCCAATAATTGGGCAAAGGGGTCCAGAAAGTTGACGAAGTACATTAATAAGCTCGTATCCCCGATATAGATATTGGCAGCCACCCACGTCATCACACCGGCGGGAGCCGCTATAATGACCGCTCTTTTTAACACGAACCATGATTTATCTAGCGTGGCGCGAATAATCGTTTCCCAAAACCGCGGACGACGATAAGCAGGAAGCTCCAATGTATAATGAGTCGGGACTCCTTTCAGGGCGGTTTTGGATAAAGCCCATGAAACAAATAGTGTGACGACGATTCCAAATAACACCATTCCCATGACGATCCCGGCCGTCACCAATGTTCCCATTGTACCGGAATAGCCTACCGCCATAAATAAAGAAGCTAATAAGATCAGCGTTGGCCATCTGCCATTACACGGAACAAAGTTATTCGTCAAAATCGCAAGCATTCTTTCCCGTGGCGACTCGATGATTCTTGTAGACATTATGGCAGCCGCGTTACAGCCGAAACCCATCGCCATTGTTAACGCCTGTTTCCCATGGGCACCTGCCCTTTTAAAGAGCCGATCCATATTAAAAGCCACTCGGGGTAAATACCCGTAGTTTTCCAACAGGGCAAACATGGGGAAAAAGATCGCCATCGGAGGAAGCATGACACTGACCACCCACGCCGTACCTCGATAAAGCCCTAAAACAAGGATGCCATGGAGCCATTCAGGCGCATGAATCCATGTGAAAAAAGCCGTTATATACTGCTCCAACCAATTGAACGTATTGGCCAACATGGTAGAAGGGACATTTGCCCCGGCAATCGTGATATAAAAGACGACTCCCAACATCGCAAGCATAATGGGAAATCCCCAAACCTTCGATGTGAAAATTTTGTCCAGCTTTTCTGTTTGCCGCAATTTTTCCGGGGCTTTATAAGCAATTGTTTTTTCACAAATGGCATTTGAGGTTTGGTAAATATTAGTAACAATCTCATCACGAATATCTTCCGTTGATAGCGACTGTGCCAAATGTAATAATTCATTATAGTTGTTGGGTTTTGGCTGGATATGAGTGCTCATGTGTCAATCCGTCACCCCGTTCTTTCTCTATCTTTTTAGAATAAGCAGTGATAAATGATTCATCCCCATCAAGCAACCGCAAGGCGAGCCAGCGGGCGGGAAGCTCTTTGCCAAACACTCTTTGCACATGGGGAATCAATGTTTCCACCTTCTTTTCAATCTCTGGTGAATACTGTATTTGATACGGAGAAGTGGAAATCTTTCCTGAGATCATCCTGTCGATCGTATCTAATAACTGATTGATGCCCACTTTGTTACGAGCAGAAATTTTGATGACAGGAACACCGAGTTTTTTCATTAATGCTTTCTCATTGATATAAATCCCTTTTTTCTTTGCTTCATCAATTAAGTTAATGCAGACAATCACTTTATCTGTCATTTCCATGACTTGCAACGCCAAATTCAAATTCCGCTCAATCGAGGTGGCATCAAGCACAACAATCGTCAAATCCGGCCGCTCGAAGACAATAAAATCTCTTGCTACTTCTTCGTCCGCCGAGTTGGAAAAAAGGGAATACGTACCAGGGAGATCAATGATTGTGTAATCTACCCCCTTATAGGAAAACTGCCCTTCCGCATGGATAACGGTTTTTCCCGGCCAATTGCCAGTATGCTGTTTTAGTCCTGTCAATGTATTAAATAAAGTACTTTTTCCAACATTCGGATTGCCTGCCAACGCAATTTTAACTGGTTGCTGATGATTCATTTGCTACTAACTCCCCATATATTTTTGAACTTTCTTCCCTTCGCAGGGCAATAGTCGTATGGCTGACACGAAAGGCAATCGGATCGCCGAGAGGACTTTTTTGCAGCACAATCACCTCTGCCGAAGGGACAAACCCTAAATCCAATAACCTTCTCCTCATCGTGCCCGTTACGAGTAACTTCTTTATTTTGATGCAATCCCCAGTGTTGGCTTCATTAAGAGCAATCAACTCATGACCTTTCATCTCCTTTACCTCCCTCATATAAGTTGGATTGTCTTTACAATGTTTCCCCCGACCAACATTTCTTTAATTTATATTTTATGCACACTAGTTGCCTATGTCAAACTTTTTCGCCAGAATGAAAAAAATGGGCACAGGATATTTTTAGGGCAGGGGAAGGAAAACATAAACGCGCTGTTTGAAACAATCGTCCATTAAGAGTAAAATAGAAATTATCGTTCGATATATATGAAGGAGATTTACTATTTTCATGAAGAAATCATATCTTTTGATTGTCCTCACTTTTATCGTTATGCAGTTGTCCTCTTATATTGGAGTACCGCTCTTTTTCCAAATAGGTACGAAGGTGCTTCATATTGATCCGGAGCAAATGAAAGTGAATGCGGTTGGTTATTGGATTCTGTTCTCTTTTAGTGTTGGACTTGCCCTTGTTCTTTTTCTTTTGAGAAAAAATGAGAAGTATACAAAAATAGAGAAGGACCAGCCGCTCCCCGTCGGACAATCTTTTACTTGGGCAATTATCGGTATTTTTATGGCCTTCTTTGCCCAGATTTCCGCAGGTTTGGTAGAGAAGGCGATTGGCATCAACCCGGGATCAGAGAATACACAGCAAATTTTACAATTGATCGAGTTATTTCCGGCAATCGTCATCATCAGTTCCATTATTGGGCCCATTTTAGAAGAGATCGTATTTCGAAAAGTCATATTCGGAAGCTTGTACGACCGCTTCCCTTTCTGGGTAGCCGCTTTACTGAGTTCCGTCATTTTTGCACTGGCCCATTTCGAGCCTGTTCACATTATTTTATATGCTACCATGGGATTCGTATTTGCCTTTTTATACGTTATGACGAAAAGAATTATCGTTCCTATCATCGCACATGTCTCGATGAACACGATCGTTGTCATACTTCAGTTATTCCTTGTCGATAAGCTGGAGAAATATATAGAAAAAACAGCACAATTTGTATGGTGGATAGGAGGGTTCTTTTCATGAGGTCACCATTATTTTCAGGTACTTTATATATCGTCTTGGGGTTTGTTTTTACATTTTTTGCTGTCCAGCAAGTGGATAAGAACGGCTTTGGTTTTATGGTTTATTTGCTGATAATTTTAGCCACACTGGATTTTGGAGCGGGGCTGCGTCTCATTATGCTCCACTTTCGGTTAAAAAAGGATCAGAAATAGGATGTATATAGTAACAAAGCCTGCTAGTACAGCGCTGGCCGCATAGCAAGCTCCCGTGTTGCCTTTTGCTGAAATGCAGTGCTGGAACTTCCTGCCTACAGGTTACGCCAAAGCCTCTTGATCAGTTTGTACGAGGACTTCCTGGATAAAAAACAACATCTATTAAAAAAAACAGAGACATCGGTTTTTCGAAGTGCCCCTGCCATCGACAGCAAGCATTTCATTACCAAATGTCTCTTTTCTGTTTTATAAAGAAGACGCAAGACGCTTATTTTTCTTTACTATTTCGATAAATTCATAAAGCTGTTTTTTCGTACGTAAAAGGCTTTCTTCATCAATGATTGGGTTTTTCTGTTCCCTGTTAATTTGGCTATCGAGAAAATAAAGTCCTTGAAGACTTTTTCCTTTTAAAGAAGCAATGAGCGGTTTCAATGAGAATTCAATCGCCAATAAATGGCCCGGGCTGCCCCCGGTCATGAGCGGCAATACCGGAATATTTTTAAACACATCTTGAGGCAAAAGATCGAACAATGTTTTTAAAACTCCCGAATAAGCCGCTTTATAAACCGGTGATCCGACAATCACCCCCGCCGCCTCTTGAATAACAAGTGACACTTTTTGAATGGCAGGGCTATGAACATTTCCGTAAACCAAGTCCTCCGGCGGAATATCTTTTACTGAAACATGTTTTATTGAAAAATGTTCCCTCTCCAGCAATCTGCCTAGATAATCCAGAATCTTTCCAGATCTGGAAAATTCAGATGGACTTCCTGAAATAATGACAATATCACTCATTTTATTTTCCTCCCTTTAAGTGAAAACGATTTTAATTAACTGTATGAGCATGTTCTTCTCAACCCAAACGGATTAAACTTGCTACATTTTTTTAATTGGCCACCGGTTTTATATCCAACAAATATTATGTATCATTCACCAACCAATCAAATCCCTTCCATGAATGATTTTTCTTCCTTTACAGTCGTATGGAGCGCAAAATCCCAAAACTCTTAGTTCTTCCACATCCTTTTTATGAAAGAACTGAGGAGTCACCCTTCTTCTCTGCATTTGCTATTTTCTCGCTACCATTTTAGGCAACGGTACAAAAAAAGCACCCTCCCAATGCATGATCATTGAGAAGATGCCTTTAGTTGTCTAATCGGCAGCCTGTTTTCATTTGTTTGCTTTCATCATCGGGACTTTCCTTTGTTTCCTTTGCATGTTGTAACGCTTTTTTTCAGTCGTATCAATTTGGGTGATTTCTCCATCGTGCACTGTAATGACCAATGAACCATATTCCATCTTTTTCAAGGCCGAAACAATGTCTTCAATCGCATTTTCCTCCACTTTTGCCATCTTCATCCCCCCATTAAAAAAACCTCTTCTACAAAATAAGAAGAGGTTTGCTTTAAACGTCATTTGTTCTCTTCTTATCTTTCAAGCTTACAAACAGCCTGCTGGAATTGGCACAGTACCTTGACGGTCTGTTGCCGAGGCTTCAAAGGGCCAGTCCCTCCACCTCTCTGGATAAGAAATTACCTATTATTCAGTTGAAACGTCATTTATAAACGTATTTATATACTATCCCACTATAAATTATCTGTCAAGGATGAATTTTTCATCTTATAGCATTAACCCACTTGTTTTATGGGCTATAGATTAAAAAAGCACCGGAAATATCGGATGCTTTTTTAATCTTCATCACTCTCTGCTGCGGAAGCCTGCGCTTTTTTATAACCCACCTTTGAAATCCAGATGCTGATCTCATACAAAATGAGTAATGGAACGGTCACCATCATATGCGAGATTAAATCCGGAGGCGTAATGAACGCTGCGATAACCAGCAAAATAAAGTACGCATATTTTCTGATCTGTACCAAAAACATCGGCGTAACGATGCCCAACCTTGTTAAAAACAAAATGACGACCGGAAGCTGAAACAAAACTCCAAACGGTACGGTTATCTGAAAAAGAAATTGAAAATATTCATTAATGCCAATTGTTGTCTGTATCTCCATATTGCTCGATAACCCAAGCATGAACCGTATCACAAATGGAAACAAAATAAAATAAGAAAAAAGGACACCTGCTAAAAATAAAAAAACTGAAACCGGTATATAGCTGAGCGTTGCCTTCCGTTCCTTTTCCAAAAGACCCGGACTGATAAAGGCCCAGAGCTGATACAAAATAACGGGGGATGTTAAAATAAACGCCAGAACAAACGTCATTTGCAGAAACACTTTAAACGGATCCGTCACACGGAACGCATTCATCGTAATGTCCTGGGCAGCGCTTGCATGCTGAATCAGCTTAATAAGAGGCTGTGATATAAAAAAGCTGGCAATGACAGCCAACACAAAGAAAACGACTATAATGACCAGCCGTTTTCGCAATTCCTCTATATGATCGATGATCGACATATTGTTTTGACTCATGATTTGTTCATCCTATCACTTATCGCTGTCTTTTTTCGTCTCTTTTTCATCATCGTCTGCCAAACCTTTCGTCGCGTTCTTAAATTCACGCAACGTGTTGCCCGCAGCCTTACCAAGTTCCGGCAACTTCTTTGGTCCGAAGATCAATATAGCAACAAGTGCGATTACAAGTAAACTGCCTACACCTGCACTCACTGCGGCCACCTCCTATCTATAGTTTTATTTTAATGGAAACCCGTCCAATTAGCCATTGAAAAATCATTTATGGTTGTGAATTTTCCGTGTCATCGAGAGGATAATGTTTCAAAAAGTAAACGAGCGACTGCAACTCCACCGCTAGATCGATATGATGAACACGGATCGACTCCGGCACATTCAGCCTTGCAGGGGTAAAATTCAGTATTCCCTTTACACCGGTATGTTTAATCCGGTCAGTGATGGCTTGGGCGGCACTTGCCGGCACAGTTAAAATAATGACGGCCACTTCCTCTTTGCTCAATCTTTCTTCAAGTTCGGACAAAGCATAAATCGGTACATTGCTGATCTTTTTCCCGATTTTGTTTTTGTCGACATCGAAAGCCATTTCAATTTTTGTATTGTTGTTTTTTAAGAAATTATAATTTAAAAAAGCTGTGCCTAAATTTCCTACACCAATTAAAGCGACTTTCGTCACCTCATCTTGGTCAAGTGTCTTGCGAAAAAATGACAGCAAGTAATTTACATTATACCCATATCCTTTTTTTCCAAGCGCGCCAAAATAAGAAAAGTCCCGCCGAATGGTAGCGGAGTCCACTTTCACCGCTTCACTTAATTCGGCCGAAGATACGCGCTGTTTTCCTGATGCATGTAAATTTTTCAAAAACCTGTAGTATAGCGGAAGCCTCTTTGCAGTAGCCTGTGGTATTTTTAACGTTTCCCCGTTCATATTCAATCCTCCATGCCAAAAAGAAAAAAGCGCTGCAATTTACCCGTTTGCGGAATGAATGTCCTGCAACTGATAAACCTATTCCATTTCACGGCGATAATCGCTACTGGATACCCCGCCTGTTTTTTCTATTAGATAGGTTGGACCTATGATCATTCCCTTGTCTACGGCTTTGCACATATCGTATATAGTGAGTGCTGCTGCCGAAACAGCAGTTAATGCTTCCATCTCTACTCCTGTATTACCGACAGTTTTTACTTCAGCAGTAATTTCCAGGATTTTATGATTCTCGGATCCTTCCATCCAGTCAAAGGAAATATTAACTCCTTTTATCGGGATCGGATGGCACATCGGGATTATTTCCCATGTTTTTTTCGCGGCCATGATCCCGGCTACTTGCGCCACAGCCAAAACATCGCCCTTTTTTATTTGCTGATTCGTAATTAACTCATAAATATGGTCGTTCACTTCAATACTGGAGCGGGCAGCAGCAGTGCGGACTGTTTCCGGCTTTCCGCTGACATCCACCATCTGTGCCCTGCCTTCATTGTTAAAATGCGTCAATTTTTCCACGGCCAAACACCTCCTTATCATTCTACACTATTTCGTGTATACTGTCTGTTTTTGCCACCTAAAAAATCAATTGTCAAATATAGTCAACATGCGATACACTGTCTATGACTAGGGGTGGAAATTATGCTATTATTGCAAGTTCAACAGCTTTCAAAGTATTTTGGGGCTGATTTGGTACTTTCAAATATAAAATTGGAAATTCGCGAAGGTGACCGGGCAGCTCTTGTCGGCAGGAATGGAGCCGGAAAGTCTACCTTGTTAAAGATCATCGCTGGAGAACTTTCACATGATTCCGGCCAAGTAGTCAAACCGAAAGATGTAACAATTGGTTATTTGGAGCAACATACAGGCTTGGAATCAGAATTAACGATTTGGGAAGAAATGCTTTCCGTATTCAGCGAAGTACGAAACATGGAAAAAGAGCTTCGAAAAATCGAGCAGAAGCTTTCCGATCCGGCGAATTACGAACGTGAAGGTGCCTATGAACGTCTATTGAGTGAATATGACAGGCTTCAAGAGCAGTTTAAAAAAATCGGCGGTTATCAATATGAATCAGATATACGTTCTGTCCTGCACGGCTTCCAATTTTTCGAAGAAGACTATGATAAAAATATCGCCAGGCTGAGTGGCGGACAAAAAACGCGCCTGGCGCTTGCAAAATTGTTGTTGTCCAAGCCGGACTTGCTGATTTTGGATGAGCCAACAAACCATCTTGATATTGAAACCATGGCCTGGTTAGAAAAATATTTGCAAAATTATCCGGGAGCCCTTCTCATCGTTTCCCATGACCGTTACTTTCTCGACCAAATCGTTTCTTTAGTATATGAGCTGTCCCGCCATGAAATGGCGGTCTATCATGGAAATTACAGTAAGTATCTCGAGCAAAAAGCCGAGAGATTTGAACAGGAAATGAAACTGTATGAAAAACAGCAAGGTGAAATTTCCAAACTGCAAGACTTTATACAGCGTAACCTCGCAAGAGCGTCAACGACTAAACGAGCGCAAAGCAGACGCCGCAAATTAGAAAAAATGAATATCATGGATCGTCCCGAAGGCGACACAAAATCCGCTTCTTTTTCATTCACAATTGAGAAACAAAGCGGAAATGACGTGTTATCCGTTTCAGAGGCGAGCATTGGCTACAATGGACAGACATTGGCCAACCATATCAATATGAGACTTACCCGCGGCGACAGTGCCGCCCTTGTCGGGCCAAACGGGATTGGCAAATCTACGTTGTTAAAGTCGATCATAAAAAAAATCCCCTTCCTATCCGGGGAGATTCGATATGGAGCAAATGTTCAATTCGGATATTATGATCAGGAACAGGCCAACTTGTCAACCAACCGAACTGTTTTACAAGAATTATGGGATCGCTATCCGCTAATGAAGGAAAAAGAAGTCAGATCCGTATTGGGCAATTTTTTGTTTACCCAAGATGATGTATTAAAAACCGTTTCGTCATTGAGCGGGGGAGAAAAAGCGCGGCTCACCCTCGCCATTCTCATGCTTCAAAAGGCGAACGTCCTCATTCTTGATGAACCGACGAACCACTTGGACTTGGATAGCAAGGAAGTGCTGGAAAACGCGCTTGTGGATTACCCGGGAACCATTTTATTCGTTTCCCATGACCGATATTTTATCAACAGGATTGCTACGAAAGTGATCGAACTATCCACAGAAGGAACAAAAGAATTTCTGGGCGACTATGATTATTATGTGAATAAAAAGACGGAAATGGCGGAGCTGGCACAACTGCAACAGCCGGAATCAAAGAACACACAAGTAGACAGTAAACATTCATACGAGCAGGAAAAAGAAAAAAGAAAACGCGAACGGCAACTCAAAAGGCGGATCGCTGAAATGGAAGAATTGGTGGACCAATTGGAAGCGGAACTGGACATAAAAGAGCAGTTGTTAACAGATCCCGCTGTGTTCAATGACCACGAACGAACTCTTGAAATTCATCAAGAAATGGAAAGAATTCAAAGCGAAATGGATGAATTGCTGGAAGAATGGACGAGGCTTTCAGAAACACTTACGGAATATGACATACCGTAACAAAAAATCATGTATTATCCCGATGGGTACTCCGTCGGGGATTTTTTTACCCACAATCTTGTCCACATTTTAAACGTTTACAACATAAGTTATAAACAAACCTATACACATTATCCACACTATATTCGCTTAATCATCCACAAAATGTCGTTTTCAAGCTTGCATATGATCAAGTTATCCACAAAAAAGACTCCGTTCCAACCGGAGCCCTTACTTTTCTATATCCAAACCGGGGTGCGCATTCATATCAAGTGCACCTCTTATTCCAACTTCAAATAAGACAGTTCCTGCCGCCGCAATCATAGCGGCATTATCTGTACATAAATACAGGGGAGGAATAACGAGATCTACATGTTCTATTCGCTCAAAAGCGGATTCAAGTGATTTACGCAGCCCTTTATTTGCGGCTACCCCTCCGGCCAAAAGTACTTGTTTTACGCCCAATTCTTTAGCAGCCCTGATCGTTTTTTCCGTCAACACTTCCACTACGCTTGCTTGAAAACTCGCCGCCAAATTTTCTGGAGATATTTTTTCCCCGCGCTGTTCCGCATTGTGGAGCGTGTTGATAACTGCGGATTTAAGACCGCTAAAACTGAAGTCATAAGAATCCTCTTCCAACCATGCTCTTGGAAGATCAATAGTCGCCGTCCCCTCTTGGGCAAGTCTGTCGATATGCGGTCCGCCGGGATATGGCAAATTCAATGTCCGCGCGACTTTGTCATATGCTTCTCCAGCAGCATCGTCCCGCGTTTCACCAATTACTTTAAATGAACCGTGCTTTTCCATATACACAAGTTCCGTATGGCCTCCTGAAACGACTAGCGACAACAAAGGAAACGTAAAGTCGGTGATCAGTCGGTTCGCATAAATGTGGCCGGCAATATGATGAACACCGACAAGCGGAATATTGCGGCTAAAAGCCAATGCCTTCGCAGCATTTACACCGACGAGCAGAGCACCAACCAATCCCGGTCCCTCCGTTACGGCAACAGCATCAATATCTTCAAAAGTAACGGCTGCTTGCTTCATTGCTTCTTCAATGACAATGGTAATTTGTTCTACGTGATGGCGTGATGCCAGTTCCGGAACGACACCGCCAAACCGGCGATGGCTTTCAATTTGGGAAGCGACCACATTTGATAATATTTCCTTTCCATCACGAACGACCGCAGCTGCCGTCTCATCACAACTTGTCTCAATCCCCAGAACAACTATATTTTCTTTCTTCATAAATTCACCCACATCACTAACGCATCTTCTTGGTTGTCCGTATAATATCTTTTTCGAATGCCGCCTTCTTGAAATCCCAGTTTTTTATAAAGAGACTGGGCAATGTCATTACTTACCCGTACTTCGAGTGTCATCTTATTCGCTCCGGCCTCTTTGGCAAGATTCATCACTTTAAAAAGCAGTTGTTCCCCCAATTTTTTTCCACGATGTTCTGGAAGCACAGCAATGTTTGTAATATGCGCTTCATCCAAAATAATCCATACACCGCAATAACCTACTTCAATCCCGTCGAGCGTAATAAAAACGTAATATGCAAAGCGGTTATGAGCGATATCGTTATAAAACGCCTCTTCGGGCCAAGGCGCCGAAAACGAGCGGCTCTCGATCTCCACCAATTTACCAATATCTTCAAGTGAGGCCAAGCGAAAAGATATATCTTGGCCGACACTCGTGCTTCGATTTATCATGGTTTCTTCCCCTGCCTCTCCAGCCACTTAGCTTCGGCTTCCACAAGGCGTATATAATTTGGAGTAAACGAATGAATATCCTCAGGGGGTAGGTATAGTCCAAGCAGGCCTAGTTCTCCTGGCCTTGGATTGTATTCACCAACGTGAGAAAAAAATGCCTGGTCTTTGAGAGCGGACCGAAAAGTTTGCTCATGAAGCGGCACGTCGTTTCCATTAAATAAAATCGGTACCGTTTGGTCTTTTAATAATTCAGCCCACTCCGTGGCCAATATATTCCGGTCCTCCATGACCACTTGAAGCTTGCTCTCTTTAAATTGGTATAGGCCCGTGTAAATCAAACCCCGCCTCGCATCAAACAGCGGTGAAATATATCCTGGAAAATAGCTGCCTGTCATTGCAAGCACAGCCAAGCTGGAGACACCCGACAAAGGTATACCCAAACTCCAGGCCATTGTTTTAGCGATTGTCACACCAATCCGCACCCCAGTATAAGAACCTGGTCCTTTGGCTACAACAATTTTATCAAGTTCACCGGTATCTGTTTCACAATCTTTCAAAAGTTGCTGAATCGCCGGCATGACTCGCACACTGTGGTTCTTCTTTATGTTCGTAATGTATTCCCCAATTACTTTCGACTCACTTACAAGGCCTACTCCCAATACTTCGTTCGATGTATCAATTGCCAGGACTTTCATGAAAAAACTCCTTACATAAAGCTTTATATCTGGTGCCATAAGGTTTAAAAACAATCTTGCGATTTTCGCCGCCTACATGATGCAAATAAACAGCAAGTCTATCCGACGGAAGTTGCTCCTGGATAAAATGAGCCCACTCCACAACCGTTACACCATCGCCTTCAAAATATTCATCAAAGCCGAGGTCTTCAAAAGAATCTTCCAAACGATAAACATCCATATGATAAAGCGGAAGCCTTCCTTCATACTCTTTAATGATGGTAAAAGTAGGGCTATTCACTGTTTTACGTATCCCAAGACCGGCAGCCAAGCCTTTTGCAAAAGTCGTTTTTCCTGCCCCTAGATCCCCTTCAAGCAAAATCACATCGCCTGCTTCCAATAAATGTCCCAGTTTCTTTCCAATGGCAAATGTTTTTTCCGGAAGGGCTGAAACGATTTCATAATGATTTTCCATGTTAAACTCCCTCAATCGTTTATACAAAAAAACCTTAGGACGCACACCCCTAAGGCTGATTAGTTATCAGACTTGAATAGACCAATTTCAGTAATTGCGGGAGCAGGATTTGAACCTGCGACCTTCGGGTTATGAGCCCGACGAGCTACCGAACTGCTCCATCCCGCGATAATAAAAATTAAACTACTTATAATAGTTCTTGCTTATTATAACGAATCAAGTTCATAAAAGCAAGAATTCTGAAGTTCTTTCTTATTCTTTCCACTATGGAGTCCCGCTGCAAGATCAAATCATGAATGCGGCAAGATGCGAGATAGTGTGTGGCATCAGAACGTCACGAAGCTTGGTTGGCCTTTTCTGACTGCTAACTGCCCACATAAAACAGGCGATCTTTTTTAAAAAAACTAAAATAAGACACCCATTGATATGGATGTCCTGCTTGCCCGGCAACGTCCTGCTCTCACAAGGGGAAGCCCCTCATTACCATCGGCGCGCGAACTTAACTTCCGTGTTCGGGCTGCGGATCATGATGACCGGCGAATCTCTTCGTCATCTGCACTCGCTCGATTCTCATGGGCATTGCCCATTGCGAGTCTCTCTCCCTTGATTCCTTGATCTTCTTGGTCCTTCTGATCCTCGCTTACATTGAGTTTCTTTATATCTTTCAATACTTTTTAAATAAACTAAAATAAGACATCCATTAATATGGATGTCCTGTTTGCCCGGCAACGTCCTGCTCTCACAAGGGGAAACCCCTCATTACCATCGGCGCGCGAACTTAACTTCCGTGTTCGGGCTGCGGATCATGATGACCGGCGAATCTCTTCGTCATCTGCACTCGCTCGATTCTCATGGGCATTGCCCATTGCGAGTCTCTCTCCCTTGATTCCTTGATCTTCTTGGTCCTTCTGATCCTCGCTTACATTGAGTTTCTTTATATCTTTCAATACTTTTTAAATAAACTAAAATAAGACATCCATTAATATGGATGTCCTGTTTGCCCGGCAACGTCCTGCTCTCACAAGGGGAAACCCCTCATTACCATCGGCGCTGAAGAACTTAACTTCCGTGTTCGGGATGGGAACGGGTGTTGCCTCTTCGCTATCGTCACCAGACATATGTTGTTGTGAGATTCATTCTCTCAAAACCAGGATACATGAGAAGAAGTCCGAGAATCGTTTTTGTTCAATCCAGCTCCGGACGCTATCGCTTTGCGTCACTTCGCTTCTTCTGGCAAAGTCGATTGACTTTTCCGCCAGAAGCTCCAGTGATGGACAAGCGTCCTGCGCTTTTTATATTTGATTAAGTCCTCGATCGATTAGTATCCGTCAGCTCCATGTGTCGCCACACTTCCACACCGGACCTATCTACCTGATCATCTTTCAGGGATCTTACGTTGCCTGGCAAGCCAGACAATGGGAAATCTCATCTTGAGGGGGGCTTCATGCTTAGATGCTTTCAGCACTTATCCCTTCCGCACATAGCTACCCAGCTATGCCTCTGGCGAGACAACTGGTACACCAGCGGTGCGTCCATCCCGGTCCTCTCGTACTAAGGACAGCTCCTCTCAAATTTCCTGCGCCCGCGACGGATAGGGACCGAACTGTCTCACGACGTTCTGAACCCAGCTCGCGTACCGCTTTAATGGGCGAACAGCCCAACCCTTGGGACCGACTACAGCCCCAGGATGCGATGAGCCGACATCGAGGTGCCAAACCTCCCCGTCGATGTGAACTCTTGGGGGAGATAAGCCTGTTATCCCCGGGGTAGCTTTTATCCGTTGAGCGATGGCCCTTCCATGCGGAACCACCGGATCACTAAGCCCGACTTTCGTCCCTGCTCGACTTGTAGGTCTCGCAGTCAAGCTCCCTTCTGCCTTTACACTCTGCGAATGATTTCCAACCATTCTGAGGGAACCTTTGGGCGCCTCCGTTACCTTTTAGGAGGCGACCGCCCCAGTCAAACTGCCTGCCTGACACTGTCTCCCAACCCGATCAGGGTCGCGGGTTAGACGGTCCATACAGCCAGGGTAGTATCCCACCGTTGCCTCCACGGAAGCTGGCGCTCCCGTTTCCATGGCTCCTACCTATCCTGTACAAGCTGCACAGACAGTCAATATCAAGCTACAGTAAAGCTCCACGGGGTCTTTCCGTCCTGTCGCGGGTAACCTGCATCTTCACAGGTACTATAATTTCACCGAGTCTCTCGTTGAGACAGTGCCCAGATCGTTGCGCCTTTCGTGCGGGTCGGAACTTACCCGACAAGGAATTTCGCTACCTTAGGACCGTTATAGTTACGGCCGCCGTTTACTGGGGCTTCAATTCGAAGCTTCGCCTAAGCTGACCTCTCCTCTTAACCTTCCAGCACCGGGCAGGCGTCAGCCCCTATACTTCGCCTTGCGGCTTCGCAGAGACCTGTGTTTTTGCTAAACAGTCGCCTGGGCCTATTCACTGCGGCTTCTCAGGGCTATTCACCCTAAAAAGCACCCCTTCTCCCGAAGTTACGGGGTCATTTTGCCGAGTTCCTTAACGAGAGTTCTCTCGCTCACCTTAGGATTCTCTCCTCGCCTACCTGTGTCGGTTTGCGGTACGGGCGCCTATTGCCTCGCTAGAAGCTTTTCTCGGCAGTGTGGAATCAGGAACTTCGGTACTTTTTTTCCCTCGCCATCACAGCTCAGCCTACACGGTAAGCGGATTTGCCTACTTACCGGCCTTACTGCTTGGACGCGCTTTTCCAGCTGCGCGCTTGCCTTATCCTCCTGCGTCCCTCCATCACTCAAACGGCAATGAGGCGGTACAGGAATCTCAACCTGTTATCCATCGCCTACGCCTTTCGGCCTCGGCTTAGGTCCCGACTTACCCTGAGCGGACGAGCCTTCCTCAGGAAACCTTAGGCTTTCGGTGGAAGGGATTCTCACCCTTCTTTCGCTACTCATACCGGCATTCTCACTTCCAAGCACTCCACCGCCTCTTTCAAGACGACTTCGCCGCGCTTGGAACGCTCTCCTACCATTGCTATTGCAATCCACAGCTTCGGTGATACGTTTAGCCCCGGTACATTTTCGGCGCAGAGTCACTCGACCAGTGAGCTATTACGCACTCTTTGAATGGTGGCTGCTTCTAAGCCAACATCCTGGTTGTCTAAGCAACTCCACATCCTTTTCCACTTAACGTATACTTCGGGACCTTAGCTGGTGGTCTGGGTTGTTTCCCTCTCGACTACGGATCTTATCACTCGCAGTCTGACTCCCAAGGATAAGTATTTGGCATTCGGAGTTTGTCTGAAGTCGGTAACCCGATGAGGGCCCCTCGTCCAAACAGTGCTCTACCTCCAATACTCTCACCTTGAGGCTAGCCCTAAAGCTATTTCGGAGAGAACCAGCTATCTCCAGGTTCGATTGGAATTTCACCCCTACCCACACCTCATCCCCGCATTTTTCAACATACGTGGGTTCGGGCCTCCAGTCAGTGTTACCTGACCTTCACCCTGGACATGGGTAGATCACCTGGTTTCGGGTCTGCGACCTCATACTCTTGCGCCCTATTCAGACTCGCTTTCGCTGCGGCTCCGTCTTTTCAACTTAACCTTGCATGAAATCGCAACTCGCCGGTTCATTCTACAAAAGGCACGCCATCACACTTATTGTGCTCTGACTACTTGTAGGCACACGGTTTCAGGTTCTATTTCACTCCCCTCCCGGGGTGCTTTTCACCTTTCCCTCACGGTACTGGTTCACTATCGGTCACTAGGGAGTATTTAGCCTTGGGAGATGGTCCTCCCGGATTCCGACGGGATTTCTCGTGTCCCGCCGTACTCAGGATCCACTCGGGAGGGAACGACGTTTCAACTACAGGGCTGTTACCTTCTTTGGCCGGCCTTTCCAGGCCGCTTCGTCTACGCCGTTCCTTTGTCACTCCACTTTGAGTGTCCTACAACCCCGAAAGGCAAGCCTTTCGGTTTGGGCTCTTCCCGTTTCGCTCGCCGCTACTGGGGGAATCGATTTTTCTTTCTCTTCCTCCGGGTACTTAGATGTTTCAGTTCCCCGGGTATGCCTTCCATTCCCTATGGATTCAGAAATGGATACTGCCTCATTATTGGCAGTGGGTTTCCCCATTCGGAAATCTCCGGATCAGCTTGCTTACAGCTCCCCGAAGCATATCGGTGTTCGTCCCGTCCTTCATCGGCTCCTAGTGCCAAGGCATTCACCGTGCGCCCTTATTAACTTAATCTTTTTCGGTCAACGATTAGCGTCGAATCTCTGTGTCAGCTCCCTCATTCACGTCATCACGCACTCGTAGTGCGCTCCGGTGCTCATTCGGTCGCTTCCTTGATCTTCTCGCTTCTCGTTGCCCTTGGTTGAGTGATACTGACACTCAAACCTAAAGGTTTTACACTTCTTATGGTTGCTCCATAATGGATCATCCATAAGGTGAACGATTCTCGGTTTGTTTCTTCTCATGTTATCCGGTTTTCAAAGAACGAAGCTGCTGACTTCCATCACGTCATGTGATTCATCAGCGCTAATGCTTCATGCAGCTTTGCGACGAGGTGAAGTGCCTCGAACACGTTGTGCCGCAAGAGCACATGTTTTGAGAGTTGTTTCTCATAAAGCGAGAAAGGTTTGACCTCTCAAAACTAAACGAAACGAAAGCGTCAATTTGTATCTATTGGAAATGTTCAGTTGCGGCTCCTGCCGAGCAGTCGCACCCACATTTCAATTATCCTTAGAAAGGAGGTGATCCAGCCGCACCTTCCGATACGGCTACCTTGTTACGACTTCACCCCAATCATCTGTCCCACCTTCGGCGGCTGGCTCCAAATGGTTACCCCACCGACTTCGGGTGTTACAAACTCTCGTGGTGTGACGGGCGGTGTGTACAAGGCCCGGGAACGTATTCACCGCGGCATGCTGATCCGCGATTACTAGCGATTCCGGCTTCATGCAGGCGAGTTGCAGCCTGCAATCCGAACTGAGAATGGTTTTATGGGATTCGCTCCACCTCGCGGTCTCGCGGCCCTTTGTACCATCCATTGTAGCACGTGTGTAGCCCAGGTCATAAGGGGCATGATGATTTGACGTCATCCCCACCTTCCTCCGGTTTGTCACCGGCAGTCACCTTAGAGTGCCCAACTTAATGCTGGCAACTAAGATCAAGGGTTGCGCTCGTTGCGGGACTTAACCCAACATCTCACGACACGAGCTGACGACAACCATGCACCACCTGTCACCGATGTCCCCGAAGGGAAAACTTTATCTCTAAAGCGGGCATCGGGATGTCAAGACCTGGTAAGGTTCTTCGCGTTGCTTCGAATTAAACCACATGCTCCACCGCTTGTGCGGGCCCCCGTCAATTCCTTTGAGTTTCAGCCTTGCGGCCGTACTCCCCAGGCGGAGTGCTTAATGCGTTTGCTGCAGCACTAAGGGGCGGAAACCCCCTAACACTTAGCACTCATCGTTTACGGCGTGGACTACCAGGGTATCTAATCCTGTTCGCTACCCACGCTTTCGCGCCTCAGCGTCAGTTACAGACCAGAGAGCCGCCTTCGCCACTGGTGTTCCTCCACATCTCTACGCATTTCACCGCTACACGTGGAATTCCGCTCTCCTCTTCTGCACTCAAGCCTCCCAGTTTCCAATGACCCTCCACGGTTGAGCCGTGGGCTTTCACATCAGACTTAAGAAGCCGCCTGCGCGCGCTTTACGCCCAATAATTCCGGACAACGCTTGCCACCTACGTATTACCGCGGCTGCTGGCACGTAGTTAGCCGTGGCTTTCTGGTCAGGTACCGTCAACGCACCGGCAGTTACTCCGATGCGGGTTCTTCCCTGATAACAGAGTTTTACGATCCGAAGACCTTCATCACTCACGCGGCGTTGCTCCGTCAGACTTGCGTCCATTGCGGAAGATTCCCTACTGCTGCCTCCCGTAGGAGTCTGGGCCGTGTCTCAGTCCCAGTGTGGCCGATCACCCTCTCAGGTCGGCTACGCATCGTTGCCTTGGTAGGCCGTTACCCCACCAACTAGCTAATGCGCCGCGGGCCCATCTGTAAGTGACAGCAGAGCCGTCTTTTATCCTTTCTCCATGCGGAAAAAGAAATTATCCGGTATTAGCCCCGGTTTCCCGGAGTTATCCCAGTCTTACAGGCAGGTTGCCCACGTGTTACTCACCCGTCCGCCGCTGACTAAAAAGGAGCAAGCTCCTCTTTTGTCCGCTCGACTTGCATGTATTAGGCACGCCGCCAGCGTTCGTCCTGAGCCAGGATCAAACTCTCATGTAAAAGTTTGGTTAGCTCATAATTAAAGCTGACTAATTAATTATTGATTGACGTTTCGTTTCGTTCAGTTTTCAAAGATCAAACAATGGAGCGGGTGATGGGAATCGAACCCACGACAACAGCTTGGAAGGCTGTGGTTTTACCACTAAACTACACCCGCATGGCTTTATCATCTATAAATGGTCGGGAAGACAGGATTTGAACCTGCGACCCCTTGGTCCCAAACCAAGTGCTCTACCAAGCTGAGCCACTTCCCGTTTCATAGATTGACAGAAATAAGTGGCGCGCCCGAGAGGAGTCGAACCCCTAACCTTTTGATCCGTAGTCAAACGCTCTATCCAATTGAGCTACGGGCGCACTTTTATGTTGGTGCGGTCGAGAGGACTTGAACCTCCACGGTATTGCTACCACTAGGCCCTCAACCTAGCGCGTCTGCCGATTCCGCCACGACCGCTCTTTTCAAAGACAAGATATATATTACCATACTACTAAATAAATGTCAACTGGCTAATCTATTCGGATATACTTTCCAAGAAAGATCAATGAGCCATGCAGGAATCGAACCTGCGACCCTCTGATTAAAAGTCAGATGCTCTACCGGCTGAGCTAATGGCTCGATCGTTTGGCTGGGCTAGCTGGATTCGAACCAGCGAATCACGGAGTCAAAGTCCGTTGCCTTACCGCTTGGCTATAGCCCAATGTCATTGAGCAACTTTTCTATTGTACAACACACATCAAAATATGTCAACAATCTTTAAAGTGGCGGTCCCGACGGGAATCGAACCCGCGATCTCCTGCGTGACAGGCAGGCATGTTAACCGCTACACTACGGGACCATACATATAATTGTAAAATACTTTCCATTCTAATGACCAGTGTGTTGATGACATCGAGCCAATGTGCAGCCAAGTAATCGGCGCTCAAAGAAGCGTGAGCTCTTGCAAGTTTGCCACTTTACACTTGCTCTACCGCAAGTCAAGAATCGTCACTTCATCAAGGCTTACGCTCGCCTCTTCGCAATGCTGCCGGAAACTGAATCAAGGAGCGAATGCGACAAATGGAAGCAACTTGTCTTCTTTAGATGCCGCGTAACCAGTATCATTGCATTCACTCCGGCTATTGATGACCCCTACGGGATTCGAACCCGTGTTACCGCCGTGAAAGGGCGGTGTCTTAACCGCTTGACCAAGGGGCCAAAATAAAAATGGCGGAGAAGGAGGGATTTGAACCCTCGCGCCGCTTACGCGACCTACGCCCTTAGCAGGGGCGCCTCTTCAGCCTCTTGAGTACTTCCCCGTAAAAAATAATGGGCCATTCGTTTTGGTTTTTCTTGAACGGCTCTTACGATTATAAATAGTCGGCGAATGCCTGTCAAGGGAAAATCGGAACTTTTCCAGATTTCTTTTCAAAAAGTTTTCCTTTGCACTTGCCACAAAAATAGCGGCTCGTGTTCACCCTGCGCTGCCGGGTATAAATATAACCACAGCGAGAACATTCATACATCCTCCTCGTTGCCTTTTTCTGCTCGGAGAGCGGTGAACAATGGCGCGGAGCACCGACTTTTTTCAAGAGCTCCCTGAATTCCCTGTCACCGTGCTTGTACCCTTTACCTTCGAGATGAAGGTGGTAATGGCACAACTCATGTTTAATAATCCCTTTCAACTCTTCCAGTCCATGCTCGTCATAATATTTTCGGTTGATTTCTATATGATGGTTTGTAAGCAAATAACGGCCGCCTGTTGTTCTCAATCGGGGATTGAAGACGGCTTTATGTTTAAACGGCTTTTGAAAAAATTCCTGCGACAATCGTTCAGTTAAGCTTTGCAATTGTTCGTTTGTCATGCACTTCCTCCCTCAGCCTCACGGGATAACTTTTCTTATCATATCCTAATGATACCAAAACTTTTACCTGGGAGGATACGAAAAAATGCCTGCCTGGTTTCAAAACCAAATGCAAAAAGCTTTTCTTAAAAAAGACAGAAATCAAATTAAAATGCTGAATCAATGTTGGTTTTTTTACAGAAAAAAACACTGCTCGTAACTGGCAGTGTTTCTTTCTTGCTTAAGATTTCTTCATTGTAAGGGACAATCTTCCCTTTTGGACATCCACTTTTTCAACCCAAACCGTAACGATATCTCCTAGCGATACAACGTCAAGGGGATGTTTGACAAAACGGTCGCTTAGCTTTGAAATATGGACAAGTCCATCCTCTTTCACTCCGACGTCGACAAAGGCGCCAAAGTCAACGACGTTTCTGACAGTTCCTTGAAGTTCCATTCCCGGTGTCAAGTCTTCAAGTTTTAAAAGGTCCTTCTTTAAGATCGGCTTTGGCAATTCATCCCGCAAGTCGCGGCCAGGCTTCATTAAAGAGTCGATAATATCACGAAGCGTCAACTCGCCAAGGCCAAGCTCTTTTGCTGTTTCCTCGACAGGTATATTTTTTAATGCTTCGTTCAGCTTTTGCGAACCAAGATCCGCCGTTGTATATCCAATTGATGAAAGCAGTTGTTGAACCTCGGAATAACTTTCCGGATGGATGGGGGTCGAATCAAGCGGGTCTTCTCCATCCAAAATCCTCATAAAACCAACCGCTTGTTCATATGTTTTTGCGCCGAGCCGAGGGATATCCCGCAGTTGTGATCTACTCGTAAATTTGCCGTTTTCTTCACGGCGTTTTACGATATTGTTCGCTACTGTTTTACTTAATCCCGAAACATATTGCAATAATGAGGGTGATGCTGTATTCACATTCACACCGACCTGGTTTACCGCCGTCTCGACGACAAACGCAAGCTGTTCATTTAATTTCTTTTGCGAAACGTCATGTTGATATTGGCCGACTCCCACGGATTTCGGGTCGATTTTCACAAGCTCGGCAAGCGGGTCCTGAAGCCTGCGGGCAATAGAAACAGCACTTCTTTCTTCCACTTGCAGATCCGGAAATTCTTCCCTTGCAAGATCGGATGCGGAATAAACACTTGCCCCGGCTTCATTAACGATAATATAACTTGCATCAAAATTCAGCTCTTTTAACAAATGTACGGTAAATTGTTCTGTTTCCTGGGAAGCTGTTCCATTTCCGATCGCGAAAATTTCGATCTGGAACCTTTTTAAAACATCCGCCATTTTAGCTTTTGCTGCGTCCCGCTTTGCATTCGGCGGATGCGGGTAAATAACATCTATATAAAGCACCTTTCCGGTTTCATCGACGACTGCCAATTTACATCCTGTCCGGTAAGCAGGATCAACACCAAGGACCACTTTTCCTTTTAATGGCGGCTGCAACAATAACTTTCTCAGGTTTTCCGAAAAAATATGAATCGCCTGATCTTCCGCTTTTTCCGTTAATTCATTTCTAATTTCGCGTTCAATTGCCGGCTCAATCAAGCGTTTGTAGCTGTCTTCAATACTTTCTTTCATTTCCTTGGCAACAACGGAAGCGGAATTTTTAATAAAAGTTCTGCTTAAATAATCAATGATTTTTTCTGTATGGGGCTTGATGGAAACGCGCAATATATCTTCTTTTTCCCCGCGATTTAACGCAAGAATCCGGTGAGGAACAATTTTTCTGACAGGCTCTTCATACTCATAGTACATTTCATATACGGATTTTTCGTCTTTTTCGGCGTTTTTGACGGATGAAACAACAAGCCCTGATTGGAATGTTTCTTTCCGTACCCATTGACGAACCGCGGCATCATCTGAAACTCGTTCGGCTACAATATCCTTTGCTCCTTGAATTGCTGCGGCCGCATCCTCTACCTCTTTTTCAAGATTGACATATTTTGCGGCTTCTTCCTCAAGATTTCCTTCTGACGGAAGTTGCCACATCCAATCGGCAAGTGGTTCAAGGCCCTTTTCCTTTGCGACTGTCGCTTTTGTTCGGCGTTTTTGTCGATAAGGGCGATATAAATCTTCAACTGTTTGCAATTTATCTGCGCGGATAATTTGCAGCTTTAATTCTTCCGTTAGTTTTCCTTGCTCATCAATAAGCCGGATAACATCTTCTTTTCGTTGTTCTAAGCTTTGTAAGTACTGCCAGCCCTCCATAATTTCTTTTATTTGCACTTCATCCAGGGCTCCGGTCATTTCTTTTCTATAGCGGGCAATAAATGGAACAGTATTCCCTTCTTCAAGCAATTGAATTACACTGGTCACGTGTTTTTTGGAAAGACCTAAGCTTCCCGCCAACTTTTTGACGAGCAGGTCCTCATTTTTTGGTTCGGTTACGATCATTGGTACCCCTCGCTTCACTAAATTCTCTTTATTTTACCTTGTTTACAAGTATGGCGCCAATTATTCGGCTGATACAATATTGTCATATCACCTTCTGATCATGCAAGATAACATCCACTAGAACATATGAACTTTGACAACAATGCCTGAATTGACATTGCAAATCAGTTTAAAAAAAGCCAACAATAAAGATTTTTGTGGGGAAGACCGGTTGTTGAAAACTTTTTTGTTTGTTGTTCTTTGGCTTAATCTTTTTCCCACTCACATATTTGCCAATATGAACAGTTTCCATTAGGAGTAATATGAGAAAGCAGTAAATTCTTAGGGAAAGAAAGGGAATTCAAGCATCTGAATTATACAGTATTAACTAGTTGAGCAGGGGAAGCTTGAGTCAATCTCGGTGGTTACTTGCCGGAACGTAAATTACATTTTATATGGACATAATAAGTCATACAGCCATTTCCAAGACAAGTTTGATCAGTTGATGACCCATTTAATGAAAGTCGTATGAACAGCCATTTTTGCCACTGAGGAATATTTATAGACCGATATCGGGTGAAACCTTTCCAGATGATATGCGGAGGATGTGTTGACATAAAGGGGAATCGTTTAATTGAATACTTGTCAATGATGCATCAGTTTGCGGTGCGTGAGCGCCCAACGCAGACAACGTTTAGTTACATACTCGGGTTCTTTGAGAACAATGCAGGACAGACCTAACAGCGAATGAAATGTACTTGGAAAAAGGCTTACTGTTTTCGAGAACTTCCGTTGCTCGAACACGGCGGAAATGAAGACGCGCTCGTTCCTGAAAAATGTGAACATGACCATGAAGCGACCGACTGCGCAATGATCTTTTCAATGGATTGATCGGGAACATGTTATTCCCGATAAAATTCCTATTACGAGAATGATGCCATCAGTACAAGGGAGCGATCGATTCCATTAAAATCAAATAATATGATAAAATACCGGGATGGCTCCAGAGCCGATACGCTATACGGAAACGAATCCAAAACGTTGACGTACGGTATCACCGTTGGACCAATTCGGTTTGGACAGTTTTTGAGCCGGGTGATGATGAGACTTGTAAAAATAAAAGATCAATCACTATAAGTTCATCAAGATAAAAACGTTTCCGAAAAACACTGGGCACAGCAACGTTATCAATGATAGCCTTTGCCGCCAATGTTCCATCTCCCTTTTACTTAGCCGCTATATATATCCGCTCCATCCTACCTAACATCTTCGCACACCTTGGGGATTGGTTATTCCCCATAACGACAGAAACTCACATCACAAGCAAAGCGTTTGTGATTACTGCCTTTTGTGTTTTTACGTTTAACCTATCAAATTCACTTTTATACGATATTAGCCCATATTAAAAACCCGCTACTTAAAGCAGGCTGCCTACAATAAAAGTGACATCATCAGATTTGTTTGCTTGGGACAGTTGTAGCTTATTGGCGAGTGTATACATTGAAGCATAGGAGTTCAAAAGCTTTTTTGATTCAACTTGTGTAAACCCGTCGGAATGAATCAGAAATCTCGATTGCGGTTCATACGAAAAAGTCTGTGTTCTAATTTTTTGCGGCCTTCCCGACATATAGCCGGTAATAGGCATTGGATAAATTAAATTTCCAGAAGGAGTATATACATAAAATCGAATGTTTCCGACACAGCTATACTCAAAGACATGGCGGGCAAAGTCAACCTTTAAAATGGCGACTGCTGCCCCCCTTTTGCTTAATAACACCCTATTGCTAAATTCCATTAATGTATACACGTCTTCATCGGGATTTGATTGAACAACTGAAGTAACGGCTTGGGAAGATTCGTGCGCATATTCCCCGCTTCCCAGTCCATCGGCAAGTACACAAAGAAAATAGTCGTCGGTCGTCGTCATATAAAAACTGTCTCCGCAAAAATGATTGCCTTCTTTTGCTCTTTGAAAGGCGTATGCTTCCAGCTGTTTATGTTTTAAGTGGATCATAAGGTTGATTTCTCCGTATCAATTGGTTCTGCAAAAATGGCCTCCTGAAGCTTTTTAATCGCTCGCCTTTGCAGGCGTGACACGTGCATTTGCGATATGTTCAACAAGTCTCCGGTTTCCTTTTGGCTCAAGTTCTCCAAGTACGTATACTGGATAATTTTCTTTTCCCTTTCGGTTAATACGTGCAGCACTTTTTCAACAACAAGTTTTTGATTGACTCTTTCATAGCCTTCGTCCACATTTCCAATAATATCAAGCAACGTAACAGTGCTTCCATCCGCATCCGCTTCAATGGAATGATCAACTGATAGCGCCTGATAACTTTTCCCCATCTCCATTGCTTCCAGCACTTCTTCTTCCGTCACATCCAAGCACTCGGCAATTTCATGAATTTGGGGAGAGCGCTGAAGTTCACTCGTCAATTCTTCTACGGTCGTTTTGATTTTGGGACCTAGTTCCTTAATTCGGCGAGGTACATGAACGCTCCATGTTTTGTCACGTAAAAATCGTTTAATTTCTCCAATAATCGTCGGTATCGCAAATGCTTCGAAAGACTTTCCATAGGATTCATCATAACGGCGGATGGCTCCTAAAAGACCGATGATTCCAACTTGAAAAATATCTTCGTGATGCGATTTTCCTTTGGAATACTTCCGGGCAATCGATTCTACCAGATTTTTATAATGCATGACGAGCTTGTCTTGAGCTTCCCTATCTTCATGAAGTTGAAACGCCTTGATCCATTCGTTGACCTCGCTTTTGGCGATATCAGGTTGAGATTTTTTCGGCATCCATCTCCACCTGCTCCCTTTCGAGAAATTTCGTCATGAACACGCTGACGCCTTTGTGCAGCTTTACATTGACTTCGTCCATTAGACTCTCGATTAAATACAGACCCAAGCCTCCTTCACGCAAAAATTCCACTTGTTCTCCATTAGAATAAGGACCTGTTTCTGCGCGGGTTTCTTTTATATCGAAGCTTTTTCCGGAATCTGCTACCATAACTTCCAAACGGTTCTCATAAAGAGCAAAGCCTACTACAACTTCCCCGTTCTCTTCCCTGTTGTAAGCATGTTGGACAGCGTTGGTCACTGCTTCACTTGTGGCAATTTTAATATCTTCAATGACTTCATAGGAAAAGCCCATTCTGCTGGCGATTCCTGAAAGGGTTAACCGTATGACTCCAACATATTCCGGCTTTGCGGGAACCTTCATCTCGATATAATCAAACGATGCCTCCATTTATACTCCACCCTCTACCTCGGTATTGATGTCCATCACATCTGCAAGCCCGGTAATATCAAACAGCCTTTGCAATCTTTCCGACATTCCAGTTAATGTCAAATCTCCTTCATTTGCGCGGAGCTGCTTAAATAACCCTACGAACACCCCAAGACCCGTGCTGTCCATGTATGTAACTTCGGTTAAATCTACAACTAATTGCATTCCCTTCTTCTCGGCATGCTTTATTAATTCATCTCGAACTTTAGGAGCTGTGTAGGCGTCAATTTCACCAGCTATAGACGCGTGAACAGCATTGTTGTTTTCGGTTATTTTTATAGAAACATTCACAAATATCCACCCCTATATAATTCCTGAATAGTTGCTTTTAACACTTACCCGCGTTTTCAAAAAGATAAACATGTTTTTATTTCGTTCTTTTTAAAATGATTAACGTAAAGTCATCCCGCAATTCAAATTCCTGAAGTCTTTCCAAATCTTTAAACACATTATTCACGATTTCCTGGGCTGGAAGATGAATATATCGATCAATGTAACTTGTGAGATCTTCCCTTTCGATAAAACCTTCTTCCGTCCGGCATTCCGTTACCCCATCGGACATGAGAATAATCATATCACCCGGTTCTAATTGGATTTCATACTCTTTATATTCGGTATTTTTATTAATACCAAGCAATAAACCTCTGCCGCAAAAATCTAAGTATTCCTTGCTTTTCGCCTTATAAAAAAATCCCGGTTCATGTCCGGCGGTCGCATAGCTGAATAGATGTTGCTTTGCATCATAAGTGCCATAGCACATCGTTATAAACATATTCGGGTCAACGTTTTGCTCCACGACACGGTTTAAACTTTTCAATACCGAGCCGGGACTGTGATCATCTCCCGGAAGGCTGTCCATCGCATATTTAATCATTGACATCGAAAGTGCCGCGGGTATGCCTTTACCAATAACATCAGCGATGGCTATTCCGACGAGGTGGCTATCGTTTGAAACAAAATGGAAATAATCTCCATTCATTTGTCGGGCCGGCACACTGATCGCCCCAATATCCACCCCTTTAACCGAAGGAATGGATGTCCTTAGCAGTGTTTCCTGCATGTTTGCCGCTACTTCAATTTCGTTCCGCAAAGCCAGCTGCTCCGTTCTAAGGCTTTGATGTTCCCGATAAGCAAGTCCGTAGCCCAACATCACTTCTAGAAGCACATCAAAAGAGTCGATGATTTTTCCAGCAGAGTAATTTTCTTCCATCATAATGGACTTGTGAAGGCTGATTACTTCCTCTGGTGCTATTTGATGTTCAATCAATTTCCGGCTTAATTTTTGTCCTTGATAAAGGATATTTTCATCTTTATCGTTTAGGTATTTCCGAATAATCTCTTTGTACTTCGGTACAATTGTTTCCCAAAACCCCATTAAGAATCACTCCCCTTATCGGAGCCACTTCACCGCAGTTACCACAGTGCCTTTTCCTGGTTCAGACTCTATATTGAAATCATCCATTAGCCGCTTTACACCTGGAAGGCCGGCGCCCAATCCCCCAGAAGTGGAATACCCGTCCTCCATTACTCTGCGAATATCTTCAATCCCCGGTCCTTGATCCTGCGCGATAATTTTAAGCCCTTTTTTTCCATCCAAAAATTCTTTCTCTATCCAAACTTTTCCTTCACCTGCGTATAAAAAGATGTTTCGAGCCAATTCGCTGATTGCAGTTGTTATTCTTGCCTGGTCAACTACCCCAAAGCCCAGTTCCTTTGCTGCATTTCTGCCTAATTGGCGAACTGCCACGATGTCCCATTCATTTGATATTTTTACAAAGGACTGCAGCTCCATAGGCTAATCCCCCAGTTCCTGTTGTAATTTATCCAATCCATTTTCTAAATCAAGGGCTGTAGTCACGTCCTCCATGCGAATACCCAACTCAATAAGCGTAATGGCTACAGCAGGTTGGATCCCGGTAATGACTACTTTGGCTCCCATTAGCTTGGACATTTCCATTACATCGCCCAGCACTTTCGCGATAAACGAATCAATGATATCGAGCGAAGTAATATCAATCACGACACCACGAGCATTGGTGGCATGAATTTTATTTAAAAGATCCTCTTGGAACTCCAGTGCTGTCTGATCATCGAGTTCCCATTGAATCGAAACTAGCAGACAATCCCGAAGCTTTAAGATTGGTATTCTCAATGAGCACCCTCCTCAAGTACCACTATTTTTCTATTTGTGAAGGCTAGTGCTTTCTCTATTCCTTTTTGCAATGTACTCGTCGTCGTAATGTGGTTCAAATGAATGCCGAGATTGACGATTGTCTGGGCGATTTCCGGGCGAATTCCCACAATCATGCATTTTGAACCTACAAGCCGGACCGCATCCGCCGCTTGAATGATATGATGAGCCACCATGGTATCCACCACAGGCACACCGGTAATATCGATAAGAACGACATCCGCCCGATGTTTGACAACACCCGACAGCAAGTTTTCCATGATCAGCTTGGCACGTTCCGTGTCGATGGTTCCCACCAAGGGCATGACGGAAATTTTTTCAAATACGGGTATGAGTGGAGCTGACAGTTCCTGAAGAGCCACTTTTTGTAAAAAAACTGTTTTCTCCCAACTATTGGAATATGCCTCGACGATTTGTCTGTTCAATGGGGAAATCCAATTTTCTATTTCATGAAAAAGTTTCACAAGATCATCGGCCCCATAATTATTTTCTTCCTTCATCCAGTCAAAGATAAGGGTCTTCAGTACTTGCAGACCGGACATTAAAAAGGTGAGCGGCCAGCCAATTCTCACAACTTGTTCCGCAAATCTTTCGACTTTCGTTTCGTAACGATTCTCTGAATCTACGATATTGAAAACAGCGATGTCAAAAAACTCCCTGCTTATGCTTTCAAATTTATCGTCAGAAATGACATGTAACGGGCCATCCCCGCCCAGCTGTTTCATCTCCACGATCCAGTCATCCATCAATTTGTTCCTATTTTTTTTCAAAAAATTGGCGACTTCCATTTTCAACAAATTTCCTCCTATTCGTACAGCTCCTTAGCTTCAATGATATCAATAACCCTATTTTAACAATATCATGCCCAAAAAAACAATTTATCACCACAATATTTTACAAATAATTCCAATAATAATCGTTGCCAAACGCTATTGCAATCTCCTTATTTTTACAACATGGGGGCATGCAAAACGTGACGGCTACTAGTGAAGGCGGCCCATAAAACTTGGCTGTCACGCCGGTATGACTTTTACGACTCATCCATTGTGGCCAAATCATTATGAAAGAAATTAACGATGCGATTTCCAATTTTGTACAAAAATAACCTCTCTCATGGCCTATGGTGCTTTCTTTTCATTCTGATAGTCTAGTTGCATGAGAGTTTTTCCCAGATGTTACCGATCACTATCATCCCGTTCGAATGGGGCGCTCACCTCATCTGGACGAGGAATATTGATCATCGGCTTCCACAATGGACGTTTTTCCTTCCGCCTCCGTCCATACTAGTATAAGTGATCTCTTCTAACACCTTGTCCATATGAATTATATCAAATAAGGATGACTTCATTCGCATGTCTTCTTCATTTCACTAAATATGCATTACATTTCACCATTAAGAGGAAATTTAATAGTTAAAAAGTCTTTAGTTTGGTTATTTAATCATGATTCTAAGAAGGCCGTTTAAGAAGGCTTCACTATAAAAAAGTGAAACAAAAAACAGTCCACGCATTAGTTTCTAACACATGGGACTGTTTTTGTACATTAAAGAACTATTTCGTTCAAACTTGGCGTCTTCTTTTTAGCCACAACCAAAATAATATACTTATTCCGAGACTAAAAATAATCATTCCCATAAGCAAGTACCAAAGCATGTTCGTAGCTGTATTTGGCAGTGGTTTATTAGGAGCAGGCTGCGCTATTCCTTGATCATTTCCTGCCTCATCAACAACTCTTTTCTCTGTTTCTTTGTTAAGTGCAGCGGATTGTTTCGTGTTTTGATGTTTGTTACCCAATTCCGGCTGCTCGGTTTTCGGCGGGGTCTTCACCCCCGATATGGATGCGCTCTTCGTTCTGGCTTGAATCGTTTGGCTAGATTCATTTCCGTATATATCTCCCGATATTAATTGATAAGTATAAACCGTATCCGGCTTTACATCATGGTCTGTATATACTTCATCCGTTCCTTGTAATGTCGCAATTTCTTTTCCATTTTTTAATAGCCGATAATAACTGACCCCAGAGGCGTCTTCAGCCTTGAATTTTAATTTTACTGCTTTTTCCCCAGGTTCAGCTTCAAAGATGATTATGTCAGGCGATTGGTCATCTGAAAATACGGCATACGTTGAAAAATGTGGCACTCTTGCTGTAATGACATGTTTCTTTGGATCTACTTCGCCACCAACATGCACCCATTTCCTTTGTTGTTCATCAAGATAATAAATAGCTACTTGGGCACTTGACAATTTTTGATCGTATCCCATTGTTAAGGTATATGGATCTGTCAGGTGGAACGGATTTGGACTATCAACCGTAAATGAATATCTATCGCCTGCTTGGTTTAGCCCCTTATAATTTGTGTTTCGTATATCGGCATGTTGAATAAACATTCTCGTTCCTGCAAGCAGATTTTCGGGGGTGGAAAGCTGTACATTTGTACCTTTTAATGTGTAAGTTTTCCCTGATTTTAATATTCGTTGCTCGTTCAAGTAAAGATAATCATCGTCTATTTCAAACAACCAGCTTTCTTCTATGTCTCCGTAAGTTGCATAAATGACGAGTGTGCCGTACTTATGAAACTGAATAAGCCCATCATTTCGTACACTGGCAAGTTCAGAATTGCTGGATTTAAAAGTAGCTTTGTGCCTATATGTTGGTTTTGGTTCGTTCTTTTCATATACAGGAACGACATTGAGTTGATACGTATCCCCTACTTTCAGTTCATTGGGTACATCCTCAGTAGCCGTTAATCCACTTACTCCAACCACTTGCACAGTTCGATGTAATTTCGCCTCATTTCCTGCTGGATCTGTAATGCTATATGTTATCTTATGGGTCCCTGGTGTTGTTGTATCAAAATCATTTCCTATTATTTGAACTCGATCTGTTAAATTCCCAAAATGTGTATGGAAAGCATTCGCTCCTTGTTCTTTATAAGTCAATCCAGTTTCCATCACAATCTTTTCATTTCCATTTAATAATAATATTGGCGCGGTACGATTTATTTGAACAATGGACTGAGATTCGGCTCCGACATTTCCCGCTTGGTTGACTGTTCTCGCATAAATGTCGTGTTCTCCCGCTTCTTCTACTGTAAATGGCGATTGGTAGGTCGTCCATTTGCCACTTTCGCCTACTTTATATTCCGTTTCGGCTACACCACTCGGGCCAGGTTCTCCGGCAGCTATCGTCACTTCTACTGCTTCGTTTGTCCAACCAGACTTGGATAAAGTTATTTTTGGAGCCGTCGGCTTCGTTCGATCAATTTTCACCGTGGACTGCGATTCGGCTCCAACATTTCCCGCTTGGTTGACTGTTCTCGCATAAATGTCGTGTTCTCCCGCTTCTTCTACTGTAAATGGCGTTTGGTAGGGAGTCCATTTGCCACTTTCCCCCACTTTATATTGCGTTTCGGATACACCGCTCGGACCGGGTTCTCCGGCCGCTATCATCACTTCTACTGCTTCGTTTGTCCAACCAGACTTGGATAAAGTTATTTTTGGAGCCGACGGCTTGGTGCGGTCAATTTTTACCGCAGACTGAGATTCGGCTCCGACATTTCCCGCTTGGTTGACTGTTCTCGCATAAATGTCGTGTTCTCTCGCTTCTTCTACTGTAAATGGCGATTGGTAGGTCGTCCATTTGCCACTTTCGCCTACTTTATATTCCGTTTCGGCTACACCACTCGGGCCAGGTTCTCCGGCAGCTATCGTCACTTCTACTGCTTCGTTTATCCAGCCATCCTCTGATAAGCTAATCTTCGGGGCTAACGGCTTCGTTCGATCAATTTTCACCGTGGACTGCGATTCGGCTCCGACATTTCCCGCTTTGTCGACTGTTCTCGCATAAAGGTCATGTTCTCCCGCTTCTTCTACTGTAAATGGCGTTTTGTAGGTCGTCCATTTGCCACTTTCGCCTACTTTATATTCCGTTTCGGATACACCGCTCGGACCAGGTTCTCCGGCCGCGATCGTCACTTCCACTGCTTCATTTGTCCAACCAGACTTGGATAAAGTTATTTTTGGAGCCGACGGCTTGGTGCGGTCAATTTTTACCGCAGACTGAGATTCGGCTCCGACATTTCCCGCTTGGTTGACTGTTCTCGCATAAATGTCGTGTTCTCTCGCTTCTTCTACTGTAAATGGCGATTGGTAGGTCGTCCATTTGCCACTTTCGCCTACTTTATATTCCGTTTCGGCTACACCACTCGGGCCAGGTTCTCCGGCAGCTATCGTCACTTCTACTGCTTCGTTTGTCCAACCAGACTTGGATAAAGTTATTTTTGGAGCCGTCGGCTTCGTTCGGTCAATTTTCACCGTGGACTGCGATTCGGCTCCAACATTTCCCGCTTTGTCGACTGTTCTCGCATAAAGGTCATGTTCTCCCGCTTCTTCTACTGTAAATGGCGTTTGGTAGGTCGTCCATTTGCCACTTTCGCCTACTTTATATTCCGTTTCGGATACACCGCTCGGACCAGGTTCTCCGGCCGCGATCGTCACTTCCACTGCTTCATTTGTCCAACCATCCTCTGATAAGCTAATCTTCGGGGCTAACGGCTTCGTTCGGTCGATTTTGACATCTGCTTGAGCGATTTCGCTATATTTTCCTTTGCGATCTTTTGTTCTAGCGTAGATCTTATATTCACCAGCTTCGGTTAGGTGAAATGGCTTCTCATAAAACTGCCATTCTCCATCTTTTCCAATCTTATACTCTGATTTTTCTACACCGCTTGTACCCACTTTGCCATCCACGATGGTCACTTCCACCGCTTCATTCGTCCATTCACCGGACGGATTCACCTTTATGGTTGGTTTTTCCGGTTCCATATCGATTTCCAATTTCATATTCCCGGCATTTTTAGAAAACTCGTAGCCATTCGTCGCTTTCCATGTAAAATTAGTCATTCCAATCCACAATAAGGGAGGCATAAACGTTAAATCCTTCAATTGATCAAGAGGAATCACTTGACCAGTTGCAACTTCTTCTCCGCTTAAAAACAACCTGCCTTTATCAGGAAGAGTCTCCATTCTAACTGCTTCGATTTCCGTTTTGTCTCCGTTTTTATAAACAAAGTCCTCCTTTTTAAAACGGACTTTCTGACCAATCCCTCCCGTTACAACGTGATCTTCCGGAACTGGCAGAGATCTATATATAATTGCCGCCTCATATTCACTGACATTTTGAGCACGATCCCGCAGTTGCATATAAACGGTTTTCTGACTAACACCTGTCTCTTCCAACATCCATGGCTTCGTTTCTGAAAAATTCTCCCAATTATCCTGCCATGTATCTTTGTCATTACTAAACCGCATCTGCACCTGGCCAGAACCGCCTAAATCTTTTGCCGTTACATTCAAGATGACCTGGCGAGAGTTTGTATAATTTTCATTTCCGTTTATTATAATAGTTCCACTAGGGGCCTCACGATCGATCAAAAATTGCAGTGCAGTCGCTTCCCCGCGTGTATTGGTTATTTCCAGTTCTATTTCTCCTGTTTCTGCTATAGCCAACTGCTTAACCGCCGTATCTCCGCTTTCTCTTACAAATACCTGTTTTCCATTCATATGAACCGTTTTGACACGAGGGGCAAGTGTGACCGTTACATCACGATTGTATACACCCCCATCTTCAACTCCATCGATCAGTGGGCCGAGCTCCAAATCAATGCTGGCTGAAAAAGTGTCACTAATATTTCCAGCCGGATCCTTTAAGCGAACATACACCGTTTTTCCTTCTTCCACTGTCGGAGATTCCAATGTCCATTCATACGTTTTTGAAAACGGCACCCACTCATGAGGCCACTCATTACTTTTATTGGAAATTTGCATTTCTGTTACACCATTCGTATCCCGACCATCCATATGCAGAGTCACTTTTGGGGCCTTTGTACTCACTTCTCCCCCGTTGATCGTAACATTTCCGGCAGGCTTCACCGTATCCAATATGACATTGGCCGTGTATTGATTGGTCAAAGCTCCAGCCTGGTTTCGAAGCTGTAAATAAACTGTTTTTGGCCCATCACCCGATGGCAAAGTCCATTCCATTGATGATTGATATGGCCGCCATGGTGTGATCCAGTCATTAGAACTGTTTCCTAGCCGCATTTCAACCGGCCTGCCATTGTTGGGACGAGCATCGATTCGCAATTTTACCCCTTCTGTATTTGTAAAACCATTGCCTTCAATGGCTATTTCTCCCATAGGCGGCGAAGGCTCCTTATACATAACAAGCAGCATTGGTTCATAGTATTCTTTGCTGTGATTATATATTGACAAGTTCCGGTTCTTTTCGGGGGAGCCGGGATCAGGCGATTCAGTTGCCCCCCCAAATAAAAAAGCAGCTTTACTATGATGGAGTTGAGAAACGACATAAGTTGTGACGTTAAATGACATGCTAAAAGGAGCGTGAGTAATGGGCCTATTTAACAATTTCGCACTTTTATTACGTACAAACATATTTTCCAGACTGTAGTTATTGACTCCCCATATATCCAAAAAAGGGGCATTTTCCAGGGAAGAAGGTGCTACGCCAAACTGTAAGGCTACCATTTGTATGTCCTTGCTTCGGTCAATTTCTTCCAGAGAAAAATAGACTAAAGGTTCATGATAAATACGCGATCCCTCCTTCCATTCATACCCTACTTTGCTAGTACCAGAGCCGGGGCCCAACTCCCATGACCCATCAACACGTTGAAAGTCTAGTGTTTTTTCAGCTTTAATGATTTGAGACAAATTTTGCGCCTCTACTTTCCCCTGAAAAAAAGGCTCGATCATAGAGAAACTTAAAATAAAAATAAGGAAAATAGCGATCTTTCTTTTCATTTTTTTAATCCTTTCCGATATAAAAAGTGTACGTTATCATCTATACTAGTTGGTGAAAAAAACAGAATCTATTCCACCAATCTAATCTTGCTCGCAATCATACCAAATGGAGCGTTACACAAACGCAACACCTCATTTTAAATACAATGGATTGCACAAAAAAAATTCTCCCTTTTTTTTATGAAAAAAGGAGAATCTGAATGTCTATAAACTGTCAGCCATGTCATCTGTCCAATGAAACAAAACAAGCAAAAGGGGGGTCTTCATGCCGCTTATAAAAATCAATGACAGACAAGTTCATTATGTACTTCAAGAGGCGCAATCAGCCCATCATACTGACGAAATACTCGTCCTTATTCATTCAAATGCAGTCGATCTGCGGTCTTTTGAAACACTAATCAATCATTTGGGCGATACTTACTCTATCTTGCGCTATGACTTGAGAGGATATGGAAAAAGTGAAAATGATGTCCCCATTCAAGATTTGACGATCCAGCGATTCGTCATGGACCTTCATGAATTGCTGGAAGCTTTCGAGTTGAAAGCTGTACATATCGTTAGCTGGCAAATGGGCGCATTGATCGGCGCAGCCTATGCAAACCTACATCCAAATAAAGTAAAAACTCTTACATTAATGTCCTTACCATGCCACCCGCCACATATGATTCCAAGTATCCGATCCCATCGAAAAGAATTGTCAGGCGGAAAAAAAGAAATTCCATTTGACTACTTGGAGGCAATGGCCACCACTTTGCCAAAAGGGCATCCAGAGCTAGACAAGTTGAAAGTATATGCCGAAACGATTGAATTTGACCTTTACGCCAAGGTCATGGACTTGACCGTCAGTTCAGATCCCATTACGGATATCAAACAATTGCAATGTCCTACACTCATTTTGTCGGGAGCAAAAGACTTTTTGTTTCCTTTTCATTATTTAAAATTACATACGGTCCATTTGCGCCACTGCCAGCATTTAATGATACCAAACGCATCCAGTCTTATCATTCTGGATCAACCGAAACTGATTGCCCAGATTCTCCATGATTTTGTCACGCATCAGAATGGCCCGCCTGTTGTTCCTGATCCATTTATCCGTTCAGTGGATGAGACAATGCTTGATTATGTCAGTCAAATTCAAACAGAGTGGCTAGACAAGCTCCAGGCGCACAAACAGCTGCAAGTAAAAATACTGGAGCCATTTCATGTGCATCTTGAAGGAGAGCCGATACAAAATGGTTGGAATAAGCGTTTCGCCAAACCATTGCTGCTTTTTCTGTTAGTCAACCGTTCCACGACGCGAGAACATATATGTGAAACATTGTGGCCACATATTCCGATTCAGCAAGCAAAAGCCAATTTACGGGTATATTTGTCCTACTTGCGCAAACTTTTAACCATTCCAGGGAGCGATTACTCCTTTTTAGTGTTAGATGGCGCTCACGTATATCTTCAAGGAGAAGTGAAATGTGATGCCGTGATCTTTATGGAAAAAATTCGCGAAGCGCAATATGAATCATCATACAAAAAACGGCAACAGCTTATTGATCAGATGATTCACACTTTCCCCAAGCGCCTTTTTGATGAGTCTCACCCTACTGACTGGTTTTTAGAATTGCGCACCCAGATAGAAGAAGACGTAATGGATCTCGTTCTTTGGAATGCTTACGCTTATAAAAAGCAAAATAATTATATGACAGCCATTTATCAGTTAAAAAAAGCCATCCAATTAATACCTGCTCTTGAATTTTATGAATGTTTAATTGATTTTTACCGGAAAGAAGGGATGGAGGAACAAGCAGCGATGTGGAAGAGGCGGATGTTGGAGTATGATAAACATCAATAAAAGAACGTGAAATACGAAAGGAAACTTGGAGGGGACAGAGTATATTTCTTATCTCTCGTTTATAGGAAAGTGATTATAAATAAGAGCGAACCTGTTTCCATTTGCAAAATGCCGATAACAGCATTCGAAAAAGAAATAAATGACATTGTTGGCTGTTAGACAATACAGGGAAACTCTCCCCCTTGTTTATACAAGACATTCCCTGTACTACACCCGGCTGCTCTTTACCCGGTGAACAGCAACTGCTCCAGCTCATCAAAATGTTTCCCGGGCTTCCCCCACTTGTTCGGTCTACACGTGGGGATGTAGCACACGATTCCTCGGGCACTTTCCTCCAGACTCGTTCCTGAGAGAAGGCATTTTCCTCCAGACTCGGGTTCCTAAGGGTATTTACGAATCATTTATTTCGTTATGAACCATTTGCTTTAGTATTTTTTTTGTCGTAAAAGGCTTTATAAAAAGTAAATGGAATGTGTTTGTGATTCCACCCAAGACCAAAAAATCTAGCCGGGCAAATACCAATGTCAATATAAAAGAAATAAGGGCCATTAAAACACTCAAGCCGCCCCCGGCGTATATGGCTACACGATATTGTTGAATCCCTTTTCTGGCATATGTTTCCATGCTCTCCCTGTTTAAAAAAATCTCCCTTGGCTTTTGTGCATAGAAACTTCGATAGTACATTTTTGCTACGAAATAACTCCCGATGATCACAATGCCAATGCAAGTAAGTAAGAACATATTCACTGCATTTCCTGCAAATGAAAAGTAGAGAAATATTTCATTGGCCAAGTATATTCCTCCAAGGATGGCAAGTGAATAGATGATTAATATGAGAATCGCATAAAACTCCTGGTGCTGAAACTTATAAAATTTATGATGTTCTCGGTCATAAAATATCGTATATGCTTTTTGTTCCCGATAAATCGGGATGAGTTTATCTATTTTTTGCATTCCTTATAATCCCCTTTATATACTCGCTTTAACATGGGATTCTCACGGATCACAATGCTTTATCCAGAGGCTCTATCAGCATATTGATTGAGCATGTTTTCTACAACAAAAGCCTTATCATGAAAGCATCCATTGGTCAATAGCTTCATAAATGTGGCTCATATAGCCTGTTTTACTAAAAATGATCATAAAAAAGCTTGTAGAGAATCATAATACCTGCATTCCCTACAAGCTGACAATTTTTTAAAAAGAGATGAGGCCCAAACTGATTTGTAAGGCATCATCCACCTTTTCCATCATTTCTTCGTCCAGATGTGTAATTTTATCCGTTAGACGCTGCTTGTCAATCGTTCTAATCTGTTCAAGCAGAATGACTGAATCCCGTTCAAAACCATAACGCTTTGAATCAATTTCTACATGCGTAGGCAACTTAGCTTTTTGGATTTGTGCTGTAATGGCCGCAACAATGACCGTGGGGCTGAAACGATTCCCGATATCGTTTTGGATCACGAGCACCGGCCTGACTCCCCCTTGTTCCGAGCCTACTACCGGGGATAAATCGGCGAAATATACATCGCCTCGCTTAACGCCCAAAAGATCATCCCCCGCTTACAAGCCGTTCGACAGTATGCTCTGCCTCGTATTCCGCCTGTATAGCCTCCGATGCAATCGCAAGGTTGATCTTGGCCATTTCCATGTAGCCTCGTCTCATTGATTCTACTATGTGGCGTTTTTTTCGTTCACGAATATACATTTTCGTAGCGCGGTAAATAAATTCGTTTCGATTTACATTCTCTTGTTCTACAAATCCGTCCAGCTCCGCCAAGAGTTGCTGTGGTAAACGAATAATAATTTCAGTTGTTGCGCTGGATTCAGACACTAACCACACCTCCACCATCAATACAAGCCGTTTTAATTCAAATCAACTATAATCATACCATCAAACAGCAGTCCTGCAAAGAACATTTGGGATTCTTTTTCTATTATCGGCCCGGCAAAGAATTCCTTATACATCATTTCTCCCTTTTTAGCTGAATTCCTTCTTTTTTCTACTGAAATTTTACAAAAATCGAGTAGAAAGTTTATTTTCAATTTCGACGGCTTGCTTCCCTCGTTTAAACACCCTCGGAACACGAAAATTGATCGAACATGTTACTTCATAATTGATTGTATCAAGCTTTTTGGCGATGTCATCCACGGAAATAAACAGGTCTTGCCGCCCGCCGATGAGCGTAACTTCTGTTCCAACCGGAAAATAGCGGGGGAGACGAATCATAGTTTGATCCATACAAATTCTCCCAACAATCGGGGCAAATTCATCTTCTATAATAACCCGCTGGCCTTCCAGCTTTCTGAGCCAGCCGTCCGCGTACCCAACCGGAAGCGTGGCGATCCACTCTTCTTCGCGGGCCTTGTAACAAGCTCCATACCCGACGCACTCCCCGGCCTGCAGCTTTTTAACATGAACAATTTTTGTATGCCATGAAAGGACCTGACGGGTTTTCGGAATAAATTGTCTTTCTTCTGATGGAGAAAGACCGTAAATGGCGATCCCGATTCTCGCTGTATTGAACAAGGAATCATGGTGGCAAAGGGCAGCAGCGCTGTTTGCGGCATGAATATAAGTCGGAACTGTTTCCAAAAGATCAATAAATCGTTTGAACTTTTGCAGTTGCTGCTGATAATAACATTCTTCTTGTTGATCTGCAGTCGCAAAATGCGTAAAGATGCCCTCAAACAAAAACTTGTCCGATGCAGAGACCATTTTTTCAACTTCTTTCAGCTCATCGGCTCTTCTAAGGCCAATTCGTCCCATGCCGGTATCGCATTTTATATGGACTTTTAATACGTCGCCGTCCTTCATCGACCGGCTCGCTTCCTCTAACCAGTCTGTTTGAAAAACGGGTACGGAAATATTGTAACGGGCAGCCACTCCGGCATCGCTTGGCCGAATAGCGCCAAGCACGAGAATCGGCGCCTCAATTCCATGCTTTCTTAGCCATAATGCTTCATCTAGCAGTGCCACAACCAAACCGTGCGCCCCTGCTCTTAACGCTTCCAAGCCAACCTGCAAAGCCCCATGGCCATACGCGTTCGCCTTCACGGCGGCCAGCATATGTGTGTTCCGCGGCAACGCGTTTCTGATCATTTTAACATTGTCATACAAGGCATCTAAATCAATTTCCGTCCATGTATCACGGAAAAATGGAATTTCTTCATTCAAGTAAGTCACACTCCCCAGATCGACTTCACATTATTGATTATTCAATCAGGGCACACATATGTCAATTGATTTTTAGAAAACCTTCCCGTTCGCTTTATTGTGATTTTTGCGAAACATTAAGGTACTTTCTCTCTTCTGTCCAATTAAAAGCTGTTGTTTTCGTTGTAGCGGTTACAAACATTGATGCTGGAATGTGTGAATATGGAAAAATGAGGAAATGATCAAGTTGGGAAGGGGACAATCTACTGCCTCCCGAATATAAGAAATGCATCCATGTTGTAAATATTTATCCAATCCCATTCTGCGCTCTCCATCCAAACAACTGCCAGAAGACGGGTTTCCTAAAAGCTATGGCCGAAAAAAATTCTTTCTTCTATAAAAATTGCCTAAAAACGAGCATATGACTTTCACGTTAATGAATTGACATTTTTCGTATGCAAAATCCTGAATATTACCATCATAAGTCATTTTGGCAAAAAAACAACACCGCAAAAAACAAGAAAATATATTGAACCGTGGATTTTTCACTTCCCCATCGTTCCTTAAACCAATCAAGCTTTTCCTAGCGATGTATCTCCCGCCTTGAAACGGGAGACTTCATGCCAGATAATACGTTTCACCTATGTAATGTTACTCGCTTCAATTTCAATATGCCGGAATGCTTTTACATCAAATAACCCGGTATCAGTCAGTTTTAATTCAGGAATAACGGGCAAGGCAATAAAGGCTAAAGTAATAAACGGGTTAAATTCCATGGAGCAACCTATTCGCTCCAAAGCTTTATTAACCTCTTTGATCCGCTCATGAATCACCTGATAATCCAGATCCGACATTAATCCGGCAATCGGCAGCGGAAGGGAAACAATGGGCTTTCCACCTTCCACAACAACGAGGCCGCCTTTCATGTCTGCTGTCACCTGAATGGCCATCAGCAAATCATCATCATTTGTACCGGTGGCGACAATATTATGCGAATCATGGGCAACTGTCGACGCAATAGCCCCTCTTTTCATCCCCATCCCTTTCACAATCCCAAGACCGATATTTCCTGTTTCGTTATGACGTTCGACGACTGCTATTTTCAACTGATCTTTTTTGGTGCACGGCTGAAAAAAACCATCAATCACATCCACCTTCTCAATAAGGTGTTTTGTGACAATCATCTTTGGCTTGATTTCAATAATATTTGCTCTGTTTCCTTTATTCATTCTCACTTTTAAATCTTCACGAGATACGTGCTTTATATGAAGGCTGTCTGTTATGGCGGGTGACGCAACGAAAGCCTTCTTAGGCTGGATCACATGGCCATTTTGGGCTACTAGGTTTCCTCTTTTATATACCCGATCAATATCGACGGTCTTGAGGTCGTTTAACAGTAGGAGATCAGCTTCATACCCCGGTGCGATGGCCCCTTTTGTTTTAAGTCCGAAACATTCTGCCGCATTTAAGGTAGCCATTTGAATGGCAAGTAGAGGATCGAGTCCTTCACGTATGGCTGTTTTTACATGATAGTCGATGCTTCCCTCATCAATGATTTCATCCAGATGCTTGTCATCCGTAACGAATAGGCAGCGGCGCGCAGTATGTTCATGAACAGCTTTCAGCAGAGCAACCAAGTCTTTGGCCGCCGAGCCTTCCCTCAACATCACATACATCCCTTTTCTCAATCTTGTCAGGGCTTCCTCCGCTGTCACACATTCATGGTCGGTACGGATTCCCGCGGCCATATATACATTGATTCCATCCGAATGAATTCCGGATGCGTGGCCATCAATATGCCTTTCTCTAGCCGTTGCATTCATGATTTTGTCTAGCATATTGTCATCTTTATGAAGCACTGAAGGATAATCCATGACCTCTCCGAGTCCAATCACTCTGGGATGGGAGTAATATGGTTCCAAATCTGAAGCTTCAAGCGACGCTCCCGCATTTTCAAAAGGCGTGGCGGGAACACATGATGGCAGCACCAAAAGAACCTCCAGTGGAATATCTTCGGATGTATGGAGCATAAAGTCGATTCCATACGTTCCTGCTACATTTGCGATTTCATGCGGGTCGGCAATGATGGTCGTCACCCCATGCGGAAGGACTACATTGGAAAACACCGGCGGAGTGACCATCGCGGACTCAATATGGACGTGGCCATCAATAAAGCCGGGCACGATATACTTGTCGGATGCATCCACCGTTTCCTTCCCTTCAAATGTTCCTGTTCCGGCGATATAACCATCCACAATGGCAATATCCTCTCTGATAATCTCCCTTGTAAAGACATTGACAACCTTGCCGTTTTTAATCACTAAATCAGCCGGGGCTCTTTTTGCCGCCACGTCTATTCTTTTTTTCAAGTTTTCTATTGTAATGCCCAATCCATATCCCTCTCTTTATTTACTGCATAACCCATATAGCGCCTTCAACATTTTCCATAAAGCGCAAGTCACCCCTATGGCGATGTCTCCTATCAAAGCTAATATGTTATGAGTGCGCATGCCAATACGATCGGAACTATCCGCACCGGAAACACGAAAACGATCGCAGAAGAAAATAATGCAAAAGAAATCCTCCGCAAACACGCATCCCTATTAACGCCCTCCCAGAATAAAGGCCGTTCCATCGTGCCATCGAATCAGCCTCTGGTGAACACATTCAATTTTTGGATATCCGGACTTTCCTCATTAATCCAATGTTGGATGTCCGGCTTCCTCATCAACCCAATGTTGGATATCCGGCTTTCTCATCAACCCAATGTTGGATGTCCGGCTTTCTCATCAACCCAAAGTTGGATATCCGTTTTTCTCATCAACCCAATGAATGTAGCCAAGTTATCAAACCGTTCTATGATTGTAAAGAAACAATCACTGACACGCTGCCGTATCACCCACCACCTAACAAGCCGCGGGTCATACTTGCCAATTTCAGCGATACGCTATCAATATGATTGAAAAGCTGCTCAATCCTATGATATCAAAATATCGAGATGAAGCAGATGTGTTTGATCCAAGCCTTTTTCTATTATACCCATCATACGTTTCTCTTTTTAAATCAGCCAGAAAAAACTTTAGGATCCAAAGCGCAACATTTGCCCCCCCTTCCTCCACTCGATATTTTCCCGCATAAAAAACACCTCTTCCTACGTGCCGATCCTTTAAATGGAGGCTGGAAGAGGTAAACTTTTTCGCCATATCCGGATTTAAAACTTCAAATGAATTACACTTTCTTTTTATAGGTGGACAAAAGAGCCCGTTTTAAAGAACCACGTCGGGATTGCGAGTGGCAGACGGTTTATCCTCTATAGCCGGGACACTTACAGCGAGCCGTAAAACGGACCGACATCCTGGTCATAGCATTTTTTCATAAAACATTCCCCCCTACACATCTTACGGCAAAAAAAATCCCTTTCAGGTAGATATAACCTGAAAGGGAACAGAATATTTTTGCGGACCGTTATTTCTCTGAGTAGCCTTGAACTGAACGAGCAACACCCAATAACTCTTCCTGTGTCAAATCTTGTGACGCCAGCAAATAATCCACTCCGGCTTCGCTCCATACAATCGAATGGTCGTTCATCACGCCGACAGCAAACCCGAGATCCACCATTTCTCCGTCCATATCGACTGTTTCCATGGAAGCGGTTGGAATGACTTCCGCTTTTTCTTGAATCAGTGTAAATGATTTATTTTCACCTTCATAGGTCAATATCACACGCTTGCCCTCGTCAGTTTCGACGGATTTTTCATCGGCAAGACTCACACCCGGAATCTCGGCCATCGGATACTTCACTGTAAACTCTTTTGTGTTCAAATCGGCTAATACCGGAACTTCCAACTGTGCGCTCGTCATGTTTTTCTTCGTATCAAACGCATCATTATCAAATTTCGCGTCAAAATCGACTTTTGTGAATTCAACAGTGACGACCGGATTTTTATCCGTATCCATGACCTGCACACTAACCGGCTCCAACGTCTTTCTATGGAATGTAATTTCCTGCGATGGAAGCATTTTATTATTTTGGTAGCGTGTTTTTGTTTCAAAAATATAATGCTCTTTCGTCGATTTAAATTTCGCTTCCTGATCCTCTAGGACATCTTGGACAAGTGACTCATACAAATAAGCCTGACTGCTGTTTTTCGGCCAATCACTCTGGAAGCGATAACTTTTGTTCAAGGCAGGAGTCAATACGTAGACGCCGCTTTTATTACGAAGAATCATTTGACTCTGTTCTTTTTTGGCACTTTTCAAATGAATCCGGTAATCGCCCGGTTTATGATGCCAAACATCTATATCGTACACTTGCGGCTTACTCCCGACTTCCAGCGTCATCTTGGCCTTTGCCTTGTACCCTTTTAACTCCCCAACCTTCTTATCCAGCCCTTTTGTCACATCCTCCTTTGATTTTTCCCCACAGGCCGAAAGTACGAGCATCGCCAGCAACAATCCTGCAAATAGCCATAGCCCCTTTCTCATTCCTTCAACCCCTTCGTTGTCTCATTTACACATAAAAAGAAGAGAGGAAGCCGGAAACCCGGGATCATTGGCCATCATCCGTTTTTTCCCGCGAGCGCCCCGCACAACGTGGCAATCATTCCGGGCCCTGCCCCCTCTCTCCTGACGCATTAAAAATATATGAGACAACCGTGGACAATATGTCAAAAGAAAAGCCGCCAATTATGTGGCGGCAACGGAAAAGATTGTTTCAGGTTGAACTTTGCAGTCCGATAAGGTATCATTTGATTTTCCTATTTACGGTCCAGGAAAATGGGGTTATTGGCTATCTTCTATAATCACTTGTGCCGCGGCATACTGCTTCGTGTGCGTAATGGACACATGCGACTTCCCCATTGCAGGCTTCGCGATAAATGGCTTTCCGCTAGATTGCGACCCGATTTCAATGTCCATAAAGGATATACCCTTGCCAATTCCGGTTCCCAGCGCTTTTGCAAACGCCTCCTTTGCCGCAAACCTTCCGGCAAGGAATTCTGTTTTCCGCTTTGCGGGCAAGGTATCATATTGCATAAGTTCTTTTTGAGTTAAAATTCGCCCTGGAAACCGAGGCTGGCTCTGCCTAAGCCTCTCAATTCTGTCTAGCTCCACAAGGTCCAGACCGATTCCAGCAATCACGGCTGCACATCCCTTCTACTATTCGTCTCTGTTTAATATAATGGGAGAAGCAATATACGTTTCATTTTTTTATGAAAAATCCGAAAGGAGACACATATGTTTGTCCGTACCGAGTCTTTTAAACAGTTTAAGCAACTTTACCCGGTTGTTACCACAGTTGTCGCCATTCATTTGATCCTTTTTCTATCAATGAAGCTTCCGCTTCTTCCCAACAAGCTGATTTTCGAATCGCTCGTGGGTGTTAATATTTACATTGGCATGGGCGAGTATTGGCGGCTTGTAACCCCCATTTTTCTGCATGCAGGCTTAGCCCATGTTTTATTTAATTCTTTTTCACTTGTGCTGTTTGGCCCCGCTTTGGAGCGTGCTCTTGGAAAATGGCTGTTTGTTTTCGTCTATTTGGCCTGCGGAATTGCGGCCAATATTGCCACTTATTTGCTGAACCCTCCGTACTATACCCATCTGGGGGCGAGCGGTGCGATTTTCGGCCTGTTTGGAATCTATTTGGCTATTATTGCATTAAAAAAAGGAGCGATGCCCCCGCAAGGCAAGCAAGTGATCCTGCCAATGGCCGCGATCGGGGTCATCATGACATTTTTTCAATCAGGCATCAATATTACGGCCCACATTTCTGGCCTGATTGCCGGTTTTTTGATCGGCGCATTATTAATTCAGATCAAGCCTGTTCGCTTTTGGTAAATTCTCGATGGCTGTACCACTTATATATTTCTTGGGCAGCCTCCTGTTCTATATGGGGAATATGCCCCCTTTCAAACGCTTCTCCCGATTTTACCTTAGCTTCCACACCGGCAAGATCGGCACGATCTTGAAACCAGTTGACGCTCATGTCAAAGGCTTGAATCCGGTTCTTGTTCATGAGTACCGTGTGCTGTTCAATCGTTCGGAACCGCATCGTCAACTGCCGGCCATGGATATTCCAACCGGCTGAACGAAATTGGGCATACCCCCAGACCGCCGCTCCTCCAATCAAAATGCATGCCAGCAAGCCATACGGCCAAAAAGTGGCTGACAGTACAATGGTTGCTACGAAGGCGATAAGGACTTTAACAAATAAGTATCGCCTTAGAGATTTCTTTGGAGCGGGCTTCAAATCGGTCACAAATGAAAACTCCTGCAATACCTCTCCCAAAATATCGGGAATCTGGCTCTTTTTCACAACAGGCAAAAGGTCAATAGATGAGCTGTCCTCTTCCATGACAGTTCCTCCCGCACTCTCGATTTTCACACTCGCATATCCAAACGGCTGGCGAATCGGACTTTCCGTAATCTTCAATGCTTGAATCCGGTGCAGTGGAACAGTCGTCGTTCTTTTTTCGAGCAGCCCGCGTGTAATGATTAAATCATTTTCCACTTTTTTAACGGTAAAGTCATTGTACTTAAAGAAAGCTATTAATACGGAAATAAGCCAGGCAATGACCAAGACAACAAACACGATCGCCGATATAAACAAGACCCCGTAACGAATCAACTCCTGCATTTCATTAAATACCTTTTCATACGGGATGAAGTCTTCAAATTGGAAAATAAAAGCCAGAAAAGCGGAAATCACCACTCCGGCCCGTCCCGAGGTAGTAGCCAGAAAAAACAGTTGAGGCGTAGTGATTTTATAAACGACCTCTTCAATCACTTCTTCTTCCACATCTTCCGCATTCTTTCCCCGCTTGGCATCCGCAATGATTTTTTGCAAAGCGGCGGCCTCTTCTTTGTGAATGGCAGTCAGTTCCGCCTCCGCTTTATTGTCGCTGGAAGCCGCTGTTTCCACCTTTACTTTTACAAGCTGAAAAGGACGGTGAAAAATGCCTTCAGAAAGATCCAAGCTTTGAATCCGTTCAAAAGGGATGTATCTTTTCTTCCTTACGAACAACCCTTGGGTAATCCGTAGTTCTTGGTCTTCAAGCCAATAAGTAAAACGAAGCCATTTTATAAAGCCGGAAACGATCATCGCCACGATTAAAAGGATAAAAATAAAAAGCGGCACTTTATTCCAAAAAGAGTCATCACCTGAATTTCCAATGATAACAAATAAAATAAAGGGAATGATCAATTCTTTTAAGGCACTCATGATTTCGTAAAAAATAGTAATGGGATGGAGACGTTTTGGTTCAGACATCATCTTTTGCCACCCTTGCCAAAGCCGAAATCAAACGGCGTAATTCCTCCGCTTCCCCTACATCGACTGCCGGTATTTCATGTGTGGTCGCCGCAGTCGAAATAGAAACGGTCGCTAAATCGTATTTTTTTAAGAGCGGTCCTTGTGAGGTATCGACATGTTGAACCCTCACCATCGGAACAAGCGTCCGGTGTACAAAAATGACGCCGTGCTGCAGCTCCAATTCATGCTCATTTACCTCATACCTCCAGCGTTTCCAACGGATTGAAGGAATGATCCAAACGGCGCTGACTGTTTCTATCAAAGCCAGCAGGCCGGTTACTACAACGATCCAAACAGGCCAATCCAAGAAATAAGCCGCTACTCCCACACCAATTGCAATCGCCCATGCGATAAGCGAAAAAATGACGCCCATCATCCTCCATACTTTTAATCCGCGCTTCGATATTCGTTTTGCCGGTATAGTGATCTCCATGAAATTCTCCCCTCAGTTTGCATCAATACATACGAAATGATCGTACCATGTCATTGCCTATTTTACATCTTGCACAATAAAAATGTAGCTAATTTCCAACAAAAAAACAATCGGAAGATTCAAACCCTCCGATTGTTTATAACATATGTTGACCGCCTACGCTTTTTGAGCGTGTTCTTATATGCCGCCTCTTGCACGGACGGTTATAAGCGAGTAAATATTGCGTTTCTTACTTAATAAGATGTTCTGCGGCCGCTAGGACGGCGCTGCGGTTTCCGGTGGCCCTTGTATGATTGCTGCCCCGGCTTTCCGCGTCTGCTTCGCCCTCCGCCGCCAAAATGCTCCCTTTTAGAAGGAAGCGGACGTTCTTCCGAAATATGGACCGGCGTTTTGTCCGGTTCCTTTGTGATGACTTTGAGCGCAGCAGCAATGATTTCAACAGGATCATCATGCTCAGTCAATAAATCTTTGGCACTCGTTTTATACTCATCCAAATCGCCTTCCTGAATTGCTTCGCTCAGTCTTTCCATCGCGATGCGCTGCTGTCCTTCGAGCGCCTCATCCCAGGTTGGCGGGCGCATCGGCTGCATCCGTTTTTTCGTTGTCTGTTCGACAATACGCAAATAACCCATTTCCCGCGGGCTGACGAATGTAACAGCCATCCCTTCTTTTCCGGCCCGCCCTGTCCGGCCGATCCGGTGAACATAGCTTTCCGGATCTTGCGGGATGTCATAGTTATAAACATGCGTGACACCCGAAATATCCAGGCCCCTGGCGGCAACGTCGGTCGCGACCAGGACGTCGACTCTGCCTTCTTTAAATTTTTTCAATACGGATATGCGCTTCGCCTGGCTTAAATCACCGTGAATTCCTTCTGCTGTATAGCCTCTGACTGTCAAGGCGTTCGCCAGCTCATCCACACGGCGTTTCGTCCGGCCAAAGACGATGGCCAATTCGGGTGATTGCACGTCAAGAAGCCGGGAAAGAACGTCAAATTTTTCCCTTTCAGGCACCTTAATAAAATATTGTTCAATTAAAGGCACCGTCATCTCGCGGGCTTGAACCCGAACTGTTTCAGGCGATTTCATAAACCGTTCGGCAATCCGGCGGATCGGGTCCGGCATCGTTGCTGAAAAAAGCAACGTTTGCCTTTCATCCGGAACGGTTTTCAATATGGCTTCAATATCATCAATAAAGCCCATATTCAACATTTCATCTGCTTCATCCAAAATAAGCGTATGCACATTGTTCAGTTTGAGTGTTCTCCGGTTGATATGGTCAAGAATCCGCCCCGGAGTTCCAACGATAATATGCGGGCCTTTTTTCAATGCGCGGATTTGGCGTTGAATATCCGAGCCACCGTAAACGGCAAGGACTCTTGCACGGGAATCCATACCGATTTTATATAGCTCTTCCGATACTTGAATCGCGAGTTCACGTGTCGGAGCGATAATGATCCCTTGAACCGTCGGGTTTTTTGTATCGATTTTTTCAATAAGGGGAATACCAAATGCGGCCGTTTTTCCCGTACCTGTTTGGGCTTGGCCGATCAAATCTTTCCCTTCCTTGCTGAGAGGAATTGTTTTTGCCTGTATCGGTGTCGCTTCTTCAAAGCCCATTCTATTGACTGCTTTTAAAATAGCCGGGCTTAAATTCAAATCTGAAAACTTCGTCAAAGCTTCTCAATCTCCTTTAAAAAGTATGAGGCAAAATGCCCCACTCACTTTAAGAACCGCTGCAAAAAATTGTAAACGATGTGCTTATTCTATCATTAAAACGAGTCGATTACAATTTTTTGCGACAAAGCCTTTCAGGCATTTTACCATGATTTGTATAATGTTATTCGTCAACTTCCAGCGTCAAAGCTTCCACAACTTTTTCCATTTTCATGCCTCTAGAAGCTTTTACCGCTATGATTTCTCCTCCTGTTAGCTTCTCTTGAAGGGCGGCAGCCAGCTCGTCTTGATCTTGGAAAGAAAATACCCGCTCTTCCGGGAAGTTTTCTTCTGCCCCCTTCGCAATACTTTTCCCTAACCTTCCGTATGTATAAACATACGTTATTTTTTCGGGACTGATTTCTTCGCCTATTTCCCGATGGAATTTTTCTTCATCTTCCCCGAGTTCCAACATATCGCCCAACACGAGTATTTTCCTTCTTTTTTCATCCATTGATTCAATTAATCCAATCACCGCACGGAGTGCTGTTGGGCTAGAGTTGTAGACGTCATTTAAAATGGTGGAACCTTTCGGGCCTTTTCTCCATTCCATTCTCATCGTAGACAGTTTTACAGATTTCAAACCCTCTTTTATATCAGAAAATGGGACAGAGAATTCTCTAGCCGCATGCAGGGCAGCCATGGCGTTCATCATATTATGCTTTCCTGCTATCGGAAGAAACAATGGTTCATCTGGATAACTGGAAACGACAAAAGTGCTTCCTCTTTCTTCCATTTGTATATGTAGCGGATAAAGATCATTGTCCGGCGTTTCTCCAAACGTTTTGAGCCTTGTCTGTTTTAACCTGCTTGCTCTTTGCACAAGCAGCGGTTCATTTCCCGGATAAACGAACAGACTGTCTTCTTTCAGTCCTTCCGTAATTTCAAACTTTGCATCAGCAATGGCTTCCCTTGACCCAAGATCTAGCAAGTGAGCTTCTCCGATATTGGTAATAATCGCCACATCTGGTTTGGCAATATCCGTTAAAAGGGAAATTTCCCCTCTTCCACTCATGCCCATTTCAAGGATGGCAATCTCCGTATCTTCTCTCAAAGATAGAATCGTAAGTGGCAAACCGATATGATTATTCAAATTTCCTGCTGTTTTTTGCACACGGTATGTTTCGCCCATCACAGATGCCGCTATATCTTTTGTCGTTGTTTTTCCATTGCTGCCGGTAATACCGACGACCTTGGCAGGCAGTTCGTTCCGGTAGGCCTTGGCCAGATCCTGCAGCGCTTTTAAAACATCTTTTACCACAATCAGCGGATATCCTTCCGGGGGATGGGGAACGTCCTCTTGCCATAGGGAAGCGGCGGCTCCTTGTTCAAAAGCTTTTTCAACAAATTGGTGGCCGTCCGAATTATCGCCTTTCAAAGGAACGAAAAGGTTGCCGGGAATGATTTTTCTGGAATCAATGGAAGCTCCTTTCAACATAACATGGGCATATGGCGAAAGGTCGTTCATTACATTGATCATGGTGGAGATCTGTCCTATCGTTCTTTCGATCAACGGAATACCTCCTTAAAAAGTATGGGTAATCTTTTGTTTTTCCTCAAAACGCTCTATGCCCAAGTCAATGAGACGCTCAATCAGTTCAGCATATGGAAGACCAGTGTGTTTCCAAAGCAGCGGGAACATGCTGAACGGTGTAAATCCGGGCATTGTATTCACCTCATTGATCAGTACCTGGCCATCTTCTGTTATAAAAAAGTCAACCCGCGCCAGCCCTGAACAATCCAATTCTTTATATGCGGCAATCGCCATTTCACGGAGCTCCGCATACTGCTCTTCGGAAATATCGGCCGGAATGACAAGTTCGGTCGATCCGTCCTGATATTTTGCCTCATAATCGTAAAATGCTTTTTTAGGAACAATCTCCCCCGCAACCGAGCAGGAAACTTCATCATTTCCAAGCAGGCCAATCTCAATTTCGCGTGCCGTTACCCCCTGCTCAATGATGATTTTGCGATCATAGCGAAAGGCCTCTTCAAATGCCGCAACCAATTCTTCCCGGTTTTCACATTTGCTAATGCCGACACTCGATCCGAGATTGGCCGGTTTTACAAAACACGGATACCCAAACCGGGCTTCCACTTCATCATAAGCGGTATCGCGGTCTGCTTCCCAAGCGCTGCGAATATACGAAACATATTTTACTTGCCGCAGCCCCGCCTGTGCGAACAAATTTTTCATCGTCACTTTATCCATCCCGGCAGACGATGCAAGCACGCCATTTCCCACATATGGAATATTCAACACTTCCAGTAATCCTTGAATCGTGCCGTCCTCTCCATTCGGACCGTGCAAAAGCGGAAAAACAACATCGTAACCAGACTGAAGAGAAGATGGAATCATATCTGTAGATTTATGTGAAAGCTGATCTTCACCAGTGCTGCTCAGCCCTTCGTTAGAATTGTTATTTAAAAGCTGCAGTTGGGCAACATCTGTGATTGTGTCTGTAATTTTCGATCCTTCGGCCCATTGCCCTTGCTTGGAAACATAAATAGGATAAATATCAAACTTGTTTTTATCAAGCGCTCCGATCACCGCTTTGGCTGTTTGCAGTGAAACCTCATGCTCTGCGGATTTTCCTCCATATAATAAACACAATTTCATTGCTTCTTACATCCCCTATCTTCATGACATGTCTTTTATTTTAACATGATTTGCCGAAAAACAAATGGTTTTCATCAGCCCAGTTTAAAATATGCATTTGGGCAAGCAGACGTGCAAAGCGTTGGTGTTCAAGAAAGGATTCACCATCCATTTTTCCAAAATTTAAAACTAATCTAAATCCTCAAAAATTATGCTATAATAATGCAGACGCCACTCTCCCGTTCCCTTAAAAAAAGATTTTTATAAAGGAGGTTTATCTTGAAAAAGATTGGTTTATTGCCCAGAATTATCATCGCGATTGTCCTCGGCATTTTGATTGGTCTTGTTTCTCCCGAATGGCTTGTGCGTATATTTGCAACATTCAACGGACTCTTTGGAAACTTTCTTAACTTTATTATCCCATTATTAATCATTGGATTTATCGTTCCCGGAATTGCGTCCGTTGGAAAAGGCTCGGGAAAACTGCTGGGGTTTACGGCTGGGATTGCTTATCTTTCCACCATTGGAGCCGGACTGCTCGCCTTTCTTACAGCTAAAATACTATATCCCAACTTGTTGAACAATCAATCTGTCAAAGAGTTCACCAACCCGGAGGAAGCACTGGCATCACCCATGTTCACCGTTGAAATGGCACCAGTGATGGGAGTCATGTCGGCATTGCTATTCTCATTTGTAATCGGAATCGGTATTGCCGCTCTCAAACTCGAAACCATGTTAAAGTTCTCCGAGGATTTTCGATCCATCATTCAATTAACGATTGAAAAGGTCATTATCCCATTACTACCTGTCCATATATTCGGCATCTTCGCCAATATGACGCATGCAGGACAAGTTGGAGCTATTTTAAGCGTCTTTATAAAAGTATTTATCATGATTATCCTGCTTCACCTAACGTACCTAATGATTCAATACACGGTTGCGGGCACGACAAGCAGGCAAAATCCGTTTTCGATGTTAAAAACGATGGTCCCCGCCTACTTTACAGCCCTGGGAACACAATCATCAGCAGCAACGATTCCGGTGACATTAAAACAAGGCAAAAAAATTGTAAAACGAGAGCGCATTGCTGATTTCGCCATTCCACTGTGTGCTACGATCCACCTGTCGGGAAGCACGATCACCATTGTCAGTTGTGCCATGGCTGTCATGTTTATGCAGGGTCATACCTACACATTAGCATCTTTAATGCCGTTCATTTTGATGCTTGGAATCACAATGGTTGCCGCTCCCGGCGTTCCAGGCGGAGCCGTGATGGCAGCGGTTGGCCTGCTGGAATCAATGCTTGGATTCGGACCGGCAATGACCGCCTTGATGATCGCCCTTTACATCACGCAAGACAGTTTTGGAACTGCGTGTAATGTTACAGGGGATGGAGCTATCGCAGTGCTCCTTGACAGTACGGTAGACAAAAAAGCAACGGCTTAAAGCCGTGTAAAAGAGGAAAAATGGGCGGAGAAATGCGACTTCCCGCCCATTTTTTAATAGATGATCGCCTGCCATTCACTGTTTCTTCGGTCAAGGACAAGCCTTCCCGCAGGTGCTCTCCTGCTTCGAACCTCAAATTCCTCCACCATTTCATCCATGTCCTGAAAGTCACCCATCACCCAAATCGGAATAACGGCTCTTTGCCTGTCAACGGTGACTTTTTCAAGGGAAAAAGCGAGCCCTTCACACATAAAGTCAGTATATACTTGTAACACTTCCAACGGGACCGGAGGAATGGATCGGCTCCGCAATCTTCCAAAAAATGAACGCTCTCTTTTCGGACTGACCTTGGTGGACAACACACCCCCAAGCATGCCGTAAAAGTGCTCCCAGTGTTTATAATAGGTTCTATTGAAGAAGCCGTCTTCCTGGGTAAGATAGGCATACTGGTTTCCAAGAATTCGATAAAATGGCGGCCTGAGCGGAGCTTTCATATGGCTTAAATACAAAAGCTCCGCCAATGATTGGCTTTCCATTTCATTTAAATCATCCTCATCCGTAAAATCAATCCAGCAAAAATCACCATATCGATCGACATGATCATTCATCAGTTGCTGAATGCTATCTTCCGATGCGTAATGAAGAAGTGTATGCATATTAAAATATCCGTCCTCAAATTTATGCTTCAATAGCAAAAGATTCGCAGGCTTAAATGGAATGCTGTCCATAAACTCTGGAAACTCAATCCCATATGACAATACATACTTGTGCGTATAGTTCATATGTACGTATATTACATTTTTACCGCCAGAATGATTTCTCAACGATACATCCTCCACATCAGATTAACGATGAACCTATTGGTATATCTATATAATAGCAAAAATAACTTGTTGTAGTATTACATATTTACTACAAATTTCACCAATTCAAAAACCAATAGTTTACAGGCGTTCCATTTGGGGACATGTCAACATTGAATACGTGTATATCAATTAAATGGAAATGGGGCGTTTTTTATCACAAACAACTTCTTCCAGGAAACAAATTCCTTTTTGTGGAAAATAACTAAAAAATCTGCCGGAATCATGATAAGAATCTCCATTTAGAGGGTAAAGTAGGGATACAACGAACAGACTTTTCCAATAGGAGGTGAAGTCCCATCCGGATGAAAAAAGAATCCGGTAGTGGGATGCTCCATTGCTTGTTATCAACATTTTACTCGTCATCTTACTCATTGGTTTAACAGCATTTTTCGTAGCATCAGAGTTTGCCATCGTAAAAGTCAGGAGTTCACGCCTCGATCAATTGATGGCGGAAGGAAATAAAAAGGCGGCTATAGCCAAGCGCCTTGTGGCAAATTTAGACGGTTATTTATCAGCAACCCAGCTGGGCATTACCGTAACTGCCCTTGGACTTGGTTGGCTTGGAGAGCCAACGGTTCAAGTCATCGTAACACCTATCTTTGAGAGCCTGAATATACCTGAGCCATTGTCAGGAGTCCTTTCTTTTGTCATTGCCTTCAGCCTGGTCACATTTCTCCATGTCGTAATCGGAGAACTCGCTCCAAAAACATTTGCCATCCACAAGGCAGAAGAAATTACTCTTGCGGTGGCGATACCGCTTATCTGGTTTTATAAAATCATGTTTCCCTTCATTTGGCTGTTGAATGGAGCGGCACGCCTAATAGTGGGGTTATTTGGAGTCAAGCCCGCTTCGGAAGGAGATATTGCCCATTCCGAAGAAGAACTCAGGATTATTTTATCGGACAGTTTAAAAAGCGGGGAAATCAATCAGTCGGAATATCAGTATGTGAATCGGATTTTTGAATTCGATAACCGGGTAGCAAAAGAAATCATGGTTCCAAGAACAGAGATCTTGACAATTGATAAATCAGCCACTGTTAGTGAAATGATGAAAATCATTAAGAAGCAGCGTTTTACCCGCTATCCTGTTATTGACGGAGATAAAGACAACATAATTGGGGTCGTCAACATCAAAGAATTTCTAACCGACTGCATGGAAGACAATTGCACTGACAACCAGCCGATTTTACCATATGTAAAGCCGGCCATCCGTGTCATTGAGACAATCCCGATCCAACAGCTCCTTGTTAAAATGCAAAAAGAACGAAACCATATAGCTGTTTTATTTGATGAGTACGGAGGAACCGCAGGCATTGTGACGGTTGAAGATATACTAGAAGAGATTGTTGGAGAAATCAGAGATGAATTTGATGAAGATGAAATGCCATACATTCGCAAACAGGGGGAAAAACATTACCTGCTTGATGCCAAAGTTTTAATAGAAGAAGTGAACGATCTTTTGGCGACCCATATCGAATGTGAAGATATTGACACCATTGGCGGTTGGCTTTTAACACAAAAATACGATTTGCAGGAAGGGGATGTAATCGAAGCTGAAGGATATCAATTTCATGTAAAATCCATGGACGCCAAACATATTCATGTGATTGAGGTAACTCCTTCTGGATGACCATTTTATTACCCAGGAAATGATGCATTTCGACAAAATGATTATATAATCTTAATGTGGAAAGCTCCAAAAAACGCATGAATAAGGGGCTGGGACAAACCCTGTAAAATGAAATAAACCGCATGGAATCAAGTTTAAAACCTTGATTTCACGCGGTTTTATTCTCACGATCTTTACGAATATGAATCAGCTTTTAATTTATGTCTCGGCCCCTATTGTGTTAAAAAATCCCTATCATCGCTACATCAACATATTTCGCTTTCCGCAGGTCTCTTCAGCTTCCTCGGAAAGCAAAGGGTCGCTTTCCTGAGGGATCTTCAGCTCGAACTATTCCCGCAGGAGTCTACCTATTTTGACTACGCTAAAAGCTTACGCATTATACACTGGGACAATTTATCCCGCTTGTAAGGTGCCGCAAGACTTCCACTTCAAAATCTTGAGTGAATACAAGAGAAAACGGCACCTAAATGCCCGATTGGTTCAACTAACATTCAGTAGGAGCCCTACTGAATGAAGTTTCACTTTATTGTTCGTTTTTTCATCAGCTGATTTTGTTGTGTCCCAGTCTCTACTACTCTATATCTAAAATTGGCATTCAGTATAACCTGGCATTGTCTCGATTTCAGCAAAGACTTCCATTAGTTCAAGCCTTGACTTCGTCTTTGAAATGTTCACTCCCATCTCCATAAGACTATTGATCATTTGTTCCAATTGCTCATGATCTCTTTGCAAAAAGACCACCTCATTTAGAATTTCCACTAATGACATTTTACCTTAAATTTTATGTAGTGTGTATCGCTTACAAAATAATTCACAAAATTTCTATCAAATGTTAAAAGTTTTCTTTATATATCCCCTATTTTTTATCGAATAAACCTGTTTTTTTGAAAAAGGGCTATTCCATCAATATGCTGGAATAGCCCTCCCTTTTATTCGCTTGGGTTCATATCCGAAAAGCGGTCTTTTGCTTCTTCATATTTTTACTTTGCTTCTCCTTTTGCCTTGTCCCATTTTCCTTCCGCCTGAAGCCGCTTGTTATCCGTCGCTTCACCAAAAGTATCTTTCGCTTCGCCTTTCACTTTATCCCAAGTTCCTTCTATTTTTCTATTCTTGCTCATAAGGTTTCCTCCTTTTAAAAAAGAATTATATTTTATACGTACCCGCTGTAAAAAACGCAAAACCAAATAGAGCAAACGAATCCGTTTGCTCTATTTACGGAGATATTTTCTTTTCCGAGAAGGTCATGAATGAACGAAAAAACGCAATGGCTCTTCTTTTCTTTTTATTTCGGCTTGCTTCTAAACGTTCAAGCAAAAGCTGGTCACGTTCTCGATCCTTTATTTTTTCGGCCAGTTTTTCTACTTTCATTGTCAGCTTTTCATTAATATTTGCCAGTTCGGCTTGTTTTTCTTCTAAATAATGGATTTTTTCCGTCAACTTTCCAATTGTGATTTCTTTTTCTGCACTAGGGAGAACCTGCTCACCCCGGCTGGCCACCTGTGCTGCTGTAGCTTCTGCCGCCTGCTCCACTGTCCAGCCTTCCTTGGAAATGCTGTCGATCATTTCTTTTATGTTATCCAAATCCTTTTTCCGAAAAATCCGTCCGTTATTTGCTCCACGTTGAAAACCGTAACCCTTTGACTCCAGAATGACTGCATAATTTCTGAGGGTGCTGACCCCAATTCCCAATGCCTTGGCTGCCTCGGAAGTAAATACTTCTTTTTCCACAACAGACCCTCCCCGATTTTCACTTGTACTAATACATATTCTTCATTCGGAAAGATTGTCCTCTCTCTAATAATGTAGATTGGAAGGAAGTTTTGTCACGCCCTTTTTCAAAAAAAGACAAGGAGAGCACTTTTTTTACATAAGAGTCAACAGCGATAAAAACCAAACTGCATGGTTCTGCTCATCTGCGGCGGCCCTTCGAAACACATGCCTCATATATGGGTGGTTTGCCCGATCCGCGACATGAAGATAAAAATCAACGGTGTCTTGTTCATTTTCAAAAGCGAACCTTAATCCCTCACGATATCGATCCGGACATGGTTCGCTTATCTCTGGTACTGGTTGACGTTTGATAAGGAACATATACAGTGCAGAAAACTCATGAAAATGCCGAATTTCATCTTCCCGAATCTCCGTTATGATCTTTTTTTCTTTCTTTGTCGGTGCCATCTCGATCAGTTTCGTATAACACTGTATGGCGCTGTACTCCCCATTGACAGCTCTTGCAACCTCCTTCAAAAGTCCTTGGTCGACCGTAAAACTTTTCAACGGCTATCTTCCTCTCTTTTTTTCTGTTGTATCATATGCCGTCGCTGTACCAAGGTGCTTGCCCTAAGCACAAGGAGCTATATGCGCCAACATTTTGCCGCTATCTACAAGTAAGCAAGAAACATCAGCCACTATTCTTCTTTTTGCTGAATGAGGAATTTGTTAGGAGCGCCAAGGTGGCAGAGCTGATAACAGTCCCAAAATGAAATACAGGCATCCGTTTCGATCCTTCATGGAACAATACACAAGGCGTCAGAGCTCGTTTGTGAAATGTTAATGGGCGCTTTTTAGTATAAAGATCAATGAATGAAAATAAGTTGAAGCAGATCAGTTTTTCTGATAAAGCTTTTTAGAAGACAATAGTTGCACCATTATAATAACGATGCTTCGTTATAAATAGTGAAGGGAGACGGTGGAAGGCGTTAATAAATTTATGAGGTTGAGAAACATACAATCCAAAGGACATATCCAGAACATTAAATTTTCAAATTTTAAACATCATTATTACTCACTTTGATTTTATGCTAGTGGAGTCAAAGGAGAGTGTCCATGTCGGCCTTTGAACGCTCTCCTCTTGCATTTAAAACTTTGACATCATCTTCTGATCCTTACTTATGATGATGGAACTGGTTCCAGTAAAAAACAGCTGATTGCTTTATCATTCTTATTCTCACCCTGAAAGAGTAAATTCAATTCTATGGCATGTACATTCTGCCCGCATACTCTCTCATTTTTTCTCCCAGAGTGCTATTTTGAATACCAGATATCTTACTTCAACCAAAAGACATTTGCATGAGAATAATGATTTTTAGGAGTTCAAGCCGTTTAACACTTTATGTAGCAAGCGACGGTTCCCGCCATAAACAGATAGGAGCGATGGTCACTACATTCCAACGCTCCTCTGGACTACCTTGTTTGGCCACGGTGAAAATACCCGATCATCCCATTATCAAACCTGCCAAGGGCGATTGATGGATGGCGTCCTTTTTCTTGGGATGCTCGGGCCAAGTTCTTTGCGACTCATCCGCCTTGGTTCCATGCCATTTTCAATTCTCGTTTTCAAAACTTGCGGCATGGAATACAAGTTTGGCGGTAAAAATACCCGTTTTGCCAGCATTCCGCATTCCGGACATCCGGCACTCCCCCGGTTCCCCTCCATGTTCCGAAAAACCAATGTAAACTCCCCGCAATCATTGCAACGAAATGTATAGCTTGGCAAAATATTTCCTCCTGTTATTTCGGCATGATGTCTTTTTCAAATATTTGCGTTGGTAGCGCAACCGTACAACAAGCGTTCGGAATATCGACAATGCCGGCGACATGGCCTTCAACCGGTGCCGAACTGAGCAGCATGTATGCCTGCTCACCTGTATATCCAAGTGTTTTTAAGTAGTCAATCGCGTTTAGGCATGCCCTCCGATAAGCGATGTTGGCATCCAAATAGTGTTGTTTTCCATCTTTTTCATCAACAGAAACGCCTTCAAAGACGAGAAAGTCGGTGTAAAGAGGATCGACAGGCCCCGGTTTGAAAACAGGGTTGTTTTTAATCATATATTTTTCCATTCCACCTTTGATGACATCGACCTTCAGGTCGATCCATCCCGACATTTCAATTCCGCCGCAGAATGTAATTTCCCCGTCCCCTTGCGAGAAATGGAGGTCTCCCACCGACAACTTTGCTCCGTCCACAAACACCGGGAAGAAAATTCTGGATCCTTTCGACAAGTTTTTGATATCACAGTTTCCGCCGTTTTCCCTTGGAGGCACGGTCCGTGCACCTTCCTTGGCTACCCGGTCAAAATCGGCACCTTTGAGTGTTCCTAAAACGGCGCTTTCAGGTGTTGGCAAATTGGCAAGCGGCGGCTCCCGATCGGGATTTGTTGCCTTTAATGCTTCCTCTCTCCTGTTCCACTCGTTCAGCAGTTCCAGCGATGGCGCCACTCCGATGAGACCCGGATGAATGATTCCTGCAAACTTAACCCCAGGCACATGGCGTGAAGTTGTATAAATCCCTTCGAAATCCCAAATGGATTTTTGCGCTTCCGGAAAATGGTCGACGAGAAAGCTGCCACCGTTTTCTTTTGCAAAAATCCCATTAAATCCCCATTCATATTCCTGAAAAGCGCCTATATCCAAAATATCAACGACCAACAAATCTCCCGGCTTTGCCCCATTTACGTAAACTGGCCCGCTCAACACATGAACGCGTTCCAGATTTACGTCCCTTACATCGTTAGGACTGTCATTATTTTGAATTTGACCATCCGTCCACTCCTTGCACTCCATCCGAAATGCCGTTCCCGGATTGACCGAAAAAGCGGCCGGGATATCAGGGTGCCACCGATTATGTCCCGGGTGAGCCTGTCCCTCCATTGGTTTGCTAAGGTCCAGCTTAAACATTGTCTTGGGCATGCTTACTTTCCTCCCTACATGATTTTTCAACATCTTTGAGAAAAAATTGTGCAAATACATTATATTATAAAGTTTCAAAAAATTATATTGTTTTCAAAAACACTTCCCCATGACGATAACCCGGGACCGCTTAAACTTCTTCTGCTCGACTATGACACTTCGTAAAAAAATGGGGATATAAAATCAATCATTGCCTATCGACGAAACCCATACCTTTCAACTGCCTGTATAAAGTGCTTCCCGCTATTCCCAAGTGTTTTGCGGCCAAGCTGTAATCGCCGTTGCAAAGCTGGATGGAGCGAATCAGCGCCTGTTTTTTAATCTGTTCCTTTAATGGGACCTCCCCATTATACTGGGGCATCAGTCTTCCAAATAAAGTAAAACTTCATTCAGTAGGCGTTTTCTTCCATCTCCTACTGAATGTTAGTTGAACCAATCGGGCATTTAGATGCCGTTTCTCCCACTTGGACATTTTGTATTCACTCAAGATTTTAATGTGGGAGTCTTACGGCACCTTATATGCGGGATAAATCTACCGGCAACACTTCCATGCCAAGCTCACATCCGCTCATTCTGACCAAGGCCATCTCCAATATATGTTGGAGCTCACGAATATTGCCGGGCCACTCGTATAGCTGAAGCGTATCGTAAAATGAAGGAGATACCTTGATAAAAGGCTTGCCCCATCTCTCTGCCCATTTTTCAATAAAATGGGCGGCCAGTAATGGAATATCTTCCCTTATTTCCCGGAGAGGCGGAAGATGAATCGGGATGACGTTCAGATGGAAAAATAGATCTTCCCGAAAATTCCCTTTCTCTACTTCCTCATGCAAATTTTTATTTGTCGCTGCGATAATTCGAACATCGATTGGAATCATCTTATGGCCGCCAATCCGGACAACTTCTTTTTCTTGTAAAATCCTTAGCAGAACCACTTGCATTTCCAAAGACATTTCACCAATTTCATTTAAAAAAGCCGTTCCCCCGTCCGCAAGTTCGAACTTTCCCGAACTGCCGACTCTCCGTGTACCCGTAAAAGCGCCATCCTCATAGCCGAAAAGCTCACTGCCGAGCAAATCACGTGGAACGCCGCCGCAATTGATCACAATAAATGGTTTATGTTTTCGCTTGCTTTCGTTATGGATCGACTGCGCAAAAATGTCTTTGCCTGTCCCACTTTCGCCAATGAGCAGCACGTTGGAATCAGAACGGGCGGCCTTTTTGCCTTCCAGCTTACTTTTCCGGATGATTTTGCTTTTACCAACAATATCTCGAAATGTCACTTTCTCCTGGCTGCCTGAAAGCGGATCGATGAATGGCCTTGCTCTTTGAATTTCTTTTATCGTTAATAATTTCCCGATTTTTTGACTATGTTGAAAGATCGTTTTGGAGGTAAGCAACACATGAGTCTGTTTTAGATTGTTTAACAATTTTAGTTTTATTTCTTGATGCAGGTCATTTGGAATAGCTGGCAAATCATAGAAGATGCGATTTATAAAAATGTCCGTAACATGCTTTCCGAGCAATTCATGTTCTTTCTTTTGGATGATCCGCTGCAACACTCGATTCGTCTTGATAATTTTCCCATATGTATCAATGATGATCATTCCCTCAGCAAACGTATCCGTCGTGACTTCCAAAAGACGGTTCTTCACTTCGTTGCCTCTTGATTTTTCTAACATTTGTAATTGCTTCTCGATGGCCTCTGCAGAAGGAACAACCAAACCAAGCGTGTGGGGATGAGCTTTCCCTCCCAGCCCCGACATATTCAAAACGCCAACCATATTTCCCGCAGAATTGCGGATCGGAGCTGCGGAACACGTCCATGGATGGCTTGCTTGTATATAATGTTCGAACTCCCAAATTTGTGTAGGTTTTCCTCTTGCGATACAAGTGCCAATCCCGTTGGCCCCCTTTGCCTCTTCGCTCCATAACGCCCCTTCCAGAAATTGAACTTTCTCGGCCAATCGTAACGGCTCCTTATCACCCAGCATTTTGATAAGACGGCCATGTTCGTCACACAGAATAACAAGAAAACCCGAGCCTTTGACAATGGAAAAAAGATGTTCCATAAGCGGGAGAGAAGTGCTGATAAATTCCTTTTTCTTCAACTGCAGACTTTTCAATTCACTAGGCGACATCACATTTGTTCCCCTATGGATATACGGATCCACACCGTAAGCTTTTGAACGCAGCCATGCCTCCCGTACCTCTTTTTTGACAGCTCTATGGAGCTGTCCATGCCAAACAAAGTCCTCCCAAAGCTCCTGCATCAACTTTCTTTTTATCAAATAGATCACCTCAAAGATATCTTATTTTCATTATAGATTGATCTTTAAGAAAATTGAAACTTCTTTTTATGGCCAAAAAGAACTAAAAGTGCGCTAGGTCTTTTATCATGGTTTCATTTTATCATTAAAGAAGCGAAAAAAGTAGCTATTCTGTATGGAACAGTCCATCCAAGCCATAATAACGTAAAAAGGAGAGAATCTTTCATGAATATATTTGAACCTACGTATTCTCCCGGAGACATTGTTTATGTCCTGTACCGCAACCCCCATACGCAAAACGTTGCCATGATTCAAGAGGCGGCCATTGTCAGCGATCCCGATCACCCGGGCCAACTTGCCGTTTTCCTGTACGAAACGTACTATCCGATCACGGAGGATATGGCAATTTACCGTACGGAGGAAGAGGCTGAAAAAGCTTATAACTACTACTTTGGCTCAGTTGAATAATTTTTCATACAAACCTAAAGGAGGGATAGCAAATGGTGAAGCCATTTATGCCGCAACTTGTATACTTCGAACCAAAAGCAATGGAATATCCACTTGGGGAACAACTGTTTCAAAAATTTACCGACTTGGGAACAGAAATCCGGTATACGACCTCACACAACCAAATCCGTAATTTGCCGGGAGAGAATGATTTTCAAAGGTACCGGATTGCCAAATCAACACTCGTTGTCGGGTTGAGAAAGACGCTAAAATTTGACACATCCAAACCATCTGCCGAATATGCCATTCCATTTGCAACGGGTTGCATGGGCCACTGTCATTATTGTTATTTACAAACGACGATGGGCAGCAAACCTTATATTCGAACGTATGTCAATGTCGATGAAATTTTACAGGCGGCACAACAGTATATTGATGAACGAACCCCTGAAATTACAAGGTTTGAAGCATCCTGCACATCAGATATCGTCGGGATTGACCATTTGACGCATACGTTAAAAAGAGCAATCGAATATTTCGGGCAATCGGATTTTGGCAGGCTTCGGTTCGTGACAAAATTTAACACCGTTGACCATTTGCTTGATGCCAAACATAACGGGCGGACCCGTTTTCGCTTTAGCATGAACGCGGAATACGTGATCAAATATTTTGAACCGGGGACATCCCGGTTACACGAGCGGATTGAAGCCGCCGCAAAGGTCGCCCACGCCGGGTATCCCCTTGGCTTCATCATTGCGCCGATTTATTTGCACGAAGGTTGGCAGGAAGGTTACAGGCAGCTTTTCGAACAACTGAGTGCCGAACTGCCTGATGAGGCGAAAAATGGAGTGACGTTCGAATTGATCCAGCATCGCTTTACAAAACCGGCCAAGAGAGTAATTCAAAAAAATTACCCGATGACCAAACTCGAACTGGATGAAGAAAGACGCCGTTATAAATGGGGTAAATACGGCATTGGCAAATATATTTATCCGAAAGAAGAAGAGACAGAAATGAAAGAAACATTGTTCAAGTATATCGAAACATATTTCCCGGAAGGAAAAATTGAATACTTTACGTAATCACTTGTACCGGGTGAAAGAGTCGCCCGGCGCGCATCCGAATGTTGTCTTCTGCCGCAGCGTCATATACGACAATAAAACAAGTCGATGGACCCGCTGTTTTTTCCATGTTCAATGGAGAGGAAAACTGTAAAGATTGGGCCGCAAAAAGCTCCCTCAATTCATATAAAATGCCTTTGGAACCGACGGGAACGATGGAAAGCACCTTTTTTTGACGTGAAAACCATTGAAAAAGACGTAGCGGCGCCACATCTCCGTTACATTCAATGACCTCATTCCCGACTAGCGGTTTCCCTATGACGGCCACTTTCATCTGTTCCGTCAAACACAAGGGAGCTTCCTTCCGTTTCTCTCTTTTACCCAGGACAGAAATGCCAACAGCTGACTGACTTAAGGAAAAATTTGTTTCCGTACTTCCGGTTATAGAAAGCTCCTCCAAACCCAATTCTCGAATCCCTTTTGTAATCCCCTCCTTAAGAGAAAACCAGGCACGATCTCCGCAAAAGTTGTAAAGAACAACAGAAAACGGGACAGCTCCTGCCGACACGCACTCCATAAAAGCGACGCGAAAACTGTAATAGGACACAATCTCATAGGGAACAGCCACTTGATCGTCCGGCTTCATTCCGATCGCCCCGCTGTTGTCACAAGCCACAACAAGTTCCAGCCTGTCATTAAACGGAATGATAGCAACATCTCTCTTCATCTTGCTGATCCCCAAATCCTTTTTTGGAAAATGCCTTCAAACCTTGGAATAATGAGAAGCGCCGCAATAGTGTTGCATGCCGCACCAAGGAGCAAAGAAGGAACAATGGCTACGTAAAATGCTGTGTTGAAAAGAAAAATCATAGGCAAAGGAGCGATCAGGCTGTTGCTTAGGATAAAAAGGATGGCCGCCGTTTTCCTTTTGCCGCTCCGGTATACCCATGAAAACATCCAGACGACCACTGCCATTTCTAGAGCAATGATAAAATGCGCCGGTCCCAACGGCATCCCGGCAATTAATGCAGATAACAGGTGGCCGAAACCCGCCACAAAACCGCCCGCCCTTCCGCCAAGCAATGCGGCCGCAAGGAGTGCCGGGAAGGAATCCAAAGCAATGCTTCCAACAAAGGAAGGAATTTTAATCGAAGCCCCGATGACTGACAGAGCCAGAAACAACGCGAGCAAGCTGATCTTTTTAACGCTCATCCTTCTTCCCCTTGCGCTTTCCGTCACGGAATACGTTCGCGCTTCTGACATACTCGACATCTGGCACATTCAACCGGAAATTAATAACCCGGGCCAGCGCGAAAAAATAATCGGAAAGCCTGTTCAAATATTGCAAAGTGACCAGAGAAAGAGACTCGTCTTGCTTCATTAACTTCACAACAAGCCGTTCCGCCCTTCTCGTCACAGTTCGAGCGATATGAATGGATGCGGCAGGCTTCGTGCCCCCCGGTAAAATAAACCGCTCCAATTTTGGTGCTTCTTCAACAAGCTTGTCGATCCTCTCTTCTAAGTATGTGATCGCCTCTTCCGTTAACTTCAAAGGCCGTTTTTTCGAAACACTGGCCAAATCCCCGCCACAATCAAACAGTTCATGCTGAATTTTTTCCAGATCATCCAGAACATCCGCAAATTGGTTACGATCAAGCTCCGCCATTGCCTGCCCGACAAAACCATTCAACTCATCGACCGTTCCATACGCCTCCACCCGAATATCGTCTTTATCAACCCGGCCGCCAATAATGCTCGTTTTTCCTTTGTCACCCGTTCTCGTATAAATTTTCAACACTTTCCCCTCCCCAAAATGGTTAATCGTCTATGCGACATTTCCGACCAGAATGATTCTGGATGCGAGCCAACATGAACATACTCGCTAACTTCCACAAATACTTGCCGCTTTACGCAAACACTCGCTAATTTCCATAAACACTTACCACTTTACAGAATTACTCGCTAATTTCCACAAATACTTACCGCTTTACGCAAATACTTGATAATTTCCACAAATACTTACCGCTTTACGCAAATACTTGATAATTTCCACAAATACTTACCGCTTTACGCAAACACTCGCCGCTGATCACGACATGCTCTCCACCCTCCTGAACTCGCGATTACGAGCCGCTTATCATCAAAATACTAGCAATCTCTTATACGGACTACGATCAAGATGCTTATTTCAAGCGCTTTGCCACACCGTACCAGATCCAATCAAACCGGTCACAGCATTTGACCGCATCTTGGTAAAACCAGCCCGTCAAATCACGCCACTCTCTTACTTCTCTTTCCATCGGCACAATTCCTTTAGAAATATCCGTTCCTATTAAAACAATTGTTCGCTCACCGCTTCTTTCCCAATCAAGCCAGGCTTCGATCCATGTTCTTCCCGTATCCCGGGTAAAGGCGGAGCCCATTTGCAAAATCCATTGCTCAACACCTTCCAACACGACGATGCGGCTTTCAGGGAGATCATTCGGAAGGGCATCCTCCCGATAAGCGGAAAACCAATTGAATGAACTTTCTTTATGAAGTTTGTAAAACGACCTCACCCACTCGGCCTTTCCATTAAAGGCACCTCCTGTAACGAAATGCATATGTCACCCCTCCTAAATCCTTCCTTTGTCCAAACGAGTTCGTATCCAGAAGCCAACGGGACATGCCATTCAAAAAAAGCTTTGCTTTCCGGCGCCACCTTCGATAACAAAAAGCGAATCACTCCTCCGTGAGTGATGACGGCAGCGCTGTTAACTTGAACTGCTTCGATGTGCGCTTTTATGAAATCCCAGCCTGTTTGCACTCGTGCCGCAAACTGGTCAAACGATTCTCCACTGTCAGGCCCCTTAGAAAAAGGGGCATCAAGCCACGCTTGGTAAGTTTTCAATTGCCGCAAGTCCTCATAAGTTTTTCCTTCCCAATCACCAAAGTGCATCTCCTTTAATTCGGTGAGCGCCATCACAGTTTGCCTAGGAAATAAGATACCGGCTGTTTCCAAACAGCGAGCAGCGCTACTTGAAAAAATAACACCGGGCGATATCACATGACTGGAAAGCGCCCGCACCATTTCCCGGCCTTTTTTATTCAGGGGAGAATCTGTCCAGCCAATGTAGGCAGACCGCTCATTCTCATCCGTCATCCCATGGCGTAATAATGTAATAACCAAACGATCATCCATAATCCGGCTTCCGTCCCCTCAGTAGCGGCCCCGACGATATCACCTGTGATCCCGCCAAATGCTGTTTTGGCCACTTTTTTCCACATAACGAACAACAAAATCGCAGCAATGATCATCAAGAGAGCTTCTGTATTCCATAAAAAAACGAGAAGATAAATAGGATATACCCATCCTGTTTGCCGTCTGCATGCTTGTTGAAAAAAATGGGCCAGCCCGTCGTTTTTCGCAGCCGGTACAAATAAAAGCATCAGCCCGGCAACCATTTTACCTAAAGCAGGAATCAGCATGATCCATAAATATGTAACATCTTCAGCCTTTTGAACAATCTCATAAATAAAAAGGAATTTCGCTGCTAGTAGCACGATGATACTGATGACGCCAAACGCTCCCACTCGCGGATCAACCATGATTTCCAGACGTTTTACCCGGTCCCGATAGGAAAAATAGGCATCGCTGCTGTCGATCCAGCCATCCAGGTGAATCCCGCCGGTAACCACAATCATCAGAAACCAGATCATAAATGACACGGCAAGATCGGAAAACGGCGACCATTCCAATAACATGTATAAGCATCCGGAATAGACCAAACCTTGAAGCATGCCCAAGAACGGCAAAAATCGAACAGCACGCTCAACGTACACCGAAGTCATCGGTATTTCTTTGCGAATCGGAATCGTGCTAAAAAACTGAAGAGCGATAAGGAAACCGAACCAATAGCTTCTCATCGTTTTTTCCACCGAACCATGATCTCTTTTATCCGCGGCCAATCAAGATGCTCTTTGACGTTTTCTGCCAAATCTCCCATAGACCCGTTATTCATAAAGGGGACGACCCCTACAACTGGAACGCCGGTTTTTTCCTCAATCCAGCGCACACCGTCTTGGAACAGCAAAACATCGCCGCGAAACTTATTAATAATAATGCCTTTTATCCGTCTGCTTTCTTCAGGAGCGAGCAGTTCGAGTGTTCCCACAATGCTTGCAAACACCCCGCCGCGGTCAATATCGGCCACGAGCAGGGCTGGAGCCTCCGCGATCTTTGCCACTCTCATATTGACAAGCTCTTTTTCTCTTAAATTGACTTCAACAGGACTTCCAGCGCCTTCCAGCACGATGGCATCGTAACGCTTTGCCAATTCGTTTAATGATTCTTTAATCGCAGCCAATCCCATTTCATATGAAAACGAATCCGTCTTTTTCCCGCATAAAATCACCTCTGTCCGGCCATCCACAGGCTTTAATAAAATCGGGTTCATGAAAGCGGATGGTTCGATTCCTGCCGCTTTCGCCTGAATCGCTTGCGACAGACCGATTTCATCGCCCTCTTTTGTTAAAAACGTGTTGTTTGTCATATTCTGGGATTTAAATGGGGCGACCTTCCATCCTTCGTTTTTCAACAATCGGCAAAGCGCTGAAGTGATGAAACTTTTTCCGGCATCTGAAGCTGTCCCCAATATCATCACTCTCATGATTTTATCCCCTTCATCAAAACAGGAATTCCCGCTTCCACCAAATATGCTGCCGATGCTCTTTTCACAAGCTCCCGGTGCAGATTCCCAAGCAAATGCCCATACGTCAGCGTGAGCCGATCATTATTCAGCGGAGCGTTGAGCACTTCATTCGAAACAACGACCAATGCCCGACAATGTTTTTTCAAGTCATCTATGGGACGCAAAATCGCTTCCAGCACCCGGTCTTGTTTTCCATCCAATCGTAACTCGTTCGCCAACAAAATCGTTAAACAATCCAGCAACACAATATCCTCCGGACCAAAATGAGCAACGATGGCCCCCAAACGATCGTGACATTCCCACGTTCTCCATGGAAAGCCTCCTTTTTTTCTTTGCTCCTTATGCCGGCGGATCCGCAGCCGCATTTCCTCATCCGACGGTTTGCTCGTGGCGATATAATGAAGTTTGCCCCCTTCGTTTAGTGCCAACCGAGCCGCTGTCTGCTCCGCGAACGTGCTTTTCCCGCTTCTTGCGCCTCCTGTAATAAAAGTCAATGCTGTTTCCATTTCCCTAAAGCCTCCAAAAGAACATCATTTTCCTTTGCCTGTCTCACTCCAAACCGGAGCCAGCGGCCGTCAAGACCAGGATAATTCATCGTGTGTCTCGGCACAATTCCTTTTGCAAGTAAAAAGGTCAAAAGCGGGAGTTGGTCAGCAAGCAACGGGTCTTTCAACAAATAAAAATTCACTTGGCTGGCGGACAAGATGTAACCCATTGACCGCAAAGCTTCATGAATACGAAGCCGTTCCTTTGCGACCCACCGGCGCGTTTTCCGAGCATATCCTTCTTCTTGCAAGCAACACTCACCGGCCAATAATGCGAGCGAATTGACCGCCCAATATGGCTGAAAACTCCTTAGTCTTGCCACTACTTCTGGGGAAGCCAGCAAAAACCCAAGTCTTAGACCCGCGATAGCATACATTTTTGTTAACGAACGGACAACAATGAGTCGGGAATATTCCTTTACACAAAATGCGAGCGTACGCCTTTCCTCAAGAAAATCTTCAAATGCTTCATCCACAATGAAAAAGCAGTCATGCTCTTGACAAGCCGCCAATATTTCCAACAAAACAGATTGTGGATAAGCCGTCCCCGTCGGATTATTCGGATGACATAAAAACAACGCATCGGCCTCTTTGATTTGTTCCAGTAAAAGATCAGTATCTTGCGTCCAGCCACTTTCTTCACTCAGTTGAAAAAAAGAAACGATGCAGCCATTCGCCCGGCATATTTTTTCATATTCCGTAAACGTTGGCTGAACGATGATAATCTTTTGTTTCGCCAACAGTTGCCCCAATAATGTGAAAAGCTCCGCTCCGCCGTTCCCCAAAAGAACCGCGTCATTCGACAGCCGCTCCTTTGCGGCAATCAATTCAACAAGCCTTTCACCTTTCGGATCAGGATAATCGACGATATGATCCAGCCAGCTCCCCCAATGTTCCTTTATGGCAGGGGGTGGTCCAAATGGATTGAGATTCACACTAAAATCAAGCACATGCCCGGGTTTTAATACATCCAGTGATTCGTATAGATACTTTGGATTAGATCCATGTAAAGGCCAGTTCACATGCGACTCCCCCTATCATCATCAGCAGCAGGAACACCAGGGAAGTCCTTTTCATGATCGTAACCGTCTGCATAATATGGTCGATGTTCAAGTTTTCCAGACCCTCCCCCATTTCCATCCGGTATGATTTTTTTCCCTGATACACATTCACTCCGCCCAAGCGAATACCGAGCAGAGCAGCGACAGTCGCTTCTCCCCAGCCACTGTTTGGACTCGGGTGTTTTTTGGCATCCCGGAGTAATACGGACCATGCGTGGCGATACGTTGTTTTTACCGGCTTCATGACACACATCATCATGATAGCCGTAAGCCTCGCCGGAATCCAATTGAACAGATCGTCCAATTTGGCGGAAGCCCAACCATATTCCCGATAACGCTCGTTTTGATAGCCGACCATGGAATCACATGTATTGACCGCCCGATAAACGAGGGCAAGCGGCGCTCCCCCGATAAGCCCCCAAAAAAGCGGCGCCGTAATTCCATCACTCGTATTTTCAGCAACCGTCTCGACCGTCCCCCTGACGATTTCTGCCTCCGGAAGCCCCAGTGTATCGCGGCCTACAATATAAGACAGTTTTTTCCTGGCTTCCGGGAGGTCTCCGTCCCGTAAAGGCTCGTATACTTCACGAGCGGCTTCACCCAAGCTTTTTTGAGCAATCGTTGTTGATATGATGACTGCTTCAACGAGGATTCCCGCAACAGGATGGATGTGATAACAAAGCGAGACAAGAAAAAATCCCGTAATATAGACCATGCCGATAACAGCCAAGACCATGGCTGTTCCTTTTAACTTCCGATGCGATCCCCGATTCCAGCGGCGGTCTAAGAAAGAAATCATTTTCCCTATCCATTTAACAGGATGAGGCCAATCGGGCGGGTCCCCAATGGCCAAATCAAGCAAAAACGCGAGGGCAAGGGCTGTTACATGGGCGTTCAACGAAGGCCGTTCCTTTGTAAATGATTATGCAACGCTTCTTTTGTACATAGAAAGACACCTTTGCCGACCAGCCGGCCAAGTAGCGTGATCGAACCGCCAAAAGGAAGAAACGGCCCTTCCTGCGTTGCCGCAATTAATATACTATCTGTCGATGTTCCAGTCGCAAGGGTGCCTGTCGAAGAATCGACGACTTGACATTCATGCAGCGCTTTTACCTTTGCTTCGGTTGCCGTCATAATGCTTTGTATAAAAGCTTCCTCCGTTAACTTACCGTTTACGAATACCCATGTGTTAATGGTTCCGGGGGACACGAGAACCCGGTGTCTTTCACCCAATGATGCATCGACGGCATTCCCGGCACCCGCGGTCACGACAACAAGCACAGACAAACCAGCTTCTTCAAACACCTGGTGGGAAACATCGTGCAGATTCACCGCCGTCATCATCCCGACTGTTTCATTCGGGTCATATCCATGATCTTTTAAATAAAGGATCATCTCTTCCTTAAAGTTGTCGCATTGATAGTTTTTGTCCACATGCCGGTTGACAAAAGAGCGGTGCCAGCCCACGCCTGATCCGGTAACACCCGATGACATCGTCCGCAGCGGGACCGGTGATTCAAATGTAATGGTCTCATTCGATACTTTCAGCATGCTTTCTTTCAGCAATAATGGATTCTGCCCACTTGGCCATTGATGCGGAACGAGCATCATTTGTGGTTTCGGCACTTTTGGGTGCGGATATTTTTCAATGTCCGCTTTATAAATACACTGAATTCTTTCTTCTTTTAACACCTCAGCAGGCGCATCGCATATTTGCTTTTTTCCTTCATGCAAAAGCAGCAAGCGGTCACAGTACAGACCAGCCAAGTTCAAATCGTGAAACACGGAAACGACTGTGAGATTCTCTTCTTTTGTCCACTTTTTCAATAGATCGAGCAGTTCTTTTTGGTAGGCCAAATCCAAGTGATTCGTCGGCTCATCTAAAAGAAGAATTTTCGGCTTTTGTGCCAACGCCTGTGCCAAAAAGACGCGCTGTCTTTCCCCGCCCGAGAGCTCTTCCAACGGACTTTCGGCATATTGGAGAATGCCTGTCTGCTCCATCACTTCGTGAATGATCTTTTCATCTGCCTCATCAAAAGAATGAAACAAGCTTTTTTGATGGGCATACCTCCCTAAAGAAACGGTTTCTTTCACTGTGTAATTAAAAGCCAAAGATGACATTTGCGGGAGGACAGCCGTTAACCGGGCAAATTCTTTCGAGGAAAAAGATGAGATGGGACGGCCGGCCAGCCTCATTTCACCCGACTGAAGCGGCATCGTGTTGCTCATCATCTTTAAAAGCGTTGTTTTTCCGCTCCCGTTTGGACCGATGATGCCGAAAAACTCCCCTTTTTGTACTTGAAAAGATATATCTTGAACGACAGGCTTACGCCAATAGCCACCCGAAGCTTGAATAACTTCAATCATGGGAATCTCTTCTTTCATGCTTAATATGGTAATGAATCGTGCCTCGTAAGGATGTTTCCTTCTAAAAAATGGCGTTCGGCGAGAATCCCCGCCCTATCCGCCAATTATTGAAATGCATCGGGATACACTGCTTTTGCCAGTTCTTCAACCCCTTCCGCCAGACGGGGACCGGGACGATTGATGAGATCGGAGTGCACATCAAAAACCTGTTTTTCCTTAATGGCCGTAATATCAGTCCAGCCTTCACGCTTTAACACTTGTTCCACCGGATTATCCACATAGTTGCTATATGTAGTAATGATGACATCCGGATTCATCTTGATAACAGCTTCATCATTTACCTTCTGCCAGCCGTCAATTTCTTTAGAGGCGTTTTCTGCATGAATAATCGTGAGGAGTGTATCCATAAACGTATTGTTACCTGCTGTATAGATTTCCGGTTCGGGAGATATTTCCATAAAAACCTTTTTCTTGTCTTCTTCTTTTATCCCCTTAACCTTAGCTTCAACATCGGCGATTTTTTTCCGCATATCCTCTATGACCTTTTCCGCTTCATCCACTGTATTTGTCGCTTTTCCGATTAACTCAATCGACTTATACACATCATCCAAACTTTCCGAGCTGTTGACAACAAGCACCGGAATGTCTGCCGCTTTTAATTGCTCTACAGCTTTTTGATCATTGGAAGGGTCAACCAGCACAAGCTGGGGGTCCAAGGAGAGGATTTTTTCTATGTTCAACTCAAGGCCGCCGATTTTTTCCTTCTGGGCCGCTTCTTCTGGATAATTGTCATGGTCGGATACGCCGACAATTTTATCACCCAATCCAAGGGCAAACGCAATTTCAGTGTTGCTTGGGAGGGCGGATACAATTCTTTCGGGTTCCTTTTCAATCGTTATCTCTTCCCCGTTACCGTCCGTTAATGTGACTGGAAAAGCCGCCTGTTCCGATTGTTTCGTTTGTTGTTCGGATGGTTGATCTGTTTTTCCACTTTTTTCAGCAGCCTGATTACAACCGGTCAACAGGCTGAACAGCATGAAAATGGATAGTAATAAAATGTGGAATTTTTTCAATGTTTCTCCCCCTGTAAATTGATTTTTTTCTCAATAAAAAAACATCTCTTCGCAAGAGATGTGTGCAGTTTGGAACAGCCATCCAATATTAGATGGCGATTCCACCAGTACACCTCCCTATCCTCGTAGGTTCATGGCGTGAAGAATCAGGCAGGTCTCCTGGCTTATGGTCATCGTGATCGCTGTTCCTTCCCATGCAATGAAACACAGTGGATACTCAGCTCACTCCCATTCACAGTGGCGGGACCGCGTTGGATTTTCACCAACTTCCCTATTAAGTCTTTTCATAAGACACCCCATTCTTTCCATATGAAATTGTCAACTTGACTTTAGTATACATGATCGTCTCTTATTGTACAGTTGGATTTTTCAATGAAAGATGGCTCAAATCCCCTTCCGAGAGAATTTCAATTTGGCTGCCGGCTCTTTTTAAAGCCGTTACACTCGTTCCTTCGATATAAGGAGTTTTCCAAAGCTGGTCCATGTCAAGCTGGCGGAAAATAAGCTGCACCATTTTCACGACAACACCATGGGTAATGATACAAACATGGCCAGATTCATAGGTGGATAGCAATTCCTTGACTAACGCCTCGACTCTATCTTTTACTTCGTAAAAGTTTTCCCCAGACGTATGAACATATTTACTTGGCTGATGCCAGTAATGATGATATTGCTCAGGGTAAAGCTCCTTAATTTCTTCCATTGTCTTTCCTTCCAGATCTCCAAGATCCATCTCTATCAGTCGCCCATCAACGGTATAAGAAGAAAAGCTTTCTCCATGAATCAACTCCAGCGTCCTCACGGCACGCTTGCTCGGACTCGTGTAAACCGCTTGCCAATCTATCTCTTTGAACTTTTCTCCAAGCAGTCGCGCATCTTCCACTCCTTTTTCAGTTAAACCGGAATCCCTCCGGCCTTGAACTTTTCCCGCAACATTCCATTCTGTCTGCGCATGTCTTATAAAATATAAATACAGCATAAGTACCCTCTTTCTATACGGTGATTCGTTTTCATTTTTCGTATCATACTGAAATGTAATGATAGTTATAGCGCCTTAACAAACAACACTCTATCTTGTTCCACACCATCATAATCACTATGTACATCAATGCCATCCACCTGTTTATCTCCTTTTTCAATGACAAAACCCATTTTCGTATGGTAAGCGATAGAGCTTTGATTCACTGGAGATGTGACACAGCGAACTGTTTTAACCGCTTTTTTCTTTACATGATCAAAGAAGGTTTGATAAAGTTTGCGCCCGATACCGTGTTGGCGGTAATGGGGATGTATGCCAACAAAATGGATATAGGCCTCTTTCTTGCGTGATTGCGATAAAAATCCAATCAGAAACCCGATTATTTCCCCCTTTTCTTCAATGATATAACTAGTGTCTTGAAAATGATCAAAGAATAGTTTGGGCAGCATATCCGTCATCGTACGACCATTCCACCACTCATTTAACACAGAAATAATGATCTTGTAATCTGAAGATTTCACGTTTCTTATATTCATTATCCTGCTCCTCTTTTTTAGGTATAAAAACAGCCCTATCCAAAGGGACAAAGCTTCGCAACTTTTTTGAAACAGACAATTTTATTGTAAATGACTCCAATACCGCATCTTACTTTTAAAACGGCATTTCGAGTAGTCTCTTTTTAAGAATAGCCCACTCCTTGCAAAAAGAAAATATCCTGTAGCAAAAAAAAAGAATCCGGCCCCTACCTATGAATCACGACCCGCGTCCCAATCGGAATTCGGCGGGCAAGATCCAGCACATCACGATTATGCATTCTAATACAGCCATGTGAAACGTTTTTGCCAATGGAAGAAGGGTTATTTGTCCCATGAATTCCGTAGTGGGGCTTTGATAACCCGATCCACATAACACCAAACGGACCTCCGGGATTCCGCTGTTTGTTGATGACCGCAAAGTTTCCGTATGGTGTTGGCGTTAACATCTTGCCGACAGCAATCGGGTACGTCTTTATCAACTTGTTTCCGTCAAAAAGCTTGAGCTGGTGTTTCGTCGTTGAAACATCAATCCATTTCGCCACGATAAATCCCTCCAACATCTTTTGGGAATATCGTATGTAGAACATCAATAAAAAGCCCCTTCACGAGAGCTTTCTTTCTCTCCATCTCCCACCGCAGCTCTACCCGGACGCGGATGGACTTCCGGAAAATAGGCGAGGGGACCGTCTTCGATATCGCCGTTCCCGATTTAGCGGGATCAACTCCCGCTTCGCCAGCTTTGGCGATCATCATTTGTTTGGCCAGCGGCCCGGTTCATCTAAAGGAAACACCCTTTGACTTACCGACGGAAGGCTTAGCCACAGCTTGATTGTTGAACAGAATAACCTCTGATACGCCTTTTACCAAAATAACCGATAAGGACGGGATAGCACTTGGCAATCCCACCATGGATGTAAGCACCCTATTTCCCGGGCGATCCTTAAGCAGGCATATTTTCGGAAGCGGGGTCGCAAATCGCTTTTTTAGAAAAAAACTCCCCTTAAGGAAAACAGATTTTTATTTTTTATCTGTCTACCTTTAGGGGAGCATATCAGTTTCCTTTCGGGGGCTTTTAGTAGTGAACCAGTAATAATATAATACATTCACCTTATTGCATTTGCTGCAGGTTTCATAATATGCATCGCCAATAAAATGATGGTCGCAGGCTTGTTGGATTTCATTTATCCGTACCTGCAATACCTCTATTTTCCTTTCCAACTGCTTAATTTCCTCTCTTATTTTTTGTACATTCATACGGAAAACCTCCAGAGAAAATTATTGGTATATACTGCTTCCGGCTTTTTGGAATTCAGCCGCTTTTTCCTGCATTCCTTTTTCAAATGCTTCCTGCGTGTTTAAGTTGTTTTTTTCCGCATATTTACGAATGTCATGAGAAATTCTCATGCTGCAAAATTTGGGTCCGCACATGGAGCAGAAATGCGCTGTTTTGGCCGCATCAGCCGGAAGAGTCTCGTCATGATATTCCATTGCCCGTTCCGGATCCAATGATAAGTTGAATTGGTCTTCCCAGCGAAATTCGAATCGGGCTTTGGAAAGTGCGTCATCTCTCATCTGCGCACCCGGATGGCCTTTCGCCAAATCTGCCGCATGTGCGGCGATTTTATAAGTGATGACCCCTTCCCGAACATCATCTTTATTCGGAAGTCCCAAATGTTCTTTTGGGGTGACATAGCAAAGCATGGAGGTTCCATACCAGCCAATCATTGCAGCGCCAATAGCGGAGGTAATGTGATCATACCCAGGAGCAATATCGGTTGTCAGTGGTCCTAGCGTGTAAAAGGGAGCTTCTTGGCAGGCTTCCATTTGCCTGTCCATATTTTCTTTAATAAGATGCATCGGCACATGCCCCGGCCCTTCCACCATCACTTGGACATCATGCTTCCAGGCTATTTTCGTCAGTTCACCAAGCGTCTCCAACTCCGCAAACTGCGCTTGATCATTTGCATCCGCAATCGACCCCGGACGCAAGCCATCCCCTAACGAAAAGGCGATATCATAAGTCTTCATGATGTCACATATTTCTTCAAAATGAGTATAAAGAAAGTTTTCTTTATGGTGATACAGACACCATTGGGCCATAATAGACCCGCCCCGGGAGACGATTCCTGTAACACGATTGGCTGTCAAAGGAACATATCGCAACAGAACGCCGGCATGAATGGTAAAATAATCGACCCCCTGCTCCGCCTGCTCCAACAAAGTATCGCGATATACTTCCCATGTAAGATCCTCCGCAACTCCATTTACCTTTTCCAAGGCCTGGTAAATGGGAACTGTCCCAATCGGAACCGGAGAGTTTCTAATAATCCATTCACGGGTTGTATGAATATTTTTCCCTGTTGATAGATCCATGATTGTATCAGCGCCCCAGCGTGTTGCCCAAGTCATTTTCTCGACTTCTTCCTCGATGGAGGACGTTACCGCGGAATTCCCAATATTCGCATTGATTTTCACATGAAAGTTTCTCCCAATAATCATGGGCTCAGCCTCTGGGTGATTAATGTTTGCAGGAATGATCGCCCTGCCGCTTGCCACTTCATCCCGGACAAATTCTGGTTTCATATTCTCTCGAATTGCAATAAATTCCATTTCAGGTGTAACAATCCCTTTTTTGGCGTAATGCAACTGGGTAACGTTTGCACCTTTTTTGGCGCGGAGTGGTTTACGCTTTAACCCGGGAAAAATATGACGATCGGCACGGGGGTCATGATTGGATTTAAAGCCATTGTCTTCCGGTTTCATTTCCCGGCCTTCATATTCTTCTACATCCCCTCGTTCTTGAATCCACTTGCTTCTAAGCGGAAGCAAGCCTTTGGCAATGTCTACGCTAACATCAGGATCCGTATATGGACCGCTTGTATCATATACTCGAACAGGAGAATTCGCTTCCACTTTGGCCTCCGTCTTCGTCTCACTCAACATAATTTCCCGCATGGGAACCCTGATATCAGGCCTTGACCCCTCTACATACACTTTTTTGCTTCCTGGAAATTGAAACATGACTGTACCATTTTTTTCATTTGTGAATGACATGGACATAAAAAAATCTCTCCTCTACAAAATAATTGAAAGGACGAGATCTGAATACACAGCTTGGAGGCAGATACATTAAAAAGCCGGGTCCACAAAGAAAGACTGGACCCGGCTTGCATATACTGTATCCCAAAACTGCCGACTAACTTCCCTACGCTGGCATTAACCAGATCAGGTCCAAAGGGTCAAGAAACTTCATCGTGTTTCTCCTCTCAGCCCAACTCATTGGGCACCCCCAGTTATTGCTATTAGATTTACTTAATATTATACAAATTTTGAATAAAAAAACAAGAGCTATGACAAAAATGAACCTTTTGTCATGATGAGCCCTCAATCTATCTCCCTTCAGATGATACGTAAAATAGAGATTTCAATAAGATTTTCCATTCAATAAAACCTTCAATCCAATAAGATCCAATCAATAAAACCTTCAAGGAAAAAATGCTGGAGTTCGGATGATAGTTAGAAACAAGAAGTTTGTGGGGCATAAAGAAAAGCCGTTCGCGATTGCCTAAAACTGCCTGTCTAAGAAACAAGCACTTATCCGGCATCCTCTATTATCCTATTGATTTTCGCCAAAAGCTCCATTATCATTAACCTAACACTTGTTAGGTGGTGTGGAATTTTTTGACAAAAGACAAGATTTTGCAAGCTGCCATTCGCGAATATTCCAAATTCAATTACCACGGTGCCACGATGCGGAATATTGCCAAAGAAGTCGGCATAAAACCAGCATCGATTTATTTTTTTTACAAAAATAAAGAAGCGCTGTTTTTGGCGGCTTTTCAAAAGCTATTAAAAGATCATTTCATAGAAATGCAGTCAATTCTTCAAAAAGTGCATGATCGGCCGATTTTTGACATTTTTGAAGCGCTGATCAAAGGAGCGGTCGCCTATCACCAAGAGAATAACGAGGAAACGAATGCCTACATTTCTCTTGTCACCGCACCGCCGCCGGAAATCCATGAGTATCTTCAGGAGCATATCCAACAGTTTGACGACTGGTTGATTAACTCTTTATTGACACTGATTACACGGGACATCCCGTCTATAACTGAATATCAGGCGACAAGGCTCATCAAACAATTTGTCGTAATCATGGATGGGGTTTTTTGGGAAATAAATCTGTACGATCAAAAACAACTGCAACATCAAATAGAAGAAGCTCTTTACATCATGAGGATTTTGCTGGGAGGATATGAAAATGAAAAATGATTACGCCAGAGAAGCCGTTCCGATGAGCGAGAGGAAAGCATGGTTTTCCATCAGCCTCGTTTGGATCGCGGTTGGCATCGACTTATCCGCGATGCTGTTCGGGGCGGAACTCGGAAAAGGCATGGCCTTTCAAGACGCTTTGTGGGCGGTCTTGATCGGTTCTGCCATTTTAGGCATCTTAGCCGCTTTTTGCGCCTACGTCGGAGCGGTAACCGGATTATCCACATCAATGATTTCCAGATTTACATTCGGCATTTCGGGAGCAAAGCTTGTGTCCTTATTTATGGCGATTTCCTTACTGGGCTGGTTCGGTGTCCAAGCCGGATTCTTTGCCGAGAATGCGTATGCCGCCATTGAAGGTGCGCTCGGATTAAAAGCTCCTGTCCCGTTGTTAGCTGCAATTGGCGGAATATTAATGATGACAACCGCAGTAATCGGCTATAAAGCGATTGAAAAATTAAGCTCATGGTCCGTTCCACTGCTGCTCATCCTTGTCTTGGCGGCAGTGGGGCTGGCCATTCGGCAATTTGGCGCGAGCGAACTGAACGCCCCCGTAGAAAACACATTTACGTTTGGGATGGCCATCTCGCTCGTCATCAGTATTTTTGTTGTCGGGGCGACGATTTCACCGGACATTTCAAGATGGGCTCGAACAAAAAAAGATGCCGTCCTGGCATCCTTTTTCGGATTTTTCTTCGGAAACAGTTTTATGATCATTATCGCAATGATTTTGTCTCGCATTATGGATGAAAGCAGCTTAACAACGATAATGATTACAGTCGGCCTCGGTATTCCGGGCATTTTAGTACTGATTTTGGCCCAATGGACAACGAATACGAGCAACGCCTATTCATCTGGATTGAGCCTATCGGTTATTTTTACCAAAACGAGCAAAGTGACACTCACCCTGATCGCCGGAGTTGTCGGCACACTACTTGCCGTCCTAGGTATTTATGATCACTTTATCGACTTTTTAACGATTATGACGATGTTTATCACCCCCATCGGCGGTGTTTATACAGCATCCTATTATATCGGGGGCATGCGGTTGTTCCGGGAAGAAAACGATAAACGCTTTAAGCTGTTGCCGCTTTTGGCCTGGGCGCTCGGAACTTTGATCAGCTGGCTGACAATGGAAGGCCCGATTGGATTGGCGCTGTTTACTTTAACAACCATTCCTTCTTTGGACAGCTTTTTGACCGCATTTATCTTCCAGTTGATTTTCATTCTGATTTTTTATAAAAAGGAGCGTTTTTAAATGAAATGGTTAACGGAAGAAGATATTGAATGTATTGCCGTCGGCGCAACCGTGCTCGGAACAGGCGGCGGCGGTGACCCCTATATCGGAAAAATGATGGCTTTATCCGCCATACAACAATACGGTCCCGTTGAAGTGATCACTGTTGATGAACTGAAGGATGATCAATGGATACTGCCGGCTTCCGGAATGGGCTCGCCAAGCGTTCTTGTCGAAAAAATTCCATCCTTCGAGCAACTGGCCGCTCCATTAAAAGCTTTTGAAAAAGCAAGCGGCAAAAAGACCGACGTCGTCATGCCGATTGAAATAGGCGGCGTCAATTCCCTCATCCCTGTGGCGGTGGCCGCCATGAACAATATTCCCATCCTGGATGGAGATGCGATGGGCCGCGCTTTTCCCGAAGCGCAAATGGTGACATTCCATTTAGACGGTCTCAAACCTGAACTCGTCACATTGGGGGATGAACAAGGAAACGTTGTGACGATCGAACCGGCCGACGGCTATTGGAGTGAAAAAATCTCCCGTAACGTCACCATCTCCATGGGCGGCTCTTCGATTGTCTGCGACTATGGAATAACCGGAAAACAGGCGAAAGAAAGCGTCATTCCCGGAACTTTGACGCTTGCCAAAAATGTGGGTGGCCTTTTACGGGGAAAAAGAGAGTCGGCGGAGCATCCCATCTCACAAATCACCCGGCTTTTGAATGGCCACATTCTGTTTAAAGGAAAAGCCGCCCTCATTAAAAGAAAGATTGAAGGCGGATTTACAAGAGGCGAAGCCCATTTTGAAGGACTCGACAACTTTCAAGACAAGTCCGCGACATTATTTTTCCAAAACGAGCACCTGCTGGCAGAGGTGAACGGCAAGCCGGTTGCCATGACGCCGGACTTGATCGCCGTCCTTGATGAAGAAACCGGAATGCCTATCACAACCGAGGGGCTCAAATATGGCGCGCGCGTTGTCATCACCGCCTTCCCCGCGCACGAAAAGTGGCGGACTGACATGGGAATCGAAACGGCTGGACCAAGATATTTCAAATATCCATATGACTATATTCCGCTCGAAACATTAGTAAAGGAGCGATTGGACAAATGATCAGATTGGGAATTGATGTAGGAGGAACGAACACGGACGGCGTCCTGTTGGATAATGACAATCAAGTGCTTGGCAGCACAAAATCCCCTACAACAAAAGATGTATTTACGGGAATCCAAAAAACGATCAAAAAGCTGTTGGCAGAAACGAACGTGAATGTAAAAAAAATACAAATCGCCACGCTTGGAACGACTCATTGCACAAACGCGATTGTGGAACGAAAATCACTGAACAAAGTCGGTATTGTCCGTCTTTGTTTGCCAAGCGGGACAACCGTCCCGCCCCTGCTGGATTGGCCACCAGATTTAGTGGAAAAAGTACAGGCGGAAACCGTCTTGATCCATGGGGGATATGAATATAACGGCTCCCCTATCTCAAAATTGGATGCGGAAGAGCTAAAAGTCGCGGCGGACCGCTTCCGGGGCAAAGTCGATTCGATCGCGATTTCCGGCGTCTTCTCTCCTGTACTAAGTGATCAAGAAAAAGAGGCCGCGGCTTTTTTTGAAAAAGAACTGCCCGGAATCCCCATTTCGTTATCAAGCGAAATTGGCTCGATCGGATTAATTGAACGCGAAAATGCGACCGTTTTAAACGCCGCTTTGATGACTGTCATCAGCCGCGTGTCCACAGATTTCGAACGAGCTTTAAAAGACGAAGGAATTGATGCCCATATTTATCTGGGACAAAATGATGGCACATTGATGACAAACAGCTACGCACAAAAATATCCAATCTACACGATCGCTTGCGGCCCGACCAACTCCATCCGCGGAGCGGCCCATTTATCAAAAGAAGATGATGCAATCGTAGTAGATATCGGCGGTACCACGACAGATATTGGTGTGCTCGCAAACAGCTTTCCCCGCCAAACTTCACTAGCGGTAGAAGTGGGCGGAGTCCGGACTAATTATCGCATGCCAGACATATACTCTATCGGCTTTGGCGGCGGTACACGGGTGTATTTGAAGGAAGGCTCGTGGAAAATCGGACCGGAAAGCGTTGGATATCAATTGCCGGAAAAAGCAATCGTCTTCGGCGGTGATGAACTAACAGCAACAGATGTGGCAATTGGCACCGGCCAAATGGAAATCGAGGGAACAGATGCATCAAGAGTTGATGATGTTCCCTGCGAATTGATTTATAAAGACTTCGTTCGCATGGTCGAAGATGCCATCGACCGGATGAAAACGAGCGCAGAAGACCTCCCGGTCGTTTTGGTAGGCGGCGGAGCAGCACTTATGCCTAAAACACTCAAAGGAGCAAGCCGTGTCATCCGCCCGGCCCACGCCAGTGTCGCTAACGCCATCGGCGCTGCCCTTGGCGATATTAGCGGGACCGTAGAAAGAATCTACTCACTCGAAAATCAAGACTATAAAACGGTCATTGAAGAAGCAAGGAAGGAAGCCATCCTGGAAGCCATTCAAGCCGGGGCTGATCCCGCCAAGGTGGACATCATCCAACTCGAAGATTTCCCGCTTGCCTACCTCCCAGGCAACGCCATAATGGTCAGAGTAAAAGCCGCGGGTCCCTTAAAGATTACATTGTGAATATGAACAACGCCGGTCCGTGAGTGGGCCGGCTTTTTTTTGGTTGGAATTAGGGTGTGCTTAACGGAAGTGATGGAGATACACATTATTTGTTCCCCGTACTTTAGTATGATCGTGTTCACCGTCTAGTGTTCAGTCTGGATTCACTGAAGACAAGCTCTCCCCTACTCCATAGCTTGTAATATAGTTTCTTCTCATTTCTATAGCAGCCGCCTCTACTGCATGATCACTCCATTAACAATGAGACAATAAAAGCTTCATATGATAGACCCCCTTGACATAACAGGTATTAATACCATATTATAAGCTGTAATATATAGATGATGAACAATCTAGATAAAAAAGTAGTGTAGTTAATATAAACGGAGTCAATAGCTAATCTTGCAAAAAGTAGTTTAGAATTACAAGCGGTCAGAATAAGGCTCCTTCCATATACTTTTTAAAATCCGCAATATTTTATGATCACAAATGAACTGTCTGAATAGTTTGCGAAAGGAACGAACTATATGGAAGATTACATCCATTCACCTCTACGCCATTCATTTACCGCTTGATCAACCTTTTACTGTCAGTTACAATACTTATCATGAAATGCCTTCCATCATCATTAAGATTGAAGCCTGACCAAGGAATTTCGGGTTTTGGTGAAGCGGTTCCAGATGAATTCGTAACAGGTGAAACGTTTGAAAGTACATACCAACTGTTAAAGCAGACCTTTGCCCAGGTCATAATAGGACAAAATCCCATGGCATCTTACTAGAACAGCCCGGCTTAGGTGTTGATATAGACGAACAAACTCTGCAAAGAGTAACAAAGTTTCAAGATGTGATTACATAATAAAAGGAGCGTGTACATGGTGGCTTATTTTTATAAAGGGGTAATGGCTACAAATAATAAGCAATATAAAGTCCGTCACCTGACTATGAACGATATAGAGCATATATTGCAACTTCAAGAATTGGTTGTGCAAACACTTGACAACCAGGATATATTGCAGCCGCTTTCTTATGATGAATATCAATACATTATGGATGGCAAGGGGATGATCATTGGTGCTTTCGCCGACGACAGGCTGATTGCTTTCCGCGCCCTTTTGATTCCTCCAAGCGATGACGCAGAACATTTGGGGCTTGATGTCGGATTGAAAGAAGAAGAATTGCCAACTGTTATTTATCAAGAAATATCCAACGTTCACCCTGACTATCGCGGTAACCGCTTGCAGCAAAAACTGGCCCAGCTGATCATGAACGAACTGTCGGCTCTTGATCACTCATTTAAATACGTCTGCTGTACGGTCATGCCCTCGAACATTCCCAGTTTGAAAGACAAACTAGCACAGGGCATGGTGATTGCTGCCTTAAAAGAAAAATATCAAGGACGGCTACGCTATGTACTTGTAAAAAAACTACATGAGAACACCTGCGAAAATTGGACTGATACCACGGCTCTTCCAATAAATAAGATCAAAGAACAACAAACATTACTGAAGGAGGGCTGGCTCGGATTTACATTACAAAAGGACGAGGAACATTATAAAGTTGTGTACGGCAAAATATAAAGTAAATTAGTTATGGGATATTACCTTTAATGTGGGTTCCAAGCACCTCCACAAATTGAATCAAGAAAATCTTTTGATGACCTTTTAATTGAAGAGAATCTGAAAAAGACATCGATCACCTAAAGTACAAACAAGCCTTTCGCTCGTTCCTAAAAGCTGTAAAAAGAGGCCGTCCAAAAAGTAACATCGCAGCTTGAAAACTAAAAAACAAAACCCAAGTTTCCGTAAAATCAACATTCTTGGGTTTTATATTTTAGTGCATTTGCTCTAAATTGGACTTTTTAGACAGCCCCAACCTTCTCCTTTAAAATTGCTTTTAAGGCAATATAAAAAATGGCATGAAGCTGCTCTTCCCTGTAGCAAAATGATCGTTTTTTGACCCAACGATATATCGGCCTCATCAGCTCTTACCTTTAATGGTGGAAATAGAGTAGCCCGTATATACTTTTTTTCCCGGGCGCACTTCACGGCAGGTTCCCTCGGCCTGGGCGATGGCCAGCCAGTCTTCTGCAGTTTCTTTTCGCGGGTTTCGCTTGATGATAAAGTCTACTTCGTTCTGGAAGCAAACTTTCATATTGTCAGCACTGTCACACCCCGAATCCATCCGGACAAGCAGCGGTTGATCTGTCATTTGTCTTGCAAGTTCAATCGTCTTTTGAAGAAATTCCGGGGTGCCATTTTGTGAATGAACATTGCCTTCACGCAACTCTACATTGACACAATACCCTTCTTGTCCCAGATAGGCAAGTATGGGGGCATAGCCGTCACAGCCCTTATACGTTCTTTCCACTCCTTCTTTCCTGGTATTGGAGTTGTCAAAGGGAGAGACATCCACATCTAAAGGGACATATGGCGTATCGTTCGCATAGACAGGCGAAATGGATGTATTTAAACGCTGGACAAGGTCTGCTGACTCTTCCAGCAAGATCTCTTTCCAATCGTCCGACAAGGCAGCCTGGTCCAGCCGTTGGCGAAGAGTGGGGCTTGAAGGGACGTTGTCGATATTCAGGGCGTAACGGAAAAATTCATCTTCCCGGAAATCCTCGATATCATCAAAATCACTCTTGCCCTGGCAGAGTAAGCCGATATAGGAAGAAGCGACATCTCCGTTAGAAATTGAAGGGTTTTCCGTTTTATCCAGTTTCGTATTATTTAATCGCTGCGAAAGATTGGTGTAATGTAAAAGGTCGCCAACAATGGCTAAACCGGTATGCGCTGTAATTCGTTCATCTGTAGTTTCAATAATAAACTTTTTCATAGAAATATCACCCGTTTGGTGAATTTACTAAATTCTTCTTTTTTGGGTATTATACCTGATTTCACCAGCTTTTGGATGCATTTTAGATAAAATTAGTCACGGATTAAGGATATATTTATTAAAATCGTGAGGTGATTTTATTAATATGTTAACTGTTAATATAAACTCTGCAGGATACGATAAAAAAAATATATATTTAAAAAATATAAAGTTTAAAATTAATAAAGGTGAAATTGTTGGTTTAATTGGAGCAAACGGTGCTGGAAAAAGTACAACTATTAAATCAATTATAGGTACTATCAATGAATTTGATGGTACTATTGAAATTCAAACAAATTTGCGCTTTTCTTATATCCCCGAAGAACCTATTATTTATGAAAATCTTACGTTATGGGAGCATTTATCACTTGCTTCATCCTCGTATCAATTAAAAGATTGTGTTTGGATTCCGAAAGCAAACGAGTTACTGCAATTATTTAAACTAGATGATAAAAAAGATGCATTTCCTGTGAATTTTTCAAAGGGGATGAAACAAAAAACACTTATCGTATTAAGCTTCATGACACAGTCTGATATTTATATAATTGACGAACCATTTATTGGTCTTGATCCGATAGCAACAATAATTTCACTTCTTATACTTGAAAAAAATCGAGGAGCTTCAATACTGATGTCTACACATGTCCTAGATACAGCAGAAAAACTATGTGATAGATTCATTCTTTTATCAAATGGTCAAATCTTATGTGAGGGGACTTTGAGTAAAGTTCGTAATCTATCCGGCCAATCAAAAGATTCATCATTACTTGATTGTTTCAATTACTTATTAGAAGGTGAAAGCAATAATGAGTAACTCTTATCAATTATTTTTGCAAAGACTGAAATTAGATTTATTAAATCTATATAAAGTATATAGAGTAATAGTTGATTGGACTATCGCTCTTTACATAATTATTCCTGGTTTAGTTATTGGTATTGCTTTTTATATGGAATGGTGGAGTGAATTGCCTTATGTCCTTCAAACTCTAACTTTTAATAAACTATTAATAATTACCTTTCTTACTTTCTTTCTAAACGACATTAAAATTTTTATATATTCTACTGATCAATTGTTTTTAATACAAAACATAAAGCTTCTCAAAAAGATTACATTATATGGACTAATTTATTCATTATTTGTAACATTCCTTACCTCAATCATTATTTTTATAATTTTACTACCTATTTTAGTTAATAAATTTCATTTAACCATTCAATTTATTATATATTTCTATTTTTACTACTTATCTTCAAATGTTTTGTTTTTGATTATTAGGAAAAAAATAAAAATTTACTGTGAATCTTTTTTATTTTATATACTCTTTTACATTCTTTCACTAACTCTTTATTTTATTTTATGGGATTACTTTTTAAGCTCTTTTTATATTATGATATCAGTAATAAGCATCTATATAATATTCACAATTATATTTTCTAAAAAGATCCTCTTTTCAGGAGTGAAGTTTACAAAATTAGTTAGCCTGGATGAAATTATTAGAAATAAATGGATTAGGCTCGTACTTTGGCAAGGTGGCCATACAAAGTTATTAAATAGTCAAGGTACATACAGACCTTGGATTTTAAAAAGCTCTAAACTTATTTTTAAACAAAGAACAGTTCCTAATATATTAACAGATGCTTTTATTAAAACTTTTCTAAGAGATAAAAGCAGTATACTTACTTTTTTTCAGTTAATGGTACTATTTATAACTGCTTTATTTCTTGTTTCTAATTTTTGGACTAGATTTATTATCTGGGGATTTGCAATTTATATGATTTTGGATATCTTTAAAAATAATTGGTTAGCTTTCCGCTTTAGCTCATTTATATCTATGTTTCGTTGGGATTATAATGATTTAATTATTTCACTAAAAAAAAGTATGTACATCTTATCATTTCCCTTTATTTTCATTATAGGTGGAATCTTTGGTTACTTAAATTTTAATCCTTTAGGGATTATTACATTCTCATTTATTTCAATTGTTCTATCAATTTTGAAAATAAAATATAATATCCGAAATTTAAATAAGAATTATAAGATAACCTGAATCCGTGGTATAGATTGTTAAAACAATAGAAAACCGGTACTGTCCACGCTTATGAGTGTTTCTTTTGTAATAACATGAATACGAAAACGAAAAACAGGTCACTTCATTTGTTTTCAGCTTTTTTGCCTCCCTTTTGAAGGCATGCTTAAATAAGCCTTGGGATATAAATGTCAACGATGATATGTACACTTTTGACTGTTTTAATATGTACAATTTTGATAAAAGACAATGGCTACAGGAACCCTAACTATATACAGATCATCTTCACGTGATCAAACAGTTCGTCACCCATGATCACATACCATTACTGGCCATTGCTTTCTTTATTCTCTTTCACAAGGTGGTTTTTCAGACGGTAGGAGTCCCCGGCTATGCTCACCACTGTGGCATGATGAAGGATTCGGTCCAAAATGGCATTGGCGATTTTAGTATCTTGGAATACCTCTCCCCATAACTTGAAGCTTACGTTTGTAGTTAGGATAGTGCTTTTCTTTTCATATCGCATGTCAATCAGTTGGAAAAACAGTTTGGCATCTTCCGCATCGATAGGTAAATAGCCAAGTTCATCAATAATAAGTAGCTTATATTTGGCGTAATGTTTCAGCCTGGTTTCCAGTCTGTTTTCAACGTTTGCCTTTTTCAGGTTTAGGATCAGATCATTGCACTTGATGAAATACGTGCTTGTCCTTTTCTTTGCGGCTGCGATGCCGATAGCCGTGGCCAAATGTGTTTTACCGACTCCGCTGGGCCCCAGGAACACAATATTCTCCTGCAATTCTATAAACCGCAAAGTGGTAAAATCCAATATTTGTTCTTTATACACCGATGGCTGAAAATCAAAGTCAAAGTCTTTCACCTCCTTTAAATGCGGAAACGCCGCCACCTTGACCATCGATTTCATCATATTGATTTCTTTCATGTCAATTTCATAATCCGTCAGCTTGATTAATGTTTCTGTAAAAGATAGCTGGTTCTTCATCATAAAATCAACGGTTTCATCCAAATGTAGAGCCATCTGGTTTAACTTCAGATACTCCAGGTTTTTCATCAGCTTTGTATAATGGCTATTCATTTTTATACACCTCATTAATCGCTTCTAAATTCTTCCTGGCCAGTTCCTCAATATCTAGGTCATCGGTAGACGACAGGCCTCTGGCTAAAATTTCGGTATAATGTTCCGGCTTATAATTCATTCGGTGCTGACTAATATGGTGTTGGACAATTAATTCTGTGTTATAATAAACGTAAATATAGTTGTCATATATTTGCAGACCTACAGTTCTTCCTATGTATCCAGCGGGTACTGAATACTGGTTAGACTTGTAGGTGATCATATTCGAGGTGTTTACTTTCACCGGTTTATGATCAATCTTATATGAATCTCTTATTCGTTCATTTGGTAGTGGGCGTAGGAGGTTCTTTTCTTTTTTCAAAGCGAGTATTGGTATTTTCCCAGTCCCCTGATGATAGCTGTTATTGATCCGGTTACAAAGCTTTTGGACAAATTGATGGAGCTCCTCGTAACTGAACTGCCCTTGATAAGCATGGATCTCATCAATAAACTTCATTGGGGCTTCCACCTTGGCTTTCGTTCTCGGTTTCCCCGCCATACAAGGCCTTACCTCAAACCCCATATCTTTCGCGAATTGATAGAAGCGTTCATTTACCTTTCCTTTCTGATACTCTGTCCGGGGAGTGTCCATGACGGTTTTCATATTATCTGTCAAAATCTCCTGAGGAACCCCTCCAATGGCTTCAAAACTCTCTGTCAGGAAAGATAACAATACACTTTGGGATTTTGAAACGGATAAATAGTAGGTCCGGAACCTTGAATAGGAAAGCAATAGCACACAAACATTCACATAGATCGTTTCACCATCCTTCGTGATGTAACGGATGTTCTCTTTCCAATCGAGCTGGGCCTGTTCTGCCGGTGAGGTTTCGAAGCGGATCACCTCACTCTCCGCACTTTTTCGCTTTCCGGCTTCAAAATATCTTTGAAATTCCGGCTTTTTTGATATGTAGGCTCTAAATGTTGACTGAGAGCACTTCAGGCCGTGATTATCTTTTAAATACTGCCAAAGGACCCTTTTATAATAGAAGACCTGTTTTGATTCTGTGGATAAAAGCAGGGAGATTACATCGTAATACTCATCTATTTTTGATGTTCGCTCCCTGAAGTTTTTAGGCATATAACCCTTGAGATATTTATCCACCGTCCTTCGATCTACACCCATATCTCGCGCCAATCTACTTTTATTTATTTTCATCTTTAAGCTCTCCATTAGTGTATTTAATTTTGGCAAATCCGTAAGATGGTTAATCTCTATATTTGTGTTGACGTCCAATGTTATGTACATAATATTCACCTCAAGAATATTATGCGGTTATTGGTCGAAGCTGTACATTATTAAACAATCAACTTTGTACATTCTTAGAGTAGCATTTATATTGGGATTAGGCTTTTTTAAAAAAGCTATTCTTTTTAACGATGAAGTTCAATAAAAAGCGTAGTGGAAGTTCAATAAAAAGCATAATAGATCCTTTCAAATACCGGAAGCCAGCGATGATGCCTGTGAATTTTTAACTTCCACTGCCTACTGTGATAGACAAGCTTCGAGGCCAAAGTAATCATATTTTGAATAACTGTTCGTATACGACGCCTTTTCACGTTTTTTCTTAATGGGGCATCGTCGGCTTTCAAGCTTTCCTGACCAATGATCCGTAGCAGATTGTATGCAAACAGGCCGAAGTGAAGTACGTAAGCGTAAAATAAAAAACACATAGGAATCCATGGTCATGCATGGAATAATCTTCTTAGAAATAACTTGGGAGGTTATGCGATGACCCTGAAAAATAAAAGAATAGAATGGAAAGAGCGATATACGACTTGGAAAGAGAGTGGCAAAAGTATTGCTGAATGGTGTCGTAACGAGGAAATCACGTTGCATCAAATGTATTATTGGGTGCGGCAATTTGAAGAAGAATCCGTTTCTTCCGAAGCAGATTCTCCCCAATGGCTTACTGTCCAATTAGGAGAAGAAGCTTTTCCTTCAAAACAAGGTGCGATCTTCGTTCATAAGGGAGACCTATCCGTGGAAGTTCGAACCGGAGCCGATATGGCCTTACTATCTGATATTTTGCTTGTACTCCAACGCCCATGCTGACAAACGTATCGTTCGATAGGGTGTATCTAGCATGCGGGAGCACCGATCTACGCAAATCTATAGATGGGTTAGCCGTTATTGTGAGGGAATGCTTTGACCTAGACCCCTTTTCTCCTAGCCTGTTCGTATTCTGTAATCGAAAACGGGACAAGCTGAAAATCTTGCAGTGGGAACACAATGGTTTCTGGCTTCATTACCGTAGGTTGGAACGCGGAACCTTCCACTGGCCTTCCGAAAAAGACTCAGCTCCCATGCACATTAGCCCTCGTCAACTTCGTTGGCTATTGGATGGGTTGACTCTTGATCAGAAAAAAGCTCACCGTGAAGTGACAGCGCGTACCATTCTATAAAGTGAAACTTCATTCAGTAGGCGTTTCTCCTACTGAATGTTAGTTGAACCAATCGGGCATTTAGGGGCCGTTTCTCCCACTTAGACCTTTTGTATTCACTCAAGATTTTGAAGTAGGAGTCTTACGGCACCTTACATCAGACTGTCTAACAAATAAAACCAAAAAAAGGTATAATATAGGTAACTTATAAGCAGAGGAGATTCTTTAGAATGGGCAATGTTCACGGTTTTTCAAGAGATCAAATAAGTTTTCAATTACTGTGTTTAGATGAAATGATTGATAAGGAAAACCCTGTTCGAGCAATTGATGCTTTCGTAGAATCACTCTGCTTGGTCGATATGGGAATTAAAGAATATAAAAAACATAATCCTGGACAACAACCTTATGAGAGAAAAGATTTATTAAAGTTGTTCATCTATGGATACTTTAACAAGATCAGATCTTCTCGTTCTTTAGAGATAGAATGTAAAAGAAATATCGAGTTAATGTGGTTAGTAAATGGAATACGTCCTGATCATGGGACTATTTCATTATTTCTAAAGGAAAACCGTAAAGGCTTTAAGAAAGTTATGCGCACTTTTACATACTTACTTAAAGGATGGGGATTAATTGATGGCAAGCTTATTGCCATTGATGGAACAAAAATACGAGCACAAAATAGTAAGAAAAATTGCATTACTTCAAATGGATTAACAAAGAAGATGAATTATATTGATGAAAAGATTGAACACTACCTCCAACAACTAGAACAAATAGCACAGGAGAATGAATTAACAGAAGAGAACGTTTCATCTATTGAATCGAAAATTGATAAATATCAAAAGAAAAAAGAATATTTAACAGAAATAAAAAAGAAAATGAATGAAGAAGAAAAGAACCAATTGACAACGACAGATCCGGAATCTAGAGCTATGAAAAATAATGGGAAAATAGATGTAGCTTACAATATGCAATCTTCTGTAGATAATAAGCATAAACTGATTGTCACTTTAGATGTGGTAAACGATGTAAATGATCAGAGTCAACTATCCTCGATGGTTTCAAAAACAAATGAAATATTATCAAAAAACACAGACAGAGTCATAGTAGCTGATACAGGATATTATAATGCAAAAGAAATAAAAGATTGTTTAGATGACGGAAACACTTTATATTTAAAACCTCAAAAAAAGAAAAGTATGTCAGGAGATCCTACTTATTCAAAAGATAATTTTCAGTATCAAAAAGAAACAGATAGTTATCGTTGTCCTCAAGGACAAGAACTTCCTTACAAGGAAAACACGTCTAAAAATGGCTTGAAGTACAAAAGGTATATTGGAGGAGATGTTTGTTTATCTTGTCCTGTATATAGTTTATGTACAAAAGCTAAAAGAGGAAGAAATATTCAACGCTGGGAACATGAAGAACTTATCGAAAAATTGAAAGAAGATACGGAAGCCAATAATGAAATTTATAAAAAACGATCACAAATTGTGGAACATCCTTTTGGAACCATTAAGCGATCCTTTGGTTATACTTTCTTTCTAGGGAAAGGGCTGGATTCTGTGAACGCGGAAGCAGCTCTAATTGGTGTTGCCTATAATTTCAAAAGACTAACGAAAATCAAAAAAGTTTCGGAGATTGTGGAGCTATTAGTAGCTTAACCACACCGAAACTCTTTGTTAATTTCAATATTAGAAGTTTTGCAAGCAAAAAAGTACGTTTGAGTGCTGAAAATTGAATATTTGTTAGACAGTCTGACATGCGGGATAAATAAAGTGAAATATAAAATAAGGTTCTATGTCAAATGTTGGGGTGGAGTGAGATGGAATCTCACCTACCCAACATGACTTCCAATTTTTTTATACTTATGTAAAAGAAGTATTCTTGCCCTTGCCCTTAGGAAGTTCCTAAATCCAAAGGCGTTCCTCTTCATGACTTTCGTCAGGTTATTAATTCCCTCCAAAAAACCATTTGAGTAATCAAATAAAAAGCTGTTTAGTACCTCTGTCTGCCAGTTCTTGAATGTACGGATAGCCTTCACAAATTCAGGGATGCCCTCTTGTTCTACCTTCCTATAAAAATCCATTAATCCTTGCTTGGTTTCTTGGATCTTAGCCTGTCCATTTTCCTTGGCTTGCTTGAACCAACAGCAGTAGGACTCTTTCAATTCGTAAGCCCTGCGAAGTTCTTCATCCATCCCAAGGTACCTGTCCAAATACCAGCGGTCCTCTTCGGTCAGCTTTGCACTGTCTTTGTAAAACACATAGCGCATCCTTTTACATTTCTGCAGGTATATCATTCCATTCAGACTGGATTCTTCTTCTGACCCCGTCAAGAGCCCAATAAATATAACGGCAAAAATGAAAACGATCTGCTACAATAACTGGCTTCCCCAACGCTTTTCGGACAGCTGCTTTAAAAGAAGGGCTCATATCCATAATGACCACTTCCACATTGGTTCCATGTTTTTGGAGATAATCCTTGATGGTCTTCTTTTTTCGGTTTGGCAAGATATCAATCGGTTCCTTTGTCTCCCCGTCAGCAATAATCAATTGATATTTTCCTTCCTTTGTATCTCCCTTGTACTCATCGATGGCGATCACCCTGGGCAGTTCTTGAACCTCTGTCATTTCCTTTACGGCCAAACGATCAAACCTGCGCATGATGGTCGATACGGAGACGCCAAACTGCTCGGCTGTTTCCTTAAACGTCTTGGCTTGCACGATCCGAATGGATACTGCCCGATTCCATTCGATAGAAAGCCGTTGATATCGATGAACAAAAGGGTTGTCCTCCGCAAATCGCTTCCCGCACGAACAGGCATAACGGCGCTTTTTGTAGAAAAGATAAGTTAACCGCTCAAACCACTTCAAATGCTTGATCTTTTGAATGCGATGAATCATGAACTTTCTTAGTCCATTCACAACAGCTTGGACACTTGTGGACCCTAACAGCCATTTCTATATGAAGCGCAATACGGGCTTCCACTTCTTCCACTTTTGTGATCCATACATCTTCAAGGCCGGGGATTTTTATGGTAAAATTCACTTGCACGCAACTCCAATCTTTTCTTGTTTCTAGGCAATTCAAGTATAAAAGAATTGGATGTTTGCGTGTATATTTTTATGTGCAAATTATGTGGAAACCCCAACATTTAGTATAGAGCCCTGAAAAAAATATCCGGTGGAAAATGCCCCTTCCACCGGATTCATGTTTGATGCCTATGAAACAAGTAACTGGACGATCATTAGCGACTCAGAATTTTTCCCGGCAACTGACCAGTGTGTTTCCCACCTCGAATCACGATCTCTCCATTAACCAAAACATGGTCTATACCCTTAGAATATTGATGAGGGTCATCAAATGTTGATACATCAATAATCTCATCCTCGGCAAAAATGGTGATATCCGCGTAGTATCCCTCTTGGATGATTCCTCTTTTATTCATTTTCATTTTCGTCGCGGGCAAAAAGGTTATTCTTTTAATGGCTTCCTCTAAACTGATAATCTTCTTTTCACGAACATACCTTCCCAGTATGCGGGGAAATGTACCATAATACCGCGGGTGAACAGCTCCTCTTCCTAATATTCCATATGGTGCCACCGCCCTGCCATCACTGGAAAGCATGGCTCTTGGATGTTTCATAAAATCTCTTATGTCATCTTTACTCATTGCAAAATAAATTGATTTAATCCCGCCTTGCTCCTCGATCAAAAGGCGAATGACTGCTTCATAAGGAGATACTTCCATGTCACTCGCTATTTCATTAATATTTTTACCCTCGTACTTTCTATTTTTTTCCGTCTTTAGCAAAGCGGCTTTTACATGCTCCCAACTATTTCCTGCCATTGGATTGTCCCATTCAGCATGTTCTCTTTTCATATCTTCGATCACTTTTTCCCGGATCGCTTGATCCCTCAGAAGTTGTGCCATATGTATAGCGCCCTTTTCCTTGGCCCATGGTGGAATGACATCCATTAATCCACTGCCATAAGCGGAATAAGGATAAAGGTCGAAATCGACATTGACACCAGCGGCGCGAGCTTCATCTATCATTGCAAGCGCTTCTTGCGCCCTTCCCCAATCAGGCCGATGGGCAAGTTTCAGGTGAGTTATTAATAAAGAAACTCCCGTCTTCCTTGCTATTTCTATGGATTCTGCAATGCTCTTAAAAACATCTCTCCCTTCATTTCTCATGTGTGTCGTATAAATACCATCATATGCGGCGATCAAACTGCAAAGCTCTAACAATTCTTTTTCACTCGTATAAAATCCGGGCTCATACTGTAAGCCCGATGACATTCCGAATAAACCTTGTTCAAGTTCATATTTTAATAAATCCAACATCTGTTTCATTTGACTTGGCGCTGGGGGATGTTTATCATACCCCATTACACCAACTTTAATGGTCCCATGTCCTACAAGAGGCGCTATATTAAAAGGAATTCCATTCGCGCCAATCTTTTGGTTTATAAACTCATGTTGGCTAGGCCAATTCCATTCCTGCCTGGCTTTTTCGTCAAGTATCGCCGTATTGGATAAGTAACTCAGCAAATTGTCGCGGTTTTTTTCTAACACTGGAGCCGCACTAAAGCCGCAATGCCCTTGCACCTCTGTTGTTACTCCCTGTCTTATCTTGCTCTCGCCTTTATTATTTTCAGGCAATGTCCATTCCGAATTGCCATGTATATCAATAAAGCCCGGAGCTACGATGCGACCCGAAGCATTGATTGTGATTCCGGCTTTTTGAGTTATATTAAAGCCAAGTTTAACGATTTTGTCCTGAACGATTCCAATATCGGCTTTATATCTCTTTTTACCGGTTCCATCAATTATCTCCCCATTTTTGATCAATACATCCAGCATAACGGCCTCCCGTTAAGAGTGATTTAGTCTTTTAACCGTGGATCTAAAGCATCCCTCAAAGCATCTCCAAATAAATTAAAGCCCAGTACTAATATCGCAAGAATAAAACCAGGAAAGAATATAATCCAAGGTGCTTCTAAAATGTAAGACCTTCCTCCGCTAATGATAGCTCCCCAGCTCGGGGTGGGTGGTTGGGCTCCAAGCCCCAGAAAGCTTAAGGAAGCCTCAGCAATAATGGCGATAGGGAACTCCATCGTCGTTAAAACAATAATAGGTGCCAGCGCATTAGGTAACATATGTTTAAAAATAATCCTTGCATGACCCATTCCCAATACTCTTGTCGCTTCAATAAACTCTTGCTCCCGTAAAGACAGAAACTCGCCTCTAATCAAGCGTGTATATTTCGACCAGCTCACCAAAGCCATCGCAATGATCAAGTTTGTCAAGCTGGGCCCTAATGCCGCGATAATGGCAATTGCCAACAGTGTTACAGGAAAAGACCAAGCAATATCTGTCATGCCCATAATGATGGAATCAATGCGGCCCCCAAAATAACCTGAGACCGCTCCGAGGATCACCCCGATCAAAAGCGAAATGGCGATGACACCAAAGCCTACGACTAAGGAAATTCTTGTTCCATAGATAACTCTGCTAAAAATATCCCTACCCAAATCATCCGTCCCAAAAAGATGTTGAGCGCTGGGTGATTGTAACATATTAGGCAAATCTATATAATCGTAAGGGTAAGGAGCAATGACAGGTGCAAATATGGCCGTAATGACCACAATGAATATAACGGCTGACCCAAATATAGCCGATTTATTTGAAAATAGTCTTTTCACAAACTCTATATTATTATTCGTTTCGAAATGAGTTTCGATGTGCGCAATCTTACTGTCGTCTTGAAAAACATAGTTCTCTTTCATCTATCTCCCACCCCCCATTAATATTTTATTCTCGGATCAAAAACAGCATATAAAATGTCGGTTATGAGATTTCCGATCAACACTAAAGCGGCCAAAATAAGCATCGAGCCTTGCACGATTGGATAATCTCTGGAAAATATTGCGTCAACCATTAACTTTCCGATGCCCGGGATGCTGAATACTGTTTCAATGATGACAGAGCCTCCAAAAATTAAACCAAGTCTCATTCCGAACAAAGTGATAATCGGGATGATCGCATTTTTTAATGCATGCTTAAAGATGACGCTTTTCTCTTCCAATCCCTTTGCCCTTGCCGTTCTGATATAATCCTGCCTAATCACCTCTAACATGCTGGATCTCACCATTCTCGCGGTGATTGCAGCATCTGTTAATCCGACAGTAAGTACTGGAAGCACAAGATGCTTGTATGTTCCATAACCGGATAGAGGAAACCAGCCAAGTTTATAAGCAAAAAAGTATAGAAGCAATAAGCCAAACAGAAAAGTCGGTAATGATAAGCCAATTAATGCACCGGTCATGGATGCATAATCTGCCAGTGTATTCCTCTTAATGGCCGCAACGACGCCGATAGGAATGGAGACAACAAAGGAAAAGATCAAGGCATAGATTCCGATCTCAAAGGTTACTAAGAGCCGTTCGCCAATAATGTCCGCAACCGGCCTATTTTGGAGAATTGAAACTCCTAAGTCACCTTTAAATAGATGACCAATAAAAGTAAAGTATTGAACATGAAGGGGCTGATCTAACCCCAAGTCTTTCTTAATGTTTTCATGCACCTCTGCTGGCGCATTCGGTCCAGCAATTAAATCGACAGGGTCGCCTGGTGATAAATGCAATATCATAAAAACGATAATCGTTAAACCAAATAAGGCGGGTATCATTAAAAAAGTTTTTCTGACGATGTAATTAACCATTGTTTCACCTCAACTGATAAGAGAGATGACCGAATACAAATTCATTCGGCCATATCCATATTGTCGCTCTACTCCATATAGACGCCATCGTTATAGTCGGGGGCTATAGGATCAAACTTGAAGTTCTGTACTTCTTTTCTGACAGCTATGCTATTACTTGGAATGTAAATCGGAACCCAAACGGCTTGTTCGATTAAATATTTTTGTACTTCGTGATAGCCTTTCACTCTTTCTTCCCATGTCGGTACTTGTTCAGCAGCCTGTATCAGATCATCCGTTTTCTGATCCTGCCATCTGGAATGATTGGGAAAAGGGAATTGTTTTGATGATAAAAACCAATCTAATATATCGGCATTTTGCCAACCATACATTCTTAGAAAGAGTTCCTGCTTCCCTTCCTTTAACATATCTGTGTAGCTTGAACTTTCGTACAATTGAATGTCTGTTTTAATTCCGACTTCCAATAGCTGAGCCTGCAGAACCTCGGCAAGCCTTCCGTAATTGCTGGCATTTTCAGCAGCGAGATTTAATGTTAAACCATCCCCATAGCCAGCTTCTTTCAGTGACTGCTTTGCTTTTTCGACATTATATTCGTACCCATCTTTTTCACTGCCTTCGTAATATTCTTCTTTTAAGATGGGAGGTAAATAACCGTGAGCTACCTCGGCATGTCCTCTAAAAACATGATCAATAATTTCTTTTTTATTAATAGCATGATTTAAAGCGCGACGTACTTTTACATCATTAAATGGCTCTTTATCTGTTGGAAAGGCAAGATATCCAAGCCTTGGGGCTCCACCGGTAAATATCTCGATATCGGCGTTTTTTTCGATACTTCCCATCATCGTTGGTGTTAAGTCCCGCACAATATGAACATTACCTGCTTCAAGCTCCATCATCCGGAGATTCTCTTCCGGGATCATTTTCATAACAATTTCACCTATCAATGGTTTGCCGTTATTCTCCATCCATTCTGGACCCCACTCATAATCGGGGTTTTTTTCCAGAACAATTTTATCGCCTTTGATCCATTCTTTTAATTTATACGGACCCGTTCCAATCGCATATTTACTGCCATACTCATCGCCGTATTTTTCGTAGGCGTCCTTACTGATAATTCCGGCTGCTGTACTGGAAAGTCTAAACAACAGATTTGGATAAGGCTTATCTAGTAAAATCGACAAAGTATGGTCGTCTTCGACCACAATTTCCTTTATGGGTTCGAATTCACTTTGAGCAGGGGATGCCGTTTCAGGATCTTTTATCGTATCAATGGTCCATTTAACATCATGTGCGGTAAGTTTGCTTCCATCATGGAAGGTAACGTTCTTTTTCAAATAAAATGTCCACTTTAAACCATCTTCTGACGTTTCCCATTTTTCGGCTAATCCAGGATGAAAATTAAAATCATTATCTCTACTAACCAATTTGTCAAATATATAAGTTAAGGCATTATGATAATCACTTGTTTTTATATGATTCAATGTTTCGGCATCCCGATCATAAGCGATTACTAATGCTTTCTTTTCGTCTTTACTTTTGGTATCTTTGTTTGCCTTACTTGAGCACCCCGATATGAATACAATGAGAACAGCAACCAGCAATGGATACATCCATTTATTCATTTTTAGTACCTCCCACCTTATATTTTTAATAATATTAAAAAGATTCAGTCTAAATTGAAGTGACAAGCTACAAAGTGATGGTCATCAACCTTTCTTGTTAGAGGTTCCTCTTGTGCGCATTTTTCAGTAGCGAATTTACAGCGTGTATGGAACCTGCAGCCCGAAGGTGGATACAAAGGGCTTGGAATTTCTCCTTCTATTACCGATAAGTCTTGCATTAATTCTGGATCTGGCAGTAGTACCGCAGATAGAAGAGCTCTTGTATAAGGATGGCGAGGATTTTCAAACAACTCATTGCTTTCGGCCATTTCTACGATTTTTCCTAAATACATGACAGCGATTTTATCGCTAAAATGATTCACGACACTTAAGTCATGCCCGATAAACAAATACGTCAGATTTAGCTCTTCTTGAAGCCGCTCCAGCAAATTAATAATTTGAGATTGGACGGAGACGTCCAATGCAGATACAGACTCATCACAAACGATAAATTTTGGATTAACGGCGAGGGCCCTTGCTATGACAATTCTTTGACGTTGTCCACCACTAAACTCGTGAGGGTATCTCGACAAATGATGTTTATTTAGGCCTACCATCTCCATTAATTCTTCTACCCTTGCTTTCCTTCTTTCTTTATTTCCCATTTTATGGACGATCAAGACTTCTTCAAGAGCATCTCCTATCTTCAGCCTGGGGTTTAGAGATGCATAGGGATCTTGAAAAATGAGTTGCATATCTTTTCGTACTGTTTTTAAGCCGTTTTTTTTCATCGTTAATAATTGCTTACCTTCAAACAATACCTCCCCTTTACTTTCTTTTAATAACCCCAAAATGGCTCGTCCTGTAGTAGATTTGCCACATCCACTTTCACCGACTAACCCCAATGTTTCACCATACTTTATATCAAAACTAATCCCATCAACCGCTTTCAAATAATTCCCTTGCTTGGGTAGTAATTCTTTGCCTATCCGAAAATGAACTTTTAAATCTTTTACTTCCAACATGTTAGAACTCACACCGTACCACCTGCTCTCATATTTGCCAACACCTTACCAAGCTGCCATTTTTCTCAATTAACGGGGGTTCTTCCAATCTGCATTGCTCTGTTACTAACTCACATCTCGATTGAAACCTGCATCCTTTCTTTATTTGCCCCGGAGCAGGGACAGAACCTTTAATTGAAAACAACTTTTTTTGAGGTTCGGCGATTTTGGGGATAGACTTTAACAATCCAATTGTGTAAGGATGCTTCGGATCCTTAAATATGGTTTTCGCATCCGAACATTCCACAATCCTGCCGCAATACATAACGATGACTTTATCTGCTGTGGCGGCAACCACGCCCATGTTATGCGTAATAAACAGAACAGCAGTCTCGGTTTGTGATTTTAGATCATTCATAAGCTTTAAAATTTGGGCTTGTGTTGTTACATCTAAAGCGGTTGTAGGCTCGTCGGCTACTAACAACTCCGGCTTGCACACAAGCGCCATCGCAATCACAACTCGCTGTCTCATCCCTCCACTAAGTTGATGAGGATACTGTTGCAGCCTTTGTGCTGGAGAGGGTATATTGACCTTTTTCAACATTTCCAGCGCTTTTTCCATGGCCTCTTTTTTCGTCACATTTTGATGCATCATAATCGTTTCCATTAACTGATTCCCGATGGTAAACACGGGATTCAATGTAGTCATCGGTTCCTGAAAAACCATGGAAACCCTGTTCCCGCGAACAGCCCGCATATCTTTATCGGAGAGCTTCAAGAGATCCTTGCCCTTAAAGACGATTTCCCCGCCTGTAATTTTCCCGGCATGCTCTGGAATCAATCTCATGATGGATAAAGCTGTTACACTTTTACCTGATCCCGACTCTCCCACCACACATACGGTTTGCCCCTTTGAAATGCTGAAGCTTACATGATCTACTGCTGGTACAAGTTCTTTTTTTCGATAAAAAGAAGTCGTTAAATTCGTTATTTCCAAAATTGGTTCTTCCATTTTTATCCCTACTTAACTCTCAGAAATTTTGATGTTATTTTTGCTAGTCTATCGTCGTTCAACAAACCAAAATAACAAAAATATCAAATAATTTACTTGTGAATCGACTGTTTCTTCATTGCCTCGTTTTTAGCTTCATTTATAAAACGTTGAAATAAACTGACCGAATTGTTATCACGGCTTATTAATTGTTCCGGATGGAACTGTACACCGACAAAAAATGTCTTGTCATGAGCTTCCACCGCTTCAATGATGCCATCAGTCTGATTAGTTGCCGAAACTTTTAATGATGCAGGCAGTTTTTTTGCCGCTTGGGTATGGTAGCTATTTACTTTCCATTCCTTACTTTCAGTAATTTCATCCAATAAGGTATTCGGCATTATTTCGACGGTGTCCCAGTCACTTATACCATCTTTGCCTGAATGGTTTTTGATTGGTTGGTTTGTAATTTCGCCGCCAAGAACTTCCACAATCATCTGGTGGCCCCGGCAAACCCCCATTACTGGCAGGTCCTTTAGCCAAGCTTCCTTTATGAGTGCAGATTCAAATTCATACCGATGTCTCTGTTGCTCAATCAAACAGGGCACATATTCATCAGTAGGGTTGATGCCAATGTCGCCGCCGCCTGACAACAAAAACCCGTCTAATTGATTCACTATTTGATTGATGACGCCCTCTTCTTCATGAACACTCTGAGGAGGCAAAATAAAAGGAATGCCCCCCAATTGGCAAATCGCATGGATGTATGAACGTCCTATGTAATAAAAATCAGGTATAAAATCTTGCTCATGCTTCTTCTTTGGCCATGTTTCATTACTCCAGGCCGCGCTTACTCCAATAACTGGTCTCATCTTAATTCTCCTTTACTTTTGGAATGAAATGTATAAGTAACCCCTTACATTACATCCCAAGCTATTTTCGATCATACATTTGGCTTTTCTTACATTAGATTTCGGAGCATGTTTGATAAAATAGTCAAAATATATAAATTTATTACTAAAACCATCTATTAGAAGAAGAGAGAATAAAAGTTGTTATATCCCGTAATAACAAAAATGCACTAAATAACATGTGGTTATTACCTCTATTAAACCATATTCTATTTATTGGAGTCAATTATTTTTTCGAACGATCTCCAAGATCACTAAAACGACGCAACCCATAAACTAATATCGTAAATATGAATGGGTTGAAGTCGTATGTGATCCTCCAACCCAACCTAGCCCTATTTTTAACGCTTTAACACTTTTCCAGGCAAGCTCCCAGTATGCTTCCCATTTTCCACTACGACTTCCCCGTTTACGATCACGTAATCTATCCCCTGCGGGTATTGATGTGAATCTTCAAATGTGGCAGTATCTATGATCGTATCTTTGTTAAAAATACATATATCGGCATAATATCCTTCTTTTAATTGTCCCCGTTTTTGTATTTGCATTTTTTGTGCCGGAAGAGACGTGCATTTCCTTATGGCCTCTTCTAAACTCAGGATTTGTTTTTCTCGAACATAATGACCCAGAATTTTGGGATAAGTCCCATAGTACCGCGGGTGTACCGCCCCTCTTCCTAGTTCCCCATACGGAGCAACAGCTCTACCGTCACTAGATAGCATTGCCCTTTCATGTTGCATGAAAGCTTCTACATCTGCCTCACTCATGGCAAAGTATATGGCCTTTATTCCGCCCTCTTCCTCTATCAATAAGTTAACAATGGCGTCGTATGGCGTGACTTCCATGTCTTCCGCAACTTGAGCGAGATTCTGACCTTCATACTTTTGATTCTTTTCTGATTTTAAGAGCGCGATCCTCATATCTTTCCAACTACTTCCAATGAGCGGATTATCCCAATCGCCATGTTCTGATTTCATGTCTTGTACGACTCGTTTGCGAAAATCAGCATCTTTGAGCTGCTGAGCCATCTTGACAGCCCCCTGTTCCTTCGCCCATGGAGGAATTAAATCAATTAATCCACTTCCAAAAGCAGCATAAGGATATATGTCAAAATCCACGAGAACTCCTGAATTCCTCGCTTCATCAATCATTTGCAAGGCTTCCTTCGACTTTCCCCAATTAGGCCGATATGCCGCTTTCAAGTGAGTAATCAGCAACGAAACCTGCGATTGTCTTGCAACTGAAATAGATTCAGAGATACTTTCTAAAACATCTCTTCCTTCATTTCTCATGTGGGTGGAGTATACACCGTCAAACTCACTTACTACTTTGCAAAGCTCAATGAGTTCACCTTTACTTGTATACAGCCCCGGGGCATACTCCAGCCCTGAAGATAATCCAAAGATACCGCTTTCTAATTCCTGTCTTAAAAGCCGAAGCATTTCATCCAGTTCTTCCCTTGTAGGCTCTCGTTTTTCAAAGCCCATTACCGACACTTTTAAAGTGCCATGCCCCACCAAAGGCGCAATATTAAACGGAATCCCCTGCTTTTCTATGGCACACTTCATAAAATCCGCTTGACTTTCCCAATTCCAGTTTTCCTTCGTCTTTTCATCCAACAATACTGTATTCGACAAATAACTCATCAGATCATTTTTACGTGCAGCAATGACAGGTCCGGCAGAAAAACCACAATTGCCCTGTACCTCCGTTGTGACTCCTTGCCTGATTTTACTTTCTCCCTTGTTATTAATAAACAATGTCCAATCTGAATTTCCGTGGATGTCAATAAAACCGGGAGAAATAATATGTCCCCGCGCATCAATCGTTTCTTTTGCATCAGCTTGTAAGTCCAAAGCTATTTTAACAATCTTACTATCTTTTATTCCTAAATCGGATACATAGCCTTTTGTCCCAGTGCCGTCAATAATGATCCCATTTTTAATCACTAAATCAAACAATCTTGTGACCTCCTCTTTACATCGTATTTGGGTAGTCATTTTGATACTCTTTACATCCAACGCGAGAAAAATTTAATACCACTATTCAATCACATTATAACAAGTAGGTCAACAACAACTTTTTTGATGTACAAATATATTGCTAAAATAAAGAATTCCCGTCTAATTCACCTGTTATTCATAGCAATAAAACGTGAATTCACCGTATTATTTACATAAATTAATTAAAATTTGACAAATAAAAGACAAATGCTTATGCTGTATTCCAGAGGTTATAACAAGTTGAACTAAAAGGAGGAATTGCATTGAAAAAAGAATTAAGAATTGTCAGCCCAAATGGGCATCTTGGGTTTGCCCCCACCAAAAAAGAAAGTTTTGAGCTGGCGGTGGAAACTTGCCCCGACTATTATTGCGCAGATTCCGGAAGTGACGATATCGGTGCATCCGCATTAGGAGCGGACAAATCGGTAAGTATGTATAAATGGCAGAAACATGACCTCGAATTAATGCTGTTGGCCGCTAGAAAACCAGGGGTTCCCATGATCATTGGGTCCGCTGGCGATACTGGAGCCAACAGCCGGGTGGATATGTATGTGCAAATCATTAAAGATTTGGCAAAAGAGCATCATTTGCCGCCATTCAAAATCGGCTATTTTTATTCCGAAGTTGAAAAGCCTTACTTATACAATAAGCTTGCTAGTGAAGTGACAATTGAAGGGTTGGATGGGCGTCCCCACTTAACGGAAAAAGATATTGATCAAACAGACAGAATTGTAGCAGTAGCCGGCATTCACCCGTTCATTAAAGCATTAGATATGGGAGCGGATGTCGTGATTGGCGGACGTTCAAGCGATGTCGCTGTATTTGCGGCACCGGTCATTCGCGAAGGCTTTCCGGAATCACACGCATATTACTTGGGTAAAGTGTTGGAGTGTGCGTCTTTTTGCGCCGAACCATATGGAGCAAAAGAAAGTGTCATAGGGACGATCACGCATGATGACGTGAAAGTAACAGCCATGCACCCCGATCAAAGATGTACGATTGCTTCTGTCGCCGGCCATGCGATGTATGAACGCTCCAATCCGTATTTTGAATATTTTGCCGGTGGCATGTTAGACATGACCAATTGCCAATATGAACAGTTTGACGAAAAGACTTGCCGGATTACCGGTTCAAAATACATACCGATTGAAGGCGACATCAAAGTAAAATTGGAAGGAAGCGGCCTTGTGGGAGAAAAATTTATCGGTATTGCCGGAGTCCGCGATCCTTATACAATCAAAAATATCAATCAAGTCATTGAGTTTGCCCATGAACAAACAGCCAAAGAGTTTGCCGGTATTCCTTACCACTTGAATTTCCGGATTTTTGGAAAAAATGGGGTAATGGGTGATCTGGAACCCGTTAAAGAAATAAAATCACATGAGTTAGGTATTGTTGTGGAAGGAATCACTGATTCAAAAGTGGTGGCTGAAGAGCTTACATTATTTGCAACACGGCAAATATTTTATGCAAAACTGCCTGAAGTGAAAGGGACGGCAGGAACAGCGGCCTATTTAATAGACGATGTCCTTTATGCGGGAAGAACGTATGAATGGACGATGAATCATACAGTTCCTGTTGCAGATCCACTGGAACTTTTTAAAGTTGAAATCACAGAAGTAAACGCAAGTATAAACGTATAGGAGTGATTAGCGTGAAAACAAAGCCATTGCAGGAGTTGGCTAAAACCATACGGTCTAAAAACGCGGGAACCGATAAAATTACATTCGATATTATTTTTGATGATCCCGCTCTATACAAACAAGTTTGTAACAGCAACGTCATTACGAAAAAAAATATCGCGGAATTATACGCGATCCCGGAACATATCATTACTGACTTCGTCCAATACGATCCGGCCAACGCCATTAAATTTACCATTTTAAGAAAACAACCGAGCGGCAGCCCTGGTGATGGAGACATTTTTGGTTCTCAACAATATCCGCCTCTGCTTGATTTACAAATACCTGTAGAACAATAAATTGAAGATAGCCCGGGTTCATCAAAGTACAGCAAGAGCCTTTGATTGTCTTGCTGTACTTATTTTCATTTGATACATCACCACTTTCGGGTGATAAAAAATCTATATTTATCGCCTCTATAATATGATTCTTTATACTCCAAAGGTAGTGTGTCTTGAAATACAATTGAAGTGATGCGCAAAAGAGGAAACCCCGTCTCAACATGTAAAATGTCAGATACATGTTCATTAGCCGCCACCGATTCAAATGTTTGTTCTACATGCGTGGGGGCAAGTTCTACATTTTCATAAAGATCCAAAGTAGAAAAAGGGATATTTTTTTCAATGGCCACGTCTGCGGACTCCTTGATTTTCATGCCAATATTGTACTCAAAGTAGCTGTTATAAAAAACAATGGGACTGTCATCACCCAACCCGACCAATTGCAGGTTTAACACTTTATCCATTACGTCTATGTGCAATAATCGGGATAGCTGGAAGTCACTCGAAATGACCTTTGAGTCATGATATTGAGTAGAAGCTAAAAGTCCTTGCTTTTCTAATGTGGATTTAAAGTTATTGATAGTGGTCAACTCTTGTTGAATTTTTGGTTTGGCCACAAACGTCCCAACACCATGAAGACGTTGAACCAACCCCTCTTTTTCCGCAAGCGAAATCGCTTGTCTAACGGTTATTCGACTGACATTAAATTGCTGGCAAAGTTCCCTTTCAGAGGGAATTTGATCATTATACCGCAACTTGCCATTCTTTATATCATCTTCAATAATACTTTTTAACTGTTCGTAAAGAGGTATTGGATCGTTCCGGTTTAACATAACCTCTGCTCCCATCTTTTATATTATTTACAATACCTATTATAACCAGATCCTTTTTAAAAAACACTTCAAAAGATTTATCATCAATGATCTTCAATGATTCCATGTAACTTCCATATTCACTTTATAGAAAATATAAGTTGTGAAATAGCCGCCCGCTGCTTCTGAAATGCAGGATACATTCTGAAAGAAGTTGTATTAACAAAATCCGCCTTGGCTGTCGCGGATTTTCTCCACTCCGGTCCTCCTATTTCCCAGCTCCCGTGCGTAAAGCTCATCCAACGATTAGCGGTCTTTCCCGCCACCGGAAATACTTCCGCAGATGCGTTCCTTCCAGGCTTTTCTATGAAAACATGTCCAAGGTCATTTCCTGGAAAAAGCAAATTCTTCCTTGAAATATAGAGTCAAAATCCCCCTGATTTTACACTAGTGCGTCCCCCATAAAAGACGCTGGAAATAAAGCAAGATTAAATCATATCCAGGGCTTTCAAGTTCACCAATTGCTCACGGAATATCCTTGTGTATGCCATCCCAATTTAACAGAAACCACACAAGTTTTGCCTACAATGGGGGCAAATACATCAGAGGAGGGAACAGGCATGAACTTTCCTGTTGTGGAATTTCCCTGGCTGGGCAACGGTACAGTCATAGCCATTATTGCCATTGTTCACGTCATCGTCAGCCACGGAGTGGCCATTGGCATTACGACGCTGATGGTTTCCATGGAGCATCGTGCCATCCACACAAACAATGAACAATTGGAATCAGTCGCAAGAAAATGCAGTAAATGGGTTTTAATTTTCACCACTACAGTGGGCGCTATGACGGGAGTTGGAATTTGGTTTTCAACAACCGTTATTCAACCGGATTCAATCGGCTCATTGTTGCGCATCTTTTTCTGGGCATGGTTTGTGGAATGGATCGTTTTTGTCACCGAAGTTGTCCTTTTAATTATCTACTACTTCACATGGGATAAGTGGAAAGGCGCCAAAAAAGTCATTCATAACCGAATTGGAATTGCGCTCGCCATTTTTTCTTGGATTACGGCCGCTATCATTACAGGTATTTTATCCGCCAAACTCACACCCGGCCGCTGGACGGAAACATTGTCTTTCTGGAATGCGTTCTTTAATCCAACGTATATGCCGTCGCTCGCATTTCGGACATTTATCGCTATTATTCTCGGTGTCGCTTTGCTGTCATTTCCTATTAAAATATTTATTAAAAATAAAGAATTGCAACAAGAGATTTTCCGCGTTTTTTCCTTTTGGACCGCGATTTCATTGCCAGGCTTATTAATTACCGGCATATGGTATTTGCAAAGCATTCCGCAAGAAGCATACGACATGATCGTTTGGTCAACTGGTATGACTAAAAATACATTTACCATTATGAATGTCCTTGGGCTTGCCGCTTTTGTCATCTTTGCCTTCTGGATGGTGTTAAGACCGAAAAAACTGCCACTCCTATTATCACTGGCGATTTTTGGAACATCCATGGCCTTCATAGCAGAGTTTGAAGCGGTCCGTGAATCTGTACGAAAGCCATTTATCATTTACAACTATATGTATGCCAACGGCGTTCTCGCAAAAAATGAAGATTTGTACCGTGAAGAAGGCTATTTAAAGCACTCTACTTTTTCACCCGTCAAAGAGGTCACTTCAGACAATCGCGCACAAGCGGGGATGGAACTGTATAAAGGACAGTGTATGGCATGTCATACAGTGGACGGCTGGAGAGAAAAACGCGCTTTTTCCAATAGGCTGAATGGTTGGGATGAGGAAAGCATCGCTTCCTACATTGAAACCCTCCATGAGACAAGGCCGTTTATGCCGCCATTTGTCGGTACAGAGGAAGAAAAAAAAGCCCTTGCCCATTATTTGTCTAAAGTGACTAAAAAAGAGCCGGTGACGGCCGTTTCGGAGGGAAAATGACATGCTGAACCTGTTTTCCATCATACCCAAAGATATCGAGCTGGCGATTCCGGGAAACATTGGATTCTTTGAATTTTTAATCGTGCTAAGCTTCTTGCTGCATATATTATTTGTCAATATTACAGTCGGCTCTTCCGCACTTGCCGTATTTCAAGAAATAAAAGGAATTAAGAAAAAAGACAAGCTGTTTGATGATGCGGCTTTTCAACTGGCAAATCATACATCTGTTTTAAAAAGTATTGCTGTCGTATTGGGTGTAGCACCGCTTCTTCTCATAAGCGTCATCTATACACAATATTTCTACGCCTCAACGATTTTAATCGGAAAAGCGTGGCTCTCGCTAATCATCATTTTAATTGCCGCCTTCTTGATCCTTTATGCATACAAATTTTTGTGGGATCGTATGGCCACTGGTTTCAAAAAAGCGTTTCATATTGTCTTAGGTGCCAGCGGCAGTCTATTACTGCTTTTCGTTCCACTGATTTTCATCGTAAATGTCGTTTCCATGCTTTATCCGGAAATGTGGGAAGGGTCCAAAGGATTCTTTCACGGCCTGTTCTATTACCCGCAAATATGGCAAAGATATTTCCATTTTATTTTGGCCAGCTTTGGTGTGACAGGCATTTATCTATACTTTTGGAACGGCCGATTACAGAAAAAGTTGAACATGAAAGCAATGGATCAGACAGAAAGGCTACAGACGGGAAAGCTATACAAGCACGGGAAAAAACTGGGCTTGCAAGTGGCCATTTGGGCAACGCTGCTGCAATTGGTGTTTGGCACAATCCTTCTCCTGAGCTTTGAGCGTTCTATCATGCTGCTTTATATGGGAGACGATATGTTACTCACAACTCTATTGGTTTCATCCATTTTCCTGACGCTCGCCATGGCCTTTTTCTTATACAAGTTGCAAAAACACGATGTCAAACGCTATTTTGTGCTTGCACTATCGTCCTTCCTGCTTGTGCTCAGCATCATGGGTTGGATGCGCCATGAATTAAGAGAATCGTATTTGAAACCTTATATTGAAGAAAATCCGCGGACAGTACATCAAGCAGACCGTCCGTAACGGATTGCCGACATCATCAATGCAGGGTGGGGAAAAATATGTTATTTCTCCCCCTGTTCACAAAGATGAAGGCCGATTGTTTCCGTGAATCCCATAGTTCTCGGATTGTTTCATTTCAATCCGGGCGGAAGAGAATAACAATAGACCTGACGACATCCGTTAAAAATAAAATGGATAAAAGGCCGATGACCGTAAGGGTATCAGCTAAAGAACCCTCAAACAGAAAAGCCCCAAGAAAAACGAGAACGAGCCCAATATAAGCCCCCGGATCAGAAAACCTCTCAAAAAAAATATCTTCGTCAATCTGGATTTTTTCCTGCAAGTCCCTATCACTTTTTATCAATTCGTCTATGGTTACATCAAACAGCTCACTAATCCGAATCAGATTTTCAATATCGGGATACCCTTTATGATTTTCCCATTTATATACAGCCTGTCGAGACACATTCAATTCCTGAGCCAATTTTTCCTGGGACATGCCGAAGTCTTCTCGTAACTTCTTGAGTTTATCACCAAATTCCAAAAAATCACCTCCATAACATAAGCCTACACAAGTCAGAGGATAAATTGAATAAACGAAACGTTGCAAATGTCAACCAGCAGTTTACATACTGTCTCCTTATGGTAAAAACTCTTGCCCTCTGCTCATTATGAATGGAAAAAACCCTGGAAATAATCCAGGGATATGCAACCATTCATCAATCGCCAAGTATTCTATTGATAGCAATTTTCGGACGAAGTGCCCATACCGATAGCGGCTCATCCAACAAACATGCGTTATTTGCGCTTGTCCCCATCACCCCAAAAATTCGGTGGGGCGACAATGCCGAAACAACTCCAGCATTAAATCTTGGTCATCGTATTGGGAAGCTTCAAAGCGGCTCATGAGCCGCCCATTGTTCATGACGAAGATGATATCAGCGGTTTCGACGGCAACATCCAGCTGATGAGTGGAAAATAAAACGGAAGTTCCTGATTTTTTCACCTTTGAAATAATCTGGACGAACGTGGACATCCAACGGGGATCAAGTCCGTTTGTCGGCTCGTCAAACAACAACAAAGAAGGTTTGCCCATGATGGCTTGGGCGAGAAGAAGACGTTGTTTCATACCTTTTGACAAATTTCCGATCCGATTTTTTCGTTCGTCGATTAATCCGACCGTTTCCAGAGCGCTAGTTACATGGTCCTCGTTGAGGCGGCGGAGTTTGGCATGATATAACAGCCATTCATTGACTGTTGCCACAGCTTGAAAATGATAGTCATCAGGCATGTAACCAAGCGAAGCGGCGTAAGCATAACGGTGTTGGCGATGTTTGAGTCCATTTACCTCGATATGGCCGTCCGTCGGAGGTAAAATGCCGGCTATCATTTTAATCAGCGTGCTTTTTCCCGCACCGTTTCCTCCACATAAGGCGATTGCCTCCCCTTTTTTAATGGAAAAGGAAAGAGGTTTGACCACTTCCGTTTGTTTGTAGCGTTTAACGACGTTGGTGACATTGACGACGATGTCAGAGCCCATGTTTTCGCTTCCTTTCGGTCTTCATGATGGCAACGGTTAAATGGAAAGAGACAAAGATCAGGACATACAGGGCAAGCAAGACATGACCCATCCGGCTGTTGAGCGCGGTCATTAATTCATAGTACGGTTGGCCAAAAATGGCTCCCCCGCCCAGCCAGTTCGTAAACAAAATGCGCAACACTTCTGCGGGATTCAGCAGTGTAAACAATTGTAGTGCCGCCGAAACAACACCAAACGGCAAAAACCCAAGGACACCAATCAGCAAAGAGGGCCAAACCATGATCAATACAAACCAGACCGCAACAGCGGCCATCAGGGATTGCCAACGTGTAGCGGAAAAAGCGCCGATGGCGAAACCGAGTGCCAGAAAAACAGCGGCAAGCAAAACAGTAAATAGATACAGCAAAAGAAATTCGCGCAGCGACATCGCCACTCCCGCAAACAGCCCTATCATGTTGGCAAGTCCAAAGCTAAACGTAATGATGATCCACTGAGCCGCATATTGTCCGGCAAATTTCCCCACAATATAGGATGCTGTCGTTAAGGGGTACGCCATTACCAATTCAAAGCGCTTATCCTCTTTTTCTTGCGTTAAGGACAAAGCTCCCAAAAACAACGTCATTAAAGGCAGCAAATACAGAACAATGTTCATCATGGTTGCCGAAAGCTGTGTATAGCCCGCCATCCCATCAACTTGATGAAGTATGAGAAAGATCATTACACACGTAAAAGTAAATAAGAATAAAAAGGTATAAAAGGAACGCTGCTTTAATGCAGTACGCCATTCATGCGCGAAAACGGTCAACATATCCATCCTTTATTCTCCTTCAACATCAACACCCTGTTTTTTACAACAACAGCAACTCCCTGCACATTCGGCAGCGAAGGTTGCCCCAATAAGGTTTATTCGTGCTGTTCCCCGTCATCTTGGCCATGAACCTCGTGTTCATGATCATCACCCTGCTCTTTTTCATCGCCGCCTTTATCATGACTGCCCCCGTTTCCATGATCTTGGTGGCCGTGATCCATCATTTCCTTATTTCGCTTCCAAGAATGACTTTTTAAATCTTCTGCCGTAAGCAATTGGCCTTTTCCTTCTTTTTCAATGAGCGCTTCCGCGTCTGCTTTGTCCTTAAATGAGTACATGCCATACGCCATCGGTGTTTTGAAAGATGCGTCATATACATATGTCGCATCATCATATGAGATCCACTCTTTCGTGTCAAAATCACGGACAAACACGGCTTCGGTTTCTTTATCATCATTCTCCAACAGCCAGTCTTTCACCATACAGCCAATATCGTCAAACATTAACGTTTCCCCATCTTTCAGGGCAATTTGTGTCGCAAACTGATCATCGGCGACATTCATATGGCAGATGTCACACTTATCAACTCCTTCATCGACTTCTTTTGGCTCCACCGCTGCTTCTTTTTTTCCACATGCGGCCGCCACAATAGAGATGGACAGCAATAAAATAAATAAATACATCCGTTTTTGTTTCATTGTCATTTCCTCCCAACTATAAAAAAGGTCATACTCGCGCACAAAAAGATCAGGCTCATCCATATTCTCCCGCTATAACGCGTTTCAGACGACTTTGTTTGCGCCATCACCGGTTTGGCCCGGGGCGCTTCATCAAAAACCAGCTGTTCCGGATCACCCTTGAACACTTGTTTTAACAATGTGATTCCCGGGGCATGGAACAACAACTGATAAGCAGGGTTTTTTTTCACAATCGTTAAAAAATAGGGATCGAGCGGATGGCTTAGCTCACTGCTTCCGTCCCCGTTTACATCTAGTACGGCGGCATCGTCCCAATAATTGTTGCGGACATCATTCGAAAAGATACCAAATGCCTGGCCGGGAACAATGTTGGCGATAAAGTCATTTCCGGTTAATGTATTTTGAATGGCTTCTTTTACCTGCAAGCCAATAAAGTTCATCGCGATCTCATTCGATATGAACCGGTTCTGCTCACTGCTTTCCAAGTAAACTCCCACACGATTATGGTTTAAGCGGTTAGAGTCAAAGACCGAATCAAACACATTAAATACAAGCAACCCCTGGGCATGGACATGCCTATCATTATATGACGCATCGTTTCCCTTCACTTCAACACGCTCCGACTCCATGATCATCAATCCGGTTATATTATGACGGGCATTGTTTTGCAAAACTCGTGTTCCTTCGGTAAACATCAGGTGGATACCATAACGGGAATATGTAATCGTATTTTGCTGAATGACATTATAATGGCTGTGGTCGACATAAATGCCGTCTTGGACATTTTGAATAGTAGATGCCGTAATGGTGTTTCGATGAGCTTGATAAAGATCAATCCCATTAAAAGCGTGTAACTCGCCTTCCGCTTCCGGTTGCCCAGTCACTTGGATGTTTTCCAACACATTATCCGCGGCCTGGAAAAGTTGGATGCCAATAGAATTTGTTTCCACTTTCATATCGCGTAATTGGTGCTTCATCCCGGTCATTTTAACCGCAGTTTCCGCCTCTGCAGACAGGCTTTTCACATGGATATTTTCTAATTGAACCCCTTGTCCTTCTATCGTGATGGCTGGCTGTTTGCCCGATGCCTGAATGATGGCCGGTTCAGTCGCTTTGATCGTCAATGGCTTCGAAATGATGACTGGACCCTCATAGATACAACCATCCAATGAAATGGTGCCATATGGCGGAGACTCGTCAATCTGTTGTTGTAAAGAGGTCGAGGCATATCCGGAATGAACCGGCAATAGAAACAACCAAGCAAAACACGCCAAGATGAAAATCCGCATGAACCACTCCTTCCTTTCCAAACAGCCCTAGACAGTTTTGATGTCGTGGTTTATGAAGTACACTGTATCGCTAACATATGTTGCCAATGTGATAAACAAATGACAAAATAGCAACAAAGACATGAAAGAGCGGCTTATGCTACTGTTCGTATACTCCGGAGACTTTTAAGCTTTTGGATTAAAAAATAGCATCGACTTGTTTGTCATACGTATTGTTAAACGATCATCATGAAGGTGAAATTCATTTCTCACTAACACGCAGTTTTGATTTCGGCCGCTATCCCACTTTTTCACGAAAAGCGCTTAAAGAAATGAACTGAAAGCTAAAAAGACAACAATATGAATAAAGATAATAGGAAGGTGATATTCGAAATGGAGGATAATTGGTTTCTAGTAAGCCTATTGTATAAATCAGTGAAGTCAGGTGAACAAAATGTGCCTCCTGAACTAGAAAAGGCTTGGACATAAGTTTGAAGAAATATATGAAGAAAGACATTATTTAATTAGAGCAAAAGATCGAGATCATGCCGAATGGAGTGGTCAGCAACTCGGAAGCCAACATGAACATTCCTATAAAAACATTTATGGTGAACAAGTTTTATGGAAATATGAGAGGTTATTAGAATGCTATGAGGTTGATGAAAAATTGGGAGATGGAGCAGAAATATACTCTCGTTACATTGTCAGCCCCAAGGGTACTACTCCTAATGAAATAGTCGAGAAATATTCCAGAGGAGTGAATAAGGTAATCATTCAAACCGCTGAATACAACGAAAAGATGGTGTGAAAGGAACTCGTATCACCTTCTCCAAACAGGATAGCTCATTGGCTGAAGCAAACAGATTTAGATAGGGCAAGGTACATTCTGGATTGAATCAAGAGTTGACTCTAGATTATGCGGCAAGCCAACTCCATTTTATTGTACATCACTAGCCGAGCTTCTTGATGTGGATGTCAAGTTCATAAAAACAAGCGAACGGCAACAAAGATTACTCTTTTTCGTAACGCTCCAGATAAAACGCCAGCGCCTGATTCAACCATTCCTCTTCTTCTTCTGAAAATGGCGTAATTGCCCATTTTTCCAATTCATCGTTCGGCATCTTTTCCATGGGTGGCAAACGCTTGAACGTCTCTTCCCCTATATATTCGAGAACCGATTCTACATACTCCTTGAGGAATTGCTGAACTTGCGCATCTTCTATCGGCCGGCCGTAAAGTTCCTTCACACCTTTACAAAATTCGATATACGCCTGATCAAGCGCAAGTTTCTCTTGCTTTGTTTTACTGAAAACCGAATCAAGGGCGTCTTTGGGAATAGATTTTTCTGCCCATTGCCGTTGTTCTTTCTCTGTTTGGAAGGCCCGAATCAAGCTCATCAACACCGCGCCATCCACCTCTTCCTGTTGTTCCAACAATTTCATTGTCCGATCAATCGTTGTTAACGTCGTTTCTATTCGTTCTTTTTCCGCTTTTAAGCTCTCTTTTTGTAACTGAAGCGTTTCTTTAAGCCCCAGATCAAATGATTTCTCCGTAAGCAACTTCTTGATTTCTTCCAATCGATAGCCGAGAGATTGAAACGTCACAATTTTTTGGAGCTCGCTTGCATCTTTATGACTGTACAGTCGATGACCTGAACTTTTATCTTTCCTGGGAGTCAACAAATTCATCTCATCATAATAATGGAGCGTCCGAACTGGAATACCCGTTTTTTCCGAAAACTCCCCGATACGATAAAACTTTTCCCGACTCATAAACGATCTCTCCTTTCCTTTTTTGGCATCTCATTCATTCACCATTATAAAACCTACGGTTACTGTAGGTTCAAGGGATAAATACCATAAAGAGAAGAAGAGTTGTACGTTGGTTCACTCTTTTTTTGTATGGCTCAGCTTTTATATTCCATTGAAAATAAAAACCCTTTGTTTTTCCGCTGAGTCGTACATTTTCTTATTACCAAAGATTTATTCAATCACCATGTACGATCATTTTCAGGTTAAAATAAGGCCATCTTTTATTCGAAAAGCTGCAAATAGAATCGTTAACCGACAAAACTTCTGCATTCTCAAAAAGTCAAAAATGGTAGTAATATGTATAGCCAGTTTTAGAAAAAAAGAGTCTGCTAAATCTCAAAAAGCAGACTCTTTGGAATTTGAACATACTGGCCTAGGTGGTTATTTTTATTTTTCTATATGTCTTTTATTTATTGTTAATATCGTCGTTTCTTCCCATTCTTTCCGTTGACAAAATACAGTTTAGTGAAATAACCGTAATATGCTTGCTATTTCCTCAGGACGATGGAGTTTACATATTCAAGACTTTATTTGTGAAGCACTATATAACTTGGCAAAATGCTTAAAGTGTAATTTTTTTGACTCAGCTGCGTGCTTTCAATTGCGGTTACTCGAATATAATACTGACCTGAAATTAGATTTTCATACGTTACGTAACCTGAGGAATCCATAGGGACTTTCCTTAATTGGTTGTTGACCAGTCGATATAGCTCAACTTTATAACCTGCCTGTTGAGATATAGAATCTAATGTCAGTTGGATCCCTACATAACTCTTAGATTCGGGAACCGTAAAAGAAAACCAGTCATTATCCACTAAAGAATCCATGGACCGCATATTAATTTTGGTTGGTCCTTGGGGGATGGAAGGTATCGAGAACTTCAAAGCAGTTCTTACGTTTTCATCTGGCTCATAAATGTCCGAATTTTTATTGATACCTACATGCAACGTAAATGGTTGGTCGGTACTCGAACCTTTTTCAGAAACGACAAAAGCGGCATACTTTTTCTTCTCTGATGTGTTATAGTCACCTACGTTTTCAGGCGCTGTCCCTTCCGTGCCGTTTAGATAGGTACGATTTTGCGATACGTCCACCAATGTCATAGATAAATTATCAGGGTTTACTTCATAAAGGTATAAATCATAGTCTAACTCGTTTGAATTTGGTGAATCCAACTGTACATTCAAGACATGGCCTGGTTCAACAGTAATAGGATATAGATATTTATATTGTCCTTCTTCTGTCAAATAGTCAGTGAAGTTTAAGTACAATCCATTTTGATTCGCAGCGTCAGGCTCTGTTAATTGAAGTTGCTCCGCTCCCTCAATGCTGTTCGATTGCTCCATTTGAAAAGAACGATCTAAATCAGTTAAATCACGTGGTTGAGGAACAGAGAAAGATTCAATATAATTTTCAGACATTTCCCCATCTTTTTTTACTTGAGCGTAGGCTGATGAAGTATTCGCTAAAAACAAAAATAAACTGCAGACAATGAGCAAATAAAATAGTTTATTAAATCTGATTTTTGAAGTCAATTGTAATTCCTCCTCATTTTTTATAATAACCATGCAACACTAAACAACATTTTCCTCCTTTCTCCATTTGTAAAAACTTTTAAAATAAACTAATTTTAAAAGTATAAATCTATTATAAACTAAATTCCAAATAAAATTAATAACTTTTAATAATTTGTATTTTATTTATTTATAGAAAGTGGTATAAAAAGAGAATGCCCCCTACCATTTCTAGTATATAAAAAGCGCTAAAAAACCTCGGCCATAATGGAATAGACTGCATTATAGCAAGGACTTGTATTGATCGTGTCCAGATGGAAATGGAGTTGGTTTTTGTCTATTAGACTGATCAAAAAAACCGGAGAGATGACTTTTGAAATATACAGACAAACTAATAATCGCATTGAATATTTCGGTTTTATATTAGTTTTAGGGATTTAACATTTATCAAATTAGTGAATTTCAACATTGTTTTCTAAGTCTAAAATACAAATATTACATATATTCTGAATAATATAGACAGATCCTGCCTCCGGGATTAGCTTGCGCCGAAGGTCCCGCAGAAGCGAAGCGGCGAGGAAAAAGCAGACTAGTGGAAACCGTCCGCCTGTAGAAATGCAAGTATGAAATCTGTAACATTGGCATGTTCGCTTTTTTAGGCATTACACAGAATGATGAAATAGGTTCAAATGTTAATGAACACTGCACTTTAGTTCATTGTAAACTTTTACAAGATAAAAGAAGTCAATAAGCGCAAGAAATGAATTTGAAATTTGCTTTCTATTAGGTAAGCAGTGGATTTTTCGCCGCCTGATCATCTGAGCAGCAGCTTTTTCAAGTCATTCCTCTTAAAAGAAGACGGGGATTTGTACTCTATCACTCAGTGGTATATCATGGAAAGTGTTCTCCATTACGCTCTGTAGATGCTATACGGAGATTAAGCAAGGAGGAAAATGGTCGTATGAACCTTGATGCTTTTAGGTATTTTTTGGAAGTAGCCAAACAGAAAAACTTCAGCAATGCGGCACAAAAGCTATATATTTCCCAACCTGCTTTGAGCCAGCAAATCGTGTCGCTTGAAAAGCAACTTGGTATAAAACTGCTGCGCAGAACAACGAGAAAGGTTACCTTGACGGAAGAAGGAGAATATTTATACAAAAAGCTTGCATCTTCTTTTGAAATGATCGAATCAACCATTCAATATATCAAAGAAAATAAAATCGTACCAAAAGCAAAAATGAATATTGCGACTGTCCCGACGGCTGCGAGCCTGTATATTCCCAATCTGTTTAAAAAGATGATTCTCGAATTCCCCGAAGTGGAATTTTATTTGCATGAAACGACCTCGTCCCAAGCGATTGAATTGGTCAGAAATGACAAATACCATCTCGCTCTTATTCGTACCCCCATCCAAAAAAACGAGATGTTGAAAGAGGGGATGAAGATGGTGGAGTTCAGCAGACAGCCCCTTCAACTTGTCGTGTCGGTGGAGCATCCGCTTGCCTCCAAACAATCAATTCATTTGGAAGAGGTAAGAGACGAAAATTTCATTCATTATGATAAAGAACAGGCCTCTTCTCTCCATTATCTTGTGGAAAGAGCCTGTACAATGGCCGACTTTACACCAAAAAGAATTTGTACGGTATCCGAGCTATTTACCGCCATCAACTTGGTGTCTAATAATGTTGGTGTAGCTTTCATTCCAAAAGAGATGGTCGATATTTTACAAACGGGAAAAATTCGGGCTCTGCCGATCAGCGATATGGAGTTATCAAGCTCCATTTCGGCCATATGGAAAGATGATGACTATTTGCCGTTACTCACCAGCCGTATCTTGGACATTCTGCAAAGTGATTTTACCATCTGATATTTTAGCTCTGCAAATGTACATACTGGCAGAATAATTCAGTTTATGTGGCAAGCCGCTTAAACAATGACATGTAGGCGCGCAGATATAGTCAATACAGTTCAGTTCAGCTCAGATTCAGTCAGCCCTCGCGATGATGCAAAGGGCGATTTTTCAACCCATTTCCCCTTGAGGCGGGCACGATCATTATGCCTTGATGACCTTTTATCTGTTTGGGCGGGGAACCACCTTTCCTTTGCAAAAATAGGAATTTGACGAACAACTTCATGCCAATAGAGCCCAATGTTAAAAAGGGAAAAATGCCATTCCAAATCAAAAAAGCCGTTACTTCCCGAGATTTATTTCCAGGAAAGTAACGGCTTATTTAAAAATAAACAATCTTCGAGCTTACCAATCTATCCAACTTTCAATTACTGTTTCCGGGACTTTCTTCTCCCCAAATAGACAAATCCACCACCGACGGCGATCAATCCAATGCCAATGACAATCAAGTTCCCGATGGATGTAGCCGTATTAGGAAGCTTGTCCCCATCTTTTCCTTCGTTACTCGATCCTGTTGAATCTTCTGTTTGACTCTTTTTGTCTGCATCAGAAGAACCATCATTGTTACCATTCTCATTTCCGTCATTTCCTTTTGGTTGATTGCTGCCGTCATTGTCGTCTGGCTTTTGTCCATTACCTCCATCACCATCGTTATGATCTCCAGGTTTATCACCTTTTCCATCTCCAGGATCTTTCCCGTCTCCCGGACCTTCTCCATCTCCCGGATCTTCTCCATCTCCCGGATCTTCTCCGTCTCCCGGATCTTCTCCGTCTCCCGGATCTTCTCCGTCTCCTGGACCTTCTCCATCTCCCGGATCTTCTCCAGGGGTTGTTGGGTCTTTAGGATCGGTCGGGTCTGTCGGTTTTTCAGCTTCTGGATGATAAATGGTTTCATGCTCAATTTTTTTACCATCAGCAGTTAATGTTACAACAAAAGGAGCGTCTGGCGATAACGCCTCTTTTGTCGTAAATGTTAGGTTGTAGTTGCCTTTATCATCGGCAGTAAACTCATCGATATACATTAACGTGTTTGAAGATTGTTCTTTTCCTTCAAAAACGGATAATGTCATCGTTTTATTTGCACTACTGGCATCTTGTCCGGTTATTGTAAATGTCCCGTCGTTATTGTGAATCGTTTCTGCCTTTAAGGTTAAAGGAGTGATGAAACTAAAGAGAACCATAACGACAAAGACATAGATCGTTTTCTTCATCGGAACCTCCATCTATTCATACTTGGCGAATCTAGTATTTTAATACAGGTAATTGTCGGTTTTCATCCCAGTGCCACACATGTTGGAAATCCCACTCCAACGTTTCCTCATAAATCGTTTTACTCGCAAGTCCTTCTCTATCAATGCTTTGACCTTTTTCATTTGTTGGAGACTCAGTTGTAACAGCTTCTTGATCAACAGTCATATCCGCTACGGCGAAATTGTTCGTTAACGTCGCTGTATGTCCTTTAAAAACTCTTCCAACGATTCGATTCGCGTGCGAGCCTGCCGTAACAGAAGGGTTTAAGGCAATGGCGCTTTTTACAACTGTTCCATTATAGCCATATCCTGTAATACCGCCGGCATTGCTTTTCTTTGCTGTAACAGAGCCTGCTGCATATACCTTTTCTGTTACACTTCCGGCATTCGTAATGCCGGCAACTCCGCCTGCTTGACTGACATTCGCGGTTACATCAGCATGCGAGTAACTGTTTTTGATCACACCATTGGAATATCCTGCTATCCCTCCAACCGTGTTATCACCAGTGATGGAACCAGTTGAAAAGACATTTTCAACTATTCCATTGTTTAAGTTGACGACCATTCCGGCTTGAGCCGCACCTTTTTCTCCAACAATTTTCGCCTCTATCATTCCAATATTTTTAATCGTTCCACCATTCAGTTGAAATAAACCGCCGACATTGGAATGGAAATGACGGATCGTTTTATTGTTTCCGTTCAACTCACCCATAAAAGGTTTTTCCACTGTAAACGATTGACCTGTAAAATCAAGATCATTATTTACGATATATTTCTCATTTGGAAACTGATTCAGTACTTGGAAATCAGCCGCGGTCTTGATCATATAGTATCCATCTTCATTCTGTTCCAGTGAAGGCCGTTGCGGATGACTATTTGGATCAATATACTCTTTATTGGCAACCAATAATGGGCGTTTCGCAACATCATCCCAAGTCCAAGTTCCATTAAAATCCCAGCCAAGCCCGTTTTCATACAATTGTTGACTCGCTAATTGTTCTATGCTTTTTCCGAGACCTTTTTCATTATTCGCCGCTTCATTTGTAACGCCCTCTTTGCTAACGGTCATATGATGATTTGCCACATTATTGACTAGCGTTGCCGTATGGCCAGCTTTCACTCTGCCGACAATTCTGTTGGCATAAGATATCGTATTGACCATATCGTTTAAAGCAACACTGTTTTGCAGCGTTGTTTCATTATACCCATATCCACTAATTCCGCCTGCATTTGAACTTCCCGCCGATACAGATCCGGCCGCATAACTATTTTCTGTTATACTTTCTGTGTTTGTAATACCGACAAGTCCTCCTGCCTGCTTAGATGTTGCTTTTACATGAGCCGTTGAATAGCTGTTTCTAATTTGACCGTTCGAATAGCCGACTAAGCCGCCGACATTTGAGTTGCCTGTCACTTCACCCGTTGTAAACGAATTTTCGATTACACCATCATTTACATTGATTAATATTCCAATGTTATCACCAGCAGCCTCCACTTTAGCGTCAACAACACCCATGTTTTTAATGGTACCTTTGTTTTGATCCATAAACGCTCCTTGTTTAGATGTATAATGAAGAATTTTCTTCCCATTCCCATCGAATACACCTGTAAAAGCGTTCGAGCTATTTAATGGAGCCGCATTCGCTACATTCGAAAAATCAAGATCTTTGTTGAGCTTATACTGTTCATTTGGAAACTGATTGAGTTCCTGTAAATCTTCAATCGTTCCGATCATGTAGAATCCATTGTCATCTTTTTGAAGCGCTGGTCCCTCAGCTTCCTCTCCCGGCTCTTCCTCGACATCCTCTCCCGGTTGTTCTTCTGTTACTTCGTTGAATGCCAGCGCGGGCCTATTATTTTGTGGATCCCATTTCCATATTGACGCAAAATCCCAACCCAATGCCTGAATATACGTGTCTTTGTTTTCTATTTCTTCTTTCGTTTTACCTAATCCTCGTTCATTGGTTAATGAGTCTGTCGTCACGTACTCATTTTCCATTGATATTCCCTGATATGATAGATTATTTTCCAACACCGCTATATGTCCTTTATAGATTCTCCCGACAATTCGGTTCGCTCGAGAATTGGTAGTAATAGACTTATTTAACGCTGCTGTATTTCTGACAATCGTTCCATTATAGCCATAGCCCGTGATCCCGCCAGCATTACTCGTTCCGGCAGTTATGGCTCCTGTCGCAAACACGTTTTCTGTTAAGCTGCCGCCGTTTGTTATACCTACAATACCACCCGCTTGACTTACTTGGGCGGTTACATCCGCTGTTGAATAGCTATTTCGGATCGTAGCATTCGAATATCCTACGATGCCCCCAACTGTATTTTTTCCGACAACCTTTCCAGTCGTATACGTGTTTTCAACCGTTCCATTGTTCACATTGACTAGAATGCCCGTTTGCGGTGCTCCTTCTTCCCCGATAACATTTGCATTTTCAATTCCGACGTTTGTAATCGTTCCACCATTTAAATGGAATAAAGCGCCCGTTTTCGACTCCATATTTTTGATGATTTTACCGTTCCCGTCAAATGTGCCTAAAAACGGCGAATCTATATTTAAAGTAGTAAACGTATAGCCGGAAAAGTCCAAATCATTTTGTAAAATATAGTCTGCTTTCGGAAAAAGATTGATCATCTGTAAATCTTGTACAGAAGTGATAATATAGGATCCATTTTCATCTTTTTCAAGTGAAGGTTCTTCCGTATTTTCATTTACCTTTTCTTGATTGTTTTTCAGTAATGGACGTTGCGCACCTTCATCCCATATCCAAACGTGGTCAAAGTCCCAGCCTAATCCTTTCTCAAATGTGGCTTGATCGGCCATTTGCTCTCTTGACTTTCCAAGTCCTTTTTCATTATTGGCATCTTCTTTCGTTATGCCTTCTTTGCTCACCATCATGTTATCGTAGGCGTAGTTGTTTTCTAATACGGCTTGTTGATCACTTCTAATCCGGCCCACAATTCGGTTGGCCGCACTCGTCGTAATGACAGAAGTATTGAAAGCAAAGTTATTTTGAATCGTTGTATCATTGTAACCATAACCGCTTATTCCACCTGCATTGGAGCTTCCTACCGTTACAGACCCCGTCGCATAACTATTTTCTGTCAAACTAAAGTAGTTTGTAATACCGACTAATCCGCCTGCTTGCTTCTCTTTTGCTTTTACAGTTGCAGTAGAATAGCTATTTCGAATCGTTCCATTAGAAAATCCTACTAAGCCGCCGACATTCGATTGACCCGTAATTTTTCCAGTCGTATAAGAATTTTCAACCGTTCCATTGTTCACGTCGACTAAAATGCCGATGTCATTGGAATGAATATCAATATTTGCTTTTAGTACAGCAACATTTTTAATCGTGCCGTTATTCACATTAAACAATCCTGCGCCTTGATCGCCACTCGGAGTCGTGATCTTCACATTTGTAATGGAATGCCCATTTCCATCAAATACTCCACTAAATGGGCTATCTCCTGATCCGATTGCTTGTAACGACTGCCCTTCGCCATCAATGTCAGCTGTCATCACATAATGGCGATCAGGGTAGTAGGCCATTTTCTTCATATCTTCTAAACTGTCAATCTTATACGGATTTTCTGCTGTACCCTCACCTTCCATTGCTTCCCTTACTACCATAGAAGGCACAACAGGTCGCTGATTTGAAAAATGATCCCAAACAAACAGCCTGACCGTATTCTGATCGGTAAATTTCATTGGTTCATCAAATCGTATGACTTGTTCCCGGCCTTTTTGTTCTAATTCTACCTCTTTGATTTGGGAATCGAGTAGTTTTTTACCGGATTGGTCATACTTGGCGGCAATCACCGTCACTTTATCTAGTGACCCGGGATGATTTAACAAGCCAACTCCTTTAAACATTCCGTTTTCCACATCAACACTTGATAATTCTATATGATTTTCAGCTTGTTGGATGGTAAATTCGTCAATTGTATCTCCAGCTTGGTTATACGCTTTAACCGTTAGCGATTCGCCGTTTGCTTCCAAAATCATCCCTGTCGGGACATTTTCATCATACACAATATGATCCCAGAAATAGGCTTCATTGTCATAATATTTCGGTCCGGAAGAACCCATCGTAATATGAGTCGTACCTAAATTCATCGCTTCCTGACTATTATCCATTTTGCCATCACGAATCGTGGAGCGTTTATATACATGATCATGCCCGCCAATATACAACTGCACGCCAAGCTGTTGCAATTTCTTCGACATAAGTGCGCGATCGGTACTCATACCAGGATCATCACTATGCGATCCGCCAAAATAAGAAAAGTGACCTGTCACAATTTTCCACTTTTTATCCGTGGAACGCATATCTTCTTCCAACCATTTTAGTTGTTCCTTGTTCAGATCCATGGAATTAATAACGGCAATATGAGCATCTCCATAATCAAAGGAATAATTTGTTTCTGGAAACGTCCCTTTTCCATTTTTGGGAGTATTAAAATAATGCGCAAATGAACTAGCATCGGCATCTTGCATGAATTCATGGTTTCCTGCCATGTTTGCTGATAATAAATCAAAATCTTTATAAACATGGTCAAAAACATCAGACCAAAAATCCGCTCTTCCACCTTTGTCAACAAGATCGCCAACTTGTAACATCAGCTTTCCATCGGGATTTTTGCCACGAATCATTTTCAGCGTGTCGGTAAACAAGGAGAAGCTTTCCGGATTTCTATCTGGCACTTGCAAGTCGCCCATCACATAAATTGTCGTATCATCAGAATCGGGTACCGTTTCAAACGAATTTACCGGCCCCCATGGACCGTTTTTCGACACACCATAACGATACTCATACTTTGTCCCTTTTTTCAGCTTGTCTATATTCGCTTCATGGGACGCTAAAATTCGGTAATTACTATTGTCGATATCTTTTCCATATGCCGATTCAAAATAAGAAACATCAGCTTGAACAACTTTTGCCTTTTTCCAATCTGTTTCAGATGCTTCTTTATATTGAACATAAGATTGTTTCACGACTTTATCTGTCACTAGATTAAGGCCAACAGCATCATCTGTTTCACCTACATGGACAACAGGTGAAAATTCCTGTAAAAGCTTGTCCGCATCTAGTTCTTTATCATCGACTACCATTCGCTCGATCTTTACTCGGGAATTGCCATTTGAATCGGTCGCATAGTAGCGAACAAAGTACTCTCCGTACTCTTTAATCGTAAAACGGTTATCGTTTACTTCAACGAACCCTTTTGAATCGAACACTTCCACTTTCACCGACGGGTTTTCACCACTGTCATCTGTCGCCGCCGCGTTAGGAATGGTTACTGTATCTCCAAGTTTAACAGTGCCGGGAAGCTCTTTCTCTACCGTAATCTCCGGAGCGTAATCCGTTCCTGCTGTTTCTTCCCCAATCCAGATTGGCGCACTGATAATCTCATCTTGATCTTTTTGAAATACCCGTACTAAAAAATATTCTCCATTTTTACTAGAAACCGTTTCATCGACAGTGAATGTATTGCTATTAATATCCGTATACTCTTTTACAATTTCACCATTATTTTTGTAAATCGTTACTTTCTCGATATGATCTTCTTTATCAGGATCCAATAGATCAATATGTATGTCTAATTCTTTTGTATCTTTCGGTAAAATCGATCCCATCATTTTCTTGTTGGCAGAATATTTCAAGTTAAAGTTTTCGTCAAATGAACTGTACGTTCTGCGATTTTTCAAGGCATCGTAAATGCCTTCCCTCGTTAATTCTTCTGTCCACAAACCGGTAAGGCCGGGGTGATGTGCTGCCCAATTGGCTTGATGTTCATCCCCTGAATAAGTTGGCGAAACATGCCAGCCATTATCTAATGCTTGTATATAAGTATTAAAATAACGCGACACTTTATATTCAAATAATGAGATTCGATCATCCACTTCTTTTGTTATATGTTTAAAGCCAAAAAAATCGCCCTTTCTCATGGCATCAGGATGATTAAACTGGGCAATCGCATCCGGATCTTCACTTAATCTGCCATAAAATGTAGGCAAATCATAACGTAAAACGCCCATGCCAAATTGTCCTGTTGCCCCTTTTCCATACGTTCGCGGGAACCATTCCGTATTAAATAAATTAATATGCCCCGCATTATCATACCAAGTCACTTCGATCCCCGGAACAGTGACGAATTGATCGGTATTATAATCATCATGCTGTTTCCGTGTTAGCTTATACTCTTCCGAATAAGAGTCTTGATATCGTTTCAAGTAATCGTTTCCCGAACTGATATCAAACGTAACATCATGCTCTGTCGTACCAAAAAAGTCGTGGTTCGTGTGCTTCTGTACATATTCAAAAGCATCTTTTGGAAATTCTACCCCATCACTAATCGAGGTGTGGGCGTGAATTTCCCCCCGATATAATTTCATCCCTAAATATTCCGCACGACTATTCTCATTTTTGGCTGCATTTGCCTCATTTTGTTGGACGAACATTATCTGGGCAAATAATGAGAGGAGAATAGTGAAAAATACTATTTTATAAGTATTGTGCTTTTTCACCTTGTCATAGGTCATAATAATCTCCCTTCTTTAAATGAATTACAACTTCTTAATTTACCAAAACATGGTTAACTGACCGTAAACGAATTGTATTATTCCTGTAAAAAGGGTGTAACAAACAAGCCGGGATGTGGATGCTTTTATTCGATAGAGCACTTTTGGCTTGTATGGTGCCGCTAAAGCTACTTTTTCCTCTAAGTCCTTTTCAAAAAGCAAGCGCCCTCTGGCAAAGCATGCTAATTTGGGGAAATATGGTAAACATCTCTCTGCATACCCAAACCTTTTGATCTGGCGGGAATACCTATTTGTTTTTCCGATCTATAAGGAAACCTTATAACCATATAAGATATATGTATTTCCGTACCGTTAAAGGCGGTGCTACGATTGGTTAAAAGATATAGAAAGGGTGCATATAAAAGATGAACGTATTAGTATTTGGCTTGGGGCCAATCGGCATAGAAATCCTCCGCAATGCCTATCAACTCAATCCCCATTCGGTTATTGGGGCAGTGGATATAGATCCCAATAAAGTGGGGAAAGATATCGGAGAACTCAGCGGGGAAGCTGACAGCGGAATCAAAGTGGCCGACAATGTTCAAGACGTCGAAAAAAGAAAAGATAGTCAACCGGTGGCTATCCATGCCACAGGTTCCAATTTAAAACTTGTCTGGCCGCAAATCAAAGAGCTTTTGGACAATGGTTATTCCGTTGTCTCTACATGTGAGCAGCTTTCCTACCCTTGGCATGCCTATCCGGAGCTTGCCCAAGAAATCGATGAGTACGCCAAGTCGAAAAACTTGACTGTCATCGGCACCGGCATTAATCCGGGCTTCATTATGGACACAATGGCCGTCTGCTTTTCGACTGTTTTGACGAGTGTGAAAAAAATAACCGTCATCCGGAACGTCGATGTCGCGAAAAGACGCATACCTTTACAAAAAAAGGTCGGCATCGGCATGTCAGAGGAAGAATTCCTCTCTTTGGCCAAACAGGATAAAATCGGTCATGTCGGCTTGGAAGAATCGGTCAGATTGATCGCCTATGCACTGAACTGGAAGCTGACAGACGTGAACAATACGATCGAACCGACCATTGCAAAAGACCAGGTTCATACCCCGCTCACACCATTGAACACGGGAGATGTTAGCGGTCTTCACCAAGTATCGCGCGGCAGAACCGCTGAAGGCTTCGAGATACATCTTGATTTAACAATGTCTGCCGGTATTGAGCAAAAGGACGAAATCATCCTTAAAGGAAATACCACCCAACGGATCGTTGTGCCAGAGGGCATATTCGGCGACACATCCACCGCCGCCATGGCTATCAACACCGCCAAACGGATCGACGCTATTCGGCAACCGGGACTGCTCACCATGGCCGACATCGGTCTGCCAAGATTCACGTACCAGCCGTCATAAAACATGTAAAGCAGAAGGTTCTCATGCAGCCTCATCTTAGTGGCGAGAACCTCCTGCTTTTTGTTTTATCATCTGAGCATCATTTGGAAAAAAATGGACCCAATGCCGCGCTAGAATAAAAACAGCCGATCATTCAACAATAAACACATGGAGGTGGCACAATGAACAGAAGAGACCCGATCAAAAATGAAAAAAGAGTCGTAACAAGCGTCAATCCACAAGGATATTCAGAAGATAAAGCAAATCAGGCGCCCAAAACCAAACTGGAAGAACGCAGCAAAAAAAGCAACACGAAAATGTAACGAAGAAGGTGATTCCCATCGATCACACATTAGGCTATTTGCGTGAAACAATGTCCAACTATGATGACGAAGAGTTCGGACGGCAAATATACAAAAAACTTGTAAGCCAGCATTACAAAAATGAAAAAGAATTCGTCGAAAAGTTGGGAGAAGAAGAGACAGATTATTTAAATTCCGTCCTAAAAGAAGAACTGAAATATGCCAGGCAGGCGCAAGATGAAAAGCGCCTAAAAGAATTAAATGAAGTATATGAAAGATTAACGCCGTAACCGTGAAGGCGGCCAGCAGAAAAAACTTATCATATTAACTGTTAAAAAACTGCGTACAACGTTGCTTTCGATCAGGACTATCGCCATCACATGGTGCTTTATGTAGAAAAGGGGTGCCCAATAAGCCGATTTTTCGGCCTGCGGACACCCCTGTTTCATTTCAACACTTCCGAGTTTGATCGATCATTTCCTGCTTTTGCATGAAGCTTTGTTCATTCAATATGTAAAAACAACTCTTGTATCGTATCATACGACTGTTTGAGCCGTTCCTCATATTGTGGCATATCCCAATTCTCCCAAGAGTACCCCTTCATCTTCAGGAGCCGGCCCTCTTGAACCGCTGGAAATGAATCAATGACATTGCCTCCATTTTCAACATATAATGCCCCCACGTTTATTTCATCCACGAAAGCACTGGCATTCATGCCATCTTTATAAAGATCTCCCACAAACTCTTTCTGACTGGGATCTTTTGCTTGGATCAACAGCCACGGAATTCTCAATTCCAGCATTCCTTCGTCATTCCGATAATAATCCGCCAACGAGTCGTAATCTTTGGATGATGGATTGCCATTGCCTTCCTTCAGCTTTCCGGTTTCATAGGCGCTGAAAGGTAAAACTGTATGTTGTTGGGGCAATGTTAATTCTTTGTTAAGCGCATATTGGATGATGGAAAACTCCCCGCTATTGTTGACCGGTTTTGGACCTGCTTCAATCATGCCCAATTGATGGCCATACTGATAGGTAAAAAGATTATAATAGGCATCCACTTTCATTCTCGATTCTTTTTTCCTCAAGTCGATGATGAAATCAACGCCATTGGAAAAAGAAACGTTATCGATACCCTTGATCAAATCATTCCCTTGATTCGGAGCAACATCAAGCAGAATCACTGGATCACCTTGTTTGGTCAGATCATTATCCAACCGGATATATAAATACCTTTCATCATGATCGACATATAATGCCTTCAGGCCGCTGTATTTTTGATAAAGCGGCTTGGATTTCCATTCTTCTGCCACCCCGTCCACCTGAATGCTGTGGCGGTCAAAGCTTAATAAACCAAATTGCTGTTCATTCGTTTGCGCATTCGACCAATAAGGCCGGCGATTCGGGTTGTCATAGTCCATCGTATTCCAAGTTCGTTTAAACCACTCATCCTGCCACGTGAAAATAAGGCCTCCCAGTAACTTTTCCGCCATGATATCTTCAAACAAACGCCGAAGAATCGCTCCTTGCTCTTTCTCTGACAAATAGCCCTGATTCCAGCCAAATGGGTTAGCATGGGTCAGTCCCCGTGAACTGGGCACGCCAAACTCGGCAACCAAAATGGGCAGCCGGTGTGCATCATGCAGCTCCGATAAATAGGCCGCATAACTGTTTTTTTCACCCCGGTGATCTACGTAAGACAAATAAGATTCATCAAAATTAAAGAAATCAGGATAATAAGGATAAATATGATAAGACGCAAATTGCTGCGTTTTGTTCATTTCTTTTTTTGTATGAATCACATTTGGATTCACACTGACAAGATCTTCATCTTCATTCGGTTCCGCCGGATGCTCTAACAAATCGGTTGTTACCCAGTTCGTAAAGCTCATGGGCCGAATGTAGCGATATTTGTCCACCTCATATTGTGTGATGAAGTCCATTTGTTGCGCCAACCAATGTTCAAACGGCTGTGCATCCTTTGTTTGAAAATAGGTTCCGTCATAATCTCCTATGGAAGCATGAACGTTATTCGTATTTTGCACCATATGCGGATACCATTCGATACCCAGTATCCAGCCAATGACAAACTCGGAAATATCGGCCCGATAGACACCGGAAGCATGGCCGGGCCTTTCTTCGACGATTTTATTGCCATGAATGACATCAACGATCGTTTTCATTTCTTCTTGGAATTCACGCAGATTCTCTGTTTCAAACGCATCCAGTGATTCTTCTAATTTTTCCTCATTGATCCAAACACCGTGGAAAAGGTAGATTTTCTCTCGATGTTTGTCATTATAGCGCTTCAAAGCCCGATAAAATCCCGGAGGGTGGAGCGTGTATACGCGTAATGTATTGGCATTCATTTTCCCAATTTGTTCAAACCACCTATAATACTCCTCCTCTGTTATAGCAGCTTCCCCCGGAAAAGCACCAGGTTTCCCCATCCCCATGTTAACTCCCTTAATGACAAGGGGCTCCCACTTGTTGCCCTTCAGGATTTCAAAAGAATCTTTGTTTACCCGGGCATTGTATGTCAATTTGGCGGATTTTTTTCCCTGAATGACCTCTTCTTTCTCGGCAAACGACTTTAAATTAGACTCCATCATTGGAAAATAAGTAGACCAGTAAAAAGCTTGATCGGAAAACGTTTGTGCCATTTTATAAATTGACTGCAAACCTTTCATTTGGTAAAAGCGGGGAACATCCGCCATATCATTAAAATCTCCGGCAAAATAATAGCTGGAAGATGGGCCGTGTTCCCTAGATAACACCGCAGCAAATTCAGCCGGGATGTCATGCTTTTTCAACAACTTTTCACCTTCATCCGTCAGATTCCAATCATAATTGGCAAGCACTTTGGCGTCACTCTTCGGCTTGACAATATCAAACCAATATTCATAGTCGGGGCTGTCATCCAAATGGAATTGCTTCCTGCCTTCTTTGGTAAAAGAAACACGTATCCCTTTTTCCCGCAAATGTTTGTCCATTTCCAGCACGACAACTTGATTATCCGTGTCATTGACCAAAAGAAAACCCGCGCCGCTGTAATTCCATGCAGTCCCGTATTCTTCCAAAATCCACTGCGGAATTTCCTTGTTTTTTTGCGGATCCAATTCATCAAAATAGCGGCCATTCCAGCCTGACCAATCCAGCCCCAAATAATCGGTAACACTATTTTTTACAGCTTCATGGGTAGGCGACGCAAATGTATTATATTCCGCGATCAGCAAGCTTTTCTCTTTCTTGCTTAGGCGATCCACAATGGCAGCCCATTCTTCCGAATCGAGACCGCCGTATATTTCACCTGAACGGGAGCCTTCCCGTTCTTTTTCAATCCATGGCAAATCTTCATCATATACCCCATATGTATCTGCCAAATAAATGACGCCATATCGGTCATAATTGTCCGGAAGCGCACGTATATCATATGCTTTTTCTTCATTATTTGGCACAAAACCATAGTAATCGCTTGCCGATTGAAATGGTTGATTTTTATGGTCCGTATATTTTAGATGATTTAACAGCCAGGTGATGCCAAGATGTTCACGAAATGTTTCGTTTGGAACTGTTTTATCAATGATCGCTATATGCAGCTTCTTGCCCGGCTCTGCCAACCATAAAAGGATCGGCAATAGTAAACATATGATGATGACGAGCCCCAAGATGTAAAATCGCTTCATTTGGACTTCCCTTCCCCGGATAGACCTACTCGCTCCATATGCCCCCACTCTTTTTTCCCCAGTAAAAAGGTGATAAATCCTTCACATTTATAAAATAAAGTGATAGGTCGATACCAAAACATTTCCGTCAGGGATATGAATAGGAGGCGCATGAGGTCTTTGAACTTTGGATATGTATTCATCGTCCATGCTTCAAGCAAAATCGTTGCCACTGTAAACAATACGCCATATAAGACAAACAGCAAGATCAACAGGATAGCAAACTCGTAATAAATATCGCCTAAGAAAAAAGCAATCACGATATAAAAATAGCCTGCCAACTCAATCAAAGGCCCCAAACATTCGACAAACCAGAAATATGGAAAAGAAACCATGCCGATGGCTCCAAACTTGGGGTTTAAAGTCATTTTTCGATGTTTCCACAGACTTTCAATCAACCCCCTGTACCACCTTTTCCGCTGATTTCTTAAAGACTGGAAATCTTGCGGTGTTTCGGTCCAACAGACCGGATCCGGTACAAATTGAATTCTTTTCTTTACTTTCTCTTCCTTTAGACGCCGATGTAGCTTGACGACTAATTCCATGTCCTCTCCAATCATATCCGTGGAATAACCTCCAACCGCAACGACCCATTTTTTGGAAAATACACTGAAGGCGCCTGAAACGATCAACATTAAATTAAATGTGCTTAAAGCAATCCGGCCCATCAGGAAGGCTCTTACATATTCAACAACCTGCATAACAACAAGGGCATTTTTCGATAAATCCGTTTGGAATATGGCCCCCAATTGAACATCAAGCCCATTGGCAATCCGGATCGTTCCGCCTGCGGCTATAACTTCATCATTGGACTTAATGATGGGATTCATGACACGCAACAGGGCGTTTTCCTCCAAAATCGAATCGGCGTCAATTGTGCAAAAGTAGGGATATCTTGATGCGTTAATCCCTACATTTAAGGCGTCCGCCTTTCCCCCGTTTTCTTTTTCAATCAACCATACATTCGGATGAATGTCCGACTGATAAAAATGTCGAATCGGCTTCGTCGGAATATGGTTCGCTATCGTTCCCTGAACTTCCTTCATTCTAAATTGCTCTATTATTTTTCTCTGTGTATTATCAGTAGAACCATCATTTACGATGATCAGCTCTATTTGCGGATAGCGCAGACTGAGTATGGAATGGATGCTGTCGATAATACCCGCTTCTTCGTTGTACGCAGGAACGATAATGGACACCGGTTTTGAGTAAAACGCATCAATATCATCTTCATCCACTTCATTTTTATCAATTAAGTATTGCTTCCTTAGCTGGATAAATGCCAATATCAGCATACTGCCGTATGTGACAATGACAATCATCATATAAAAGATGATCGTTCCCGAAAAGAACTTCATTAACAATTCCAGTAAACTGCCCATGTATGGCGACAATCCCTTCCAAGGATTAATAAACCTGCTGTTCTCTTTCCAGCATGGTAGTGTGAGGGTCCATTTTCAGCGTTTTGGCTGCCTCCTGACGCACCCGCCAAGTCTCGTCCGCCAACAATGTTTCCAAATAAGGAACAGAGTCACGGAGTGGCAAATTCCCAAGTACCTTCGCCGCCATGAGCCGCTCTTCCCATATCTCTGACGAGATAAAGGGTGTATACTTCTCTATTTGGTGAAGCGTGCCGATTTCATGAATCGCTTTTAAAGAGCGGATGCGGATTTCAGCGTCCTCTTCTTTTAGAAGGCTTTCTAAGAAAGGGACAGTGCCAATCTCCCGTTTCATTCCCAAGGTGTTAATGAAAGCGTATTTGCACGTTGAGGATAACTGATGAAAATTCTTGATAAGCTGCTTCAAGACAGAATCATCCGCAGTCTTGAATAGTTTCTTACATTCATATTCCGAAAATAAAGGCGGTTTCTCCAAAAATTTTTTTAAAAACAAATCCGGCTTGAATAGCGAATAGATTTTTAGCAGTTGAAACTGCTCATCTGGAGATAATTTCTTTTTTTCCATGCTGATACAATGATCAATTAAGCTGTCTATATGAAAATCAACGACCCTGTACTGAGCGTTCATGCGAATGCTCCATTTTCTGCTGGCAAGCAACTTCCCGTAGTGGTCTTTCATAGATTCATTGGAAAACAACTTGATTTTTTCACGAATCAACGGATCGGAGACATTTTTTATATAGGACAAAAAAATTTGTTCGACTCCGTATAGCTCATACGTATGTCTCGGCATCAGTGATTCCGGAAAGGGGCCGCTCCCTCTTACATAATGATACCAAGCGTCTTGATGCTCCTTTATGTAAGCTGCTTTTTTCCTTTCCCGCGCTACTTCCCTTGCCCGGTTCGAGAGTAAATAAATGGAAAATACAAGCAAAAAGACGGAAACCACCAGCATAAACTGAATTAAAAGATCAATCGACACATCCATCATGACCATAGCCTTTCGAACGTTCTTTTGATTTGGGCTTCAAATAATCGCAAATGAAATGGTTTCATTACATATTGATCTACTCCATGTTCATAGGCATAGATCATGTCTTCCTCCGTTTTTCTTTTTGTCATCATATAAATGATGATTTTTTTATTATTGGGCAGATTGCGAAGCGTATACAGCACTTCCAACCCATTTTTTCTTGGCAAAATATCATTCATGATCACCAAATGTGTATGACTCGACAAATACCGTTTCGATTGCAGAAAAAGATATCCATCAGAAAACGTCTCAATTTCAATCTCAAAATGTTTTAAGGACAAACCCTCCAAAGAGTTCTTTAACACATTTCGAAAAATCTCATCTTCTTCCAATATGCTAATCTTTACTGTTTCTAGGTGCTTCGCCTTATAATGATTCACATAAACAATTTGCCATTCCTTGTTGGCGTGAACCAAGGCGTTTCTTCCTTGTTCAATCAAATCCTCCAATTCCACGTCACTATTGCCAATTTCAGCGATGCTGGCCAAAAAAGCCGCATCATACTGATTAAATAAGGGAATCACTTTCAGTTGTACACGAGATTGGAGACGTTCAAGAAAAGCCTCTGCCTCTTTTTCTCCACTATGGGCAAGAATGATGCACCATTCAAATGGGACGGCCAGTTTAAAAACAAGATCGGTCTGCCTGATTTCATGTTGTAAAAACAAGGTCATTTCTTGCTCCGCATACTCCAAATCCTCTGCAGCAAAAATCGACTGATCAAAAACGGAAAGGACGATGGCGGTGATCGTTGACCTCGTTCGCACAACATTGGCTTTATAAATATCAAAAAAAGATGTTATATCCAAAGAGGAACTCACATGATGAACGGCGGATGGATTCACTTTACTCTCCCTCAATTCCAAAGTTTGTTTCGTGTGGATTTCGTATATCGCTTTAACTGATAGTTTGCCCCATGGGGTATATACGATCTCATGCTGAATCATATAGAGCGCGACAGTAAAAATGCCTAAAAAGTTATTGAAACTAATTATTTCAATCCAGACACTCATATAGAGTGCGACGTAAACAAGCGCATAGGCTGTAAAGAAAACTGCATTTCAATCCACGCACTCATAGCACTCGTTTTGTATGGACTGGCCATTCAACTATAAATGGACAGAACAAACTCCTGCAATAGTGTATCACCAATCAGACAACTGTGTCGATCATTATTTTTCATGGAGAATGGCAAAAAAATCTGCCGATGCAGACATGCTTTTTTATGGAAATCGAAAAACAAGTGACAAGTTGAGGCATTGAGGCTGATGTGTCAACAGGCCTCTCCAGCCGGCAAAAAGGTGATGGCAATTTTGCGTAATTTGGCTTATTATCCGAAATGCTCTTCACTTGGCGCTTCCTATCTGTTTGGATGATCAGTCCCCTTTTTATGAGCCAGCAAGGATCTCTTTTATTATAAACGACAGTGTTATATTTCATATTGTGGAAAATAATGCTAACCGCGACAGCGACAGCGACACTTCACTGCTAACAGAGAATATGTGAAACAGATCGAAGCTTCTTTGGGAAATGAAAGAGTGGGGATAACGAAACAATGAATGCTATTCATAAATTTTGAAAACCGTTGATCGTATAGCTTCACTGTTATGATAAAAAAAGCAGCACAGACTTTTTAGCCTGCGCCGCTTAAGTGAACATGCTTTTTGATCTTTCATTCTTAGATGACTTTTACCGGGCGAAGTTTGCACTGGTCTCCATGATTCCTTCTTTTTGCTACCTGAGTAGCACGGGATTCACTTTGTCGGCCTTCTCATCTGCATGTTTCTCAATTTAAAAAAGCAGGAAAAAATTCATTTTTTCCCATACAGCTAGAATGAACTTCGTAAGCTCACATTTACCGAAACCATCATTTTCTTTTGACCAAGAAGTAGAACTTCTCAATGGCCAATTTCATTGACACCGTTGGTATTCACACATACACATATCCTCATCTATTGGAAAAAAACTCTAAAGGAAAGAGAACAACCTCCGGAATATATGTGACGGCAAATAATACGGCAATTAATAACGCGATTTGTGGAAATAAATGCCGGAACATCTTGGGCACCTTGATTTTAGCTATTGATGCTGTAACAAATAAGCAAACTCCAAGAGGTGGCGTGACCATGCCAATTGTAAGGTTAACCGCCATGATAATGCCAAAATGGATTGGGTCGACTCCTGCCGCTAAAATCATCGGCAAAAATAACGGTGTAAAAATGGAAACAGCACTAATCGTATCTATAAATGTACCCGCAATTAATAAAACGATATTGATGATGAGCAATAGCAAGATGGGATTATCCGATATACCGCCCATCATTTCTATCAATTGATTGGGTATTCTCTTGAATGAAAGAAACCAAATAAACAAAGAAGCTGTCCCGATTAGAAACACGATCGCCGCCGTTGTTTTAGCTGTATTTAATAGAATTGGCCAAAAGTCTTCCATTCTTATTTCTTTATAGACGAACATTCCGATAAGTAACGCGTAAACGACAGCAACAACACCCGATTCTGTGGGAGAAAATATACCACTGACAATCCCGCCTATGATAATAATGGGCATTAATAAAGCCAGTACAGCATCTTTTGCTCCCCTCACAATTTCTTTTACCGTTGCCCGCTGTTCACTGGAGCGATAATTCTGTTTTCTCCCGACAACATAACTATACGCCATTAAAGCAATTCCCATTAAAATACCGGGTATGACTCCGGCGACAAACAGATCCCCTATCGAAACACTGGCTATAACACCAAATAGGATTAACACAATACTCGGTGGGATAATCGGGCCAATCGTTGCCGATGTGGCCACTAAGCTTGTTGAAAAACCGATATCGTACCCTTCTTTTTTCATGGCTGGTATCATCATTCCGCCTATTGCCGCAGCCGCTGCTATCGCTGTACCGGTCAAGGCAGAGAAAAACATGCTTGCTAAAACTACAACCATTGCCAAGCCCCCAGGTAATGGGCCAACAATTGTTTTAGAGAAATCAATCAGTCTTTTAGAGATCCCGCCTTTTGTCATTAATTCCCCCGCCAAAATAAACAATGGCACAGCTACTAGGGTAAAGTTATTGACTCCGCTAAATACCCTTCTCGGAAGGTTAATGAGAAGGCTTGGGTCGGTAAATAAAATCCCGATAATTGAAACAAACCCTAATGAAAAAGCAATCGGAATGCCTATCACTATAAGGATTAACAATAAAGGTATGAGCCAAATCATTTATACACCTTCTTAATCTGATAATATAGCATGAAAAGCGCACTAATGGGAATCGCCATATAAACATAAGCTTTTTTAATAGGCACCATACCCAAAACTTGTCCTGAATCAAAATTGTCCATCACAAGCCCGAACCCAAAATACAATAGACAAACGATGACCACAATAACAACCGTAAACTCTAACGCTTTAAATACCTTCTCAATCATTTTGGGCATATTTTCAAAAATGTTCACCTGTAGATGCTCACTGTTTTTAATGGCCAAAGCGGCACCGAATAGGACACTATATACAAAACAAACCATTAAAACTTCTTGAGACCATCCCAGTGGCTGCTTGAATACATACCTGAAAACAACTTGTAAAAAAGTAATGATGACAACCGCCGACAAACAAATGGTAATGATTATTTCAAGTGCCCGGCCAAGGTAATCATCTATTTTTTTAAAAGACATCCGATAACCTCCCAGCCAACAAAGGAGATTCCGGGAAGGAATCTCCCAAAAAATCACTTTGTCTTTTCAATCTTTTCGATCAGTTCTTCCGGCACTTCTTTTACCGCCTCTCTTACCTCTTTCGTGGCATCTTTAAAGAGCTCCCGATCAGGTTCGGTAATCGTTACACCATTATCCTCTAGCTTTTTGATAATCTCGCTTTCTTGTTCTTCCAGCGTTTTTCTTATAAAATTAGTTGTTTCATCCACTGCATCTTGCAGGATTTGTCGCTGCTCTTCGTTTAAGCTTTCCCAAACACCTTGGTTGATCACAACAATTGCCGGATTATAAGTATGTGCCGTTAACGATACATATTGTTGCACTTCATAAAACTTCATTGAGTCTATAGTTGGCAACGGATTCTCTTGACCATCCACCAAGCCCTGATCCAATGCGGAGTATAATTCATTAAAATCTACAGGAGTGGGACTGGCATTCAAGGATTTCATATGAACTTCCCAAACAGGTGAAGGTTGCACTCGTATTTTCAAACTTTTCATATCTTCCGGCGTTTTTATCTCTTTTTTATTATTTGTCAGATGTCTAAAGCCTACTTCCCACCAACCTAGTCCTTTCATTTGATGTTGATCTACATATGTAAATAACTGCTCTCCTATTTCTCCATCCAATACAGAATAAACATGCTCACGGTCTTGAAATAAATAAGGGATGCCAAAAATGTTCATTTCCGGTACAGTATTCGCGAAAGAACTATCAGGGGCAACAGTTGTTATTTCAATGGAGCCATCCATTACTTGCTCAATCGCGTCCGCTTCACTGCCTAAAGTGGCGTTTCCATGTATTTCGATATGAATAGAACCTTTTGATTGTTCCTCCACCAATTCTTTAAATTTTTCTGAAGCAATATTATATTGGTGTGAATCAGACCCTACATGGGCCAGTTTCAGCGAAATGCCTTCTTTGTCGTCACTATCATTCCCACCGGTCTCATTTGTATTAGAGCATGCACTTCCCAATACGAATAACAATAATAATAAAGCAGTAATGATTACGTTTCTGATGCTCATGACTAACTCCTTTCAGCTTCTTTGCTTACCTTTATTTGTGGCGGACCTCAAACATGATGCACCCGTTAGGCGATTTCCAAGGCCCATGCGGCATACCGGGCGGCCTTGATGCCGCCATGCCTTTCGTAAATTCTTTCCTTAAAGTCAGGTCTATCACTGAACCTTCTATAATATATATATGTTCCCAATATTCGTGATATTGTATCCCGTTTGGAGAAGTATCCACCCCCGGCTCAAACTCTAATACCCTAACCAGTTCTCTTTCCGAGTCCTTTGATAAGATTCTTTCCCATAAACCTTTTACCTTTCCCTCTATTTGTTTACGTGGGAACGCTTCATAAGTTGTAAATTCAAGCTCTTGTCTACCCATTTACTTTTACATCCCTCCAAAGATCAATATAAGTCCGGCACCCGGCTTTTGAAGATAGGAACCTCCTTTCTCACTTGAACTACCTTTGATAGATTGACATCCTGTACTAAAGTCTCTTCTTGATTGTCTTGTCCTTGCTTTAAAATATCCCCCCAAGGGTCAATGATCATGGAGTTCCCAGCATAAGTAACATCATCTACATTCCCGACGGCATTACAAGAAATGACATACATTTGATTTTCTATCGCCCGGGCTATTTGTAACGCTGTCCAATGATACTTGCGTGGCGTTGGCCAGGCTGCCACCACAAACAATGCTTGTACCCCTTGTAATGCCAGAGATCTGGCTAACTCGGGAAACCTTAAATCATAACAAATAATGATCCCCATCTTGATTCCATCCAATTCAAATACCTCGACCGCCTTTTTCCCGCCCGTTACATATAAGTGTTCATGTAACATGGGGACTAAATGGATTTTACTGTATTCATAAACAACCTCTCCTTCCCTATTGAAAATGAAGCTTGTATTATAAATATTTGTCTCTACGTTATGAGGAATGGAACCGCCGATTATATTCACTTTATATTTTTTGGCAAGCTTGCTTAAAAAAGATTTCGTTGGTTCTCCATCGGGCTCTGCAAGGGCTTTCAATTGTTTGAGTTTAAATGAAGAAGTCCACATTTCCGGTAAAACAATCGTATCCGGATTTTCTTCTTTCATGACTTTTTCTAGCCAACTTTGTACTTTTAACCTGTTTTCAGCTGGTTTTCCACCAATCACTTCCATTTGGTATATGGCAATTTTCAAGTTTGAACACTCCCCAATAAATTTTTAATTGTATATTCCATTAAAATGTTACGTTTATGAATAGGATCGGTAATTGTCATTCTAAATTGTTCTCCATATTTAAACCCGCACTTTAATGGAACAGTTCCCGAGAAAAAAATCGAGTTCGCCAACGGCACGCCCTTTCTTTCGAGGAATTTCATAATATCTTCAAATGAAAGGATCGATGATATTTTGTCTTTTTGATAAGGTATCCATCGATGATTGATGTAAATATCAGAGGATAGTTCCAGCAAATCCCAATGTTGAATAACATCTTTCAAATTCCAGGCTTTTGTTGCAAAAGGCTTTTGACAAACTTGCTTTGATTTATGAATATCTGTTGCCTCCAGCTCTCGATCCGTATGATCACTGCCGACAGTTACATAAATTTCATCTGTTCTCCCGCCAAATATGATCACAATTTCCGCTTCGCCGCTTGTTTTGTCCCCGACCACTTCAATCACTTTATTTTGAGTGACATTATTTAAACTGAGTGGATAAAGTGTCGGTATCTCTATCGGTCTTGGAACACCTATTTCTTCCAACTCTTTAATATGATCCATCGTTTTCTTCTTATCTCTTCCGGCATATCCAATGGCATAAACCCGGCTAATGGCCATTTCCTTTTTCTTGCCATTTAACGCCAATGAGAATATTTTTTTATCCATGGCTGTCTCCTTCTCTTTTTTGTATACGCTTTCACACAATTTAAAAAAATCATCAATCCGTAAAATTCCTCACACTATCTACAGTAGACAATAAGTGGTTCTCCATCACTTTGATGGCAAGCTCACCGTCTTTCGATTCCAAAGCTTTTACAATATCCAAATGTTCTTGAATAACCTCGGTAATCCTGCCTTCCTTCATTAAAGCTGTATGCCCCATTAATCTGGCCATATTGTATAGTTCGGATAAAAACTGCTCTAATAGCTCCTGACCTGCAAACTGCAATATTTTCCGGTGAAATAATTGATCCAATTCTATGAACTTAATACTGTCATTACTAGCAATCACTTTCTCTTGCCGTTCAACAATTTTATATAATTGCCGCACTTCTTCTTCAGTAATGATGTCAGATAAAATTTTTATGCCTTGTACTTCAATAGATGTTCGTAAAAAAATGATTTGATCCATTTCTTTTTCTGTAATCTCTCTTACTTTGAAACCTTTTCTAGGAATGTGAACCATCAATCCTTCATTGATGAGGTCAGCAACCGCTTCTCTGACAGGAGTTCTTGAAGTATTTAAGGAATTGGCCAACATTGTTTCTGTGAATATTTCCTTATGACTCAGTTCTCTGACAAGAATCGCTTTCTTTAGTTGCTCATAAACCATCTCTTTCGTTGTTTTTCTATGTATAGGTTCCATCCCCAACCCTCGTTTAACATCCATCAAAAACGCCCCATTTTTTTATTTTTTGTCTGCGTACTCTGTATGATGTGTTATGTATACATAATACATCAATAAATATAAAATTGTCAATATATTTATTGATTTCTAATTCAATCGCTTTTTTTGCGTAAAATAAAATACAAAGCTGCGCACTTCGCATGTGTGCAGCTTTGTATTGATTGCAGACATTCATCCATGGCTATACTTGGCAGAATTCATGAGAACGGACCAAAAGGATGACCTCTTTGCAGTCTTGTCAGACAACTTCTCCCATGTCCGGCACAATCGCTCTCACAGCTACCCGCGCGTCCTTGTTTGTTCCCATTTCTTATCGCTTTAGAGTCGAGCGGCTATCATTCGGCGAAGTCTGATCCTTCGCTAAAAAATAAACGGGCCGCCCCGCATTCCGGATTTGGCTCAACTGACGAGGATTTCCTGCTACACTTCATCTTCCCGTGTACCCAAGCTCCATGGATATGTTCCTTGCCGTTTCTTCCGTTTTGATTTGAGCATATTTTTTATGTTCACCAGACAGTCTGGTGACCGGCCCGCTTACACTTAACGCGGCGACAACACTTCCCTCCCGATTATATACAGGATAGGAAATTCCTACCGTACCGACATCCTGCTCCCCATAGCTGATGGAGAAGCCATTACTGCGTATTTCCTCTAATTTTTTTAATAACTCTTCGGCATCTACCACTGTATTGTCAGTAAACCGCTCGAAGCTCATTTGCGAAATCACTTTCTCCTGCTCCTGTTTGGGCATATAGGCAAGAAGCAGTTTGGGGCCGGAACCAAGTGACAACTCGGACCTTCTCCCGACTCTTGTATATAAACGCAATGCATGGTTGCTTTCTACCTTTTCAATATAGACAGCTTCATTTCCTTCGCGAACAACCAAATGGACCGTTTCATTAATATCGGCCTGCAACTTTTTCATAAGAGGCTTTGCGACTTTGCGAAGCTCCAATTGATCTGCGACAATTCCGCCCAACTCCAACAGTTTAAGCCCTAATCTATAGCGAACATCTTGGTCCGAATGCTTGTTTTTCGTTAAAAACCCCATATATTCAAGCGAAGAAAGCAAACGGTATGCTGTTGGTTTAGGCAAGCCCGACCGTTCCGATATTTCACGTAACGACAAGTCGGTTTCACCTTCCGTAAAATAATCCAATAACTGTAATGCTTTCACAACACTCTGATTCATAGTCCCCGCTCAACCTCCCCTAAAACCCGCCTATTCGTTCTCTCACATTGATGCGTAATATGTGACGGCTTCGTTAATTTACTGACGCTGATGATCACGATACACGCGGAAGTCAATGTTGGTATCATCTGGGCAATTCCTTTTGAAAGTATGTCTGCCGCCTGTAGGATCCCGCTAACCACAATGGCAATTCCGGTTACAAACCGCCCCACCGAAAATACCATGCTCATTATCATAATAAGCCCTCCTGTACCGCCAGCCATTACATGGGCAATTCATCATTTCCATTATATAGGAAGCACGCCAAATTCCAATAGGAACAGACAAAGCCCCCAAAATGATGACAAGCAGTTTGGTTATAACGAGATTTGCCAGGGTATATGAAACCGATCTCAAAAGCGTCATCAGCTTCCTATCATGCCACATCACTTTCGCTGATCAACTATGCCGCACGGCGCATAAAAGTTAGCTCTCATTCCCGCCCGCAACCTTCGTGTTACGAGGGTTCGTTATTTTAGCGGAAAAAGCGGTTCCGGAATCAGTTATGCTGTTTACTCTTTTGCCTGATAGAGTGAATCGTGTCATTCAATGAGATTTGCTCGGGATTCGTCAGCACCTCAATCACGACGGGGCTGTCGGAGGCAAGCGCGTGTTCGATCGCTTTCGTAAATTCAACGTTTGTTTTAGCCCTAAAGGCTTTTACCCCGAGCGCTTCGCTCACTTTTGCAAAATCCACATGATTTAACTCTGTTCCGATCACCCTTTCAGGGTAGTGCATCTCCTGGTGCATCCGGATCGTTCCATACATACTGTTATTAAAGATAAGGGCAATAACCGGAACTCCGTATCGCACTGCTGTTTCAAGCTCTTGGATGGTCATCATAAATCCGCCATCCCCCGACAAGGAGACGACCACTTTATCTGGATGGGCCAATTTCGCCCCAATGGCCCCAGGCAAGCCATATCCCATTGCTCCAGATGTGGGTCCGATATAAGTGTTGGGCTTTTCAAAACAATAAAAGCTATGAAGCCATCCAGCAAAGTTCCCCGCATCATTTGTGATGATGGCATCTTTCGGAAGCTTCTCCTGCAAAGTTTGTATGACACCTCTCATCTTGATCCAATCTTCATCTTCATTCAAATCCTTCAGCATGTCTTGCTCATAATCCGACCTGCGGCTCTTCGTCCAATCTCCCCATAATGCGTCAATATTTATTGTTAGCAACTCTTTTAAAGCGGATGTGGCATCTGATACAATCCCTATCTGGGGGTTACGTACCTTTCCCAATGTGTCGTAGTCTATGTCAATATGAATTAATCTTTGCTCAGTGGTTGGAAAACGATAATCCTGAGTGGTGATTTCCGAAAGACGGGTTCCTATCGCTAAGACGACATCGGCTTCTTTCATTGTGTTTATAACGGAAGGAAATGTACTCAATCCCGCATGGCCGACATACAGTCTGTGGTTATTCGGAAAAACATCTTGGCGGCGAAATGATGCTACTACTGGAATATGAAGCTTTTCTGCAAATTCAACGAGCAACCGTTCCCCATGAGAGGCAATGACCCCGCCTCCCGCTATAATGACAGGGCGTTCTGCATCACCCAATAATCTTTCCACTTTCTCCACCTCTTCCGAAGTTGGACGCGGAGAAGGAACATCCACCGGAGGTCCGATATTCATAACCGCTTCTTCACGGAGCACATCTTCCGGAAGCGAAACGACTACAGGTCCCGGGCGTCCTGACTGGGCGATTCTGAAAGCGCGGTGTATAAGCTCTGGAGTCCTTTCGGCATCTTTAAGTTCAACTGTCCATTTAGCTATATGGCCAAAAAATTGATCTAAATCGACCTCCTGAAACCCTTCACGCCCGCGGAATTTACTATGCACTTGCCCCAGAAAAACGACCATTGGCGTAGAATCTTGGTAGGCAGTATGAATTCCAATCGCCAGATTGGCTCCGCCCACACCTCTTGTAGCCATGGCCACCCCCGGCTTTCTCGTCGCCTTCCCATAGGCATCCGCCATAAACGCCGCTCCGCCCTCATGCCTCGCGGAAATCAGTTTAATGTGTTGCGAATCGTAAATACTGTCCATCAAGGGCAAATAACTTTCTCCCGGAACACAAAATACGTGTGAAATGGTTTCTAACTCCATGCATTTCACGATGGCATCAGCCACTGACATTAACTTGGTCATCATGCATAACCCCTTTTTAGTCTATTTCCTTTCAATACAGTACAACTCTCTCATCAATGAACAAGTTCATCCGCAGTTCCTAATGGCTGCATTTGCAAACGTCCGCAGTCCATGGAATGACTCCGCTTTCAAAATATCTGTTAGCGATCTTTTGGAAACGGCTTTCCAGCTACGGCTCCTTCATAAACTTGCATTCCCTTTTCGTACTCCATCTTTTCTGACTGGCCTGTTTGATACGCCACCTTTTTTACTATTAGATTCCGAATGGACTTCTACTAATGCCGCTTATTATGTACATCTATTATTTCCTGTTATAGCAACCAAGGGGCAGCGCGGAGTCTTTAGCGCTTTAAAAATCCGGGTCCCGTCATAACTGTTTTTCTGTTCATAAAACCCAATGAAAAGACCTCCTTATGTCATGCAAACCTATAGTTTCATTTATTGAAATGATATTTCATTTTACGAGTCAAGTATAACAACTGATTGTATAAAACTCAATCATTTTTTTCTTCAAAGATTGTCTTTTACCTTTACAAAAAATTTGACCTTTGCTTCAACTTATTTATATTCAAATAATTCAAACTATTCCTCATCCTCCTCATCTTCCTTAAATATGGCAAACCCGGTGAGGGCATAAATAGCCGCAATCAGCGGAGACAATAAGGCAAAAAATGCATATGGCAAATAAGCTAATGTCGAAACACCCAAAACCCCGGAAGCAAAAATGGCCCCAGACGACCATGGAATGACAAATGTAGTAATGGTTCCGGCATCTTCTAAAGTTCTTGAGAGAACCCGTTTTGAAATGTTTAATCCTTCATAAGCCGAACGGAACATTTCACCTGGTATCATGATGGCGACATATTGGCTGGCTGATAGCATATTGGTTAAAAAACAACTGAATATGGTAGTAAGAATCAATTTGGCCTGCGTATCTACAAAAGAACCCATTTTGCCTAAAATGACAGAAATAACAACTGTTCTCTGTAAAATTTCACTGAGGCTAAACACAAGGATGACTAATGTTATGACAGTAAACATACCTGAAATACCACCACGCTGAAGAAGCTTATCGACATCTTCCACACCTGTTTGATATACAAATCCCTCCATGAAAGAGTTTAATATAACGCCGGCCCCAAAAGACGGCTGAAAAATAAAGGCCTTCAAAACCGCCGCTAATGAACCCATATTTAAGGCAATGACAGGGGAAGTTTTTTTATGATGAGAAAGATTGTGAACAGCGGAACCAATAACAACACTGGATGAATCGTAAAGTGCTCCATTAATGTTTCCGTCATGAGTTCCGTTTTTCCCGAATTGTCATCACTCCCGTACCTTAACCCCAAAAGCCAATATAAAATACAAGAGATGAATACTGCGGGCAGAGTTGTATATAACATGGAATGAATATGTTTAAAAATATTGACTCCCGCTACTCCCGAGGCCAAGTTTGTCGTATCTGAAAAAGGCGTCATTTTGTTCCCGAAGATCGCACCTGAAATGACCATCCCGGCAATCATCGGTGCTGGTATTCCCATTCCAATACCAATCCCTATAAAAGCAATTCCCAACGTTCCAATCGTTGCATAAGAACTCCCGGTAAAATACATAACGATGCAGCAAATGATAAAACCTGTAATGAAAAAATAAGAGGGACTTAATATATGCAAGCCATAATAGATAATTGCCGGTACAATGCCCGATACAACCCAAGTCCCTATAATCATCCCAACACTCATAAGAATCAAAATAATGAAAACAGAGTTTTTCGTTCCCTGTATGAGATAATCTTGAATTTCGACTAATGTGAATCCGTTAAATCTCGCTAATAAAACAATGAAAAATAGGGCGATAACAAACACGCTGACGACAGAAAATTTAAACTAGGCCAATCCCACAATCAATACTATTGCAATGATAAAGATATGAGCTAATGCATAAGCAAATGAAGTATCTCTCCCATTCTTCATGATCATACTTCCCCTCACTTTTTTATGTAAGGCCGTTCATACAGAAGAAAGTTCCAAACTTCGTATCATTGAATCTTAGTGTGGATCTAAAATAAAGTTCGATAATTTATAAAAAAGGCTGATCATTTATAATAAAGATTGATAAAAACATCTATTTTATTGAGTATTTCTTTGTTCAATAAACGCGCCCTTATAATAGAAGAAGATTTTCGAATAAAATTGGATTTATTATGTTATTATTGTTTTGAGATTTTGTAGAAAGTTGCCATCTAAAGAAGCAGAACAGAATAAATGGATTTTTGTGGTGATGTAGAGGCAGATTGATAAAGGATGATGCACAAATGAAAAATATTTTTAATCAATTGCATTCAGAGGAAATTTTAAACCGTATTGACAAATTAAGTCCAGATTCACAACCACAATGGGGAAAAATGAATGTTTCCCAAATGCTAGCGCATTGTTCATCTTTTCAAGACATTGCAATGGGAAATTCTTTTCCACCAAGGGGTTGGTTAGGAATAATAGTAGGGAGGTTTGCAAAACAAATCATGTACAATGACAAGACATTGCCCCATAACATGTCTACTATTCCAACCATTTTGATTACAAATGATAGAGATTTTGAGACAGAAAAAGAAAAGCTTAAACAAAAAATTACCATATTCCAAAATAACGGACCAGAGAAGTGCACAACTCATCCGCATCCTTTTTTTGGTAAACTCACTTCTGAGCAATGGGGTAAAGGAATATACAAGCACCTTGACCATCATCTTAAACAGTTTGGAGTTTAGTTAATCACAAAAATAATCAAACTTTTTTATAAAAGGATGCTTCAATTGAATATAGAAAAAGCGTGTTTTGATCAATCTTCTTTCAAAACATGCTTTTTCTATTTGCTCTTTTATCAAGGTTTATTAAGTTAAATTAATCAAACTTTATTCCAAGGCTATACTTAGCAAATCAAATACAAAAGAAAGGAGCACTGTAAAAGAACTTATTCTAAAGCGACAAATGCGGACCCCGTCACTCAAATCGAGTCCTCTCCCCCAATTGAAAAGGTTCTGATAATCGCGGCATAGGGAGCGACAAAGCATAAGTGGGGTTAAGTTTAGTTTCGATCCAATACTCATATAGGGAATGATTGGCGGGGCTTTGGCGGACGCAAAAATTAAACTCTAAAATGAACTTTTTCTCTAAGCGTTCTTGTTATCCCCCAAAACAGAAAGCGATATAAAATTACAAAAACAACAAACAAATAAATAAATTCGAAAATAGAAAAAGGCTCATAATCTATGAAATAAGAATTAGCATATACCAAAATCAAAGATGAGAGCTCTGTTAAAGAATCTTTTAATCCATTTTTCTTATATAAACTTCTTAACGATTCTAAATTCAAAAAGTCATGAAGCTTCCCACTGCACCAACCTTTCATAAAGCCAAAAGCTAACAAATAAATTCCTAAAGCAGGTCCAAAAGACAGATCTATAAGTCGTGTCACCAAGCAATAAATGATGGTGAATAAAAATAAATACACGTTAAATGCCCCCTTTATTTACTAGCAGTTTGTTCAAAAATGTAGACCACCTAAAAAAGAAAAAACACCTTATAATAGACGGATAAGTGCTACCTTGTACAAATCCGTTAAAAAAGGATAGCTCTACGGAAAGCATACACTTTTTACGCCACTTGGTATACGAAATCCCTTTTGGGAGAAGCTTTTTTTACAACATGTTTCTATATGCCCTGCTGCAAGAATACCAGGGAATAAAGGCAATAAGCGATGATGCTCATGAAAAGCTTCGTAAACAATGAGTACCGAGCCATATTCCAGAAAAAACAGTCTCGTTCATGCCAATTGTCTTTTGTACATCTGGCAATCACTTACACAGTATTCGCATGCTGGACTTTCCTTTGCAGAAAATGATACATGCAGAGTCCCCATTCAACCGACATACATTCCCATTCAATAGAGTCATATCCTTTATTACTAAATGACATTTTTGATGGCAAGTCTATAGTATCGAATCTTAAAAACATTAAAAAGGTGAGTGTGCACCTGCATTACTCACCTTAGTGTTCTTATGCTTTGGAAATAATCATGGAATATTCACATTATAAGTCAAACTCAATCCAGGAATATTCCTGCCTAGCCAAACTTTTCTTATATTTTTTTCAACTGCACGTTTTACAGCAGCTGCTGTACCAGCAGTAATGGGATTAACAGCAAACTTTTTAGCATACCACCCTACATAACCTGCCGCAAAAGCACCGGCAGCCCATCCATTCATCTTACGAACTTTAGGACCTAAGTTAATGGATATACCAACAAATCCATAAGGTTGAACTTTTGAAGTTTGTTCAGGTTGTAATTCATCAACCGCCAGTAACATTAGATGAGCATCTTCCTCTGACACTCCTAACTCATTAACTAACGTATCACGATCAGCCGCAAATGTAAGGTTCCCATCTTCTAATTGTTTAACGCATAATCATATACGGCTTTTCCGATCTCTCCCAACACATCCAATGCGGTTTTTGAAGAAACATTTTCTGATAAAACGGATATAATCATTGTCCGTTGTCCCGTATATAAAATACCAGCATCATGTTGGCGGTTCAGATCCCATCCAGTCTTATGAGCCAGTTCCCACTTCGGAATCTCTCCGGCGATTTTTCCGGATGGACTTGGAAGCTGTGATGGAAGACCATTTCTATATTGCTGCCATTTCATGATTTGAATCATTTGTTCACATGCATGCCGGGATACAAGTTGACCCGCGGCCATTTTTCTCAACATGAAAGACACATCAGCCGCCGTAACGATATTTTGCAAATGCTCACGTGCTGGATAGACCATCAGCTTCCGTTGAAAGCGGCTGTTTTTCATCCCCGCTTCCAATAAAGTTTGCTGTATCGCTTCCATTCCGACCAGATCAATGAGCATGTTTGTAGCTGTGTTATCGCTTTGAACGATCATAAGAACCAATAAATCATATATGGATAACTCAATGCCGGGTGTTACGTATTGCAAAGCACCCGCACCACCGACCTGATCCCCTTGATTCATGCTTACACAGTCGCTTAATCGCAGTTGCCGATTTTCCGCGGCGGAAAAAACGGCTGCCATTATCGGAATCTTAATAATACTTTCAGCAGGGAATGGTGTATGTGCCTCATATCCCCAACTGATATCGTTCTGTATATCTTCTATCATGATCCCCCAATCTCCGCCCGCTTGCTCCATGAGTTTTTTAACTCGTATTTCCACAGTTTTCATTTACCAGTCTCCTAATGATGGTTATGTGTTGATGGTATCAGGTGATCTCTTCGAATGATTCGTCCTGCTGTTTCTCCCATGTATTTTCCATCTGATACAGTCCATTTTCCATTGACGAAAACGTGACGAATGCCTGATGGCAACTGATGTGGATTTTCAAATGTGGCACAATCCATCACTGTGGCCGGATCAAAAACAACGAGATCACCCCAGTACCCTTCTCGAATCATTCCTCTATCTTTTAAGCGCAGTAATTGGGCAGGCGCACTGGTCATCTTCCGAATAGCTTCCGGAATGGAGAAGATTTTCTCTTCTCGGCCATACTTGCCCAATACGCGTGCAAATGACCCATATAGTCTCGGATGCGGCTTTCCGCCGAACACACCGTCTGATCCGACCATCTGCAACGGATTTTTCATCACTTTCGTTACGTCTTCTTCAACGCCCCAGTGAATGATCATCGTAGCCGCAGCTTCCTCTGAGATCAGCAAATCCATTGCGGCGTCTGCTGGGTCCTTCTGCTGTATCTCTCCTATTTCTTGTAAGCTCTTGCCCTCAAATTTCTTGTTTTCATCCAAAACGACAGAGGCGATGACAATATGATCCCATCCATTATTTCTGACCGGATTATCGTACTCTCCATTATGGAGCATTTCTTCCTTGATTTTTTCACGTAGATGCGGCTCCCTTAACCTGTTTAAGATGGCCTTTGTACCGCCCGCTTGCGCCCAAGGAGGTAAAATAGCCTGAAGCATCGTGGAAGCAGCCGTATATGGATATTGGTCAAACGTCACTTCGATTCCTTCCTGCCGTGCTTCTTCTAATTTGCGCAAAGCCTTTTCGAGCTTATCTCTATTGATTTTCCCGCAAACTTTAAAGTGGGAAATATGCAAGCGAATACCCGATATTCTCGCAGCCTCTATCACTTCATCAAGCGCTTCTAAAGACAAATTGCTTTCATTTCGAATATGAACAACAAAGCAGCCATCATACTTTGCGGCTCCCTTGCATATTTCAGCCAGTTCCTCCAAGTTTGCATAGGCACAAGGAGGATATTGGATTCCCGAAGATATTCCAAAAGCGCCCTGACGCATTCCCGCTTCCACCCACTCACGCATTTCCCGGCACTCTTCTTTTGTTGCCTGGCGACCTTCAAATCCCATCACAAGCGTCCGAATATTGCCGTGCGGAATTAAATAAGCCGCGTTGCCAATCATATCGGCCGTCTCCAAAAAGGACAGATACTCTTCGATCGTTTCCCACGGCCAGTCCCCGATATCTCCGTTTAGACCTTTTAACTGTTTCTGCCATTCCTGCTTTGTATGTTTCGATACAGGAGCAACAGATATGCCGTCTTGCCCAAATAATTCCGTTGTGATTCCTTGAAGCACCCTTATTTTATGGATCTCCGGATTGGTGCATAACAAATCGGAATGCACGTGCGGATCGATAAAGCCGGGAGAAACGATGCAGCCTGAAACATCAACTTCTATTTCCGCTTGTTCAAAGACGAGTTTAGCCAATCTGACGATTTTTCCTGAACGGATGCCCACATCCAGTTTTGTCCAAGGATTTCCGGTCCCATCACATACCATCCCATTGCGGATAATCACATCATACATAGTTGGTGTCACCTTCCCATCATTCCTATCATCCTTAATCCTGCCTGAAGATATCCGATTTCCCGCCGCCAGATCAGATCTGGCGGAAGCATCACTCTCGTCAAATACAAAGGGGGGTATCGCGCTTTTCGCTCCCCAATAATAAGTGACAAGAGATATCAAGGCTACAATAATTTGATCCCATGGAGCCGCAATCCAGCCATTGCCGCCAAAAGTACCAGCCCAACTCAGTATGATCATGATGACATTGTAAAAAACGAGCCATCATGCGGCAGTCATTTGTATCCTCAAGAGAGAACCCGGCTTTTTCTTTCCTTTCCATATAGCGATATATGCCACACTCCAATAATTAATGAGGAAAAAGACGATTAACAAAAATAACTGGTAAACCATCCAACCGCAGTTGGATTTTGGGAACCAAGAGACGGCCACCACACGTACAAAGGGATTGACAAGTTTTTATATCCATTATTGGCTATTTGTGTGCATACTTCAACCTTCATTAATCCAGTATGTTTTGCTCATATGGAAGCCTTGAATATTCAGCAAAAAAAAGAGCCTGTCCCCTGTAAGGACAAGCTCATATGTTCCAATTACTTTTTAAACAACCTCGGCAACAATTCCTTCGGCACCACAATCCTCACTGTTACGAGCGGGTTTACGATCTGGCTGATCCGCACGTCACAGAGCATGCTCAGAAGCCTGTATGCTTCCTGGAATTCGAGCGACAGCTCTTGTTGCAAATGCCCGACAACGCGTTTCGATCCCTTGCGAATCGCTTCGTCCAACGTTTTTGCCGAGGCTAAAAACATGAAGGAATCCGCGGTTTCAACGACAGGCGCTTCAAGTGTCCCGCCTTTTACCGCTCGTACCGTTAATGTCGTCCTGCCGCCAATTTCAACACCGGTTCCATCCAATTCTCCATCTCCCATGGAGGCGTGAAGATCACCCAGGGCAAATAAAGCGCCATCTTGGAAAACCGGAAAATACAACTTGCTTCCTATCGTAATATCTTTCGTATCCAAGTTCCCGCCATGATCTCCGGGTGAAGCACAATGGACACTTCCGGAGGCTGGAGCCACTCCGATAACCCCAATCATGGGCCGCACGGGAAAAATAAAGTCTTCCTTAAAACAAATTCGCCCTTCTTTTACCGGCAAGATTTTGGTCGTCGGCTCCTCAATATGGTCACCCAAAACGCCCAAACCTTTGGATGTGACCATTATCCCACGGGGATCAAGCTCGATTTCCTCGATGTCAATTTGAAGCACGTCCCCCTTTTCCACGCCATTGACGTAGATTGGACCAGTCGCCTGATTCATCGTTTCCAAGTTAATATCCGGACGAAGCACAGTTTCACTGTCAATTTGGCCCCCATAACAATCATGGGTTTCAACGGTGATCGTCTCCTGAAGACGGACGTCTGTAATCGGCTCCATATTTGCAGAGAAATGAGTGATCGTTCTATTTTTGCTTATAAACCTCATATCCCGTTCCTACCAGCCTTTCGGAAGAACGTTAAAAATACCCAATAGCGTATAAATACCGGCACCGGTATATAAAGCAATGATCAAGGTTTGAATAGCAGGATGCGCTAGCTTACCGCATGTCCACTCCGGTTCCTTTTCTTGTATTTTCCTGGATTTATTCAACATCATGACTGGCACAATGGCCATGATGATTCCGGCAAAAGCGCCTGCAATAGACAAGGCATCTACAAACCCGACAAAACCGCTATAGGCCAAAATGAACGGTGGAACAGCAACAACCGCCAATACAATGGCACGATACTTCTTATTCGTTTCCGATGGAACTTTGAAACGGTCGATAATGTTTGTAAAATAACTTTGTCCCAACGCCCAGAAAGACGTCATCATCGCCATTAAAGCAAAGCCGTTCGCTGTAAAAAATGCCCAGTCTCCCAGCATTTCCGCCCAGGCGATCGTAACAACCTCTGTTACTTTATCAGGACCTGTCAAACCAAGCGCCGCCATTGGCACGAGCGTCAATAAAATACCTGTGATCGCCATACCGATGACAATGGCGCGCGGCAAGTTTTTAATCGTTTCTTTATCATAGCCGCGTGACAACTCAGGCACAATGTATTGCGCCAAAAAGGCAAATACGGTCAAACTGAAAACAGGGATGGCAAATTTTGGATTGGTATAAATAAGATATTCCGCTTTCAATCCCGGGCCAAAGACCGATGCCAAAATTAAAATAAGAACTAACACAAGCATCCCGAAGGTTATTACTTTTTCCGCAACCCCCGCAGCTTTTAACCCCAACCAAATAACACCGACAGCCGGAATAAAAAAGAGAAAGCTTCCCAATACATTCGGTATACCGAAAACTTCAGCCATTATTTGGCCGCTTCCAGCCGTATAAGCAATCAATGCTCCAAGCGAGTTGACGGCTACAGATAAAAAGATCAGCCAAGATCCCAGGTTCCCGACATATTTTTCCGCTAAACCACTTAGCTGCAAGTTTTTCTTTGTCCGAAGCGTCGTCTCCGCAACATAAAGCATTGATATTGTTGTAAGAATACCCGCCACAATCACCCAGAAAACGAGCACGGGCCATCCGGCATTTTTCGCACCGTACGCTAAACTCAAAATGCCCGCACCAATATTGGCACCGACAATTAATGCAATCCCTTCCAACAGGGTCAATTTCGTCCGGACAAGTGCGGACTTCCCATTACTATTTGACTCAGACAATAAAACCTCTCCTTTGCTTCTAAAAAAATTCTATGATGTCAATTTGTCTTTAAAAAAAGATACAAAGAACATTATATCAAAACAAAAAAAATGAGACCGATTACATTGAAAGGAATTTTTTTTCGTTTTTTTCCAACTCTCCCAAAACCCTTTCATATCAATAGTTTTATCATTTCCAACTGTATATAAAAAATGAATTCAAAATTTTTCATCAATACATTTTCGCCTTTTCGCCAAAAATTTGGATCCTATTTTCCACAATTTCACAATTCGGTCATATTTTTTAAAAGTAGACCGTTTAGTCCATCCTCCTTTTTAGCCACTACACAAAAACACCTCAAATTTAGCCTTAAACATTGGATACAGTTCGAAGAAGGAGAGGACGGTTATACGCGGACAGAAAAGATGATATAAAGTGAAACTTCATTCAGTAGGCGTTTTCTTCCATCTCTTACTGAATGTTAGTTGAACGAATCGAGGTGCCGCTTTCTCCCACTTTCAACTCAGGTCTTGAAGTGGTGTATATGGCACCTTACATGCGGGATAAAGTGAAACTTCATTCAGTAGGCCTCCTACTGAATGTTAGTTGAACCAATCGGGCTATTTAGGTGCCGTTTTCTCCCACTTAGACCTTTTGTATCAACTCAGGTCTTGAAATGGTGTATATGGCACCTTACATGCGGGATAAATGGAATAATGAACACAATCGAAATGTCAGATGTGGGCGGAAGCGCTTCTACGGCGGAAGAATATTCATAACTACAGTCATCTATAAAATAGAAATGAGAAGAGAGAGTTTCAAAGCACGTTATTGCACAGCGTACAGCGAAAGAAGATTTGCTGGAAAAATTTATAACGATTTCATATTTTAAAGAAAACAGAGGGCTTATTTGCTTAGGTTGTAAACAATTCTTCCAGGCCAGGGATTTTTATGGTGACATTTATTTGCACGCAACTCCAATCTTTCTTGTTTCTCGTCAATTCAAGCGTAAAAAATGGGATGTCCACGTGTGTTTTTTTGTGGTATCTACATTATGGGGGCAGGAATCCATTTTCATTCATGGGTTGAGAGCGAAAGATCATGAACGTTTTTTTATATGCAAATTGTGTGTCCCTTACATTTAGAATAGAGCCAACAGAAAAAACCCCGGACTATCAATCCGGAGCAAATGTAAAAACCCCAGATTCAATCTGGGGAAGGTATCCTTAATAGCCACTTCTATGAATCCACTTCACACCAATCCACAATCGTAGCCGCTATAATCTTAGCAGCTTCAAATATTTTTTCAATGTCAATCGCTTCATTTGGATAATGGGCAAGACCAGTCGTTCCGGGCCCAAACACAACGGTTGGCGTATCGCCCACTTGTGATAACAAGCCGCCGTCTGTCCCCCAAGGCGCCGCTTCGATCACAGGGTCTTCGTTCGTTATGGCTTTAAAGTTGCTGATCAAAGAAGTCATGAGCGGGTGATCCGTGGCAATCTCTCCCGGCACCCACCGTGCCCCGAACCATTCAATTTCCACGGGATGATCTTGAAACCATTCATCCTTCTCAGACAGCTTCTTCATCCATTGCTCCATTTCCGCTTGAACTTGTTCCATCGTTTCATGGGGAGCAATGCCAATTCGTCCCTCCAATTGCACAATGTCCGGAACAGAAGAAGGCCAGTCCCCGCCTTTTATGACTCCCATATTAATGGGAACAGGAATCGGGATATTGTTGTACAACGGATCGGTGATACGGTCGTTTCTGACTTTTTCCAATTCCTTTATATGTTCAGTCACGATGAATGTTTTATCAATCGCGCTAACGCCATGATATCTTGTGCCGCCATGGGCCGTTCTCCCCGTGATGATCAGGCGAAACCATTTGGAACCTTGCTGCTTAGGAAAAATTTTCATGTTGGTCGGCTCTGGAATAATGGCAGCATTCGCTTTATAGCCTTTCAAAATCGCGTCTAACGTTCCCGCGCCGCCGCTTTCTTCCTCCACGACACTCTGAAAAATGACGTCACCTTTCAAACGGATATCCAAAGATGTAACCGCATCCAGCGCAATCATCAATGATGCGTTACCGCCCTTCATATCCGTGGCACCGCGACCATAGATTTTTCCGTCGACAATTTTGCCGCTGTACGGATCGTCGTCCCATTGTTCATGATCCCCTTCAGGGACAACATCCACATGGCCATTTAAAATAATGGATTTCCCGCCGCCCGTTCCTTTTAAAACACCCACCACATTGGGGCTGTTTTCAAATGTTTCCCGGTTTGAATAAAAATAAGGATGTTGTTTCAATCTGTCCCCATCCAACTCCCAAACGTCGACATCCAAATCAAGGCTGTTCAGAAAAAGGGCCACATTGTCTTGCACTTCCTTTTCATTCCCCTGCGTGCTCGCCAATTGAACTAATTTTTGTAAAAATTTAATATGGGCCTCTCTGTTTTCGTCGATCCATTGATTGATACGATGTTTCATCTCCATGATTTCCTCCCTAGAAAAAATCCTGTATAACTCAATGTTAAACTATAAAGTCATATTTTCATAGATCACTGTAATTCCCATACCTCCGGCCATGCACAAGGTCACCAAGCCATATTTCGTTTTTGAACGGATCATTTCATGGATAAGAGTGACGCTTAATTTGGCGCCAGTTGCACCTACTGGATGTCCAAGCGCAATGGCTCCTCCGTTCACATTTACCCGGCTTTCATCCAAGCCCAACTCTTTTATAACAGCAAGTGCCTGGGCGGCAAAAGCTTCATTTAACTCAATTAAACCGATATCATCAAGCGTTAAGCCCGCTTTTTCCAGTGCCTTTTTCGTTGCAGGAACAGGGCCGATTCCCATGACAGAATGGTTTACCCCGGCACTTGCATAAGCTTTTATTTTAACGAGCGGCCGCAGTCCCTCCTGCTCTGCTCGATCCATGGACATCATCAAAAGTGCTGCCGCCCCGTCGTTCATGGGGCAAGCATTTCCTGCTGTGACGAGACCACCCTTTTGAAAAACCGGGTTTAATGACGCCAGTTTTTCCAATTCAACGGATTCTCTTACACTTTCATCTGTTGAGAAAAATTGAATGCCTTTTTTTGTTTGTATTTCCACTGGCACGATTTCATCCGAAAATATATTTTCCTGAATCGCCCTGGCCGCCTTCAGATGACTGTTATAGGCAAAATGATCCTGCTCTTTGCGGGAAATTTGATATTCTTCCGCAAGCCGTTCGGCGGTAATTCCCATATGTTCATGTCCAAGTGAACATATAAGGCCGTCTGCCATCAGCGCATCTTCCATAATGATGTTGCCAAACTTGGAACCCCAGCGATTTTTCACTATATAAGGAACGTTACTCATACTTTCCGTTCCCCCGGCAACAATGACTTCATTTTGCCCGGCTTGAATGGAAGCCGCCGCATTTGTGATAGCCTTTAAGCTTGAACCACATGCTTTTATAACGATATATGCCGGCGTTTCTTCAGAAAACCCTGCTTTTTGGGACGCAATTCTAGCTGAATTCAACCCGCCGCCATGTACGTATCCATGTCCAAAGACCACTTCTTCCACACCGCTTTTGGGGAAAGCTGTTTTTTCCATTAATTTTTCTAAAACTTGCCTGCCAAGTTCAACTGCTCCCACGTTTTTTAACGATTTGCCAAAAGCGCCGGCTGCTGTTCTAACGCCTGCTACGATCACTGCATCTTGCATCGTGAAATCCCTCCACTATTTTACAAAGTCGGGATCAGGGAAATTCCCGCTATTTTACAAAGGATGAATCTGAAAAATTACTGCTACTTTACAAAGGATGAATCCGAAAAATTATTGCTACTTTACAAAGTATGGATCTGAAAACTCCGCTACTTTACAAAATCGGCAACATGAAGTGCCGCCCCTGTAGCATTGATCACATCTTCCACTGTATAAGGTTCCTTAACTTCTATTAATTGCAGCCCTTGATCCGTAACCTCGATGACTGCCATATCTGTGATAATCAAATCTACACACTGTTCTGCAGTAAGCGGTAGCATACATTTGGGTACAATTTTTGGATTGCCATGTTTATCTGTATGATTCATCAATACAATGACTTTCTTCGCTTTTTGCGCTAAATCAACTGCGCCGCCCATACCGGACACAATTTTTCCAGGAACAATCCAATTCGCCAAATCCCCGTTTTCACTAACTTCAAACGCCCCTAAAATCGTAATATCCAGCAATCCGCGGCGGATAATACCGAATGCAATCGTACTATCAAAGTAAGATGCACCCGGTACAATAGTAATTGGAATTCCGCCGGCGTTACATAAGTTAGGATCTTCCTCACCTTTTATCGGAGCCGGCCCCGTACCCAGAACGCCATTTTCAGCATGAAACATCACGTTACTATTCGATGGAATATAATTGGCAACGAGAGTAGGTATCCCAATGCCCAAATTGACAACCATTCCATCTTTGATTTCTTGTGCGGCCCGCTTTGCGATCGCCTCGCGTACGCTTACTCCCATGCCCATGCCCAATTCACCCCTTCACTTTTTACGACCATATCGACAAACGCACCAGGTGTAACGACTTCCTCCGGATCCAGCCCGCCGACCGGTACAATTTCTTCCGCTTCCGCAATCGTAACCGTTCCAGCCATCGCCATGAGCGGATTTGTATTTCTTGCACTCTTATCAAAAACTAAATTGCCAAATGTATCCGCTTTTTTCGCATAAACGATTGCCACATCTGCGGTTATCGGCGGTTCAATCAAAAATGTTCTGCCATTGACCCCCACTTTTTCTTTCCCTTCCGCAACGAGTCCATTCACACCGATATCGACTAAAATGCCGCCCAAACCGACACCCCCGGCCCGGATTCGTTCCACTAACGTTCCCTGCGGAGAAAATTCAACATCTAATTTTTTCTCATGCATCAATTTTCCTGCATTCGGATTAGATCCGATATGTGATGCCACGAGCTTCTTTGCCCTGCCTTTTGTTATCAACTGGCCGATCCCAATATGCGGAAACCCGGCATCATTGCAAATTAAAGTCAATTCATCAATGCCGCTTTCTAAAATCGCTTTGATTACAGTCGGCGGATTTCCGATTCCCCCAAAGCCGCCAACCATCAGAGAGGAACCGCTTTTTATATGTTGAACCGCTTCCTGTATCGATTGTACTTTTGTCATCATCGACGCTCCTCTATTTATTAAAAGATATATGGATAACCTTGTAATCATCCTTATTCAACAATGCATTCGCTCACATTTGGCTTAAAAGAATCATTTACCGCGCGCACGGACCTTGTATCAACTTCCGGTAAATTCTGCTTTGTCGGGAATACTCGCCACTTCTCGGAAATATTATCAGTTTTTTGTGAATACTAACAACTTCCCGATAATACGATCAGCTTCCTGGGAATACTCGCACTTTTCCGTTAATACCATCAGTTTCTTGGAAACACTCACAACTTTCCGGGAATACGATCAGTTTTTTGGAAATACTCACCAATTTTCGGATTTACTCGCAACGTCCAGATTTACTAACGAATTTTCCATTTTACTCGCCACTTTTTCCATTTTACTCGCCAAAATTTCTGAATTACGCGCTGACTTTACAAACTTTTGGAATTACTCAGTTCTTCAACTTTCCGATGTTACTCGCCAATTTCCAACTTACTCTCCACTTTCAGAATTTACTTCCGATTCCTAGAATGATCAGGACTTGCTCAATTTCTTGCAAAGGCCCCCAGAAGTTCCCTTTCTACCTTCCGAAGCGCCGCCGCAAATCTCGTGACCAACTCTTCCACTTCTTCTTTTCTAATGGTAAGAGGCGGTGATAAAATGATCGCGTCACCGGTAATCCCATCTACACCAGCGTTCGCTGGATAAACGAGGAGCCCCTCTTCGAAGTTGGCCCTTACGATACGATTAACGAGGTCACATTCTCGGGAAAAAGATTTTTTCGTTAGCTTGTCTTCCACAAACTCAATGCCGACAAATAATCCTTTCCCACGGACGTCACCAATGATTTCACTCGTTTGCGCCAATTCAGTTATTCGCTTTTTTAAATAAGCACCCATACGGGCGGAATTTTCCACAACATTATATTTTTCCATATATTGCAAGACTGCCAGCGCGGTTGCCGCAGACTGCGGGTTGGCACTGAAAGTATGGCCGCTCATGATGCTTTTCGAACCGTTTAAAATCGGCTCCATTACTTTTTCACTCACGACAGCCGCAGCGATCGGCGTATATCCCGCCCCCATACCTTTTCCGGTCGCCATAATATCCGCCGTGATCCCGAAATGTTCCATTCCGAACATCTTTCCAGTTCTGCCTACACCTGTCATCACTTCATCGGCTATAAATAAAATGTCATATTCATCACAAACGGCTTTCATTTTCCGAAAGTATTGATCAGAAGGAGTCAAAGCACCGCCCGCAGCACCGACCAGCGGTTCAGCGATAAAAGCGGCGATATGTTCTTTGCCGACCCGCCATATTTCTTTCTCTAATTCCTCCGCATAATCGTCGTCACATTCCTCTATCGTTCTGCCATTGGCATCCCGATAATAGTAAGGCGCCGAAACAGATGGATAGTTTTCCAGCATAGGCTCAAAACGTTCTCTTCGCTGGATATGGCCAGACATGGACAAGGCTCCCATCGTAATGCCGTGATAGCTCATCCATCTTGAGATAATTTTATTTTTTGTGTTCCTTCCTTGTTCCTGCCAATATTGAATGGCAATTTTCATTGCCGTTTCCGTCGCTTCAGAGCCGCTGTTCACAAAAAAAGACCAGTTTAAATCTCCTGGTGATATATCGCTCATTTTTTTCGCTAACTGTTCCGCCACTTCCGTGGTAAATTGCGAACGGTAAACGAAAGAAACCTTTTTGGATTGCTCCGCCATAGCGTTAATCACTTCTTGTACACCATGTCCAATGCTGGCGGTGACAGCTCCCGAAGAACCGTCAATATATTGCTTCCCTTGATCATCATATAAATAAATCCCTTTTCCATGCGTAATGAAAGGGTATTCGTCATGTAAGACAGGCTTAATTAAATATGTTCGTTTCATATGTTTTCCACCTCAATCTTCAGTTCAATTTCACATATATTTTCATCATGTTGGAAAACGTTTACTTCGCAAAAGTGATAATATATGTATAATAAATTATAGCTAACGCCATCTGGACTATCCATTCGACTAAAATGTAAAAAACATCGGGCTTCATTGTACTTTGTGTATAAAAATGAAAAGTAGGAGTTGTCTAAAATAGCGATCAGCATTCATAAAGCACTGCAACTGCCCGTTATGAAAAAGACAAGGTTAGTGGCAGGCCATAAGGGGATTGAAAATAATATCAAGTGGGTCACCATCGTTGAGGTGCTGGAAGATATCGGCAGGCTCCAGTACGGAGAATTTTTAATCACAACGGGCTTTGGACTATTGGAAAATGAGGAGCGGATGGAAGCTTTTCATCGTTTGCTCAAATCAAAATTACTGTCGGGAATCGCCATCTATACGAGTTTTTATATGAAAGAAATCCCAGCCAGTTTTATTGATCTGGCCGATCAAAATGATCTGCCTTTAATTGAAATTCCCACAGATATAAACTTTTCCGAAATTACGAAAGCCATTTTGGAGCAAATCGTCAATAACCAAATGCACCTGCTCGAGCAATCGGAAAATATCCACCGGGAACTGACGAACCTTATCTTAAATGACCAAAGTTTAACCGATGTCACGCTCCGGCTGTCTCAATTAACCGCAGCAAACATTCTTATATACAATGAGTTTTACGACATTATTTATGCCAATCAAAAGGATGAATTCCCTGTCAACAAAACCAACATTTCCCTGAATGGCCGACAGGTTAATATATCAAAACATTTATTGGCCAGTTTAGAAAAAGAAGCCACAGTGAACGAAACAATTGAACAGCATATTTTCACCATTTACCCCATCATAGCCAAACAGTCCTGTTACGGCTGGATCGTCATGATAAAGCTGGAAGAAAGCTGGCAAGAGCTTGACGATATTGCGATTGAACAAGCCGCACCGATTTATGCTATGGAATTTTTGAAACAGCAAGCGATTGAAGAAACACATTTACGCATTCAAAGTAATTTTTTAGACGACATTTTCAGTCAAAATTATATAAGCGAAAGAAACATGATTGACCATGGATTGAAGCTGAATTACGACCTTTCGTTACAACAGGCTGTTTTTCATTTGGCATTCAAGAATTCTGAAACCATTGATGACAACTTAATAGACAGGCTATATCATTTAACCGAACAAATCCTTGTTCAGAAAAAGAAACAGCACTTGATCCAGTCAAAATTACATTCGATTATCTTTTTAACGAATGTAACGGGAGAAACGAAAGAAGACAAATATAAATATTGTATTTCTTTGGCAGACGACATATTGAAAAATTGGCATTACTATTTTCCAAATGTTGAATTGGTGATCGGGATTGGAACAGACTACAATCAAGTGGATGAATTAGAGAAAAGCGCACGGGAAGCACGGTATGCGTTCAGATTGTGTGATTTAATCGGTACGGAAGCGCAAATTGTCCATTATCAGGATTTGGGAATGTATGATCTGTTGTTGAAAATGAGGAGAAACGGGATCCATTTAACATCCATCTATAAAGACCATATTAGCGGGCTGCTCAGTGAAACGGATAAAGAAATTGATCTGATTGAGACGTTGGACAGCTATTTTAAAAATAACCAAAGCATTCAAAAAGCGGCGGCAGAACTGTATATTCACCGTCATACGTTAAGATACAGGCTCAATCAAATCGAAGTCAAAACCGGGCTTGATATAAAATCGACGGAAGATCTGATGAAATTAAAGCTTGGTATTATGGCATATAAGCTGGTTGCCATATTGGATAAATAAAAGCATTAAGGGAAATTTGACAGCCAAGCTCAAAGGCTTCACGATAAACCCCTTTATTTAGCGAAGTAAAGGACAATACATACCGTTAATGAAAGCATGTATTGTCCTTCTTGTCATTTTTGGGAAATATCTTCACCAAAGTATTTTTCACTGATTTCGCCATAGGTTCCGTTTTCTTGAATTGATTTTAAAGCCTCGTTTACTTTTTTCAATAATTCTTCATCATCTTTTTGAATGGCTATCCCCATTTGATCTAAATAAATGGGTTCACCAACTTGTTTAATTTTCAAGTTATTTTGGTTGACAGCATACATTCCAACAAGTCGATCCGTGATGACGGCATCAAGACGCCCCTTTACCAACAAATCCTGCAGCGCGGTAACATCACTGTCGTATGTTTTGACATCATCTGTATATTCTTTTGCATTTTCTTCAAAAGTACTGGAAACGACCACACCTATCGTCTTTCCTTTTAAATCATCCGCGTTTTTAATGGAATCATTGTCTTTACTGACGAAAATTTGAGCACCTGACTCATAATAAGGGTCTGTAAAATTCACTTCTTTCAATCTTTCATCTGTAATCGCCATACTTCCGATAATGGCGTCAAATTTATCTGTTTGCAAAGCGGCGATAATGGTTTGCCAGGGATTCGTCACCGGCTTGGGATTCATGCCCATTTCTTCTGCAATCGCCGTACCAATTTCCACATCAAACCCGACCAACTTATTGTTTTCGGTATAGTTGAAAGGCGGATATAGACCGCTCGATGCAAAGACAAAATCCTCTTTTTGCTTATTTTCGGTACCGCTTGCCGCTTTTTCGCTACTTTCCTTTGTACCGCAAGCAGCCAGTCCTACCAATAGAATTGCCATCATTATTACGAAAATTGATCTTTTCACGATTGTTCCCTCCCTAAAAAAATGAATGTATGTTACAATACTTTTCCTAAAAATTGTCTCGCTTTTTCGCTTTTTGGATTTGTAAAAAATTCTTCAGGAGTGCTTTCCTCTGCGATGACTCCTTGATCCAAAAATACAATTCGATCCGCCACTTCACGTGCAAAGCCCATTTCATGTGTGACAACAACCATCGTCATGCCATCTTGCGCCAATTCTTTCATGACGTGTAATACTTCTCCCACCAGTTCGGGATCAAGCGCTGATGTAGGTTCATCAAATAGCAGTACACGAGGATTCATGGCCAATGATCGCGCAATCGCGACCCTCTGTTTCTGTCCTCCCGACAGCTTATCAGGATAGACATGAGCCTTGTCCGCCAAGCCGACCTTTTCTAACAGTTCCATTCCCTGCACGGCGGCTTTTTCCTTTTCCATCTTACGGACAATAACAGGTGCTTCGATAATATTTTCAATAACTGTTTTGTGGGGAAAGAGATTAAAATGCTGAAAAACCATCCCAATTTCTTCGCGTATTTTATTTAAATTCATATTGGCCGAATCAACTTTACTATCTTTAAACCAAATTTCACCGTCATCTTTAACTTCCAAATAATTCAAGCATCGAAGGAGAGTACTTTTTCCTGATCCGCTTGCTCCGAGAATAACAACGACTTCCTGACTTTTAATTTCTAAATCAATTCCTTTGAGGACGTGTAAATCCTTAAAGTACTTATGCAAGTTTTCAACTTTTATCATACTTATACTCTCCCCGTGTCTAGGTGTTTTTCAATTTTGTTCGTAATGAGTGTGAAAATAACGATCAAAATTAAATAATAAATCCCTGCAATCGTGTAAAATTCAAGCTGTCTAAATGTGGTGGCCGCCTGGCTCATGGAAAGATTGAAGATTTCTGTAATTCCAATAAATGCTACAAGTGAAGAGTCTTTTAAACCGATAATAAATTGGTTCCCCAACGAAGGTATGGAACGCTTGAACGCCTGAGGAAAAATAACGCGCCTCATTGCTTGCTTTTTCGTCATGCCAAGAGATTCTGCAGCTTCCATTTGTCCCTTATCAATAGACTGGATGGCCCCCCTGAAAATCTCGGCAATATACGCGCCGCTGTGAATCGCCAGCGCAATCGCCCCGGCCCAAAATGCCGATAAAACCACAATTTGCGTAATTCCGAAATATAGCCACATGATTTGAACGATGAGCGGCGTTCCACGAATCAGACCAATGTAAATGTTTGCAAGCCACGACAGCATTTTCTTATGAGAGATTTTCATAAGTGCGACGAACAATCCAATTACGCTAGCCAACACTAACGAAACAACGGTAATTTGCAAAGTTACGAGAGCAGCCTGCATAAAGCCGCTAAATGTCGATATGAAACTATCCATAAATTGACCCATGATCACATACATCCTTTTTTGATTTCTTATAGGAAAACGATAGCGCATACATTACAGAGGGAAAAGTGAAGACGCTAGCATTCCAAAAACATATTTATATATTACCAACAAGATGATAACGATTTCATTATCCAATTCATCATAATGTAGAGAGTCTTTTTATACGTGCTGTATAAGTGGCATATGAAAAAAAAGATATTTGTAGTATTTTGGAAATTTGGCGAGGATTTTTAAATTTGGGTGAGGATTTCCTTAATCTGGATAGTATACCGCTCAAAGTGAAGTGGACATAGCTTGGATGTGGATAGGATTTCTAATTTATGGAAAAACCACGTATGGCTGTAAGGTTTGGGAAGGATTTTCACTTTCTCGATAGTATCCATGCCAAGTCGGAGAGTATTTCTTCTGAAAAAATCACGCCGCTCAAGGTTCTAAATAAAAGAAGGTTCGGCCAAAAGCTGAACCTCCCACTCTGGGTTATGCTTAATATAAAAAGTAAATCAAAACACTTGTTACAGCTCCAACCAATATGCTCAGCAAGATACAATAGCCCATAATATCGCGAATATGAAGTCCCACAACTGATAGAATGGGCAATGCCCAAAATGGTTGGATCAAGTTTGTCCAGCCGTCTCCCCATGCGACCGCCATCGCCGTTTTGGAAGGATCTACTCCAAGTTCAATTGCAGCTGGGATCTGCAAAGGACCTTGCAATGCCCATTGTCCGCCTCCGGATGGTGCAAATATGTTTACCAAACCGGCCACCCAATAACTGAAAACATTGAACGTCTCGGGTGTTGCAACGGAAATCATCCCATTAATCAGCAGTTGCCCTAACCCAGAGCTTGTCAATATCGCAATAATACCAGCGTAGAAAGGGAATTGGAGAATAATAGGTGAAATCGACTTTGACACATCCATAAAAGCTTTTGCATATTGCCCCAATGAACGATGTAATAATAAGCCGAGTGATAAAAAGAACAGATTAATAATGTCCAAGTCCAAGTCTCGTCCGCCTGCAAAAGAAATAATTGTATAAAAAATGCCAATTGTTCCAATCAATATTCCCAAAATAGGAGTGTATTCCAGTTTCAAGGCTGGCGTTAATTTGCTTGTATCAGTTTCCTTACGAGTAGATGGCCGCTCTTCACCATCTTTGAGTTGATAACGAATCATATTTTTCTTTGGAGACATTAAGATAATAAAAATCGACATGGTCACCACAAGCGATAAAAAGATAATGATTGTGGAAGAGTGAAATAATGTCTCTGATGTGGGAATAACCCCCATCACTTCTTCCAAAAAGTGACCTTTTGTTGCAATTGTTAATCCAATTGAGCTGGAAATTCCTCCTGGAAACAATATAGTGGCTGAGTAAGCGGAAGCTACGAGCAATGGAAAATGAGCGTTTTCATTTCTTTTCCCAATTTCTCTAGCGATAATCGCGCCGACTACAACGGCCAAGCCCCAGTTAATGTAATAGGCACCTGCTGAAACAAGAAAAGTGATCAAGTAGGCTTTCCAAGGTTTGTTTGCCAATTTCGCAAGGTTAGCCAAGCCTCTGTTCATAATAGGTACTGAAGCTAAAGTCATTCCAGTCATTAATAACAGGGCCATTTGCATTGTAAAAGCCAAATAGGCCCAAAATCCATCTCCCCAAGCTGAAACAATCTTGCCGGATTCAGTTGGATTCATTAACAAAGCAATGAAAAAAACGAATACAGTCATAAGAACAGCAATCACAAAAGCATCCGGCAAATACCGTTGAACAACTTTTGCAAAACGATCAGCTACACCTGCTAACATATTTTTCCCCCTCCATTTTCTAGTTTAGATTACATCATAAGATAAACTTTTATAATGCGTAATTATCTGAAAGTATGAAAGGGAAAAGATTTCTTATACGCGATGTATAGAATGTGACTAAAACACATCCTCATCTCCAAAAAGTTCTTATTGCAATAATAAATAAGCTCCCCGGTATTTCAACTGATAAGAGGCCGGAACAGAACCCTAAAATGAGTAAACCGCATGGAATCAAGTTTAAAAACCTGAATTCCATGCAATTTTATTGTCACGATTTTTACGAATATCAATCAGCTTTCAACTTATGTCCCACCCCCTCCTTTTTGATGTATAACTGAATATTCTTCTTTATCTGAATCTATAGACATATCTATTTCCAGTTCCCTTTCCAATGGAAAGTTCGAGCGATTCCCGCTCAGTCCAACGTTTTATTCCATATTTCCAAGCCAATTGATTGATCCCATCTTGATTTGACACATATAGATGCAAGTCTTATTTACTTTAAAAAAACCACTTGCCAATTCCTCACAATCATTCAAGCCGACCACAGGTTATTAAGAAGATAGTAACAGCAGCTATGACAGGCAGTGCCTTTTCCAATGCAAGCTGAAACTCTGATCCACCTTTCACTGCGGACAGCTTTGAAACACGTTTACTGGCTAAGCGTTAAAAAGTAAACTTCAAGAGTGGGCATTTTTATGGTATCCATCCATTTTTTTCAAAACATGTTCTGAATTTTTCTTAGTCCTGAGAGATACAACATACATAATGATAAATGATAATGGTAACGAAATTAGAATCTCGGAGTTTTGCGGCAGTTCGAAAAGTGTAAATGCAACTAAAAAGCTAATTGCCCCTGAAAGCATTCCGGCGATGGCTCCCGATGTATTGGCTTCTTTCCACCATATTCCCAGCAATAATGGGACGAAAAAGGCAGAAGCCATTAGCCCCAGAGCCGCTGTATAAAAGACCATTAAAAATGCCGGGGGATTTAGTGACAGTAACATGACAGCAATCCCAATGACCCATGTTAGTATGACGGAAACCTTTAATATTTTCTCCTTTCCTGCGTTGGGATTTATCACTCCACTGTATAAGTCATAAGCAACCGCGCTGCTTAGCGCCAATAATAATGAGTCTGTTGTTGACATAATCGCGGCTAATATGGCTGCAACGATGATTCCCATCATGACAGGCCCAAAAAACTTTTCCGCAATGAGAAGCATCCACATGTCTGAAGAATAATTCTCCATAACGGATTGTCCCAAATTTGCAACATGCGGAACGACTGTGTAAGCCGGAGCGATGACAACAAAAGCATACACGAGTGTTGTATAATTTAATGTTAATTTCGCAGACTCCGCATTATCAGATGTAAATATACGCATAATCAAGTGCGGGGTTACACTAATAGCGGCAGCCCATGTAACAAATGCCCCTATATAGGTTAAAACGGAAAATGATTCACCGAAGGTTCCCAATGTCGGATTTATTTCAGCCGCATGAGCTATAAAATCGGTCCACTTCATTGGTAAATGGGCAATTCCTGCTACAATAATGGCCAATGTTAACAGTAATGTTAGGCCTCCCTGAAGAACATTTGTCCAAGTGACAGCCAACATTCCTCCCAGCGAAACATAAAAAATAAAAACAAGTGCAATAATGACCAAGCCCCATTCGTAAGGCCAGCCCGTGATATATGATGTAACGAGACCTCCCGCTTTCATTTGTGACATTAAATACATTCCTGAACCAACAATGATGATCACTGGAATCAAAACTTTTAAAAAGACACTTCCTTCATATCGGTCAATGAGAAACTCGGAAATTGTAATTTTTCCGGAATTTCTCAATGGCTTTGCCACTAAAAGGCCAGCTAACATAAATCCTACGGAGCATCCAATTCCAAAAGAAGTAATATATGGAAGTCCCAGCTCCCATGTCGTTCCTACACTTGCCATAAAAGTTCCGCCGCTGCCGGCTGCCGAAAGCAGCGCTATCGAATTAACTACCGGCCCAATTCTTTTTCCAGCCGCATAATATTCATCAATTCCCGAATCAGAAGATGATACTTTTTTTTGCGTAATAAGACCGAGTACCACTAAAAAAATGAAATAAATCATAACAATAATCAATTCAGTCATTCTCATAAACCTTACCTCCCTTTCTAATCCTTCTCATTGGGAGAACCTTTTTTTAATAGAAAGAAAATAGGAATTCCAACCGCCGGTATGAGAAATTGTAAAAGTTGTGCTCCCCACACCCAAGATGAAATATTTAAAATTTTCTGGTGATAAGTCCATGGTAAAAATAAAATAATGATATATATAATCATCCCTATCAAAAAGATCTTTTCATAGGTTGGCAGCGAATACCAACTCCCTTTATTTTTCATATATGATTCACACTCCTTTTATTGACCAAAGTCATCAATCCGTTTCCATTTATACTTGGTAATGAGCTGTAACAAAACGGCAAACCGAAAACGGGGATGTGATGTAATGTGCCATGGATCACTTGGCGCATTGTGGACAAAGCTTTTCATTACTGAATAAAAGCTCCCTTTAGACTGCTTTTTAAACTTGCATGACAGTAATGTGATTCCACTGTGTTGCTTTGATATCCCCATCACATTTGTAAAAAGCCTTGTTAAAGGATCCGCAGAAACATAAATAAATTGAATATGAAAATCCGGAGTGCGGATCAAGATTTTTTCATGTTGATCATCATACATAAAATGGGGATGAGATGTAGATATTTGATAGGAAATACCTCTACTTTCCAAAATTTCCTTAAAAAGGCGAACAGATTTTTCTTGGGAAAGTCCCATATACACTTCCCATCTTTTTACAGTTGATAGCATCACACCACATCCAAATTGGTTATTTGGTAAAAAACGCCACATTTAGTTTTAAACACAGGATCGCTCAAGTGTCTAGAGCATATCCTGTGCTTTTTGTCCAAAGAACAAATGCTTTATTTCCAAACTTGCTTAATGACCCTTGCAAAATTTCCTCCGATAAATTTATCTACATCATCATCACTATATCCTCTTTTTTTCAATCCCATCATGACATGATCCAATTCTTTAGATCCTTTAAAATCCTTCGCATGTGCCAATGAAAAATCTTCACTTACACTTGAATAATATTTCCCTACTACTTCCGGATATAATGTAGCTTGTTCCAGCACACCAGGAGTATCAATCTTATCATCTGGAGGTGCATCGCTGCCGTACCCAACGTGATCGATTCCTGCCAAATCAATCACATATTCAACATGATCTAAATAATCATCGAGAGTCGGCTGTTGATTGATCTCGCCTTTCCAACAAAGTGGCGCCCAAGGGGTTAAACCCATCACACCGCCTTTTTCAGCAAGCAACTTTATTTCTTCATCGGTTTTATTTCGCGGAATATGACTGATTTTCTTAACATTGGCATGAGAAAACACTACCGGGCTTTCACTCTCCTGAATAGCGGAAAGTGTTGTTAATTTGCTCGAGTGAGATACATCTATTAACATACCTAACCGATTCATTTCATGAATCATCTCTCTGCCAAAATCGGTTAAACCACGGTCAATTGTTTCCGTGCAACCGGAACCAATATAATTTGCTTTATTATAAGTAAGTTGTACGACTCTTACACCCATTTCATAAAAAGCACGTAAATTATTTAAGGAATTACCTATGGGATAAGGTTCTTGAAAAGTTAAAATGATAGATTTTTTTCCGGCAGCGGCATTCTTTTGCAGTTCAGCATATGTTCTTGCCACACCTAATGTCTTTTCCTGCTGATCAACGACATTATATATGTTAGCAATAGAACGGATTGTTTCCGAAAATCCTTCAAATGAAAGCAATGTTAGAAAGAAAGCATTCATTTTAGACTTTTGGACCGATTCCGAACACCCCTCAAAATCACCTACTGGATACATGCATCCATCAATAACCAATTGTTGATTGTCTGATTCCATCACCATTCCTCCTTCTCAACTTGAACAGAACACACTCTAGCTTTTGCTAATTTTGTTTATTATAGAATGCCATTATTAATATGTACAATATTCAAATAGTTTTGTTATGATATAAAATAAATATAGTTCAAAAGAAATGAGGCATCGTTATGGAACTTCGACATTTAAAATATTTTGTCACAGTTGCCGAAGAATTGAACTTTACAAAGGCGGCAAGCCGTTTAAATATGAGCCAGCCGCCTTTAAGTCAGCAAATTAAGCAATTGGAAAACAGTATTGGTGTAAAATTATTGGAACGCAGCAATCGAACAGTGGAATTAACGGATGCAGGAAGAGCTTTTTTGGAGAAAGCGTATAAAATACTCATAGATATAGAAAAAGCGCGTGAATACACAAGGAAGATTTACAAAGGGGAAAAAGGACAATTATCAATTGGATTCACCGATTCAGCACTCTATGACCTGATTCCCATTATCCAATCATATCAAAGCGTGAATACGGAAGTAGATATAACGATGCATCAAATGAGCACCGTTGATCAGCTTAAAGCATTACAAGAAGAGGAAATCCATATTGGATTCATTTGTACCCCTATTCAAAAAAGCAACCTTCATATCATTCCTATTCGCAAACAAAAATTCGTTGTAGTCCTTCCAAAGTCGCATAAGTTAGCCCAATCAGATTCACCCATTAACATTCAGGAATTAGTAGATGATACATTTATAGTTACCCCCAGAAAAGTGAGCCCTGTTTACTATGATACGGTTATGTCTATCTTTCATAAGATGAGTTTTGTTCCAAAGTTGACCATAACGGCACATATTTCAACGGCGGTTATTGCTTTAGTTTCATCAGGATTAGGAATTGCACTGATTCCTTCTTCCATGAAAAATCTCCAAATTGCAAGTGTCGTCTTTAAGGAACTGGATTTTAGTCCCACTATAGAAACATCTGTAGTATGGCGCTTCAATGAAAAGTCTCATATCGTCAACAGTATTGTCACATTGCTTAAGCAGTATATTGCAGAAAACACATCCAAACATAGGTGATAAAAACGTTTTTATTGGCAAGCTATTCCGGTATTTTTTTCTCAAATCGGCTCTGGTACTTTACCAAAAAGCCGACCAATGTGCCCAAAACGCGCCCAACTTTATTGAAAAGCCTCTGCCATCTTTTTTGCAACTACACACTTTCATTTATTCGTTTTGTAAAGTGAAAAGATATTTGATAGAAGGAGAAAAAGCCCTTGAATGCAAAGTGTATAACATACAATGAATTTGGCAATCCGAAAGACGTATTAAAAATCGAATATAAAAGCATTGATCCCCCCAAAAATGACGAAATCCTTGTTCGTATGCTCGTTCGGCCCATCAATCCTTCTGACTTAATCCCGATTAAAGGGGCATACGCCCATCGAATTTCACTGCCGGATATACCTGGCTATGAAGGAGTTGGCATTGTAAAAGATGTCGGGTCATTTGTATCCCGGCACCTCATCGGAAGGCGCGTGTTACCTTTACGGGGAGAAGGCACATGGCAGGAGTTTGTCAAAACATCGGCGGAATTGGCTGTTCCCGTTCCTGACTCCATTGATGATATGACCGCATCGCAAGTATATATTAATCCCGTTACGGCTTGGGTCGCTTGTACCGAAGTTTTACGTTTAAAACCAAATGACATTTTACTTGTAAACGCCTGCGGTTCCGCCATCGGTCATATGTTTGCCCAGTTTGCAACCATATTGGGTTTTCGCTTAGTTGCGATCACCAGAAGCAACCAATATACCGAAGACCTTCTCCAGCTTGGGGTCTCCCATGTAATAGATACTTCCAGAGAACCGCTGTATGAGACAGTCATGGACATAACAAAGGGGATGGGGGCGAATGCGGCTATCGATTCAATCGGAGGCAAGGCTGGAGAGGAACTGGCATTTTGTGTTCGACCTAATGGCCTATTTTTAGCGATTGGCCTTTTATCAGGCATCCAAGTAAACTGGAAAAACATTTACAATGAAGCCAAATTGCAAGCAACAATGTTCCATTTACGAAACTGGAATAAAAAGGTGTCAATCGACAAATGGCAACAAACCTTCCAATTGTTATTCAAACTCTTGGAGGACCGGAAATTGCGCTTGGCAAAAGTGCATTCCCAACACGATTTATCGAATATAAAGCAGGCTATTGATGCTACGTTAGAACCTCGTAAAGGAAAAGTGTTTTTAACGAGTGATAAAAATTAACGGGCGCCCTCATGTTGGTCATGAACATTTTTTCGAAGATGCTACTGGATAACTGAAAACAATTATTCTAAGGAATCGGAGAAGGGCTTTATGAAAAAGGTATTGCTCATTGTAGCTGTTTCGGTAAGTGTAGTACTGCTTTCTTTATATGGAAGCTACCAGTATTTGGTACATAATCATGAAAAAAAGAACTGAAAATGAAGAAAAAAGCAGAAACGGCAGGTGTCCCCAGCGAAGAATTTATCGAGCAAACGCAATCAATTGGTGGTATAAGCTATAAGGTTTAGCTTGGTGAAAACCCAACACAAGAGGCCGTCATTGCTGTGTTGCATAAAATGACTCACCTCAGCAAAGTAAGAGCCGAACAGAAGTGGGGGCTATCCCTGAAACGATTAACGATGTGCTTGCAATCGTCTCAAAGAGCCATTTTGAAAGAAAAGAAGAATGTCTTGCCCTACTTGATGGAGACTTTTCAAGAGGCGACGAAGATCATAACTACCTTTGGAGTTATCAAGGTGTACGATCGGTAAAGTATATCATTATGTCGGAAAATGAAGAACAAGAGTTTATGAGAGATAATGTTAAAGAAGCAGGAACTACAAAAAAGATTGACCATATGATACAGGTAAAACAAAAAACAGCATTTGCCCAAATAGAGACAACTGCTGTCTTTTATGTATAGCTTTTACACCGTGACTTTTCTCAACGGATTAAAGGGGGTAAGATCCAAGTCCAGTTCATTGCCAAGCACAAGATTAGCCGCTGTTAGTCCGACATACGGCCCCATCGTCAAGCCCGAAGCACCCAAACCATTGGCAATAACGAGCCCCTCCATAGAAGGAACAAGTCCAATCAAAGGTGAAAGTTCTTTGCCAAATGGCCTAAACCCGATTCTGATTTCCTTCAATGTGCCGTTGGCAAGACCGGGAGCGATTGACAATGCTTTATCAAGCACTTCTTTTACACCAGATGCCGTAACACGGTAATCGAATCCCGCTCCTGTTTCCCTTGTTGCTCCCACGACTACTCTGGAATGATCAAACGAAACGAGATAATGATCATTTTGCGGGAGAATGACGGGCCAATTGGAAGTGTCGTGTCCTGGAACTTCTAAATGGATGATTTGTCCCCGTTGCGGTACGATGGATACATCTATCCCCAAGGGCTCCAGCACTTTGGAAATCCACGCTCCTGCTGTCACGACAACAGCGTCGGCGGAAATGAATTGACCTTTCACACGGACACCAACCACTTTACCATCTTTTGCTTCCAGATCGGCTTCTCCTGATTGGTAAAGGGCACCATGCTTTTGGGCTGCTCTGTTCAGCGCGTCTCTCATCAACTTCCCGTCTACCCGTGCGGCGCCTGTAACATATACAGCCCCGAGACCGCTGTTTAAAGGCGGAAAAAGCGCTTGTGCCTCGGCAGGGGACAAACGGCGAATTTCACCCACTTCCGGAGTTTCCGATTGCCGTTTTCTAACCATTTGTTCGATTGTATCCAGTTTCCCTTCATCACTATTTACGGCCATCGCTCCCACTAAACGATAGCTGATATTCGTTTCACCATCTTGTCCCAGCATGGATATAAGTGAAGGATAGTAACACGCCCCCGCATTGGCAAGCGTATACAGATCCGGATGGTTGTCATCTCCGCTTGAAATCCAAGGGCAGACAATCCCGGCTCCCGCTGCTGTCGCCTGGCCTTCATGTAGATAATCCACAACCACAACCTCCACGCCTTCCCGCGCTAAATGGTAGGCCGTGCTTGCTCCTACAATACCCGCGCCTACAACGATTACTTTCATTTGTTCACGCCCTTTCCCATTTCATGTTGCATACTCTAAGCCAGATCGTGCTTCAGCTACGACCTTACGGCTGAAACAAAGCGATTAATGTCAGATGCCTGACTAAAAAACCTGTTATTGCTTGACCAATAGATGCAATAATTCACTCGCATCTTTTAACAACTGGTTGAGTGAAGCGCCTTCTTCCTGTCCTTTTTCATAAACGAGTTGCAAAACCTCTTTAAGAATCATTTGTGACTCATCGACCATGCAAACGCACTCCCTTCTAATGAAGTGGTCCTTGTTCATTATAAAAGAATAAGAGATTATTCACAGTTTATTCATCTTGGCTTGACTTGGAACAGAAGACCCATCACCGCTTACATTATATATAAAAAAGGAGAAAATGACTAAATAAAAAGCAATGAAGCAAATTGATCACTACGATTGTTAAAAATTTCTCCCAATCTTGTTTTAGTTTTTGCAATTTAATTACACCTATTGAAATATAGCAACAATATTGAGGTGAAAAATGTAAAGAAAGACATCTCGTGTTCGTTATAGCTGTAAATAAAAATTAAGGAATGATTCAAATGGCAATACCTATTATCGAATTGGAATTTGGGCGTAAACAGTCAAAAGAAGAAACATTATTTGTATTTAATGAGCATATTAAGCCAAATGAGGAATTTCAAAAATAAAATTTTAAGATCAACTTTAAAGAAGATGCTATTGTCATTTTGGCAGCTAATAAAACAGAATTCGTTGCCCCGGTTGATGAAAATATTGTAATCTCATTACTCGTGTTGTACTGAAATTCGGCAATGCGGTCGTTTGTTAACAATTTTTACTAAAGATGATCTTAATCTAGAAGTTGTAACAGTGCGGTTTTAAATGAAGCCAAAAACAAACTAACAACTTTTATAATCCTACAAGATGAAGGTGTTGAATTAGAAATTCCTTATACTGGAAAATATATTGAATCAATGGATTTTGAAAAAGGTCTCCCCGAATAAAGCAAATTAAGTTGAAGATCAATCTTTTAAAACTCTTAAACCTTTGTATCAATGGGGCGATGGTTGTTATCCGGGATATAAACATTGTGGAAGGAACTGTGGTGATCGTGGGAAATATGGTGGCGATACCCCTAGGAATCGATATGATGTTTGCTGCCCTACTCACAATCGTTATTGGGCAACTTATGGAACTAATGACTGCCAATGTGATTGCAATTTCATTGCTCTGGCACTATGCCCCGACGGTATTACAATTAGCGTTATTAGCTTGGTTCCCTCCTAAAAAATTGCAAATGTTAATTAAAAAACAACTCCACTTATTTATAGGCGGGGTTGTTTAAGGTTTTTTGTGTTTTTAGCTATATAAAAAGTCAAGACGGTAAAAACAAAGACCGTAAAACCAGTAAAACCATATGCTGCACCTTCAAAACCTCTAACGGAAAAACTTATGATGAATACAATAGCTACTATTAATAAACCTAAATAAGATGGAATTTTAGCTAAAGATGTTGACTTTTTCTTTAGAACTAAAGTTAAAACAAGTAGTATAGAACCGATGATGATACCGACACCGACTGGAACATATAATAACAAATGGGCCACTCCCCCATTCATTTTTTAAATTAATTACTCTAATAATATCAAAGATTCACAAAAAAAGAACTGTAAATTGTTTATTCTTTTATCACCCCCAATTTATCTTTGTTTTTTATGAAAATACTTTTAAGAGGTCTCGCCCACATTTCGGAAGTTTTGTACTTTAAGTAAGCTTCTGTTCTGTTTAAAAAGATGTTCAACGGCTATTTTTTGGTATCCGTTCGGAACGTCAGCTGGAAAGAGAAATTCAAACCAATGGCATATGGCTGGTTCTCGGGATTGCGGTTGTCCGATCCTACCCAGGGACTATTTCCAAAATGGAAATTCAAGTGATGAAGAACAAAATATTTATATATGCCCCAACGGTGAAGTATTGCGCTATGCAACCACAAACCGTGATGGTTATAGGAATATAAGTCCGATTCCCAAAAAGGTGTTGCCTGCCCACTCTTGGAGAAATGGACTCGATCAAAAAATCATCAGAAAGTGGTCACTCAACATGTCCGGGAAGACCACAAAGAAAAAATGCGGTTTCATCGGTTTTCTCCTTCGGGTAAAAAACTTTATAAATGTAGAAAAGAAAAGGTCGAACGAAGCTTCGCAGATTCAAACGAACTGCATGGGCTTCGTAATTTGTCAGTTGAGGGGATACTAAAGGCGGGCGAGCAGCTGCTGCTTACGGCAGCCTGCCAGAACATGAAGAAGATTGCCACCTATCTAGACAGGCAAGTCTAGGTGGGCGGGAGTCGTTTTTCTTATAATAAATAAATATTAAGTAGATTGCATCTTCTATATACTTAGATATAAAGAAAGCTTGTAGAGAAAAAAATATTTACTTTGTCTACAAGCTGACCGGATTCCACCCGGCTTTTGGTGTAGTGAAGGTAAGAGAACTAGTATCAACATGAGTTGTTCATGATCTAAAACATATTGCGCAAATCGTTCGTGTAATGGCGGAACGGTACAGATCAGATGTAGGACCATGGACTTCCTAATTTAGGCATATTAAAAAGAATTTGATATCTCGGAAGGTACGTACAACCATTTTTTAGTAGATTGGCAGTTCCCACCTCTGGGGCTTTTTGCGGAAAAGTGATCAAGGCCGTCCCCTATGCATGTTCTTCTGAAAGACGATCCAAAACTTACTTAATAAAAAAATAACAAGCCAGAAAAGACAGCCCATCAACATTATGGTTCAAAACAGGTTATGACGAATTTTTTTGCGAATATGTGCGCCTGGAAGACCGATATAGTTGATTCATTCTTTACTTAGTTCGTCCTTTATCATCAAAAAAGTGAAAAATAGAAAAAAGAACAAATTGCTTATCAACATCAATAAATTCTTATTCTTCTTTCACTAATTCTTGCTTTCTTCTAATGAATATATTTCGTAAGAGAGCTGGATTTCTGGCCACTTCTTTTTAAAATGGTTCAGATCAAACTTGCATTTTTACCACAAAGATGAACTATTGCCTTTTTATTTATCATTGCTTCTTATACTTTGCGATCAATATATGCTTTGAAAATTGCTAACACATCATGGATTTTGACAAACAATCATCTCTCCTCCTTTTCATCGGAACTTGCAAACATCTGCTTACAACAGTAGTGATTTATCATAGCACTTGTTGTAGCTTCATTTATTCCACTTATTCGGAAACTTGATAGCCTTTATCACATTGTTTCCGAGGCTTTATCCCATGTGTTGCACCATGGCACTTATATCCAATGGTTCAGTAGGAATTGACTCTATTGATCACATGCCTCATATGTCTGCGCTACATTTCTTTACCTTCCGATATACCATGCATTTTTTTTCAAGGGCTGTAAAAAAGTCACTTCTACAAAACTTTTTTACGGCCCCTTGCCGTTTATTCCGAATGTGAAGCGCCATTTGTTGCAGTGGGTAATATGATCCGTCTTTCTATAGGGGTGCTCAACAAAATGGAGGTCCTCGTATTGCCATAAGGAACTAAACGTTCGATCAGTCCCGTCAGTTCATCCATGCCATTTAAGGCGGCTTTTATATAGTAGTGAACATGTCCGGTGGCCCGATGACACTCGATCACATCAGGTTCATCGGCAAGGAAGCGTTCAATCTCATTGAGGGGTGCCCGTATTTCACTTAACTCAATCATCACCAATAATTTTCTTCCAACAGCAGCAGGAGGAACCCTGGCATAAAATCCTTCAATGATGCCCTTTTCCTGAAGCCGTTTTAATCGTTCCGCAACACTGGGACGGCTGAGCGCCATTTTTTTCGACAACTCACTAATAGAACTTCTGCCATCCTGTTGCAGCAATGTAAGCAAATGCACGTCCAATTGATCCATCATTTATCCCTTCTTTCAAATTGAATATGATTATTGATTTATTCCTTCAAATTGAATCCCTATTCAAGATAAAATATTCTCTTTGGTATGTAATCTGTTACTTAATTGTACTATTATTATTAGCACAAATGAATTAATTGAAAAATAAAAACTTGACATCAAATGTAAGGAGGGTGATGAAAATGCTGTTGCATTGCAATGAGAGTATGTCCCTGTACAGTTTATCGAGATACAAAAGCCTGGTTAGGTTCAAAAGAAAATCGAAACAATCGTCCGGCACTCGCCACATTTTGGAAAAATTACTGTGATAAACAGACATTTTAACATGCAGAAAAGAGGTCATTATGAACAGCACTTTTAAAATAATTGTTATAGCAGGTGCATTTGTATCATTCATACTGGGAGCGGGAACAGCGACAGGGCAAGAAATTCTGCAATTCTTCGTATCTTTTGGTTACTATGGGATTGGCGCGATTATTATTGCGGCCATCTTGCATATGTGGTTTGGCGCATATGCGATGGATGTGGGACTTCGCTTAAAGATTGATGATTCAAAGGACGTTTTTACGTATTTTTGTGGCAAATATATTGGCACCTTTTTCTATTGGTTTTCGCAATTATTTATATTAATTGTATTTGTTGTAATGATCTCAGGAGCTGGCGCGACTGTTTCCGAGCACTTCGGAGTTGGCGTTGTAGCCGGCCGGGCACTCATGGCGATACTTGTATTAATCACAGCTTTATTACGATTGGAAACAATGATCAAAATATTGGGAATAGCGGGACCAATTATTATCTTTTTTGCGGTTATTGTGGGAGCCGGCAGTTTCGACCAGTCCGGATTTTCTCAAGCGGGAACAGTGATCGAGGAGCTGCGTTTACCAACAGCGACCACTTACTGGTGGCAGTCTGGACTTGTCTATTCTTCATTTGTTTTACTTGTGGCGTTGCCTTTTTTGGCAAATCTGGGGAAAGGCGAAGTAAGCAGAGGAAATGTCATTATCGGGGGAAGTTTAGGCGGGCTGATTATGCTAATTGGCGTTTTTGCAATCTATATTGGCCTCCTGTCCAACGTCAAACAACTTCACACAAAAGATATTCCAACATTATGGTTGGCAAATCAGATCAGTCCAATGATAGCACTTTTCTTTTCCATTATTCTTCTTATTGCCATTTATACAACGGCTGTGGGAATGCTTTGGACAGTTTCCATACAGTTTTCAAAAGGCGACACGTTAAAATATAGAGCGACCACCATTGCGCTAACGATACTTGGCTTTTTTGGCGGATTATTTCCCTTCGCCAAAATAATCGACTTAGTATACCCGATCGTTGGATACATCGGCTTAATATTAATGGTTGGCATGCTTTATCGCCAATTTATTAATAAGGGAAAAATTGAAGAAGCTTATGAAATAAAAATAGGAAAATGAGGGATAAATGATGAGTAAATATGCAAAAAAACCGGATTACAAAAGAGTGAAGCTGGACATGCCCTTTACAGGCATCACTTCTTTTAAAAAATACCCAATTTGTACTGATTTAGACGATTTAAATGCCGACTTTGCCATTATCGGCGTTCCAAATGATATGACAACTGCCTGGCGTTCCGGAACGCGCATGGGGCCAAGATCCATTCGGGAACAATCGTCCCTGTATGCATTTGGTGCAGGATATGACCATGAAAAAGATATCGTCTACGATAATGATGGCTGGAAAATTGTTGATTGCGGGGATGTTTCCATTATTAATGGGGATATTGAACAAAGCCATGAAAATACAGAAGAAGCCATCAGAAATATTATTGCCAAAGGCGCCATTCCGATTGTCATGGGCGGGGATCATTCCATCACCTCCCCGGTTGCCTTTGCGTTAGAAAGCCACCAAAAAGTAAACGTCGTCCAAATTGATGCGCACCTGGACTGGTTAAAGGATGCATCTGGTCAACGATTTACGTTAAGCAGCCCTATGAGAAGAATGTCCGAAATGGACCACATCCATAAAATGGCGCAACTTGGAATAAGAGGAGTCGGAAGCAGTCAAAAGGAAGACTTTGATGATGCCCGTGCATACGGCAGCACAATTTTATCGCCAAAGCAAATTCGAAAAATGGGAATTAAAGAAGCTTTAAAAGATATGCCGAATGGTGAAAAATACTATGTAACGATCGATATAGACGGATTGGACGCTTCCCTTGCTCCCGGAGCCGGCTCACCTTCACCAGGAGGGTTTAATTACGATGAAGTAAGCGAGATTTTGGAAGCCGTGGCCAAGAAAGGCGAGGTGATTGGTTTTGACCTGGTTGAAGTGAACCCATTATACGATCCTACCGGAGTCACTTCACAAATTGCCGCGAGACTCATCATTGATTTTATTAATTTTATTATTAGAGAAAAGCAACTTAATGGAGCGCAACCTTTGTAAGCCCCCAACAATGAATCAGGTGGAGAAAAACAAGTTTTTGTTTTCTCCACCTGATTTTTTATTTCTCTCACATTAGCGCAATTCCAAACATTAAACTACAGCCTTTCCCTCAACACTCCCATCTTGCCAGCGGGCCAAGCTTTCGATTTTCGCTTGCCATTGGCCTCCGCTATCAATTTCCATATATTGTCTCCTAATGAGCTATGTAGACAGTTTACCATTCAAATTATGTCAAACTTCATACGCTTAAAGTTATTCTGAGCAGTGTAGCAGTTAACCAAAATATAAATTTTTATAGCGATTTGTTCAGAAATTGTTTAGATTTACACCATACAGTATTTGTTACATATTACCATAACTGTCAAAAATCTCTGGAACATGTCTTCAAGATTAGGGTGATAGTATGCAAGCAGTGGTATTCGTTCAAGAATCAAACGAAAAAACAGTTTTAGAGGGTTTACTGCCAAAAACAGGGTTATTTCATCGCATCCTTTATATTCAAAATATTGAGCAATATTTGGCATATGCCAAAAATCATCAAATAGATGTCGTTTTTCTTGATATTGATATTTCACCAATTAATAGAATGGAACTAGCTGAAAATATGAAGTCTTATAATGAGGATATTCACATTATTTTTTTTTCCCGTTATTACCAATACGCTGTACACGCATTTGAAATCAATGCCCTCGATTATATTCTCAAGCCGATTACGTTAGAGCGGTTGCTTAAGTCCATTAAACGAATACCTGTTCATCACCATCATCATAGTCATGATGGTATTCGAATTTCCTGTTTTGGGAATCTCCATTTTTTCCAATGGAACAAGCAAGCGTTGAACATCAAATGGAGGACAGCCAAAGCAAAAGAGTTGTTCTGTTTGTTATTACAGTATCGCTTTCGCAAACTTAGTAAAGAAATGTTAATCGATATGCTCTGGCCAAATGCAAACATGAATGGGGCAACCACATTACTATATACAACCATTACGCAAGTTCGAAAAACGATGAAATCAATAAGGGCCGACATCAAACTTTCGCGTGATCAAAATGGTTATTATTTAAAGGCCAACGAACAAGAGGTAGAAATTTACATAGAGACGTGGGAACAGCTCCTCTTGCAATTTCCCACAATCAACCAAAACAATGCCGGCGTTGTACGGGACATTTTAAAAAAATACAGACCTTATTTGGAAGATGAAGGCTACTCTTGGACAGAGCCGGAAAGAATTCGGCTTCACAATATTTGGTTAACGTATTTATATCGGTTAATTGAATACTCCATCGAAAAAAAAGAGCTCGAGCAAGCAATGCAGCTCTGTTTTGACATTCAAACCATGGATCCTGACGAGGAAAAAAGTTACCAATACTTATTGACGATTTATAATAAACTGGGAGACGTAAAAGGCGCCATACGACAATATGCAAAACTGAAAGAAATTAAAAATCAACTAGTGAATTAAGGTTATCAATGTGATTGGGCATAATGTTACTAGTTGATTTTTTCATCGCTATAAAAACTCAAAGTCAGTTCTGCGAAGAGCCGCCAACTTCCATCCAGTTTTTTTAAGACTCGACAGCAAACGACGCGAAAGTATTCTCCACCTTTCTTTTGCTTATATTTTCCAATAAATGGCGCCATCTTTTCGCGCTCTCTTGCGACCTAAACTGCCGGGCGTATTCGTATGCTTGTTGACTTAACAACTCATTCAAGGACCGATTCGTCAAGACATCAATTATCCTTTGGACGAACATCTCATGATCACCGACTGGAATCAAAAAGCCGTTTTTACCGTCCATAATCATATCAGACGGACCATATTTTATATCGTAACCAATGACCGGGCACCCGTGAGACAAACTTTCCATCGTAACTAATGAAAAAGCTTCACACTTGCTTGTCAATAATGTGAATACCGCAGATTCATATACAGTGGAGGGGTTCGCTACGTATGGCTTTAAAAAAATATGCTCCTTCATTCCGAGTTGATCAATCAGTTCCAATAGTTTTCGCTTTTCCGACCCACTTCCATAGATTTCCAAAGACGCTTCCGGAACGCGCTGAACGACTTTGGAAAACATCTCAATCATGTGATCGAGGTTTTTTTCTGGACTATACCGGGAAAGAGCAGCAACCTTCTTTTCCTCACGCCTTATAAACGGAACTGGTGCTGGCAATTTTTCCAGAGCGTGAGGGATAACATGGTAGTTGCCTTGAATGCCAAAACGCTTTTGGATATCGCTTTTTTGTTTTTCGGTCAGTAGCACAATCGCATCGGGCTTCGTGACATCGGCAAATATATCGGCATAATTGGAATTAATGGCGCCAGTAAACATATCTCGCCCATTTTTTACGTGTAAACTGTGAATGAGTGTAATAATATGTACATGCTCTGATGTTAATACTTGGAGCTGTTTATAATACACTCTGTTTTTATCAATCATAAAGTAGTAGATATCAGAAGGCTTGACAATTTGTCGTAACCAGTACGAAATCAATTCACTTTCTTCATTAAAAGCTTCCATCACATCGCCTTGCCGATTCAACATCATGATACATCCCAGTCTATGTTTGTTGTTATCCCGAGTATAGTGCTTAATGATACAAGGAGTTCCATCCACTCGATAATACGTCTCCATCAAAACGTACTGTTTGTCCGGGTCCAATGTTTGAATGACGCTCAAACAACCATTACCATCGAATTTATCACGGCGAATCTTTTTACCTTGATGAAAATAATTAATATAATGCAAACGGCCTGTATCAGGTGATCGTTTTTGATACATCATTAATCGTCCATCTCGGTAAACACGCGTATCGTTCGTATGAGGGACATCTTTATACGTCCAATCCTTTCGCCGAACGCGCGATCTCTCGTCCACCCCATCCTGTCCACTTTGAATCGTCTCTTGAAAATATTCATACATATTGAGGACAGGAACCTGTTCATGCAATATGCCATTGTGAATCAAATGTTTCCGAATATCCAGCAATTGTTCATTGTATTTCGTTGTCACAACCACCGGCGTAATCCCCAACTGCTCGTGAAAGATTTTTGCGCGCAACAAGGATGCGCGCTCTATTCCGGTTAAATGATACGCCAAATCAATATTTAAAAACATATATTTCTTTTTCGGCTTTTCGTCAAACATCGTCATTTCACACCTTTCACGCAGCTGTTATATGTTGGTCAATGTGAAGTTTTCGGTTTCTCCCCATTCCGGAACACGGTACATCAAATAATGACAATACCCCGACAAGTTATGTTCTATATCATCTATTCGCACCCTGAACGCCTGGTGCCGGATAAAGAACCCATGCAATACGAGAGCAGGCCGTTTAAAGTACATGGCGATCTCCGGATAACAAAAGCCCACCCTCTGGTATTCCGCGCGCTTATCAATCGTCTGAAGGAGAAATTCTGTATCGATATATTGCAATAGATCATGTTTATTCAGTTCTTTTATCTTTTTCACCATTTTAAAAGCGGCCATTGTCAATTCAAGAAAAGTAGGATATGTCGAATTCCGGTGATAAATAAAGTTCAATTTTCCTTGGCAATTTTTTAATCCAAACATAAAGTATTTATCCTCAGGAGCATACATGGTCAGCTCATTCGCGGCATAACTTAGCCAATGATCGTGATATTGCCAATAGTCATGTTCAATAAGGTAATCAAAAGATTTCTTTACAGCTTCCAGCCATTGATCTTGACGGTCCGAACCGTATAGTCTCAAGAGGGCAAACACGGCCTCTCCATCATAATAAACCGTTCTGAATGCATCTTTTAAAGCAAATGACGGATAGTCCCATACATGTAGGAAGCCGCCGTCATCTTTTTGCATCCATAATATGGCTTTGCCCAAATCCCGGGCAATATCCAAATATTGATCACTTCCCGTCACTTCCATCAGCTTGGTTAAGGCTAAAATGGCATGAGCATTAGACCCCAACTTTATTTCACTATCGTTGGCAACATCAACGACATACGCGCGATCATCATAATAGACGATCGAATGATCAATCAAATACCGAATGCCTCTTTCAATCGCCCGCAATATGTTTTGATCCCGAAGCAACTCATACCCTTCAGCCATTGCATATAAAGTACTCGCGTGTCTGAGAATATTATACGTTTTAATCTTCTTTGAAAAGCAGGGAAAGTATCCATATGCAAATTGGCCGTTTTCTTTTATTTGGCTGGTCAAAAAATGAGTAGATTGTTTGATCAGTTGATAGATTTCGGTGTCCAAGCGTTCGACTTTACGAATGCCATTGGTCAGTTCGCCATCATAAAGTTCATACACCTCTCCGTTTTCATCAAAAAAACCCAATGTCTTAAACGGATAAATCGTTTTGTTTTGATAAAGCCGCTTGGAAAAAATGGTATGTATACCGTTATATTGTAAATAATTGTTTATATTTTTTTCATCCAATGACTGAGGACCATCATTTGTCCTTCTGATCATGGCATAACCGTTGATTTCTTGTTCCAAAAAGGCAAGGCGAAATTCATCGTCAAAGGCCAGACCTTTGCGAAAATAGTTTCTTTTGACTTTCTCCAAGTAGTTTTCAAGAGAGAAATAGTCCCATTTCTCAATATTTGAAACAATATCTGCCTTGATCCACTGTGGAACTATGTACCTTTTTTGAACAAGAGCGAGCAAGGAGCGTTTTGCTTTTTTCCAAGCGGCTTCATATTGATTTGAACAGGCCTTTATCACCCGGGCCCGAATTTCAGGATTCCCAACTGAGAGAAAAATAACATACTTTTTTTGTCCGTCCAAGTCTTTTTTCAATTGCTCGTCAACGATATGTTTTTTCTCGTCCATCTTACTTTTTAATGCTTCTAAACGGTCTTCGACTTCTTTTACATATAGCCTGGTCCGCATTTATTATCCACCTTCCTCCAATAGAGCAGCTATTACCAGAGTGAATGGAGAAGAAGCAAATGTCTTTTGATACATTTGCTTCTTCCTATCAAGCTTTGAAAAATATTGACATTACTTTCTCCGGCCAAACAATCTCGCCGCAATACCCGCCAACAATGCTCCCAATCCTGTAAGTCCCATAGTCCAAAGTGCTGTTGCAGTGTTTGGCAACTTGCTTCCATGTCCGGTTTGATTATCTGTGTCGGATATTTGACCATTGCCAGTTCCGAAGCCTGGGGCACGGCCAGGGTCGCTATCGGAATCTGAATCACTATCAAAGTCGGAGTCGCTGTCGCTATCGGAATCCGAATCACTATCAGAGTCGCTGTCGCTATCGGAATCCGAATCACTATCAGAGTCACTGTCGCTGTCGGAATCCGAGTCACTGTCGGAGTCAGAGTCGCTGTCGCTATCGGAATCCGAATCACTATCAGAGTCGGAATCGCTGTCGCTGTCGGAATCCGAATCACTATCAGAATCGGAGTCGCTGTCGCTATCGGAATCTGAATCACTATCGGAGTCGGAGTCGCTGTCGCTATCGGAATCCGAATCACTATCAGAGTCGGAATCGCTGTCGCTATCGGAATCCGAGTCGCTGTCGCTATCGGAATCCGAATCACTATCAGAGTCGCTGTCGCTGTCGGAATCCGAGTCACTGTCGGAGTCAGAGTCGCTGTCGCTATCGGAATCCGAATCACTGTCGGAGTCAGAATCGCTATCGGAATCCGAATCACTGTCAGAGTCAGAATCGCTGTCGCTATCGGAATCTGAGTCACTGTCGGAGTCAGAATCGCTATCGGAATCCGAATCACTGTCAGAGTCAGAATCGCTGTCGCTATCGGAATCCGAGTCACTATCAGAATCGGAATCGCTGTCGCTATCGGAATCCGAGTCACTATCAGAATCGGAATCGCTGTCGCTATCGGAATCCGAGTCACTATCAGAATCGGAATCGCTATCGCTATCGGAATCCGAATCACTGTCAGAGTCAGAATCGCTGTCGCTATCGGAATCCGAGTCACTATCAGAATCGGAATCGCTGTCGCTATCGGAATCCGAGTCACTATCAGAATCGGAATCGCTATCGCTATCGGAATCCGAATCACTGTCAGAGTCAGAATCGCTGTCGCTATCGGAATCCGAGTCACTATCAGAATCGGAATCGCTGTCGCTATCGGAATCCAGTCACTATCAGAATCGGAATCACTGTCGCTATCGGAATCCGAGTCACTATCAGAATCGGAATCGCTATCGCTGTCGGAATCGGAGTCACTATCAGAATCGGAGTCGCTGTCACTATCGGAATCCGAATCACTATCGGAGTCGGAATCGCTGTCGCTATCGGAATCTGAGTCACTATCAGAGTCGGAATCGCTGTCGCTGTCGGAATCCGAATCACTATCAGAATCGGAATCGCTGTCGCTATCGGAATCCGAATCACTATCAGAGTCGGAGTCGCTGTCGCTATCGGAATCCGAATCACAATCTTGATTTGGAAACTCTACCGTCGCTGAAGATTCCAAACTTGACAATAAATCAATATCGATCGTGCTGTCGCCAATAATGGCTCCTTTGATTTCGGCACTATTGACACAGGCAGAAGTCGGATTTGGCACATTCAAACCAAGATCCACTGACACATTCCCGAGCACCGAAGCTTGGGCTAAATCATTTGCGATATCAAGGGTTCCATCAGTAATTTGTCCAATCAGGTCAGTCGCTAATTGTCCAGCACCAGTAACAGTAGATAACGTTCCGTTAATTACATTATTTAATGTCTTAACAAGTTCTCCTAAGAGCGGGATATTTTCTGCTTCAGGTAAAATTTTGATCTCAAGTGCATTTATAGCATCAACCACATTTTGGAGGGTTTGAACAACAACATCCTTCACTGCTGTTTCCAGGTGATTCCCCAATCCCTCGGTGAAATCAACCGTAACGGTTCCATCCGGAGAGATACTTACCTCCACTTGATCATTGTAATCCAATAAATTAGCCAATGCGCTGTCAAGATTATTTAATGCATCCACAGCTTGCGAAAGCTCGCTTACGCCATTTATGACAAGCAATTCTTTCGGAATCAGACTGCTTTGAAGAGCATCAACCGTGCTTAACACATCGGCTACCGCACCTGTAAGTGCCCCTGTCACACCACTTAACGCTCCGCTTAAAACTGGCAACTCATCCATTGTAACGGGTAATATTTCAACAGAGACATTAGCAGGACCAGCCGCAGTTACATCCCCGGCTAGTTCATCCGGCAGTTTGAATACTGCTACACGATCAGGATTTAATACTTGTAAATTCGCCACCGCTGTTCCAGAAACGCCCACATTTAATAGATACGGCTTTCCATCAACTACCGATCCGGAAACAGTGGTGTTTTGCAAAAGGTTTACTTCTGCCAACGAAGCCGCTGAAGCTACTCTCGTTTCAAAACCAGGCAAAGAGAAACCTTTGTACCCTGCACTTACCGGGATTGTAACTAATAGCGTTGCAGCAGCAATGGTCGCTGTCCTTCTTAAATACTGTTTTCTTCTTGCATTCATCTTTTTCTTATAATCAAATGACCGTCTTTTACTCATTATTAACTAATGTCCCTCCAATTCCGAAAATTGATGAACCTCGAAACACATGAAAGCATGAAAATGGAAATGAACACCCTCCCTTCTCCACTGCTACTTCAAGAGGTTTCTTGTTCCGAACATTCAACAGTAAAGACCGAAATCTAAACACTTTGGATGTATAAAAGCGGTATGTATATAAATCTTCGATCTTAAACCCAATTATCCACGGGCTTTCTAAACCGTTTCTTAACATAAAGGGACATAATCATGTATAAAACGCTAATTTCCGCCAAAAAAAAGCTTCCAAATAAGTCGATCATTCAACTTTTGGAAGCTTTTTTGCTTTTAAATCAATATTTGATTTTATATTGTTCATCTCGTGGGAATTGCGTCCTGTTTATCTTCATCTCATTTTGCCAGGATACTCATTGGCAGCAAAAGTGGTATTGCAAAATCGCAAACTGGGCATTTCCCCAACTTTTGGATAGTTCGCATGAGAAATGACATTAAATGGACCGAATGTAGTCTTATAAAAAAGATTGATCGTTTTTAACAAAGGGATTATTTAAAATAGAGATTGATCATTTTTATAAATTTTCATAAAGAATCTTGGTTTTGAAGTGGGGGTTTTACGGCACCTTACATGCGGGATAAAGTGAAACTTCATTTCTTGGTATGCCTTTCTCAAGAAATGTTAGTTGAACCAATCGGGCATTTAGGGGCCGTTTCTCCCACTTGGACCTTTTGTATTCAACTCAAGTTGTTGAAGTGGGAGTATACGGAACCTTACATGCCGGATAAAGTGAAACTTCATTTCTTGGTATGCCTTTCCCAAGAAATGTTAGTTGAACCAATCGGGCATTTAGGGGCCGTTTCTCCCACTTGGACCTTTTGTATTCAACTCAAGTTGTTGAAGTGGGAGTATACGGAACCTTACATGCCGGATAAATTGTCCCAGAGTATAATACGCAAGCTTTTAGCGTAGTAAAAATATGTAGACTCCTGCGGGAATAGCTCGAGCTGAAGATCCCGCAGGAAAGCGATCTTTGCTTCCGAGGAAGCTGAAGCCGGGCCCGCGGAAAGCGAAATATGTTGACGTAGCGATGACAGGGATTTTTTTTACACAAATAACCCGAACAATTTTAAATGAATTGTTCGGGTTTTGCTATTTCGTATTTGCTTATGTCTTTTTTCCATTTATCATTTTTTCTGCCATTAGTTTTAAAATAGTTCCCTTTAATTTTACCAATATCCAAAATCAGAACGAAGCATCAATATTTTCCACTCTTCACAAAAGAGAGTTGAGCGTTACGTTGAAGAAATAAGGTTTACATTTCTTCGGAAAGAAAAAAATGTATTTCCCGCATCAAACTGAAAGTGAACATTTTCATAACCTAATACCAGTAAACCTTCTAGTACGGAGCACTTTCTTTAAATGTAACCTAGAGAATAATAACTAAACTCCTATTACCAGTGGTTTTTAATGACTAAGTGGTGCAAACCACCCTGATCTTCATTCATTACATCATCTCGCAAAGCAATCTAGAATCAGCACCCACAGCTATCTGAAATGTGATGAATTTGAGTCAAATCCGAAACAGGAAAGTTCATCTCCTTCCATGCCGCAATACCTCCGGTCAACTCTTTCACTTGGTAACCGTGCTCTAATAAAAAGGAGGCTACTTTGGTAGCTGTGTTACACCAAACATCCCAACAGTAAACAATAATTTCCTTATCTTTAGGTATTTCATTTAAACGGTCTCGCATCTCTTGTTGAGGAATAATATGGGCATCCTTAATTGTTAAAGTTTTTACATGATCAGGTCCATTTCTAACATCAATCAAAAAGTATTTTTCCGGCTCGATTGATACCGATTTTAAATAATCCATAGGGCTAATTGTTGCTTCTAGACGTGCATTAAAATATTCAAGTGCATCCATAATTAGTTGCCTCCGATTTTATAGAGTAGTCCAAACTTTAATAAGGATCTCCTTCAACAATTGTTTTTCTTGATCGCTTAAAGGGGCCAAAACTTCTAACTCTGTGTCAATTAAAAACTTCCAACGTGAATCTACTACATCTTTTCCTTTAGGTGTAATCAAAAGACTATAAGACCTTCTGTCATTTGGATTCCTTGTTCTCTCTACATATCCCAAACCTTCTAAGTGATCAATATGACTAACCATTGTTGTGCGGTCGATTTGTAATTTTTCAGAAATATCTTTTTGTGAAGAATAGGGGCTCTCTTCAATAAATAAAAGAACCCCATATTGTCTAGCATTAATTTTAACTGGGGAAAGGCCTTCAACAAATTTAGTTTCCATTCTTTGAAGAACTTTTCCAAGCAAAAAACCATAAGATTGATTCCACTTTTCCAATAGTTAATATACACCTCCAAATAGTCAGTTGATTATATAATCAGTATAACTGATTAATATTCGAAATTCAAGCAGACGTATGTAATAAAATGTAACACATCAAAAAAAATCGTAAAATAACTTATGAAAAAATCGGGGGCTGTAGTTTAAAAAGAAAAATGGACATTTAACCAAATAGAAAACCGTCATTTTGATCAATCTTTTTTCAAAATAACGGCTTTTTAATTGATGTTGTATATGGGGAGTTTTATGAATCTTTAATGTAAAGCTACACCTAAAGGCCTCAGCGGCTAACCGCCCTTTTTGTGCCTAAAAACCCTTTCCTATGAATAGATTTTCGTGAATCAATCGTGCGCATTATGAACAAAAGATTTCATGGCCGGGTTTATAATCGAATGAATGCCTATCCCCATATATGAAGCTCCCCATCGTTTTCTTTCCTCAAACTCTTTTAAATTGGCAACTTGTATTCCTACTTTCACACCGAGGTGCCTTCCGGCATCCATTACCTTATCCATGAGTTGCTGAATGTCTTTACAAAGATATCCTTTATCTGCTTTCCTGGATGAAACCGATAAGTCCGTTGGACCAATATAGGCAACATCGATACCTGATCGCATAATCCCTTCCACTTTTTCGACAGCTGTAGGCGTTTCCACATGAACGGCAATAAAGATTTCATCGTTGGCTTTGTTTAAGTATTCTTCTCCTCCCGCAAATCCATACTTTGCAGCACGGATAGAATACGCCGTTCCCCTGTTTCCTTGAGGAGGATATTTTGCAGCCATTACTACTCTTTCAGCTTCTTCCGGACTATTCACTTGCGGAACATGAATGCCTTTTGCTCCTCTATCTAATGCTTTTAAAATATCTATCCGATCTGAACTGGGCACTCTTACAAAAGGGACTGCTCCCGATATTTCACATGCTCTGATCATTTCCTCCACTTCGCCCCAGCTAAATGCCCCATGTTCATTATCAATCACAATATAGTCGAAACCGGCATATCCTGCCGTCTCAACCAAAGCCGGACTATACATGCCTATGAAACATCCTATCGGCACTTTTCCCGCATGTATTGCTTCTTTGATGGGATTCGACATTTTTCATCCCTCTCTTTTGTTTTTTAAAAAAGATAAAATCAAGTTAACCCAGCCCTAAAATATGGCCGGTTCATCAACTGGCGCACCGAACCCTGTTTCTAAATAATCGAAATCACATCCCTTATCCGCCTGCTGGATATGATTCAAATACATCCAACCAAAACCACGGTGAAATTGAGGTTCAGGCTGCTGCCACCGCGACCTTCTTTCTTGCATTTCTTTCTCTGAAACTTCCAGATGAATCGACCTATTCATGACATCCACAGTAATGATGTCGCCTGTTTTTACCAAAGCCAATGGACCGCCTATATAAGATTCGGGCGCTACATGTAATATGCATGAGCCATAGCTTGTACCACTCATTCGCGCATCTGAAATACGAAGCATATCTCGTACCCCCTGCTTCACCAGCTTAGTCGGAATCGGCAGCATTCCCCACTCTGGCATGCCCGGTCCTCCCTTCGGACCCGCGTTTCGAAGTACTAAAATATGATTTTCCGTAACATCGACATTTTCATCTTCCACAAAAGCCTTCATTGCAGGATAATCATCAAACACGATAGCTGGCCCGGAGTGCTTGAGAAATTTCGGATAACAGGCGCTGGCTTTGATGACACAGCCATTAGGTGCCAAATTCCCTTTTAATACAGCAAGCGATCCCTCTCGATATACCGGGTTGTCAAGATGACGGATCACATCATCATGATATACTTGCTTCTTATCAATATACTCCCCTATCGTTCTTCCCATGACTGTCATTTCCTCCACATGCAGAAAATCCTTTAATCGATTCATCATTCCCAAAATACCGCCCGCGTAATAAAAATCTTCCATCAAATATTGATCGCCGCTCGGCCTAATATTGGCGATGACAGGTACATAGCGGCTTATCCGATCAAAATCATCAATCGTTATATCAATTTCTGCTCTTCTTGCCATTGCAATTAAGTGAATAATCGCGTTGGTCGATCCCCCAAGTGCCATCGCGACAACAATACCATTCTCAAATGACTTCTCTGTCAACACTTTATGAGGGGTAACATCATCCCAAACCATATCCACGATTCGCTTTCCTGCTTGTCTGCACATCCGTTTATGATGGGAGTCTACTGCCGGTATGGATGAAGCTCCCGGTATTGTCAATCCCATCGCATCGACTATGGATGTCATCGTACTCGCGGTTCCCATCGTCATGCAAGTTCCCGGACTTCTGGCTAACCCGCCGCATATGCCTTCCAACTCCTGATCAGTAATATGATGAGCCCGGTATTCATCCCAATACTTAAATGCATCCGATCCCGACCCAAGCGTTTGTCCCTTATAATTTCCTCGCAGCATGGGACCGGCTGGAACAAAGATTGCGGGAATTTGCATGCTGATTGCGCCCAGTAACAGGCTCGGCGTCGTTTTATCACATCCTCCCATCAAAATGGCTCCATCAATCGGATATGACCGTAATAGCTCTTCTACTTCCATAGCCAGCAAATTTCTATAGAGTAATGCAGATGGTTTATTAATACTTTCAAAAAGTGATAGACAAGGTATTTCTATAGGAATTCCTCCCGCTTGGAGAACTCCCCTTTTTACATCCTCTACCCGATCTTTAAAATGATGATGACACGGGTTTATCTCAGACCAAGTATTCATAATTCCAATAATGGGTGAACCATCCCATTCTTCTATCCCAAACCCCATTTGCATCATGCGGGAGCGATGATTAAAGCTGCGAAAATCATTAGCGTCTAACCACCTTTCACTTCTAAGCGGCTTTTCTTGTTTCAATTTGTTGCTCATCATTACCACACCTCCGGCATTCTTTACATAATCTCGGTCTACAAAACGCATCATTTGGACTTTTCATATATGGCTTGATACGCTTGTTGCCGTTCTTCCATCATTTTCTCCGCTTCTTCAGAACCAATATAGGTAGGAGTAATGCCATAGCTTTTCGCTTTTTTAATATATTCTTCATTTTTACTTACTTTTTCCAAAGCTTTTGAAAAAACATCTACTACTTCATTCGGCGTTTCTGGAGGAAATGCTGTAAAAAAGAATTTTTCAAATGTTGAGTCTATATCTAACTCCTTAAAAGTGGGCACATCTGGAAACTGTTCTAATCTCTCCTCCGAAAAAACGGCCAATGGTTTCATATCACCGGATTTGAAATAATCACTGACTAGTCCAAGCTGAGTAGGAATGACATCAACTTGTCCGCCCAACAACGCCGCATTTCTGTCGCTATGATCCCCGACATCTACAAAGTTAAATTCAATACCTTCTTTTTCCTGAATATCTAAAAGCTGAATATGGGTAAACGACCCCAACAGTGATCCAACATTTATACCTTGAGGTTTTTCTTTAGCCGCCTCGATCAGATCCTCTATATCCTTATATTTTGAATCCCCTTTTACGACTATGCCATTCCCTTCATCCAGTTCACTTATTCCCGCAATCGCTAAATCTGAATATTTATTTTCACTTAACCCTAAAATATTGTTTAGTAAAATACCATTATGAAAATACAACACCCTGTAACCATCAGGCTCTGCACTTAACAATTCATCCACTGCGATCGTTCCCCCGGAACCTACAACATTCTGAACTACAATAGAAACACCTAATTCTTTCTCCAGATATGTCACTAAAAGGCGGGCGTTACGATCGGTATCTCCCCCTGCTGATGCAGGAACGACCATTTCTATTGACTGATTAGGGTATTCTTCAGAGCCGTTACCTGTAGCACCGCTCTTTCCGCAAGCCGCAAGAGTAAAAAACAAGAGGCCGATCAGAAGCAAATATGTACCGTTTTTTTTCAATATATTATTCACGTATGACAACTCCTTTTTGTTTATGACTTTTCCATATTTTGAATAGCACGGTTATCAATGCTACACTCCAAAACGCCAAAGGGATCGGGCTCGTTAGAAATGGCAAAAAATCTCCCTGAGTCGCCATTAATCCTCTTCGTAAATTTGTTTCGGCTATTGGCCCCAAGATAAAGCCCAAAATAATCGGAGTAATAGGAAATTGCGCTTTGATTAACAAATAACCTACTACACCAAAGAACAATAAAGAGCCCATATCAAATATACGGTTATTTTCCGCAAAAGCGCCTACAGCGCAAAGAACGATGATGATAGGCAGCAAAAGATGCCTGGGAACACTTAAAATGTTAATAAATGCTCTCATTCCGAAAAAGAGCAATACAATCATCATGATATTCGCGATAATTAATGCGGCAAATATCCCATAAACAATATCCGTGTTTTGAGTGAAAAACAACGGGCCCGGTTGTATTCCATGTATCACAAGTCCCCCAATCAGCATCGCCGTGACCGTATCACCCGGAATCCCCAAAGCCATCAAAGGAACTAAAGCGCCCCCAACCGCGGCATTGTTGGAACTTTCCGAGGCTACCACACCGTCCGGCATCCCTTTCCCGAACTTTTCTGGTGTTTTAGAACGGTTTTTAGCCGCGGCATAAGCTACAATATTTGCTGTTCCGCCGCCAATCCCCGGTAAAATACCGATCCCGATTCCTATCAAGCTCGATCTTAGAAAATTCCAAAGCTGACCGGAAAACTCTTTTACTGAAAAGCCGAACCCTTTGATTTTATCTATTAAAATATTTCCTGATAACGACCCTACCTTAGACTCAGAAATTTTAATGATTTCACTTACAGCAAATAGACCGATAAGAACAGGGAGTAAATTGAATCCCGCATTTAAATCACTTATACCAAAGGTTAATCGCGGATAGGAGTCGATAGGAGCGGAACCAACCAAAGCAAGCGCCATCCCCAAAAGAGCACCTAACATTCCTTTAATAATCGATCCATCCGACAAGCTGGAAATCAATGTTAATGCAAGCATCGTAATTGCAAAATATTCCATTGGGCCGAAATGCAGTGCCAATTTTGCAAGTGGCGGCGCAATTAACATTAACGCAGCAATGCTCAAAAGTCCTCCCAAGAAAGAAAAAACAATTGCCAAACCAAGCGCCTTGCCGGCTTGTCCATTTTGGGCCATAGGATACCCATCAAATGTGGTCGCTATCGACGAAGGAGTTCCAGGGAGCTTTAACAGTATGGCCGGAATAAGTCCGCCGGACACTCCTCCCATATATAATCCCATTAATAGAGCCATTCCCGCTCCCGGGTCCATTCCAAATGTTATGGGGAGGCATATTGCAATCGCCATCGTTGCGGTTAAACCGGGAATGGAACCAAATATCAACCCCATCCCCACACCTCCTAAAATAAGAAGAGTGTTAGAGATAGAAAACATGGCTGAAAATCCTGCGACAAGATCTGTCCACAAAATAAAATCCTCCTTTCTTAGCCAAGAATTCCCGAGGGAAGCCGCAGCTCAAAACCTAATTTAAATAAAAAGTATACAGCCGCCGCAATCGTTACCGATAAAGTGCCAAACAGTGGATAATGCCAATTTTTCCTTTCCCCCAATAAACAAAATTGCGCGAATAAATAGACGATAGTGCTTACAAGAAAACCCGCAGCCGGCATGGCGATGACATAAAGAGAAATCAATATGATGGTGTATAATGCATTTTTATATTTTTTAATAAAATTGATAGAAGAGGCTTTACCGTTCTTTTCCACGGTTGTGTTGCTTTTTGCTTTTATAACATCTTTTAACACATTCAAAAGAAGTATGAAGCTTAAAATAAACATCCCGATTGCTACTATTTTGGGAGCGAAGTCAGGACCCACACCAACATCTGATATTCTTTTCATGTTTGTTGAAGCGATATACAAAATAATAGAAAGTAACAAAAAGGACATAGATGATAATAAATCTCTTAATCTGCTTTCTGGCATTTTTCTCCTCCTTTAAAAGAAAAACGGAACAGAGTCGTTATGTAACCGCTTTCTCTTTAATCATATATCTCCCGAAAGTGATAAGCCCTGCGGATCAGGAGACCTGGAGTATCTCCTGAAAGCACGCTTGGCTTGATATGTTCCGCAGGTCGTTACCACGGAAATAAGGTTGAAGAATTGATTTAAACTTCCTGAAAAACATTAACAATTTCCTTCTTTTTCTAATCCGGATAAGACACTCTCCAATACAGCCAATGCTTCCGACAACTCTGCATCAGTAATGACCAAGGGCGGCAGCAGTCGTATTACATTCCCATATGCCCCGGCTGTCAGGATGATCACACCATTTTCATAACATTTTTTCACAATGTCTTTCACCATTTCAGGGTATGGTTCCATCGTGTCCTTATCTTTTACGATTTCAATTCCGATCATCGCGCCAATTCCTCTTATTTCACCAATGAACGATGATGAATGCGCCAAGCGCTTTTTGATTTGTTGACCGATTAGATTAGCTCTGTCTGTCAGATTCTCTTTTTCTATCATTTCCAACACTTTAAGGCCTGCGATACATCCTAACGGACTCCCTCCCAAAGTCGTTCCCAGTTCCTTTTGTTTTGGAGAATCCATGATGTCCGCTTTTCCAGTAACAGCTGCCAAGGGGATTCCGGCAGCAATTGATTTTGACAGTACTGTTATATCGGCCTCTACATCAAAATGTTCCATGGCGAATAATTTTCCTGTACGGGCAAAGCCCGTCTGAACTTCGTCGGCTATAAAAACGATGCCAAATTGATCACACAGCTTTCTGACTCCCTTTACAAATGTTGCGGACGGAACGACCAGTCCGCCTTCTCCTTGGACAGGCTCCATCATAATGGCCGCAACATCCCGCGGGTCAACCGTTGTTTGAAATAAGCGGTGAAAACTGTTGAGCAATTCCTCATCTGTCGTTTGCTCATCACGGTAAGGGTATGGATAGGGAACCTTGTATACATCTGTCGCCATCGGACCAAAACCTTGTTTAAAGTCTTTCACTTTACCTGTCAGTGACATCGTCATAAAGGTTCTTCCATGAAAGCTTCTTTCAAAAGAAATAATACCGGGTCGTCCGGTAAATCGCCGGGCAATTTTGATGGCGTTTTCAACTCCCTCTGCGCCACTGTTCAAGAAAATCGTTTTTTTAGGAAATGTTCCTGGGACTAAGCGATTAAGCTTTTCAGCCAATTGAATATAAGACTCATACATAGTGACCGGAAAAACAGGATGAATAAAGCAATCGAGTTGCTCTTTCAGCACCTCGACGATTCCGGGTGGTAAATGTCCAACATTTAAAGTTCCAATACCTCCAGCCAAATCAATGAAACAATTCCCATCCATATCCCTTATTAAAGCACCGGAAGCCTCAGAGACTCCGATTGGAATATTGGTGGAAATACCATTGGGAACAGCGTCTTTGCGCTTCTTCCATAAGTCTAATGAGCGCGGCCCGGGAATGGTTGTTTTTATTTCAATAAATCCCAATGAAAACTCCCCTTTCCACTTTCATTCAATGACAGCCCTTACAATTTTACTTTTGAGTATGCAATAATATGTACTCTTTACACCTACATTTCATTAATTGAAATGTTATTTCATTTTTCGAGTTAATTATAACAACGAAAATAACAAAATTCAACATATTTTTTATATTGTCTTACAATTGATATAAAACTTAAATCGCAACACACCGAATCATTTTGATGCTTTCTTTTAAAGGAAACTGGACGGAGCGCGGACTTTTACTACATCGCATCACTTCCATGCCGATATATGTTACGGCTCAAAAAAAGAGGCGCCCCAATGAACGCCTCTTTTCTTTTTCAAGTTCAATCCATATTCGTGATTTTTATTTGTCTGGAGAGGCCTTTATCAGCCCGTTTGTAAGGCCGTTATTTACTCCGATTCCTTCGATACCGGAGCGTTCATCTCTTTGGGCGTGGCCCGATACACAAAAAATGACATGATCAAAGCGATGACCGATAGGCCAAGAGCGATGAGATAGACAAATTCAACACCTTCCACCATTGATGCTTTGATCGTTGCAGGATGAGTCGGAGCCTCTGCTTTTTCCAGAAAATGAGCTTGCTTGGCATTCATCAAACTGATAAATACCGACACGCCTATCGCACCGGCAATCGGCTGCAAAGTGGTCATGATGGCCGTCCCATGGGGATACATTTTTTTCGGCAATTGATTCAGGCCATTCGTTTCAGCAGGCATCATTACAGCCGATATCGAAACCATGAGCAGCATATAACAAGCAACAATTACCCAAATTGGTGTTTGCAAGCTTAAATTACTTAATATAAACATCGTTGCGCATAATAGCATGGTGCCGGGAATGAGCAGGTTACGCGGTCCCAATTTATCAAACAGATGCCCCATTGCCGGTGACAAAAGCCCGCTTAACAAACTGCCCGGCAACAAAACCAAGCCCGCGGTCGCAGCCGTCAACGCCAACGGTCCTTGCATAAAGACCGGCAAAATAATTTCCGAAGAGAACATCGCCATCAGAATAATCAAAAATAAGATGACTCCGAGTGTATACATGGGAAACCGAAATACTCTGAGATCAAGCAGCGGTTCATCAAGCTTCAACTGCCGGAAGGAAAACAAGGTGAGTGCCGCGGCCCCAACAATAATCGGCAGGTAAACGAGCGGATTGAGGAATCCAGCATCACTTTCACCAAGCGAACTGAAACCAAATACAATGCCGCTTACGCCAATCGTCGATAACACAATGGACAATACATCCACTTTCGGCTTTGTGACTTCTGAAACATTGATTAAATACTTATAAGCAAACAAAATGGAAAACAAAGCAAATGGAATGACAACAATAAACAAATAGCGCCAACCCAAATATTCTACAATAACTCCGGATAATGTCGGCCCGATTGCCGGGGCGAACATAATCACCAAACCAACAATTCCCATTACCGCTCCGCGTCTATGAGGCGGATACAGCAATAAAAATGTATTGAAAATGAACGGTGTCAAAAGCCCGGTTCCAACTGCCTGAAGTAACCGGCCGACCAACAAAATGCTAAAATTAGGGGCAACAGCGCAAACGACCGTGCCAATTGTGAATACAATCATTGTCCCCAAGAACACTTGCCGTGTCGTAAACCATTGCATCAATACAGCTGATACAGGAATGACAATACCCATTACCAACATAAAACCGGTTGCCATCCACTGCACAATCGTCAAGGATACGCCAAATTCCTGCATTAACGTCGTTAGCGCAATATTTAACAACGTTTCATTTAAAATGGCAAAAAAGGCGCCGATGATTAATGAAAGCATAATTGGCAACACTTTGATATTGGGATCTTCTGATAAAAATTCATACTTGCTTTCCACACATATCGACTCCTTTTTACAAATATTTTTCCATCCTTGAAACATTTACTTTACAAACACAAAAAAACCTCCCGTCCTTTTCTGAACAGGAGGCAATGAGACCTTATAGCAAAAAGAAGACACTTCGCCCTTTTTAACTATAAAAGCACATAGCTAATCCTACCCAGAAAAGCACTGTTACAAACCATTCAATACCCAAATAAGAATCGACCTTTCATGCAGAAGTGATCCGAATAGTTCATAACAATGTTTTTTCTTGAAATAGGATTAGAAAATCATGTACTTTGTCCCCTTCCGATTGAAATAATATTCATTTTATACAAATTTGCCGACAAGTGTCAAGTATTGATGAGGAGCCCGGCTACATTGGTTGATTTTTCAATATTCAGCTTTCACCTTTGGGTATTTAGGTTTTGGCAATCGCAATTATACCAAATAGCCGCCGCCCTTTTTCGCATTTAACAGCAACTTTACTTATTTTTTTCTTAACATTAATAATTTCTTTTTTTGCTAATTGATCTTTCAATGATGGATAAAGTGAAACTTCATTCAGTAGGAGGTTTCTTCCTTCTCCTACTGAATGTTAGTTGAACCAATCGGGCATTTAGGTGCCGTTTTCTCACACTTAGACCTTTTGTATTCACTCAAGATTTTGATGTGGGAGGCTTACGGCACCTTACATGCGGGATAAAGTGAAACTTCATTCAGTAGGAGGTTTCTTCCTTCTCCTACTGAATGTTAGTTGAACCAATCGGGCATTTAGGTGCCGTTTTCTCACACTTGGACCTTTTGTATTCACTCAAGATTTTGATGTGGGAGGCTTACGGCACCTTACATGCGGGATAAAAAATGTTAATAAGAGGAATATTTTTTCCCGACACTTTAAACACTTTTATAGTACATTTAAATATAGATTAGAAGCTTAGCGCTCTCTCTTATCAATGTCAAGGTATACGCAGTGCAGTCAAAATCCCATTTACTTCATGTAAATGGCCCCAAGGTGATGGTTAAATTGCTCAAAATGATCAAAACAAAAACATTCTTTATTGCCTGTTTGTTTTTTCTCTTATTGACCTGTTTTAGATTGATTTGGTTATTCCATGACTCCCCATCAGATCAACCCAAAGCTGTTCAAGGTATTCTGGACCTTAGACAATGGAATATGAAAGAGGATCAAACAATTCGACTAGATGGTGAATGGGAGTTTTTTCCGAACACTTTTCTAAACCCCGATGAAAGCCCGAAGGCACCGGGAGAGATGATATCGGTTCCTGGCAAATGGAACAAGTTTTTTTCCGGGGAAACAACTCCCGCATACGGCAATGGAACCTACCGCTTAAAAATCCTAGTTCCAAAAGATCGCAAACAAGATTACGGAATGCGCCTTCGTTCTATTCGAACCGCGGCAAAACTATTTGCAAACGGGAAACTTATCGAAGAAATAGGCGTTCCCGCCACCAGCCCGGAAAATCATAAAGGAAGCGCCCTTACCTTTTCATCTACATTAAAGCCAAATGAGCTTGGAGAGATCGAACTAATCATTCATGCATCCAATTATGATCATGGTGGAGCAGGCGGCATTCATAAATCAATCAAATTTGGAAGTCAATATGCTATCCAAAAAGAGTTTTACTTTTCGGCATCCATGCAATTTTTAGTCCTTGTTATTATGCTTGTTCATAGCTTGTACGCATTTATTTTGTTTTCATTAAGGCCGAAGAGAAAAGAATTGCTCTTCTTTGCGCTTGGCAGTTTATTCTTTGGCATTTGTGTTGTTCTCGATGATGACCGCTTGCTTTTAAACATCCTGCCATTGAATTATGAATGGTATATAAAAATAATAAAATTTTCATATATGGCAATGACTGCTTGTTTCCTGCAATTTGTTAAACATTTGTTTTTTACTCAATCTCATTATAAAATTCTTGATTCCCTAACAATCATATGTGTACTTAGCGGGACTTTCACCATTATCTTTCCTTATAAGTATATCGGCTTTTCACCATTCAATTCTCTGTTCATATTCGTTTCTTTTTCCACAATCACTTTACTGATTTTTAAATTAATGATTACTGAAAAAAGGGATGTATTATTCATACTGCTTGCGGCACTCTGTATCGTTTCTAGCCTGGGGTGGGGAATTTCGCGGGGACTGGGCATCGTTAAGTATCCAGCATTCTATCCATACGATATCATATTGGCCGTTGTCTTTTTTTCAACGTATTGGTTTAAACAATTTTTTCATGAAACGGAGGAAAGAGAGGCGCTTTACCAAAAACTGCAACAGGAAGACCAGTTAAAAGACCGGTTCCTTGCTAACATTTCCCATGAGTTGCGAAATCCGCTACATGGGATTATCAATATCGCCGAATCGATTGCAAACGAGCAACATCATTCGTTGAACGCAAATACGAAAAACAATATGGAGCTCCTGATCACAATCAGCCGCCGAATGGCGCTCATGTTGAACGATTTAATGGATATTACCCGCATAAAAGAACAAGGCAATCGCTTGGAAAAGCAAAGTGTTAATATCAGAACAGTCGTTTCAGGTGTGTTAGATATGTTTCAATTCATGATTGAAAGGAAGCCTATCCAACTGGCCATTGATATTCCCGGCCGTTTTCCTAACGTGATGGCTGATGAAAATCGTTTGATTCAAATTTTGTATAACCTCATTCATAATGCGGTTAAATTTACGAGTGAAGGAGTTATTTCCATCCGAGCCGATGAAAAGAACGGAATGGCACGTATCCATGTAGCGGATACAGGGATTGGAATTGATAAACAAACCGAACAGAAAATCTTTGACCCGTATGTTCAAGGAAATCCCAGCACTGCTGAAGGTGGACTAGGGCTCGGATTAAGCATTTGTAAACAATTGGTAGAAATGCACGGCGGAATATTATCAGTCGAGTCAACCCCCGGAAAGGGTTCTGTATTTACTTTTACCTTACAGCTTGATAATGAGATAGAACATCCCGGGATTGAGTCGGTAAAAGCCACATCCGAAATCAATAAAGCGGATCAAGAAACGGCAGTTCAACTCCAGCGTTCTTCTACTTACGTAAATGCATCCAAAGTTTACACGATACTAACAACTGATCGGCCGAAGATTTTGGCAGTAGATGACGATTCGGTTAATTTGAAAATCCTGTCCAATATTCTCCCGCCAAATGAATTTGAGCTTGTTACAGTAACGAGCGGGGAAGAGGCTCTGGCTTACTTGCATACAAATGAATGGGATTTGGTGATTGCTGACGTGATGATGCCAAACATGTCCGGATATGAATTATCTCGCACAATTCGTAAGAGATTCTTAATTTCCGAGTTGCCCATTCTTTTATTAACCGCAAGAAGCAATATTGAAGATATCGTGACAGGCTTTTTATCAGGAGCGAATGATTATGTCACAAAACCGATTAATAGCTTAGAATTAAAAGCCCGGGTAAATGCCCTCGCTAATTTAAAACAGTCGATTAGCGAGCGTTTGCGCATGGAAGCTGCATGGCTTCAAGCACAAATACAACCTCATTTTTTATTTAATACACTTAATACAATTGCATCACTTAGTGAAATTGATACAGATAGAATGAGTTCTCTCCTGGAAAAATTCGGGCAATATTTGCAGAAAAGCTTTAGTCCAATCAACTTGCAGCGTTCCGTCCCTCTGGAACATGAAATTGAACTGTTAAAAGCATATCTGTATATTGAACAGGAACGTTTCGGCAACAAGCTGCAGATTGAATGGAAGGTGGATACAGTTCTTGATTTACACGTTCCTCCCCTTTCCATCCAGACACTTGTAGAGAATGCCATCCGGCATGGTGTCTTAAAACGAATTGACGGCGGTACAATACTCATAAGCATTATGAGTGATAAAAAAGATGTGGAAATAATGGTTCAAGATAATGGTGTAGGAATGGATAAAGAAAAAATCAAACAGATCCTTTCTAGCCAGGCAGAACTAACCAAAGGGATTGGCCTCGTTAATACAAACAAGCGATTGAAACAAATGTTCGGAACAGAGCTGGCGATCCATAGCACCGTCGGCAAAGGAACAACAGTATCTTTTAAAATCCCCAAGCTGCAATGAACAATGCCCAGAGCTCGTATAAACATAAGTACGAACCCAGGTGCCAAAAAGGACGATCTTCGCATATAATGATTTTCCGGAAAGGAATATGAGTAAAACGATTGAGAGCCTTGCTTTGCCTATTCCAAACAAGGCTCTTTCTTACTTCAATGCAATCCTCCAACTTCCTTAAGCTAATGATTTATTTCTAAGTAGCCAAAATAAACTTCATTCAGTAGGAGTTTTCTTCCTTCTCCTACTGAATGTTAGTTGAACCAATCAGGCATTTAGGTGCCGTTTTCTCCAACTTAGCCCTTTTGTATCAACTCAGGTCTTGAAGTGGTGTATATAGCATCTTACATGCGGGATCTAAAAGCTCATGCAAGCTTTTTTATGAATCAAGATTCGACACGGGCCCGATTATTGCAGATTTCGTACGTGCCTTTCCAAGGCTTAAGCTGTTCAAATATGGAACTGGCAGTGAATACATCCTCATCGGCCAATCTTTTTCCAATTATTTGCATTCCAACTGGAAGATGACCTGCCAAACCAGCAGGAATAGAAGCAGAGGGGTGTCCCGTGAAGTTTGTAAAGTAAGTGAGGCACCAACCAATTAACCGATTCATTTCAATTCCATTTATGTGAGAAGGCCCCTTTGTCTCCCCATCATCCGCATTATCCACTGGTAGACAAGCCAAAGTTGGCGTCATAATGAGATCATACTCGTTGAAGATCTTTTGAATGGAGTCAAAGATTTCTGTTCGGATGATTTGGTCATTGATGATATCTGTTGCTTTCATATGATGGACATATTCTGACCAGTAAGTAAATTCCTCAGGAAGGTCATCTCGATCATTCTTTAATAAATCCAGTCCTTGTCGCTTTAAAATTTCGAATGTTGCGATATTTGCGGTCATCATCATTCGACACCAGCAATCACTTAATTCCTTTTGGTCTCTTTTGATACCGAATTGCACCTCTTCTACATGCGCGCCAGCATCTTCAAACAGTTGCACAGCACTTTTCACAACATTCTTGACTCTTTCGTCTACCGGATACACATCAAAATCCGGGCTGTAGGCTATTTTCCATCCTTTCATAGATTTATGGAGGGCTCCCATGTAGTCCACCTTGCTGTTTACACTCAAAGGATCCCTGGAATCATAACCTGTCAAGGAGGCCATGCCAATGGCAGCATCTTCAACCGTTCTCGTTATCGTCCCTTCATAAAGAAAAGGACTCATACCGCCAAAAGCATTCGGCCTCATGACCATTGGAACTCTGCCATAGGACGCTTGATAGCCGTATGTGCCGCACCAGGCAGAAGGAATACGAATCGATCCACCCCCATCTGTACCTTCCGCAATAGGGATCAACCCATCCGCCACTGCAGCGGCACTTCCTCCCGAAGAACCACCACTATTTTTTGTTACATCAAATGGATTTTTTGTTGGTCCAAACAATGGATTATCGCACGTTCCTCGAAACCCCATGATAGGGCTATTTGTTTTACCTACAATAATCGCACCGGCTTTCTCCATTCTTTCAGCATACACACAATAAAAATCGGCTATATGGTCTTTTAAAGCGGGAATACCTCCATATGTGGCGGGCCAACCGGGTTTAAAATCAAATAAATCTTTTATAGCAGTTGGAATACCATGCAGAGGCCCCAACTTTTCCCCGGCCATCACCATCTCTTCAGCCTGCCTTGCTCTTTCTCTAGCTTCTGAAAAATTCAAGTAAACAAATGAATTGGTCTCTTGGTTGCGGGTCTCAATTCGCTTGATGGTCGCTTCAAGCAACTCAACAGGCGAAAGTCTTTTCTCCCTGATAAGTTGTGACAGCTCTGAAATACTTTTATACGCGTACTGACCCATGAAATGCCTCCTTTATCCGAATTTTCAATCATTATACCATACATGTAAGCGGTTTTATATAGTGAAAGCAATAATAGGTCATGAAGCATTGCTTTAAAAAATGTAACCTTGAAAATTGCCATAGTCTTTTTCTATCAGTAAGCTCTTTTTTCATATTTAGAAAGTTGTTATTTTCGGGTTTGCCCATAAAAAACTGCGGTACCAATTGTTCGCTCAACCATTAATACCGCCGTTTGTTGCTGACTCGTTTATATTTTACTCCTCCAAATACGCTACTATTTCATCCGGATTCATATCCGCCAATCCTAAATCCGACAGCCTGACAGCCCTCTCCCTCAAGTCTTCCTTTACCAGTAAGGACGCCATATCAATGAGCAGATTGCAACACCTCATATGAATACCGAGCTTTTCGCCAAGTTCAACCATCGGATGTAAACCATAAGGAATATCTTCATATATATAACGATGATTTAATGTGACGGGAGCTTTTTCGCATTGATAGACCGGGTTTTTTTGAATACTTTTATATAAGGTTGTTGCCTCCACCCGATAAAAACGGCGCAGCAAATCCAGTGCGGGAGACAATTTTATCCCTAAGTGACGTCCCATTACCAACCGCTCTTGTTCCAACTCTTCCACAACATTCACGACTGATGGTGTGGCACCTTCAAGGAAAAAGGCAAATTCCCCTTCAGATTCAATTCTCCCCGCATTTAACAGTGCGATCGGCACGTGTAAAATCGGATTGCAATTGTTCAAAGTTGTCACCAACACACTACCGGCAATCTTTAATTGCGGATATACTTCACTAAGTCTGTCTTTTACAATGGCCGAATCACTCGAAGGCAGAGCCGAAAATTCCAGAGATTCCTTGATTTTCCTAATTTGAACATGTCCCGGTGCCGTAGAGTGGCAAGTATAAATGAAAGATTCCGTTTCTGCGACATACACTTTTTTATTCATGCCCATATCTCTGAAAATACTCCTGCATTCCAAAGCTCCCCAATAACCCGGACAAAGCATAATCACTTGTCCATCTTGTAAATAAGGCGCAATCGCGCGCGCCACTGTCCGGTGTGCGCTTCCTGTTGTCGTGATCATAATGACATCCGTATTTTCCATGGCATTTTCCAGATTGGTTGTAGCCTTTACTGGAGCGAAACCTTGGATAAACCCTTCGACTTCGATTCCACCTTTTTCATTGATTCCTTCTATTAAACTTTCCTGAATATCATATAAAGAAATGTTATAACCCAATAACGTTAAATGTGCCGCCATGCTTTGACCGCTATTTCCGGCGCCAATAATTGTAAACTTCAATGTCTATCCCTCCTTAGGCAGATAACGATTCATTGGATTTTTTATTTTTTCAAACGGAAAATCCCCAATACAAGATCATCCCTAAAATAGTGGCCACTCCTTCCGGACGATAAGCAAAATGGGAGAAATTCCAAGCAACGAGCAAATCACATAGTCGCCGGAGCCTTTAGACTAGCCGACCAACATCGTTCCTATCCTTGAAAACGATCTAATCTGTCACAAAAACAAGGCTATGTCACATCTTGAAGTCCTGCATTAAATATAGGTTCCTATTTTCATTGCGGTAGCCACTCAAAAATAATGTTTGCGAAACCATCATGTGGAACTAGAAACAACTGATGCCACCCACGAAACAACTCTTTTTCCTCTTTCATTAGCTGGATTGAATAAACATTCTCACCTTATCGCCCCGGATCAAACTGTCGGTTAAAATAACCGGTTTTCCCGATAATGTTTTACCAACCCGTGTTATTTTCAACCCCGGTTTGTCCATATTCGTTTTCAACATTCCCGCTTCCGCTGAATTTAAAAGAACAGGCTCCATATCACTCTCCGCATTTGTAATGGAAATATGGTATTTCTCGTTCAACAAATCATATAATCTTCCTTCGATAGAATGGTTTGTCAAATTAGGTACACATGCTTTTTGGATATAAGAAATTTCCAAAGCTGCCGGTTCAGTATGAAAAAAGTTGATTCGTTTAATCTCATAGACGATCTCATTTAGCGCCAATCCCAATGCTTTTGCCACTGAAACAGTACAAGGCTTTTCAATTACATGAACCATTTGTTGCTTAAAGGCCCATTTGCTTGAAAAATTGAAGTTGATCAGTTCACCTTCGATTTTCGGTTGCGATACAAAAGTTCCCTTACCTTGATATCTGACAAGTACACCTTCCCGAACCAATTGAAGGATTGCTTCTCTTACAGTGGATCGGCTCACTTGAAAGATGTCCGCGAGCTCAATTTCATTTGGGATTTGGTCTCCCGGTTTCCATACACCGCTTGCAACTTTTTCTTGCAATACTTTTTTAATATGAAAATATAATGGAAGTGCCTGATCAAATTTGTTCGTTTTCAATATTTCCACTCCCGGGTTATTTTGTCATTTTACATGTAAGATTCTAACTCCTTTTTAAAACGGCCGATCGTTTCTTCGAATTGGAGCATCCACTTTTTATCTTGTTGAATCTTGTGATTCAACTTTTCCAGTTGCTTTTTCACTTCCATAAAATCCGTCTCTTCTTGCACCATTTTCGCATTTACATTTTTGACAGAACGTAAAACGTTTTCAATTTTTTCTTGAGAGATAAAAATACCTTTTCCTAGCACATCAATGGATGATTGTTCGATGAATCTGGAATCTAACTGATGGAATGTACGGTTTTGCTGTAACATATTGTTCACCATCGAACCGATTATTTGATGGGCTTGCCGAAAAGAGATGCCTGCTTCACGGACAAGCAGACCTGCCAGCTCAGTAACAGTGGAGAAATTACGGGATGATTCGCTCTGCATCTTCTTTTCCTTAAAATCAATCGTTTGTATTGTCTCTAACAACAACTCCAATGCTGTTCCCACTTCATGCAAGGAATCCCAAAAAAGCTTCGTACTCTCCCCTGCCAAGTCCTGGCAATGGGCATATGGAATGTTGCTCATGCAACCGATGGCGGAAACAAGGGCTGCCAACACATGTGATGACTTTGCTTTTATACGTTCCAAAGTAACCAGATTCTTTTTATGCAACGTTCTACCGCTGGAAGCAGTTGCTGATTCTCCGACCGTAACGATGCCATATTCATCTGTAGACCAAATATGTAAATCATGGCACAGACGATTGATATGATTCATGAGAATATTCATTGCAGATAAAGCTTCCAACATATAATCACGAGAAGCGATTCCATCCAATGAATTGGTCATTGATTCCGCGAAACCCAGTAACTCGGCAGTCTTCTTCCATTTAATCGGAAAAGCCGTACCTGCCATCGCATCTGATCCCAGGGGAGAAAGATTAGTCTGTTGCAAGGCCCTGCCCAAGCGAGTAAAGTCTCGTTCCATTGCATGAAGGATCGCCGAAAAATAATGACCCAATGTAATCGGGACCGCAGGCTGCATATGTGTATAAGCGGTAAAAACCATATGACAATGATAGTCAGCAAGTTCTAACAAGGCGCCGCGCAGCTTTAATAACAGAGCGCATAACCTTTTTATGCCTTCACGGCTGTTCATCCTCGTGACAGTCGCATACAGATCATTTCTGTTTCTGCCTTTATGCAGTTGTTCGGCAACCTCTCTCCCGACTTTATCAACCAATTTCTGTTCAATATAGAAGCAAAGGTTCTCCAAGCGATGATCAATCTCAAACTGTTCGTTTCCTTCATTATGTATTTCTTTCAGTGACCGCATGATCTCTTTACCTGTTTCTAAGTCGACAATGCCTTCGGAAATCAGCATTGATACATATGCCTTATTCACATCAAGCATATAATGAAAAGACCGTTCCGCTCCTTCATCAATAGGTTCAAATAGATAACAAATCACTTTTTCCGACAATCCCGAAGCATACCTTTCTCCCATCTCAATCCACTCCCTCTTTAGCCATTACATTGTTTGAATGACCGAACAATTTCATTAAAAAAAGGGTATTGGAACTTGTGCCTCACATCCACTCAAGACTTGCTTTGAAGTAAAACAGAATTTTTCACAGGCTAATAGATTTTCCATTCATTACATTTATCGTCTCCTTTCCGACATTTATGAATTACAAATCTTTAACCCTGCGTTTAATCCGCTTTCAAAAAAAATGTCGACACCGGCACATCTAATTTGGCAGCGATCAACTCCAGCTCGGCTGTAGTTATTGGGCGCTTGCCTCCTTCCTTCATGCTGTACGCTTGCACGGTAATACCAAGAGCATTCGCTATCACAACTTGTTTTATATTTTTGGCTGTCCTGACCTCTTTAATTTTTTTGTGCAACATTGTGATATCACCGCCTTTTCAACGTAAAGTTTAAACGGCTACTTTTATTATATATACGTACCGTTGAAAGTCAAGTACACTACTAAACTTTTTGTTAAATCTACTTAACACAGCGTTTATTTTGGGTAAACTATAAGTATAATGTATAAAATGGTGATGTATGATGAGCTTAGGATCTCGTTTGAAAAAAGAAAGAGAGAAAAGAAATTGGTCCCAAATTTATGTGGCTAAAAAGATTGGAATCACAAATGCAGTCTTATCGAACTATGAAAGGGACTATCGTGATCCTGACACTGACACACTAAAAAAGTTAGCCTTATTATATGGCGTAAAAACGGATTATTTACTCGGTATAACCGATGATCCCACTGGATCTGAAAAAGAAGATGATGATGAGTATCCAACAGTCATCAAAGACCCTGAACTTGACCGCTGGCATAAAGAACTGCCTAAATCCGATGAAGAGGATTTGCGTAAGCTAAGACAAATGTGGAAAATTATCAAAGGGGAAACAGAATAAGCGGATGAATTTCTCACGTGCTTCAATGTTGATGCCAAATCCACCATTCTCCCATTACATATGATAAGCGGGCACTTCCGCCCAAATTTGGCGAGCCACGCACTTTCTTGAAAGTAAAGAAAAGACAAGAGTGTAACAAGTTTTGCCTTTCCTTCACTTCTGGTCGCATATACACTTCGTTCATTGTTTTACCCAAAGATGGCTTTGGTCGTTAAAAAGAGAATAGAAGGAGCCATTAAACATCCAAGACCTGTATAAAATGTTGCATACAAACACCTCATTCTTTTTTAGGATGTTGAAGTACACCGAGAGAAATTAAGCGTTTATAAAATAGTTATCATCAGACCGTAGTCTAAAAGGTTTATCATAAAACAACCAAAAGCAAGCCTCATTTGCTGTTGTAGCAGATTCCCAAAATCGATTTCGTATGCTAAAAAGGCCGATTATTTTTTCCCGCCCTTCAACATCCACGCCTTCTGGGAAAGTATGGCTGTGTTCCGAAAATGACTTTCGGTTACAGGTATGTCTCTTTTATAGGTATACCGAATACAAAATATTAGAGCATGCTGCAGCCGCCGTACTAAATTACTGCTTTCCCATCTTAAAGATGGAAGAAAAAAAGCTGTACAAAGCGTCACCGGCAATAAATCCGGCGGCCATAACCGTCATCAACTGATGATCTTGGTTTCTATTGATCTTATACATCATAAAGCGGATGAAAATACCGGCAAGCACCGCCCATCCGGCAATGGGATTTATTAATAATAATCCGGTTGCAAACAGAACCCCCATCTGTCGTTTAGGGCCGCCAATCATTTGAAGCAACGCCCCGGGTATAGCCCAAATTATGAGTTGAGTCGCTATTTGGGGAGAAACACCGGATTCAATAGTAGCCGCATACACAAAATTAACAGGCGGGATTAAGTCTTTTTCAAAATAGCTTTGAAAGGATACAAAAACAACTGTAACCGTTACCAAAAAAGCCAGGACAGCGGCATATAATTGCTGCTTTCTTCCTTCCTTTTCAAAAGTTGGGTCTGTACCATTCCCCCGTAAAATGTAGCCCGTTTTTAAGTCATAGCCCATATCAGCAAAAGCAACGCCTGTTGAAGCACTATAGCCAACTAAAATAGCCAAAGCCTCTTTTGGAAAACCAATGAGAATGCCGATGATTAAAGTAATAAGCGCAACCGCAAAAGCCGGAAACCATCCTGCATGCATAGCTGCAATCCCTACGATTAATTCATGAGCAAAAGCAGCAAGCGTCGCAAACAAAATAAAACCAATTAACATCAAAATCGACATATCCTGATATATGCCAGATATCAGTGCCATCAAGACAGCAATGATAAGATAGGCAAGTGTACCGTTTCTAAATCCTTGGGCAATATCTTTTTCATTTCTTGAATACCTATTGACCGATTCACCGTTTCCCTTTTGCTCTTGTTTCTGGAATATTAACATGCATACTTGAGCCAATGCCACGATCCCGGCACCTATCATAAAACCATGAGGTATATAATAATCGTTTATATCACTTCCGAATAAAGGCACTGAATATCCCCTGAGCAAGAGACCGATACCAAACATTGTTAACGCCCAAATATTTCCTATAAAGGCGACACCAAAAGCGGACATCGGAATCTTGGCGATCGAACCCAAAATTCCAATAACAATACCTGCTCCTAATACTTTAGCCCTTTTTCCACCTTCATCACCCGCCTTAATTGCTTCGGCTGTTGCAATACCCGGTGGCCAGGCTTCTTCTGCCGGGAATATTTTTGAATCAAAAAACTTATATAATAAAATGGCATCGACAAACATCGCAAGCGTTACACCTATAAACAAGGGCAATATTAGCTCGGGCATCCCCATGACAAAGGGAATGCCAATTGGCAGCAGTAAACTGCTTGCTGCTCCAAAAGTTGCGGCCGAGATGGAAGTTTGAATCATATTCTGCCGATGGACAGATTTAAAACGAATAAAATGCTGAATGGGTATTCTGGCAATCATCATAGCGAAAATTGCTCCAATGATGGATGTATTTGCGGAAATACCTAATGTTGTGATTAATTGCATCCCGATGACTGCTCCAAAGATAGCCGTAAAAACGATTAAAAAAATCGTGATTGGGTTAAAAATAGTTGGATGTTTTTTTCTCAATATCTATCTCTTCCTTACCAATCATAATGATGAATCACCTTTTGGATCGTTTTTGTTTCCTCTTTTCCATAATGGCGGCATTTCTTCTTATCCAGAAATGCGGAACGTTTTTCCCCTGGATCAAAAGCTGATAGACGCAATGCACGTCCATCCCCTGGAAAAATAACGTCATTTATAAAACAATCAAATCATGACTGACGGTCATGACATTTTCTATTTCTGCTTCGGTTACAACGATGTTGTCTTCTATTCGAACCCCAAATTCATTTTGAAGATAGATACCCGGCTCAATTGTAAATGCCATGCCCGGACGAATCTGATCATCGTTTGTTTGCATAATATAAGGATCTTCATGGGCATCCAAACCAATTCCATGACCTAACCGATGTGTAAAGCAGTCCCCGTAACCGGCTTGGGAAATGATATTTCGGGCGGTTGCGTCAATGTCACCGATCTTTTCATCAATCTTAATAGATGCAATTGCTTCCGTTAGCGCTCTTTTGACCACATGATAAACTTCTTTTTGTTTAGCAGAAATATGTCCGATCCCGATTGTTCTAGTCATGTCGCCTACATAACCATCTACAATCGCCCCAAAGTCAATGACAATAAAATCCCCATCATCAATCGTCTTGTCAGATGCTCGGCCATGTGGCAGCGCTCCTCTATATCCCGAAGCCACAATCGTTGAAAAAGGAGTGCCTTCCGAACCTCTCATTCTCATTTCGTACTCTAATTTGGCCGCAATTTCCTTTTCTTGTACTCCAATCTGAATAGTTGGTAAAATAGCTAATAAACTCTCCTCTAAAACAGAAACAGCTTTTTTGATACTCTTTATTTCTTCTGAATTCTTATATTGACGCATCTCTTTCAATAGATTCATTGCATGAACAGTTTGCCGCATGCCCAATTCATGTAAGAATTGATATTCAAATAATCGCATCGTATTTGTTTCAACACCGACTCTGCTATAGTGTTGGGCTAAACTGCTTCTTACATCATCTAATAAGGACTGAGGACCTTCATCATCAGAATAACTTAATATACAATCATCCTCGCCCAGCATGAATTTCGTTTTTTCAACTTCCGGAACAAAGAAAATACCTCTTCCACTGCGCTCTAAAAAATATAATGTTAACCTTTCACTTTGTTTCAGTTTATTTCCAGTCATATAATATAAATTTGAACCCGGAACCAATACCAATAGCTCCATATCAAATTCCTTCATATATGCGAGAGCGGCTGCTTTTCTTTTATGAAACATTGTCTGCCTCCTTCATAGTAGATTTAAAATAGCCATGTAGAGTGCGGCAACTCACTCGTATTTTTTCAAATATGTTTCATTCTGATTTCAATCCACGACTCATGTAGAATGCGACGGGTATGATGAAAAAGGTGTGCCGATCCGCGAAAATTTCAATCCACGCAATGATGTAGAGTGAGCCGTTTCATCTAGATATGTGATTACGGCGGTGACCATTATTTCAATCCACGCACTGATACTGAAATAGGCCATCATAGCAAATAGATGTAATCGCTATCAAAATCCATATCGTTGTCAAAAATGTAAACTGTTATTTTCATAGTCATACAGTTTACTCGTTGTCAATTGAGCCGTCTTCCGCAAGCTTGCCAGCGTTTCCGCCATTTTGATGCCCGCAACGATCGGGTTAATAATCGGCATTTGAAACTTTTGAACCAACTCATCTTCTAATCCCGATAAAGCTCCACACCCTAAAATAATCACTTCGGATTTATATATTTCAATAGCTTCTTTTATAAGCTTCGAAGTAGAAGAAAGCAGTTCCGCCTGATCGATCTGATTCAATTGTTGGACAGTCAAATCTAAAGATTGCCAAACACTAATATGATCGCTAAAACCGTATAGCAACATATTATCTTTCATTTTAGGCAAGTTTTTATCCCTGCTTACGATGATGGCGCTATTATGCCCATATACTTGAGCGAGTAATATGGATGCTTGTGAAATCCCAATAACCGGTATATTTAACAATTCTCTCAGTTCCCTCACACCCGGATCATAAAAGCATGCAATACTAATGGCATCGTAGGAGTTTAATCGCTCTTTATCTTTTATCATCAGATCAATCGCCAAATGCTCATAAGTGTAATATTCCAAATCTTTCGGCCCTTCTTGATAAGTGATGATGTCTAATTGTGTATCCGGGAACAAGTTGGGGGTCAATTTGCTTTTTATATTATTGATTCTCTCCTTGCTAACATTGACAGGTAAAACATGTGCTATTTTCATAAGGTTCCCTCCTATTGTTCTTTAAGCTTTTTTAAATATATTATGGTAGAAATAATAACTAACCATACTGATGATAAAAGCATTTAAAGCTGGTATAAATACAGGAATGATGAATGCTGAAAACCCACCGATCAACCAACAAACGATACTAGGCCAGTAGAAGTCTCCTTTTTCTCTCAGTTGTTTTCCAGAAATGAAGAAATAATCTGTTATGATGATAGCGGCGACTGGTGAAACAAAAGCTGCCAATATCCCTAAAAACGGTATAAAAAATTTGATAATACCGCCTAAAGCCAAACTAGTTCCGACAACAGCCACGATAAAAGTCCACCAAAACCTGCTCCAACCAAACGCCTTTGTTAAAGCCAATCCAGCACTATAAGCAGCTACGATTGTCGTAGTCCATTGCAATAACACAACCAATATCATGGAAAGCGCCGGTAATCCCAAAGCCGCGAGCACTTTCGAAACATCCCATGGTTCATCTATTCCAATCGTTGTAGCTGTAAGCGCCATCATTGATCCGACAACAGTTAAAGCCACTTTTGGCGTTATTACGCCCAGTATCCCAGTATACGAAACATTCCTGACGTTACTGGGAATCCACCGCGTATAATCAGGTGAAAAACAAGAACCTGCCACCGAAGCTCCCAAAATAAGATTAATCCCCCAAAATAGCGACTGGGTCGTACCAGGCTCATAAGAAAAAACGCCGCTCATACTCGAAATGCTCATCACTTTGAAAAAGCCTAACAATGTAATAAGCAAGATTGCCGGTATGCTGATATAATCCAGCCATGCCATGCTTGTCACTCCAAACAATGCCGGAATTACAAATAATAATCCTAAAATGACGATAAATAACTTAGTAAAATCTCCAACATGTAACATTTGATTAAAAGCCTCTGCGGCAATCGACACTTGCACCCCATACCAGCCAAACGCCGGCAATACGGAAATAACCATCCCGGTAGTAAAGTTCGTAGCTTTCTTCCCGAACACATACTCCCCCAAGACATAAGTGTTTAACCTTTCTTTAGCGCCGATATACCCCATGGGAATAAAAAATAATAATACAAGCAACACACTTCCCACAATTGCTGAAACGATGGAGTTTGTTAAATTTAAGCCCGTTATGAGACCGCCGCCGGCAGAAAAAGATGAAATAGCGGCAGTCATTCCAAAATAGATTGCCGCTATACCAATCCAAGATTTCTTTTTAGAGTCTGGTATTCTTTCTTGCACATACATCTCTTCTTGTTCTTTATTGCTCCTCGCCATCATAAACCCCCTATTGTTTGACATCCTGGATTGGATTGACTTGACGTTCTTTACGATCTTTTTTCAGATACTTGAATGTTAGAAAAAATTATAAATGATTTGTTGAATCTCCCGCGCTCCTTCTTTTATGATGTCCAACATGTCTTCTTTACTTTTATGTGTAAGCCGATATTGAGGCCCTGCGGCCGTAATAGAAGCGATGACTTGTTGATGTTTATTAAATAACGGAACTGCCAGTCCGAATACTTGGTCTGTATATTCACCGTGGGTATAGCACCATTTTCTCTCTTTAATTTCTTTTAACTCATTCAATAAAGCGATTTTGTCTGTAGTCGTTTTTTCAGTGTACCTCGTTAGTCCTTGATCCATAATGGCAAGCTGTTCTTCTTCCGGCAAAAAAGCCATAATGACTTTGCAAGAAGCGCCCACATAAAGGGGTGTTCTAGTGCCGATTGACACTGAAAACTTAATTCGTTCCTCACTCTCGGCAATCGCCAACGTCACTCCGTCATTATTTTCCTTCCAAGTTAAAAAGATGGATTCTTTTGTTTTTTCCGCTATCTTTTCCATAATAGGCAAAATATCTTCTGTAATGGACATTCTTTCTCTGATAATTTCGCTAAATTCAATAAACTTTAAGCCCAGCTGATATTTTTTCGTCTCGGCATCTTGTGTTAAAAATCCATTCCTTTCATACGTTTTAACAATTCGATTGACAGCTGTATGGCTTATATTTAATTCTCTGGCCAGCTCCCTGACTCCCCATGCTTTCTTTTGCGCCGTAAAACAATTTAATACTTGAATGGCGTTATCTAGTGTTTTTAACATCATCATGATCTCCCTCCTGCTCTTTATACTAATTTATCAAGCCCATTTCTTCTAGTTTGTAAGAGCAGGAATGGGTATTGATGATTACACCTCTTTTTTATAAACCTTTCTGGCATCAGCCAACGAAATATAACCATTTTTCACATCACTGATCACTTGTTGTAAGGGCCGTTCTTCAGGATTGCCATACCCCCCTCCAGTTGCGGTAGCCAACTCTACAACATCGCCTTTATTAAATTGCAAGTTTTTCAGAATTCCCGTAGGCCCTACTTTTGTGCCATCCTTTCTCATTACTTTAATGTAGCTTTTCTCTCCCTCTTTACCGCCATTCACACCCCAAGGAGCATATTGATGCCTTCCAAAACTGATGGATAGTCTTTGCCCATCACTTAAAGCCCTGTATGTCCGAATCACACCTGAACCGCCAATAAATTTTCCAGCTCCTCCGCCATCACATCTTAAGGCGTATTGTTCTACTAGAACACCATATCTGGCTTCGGCAACTTCAATTGGGATGTTATACGTTTCTCCATCCCCCATACAAAATTGCCCTCTTTGTCCATCATGGTCATGAGCCGCACCCCAGCCGCCAACCGATGGTTCCACTAATAAGAACGGTTCCTCTGTTTCAGGATGTATGCCGCTTATTAATACCGAGGAAACAGATAGCAAGTGCCCGGCCGGCAACTGCTCCGGAATATACGGGGCCATCGCCTTCCATATTAAGTCCGCGCCCCCCAATCTGCCCTCAAAGTTCATCGAAACGGGGGCAGGTCTTTCGGCGGAAATAATGGAACCTTTATCCGTTATAATCTTTAGAGGGTGAAAAATACCTTCATTTATATTTTTCGTTGGATGAATAATCGCCAAGTACATCACTCTTACACTTGCCATCAAGCCATAATAAGAGCAATTCACCGGAGACTGAACTTGTTTATGGCTGCCTCTAAAATCACATATAAATTCATCATCCGTGATGGTCACTTTTACCTGAATAGGATATGGACCTCCAGTATTGGGATCATCCTCTATAAAATCGGACGCTTCGAAAGTTCCTTTTGGCAATTTTGCCAATGCCTGTTTTGATAATATTTCTCCTTGCCGCAGCAAAAAGTTGATGGATTGAATAACGGCTTTCTTTCTGTATTTTTGACAAAGCTCTTCAAATCTTTTCCTGCCCGTTCGCAATGCGGCAATTTGCGCCCACATATCACCTAATGATTGTTTGGGCAAACGAACATTTTGCTCAATAATACTGACAACCGCCTTGTTTACTTTTCCGCCTTCAAATAATTTAACACCCGGCAACTGAAGGCCTTCTTGATAAATTTCGATAGAATCATTCGTAAAAGACCCCGGGTCCTTTCCACCCACTTCTGTCCAATGGCCCTTGTTCACTGAAAAAGCAACAATCTCATTTTCGAAGAAGATGGGCATGACCAAACCTACATCTGATAAATGAGAGCCCCCTCCCACATAAGGATCATTGATAATAATTACATCACCATCTTGCAAGTCTTTTCCATCATCATAAAGTGTCAAGACATGCTGCACCATCGGACTTAGCATACCGATAAAACTGGTTACCCCATTGCCTTGGCTGATCAAATTTCCTTTGGCGTCTGTTAAACCACACGCATAATCCAAAGCTTCATAAAACATGGGGCTCATAGATGTTTTTGCCAACGCGATAAACATCTCATCCCCGATAGATAATAACGAATCTTTGATCACTTCAAGCAAAAATGGGCTTGGGCTTTCAATCTTTTCGGAAAACATGTTCATACCCCCGTTTCAATGATTAAGTTGCCGTACTTATCAACCGCTAACGTTTGGCCGGGATACAGTACTGTCGATGTTTGTTTCTCTTCTATAATGGCGGGACCTTGTATCACGGTATCTGTTCCTAAATATTCCCTGGCATACACTTTCGTTAGGAGCCAGCCCTCCTGTTCAAAATAAACACCCCGCACCTCTAAAATGGGGTTTTGCCGTTTTGAAGCCGCATCTATTTCTCGCGGGCTGATTTTATCCACTTGTCCAAAACCCGTCACATGAATATTGACGATTTCCGTATCGGTATCAGGCAATTTAAACGTATAATGTTGTTCGTGTAATTCATGAAACTTCTCGATGATTTCCTGGCGATTTTCGTTTGACCAGTCACCATTAGGAACAGGAACTTTGACCGAGTGTTCCTGGCCGGCATATCTCATATCCAAATATCTTGTGAACAAAATGCTGCCGGCTTCCATTCCCTCTTCCATAAACTCTTCAGCAGCCACTGATTCTATCTTTTTCCACTTGTGATTCAGTTTCTGTAAATCCAACTGTTCAAAAGGCTCCACATAAGTCTGGATATAATCGCGTCTCAGGTCTGTTTGCAGCATGCCCCAAGCTGAAAAAACAGCAGACGAAACCGGAATGATTACTTTTTTAACCCCTAATTCTCTCCCTAAAACAGCGGCATGCATGGACCCTCCGCCGCCATATGCAATCATGACAAATTCAGATGGATCATAACCCTTCCGGACAGATATTAACCGTAAAGCGTTCAACATATTGGAATTGGCAATTTGGATAATACCTAATGCCCCTTCCTCTGTTGACACTTGGAACGGTGCAGATACTTGTTCCTTCATCACTTGCTTTACTTTTTCCATATCCACATCGTAATCGAAGTTTTTGGGCGATAATCTTCCGGTAACCAAATGGGCGTCTGTTGTAGTAGGCGATTCTCCTCCCAAGCCGTAAGCAACCGGTCCGGGATAAGCGCCTGCTGACTGCGGCCCCACCTGCAAAGAGCCTAAATCGTCAATCCAGGCAATGGAGCCGCCGCCATTGCCGATTTCGACTATATCAACCACTGGCGCTTTTATCGGGTAGCCGGCGTTCGTATCTGTCTTTTCAATATAATAATCGGTCGTAATTTTCACTTCAGATTGGTGAATTAAGGAACATTTTGCGGTAGTCCCGCCAATATCAAATGCAATCATATTCTTTTCTCCTATCAATTCACCCAACACTTTCGCACCGTAAATCCCAGCGACAGGCCCCGACTCTACCATTTGAATCGGGTCATTTTTGGCATGTTCAAAAGTCGTGGACCCGCCATTAGATTGCATAATATACTTCGTTCCATCAATATGAATATTTTCAAGTTCCATTTTCAGGTTATTAATATACTCCGTTGCAATCGGCTTTACATAAGAATTCAATACTGTTGTATTCGTTCTCTCGTATTCACGCCATTCTTTTGATACTTCAAATGAAGCGGTTACATATACTTCAGGCCAATGCTTTTGAATGTACGCTTTCGCCATTTGTTCATGTATAGGGTTTTTATAAGAATGCAAGAAAACAATCGCAATGGCTTCAACGCCTTCTTGTCGAAAATATTCTATAGCTCTTTTTAAATCGCTTTCATGTAATTCAACTAAAACCTCGCCTTTGAAATTCAATCTTTCCGCCACTTCAAGCCGCAAATGCCTTTCAACAAAAGGCTTCGGTTTTTTATATTTGAAATTATAGAGATCAGGCCTGTTTCCCCTCGCTATTTCTAAAACATCTCTCATCCCTTGGGTCGTAATTAATCCTACTTTTACGCCCTTTCGTTCTGTCAACGTGTTGATGACGACTGTAGAACCATGAATGAACATGTCAATTTCACCGGGAGAAATCCCGCTCTTTTGTATGGCATTTAATATGCCCCTTTCGTACCTTCCGGGGGTGGTGTGATCTTTGGCAATGCCAAACTCGCCATTTTTTTTGATATAGACTAAATCTGTAAATGTTCCTCCGATATCTGTTGCAACTCTCATGTTATGCACCCCTCATAAAGTGTACCGATAATAGAACCAGTGGTTCTAAATTTAACTTTGTGTTATTCATTATAATACCAATTCAGAATAATGCAAGAGGTAAAATAAAATGAAACTTCATTCAGCTACTGAATGTTAATTGAACCAATCGGGCATTTAGCTGCCGTTTTCTCACACTTAGACCTTCTTTTGTATCAACTCACGTCTTGAAGTGGTGTATAGGGCACCTTACATGCGGGATAAAAAAGATAAATATGGTAATAGAAAATTCTTGTTGAATTTTATAAAACAATGCGAAATCTGCGAAAGTTGCATAAATGAAAAGCACAAAGAGTGGCACCAACATTTACGTGCATGGGATATGTAATGGATAATTACGCGCCAGTCTTTTTCAAAAGGGAAGCATAGTAGTGAATATGACGGAAGCCATTCATTAGATTCGCCTAGTAAAATCAGGATAATCGTCTAAGCTGGTAAACTGCCCAATGCGACTGGAGGCAGACATGAAGTATTTAAAAGGCATTCCGCCGACTTTGTGGAATCAAGAAAGAAGAGGAGGTGAAGATGACATTTTATAAAAAAGAGACTTTTCCCTTCACGACACGGGTATTGATTCTGTTGAAAACGTTCCTTTATGCGGCGTGGACCAGACCATCCTGATTCAGGCAGATGACCCAACCAAACCTGTTTTGTTGTTCATTCATGGGGGATCGTCCATGCCAGTTCCGAGAGTTGCGTCCCGCGTCCGGGTTGATGTGATCACCCTGGCAAAAGAACTCGTATTAGTTTTTGGGGATCAACGAGGGGCAGGTAAATCTTATCATCAATCCATTCCACCTGAATCTATAAGAGTGGCAAAGGGCTTTAACAAACATAGTTTGTATATCAGTTTGAGTGATGAGGAGTAACTGGGTAAATTGGAAATTACCTGCCCTTTATTTTGAGAAGAGGCAAGCTAGATACATTTTATCTTGCCCATCTTAAATGAACGTTTAATGAACGTACTATTAAAAAACTGGAACTACTATCAGAAAGCACCCATGTAATCTTCGATATTAATAAGAAATTAAAAAAACTGATTTTTCCATCCGGGAATCATCAGCTTTTACAACTTTTTATGATTATGAAAAGAAATATTTTCTCGCCGATTCTTGATATGCGCTTTACCAACATAGAGAAATGCGGCTATTAGCAATAGAGACAGGGAAAGAAATCCGAATGTAATGACGACCTTTTTAAAGCCAATCATATCGAGTAATAGACCTATTGTCACCAGCGATATTTGTAGTACAGTTCTTTCAATCATCGACTTAAATGCAAAAAAACGACCATGGAACTCATTGTCAATCGTTTCTTGGCATAGAGTATTAAAAATAGGGTTAAAGATCCCATAAGAAAGACCAAATAAGGCAAACGCGATAATTGGAAATAAAAATATATGAGAAAATGAAAGGAAAAATTGAACAATGACAATAAAAAAACTTACAACCAACATACTATATATACGATTTTTATGTTTAATTTTCTTACTTATAAAAGTACTAGAAAGAATGAGAGAAACTCCTTCAACAGCATATAATATTCCCTTCATAGAAGGGTTGTTTTGAATAGTACTTATTTGAACGACAAATAAATTAAAACCCGCAATAAAAATAATCGGGATGATAGATAAATAGAGCATCATTTTAACATCGAATGTTTTTGATATTACTGAAAATATCTCTTTGAATTCAACCTTTTTCTTTTTCTCCCTTTTAAAGCCAGTATCTTCGACTTTTAATAAAAATGTGATGATGAAAACAAATAAGAAAGCTACAAATGAAACAGCATAGAGGAAATGTAATGAAGCAAAAGCCAATAAAATTCCCCCCATCGTTGCTCCAAAAATTCTTGACAGCGTTACAATATTCAAGTTCAGTGAATTAGCTATAAGCAAATCTTTCTCTTCAGTTATTTCAACAATAATAGCTTGCAACGCGGGCTCAAAAAAAGAAGCTGAACAGCTTACACCAATACTATAGGCTAACATCCACCAAACTGATTCGGTCATTAAGGCAATGAACATAAACCCAACAGACATTATTCTCATTATACCGACAGTTAATAAAATTTGTTTTTTAGCTACACCATCAATGAGTCTGCCAGCATATGGACCAATTAATACACTACATACACTGCCTGCCACCAAAAATATAGATTGTAAAAGATGTGATTCCACATTTCTTTGTAAAAATTGCAGATTTCCTATCAGTCCAATCCATAATGCCAATTGGAATAGTAATTGACTCGTCAGTACTATTACTAAATTTCTGTTTTTAAATATGTTTGTTTTAAAATTCATTACATCCTTCCTTTACAAACCTTAGCTTAAGATCAAATGCTAGAGACTCATTTGATCTATATCTAATCCCTTGATTTCACTTTATTTTTAATTCCTCTTCGACATATCGCTCAGTTAAGTGACCTGAAAAAAATATCCTGGCCCAAATGGTTTGAAAACAGACACTTATATCATCCAATATGGTTATTATCTTACTTTTTTTTAATTTTCGTAAAGTTATTATCCTTAAGAAAATGAAAACGAATCTTTTAGACTATTTTAGTTTTGGATTAGCGTGTTGCAATATGGTTTACGGTTTACTTTTTCAAAAGTGGGACAAAACGATATAAAGTGAAACTTCATTCAGCTACTGAATGTTAATTGAACCAATCGGGCTTTTAGGTGCCGTTTTCTCACACTTGGACCTTTTGTATCAACTCAGGTCTTAAAGTGGTGTATAGGGCACCTTACATGCGGGATAAAAATGAATAAACCGCATGAAATCAAATGTAAAAATCTTGATTTCACGCGGCTCTATTTTCACTGTTGTACAAATATCTTCGTTTTCAACTGATTATGTCCAAGTCGTTTTCGAATAATATTTCGATGATTGATCATTCAACCTTGTTCATCTACGATGCTTTTCGCCTCCGGAAGTAGAGCACTCCACCAATGAGTAACATCATAATGCCCAGTGCCAGCCAGTTATAAATTGATGTGGCGGTATTTGGAAGCTTGCTCGATTCTGTATGATCCGCTTCACTTTGTTTCGTTGTACCCGCTTGTTTGCCATTTGCGTCTTTGGCTGATTTTTCACCTTCAGGACGCTTTGATTCTTCTTCTGGCTTTTTAGGCTCTGTTCCTGGTTTTGAAGAATCTTCTTCAGGTTGCTCTATTGGATCTCGTGGTTCTTCTCCCGGTTTATCGGGCTTCTGCTCTGTTTCCCCAGGTTTCTCCCCTGTTCCAGGTTGCTCAGGTTTTTCCTCTGGATCTGTTGGTTTCTCCCCTTCTCCCGGCTGCTCAGGTTTTTCTTCCGGGTCTGTTGGATTTTCTCCCTCTCCTGGCTGTTCAGGTTTTTCCTCCGGATCTGTTGGATTTTCTCCCTCTCCCGGCTGCTCAGGTTTTTCCTCTGGATCTGTTGGATTTTCTCCCTCTCCCGGCTGTTTGGTTAACGTATGGGAATCAATTAATTCATTGTCAGTTGTATAGGCTTCAATTTTTATTTCATTTTTATTGACTGCTAAAGAAGTGTATACTTGCTTGTTTTCCGCATAAAGCACGTCTACATAATCATGCTTTTCTCCAGGATAAAATTTAGGTCCTGCTGATCCGCCAATAATATAAGATGTGCCTGTTCCATCTTTCTGCGGCTTGCCATCCTTCATTGGGTAACTCCGCATATATGCATGGTCATGTCCTGTTAAAACTAAATCCACATTCAATCCTTCTAAAACGGGAGCGAAAGTCTCAATGGTTGCGTCCGTTCCTCTCTTTGGGTTGCTTTTATATGGCGGACGGTGGAATACAGCAATATTCCAAAGCTTATCTGAGTCTGCTATTTCTTCTTTGATCCACTCTTGTTGTTCTTCCATATCTTTAATACCGAACTCGGAATTCAACATAATAAATCGTACATTCCCGTAATCAAACGAGTAGACAAAGTTTTCCTTGCCTTTAGGTCCATTTTTAGGATAAGGGAATAATGTTTTGTACGTATTTTCTCCATCTCCATACACATCATGATTCCCCATTACTGACATGAATGGTACTTTACGAACCAATCCTTCGGACGCTGTTAAAAAATCATTCCATTGCGCTAATTTATTGCCTTCTTCTACAATATCCCCGCCATGAATAGCAAACTTGGCATCAGGATATTTTTCTAGAGCTGATTCATATAGCTTTGTCCATAATGAAAAACCAGCTTGGTCGTATGCTTGTGTATCCGCGAAAAGCAAGAAACGAAATGGATCGTCGTCCGCGGCATTTTCTGTTGTAAATGTACTTACTTCACTCCAGCCTTCAGCGGTTCCATCTCCCACTCTATATTGATACGTGGTACCCGGGGTTAATTTGGTTGCTTCTGCATAATGTTGCATAAACTCGCCAATTTCATCAGAAACGAATGTTTTGTTTCCTTTAAATCGAAGTACATGTTCACTATCGAAACCTGCTTTATCTGTTTTGGCAACTACTTCTAAAACAGAAGTATCAACGGCAGTATTTGTCCGCCATGTTACATGCTGGGTTGTTTTCGGGTCATTCGTCCAAGTTAACGTGATCTTCTCAGGTACAGGTGTTCCAAGCTGTGGAAGAACTTTAAATGAAAATACCTGGCTAACTAACTTCCCTTTGCTCGCTTGTAATTTTAATGGAATCTGGGCCAATGTAAGCAAGTCTGTTTTACTTTCTCCATTTACATCTGTAGGATTCAAAAGAGAACTCCATTCTACTTCCTCTACATCATCCTTTGGCACATGAAAATAACGTTGTTGGCCATCCGGCATATAAATCCGATAAAAATCAAAGCCTTTGTATGGAGTCTTAGCGACAGGAATATATGTCCCTGCTTCCACTGGCTGGAAAGGCTCCCCAGCTACTCCGCTTCCGCCTTTATAAATATGTGTTGATTTTTTTACTTGAATGAGCTTCTGATCTCCTAAAATATCGACTTTAGCCCCTTCAACCGGCTTTCCTTCCTGATCTACCACTTTAAAGGTACTTGGTGTATGAAGAGATTTACCTTCCACACTAAGTGTCAACGGTTGTGAAATCTTATTTTTATACGCTTTTGCATAAAACGGAATGGTACCTATTGCTTCATCCACATACGTTTGTGTGCCATTGGCAAGCGCAATCTCGAAGTCTCCAGACGCATCAATTCCTACATCGAACTTGAGTGTAGCAAGAACCTCATTGTCGGAAAGAGCCACATCTTCTAGGTTGTCCCATTCTAAAGTGATTTCTCCAGTCTCTTCATTAACACTGTTTTGTACAACAGATTGTTGTAACTTTTCCGGAATAATAGCTTTTGGCTTTTCTCCCTCTTCACTATGAAACTGTAACAAATTGCTGTCATATGTCAGAACCATCTTCGTCCCGCTCAATGCTTTAGCATGTTGCATCGTTACTTGCACTTCAAAGCTCGAACCAGCATAGATTTTCTCCGGTCCTTTCCAGGCAAATGCGGGACCACCATTAGAAACATAAAATTCCCAGCTTAGAAACTTATGGTTTCCTGCTTGATCAAACACTTCGATTCTGGCACGGTTTAACCCTTCAGCGAGTGCCTTTTCGGGTTTATAGGAAACTACACCTGTTTTCGCATCATATGCAACAGACACTGGCTCGCCATTAACTGTTAAAAAAATCTTTTTCGGATCAATGCCTGAACCATTTTCATCGCTGACCACAGCAGTAATTTCAGGCTTATTGGAATAGGCGATTTCACCGTCTGCCGGTTTAACATTTGCAATGGTTGGATTTGTTACATCTTCATCTGTATCCTCATATACCGCACGAATTTGATCAATATATATACTTCCGGCTGATTTGGACTGATCACTAGTTGCCATATAACGAATCGCTTGGCTGCTCATTGTATAAGGTGCTTGCCAATTATCCGGAATTGACGCTTCTACATATTTCCAACCTTCCCATGTTACGCCATTAGGATAGCTATCCGTATAGTCGATATTAAAATTTTCGCCATTAGCATCGGTGAGCTGTTGTCTTAACCAATGTTTGTGACCATCACCATAAACCCACATACCGATTTTCTTTGGTTTTCCCGGTATTTTGATTTTTTCTCCTAAAGACGCATAAATGCCTGATGTGCCTTGCGTGTTTAAAAAGTCATAATCCAATTTTAAAGCTTGTTTGCCAAACCTTACCACTTCATTTGATATACCAATATTGACTTTATTGTGCCTGGCTCCGCTGACAGTCCAACTTCCCAGCCCTTGTTCAAAATCTTCCAAGACAATATAGGGCTTATCAACTGTTTCTTCCGCCACCTTTTCCGCTTTGGCAGGATCTGATGTATTCAACTGCTTATTCTGATTATGTATATCTTCTTCGCTTTCCTTATTATGTTTAACTTCTTCGCTTTCCTTTTTGTTAGGAGTAATTACTTCGGCTTGTTCCTTTTTATTTTCTTCTGTATGAGGTACCGCTTCTTGTTTTGGTTGTTGCTTTTCTATACCAACAGGCGCCTCTTTACCAGCTTCCGGTTGACCTTCTACAGATAGGTCTTTTTCCTCAAGTATTTCTTCCTTATTTTGTTGTTGATCAACTTGTTCTTCCGTTTGAGTTGCTTGAGGTGGGTTTTCCATGCTCTCCAACTGATCAGCCTCAGCATAAACCCATCGTACATTACTTCCTATTTGTGTAAATACAATTAAGAAAATAATTGTAAATATAAATAATTTCTTTTTCATAGAAAAATTCTCCCCCCAGTGCGATAATGGTTATACTTTGTCAATAATCGACAGTATTTAACATACCATCACAAGGGTAATGATTTGTTAAGCTACTATAAAGTTCATGTAAAAGTTTCGTTTATCCAACTAACCCTATATACCTGCCTCAAGTATTCTCATAAATTGGCAAATGATTTAAAGCCATTACCAAAGTCACAAATGAAGAGAATTAACTAGGGGGAGGGGAATATGTCGAAAAAAGAGGAGAATTTTAGGCCATAATATGGGAGTCTTTCAAAAAGGCAGAGTGTTATTCAGATGACGGGAGTACTTTTATAAAGTAGAGAGTATTAGCCTGATGACGAGAGTACTTCAAAAAAGAACAGACCATTCCTTCAGATGACGGGAGTACTTTTATAAAGTGGAGAGTATTGGCCTGATGACGAGAGTATTTCATAAAGTAGCGAGTATCCCAGAGTTAGCAAGAAATATTTTTAGATGATCAGGTAACATCTCCTGCAACATTACTCATCACCTTCGTAGGCGTAGTTGTAGACAGATTGATCAGCCCCAGAAAAATGCTCAAATGATACGCTGTAGACAACGCCGCTCCTGGTGATGACCATATACGATATATATTAGATTCGTAAAAAATTGATATATTCGGAAAATATTACAAAAAGAGGGCTTATCCCCTCTCCTTGGTATTACCAAGTTTTCACACTCACACACCGAACTGATATATAAGTGACTTCCAAATCATTCAATATTCAATTTTACCCAAAATATAAGCAGCTACCAAACCAATGATAAAAGTCAAAATACTAACGAATGTTAATGTCAGATTTGCAGGCCATCCAGGAAAAATAACGAAAAACGATCCAATAACCATCCCGATGATAACTGCAAAAGTACTTATTCGATAATGAGTTAAAAAATAATGAATCACTTTACTCATTATGATAATTCCCAGGGCAATTCCAGCTCCAGTGACAGCAATGATATCAAGCTTAAAATTGCTAATAGCGCCAATTACAGTCGGATAGACACCAATTACCAATAATATAAATGAACCGCTGATCCCCGGTAGAATCATAGCAGAACTGCCGATGAATCCGGAAACAAATAACAGAAAATATGTTGCAAAAGTCATATTCTCTATCACGGCTCCTTCACTTTCGTTTAAAAAAGCGAGTGAAGCGATTAAAATGGCGCCGATGACCAACAGGACGTATTGCTGTGCTTTAAATGTACTCTTTGCACGTGCTTGGCGAAACAAAAAAGGTAAAACGCCCAATATTAAACCAAGAAAAAAGAAGTAAGTCGGTCCTGGATGCGTATGAAGCAGCCATTCCATAAGCCGACTTAACGAAAAAATGGAAAGAACAATACCTAACCCGAGAGGAATTAAAAAGCTTAATTGTTTTTTCCAACCTTTTGAAAATACTCCATTAATCGCTTCTATAAGCCGATCATAAATTCCTAATAGAACGGCAATCGTTCCGCCACTCACGCCTGGGATCACATCACTTGCTCCCATCACTATACCCCGATAAATATTTTTCCATTCCATGTTTGAAACTCCCTTATTTATATTTAGATTAAGATTTACCTCACATGAAAAATGTTCCAGAAAGATCCAATGGACATGTAGTAAAATACGCGAGTGTCCAGCATAGATAAGAAGATAGCGCAGACTCCAATAGTCAACATGATTGTCTTAATAAGGTGCACGGACATGTTTTTAAAGGGATTCCCTGAATTGGTTGCTTCCCTCTTGGCACCTTCTTCGCCACCACCTTGTTTCATCAAGTCATCCAATTATGTTCTTATCTTCATCACTCTGTTCCAATTGATTGCCATATCTAGTCCATCACCCTAATTTAACTACAAGCTATTTATGCGAATATGATTAATATAAATTAATGCAACTGTAATTGCAATTCAGTAGCAAAAATGAAACCCAAGTGGATCACTTCGAAAATTCAATCCAACTTGATTTTTCAAAAGTAAATTATATCTACTTTTCCTTTATATCTCTGAAACTAACTGTTTTTTTCCTTGTCACGAATGGCCCCCTAAAATAAATTTTTTCACCTATTCTCAAAATTTGATAGCCGAATAGCTTTACACTTTAGAAGGGATTCAGATAGACAGATTTTTTCATGTTCTGCCCATGCTATAGAACAAACTGGCTAATATTGGTAAAAGGAGAGTATGATCATGCGTAAGATCTCCACTTGACTAACGTGCGCTCATCCTCCCGTATCTCTCATATTGTTCTTCGTCCAGCTTATCCATTAGGTGGGGGTCGAATAATGGGTCTTCGTCGAATAGAATCAATAAATTTCGACTCTCTAATTTTTTTGGTAGCTTTCCCTCCGCATTCGTTTTCCCTTAAGTATTTGATTCATTAAAAAAATAAAATGATTTTCAGGAGGCTGAGACACAACCAAATCAGCTGATGAAAAAAACGAACCATAAAGTGAAACTTCATTCAGTAGGGCTCCTACTGAATGTTAGTTGAACCAATCGGGCATTTAGGTGCCGTTTTCTCCCACTTAGACCTTTTGTATTCACTCAAGATTTTGAAGTGGGAGTCTTACGGCACCTTACATGCGGGATAAAGTGAAACTTCATTCAGTAGGGCTCCTACTGAATGTTAGTTGAACCAATCGGGCATTTAGGTGCCGTTTTTCTCCCACTTAGACCTTCTATATCAACTCAGGTCTTGAAGTGGTGTATATGGCACCTTACATGCGGGATCAATTATCCCAGTGTATAATACGCAAACTTTTAGCGTAGTAAAATATGTAGACTCTTGCGGGAATAGCTCGAGCTGAAGATCCCGCAGGAAAGCGACCTTTGCTTTCCGAGGAAGCTGAAGCCGGGCCCGCGGAAAGCGAAATATGTTGACGGAGCGATGATAGGAAATAAACCAAACAATTATAAATTAAATGTTCGGTTTTTACTATTTTGTATTTGCTTATTTCCCAGCCTCTTGATAACACAATGCCTTGGGAACATTCAAGTAAAAATTCTTCTTAAATCATTCGGTCCTCTTTTGATCATTTCTGTATGAGAATCCCAAAAGATTGGACCTCTTCTTCGGGTGGGGATTGATAGCCTATTAATTTACTATGCGTCCAATTCATTTTATCTTTTATTTCAATCAAGAATTCAGCATATTTAAATGCCGCCAACCCTGAATCAATCACTGGAATCCCCAACTCTTGTTGAATTTCATCATACGTTCCAAATTCTGCTGTACACCCTAAAACAATGATATCCGCCCCATCTTTTTCAATAGCTTCTTTTGAGGCTTGCAAAATTCTTCTTTTCGTTTCTTGTAGATCTTTTTGAAATTCATGCACTTTTAAATCGACAGACTTAAAAGAAACGACCCTTTCACCAAATCCATATTTCCTTACGTTTTCTCTCATCTCAGGTATACACTTTTTTTCACTGACAATGATAGAAATCGTTTCCCCAAGAGTTGATGCAATATGAAGGGAAGATTCTGCTGGAGCGGCCACAACCATTTTTCTGCTAATTTCTCTGCTCGCTCTTAAAGCGGTATCATAAAAGCATCCAATAATCGCGGCATCATAATTTTCCTCTTCCGCTTCTCGAACTCTTTGTATGATTTTCGGCATCACCATTGCCTCATACGAATGGTATTGTAAGTGGCATGGTCCCTTCCCGTTTTCTAAAGAGACTACATCTACACTGGTATCCTGTAGCTTGGAATTATTTAACATTTGTTGAAATTCATGATTAAAAATATCTGTATGAATAGGATTTATAAATAAAATTTTCTTCACTCTTGATCATCTCCTCATCTTTTATACGAAATTTTCTTCTAAGAGCGGGGACTGGTACCCAATTCATTTACTATGGGACCAATTCATTTTTCCTTTCATTTCGGTCAGTAATTCCGCATATTTAAATGCGGCCAATCCTGAGTCAATTACTGGTATGCCTAATTCTTCTTGAAGCTCTCCATACATGCCAAACTCGGCCGTACAGCCTAAAATGATGACATCTGCTCCATCCTTTTCAATGGCTTCTTTTGAGGCTTGCATAATTCTCTTCTTAGTTTCTGTGAGATCTTTCTGAAATTCATGGACTCCCAGGTTGACAGATTTAAAAGATGTTACTTTTTTTGTAAAACCGTAATGTGAAACATTTTCCTGCATTTCAGGAATCCACTTTCGCTGCCCTACTATAATAGAGATAGATTCCCCTAAAGTAGCGCCAATATGAAGAGATGATTCAGCTGGAGCAGTGATCATCATATTTTGACTTACTTCTCGTGCCGCTCTAAGTGCCGTATCATAAAAGCAACCAATCACCATTCCGTCGAAGCCTGCGTTTTCTGCTTCTTTAACCTTTTTCACAATATTAGGCATGGCGATCGCCTCATAGCAGGTATACTCTAAATGCTGGGGACCAACGCCCTCAAGAGAGGATACTTCAATCTCTGTCTCTTTATTTTTATATTGTTTTAAGATTTCAAGATAAGGCTGATTAAAAATATTGGTATGGATAGGATTCAGAAATAATATCCTTTTCATTCTGCCACCTTCTCGTTTGGCGTCTTTTTAATGAATTTATGATAGACAGTATACAAAACAAAACTAATGATAAAGCCATTTACAGCAGGTATGAAATACGGGATTAAATAAGCTACAAATCCCCCAATCAGCCAAGTGATAATACCAGGCCAGTAAAAGCCTTCTTTTCGATTAAATTGTCCTTTTGATACAAAAAAGTATTCACTGATTAACACACCGGCAACTGGTGAGACAAAAACGGCAAGCAATCCTAAAAACAATAGAAAAAATTTAACAATTCCAAATATTGATAGTGCTGTACCAACTATTGCGACGATGAGTGTCCACCAAAATCTACTCCATCCAAATGCTTTTGTCAGTGCTAAACCCGCACTGTAAGCTGCCACGATATTGGTAGTCCATTGTAGCAAAATAACAAATATCAAGGCAATGGCTGGCAAACCTAAAACCGATAAGACTTGCGAGATATTCCAAGGTTCATCAACCCCAAGCGTTGTTGCAGTGAGTGCCATCATGGCTCCTATCAACGTTAATATAATAAGTGGCGCCACTATGCCAACAATCCCTGAAAGAGAAACACTAGAAACCTTTGGATGGGTCCAACGAGTATAATCGGGCGCAAACGAAGCACCTGCCACCATACTTCCTATCACAATATTGATTCCCCAAAAGAGAGATTCTGTAGTAGCAGGTTGATACGATAGTACATGGGATAAATCCGAAGTATTAAAAACTTTAATAACCCCTAAAATGGTAATCCCCAAAATAGCGGGAATGCTTACATAATCCAACCAAGCTATGCTGGTGATCCCGAACAATGCCGGAACAACAAATAGCAAACCGATAATAATCATGAATAGAGGCACTAGATTTGTATGACCCCCAAAAGCCTGATTTAATGCTTCTGCAGCAATTGACACTTGTACACCATACCATCCAAAGGCAGGCAATGCCCCTATCACCATACCTGTTGCGATGTTGGTTCCTTTCTTTCCAAAAGCCGCTTCTCCAACCATGTAAGTGTTCAATCCCTCTTTTGCGCCAATCACTCCCATCGGAATATAAAAGAGACAAAGTAAAATGGCTGTGGCAATACCTAATGATAGTAATGCTTGGGTGAGTGTTAAATTCACAATCAGACCACCACCAGTTGCAAAGGAGGAGATAGCTGCTGTCATGCCAAAAAAAATCGCCGCTACACCCAGCCATGACTTTCTATCTTTGTATGGAATGGGGTTTGTAGAATAATACTCTTCACTTTTAATTACATTGCTCTCATTCGTGGTCGCGATTGTCTTTTTAACGGCTGTATCTCCCATACTCTTCCTCCTTTGATAAATCACATTTTAGGAATATAATGAATTTTCGTGATTCTATCATCTTGAAACTATTCTTTTTCTATTCCAGCAATAGAATAGGAAAACTTTTTCTCCTATTCTATTGCTTTTATTAAAACATCAAGCCTTAATGAAGGCGTATACTAATTCACAAGCACTTTTACTTTTATTCACGCACCAATGCTTTTCTCCGGCTGGTATATAAGATGCCTCACCCGCACTTATTTCAAAAGGATTTCCTCCACTTTCACCAGACAAACTACCTTTCACAATATAAGCGTACTCATGCTCTGTATGGCTTGTCGTTCCTTCTTTTGGCAAACGTTCTCCGCCTGGTATGGAGACAAAGCCAAAGTCGATTTCTGCTCCAGGAAATTTTCTTTGAAAAAGACTTTTCACCGTTTCTTTTTCACTAAAATCGGGTTTTTTTATATTCATTGTTTTCCCTCCAAATGTCTTTCAGGCAGCTCTTTATATTCAAACGTAAGCGGATCTACTTCTACCAAAAAATGCTCTCTTGCCTCATCCACTGTGAAATAACCATTTTTAACGTCCTGAGCAACTTTTTCAGCAGGCCGTTTTCGAGGGTTTCCATATCCACCGCCTGTTCCTGTCATTAAGCGAATCACATCATTCTTGTTAAGCTTATATCGAGGATAGACACCATAAGGCCCATCAATTTCTCCGTTTGATTTATGAATATAAAACTCATTTGGCGAACCATCATTGCCGCCTTTCATGCCCCACGGACTGAATTTGTTGCGTCCGTAAGTAATAGTGGCCGCTTGATCATCCGACAATGCCCTGTAAGCTCGAATGACACCTTTACCGCCGATATATTCTCCCGCACCAGCCCCAGTGCCATCCTCACGCAAGCTGTATTCATCTACCCGTACCCCGTATCGCGTTTCAGCCACCTCTATGGGAATGTTATATGTTTCTCCATCCGCAATACAAAATTGTCCCGAAGCGCCATCTTGGCCTTCGGCCCCACCCCAGCCACCAACCGATGGTTCGACAATTAAGAACGGCTCTCGGGTATCGTGATGATTGCCGGACAAGGTGACAGAACTGACGGATAAATGATGGCCAGCAGTGAGACGATTAGGCAAATGTGGTGCCAACGCTTTCCAAACTAAATCCAAACTGCCCAGCAGCGTTTCAAAATAATTAGAAACAGGAACCGGCCGTTCCGCAGACATGATCGATTTCGGATCAACTAATACTTTTAAAGGGCGAAAGACACCGTCGTTGACATCCTGCTCGGGATTGGTAACAGCTAAGAAAATGACTCTTACCGCAGACATCAAACCTGTATAGGAACAGTTCATTGGACCCGGAACCTGTGGATGGCTCCCTCGAAAATCGCATATAAACTCATCATCCGTAATCGTAACTTTCACTTTAATTTTAAATGGGCCATTCCCCATACCATCGGTATCAATATAATCTTCCGCCGTAAATACACCCTTTGGAAGCTTTTGAAGTTCTTGGCGGGACATCGTTTCACCGTGGTCTAATAAGTAGTCAATCGCAGCCAAGATTGTCTCCCGGCCATGCTTGCTGCAAAGTTCTCTTAACCGGCGATCACCTGTGCGCAAAGCCGCCACCTGTGCCCACATATCGCCCAATGAAAGATCCGGAAATCTTACATTGGATCGAATGATTTCAACAATGCCCTCATTTAAGGTGCCTGCGTCATATAGCTTAATACAAGGAAACTGCAAACCTTCTTGAAATATATCGACCGCATCGTTTGTAAACGAACCGGGATCCTTTCCCCCTACCTCTGTCCAGTGGGCTTTATTGGCGGAAAAAGCGACCAGCTTGCCTTCAGCAAATATAGGCATCACGAGGCCAACATCAGATAAATGAGAACCCCCGCCATTATACGGATCATTAATGATGATGATATCCCCTGGCTTCAGCTGGTCGCCAGGATATTTACGAAGCGTTTCCTTCACCATAAATGTCAACATCCCAATAAAACCTGTCACACCATTTCCTTGAGTAAGCAAGTTTCCCTCTGAATCAGTCAAGCCGCTTGCATAATCAAGTACTTCGTAAATAATGGGACTCATGGATGTACGAGCCAGTGCTACAAACATTTCATCCCCTATCGCCAAAAGTGAGTCTTTCACAATTTCCAGCGTAAAAGGATCTACTTTCATAGTTGTTGTCATACTACCTTTCCTCCATTTCAATAATCAGGTTCCCATAATGATCTAAATGTAGTTTTTGATTTTCATATATGACTGTTACAGCTGATTTTTCTTCTACGACAGCCGGTCCCTGAATTTCTACTTTTGGCGGCAGTTTATCTCGGTCATAAATCGGCGTGTTGACCCAGCCTTTGCCCTCATAATAAATATCCCGATACTCCTTTTTAGCTTCCTCTACGTTCCCCGATCTTGTTATTTCCGCAATTAAAGGCTTCGGTACTTTTCCGAGAGCAATGACATGGAGGTTGACAATTTCCGTGGCGGTTTCTTCCAATTTAAATGTATAATTTTTTTCATGGAGTGCATGAAATGATTCAATAATGGACTCTTTGTCCGCTTGGCTCCACTTTCCATTAGGGACGGGAACCTTCACCGTATGTTCTTGACCCAAATAACGCATATCTGCAAATCTTTGAAAAACAACATTGTCAGCACTCATTCCCTCTTCTTGAAAATGATTGAATGCATGCTTTTCAATATTGTTCCATTGCTGGTCCATTTCTTCTAAAGAAAGCTCGTCCATACGCTTTATATACGTTTGGATATAATCGTGTCTTAGATCAGTCATTAACATACCCCATGCTGAGAAAACCGGAGAAGCGATTGGTACAATTACCTTTTTCACGCCAAGTTCTAATGCCAGTGCAGGAGCGTGCATGGACCCGCCCCCTCCAAAGGCCAATAATGTAAAATCTTGGGGATTATACCCCTTTCTGATTGATATTAATTTCAGTGCATTTAACATATTGGAATTTGCGATGCGAATAATCCCTAGTGCAGCTTCTTCCGCAGATATGCCGAAATGATTGCCTATTTTTTGTTCCATTGCTGATCTTACTTTATCTAAATCTACTTTATAGTCGAAGTTTTTCGGCGATAAACGACCCGTTAACAAGTTGGCATCTGTTGTAGTCGGTTCCGTTCCTCCTAATCCGTAAGCAACTGGTCCCGGGTTTGCGCCAGCAGATTGTGGTCCGACTTTCAATGCTCCCGCTTTGTCAATCCATGCAATCGAACCGCCTCCATTACCAATTTCCACAATGTCCACAACCGGAGTTTTAATGGGATACCCGGCATTTCGGGCATTCTTTTCAATGTAATAATCTGTAGAAACTTTTACTTCGCCATTTTCGATGAGAGAGCATTTTGCCGTAGTTCCCCCTATATCAAAAGCGATAATATTCTTTTCATGAATCAGTTCACCTAAAACCGCTGCCCCAAAAATCCCAGCTACCGGGCCGGATTCCACCATGTTAATGGGGGTTTTCTTTACCTTGTCAAATTTTGTGGTTCCTCCATTTGATTGCATAATATATCGTTGCTTAATATCGGTTTTTTCATGTAACTCATGATCTAATTTATCGATATAAGTAGTGGCTGCCGGCTGAACATATGCATTTAAAACAGCAGTATTTGTCCTTTCGTACTCTCTCCACTCTTTCGTAATATCACTTGATGCCGTAATCAATACTTCCGGCCAAAGTTCTTTGATTATATTTACGGTCTCTTTTTCATGTTGTGGATTGGCATATGAGTGTAAATATGATACGGCGATCGCTTCCACTCCTTCCTTTTTAAAATAATCCACACATTTTTCAACTTCTTCACGAAGAAGCGGCGATAATACTTCGCCTTTATCATTTGAGCGTTCACTTACTTCCAGGCGCAAATGTCTTTCCACAAATGGTTTGGGTTTTTTATAACGAATATTATATAAATCAGGCCGGTTCCCCCTGGCAATTTCTAGCACATCACGAAATCCTTTCGTGGTAATCAAGCCAACTTTCGCTCCTTTTCTTTCAGTCAAGGCATTAATGATAACCGTTGTTCCATGTATAAACATGGAAATCTTCTCAGTATCGACCTTTGCTTTATTCAGTACATCCATTACACCTTTTTCAAAATGAGGCGGGGTGGTATGGCTTTTTTCAATCCCGACCCGGCCTTTCTCATCGACATAAACAAGATCCGTAAAAGTACCACCTATATCTGTAGCAACCCTCATTATATATCCACCTTTCTCTTGCCAATTCGTTATTTAAAATGATGTGACTTTCTATGGGGAATATTATTCCTTAATCTTGGGATATTACATGAACCATTCATCATCCTTCTATACATTCAAAACGGAATCTACATTTTTAAGATTAGCTCTTTCCTCAGGTGACAACTCTAGTCTCGGATAAGGCGCGTTGTCTCCTTGATGCATTTCTCATCTTGAGCGCCTTGGCAATCACTTCGGAAGCGCTTTCAATAAGCGGGTCAAGCGCATCCGAGAACCTTCCTCCTGCCACCAATACGTCACAATGCTGTATGGTTGTCCCTCCTCGTTGTGTAACTGGTATCTTTTTTATTCTTGCAATTCATATGCCAAAACAGATAAACAGCCATTCACCGTTTTTCATAGGTCAACTTTGTATATTCCAAAAGTTGGTGTGCATTATTTTTTACAGAAACTGTCTAATTTCTTTTACAAGATGAAAAAATTAGACATCATGCGACACATATTGCGGCATTTCGGCAGTGGAGAAAAAAGTATGATGGTGACCATGACGCTTCAAGATGGACAGCTCCTTATCTTACAAACAAAATCGTCCCTTCCCGTAAAATGTAAGTATCACATCAACATTTTAGAAAAAGACGATTTGGGAGCCATCGAATTCGTTACTAAAAAATTCTAACACATAGATCACAATTCCGTAGAAGCAATGAATATGCATTGTTTTTTAACCTACATTGTTATTCCAAACAAAAATGAAAATCTGGATAGTGTTTTTCGATTGTTGTCTTTAATTTCTATCAAATATTCCAAAACAACGCGCCTCTTCTAGTGGAGGACTTTCGTATCCGTTGACTTTGCTATGGCCCCATCCCAATGTTTTATTGATCTCAACGAGAAATTCAGCGTATTTTAACGCGGCAATACTTGCATCCAGCACCGGCACACCCAACTCTTTTTGCAGCTCTTCATAAAATCCAAGCTCCGCTGTGCAGCCTAAAATAATCACATCCGCATGGTGATTCTCTATCGCGTCTTGGGCGGCATGGCGAATTTTCCGCATGGTTACTTCATGATCTTTTTGAAAATCTAAAACTCCGAGCCCAACAGACTTGAATGTTGAAAAACGCCTTTCCATTCCATACTCAAATATATTTCTTTTGATTTCCGGGATTGTTTTTTCCCGCCCCACAATAATCGCTATATTTTCTCCAAGCGATTGGGCGATAGTAAAAGAAGCTTCAGCGGGTGCGGTAACAATCATATTGTCGGCAATTTCCCTGCAAGCTCTTAGGGCGGGGTCATAAAAGCATCCAATAATAACGCCGTCAAACTGATTGTCTTGTGCTTCTTTCACTGTTTTAATCAAATCGGGTATAACCATTGCCTCATAACAACTGTACTCAACATGTTTCGGACCTTTTTTTTCACCTAAAGATGTTACATGAATGTCGATATGATCATATTTAATTTTTTCAAAATGCTCTTTAAACGCGTGTAAATAACTATTATCATATACGGGATCTATATATAAGATTTTCTTTTGCATTTATGCTTCTCCTTTTTTCTTTGAAGTAATAACGTGATACAACCAGTAAAAGGCTCCCCCTGCAATTAAGCCATTGATTGCTTCAATAAAATAAGGGAAAAAGTATGCGAATACGCTTCCAAATATCCAAGAAACAATCCCGGGCCAGTATACAAGATCTTTTCGAACGAGTTTTCCTTTTGCCACTAAGAAATAATCACTCATAATAACCCCGGCAACGGGTGAAACAAAGATAGACAATAACATAATAAAGTTGATAAAGTGATCAATAATGCCAAACATCGCTAATGCTGTTCCGAGAACCGCCGAGATAAAAGTCCACCAAAACCTGCTCCAGCCAAATATTTTCTCCAATGCCAACCCGGAGCTATACGCTGCTGTAATATTGGTTGTCCATTGTAAAATAATGACTAAAAATAATGCCACGACCGGAAGGCCCAAAGCATGCAACACTTCGGCAACATTCCATGGTTGATCAACGCCCAGTGTAGACGCTGTCAAAGCCATAATGACACCGACAATAACTAGAAGGAGTTCGGGTGATAAGCCGATAAATCCAGAAAGTGCTATTCCTGAAGGCTTTTTATGTGTCCATCTAGCATAATCGGGTAAAAATGTAGTCCCAATAATCATGCCGCCAACAGATAAGTTAATTCCCCATAAGATGGATTTTGCCGTTTCCGGTTCATATGCAAACAAACCATCCATTCCGCCGCCTATATGAATCGCTTTATACAGACCAAATCCAACGATAAATAAGATGATGGGAATACTAATAAAATCTAACCAAGCCATACTAGTGATTCCGTACATTGCCGGAATTGCAAATAAAATCCCCAAAAATATCATGATCCAAGGCGTTAAGGCTTCGGGACTTCCTAATCCAAGGGATAACGCATCCGCGGCTATTGATACTTGAATCCCATACCATCCTATACTTGGGATGATCGTCACAACAAGGGCGGTTGTTAGCTTGGAACCAAAAGCACCAAATGCCCCTTCACCAATGTTGTATGTGTTTAAGCCTTCTCTCGCCCCGATGATTCCCATCGGCAAAAAGAACACAAGTGTCAAAACACAATAGGATGTGATATTGGAAACAATCGCTTGACTGAGTGATAGACCGGTAATATAGCTTCCCGCAGTAGTAAAAGAGGACAGTGATGCTGTCAATCCAAAGTAAATCGCAGCCACATGAAGCCAATGCTTTCTTTTATTCAACGGGATCGGTCTATTTGCATAATAATCTTCTAATTTTCTTTGTTCAGCGGCCATTATGTTCCCCCATTCATATAAGCAAAGGATAAAGTGGAAAGGATGATTCAAATAGCAATCAGACCTTGATCGCAATGACAGCGTCCTGATATCCGCTTGTATTTGGCAGAATAATCGTTTTGTATAGAAAAAAACGCAGCTCTGTCGACTTCTGTCTCTCCTATTCTGCTTTACTCATATTCTCAAGAAATTGCTTTCTTTTCTCCGTTTCCCGGATAAATCGGCAAGTTTGCCTGTCCATCACTACACCAAACTTCTCTTCCGCATCCTCTACAGAAAAGTAACCATTCTTAACATCTCTGATTACTTGATTGACAGGCCGCAAATAAGGATTTCCATAACCGCCGCCCGTTCCAGTCACAAGCTTCAATACATCCCCCTCACGTAAAGGATATCTGGCATACATTCCATACGGTCCATCAGAAGTGCCATCGCTTTTCAGGATATAAAATCGGTTTGTCGATCCTTCTTCACCACCGTTAACTCCCCATGGCGCATACAGATGTCTGCCATAAGTGACAGTAGCCTTGGCCTGGTCAGACAAAATCCGGTAAGAGCGGATAGTGCCTGCCCCGCCGATGAATTGTCCTGCTCCTTTGCGATCACAGTTCAAACGATATTCATCAATCATGACCCCGTACCTGGCTTCTGCGATTTCTGCGGGAATATTATAGGTTTCTCCGTCTCCGATACAAAATTGTCCTCGTTGACCGTCATGCTTCTCACCCGCTCCCCATCCTCCAACCGAAGGCTCAACCAATAAATAAGGCTCTCCGAAATCCGGATGATTTCCCGACAAGGTCACCGAACATACTGATAGAAAATGTCCTGCTGTCAGGCGGCCGGGAAGAATGGAGGCGAGTGCTTGCCACACTAAATCTGCTCCAGAAGAACCACTTTCCCAATAATTGGATACAGGCGCGGGTCTTTCCGCCGAAAAAATCGATGCCCGGTCTGTAATGACTTTCAAGGGACGAAATACGCCGTCGTTGACATCTTGAGATGGATTCGTGATCGCTAAAAAAATCGTTCGAATATCCGTAACAAGCGTTGTATAGGAGCCATTGATCGGCCCCGGAACTTGTGGGTGACTCCCTCTAAAATCACAAATAAACTCATCATCCGTGATGGTCACTTTTACCTGAATGGGAAAAGGACCGTTGCCCAACCCATCCCCATCTATAAAATTTCGAGCTTCATATGTTCCATTGGGGAGCTTTGCGATTTCTTTCAAAGCCATCTGTTCCCCTTGGTATAACAGAAGATCAATCGATGCCTCGACGGTATCTTTTCCGTAGCGCTCACATAGTTCATTAAAGCGTTTCCCGCCAATTTTCAAGGCGGCAATCTGCGCCCACATATCACCAACAGACAATTCAGGGAATCTGACATTGCTTTTAATCAATTCAACAAGAGCATCGTTCATCTTCCCTTCCTCACAGAGCTTAATACACGGAAACTGGAGCCCTTCTTGATAAATATCTGTTGAATCATTGGTAAAAGATCCCGGATCTTTTCCCCCGACCTCTGTCCAGTGGGCTTTGTTGGCGGAAAAACCCAATAATTGCTCCTTGTAAAATACAGGCATAACCAACCCAACATCGGATAAATGTGTTCCTCCCCCGCCATATGGGTCATTAATGATAAAAATATCTCCCGGTTTAATCTCGTTTGTACTGCCATATTTGTTGATGACATCTTTGACCATATAACTCAATGTTCCGATAAATCCAGCAACCCCGTTGCCCTGTGTGAGCAACTGCCCCTGTCTATCGGTCAAGCCGCAAGCAAAATCAAGGACCTCATAAATAATGGGGCTCATGGAGGTTCTTGCCAATGTGTAAAACATTTCTTCGCCAATGGACAACAGTGATTCCCTGACAATCTCCAATGTGAATGGATCATGTTCTTTCATGAGCGTTTGGATATTATTCATCTGAACCTACTCCTGTTTTGATGATTAAATTGCCGTATTTATCTGCATGTAGATTTTGTCCTTTATAGATCACAGTTACCGCGGCTTTTTCTTCGATGACTGCCGGCCCTTCAATCTGCTTTCCCGTAGGCAGTTTGCTTCGGGCATATACGTTTGTTTGAACCCATCCTTCTTGTTCATAATAAACAGGTCTGATTTCGATTAGTGCGTCCTTGAGATGATCTCTGTTTTCAATCACTTCTAAAGAAGGTTTATCTGTTCTTCCCAATGCCACCAAATGAATGTTCACAATCTCTGTTTCCTGTCCTGGCAATTGAAAGGTGTAATTTTTTTCGTGAAGATGATGAAAGGCCTCAATCATTTCCCCAATCGTTTCTTTTGTCCACCTTCCGTTTGGAACAGGCACCTTTACCGTATGTTCTTGACCGATATAACGAATATCCATAAATCGGGAAAAAACGACCGATTTTTCCGGCATCCCTTCTTCCCGAAGCTTTTCCAATGCCGACTTTTCCATTGTGATCCATTTTTCATTTAGGTCGTCAACACGCAACTCCTCGGTTCTTTGAATATACGTTTGAATATAATCGTTTCTCAGATCCGTCATCAACATTCCCCACGCAGAAAAAACGGGAGAGGCAAAAGGAATGATTACCTTCCTTACACCCAATTCTTTGGCAAGAGCGGCAGCATGCATGGACCCGCCCCCACCAAAAGCCACAATGGAAAAATTGCGCGGATCATGGCCTTTACGGATTGAGATGAGCTTTAAAGCCGTAAGCATGTTGGAGTTGGCGATTCGAATAATGCCCAAGGCTGCTTCTTCCGGACTTATATGGAACGCTTTTGCGATCTTTTCCTGTAATGCGGCCTCCACCTTTTTCATGTCAACGGAATAGTCGAAATGATTGGGCGATAACCTTCCGGTATAAAGATTCGCATCCGTAGTAGTGGGTTCTGTTCCGCCCCTGTTATACGCCACTGGTCCAGGCGAAGCACCCGCCGATTGCGGCCCGACCTTTAAGGATCCTCCTTCATCTATCCAAGCTATTGATCCCCCGCCATTGCCGATTTCAACAATATCAACAACTGGCACCTTTACCGGATATCCGGCATTTCTGCTATCTCTTTCAATGTAATAATCAGTAGAGACTTTCATTTCTCCATTCTCGATCAGGGAACATTTAGCGGTTGTCCCGCCAATATCAAACGCGATCATATTTTTTTCACCGATCAACTCCCCCAAGATAGCAGCCCCATAAACACCAGCCACTGGCCCCGATTCCAGCATATTAATGGATTGTTTTTTGGCTTCGGCAAAAGTAGTCGTTCCACCATTGGATTGCATAATATAGTTTTTATCAGGCGACCGCTCAGTTATCTCCTCTTGGAGATTGTCAATATAGGTGGATGCAATTGGTTGAACATAGGCATTTAACACTGTCGTGCTTGTTCTCTCATATTCTCTCCATTCCTTTGTCAATTCGTGGGACACGCTCACGAACACTTCCGGCCAAAGCTTCATGACCTCTTCTCTGGCTAAAATTTCATGTTGTGGATTGATATAAGAATGCAAAAAGACAATGCCGATCGCTTCCACTCCTTCGGACTTAAACTCCTCAACAATCTCTTTCAGTTCATGTGTATGAAGCGGTTGCATGACTTCTCCTTTATAATTGATCCGTTCATTTACCTCTTTTCTTAAAAGCCGTTCCACAAAAGGAGTCGGCTTTTTATATCGAATATTAAAGAGATCCGGCCTGTTCCCGCGAGCAATCTCCAGTACATCCCTAAACCCTTTTGTCGTGATGAGTCCGGTTTTCACACCTTTTCTTTCCGTAATGGCATTGATGACAACGGTAGACCCATGAATAAATTGATCAATTGTTTCGACATGATTTTTTTCGATTACATTCATAACTCCTCTTTCAAAATGTGGAGGAGTCGTAGGGCTTTTATCAACCCGCAGCTTTCCAGAATCATCAATATATGCCAGATCTGTGAATGTGCCTCCAATATCTGTCGCCACTCTCATGTCATCCCACTCCCCTAACTTGTTGTTAAAAAATCACTGGTGTCAAAACACTGATAATAACCGTTTCTTCATTAAGCGGGTTCTTCCACATATGCTTCAGTTCTGAAGGAAAGTGAATAGACTCCCCTTCCTTTAAATAAAACTCTTCCTGTTCAACCACAAAAATGATGGCCCCTTTTAATACATAGTGAAACTCCTCGCCTGGATGTCCAAAGGTAAATGTATCAACTTGCAACGGCTTCACCAATACTTTAAACGCTTCCATTTTTCTGTCATTAAAATGGCCGCTTAACATCGTAAATGTAGAATCTGATCTCGTGGTTTGAAATGGCTTTTGATCCTCCTGCTTATTGATATACTTAATCGCTATATCCTTTTGAAAAAAATCTGCCATTTCAATCTGCAACGCATCGGCTATCTTCTTTAAAGAAGTGATTGCCAATGAGGAAGTGCCTCTTTCAACCTGGGATAAAAAACCCACCGATAATTCTGTAGCTTCACTTAACTCCTTTAGCGTCATTCCTTTAGCTTTCCTAAACTCTCTAATCTTCCGCGAAACACTTTCCATAATTTTAGTATCACCTGAACTTTTATAGTATATATTAAATTATTAATATAATATCATAATTATTAAAATACACAATACTTTTTTTATGTGGACTGCTTCCGCAATTCTTAACACTTTATTATGTATCAGTATGGAATGATGACGAAAAAACAGTGAACGGGGGTATTGGAGCCAGCTGTCATTGGCAAAACAAAAGGAGATGGCGGGAAGATGTGAGAGAATTTGGCATGATCGAAAGCAAAAGCGAGGAAGAAAGAGGTGTCCGAAAAAGGTGTATCTATAAAAAGATAGAAGGAATAGCATAATATAATTAAAGAGGAAGGCGCCCAAAGGCCGAAAACTCGGCTGATTGGACACCTTCCTTTTTCAGTACGATCAACCGGGATGGCGACCGCTATTTCAATTCATTTTTCCATAACTCGCTCCCGAACACTACGACCTGAGAATCGTTTTTCGGTTAGCTTTGCAGTACAAGTACGATCACTATAGCATAAGGTCTGTCTTTTCTTTTATCTCCATAGTGCAGGTTTTTCAATTATCTCCATAGATAAGCACTTGGGGCTTGAGGGCGTTTTTTCAGTTAAATCCATAATTCAGTCCCGTGCACTACAGCTTTACTACAATTTTCTCGAATTTCCTAGAATTCTCGGTCACAATAAATGAACGTGAATGATCTTTTATGAGCACCTCCATTGTTAGGGTGGATAGGCTCAACAACTGGAAAAATGAGGAACAAAATGTGGAAGCTAAAGGGAAGTCTTCCATCCATATCCTTGAGATAATCTAAGCCCTTCTCATGCTGCTCATCCATCTTGGATGGCCATGAAGTAAGACTCCCACACGCATAAACTTCTGATGACCCGCCCAACAATAACACGGCATCAAGCTCATCTTCGTCACTCGCCATTACATGATGCCGCTAAGCGGTCGGGTTATTCTAAAGTGGGCACTTTAAAATATCTTAAAATGGACCCAAATCTATCGCAAAGGCTACAAATATGGCAATGACGCCAATGCCGATCCATATAATTAACAGCGGCAACATAAATTTCAGCCATTTTGTCCACGATACGCCCGCAACTGCAATACTCGCCATCAATATGCCAGAAGTAGGGGCAATTGTATTTGTAAAACCATCCCCCATGTTATAAGCGACAACGGCAATTTGTCTGGAGAAGCCCAGTAAATCAGCAAGGGGAGCCATGATTGGCATAACGACAGCTGCTTGCCCACTACCTGAAGTAACGATTAAATTAAATAACAAGTTAAAGAAATACATGCCTAAAGCTCCGGCAATGGCAGGTAATGGTTCTAACATCTTTGCGAAAAAGTGAACAACGGTATCCAACACCATCCCATGTTCCAGCACAACAACAATAGATCGGGCCAAACCAACGATAAGTGCGGCATACATCATTTTTTTAGCGCCTTCGACAAACAATTTGACAAACTCATTCGGTTTCACTCTTTCAATGATAGCGGTACCAATACCAATAATCATAAAAATGGCGGACATTTCACTTAATCCCCAGCCACTTTTAAAAACACCAATTGTATATACGGCCAACGCAGCCACGAAATAAAGCAATACCATTTTATGGCGCCTTGTAAAAGCCATATTTTCATCCATACGGCTAGAAATGTTTCCTTCAAATTTTTTCGTCCCCATTATACTTTTAGAAGGGTCTTTTTTAATTTTTTTTATATAAAGTAAAATATAAAGGATAGTAGATACCAAAATCACCAAGTATAGGAAAAAACGAAAAGATAACCCGCTAAAAATGGGCAGCCCGGAAATTTCCTGTGCAAATCCTGTTGTTACTGGATCAAGTCCTCCAATAGTATAGCCGGAATAGGCGCCTAAATATATAATAGCCACTCCAACAATGGCATATAATTTTAGGGCTCTTGCGATAATGACGCCGACTGGTATGAAGGCAATAACAGCGGTGTGCAATACACCCAGAAATCCGGCGATTGAAAAAACAGAAGCAACGGAAATGACAAGCAAGGTTCTTTTATTTCTCGTTTTATTGATGAGTTTCATGATTCCGGCATATACAGCACCGGAAGAATCAATGATCGCGAAAGATCCCCCAATGATTAACACGAGCATGATAATATCGGCAGCTTGGACCATTCCAGATTGAATGGAAGTAAAAAAGTCCAAAAAACCGACTGGATTACTTTCAACCACGGCATAACTGTCTGGGATAACCGTAGGAACCTTTGTAGAACTGTCTCTTTCAAATGACCCGGCAGGTAAAATATAGGTCAAAAGCGTTGCAATCATTAACAGCATAAACAAAATGACATAAGAATCAGGCATTGAGAACTTCGTCTTTTTCGTTTTTGTCACTAAACCCACTCTTATCGCCCCCTTTTTGTCAGCCAATGATTAAGGACTGTAAATCTCTTGGATAATAAGTCAATAATTCCATTCCATCTTTCGTTATTAAAATCGTATCGGAATGGCGAAAAGCACCTAATCCTTTTACATATAGCCCCGGCTCTACAGAAAATACCATTCCTGGTTGCAAAATCGTATGGTCTCCTAAATCAAAGAACGGTGCTTCATGATTTAACATCCCAATATTGTGCCCTGTATGATGTCTCGTTAATTCCGTTACGCCTTTTTCTTTGAAATAACGTTGAACTTCCTCTTCCACTTTGGATGCGGGAATCCCAGGACGAATCGTTCTAAAAGCTACCTCTTGAGCTCCTAGCATAATATGAAAGTATGTTTCTTGCTCTTTATTGATGTCTTGAATAAACATTGTCCTTTCTAGCTCACTCGTATATCCCCAAACAAATGAAGCAGACTGCGAAACAACGTTATAACCGCGTTCAAATGTTGCGTTTTGGTTTTGAGAGTGTGGAAAAGCTGAATGCGGTCCAATTTGTCCCCGATAAAACGTATGGACTGCGGGCGAACCAAATGGTTTGTAATGGGGGCCCAATGTGTCAAACATACATTGTGTTGCTTCCAAACTGGCTCTTCCTTCTACCTCAATTTCTCGTTTTCCTACCTCTGTATATTTCACCAACAGCGTGTGTGCCAGATTCCCCCAACGGACTGATTCTTTGATTAACTCGATTTCGCCGGGAGACTTAATATATCTTAGCTGTTCAACGTATCCTTTAATGCTTTTGGCAAAAGGCATCGCAAGTAAATCAGAAATGGCTGGACCTTTATATCCTTTGGTTGAACTATAAGACAATGCATCATATCCTACCACTAAAGTTTCAAAGAAAAGCGTTTTCAAAATGTCCGCCAAATAATTCATTGGGTGGACTTTACCAGGATATTCCGGGTAATCATAAACTTTTTTTACAACAGCATATTCTTCCGCATGCTCTTTTTCCAATTGAGGAACAAACAAATGGCCATCCCCATGTTGATCCAATATAAAAGCAATGGGTCTTTCGGAAGGACGGAACTGAAAGCCTGTTAGATAAAAAATATCAACGTAATCAAATAGAATGGCAGCTTCAATTCCTTCTTCTTCTAGCTTCTGAATGAAACTCTTTTGTCTTTGTCTTATTTCCTCTTGACTAATGAATAGTTTCATCTGATCATCTCCTTATTTTTCATGCTACAATATACAGAATGATATGTATAATACATAATTTAATCTCATTGATATAAAAAAAGTATTAATGAAGGTGATGTGGATGATAGAAACGAGACATCTTGTCTATTTCAAAACAGTGGCAGAACATTTAAACTTCACGAAAGCGGCCAAGCATTTAAATATTTCTCAACCGCCTTTGAGCTACCAAATCAAACAATTAGAAGAGTTGTTAGGAGTTCCTTTATTTCACCGGACCAATCGCAAAGTAGAATTAACGGATGCCGGAAAGTACTTTTATGAGGTCACCATCAAAACCTTACACAATTTGGACAACCACATCGATCACGTTAGAAAAATCGGGAAGGGAGAAATCGGGAGTCTGCGAATTGGGTTTGGAGGTTCAGTCATCTATGATATCTTGCCGAAAATCATTCGCAGCATTCGTCAACGCTATTCTGAACTAAAACTCACTGTACAGCAGCTCACCACGTTTCAACAGGTGAATGCTTTAAAAAATGGAGAAATTGATATCGGTATACTTGTCCCGCCAATAAATGAGGAATCGATAAACATATTGCCTATTCGGAAAGAAGAATTTATTGTATGTCTAAACAAAAACCATCCACTATCCAGCAGAAAAGAACCTCTTGCGGTGCAATTATTTTCCAATGAGGATGTGATTATGACACCCCATTATGCGGGGATTGGCTATTATGAATCCGTCATTAACTTATGTAAGCGCGGAGGATTTACCCCACATGTTGCACAAACTGCCCAAGAACAACTAACAATTGTATCACTTGTCGCATCAGGGTTAGGAGTCGCTTTTGTTCCTCTATCCACCGCCAACATTTATCATGAAAATGTCGTTTATCGAACGTTACAAGAAAAAGTGTATAAAGAAACGGCAATCGCATGGAATAAAGGGGATGTTACACCATCAGTCGAGCTATTTTTAACTTTTATGAAAGAACAAATGAATTCAAATGGTAAAAGCATATGAGTGTTAGGAGTGAGCCGGATCGTAAAGTCTGAAAAGCGGTGAGTATTGTATTTCTTGCTCGTATTTTTCAAATCCGGATAATCGTATCCGCAGAAATAGCTAGCATTGGCGAAAAAAATAGCCAGGTTAACATGAAGTCTCATCATTTTTTACATGAGTGCCGGCTATCATGTCCATACTAAACATTGAGGTGGGCAATATGACTCTTGTACGTCTCGGCTATGTCGCCATGAGTATGGAACTTCAAAATGCTTCCCCATCAAAAACAATGACATTTTCACAATTTCAAAAAATAAAGGACCGGGAAGCTGCCATTCGTAAGCTGGAACGGATTGCGCTTAACAATCTGGAAAATACACTGCGGCTTTTTAAGCATAATCTGATAAATGAGATACATTTTTATCGAATGACTTCGCGGCTTATTCCACTTGCCACACATGAGGAATTATTGGATTGGGATTACCTTGCGCCATTGTTGGGGATGTTGCGTGAAGTAGGAGCTTTTGCCAAAAAACACCAGATGAGAGTCGATTTTCATCCGGATCATTTTGTATTGATTAATTCTCCCAAGCAAGAGGTGCTGAAAAACTCCGTACAAAATTTAAAGCTTCATTATTTATTGTTGAAAGGGATGGGCCTCGATCAAACCCATCGTTGTGTCATGCATGTAGGCGGCAATTATAAGGAGACCGTCCAGTCGTTGGAACGATTCGTAGACAATTGGATGTTGCTGCCGCCTGCGATCCAACGGATGATCATGCTTGAAAATGACGATACATCGTTCACCCTGGATGACACCTTGTATCTTTGTGAAAAGCTTGGCATCCCCTTGGTGTTTGACTATCATCATCACCTCGCCCATCACAAGGACCCCCATTGGGAAGACCGCTGGGACCGAGTCACACAAACTTGGAAAGATTCTCCCTTTCCAATTAAAATGCATATTTCCAGCCCCAAAAGCGAAAAAACCTTTCGCCATCACGCAGATTATGTAGATGCCGACATGCTTTTCGCATTTTTACATGAAATAAAGGGATCCGTCCCGCAAATTGACTGTATGATCGAAGCAAAGATGAAAGATCAGGCCCTCTTTACATTGATGGAAGACTGCAAGAAGCGGGAGGATGTCGAAATTGTGGATGGGTCATCTTTCTTTTTACGTTAATGATTTTTGCTATACATGACAATGTGCATGCTAACCATCCTCCCACAATTTTACAATCTGCCCAATCAGTTCTCCAGATCGAAAAATAACTTCACTTACTTCACGAGCTGCCTGATTGATCTCTTCTTTGGCAACATAGTAACAGACCCGATTGGGCGGACGGTCAGTCAGTTGTAAGATTGGCCACCCTCCCTTTTCCCTCAATGCTCGTGCAACTGAGATAGGAACAATTGCCCAATAACCGCCTTTCGAAAGAAACATATAGAGCATCTTAACGGTATCCACTTGAATTGCAGTGTTAGCCACCGGACCCCAGTGTTTCTCATGCCAAATTTGATATTCGGCACCCCAGTTGATTAAAAGTTGCTTTGTAGGATTCAAGCTGCCGTTTTCAACTACTGATTCGCCATCTTCGGTTGGATAAACTAACACCATTTGCTCTTCAAATAGTTGAGTGACTTTCACATCGCGCATAATCCGATCCTGCAGGGAAAAACCAATATCCAATTGATTACCGGCAATTAATGAGTAGATTTGATCTGACTGATAAGTATGTATTCCCAGTCGGATATGTGGCAGTTCATCTATAATCCTGGCATATAAGTCATGTAAAATGTAATTATGAACGCTATCAACTGCACCAACTGTCACCGTTGTTCCTTCTTGCATTTTTCCAATGCTTCTTGCCTCAATCATAAGAGTCTCATATTTTAATGCAAGCTGGTAGAAACGCTCTCCCTCATTCGTAAGCGAAATGCTCTTTACTCCTTTTTCTCTATTCAGCAATTTTACTCCATATTCTTTCTCCAGAGAATCAAGCCTTTGGCTAATTGTAGACTGAGATACAAATAAATGGTGAGCTGCCCTGGATAAACTTCCTTGACGAACAATCGCTAAATACGTTTCCAATTGGACCGGGTTCATATAGTTCCTCCTAATATCTAATTCTTTAATATTTCAATCCTTTAAATTTAATTTTACTATATATCGGAACGGTGATACACTTCATGAAAGGGATTTCATAGTATGAGGCCTGAGGTGAAATGTCAAATAAAAAATAAATAAATATTTCATTCCCAATCTTCGAACTTATTGAAAAATAACCTTTAAGCTAAACGGTCTGTCTAAAAAGCCTAAACGATTTCATCAACTTAACGTAGGATCGTGACCGTACTAAGGCGGCAATCAAAAAAAACGGTCACATACCTATATGATCGTAAACTACAGGGTAGGTCATCAGCATTCATCGCGCCTAAAGATGGTGTAAAAACATCATGTACTAACGTCCAGGACGCTACAAGTAAAAATTGATAGGCATTAAAGGAAGCCTAAATATACGATACGAGGAGAAATGCACATGAAATGGTGGATGAGACAACCGCTGTACAAGCAGATAGCGCTCGGAGGGCTGATCGGTGTTCTTTTAGGCTTCATGCTTGGGGAAAACGTCAAGTATATTGAACCCTTTGGCACACTATTCCTCAGACTCCTGCAAATGCTCATTATTCCGTTGGTCATCACTTCCATCTTGGCCGGCATTTTACAGATGAAAGATGCAAAGTCAGTTGGAAAGGTTGGAGGCGGCTTTCTTATTTATCTTGTTGTTTCAAGCTTAATCGCAACAACAATTGGTGTTCTTACAGCTTTCATCATTCAGCCTGGTAAAGGGGTCGGTTCCATCCTCGATCACGGTGAATCGGTTGAGTCACAGGATTTCAGCTTTGTCGAACATTTCCTCTCTTGGGTACCGACAAACATTTTTGAGTCCCTGGCGAACTTGGAAATGTTGCAAATCATCATTTTTACAGTATTTATCGGACTTGTAATGCTTTCCTTGGGCAAGGAAAAGACATCCACAATAACAAATTTTGTTAATGAAAGCTCAGACATCATGATGAAGTTGACGAATTATGTAATTCAACTTGCTCCTTACGGCATCCTTGCACTCCTCGCAGGACTCGTCGGTCAGTTCGACTCCGATATGCTGGGTGAAGTTTTAAAATTTGTGATCGCAGACTATATTGCCTTATTAGTCGTCGTCTTGCTCGTCTATCCGTTTTTGCTTAAGTTAACGACAGGTCTGAGCCCGCTTCAATTCTATAAAAACGTCTATCCATCCATGCTATTTGCTTTCACTACATCCACCAGCTCTGCGACGATCCCAATTTCCCTGCAAGTCGCAAAAAAGAACCTGGGGATATCAGAACGTACAGCGGGCTTTACGATTCCATTCGGTGCTACCGCTAATATGGATGGGTTTGCAGTCGCCATTGGGATCATCTCTGTTTTTGCAGCAAACTTGTACGGTATCGATTTAACATTCGGTATGATCGTACAGTTCGTTCTTCTTGGATTAGTGTTATCTATAGGGGCTGCCGGAGTAAGAGGAGCTGGTGTGGTCATGTCAATCGTTCTTTTAGAGTCACTTGGAATGCCGCTCACCCTTATTCCAATCCTCGCAGCAATCTGGCCGGTCATAGACATGGGACATACAACCGTTAACATCACAAGTGATTTGACCGGAACGACAATCGTCGCTAAGAAAACGAATGACCTTGATGAATCCGCATTCAATAGAGCAAACAAAGAGAAAATTTTAACTGCAACATCTTCTCAAGAAATTTCTTAAACATTAGGAAGGCTGTGTTAGAAATGACTAAACGAAACACTGAGTTTTTTCCGAGCGACCTTGGAAACGAAATTGCTTCACAATTTATATATTTGAATGAAGACCCGGCTGGAAACAAGCGTCTCTTTTTCGAAAATGCAGGTGGTTCACTTCGATTAAAGGCAGCGGTGGATGCACAGAGTAAGCTTTCTTCCATTCCAGATTGCCCTGAACGCACACATGATATTGCACTTGAAATACGTGAAATAATTAAACAAGGGGAGCGCGATATTCGACTATTCTTGAATGCAAAAGACGGCACAGTCGCCGCCTCCCTTACCGCTTCAAAACTGATGTTCGAGATGGTGACAGTAATAGCCTCAGCTTCTGAGAAAGGAAATATTGTCACAACTGCTATCGAACATCCGTCTTCCTTTGATGCCTGTCAACTTGCTTCGGATTGGTTTGGACATGAACTTCGTGTAGCCGATGCAAACCCGGCATCCGGAAGCATTCCACTCGATCATATTTTGGAGTTAATCGATGAAAATACAGTCATGGCATCCATCATTATGACATCCAATATCACAGGGGCGATGCACGATATTCATACATATGCTTCCGCAATTCGGGAAAAGAATCCCGCTGTCTTTATCGTGGTAGATGCCGTTCAGGGGGCGCCGCACGGCCCAATTGACGTCAACAGCTGGGGAATAGATGCGCTCAATATCGCTCCATACAAAATGTTCGGAAACCGGGGAATTGGCTTCGCTTATCTGTCGGACCGCGTCGCCTGCCTTCCACATCATCGGCTACTTGCCACTCCAGAAAATAACTGGAGTGTAGGAAGCCCGACTCCGGCCCACTACGCATCATTCAGCAAAGTCATCGACTATATTTGCAGGATTGGTGCCTACTTCATTAACAGTGAAGATCGGCGCGCGCTTATCGAAGAAGGAATGAATCGGATTCATCTTCAAGAACAAGCCATTCTCCATCGGCTTTTGAATGGCTCTGAACGGCAGCCAGGTACAAAGCAAATGGAAAATGTCAATGTCCATTTTGAAGAAATAAATGGAGTGAATCAAGATTTGATTCTTGCACTTACATTCGATAACCTTTCTTGTACAGATGTGATACTTAAGTATGGAGAACAAGGCATCCTTGTCTATGCCCGAGAATCAACTAGCCATTATTCAAAGCGCATTCTCAACGCCGTCAGTCTCGATGCCATCGTCCGTGTCTCTCCCATCCACTGCCATAGAGAGGAAGATGTCGACAGATTCTTAGAAGTAACAGAAGGGATTGCAGCAGGCCAAATTTAAATCGGAAATATTTTTAAAATATAAGCCCAAGAGTGAAGCATTATAACCTATACGGATATCCTACATACAAATATTCCGGTGAGTGAACGATAAGACGACTTCAGCATTTGCGGGGTCGTCTTTTCACTTTGCTCCTTCCCCTATACTTAGCCCAACAGTTGAAAAGTAATTATTCGCTATTTAAAAAGTACATTGTACCCCAGCCGACCGTTCAAATCAGAGTAATTAGCCTGATAAGCAATTAAGGAGTTATTTAGAGAAGTGACGGATATTTCTTTAGCAGCACGAGAAATCCCCCCTTCTTTTTCGGAGAAAAATGAAATGTCATCAGCAGCCTAAAGCTGGTACTGCAGACTGTACTTCATTGTGTCCAAACACATCCTGGTCAAGCGATTTCTCCTGATACTTATGTTGCCATGCCCTTCGTTCCTATGAGCGACATGATCAATGAACGAAATTTCTTTTGCCCACGTCCTAATCTAGCTTGTCACTATTGGGAAAAGGAACCTCTTTTAATTGTTAAACATGTGTATAATGTTACGAAAATAAAGTGGCGACGTTTATAATTTTGCAAAGAAAGTGATGAGCACACAACAAGAAATTTTTAAAATCGAATTGAACCTTTTTAAAAAAATAAAAAAACCCCGAATAGATGAACTTTTCCTAATATTTTTTATAATTCGGGGTTCGGTTCAATCAAGTTGATTCCCCTATTTTCATTTTCCCCTTAGTCCGTGTGTGCGACGGCGCTGATTTCGATCAGTTGCTCCGGGAATGCCAAGTAATTCACGCCGATGAGGCTGCCGGCCGGCCGATGTTGTCCCATGTATTCCTTTAACAGCCGGATGACTGGTTCAGTATGCTCTTGCGCATTTGTTAAATAGATCTCGATGTAAGCGAGATTGGACTTTGTGACATCAAACCCCTGCAGTACGCGATCGAGATTTTCAAGCGTCTGTCGAGTTTGAGCTTCGATATCGCCCTCGCCAATGAACGCACCCTCCATATCATGGGAAAATTGCCCCGAAATGTAGATATTGCCGTTGACACTGTAACCTTGGGTAATACCGTGATCCCAAAGACCGTGATCATAGATTTGAACATGAGTCATTTTTTGTCTCCTTTACTTCAATGTAATGTCAGTATAAAATGAACGCAAACAAAAGAATAGTACGCACTTTTTTGATAGGTACTTCCTGAAAGGATAGTGTAAATATGAGTATGGCTGATTATAAAGAGAAGGGTAATAGTAAAGAGACACCTTTTGGTTATACGATATCGGTGATTGGTGGTAAATGGAAAATGCTCATTATTTATCTCCTGGCCGAAAACCAAACAGTTCGCTTCAATGATTTGAAAAGAAAAATAGGAACGATTACTTTTAAAACATTGAGCTCACAACTTAAAGAATTGGAAGCAGATGGGATTGTTAAACGGAAAGAGTATCCGCAAATTCCCCCCAAAGTTGAGTACAGTCTCACACAAAAAGCAGAAACGCTATTACCTGTTTTGGAGCAGTTATGTGAGTGGGGAGAAAAAAACCGCAAATAAAAATGCGGAAGTTTTTTACGAGAGCAATGAGAAAACGGTGGTTTTTATTCTTTGCTCATGGCAGAGGCATGGCGGAATATGACTCATTGACATGATCAAACTATTTAGTAGGCGTTTTCTTCCATCTCCTACTGAATGTTAGTTGAACGAAATTTAGGTGCCGTTTTCTCTACTTAGACCTTTTGTATCAACTCAAGTTTTGAAGTAGTGTATATGGCACCTTACATGGGGGATAAAAATCCCATACTTTACTCAAAATACAATGATTTCATTTTGAACAAACTTTTCAAAATGGATACTTTTCATTTGCAGTAACATCGGGCTTCATTCGATATTTTTAATAAAACTTTATTTAAAAGCAGCAGCACGATCGACATTTCGTTCTCTTCCGGCACCCGCCATTTATTTCTATATTGGGCCTGTCACACCAACTATACCGTTGCACGAATCGACACGAAATGACAGCTTTCTACCAAGAGCGGGGAACGAAAAAGATTTTAAGACTCTTACGTTCAGACCTTGACATGTTTTCTAAGGAAAGGGCACTTTTTACTGTATCGCCGGATTTTAAAACAAGTGCTGGAAAAGCGCCAACTGTCCATAAGCGACATTCATTTTTGTGAAATATTTCACATAGAAGGACTGAAAAGCTTCCCTTTTATCTGGTTAACTTTTCCAATACAAGTACTACAATTTTTACTTGAACCTCTAGTCACGTCACCTTATATGATGAATCCAGTCACTACAAATTGGAGGAATCACTTATGGAAAAAGAGAGACTGTCATATAGGGTATGGGCTAGTTTCATGCACTTGTTTTCACTGTTGCTTACTTTCATTTTACCTATTGTCGTATACTTGCTATCAAAGGGGAGAAATGATTATTTTACCCGACATGCAAAAGAGGGGATGAATCTCCACTTTACATTCTTTCCCATTTTTTTGACGTTGACTTTTATGTCTCAAAAGTTTAGCGTGGCTTCCACCTTGTCCATAGCACTGCTTATTCTCGAAACAATCTTGATTATTATAGCAACGGTTTGTACGCTAATCGGGAAAAAGTTTTCTTATCCTGTCATTAAGTACTTTAAAGTCTAAAACTGCAAGAAAGGAGGGAGAAAATCGTTGGAAAAGAATATGTTTACGATTGGCGAGTTTGCACAAAAATCCGGAGTCAGTATTAGAACTCTCCGCTATTATGACAACATCGGCCTATTAAAACCGAGTGGTTATTCGGAAGGAGGACATCGATTATACTCACATGACGATTCCACCATCCTGCAACAGATAAAAGCCTTGCAATTCCTTGGTTTTCCCTTAAAAGATATTAAAGGTATGCTGCAAAATAACACTGTTGAAGGTGATCTATTATTAAAAGCTTTAAACGAGCAAAAGCAGTTATTTGAAGCAAAAAAACTTGAAATTGAAAATATCCTATCTGATTTACACCATATGATAGAAGTGGTTGAAAATGAAGAATCCGTCCATATTGAAGCTTTTTGTGCCATGCTTCAAAAATTAATGTTTGATGAAGATACAGAAAAGTGGTTTAAAGATCATTTTTCCAAAGATGTGGCTGACAAATTATTCAATATCCAAACATCAGAAGAAATTACCCTAGATAAAAGATGGATGAACATGTTATCTTCCATTAAACAATTATCGGCTAATGAGACAACGCCATCTTCAAAAGAAGCACAAGAAACCATAGCAGCCCTGTTACAATTGATCAATGACACAATGAAGGGAAATCTCGAAATCATCGAAGAAAAGTTACCGTCCATAGAACCATTGGCCTTCCCAAACCCCTTAACAGAAAGAGAACAGCTATTTTTAAAGCAAGCCTGGGACATTTATCAGACGCATCACCAATGAGATCGAAAAAATATCTAGTCGGATAAAAACAACCACGTGACGGCGCCCTCTTTATGGTAAACAGGTCTTTCAACCCTTGTAAAAAGACAACAGATGGACTTTTCAACATAGAGCACTTGAAGTTGGTTGAGCCCGTCCGAGAGTAAGTTGCCCGTCAAAGAGGCGATAACATACCTAAAAGCCGGACGAGGCGGATCTAGCCTATTTATTTTCTCCTGAATCCACCCGGCTTTTCAGGTATTTCCCCTTATGAGCGAGGAGATCCGCCTTCTATACGCTGGGATTTCACCTTATTCGCGGGGATCTGCCTTCTGATATTCATTAAATGTTTGATTAGAGGTGAGTGAACAGGTGGCGTCAAAAACAAAGTTTACGAAAGAACAGATCATTGATGCGGCGTTTGAAATTGCAAGGACGGAAGGAATCGATTCAATTACAATCTGTTTTTAAAGTCTTTTTGCCAGGCCAATGCCATTTCAGCTTCATTTTCACTTGCTACTTGAAAAACATATTCTTCTTTGTTTCATTCAATGATCAGGTCCGTGCTCACCTTTAAAAATCCAAAAACTTTCCTCATGGTTTCTTTCCTTATTGGTATACTCCCTGCAAACCCAACTACTTTTAAATCTCCCTTTTTCGAGATCAATCATAGAAACGTAGTTTAAATAAAAGGAAATGGTAAAATTCCCATTAAACAAGTATTTATTGAAACTATCATAGAGCATCTTCCAGGCAATAAATCCGCATAAAAAATTAAAAGGCCTGAGCCCGGTAGAATACCGAATTCAGACCTTGGAGGTTGCTTAAGAAAATATGATGCCTACCTTTTTGGAGTACCTCAAAATGAGTGTTTCTTTTTTCCTGCTTTCATGATTGAAAGAGTGATATTTAAATAATCTTATATATTTATCATTCACTTACATAAGATTTTGCATTGGCTGAAGCTTTATCAGCCTTTATTATCTTTTTTCCTTCCTCATACGGTTAAACTATGCTGTTGTGGTTCTTCAACGTTTACTTGGTCCATCCAATCTTTTCCTTCTAATTGTCTTGAAACGAGCATACTTGCTACTGTATCCCCAGTAGCGTTGACCATTGTCGCTGGCGGATCTACGACGACACCGATGGCTGAAATAATTGGCAATGCTTGGATCGGCAAGCCATAGAGAGTAACAATAACCATTTCGCCAATAAAGCCACCTCCAGGAATCCCGCTCATTACAACCCCGGATAATAAGGCTATACCAATAGCTGTTAGAAATGTATCTATTCCGCTATAGTCCATGTTGAACACACCAAATACAAAAGCAATTTTAAGTATTGCTGAAAGACAGGATCCATCCATATGAATGGTTGCTCCAAGAGGTAATACGGTTTCCCGGATATCTTTCGGAACGCCTATGTTTTTGGCAGCTTGTAAGTTTACAGGTAATGTGGCAAAACTGCTTCCGGTTCCCAATGCCGTTGCTGCTGGTGTAAGGATATTTTTCCAAAAACGGGTAACCCCCTTTTTTCCTCCTGCAATAAATGCATAAAGTGTAAATCCGATCGCAAAGTAAAGAATGGCAACCGGATAATAAAGGAGGAATGCTTGAGCGTAATCACCAATCAACTCCGCGCCCATATCTCCTATCAACGCAGCGAAATAAGCTCCTAAACCGATGGGTGCATAATACATAATAAGTTGAATGACCTTCATAAATATTTCAGATCCACTTTCAAGAAATCTGGCAAACGGTTTGCCAACTTCACCGGTTAACCCTGTTGCGATTCCAATAAGAACAGAAAACACAATGAGAGCCAGCATGTGTTGACGGGAAAACAAGTTAACAAAATCCGGAACTGTGAAAGTGTTTACAAGTTGTTCTGAAAGTGAAACCGTTTCTACGTTTTCCGGAGTTTCCAAAGGGATATCCACACCAGATCCCATCGGAAAAATGACCGTTGCAGCAAGCATCGTTACCGATGCAATAATACCAGTAATGACGAAAATGGTTATCATCAATCCCATGATTTTACCAAGCCGGCGCATGCTGTCCATGTTGGCTACAGCCGATGAAATGGAAAAGAAAACAAGTGGAACAACGACCATGAAAAGTAGATTGATAAACAAGTCTCCAAGTGGCCGAATGACACCAGCCTTTTCACCAAAAATCAGTCCGATAATGGAGCCGATCATAATTGCGGAAAGAAGAATTAATGGAAAACGATAGGCTTTTAATTTTTTTCCCAAAGTCGTTACCCCCTATGTTTGTTAGCTTCTATTCCATTCGAATTAATATTTATCCCGCATGCAAGGTGCCATATACACCACTTCAAAATCTTGAGTAAATACAAAAGGTCTAAGTGGAAGATAACGGCACCTACATGCCCGCTTCGTTCAACGAACATGCAGTAGGAGATGGAAGAAAACCCCTACTGAATGAAGTTTCACTTTATTCCAGTGGTAATATCCCTTCTCTTTTCTGCCACCCTTGTCAATTTTACATGTTTGCTTTAGCCATTTAATCGTTATATCTCCACTTAAGCTAACATATATAATATTCTGAATACGACAAAACTGCAACAGCCCCCATATGTTTAGCCGTTCTTTCAACACTTTTTATCATTTAATCCACAATCCAAATACATTTTCTCTCCGCTGTATACGTCAACCCTGCAAAACAAATAAATCTTCATTGAATAATGTATGGTTTGCGTATAGGGAAGGAGAACCGCCTGTATGTATGAACAGTACATTTTCACCCTTCTTGAAAGTTTCATTTCGGACCAATACAATCAGTCCTGCCATTACTTTCCCAGTGTAAACGGGATCTAATAGGATCCCTTCTGTACGTGCCAGCATTTGTACTGCTTCAATCATGCCTTCAGTTGGAATCGTGTAACCTCCGCCAACAAACTGATCGTTGCATTGCACCCTTTCGATGGGAAGATCACATGAAACATTTAGAAACTTGGCTGTCTCCTGAACTAGTTGATAGATTTTAGGGATCTGTAATTCATTTGATCTGGAAACATTGATCCCTGTTACCTTAATGGGGGCATTGTTTCCATGTAACCCAACAATTAATCCTGCTTGTGTTCCACCGCTTCCACTTGCCACAACAATATGGTCAATCGTGAGCCCTTGTTCAAATGATTGTTGGAGGATTTCCTGTGCACAAGCAACATAACCTACAGTACCCAACTCATTTGATCCACCGACAGGAATGACGTAGGGATTTCTTCCTGAAGCAATCAGTTTCTCACTTACTGCCTGCATCTCGTCATTTAAATCTGAACCATTTTTTACGACTATAATCTCTTCTGCTCCAAGCAATTTATATAGGAGGTTATTTCCATTCGCATTTGGGTCATATGTTGTTGCAACCCCTTCTTCTAATACAAGCTGGCATTTTAATCCCTCTTTCACTGCTGCAGCCAATGTTAGACGGCAATGGTTCGATTGAAGCGCACCACATGTTACAATCGTGTCTGCTCCCTTTGCAATTGCATCCGCCATTAAAAACTCTAATTTTCTTGTTTTATTGCCGCCTCCGGTCAGTCCCAACAAATCATCTCTTTTAATGAAAATATTAGGCCCATTTAATAAATGAGTAAGCCAATTTAACTTTTCAATGGGTGTTTGTACTTGTGTATAACATCTTCTCGGTATTTTTGATAATAACATTCAAATATCCCCACCTTTTTTGACGGCCGTATTGTTTCGTCAATTCTATTACAAACAACCGCCGATCTCTACATCACCCTGTTTATGAATCTTAGATGTCCCGTGTAAATACATATTCCTCCCCCTTTCCACTTTATACGCTGACTGATGCTTCTGACAGAAGTTCTCCCTCAGCAACAAGAACCGCATTTCCCTCCAAAAATATATCTTGAACATAGTCTTCTGTGATTCGAAAGGTAATCGTCAAAATGCCTCCCTTGGTATGAACTTTCACAGGAGGAGATACATTGCTCAACAAACCTGAAATAATGGCCGAAGCGGTCGCACCAGAACCACAGGCCAATGTCTCATCTTCCACTCCACGTTCATACGTTCTAATCTTGATTTGATTTTCACCACATATTTCAATTAAGTTTACATTCGTTCCACTTGTACAGATGGCTGGATTGTATCTGATTGCTCTGGCCCACTGAATAAAATATTGATCCTGTTTTAGATCAATATTCCTTTCAACAAATACTGTATGTGGTACGCCTACCCAAGCAAAATGATAGAAAGCGCTTTCATCCGAAGGAAAAGGTTGATGGAGATCGAAACCCTGAATCGGTATGGGCGGAAATTTAATTTGGACATTCTCATTAAGTATTCTTCCTTTGTAAATACCATTCAACGTTTCAAAAGTCATGATATCCCCGCCTATTCCCATTAAATAGGCATATTTCACAATACAGCGTGCTCCGTTTCCGCACATCTCCCCTTCACTGCCGTCTGAGTTGAAATATCTCATTTTAAAATCTGCTGAGGTAGATTTTTCCAATAACATGAGGCCATCCGCACCAATATGGAACCTCCTGGTGCAAACGGACTTGACAAAATGAGAAAGCTCAAAACTTTTCATTACAGATTCCCGATTATCAATCACAATAAAATCATTGCCGCAACCATGCATTTTTTTAAACGGTACTTTTCTCAAGCCTGAATCACTCCTCTTATGATGATTTCACTCACATCATTAAGTTCCCTCCCATATTTCAAGTTGTAGGTCGTGTCGTTTACAATAACCTGTTGACTCTATGTGAAGAACAGCTATATAAGCACTAGCAAGTTTCATGCCTACGCAACATTTTTCTTAAAACAAATGAAAAAACAACATTTTAAAGTCTTTACAGAAAGATGTAACTTTATCTAATATTATAAATTTTATATATGAATAATGCAAAAACTGCCGAATATTCAGCAGTTTACTTTTGATAGATTAATTTTGCCAGTATAGATTGCAAAGTTTGTAAAGGCTTATCCAATAATATAGAAAGGTGGCATTGGTTTCACAGCAACAGTAACTCTCATGTTGTTTTGTTTCTTTCATCATATTCAAGTATCCTTCAGCTCTTCCGTCCACCTGCAAGCCTCTTTAATATCCATATCAAGATATTCATAGACTGTTGTCCTGGACAGATTACATTTTCTCGCGATTGCAGCGACTTTAAAACCCTGTCTTTTCAATTTGATGGACTCTTTGGTCAAGTAATTCACATACAAAAAAATCCCTCCCATAAGAAGGAGGAATTCTCGTTTTTTCCTCAGGTAGCAGGAAATCTCCTGGAAAGGAAAACCGTTCCGCTGCTTCAAATTACACCAATAATTAGAGCGATCATGACTAAGATGATGCTTAGTCCCCACATCCAGAATAGGGAATAGCGCAGGTGTTTTCCCATTTCCAATCCTGCCAATCCGAGTGCCAGCCAAACTGCCGGCGCCAATGGGCTGACAAAAGTACCAACTATGTTTCCAATAATCATTGCATACGCTGTAGATAAAGAGGATACGCCAACACTTGCAGCAATTTGATCAACAACAGGAAACAATGCGAAGTAATAGGCATCTGTACTTAATACTAAATCGAACGGTACACCTAATACCCCAATGATTATATGCAAATAAGGGATAACGGTTTCAGGCAGTACCTTTACAACATCATTTGCAATTGCATCTAACATCCCTGCTCCATTCAATATTCCTAAGAACAGTCCTGCAGCCAAAATGATCGAGGCCATAGTAAGTGCATTGGGTGCATGGGCACGCAATCTCTCCATCTGATCATTAACCTTTCTAAAGTTAATGGGCAATGCGATACTTACACCAATCATGAAAGCTAAACCTGCCGGGATAATCCCTGCAACGAGTACTCCAATAACGGCTAATGCTAAAAGCGAGTTTACCCAAATTAATTTAGGGCGATTTAAAGAATCATCTCTTGTAGAATGGGCAGCCTCGTGATGATCTTCTACCGAAGCATCCAGTGCTGCTGCCATTTCCAATGCTCCATAGTTCGCAATAATTCTTCTCTTTTCTCTTATTCCTAGAAAAACCGCTAAGACAATCATCAATATTAATCCAATCATTTGTATTGGAATCAGGGGTCTCCATAATTCTGTTACATCCATCTTCAAGACAGAAGCCGTTCTTCCTAATGGCCCCGCCCAAGGAAGCATATTCATAATGCTTGCGCTCCCTCCAACTAGCAGAAGAAGCAAATATGGATTCATTTTCAATCGTTTATACAGCGGCAAAAGTGCCGGAATTGTTATTAAAAAGGTAGAAGCACCCGATCCATCCAATTGTGCAATCGCTGCAATTAAAACGGTTCCAACACTCACTGTAATTACATTTCCGCGTGAAATAACGACCATTTTATTAATGAGCGGGTCAAAGAGTCCTACATCTTGCAAAATTCCAAAGAAAATAATCGCAAAGATAAACATTATGGCAACATTCATAACAGACCCGACACCACTTTCAAAAAAGCCGCCAATTTTTCCCATACTAAACCCCGCAGCCAACGCGCCGAGAATAGGGGGTATAACCATAGCAACAATTGGGGTGACTCTTCCACTGATTAGTAAAGCGACAATGACTAAAATCGTAATAAGACCGATTAAACTAAGACTCAATTGATATTCCCCTTTCCGTAGTTCACTAACTTCCTTTATCTGGATGCGTTTTCATTTGGTGCTCTATTTTTGTTAGTAAAAAATTATCACGGAATAAGGAAAGGGTAAATGTTCTACTCATAAAACAAATAATTATCATTTTGGTAATTTTGTTCATAAGCTTCACAACGAGTGTATTGACGTTCTGGCCTGCCGACAGTTCCGTAGTTGAGCTTTGTTTTTACCTTTTTTATAGAAACTAAATATTCCAAGTAACGGCGTGCTGTCGAACGGCTTATTCCTAATAATTTGCTCAATTCTACAGCTGTTACTCCCACTCCCGCAGCCATCTTATCGTTTAATAATTGATTAATTTTGCCTAAAGTAATCGAATCTATGCCTTTTGGAAGCTGCCGATCTGGACTATGTGAATCCAATAAACGGCGAAAACCCGTCAGATAGTCAATATCTGCTTGTTCAAGCTCTTTTTTAGACTGCATATAATTTCTATATTTTTTGTACCTATATAAAGTTTGTGCAAATCGGGCATCGTCCACAGGCTTCACGATAAAATCAAAAATTCCACCGCGCAATGTTTCTTGTATAGCCGATGTATCTTTTTCGGCACTTACGACTACCATATCTACCTCTTGATATTCATGGCGAATTTGCCAAAATAGCTCCAAACCCTCAACATCTGGAATATATAGATCCAGCAATAGCAAATCGGGCATGTTTTGACAGTTTTCAAGATATTGCAATGCCTCGTTACCACTTTTTACAACCTTTTGAACATCAAACCCTGCTACTTTTTCAACATATTGACGATTAATTTCCGCCACTCTAAAATCATCCTCAATAATGAGTACCGAATATGTTTTCTTCATCCTTCTCTCCTCTAATCTTTTGGTATGATGATGACGAAACAGGCCCCTTCAAGTTCGCCTTCTTCCAAAACAATGGCACCGCCGGCTTCATTCAGCGCGAATTTAGTGAGAGCCAAGCCTGTTCCTCGATTGAAACCTTTCTTGGTTGAATATCCTTGCTGAAAAATCCGGGACATATTTTCTTGCGGTACACCAATGCCAGCGTCTTCAATTTCAAAAATACAATCGTCTCCTATATCAGTAAAAAAGATGGAAACCTTACGCTCACTTTCACCTTTAGTTTTTACCGCATCAAATGCATTTTCAATTACATTACCCAGTGCGGTTAGTATGGCATCCTGCTTTTTCTCAGAAAACTCGTATTCCAGGTGGCTATCTGGATGAATCGTCATCATAATACCCAGTTCATTTGCTTGATTAAATTTCCCTTGCAATAATGCATGAATTAACGGATCAGAAACCTTTTCTTTCAAAAGGTTCAATCTATTCTGTTGCATATTGCTTTCTTTCTTTATAAAATCAATTGCGTCTATCTTTCTATCGTTCTGTATCAATCCCAGAATGATATGAAGTTTGTTAAAGTATTCATGTGTCAGGGCGCGCTGCGTATTAGCATATTGCTTGATTCGTACTAACTCCGCCGTCATTTTTTCCAATTCCGTTTTTTTACGGAAAGTATAAACAACTCCGGTAAAAACATTTTCGCTGTATATCGGAGTTTGATTAACAAGGGCGATATTTTTCCCGAGAACCATTTCCCTGTCATAGTAACGATCCTTTTGTTTAAATAAAGCACTTTTATATAATGAGGGGGTAATCTCTTTGATTGATGTCCCCAGATAATTTATTTCTTTCTGCTTCTTTTTGGAAAAAAGAATGTCTTTTGCCGCCAAATTCATGGCTGTAATCATCCCTTGGTTGTCCACAGCGATGATCCCTTCATGTGTCGACTGTAAAATTGCTTCGTTTTGTAAATATAAACGGGATATTTCCTCCGGCTCCATATGATGCAATAAGCTTTTAATATAATAGGAAATCAAACTAGCTCCTAAAATACCTAAAAGCATAATATTACCAAGTGTAAACCACAATGTTTGGCTTTGATTTTTGATCATTTTTTGGACACTATCGTTAAGAAAACCAACCGACACGATTCCAATAATTTTTCCTTCTGAATAGATGGGTACCTTCCCGCGAATAGATAGACCAAGTGATCCGTTTTTTTTCGATACATAAGATTCCCCGTGAAACAATGCTCTATCATTATCCCCGCCCACCATTTTTTTCCCAAGTTTGCTAGTATCGGGATGCGAGTATCTAATTCCTTCTGTATTCCCGACAACGATGAACTCAGCACCCGATTCCTTTTGTATTGGCGAAACGATTTCTTGAATCGCTAATGAAGGATCTTCCAATTGTAGTGCTTCTTTGATTTCAGGGATATTTGCTACACTATGGGCTAAACCAATGGCTCGTTCTCCTATTTGATCCTCTATCACATTTATAATAAATTTATGAAGAAATATCGAAAAAATAATGCAAATTCCAATGATCAACAAACTGATTAATATGATCATTTTGATTTTCAAGCTATACTTCACCTTTGGAATTCTGCGTTTTCGATGCATATGACAAATCCCCTAAAAATATTTTTAAAGTTTATTATAACATTTGTTTAAAGGACCAGGCGATTTCAGAGCTATTTGAGGAGGATAAAGCAGCGTTCCATCTTTTGCCGGTAAAAGAGTATAAATGCGTCAAATATGGAACTTTAAAAGCCGATAAATATGGCTATGTGAAGGTGGATCTTAACCTGCACTCAACTTCACCAAGGTACGCGCTTAACAAGGTCCTGGTCAAGATTTCTTATAACAAGGTTGACGTTTTAAATGATGAAAATCAGGTGATAGTCAATCATTCCCGACTTTATGGCCAATATAGAAAATCAATGAAATGGCAGCCCTACCTCAACTTAATGGCCAAACGGCCTACGGCACTTAAATAGGGCTTACTGAACAACTTATATCCTAAGCAAAAATTACCTTTCGGAAGTTAAGAGAGGAAAACAACCGGTGGATGAGCCGACGAAAAAACGGCAAAAAGGGATCCCGGAGGATCTTTTCAAGGTTCATGATGAGTATTTCAATGGATTCATGCCCGCCAGTTCAGTTTGACCAGATGAGGATGAAGTGAAATGTCAATACATGAAAAAATGGGAACCACTTCGGTATCATTTCATTATCTTTCCACACGATTTTCCAAATGCCTTTTTTAAATGGAAAAAGAGATGGGAATTGAAAATATTTTGTGCAATAATGAAATGAATATTGATATTTCATATTATTAATAATATTTAAACAAAAAATATTTTACTGGGAGGCTGCAATTATGAACAAACAAAAAATGAAAATCAATGGGGAAAGACTAAAAAACGCTTTGGAAAAGTTTGCTGATTTTGGCCGTACAAAAAATAATGGAGTAACACGGCTGGCATTAACTGAAGAGGATCGGCTGGCAAGAGATTACCTTCGCTCTTGTTTTGAAGAGCTTGGCTTAACTGTAAAGGTTGATGATATAGGAAATATGTATGGTACTCTTGAAGGTATTGAAAACAAACCGCCAATTGTCATTGGCTCCCATATAGATACAGTAAAAAAAGGCGGACGCTTTGATGGGATTTTAGGCGTAGTGGCAGGATTAGAGGTTGTTAGAACATTAGTAGACAATAACATAAAGCCGAATATTCCGATTACTGTGATGAATGTGACGAATGAGGAAGGTGCCAGATTTGAGCCATCCTTGATGTCATCAGGGGTTCTCTCAGGAAAGTTCAATAAGGAAGCCATGTTTAAGAGTACGGATACGGACGGTATTACATTTGGAGAGGCTCTCGGCTCCATAGGATATGCAGGGTCTGAAGAAAACAGGTTAAAAGAAGCGACCGCATTTTTAGAATTGCATATTGAACAAGGCCCGATTTTGGAAAGAGAGCAGCTTTCAATAGGTGTTGTTGATTGTGTCCTGGGTATGGTTTGCTATGATATTGAAGTAAGGGGAGAATCTAACCATGCCGGAACAACTCCGATGGGGATGAGACAGGATGCTCTTTTCGCAGCAAATAATGTCATTTCGGAAATTCGGAATAAACTAAGCGATATTGATGATCAACTCGTTTATACGATCGGAAGATTGAATGTAGCTCCTAATATTCATACGGTGATCCCGAATCAAGTTGTTTTTTCACTGGAGGCAAGACATACCGATAGAGAGGTAATCAAAAAGGTTGAACAGGTCATTCATCAGCTTCCTAAGTCAGAGGGCGTTTTACAGGAAGGCTGCGAGGCAAGGGTCAATAAACTATGGGAAAGAGACACAGTATGGTTCGATAAAGAGTTATGCCGCTTATTCGAACAATCGGCCAGGGAACTGGGATATTCTTATAAAAGAATGGTAAGCGGGGCTGGTCATGATGCCCAGTTTTTACAAAGCTACATTCCATCTGCGATGGTTTTTGTGCCGAGTATTAATGGCAAAAGCCACGTTGAATCCGAGCTGACGAAGTGGGAAGATTGTGAAAAAGGTGCAAATGTTCTTTTGGAAACGGTCTTGTCAATGATTTCATAGTCGGACGACCCGGAGCCTTGGAGTATAAACTTTTTAACTGCACTTCTAAAGCTTTTGTCCAAAATCCAGAAGTGCAGGTCATTTTTTAATTAATAGAATTGTTTTTTTCTTTATTGTATTGGTCCATTCCTTTTTTAAAAAATTCCAAAACCAGGTCGTGTTGGGTTTTGCCTAAAACATGCTTTCTAATCTCATTAAGTTCGGAAACGAGGTCGGCATCAAGGTGCAGGTTAATTGTTTTTCCTCTTTCCTTTGGTTTGATTTCAATTCCATCCCCTTTTTCTTTTGCCTGTCCTTCAATCAGCATTTTATTTGAAAACCAGGTTTTCTTCGGAATCCAAATAAACTTTCCTTCAATATGAAATTCTGATAAATCTTTTTCGAAATTGATCTCAACTGAATTCGATATTTCTCGGTTGGCATACCTGATTTTCCGGCCAATCTGTTGATTTTCCAGCGTGTTTTTCATTTTTATTTTTACCCTCAACCTTGAATCTCTCCTCTCCTATTCAATTTTTTTCATATATTCCTCGCTGATCATGGTAAATTTCTCTAAAGAACCTTCTTTTTGAACCATGTAAAGAAACTTTGCTTGCTTTAGCTCCCAATCTATTACTATTCCTGTAAAAGATTCGCCGTCAGGTATGGTGATTTGCACCCGATCCAACACTTCATATTTCGGGGAAAGATACCCCTTTTCATATAAAAAGTGATACACATCAATGACTGGATATAAAAAGCGCTTTTTTCCCTGTTTCCGTTCCAGGGCCCAAAACTTGTCTTTTTCTTCCACAATCTCGCCTAAATATCCTTCGTCTGCCCATCTTTTTATCGTAGACATATTTATCTTTTTTCCTGTATGTTTAAAAATCAAATCAACGATTTCACTCGAAGAAATGTAATTTCTTCTTTTTTTCTCCTGTTCGATAAGTATGTCCAATTCCTTCCTCAAATCGGACAAAGTATTTTTATAATCGCTAATTTTTTCTTCAATCGAGTTTATTTCATTTTCTAATTCTTTTCTTTTCAAGCTAGTCACTGCTCCCTTGACATGACAATGATCCTTTATAAATAAAGAATTTGCTTTATACTTTGCATTGCAATTTTATTACAGAAAAGAAAAAACTTTCATTTTTTTAAAAGTATAACTCCATTCAACAAAAAGTAAAAACATAAAGAATTACATTTCATTATAAAATATTAAAAGTATGCAATCAATGATATTGACAAGTGATTATTGATTCAATAATATTAATATAAATAATATTTGCTCAATTCAAATATCCGGCGGTGACGTTAAAGAAAAAGGATCGGTTTTACGATTACTCAATTGGATGTGAAATGGATAGACGATTTCAAACCGAAATACACCGAAAAAGATCATTCGTTCGCCGATTTGGAATGAGAAGCTGAACGCGGCATAGCTTCCAGATTTCATTACTGTACTGAATGTGGAACGGTTGTATTGAATCACACAAACAAGTTGGGAGGGCGCGAAGATGAATTTTAATCGTATAAAAATACAAGCAATTTCACTGACGGATTTGGCTCAAAATTTTAAGGAAATAGAGCCGGACTTAACAGAAAAAGAGGCGATTGATGAAGCAAACAGATGCCTTTATTGCTATGATGCTCCTTGTATTCAGGCTTGTCCGACAGGTATTGATATTCCGTCGTTCATAAAAAAGATTGCATCAGGAAATGTAAGGGGATCCGCCCGGGTGATTATGGAGTCAAACCCGGTCGGGGCAAGTTGTTCACGGGTTTGTCCCGTTGAGGAGTTGTGCGAAGGGGCCTTTGTTGTAAATGAACTGTCCCTGCCGATTATGATTGGGAATTTGCAAAGGCATGCGACAAACTGGGCAATCAAAAATAAAGCGGAGCTATTTGAAGCAGGTAAAGATAACGGAAAAACTGTCGCAGTGATCGGTGGAGGACCGGCAGGTTTGTCGGCTGCCCGGGAATTGGCCCGCCTCGGTTTCAGGGTAACCGTTTTTGAAGCAAAAGATAAAGCCGGCGGATTGGACACGTATGGAATTGTTTCATTCAGATTGCCGCAAGAGGTCTCTCTTTGGGAAGTTGAGCAGGTGGAAAAGCTTGGGGTAGAGATTCGAACGAATACGATGGTTGGCCGTGACATTTCAGCCGAAGAAATTGTAAGCGGTTACGACGCGGTCGTTCTGGCAATTGGCATGTCCGCGGTTCCAATGCTGGGCATCGAAGGTGAAGATGCGGTTGGAATGCTGGATGCGATTGAATTTGTGGAGTCGACAAAAACACCTCCATTAGATGAATCATTCATCGGAAAAAAAGTAGCGGTTATTGGTGCCGGAAACACGGCTATTGACGCAGCAACATGTTCAGTACGCCTCGGTGCCAGCGATGTAAAAATTCTCTACCGCCGGACAGAGGCCGAAATGACTGCTTATGAATTTGAATATGAATTTGCAAAGCTTGATAAAGTTGAATTTAGATGGCTAACACAGCCAGTGAGAGTGATGAAAGACAATGAAGGAAAAGTAAATGCACTTGATTGTATAAAAATGGAGCTGGGTGAACCGGATGAAGATGGACGCCGCCGCCCGACACCGGTTGAAGGAACAGAATTCACGATGGAAGTCGATGTGGTTATCAAGGCAATAGGACAATCACGTTATATTCAATTAATTGAACAACTCGGGCTTGAACACAACAACGGAACCGTAAAAGTAAACCCTGAGACACTGCAAACATCCAATCCAAAAATATTTGCTGCAGGTGACGTTATTTTTGGGGATAACCAAGGGGAAGCGATGGTTGTTGCTGCGGCGCAGCAAGGCAAGGAAACAGCCTATTCCATTTACAAGCAGCTAATCGAAGACAAAGAAACGGTAAGTGCGTGATTTTACTATTAAGGAGGAATCAACATGGCTGACTTAACTATTCATTTTGCCGGTATTAAAGCACCAAACCCTTTTTGGTTGGCCTCTGCCCCCCCAACGAACACTGGATATCAAGTGCAAAGGGCTTTTGAAGCCGGTTGGGGCGGTGCCGTTTGGAAAACGCTGGGAGACCCGATTATTAACACATCATCCCGTTTTGGAGCTATACATTTTAATGGGCAAAGAGTAGCCGGTTTTAACAACATTGAGTTAATTACAGACCGTCCATTGGAAGTGAATTTAAAGGAAATTGAAGAAACAAAAAAGAAATATCCCAATCATGCGTTAATGGTTTCTCTGATGGTCGAGCCTCAACAGGAAAAATGGCATGAAATTGTTAAAAAAGTTGAGGCAGTAGGTGTGGATGGTCTGGAATTGAACTTTGGATGTCCTCACGGTATGGCTGAACGTGGTATGGGCTCAGCTTCCGGCCAAGTGCCTGAACTTGTTGAAAAGCAAACGCATTGGGTGAAAGAAGTTGCACAAACACCCGTAATCGTTAAGTTAACTCCCAACATTACCGATGTTACTGCTACCGCGTATGCTGCCGTTCAAGGCGGAGCGGATGCTATCAGCATGATCAATACGATTAATAGTTTGGCCGGTGTTGACCTGGATACGTGGAATACGATTCCTCATGTAGCGGGAAAAGGTGCACATGGAGGATATTGCGGGCCTGCTGTTAAACCCATTGCATTAAATATGGTAGCAGAATGTGCACGCAGTCCGGAAATCAATGTCGTGCCAATTTGCGGAATTGGCGGAGTTTCGAATTGGCGGGACGCAGTCGAGTTCATGCTCATGGGGGCAGGAAGTGTGCAAGTTTGTACAGCAGCCATGCACCACGGTTTCAGGATTGTTGAAGATATGATTGATGGCCTGAATAACTACCTGGATCATAAAGGGTTAGCTTCTGTAAACGACTTAATCGGCAAATCTGTGCACAAGTATTCAGATTGGGGCGACCTTGATCTTAACTACAAAATTGTTGCCCGAATTCATACAGAAATATGTATTAATTGCAATAAGTGCCATATCGCGTGTGAAGATACATCCCATCAATGCATTGATATGCTTACTTCTAAAGATGGAAGCAAGTATCTGGAAGTTCGCGAAGAGGATTGTGTCGGCTGTAATCTTTGCCAGATCGTCTGCCCGGTTGACGGCGCGATCGATATGATTGAAATTCCAAGCGAAACACCGATGACATGGAAGGAGCGGCAAACTGCGCTCCAACAACTGGCGGGCAGCCTTGTTAAATAAAAGGGAGGAGCTGCATAAATGAAAAAATTAATTAAGAATGGAACAATTGTGACAGCTGCTGATGAGTATAAAGCGGACGTCCTTATTGAAAATGGAAAAGTGTCTGCAATCGGCCATGATTTGACCAAACATGCGGATGAAGTAATGCATGCTGCGGGACTTTACCTCTTTCCGGGGGGAGTTGATCCGCATACTCATTTAGATATGCCATTCGGAGGAACAGTGACAGCCGATGATTATGAGACGGGAACCATTGCAGCAGCCTATGGCGGAACCACGACTGTTCTTGATTTTTGTTTGACGAACAAAGGCGAACCTTTAAAGGACGCCATTAAAGAATGGCACGAAAAGGCAAAGGGAAAAGCAGTCATTGATTATGGTTTCCATTTAATGATTAGTGAGGTAAATCAAGAGGTATTAAATGAACTCCCATCCATTATCGACGAAGAAGGAATCACATCTTTCAAGGTTTTTATGGCTTATAAAAATGTCTTCCAAGCCGACGACGGTGTGTTGTTTCAGACCCTCTTGACAGCAAAGGAACATGGTGCCTTGGTCATGGTGCACGCTGAAAACGGAGACGTGATTGACTACCTTGTAAATAAAGCATTGAAAGAGGGAAATACAGATCCAATTTACCATGCTCTTACCAGGCCGCCCGAAGTTGAAGCGGAAGCAACAGGAAGAGCCGCACATCTTACCGGGTTAGCGGAATCGCAACTGTATGTTGTACATGTTACTTGTTCTGATGCAGCAGAAAAAATTGCCGAGGCCCGCCGGAAAGGATATCAGGTGTGGGGAGAGACATGCCAGCAGTATTTGGTCCTGGATCAAAATGATTTGGCAAAGCCCCATTTTGAAGGTGCAAAATATGCTTGCTCACCCCCTCTCAGGGAGAGCCGGCATCAAGAGGAGCTTTGGAAAGCATTAAAAATGGGGCACCTGCACACGATAGGATCTGACCAATGTTCTTTTAACTTTAAGGGTCAAAAAGAACTCGGTAAAGGTGATTTTTCAAAAATCCCCAATGGAATGCCGACGATTGAAGATCGGTTTAGCATCATTTTTTCAGAAGGTGTAAAGAAAGGCCGGATTACAATAAATGAGTTCGTCGATTTAGTTTCAACCCGTGTGGCGAAGCTGTTTGGAATGTTTCCTGAAAAAGGAACGATTGCTGTAGGCAGTGACGCTGATATCGTGATTTTTGACCCGAACATTGAGCGGACCATTTCCGCAGACACACACCATATGAATGTTGATTATAATCCGTTTGAAGGACTAAAAATAACGGGAGAACCAGTTTCTGTTCTTTCCCGGGGGGAGTTTGTCATTCGCGACAAAAAATTTGTTGGAAAGCCTGGCTCCGGACAATATTTAAAAAGGCAGAGATATTACAGCCCTTTGAAAATCAAAGAAACCATTTTCAGATAAACGTATAAAAATATATTTTTAATTGGAGGCAAAACATTGGTTAGAGAAAGAACAAGAGAAACGTCAATTTATGAAACCTTTCTTCAGGAAAAGGAGAGAATCGATTTATTAATAAAAAAAGGTTATGAGATTACGGCAGTAGAAGAGAATTTAAGCGGTGCTTTTGTAGAATTTAGCCGTATAAATGAAAATAATCAAAGGGAAAGAGAAAGACTTCATCTTACAACAGCAGACGCGAGAATATATTTCTCCAACTTATTATAGCGGGCTTTACGCCGGGCAACCTGGAGCCGCGTCAGACGAACGAAATTCGGGGACAATGCTGAAAGGCGAAGAAGTTGCAGTTATCGGCCTCGAGCTTGTTCCGGTTGCAGCAAGAATGGCCGGATTGGCAAAGCCGGAGGACGCAGCAGCCAATTGGGCGCCGGATCCCCAGACGATTACGGTATCATTATTGACGCTTGGCATTACAATCGTAAGCTGGGTAACGTTGCGCGGATTTTTAAAAATTATTCCCATTCTCATCGGAATTCTATCCGGCTACCTCATTGCGCTATCCATGAACATGGTCGATTTGACTGGATTTCATGAAGCAGATTTGATTACAGTGCCGACATTTTATGCAATGAAATTCAATTGGCCGGATATTTTTCTCATTCTGCCTGCGGCACTTGTATTGGTACCGGAGCATATCGGCCATCTGATTGTAACAGGCAATATTGTAAAAAAGGACTTGGTAAAAGATCCCGGTTTGGACCGCTCATTAATGAGTAACGGGCTATCCACCATATTATCTAGCTTTGTTGGTGCCACCCCAAATACAACGTACGGTGAAAATATCGGGGTATTGGCCATTACAAGGGTCTATTCAACCTGGATTATCGGCATCGCTGCAATCATTGCTATGATTCTCTCGTTTTGCGGAAAACTGGCCGCATTGATTTCATCGATCCCTACACCGGTAATGGGCGGAATTTCCCTTCTTCTCTTCGGAATCATCGGGGTAAGTGGAATCCGGGTGCTTGTAGAGGCGAACGTTAATTACAGCACTTCACACAATATGATTTTAACATGTATCGTCCTGCCCATCGGCCTCAGCGGCGCATCCATACACATCGGTGCCGTTTCTTTGGCCGGAATGGGATTGGCGACGGTAGTGTAGTGGCCATTTTGTTGAGCCTGTTCTTTAAACTGCTGGAAAAGCTGAATTTAATGAACGATTAAAAACTTGGGCCAACGCCCGGTTTTATTTTTGTTTGGGAAAGGTTGGGATGACGGTGGAACAGGTCCGGTACCCGGCCTGAAAACTTCTATGACATATCCCTCAATCGTTTTCACTTTTTGAAAGTGTGCATGCGTTCTGTTTTTTAAGCGGGTTTTAGTAGCCTCAATATGTTATCCCGCTAATTTTTCAACTTTACTATTCGATAGAGAGGGAATAAAATCACCTTCGTCTAATTAAATATATAAGAATATAAGAGTTAACCTCCAGACCGTTCTTCAATGGCCTTATATAAAGTAAAACTTCATTCAGTAGGAGTTTTCTTCCAGCTCCTACTGAATGTTAGTTGAATCAATCGGGCATTTAGGTGCCGTCTTCTCCCACTTAGACCTTTTGTATCTACCCAGGTCTTGATGTGGGAGTATTACGGCACCTTACATGCGGGATAAAGTGAAACTTCATTCAGTAGGAGTTTTCTTCCATCTCCTACTGAATGTTAGTTGAACCAATCGGGCATTTAGGTGCCGTTTTCTCACACTTAGACCTTTTGTATCTACCCAGGTCTTGATGTGGGAGTATTACGGCACCTTACATGCGGGATAAAGTAAAACTTCATTCAGTAGGCGTTTTCTTCCATCTCCTACTGAATGTTAGTTGAACCAATCGGGCATTTAGGTGCCGTTTTCTCACACTTAGACCTTTTGTATCTACCCAGGTCTTGATGTGGGAGTATTACGGCACCTTACATGCGGGATAAAGTAAAACTTCATTCAGTAGGCGTTTTCTTCCATCTCCTACTGAATGTTAGTTGAACCAATCGGGCATTTAGGTGCCGTTTGCTCACACTTAAACCTTTTGTATCTACCCAGGTCTTGATGTGGGAGTATTACGGCACCTTACATGGGATAAAAAGGAAGGTGATAAGTTGAGAAGAACTGTTTACCGAGGAATTAGTTATAATGAGGCGCAAACGGTCATTGCCAACCAATTCTATGAAAGGAATGAAAGGAGGGATTTTCAAAACGGCATCAAAGCAAGGTCAACCTTTGGACAGGGAATTTATTTAATAAGTGATATTGAATTGGCAGCACAGTATGCCTTTTGCCATGCTGAAGTTGAAGGTGAAAAAGCGGCGGTCCTAAAGCAGGATTTAAGTTTAGCAAATCCATATATATTAAACTATCGATCTACAGAAGAACAACTAAGAATAAAAGCACTGAGCTGGAAGTTCGGAGGCACATCGGATCCAGGAACTCATTTGGGATTAAATAATGTTGAAGAAAAACAAGGGATTGGAAGTTTAATCAAAGAGTTTTTACTTGATCATGGTTTCGATGGGATTGTCTATCATATTGACGAAGAGATTATCTATTATATTTCTTATTTTCAGAAAAGACAGATTAAAAATATAAATTTAGATTTTGTTTTTAATATTGACGATTTAAAAAGGGCATCTGTTTTAATTTTACGAGAAAAATACAAAAGGCAATTCATTTAGGCCTTCACATAAAAGGCCCGATCAAACCGCCTTTTCAAAAAAACGGTTGAAGGTTTAGCAAATGAACGAAATTCCTTCCAGTATACGGAAACCTGCGAACGATTTGAACTTGTCGACTGCAATGAACGGAGAAAATATTGGCGGAAAGCCTTTAGCTGTTATCGCGGCGATGAGGGCGATAGGAGGAAAAAATGGAGGCAGTGCCATGGGAGCAGTGCCCCTTTTTTGATGTTTCACAACTTGTTGCGGAGTTTTTGAACTTCTCCTTTTTCCAGTCCGGTGACCTCAATAACATTCGACAGATACCCCCTTTGCTTAGCAATTGTGTGGCTACTTCTTTTTTTCCTTCTAACTTTCCCTCTGTATACACAATCTCCCTTCCCCTCTCTTCATACAAAATCGGGAGTTCCAATATTTCTTCCGCTTCCGGTTAGCTTTCTCACTTCCTTCATCCAGTTTTTCCTCCTCTTCTTCATGGAGCTTTAGATAGGTAAGAAAAACCGGACAAAAACCATCCTCATTCTATTTTCAATAAACAACTCTTCAGCTGCCTATCCACGCTCCTTCTCTTCATATAATCAATTGACTGCATTTCTTCTTCTTTGATTTCCAAGGAATATCTTCCCGGGCTGATCCAGCATGCATTTTTTTCTAGCTTTCTCATCTCTCATTCGATGTTTGCAGTTGTGGTTTGGCTGTGCGTTTTTCGGGGAAATTTTCTTGTAGAAGATATGTACCGTTGAACGGCAGGGAGGAGAAAATATTGTTTGAGTCGATCAAAGAAAATTTCAAAGAACCGAATGGAATCATCGGTAAAATAGCAGGTAAAATAATGGATTTGGAAAACCGTGAGCTGAATGAATGGGCTGTAAATCAACTAAATATCAAGCCGGGAGAGCGTATTCTTGAAATCGGTTATGGGCCGGGCTATGGCATTTCTTATTTATTGAACCGCCACGAAAAAGTGGTCGTAGATGGGATCGATGTGTCAGAGGATATGAAAGAATTGGCCAGCAAAAAACTGAAAGAAGAAATGGCAGAACAGAAAGTAAATCTGTTCGTTGGCGATATAGAGGAAAGAAGTCTTCCTCCCAATCGATATGATAAAGTACTGTCTGTAAATAATTATACGCTATGGGACGCACAGCTGGAGATCCTGACCAATATTCATCGGGCAATGGTAAAGGAAGGCAGAATTGTTATTACCATGCAGCCGAGGCAGGAAGATGCTCAACTTGGCAGAACAAAAAAATTCGGGGATCAGATTAAACGGGATCTTCAATCAAGTGGCTTTCGTCACATCGAATGTTCCTATAAGAATATTCCTCCTGAACTTGCGGTTACTGTCACGGCAGTTAAATAGAACTCGCCTGAAAACTCCGCGGGCCGGAGCTCCTTGGAGTTCGACTTAAGGAATTAATAAAAGTGCAAAGGCCCGTTCAATCTGTTCTCCTCCAACCAAAGTAATTGCTGCTGTTTGAATACTATAACAGATATACCAATGCAAAACGTCAATATACTAGGGAAATAGCCAATGAATCTCACAAATATCTTATAAATTCTAAGCTAAAAATAGAATGATTCGTAAACAAAGAGCATTTGGTTAGAAAAATACTCACAACCCAATTAAAATTGCACACTAAAACCGTTGAACATATGAATGCCAGTTCCGAATCTTACAAGGTCTTTTTCTTCAAGCTCTTTAACTGCATTTTTTACTTCTTGTAAAATACTTGCATCAAGACCTACTGTATTATGTCCACCAAAAATCTTTGTTACATTGGAAATGTTGGTTATTTTCTTTAATGATTGTACTAACTCCACAGGGTCAGTTGTTGGGAAAAAAGCATACACCGGAGTTTCATCATAAAGCAGATCACCAGTAAATAAATAGCCTTTACTATGGTCAAAAATGGAAATATGTCCTGGAGAATGCCCGGGAGTATGGTAAATAATCAATTTTCTGTTTCCTATCTCTATCTCATCTCTATCAGCTAACAAACCTGTGGGATGACCCTGAAAGGGTTTATATGTATCTGGATTAAATGATTTTGGCGTTGGTTTTGTAATACCTCGACTTACATCTTTCCTGATTTGTTCGATGGGTAGTTTTTTAATGCCATTTATCAGCCAGTCTGCTTCATCTTTATGTACATAAATATCTTTAAATTCACCGTGACTTCCAATATGATCCCAATGAACATGTGTTGTCAACACAATAATTGGTAAGTTGGTCAACTGGTCTGTAATCCTTCTTATATGATCAATTCCTAACCCCGTATCAATTAATGCGGCTTTCTCCTCACCAATTAATAAATAAGAATGGACTTTTTCCCAATGTCCATACTCACTAATAGCGAATGTAGTATCATCTATTTGCTGTACTGTAAACCAGGAATCTCTTAACTCAACCATTTATTAATTCCCCTTCCTAAGATCTTCTATTAAAAGTATTTCTCTGTTTGTATGCTAAAAGCCTTTTTTCTGCCCGATTGTTCAATGAATGCTGATAGCAATAGGCAAAAAGCCACGAACGGCTTCAGTTTGTTCACCTTGTCTCCTGCATATCAACAAATCGGACCAAGATTATAGATCTTCTTGCTTTTTTACCGGAAGAATGGGCACTTTCTGGCTCGAGTGGCATTGATAGCATCATGACAATTTTTGTCACTACGTTAATATAAATTTTTAGGGACATCTTTTAAATCGGACAAAAAAATGTCTTCAAATCTGCCAGTAACAAGGATTGTTTTCATTAACTTTGACTTCATCAAAAACTGGAATTATAATGTATATTGTGTGTAATGTAACCAAACTAAGGAGGATTGTTAAAAAGCTATGGGTGGAATTATTATTTTCCGTGCTTTGAACTAGTAATTTAATACGTTCAAAGGCTCTGTTTTCGCTGACAGAGTAAGCGGGATAAGTCTGCTCATTTTTAACAATCTTTATTCACATTTTCTTCTTAATTGAGTGGGAAGACTGATTATTCAATCTTTCCCTTTTATTGTTGTGAGAAAATTGATTTAGCTTTTTTGAACGAAAAAAGGCCTATTTTGTGCTGTTTCGTTGTTTACAATATCTCTATGTCTTTTTGTCTTTCTGCTAAATTAATTGATTCCGTTTACTGGAAGCCACAGACGCCCATGTCTGTGGCTTTTTTGCGATCAGAACTTGAACGGTCAATTATTGCAAGGAAAGGATTGTTAGAATCATGACAAAAAGATGGAAAAAGCATCAACATAGAAAGTTTCCCACTGGGAAACCTCCAAACTTTAGTGGGCAACATTTGATGCATAACAAACGTTTGCTGCGTGATATTGTAAACATTGCACATATATTGGAAAGTGATCTTGTATTAGAGTTGGGAGCCGGAAAAGGAGCAATTACAAATATTTTAAGTAATCGTGCAAGAAAGGTGCTCGCTGTTGAATACGATCGAACGTTTGTAAAGAAATTAAAACAACTTAAATTGAAAAACACAGTGATCATAGAGCAAGACCTATTAAACATTTCATTACCTCGAGAGCCTTATGTAGTTGTTTCAAATATTCCATATGCCATCACAACTCCAATTATGAAAATGCTTCTGAATAAACCCTCAAGCGGTTTTCAAAGAGGTGTTATTGTGATGGAAAAAGGTGCAGCTAAAAGATTTACATCAAGTATTGTGAAAGATCCATATGTGATTGCTTGGAGAATGTGGTTTGATATTCGGTATATTAAAACGATTTCGAGAGACAACTTTTCTCCACCGCCAAGTGTAGATTCCGCTATAATTACGATAAATAGAAAGGTAAGGCCCCTTGTACCCATTACCGATTATTTAATCTTTTGGGGACTGGCCAATTATGTGCTTAGAAATCCACAATCATCTATAGATATAGCACTAGGAGGTATATTTACACCACCTCAAATAAAAAATTTAAAGAGAAATCTTCGACTAAAGAACGAGATTCCAGTTGCGGCGTTATCGGAACAGGGATGGGGATTGATATTTGAAACAATGGTAAGATATGTTCCGAAATTCAGATGGCCAAAGATAAAAAAACGCGAAATGTAACCATTTTTGAAGTCTGAAAGATTTCGTTCCCCATAAAGAACAAGAAAGTGGATTACCTGAACCTTGAGCGTAAAAGTATCGACATGAAGGAATTTGACGATGACTATTGTTTCCAGGTGGAGTCAACAACTCCACCGGATTCCCTCTGTGATATATTGCCCCATTGAATGGGAATAGTGCTTTTATTCATTTCAGCTCAACTAAGACCTCAAATGGTTGCTGACATGAACGTTTGTCCAAAAGAATGAATATTTCCCCCACCTTTTCTTCATCCAAGCCAAGGGAAATATATTTTTCCTCGACAAACATAATCTCTTCTTAACAATAAATGGAGCATATCCCCCATAAAGGCTTCCCACTTATTAAATAGCTCTTTATATGAGAGATTCATACTTTCTCCTCCCAATTTTTAGCTGAACATATTGTAAGCACTTCCAGCAGTGTCAGTGAATTTTATAGAAGAATGAGAGGTCGTGGTTTTAGTCGCCCTGGGTAAAAGTGTGTCCTTACAATCTACGCTTTCCCCCATTATGGCGTATCATTCAAGCCCTCAAACATAAACATTCCGTTTATTTAAACTTTTCGTTGACATATTGAATTTAATTCAATATAATATGATGTAACATTGAGGCACTCATTGTTACAGGATTTCTATGAAGAATTTCTCAAAAGGGGGGATGTAAAAAAGTGACCTCAAACATAGATAAAGTAATCTCAATCATTGAGCCTATTATTCAATTATAGCTCACCTTCTGCTTGCATAACGTATCAATAATGAGAAGGGTCAACAAGAACAACGAAAGCCTCTACATCTAAAGTAAAAGCTTTGCAGCAAGCGCTTAAATTCCGTTAGCAGAAATGAGTTGGGGACGGATATACCTGTCTAAAAAGAGTTGTTCGGGTGCTTCAATTTATAATAAGCACCTAGCCGTGAAAAAACAAACCACTAAAGTAGCGTAACTTTTATTGACTGAATATTCAGATCATTAATGATGGGTATTTTTAGGGAGGTGATAGACACGCGTATCTGTATCGGCCAATAACCACTGTCTCGAATGTTTATTACAAAATACGATCAGGAGGATAGATGATTATGAAAATCTTAAACCGTGTCGCAAACAAACAATTAACGCCTGCCATGAGAAAACAATTTGAAATGGTGGAGCCGGCAACGATTGGCCATCATTTGCATTATGGTTTTATGGATTGCCGGATTCGATCTATGTTACAAGATGTCAAGGTCGTAGGCACCGCTTTTACGGTGAAAACGAATTCAAACGATTCAACGATGGTCCACAAAGCGGTCAGTCTTGCACAAGAAGGAGATGTGATCGTAATTGATCGGACCGGGGATACGAAGCATGCGTGTGTTGGTGAAATGGTTGTCTATGCCGCAAATACCAGGAAAGTCGCAGGAATTATTATTGATGGGCCATGTACAGACATTCAAGCGCTCCGTGAAATCGGGCTGCCTGTTTTTGCCACCGGGCTTTCTCCCATCACGACCAAGCTTTATGGAATAAGCGGTGAAATCAACACAACCATTCAGTGTGGCGGGGTTGCAGTAAAGCCTGGGGACTTCATCATAGCAGATGATAACGGAGTACTAGTACTCCCTCAGGACTTGAATTACCAAAGCATTTTGGAAAAAGCGGAATTGAGCGAAAGAAACGAACCCAAATTCAAACAGATGCTCGACGCTGGAAAGACTTTAAGCAGTATGACGAAAGCAGATCAATTAATCGCTTTATATGATGAAGAGTTCAAGGAGAATGAAAGATGAGAATAAAAGCTTTTATGATCACTTTATTATCCTTCATGATGATAATCAGTGGCTGCGGAACTGATTCAGCCTCTACTAAAGATAAAAAGGCTTCCAATAAGCCGATAAAACTAAAGCTCGGAACGAAAATGCCGGACGAATCTGTTGAAGGAAAGGGATTTAACATCTTTGCCGATCTGGTAAAAGAAAAAAGCAATGGTGAAGTCATTATCGACATATATCCGGCCGAACTACTGGGAAAAGGAAAAACACAAATTGATAATATGTTGCTTGGTACCCAGGATATGTATGCAGAGGGAGAGACCTATTTCGATGATTTTGATTCCAGAGTGCAAGTTAGCAGCATTCCCTTTCTGTTTAGGGACTTTGAACACTTCCAAAAATTTAATACGGGAGAAATGGGACAAGACATTCAAAAAAAGCTCAACTCCGAAGGGATTCGATTTTTAAATACAGAAAGGAACTTCGTGCGGGGACCTTACAGGGTTTTATTATCAAAGAAACCTATAAAATCCGTTAATGATTTAAAAGGGCTAAAAATCCGTTCCTTTGAATCGGAATTTTATTCACAAGCCTACGAGTCTGTTGGTGCCAATCCTACTGTCGTGGCATGGACAGAAACGTATTTGGCCTTGAAGCAAAATTTAGTGGAGGCAGTTGTATCGCCCATTTCCCTCGTTTGGTCGATGAAGTTTACGGAAGTGGCTCCCTATATGACGATCATTGATGAATATCCGCAGGACATTGTCATTGCCATAAGCGAAGAAAAATTCTCTAAGCTTTCCAAAGAGCATCAAGACATCCTGATTGATGCGGCAAACGAAGCCGGAGAGGAAGCTGCAAAGCTATTGGAAGATGAAGTGGAAAAACATTTGGCATTAATGAAAGAGGAACATGGAATAGAAATTTATGAAATCGACAAAGAAGAATGGGCAGAAGCCTTTTCCGGTTTTCATCAAAAAGTGGAGGAAAGCGGAGCATTTCCCAAAGGGTATATTGAACAAATCAAATCGATTGAATAGTGAAGGTGAAACACATGGGCAAAATCATTCAATTTGTGGCTAATGTGTACTTGGCCATTGCATTTCTTTGTTTATTGGCCTTGATTGGTATTCTATCTATTGAAATAGTTTGCAGATATTTCTTCAGCAGTTCCATTATTTGGTCCCAAGAATTATTTTCTATTCTCATTTGCTGGATTACCTTTCTGGGATTTGGCAAATTGGTCGTTGACCGTCAGGATATTTCAATCACATTCTTGATTGATAAACTTGATCCTTTCAAAAGAAAAATCGTCAATGTGACGAATTATATTCTTTTAATGATGACATCCATTGTGATGTTATTCTTTTCCGTGAATCTAACGATCAACCATCTGGACAAAACGACGATTATTATGAAAGCGCCGACAGCATGGTTCTATGCGCCGTTGGTCTTGTTACTGGCACTGGTTGTTTTAGTGTCCGGTTATCAAATGATGTCAGCTCTTAAAGCAGGCAAGTTGCAGGAAGGGGGATAAGTCATGATATTGGCTGTCACATTGTTCGCCGTATTTCTCATGTTGTTGGCCATCGGCTTTCCGGTTTCTTTTTCCATGGCGTTATCCACCCTGGCGGCTTTATTATTGGGCGGCTACACATTGGATGTTCTTTCATTACAGTTAGTGGAAGGAATGAAAGGCTATACCCTTCTTTCCATTCCGTTATTTATTATCGCCGGTAACTTGATGAACTCGGCAGGTATTACGCAAAGAATTTTCGATTTTTCCAATGCTCTGATTGGCCACATACGCGGCGGACTAGCTCAAGTCAATATTTTTGCCAGCGTCATTTTTGCAGGAATATCCGGAACGGCGGTTGGAGATCAAGCAGGGCTCGGGGCTATCGAAATGAAGGCAATGGCGGAAAAAGGTTATGAAAAACCTTTCAGTGCATCACTAACCCTCGCATCATCGGTAATAGGGGCCATTATACCTCCGAGCGTACCATTAATCGTATATGCTTATTTGGCGGAAGTTTCCGTTGAGAAGTTGTTTCTTGCCGGAATTATCCCCGGGCTTCTCATAGCCGTTGTACTGGCCATTTACGTATACGCAGGCGCAATCCGGGGCTCCATTGTAGCCCCGGTGCCTGAACCTTTTTCAACGAAATCACTCGTTAGTACATTTAAAAATGGATTTTTTGCGTTGCTTGCTCCAATCGTGATCCTGGGAGGTATGTTGGGGGGCGTTGTTACTCCGACAGAAGCTGGAGCCATCGCGGTTATCTATTCGCTATTTTGCTCGGTTATATACAAAGAGTTAAAATGGCAATCGTTAAAAGAAGCACTAAATGCAAGCGTTGGTTCAACAGCGCTTATCATGTTTTTAATTGGCGTCGGAACGGCGATGGGCTGGATTATATCGGCAGAGCAGCTGCCTTACTTGCTATCCGACTTTCTGCTTTCTTTAACGGAAAATAAATATATGATGCTGTTGATCATCAATCTATTGTTACTCATTCTTGGTTGTATTATGGAAGGAATCCCGATCAAATTAATCATGCTGCCCATTTTACTGCCAATTATTGATAGTTTGGGAATTGATCGCATGCATTTTGGCATTGTTATGTCATACAACCTCTTGTTGGGAATGATTACCCCTCCAGTAGGTTTGGGGCTATACGTCATTAGCCGGGTTGGTGATGTATCCATCGAAGAAGTTGTAAAAAATCTATTGCCACTGTACGTGCCATTACTCATAACACTTGTGATCCTTACTTATTTCCCCCAACTGTCTCTTTGGTTGCCGGGTATGTTGGATTCACTCTATAGTTCGTAATTCACTAATGAAAATAACGATTTTTTAGGAGGAGCTATTCATGAAGGTTGCAGTCATTCAGTTAAATTCCAAGTCGGATAAAGAAAAAAATTTACAAACCATTTCCGGTTTTATCAGTCAAGCCGCTCAAAATGGGGCTGAGCTTGTTTCTTTACCCGAGTATTGCAATTTTTTGGGAGAAGATCATGAGAAAAACACCCATGCCGAACAGATACCTGAGGGTGAAACCACAACATTGTTCATAGAATTGGCCAAACGACACCGCCTTTATATACACGTTGGCAGCATAGTCGAAAGGTGTAATGAGGAAAAATCTTATAATACCAGTTTTGTCATTGATCCCGAAGGAAAAATCCTTAATAAATATCGAAAAATTCATTTATTTGATATTGAAATCAAAGGAATATCCTCATACAAAGAATCAAACACGATTGAAAGCGGCGAAAATCCGACAATGGTTCAGCTCCCTTTCGGAAAAGCGGGATTGAGTATTTGTTACGATCTGCGCTTTCCGGAGCTTTATAGAAATTATGCATTACATGGCGCCAAAATCTTATTTATCCCGGCAGCATTTACACGATATACAGGGATGCTCCACTGGGAAGCACTTGTAAGAGCAAGGGCCATTGAAAATCAATGCTACGTCATAGCCGCCGGTCAATTCGGAAGCTACTTGCCCGGAAAGGAAAGTTATGGGAACAGCATGATCATTGATCCGTGGGGAACAGTGATTGCCCGGGCATCAGAACAAGAAGGAGTGATCATAGCAGACATCCAAGAAGATATCGTCCAGGCTGTCAGAGAAAGCATTCCTTGCTTTGGACATCGAAGGCCGGAATACTATGACAGAATGCCTGTAATGTAAGAATGTCACCTTCCGTTTAGTGAAAGCTGTCAGACTATAACCCTCTCTTTTATTGCGATCCCCGAACATTGAGGTGACCCCAATGATTAGATGGTGGCTAATTATTGGAGCAGTTCAACATCCGGGGATTTTTTTGCATTGAGGAAGCTCTACATCAAAATGGCTTGCAAATGCGTACCGTCGTGAAAAATTGTATTTTAAATCAAAGAAAAGCGACTGGGTTTAAAAATTCGGGATATTTCAACGGTGACAATTGGCGGGATGGGCATAGAAACTATATGGAAAGAAGTATGCGGAAGCCTTTTTCACCGGCAAAGGAATCGCTCGAACTCGCCGGTTAGCCATCAAAAAAGCGACTCTTCATTTGTTTGAACAGAGGGTAAAAGAAAGCGAAAATTGACAGCGTCGTTTTACAAATCCCCCGCTTCTCAGCTGTTACCTGGCATGTTACCTATATTTTTCTTAAATACAGGTTAGTTCTGATTATTGTTTAATAAAGGACGGAGAACCTCTCCTGCTTCAGCAAGCAATCCGTTAAGCGACGCTCCTTCTTCCTGCCCTTTTTGGTAAATCTGTTGCAATGCCTCTCTTAAAAGCCTTTGTTTTTTATCACTCATATCGCCCACTCCTATGAAACAATTTCTTTTATTTGGTCTTGGATGAATTGAAAGGTTGCCAAAGAACCCGGAACCATATGGTCCCGGGATATAATCATTTACTCTCTACTAAAGCCTCTACTCTATTCATCACTGCGCTCTCCAACGCTTTCAACTTCTCATGAGCCTCGCCCATCGTTTTACCCTTCACGCCAAAATAAAACTTACATTTTGGCTCAGTTCCCGATGGCCTGACACAAAACCAAGAGCCGTCACCCAATTTAAATTTTAAAACATTGGACTTGGGAAGCTGTATGAGAGCCTTCATACCGGTTTCGACATGGAAACACTCACTCTTTTCATAATCCTCTGCCTCAATGACCGTAATGCCGTTGATACTTGTTGGCGGGTCATTCCGGAATGATTCCAGGATACGGATGATTTGCTCGGCCCCATCTTTTCCCTTTAAAGTGATCGACTGGAGTGATTCCTGATAATAGCCATATTTTTTATACAGTTCTATTAAACCGTCGTACAATGATTTTCCTTGGGCTTTGTAATAAGCTGCAACTTCTGCGACAAATACAGCGGATTGAACAGCATCTTTGTCACGGACAAAGTCGCCTATTAAATAACCATAACTTTCTTCATATCCAAATAGGAAGGTGTGCTCTCTCGACTGCTCAAACTCCTTGATCTTTTCACCAATAAACTTAAAGCCTGTCAGGACATCGAGCGTTTTTACACCAAAGCTGGAGGCAATCGCCCTGCCCATTTCCGAAGTAACAATTGTTTTGATCATGATGCCATTATCGGGCAATTTGCCCACTTTTTGTTCAAGTAAATAATGCAACATTAAGGCCCCCGTCTGGTTGCCTGTAAGGACGACATACTTTCCTTCCCCATTTTTCACGGCAACGCCAAGACGATCGGCATCCGGATCAGTTCCAAGCAAGATGTCCGCCCCAACCTCTTCACCGTAACGAATGGCCCATTCAAAAGCCGCATGTTCCTCGGGATTTGGCGACGTTACTGTTGAAAAATCAGGATCCGGCAGCTCTTGCTCCTTCACGACCGTGACATGCTGGAAACCAAAAGCGGCCAATCCGTCTCTCACCGGCCAATTGGCAGTCCCATGAAGCGGGGTAAATACAATGGACAAGTCTTTCCCCGCTTTTTCAACCACATCCCGATTGACCTGAATGGAAACAAGCTGATCCAAATAAGCCCGGTCGATATTGTCGCCTATATAAGTAAGCAAACCTTTTTCCAACAAATCTTTCTCAACGGCCACTTCCAACGTCAGTTCACATTCAATTTCACGAATATAGCCGATAATTGTTTCAGACGCCTCCGGCGGCAATTGACCGCCATCTTCGCCGTAAACTTTAAAACCATTATATTCAGGCGGGTTATGACTCGCCGTGATCATGACACCCGCATAAGCATTCAAATACCGAACAGCAAATGATAGAAACGGGGTTGGGCGCAACTCATCAAACAAATAGGCCTTTACGCCATAATGTCCAACAGTTTTCGCTACTTCCAAGGCAAATTCCGGGGACATGCGCCGACAATCATAAGAGATGACCACACCACGCCCCATAGCCTCCTCTCCTTGTTGGACGATATATCGGGCAAGGCCGGCCGCCGCTTTTCGCACGGTATACATGTTCATCCGATTCGTACCAGGCCCAAGAACACCGCGCATCCCGCCCGTACCAAATTCCAATTCCTTATAAAAGCAGTCCTCAAGATGCTTTTCATCTTCGAGAAGAGAAACCAATTGGTCCCGCAAACCTTCACCTTGTGGCAGCTTCTTTAGCCAATGGTCTACCTTTGATCTCCACGCCATAAGTTCAAAATCCTTTCCAAAAAAATAAAACTCAAGATCTATGTTCCTGAGCTATTTATAACACTTGAGTGGGAATAGAGTTTTCTAAACGCTCTTCCAATTCAGCCTTTTTTTCCTCATAACCTGGCTTGCCAAGCAGTGCGAACATATTATTCTTATACATTTCCACTCCCGGCTGGTCAAACGGGTTGACACCCAATAACTTGCCACTCATCGCACATGCTTTTTGGAAAAAATAAACGAGATAGCCAAAAGAATAGGCATCCATTTCCGGAATTTCAATCACCATATTCGGAACACCGCCATCCGTATGGGCCAGCAGTGCGCCTTCAAAGGCTTTCATATTAACGTAATCCACTGAACGCCCAGCCAAATAGTTCAACCCATCCAAATCACTTTCATCCAACTCAATCATAATATCCCGCTGAGGCTCCTTGACTTTGATAACCGTCTCAAACAAGTCACGTCTGCCTTCTTGAATATACTGTCCGATAGAATGCAAATCTGTAGTAAATTGGGCCGAAGCCGGAAAAATACCCTTTCCTTCTTTCCCTTCACTCTCTCCAAACAACTGCTTCCACCATTCAGCAAAATACTTCATCCCGGGTTCATAATGCACGAGCATCTCAACCGTTTTTCCTTTGTTGTATAATATATTGCGGATGACCGCGTACTGGTAGGCGGTATTTTGCATGAGTTCGGGCTTTCCAAGATCCTCCATGGCTTGAGCCGCACCGCTCATCATCATTCTAATGTCTATCCCGCTCACAGCTATCGGAAGCAGCCCCACAGCTGTAAGGACTGAATAACGTCCCCCGATATTATCAGGAATGACAAACGTTTCATAACCTTCCGTATCTGCCAAAGCTTTGAGCGCACCTTTTTGCCGATCCGTCGTCGCATAGATCCTTTTTCGGGCTTCTTCTTTTCCGTATCTTTCCTCAAGCAGTTTCCGGAAAATCCGAAATGCAATCGCCGGCTCAGTCGTGGTACCCGATTTCGAGATCACATTGATGGAGAAATCTTTGCCTACGAGAATATCGATGACATCTGCTAGATATGCAGAGCTGATCGTATGCCCTACAAATATAATATGAGGCGCTGATCGCTTATCACTCGAGAGGATATCACGGAAACTATGGTTCAGCATCTCAATAGCTGCACGCGCCCCCAAATACGAGCCGCCAACACCAATCACGAGCAATATATCACTATCACTTTTTATTTTTTCAGCGGCCCACAAGATGCGGTCAAACTCCACCTGATCATACTGTTGTGGCAAATCTATCCAACCTAAAAAATCCTCTGTTGGAGCTGACTGTCGGTGTAATTCATCGTGGACTTGTGCTACTGACTCCTGAAATAATACCATCTCTTGTTCTTCCAAAAAAGAAAGGCTCTTCGAATAGTCAAAGTGGATATAAGACAATTCCTCACCTCCGGCTAAAAACTATGTATCGTTAGTTAATTCGAAGCGCCAAGCGTCCCTGCACATATCAATAATATACTGCTTAGTATTACAATCCTTAATTCTTCAACCCCAACCATACCATTGGGAGACCTATTTCTTATCTAAAACTAATTGATAATGATTGTTATTTTTACTATCAATAGTTTTTAATACCTTTGATTTTGGTGCCAATTCCATGCACTTTCAATAATTTGTTTTAAATTCTTCTCTGCCTTCCACCCCAGCTCCTCGTATATCTTTCGGGAAGATGCTACTAAAATTGCTGGATCCCCCTCGCGCCTATCAGTTATTTCAACATTTGCTTTTAATCCTGTTACTGTCTCACAAGTTTCAATTATTTCCTTGACCGAATAACCAAGCCCATTCCCAAGGTTGTATATTGCCGTTTTATTTGTTCCATTAAGCAAAGAATTTAATGCGTGGATATGAGCATTTGCTATATCTGTAACATGAATATAATCCCGAATACAAGTACCGTCTGGTGTGTTGTAATCTGAACCAAAAATGGAAATTTTATCTCTTTTTCCTGCCAAATGCTGAAGAATTACGGGAATTAAATGAGTTTCCGGCTCATGGCTCTCCCCTATATGTCCAGATTCATCAGCTCCTGCTGCATTAAAATACCTTAATACGATATAGTTTAGATTATATGCTTTTGAGTAATCTTGAAGAATCTGTTCAATCATTAATTTTGATCTTCCGTACGGATTTATAGGTAAAGTTTGCATAGTTTCATTTATAATATCGACATTCGGAACTCCATATGTAGCAGCTGTCGAGGAAAAAATGAAATTGTTAACATTATGATCTAGCATTACTCTTAAAAGAGTAAGTGTAGAAGAAACATTATTTTCATAATACTTCATTGGATTGATTACTGATTCCCCTACCAAACTATTTGCCGCAAAATGCATGACCGCTTTAATTGGGTAATTTGAAAACACAAACTCTAGATTTTCCTCATCTCCCAAATCACCTTGAAAAAAAACTGCTCGATGATCAACTGCCTCACGATGACCGGTTGAAAGATTATCTAAAACGATTACTTGTTCTTTTTCCACTAGTTCTTTTACTAAATGACTTCCTATATAACCCGCTCCACCGACAACTAATATCAATTAATAGACTCCTTCCAAACAAAGTAAAGCTATTCAATTACTTTTTTGCCTAAGATTAAACCAAGGCATTTTATAAACCACATTGGAAAAATACCAAGTTAGAAAAAAGGATATTAAATAGCTTATAGCTGTACCTTGAGCCGCTCCTATAGGCCCATTAAGTTTAATTAAAGCGTAGCTTATCAAAATATTAATGACAGCAGTAATAAATGTAATAGTAGCTAGCTAAATAATACGTTCTTCCATCAAAGAAAATATAGTTTGTAACTATCTTATAGATTCCGTTAAATGCATAGCCCTTGTCCAATCCAGTGTATAAAATTAGGGCTACTAAAACAATTATAACAAAAATGCATATAGGTGAATTTAACAATTTTCTCCTATAGAAAATTATTGTTTTTTAAAAAGGGAAGCGAAGCCATTTTAACGGAATTTTTTTAATAGGTATACCTATTTGTTATCCTATAGTATATAATCTTGTTTCAGAAATTCCAAATAATGCAGTTATCAAAAACCTATAATATTCATTCCTCTACTAATATTACACTAGCCCCATTCAAATTTGAAGAAATTAAAAACCATAAATTCAAAGCAAGATATAATATGGTTTGCAAAGTGAAAGGTATTGTGTGTAAAGGCTTACATTCTTTTTGCCATATATGGGAATCCTAAACAGCCTATAGTATTTAATAAAAAAATACGATTTTGGGTTTTAAAATATAAATAAATTTGGAATGAACAACTGGCAAAAAGGTATCCCGCAGAACCTTCAAGATTTATGACGAGAAAGAAGGAGGGCAATGACTGGTTCACTTATCTATCTATTGGAGACGCGTTTGAACGAAGATCAAACCTATAAACCCACTTGCCCTCTCCAAGTTTTCCTTCAATGACGATCCGTCAATGAATCCTGATATTCTACTTGTTTTTGAGAGCTGCTTCCCTGAGGATCTTAAGAGGGCCTTCCAAACGAATGCCGAGTTTTTGGCAATATTAAACGGTTGACATGACACTCCATAAAACTAATGCTTTCCTAAAGCGAACATGGCTAGAATGTAGAGGGAAAATCGGTGAGAAGGCGACTAATAAACGCTTTAGTTAGGGGATCTTCACTTTCTTTCAAATAGAACTAATTCACGTAAATGTTCTTTGTCTTCATAAATTCCGTGAACTTGGATTGCCCGTGGGAAGACTTCGTTAATCATTACCCATAAACGATCAAAATATCTATAGAAACTCGTTGAATCAAGGTATTATATTACGCGATAGCCATGCCTGAAGTGTTTCTGCTGAATTAACAGGCTAATGGGTCGTATTGCTTGGGCATGTTATATCCCCCATACCTTTCTCGTGTTGAATTTAAAATCATCATACCTTCGAAAGAGACTCTCCTTTTTGGGAAAAGGCGTTTTATAAATAAGAATAGAAGCATGGCTAACCAGCATTCCCAATACCGGCATGCAATAACAATTCTTTGGAACGATAGATGCCACCGATAAAAAGCAATAAATGCATCGGATCACCAAAGATAGGGCCACCGTCCAATCTTCAGGTTAGTGGTGATCACGATATTCATCTTGTAAGAGTCTCTTTAGCCAATGGTCCACATTTAATCTCCATACATAAATGTAAAATCATTTCTCAAAAATGCAGAAAGATACACTTAAAGTTTAAATCTATTAATATTAATAATGTTAATCATACTTTAGATTGTTGTTCGCTTTTCTAGTTCAGCCTTTCTTTCCTCATAACCTGGCTTGCCAAGCAGTGCGAACATATTATTCTTATACATTTCCACTCCCGGCTGGTCAAACGGGTTGACACCCAATAACTTGCCACTCATCGCACATGCTTTTTGGAAAAAATAAACGAGATAGCCAAAAGAATAGGCATCCATTTCCGGAATTTCAATCACCATATTCGGAACACCGCCATCCGTATGGGCCAGCAGTGCGCCTTCAAAGGCTTTCATATTAACGTAATCCACTGAACGCCCAGCCAAATAGTTCAACCCATCCAAATCACTTTCATCCAACTCAATCATAATATCCCGCTGAGGCCCCTTGACTTTGATAACCGTCTCAAACAAGTCACGTCTGCCTTCTTGAATATACTGTCCGATAGAATGCAAATCTGTAGTAAATTGGGCCGAAGCCGGAAAAATACCCTTTCCTTCTTTCCCTTCACTCTCTCCAAACAACTGCTTCCACCATTCAGCAAAATACTTCATCCCGGGTTCATAATGCACGAGCATCTCAACCGTTTTTCCTTTGTTGTATAATATATTGCGGATGACTGCATATTGATAAGCCATATTATTTTCAAGATCTAAATGACTGCAATCCTCTAGTGCATGTCCAGCACCACGCATAATCGTATGAATGTCTATACCGCTAACAGCCATAGGAAGCAATCCCACTGCAGTCAATACAGAATAACGTCCCCCGATATTATCAGGAATGACAAATGTTTCATAACCTTCCGTATCTGCCAAAGCTTTGAGCGCACCTTTTTGCCGATCCGTTGTCGCATAGATCCTTTTTCGGGCTTCTTCTTTTCCGTATCTTTCCTCAAGCAGTTTCCGGAAAATCCGAAATGCAATCGCCGGCTCAGTCGTGGTACCCGATTTCGAGATCACATTGATGGAGAAATCTTTGCCTTCGAGAATATCAATGACATCTGCTAGATATGCAGAGCTGATCGTATGCCCTACAAATACAATATGAGGCGCTGATCGTTTGTCACTCGAGAGGATATCACGAAAACTATGGTTCAGCATTTCAATAGCTGCACGCGCCCCCAAATACGAGCCGCCAACACCAATCACGAGCAATATATCACTATCACTTTTTATTTTTTCAGCGACCCACAAGATGCGGTCAAACTCCACCTGATCATACTGTTGTGGCAAATCTATCCAACCTAAAAAATCCTCTGGAGCTGATTGACGGTGTAATTCACCGTGGACTTGTGCTACTGACTCCTGAAATAATATCATCTCTTGTTCTTCCAAAATAGAAAGGGTCTTCGAATAGTCAAAGTGGATATAAGACAATCCCTCACCTCCGGCTAAAAACTATGTATCGTTAGTTAATTCGAAGCGCCAAGCGTCCCTGCATATCAATAATATACTGCTTAGTATTACAATCCTTAATTCTCCCCTAAATTTTTCAACCCCAACCATACCGTTGGGAGACCTATTTCTTATCTAAAACTAATTGAACTAATTGATAATGATTGTTATTTTTACTATCAATAGTTTTTAATACCTTTGATTTTGGTGCTAATTCCATGCACTTTCAATAATTTGTTTTAAATTCTTCTCTGCCTTCCACCCCAGCTCCTCGTATATCTTTCGGGAAGATGCTACTAAAATTGCTGGATCTCCTTCGCGCCTACCAAACTATTTGCCGCAAAATGCATGACCGCTTTAATTGGGTACTTTGAAAACACAAACTCTAAATTTTCCTCATCTCCCAAATCACCTTGAAGAAAACTGCTCGATGATCAACTGCCTCACGATGACCGGTTGAAAGATTATCTAAAACGATTACTTGTTCTTTTTCCACCAGTTCTTTTACTAAATGGCTTCCTATATAACCCGCTCCACCGACAACTAATATCAATTAATAGACTCCTTCCAAACAAAGTAAAGCTATTTAATTATTTTTTTGACTAAGATTAAACCAAGGCATTTTATATAACACATTGGAAAAATACCAAGTTAGAAAAAAGGATATTAAATAGCTTATAGCTGTACCTTGAGCCGCTCCTATAGGCCCATTAAGTTTAATTAAAGCGTAGCTTATCAAAATATTAATGACAGCAGTAATAAATGTAATAGTAGCTAAATAATACGTTCTTCCATCAAAGAAAATATAGTTTGTAACCATCTTATACATTCCGTTAAATGCATAGCCTAATCCAAGCCATAATATAAATTGACTAGCGTTTTGATAAGCTGGTCCAGCCATAATTTGTAATATGATTGGAGACAAAGCGTATAAAATTAGGGCTGCTAAAATAATTATTACAAAATATATATAAGTGAATTTAACAATTTTTATCTTTAGAAAATCATTGTTTTGTTTAAGCTTTGAAAAAAGCCAAGGAACCCACGCCTTGTTAAAGGAATCTTGCAATATCATGATAATCATACCTATTTGGTAGCCTACCGTGTATAATCCTGTTTCAGAAATTCCAACTAATGCAGTTATCAAAAACCTATCACTGGCTGTTATAACATACATCCCGACTACATGAGGAATTAAGGGTGATCCATACGATATTATATGTTTTATATCTTGTATGCTTATCTTAAATTTTAACCACTTATTTTTTAACAAAAAGAAGAAACCCAAGATTCCAAATCCAAAGAATGCAATAGTCTCTGCTAATATTGCACCAGTCCAATTTAAATTTAAAGAAATAATAAACCATAAGTTCAAAGTGAAATTTAATGTAGTTTGTAGAATTTGAAAGGCACCATAAGTAAAAGGTTTATTTTCTACTTGCCATATAACTAAAGTAGCTTGAAATATTACTTTTCCGTAGGAAACTAGAATTACAGTCCATAACCAATTGTTAGGAATATAAGTCTTATCGCTAATAAAGTCAGTAAATAACCCAAACACAAGATACATCAGTATTGAATTTATAGTAACAAGCAAAAAGGAATTAGCTATGTATCTGGCTAATTCCCCCTTGTTTTTATCATAGTATACTCTTGTTATAGCACCGTTTATCCCAATACCTATTATTGAAAATACCAGACCCGATACAACTTTAAACATTGAATAAATACCAAACTCTTCGGGGGAGAGATACCTGGTTATTACTGGCAGTAATAAAAATGGAATTGACGCATTCAAAACTTGAGTAATCATGTATATTCCCGCGGAGCCGAATAGAGATGATTTTATTCCGTTACCTTTACTCAAAAGTCCGTCCTCCATTGAGTAACAGCTGTAAAACCTCTAAATCAAATGGTTCATCAATGTCAATATCATACTTTTTATCCATAATGTAGCCAATCTTATTGTCATTCAAACTGGTTTTCGAGTTGAAATTATCATTAATTTTATTTATATAGATTGAACCATTTACTTTATAAAATTTAGGGAAATCTTGCCTTCTTAAAGTACTATTCAATTCTAGTAAATTTTTAGTCTCTCCACTTTCATTTATTGTTCTCATTAATATAGGGTGTTCCGAAACTTCTGTAATACTCACCAAACTTTCTTCCTGTTTCTGAATAATCATCTCGATTGCCTCATCAATATGTTGACTGAGCCTTAGCGGTTGTGTTGGCTGTAAAAGAACGATGTAATCATACCTAGAACCCCTTTTTTTCAACTCTTCAACAACATGTATAAGTACATCAATTGTTTTTGAAGTATCACTTGCTAGATGTGTCGGTCTTAAAAAAGGGACTTCCGCTCCACAATTAATAGATACTTCTGCAATTAAAGAATCTTCGGTAGAGACTACAATTTTATCTATATATCTAGAATTCTTTGCTGCCTCAATTGTATACTGAATCAAAGGCTTGTTATTTACTTTGATGATGTTTTTTCCTGGAATTCCCTTACTTCCACTTCTTGCCGGAATGACTGCTAAAAAAGTTTTATGATTAAACATAAGCTTTATCACCAATAATATTAATGTCAATAAAGCGCTTCTGGATATCTAAATCCCATATGTCTTCATTTTCTAAGATATTTAAAAATCGTTCATCACTTTTACCATCACCAAATGTGTAACTAAACAACCTTGATCCTTCCCGACAATTGATTGCTCTAAGAATTTCATATTTATCTTCCTCGACATGAACAATATTTTTGGAGACCTTCGGATTATATCTTCCTAACTGTCTATTGCCTATATCAATGGAAGGGATACCATAAACCCCAGCTTCTCTTATTCCGGCACTTGAATTACCGACAATAAAATCACAATGTTTTAATAAAGTTAAAAAATACTCGAATCTCATTGAAGGGAAAACTTTAAAACGATCATTGTTGTGAAGCCTATCGTATTCATTTAAAATAATATTGCTACCCTCATCATTATTTGGATAAATGACAACATAATTTTTGTTACTTTCAATAACTGCATCTACCAAGTGTTTAATATTATCACGTAGTCGATCTACTTGAGTTGTTACAGGGTGATACATTAATATAGAAAAGTTGTCAAATTCAATTTCATATCTTTCTTTAACCTTTTCGATAGTCGGCAAATCCTCTGACATCATGACATCGATATCAGGTGAACCAATAACGAAAATGTTTTTTTCTAGTTCTCCCAATTGAACAATTCTTTTTTTCGCTTCTTCATTACTAACTAAATGGATATGAGAGAATTTTGTTATGGCATGCCTAATAGATTCATCAATAGTACCAGAAACCTCTCCACCTTCTATATGAGCAACTTTTATATTATTAAAAGCCCCCACAATCGCGCCAGCCAGAGCCTCTAGCCTATCTCCATGTACAACAATCAAATCCGGATTGAATTCATGAACATAATTGCTTAAACCTAAAATAGTATTGCTTAATGCTATATCCATTTTGGAGTTTGTTTGTTGGTTCACAAACTGGTACAGATTTCGAAAGCCGTCCTTTTCGATTTCCTTCCATGTTGAGCCATATTTTGAAAGCATATGCATACCTGTAATAAATATATGAAGTTCAAGATTGGGACTACTATCTACTTTCTTCATTAAGGATTTAATTTTCCCATAATCTGCTCTAGTTCCTGTTAAAAAGAGAATTCTTTTCATATAACCGCCTCAACAATTCTAAAATTATACTTTCAACTAAGCATTCTCTAGATCAGACCATGAAAGGTGAGTATCACATTCAACAGCTTTAGTTACCTTTTTACCTATTAACGAATTATAATGCTCAGCTTTTATCTCACCAGTCCCAGGCCTTTTAACCCAAATATTATCTTTTGTTAAGACATCGCCAGCTTTTAAATTTTTAGTAGTGACGACAGTTGCAAAAGCAAATTCAATGGTTACTTTTTCCTCTAATGCTGCTTCTTTCTTTCCACCTCTCATTTCTGCAACTTCTTTACTTGCAACTATTAAATCTTTTAACTCTGTTGGATCCATAGAACATAATATATCTGGCCCAGGTCTATCTTTCCTATCAGTAAAATGTCTTTCTAATATAGATGCCCCTAACGCTGTTGCCGCTAAAGCGGCATTGTTATTAACAGTGTGATCTGAAAGGCCGATTACTGCTCGAGGAAAAGCTTTTTGTAATTCTTGCATACCACCCAGCCTCACTAAATGGGGAGGAGTCGGATATATATTTGTACAATGTAAGAGGGCATATTGTATATTTTTTCTCTCAAGTATTTCAACTGTTTTGCTAATACTATCTAGATCATTCATACCTGTTGAAACAATCATGGGCTTTCCGAAGGAAGCTATATGTTCAATTAATGGATAATTGTTACATTCGCCAGATCCAATCTTGTAAGCCAATACCCCCATTTTTTCTAACCTATCAGCAGCCGCACGCGAAAAAGGAGTACTTATAAATAACATACCCTTAGATTCCACATATTTTTTTAAGGCTATTTCGTCTTCCTCATTAAGAGCGCATCTTTCCATCACTTCATAGATAGACACATCGGTGTTTCCAGGTATTACCTTCCTAGCCTCTTGACTCATCTCATCTTCAACCACATGAGTTTGATGTTTTACCACCTCAGCTCCTGCAGAATACGCAGCATCTACCATCTGTTTAGCGACCTCGAGACTTCCCTCATGGTTAATTCCAATTTCGGCAATTACTAGTGGTCTATAATCTTCTCCAACTTTTCTATTTCCGATTTGAATATATGGCTTTGTCATTATTTTTTCCCCTCTGCAAAAAATTCTCATCAGTATTATATTTTTCCTCGGCATTTATACCAGAAATAGCACTTGTGCAGACTCCTACTGCTTTTTTGAATCCAATATCTAGCATTGAAAAAATTTCACTAGGAAAAGAACCATCTAATTCAATAATTTCATTAATTCCATAAACGGTTCTTTCACGAGGATGCTTCTTTATTACAATCTGATACTCTTTATGCGTATCGATAATATCCTTATATAACATGATCTTCTCTTTTTCTGTTATATAACCATCTTCTGACAGAGGTTGTGTAAGAATAATAATGCTGTCTTTCTGTTTAAAATCTAATAACTTGTTTGCTTTCTTTTCTTCTAAAAACACACCGATAATAAGATCCTTTTCCATATTATTCAAGTGGTTAAACATTGGCTTTAAATCCAGATACTCAAGCTTTTCAAAAAGGTGCTTAGGATATCTTTCTGGATACTGAACCATTATTTTTTTTAGTTTTTTATCTAAGTAAAAGTCTGTACTAATTCTATAAAGATATTTTTTTACAAACAAATTTAACTTGCTTGGTTCTGGGTAGAGGAATAAGTTAGCCCCATCCTCTAAAAAAATAACACTTTTAGCTTTTTTGTAGATATAATTCGATATGGTATAAAGTGAATACGGGTTCCACGGGAAAAGAAATACCGTAGAATTATTGTTTAAGTGTTTTTTCACTCTATTAAATAAAAAGCGATCCTTACATTCCTCTATTAAAAGTCGCTCCATCAATTTGCTTCTTTTCCTAATAATAACATCTTCAACTTTTTCAAGTTTATTTAATCTTTCTTTCAAAAGAACAAATAGCTGTTCCGAATTTGAATCGTGCGTTGTCAGATAAAATACTCCTTTCCTAACATCGGAGTATAAATGACAAAGACTGATGAAAATATGATAGGGCGTAGAACAAATATAAAAGTTCATATTGATTCCTCAAATTTATTACGTATTTTGGAACAACCAGAAGAAGTGTTAATGAATTCAATATAATACTGGACTTTTAATTTGATATTTTCTCCTCCTTAATTTTAATAATAAATTCACAAAAGCAATTAGAAACAAAATACAAATTACTTCTAAAGAAAAAATAGTATGAAAATCACTATTTGAAATAAACCTAACATAAGTTATATATAACTTAGATAGTAAAATTGTATTAATAAAATTTCCCTCATTAATATATTGAATTAAAGTATTTGTTAAGACTGAAAAAAGTGCTGCTATTAAAATAGTCATTAATAATAAAGTTGGGTAGTTAAAATAGTACAATATGCTTGATTGGGTAGAAAAAGCAAATCGACTATCTTGTTGTATTTTAAATTGCACAATATTTTCAGGAGCCACTAACTTCATGATTTTAAACATCCCTAGATCAAAAGCTTTTTCATTTTCATCTGCTTTTGGTTTGAAAAATAGACTTAACTCTTCCCCAGCTTCAGCCAAGTGCATTTCATGAAACTCTTTTTCTTTATACACAGCCCACCATAGCTGACCTTGCTGTGCCAACCTTTGTTGAAGATAAGCAATATTATTTTCAATTGAAAAATCACGTACCAAAACATTTTGTATAGTCACAATACCAATAAATAACGACATTACAATTCCTACTTTGACAATGTAGCCTCTTAATTTATTTGTTGGGATATATTGATAAACCGCTAATAGACCTATTTGAAATGCCATAATAAAAATAGAGAACTTATGTCCAATCCAAATAAAATATATATTGTATAAAGCGATTACTATTAACCCTAATTTCCTATACTTTATAAGTAAAAAATAAAATATCGGCATCAAATACAAAAATAGATTCCCTAATTTAGCATCAAGTGGACTTAATATATTCTGTTGGTATGCAAATCTATCGTATTCAAATATAAAATATGGCTTATCAATTACTTTTAAAAATAAATAAAAAAGAATTGCTATGGAAAACACTGCAGCCAATATAAAAAAAGTATCTGAAAAAGATTTTCTAGTAATTAAATTTGCTTGTTTATTTTTATAAATCCCATCTACAAAAAAAAGTGTCTCCAGAAAAAGTAAATGAACTATTACAATAGGTCCTAATGAGTTAGCTTTACTAGTCCATTGTCCGACTTCAAATAAATACAAATAAGTCGATTCTATAATAAAAACTCCTAAAATATTTGTTGTTACTAGAAAAACAACATAAAAATATTTTAGAATAAACTTCTTGTCTTTAATAAAAATATAGAATAAATAAATAACGAAGGAGGCAATTGCAAGTATATTTGAATGTATCAAACATGCTAAAATACTAATAACAAATATAAATACTTTTGATAATCTAATCATTTCCTCTATGCCATCCTTCTTAGTATAAATGTAATTTCTTCTATATATTCCAGTATCCAAAACTCTATTGGCCTTTGGCTCTAATCTCTATTAAAACTTTCTTTTTAAAAAGTAATAGACTTTTGATATCCAATCAATTTTCTCGAAACTATAGATTTTCATCTCTTTAATCTTAGAAATATTTTTTTCTATCCAAACATTAAACAATCTTTCACTTATAAAGCCAAAGATCCTTTTTTGATAGTCGTCATAACTTGTTATATCTATGCGTTTTTCCAATTCAAAGAGAATATCAAAAAGCCATCGACAATAACTATCGAAACTTTCTTTTTTCATAACAAACATATTATACAGATGTAGACTCTTATCTTTCATTACATGATTAAAGCTCTCGATGTATTCTGGATACTGTTCAACTAAAATCTTTTTTGTTTCTTCTAAATCATCGATATGATGAGCGTTTTTATAATGTGACCATACTGTTTCGATAAAGTAATTTCTTTTCTTTGGTAAAATGATGTCGTATTCAGATAATAATGCCTTGACTTCATTCTCTTTAAGAATTAACTCGAACTTCTTTTTATCCGAAAGTCGTTTTAATAAATTTGCACTTGTAAAATACCTTCTATAATGTGAAAGTCCAATATACTTACAATCAAGATTTTTCCATGCCCAATATAGTGCTGTTAATTCACAGTAGTTTTGGTTTTTATAAGAGATGTGGTCTCCTGTATTATCTCCTATAAAACCTAAATCTTCCTTACCCTCTTTACCTACATGGATGGGTAAATAAATGTCGCTAATAGGCATATCATATTTCTTATGTGTAGCAACAAGAATCTTTATATCACTCATTTATTAAATTCCTCTTTAACTTTAGTCAACGCTGCCCCAATAACCTGATGCATATCATAATATTTATAGTTGGCCAATCTGCCACCAAAAATCACATTTTCTTCTTGATCGGCCAATTCCTTATATTTCCTAAATAGCTGATTATTCTTTTCATTATTGATCGGATAGTATGGCTCATCACCCTTTTTCCATTCTTTTGGATATTCTCTTGTGATAACCGTTTTATCCTGTGTTCCAAATTCAAAGTGTTTATGCTCTATTACCCTTGTATAAGGCGTCTGGCTATCTGTATAGTTTACCACGGCGTTACCTTGATAATTATCAGTTTCTAATATCTTATTTTCAAACTTTAAACTTCTATACTCTAAAACCCCAAACTTAAAATTATAAAACTCATCTACCATGCCAGTATATACAATTTTGTTTGCTTCTTTCTCTAATTGCTCTCTTTCTGCAAAAAAGTCTGTTTCTAATTGAACGTCGCAATTCTCCAGCATTCTTTCTATTATGACATTATATCCACCAATTGGTATTCCTTGATATCTATCATTAAAGTAGTTATTGTCGTATGTAAACCTTACAGGTAGTCTCTTAATAATAAATGCAGGAAGTTCCGTTGCAGGCCTTCCCCATTGCTTTTCTGTATATCCCTTTATCAATTTTTCATAAATATCTGTACCAACTAAAGAAATTGCTTGTTCTTCTAAATTTCTGGGCTTTGTGATCCCTGCTTCTCTTTTTTGTTCTTCAATTTTTTCTTTAGCTTCTTTAGGTGTCACCACTCCCCACAATTTGTTAAATGTATTCATATTAAATGGCAAATTGTAAATTTCACCGTTATAATTAGCAATTGGTGAGTTAGTATATCTATTAAATTCAACAAATTGGTTCACATAATCCCAAATTTCTTTGTTGTTAGTATGAAAAATATGTGCTCCATACTTATGAACGTTAATATCTTCTATTTTTTCAGTATAGATATTTCCTCCTATATGGTCTCGTTTATCGATAACTAAACACTTTTTCCCTCTTCTAGAAGCTTCATGAGCAAAAACAGACCCAAACAGTCCCGCCCCTACTATTAAATAATCATACATAGAACAAATGCCTCCCAAAATCAAAAACCACTGGTCTCGTTGGATGCCTTAACGACTTAATGCCTAATAAGCACCTTTTTTTAAAATGACTATCCATATGGTTAAAATTAATATTTTTATATCAAATATTAAAGACTGGTTATAAACATAATGTAATTCCAAATTTACTCTTTCGGGATATCCAACACTGCTTCTTCCACATACCTGCCAATATCCCGTAATTCCTGGCTTTACAGATAAAAAATCACTAGCTTTATTATTATATTCTCTTAATTCTTCTTGAACAACCGGTCGCGGACCCACTAAGCTCATATCTCCTTTTAATACATTAATTAACTGAGGTAACTCATCCAAACTAGTTCTTCTTAAAAACCTGCCAAGCTTTGTTATTCTTGGGTCTTCTTCCGGCTCTAATTTATAGTTGTTTTTTATATACTTTTGATAAAGCTCCTTATTTTGCTTGAGCTTGTCATCGGCGTTTACTACCATTGACCTAAACTTATAAATATTAAAAAGTTCCCCACTTTTTCCATACCTTTTTTGCTTAAAGAAGATAGGGCCTTTTGCTTCACCAAATAAATACATTATGCTAACAATTAAAAATAAAGGAAATGATAACAATAGTCCTATTATAGCACCTGCAATATCAATCAAGCGCTTAATAAATAAGTACCCCTGTGATACAGAGGTACTGGTTTCATCAATTATGACTTGGGGAATATAGGAAGATGAGCTGAAGTTTGGGTCGTTTTTACTCATTTTTTCACCTCGTAACAAACATCCCATTTAACTTGTCTTTTAAATAAGTAGTTAGCTCTTCTTTAATATCTTCATTTTGAAGAGCAAATTCTAAAGTTGTTTTGACAAACCCCAACTTTTCCCCGACATCATATCGTTTCCCTTCAAAATCATAAGCAAAAACCCTTTGAATTTTGTTAAGCTGCTGAATGGCATCGGTTAATTGAATTTCTCCACCAGCACCTTTTTCTTGCTTTTCAAGAAACATAAAGATTTCAGGTGTTAATACATAACGACCCATGATGGCCAAATTGGATGGTGCTGTTCCTGGTTTCGGTTTTTCAATAAAATTACTTACTTGATATAGACGCCCAGATTGGTTAATTGGATCGATAATACCATAACGGTGTGTAACATCTTCTGAAACTTGCTGAACCCCGATAACAGAGGAGGATGTTTCTTCATACTGATCAATTAATTGGCGCAAACATGGTATCTTGCTTTGAACTATGTCATCACCGAGCAAGACTGCAAAAGGTTCATTTCCAATGAAACTGCGAGCACACCAAACAGCGTGACCCAATCCCTTCGGTTCTTTTTGGCGTATATAATGAATATCGGCCAAGTTGGAAGAGAATCTTACCTTCTCTAACAGGTCGTATTTTTCTTTTTCAATCAAGTTTTGTTCCAATTCGAAAGCATGGTCAAAATGGTCTTCGATTGCTCGCTTGCCTTTTCCGGTCACTATAATAATATCTTCGATGCCGGAAGCAACTGCTTCTTCTACAATATATTGAATAGTTGGTTTGTCGACAATTGGCAACATTTCCTTTGGCATCGCTTTTGTTGCTGGAAGAAACCTCGTTCCCAACCCTGCAGCGGGAATAATCGCTTTTCTTACTTGTTTCAATTCGCAGACAGTCCTTTCAGAAAAAATAAATATCTAATGAAAGCGCACACATTGACTTATGCCCTTTCATTAGACATTTAACATTTACATTTTCTTAACAAAAGATATATAAAGATGTGGGCATCTAACCCACCCTCACACCATGCCCCTGACGACGGGCGTCTAAGGCAGAGCTATACTCGTACCCACGGCATGGCCGAGTGCCTCCATTGATAACGGAAAGGAGACATCACCGAATAATCCTGTTAGGTTACTGTGCTAAAGGTCTAAAAAAGGCCAAATATCCTTTTCTTCCTAACCCTTTCTGGAATCTCGCGAAAAATGTCTTTACCATCCACGATTAGTTCCGAATTATCCATCAACATAAAAAGGATATCCGAGCCAAATTTGGCATTGATCACTTCAAGGGCTTCCTCCATTTTAAAAGCTCTTGTCGTTGTGTTATGCGCGTCAGAAGCGATAAAATGTGTCAAATTTGCTTGAATCAGATCTTCGGTAAATTTTTGGATTTTTTTCCCAAAGTAGCCGACAACGCTTGCTGCCGTTACTTGAGTCGCTGCGCCGTTTTTTACAAACTGATACAATTTGTCCGGCTGCTGAATCAGCTCCGCATTTCTTTCTGGATGGACAATGACCGGTGTTACACCTTTCATTTGCAGGTCAAACAACAGTTGTTCTGTATAGCGGGGAACATTTCCGGAAGGAAATTCGACAAACACATAAGTCGATACTTCCGCAAGTGTCAGAATCTCCCCTTTTTCGTAGTCTTCAACCATTTCGCCATATATTCTCGTTTCTTGCCCGGGCAAAATCTCCACTTTTACCTGCTCGGACTGTAAGTAATCATTTAACTCTTTTGTTCTATGAATGATCTCGTCTTTATAATTATCGTAACTTCCATTTCGGTGATGCGGAGTAGCGATGATCTTTTTAATCCCCTCTTTGGCTGCGGCCTTGGCCATTTCCAAACTTTCCGTAAAGTCCGCAGCCCCATCATCTATTCCTGGTAATATATGACAATGTATATCTATTATTTGGCTCACCCCTTATAAAATAGATATAATCATCTTAAGTTTATATTACTGATGCATGATTTCCAAGTAAATACGCAGATTTACCGAATGCTATTTCGTTCCATAGTAGTAATAATTATCGTTTTTATCCATTTTTTTATTATTTAATACAACACCTAGAATTTTTGCTTGTGCTGCTTCCAGCAGATCTTTCGTTTTCTGAGCCGACTCCGTTTCCGTTTTGCCGCTAGAAATGACAAGGATCGTGCCATCGCATTGATTCGACAAAATTTGAGCATCCGTCACCGCCAATACGGGAGGCGTATCGAACATAACCAAATCGTATTCGTTTAAAGCTTCTTCAAAAAACTGCTTCATTCCGCGTGAACTCAATAGTTCTGCCGGATTGGGCGGTATGGGACCAGATGTAAGTACGAAAAGCAGTTCTTCAGATGTGGATTTTACGGCCTCTTGCAACTCCATTTGCCGCGCCAACACATTCGTCAATCCGAAAGTATTCGTTACACCAAATGTATAATGGACGGTCGGCTTTCTCATATCAGCATCCACAAGCAATATACGTTTCCCCTGCTGGGCAAAAACGATGGCCAAATTAGCCACTGTCGTAGACTTCCCTTCTCCCGGGCCGGAAGAAGTAACCATCAAGGAGCGAATTTCGTCATCGATCGAAGAAAACAAAATATTCGTCCGAATTGTCCGGTATTGCTCAGAGACCGGTGACTTTGGATTTAAACTTGTAATGAGCTGTCTTCTGGCCGGTTTCCCAGCCTTTTTCTTATTTAAAGCCAACGGTTTCACTCCTTAACCTCGTATTTCTCGTTGATCTCGAGGGTCTTTTCATGTCTTGTTCCTCAAAAGTGGCTATGGCTCCCAAGACAGGAAGGCCCAATAACTGCTCTACATCCTGCTCCGTCTTTACCGTGTTGTCCAAATATTCTAGGAGGAAGGCGATTCCTACTCCCGCCATCAGGCCAACGACTAAGGCAATAGCAATATTAAGCAAAGGCTTAGGCTTAACTGGTGTTGGATTCTCGCTTACTTCAGCAGTTGTAAGAATACTGACGTTGTCTACATTCATAATACTGGCTATTTCTTTTTGAAAAACAGTTGCAATCTTATTGGCAATTTCCGCTGCGTTGTTCGGATCGGGATCTTCCACAGTTACATTTACAACCTGCGAGTCTTTCTCACTTTCAACGGTTATTTTTTCATTCAGTTGACTCACCGTCATTTGCAAATCCAAATCGTTTATAACATCTTCCAATATTGCCGGGCTTTTGATAATGACGTTATATGTATTAATTAATTGTAAATTGGTTTGAATTTCTGCGGGATTGTATACAGGCTGGTCGCTTTTTGCCTGGTTAACAAGTAATTGTGTCGAAGATTGGTAGATGGGCGTCATAACAAAATAACTGACAGCTCCACTTAGTACGACGGCCGTTAACGTGACAAGCACGATGAGATTTATCCGCTTTCGCAGTGTTGCCATCAGTTCCTTTAAGCTTATAGTTTCTTCCATAGTTTCCTCCTGGTTAAATCTGTTATATGATATATGTAAATAGTAAAGTTTTTTGTCTAAATTCACAACTATATACGATTATATGTCGTATAATGTAAAAATGCTAGGGCATATTTTGGAAAATCTTACTATTTTTTGTAGGGGGCTTAGTATGAGAAGGTTTTTTACTTTTATAGCAGTTATCATATCCATTATATTTTTATTTGCAGGGCATACATATTGGAAACATAAGACCACTTCCATAAATGTTGAGAAAACGTCCGTAAAGGACGCAGCGTCGTCTACTTCAAAAGAAAAAAAGCAAGCTGGAGAAAGCAAGACCGATGAAGAAAAACTAGCAAAAGCTGCGAACTGGCCAGAGAATACCCAAGCCGCTTTTGAAAAAGCCATGTTGAACAAACAACCATTGAAATTGGCTATTGTCGGCTCGAAAGCACTGGGCGAGGAAGCAAATGGCTGGTCTGTTCAACTGCAAGATGTATTGGCTGATACATATGGGGATACCCTTGATGTGGAAATTTTCCAACATGAAGAGCAGTCCGATCAATTTATAGCTTCCGGCCATGACAAAGAAGTCGCCAAATTCCAACCTGATATCGTTTTATTTGAACCATTCACATTAAATGATAATGGAAGCGTTAAAGCAGAAGATAGCCATGAAAACATTCGCTCCTTTATATCCGCTGTTCAAAAGGAAAAGGAAGGGGCTGTCGTTATCTTGCAGCCACCGCACCCGATCCATAACGCCACATACTATCCATTGGAAGTAGAGGCGTTGGAAAAGTTCGCCGGGGATAACAACTTGCCATTTTTGAATCACTGGGCCAAATGGCCAGCTGTGGAAAATGAACAATTGCGCTCCTATTTATTGGAGGATCAAAGCGCTCCAAATGAAAAAGGACATGAAATATGGTTTACATACTTGAAGGAATATTTTATCGCAGATGCATAGGAAAGGGAAAGCCGGGCAGATAAATTCTGACCGGCTTTTCCACATGTACGGGAACAATGGCTTGCACCTTCTGCCCACAGTCTCTTACAAAAAGGGATTGCCTTCCACTCAGATCCATCAGAAGCTTTTTATATGCTCCTTGTTGCTTTCATTGTCCCAATTGCATTTTGTTCTGCCCTTTTTCCGTTGTTCCCCATCTCCTCCGTTGGATGGCGTCGGTAATTTCTTCTAGATTTAATAGATCGATCAAATACCACATTCGCGTCAATTTTTTTCATAACGGAAATCTTAACTGGAATTCCCGCAGCCATATATTCAAACATTTTTGTGGGCAGAGTCTGAGTAATGTATTCTGATTCTGGATGAAGCACGATTTGTCCTGCTTGACTCCTTTTCTATCCAGGATAAACCATGTTTCGATCCGCCGTAGACTCACTCTTCCATTATCCATCGGAGCTTGTATCCGCATGAGTTGTCTATCGCTGCATAACATACAACATTTCCTTTTTCAAGCCACGAAGGGTTACTTTCAATTCATCCAATTTGGGAAAATAATTAGCATTGGCTCAAAGTTTTATAAAAACAATCGTGGATATGTGGTGATCGCGGCCACAATTAAGTCGATTTTTTAGCACTCTATTTTGAAACAAGCTTTGGATTTCCCGGTCATTTACCTTGAAACGGTGGCTTAAAAAGTTATTTGCGATGTTCCCAGACAAATTTTGATTAAAGACGGGCTGTAGAAGCATAACCCGCAGAAAATTCAGCTATTTTCTCCTGATCATGGTCAGAAGCGGTTTGTAGTTTTCGCCCACAAGACCAAGGGCTTCCGCAAAAATTTGCAAGGCAATGATCAAGATGCAAAGGATGACGATGGACAGCCAGGCGGTGGCCATGGAAAAAATAATTCCTGCCAGGCTGAATAGAGCCGCTATCGCATAGATCAGAAGCACTGCTTGCCGGTGGGAAAACCCTATTAGCAGCAGGCAATGGTGTAAGTGAGCTTTGTCAGGGGCGGCAATTGGTTTTTTATGAAGAATACGTCTAATAATGGCAAATAGCGTGTCAGAAATGGGCACACCCAACATGATGATCGGAATTATGAAGGAGATAAAGGTAACGCTTTTAAATCCGAGAAGGGAGAGAACAGCGATCATGTAGCCGAGAAACAAGGCGCCGGTGTCTCCCATGAACATTTTAGCCGGATAAAAATTGTACACGAGAAAGCCGAGGGTGCTGCCAATACATATCAATCCAAGAACGAGTACAAAAAAATCACCATGAAGGAATGCCATGAAGGTGATGGCTGAAAAAGCAATGGCCGATACGCCAGCAGCCAACCCGTCCAACCCGTCGATCAAATTGATGGCGTTTGTGATACCGACCACCCACAACAGAGTGATCGGAACACTAACAAAGCCGAGCACGAACTGCCCTCCAAACGGAATGTTCAATTCGGTGATCACCAATCCGCCATAAATGACAACGCCGCCTGCCGCGATCTGCCCAAGGAGTTTCATATGTGGAGGTAATTGTAGCATGTCGTCAAGGATGCCAGTCATGACAATGATGACTCCCCCAACCACGATCGTGAACACACGCTGGTCGAATGGCAAAACGAGAATGACACCTGCCAAAAAACTGGCGAAGATGGCAAGACCGCCCAAAAGCGGCATCGGCTTTTGATGAATTTTTCGCTGATTCGGCTGATCGATAGCTCCCCAATAATAGGCCAATCGTTTCACGGCCGGAGTCAAAGCGATCGAGATGATAAAACAAATCAACGGCACTACATATATCACTGGAACCTTCCTCCTCCACCTTATCATGTGTAGCTATGAGGTGAAGTACCACAAGTTTTATCATGTAAATGATGGGAGATTATACTTGTGGCAAAAGGAATTCCTTCTGTCGTTCCATGGCCTTCTCTTTGTACATTTCCTTTTCTTCCCGTGACATTTTTTTAAAATCGTTTAAAAATGTTTCGTATTTCGGGATCATTTCATCCACGGCGCCAAAACCTTTCACCATCCCGTATTCGAGCCAAAGAATTTTTTCGCAAAACTGTCTCATCTGTCCGAGTGAATGGCTAACGAAGATGAGCGTTTTTCCCCTTTTTTTAAATTCCTTCATTTTATCGAGGCTTTTTTCAGCAAACGCCCTGTCTCCAACGGAAAGTGCCTCGTCAATGAGTAAAATATCGGGATCGATATGGACAGAGATGGAAAATCCGAGACGGGATCTCATACCGCTTGAATATGACTTCACGGGTTGATCGATGAATTTTCCCAACTCCGAGAAATCGATGATTTCCGGTTCCAATGCTTTAATTTCTTCTTTCGAAAAACCGAGCATGAGCAGCTTTAATTCAATGTTGTCCCGCCCGGACAAGTCTCCTTTGAGTCCTGCCGCTACTGCGATCAATGCCGCCTGTCCGCTTAATTCCACCGTACCCGACGTTTCGGGAACAATCCCGGCGACGATGTTCGCCAACGTTGATTTCCCTGATCCGTTCATGCCCATAAACCCGACGGATTCGCCTTTTTCAACTTCAAAACTGACATTGGCCAATGCATAGAAATCCTCGCCATAATCTTTGGGAAAAATCAAATCAAACAGACGCTCTTTCGTTCCATTGTACAATTTATATTTTTTAGTGACGTTTCTGGCGATAATTGCTTTTTCCATTTCATCACGACCTGTTATAAGTAATCAATAAAATGTCTTCTGAATTTCATATGCAGCTTTGCGCCAAATAGGAGCAATATAATGGCGACCGCCCAGAAATAAAGCGAATATCTCCAGTGTTCGGCAAAATACCAGCCCGTTCCAAACAGTGCGGCCCGATATCCTTCAATTAAATAATATAGTGGATTGATTTTCATAATGGTCGGAAGCGGGTCTTCTAAAATGGTGACTTGCCATAAAACAGGCGACAAATATAGAAGCATTCTCAATGTCGCGTTCAGCAGCATATGTACATCGCGAATGATCGTCGACAACGTGGACGTAATCAACGAAATGGCGAATACCAAGAAAAAAGTCGCGAAAATAAAGTAAAAGATTTGCAAGAAATAAATCGTCACAAGATAGCCGGATACTTGAAATATCAGGATTGTAATGCCAAGTAATATCAAGTGCGTGTAAAACTGCGAGAAAATGACGATGTTCGGTATAACGCTCATCGGAAAATTCATTTTTGACAGTATGAGCAAACGTGTATAAATAGATTTTGACCCTTGAATGACGGCTTGATAAAAAAAGGTCCATAATACAAAACCGCCCAGCAACCAATAGATAAAGGGCACTTCAAACCCGGGAACCACTTCGATATTCGCCCGTTGGCGGATACTCCCGAAAACGAACCAGTATATCAAAATTTGAATGACCGGGCTGATCACTTCCCACGCCATCCCAAGGTAGTTGCTTTTATTTTTGCTTTTTAATTCATAAAGGGACAGCCTCCGGATCAAATAGAAATGCCCGATTTGCTCTTTCAAGACGTTCCATGCAGATTTCATGAAAAAAACCCTTTCACAGCGGGCGTACGTTGAACACTTCATTGACGACCCGTTCACTGGCATTCCCTTTATCCAAATAACAAAATTTGTCATAAAAAGCTTGCAATGTGTTAGCGTCGACTTGATATTTCATGCTCTTAATTTCGTGAATTAGGTCATCAGTCGTTTTAACCAAGGGACCCGGGGCCTCTTTTTCAAAATCAAAATAAAAGCCGCGTAATTTGTCCCGGTAATCTTCAATGTCATACACGAAAAAAATCATCGGCCGCTTTAAGTTGGCAAAATCAAAAAAGACGGAAGAATAATCGGTAACAAGGATGTCCGAAATGAGATACAGGTCACGAATATCTTCATGTTGGGAAAAATCGTACATAAATCCTTCATAGCCTGACAGATCAAGATGTTCCGCAACAAGATAATGGAGCCGGAATATGATGATATATTCATCGGCAAGCTCCCTTTTTAAGGCTGCAAAATCAAGCTGAATGTCAAATTTATACCGGCCTTTGCCGTAGTACTGATTATCCCGCCATGTCGGGGCATATAAAATGACCTTTTTCTCCATTGGCAAGCCGCATGACTTCTTGATTTCCGCGATTTTTTTAGTATTGTTGTTATGGATTAAAAAATCGTTCCGGGGATAGCCCGCTTCAATCATTTTTTTTCCAAAAAGAAATGTCCGCTTAAAAATCTCCGTCGAGTATGCATTCGGTGAAATTAAAACATCCCATTTTCCGGATTCTCTTACAAAGTTTCGCTTATATTTATTCGTGTTTGTCCCCGGCATGTGCACCTCTTCCATGTCAAGTCCGAGCTTTTTTAACGGCGTGCCATGCCATGTTTGGACATAAATGGTTTTCGGGGATTTGGTCATCCAAAGCGGAAATCGGCAATTCGTCACCCAATATTTCGCTCTGGTCACCGTAAAAAGCCATTCAAGAGAAAAGCGCCTGACATATGGGATACCGTGTTTGTCAAATTTCTCCGTACAACGCTTATCAACACTCCACACCATTTTATATCCCGAATGATGGTCTCTTAAAAATTCATAAATAGCCCTTGGATTACAGCTGTACTGCTTTCCCAAAAAACTTTCAAACACAATGAGGTTCTTGTTTTTCGGCAATATTAAGGCCAACCATCTAAACGTCTTTTTGTATATTTTTAAAAGCTTTTTTTTAAGTTTTTTACTCATCACCATCACCGTGCTCCATTTGGAATGCCATATTGAAAAGTATGTCCAATGAATCGGGTAATAAACCGGGGAGAACTTATAAAATGAGGGTGTAAAGCTCATAATACGGTTAACTGATACGCTTATGGGAGGATTACCATGTTTTCATTCCTGACTCGCATGTATGCCACTTTTACAAATGGAAGATCGCGGTTTGAGTATAATCCTGAAGGTTATTACGTCCATCCAGCCAACCGGAACAGGGAATTTAAAGTTTCGGTCGTCATGCCTGTATATAACGCGGAAAAAACACTGCGAAAAACAATTGATTCCGTTATCCGGCAAACGATCGGCTTTGAAAATATCGAATTTTTGATACTGGATGATAAGTCAACAGACAATTCGCGGCCGATCATTATGGAGTACGCCCGTTCTTATTCAAATATCGTTCCCGTTTTTTTTAAAAGCAATAACGGTTCTCCTGCGAAGCCGAGAAATGTCGGAATTGATTTGGCAAAAGGCAAGTATCTCATGTTTATTGATTCAGATGACTGGCTCAGTAAAAACGGAATTGAAGTCCTACACCAATTGTTAGAAAAAACGGGAGATCCTTACGGGATTGGAAGAACGATTAAAGTGGAAGATAATAAGTTTGTCATCACTGGAGAGTACAACAGTTGCGAGTATCGAGAATCGATAAATCCCTGCACGATTCCCCATATTTTTCAGCATTTGGGGCCGACGGCGAGAATGATGAGAACGGAATTTTTAAGACAACACAACTGCCGTTTTCCGCATATGAGGTTTGCGGAAGATAAACAATTTTTCATTGATGTTTTAACCAACTGTCCGAACATATCGACTACAAAAGAGGTTATTTATTACGTCAATCGTTATCGGGACAATAAAAGCCTCGTTTCCAAAACATCTATTTTTGAAAAAACGGATACGAACTTGGAAGTCATTCGGAATGTCATCAAGAAACAGTTGCCGGAAAACATTGAGCGGATGGTTTTGAACCGTTTATACGAATTTGATTGCATCACCAGGCTGTTCAACCGCCACCACTTCTTGCGATCCCTTCGAAAAGACAAGTATTACAAGAAATTTGCGGAGGTGTTGGAAACGACGAAAGGGCTGCGGTACGACTTTACCGAAAATTTTTTCGAACCTTGGCATAAAGTGCTCGTTGATCTTTTCAAGCAAAATCGCTATGACGACATTGTCAGATTAATTGAGTGGAGCCTGAAAGATACGACAAAAGAAACAGTCATTAGGCAAGGATTGCCATACTACCGACTGCCCCTTGATGAGCCGTACCAATGGGCCCGAATCAGAATGCTCGCACTGTACCATGACCAAGTCAAGGAAGCTGATCGTTTTTTATTACGAGTCAAGATTTACGGTGACTATATGGACAAACTACATTCATTTGTCATTCGCCAGCGTCATAACGAATTGAATGAAATCGAGTTGCCCATTCGCCATGCGGGCGGAGAGCTGTATGAAATTGAAATTCCATTTGAGCGCCTGGCCGAACTCTCTTCCGCGAGCCACTTCATGTTCATTCGCTACTGTGACTATCAAAAATTGCCGATCAAAATGAACGCGCGCCGAATTTTTGATTACGATAAGCGGCAAATTGATTTTTATACAACAATCGGGGATAACATTGGAGTGAATATCAAGTAGAGTTGAAAATGAGGGCAGACACGTTTGCCGGAAGTCAAAAAATTCGCGTTCCAGAAGGCGTAACAACTGGAATTGCAGAAGAGTTCCCAACAGGTTACAGGGTACCGAAGATATCTAATATAGTGGGGGGTGTCCAAAGCTTTTTGGACACCTGTTTTCTTTATGCTGTATAACCGGGAAGATACGTCCAAATACCCGCTTGAAAGAGGGAATTGAATATCACTTCGGATTAGTTGGAAACAGCCCACCCTTTTGATAGAACCTAAAAATGAGCCTGACCTTTTGAAGGAATGGAAATTTTTAACACAAGAAAAAGCAATTCGGAGAATTACCCTCCTAAATGAGACTCCACCATTTCTTACAAATACTGCTGAAATATTGTGATATAATGGATAGTATGTAAAAGTGCAGACTTAAAAACAGGAATGGCGAACCAGTTAGCCAAACCCGTGACAGGAAACAATCCAATCATGATCTTCCGCAACAAGAGTTGTGGATTGCTTTCCTAACCTGTCTAAAACAACCAAGTTTTTCCAAAACTAGACGAATTCATAAACTGGAAGTAATGCTTGCATGGTTCAACCAAAGGACAACTGTTATAATGACTAGATTTGTAGTAACCTGCACCCTAAAGACGCTCCTTTCTTTAGGTTTAGGTATTTAGATTTGCGGAAACTCATTGAAACCAAAGGACGGAGCTTTTTTTATTTAGCAGCTTAATATTACTGTCACAATTTCAGCTTATACAATCTTCGCCAAACATCTTCAAAAATAGACTTCAGTATGCTATTCTTTTGTAGAATATTAAAATGGTGCCGATGATTTGCAAAATCGCACGAAACGATTTTGCAAACAACTGAAGAGTGCGCTGCATTCATCACTACCGGTACAAGTTGTCCTTCATATTAGACAACCATTTGAGCTGTTAATTTAATTCGAAAAGAGGTACCTGTGCATGGAACAAACCAGGTTAATAAAAAAGAAGAAAAAAAGAAAGAAACTTAAAATATTTGTCTTTTTCATAATTTTACTTTTAGTAGGGGCACCTTTAACATATGGCGGCTACTTATTTTTTACAATTAAAAATGCTGCCGGGAAGTCATATACCGAACTTGAACGCGAAAAATCAGAATATAGGATAGAAGATGTAAAATTAGGTAAAGACCCTGTATCCATTCTAATCATCGGTGTGGAGGATTATTTAGAAGACGGTCCTGGCCGCTCGGATGCCTTATTGTTAGTCACACTGAATCCAGAGACGAAAGAAGTGGCCACTTTAAGCATTCCAAGGGATACAAGGACCTACATTAAAACAGAAGGCAAAAAAGATAAAATCAACCATGCCTATGCATTTGGCGGAGTACAAGCAACTATACAAGCCGTCGAAGATTTATTTGAACTTCCTGTTGATTATTATATTGAGACAAATTTCAAAGGTTTTCAAGACATTGTCAATGAGCTGGGCGGCATAACGGTTGATGTTCCGTTTGATTTCCAACAACCAGGATTAAATGGAAATTATATTTCCTTTAAGGAAGGAAAAATGAATTTAAATGGAGATGAAGCTCTGGCGTTTGTACGGATGAGAAAAGAAGATCCGCGCGGTGATTTTGGACGGCAGGAAAGGCAACAGGTCGCACTTAGAGCCATTGCCGATAAAGCTCTTTCCATCAGCTCGTTGTCCAAAATTGATAATGCCATTAATGCAGTAGGTGACACCACAAAAACAAATATTTCATTAAACGAACTGCTTGGACTCAGAAATTTTTACAACGAGATTAAAAATCAAAAGATGAACACATTAAATCTTGAAGGCGAAGACACGATGATTAACGATGTTTATTATTTTGTTCCTCATACCGAATCGATTAATGAAGTAAGGAATGAATTAAGTCAGATCCTTGAAATAAAAGATAACGATGAAACCACTGAAGAAAGTACAAATGAATAAATGAGCAAAACGAAAGGCTGCACCGTAAGGGTATGTTATCCCTTTTTGGTGCAGCCTTCTACTTTTTATTTATATACGGGTATATCATAGATCAAGCTGTACGTATCCAATAAATTATATAGTTGCTTCATGCGGAATACTTGCTTTACAGCCCAGCCAATGTCAGTTGCATATTGGTGCCACGACTGCACCGGATTCCAGCGCATTTTGTAAAGTGTATCCTGCTTAAATGTTTTATTATGGATATATTCATTAGAAATGAATTTGGCTCCACCTATAATGGCGGCTTCAGGCGTAAACCATCCACTGTCATACGCAAACTTTGCACCGCACGTTACAGGGCATCGATCACTCGCACCAACTCCGTACATATTATAAACCTTTTTGCCATTGTACATGACACCATTTGCTAACGTCGATGTACCGTTCCCCGTTTCCAATAATGAGTGGGAAATTAAATAAACATCATTGATTTTGTGTATTCTTGCAGCTTCAATAAATGCAGATGCTTTTCCGCTTAATATGCCTTTACCAGCTAAAATTTTATTATTTACTTCTGCGGCATTAAGTCCGGCAGACTCTGATAGAACTAGAAATTGAAAATAAGCATCTGAATCTCTGCTGAAGTTATTCGGATTTAAATAATACGCGACATCACTTGGACTTGCGTTTTTCCACATCCAATCATATTCAATTTCATACCAGATTGGATTATTTCGATCATTCGAGCGGACTGTTCTCAGAATTTTAACTTGTTGTCCTTTTGGAAGTTGTCCGAGTACCCAATATGATGGGGATGGGCCACCCCTTACATGTAATGAGTCCGCGATCACTCGATTATATTGATCAATATATTTGGCACTAACAAATGCATTATACTTTTTATCCGTTTGTGGGTTATGCTTCATTTGGATATTGAGCATCTCTTGCAAAGTAAGACCGTATGCTGTTTCTTTAAAACGGGGACCAAGGCTCACCCACGGAAGATAGACATAGCCAATTCGATTCCCAATAGATACCTCTAGCCAATTCTCAGATGTTTGCCTAATGATATGATAGGATTGATTTGGCTCTAATGAAGCAAACTCTACCATTGAACCCGAAGTATTATCATAAATGGGAACAGTCCTTGCGGTTCTAAATTGAACTTTGGAATTTCTTTTACCGGGATTGGCATTTTTAATAGAATTACCTTTACTTGGATAAACTAATTGGCTTCGGACATAGGCAAAACCATTTCCATATTGAAATCTAAGGAACCCTTTAGTTCTCCCCAAAATTCGGAATGCTTGTTCCTTTGACAATTTCCCAACAACCACATTCCTGCCTCGGTCATTTACGATAATATCCACATCGCTCCCCAAAGGCTGAAAATACTTGTCTGCACCTTTAAAGTAGATATGGGCATGTGGTTTATATATGTATCCAATTCTTCCGGCTAAGTTAACTTCTAGCCAATAATTAGATGAATCCCTGACAGTAATGTATTCTTGGTCAAGGTCAATACTCCCAAATTCTACTAATCTTCCGGAAGTATTGTCATACACAGGGATATTTCTTTTTGCTTTAATAGTCCATCCAGTATTAGAAAAAGGTGCTTTACTATGGTTTTTAATAGATTTGCCCTCACTTGCCGAAACATGGCCAGTTCGTACGTAAGCATATCCATTTCCATATTGAATTCGCACGAAGCCAGATATTTGTCCAAATGATTGATACTCTTGGTTTGATTTCAAATCCCCAACTTTTACTGATTTCCCGTTCCGATTCATATACACAGGAGTATTAGAATAATAAGGCTGAAAATACCGATCATTAGAATTCATTGGGACAATGACATGTGGCTTATAAATATAGCCGAGGCGCCCGCCGAAGATAACCTGAAACCAATTTTGAGATGTTTGCATAACGGTTGTATATGATTCATTTTGTTTTAGTTCACCAAAAGCAACTAATGAACCGCTGGTATTATCATATATAATAACCGGGTTTCGCTTTGTTTGAATCGCCCTGCCTTTACTTGCCGCGCCGCGATTTACATTCTTTATGGAAGAACCGTTACTTGGGACAATATCGGCAGATGTTCGAACATAAGCAACTTGCCCCCCAAAATGAATTCTCAGGAATCCCTCTATTTGGCCAACAATCACATATTCCTGCCCATTAACCAAGTTCCCAACATGGGTTGTTTTGCCGCCCCTGTTCACATATACAGGCACACTATTTCCGACAGCTTTAAAGTATTTTTGAAATTTTGGCGTCACTGTCGCTTTCGCTATAGGTAAATTTTTTGTAGGCGGTTGTATAGTCTCTTGTTTGGTATCAGGCTGCTTAATGGGATCTTCCTTTACAGAATCGGGTGCATCTGATGATGGTGATTTATTGGAATCACCAGGTGTCCCTTCGTCATCATTCCCAGCTTCATCTTCAGGGCCGGGAGTTTTAACAGGAGCCTTTTCCGAGATTTCTTCTTCGGGAACGTCCTCTTCACTGGCCGGGTCATTTTCATTACCTGATGGTTCATTTTCTTTTTCCGTTTCATTCGCCTCATCGGATACCGAATCTTTAGCAGCTTGAACCACCCTGTTGCCAATTACAAACTGGTACACATCTTCAGTTTCATTATGAATAGGATAGCTTTGTCCCGCCACCATTCGAGCTACTTCTACCCCAGGAGCATCTGCACTGTATACCGGCATTTGCTTTTCAAAAGTAACTGTCTTCGAATTCCCTTTTGAAGCAATTTGGCTGACAGCTTCGTGGGCGATGGATACTTGTCCACTCGTAACCTCGAGTAAACGATCCCCATATTGGACTAAATAACGATCTGTTTGTCCATCCTTTTTAGTCATAAAAAAGAGACTATTCTTCTTTAAAGTAGCTACAGGTTGGGCATTCTCATATAAGACTAAATCTTCATTTAACAAGTATAATTCAGCCTGTTCTTGCTCTGCTTTGGCAGAAGAAATGCCAAACATCAACAACCATAAAAACATTGCGACTGACAGCAACCACTTTCCCAGTTTAAGTGGACTAGCATGTATAGACATTTACCTCCTCCTTCCTGCAACTATTATACTATTGAAAGGAGTAAAGTAAAAGTAGAATCATAAAGCATTTGAACTATTCCATCAAAACATTATAACAACTTGAGATCTATTTATTTGTAACCGTTTCAATATAAATGCTTTCCATAGTGTCTACGTTCTTTTCCCAAGCATAATTCTCTAATACAAACTTTCTACCGGCAGCCCCCATCTGTTTGCGCAATGATTGATCATTAACAAGAATAAGGATTTTTTCCGCCAACTGTTCCACATGTTTCGGTTCTACGATAAAACCGGTAACCTCATCTATTACAACTTCCGGCAATCCCCCCACATTTGAGACAACAACAGGAGTTTCACAAGCAGATGCCTCAATTACTGCCACACCAAAGCTTTCACTAAGACTCGGTGCACAAAAAACATCCATGCGGTTCAACCACAATGGTACTTGATCATTTGGAACAGCCCCAACAAATTCAACGTGCTTTTGTATTCCTTTTTTTCCTACCATTTGTTCTAATGCTTCCCTCTCGCTCCCATCACCTACAAACAAAAGCTTAAGGTTTATTGTATTGTTCTCATCATTGTTTCCTATGTCGGTTAAGACCTTCGCAAATGCTTCAATTAAATATTTAGCTCCATAAATAGGCTCCAAAAGTTTTATCATACCGATTGTTATACTGTTATCTAGGCTTTCCTTCTGTTCGTAACGTTTAAATTTTGTCGTATCAACCCCAAATGGTGTTACCCTGATATCAGTTTCCGGCTTGAAAAACTTCTCTGTTTGGGTTTTCATACTATAACTCGTTGAAAGGATTTGATCAGCACTCTGTAAATTCCTTTTCAAGGTTTTCTCTTTGAATCGACTTTGATAAGGAAACTCAAAAACATCGCTCCCCCACACCGACAAGATCATTGGATGAAAGTTGATTAACCGTCCCAAAGTCCCATATCCACTTGCATAGTGAACATGAAATAGATCCGGCTTTATTTTGTCTAACAGCCTTTTCCCTTGCAATGCGTTCAAATAATATCCTACAGGTGCGTGGAACAACAATTTATGAACTTTGATCTTGGGATGCAATGCTTTTATATCAAGTGTATGTATTGTCAATAAATGAACTTCATATTTTTTTGCAGCAAAAGCATTTACCCATTTGATTGTATGAATGGAATTGGCCGGCGCCAAAAAACATATTCTCATGTTTATGTCTCCCTTTAGCTTTCCTTTAAAAAACGATAAAAAAACAATAAATAGTAGGACATGCCTATTATTTATTGTTTTTTTACTTATATTTTTCAGAGCTTATAATAGTTGTCCATTTTTTCTTGTTTACTCATTGCATTCCTAGTATCAAATATTGCTTTGCTTGACCGGGCTACTAAATCGTAATCAAAGGCACTATGATCCGTCAGAATTAGAGTTAAATCCGCACTTTGGATTGCTTTTTCAGTGAGAGGAACCGTTTCAACTACTTGATGATCAAGTTTAAAACTTGCTACATGTGGGTCAATTGAAATCACTTCGGCCCCTCTTTGCTTCAACATGGAAATGATGGAAAGGGATGGCGATTCTCTTACATCATCAATATCTTTCTTATACGAAACACCAAGAACTGCTACGGTTGAACCCTTTAATGCCTTTCCAAACTCATTTAATATTTCCAAGCATTTATGCACGACAAATTCAGGCATTGAATTATTGATTTCACCCGCTAATTCAATCAATCTTGTATGATAATTGTACTCCCGCGCCTTCCAGGTTAAGTAAAATGGATCGATTGGTATACAATGGCCGCCAAGGCCAGGACCGGGATAAAATGCCATAAAACCATACGGTTTTGTTTTTGCAGCATTAATCACTTCCCAAACATCAATATCCATCTTATCACATAAAATAGCCATTTCATTTGCCAATGCGATATTGATATGCCTGAATGTGTTTTCGAATATTTTTTCCATCTCTGCAACAGCGGGGCTTGAGACTTCATGAACTTCCCCATCCAGTACAGCCCGATAAAGCGCTGAAGCTACTGCTGTACAATTTGAGGTAATCCCTCCAACAACTTTGGGAGTGTTTTTTGTATTATAAAGCTTGTTACCCGGATCGACACGTTCCGGTGAATAGGCGACAAATACGTTTTCTCCGACGACAAGCCCATTAGCTTCTAAAACCGGGCTAATAATTTCTTCCGTTGTTCCGGGATATGTGGTCGATTCCAGTACAACGAGCATGCCTTCATGTGCATATTTTGCTATTTCCTTGCTTGATTGGCGTACATAAGACGTATCGGGTTGCATATGCCGATCTAACGGTGTTGGAACACAGATGGCTACAGCATCTACTTCCTGAATACGTTGATAATCAGTTGTTGCTTCCAATCTTCCCAACTTCACCATTTTTGACAAATCTTCATCCACGACATCGCCAATATAGTTATGACCTTCATTCACAAGGTTTACACGACTTTCTTGTATATCAAAGCCAATGACTTTAAAACCAGCCTTCGCTTTTTCAACAGCTAACGGCAATCCTACATAACCAAGTCCAACGACACCAATAATGGCCTCTTTCAATTCAATCTTCTTTAATAAAGTATTTACAATGGTCAAAATTGACCTCCTCCCTGCTCTTTAAGGAATTGTTATGTGATTTTATTGAGCAAGCTAATAACTTTCCCAATCTAAATAACATACGATCAATAAATTCACGTATTATCAATGATTTCACTAAGGGTAAATGAGGACACCTAGTAAATGAAATGAAAACAAGAAATTTACGCTTGATAATCAGCCTCTACTCATTTATCGTTTTCTGAATACAGTTCAAAAATTGTGTAGCCAAAACATTATATTCATGATGTTCAAGAACATAATCTTTACCATTTTTGCCCCATTCTTGTCGCTGTTCATCACTGGTACCTAGCATTTTCAATACTGCTTCAGCAATTGCCGTAGGTTCCTCAGGCTCTATGCTTATTCCGCAGCCGGCTTCTTCTACTAAATCGTTTCCGGCATCAATTCCATGGATAATTGGCTTTGCTGCCATCATATAATCTAATAATTTATTAGGGCTGACCCCAAAGCGAAACAACGATGTTCTTCTTAGCCCAATATAAAGAGCGTCCATTTTAGATAAGAAATCGGGAATTGACTTTTTTGGAATTACAGGTAAGAAGTATATGTTATTCAAATTATGCTTTCTTGCTTCATTTATCAAACGATCTCTTTCTGGTCCTTTACCAACGAGAACGAACGATATGGGATGGTCTTGAAGTAATTTTGCCGCTTCTATTAAAGAGAGTAAGGCGTTGGCCAGTCCGTGAGTCCCGGCGTAGCCAACCAAAAACTTCCCCTCGTTTTTTAATCGAGAAATAATGTGCTCATGCTCCTCTGGGATACCCTCAAAATTTTTCCAATCATCTACCACTATTCCGTTTGGCAAATAGACAAATTTGTTTGGATCCATCCCATGCTGAATCATATGTTCTTTTGCTTTAGGCAATAACGATATGACTTTATCAGACTTTCGGTAAGCATAATTTTCAGCCCGCTGCATAACAAATATAAATGGGTGGTACGGCGACATATTACTGAGTTCCATTGGAGATAACGGCCATAAATCATGTACTTCAAAGAAAAGCTTCGCATTGGCTTGACGCGCAATTTTTGCTGCTGGATAAATATCCAAAGGATAAGTTGATGACGCAATAACTGCATCAGGCCGAAATTCATTAACGATTTTATCTTTAAATTGATACAGTCGTTTTACGAATGTAAACATGTTGAATGCCCGTTTTGCCCCGTTTCCTTCATACTCTGGAGTCTTCAACCAAACATAATTTACCCCGTTTACTTCTTCATTCGTCCAAATCTCCCTAATGTCAGGCTGATTCGTCCTTACGTGGGAATACGAAGCACCTATTATTGTTACCTTATGTCCTTGTTCCATCCATGATTTCGCCATATAATAGGGACGATATTCCATCCCGTGGAACGTTGAGCCAGCATAATGGTTAATAAGAACAATGTTCATATATTTATTCTCCATTTCTGTCCATCTAAGATCATTGGCTTCCAGCCATCACTTAGTAAAAGTATTCCCGAACTTCATCATTAGAAAATCTCACAAAAAAATTCTAAACTTTATAAGCACGCTCAACCTTTTAAAATGAGAGATTCGCGCTTCATTTACGGAAATCATTATAACATAAAAAAATAAATGGAAATAGTAACTCAATCATGTTGCAGTCGGTAATACGTTTGCATATCTATGGATAACGGGCTGCATTGCCTTTTTGACAAAATAAGGGAAATAGCACTTCAAACTATTTAAAATACAATACCAGTGAATTACTTGGACAACAATTCAACAATTTTTCTAGATGCATCCGCTTCTCCAAAATATGCTTCATAGTTCGGTGAAATTGATTTATATACCGCATCCACGATCTTTTGAGTATCCGTACCAACAAGTATGTTAGCTTCCGATTCCAGTGTCTCGACCCACTCCGTTTGCTCACGCAAAGTAACACAAGGAACTTCCATGAAATATGCTTCTTTTTGAACCCCGCCTGAATCCGTTAAAATTTTCAATGCATGATTTTCTAATTTCAACATATCTAAATATCCGACTGGTTCAATAATATGCAGATCAGGTATCTTGTTAATATCCAGTCCAAAAGAATGAAGCTTCTTTTTTGTACGTGGGTGGACTGGCCAAACTTTTGGCCCTTTTATTTGAGAAAAAGCATCAATAATCCGAGTCATTTTTTCAAAATCATCGGTATTCTCTGCTCTATGAATAGTAATTAAGTAATAATCTTTACTGCTTAATTGGTGGTCCTGCAACACAGTAGAACGTTCCTCGGCAATCTCTTTATTGTATATGACTGCGTCATACATTACATCGCCCACGTTCCAAACGTTTTCTTTAATATTTTCTTTATATAAGTTTTGCACTGCAGTCTCTGTCGGACAGAACAAATAACTCGAAACATGATCCGTCATGATCCGATTAATTTCTTCCGGCATCTTTTTGTTAAAACTCCTTAAGCCGGCTTCAATATGCAACACTGGAATATGTAGTTTTGCAGCCGCAAGGGAACCCGCCAGCGTAGAGTTTGTATCCCCATATACTAATAAGTAATCTGGTTTTTCTTTCAACAAAATTTCCTCAATCGATGCCAGCATTTTCCCAGTTTGTTCTCCATGGGAACCGGAGCCGATTCCAAGATGATAGTCCGGCTTTGGTATAGAGAGTTCCTCAAAAAAGATATCAGACATATTTTGGTCATAATGCTGCCCAGTATGAACGATAAGCTCTTGAAATTCTTTTCTGATTTCTCGAGAAACCGGAGCAGCTTTAATAAATTGAGGCCTGGCACCTAAAACGGTGATAATTTTTTTCATAATAATAAAACCTTCCTTACTAATAGATTATTTGACTCGGATGATTACCCATTGCTTCAGAAGAGCTTTATTTTTTCTCTTTTGACAAGTCTGCATATACTTTAGCAACCCTCGCATACCAGGAGTGGTTTTTAAAAGCATTTTGTAGAATATTATTTTTATACTCAATATAATTATTCTCTTGGGCAATATTTAAAATAGATTGAGCCAGCTCATCAGCCGAATCTTTTGCAACTAATCCATATCCACCTTCCCTTACTATTCTTGTTTGCGCACTACAATCCGTTACGACCAGCGGCAATCCAAAAGAGAGATATTCAAACAATTTTACGGGCACTGCAAAGTCATGATATGAATTTTTTTGTATCGGTATCATTCCTATATGTGCTTTTTTGCACACCTGTAATAATTCTTCTCCTGACAAATGCTCAATTGTAATCCAATCATTATCAGCCTTTTCTTTTAATAATTTATTTTGTTCATATTCTGCTTTTCTACATATTAAATACAAATGAACTTGTTTTTTCTTTTTTTGTAATATTTCCATTGCGTCAATCAAAGTCTTTATTCCATATCTTTCACTTATCCCTCCTATATATATTAAATTCACTCTGTCATTTATATTTGGATTACTTAATACCTTCATTCTATCTATTCCCGGAGGAAGTACCTGGACTTCCCCATCCCAACCTACATATTTATTCATTTCTAATGAGGGTAAGTAAAGTACATCAACTACGTTATAAAACCTACTCAGTTCAAACTGATATATTTTACGTATTAGAGGAGTCAATACTTTTTTAACTCCTTCTAATGAATACAATTCTTTAAATTTCCAATAAATATCCCGATAAAATAATCCGATGGGCACATGATTTCTTTTTAAGTATTTCAAGAAGTAATAGTCAATAAAAGGATGTCTTGGAATATGATCCTCATCGGTTAACCAATAAGGCATTGTACTATTTTCCATATAGCAAAACAATGTTTTTTGTACTTTACCTGAATGTATAAATTCTTTTATTTGTTCTTTTCTTTTCGAACTATTTCCCGCAACAATAATAATCTCGAGGTTTTTGTCTTGGCCAAGAGCCTGAAATGCCTCAACCATTTTTTTTGGTCTGATTCCAGATCCGCTTTTGGGGTTTGCACTCAACTTAAACGGAAAATAGACAATAATATTATCCATTGTTTGCCACCTTCACATCTTTTTTATTTACTTGTGACCCTTTGTTTCAGCAGTTTGCTCAGGTGTTCTTTTAATAGCTCTTTATACAAAATGATGAAAAAGATAAAAATCGTCATTCCAATCAGCGTATCATATATGCTCCATTTAACCAGCGTACCATAAAGAGCATAAGCTGACAGCAATGTAGTCATAGTATAAAACTTGCCTAAATGGTAATTCACCTTATAAAACTTTAAAGAAATATGGGTTCTCATTATCATAAAAGTCACATAGGCAATACCTGTAGAAATAGCAGCCCCCTTCGCTCCATAACTCGGCACTAATAGAAATGTTCCGATCACGTTGACTAAACAGGCTGTCGAAGCAATGAGAGTATGCCATCTTGTCTTTTTTACAAAATTAATGCCAATAACCGTTGTTTCAGAGATTGTATACATGATTGGCATAAAAACAAGAAAGGGCATGATGACCGCTGCCGAGCGGTATTCAGGACCAAGCAAATAAACAATCACATCTTTAAACAGCAATGTCCCCAAAGCAACTAAAAACATAAGGAACGTGATCAACTCATTCATTTTCGAAAAAAAGGCTGTGTCATCAGGATTTTTATTATAACGTTCATAACTGACCGGCACCCAGAATGTAGTAAAGGAACCTTGGATTACATTTAACACAGCAACAATTTTAAACGCAGCAGTATACAGGCCTACTTCCGTATAGGTAGACCACTCTTTTAAGGCAATTCTATCAATAGATTGAAAGAGCCAAATTATGAGCGAGGTTAAAACTAAAGGACGCCCAAACTTTAGAATATCTTTGATACTGTGAGTAACAGCTTTCCTCTCTCCAAAGAAATTCCAAAATTGAATACTGAATAAAATGGCGACAACAGTGACGATAATGGAATAGAAGACTTGAGCGTAAATGATTATTTCAAAAGAAGGACCGATTAAAAAGGCGAATAACAGTATAAATCCAAACTCAAAAACTTTTATTAACACTTGTAATATGGAGTATAGCAGCCCCTTTTGTTGCATTCTGATAACAAGCAGGGAAAAGCGGTGGATGATTTGCAGGAATACGGTAACGATGAGCAACAAAATAATTTGTAGGCTGTTCTCCCCGAACAGGTAATGTGAAATTGGCCTGTAAAAAACTAATAAAAAAATGGATACCACAAAGAACGTTGCTAGTGGAACCTTTAAGCAATTAAACAGTAAAAATTTACGCGACTGTTCTTTTTCATCATAAAAAAAACGCACGAAGCTTTGATCGGCCCCAAATAAACATAAAAGCAAAAGGATATTCATAATGAGGATAAAAAATGATGCTTTACCAAATTCCTCAGGAACGAGAATCCTCGTTATGACCGGGGTACTGACAAGTCCGATTAAAAGGGAAATCCAGCTTCCTACTGAAAAAGATAAGAACTTTTGAATCAGGCCGTCCTTTTTCATCTATAACACCTTCAATGATTTGAGATCTAAAACACTTATAAATAGCGTGCGCCATGGCACGCTATTTATAAATGCTTTTTTTTATTAATTGCTGGGGATATTGGTTTTCGACGAAATTTATCAGCCCTAATATAACTCCATATAACAACCACACCGGCCAAAAATAAAACAGGCTGCTTGGACCAATAGAGCCTAAAATAAACCCTACTAAACTTAGTAGCAAAGCAAATGCGAGCGGACTGTATTTTATATTTAAAGTGTATATACACCATAGCTTTCGAACCATAAATATAAAAAAGAGGATATACAAACAAAAAATGATAAACCCAAAGTCAGTCAGCAATTCAATCCACCAATTGTGTGGATTAATATTGCCTCCTGTGTCGAACTGTGGATGAATGTGCATTTTGAAATTGCCAGGTCCAACACCGAGAAACCATGACTCCATCACCGAATACACCCCATTTAAATAGAGATTGATTCTGTGAAGATTGGAACCTGAATAAAGTGTAAGGAGTATATTTTTAAAGGCACTCCCTACATTCGTAAACATCAATAAATTAATTAGTAACAAAAGAAAGCTGCCAAAGGAAACTAAAGCATATTTTAACTTTACTTTTTTTGAGATCAACAAGTATGCAGCCCCCTGAAAAATCAAGGCTAAAAAAGCTAATTTTGCATCATTGATGAATATGATAGCTACAATTGCAAGTAAACAAACCCCGTTTAGCACAGCAATGCCATACTTTTTGCTGAACATTCTCACCATAAAAAATGGCGCAACCAATACGAGAAAGAAAGACAAATCATTTTCATTATAAAAAACGCCTGTCGCCGCTTTATAATCGGTACCTGAAAATCTGGAAGCCTCTATCACATATCTTGATGTTCCCAAATGGCGTTCAGTCATAATCTCAAAAATACAAACGAGAATCATAATGACGCCAATACCTGAAAACGACCGGCTAATCCATTTCGTTTCAAAGTTTGAACTCATCACCCTAATAATCAATACGATAAGAAAAATGAACAGGGCCAAATAGTATAGTTCTTTTATACTTCCGACCTTATCAACTGCCCATAATGTCTGTATTGTCCCATAACAAAACCACACAAAGAAAAAAAGCAGAGGGTAACCAACACTTTGGAAATAAAAGTGCTTTTTATATACCAACTGTTCAATCAGTAAGATATACATACCTCCCAACAGAACCACCCTCAGCAAGGTCATATGGACGGGTCCTACGGGAATATTAATAAACAAAAAATCAAAGAAGCAGAGAAAAAATAATATAAGATACATTAAAACTCTAATATTCATAATGCCCCTCAGTTACGTAATATACTTCGATAAACATCATTTAATTGAGATACAATAGATTTTTCACTAAATCTATTTACACAGTCCTCCCTAAGAACTTGTGGATCGTATTGATCAATATTTTTAAACATATACACCATAGCATCTCCCAAAGCATCTATATCATCTACATTAACTAATAATCCATTTTTCTCATTCACAATGATTTCAGGACCTCCGCAACTGGTAGCGATAACCGGCTTTCCACAAGCCAGAGCCTCTATATATACAACACCGAAAGTTTCGGCATGACTGGCCAAAGCAAATACATCACATTGTTGCATCTGTTGCAAAACACCTTCTCTGTCCAATTGTCCTAAAAACTTTACTTGATTGCTTACACCCAGATCCAAGGACAGCCTTTTCAAATTCTCCATTTCCGGCCCACTGCCACCGATTATCAATTCGGCTTGGCAACCTTTAAGCTCCTTGGCAAAGGCTTTTATAAGGAGGTCCATCCCCTTCCTGAGATGTAAAAAACCTAAAGAAAAAAAGCGAAATGTTTCTCTGTCTCTTGACTGTTGGGACATTTGAAACAGATCAATATCCACAATATTGGGAATGACGGTAAGTTTGCTTTGATCATGGATGTAATCAATTAATTCATTTTTTAGTCCTAACCCAACGGATATGATTTTGTCGGCCTCCGTTAATGCCTGTTTAACCATTTTTTTCTCATGTGGCTTGAACAACTTACGCGGGAATTTTGACGAATGCTCTGTAATGACTAACGGTATATTCTCCCTGCTGGCAAGCCGTGCAGCTGCAACGCCGCCCCATAAGCACGAATGTGCATGAATGATATCAGGCTTTCCTTCGGATTGAATAATCCTGTCATATAGTCTATTTAACAATAAATAAAAAACATTACCTTGTCCTGCCGAGATTCTTAAAGGGATTGGATTGTAACTGCGATAACGATATGTCTTCAAGCCATCCTCTTTCTTATAAGATAGTCCAAGAGAGTGTCGCTGCTTCCCAAACGTCCGCATGCTCCGCAACTCAGGATAAGCCACGATCACATCATGGCCATACTTTTGTAAGGCCATTGCCTGCTCTTTGAAAAAAATGCCGTTGAGCGGAGAATCTTCTGTTGGATACCATGAAGGAACAATTAATATTTTCATTATTGACACCTTTTCATCTTGAAATCTAAAAGAAAGGCGGTAAACCCAATCTTGATTTCGTTATTTTTGTTTGGCCCGGGCATCGACAATATATTTCCAGAAAATCAGCATGACCAGAGCAACTTGTAATCCTATGACAATCCCCATAAGAATATATTTTATTGAGAGTGATTCACCCTTCACATAGGTTGTTGTAACATCAACGAGTTGGGGAGATTCACTATTTGCAAGCTCTTGTTTTACTTTTAGTACTTCGTTTTTATATTTGGACAGATTTTTCTCTTGTTGCAGCACGATCTCCGCATAACTTTCTGTTGCCTTAGGAGAAATGTTTACTTGATTTAACTTATCATTATATAGTGTGATTGCTTGCTCTATACTGTCTATCTTTGCCTGAGTATCTTCCACAAACCTTTGTTTGATGCTATGTTTCTCATCATAAGCAGTTGACAAATCTTTTACAAATAACTTTGAAGCTTGTTGTAATGCTTTTTTCACTTCTTTTTCATTTGCTCCGTGCAATTGAAAGGAAACCAACCCTTCACTTTTGACAGCTACATTAAGGTTTTCTTTTAATTCCTCCGGAATCTCTTCTTTATACTTCAAACGAACCAAATCAGGATTGGATAAGATTTTACTGCTCACCTGATTTGTAAAAATCAGTGATTCGCCTTGAAAATAAGGCTTCTGATTAGATTTCAAAAAGTATAGAGCCGCAATAATTAAAATCGGGATTACAATGAACACCCAAAACTTTTTGCGAAAAAACTTTAAATAGTCATATAATACATAACGATTATTCATATTGTCACCTTTCGTCAAAGAGATCATGCCCTATTATAAAAGCGAGAAATTTTCTCAACTACATATTGTTGCTGTTCCGGCTTTAACTCTGGAAACATAGGTAATGAAATAGCTTCTTTTGACGCTTTTTCAGCCTCAGGAAAATCCCCTTCCTGATAACCGAGGTCACGAAATACTGGCTGTAAATGAAGGGGAACAGGATAATAAATCATTGTCGCAATCCCCTGATCTTTCAAATACTGCTGAAGCTCATTCCTTTTTTTCACCCGGAGGGTATATTGATGGAAAACGTGGTAATTTCCCTCTGCTTCAACAGGTGTTGAAATAAATTCTTTTAACGGCTCCAATAGTTCTGTGTACAAACTTGCCTTTTCTCTCCTGAGACTATTCCATTCAGAAAGGCGTGGGAGTTTAACATTTAATATAGCCGCTTGCATCTCGTCCAATCGACTGTTATACCCCAATACATGATGATAATATTTCGGCTTGCTTCCATGCACACGAATGACCTTCATTTTCTCGGCAAGGTCTTCATCTTTTGTCACGACCATCCCGCCATCGCCGTATCCACCCAGGTTTTTTGTCGGAAAGAAACTAAAGCAGGCTGTATGGCCTAATTCCCCAATCATTTTACTTTTATACTTTGCCCCGATTGCCTGTGCTGCATCTTCAATAATATATAAGTGATGTTTTTTAGCGATTTCTATAATGGGATCCATATCCGCAGATTGTCCATAAATATGAACAGGAATAATGGCTTTTGTTCGCTTCGTAATTGCTCCCTCTACCTTTAAAGGATCTAAATTAAAGGTCACAGGATCAATATCAACGAATACAGGTGTGGCTCCTGCCCTTACAATGGCTCCAGCAGTAGCGAAAAATGTAAATGGTGTGGTGATGACCTCATCTCCGGAAGTAACTCCACATGCCTGTAAGGAGATATGTAACGCATCGCTGCCATTGCCTACCCCTACTCCAAAATCGGCATTCACCAACGAGGCTACATCTGCTTCTAATTTTTTTACATGGTCACCCAAAATAAAGCGGGACGAAGTCATCACTTCATCTAATGTTTTTAAAATATCATTCTTTAATTCCAAATATTGTTCAGACAAATCCAGCATAGGTATATTCATAAATAACCTCTCCTCAATCAATGCCAGCTTATAAGTAAAAACATTCTTACTGCAGCAGCTTTTCGTTATTTTAAAATTGCTATGATCGTCATAAAGATAATTTTAACATCATTTATAACCGATTGCTGATCCAAATATTTCAAGTTCAAGCTCAGTTTATCTCTCATTACTTCTTCGATATACGTTTTTTCGGGGTCTTCGCTTTTCGCCAAAACTTCATTTTCGTTCCGATATTTTATTGAGGCATAATCAGTTATACCGGGTCTGATTTCAAAGATTCTTTTTTGTTCATTTGTATAATAAGCTGTGTATTTGGGCACTTCAGGCCGAGGACCTACCAGGCTCATGTCACCTATTAGAACATTGATGAGCTGCGGAAGTTCGTCCAGCTTATATTTCCGAAGAAATTGCCCTGTTTTGGTGATCCGGGAATCTTTGCCAACAGTAATTTGTTTCCCTTTTTTCTCGGCATCTACGATCATCGTTCGAAACTTGAAAATTTGAAAAGGCTCTTCATACCGGCCTACCCTCGTTTGTTTAAAGAATACCGGACCTCTTGAATCAAGCTTTATACATATACTTATAATGAACAAGAGGGGAGAGATGATCACCAGTCCCGCCAATGATAATATGACATCCATTGTCCTTTTTAACACATCATTGAGCTTGTTGCCTTTTTCGTAATAAAGCTGTTTTTCATCCACATTGCTCACCTGCCCGCTTATCTTTTATACGTTTCGGCCAGTTCAGTTACAGATTTGATGACACGATGAATTTGATCCTCGCTCATTTTCGGATATAGAGGCAATGAGATGGCTCCTTCATATGCCGCCAATGCTTGAGGATAATCTTCAATTTTATAGCCAAGCTTTTTGTAATAAGGATGCATAGGAACAGGGATAAAATGTACACTTGTTCCGATGCCTTTCTCATTTAATTTTTCAATGAACTCTCCTCGGTTTATTGTAAACCGATCCGATTCCAATCGTAACACATACAAATGCCAGGCATGGCGATTAATTTCATCACTATAAGGCGTGATCAATCCTTCTAAGTTTTGAAATGCCTCATTGTACATTTTCGCATATTTTTCCCGAGTCTGCTGCATTTTATTAAGCTTTTTCAATTGAACAATACCAAAAGAAGCCTGAATATCTGTCATGTTGTATTTAAATCCGGGATACTCCACCTCATAATACCAGGATCCTCTTTCGGCGTAACGGTTCCAAGCGTTCTTGCTCATACCGTGGAGGCTCATAACCCTTAGTTGATCGGCAGCTTCCTCATTGTTTGTCGTTACCATGCCGCCTTCTCCTGTTGCAAGATTCTTAGTTGCATAGAAACTAAAGCAAGTGTAGTCCCCGATGCTCCCGATCATCTTGCCTTTATATTGTGTATAGACCGCATGCGCAGCATCTTCTATGACAATCAGGTTATGCTTTTTGGCAATCTCCATGAGCGGCTCCATGTCACACGGATATCCTGCAAAGTGGACAGGTATAATCGCTTTGGTTCTTTCGGTAATTTTGGCTTCAATTTGATGAACATCTATATTCATCGTGACAGGGTCAATATCAACAAATACAGGCTTGGCACCTGTATGAATAATGGTATTGGCACTTGCAACAAAAGTGTAAGGTGTGGTAATGACTTCATCACCTGTACCGATTCCTGCCGCAAGCTGTGCAATGTGAAGCCCTGCCGTACATGAATTTAAGCCAATCGCATGCTTGGCATGAACATAATCGCTAAAAGCTTTTTCAAACTGAATCGTTTTCGGACCCTTACTCAGCCAGTTTGATTGTATCGTGTCAACTACTTCTTTGATCTCTTCATCTTCGATGAAAGGTAGTGCGTAAGGGATTGTTTCCATATGTCTATCCACCTCTAAAATAAGTCCAAAAGGACTTTTGTTTAATCACTCATTATGAGCAGGAACTTCTCTGCCAGCACTTTATAATCATGGGTTGCCATGACAAAATTTTCACCATTTGGCTCAGCTTTTTACATCCAAATGTCGGCAGAATGAGAGTGTAACGCCATTCGCTCCCACTCTTTTTTATAGACCGTGCAGGCCAATTATTCCATGGATATTTGATCCTGCGTAATGGTTTATGAGTAATATGTTCATAGCATCACCAATTATTGATTCCTTAACAACTGATCCTCAGGAACGTTTCGCAGCTTTCGTGCCGGCACCCCAATAACCAGCTCTTCTTTCTGGACATCTTTACTCACTACGCTTGCCGCTGCAACTGTTCCGTCTTCATGTATCACTTTTCCAGGCAAAATCGTAGCATTCGCCCCGATCCTGCCTCCTTTTTTTACCGTCACACCTTTAAAATGCTTGAGGCGCTCCTTGGAACGGGCCATATAATTATCATTTGTCGTGACGACATACGGTGCAATAAACACATGGTCTTCTAATGTGGAATAGGCCGTAATGTAACAATTCGTTTCCAATTTACAATATTTCCCCACATTACAATCATTTTCTACAGCTACTCCCCGTCCAACTATTGTTTTTTCACCGATGGACACTCGTTCTCTAATGGTAGCCAAATCGGCAATAAAAACATCATCGCCAATTTCAGCATTGGCATAAATAATCGCGGATGTTCCGATTGTTACACCATTTCCAATCACAGTAGGCGGTAGCTTCTTTACATCCGGCAAGATGGAAGTTTTGGCTCTTGTAGGTTGTTTTCCAATGACGGCATTATCTTGGATGATAATGTTGTTTCCAAGTTTTACCCCATCATATATTACTACATTATGGCCGATCGTCACATTTTCTCCAAACTTGACATTCTTGCCAATCACTGCGTTTTCTCCCATTTGAACATTTTTCATAGTTATCAATTCCTTCGGTTATTGATTTCATTCAATGTCATGCGCTTTTATAGGCATTCTCTTCTCAGCAGACTGGTAGAGCCCGGCAACCAATCGCAATGCCCTGATGCCGTCTTCACCTGTAATGATCGGTTCGCGATCATCATTAACAGCTTGAACCATGTCTTCTATAATACACTGGTGGCCAGGAATTCCGTATGGATTTTCATTTATTTTATGTTTTAATTGCGCAACCTCTTCTTCCGGCATTCCTTCCATCACCCAGTGCTCGATGAAGTTGGCCGTTCTTCCTCCGATTTTCACCGATGCCGTTTCTCCGAAAATGCTCAAAGACTCTTCAAAGTTCTTTGGATATATGGTTGTAGCAGCTTCTATGACACCCAAGGCGCCGTTTTTAAATTTCACAGTTCCTACTGATACATCTTCGGCTTCAATTTTCCGGAGTCTTGTAGCGGACATACTGTACACTTCATCGATATCTCCCATTAGCCATAAAAGGAGATCCAAATTATGTATAGCCTGATTCATTAAAACGCCGCCATCCAGTGATTTGGTTCCTCTCCAGGGTGCTTGATCATAATATTGCTGATTACGATTCCACCGAACAGTGGCATTGGCATGGCTCAGCTTTCCAAAGCGCCCCTCATCCATCATTTTTTTCAATTCCATCATTGCGGGTCGAAAACGATTCGGATGCAGCACTGATAATTTGACTTTGTTCTTCTTGCAAGCCTCTACAATGGCATCTGCGTCTTTTATAGTTAATGCTATTGGTTTCTCAACGATGACATGTTTTTTCGCTTCTGCGGCTTTTATAGCCAAAGGGGCATGGGAGCCGCTTGGCGTACAAATGTTCACAACATCTATTTTAGGATTTTTTAACATTTCATCATAATCTTGATAAGCAACGGCCTGACATTCTTGAACATACCATTCCATATTGGAAGGAATGGTATCGCACACGGCAACCAATGTTGCTCCTGGTGTATTTTTGATTCCTTCAGCATGTTTTTTGGCAATATGGCCACAGCCTACTATTGCAAAATGAACGTTTTCCATTTTTCCACCTCGTCACATGGGAGCATAAATTATCCCGATTCAAAGAAAGAACGTCAGTACGAAATATATGGACACGTACTACGTTCTTAGTTATCAATGAGCCATTGTCAGTATTTTCTTTACGGCTTCATGATTGGGACCTTTACATTCCGTCGGATTCTTTTTATTGGTTATTGTCAGAAGCGTTTTTCTAAGTTCTTCCTTATCATTGATAATTAGCTCGATCTCTTGAAGCACCTCAGTCATATTTTCTTCTGTTGCTTTTCCAATAAATATTTTCGGATATACTTGGACGGGATCTACTTCTTCTTCATTCATGATTTCTTCATATAGTTTTTCACCTGGACGGACCCCGGTAAATTTGATTTTAATCTCGTCTTCGGTGAAGCCGGAAAGTTTAATAACTTTTTTGGCAAGATCTACAATTTTTACAGGCTCACCCATATCAAGCACAAAAATTTCGCCGCCTTTTGCCAGAGCGCCTGCTTGGATAACAAGTCTTGCCGCTTCGGGAATCGTCATAAAAAAGCGTGTCATCTCTGGATGGGTAACAGTTACTGGCCCGCCATTGGCAATTTGCTTTTTAAATAACGGAACAACACTGCCTCTGCTTCCCAACACATTTCCGAACCTTACGGAAACAAATTTGGTTTGGCTAACTTTATTTAAGTTCTGGACGATGATCTCGGCAATGCGCTTAGTCGCTCCCATTACACTTGTCGGATTGACCGCCTTGTCGGTTGAAATAAGCACAAAAGTATCAACATTCGCGGCATCGGAGGCTTCAGCAACATTTTTCGTACCATAAATATTGTTTTTGACCGCCGCTTCCGGATTTCTTTCCATAAGGGGAACATGTTTATGGGCAGCTGCATGAAATACAAAAGCAGGTTTATGCTTGCCTACTATTTCAAACATCGTATGACGGTCTTGAATATCGGCAATTTCTGTTGAAAATGCGATTTTATCTTGATGTTTGGATTTTAGTTCCATGTCAATGCTATATATACTGTTTTCGCCATGCCCAAGCAGGACCATCTTTTTCGGGGAAAAGTGGCATAATTGCCTGCAAAGTTCCGAACCAATGGAACCTCCTGCCCCGGTGATGAGTATTGTTTGTCCTTTGATTTTATTGGCGATACCTTCTATATCAAGTTCTACCGGCTCTCTCCCCAGTAAGTCTTCGATGGAGACATCCCGGATCTCAGTGATCTCGACTTTTCCTGATGCTAAATCACCGATCATCGGCAGTATTTGAACATTTTTCACATATTTTTTCGCTTCAGAAACAATATCATTCAATTTTTGTTTCTTTAATGATGGGATAGCGATCACAACATGTTCAATCTTGTAGCGTTTCATCACTTTCGGCATATCTTCGATCGTACCCGCCACTGGCAGGCCGCCGATCTCCAGTTGTTGGACACTTGAATTATCATCAAGAAACGCAACTGGCTGCAGTTCTGTATTGGGATGCTCTTTGAGCTGGCGGTGCAGCATCCGTCCTGTTGATCCAGCGCCAATGATTAAAGTCCTTACTTTCTTATTTGGGCTAATCCCCCAATTTTTAATGTCGAATAAAACAGTTTGGATAAATCTCCACCAAAACCGGACCCCACCCAACAACAGTATGTGAAACATAAATGTTAGTGACAGTCCGCGAGAATATATGTTATTAAAGGCAAGCTTTTGAACAATTGCCGTAATAATAATGGATGAGGTCACGACATAAAATACACCGGCAAGCTCTTCCATACTCGCATATCTCCATACTCTTCGGTATAAGCCAAAAAAATAGGAGAAAAGATGGTGAGTGATTAACAAAGTGATCGATGTAGTAATGATCAGTTCATTAACGACATATTTATAAAATGGGTTTAATAAAAAATGCGACATGAAAATCGATAATAAAACAATCGCTGAATCAATACAGACAAGCACAAACATTCTTGTCTTGTAATTCATGAAACTTCCCTCCCGGTGCGCTTTAGAGAAAACTGCACTCTGACACATTATAACATAAAATTTTCTAGGGACGATGAACATTCTGTTGCAAAATGAACCAGATCGCTTAGCTAGGTCAAAAATTGTCAAATCGGGCAACTTGTACGCGATGGAAACTACCGTGTTTGCCTGTTAATCAGTGTCTTAAAGACTAACCGAAAAACTTACAATCGTCAATGATAGTAGAAACGTCTGGCGGCCCGTAAAAAGCCCTAAGGAACCAGGAACTTGGCCTTGATTTTTACGTTTCCCCCACTTCACAAAAAAAGCTCCCTCCTTTGGTAAAATGAGGTTTGAGAAAAACCAACAATCCAAAAAAAAGAGCACTTTTATCGTGAAGTTTATCATAATCCCCACAAATAGAAAAGCAAATTTTCATTAAGAAGTGTTACCAATATTGCAAGATTGTTGCTGCTTTATGAATAACACTTTACTGCTTTTGAATCAAAATAAGGAAAACGAGGAGGCCGCATGATCATTTTCAAAGATCAATATACCCTTGCTTAAGATGTTGTAAACTCCCACTGGGCCGATCAACACCCCTTATAAAACTGCCTTCTACCGTTCCAAACAAATCACTTTCCAGCAGCGAAGACGGGACTGCTGACAATTTTGATCAATGAATGGAGCCGACCTTATCCGGGGTGGATTTTTATACAACCACCCTATATTCCGAAAGGATCGTGCAACGAAGTGTTGCCACCGTGGCACTTATTTCACGAAAAAAGGTTTGTAGTGTCATAGATTCAGCTCTGAATCAGTTCATAAATACTTCAAAAGATGTTGGATATATTTACTTTCTTTAAAGAAGCAAAGACTGAACGATATTGTTTCCGTAGCGAAAAGAGATGTGAAAAATGTTCAAATACTTTCCTTGGGATAAATGGCAAATTCTTGACATAACATAATAACTAACGCTTACGGAGAAGTTTGCAGATGTTTAAAACAAATTGGAGGGCTCTTCAGCATGAAGAAAATCATCACGTATGGCACTTTTGATTTGCTTCATATCGGGCACATTAATATTTTGCACCGCGCGAAGGAATATGGGGACTATTTAATCGTGGCGATTTCCACTGATGAATTTAATGCTTTAAAACAAAAAAAAGCATACTACACATTTGAACAACGAAAAGCGATTATGGAAGCGATTCGCTATGTGGATCAGGTGATTCCGGAGCATAGTTGGGAGCAGAAAGTAGAAGATATAAAGAAGTATGGCATTGATGTATTCATAATGGGTGATGACTGGAAAGGGAAGTTTGATTTTTTGCTGGAATACTGTAATGTGGTTTATCTTCCGCGCACTGTTGGGATTTCAACGACTAAAATTAAAAATGATTTACAGCTTAGTAATGCTTAGAGAAGCGGCGATTATGTTATATTTACTTGTTTTTCGCGTGTTTTTCTCAATCTTTCAATTATATCCCCAACAGGCGAAAACAACTTTCGTCGCGTCTTTTGGAGATAATGTTTTATTCACATTAAACGCGCTGGAAAAGCAAGTAAACCATTCTATTGTTATTTTAAAAACTTCCCAATGCAAAATGGATTTCGAACGGCGATGTGACTGCCTTGTGTTAGCCTTTGATCCCAAGAATGTCATTGGCTGGATTCGCTCCATTTACCATCTGGCTACATCCACCCATGTTTTTGTGGATAATTACTTCGGTTTTTTGGCGGCAACTCGGTTTAAACCGAATGTGATTTGCATTCAGTTATGGCATGCAGCGGGGGCGATTAAACGGTTTGGACTTAAAGACCCTTCCATCCAGTATCGTTCCCCGCGGGCATTGAAGCGTTTTATCAAAGTATACAGCCGCTTTGATTATGTTGTGGTTGGAAGCCGGAAGATGGCGGACATTTTTCACGAAAGCTTTGGCATTGAAACTGAAAAAATGTTACGGACAGGCATTCCCCGGACAGATTTTTTCTTCCATAATAAAGCCATGGAGAAAGCGGCAGATTTTCTGAAAACAGAAATCCCAATCATTCACGGAAAAAAAGTCCTTTTATTTGCTCCTACTTACCGTGACAATGACATTCACAACTCCAGGCTCAAATTGAATATTGATCGAATGTATCAGGAATTGAATGAAGATTATGTGCTCCTTCTACGACTTCATCCGGCTATCCAAACAACATTTTGTAACATGTATCCGGACTTTATTTGTGATGTCTCGGGATATTCTGAAGTCAATCCATTATTGGTTATTACGGATATACTCATTACCGACTACTCGTCCATTCCGTTTGAATTCTCGCTTTTGCATAAACCAATGATTTTTTTCGCTTATGATTTGGACGTTTATACTTCAGCTCGCGGCTTTTGGGAGCCTTATGAACAGCTGGTTCCGGGGCCGATCGTGAAGAATACAGAAGAACTCATAAAAGAAATTCGCAACAATCGTGATGAATACCTTGAGAGGGTTCAAACATTCGCGAATGATTGGAATGAATATTCAAGGGGAGATTCAAGTGATCGGTTAATAAAATACTTATACTGACACATGATTTCCTAACAAACTGGAGGTGGTCATTCGTCCCCTTCAGTTTTTAATGTTAAGCTCCAAAAATGTCTATCGGATGAGTTTTATCGTTTTTTTAAACGTATCGCTTGCTGTAGAACCTAATATTTTTAAAACAAACAACGGTAAACATGTCATCCTTTTCCATCTGGATGGCTGATTGCATAACCGATATAGCCATTCGATTTTCCAGCTTCTCCAGATAGTTGGTGCACGTTTTACAACACCGGCTAACACATCGAAACTACCGCCCACTCCTATAAAAATGCCCTTTTCAAATACGTTTACATTCTTTTGAATCCACCTTTCCTGCCTTGGGAAACCCATCGCAACGAAAACAAGATCGGAATTTGCTTTTTTTACCATATCAGTAATACGAGGATCATTTCCTTCAAAGTAGCCGTGATGATAGCCGCCTATTTGGACATTGGGATATTCTTGCTTCACATTACGGATCATCATTTGGATTACATTGTCTTTGGAGCCGAGGAAGAATACATTCAAGCAGTCTTGATTGGCCACCGCCAATAGTTCTGTCATCAGGTCGAAACCCGCTACCCTCTCAAGAAGCGGCCTCTTTAACATCTTCGCTCCCAGCATAATCCCGACTCCATCCGGAATGATAAAATCGGCAGACTGAAGAGTATCCTTATAGTCTTGATCTCGCTGTGCTTTCATAACAATTTCTGGATTCGCAGTAACAATAAATGTTTTCTTTTTCTGTTTGATGCGAGTCTTGATCATATCAATCATTTGTTTTTGGGTCATATTATCAAATTCTATTCCCAAAACATCCACTTTTTTTGACATATTAAGCTCCATCATAACAATTCCCTTTCACATATGCTGAATGGAAGTAACTTCGAATTCATATTCTCCATTATGGTTAATGTTGCCCATGTTCAGGTACTCTAGTCTTCGGTGAAACCAATAAATCTCCACTACCAGCGTCTTAAGAGTTCGACTTTAAAATTGAATTAAATTTAAGTGTATACCGGATTCCAATGCACGCACTCAGATAGGAATCATAGGACACGCATTCAGCTTTTCTCGGATACTTCACGGACAAACTGCAAAAATGTGTCCAACGCTTTTGTTCTATAAGGAGATGATGTAACGATTGAGAATGTTCTTGTGAAAGGCAGGCCGTTTACATCAATGATTTTTAAAGTATCCATGGAGAGCTCCTTTCTGATGGCCCACTTTGAAAGCAAGCTGACACCAAGCCCGGCCTCAACGGACTCTTTAATGATTTGAAGACTTCCGAATTCCATCATTTTTTCGGGAGATATATCCAGGGAATCAAGCATCTTATCTGCCGCTGTTCTTGTTCCGGAGCCTTCTTCCCGAACAATCCATGTTTCTTGGGCCAAGTCGGCGGGTGTCACTTTTTTCAACTTGGCAAGCTTGTGGGTCGGCGCCGTGACAATATGCATAATATCTTTAGCAAAGGGCTCAATCATAAGCTGATGGTGGCGGAAATCCCCTTCCACAATGCCGACATCCAGCTGGTGTTTCAAGACGGATTCCGCAATGTCCCGGGTGTTGCCAATGGAAATGCTTGGAGTGACAAGCGGGTATTGTTCAAGCATATCGGCAATTACATAGGGCAAAATATACTCGCCGAATGTGTAGCTTGCCCCAATCGTTAACGGTCCGCTCGTCTTGTTTGTCAAATCATCGACAAGGCGTTGCATTTTCGTATAAAGACCGAGTATTTCCACCGCATGGTCGTATACGATTTCACCAGCTTTATTGAGTTTCACATATTTATTGGTCCGATCCAATAGCCTCGTTCCGATCTCCCGCTCGAACGCCTGAATGTGCTGGCTTACCGCAGGCTGAGTCATATGCAGTTCTTCAGCTGCCCGTGAAAAATTTTTCTTTTCAGCAACAGCGACAAACACTTCCAGTAGCTGATCCATCTCGCATTCCTCCTAGTATATAAAATGCTTATTATTGCTATTATAATCATTTATTTTTCTTATATATCTTTTTCATATATCCTTACATTAGGAGATCAGCCGGAAGGATGGATACACATGAGTTTTGGAAAAACGGAACATCATAAAGAGGAAGGCGAACCCCTGCAACGGCAGAAGGAAAAAAGTTCTTTTTTCGGATTATGGGCAGGAGGAGTTGCTTTTACGTTTTTCATTGCATTGCTTGGATTTTTGCTTGCAAGAATTCCGGGTTTCAGTTTGATCGGTCAAATGGCTTCTGCCATTTTAATAGCGGTCGTTTTCCGGCAAATTTTCGGCTATCCGGAAGCATTGCGGCCGGGGGTGGCTTTTTCTTCTAAAGTGTTGCTGCGGACAGCGATTGTTCTATATGGATTGAAATTGAATATTCATACCGTTTTACAAGATGGTCTTGGGTTATTGATACGGGATGCGGGCATTATTACGATTGCCATTTTGGTGACGGTATGGGTCGCGAAGCGGCTGCGGGCAAATCCAGTCATTTCGCTTCTTCTTGGTGTTGGAACTGGAGTATGCGGGGCAGCCGCAATTGCGGCGGTAGCTCCAATTATCAAAGCAAAGGATGAAGATACCGCGATCAGCGTGGGGATCATTGCTCTTGTGGGAACGGTCTTCGGTATTGTGTATACGATTTTGCGGCCGGTTTTGCCGCTGACCGGCGCTGAGTACGGAGCGTGGACCGGGATGAGTCTGCATGAAATCGCCCACGTCGTGCTGGCAGGCGCGCCAGGGGGCCAAGAGGCACTGGCCATGGCATTGCTGGCCAAATTGGGACGGGTATTCTTGCTTATACCGCTTTGTTTCATATTGGTTTATTGGGTTAAATCAAGGTCGGGAAAAGATTCGACAGGGAATGCCAAAGTAGGCTTTCCGTTATTTCTTCTCGGCTTTATTGCGATGAGCATAATCGGAACGTATGTGCTCGGAGCTGTGATCGTGGTTCCACAAGGCTTCATGGACTTTGTTTCAAGCGGAACGACGTGGCTTCTCACGGCAGCCATGGTCGGTCTTGGACTGAATGTCAGCCTACAGGATGTAAGGACAAAGGCATTGAAGCCGCTTTTGGCGATGAGCGTGGCGTCCGTCTTGATTTCGGTATTGGCATTTTTGCTTGTGTAAAAAAGAGTTGATGTTCAGATCGTCATTTTGCAGTTCCAGATCATGACCGCACGCCGCACCACTACCGTAGCGGACAGGTCACAACTATTATTAGGTTAAGGTTAAATGGGAAATAAGCTTTGAAAGCTGCTCCTCCAATTCTCCAATCGGCACAAATCTTGCTTCTCTAATCATTTCTTTTCCGTTGGCGAAGACAAGAACGGCAGGGACGGTAAAAACAGAGTATTCCCCTGCTATTTCAGGAATTTGATCGGCATTTGCGTGAATCGGAACGATTGCTGGAAATTGTGTCAGCAGCTCTTCCACCTGCGGGAGCAGTGAGTGGCATACCGAACAACTGGGTCTGGATATATAAAGGAGTGTTACCTTGTTTTCTTCAATATTTGCCTTGATTTCTTCCAAGGAATGTACATGAATCACAGCTTTCAATCCTCCATCTAGATGTGTAGTGGGCGATACAGTGAAACTTCATTCAGTAGGCGTTTTCTTCTTTTCCTACTGAATGTTAGTTGAACCAATCGGGCATTTAGGTGCCGTTTGCTCACACTTGGACCTTTTGTATCAACTCAGGTCTTGATGTGGGAGTATTACGGCACCTTACATGCGGGATAAAGTGAAACTTCATTCAGTAGGAGTTTTTTCATCTCCTACTGAATGTTAGTTGAACCAATCGGGCATTTAGGTGCCGTTTGCTCACACTTAGACTTTTTGTATCTACTCAGGTCTTGATGTGGGAGTATTACGGCACCTTACATGCGGGATAAAGTGAAACTTCATTCAGTAGGATTTTTTTCATCTCCTACTGAATGTTAGTTGAACCAATCGGGCATTTAGGTGCCGTTTGCTCACACTTAGACCTTTTGTATCTACTCAGGTCTTGATGTGGGAGTATTACGGCACCTTACATGCGGGATAAAGTGAAACTTCATTCAGTAGGCGTTTTCTTCCTTCTCCTACTGAATGTTAGTTGAACCAATCGGGCATTTAGGTGCCGTTTGCTCACACTTGGACCTTTTGTATCAACTCAGGTCTTGATGTGGGAGTATTACGGCACCTTACATGCGGGATAAAGTGAAACTTCATTCAGTAGGCGTTTTCTCCTTTTCCTACTGAATGTTAGTTGAACCAATCGGGCATTTAGGTGCCGTTTGCTCCCGCTTGAACCTTTTGTATTCACCCAAGATTTTGAAGTGGGAGGCTTACGGCACCTTACATGCGGGATACAGTGAAACTTCATTCAGTAGGCGTTTTCTTCCTTCTCCTACTGAATGTTAGTTGAACCAATCGGGCATTTAGGTGCCGTTTGCTCACACTTGGACCTTTTGTATCAACTCAGGTCTTGATGTGGGAGTATTACGGCACCTTACATGCGGGATAAAGTGAAACTTCATTCAGTAGGCGTTTTCTCCTTTTCCTACTGAATGTTAGTTGAACCAATCGGGCATTTAGGTGCCGTTTGCTCCCGCTTGAACCTTTTGTATTCACCCAAGATTTTGAAGTGGGAGGCTTACGGCACCTTACATGCGGGATACAGTGAAACTTCATTCAGTAGGCGTTTTCTTCCTTCTCCTACTGAATGTTAGTTGAACCAATCGGGCATTTAGGTGCCGTTTGCTCACACTTGGACCTTTTGTATCAACTCAGGTCTTGATGTGGGAGTATTACGGCACCTTACATGCGGGATAAAGTGAAACTTCATTCAGTAGGCGTTTTCTCCTTTTCCTACTGAATGTTAGTTGAACCAATCGGGCATTTAGGTGCCGTTTGCTCCCGCTTGAACCTTTTGTATTCACCCAAGATTTTGAAGTGGGAGGCTTACGGCACCTTACATGCGGGATAAAATCGTAGGTTCGGATTAACCGGAACGACATTCAGACGATAGGCGCTTGGGTTCATGCTCGCGAGGGTCCGCCGTATCTTTGGAATCCAAGTGGCGGACCAGCTTACTTCCTTTTTGAGCGCATTCCCTTTAATAAAGTGATGTTTTCCAAATCGAGAAATCTATTATATGCTTCACTGTTTACACCGTATAAGGCAATTTTTCCCTGTTCATCATAATGTATTCCCCAGCCATATTTTTTCACTAAGGGGGAAGCCCGAAAACAAGCCTGTGGTTTTGAAAAAAAAATGCTCTCGCATCTCTTCTGTATGATGCAATTCCATTTGATGTTTGATTAAATAGGTTTTAAATTGCACATCTTCTTCTGTATATTTGTAGGGATTATGCTTAATGAGCTCATATTGAATAGAGGCGATCGTGGGCTTGCCGTTTCTTGGAACAGGCTCTACAGCCGAATCAACCGTTGAATCCTCGGAACTTGTAATGAATGTATTTTTGTAGCTCACCGTAATCCCCCTTCGAAAAGTTTTTTCTCATCATCGTTCATTACTTTATAATTACGTACAGAAAAATGCCCATTCATCTTTACATACCTTCCGCGATAACGGAACTGTCTTAAAAAGTATATCTTTTAAAAAAGTACCATTCAAATGTTGAAATCACAACGTATTTGAAAAGAAAAGAGTGTCCAAAGAACAAAAGACGCCTAGACCCTGATTGGACACCTTCTACTTTAAGCACAATTTTGTCGATGTCTGTTTTGCGTTTACCCCCGTAAGACGGGGACGATCTCAACAACTTGATGACTAAATTCCAGGGGATTCCTCCGCTACAAAGGCTTTGTGCTCAGCAATCCCCGCGCTTTATTCATCGTTTCTTTATATTCGAGCCGCGGTACGGAGTCGTGAACGATGCCGGCGCCGGCTTGAAGGTGCGCACGTCCCTCTTTTATAACAAGGGAGCGGATGGCAAGGGCGAAGTCGACATCGCCGTTCGCATTGACGTATCCGAGTGCTCCAGAGTATACACCGCGCTTTACATCTTCGAGTTCGTTGATGATTTGCATGGCCCGTACTTTCGGGGAGCCGGATACGGTTCCCGCAGGAAGCAAAGAGATTAAGGCATCCAACCCGGAACAGCCTTCTGTCAAGATGCCTTCGACTTCCGAGACGATGTGCATGACATGGCGATAGTACTCTATTTGCATATAGCTTCTAATGTCAAAGCTTCCGGGGACGCACACTTTTTCCATGTCTTCCCGGCTTAAATCAATCAGCATGCGGTGTTCGGACAGTTCTTTTTCATCCGTGATGAGTTCCTCCGCAAGTGCACGATCCTCTTCTTCGGTATGCCCACGTCGCCTTGTACCGGCAATCGGGTTCGTTTGGATTTTGTTGCCGTTTGATTTGATGAAGCTTTCCGGAGAGGAACCGAGAACCACATATTCTTTGAAGTCCACAAAAAACATATATGGTGAAGGGTTAGAGTTTCGCAGCACCCTGTAAAAATGAAACGGATCGGCTTTCACTTCCCCGCTCATTCTTTGTGAAAGGACGACTTGCTCCACTTCTCCTTTTAAAATGTAGCCTTTTGCTTCCTCAATACGCCTGATAAATTCCTCTTTTTCCATTTGCGGTTCAAAGTCGATCTGGCATTCTCCCAATGTTTCATCTGTATGGCCGTGGAAAACTTGCTCTTCCAGCTTTATTATTCTCTCTTCCAATTGTTCATTTGTCCGGCCTCCATCCAGGCTGATGGCCAAAATATAAATGGATTGAGCTAAGTGGTCAAAAACGATGACGTCTTCGTACACCATGAAATGAATGTCCGGCATGCCTATTTCATCTTCCAGTTCCTCGCCGATTTTGTTGTACTGGCGGATGGCATCATAGCCTACGTAGCCAACTGCGCCTCCGTAAAAAGGAAAAGGAACATCCAGCTCTATTTTGGGTACCGTACGTTGCAGAATTTGAAGCGGAAAGCCCGTTTCTTTTTTTACTACTTTCCCATTTTTTGAAACGATACTCGTTTGATCTCCCTCACCGATTATTTCCATAATCGGATTTACGCCAATAAAAGAGTAGCGCCCTTGCTCGTTATGTTTCAAGGAGCTTTCAAGCAAAAACTTCTTCTTACCCTCCAATCGTAAAAATACTGTAATTGGTGTTAAAATGTCTCCGTTCAGCTTTTTCATTTTCATTCCCGGTTGGATTGTTTTGTTCATGTCGATTCTCCTTTACTATTTTTTAAAATAAAAAAGCCCCCGAACAAGCGTATCAATGCTTATTCGAGGGCGAACATTCGCCGCGGTGCCACCTCGTATTGGAAAAAGTCTTTCCATCTCGTTTCAGACACGGGAATTTGAATTTCCGATGCCCTATCCATGTAACGGTGGAATCCCCGTGTTTCCCTACTCATATTCAGAAAACAGCTCGCAAGCCCATTCCATTCGGGATTTCGCACCGGATTTCCACCAACACCGATTCTCTGTACCGAAAGTGCCCAAACGTACTCTTCTTGCTCAACGCGATTGTCATATGCTATTGTTTATCTTCCAAAAGACAAAAAGGCCCCTCATCCAAAGGACGAGGGACCGCGGTGCCACCTTTTTTAACTGTTGAAAACAGTTCTCTTCACAGCATGAGTATCTCATGCGTTCTCCCTTGTAACGACGGGATGTTTCGCCAAAGCCTACACCCCCGCAGGGTTCGGTTTGGAAGCTCGGAAGCCCATTCCCCACCGCATTCACGCCGATTTGCACCAACCACCGGCTCTCTTCAGTGTTACGGAGGGTACTATTCTTCTTCATAGCCGTGCATTATGATTGTATTTGATATTATAAAACTTTTTTTGTATTGTCAATACTTTTTTTCTCATGCAAGGTGTGTATGATAAAATAAGGCGGGAATAGGGGGAATGCGTTGATGGGAAAAGAGCAACTGCTCATTGATATTTGCCTTTTGGCGGGGCGCATGATGGCACAAGCCGGAGCGGAAACATATCGCGTGGAAGACACAATGACACGTATGGCTGCAGCGGCCGGATTTCCGAACAGCCAAAGCTTTGTAACACCGACTGTCGTCATGTTTAACCTTGAACCAATGTATACAACGCATTTTGCACGAGTGAATGAAAGAGGTACAGATTTAGAAAAAATTGCACTCGTCAACAGCATCTCCAGACAGATGGTCAAAGGCGAGATCAACCTGAACGAAGCACAGCAAATGCTCAAACAGCTTGATGAAAAAAGCTTGTCTTTTCCTGCTTGGCTGCAAGTTGTGGCCGCCGCACTGGCAAGTGGGAGTTTTTTGCTTATGTTTAAAGGTATGTGGATCGACTATCTTCCAGCGGCATTGATTGGCGGAGCCGGATTTATTATATTACTGATTGCGCATTATCTCTCAAAGGTAAAATTGTTTGCCGAATTTTTCGCGTCATTTGTTATTGGCGGGCTGGCAGTTTTATCAGTTCAGTTCGGATTCGGAAGGAATCTTGATTTGATCATTATTGCTTCCGTCATGCCGCTCGTTCCCGGGTTGCTCATTACGAATGCAATCCGTGACTTAATGGCGGGACATTTTATGGCGGGTGTTTCGAAGGGAGCCGAAGCGTTTTTGACGGCGTTCGCCATCGGCGCGGGCGTTGCGTTGGTATTTTCGTTTTTTGTATGAGGCGAGCCCATGGCCGCCAAATTTTTCCATGTTTAGGAGTGTTTCTGATGTCGTATATGTTGACACAGATAGTGATGAGTTTTATATCAGCGGCGGGTTTTGGCATTATTTTTAACGCGCCGAGAAAATCATTGGTTTCGTGTGGAATTTGCGGAACAGTCGGGTGGATATTTTTTCGGACGATGACAGATTCTGGCATCGATGCGGTGCAGGCATCATTTGTCGGCGCTTTTGCGGTGGCGCTTGCCGGCCACGGATTGGCGAAGTATTATAAGACACCGATCATTATTTTCATCGTTGCCGGCATTATCCCGCTCGTTCCCGGCGGTGCCGCCTATGAGGCGATGCGTCATATCGTGAGCAATGATTATTCAGGTGCAATTCCGCTTGCCTCCAAAGCCTTCATCATTTCCGGAGCGATTGCGATGGGCCTTGTTTTTGCCGAGGTGTTTGTCCAGCTTGTTTCAAGAATGGGAGCCAAAAAAGCATAGCCTTCTACTGTTTCTTTCGAATCCAGCGAATCGAATCGACTCCGCAATGCGGATGAATGTTTCGGTATTCTTTTTCCAATTCCGACAAGGATAGTTGTAATAGATCCTCTTTTTTCATAATCCTAATGGCCGTCAACTGAGCGATTAATTCTTTTCGTCTGCTTTTTGCCGCTTGAGCCAACTAAGATCCTCTCCTTTTCATCCTGATAGGTTTACTCTATTTTAAACCTTATAATTCCCATTTGTAAACTAACATTTAATGCTATCGTCTCCTTTATAGGTTCGTAAGAGCGCTTTTCCACCATTTTTGAAACAAAAAACACTTACAAGGCTGGAGCTTGTGAGTGTTTCTTGTGTCATGATATAGGTCAGATTGAAACTGCTTGTTTTTCCCATTATGGAAGTACTGTGAGGCGGTTGAAGCTTGGCGTCTGGATCAATGTGCATTTTTGCATTGCTGATTGCAATAGGCGCTACTCAAAATCCGGTCGCGATCAACTTGACTTTCCCCTCATATGTACAAATATTCCCTACCTTCCTTTTTGGATAGAACATTCCAAATACTTAAACAGTAATCCAACATAATCCTTTCTTTGTGTAAACCATTGTATTCTGACTTTTTCGAAAAATGTCGAAAAACCAGGTCGATTTAAGTAACTTTTTGTCAAAGAAAGTATGTTGGCAGAGGAGATACAGAGTGATCAAAATCAGAGGCCCGATCATGATAGTAGAAATCCTGCTAAGTCGAAGTTTTGGATGATATTCAAAAAATGGATGGCCAGGGAGGGGACGCAAGAAAGTCCTCCCGTAGCCAAGCTATGATGGATTATTTTGTATGTCACAGCCCTCATCCCCGCAAGCGATCCCTTCATCTCCAAGATCCTGTAAAACAGGTGCTTGTTTTTCTTCATTCCATACCTTTTGCAGGGCATTGAGGAAGGTTTGCATCGGCTGGGCACCTGAAATCCCGTACTTTTGATTCATAACGAAAAATGGCACACCACGCACACCCATTTGCTGCGCCGCCCTTTCATCATGGCGGACCTCCTCCGCGTAAGCAGTGTCATCTTTAAGTATTGCCAACGCTTCCTCTCGGTCAAGGCCCGATGCTTCAGCGATATTCGCTAAAACAGCATGATCGCCAAGGTGTTTGGATTCTGTAAAATAGGCATACAACAATTTTTCCGCCAGTTCCTGGCCTTTCCCTTTCTTTTTGGCAAAATGGGTTAACCGGTGGGCATCAAACGTGTTGGTTGGAACCAATGTATCAAATTGAAAGTCCAGCCCCTCGTCGGCTGCCTGCTGACGAATGTTTTCCCCCATTTGCTTTGCTTTCTCCACAGTCATTCCGTATTTTTCCGCCAGCCTTTCATGATTGCTTTTTTCTGTGTCCCGCGGAGCATCGGGATCGAGTTCAAAGCTTTTAAACTCTACTTGCACTTGGTCGCGATGGGCAAATTGACTTAATGCTTTTTCCAAACGGCGCTTTCCAATATAGCAAAAAGGACAGGCATAATCCGACCACACTTCAATTTTCATAAGAGCACCTCTTTTACAGTTGTTTGGAGTTGAAACTGCCCAACACCCGGACATCATGTCCATACGTTTTTAAAATGGATATGGCCTTTTGCAAATTGATTTCGTGTGCGCCCAATTGCGCTTCAACGAAAAATCGGTACGTTCCCAACTTTTTCTTCGTCGGCCGGGATTCAATCCAAGACAAGTTGATATCAAGGGAGGAAAAGACATTTAAAATGATGGCCAGCAATCCCGGGCGGTCTTGCATCGGCGTGATTAGGAGCATTGATTTGGTGGCCTCGGGCACCTCGGTATGTTCTTTCGAAATGATGATAAATCTTGTTGAATTCCCCTCGAAATCATGAACATTTTTTTTAGCGATCTCAAGGCCGAATGTTTTGGCCGCCCATTCGGATGCGATGGCACCGGCATGTTTATCGTCTGCTTTCACAAGCGATGCGGCTGCATTCGCCGTACTGCTGTAATGTTTTATTTTCGCATTCATTTTTCTGATAAAGTTCCGGCATTGCGCAAGTGCAGGGGCTATGGACCAAACTTCGCGAATGTCGTCAACATCTGCCCCTTCGACCGTCAACAGATGAAGCGCGACAGGCAAAATCGCCTCCCCTTCAATCCAAACATTGTTTGTGACCAATCCATCGGTCGTTAATGTGATCGTACCTTCAATCGCATTTTCAATCGGGACGATTCCTTTGTCCATTTCCCCTTGCGCCACAGCTTCTATCACGTCAAAGATGCTGTCGTGCATAATCAGTTCCACGCCATTTGGTGGAAAATAACGAAGGGCGGCTTCCTCCGAAAACGTTCCCTTTGGCCCTAAATAAGCTACATTCAAAATTAACTTACCCCTTTAAGTAATTGATAAATTTGTATTTTAAGAAAAGCGCAAGCGCCTGTTGAAAAACGTACACACTCGAACACTCCACAATGAGATCAGGCCAAACTTCAAACAGCGAGAGCTTTTCCGCTGATTGTTAACTGAGCTAATCGGGCTTTGACTGGCAGTTGATTCCCACTTTACGTTTTTCAGGTACCTTGATAGTAAAGGGGCGGCGTAGTACCTGGCAGATTGCTTCAAAGTTCATGCATTTGTTTCGTTGGCATAACCTTTGTGACGAGCTGACACGATTTCCTCGAAAAAGCGGACTTTGTTGGCTTATCACGCCTCTGAATTCACTCCCTCGAAAAAACAACCGCGCAGAAAAAGCGGGGCTTTTTCAAAGAAAGCGAAGTTTACGGACGCTATAGCTGGACAGCGCCAGTCGCCGGTCACCTCGCGCGAATATTCATACAAATATTATATTTCGCACCTTGTAAAGTAAACTTGCCAGCGCAAAGCCTTTAAGAGTGCCTAATGGCACTTCTACTTTGGGATACACATTTTCATTTTTTACGCTAACCATTCATCACTGATCATTTGTGAAAAGGGCTTTGACTCGCAAAGCCCTGCTGCTGTTTTAATGTGATGCCTTTTTCAATCCCGTTCCTTATTTGCTGAGTGCTTCTGTTAAAGATGGAACGATTTGTTTTTTCCGGGACACAACGCCTTTTAACACACATTGATTTTGGTCAAGTGAGACGTTAAAGGCCTGCTCAACCGATTTAGCTGCTTTTCCAGCCGCGATAGCGGTTGAGTCGTTTGTTAAAATGTCGGTCACGACAAAAAGGAAAAGGTCGAGTTCACGCTCGGCGATCACTTTTTCGAGCGCCTCTTCAATTTCAGCTTTGCGCACAAGTACGTCTTCAACACCAACGGCATTGACTTGGGCAATTTCCACTTTTGCTTGTCCCATTTGAAACTGCTTGGCATCTTGCGACAACAATTCATCAACCGATTTTCCACTCACGTCCGCACCGGCTTTAAGCATTTCCATTCCGTATGCTTCCACATCGACACCCGCTATTGCCGCCAGTTCTTTTGCGGCTTCGATATCACGTTCCGTGCATGTTGGAGATTTGAACAACAGAGAGTCGGAAATAATCGCAGATAACATGAGACCAGCGATTTTCTTTTCAATTTCCACTCCGTGTTCTTCGTACATTTTTTTCAAAATTGTTGCCGTACAGCCGACTGGTTCTGCCCGAAAATAGAGCGGGTCGCTCGTTTCAAAGTTGGCGATCCGGTGATGGTCGATCACTTCAGCAATTTGCACTTCGGTAATGTCATCCGCACTTTGTTGACGTTCATTGTGGTCAACCAAAATAACCTTTTTGGCTTCGTTGGCCACAGTGTTGACTTCACGCGGTGCCTCAACGTTGAAGTACTTGAGCGCGTATTCCGTCTCGCCATTAATTGGCCCAAGGCGAACAGCCTCAACATTTTCGCCCAATTTCGTTTTCAGATCGGCATAGACAAGTGCAGAACAGATAGAGTCGGTGTCCGGATTTTTATGTCCAAAAATGAGTGTTTTTTCCATCGCTCTTCTCCTTACTCTCTTTATATATGATTTCGTCAATACCATTTATTTTAACATATTGAATGAATTTTTCCCTGCTTTCAACCCCCTATAATGTTAAAATAACACAATAGAGGGGGCGAATGAGCGATGAAAAAATGGATCGTTATGCTGTTTGTATTAGTGGCCGGGCTCACAATGGCCGCTTGCAATAAGGGGCCACAACCTGAAGAACGGTTTGCTGCGTATATTGATGAATGGAACGACCAGGATTTTAATAAAATGTATGATTATCTTTCGGCAGATGCCAAGGAAAAAGTCTCCAAAGAGGATTTTACGAATAGATATAAAAAGATATACGAAGACTTGAACATTAAAAATGTAAAAATAACTTTTAAAAAGCCTGAAGAAGTGAAGGAAAAAGATGGTAAAGTCCAGTTTCCTTTTTCAGTCCAAATGGACAGTATTGCGGGCAAGATTTCATTTGACCATAAAGCAGTACTCACGGAAGAGGAACAGAATGACAAAAAAAGCTGGTATGTAAACTGGGATACGACGTATATTTTTCCCGAGCTTGAAGAAGGCGATAAAATCAGCCTTTCCATGACATCTGCGAAACGCGGGGATATTGTGGACAAGAATGGCGTCGGCCTTGCCGTTACAGGAAAAGTGTCGGAAGTCGGAATCATTCCTGGAAAAATGGAAGACCAAGAAGAGGAAATCATTACGAAAGTAGCTGAGTTGCTTAGATTGGAACCTGAGAACATTAAAAAAGAATTATCTGCATCATGGGTACAGCCGGAACATTTTGTACCGTTGAAAAAAATACCGGGTGATGATACGGAGTTGCTTGAAAAAGTAACAAGCATTCCTTCCGTTAGTAACCGAAGCGTGGAGGCAAGGGTTTATCCGCTCGGGGAGGCAGCGGCCCATTTGATCGGCTATGTGGGTCCGATTACGGCAGAGGAGCTGGAAAAGGCCGGTTCCGGATACCAATCATCCGACGTAATCGGAAAAAGAGGCTTGGAGCAGGTTTTTGAAAAACAACTTAAAGGAGAAAACGGTGTCCAAGTTTTGATCAAAAAAGAAGACGGCTCTGAGGCCATGCTGGCGGAAAAACCTGTAAAAGACGGAGAAAGCGTGCAATTGACAATCGATTCAGGTTTGCAACAATCCGTTTTTAACGAGTTGAAAGACCAAACGGGATCGGCCGCCGCCTTGCATCCGGTAACGGGCGAAACGCTCGCTTTAACAAGCAGCCCAAGTTTCGATCCAAATATGCTGTCTTTAGGCGCGAGTGCCGAAGAGTGGAAAGCATTACAAGAAAACGACAAAGAGCCGCTCCTCACCCGTTTTAAAGCATCTTTCGCACCAGGTTCGGTGATGAAGCCGATCACCGCGGCGACAGCCCTTGAATCAGGGGCAATCGATTGGAAAAAAACGTACGAAATTAACGGCAAGTCCTGGAAAAAAGATTCCTCTTGGGGCGGGTATTCCGTTACCAGAGTGACAGAAGCAAATGGTCCGGTCAATTTGGAAAAAGCGCTCATTTTATCGGACAACATTTATTTTGCGATGGCGGCCCTTGACCTGGGAAAAGATAAATTTACGAAGGGGTTACAAACGTTTGGGTTTGAAGAAGACATTCCTTCCTATGGATACCCGCTTGAGCAATCGAAAATCGGAGACATCGATTCTGATATTGCATTGGCAGATTCCGCGTACGGACAAGGAAAGATCCAGATGAACATTGTTCATTTGGCCGCAACATACACTCCTTTTGCGAACAAAGGGAACATGATTCAGCCAATATTGGTAAAAGGAGAAAAAACAGGAACCGTTTGGAAAGAAAAAGTGATGAGCGAACAGACAGCCACAGCTATTCAAAATGCGCTAGTGAAAGTCGTAGCAGATCCTAGTGGAACAGCACGTTCGGCGAGAATACCTAATTATCCGCTCGCGGGTAAAACAGGAACGGCCGAGTTAAAAGCAAAACAAGGGGAGAAAGGAAAAGAAAACGGCTTTTTCGTGGCATACAACCCGGAAAATCCCGAGCTGCTTATCGCCTTGATGGTCGAGGGTGTTGAAGGCCGGGGCGGTTCAGAAATTGCCGTCAACAAAGTGAAAAAGATATTTGAGGGGAAATAAAGAAAAGGGATGGCCTTTTGGGGGTCGTCCCTTTTTGAACACATATTTTTCTTTGAAACGGTAAATAAGAATGGACTGCCCGGTTGACTACCGAGCCACACCCGCTGTCTTTTTTAAGTCTGCCTACTGGTCAAACCAGTACTAAGTCTGTTTACTAGTCAAAGTATGTCCAGCACTAAGCTTTCTCTATTTCAATTCTCCAATGAATGCCCGTTCCGATGCCATATTTTTCAGCAAAAGATTGTTGATTAATGGCAATAGCCACATTATCGAGCGAATTAATATATACGAGGGGCTCCCCTTTTTTGGTGGCCGCAAACGAGCGTCCGTAAATCATGGTTTCGTTATATACTAAAATAGAATTGTGCTTAATGGCTACATTTACATGATCATTGTAGTCGATGTTCAAATCAATGAGCGCAGGTCTGCTAATATTCGTCCAAAGATTGCCGTAACGAACATCCAACACATCGATCATTCCGTATACTTTGCCGTTTTTTCGGTATGCGTCGATATAAGGCAGTGTCACAATGAGACCCAGATCCAGCTTTGGACCCACTTCCTCAAATGTCATTTTTCCCGAAGCGAGACGCGCGCCAGTATAGGCATAAATGTCCCTGCCATGAAATGTATGGGAAGCACCAGAGTTTGGAAGCCGGTTTATCTTTTCATCGATGAGTCTTAATTCCTTGATGCCGATTTCTTTATGAACGTGAGTAAGCGTGCCGTTGTCCGGTGTCACGACCCAATGATTGGAAGCCGTTCGCGCGACGACACTCCGACGGTCTGTTCCAACCCCGGGGTCCACCACCGATACGAAAACCGAATTTTCCGGCCAGTATTCAATTGTCTGCAACAGCCGGTAAGAGCCTTCCCATATATCAAAAGGAGGAATTCTATGAGTCAAATCAAATATTCTGATGGCCGGATCAACACAATTGGCCACGCCGTACATAGCGCAGACAGCACCATCTGCCAATCCAAAATCCGATTGAAAAATTAAGGGGTTACTCACCGCTTTCTTCCTCTCCCGTGATGTATTTGGGCTTAAAAAAATGTTGCGAATAATACGCTATCTTAATACACGGCAAGCCCTTTGTCAAAAGGTCTCCGCCTATTTTACACACTTTTTTCCAATTGAAAGTGCGCGAATTTATTGCGGGAGAGATGAAAGCATAGTATCCTTCATCTATTTTTGATACAGGATGACCTTTTTGAATACAAACGAGTCAAGGTTAAATGAAAAGGATAAGCCCGGACCCAACAATTTGATCAGGCCACTCTTCATACCTTGCGCAATTTCTGATTAAGTAAAGAGAATCATTTCTGGAATAATCTAAGCTAAATGAAGGGCATGAGCCCGGACCCAATAATTTGATCGGGCCACTCTTCATACTTGCGCAATTTCTGATTAAGTAGAGAGTATCATTTCTGGAATAATCTAAGCTAAATGACAAAGGGCATGAGCCCGGGACAATTCCAGGTTCATGCCCCAACAACTTACTTCACATCCGCACCATTCTGATCAAGATCGTTCCAGCATCCGATCCAGTGCCATTTTGGCATAGGTCGCTGTTTTATCGTCAACTTGAATTACATGATGTCCTTCGCCTTCCATAATTGTATCGAGGCACCAAACCAGGTGCGGGAGATCGATCCGGTTCATCGTAAGACACGGACACATGTGAGGATTAAGCGAAATGATGTGCTTGTCCGGGTGTTCCTGTATCAAGCGATTCACAAGGTTCATTTCAGTACCGATGGCCCAGGCGGACCCCGGCTCTGCTTTTTCAATCATATTGATAATGTAGGTCGTGGAGCCCGCCATGTCTGAAAGGGCAACCACTTCACGCCTGCATTCCGGATGAACGATGATGTTCATATTCGGGTAATTTCTTCGGACTTCTTCCATATTTTTCACTGTAAAATTTTCGTGAACAGAGCAATGACCTTTCCAAAGAAGTACTTTGATATTTTCCACCGGTCCATCATACTCCAGTTCATCCGTGATCGGATTCCACACCGCCATTTCATCGAGACTGATGCCCAGACTGTAAGCTGTATTTCTCCCCAAGTGCTGGTCGGGCAAAAAGAGAATCCGCTCCTTTTGTTTGAAGGCCCACTGAACCATTTTTTCAGCATTGGAAGATGTGACCGTGGCGCCACCGTTTTGACCGACGAAAGATTTAATGGCGGCTGTTGAATTAACGTATGTGAGCGGCAAAATGGTGTCGCCAAATATGTTTGTAAGCTTTTCCCATGCCCGTTCCGTCTGATAAATATCAGCCATATCCGCCATCGAGCACCCCGCCCGCATGTCCGGTAAGTACACTTTTTGATCATCAACTGTCAATATATCGGCTGTTTCCGCCATAAAATGAACCCCGCAAAATACGATATGTTCGGCATCGCGATTTTTCTCCGCCATTTGCGCAAGCTGCAACGAATCCCCTCTCGCATCGGCGAATTGGATGACTTCATCCTTTTGATAATGGTGACCGGGAATGAACAGTTTTTTTCCAAGCTGCGCTTTTATATCACGCACTCTCTCCTCCATTTCTTGTGTGGCCATATTCCGATACTTTTCCGGAAGTATATTGGACTGCTTTTCCAACGTTTCAAAAATACTCATACTCTGTCTCCTCCTAGTCTTGATAAATGATGTGATTACAACAAAAATGAGCTTGGACGACACATCCTCCCTCAGGAGGTTTCTCTCATTACACCAATGTCCACTTTTACGCTTATGTCGAACGAGGAAATCGAGTGTGTCAAAAAACCGAGGGAAATATAGTCCACTCCTGTTTCTCCGTATTCTCTGAGGTTATCCATTGTGATACCTCCGGATGCTTCCGTTATGATCCCTTCGGGAACAAGTTTCACCCAGTAGCGTATGTCTTCGGGGGTTCTATTATCAAACATGATGACATCAGCTTTTGCTTCAACAGCTTCAATCACTTGTTTTTTTGTCTCTGTTTCTACTTCAATGTTGATCATATGGCCTGCGCTTTCCCTGATAGCTTGGACCGCTTTTTTTATTGATCCGGCGAAGGCGATGTGGTTGTCTTTGACCATTGCCCCGTCGTACAGGCCATACCTATGGTTGTAACCACCACCGCAACGGACGGCATATTTTTCAAGCATTCGCAATCCGGGTGTTGTTTTCCTCGTATCGCATACTTTTGCCTTGGTTCCGCGCAGCGTTTCAACCGCTTTACCTGTTTTGGTCGCGATACCGCTCATCCGCTGAACCAAGTTCAAGATGACACGCTCACCTTTTAACAAGCTTTCGATTGGCCCGGAAGCAATGGCCAGCCGCTGTCCCCGTTCAACGTGCTTTCCGTCCTTCACGTTTAGGTCAAGCCGAATCGCCGGGTCCAATACCGCGTACCCGGTTTGAATCACATCTTCTCCGCAAAAAATCCCCTCCTCCTTTGCAATAAAAACGACTTGGCCATGCTCCCGATGTGCGAAGATTTGACTCGAGACGTCACGGTCGCCGATATCCTCCAAAAAAAATTGTTCAAGTAGCAATCGAAGCTTCAGTTTGTTCATTTTGTCCCATCCTTTTTCTGCATTGTATAATTCTTTTTCCAATCCAAACGTGATTATTTTCACAAGGAAAGTCGAGCCGAAAATGACCTCCCCTGCTTTCAGTTCTTTTTAAAGCAGAATCCGCCACGAGCCAGGCGGTAATCCCCATGAAAACCCGCTCTATCTCTTCCGGCTTCAAGTCGTCCAAACTTGCGGACAACCATTGCCTGATTCGAGCATTTTCCAACCAGTAAATGTGTTTTTGCAAGCCGCTTTCCGTCCGGGCTATACCAACGTGATCCATCATCGACCTCTGGATGTCTTGCTTTTTCGGCAAACCCTCTGGTGGACGAACAAACTTCTGCTCTGGCTCTGCATATAAAAAAGCTTCTTCTTTAATAGGATTTGCCTGTATCCATTCGGCCAGGCTTTTCCCCATAAACAGCCCCTCCAGCAACGAATTGCTTGCAAGTCGATTCGCGCCGTGAAAGCCTGTTGAAGCGACTTCCCCTATCGCGTACAGCCCGGAAACGTTCGTCCTGCCGAGCAGATCCGTTTTGATGCCGCCCATGAGAAAGTGGCTTCCCGGTGCAACCGGAATTCCGTCATGCCAATTGACGCCATTTTTTTCACAAAGAGAGGCGACTGTCGGAAACCTTTTCGAAAAACTCTCCACACACGACACATCAAGAAATACAGGATTGCTCTCCCGCAAATGGTGATATATGGTTTGCGCTACGATATGCCTTGGCGCCAAATCGCCAAGTGGATGAGCACCGTTCATGATAGGTCGGCCAGTATCATCCACGAGTCTTCCGCCTTCTCCACGGACCGCTTCCGAAATAAGGCCGCGGGTCTGCCCGTTGATATATAAAAGTGTTGGATGGAATTGAATAAATTCCATATCGGTCAATTTGGCTCCGGCCCTGTACGCAAGCGCAATACCATCGCCAGTAACGGAATATGCGTTTGATGTATGGGTATACAACTGGCCGCAGCCGCCTGTCGCGACCACTACATGCTTGGCAAAAAAATGCACGACTTTTCCGTTGACATCCTTCGCTTTTGCTCCTGTACATTTCCCGATTACCGAATCTATTATTAATTCATAAGCAAACATATTTTCAAAGACTGTGACATTGTCTGGGAGGTTGGCGACAAAGTGCTCCATAAGCGTTGCCCCGGTAGCATCTCCGCCCCCGTGAACGATTCTTTTTTTACCATGCGCACCTTCCATGCCGAGAACGGTTTCTCCTTGTTCATCCCGATCAAAAGGACAACCTTCGTTTACAAGACCACTGATAAGCTTTGGCGCCTCTTTCGTAATAGTGCGGACGACATCAGGATTGTTATGGAAACCGCCGGCTTTCATTGTGTCAGCACCATGTCTTGATGGATGATCAGTCGGACCAACCGCAGCCGCAATTCCTCCTTGAGCCAAGTTTGAATTGCCATCTTTTAGAGAGGACTTTGTGATAATGATCACATTTATATCACTGCGAATTTCCGTCGCCAGCTTTAAAGCGGCGATCCCGCTTCCTATGATTAAGACGCTCGCTTTTTTCATGATTCTCCTCCTGTTTATTTACAGGTGTCTTGACACATATATTTACATAGATTTACACTTATGACAAGTCTCTTTTTTATAAAAAGAAGTTTTTAACAAGAAAAGCGCAAGCACCCGGCCTTAAGCGGGAAGAATAAGAAAGATTACAACGACAGCCACTGTAGGAAATTGGCCGTCTGCTCCAACTTTTGAAACTGTCTCTTGAAGATTTCAAAAAATGGGAGCCTCAAGACGATAACGTCTAGCGGCCTAACATCACTTTTTTGAAAAGATTTGCGTTTTTCCTGATGATAACTCTTTTCCCGTGAGAATAAAAACATAAGCGCAAGCGGCAACCATCTCGAAAAAACTGATTTTTTCTTTCGAATGCAGATATACTAATGAGCATTCCTTTTCCTGTCATTGCACCTGCACTGTTGGACATTCTGTCCGAAACATTCTAGAAATAATGTACTTACATGTGTAGTGCTGTATTTGTAGTCAACAACAGAAAGCGGGGGGGAAATCGTGCAATATTTTGATTATGCAGCTTCTTGTCCTCTGGATGAAGAAGCGGCCAAAGCATATGTAAAAGCTTCTGCCGAATTTTATGGCAATGCAAGCAGTCTTCATGACATTGGAGACAAAGCCAGACAGCTTTTGGAACATTGCCGGGGAGAATTTGCCCGATTGCTCCGTGTTCCTAAAGATGGCATTTATTTTACAAGTGGGGGGGCCGAAGGGAACTTCCTTGCGATTCAGGCCTTGCTATCGGCTTCTCCTAAAGAAGGAAAGCACATTGTGACCGGCATGGCCGAACATTCATCGGTTGCCAATACAATGAAACTATTAAAAAAATCCGGTTACGACATCACATTTTTGCCGCTTCAACCAGATGGGAAAATCAATCTAAGTGAATTCCAGAGCGCTCTACGTGATGACACGGTGCTTGTAAGCATCCAGCATGGAAATCCGGAGATCGGCACAATCCAGCCTATCAAGGAAATGGCCGCACTTTGCCGCAACAATGGCATTCTTGTCCATAGTGACTGTGTTCAAACGTTTGGCAAAGCAGAAATGTCAACCATTTCTCCTATGGTTGACAGCTTGACGATTTCAGGACACAAGTTTTATGGACCGAAAGGGATTGGCGTTACATACGTCAATCCATCGCTGACCTGGAAATCTTTTTTTCCTGGTACAACACACGAAAGCGGATTTCGTCCGGGAACCGTCAATGTTCCTGCGGTGGCGGCCATGTCTGTTGCGGCCAAAAGAGCAGTCGAACAACAAAGAATACGGGCAGAACACTTTACCCATGTAAAAGAAGCTTTTATTCAATCACTCTCGCCTGCTGAGTCTGCTTTCATCATTTACAATTCCGATTTGCCCTCAACGGTCGGAATGCGGGTAAAAGGGCTGGAAGGCCAATTTGTCATGCTGGAATGCAACCGCCGCGGCTTTGCAATCTCCACTGGCAGCGCCTGCTCCGTACATTTACAAACACCGTCCAAAACGATGACAGCCATGGGCATTACAGGAAAAGAAGCGAAAGAATTTATCCGTATTTCTTTCGGGCGGGAAACTACTGAGGAAGATGTCATACAGCTTGGGGAGACGCTTGTAAAAATAGCCAACCAATACTAGCCGGCTTTCGGATTTTTCCGGAACCGGTCTTTTCATTGCTGGTTTCTTATACTCTATAGCTGTTTTTCTGGGATTTCAGAAACATTCGCTCTTATTTTTTGCATTTCTTCTTATAAAATCGAACGCTTCTGGCTTTCAAATAACGATTTTAAATATATCTCCGTACAGAGAGATGAAACGCTATCCGAATTGGAAGCAGCCATGACGGAATAGCAGCATTGGATTCGAGATGTAAGAGCGTTTTTCCAAACAGCGAGCCCGGTATGTGATCAAGTAAAAAGACTCTTTTTGCTGATCCTACAAAAAGCAGAGGAATATTGTGGATAAGCCAAAATCAAGAAACTTCCCGTAAAGATAAACGATTATTCGAGGAATTAGAAAGAAACTGATTTTTCCATTCCAATCATTGCTGAAAAACCTATGGTGAGTTGAATATGGCTTTTTTAAGCGTTCATCTACTGTTACCTTTTGACAGTATGCTCAAAAAAATAGTCCAAAAGAAAAATCTGCCAATTCATACAATGAAACTGGCAGATTGTTAACATTTCAATATTTTATTCATTTGTTACTCCTCTACTTTGCTTAAACACCGCTCACACTCATTAAAATAGCATTCATGCATTTCTTGCATATCTTCTCCGCATTGGCAACATTGTTTGGCTGGAATGTTCCGGTAAAATTCGATTGGCATCATTGGACGTATCCTCCCTTTTCGTTGTTAAGCATATTGTATTATAACAGATTAAAAATGTCAACATCTGTTATATATCTGTAGTGATTTTTTGTGGAGACAAATGTTCCACTTGGTATGATCCGTTTTTCAGTTATGCATCATCGTTTATTATTTGACTGCGTCAGATAATAGGCTGGTACATAAGCAAATACGAAATAGCAAGGGGGCCACTTGGAAGCTGATTCATATTCGTAAAAAATCGCGTGAATAAAACGCGTGAAATCAAGGTTTTTAAACTTGATTCCATGCGGTTTATTTCATTTTTATAAGGTTTTGCCCCGGCACCTATTTGTGTTAAAAAGATCCCTAACATCGCTACGTCAACATATTTCGCTTTCCGCGGGATCTTCAGCTCGAGCTATTCCCGCAGGAGTCTACATATTGCGATTGGTTCACAACATTAGTAGGAGCCCTACTGAATGAAGTTTCACTTTATTGTACGTTTTTTCATTAGCTGATTTAGTTGTGTCCAGCCTCTCTGTTCGCTATCTACGCAGTAGTAATGGCAGACTTTCACCCTGAAGGTACTGTAAAAACAAAGCGCAATTTCCGGGCAAACCATTTACCTCTATTCGTTACCGATAAAGCGGCTGAGCATCCTACATTCTTAGAATGAAAGCTATTTATTGATTGCCTAACAATTGAGAAGTCGATGTTGTCAGGGGATTTCCGACGCCCCCTGACCGATTAGCGGCTCTTTTCTTTTTCCTCGCTCCCTTTCTTCCAAATGTCCCAAATCGCCTTGCCGTCACTATACTGACCTTCGCCATATTCGGTCGGCAGCAGGTCAAAGAAAATATAATAAACAGAAAAATAGACAAATTGATAAAAAAACATGTGCTTCGGCAAATATCCGGCGGAAATAGCCGAATTCACCAAAATAATGGATAACAGATTAAAAATGACTCCTCCGGCCCGAACAAGCGTCTGGGTAATCCGGTTGTTCACCTTTAAACCTTCGTAATAGCTGTAGCAATCAACGAAATATAACATCCGCATCTTAAAGATTCCCAAAGATAAGAGCAATCGGCCCTGCCCCAAGACAACTTTCGCTTTCCCGCCGAAAAGTAACGCGAAAAACAAGTGGCCCGCGGAATGGATGAATGCCACGAGCGGAAGCGTCAGGAAGAATGCCCAAACGAACGTAATCATGTCATTCCAAGTAAACATGAAAGGGTCTCCCCCATAAAAATAATCCGTGCAATCATCCCCTATCACAATCGGCCCAAGATTAAACGTAAAATGCATTTTTTTACAGAAAATGTCCATATTAACAAACATAGTCCATGTTGGCTGGAGGTACGCTCATTGAACTTCTTCAAAAAAAAGCAATTAATGAAAGCTAAACAATCAAAGGATGGGACAAAAAAGGAACAAGAGCTAGAGGTTTTCTCCAATAAAATAACGGAAAACAGAAAGCGTTTTGAACAATTATTTTACTATCCAACGAATAATGCCTTGAAATTCAGGGAGCTGTACATCTCGTCCATCAACCGGCATGCTCTCATTTTATTCGTTGCCGGAGCGGTTGATACGAAGATGATCGATCAGCAAATTATAAAGCCTCTTCTTGAACCACAATCACAATCTACTGTTCGGAATGAAATCAATATCGTAACGGATATTATGCATAATGTCCTGACGACTGCAAGCGGCAAAAAAATAACGAAAATTAAAGAAGCTGTTGAAAATATGTTGAATGGCAGCACTTTGATTTTGATAGATGGGCAAAGAGACGGAATCCTAATTGATACGAACGGTTTTGAAAGCCGTTCTGTAACGGAGCCGACAGCCGAAACCGTTGTGAAGGGGCCTAAAACGGCGTTTATCGAGTCCGCGCAAGTTAACCGTTCCCTTATTCGCCGGCAATTAAAAGATCATCACTTAATAACAGAAATTGTCACTGTAGGGACGAAGTCTCCCCAGCAAGTTTCGGTGCTATACATTCAAAACATCGTGGATAAAGAGCTTGTTGCCACGGTAAAAAAACGAATAGAGGAAGTTCAGCAGGATGCTATACTGGAAATTTCCATGCTGGAAGAAGTGATCGAAGAAAGGCCCAGCTCTTTATTTCCGTCATGCATGACGACAGAACGCCCTGATCGTGCCTGTTCTTTTTTACTCGAAGGACACGTCATTTTGCTGATGGATAACTCTCCCGTCGCATTGGTGACACCCATTACGTTTTGGTCATTGTTCCAAACGGCGGAAGATCAATTTTTGCGTATGCCTTACGGCAATTTTTCACGAATCATCCGCTTAATCGCCTTATTTATCGGCTTGTTGACTCCGGCTTTTTTTCTGGCAGTCACAACTTTTCATCCGGAAATGATTCCGACAGATCTTCTCCTTGCCATGGCTGGAACAAGAGAAAGGATCCCTTTTCCAACTCTTTGGGAGATTGTGCTGATGGAAATAACATTTGAAATTTTAAGAGAGGCCGGAATCAGGGTTCCCACCCCACTAGGCGCCACCATCGGAATTGTAGGTGCCTTAATTCTTGGCCAGGCAGCCGTAGAGGCGAATATTGTCAGTCCTATTATGGTCATTATTGTGTCGATTACAGGCCTGGCCTCTTTTGCCATTCCGGATATCGGCTTGAGTGTGATCGTCCGGATTCTTCGTTTCTGCCTGCTCTTTGCCGCCAATTTTCTTGGCTTCATCGGCATTGCTTTGGCATTGACAGCTATCATGGCCTATGCCGCTTCGCTTAAAGCTTTTGGTGTGCCATTCTTTTCGCCGCTTGCCCCTTATACTCCTTCATCAAAGGACTTGTTTTTGCGCCCGGTTTTAAAGAAACAGTGGCTGAGACCGCAAAACATGTCTCCGCAAAGAAAGATTAGAGCAGCGCCGAAAGGGGAGGCGAAAGAATGATCAAAGCTACCGATGGCAAGCTGGGGACGAGAGAATTGTTTTCCATTATTTTTTTGATGCTGGCCATTAAAGTAACGGACACAACCCCAAGCATTTTCCTAAACACTGGAATAAATGCTGGTTGGATGTTACCCATTTTTTCATTTCTTTTTTTTCTCATTCCCTTCCTTTTGTTATTGGGATTGTTTCGTAAGCATCAAGTCGGGCTGATTGAAATGGCCAATAAATTGACGGGAAAATTTTTTGGGGGCGTCATCACGTTTATATTTATCAGTTTATCTATGGCAACAACTGTAATAAACACCCGCAGTTATGCGGATATTGTCATTACCATGTATTATCCGCACACTTCGGTGTTTATGATCTTGCTGGTTGCGATGGCTACGTGCCTTCTTGTCGCCATCCGCGGCTTGGAAACAATTGGGAGTACAGCCTGGCTAATCACACCAGCTATCCTTGTTTCCGCTGTGCTTCTTATCATTTTTGTAACAAAAGATCTGGAACCGGGGTTTATTTTTCCAATTGCCGGCCCGGGGATGTGGGACCTTATAAAAGGGGGAATCAGCTACAGCTCGTTTTTGGGAGGGGATATTATTATCCTTTTCCTGCTTGCTCCCTTTGTGCGCACTTATAAATCTTTTCAAAAAGCATCCATTTGGAGCTTCAGTGTGAGTTCCGCAAAAATGGTTATTTTTATGGCGGCATTTATTATGATGTTTGACTACCCGTCAGTTGAAAGTATTGCTTATCCGTACCATCACCTGACTAGGTTGGCTGCTGTTGGAGCGTTGTCTAACCATGTGGAAGCTATTTTTCTGGGATTGTGGTTTATGGGGGCGGCTGTTCGTTTTGCCATTTATATTTATATTTGTGCATTTTTACTGGGCAAGTTGATCCGCTTCAACGAATTTGAACGGCTTTTGCTGCCATTAACAGGCCTGATCATTTCGTTGGCATTAATGCCAGACAATTATTTTCAAGGATTTGAAGCAAGGAAACTGTTATTAAAGATTGGTTCAGGCTTTTTCTTTTCTCTTCCCGTGCTTTTATGGGGAATTGACCGCTTTAAGGGGAGGAAGAAAAAATGAAGCGTTTTTTTCTGCTATTGTTTAGCGCCTTTTCGATTATATTTTTGACAACGGGCTGTGGAGATAAAGAAGAACTGGAAAGGCAGGCCTTTGTCATCGCACTGGGGCTGGACAAAGATGAAAAGGATCACTTGATATCGGTCACCTTTCAGGTTGCCAATCCTCAAGTAAATACCTCAAAAGCCGCGGAAGCACAAAACGAACAGCCGTCTAATATTATATCTGTTTCAGCTCCAGATATATTTTCTGCAAAAGAGCTTACCCAGTCTTCCCTATCCAGAAAAGTTACCTTTGCCCATTTACGGACTATTATTATCGGGGAAGAGTTGGCAAAAACCGATGAATTTCGCCACATCATTGATTCTGCTGTTATTGACCCAGAACTGCGGCGGGAAAGTATTATGATCGTATCGCAAGAAAAGGCGAGTGATTATATTCATAAAAACAAGCCGGCGCTGGAAAGCAGCCCGCATAAATATTATGAATTCATGGAGGAAAGATGGGACAGTACAGGGCTTGTTTCAAAATCCAATTTAAATAACTTTTACCATCGGTCGGAAGGAGAGCTAGCCTTGATCATCTATGCCACAACCAAAAGAAATGAGACCGTTCATACAGATGAAGATACGTATAAGGCCGGGCAAGTTCCTCAAAAAGCCGGGGACCCTGTCCAGATGATCGGTTCTGCCGTCATGCAAAACAGAAAAATGATCGGTACCCTAAACGGGGAGGAGACAAGGATGGCTTTGCTAATAAAGCGGAAATCACCGATAAACTCGTTTGTTGCTTCGTTTATAGACCCTTTAAATGAGAAGTTCAGAATCTCGGCAAGGGTCATAAAGGACGGGCATACAAAAATTAACGTATCTCCTAATCAAGACCCCTTGAAAGTTGCTGTTTCTGTTCCAATCAAATTACAAGTTAGGTCCAACCCCGGGCTCACCAACTATACGACAAATGAAAAGAACCAAACCATTTTAAAAAAGTCGATAGAAAAGCAGTTGGAAAAAGATGCGCTGAAACTGATCAAAAAAACCAAAGTGGAATATAAAGGGGAACCGTTCGCTTGGCACATTAATGCAAGAAAACATTTTTGGACAATGAAAGATTTTCAAAAATATGATTGGGAGAAGCACTATCAGCATGCAAAAGTCGATGTGCGCTTTAAAGTAACGATCGAAAACTTTGGGGCGCAAATCAAGCCGATCCCGATAAAACCGTCAGAAAAGGACTGATCGCCCGTGCAATTTTTGTTCATTGGCATCCTTACCTTATTTTTAATGTATTACACATGGGGATTGACCAAGCATGCTTGGAAAGAGGGAAATAAATTTGGAGCGGCTATCATGGCAATCATGACTGCCGCTTTCCCGATCCTTTTTTATTTTAGCGGTTGGAAATAAAGTGAAACTTCATTCAGTAGGGCTCCTACTGAATGTTAGTTGAACCAATCGGGCATTTAGGTGCCGTTTTCTCACACTTGGACCTTTTGTATTTACTCAAGATTTTGATGTGGGAGGCTTACGGCACCTTACATGCGGGATAAAGTGAAACTTCATTCAGTAGGAGGTTTCTTCGATCTCCTACTGAATGTTAGTTGAACCAATCGGGCATTTAGGTGCCGTTTTCTCACACTTAGACCTTTTGTATTCACTCAAGATTTTGATGTGGGAGCCTTACGGCACCTTACATGCGGGATAAAGTGAAACTTCATTCAGTAGGAGGGTTCTTCATCTCCTACTGAATGTTAGTTGAACCAATCGGGCATTTTAGGTGCCGTTTTCTCCCATTTAGACCTTTTGTATTTACTCAAGATTTTGATGTGGGAGCCTTATGGCACCTTACATGCGGGATAAAGTGAAACTTCATTCAGTAGGAGGGTTCTTCATCTCCTACTGAATGTTAGTTGAACCAATCGGGCATTTAGGTGCCGTTTTCTCACACTTAGACCTTTTGTATTCACTCAAGATTTTGATGTGGGAGCTTACGGCACCTTACATGCGGGATAAAGTGAAACTTCATTCAGGAGGAGGGTTCTTCATCTCCTACTGAATGTTAGTTGAACCAATCGGGCATTTAGGTGCCGTTTTCTCACACTTAGACCTTTTGTATTCACTCAAGATTTTGATGTGGGAGTCTACGGCACCTTACATGCGGGATAAAAGCGAGTCCCGGCATTACTTTTTATATCGTTTATGAATATTGTTCTTTTTATATGTTGGTCTTGTGAATTCGGCTACTTCCATCGATAGAGCAAAGTATCTTTTTTCAAATAAAGCGGCGAAATGATCTTCGATAACAGCAAATAGTTTGTCACAGGCAGCAACAAGCCGCTCTTCGGAGCGGCCTCCGCCAATTTTAAGTGTGACATGTACGAAAGCATCGTTTTCGGTTCCATCCGCAACGACATAATCCTTCAGCTCGACAGCCCTTGTTCGAATCCCCCCGATCGGGAATAAACCGTCATTTTTGAGAAGAGACTGATTGATTTTTTCCAGAAGTTCGCCAATATGCCCTTCTCCTTTTATATTGTCCGTATACTCCACTATGACGTGAGGCATGAAACCCTCCTCCTTTACAGTAAAGAAAACTTGCCTAGTTGCACTTATACTTAAAGCGAGTTACGCTTTCATTCCGTAGAATAAACTTCCAGCCAATTAACGTTTTGAAAAAACTTCATCACCAACAATGTTATTGACGAGCCTGCCCAGCCCCTCAATCTCGGTTGCGACTTCATCTCCCGGAACAACATCGACGGTTCCTTTAGGCGTACCTGTCAGGATCAGATCATTTTCATCAAGTGTCATAAAGCTGCTCAAGTATTCAATTAGAAACGGAATGTCAAAAACCATGTCCTTCGTTGATCCTTCCTGTTTGAGTTCTCCGTTTACATATGTACGGAGCGCAAGGTTCATCGGGTCTGGAATGGCCGAAGCTTCGACAAACCACGGGCCAATAGGCGTGCACGTATCACGGTTTTTCACCCGTAAATTGGGACGATAATAGTTTTCCAGGTAATCACGCAAGGCATAGTCGTTCGCAATCGTATAGCCTTTGACGTATTGATAGGCATCTTCACGCTTTACATGCTTTGCTTTTTTCCCGATAATAACGACCAACTCGCACTCATAGTGCATAAACGTAACATCTTGTGGACGGCGTGTTTGAGCGTTATGGCCAACAAATGTATTCGGTCCCTTTAAAAAGACGAGCGGTTCTTCCGGAGCTTTAAAATCAAGCTCGCTGGCATGGTCGGAATAGTTCAGGCCAAGGGCAAATACAGTTCGCGGTTCAACCGGGGGCAGCCAAACAACCTCATTATGGGAAACAAGGCGGCCGTCCAATAATTCTAGCTCGCCATTTTTTTCAGCCGCTTCATGGACAGCGCCAAAGCACGCCACTCTAGCTTTCCTCATTTCGACTCTCCCCTCTGTTCCGGAGCAATGGTATTTTCCAAGGCGCCGATTCTCGAAATCTCAATGCGGACATGGTCGCCTTTTCCGACAAGTGGTGCTCCTTCCGGAACTCCGGCAAGCAATACATCTCCCCGATTCAGCGTCATAAAGTCCGTAACATCTTCGATTAATGTTGGAATCGATCTGATCATGTTTCTCGTGTTATTTTCTTGCTTTAACTCGCCATTTATATAAACACGAATGTTGAGCTGCCCGGGGTCAACAATATCATCCTTGGAAACAATCCATGGACCAATCGGGCAAAATCCATCCCGTGCTTTTTGCTTAATCGCCGGGCGATATACACTTTCATGCGGAATGCTGACATCATTAGCGATCGTGTAGCCTTCAATATAGTCCCATGCATGCTCCGCCTTGACGTGGGTCGCCGTTTTTCCGATTACAACAGCAAGCGCTGCACCCATTTCAAGGCGTTCTTCTCCGGCAGGAAGCGGAATCGGGCAGTTACATCCCGTTAATGTATTGGCAGGTTTGATATAAAGGATCGGTGCTTTTGGTGGCTGTTTGTAAGGCGGTTGATGAAATTGTTCCCGAAATTTATCGTACTGGCCTTGATAGTTTAACAAAACGCCATAAACTGTACCACTGACAGGCGGGTTCCAGGTAATGTCTGAAATCGGCTGCTGGTCACCATGTAGTTCTACCACAAATTCGTCCAAATTAGCCCGCACATCATCCCAAGCACCAAGCCCCCGAAGGCTGGCTTTTACAAGACTCATGTTCTCACTCCTCTTTTCTGGCCTTGATTATTTCCCTTAACGTTATGCCGCGCACTTTAGCGAAGTACTCATACATTAGGTAAAATACGAATCGGATTTGAAGAATACTCGCGAGAATTTACAAATACTCGCCACATCCGCAGACTACTATCCAGTTCAAACAAAATACTCGCTACTAAGAAATATCCCGTCCGTTTCCGGAACGGGCGGGATTTCCGTTATATGACTTTTTTATACTTTCCTTCAAAGAATCCGAGCGGCTCTCCGTCCTGGACGCGCAAATCCGTCACCTCGCCGATATAGAGTGTATGGTCTCCGGCGATCATCGATTGATGGACGTCGCATGTCAGATTCACCAATGCGTCCGGAATGACCGGCATATCGTTAAATGTGTCAAATGAGATCTTCCGTTCTTCTTTGATTTGGCCTGCGAAGTAGGCAGACATGTCTTGCTGACGCTCATTCAGAACACTTACGGCGAACGTTCCGGACTCTTTAATGAGGCGGTTCATGTTTGCTTTTTCGCCAATGGAAATAAGGACAAGCTTTGGATTTAGCGAAACAGACATGAAGGCATTCGCTGTCATTCCATGAACCGCTTCGCCTACCTTTGTCGTAATAACGGTCACCCCTGTCGCAAATTTCCCCATCGCTGTTCTAAACAGACGATCATCCACGTTCACTCCCCCTTTTTCTTTACTCCCATATACATCTTTTTTATATGATAAATTCAGGCTTGCGCTTTTCAAGTTTCGGCTCTTTTGTCGGCACTTCTGCTCCACTTATTACGTCCAGAACAGTTGATGCTTCGTTGAACCAACAGTCAGGCGCCGCATGTCCCCAAAATGTTTGACGCATCGGATCGTCAACATCCCAGCGAATCGGCTTGAAGTCAGGGTCACTCGTCAAATAGTCGCCGCTGTATAACTCAATGCGATGGCCATCCGGATCCCTCAAATAGAGAAAGAAGGCATTGGATAAACCGTGGCGGCCCGGGCCCCTTTCAATGCTTTTGCTATAGCCGGAAGCGGCGAGGACGTCGCAAGCATGGATGAGCGCCAACGGATCGGGAAGCCAGAAGCCGATATGATGAACACGTGGGCCAACTCCGTTCATAAATGCTTGATCGTGAACCGTTTGCTTTCTGTGAAGCCAAGTCGCCCATACTTCCCCTTTTTTCGTATCTGTATATTCGGAGCAAGCAAATCCTAGTTCGTTCATATAGAAATGTTGGGCTTTTTCGACATCTTCGACCATGCAGTTAAAATGATCAATTCGTTGAATACGAGCCCCCCTGTACAGGTCGTACCGTTGCAACAGGCGCTCGACATGATCCATCTTGGCAAAAAACTCAAGCGGAAGTCCCGATAAGTCTTGGACCCGGAGGGTGCGGCCAAGCCCAAGCTGTTTTCCTTCCGCGATCCACTTTGTTTTATATCCCTTCTCTGTAAAAAATTCGGCAATGACATCCAGTTCAGCATCTGATGCCACTTTGTAGCTTAGTGCCTCTACCGCGGGCTTCACGGCTTTTTTCAAATGGATACTGTGGTGATTATGTTCTTCAAGTCCTCGTAAATAAAGATTCTCGGAATCTGCTTCCGTTTCAATAAATCCCAATGTATCCACATAAAATTTTCTTGATGCCTCCAGATTCGTAACGTGTAAAACAACTCTTGCACAGCGAACGATATTAAAGTTCACGATGGTTCCCCCTTATGCATTTATAAAATGAGGTTTGGCCGATTTCTCTTTTTTTAGGAAGTCCGTTACAAATTCTTTATATGGTTCTTTTTCATATCCGCTAAAATAAGTCATGCCCATTCGGATGGGATCTCCAAAGAAGTAGTATTCATAGTGTGTTTGCCTTGCACCGAACGCACTCAAAGTCAAGTCCCAGGCCAGCCTGAACAATTGTACACGCTCATAGCCATTCAAGTGCTTGCCTTGAAGTCCACGATCAAGTATGGGACCAATTTCTTCATGATTGAAGTCATCTTGCGTTGGAATGCCCATCAAGCCGGAAGCCCCCAAGATACGGACAATTTCCACAAGACGCGGGTAAATGCGCGGATACCAGTTGCGTGCCGCGTCAAGAGCTGCAAAATCTGGTGTCATGACTCCCCATTTATCAATTTTGGCATTATGTTCTGCTTTGTACATATGAGAGCGCATCGTTTCAAGAACGAGCATGATTTCTGTGCCTTTATCCTGGACATGCTGGAATTGATCAATCCCGATTGCATCCATGATGCTCAATGCGACACCGAGAATGAATTCTGTTTTGACAATATTTTTAGAAACAACCTGGTGTGACATGTGAACAACGGCATTTGTTTCTTTAAATGTCCGATTGCAGATCGCGGAATTGCCGCAAACGAAGACACGATCCCAAGGTACAAATACATGTTCAAACGATACAACCGCATCTCCTTCTTCAAAACGGGATGAAAGCGGATGATCCCAAGTGCTTTTACCATAATCAAATGCTTCACGGCTAAGGAATTTCAGGCCGGGCGTATTATTCGGGATGGCGAAAGCCAGTGAGTACGGATCATCTTGGGCTCCGGATTTGTTGACTGTAGAGGGGAAGACGATAATTTCATCTGTAATGGCGCCCTGTGTCGCGAGCAATCGTATACCATCAACGATAATGCCGTCACTCTTTTTCTCCACAAGATGCAATGCGACATTTGCGTCTTTTTGCTCAGCCTGGGCTTTGGCGCGGTTCACTTGCGGATGAATGAGCGTATGCGTCAGGCTAAGGTCGTTTTCGCGGGCGTATTCATAATATTTTCTCGCATTATCGGCAAAGGCCGGGTCCCCTTCCGCAAAAAACTCGCTCGCCGCACCGGCCGCCATAACTTCGGCATTCATATAATCCGGAGAGCGGCCCATCATGCCGCCGGAAGTACGCGCCCATTCCTGGATCGCTTCCCGGCGTGCGATGATATCATCAATTGTTTCCGGCACTTTAAACGTCATGCCCACTTGATTTCCCGTTGTCGGAGATGTATAAAGCATTTTTTCAGGCTTTTCATATTGAAGATCGTACAAATAAGCCATCGATTGCACTACATTTTTAAATGCTGGATGCTCCGTCACATCATCCACTCTCTCCCCGTGAATGTATACGTTGTTGTTTGCCTTCTTCAGTCGTTCGATATATTCTTTGCCTGTTTTAGCTGGCATAGGACTTCACGCTCCTTCATTCTATTTTCCAAATTGGGGAATACGATGGTCGCCGATGGCAACATGTATTACTTTTGGTTCTGTGTAAAATTCCAGAATGGCGTAATGTCCGCCTTCACGGCCAATTCCGCTTGCTTTCATGCCGCCGAACGGAATTCTGAGATCCCGGACGTTTTGCGCATTAATCCAAAGCATTCCGGCTTCTACTGCCTGGGCGACACGGTGGCCGCGTTTTATGTCATTTGTCCACACATAACCGGCAAGTCCGTATTTAACATCGTTGGCATAGGCAATGACTTCTTCTTCTGTTTCAAACTCTATAACCGCCATAACCGGCCCGAAAATTTCTTCTTGGGCAATTTTCATGTCGTTCGTGGCATTGAGCAGTAGTGTAGCAGGCACATAATTTCCTGTTTTCAGCTCCTCTGGAACCGTTCCTTGAAAGACCTCGCAGCCTTCTTCCTTGGCAATTTCAATATAGCCTGTTACCTTTTCAAAATGGCCTTTGTCGATAAGCGGCCCCAACTGCGTGGCAGGATCCATCGGATCACCAATCTTAATATTTTGAACCCTTTCTTTTAGCGCTTTGACGAATGTATCTTTAATGTTCTTATGAAGGAACACTCTCGAATTCGCCGTACAGCGCTCACCGTTAAAGGAGAAAATGCCCCAGACGGCCGCATCCAGAGCACGGTCAACGTCAGCATCGTCAAAAACGATGAGCGGAGACTTTCCACCCAGTTCCATGGAAGTCTTTTTCAATGTATCCGCAGCGTTTTTAATAATCGCTGAGCCAGTTACCGTTTCCCCCGTAAAAGAAATCGCTTCCACATCAGGATGTGCTACGAGCGTGGCTCCCGCTGTTTCCCCGAACCCATGCACGATGTTAAAAACACCTTCCGGAAGCTCCGCCTTATGAATGATTTCTGCCAGTTTATTCGCTGTAAGCGGTGACAATTCCGCCGGTTTTAAAATAACGGTATTACCTGTTGCGAGTGCCGGCGCCACTTTCCACGTTGTGAGCATGAACGGAGCATTCCACGGAGTAATTAATCCGACTGGACCGAGCGGACTGTAAACGGTATAGTTGACAAATTCGTTGTCTTGCATATAGGCTTCGCCGTGCATTCTCGTTTGCACCATGCGCGAGTAGAATCTAAAGTTCTCTGCCGCACGCGCCGCCATATTCCTCGTCTGCGCAATGGGCAGTCCCGTATCAAGTGATTCGAGGTATGAAAGCTCTTCTGCTTCTTCGTCGATCAGGTCGGCGATTCGTTCAATATATTTCATGCGCTCGGAAACTTTCATTTTTCCCCAAGGCCCTTCTTTAAATGCTTTTTTTGCCGCAGCCACCGCCTTGTCGATCTCCATCTTGCTTCCTTTGGAAACATGGTTGATCACTTCATTCGTGAATGGACTGTGATTGACAAACCGGGCACCGCTCTCAGACTCAACAAATCTTCCATTGATATATTGTTGAATATCAGGCTGTTTTGTATGTTTTCGGATAGCTGATTGTTCCGCTGTTTTTTGTTCCAACATGTTCACCTTCCTTAATGATGATTTAAGCTTGAGGGAACTTCCCTCCCAACTTAGGCATTGATTTCGTCTTTTAGGGAAATCCCGTAGTTTTTCAACACTTGGCGAATTTCTTTTTGCAACTCTTCAGAAGGAAGGGCCATTGGCTTGCGCAACACCGGCTTGATTTTACCCATCATGCCAAGTGCCGCTTTCGCCGGAGCCGGATTCGTATCTTTGAACAGAACGTCATTTAGCTCCATCATTTCAAAGTGCATGTCTTGCGCGCGTTGAACATCGCCTGCTGTCCACGCGTTGTAAATTTCAGCGACCTGCTTCGGTGCTACGTTGGATGTGGCGCTAATGTGGCCCGCACCGCCGATGGCCAGCATTGGATAGCAAAGCAGTTCAATTCCCGAATATAAGTTAAAATGACGTCCCGCTCTTAATAAAACACGGTTAACGTGTTCAAAGTCTTTGTTTGATTCTTTAATGCCGATAATATTCGGGCAATCTTCCGCGAGGCGCGCAATTGTTTGCACTTCAAGGTTGACTGCCGTTCTGCCCGGAATGTTGTACAAAATAATTGGAATATCCACGGAATCGGCGATTGTTTTGAAATGATTATAAAGCGCCTGCTGATTCGGACGGTTGTAATATGGCACAATGACAAGCGCTCCGTCCGCCCCCATTTCCTGTGCCGCTTTTGTCAGTTTCAATGCCTCATTATGATTGACGGAACCCGTCCCCGGAACGAATGGAACCCTCCCTGCAACCGCTTTTTTTGCGGTCTCCATAACGGTCAGGCGTTCTTCCACCGTCAATGAGCTGGGCTCCCCGCTCGTTCCCGTCACGGAAATGCCGTGGCTGCCATTTTCAATCTGCCAATCAATCAAACTTTTAAACGTTTCCAAATCAAGACTTTCATCTTCATTAAACGGAGTTACGACCGGAGCCATGGAACCTCTTAATCTTAACCTCGCTTCTTCAAACGACATTTTGTCACCCTCCTGTTATGTTAATCCCTTTAAAATTTTCTGAACAATTAAATCATATATGATTTCATATATTTTGTCAATCCCCTGATCCTTCGTGTTGTTGTTAGCGCTTTCACATTCGTGCCGACAAGCTTCATTAAACCCTTTAGACGCAACCGGCTGCTTAGTTGCGCTTGTTCCTGAAACACGAGCATTTCACGACTCAAGACGAACGTGGAAAAAAAGAGCATTCCATGCTCTTTAGTTCTCACCAGTCGATTCCATCCTCAGCGAACGTCGTCTTTCGAAATCGTCCGCTGTCTTAAATTTATGTTCACGGACAAACATTTCCAATTCCTTTAAATCGGATTTTTTCTCTAATAAAAAGATGATTCTTTCATGTTCCTCGATTGACTCTTTTACCCGAACCGAATACAGTGTTGAACCAATTCCCCTAATGGAGTCGAGCTTTTTCCAAATCCCGGCAATCGTATCGTATAATATTTTGCTTTGGCATTCCCGGGTGATCAACTGGTGAAACTCTGCATTCAGCTTGGCAAATAAGTGGATATCGAAATATTCAAGCGCCTCCTTCATTCGCTCATTTAATTCTTTTAACTTCATGATTTTGGCAGCTGAAATATAGGGGGCACTTAATGCCGCAGCGTACCCTTCAAGCACGCCAAGAATCTTTAGGTTATCGTAATATTCAGACTCATTTATTGGCGCAACGACTGGACCCACATTGTGTTTGTACTCGATCAGCCCTTCCGCTTCCAGTTGACGGATCGCCTCCCTAATTGGTATGGAGCTTGTCGCAAGTTCTCTTGACAGTTGATCAATGACAATCCTTTGACCCGGCGCATACACCTTTTCCACAATTCTCGCTTTAATGATTCGATAGGCTCTTTGTTGTTTATTTTCTTTTTTCATCATACTTTTATCATATTTAAAATCATATATGATGTCAATTAGAAAGTGGAAGCACTTTGAAAACTTCCCTTTCATGTATCATGCCCTGACTATGAATTTTTACTTGAAACGTTGTGTTTATCGGAATTTCGGAATAAACAATTGATTCTCTTCCAAGTGTTACCCTTTCTCCAAGCCCCAAGGCGTCACTATTTGCGTCTTGCAAACTATCCAGCGCGTTTTTTGCCAATTCATTGAGTTCTTTTTCCCTTTTAAAGATGTGGGATGTTGTAATGATACTGTTAAAAGACGCACTTCAAATTGTAAAAGGTTCAAATATCGGACAACCATCCACGCTGACAAGGATGGCATTATCAACACTGGAAATGGGTCAAGACCCGTAAGTATCACACAGTATTTTAAAGCATGTCCCGCAAAGGATACCGCATAGGCAATTCGCCAATGGAAAACTTTCTTCGCTATTGAAACAGGAGATGTATGCAGGGGAAGCAGCCCGCACATACGAAGACTTAAAAGAGAACATTGAGACATACATCATTACCGCTATACTAAACGCCTCAAACAGAAATGGGCTGGCATGAGTCCGGCTTAGTACCGTCTTCATTCCAGCCAATAGACTGCTTACCATATCACTTTAACTTTTAGGGGTCACCTCAGTGTGACAGGCGTTTTCCCTCCGAAATCGATTAACCTTCATTCTGGTATTGCAACGTCTCCAGTTTCGGGGCATTTTCTTTCAGAACCTCGACAATTTGGATTTGATGCCCATCCAACTCTTTTACTTTAAAGCTGAATCCGTCAAAATGAAGCACTTCCCCCTCTTGCGCATCGAATTTTTGCGATAAAATCCAACCACCGAGTGTATCCACTTCTTCATCTGACAGATTTGTTCCAAGTAAGTCATTCACCTCATGAATGAGTACTTTACCATTGAATGAATAGTGGTCGTCCGCAATTTTTGTCACATCTGGAACCTCGTCTGCGTCAAATTCATCCCGGATTTCGCCGACGATCTCCTCAACGATGTCTTCGACGGTGACCAGGCCGGAAGTTCCACCATATTCATCCAGCAGAATTGCCATATGTGTGCGTTCCCGCTGCATCTTTAAGAGCAGCTCACTGATCGGGATCGTCTCAATCACAACGATTACAGGCTTTATGAACTGTGTAATATCCGCTTTCATATCTACCTTGGGATCCTTGATCTGTGCGAGCAGCATATCTTTTATGTTTATAATTCCAATAATGTTATCCTTGTCGCCTTCATAAACGGGATAACGAGTAAATTTGGCATCCTTGATGACCCCGAGCAAATCTTCCATTTGATCTTCCGTTGAAAACGAAATCATTTCCGTTCGGGGAATCATAATTTCCTTTGCAATCCGATTATCAAATTTAAATATATTGTTCACATACGTCAGTTCCGTCTGATTGATCTCACCGCTTTTAAAACTTTCAGAAAGAATGATTCGAAGCTCTTCTTCGGAGTGGGACACTTCGTGTTCAGCCACCGGCTCCAGACCAAACATCCTCACCAGCAGTCGGGCCGAGCCATTTAACGCCCAGATAAATGGAAACATGATTTTATAAAACCATTTAATCGGTTTGGCAACAAGCAGCGTGACCATCTCGGATTTTTGGATCGCAACGGTTTTGGGCGCCAGCTCCCCCACAACGACATGCAAAAAGGTAATGATGAAAAACGCAAGCGTAACCGATAAAATATGGGAGACGGAAGCTCCGACCGCCATTTTTTGAAACAACGGATCCAATAATGATTTTACAGCCGGTTCACCAAGCCAACCTATTCCCAAAGCCGTGACCGTAATGCCGAGCTGGCATGCGGATAGATATTCATCTATGTGCGTAGTAACATGCTTGGCCACCTTCGCCCCCGGTTTGCCTTCTTCGACGAGCTGATCAACTCGTGAACTCCTAATTTTAACGATGGCAAACTCCGTCGCAACGAAAAACGCGGTTAATCCAATTAAAATGACAATCAACAATAAACTGACAACGTCCAAATGGATCACCTTTCAAAGAAAGGTGTACACCTCCTGATTAAGAAATTTTTTGTCCGGCGCGTACCCGGACATTCTTTATACATATATTATACTATTAATATGAAAAACATCTGCTTTTTTAGTGATTTATTTTGTAAAATTCTTTTTCAATTATGAAACCGCAAGCGGTCAAGGCACGTGACAACAAACGTTTCACCATCCATCGGAAAGCCATTTGTTTGTATCATCCAAAAGACGGGTACCCTACGCATTTTCGACAAAGCTCTGCCATGGCAACGCCACCATTTTCTATTTTTTTAATCAATATACCACTTTTTCTTCTTTTTACATAAAGAAACCTTTGTGAACGCAGTTTTCAGAGCAGGAAGTTGCTTTATTATACGTAGAATATTCATATTTTACTACAATTGACTGTGTACGTTCCCATTTGAAAATAAAAGGGGAAACCATAAAACGGTTTCACCCTTCTTTTTGGAAAGTGATGATGACAACTCCCAGCACAATACATGCACCACCAATAAAAAAATTGGCGTTTAATTGTTCGTTTAAAAGCAGCCAGCCGAGGAAAGACCCGACAATCGGCTGGAAAAAGAAAAACAATGAGCCGACTCCCGCATCCATCAGCTCCAAGCCTTTATTCCAAAGAAAGAAGGCCCCGGCAGTCGAAACAATGCCTAAGTACAGGATGCCGAAAATAACGAGCGGGCTTTCATAAAAAATGTCATTGGCTTGAAGCTCCCACAGCATGGCCGGCGTCGTAAAGACGAGCGCAAATAAAATGGCATAGGTTGTGGTGGTCAATGACGACAGCCGTTTTGACGCAACTTTTACGTAAACCGACAATAACGCCCACGTAACGGCCGCTCCAACAAGGATCAAACTACCCCAGAAATAGTCGCCGACATGAAAATCCCATCCGATCACAATCGTGACGCCCAATGTCGCCAGCACCATGGAAATGAGTTTTCGCGGCGTAATTTTTTCCTTTAACACCCACCTCGCAAAAATGACGATAAACGCCGGCGTAGCCGAAGTAATTAAAGATCCCGTATGGGCATCGGATAATTTTGTCCCAATAAATTGGAATGAGATGGACACAAAGTAACCGATAAATCCAATCCAGACAAGCAAAAGCCAATCTGTTTTTGCCATCATCTGGCGTTGACCACTTTTTTTCTGAACGGCAAATAAAATGGCATACAAAAAAATAAACGCAATCATGTAACGCAGCCAGACAAGTGTAAACGGCGGAATAAAATCGAGTACATATTTACTGACGACATACATACCGCCCCACATACTTGCCGCCAATGATAAACAGATCGCTCCGATGATACTTTTCTTCATAGATTGCATACCTCCGTCTTTTAATAGGAAAATGTTGTAAAAGTATTTTCCCAAGACGAGGAGGCTTAAGTTGGAAAGCGCCTATTCACCCCTCGACTCAGGATGAATAGTTGCAGGCTGGTCGTTTTCAAAAAGATCAAAATATAATCTCATCTTCTTGACACCTCCCAAACATATTGTTTCCTTCATATTACTCTGTTCATCGCGAGTTTAGCAACCTTATGGACAATTTCTCATTTTACCATCATATATTTAAATATAGAATGCTATAATGAGAGAATCCGTACAGAAAGTGAGGATTTATTTCGTGAACATTTGGGATTTAATCGTTGCATTGATACTCGGCCTTGTGGAGGGGCTGACAGAGTTTGCTCCTGTTTCATCTACGGGGCATATGATTATTGTGGATGATATGTTATTAAAATCTGCTGAATTGCTGGAATCCCAAGAAGTGGCTAATACGTTTAAAGTTGTCATCCAGTTCGGTTCGGTCATGGCGGCCGTGATCGTATTTTGGGAACGGCTATTAAGTTTGATCGGTATTAACAAGCGCAGCTCATCAAAAGTTCCGATGGAAGGGAGTCGGCTCCGTTTAACACATGTGATTGTCGGGTTGATTCCCGCAATGATTTTGGGGCTGTTGTTCGAGGATTTCATCGATACATATTTGTTTTCGGTCGAAACGGTTCTGATTGGGCTTGTCGGAGGAGCGATATTAATGATTCTTGCTGACTGGAAAGTACAGCGGGAAGTCCGGACCAAAGGCTCCCATGAAGGCGTTCCGCTAGATGGCATCAATTACAAGCAAGCTTTGCTCATTGGTTTATTTCAGTGCATCGCCTTGTGGCCCGGCTTTTCTCGTTCCGGTTCAACCATTTCGGGCGGAGTGCTACTTGGCCTACAATACAGGGCAGCCGCCGATTTTACTTTTATTATGGCCGTTCCGATCATGGCCGGAGCCAGCGCCGTTTCTTTGTTAAAGAAAATGGACGTGCTGACGGCGGATGTTATTCCTTTTTTTGCGGTCGGATTTATTAGTGCGTTCATTTTTGCCTGGATTTCTATCCGCTTCTTTTTGGCGCTCATCAACCGGATCAAACTAATTCCATTTGCGATTTACCGGATCTTGCTTGCCACCGTTATCATGGTCATATATATAAGTATCAGATAAGCTATAACATACGCGCGGCTTGAAGCCGGGCGTTTCTTTCGTTATACGCGGGTATTTTTCTCTATGCGCGGGGATTTCACTCTATACGCGGGTATTTTCCTCTATACGCGGGGATTTCACTCTATACGCGGGTATTCTCCTCTATGCGCGGGTATTTCACTCTATACGCGGGGATTTCACTCTATGCGCGGGTATTCTCCCTTATACGCGGGTATTTTCCTCTATACGCGGGGATTTCACTCTATACGCGGGTATTTTCCTCTATACGCGGATATTTCACTCTATACGCGGGTATTTTCCTCTATGCGCGGGTATTTTCCTCTATACGCGGATATTTCACTCTATACGCGGGTATTTTCCTCTATGCGCGGGGATTTCACTCTATACGCGGGTATTTTCCTCTATGCGCGGGTATTTTCCTCTATACGCGGGTATTTTCCTCTATACGCGGATATTTCACTCTATACGCGGGTATTTTCCTCTATACGCGGGTATTTCACTCTATGCGCGGGTATTTTCCTCTATGCGCGGGTATGCCCACTCATTCGCAGACATTCCCACTCACCCACGAGTATTTTCGTTTTGTACTATACAGTTTTAAGCAGCCATGGTATTCTCCCTAATTGCAACGGTTCTTTTTATTCTTGCTGAGGTTTTTTCCGCATACATTATTCATATGAACTTGTTTAGGAGTGGATATGTATGATGATTCATGTCGTTGCACGAGGAGAGACGTTAAATGAGATCGCCCGCCGCTATAGGAGCACGATTTCACAAATTGCTTCGGTGAATGAGTTGCCGGACCCGAATCGGCTTGTTGTTGGCCAGGCGCTTGTAATACCAGTTGGGGCCATCCAACACATCGTCCGGCGGGGTGAGACACTTTGGCAAATCGCTCAACGGTATCTCGTTCCGCTGGATGCGATCGTACGTGCGAATCAATTGGCCGATCCTTCTGTCATCCAAGTAGGGGATGTGCTAGTGATCCCGGCGCGGGTACACACGGTACAGACCGGTGAAACGTTATGGCAGATCGCCCAGCGGTACGGTACGACGGTGCAGCAAATTGTCACGCAAAATCAAATTGAAGATCCGAACTTGATTACTGCCGGCACAGTACTGACGATCCCTTTTCCCAAACCTGTCATTGATGTGAATGCCTATATCATTAATATGGGAGAAACGGGTGCCCGGGAGGTACGGGAAGTAGGGGAACATCTTACTTATATGTGTCCTTTTGCCTATATTATGAAGGCTGACGGGGGACTTGAACCCATTAACGATGTGCCGGCCATTCAAGCTGCTGTTGAAGAACGTGTCGTCCCGATGATGTGTGTTACAAACTTTACTTTCCGTGATCCCGGAACGACATTGGCACATACGATCTTGTCAAGCACGGAACTCCAGGACCGCCTATTAACCAATATCATTCAAATCATGAATGATAAGGGATATCGCCTCCTGAACATCGACTTTGAAAATGTAAGGCAGACAGACAGGGAGTCATACAATCAATTTTTACAAAAAGCTGTAAATCGCCTGCATCCACTCGGTTATTTCGTTTCGACTGCTCTCGCTCCCAAAACGAGCGGAACGCAAAAGGGGCTTTTGTATGAAGCACACGACTATCCAGCACACGGAAGAATTGTCGACTTTGTCATCCTCATGACCTATGAATGGGGTTATCGACTGGGACCGCCGATGGCCATATCACCTCTCAATGAAATTCGCCGTGTCATAGATTATGCCGTTACGGTCATACCAAGAAATAAAATAATGATGGGCTTCCAGCTTTATGCCAGAGACTGGCTGCTCCCCCACGTTCAAGGGCAGGAAGCAGAAACGTTTGATATGCAGGAAGCCATACGCCGCGCGGTTGCACACGGAGCCTCCATTCAATACGATGAAAGGGCTCAAAGTCCGTTTTTCCGATACACAGACCAACAAGGGCGTCGGCATGAAGTTTGGTTTGAGGACGCGAGAAGTGCCCAAGCCAAATTTAACTTGGTAAAAGAATATGGTTTGCGGGGCATTAGTTACTGGGTTCTCGGCTACCCGTTTCCGCAAAACTGGCTTCTGCTTGAAGATAACTTTATCGTAAGAAAAACGTAGGTCTTTTACACATTTCTTTCCAATCTCCGCATCAGCCAACTAATGAAGTATGCGGGGGTACGAAAGCTTCTCTCGTGCGCTTTATGGATGGAGTTGGCCTTCGCATATATTTGTTAATCCTCGGGGAAAATCTGGACGTTCGGAAAGCCAGCTAGTTAACGGTTTCGCTGAACCACTTAAACGCATTCGGCTGAGAGGGCTTTATTGACTTTACGTATGAAACAGGAAACGGAGAAGCGAAAGCTTTTTGATGCCATCGCAGTAAATTTCATGCTATATCATCTGAAAAAATCACAAAAAATGATCGCCATTGATCCTAACTTGCGCCCCTTTGCGCTTATTACATCTGGAAACTGACCGTAACCTTTTTCGCCAGCTTGTAGAGAAAAAATGGGTGTTTTTTTCTACAAGCTTTTTATTGCTGTATAGGACGCCCGTCTTACCCGTCATTATATTTGAATGCCGCCGCATTGAACTAACTCAAGCACATCCTGATACAGGGCCTCTCCTACCCAAATTCATTGGCAAGAATGAATCTTGGATTGACAATAACATAAACGGAATTTATAATTTATTTATTGACTGATAAATAAAAATCGCAAAGGATGATTCTTAGTGGCTGTTCGTGAAGATAAAAAAGAGGTCATTATTGAAAATGCCGTTGGTGTTTTCTCTGAAAGGGGGTATTATAAGGCGACCACTGCGCTTGTTGCCAAGGAAGCAGGAGTCACTCAGCCGTATGTATTTCACTTTTTTAAAAACAAGGAAGAGTTATTCAAAGCTGTCATTGACCGTGCTTTTAACCGGATTTATGATTTGTTTGCTAAAGTCGAGGCCCCAGCCGATCAACTGCTCGAAGCGATGGGTTGCGCATTTGCGGAGGTGGTCGAAACTCACCGGAAAGAAGTTTTATTGGTCATGCAGGCTTATGCTATTCCGGAAAAAGGAATCCGGGAACATGTCCGCCATTTGTTTTTGAAGATGTGGGAGTCTCTTACAGTAAAGTTTAACCAGGCAGGAATTCCCGATGCCAAAAATATAGCCTCCCATTTTATCAGTACTGGGCTGTTGATCACGGTAACGGAAGTATTGGATTTACCACAAATTGTCGCGGAATTGGAGCAATAAAAATAAACATTTGCTCTTTTTTTACCAAATCATTTATTTATTGATAAATAAAACGAGAAAAGAGGGTGTTTTCATGTCCAATCATCGGCTGTTTGAAGGTGAGAAATGGCTTGTTGTCACAAGTATGATCGGCTTTTTACTGGCAGCAGCGATAGCGGTTGTCATTTTGGCAAGAGGGCCAATCGTTTGGCCTGAAGGAAACTTACAGGATGCCTTTTCCTTTAATGCGGCTATTGGTATTTTTTTCTTGTCGGTCGCCGCCATTTTGCCTTTTACAGAATATAAAGAGCGCAAAAGAAAGATTGTACGCTGGATGTTTATCGTAGGGGCTTTATATGCATATGGAGTTGAAACAGTGCAGCATTTTCGTGGAATCAACCCCCGGTTTTCACGAGAAGGCTCGGTGATTGATCTCGTCGCCGGAGCACTATTTGGCGTTGTTTCTTTATTGCTGATCCTATTAGGCCTGATACTTACAGTACGGTTTTTTCGCATCAAATCAAATTCGTTTATCTTGGCAATCCGTTATGCTTTTCTCTCCGTTTTAATAGCCAATATGGCCGGATTAGTGATGAGTTTGCTGCAAGGCAGGCTCATAGGTGATACTGGAAATCTCATCGTCCTACATGGGATTGGATATCATGCGCTACAGACATTGCTTATACCCGGTTGGCTCCTGCAACACTCTCAAGCAAGCAGCCGTTTTAAAAAAGGAGGGACTCATATCGGCGGTATCGCCTGGATGTCGGCCATTGTGCTGATCGGATTACAAACCGGGATGGGACGATCGGTATTCGAGTTGACAATTCTGCCCGTGCTGGCTGCGATTATGCTGCTCGTTTGGTTTGGTATGGCAGTTCTTTCATTTGTTGTCTTTTTAGGTAATATGAAAGAGCGGATGGATCGCAAACATCTTTTTGATTAAGAAAAAACCGAAGAGGGGGGGCAGTCTCCCCTTTGACTTATAGATTCCATGTTTCGGAATACACTTTTCTCAGCAAAACTTGTTACAATACACCTACACCGTTTTACATAGGAGGAATTTCAGTGACATTGTTTATTCTCATGAGAATACTGCATATCGTGGGAGGTTTTACGGCTTTATTTACTTTTTGGGTTCCGGTAGTGACGAAAAAAGGTGGAAAAGTTCACGTTGTTTCCGGATGGATTTATGTGATCGGCATGAGCATCGTATCTGTTTCCGCCTTTTATATGGGCGTCTTCCGCATTTTGGATCCAAGCAGTTCACCAGAACTTATTTCCTTTTCCTTGTTTTTAATTTTTATTGCGATTTTAAGCTCTTCAACAGCCTATTACGGAATTCGGGTGCTTCGTTTTAAAAGGAGGACAGAGAGGCATCGGCATTGGCTTGATGTAGGGTTTTCTGTTACGCTGTTCGTATCGGCGATTGGAATCAGCATTTACGGTTTCGTGCATGATTTTTCCTTGCTGGCTTGGTTTCCGCTGCTCGGGATTTTTCTGGCATCCATCCAATTGAGGTATTGGCTCTCTAAACCGGCCCGAAAAATGCATTGGTGGTTTGAACATCTTAGCGGCATGCTCGGCTGTTCCATTGCAACAATTACGGCATTTACCGTTTTTGGAGCACCGCGCTTATTAAATATTGAATCTGTCAGCATATTGCTGTGGTTTCTGCCTACCATTCTATTAACGCCTGTCATTATTGGCCTTTCCGCCTATTACACTAAAAAATTTAATCAACCAAAAGCAAACGTGACTGGATAGAAAAAGTTTCCGTGGCCACAGCATACGTGGCAACGGACGTTTTTGTTTACATCCCAATCTCCCATTCTTTCATTTTTCGATAGAGCGTACTTCTAGCGATCCCCAGCCGTTTCGATGCTTCCTTGACATTTTTTGTTTCACTCAGCGCTCTTTTTATCATTTCTTTCTCAATGTCCTTTAATGAAAGTGATGAAGCAGGCTTCCTTTTCATAAAGCCTTTGAGTGCAGCAGGAAAATGATCTGCTGAAAGGCGATTTTTTCTGCCACGGGCCGATAAAAACGCTCGTTCCAACACATTTCTTAGCAACGCTTGAAAACCCTCCTTATTGTGAATAATTTCTCCTTCCGAAAGACAAGTTTGATCATCATAGGTGACTTTGTAGCTTTTCCCCATAGAGATATCTAAAGCGATGACTAATCCCAATATTTTTGCCCCTCTCTTCTTGATTATTTGAAAGATCTCCACTTATTCATTTCGATTCCAATTTCCTATACACGAGCTCTATGGCCCCAACATACTTAAACCTGATTCAAAAATGAAAGTGAAGAAGCCCAGTTTATCATTCGGATTCGCAATCCCCGAGGCTTCGGTCGGACTTTCTTTCACTTCTCACTATAACTCTAAAAAGAAATATAGTGGGCAAAGTCATCCGTCGATGACCTTACCCACTAATCTTAGCCTGTTTTTCATTTTATAAAAATCTCCCCCTTGCTTGTTCATAACAACAATCCAGCCGAATATACATGGTGTATGAGCGATTACCGATTGCAAGGAAATGGGGTGCCGTATGTTTATTTATGTCGTAAAAATAGGAGATTCTTTGTTCTCTATCGCGGCAAAGTTCCGGATTACCATGGAGAGTTTGCGAATAACGAACGGCTTGAGGACGGACCGGCTTGTTCCCGGACAGGATTTATTGATTCCCTCCAATTTGTATATCGTCCAGCCGGGGGACAGCCTCTTCTCAATTGCTCAACTGGCATTCATCCCGGCGGAAACGATACGGCTATATAATGGATTGCCATCTGATCAACTAACGATAGGTATGGAGCTATACTTGCCTCCACGGGAAAAGTATTCTGAAGAAGGACTAAGTTATTTAACGCCTTCCACCCCTGAAAGAAACCGGAGGAATGTACAAACCTTCGCGCCGCTTATCTCCAACTTCGGCATTTTTGAATACCATATTTTACCAAATGGCAGTTTAAGTACCTTGAACGATGAGCAGCTTATTAGTCTTATTTGGGAAAATAAGTCAAGGCCGATCGTCGTCATCACCAATTTGACAGAAACCGGGTTCAGCCCCGAACTGACGAGAAGAGTGTTAAACGATCCCCAACTAAGACAGCGCGTCATCGACAATATATACAACCTCGTGAAAAGCAAAAGATATGCCGGGGTCAATGTCGATTTTGAAAGGATCCTTGAGAGTGAACGGGATTTATATACAGGCTTTTTGGCAGCACTCCGAGATCGCTTAAAACCGGAAGGATACCAGCTTTCCGTCGCCGTACCCGCCAAAACATCCGATGATATTCCATGGCTGCGGGGCTTTGACTATGGAGGGATCGGCGCCGCGGTGGATTTTGTCTTTATCATGGCCTATGACTTTCATGAAGCGAGCAGCCTTCCTGGTCCGGTTGCTCCCATAACAGAGGTGCGAAAAACGCTGGATTATGCACTGACTAAAATGGGACGAGATAAAATTGTGCTCGGAGTTCCACGGTACGGATATAACTGGACCATGGCCAATGGGGATGTGATAAGCGCAAGGGCTTTTTCCGTATCCAATGCCATTGCGACTGCGATGAGATACCAGGTCCCTATCCAATACTCCGCCGAATTTGAACAGCCGCACTACACTTACTGGGATGAATCAGGCAAAAGGCATGTCGTTTGGTTTGAAGATGTAAGGGCGCGCGCCGCCAAGTTTCAACTGGCAGTCCAATACCGAATCAGAGGTGTCGGCTCATGGCAGCTTGGACTTCACTTTCCACAATCCGGGTATCTTGTACGAGAATTTTTTAAAAAGAGATAAAAGCATTACCCCAAATGGCGGACGTGAAAGCCAAGACCGGAGCCACAATAGAGATTCACACATAAAAAAACACTTCAGGCGAATGAGAGGCCTGAAGTGCTTTTTGTTGAATCTAGGTATTATTTGACTCAAAATATATTCACGTTCTTTAAACGTCATTTTTGCGTTTTTGGCCTCACTTTCTCCCTTCGGAAAAAAGCGATCATCAGCAGGAGCGCCGGAATAATCACCTGAACAAAAACCGAAAAAAACGGAAATACAACAACTAAGTAATGAGTTAAATCCATCATGCTCTCCTCTGCCCAAAAAGAAAATTGCACGACAAAGATCCCCACAGGCCATATAATCGGCCGATAATCGGAAAGATTCAGCCATTGAGCTGTTCCCAATACGCCCGCATAGTAAAACACGGATATTTTAACAAATGCGCCTACAATCCATACAGCCATCACAACAGCTTCCATATTTTCGAAAAAACCGGATAATTTTGCATAGCGGACAACATTCATCAAAGGGTACACCTTGTTGGCGGTCGTAGCTCCCAGTACAAAAAGAACAAGTAAATCAACGAACACAATTGTTATCATGACGCTTAATACCGCGGTCATTCCATACTTCATTCCTTTTTTCTTATCTGATAAAAAAGGAAGCAGAAAGGCAATTAAGAAAAATTCCGCAAACCATCCAGCCGGCGCAACTGAGCCCTTAAGAGGCGGCACTATCCCTTTATCAAGAACCGGCAATATATTCCCAAATTCAAAATCCCTAGCCAAAAACAAAATGGCGGCGAAAAGGGGCACTACCAAGAGAGGGAAAAGCAGTTGGCCAGCTCTTCCCAGTACTTCCAAACCCCCGTGTATACAAAAAGCGCAAAGTAACACCATTAATGAAATCACAACGATCTGAGGTGTTTTAAACAAAAAAGAGGAAACTATAAATTCGCTGTATGATCTCGTTATCAATCCTGTACTTTGGATATAAAAGTAAAGAATAATGAAGCCGATTACTTTTCCGGGTATTCGACCGGCGATGTCTTCACAAATTTGAATGGCTGTTTTTCCGGGATATATATTATGAAGCCGGACTGCGATATACACAGTCAAAAAACCAATAAAAGACGAAATAGTAGAGGATATCCATAAATCATTCCCTGCATATTTGGCTGTAATAGCAGGCATCGAAAGGATCGCTGTGGCAAGAATGGTAGGATAAAGCAGCATGGCCATTTGTAAAGCTGAAATTTTTCCTTTTTCCATTACGTCCACTTCCCTCACCAAAATGATGAAACAGCATGCGCTTTATAAAAACTTGCCAAGCGGTTGAAATATGACGTCCACTAGTGTGACGGGACCTTTCAAATGTTGAAGATCAAACATGGATAATAGGAGTGCAATCATGAGTAGAACGATAAAAGCCGCTTTATCTTTCTTGGAATTTTGTTTCATTTTTGGCCATTGTAGGAACATGATCACCAAAACGATCATCATTGTGCCAAAAAAACTTCCCCACGCCATCATGCTTTCACCTTTCCTCTGTTTTTATCGGTTTATGAATGTATCCCGGCCTGCGAATATGTGCTTCAATGACCAGTTCCGTTTGTACATGTGGGAACACTTCTTGCCAGCGATTTTCAACTTTTTTCCACTGTTCGGGATATTTCCGGTGGAATTCCTTCCCAAAATGAACGATATCTGCTTCCAGCTTTTGTGATTCGTTTATGGCTGCTGTCACTCTCTGTTGGATCTTTTGCCGATAGGCTTGTTGGACCTTTTTTTCCGAGCTTTTATGAGCCAGGTCCAAATCTGTATTATTTTGAACGACCATACCTTCTGTTTTGATATTTACGATTATTTTCCATTTCCCGCCTTGAATTTTTGGAGTTAAATTTACTCTAGTCAATACCGGCACGATGGATACTACCCCTTGTTCATTTTTCGGTTTGACATAAACAGTGTACTCTTCAACTTCTCCTCTCAGCCATAGTAATCCTCTTGTTGTCGATTCGGAAATTATTCCAACCATACTCTCATTTTTAAATACGGCAATTCCATGTATATTTGGTAATTTTGAAACTTTCCCCGTACTTGTTTGTTCATTTTTTAATTTTAAATAAGGGAGACCGGCACCTTGATCTTCATCCGTAATCATTTTCTCCAAATCCTGAAGTGTGATGGTCAGACCATGACCTGTATCAGCCTTCTTATGAATCGTTTCCGCCGAATAGCGTTCTATGACCGCTTTTTGTTCGATTATTTTCTTTGCTTTTCCTTCACTGACAAATACAAAAGCCCGTTCCCTTGGCTGCGGATGCCGAAGAAGGAAATCCAGATAATGTTGTATCCCATCTTTTGCGGCAGCTGTGCCAAAAATAAATACTTTACAGCTGCCCCAAAAGATCCTGCGCGGCAGCTCTGCTTCCAGCTTCGACAGAGCATCGGCCATATTCTTCCCTTTGTGAGATACGACCATCGTTGTCTGTCCACCGCCGCTCTCTGCTCCGCCTCCTCCTCCTTGACTGCTTCCACTCATTGATTTTGGAATAAAGATCTCTAGGGAAATTTCCACCTGCCCGTCATCATGTTTATCAATCGCCGTTGCTGTCACAATAGATAGTTCGTCAATTTCTATCTTGTCCCAGCAGCCGCTCAATAAAACAATCATGGCCAGCAAAATGATACAAACAATTGCCTTCGTTATATATGGGCTCCTCATGCTATTTTCCTCACTTCATTCCTTAATGTTCGCCTTCCCCTCCCCTTAGCGGCCCAGGCTTTTGGTTTGGTGCTTGCCGATATTCGTTCATGTCTTTTTCGAAATGTGGGCGCTTATCCATCTCCCATATGGGCGCCCGCCACAGGACATCTTTCAATTCGTGCTTCTTCAGCGGCGCCAGCGGTGCCAAGTAAGGTTCTCCAAAAGATCTTAATGTACATAAATGTATGATAATGGCCAATATCCCCATCATGATGCCGAGCAGGCCCAGAGTCGCCGCCAGAATGATCATTGGAAAGCGAAGAAGCCGTATAGAATATCCCAGAATATAATGGGGGTACATGAAGGATGCGATTCCTGTCGTCGCCACAACGATCACCATCGGAGCCGACACCAATCCTGCCTGAACTGCCGCTTGCCCAATGACGAGGGCCCCGACTATACTGACCGCGGCGCCAATCTGATTAGGCAGCCTGACACCCGCTTCACGCAATGCTTCCAGCATCAATTCCATGATCATCACTTCTACTAATGCAGGAAAAGGAACGCTTTCTCTCGAAGCCGCAATACTGAGCAGCAAAGGGTCCGGTATCATTTCCTGATGAAAACTCGTAATAGCTACATAAAGGGAAGGAAGCACAAGTGAAATAAACAGAAATATATAACGGAGCCAACGAATAACCGTGCCGATAATGTAACGTTCGTAATAATCGTCAGGCGCCTGCAGCATTGAAAAAAACGTAATTGGCGCAATCAAAGCAAATGGAGTCCCTTCTGCCAAAATGGCTACCCGTCCTTCCAGTATATTGGAACTGACCACATCCGGACGTTCGGTTGCCATTAGTTGAGGAAAAGGGGAGAATGGATTGTCTTCAATCATCTCTTCGACATAGTTAGTGTCAATAAAGCCATCAATATCAATTCTTTTTAACCGATTTTCAACTTCTTTAATTAATGTCGGGTTTGCAATCCCGTTAATATAAGCCAACACAACGCTGGTTTTTGAATATTTGCCTAATTTGATGGATTGTATTTTAAGTGCGGGACTTTTAATAATGCGCCTCAGCATAGCCGTATTTACCTGAAGAGATTCAATAAATCCCTCACGCGGTCCCCTTAACACTTTTTCAGCCTCGGGCTCCTCTATCGCCCGGGATTCAAACTTCGTTAAGCCTAAAGAGAGGGCTTGTTTCTCCCCCTCCATCAGCAAAATGGAGCTGCCTCCCGAAATGGATTCGATGCAATCTGCCCATAGGCTCAGTTTCTTTGTCTTAGATACGGATATGTTGTTTTCAATAAACCCAATGCTTGGTTGCTGCGGCTTTGGGTCCTTTTTCTGCATCAATGGAGAAATCACATGATTATCAATTTTTTCCGTATCGGTAAGCCCCTCAATATAGATAATCATCGCTTGCACATTGCCAAACAAACGGAACTCCCGAAATACGACATCGGAACAATTGTTGTAAATCGAACGGAATAATTCAACGTTTTTGTTGAAATCTTCAAACAGAGCCTCTTGAGGCTTGGGAATTTGCACATGATTCGCCGGTTGTTTTTTGCGTTTTTTCCTTAACAACTTCTGCACATTCCGAATCAAGCCAATTCCCCTCCATTCAACCTTTCTTTTATCTTTTTACAAATGGGATTTTTTATACAGTGATAACAGAAACTGTTATGAGGATTTTTGAAAAATGAACAGAAGGCTAGTCCATCTTTAATCTTTTTCCATTCCACATCAGTGAATCCACTCCTTGCGAGAAATGAGCGATGGGAGGATCGTTGGAAACACGAATATCGAATGTGGAAAAGAGAGTATGTTGATTGATATGAACATCTACCTTTTTCAAAGGCCATGGAAGATGATGTATGTCGCCATGATAAATATCTTTTCCGTTCCGGGTTGTATAAAAGCAATATCTTTCGGTAAGCCAATGTTCAAGTGTTCCACTCTCGGCAAAATAAGTATCGTTGGCCGGGATGCAGCTTCCATCAAACGCCAACGGATTGCCCGCTTTTCGGACACTTCTATATTGGATGGCACCGTTTCTTCCAGTCCGTACTTCTATGTTTGCCGGATTGTACGGCAAGCGATACCATCTTTTCGCTATGTTGAGGGAAGCCCAGTCGTCTACATCAAGAGAGAGAAAAAAGACACCAGGTTTCCCTTTATAAGTGACGTATGTACGGACATTCACTTCGGGAAAAGGTGGAACAACAGAGAACGACAGCCCGCGAAAATAAATCCCCTTCATTGTAAACGCCACGATCCCCATCCAGGCAAAACCTTCAAAAGTATCAATCTCCAACTCAGGCGGAAGATGCGGCCTTATCAATCGGGGCTTGATGGGCCAATGGAGAAACAATACGTTCCTCCAAACTTGGCGCATAATCCACTTATTGGAAGGCAGCGGCCAAGGCCGGTGTTCGACCTTTTTATCTATGTTCATTGTATCGCTTTGCTGTATGTTGGACTTTGTAGCCGTTGCAAGTATGCCTTTTTTATATATGCCCATTTTTCGTTTCCTTCCCATCTTGATTGAGATTAATTTGCTCGAATGACCAAGCTTCTATGCCAAGCTTTCTTATAGACATAGTTTTTTCGGTTCTGAGTCATAATAAAAGGACACATCTCCTAAAACTTGCTGGAGGACTGGAACATGCCGATTATGTTGTCCTATATAACATTTGGAATCGTCGCCTTTTTATTGATGGCATTTTTATTGCTGATCATTGGCTGGCGTTGGATAATGAAACAAATCGTAAAACAGGTCGGAAAAATCATTTTCACAGACAGCTACCAAGAAAATATTATTGAATTATTGCCTGGTCTAAAACATATGGGTATTCAAAATACGCTCGAGAATAATTTGCGAGCGGAAACGGGAGATATTCTGAACAGGCCGCTTGGATCTTCAAAAAGCTGGCCCCACTTTGATCCAATTACCTTTATTCCTGCCCAAACGACACCTTTTGCGGTATCCACCGAAGAAGAAGTCGATGTAAGTGTCACCATTGGACCAAAGGCCAAAAAGCCAATGAAGATCAAAATACCTCTCATGATTGGCGGAATGGCTTATGGAGTGGGACTTAGCGAAAAAGCAAGAATCGCTTTGGCAACAGCCGCCAACAATTCTGGAACAGCGCTTAACTCAGGTGAAGGCGGCATTTTATCAGAGGAATTAAACGAAGCCGGAAAATACATTTTACAGTTTTCCAAAACCGAATGGGGAAAAGATGAGCAGATTATTAAGCGTGCAGACATGATTGAAATTAAGCTGGGGCAAGGTGCAAAATTGGGGATGGGTTCTAAAATATCACCCGAAAATCTGACGGGAAAAGCCCGCAAAATCATGGGATTGCAAGAAGATGAAGACGCCATTATCCATGAACATTTTTTCGATGACCAAACAATAAAAGACCTCAAGGAGCTTGTTGATGAACTTCGAAGTTTAACGGGCGGTGTTCCCATAGGGGTAAAAATAGGAGCCGGCGGAAAAATTGAAGAAGATATTGATCACTTGCTGGAAATGGGTGTTGATGTTATCGCGATAGACGGGGCGCAAGCCGCCACACATTCCAGCCCGCCGATTTTGTCGGATGACTTTGGCATCCCGACGTTGCACGCGGTCGTCCGGGCATCCAATCATTTAAGAAAAAGAAAAATGCAGAAGCGGGTAAGTTTAATTATCTCGGGTGGACTTTTGGTCCCCGGCCACTTTTTAAAAGTGCTTGCCCTCGGAGCCGACGCCGTTTACTTGGGATCGGCCATCCTTTTCGCGTTATCACATACGCAGGTCACCCGGGCATTGCCTTTTGAACCGCCAACTCAAGTTGTTTGGCACGAAGGCAAGTTCAACAACCAATTTAATATGGAGGAAGGCGCTAAAACGACCGAGAAATTCTTGTCAGCCAGCACCGAAGAAATCAAAATCGCCTTAAGAGCGATGGGAAAGCGATCCTTGAGCGAGCTTTCCAGAAGTGATTTGACCTCATATGATGAGTTAACCGCGAAGATGATCGGAATTCCGTATACGTTTCGGCCATGGAACGGGGGATGAAGACGGAAGGCTGTTATGTGTGTCTCCGTTACCGGCCGGACACCCGTGAAGAAGCCGATCATGGCCGTACCTTTTTATTCCGCAAAAAGACCTCCCTGACTCAAGCGGGAGGCCTAATCTTTTATACCATTACTTTACACATATTGTTTGTAAATTCTACCGGATCTTCAATCGGCAAGCCTTCAATCAGGAGTGCCTGATTATATAACAGGTTTGTGTATAATCTTGCCTTTTCGCGGTCTTGGTCAAACGCCGATTTTAACGCTTGAAATACATCGTGATCTCCGTTGATTTCCAGAATTTTGTCTGCTTTTACTTGTTCATTGTTCGGCATAGCGCTGAGGATTTTTTCCATTTCGATGGATACTTCACCATCCGCCGCCAAACAAACAGGATGGGATTTCAACCGTTTTGATATTTTCACGTCTTTCACTTTTCCGGAAAGCACTTCTTTCATATAATCAAGCAGCTTTTTGTTTTCTTTTTCTTCCGATTCCGTCTGCTTTTTATCCTGCTCCTCTTCTATGCCCAAATCGCCGCTCGCTACGCTTTTAAACCCTTTCTCTTTATAGCTCATGAGCATTTTAATCGCAAATTCATCGACATCATCAGTGAAATACAGAATTTCATACCCTTTATCTGCAACAAGCTCGGTTTGCGGCAATTTAGCGATTCTTTCGATCGATTCACCTGTCGCATAATAAATATATTTCTGATCTTCAGCCATTCTAGATACATACTCGTCTAATGTAACAAGCTTCTTTTCCTTCGACGAGTAGAACAATAACAGGTCTTGCAGCATTTCTTTATCTTGCCCAAAGTTGTTATATACACCAAACTTAAGCTGTCTGCCGAACTCCTCGAAAAATTTTTCATATTGCTCCCGATCGTCCTTCAGAAGACTTTCCAGTTCCCTTTTGATCTTATTTTTAATATTTTTCGCGATAAACTTCAATTGCCGGTCTTGCTGTAACATTTCCCTTGAAATGTTGAGCGATAAATCTTCGGAATCGACCATCCCTTTTACAAAGCTGAAGTAGTCCGGAAGCAAATCTCCGCATTTTTCCATAATGAGGACGCCATTGGAATATAACTCCAACCCTTTTTCAAACTCTTTCGTATAGTAATCAAACGGAATTTTTTCAGGGATAAATAAAATGGCGTTATACCGGACGGTTCCATCGACTTTGATATGAATATGCTTGATCGGTTTATCAAAACCGTAGTGTTTTTCATGATAAAAATTCTCGTAGTCCTCCGCGGTCAGCTCGTTTTTGTTTTTTCTCCAAATGGGGACCATGCTGTTAATCGTTTGTTCCTCGATGTAGTCTTCGTATTCGTCCTCGCTGCCTTCTTTCAGCCTGCGTTCGGTCACGTCCATTTTAATTGGGTAGCGAATGAAATCAGAGTGCTTTTTAATGATCGCTCTTAAACGATACTCTTCAAGATACTCATCATAATTTTCATCTTCCGTATTCTCTTTTATTTTTAAAATAATCTCCGTTCCGATCGATTCTTTTTCCACCGGTTCAATCGTAAATCCATCAGCCCCGGACGATTCCCATTTGTACGCCTGGTCGCTCCCCAGCGCTTTCGTAATGACCGTCACATGATCCGCCACCATAAACGCGGAATAAAAACCGACGCCAAATTGGCCGATAATATCATGGCCGTCCCGGATTTCATTTTCGTTTTTAAACGCCAACGAACCGCTCTTCGCAATCGTTCCCAAGTTTGATTCCAGCTCGTCTTTCGTCATCCCGATGCCGGTATCCGTAACCGTTAACGTGCGCTCATCTTTGTCTGCCATTACTTTGATATAATAACTGTCCTTATCAAACACCAAAGAATCATCCGTCAACGCTTTATAATAAATCTTATCAATTGCATCACTCGCGTTCGAAATCAGCTCCCGCAGAAAAATCTCCTTGTTGGAATAAACCGAATGAATCATCATTTCCAACAGCCGCTTCGATTCCGCCTTAAACGCCTGCTTCGCCATATGTATACCCCTTTCATCGATTTGATCAATGGCTAGCACTCTTATCAGGAAAGTGCTAATCATTTATGAAATACCATAGAGAGCGAAAAGTGTCAACAGAAAGGGGGCTTCTTGTTTGGAGCAATGTCAAAACAAGACGGACTTACATCTATGGTTACTGCCTTTACTTTAGCACTAGTGACTTTTTTTATTTTCACGATCAAGCCATCATTTTCTTTCCTGCCAACCACTAGTGAATGTCCAAGGAAAAAATCCGTTTTGAAAAGTATTCTTTGAAGCCTCTATGGATTCGGCTTGCAGAAGAACTGATTGCGGAGAAAAAACAACAAGACTTGGAACATACACTTCATGATATAAGAGCCTACTCAATGGTTTTAACCACTAATCTCATCATAACTATGGCGGCATCATCATCTTTGCCGTTTAGGCTTATGTCTGAGCGTCTATTGTGTTGGATAAAGCCTTCGCTTTAGTTGCCGTGAGACTTGTGACTGCTGATACTTGGACTGTGGGCGCTTTCAAGCTTATTTGATAGGCAGATGTTCAACATGTTCTTCACATTCATGGTCGGGACGCTTTTGACTTGCGATTTGGATGAGATCGGCAGGCTCTTTGAGAACTTTGGCAATAATAAGGCCAAGCAAAAAGCCAATTAAACCGGTTACAATCCATCCGGCGCCATTTGTAAATAATGGAATGAAACCAAATACTTGATTGATCGCTTCAGGCGCGATGTTTGCTTCTTTTAAAGCATCGAGAATAGCGACAAAACCGACACCGGTTATGGTGGCAACGTAAACCGACTTATATCCGCCAAATAAATTGTTTGTAAAGATTAATACAATCAAAGCAATCGCAATCGGATATAACAATAAAAGAATAGGCGAAGCAAGCGTCAAAATTTTATTTAATCCAAAGTTCGTAATGATCAAACCAACAAGCGAAAATGGGATGAGCCACTTTTTATAAGAAACGGACGGAATGATCCTTTCGAAATATTCGGAAACGGACGCTAAGCAAGCAACATTCGTTGTGATCCCAGTTAAGAAAATGACTGCCCCAATCATATATACCCCGCCTTGCCCAAACAGCACCTTGGAGCCTTGAGCCAATATTTCTCCTCCATTTTCTTTCAAGCCGATGGAATCCACACTAGAGGCGCCAATCCAGGCCATTGAGAGTTGTAATGCCACAAGTCCAATCATCGTGATCATCCCAGCCTGAATAAAAACCCGTGACACTTCTTTTTCTGATTGGATTCCTAAAGAGCTGATCGATTTAATGAAGATTCCCCCAAATACAAAGGCGGCAAGAACATCCATTGTATAATATCCTTCTGTAAACCCTTTGATAAAAACTCCGCTCAAATATTCCTCTTGAGGCTCGCCAATCTTTCCCATTGGTGTAATCAGCGACTTGGCAATTAAAGTGATTAATAATATGGAAAAGACAGGAGTGATTATTTTTCCTAAACGATCGACAAATTTGGTCGTATTCCACGAGAGCAAAATCGTCAAGACAATGAATATTGTAGAAAAAATGAACAAGTAAAGACTGGCATTTTCCTTACTGTGCACATGTGGATTAATCGCAATTTCATAGACAACAGATGTTGTCCGGGGAATGACGTAAATGGGGCCAAGCGTTAAGAACAGCAATACTGAAAATATAACAGCAAAACGGGGACCCACTCTGCCCGCAAGTCTTTCCACTGTTCCTCCGCCGCGTGTCAACGCAATAATCGCCAATAACACCAAACCGACACCAGTAATTAAAAACCCGCCCATAGCGGTCCAGACATTTCCACCTGCCTGCTGTCCTACCATTGGCGCGAATATCACGTTTCCAGCACCTAGAAACATCGAAAAAAGCATCAAACCTATTGCGAGTATTTGTAGAAAGGGCAGTTTTTTTTGCACCTCAAGTTCCTCCTCTAATGAGAAGGGGAAGAACATCCAGGAGCTTCCCCTTCTATTTTTTTCGTGAACATGTTATCCTTCAAATCTATTTTTCCTTTCCGGTCTTGCGTGTGCTGCCCGCCGGAAATGTGCCTAAAATGAAATAACCGCGACGTTCCCCAAATGAAATGATGGAAAAAAACGCAATGTTCTATTCATAATACCCGCCACTTCCTTGAAATTGCGGACTGAGTATTGGCTCCATCATTTCGCCCGATTGTTCGAGAAAGGATGAATAGATTTATCGTAAAAGAAAGCCTTCCTTGAATGGATCGCTCACATCCAATGAGAATTTATGAATGCCGGTCACCCAAGCGGACCCCGTTATTTTCGGGATAATCGCTTTATAGTTTCCAACCTCTGTATAACCGACTACCTCGCCTTTAAATTGTGATCTAATAATACTTTCCTGGATAATATATTCACCAGGCTTAAGGTTCAATGTGGAAAGCTTTGCACATGTGCCTGTCCCACACGGTGACCGATCAATTTGTCCATCGCCAAAAACCACGGTATTCCGATAATAATGTTCATCTAATTGTAAACTAAATTCTACGAGATCAATCGTATTGATCTCGGGAATGTACGGGTGGCTGACCGTCAACTGTTCGTTTGCCGCCTTTCTGATCTTCATGCCCAATGAGGTAATTTTTTCCTGTTCTTCAGTGGTTAGTTGTAGTTGAAATGGTTCTGCATCAACAATGGCAAAAAAACTGCCGCCAAAAGCGATATCCATTTCCACATGCCCCACATTTTCAACAAAAACGCTTACACCGCGTTCATATAAAAAGGCCGGAACATTGATAAATGACACTTCCTTCACTTTATCCTGCTCATAAACAAGATGACATTCGACAATTCCGGAAGGCGTATCCAAAAATACCTTGTCTTTTCTTTCAATGAGGCCACTATGGACAGCCACTGTGACAGCCGCTATCGTTCCATGGCCACACATGTTTAAATAACCGCCGCTATCCATAAATAAAACCCCAATGTCGCATGATGGCTGGCAAGGCGTGGTCAATATGGCGCCAAACATATTCAGATGCCCTCTTGGCTCATGCATTAACAATTTTCGTATATCGTCCATATTTTTCTGCACATAACGTTTTTTGTCCATCATGGATTCACCAAGAATCTCCGGAATCCCTCCGATGACAATTCTGGCCGCTTCTCCCATCACATGCGCATCAATGGTTTCTATGTAACCTTCTATCTCAATCATTTCACCATTTCACCTCGTAAATATGTTTCTATACAATAGAGATAGCAAAAATTGTGCCAACACATTTTAATAGGTATACTTGCTACAATTGCTGTTCTGTTGATCATCTATTACAATAAGAAGTGTCCAAAAATGTTACACATTTGTTTAATACAAATGGCAGATGTTACACTATTTTAACGAAGGTGTTGGTTATGAAAGAACAATACTTTAAACATTCACACTATTTCTTACAGACGTTAATACAAACAAGTGCGGATGCCATTACCATTATTAACGCATCGGGCGAAGTACAATATTGGAATCCCCAAGCAGAAAAGATCTACGGCATACCGCTTAGAGACATTGAACATAGAAAAATAAGCAAGTTTTTTAAAAGAAAAGATTTGAAATTATTGGAAATCCTAAAAACGAAACGGCCTGTCCATAACGTCTACCACCAACCCCGGCCGGATAAGCACGTAGTCATCAGCTCGGCGCCTATTTTTGATGAAAATGGAGAGTTAATCGGAGCCATTTCCATCGACCATGATATTACCAACATCGTAAAATTAAACGAAAAGCTGACCTTGCAAACAACCCAGCTCCAAAACATAAAAAGGCAATATAAAGTACAGGAACAAAATGGTCCTTTTTCGGAAATTAAAGGGAATAGCGAAGCGATTCAACTCGTAAAAGGATTGGCGCTAAAAGTGGCTAAAACGGATGCGACAGTCCTCATTCACGGAGAAAGCGGCGTTGGGAAAGAACTGTTCGCCCAAGGCATCCATGAAGCAAGCTTCAGAAGTCGGGAGCCATTTATTGCCATTAATTGCGGAGCCATTCCCGAAGCCCTGTTTGAAAGCGAATTTTTCGGTTACGAAAAAGGCGCTTTTACAGGCGCGCACCGGGATGGCAGACCGGGGAAAGTGGAAATGGCCGAAGGAGGTACTTTATTTTTGGACGAAATTGGTCTATTGCCCCTTGACATGCAAGTCAAATTACTAAGAGTCCTCCAAGAAAGAGAAGTATATCGCATTGGGGGCAACACCTCTATTAAAGTAAACATTCGCGTTGTGGCCGCCACCAACAGCGATTTAGAAGAGATGGTGAAACAAGGCACCTTTCGGGAAGATCTGTACTACCGTCTCAATGTGGTTACATTACCCATCCCTCCCCTGCGGGAAAGATTGGAAGACATCCCGCTCTTAGCCAATAACTTCATACAAGAATTTGCAATAAAATACTATAAAGAAATCCCCTCCCTTTCTGACAGCGCCTTGGAATGCTTCATGAACTATCATTGGCCCGGAAATATTCGAGAACTGAGAAATGTGGTCGAAAGAATGATCATCTTTTCAGAAAAACCGATCATCCATGCCGAAGACATCACCCAAATCTTTCCGGCCAACACCAAAAAAGCAGAAGAAAAGGCGGGACTCGCAAAAGAAAAAGCCCTGTTAGAAAAAGAGCGCATCCAAGAAGCCCTAAACAAAACCTTTGGCAACAAAAGCGCAGCCGCCACATTACTCGGAATGTCCCGAGCAAACCTATATAGAAAAATAAAGCAATACGATATCAAAACATAAAGCCATAAAGACGACCGAAACCTCATTCATGGATCGCTTAATTCAGTGCAGATATCAAAAACGGAAAGCCATGAAGACGCCCCCAAAAGGCGGATGCTCCGATGGCTGAGACTTCTTTGACAGAACATCAGCTATCGGAGCAATAAACAGAGACAAGCTCATAGGGAAGATATAAAGTGAAACTTCATTCAGAGGAGTTTTCTTCCCTCTCCTACTGAATGTTAGTTGAACCAATCGGGCATTTAGGTGCCGTTTGCTCACACATGCACCTTTTGTATTCACTCAAGATTTTGATGTGGGAGCCTTACGGCAGCTTACATCAGACTGTCTAACAAATAAAACCAAAAAAAGGTATAATATAGGTAACTTATAAGCAGAGGAGATTCTTTAGAATGGGCAATGTTCACGGTTTTTCAAGAGATCAAATAAGTTTTCAATTACTGTGTTTAGATGAAATGATTGATAAGGAAAACCCTGTTCGAGCAATTGATGCTTTCGTAGAATCACTCTGCTTGGTCGATATGGGAATTAAAGAATATAAAAAACATAATCCTGGACAACAACCTTATGAGAGAAAAGATTTATTAAAGTTGTTCATCTATGGATACTTTAACAAGATCAGATCTTCTCGTTCTTTAGAGATAGAATGTAAAAGAAATATCGAGTTAATGTGGTTAGTAAATGGAATACGTCCTGATCATGGGACTATTTCATTATTTCTAAAGGAAAACCGTAAAGGCTTTAAGAAAGTTATGCGCACTTTTACATACTTACTTAAAGGATGGGGATTAATTGATGGCAAGCTTATTGCCATTGATGGAACAAAAATACGAGCACAAAATAGTAAGAAAAATTGCATTACTTCAAATGGATTAACAAAGAAGATGAATTATATTGATGAAAAGATTGAACACTACCTCCAACAACTAGAACAAATAGCACAGGAGAATGAATTAACAGAAGAGAACGTTTCATCTATTGAATCGAAAATTGATAAATATCAAAAGAAAAAAGAATATTTAACAGAAATAAAAAAGAAAATGAATGAAGAAGAAAAGAACCAATTGACAACGACAGATCCGGAATCTAGAGCTATGAAAAATAATGGGAAAATAGATGTAGCTTACAATATGCAATCTTCTGTAGATAATAAGCATAAACTGATTGTCACTTTAGATGTGGTAAACGATGTAAATGATCAGAGTCAACTATCCTCGATGGTTTCAAAAACAAATGAAATATTATCAAAAAACACAGACAGAGTCATAGTAGCTGATACAGGATATTATAATGCAAAAGAAATAAAAGATTGTTTAGATGACGGAAACACTTTATATTTAAAACCTCAAAAAAAGAAAAGTATGTCAGGAGATCCTACTTATTCAAAAGATAATTTTCAGTATCAAAAAGAAACAGATAGTTATCGTTGTCCTCAAGGACAAGAACTTCCTTACAAGGAAAACACGTCTAAAAATGGCTTGAAGTACAAAAGGTATATTGGAGGAGATGTTTGTTTATCTTGTCCTGTATATAGTTTATGTACAAAAGCTAAAAGAGGAAGAAATATTCAACGCTGGGAACATGAAGAACTTATCGAAAAATTGAAAGAAGATACGGAAGCCAATAATGAAATTTATAAAAAACGATCACAAATTGTGGAACATCCTTTTGGAACCATTAAGCGATCCTTTGGTTATACTTTCTTTCTAGGGAAAGGGCTGGATTCTGTGAACGCGGAAGCAGCTCTAATTGGTGTTGCCTATAATTTCAAAAGGCTAACGAAAATCAAAAAAGTTTCGGAGATTGTGGAGCTATTAGTAGCTTAACCACACCGAAACTCTTTGTTAATTTCAATATTAGAAGTTTTGCAAGCAAAAAAGTACGTTTGAGTGCTGAAAATTGAACATTTGTTAGACAGTCTGACATGCGGGATAAACGAGAAAGAGATTCGGAGAGGCAGAGCGAAAATCAAAGCACGGAGAAAAGCTCATAGGGAAGAAGGCAAGGTGAATTTTATAAAGACCGCGGCGGTTGCCAGACTCATGGGAAAGTGTAAACGCTCATTGAGCAACCGGAATCAAGAACCAATTGCAAGAGTTCCTCATAGGGAAGATGTTAACCCCGCCACCTCCATCTAATTGCGGTTCTTTTTCCACGTTTCAATTCCTTATAGGTAAGATGTTAACGACAGGGGAGCAGAATACACATCAACCACAACAGGGTTTCAATTCCTCATAGGTAAGATGTTAACACTGACTGCATGGCCTAGTTCACCGCCTTTATTTTTGTTTCAATTCCTCATAGGTAAGATACAAACGGAGCGGTTCGGAATGAAAAAGGTCAGATCGTTGGAAATTTCAATTCCTCATAGGTAAGATGTTAACAATGTTTTTACATAGAAAATTATCAAAGTGAGGTAGTTTCAATTCCTCATAGGTAAGATGTTAACCTGAATCCTCTGCCACACGTTTTTCCGATACGTCCACAGTTTCAATTCCTCATAGGTAAGATGTTAACGAAATCCAAACGGAAAATATAGATGATAGTTATGATTTGTTTCAATTCCTCATAGGTAAGATGTTAACAATAGACCGGCTACCCGTAGTTTGATAGAGTACTCGGTTTCAATTCCTCATAGGTAAGATGTTAACGGTGACTACTGTTCCGGCCATTTCTTGGGCTTTTTTCTGTTTCAATTCCTCATAGGTAAGATGTTAACCACTTACTGGATCTGTCTCCGGGTTAAAACCTTCTGCGTTTCAATTCCTCATAGGTAAGATGTTAACTGATACCTGATCCCCAAATGTACGTTGTGCTGTCATCGTTTCAATTCCTCATAGGTAAGATGTTAACTTAAAAGTGTCTTGTCCTTGCCTTTTCCTTATCTTGGTTTCAATTCCTCATAGGTAAGATGTTAACTTCGACGGGTTTGTCGAAGCGTGTGTCGAAGAATATGTTTCAATTCCTCATAGGTAAGATGTTAACTCGCTTTCACCTGAGCTGTTTTCTGCACTTACTTGGGTTTCAATTCCTCATAGGTAAGATGTTAACGGACCCGGGTAGCGGCGGGGATAATTCCATTTTGGTGTTTCAATTCCTCATAGGTAAGATGTTAACGGAATGGAGAAGCTTGCACTTGCGGGATGGAAAGCGTTTCAATTCCTCATAGGTAAGATGTTAACTCAACAACAACATTGGATAGGAAATATGATGAATATGGTTTCAATTCCTCATAGGTAAGATGTTAACGCAATGAATTTAATGGGCTATTCAGCTACGTCCATCGTTTCAATTCCTCATAGGTAAGATGTTAACAACAATTGCCGACGAACTAGCTTCTACTGAAATCGGTTTCAATTCCTCATAGGTAAGATGTTAACTTCCTTGCCCTGCTTTCTCATTACGTAAGTTAGGGGGTTTCAATTCCTCATAGGTAAGATGTTAACGTGATCCGACAGCTGTAGAGGTCAGCCCAAAAACAAAGTTTCAATTCCTCATAGGTAAGATGTTAACGGAGATACTGCCGTAGAAGCTTACAAGAATGTCCGGTTTCAATTCCTCATAGGTAAGATGTTAACGCGCCGGATTGTCTTTTGTGTACTCCTGCTTAATTGGTTTCAATTCCTCATAGGTAAGATGTTAACTAGGTAGGGAGGCGGTGAAATGTACGGCATAATTAGTTTCAATTCCTCATAGGTAAGATGTTAACTTTCTTCACCATTTGGTTTTTTTGATTCCCATTTGAGAGTTTCAATTCCTCATAGGTAAGATGTTAACGAAATTGAAGCTGACATCCACTTATGAATACTACCCCGGTTTCAATTCCTCATAGGTAAGATGTTAACAACAATATCTTCTTTTATTCTCTCATACACTTCCTCGTTTCAATTCCTCATAGGTAAGATGTTAACATCAGTAAAATCATCAAACCCAAACTGCAATTCAAGGTTTCAATTCCTCATAGGTAAGATGTTAACAGCAATGAATTTAATGGGCTATTCAGCTACGTCCATCGTTTCAATTCCTCATAGGTAAGATGTTAACAGATATACCGGTTACGTTCTTCTTCGGTCATACCTTCGTTTCAATTCCTCATAGGTAAGATGTTAACGTATGGCGGAATCTACGGTTCTTGTGTAAGAACCATCAGTTTCAATTCCTCATAGGTAAGATGTTAACTCTCGTTTCACACCCATAGCATCTTCGATTCCTTTTGGGTTTCAATTCCTCATAGGTAAGATGTTAACTGATTCTTACGAGGAATTGGATGCGCGTGCTTATATTTGTTTCAATTCCTCATAGGTAAGATGTTAACGGGAAACCTATCTCGACGTAATGGAAAAACACGGAAGTTTCAATTCCTCATAGGTAAGATGTTAACCCGTTGATATATAAAAACCAAGCAAAAAAGTCAACGGTTTCAATTCCTCATAGGTAAGATGTTAACGGGGAAAACCCTGTAGCATTTAAAAGTGATTTCATTTGTTTCAATTCCTCATAGGTAAGATGTTAACGGTTTTCTGTGGTTGGGATTGTTTGCCAATATCTTTTGAGTTTCAATTCCTCATAGGTAAGATGTTAACCACTGCTAAACCTTGCAAAAGAAATTGCAGAAAAGCCGTTTCAATTCCTCATAGGTAAGATGTTAACAAAACAATCCCCTCGGCTTTGGCATCATTAGCCGGGGTTTCAATTCCTCATAGGTAAGATGTTAACCGCACAGTTTCGAAACGCCGAATCATACGCACACGTGTTTCAATTCCTCATAGGTAAGATGTTAACGCCTCACACGGTCTACAAACGATCGCACGGTCACCGTCGTTTCAATTCCTCATAGGTAAGATGTTAACAAGTTTGAAACATAGACAGTAGTCCCCTTAGGGATAGTTTCAATTCCTCATAGGTAAGATGTTAACTGCATGGTCGAGGATTATCACAATTTTACTTTATATCTGTTTCAATTCCTCATAGGTAAGATGTTAACCAAGAGGGGAGGGTACGCTTTGTCAGGGCAAACACTGTTTCAATTCCTCATAGGTAAGATGTTAACAGACAAAATGGCTTTAGTCACATTCGCCACTTCACTGGCGTTTCAATTCCTCATAGGTAAGATGTTAACCGGCAAGTGCTGATATATCGACTTATCATCGACCGGTTTCAATTCCTCATAGGTAAGATGTTAACTCAGCTGCATGGCGATTATACTGCTCGACAATGGGTGTTTCAATTCCTCATAGGTAAGATGTTAACTGTTTGATGCGGCCGTCCTTGATAGGTGGCGCATGCCTGTTTCAATTCCTCATAGGTAAGATGTTAACTCATACGGAGTTATTGTATTACCTTCTTCAACTTGGTTTCAATTCCTCATAGGTAAGATGTTAACCGAGCACATCAAACTCCGCCAGATTTGGCGTTAGTGAGTTTCAATTCCTCATAGGTAAGATGTTAACACTGCTTTTCGAATGTTTGCTCGACTACTTGGTCGAGTTTCAATTCCTCATAGGTAAGATGTTAACATGTTTTCCCCTGTTTGATCAGTTCATAATCTGCAGGTTTCAATTCCTCATAGGTAAGATGTTAACTTCGACTTATGTTCGTATTCTTGGCGGCGGGCATAAGGGTTTCAATTCCTCATAGGTAAGATGTTAACGTTGAGCCGATACGCGACGAAGATTTCATATTCGATGTTTCAATTCCTCATAGGTAAGATGTTAACCAGCATAGAAGCTAGTGAACTATCTGACCGAGTTTTGTTTCAATTCCTCATAGGTAAGATGTTAACCGACGCCACGGTTTTGTATCGTTGCTCTGCTTCATCAGGTTTCAATTCCTCATAGGTAAGATGTTAACTCCGCCTGCGTCGTTAGTATCTTCGCGGCCATCGCCGTTTCAATTCCTCATAGGTAAGATGTTAACCATACCGAGCGCACCCGCAACCGGCGCCACATATGTTTCAATTCCTCATAGGTAAGATGTTAACGAAAATAGGCACGAGGAAATACCGTTTAGCAGCGCGTGTTTCAATTCCTCATAGGTAAGATGTTAACGTAGAGCCATCGCCGTGATTTCGCCTTCCGTAGTCTCGTTTCAATTCCTCATAGGTAAGATGTTAACCCCGAAAAATTGTCCAGCGCAATTGCGGGCAGGTTAGTTTCAATTCCTCATAGGTAAGATGTTAACGTTTAACACCTCTCAAATATCCGATTTCTTTTGCGGTTTCAATTCCTCATAGGTAAGATGTTAACCGGTGATGATGTCGCCAACTTTTCGCTCCTTGTCCTGTTTCAATTCCTCATAGGTAAGATGTTAACGGTGTGGTCCACAATTTATGTCTAGTCGTACAGCAGTTTCAATTCCTCATAGGTAAGATGTTAACGGATTTTCCCGCGCCAGTCACGCATGACCTTTTTGTGTTTCAATTCCTCATAGGTAAGATGTTAACGCTCGGTGTCCGTGATAAGTCCGAAAAGCTCATCGCGGTTTCAATTCCTCATAGGTAAGATGTTAACTTACAAGCGCCGGGCTAGGTGTGTCACAGGATGGTGGGTTTCAATTCCTCATAGGTAAGATGTTAACGTCGTAGGCTTTGGAGGTTCAGGTTCATGCTCCGAGTTTCAATTCCTCATAGGTAAGATGTTAACCCCAAAAAACATTGATTCTATCACATTATTGTATATCACATATTTTATAAAAATGAAAGTTATTTTTTCCCAAACAGGCTCATACTGGTTGCATTTTCCGCTTTTTGGATGATTTTGATTTGTCGTCGATCTCCCGGGGTTGATGTCACGAGATAGATCGACGACAAATGTTACAGGATAAAATCTATGTTTCCTTTTTCTAAGCCCATGATTTCTCTTTTAGAAAATTTTTGTGATCTGAATGTGTATAAGATGATCGAGTCTTCCTCTGGATCCATGAGTAGCTCCAGCTCTTTTTTTAATTTTACAAAATTTGCTTTTGAAATTTCTCCTTCAAAAACGGAATTTTGAACCCAGTGTAAATACTTTCGGCAAATTTTCAATGCTTTTCCGACTCTTTTTTCTCCAAAGTCATATACAAGGATTAAGAACATTCTCTAAAATCCTCCTCTACCAAAGCGATTCGAACGGTTCGTATTCTTTTTCACCTAATATATGCTTTTGAATTTTGTAAAGCTCTAGTCGGTATAAGCGTCGATATGAAACACGCCTGCCAAGGTGACGGTGATTTACAGTAGTTCTCATTCGCAACTCAGTTTGCTCTAAAAAAATTCTTCTCCCTTTATCATTTAACAAAATGCCTCCTGTATGCTGCTGTTCAAAATGCTTTTTTGTAATCATTTTCTTATTAATGAGCTGAAAAATTAACCGATCCACCATAATCGGCTTAAAAATCTCCGCTACATCCAAGTTCAACGAAAACCTTCTAAAGTTTGTCGAATGCAAGAATCCTATTCTCGGATCTAAATAGGTTTTATATATTTCACTTAAAATCATTGTATAACAAATAGAATTACCAAAACTAATCAAGGCATTAAGGGCATTTAAAGGAGGCTGTTTTGTTCTTTTATCAAACACGAAATCTTTGTTTTGGATAATATCATCAAAGCAAGAGTAATATACTTCTCTTGCATGGCCTTCTGAAGCCATTAATTCCTCTATTGTTTGCGCTTGAATGAGATGTTCCTTTATCTCCGCCATCTTTTCCGCAGAATCTTTTAAATGGATATTATTATCCTTCCGACGATTTACATAGTATTTTAGAACTTGTTGCATTTGGTGAATTGACCCATTCACAAATCGGCTGGCCAAATCAAGCCTACGTTCGAAATTCAAATATACTTCACTTTGCTTTAATAATACGTGTCCTGCATTTAAATGTTCTCTTGGATAATAGGTGCCGGAATAATAACCAAAATAATTGAAAAAGTGAACGCAAATATGCTTCTGGGACAAAAAATCAAGCAGCTTCGTATTTAAGCTTACCTCTGAAAAAATAAAAATATCGTTGATGTCTTCTATCGGAATAAACGTTCTCTTTCCTTCATCATTTATAAAATATAACGTGTTGTCTTTTCTCTTGAATTCACCGCTATTTGTAATATACAATGTTTTTTTCACTCATTCTTCACCCGCCCAGCAATATTCACGATATGCACATTTTGGACAAAACTTAATTTTCTTAGGTGAAGGGGGAACCGGCATACGTGCATACTTCTGTATCTCTTTTATTACCTTTTCCAACTGTTCCTCGTTCTTTTCCGTTAATTCAACCACTTCCTTCTTCTTTTCTTCCGCAAACAGCAACTCTCCCTTGGCTTCTATTCCCATTTTCTTTAGTTCGTATAAGTAAAATAATAACTGAAAATAACTGGATTCCCTATAGCGGGAGGTTTTCTTTATTTCCTGTACAACAAGCTGATTTCCCACCTTCTTGATTCTGTCAATTTTACCGCTGCCTATATCTACTTCTTTCTTTCCTCTTTTACTGTAGTATTCGTGAAGAAAACGGCCAATATCCACGTTTTCATCTTCTTGGTCAGGGGCAATTTTACGAATCATGAGCCAAAGCTCTCTTTTGCAGATGAAATAGTACCAAATGTCCGTACCGGTCACGTTCGGCATGTACTCATTCGGCAATTCACATTCTCCTCTTATATAAAATGATGATCGATCTCATCTTCCATAAAGGCCAATCCTTTTTCTGGGCTGTAGACTCCGTCATCTTTTAACATTGGAATTCTATCAGTAAGGAAATCCTCTTTGGAAACTACTTTTAATGCCTTCTTTGCTGGTATATTTAAAACAAATTGATGAAAAAGGATGTTGAATCTCTTCTTTTCTTCGTATGGACGATTCAGCATTTTTTTCTCTTTAAAAATACAATAAATATCTTCCGGCGACGAAGCCCCAAACTCCTCCATCAATTGCTTTAAATCTTCAGAGATGAATGGTTTATATTCCTCCCACTTAAAGGGAATAAAAACGGGCAAGCGATGGTATTCGTTACCTCCGAATACTTCATGTCTGGATAAGGCTTCCCAATTCCCTTCCATTGCCTTCTTGATATCTTGCAAAACCGATTGATAATTATTTTCATGAAACATGTTTTGGTAAAACTGTTTAATAAGATTCCCTGTTTCCTCCTCCAACCATATATCTTTCTGAAAAAGTAAATCATCTGAAATGCGCCTCAAATGATGAGCATAAATAAAGCGGGTATCTTGGTCATTTCTCATCAACTTTCCTGTCTCTATAATTCCCATGTCCTTTTCGCCGTGTCTGTTCACCCTGCCAGCGGCTTGAATTAGTGAAGGAAGAATCGGTAAGGCGCGATACATATAATGGAAACTTAAATCCGCTCCTGCTTCTATCACTTGCGTCGAGATGACAAGAATGCGTTGTGAATGTTCTTTTTTACGCTGACTGTTGAGTGCATTAAAAATTTGTTTGATTTGTATGCTTTTATGAATCGGAACCATCAGTCCATGCACCAAGTATGTATTCGTATCTGTCTGTTGATCGAGTTGTTGATAAACATCAATTGCATCATGAATCGTATTCAGGATAGCTGCTCCGCTTGGCTCCCGTAATCTTGATAGTTTTTCAGCACATTCAGCAGCGTCTATTGGCTCTATCAGTTTCAACTTATATCTGTTAAGTGAGCCTTTCGACGATACGGTCAGCCTTTTGGGTTCCTCATTGAGCCCATGATGAAAAGGGGGCATTGTCGCAGAACAAAAGATCGTAACTTGATGGTAGAGTTTGGACATTGCGTTTGTTCCTTTTAAAAATAAGTTCCAAACTGCAGCATCTATAATTTGAGGTTCGTCAATGACAACAATGGCGTCTTGAAGAAAAATTCGGCGCAACGTTTCCTGGGCACGGCTTGGAAAAATAGCTTTCATCCACTGTACTAAGCTTGTACAAATAATTGGATTGGCCCAAGCCTGGACATGTATGTCACTCATTTCATCCGTTTTTTCATTTTCATCCAACAGATGTTCATTATCAATTCGTCCACGATTTTTTAAAATAGCCATTGAATGAAATTGCAAAGGCGTAAATCCGGTTATTTTCTCAATGACATCGGCATTTTGTTCGAGGATGGACAAATAAGGAGCAATATAAATAATTTTAGAAAAACCTTTTTCTTTTGCAATTTCAGAGGCCAGTTTTAAAGCTGTAATCGTTTTTCCATATCCCGTTGGCATCTCCAGTACATAGTAAGAGCTGTTTTGCTCTTCTTTCCATTGTTTAATGATAGATTTTTGGGCATTTGAACGAATGGCTGCAAGAGGATGCCCTTTTCCCTGCAGGCAAAATAGGTTAATACGATCGCCAATCTTGTTCCAATCACTCTTTTTAATTCGACGATCAGTAGCTTCTTGAATATCAAACCGATCGGCAGCAATAAAAATCGAAGTAAAATATCGCCATCGTTGGAGTACAGCCATCATTTCATCTACGTTTTTTTCATGTTGTCTGAGGTCATCATAAATCGATTCAAATACTTCGTCTAAAATATCCATATATTCACCGAACTGCCATAGATGGATATCCTCTTCATTGACCGATATATTCATGGATTCGATCTCAGGATATAAGTAATAAATCCACTTCTCAATCCCGGGCATATCTATTTTTTCAAAACAGCCAGTATCAATCTCTTCATTCTTTGCATATCCCTTTAGAACTCCATGGTGATCAGCAATATCTCGTGTTAAAAAAAGCCAAATCATTTGATAGCGTTCATTCCATAACTTACTTTCTTTCAGAAAGTGATAGGATAAATAAGAAAAAAAGAGGGCACCATAATGGGAATGATTCGGCCCACGCCTGCTTTCTCCTTTAATATACCGTTGCCATTCAAAATTTGCTTTACCGATATCATGGCTGATAGCTGCAAATTCGATTAGTTTTTTCACAGCTGGATCAATAGCTGTTGTAAAAAAGGAGCGCGCTTTATTACGCACCCCTTCCAAGTGTTCCGTTAATAGATATTGCTTGCCATTATCATCTGGGCGAGCGATGCTCACTGAAAATGGAATTATACTAGACATACAAGGTCACCCTCTATCTCAACCAACTGATACTCTTCTTGATTCAACTTTGGCTTCATAAACATTTTTTTTCCGCTTTTCTCAAAAATAAAATCAATAGATTGACTAAATGTGCGATGTCCCTCATACCTTTTCATAAAACCACTCGCTCGTTGATAATAATGACCATCTTTGGGAACGAGCTCTTTTATAGCTGAAACAGGAATGACCGATCTTGCGCTATACGTTTTGCCTGTATCCAGCACTTCGTTCAATTCCCATGTCCCTGCATAAACCGGTGTGGTGATGGCAAAAGCCGAGCCGAGATACGTTGTATAGACAAATTGCTTTTCTTTCAGGGCGATTTCCAACTCGTTGAAAAATTGCTCCCCAGCATAGTATATTCTATAGGCAGGTTCCACTAGTAACTGGATAGTTGTTGGCCGATTAAAAGACGAACCTCCATTATGGAGCAACGATAACTGTTGGCTTACCAAGCGGACACTTGAACGTAACTCAATACCAACTTTATCAGTCGTGGTAAAGTCTTCTATTCCCAATATTGCACCAACCAGCCCCTTCGCTGCAGTTGGGGGAATGAAGGGATATGTCAATTGGGTAGCAGTTGTATCCGGCCTGCGAAAGTGAGCAACTGAACTTTTCACATCAAAGGCTAAAACTTTCAACGTTTTCCCCTCCTTTACCAGGAGATCTCTTGAATATATTCCTCTAATTTTCCATCTACTTGTAAAAGAGGGTGTTTCCAGATCCGGCAACGGTCAATTTTATCTTTATACATTTCCAAAACCTTTTCTAATTCTGTCACATCTATGGAAATTTCATGAATAGAAGAAGGCCTGCTACTGTCATCTCTCCATGTTTCTTTGTCTGGAACCAATTTGATCATTTCTTCTAAGTAGCCAATACGGAAAAAAGGGTCATTATACTCAATATGAACGAGAAATAGAGGCTCCTGCTGCCCTCTTCCCCTAGCATGACGATGCTGGGTTCCTTGCCATAGTCCTCTAAGCAACAGCTCCTGGTCGTCAATTGTCATTTTCGTATGCTCAGCACTTTTGGCATTTATAACACCTGTCATGGAAAAAACAGCAAATGGAACGGTGTAGCTTGTCCATATGGTCCCTTGGGTTTTCCCTTCTCCAGTGTCTGTACTTGGCATTGTAACTGTTCCTTGAACATATTGCGTGTCAACGGGATGCATGGAATGAGCCCATGAGAATTGCACAGGTCCCGTTAAATGAAATTTTGGTTTTTCGGAATAAACGATCCCAAACGTACGGACATCAAAAGCATGATCAACTAATACGGACTCCATATCCTCCTTTGCTTCATTTTCCTTTCCGACATTTTCAGCAATTTTTAAAGCGAGGGATTTTCTGCCTAATAATTTCCCTTTATCATTAATAATTGGTTGAACAAAAATATGATTTTTTCCTCCGCCATCTGGATACAAAGCAATAACAAAGTCACGGACGTCGCGCTTTATACTCACATCGGATAGAGAAATCCGACCGTCTTCTTCCGGAAAAATTCTTCTCGCATCGCTATCATTGAGAGGGTCTCTATTTGGAATCCCGTCCTTGACTGATTTGACAAACAGTAATTCACTATTGGAAATCGACATCATTTTTTTCCTCCTTCTTTGGAAACATTAAATAGCCAGACCAAAACATGGTCATAAACTCATCTTTTTCTTTTGTTAGAAGATTATTTTTCTCCAAGCGAATCATGGCAGGCAAAATAATAGCAAGCGCTTTACTATAATTTTCCGAAATTCCAAGATCTCTTCTCTTTCTTAGTCCTTCCATTTCAATCAGCCCATTTTTCCAAACCATCTCGGGTGTCAATTTGCTTCCAAAACGCATCACGCGGGTATCCAGATACCCTTTTCCTAGTTTTCTGAAATAAGAACGCTCAAACTGTTGAACTAAACAGCCTGCGATAAATCCAACTTTTTCAGTTGAATTAACATCGTCTTCAGTCAAAATTCCATTTTTATATCGATCAATCATTTCTTTCCATTCTCTCACATCGGTTTCCCCCTTTCCTTCATGTAAAATTTGAGAAGAATACATGCGATAAAATGCTAAAAACAAGTGATAGAACAGAAGCTCAAAACGGATGTTCCAAAAATCTCTTTTGTTTGCAAGCTCTGTCATTCGCCTAGTTGCTTGTTTTGTTACTCTTTCAATACCAATCGGCCTACCGTGCAACACCTTTTCCATGCTCGTCCACAAATAGCCCGGCCCATATGCGTTACTTAACAAAGTGGGAAGATGTTTAACTTTAAAATGAGTGTAAGCTGTTTGCTCTTCCGGAATATGTAATAAATCAGCAATATATTTCAACTGACGCCTTTCGATATCTTGGATAATTTTCTGTACCTTTTGGGCAATACTTGGGACTACATCTTCAATCTGCGCGCGGAGATGGATATCGCCCCGATTCAATATGCCCGAATAGTAGATGATGGTGATTCGATAATCATCACTTACATTGCGCATTATTTTACTCTGCAAACCGCTAATAATTTCTAGTTGCAGATCATTTGGATGAGCATCTTTACTTTCATATCTCGTCTTGAGGTTTTGGAATTTCGTATATAATTCCGTGGGATCCACATTTGTTAAAGGCAAAAAGTAAGGGATGCCAAAAATAGTTTCAAAACTTGTTGGGCGCATATTTTGTTTGGCCTCTACACTGAAAGTCGGGGCAAACATTTCTTTCAACACACCAGCACGTATGGGTGTTTGAACTTGCTTTAAAAATTGGGCTCCATAGAAGTAGGCTTCGTACTCTTTTCGATTTAAACGTATCCCCTTCGTCCATTCTTTTTTCTCCCAATAAATGGACCTAGGTGCTTCCCATGTAGGGCTTAGCCATAGCCAGGATTTATTATAAGCGGAAACAACTTCTTCAGAAGACATGTTTGAAATCGTGGATATCGCATTTTTTTTCGAACCCAATTCTTTTGCTTCTTGGAAACGAGCTTCTATAATATTAGCAGTCAATTTTTGCGGATTCATAAAATAATGATCGGCCGACCTATCATGTACCTTTATCTCCAAATAACCTTGCTTTTGTTCTGTTTCAAAAAATTCCAGTGAACAATCCAATATAAAAAGCACACCAAGCTGCTTTTCTTCTCTTACAAATTTTGTCGCTTCTTCAACTAAGCAATCAGCAATGATCTTTGACTTCTTTGCCAATTCCTCTTGGTCCGTGTCAAAATAAGGAACTGTTTTAACTAATCTATCATGGACAAGCTTAAAGGTTTTTTTGTCATCGGATATTTGCTTAATATGCTTGTCGTACAAAGGATAACATGGAATTGGGTAGATCCCTTGGGCATTTAACGGGTTTCCACCTGACGGTATCGTTATCGGCATGGCAATAGCTGCATCTAGTTGAACCGGTCCGTTTTCTTCATCTTGAAAAGTCCGATAATATAAATTAGCCTCCTGCCCATCCAACACAACAACAAACACATTTCCATAAAAATTTTTAGCCTCTTCTTTCCCGACATCTGACAGCAGTTGAATTCTTTCTTGTATAGACATATTACTGTCAATCAATGGCTTTCCAATCCGGATAATATCGGACAGCAACACATCTAACCCCTCCCCTCTATATCATTACTGAAATGGTGAGATGAATCCAAATCCACTTGAATTCCGGCTGCCAAGACCGGCATTTAAAAGGAAAGACAAATATTCAGGCTTCGCTTTTATTTCATAAATCCCAGTCCACCCGGTAATCCAAATGTTTTTATACTTAGTCACTACCTTATCTCTATTGGTGACGCGTACCGGACGAATGGACAACAGCTCCTTCTCATGTTCAAGTGATTCGTTCGTAAAAGCTTCATACTTTCGTGCAAAGTTCTCCTGAATCAAATGCTCGAATACTGGATCATGTGGTGAAAAATAATGAGTAATTTTTGAACCATCCCTTTTTTCATAAGTAGAATAAACAGTTATTGGTGAATTTGCTTTTACTTGCAAAGAATTCGTTGTCACACTGTTTTGGCTGAATTGGATCGAATCTATTGTTAGTTTTTCACCGTTTAAAAGTAAATTTTCTGTCGTTAGTATTTGATTAGTCGTTTTTTCTATTAATTCTGGTAAAATAGAACTAATAGATATAGATATTCGGTCATGAAACGTGATTTTTTTAGTACTATTATCATAGACAGTCTTTTTAGCTTTTATTTTTGAAAAACAAAATAGTTTATACGTACGGTTATTGTAATGGTACCCTTGATCATGGAGATATGAAGCTTCTTGTTGAGGGAAAATCGAATAGACGAGCGCCTGAAGCAAATGTTGGTAATTTACCGGTAGCACGAGAGGTTGGTCAAGTTGGAATTTAATATGTATAGCAGGAATGCGAAATCCTCCTTTTCTTTTTGACTCAAAAAAAGTATAACAAATGAAAAAATAGGAATCAAGGGTAAATTTATCCTCGATTCCTTATTTGTTCCTTATAGGTAAGATAAGCGTCCTTTACTTTTTGACTCTTTCAAACTTCTAACGAAGTAAGGTCGCTTTCATAGGGAAAGATTCAAACAAGTAGTAATAGATATAGAAATAATCACCAGGCTAAACCAAAGTTTCATTCCTCATAGGTAAGATACAAACGATGGAAGGACTTATATATTAGAAGTAGATGGTTAATTTCAATTCCTCATAGGTAAGATACAAACTTTTGCTTTCCCCAGACAAAAATACAGATACTCTTAAGTTTCAATTCCTCATAGGTAAGATACAAACAACTAATCGAGCATTATTTAAAATCAAAAAAACACGTTTCAATTCCTCATAGGTAAGATACAAACGAGTTAGAGACTCAAAAAGAAAAGTTGACCAGAACCAGTTTCAATTCCTTATAGGTAAGATGTTAACGACAGGGGAGCAGAATACACATCAACCACAACAGGGGTTTCAATTCCTCATAGGTAAGATACAAACGACATAGAGATTTTGCGGCTTGCTTTGAGAGAGTTGTTTCAATTCCTCATAGGTAAGATACAAACAGGTCATGGTCGGGACCAGTATGGTCAGTTCTTCCCAGTTTCAATTCCTCATAGGTAAGATACAAACATCCAATACCAGCCACTATCCAACCGATAGGGCCTGTGTTTCAATTCCTCATAGGTAAGATACAAACCTTCTTCTGGTACATCGTTTTCTAACAATGTCGCAGTTTCAATTCCTCATAGGTAAGATACAAACAATGTCCAGTGTTTGATTATAAAGCTGTTTTGGCCAAGTTTCAATTCCTCATAGGTAAGATACAAACGAAGTGCGATCTACTGAATACAAGGGTGAAGAAACTCGTTTCAATTCCTCATAGGTAAGATACAAACGTCATCTGTGCCATTTGTGCCATTTGTTTCAACTGAGTTTCAATTCCTCATAGGTAAGATACAAACTCTTTTTTTCATCATCCGGAACTAGTTTATTTCCCAGTTTCAATTCCTCATAGGTAAGATACAAACTTTGAAGATGGTTGGTATTGGGTTTGTGGATGTAAGTTTCAATTCCTCATAGGTAAGATACAAACGGCGGGGGACCACGGGGTTGCGGTGTTTCCTAGCTCGTTTCAATTCCTCATAGGTAAGATACAAACTCACCCCTCCGCACTATTTGATTTAAAATGAAAATTAGTTTCAATTCCTCATAGGTAAGATACAAACAATGCGTTTTTCCAGTTCGTTTTGCGTGAGAGTGCGGTTTCAATTCCTCATAGGTAAGATACAAACTACAGTAGCTATTTCACCAGCTTTTACTGCTTTTGGTTTCAATTCCTCATAGGTAAGATACAAACAAAGTCCGCGAAGTCTGCGGGTAGTCCTTTATCAGTGTTTCAATTCCTCATAGGTAAGATACAAACGGCTTTTGTCCAGCGCGCAACAGGATCATTTGTAGAGGTTTCAATTCCTCATAGGTAAGATACAAACGTACCTGCTTCCGCACCTTTAAATCCGCGGTTTGCCAGGTTTCAATTCCTCATAGGTAAGATACAAACAGTTACTGGCGCAAGCGAGAACTCGACCATATTCGGTTTCAATTCCTCATAGGTAAGATACAAACAGTCCTACAGGTCGAGACAATCTGCGTCGTTTATATCGGTTTCAATTCCTCATAGGTAAGATACAAACAAGTAGAAGAATTGGCCCAAGGATTACGTTTTTAAGTTTCAATTCCTCATAGGTAAGATACAAACATTGTACCGTCCGTGCCGTCCTACATTGTCGATAGTGGTTTCAATTCCTCATAGGTAAGATACAAACTCCAACGCCGTTCCAAGTTGTCATTCGAATAGTTGTCGTTTCAATTCCTCATAGGTAAGATACAAACACGGCACAAGCCGGTATAACAAATGATTGCCCTTCGGTTTCAATTCCTCATAGGTAAGATACAAACAGTCCTACAGGTCGAGACAATCTGCGTCGTTTATATCGGTTTCAATTCCTCATAGGTAAGATACAAACAAGTAGAAGAATTGGCCCAAGGATTACGTTTTTAAGTTTCAATTCCTCATAGGTAAGATACAAACTCCAACGCCGTTCCAAGTTGTCATTCGAATAGTTGTCGTTTCAATTCCTCATAGGTAAGATACAAACCGGTACCGGGGATTTGGCATCATCTTTGAGGATGTCAAGTTTCAATTCCTCATAGGTAAGATACAAACAAAAATGCGGCGCTAAAACTAGATCAGGCAAACCATGGTTTCAATTCCTCATAGGTAAGATACAAACGTGTATTCCGCCTTTGTTATTACCCCGAGAAATCTGGTTTCAATTCCTCATAGGTAAGATACAAACTGACGTGACAACTGATTATCTTTTGGGAAGAACCGAGTTTCAATTCCTCATAGGTAAGATACAAACTTGGTGCAGGTTTGGCCGCAGGTTTGGCTTGTCCTTGTTTCAATTCCTCATAGGTAAGATACAAACTTAATTTCGATGATATGCGGTTTTGTGGCTAGTTGTTGTTTCAATTCCTCATAGGTAAGATACAAACAAAAAAGTTTTTTACGGGGAAATGGTCCAATTTTCGAGTTTCAATTCCTCATAGGTAAGATACAAACGCAGGAACTGGTAATGCAATGCCTATTGGACTACGTTTCAATTCCTCATAGGTAAGATACAAACGAAATTCAGTTTGCTTGGGACAGACAAGCCACTTTTCTGTTTCAATTCCTCATAGGTAAGATACAAACCAAAGGCCGCGAGGAGTGGATCAGCAACGCAAGTGGGTTTCAATTCCTCATAGGTAAGATACAAACGAGTTTGCTGCCAGAAAAATAGATAAGCATGAGTAGTTTCAATTCCTCATAGGTAAGATACAAACGATGAAGTGCATGAAAGAAGTTTAGAAATGGCATAGTTTCAATTCCTCATAGGTAAGATACAAACGAAAGACAACTCCTGCCGAAAAGACAGATGTAGATAAGTTTCAATTCCTCATAGGTAAGATACAAACATGTTTCGCTCAAATCGGGCACGTTTATATCCGGAGTTTCAATTCCTCATAGGTAAGATACAAACTCGGCGTCGACCTTACGTGGCTACAGGCGATAGTCAGTTTCAATTCCTCATAGGTAAGATACAAACCGGAAACGTACCGGGTTATCTGGCGCTGTCCTGATGGGTTTCAATTCCTCATAGGTAAGATACAAACGCTATTCCTTTGTCAACGTTATAGATGATTCTATCCAGTTTCAATTCCTCATAGGTAAGATACAAACTGCTGGGGATGGCCGATTATTGGCGCGGGCAGTTCGGGTTTCAATTCCTCATAGGTAAGATACAAACGGGAAATCGCACGGGAAGGCGCTAAAAAATTCGGAGGGTTTCAATTCCTCATAGGTAAGATACAAACTTGGCGCGGGCAGTTCGGATATATGCCGGAAGGCGGTGTTTCAATTCCTCATAGGTAAGATACAAACCACAATACGGCCTACTGTCTCTCCATCCATTTCGACGATGTTTCAATTCCTCATAGGTAAGATACAAACCCTTACGGATGCCACTACTGTTTATGTCCTCGCCATGTTTCAATTCCTCATAGGTAAGATACAAACTAAAAAAGTTTTTTACGGGGAAATGGTCCAATTTTTGAGTTTCAATTCCTCATAGGTAAGATACAAACGAAGCTAATACTCCCCCATAATTAACCCAACCATTTAAGTTTCAATTCCTCATAGGTAAGATACAAACGTTGTCACACTTCACCACCTACCTAAATCTATTTTCATGTTTCAATTCCTCATAGGTAAGATACAAACGTTCCCTTGGATTCTTTCCTTGTATGACGCCCTTGTTGTTTCAATTCCTCATAGGTAAGATACAAACATTATCATTAATATTATTTCTAGTTTCCCTATCCCAGTTTCAATTCCTCATAGGTAAGATACAAACGAGTTAGTGTGACCGGTGAAATCATCGACGATGGAATGTTTCAATTCCTCATAGGTAAGATACAAACGCATCGGGTTGGATGCCGAAGTCCGCATTGTTGACAAGTTTCAATTCCTCATAGGTAAGATACAAACCATGATGTTTTTATCTTCACCGATTTGTTGGCGAAGTTTCAATTCCTCATAGGTAAGATACAAACCCAAAATACATGAGTCTTATCATATTTACCATATAACACATATTTCATAAAAATGGAAGGTTTTTTTCCAAATTGGCTCAAAATACTGGTGTTTTCTAGCTTTTGTACTGTTTTGATTTGTCGTCGATCTCCTGGGGTTGATGTCATGAGATGGATCGACGACAAATATTACAGGATAAAATCATGTTTCCTTTTTATAAAAAAGGCACATTGACTTTTTATCATTTTCCTCAGTCACTGCATTGTCATACGAGTCCTCTTTTTCACTCAATGACTTTTGATCTCAATCAGGCGTAAACCTCTGAACAGCGCTCCCAACAATTTAAGGTTTATTATGTTGTCCACTCCATCAAATATTCTTTCTCCCCAGTGAGTTCATCTAATTGTTCCTCACGAATTTCAAAACCATTTTTGAGATAAAAACGAATTGCTTGCTCGTTTTTCTGATACACTTTTAATTGAATACGATTTCGGTTTTCCTTTACAAACTGCAGTAGTTTTTTTCCGTAGCCTTTGCCTTGGCAATCGGCCTTCACAAATAACGCCGCTACATCATTTTCGACCATAGAAATAAAACCTGTTATCTGTTTCCCTACTGAAATAACATATGTGTCCGCCATTGGCAGATATGTTTCCCTCATTGCTTTTCGTTGTGATTTCCAATACGCTTGTTCGATAAATTCATGTGCATCTATTGATGCTTCATACCATATATCAACTAATCTATCCAATTCATTCAGTTTAATTTTTCTTATTTTCAATATAAAACCCCTTTTCCTTAAAACGCTATGAGCTCAATGTTATTTTTAAGTATTTTTATTTTGTCAACCATGACTTATAGTTCACTAAAGAAATGAACAGTGACACCTTTTTGGGTTGGATGATAGGAGAATAAAAAATTCCATACAGATCAAGCATGAGTTTAAAAATAAGTTAATAGATGAAGTTCTTAAAGCTTTTAGCATCGAGCATTCCCTGAGTCCAAAAGGAACTCCAACGGTTTCAATAGATTCAAGGGGTGATTTTCATCAGCTTACCTAAATCTTTAATCTTTATACGGATCGAACTCGTTCGCACCTGCCATACATACCCCTATAGGTCTGAGTTCATGTAGTATTTCGATCGTTTCACTATGGGCGTTCAAAACAGTACGAAGCTTTTTGTATACAAATGGGCTTTCATCTGTACCAGCTCCCCGCAACTCCACTCCATAAGCTTCGATTGCTTCTTTCATTTGCTGAGGTGTAATTTTTCCTCCTCTGCGCCTTCGGGTTTTCCAATTCATTTTACCTGCCGCTTCCGTTCTGCTCATGATTCGACCGGCTCCATGAACCGTGCTATAATAGGCGTCTTTATTCTCTTGGCTATCTTTTCCTTTTACAATAACTGAAATATCGGCCATGCTGCCACCAATAAAGCCCAGTTGGCCGGGTGCCGAAGGTGTTGCTCCTTTTCTCACTACTATATATTCACGACCATTATGAACTTCCTTCCAGGCGAAATTATGGTGATTGTGTACTTCAAATGTAGATACGGCTCCCAAAATATTTAAAACTTGTGTCATAACATAATCACGTCCGGCATAAGCATACCTTCCCGCTAATGTCATAGCCCTGAAATACATATCTCCGAGCTCATTATTTAAGTCGATCAATGTTGGTGGTTGGTCCATGCTTTCTCCCGGGGCTTTGTCTGAAAATTTTCTACCGCTCGCCAAGTTTAAAAATCCACTCGCCGTTTTATGGCCGAAACCCCGACTGCCAAAATGGTTGGCAACCCAAATGTCACCGGTCTTTTCCTCTACAAATATATCTACAAAATGATTACCGCTGCCTACAGTACCCAATTGTTTTCTTGCCAACGCCTTTAGGGTGTCATGTTCATGTATTCCGATTTGCTTGTAGACGTCCCAATCCGGATCGTCAAATAACTCGTGGTCTACTCTTTCGTTATTATTGCGCCCTAAACCAAACGATATGTTTTTTACAATTTCATCCATAATGCCGGAAATATTATGTTGAACATCTTCATATTTTAAGTTCGTTCTGACCGCTTTATTCCCGCAGGCAATATCATAGCCGACTCCAGAAGGTGAAACTTGTCCATCATACACAACTACTCCGCCGACTGGCTGCGAGTATCCTTTGTGATGATCGGCCATTAACAACGTTTGCACCACATTTCCATGCTTAGAGCAAGTTATGGCTTGTGATACCGCACTTTCTAGAGGTTCTCCCCATACTCTTACATTATCTATTACTTGATACATTTTTTACTCCTTTTTGATCAATATTTTACGAATAAGTTTTTTGCCAGTGCTGCCAAACATCTGAAGCTCTCTTATTAGTTTAATATCGAACAACATCTTTTTAAAGATATGTAAGAGAGATTTGCTCATTTTTGAAATATCTACACTATTATCATACACCATCAACGTCCCTCAGTTTCAACATGTCTAGGGCAAGATGACTCTCCTCCTGCCCTATTTCGTGATAAAAACGAACCCTACGGCTTCCAATGCAAAAAAATAGCAGGAGAGAAGTCTCCCCTGTACATCTATCTATTATTCTTTTCTACAAAATCAAATAGGCTATCGGCGTTACGATTAAGATTGTAAGAATAACCCGCTCAATCCAAATAATGATCAGTTGCGGGATCGTAATCGGAATTTCGGTTGCGACGATACAGGGAACGACAGCGGAAAAGAAGATAATTCCGGAAACGGATACAACTGCAATGACGAATTTCACGATGAGCGCCGCCTCGGTGACAAACAGTCCGGGCAGGAACATTTCCGCGATGCCTAAAGAAGCGGCTTTTGCCACAAACAACGGATCAGGTAATTGTACGATAAAAGTAAATGGGTAGAAGATATAGCCGAGCCAATCAAAGACAGGAGTATATTCGGCCAAAACGAGGCCAAGCAGTCCAATCGAAAGAATCGAAGGCAGGATAGCCATGGCCATTAGTAAGCCGTCTTTCAAATTCATCCATACGTTGTCCAGTAATTTTGGCGCCTCTTGGACTGTGTTTTTTGCTTCTTTCCAGGCTGCGGCAAAACGACTTTCTTGAATTTCCACTTCGGGCTGTGGAGTCGCACCCTCATGATATTCGTTTGCCATTTTTGAAAGCGGCCAGATTCTTACCGTAATTGCGGTAACTACAAATGTCACGATGAGCGTGATCCAGAAATACGTATTCCATATGTCCATTAAGTCGAGTGTTTTTGCAACAATAACCATAAATGTGGCTGAAACAGTTGAAAAACCTGTGGCAATAATAGACGCTTCTTTCGCGGTATATTTTCCTTCTTTATAGATTCGATTTGTAATTAAGAGACCTAGAGAGTAGCTCCCAACGAAAGACGCCACGGCGTCGATGGCAGAGCGTCCGGGTGTTTTCCAAACGGGTCGCATGATTGGCCGCATGATCACTCCAATGTATTCAAGTAGGCCGTACCCGACGAGCAAAGCCAAAAAGACGGCTCCGATCGGAACAAGCAGTCCTACAGGAATGACCAATTTCTCAAACAGGAATGGTCCCATGTCCGGATGGAACAGCCAAGTTGGTCCGAATTGAAATACAAGCATGAGACCAACGAACAACCCTATTAGTTTGAAAATTGAGAAAAAAATATCTACGCTTGATTTTTTCCATGTTCCCGAAATAAAGGGATACATGGCTCCTGCAGCAATCACCATCAATCCATAGTACGGTGTAAACGTCCCTAGGTTTGTTTGAATAAAAGAGACAATATGATCCAACATGATTGAGTTTCGTTCACCTATCGTAACAGGAATGAAAAACATAAAGACGCCGATAAAACTATAAACAAAAAATTTCCACATTTGTGTATTTGAGTCCGGTTTTATAGCTGTCTCTTCCTTTCTTCTTGCTGCATCCATGTTGATTTCCTCCTATTTGTTTTATGCTCGCACCAAATTCATCTTGACCGCCGGCCCAGCCGGCGGCACAACACTTGTGGTCTTATGTCTTCCTCGCCCCCAGCACTCTCCCTGTTACAAACTGAAGCCAGGCGTAAACACCCGTTTTCACGGTTTCAGCCACGGGAGAGTCTTTTGTCGGATCGAGGCAGACAAAATCGATATAGTGAACTTCCTTCCACTTGCCGATTTCAATGAGCGAGTCAAATAGTTCAATGGTCGTCATACCACCCGGGGTGGATGCGGGAACTCCAGGGGCTTGGGTGATATCCAATACATCCATATCCACCGTGACGTAAATACGGTCCACTTTTTCAGCCAGGCGGCGCAGCGCTTCACCAACAGCGCTGGTAACGCCTTGTTCCCTCGCTTGTTTCAAAGTCACCATGTTGATCCCATGTTCTTTGGCATAGTCGATTAAAGGACGTGCGTTAAAATAGCCATGGAGGCCAATATTGTAGATATTCTCTCCTTTGACTGCACCGTCATCCACGAGTTGCCGAATCGGGGTTCCGTTTGCCGGGCCCAATTCCGCCGGGTCACGGACATCCAAATGGGTATCGAGTTGAAGAATGCCGATTGTTTCATCAGGAAATGTTTCTTTTATTCCACGAACGGCACAGGCGGTTGTGGAATGATCCCCGCCGATCATGGAAAGGGTCGAATCGGGATAATGTCGTGAAAGATATGCCGCAGCCGTTTCAATCCGTTTGTGCGATGTTACAATATCGGTTGTGTGCATGGCGACATCCCCGGCGTCCGCCACATGAAACCCTGATAAATCGACGTTTTCATCTAAATTGTATGTGGCAAAGCTTTTCCACATTTTGCGAAATTCCAGCGGATATAAAGACGCTCCCGAAACGCTGATCGAGGAGCGTGAAATGGGCGCTCCAAACAGGATCAGGCCGGGTGTCTCCCCTTCTTTAAGGGAGCGCACCCATTGGTGAACAAAATCAAGTTCGCCATCAGCCGGATTCCAAAACCATTCGGGTTTTCTCAGCCAGTTATCTTCCATTTGCTACACCACCTGAATTCCTTTTTTCCAGACTGATTTGACGTGATTTACTCCGAATAAGTATTGCAGTTTCTGATAGTTTTCAATATCCCACATGACAACATCCGCCTGCTTGCATTGTTCCAGCGAGCCGACTTTGTCTTGGCGGTTGATGGCGCAGGCAGCGTTATACGTGGCGGCCGTCAATGCTTCTGCTGGTGTCATGCGCATTAAGATGCATGCCAAGTTCATGACGAGCGGCATTGATGTGGTCGGGGATGAACCGGGATTGCAATCGGTGGAGATGGCTACGGGGACGCCAGCGTCCACCATTTTTCGGCCGGCTGCCGCCTGTTCCCTTAAGTAAAGCGCCGTAGCGGGCAGCAGACAGGCGATAACACCAGCGTCGGCCATGGCCCTGATTCCCTGATCAGACGCTTTGAGCAAATGTTCCGCTGAAATGGCGCCAACTTTGGCAGCCAACTCTGCTCCGCCGTACGGTTCGATTTCATCGGCATGGATTTTTGGAATGAGGCCATAGTCTTTTCCCGCTTCCAGTATCCGTTCGGACTGCTCCGGAGTAAACACGCCTTTTTCACAAAAAACATCATTAAATTCAGCAAGCTTTTCCTCCGCTACTACTGGAAGCATTTCTTTGATCAAATGATCCACAAATTCATCTTCCCGTTCTTTATACTCGGGTGGAACAGCATGGGCGCCCATAAAAGTCGGAACGATATCAATCGCATGGGCTTCCTGTAGCTTTTGCATGACCCGAAGCTGCTTTAACTCAGTCTCTATATTCATTCCGTAGCCGCTTTTCCCTTCTACGGTGGTGACTCCATGAGTCAAAAATGAATCCAGGCGCCGCATCGTTTGTTCCATCAATTCTTCTTCCGTCGCTTCCCGGGTCATCCGCGTTGTCGCGTGGATGCCGCCGCCCGCGTTCATGATCTCCATATATGTCGCGCCTTCCAACCTCATCTCAAACTCACGTTCACGGCTACCGCCATACACAACATGTGTGTGCGGGTCGACAAGGCCGGGGGTGACAAGACAACCGGAAGCATCGACGACTTCCGCTTCATTTTCCCGCTCCCCATATTGTTCTTCCAGTTTTGCCGTCGTTCCAACCGCCTTAATCACGCCATCTTCAAGCCACAAGCTTCCGTCTTCAATGAGACCGAGCTCCGACATTTCCTCTTTTACCCTTGGTCCTTTTCCATTCAAAGCAAGTGTCGCCAGTTGTGAAGCATGTTTGATCCAAATAGGTTTTGTCACTCTACCGTCCCCCCAAAAGCGATTTTTTCAAGTTTTGTTCGCAAGCATCGGTATTTGAACGCCTTTTTCACGCGCTGTTTTTTCCGCTAATTCGTATCCGGCATCTGCATGTCTTACGACGCCCATGCCAGGATCAGTCGTCAATACTCGCTCCAAACGGGATTCAGCTTCTTTCGTTCCATCCGCAACGATGACCATTCCGGCATGCAGGGAATAGCCCATGCCGACTCCTCCGCCATGGTGAACCGAAACCCATGTGGCTCCTCCGACCGCATTGATAAGCGCGTTTAATATCGGCCAGTCTGCCACAACATCTGAACCATCTTTCATTGCCTCAGTCTCCCTGTTTGGCGAAGCGACAGAGCCGGAATCCAAATGGTCACGGCCAATAACGATCGGCGCTTTCAACTTTCCGCTTGCCACCATGTCATTTATGATTTTTCCGAAGCGGGCGCGCTCTCCATATCCAAGCCAGCAAATACGTGAAGGTAGTCCCTGGAATTGGATTTTCTCCCGGGCCATGCGAATCCAGTTGCATAAATGTTTGTTATAGCTAAATTCACGTAAAATGACTTCATCCGTCTGATAAATATCTTCCGGGTCACCGGATAATGCCGCCCAGCGGAAAGGCCCCTTTCCTTCGCAAAATTGTGGCCGGATATAAGCAGGGACGAAGCCAGGGAAGTCGAAGGCGTTTTCGACCCCTTCGTCTTTTGCAACTTGGCGGATGTTGTTGCCATAATCAAAGGTGACCGCGCCTTTATTCATCATCTCAAGCATTGCTCTCACGTGCGCCGCCATCGCTGCTTTTGAGCGTTTTACATAATCTTCGGGATTCGTTATCCGAAGCTTAGCCGCCTCTTCCAGTGACATGCCCGAAGGAATATATCCATTTAGCGGATCATGGGCAGATGTTTGATCCGTCAACACGTCCGGAATAAAACCGCGCTCAATCATTTCAGGCAGCAACTCCGATGCGTTACCTAATAACCCAATCGAAAGAGCCCTTCCTTCTTGTTTCGCTTCTATGGCAAGCCTGATCGTTTCGTCTAAAGAAGTCGCCTTTACATCTGTGTAACGGGTTTCAATTCTCCGGTCAATCCGTTTTTCATCGACTTCAATTGCAATGCAAACTCCGCCATTCATCGTGACTGCAAGCGGCTGGGCACCTCCCATACCACCTAGTCCCGCCGTTACCGTAATCGTGCCTTTTAATGAACAGTTAAAATGCTTTTTGGCAAGTTCTGCAAAGGTTTCGTACGTTCCTTGAACGATTCCCTGGGAACCAATGTAAATCCAGCTTCCAGCCGTCATTTGACCATACATCATCAGCCCTTTTTGATCGAGCTCATGGAATGTTTCCCAGTTGGCATAAGCTGGAACGATGTTGGAGTTGGCAATTAGGACACGCGGCGCATTTTCATGGGTACGAAAAATGGCGACCGGTTTTCCTGATTGAACGAGTAATGTTTCATCGTTTTCCAATTTTTTTAATGATTTTACGAGTGCGTCAAAACAATCCCAGCTGCGAGCAGCCTTTCCGATTCCCCCATACACGACGAGTTCATCGGGATTTTCCGCCACATCCGGATCCAAATTGTTCATAAGCATACGAAGTGCCGCCTCTTGGAGCCACCCTTTCGTATGAAGCTCTGTTCCCCGATATCGGATAACACGCTCGTTTGTAATCGGTTTCAAAATAGTCAACCTCCTTTTCTATCATTATTGTAATTGTATACTGATGTCTTTCTCTTTATAAATTAATAGTATTATTATAAAATATTTCACTTTTATTCTATTATGAGCACTTATTTTTAAATGGTTTCAAAACAAAGACATAATCTGTCAACTTAAATGACCCAGGCCCATCCGATATTCTGTCGGTGTCTTCTTTTCCATTTGCTTAAATTTCGCATTAAAATAGGTCCGGTACTGATAACCTACCAAACGGGCAATTTCATCAAGCGGTAAATTTGTCTCTTTTAAAAGTCGCTTCGCTTCGCCCATTTTGATTTCATGTAATGTTTCGCGGAATGTTTTTCCCGACTCCGCCGCAAACCTCCGGCTTAATGTACTTTTATGAATCTGGAGTGTATTGGCACAGTCCTCCAAATTCCACTGCGGGTTCCAATAATTAGACTCCATCAAGCTTTTTACTCGGTCAACGAGCGTCTTAAAATCAGCATCAATACGCCCGTCCTGTTCCGTCAGCAAACGAATCGTAAATGATAAAAGATCTTGAACAATCCGATAAACAACCGGTTCCTGAATAATTTGCCGAAATACATCGTGGTAATCCCTTTCCCAATTGGGGTGCTGCAGTTGCTGTGATTTCATATAGCGGCGAATTTGTGCCAATACGCTTGTAATCCGGATTCTAACCATTTCGGGAGACGGATAGGGTTTTTTGTAATCGAGAAACGCATGCTCCATCCATTCGCGGATCGCTTGGATGTCCCTCCTTTCAAGCATTTCTATCCATTCCCGCTGTTCCAGAGGCGTTAAAAAAGGGTCCATTGATGACCAGTGGATTTGTTCTGCCTTGGCTAAAATAATGTCATACCCTTCAAAAAAGATCATTTCGGTTAACTGTTTTGTACGTTCATACATTTCTTTTATCGATAACCCTTGCCAATGGGTATTCATGATCATGGCAAGCGGTTCATCTTGTTCCTCTTTCCATTGATCGAAAAACGCATAGTATTCCTCTTGATAACGGTTCTCTGCAGGTACTTCATCCACACATAAAACCAACTGTGAAAAGGCAAAAATGAGCTTTGATTTTGGAAAAGGAAATTCCTGCAACTTTTCATAAACGACAGGAAGCTTGTTTGGATCCTTCGTTAACAACGCTGTCATGGAATGTGGTTTCCTTATTTTTGGCCCTCCAAGGAAGATACCCGAATAATCTATGACTAATTTCTCTGGTGTTTCCCCCGGATTTATTGTTGCCTTTCGCTTATCATTCCTAATTTGAAATCGTTGCCGTTGGATGCATTTCATTAGTTCATCCGGAGCAATTGGCCTGAACAGTACATCCTGCGCCCGGAAACGCAGTCCCCTGTATGCCGTTTGAAAAATGCGTTCAGAAGAAATCCCGAGCCACCGTACCGACCGTAGCCAGCTACTGGAAGAATCGTCGTCGGGCTCCCATTTATCCATGTCAATAATGTAAAGCTCCGGCTGTTCCTTTGCGAACGCTTCCAACATGTTTTCAACACGATCAAAAGGAACAAGCTTAACGCCTGTTACATGAGATTCAACAAGCCACCTTATTCCTTTTGCTTCCAGCTCATCAGTTGTAAAAAGATGAATGATCATAAGTACCACCACCTTTCTTTATTATAACGAGATTCAAACGTAGGAATAAATCATCTTCCGTTACAAATGATAAAAATATATTCATCGTGAAGAACGTGCTTTCAAAATGGAGGGATGGCCATGAGTTCAGTTATCCAGCAAGGCGGTTCAACAACAGGTAAAATACCGCGCGAAAAAGGGTTGGATCAAACCCTTGCTTTGCTGCGGGAAGGATATGACTTTATTTCAAATAGATGCGAGCTGTTTCAGTCCGATATTTTCGAGACGCGTTTAATGGGCGAGAAAGTGATATGCATGAGTGGAGAAGAAGCGGCGAGAATATTTTACAATCCTAGGCTATTTCAGAGAAAGGGAGCTGCTCCAAAGAGAGTACAAAAAACGCTGTTTGGAGAAAGTGCAATCCAAACGAAGGACGGCGCTGCCCATGAGCATAGAAAGCAGTTGTTTATGTCGTTGATGGTCCCGGAACGAATCAGTATGTTAAAGGACTTGACTCAACAATATTTTGCAATTGCCGGTTCTGAGTGGGAAGGAAAAAAAAAAGTCATTCTCTTTGACGAAATGCAGAAAATATTATGCAAAGCGGCTTGCAAGTGGGCAGGTGTCCCGTTGAACGAAGCGGAAGTGGGGAAAAGAGCGGATGATTTCGGTAAGATGGTTGATGCTTTTGGTGCCGTGGGCCCGCGGCATTGGCAGGGACGCCGGGCGCGGAACAGAGCCGAAAAATGGATCAGAAAAGTGATTGAGTACTTTCGTTCTGGCAAAATTCAAGCTCCCGAAGGCACGGCACTGCATGCCATGGCCACTTACCGGGATACGGAAGGAAAGCCGCTCAGTGTGCAGATGGCGGCTGTGGAACTGATAAACATATTAAGACCCATTGTAGCAATCGCGACGTATTTCACTTTTTGCGCCTTGGCACTTTACGAATTTCCCAAAACACGGGAGCAAATTGTGGCTGGAAATGAAGAGGATTTGTACATGTTTGTCCAGGAAGTACGCCGCTATTACCCATTTGGCCCGTTTCTGGGAGCAAGGGTTCGCAGTGGTTTTCAATGGAATGGTGCGCCCTTTAAAAAGGGGCAACTCGTCCTGCTTGATGTGTATGGAACAAACCATGACCCAAGGCTTTGGGATGATCCATTTTTATTTTGGCCTGAACGGTTTCGCAATTGGAAAGGCGGCCTGTTTGATTTGATTCCCCAAGGAGGGGGCGATTTCCATACCGGACACAGGTGTGCCGGAGAGCTTGTCACCATTGAAGTATTGAAGACGGGTTTGTCCTTTTTAACGAAGCAACTGGAATATAATGTACCAGATACACAAAATGTATCTGTCAGCTTAACAAGGATGCCGACTTTGCCGGAAAGCCGTTTTATAATTGATCAAGTCAAATTAACGCCTTAAATGTATACGGACCCAACCTATGGCGCAAATAACCGACATTTCACAAGCCTTCCTATCCGGATTTTTATATATGACATAGACTTCGCGGCTCTGTCTTTGATAAGCCCCTTGCATCATTGCTCGTATTCTTTCATGTATGATGTAGCCCATCCAGTCACAGCTTTGAACAGCGCCAGCTCATGTCACAGTATAAAAACGAAATGTCCATGCGCAATCGACATTTAAGCGAGTTCTCGAAACATTTACCCAAAGTATACAACCGGAGCGATATGGACAAAAAAGGAATAAAAACACTGGAAGGTAATTCTCATTATGTCCTCATTCTTCAAACGACTAAAGAAAAAACAAAACAGCATACACCGTGAGGCAGTCAAAGAGAAGAAAGCCATCTCCACATCATTGTCAGCCAACCTGGAACTGGTTAAACAAAGAACAGGAAACAGTTATGATATTTCGATACGGACTTTGAAAATAGGTGAAGGATCTCCCAAATGTCTGGCGATTATCTTTATTGAAGGACTTGTTGATACAAAGGCAATCAATGAGAAGATTGTTGAATCAATCATGAGAAAGTCCTTTCCTGAACATGATTCTTCCCAGCATTTAATTCAATCGCTGACAGATGAAGGGATAGCAATCGGAAGCATTAAAACGGTGAACACGCAAGAAGAACTTTTCCTTGCTTTAATGGATGGCAACACAATCATTCTTCTTGATGGAACAGATCAGGCTATCATTGCCAATACAGCAGGCGGAGAAACACGGTCGATTCAGGAGCCGGAAAGTCAAGTCTCCGTTCGCGGGCCGAGGGATGGTTTTACTGAGTCGATCCAAACGAATATCTCCCTTGTCAGACGCCGGATCAGAAACCCGGATTTATGGGTTGAATCAATGAAAATAGGCAAAAAGACAAAAACAAACGTAGCAATCATGTATTTAAATGGCAATGCCAATGAGAAAATCGTTGCTGAAGTCCGTCAGCGATTAAAAAAAATTGATATAGAAAGCATACTTGAATCCGGATATATTGAACAATTGATTGAAGACCAAGCATTTACTACCTTTCCAACCCTGTATCATACGGAAAGGCCTGATGCAGTCGCAGGTAATATTCTGGAAGGAAGAATTGCCATCTTTGTGGATGGTACACCCTATGTTCTTTTGGCTCCCGCCGTCTTTATCCAGTTTTTTCAATCGGTTGAAGATTATTACGCACGCTTTGATATTATAACAGCTCTCCGCTTTTTGAGGATATTGACTTTTTTTATATCCATTATTGCGCCTTCAGTATATATTGCAAGCACTACTTTTCACCAGGAAATGATACCGACACAGCTTGTGATTATTATTGCGGCACAGCGGGAAAACGTTCCTTTTCCGGCATTCGTCGAAGCGCTCATCATGGAAATTACATTTGAAATTTTACGAGAAGCAGGAATTCGGATGCCCAGAGCGGTAGGATCTGCCATTTCAATTGTCGGAGCGCTTGTGATAGGACAGGCAGCTGTTCAGGCAGGCATTGTTTCCCCGGCGATGGTCATTATTGTATCTATTACTGCGATCGCCAATTTTGCAACCCCATCGTTTACCATGGCGATTTCAGCAAGATTAATTCGGTTCTTATTTATGTTCTCTGCCGCCGTATTCGGACTATACGGAGTGATCTTAGGCGTGATTTTGCTTGCGGTACATTTATGCGCTTTAAGATCGTTTGGAGTTCCTTATATGACACCCCTGGCTCCAATATCTCCTGACAATGTTGGAGGCGATACACTCGTTCGCGCACCACTATGGAAAACAAGAGAAAAGGCAAACTTGATTATGAAGCAAGGTGAAAATGTATATTCAGAAGACATGGACAAGCCAAAGCCTCCCCTCGGCCGGGGAATCATCACACGGAAAAAGAAAAAAGGTGACACAGATGAAAACTAGAGGGATGATTTGCCTGTATCTTGTGATCTATGTGCTTCTTTCAGGTTGTTGGAACCAAAGGGAATTGACAGACATGGCCATTGTTTCCGCAATTGGTATTGATATAAACGAAAACGGTTTATATGTCGGGACATTTCAGATCGTGAATCCCACCGGTGTACCAGGAACACTTCAAGGAGGAGCCACAAAAGGCTCCTCTGTTGTAACGTATACTGCAACGGGAAAAAATATGGTGGAATTGAGCAGGCGTGTGTCAAACAAAGTTTCCAGAGTCATCTTTTACTCCCATGCCAACTTGGTGGTGATAGGGGAAAAGCTGGCTAGGGAAAAGGACATTTCCAATATATTGGAAGCATTGGATAGGGATATTGAATTTCGCAAAACATCAAAGGTTGTCATTGCCCACCGTTCAACAGCAGCAGAACTATTAAAAGTAACCACTCCTCTTGATAAAGTGCCGGCAAATAAACTGACTAAGACACTGGAATTTTCGGGAGAAAATTGGGGCGACACTTTTTCGTTGAATGTCCAGGAATTAATTGAATCCTTGACGACTGAAGGAAAAGAACCAGTTATACCGGGTTTTAAAATCACAGGGAATATAGAAGCAGGAAAAAAGGATGAGAATATCCAAATGATTGATCCCGATACAGTTCTCAAGGCTGTGGGAGTAGCTGTTTTTAAAGGTGGAAGACTGGTGAGTTGGCAATATGATCAGGAAGCAAGAGGCCTCGTATGGATCTTGGATAAAATCAAGCAAACGAATATCTCTGTTGATTGGGAAAACGAAAAGAACGCGATTGCCTATCAACTACTTAGGGCAAACACAAAAGTGAATGCTGAGATGGAGAATGGAAAGCCTGTGATATCCATTAAAATTAGCGCACAGGGAGACGTAGGAGAAGTCACTGTTCCCATTAACATAAAAGATCTGCATGTACGGACAGAAATAGAAAACAAGGTAGAAAAGGACATTAAGAATCTGATACAGCACTCCATTAAGCGCATACAGTCGGAACAAACAGACGTTTTTGGCTTCGGGGAAAAAATCTACCGATCATATCCAAAAAAATGGAAGAAACTTGAACATGACTGGAATGACAAACATTTCCCGACTTTAAAGGTAAACGTAAAAGTGGATGCATCGATCATTAGATCTGGTTTAAGGAATAATCCTTTTATATTGCAAATGAAAAGCAATGAGGAATAATGTCTATCGAAATGATTCCAGTTTAATTTCTGCCGCCTATCCTTTCCTGTTTTTAAAAATTGCGATCACAAGCAGTATAAAAGGAATGATCACCTGAAAAGGAAGATGCAGATAAACCGGGATCATTTCCAACCCTTCTTCAAAATGCTCGGACATGTTACTTGCAATCACAATTGAAAATATCAAAACAACGTACCCGATGGGAAAAGCAAGACGGGAAGGCTCTTTTAGATGAAACAAGTCGGCTGTACCAATCACGACTACATAAAAGAAAATACTTATTTTGAAAAATCCAAGAATAATCATGGCCAGCATAAAAAAAATATCCAGGCGCTCCAAAAATTGCGCCAATTCAATGGCTTGAACCGTAACGAGCAGAGGGAATTGAGTCCGCGAAATATACGCTGCCCCCAGCACACTTATATTGACGACTGTACTTATCGCCAGATTAATCCCGCTTAATCCGATGGCGAATATAGCCGTCGCTTTTAACTTACTCGGATGTTTCAAATAAGGAAAGATCATACAAAAAGCGACCATTTCACCAAAAGGAAAATAGATATTTTGGGTCATGGCCATTTTTACAACGGGGATGATGCCATGCTCAAGAACCGGCCTTAATTTATCGAAATTGATCAGTCCTGATAAAACGATTAAAATAAAGCCGATAATAGCCAGTAAATAAATAAAAATGAAAAATATTTCTCCTGTTCTCGCCAACACTTCGATTCCTTTTTTGATCGTATAAATAACAACTAACAATAATAATGCTTGATTGACCGCAATAGGTGTGTTGGAATAGCCCAAGATGGCAAGCATTTCACCGAAATCCCTAAGTACCCTTGCCTCTTTCTCCAGTTACTCGCGAATTTGAAAAATTATATCCACTTTTGAGCTATTACAATCCGCTTTCGTTTCAGTGAGAAGAATCCATATTGCCGTTCATTCAAATGCCGAACGTTTGATGATCACTTTTTTCAATGCAAGTCCTACAGCGATCCCCGGGATAACGCCCAACATGGGCAACCAAAGGGGGCCCAGCAAGACGCCAAACAATTTTATCTTTGCTGAAAAAACAATACCCAAAGTGACAAAGTAGGCGGTGATCGCAAAAGGAAGAAAGGAATAAGGTTCTTTTCCTCCCCCGGCATCTTTGTAAGCGTCCCACATCGCAAAAAAATATATACAAGGATAAAACATGAGCCACTGAAAATTTGCTTCACTGACCGCTTTATGAATATCACCATGGAAACTGGAAATAATGACCACATTAAAATTGGCCATGATGTTCACTAAAAGCTCCAGCAAAAGCAGTACAATTCCTTTTACATATTTGCCGTTTAAAAATTGTCCGAAACCGGGGAAGGCAATGCTCCAAAATAACGCTTCTTTCGCTCTCACAACTTTTAACCTTTCGACAACTCTTTTCGATCTGGAGCGGAAGGCGGCTTTTCAAACCATCCATTGTCAATCATGATCTGTGTCCCATCCATCACATATTCTCCGACTTCAACCATTAAACGGCTATAGGCAGTCGCTATATCTTTCCGGGGGCTTCCTGCCAAGCTTTGCCCATAAAAGCTCATTCCGTGATTGTTTAACGCATTTGTATGAAACATCAGCAGTTTGTCAGAAAATACGTGGTCTGTAGACTCAGTCACATTTAATCCCAGTGAAACAGGTGTTAATATGTTGCTTTCGGATAAAAACTTACCAAAAACAGCACTATGGTGCTTGGCGATTTCAGATCCTCTAGTCATGAATTTGCGCACTTCTTTCGTCTGGGCAATTTGTGCAAAACCTGTCAATAGAGCCCCTCCAAGGGTATTACGGAACAAATTCAAATATAAAAAAGAAATCTCTGTACTTGTTAAAGGTCTTTGGTCTCCCATCCAGCCAGCCAAAAAATGCCGTTTTTCAACGAATTCAGTTAATGTTGGATACGGAATAAAGGGCGAACGAATGAACACGCCTTTTTCCTGCAGTACATTTGCTGAACGATTAAACAAATCAGCAGAAGAATTCAGACTAGAGGTAAAATGCTGGCGTATATCCTGCCGCGCTGATTGTGCGACTGCAAGACTGTATGAACCCATTCCCATTATGCCCAAGTTGGTGACATATTGAAGGATCATGACATCATTATAAATACGCGGAGCCTTCACATTGACGTCATGCTCTGTAAATCCTACCGGAATGTGGATTCCTTCTGCTTTATAAAAAGCTCTGGCGGTCTCAACCCGCTTTTCAGATAACTCCAAGGCGTATGCAACACAAACTCTTACATCTGGATCTTCTATATGCTCCAAAAAATAAGAAGTAACACAAACCACTAACGTATCTTTCAAGTACGACATAAAAAAAACAGACAACTCACTAGCTGTTAATTGAATGTGATCATGACTCGTCATTAGAATTTAACCTCCATTTTCATCTGACAAAGGATAGTATTTCCTATATGAAAAATCTTATGTCTATAAAGATGGAGCGATCTTTCACTTCTTGACAAATGAAAGCGATTATTCTGACGTTGAAGGTTAAACAGCATTCACTGTGATGGAAATGATGATCTTCCAAAAGAATTGGCAGCACTAATTACCGCTTTTTGGCATTACAATTTTATGTATGTTAATTTATATAACGAGGCCATTGTGTGAATCACATTTGGAAAAGTGAAGCGGAGCCACTGGGAGGCTTGCTTACGAAGAGATCTGTCACATTGAACTGAGCGCCAAAATCGGCGAAAAATGGGCATGACCTAAACTGCCATTTGGAAAAGAACAGCTTGATGTTGATGCTGATGCCGTTGATCGACGAAGAGTAAACGGGGGCTCGGAGGAGAGAAAGGTGGGACGGACATTCACTGGGCGTATACACATAGATAAAAAATATGATTCATAAAAAGGAGGGAAACAATGGAGAGAATAATCGTAATTGGCGCCGGAATACTCGGAGCTTCCACTGCATACCATTTAGCCAAAAAAGGAGCGGACGTGACAGTGATCGACCGCAGGGATAAAGGACAGGCGACAGATGCGGCTGCCGGCATCGTTTGTCCTTGGCTGTCCCAACGGCGCAACAAGGCATGGTATTCACTAGCCAAAGGAGGCGCCGCCTTTTACCCAAGCCTCATTTCCAGCCTTGAAAAGGAAGGCGAAACGGACACCGGCTATGCCCGCGTGGGAGCCATCAGTGTGCGCCCCGAACACAAAACGCTGGTGGAAATTGAAAAAGTCGCCTTAAAAAGGCGGGTAGATGCACCTGAAATCGGTGACATTCAAGTTCTTGGTCCAGCGGAAGCGCAAAAGTTGTTTCCGCCGCTTTCTGAAGGATACGGGGCGGTTTATGCAAGTGGTGCCGCGCGCGTGAACGGCCGAAAACTCCGTGATGCGCTACTGCGAGCAGCTGAAAGACATGGCGCGCGTATCATTTTTGGCGATGCCGCATTTATGCTGAATGACGATCGGCTTGACGGGGTAAAAACAGAGGAGGATTTATTTAGAGCGGATACATATATTGTGACAGCGGGGGCCTGGGCAAAAGAACTTCTAAGAACGCTCGGGATCGAGTTTCGGGTCAAAGATTTGAAAGCCCAAATCATCCATATGAAGCTCCTCCATGAAAAAACGGATGAATGGCCGGTCATTATCCCGCCCGGAAACCAATATATTGTCCCGTTTGAAAATGGAAGAATAGTGGCGGGAGCAACGTACGAGAATTTTACTCATTTTGATGTTCGTGTGACCGCCGGAGGGATGCATGAAATTTTACACAAAGCGCTTGATATCGCGCCCGGACTTGCTGACAGCACCATTCTTGAAACGAGGGTCGGATTCCGGCCATATACACCCGGCTCTCTCCCTGTCATCGGGCCGCTTCCGGGTTATGGCAATGTTTTGGTCGGAAACGGACTTGGCGCAACCGGGCTTACCGCCGGACCATTATTAGGCTCCGTCCTCGCCAAAATAGCACTGGGACAACAGCCCGGCGTTGACTTGGAACTCTATCATATTGCAGGGGCGATTCAACAATAAGATCAAAGGGGCACTCCCTCCCCCTCCGTTTACCAGAATATTCCAATCAATATAATCGCGCCCAATATAAAGCCGCCAACCTGGGAAATGACTTGTGGTGTGAGAACCGGTTTCGGTGTAAAATATTTAATATCCTCTATATCTTTTTCCAATTTTTCTATCTTCGCGTTTAATGCTTTTATTTCGTTAATCAGTTGCACATTGGTATTCTCTTGATCCGCCATAGTAATATCGGCCTCCCCTCTTCTTCAATATAACATACGGTTGAACAAGAGAGTTTGTTTCATTTTTTTCACTAAGATCGTGAACGCTCTATGCTTCTTTTTTCATTGCCATAACAGTTCGCTTTGAAGCGGTGACCATAAAATAGAATGTGAGATGGTCCGGGATGCCAATGATATTTAAACCGTTTGTATTCCACTGCTTCAAGTCATTTTTGAAGTTGATGTCTAAGAGAATAATCCAATACACACGAGGATTGGTATTTTTTTCATGAGCCATTTTTGATGCCAATTGATTTTCCAGCCCAATACATGCTCCACTTTCTGTACATGATTTTAAACATGACACTATTTTAATGGTCCTCCCCCTTCGTTTTATCCTCGGCTGTTCTCCCTTTGGTAAAACCCGTCAACATAAAGAAATCTGATTTAGCGCTAAGCCATTGGGCACGAGTTGCACTTAAGGTTGCAACATGTACATATTCACTTTTTCAACAAATGATTTTTCTTTCTAAAACATGATCAAAAACGCGATAGGCTTTTGGCATCATTAAATAGTACTAGAAACATACGCAAATGTTCCGTATGATAGAATAGAAGATAAATCGAAAGAATTATTTTACTAACGGAGGGATGATGTTGAAAGCGATTGTTCATGAAGGAAAATCGGGAATGAATGGCCTTTTGCTCCGTGATATGGAAGAAGTGCAACCGGGCGCCGGCGAAGTGAAAGTTAAATTAAAAACAGCAGGGATGAATCACCGCGACCTGTTTGTGCTTCAGCGCCACAAACCGACTGATCCGCCACTTATCATCGGGTCTGATGGGGCTGGCATTGTCGATGCAGTTGGTGAAGGCGTTACCAATGTTGAAGTGGGAGAAGAGGTCATCATCAATCCGGGGTTGGGTTGGAAAAAGACGAGTGATGCACCGCCCCAAGGTTTTGAAATTGTGGGACTTCCATTCCATGGAACTTTTGCCGAATACATAGTGATTCCGGCGGAAAACGCCGTACCGAAGCCAGAATTCTTAATTTGGGAAGAGGCTGGTGTACTGTCATTGGCAGCTCTTACCGCTTATCGCGCCCTTTTTACGAGAGGAAAAGTTACACCGGAAACAACAATACTCCTTCCCGGAGTAGGGAGCGGCGTTATTACATTTATTTTACAATTTGCCAAAGCAGTGGGCGCCACCGTGTATGTCACATCACGGTCCGAAGAAAAACGCAGACAGGCCATCGATCTTGGAGCCGACAAAGCCATTGACAGCAATGACGATTGGAACGAAGCATTGGAAGGGGAAAAGGTGGACCTAGTCATTGAATCTGTCGGAGCTGCCACATTCAACAAATCGATCGCCCAACTTCGTCCCGGCGGTACAATTGTGACGTTTGGCGCATCGGCGGGCGACGAGGTGAAATTGGATCTCCGAAACTTCTTCTACGGCCAATTCAATTTGCTCGGATCCACGATGGGAAGCGCAGAGGAATTTCAAGAAATGCTCAACTTCATTGAAAAGCATCGCATTAAACCAGTCATTGACCAAATCTTTCCGTTAAGCAAATATGAAGAAGCCTTTCAGCGGTTGGCAGACGCCGAACAATTCGGCAAGATTGGCTTTTTGATAGATTAAGAAAGTGCCAAGCTTTGGGCGCTCCCTCTCCTACTCTTTTACAAATGTTGCGGTATCACCATTTTCTACTTTACCTTTTAAGGGATATATCCTTTTTGGACGTTCCTTCCTTTGAAAAAAGCCGACACCAGGCAATATTTATAATGGGCAGTGTGAGTGCCAAAGCTTGATCATTCCAAAAGAAAACAACCCGAACCGATACCCAAGCCGGTCCGGGTTGTTTCATTATTTCCTTAATAAAGACGCTCCTGCTATGCCCGGGTTCGTCATTTCATAAGGATCAAGGATTTGATCTAATTCGCTTTCTGTCAAAACACCCAACTCAAGGCAAAGCTCCCTGACGGATCGGCCCGATTGTAACGCTTCTTTGGCAATGGCCGCCGCCGCTTCATACCCGATATGCGGATTAACAGCAGTAATGATACCGATACTCGATTCAACATAGTTTTTCATTCTTTCTTCATTTGCTTCAATGCCGGAGACACATAATTCTGTAAACACTTTGAATCCATTCGTCATGACAGTGATGGATTCAAGCAAGTTGTACACAAGGACCGGTCCCATTACGTTTAATTCAAATTGCCCCGCTTCCGACGCAAGGCCCACCGTTTGGTCATTTCCGATTACTTGGAAGGCAATTTGGTTGATGAGTTCGGCCATAACGGGGTTTACTTTCCCAGGCATGATGGACGATCCGGGCTGTCGTGCCGGCAAACGGATTTCTGCAAGGCCGGTAAGCGGTCCGGACGTCATCATTCGTAGGTCGTTCGCGATTTTGGACATATTAATCATGCATATTTTTAATGCGGCAGATACTTCTGTATAAGCATCCGTATTTTGGGTCGCATCCACCAAATCGTCGGCGGCAACGAGCGGCAACCCGGAAATGTCGCGCAAATGACTGACAGCCAATTCAATATAGCGCGGATCAGCATTTAAACCGGTTCCAACAGCGGTTGCGCCCAAATTGACTACAAACAGGTTCTCACGTGTATTCTTGATTCTTTTTATGTCTCTTTCGATGACACGGCTGTATGCGCCAAATTCCTGGCCAAGGCGAATGGGAACCGCATCCTGTAAATGTGTTCTTCCCATTTTGATCATGTGGTCGAACTCTTTTTGCTTGTTGACAAAAACGTCCCGCATCTCCTCCATTGTGCACAATAATTCGTCCAATACACGCAACACGGCAACATGTATGGCGGTCGGAACCGAGTCATTCGTTGATTGGGACATATTAACATGTGAATTGGGGCTGATGACGGAGTATTCCCCCCGCTTTTTCCCCAATATTTCAAGTGCGCGGTTGGCGATCACTTCATTGGCGTTCATGTTCATCGACGTGCCAGCACCGCCTTGAATCGGATCAACAATAAATTGGTCATGGAGCTTTCCGTCAATAATTTCTTCGGCGGCTTGCACAATCGCTTCTCCCAATGAAAAAGCAAGCAACTCTACTTCCATATTCGCAAGTGCGGAAGCCTTTTTGACAATGGCGAGTGCCCTGATTAATTCTGGATGCAGCTTGTTTCCAGTGATTGGAAAGTTCTCCACCGCTCTCATCGTTTGAATTCCGTAATAAGCAGCGGCGGGGACTTCTTTTGAGCCGAGAAAATCCGACTCAATTCTCACCTCTGTTACCGTAGTTCCCATTTTTACTGTCCTCCAAATTACATATTCCAATATAAAACGCTACCCGGATCACAATTTGATCCGGGCTAAAAAATGATTTGATAGTCCTATCTTACAACGTAAATATCTTTTTGGAAATAGAAACTGCCAGAAATAAATAAAAATAATATAAATTGAGCTAGCTTGACGAAAGTTCAATCAGAAGACTGCAGTGTCACGTCCGAGCGTTTTCTTATCCCTACTTCGGGTTTAGCGGAAGTTCAGCAAGAAGACCGCCCACTTACCCGAACTTCCTACCCCATTTTACTATGGGCTTTTAGATAATATGAGCCAAATATTTTTTCCATTTCGTTCTAAAAAATTTTGACGATATTATGTTTTTGTTTTAAAAAGTTCCCGTTCCCGCCATTTTCCGTACTTATAGTAGCCGAATGCCAGCATACTGCTGATGACAAAACTCGTGCCTATGCCATAGCCGATCCCTTTTTCCGCAAAAAATTGGGCGAATAAAAATGTGAGTGGATAACGCAGCAACCAAAAAGAAATGATGTTCAGGACGAGTACTTGAAACATCGCGCCCGAAGCCCGGACAACGCCGTTCCAGACAAAATTAAATCCAAGAAAAGGGTAGAAAAAAGCGACGATTTTCACATACTCGGTGCCAAATGCAACCGCTCCCGCATCCTGAATGAACATCCTGATTCCCCAGCGGGCAAAAATAAATATGAGCAAGGCGGCCACGAGCATCGCACCCAAGTTCAAAAATGTGGCGTAAATGGTTATTTTCCTAACCCGATCCCACTTGTTCACCGCAATATTTTGGCCGGCCATGCTATTGACAGCAGTACCGAGCGCGTGTGCGGGAAGCATGATGATGCTGTCAAGCCGTTGGGCAACACCAAATCCGGCCACAACATCCCCGCCGAATCGGGTGACAACACTCATAATGGCAGCCATGCCGGCAGAGATGACGGTCATCTGCAGTCCAGCAGGAATGCCCTGCCGCAAAATGAGCAAAGCTTCTTCTTTTTCCGGAAGCGCCGGTCTGGAAAACGGAATCATTTTTCGAGAAATACTTATGAACAAACCATAGGAAAAAGCGGAGCCCTGCGCAATGATTGTAGCCAACGCCGCCCCTTCAATCCCCCACTGAAAAACATATATGAACAAAGGATCAAGAATCGTATTGAGAATAACCGCCATCATGACAAATCGAAGTGGCGTCTTACTGTTTCCCAGCGCCCGAAAAACTGTGCCAATAAAATTATAGCCGAACAAAAAAAGAATCCCGAGAAAGTTAATTCGCAAATAGCTTGCCGCCTGTTCCAGCATTGCATCCGGAGTTCCTAAAAACAGTAGAATGTTTTTCGCAAACACGAACCCCACCATACCGAGAAGCAAGGATAACCCGCCAAGAATGACAACAAAGGCATTTACAAACATGCGAAGCCTTTGCTCATCATCTTTCCCTTTTAATTGGGAAAGTATCGTTAACGTTGCATGATTGACACCAATGATAAAGGACAGTACCGTAAAAATAACCGTGCTAGAAAGCGCCACCGCACCGAGCGCATCCGCCCCCAACAAATTTCCCACCCATAAACTATCAATAAATTGATAGGAAACTTGAAGCAGATTCGTCAATAAAATCGGAAGCGAGAAAACGAGCAGCTGCTTTCCAATCGGCCCGGTTGTAAAATCATGTTGCCTCACGAAGGATTTCATTCCTTCCCAAACGATATTTATATTTGTTCTTTGATAACTCCGTTTACCAAACCTTCTGAACGATATAAGTCTACCCTGCGATTATTAATATAATCAAGCAGCCCCTTCGCCGTGTTTGTTTGGGCAAAGTCAATGTCCACCGTGGAAATCAATTCGTTATTATATGACTGGTAAATGGTTTTTCCCGTTGGATGGATTACCTCGCTCTCTCCAAAAAAGATATGGTCGTTTTCCAATCCAACCTTATTCGCCAACGCAACAAATACATGGTTTTCCATGGCTCGCGCCCGCAAAAAGACGCTTTGGTATGTCTGATACGGCACCATATTTGCAGCCAGCACCAAAATAAGGCGCGCTCCTTTTTGGGCAAAAATGCGGGATGTTTCGGGAAACTCCATATCATAGGTAATCATGACAGCTATTCTGCCGAAGGGCGTGTCAAACACCGGACAAGAATCACCAGGAGAAAACCATTGTTTCTCGAAATCAAAAAGATGGGTTTTTCTATACTTGCCAATGATATCTCCATTTTTATCAATGACGATGGCAGTATTATATATATGGTCGTCTTCCTTTTCTGGAAGACCGACGATCATTCCCGTTGAATGTTGACTGGCTATTTCTCGCATATAATTTACACTCTCGCCTTCAATCGGCTCTGCCAGGTCCGTTACATTTTCATTTAAAGTATAACCTGTCAAGTACAGTTCGGGAAATAGCACATAGTCCGCTTCTTGTTTCCCGGCTGCTTCAGCAACAGTTTGGGCAATTCTGTAAAGATTTGTTTTCTTGTCATATAAATGACTTCTTAATTGCGCAAGCGCTAAGCGCATGACTGCCATCACGCGGCCCCCTTCTATTTATGAATATTGTACATTTTAATTTTTTTGGCGACCGTGGATTGGTCCACCCCCAAAGCTTCGGCCGCCTTATAAGTCGTTTTATATTTTTTATAAGCCCTTGAAATCAGATCTCTTTCCAACAACTGCTTTGCTTCTTTAAGCGGGATCAACTCTTTTACTTCTATACTCCGCTCAGAGGGGACGGAATGGCTTTCACCAGGAAGCCATTCATCGGAATTGGTAACGACAATTCTTTCTACTACATTTTCAAGCTCCCTGATATTCCCCGGCCACTGATAATATTGCAATCTGGATATCATTTCCGCAGACAAAGAGACATTCAGCCCATACTTTTGGTTGCATTTTTTCACAAAGTGGTTTACAAGCGATGGAATTTCTTCCTTTCTCTCTCGCAAAGGCGGGATGGCGAGCGGAACAACATTCAGACGATAATACAAATCTTCACGAAATAGTTTCTGGTCAACCATCGCTTTAATATCTTTGTTCGTTGCCGCTATGATACGCAGATCCACTGTTTGGCTTTTTGTGCTTCCTACTTTTCGAATTTTATTTTCTTGAATGACATCCAACAGCTTCACTTGGACATTCATCGGCAGTTCGGCAATTTCATCAAGAAAAACCGTACCTGTATCCGATTCTTCAAACAACCCTTTTTTTCCTCCCCGTTTGCTTCCAGTAAAAGCCCCGTCCTCATAGCCGAACAATTCGGACTCGATGAGAGATTCGGGAATTGTGCCGCAATTGATGGCCATAAACGGCTTATCTGAACGGTTGCTGATCCGATGTATCATATGGGCGAGCTTTGACTTCCCAACCCCGGATTCTCCTAGTAGCAGGATCGTAGAGTTTACACCAGCGACCTGATAAATAATATCAATGATGCGCTGCATTTTTTTGGAGCCATACAAAAGCTCATCATCCTCAATTGTTTTGTGTTCTTCGTATATTTTTGTTTGCAGCGTGTTCAGACCATCAATGCCCATCATGATCATAATCCACAAGTTATTTTCTTGGAGGTATTCAAACAGCAACATAAAATGTTGGCCATTCGTTGCCGGAAGAAGCTCTAGCTTATTTCCCCCAAATGAAGGAGTCTTCATAAAAACCTGCTCCCAATTGATATCCTTTAGATAATACCCTTTCTTAAATAAATCAGGAAAATATGTTGCTATCAAACTTTTTTCCCCATACGCCTCTTTTATTTGAGTAGATTGGTCAAAAACAATGATTGCATATTGCCTCTCCACCTCTCGTAACATGTCCCTTATCGCCTCCTCATCATGAAAAAAATCATTATAATGAAAATAATCATTAAAACTAATGAATAAAGCGCTTTCTATAGGAAGAAGGATATTCCAATAAAAAAATGATGAAAATATTCATCAATATGTTATTATTATATGACAACTTTCTTGAAATACAAGACTTTTTCTCATTGGCACACTATTTGCAATAGTAATAGCCAGGAGGGATAAACTTGAAAAGTATCAAAGTATCATTAGCCCAATTAACCCCAAAGCTGGGGGATAAAAGCCATAACCTGCAACTTTTAGAGAAAGCGATTGCACAAGCCGCGGAACAAAAATCAAACATGATTGTTTTTCCGGAATTATTTTTGACCGGCTATGCGATTGGTCATCAAGTTCCATATTTGGCCGAAACAAAAAACGGCCCAAGCTTAACCAAAGTGAAAGAGTTGTGCAAAACATTCTCTATTTATACTGTAGTCGGTTTTGCAGAGATTGATAACGGTTTTTACTATATCTCCTCCGCCTTGATTGACGATCAAGGCGAATTACGAGGAGTCTATAGAAAAACCCATTTATTTGACCGGGAAAAAGAGTTTTTCACACCCGGCACCGACATTCATGTATTTCCTACATCACTTGGAAAAATTGGTATCATGATTTGTTTTGACGTGGAGTTTCCGGAACTGGCGAGAACATTAAAAATCAAAGGGGCGGAGTTGATCGCTATCACGAACGCGAACATGGAACCGTATGAAAGACACCATCACATTTATGCCAAAAGCCGCGCGATGGAAAATGAAATACCCGTCGTGATTTGCAACCGCCTCGGTGAAGAAGGATCATTAAAGTTTTGCGGGGACAGCATGGTCATTGACACTCAGGGAATCGCCTTGCTAAGCATGGAAAAGGAAGAAGGAGTAAAAACAGCGGATTTGCCGCTACTAACAACTCTTGATCCAAAACTGGGTTATATTTCCAAACGGAGACAAGATCTTTATCTAGCATCATCTAAAGAACAATTCGTATAACAGGGAGATGAGAATAATGGATAGAGAAACGAATCATGAACTGGAAGAGATCTTGGCACAAGGAGTCGAGGTGGACGACGTAACGCAAAAAGATCATATGCTGGTCATCGCAATTGGTTTTATCCCGTTTATTGCATCCTTAATATGGTATGGAGCTTACATTTCCTGAAAGTGAATCTGGATGAAGGAGGGAATTTTTGATGAAGAAGACTGGAACAAGCATTTTGCCCATTCCTATAAAAGATCGGAATGCCGGGGGCTTTTCCCTTTTTTGGCTTTGGTGCGGTGGAAACGTTTTACTCGTTACATTCATGGTCGGCAGCGACTATGCTCCGGCAATCGGTTTCATACCCACCATATTTCTGACTATTTTTGCAAACTTGGCAGCCTATACATGCATAGCGTGGTCGTCGCAAAGGTCTGCCAAATATGGCATTGATGAAATCATCGCCTTGAGGCCAACTTACGGCATCCAAGGCTCGATTTTCGGTGTCATGATTCTCGTCGGAATTAATTTTGGCTGGGTCGGCATTTTAACCGCCTTGGCCGGAAAATCCGCCAAACACGTCATGATCACCTATGCCGGTGGATTCACGTTTGCGGGAGATTACATTATTTATTCACTGATTGGCCTATCCATTCCGATCGTATTTTTATTAATTAACCCGAAGTATGGTTTCACGCTAGCAAAAATCACATTTCCATTTTTTATTGCCTTAACCATTTATATTCTATATAAATTAATTCAGCCTGAAAATTGGAGCGCAATGGCAAGTGTAAAACCTACCTTCGAAGTGGGCGGAGCTTATGTCTTTGAACTATGTGTCGCCTTCGCTGTAGCATGGCTTCCTTATCTAGGCGCCTGGAACAAATTTGCCAAATCCCAGCGCCATGCCTACTGGACATCTTATTTAGGGCTGACTGCCATGGGGATCCTTTTTGGATTGGTTGGAGGAATGGCTACGCTATTAACCGGGGAATATGAACCTCCCGCTTGGGCAGGAAAAATCGATGTAGGCTTACCGGCTTATTTAATTATCGTATTTGGAAACATTACGACGATTGCCCTTCTGACATATGGAGGTGTCATGGCTGTTTTATCTATTTTTCCAAAATTGAGATATCAGTTGGTCACACTGGCTCTTGCCTTACCGTCAACCTTGTTTATTTTTTCAACCAGCCTTCAAGATATGTTTAACTATATCTTACTTTTCGTCGGACTTTTGGCCGGTCCTTATTGGGCGGTATCAATTGCAGACTTCTACTTTTTGAGGAAAGAAAAGATAGATGTAAGAGAATGCTATAATCCCAAAGGAATTTATAAATATTTTCACGGGTTTAACCCAGTTGCGATTGGTGCCCAACTGATTGGCATGATTGTTTGGGTGTATCTCGGAGGCTGGATGAGCGGAATGAAAACCTTTTCTTATGCAAGCGGCGAAGGATTGTTCCATCTCTTGTCCGCTACATTTCCAGCTATGGTCGTTGCAGGCTTTGTATATGTAATTGCTGGCAAAGTTGTTTTTTCAAAATACCGGCAAGGAGGCTACACTTTTTCAAAACAAAAGGACAAACAGACAGATCGCGCCGCCGGTTGAAACAAACGCTTGTAAAAGCTGTTGGCATAATGAGGGCAATTCGCCATCCGGCTTTTTCAAATAAAATGCTCTATACACTTAGGAGGAAGATAAAATGGCAAACGATACTTGGAGTACCGTATTACATGCAGGATTGGCAACTTTTATGAAAAGACCATATATGGAGCCGAACCGCCAACTCATCAAAGAAGCGGGAGTAAAGGCGGGCATTCTCGGAATTCCTTTTGACGGGACGACCATTGTCCGGACAGGTTCCACAATGGGACCGAGACGTTTTCGTGATTGTTCATCCCTGTATATTCCTTACCATCTGGATTATGATGTGGATGTCGTCGAAAAGTACAATGTACACGACTTTGGAGATATCAACGTTGTCATCGGCAATGCCTTTGAAACACTTGAAAGCGGAAAACGTGATATTCTGGAACTTCTTCACGGAGGAGCCATGCCCGTCGTCATCGGCGGTGAACACCTTGTGACAGTGGCTGCCACTCGTGCATTAGAAGAATTTAACCCGAATGCAAATTATGGATTTATCTTGTTTGATGCCCATTTGGATACAGCCCCTGACGTTGGCGGCGACAAATGGAATCACTGCTGTCCAGTCCCAAGATCAATGGAATTAAGCTGTTTCAACCCGAAAAATGCTGTTATCATCGGTCCACACGGTTCCATGAACCCGAAAGAAGAACTAGAATATGTCCGGGAAAATGACATTAGTCTCTTTACAATGAGAGATATTTATAAAAACGGAATAGAAGCTGTCGTCAAACAAGCAATTGAAATTGCTTCTGATGGAACAGACGGCGTATATATTACTTTCGATATGGACTCTTTGGAAGCTTCTCAGACTCCTGGAACATGCGCTCCAACACCTGGCGGAATTACAGTCAGGGAAATGATCCAAGCAATTGATTTGCTCGGAGAAGTCAACTTGGTAGGGTTTGATGTAGTTGAAATCGCTCCTCCTTATGATCATAGTGATATTACGGCCATTACCGCTTCCAGAATGGTTGTCGATATGCTGGCTTCCAGAGCCCGGTATTTGTAAAAAAGCCTTATGACACTCCAAAGGTTAGACACAGCTTAACATTAAAAAAGGTTGTCACAGAAGCCCGTTTTCACTGACTTTCTGGACAACCTTATTTTAAAAATGGCATCAGCAATTCATACGTTTTCAAAAGGTGGAATTACGATTCATTCCCCGCTTTCACAATCTCTCCACATACGATCCGGTCTCCCGCATTTCCAGCCGGGTCGGTTTTGTAGTCATCGGCTTTTTCATGAATGACAAGGGCGCTGCCGTCAGCATCCAAAAGGGAATTCGGCTTCCCGGTTTCTAACGTCACATCGGCTGTTTGTAACACAACATCAATCTTGCCGCTTTGCGGAACTTCAATATTGGGCAAATCCCCGGCATGATACCCTTTCGGATTGTGAAATCCATGCTGCTTGCCGAAAGGATTAAAATGGGCGCCGGCCGATTTAAAATCGGGCGGTGTGCATTTTCCCGTTTCGTGAATGTGGATGGCTTTTGTTCCAGGCTCGAGCCCTTCCGCCATGACGCGGATTACCACGCCTTTATCCGTTTCAACAAGCTCCGCTTCGCCTGTTTTCTCCCCTTCCCGGTTGATCAATGAAATATTGATCGGGGATTTACTGCTCGTCGGCACTGCCTCGTCTTTTTTATCAATTGTCTGATTATCGTCTCCACTACATCCAACCAAGGCCAAAGCCGATGTCAGCCATAACAGTAACAAAGTATTTTTCATCGCGATGGATACCTCCATATGTAAACAAGTTTTTAGCATCATTAACTTAAATATCATCATTTATACTTTTTGACCGTTTTTCTCCAGTTCGTGAAGCTTTACTTATAAACTGTCTTTCGTTAAGATAAAGGCAATATTTGAGACTTTTCGCTTCGTAAGCGTTTCACCTTTAGGAGTTGATGAAATGTATGATACTTGGGGATTGTTAAGCTCCGGCTTTAACGATGCTGCGGTAAATATGGCGATGGATGAAGCATTGTTGAATTGGCATAGCGAAGGAAAAATCCCTCCCATTCTGCGTTTTTATGGCTGGTCAAAACCTACGCTTTCCGTCGGCCACTTTCAAAGAATAGAACGGACAATCGACCTGGATGGAGTTAAGCGCCATGGCTGCGAGTTTGTCAGAAGACAAACAGGCGGCAGCGCCGTCTTGCATGATGATGAGCTGACCTACAGCGTCGTAGTCTCCGAAAAGAAGGACTATATCCCGCCTTCCATTCGGGAAGCATATTACGAGCTATCTAAAGGGATTATGGCGGGTTTCAACAATCTGGGCATCAACGCCGAATATTCCATTCCGAAAGAACGTTTTCGCGACCGTACGGCAGTATGTTTTGAAAGGCCGTCCGACTACGAAATGCTTGTGAATGGAAAAAAAATTTCCGGACACGCACAAACGAGGAAAAAAGGGGTGCTTCTCCAACACGGATCCATCCCGCTTACCATGAACAAACAATTATTGTTTGACCTTTTTCAATTTCCTGATGAGGATACCCGGTCCGCCAAACGTGAAGCTTTTTCAACAAAAGCCATTACGATTCATGAAGCATCCGGAAAAAGTATTACGTATGAAGAGGCTCAAGAAGCATTTCGCAAAGGTTTTGAAGAAAAGCTCGGTCTGACACTCGTACCTTTCGAATTGACAGATGAACAATGGGAAGAAGTACGTGAACTTGCTGATGCGAAATATCGCTCTGACGATTGGAATTTACATTTTAGAAAGAAGGTGCTGGCCAGTGGCAAAAAATGAGGAATACATAAGGAAACCGGATTGGCTTAAAATTAAAATCAATACAAACGAATCCTATACCGGACTGAAAAAATTGATGCGTGAAAAAAGCCTGAATACAGTTTGTGAAGAAGCGCGCTGTCCAAACATTCATGAATGCTGGAGCGAAAGAAAAACCGCCACATTCATGATTTTGGGTGACACTTGTACGAGAGGATGCCGTTTTTGTGCTGTTAAAACAGGCTTACCGACAGAGCTTGACTGGGGAGAGCCGGCACGCGTCGCGGAATCGGTCAAAATTATGGGACTTCAGCATGTTGTCGTTACTGCGGTGGCGCGTGACGATTTAAAAGACGGGGGTGCCGCCGTTTTTGCGGAAACGGTGCGAAGAATCCGTGAAGCAAATCCGGGATGCACGATTGAGATCCTTCCTTCAGACATGAAAGGCGATTACGAAAGTTTAACAACACTGATGTCGAGTGCCCCGGATATTTTTAACCATAATATTGAAACGGTACGGCGCTTGACTCGACGTGTCCGCGCCCGCGCAATGTATGACCGCTCACTTCAATTATTAAAACGCGTAAAAGAAATTGCACCGGACACGCCAACGAAATCCAGCATGATGGTCGGGCTCGGTGAAACAAAAGAAGAAATTCTTGAAACGATGGACGATCTGCTCGCCCATGATGTGGATATTATGACAATCGGACAGTATTTGCAGCCGACCAAGAAACATTTGAAAGTGGAACGTTATTACCATCCCGATGAGTTTGAAGAACTCAAGGAAATCGCATTGTCAAAAGGATTTAGCCATTGCGAATCCGGTCCGCTCGTCCGCTCTTCATACCATGCTGATGAGCAAGTAAACGCGGCTTCCGCCCAAAGACGCATTAAATATATGAAGGGTTATGAAGAACAAGAGAAAACAGAAGTGAACTTTACCTTTTAATCAAACAATTGATCAAGATCCATTCAACCTAAAAAGGCACGCCTCATTGGAGTCGGGCGGTGCCTTCTTCTTTTTTTGCAAGCCAGTCTTTTTTTAACATCCCATAAACGATATGGTCGACAAACTTTTCATACAGCCACTCAGCCTCGCGGATGCATCCCTCTTTTTGAAAACCGAGCCTTTCCGGAATTGCCCTGCTTTTTTTGTTTCCATCAGCCACCCTGATTTCTACGCGATTCAGCTTCAGTTGGGTAAAAGCCAGATCCGTCAGCTCACGGACAACCCTTGTCATGATCCCTTTCCCTGTATACTCTTTGCCAAGCCAGTATCCGATGGTGGCATGTTTGTTTTGCCAATCAAACTCATTAAAACCGGCTACCCCGACCACTTCGTCTTTATACACGATTACCGTATTCATGCTTTTATGTTCTTCATAGTTTTTAAGACTTTCTTTGATAAAATTTTCCGTATCCCGCACACTATACGTGTCATCCACCCAGGGGACCCATTTCCTCAAATGCATCCTCGAATCCTTCGTCAGCTGAAATACCCTTTGTGTGTCATTCAAATCTACCAACTTTAAATAAATGTCTTTATCTACGATATGCACAAACAACTCTGTCACATCCTGACATCATATTGTCACTAAAATATCATATTATTAAATAAAATGAAATAAATCTAGGGAAGTGATCATTTTAAAACATTATCTTGTATCAATTGAAGCAAGCCCGTCTTCCGCTTTGAAAGGAATATGTTGCTTCATTGTATGATGTAAGATAAAGAAAAAGCACTCAAACCCTTGAAATGTAAGGATTGAGTGCTTTTTAAGCTGATAAGGGTGACAGGGTTTGAGCCTGCGGTTTTGTCCCCAATGAAGATGTATCATGAGGCTTTTAGCCGCAACTGCCTTTTCTGCACCGTCACTATATCACATTGACATCTTCTCTTACCTCTGATGAGAAAGGAAGCTTGAGGCTGATAAACGATGCGAGGAGAAACAGAACTCCGGCTGTAAAGTACACAGCAAAGATAGATGTCGATACCATAAATACCCCCGCGCTTCCCGAACCAATCAGCAGTAACGCGATAAATATCGGGGTCATCAATCCATTCAGCCTGCCAACGAATTTCTCGTCCACCTGGCGGATCATCACCGCCATCAAAGCCGTCTCGGCCAATGCCAGAAGGAAGCCAGTCAAAAACCGCATCGTTCCGGTAAGTACAGGCCAGACAGAAAGCACCTCCACGAAGGTAGACACCCCAAGGAAGGCCAGCCCGATAAACATCAGTGTTGAGCCCTTCAGCTTTCCTGTAACCACAGCGGCAGTAATTCCTCCCACCAGCATGCCAAAGCCATCCAGCGCCGTGAACCACTGCACATCAGTCATATTCAAATCCAGCCGTTCAGTAATGACAAATATATCCAAAGGCTGAACCAAACCTGCTCCCAAAGCCAGAATGACATAGACACACATCATGATTTTCAACATCTGATGACTTCTTACATACTTCATACCATCACTCAAATCTTTCATGAAAGAGCCTGACGAATCATTGTCTGATTCGGTCACATCTACCGAAGAAGGAATCAATGCGATGAATAAAGCCGAACCGCCAAATATCACAAGCAAGCTGATGAGCGAAGCTTCAAGCCCGACCATTTGAAAAATAGCCGTGCCCACAATCGGCCCCACAATCACAAATAGCGACATCATGGTCTGGGACAATGCCGTAGCAGCAGGGACATGCTCATCCGGCAAACATCGTTTAATGATTTTCATCGAAGACGGCTGGGAAAACTGGGAAACGATCGCTGAAACGAGCGTTACCATAAAGACAGCCTGCCAATAACCCGCCAGAACGACAAACAAAATGAGCAATATGGAAAGAAAACTTAATATATCCCCCCACAACATCGTCCGTCTGGGACGCCAACGATCGGCCAGCACGCCGCCAACAATCGAAAACAGAAAAATCGGCGCATATTCAATGATCGTCAACAAAGAAACAGCTACCGGATTTCCACCACTTTTTTCCATTACAAAAAACAACAAAGCCATATTTCGAATCCAAATCCCGATGTTTTGCATCAGGTCAGATAGCATAAGAAAAACAAAAGCACGGTTGGAAAATAAATGCTTCATACGATCTCCTCTTTTCTTTCTAGAATGAAAACCGACCGGTCGGTTTAATATATGTCAAAACAAACGGTATTCCTTACGCTTTAAGAAAGGCACCGTTTGGACTGTCAACAAGCTTAATCCTTATGGTTATGAAGAACACCATGCAGGAAGTACTTTACAGCCTTTTTGTATAATACACGAAGCTCATCGCTCGACCGTTCATAAAACGAGGTGGCAAGACCATCCAGCAGTGAAGCAAAGACAATCGCTATGTCATCCAGCTCCTCTTCAGACACTAGCCCTTCTTTCGCTCCCTCGGCAAAAATGTCACGGTAGAGCTTCCGCGGCCCACGTATAATACCTAAAAGCTCTTCCAACAGCGGCTGGTTCTCCGGACTACTGATGTAAAACTCTTCGCCCACTTTAATAAGCGGGTTCTGAAAATCATCCACCATATGATCGGCGATACCGTAGACCTTCTCCTCGAAGCTGGGAAAATCAACCGATTTCTCAACCCAGGCGTTTATCCATTCCTGATTTTGTCGGATAAGAAGTTGAACAAACAAATCCTCCTTACTCTTGAAATGGTAGTATATGCTTCCCTTGCTGACCCCGATATACTGGACCAAATCCTCCATAGAGGTAGCGGCATATCCGCGCTGGATAAACAGCTCTTTTGCTTTGTCGAGGATGAGATCTCGTTTTTTCCTCCCTTTATCTGTAGCCATGATCATCCTCCTCAGAACATTCAAAAACAGCCGCTCAAAAAACCGACCGTACGGTTTAATATTAAGCGATGGATGTTGTTTTGTAAAGTAAATATAGAGCGAAAAATATCAGGCCTTTGAATTCCCGGCTTTATGTTCAAAAACATTGTGGCATCGCTACTTTTTGAATGTGACTTTTAGGGAATAGATCCTTCCTCTCTGCCGACCTTGGGTGCGATGGCATATCATTTTTTCAAATGTATTTCAGAATCCATGAGCCGCCCACCCGCCTCCTAAAAATCTCAGCGGAAAAGAAATGTCCCATTATCATTGTTTTTTATGTCTATTTTTCGTATAATGAAAATGTCGCTTTTCCCGGGATGTAGCTCAGCTTGGTAGAGCACTAGCATGGGGTGCTAGGAGTCGCAGGTTCAAATCCTGTCATCCCGATTCATCAAAACGCTTGCCCTTCAAGGGGTTGAGCGTTTTTTTCATTTGTGCAGAAAAAAGAATACCGGGGTTTATTTTTAGGAATATTGACGGAGGCTTTGAGGATTTTTTTTCATAGATTCTTCTTTTTCAAAAATAGTTCCTTACTCGTCCTCAATCTCTTATCAAATCTGTTTTTGCTACTTCAAACCTCTTGTTTTAAATTGCTTCAAATTTCGTATAATACAAAAGCGTACCAGGGTTTACCAGGTACGTAAAAATCTTATTTTTTTAAAAAAGAATAGAATCCCCAGTATAGAAAACTGCACAAGCTATAGTTATAGCTACTGTTGACAATGTTGATGGATATTTCAAGATTGGCAACTATTAGAGCCATGGGAAAATCAGAAAAAAATAAGCAAACGTCCTAACGAATAAAAAGCAATTGGCGAATTCAACAACTCGGGTTTTATACCCATAGACTGTGCCCTTGCTAGGTGCATCAACAAAAAAACCCTTCTCTTTTTTGAGAGGGGTTTTTGTTTTTCCTGTTATTAAAAGTTGATACCCAGCTCGACAAAAATCGGGTTACCCAGATCAAGAACAGCTCCACCGACAATTGTTAATTCATCCGAGGCGAGCGTACCCACACCATTTTGCTGTATCATACCATTAATAAACAAGGAGAAGTAAGCATGGTTTGGGAAAGCGGTGATGGCATCTCCATTATCATCAACAAAAGCGGTGGCAGGTATTGTTAAATCCGCTCCTGCAGTCTGGTGAAAAGGAACATTTATTATGAAAAAAACCCTCCTGCAACGAGAGGAAGGCATATTCACAAAGTATTTTAGTCTCGCAATTTTTTAAGCAACAGTAAGTTTTGCTCAGCTGTGCCAGTGTAATTGTGAATACCGTGCTGTTCTGCAAGCTTTTTCCGATTGGCGAAAGAGGAGTCAACACCAATCGACTTGAGATAATCAACGATACTGTTCGTCTTTTGGTTCCCTTGCGGCTGTTCCGGAGTTGTAGGCGGTGTACCACCAGATCTTAATGTATTAAGCAATTTGAGATTTTGATCGGCTGTACCCTTGTAATTGGAGATACCGTGCTGTGCGGCCAGCTTGGCGCGATTGGCGAAAGAAGAGTCAACACCAATCGACTTGAGATAATCAACGATACTGTTCGTCTTTTGGTTCCCTTGCGGCTGTTCCGGAGTTGTAGGCGGTGTACCACCAGATCTTAATGTATTAAGCAATTTGAGATTTTGATCGGCTGTACCCTTGTAATTGGGGATACCATGCTGTGCGGCCAACTTGGCGCGATTGGCAAAGCTGGCATCCATGCCGATACTGTTCAGGTAGTCGACAATACTGTTGCCTTTGTAACCACCAGGCTTTGGTGCTGGCTTTGGCACGCTTTCTCCACCTTTTATCATACTGATAAAGTCGCTCCAACTGATCCCTTTGTTCCCATTACTTAAATAATGTGGACAATCTTTCCCACTCCATCTATTATGCTGCACGATATTGCTTATAGCTATTTCATACGTAGCCATCAACATGTTAACCAACTCAGCTGCATTGCTAACTGCTTTTTTAAAATCTCCGTCTTTGTTGACACAAATCTCTATATGAATCGACTGAGTGTTTCCCGGTCCTTTTCCATCACCAGCCGCCCAACATTGTATATGATCAGGAAAAGATTGAATCACTTCTTTATCATCAACCTGATAATGCCAAGATGCATCTCGAGGATTTAGATTTGCTTGCAAATTGGCGTGGGTCTGGGCCCCGGCACCTATATTTTCATTCGCTGTCTCATGTATCGTAATATAATTACATGGGTTCCCTGTGCCGTAAGTTCGTTTATTGATGATGTCTTTAGATACCAATTGTCGCTTAATAGGAACCATATGAAATTCCTCCTTTTTTATATTAAATGCGCCTTGTCCATAACGGGGAAAGGCGCTAATCTTGGTGAATCTGTTTGTTTTTTTAAAATAAAAAAAGCAACGCTCTGCGTTACTCAGCTTGTAGAAAAAGTGGACGGTAATTCCCAAAGCTGCGAGTAAATGTAAAAAGTGGCGAGTAATTACCTAAAGTCGGGAGTAATTCAAAATAGCGGATCGTTTTTTCGATGAGTCGGCGACTAACTCGAAATAGTGGATCGTTTTTCCATGAGTCGGCGACTAATTATAAATAGTGGATCGTAAATGATATTGGAAACTCAAAAGGAATTTCCAATGGTCTTATGGATATGCCCCTCGGCAAAGCTCACCCAATTATACATAGCCGCATATGAAGTTCTTGTTCCGCATAACAGGGTTTGCCGCCCAATTCCTTCAAATTTCGCGTCCGTGAAAACCATTGCGTTAGACTTCTTCCTTACAGCTCGGGACTATTACCCTGTAGATTTCACCCATGTGCATCCACCCAAAAAGGGAGGTGTCCAAAAGTAATATTGGACTTGAAAAGCAAAAAAATACAACCCAAGAATGCTGTAAAATCAACATTCTTGGGTTGTAAGTTTTAACTCCTTTAATTTAGACAGCCCCGCGCCTCTCTATTAGACTTTCAACTCCTTCATATAGAGCGCGACTTATACAAAATGTATCGGCTTTATTTGAATCCACGCACTCCTCATTTGAGTTGCAGTCATGCAATTACTTTGGAAGATATATTAGTTCTTTTCGGCCTTCATAATTGTTTCCCTTGGACTTTGGCCGTACATCGCTTTGTACATTTGAGAAAATCGTCCGACATTGTAAAATCCCCAGCGCATGGCGATATCCGTTACAGTTTCACCCATATAAAAAGCATTTTCAAGCTGTTCGTGAGCACGTTGCATGCGAATATTTCGAACATACCCCATTGGGCTAGTCCCGGCATGTTGCTTAAAGCCGTTTTGCAAAGAGCGCGCACTTACTCCCGCATACGTTGTCAGTTCTGCCAATCCCGGCAGTTCATGGACATTTTCTTCTATATAATCTTTTACTTTTTGAACAAGCATTTTGCTGGGACTTTCGTTTTGATGGTGAATTCCGTAAATTTTTTCAGTATATGAGCTTTTGGCAGCCAACAGAAAGTTTGTCATGACGAGTGATTCAATATGACGCCGCGCGACAGGCGACAATATTAATGTGCTTTGTTCCTCCCATTCTGCCTGGAGAAGGATGCAGGCTCGGAGCAAACTCCTTCCCGCAGTATTTTGCAGGTCAAATGTCAGATCAAAATCTATCGGTCCATCGACTCTTTCATTGATAAGTGCGGATAAATGATTTTCCAGTTTCCCCCTCAGGAATTTCAAGGCATATTGCTTTGCATCTTTTGTCCATAACACGCTGGCCTTTTCGTCTGGAAGCAATACTGCCCCACTTTTCATACCTTCGGTATACGCTGTTTTGCCATTTCGTCTCACGCAACTATTACCTGCCAATGTAATGTTCACATGGTAGCACGGCGGTAGCGGCGGTAAAACAATTTTTGCGTCCACTCCGTATGTCAAGTATCCAAAAGTAAATTTTGTCCCTTCTACTGCATTCAACTTCGCGTCTACTTTTGTACCGTGTACCGGAACAAGTGAATGTTCGCAATATACTTCTGAAACCAAAGATTGCGAGAAATCTACATCATTTGATTGAAGCAGGTTGAAATTACTTAACGGTTCGTTTCCATGTAATAATTGCATGCCAATCCTCCTCAATGAAAGAATGTAATAAAGGGGATTCGGAAAGTTTTATTCTAAAAATTCAGTAAATTGAAAATTAGCTACTCAGAAAGGGCTTTCATCATTTTTTAATGATGTTTATTATATTATTTCTTACCATGAAATCCAACTACTTTTTTCCTCTTGGAACTTATTGGCAGGTTCGGTGCATCTCAGTTGGACGCAATGACGTATTATTCAGGAACAACGCTTACATTTCTTTGGTAATAAAGCATTGGTTTATGATCGGTTTTGTGTAAATCAATCACTTTTCCTATTAAAACGATATGATCCCCGGCTTCAATTTCTTGTACTTTTTTACATTCCAAAACGGCAAACACATCTTTCAAGATGGGAAGCTGATTCGCTGATCGTTCCCATGATGTTTTGGAAAAGCGATCACTCTCTTTGCTGTCGGCAAATATAAAACATTCTGCTTTTTGATGTCCAGATAAAATATTTACTGCAAATGTATCAGACTTATGGAACGCTTGGAGACTGCTGGATTTTTTATCAATACACCACGAAACTAGCAACGGTTCCAGTGAAACGGAAGCAAATGAATTAACCGTCAATCCTACCGGCTTATCTTGGTCCATCGTTGTTACGATAGAAACACCCGTTGGATAACTGCACATGATTTCTTTATAGGTTTTAATCACAAATGGCCACATCCTTTCCTGCGAATTCACCTTCACACCAATATTCATTTAACTTCATGGCTAATCTTCCGCTCCCGAACCTGATTCTAGTTTGTTCCTGATGACGGAAATCCGCCGCCATGAATTCCAAAAAAGCCAATATTGCATGCCGGCGCCTGGTAATATTCGTCATGCCTTTTGTGTAAAACCAACTTTCAATTGTGTTATAGACACCGCGGTTTATGCCAAAATGTTCTTTGCAAAATGTTTGGAAGGAATGATCTGTAAAATGAATGACTTTGCTGTTACAATACATCGATTGACCTCCTTCAAATAGGCACATGATCAAATACAATTAGGCCGGTACAATGATACATCGATCCGCAGCACATCCGTAAACATGATCAAAATCATGAAGTTCAACTAGGCAGCCAGAAAATAAGCTGCCCACATAGTTATTTTTTTGGCATTGATTGGCTTGTCCACATTGCTGAAGACTGTAAATCTCAAAGACATGTAGAAAACCCTTAGCTTCCCGCCTGGACGATATGCTTATATTCTTGAAACTCTGCGAGTGCAGTCCTTCCGTTTAAGCGGCCAAACCCACTTTGTTTGAACCCGCCTTCTTCAAATTGATCAAATACAACCGCCCAAGCATTGACCCATACAGTACCCGCCTCTATTTTACCCGGCATGCGCAGTGAACGATCGCGATTCGCTGTCCAAATGGATGCCGATAAGCCATAGTCAGTGGCATTGGCTCTTTCAATCGCTTCTTCTTCGCTTTCAAAAATCTCAAAGCTGGCCACTGGGCCAAATATTTCTTCCTGAATGAGCGGAGAATTCACATCTTGGGTCGCAAGTAAGGTTGGACGATAGTAAGCATCATGTTCAGAAACATCCGATCCCTCTGTTTGCCCCCGGCCTCCCCTGACAATGACTTCCGCGCCGTCGGCAATCATTTTTTCCACTGTTTGGTCGACACGAGCTGCATTGGCCGCATCGATCAGAGGACCCATCTGACTGCTCGGATCGTCTCCGGGACCTACTCGAACGGCTGATAAAACTTCTGTCAGCCGTTTGCGGACTTCACCAGCAACACCACTTTGAACGAGGATTCTGCTTCCAGTCATACAGAACTGACCAGTAAATGTTGTGATCCCCGCTACAATTGTTGGAATAACTGCATCTAAGTTGGCATCATCAAAAACGATCATCGGTGTTTTTCCACCTAATTCCAAAGACATTCGCTTTAATCGTTTGGCACAACCTTCCATTATTTTGCGCCCCACTTGTGTACTTCCCGTATAACTGATCACTTCCACTTCTTTTGCCTTAACGAGTTTTTTGGAAGCAACATTGCCTGATTCCGTTAAGATGTTCAGCACTCCTTTAGGGATTGAAGGCGTGTCGGCTATTATCTCCGCAAGCAGGCCGTTCACCAAAGCGGTTTGGGCGGGCATTTTGACCACACAAGTACAACCCGCGGCAAGCGCCGGCACAAACGAACGAACGGAAAGAATGACAGGCGAATTCCACGGTACGATGATACCGGCAACGCCGAGCGGTTCACTGACTAATGTGGAATGGAGGTCGTGCTGAATTTGCGCTGCCTGTCCTGTATCCGTCAACGCCAAGGCGGCATAATAACGAAGCTTTGGCGGTGTCAGGCTAAACTCAAATTCCGCTTCGCCCAAAACCTTGCCATTTTCTTTTGATAAAAGCTGAACCATTTCCTCGCGGCGCTTTTCAAGTTGATCTGCCAGGTCATTTAATGCTTTTGCCCGCATATGACGATTATGACGCCATTCCGAATGGACAAAAGTTTTTTTGGCCGCTTGTATAGCATCATGAACATCTGCTTCACTTGGCTCATAATAATGGCCGAGCACTTCACCATTTACCGGAGAAGTAGCAACATTCATTTGTGCAGATTTTCTCCATTCTCCATTAATCCAATTGGCCCTAACCGGTAAAGTCCCCATTTTATTCGTCATCCATATCACTCCCAAGGAATTTTTGGAAGGGCTTGCATTTTTTGTAAAGCCCCTTCCCATTCACGTAAAATTAATACCGCAACCCGGCTTGTTTCATCAATGGTAAAATGTGATCGCCAAAGAATTTCAAATCTTCGTGGTAGTCCAAGAAGCCGAGCAACATGCCATCAACACCGGCCTCTGAAATTTTTACGAGTTGATCAACAACCTGTTCAGGAGTTCCGATTAATGGATATCCGCCATAGCCAGTAATGAACCTTTCTTGCATAGCCTTAATTTGTTCGAATGACCCACTTTCCGAACCTAATCCTTTGGAAACACTTTCCGCAACACCCCAGTCACCCATGTCGAGGATTTGGTTATAAAGTTCTTGCGTTTCCTTTTCTGTTTCACGGCTAATAATATTTCCATAACTTAAAATCCCCAAATTCTTGCCATGATTACGGGCAATACCGCGAACACGCGCCGCCGTTTCTTTTGCCTCCCCGGCTGTGGCAAAAGCAATAAAGTTAAAATCACACTCTTTGGCACAAAACTCTAGTCCCGCAGGTGAGTTCCCCGCATTAACAAGTACGGGATATGGTTCTTGAATTGGCTTTGGCTCTGCTTCCAGCCGTTTTAAATCGAAGTATTTCCCTTTATAATCAAACTCCCCGTCTACCGTCCAAAGTTTTTTCATAATGTCTGTCCATTCAGAGCCATATGCATAACGCTCATCATGTTCCCGTTGTGTTACACCGAACATCCCCATCTCAGCAGCGTACCAGCCCATGGTTAAGTTCAACCCAAATCTGCCGCCTGAAATATGGTCCACAGTAACTGATTCTTTTGCTGCAACAACAGGATGTTTGGCAGGTACGTGAATGGTAGAGAACACCATTATTTTTTCTGTCGCTTGTGCCAATCCGGCAGCCCATGTGTGAGTTTCGTAGTTTTCACCGTTAAAATTACTCTCTCCGCCCATCCCTTTGTAGCGTGCAATCGGTACCATTGCTTCGAATCCAAGATCTTCCGCCTGTTTTGCAATTTTGACGGTATGATCCCACGTCACTTCATATGTGGAAGGAGCAAGCGAAGCCATGACGCCATAACTGCAGTTACTGCCAAATACGCCAAGCTTCATTTTTTGATCATTAAAAAGCGGTACCCCACTAGCAAGGCGTGCTTCATATAACTCATCGGAAGTTAATACTTTTCTCATTATTGACCACCTCATCATTTATCATTGTTTATTCCGTCTCGGGGTATTTTTTATGTTATTGAAATTCTCCGGGACAAACTACCCATAAAACGAAACCGAACAATACAGATAGCGAAACATCAACGCCCATGAACTTCAGCAAGCGGAGGCGGTCCCAATATTTTGCCCCAAGGCTTTTTGACAGGATCAATGTACTGTCCACAAGCTGTACAATTTGACTCATAACATTTGCAGGAATGCCATCATTGAGAGTCGGAGCAGTGATATAGCAAGTTGCCGGTACGTAAAGTGCGCCGAACCACGAGAGAATATCAGTGATATGCCGCTCCACGCCCAAATAATGCTCTGCTGCATTGCCCACAACATATAAACCGACCGGCTTAGAACGAAGGGCCTGAACAGGAAGAAGATCCAATAGCTCCTTGAGAATCGCGGGTATGGACCCCCGAAACACCGGAGAAGCAATTAAAATGGCATCCGCTTCCTCTATTAAACGGAGGGAATCCTCCTTCCAGAAAAAAAACTTTCCACTTTCATCCAATGAAGGACCTGTCCGTTTCACTTGGGCGCTTTGTCCAACTGCGTACTTTTCAGCTACATTCAAAACAGATGCCAAGCGCCCTGGAGGGGTGGGACTTCCATAAATGGTTACAAGTTTTATATGATTCATTAGAGAACCTCCTTCAATAAAGTGAAATTATCTCTAAAATACTCGCCCATTCTCAAATTTTCATTGGCTCCTTACATATCATTGATGGAACGAGCTATTAACCAAACAAACCAATACCTCCTCGCCATTCCAGGTCTCACAGTACCCCTAAGGAACATATCGTTACCCGAGTAATTTACATCTTATGTAAAAACAGGTTAAGCAAACTACACCTACAACGCAGGAGCACTATACAAAATCCGCAAAGCCCCCATCATGAGCAGGCGCATAATGAACTCATGCGCCTTTTCCATAAACACCCATATTGAATTTCAGAAAAGATGCAAGCTGCAACAGGCATCCTTGGGACCATTCTAAACTCTCGTGTAGAACAAAAATAACCTCCTCACCGGTTAATGCGGGGAGGAGGCTTTTTCCACATTGTTCGAGATTATGAAATATCGTAATAATACCTTCAACATATTCCTGACTATCTTGCCATTGACGATGGATCTATGACCAACTTATTGAATCCTTATTCATTTTCCTTATTGAAGAAAAGTGTTTTTAATAAGTAACCTATACCCAGGCCAATCAAAACCCCGGGTATTGCATGATCAAAAGACAAGCCAATACCAGCACCTATCATGACACATGCATAAATCAGGATATCTTCTTTTTTCACAATGAAAACCTCCAGTTAAGAGATTGAACAGCTAGTATAAGTATACAAAATGACGCGAGGTCGCTTTCAACTATGACAAATTGTTTGTTTGAAATGGTTGAGAAGGACCTTACGTCATCTTTTATACTAGATGTAAAGGAGGGTTCAGGATGGTGAAATCACTTTTATTTCCCATTATCATAATGACATTTATGATTTCAGGCTGTACAAACACCGAGAAGGACACTCAAATTCAAAAAGCTCCTATAGATGAAATTGATCAGATTTATATAGATTTTGGAAGTACGGATATGAAGTTTTTTTCGAGTGATGCCCAAGAACTTGAAGCTCGAATCACTTTATACGATCAAGGCCCGGGAGTGACTTTGGACCAGACTGGCAACAAACTATTCGTTGACGTAGAAAGGGATATGACACGCCTTTTCAAAATTGGAAAGAAGCCGAAATTTGAAGTGTATATTCCGAATGATTATAAAGGATTCATCATACTAGATGGTTCATCCGGAAATGTTTCAGGTGAAAAATTGCAACTACATGATTTAGAAATAAAAGCAAGCAGTGGCAACGTTCAGCTTGACTTTCTACAATTCCATAGTGATGTGAATATCGTTACAACTAGCGGGAATATAGAAGTGAATTTCGACGATCAAAATCCCGATCTGGACTTAGACCTAAAGACGAATAGTGGAAGACAATCAGTTGATATTTCATTGAACAAACATGAACAAACGAAAAAAGGACTAGTTGGTATTTCAGGTAATGGAAAATATAAAATGAATTTAGAAACTGCTTCAGGAAATATTACCTTACAATAAAGTGGAAAAATGATAGACAAGCTTTTTCCGAAGCAGATAATGCAGGAAACGATGACTTCCCCGCCATTTACTATTTTAGAGGCGCATAAATAACATGTGCCTCAGCGATATGAAGTCAAAAAAAAAACCTCCTTACAAGTGATTAGCAAGGAGGAGTGATATTGAATACATTTATCTACCTTCATGAAAAAGAAAAATCAGCATAATATCCGGTTCATTATAGTCCCACTCGTTCTAAATAATCTTTGGCAACCTCCTCGGGAGGCTTTCCTTTCACATTTACTTCATAATTCATTTTTCGCATTTCGTCATCCGTAATGTTTCCGGCCAACTTGTTTAGCGCTTCTATGATTTCCGGATATATTTCGGCTATTTCTTTCCTCATAAGCGGCGCCCCTTGATACGGCGGGAATAGATGTTGGTCATCCTCCAGCACTACGAGCTGATACTGCTCGATTTCACTGTCTGTCGAGTAGGCATCTACAAGGTTAATATCACCTGTTTGCACAGCATTGTAGCGCAGTTTTGGCTCCATTGTCGTTAAGTTGGAGAAAGTGAGGCCATATCGTTTCTGAATGCCTTTATATCCGTCCTCCCGATCAGAAAACTCAAGGGTGAAACCAGCCTTTACTTCGTCCGCGACTGCCTGCAAATCTGATATTCTTGCCAATTGGTGCTGATCGGCAAAAGGCTTTGAAACCGCTAGCGCGTAAGTATTGTTGTAAGCCATTGGTTTCAGCAACACAAGATCATGCTCATCAAGAAGACCCTTCCTTGCCTGCTCATACACTTCTTGTCTGTCAGTACTTGCGGCAGTTTCTTTTAGAAGTTCGGAGATGGCTGTCCCGGTGAATTCCGGATAAATGTCGATACTCTCATTTTGCAACGCATTAAATAAAAACGATGTTTTTCCAAGGCCCGGCTTTAGTTCAACTTGCAAATCGGTATTTTTTTCGATGAGCTGTTTGTACATGTTGATTAATATTTCCGGCTCCGCGCCAAGCTTTCCTGCTATCACAATTTGATCTTTTTTCCCGCCGGCAATCCATGGTGCGGCAAGTGTCATAATGGCGATCGCCGTAATCAACCCGACGGCGGCAACAGATTTTTTAAAAGAAAGTTGCTCAAACCTGCGGAGAAGTACATCGAACAATATGGCCAATAAAGCTGCTGGAACGGCACCAAGCACAATGAGAGAAGTGTTGTTACGATCAATTCCAAGCAAAATGATATCTCCCAGGCCCCCGGCGCCGATTAGGGCGGCAAGCGTAGCCGTTCCTACGATGAGCACCATCGCTGTCCGTATTCCCGCCATCATAACCGGTGTTGCAAGCGGAATTTCTACCTTGAGCAAAAGCTGGCGCTCATTCATCCCCATGGCACGGGCCGCCTCAATAAGCGATGGATCCACTTCCTTGATCCCGGTATACGTATTTCGCAAAATGGGAAGAAGCGCATAAGCGACAAGCGCAATGATGGCAGGAACTTTCCCAATGCCGAAAAGAGGGATTAAAAGACCCAGCAAAGCAAGTGATGGGATCGTCTGTAAAACAGCTGTCACCCCGATGATTCCTTCCGCGGCTTTCTTTTTCCTTGTCAAAAAGATGCCAACCGGAATGGCGATGAACACTGCAAAAAAGATGGCAATAAACGATAATTCTATATGCTGTACCAAGGCAGTCAACAAGTCGTCCCGACGATTGGAAAATACGTTGAGAAAGTCACCCATGGACGCCGCCCCTTTCAGCCAGGAAACGAATGACGGCCTTCCGGTCAATATGCCCTATGATTATACCGTTTCTTTCTACTGAAAGCTGATCGTGAGAGGCCAATTTTGACAATGTTTCCTGGAGAGAAGCCGAAACAGAAACAGGTGAACCTGATAAGCTTCTTTCTTCGGACAACGTTGGCGTCATCAATCGCTCAAGCTGAAACGCATCCTCAGCAGATCCATGCACTCCGACGAAGTCACGCACAAAATCGCTAGCGGGATTTTGAACAATATCCTCGGGTTTCCCCACTTGGACTACCGCTCCATCCTTCATCATACAGACGCGGTCAGCGATTTTAAGTGCTTCCTTCATGTCATGCGTAACAAAAACAATCGTTTTTTTGATTGTTTTTTGCAAATAAAGAATGTCATCCTGGAGTTTTTCCCGACTGATTGGATCAAGCGCGCTGAATGGTTCGTCCATTAAAATAATACCGGGGTCGGCTGCCATGGCACGAGCCACGCCAATCCGCTGCTGCTGGCCTCCTGACAGTTCTTTCGGTTTTCTGTCCCGATAAACCTTCGGTTCCAACCCCACCATTTCCAACAATTCATCCACACGCTTTTGAATCTCGGCTTTCCCACATTTTTTTAATTCGGGTACAACCGCGATATTCTCCCCAACCGTCATATGGGGAAACAGGGCAATTTGCTGCAAAACATACCCGATATTCCAGCGTAATTCATGGATGTTGTAATCATAAATATTCTTGCCATTGATGGAAATGGAACCGTGCGACACTTCAATCAAACGATTGATCATTTTCAACGTAGTCGTTTTTCCGCAGCCGCTCGGGCCAATCAATACAAAGAACTCCCCTGTATCAATATGTAGATTCAATGCATCTACTGCTTTACGATTTTCTGAATAAAGCTTTGAGACGTTTTCAAATACGATCATTTTTGGCCCCTTTTTTTAAAATGATAGGGTTATTGTCGCAAGGATTGTGGGAGAGCGCAAATGAAAGGCACTAATGAAACAGAGAAAAGCGTTCCTTTACGTTGTAGACACGCCGGACTTGCTATTGCTGGACGAACCGACAAACCACCTGGAATATGGAAGCATTCAATGGCTGGGAGAATATTTCCGAAAAAAATACGATAAGGTATTTGTTCGTCGTGTCTCGTGACCAGCTTTTTGGCTGATCTTTCTTTTTTGCAAAAAACATATAAACGGCTCCCATAGCCAGGCATATGAGAAAAAGAGAAACATGTACCACGGACCCGATTCGGATGATTACCATCTGAATGATTGCGCTCCAGGCAAATCGTAAGATATAAAAAGGATCATTGAAATGCCTGAAAGCGAAATTTATTCAAGTGACAGAAACATTTCCGTCTATGAGGTCATTCACACTTTTGATACTGTTTTTGGTCGCTTGAATCACTGCTTTTTCACCCCAACCCTGTGGCTGCAAATGGACCGCCTTATCCTCTAAGTTTCCCAACATTTCCTCTTTTAAATCGGATACGGATGGCCAGTTTTTATATGTTTTAAATAGAAACTCCACATATTCTTTTCATTCATTCACGAACTTCTCCCCTTCTTGGGATGAGCAAATCTATCACTTCTTTTGCCTCGTCCCACTTATTAACAGCTCGCACATAGGCTTGTGCCCAAATCGGTCATATGATCATATATCCGCCTTCCGCCCTGGCTCTTATTTCCCCAATAGGCATGACATTTTTTGTTTTTCCAGTCTCTTTAAGTTCATATAAAGCGAAAGCTCTTTTCATTCGAATTTGCCGCCGCTTTTTTCGAAAATTGTTTTGATCATTTCATATCATAGCTGTCGCCTTCCCATAAAATGTTCAGAATCATCGCGTCGATATGTCCGCGAATGAGATCGCTTTGATCAGAATGTTATTCCCCTCTTACATCCTCCTTAGGGTGCAAAGTAATATTTTAAAACAAGTTGAAACCAAATTATTCGTTCATTCGTACTAAATTCAAAAGGATGGTGTACATACATGAATAACCATGAAATTGATTACAAAATATATGGAGATGACATGCAATTTGTAGAAGTTGAACTGGATCCAGGAGAAACAGTCATAGCAGAGGCCGGAAGTCTCATGATGATGGATGATGGGATTGACATGGAAACGGTTTTTGGAGACGGGTCGAATCAAAGTAGCGGCCTAATGGGAAAATTGATCGGTGCAGGAAAACGGGTGCTTACGGGAGAAAGTCTGTTTATGACGACGTTTACGAACAGTAGAAACGGTAAAAAGCACGTTTCTTTCGCTTCTCCGTATCCGGGGAAAATCATTCCGATGGACTTAAGTGAGCACGGAGGAAAAATGATTTGCCAAAAGGATGCTTTTTTAGCCGCCGCAAAAGGAGTAGCGGTCGGGATTGAATTTCAAAGAAAAATTGGGACAGGGTTTTTTGGTGGTGAAGGATTCATCATGCAGAAACTGGAAGGAGACGGAATGGCGTTCGTCCATGCCGGAGGCACGATCCATCAAAAAACGTTGGAACCGGGTGAAGTGCTTCGCATTGATACAGGCTGTCTTGTGGCCATGACGAGCGGAATCGATTATAATGTGGAATTTGTCCGCGGAATCAAAACAGCCTTGTTTGGCGGAGAGGGGCTCTTTTTTGCCACATTGCGCGGTCCGGGTACCGTATGGATTCAATCTTTGCCTTTCAGCAGGCTGGCGAGCCGTGTGTTTGCCGCAATGCCGGCAAAAGGCGGTTCAAGTGATGAAGGTGGAATCGGCGGACTGTTTAATTTATTCAATGATAAATAAAACGGCGATCAGTATTATGTAACAAATCGGGATTTTCCATCTAAACTCTTTAAGGTGGAATGCGAGATAAAAGGAACCAAGCGCAAGTGATCTTTCGTTCTGGCCGCCTTTCCGAGTGGACACTATTCTTAATCCGCTTATGATCACTTTTTCGTTTGACATATTAAGAAAAAAGTCCCAAATAATTGGGCTTTCAAGTCAATGAGGTATTTTCACAACTGAGATATTGGGGTATAATGAGAGAAGAAAACAAATATATATAAATCGTTCCGGTGCTGCGAACACCGAAACGATTAGCGCAATAGCACGGTCCCTTGGGGATCGGCGCAGTTATGTCAAAGCCGCCGGAGAGGGCCATCTCAAGGGCGGCTTTAGTCTTTTTTTATTGACAAAATCGCCACAACCAACACCGCAAACGCAATCATTGTTGATATGGATTCATATATTGTCATATTGGCACCACCTCCCCTCATAAAAACTGAGAAGCGTGTGCCGACCGCCCTTGAGAAACCTGTACTATTGTATATTTATTATAACATTTTTCCCCGGAATGGGAACATATGTTTTTATTTCTGAGTATATTTTTTGGAGGTGATTCCATTGAAACATGCTTTGGTTGTTGGCGGGACAGGCATGCTGGCGGGGGTTTCTCTTTGGCTGGCAGAAAAGCGTTATCATGTCTCGGTGATCGCCCGAAACGAAAATCGAATGAATATACTTATATCCAGAGCGTCATCGCCTTTTTCGATCACCCCTTTGTTCATTGATTATTCGGATGAAAATCGGCTGCGAAAAGAAATACAACGTACGATCAAACAAAACGGGCCACTGCAACTTATCATCGCCTGGATTCACTCAACAGGAAGAAACGCTTTGGGTATCATTGCTGAAGAAGCTTCAAAAGCGGGCGGGAAAAACAGGAAGCTGTATCATGTCGTCAGCAGCAGCACAAACTTGGAAGAAGCGGTCAAGAGTGTAAAAATACCCGTTGGCTGCCTGTACCGGCAAATCCAGCTGGGCTTTGTCATCGAAAATGGCAATTCCAGATGGTTGACACATGAGGAGATTGCAAACGGTGTCATTGAAGCCATTCGTCATGACAAGCTCCTTCACATCGTGGGCACGGTTGAACCTTGGAACCGAAGACCATGATAAAAAGCCTGTCGTTGTCCTTAAAAACCGACAGGCATGAATATATTAAATCGTATAATTGATCCAGTCGCCACGTACGCCACCCATTTTTTCATAAAAACGCTTAGCACGATCATTATCAGTAGCTGTCACCCAAGACATATGGACATAACCATTGCTTTTCGAATAATGTTCACATGCTTTAAATAACTTTTGGGCGACACCTTCGCCCCTGGCTTTCTCGACGACATAAAGGTCATTCATAACTGTGATTCGATCAGCCTTCGTTGTACTGTATGTAAAGTACAATGTTGCAAACCCAAGCAATTCTCCCTCACTATCAGCCACAAACTGAATCCCTTCTTCTTTTTGAAGCAATAAGTCAAAAATGTGGTCCACTTTTTTAACAGGCGGCTTTTCCCTTTTATAAAAGTCCACAATATACTCGTACATCAATACATTCATTTGCTCTCTGTCCTTTTGTTCTGCCGGCCTCACTTCAATGGTCATGTAAAATCCCTCCCGCATATATAAAAATTTAGTGCTTTCGTTTATTATAAAGAAAACTGACTACTAAAAAAGATACAGAACCATATCATTTGACCAGTACAGATGGGAGAGAATGAGCATGAATATCATCCCCAAATTGGACAAGCACTTAAAAGAGCCGTTATATATCCAGCTTTATCAATATTTTAAAGAAGAAATACGGTCGGGAAGAATCCCTTCGTTTAAACGCCTGCCATCGATTCGACAGCTTGCGGGCGATCTTCATATCAGCAAAACAACGATTCAATGGGCCTATCAACAGCTCCTCGCAGAAGGTTATATAGAAAGTAAAGAGCGGAGCGGATTTTACGTTGTGGAAATGGAAAGCCAGCCCTTCTCGCACATATTCGGTTCATCGGAACAACCGATTCCTTTCCCTTCTGAGGAAACCGAAATTGTTTATGACTTTTATATGTCCCATATCGATGTTGATCATTTTCCTTTTCAAAAGTGGAAAACATCCCTCAATCAAACGATGCTTTCCGATCCGAAAGAACTCCTTTTTTATGGGGATCGCCAAGGGGAACTCGAACTTCGGATTGCCATCAGCAGTTACCTCCGCCAATCGCGGGCCGTAAATTGTTTTGCCGATCAACTTGTGCTTGGTGCCGGTACCCAAACGCTTGCCAGATTGTTATGCCATCTGATCGGACATGAAGAACAAAAAATAGCCATGGAAGAGCCGGGATATGAAGGCGTGCGCCATGTTTTTCAACTGTTGGGTTTTCAAGTCATTCCGATACCTCTGGAAGAAGATGGACTAAACGTGAATGAATTACACAAAAGCGGCGCAAAAGTTGTGTATATTACACCATCCCATCAGTTTCCGCTCGGCATGGTGATGCCGGTTGCCAAGCGCATGAAGTTGTTAAAATGGGCGGAGGAAAATGGCGGTTTAATTATTGAAGATGACTATGATGGCGAATTTCGCTACCATGGAAAACCGATTCCTTCATTGCAAGGTCTGGATGTAAACGGCAATGTCGTTTATGTGGGTACATTTTCCAAGTCGCTGATGCCTGCCGTTCGAATGAGTTATGCCGTTCTGCCCGAACGGTTGCTGGCCTTGTATCAGCACAGTTATCAAGGCTACGACCAAACCGTTTCCAGACTACACCAAAAAACATTGCAATTATTCATGGAAAGCGGAGAGTGGGAACGCCATCTTCGCAGAATGAAAAAAATTTACCAAAAAAAGCACGACATCCTGCTGCAAACGGTTCACCATGTGATGAACGATTCCGTACAAGTGACAGGCCAAAATGCCGGACTCCATGTTGTCATAAAAGTAAACAGCGATAAAACGGCTGATGAATTAGTTCATATTGCTAAAACATCCGGTGTCCAAGTCTACAGCACAACGAATAATTGGGTGTATAAGCAAAAAGAAGAAACCCCACTTATTCTCCTTGGATTTGGCGGGTTGTCGATCGAGGAAATACAAGAAGGAATCGAACGGCTTCATGAAGCTTGGCTTCCTTTTTATAGATAAAGTGAAGCGAGGTTAACCAGTTATGGTGGCTGAGAACCTCCGTCCCCCCGAGCCTTAAGATCAGCTCAGGCAGCGACATCCTCGAAACACCATACGCTGAACGACAATGCGATTGAAACTTTTCCGGTTTCCTCGTGATTTAACGATGTGATCAATGCTTTTACTGCTGTCTTCGTCAACCGACAATGCGATCGCAGCTTTTCCTGGTCCTGTCGCTTCACTTGCCTATATTCTGTCCTGTACCGCGCAGGCCTTTGTGTCGACATCCTAAAAAACCGTTTCCGAAGTTTTTCATGTCCTGTCGCCCCGACGAGTCGGACTTTTACTGGCAGTTGATCCCCCACTCGTTTTAAACTGGACACAATTTTTTAAAAAAGTATTGACTCTCACGTTGCGTGATCCTTTATATTTTGCTTGAAGGGAGGTCCTTTTGGAAATGAAGGTAAAAGAAGTTGCAGAACTAGCTAGAATCAGCGTACGAACGCTTCATCATTATGATGCAATCGGTTTATTGACACCTTCTCAAAAAACGGCGGCCGGTTATCGGCTATATTCCGATGAAGATCTGGGGAAGCTTCAACAAATCTTGTTTTTTAAAGAACTCGGCTTTTCTTTGAAAAAAATAAAGGAAATCATCCATAGTCCTTCCTTCGACAAGTGCGAAGCCCTTCAACTTCAGAAAAAATGCTTGCTGGAAAAGCGGGAGCGCCTTGACAAAATGATCGGTTTGATCGAAAAGACCATCAAACACGAGCAAGGAGAGATTGAAATGTCCAATAAAGAGAAATTTGCAGGCTTTGACTTCAGCCAAAATCCATACGAACAAGAAGCACGCCGACGATGGGGTAACAAAGCCGTCGATCAATCAAATGCAATGTTAAACGAGATGTCAAATGAGGAGCGAATGCAAATGGGCGAGGAGATGAATGAAATTTACCGAAAGCTTGCGCACTTGAAAGACGGCTCGCCTGAATCAAAAGAGGCGCAGGCTGCGATCGCTGAATGGTTTACCTTTTTGAACAGGAATGCGGGAAGTTATTCGCTGGAAGCGTTTAGGGGCTTGGGAGAAATGTATGTCGCCGATGAACGCTTCACAAAAAACATTGACCAGTTTGGCGACGGACTGGCAAAATTCATGCGTGATGCCATGGCTGTCTATGCGGATCAAAATAAATAAACAGAACGCCTCACATCAATTTTGAAATAGCCACTTATTTTTTGGGCGCCAAATTAGGCATGGACCCGTTATTGAATCGCGGCCCATGCCTTTTGGGTATTCCGAGTTTGTGATGCGACCGAGCACACAAACACTGCATATTTGTCATTCCTTACTGTGAAAGATTAATCATTTTGCGTTTTAAACGTGTCTTAAAATATTTCTTCGTCTTACAATTCAATAAAAATAAGTGACATATTGTTTAATATGCCACCTAGTTTTTTCCTTAGTGAATCAAACTTTTTTATCTTTAACAAGGTTGTACAGCTTCTTGACAGCACCCGTCGTTCGGATAGCTATGACATCATTTAACTGGGTAAGCGTATGTTACAAACCGATCTGGCGCATCCCCTATGTAGCTAAATGGATAACAGGTCGTTACGACGAGCACCTCTTCCCCCATTTCTCGTATGACGGTCGTGTCATCTTCCGGAACGATTTCCGTTTCCCGGATTTCATACGTGTAGGAGCCGTATGGCATCGTCAAAACAAACCGATCTCCAATTTCTATTTCCCCAAATTTGCGAAAGACAGTGTCACGATGCCCTGATAAAAGGATTTGTTCCCCTTGCCCAGGATAGACGGACTCGGATAAATGGCCCACTCCTTTTTCCAAAGCGTCAGGGTCTGTCCCTTCAACTACCGGCAACGTTTTTCCCAGCTTAGGTATCTCCAATGTGGCAAAAGCTTCACCATACTTCGCTTTAAAGTCTCTCAATGCTTGATCCGTATCTTCCGGGGAATTTTGAATTCTCTCTTTTGCTTCAACCAAAGATTCCTTTTGTGATTGATTGTGCTGAAATAGTTGGTAACCAAAAACCGCCAACAGCACAACTCCTGCGATAAGCAGTAAATTTCCGATAACTTTCAAGTGGGAATCCCTCCTAAATGAAGGCTTGATATATTTTATTATAACTGATATATCAACGTAAAAGAAGCAAATGTGCAAAGACATTTGCTTCTGTCTTTTTATTCATAACCGAAAACTCTTCCTCTATTTCAGCCATCAATAACAGGTATTTCCGCAGCAGTTTTTTTATGTTCGTATCCATTTCCAAATTTCTTTCGGTGTTGCATTTTTCCCGTACATTAAAATGCCAACTTTAAAAACTTTTCCCGCCAGCTTCATCATGAGCCAAATGCTGGCGGTAAGTATGATGAGAGCAAGGATAATTTCCATCCAGGGCCATGTTTCCAATAGTGATAATCGTATCAGCAAGACACCGGGGGCTGTAAACGGTATAAACGAACCGATCATAGCCATCGTTCCACTTGGATCGCTCAAAATGGGACCGATAAAAATGAGCGGCAAAAATGGCAGCATCATGACCATTCCCTGAAAATTGCTAGTCGCCGTCATATCTTCAACCGTAGCCCCAATACCGACAAAAATGGCTGCGAATAGTAAGTAGCCCGCCACTGCGATAAATAACAAAAGCGGCAGTTCAGGTACGAGCAAATATTTAAAAAGAGGGATATCGATTTTCCAAATAACGAGCGGGATGGCAAAGGCAATCCACACAGTAACTTGTGTAATACCCAACACAAAATAACCGATAATTTTTCCTTGCATTAAATCCCCTGGTGTTACTGAGGATAAGATGATTTCCGCGACCTTTTCCTTCTTCTCCTGAGAGGCTGAAGTAAAAATCATCATGCCGGTCATCACAATGGAAAACAAAATTATGCCGGAGAAGATGCCCGGTATAATTCGTTTAAGCGGATCGGCGCCAGCGGCACTTTCATTGGCTGGTGTCTCTTCAGCCGATATCTTTTCAGTGACCGGTTCCAATGTGATCCCCTGCGAGACAACCGTTTTTTGCTCCTCCGTCAAGTCAAGCTTTTCGATTTGCAGTTGGCGAAGAACATTTTCGATCACGGATACCTCGTATATAAACTCCTCATACACTTGATCGTTTAGGTAAACGGGAACATGTGCTTGAGCCAAGGCTTGTTCTGTCAAAGGAATGAACACTGCTTGTTCATCAGATTTCGCGATTTGCTTTCTGACCGTCTCTTCATCTTTTGCCGTTTTTATCAGGTGCCAATGCTTAAGTTCTTGCGCAGATGCCGCCTCCTTGATTTGAGTAAATACGTTCAATTCATCGTGTACGTACACTTTAACCGTATTTTCCGCCGCATCATCGCCATCATGATCATTAAATAAGGAAGGAACAAAAAAGAAAAAAGCAAATAAAAGTGGGGTCAATAATAAGGATATGACAAATGATTTGTTTTTCATATTTCTTTTAATTTCCCATTTGGCTACTTTCCAGCTGTTACGCACCGAGTCCGCCTCCTTCTCCACTGCTTGACAAAGTATGATTATCGGTTGCAATATCAATAAAAATTTCATGGAGAGAGACTCGGTCAATGGACAGTTCTTGTATATGAAGCTCTTCGGGAAGGTGTTTGATCCAGCCAGGGATATGTACATCTCGGGTTAAATACAAGACAGACACGTCTCCGTTTGTTTCAACGCGTTGTACGTCAGGAATTCTGCCAAGTCGTGCAGGTTCGTTATGGCCGCGGATCGTACATTTGAAATTGGCGTATTGATTTTTGACATCTTCAATCGCCCCGTATATGACTTTTCGCCCGCGGTGGATCATGAATAACCGATCACATACCTCTTCAACCATATTCATTTGGTGTGATGATAGGAGAATCGCCGTACCCTTTCTTGCCTGCTCCTTAATTTCCTGTTTAAAAACTTCCTGGCTAACGGGATCAAGTCCAGAAAACGGCTCATCCAGTATAAGCAAGTCAGGCTCATGAATAATCGATCCGATGAACTGGACTTTTTGCCCCATCCCTTTGGACAACTCTTCAACAGGAACTTTTTCTTTACCTTGCAGCCCAAATTTTTCCAGATATTGTAAAGCTCGTTCCCTCGCTCTTTTCAGCGGATAATCTTTCAATTCCGCTAAATATAAAATCATGTCCATAACCTTCACATTTTTGTAAAGGCCACGTTCTTCAGGAAGGTAGCCGATCGTATGCCGGGGAATTTCCCCCGCTGGATAATCACGAAACTTGACCGTGCCCTCATCCGGATACAAAATCCCCATTATGTTCCGGATCGTCGTAGATTTCCCCGCGCCATTAGGGCCCAAAACCGCCATAATTTCACCTTTATGTACCTCGAAGGAAATATTTTGGATAACACGATTTTGCTTAAACGTTTTACCAAGGTTTTCTATTGCCAAGAGAGGTTCTATAGGTCATCACCCTTTCATACTCTCTAATACGAAAAGGACGGAAAAAAGTTTCATACTAATTGATAAGGGGATAAGCCCCTGTTCGTTGTTTACATGGCTATTATAATAATGTGAGCCGAGTGGAAATCTTACGCACGATTATACTATTATAATTGTTTCGGAGTTGACAAGACTGATAATCGCATAAATCAGGGAATCCATTACCCTGTAGATGTTTTTGCGCCTATGTCCATCACGGGGTGTGCTTACTCCTTCGCCATAACAACATATACACTAAGAGGACCATCGCTTGTATTTTCGATCGACAGCATTTCTTGATCTTCACAGTGAATGACATCATGTGTTGTGATTGGGAAGCTTCTTTTGTCGATTGTACATGTGCCTTCCCCTTGAATAACGGATAAAAATACGTTGGATTGGGGATGAGGGTGGGGCGGAATAGACTGGCCAGGCAACAAGTTCAGCAAAAAGACCGTGCTTTTTCCTTTTTGAAAAAGATTTTTCCGGGTAAACTTTTTTTCGTTAAATACCAATTCTGGTGCAATATTCTTTATTTCCATTCATGTTTCCTCCCGTTTTTTTGGTAGAGCTGCCCATCTTTGGAGCTCCATCTTTTTCTTCTATTATACTGAAAATATTTATTTTTTCATGTAAGCCGTTACACTAATGAAGCCGTATCTATTGTTCCGCAGGGTTGTCTTTTTTCGCCCTTGAAGCATCGGCGGCGTAAACCTCCCACGAAGAATAAATTTTTTCGAGTATTTCAACTGACAGATTTTGCTTTTGTAAAGCCCTACCTCATGTGGTACGCGTTTTCTTATTATGGTACGATTCTGATAAGGACTAGCGAATGGAGGTGGAAACCCATAATCGTCCAAAACAGGGAAGAACCGCTTTTATTGAAAGGCATTCGTTTTACCCTAAAGCGGCTGCATCCTGACCATGAGGTATATCCTTTGCTTGAAACAAAAGAGGTTATCTTGAAAGCCGGCCTCTCTGGAGAAGAAAAGTTGGCCGAAGTTCTTCGAAAGCAAACTTTTTCGTTTGCTCACCACATTATTCACGACCTCTCCTTGGAATCATGCAGCCTTTTTCAAATCGACTCTTTGTTTCTTACTCCCTATTATGCTGTTATTTTCGAAGTGAAAAATATAAGTGGGCGCTTGAAGTTCATTGAGACGCCTCCTCAGCTAATCCGAACACGTGAAACAGGCGAGGTAGATGGATTTGAAAGCCCTGCCGCACAAGTTGAACGCAACGGCGAACTGCTTGACCTCTGGCTTAGCGATCGCGGAATTCAAATACCGCTTTACCGTGTGGTTGTTTTAGCATATCCAAAGCAAATTGTTGAAAAAGCCCCGTCAAAAACGAAAGTGCTGTTCCCCAGTTTAGTTCCCTCATTCCTGCGAAGCCTCCCCCGTGAGAAAACCATGCTTGATCAAAAAACTTTCAAATGGTTAACTGAAGCTCTTTTGAGCAGCCGCATTCAACATATTCCTAGGCCCGTCTGCGAAATGTATAATATTCCTAGGAGCGCCATTCGTACCGGTGTAATCTGTGTTGACTGTGGAATGATTGGAATGGTCAAAATCAAAAGAAGTTGGCGCTGTGAAAAATGCGGACGCTGTGATCCTAAGGCGCACGAACAGGCGATCAGAGAATGGTTTTTATTAATTGGAAGAGAAATGACCAACAGGGATTGCCGCGATTTTCTGCACGTGGATTCAGATACGGCATACAGAATGATGAAGAGCATGGGCTTGACATCAAGAGGAACTTATAAAAATCGCTCATATAGAATGGACTTTAAATAACACTTGTTGTTTTTTTCTATCCGCGGGTATTTTTTTCTATCCGCGGGTATTTTTCTCTATCCGCGGGTATTTTTCTCTATCCGCGGGTATTTTTCTCTATCCGCGGGTATTTTTCTCTATCCGCGGGTATTTTTCTCTATCCGCGGGTATTTTTCTCTATCCGCGGGTATTTTTCTCTATCCGCGGGTATTTTTCTCTATCCGCGGGTATTTTTCTCTATCCGCGGGTATTTTTCTCTATCCGCGGGTATTTTTCTCTATCCGCGGGTATTTTTCTCTATCCGCGGGTATTTTTCTCTATCCGCGGGTATTTTTCTCTATCCGCGGGTATTTTTCTCTATCCGCGGGTATTTTTCTCTATCCGCGGGTATTTTTCTCTATCCGCGGGTATTTTTCTCTATCCGCGGGTATTTTTCTCTATCCGCGGGTATTTTTCTCTATCCGCGGGTATTTTTCTCTATCCGCGGGTATTTTTCTCTATCCGCGGGTATTGGAGCGTGACAGAGCCAAGGCTCTGCACGCTCCAATACCAATCCCCCCCTTCCGCCCACGGTTAGGCGTCATCCATAATGATGTAAGTGGCTTTGACTGGACCGTGCACGCCGACGACGAGGCTCATTTCGATGTCAGCGGAGTTGCTCGGTCCGGAAATGAAGTTGACACAGGAAGCTATCGTTTCTCCTGCCGCGATTCTTCTGTCAATTTCAGCCGCGGCCTGGGTGATCCGCGGGACAATGGTGCTTTTCGGAATAACCGCAATATAATTTGTCGGAAGGAGGCTCACCGATCGGCCTTTGCCTTCACCAGAGAAAAGAACGACTGTGGCGGATTCAGCCAGCGTCATATCGCTGAAGGTGATTCCGACATCGGCCCGCTCGGCCGCGGCGATGCCCGCATCCCGATCATTCGAATCCCATTCAAACACCTCGTAGTCTGCCCCGTTTAACACCTCGTCCAAACCAAATTCAGCAAATCGGGGGTCATCCCAGGTAACCACCGTTTTGGCTTTACTTCGATCGATCGCCTCTTTTAAAGCGGCTCCCAACCCGGCTTTATTTGTTTCAATTACTTCCGTATGAACCAAAAGACACTGCTCCTTCAAAACTTCAACCAGCTCGGTACGTGAATACCCGGAAAAAACCTCCCATTGCGGCTTAGGCTTATGTCCCCAATCAGGGCGGACAGGCTTTTCCCTCACACGCGCTCTGCCAAAACTTTCAGCCAAACGATCAAGGAATCCTTCACGATTGACGATATTGCCTTGCGGTTGCGAAAGCTCTCCGCCCGAAGACTTTTCAGTGGCCCCAGCCCGCGGATGAGTTGCAACGCCTTGATCATGCAAACTCAAACTGGAAGTATTGATTTCCGATTCCGGCTGATCAGAACTTCCTTGCTTATTTGCATGTTGCAAAACAGTGTTTATGGCTTTACCCTTTTCTGTCATTGGCCCGCCCCCTTGTTTCGTTCTTTGTACAAGTCCCGGAACCTCTTTTTCCCCACTGAAGGAAGGTCCCGCGATTGCGTCCATCCCCTTATCGGCTTTGGCCCTTTTTTCGACATGCCTGAAATGATGCCCCGGAAAACCGTCGCGGACTTTGTGCTAACCCTATAAAATCGGCTAGATGAAGTCACTTTCCTGAATGTTTTCATGGCTGTCTTTTCGCCGGCTGGCGCATGGCCTCCGTCTTGAACGATCCGCTGCCGGTGTTTGTAAAGCAATTCATGCAGCGGAATACGAACCGGGCAAACTTCGGTGCAGGCCGCACACAAAGATGAGGCGTAAGGAAGCTCTTTGTATTCCTCATAGCCTCCTAAAAGCGGCGTTAAAACTGCGCCAATCGGCCCCTGGTAAATCGAGCCATAGGCATGCCCGCCAATATGTCGATAAACCGGACAAACATTGACACAGGCGGCACAACGGATGCAATGCAGAGCAGATTGGAACTCTGTTCCAAGAATCCGTGAACGCCCGTTGTCAACGATCACCAAATGGAATTCATCCGGCCCATCCGCTTCCCCTTCCATCTTTGGTCCGCTCAAAGCTGTTACATATGTGGACAGCTTTTGTCCAACAGCACTGCGGCAAAGCAAGGAAACCATCACCTCAAAATCTTCCCACGTTGGAACGAGCCGCTCCATGCCCATGACAGTGATTTGCGTCTTTGGCACCGTCGTGGAAAGCCGCGCATTCCCCTCATTCGTCACAATGCCGACCGTTCCCGAATTGGCGATCGCGAAGTTGCAGCCGGTAATGCCGACATCGGCTGATAAAAATTCCTTCCGAAGCTGTTCCCGGGCAAACCGTGTCAACTCTTCCGGCTTTTCAGATCCTGAGTAACCCCGCTTTTTTGAAAAAATATCCCGAACCTGTTCTTTCGTTTTATGAAGAGCCGGGCCTATAAAATGGGATGGATGATCGTTATCCAGTTGAATGATGTATTCGCCAAGATCCGTTTCGATCACTTCGCAGCCCGCTTTTTCCAAAACTGGATTCAAGCCAATTTCCTCCGTCACCATCGACTTCGATTTTACTACTTTCCTTGCCTGCTTCTGTCGGACAACCTGTTCAATATAATTGTTGGCTTCTTCGGCAGTCTCGGCGAAAAACACATGACCGCCTCTTTTCGCCACACTATCGCTTAGCTCTTGTAAATAATAGTCAAGATGTTCTATCGTATGCGAGCGGATTTTCTCACCAAGATCCCGCCATTGTTCCCAATCGCCCAGTTCATCGACTGCTTTCAACCGGACGGATTGCAGCCGTTCCTGGGCAGGAGGCACAGCCCTTTGCACATCAGGATCATGAAGAGCTTCGTCGGCTCGTTTGTCAAACGCAGCATTGCCAATTTTTATTCCCATTTATTTCTCCCCCCTCCTATTCAACATTTCAGCAAGATGCATCACCTTGATTGGCAGGCCTTCCCGCTTAATCCTTCCACCGATGTTCATCAGACAGCCGCAGTCACCACCAACGAGCACATCTGCACCCGTTTCCTTGATGTGCTCCACTTTTTCACCCACCATTGCTGATGAGATATCACCCATTTTCACGGAAAAAGTACCACCGAACCCGCAACAGTCCTGACTTCTGGGCAAAGATGACAGCTCCAGCCCATCCACATTTTTTAACAAAGTGAAAGGAGCCTCACTTACCCCGAGCAATCGTGTCATATGACACGATTTGTGATAAGTGGCCCGTCCTTTAAAAGAAGCACCAACATCTTCCATTCTCAGCACTTCTACAAGAAATTGGCTGAACTCATACGTCTTATTCGCCAAATCCTTTGCTTGAAGTTCCCAATGGGGATCGCCCTTAAAAATGTCAGGATATTCCTTGAACATGTAAGCGCACGAGCCGGATGGTGTTACAACGTACTCGGAATCGGCAAAAGCCTGAATCATTTGCTTCATCGCTTCTTTGGCATCTTCCACATACCCGGTGCTATATGCAGGCTGGCCACAGCATGTCTGCTCTTCCGGAAAATCAACCTCGCATCCTTCCCGTTCCAACACCTCTACGACATTCATTCCGACTTCCGGGTAAAAAACATCCGCCAAACAGGTAATAAATAATGACACTTTCATATTTTTTATCCCTCCCTTTCATCTAATGCTAAATGGCGCAATCCCGTAAATGAGTCTTCATTTTAGATTTGCACCTTCAGCCATCAAGAGGAAGCCCCGGAAAATCATTTTCGGGGCATCGCTTCAACATACCATCATTTAATGAGGAAAAAATCTATCCCCCCAAAAAAAAGAAAAAATAAATAACATTTCGCCCTACGGACGACCGAGCATTGCATAAAAAAACCTTGTAAATCTATTATAGCACTCGGAAACACTGTATCACATGGCTTTCGTCAAGAAATATTTACCGTGGAAATATGCTCATTCCCGATGGACATTAAGACGTGGATATAATGTTCGAATGCGTAACTTTTGCCTAAATGCAGTGAACACGAGAGAATAGAGGGTAAATAACATTCAGGGAGTAATCACGTTATGCGCGCGATCGTTTATGCTATTATCTTTTTTTCTTTTTTCGACTTATTTACACAACTGCCGATCATTACCCCACTAGCAGGTTCCGTCGGAGCAACGCCATTTCTAACCGGACTGGCCGTCGGCATGTATTCACTTTCCAATATGATCGGGAATGTCGCCTCGGGCTTTTTAACGGATAAAAAGGGGCCTTTTCGGCTTTTAATGGCCGGCTTGCTGTTGACAGGCGGCTCATTGCTGCTTTACCATCTGGCAGCGAATGCATATATCCTGCTTATTGTGCGCTTTATTCACGGATGTACAGCGGGACTAATCATGCCGGCTGCATTTACATTCATGGCGAATACATCTGAAAACAATAAAAAGGGCAAACGTGCCGCCATTTCAGGGGCATTTATTGGGGTTGCCGCCATCACCGGACCGGCTTTCAGCGGGATTTTGGCAAGCCGGACAAGCGAAGTCACCGTCTTCACTGTAACCGCAGCCTGTATGTTTGTTTTGGGGGCCTTGGCGTTCATTTTTTTAAGAACTGCCAATATTACTCCAAAATCTTCTGTCAGACAAACGGAACGCCCCGTTCTCGAGCTGTTTAAAACTCCTGCCGTTGTAAAAGCATTTTCGGGAGCTTTTTTTCTGATGTTCTCTCAAGGCGTACTAGCCTATATGCTTCCGCTAAAGGTGGCGGAGCTTGGAAGTGACACGAAAACAAGCGGCATGCTTCTGAGCACCTTCGGGATCATCGCTGTTCTCATTTTTATTTCGCCGACAAACCGGCTATTCGATCGAATCAAGCCGATACGTTTGCTTGTTTTTGGCATGTCCTTGATGGGAGTAAGCCTTCTGCTGATCAGCATGGGTGAAAGCTTGTCTGTCCTTTATCTATTTATGGCTTTATACGGAACGGGCTTTGCCTTTTTATTTCCATCTATCAACACACTGCTCATTGAATCGACTACAGATCAAAACCGCGGAAAAGCTTACGGCTACTTTTATGCATTTTTTTCCATTGGCGTTGTTGCCGGATCGAGCATTACCGGAATGTTGCAACTGACGGCTAACGGCGGTTTTTTATTTACAGGATGTCTGTTGTTGATCATCGCCATTCTGCTACTTATTATAAAAGGTTCCATTCAACTGCGTAAAAATGCGTGAACTCTCCTCCTCTGGGAATACTATTCACAAAGGAGGATGAAAAATGGCAAGGAAAAATAAAATTTTGGTTCCCGAAGCACGGGAAGCTTTAGATAAAATGAAGGCACGCGTGATGAAGGAAAAAGGTTATCCGGTAGACATGAAAAATCCCGACCATGTAAAGTACGAAGTCGCCGAAGAACAAGGGATACCTCTTCAAAAAGGCTACAACGGAAAAATAACGGCGGAGCAGGCCGGAAAGGTAGGCGGCCCCATTGGAGGCAGTATGGTAAAAGAAATGATCAAGATGGCTCAGGAACAATTGAAGCATAAACCCTAAAAAACATACGATTCATTAGTAAGGGCTGTCTAAAAAGTCCAATTTAGAGTAAAATTCAAAGGGGCTGGAACATAAGTTAAAAGCTGATTGATATTCGTAAAAATCGCGACAATAAAACCGCGTGAAATCAAGGGGTAACCACCCCTTTTTCAAACTTGATTTCACGCGGTTTATTCATTTTTAGAGGGTTCTGTCCCGGCCCCTTTGTTTTTTCATATTCAAGCTGGACAGCCTCTACTATTTTTTTAGAGCTAAGAAGAGCGATTTTTCAGGACTTTGGACATCCACCTCTTTAATACCTGTTATCACTTTTTTCAGCGCGCTTCATCTTATTCATTCACGTTAACTTTCCCGTTTATCGTTTTCAGCTTGATGAGGTGTTCTCCATTTCCAAACTTGACGTCTTTCGCTGTTCTTCCAAAAATTTCAGCATCGCCATTTGTAATACTAACATCAAAGGAGACATTATTCGGTTCTTGATCAGTTTCGATTCTAATCTGACCATTGATGGATGCAAAGTCGATAGAGCGTTCCAAGTTGTTCGACAGTAAAGATATGTTGCCATTCGTTATTCTGCCCTTTAACTCTCCAGTGACTTCATTCATATGAATGGAGCCGTTCTCGGAGCTCGCTTTCATACTTGAGCTTTGAATATCCTTCAAATCAATTTTTCCATTAACCGTCCGCACCGTTCCACTCTTGACATGTAACCCGCTTGCTTGAATAAGGCCATTCACGACTTCGACTGCGATCGTATCATATTCCTTTTCGGGTACGCCTATTTTCAAATAAAATTTTTCGTTAAAAAAGTTCAGATTAAATAGCTTTCGTTGTCTCTCATTTAATTTGATAATGGCAGAATTACCTTCGGTTTTGGCTTCCAATTTATATTTTTTATATTTTGCCACTTTACCCGTCAATTCAACGGTTATTTTATCTGTCGCCTGCATAGGTACAATGTCCACTTTGGCGTGGTCAACATCCACTTGTATATCAGTGATATTCTCCGTATCCAACTCTTTTTCTTCGAATACATCTTCTGCCTTTATCATGGATTTATATGTCAGTAAGCTGCCCACAACTCCCACTACTAAAAGCAGGCTTGCGATGATCGCCAATTTTTTTAATCTAGTCACGTTTTAATCCTCCTTTAACAATCCTCATATTAAATTTGAGGTAACGGATAAAACCGCTTGAGATGGCTTGTGTGGCAAAATACATTCCAATGACGATAAAAATCCCGATTCCCGCGAGTGCCAAAGATGAAAATAAATCAAAGAACACGAACGTACCGGGAAAAATGATTGTATTTGCCAAAACCAAAAGCGGGGATAAAATGAATGCCGCCCCAGTTATCCATGCGGCAACAACAATACCGGCTATCGCGATAAATGGTCCAAGTACAATGACTACATTAAAAAATCCCAAGCCAATGACCGCCCATACTGCACGCATGATATTTCCGGCCGAGGCTGTCGCTTCAACTTTTTCCAAATGGTAAGAAGCAAGCAATTCTTTGGCTATTTTCCGGGGTGAACCCAAAGATGTGGAAATTTGCTCTTCCGTCTTGCCTTCCATTTGTCCCGCATCAAAATATTCTTTAAAATCCTCAATGATATCTAATCGTTCTTCCTCTGGAAGATTTTGCAAGGATGAATTGAGTACCTTCAAAAATTCATTTCTAGTCATTTTTCACACCTTCTTTTATTAATTGGTTGACACCCTCCGTAAATTTTTCCCACTCGTTAAGCAGCTTCTGCAGATAATTTCTACCGTTCTCAGTTAGCTTATAGTACTTTCTGGAGGGCCCTTCCGTCGATTCCTTCAAATAGGTGCTAAAGTAACCTTCCTTCGTCAACCGTCTCAACAGCGGATACACCGATCCTTCAGAAATCGCTATTTGATCGGATATTTTTTGAACAAGTTCATATCCGTACCGATCTTGTTTATGAAGCAGGGCCAGGACACAAAGCTCCAATACTCCTTTTTTAAACTGAACGTTCACCTTTTGTCACCTCACTTTTTATAACCACTACTATACAACGTACAGTACCTTTCTAAAAAAAATACCAACTAAGTGAAAGATATCATATAGTACTGTTCTTTGCAAGGTACTATATAATAAAAAAGGGAGCCAAACAAATGGCTCCCCTTCCTTATTGTGATTGATCCAATCCCATTTCTTCTTTTACTACTTGGGCAATGCGGTTGACATAGCGCTCGCAGTCCTCTTCTGTAGCCGCTTCGACCATTACCCTGACAAGTGGCTCCGTCCCGGACGGGCGGACAAGAATCCGTCCGTTGCCGTTCATGTCACCTTCCACTTCTTTGATGACTTCCTTCACTTTTTCATTATCCGTCACATGGTGCTTATCTGTCACCTTGACATTCACCAATTTTTGCGGATATTTTTTCATGTCTTTAGCGAGTTCGGACAACGATTTGCCTTCGAGCTTCATAATATTTACAAGCTGAAGCCCGGTTAAAAGCCCATCCCCCGTTGTATTGTAATCGAGGAAAACAATATGGCCCGACTGTTCCCCGCCCAGGCTATAGTCGTTCTTTTTCATTTCTTCCACGACGTACCGGTCACCCACTGCGGTTTGAATGCTTTTGATTCCTTCGGCTTCCAAGGCTTTGTAAAAACCGAGGTTACTCATGACGGTGGATACGACGGTATTTTGCTTTAAACGCCCTTCACTTTTCAGATGTTTGGCACATATGTACATAATTTGGTCACCGTCTATGATATGGCCGTTTTCATCAATTGCAATAAGGCGGTCACCATCCCCGTCAAAAGCAAGACCGATATCAGCACCTTTTTCCTTCACAAAGGATGCCAATGTCTCCGGATGGGTCGATCCCACCCCTTCGTTAATATTTAGCCCATTTGGAGATGAACCCATTGTGGACGTATCCGCTTCAAGGTCGGCAAATAAATGGGTTGCCAAGGAAGATGTTGCTCCATGCGCGCAATCAAGCGCCACATGAATTCCGGAAAAGTCCTCATCCACTGTTTGCTTGAGAAATTGTAAATATTTTTGTCCGCCCTCAAAATAATCATTCACATAACCAAGATCTGCCCCAGTCGGACGCGGCAGATGATCCTCTTGCAAATCAAGAAGCTCCTCAATTTTTGCCTCCTGCTCATCGGAAAGCTTGAAACCATCCGATCCGAAAAATTTGATTCCATTATCCGGAACAGGATTGTGGGAAGCTGAAATCATGACACCTGCATGGGCTCCCAATGCTTTTGTCAAATAAGCGACCCCCGGAGTTGAAATAACACCAAGTCTCATGACTTCCGCGCCAATCGACAAAAGCCCCGCTACAAGAGCCCCTTCCAGCATGTGCCCGGATATACGAGTATCGCGTCCAATTAACACTTTTGGCTGTTCGACATTATTTGACAAGACATAACCGCCGAAACGGCCCAACTTAAACGCAAGCTCAGGAGTTAGCTCCGTATTCGCCACACCTCTTACTCCATCCGTACCAAAATATTTACCCATATGATTTCTTCGCTCCTTCTTTATCCGATGTTTGCTTAAGCATTTTCTCTTTCCTTCAGTCGGACTTTTGCTTTTTCAGTAGATAACTGCCATTTCACATCTTGAGGTCCGCTCACCTGTAAATCCAGCTCATGCTCACCCGCTTTTAAGCCTTCCATATTCATGAACACCTCAAAATCTTTTTCGACGGCTTTCTTCAGTTCCTCACTGTTGCCTTCCAACTTGATGGACACTGCCCCTTCGGCGGGTGCTAAAATCTCCATATCAAGTCCTTCTGCCAATCCTTTGCTTTCAATCGGGATATTTAGGCTTGTCTCCTCACTGTTCTTCTCCGCAACGATCTTTACTTTTACTTTTTCCGGAGTCGTCTTGTTAACGCCTGCCGGATGTGTAAGCGGGAGTTCCAATTCTGTTGTTTTGTCAATCTTGCTGACATCTACTTCCAACTCTAATTCTTTTAGTTGTTCCAAAACCTTGGTTCTTCCGTATACGATGACCTCGTTAATGTCGGTTTCGATCCGTTTGATAATCGTACTATTCAAAGGTGTTCCTGTTTGCTTGATTTTTAAAGGCACTGTTTTCCTTGGATTGTTGACAGGCACAGTGACCGTTACGAATTCCGGATCAACAAAAACATCCAATTTGTTCAAATGGCGGTCAAGAACGGTTACTTTCGTATCCTGCTTGAGCGAGTGCGTAATAAGGCCCCCTGCATCGATGGAAGCTTTGACATACGATATTTTTTCAATCGTTTCTTTCCCTCCTGTAATTTGGACCGTTTTCGGGTCAACGACCGGAGAGTCCGCTTCAAAGCCTTCTGCAAGTGTATTATTGTTAAATTCCGCCTCTACTGTAAATTCTTCAGTCACTTTCTCCTGGATGGAAACTTCAGCATAAGCTGGTTCTATTTTCACTTTCAGCTTATCTGAGAAATCTTTATATAAAATCGGTACACGGCGGTCACCAATACTGACATTGGATAAATCGACAAAAACGGTAAAATCCCTCTGCCGCTTGGCTGCTTCGACAAACCTTCTCTGCCCTTCAATGGTCACATCAACTGTATTCGGAATACCGTTTACAACCAAATTTTCAGAGTCATAATAAACTTCCACAGGCACATCTACAATCGTTTCAACCTCATTATTTTCCATTCCGTTTGGCTTGGACTGATTGTTATTTTTATTCATATCATGATTGACTGAAAAAAACAGAAGCAGGGCAAGGCTCATCGCAATAATTCTTACGAACCAGGGGTTATCCATGAATTTATCCACGTTCTTTCTTCCCCTTTCTTTTCCATAGTGAGGAGGAAGTGTATTTTACTTTAGTGCCGGTTACGAGTTCTTTTTCCAATAGTTGCTCGAATTCATCCGATGATAAATCATGGTATAGCTCGCCGTGTTGCGTGACGGATATGTTTCCCGTCTCCTCTGACACAACGATGGTGAAAGCATCCGTCACCTCACTGATTCCAACTGCCGCTCGATGCCGTGTTCCCAGGTCCTTGGAAATGAACGGACTTTCTGAAAGCGGCAAGTAACATGCCGCGGCGGTAATATGATTCTTCTGTATAACGACCGCCCCGTCATGAAGCGGTGTGTTTGGAATAAAGATGTTTATCAACAATTGGGAAGTGAGCGTGGAATTCAACGGGATACCGGTTTCAATGTAATCGCCCAAGCCCGTCTCTCTCTCAATGGAAATGAGAGCGCCGATTCTTCTCTTGGCCATATAACTGACTGCTTCCCTAATCGCCGCGACTTTACGTTTTTGTTCCTCTTCCTCCTGTATTCCACCTCTTGCAAAAATTCTCCCCCTGCCCAACTGTTCAAGCGCGCGTCTGAGTTCGGGTTGAAAAATGATAATAATTGCGAGAAAACCCCATGTAATGGCTTGCTCCATCATCCAGCCCAATGTATGTAAATTGAAAAATTCACTAAGAAAACGGACAATGATAATAACAAAGATTCCTTTTAAAAGCTGAACCGCTTTTGTGCCGCGTATGACCATAATCAGCTTATAAATAACGTACCAAACGAGGAGAATATCTACTATGCGGGACAAATAGTCCATGATCGAAAGGTCTTCAAACGGCATATTCTTTCCTCCATCTATTTATTCAACAGCACGCATCGTGCACATGATTTAAACATATATAGAACCTTTATATTATAACATAATCCGAAAGATGCTGGTACGTTGGATGCTGGGGTATTTAAAAGAAAAAGAAGCTGCTGCAGCAGCCTTGCAGCAGCACCTTATTCTTTTCCAATAAAATCAACGACTAGTTTGCCACTTTCTTTCATCTTATACCATATCCATTCAAACATTTTATCTATTTCTTTAACATCTCCTGTAACAGCACCAGCCGAAGCCAAATATTTCTCGCCATTAATCACTGTAACATTTCCATCCACTTTACCTTCTATTTTGATATTTCCATTTTTGACAGTGACATCGCCTGTGACGACTTCCCCTTGTGGAACGATTACTGTATCGTTTTCAACGATCAAGTTGGGTTGTTTTGTATAAGAGAATCTTTGGTCGTCATTCCACATATTTACCATACTTCCCGCCATTAATACAAGGAATAAAGAAACAGCAATCAGCATGGGGTGGTTTCTGAACCAGCGCTGAATCCCTATTCTGCTTTTTTCTCTCGGAAGGCGAGCCATTACTTGATTCGTAAAGTTATTTGGTGCAACAATCAGTGAAGCACTTTTAACGATGGCTTCTGTCTGTACTAACTCTTGGAAGTATGTTTGGCAGGCCGGACACGTCTGTAAATGTACCTTTAGGGTTTGCTCATCTTCTCTACTCAAGTCTCCATCCAAATACTGGTGCATATAGAGAATGATTTCCTCTGGACAAGCATTCAATTTACTTCTCACCTTTCCTACATATTGTGCAACTGTTTGCGAAGCGCTTCCCGCCCGCGGTGGATTCTTGTTTTTACAGTACCAAGTGGTAATTCAAGTACTTCTGCGATTTCATTTAATGAAAGATCATCAATATACCGTAAAACAATAACCGACCTGTACTTATCAGGCAATCGCATGATTTCCCTTTGCACAATTTCTTGAATTTCCAACGTTTCGACCGCCGCGTCAGGCGTTTTGCCCGAGGATGGCAATTGAGAATACAAGGTCAGGCCTTCCGTTCCTGCAATTTCCGCATCAAGAAAATAGTCTGGTTTTTTCTTTCTGATTCTATCTATGCAAAGATTTGTGGCGATTCGGTACAACCATGTTGAAAACTTACGGTTTTGCTGAAAGCTCTCAATATTCGTGTAGGCCCGAATAAAAGCCTCCTGGGCGATATCTTCGGCTTCATGCCGATTTCCAAGCATTCTGAAGCATAGGGAAAATATTTTGTCTTTATATATTTCCACAATCTCTCCGAAGGCTTCCTGGTCGCCCTTTATCACTTGCTTAATTCTTTGATTCACCAACTTATCCATTCAACAACCTCCCGCCAGCGCGGTATTCTTTTATACGGATATATTATCAAAAGGTTTCATTTTTTCGTCCCTATTCTATTTTATCAAACATTCATGGGTAAAAAGGTTTATTCAAGGCAAATTCGGATAAAGATAGATAAGACATAATAGTGAGGGATTGCGATGAGTATCGAAGTGAAAAATATGATCAAAAAAATTGAAGAAAAGCGCATAGAAATGATTCAGCTCGGCTTGGCCCGCTCTTTCGTTGACGAGGGCGTCATACAATTAAGCAGTCAGCTGGACAAGCTATTAAATGAATATGAGTTCCTTTTAAAAAACAAGCGGGCAGCAATATCTGACAGAACTTGCCGCCAGCATGTTTAAAGCAATTTTTCACCAAATAATGATCCTATTAAGGCAACAGCCACTTTGGCTGTTTTATTTTTTTCATCCAAGATGGGGTTTACCTCAACAAATTCAGCTGACGTAATGATGTTAGCCTCAGCGAGCATTTCCATTGCCAAATGGCTCTCCCTGTATGTAACTCCCCCCAGTACGGGTGTGCCTACACCCGGCGCATCGTGCGGGTCCAGCGCGTCTAAATCGAGCGAAAGATGAACACCATCCGTCCGCCCTTTCAGATAATGAATCGTTTCTTCCATCACTCTCGCCATGCCAAGCCGGTCAATCTCATGCATCGTGTATACCTTGATGGAATGTTCTTTTATCAGTTCCCTTTCACCGGGGTCCAAATCCCTGGCTCCGATAATGACAACATTTTGCGGCTTAATCTTTGGACTGTAATTTCCTACGTTTGTCAAGTTCTCATGCCCAATGCCAAGGCTAGCGGCGAGCGGCATGCCATGAATGTTTCCCGTCGGGGATTGCTCTACCGGATTTAAATCTCCGTGTGCATCAAACCAAATGACCCCCAAATTCTCATAGTGCTTGGAAACCCCCGCCAGCGTTCCGATCGCGATGCTGTGATCCCCACCAAGAACAAGCGGGAAGCGCCCATGCCCCACTACAGAGTCAACCACTTGAAAAAGGCGCGTTGCTGCAAAGGTAACCGCGCGCAAGTTTCGCAACTTTCCAGTGGGTTCTTCTACAACACGTTCTATTTGAATGTCTCCCAAATCCTCGACATGGATATGCAGGCGCTCCAGACGTTCAATGACATCTGCATATCGAATCGCGCTTGGTCCCATATCAACCCCACGGCGGGTTTGACCGAGATCCATCGGGACTCCAATAATGGATATGTTCTGATTCACCCAGTTCTCCCCCTTATATCAAACTGGAATCATTGTACCAATTGAGGTGGTCATGACTCAACTGGACAAAACCTTGCATATATATACAATTTTACCGAACTCAGAATGCCAGGTATCCTTCATGGAGAAGCCGCCACCCATTTATAAGCATATAAAAACCCGAAAAGCGGATAACCAGCCTTCCGGGTTGAACACAATTCAATTATGGAGCCTAGCGGGATCGAACCGCTGACCTCCTGCGTGCAAAGCAGGCGCTCTCCCAGCTGAGCTAAGGCCCCGCCAAAATAAAAAAAGAGAGTGAGCCATGCAGGAATCGAACCTGCGACCCTCTGATTAAAAGTCAGATGCTCTACCGGCTGAGCTAATGGCTCGATTGTTTGGCTGGGCTAGCTGGATTCGAACCAGCGAATCACGGAGTCAAAGTCCGTTGCCTTACCGCTTGGCTATAGCCCACTGAAACAATGTTTGTTTGAATCGTTTTACAAATGCAGCGGGTACTTCCGCTCGCAGCAAAGCCCGAGCCGATAGAGTTTGATTCAAAAAGACATTATGTATATTACCCTTTTGTAAAACGTTCTATACAGAAATGTAAAATGGTGGTGGGGGACGGATTCGAACCGCCGAACCCTGAGGGAGCGGATTTACAGTCCGCCGCGTTTAGCCACTTCGCTACCCCACCCTAAAAATGGACAAATAAAAAATGGTGCCGGCCAGAGGACTTGAACCCCCAACCTACTGATTACAAGTCAGTTGCTCTACCAATTGAGCTAGGCCGGCAAGCCATTTAATGAATGGTGGAGGATGACGGGATCGAACCGCCGACCCCCTGCTTGTAAGGCAGGTGCTCTCCCAGCTGAGCTAATCCTCCTTTTTAAATTGCGATCTAGTGGCGTATTTTCGAAAAAACGGGGCATAAGAATGTTATGCGTTATTATAGGAACATTGTCTTCCTTTGGGCGCTTCTTTCTTTTACACCAATGCGCTTGGTTTGTCCCAATTTTTCCAAAAATAAAAATGGTGACCCCTACGGGATTCGAACCCGTGTTACCGCCGTGAAAGGGCGGTGTCTTAACCGCTTGACCAAGGGGCCGCCTTATATAAAACCAAATGAAATGGACCGTCCTTGACGACCCAATAAAGAGTATAGTCGATACCCTATCCACATGTCAACATATAAATGCATTTTTTTATCTTTTATATGAAAAAACTTGTTCACAACATCATAGTATTCTTTGTAAATACCCCTTTTTCCTGCAATACGGCTGCAGCGAATGATTACCTGGCTCAAATGGACAGTACCCAGTCCAAGCTGTTTTGCATGTCAAAATGATTTTTTCAGGTGGCATCCCATATCCTCCATTGGCTTCAGTTATGGCTGGACGAAGCGTGACTGAAATGAACTCTTCTACTGTAAAAATGATGAATTAGCACATTTTTGTTATAAACACTCGCCCCTTTGCACCTAGAAAGCTGTGAAACATAGAATAAAGCATTAGAACACCAAGGAGGTGCTTTCATATGAGTGGAGTCGGATATGGTGGAGGTTTTGCCTTGATTGTCGTCTTGTTTATCCTTTTAGTAATCGTAGGTGCAGCCTTCGTTGGAGGATTTGGATTTTATTAAAAAGCGATTCCATATGCAAGCCCTTGCCGTAGACTGGTCAAGGGTCATACACAAAACTCCTTCTAGTTTCACAAGACGAAAAAAAGCCTGTTCTTCGGTAAATGAAGAGCAGGCTTTGTCACGTCTAGAGCCGCTTTGCTTTTGTATCCAAGAGGGAAGAATGGAGTGAAGCAACCATGTTCCTTCGACAGGGAAAGCAAAATGGAACCAAAACAGCCATTTTCCTTCGAACCATAACCGATAAGTTCCGAAACATTTCCAAACCTTCAGCAAACCTAAAGACCCTTTGATCATGTTGGGAATAATACGTATCAACTCCCTTTTGAAAGCCGCAAGCTGCAGGTCGTACGCGCTCTCCCGAGTTTTTGTAAAAAACGGCCGATCGTTTCCAGCTCCATCATTCCTCTATCGTAATTCATTTGTCCCCTCCATCATTTCTGAACACTCGGCTGATAGGACAATCCGGCTATTATGATTTTAACAAAAGTATGTGTATGATGGCCGGTTTAACTCATCATTCTTGGCTTAAATACATGAAATGAGATGGAATGAGACAAGCTTTACATATGGCAAATAGGCATAAAAATCATGATCGTTTTGCTTGTTCAGAAAATGTATAGGCAGAGTTAGTAAAATATAGACATGTATAATAATGAAAGGAAGTAATGAAAATGAAAAACGAACAAATGAGCATTCGGATTCCAAAAGACCTAAAAGACAAGTTCTATGCCATATGTCGGGAAGAATACATCAACCCTTCCGCACTTCTGCGTGGATGGATAGAAGATTTTATTGAAACGAGGCATAAAGCTGAGCCTGATTTATGAAAAGCCGGGTCGTTACCCGACCTATTTACATCAACTGAGGAGATTATCAAAGAAAACCTTGCGGCTCAAGCAGTTAAAATGAAGTTGGATTCTATTAATCGCGAAGGCAACTTATACTTTAGTTGCATAGTTCAAATAGATGAATCCACTTATTATAAGGCATCCAATCTTGCGCTGGTATGGCTTTTTCTAAATGGACCGCAGTACATTGAAAGCGAACTTAAGCGGCTGGATGATATCCGGGAAATAGAGAAAGCAAAATGGTTATTGGAGAGAGATGTCACATAAAGCGCAGGCGTCATTAGCTGACAGACATCTCTCTTTTTTCAAATTTTACCGGCAGAAGACACCAACAAAAAGCAACGGCCGACCTCCTCAGGAATTGCTTTATATTCCCCTTCATAACAACTTCCAGCCGGGCTTGCACTGGCGGCCTCTTCCTGACCATTTCTATTATCTAGTCCCATTCCAATCAGGACTATATGCCATAAACATTGATATTCCAACGGTTTGGATGGATGGAAAAATTCCCTGATTATTCAACTACAAAAAGCGTATCAAGCCTCTATGACTATATTAAAATACCTTCCTTCTTTATTATTACGCTGTGTTCTCAAGCCACGCACCCTTTGCCCTGTATCCTTGTGTGAAATCAAACGTCTAGCGTTATCTGACTGATCAACAGATAAACAAAGAGATGTGGTTAGACTCTCTAAACACCAGTTACTAAAAAGTACTGTAGTTTGGGTCACTAATCCACAGCTGCTTCCAGTATAAATAATTACACTGTGGAAAAGCGCCAGAGGTAGCGAACCTCTATTCATTAATATACAAGGCTGGGACAAAAGCATTTTAGGTAATGAAAAATCCGAACTATGATTCAAATTTCTTTAAGTTAGAAATCGAAACTTGTTCGGATTTTGTTGTTTAATAGATATAATATTTTATAATCATTCGCCTTTTGAGTCGGCCTTTTTAGTTATGTCCAAGCCTCTTAACGCTCGTTACCTGTCAGAATTTAGGCCACAAGCCGCATAAAGCATTTTTATTATTTCCACTGTCTACTTGACAGGGAGCACTTCATACACTGTAGTGCCCTTCCCTAAATCTATTATATAGACATTCCTTACAAAATATAGATATTTTATGAAAGCGCTTATTTAAGCCCTTTTTTACTAAACTGCCAATGCCTTCGGCGGGATTTTTACCCTTTGTCTGTACCTTGTCAATACCGTACTTTCATTTTCTTTTATGGTTAATTTTCTCATGTATGACAACGATCAAAACAAGAAGTTTTCCAAAAAGATAAGATACGAACACCATTAAGCAAGCCATAAAAACTTCCATAATAAGAGCATCGGTAAATTCATTTGACACTTGATTTATTCGAGTAACGATCCAACCGCTTAGCGAATAGATAGAGGCAACTGCCGCCATTTGAACAAAGAGCCAGTGGACATTCCACTTCTTTCTTACATGAAAAAAAATCAATAAAGGAAAAACATATATCAGAGTGAATAAAATGGACGTATCGCTTCTAAATACTCCATCCTCAATAGCCCATTGTGGAAAGACAGATAATAGAGAAAAGAAAGTAATGATCAATCCGATTGTAAACGTAATAACGCCTATTACATTAAATTTCCGCAAATCTGCCTGTTTTATTTCCTCGTTCTCCTTAACATTCGGTAACGGAGGAGACCATAATGACGACGTCCTTGCTTTAAAGGGCAACTTCAGCGGACGCTTATTTTCTACTTTTCTGACTTTCTCTACTTCAAACACGTTTGACAATAGATGATCCGGCCACATTTTCAAATCAATATTCGCTGTATACACTGGAATCTGGTCAACCGGAAATTGCTCATATAACTCATAAAAGGCATCTGATTTTTCCTCAATAAAAGAGATATATTGTTTACTCCCGTCCTCTTCCCATTCGACGATCAATTTTGGATAAATAATATACCATCTATTTGAGTCTGTCCCAACCGCCTGAGAATGTCTTGCAATATAAATTGCTGTAATCTCTTTAAAGGGAACCCACGTTTCTTCCATCTCCCCTGTTTCATCATTCTTCCATACATGGTGAACCGCCCCATCCTTTATTTCTCGTAAATCTGTCTGCAACGGCTGTGATTTCACTAGTTTAAATGAATAATGCAATACGATATATGTAATAAGTCCACTAACAAAAGGAATCAGACCGATTAATGGCTCGGAAGTAAAGAAAAAAATCCAGAAGGCCATGATCCCACATGCTAATGTCATCAAAGAAATAAAAAATATAATTCCATAAAGAAAACCTTTAGACTGTCTGGTAATTTTTTGTACATATTTGAAATCTGACCTCAATCATAATCCTCCTTGTAGTATTCTGGCTTTCATTTTTGCTATTACTTATCATGAGCATTTTGCACATTTTTTACATCAAGAACCATAAGGTTTTGAAAGGTATTAAAAAAGAACTTCACCCCTAATTTGTAGAATTTTGAAGTGACCAAACCACAAAATCCGTTAGGAGGAAGTCACATTGTATATTCTACAAGAAAGTCTATTTTCTTTTGAGGAATTGCAAATATTAGAGTCAAAAGATAAATTGCCCATCTTTTTTGGTGTTCTTGACTTGCAACCTTATGCGAAACACTTAAAAAGTTCATACCCCAAGGGGCTGAAGGGCATTCCAAGAAAGGGATATTAAGGGCCCTTATGGCTGCCCCGCTGGAAGGCATCAGTACTTTTACCGGTCTGTATCATCGATTGGACAAAGATAAACGTTTCCGTTATCAATGTGGCCTGGATATCAGTCGGCCTGCCCCTTCCATCTCTACGCTTAGCCGGGTGTTTGCGTCACTGACCAAAACTGGACTGGCGATAAAAATACCGTTTTCTTTGTCAATTATCTCACCTTTTCTGGAGAAAAAATGTCATCCTCCTCTATAAAATACGTGCATTCCTGTCACTTAGTTTCATTTTTTAACTTGTAACTATAGACGAACAACTGTTTTATTTTACTTTTGCCAATTTAAATATGACAAAGCCTGTATACTGCTTGATAGCATTACACAGGCCTTTCCTTGTGCATATATGTTTTTTTACAGTCCAAATCAATGTCCTCATGGTGGATGTTTGATTTTAACCAGCTGCAGGATCTACTTTTCAAGCTCTTTGGCTTTTTCCTCAACTCCTTAAAGAGCCTTTCAGATTCCTCCAGAGAGGACTTATATGAAGCACTATAACTGATTCCGAGCAGTTCCTTATCATCGAGATTTAGTCATCAAAGCAATCTCCCCATTTTCTCCGTTGATATCAAGAGAGATGGTCGGATCATTATTGGTATAACCTTGTCCCTTCTGATCAATGAGGGAGTGCATGCCAAAATATTTCCGAGCGCCTCGGCCACTGGGATATAAAAACAACTATGAATGTATATGGACATGCTCTCAAAATGCGACGAAAAAATTGGATGACGCACTGTCGAACCAATAAAGAACAATGAAAATCATCATGAAACAACGTTTCGCAGTCAAAATGTCGGCAAATTGGGGTTGAGGAAAGAAAAAAAGCGACTCCCGGAATACCCGGGAATCGCATTATATCCGCTATTGTAAACGAAGCTTCCAGCCGGGCTTGAACCGGCGACCTCTTCCTTACCATGGAAGCACTCTACCTACTGAGCTATGGAAGCGTGGCTCCGCAGGTAGGATTCGAACCTACGACCGATCGGTTAACAGCCGATAGCTCTACCACTGAGCTACTGCGGATTGTATACGAATAGACAATTATTATTATAACCATTTTTAAAAATTATTCAAGCGGTTTTTATTAAACAACCGCCAGGCGAACGATTTATACTTTAGCAAGCCTTCCCGGGCTTGTCAACGTTTTTTTAAAATTTACCGCTCCCGCCTTACGTTTGCTCTTGGAAGTATATATTTTATACATTCCCGATGATCCGCAACACGCTTAAAAAGGGTGAACAACGTACGATACCGCTCTTCCATCGCCCGTTTCACAATTGGTTCAAGGTGAACATTTTTAAGATCGAATAAGATTTCATCCATTTCTCTCTTTAAAAGATAAATGATTTCCTCTTTTTCCATATCATTGATTAACATACCGTGCATGATGACACCCCGTCTATATTTTTGTATTTATAGCTATATCCAAAAACATTTTGATCATACTTATTTTTCTTGCCGCTTTCAGGCATATGCCCCTTTCATTCAAGCATAGATTGTACAAGGATGAATGAAAGAGGATGATGAGATGAACTTTTTTATCACGCTGAGCGGCAAACGGGTGAAGCAAGGCTTTTTTATTATCATTATTTCTTTTTTTACAGCCCTCTTTTACTTCTCGCAAGCATCCGTGCACGTACCGGTTTTGTCGGGAAAAGATGGTCCCAAAGCCATTTACAAAGGCGACAAAGGAATTGCTTTAACTTTTAACATTGGCTGGGGCGATGTCCAGGCGGAGCCCATTCTGGAAATATTGGAAAAAGAAAAGGTCGAATCCGCCACCTTTTTCCTGTCAGGTTCATGGGCGGAAAGGCATCCGGATCTTGTTGAAAAAATAAAGAACCTGGGCTATGAAATCGGAAGTTTGGGTTACGCGTATGAGGATTACACCGAGATCGAAGAAGAAAAAATACGCAGGGATATGGATCGCTCCATAGAGGTGTTGAACAAACTCGATGTAAAAGAAGTCAAATTGCTCCGGTCTCCGACAGGCCACTTTGACAAGCGATCGTTGCAAATCGCAGATGAATTAGGTCTTACCATCGTTCATTGGAGTCTAAATTCCCAAGACTGGAAAAACCCGGGTGTTCAAGCAATCGTGAAGGAAGTACAGAAGGCGAGAAAAGGAGACATTGTTTTAATGCATGCGTCTGATTCCGCTACCCAAACAGCGAAAGCGCTCCCTGAAGTCATTTCCATTATTCGCGAAAAAGGCGAAATGGTCACGATTTCCCATCTAATCGCTAACGGAAAGGTAAAAACAACCATTATTCCATAATGGCCTAATCCTTGGGGCATAATCAGCGCTCCCCATCGATAACCGAGAAAAAGCGAACCATCACGTCCGGTTCGCTTTTTTCTTTCCCGAAGGGGCTGGCTGTGCTTTTTGCCTTTTGGCAGCACGGCTGGCAATTTCTTTTTCGGATAATCGGTTATACTTGGGCAGGATCAACAATTGGTAGGCATTACAAGGAATGAGCGTAAAAATCATTAAATATAGCCAATTTTCTTCGTTTGTCCTTAAAACAGGCAACCATTCCATGATCGTGATGACGATCATAAAAAATAAAGCGGAAACAAATGTCGTTTTTGCGGTTGTTTTTGCTTTGAAATAAGCGGTGACAAGCCCTGCAGCCAAAATAAAAATGGCTAATCCAATATATGGAAGCAAGCTCTCCCCTTCGCTTGCAAATGATGAAAAGCGCAAATATACAAGATCAAACAAGACAACAATGATCAAGAAAATTTGGACCGCGTTCCATAATGAAAGCGACCGAAAAATGCCCAGGCCAAATTGATGAATAAATAAGTAGGCGAAAAAACCAACCTGACTGACAACACTAAATATAAAGCCAACACCAACCAGCCATATAAAAGTGGATAAAATGGCACCGATATCAAATTTTGTAAAATATGGCTGAAATTCATTCCAGCGAATGACAAAGCCTAAAATGCCGGTAATGATACCACCTAAAAAAAGCGTTGTAAAGAAAAATCGTAACCAATTTCGGATCGTCACTATCGTGTTCCTCCAACAAAAATCTTTATTACACCGATTTTAACAATGTTTTATACAAAATGCCATTGCCCGGTGGAATATGCATAAATTCTTCACAAAATCCCATATTAAAACTATCGGGAACATATTAAGAAAGGAGCGTTCCTCATGAGAAAGGGAGTCTTGTTGCTCCTGGTGTGCATTATCCTTTTCATTTCTGCATGTGGCGGAAATGAAATGGAGACAGGACAATTGGATTATGACCAAACTAAAAAAATGGTCGTTGATATACTCAAAACTGATGATGGAAAAAAAGCGATTAAAGATATTATGACAGATGAACAAGTACAACAGCAGTTCGTTATGGACCAAGCCGTCGTCACCGAAACGATCGAGCAGTCCCTCGCCTCCAAAAAAGCGGAAGACTTTTGGAAAAAATCACTTCAAGATCCCAAGTTTGCGGAAGCGATGGCCAAAGGAATGCAAAAGCAACACGAAGAACTGCTGAAATCATTAATGAAAGATCCGGAATATCAAAAGATGATGATCGACATCATGAAAGATCCAGCAACGCAAAAAGAGTTGGCTGAGGGCTTTAAAAGCCAGGAATTCCGCGAACATCTCCGAGAAGTTGTAACAGAAACAATTGAAAGCCCGCTCTATCAGGCCAAAATGCAGGAAATTATGATGAAAGCGGCAGAAGAGAAGAAAGGCGGCAATAAAAAAGATAAAGAACAGGGCGGCGGGGATAGCCAATAGAAAAACAGGCTGGGAACAAATGCTATAAAAATAAATAAACCGCATGAAATCAATTGTAAAAGCCTTGATTTCACGCGGTTTCATTTTCACACTTCTATAGGTTCGTTTTCAACTTATGTTGGCCTGTTTGATTGCAATCATGTTGAACTGGAAGTGGACATTCCTGTCATTATTTCCTTAGCTGCTGATTGATTTTCTCCGCGATTTCCCGGTAGATTTTACCTACCTTGTGGGTTTCATCATAAACAGATGGGGCAAAATCATCTTCGTTCCAGTCGGGCTGCTGCAAAGGCAGTTTTCCGAGGACTTCTGTTTGGAGTTCCTCCGCCAATTTTTCTCCGCCGCCACGGCCAAAGACGTATTCTTTTTCACCAGTCAGTCTGCTTTCAAAATAGGACATGTTTTCGATGACACCAATGATTTCATGCTTCGTACGTAAAGCCATTGCCCCGGCACGAGCTGCAACAAACGCAGCCGTTGGGTGCGGCGTTGTCACAATGATTTCTTTACAGCTAGGCAACATGGTATGGACATCGAGCGCCACATCGCCTGTTCCTGGCGGCAAGTCCAACAGCAAATAATCGAGGTCTCCCCACTCCACTTCCGTAAAGAAATTGTTTAACATTTTTCCGAGCATCGGCCCGCGCCAAATGACAGGAGCATTATCTTCAACAAAGAACGCCATCGATATGACCTTCACTCCAAAGCGCTCAACCGGAATAATTTTCTTGCCCCGAACAACCGGACGCTCTTCAATACCCATCATGTCCGGAACGCTGAACCCATATATGTCTGCATCAACGAGACCGACTTTTTTCCCTAGTCTGGCCAGAGCAACCGCAAGATTCACGGAAACGGTAGATTTTCCTACCCCGCCCTTTCCACTCGCAATCGCAATAAAAGTTGTTTTACTGTTGGGAGAAAGCAATCCACCGGGCTCTTCCCCGGGCATGTTTCCCGAAGCCCGGTGTTTCTCGAGCTCTTCTTGTGGCAGCTCAGTAAATCGAATGCCGACCGTTGCAGCACCTGCTTCTTTCAATACATCAACAATTTTTGTTTGAAGCTGAAGTTGCTCCGGTGTTCCTGTTTTGGCCAAAGCGATTTTCACACTAATATGCGCCTTTTCTTCCTTTACTTTGACCTCCACAATCCCATTTGTTTCTTCAAGCGTCTTATGTAAAAGCGGATCTTCCAACTTATTCAGTATATCTACTGCTATTTGTTCAGTAATCAAAGTTCGTCACCGTCCTTTTTCGTTTTGCATTCTTGTTTTAGTATAACACATCTGTCCTTTTCTCTTAGAAAAGACGCCCGCCAACAAATAAAACGAGTCTGGCACATAAGCAAATACGAAATAGCAAAAACCGAACAATTCATTTATAATTGTTCGGTTTATTGTGTTAAAAAAATCCCTATCATCGCTATGTCAAAATATTTCGCTTTCCGCAGGTCTCTTCAGCTTCCTCGGAAAGCAAAGGCCGCTTTCCTGCGGGATCTTCAGCTCGAGCTATTCCCGCAGGAGTCTACATATGTTGACTACGCTAAATGCTTGCGTATTATATACTAGGACCATTTATCCCGCATGTAAGATGCCGTAAGACTCCCACTTCAAAACCTTGAGTGAATATAAAAGGGCTAAGTGGGAGATAACGGCACCTAAATGCCCGATTGGTTCAACTAACATTCAGTAGGAGGTGAAAGAAAATGCCTACTGAATGAAGTTTCACTTTATTGTTCGTTTTTTCACAGCTGATTTAGTTGTGTCCCAGTCTCGCTCCTTTTACACATTAGTCTTCCAGCGTTTTTTCATTTGTAAAATACCGCATGATCCCCCTATAAATAGCGACCGCCACTTTTTCCTGATAATCATCTTGTTTCAGCAATTCCCGTTCCGTCGGGTTTGATAAGAAACCGATCTCCACCAACGCTCCCGGTTTGTTGGCATGCTTGATTAAATAGACATTTTGAATGATTTTGGCGTGCCGATCTGTATTTTCCAAACTTGTAATCAGTTCATCTTGGATAAATGTGGCCGCCCGTTTATTATCAACAAGATGAGGGGAATAAAAAGTTTGCGCCCCCCTCCAACGAGGGGACGGAATTGAATTTAAATGAATGCTGATGAACAAGTCTGCATCCGATTCATTAATCAACTTCAATCTCTTTTTTAAATCAGCTGTTTTCCTTTTGCTTAAGCCTCGGATGTCCGGATCGGCAAGATCGGTATCTTCCTCTCTCGTCATTAATACGAGTGCCCCCTGCTCCTGCAAATAATCCCTTAGCTTAAACGCCACATCTAGGGCGATCTCTTTTTCAACAGCGTCAGATCTTTCCGCGCCCCCGTCCGGCCCGCCATGGCCTGGATCCAAATAAATGATTTTTCCCGTCAACGGAAGACTCCACGAGTCAAACGAATCTTTCGGAAAGAACTCGTATTGAATAATTAAAAACAACAAACCGGCCGCAATGGAAAGCAAGATAATCTTCGCCCTCTTCCTCATGGAACCTCCCCTTCCGCCATCCTTTCCTCATCAAAATATATGGGACAAGGACTGGGATTAGTACACCTTCCAGCCATGATCCGGAAAAAAATATGCGAATTTTATGATTCCTTCCATCAAAGGTAGTATAATAGCAAACACAAGCAAATACCTTTCCATAATGGAGTGATGAAAAATCAAGATCGTAATCGCCCCCGACTCATTTAAAGGCAGCGTTACAGCCATAGAGGCAGCGCTGTCCATTGAAAAAGGGATAAAGAATGTATTTCCCCAGGCGGAAACCAAGCGAATTCCCGTCGCCGATGGCGGAGAAGGCACGATGGAAACCCTTGTGGCAGCCACCAACGGCCATAAAGTGCCCGTTACGGTTACAGGCCCTTTAGGCAAACCCGTCGAGGCTTTTTTCGGTGTGCTGGGCGACAAAGAAACATGCATCATTGAAGTGGCTTGCGCATCCGGCCTAAATGTAATCCATTCTTCCGAACGAAACCCCTTGGCTGCAACAACGTTTGGCACTGGAGAATTAATTAAAAGGGCACTGGATGAAGGATACAGGAAGTTCGTATTGGCGATCGGCGGTTCCGCCACAAACGATGGCGGAGCCGGAATGCTTAAAGCACTCGGTATGCAATTATTGGACAAGTCCGGAAAGGAAATCGGCTGGGGAGGAGGAGCTTTAGGCAAAATTCACGACATTCAAATGGAGCGCTTTGACAAACGCGTATCTGAAAGCCGCTTTTTAATTGCCTCTGATGTTGAAAATCCACTTATAGGAAAGAACGGCGCCTCCCATGTGTTCGGGCCGCAAAAAGGAGCGACAGATGAAATGGTGCAAATACTCGACCAAAACTTGACCCGCTGGGCGGATGTCGTAGAACAGGCTACAGGTGTCAGGATGCATAATATGCCGGGTGCTGGTGCTGCCGGAGGAATCGGAGGCGCTTTTCAAGCTTTTTTTCCATCTATCATAAAAAGAGGAGTGGATGTCGTTCTTCACTATTCTAAACTGGGTGAACACCTGAAAGGAGCCGACCTTGTGATCACGGGGGAAGGACAGGTCGATTTTCAAACAGCATATGGAAAAACACCGATGGGAGTCGCCCAAACAGCAAAAGAGCATCATGTTCCAACCATTATTCTTGCCGGCACTGTAGGCAAAGGCATAGAGACGCTTTACCAATATGGAGTCATCGGGATTTTTAGCATTCTGAACCGGCCGATGGACTTGGAAAGTGCAATGCAGCAGGCGCGACCGTTATTGGAAATAACCGCGGAACAAGTTTGCCGCACGTATTTTTATGATAAAAGTACATAAATAGGGCGGATATAATGTCGGGTCGCTTCTTCTTACAAAAAATGGGACTATCTAAAAAATGTCTACCCGACTTTTCACTTGTAAGATTCTCATACATCTGAAGGAATAACCGAAAAAAAAGTCATCAGGCCCGATGGAAGTTAAAAGGCGTCCAATTAGGCGATTTCTCGGCTTTGGATGCCCTTCTCTTCATTTTAAAAAATACAACCTGGACATCCCCCACGACAAGAAACGAAATTTGATACAACGAGGCTGCTTATTCAGACCTGGAAAATTATGTGCTCAATCAAATGTACTTCCACACATCAACAAAATTTTTCAACACTCGTATAGACAGGCAAAAGCTTGACCAAACGCACTTATAAAATGAAGCGCCCGGGTACAATCAAAAAAGGAAAGCGAGCCACCGCCTTCCCTTTTGTATACCTTTAAACGTTTGATAACAACAATTTCCTTTCTTGTAAATACCGTTCAAACACATCGCTCGCCACCGGCTTGCTGAACAAATAACCCTGTCCTTGATTACAGCCTTCTTTTTCGAGGAAGTGAAGCTGACTTTTGCTCTCTACCCCTTCCGCCACGACGTTGATGCCCAGTGTTCTTGCCAGCACTAAAATGGCTTCAATGATAGCTTGGCTTTCCTCACTGTTTTGAATATCCCGGACAAACGTAGAATCGATTTTTACCGTATCAATGGGAAGATGTTTAATATAGCTAAAGGAATTATATCCCGTTCCAAAATCATCTATCGAAATTTGAACGCCAAAATCTCGGATTTTTTGCAAGATGTCCGCCGCATTTTCCAAGTCTGAAAGAATGGATTCAGTTACTTCTATTTCCAGCCATTGGGGATCGAGTCCCGTTTCAGCCAAAATTTGCTGAATAGTGCCAAGTAAATTTGTTTGCTCCAGCTGACGGACAGATATATTCACCGAGATGGTTAACGGAGGATAGCCCAGGTCCTGCCAACTTTTGTTTTGCTTACACGCTTCCCGAATCACCCACTCGCCAATCGGAATAATTAAACCGGTCTCTTCGGCGATTGGAATAAACTTGTTCGGCGGGATCATCCCAAGCTCGGGATGGTTCCAACGGACGAGAGCTTCCATTCCAATTAATTCATTGTTGGAAAAATCAAGTTTCGGCTGATAATCGAGATGAAATTGCTCCTCTTTCACAGCTTTCGTCAATTCATTTTCCAACATAATTCGCTCAAGCGACTTCTCTTCCATTTCATGCTTAAATAAGGCAAAACCGCTTCTTCCCCGCTCCTTGACAGTGTACAAGGCGGTATCTGCCCTCTTTAGCAAGTCATCCGCATTCCGCCCATTTTCCGGATATAAAGCGATGCCGATGCTGCACGAAAGGTACAATTGTTCCCCAGGTATTTGAATAGGTTCCTTAAACTTTTGTTGAATCTTTTCCGCGATCGCTTTTACCATTTCTACATCCTCGATTTGAGGAAGTATGACGGTAAATTCATCCCCGCCCAGGCGCGCGACCAAATCCGTTGATCTTAGGGCTTGTTTGATACGCTGGGCGGCCTCAATCAAAATATAGTCGCCCATATCATGTCCAAACGAATCATTAATATATTTAAACCGATCCAAATCAATAAATAAAATAGCGAGTTTATCCTGTTTGTTGAGACTGGAAATAGCCTTATCCAAATTGTTCATAAAGAGCCTGCGGTTTGGCAAATCCGTTAGTGTATCATGATAGGCCAAATGGTAAATCTTTTGTTCCCAGTTCTTTCGATCGGTCATATCACGCGTTGCGAATAACAGCTTCTTGATTAAACCGCCCTCATTCGTTATCGCACTTATTTTTGTCTCGGCAAAAATAACTTTACCGTTCGCGGCTTGTAAACGAAATTCCATAATGGAGGAAGATTTCTGTTTATCGACAAGCTTTCGCACCTCATTTTTAATAAGATCCCGATCTTCCGGATGAATCCAGTCATATAATTTGCCGCTTTTTTGTTGTGACCTGTCCATTCCAACTACCGCTTGGTGAGACGGCGATACATATAAAAAATTGCCTTCCGGATCAATCGTGGCAATTAGATCAAGCGAGTTTTCGGTGATTAAACGGTATCTTTCTTCACTTTTCCGAATACTTTCTTCCATCTGCTTTCGAAGCGTAATATCATTGCGAATGGCAATATAACGGTGCGGCTTTCCTTGATCGTTTAAAAAGGGAACAATCGTCGTATCAACCCAATAATACGTGCCATCCTTGGCCTTGTTTTTAATTTCCCCGTGCCAAACCTGCCCAGAACCGATCGTTCTCCACATGTCTTTAAAAAATTCCTTTGGGTGAAAGCCTGAATTGAGAATCCGGTGATCCTGCCCCATCAACTCCTCTCGTTCATATTTGGAAATTTTACAGAGCAGATCGTTAACATATATGATTGTGCCTCTTTTATCCGTTATTGCCACGATTGAAGATTGATCAAGAGCATACTTAATATCGGCGAGTTCCTTTACGACTCCATCAGTTGTTTGTCCATGCAGCATTTCGAGAATTTGAACGTTATTTTCTTGATCCATAATGACAATGCCCCAATCCTAATATTTTACTTGATTTGATTTGATCATATCACGGCAACTATGTCAAAATTTTCGTTCTTTCTGAAACGCTTTTGTCAAAGCCCAGGCAAAAGACCGCTTTTCCTTGGTAATATGCACAAGCGGCTCGTCATGAAAATATGTCCTTGGCAAAAAGGAAGCCATCGTATTCTGATGAATGAGAGCCTTCGTTTCGCTTATCCGCCATCTGTCATGGTGAATATCCCCTCTATATAAATGATTTCCTATCTCCGTAAAAAAGCAGTATCTTTCATATAGCCAAAAGGCCAAGCTGTTTTCCTGCGGAATAAAAAAATCCGTAGCCTGTTCATAACTAACAGAAAATGTCTCCTTCTTTCTGTTGCTTCGAAAATGGAGCGTATTTCCCTCTTCTTCCATTTCAATCGAAGCATGCCGATAAGGAAGAGAAGCTCCCAGCCGGCCACCCCAAACAGGAATCCGCTTATTGGCATCCAGACTAAAAAAGTAAACGCCGGGGGTCCCTTTATAAGTCACATATGTCCTTACATTCATTTCCAGAAAGGAGTGAATAAAGGGAGGTGAAGGCAAACCCCGCATCCTCGCATTTGTTACCTGAAAGGGGATGATGCCGATCCAGCCAGTTCCATTATATAAATGGATATCTAAAGTAGACGGGACATGCTTTCTCAAAATCCTTGATGAAACAGGCCAGTGGCAAAATAGCAAGTTATGCCATGTTTGTGTCATAAGCCATCGAGTTTGGGGTAAAGGAAACGGACGTTGGGACGTTTCTAAAAACTCATCATACAATCAAGAGCGCTCCTTTCCACATACTTCTGTTCTTATGTATTCCCGCGAATAGTTTGCCATACACCCTATTTGGCTGATTCATAAGGAGTAGGAATCACTTACAAATATTTCCTATCTGTTTGCGGCAACAGACAGAGTGAAAAAACGCCATAATTCAAGAGATTATTGTTGATTATGTGAGACGTTTTCCTTTCAGAGACCGATCAAACATAATTTCCATTTTTTGGTATTTTTCTTTACAAATTTCGTGTCCCTAAGTATAATGGATGCTGGTGCTGTTAGACAGCCTGTATATGAAAGGAAGTAGATAGATTGAAAAAGAAATACCGAATATGGACGAAGCCTTTTATCAGTTTATTTTGTTCAAATTTATCCGTGTTTATCATTTTTTATGGATTGGTCTCTACATTGCCACTTTACGCTGTTGGGGCCTTAAATAAAACCGATCAAGAGGCGGGCTTATTAATGTCGATCTTTTTGCTGTCCGCTATCATCGTCCGGCCGTTTACCGGAAAAATGTTGGACACTGCCGGCAAAAGAAAAATGTTATGGATGAGTCTCGGCTTCTATTTGCTTTGCACAATCGCCTATTATTTTATAAAACCATTCCAGTGGCTGCTTGTTCTCCGTTTTATACATGGAATTTGGTTCAGCGTTGTGACAACAGCGTGCGGAGCCATTGCGGCTGATCTTGTCCCTCCGGCAAGAAGAGGAACAGGTCTCGGTTATTTTACAATGTCTACGAATTTGGGCGTCGTGCTTGGCCCGCTTATTGCCCTGTTCCTCATCCAAACATACTCATTTGATGCATTATTCATCATACTCAGCCTGTTAATGATCGTTGGTGCGCTTTTGTCCTTATCGATCCCCGACAAAAGCCAGTTTAAACCAGTGAAAACGAAAAAGAAGTTTTCATTTAATGATATTTTTGAATCAAAAGCGATTCCTGTCGCATTTCTTGCATGTTTGATCGGATTATCCTATGCAAGCATTTTATCCTATTTGTCGATCTATGCTCAGAGTAAAAGCTTGCTGGGCTTAACAAGTACATTTTTCCTAGTATTTGCCGTTGTCATGTTGCTGGCAAGGCCATTTACTGGGAGATTATTTGATATAAAGGGGCCCAACTATATTCTTTTCCCGGGATTGATCTTATTTATGATGGGATTTGTTGTATTGGCCAAAATGCACTCTGGCACAATGTTTTTATTAGCGGGTGCTTTCGTTGGTCTGGGTTACGGCGCACTTATTCCAAGCTTGCAGACGCTTGCCATTCAGTCAACAAATATCAAGCGGAGCGGATATGCGACCGCCACCTTTTACACGTTTTACGATGTGGGAATTGCCGCAGGATCCTATATATTCGGTATCATCGCCGCTTCCTATAGCTATGAAGCGATTTACTTGCTTTCTGGTGCACTTGTTTGCGTTGTGCTGTTATTGACTCTGTACCTGAAGCCGAGGAAACAAACCGAAAAGGTGATGAACGAAGCAGAAAGTGTTTAAGCGCAGCGATATGAAGTGAATGGGGCAGTGGCTTCAGTGTAAGTTCCTGTTCAGAGGCCGCAATCCGGACTTTAAGGAGTGGTAGGGAAAGTGCCGGGTTCAGGCCGATCCTGACCCAAGGAAGAGCGGATGCAATGTCCCACAATACATGGTAAAAGCAGCCGTAGCCAAGAAACAAAAACATCCGAAACGTGAGCGTTTAGATCCAGCCTTTTTTTTTCGCCAAGGTGATGGCTTCAATTTTATTTTTCGTATTGAGCTTTTGAAAGATTTCAGACATGTAATTCCGTACTGTTCCCGAAGACAAAAACAACTCGCTGGAAATTTCTTTTGCCGTCTTCCCGGATGCCGCCAGCATTAATATTTCCTGTTCACGCTTCGTTAACGGATTATCTTGGCGGTATGAGTTCATGACAAGCTCATCATCAAATTCCCGCTTTCCTCGCATCACCCTCCTTATGGATTCCGCCAAATCATTGACAGAGCCATCTTTCAACAAATACCCATGTACACCGGCTTTTACCGCCCTTTCAAAATATCCGGGCCTGGCGAAAGTGGTCAAGATGATCACCTTGCAGGGCGAACCGCCTTCCTTCAACTCATCTGCTACATCGAGACCGCTTTTAAGCGGCATTTCAATATCCAGCAAACAAATATCGGGTTGTAGCTTCTCAATCAGCCGGACGGCTTCTTCCCCATTTTCCGCCTGTCCGACAATTTCCATATCGTCTTCAAAATCCAATAACGAACCGAGTGCTCCCCTGAGAATCCCCTGGTCTTCCGCAATCACAATGCGAATCATATGACTGCCCCCTCCTCATCTTGTTTCATGACAATCGGCACTTGCATTTTGACTGTCGTTCCGGCATTGGACTGAATAGTTAATTTTCCATCAATCAAACTCAACCTTTCCTTCATGCCACTCAATCCATTTCCATTCATGTTCTGTTGATCGATGCCACCCCCGTCATCCTGCACCGTAATCGTTATCTTGCCACGACCTCTTTCAATATAGACGGTGCAATGTTTCGCTTTACTATGCTTCACAATATTGGTCCCCGCTTCTTTCAGGCACATGCCCAAAATATTTTGTTGCAAAAGCGGGATGTCCGCAACATCCTCTTCCCCTTTTACGATAAATTGCATTCCGGCCGCATTGATAATCCGCTGCATATCCGCCAGCTCTTCCTTAATCGTAATGGCCCGCATACTGGAAACAAGCTCCCGTACTTGGCGCAATGCTGATCGAGACGTGATTTCTATTTCTTTCGCCTCCGCCTTCGCGCGAATCGGGTCTTTTTCAGAGAGCCGTTGTACAAGCTGGCTTTGAAGTGTAATAAGGGAAAGTGTATGACCGAGAGTATCGTGCAGGTCCCTGGCAATTCTGACCCTTTCCTCTCGCTTAATCAATACCCTTATTTGCTCATTCGCTTCGTCAAGCTGCTTCTCCAACTCCATTGACTTGTTCATGGAACGAAGGCCAAACGGCGACACGAGCATAATGGCGACAAACGGCAGAAAGTATAAAGTGTTAATCCCTTGAACGATTGATATGGCCACACCGATCGCCAAGGCTGTGGCCAGTCCTATTAAGCCTATATAAAATTCCTTTTTATGCTTAAACCATCCAATAAAATGAGCCGAAAAAAATCCCAAAAAGAGATGATATGGACTGTACCATAAGGTTAAAAAAATCATCGTAATGATTTGCACAACCAACCAAAACGTGAATGTTTTTTGCGTGTCAAGCTGGATGTATAACTGTCTGTAGGTGATGAGAAAAAGCAAAAGCAGTCCCCAGCCCAGTAGCGCTTTCCAGCCTTCCGTTCGGGATATATAATAAGCCGGCATCATCAAATATATTAAGAAAATATATGGAAAAAATCCGTACCTTTTCGGAAAAATTTCGAAGGTCCTGCTCATTTTTACACCGCTTCCTGTCTCCTTCTTATATAAGTAGATAATATCATAAACAAAACGAGGTAAGCTGCTAACATGACAATATTCATCCAATCAGGCGCATTTCCCCGAATGATGGACCAAGCGCCGTTCCCAAAGTGAAAAGCGGGAAGGGATTTACCAATCCATTGAACCACTTCCGGCATTATGTCGATCGGCATCCACATGCCGCCTGTAATCGCCAAGCCCATATAAAGGATATTGCTTACGCCAACGGCCGTATCCACTCTTTTCATCGTGCCGATTAAAACACCCAACCATAGGAAAGGAAGCGAACCAAGCAATATCCACCCGCCACTCAAAAGCCATTCTCCCACTGAAAGGGTAACTTTGTTAACCAGAGCTCCCGCTGTAAAAATCACCAGAATCGAAAACACATGAACAATTGTCTGGCCGACAATTTTAGCGGCAAAATACGTATAGCTTGATAGGGGAGTAACCCGCATAAAAGTCGTCCACCCCTGCGCTCTTTCTTCCACCAACCGGATTCCCAGCGTCATAATCGAACTTCCCATCACACTGAATGCCGTCATCGACATGAGAAAGTGGGCATTCAATACAGGGTCATCTTTTGTTACATTCATTACTTTTGTAAAGACGAAATAAAATAAAATTGGCATGGTCAGCGACCAAAAAATATAATAAGGATTACGGAACATCCGCAGCATTTCCGCCTTGCTTTGTTGTATGAATATATTCATTTAGACAGCCTCCCCTTGTGATTTAGTCAATTGTTCAAAGGCTTCTTCTAGCCTTCCTTTTTCCACTCGAATATCTTTCACATGCAGATTTTCCTTATAAATCATGGACAAAACAGAGTCCGTATCATCCGTCACGATGTGCATGCGCCCTTCTTTTTCAGTCACTTCTGTAACGAAAGACAATTTGAGAAAACGTTCTTTGGAAATATCCTCGCCAGCAACGAAAGAGACAGATTGTTTCGTCATTTTCCTTTTAATCTCTGCCGTTTTTCCGTCGGCGATAATATGGCCCTCCTTAAATAAAATCATTCTCTCCGCATAATCATCCGCTTCCTGTAAATAATGCGTTGTAAAAATAATCGTTTTCCCCTCCCGGGCAAGTTCTTTGACGGTTTCCCAAAATATCCGGCGTGACGAAGTATCCATCCCGACCGTCGGCTCATCAAAAAACAATAAATCCGGATTGCCTGCTAAGGCCAAAGCAAAAGCCACTCTCCGCTTTTGACCGCCCGACAATTTTTCCGTCCGCTTTTCCAAATCTCCCTTTTCAAGCCCCGTCAACTGAATGAGATGATTCATCGGCAGCGGGTTGGGATAATATCCTCTAAATAGCTTAATCAATTCCTTCGCCTTCAAACCATCCATCAAACTCACTTCCTGGAGCATGACACCTATTCTTTCCCGAACCGCTTTACTTTTCGGATCTTTGTGAAAAATAGCCGCTTTCCCTTCTGTCGGACGAAGCAAGCCGAGCAGCATCAGCAGCGTCGTCGTTTTACCTGCCCCATTCGGCCCCAGAATCGCCACTACCTCACCTTTTTGAATCGAAAAAGAAACCCCATTTACTGCTCTTTTCTCATTGAATTCTTTTACTAATCCATCCACTTCAACAATCGTACTCAAATCCCTCACCCCCGGTTATCTTACCTTTATTGTAATCTGTGGCTTTCAGGTTTATCAGTAGCTTCTGTCATGGCTTTAAGTGACAAATGTCATGAGAGCGCTTAACTGACTAAAGGAAAGGGATGACTTTATGTAAACGGCGACAATCTAGCTTGTCCATACTGAATGAGAAAGCCTAGCAATTCGATCACAATAGAGGTTTATAAAATGGCTCTCACTCGCATGTGTCCTTGGGAGACATAAAAAAACTCTTATTTGCTTCGCAGAACAAATAAGAGCAGATAGATCGATTTCTATTTTTATAAAGAGAAAGACTGCTAGACCTTCGATTTATCAAACAAAGATGTTGAATTAAAATGCTTTCGAGGCACATACTTTTTAGGACGATTGAATTAATGGAATCAGCTTCTGCTGTTCCACATCAATCAATCCCTTATCTGTAATTCTAATGTGCGGAGTGACTGTAAGCGCTAGAGAAGAGAGTGCCATGGCAGGCGCCCTTCTACCGACCGCAATTCCCATTTCCAATGCTTTCTTTGAAAAATAACCCACTTTTGGCGCAAGCTGCTCAACTGGTTCCGGAGCCATTAATCCTGCGACCGGAAGCTCTACCTTCGCTATTACTTCCTTCCCTCGCACAAGGCATAACCCGCCTCCGCACGCTTCCAAACTTCTTGCGGCAAGCAACATGTCAGCCGCATTTGTACCAACGACAACAAGATTGTGGCTGTCATGTGCCACAGTGGTAGCATAGGCGCCATCCTTCAGTCCCGCTCCTTTCAACACGCCCACGAATGGTTTCTTCCCTTGCCCATGGCGTCCTGTCACTGATACGAAAATATGATCAGGAGGAAGCGTCCGAACTTTCCCTTCATGCACTTCCGCCTCTACCGTCCCCTGAACAGTCGTACCGTTAGATGTGACCTCCATGGTCGTTAATGTTACGCTTCCCTGACGAATAGGAGCATGTATGACAAAGTCGTCTTCACTTAGCTGGGGAAGGCGAACAGTGTTTTTAAGCAAAGGCGGTATAGAACTGGTAATGTCGGTCGTTAGCTCTCCTTCAGACACGAATTGCTTACCTCCAACGTACACATCGCAAACATCCATTGTTTCTAATGACTCTACCAGCACCAAATCGGCCAACCTGCCTGCCGCAATCGCCCCTCGTTCCTTCAGACCAAACCGTATGGCGCCTCCAAGTGTGGCATACCGTATAGCTAATGGTGCCGGTATACCTTCCTCGATCGCGCGGCGAACCACCCGATTCATCTGTCCATTTTGGAGCATGTCATTCGGCTCGATGTCATCCGTACACATCGCAATATTCAGCGCATGTGGCACCGTTTGCCACGCTTTGGCTGCTACATCGGCAAACTTGCTGACACTCGATTCTCGAATGTAGACCATCATGCCAGAACGCAACTTCTCCAACACTTCATCATCACTGCGACATTCGTGATCCGAATTTACGCCAGCAGCAAGATAGGCCTGGAGTTGACGCCCGGTCACCCTTGGAGCATGCCCTTCATTCAGTACATTTTTCTCTAAACCGGCTTGTACGATTTGCGCCATTCTGGGGTGCTGATGAATCACGCCCGGATAATCCATTATTTCCGCCACTCCCACGACATTGGGAAGACTGAGAAGCTCAGAAATATCTTCTGCTTTGAACTCCGCTCCCGCTGTTTCCACACCTGGAACAGCCGGGACACAAGATGGGATCGTCGTCAGAATATGGACTGGCAGCCCCCGGCTCGCTTCCACCATATACTTCACACCTTCGACGCCCATCACATTGGCGATCTCATGCGGATCGACTACCGCCACTGTCGTGCCATGGCGCAGGACTGCCCGCGCAAACATGTCAGGGGGAACCATCGTACTCTCGATATGGACATGTGAGTCTATGAAGCCGGGCATCGCATATAAGCCGTCAGCATGCACTTCTTTCTTTCCTTCCATCCAAAACTGCGGCCGCCCGGCTTCATAACGGGCGACGGCCGCAAAGCGGTCAGATTTTATCCCAATATCAGCCCGATATATTTCGGCGGTAAATACGTTAATAAGTTGAACCGACCGAATAACAAGATCCATTTGTTTATCCCCTCTGGCTGCAGCAACAATTGCTTCACGTGAGTGATTCATATTTCATGTACTCCTTTCATGTTCATCCTGTTTAATCGATTATGCCCTTATGATCAAGCCAAGGTAACAAAATAAAGGATAAGCGGGATTAGCAATACGTATAGACCCGGATGGACTTCCTTGTGTCGGCCTGATAGGCTTTTTACCAATACAAACGCAATAATACCCGCGGCAATGCCATTGCCGAAGTTAAAGGTAAAAATCGTCACAACAATTGTCATGAATGCAGGCAACGATTCTGTCGCATCGCCGAAATTTACATTTTGGACGGACGATAACATCATTAACCCGATCAAAATCAGTGCTGGTGCGGTTGCTTCTTTTGGAATAATCATAATCAGCGGAGTGACAAATAATGTAGACAGAAACAACAAACCTGTTGTGACAGCCGTGAGACCGGTACGACCGCCCGCCTCCACTCCTGCGGCCGATTCCACATAAGTGGTGATAACCGGAACGGATAATAAAGAACCCAACGTAGTTCCGGATGCATCCACGAGGAACGGCCTGTCAATTTGTGGCAAATTCCCGTCTTTATCAAGCATGCCGCCTTTTGATGCCACCCCTAGCAATGTTCCCAGCGTTGAAAAAAAATCAGGTACGAAGAAAGCAAGAATGAATGGAAAATAGGCGAGCTGAATGGCATCCGATATATTTAATTGCATGACTATAGGGGCAACGCTTTCCGGCAAAGAAAAAATAGAGCTTGGAAGTTCAGTAATTCCCATCGGGATGCCGATAAGGGTCGTCACAACGATGCCAATCAGCAAGTGGCCCCTCGTTTTTCTCGCCAGCAAGACACTCATAATCAAAAACCCCAATAACGCCAAAATGGCATTCGGTGAGCCAATGTCCCCAAGGGTGAGCGAATTGGAGGATTCACTGGCCACGACCAGCCCTGCGTTTCTAAAGCCGATCAAGGCGATAAAAAGACCGACACCGGCACCAATAGATAGTTTGATCGCCGGCGGCATGAGCCTTACAATAAGCTTTCTCAACCCTAAAATTGTAAAAAGTAAAAAAAGAATACCTGAGATAAAGACCATGCCCATGGCTGTTTGCCAAGGAATATGTTCAGTAGAGACGAGCGTGACAGCGAGAAAAGCCACCGATCCGAGCCCTGGAGCCAGTGCAAAAGGACGATTACTAAAAAATCCCATGGCGATCGTTGTGAGCCCCGTCATTAAAATGACTGCAACCGTAATCGGCCCTTTGGGCATTCCTCCCTCCTCCAGTATGCCCGGTACGACCACCAACACGTACAGCATTGTCACAAATGTTGTCAATCCGGCAATTGTCTCCGTTCGCCAATCGGTATGATGTGCCGATAGCTTAAACAAACGTTCGGCAGAAGTTCTCAAGCTGCTCAAAACGATACCTCCCTATGATGTTTATCTTTGCATACTTCAAATGAATCGATTCTCCTTTCCGCGGTAAAATGAAAAAAAGCGCTCTTGTGTAGACGGTTCGTCTAACAAGAGCACTTTTTTTGTAAACAAAAAATCGTGCCACCTGTATGAAACTTTTCTTGCTCTCTCTCTTAAGAATAGATCAAAAGAGATCGATTATTGTATTTGATTGTCGTTAAGTACAACAATTGTAAAAGCTAATTGCGTTTTTGAATCATAATCCCTCAATATGGCCTCAACATGTAAACCCATCGTTTTTTCCAGCTTTTCTTTTACACAAGTCTTAAAGATATTCGACAATTGATAATCAACCTTATTCTTGAGGTGCGGCGACTCCTGCTCTAATATAATAGAGCGTTGTGCACGTCGATGCTTGGCTCGAAATATGATTGTATCATCGTCAACAACAATTTTTAATGACAGCGTTCCAACGCCCAATATTTGTTTGGAAACTTCATTATAAATATGGTAAAGCTGTTTCTTATTGTTTGCCGTATCTCCCAAATACACATTATCACCTTATATCATCAACCTTAATTAAGAGAAATATCGCGACATCCATTTATAATTGCCGTATACATGGAGGGAACAGCAAAAGTGTATATGTTAAGGTACTGCATAACGAAAAATCACCTTAAGAATGAGCCATACCCTCCGCATTTAATTGCTTTCGGTTAGTATGATACTATAAAACTAACTTTAAAAAGTCAATACTCATTTTCATGAAATGCCGATATTCCCCTTGTTGGATCAACTTTTTATTTACGATGATAGGGCAGATGAAAAATTGTTTAGAACATGCACTGGAAGTTAATCCTTTACCTGCTTCCTTGTAAGCATCATGCCATCATACCAACAAGTGATTGAATACAAAGCGAGAACAGCCGATTGTTTTAACTTTTGGATAGGTACGGAATAGATGTATGCTTTAGTGACTAAAAATGTGTTTCAAATCACTTTATTTTTTAATGGAAGATGAAGACCAGCAACACTTGTTCTGATTGAGTCTTCGCTATAAAAAACTATCAAAATGAGCATCTTTTAGCAAATGCCTGACCGACATTCATCTCGAACCTATCTTTAGGCTACATTTTTCACAAACTTGAGGAGAGAGTCTTCTGTCGGAAATTGATACATTTCATATAAGCACCTCCGAATCAACCAATAGAAGCCAAGTATATACTTGAGGTTTCTATGGAATGGGGAGTGGGAGATTTTTTGTGAAGAAAGAATATGTGAGCTGTACAAATGATACATACTATCTTGCTTCAGCACCTCGGAATTTCCCGCGGAATACCATGTCAGTCTGGTTTCCTTTTAATGGTTCGAAGTTTTCGTCCAGTCGGGTTGGACCACACGGCATCGTTTGTTCACTGGCCTACACCGGACAAACCGACCAGATACCAGTGTTTTTACCTCATGAGGAGCGGGTTTTTCCTCAACCGAGCTATTGCATATACTTTTGATTGAAAAGATTTCCCCCATCCCCGTTTTCAGACTCATCCAACCCATCAAGCATTGCCGAAAGTCCGCATTCCTCAGTCCGTAAATTTGCCAAGCGATTTTATTGAATACCACTCACCAAGACGTCCTCGGTTACTCCCGTCTTCACATACTATAAAAAACGAAAAAACGGTGGAGAAAACAAATGCGTCTTCTCCACCGTTCCCATTACAAAGAAGGGGAATGAATTTTTCTTTTGGCCATACATTTTGATAACAGGCCATGGGTTGGCGATAACACGAAAACAAGTGCAAAAATAAGTCCCCCGGCAGTAGCCATCGCGCCGGCAATGGACACATTTAATAAAGTGGCGCTGTAATAACCGATGACCGCGCTGAGAACTCCCACTAAAGCACTGAGCCATAACATGACATGCAGTTTATCTGTTAACAAATAAGCGGTTGCTCCGGGAACGATGAGCATGGCAACGACCAAGATTGCCCCGACGCTGTCAAATGAAGCAACGGTCGTCAAGGAAACCATCCCCATCATTAAGTAATGGATAAACAAGACAGGTATCCCGATCGCCAGTGCCATCTGAGGATCAAACGACGCAATTTTAAATTCTTTGTAAAACAAGAAGATGATCAAGATATTAATGAATAATACGGTTCCAAGCATCCAGACAGCTTTCGGACCGATGTTCATGCCATTAATTGTGACGGTATCCCATGGGGTGAAAGTAATCTCGCCCATGAGCGCATGATTGACATCCAAATGCACGTTGCCGGCATACATCGAGATGAGAATGACTCCAACAGCGAAAAGAGAAGTGAACACAACCCCGATCGCCGCGTCCGATTGTACGCCACTTGAATTCAAGAGCTGGACGAAAAAGGCGGTTAGCAAGCCGACAACCGTCGCGCCTATAAGCATATATATTCCGTCAAGTGATTGGCTGATAAGAAAAGCGAGTACGATACCAAGAAGCACCGTATGGCTAATAGCATCCGCAAGCATCGCCATCTTACGCAATATGAGAAAGCATCCAGTGATTCCACATGTAATGCCCACCAGAGAGCCTGTCAAAATAATCCATGCTTCATAGCTCATTTACGGCCTTCCTCTCTTTTATGTGATGTTGATTGTTCAGTAACATGGGTTCACGCCCATATTGGCTCAATTTTTCTTTGAGCTTTGTCATGATTTGAGGAGGCAACTTCTCCATGTCTGTGCGAATGTCCTCAACATCCGGAACAGCGAATTCCCGCTCATGCATTAAATATACCTCGTGCAAACGATGGTTCAATGTATATTCATGCGCCACAGTTAATCCTTTGTTTGTCAGCATATAACGGTTCTCCCCCGCCGGTTTTATATAACCCTCTTTTTCCAACCGTGTGATAGCCTGATTGAGAAAATAGGTTCCGAACGGGCGCCGCTCATTGATTTGCTCAACCGTAAATGAATAAACGTTTTTGTCATTCGTTTTTTCATATAACTCATATAAAGAAATCATGACATATTCTTTTGCTGTTTGTTTTTTAACTTGAATGTGTTTTAAAGCTTTGGAAATAAGCCCTCTTCTTGGAGCGCAAAGCAAAGAGAAGAGGAAAACAACCGTTGCGGCCACTACGATAATTGGCCCTGTAGCCATTTTTTCCGCCATGGTGCTTAACAGAGTGCCGCATATCCCGGATATTCCGCCAATCGCCCCTGATAGAAGCACCATTGTACTGAGCTTATCCGTCCAGTATCTTGCGGCAATGGCAGGTGTGATCAGCATGGCGGACATTAAAACAACCCCAACTGCCTGAATTCCGATCACCACGGCTCCAACAATGAGGACCATCAACAAGCCATTCATCCATTTGACCGGCATCCCGATGCCTTGTGCAAATTGCGGATCAAAGCTCAACAGCTTAAATTCTTTAAAGAAAAGTGCCGTAATGAACAGCAGAACAATTGCTGATATGGCAATAAAAGTTACATCACTGCCGACCAAAGAGGCTGCCTTTCCAAAAATAAAAGCATCCAATCCACTTTTGTTCCCTGCTGGAGACTGGGTAATCCGTGTTAATAGAACAATCCCGAATCCAAAGAAAACAGAAAGGATAAGCCCGATGGCAGTGTCTTCTTTAATCCGAGATTGTTTGGAGATCACTTGAATACAGTACGTCGCCAAAAGCCCAGCCAAAGCGGCGCCCAATAAAAAAATCGGCATCGACTTTTCCCCGTACAGCATAAAAGCCAAGCAGACACCGGGTAATGCGGCATGCGCCATCGCATCTCCAATTAAGCTTTGCTTTCTGAGCAATGCGAAGCTGCCTAGCACCCCGCTTGCAATTCCAAGCAGCAAGGTGCCGAAAAGCACCCACTGGGTATTGGCATCCATAAGCAATCCCAACAATTCTTGAGCCACAATTTTTCCTCCTTTATTGCTCGACTAATGCTGTCCCTTTTTTAAGAAAAGCAAGCCGGCCGCCGTATGTTTTCTGCAAATTCTCCACAGTAAACACACTTTCTGTTGGACCTGCTTCAAGTAAGCGTTTGTTGACAAGCAATGTCCAATCAAAATATTCCGGGACAGTCTGTAAGTCATGGTGGACGACGAGTACCGTCTTTCCTTGACTTTTGAGTTCGTCCAAAAGCGTAATGATCGCCTTTTCCGTCGCGGCATCAACACCAACAAACGGTTCATCCATAAAATAAATCGTTGCGTCCTGCGCCAACGCTCGAGCGAGAAACACCCGCTGTTGCTGACCGCCCGACAATTGACTGATTTGTCTGCCCGCATAAGCCGACATACCTACTTTATCGAGACATTCTTCGGCAAAAGCGGTATCTTTCTTCGAAGGTCTTTTAACCCAACCGACATGTCCGTACCGCCCCATTAACACAACGTCCAGCGCATTGGTCGGGAAGTCCCAATCCACTTCTCCGCGCTGTGGCACATACCCGACCAATTTCCTTTGACTCCGATACGGTTTGCCATAAATTTCAACTGTCCCGCTTGCTCTTGGCACAAGTCCCAAGATGGCCTTAATCAAAGTAGATTTCCCCGCGCCATTAGGGCCCACAATACTGATCAGTTTCCCTTCAGGCACCGAAAAGCCGACCTCCATTAAGACAGGCTTCTTATGATACGCAACAGTGATATTTTCAACTTTCAGCGGTTCCATCCTTTAGTCGCTCCTTTATTTTAAAGCATCCTTGATTGTGTTGATATTGTGCTTAAACATACCGATGTATGTCCCTTCCTCGGTTCCTTCCTCACCCATGGCGTCAGAATACAATTCTCCGCCGATTTCAACATCATGTCCTTTTTCTTTCGCGCCTTCCACAACGGCATTGATTGACCTTTCTGAGATGGAACTTTCAACAAATACCGCTTTTATTTCACGCTCGACCAAGACATTTACAATGTTCTGGACGTCTTTGATTCCGTATTCCGATTCTGTGCTCAATCCTTGAAGCCCTTTTACTTCCATGCCGTACGCATTTCCGAAATAAGTGAATGCATCATGCGCTGTGACAAGAACCCGGCTTTTTTCGGGAATTTCATGAAGGCTTTCTTTCGCCCAAGCATCAAGTTCCGTCAATTCTTGTTTATAATTTTCGCCGTTCTCTTTAAATTCATCAGCATGATCCTTATCCACTTCGCTTAAACCTTTCACTACTTCATCCACTGCATACTGCCAAAGTTCGATATCAAACCATACATGCGGGTCAAACGCATCTTCCCCTTCCCGGATCAAGCTCTCTTCAGGAACCCCTTCAGCGACCGCGTGGGTTGGCTTTTCTTTGTTCATCTTTTCGAAAATTTCCCCCATTTTCCCTTCCAAGTTAAGACCGTTATAGAAAATGATGTCCGCGCCATTCAACTTTCCGATATCTTGTTGTGTCGCCTGATACAGATGCGGATCTGTTCCCGGCCCCATCAAACTTTCGGCTTCAACATGCTCTCCGCCGACATTTTTAACAATATCCCCAATTTGGGCAGTCGTGGAAGTCACTTTCATTTTGTCTTGTCCCTCGCCTTTCTTTTCTGCTTCTGTTTTGGAACTGCCTTCCGAACATGCTGTCATGAAGACAAGAATAATGAATGCTGTTAATGCAAGTAATCGTCTTTTCATTTCTATCTCCTTTTCTCCATTAATTTTCCTCATCACCAAAATGTTTCCATAGGCAAAATTAAACGTTACTAAAACTTTACTTTACACTTCTGTTTCCCGTCAACAATTTTTTTGGTATAGGGAAAATTTTTATATATTTTGATATGTTGATAAGTCCAAAATGAAGTTCCTTATTATGATGAAAAAGTTATTGCGAACTGGAGTTATCCACATCTCTTTCCGAAATTTGGTGGTTCATTTCTTCCACAAATCATATTATGTAGTATAATGATAATTAGAAAAATTTCGTATTTAAATGAAGGGGGATATCAATATGGAACACATTACTCACGCCATTCAAGATGATTACCCGGATGAATTCGCCCATTGTTTCGGATGTGGGAGGTTAAATGAGGCCGGACACCATATTCGAACGGGGTGGCAAGAAACAGAAACAGTGACCATTTATGAGCCAAAAAAGGAACATATGGCTATACCCGGATTCGTGTACGGCGGCTTGATCGCCTCCCTCATTGATTGCCATGGAACAGGCTCCGCGGCGCTTGCTTTACATAGAAAAAATGGCCATGAGCCCGGGAGCGGACACGAGCCTCCCCGCTTTGTAACAGCCTCTTTGCAAGTTCAATATGTGAAACCAACACCGCAAGGCGTACCATTAAAAGCGGTCGGGAAGGTCGAAGAAATTCATCCGAAGAAATATAAAGTACATGTGGAGGTTTTTGCGAAAGATACGGTTTGTGCAACAGGCGAAGTCGTTGCTGTCGTCATGCCGGATACTTTTAAAAAATGACTGAAAAAAGCATCCTTTCCCGGGATGCTTTTTTTACAAATACAACTTAAGTTCGTAAAGGAAACTATGGGTTATCCACATGAAAAATGCGTGTTGTGGATAACAGGAACCTCATTCCAACTCCTTGAAAAAAATTGTCTTTGAGCAGTAATTTCCCACCGTTATTTTTGAATAATGCTGTAATTAATTTTTAAAAAAGGGATCCCAAAAATTTTCATGTTGTGATGTGCCGCAAGCTTACCCTCACGTGTTTCTTGAATGATGAAGTTTTCGGATAACGGCAGCTTGAAAAGTGTTTTCCCGATTGCCAAATATATACCGGGATCTCCTTCACCCTCGCTTGTGAGAATGAGCGTGCCATCGCTAGCTTTGAGCTGTAAAATACCAATCATTGACGAATGGGGCAGAGGAAGCGCTATATTCATATACGTCCTGCCCTTTGTTTCATGCTGGGAGTAAATGGCTGTAAATACGGTTTTTTCCTTCACCTGGCGAATCCACGCGCGCGGATTTTTTCTTCCATCCAACATTGGATCGACCGCACATATGTTACATGTCATTTCAGTCCATTTGCTCGAGAGCGGCAAATTTAATTGCTGCAATTGTGTACTGATCAATTTGTAACAGACGGCTAATGGCTTAAACCAGGTTGACCACTTTACCGAAGCAAATAACCGATATTGATCTGTATGTTCATAAAAATCAACGATCGTTTTCGGTAAAGTTTTGATATGTACAAAGTCGCTTAGGTTATCCACCAATCCCGCCCGCTGTCCGCCAGTACTTTCTAGTGAACCGCGTATTTGGCTAACGGGGAAACGCCAAATAGCCTAACTCGTTTTAGGTGGTGCGACCACCCAGCCAAGCACACCCAACATGCCAAAAAAGAAACAATTCGTGAAACCATGGAATATTAGCATAAAATCAATACGAGCAAACCAAAATATGTGATTCGTTACATAAAGCAGTGAAAATAAAATGGTCACACCCAGCGCACTGTAAGAGATCCGTATCAAAATAGCCTGAACCTTTAAAGGGAAATGTGTTCGGAAGGCCAGTATGATTAAGCTATAAATAGCAAATATGTATAACATAACTGAGATAAATTCAAGCAAAGGCCAAAAAGTAATGCCTATAGCAACAAGCATCGGGCCGGCCAAGATGATGGCTACAATCAGTCGATACCACCCCGACTCGTGCAGGCGCCCAAACAACCCGACAGATATAGGAAATAAAAAAGCGGAATAATGGAAATGAATAGCTGTAAGCCAAGTGATCAATGGACTAAAACCCGTATCAATTCCCGTTACATAAGCGAAAAACCAGAGGCCGCCGATCAATAAATACATCATCCGATATCAATTGACATTTCTGCCCAGTTTGTAAAACCGCGCTTAAAAAAACGCCTTAGCCCATGAAAAGCCACAAAAAAGGTGAACGCCACATACACCAAAGCGAGCAGCATCTGCCCTGTACGCGAAGGCACAACTTGCAAGAAAACGAGGGAAAGCATAACAAACCAAATGAAAATGACCTGTCTCCTCTTTAATTCAACGAGTAGCTGGAGCATCACGGGTATGAAAATCAACTGGGCAGCAGTCAACATGAACAAATATGGTTTCGGGGTCACAATGCAACTGGCTATGAAAAAGAATATACCCGCCACCGAAATGGAATTAAACAGATTGCTCCTTAAATTCTCCTTTATAAGCCATCAACCTTCCCGCAAGTTTATTTTGAATATCAACTTGAATCGTAAATACGTCCCGGGCATCGTCATATCTTTCCTCAACGGTTACCACTCCTTCTAATAAACGAGGCAATGGTATCTCGAATTTACCCATAACAAGTCGTTGAGAACCAGAACGAATGTGCATGTATCCTTCAGGAGTCACCTTAAATCGTAAATCCGAATAAAATAAGCGCGGCTCACCTACATAATCCTTCACCATTTTGCGTTTCGCATCAATCGTCATAAACGCATTAAAATGACGAGTAACTTTTTCAAAATAGAAAGTGCGCTCCCAATAGATTTCTACCTCATCCGTCGGTAATAAGCGACTTGTATTTTTGATGTCAAAAGGTATACCCTCCCCATTTTCAGGAAAAAGAAAGTGCCACCGTGTGGCCGCTTTTAACAAAGGAGTCAGCCAAGCAGCACCCTTTTCAATTTTTTCCATCGTTCCGACACCATGAAACGGTTCGCCAATCGTCAGTGCATAGCGCTCTTGCAACTTTGGATGAAGTCTATGAAAATCCTTGCCCAAAAGCTCTTTGTAAATGGGCAATTAGACCGCCTCCCTTCTTGCACGCCTGCAACTTGAAGCCGATGGCAAATCGTTGGCCAATAAAAAACCAATAATGGACAGGACCCAAAGACTGGCATTAAAAGTAACAGGATTAAACGGAGCCAACCAAAGCGAAGGACTGGCAATGAAGGAACTGATCGTTAAAATTGGAAATATGATCATTTGCAGTGCGAATAAATGTCTTTTAGTTGGATAAAGAAGCCAAACCACAGCAAATAACACTTCCAATAACCCAATGACCCATACCCATTTTACAACAACAGTCTCCTCCAAGGAGATGAAGCTGGAAAGCATGGATACTTCCTCAGGATGTTTTGCAATCATCTTCGGTACCAAGCCGTGGTATAACCATATAAAAAAAAAGAACATGGTGATGATGCCAATACTAAAAAAACGCAAATACTGTGATCGCGGCAATTCTCCCCGTTCAATCCACCGTTTTAGTACATCAAAGCTAAGAGCGGTCCCCCATCCCATGGCAGGGCGAAATAAAAGGTCGAGAAACTTGCCAAATAAACCGAACCGACCTTCATAGTCATACTGGGTGATAAAAATGGTTCCATTATTTGATGGCACATACTTCCAATAGCCCTTTCCTTCTGAAATGGGCGATATTTTTTGATCGGTCCCAAAGTGGAGGGAAGATGCTTTTGAACCGTCCTTCTTACTATGTGTGCCGACACTTTTACCCCAGCCAGTGACTTTTACGCCACACCCCAAGCGCCTTTCGTATCGAAAGGATTGCGGATCATCTTCCGACTTTTTGGGTAAATATGTAATAGAGGAAAAACGCAAATCCCATTGTTCATGAAGTTCAGGATTTTGCGTCTTTTCCCATACTTCTTCTACAGATGCGTCAATCGGTATTTCCACATAAATAGGCTTTCCTTTCACCAAATCCCCCCTTCATTTTATGAACGTAACATAAATCCCGCCCCATAATGAAAAATTCCTGTCCATCTGGTCATATTAGGTGATAAAAATGGTTTCATTATTTGATGGCAATACTTCCAATAGCCTTTTTCCCTTCTGTAATGGCCAATATTGTCCCAAAATGCAGGGAAGATGCTTATGAACCGTCATTCTTACTGGTGCCGATGCTTTTCCCCCATCAGCCAGTGACTTTTACGCCGCACCCCAGGCGCCTTTCGTATCGAAAGGATTGCCGAGCATCTTCCGACTTTTGGGTAAATATGTAATAGAGGAAACGCAAATCCTATTGCCCATGAAGCTTAGGATTTGCGTCATTTTCCATACTTCTTCTACAGGTGCCGGGAAATCAAAGAGTGGAGGGATCGCCGCCTGATTACTTAACAATTTAGACATGAAAGCCCGATAACACGGCTATGTTGGTGGGAATCGCTCTATTTCTGTTAAAGCAGTGCCAAAAACGCCCTGTTGCGAATCCCAATCTGTATCTTCTCGAACCAAAACTTGCGAGTAAAAAGATATGGCATATGATGATAAAATGCTATTCCAGCCCTCCTAATGTTTATGTTTTTACAACAGAAATGGACTGCAAAACACTGAGTAATTCGAGAATCCCATTCGTCACACTGTAACATCGCGGGAGTCTCGAATTCCCCTTCACTTTTTGGATAAGTCCTCGACTTCCTTATAATTTTTTATAAAAGTATCCTCATAGTATGGATGTTTTTCCGTCCTGCATCTGTCAAAAGCTTCAACTGGATTTTTACCATCAAGCTTTGGCACATGCTTAAAATCCCTCAGAATCTCAAAAAGGCACAGTTCACACAAGCTGAATTCCAGTAAGTCACCATCAAAAGGACTGCTATAGCCAAAATACGCATGAAAATCGTGAAACAGATTGCCTGTAAAATCAATGTCCTCGGGTTCACACTCATGATAACGACCACACCTATTACAGAAAAAACTAGTTTTTATTTTTGGTTTCATTTCCCCGCCCCTTTCATTTCATGACAAAACTTCCAGACTTCTATCCTTTTATATTGTCTGGATGGGTCGCCAACGGACCCAAGTAATTCAGTCTCAAAAGCCCAGCCATTAGCCGAACGCGCATAATCCTTCAGAACGGTACAAAATATATCGTTCCAGTTTTTTAGGTATAAAGCCAATGTTTCACATATTTATTCAACACCTATTTTACCAAATCAACTGACCGTCCATCTCCTTTTGCTCATCCGCTGTAAGCAATCTTTTTCTGTAAATGCCGACTGCCCCCAGTTGTACACGATGGCATCAACATAACAAGCGGGATCCATCTCTTTATATTTATCTATTCGCCATATCGAATTGATTGTTTGCATTGTCACCCACTGTTAAGCCCGGATGATCAAAACAATCTTTGCTTTTTTGTACATCTTTTTTTCGTGATAAATGAGTCTTTGTGTATGTCACTTTTACATTTTCCCGCATAACCTTTAACCAATCTTTTCACTTCATGACGTTGCGTTAAACGCTGAAACGATTGATTTCCCTTTATCTTCATTAAGATAACATAAATTCCGCCCAAAATGAAAAAGTTTCTGGCCAAGTTTTTGCAAGCAAAAAAATGTCTTCTAGGTAAAATTTTTTCATTGCCGCCTCTGAAAAAGCTTTCCTCTCCCGCACTCGTATACATGGTCATTCAGACGAGAGAAAGACAAATAAAAAACAGGCATTTGGGGTTCACTAATTGCTCTTGCACTCATTATTGGCGCAGTCGTATGGTATTTTAACACCGCTTCCACTGCCCCCCAATTGTTAGACACATCTAAGAATTGGAGGGTGCAGTTTATCTAGGGAAAAACTCTTGAAGAGTATTAATCCAACAATACCGGAGGAATGGAAAGGGTTGTAAAAGTATATAGCACGAATGCGAGATCATTGAACAGCATGAAGGAAAAAATGGATATCCAGGATACGGAATATGGAAGTAAAGTACTGTTTGATTTAGATGGAAAATGGTTCGTCATCTATGCAACGGTTGTGACGGAAGAAAAATAGTTTAATCAAACATTTGATTATTGAAGAAGTAATCCGTGCATACAGACTTCATCATAAGCCTCTTTCAGCTAATCAAACATTTGATTAAAACAACTTGAATTACTAAGAGGGAACTGCATTTCTCAACTTTTTTGAACTGGCTGAAAGTGTGAAATCCATGGAACAACTCCTTTTGTAAAAGTTCTTAAAACAAAAAAAGGGCATCCAACGATATTTTGGCGCCCCCCTCTGGTCATTTCGTCTATTTTATGTCAAATCCGGTGAGAAACTAGATTTCAAAGCTCTTTCATTTAGACATTTCGTCCATTTACCCTTCTCTGCTTATTTAACAAATAACCCCGCCACTTCTTCTTTATCATTAAAAGTGATGGTGAAAGTGCGTTTGTCCTTACTATATTTGGCAACGAAAATAACGATATATAAGCCGTCCTTTTCTTCAACTGAAGATTTATCAATTTTTTCAAAAGTGCCGGATTGCTCGATAATCGGAGTCAGCTCCTCCATTTGATCTTCCGGTAGCTTTTCCTTCATTGTTTCGTCAAACATGGCGCGTACTTCTTTATATTTGGCTTCATTAATTAATGAGACGACTTCTTCAGCCTTCGCCACGTACTTCTCCGCAGTCGCATCGTCAACTTTGTTGCCCCCACAGGCAACAAGCGCAAGCATGACAACAACACTCAACATAGTGAATAACATTCTCTTCATGTTAAAACTCCCTTTCTTTTAATCCATATACTATAAGAGAAAAGAGCCAACGCAATCATCGCCAGCGTAACTTCCAATACAATCATTACACTCTCTTTCGGCACATATAATGGTAAAATTCCAACTAATGAATCTACTAGACCATGGATGAAAATAGCCAGTACGACATAAAGAAATTTCTTATGCACAACTCCCTGCAACACCATAATCGAAAGCCCTATATGCAATAATATCGCAAAGAAACGCTCAATGCCGCCAAGAAAAAAAGCTTCATTGTAGGCAAGAGCAGTTGGTGAAAACAATAAGGTTAATGCTTGGATCCCTACAAATATGACTGCTTCAATACCGCCATGCCCCGCACCAAATAAAAACCCGGATTTCCAATCACGCTGCACCATAAAAAAACGCATCGCGATAAAACGAGCAAGTCCTTCCACAATCCCGGCCGATAAACCAATGACTATGGCAAATAGAACAGGCTGCGTGGCACTAAACATGGAAAAGGCTATACTATTTTCCCCCAAGTATTTCAGGATCGGAACACGAAATAAAACTTGAGATACAACAAATGCCAATACACCTAACAAAAACGGAATATATCGTTTCCGATAAAACGCGTACACAAGCGCAACAAGCGGCAACCCCACGCTTATGGCCGCGGCAAAAATAACGCTAGCCATAACAAATCACTCCCTTATAAAAGGGTATAATAACAGCCGGATAAAGTATGCAGCTTTATCATATTCGGCTCATTTTTCATCATAATTGGTCATAAAAAATAGGTAGACTCCTGCGGGAATAGCCCGAGCTGAAGATCCCGAGGAAAGCGACCTTTGCTTTCCGAGGAAGCTGAAGAGACATGCGAAAAGCGAAATATGTTGACGTACGTAGCGATGATAGGGATTTTTTTACACAAATGGGACTGGACATAAGTTGAAAGCTGATTGATCGTGAGAATAAAATTGCGTGAAATCAAGGTTTTTAAACTTGATTTCACGCGGTTTGTTTCATTATGACCGTTAAAAAATCACTCACAAAGGAAGATAGAATAATTTACAAAGCGAAAACCGGAACATTCGCACTGTTTATGGATTTCCACACATAAAGATGGCACATTGTTATGGAATGAGATTAGTTGCCTATTTTTCATCAAAAAGGGAAAGGCGACGATTGATTTTCCAAAATCCATTGCTTTAGATAAGAGCTTCTGCCTGTACCGAGGCAGAACTTTTTCACGATATGGTTAGGAATTAAACCCTTTCCCCTACTTTTTCACTATAAAAGTTTGCACAAAATATGGGGCATGAAAAGTCGTCTCTAACGTCACATTTGCTGTTTTATCAATCAAACGCTTTAACGAAAATAACCCATATCCCCGGTTCCCTTCTTTGCTGGAATAGCGTTTCTCATATATTTTCTGCAAATCTACCGCCTCGTCCCGGCAACTATTACGGACAATAAAATATTGGCGATCCTCTTTTTCAAAAAAGGCCAGTTGCAACATTTTTTCCTCGCTTTGAACCGCTTCTTCAATCGCATTATCCACTAAAATAGAAAGGGCGCGAATAAAAGCAACTTTGGGCATCGCAATCTCTTCAACCGTCTGAGGAATATCTACCATCACTTTTACTTGTTGTTGCTGGGCGGCGATCAATTTTACGCTCAACACGCTTTTCACTTCTGGAATAGCGACGCGCGATAACTTCACAATATCCAACTCGCGATTATTCATCAGCTTGGAAGTCGGAGCGATCACATCATGATAAACCTGCTCAATTTGCTTGATATCTTTCGAGCGCACGCCCGCATCCAGTGCCAATAATACATTCATATAATCATGGCGAAAACTGGCCAATTCTTCATGCAACAGCTCCAGCTTCCCCACATAATCGAGCAATTCTTTGTCTAAACGTTCCTGTTGTTCTTCCAACATTCTTTCTTTTGACAAATGCGAGCTGATCAATATGATTAATAGCAACACAAAAAATAAAATGAATGCCGCAATATAGCTTACTTGTCCATATTGTTGATGTAAGGCAGCCAATAAATTGGTGGATGGCACCGTCAAAATCAGCTCCACGATGAGTCCGGCAATAAGAAGCATATAGGTTACATAATAAAGAGGGCTATCCACCATAAATTGTGCAAGCTTTTGAATCTGCTTACGCCACAGGACAATGCCAATGAAAATGACGATCGAACTGAGGAGATGGATGATGCTAGACGTCCATAAATACAAATTAAATGGCGTTAACATAAACAGCTTCATGCCCAGCTCCATCAACACCATTTTCGCCAATGTGATAACGACGATACTCATTAATGCAAAGTAAAGATTTTGGATAAATGTTAAGTCGTCCTTCAATAAACCCAAACTTAACAGAAACAGCAGCAACATAATCAAATTAAATTCCGGATAACCCGTTGTCTGCACAACAATCCCAAGCAAAATCGTAAAGACAATGCTAACAGTGATCACCATTGTATAGGACAGGCGGTTATAGCGGATTAACCGAATGTACAATAACACATGGCTAATACCAATCAGCACGATCGCGGCAATATCATACACATACATTTACAGCTCACCCTTTAACAGTTGGCGCACTTTGCGGACTAAACGGCGCGACACCGGGATACGTTTGCCGCTTTTTAAAACGATCATCTTCTGCGTTGCGTCATAAGAGGACATCTGCACTGTATTCACAATATAAGATTGATGGCAGCGAAACAAACGGTTGTCCAGTGTTTCCATCTCTTTTAACGCCCCATAAAAATAAACCAAACGGTCCGTCGTGACCAAGGCTAAACGATGCGGCCCATCTGTCATGATATATTCTACTGTGGCAAACGGCACACGTACCGTTGCCCGGGCGTTTTCAACAATAAAATCATCAGCCGGCATATCAGCCATATTGCGGGCCTTATAATGAAGAAGACATTGTTCAAACATGCGGAAGCGCTCATCATAAGGCAATCCTTTATCAATAAACGTTAAAGCAGACACCATATATTGATAAGAGATCGGCGCAAATTCGGAATGCGTTGTGACAAATACAATAATGCCTTGGGCATCATATTCGCGAATCTCTTGCGCGACTTGCAAACCTTTGCGCTCCTCACTTTTAATTTCAATATCTAAAAAATAGATCGGCACAAAAGTCGTCAGCGGTATTTTTTCGATAATATCCGCACTTTTACTCGTCACTTCTATAAAATCATGCGGCAACTGATGTTTCTCGCAAATTTCCTCCACCAGTCGCTTTAGATGCTGCGCTTGAATCACATCATCTTCCAAAATAAAAATACTCAATGCCATCACTCGCTTTAAGGCAGTCTCTCAATAGCATAGCACGGATTTGCCCAATCGTTGAAGCGTACTGCGCCAATTGTTTTCTTGTCTAAATCTAAACCGGAGGAATACCGTTTGCTGTTAAGCGAAGACATTCGCTGAGACCTGGACTTGGCTTAACAGCACCGAAAAGCAATCTGATTGTAAAAAACAGCCCAAGAAAAAATTCTATTGCCGTAATGAACCGAGAAACATTGATGATTTTTAAAAGGGAGGAATCACTTTGGACAAGACTGCCTTTTCACACGTCCATTTTCTAAAAATGGCTATTCATACAGGCGGCGCCGCAACAAAAAACAGGAAGCTTATCTTAGAACAAGTTGCTGCAAAGACACGCCATCTGCTCAAAAGAAAAAATAGCGTGTAGAGAATAATATCTGCTTTCTCCACAAGCTAATGATTCCTTCTACGTTCATTCGACCGGATTTACTGATCCATCCATCAGTCTCACAAATGCCCCATAAAACTAATCGCTGTTTCAACCCCCTTCTCCGTAAAACTGATAAGACCTGCTAAAGATACCCTTTTTGTCATATGGGCAATTTCCTGCTTGTTCACGAAACGAATGTTCAACTTTGGAGCTATCGAAGGAACGAATAAACATCCAAGCGCCCTTCCATCTTTTCCAAGAAGCAGTGAAACAACGGCAGTCCTTTTCATTGCGAAATCGGACATTTTAGCCGAATTAAAAACCATCAATTGATATGAGTCCAAGGCCAAAATAAACACAAGCCCTGTTGTTTAAGTCGTTTGACGTGAAAATGAAACGACTCTTGTACAACAACTTTGCTCATATCCAAAATGTGGGATATTGTCGACTTTTCCGTAAGTTATTGATCGCATGAATAACGTTTGAACAAGGAACTGACAACATTCATTCATCCGGTCGACACTTCAGTCGAACACTCTTCGTTTCGGATAGCCCTTCGCACCCGGACCATTCTCCCCCACGCCTTGCAGCCCCAAGCTGCTGGCAGGCCTGGAGCTGAATCTATTTTTATATTATTAGGTAAAGCGACCTCTAATTTTACCAGATAAAAGATCAACCAGGGTGACCATCACGATGATCCCCAGTAAAATAATGCCTACCCGCTCCCAATCGCGAACACTTAAAGCGAAAATAAGTGGTGTGCCAATGCCGCCTGCACCTATGACCCCTAATACAGAAGCAGCCCGCATATTCACTTCCAACCGATACATGACGAAAGAAAAATAGTTCGGCAACACTTGCGGAACAACCGCAAACATAAACGTTTTAACCGGATTTGCCCCCGTTGCGATTAACGCTTCCCTTGCGCTCAAGTCCACATTTTCAATGCTTTCGGAAATCAGCTTCCCCAACATGCCGATTGCGCCAATCCCTAAAGCCAGTACACCAGCGAAAGCCCCGGGCCCCACCGCTTTAATAAATAGTAAAGCAAGAACGATATCGGGAAAAACGCGAATAAAACTTAAAATAAACTTGTTTGTTCCCACTAATGTTTTGCTTTTTGTAATATTGTTAGATGCCATAAACGCAAATGGAATACTGAGAATTCCCGCGATAAATGTTCCAAGAACCGCAATAGCAACGGTGTCCAACAATCCGCGAAGTAAATCTTCACCGCCAGGATCATACACATACGCCCAATCAGGCGAAAATAAACCCGCCATAATGGCCGAGACGATTTCCATAGAGGTTTCCTTTAGTTCGATGGCGGGTAATCCGGCAAAGGCCCATACATATATGGCAAGTATCACCAATCCGATGAAAAAACGGCGAATATAAACGATATTGTTGCGCTGCGTCATGTTAGTTTCTCCCTTATCCCCATACTGCAGTAATCAATTATAAGGACAACAATTAATGTATATACAATGACGGATGATGTTTGCCCATATTGAAAAAATCCAAGTGTTTTTTCATAATATAATCCGATTCCCCCCGCACCAACCAATCCTAATACAGCCGCCGCCCGAATATTGATTTCAAATGCATATAAGAAAAACGAAATAAACGAAGACATAACTTGCGGCACGACACCAAATACGATCCATTTGATTTTATTGGCGCCGACCGCTGTCATCGCTTCCATTGGTCCTGGATCAATCGATTCAATCGACTCATAAAATAACTTTGTAATGATCCCCAAAGAAAATAACATTAACGCAAAAATCCCGGGAATGGGCCCAATACCGAAAATAGCCACAAATAGTGCTGCCAATAGTAATTCGGGAAGTGTTCGGATCAGATTTAATATCAAACGGGCCGGAACAGTCACCCACCGTGAAAAAAAGATATTTCTTGCCGCCAACATCGCTAATGGGAAAGCCACTAATCCTCCCAATGTTGTACCCACAACAGCCATCCTGATTGTTTCCAGCATCGGCGCGGTCACCTCGGAAAAATACGCCCAGTCCGGGGGCACCAACTGAACAACTAACTCCCACATATTGGGAAGGCCATCCATTAATTCGGAAAAAGAAAAGCCAATCTGCCATCCGCTTGCCAGCACAATCGCCATCACGAGTATACCTGTCATGAGCGACTTCGTTTTCGATGGCGGAAGAGATGCGTCTTGCTCTAAAACATATGCTTTTTTCATTCGGCGACCCTCATCTTCGCATGTTTCTTGTCTTCTTTCGTATAGATTTGTTCAAATACTTCATCAGTCGCTTCGGATACAGCCCCATCAAATACAACTTCCCCATCACGCAATCCGATAATGCGCGTCGCATATTCCTTCGCTAATTCGACCGAATGTAAATTAACGACCATCGTTATATGCAGTTCTTGATTAATGCGGGCCAGATCATCCATTACTTGTCTCGTTGTTAACGGATCTAAAGAAGCCACTGGTTCATCCGCTAAAATAATGTTTGCTTCTTGAGCTAAGGCGCGGGCAATCGAAACCCTTTGTTGCTGACCTCCTGAAAGTTGATCCGCCCGTACATAGGCTTTTTCTCGTAAACCAACACGTTCCAACGCTTCTAACGCCAGTTCTTTATCTCGATTCGGAAACAAGCCTAACACCATTCGCAAGGTAGAATGATAACCCACTCGCCCAGACAACACATTTCGCATAACAGATGATCGGCGAACAAGATTGAAGTTTTGAAATATCATGCCAATATCCCGGCGAATTTCATAAAGCTCTTTCCCTTTTGCGCGAGTAATCGACTTTTGATTAACAATGATCTCTCCTTCCGTAATCATATGCAGTCGATTGATCGACCGTAATAACGTTGATTTTCCCGCACCAGACAAACCAACGATCACTACAAATTCCCCTTTATCAATATTTAAATGAATATCTTTTAAACCACGCGCTCCATTTGGGTATATTTTAGAAACATGTTTAAATTCAATCAAAATATTCCCTACCTTCATCATCATAAAGTGAAACTTCATTCAGTAGGCGTTTTCTTCCATCTCCTACTGAATGTTAGTTGAACGAATCGGGCATTTAGGTGCGTTTTCTCCCACTTGGACCTTTTGTATCAACTCAGGTCTTGATGTGGTGTATATGGCACCTTACATGCGAGATAAAAGGGAAATTGGCGGCCCAACCGTTTCCTGCCGGCCTTCATTTCCCTTTATCGTGCTTTTTCTCCTATATGTAGTTACGAGACAGACTTGGCATTCCCTGTTTGGTAGATAGGTTTTCTCTCCTATGTAGTTACGAGACAGTCTCCTTATTTAACTTCTTTACTCACCTTTTCTTCATATTCTCTTACAATATCAAAGTTACTATCTTGTGATTCCACATATCCTTCATGGGAGTAAATATCACGAATGATCTCTTGTCCTTCCTTATCTTTTCCAATTTCAATAAAGGCTTGTGTGATTTTTTCTTTCATTTCATCACTAATGTCTGGCCGGACCGTAACCGTATCGTTCGGAATCGGTTCTGTAAATTCGATTACCTTTGTATCATCAAAAACTGTCTTATAATCATCAACGACTACATTCCGGGCATCTTGGAATGTAACAGCCGCGTCAACATCCCCATTGAGGAGAGAAATAATCGCTTGGTCATGGCCTTTTAATGTAACTGCTTCAACATCTTCCAAAGGATGAATGCCCGCTTCCATCAAGGTGGCTGCCGGCCACACAAACCCCGCAGAGGACGTAACGTTTTGATAGCCAATTTTCTTTCCTTTTAAATCTTCTACAGAGTCAATATCAGAATCTTTTTTGACGATAAAAATAGACTTATAGGAATCAACCAATTCTTCTGTTGGTGACCCATCATCATTTACCCCATAGCGCTGTGCTTGCAAGATAACATCTGCAGCACCTTGTTCTTTAGCGAGTACATATGCTGTAGGAGGCAAGAAACCAACATCTACTTGCTTCGATTTCATGGCTTCTACAATCGTGTTATAGTCGGTAGAAACGCTTACTTTTACTGGAATTTCCAGCTGATCACTCAATAACTTTTCCAGCGGCTTTGCTTTCGCTTCTAATGTATCTGCATTTTGCGATGGAACGAACTGTACAGACAACTCTTCTATTTCTTCGCCTTCGCCATCTGTTTTTTTCGATTCCTCATCACCACTGCATGCCGATAACACCGCCAGGGACATGATTAATAAAATGAAACACGCTTGCAACCATTTCTTCATAAAAAAATGACCCCCATCATGCGTAATTTTTATAGTGAACATTCCATCACTACCGGTTTTTGCATACGCTGCATAAAATGCTATATGCTGTTGAAACTATAATGGTTAATCTTTCCATTCCCTCCTAATATATCTAGTGATTGTTGATTCCACTTTAAATGATTGTAAATTTATTGTGTATTTTTATTAATGTAAGTTTTTAGTGAACTGTTCCAGAGAACAAATTGAGAATTAATTGTGATTAGCCAACAGCCCTTGCTATCGCGATTAAACTGCGAATGTACCGAAAAGCAGTGATAAAATCATCGGTCCGGAAACAGTGGGTTTTGGGGCTTATTCTCTTTACAATCGGTAAAATCGCGGCGGCATCCGCCAGCCCTGTATGAAGATAAGTGATCTCCACTTCAAAAGGACCTTTCATTACAACCGGTTTTATTTGGGCAATATTAGAAATGGACGAAATAGTTTGTTCTTTTATGAGGTTGCGGGCTTTTTTCGGGCTTAAATGCCTTGCTGATAGCTCGTTAATAGTCCGCTTGACGATTGCTGTCTCAATCCCCGGAATAAAGTCTTTAGCTTCATCAGCAGTATGTTGACATCCAGTAACAAGAACAACTGGTACACCAAAATGTCCAGCGATTCCTGCGCTTATTGCGATTTCTCCCATATCTTTTTGATTGATTTTAATATTTTCAATCACCCCTCCATGAAAAGTATGATTCAATACTCCCTTGCTCCCCATTTTAGAATGGTAACCTAAAAGAATAGCCGCATCATAGTGAAAACCGATCCCTTCCATCATTGCGAGCGGCTTGGGAGAGCCGGTGATATAATCAGCCGCCGGATGGATCACTTCAGGGATTACATTCCGCATGGATCCATGTGAATCATTGACTACTATCTCTTTAGCTCCACAAGTTAAGACTCCTTCGATGCATGCGTTTACTTCTTCAGTCATCAGCAACCTTGCCCGCTCATGCTCCTGGCCATTGCGCGCAGTATGCTCGCGATGGACAACCCCTGCCACTCCCTCCATATCAGCCGATATAAAAACCTTCATTCTAATCCCCCCTAATAAAACCTATTTAAGTATATTCCCTTCACATAACAACAATCCCTTCCCTAAATAGGTTGAAATAGGTTTTTAATTGTATTATAATGTGACAAATGATTGCAAAAAATTTAAAAATTTACAAAAGGAGGTTGTACTTTGCAACCTATCAAACTAGTAGATGTATACCGCGGTGAAAATTTGGAAAGTTCCCACTTCGGCCATGTCGCCGTTGTGAACTCGGAAGGAGAACTGCTCTATTCAGTGGGTGATCCTCACCGGGTAACATATGCCCGTTCTTCCGTTAAGCCTCTACAAGCGATACCGATCGTAGAAACAGGGGCCGCAGATCAATACGAAATGACTGATCAAGAGCTATCGTTGTGTTGTGCTTCCCATAGCGGGGAATCCCAACATACTGATCGGGTACTTTCCATGTTGAAGCGGGTTGGAGTTGAGGTATCTTCTTTACAATGCGGCACACATATCCCCCATGCGCACGATACATATAAAAATCTCATTTCTTCAGGAAAAGATCTTACTCCTTTGTACAACAATTGTTCCGGTAAGCACGCAGGGATGCTCATAACGGCTATACACCATCATGAAACGCTAGAAGATTATTATTTGCCTACCCACCCTGTCCAACAAAGAATCATACAAGTCATTTCCGAGGTCACTGATTATCCAATGGAAAAAATCAAAACGGGAGTTGATGGATGCGGGGTGCCAGTCCATGCTTTGCCCTTGGAACGATTGGCTTATGGCTTCGCCAGAATGGCTCATCCCCATTCTTTAGGAAGTAAAAGGGCTGAAGCAGTAAAGCGAATTACAGCGGCTATGATAAAGCACCCCGAAATGGTCGGCGGAACAGGCCGTTTCTGCACACAACTTATGAGAACCGCCAAAGGACGCCTATTGGGAAAAGCAGGAGCAGAAGCTGTTTACCTAATAGGTGATAAAGAAACTGGAATGGGTATTGCGATCAAAATAGAAGACGGAAATGGGCGTGCAGTCTATCCAGCAGTATTAGAGACATTAAGACAACTCGGCATGATGAGTCAAGATCAACTCCACCATTTACAACATCACTACCGTCCCGCTTTAAAAAATGCCAGAAATGAACATGTAGGTGAGCTTGTTCCATCCTTTACGTTACAAAAGTGCAAAAGCACTATTGTAAATAAAAAATAACAAGGGGGAAAAAACATGTTTCAAAGACGATTTTTTACTGCTTTTTTAACGATTTTCGTTGCGTTAAACCTTGTGCTTGCAGGATGTTCCGGCCAATCTAGTTCAAATGCGGATCAAAAAAGCAAAACAAACAAGAACCCCGAAGAACAACCAATTGCCAAGAAAGAAGGAAATTCCATTGTCATCGCCGTCAAAGATAATCTCATCAGCATGGATCCACATGACACAAATGACACATTATCCGGATCTATTCAATCGACCATGTTGGAAGGACTTGTCGGTTTTGACAAAGACATGAACATGATTCCTGTATTAGCAGAAAGTTATGAGGCGAGCGATGATGCCAAAGTCTTTACCTTTACATTACGAAAAGGTGTCACATTTCATGATGGTACTCCCTTTAACGCCGAAGCGGTGAAAGTCAATATTGACCGTGTTGCCAATCCGGATAACAAGTTAAAGCGCTATAGCATGTTTGAACTTGTAGAAAAAACGGAAGTAATAGATGAATACACAGTCAGCGTTACTCTAAAAGAACCTTTTGGCGCCATGCTCAATCATTTTGCCCATCCCGCAGGAAGAATCATAAGTCCTGCCGCTATTGAAAAGTATGGAAAAGACATTGCTATGAACCCTGTTGGAACGGGACCTTTCAAGTTTGTTGAATGGAATCAAAGTGATCACTTAGCAGTTGAAAAAAACCCAGACTATTGGGAAGAAGGCTTGCCAAAAGTGGACGGGATAAAATTTAAGCCAGTGCCAGAAAGTGGTGCGCGTGTAGCCATGTTGCAGACTGGAGAGGCTGACTTTATTTACCCCATCCCCACTGAACAAGCCGAATCGCTCAATGGCACTGACGGCATTATTGTTGAAAATAGCCCCTCTATTGTAGCCCGCTATATGTCAATGAATACGACAAAAAAGCCCTTTAATGATATAAAAGTTCGCCAAGCGATTAATTACGCAATTAACAAAGAGGCATTTTTAAAGGTTGTTTACCGAGGATATGGAAGTGAGATGGATTCCGTCATTCCTGCCGGACTGCAATTTTATTCTAAACAAACACCCTATCCTTATGACCCAGAGAAGGCGAAGCAATTGTTACAAGAGGCAGGTTATGAAAGCGGATTCAAAACGACGGTATGGGGAGGAAACAACTCTGATGCCATTAAGGCCATGGAGTTCATCCAGCAACAATTAGGTGAAATTGGGATCGAAGTAAATGTTGTACCCATGGAGGCAGGAACGTTATCCGACAAAATTTGGTCCGTTCAAGAGGCAAAGGATGCCGAAGTTGAGCTCTTCTATGGAGGTTGGTCCTCTTCCACTGGGGATGCAGATTGGGGAATTCGTCCATTGTTGGCGGGAGATGCAATCCCCCCTAAATCTTACAATGTAGCATATTACGAAAACGAAAAAGTGGATCAACTAATTAATGAAGCCCTGCAGACAGCAGACCCGGAAAAGCGAAAAACAGCTTATGCAAAAATGCAGGAGCTGATTTGGGAAGACGCACCTTGGGCATTTCTAATGGTTGAAGACACGATGGCTGGCAAGAAGAACTATTTAGAAGGTGTTTATCTACTTCCTGACGGTTCTATGAATGCCAGAGAAGCTGAAATCAAAAGATAAAACATGGACTGGAGGCTGGGACACAACTAAATTAGCTGATGAAAAAACAAACAATAAAGTGAAACTTCATTCAAGGAATGCTTTTCTCCTTGAATGTTAGTTGAACCAATCGGGCATTTAGGTGCCGTTTCTCCCACTTAGACCTTTTGTATTCAATCAAGATTTTGATGTGGGAGTCTTACGGCACCTTACATGCGGGATAAAGTGAAACTTCATTCAAGGAGTGCTTTTCTCCTTGAATGTTAGTTGAACCAATCGGGCATTTAGGTGCCGTCAACTCACACTTAGACCTTTTGTTTCAACTCAATTCTTAAAGTGGGAGTCTTACGGCACCTTACATGCGGGATAAACTGGATGTGTGATTGACAAAGGAGTGAAAAGAAAGTGGCGGAAAAGATACTGACAATCATTTCAATTCAAGATGAATATTTGGATATGATTGCAAAGCAAATGACAGAAATCGCTGGAGATTTAATAAAGATTCGCCCCATTTCTATTAAATACCTCGCAAGAGAAACGATTTCCAAAGAAGAAACGATTTTATTGGGATCTAAATTTATATTACCGCTTGTGCGGCCTTTTTTACCAAAAGAAGTAAAATATATCATTGCCGAACGTGGATTTAACTACGTGAATATGGCAAGATTGCTTTCTGCCACGAAAGGAAAAAATATTCTTGTCGTAAATGATACAAAGCAAAACACCGAAGAGACGGTTCAAGCTCTTAAAAAAGTCGTTTTTGAACATAACTATTATGCCTATAATCCAGATACCGGGATTCCGTTAGATATCGACTTTGTCATTACTCCCGGAGAAATGCAACTTGTTCCAGAAGGGCTTTTTGAAGTAATAGACATCGGCTACCGTGTGCTGGCCTTGGAAACAGTCTTTGAAGTCGTGAAAGAAATTAGATTAGATTGCTCCCAATTTTTTTTGACGAATCGTTATATGAAATCTTTAGTGGCATTGGCAAATGAAAACCAATCAAATATTGAATCCACTTATTTTCGTAAATGGGCAAGAAATACAATCGAAAAAAACGCCAAATATTTTCTTGATGACATGATTGCAAATAGTCAAGCAATGAAAGATGTTTTGTATATCGCAAAAAGAATTTCCAAGATGAATGACCCTGTACATATTTTTGGAGAAACTGGTACAGGAAAAAGTGTGCTGGCTCAGTCTATTCATAACGACTCCTTTAACAAGGAAGGACCTTATCTAAATATTAATTGTTCGGCATGGCCAAAGGAATTATTAGAAAGAGAATTGTTCGGTATTGAAGCAAACGGGCAGACTACCCCAGGGTTGTTTGAATTGGCAAACGGCGGAACATTGTGCATTGAAGAAATAGATGAACTCTCTATTTCAATGCAAGGGAGACTTCTTCAAGTAATAGAAGAAGGGCAAGTGATTAGAATGGGAGGGCATCACCCTGTCCCCGTACGAGTAAGAATGATTACAACTAGTAATATAGATCTTTCATTGTTAGTGGATCAAGATAGCTTTCGTAAAGATTTATTCTATCAGTTGTCGGTTTTAACGTGTAAAATGCCAACTTTGTCAGAGCGGGAAGAAGATTTTGAGTCGCTCATTGAAACATATCTTCATTCTCATTTACATCGGGAAGACTTAATCATTCCCCAAAATATGATTGAACTTTTAAAGCAGTATTCATGGCCGGGAAATGTAAGAGAACTGTTTAACGCTTTATCCTACATGGCCTGTCTGGAAGAAAAAGAATTGACGTTAGAATCGTTGCCATTTTACATAAAAGGCAGGCTTCTAAATAACTCAACAGAAGAAATGAGCGAAAGTGATGTAAATGAGCTGATTAAAAGGATAGAAGAACATGGTTTTTTGGGAGAAAGTCTCGCAATTCTTAACATCTTCGCCAAAGGTAAGAAACAATGCGCTTCTTTTGGGCGCGCTATCGTTAGAAAAAAACTGCGGGAGCAAGGTATCATCCTTTCCGAACAACAGTTGCGATTACGATTGGAAGTGCTGAATCAATTGCATTTATTAAATGTTCGCCAGGGACGTTCCGGAACTACTATCTCAAGAAAAGGGGAACGTTTCTTGAAAAAGATGGCTAAGCAAAAAAGTTTTTAGCGAATAGCAGTTGGCGGTTGAAAATGGCTAAAAATGGTGGAGGTATAGATAAATGACGAGAGTTCGATTGAGAGATTTAGGCATAACCATAGGAAGATACAAAACAGGTACGCACAATTCCATTACAGATATACCAGGAGTGATGGTTGGCCATGTCACTCTTTCCGACAAGAAAGAAAATGGTTGTACAGTCCAAACAGGAGTATCTGCCATTTTGCCTCATCCTGATAATGTATTCCGAGAAAAGGTTTTAGGCGGCGCTTATGTCATTAATGGGTTTGGAAAGACAGTAGGGACGATCCAATTGCAAGAGCTGGGCCTTATAGAAAGTCCTATCCTCTTAACGAATACTTTTTCAGTACCGGCAGTCTCGGAAGGAACCCTTCGGCATCTCCTTCATCAAAATCCACAAATTGGCGATACAACAGGCACCGTGAATGTGATCGTGGGAGAATGCAATGATGGGTATTTAAATGACATTCGCGGACTCCATGTCAAGCCCCACCATGCCCGCCAAGCGATTCTATCCGCTAAATCGGGAGTGATTGAAGAAGGATGCGTGGGAGCGGGAACAGGCATGTCTTGTTTGGGGTTCAAAGGTGGTGTGGGAACAAGTTCCAGAGTCGCCTCCTTTGGAACGGAACAATTTACTGTAGGAGCATTTGTGGTTAGTAATTTTGGATTGAAAAAAGATCTTCGTCCCCCAAGGGGTGATTGGACAAGTTGCTCCGAACAGGAAGAAAAAATGCCAGACGGATCCATTATGATCATTCTGGCAACAAATGCCCCCCTCAATGAAAGACAATTAAGCCGCTTAGCAAAGCGCGCTTCTTTTGGACTTTCCAGAACGGGCTCTTATGCTGCTCACGGGAGCGGAGATATTGTCATTGCTTTCTCCACTGCCCATCGTATTCCTCATGAGTCGCCCCCTCACCCAAAAAGGATACCCTTTACATTTTTGAGAGAAGACGGCGATACTATTTCTCGATTGTTTGAAATGACTGTAGATACGGTGGAAGAGTCCATTTGGAATTCTCTTTGTAAAGCGACCACTACAGAAGGAATTCATGGACGAGTCCGGGAGGCGATACCTTATGATATGTTATTGGGTGGTACTTCTTAAAAAGGTCTTTTTCAAAAAGCAAGGCCATTAAAAATAAGAAAAAAGATCGATACATTTTGTCCATATGGCACTCCATGGCTTGGATGTGATTTATAAATAATGTCCGGGGTGCTGTATCTCATTTGGAATGAGCCTGCGCCTGATGATTCTAAATAGCTCAGCAACCTTTAAGCCACTTAATGAGCAATGAATGTCTCCAATTGCAGAGCAACAAAGGTCTAAGCCTTTTATGTCTGGACATGTATTGTTGATCATACACCGGATACATTTCTTCTTTTGCCGAATCCTGTATCTTTTTAGCATTGATCTTCAGGGCGGTGATGATGACCGTATCGAATCTTCAACCTTGCGGAAAACCGCAAGTGAAAATACCTCATTGAGTGAGCAAATCGGGGGATTTACTATGACAAAAGCGCTCCCCGGCATGCCGCACTGAGTACTCCCCTAAACAGTATGCCTCACCTACAGCTCGTGAAATGAAGGCCAAAAGAAAGCCTTGCTCCGTCCCAATATCGTGTAAGGCCTGGATGGTGCAGGCTTTTTATATCCCTCTTGCAAATCTCTCCATCTAGCATTTTGGAAACCATATTATTCCAATAACGTGAAACAAAACTACTAAAAAGGCAGTAAAAAACGGTCATTTTCCATTTAGATTTTTCCTAACGTAAATTCCCTTACGGAAAGCCGCAATAAGGATTGCGGTGAAATCTGAAAGCAGTGCGTTATAATTTAATAAAGAGTAAGAAATAGGAAATAAGGGGTGAAATCGGAAAAAAATTGTAGAATTTAGGTGCTGTAAAAGCAGTAAATGAAACGAAGGACACCATCCATTAGTCCTATCTGGCTTGTGAAAAAGCAAAACTACATGAAAAGGAGGGGGTTATTTATGAGTATCGTCATTACGGGCATGGGTGCAGTCACACATTTGGGCATTGGTCAACAGTTGCTGCGCGAGGCTATCGTCCATCATAAAGATCCCATACCTGACAGCTGGATTTCAGAAGAACTGCAACTCGCATTGACTGGGTTTCGGGTCGATGATGAACAATACAAAGAATTACTGTCACCCTATAAGACTAGAAATATGGACCGCTTCGCCAAGTTAACTATCGCCGCTGTTCACAATGGTCTCTGTGATGCAAAATTGACAGAGAAAGAAGATTTGGAAACATCTGGTTTTATCATGAGCACCACTTTTGGACCTTGGGAATCGACAAATCGTTACACAAAGCAATTAATTCAAGACGGCCCATCGAATGCAAGTCCAAGGTTATTCCCCAATACCGTGTTAAATTCTGCACAAGGCCATGTCTGTATTTCCTTTAACATAAAAGGACCTACCTCAACCCTCACAGGCTTATCTGCGATCCCTTATGCAATGAGTCTCTTAAAAAAAGGACAGGCAGAAAGAGTTATTGTAGCCGGAGCTGATGAATTGAATGAAAATATGGTCGAGGCTTATTGCCATCTCGGCAGTTCTATTCGTTTCGGTGAAGGCGTTGGGGTACTCGTGCTCGAAACATTAGAAAGCGCACAAAATAGGAATGCGATTATTTATGGTGAAATTGGTGAATATGCACTTGGATGTGAGCCATCTTTACACCTTTGGTTTGAAGATATCGATCCGAATAGTACGATTATGCTTGATTTACTTAAACAGATTCCCCTTGACGAACATGTCGATGAGTTGATCGTCGTTAAAACCTCGAACGGTTCGGAAAAGGTCGAAAAATTAGAAGCAACAATATTTCAGACGTTAAACGATACATATTCAAATATAGAATGGCATTGCCCCAAAGAAAAATTGGGAGAAACATTTGGTGCTTCTAGCATTTTACATACAATTAGCGCGGTTCACCTTCTAAATAGAAATACAAATGCGAAAGAAGCGTTGGTGTTAAACAATGAAATTGGTGGAAACCATATGGCACTTCAAATAAAAAAATGGAATGACTCATATAGTTGAAAGTTAAACCATTTGATGAGACTAAGAAGAGTTGAACAACTAAAGGAGCTAAATGATGAGCGCAAATGAAAAGGTTGCTATTGTAACGGGGGCTTCCAGGGGTATTGGAAGAGCGATATCAGTTGCACTTGCAAAAGAGGGCTATAAAGTCGTTGTTAACTATAATCGCAGTTTGGAAGATGCTGAAAAAACGGTAGAAATCATTCAAGAAAACGGAGGAGAAGCAATTCTTCATCAAGGTAGCGTCACTGATCCTGAAAAAATGAAGGAAATGGTTGATACTACTGTCAATCAACTTGGAACGGTTGATGTTTTAGTCAATAACGCGGGAATTTTAATTCCTAAATATTTAATGATGACAAAACCTGAAGAGTGGAATGCCACGATTGATACAAATTTAACAGGTACATATTACGGGATAAAAGCTGTATTACGTCCAATGATTGAAAAAAAGCAGGGAAGAATTATTAATATTAGTTCTGTTGCAAGTATTAGCGGGATTTCAGGACAAGCCGCTTACGCGGCAAGTAAATCAGGAATAAACGGAATGACGAAGGTGTTGGCAAAAGAGTTGGCCCCTTTTAATATTCTCGTCAATTCCATTGCCCCGGGATTTATCGAAACGGATATGACAGGAGATTTTCCAGATCGTATGTTAGAGGAATATCGTGACTCCATTCCACTAAAAAGATTTGGACATCCAACAGAAATTGCTGATTTTGCTTCCTTTTTAGCGTCTGAAAAAGCAAATTATATAACTGGTCAAGTCTTTGCGATTGACGGAGGCCTATCTGTCTAAATATGATTTTGACATTTTGCACAAAAATGGAGGGAATAAAAAATGAGTGAAAAAACATTAGAATACCGCGTAAAAGAATGCATTATTGACCGTTTAGATTTAGAAGTGACACCCGAGGAAATTATCGATAGTGAACCATTATTTAATGAAGGATTAGGACTCGATTCCTTAGATTCATTAGAACTCGTAATTGCTATTGGAAAAGAATTTAATGTCACAATTGGTGACGATGAATATGAAGTGTTAAATACGATTGAAACAATTTGTCATTTTATTCGCGAAAAAAATAGTCAGCTAGTCTAATTAGATAAAGTGAAACTTCATTCAGTAGGAACTCCTACTGAATGTTAGTTGAACCAATCGGGCATTTAGGTGCCGTTTTCTCACACTTAGACCTTTTGTGTCAAATCAGGTCTTGAAGTGGGAGTCTTACGGCACCTTACATGCGGGACAAAGTTTGGAGAAAAGACTGTCTATCTTGTTTTAATACGACAAAAAAGCTGGCTTTTCTCCTCATTTTTTGTAATGGAGTGTGAAAGAATGAAGCGCATTGCGATTACAGGAATTGGTGTACTCTCTTCAATCGGAAATGGGAAAGATGATTTTTTACAAGGACTACTCGCCTCACGCTCAGGTTTATCAGATGTAACGTCATTTGATGTCACAGATTATCCAATCAAAAAAGGCGCCGAAATTCTGCCGATTCCTTTACCGGAAAGTGATGCATATGAAGACGAAGTTGTAAAAAAAGCCTTTATTGCTGCAGAAGAAGCGCTTGTTGATGCGGGTTTAAACGACTGTTATGCACCGCAAGAGATCGGTGTTTCCGTAGCAACATCGTTGGGCGGCATCAATTCAAGAGTGAAATATTATACAGAACGAAAAAATAAAGGAAAAAGTGATCCCAGTTTACTGCTACATGTCCCTACTTCTAATATAGCCGGCTCGTTAAGTCGCTATTTTCATTTTCGAGGACCAAATTCAACCGTAGTAACTGCTTGTGCGGCTGGAGGAAATGCACTGGGAATTGGCGCTGATTTTATTCGTGAAGGCAGAGCGACAGCGATGCTTGTTGGAGGCGTAGATCCGTTTTCAATGATTTCATTTAGCGGCTTTACCGTTTTGCGTTCATTATCCCCTAATGTTACAAAACCATTTAACGAATATCGTGATGGACTGACATTAGGAGAAGCAGCAGCATTTTTAATATTTGAAGAAATGGAAGCCGCCATAGAACGAGACGCACCTATTTATGCAGAATTTTTAGGTTACGGAATTAGTAATGACGCTTATCACATTACCTCTCCCGACCCTAATGGCGGTGGCGCCTTGCGTTCAATGAGTGCGGCTTTAAAGGAAGCAAATGTTGCTGCGCAAGACGTTGCTTACATAAACGCTCACGGTACCGGAACACCGTATAACGACAAAATGGAAACGAAAGCCATTAAAGATTTATTGGCGGAACGTCAAACAAACGTATCAATTAGTTCATCGAAGTCTCAACTTGGACATACATTAGGTACAGCCGGCGCCATCGAAGCAATCGTTTGTACACTTGCGATCAAACATCGCTTCTATCCAGCGACGATTCATTTTGAAAATACGATGGATCATGACTTGGATTTTGTCCCTAATGAAACGAAAGAAGGAGAAATTCAATACGCGTTATCCAATTCTTTCGCTTTTGGAGGAAATACAGCATCAATCGTCATCGGAAAAGTGGATGGACCATGAGCAAGAAAAACAAGCTGAATTTAACAGATGGATTTCCGACTTCGGTCCAAGTTCAATTCCATGAAGTAGACGCGATGAAAATTGTTCACCATAGTCATTATATTTATTGGATGGAAATAGCGCGATTCCAATTTGCAAAAGCGATGATGGGGCTTTCTTTTACAGACTTTGAAAAGATGGGTGTTTTTCTGCCTGTAACAAAATTAGAAAGCAACTATCTACAATCGGCAACTCTAGATCAAGAAATCGTTATTTTTTTAAAGCTGCTAGAACGCGATGTTGCAATCGCAACGTTTTATTATGACATGCGAGATAAAAATAGCGGGCAAAAGTTATTTGAAGGAATGACAGAACACGCCTTTGTTGATCGTCTTGACAAACTCCTTTTACATTACCCGGAAAAGTGGAATGAGGCGCTGCAACTAATAAAACAAACAAACCCATCCTATATACTCTAACCATTAACGTTATTCAGTTTCCTTATACGTGCCGTGCCAAACATCTTTTGGAGGTTCCTTTATGCTTAAATATGTTTTTCAAAACATCCGTAAAAGAAAAATACGGACGGTTTTAACGGTATTCGCGATTATGGTATGTATTCAAATGTTTACCGTCATTTATTCGATTGTAGAATATACAGTCGCCGACTTAGAAGGAGAAATGGCTAAATATGCGGGGCAAATGTATGTGAAAAATATTAGTGCGTCTTCTAGTGCCGGAGAAGATTTCCCACCGATTAACAGTACGATTTCAAGTAAAACAGGTGACGACATTCTCAAGTCTGTCGATGCCAAAGTAAATACAGATTTAAGTACACCGATTATTTTTCGGCCGATTGCGGGAGCAACCGCGCCCAACATGCCGCCTCAAGCATTAGCAGTCGGTGTTTCCAGCGGAAAAGAGACGGCCTATACCGGAGAGAATGTTGACCTTAAAAAAGGTTCCATGGAACTTGCTGAAGGTGAAAAACAAGTAGTACTCGGCGCTGGCGCAGCTCAATTTTTTCAAGTAAACAATATTGGTGAAAAAATAGATATTTCCGGTGAAACATTTGAGGTAATCGGTCTTTTGAAAAAAGGAAATCGAGTTACTGATCCGATGGTGCTAGCGCCCATTGATCAATTACAAAAAGTCTTTGCATTAGAAACCACATACTCAACCTTGTTGCTAACTGCAAAATCAATCGAACAAATTGATACGTTGTCAAAAACAATCGAAACCGATTTTAAAGACGTTGAAGTAATGACACAAGGAAATATTGCCGACAATATTAACCAATCTCTTGCTGGCACTAAAATGTTCATGAACACTATTTTAGGCACTGTCATCGCCGTTGCTGTAATTGTCATTTTAATCGTTATGACGCTCGCCATTATGGAGCGGACGAAAGAAATTGGTGTCATGCGCGCAATCGGTGCTCAAAAATGGGACATCACAAAAATTATTATCCTTGAATCGCTGTGCATGAGTTTAATCGGTGGAATTCTTGGCGTCATCGGCGGATATCTTATCATGCGGTTTATATTTACAGCACCAGAATTTATTACAGTGAAAATAGCAGTAACTTCTATCGTCATGGCTGTACTTGTCGGTATTTTGTCAAGCCTCTACCCTGGAATAAAAGCCGTCAGTATTCAACCACAGGAGGCTTTGCGATATGAGTGATTGTTTAATCGAAGCAAACCAATTATCTAAAACATATCAGATGGGAAAAGTCGGAGTCTCAGCTTTGAAAAAAGCTAGCTTTACCATTCAGAAAGGTTCGTTCACGGCAATTATCGGCACATCCGGCTCCGGAAAGAGTACGTTACTCAATTTACTCGGTTTAATTGATCATCCAACCGATGGTTCTTTAACATTCAAGGGATTAAATGTGAATCAGCTATCAAACTATGAACAAACAAAAATAAGAGCGGAAAATATCGGCTTTATTTTTCAAAGTTTTCACCTTGTTCCGGTAATGAACATCCTTGATAACGTCATGTTGCAATTGTCATTTAGCAAAAAGGATAAAAAACAGCGAAAAAAAACAGCAATCGAAGCATTAAATAGCGTTGGCTTAGGTACATACCTTCAACATTATCCCGCAGACTTATCTGGCGGACAACGGCAAAGGGTATCGATTGCAAGAGCATTAAGTAAAGATCCCGACTTAATTTTAGCTGATGAACCCACCGGTAGCTTAGATAGTAAATCAGGCGCGGGAGTGTTAGACATTTTTAAAGCATTACATAAACGAGGAAAAACCATTATTATTGTCACCCACGACTTGGAAATTGCTTCCATTGCCAATCAACAACTCGTTTTAAAAGATGGAGAATTACTTGAAACGAATACAAACGACGTAGAACAATTAAAAAAATATTATTACCGTTAGGGGAAAAGAAAGATGAAAACCATTCAAGTCGGAATTATCGGTTGTGGTACGATTGCAAAAATTCGTCATCTCCCCGAATGTCGAGATAATGAGCACGTAACGATCTTTGGCGTCTGTGATGTAAATGAAGAACGAGTGCAAAAGTTTGCCAGAACATATCGCACAAAAGCATTTGCAAATTACGAGGATATGTTAAATGACCCGGCACTAGACGCAGTTATTATTTCACTGCCCCATCATTTACATGCTCCAGCCGCAATCTATGCAGCCCGTGCCGGCAAACATATTTTAGTCGAAAAACCGATTGCGACAAATCTAAATGATGCCTGCGCTATCGTTGAAACAGCCAAGGCGAATGGCGTAAAGTTAATGGTCGCTCATAATCAACGCTTCGTTCCATCACATAAGCAAGCGAAAAAACTAATAGCAGAACGAGCAATTGGACGAATATATTCGTTTCAAGCGACATTCGGCCATAGCGGACCCGAGCAATGGAGTATTGATGGAAACGATTGTTTTTACACACAACCTAAACAAGAAGGTTTTGGCGTGTTAGGTGACTTGGCCATACATAAAATTGATTTAATACAATTTTTGCTCCAGGCAAAAATAGTCGATGTCCAGTCTATGATCGGCTCCTTGTCACGAACACAAACAGAGATTGAAGATGAAGCCGTTTTGGCAGTAAAAATGGACAACGGGATCATCGGATCGATTACAGCAAGTTGGAATTATATAAAACCCGACTTTTCAACCATCATATATGGGGAAAATGGAGTCATTCGGCTAGAAGATGATCCCGATTATCCACTTATCATCCAGTATCGGGATGGTACATCAATTAAGTATGAATTGCCTGACATACTCGAATATGAAAGAAAAATGCCAGGCAGAAGTCAAGTAATTACCTCTTTTATTAACAGTATTTTATACGATGAAACACCTCCTGTAACTGGAGAAGAAGCACTCGATGCGTTATCCATAGTTGTCCAATCAATAGAACAACAACGAGTGGTCATCTAGTTAACCGGAAGTTTTAGATCAATCATCACAGGGGGAATAGTGATGTCCACATTAATTGATTTTGATACGCACCGCCTGGGACTAAACTGTGGTTCAGCACCGATCAGAGACATGCTTGAATTTTACGGCTATCCATTTTCCGAACCTATGTGTTTCGGATTAGGAAGCGGGCTGCACTTTGTTTACCATCATGGCGGCAAAGAAGTAGTTGACAGACAGTATCGTGCGCCGCTAACCGTCATTACAGGACGTACAGAAACACCTTTTGTAGAACTTTGCAGTGTACTTGGCATAAAGATTACATTTAAACGAACGCATGACCGAGAGTTTGCGTGGCAAACCGTGAAAGAACTCGTTGATCGGCACATCCCTGTCGCTTGTGATATCGATGTTTCTAAAATCCATGATACAAATCCGATTGCGGAAACATTCGGTCTTTCAATGGGTGGACATAAAGTCATTTTAATCGGTTACGATGAAGATAAAAATACAGCAACCATTATCGAAAATGTGATTGAAGAACCAGTTACAATTCCTTTAGACGTGTTTCAGCACATTCGTTCATCGGCAGAATTATACCCGTCAGAAAATGAATGGTTTTATATTGATCCACCCCGGCAAATTCAACATATGAAAAAGGCACTTAAAATGGCCATTATTAAAAATGTCCAACTAATGAAGTATCCGGCATTTTCCTTATACGGGACAGATGTTGAATGTAGCGGCTTAAGTGGTATACAACTTTGGCGTGAAGAAATAACGAAATGGCCGGAAATTCTTCATCCAGAGCGTCTAGAGTTAAGTATCTTCACCGTCCATATCCAAAATAGCATTTCAGGCGGCGGGCTGTTTAGAAAAATGTACGCGCGCTTTCTACGTGAAGCAGATGATTATTTACATGAAGAAAACTTAGTCCGCGCCTCTAATATGTATCGCAAGCTGGCAAAGCACTGGGACGAGATCATTAAAACCATGTTAGAAGCCTATAAAAAGAAAGAGTATAACGTATTTTTCACAGAAGCATTCAGTCATCTTGCTGATGAAATTGTGATGAAAGAAAAGGAAGCGATTCGATTGCTAGAGGAGGCTTCAGATAAGTGGCTATAAACAACAATCATTTGTTTGAAGTGTCTCCTATTCCCGGGGTTCATCCACATTTAAGTTTATTAACAACGATTTTTCGCTACCACCAACAACATTTTGGGAAAATGAAACAAGTAACATTATCTGAACCGCTTTTATTTGGACTCGCTTCCGGACCAGGATTTTTTTATAAAAAAAGAAGCAACCATTGTCTCGTCTTAGGCAGTCATTCCTTTGATCTTTTACAAGACCTTGCCACAAGTACCGGCACGTGGATTAATCGTCGTTTCTCTTTGTCTGGAAAGCATGCGATCAGAGAAATGAAGAACTATTTGTCAATATGGAAAGCCCCCATTTTGGTGACGGTTCCCTTGCATGTTTTTCCTCAGGCAAAATGCGACGAAGAAGAAGCGTTACGCACAACATTAGATGAACCAGCGACGAAATGTATCGTTACTGCCATTAATGATGAACTTGTCCAATGCTATATTCATACAAAAAACATACCCCTTTACCTTCGTGTAGAGTTATTTGAACGCATCTTAAACAAGTATTGCCATCGTTGGGCAGATATTATTTTCCCGAGTAACGACATTTCACTTCATTGGCTTTATGGCCATTCCATCGATCGCCATATCCAACGTTCAACAGGTTGGAGTGGGTACGGAACTCCACATGAACATATGCGCGCATTTTTTTATGATGCGGCACACCATCCGGCTGAACTCTCAATAGAAGCTGTCCTATTAAGTGCTGAAACATTAGGCGGCGACTTTGGCAGGACTTGGTATGGTCAATTTTTACAGGAAGCAAACAAACATATCGAAAGCTCCTATGTGGAAGAAGCGGCAAAACTTTATAAGTTAGCCGCTACATATTGGAAAAAGATTTTAAAAGACTTAGAGATGTCGATGGTTGATACCGATTCGATTGAAAACATGATGGAGATTGAAACATTAGCAGTAGAGAAACTAGCAAAGAGAAAAAAGAAGGCGGGTGGTTGTCATGTCTGCCAACACAAAATCTCCCTACCAACATAAAAGAGGAATTCACTGTATCACTACAGCAATGGCCAACATATTAAGTGGCGAAAATATAGATCTTTCCGAAGAACTCTGTTTTGGGATTGGTAGCGGCTTAGGATTTACGTATACACGGGGGAAAAGCATCGAGCAATATCTCGTCTTCGGTAGAAGTGATGATTTAGAACTTAATTTATGTGAAATGCTTGGAATATATGCGAAGTTATCCCATGAGCCCGATAGTGACATGGCATTGGAACATTTAATGAAAAAAAAGGCAGCCAATGAGCTGGTTATTGTTGACCTTGATATTAGTAAACTGGCTTATTTAACTGAGGCATTGAAATGGCCGGAAACATCGTCTCATGGTGGCCATAAAGCAGTATTCGGCGGTTATGATCGTAAAACAGATGAAGTCTTTTTATATGAATATCTGTGGCTAGAACCGCAACGAATGAAACGAGAAGATTTTTTTCAAGCTTGGAATTCGTTTAACGGGTTAGCACCAGCTCGTAACTTATGGTACGAGTTTATCTTCCCTAACTCTACTGTGCCTTTGGAAACAGCCATTAAAAAAGGAATTCAAATGAATGTGTACCGTATGCTTTCCCCTTGGAACAAGTTTCATGGGATGGAAGGATTGAAAGCTTTTTTACGGGCGGTTCCGAACTGGCCATATTTATTTCAAGAAGAAGATCGCAGAAAGCTCGCTTATGCTTCATATGTTTCATTAGAAATTGGCGGTACCGGTAAAGGCGCATTTCGTAAAATGTTCAGCCGTTTTCTAAAAAAAGCTGCCCATTCTATTCATGATGAGGCGTTACGAGAGGTGGCGAAAGATTATTTACAGTTAGCGACCCTATGGTCCGAACTGGCCACCCTTCTATTTGAAGGAAGTGAAGATCCAAACAGCGGAATTTTTTCTGGCAGTCGGGAAAATGAAACGTTAACAGAAGAAATTTATGCCAAAGAGAAACAAGCGATTCATCGACTATTCGCCATTTCTGAGAATTGGGGCTGAGGAAGTGTTTCGATGCTAAGTATTATTATCCCAACATTTAACCAACGTGAACGATTGGCAGTGACACTGGAAAATTTGGCAAAACAGGAACGAATAGAACATACGACCGTATATGTCGTAAATGATGGTTCGACAGACGGCACAAAACAGTGGTTAGACGAGTTGGACTATTCTTGGTTAGTTCCCATTCATCAAGAAAATAGGGGGAGAAGCGCGGCAAGAAATACAGGAATCAACCATGCACGCTCGACATATGTCCTTTTTTTAGATGACGATATGGTCGTAACCCCTCATTTTATTTGTGCCCATTTAGCAGCCCAACAGCAAAAAGAAGCGATATATATCGGCGAAATCATTAATATTCCGAATGAACATGTTGACGATCTATTCCATAGAAAGCAAACTTGTCTTACTTTCCATGAATTGGACCCATTTGAACAAGAAGATTTCCTCGTCAATTTAGGACGTTATTTTCAAAAGTGGAACAACGAAGGAAACGATATTTCATGGACATGCATGGTTGCGGCCAATGTTTCATTTCCAATCACATTATTTAAACAAGTCAACGGGTTTGATGAACGTTTTAAAGGTTGGGGTGTGGAAGATCATGAGCTCGCTTTCCGGTTTTATCAAGAAGGCGGTACATTTCAATTTTTAAAACAGGCAAAAGCGTACCATCTTGACCATCGCAAAAAAATAAATCGCACACAAATATTAGAAAATGTCTTATATTTTTATAAAAAAACAGGTCTTCACCCTGAAGTAAAAGCATATGTAGATTATGTGACTGGGAAAATTTCGATGAATGAATTATATCGCCAAACGATGAAACGTGAGCCTGCTGTGCATGAGGAGCCACTATTTTTCAAGCCCAATAAGCATTTAACCGATAAAGAAAGTAAGGGACATTTTCATGCAACACATCATTGATACATTCGTACAAAGACATAAACGCCCACAACTTGTAAACATACAAAAAGGCAAAAAAGTGCTTGTTTTAGCCCCCCATCCCGACGATGAAGTAATTGGCGCCGGCGGCAGTCTCTTAAAGCATAGGGATTATGAAAACAAAGTCCATATCGTTTTTATTACCGATGGCAGCAAAGGGCGAACGAGAGAACAGTCGATTGAAGAAACAATACGAGTAAGGGAAAAAGAGGCAATCAACCTCTGCAACGTGCTAAGTGCAGATTACTCTTTTTTAAAATGTAAAGATGGTGAGTACATTCCAGAACAAAGTAAAATTCAATGGATGAGAAAAAAGATAGAATCGTATAACCCAACCGATATATATTTGCCGCATCTTGACGATTCTCATCGCGATCATTTTATGACGAATATCTTATTTTTTGAAGCATTGAACAGTTTACCAGAACAAGGACGGAACATATGGCAATACGAAGTCTGGTCTCCTGTCTCACCGAATATCGTCATCAACATTTCTAATGAATTTGAGCGAAAAAGAGAATTAATGTTGCTTTATGAGTCCCAATTACAACTCATCCCCTATGATAAAATAATGGAAGGACTAAATAAATATCGCGTCGCAACGATACCATTGCCGGGCATTGAATATATAGAAGCTTTTCATCATTCAGATGAACAAGAATATAAGAATAATGTGCGCAGACGACAAGGAGAATGACGATGGAAATAAAAGAAATTATGACGAAACTGAATCACCGCTACCCCTTTTTACTCGTTGACCGAATTGTTGAACTAGAAGTAGATCAACGTATAAAAGGATATAAGAACATAACCTTTAACGAGCCATACTTTTCAGGACACTTCCCTGAAAATCCAATTTTTCCGGGCGTATTCATTATCGAATCGATGGCGCAAGTTGGTGGACTCATGTTCTCTAAAAGAAAGAAAGGCTTCCTCGTTGCTGTTGACAACGCAAAGTTCACGGAGTTTGTTACACCTGGTGATCGACTCATGACCGAAGCTACGTTAATGAAAGAGTTTGGTAAATATGCAAAAGTAGCTGTGACAGGGAAGGTTGAGGAAAAAATTGTGGCAAAAGCAGAAGTGACGTATTATTTTGATGAAACTGCCAATGAAAGAAGACCAGCTCAAGGAAGTAATGCCCTTTTTGAAAAATAATGATAGGATAGGCACATCAATAAATACGAAATCTAGTTGAAGCTTACTGGTCTTTCGTTAACGGATGGCAAAAATAATAGGAGTTGGCTTACGAGCGGCTGCACCAACGACTGTTCCATATTTGCTTTGCCACTTTTGATCATGCCATCGACAGTGCTGGATCATCAAAACTTACGCCACAAAAGAAGCTTGTCCTACAACACGTTAAAGACGTTGAATTGCGCATAAAGATTTAAAACGAATGAATCATCATACAAGAGGAGAAGATGAATTGCTGTGGGTTCCGAAAATTATGTCTTGAAATTATTGCTCGCTATTTTGCTTACAAGTGCAGCTTATTTTTTGGGAGATGCTATCATTGCGCACAAATTATTTATCTGGCAAACAATCGTCATTGGTGCTACTGTTGTTTTAGCGGGCGCCTTTGTAGAAAAAATCCACGCGCCAATGTGGTTAATCATTATAACACCTTTTCCAATCGGAATGACTTTACTATATGTTTTTCTAAATGAAACGACGTACACCTGGTTTATTACATATGCATTAACATTGTTTATTTATGTGATCATCCACGTTATTGCCAGTTCACTCTTTCGCTTTCATTCTTTAATTCCAGCCTGGAAGTTGCGAAAAGAATAGTAGCTAAAGAGGATAGGGTTGTTGTCAATTTATTTTATTTATGGACTCGTATCCGTACGGCAAATAACGTTTTGCGTATTATTTTTTGCGAAATGCCTTGTTCAAGGAAGCGGCTGGGACATAAGCAAATACGAAATAGCAAAAGCCGAACAATTCATTTATAATTGTTCGGTTTATTTGTGTTAAAAAAATCCCGATCATCGCTACGTCAACATATTTCGCTTTCCGCGGGCCCGGCTTCAGCTTCCTCGGAAAGCAAAGGCCGCTTTCCTGCGGGATCTTCAGCTCGAGCTATTCCCGCAGGAGTCTACCTATTTTGACTACGCTAAAAGTTTGCGTATGATACACTGGGACAATTTTTCCCGCATGTAAGGTGCCGTAAGACTCCCACTTCAAAATCTTGAGTGAATACAAAAGGGCTAAGTCGGAGATAACGGCACCTAAATGCCCGATTGGTTCAACTAACATTCAGTAGGAGATGGAAGAAAGCTCCTACTGAATGAAGTTTCACTTTATTGTTCGTTTTTTCATCAGCTGATTTAGTTGTGGCCCAGTCTCTTTTTGTCATGTGAATAGGATTTGATTTTTATTTTAAAACTCATGTGTTGACTGAGAATAACATGAATACGAATTACCTACTCCTTCCAACAGCATATCATTCACCTCAGATTGATCATACGAATGAAAATTGATTTGCTCTTGCTTCATCGGTACCCGAGAACAGAGCGCAAAATGATAGTTGTCCTGGATTTTTTCACTATAAAAATGATACGCACTACTTTTGTTCCCACCTTGGTAAAAATAAATGCTAGTTCCATCAATTGAGAACGAAAATGATTTTAAAGATACGTGCAGACCTTTTCCAATTGCTTTTACATAACTCTCTTTTAACGTCCACATTTTATAAAAAGCTTCTTCCACATTCGTGCTCTGAATGATGTAGCTATACTCTTCAGGAACGCAAAATTGTTTGGCAAGTTCCACATAGTCTAAGTTTTTATATTGTTCACAGTCGATACCTACCTCTTCCTTTGCGATTGCGATGGCAATCATGTCACCTGAATGAGAAATATTAAAGGAGCAATTAAGATGCGATACAAGGTAAGGTTTTTTATATTTACTATATGAAAATTGTACATCCTCCATCTTACAATCTAGTTCTTTTGCAAGTAAATATTTGACGAATAGATGGCTTAGCACTGTACGAACCTTATCCTTTTCCATCTTAAGGTTAGACATTGTTTCTTTTTTATTCCTGTCTAGTAATGGGAACAAACGCTTATATGGATCGATCGTTGATGTCTTGGACAGACGAATAAAATAAACTTGCAATCAGACCACTCCTTCAGCGAATAAAAAATGAGAAATCTCAACTTATATGGTTAAAATTTTCAGATGAAAGCGCTGATGATCAAGGAAGTGCTGTTGGGGACAGGATGTTGACACTGAAACCTTACATTCGGTGTCGATACTCACCAAGAGCAGCATTTTCAAAGGTAAAAACTGTTTTTTATTAGTGGTAGGTAAATAAAAAGTAACAGACCCGATTTCATATCAAAGTCACATCATTAATGCGCTTATTGATCATACCACTATAGTTTGTTCCCGCTTTATTGTGCTGCGCGACAAAATGGCCAGTCACACTGGACAACTGTGACGATTGTGCTGTTGCTTTACAAGTCATTTAATCGAGTGCGATCACAGTTCCTGTCGCATAGTCACTATCAAAATCTACTCATATAGGGTATTATATGGCAGAGGCTGGGACATAAGCAAATACGAAATAGCAAAAGCCGAACAATTCATTTATAATTGTTCGGTTTATTTGTGTTAAAAAAATCCCTATCATCGCTACGTCAATATATTTCGCTTTCCGCAGGTCTCTTCAGCTTCCTCGGAAAGCAAAGGCCGCTTTTCTGCGGGATCTTCAGCTCGAGCTACTCCCGCAGGAGTCTACCTATTTTGACTTCGCTAAAAGCTTGCGTATGATACACTAGGACAATTTATCCCTTAAGACTCCCACTTCAAGACCAGTGTTGATACAAAAGGTAAGTGGGAGATAACGGCACCTAAATGCCCGATTCGTTCAACTAACATTCAGTAGGAGCCCTACTGAAAGAAGTTTCACTTTATTGTTCGTTTTTTCATTAGCTGATTTTGTTGTGTCCCAGCCCCATATGGCAAGAGGGGCTGTTTAAACAGCCCCTCTATGAGTGAGATTTATTGTCCGCCCATCTCATTCAAATTAACTTCCTGCGCGTTTTCCAATGCTTCTTTTGGCACTTCAATGCTTTCTACTTTATTATAGTTGCTGTAAGTGGATTTCATATCGAGATTCATGTTCATTTTCTGTCCATTTACATCCGTATCCATATCTGTTACCATGTTCAACGCGGTTAAATAGAATGTTTCTTTGTCAATAAATAGCTCGTAGTCAACTTGATTGAATGTCACATCGCTCATCGCTGCTTCATCCTGCATGTCAGGAGGCATTGTGGCCTTGACATTATCTTTTAAAAACTGATCGAATTTTTCACCGGATGCTTTTAAAGTCAATATATAACTTTTTTCATCTTGTTTAAATTCAAAGTCATCAACAAATTGTTTTAATTGGTTTAATTGCTCAGAAGGGTTCGTTTGTCCTTCGGACATTTGCAAGATTTGACTTGAAAGTTCAGACGGGAGCTTCAACCACGTTTTTTGATTCGGCTCATACACGTAGAAACCGTCTTTTGTCAGATAAGCATCCAATTCCTTTTTTTCTTCCCCAATAGACATAGTCATTTTTTGATGTAATGTCATTGGTTCCATGATAAATTCCATGGCCATATCCGACTTGATTTCCTGCTTCTCCCCGCCTGCATCAACTTTTTGATTCATGGTAATATTACTTTCAAAGCTTTTGATATCCTTGTTTGCTTCCTCAACCTTCTTATAAACTTCTTCCAGTGTGAGATCTTGTTCTTTTTTTGTCGTTTCAGTCTTTCCATCTTTTTCGACTGGCTCCGCTGTTTGGTTACATGCCGACACCACCAGCATAAGCATGGCTCCTAATATGATTGTTAATGCTTTCTTCATGAAAGTCAGCTCCTTAAATGATGTTATACGCTAGGCTGCCCATTATTAAGTACGATTTAAGAGTCTTTTTGTTTCATATTTGTAAAAATTGGTTCTAATGGCATAAAAGGAAACTCGGTGCTGGTATTATATTTTTGAATTCCGCTCTTGCATAGCCCATTCCCAATATTCGTTTATTACCTTCAGCATTTCATCCAAGGAGCAGGCCAGAATTTTAACGGGTATGTTAACTTGTGTTTCCATGAGTCCTTTATTTACCTGGTTAAATAGCTTCTTAATACCCGTCGTCCGGTTGATGATCAATTCGCGGTCAAAAGTAGAAATACCAAGATAAATCTGACCCGAAAAGCTGACAAACTGAATTTCCTTTATTTCATCCCATTTTACGATCCTGGCTCCGATAAAACTAGATTGATCGACAATTCCTTCAGCAGAAATAATAACGGCCGGCTCCCGTTTGATAAATATTTTTAAGTAATAAATGAAACAAAGCCCAAAAATAACAATCGGTAGAATACTTGCAAGAGTCAGCCAGGCTGATTCTTCAGCCTTTACGCTAAAAGATATGAATAAAAGTACAATTCCAAGGACGACAAAAATCAGTGACAAAGCTGCCAGCATGAGAATCTTCTTCATTTTTGGCATAATGACAAAATGATTCATCAACATCCCTCTCTGAGCTAGCAAAAAATTCCATACTTATACAGCTTAATTGTTTTCGATAAAAACATAAATCCCCCAAAAGGACCATCCTAAAAGATCTGTTCGTTCCATCTTGTTTGTTGTATGTCTTATTGGGCATGTCGCAAGCCTGAAACTGGATTTCTACTTCGATATTTTTATGGCTTGGCTTCAATCGTGGTTTGTTTTGCAGCAACCACCGTGTTGTCATGCCGAAAAGTTGCGGACGTTCATTGCTTTTTTCAAGTTTTTCTTGAATGAACAAGGGAATACAACCGATAAAATTGGTAGGAAATGCCTAAATTGCGGAAACTCTTACGAATTGGTTATATGCCAATGACACTGAATAACATACTATTTATTCAGAATGTGAAGAGGTCGAACTTAAACATGTGGAGGCCGGAACCTTTTTAACATCATGAACCGCATGAAATCAAGCTTAAAAACCCGGTACTTACCCCCGAAAGTTAGAGTAGAAAATCTAATTTTCGGGGGTGTTTTTATGGCTAAATATAATGAGGAATTTAAAATAAAGCTTGTCACCGAGTATTTATATGGCAACCTAGGATATAAATCATTGGCAAAAAAATATAATATGGGTAGTGAAACACCAATAGTTGAATGGGTGAAAGTGTATAAATCTCAGGGAATGGATGGGTTAAAAAGAAAGCAAACTAGGGAAATGTATCCTGTCCAATTTAAATTAGATACGATACAATTTGTGTTAAAGACAGGTGCTTCTTATTTAGAAACTGCTGTTCAATTTAAGTTGAACAACCCTTCCTTAATTAGACGCTGGATGAAAGAATTTAAGGAACAAGGTGTAGAAGGCCTGAAACCAAAGGGGGAGTCTTCTATGTCCAAGAAACCCAATAAACCAAAGAAAAAGGAAGAAATAAAGTTAACACGTGAAGAAGAGCTGGAACGTGAGAATGAACTACTAAGGCTAGAAAATGCGTATCTAAAAAAGTTGCGAGCTTTTCGGGAGAATCCGAATGCCTTCCACGAAAAGCACAGGCAAAGGTGGCATTCGAACTCAAAGAAGAAGGATTCCGATTAAAACATATTCTCCTTGTTGTGGGTATTCCTGAAGCAACCTATCACTATCATGTAAAAAACTTTGGTAAAGAAGATGCTGATGCAGAAATAAAAGAACTCATTAGACACCTATTTAAGCAATTCCATGAACGCTATGGTTATAAACGAATCACAAAAGAATTAAAGAAATTAGGACATTGCGTTAATCATAAAAAAGTGTATCGACTTATGCGGGAATTAAGTCTGAAATGTGTTAAATTTATGCGGAAATCTCGGAAATACAACTCCTATAAGGGAAGGGTTGGAAAGGTAGCGAAAAACCTTCTATCCCGCCGTTTTAACACATCTATTCCTCTTCAAAAATTAGTAACTGACATTACAGAATTCAAATGTCTAGGCGAAGAGAAGTTGTATTTAAACCCTATTCTAGACCTTTATAATGGAGAAATTATTTCGTTTGGAATTAAGAAACGTCCAACATTGGATCTTGTCATGGAACCTTTAGACGAAACAATTGAGATCATAAAGAATCACGCAACCTACCGTACTACCGTCCACTCTGATCAAGGGTGGCATTACCAACACAAACAATGGGTTAAAACATTAAAGAAAAATAAAGTATTCCAAAGCATGTCACGTAAAGCAGCCTGCGCAGACAACGCCTCGATGGAGAATTTCTTTGGCATTTTAAAGCAAGAAATGTATTATGGGGAAAAACTAGTAAGCTATGAGGAGTTAAAGAGGAGAATAGAAGACTAAATCTACTGGTATAACAATGAACGATCCAAAGAAAAATTGACTGGACTAAGTCCGGTCCAATACCGAACTCAATCCAGCCAATCAGCTGCATAATAAAAACTCTAGCTTTTAGGGGTAACCACCCCCTGAGTTCATGCGGTTTTATGTTTATCAATTCAATCAGAATTTTTTGCTCCGCATGTAGAAGATTGAGGGAGCTTGCTTACCCTTCATGAAATCAAGCCGGCAGGTTACGAACAGCGGATAATGGGGTCGGCCGCTGATCACCTTTTTTCTGTTGCATCAAACAAACCTCATAATGTCCGCGAAATGCGAACTGTAAATGCCTCTGCAACTTCTGAATCGAAGCAACTATGCCATGATCCAAGCAGATTTTTGTTCATCCCATTCAACTGGTTTTTCTTCATTACAAATAACCGTTGAAATATTGGACAACGGGCAAATTTTAAAGTTGGACCTTTTATTGAATTTTGACGCATCGGCAAGTAAGATTGATTCTTTACTGCATTGGATCATCGTTTCCGAAACAAGAGATTCATCCATATCAAAGTCATAAATCGCATTGGTTGTAAAGCCTCCACAGGAGATAAACGCTCGGGTAAAATTAAATCTCTTTAAAAATTCCACTGTGGCCGTTCCTTTCACAGATGCTTGATAAGGATTTGTAATGCCTGGCAACATGATCACCTGTCCAGAAATCCGTCGCTCCTCGAGTGCTAAATTAAAGCGAATGGCGGCACTTAATGAATTGGTTACGACGGTCAACGATTGTACATCTTCAATCATATCGGCTATATGAACGGTTGTCGTGCCCAAATCCAATGCGATCGTATCTCCATGTTGTATCAGCTCAGCCGCCCGCTTTGCTATCCGTTTCTTTTCCTCAAGATATAAGGACATTTTCTTCTCATAAATCATTTCTCTTTGCGTCGGGATAAAGGGAACGGCTCCTCCGTGAATACGAGTCAGTTGTTCATTCATTTCAAGCTCCGCCAAATCTCTTCGAATCGTTTCCGGAGTAACGTTAAGTACATTTGCCAAATCCATTACTAACACTTTGTCGTGTACTTCTAGCTGTTTTACAATAAACATATGTCTTTCTTCTTTATTCAATCCAACTGGCCCCCATTCGATTTATCTCCTCTGGATACATGAACTAGCTAATTTCAATTTTTATATCTTAATTATAAAATAAGACTTCCTGAGCAAACATAAAAATCTAGCGCTATCATGAACCTTTTATGCTTGCGAACGCTTTATCATGTGAACATGGGCGAAAGGACTGCCCTTAATTAGACAGTCCCTCCCTTACATGCTTCTCCCTTTCATTACAATAGGATTTCGCGTAATTGCAGGACATCATCAAAAATATAGTCGGCATTTAGTGCTTCAAACATTGAACGTGACGCTTTACCTGATAAACAACAAGTTAAAATAGCAGCAATTTTACATCCCATCGACTGCGCCGCCATATAATCTGCCACTGAGTCACCAATGATCAGAACATCCTCGCCCTTGTGAATGGGCAATGGTATGGACAATACTTTTTCATCCGCCACTTTTCTTCCTTTATACCCTTTTACGTACGTAAATGGTTTCGGTTTGCCAAGTGGTACTTGATTGGGAAATTTACGCTCCGCCTCGCTCACATCCGTTGCCGTCACAACATGTTCTGGATGAAAGTACTCCCAGAATCCAAGCCTTTGAAACGGAATTTTACATTCCAGATAGGGTCTGCTAGTACCGATCCCCAATAAATACCCTTTTTCCCGCAAATCGCGTAAAAAGGAGCGAATGTCTTCTACATTGGCGAGTGCTATTTCATCTTCAAGAAATCCATTTTTCCCCAAAGTATATGGACGCTCTCTTTCTGACTGCTCATAATATGGATCCCCTAAATACCATTCTTGGTACACTTTCCGTCCCAATTCCCACAAAGGATTGTTTATCGGAAAAAGATCATCATCTATTCCCAGCCAATGTCTGGCCAAATCATTCACATACAATAGTAGGTCCTGTTGCTCAACATCTGTTTGCTGAAAATCCCGAACGAACTCATCATAATTTGGAATAAATGAAATGTTGCTTTCATTACATGCTTCCCCAATTTCCCGCAAACGATCTTTATCGATAGGCCGCTGTAATATCGACTCTACGAATTCACGTCGTTCTAATGAGAGCTCGTATAATAATCGCACGAGTTGATGAGAAAAAGTTAAAAACACCATATCCCAATTCGAATTAATACCACGATCTTTCACAAATTGCAATATCGCATCGTTTGATAAGACATGTTCGCGAATACGGCGGATGTTTTCCTCTGTTGGGGAGACGGTAAAGGTATCTCCCGAAAGCCCTAAATATAGTGGATTGTAAACTAATTCCCAAATGGATAATGCGGTTGCATCAAAACAACGCTCCTCACTTAAAAATACGCCATCTACATCAAACAATATTGTTTTAACCATATTGAACGCTCCTTCCTAGCCGGCTTTGCTTCTTGATGCTTCTTGCCAAGCATTCATGCGCTTTTTTATTTTCTTGGTAAAAAATTCATAACCTAATCTAACGAGTATGTTCGTGACAATCACGATGATTGACATCGCCGCGGCAGACTCCGTATTACCTTCATCCATCATCGTTACGATGGCCACAGAAGCTGGTTTTGTTTGAGAAGTATATAAGAAGATAATCGCTGATATCGTCGTCATCGAGTTAATAAAGAAGTACACGAACATTTCCACAATGGCCGCAAATGACATAGGCATGGTGACTCGCGTAAATGTCCTATAAAAAGGGACATTCATCGACTCGGAAACCGATTCAAATTCATGATCCAACTTTTTCAATGCCGTATTGGCCGTGAAAAAGTTGACCGAGTAAAAATGGACGATATTGGCCAATACAAGAATCCAGATCGTGCCGTATAACATATTAAATGGGTTCGGTATGCTCAAATCGGTAAACGGAATCGCTAACGCCGCTTGATTAAAAAAGAAAATATACGCCAGACCAATCGCCAATCCCGGCAGCGCCAAAGGAATGATCGAAAGGAAATAAGCCGTTTGCCTGATTGCCTTAAAGGACCGTGATTTTTCAATCAAATAAGCACTGAAAAAAACAATCGCTGTTCCTAAAACAGCAGTCAGAAGAGCAATCCATAAACTATTTATATATGGTTGAATTCCGGTTGTGGAGGCGCGCTTAAACAAGAAGTGATCGAATGTCAGTGATAAATTATATGGCCAATATGTACTGATTGCGGGCAATAATACTGCTGCCATCAGCAATAAAACAGACCCTGAAATGATCAAACAATATATAAAATATAAACGATCACGCAGACGGTTCGGCTTTATTTTATAAGGTACAGATTTTGCGGAAATCACCGTACTCTGTTTTCTTTGGATGATCCGGTCGGCAATAAAAGCGATGACGGCAGGGATGATCAAAATAAGACCTACAGTTGCCCCCATTGACATCTTGAACTGCCCCACTACTTGCTGGTAAATATCCGTAGCCATCACATTATACTGCCCGCCCACTACAACCGGAGCGCCAAAATCTGTAAAGCTTAAAATAAACGAAATAATAAACGAACTAAATAAGGCGTACTTTACACTAGGCAGTGTAACGGTGAATAATTTTTTGATCGGTCCCGCGCCTAATGTATCTGCCGCTTCATATAAGCGATAATCCGTTGTCGCAAGTGAAATGCTTAATAGTAAAAAAGCTTGTGGAAACGTATAAAACACTTCCCGAAATAATAATGCCGACCGGCCCGTACAGATGAATATCCACTCCTGCATTTACACCGAACATAGACTCAAATAAACCAAAAAACCCTGTTGTAACGACTCCATTATTTCCGAATAAATTAATTAACCCGATTCCGTAAGTCATGGTTGGAGCAAATAAAGGAATAAAAGCAATGTATTTAAAAATCGTTTTCCATCTCATTTCCGTTCTTGTCACCGCATAAGCAAATGTAAAGCCGAGCATGACTGAAATGACACCCGTTGTAATCGCAATAAACAACGTATTGTACATTGACTTTACTAAAGAGGGTGTGGAAAAATATTCGATAAAGTTTGCGAATCCAATAAACTGTCCTTGTTCATTCGATAATGCTTTCATAACGAGCTGTAACAGCGGCAGAACAATCGCAATGACGAGACCAAGAACCATTAAAATGATCAGTAGTTTTTGCAGGCGGTCAATCCACCCTGATTGCTGCCTTACCTTTTTATGACGAATCTTCCGTTTCATGGCTGATTGTGCAGGATAGAGCAACTGTTCTTTGTTTACCATATACTCTCTTACTCCTTAAAAAAATGAAATTCCACTGCTTGCCGGCATACTATATCCGCCCTCACTGCGCCCACTTTGGTCATATGTAATCAATCTGTCTTGAAAAAATGTAACAAACATTTCTTTACCCTTTTGCATCACTACATTTCTTGCTTGATTGATAGGCAGATCAACCACTAATAAATTTCTTTCCAATTGTATGTCGCTATTTTTCTCTAACTGTAAATAAACCCGACTTAACGAACCGCGAAACTCCACTGCTTCCACGACTGCTCTGATGCTATCTTCCGACTCTATTTCACTCATGACGATGTTTTCAGGACGAATAGCCACAACAGAGCCTGACGCGTTTTTAATGAAATTGGCTGTTCCAATGAAGTCGGCTACAAACGGTGTGATCGGCTGTTCGTAAACCTCAATGGGAGAACCAATCTGCTCAATACAAGCATCGTTCATGACAACGATTTTATCTCCCATTGATAAGGCTTCTTCCTGATCATGGGTAACCATTATCGTTGTCACTCCAAGCTGTTCTTGAAGATGTCGAATTTCCATCCTGAGATGCATTCTCACCTTCGCATCTAAAGCTGATAAAGGCTCATCCAGTAAAAGAAAGCTTGGCGACAAGGCTAACGCGCGTGCCAAAGCGACACGCTGTTGCTGTCCACCCGACAACTGTGTCGGATAATGATCACGCACACGTTCTAAATTGACTTGCGCAAGGCATTCTTGCACCTTCTCCTTTATGTCACTTTTACTCAACCTTTTGCTCTTTAATCCGTAAGCGATATTTTGGGCAACCGTCAAATTCGGAAATAACGCATAAGATTGGAAGACGATCCCGAAGTCTCTTTTATGCGGCGGCCACTTTGTTACATCCTGGCCTCCCATCACTATTTTTGAACCGGCATTCGGCTGTTCTAAGCCGGCGATTATTCTAAGCAATGTTGTTTTCCCACATCCGCTCGGACCTAGTAAACAGACAAACTCGCCTTTTTCCACTGTGAAATTGATATCATATAATGCGACAAAATTTCCATATGTTTTCGTTACATGTTGGATTTTTAAAAAATCCATCTTTTTCCCTCCTTCTATCAGGTAAGAAAAAAGAGGCATCCGGTACCTCGGAATAAAGAATTATTCTACTCCAATCCGGATAATCGGAATGCCTCTTCGCCACTGTTATTATTCTTCTTCAGGCGCGCTCTTTTCGTCGTAGCGCTTTAACCACTCATCCAGTATGCCTTCTCGGTTTTGAGCGGCCCAGCTAAAGTCGTTATCAATCATTTGGTCAATGATATTTTCCGGAAATCCTTCATTTGCTTTCGTGTCCATATTAACGGCAACTACACCGTGATATTGTTGATATCCTTCCATCGCGTTATCGCTGATTGCCCAATCTAAGAATGTTTTAGCCGCTTCCTTGATTTCAGGTTTTTTAACAAGAGCATTGGCTTCGATTTCCCAACCAGAACCCTCTGACGGTAAAACCAATTCAACAGGTGCTCCTTTTTCAATTTCGCTTATGACTGGATACGCAAACGTTAAACCGATTGGAAACTCTCCTCTAGCTACGGCTTTTGCTGGTTTTGAACCGGAATGTACATATTGATTCATGTTTTTATGTAATCCGTCCATGAACTCCCAACCGCCTTCTTCCTCAAACATTTGCAGCCAAGCATTAACCATTAAAAATCCGGTTCCTGAAGATGCGGGGTTTGGCATAACGATTAAGTCTTTATATTTTGGATCTAATAAATCTTTGTAAGACTTAGGAGCTTCTACACCTAAGCGCTCTAATTCTTGCGTATTGACAGCAATCGCTGCGACAAAAGCGTCGTTTCCGGTCCAAAGTGCGGGATCATTGACTTGGTCTTTAAACTTAGGTTCTAAACGCTCGATGCCTTTTGGATTATATCCTTCCAATAGATCATGTTCCTCTAAAAATAACAAGCTGCTTGCAGCTACTCCAAACACTACGTCAGCCACGGGATTATCTTTTTCCGCTAATAGCTTGGAGGTCGTTACACCAGTAGAGTCACGTACCAAATCTACTTCAATTTCCGGATGTGCTTCTTCAAATCTTTTCATATACTCTTCTAACTCTTCTGTTTCATAGGAAGAATAGACGGTGATTTTTTCTTTTTTCCCTGAATCGCTTGCTTCTTTTCCTGAGGTTTCTTTCGAATCTTTCGATCCTCCAGAGCATCCAGCTATGATCAATGCGAATAGCGAGACTGCAATTAGTAACAAAATTGGTTTTTTCATCGTATTAGACCTTTCTACATAAGTGTTTTGTTGAGGTGGATTCTACGAAAGTGAAATAGTCACTTTCCCCACCTTATATAACTTGGTGATGGGCATTTTGTATGGAAGAGGGGGCGACCATATATTATATGGATCGCTCGTCCCATTCCATACTTATATAGGATATTATCCTTTCAATCTCTTTCTTTTATTGGCAATATACACGCTTAATCCTCCAATACCGACGAGAAGAAATCCTGCGAGAGCCCAATGAAACATAGAAGTAGCCGTATTAGGTAATTGACTACCTTTATGCCCTTTCTCTTGTTGTTGCTTATCATATGTTTTATTTACTTTTTTATTTCCGCTCTCTTTTTCATTCGTAGTTGGTTGGTCAACTTTTGGCTTGTCAACTTTCGGCTCTTCACTGACTACTAATTGGGTCATCGCGTCTTGTAATGCTTTTAGTGCTCCGTCTACCTCAGACTGGGTAGCATTTTCCTTATGAAGCACTTCCTTGGCGGCAGATAACTTCTCCAAAAATACTTGCACACTTTCTGGTGTATACTTATCTGTATTCATTTTTTCTGACCCTTTAATGAGAGACTCAAGTGCTTTTTTGTCAACTTCTTCTGAAGGAGCTTCTTTTTCTTGTAATGCTTTTATCGCGTCCTGCAGCGCTGTTACAGCTCCATCCACTTCTGATTGTGGCGCGGATTCGTTTGCCATTACTTCTTTTGCCACCGCTAATTTTTCTGCAAAAACTTGGACACTTGCTTCTGTATACTTCTCTGTATTGACTTTGTCTGCTTCAGCAATGACAGACTCGAGAGTTGATTTATCAACTTCTTCTGAAGGAGCTTCTTTTTCTTGTAATGCTTTTATCGCGTCCTGCAGCGCTGTTACAGCTCCATCCACTTCTGATTGTGTTGCGGATTCGTTTGCCATTACTTCTTTTGCCGCCGCTAACTTTTCTGCAAAAACTTGGACACTTGCTTCTGTATACTTCTCTGTATTCACTTTGTCTGCTTCGGCAATGACAGACTCGAGCGCTGACTTGTCAACTTCTTCAGAAGGAGCTTCTTTTTCTTGTAGTGCTTTTATCGCGTCTTGCAACGCTGTTACAGCTCCATCCACTTCTGACTGTGGCGCGGATTCGTTTGCCATTACTTCTTTCGCCGCCGCTAATTTTTCTGCAAAAACTTGGACACTTGCTTCTGTATACTTCTCTGTATTGACTTTGTCTGCTTCAGCAATGACAGACTCGAGAGTTGATTTATCAACTTCTTCTGAAGGAGCTTCTTTTTCTTGTAATGCTTTTATCGCGTCCTGCAGCGCTGTTACAGCTCCATCCACTTCTGATTGTGTTGCGGATTCGTTTGCCATTACTTCTTTTGCCGCCGCTAACTTTTCCGCAAAAACTTCGACACTTGCTTCTGTATACTTCTCTGTATTGACTTTGTCGGCTTCGGCAATGACAGACTCTAGCGTTGACTTGTCAACTTCTTCCGCAGGAGCTTCTTTTTCTTGCAATGCTTTCATTGCGTCTTGCAACGCTGTTACAGCTCCATCCACTTCTGATTGTGGCGCGGATTCGTTTGCCATTACTTCTTTTGCCGCCGCTAATTTCTCTGCAAAAACTTGGACACTTGCTTCTGTATACTTCTCTGTATTGACTTTGTCGGCTTCGGCAATGACAGACTCTAGCGTTGATTTATCAACTTGCTCCACATTTTTCAAAGGAATGACATGTTGGTATTCATCTATCCAGTCTGATTTCGTAAAGTCTCGTCCTTTAATAACGACTTTATCGTCATGGACTTCTACATATAATCCTGTACTGCCTGTTCCATCAATCACTTTCTCTCCGCCTTGACCATCTGGACCATACGTATTGATTACTGCTCCAGTACTCACTTGATAAAAGCCGTCATGATTTCCAAACATATCCGGCAAACGCAAATCCCAATGCTGGTGACCCGAAAAAACAATAGCATTCGGATATTTTGAAAGGGTCTCTTTTAATTGTTTATATTGATTAATACCGTCTCGATAGTACGCAACATCCCATGTTCCGTTAATGGTAAATGGCAGTGGCTGGTGCAAGAAAACAAAAATCGGTTTATTTGGATCTTGTTTTTTCATTGTGTCTTCAAACCACTGAAGCTGTGCGTCACTAAGATTAATGGGTTCTTTTGCTTCCTCTTGACCAAGTACAATAAACGGATATCCATTTACTTCTCTTTCGTAGTACACTGTGTCAAGGCCTGTAAAATCTAAAAATCGTTTCTTGCCCATTTCAGTATTCGTGCCATAATATTCATGGTTGCCGATTGTATAGAATAAGTTATCAGGGCGCGGGTTATCAGCCATCACTTGTTTCATTTCATCATATTGATTTTGATAACTGGAATCCACAACATCTCCAACCACGACCATTGCATGCTGATTAGGATTAATTAAATTTAAATCCCATAAAGCACGTTCTGTTTTCTTTATATTGGTATGGGTATCACTAATAACAGACATAGACATCTTTAATCCTTCATTAGCATTTGTGCCTGTTACCATTACTTCTCGAGTGACAGATTCAGTAAATCCGGTACTATTCGTAACACTATAAGTCACTTCATATATTCCTGGGTTAGATGTATCAATTTCATGCTCCACTACCACTTTATCGGTTAAATCCCCATCTAACTGATCAAATGCTGTAACTCCTGGATCAATAAACTCACTTCCGAGTTCGATTACTAAAGGATTTTCACCTTGTAATGTTAATTCTGGCAATGAGGCTTTTTCCAATAATCGGATATTATCAATTGCCCAGAAATAATTATTGACAGCATTAAATAATCTAAATTCAAGTGTCATCGATGTTGCCTGATCAGGCACTTTAATCTTTTTGATTTCTGTTTTATTTAAAACATCGATGCCTTTATTATCTGAGTTCTCATTGTGATCATAGCGTAATACCTGTTGCTCTTCCCCAGTATCAAATTTGGCCGTGATTAATGCCGTTTGAACTCCCTCTTGGCGATAATGAGTATCAAGGCTTAAATCAAGCGTATCTCCGCCATTAACATTCATCTTTGGAGACACTAAAGTACTATCGTACTGCCCTTGAGAAGCAGGGCTTCCTTGATCATCCCATTCGTCTGGATCAGCTATAGCTATGACACCAGATCCTTTTGAGAATTCTTCACGCAGTTGCGTATCAGCAGATATCCAAAAATCTCTCGTTGCAAAACTCCAACCTTGCCATTCTGTTACACCTTGAGGCATATTAGACGCATTTATTTTTTCCCATCCTTCTGGTGTTTCATGTGTCCAGCCTAGAACAGATGGATCAATGCTTTCATCTTTGGCAGGCTGTAGTTTTGCTTCTAGTCCATCAAAATTTTCTGAAAGGATATCAGTGACTAAAATAGCTTCACCAAAACCATATGTATCATTCCAGAAAGAGGATCTTTCAAATGCGCTCCATGCACTTACAGAAGAATCGTCTTCAGATTTGTTATCACGGTCAACAGCATGTACTTCGATTCCTAATTTCTTAGAAGTATTAGGATCAAAATCAAGCATTTCCCACGGTACGGCTATTTCTACAGACCAACCTTTTTCTGTTGTTTGAATAGCTCTTTTAATCTTGCTTTCATTTGCCGGATCATGATTGGCAATAGGTGCGCCACCAAAGTAAAAGTCTGGCTCATTTGAGTTGGGTTTATAAACAAGCCCAATTTGCAAATCATTATCTACATATGGACTGGATTGATGTAATGTCGGGTCTAAAAACAAGCCAATATTATCTTGTTGATACCAGTATCCACTACCATCATGAACGAGTGTGTCGTCGACCATGTCCATTGCCACATAAAGATATTCTTGATCCCAAAGAAGTCCAAATGTAGCTTCGGGAGCTTCTCCTTCTCCTATGTGTTTTGTTAATGGTTCACTAACCTTCCACATTGGCTCATCAATGGAACCATCAATCGTTGGGGCTTCGAGTGTTCTTTTCAAATCGATTGTAGGCCTTTTCTGATCCGCAGCCGATGCGTTTAGTACATGTAGATTCAATGTACTGAAGATCATCAAGAGAATCATCATCATCATGAACATCGATTGTTTTTTGATCACGTTTTGTTACTCTCCCTTATTGAGTGTGATTTGGAATTGCTTGGATGACCTTCTAAACAAATGTGTGGGTGTAATGGTCTTATTTGTTTTTTACTCATTTTTCGCATTGGCTGTTGTTATTAATTTTCACTGCTCTTTTTAACAGATCATTCAAGTAGTTCAATGAATTGCCAAAGCACGAAAGCTGAGTAACTGCAGTTTCCTCCTCTCTAACCTACTAAAAACCAAACATAAACGGACATTTATATTTTTTGTTTAATGTTTGTTTATGAATTAAAACTAGCAAACAAATGTAAAACAAATATTTACTTTATGTAAATTTCATGTAATTTTTCATATAAAAATGTGGTGAAAATTAATTTTTATTGAGAACATCCCTATTAAACCAAGCGTTTCGAAGTCATCAATAAGAAACACAGCCAAATATTCAAATGGTCGCTCATGTCTAAAGCAAACTAAGATATTAGCGTTAAGAGAATGGGTAAAATAACATTGCTGGTGAATCGCTCACTTTGATCAAAAAATGATGTAACAATGAAAAAAATGAGTATGGGACACAACTAAATCAACTGATGAAAAAACGAACAATAAAGTGAAACTTCATTCAGTAGGCGTTTTCTTCCATCTCCTACTGAATGTTAGTTGAACCAATCGGGCATTTAGGTGCCGTTTTCTCCCACTCAGATTTTGAAGTGGGAGTCTTACGGCACCTTACATGCGGGATAAATTGTCCTGGTGTCTAACCCGCAAGCTTTTAGCGTAGTCAAAATAGGTAGACTCCTGTGGGAATAGCTTGAGCTGAAGATCCCGCAGGAAAGCGACCTTTGCTTTCCGAGGAAGCTGAAGAGACCTGCGGAAAGCGAAATATGTTGACGTAGAGATGATAGGAATTTTTTTACACAAATAAACCGGCAAACGACATTTTTAGAATGCTATAAACACATTGGTTTCACCGCATCTTCTTTTGGATGTGGAAATCACTTACATTCTTCCTTAAATCCCCTTGATTAACCGTTCTAACTCTATCATTTCTGATAAATCTGTTTCGTTCATCTTTTATCCGATCATCGTATGTTCTTGTGGCGACCGTACGATTCAGGGCATTTTATTTCTTCGATCCCCTTCTTCTATTGAATAAGCTGTCTGCTGTCGATATTGGTTAACTGTGCTCTCTAGTTGGCTTTTCTTGGTACATATTGTGGTGACAAAACCTCTTCCATTTTTACAAAACTTTACAATTTTTTAACCGCTTACTAATAGTTGATACTTATACTTAATATTACATTGTAAAAAGGAGGAAAAATGATGAAAAAAAGGAATTTACGTACGCTATTAGCAGGAATAACTGCCATCATGCTAGTTATTACAAACTTATTACATACCAGCTCGATTGCGTATGCCACTGTTTCTCATCCACAGCAACAAACAGAACAAGCAACTGAAAGTTCTGGTTCATCTGAACAAGATGCGAAACAACAGTTGGAAATTCAACATGTAGCACCCGAATCATTTAATGCTTTAGAAAACCAGCAAGTAACCGCAACCATTCCAAATGCGGCAAAAGCAACCTTATACTATCAGTCTACACCCCTTTCCAAGCCGGTTGCCGTGATTATGAATAAGGCAGAAAATCATACTTTTACTGCTTCTATCCCGGCCACTTCAGTTTGGTCAAATAAAATGAACTATTGGATTGTAGCTGATGATGGGCAAACCGAAAGAACGTCAGATACTTTTACAGTGCCTATTAAAAATCAAGCGAAAACGGATCCACAAGCCGCTCCTCATCTGATGATAACGGAAGTGAATCTTGGTAAAGAGCCGTTTATCGAAGTGTATAACAATACGACAGAAGCCGTACCGTTAAAAGATTATTCATTGTTGATTCAGGATAAAAAAATTGAATTTAATGATTCAAACATTATTCCAGCTGGAGAAACCAAAATCATTTGGTTCACCAACAAAACGAATCATATAGAAACCTTTCATAACCATTACGGTACAAATGTAAAAAAAGAACAAGTCATCGTGATTGATCATGCCGCTGTATCAGCCAAAGATTCAACCATTAAATTTATCAAGCAAGATGACAATAAAAGTGTATCCGAAATTGCTTACATCTATGATGAAACCAGTGCTAGTCAGCTTTTTTATTTTTATAATAACCAAATGAATGACGGAGGTTTAGCGAAAACAGCTACACCTGGCACATTCACTCATGGACAAGTTCCAGATCAACAAGTGGAAATAGAAGTTTCTCAAGAAGCTCCTCAAGATAACAGCCAACAAGAAAAGACAGCCGATTCTACAAAGCCGGCTCAAAAAGAAGTACAAAAAAACGTTACGAATAAAGCAGAAACGACAAAGGAAGAATCGATTATTAAGCACGAGCCAACGGAACAGATTTCCAATGAAAAAGATCTAACCATACATGCAACTGCCCCTAATGTGAAAAGTTTGACACTAACATTTAAAACAGGGAAGCAAATGATGAAGCAAGAGCTTCCTTTCACGAAATCGGAGGGTACAGATGCATTTACAGTAACAGTGCCAAAAGAATTCCTTTGGTCACCTAGTTTCAGCTATCAAATCGTGGCGGAAACTACTGAAGGTGGAACAGTTGTATACCCTAAAGAGAATGATATACAAGTTACCGTCGATCAAGTAACGAATGTGGATACGCAAAAACTTCCCAGGCTATTGATTACTGAAATCACTCCTGACACTGCAAATGTGAATAAAGCTGATGGTTATGAGTTCATTGAGATCTATAATAATTCAAACCAATCTATTAATATGAAAGACTATCAATTACTTTACCGTTACCCTGACGGTACAGCCGATCAAGTATGGAAGCTATCTGATAATAAAGTCATTGCGCCGCAAGAAAGCTTTATTGTCTGGATTAAAAATAGCGGCAACCAAGACAAAACACTTGCTGACTTCAACCAACAATATGGGTTAAATCTGCCAGAAAGTCATGTCACAGAAGTTCATAGCGATGGAATGGCGAATGGCAGTCAGCGCACCCTCGTCGTTGCAGATAAGTTTAATAACGAAATTGTGCAAGCAACCTATAATGATACAGCAGCAGATGATACACTCCCAGATCAAGGCATTGTGTACAGTTACCCTAAACAAGGAACAAAGATGCTGAAGGTTGGTATTGGTGAAACGATTACACCATTAACCATCGTCCCTGGGCAAGCTCCGGAAAAGCCCGTTATGATTGATGAAGACGAAAGCGGAAGCATCGCTAAACCGGTCATTAAAAATCCTGCGGTTACCGTTGACAACGATCAAATCAAGATAAATGTAACTATTTCATCGGAGCAGAAATTAGTAGGAGCAACTATTTCAATCTCACAAAGTGACAAAGCGGATTATCAAACTTGGCAATTGGAACCTTCTAAAGATGACCCGACTAACTATTCCGTGACGATTCCGCGGGATGCGATATGGAGCAATAAAATAAACTATTATTTTACAGCTTCCAATGAAGCGGGTGAGACAAAAACGGAAGTTCAAGAATACAAATTTCCAGCAGAAGATATTGATTATCAAAAGGTGCCGCCTCTTTTAATTACTGAACTTGTTCCAGATACGACAAATAGCAATGGCGCTGATGCCTATGAGTTTATCGAAGTCTATAACAATTCAACAGAACCGATTAATTTTAAAGACTATTCGATTCGTTATCGTTATCCGAATACAGGTGCGGGAAATGACTTAATTTGGGGCCCTAAAGATGACCAAGAAGTGATAATTGCTCCTGGAGAAACAATCGTATTCTGGATAATAAATCATGCAAACACGGATAAAACAGCTGCTGATTTTAATGCGAATTTTAAAACAAATTTAATGGAAGGGAAAAACCTTTTTAAGATTTATAATACATCAATGGCGAACAGCGGCCAGCGCACACTAGTTATTGCGACCAAAACAGGAAAAGAACTCTCCTATGCAAGCTATAATGATGAAGTTGATGTAGATGATACGGTAGCTAACAAAGGTATCTTTTATCGTTATCCAACCGACGGAGGCCTTTATTCGAAAAAAATCAGTGCCGGAAAATCGCCGGCAACTCCAGGATCTGTATTAACGGAACAAGTGCCGGCAGAAAAAGTCAACATACCGAAAGACACAGAAAAACCAGTCATTACAGATACAACAAATAAAAAAGAAATTACTTCAAAAGAACCGGTGACACTTTCAGCAACAGTGACAGATAATCTCGATGTTAAATCCGTTACTGTCTATTATCGTAACGATAAAACAGCCGACTTCAGAAAAGTCAACTTAGTAACACAAGCTGATCATAAATATGAACATATTGTTTATGAACCAGAGTTAATTGGCAAAAGTGAATTAGAATACTATTTTGTCGCGAGCGATGGAAGAAATGAAGCGGTTTCTAACGCCAGTACGATCAGCATTGAAAACCCTAATTTGCAAGAAGGTTTGCGTCTGAATGTCAGCGATAATGAGCTGATTTCCGGCGAAAAAGTAATGAAGGCGACCACAGATGATGGGAAAGCCGCGCCTCAACTATTTATTGATAACAATGAAGTAACAAACACCTTTAAAGCAATGGAATCCGAGGCATATTTTGCCTTTGAGGTAAAAGATACAAATATTTATTTCCAAAACGGCGTAACGATGGGAGATGAAATTCTCCATATCTTCGATGACACGCATACGAACTTTACGACATTTACAATTCCGATCCCTGCGGATAAACTGAAACAAGGTGAAAATACGGTTACGATTCGCGCCGGTAACAAAGTAGGGCCATTTGATGAAACTTCTCAAGAAAACCGAGATGACTTTACGATTAAAAACATCCGCTTGGTTTTATCTGATGGAACAACGATATATGATCCGAAATTCAGTGATCCGAATCAGGATTACTGGATCGGCGACAGCCCGGGAAAAGATCCCATTTATGACTTCACGTTTAATCTCGGGGAAGAAGAATTTGCTTCAACCGCTTATTTATTTGATACAACGAAAGTGCCTGATGGCAAGCATCACATAAAAGCTGTCTCAGGAAATGAAGAAGTTGCCGCTACGGTTATAACGGATAATACGAAACCGATTATTCTTCCTTCTATGAAAGATGGGGAAACGTATAAGGGAGAATTTACAATTGACGCAGAAGCAAAAGATGAAACGAGTGAAGTGACTTCATTAACCGCACAACTAGATGGAGAATATATTTCACTTCCTTACAAAACATCTTCCGCCCTTTTAAAACCGGGAAAACATGAGCTCGTCTATCAAGCTACCGATGCTGCCAACAATACAATGGAAAAAAAGCTGACGTTCCATGTAGTTGAGGAACATCCGTTTTTACCTGACTGGCTATCAAACGATCCGGATAGCACGAGCGCGAATCTATCCGTTACGGTAAAAGATCCGACAAGCGATGAAATGGATGTCGATTTTTACCAAGCATATCAATATACTGCTGAAGACAAAAATATGACCATTTCTCAGAATGCTGTCGACACCGAGCCTCCTAACGAGCATCTTCCTGAAGGAGAAGAGCGGATAACAGATGATGAGCGCAAACCATTGCAAGCTCTGGATGGAAACAAACTAGAAACGGAATCGGATTATCAGTTTCCTTACCACCGTTTTGATGTTACGGTTGATCAGAAAGTAGATGAAAACGACGAAATTGAAATTGTTTGGAATGGTTCTTCCTTAGAAGGCAGAAAAGTAACGATGTATGCTTGGAACTACCAAACTAGTAAATGGGATGCTCTTGTAACGACGATTGCCGGAAAAGAAGACTTTGAACTTGTGGGAACAGTTCAAGGACTGGAATATGTTCAAGATCAAAAAATTAGCGTCATTGTCCAAGACCAAATTGCGTCTATTGGGGAAGATTTCAGTTTTGTCTGGATGTCAGATACACAATATTATACGGAAAGCTATCCATATATTTATGAAAAGCAAACAGACTGGATCGTAAAAAATAGAGAAAAGCTAAACATTGAATATGTTTTCCACACGGGAGACATCGTAAATGTTTACGATGATTTAAACCAATGGAATGTTGCGGATAAAGCGATGAAGACGTTAGATGATGCCGGTGTTCCATATGGCGTTCTTGCCGGAAACCATGATGTCAACAACAAAGACCATGATTATAGTTACTATAGTCGTTTCTTTGGAGAAGACCGTTTTAAAGACAACGATTACTATGGAGGTTCTTTCCAAAATAATCGTGGACATTACGATTTACTGTCTGTCAACGGTATGGACTTTATCATGATCTATCTTGGTTGGGGTATTGAAGAAGAGGGCATTGCCTGGGTAAATCAATTGCTCGAAGCTCATCCCAACAGAAAAGCTGTTCTGAATGTACATGAATATTTATTAGCAACGGGTAATAGAAGTCCTATCGGGGATGCGCTTTTTGAACAAGTGGTTGTGCCAAATGAAAATGTCTTTGCCGTATTGTCTGGCCATTATCATAACGCCCAAACATTGGTAGACGACATTGATGATAATGGGGACGGCATTGCTGATCGGACCGTTTATCAAATGTTGGCTGATTATCAAGGCGGCCCTGAAGGTGGTCAAGGATATTTACGGATTTTAAATGTCAAAATGAAAGATAATCAAATCTATGTCCAAACATATTCTCCTTACCTGGATGATTATAATTATTATGATCCAGCGGAGTATCCTGGAAAAGATGAATTTTCATTTGATTTTGATACAGCGGCACAAACGAAAAAGGTTGCTACGGATTACATTGAAGTCAATGTGTATACAGACGAAAAAATTGGCACAGTAAACAATGTTCCTAGCGGGGAAAAAGCCTCTGTTGTATGGAATGATTTAGATCCGAACCATGAATATTTCTGGTATACGGTAGCGACTGATAAGTTCGGTGGTCAAACACGCTCTGACATTTGGAGTTTTCTAACGGTTGATGGAGAAGTTATTGAACCAGAAAAACCAGAGAAACCGGAAAAACCGGAAAAACCAAGCGATGGCGGCCAACCAGGTGGAAAGCCAAATGATGGTAAAAACAAGCCAGGCAATTCCAATGGAAACGGTCAAGATTCTGAAAAGCCTCGTATAGAACGACCAGCAGCCAAGAATGGCAAAAACCAACCGAAAGTAAGTCAAACAAAGGATGATGGCCAAGCGCCCATTATTAAAAATACATCCAATCATAATGGTACAGGATCATCTTCTTTACCGAATACAGCAACAAATCTATATAATTGGATGTTGCTCGGCGCATTCTTACTATTAATGGGTACGAGCTTATGGCTCATTCAACACTATCGTAAAAAGAAAACGATCAACTAAGACAAAAAACGGACCGGCTGAAACTTAAATTCAAGGAACACTCTTCTTCTTGAAATTGTACTATTGAAGGAGCCGGGACATAAGTTGAAAGCTGATTCATATTCGTAAAAATCGCGAGAATAAAGCCGCGTGAAATCAAGTTTTTTAAACTTGATTCCATGCGGTTTATTTCATTTTTACAGGGTTTTTTCCGGCCCCTATTTGTGTTAAAAAATCCCGATCATCGCTACGTCAACATATTTCGCTTTCCGCAGGTCTCTTCAGCTTCCACGGAAACATAGGTCGCTTCTGCGGGATCTTCAAAAAGCTTGTCGATACTCCGTATCTAACTAATAAGAACGTTCTTTCATCAATGCTTTTCCAAAATAAAGAAAGAGCGAACCTTCATTGACACCTGCTTGTTTCGCTTTCCTTTAGTAGCACCCCTTATTGCAAAGAATGACAGCTGTCAAAATACGATCTTTTGCCTGTTTCGTTGTATATCCACAAGCATCACCTGATTGATGAAGATGAGACAACAAAACGTTCGTAAGCCGCCGGATCATGACTCGGAATACAAATGAGGTCTGGATGGTTCTGTTCCAATTGCTTAAACAGTGAGAACCATGAAATCATTTGCTTGTAATTGAAATGGGCCAGACGACTCCACCAACTGCCCGTCGTCAGCGTACGATAATTTTCATTCAGATAAACCGCATCAGCTAAGAGAAAAAACCGTTTCCCGCTCGGTTGGTTTAAGAGGAGACCGTATTGACCAATCGAATGTCCTGGCAGTGAGATCAATATAATGGAACCATCTTGAAATAAATCAATTGTATGTTTAAAGGGACCGTATGGAGTGCCATTTTTCTCGAAATGGAGGAGCGTCCGTTTACTCAATGGAATCTGATCATATAGCTTTTTAATATAACCGTTTAGCAAAAGCCGCCATGCGGCGCGCTGACCAAATTCCCACTCTTTACAATCCACGAAAAACCGCGCGTGTTTAAAATCTTGCACTCCCCCACTATGATCAACATGCAAATGCGACAGCAAGACATGCCGAATCTCTTCTGGGGCGATCCCGATTGCTTTCAGTTGAGTAGCTGCATTTTCTTGATCGGTAATGTGAACAGGTGTAATGGCGCTCATAAGTGAAAATGGAAAGGTGGCAGTATAGGCGTAAAAGCGAGTAGAATAACCGGTATCAAATAACAGATTCCCTGCAACGGGATGTTGTATTAAAAAGAACAACGCAGGGATTTTCATTGTTGTCTTTGGCTTATTTTTTACAAGATGATGGTGTTTCGCTCTACAAAAACCTGCATTGAATACCTGAAGTTCACATGGGGGAGTATCTGGGTGGATGTCCGGTAATGTAAAAGTATCCCTCACTCGCTTTTACTCTCCTCACATATATCTGCCCTTTGTCCCCATCTCGAATGTTGGAGAGCAGGCAGCTGACGCGGAACAAATTGTGTCAATGTACCGAGTCGATCAAATGTAATCGAAATACGATCCCCTGGACGAATCCATTCATCACGATCGAACCCGCAACAATCTGGAATGGTTCCCATCCCAATCACCGTTCCAGCTGCAGGTTGAAAAATCTTTTGCACATAAGCCAGGACATCATTAGGATGCACCGTGTATTCAGATGTACTTCCTTCCCATCTCCATCTATCCGCAATTTGAACAGATACATGCAAAGCGAGAGGGTTTTCGACTTCATCAGGTGTCACAAGATAAGGGCCAAATCCATTACTTCGTTCAAAATCCTTACTTGTGCTGGGACCACATAAGCTACGAAAATCTTCCCACTGGACATCCCGCGCTGACACATCATTATAAATAACGTAACCTGCAATTGTTGGCACAACACCTGCGGCATCCAGCTGATGGCCAATGACAATGCCAAGTTCCGGTTCAATATCCAAGTAAGATGTATACGCTGGCCATACCAACTCCTCATCTGGTCCACTTACTTGTAGATGATTACATTTGTAATACCGATAAACTGTTTTCTTTTTCTCTTTTTGAAAAGAACGCTTTAAAAACCACTTCAATAAAGAGCGAAGAGGCCACTGAAATTCATGGTTGATGAGTGTCTCACCTGCATTTGCCAAATGCCTCGGACTAAAACCAAAATCTAGTAAAGCCGAAACAGTGTCGAGCGGTGATAACAATTGAACTTCATGTAAAGGATAGATGGCATCATCAGTCGCAAATTGCTCGTACTGCCTGCCAAACTCGACTAAACTTTTTGCTTGCTGTTCACTTGCTGGTAAGTTCTGAAGATACGTCTCACAATCTGTTAACAATGAAGCCGACCTGCCACTTATGTGGTGAAGAGTTTCAAATGAAACGACTCGTTCATTTAATAGTACACCAAAATGAATGTCTTGCTGACCCTTCATGCGAAAACGTAACAGTTTCAAGAAAGCCCCCCTCCTTCTCGTTACTCATATTGTACAGATCGCCCAGTATGAATGCAAGTACTTGCTTGCAAATATAATTCAATTGCTTTTTACTCAATAAAAAGTGTTGTTCTGATCGAAAACAATTGTAAATCCTGCGCTCGTAAAAACGATGAGCCCACGCTTGCACTTGGCCTTCGTCCAAATATCGACAGCAATACAACTGGCGCCTCCATCCTGACCTAAAAAAAATATATGTGGCTTTGCGAAAGGCTCACTTGAACCTCCATTGAATGGAATATCTATCTGCAAGTATACTGCGAAAGCAAGTTAAACTTTTCTGTAGTAAGCGTAAAAAATGGCGAATAAAAAAAAGCCCGAATGAATGGTAATCAAGACCACTTCATCACGAGCCATTGCTGTATTAAATTCCCTTCAAACGGTCTTCATGAAGATAGAAAACCGATCATCCATCTCGAGCGAATTTGTTCAAACGACACAAATCCGTGTAAAATACTTCAAAATACCCTCGCAAAATGAATGCGCAATTCATCATCCACTTCATAAACTTGTCGACTTTCCGTGACTGCAGTACTGTCGTTGCTTGGATCAACTCAATTATAATTCATTTAAGTGATTAAAAGGAACTTTATTTTCTAGCACTCTCTTTATATTTTCAATAAAGAATTGAAACCTTTTTTGATGAAACTTCATTCCGTCAGGCATTCCTGCCGTATGCGGTGTTAAAATGACATTTTCCAATTGTCTAAGTTCGCTCTCTAAACTGAGTGGCTCATTTTCAAAAACATCTAAACAAGCGCCACCAATCTCTCTATTTTTGAGTGCAGCGATTAAATCGGGTTCACATACAATCGGTCCTCTAGCTGTATTAATGAAAAGAGCATCTTTCTTCATCTTACTTAAAAATTGACGGTCTACTAAATGTCTAGTCGATTCATTTAGAAAAATATTGACGGTAATCACATCAGACTTTTCGATCAGTTCTTCTAATTCAACAAGAGTGGCTATTTTATGATCGATATTTTTATTAATATCATAAGCTAACACATTCATTCCAAATGCGTTTGCCAACTCTGCAACTCTTTTACCGATTGCACCTAGCCCGATTGTGCCGATTGTTTTCCCAAACAATTCTCCACCTGTATAACTCAATTGCGTTTCATCTTTTTTATTTTTCATAAAGTGGTCTAAGTAAGGGATATTTTTAAAGTAACTGAGCATAAAAGCGATAATATGCTCGGCTACTGCATTGGCGTTAACCCCGGCAGCATTGCTCACCCAAATATGGTTTTTTGAACAAGCATCAATATCAACATTATCGTAACCTGCTCCTGTTTGCACAAACTTCAATTTTTTTGCTTTTTGAAGCAACTGACTATTGACTTGAATATGTTCCGGGATTAAAACGTCAGCTTCACTAATATATTCTTCAATGAGTTCAGGTTCGATCACTTTCACGGACCACTCATTTGGAAAAGCTTGAATGACTCTCCGTTTTGAACCCTCACTATAATAACCTGTTATTAAAATATTCATATATGCACCACCTAGGCCATTTCCCATGCTTCTAAAAATGTACGTTTCACATTAGCAATAACCAATTGCGAGGATTCCTGCTCCAAACGTCCTACTTCAAATGTGACGACAGGCTTTCTCGTCGGTTTTGGACTTTTAAAAAAGTCGATTTCATGTAGTGTCCGAATAAATTGTGCCAGCTCTTCCACACCTACTTCGGAATCTTGAATACCAAATGGAATATGCTTATCACCAAAATATGGTACATTTCTATCTTTGATATAACTGTTTCCGAGATGAATATGTGTTAAATAATCTTTTGCTAACCAAAGCGACTTTACCGGATTTTCTTGCATGATTGGTAAATGACTTTGATCCAGTAACAAACCAAAGTTCTGATATTCACTGCGAATCTTTTGGGCTACACTTACCGCTTCATGTGTTGGTCCTAGTAAATATTGACGATCAACATGCCGATCACCAATCTCTAACGATATACAGAGTTCATAATGTGCCGCTTTTTTTCTAGCCTCATGACAAATCTCCATCGCCGACTGTATAAATGCTTCGATATTCTGTTTTCGATACGCTTCGCCTTCATATTTTCCAGTGACGATATGCATCACTTTGGCGTTCATTTCATAGCAATGTTCGATGAGCATTTTACATTTTTCAACAGACGCTTCTCTCTGTTTTGAATCTAAAGAGCTCAAATCAATCTGTAACGCTCTAAAAGCATCCCCACCGTTAAAAATGACTTCTACTCCGCTATATTCTGTATATTTCTTCACTGCTTGTCTAGCTTTTTCATCCGCGATATAAGACACTTCAACAGCTGTAAAAAATGGGTCTTCTAAAATAGACAGTAAATTCGAGATGAATTTTTCAGGTTCTTCTTGAGAAAATGGATACAGCTTTGGTAATACAATGCCGATACTTGCGAGACTTCTAAAACTTTTCATTAGACAATCTTGCCCGATTTCATTAATTCTGGTAAATCGGCTACTGTATTTAAAACATGGGTATGCCAATATTTTCCCCATACTTCAATGGGTGTAGAACCTTGCATAACACCAATTACCGCTCTACAACCTGCATTATAGCCTTCCAACATATCCGCTGGTGTATCGCCTAATTTAATGACTTTCCGCGCATTTTGTACATTCAAATATTCCATTGCTTTAAAAATCATAAATGGCGCGGGTCTCCCTTTCCCTTCTGGAACCATATCTAAATCGACAGCACAGTCAATTAAACCATTTTTCACCCAACCGAGCTTTTCCATAATGACCTGATTGATATCACTATGGAAACCTGTACCCGTCGCTACTTTAATACCATTTTCTTGACACCACTTTAATGTTTCAGTAGCACCTTCGATTTCTTCACAATTTTCTTCATAATAAGAGATCATATATTTAGTATAATCGTGATAAATGTCTGTTGCTTGTTCACGTGTGGAATCGTCGATGTCCACTTCAAAGTTCTTGAAATCTATCATATTGCCGTTTTTACGAGCAATTAAAAATTGATATAAGTGGATTTTATTTGTGCCCATATGTGTGCTAATTTCGTCTTTTGTAACATCCAAACCATGAGCGATTGCCGCTTTATGTAAGCAATCTCTCACCCCATTATTATCTTTTACAAGTGTTCCGGCCAAATCAAAAACAGCAAGTTCTATTTTTCCATTCATGTTATAGCGCTCCTTTTTCATTCAGTCTATTTTATTTTTTCAATACTTTATCTAGTTCTTTTTGGGCTTTCTTTTGTGCTTCTTCTAACGCTTCTTTTGCCGGTATGTTTTGAATTAACACTTTGTCTTTTGCTAATTCAATTTCGGTATAAATTTTTCCGCCTGTTGGATCGACATATGGTGGAATACCTTTTGTTTTTGCTTGTTCTAATGGAACTGCCAAATAGGGATTTTCTTTTAACTTTTCTTGGTAAATATCTGTCTCAACAGCACTGTCCCTGACAGGAATATAGCCTGTTTCAACTGCCCAATAAGCTGTTTGTTCCGCTGCTGTGTAAAATTTGACAAATTCCCACGCGCCTTCTTGTTGTTCTTTAGGCGCATCTTTAAATAAATTAAACATAACAGAAACAGCTACTGGTCTCGGTTCACTGTCTTTAAAACCTTTTTGCATACCTGTGGCGACTTTTGTGAAGTCTAAATCTCCACCATCGCCAGACGAACCGGTATAACCTGCTGAACGATCATTCATCACGTTGTCAATGGTTTTATACCACCATTCCCATCCGTTTCCTCCGTGGACAGTATCCATTATTTTATCTTCATGAATCCATTTTCTAATACTATCCCAAGCATAGACCCATTCTTCTGAATCAATTGTGACCGTTTTTCCATCCTCACTTACAATATCTCCACCTGCGGAGCGGGCATAATCAATCATGTGCTCGGTATACCACATAACAGACCAACACTAATGCCTTCCTTTTCTTTGATTAATTTCGCTGCTTCGGCAAGTTCTTCAAAATTTTCTAACTCATCGTAGTTAATGTTATGCTTTTCAAAAATATCTTTTCGATAATACATCATTTGTGAAGCGACAAATGCTGGAACACCTAACGTTTTTTCATCGTACAACCCTTGATCAAGTAAAAGCATGTCGTCTTTGTTAAACTCAGGCTCATTCATATATTCATCTAACGGCAGTAAGACATCACTATTTGCTAACTTCATAAATTCCGGGTATCTATTAATGGCTAATGCCGGCGGTTTTCCAGCAGCTAACGATGCTTGCAAAGCTTGTAATGTTTCACCATATTCACCTTGCACAACTGGTACAATTTCATATTTGTCATTTGATTTATTAAAATCTTCGATTAATTTATTCATCGTTTCGCCGAGCTTTCCACCTAAGCCATAGTAAAATTCGAGCTTAATTTTTTCTCCATTGGCACTTTCAGTCTCTTTCGTCGTTGATCCTTTCGAATCTCCATTCGAACAACCTACTAATACAGCTATAAGTAAAGCGAAACTGGCGATGAAGAAACTAAGATGCTTCCATCTTTTGTTGTGACTCTTCATGTACACTTCCTCCTTTATTTTCTTGCTTCCTTGAAAGATTTGTAGTACCTTGTCCAAATTCTTTATTGATCACCTCCCTATTTGTTCACATACAAGTTGGACATAGACCGGATAATTCTTTTGTTAAAAATGATGAGCAAGAGTAACATTGGTAAAAGTGAAATCGCACTTGCTGCCATTGCAAAAGGAAAGTCCATGCCATACCCGGCCTGTGTCATAAATAAACGCCTCATGCCAATTGTCACTAACATGTTTTCTTCGGACTTCATTAATAGAGACGGCCACATGTAGTTGTTGTAACTATATATAAAAGTAATCAAAATAAGAGAAGCAATCGCACTTTTTGTATAGGGGATATAAACAGTAAAAATCAGCCTTAAATGTCCTGCTCCATCTAATTTTGCCGCTTGTACAACTTCTTTCGGAACCTTCGAGAAAGATTGCCTGAGAAAAAAGATGGCAAATATGCTAATTGCTTCACTCAAAATATAGCCCAGATGTGTATCCAGCAAATTCATATTGGAGATTAATATAAACGACGGAATGTAGGTTACCGCAGAAGGCAACATATAAGTCGCTAAAATCAAAACAAAACAAAATTGCACCCATTTTTTCTTAATCGCCACAAATGAATAGGCTGCAAAAATAGCGGATAATATTTGTACAATAATAATCACAGCACTGACAAAAATACTGTTCCATAAATACTGCCCCATATTTGATTCAGTAAAAACTCTTACATAGTTCTCAAACTGAAAGGTCGAGGGAAGGATATTGCCGCTATACAATTCATCTTTCGGTTTAACCGAAATCATCAACATCCATAAATACGGAAAGGCCATTAGTAGACTTAGCAACACTAATGTTGAATAGATGGTTACTTCCTTCCACTTTTTGGTGTACAATCATTTCACCTCAATTTTTAAACGTCATTTTCGTGACCATATAATTGATTGCGCTAATGAGTAAACAAATGACTAAAAAGATCATGGCGAGCGCAGAAGCAGGGCCCGTTTCATACCATTCAAAGGCAAGCACATAGAAATAATACAAAATCGTAGATGTCGCTCCAGATGGTCCTCCTTGTGTTAAGATGTAAATTTGATCGTAAGCTTTCAATGAATCTAAAGTAAATAAGACCAATAAGAAAATAAGAATTGGAGAAATAGCTGGCAACGTAATTCTGAACAATTTCCTAAAACCTCTTCCGCCATCTAAACTATTTGCTTTCTCAACATCTGGATCTAATTGAGCCATGGAAGAAGTAAGCAATAAGATCGATAAACCCGCATAGCGCCATATTGTTACAATGATGACAACGAGCATCGCCGTCGTTTCACCAGCCAACCATCCGATTCGTTCAACACCAAACTTGGATAAGATCGCATTAACGATACCAGTATCTTTGTCAAAAATACTTACCCAAACCATTGAAACGACAACAGTTGGCGTAATCCATGATGAAAAAATAGAAGCAACGAAGAAGTTCCGTACTGCTTTTATTTTGTTTAACAACACCGCTCCAAATATACCGATAATAATGGGAGGAACGACTGTGAAAAATGTAAAAACAAAAGTATTTAGTAATACTTTTAGAAAAAAGGAATCTGTCACTAACCCTTGATAATTATCAAATTGGACATAATCATAATCGGGTGAAATATAGTTCCAATCTGTAAAGCTAATATAAAATGTTTTCAACAAGGGATATAACCAAAATACCGTCAATGGAATTAAAGTAGGCAATAACAATAAAAACGGCCACGAATGACTCTTGAAACTTTTTATTAATTTAGGCATTTACCCATGCTCCTTCAAAAAACCTTTCATTACTTCCCCGTCGCTACCATGAGATGTTTTGAATAATTTCGCTATAGTAGGTGCAAGATGGATTAAGTTACTTTCTGGAACAATTTTGTTCTCTACAATTTGGTCTCCTTTGCAAATCATAAAGCCATTCATCTCTTCTATTTTTAATGGGTCGTAACCATGTAAACTTTTTAAATTGCGGTAACGAGGTTGCTCGGGAGGAATGAAGTCCTCACCACAAACATTCATTTGTAAATCTAAAATGCCGTAAGGCGCAAATGGTGAATGATTTACCCCTTCTAATATATGAAAAGCTCTCACTTCTTCCATTGCAGTAAAGTCATCCATTATCTTTTGATTGCTTTCTTCATCTAATAAGCTGTAAAACAACAGAGAACCACTTCCGTCACCGATAAATCGAACTTTGTTTGTCAATAACGCTTCTTTCCATTCACTTGTAAATAACCTTTCATTCGGATAGAAGAATGATTTCACATCACTTTGTCCATGATCTGAAAAAATAATGATGTTGAATGGTTTCTTCTGCTCAACCAATGTTTGTTCCAATTTATCGACGCTATCAAATAAAAACGTCAAGCTTTCCATTGCTTCTTTAGAATCTTTTCCAAATTGGTGAGAAAGTGAATCATAAGCCACAAATCTAGTTGCGATAAAATCAAACTGATTTGATCGAATACAAGCAATCGTTTCTTCTAAAGCAATGGTGTCCAAATTGTAAACAGCATGACTTTCATCAATTGAATTATTCTTTTTACTACTTGATTCTGTCACTAAATGTTGTACAAATGGATTATCCGTTGTTAAGGGCCAATGAATGCAGCTACTCTTAAAGGATTGCCTCGCTAAAGTAGAAAATAACGTTTGTTCATGCAGCTGCTGATTACAAAGAGCTTGATGATCACCATATAACACTACTTTTTCTAATGTCTTTGAATGACTAACGATGTTGTCAAAGACAGAATGTTTCTTATCTTCATTTCCAGTTAGAGCTGTTGCATGTGCATTGAATGTAACGGATGGAAATGTCGTCATCATTTTTTTACAATATGAATATCCTCGATTCAAAAAGGAATCTGCATACTTTTCGAACGTTTGATAACCAATCCCATCCAGCGAAATTAATATATTCATTCGTACACCCTCAAGTTCTTTTCAGTACTTTTATGAAATAAATTGAATTTATCGGCATGAATGCCTACTTTGATTTTTTGCCCCTTTTCATATAACTGATCTAGATTTTTCTTTAGAAGAAAAGATTGATTTTTATATTGCAAATGTAAAAGTACATCAGTACCGATAATTTCAGTAAATAATACTTCCATTAAAAGTCCATGTTCATTTTCGTTGGCGATGAAACAATGTTCAGGCCTGATCCCGGCAATCACTTCATCTCCAAATGACATCCCTGTTAACTGTAAAGGCATTGTTATTTCCCATGACGCGCCATCTATCTCTACAAAGACGCTTCCGTCTTCTTTCGTTAGTTTTGCATTTACATAATTGATTGGTGGAGAGCTTATGAAACTTGCAACAAACATATCTGCCGGACAATCAATGATCTCCAGCGGTGTGCCAATTTGTCTAAACTCGCCATCTTTCATAATCGCGATACGATCTCCTAAAGTAACGGCTTCTACTTGATCATGTGTCACATAAATAAATGTGGAATTAAGTCTTTCATGTAGCTTCTTAATTTCAATTCTCATTTCATTTCTTAGTTTTGCATCCAAATTGGATAATGGCTCATCCATTAAAAAAACTTTAGGCTCTTTCACAATGGCTCTACCAATTGCTACCCTTTGTTTTTGACCACCAGATAACTGATTCGGATAACGTTTGAGCAAAGGAGTGATTTGTAAAATCTCCGCAGCTGCTTCAATTCTTTTTTTTCTCTCTTCTTTTTTCACTTTTTGTATTTTCAAGCCGTAAGCCATATTTTCAAATACGGTCATATGAGGATATAAGGCATAGTTTTGAAATACCATCGCCACGCCTCTATCCTTCGGTTCAACATCGTTGACACACGTCTGTCCAATGAATACTTCACCTTCTGTTACTTCTTCAATCCCCGCAATCATTTGAAGCAAAGTGGATTTTCCACAACCGGATGGACCTAGCAAAACTAAAAATTCTTTATCCTCAATCTCTAGATTTAATTGATTTAATATATTTCTATCTTTCGCATATTTTTTTGTTAAACTCTTCAGTGTAATACTGGACATACTTACATCCCCTTACGCTTTGTTGTTATTACCAGAAATTGACCGATGGTATTGGATTTCATCCTGATCCGTACCACTGATCAAACTCCTATGTTGTAATATCCCCGGTTTATCACAGAGGTTACATTCGATCCTTTGATAAATCATGGTCTTGAAAAGCTCCATCGGCAGATATTTGATCGGTGGATGGACTGAACCATTTACCAAATGACGTGATAGTGTATGCTTGTCCAGGCAATCACCTCTCCGGCGGCTATTTTAAAGGAGAGCTTTTCCGAGTTTTTAAAAATAATATAGAACATACTAGAGAGATGATAGACCGACTTTTCATCATATAACTGAACGCGAAATTATTATTTTAGAATACTATAATCACCCTTCGATAACTTGACTATTGTTCAATATATATTTAATATTTAATCATAAAGTGCTTTTTAATAACTTTTTTAATATGTATTCAATTTTTATTGAACGATCTCAGTGTACTCCTAGATTATTAAATATATATGTAGATAAAATTAAATTTTTGTAAATTCATTTTTACAATGACTGCGTCTAATTTCAAAATAAGTTCTTCAAAGACGGGTCCTCAGCTAAAACAATTTGATTTACAAGTAAGGCCGGGTGTGGACATACAGAAATGAAATTATTATTCTAAATATAGTGAAGTATGAAGTATTTTTATAAAGAGGTATTTAATCGTTGTGTCAATTCGATCTAGCACATCGACGAAATGATAAAAGGAGCGTTCAATTGTGGAAAAACAAAAAGAAGAATCAAGCGTCCAAAATGAGTTAAGAGAAAAAGTGATAGACGCGATTGCTCAAACAATGGATTTATATGGTGTCAATTACTCATTTGGAAAATTATACGGTATCATGTTTTTTGAAGAGAAACCGTTAACACTTGAAGAGATGAAAGGCTACATGAATATGAGCAAAAGTAATATGAGCTATGCAGTTCGATCATTAGTCGATTCAGGGATGGTTACGCAACTAGAGGAAAAAAAAGATCGAAAAAATCAATATGTAGCTGAAACTGATTTCTTTAAGACTTTTCGTAACTTTTTCACTGTGAAATTACAAAGAGAAATCGATGTCATGTTAACAGCAATTAACGAAGCCATAACAACACTTTCAGAAATTGTATTATCTGAAGAAACCACGGAGGAAGAAAGACAAGCTTGTTTGAAAGACTTACATAAACTAAAACATAGTGCCAAATACTATAATTGGCTTCAACAATTTGTTGAGCTATTAAGAAATAATGATTTAAGTCTTTTTGATCTTAAAAAGATAGAAAAATCTTAACTCATACAAGAACGAATGAAGTTTCAGGAAAAGAATGTGAGTCATATGCGCGATTGTCTAGTAATGAGTAAGGAGTCAAAATAAAGACTTATAGCTAACTTTAATTCAAATCAAAATCGAGTTTGCTCGTCCATTATGACCGCAAAACCCATATATATAAAATGGCACAATCTTTGGAGATAAGTTGAAAGCGATTTGATATTCCTACAAATGATGAAAAATAGAACCGCGTGAAATCAAGTTTTAAAAGTTGATTTTACGCGGTTTATTCATTTCCTTTCACATACAAGCCTTTAAGGAGGGGAACACCCTCTAATATAAGGAGCCATTTAGTTTTTGCTTAGAAAATGCTTAGAAAAAATTTACCTTTTTGTTGTATATTGGTCTATGTTCACCGAACTATTTAGTATTCATAAAAATAAATGTATATAAATCTAGATAAAAATATGCGATTTTTTATAAAATTTTTATAGGGGGGGAAATATTGTGAAGACATATATTATTATAGATGATAACCAAAAGGATGTGGAGTTATTATTTCGAATATTAAATTCTACAAAACAATTAAAATTAGTAAAAAAATACACGGGTGCAATACAACTAGAAAAAGAACTAACTGATTTACACTTAGATTTTGAAATAGCTTTTATAAAAACATGGGTGTTTGGACAAAACGGTATTACAATTGCTAAACGCTTAAAAAAAATACGTCCTAATATACAGATCGTTTTTATTTCCAAAGAAAAGGAGTTTGCAGTAGATGCATTTGAATTAGGCGCTATTGACTATATCTTGCAACCATATAATAAGAATAGGATTTATAAAACAGTAAACCGTCTTTTGAAAAATAAGAACACTTCTTTACCCAGAGAGAGAGTAGATATGGTTTGCTGTTTTAAGCATTTACATTTTAAAGATCAGAAACAAGAGATTATACCAGTTAGATGGAGAACAACGAAAACAAAGGAATTGTTCGCTTTCCTTATTCAAAATAGAAACGAATTAATGGTGAGAAAAGATGTTTTGATTGAATTACTTTGGCCAGAAGAAGATGTCAATAAAGCCTTTGAGAATTTATATAGTTGCATCTACGAAATTAGAAAATTATTAAAGCAAATTGGAGCAAACATTCAAATTATCAGCATAGATAGTGCTTATGAAGTAATTTTAAATGATGTCAAGTGTGATGTTGATGAATGGGTGGCAGGAATTAATGAGCTTCCTTTCATTTCAGAGGAAACACTGCCTAAAGCGTTAACATTAATAAATCAGTATACAGGTGACTATTTGGCAGATGAAACGTATATATGGAAAGAGAATGAACAAGAAAGTCTAAGAATGTTATATCAAGCCTTTTCAAATAAGGTACTTCGATATTTAATTGCCAACGAGCAGTATACAAAAGCTACTTTACTAGCATTGAGAAACCAAAGACTTAACCCTTATTTAGCGGATTCATATTATTTTTTAATGAAAATATACGATAAACTTGGAGACATTTATAATGTTGAAAAACAATTTTCCAAATTGGTAGAAATGTTTAGAACCGAATTCAACACTGTTCCTCCAACTCATATTAAAGATTGGTATAGGAAATGGATCGAAAAACAAGTGAAAACTCCTGAAATATAAATAGACGGGCCACAACTAAATCAGCTGATGAAAAAACGAACAATAAAGTGAAACTTCATTCAGTAGGAGGTTTCTTTCATCTCCTACTGAATGTTAGTTGAACCAATCGGGCATTTAGGTGCCGTTTTTTCCTTTTGTATCAACTCAGGTCTTGAAGTGGGAGTCTTACGGCACCTTACATGCCGGATAAATCGTCCTAGTGTATAGCAAGCATTTAGCGTAGTCAACATATGTAGACTCCTGCGGGAATAGCTCGAGCTGAAGATCCCGCAGGAAAGCGATCTTTTGCTTTCCGAGGAAGCTGAAGAGACCTGCGATAAGCGAAATATTTTGACGTAGCGATGATTGGGATTTTTTATAACAGAAATAGGGGCTGGAACATAAGTTAAAAGCTGATTGATATTCGTAAAAATCGTGAGCATAAAACCGCGTGAAATCAAATTTAAAACCTTGATTTCACGCGGTTTATTCATTTTTACAGGGTTCTGTCCCCGCCCCTTTTGCTGTTTCGTATTTGCTTATGTTCCAGCCCCGTTTTATATCTAAAATTCAGTTTGTTGCGCTAAATTACTTTTGCTTAGTTATTGCTTAGTTTTTTCATATAAATAGGCAGGTTTTTGATGAGTATTTTCACAAGTACAACTTGTTAAAATATTTTCGAATTAGTTATTGAAAGGAGTAAAAGCGCGCGTATATTGTTTGGAGCTTGGCAGAAGTGAAAGAGTTGTCCACCTAAATGGAAAAAAAAGGAGGCTCATTAGTAATAATCAATCTATTATTTTGGCACTTATCATCGTAAATACCCATTTTATCCGGCAAATGTAATGGCTTCCACACCAGAAGTTCCACCTTTTTCATTTCGTATTACCGATGAAAAAGTAGATGAGAAACATTTTAAATATGGCTTTTTTCTAGGGTTAGAAAAGTGGAAACCATAAGGATCGCAAATTAGTGACTGGTTCGGTTGAGGTTAACAGTGGCTAATCGTGATCCAATGGAGCTGAATTACCTTGAATGATGTGTTGCACGATAAGTTAAATGCGGCAAATTGATCTTTTCATTTGAAAAACGGCCCATTCCATCATCAGTAAAACAGGAGATGGAAAGGTTAGCTATTCTACAAAAAATCCAGCTTCATAAGATTTTTCCGGCAGATTTAAATGGAAAAAAGCGGATGATATATTCCCAAATGGAAATGGTAAGAAAATCTCTACGGTACAGATAATCGCACCTCTTTATCCATTTCATAACAAGAAATTTCTTTAGTGAAGTGATGATGCAGTATATGCCCGAAACGTTTGCACAGCCAAGTAATTAATCATGTCTACTGTGAGGAGATAGAACTAAATGAGGAAGTCAAACATAGATTACAAAAAACAAATGAATAAAAACCATAAAAGAAATTTCAAGAAAAAATCTTCTATGGTTGCCGTTGCCTTATTAGCCACGACTCAGGCAATGAATCCTGTTAATGCTATGGCGTCTATGCCCGCTGCACCAAATTCTGTCATTCAGCCTTTTTCATCTAGTATTTATGATGAAGAAATTGACTACAAATATATTAAATATGGTCATCTAGAAGTTAGAAACCATCATGTGAAAAAATCGGAAGTAAATCTAACTTATTATACTCACTATTCATTAAATATGGCTTTTAAATTAAAGCATGCAACCTTTAATTTAACAATTGATGAGGATTTAAAAGATTACATCTCAGATGTACGGGTGAGAGTCGGTAGGGAATGGATATCAGCGCATAAATTAGCAGATGGTACATACAGCATCAATCACCGCGATGTGCTAAGTACAGCCCTTATTGGTGTCAATCAACAATTTGATATTAAAATTGTGCTGAATAAAGAAATTCAACATTTAGATAAGGATTTTTATACTGCTGATATTGCCCTTTTTGATAAAGAGAATAGAGTCGTTGTCAATACGACAGACAGTGCTTATTTTAAAACAAAAGATAGTGGCATGAGTCGAGAGAATAATAATCTCGTAACTGGTTCCGGTTATACCGTTGCTGATAACGATCCTCATGGTACAGAAATAACGTTAAGATATACAATGCATTATAAGTTAAATGCAACCAAGCACAATGACGGTCAATTTAGATTCAAGCTTGATGAAAAATTAATCCCGTTTATTAGTGATGTATTAGTTCAAACAAGAGATGGAAAATTCAAGTCTGTTATCTATGATAAGAATGGAAATTTTAGTTATGCATCAAATGAATTAGTATCACACGCGCTTATAGGGATTCGTCAAGGCTTTTCGGTAAAGATTAAATTAAAAGAAACTGTTGAGAATTTACCTAGCGGAATATACTTATTTGATGTTTATCAAACAACTGGTGACGGTAAGAGGATTTTAGACGGTACAGATAATACTACATATTTCCTACATGAAAATCCAAATGATGATGCGGACGCAGATGCGGACGCTGACGCAGATGCCGATGCCGATGCGGACGCGGATGCCGATGCCGACGCGGATGCCGATGCCGACGCGGATGCGGATGCTGACGCTGATGCGGATGCCGATGCGGATGCCGATGCCGATGCGGATGCCGACGCGGATGCCGACGCGGATGCCGACGCGGATGCCGATGCCGACGCGGACGCGGATGCCGATGCTGACGCGGATGCGGACGCAGATGCCGATGCCGACGCTGACGCGGATGCTGATGCCGACGCGGATGCCGACGCAGATGCCGATGCGGATGCCGACGCGGATGCCGACGCGGATGCCGATGCCGACGCGGATGCGGATGCCGACGCTGATGCGGATGCGGATGCCGACGCGGATGCGGATGCCGATGCCGACGCGGATGCCGACGCGGATGCCGACGCAGATGCCGATGCCGACGCCGACGCCGATGCGGATGCCGACGCAGATGCCGATGCCGACGCCGACGCCGATGCGGATGCCGACGCTGATGCCGATGCGGATGCCGATGCGGATGCCGACGCTGACGCAGATGCCGACGCAGATGCCGATGCTGACGCTGACGCAGATGCTGACGCTGATGCGGATGCCGACGCGGATGCCGATGCCGACGCGGACGCGGATGCCGACGCGGATGCCGACGCGGATGCCGATGCCGATGCGGATGCCGACGCAGATGCCGATGCAGATGCGGATGCGGATGCCGATGCCGACGCAGATGCCGACGCTGACGCGGATGCCGACGCTGATGCGGATGCCGATGCCGACGCAGATGCCGACGCTGATGCTGACGCGGATGCCGACGCGGATGCTGATGCGGATGCCGATGCGGATGCCGACGCGGACGCAGATGCCGACGCTGATGCTGATGCCGACGCGGACGCGGATGCCGACGCAGATGCCGATGCGGATGCCGATGCGGATGCCGACGCGGATGCTGATGCCGACGCGGACGCGGATGCCGACGCAGATGCCGACGCGGACGCGGATGCCGATGCCGACGCGGATGCCGACGCCGACGCAGATGCGGACGCCGACGCGGATGCCGATGCCGACGCAGATGCCGATGCAGATGCCGACGCAGATGCGGATGCCGATGCCGACGCAGATGCGGATGGACGCCGACGCGGATGCCGATGCCGATGCGGACGCCGATGCCGACGCCGACGCAGATGCGGATGCCGATGCGGATGCCGATGCCGACGCGGATGCCGACGCGGATGCCGATGCCGATGCCGACGCGGATGCCGATGCTGACGATTCTAATGGGAAAGAAAGAGTTGGCACTGAAGAGCGTTTAGCTGATAAGGACAATAACGAAGGTGGAAAAAAGCTACCAAATACTGCTACATCTATTTTTAACACAGGCTTAGCAGGATTAACTGCGCTGCTGGCAGGTATTGCTGGATTATTTGCTCGTAATAGAAGAAAGAATAGTAAAGCGGCAAAATGAATTAGATAATTAGTATCTTTATGTAAGTCAGCCTATATTTCACTTGAAATGTAGGCTGACTCATTTATAAAGGGAAGGAAAAGATAATGGGACAGATCTCAAATCTTACATATATCAACCAAGCAATGGATCAGTATGAAGTATATTTTAACAAGCAAATGGCCAATGAAAATATCCAAAGTGTTTACATTCATAATGATGAGTTTTACATTCTCTTCTTGTCAATAGGAAATCAGCACATTCGTTCACGAGTTCTAAAAGCAATGGATACAAGTTTTCATAAAGCATTCAAAAAAATAAAACGAAAGGCCATTCAACTTGTTCAGAAAAGTGGTGTCGATCCACAATGGTTAAAAGTGGATATCGTATCAGAAGTTAAAAAAGTACCTTTTGAAGTTTTAGAAGAAAAGGTTAAAAAAGCGCGTAAAAATTATTTTCGTTGGGGGATTTCTTTTGATTCAGAGTTTCGTTTAGCTTTTTTAGAACAAGAAATTAACGGTAATGCGATGATTAGGAGTACTAACAAACAGCCCTTATCCTTAGATGAAGTAAATATCAATCATTATTTGAAATATAATGAAGGATTACGATTTCCTTTTATAAAAAAACTATACATAAATAAAGACGTCTATCTTTTTAAAACAACAGCTACTTTTAAAAATAAACTTGATGATGAAATTCACGAATTATATAATGGCGAGCTAACAAATGGCATCAGAAAAGTAACGAATATTAAAAAAGAAACAAAACAACTTATAAATAAATCGACATTATTTCTAATGAAGCAAATGACAGATAACGGTCAGTTCGAATACGGCTATTTCTCCGCATTTGCTAAGAAAATAGGAACATATAATATTTTGCGGCATTCTAGCTCTCTTTATGCGCTGGCAGAAGGATATGAAATTTTGCAAGAACCGAAGATATTGGAAGCCATTGAACGTGGGCTGAATTACTTGATAAAAGAAGCGATTGTTTATAAGGAGGATGCCGAGGAACAGACAGCTTTTGTTGTGGATTATTCGAATGAAAACGAAATAAAACTGGGCTCTAATGCTACAGCCATCTTGGCTATGACGAAATATATGGAGGTTGCACAAAGTGACAAATATGTAGAAGTCGCCCAAGCATTAGCTCGAGGCATTATTCATATGAAGCTTCCTGATGAAGGATTCATTCATGTATTGACATACCCCACTTTTCGTGTAAAAGCACTAAATCGAATTATCTATTATGAAGGCGAAGCCATTTTTTCACTGTTGCGTTTATATGCGATTGATAAAAATGATTACTGGTTAGAAGAAGTAAAGAAGACATTCGATTATTTTATTAAATATGATTATTGGAAATACCATGATCACTGGTTAAGTTATGCAGCAAATGAATTAACGATTTACGAGCCAGAGGATAAATACTTTATTTTCGGATTAAAAAACTGCAATCATCGGTTGAATTTTATCTATCATCGTGAGACAACTTATCCTACTTTTCTCGAATTGACAATGGCTGTTTATAAAATGGTAGGTAAAATAAAAGAACTACAAAAAGATTACTTACTCAAATTAATTGATGAAACGTATTTAGTGCAAACGATCAAGCGCCGCGCCGAATACCAACGTGTTGGATTTTTCTATCCAGAGTTAGCCATGTATATGAAAAATCCTGGATTAATCTTGCATGGTTTTTTTATTCGTCATCATTCTTTCCGTGTAAGAATCGATGATGTTGAACACTATTTATCAGGATACTGTCAATTTTTTCATTATTTTATTCCGGATTTAATAGATTATAATCTAACGATTTCAGATTCACAGGAAGATGAATAGGAAATGAGGGTAAGAAATGGCAGCAGGTTTTACTTATCAAGAAATAGCAGACATATTAGATGGTTACTTCTTCAATGAATTGGAACAAAGTTCACCAATCATTGATTTCGAATTTGACCCTGCCCAGCTTCAGAAAGGGGTATCAGGTAATTGCTTTATTTCTATTTCAAGAGAAAGATGGAATCAATTTCATAAGAAAGAATTACCGTGGATAGATGGTAATGTTCGCATTTTAGAATACTATAAAAACTGTGATTTAATCATTACGGAAGAGCCGATTAAAGAACTAGCCCCGTTTGTAGCCCAGATTATTGTAAAGAATAGTATCAAGTCTATGCAAATTTTAGCAAAACAGGCTAGAAATAAAATGAAAAATCCGGTTATCGGGATTACTGGTTCCGTGGGAAAGAGTTCTACTCGCCTAATACTGGAACACCTTCTAAAAGAGATTAGTAATGTTGTTGCAACCCGCGGCAATCACAATACACAAACAGGGGTCCCGTTATATGGCGCGAAATTATGTCGGAATCCCGATATGGGAATTGTAGAAATATCATTAAATGCGCTGAATAATCGTGGAAATCAAGCCTTAACAATAAGACCTGATGTGTGTATGGTTACTTCTATTGGAGAAGCGCATCTTTCCACATTACATTCAACCATGAATGTAGCTGCATTTAAGGCGAGAATATTCGATGGTTTAACAACAGGTGGTTTAGCAATCATCAATAAGGATATTGGCAAAGAAGAGTTTAGGATTTTATATGAACAGGCCAAAAAAAGAACGAATCGGATTAAAACATATAGTTTGATAGATAAATCCGCTGATTTATTTCTTGAAAAACGGATCTATGAAAAATATATAACAACGGTCATTTTTCAATATAAAAAAACGGCTTATACGTTTGATATGATCATGCCGAGTGATGGCATCATGATGAACACGTTAGGGGCGCTCCTCTGCCTGGCAGAATTAGGATATGATATTGATTCAATGGCAAGAAAAGTATATGATTTTAAATCACTCGACAGAGTGATGGAATTAAAACGGCTTAACTCAAAGGACCAAAGAAGAATAGACATTATTGATGATTCGCATAATGCCGCAATTCCATCCATGATCAATGCGATAAAAACATTTAAGGAAAAACAGTTTTTTTACAAAGGGAAGAAGATTTTAGTTTTAGGGCAAGTAGCCGACCTCGGTGATCAAAGTGAATACCTGCATGATAAATTAGTTCCTTATATTCTTCAATCGGATGCCGACTATGTCTTTGGCCATGGAAAATACATGAGGGATGTGATTAAAAAACTACCTGCAAACATGGTAGGTGGGTGGTTTAACAATGCGCTAGAACTATCAACTCGTATTCCCTATTATTGTTCTGACGATTCATTCATTCTTTTAAAAGGTTCTGTATCCGGCAGTGACTTTAGAAAAACGAGCCATTATCTCCCTGCACAGATTAAACGTTCGACTAAAGAAATAAAGGACATTACACCACAAGTATTGGTTGATCATATTCAACCTATGTGGGGCATCGTTGGATACGATTTAAAAGAAAACAAAGAAATTTTTCATAAAGGATATCTCCAAACCAAATCGATTGAAGGAATAGGTCCGATCATCTTATTACTGCTACTCTTTCAGATGGGAATCCAAGACCAGAAAGTGAGTCGTTTGAAAAGGTGGCCCACAAATGAAGGGATAAGTATCAATCAAAAACCTTTTCATTTTGGTCAGACATTCACACATCGTGAATTAGCAGAAGAAGTGATGCTAACCCAACATCCGAGCGCTGTTTTTGAACTGGCCTATTTATATTTTTCTAACAGAAACAAGGCAATGAAAGAGATTACGAAGTTGATAGAAATGCTGGACATTACGCCGTCCGCCGCTCTTAATTTGACAGGACGGTATCGTGTGAAAGAACAGCAATCATTTCAATTAAGTGACTTAATAAAAGTTGGAAAAGCACTGAAGCAATATCAATCAGAGTTACCCATCATCATGAACTGTAATGGAATGAATATGAGAGGAATCGCATTTGGAACCCTTCGATCACATTGTATCCTTTTTAATGAGGATGTATTATATTGTGGCAGCGGAATGACCAGTGTTGAAGACCTGAAGCGCAACTTGACTCTTAGCATGGAATTGACACGAATGAAAAGCTAAAGGGCTGATTCGATTGGATAAAAAAAATGCTAAGAGCGAGGACTTAGAAAAAATAAACGAAGAAATAGAAGAAGAGTTATTACAGTACTTGGAGACTGGTGAATTACCGGATGACCAGCCTGAACAATCAGGGAAGAAATCTTCATTTCAGTCGCCATTTCAAGTTTTCGTGACAGGCGCTTTCATTGTCGTTATAATTACTAAGCTCATACAACTTGTTTATGGTTTATTTTAGGAAAGGTCCTGCCCTGCCCGGATTTTAGCAAACGGGAAATAAGAAATGGGAAACTTGAATGGAATTGGTGATTAACCAAAAGAACAGTTCCCTGGAACGTTTTCTAGTAGCTCAATGTTCAGAGTATAATCATAACCCCAAGTTCAGCATCCGATGCCATTTAGGAATAAAAGCAAATATCTTGTAGTAGTTAGTTTTTTTGTATACTGACCTTGCGGAGGGCGAAAAGCTCCATCGCCAAATGATTGATTGGGGATAAGCTTAACCCTTTTACCAACTTGCATACTAGACGGAGAGGTAATTGTCTGTCCAAATCTACTACAAAGAAAGATCCCTATGGACCTTTTTTGACGTGTCTAGATAATTGTATGCAACATTAGTGATTAGTTGCCATGTTTGAAACACTGGGGAATCATGCTTATAACCCGCTATCCTTGACGTTGTTAGCGGTCATGGTTATGTAACTCCTGAATGAGGAAGTACAGTCATGCTACCACGACCGCTCTCTTCTATGTTTGGCTCTTTTCATTTTCAAGCTGATATATTACTTTTCGGTCAGCTCCTAAAAATAATTAGGTAAATTACTTTTTTGATTTAAGGGCGAATAGTGCATATATACATAGGAATACTCCTAAAGCTAGCCCCAATGCACTCGTATAATTGACCGGTTGATAATATAAATCGTTCACGATATTATTGATAAAAAAAACAAGCATTGATACCGATAAGACTAACATGATCCATATAATTAGTTTGGTACCCCTTGAATATTTCGAATGTTTTTCTTTTTTCATTAAATCCTGCACCTTGGCCCTGGAATTTTATCAAATGCTTTTACTGCTTTGTCGTAAATATAAACATTTATCACCGAATAAAATTGTACCAATACCAGGTATTTAAAAAACACCTTCCTTCACTTACATCCCTCCTTTTTCCTTATAATATCATTATTACAAATATTATGTAATATTTAATAATTTGATTTCTTTTAAACAAACTCTGTCAAAAAAAGAATGATCATTATCATTGGGTTGTTCGCGTTTGCTTTTATTGCCACCAGTCTTCTTCCCAGACTTTGGAGTAAGTACTTAGATCAACAATGGCTTAAAATTGTTATCTTACTTCCAATTGGTTTCTGTTTATTATGGTTTTGGTTTAAAGCTGAATATACAATAATAAAGATTAACATTCACATCATTAGAGAAGCCAGAAGTCCATTTATGCTTTATGTTCTATGAAAGATTTAACCACAAAACTAAGTTAAGTATGTTTACAGCCAAATCCATCATTTTGAGGATATAAAGAAGGTGGGAAATAGGCTGAAAACGAATCAATATTCGTACAAACCATGAAAAATAGCACCGCGTAAAATCAAATTTGATTTTACGCGGTTTATTCGTTTTTACATGCTATTCATCATCTTCCTCCGCACGGGCTGGCAGGATCAATCGAATTTGAGTACCCTTATTCGGAGTGCTTTTCACTCGAATGGACCCATTATGAAGCTGTACCAATTGTTTCGTAATAGCCATCCCAAGGCCCGTTCCACTGCCGGAGTCGCTTGTGTTCGTGCCTCGATAGTAACGCTGGAACAATTTATCAAGGGTTTCACTATCCATCCCTATCCCGTTATCTTCCATTTTGATAATGATCAAATGTTGTTCTATCAAAGAGGTGGATACTGTGATGGTAGTGCCTGGTGGATTATATTTAATAGCATTTGCGATTAAATTATCGAGAATCCGTTGAAACCACTTTTGGTCAATATAGGCATAAATGATTTCATGATAAGGATGGAAATCGAATTGTATTTCGTTATGAGCCGTTTCATTAATAAAATGTATAATGGTCCGACGTATAAATTCGTTGAGATCAACTTTTTCTTTGACAATCGGCAAGGCTTGATTTTTCAAACGATAGGTTAACGTTAAGTCCTCAAGTAATTGCATCATATAAACAGACTTCTCGGAAATCACTTTGGCAAACTCTCTTGTTTCCTTTTCACTCCACGAATAATTTTCAGACTCCAGCATTTGTGAATAACCTGTTATAGAAGCAAGCGGCGTTTTTAAGTCATGAGAAATACCCGTTATCCATTCTTCCCTTATTTGCGTCATTTTCTGCCGCTCCGATTCGTTTTGCTTTAAGGTTTTTGTTAATTGAACAAGTGTGGTAATGAAATCCTTATATAATCGGTATTTCTTTTTCAGTTTTCCTTTTTTATTTAACAAGATAGGACGTTGATGGATATCTTGTGGCTGTTCGTATACTCCTTCACCCAGGTTCTTAATCCATTTCATCATCATAATTAAGGGAACTCCGAATTTACGCGCATACCAAAATGTCCCTATGAAAAGAAAAAGGATCAATAAGATAAAGATGATAAAAAGACTATGACTAACTGTTTTATAAATACCTTCTTCTAAGCTAGAGTTTGAATCTGCTTTATACGTCCCCACAATTATGGATTGCTCGGTCTCCTCATCAAAATAAGCGGTCGTTACATGATACTGATCTTGTGATAATGTCATGAGATCTTGATTGGAGTACTTAGTCGGCTGTTTCTTCGTACCATATTCATCTACTACTTGTCCTGTTGCATCGATCAATTGGACCCAGCCGTTTTCTTCATTGATTTTTTGATAAGCCCTATCTGAAAGGTTAAGCTGATGATTTTTCCAATCAATCTCTGGCTTTATCTCATTTACTATGTCTGTGCCGGAATTTTTTTTACCAAATAATAGGATATACGGCCGTTTATACCCTTCTTCTAATTTCCAATACGAGTATTCCGCGGGAGTTCCCAAAATCAATGAAGCAACTTCACTCTCATTCATATGAGCGGGTACTTTTTCAGCAGTATTGTAAGAGCCGATCACAGCACCTTTCTCCGTTAGAACGATCAGTTGGCCATTCTGATTTTTCACCATTTTTTTTAGTTTCTTATCGAATGTGACCTTTTCATCTTTGATTGAAATCTTATCAATAAAAAACAACTCGTCTGCTTTTGACAAATCTTTTGCAACATCCGAATTCATGATGGAAAAGCCAATAATGGCCCACATGATTATTAAAATAAGAGATAACAAAAAGAAAGCCAGGATGATTTGGATGAAAAACTGTACGATAAAACGTTTATGAATGTTCATGTTTGTCACCATCGGGAACAAATTTATACCCGAGGCCTCTAACTGTTATAATGTGACTCGGTTTGCTTGGGTTTTCCTCGATTTTTTCACGCAGCTTTCTTATATGAACCATAATCGTATTATCCTCGCCTAGAAAATCCCCGCCCCATACCTGCTCATACAGTTGGCTTTTGCTAAATAGTTGATTTGGATGTTTACAGAAGAAGAGCAGCAGTTGGTACACTTGAGCAGGCAAATCCACCATTTTACCATTTACTTTTACTTCGCCGGAAAGTGTATTTACATGGATGTTTCCATATTGATAAGTTGTTTGTGAAGTTGGTGTCATATGGACCATTTTCCTGCGCAAATGCGCTTTGATCCTCGCGACAACTTCCAGGGGATTGAAGGGTTTTGTAATATAGTCATCCGCTCCCAAGGCAAAACCGGAGAGCTTATCCAAATCGGAAGATCTGGCAGTTAAAAAGAAAATAGGAGCATCGGTGGTTTCCCTGATCATGGGACAAATATCAAAACCGCTCCGGTTGGGGAGCATCACATCCAACAAAATCAAGTCATATCGTTTTGTTTTACAAAGTGCAAGCGCGTCCTCGGCTGTAGCGGCTGTATCGATATGTTTGAACGCCTCTCTTTTTAAAATCGTCTCTAACATCTGTAAAATGGCTTTTTCATCATCTACAATTAATATATGTGCTTCTTGCATCAAGATCACCTAATCGTCGTTAATTTATATGAGTATCATATCATCCAAAAAACCAAAGTTGCGAATAATTAAGGGAGAATTAAGGTAGTGTTTCGGCTAAATTAATGTAGGCAACTTATAATAGCTTTCGTAAACAAGAAAGGGGAAGCAACATATGTATGTCATCGGTAAGCGAGAGTTTTTCAACATGTTTAAAAGCATTAAATCCATTTTAATCATTTGCGTTTTATTATTGACCGCCTATTATTCAGCCAAATTTTCAAACGTATTAACGAATATGATAGAGTTTACCCCCAAAGAGATGAAGCATATCCACACGCTTGGCCTGTTAACGTTACTTTTTTTATTTGGGCAATTATTTGTCATGGGGTTATCCCATGATTGTATGAATAGGGAAACCCATGAACGAACGATGCGCTTTTTAGTTAGCAGGACATCAAGATCATCCATTTTATATGGGAAATTTTTTGGCATTGCGCTCTTTTGGTTTGTTTGTGTGGCTATCTCTTTTTTGATTATTAGCTTCTTTGCAAAACAATTTGATTTCTTTATTTTTTCTCAGACCATGAGTTTATTATTCTACCAAATTGCCTTGACCCTTTTACTGTCCGTTCTCATCCCGAAACCAGGCATTACGATGTTTCTTGGCATTATGATTGGTCTTGCTTTTCCGGTTTTTGGTTTATGGATCTCCTTCACAACCAATGAATGGATCAGCTGGTTGAAGTTTATCATGCCTTTTTATTATTTGGAACGTGAGGACTTTTCTTTATTAGTGATCATCATATTTTCAGGTTTGATGCTTTTGATCGCAAATCTGATTTTTAAAAGGAGGGATTGTTAATTGTTTGCCATTGAAACGAAGCAGCTTCAGAAAGTCTATGGAGCGACTCAAGTCGTAAAAGGTATTGATCTAACTGTAGAAAAAGGGGAAGTATTTGGTTTTCTTGGCCGGAACGGTGCCGGAAAGTCTACCTTTATCAATATGCTGACGGGAATTATTCAACCAAGCTCCGGCACTTATTCACTTTTAGGGGTAAAGGGGCCAAATGACCAAGTTAAGAAAAGAATTGGTGTAATGCCCGACTACTCTACTTTTTATGGTTCATTAACAGCGCTGGATCATTTAAAATTCTTGTCTGCTCTCTCGGGAAAGCCCACAGGAAAGCACGGTTGTTTGGAAGTCTTGCGTTTAGTAGGTTTAGAGGACCACGCCCAGTTGAAAACTGCCAAATTTTCATTCGGTATGAAAAAGAAGCTTGGCATTGCACAAGCGATTATCCACGATCCGGAGTTAATTTTTCTTGATGAACCCACTTCCGGGTTGGATGCAGAGTCCGCTATTCATATTCATAAACTAATTCACCATTTACAAAAAGAAGGAAAAACAATCTTTATGACATCCCATAATTTAGACGAAGTAGAGAAAATTTGCACGAGAATCGCCATTATGAAAGAGGGCAAAGTGGCTAAAATTGGAACAATGTCTGAGCTTAGGTCATTCTATCGCTCAACGCTTACAGTAAGAATTAAGCATTCTCCAATTCCTAAAACAGAGGAGTTGACGCTAAACCAATGGCTGCAAACGGTTGGGACGGATTTGGAGAGAAAAGAATCATTTATAACGATTACGATTGATCATGAGAGAAAAATTGCTGAAATCATACGGGCTTTTAATCAGTATAAAGTGGATATCTACCGCGTTGAAGTGGACGAACCATCACTCGAAGAAATATTTTTAGATGAATAGTTGTATATTGGCGGTGACTTTATGAATAACTCCTTAGATTTACCAAAGAAACGTTTATCAAAAGATGCAATTAAAGTATGGATCATTACTGAAGCGATTGGGAATATCATCGCATTCACGATCTTGGGCATCTTATTTTACCTTGATGATCGCTTTTCATGGAAAGAGTGGATCGGGTGGATTTTAATCGGAATAACAGTACTATTGATCATCGCGTTTATTTGGTCATTGATTGAGCCCTTTTTTCTTTATAAAAACTGGCGTTACGATGTTAATGAAGAGTTTCTGCAATTAAAATCAGGCGCAATCAATGAAACGCATGAGCTGATCCCCATGACTAAAATCCAATCGGTCGCCACCGAGCAAGGACCGATTCTTAGAAAATATGGACTGTACTCCGTGTCGGTTGAAACAATGGGATCTTCTCACACAATACCTGCCCTGCCGAAAGATGTAGCTGTTGAATTGAGAAATCAAATTGCTCAATACGCCAAAATTAAGGAAGTGGAGCAATGATGAAAATGAAACGTTATTCTCCACTCGTAATGCTTTTTCATATAGCGAAATTATTAAAAAATGCCATTTTCTTCGCATTCTTTTTGTATGTGGTGAAGGCTGGCTCGGAATCGCTCTTCATAAAGTATGGAAGGATTGTTTTCCTGATTGTAGTTGGGTGGTCTTTGTTGTCTATCATTTATGAATGGTTCACCCACAAATACAAACTTGACGAAAAGTCGTTTCACCTTTACAAAGGACTGTTCAACAAATCTGAACAAACGATTCCTTTTTCTAAAATTCAAAACATTAATCGCCATACTTCCTTCTTCCATAAGATCTTTCATATGACCTCCATTTATTTTGAAACTGGGATGAAAGGCGAGAATGCGACGGTAAAGTTCGAAGTGATCTCGCCAATGGAAGCCGATCAAATGGAAGCTCGTGTACAAAAAACAGAGCAGAGGGAAGCGACGGATCGGATTCCTCAATCTGCTCATTCAGAGGTTCAAATGGAACAGCAAAACCCGTGTCAATTTGATAATGAGGGCGAGAATACGACTGTAAAATTTGAAGTGGACTCGCCAACAATGGAAGCCGATCAAATGGAAGCTCGTATACAAAATACAGAGCAGAGGGAAGCGACGGATCAGATCCCTGAATCCGATGATGCAAAGGTTGAAATAAAGCAGCAAAACCCGAGTCGAACGATTCATTTTCAACCAACGAAAGAAGACATTTTAAAAGCATCGTTTACATCATTAAGCTTTTTAGTTCTTTTCTCTTTGATTGGCTCACTTTATTTCAAAGTCAATGATGTTTTTCATCTGGAAGATATAACAGGGGAACTGATGAAAAAGATCACAAGCACATGGTGGGTTGTGACACTCATTGTGATTGTACTCGTCATTACTTCCATAGCCTTTGGAATCGTGAGAACCTATGTAAAGTATGGAAATTATGAAATATCTTCAGATGCAAATCACATTTATATCAGGAAGGGCGTCATTGATGAAGCGGTCTTATCCATTTCAAAAGAAAAGGTGCAAGCAATTGAAGTGGAGCAATCGATGCTGAAAAGATTACTCGGGCTCGCCGAAGTGAAGTTGACAAGTGCCGGCGGTTTTAGTTCAGGCGATGAATCGCTTGAAATCAATACGCTCTATCCTTTTCTGCCGGTAAAGAAAGCATACGCGATGATATCGGACATTCTGCCATCTTATACGATCACAGAAGACATGACTCGCCTGCCAAAAAAGTCGTTTTGGGTGCGCATATTGTGGCCAAGCTGGTTCTGGTTCATTGCGACAGGTGCTTTATTTTATTTCAAGCCGGCCATCTTGGGGTTGGAACAGGCTTGGATAATTGTATCAGCCGCCCTCTTACTTTGTATTCTAATAGCAAGATCGTTAGATTTTTTCCATACCCGCTATGTCATAAATGGCCAATTTATTCAATTTCAAAAAGGAGCGCTTACCACCTCTTTATTTATCTCAAAACGAGAAAAGGTCATAGAAGTGAAGGCAACACGAAACTTCATTCAAAAAATGCTGGGTCTTGCTTCAATTGAGACTATCAACAGAGGAAAACCCGTACATCATTCAGGTTTGGACGATGTGCCAGTTGAACTGGCGAATTCCTTTTTCCAGTGGTATGTAGACCGGAAAAAGGAAATCAGAGTTGAATAAAGTTAACAACTTGCCTTGAATTAAAGTCATCACATGCCCAACTTGAAAAGAAGGAGACTAGAAAGCGAGACAAAAACTAGGATAGCTAGTTTAGAATATTGAATGTACCATTAACTTTGTTGCTAGCAAGTGAGGGATATTGTATCTACCGCCCTTTCTAAGGGCGGCTGTTCCATGGCCGGCAGTTCACACTTCGTACGCCCTCATCACCTTCAAGACAACGGTTATTTCCAGATGCTTTTTCGTTCAGTCCGTTTGACAAACTTCTCTGACATCGCTTGAACTCGGGCTTTTAACAATAGCTTTCTCCCTTCCACATTTCTTGTGAAAATGGCATATGCCTGTCCAAGTTTCTTTTGCCACTTATCTTCAAAAAGCTGAACGTATTCTTTTTTGCGTCCGATTTCATCAGGGATCGCATGATAATCATGACGGGTATACCACTTTTTCCCGGATGTCCGATGAAGAATATATCTCGGATTATCTATCGGATCAAGAAACTGCTGTAAAGATTGCAAAAACAGCTTTTGTTCGTAGGGAGTCCCCCTTTCAAGCGAACAGCAGACCATGCCATTTGATAACTCCTCTACTACTACTTTATTTCGCTTTAGCGGGGTCTCGATACTGCCAATCTCAACTAAAACATCATAAATGATCTGCCCTGCCGTTTGTAAACTTGATTCTATCGATGAATTGCCAACAAAAATCCGAATAGCCTTCCACCAAAAAGGTGCAGAAACAATCCCGCCCACAACAAGGGCAAAAGTTAACATGGGCAAAAGGCTATCAAACCCTCTATACCTGCTTCCTTCAGCAACATAATACACTGTGCCTATTATAATGGAGGCAGTCATAATGAGCAGTGACTTAAATGTATGCGCAAATAAAAATGGCCTTGGTACAAATGACTTACCTACATCCAGTTGTTCTCTTTTCTTTTCCCCTAGATTTGTTGCTTCCCGCCACCTTTCAAACAAGTTTGCCTTATTTGTAGCTCGTTTCATCATGAGGTGATTTACTTCCTCTGGTGTTTTGGCTGAGAATGGCGGAGACGGAAGGCGGAGACGCTCTATCCCGGAAACAATAATCGGCAATTCCTCATCTAATCCGCTTAATGATTTAAACCGTCTTGATAATGAAAGGTAGTCATATCCTCCATCCAATGTGTTGACATCGACACATACCAAGTGCCAAATATTTGCGCATTTTCGAGAATTATCCTTGTCTGACCGGATGGCTCTCCCTCTCATTTGATTGGTTAACATGAATGATCCGACATAAGAAGCTAAAATAAGCGTGTTTACGCTTGGCGCATCCCAGCCTTCTCCAAGCAAGGCTGTTGTTCCTACCAGCGTATCAATGTGCCCTTCTGAAAAGATGGACGTTATGACTTTGACTATCTCTTGCTTGGATGCTCCAGTAACAATCACTTCACTGTACACGGGATCATGCCGTAAGGGCTGGACTGAAAAATTCAAACCGAATGAATGCAAATGAGGAACTGCATTTGTTGGGATGATGACGATCGAGCCAGTTAAAACACCAAGCCGGCAACGATTTTTTAATTGCCTTCTTAACACTTCAAAGATTGGAATAACACCGATCCGATTGAGTGTTTTTATATCTTGTTCTGCCTTTGGCAAGTCATTTTTATAAATGTAGTCCGCCAACACAACAAGCCGGAGATCATCTCCTTGTGCTTGCTTTTCTAGTGAAACGATATGCGTTATACTTTGTAACTTCGAAGCACTCTGCAATAAAGTTCGTTGCATCGTCTTCTTTGCTGTTAGACGGATGTTTTTTCGTTCAAGTGCTCCGATTCCTGATAACTTCTTTCTGATGCTTTTGATCGGCTCATTTTTCACATTCACATGTTGGTCGCGATAGAGAAGCCCACTAAGCAATTCTTCCATCCACTCGACAGTAAACTTCGGCAAATCAGCATGTTTTTCATCCATTTGTTGAAAAGGCCATTGCCACCGGTCGCTGCCCACCTCTTTTAAAAACAAAAGAATGGAAATGAAATACCCATATTTCGCCAGCTTTTCTTCAAGATATTCTTCCGATTTAATCCACGGATGATTTTCTAACAAGCGTATCAAGTCTTTATTTTGTTTGATCTCTTGAATGAACTCTTGTACCTCATCGCGAAATGCACGGATTGGGCCAGCTTCCTTCGGGACCGGGACAGACATCCAGACATAGTCTTGGTGTGGACACAAATCCCCTTCTCTGACTAATGCGGCAATATCAATTTCTTCATCGATCGGTCCGCATAATTCCATATATTTTTCCCATTCCGCCGAGCTTACATCGTAGGGCGGGGTTGCGGTTAACGCAACTACAGTCGGTTGATCCATTTGGTCGCGGAACCTTATTGTTGTTTCCCACCAGCTTGTCCTTAAATGATGTGCTTCGTCCAAAATCAACGTTTGGAAACTTTGCTGAAGCAACTTTTCCAACGCCTTTTCTTTCATGCAAACATCAAATTCATTCTGTTCTTGTTCGACATCATCTCCATCAGAGCCGCTGTCTACCTCTTTCACTTTGCTTTCTAATAAAGCATGTAGCCCTTGATAAGTGGTCACCGTCACAAACGCCGGGTTCCTTAAGTCCGTTGAAATCCAATCAGGTGGCTCTGACTGTTGTAAGAACAACTCTGTAAAACGATCCACCCACTGGTTTCGTATCGCCAGTGTCGGCGACACAATAAGAGTTGGTTTGTTTAACCGTAGCATGACTTCTAAACCAAGTACCGTTTTTCCTGAACCTGGCGGGGCGACAAGATGCAAATGATTGTTTTCTAAATGGGCATCCAAATGTGCCAATACCTCGCGTTGATAACTTCGCCAAGGATAACAAAATTTGATCCCCTCAGGAAATTGCTTCACTTGCTTCACCAACCTACATGTAATCTACTAGCTATTTTTCTTGATAAACCTTATCAGCATCTTCTTTATCTATACACTACTATATTCCATTAAACTCAAATGATCGAATGTTTTCAATATATTTTAAGCGGATCGGAACGTCTCAATAAAAAAAGATACTCGTTGTAATAAAACGACAATTTGGTATGCCTATCCTCATTTGATCGGCCCCCTTGTTCGCATCTTGTTATGCAGCTCTTCTGGACCTTCCACGTGCGAAATTTTTACCATATGAAAGTATTTGGACTAAGGGTTGCCCACGCTTCGAATGAAAAATGTCCCAAAGCGATTCATTTATATTCATACGATTATAAGATTTGATGAAATACATGAAACATTTTTCCAGTCTATATAATGACCTGAAAATGACTAATTTTATTTTCGGTTAAAAACGGCTTTTTATAGAAAACATACTAAGATTAGTGGGTAAGATCATCGACGGATGATTTTACCCACTAATCTTAGTATGTTTTTTGCCTAGTATCTATAACATTAACTTATTAGATAGTTGTTTGATAAATGTACATATCATCGTTGACATGTATACCTTGGATAGATTGCTTTCAAATGATCCCCTGGTTTCTACCATACTCTATTAAGCTTTCATAAGGATCGCCACTTAATTTCAATAAATAGGCAAAGGCAGGTTCTGTTTTATAACCCTGCTTTTTTAACTTAATTACCTTTTCTTTAAGACCATTCACATTTTTTATTAGAAAATATTCTATAACCATGTGCAAATAAGCGTTTTGCTCTTGCACTGGAATTGATTGTCCAAAAAGTTCGATTTCCACCCCTTTATAAAAAAAACTGGATTTAACAACTTTATTATTTTTTATTACTTTTACTTTTATGTGAAAAGAATCATAAAAACTATACTTTTCTTTTAACATATTTTTATAAACTTTGAAATCCTTTACTTCCATAATGATATCAAGGTCTGAATCTGGAAGGCTGATATCGAGCGGAACGGTTCCACAAAGAACTGGATTGAATATTTTTAACTCTTCAAATATATTTAATTCACGCAAATGGTAGTATGCTTGTTTTTGTTTCGCACTTCCTACTTTAAGGTAATTAATATCTGTAAAATCCAATCCTATCCCTCCATTTTATACTTCTCTCAAAGGATCATAACAAATCAAAAAATAAATTTCAAAATGAACAATGAGAGCTTTCGGAGTATATTTTTATTTCGATTTGTTTTGTATAAGTTAATATGGTTAAGGTATAGATGAAAAACATCTATGTTCGAATTAAGAAAAAATGGGAAAACCCAACCATAAACATTCTCACCCTTATAAACAATCGTATTATAAGAGACAAAAAAGAAAAGCATTTTTAACCTAAAGTCAAAAATGCTTTACCTGCAAGGCCAATATTTATAAAGCGCTAGTGCAGAACCATACCCGCATTTCCATGAGAGAATCCGATGTATGGGTCGTTATTTGTATTACCGGAGCGCCGAGCGATACCCTGCTTTTGATGCGTTGCATTTCGTGATGACAAATGAATTTAATTTCGCCAGCCAGCGTATTGGAAAGGAAACTATTATGCAAACATTAAAATGCTGTAAGTAGGTTCTTAATAATGAAAGCTAATCCTTCACATTCAATGGGTCCACTCTTTTTGTAGCCACTCTCTTTTTATAGATAACATAGCTTCTATTTAAATAGCGAATGGGGAAACTAAATGCGTGTACAAGCCTTGTAAACGGCCAGACAACAAATAAGCTAAAAGTAGCATATATATGAATCTTAAACCAAATTGGAACTGTCACCATCAATTCCGGTTGTACGTGAAAAGTGAGTATACCTCGAAGCCATGGAGAAATAGTCGTTCGATAATCAAATCCTTGTGAATCGATATTGAAGCTCGTAGCCAGCATCCCCGTCGTAATTGCCAATAATACAAACAGTAAACTAACCCAATCGCTCCATGAAGTTGTTGCTTTAATTCGTTTGACACTAATCCTTCGATATAATAAAAGAAAAGCTCCCAATAGAGCAACGAATCCAGCTGGTAATCCAAAACTAATAGCAACTATATGATACATTTTTTCCGTTATACCAAGGGAATTATAAAACTCAACTGGGACTATGATGCCTAAAAAATGTCCACCTAATACAATAAAAATGCCGAAATGAAATAGTAAAGACCCTACTCGCAAGCGCTTTTTTTCTAAGAACTCACTGGATTTCGATGTCCAGCCAAGCTGATCTTTTTGATAGCGGTAAATATGTCCACCAATAAATATAGTTAAAACAATATATGGGAAAATTCCCCATAATAATAGATTTAACATGTTCATCTACCTCTTTTCAATAAGCGCATTTGATTGTTTGCATTCGTCTATATTGACTCCATTTACGTCCATTTGGATAAAAAGCGCATCTAATAACAATCCATAATCGTCATTCATAGAATGTAGCTTTTCACGTAGTAACCAAATCGCTCCTCCATAATTTGCAAGTAACTCATTACTTTGTTTAGTAGGAACTTGTGCGCAAAACTCCAGCACGGCAGGTAAATAGTCAGGAAGTTCTTTATCAGTAACGGTAAAGCCAGCTTGTTGATAGATTTTTTTTAATTGCAGTAGCTCCATACCTCTTTCCCGTTTTTCTCCTTGTTTTAAATACGTAACATACAAATTCGTTGCTCTGCCAAAATCAAATGTTTCAATGTATCTATCGATCCAATCTGTAGAACTACTGTTATTGACTGCTTCTACAAACTTGACTAGTTTTTCTTTCAGTGGTTCATAAGTAATCTGCTCTATTTCAAGCTTTACGTCGGGCAACCCCTCTTCCCAACTACGATCAGGGTACTGCAAAAGAAAAGATATCAGTTGATAATTCAACGCTGGATTCATAAAAAGCCGTCCTTTCATGGTTTCAAATGATATTTATAATAGGATACAGCGCCTCATCTATTAGATGAATCTACAATCAGTAGGCTGTTCTTTTATCTCCTACTGATTGTGTACCTCTTTGGTGTGTCATAAAGACATCTGAACAAATCAGACATTTGGGTGCTAATTAGACGCTTTGGAAAAAAATCATTCTGAAGTTTACATGGACCTTATATTCAACATCTCCGCTATTTAAAAACACGATCACGAAAATACGCCACAACTTCCTGGGCCGCCTTCAAAGTCTAAGCCACACATCCCCTGTTCACTATAAAGATCAGCTATTTCTTCTTTGTGACTCATCGGAATAACAAAACGATCATTGTATTTGGCAATTGCCAATAACCGATACATCTCTTGGATATCTTCTTTTTTTAGCCCGAGTTCTGTAATCAAATCAAGATGAAATGCTTTACCAGTTACTTCCGCCCGCATATAACTTCGCATCACTGCCATCTTTTTCAACACTTTGCGAATTACATCCGTATCTCCGGCGGTTAATAAATTCGCTAAATATTCAATTGGGATACGCATATGATCAATTGCAGGAAAAATATCATCTGTAGCCACTCCGCTTTCCTTTCCTTCAATCGTATTCATGATTGGACTAAGCGGAGGAATGTACCATACCATTGGCAATGTTCGATACTCTGGATGTAAAGGTAACGCAATCTCCCAATCTATAACCATCTTGTATAGGGGAGATTTTTGGGCAGCTTCTATCCAATCCATAGGAATGCCCTCTTTTTTTGCTTCAGCAATCACTTCCGGATCGTGGGGATCCAAAAAAATAGTTTTTTGTGCTTCATATAGTTCTTTTTCATTTTCTATAGACGCCGCCTCAAGCACTTTATCCGCATCGTACAGCATGACCCCGATATAACGAATTCTTCCTACACAAGTTTCGGAACAAATGGTAGGTTGGCCATTTTCTAATCTTGGAAAGCATAGGTTACATTTTTCCGCTTTATGTGTTTTCCAATTAAAATATACTTTTTTATACGGACAAGAGGTGACACAATGTCTCCAAGCTCGACATGCATTTTGGTCAACAAGTACAATTCCATCCTCTTCACGCTTGTACATGGCTCCAGATGGGCAAGCAGAAACGCATGCCGGATTCATGCAATGTTCACAAATCCGCGGTAAATACATCATAAATACGTCTTCAAACTCTGTCTTAATCCCTTCTTCCATTTGTACAACGTTTGGGTCACTTAACCCAGTGACATGGCTACCAGCTAGATCATCTTCCCAGTTTGGCCCCCATATCAAGTCCATGTACTCTCCAGTAAGTGCTGATTTTGCTCTGGCTACTGGCTGATGTTGTTTTTCTGGTGCATTCGTTAATGTTTCATAATCATAATTCCAGGGCTCATAATAATCATCTAATTCAGGCTGATATGGGTTGTAAAACAAATCGACAAGCCGCTTTGCTTTTGACCCAGATTGCAATGTCAATTTTCCATCCTTTAACTTCCAGCCGCCTTTATATTTTTCTTGATCTTCCCAATGCTTTGGGTACCCAATACCAGGCTTCGTTTCGACATTATTAAAATACATATATTCTGCTCCAGGGCGATTTGTCCACGTGTTTTTACATGTAACACTACAAGTATGGCAACCAATACATTTGTCGAGATTCATTACCATCCCTGTTTGTGCTTTAATTTTCAAGCCAATCTACCTCCTTCAACTTTCTAATCACGACATTTAAATCTCGCTGATTTCCAGTTGGTCCGTAGTAATTAAATCCGTAACTAAGCTGCGCATATCCACCAATCATATGAGTTGGTTTTACATGAATACGCGTAGGGCTATTGTGTGTTCCACCACGGTTATCTGTTAGTTTGGTACCAGGAGTGTGGATATGACGATCTTGTGCATGGTGCATAAACGCCATAGTTTTTGGAATACGGTGAGAAACAACTGCTCGCGCTACAACAACGCCATTTTGGTTAAAACATTCAATCCAATCATTGTCTTGCACATCTATTTCTTGTGCATCATCTTTATTTAACCAAATCGTTGGACCTCCTCTAAATAGCGTCAACATTGGTTGCGAATCAAAAAACATGCTATGAATAGACCATTTATTGTGAGGTGTTAAATAGTTCAGTACAATCTCTTTCCCTTCTATTTCTGGACGCTTGTTCCGAAATGGTTGATGATTCAAGATCGGTTTATACACCGCCATCTGTTCTCCAAATTCCTTCATCAGTTCATGATCCAAAAAGAATGATTGTCGCCCAGTTAACGTTCGAAACGGTATTTTTCTTTCTATATTCGTCGTAAATGGCGAATATCTTCTGCCGCCTTTTTCTGAACCAGTAAATGCCGGAGAAGTGATTACAGTCTTTGGCTGTGCTGTAATTTGGTCAAATGTAAATAATTCTTCTGCTCTATCAGCCGCCAAATCCTTAAGCTGAAGGTTTGTTTGTTTCTCTAATGCTTCCCAAGCTTTCACTGCAACCTTTCCATTTGTCGTAGAAGAAAGCTTGAGAATTGCTTCACAAGCATCTTTCGCATTTGTAATATCCGGACACCCGTTTGCTATACTCCCATCCTTTATCGTTCCTATTTTCCGTTTAATTTGTTCATACTCTTTTTCCATCTTCCAGTTAATCCCTTTTCCGCCATAGGGCTTGCTCACAATATTCGGACCAAGGGCTGTCATCTTCGTATAGATTTCCTTATAATCTCTTTCTACCACATGAATTTGTGGCATTGTTTTACCAGGAATCGGTTCACATTCTCCTTTAGACCAGTCCTTAATTTCTCCAAATGGTTGGGCTATTTCTTCGGTTGTGTCATGGTTTAATGGAGTCGCTACAATTTCTTTGGTTGGTTGCATATTTATTGTTTTTGCCAAATCCGAAACGGCTTTCGCCAATGCTTTGAAAATATCCCAATCCGATTTCGACTCCCACGGTGAAGCGATAGCAGGGTTAAAGGGATGCACAAAAGGATGCATATCCGTGCTGGATAAATCATATTTTTCATACCAAGTAGCTGCCGGCAAAATTACATCGGAATATAACGCTGTACCAGCCATTCGAAAGTCCAAATTAATTAACAAATCCAATTTACCTTCAGGAGCTTCTTCTCTCCAGTTAATCTCTTCTGGACGTACCGTGCCTTCATCCGTATTTAACAACCCGTGTGAGGTGCCTAACAAATATTTCAGAAAGTATTCATGTCCCTTTCCCGAACTGGAAATTAAATTTGCTCTCCATACAAATAAATTTCTCGGAAAATTCTTTGGGTCATCAGGGTCTTCAATCGCAAATGTAAGTTTCTTTTGTTTTAGTTGTTCAGCTACATATTCTCTTATTTCCTCTATTGTCTCACTTCCGTTTTCAACGGCTTCCTGATATAAATCGATCCCATTCTGATTAAACGTAGGATATGATGGAAGCCATCCCAGCCTTGCGGCTAAGACATTATAATCTCCATGATGATCGTATCTTGCTTTCTCCACATTAGCTCCGGTGAGCTGACTGACTGCCGTTTCCTCAAATCTCCACTGAGAGGTGGCAAAGTAAAAGAAAGAAGTTCCATTTTGCAACTTTGGCGGACCTCCCCAATCTTTGGCAGTTGCTATTTGTGTCCATCCTTCAACAGGGCGTAATTTCTCTTGTCCTACATAGTGCGCCCAGCCGCCTCCGTTGACACCTTGAGCTCCTACCATCATGACAAGGTTTACCACCGCGCGATAAATGGTGTCAGAATTGAACCAGTGATTTATCCCGGCGCCCATAATGATCATCGATCGTCCTTTTGTATCAATCGCATTTTGAGCAAATTCGCGCGCGATTTTAATGACTGATTCTCGATCAATACCAGTAATTTTTTCTTGCCATGCAGGTGTAAAGGGAGCCTCTTCATCATAAGACTTGGCAACATTACCACCTATTCCTCGATTTATGCCATAATTTGCCAGCATCAAATCATAAACAGTGGTGACATACTCTTTCTTTCCACTTATAATTATTTCTTTTGCTGGCACTGCTCGTCGCATTAATTTATGCTCTTCATTGTCAAAGTAAGGCAAATCAACTTCTACTACTTTGTCTTCTTGCCCTAGAAAACTGAGAACAGGTTCTATTTCTTCTCCTGTTTTTTCATCAATTAATAACAGATTCCACTTTCCTTCTTCATCCCACCTAGAACCAATCGTACCTTGTGGGATCGCAAATTCTCCCGTTTTTTCATTACACATTGCTGGTTTCCATTCACTATGTTCACAATCTATGCTAAGATCTTTAGCCTGCAAAAATCGGTCAGCTACATAGTTTTGTTTACCTTTTTTTAATCGAACGATAAAAGGGAAGTCGGTATATTCCTTAGCGTATGATTCAAAATAAGGCGTCTTTTGCTTGTCATAAAATTCATTTAAAATCACATGCCCCATTGCCATTGCAACAGCACCGTCTGTTCCTTGTTTCACTGACAACCAATCATCCGAAAATTTCGTCGATTCCGCGTAATCCGGACTAACTGATACTACTTTTGTTCCTTTATATCGCGCCTCAGCTAAAAAATGCGCATCAGGAGTACGGGTTAAAGGCACGTTTGACCCCCAAGTAATAATATATCCCGCATTAAACCAATCCGAGCTTTCTGGCACATCCGTTTGATCCCCCCAAATTTGCGGTGAAGCTGGCGGCAAATCTGCATACCAGTCATAAAAGCTTAGCATCGGTCCGCCAATCAAAGACATAAACCGGCTGCCGGCAGCATGACTAATCATTGACATCGCAGGAATTGGTGAAAAACCAATATTGCGATCAGGGCCATATTTAATCACTGTATACAGTACAGAGGCTGCAACGAGTTGCGTTATTTCCTCCCACTCTACTCGTACTAATCCACCTTTTCCTCTTGCAGTTTTATATCTCCTTGCTTTTTCTTTATTTTCCACAATACTTTTCCAAGCTTCTAAAGGATGCTCATGCTCTGTTAAAGCTTCTCGCCATAATTCTAATAATTTTTTTCGAACATATGGATATTTAACTCTAAGTGGACTATATAAATACCACGAAAAACTGGCCCCTCTCGGGCAACCTCTTGGTTCAAATTCAGGCATATCTGGTCCTGTTGTCGGATAATCTAAATGCTGCCCTTCCCAAGTGACGATTCCATCCTTAACATAAATATTCCAGCTGCATGATCCAGTACAATTCACTCCATGAGTAGAGCGAACCACTTTATCATGTTGCCACCTTCTCCGATACACATTTTCCCATTCTCTATTTCCTGCTTGTAATTGACTATGTTGATTTGAATAATTTTCTATTGGCTTCACATAATTTAAACGGCGCCATAGCGGTGAGCGTTTCTTCTTCATCGAAATCCCTCCAATAAGTTGCTTTAACCCCATTTAAACACCAGCCTAAAAAGAAAGGTGTGATCTGGATCACACCCCCATTTTTTAATTATTTATATGATGAACATAACTTAGTACGAGAGGGATGAAGAGATGATGACAAAAAAGCCAAGTATTCAGGTTTCCCTGCAAACATCTAGTCTTATTGCCGGCTTTATGATTTGGGTATTAATATCTTCCTTGATGCCAAGCATTAAAGAAGACATTGCATTAACAGCTGGACAAGTGTCATTGGTTACAGCTATCCCGGTTATTTTAGGTTCCGTTCTTCGTGTTCCTGTAGGTTTTTTCACAAATAGATTTGGTGCCAGAATGATAAACATCATCAGCTTTCTCATATTGTTACCGCCAGTATTTTATATAAGCAGGGCTGATTCGTTTTTGGATTTAGTATTAGGAGGATTTTTCATTGGAGTAGGCGGGGCTACTTTTTCCATTGGAGTAACTTCATTGCCAAAATATTATCCAAAAGAAAAACATGGACTCATTAATGGCATATATGGGATTGGTAATATCGGCACTGCCGTATCTACTTTCTTAGCACCTATTGTTGCACAACACTTAGGATGGCAAAAAACCGTTCAGCTTTATCTCATACTTATTTTAGCCTTTCTAGTATTGAATCTCGTGTTTGGCGATAAGAAAGAGGCTAAAATAAACACCTCTATGTCAGAACAAATTAAAAAAGTATACAACAATTCAACGTTGTGGTTCCTATGCTTATTTTATTTTATAACTTTTGGAGCGTTTGTTGCGTTTACTGTATTTCTACCAAACTTCCTAGTAACCAATTTCGATTTAACTTCTGTCGATGCCGGTATACGGACAGCCATCTTTATTGCAGTTGCTACAGCACTTAGACCAATAGGTGGATGGTTAGCAGATAAATGTAATGCTTACATTATTCTCATATTTGTATTTGTTGGTGTAGGGTTATCAGGGATTCTATTATCATTTTCTCCAAATATAGAGTGGTATACGATCGGTTCCCTCTCTGTTGCCGTTAGTGTTGGTATAGGAAACGGAACAGTCTTCAAACTTGTACCACTTTATTTTTCCAAACAAGCTGGGATTGTAAACGGTGTTGTGGCCGCAATGGGAGGATTGGGAGGATTCTTTCCACCACTTATATTATCTATCGTATTTAATATAACTGGTCACTATGCCATTGGATTCATGGCACTTTCCCAATTTGCTTTCATAAGCTTGATTATTGTTATCTTTATGTATTATAAAGATCAAAAAAATATAGAAAGAAAAATTTTAGAAGGTACTGTAGAAGGTATAATGGTAACAAATAAACATGGTGAGATTGAATATGTAAATACGGCATTTAGTAACATCACCGGCTATTCGAAAGATGATGTGATCGGGAACAAGCCTAGTATTTTACATTCTGGAAAGCAGGATAAGGCTTATTATGAAAAAATGTGGGATGACATAAATAACCAGGGATTTTGGCAAGGAGAAATATGGAATAAACGAAAGAATGACGAAATTTATAAAGAATGGTTACATATCACTTGTATTAAAAATGATTCTGGATCGGTGCAATACTATGTAGGTATGTTTAACGATCTATCAATGAATCATAAATAAAGTGGAAGTTCGTAGCGGAAGTTGGCTTTTACAGGCATTAGAATAGGCATGCAAAACGATGATATTGTTGCATTGCGTCTTACACTTCTGTGTTCACAACCCAGCTGATAGGAACAAATGAGATAGTGAGGTTGAGGTACCGTTATTCCTCAGTGGAATTTTTGTTGCTAATTCCATTAGGTAGCCACGGCACCTTTGTAGTTAGGAAAGAGTTTTAACTTAGCTGATCGAAATAATTATATGCAGATGTCAAGAAATCATTTTAAAATTTTGTGTAAAAATACGAGCGATAACGGGGTTTTTTGCTGAATCTCATTGCAAAACAAAAAAAGAAAAGCCCGTTATCGCTTAATTAATATTGCAAATATCAATAGAACAGTACTCACAACCTATTTCATCCCTAAGAAACTTGGAGTTTTTAATTAATATTCTTCCATCTTTTTCAATTGAAATAACATCCCATTTTTTTAACTGACTAAGCATCCGGTTAATGCTTTCTCTTGTTGCTGCGCAGAAACGGGCTAATTCTCTATTGGTGAATGCCATATTAATAAGAATTCCTTTCGGATGAATGACGCCATAACTGTTTGATAACCGAATTAGGGTGGAGTACAGCGCGCCTTTTTTGCCGTTTAAAAGCAAATCTCTAATCTTCGTTTGGAATTTGCGCATATGGTCAGCTTCCCATTTCATGAATTCAAGAGCTAAAGACGGATTAGAGAGTAATTCTTTTTCTATTCTCTCTTTATTTAGCATGATGACTTCACCGGAGTGAATAATTTCAGCACTTAAAAAGTAAGTGGCGTTATCACTGAATAAAATAAGCTCACCAACTATATCGCCACTATTACATACCCTTAGCAACAACTCTTTACCATCAGCAGTCAGTTTGGAAATTTGAATTTGACCAGATTTAATTAGATATATTTCATTTGCGTCATCACCTTCATGAAACAAATGGCTTCCTTCATGAATTGGTTTTACTGTACCTATTTCATTTAACATGATGGCTAAGGCTGAGGGCTCTTTCTCTGTTACTTTTGGTAACTTATTTATGAATTCATTATCCATGGAATACTCCTTTCTCTTTCTGTTGAAAAGCAGTTTTCCTATTGCAAGGGGTTTATTTTTTCTGCGGATTGCTAGTACCGTAAAAATATCACTTAAAAACGTTTGAAAGAAAATGTTGTGTTCTTTCATTTAGGCTCTATTGTATTACCCAGATCCCGCAAAAGTAGGAATCTTTCCGGCATCTTGCGTACAAATGATTAGGTGTTAAGTTAATCATCTATATCAATTGTAACATGCAATGATATTCATTCATTGTTGGGTGTATCAATAATTTTGTGTCTATATCCATTTTAATGCACCTCGGGAACAACCTCCTTAAGAACAATTTATGAAATTTGGAGAAAATCCTGTTTGGTAGAATGGGGAGGAGGTATTTAATGAAAGTTCTAACGGACCATTAGGCCGTCCCTTGCACGATTTAAGGATTTCTGTAACTGCCCGCTGTAATCTTGGTGCCTAAAGAGATATTTGGTACAGATTTTAAATTTATGCTAAGAGAGGAGCTTCTTTATTTTGAAGAGATAGAAAGAATGGTGAAAATTTTGGTGCCACTTGGCGTCAGGAAGATTCGTTTGACTAGTGAGAGCCATTATTGCGCAACGATTTACCTATATGATTGAAAAGTTATTTCATATAGAAGGAACAGAAGATATTGCTGTAACGCCCCATGCTTCCTTTAAAACTTTGCTGATTTCAACTTAACTGAGGCATTCCTATCTATTACATGGAGATTAACAAAGTAAACCGTAAAAGAATACAAATCACCCACTAGTCTTTTGACTGCCCCCTGTCAAGTAGACAGTGAAATAATAAAAATGATGTAAGCGGCTTTAATTCTAGATTCTATAGGGATGAGTTCGTTTAATCATGATTATAAAAATATATATATACTCATCCACCGCTTTAGATAGCTCCTCAAATGTCTCATACTTATGTAAATAATGCTTTTCGCTTTTAAGTATTTTAATAATTTAGGGGATGGTTTCGAAGAAAGGATTTCTATAAAAGACAGATTTTTTCAAGCCCCTATCCTACTATGATTTAAACTCTTAGTATGTAGACTGCGGCTATTATCATTATATAACCAGTTTTACGACTCTCTTTCCAAAATGCAAAAATTAAGTAAACCGAAACACTTAATAGAGGATCATAAATAGATTAGTAACAATATAAATTACCTTCGACGGGTGCTTAGTACCTTATAAGTACAAAAACATCAAATGGTATCTTGTTTTGAAAAAAACTGTCAATCCACTGAAATGAAACTGATTGCAAGTTCTTTACATATTAGAAGCAATACTACTGTTCATGAGGCTACCAATCCATTGTGTCGTCACTTATTGTTCTGGATGCTTCCTTTTGGCGCACTCGTAACTTCTCGGTTAGCCAATACACCTTTGTATGTTCACTATGGCATTGTGTAGGTGTAATAATTTTCAACCCATCGTGCAGATAGATTTCAAAGCAAAAAGCTTGCTCCGGCCACTTCGTGCATCCTCCAAGGAGGCAAAGCTTTTGTAGAGACTTCCAATCTGATTTAGGCGTCTGAAACATCTCGCCTATATAAGGATTATCATTGCTTAACCATGAACTAGAAAGTGAACTTTGAATGGCCACACAAAATTGGCTATTCAAAATGATTTAGGAAATAGCCTTCTAAACTATTATCTTGATCGCTTTCACGTTGAATCCTGTCTAAATAGAGGTCAATGGTTTCATGTTTTTTTATGTAACGGTCTGTTTGGTGAATTAATGTGATCAATTCCTGCTGAATCTTGTTTATTTTAGTAATCTACTATGAATGGCCTTCTTACAGCTTTTTATATCGCTAAAAGTTTTATGAAAAAAACTTTTAACATTGTTTCCTTTGATAGCCTTACATTAACATCGCTTTCAACTTCTTTAAAAAATGCTTCTCCCCCAGGATTCGTATAGTGAAAACCCTTAGTTCTTGCCTCTTTTTCTTTTGATTTAGCTGGAAAATATACACCGAAACTATGCACACCCTCTATCCATCTTCTAGTAAGGTTACTATATAGAGCATCATTATGACAAATACCTATATGACTATAGATAGTGGAAACGTAATGATCCATTCCAGACTTCATTAGTAATCTTCATCTAAACCGACTTTTTAATCAAATTTTGAACTCTCCTTATACTTTGAAACGGAACACAAGCTTTAATTAATGTTTCGCGAAACTCATCTTCAAGATCTGATGCTTCTACAATAGCCCCACCTATTCCAAAAGTTGCGACTTGATCTTTAATGACGATCGTTCTAATGACAATACTTAAATCGGTATAACCGTTAAAGCCAACCCAACCTATAGATCCTGAATATACACCTCTATGCGACTCTTCAAGTTCATCTATTATGCTCATGGTTCGAAGTTTCGGAGCTCCAGTCATAGAGCCTCCCGGAAAGCATTTTCCTATAGATTTAAAAATACCATTTTCCCAATTTAATTCTCCTACGACTGTAGAAACTAACTGGTGTACAGATGAATATGTTTCTACAACAAAAGCTTCTGGTACTCTCACTGTATCAGGATAGCAAACTTCATTAAAATCATGCCTGACTAAGTCGACAATCATTAAATTCTCCGCTCTATCCTTTGAGGAGTTCATTAAACTTTCTTTCTCCAAACTATCTTGTTTTTCAGTAATGCCTCTTGCTCTAGTTCCCTTAATTGGTTTAGATACCATTTTTCCATTTTCATCAATACTTATAAACATTTCTGGAGAAGAGCTTAATATTGAAAAATCTTCAGTATTGAAAAAAGCGCTATATCTCACTGGGCTCAAAAGTCTCATTTCTTTGTAAAGCAATAATGGATCAAAGCTATAAGGCATAGACGCGCGATTCGTTAAACATATTTCGTAGGATTCACCTTCAGCAATGTATTTTTTACACAATTTGATCTTTTCTTTATAATCATCACGTGTAATTTCTAAATCAATCTCATCTTCCGTTGGGGGTATTAAATGTTCTGGTGTTCTTTTTTGTATATACTTTTCGCTCTTATTAAGCATACTTTCTGTTACATTTAAAGTTTCACCCCAAAAGTTACACACATAACTCTTCTGATCTTTATGATCAAGCACTAAGATATTTTTAGGTAAATAAAGAACAGCATCCGGCATATCTGATGTATGTTTATTTGTTACCCCTCTAAGGGCTTTTAATTCATATCCTAAATAGCCAACGACCCCTCCTTTAAACGGGTGAAGAACATCTTTGGAGTTTTCATTGTCTATTAAAGAAAATATACAATCCATCATTTCGTAAAAATCTCCATAAATTGACTCTTGCCCTTTAGGGCCAGTTATATCCAACCTTGAATCTTTCACATAATAAATGAAGGAAATGGCAGAATCCCGATCACAATTTCCCATAACTGAAAACCTACTGCCGAACTCACTTGATAATTCTCCATCTAACCAAAAACTATCTTTTGAACCATAAAACAAACTCTCATATACTTCAATAGTAGAGAAGTCTATATCTTTTTCAACATTCTTTGGAGTCACACTCATTGGACATCCTACACACTCTAACTTTTCTTTAAGCAAAATCTCGTACATTTAATTGCCTCCCATAGAAATTTCTATAAAATTTCTAATTAATTCAACCCCAAACTCTGAATCAATTGATTCGGGATGAAATTGCACGCCATAAATAGGCAACTCTTTGTGTGAAATACCCATTATCAAACCATCTTGAGTGTAAGCAGTTACTTTAAGTGAAGGAGCGAGTTTAGTACAGATCAAAGAATGGTATCTAACTGCGAAAAAACTATTTGGCAAGCCTTTAAATATATTTTCGCCATTATTGAGAATAAGCTCCCTATAACCGTGTACTGGTTTAGGAGCCTTTCCGACCTCTCCACCTAAATAATAATTAATACCTTGGTGACCCAAGCAGATGCCTAAAATAGGAATATTCACTTCGTTAATGATCCTTTTACATATACCAAAATCTTTATCTTTTTCTGGAGTTCCTGGTCCGGGAGACAAAATAATATTTTTAAACTCGGAAAAATTAATTTTATGGAAAGGATAATCGTTAGTTATTACTACAGGAGAGACCTTCGTTACTTTATAAACATATTGCGCAATATTATTGGTAAAGGAATCATAATTGTCTATTATTAATGTTTTCATTTATTATCTTTCATCCTTTGATACCTTGCCTTCTACCTCACACGTTTCATTCTTATAACTAGGTTCTAATGGATAACTAAAAAATATTATATGAACAAGGTTTTCTTGTTCGATAGAAATGTAGGAAACGGCAGCTACTTTATGTATAAAAAAGCCACTTGCCAACATCCGAAAAAATACATACACTCCTGTTGTTCGGGCATTACGTTCACGGGAGGTATATAGGAGATGTTGGCAATGGCTGAAATTAATTATATCAGATACGAAACCAATACAAAAGGACGCAACTATTCTGAAGTTGCGAGACAGATGGGAGTAGACAGGCGGATGTAAAGAAGTATTCCGACATGGAATCGCTTCCTCGAAAACGTCCTGACACGATAGTCATACTAGGTATCGGCTCTTGATCTCATATTAAGATAACGAGCTCCTTTACAAAGCTCACCATCAAGAAAAGTACATTTCTGTTATGTTAATTCCCTTCCAACCAAGCTGGAAGCTCTTCCTCTGCAATTAGTTTCATATATTCCTTCATTTCCACAGGATATACATCGATTTCATTTGCTTCCATCACAAAGCTATAATCTAGAAACCACACACACGACTTTCCTCTTAAAAATAGATATACTGGCTCATCGCCCTGCGCCTCTTCCACTTCTTCTCCGAACATAAACGTAATTGAATCAAAAACGGCATGACGTTCTTGAAAGTCTCTTAAAAAGGAGCGGAAAGAGATTGGATGGTCCTCATCCTTACAAATTGCGTCCATTTCTTCATCTGTATATGTACCCATGGAGTCAAACAGTTCTCTTTCGATCTTAAAAGGTGCAATCCCCTCTTTTGGCTCTTCCTCAGGTAAACCATAAAAGTCGATCAGATGCTCAACATAATCAAGATTACCATTCATCATCGTAAATATATGATCCATGCCTTCGAAACGTTGGACAATCCTGCCTCCATCTGCTAGGTGATGAAATATCAATGCATACTGTCCATATACGCAACGAACCTTTTTCGGCGCCTTCATCACAGCATGAATCAGGTCTTCTACTTCTTGGACTAGTTGTGTTGAACGGGCTTCATCCCAATAACCGCGATGCTTTAACAGCCTTTCTACGTGATACGCGAAAGCGCCTAGCTGTTGCTCTGTCATATCCCGCTTTAGCAATGAGGCTTCACGTGCAACATCCTCATAACCACACAAGGCGAGCACCCCAATCAATTCATCTGTCGATAAGGCAATCTTCTTTTCTTTTAACAAATTCATCATCCATCCCTCCATAAGCACATCCGCTCTTGTTTAAAAACCAAACCACATTTTTATCCGTGTCATGATCATCTGTATCAATGAGGATGCTTCTGTAGGATAGAAGTATACTTGACTTTGCGTATCTACTTCCGTGTAATCGATATACCAAATGCACGATTTTGACGGTAAAAACAAATGTATTTCTGGAATTTCATTCTCATCTGTGATGTAGTCAGACTTGATCAATGAAAAATTATTAAGGAAACATCCATTCTTCACAAACGCTTTCATAAATGCCTGCATAGCTGGAGGATGCTCTCCTTCAGAAAGCAATTCATTGATTTGTTTTGCGGTCTTTGCAACAGAAAAAGATTGGAACATCTCACTCGACATTATAAAGGGCTCCATGTCGATCCGTTCTTCGGAGGGAAACTGATAAAAGTCTTGTATTGTATCTTCACCTTGTTTATTTTTTGTCATATCCATGTCGTAAAAGCTATGCATGCCATCTTCACATTTTTGCACAAGCACTTTCCGAGACCCCATGTTATGTAAAAGCATCACCGTTTTATCGTGCACGCAACGTACTTTTTTCTCTGCTCTCATCAATAGATGAATCAAACTTTCGAGTCCATGATCTATTTCACCTTTTTCATTTTGATAGCCGCGACGCCATAATAACAATTCCGCTTCTCCGACAACTTCTTGTAGTTGTTCGTCACTTTTCCAATCCCGTGTGTTCTTCAACGCATCAGCCGCCGCTTGCTCGTATCCACACAACAGCATCGCTACGCTTAGTTCTTCTGTCGATAACGAAAATGCTTTTTTCTCCTGAATCATTGTCCATCCCTCCACTAGGTTTATTCATTATCGCAATCAGAGGTACAACTGAATGTGCCTATCCAATTTTTTCTTGATCTATAAACTGCTCAACAAATTCCAACACTGCCTCTAACGGAACATCACTTGCATTTTGTGGGATACTGATAGGAATCTCTTTTTTCTTGTTCATACTTAAAAGGGCACGTTTCACACCTCTTTGTCGCTCCAGAAATGGCTCAAAATCTTTTGGAATGATGCCAATCATTTTTTGGCCCATCATCGAATACATCACAATCCGTTCAATTTCATCCCAACGGATCTGGCCTACACCTACAAAAGAAGCATTTTCGTAAATTCCTTCTTTATCAACTCGTAATGACGGTTTCGGTTTGACAAGACGGTACAATAAATACACAGTACAAAGACTAAAAAATGGGATGGCTACCGCGACCACTACAGGTAAAATTGGAGCGGTTACTGATGTGATGCCTCGTGCTTCTTCTAAAATAGATTCCCGATTTAATGCTGCCCATATTGAACCAGCAACAAATGCTAGAGATAAGATAGAAAGTAACAACATTCTCCCTTTCCCTGGATAAACAATCATACTGTCTTTACTGACTTGTGTTCGTTTTGTTTCACTCATCTAAGATTCCTCCTTCAAACTATTTTTTCATGACAATGAAAAAAGAGCATCAATACTCTCTATACGAATACTCATTCTTCAAACTCTTGCTATTCATACCTTTCGATCCTAGATTCGTCAATGTCATCTGGCAATTCCACAAAATATGGAACTTCTAAACGCTCTCTGATCGCCCGCTTTAAATATGCACGTTTATCGTCTTCAAATTCATGTAATTCCTCTTCTCTTTGAATCGTCCATTCCGGTAGTAACACTGGTTCTGGTTCTTGCCCAGATGTTTGACAATACCATTGCCCGTTCTCTTTGTACAAAATCATTTCTTTTGGCGGATCAAATTTCATTCGACTAAAATGACGCACACCATTTTCCACATATAAAAATAGCACATTTTCAAATGTCTTCGATCCTTTTTCTCGATAACTCTCATCCGGATATTCTAGCTCACCATATTCCAAATAACGCCCACTTGACAGCATTTCCTCTGATACTTTTCGTATTGACGCCTCTTCGCGTGCTTTTTCTTCTGCCATCATTTGCGCTCGTTCTTCTGGGGTAATATATAAATCGATACCCGCTACCATCATCACACGTGTCCAAAACAAGGAAAAGAAAAGAGCCCAGCCTGGCCAGATAAGAGCCACCGCAGCATCCTCCCCAAATAAAAACACATAAATACCCGCGCCTTTCGTCGAGTTAAAGGACCCTAACAGATGGAACAAGAAAAAAGCGCCTAGCGTAATCGTCACTGCCTTTCCTACAAGCTCACGTGTACGAGTGGGAATCCACTTGATCCATGAGAATAAAATTAAAAAAATTTGGTTCCAAAGAAGATTGATATAGACTTCTTGATAAAATGGATGATCGACTAGCGCCTGGATACCATATAAGTTAATTGCCACCAATGACCATAAACATAATGGAATACCTTGAAGATACGTTTTGAGTCGCTCATAACTTGAAAGGTGGTAACTGACAACATACGCAAAACCTACACTAATAATGAGATAACTCACGTAGAGGACAATCGCAAACAAGCGCCACGTATTGTTAATGTATACAAAAAAGATATTTGCAATACTGTAAAGATGAACAAACAGCCCAAACACAAGATACATGCCTAAATTTGATCCGTAACTTTCCTTCTCCTCTCTTTGATCAGACAAAGAATCGATGTTTCTCACAGCCACACCTCAACCCAATTTCCAAAATCACTTGCGGCATTCCAAGCAGCTTTTCCTGCATCCCCTGCAGCCTTCCAACCTTTTTAGCTGCAACTCCAATTTTCTCTCCAACTTGCCGTACAGGCTCTCCTAAAGCCATTTTTTATCGGACCAAAACATTCTCTACAACAGCTGACAGCTTTTGCAAAAATATAAAAATACAATTTTATCCACCCCTGTCAATCTCGGACTCATCAATGTCACTCGGAATCTCTACAAAGTACGGGACTATACGTCTGTATTCAATTGCTTGTTCCAAATACTCACGTTTATCGATTTCAAGTTCGTCCTTTTCCTCTTCTAAATGCTCTGGCAACAACACTCGTTCACGTTCTTGCCCTGTTGTCTGACAGTACCATTGCCCGTTCTCTTTGTACAAAATCATTTCTTTTGGCGGAGTCCAATTCAAGCGATTAAAATAACGAACACCATTCTCTACATATAAAAACTCTACATATTCAAACGTCTTCGATCCCTTTTCCCGATAGTTGCTTATTCCCTCTGTAATGTAATAATCCAACTCTCCATACTCCAAGTAACGTCCACTTGACAGCATTTCCTCCGATACTTTTCGTATTGACGCCTCTTCGCGTGCTTTCTCTTCTGCCATCCTTCTGGCCCGCTCTTCTGGCGTAATGTCTAAATCTATGCCCGCCCCCATAATCAAACGTGTCCAAAATCCAGAGAAAAAAAGGGCAATGCCTGGCCATGTGAGAGCTACCGCTACCTCTTTACCGAACAAAAATGCATAAATACCCATACCTTTAGTGGAAGCAAAAATCCCCAACAAATGAAACATAAAAAAAGCGCCAAGGATAATGGTTACGATACGAGCTATCCTTTCTCGTGTACGAACCGGGATCCACTTGATCCATGAAAATAAAATAAACAACAATTGAATTCATAGAAGATTAATATAAAGCTCTTGGTAAAATGGTTGATCCACCAGCGCCTGTATTCCATATAAATTAATCGCCACCATTGACCATAAGCACCCAGTGAATACAATCGAATAAGTTCCCAATCGAGTCTGTTCTTGAAAACGATAGTACACATATGCAGGAATGACACTCACAATCAAATAACTTCCCCACAGCAAAATGGCGAATAGACGCGATGCATCATTTATATACACAAAGAAGATATTGGGAATACTATAGAGATGAACCAACAACCCGAAAAAAAAATGATACCCACTATAAATAAAGAGAAAGCTTTCCTTTTTTTCGTAGGTATGAGTAGAAGGGTTAACATTTACCATCATTTGCACCTCAATTCCACAAAAATTATGAGGAAAGGAATATTCCCCATCACCTACATTAACCAAACAGGCTTCCAAGAGCTTTGGCGCCGCTTGATAGTAAATTCTTCGCTCCTTCTTTGACCTCATTTCCAAAATCACTTGCGGCATTCCAAGCAGCTTTTCCTGCTTCCCCTGCAGCCTTCCAACCTTTTTAGCTGCAACTCCAATTTTCTCTCCAACTTGCCGTACAGGCTCTCCTAAAGCCGTTTTTTGTCGGACCAAAACATTCTCTACAACAGCTGACAGCTTTTGCAAAAATAAAATTTTATCCACCCCTGTCAATCTCGGACTCATCAATGTCACTCGGAATCTCTACAAAGTACGGGACTATACGTCTGTATTCAATTGCTTGTTCCAAATACTCACGTTTATCGATTTCAAGTTCGTCCTTTTCCTCTTCTAAATGCTCTGGCAACAACACTCGTTCACGTTCTTGCCCTGTTGTCTGACAGTACCATTGCCCGTTCTCTTTGTACAAAATCATTTCTTTTGGCGGAGTCCAATTCAAGCGATTAAAATAACGAACACCATTCTCTACATATAAAAACTCTACGTATTCAAACGTCTTCGATCCCTTTTCCCGATAGTTGCTTATTCCCTCTGTAATATAATAGTCCAACTCTCCATACTCTAAGTAACGTCCACTTGACAGCATTTCTTCCGATGGTTTTCTTTTCTGCGCCTCTTCGCGTGCTTTCTCTTCTGCCATCCTTCTGGCCCGCTCTTCTGGCGTAATGTCTAAGTCTATGCCCGCCCCCATAATCAAACGTGTCCAAAATCCAGAGAAAAAAAGGGCAATGCCTGGCCATATAAGAGCTACCGCTACCTCTTTACCGAACAAAAATACATAAATACCCATACCTTTAGTGGAAGCAAAAATCCCCAACAAATGAAACATAAAAAAAGCGCCAAGGATAATGGTTACGATACGAGCTATCCTTTCTCGTGTACGAACCGGGATCCACTTGATCCATGAAAATAAAATAAACAACAATTGAATCCATAGAAGATTAATATAAAGCTCTTGGTAAAATGGTTGATCCACCAGCGCCTGTATTCCATATAAATTAATCGCCACCATTGACCATAAGCAAACCATGAAAAAAAGCAGGTTTGTCTCGAGTCGCTCATAACTTGGAAAGCGGTAAACAATATATGCAGCAACTGCGCTCATCACAAAATAACTTAAACAGAGTAAAACCGCAAACAAACGCGATGTACCATTTATATACACAAAAAAGATATTGGGAATACTATAGAGATAAACAAACACCCCACCCAAGAGATAATTGATTAAAATTGACCGGTAACTTTCCTTCTCCTCACATCTATCATAAAAAGAATCGATGTTTCTCACAGCCACACCTCAATCCTCGATTTCAACACAATTTAAAAAATAGTAAATATAGGCAAGTGGAGATCCCCCCATCACCTACATTAACCAAACAGGCTTCCAAGAGCTTTGGCACCGCTTCATAGTAAATTCTTCGCTCCTTCTTTGACCTCACTTCCAAAATCACTAAGTTTATAAAATTCCCTCTAATATCATCTCCACGCCTGACGTAATTTACAAACCGCTGTCCATTTTTATAAATCACCGTTGGACCTGAAGCTCTGTTCAACAGACCTCCAACTCCTACATTAGGCAGATTCCTTAATCCCGCTATTTCTTTTGGAAGATTGCTAGGCATATATCCATAACGTCGAACAATATAATTCCCTTTTGGATGTTTCATATTTTAGAAGCCAGCTTTGAAAAGTTTATTCATTCCCTGTCAATCTCGGACTCATCAATGTCACTCGGAATCTCTACAAAGTAGGGGACTATACGTCTGTATTCAATTGCTTGTTCCAAATACTCACGTTTATCGATTTCAAGTTCGTCCTTTTCCTCTTCTAAATGCTCTGGCAACAACACTCGTTCACGTTCTTGCCCTGTTGTCTGACAGTACCATTGCCCGTTCTCTTTGTACAAAATCATTTCTTTTGGCGGAGTCCAATTCAAGCGATTAAAATAACGAACACCATTCTCTACATATAAAAACTCTACATATTCAAACGTCTTCGATCCCTTTTCCCGATAGTTGCTTATTCCCTCTGTAATGTAATAATCCAACTCTCCATACTCTAAGTAACGTCCACTTGACAGCATTTCTTCCGATGGTTTTCTTTTCTGCGCCTCTTCGCGTGCTTTCTCTTCTGCCATCCTTCTGGCCCGCTCTTCTGGCGTAATGTCTAAATCTATGCCCGCCCCCATAATCAAACGTGTCCAAAATCCAGAGAAAAAAAGGGCAATGCCTGGCCATGTGAGAGCTACCGCTACCTCTTTACCGAACAAAAATGCATAAATACCCATACCTTTGGTGGAAGCAAAAATCCCCAACAAATGAAACATAAAAAAAGCGCCAAGGATAATGGTTACGATACGAGCTATCCTTTCTCGTGTACGAACCGGGATCCACTTGATCCATGAAAATAAAATAAACAACAATTGAATTCATAGAAGATTAATATAAAGCTCTTGGTAAAATGGTTGATCCACCAGCGCCTGTATTCCATATAAATTAATCGCCACCATTGACCATAAGCACCCAGTGAATACAATCGAATAAGTTCCCAATCGAGTCTGTTCTTGAAAACGATAGTACACATATGCAGGAATGACACTCACAACCAAATGACTTCCCCACAGTAAAATGGCGAATAAACGCGATGTATCATTTATATACACAAAAAAGATATTGGGAATACTATAGAGATGAACCAACAACCCAAAAAGAAAGCAATACCCGTTATAAGCAAGGAAGAAATTTCTTTTTTCACTGTTTGTATCAGGAGAAGGATTAACATTTATCACAATTTTTCACCTCAATTCCGCAAAGATATTGGGAAGCTATAAAGATAAACAAACACCCCACCTAAGGGATAATTGATTAAAATTGATCGGTAACTTTCCTTCTCCTCACATCTATCATAAAAAGAATCGATGTTTCTCACAGCCACACCTCAACCCACGATTTCAAAGTGAATATTCCCCATCACCTACATTAACCAAACAGGCTTCCAAGAGCTTTGGCGCCGCTTGATAGTAAATTCTTCGCTCCTTCTTTGACCTCATTTCCAAAATCACTTGCGGCATTCCAAGCAGCTTTTCCTGCTTCCCCTGCAACCTTCCAACCTTTTTTAGCTGCAACCCCAATTTTCTCTCCAACTTGCCGTACAGGCTCTCCTAAAATTTTGTTCGCTGAGATACCGCCAATTGCCGCGCCAACAAATCCACCAACAACCGTACCAACGCCAGGGAAAATCATCGTACCTATAGCCGCCCCTCCGGTTGCACCCGCATATGCAGCACCAATATCCAACGCTGTTCCGGCAAGCGCGCGACCCGTTCTTTGTGCCGTACTTTTATCTTTATGTGCATCCGAAAATGCCTCCATAAAGTTGAGTCCCACCGCCAATACATTTCCTGCGCGGGCGAGATTCTTTTGCCAACCGCCGCCACCTGGTTTTATATTTTTAAGTGATTTTTTCACATCAACGCTCTTTATTGTTGGTATGAAATTATGGCGAAAATTTTTCAATAAGTTTATAAAATTCCCTCTAATACCATCCCCACGCCGGATGTAATTTACAAACCGCTGTCCATTTTTATAAATCACCGTTGGACCGGAAGCTCTGTTCAACAGACCTCCAACTCCTACATTAGGCAGATTCCTTAATCCCGCTATTTCTTTTGGAAGATTGCTAGGTATATATCCATAACGTCGAACAATATATTTCCCTTTTGGATGTTTCATCAACTCATGTATTTTAGAAGCCTGCTTTAAAAAGTTTATTCATTCCCTGTCAATCTCGGACTCATCAATGTCACTCGGAATCTCCACAAAGTAGGGGACTATACGTCTGTATTCAATTGCTTGTTCCAAATATTCACGTTTATCGATTTCAAATTCTTGCTTTTCTTCTTCTAGATGCTCTGACAACAACACTCGTTCAGGTTCTTGCCCAGTTGTTTGACAATACCATTGCCCGTTCTCTTTGTACAAAATCATTTCTTTTGTTGGAGTCCAATCCAAGCGATTAAAATAACGGATACGGTTCTCTACATATAAAAACTCCACATCTTCAAACATCTTCGATCCTTTTTCTCGATAACTCACATCCGGATATTCTAGCTCACCATATTCCAAATAACGCCCACTTGACAGCATTTCTTCCGATACTTTTCGTATTGACGCCTCTTCGCGTGTTTTTTCTTCTGCAATCATTCGCGCTCGTTCTTCTGGCGTGATATCTAAGTCAATCACCGTTCCCATAATAAATCGCGTCCACAAACCAGAGAAGAAAAGAGCCCAGCCCGGCCATCCAAGAGCCGTTGCGACATCCCCAAACAAAAAGACATAAATTCCTGCACCTCTCGTTGAATTGAAATCAGCTAACAAATGGAATAAACAAAACGCTCCTAGCGCGATCGTCACTGCCCGTGCCACTATTTTACGTGTGCGAACTGGAATCCATTTGATCCATGAGAATAAGATTAAAAACAATTGACCCCAAAGAAGATGAATATAGACTCCTTGAAAAATTGGATGATCGGCTAGAGCTTGGATTCCATATAAGTTAATTGCTGCCATTGACCATAAATATACTGTAAAAGAGAACAGAAGTGTCCCACGTTGCTCAGGATTCAAAAAACGACATTCAACGTATGCCGCACCAGCACTCATAATAAAATAACTTACACATAGTATCATTGCAAACAAGCGCCACATATCGTTTGTGTACACAAAAAAGATATTTGGAATACTGTAAAGATAAACAAAAACCCCACACACAAGATAGAGGCCTAAAATTGATCGGTAGCTTCCCTTCTCCTCACTTTGATCAGGAAAAGATTCGATGTTTCTCACAACTGTACCCCCAGTTCCACCATCAGACGCTTAGGAAATGAGGACGCCCCCATTTCCAACTTTAACCAAACAGACTTCCTAGCGCTTTTGCGCCTCCTGATAGTAAATTCTTTGCCCCTTCTTTTACATCATTGACCACATTTGAAACTGTTTCTTTCGCTTTGTTCCAACCTTTTTCAACCGTGCTACCGATTCTCTCGCCTGCTTTCCTCACAGATTCGCCTAAATGCTTATTCGCTAGGTATCCTCCTGCTGCTGCACCAACAATCCCACCAACGACCGTACCGACGCCAGGGAAAATCATCGTGCCAAAGGCTGCTCCTGAGGCAGCTCCTGCAGTTCCAGCACCGATATCTAAGGCGGAGCCAGTAAGCGCACGACCGGTTCTTTCAGCTACACTTTTATCCTTATGTTTATCCGAAAATGCTTCCATAAAGTTGAGTCCGACAGCCAATACATTTGCTCCTCGGACAAGATTCTTTTGCCAACCAGCCTTACGAGGGTTGAGTTTTTTTAGCGATTCTTTTACATCAATGTTCTTTAGGTTCTTTAGATTTTTCAAAGACTTGTTCACATCGATGCTCTTTATCGTTGGAATGAAATTTTGCTTCAAATTGTTACCAAGACTTTTAAAGAATTTCCCACTAGGATTGCTATTAAAGTTATTCACAAACTCCTGTCCATTTCTATAACTTACAATCGGCCCAGAAGTTCTGTTTAAAAGTTCCCCAATTCCTATTTTAGACACATTTCTTAATCCGGCTATACCTTTCAGGAGTTCACTAGGTTTATATGCATAAGGATTAATAAAACTCTTCCTGGTCGGATCATGTAAATTACGTAGTTTAGAAGCCCATTTCGACTCATAAACCCCTCCATTAGATTTCCATGTTGATTTGACATCCAATTTCTTTGTATGAGGGTTATATTCCAGCATTTTCGTTCCAAACATAATTGCTGTCGCCGCACCACGCGCACCATCCCTAATAACAGTTCCCCAATCATAAACATTTTTAAAGTCCTGACCGAGGAAATTCACTACTCCCTGCACTAACGAACGGTCATCTCCACGATTCAAACGAGCCATATCCACGCCTGGAGCTTCCTTATGTAATGTCATCTCTTTGAAGTGCGACTTCACGTCTTGAATATTCACCCCTTGTAAAAGAGGTCCGCCTGCATTGGTCCACTCTACCGCTTTTTGCACAATGGCATCTAGTTCGGTACGGCTCGCTTGTACGTCAGCCATTAAATCGACTCCGTCATTGTCAAGCATATACAATTCATCAACGACTTCGCTTGCGAATTTACGCGAACTCTCAATGCCGTTTAATACTTGGTCTATGTCTAGCTTTCCAAGATTCATAATATGGCTAACCGACGCCGCATACTCATCCACTTTTTGTTTGGACTGCTCCGTTGACTGCTCAACTTTATCTAGCCCTCGAGTCATTTGCGTATCCCAAAAGTCTTCGGTCACTACCCCATTTTCAGAGGGTTCAAATTCAAGGATATACGCCTTCATTTTTTTAATTTTTTCAATCGTAGTGGTGATGTGGGCGCGAAATGCCCGGATCGTTGGGAGCTGTAACTCCGCATGATTCAAGATGATTGCTTCCCCACCTTCTCCAGTGAATGCACCGTCCATATTCAGTACTCTTTCAATTCCTACATCTATCAAATCCAAAAAATCCAAGCGACGTTGCAATTGATCTATGTCTTTATCAAGCTTCGTGATCGCTTGACTGACATCTAAGATTTTCATTATTTTCACCTCATTTTCCCTGCAAGTTCATGGTCCACATTCTCATATTCTTGCACCAAGGTTTGGAATTGCCGTTCCATTTGACTCAACGTCTGAAAATACATGCTTAATTTATCCTCTATTTCTTCTACTTCTCCAGTTTCAGCCAGCAACATGTCTAGCCCTTCAGTTGAATCAACCGCTTCTTTTTGAAAACTGCCAGCAAGCTCTCCGACCGCTTGAAGGATTGCCAGGGCTTCCTCTACGTTTACTTTGATTTCCATCTTCTATCACCCCTTCTTTTCCCTTGCCAGTTTATCAAGCTTTCTTAAATGGTTAATTCGATTGTTTCGGTATTGAATTTGTAGTCTTCCACTCTCGATTTTTTCCTGGAGTCGATCTCGCTTACTATCAATGGCATCGATCATTTCTTGGACTTGCTCTGGTAACTTCACATGCTCCAGTTTAAGCTTATCACGCTCTGCCCTTTCGAAGTCAGATGCAATGGTCCCACGCGCTGCGTCATTTCCTAATTCCGGATGATCGATATGACTTTTATCTGATACTAACGTGCTTTTTTCAGTTACTAACTTACTTCGGACATCAAGCAACTCTTGACGATGCTCTCCTGCTATATCCATTCCTTTCCTAATCGTTCGGATCTCATGATTCAGCATATTAATTTGATTTAAATAATAGCTCATCACCTATACACCCTTCTTCGTTTTTATCACGCAGTTTCATCCTTCTTCACTGAATAAAACCATCCTTACTATCAAGTTTTATTTAGCCCTCGCCAGACGACAAAACCAAAAACAGCGATAACTGGTTAACATATTATACAAGGACAAGTAGATCTTCTTTTATCACTTCTGGGATTTTGATTTTCACATCTTGCCCATTGACGATATGGTAACCAAATCCCTCTCCTAATGTCTCTGTACGATCCATTGGAAAGCTTATCACGCTCTGCCCTGATTTTTTCATCAGAAGTATATGTTGACGGACAGACTTTAATTGTTCAATAACTGGGCTGCGCCCCAAACTAATTTCTCGATGATTTGCTGCGGCTATGACTTGGAACTGTAAATGCCCAAACGTTTTCATCATATCCGCAAAAGCAGTTTCTTTCGTCATGCCAAGTGCCTGTTTAAAGTCTGCAACATTATCAATAACAAAGAGATAAGGAGGGAAAGCGGGAAACTCCATCCCCTGACTTAACGCCTCTTCATATTGAACCTTTCTTAATTCCATAACTCGTGTCGCCTCTTCGATCTCTTGATGCATACCTTCCATTGTCATGACATAGGACACTTTTTCATGGCGGTTGAAATCAAATAACGGGCGATCGACTCCATCAAATACGATAATCTTTTCTATGTTAACGTACTTAAGGTAGAACGAAAGCATGACTTTTAACATATTTGACTTTCCACGCTGTGGTTCACCAACAACCAATGTGTGCGCCCCTGCATCCTCAGCCATATAGACTGGCAGCACAGTCTCTTCGTTCAGGCCGAGTGGGATTCCTGGTCGAGGAACTTCTTCCAAGCGTTCTCGGAACCCAGCGAGTGTCAAGCTCTTCGGCAACATGACCATCGATTTTGGCAGTGCCGATCCTTGATAGCGGCTATTGATCGTTTGGATACGCGCTTTCACGTTTTCAATTATTTCAAAGTCCGTTTCCCCTTCTGCTGGTAAGTACGTATGGGCAAGCCAGTTTTTACCTTTTGCGACAATCATTCGACCCGGAACAGACTCAATCGCAAATGGAACCCTTCCAAGTAATGATGTGACATCGGTTTTATCAATCATGTAATGACAAATCTTCATATTCATGCTGTTTAACAGCACAGGCTTCACTGCGTTTCTTGCAGTTACGGTTGCAAAGACATAAATGCCGCGTGATTGACCATCTCGGGCGAACCGAGTGAAGGCCGGCACTAGGTCTGAAAACTCTTCCGGCAAGATGTCATAGTTATCAATGACAATGAAAATCGATGGCATTGGCTCGTCACTCACCTCATTGTAAACGGAGATGTTGCTCACTTCTTTTTCCATAAACAGCTCACTCCTGCATTCCATTTCTTTTTCAATGTAGTCAATGAGCTTTTCTAACTTACGTCCTTCATCCAATTTAATATAATCCCCGGTATGACGAAGCTGGCGCAATGGCAGAAGGGCACCGTTCCCAAAGTCGAGCAAATAATAGTTTGCTTGCTCAGGTGATTGTTTCTCCGCAAATGCTAAGAGTAACGTTAGGAGCGTCATCGACTTTCCGTATCCGCTTATACCAAAGATCATTAAATTGCCGCTCTTGCCCCAATCATAACAAATGGGGAATTGCCGTTGATTCTCTGGGTCATCGGCAAGCGCAAATGGGAATGCTTGTGGATCATCTTCTTCGTAACTCTCAGCATCATAGAAGATCCGTTCTTCTAATGGGTCAAGCCACGGGCTTTTCGCTGGAACAATCGCCAATTCGTTTGTTGTTGTTATAATTTCTTCGACAATCGCCTCAATCTCGGTGATGCTTTCTTGTTTATTGTCCTTTTCCATCTCCGCTCGTGAAACAAGTTTTAAACCGAGATCTGTCACATAAGCAATCTCCTCTTCCCCCTCGTGAGCTGACCTCATATACTGCGCACCGCTCCATGCGCTTTGGAACAAGTCGTATTGCTCGTTACTACCAATTTGTAAATAGCCTCGTCCCGTTTCTTTAATATAAGCGGCATCTTCGTTTTTTAGAATTTCTCTTGAATCCGTGGCGTTTTGTACTTTCAAGGCGATCCGAAAACGGGAGTTACTCCAGATTTGTCCGTCTACCACTCCGCTCGGCTTTTGTGTCGCTAGGAGAAGATGTACACCAAGAGAGCGCCCAATGCGCGCCGCAGATACAAGTTCTTTAATAAATTCTGGTTCCTCATTTTTTAGCTCGGCAAATTCATCGGAAATAATAAAGAGGTGCGGCATCGGCTCTTTAGCGATACCTGATTTATACAGTTCCGTGTAGTCGTTAATATGGTTAACGGTATGTTCATCGAATAAGCGTTGACGCTTCTTTAATTCTGATCGAATGGAGGCTAGGGCACGTAAACTAAAGTTTTCACTCTCAGCAATATTAGTGATCACACCAAGTAGATGCGGCATCCCTTTAAATGGCTGCGCCATTCCGCCCCCTTTGTAGTCAATGAGCAAGAAGGCAACTTCATGGGGGTGGTAGTTGACGGCTAAAGACAAAATATAGGTTTGTAAGAACTCTGATTTCCCTGACCCCGTTGTTCCTGCAAGCAATCCGTGGGGACCATGCATCTTTTCATGTGCATCTAGCTCAAGCAGCTCATCTTTTGCCTTAAAGCCGATTGGCACTGCAAGGGATTTCGTGCTGTCATTGATTTGCCAACGTTTATTGATTTTTAAATCTTTCGCCCGCTTAATCCCTGGGAACATTTCCATAAAGGACACCATGTCAGGGATTGACCGTGTCATACCCTGTTGGTGATACAAAGAAGCGAGCATGCGCGCAAAGTTTTCGTTTGACGGATCGTATGGATCAAACTGGAAGCGTTTATGAATCGAAATGTTCCTTAGTAGCACGATTTCCCCTTCGTTTCGGTTTACTGCTTTCACAATTGTATGCACATGTTCATTTAAGTTTTGAGCCACGTCTGTTAAAAAGATGACGGTGAAGCCAAGCTGTTTATCTTTTCCTTCCAAATATTCCATAATACTGTGTTCTGCAATCAGTGAACGATTTGCGACAAGGAAAACGATGTGCGGGAGAAATTTTTTCGCTTCTCGTTTCTTCTCAAATGCTTCTTTTTGTGCCAATTCTCGCTGACGCAACATGTGATACAACGGATTTAAAATGTAGTCGCACGCCTTTTCATCATAGATGAAGCCTTTTGCCTCTGAACCAGGCAATTGAAAATGTGGTAACCAGCGCATCCACTCCCATTTTCTGCGCTGTCCTTCATGTAAAATCGCGACAAACCGTAAGTCATGATAACTGTGTGCAAAAGCGAGTTGCCCAATAATTTGCGATACTTCACGTTCCACAATGGAAGGCTTTCCAACATATCCGAGCGCACCGCGGGCGACACTTAAACGTAGTGGTGCATCCTCTAGGTGTGAATACTTGTCACGTAACCGCTCAAAATCCTCCAACAGCTCATCCCGATCACGATTCGATAACTCATCACTCGGTTGATTTAATTCAAAGCTGGCGGGCACAGACGAGCGTCCAATTCGAATATCTAAAAAATCTTCGTTGTCAATGGTTCTCTCCCAAATACGGCTACTGACACGACGCGTCTCATCCTTCATTTGTTCAAACGTCGGGAAATGATATGAAAGCGCATGCCTTTGCGCCTCCGCTAGCTCCTGCAATTCATCCCGCTTTACCTCTAAATAGCGAGTGTACACACGTTTACGCTTTTCTTCTTTTTGCTTCCGCTTTTTCTTCTCGCGAAAAAACATCATTGTCGCCACAAACGCCATAACCGTCATAATTGGGACAGACATGAACAACATCCACGTGCGTTTCAATGTAATCGAAATCGTGACCATGATCACGATAATGGAAAGCGGCGGCAGCAAAACCAACCACAGTGGCCGGCTCGTATCATCCACTTCTTCAGACGGCATAGAAAAATCCACTTTATCCGTCGGTTGTTCATAGATCATACGTGGCGTACGGCGGTAAATAGGATACTGTTGTTGCATGAGGGACGTTGGCGTTTCTACCTGGGTCAACGTCGTTTTATAATGCTCACTGCTTTCAACGACCAAAATAACACCATCTAAAATTTTCAAAAGCACGCGTCCAAAAAGAAGCTCATCACCGTCTAATATACGGGTCGGCGTGGATACTGTCACTCCGTTCACATATGGGGCCTGTGTCCCTTCTTTCGGATACAGCGTCCATTTCTTCTTTTCATATAGCAATAGGCAATCCACCTGAATATCCAGTGGTAAAACTACATTGGCAGAAGATTTATTGGAAATGGTCACAAGATTCGAATGACCCATATAATATTTTTTTTTACTTGGAGCCTCTTTTATGTATAGGAAAAAATAAGGTTGACCATCTATGTTCAAATTGCATGATTCACCAGAAGAAAGGGTAAGCAGTTCTTCGTCTCCACACGTAATCAAGCACTGACCATCTTGATCACGAACTTGTATGTCTTTTTGTAAAAAAGAAATACGTACCTTTACATGTTCCCCCGGGCCAATAACAGCAGGGAGTCCATCCACCGCCACCCTTTGCACATACTGATCGTAAAAGACCCACAATGTCGAGGACATTATTTGTCACCTCCACCCTTTTCCTTCTTATAATCCTTTTGATTCCTATCCTTTTCTTTTTCGTCTTTTCCTTCTTGTTTGTCTGGATTACCTTCATCATTCGGCTGGGATGGTTCCTCTTCCTCCGCTAACTCTTCAAGTTCATGCATATAATTATCAATCTCCGCTTCAATCTCCTTGATTAAGTCTTCCCGCTCTTTTCCTGACAGCTTATTATCATTTTTGACTTCTTCTCGACGCTTCAAATTGGCGTATACAAGCCACTCTTTATCTTGAAGCCCGCGGGCAATATCAATGGCTTCTTCATTTTCGCCCCGTCCAATCGCAATCCAGTAATCGAAGTAAGGCTCTGCAGCTTGCAGTACGAGCACATTTTTAAGGTTTTTCCGATGATAGTCTTGCAATGGTTCTACTGCGACATAAGATTGCGCGAGTTCATATTTCACAACACGGGGCATGCTGCTTGGTGAATACGGTTCAAGGGTATCAATCACTTCACTATAGTTTTCATTTAAGAAAGCGGAATGGCTAGCGGTAAATGCTTCTTGCCTTGGTTGTAAAAAGGCAAGGACGTACACAATATACACAATCGCTGGTACAAGCACGGAAATGAGCCCGATGCCTACCCACTTTTGTAGGATCCACCTTGTTTTCGGTACTTTATGTAATTGCTTTTCTTGTTGTTCCTGTTCTCGAATCCAATCACAAACAAGTTCACGTAATCCTTCTAACGTTGTTTGTTGGATGAGAGCTTCTGCTCTATGTGATAGTTTTAATGTGTCATGATGATTCATATATTCATTAAATCGATAATTCCCATCTAAAAGCACTAGTAATGTGGTACGTAATTCAAGAAATAATCTATCGGGGGTTTTTTCATATGGGGGGATACTGTCTTTCACACCATAATGGATAAATGTCACCTCCAGCCCATCACTGACAAGCACGTTCTCCGGGCTGACAATCAAATGAAGTAGATCGTGATTATGTTGGATGACTTTTTGGATCAATGCGTGGGCAACAAAGAGTTTCACACTTTCTTCTTTATTTTTAAGCGTACCAAACGACTTCAATGGGATCACTGGTCTCACTTTAATGACAAAGTCGTCTTCATTTTGTTCGATTTCTCTCGTAGTGTACGGATCACAACCGTCTAGTACTCTTGCTTCTAACGTATCATTTAATTGAATCTCTTCATTTTGAAATGTAATAGTATAATAGCCGTTTTCATCTTTCCCTAACTGCATACCTAGTCGCTCTTCTAAATAAAGTCGTTTTCTCTCACTCATTTTCCCAACTCTGCCCCTCTCCTATGAGCGAATGTTCACAGTATCACTAAACGATCACCATTTGTGACACCATGGTCTGCCAAGATCTGATCTCCTCCAAGTATCCGCGCTTTATTTTCAATCCGGATATAATCCCCCTCTCGTCGCTGTTGGTTCAGCTTTTCAATTTCCCACACAATGTCGATGAACTTGCGCACAGTGTATTGGTCGGATAAACGCAAATCTATCTCCTTTTCTAAATAATTACGCAAATCAACTGTTACTTTTATGTACACAAAAACACCTCTTCCCAGAGAAAAAGCAATCACAATCCACAATAACATGAATCGCGATTGCGCTCCGTAAAATGATTTAGTATCCAATGCGGCTACGGATTTCTTGGTCTGTTGTTTCCACAACGTTCGCAATATCATCCGTTTGTGCTCCAAGCTCTTCGTACAACTGGATGAGCTCTTCTACGTGCCTCCGTTTGTCTTGCCACTGTTCAGCAAATCCTTGGAATGCCTCCCCTTCCCAAGTAGAGCCCAACTTCATAATACGTGCATCTCCTCTTTGCAGTAACTCTTGGTACGATGCTGCATCTGCACGGGTCTCATTTGCCTCCGTGCGTAATTCATCAGGTGTCATACGAATTTGTGCCATGAAAAATCTCCTCCTGAAAATTATGATTTTTCTTTAATACATAATTATTGTAAGAGTGAAATTATTATGATGTCAACCTTTTTGGATATATTTTACAATCATCCTGTTTGTATCTCTTCTTCCTCAAGCACTAACTACCTTAGAAACCCGCTTTGTGGAAGTACAATCTTTTTCGAAGACTGAAACGGGAAGTTAATGATAGTTGAAGGTGTAATACCGTAACTTATCTCTCTTGTGTCTTCATCTTTCCCCAATCTGGTTGATGTGTTCCCCAAAAGTCTTATGTTATCGTTAATGATCAAACATAATTTTTCCATTTATTTATACTTTACACAAAATTATGTTTTTATCAATCATTGTTTCTGATACGATAATAAGTAAATCGTGACACGTATGGATAATCATTGAAAGAAGGAGGATTTAATAGACTGTGAGAAGCAAGAAAAACAGTGTCATCAGCCTATTCATCGCCATTCTAATCATCGCTTCGATCCCCATCGGCTTTTTTAATTACATTGGGCCCGAACCAACGTTTCGTCCAAAAAACACGACAGCACAAATCGCAATTGTTAACGAAGATGATGGTTTTCTTCAAGCAAAAGATAATCTCGTCACGTTAGGACAAGACTCGATTTTAACGATTGAAAGCGGTGAATCTGAGTACGAATGGCCTGTTGTCAGCCGGAGCGCCGCACAAACAGGGCTAGAAAACAAAGAATACGATGCTGTCATTTATATTCCTTCCTCGTTTTCACGCGACATTATGTCATTTAAAGAGGAAGTACCGAGAATCACTAACATTCGCTTTGAGATATCACCCCACCTAAACGCGAAAAACCAAGAACGTGTCCAAAAAGAGCTCGAAGCTGCCCAACAAAAGCTGAACGGGCAAGTCACAGCCATGTATTGGCGTTATGTAAGTGAAGAAATTAACGAAGTTCAAACGAACTTTGGTGAAATACTGGACAAAGAGATCGATTTCTTAAATGAAATGTATTCGTTTTACGCTCCCAGCTCACAAGAACTTGGGGAGGAAATTGATCGCCAGCGTGAGCGCTTAAGACAGCTATTTTCCCACTCGAAAGAGGCGGCGGGTATTGCAGGAAATTCACAAAGCAGTCTTACAGAAGCAGAAAAAGCTTTTGAAACGCTCACGAACAATATCGACACGTACCTAGCTTATCAAGCAGATGTAGTAGATTCCTTACAATTAATCGATCTTGAAAATGAACAGCTGATAAATGAAGCATCCGCAGAGTTCAACTCATTATTAGAAGATGGTGAGAGACGGATCAGAGAAGGCCAAGAACCCTTTCAGCCGCGATTAGAAAATGAAGGAAACAACGTATACGACTATTTGCAAGCGATTCGTGCTGGAGTAGGTACTCTCGATCAACAAATGCAAGGCTTTGAAACGAATATGAACACCTCTTTTCAGGCATTACATCGAGAGATTGACCTTCTGCCGCAATCACACAGGGATGTCATTAGAAATTACAATCAGCAAGACGCTTTGAATGCCTTTTTATCTACAATGGAATCCACTCTCGTCATACGTAAGAACCTGACTCAAAAAACTCCCGATGAGCAACAGCGGCCAGGTGCACCACAAGATGATTTGAAGGGGCTGACACCAAGTACACTTGACGAGATCCAGGAGCAAGCCAAAACCATAAAAGAATTGCTTACCAAGCTTGAACCGGAAAAAGAGAAGCCTGAGCCTAATCCAATACCCGATCCGGAGCCAGACACTAAACCGGGATCATCGGGTGAACAAAACAACGATCTCGAACAAGAAAACACGATGGGGAAGTCAGAAGAACAACCTGATCCAACACCAGATACTGAACCAGGATCACCGAGTGAATCGGACAACGATCTCGGCCAAGAAGACACTTTAGGGAAATCAGAAGATAATGACCTAGACAATAAAAGAGATTCAGAAGAACAACCGGAACAACCAGGAGAACCACCGCAACCAGATACGCCTCAAGATGAACGTTCCCCGTATACGATCTGGGAAGAAGCAATGGCGATTATTGAGCAGCTAGAAAATGAATTGAACAGCCAAAAGACAAACATCAAAAACAACCACGATCTCGTATCCAGTTATGTCGACTACTTAGAAAAACTGCAGCGCTACCTAGATCAATTAGAAGAAAGAACAGAGGCGCTACCGAGCTCACTGATAGACAAAATTCAGGAGCGCGAAAAGCTGATTTTATCATCCGAACCAGCAAGTGAATTTGCGCCCCGTTTTAGTGATCCAATTCAAAATCGTGACCCTGGCTTATTGATGGACTATTACGGATTACTTTCTGAGCTTGAACTGACCATGCGAAACTATAGTTCTAGCAGTACTTTAAATCGGGAACATGCAGATGCGGCGATTAAGCAATTTGCTCGTATGGGAGAGTTAAGGGAACAAATCCTTGGATCACAAGAAAACGTGACATCCTTCATGTTCTTAACCGAGGATATTAAACAATTCCAGAAATTCTCTACAGACGCACGTACCGAAATGGATACTCTCCTTGAAGATACGAATACCGTGCTCGCCGACCTAAGTGATGAAATCAAAGAGGAACAACAGCTTATTTTATCATTGGTTAATGAAACACATGTACATGCGGGCAACGCTGTAGAGCAAATAAAGAGTAACCGCAAACCAATCGAAATTGAAGCTGGGCCAATCGAAGGCCTTAATGGCCACCTTGTGCAGATGAGTCATCAAGCGTCTTTAATGGAGGTCGAACAACTTGGCGATGTCGTATCCTCTCTTAGCAAGCACCAAGACGGTTTGATTGGGTCAACAGAAGAAATGTTTGGCCAAGTCTCAAGTGTCCAAAGCAAATCTGATGATCTAAATAACCGATGGAAAAAGAGTGTGGATACAACAAAACTTGTACATGACAATATGAATGATATTCTTCATAATGCGATTAACGATGGCTATTACAACGACTACGTATACAAACACTTGTCCAACCCTGTCAACGTTGCTGGAGAACAAGTGGTAGAACCTGCCGAACCGTTTACGCCACCAGTTGTCATGCTTGTGATTATCTTGCTTGTCAGCCTACTGATTGGATATTTGGCTCACCATTATGGGAATTTGCCTATCCTTGTGCATCTATCACTATATGTCATTTTATCGGTTGCTCTTGGATTAATTATTAGCATATACGGACTCAATATCTATAAAATGTCGGAGGCACAAGCCATTCAATGGTCCATTATTACGGTATTGCTTGTCCTGGCTACATCAGGATTAATGTGCTTAATACTCATAATCGGACCATGGATAGGAGCACTCGGGAGCGTTTTAATCATTTTCCTATTTACCACTCCGCTCCTTGATATGGCGATGCCAAACTTTCGTTCCAGTAACCCGATAGCTGAACTATTCATATCTATTCAACATCAAGAACAAAAACTATTCGTACCAGGTGCCACGGTACTATTCGCCATTACCTGCTTTTCAATCGCAATAATAGTGGCTAAACACATTTACAAAAATCAACAATTACGTCATTCAGCAGAGGAAGAGGAATATGAAATTTAAACGTTTGACTGTTTGTTGTGGTGTAGTAGTAGTGCTTCTTACAGGATTTTCTCCCCTCTCTTTTGGGGCGAAAGAACCTACACGTACGGATCCCGCCGAGTATCAAGAGCATGAAATCCGGTCCAATCTACGAAAAGATCACACTTCAGAAGAGGCACAAGAGCCGGTGCGTGTACCTGAAGAAGTGCGTAAGTTACAATTCGATCAACCACGAGAACAAGAATACGATAAAATGATTCGTACCCTCTCCTTCACAGGAGAAGATAAATTCACCACTGAAACGATTGCAAGTCATATTGGACTGTTTGATACAGAAAACCCTTTGCCGCAACAGACACCGAACAATGATAATTCATCCGTTGCTTGGCTCCCTTGGGCACTGGGAGGTGTTGTAATAGCACTCTTTTTAACGCTGTTTGTGTATATCTTGCCTAAAGGGTTTAATCAAATGGAGCAGTAAAATCATGAGACTGGGACATAAGTTAAAAGCTGATTGATATTCGTAATAATCGTGAGAATAAAACCGCGGGAAATCAAGGTTTTCAAACTTGATTTCCCGCGGTTTACTCATTTTTACAGGGTTATGTCCCAGCCATTATTTTTGTTAAAAAAATCCCTACCATCGCTACGTCAAAATATTTCGCTTTCCTCAGGTCTCTTCAGCTTCCTCGGAAAGCAAAGATCGCTTTCTGTTTACTGGGATAAGAATAGGTGCATTAGGAGTACTTCTTGAGAGCGACGTCAATAGCTTAGTGATCCCCAAAAAATACGGTAGAGAATGTAATTAAAATAATTCCAGTCACTCTCCATTTTTTGTACCTTTTTTTAATGGTTCTATGTCAAATGTTGGGGTGAAGTGAGATGGAATCTCACCTACCCAACATGACTTCCAATTTTTTTATACTTATGTAAAAGAAGTATTCTTGCCCTTGCCCTTAGGAAGTTCCTAAATCCAAAGGCGTTCCTCTTCATGACTTTCGTCAGGTTATTAATTCCCTCCAAAAAACCATTTGAGTAATCAAATAAAAAGCTGTTTAGTACCTCTGTCTGCCAGTTCTTGAATGTACGGATAGCCTTCACAAATTCAGGGATGCCCTCTTGTTCTACCTTCCTATAAAAATCCATTAATCCTTGCTTGGTTTCTTGGATCTTAGCCTGTCCATTTTCCTTGGCTTGCTTAAACCAACAGCAGTAGGACTCTTTCAACTCGTAAGCCCTGCGAAGCTCTTCGTCCATCCAAGGTACCTGTCCAAATACCAGCGATCCTCTTCGGTCAGCTTTGCACTGTCTTTGTAAAACACATAGCGCATCCTTTTACATTTCTTCCGATCATAATCATTCCAATCAGACTGGATTCTTCTTCTGACCCCGTCAAGAGCCCAATAAATATAACGGCAAAAATGAAAACGATCTGCTACAATAACTGGCTTCCCCAACGCCTTTCGGACAGCTGCTTTAAAAGAAGGGCTCATATCCATAATGACCACTTCCACATTGGTTCCATGTTTTTGGAGATAATCCTTGATGGTCTTCTTTTTTCGGTTTGGCAAGATATCAATCGGTTCCTTTGTCTCCCCGTCAGCAATAATCAATTGATATTTTCCTTCCTTTGTATCTCCCTTGTACTCATCGATGGCGATCACCCTGGGCAGTTCTTGAACCTCTGTCATTTCCTTTACGGCCAAACGATCAAACCTGCGCATGACAGTTGATACGGAGACACCAAACTGCTGGGCAGTTTCCTTAAATGTCTTCGCTTGCACGATCCGAACGGATACTGCCTGATTCCACTCGATAGAAAGCCGTTGATATCGATGAACAAAAGGATTGTCCTCCGCAAATCTCTTCCCGCACGAACAGGCATAGCGGCGCTTTTTGTAGAAGAGGTACGTCAACCGTTCAAACCACTTTAAATGTTTGATCTTTTGGATCCGGTAATCATGAATTTTCTTAGTCCTTTCCCCACAGCTGGGACACTTATGTACCTTGACAGCCATTTCTACATGAAGCGCAATACGATCTTCCATTTTCTCCACTTTTGTGATCCATACATCTTCAAGGCCGGGGATTTTTATGGTAAAATTCACTTGCACGCAACTCCAATCTTTTCTTGTTTCTAGGCAATTCAAGTATAAAAGAATTGGATGTTTGCGTGTATATTTTTATGTGCAAATTATGTGGAAACCCCAACATTTAGTATAGAGCCTTTTTAATGAAAAAGCCTTCTTGGAATCGACATCCAAGAAGGCCATGGGTTTTAACGTTTTGAGAATTGCGGTGCACGACGAGCAGCTTTAAGACCGTATTTTTTACGTTCTTTCATGCGCGGGTCGCGTGTTAAGAGTCCGGCGCTTTTCAGAGGTGCACGGAATTCTGGATCAGCTTGAAGCAGCGCACGGGCGATGCCGTGACGAATGGCTCCTGCTTGACCAGTGTATCCGCCGCCGTTTACATTGACCAATACGTCGTAGTTGCCCAATGTTTCAGTAGCCGCCAACGGCTGTTTAATGACTTCGCGCAATGCTGCGAATGGAATGTAGTCTTCTACTTCACGATTATTAATAACGATACGGCCTTCGCCGGGTACTAAGCGTACGCGGGCGACTGAGCTTTTACGTCGGCCTGTACCATAGTATTGAACTTGTGCCAAAATAATTGCCCTCCCTTTCAAATTATCCGCGAAGCTCGTAAGTTTGCGGTTGTTGTGCGTGATGTGGATGTTCAGGTCCTGCGTAGACATGAAGCTTTCTGTACATTTGACGTCCTAAAGGTCCTTTTGGAAGCATGCCTTTGATGGCGAGTTCAAGCATTTTTTGTGGTTGCTTTTCCTTCATTTCCTGTGCGGTTCTTTGCTTGATGCCTCCGAGGAAGCCTGTATGGCGGTAGTAAATTTTGTCGCTCCATTTATTACCAGTTAGTTCGATTTTTTCAGCATTTACGATAATCACGTGATCGCCTGTGTCAATATGAGGTGTGTAAGTTGGTTTATGTTTGCCGCGCAAAATGCTCGCCACTTCAGATGCAAGACGGCCAAGCGTTTTGCCTTCAGCGTCAACAACGTACCATTTACGATCGATTTCTCCGGCTTTAGCCATATACGTAGTACGCATTTGTTACCCTCCAATTTTGCAAAAATTAGCTGTTGTTATTTTCATCACAATAAGTTTCCGGGGCTTATCGTGGAATTGAAAAAATAATACCATAGGATATTTTATCGGTTTTGGCAAGTGAAGTCAAGAACAATTTGTACACCTGGGCAGGTTGTTATTATCAACATGGCCGTTTTCCGTAATAGACTTCCCACAAATAGAGTCCTTCGGGGGGAGCAGTCTTCCCTGCCAAGCGGCGATCTTTCGCCGCCAAAATGTCTTTCATTTCCTCCGGGGCCCTTTTTCCTGCTCCCACTTCCAACAGCGTTCCCACTATAATTCTCACCATATTATATAAAAATCCGTTCCCGGTAAAGGTGAATATGATTTCCTCATGACGCTCTTCAATGTCAAGACGCGAAATGGTTCTCACTTTGTTCGCCATTTCTGTTTTTGCCGAACAGAAACTTGTAAAATCATGGGTTCCTTCCACAAATCGTGCCGCGCTTCTCATTCTTCCAATATCCAGGTTTCGAGATACATGAGCATAATAATGGCGTTTAAAAGGGTCTCGTGTCTCACGATTGTACAGATAGTACTTGTACGTTTTTCCGACTGCGTCGAAACGGGCGTGAAAGTCGGGCTCTGCCGCTTCCACATTCAAAAAAGATATATCTTGCGGCAGGAGGCCGTTCAACGCCTTCACCCATCGTTCTGGAGGCAGGGACAGCCCAGAGTCGAAGTGAATGACTTGTCCGCGCGCATGGACCCCTGCATCGGTACGTCCTGAAGCCGTAACCGCAATATGGCGTCCCTTATGCATTTTTGCGAGCACTTTTTCAATTTCGGCTTGGATCGTCCGTCCCTTCGGCTGGATTTGGTAGCCGGAGAAGCCTGAACCGTCATATTCAATCGTTCCTTTATAACGCTGCATGTACTGTAACCCTCTTTTTTAAGATCTCCATAAAATTAGCAGTATGGCCAGTATGATGAAGGCACATCCCGCGAAAACATCGCGCCGAGCCCATTTCAATAAACGGTATTTTGTCCTGCCTTCTCCCCCGCGGTATCCCCGCGCTTCCATGGCGGTCGCAAGTTCTTCAGCCCGTTTAAAGGAACTGACGAACAGGGGAATCAACAGCGGAACGATCGATTTCAGCCTGTCCTTTATGGGACCGCTGGAAAATTCAACGCCCCTGGCCATTTGCGCTTTCATGATTTTATCCGTCTCATCCATAAGCGTTGGAATAAAACGCAATGAGATGGACATCATGAGCGCCAATTCATGAACTGGAAACTTGATTTTCTTGAGAGGTTTCATCAAGCTTTCAAGCCCGTCTGTCAATGTAATCGGCGTTGTTGTCAACGTAAGCAACGTCGTGACAAACACGAGCAGGAAGAAGCGAAGCGAAATAAAGATCGCCTGGCGAAGCCCTTCTTCGTATATGTTAACATTGCCGATACTGTAGATGACATCCCCTTCTTTGTTGAAAAAAAGTTGCAGGAAGAAAGTAAAAATGATCAGTATGAGAACGGGTTTTAAACCATTGATTAAAAACTTCACATTCATTTTGGACAAAATAATCAATAAAAAGACAAACAGAACAAGCAAACTATATGTCAGCGTATTATTCGCCAAGAATACAATAGCGATAAATCCGAACACAAACAGCAGTTTTGTTCTCGGATCCAATAAGTGAATGACCGATTCACCGGGAATATAACGCCCAAAAATCATTTTTTCCATCATGGGAGCATGCCGCCTCCCTCTTTTAGCTCTGCCAGCAGGTCGGACAGTTCTTTGATGGAAAGACATGTTTTTCCAAGCTTTTTATTTATTTTTTGCTCTAGCCGATATTGAAATTTGACGACTTGGGGTACATCCAGCCCCAGTTCAAGAAGTTCTTCCGGATTGGAAAAGATTGTTCTCGGATCGCCGGTTTTTTGTATCCGGCCTCTATGCATGATAACAATTTCATCGGCATATTTCGCCGCATCTTCCATGCTGTGCGTTACTAGAATGGTAGACAGGCCCTTTTCCTGATGCAAGCGGTAAAACATCTCCATAATTTCCGTTCGGCCGCGCGGATCAAGCCCCGCTGTTGGTTCGTCCAACACTAATACTTCCGGTTCCATCGCCAGCACTCCGGCAATGGCAACCCGGCGCATTTGTCCGCCGGAGAGATCAAACGGGGATTTTTGCAATATGTCTTCATCCAGACCTACTTCTTTTATTAGTCTTCTTGCCCTTTTTTTAGCTTCTTCTTCAGAAATGCCGAAATTCATCGGTCCAAAACAAATGTCTTTTTCAACAGTTTCATCGAAGAGTTGATGTTCAGGAAATTGGAATACGATGCCGACTTTTTGCCGGATGCTGCGCAGGTTCTTCTCTTTCTTTCCCGCTGTAATCGTTCTGTCGCCGATTGTAATTTGCCCTTTTGTCGGCTGCAGCAGAGCGTTTAAATGTTGGAGAATGGTAGACTTTCCGGAACCGGTATGGCCGATCAAGGCGATGAATGAGCCTTCCTTGATACGGAGGTTGATGTCTTGGATGGCTAGGCGTTCAAACGGTGTATTGGCTGAATACTTATATTCTACTTCTTGAAGTGTAATTTCCATAGATCATTCACCAACTCTTCATCTGTCAAATACAATTTCGGCAAGCCAAGCCCCACTTTCCTAAGCGTATGGCTCATTTTAACTGGGAAAGGAATATCAAGCCCAAGAGTAATCAACTCTTCCTCCAGTTCAAAAATCTCTTCCGGTTTGCCGTCTTTATACACCTGGCCCTGGTTCAGAATGATCATTCTATCTGCCTTGGCGGCTTCTTCCAGATCATGCGTAATCGATATGACTGTCAATCCTTGTTCATCTTTTAATTCTCTTACCGTCTGAAGCACTTCCTCACGCCCCAGCGGATCGAGCATGGATGTCGCCTCATCCAGAATGATAACATCCGGCCTGAGTGCAATAACACCTGCTATAGCCACGCGCTGCTTCTGGCCTCCTGAAAGATGATGTGGCTCCTGGTTGAGAAAATCATACATATGCACCCGTTCGAGTGCCTCTTTTACACGTACGGTCATTTCTTCATGTGGAACACCGTTATTCTCCATCCCAAAAGCCACATCATCTTGTACGGTCGTACCGACAAACTGATTATCCGGACTTTGAAAAACCATTCCGACCATTCTGCGGATATCCCAAACCGTCTCTTCGTTTAAAGGAAGATTCTGAACTTTGATCATCCCGTGTTCAGGAAATTGGAGTCCATTCAAAATTTTGGCCAATGTCGACTTTCCTGAACCGTTATGGCCCACAATAGCCAGCCATTCGCCCTCTTCTATAGAAAACGATACATCTTTTAAGGCGTAGGATTCCTGTTCTTCATACCGAAAAGAAATATTTTCTATGGAAATGATCGGTTTAGCCATCCTTTGCCCCTCCTCCAGCAAGCATTGACGTTTGCTGATTCGTCCATAAACAGAAAAAAGCCTGCACCTTTCTCCAGGTCACCGGCTGAACCGGCGCCTCACCCTTGCGGATGACCGTGGGAGAAGGTGCATGAAGCTAGACAGGGTCACAAACATTGTGCCTATCGTAACGCTCTTTTAAGCTTTAAAGAAAAGTGCAAGCGCCTGGACCAGCCCCCACTAGCAGAAGACGAGGCTGCTGATTTTAATTCTTGTGAAGCTTCATAAAATAAGCCTCATGCGAGCTTGCCACAAAGTAAGCAACCCTAGGAATAATAGCTTTGGGTAGTCTGCTTCCCTGCAAGTTTCTGCTAGCGACCTCCAGGGGCTAGGCGCTGGATCTGGACATCATCCAGCATATGAAATGACACATTATTTAAAGAAAAAGGGCATTAGACGTACGCCCTGCCCTGTAGTTTTTCTTTTGAATTACACTAATTCAATAATAACCATTGGAGCTCCGTCTCCACGGCGTGGTCCGAGCTTCATGATTCTAGTATAGCCGCCTTGACGTTCTTCATATCTAGGGGCAATATCGGAAAACAATTTTTGTAATGCATCTTGGTTCGCTTCGGCATCTGCCACTTCTTTACGAATGAAGGCGGCTGCCTGGCGGCGGGCATGTAGATCTCCACGTTTTCCAAGAGTGATCATTTTTTCCACAACAGAGCGAAGTTCTTTTGCACGCGCTTCTGTTGTTTCAATCCGTTCGCTGATAATTAAGTCAGTAGCCAAGTCGCGAAGCATGGCTTTGCGTTGCGCGCTTGTACGTCCTAATTTACGATAAGACATTTCGTTTCCCTCCTTTGTTGTGGCAAATTCATTATGTCGTTTCTCTTTTTAATCGTCTTTTCGAAGTTCCAGCCCAAGCTCTTCCAGCTTGCCTTTTACTTCTTCCAGCGATTTTCTTCCCAAGTTTCTTACTTTCATCATGTCTTCTTCGGTCTTATTGGCCAACTCCTGAACCGTGTTAATGCCGGCCCGCTTGAGGCAGTTGTAAGACCTGACGGAGAGATCAAGTTCTTCTATCGTCATTTCAAGGACTTTCTCTTTTTGATCTTCTTCTTTTTCGACCATGATTTCAGCATGCTGGGCTTCGTCCGTCAACCCAACGAAAATATTTAAATGCTCTGTTAAAATTTTGGCTCCAAGTGAAATAGCCTCTTCCGGACTGATGCTTCCGTTTGTCCATACATCCAATGACAGCTTATCGAAGTTTGTCATTTGGCCGACACGTGTGTTTTCCACTTGATAATTGACGCGCGATACAGGTGTATAAATTGAGTCGATCGGTATAACGCCAATCGGTAAATCATCGCGCTTGTTCATATCAGCGGGCGTATATCCGCGGCCTCTTTTGGCTGTCATGCGAACTCGAAAGTTGCCGTTTTCGGCTAATGTGGCAATATGCAGATCCGGATTTAGTATTTCTACATCACTGTCATGCATAATGTCCGATGCTTTCACTGCGCCTTCGCCTTGTGCATCTATTTCCAACGTTTTTTCTTCGTCAGAATAAATCTTGAGAGCTAGTTTCTTAAGATTAAGGATGATAGAGGTAACATCTTCGACGACACCTTCTATGGTTGAAAATTCATGCTGTACCCCTTCGACCTGAATCGAGGTGATCGCTGCACCTGGGAGTGAGGATAATAGAATACGACGCAAGGAGTTACCCAATGTTGTACCATACCCACGCTCAAGCGGTTCGACAACGAACTTTCCATAATTAGCATCATCGCTGATCTCAATCGTTTCTATTTTCGGCTTTTCAATCTCGATCATTCACATATACCCTCCTTCAAAACGTCGAAATTCCGGCGGCCCGAAATTCCCCATGCTACATTTGTCTGTGCAACAACTTGATGAGGAACAAATTGAATGTAACCATAAATTCATATATTACCCCATTATAGACAGGTAATACCGAATTTATACAAATTCATTATACACGACGACGTTTTGGCGGACGGCATCCGTTATGAGGAACAGGTGTTACATCACGGATTGCTGTTACCTCAAGTCCTGCGGCTTGAAGAGCACGAATTGCCGCTTCACGGCCTGCACCTGGTCCTTTTACAGTAACTTCCAAAGACCTCATGCCATGCTCCATCGAAACTTTCGCAGCTGTTTCTGCAGCCATCTGGGCAGCAAATGGAGTAGATTTACGGGAACCTTTAAATCCAAGCGCACCAGCTGAAGACCAGGAAACGGCATTTCCTTGCGCATCTGTAATCGTTACGATTGTATTGTTAAATGTAGAGCGAATATGCGCGATCCCTGTTTCTATATTTTTTTTCACACGACGTTTACGAGTATTCGTTTTACGTGCCATTGTATATAACCTCCTTTACCTATTATTTTTTCTTGCCCGCTACAGTTTTACGAGGGCCTTTTCGAGTCCGTGCGTTATTTTTCGTGTTTTGTCCACGCACCGGCAGTCCGCGGCGATGGCGAAGCCCCCGATAAGAGCCGATTTCCATCAAACGTTTAATGTTTAAAGACACTTCACGGCGAAGGTCTCCTTCAACTTTTAAACCGTCAACGATATTACGGATTTTATCCAATTCGTCATCCGTCAAGTCTCTAACGCGTGTATCTTCGGACACACCCGCTTCCTTGAGAACTTCGATAGCTGTATTTTTTCCGATTCCGTAAATATATGTGAGCGCAATGACGACGCGCTTTTCACGTGGAATGTCCACTCCGGCTATACGTGCCATAAGTTTTGCACCTCCTTATTATCCTTGTTTTTGTTTATGTTTCGGATTTTCACAGATTATCATAACTTTGCCTTTTCTACGGATAATTTTGCACTTCTCGCAGATCGGCTTTACTGATGGCCTTACTTTCATTTTTTTAAAACCTCCTTAACAGCCTGAAGTGCACTACTTAAAGCGGTATGTGATTCTTCCCCGTGTCAAATCATATGGAGAAAGCTCTACAGTTACTTTATCACCAGGCAAAATACGGATGAAGTGCATACGGATTTTACCCGATACATGCGCAAGTACCGTATGGCCATTTTCTAATTCTACCTTAAACATGGCATTTGGCAAAGTGTCTACTACCTTGCCTTCAACTTCAATGACGTCTTCTTTCGCCATCCAACTCGTCTCCCTTCTCTAAGTCTTCCAAAACTTCTTCCACAAATTTTCCAAGAGCCCATCGTAACTTCCCATTGGTGACCCGCCCAGTTTCCAACAAGCTTCTGCGTACTTCTTCATTCATGTAGTCTTGGCACTGAAGATGTTGAATGTTTTTCTTTTTGGGACTGTCAAATTTTCTTTTTTCCCCATCCGCGATGAATACAAACTTATCATCCAACCGCTGGATTACAACCGCGTATTGTCCCGCATCCCGTCCTTTTTGGATCTGGACAATCTGGCCTATTTGGGGATTCGAATCAGACTCTTTCAACGAGATCACCTGCGCTCACAGTTTTGTCAAAATCTCAAAACCGGTTTCCGTAATGGCTATTGTATGTTCAAAATGCGCACACATTTTCCCGTCAACTGTCACGACAGTCCAATTGTCCGGAAGCGTCTTTACATAGCGGCTCCCCGCATTGACCATCGGCTCAATAGCCAGTGCCATTCCGGGCTTCAAGCGCGGTCCTTTATCAGGTGGACCATAATTGGGAATTTGCGGATCTTCATGTAAGCTTTGACCAATCCCATGCCCTACATACTCACGGACAATGGAAAAACCTTCTGCTTCCACAAATGTTTGTATCGCATGAGAAATATTTGAAAGACGAGCGCCCGGCTTGGCTTGTTCCAATCCCATATAGAGGGATTTTTCCGTAACATCGAGCAGCTTTTGCGTTTCATCATCGATCTTGCCCACTGCATAGGTCCATGCCGAATCACCGTGGTACCCGCTATATTCGGCTCCAATGTCCAGGCTGACGATGTCACCCTCGTTCAGAACACGGTCTCCGGGTATGCCATGGACAAGCTCCTCGTTGACCGAAACACAGATGCTCCCGCTAAATCCGTTATAGCCTAAAAAAGAAGGATGTGCACCTTGTTGCCTGATAAAGCTTTCAGCAATGCTATCTAATTGTTTCGTCGTAATACCAGGCTGAATATGCTTCTTCAACTCTTGATGAGTCATGGCAACAATTCGTCCGGCTTCTCTCATTAATTTAATTTCTCGGGGTGTTTTTGTAATAATCATTATTTCAAATCCTTTAAAAGAGCATCAATGTCAGAGAATACTTGATCAATATGCTGCTGGCCATTGATGTTTTTTAAATAGCCTTTCCCGCGATAGAAATCCAGAAGCGGCTGCACCTGTTTCATGTTAACGTCGAGTCTGTTTTGGACCGTTTCTTCGTTGTCATCTTTGCGCTGATACAATTCTCCGCCGCAACGGTCACATACACCAGGCTCTTTTGGCGGATTAAAGATCAGATGGTAGGTGGTGCCGCATTCCTTACAGATTCGGCGGCCTGTTAACCGCTCTACCAATATATCTGCATCTACATCAATGTTAAAGACATAGTCGATTTTTTTTCCAAGCTCAGACAATATATTTTCAAGGGCTTCTGCTTGTGGCACTGTTCTGGGAAAACCGTCAAGAAGGAAGCCATGTTCGCAATCTGTTTTGCCTAAACGTTCACGAACGATACCAATTGTTACTTCATCGGGAACGAGCTCCCCTTTATCCATAAAGGATTTCGCCTTAAGTCCCAATTCCGTTCCCTCATTCATTGCTGCGCGGAACATATCTCCTGTTGAAATATGAGGAATTTGATATTTGTCAACAATCTTATCGGCCTGTGTACCTTTTCCAGCACCAGGAAGTCCCATTAACACTAAATTCATTCAAATCTCGCCCCTCTGCAACCACTCGGGCTTAACCGCCCGCATGTTATTTAATGAAACCTTTGTAATGGCGCTTTACTAGCTGAGCTTCCAGTTGTTTCATCGTTTCAAGCGCAACACCGACCACAATGAGCAATCCTGTACCGCCGATTTGGGCTGCCTCCGGCAAGCCGGCAAATTTAATAAAAAATACAGGCAGAATGGAAATTACCGCAAGAAACAGCGCTCCGACAAATGTCAGTCTATATAGTACACGCGTCAGGTATTCTTGCGTATTTTTCCCTGGACGTATACCAGGTATATAACCGCCTTGCTTTTTCAGGTTTTCGGAGACTTTTTCCGGATTCACCTGAACAAAGGCGTAAAAATAAGTAAAGGCGATAATCAAAACGACAAAAATAGTCATGCCGATAGGCTTTGTATGATCAAAATAAGATTGGATCGTACTGGCCGTATCACCTGAACCAAAAAATGTCACGACTGTTTGTGGTGCTACTAAAAACGCGCTTGCGAAGATAACTGGAATAACTCCAGCGGCATTCACCTTTAACGGCAAATGTGTATTTTGTCCGCCGACAGGGTTGCGTCCATCCATGCGCTTTGCATATTGGATTGGAATTTTACGCAATGCCTGCTGGACAAATACGACGCCAACAATGATTGCGACGACTGCGAGCAGGATAAGCAGCATGACGACAATTCGAATGAATAGTTGTTCTCCTGCACCTTCAAATTGCGTTGCATAGATCTGGTTTACTGCATTAGGAATGCCCGCGACAATTCCGGCAAAAATAAGAATGGAAATTCCGTTGCCGGCGCCATTTGCCGTAATTTGCTCGCCCAGCCACATCAGGAATGCTGTTCCTGCTGTCAGGACGACGGCAATCGTAACATACGTGCCAAATCCAGGATCCTTTATCAGTTGAAGCTGTGTCATTCGGTTAAAGCCAAAAGACATGCCTATTGCTTGTATAAATGCTAATACAATGGTGAAATAGCGGGTGAATTGTGCCAGTTTACGGCGCCCGACTTCACCTTGCTTGGACCACTCCGTAAATTTTGGCACAACATCCATTTGCAACAGTTGCACGATGATGGATGCTGTAATATATGGCATAATGCCCATCGCAAAAATAGAGAAATTTTGAAGGGCACCTCCACCAAAAATATTCATGAAACCAAACAAACTCGCCTGATCCTGCAATTTAAGCACATCGGCATCTACATTCGGTACGGGGATAAAAGCCCCGATTCGAAACACAACCAGCATTAACAGCGTAAAAATGATCTTTTTTCTAATATCCTTTACACGCAACAGGTTGGAGATTGTCTGGAACATTAAATCACCTCAGTAGTACCGCCTGCTGCTTCAATTGCTTCTTTGGCGGCAGAGGAGAATTTATTTGCTTTTACAGTCAACTTTTTCTCGATATTGCCTTTTGCAAGGATTTTAACTCCAGACTTTTCGTTGCGGACGACTCCTGTTTCAATGAGGAGCTCCGGCGTCACTTCCGTGCCTTCTTCGAAACGATTGAGTACATCAAGATTCACAATCGCATATTCCTTGCGGTTAATATTTGTGAAACCGCGCTTTGGTAAACGTTGGAATAAAGGTGTTTGGCCACCCTCAAATCCCGGCCGTACTCCGCCGCCTGAACGGGCATTTTGTCCTTTATGTCCTCTGCCGGCTGTTTTTCCGTTGCCAGAGCCAATTCCGCGCCCAACCCGGTTGCGTTCTTTGCGGGCTCCTTCAGCAGGTTTTAACTCATGCAATTTCATTCTGGACACCTCCTTCTTCCTTTTGCTCTTACTGTTCTTTGACCGTTACAAGATGGGAAACTTTGTTAATCATTCCCCTGATCGCCGGATTGTCATTATGCTCTACTGTTTGATTGATTTTGCGCAAACCGAGCGCTTCGACAGTGTCACGCTGATCTTTCGTACGGCCGATCAAGCTGCGAGTGAGGGTGATTGTTAATTTTTGAGCCATGATCTTCCCCTCCTTAACCTAACAATTCTTCGACTGATTTGTTACGTAACTTCGCTACGTCTTCAGCTCGTTTTAGATTTTTAATTCCTTCGATTGTTGCTCGAACCATATTAATCGGCGTGCTGGAACCAAGAGATTTTGAAGTGATATCAGCAATGCCGGACAATTCTAATACCGCACGAACCGGTCCGCCGGCAATTACTCCCGTACCTTCGTTGGCAGGTTTGAGAAGAATTTGTCCTCCGCCGTAACGTCCGATAATTTCATGTGGAATCGTAGAACCAACGAGAGGCACTTCGATCATATTCTTTTTCGCATCTTCGATCGCTTTGCGGATTGCTTCAGGAACTTCCTGGGCTTTACCAGTACCGAATCCAACGTGACCATTTTTGTCACCGACAACAACAAGCGCGGTAAAGCGGAAGCGCCGTCCACCTTTCACAACTTTTGCGACACGGTTTACTGTAACTACACGTTCTTCTAAATCAAGTTTGTTCGCATCAATTTGACGCATGTAGTTCGTCCCTCCTTTTAATTAGAATTCTAGGCCATTTTCACGAGCAGAATCAGCCAAGGCTTTTACACGTCCATGGTACAAATAACCACCGCGGTCGAATACGACTGACTTGATGCCCTTTTCAACTGCGCGTTTGGCAATGAGCTCTCCTACTTTTTGCGCGGCTTCCACGTTACCCGCCGCTTCGAGGCCGAGGTCTTTTTCTTGCGTAGAAGCACTGGCAATTGTTACTCCCTTTTCATCATCGATCAATTGGGCATAAATATTTTTATTGGAACGATACACGCTTAAGCGCGGGCGCTCTGCTGTACCGCTTAATTTCACACGGACACGCGCATGTCTTTTCTTGCGTACTTTATTCTTATCGAGCTTGGTAATCATGCGAGTCACTCCTTTCAGTACCTAGCGGCTTTATTTACCTGTTTTTCCTTCTTTGCGGCGGACGTATTCACCTTCGTAACGAATACCTTTGCCTTTGTACGGCTCAGGCGGGCGTACCGCACGGATGTCAGCAGCCAAGGCTCCTACTCTTTCTTTATTGTAACCTTTAACGACTACTTTTGTGTTGGATGGAACATCAATTTCGATGCCATCTTCCGGATTGAATTCAACAGGATGTGAATAACCTACGTTTAATACGAGCTTTTTACCTTGTTTTTGGGCACGGTATCCAACTCCGACCAGTTCAAGCGACTTTTCAAAGCCCTTTGATACTCCTTCCACCATGTTCGCAAGCAAAGAACGGGTTGTTCCGTGCATGGAGCGATGGTCTTTTGCATCAGATGGACGGGAAACCGTGATCGTATTATCTTCAATGTTGATGTTCATTTCGGAATGAAAGTTATTTGTAAGCTCACCTTTTGGACCTTTGACAGTAACTTTATTTCCGTCCTTTGTCACTGTTACGCCAGAAGGGATTTCAATTGGTTTGTTACCAATACGGGACATTTTTACACCTCCGTTCTTGTATGAGAAATTACCAGACGTATGCGAGTACCTCGCCGCCAACTTGTTTTGCTCTCGCATCTTTATCGGACAATACGCCTTGAGACGTAGAAACAATCGCAATTCCAAGGCCGTTTAATACTTTTGGCACTTCATTCGCTTTTGCATATACGCGAAGGCCTGGCTTGCTGATGCGTTTTAGTCCGGTAATAACGCGCTCGTTATTAGCTCCGTATTTAAGGAAAATGCGAAGGATACCTTGCTTGTTATCTTCTATAAACTCAACGTCACGAATGAAACCTTCTTTTTTCAATATTTCTGCGATTTCTTTCTTGATGTTGGAAGCAGGAACCTCCAAAGTTTCGTGACGAACCATATTCGCATTGCGAATTCTTGTCAGTAAATCTGCTATCGGATCAGTCATTACCATTTATATTTACCTCCTTCCCAGTTTCGGTCTTACCAGCTGGCTTTTTTGACGCCAGGAATTTGACCTTTGTAGGCCAACTCGCGGAAACAAATCCGGCATAGTTTAAATTTGCGAAGGACAGAGTGCGGACGGCCGCATCGTTCGCAACGAGTGTATTCTTGCACTTTGAATTTTGGTGTGCGTTTTTGCTTCACAACCATAGATTTTTTAGCCACTATTTCGCCTCCCTTTTATTTTGATTACTTTTGAAACGGCATTCCGAATCCGGCAAGAAGTTCACGAGCTTCTTCGTCCGTTTTAGCCGTAGTGACGATCACAATATCCATACCACGAACTTTGCTGACTTTATCGTAATCAATTTCTGGGAAAATGAGTTGTTCTTTAATGCCTAATGTATAGTTGCCGCGTCCGTCAAATGCTTTTTTGGAAATTCCACGGAAGTCGCGTACACGCGGAAGCGAAACGGAAACGAGTTTGTCGAAAAAGTCATACATGCGTTTGCCACGAAGCGTAACCTTCGCGCCGATCGGCATGCCTTCCCGTAGGCGGAAGCCCGCAATAGATTTTTTTGCTCTTGTGACAACCGGCTTTTGTCCTGTGATCAAAGCCAATTCTTCAACGGCGTTATCGAGCAATTTTGCATTCTGAACAGCATCGCCAACACCCATGTTCACAACGATCTTTTCAATTTTAGGTACTTCCATTACAGATTTATAGTTAAACTTGCTCATGAGAGCAGGAGTGATTTCTTTTTGAAATTTTTCCTTTAGGCGGCTCATGTCGTGTACCTCCCTTCACTAAACAGTTTTTACGTCATCTAATATTTCGCCTGATTTTTTGGCTACACGAACACTTTTTTCTTTTTCGCTGCCATCTTTCATTTTAATTGTTACTCTTTTATAGCCGACTCTTGTCGGTTCATTCGTTTTTGGATCAATGACCATTACGTTAGACACATGGATTGCTGCTTCTTTTTCAAAGATCCCGCCTTGAGGATTGTCTTGGGAAGGTTTGGCGTGTTTTTTCACAATGTTGACGCCTTCTACAAGTACACGTTCCTTTTTAGGGAATGCGGCAAGCACGGTACCTGTTTTTCCTTTGTCTTTTCCAGTAATAATCATTACTTTATCGCCTTTTTTGACATGCATTCAAGCGCACCTCCTTATGACCTAAATGTAATTCCTTAAAGAACTTCAGGAGCCAAAGATATGATTTTCATGAAGTTTTTATCGCGAAGTTCGCGGGCAACCGGTCCGAAGATACGAGTTCCTCGAGGCGCTTTATCATCACGGATAATGACACATGCATTTTCGTCGAATTTGATGTAAGAACCATCCGGACGACGGGCTCCACTTTTTGTCCGTACAATAACAGCTTTTACGACGTCGCCTTTTTTGACAACGCCCCCAGGTGTTGCATTTTTCACTGTGCACACGATGACATCCCCAATATTAGCCGTTTTACGGCCGGATCCGCCAAGCACTTTAATGGTTAATACTTCACGGGCGCCAGAGTTGTCAGCCACCTTTAAACGGGATTCTTGTTGAATCATCTCAATTTACCTCCCTTCGGAAATCGTATATATCCGAAAAAAATGTTGATTATATAATGACGGCTTTTTCTACGACCTCTACGAGGCGGAAGCGTTTTGTAGCCGATAGCGGGCGAGTTTCCATAATCCGGACGATGTCCCCTACTTTTGCTTCGTTTTGCTCATCATGAGCCTTAAGCTTTTTCGAGTACTTCACGCGTTTGCCGTACAAAGAGTGCTTTTTATACGTTTCGACCATTACTGTGATGGTTTTATCCATCTTGTCGGAAACAACCCGGCCAGTATACACTTTACGTTGGTTGCGTTCACTCATATCGCAAACCTCCTATCATTATCGATTGTTAACCCCAATCTCTCTTTCGCGGACGATTGTTTTCATCCGAGCGATATCTTTGCGTACTTCTCTGATGCGGGCGGTATTTTCAAGTTGCCCAGTCGCCAGTTGAAAGCGAAGGTTAAATAGTTCTTCTTTTAAAGACTTAATATTTTGTTCTATTTCGGCAGTGGTTAATTCACGTATTTCATTAGCCTTCATCTCGTTCACCACCAATTTCTTCTCGTTTAACAAACTTGCACTTTACTGGAAGTTTGTGAGACGCCAGACGAAGTGCTTCACGCGCAACTTCTTCAGGTACCCCGGCAATTTCAAACATGATCTTTCCTGGTTTTACAACAGCTACCCAGCCTTCTGGAGCCCCTTTACCGGAACCCATGCGGACCTCCAATGGCTTTGCAGTATAAGGTTTGTGCGGGAAAATTTTAATCCATACTTTACCGCCACGTTTCATGTAACGGGTCATGGCAATCCTGGCAGCTTCAATTTGGCGGTTTGTGATCCAAGAAGCTTCCAAAGCCTGTAATCCATATTCGCCAAAGCTTACTTCCGTGCCGCCTTTTGCCTGGCCACGCATTTTTCCGCGATGCTCGCGGCGATACTTTACACGTTTAGGCATTAACATGATTATTTTCCTCCTTCCTCGGACTTTTTCTTTTCTGGAAGGACCTCTCCACGGTAAATCCATACTTTTACGCCAAGCTTGCCGTAAGTTGTGTCGGCTTCCGCATGTGCATAATCGATATCTGCGCGAAGTGTATGAAGTGGGACTGTTCCTTCGCTATAATGTTCAGAACGGGCAATATCTGCTCCGCCCAAGCGCCCGGAAACCATTGTTTTGACTCCTTGTGCGCCTGCACGCATTGTCCGTTGAATCGCTTGTTTTTGAGCACGGCGAAACGAAATCCGGCTTTCAAGCTGACGAGCGATGTTCTCTGCGACAAGTTTTGCATCCAAGTCCGCTTTTTTAATTTCAACAATATTGATGTGTACCCGTTTGTTTGTTAATTTGTTTAATGCTTTACGAAGTGCTTCTACTTCACTTCCACCTTTACCAATCACCATTCCAGGTTTGGCAGTGTGGACCGTAATATTGAGGCGGTTTGCAGCGCGCTCGATTTCAACACTGGAAACAGATGCATCCGCAAGCCGATTTTCGATATACTCACGCACCTTTATATCTTCGTGCAATAAAGTTGCGAATTCCTTGTCAGCGTACCATTTAGATTCCCAATCACGAATGATGCCAATTCGCATTCCGATCGGATTAACTTTTTGACCCACGATTTATCCCTCCTTCTTTTCTGATACCACAATCGTAATGTGGCTTGTGCGCTTATTGATCTGGCTTGCCCGTCCTTGCGCACGCGGTCTGAAGCGTTTCATTGTCGGACCTTCGTCTACGTAAGCTTCGGATATTAAAAGATTGTCAATGTCCATATCATAGTTATGCTCTGCATTTGCTACAGCGGATTTCAAAAGCTTTTCCACGATGGGAGAGGCGGCTTTTGGTGTCAGCTTCAAAATGGCAACTGCTTCGCCTACTTGCTTTCCTCGAATTAAATCGACGACAAGGCGTGCTTTACGAGGAGCAATACGAACTGTTCTGGCAACAGCTTTTGCTTGCATCAGGGGGTTCCCTCCTCTCATTAGCGTCTAGTTTTTTTGTCATCTGCGGCATGGCCCCGATAAGTTCTTGACGGAGCAAATTCACCCAATTTATGGCCTACCATATCTTCACTGATATAGACCGGAACATGCTTGCGTCCATCATATACCGCAATGGTATGTCCGATGAATGATGGAAAAATGGTAGAACGGCGTGACCACGTTTTAATGACTTGCTTTTTATTATCTTCATTTAGCTTTTCGATTTTTTTCAATAAATGATCATCTGCAAAAGGCCCTTTTTTCAGGCTGCGTCCCATGCTAGTACCTCCCTTCGTGATTGCGCTACGGTCCGGCGATTGAACCGTAGGACAATCCCGTTACTTTTTGCGTCGGCGTACAATGAATTTATCCGACTTGTTTGTTTTCTTCCGTGTTTTGTAACCGATCGTTGGTTTGCCCCAAGGTGTAACCGGAGATTTAAGTCCGATTGGCGTTTTGCCTTCACCACCGCCATGCGGGTGATCGTTAGGGTTCTTAACGGAACCGCGAACGTGAGGTCTTTTGCCCAACCAGCGGGAACGGCCGGCTTTACCTACTGTTACGAGCTCGTGCTGTTCATTTCCCACTTGACCGATTGTTGCGCGACAAGCGGCTAAAATCATGCGTACTTCACCTGAATTCAAACGGACAAGAACGTATTTTGTTCCTTCTTTACCAAGAACCTGCGCAGAAGTGCCCGCTGAACGTACCAACTGCCCGCCTTTGCCAGGCTTCATTTCAATGTTGTGAACGACCGTACCGACAGGAATATTTGCCAAAGGCAAAGCATTTCCGACTTTAATGTCTGCATCCGGTCCGGACATGACTTCCATGCCCACCTGTAAATTTTTTGGTGCTAAGATGTAGCGTTTTTCACCATCAACATAGTGGATCAACGCGATGTTTGCGGAACGGTTCGGATCATATTCGATTGTAGCAACGCGTCCAGGTATACCATCTTTGTTGCGTTTAAAGTCGATGACCCTGTATTGACGCTTATGACCGCCGCCGCGATGACGAACTGTAGTCCTACCTTGATTATTGCGGCCGCCTTTTCTATTAAGAGGCGCAAGCAATGATTTTTCCGGGGTATCTGTTGTGATCTCGGAAAAATCCAAACTTGTCATCCCGCGACGTCCGTTGGAGGTAGGTTTGTATTTTTTGATCGCCATGTTTTTCCCTCCTCTTCTATTATTGGAAAAGCTCTATTAGGCTTCGAAAAAGTCGATTTCTTTGCTGTCTGGTGTTAACGTGACAATTGCTTTGCGACGTTTTTTCGTATAGCCCGCAAATCGGCCTACACGCTTGTATTTGCCTTTATAATTCATTACGTTCACTTTTGCCACTTTTACGTCAAAAATGTTTTCTACCGCATCTTTTACTTGCGTTTTATTCGCTTTGACGTCTACTTCAAAAGTATATTTTTTGTCTGCCGTCAAATCCATAGAACGTTCAGTGATGATGGGGCGCTTAACTATATCACGTGCATCCATTACCCAAGCACCTCCTCCACTTTTTCAACTGCAGCTTTCGTCAAGACCAATGAGTTATGGCCAACGACATCGAGTACGTTGAGACTGTCTGCATCAATCACTGTTACTCCTGGAATATTCCGCGCTGATAAAGCTACGTTCTCTTCTGTGCTTTCCGTTACGAACAATGCTTTTTTGCCAACTGGAAGATTATTGAGCACTTTTACAAATTCTTTTGTTTTCGGCGCGTCAAACGATAACGCCTCGACAACGAGTACATTTTCTTCCTGTGCTTTCGCGGATAAAGCCGACTTGATCGCTAGGCGGCGCATCTTTTTAGGCAATTTATAGCTGTAGCTGCGTGGAGCAGGACCAAATACAGTTCCGCCTCCGCGCCATTGTGGCGAACGAATCGATCCCTGGCGTGCCCGCCCGGTTCCTTTTTGGCGCCATGGCTTTCTTCCTCCGCCTCGCACTTCCGAACGTGTTTTTACTTTTGCAGTTCCTTGTCTTAATGAAGCTCTTTGCATGATGATTGCTTCGAACAAGACATGATTGTTTGGTTCGATTCCAAAGATGGCATCGTTGAGATCAACCTCCCCAACCTTGGAACCTTCTTGATTAAAAAGGCTTGCTTTTGGCATGCTTTATTCCTCCTTTCTTCCAATTTAGCTTTATTTCGCTTTTACTCCGGATTTAACTTCCAACATCGCTTTTTTCGGACCTGGAACGTTTCCTTTGACTAAAATCAAGTTGCGTTCAGCATCTACTTTAACGATTGGAAGGTTTTGAACTGTAACTTTTTCGCCACCCATACGGCCAGGGAGCGCTTTTTGTTTAAATACTTTAGCGGGGTCAACAGGACCCATTGATCCCGGACGGCGATGGAAACGGGAACCGTGCGTCATTGGCCCGCGGGCCTGCCCGTGGCGTTTGATGACACCTTGGAAACCTTTCCCTTTAGAAATTCCTGTTACATCTACCAAATCGCCTTCTGCGAATATATCAACTTTAATCTCCTGACCAACTTCGAACTCACTTATATTAACTCCGTTCAACTCACGGATGAAGCGCTTAGGTGCAGTATTTGCTTTTGCAACATGCCCCTTCTCAGGTTTGTTGGCAAGCTTTTCACGCTTATCTTCAAAGCCGATCTGAATGGCTTCGTAACCGTCTGATTCAACCGTTTTCTTTTGAAGAACCACATTTGGAGCCGCCTCAATTACTGTTACAGGGATCAAACGTCCATCTTCAGCAAAAATCTGCGTCATACCAATTTTTCTTCCTAAGATTCCTTTGCCCATGAGTCACACCTCCTGTATGAATTTCAATTTTTTCCTTATAATTTAATTTCAATGTCCACTCCGGACGGCAAATCAAGTCTCATCAGTGAATCTACCGTTTGTGGTGTAGGACTGATAATATCGATTAAACGCTTATGTGTGCGCATTTCAAATTGCTCGCGGGAATCTTTATATTTGTGTACCGCGCGCAAGATTGTGTAGACAGATTTCTCAGTTGGAAGCGGGATAGGCCCCGAAACATTCGCACCTGAACGTTTTGCCGTTTCTACAATCTTCTCTGCTGACTGGTCCAAAATTCTATGATCATATGCTTTTAATCTGATTCTGATCTTTTGTTTTGCCATTACTTTCCCTCCTTTTCGCCTATTTTTCAAAAATAGACTTGCTCCATGAAAATTTCCCCATACACTCGCCATGGCAAAGCGGCCGGGTGTATCGGCAACCTTCCACATCATTGCAGTCAAAAACCAACATTATACATTATACATATAATAATTGGTCAATGCAATATGAAATTAAAAAACAGCCACTTAAAATAAGAACTGTTTCATTATACAGGTGTTCAAAGCATTTTTCAAACACCCGGGCATTTTAAAAAGTAAGGAATATATCTCAAGACTGTTTTATTAAAATGTATAAGGTGTTTACAAAAGAGCAGAGTTTGTATATGCTGGTTAATAAGTTTACCAAGAGAAACTTTTTTTACCGAACGAACAATTCTGGCGCTATTTATAAATATCAATACAAAGGAAGGTGAAGGTTATGGCGGATCAAGTTGTATCCGTGCGTAATCTGTCTGTATCTTATTACGGGAAGGAGGTTCTCAAAAATATTAATTTTACGTGCGAACGCGGAAAGCTCATAGGTATTATCGGACCAAACGGCGCGGGAAAATCAACGTTGATCAAAGCATCTCTGGGCTTGATTCCCAAAAGCAGTGGACAAGTCACCATTGGCGGGAGGCCGCTGAAGGAAGTGAGAAATAAAATTGCCTATGTTCCACAGCGGGCAAATATTGACTGGGATTTCCCAATCATTGTCAAAGATACCGTTCTATTAGGAACATATCCAAATCTGGGACTTTTCCGCCGTCCGTCGAAAGCGGACAAAAAATGGGCTTTGGAATGCCTGGAAAAAGTGGGGATGGAAGACTTTACAAAAAACCAGATCGGAGAACTGTCAGGAGGTCAACAACAACGGGTATTTCTGGCACGGGCGCTCGCACAGCGCGCTGAATACTTCTTCCTTGACGAGCCCTTTGTCGGGGTTGATGTGGCAAGTGAGGAAGTCATTGTCAATATCTTAAAATCATTGAGGGATGAAGGAAAAACCGTATTCGTCGTTCACCACGATTTGACAAAAGTGGAAAGCTACTTTGATGACCTTATTCTCATTAATAAAGAATTAATTGGCGCTGGGCCTGTTGATCGGATCTTCCGACCCGAGTTGATGCAGGCAGCTTACAAGTCTCCTGTCCATATGTTTGAAAGTTTGGGGGTCGGCATGTAATGGCGTTTATTCAAGATTTAATGACGTATGAATTTTTACAGAAGGCCTTTATTACTTCCATTATAGTGGGCATCATTTGTGGAGTAATTGGAAGTTTCATTGTTTTGCGCGGAATGGCATTAATGGGTGATGCCATTGCGCACGCTGTTTTACCTGGAGTCGCGATTTCGTACATGCTTGGTATCAATTTTTTCTACGGTGCCGTAGCAACTGGCGCTTTGACATCACTAGGCATCGGACTGATAAGCCAAAACAGCCGTATTAAAAATGACTCTTCGATCGGCCTTGTCTTTTCAGCCGCATTTGCCTTGGGAATTATTTTAATCACTTTAGCCCAAAGTGCGACGGACTTGACACAGATCCTGTTCGGAAATGTATTGTCGGTCAGAGCTTCTGACATGTGGGTCACACTCATTATCGGAGCCGTGGTCGTTCTTGTTGTTGTTTTGTTTTACAAAGAATTGCTTGTCTCAAGCTTTGATGAAACGATGGCTGCTGCTTATGGGCTCAAAACGAGACTGATCCATTATTTGATCATGGTACTTCTTACACTTGTCACTGTCGCTTCCTTGCAGACCGTAGGTGTCGTTCTTGTTGTATCCATGTTAATTACTCCGGCATCTACTGCCTATCTGCTGACAAACCGGCTGTCAACCATGATTCTACTTGCCGCAATATTTGGAGCACTGTCTTCGATTATCGGATTATATTTTAGTTTTGTTTATAACCTGCCTTCCGGACCCGTGATCGCACTGGCGACAACAGCGATTTTTCTTGTTGCATTTCTGTTGTCTCCCAAGCAAGGAATTCTGTGGAGGAAGATAAAGTGAAACTTCATTCAGTAGGAGTTTTCTTCCATCTCCTACTGAATGTTAGTTGAACCAATCGGGCATTTAGGTGCCGTTTTCTCACACTTGGACCTTTTGTATTCACTCAAGATTTTGAAGTGGGAGTCTTACGGCACCTTATATGCGGGATAAAGTGAAACTTCATTCAGTAGGAGTCCTACTGAATGTTAGTTGAACCGATCGGGCATTTAGGTGCCGTTTTCTCACACTTGGATCTTTTGATATTCACTCGAGATTTTGAAGTGGCAGCCTTACGGCACCTTATATGCGGGAAAAAAATGAACAGGCAGAAAGCTTCGCTAGGCTATTGCATGGGAGCAACCGGAAACAGGTATCACATAAGAAATATTTTATTTGAAAAGGAGTTTTGCAGATTGAGGAAATTATTGAAATGGATTGGACTGGCGAGCATAGCGGCTTTGTTGCTTACGGCTTGTGGAAATGAAAAACCGGCATCAGAGGCGGGCGGAAAACCGGCATCCAAAAAGGACGAACCCTTAAAGATTGTCACTTCCTTTACAATAATTCAAGACCTTGCAAAGGAAATTGGCGGAGAGGATGTCGAGGTGCACAATTTAGTTCCAACAGGCACGGATCCCCATGAATATGAGCCGCTGCCGGAGGACATTAAAAAGGCTACTGATGCGGATGTGCTCTTCTATAACGGTTTGAATCTGGAAGGAGGCAAGGACGGCTGGTTCTATAAAATGGTAGATTCTGTTGGGCAGAAGGAGGAAAATGTGTTCAATTTGACAGAAAGCATAGAACCGATGTATATCAGCAGTAAAGATGGCAAAGAAGAGGAAATGAATCCACATGCCTTTATCGATCCCAATGTAGGAATCCAAATGGCTGAGGCGATGAGGGACGCTTTAATCGAAGTAGACTCTGATAATAAGGAGAAATATGAAAAACGCGGGAATGAGTACATTGAAAAGTTGAAGGAGATTGAACAGAAGTACTCAGAGGAAATTGAAAAGATCCCTGAAGAAGATCGCATTTTAGTAACGAGTGAGCGCGCATTCCAATATATGGCCAAACGTTACGGGTTAAAAGAGGCCTATATATGGGCAATTGACACAGAGGAAAACGGCTCGCCCTCACAGATTAAGTCACTTGTTCAATTCATTAAAGAGCATAATGTGCCTGTTCTCTTCCTTGAATCTAACGTTGACCCGCGTCCGATGGAGACTGTTTCAAAAGAATCCGGAATCCCTATTTATGAAAAACCAATCTATTCCGATGAGATTGGCAAGCCTGGTGATGAAGTTGATACTTATATCAAGTATTTGGAATACAATATTAACATCATTGCTGATGGCCTGAGCAGATCATAAGTGATGAAAAAAGCAAAGCGCTAAAGTCGATTCGCACTGGCATAACTCAAATATTGAGGCGGCTACCTCGTTGAGCCGCCTCAACAAAACTGCTTCCTTTCTTTGTTAAAAAGCTCCCAAGTTTCATCAAGGGAGTGTGGGTGATGACCGTTTTTTCGTTTATCTGCGCTGACCAGGCGCGATACTACTGGTCTAATGACGATCTTTTTTCATTTGTCTCCGCTGTTCGAACACGACTCCAGCGGTCTGATGACCGTTTTTCATTTATCCCCGCTGTCTTTTGAACAGATGATCTTCCACTGGAATTCAGTACGTAAGAAATACAAAGGCAAAGCACCCCTTGAATATGAAAAACACACAAAGTCAATGCCTACGATTAATTGTTCCGCAGGATCTGAAGGTGAGCCTGAGAAATTCCGTGTGGAGTTTGGGGCCGTGGCTATGGATCACAAGCGGGCATCCGTCAATACTTTCGAGAGCGGATTTCATAAATAAAAATCAGATGGGTGACCTATGGGTCGGTTTTTCGGCCCATAGGTCACCTCTTCTTCTATGTAAAAACGTTGTGCTACCAACATTTGTGAATTTCATTTTTTTAGACAGCTCTTAATAAGTCTTGGCCGGGTTAATGATGAAAAGGGACAACACCCATTTTTTTGCACAAAAAAGAGCAGGGAGTGATCAGTTCCCTGCTCTATATTTGTTTTTTATTTGCCCTTTAGGCAATGCATTACTTTTCGATAGATGCAACGACGCCCGCGCCTACAGTACGCCCACCTTCACGAATTGAGAATTTGGTTCCTTCTTCAATCGCGATTGGGGAGATAAGCTCAACAGTCATTTCGACGTTATCGCCAGGCATAACCATTTCTACTCCATCAGGAAGGTTGATGATTCCAGTTACGTCCGTTGTACGGAAGTAGAACTGTGGACGGTAGTTCGAGAAGAATGGAGTGTGACGTCCACCCTCTTCTTTAGAAAGAACATAAACTTCCGCTTTAAATTTTGTATGGGGAGTAATGGAACCTGGTTGAGCCAACACTTGGCCACGCTGAATTTCGTCACGGGAAACACCGCGAAGAAGGGCACCGATGTTGTCTCCAGCTTCAGCATAGTCAAGAAGCTTACGGAACATTTCAACTCCGGTAACAATTGTTTTCTTGGATTCATCAGCAAGACCAATGATCTCTACTTCATCGCCAACTTTTACTTGACCGCGCTCTACACGACCCGTTGCAACTGTTCCACGTCCAGTAATAGAGAATACGTCCTCAATCGGCATCATGAACGGTTTGTCAGTTTCACGCTCTGGAGTTGGGATATAAGAGTCAACTGCATCCATTAATTCAACAATTTTATCTTCCCACTCAGCTTCGCCTTCAAGAGCTTTAAGAGCTGAACCTTTGATAACAGGAACGTCATCGCCAGGGAAATCATATTCGGAAAGAAGATCGCGGATCTCCATTTCTACCAATTCTAATAGTTCTTCATCGTCAACCATGTCACATTTGTTCATGAATACAACGATGTAAGGAACGCCAACTTGACGGGAAAGAAGGATATGCTCACGAGTTTGCGGCATTGGACCATCCGCTGCAGACACAACAAGAATTGCGCCGTCCATTTGGGCAGCACCAGTGATCATGTTTTTAACATAGTCAGCGTGTCCTGGGCAGTCTACGTGTGCATAGTGGCGTTTGTCAGTTTCATACTCCACGTGGGATGTAGAGATAGTAATTCCACGCTCGCGCTCTTCAGGAGCGTTGTCGATCATGTCATAACCTTTTGCTTCACCGCCGCCGCGTTTAGACATAACAGTTGTAATTGCAGCAGTCAAAGTTGTTTTACCATGGTCAACGTGTCCGATTGTACCAATATTCGCATGTTCTTTGGAACGATCAAATTTTTCCTTAGCCATTAGGAAATCCTCCTTTATAATTAAAAAATATTAAGTATGATAGAGCGCCTTAAAGCCGGGAGGATTCCCGTCTTTAAAGCTGCCCGGACATCTATAAGTAGTTATACTTGATAGACGTTGTAAAATCAATTATTCACCGCTATTTTTTTTGATAATCTCTTCAGCAATTGATTTAGGTACTTCTTCATAGTGATCAAAGTGCATTGTATACGTTCCACGCCCTTGTGTGTTAGAACGAAGGGTTGTCGCATATCCGAACATTTCGGAAAGAGGGACAAATGCTCTTACAACCTGTGCATTTCCTCTTGCTTCCATTCCTTCAACACGGCCGCGGCGGGAAGTAACGTCACCCATAATATCACCTAGATATTCTTCAGGTACAATGACTTCAACTTTCATGATTGGTTCCAAGATAACCGGGTTACATTTTTTCGCAGCATTTCTTAAAGCGAGTGAAGCTGCGATTTTAAAGGCCATTTCACTTGAGTCAACATCGTGGTATGAACCATCGTACAATTTGGCTTTTATGTCGATGAGCGGGTATCCCGCCAAAATTCCGTTGCTCATCGCATCTTCCAGGCCGGCCTGAACCGCTGGAATATATTCACGAGGAACAACACCCCCGACGATGGCATTTTCAAATTCAAAGCCTTCGCCTTCTTCAAGCGGTGAAAACTCGATCCAGACGTGCCCGTACTGGCCGCGTCCACCAGATTGGCGTACAAATTTTCCTTCCACTTGAGCTGTGGAACGGAAAGTTTCACGATAAGAAACTTGCGGCGCACCAACATTTGCTTCAACTTTAAACTCCCGCTTTAAGCGGTCAACGATAATGTCAAGGTGAAGCTCACCCATTCCGGCAATAATAACTTGGCCTGTCTCAGGGTTCGTTTCTGCACGGAAAGTCGGGTCCTCTTCTTGAAGTTTGGCAAGAGCAGCGCCCATTTTGTCTTGATCGGCCTTTGACTTGGGTTCGATCGCAACTTCAATGACCGGCTCTGGGAATTCCATGGACTCCAAGATAACGAGGTTTTTCTCGTCACAAAGAGTGTCGCCTGTGCTCGTATCTTTTAAGCCTACTGCCGCGGCAATATCACCGCTGTAAGCAGTTGAAATTTCTTCACGGTGGTTCGCATGCATTTGCAGGATGCGTCCGATCCGTTCGCGTTTGCCTTTTGTTGAGTTTTGAACGTAAGAGCCGGACTCAAGCGTTCCGGAATATACCCGGAAGAATGTAAGGCGTCCTACATATGGGTCTGTCATGACTTTAAATGCAAGAGCGGAAAAAGGTTCGTTGTCATCGGCATGACGCTCTACCTCTTCCTCCGTTCCCGGCACAATTCCTTTAATGGACTCGATATCCGTAGGAGCTGGCAAGTAGTCAATAACTGCATCAAGAACTGGCTGAACGCCCTTATTTTTGAAGGCTGTTCCGCAAAGAACAGGATAGAATTCAACTTTTAGTGTTGCAGCACGAATAGCTGCTTTCAACTCTTCAGTCGTAATTTCTTCGCCCTCAAGATATTTCATCATGAGTTCTTCATCAAAATCGGATACGGCTTCTATTAAGTTGGCGCGCATTTCCTCTGCTTTATCTTTCAAGTCATCAGGAATTTCAGATTCGGTTGCATCTAGCACGTCGCCTTCATAAATCCACGCCTTCATTTCCACAAGGTCCACTATACCCCTAAAATTGTCTTCTGCACCTATAGGAAGCTGAATTGCATGGGCATTTGCCTGTAATCGGTCATGGATTGTTTTGATCGCATACTCAAAGTCAGCGCCAATTTTGTCCATTTTATTTACAAAGACGATACGTGGTACACCGTAAGTTGTCGCCTGCCGCCAAACTGTTTCTGTTTGCGGCTCGACACCTGACTGGGCGTCAAGAACAGTTACGGCGCCATCAAGGACCCGCAAAGAACGTTCAACTTCAACTGTGAAGTCTACGTGGCCAGGAGTATCGATAATGTTGACACGGTAACCTTTCCACTCTGCCGTTGTAGCAGCGGATGTAATCGTAATACCGCGTTCCTGTTCCTGCTCCATCCAGTCCATTTGCGAGGCACCTTCGTGAGTCTCACCCACTTTATGAATGCGTCCCGTATAGAAAAGTATGCGCTCTGTTGTTGTTGTTTTACCGGCATCAATGTGAGCCATGATTCCGATATTACGAGTCTTTTCTAAGGAGAACTCTCTAGGCATCTCGTATTTCTCCTTCCTGGAATGTATAAATGATTAGTGGTAAAAATCTTTTTATGCTTACCAGCGATAATGAGCAAACGCTCTGTTCGCTTCCGCCATTTTATGAGTGTCTTCACGCTTTTTAACTGAAGCGCCGCTGTTGTTGGCAGCATCAAGAATTTCATTCGCCAAACGCTCTTCCATTGTTTTTTCTCCACGAAGGCGGGCGTAGTTTACTAACCAGCGCAATCCAAGCGTAGATCGGCGCTCTGGGCGTACTTCTATCGGCACTTGGTAGTTGGCGCCACCAACACGGCGAGCTCTTACTTCCAATACAGGCATGATGTTTTTAAGCGCCTGTTCAAACACTTCCATTGGGTCTTTGCCGGATTTTTCTTGAACAATATCGAATGCTGAATATAGGATAGACTGTGCTTTTCCTCTTTTTCCGTCTATCATAAGTTTGTTGATCAAACGAGTAACAAGCTTAGAGTTATAGATCGGATCAGGGAGAACATCCCTCTTGGGAACAGATCCTTTACGTGGCATTGAGTTTCCTCCTTTCGCGATTCGTTAAAACATTGTAGAATGATCGATTATTTTTTGTCTTTAGGGCGTTTTGTTCCGTATTTCGAACGGCTTTGTGCACGGTTTTCCACGCCAGCAGTGTCAAGAGCACCGCGTACAATATGGTAACGTACACCTGGCAAGTCTTTAACACGTCCGCCGCGGATCAACACAACGCTGTGTTCTTGCAGGTTATGCCCTATTCCAGGAATGTATGCAGTTACCTCAATTCCATTAGTCAAACGGACACGGGCATATTTACGAAGTGCAGAGTTCGGCTTTTTAGGCGTCATTGTTCCTACACGAGTACATACACCGCGTTTTTGAGGGGATGATACGTCAGTCGTTGTTTTCTTAAAGCTGTTGTATCCTTTATTCAGCGCAGGAGAGTCAGAAGTAGTTACTTTAGACTTTCTTGGCTTACGAACCAATTGATTGATTGTAGGCACTGTTTGCTCCTCCTTTCATGATTTTACTAGTCCCACACATCCAGGTGGTTCTTTTTTAGGCAAAAAACAAGTTTTTGCAGATATTGGTTTCCTGCAAAAACACCATTAGTGAGTAATAGCAACGGTTGCCGCTCCCACTTCAATTCCGCACGCTTTGCCCAACCGTTTCATCGAGTCGACTTTTGTAACGGGCACATTCGCTTCGTTGGCGGTTTGAATGATGTTTCCGATGATGCGCGGATCTGCATCCTCGGCGACAATTACTTCAATCACGTGTCCGGACTTCAGAGCTCTCAACGTTTGCTTTGTTCCTATAATTACATTTGTAGCCTGTGACACTTTTTCATAAGACAATGTGTATATCCTCCAAAGTAACAGGTTAATGATAGGATCACCTTGAATATATTATCATCTGATATTTTCAATGTCAACATAAATCAGAGAAATTTATTGATATAACCCGCCAGCCTGAAAGCTGGCGGATTGTTGTTATTGATTATTGTGATTCCACGTTTACTGTTTCTTCCCGCTCCTCAACTACGGCTCTTGCTTTCCTGTAACGCTGCATGCCTGTTCCTGCAGGAACGAGTTTTCCAATAATGACATTTTCTTTTAACCCGAGCAGTTCATCCCGCTTGCCTTTGATGGCGGCATCGGTCAGGACTCGTGTCGTTTCCTGGAAGGAAGCGGCAGACAAGAATGAATCAGTTTCAAGTGATGCTTTCGTAATACCAAGCAAAATCGGACGGCCGATTGCCGGCGTTTTCCCTTCCAAGAGGGCTTTTTCATTTGCATCTGTAAACTGATGAATGTCAAGAAGCGTTCCAGGCAGTACGTCTGTATCCCCTGCGTCGGTTACTCTGACTTTGCGGAGCATTTGCCGCACCATTACCTCAATATGCTTATCCCCAATTTCAACACCTTGCATACGGTAAACCTTTTGTACTTCAAGCAACAGATATTCTTGTACTGCGGCAACATCGCGCGCGCGCAGAAGTTCTTTAGGATCAATCGACCCTTCAGTCAATTCCTGCCCTCGCTCCACGCGATCATTGACGGCAACACTCAAGCGGGCCGTATAAGGAGCATTGTACGTTTTGCTTTCGATTTCGCCTTGGACGACGATTTCGTGCTGACGGTCACGACCTTCGTTAATGGCAGTAACAACGCCGCTGATTTCCGAGATAACCGCCTGCCCTTTCGGATTTCTCGCTTCAAACAACTCTTGAATACGAGGAAGACCTTGCGTGATATCGTCCCCCGCCACACCCCCGGTATGGAATGTTCTCATTGTTAGCTGGGTACCAGGCTCACCAATCGATTGGGCAGCGATGATTCCGACCGCTTCTCCCACATCAACAACAGAACCGGTGGCCAGGTTGCGGCCATAACATTTTTTACATACACCGTGGCGCGTGTTACACGTAAATGCAGAGCGAATCCATACTTTTTCAATGCCTGCGTTGACGATTTCCTTGGCCGAATCCTCGGTAATCAACGTATTTTCTCTCATGATGACTTCTCCTGTTTCAGGATGAACGATCTTCTTGCGAGAAAAGCGGCCAATCAACCTCTCTTCCAGGGACTCAATTTCTTCGGATCCGTCTTTTAGTGCCCCTACGAGAAGTCCGCGGTCTGTTCCACAGTCATCCTCACGAACAATGACGTCTTGAGCTACATCGACGAGACGCCTTGTCAAGTATCCGGAGTCGGCAGTCTTAAGCGCTGTATCCGCCAAACCTTTACGAGCTCCGTGTGTTGAAATAAAGTACTCGAGTACCGTCAATCCTTCACGGAAGCTTGATTTGATCGGAAGTTCAATGATTCGTCCAGCCGGGTTCGCCATCAGCCCGCGCATTCCTGCCAGCTGGGTAAAGTTGGACGGGTTACCACGGGCACCGGAATCACTCATCATGTAGATCGGGTTCAGGTTATCAAGAGATTCCATCAATTTATCTTGTATATCGTCTTTCGCTGCGCTCCAAATGGAAATAACACGGTCATAGCGCTCTTCATCTGTAATCAAACCACGCTTGAATTGCTTCATGACATTATCGACTTTCTTTTGAGCCTCTTCCAAAATCGTCTCTTTTTCTGCCAAAACAACAATGTCAGAAACACCAACAGTAATTCCGGCTTTTGTAGAATATCTGAAGCCGAGATTCTTCATCCGGTCAAGCATTTTGGAGGTTTCGGTAATCTTGAATCTCTTAAAGATTTCCGAAATGATGTTACCGAGTATTTTTTTCTTGAACGGCTGCACGATCGGTTGCTTTTTAATATATTCACGAACGTTCTCTGTTGGAGAAACAAAGTATTTGTCAGGGGTATTTCCTTCCAAATTCTCGATCGTCGGTTCGTTAATGAACGGGAACGAAGGTGGTAAAATCTCGTTGAAAATGACTTTCCCGACAGTTGTAATAAGCAATTTCTTACGCTGTTCGTCTGTAAACCTTTCGTTCTTCAGCGCCTCGGCATGAATGGCGATCCGGGAATGAAGATGTACGTAACCGTTATGGTACGCAAGAAGCGCCTCATTCTGATCGGTAAAAATCATTCCTTCGCCCATGGCACCTTCACGCTCAAGTGTCAAATAATAGTTGCCGAGAACCATGTCTTGTGATGGCGTAACGACCGGTTTTCCGTCCCTTGGATTCAGGATGTTTTGGGCCGCGAGCATCAGCAACCTTGCTTCAGCCTGCGCTTCAGCCGAAAGCGGCACGTGTACAGCCATTTGGTCGCCATCAAAGTCCGCATTGTAAGCCGTACAAACAAGTGGGTGAAGGCGAATAGCTCTGCCTTCTACAAGTGTCGGCTCAAATGCTTGGATTCCAAGTCTGTGTAATGTCGGCGCGCGGTTCAATAGAACCGGATGTTCCCGAATTACTTCCTCAAGTACATCCCAAACCTCGGGATGAACTCGTTCGATTTTGCGTTTTGCGCTTTTTATATTGTGTGCAAGACCTTTTTCCACAAGCTCTTTCATGACAAAAGGTTTGAACAGTTCAAGAGCCATTTCTTTCGGAAGCCCGCACTGGTACATTTTCAGGTTCGGGCCTACAACAATAACCGAACGTCCTGAGTAGTCAACACGCTTACCGAGCAAGTTTTGACGAAAACGTCCTTGCTTTCCTTTCAACATGTGGGAAAGTGATTTAAGCGGGCGGTTTCCAGGCCCCGTTACCGGGCGCCCTCTTCGGCCGTTGTCAATCAAAGCATCTACCGCTTCTTGAAGCATCCGCTTTTCATTTTGTACGATAATACCCGGAGCGCCCAAATCTAATAGCCGTTTTAGGCGATTATTTCGGTTAATAACCCGCCGGTATAAATCGTTCAAATCTGAAGTTGCAAAGCGGCCGCCCTCCAGCTGCACCATGGGGCGCAGTTCAGGAGGAATAACCGGTAGCACATCGAGCACCATCCAGTCCGGATGATTTCCGGAATGTCGAAAAGCTTCCAGTACCTCAAGACGCCTGATGGCGCGCGTACGACGCTGGCCCTGCGCCGTTTTCAGCTCTTCTTTTAGTTGATCCACTTCTTTGTCAAGATCGATATCCTGCAAAAGCTTTTTGATCGCTTCTGCGCCCATGGATGCATGGAATTGCGTTCCATATTTTTCACGGTACGCACGGTATTCCCTTTCAGATAAAAGTTGTTTCTTTTCTAGAGTCGTATCTCCCGGATCTGTCACAACATAAGATGCGAAGTAAATAATTTCTTCCAACGCTCTTGGTGACATATCAAGGAGAAGCCCCATTCGGCTCGGAATCCCTTTAAAATACCAAATGTGAGAGACGGGAGCGGCGAGCTCAATATGGCCCATGCGCTCGCGGCGAACTTTCGCCCTTGTTACTTCAACGCCGCACCGATCACAAACAACGCCTTTGTAACGTACACGCTTGTATTTACCGCAATGACACTCCCAATCCTTCGTCGGTCCGAAAATACGCTCACAGAAAAGGCCGTCTTTTTCTGGCTTAAGTGTTCTATAGTTGATCGTTTCCGGCTTTTTCACTTCCCCATACGACCATGAACGAATCTTATCTGGTGAAGCAAGGCCTATTTTCATATACTCAAAATTGTTTACATCCAACAAGGGGCCTACCTCCCTTTTCCTATCAGGTTTAACCCTTATTGCCTTGACGAATTGATTATTCCTTTGTCGCAGCTGTTTCTTCCACTTTGGTTTCCGGGGCAATGTTTAACGTATCTGCTTGATGAACGTCATCTTCATCCTCAAGCTCGCGCATTTCAATCTCCTGTTCGTCACCCGATAAAATTTTGACGTCCATTCCGAGGCTTTGCAATTCTTTGATCAATACTTTGAATGATTCAGGGACGCCCGGTTCCGGTACATTCTCCCCCTTAACAATTGCCTCATATGTTTTAACGCGACCGACAACATCGTCGGACTTGACTGTCAAGATTTCCTGAAGCGTATAAGCAGCTCCATATGCTTCCAGTGCCCATACTTCCATCTCGCCGAAACGCTGGCCGCCAAATTGGGCCTTACCGCCGAGCGGCTGCTGTGTAACGAGTGAGTATGGCCCGGTGGAACGGGCATGCAGTTTGTCGTCAACCATGTGAGCCAATTTCAGCATATACATGACACCGACGGAAACTCTCGTATCAAACGGTTCTCCCGTCCTTCCATCGTATAGGACTGTTTTTGCGTCAGAAGCCATACCGGCTTCTTCAATCGTATCCCAAACGTCTTCTTCAGTGGCTCCATCAAAAACGGGTGAAGCCATGTGCAGGCCGAGATTTCTTGCCGCCATTCCCAGGTGTAGTTCCAATACTTGCCCGATGTTCATCCTTGATGGAACTCCGAGCGGGTTAAGCATGACATCCACTGGGGTGCCGTCAGGCATAAACGGCATATCCTCTTCAGGCAATATTCGGGAAATGACCCCTTTGTTTCCGTGGCGTCCAGCCATTTTATCTCCTTCGGAGATCTTTCTCTTCTGGACAATGTACACTCTAACAAGCTGGTTTACTCCAGGAGCCAATTCGTCACCGTCTTCACGGTTGAAAACTTTTACATCAAGAACAATCCCGCCTCCGCCGTGCGGTACTCTGAGTGACGTATCGCGGACTTCACGCGCTTTCTCCCCAAAAATGGCATGAAGGAGGCGTTCCTCAGCGGTTAATTCGGTAACGCCTTTTGGGGTCACCTTGCCGACGAGCAAATCGCCGTCTTTGACTTCCGCACCAATGCGGATAATACCGCGTTCATCGAGATTTTTAAGAGCCTCTTCCCCAACATTTGGAATGTCTCTTGTCATTTCTTCGGGGCCAAGTTTCGTATCGCGGGCCTCGGATTCATATTCTTCAATATGAATGGATGTATATACATCGTCTTTTACAAGACGTTCACTCATAATAATGGCATCCTCATAGTTGTAGCCTTCCCATGTCATGAATGCGACTAGGACGTTGCGGCCAAGGGCGAGTTCCCCTTGATCCATGGAAGGTCCGTCTGCAAGGATTTCGCCTTTCGTTACATGATCGCCGACACTTACAATTGGGCGCTGATTGTAACAAGTTCCCTGGTTGGAACGGATAAACTTAAGCAGGCGATATTTATCAAGGTCGCCTTTGACTTCTACGCCGTCGAGTGTTTGAATGCGACGCACCCAGATTTCCCGCGCTTCAATATGTTCGACAACGCCGTCATGTTTACAAATAACGGCCGCGCCCGAATCTTTTGCTGAAACATATTCCATTCCAGTTCCGACAAGCGGAGCTTCCGGCTTCATAAGCGGAACAGCTTGCCTCTGCATGTTCGCACCCATCAACGCGCGGTTGGAGTCATCGTTTTCCAAGAACGGGATACACGCTGTTGCAGCAGATACAACTTGTTTTGGAGAGACGTCCATATAGTCGACACGCTCTCTTTTAACAACTGTATTTTCTCCACGGAAACGGGCAATCACTTCCTCATTGACAAAGGCGCCATTTTCATCCAGTAGAGCATTTGCTTGTGCAACAACGTAGTTGTCCTCTTCATCGGCTGTCAAATAATCAATGCGATCCGTGACAAGCCCCGTCTCGGGATCGATCCGGCGGTACGGTGTTTCAATAAAACCGAAGCGGTTGACTTTCGCATAAGTGGAGAGCGAGTTGATTAAGCCGATGTTCGGGCCCTCAGGCGTTTCAATCGGACACATGCGTCCATAGTGGGAATAGTGGACATCTCGGACTTCCATGCCCGCACGCTCACGGGTTAAACCACCTGGTCCAAGTGCCGACAGCCTGCGCTTATGCGTTAATTCCGCAAGCGGATTCGTCTGGTCCATGAATTGTGATAACTGGGAGCTTCCGAAAAATTCTTTAATAGAAGCAATGACCGGGCGTATATTGATTAATTGCTGTGGGGTGATCGTATTAATGTCCTGTATGGACATACGCTCGCGTACAACTCGCTCCATACGGGACAAACCGATTCTGAATTGGTTTTGAAGCAATTCTCCGACAGACCTTAAACGCCGGTTTCCCAAATGGTCAATATCGTCCGTATCGCCGACACCATACAGCAAATCAAAGAAATAGCTGATGGATGCAATAATATCGGCAGGCGTAATATTTTTGATTTCTTCTTCAATAAAGGCATTTCCTATTACATTAATGACTTTTTCTTCGTCATCGTTAGGAGCATATATTTTAACTGTTTGCACGATGATATCATCTTCCACTACGCCGCCATGACTATTGTATGTTTTAAATCCTGCTCCCTTTTCAAGGAATGGGATCAATTTATCCAACGTGCGGCGGTCAAGGATCGCTCCTTTTTCCGCGATGATTTCACCTGTTTCCGGATCGGCAAGCGTTTCGGCGAGCCGTTGTCCGAACAATCGGTTCTTTATATGGAGTTTTTTATTGATTTTATAACGTCCAACATTCGCCAAGTCGTATCTTTTTGGATCAAAGAAACGGGAGATCAGCAAGCTTTTGGCATTTTCCACTGTTGGGGGCTCGCCTGGACGAAGGCGTTCATAAATTTCGAGAAGCGCTTTTTCCACGCTCTCCGTATTGTCTTTTTCAAGCGTATTTCTTAAATAGTCATTATCTCCGATTAGTTCGATGATTTCTTGATCAGAACCAAAACCAAGTGCGCGCAAAAGAACCGTTACCGGCAATTTTCTTGTCCGATCAATCCGGACATACACTACATCTTTTGCATCTGTTTCATACTCGAGCCATGCTCCGCGGTTTGGTATGACCGTGGCCGTAAACCCTTTTTTGCCGTTTTTGTCAATTTTGGCGCTATAATAAACGCTCGGTGACCGAACGAGCTGAGAAACAATGACACGTTCTGCTCCATTGATGATAAATGTTCCCATTTCTGTCATCAACGGAAAGTCACCCATGAAGACATCCTGGTCTTTTACTTCGCCTGTTTCTTTATTTAAAAGGCGCAATTTGACCCGAAGCGGCGCAGAGTATGTGGCATCACGCTCTTTTGCTTCCTCTACGGAGTATTTCTGTTCGCCGAGACTATAATCAATAAATTCCAAAGATAAGTTCCCGGCAAAGTCTTCGATTGGGGAGATGTCTTGAAACATTTCCTTTAAGCCCTCATCAAGAAACCATTGATAGGATGAAGATTGGATTTCAATTAGATTTGGCAGCTCCAATACTTCACTAATGCGGGCAAAGCTTCTGCGTTTGCGGTGCCGTCCGTACTGAACAAGTTGACCTGTCAACTGTTTCACCCCTCAAATCATGCATTTTAATGATTGATTTCCAACCAAAAAGACTGGAAGATACAAATCATCAGACAAAAAGAAAAATGGTTTTGCTTTGAAAACCACAATTTACCCGAGACAAACTTATATTTATTCATTTTTTCCATAAAAGCCATTGATTATACGTCAAAATTATCTTTTTGGCCATTTTATGGAGAACAGTATATTGGCATTTTACAATGCTATCATAAAAGTGGTGAAGAATCAAATTTTTATTGCTTTAAAAATAAAATATCCTTTTTTCTTGGCGACAACTTCCACAGCGCCAAAAAGCTCTTCTAATTTTACTTTTGTGGAAGGTGCGCCTTGCTTCTTTTGGATCACGACCCACAGCTCCCCGCCTGGCGCCAAATGAGAGAAACTGCCTTCAAATATGGCAAACACGACTTGCTTTCCGGCCCTAATAGGCGGATTCGTCAAAATGGCGGCAAAGTTTTTTTCCTGTATACTTTGAAAACCGGAGCTCTCATATATTTTCACATTTTCAATGTGATTTGCTTGGGCATTCTCTTTGGCTAATCTGAGCGCCCGCTCGTTTACATCAATCATGTGAACATGTCTTCCGGGATACTCCTTTGCGATGCTCAATCCAATCGGACCATAGCCGCAACCGACATCAAGCAAAGGCCCTTCTATTTCAGGCATGGAAAAAGAATCGACGAGCAACCTGGAACCAAAATCGACTTCATTTTTGGAAAAAACACCCCGGTCTGTTTGGAAGTGAAATTTATGCCCTCGCAATACCGCTGTCCAAACGGTTGGTTCACTCTCCGTTTCCGGCGTGCGCGAATAATAATGATCCGTCATTTGGCTACCTCCGTGAACGTGCGAAAAAAGCCCGCCTTAAATGGACGAGCTTTTCCCCAACACAATCATTACTTAACTTCCACTTCAGCTCCAGCTTCTTCAAGCTTCGCTTTCAGTTCTTCTGCTTCTTCTTTAGATGCACCTTCTTTGACTGGTTTAGGCGCGTTATCAACAAGCTCTTTCGCTTCTTTCAGGCCAAGACCTGTAATTTCACGAACCGCTTTGATTACTTTGATTTTTTGTCCTCCAGCGTTTGCTAGGATTACATCAAACTCAGTTTGTTCAGCAGCAGCTTCACCAGCAGCAGCTCCACCCGCTACAGCAACTGGAGCAGCGGCTGTTACACCAAACTCTTCTTCAATGGCTTTTACTAATTCATTTAATTCAAGAACTGTCATTTCTTTGACAGCTTCAATAATTTGTTCTTTCGTCATGATTTTTTTCCTCCATCATTTGATTTAAATCGTTTGTATTCCGTACCCATTTCTTGGCGCTATCAGCGGTTCCATTCATGAGGTTCCTAATGATAACCTCTCTGGTTGACGCAAAATGCTTCGCCGATCGCAAAGCGCCCTTACTTTTTTACGCACCTTGCTCTTCTTTTTGCTCCGCAACAGCTTTTGTAGCAAGCGCGAGGTTGCGAACCGGAGCTTGAAGAACGCTAAGCAACATAGAAAGTAAGCCTTCGCGGGAAGGAAGATTTGCAAGTGCCTTAATGTCTTCGACAGTAGCAATGTTTCCTTCTATGACCCCTGCTTTGATTTCCAGAGCTTCATGGTCTTTTGCGAAATTATTTAAAATTTTCGCAGGTGTTACAACATCTTCTGTACTGAACGCAATTGCATTCGGACCAACCAATGTTTCATTTAGCTCAGCCAGACCGGCAGCTTCTGCGGCACGACGAGTCATTGAGTTTTTATAAACTTTATATTCGACTCCAGCATCACGCAACTGTTTGCGAAGTTCTGTTACTTCGGCAACGTTCAATCCGCGGTAGTCAACAATGACTGTAGATACACTCGCTTTTAATTTCTCGGTAATTTCATCAACTATTTGTTTCTTTTGTTCAATTACTTTGCTCACCTTTACACCTCCCAAAGTTCAGATGAACATTTATACCATAAAAAAACCTCCAAGCGGCAGACTGGAGGTTTCAATGCGTTCAATCATTTCGGACAGATTGAAAAAATATATCGCAATGACCTCGGCAGGAAATTAAGCTTATCGGCACCTGCTGTCTACGGTACAAATGTTTTCATTCAATTTTTCAGCAAAAATATTCTACCAAATTCACTGTTTATTGTCAACTTATGCTTTGACAGAAACAGATGTCGGGTCAATTTTAATGCCAGGGCCCATTGTCGAAGTGATCGTTACATTTTTCATGTAAGTGCCTTTGGCGGCAGCCGGCTTCGCTTTTAAGAGCGTGTCAAAAATGGTAACGAAGTTTTCTTCCAATTTGGCGGAATCAAAGGACACTTTGCCGATTGGAACGTGGATAATCCCAGCTTTATCCAAACGATACTCTACTTTACCCGCTTTGATTTCATTAACCGCTTTGCCTACATCAAATGTAACAGTTCCTGTTTTCGGGTTAGGCATTAAGCCTTTGGGACCGAGTGTGCGTCCAAGTTTGCCCACTTCACCCATCATATCAGGCGTTGCGACAACGACATCAAAGTCGAGCCAGCCTTGGTTGATTTTATTGATGTATTCTGCGTCTCCGACATAGTCAGCTCCAGCAGCTTCTGCTTCCTTCGCTTTTTCGCCTTTGGCAAAGACGAGCACACGTTGCGTTTTACCAGTGCCGTTAGGCAGTACAACAGCACCGCGAATTTGCTGATCCGCTTTTTTCGGGTCTACCCCGAGGCGGAATGCCACTTCTACTGTCGCGTCAAATTTTGCATGATCTGTTTTTTTGACGAGTTCAATCGCTTCGGAAACTGCATAAGCTTTTGAACGGTCGACAAGCTTTAAAGCTTCAATATATTTCTTGCCTTTTTTAGCCATTATAATATCCTCCTATATTGTGGTTATAGCGGAATAACCTCCCACGAAGAAGGTTGCAGATTGATATAAAATCCTGCAACCACCAACAATCAGTCTTCTATCTTGATTCCCATGCTGCGCGCAGTGCCTTCAACCATGAGCATTGCCGCTTCCACATTCGCCGCATTTAAATCCGGCATTTTTAATTCAGCGATTTCTCTCACTTTATCACGTTTAATGACAGCCACCGTATTCTTGTTTGGTTCACCGGAACCAGAGTCGATACCTGCTGCTTTTTTAAGCAAAACAGCCGCCGGTGGAGTTTTTGTAATGAATGTAAAAGAACGATCCTCAAACACTGTGATTTCAACAGGAATAATAAGTCCTGCTTGATCTTGTGTACGGGCGTTAAACTCTTTACAGAAGCCCATGATGTTCACACCTGCCTGACCGAGCGCCGGTCCGACTGGCGGTGCGGGATTCGCTTTTCCAGCAGGGATTTGCAATTTAACAACCTTAATGACTTTTTTAGCCACGAGACACACCTCCTTAAGTCCGTGATGTGGTAATAGGGTTTTCCCCTCCCACTCATAAAGCTGTCTTTTTAAAGACAGACTAACCTAAAGAATATTACCACTTTTAACAGCAAAATTCAAGCTGTTGAAAATCATATTTTTTCAATTTGGGTAAAATCGAGTTCCACGGGCGTTTCCCTGCCAAACATGTTGACAAGAACTCTCGCTTTCCCCTTATCTTGATCCAATGACTCTATCTTTCCAGTATAACTGGCAAACGGGCCTTCTTTTACCGTAACCGTTTCCCCTTGTTCAAACTGGACATCAACCTGGGTCTTTTCGAGGCCCATTCTCTTTAATATATAGTTGATTTCTTCAGGCAACAGCGGCGTCGGCTTTGATCCTGAACCAGCAGAACCGACAAACCCCGTCACACCCGGAGTGTTCCGAACAACATACCATGAGTCATCCGTCATAATAATTTCCACGAGCACATAACCGGGAAAAACTTTTTTCTTGACTGTTTTCTTTTTGCCGTTTTTCATGGCCGTTTCTTCATCTTCGGGAACGATGACACGGAAAATCTTGTCTTGCATCCCCATAGATTCTACCCTTTTTTCCAAATTTGCCTTTACCTTATTCTCGTATCCCGAATAAGTGTGGACAACATACCAATTTTTTTCCATGGATTAGGACTGTTCGTCCTTCCCTCCCTATTAATTGTAAAATGTAAGCCAAATGAAAAAACCCGTCGATCGGGCTTTGATGTACGGTGCAATATAGGATTGATAACATTATACCATGCGGTGTTTGCTTATATACAGTTTATCGATTAATTATTTATAAATCGAGAATAAGGCGAATCGATTTGGAAATGACTAGATCAATACCGGCAAAAAATAAGGCAAGTATAATAACAGTTGAAATAACGGTGATGGTATATCCCGTAAGTTCTTTCCGCTTCGGCCAGCTTACTTTTCTCATCTCTGAGCTGACGTTACGGAAAAATTGAGTTATGCTTGACATGGATCAAACCTCCAACATGAAATGCGACGGATTACTTCGTTTCTTGATGAAGCGTGTGGGCGTTGCAATGCCGGCAATGCTTCTTCAATGTTAACCGCTTGTCTGAACCGTCTTTTGAATTGTCCGTGGTATAGTTTCGCAAGCCGCACTCGGTGCAGGCCAATGTGATTTTTTTCTTCATGTATGATAGCACCTATAATCTCGATATATCTCATAAAAAATACCATAGAGAAATAAGGCTGTCAACATGACAGCCGGGTTTTACATAGTTTTTACAGAGTTTTTACAGACTAATTTCACGCAATTCCATATAGCGTTCCAGCTTCCGTTTGACTCTTTGAAGAGCATTGTCTATCGACTTTACGTGACGGTCGAGTTCATCAGAGATTTCCTGATATGTCCTTCCATCCAAATAAAGCGCCAGCACTTTTCTCTCAAGATCGCTTAAAAGCTCGGTCATTTTATCTTCAATACTATTAAACTTCTCCCGATGAATGAGCAACTCTTCGGGATCCATATTTTTGGCGCCAGAAATAACGTCCATCAGCGTACGGTCAGAATCTTCATCATAAATTGGCTTGTCCAAGGAAACGTAGGAGTTAAGTGGAATATGTTTTTGACGAGTGGCAGTTTTGATAGCGGTAATAATTTGCCGTGTAATACATAGCTCCGCAAAAGCTTTAAACGAGGTGAGCTTTTCTTCCTTATAATCCCTAATTGCTTTGTAAAGACCGATCATACCTTCCTGAATAATATCTTCACTGTCCGCTCCTATTAGAAAATAAGAGCGCGCTTTAGCCCTTACGAAGTTACGATATTTTTTGATAAGGTAATCAAGTGCTTCGCTTTCTCCTTTGTGGACTAATTCTATTAAAGCCTCATCTTCTAGCAAATCGAACCCGACATCTTGATCAATTTTCATGTATGAGATCACTCTTATCCCCCGTCCTTTAAACCGTCGATTAGAAATATTATACATGACTGAAAATTCTAACGTCAACTGGTCATTTTTTTCCCCGCCGCCACTTTTCGAAGATTTCTGTCAGATCTTGACTAAGAATGATTTTTCCAGTTGGTGCTTGAACTCGAGTTTTTTCGATTCTGCTTTCTATTTTTCGCTCGGTATCTTCTATTTCTTTTAACAGTTCCCTAGCGGAAATGCGCAAGGCTCCCTGACCAAAAATCACCCATTGCTCTGTAAAATCGGACGTCGCCACGTAAATTTTATTGCGGATATGATGTAGCTCCATCGCCAGCTTTTCTATTCTCTCATCTGCGGTTTCTTCCGATTTTGTATAAATGACCTCCACCTTATGGTTCAAGTATTTCTTTTCATTGCCGCGTACATGGTAGGCATCAAAGACGACAATGACTTTCAAACCGGTAAACCCCTGATAATCAGCCAGCAATTCAATAAGCCGGTCCCGGGCCGCTGCAAGATCCTTCTTTTTTAATTCAATGAGTTCAGGCCATGCTCCGATCATGTTGTAACCGTCAACAATAAGGATGTCCATTCCTTCACCCCCGCAGCGGCTGTCGCTTCCGGTATACTTCATACATTAGCAAAGCGGCCGCCACTGAAGCATTCAATGAAGTGACATGCCCAGCCATTGGCAAATGAATGAAAAAGTCACATTTTTCCTTTACAAGGCGGCCTATTCCTCTTCCTTCACTTCCAATGACGAGCGCAAGAGGAAGAGAGGCATCCATCATGCGGTAATCTTGACTCTTCTTTGCTTCTGTTCCAAACACCCAAACCCCGCGGTCTTTCAACTCATCAATCGTACGAGCGATATTCGTTACACGGGCGACCGGCACATGCTCAATCGCACCAGTTGAGAGCTTGGCCACCGTGGCGGTCAAGCCAACCGCCCGCCTTTTCGGAATGATGATGCCGTGGACCCCCGTTGCATCGGCTGTCCTTAAAATGGACCCCAAATTATGTGGATCCTCCAGTTCATCCAAGATGAGAAAAAAAGGATCTTCACCTTTTTCTTCCGCACGCTTAAACAAGTCGTCAATCTCCGCATATTGATAAGCGGCCACTTCAGCGATGACACCTTGGTGATTTTCTTTTGTCATTTGATCTAGTTTTTGTTTTGGAACAAATTGAATCTGGACCTTTTTTTCATTTGCTAGTTGGATGATTGGCCTCATCTGCCCTTTTTGGGAGCCTTCGGCAATCCAAATTTTATGCATATCGCGACCGGATTTTAAAGCTTCCAAAACTGGGTTTTTTCCGGCAATCCATTGCCCGCTCATGACAGGCCGCCTCCTTTTTTCTCTTTTTCAACGCTCTTGATGGCCATTTGGACAATTTCAAAAAGCCGCTCCCGCTCATCCGCCAAATACAGCCATCCGATTAGCGCTTCAAAAGCCGTGCTGTGCCTGTATGTTTGGACATCGGTGTTTTTCGGGATTGTTCCAGACTTGGCGTTTCGGCCGCGTCTGATGATCTCTAATTCCTGTTCCCTCAGGCATCCATTATCGACCAAGGTTTTCAACGTGGCGGCCTGCGCTTTTGCTGACACGAAGCGGGTGGCTTCTGAATGAAGCCGATGAGGCCTTGTTTTTCCGCTTGCAATCAAGTGCCGTCTGATAAATACGTCGTAAATAGCATCCCCCATATAGGCAAGAGCCAGGCTGTTTAGTTGTTTATAATCTATATTTAGCTGCGGGAGCTGCATCATGTTATCCTCGCTTCCATCTAGTACCTTGTGCGGTATCTTCCAAAATAATGTTCATATCCTTTAAACGGTCGCGTATTTCATCGGCGAGCTTGAAATTGCGTTCTTTCCGCGCCTCATTTCGCTGCTTAATCAACTGTTCAATTTCCTCATCCAGCAATTCTTCGGTTTCCAGTTCCAATCCGAGCACGGAAAAAAGTTCCTCAAATTCCTTCATGAAGGCCTCTATGACAGTTGTTGAGGTGTTTTTCTCCCTCAAATAGTAATTGGCGTGTTTGGCCAGTTCAAACAGGACAGAAATACCATCTGCCGTGTTAAAGTCGTCGTCCATCTTTTCGATAAACTCATCATGGAGCGCTTTGATCTGATCAAGCCACTTCTGATCGCCATCCGCCAAATTGGCGCTGACCCCATGGCGGTGCTTCAAGTTTTGATACGCTGTTTTCAGCCTTTCCAATCCTGCTCCCGCATTGGCAAACAATTCTTCGGAGTAGTTAATAGGGTTGCGGTAATGGACAGACAGCATGAAAAACCGTAAGACTTGTGGATCATGTTCCCTAATAATATCATTGACGAGGACAAAGTTGCCGAGAGATTTTGACATTTTTTCATTCTCGATATTAATATACCCGTTATGCATCCAGTAGCGAGCAAACATTTTCCCCGTCAGCGCTTCGGATTGGGCGATTTCATTTTCATGGTGAGGGAATGTCAAGTCCTGGCCGCCGGCATGAATATCAATCGTATCTCCCAAATACTTTCTCGCCATGGCGGAACACTCGATATGCCAGCCCGGACGGCCTTTTCCCCATGGACTATCCCAACTGATTTCCCCTTCTTTTGCCGCTTTCCATAACGCAAAATCAAGTGGATCCTCTTTTAACTCCCCCGGTTGAATACGCGCGCCAACTTTTAAATCGTCAACCGATTGGTGGGAAAGCTTCCCGTATCCATCAAACTCTCTTGTTCTAAAATATACATCGCCGCCGGACTCATAAGCATATCCCTTTTCGATAAGCGCCTCAATAAACTGGATAATCTCATCCATATTTTCGGTTACGCGCGGATGAGCATCCGCTTTCTTGCAACCGAGCGCTGATGTATCTGCAAAAAATGCCTCGATAAAACGCTCGGCCACCGTTATAGCGTCCACCCCAAGCTCCTTGGCGGCCTTGATAATTTTGTCATCGACGTCCGTAAAATTCGATACGAAGTGTACTTCATAGCCGCGGTATTCCAAGTAGCGGCGAACTGTGTCGAAAACTATTGCAGGCCGGGCATTCCCGATATGAATATAGTTGTAAACGGTCGGCCCGCAAACGTACATTTTTACTTTTCCTTCTTCTAACGGAATGAATGTTTCTTTCTTTCGTGTTAGTGTATTATAAATTTTAATTGTCATCCCGAATGGCTCCTCTCCCGTTTCATTGCAGCAATTTCGGACTGCAGGCGTTCAATTTCCTTTTCCATGGCTGAACAGCGGTCCGCAATGGGATCCGGCAAATCACTGTGGTTAAGATCCCTTTTCAGCCTTACCCCATCCTGTATGACGACCCGTCCAGGTATTCCGACAACCGTTGAGTTGGGCGGCACGTCTTTCAACACGACCGATCCGGCTCCCACTTTTGAATACTCTCCAATTGTAATATTCCCCAGCACCTTCGCTCCAGTCGCAATTAAGGCATGATCTTTGATCGTCGGGTGCCGCTTTCCTTTTTCCTTCCCTGTTCCTCCAAGCGTTACTCCTTGATATACCGTTACATCATCACCAATTTCACAAGTTTCCCCAATGACAACCCCCATGCCATGGTCTATAAAAAATCTGCGGCCTATTTTCGCTCCCGGATGTATTTCAATCCCTGTAAAAAATCGGTTGATTTGAGAAATGAGCCGCGCGATAAAAAACATCTTTCTTTTGAAGAACATGTGGGCGATCCTATGCGCCCAAACAGCATGCAAACCGGAATATGTTAACACAACCTCCACGACCGACCGGGCAGCCGGATCTTGATCAAACACCGTATTAATATCTTCCTTCATTCGCTTGAACATCGACTTCACTCCTCTCTATAAGTGCGTGTATTGAACCCTTGCCATCGACAATGAAACTTGCTCCCATACCCAATCGCACTCTATTGATAAGCTTGCCGCTAAGAAACACAAAAAACGCCTCCGATCAATCAGAGACGCTTTTTTCGCGCGGTTCCACTCTGGTTGGATTCCAGCAATCAAATTGCTTTACACCCCAGCTCTTCCTTTATAACGGCAAGGGGACCCGCTTGGACCTACTGGGAATTTCCGTTCGGCACAAGGCTCAGAGGGGCATTTTCAAAAATCGAGTGGCTTGAACCGTTCTCAGCCGGCGGCGGTTCTCTCTGATCAGCATCGACTTTTTACTTTTCCTCTTCAACGCTTTTTTCTATAACTTTAATATATTACATTTTGAGCATTTTGTTAAAAAATCAAACGCTCCAACCGTCTTTTTACTTTTTCCTTTCCTAAAAGCTCAATGGCATTCGGTAATTCAGGGCCGCGGGTAGCACCCGTAACGGCGACCCGAATCGGCATAAATAGCTTTTTCCCTTTATGGCCAGTTGCTTTTTGGACGTTCTTCATTGCCTGTTTAATCCCGGCCGCTTCAAATGGTTCCAGAACCGAAATTTGATCATAAAATGCTTGGAGAACTTCCGGCACCTGCTCTTCTTCCAACACAGCTTTGGCATCATCATCAAACTCTATGTCATTTTGGAAAAATTGTTTAGACAGTTCAACAATTTCTGCACCATAGCTCATTTGCTCCTGATACAGGGCAACCAGTTTTCTTGCCCAATCCATTTCTTCTTTAGTAGGCTTTTCGCTTATAAAGCCTGCTTTTTGAAGATGTGGCAAAGATAATTCGACTACTTTCTCCAAATCCAGCTTTTTCATATATTGGTTATTCATCCAGGCAAGTTTGTGCTTGTCGAATAATGCTGGAGATTTCGACAATCGACTAGCGTCAAAAATGTCGATAAATTCTTCTTTCGAAAAGATTTCCTCTTCCCCTTCGGGAGACCAGCCAAGCATCGCAATAAAATTAAATAATGCTTCCGGCAAATAACCTAATTCGGCGTATTGTTCAATAAACTGGATGATCGACTCATCCCGCTTGCTTAATTTTCTCCGGCTTTCATTAACGATCAACGTCATATGCCCAAATACCGGAGGTTCCCAGCCAAATGCTTCGTAAACCATCAACTGCTTCGGAGTATTGGAAATATGGTCGTCTCCGCGCAACACATGACTGATTTCCATTAAATGATCATCAACAGCAACCGCGAAGTTATAAGTCGGAATGCCATCTTTTTTCACAATGACGAAATCACCGATTCCATCAGAATCGAAAGAAACCTCGTCTTTTACCATATCTTTAAAAGTATACGTTTTTCCGGGTAGAACTTTAAAGCGGACACTCGGCTTTCGCCCCTCGGCTTCAAGCTGTTTCCGTTGTTCATCTGTTAAATGGCGACATTTCCCGGAATAGCGCGGCATCTCTTTGCGGGCGATTTGCGCTTCGCGCTCCGCTTCCAATTCTTCTTCCGTACAGTAGCATTTATAAACCAAGCCCTGTTCCAAAAGAGTATTATAATATTCTTCGTATATGTGATTCCTCTCGGACTGCCGATAGGGACCATATCCCCCGTCTTTATCAATGCTTTCGTCCCAGTCAATGCCTAACCATTTTAAATATGTAAGCTGGCTTTGCTCGCCACCTTCTATATTTCTTTTCTGGTCCGTATCCTCAATTCTGATAATAAATTTTCCGCCCTTGTTGCGGGCAAACAAATAATTAAATAATGCTGTACGCGCGTTTCCGATATGAAGATGTCCCGTCGGACTCGGCGCATAGCGTACCCGTATGTCATTTGACATCACTTGCTGCCTCCTCAAAGTTCCAAATCAAGTTTGAAACTCTTCATTCTTCTTATATTTTACAACAGTTTAGCCTTTGTTGAAAGGTGGCGTGCTTTAATTGTTTTTTTGAATCAATAAAACAGCCATGGCGGCAATTCCTTCCCCGCGCCCTACAAAACCAAGCTTTTCCGTCGTCGTTGCTTTTACATTGACACGGGCTTTGTCCGCCTCCAACAAACCGGCGATCCGCTCTCTCATCTGTTCAATATAGGGCGCCATTTTCGGTTTTTGCGCCATAATGGTACAGTCAACATTTACAAGATCGTAACCCTTTTGTTTGACAAGCCGCCAAACATCTTCAAGCAGAAGGGCGGAATCCAAATCTTTATTCGCCATATCAGTGTCCGGAAAATGCCTGCCAATATCTCCTTCTCCAATGGCTCCCAGTGCTGCATCCGCAATCGTATGGAGAAGAACATCTGCATCTGAGTGGCCAATTAACCCTTTTTCATAAGGAATTTCAATTCCGCCAATGATGAGCGGCCGTTTGTCGGCAAATTGATGTACATCAAAACCTTGTCCAATTCTTAACATATAAGCCTCTCCCTATCCATCAAGTTGTGCGCGTTTTTCTAAAATGGCTCTGGCAAAATATAAATCCTCAGGGGTCGTAATTTTTATATTATCGTAATCACTTTTAATGATTTTAATCGAAATATCCCCTTTTTTTTCAACAAGCGATGCTTCATCCGTGCCCAAGTACCCTTCAGCTCTCGCCCATTCGTGAGCCTGCTGCAAAATGGGCAAACGAAAAGCTTGTGGTGTTTGTACTTGCCACAAGCTGCTACGGTCAATGGTTTGAACAACTTCATGGTCAACCGCTTGTTTAATCGTATCTTTTACAGGCACCGCTGCGATGGCCGCGCCGGAACGCACCGCCTCACTCACAAGTTGTTTAATGACCGGGCGGCGGATAAATGGGCGGGCGCCGTCATGGACTAAAACAATGCCCGTCGATACAGCTTTTAAACCATTATAAACGCTATGCTGCCGCTCTGCCCCACCATACACAAACGCCAGTTTTTTTTCATAAGGCGAACCCACTGTCATTTCCCGAAAAATCTTTTCTTCCTTGGGTTGTATCACTACAATCATTTTGGAACAATCCGGTTCTCCTGCAAACACCTCGAGTGTATGCAAAATAATCGGACGCTCATTTAATTCCAACAATAATTTGTTTTTCCCCGCTCCCATTCTTGTACCCGATCCGGCAGCGGGGATGATGACATCATACTCCACCTAGTCCAAACCCCTGTCTATAGCGCTTTTTCCAGTAATTTAGGCTTCGCAAAAATCATTCGCCCAGCCGATGTTTGCAATACGCTTGTTACAACCACGTCAATTCTTTTGCCAATGTAGTCTCTTCCTTCTTCTACGACAATCATCGTTCCGTCGTCAAGATAGGCCACACCCTGGTTATACTCTTTTCCGTCCTTGATGACCTGAACATTGAGTTCTTCTCCTGGCAAGACGACTGGTTTTACCGCGTTTGCCAAATCATTTATGTTCAAAACAGAAACGTTTTGAATCTCACATACTTTATTTAAGTTAAAATCGTTTGTTACAACGATGCCGTTCAATAATTTTGCCAGTTTGACAAGCTTGCTGTCCACTTCCTGAACATCTTCAAAGTCGCCTTCATACATCTCGACCTCAATTTCGACTTCCTTTTGTATCCGATTCAGGGTATCTAAACCGCGCCTTCCCCTATTTCTTTTCAAAGCATCGGATGAATCGGCTATATGCTGAAGCTCCGCCAACACAAAATGGGGGATAACAAGAGTTCCTTCCAAAAATCCTGTTTGGCAAATATCGGCGATTCTCCCATCAATAATGACACTCGTATCGAGGATTTTCAACCTTTTTGATGCATGTTCTTGATCTTCACCCAGGTCACCGGCAGCTTTCTTTTTGCCGGATCGGTTGAACGAAAATAAGTTCGTCAGTTCATCGCGCTTTTTAAACCCGACTTGAAATCCGAGATAGCCGAGCAACAGCGTAAGTAAAATCGGAACAAACTCGTTCACAATGGGTATCTCAATATGATTGATGGCCAGTCCGGCCAAAAATGCAACGATCAATCCGAAAGTAAGACCCAAACTTCCAAACAATATATCAGTGACCGGAGCCTTTACAATCCGGTCTTCAAACCATTTGACCAAGTTGACCACATGGTCAACTGCCCAAAATGTAATGATATAAAAAATAATAGCACCCAAAATAGCAGTAACAAACGTATTATTTATCCAAATAATTTCGTCAAGAGATGCCAATTTTAAAAGTTCGGGAACTAGAAAAATGCCAAGCATTCCTCCAAAAAGCAAAAAACATGCCTGGACAATTCGCTTTAACATGCTTTCACCTCCTTGTTTTAATTATAAGCAAATTAAGCGATTTAAAAACGTGACGAATTGATTATTTTACGAATTCAAAAGCAAAATGGTTTCAAATATTATACTTAAATAGCTTTAAGACCTATCTTTTCTTCATTTTTACTTTAACAAAAGTATGGTACATCTCCATTTCAGACATATGACAATTAGGTAAATTATGAAGGTAGAAATGCTTGCTGTAATGCTTCCTCCACCGTATCTACCCCAATAAGCCGAATCCCTTCCGGAACCTTCCAGCCTCCGATATTTTTGGCGGGAACCAATATCCGGGTGAATCCCAGCTTTGCAGCTTCCTGTACCCGCTGCTCAATTCGGGATACGCGCCTTACCTCCCCTGTTAAACCAACTTCTCCAATCAGGCAATCCGCGGGTCTGGTAGGCTGATCGCGAAAACTCGATGCAATACTAACCGCTACCGCCAGGTCAATTGCCGGCTCGTCTAGTTTTACTCCTCCAGCCACTTTGAGATAAGCATCCTGGTTTTGCAATAAAAGGCCTACCCGCTTTTCCAAAACGGCCATCAGCAGCGAAACGCGATTATGGTCAATACCTGTTGCCATTCGGCGGGGATTTCCATAGCTTGTAGGAGAAATCAGGGCTTGAACCTCTACAAGGACAGGCCTTGTCCCCTCCATCGAAGCAACTACGGTTGAACCAGATGCTCCTTTTGAACGTTCTTCCAGGAAAATTTCCGAAGGATTTTCCACTTGCTCTAATCCCGACTCTTTCATTTCAAAAATCCCTATTTCATTCGTAGAACCGAACCTGTTTTTGACGGCCCGCAAAATCCTGTATGTGTGGTGGCGTTCTCCTTCAAAATAGAGAACAGTATCAACCATATGCTCCAAAAGACGCGGCCCCGCAATCGCTCCTTCTTTCGTTACATGTCCAACGATAAAAATCGCGATTCCTTTCGTTTTTGCTATTTTCATTAATTCGCCGGTACACTCACGGACTTGCGAAACGCTGCCTGGTGCAGAAGTTACTTCAGGATGATAGACGGTTTGAATCGAATCCACCACTACAAAATCTGGAGATAAATTTAAAATGGTTTGATGAATCAACTCCAAATTCGTTTCAGCAAAAAGGTAAAGCTCTGATGAAGTGACATGTAGCCGGTTGGCTCGCAATTTTGTTTGTTTCACCGATTCCTCTCCGGATATATATAGAACTTTTTTATTCAATTCAGCCAGTTGGGAAGAAGTTTGGAGCAGAAGGGTCGATTTGCCAATTCCTGGATCTCCCCCGATCAGGACGAGCGAGCCGGGAACGACACCTCCGCCCAAAACGCGGTTGAATTCTGTTGACTTTGTCTCAACGCGGGGCTCTATGTCTGTTTGAATGGAGGTAATAGGCGAAGGTTGAGAAGTCGTATCCGAGGCAGTATGATGGAGTGCTCCCCGTCTCGTTTTTCCGGTTATATTGACTTCTTCCACCATTTGGTTCCACTCGCCACAGCCTGGGCAGCGGCCCATCCATTTCGGTGATTCATAGCCGCAACTTTGGCACATGAACTTTGTTTTTCTTTTCGCCATAGTTTCTTCCTCCCTAGCAGTCATACAAAAGATGGGGTACAAGATTGATCTCTATGTACCCCCGTTTCATTAAGACAATGATTCTTCTTTTGTTTTAACGACAAATTCGTCGTCCTCAACATCAATCAGTACATGTTGACCTATTTTAATTGTTCCTTTCAACAGTTCTTCTGAGAGACGGTCTTCAACGAACTTTTGAATTGCTCTTCTAAGCGGCCTTGCACCATATTCTGGATCAAACCCTTCTTCGGCAATTTTTTCCTGGGCCCGTTCAGTTAATTCAAGATCCATTTCCTGTTCCTTCAAACGCTTGATAAGCTGATTAACCATGAGAGTGGCAATTTTCTTCAAGTGTGTTTTCTCCAAAGCATGGAATACAATCATTTCGTCGATCCGGTTTAAAAATTCGGGGCGGAACGCTTTTTTCAATTCCTCTAACACTTGGCCTTTCATGTCCTTGTAGCTTTGCTCCCCATCTTGGACTGCGAAACCGACATATTTATTCCGCTGCAAAGCCTGTGCTCCGACGTTTGACGTTAGGATGAGCACTGTATTCCGGAAGTCGACTGTCCTACCTTTGGAATCGGTCAACCGCCCATCTTCCAGAACTTGAAGCAAAATATTAAAAACATCAGGATGTGCTTTTTCTATTTCATCGAGCAAGATAACCGAGTACGGCTTTCTTCGAACTTTTTCTGTCAACTGTCCGCCCTCTTCAAAGCCGACATATCCCGGAGGCGAACCAACAAGCCTAGAGGTGGAATGTTTCTCCATATATTCGGACATATCCAGACGGATGATGGCATCCTCATCACCGAACATAGCTTCCGCCAATGCGCGGGCCAGTTCCGTCTTTCCGACACCTGTTGGGCCAAGGAAGATAAAAGATCCAATCGGCCTTTTGGGATCTTTCAATCCTGCACGCGCTCTTCTAACCGCTTTGGCAACCGCTTTTACAGCCTCTTCCTGGCCAATCACACGAGAATGGAGGATTTCCTCTAAATTAAGCAATCTTTCCGTCTCGGTAGAAGCAAGCTTCGATACAGGAACCCCCGTCCAGCTTGATACGACTTGGGCAATGTCTTCCACCGTGACTTCTGTATTTTCCTGTCCTTGTTTTTCTTTCCAAGACTTCTTCGTTTCCTCCAATTCTTCGCGGAGTCTTTGTTCTGTATCCCGCAATGATGCAGCCTTTTCAAATTCCTGGCTTTGGACAGCCGCATCTTTCTCTTTACGGATCATTTCAAGCTTTTGCTCGAGCTCTTTTAAATTGGGAGGTGTCGTATAGGAACGAAGTCGCACTTTTGAACCGGCTTCATCGATCAGATCGATGGCTTTATCCGGCAGAAAACGGTCTGAAATATAGCGGTCAGACAATTTTACCGCGGCTTCAATCGCTTCGTCTGTAATAGAAACACGGTGATGCGCTTCATAACGGTCGCGTAGGCCTTCCAAAATTTGAATGGATTCTTCGACTGTTGGTTCATCAACCTGTATTGGCTGAAAGCGCCGCTCAAGTGCTGCATCTTTTTCAATATACTTTCGGTATTCATCCAATGTTGTAGCACCAATGCACTGCAACTCTCCGCGAGCCAAAGAAGGTTTCAAAATATTGGAAGCGTCTATCGCTCCTTCAGCTCCACCGGCACCAATCAATGTATGAAGTTCGTCAATAAATAAAATAATATTGCCTGCCTGCCTAATTTCATCCATCACTTTTTTCAAGCGGTCTTCAAACTCGCCACGATATTTTGTCCCCGCAACAACTGTTCCCATATCCAGTGTCATGACTCTCTTGTCACGGAGCGTTTCAGGCACTTCGTTATTGATAATTTGCTGAGCAAGACCTTCAGCGATCGCTGTTTTCCCTACGCCTGGCTCTCCGATAAGAACCGGGTTATTTTTTGTCCGCCTGCTGAGTACCTCAATGACGCGTTGGATCTCCTTGTTCCGGCCGATCACCGGGTCCAGGCTCCCTTCCCTGGCTATTGCTGTTAAATCGCGGGCCAAACTGTCCAGTGTCGGCGTATTGGCGCTAGAAGCATTTCCACCGCCATGTGTGCTGGCCTCATTGCTCCCTAAAAGTTGGAGAACTTGCTGTCGCGCTTTGTTGAGGCTGACACCCAGATTATTTAAGACTCGCGCCGCTACACCTTCACCTTCACGAATTAGTCCAAGCAAAACATGTTCCGTGCCCACATATGAATGGCCGAGTTTTCTTGCTTCATCCATCGAAAGCTCCATTACTTTTTTGGCCCGTGGGGTATAGTGGATCGTCTGAGACGTATCTTTTCCGCGTCCAATCAAGTTTTCAACTTCTTTTTGAATTTTTTCTGGACCGAGACCAAGTCCGTATAACGCCTTGGCTGCAATTCCTTCCCCTTCTCTGACAAGACCGAGTAAAATATGCTCAGTGCCAATATTTCCATGGCCCAAGCGAACTGCCTCTTCCTGGGAAAGGGCCAATACTTTTTGTGCTCTCTCTGTAAAACGACCAAACATCATGCTAATCTCCTCCTGTCCGTTTCTCTTCAAGCTTTAAACGTTCCCTGATTAACGCCGCTCTTTTTATATCCCGTTCAACAGGTCGAAGCGGCCCTCCTGCATATTGTTGTAAAAATCCTGGTTGTGTCAAAATCATGAGTTCATTTAATATGTTTCTTGAAAGATGAGTAATATATCCTGTATCTATGCCCAATCTGACGTCAGATAAACATTCTGCCGCCTCTTTTGTTTCAATAATTCTGCAATTGGCCAAGATCCCGTATGATCGGAACACTTTGTCTTCTAATTGTATGTTTGATGTTTTCACTAATGCTTCACGGGCTGCCCTTTCTTGGGCCACAATTTGATGAACAACACCTATTAGGTCGCCCACAATATCCTCTTCAGACTTCCCTAATGTAATTTGGTTGGAGATCTGGAATATGTTTCCCAGAGCCTCACTGCCCTCTCCATATATTCCCCTCACGACAAGTCCCAACTGGTTGATGGCTGGGATAATCTGATTCATTTGACGAGTAAGAATCAGAGCAGGCAAATGAACCATGACGGATGCGCGCAATCCAGTTCCAACATTAGTCGGACATGTAGTTAAGTAGCCAAACTGCTCATCAAACGCATAATCAACATGTTCTTCCAACAGGTCATCAATTTTACTTGCGCGTTCCAATGCCTCCATAATTTGCAAGCCCGGATAGAGGCATTGTATCCTGATGTGATCTTCCTCATTGATCATAACGCTGACGTCTTCTTTTTCGGAAAGGAAGACTGCTCCATGGGTTGCTTGCTCCGCCAACCTTGGACTAATCAAATACTTTTCCACGAGCACTCTTTTTTGCAAATCTTTTAATCCGTCAATTTCCAAAAATTCCAATGCACCGTAGTCGCGGAAAGCATGTACTTGGATCGTTTCATTTATTTTATGAATAATTTCCCTCGCTTCCTCATTGCTAAACAACGTAGGAAACTTATAATTTCGCAGATTTCGGGCCAATCTGATGCGGGAGCTTAAAATAATATCCGAATCAGGGCCTTCCGAACTCATCCAAGAACTGAGAGCTTGATTAAGAAACTTTTCGAGACTCATTCGCTTTTATCCTCCCCTTCATGCAATTTTTTTTCAAGGGAGCGAATTTGATCGCGTACTTCTGCGGCTTTTTCAAATTCTTCCTGCCGAACCAAAAAACCGAGTTTCTCTTTTAACAACTCTATTTCTTTTTTCAAATGCAAAGATCCGCCAATCCTTGTAGGCACTTTCCCTCCATGTGCCATATTCCCACTGTGCAGTCTTTTAATGATGGGGGCAAGCTGGTGCCGAAATGTTTTATAACAGTTTGCACATCCGAATCGCCCAACCTTGGCAAATTGCGGGTAAGTCATCTTGCAAACTTCACACTGAAGCACTCCTCCGGAAATCGATTCCGGAGCCGCTTGCTGATAAGCGGGATCAATATTCAATAGTCCGGCAAGCATATCGTTGATCGAAAAGCCGGTCCCTCCTTGAAGCAAATAAAGTTCCCCTTTTTCCTGTGCACAGCGCTCACACAGCTGAATAACGGTTTTCTCCCCATTCACAACTTTCGTAAAATGCAGGGAGGCCGGCCTTTCTTTACACTCTTGACAAACCATAATAGCCATCCTCCTTTTCCCCTAATCATATTTAATCGACAACAGCATCGCTTTTAACATACGAGCGCGCAGCTCGTCTCTTTCCGGTAAATCGATGTGTAATACTGTCCGGTCAATCACGTTTAGCATTAATTTTGCCTCGCGTTCGTTCAGTATTTTTTCCTCCAATAGTCGCATAATAACATCTTCCGCTCTTGTTTGAGAGATCTTTTTCCCAATCAGCACTTTTAATTGATCAATTAGATGGGCCTGATTATGAATTTTCACCCTGGAAATTCGGATATAACCGCCTCCCCCCCGCTTGCTCTCTACCATATATCCTCTTTCCATCGTAAAACGGGTGTTAATCACATAATTAATTTGCGAGGGAACACATTGAAACTTATCAGCCACCTCGCTTCTCTTTATTTCTACGATTTCGCCTTCACTAAGTTCCAATACTTTTTTTAAATATTCCTCGATAATATCTGACACATTCCGCATCATCAAGCCGCCTCCCTGACTTTATGCTTGACTTTGACTATATTTGACTTAAATTATACACGAAAAAAAGCCTCTTTTGCAATCAGATCGGTCATCTATATTTTTGCCTTTTTCCGACAAAATAAAACCAAAGCAAAAAAATGGCTATTTCGGAATAAAACAGAAAAAACATAGAGCGTATCCACTCTATGTTTTCGCTTGCCCGGCAACGTCCTGCTCTCACAAGGGGAAGCCCCTCATTACCATCGGCGCGCGAACTTAACTTCCGTGTTCGGGCTGCGGATCATGATGACCGGCGAATCTCTTCGTCATCTGCACTCGCTCGATTCTCATGGGCATTGCCCATTGCGAGTCTCTCTCCCTTGATTCCTCGATCTTCTTGGTCCTTCTGATCCTCGCTTACATTGAGTTTCTTTCAATACTTTCTTAAACATTCCGCATCATCAAGCCGGCTCCCTGACTTTATGCTTGACTTTGACTATATCCTTTCGGCTCTCAATGCTTTTTAAAAATCAAAAAGACACCCATTAATATGGATGTCCTGTTTGCCCGGCAACGTCCTGCTCTCACAAGGGGAAGCCCCTCATTACCATCGGCGCTGAAGAACTTAACTTCCGTGTTCGGGATGGGAACGGGTGTTGCCTCTTCGCTATCGTCACCAGACATATGTTGTTGTGAGATTCATTCTCTCAAAACCAGGATACATGAGAAGATTTCCGAGAACCGTTTTTGTTCAATCCAGCTCCGGACGCTATCGCTTTGCGTCACTTCGCTTCTTCTGGCAAAGTCGATTGACTTTTCCGCCAGAAGCTCCAGTGAGCTACAGCGATGGACGAGCGTCCTACGCTTTTTCGTTTGATTAAGTCCTCGATCGATTAGTATCCGTCAGCTCCATGTGTCGCCACACTTCCACACCGGACCTATCTACCTGATCATCTTTCAGGGATCTTACGTTGCCTGGCAAGCCAGACAATGGGAAATCTCATCTTGAGGGGGGCTTCATGCTTAGATGCTTTCAGCACTTATCCCTTCCGCACATAGCTACCCAGCTATGCCTCTGGCGAGACAACTGGTACACCAGCGGTGCGTCCATCCCGGTCCTCTCGTACTAAGGACAGCTCCTCTCAAATTTCCTGCGCCCGCGACGGATAGGGACCGAACTGTCTCACGACGTTCTGAACCCAGCTCGCGTACCGCTTTAATGGGCGAACAGCCCAACCCTTGGGACCGACTACAGCCCCAGGATGCGATGAGCCGACATCGAGGTGCCAAACCTCCCCGTCGATGTGAACTCTTGGGGGAGATAAGCCTGTTATCCCCGGGGTAGCTTTTATCCGTTGAGCGATGGCCCTTCCATGCGGAACCACCGGATCACTAAGCCCGACTTTCGTCCCTGCTCGACTTGTAGGTCTCGCAGTCAAGCTCCCTTCTGCCTTTACACTCTGCGAATGATTTCCAACCATTCTGAGGGAACCTTTGGGCGCCTCCGTTACCTTTTAGGAGGCGACCGCCCCAGTCAAACTGCCTGCCTGACACTGTCTCCCAACCCGATCAGGGTCGCGGGTTAGACGGTCCATACAGCCAGGGTAGTATCCCACCGTTGCCTCCACGGAAGCTGGCGCTCCCGTTTCCATGGCTCCTACCTATCCTGTACAAGCTGCACAGACAGTCAATATCAAGCTACAGTAAAGCTCCACGGGGTCTTTCCGTCCTGTCGCGGGTAACCTGCATCTTCACAGGTACTATAATTTCACCGAGTCTCTCGTTGAGACAGTGCCCAGATCGTTGCGCCTTTCGTGCGGGTCGGAACTTACCCGACAAGGAATTTCGCTACCTTAGGACCGTTATAGTTACGGCCGCCGTTTACTGGGGCTTCAATTCGAAGCTTCGCCTAAGCTGACCTCTCCTCTTAACCTTCCAGCACCGGGCAGGCGTCAGCCCCTATACTTCGCCTTACGGCTTCGCAGAGACCTGTGTTTTTGCTAAACAGTCGCCTGGGCCTATTCACTGCGGCTTCTCAGGGCTATTCACCCTAAAAAGCACCCCTTCTCCCGAAGTTACGGGGTCATTTTGCCGAGTTCCTTAACGAGAGTTCTCTCGCTCACCTTAGGATTCTCTCCTCGCCTACCTGTGTCGGTTTGCGGTACGGGCGCCTATTGCCTCGCTAGAAGCTTTTCTCGGCAGTGTGGAATCAGGAACTTCGGTACTTTTTTTCCCTCGCCATCACAGCTCAGCCTACACGGTAAGCGGATTTGCCTACTTACCGGCCTTACTGCTTGGACGCGCTTTTCCAGCTGCGCGCTTGCCTTATCCTCCTGCGTCCCTCCATCACTCAAACGGCAATGAGGCGGTACAGGAATCTCAACCTGTTATCCATCGCCTACGCCTTTCGGCCTCGGCTTAGGTCCCGACTTACCCTGAGCGGACGAGCCTTCCTCAGGAAACCTTAGGCTTTCGGTGGAAGGGATTCTCACCCTTCTTTCGCTACTCATACCGGCATTCTCACTTCCAAGCACTCCACCGCCTCTTTCAAGACGACTTCGCCGCGCTTGGAACGCTCTCCTACCATTGCTATTGCAATCCACAGCTTCGGTGATACGTTTAGCCCCGGTACATTTTCGGCGCAGAGTCACTCGACCAGTGAGCTATTACGCACTCTTTGAATGGTGGCTGCTTCTAAGCCAACATCCTGGTTGTCTAAGCAACTCCACATCCTTTTCCACTTAACGTATACTTGGGGACCTTAGCTGGTGGTCTGGGTTGTTTCCCTCTCGACTACGGATCTTATCACTCGCAGTCTGACTCCCAAGGATAAGTATTTGGCATTCGGAGTTTGTCTGAAGTCGGTAACCCGATGAGGGCCCCTCGTCCAAACAGTGCTCTACCTCCAATACTCTCACCTTGAGGCTAGCCCTAAAGCTATTTCGGAGAGAACCAGCTATCTCCAGGTTCGATTGGAATTTCACCCCTACCCACACCTCATCCCCGCATTTTTCAACATACGTGGGTTCGGGCCTCCAGTCAGTGTTACCTGACCTTCACCCTGGACATGGGTAGATCACCTGGTTTCGGGTCTGCGACCTCATACTCTTGCGCCCTATTCAGACTCGCTTTCGCTGCGGCTCCGTCTTTTCAACTTAACCTTGCATGAAATCGCAACTCGCCGGTTCATTCTACAAAAGGCACGCCATCACACTTATTGTGCTCTGACTACTTGTAGGCACACGGTTTCAGGTTCTATTTCACTCCCCTCCCGGGGTGCTTTTCACCTTTCCCTCACGGTACTGGTTCACTATCGGTCACTAGGGAGTATTTAGCCTTGGGAGATGGTCCTCCCGGATTCCGACGGGATTTCTCGTGTCCCGCCGTACTCAGGATCCACTCGGGAGGGAACGACGTTTCAACTACAGGGCTGTTACCTTCTTTGGCCGGCCTTTCCAGGCCGCTTCGTCTACGCCGTTCCTTTATCACTCCACTTTGAGTGTCCTACAACCCCGAAAGGCAAGCCTTTCGGTTTGGGCTCTTCCCGTTTCGCTCGCCGCTACTGGGGGAATCGATTTTTCTTTCTCTTCCTCCGGGTACTTAGATGTTTCAGTTCCCCGGGTATGCCTTCCATTCCCTATGGATTCAGAAATGGATACTGCCTCATTACTGGCAGTGGGTTTCCCCATTCGGAAATCTCCGGATCAGCTTGCTTACAGCTCCCCGAAGCATATCGGTGTTCGTCCCGTCCTTCATCGGCTCCTAGTGCCAAGGCATTCACCGTGCGCCCTTATTAACTTAATCTTTTTCGGTCAACGATTAGCATCGAATCTCTGTGTCAGCTCCCTCATTCACGTCATCACGCACTCGTAGTGCGCTCTGGCGCTCATTCGGTCGCTTCCTTGATCTTCTCGCTTCTCGTTGCCCTTGGTTGAGTGATACTGACACTCAAACCTAAAGGTTTTACACTTCTTATGGTTGCTCCATAATGGATCATCCATAAGGTGAACGATTCTCGGTTTGTTTCTTCTCATGTTATCCGGTTTTCAAAGAACGAAGTTGCTGACTTCCATCACATCATGTGATTCATCAGCGCTAATGCTTCATGCAGCTTTGCGACGAGGTGAAGTTCCTCGAACACGCTGTACCGCAAGAGCACATGTTTTGAGAGTTGTTTCTCATAAAGAGAGAAAGGTTTGACCTCTCAAAACTAAACGAAACGAAAGCGTCAAGTTGTATCTATTTGGAAATGTCCAGTTGCGGCTCCTGGCTGCTCGAGGTCGCTTCGCTTCTTCTGTAAAGTCCTGCGGACTTTTCGTCAGAAGTTCCAGCGCTGGTCGCAGCCGAGCAGTCGCCTCCACATTTCAATTATCCTTAGAAAGGAGGTGATCCAGCCGCACCTTCCGATACGGCTACCTTGTTACGACTTCACCCCAATCATCTGTCCCACCTTCGGCGGCTGGCTCCAAATGGTTACCCCACCGACTTCGGGTGTTACAAACTCTCGTGGTGTGACGGGCGGTGTGTACAAGGCCCGGGAACGTATTCACCGCGGCATGCTGATCCGCGATTACTAGCGATTCCGGCTTCATGCAGGCGAGTTGCAGCCTGCAATCCGAACTGAGAATGGTTTTATGGGATTCGCTCCACCTCGCGGTCTCGCGGCCCTTTGTACCATCCATTGTAGCACGTGTGTAGCCCAGGTCATAAGGGGCATGATGATTTGACGTCATCCCCACCTTCCTCCGGTTTGTCACCGGCAGTCACCTTAGAGTGCCCAACTTAATGCTGGCAACTAAGATCAAGGGTTGCGCTCGTTGCGGGACTTAACCCAACATCTCACGACACGAGCTGACGACAACCATGCACCACCTGTCACCGATGTCCCCGAAGGGAAAACTTTATCTCTAAAGCGGTCATCGGGATGTCAAGACCTGGTAAGGTTCTTCGCGTTGCTTCGAATTAAACCACATGCTCCACCGCTTGTGCGGGCCCCCGTCAATTCCTTTGAGTTTCAGCCTTGCGGCCGTACTCCCCAGGCGGAGTGCTTAATGCGTTTGCTGCAGCACTAAGGGGCGGAAACCCCCTAACACTTAGCACTCATCGTTTACGGCGTGGACTACCAGGGTATCTAATCCTGTTCGCTACCCACGCTTTCGCGCCTCAGCGTCAGTTACAGACCAGAGAGCCGCCTTCGCCACTGGTGTTCCTCCACATCTCTACGCATTTCACCGCTACACGTGGAATTCCGCTCTCCTCTTCTGCACTCAAGCCTCCCAGTTTCCAATGACCCTCCACGGTTGAGCCGTGGGCTTTCACATCAGACTTAAGAAGCCGCCTGCGCGCGCTTTACGCCCAATAATTCCGGACAACGCTTGCCACCTACGTATTACCGCGGCTGCTGGCACGTAGTTAGCCGTGGCTTTCTGGTCAGGTACCGTCAACGCACCGGCAGTTACTCCGATGCGGGTTCTTCCCTGATAACAGAGTTTTACGATCCGAAGACCTTCATCACTCACGCGGCGTTGCTCCGTCAGACTTGCGTCCATTGCGGAAGATTCCCTACTGCTGCCTCCCGTAGGAGTCTGGGCCGTGTCTCAGTCCCAGTGTGGCCGATCACCCTCTCAGGTCGGCTACGCATCGTTGCCTTGGTAGGCCGTTACCCCACCAACTAGCTAATGCGCCGCGGGCCCATCTGTAAGTGACAGCAGAGCCGTCTTTTATCCTTTCTCCATGCGGAAAAAGAAATTATCCGGTATTAGCCCCGGTTTCCCGGAGTTATCCCAGTCTTACAGGCAGGTTGCCCACGTGTTACTCACCCGTCCGCCGCTGACTAAAAAGGAGCAAGCTCCTATTAGTCCGCTCGACTTGCATGTATTAGGCACGCCGCCAGCGTTCGTCCTGAGCCAGGATCAAACTCTCATGTAAAAGTTTGGTTAGCTCATAATTAAAGCTGACTAATCAATTATTGATTGACGTTTCGTTTCGTTCAGTTTTCAAAGATCAAACTTGGCGCCGCTCTTTTGAGCGACTTTATTAGTATATCAATCTGACGAGAAGATGTCAACAACTTTTTAAAATCTTTTTTATCGCGACGCTCTCGCTCGTTCAGACAACGATTATTAATATAACACCTTTTCACTTGCTTGGCAATAGGTTTTTTGAAATTTTATTTTAAAAATGATATGAAGAGGAAAGAACCCTAACGTATAGGGTTCTTTCACAAGGCCATCTTAATCTCTCTGTCTCATTAAAGGGAAGAGCAGAACATCTCTGATAGAGGGAGAGTTCGTTAATAGCATGACCAGCCGATCAATTCCTATTCCGAGACCACCTGTCGGCGGCATTCCATATTCAAGCGCTTCTAGGAAGTCTTCATCCATTTCATGCGCTTCATCATTTCCAAGTTCACGCTCCTGAAGCTGAGCTTCAAACCGCTGCCGTTGATCAATCGGATCATTCAGCTCTGTAAAGGCATTTGCATGTTCACGGCCTACGATAAATAATTCAAAGCGGTCTGTAAATCTCGGGTCTTCTTCGTTTTTCTTCGCAAGTGGTGAAATTTCTACCGGATGCCCGTATATAAATGTTGGTTGGATTAATTTTTCTTCTACGAGTTGCTCGAAAAATTCATTGACAATATGCCCATAAGTCATATGATCCGTAATTTCCACATTATGCTCTTTTGCAAGTCGAATGGCTTCCTCATCCGTCATTTCACGCCAAAAATCCACGCCTGTATATTCTTTGACCGCATCCACCATATGGAGACGCCGCCATTTCGGTTCCAAATTTACATCGTGATCGCCGTATTTTATGGATACTGTTCCCAAAACTTCCTTGGCGATAGAGGCAATCATATTTTCAGTAAGCTCCATAATATCATTGAAGTCGGCATACGCTTCGTATAATTCTATCATCGTAAACTCCGGGTTATGCCTTGTAGAAATTCCTTCATTCCGAAATACCCGGCCAATTTCATATACTTTTTCCATTCCGCCGACAATAAGGCGCTTTAAGTGAAGTTCAATAGCGATCCTTAAGTAAAAAGGCATGTCCAGTGCGTTATGATGTGTTTTAAAAGGACGTGCCGCTGCTCCGCCTGCTATGGCATGAAGCATAGGCGTCTCCACTTCCAAGAACCCTTGACCATCTAAATAGCGCCGCATCGCCTGAATGATCTTACTTCTGGCAATAAATGTTTCTTTGCTTTCTTCATTGGTGATTAAATCTAGATAACGCTGGCGGTACCGCTGTTCCACGTCTTTTAAGCCATGGAATTTTTCAGGAAGCGGGCGGAGCGCTTTTGTTAGGAATATAAATTGCTGTGCTTTAATCGACAACTCGCCAACTTTTGTTTTAAATACAGTGCCAGTTACGCCAACAATATCACCAAGGTCGGCAGATAAAAATAGATCGTATTGTTCTTCTCCTACCGCATCTTTTCGTACATATATTTGAATTTGTCCGGCAAGATCTTGAATATGTGCAAAGCCTGCTTTTCCTTTTCCGCGCTTTGTCATAATGCGGCCGGCAATCGTAACCGACTTGGCAAGCTCGTCCAGCTCTTCTTTCGTTTTTTCCCCATATAATTCTATAACTTCGTCTGTCAGCCCCGTACGCTCAAATCGTTTGCCAAACGGATCTATTCCTTTTTCCCGCAAAGCGCCCATTTTATCGCGCCGGACTTGAATTTGATCATTCAACTCTTCATGGCTCATTTTTTCCACTCCATTCTCCATAATACCCTCATTTTACATAAAATTAATGTCAGGAACACCCTCTATGAAAAAAACTGCCATTAGCTGGCAGTAAAAATAAGGTCCATTCTTTATCCCGCTTTTCTCTCTCTGCCTTCCACTTCGTCCACAAGTGTGTCAAGCAAGCGGACAAGCTCGTCTCTTTTATTGCATTCATTTACTGCATTTCTCACTTTGCCGCTCCCACGGATGCCTTTCAGATACCACGCAGCGTGTTTGCGCATTTCCCGCACTGCTACCTCTTCTCCTTTTAACGCTATCAGGCGATCGAGATGGAGTTTGCATACATCAATCTTTTCTTTAACCGTCGGATCTCCCATAAGTTCGCCCGTTTCCAAATACTTGACCGTCCGGTATATCATCCAGGGATTACCCAATGCCGCGCGGCCGATCATAACCCCGTCCACTCCAGTCTCTTCCAACATTCTCTTGGCATCTTGCGGGGTTTTTACATCTCCGTTTCCAATCAACGGAATGTTAATGGACTGCTTCACTTCTCGTATAATGTCCCAATTCGCTTCCCCTTCGTACATTTGAACGCGGGTTCGCCCATGCATGGATACGGCGGCGCCCCCTGCCCGCTCGACGGCTTGGGCATTTTCCACGGCAAAAATATGTTCATCATCCCAGCCGATCCGCATCTTTACTGTAACAGGTTTTTCAACTGCATCTACTACGGCTGCAACCATATCATAAATTTTATTGGGTTCCAAAAGCCATCTGGCTCCTGCTTCGCAACGAATAATTTTATTGACGGGGCATCCCATATTGATGTCGATAATATCCGCATTCGTATTTTTATCAACAAATTTGGCTGCTTCAACAAGGGTTTCTTTCTCACCGCCAAATATTTGCAGGGATAGCGGCTTTTCCCTTTCATCAATATAAAGCATATTCATCGTTTTTTCATTTTTAAATACAATTCCTTTGTCACTGATCATTTCAGCGCAAACAAGTCCGGCTCCAAATTCTTTCACCGTCAGACGAAAAGCGGAGTTACAAACTCCTGCCATTGGTGCCAGCACAACAGGATTCTTCATTTTAATATTTCCAATCTTTAACATTACATACATCCTCCTTTCTTTAGTTTTCATCGCCCAATTCATCTGGAGGCGTTAATTCCTCGACAGAAACGTTCAGTAACTCTGAAATTTGGACAAGTATATGATCGGAAGGCAAACGGCTGCCTCTTTCAATTTCTCCCAATACCGAAACGGAAACACCGATATCTTTCGCAAGACCCTCTTGCGTGTAACCTTTTAATTTTCGAAAAGCGCGGATGCGCCTTCCCCATTTATCTGTTTCCATAAGCGAACACCTTCTTTGTCAGGTATTTCGTCCAATCGTTTAGCTAAAGAAACATCGTTGTTTGGAAGTTCTAATGTTCCATCAATCTCCAATAACGGAACGAGGACAAATGCTCTTTCCGTCATTCGAGGGTGAGGGATTTGTAAAACCTCCATCTCAATATTTTCGGTATTATATAATAAAATGTCAAGGTCGATTTTTCTGGGACCCCATTTGTATTTACGCACCCGTCCCAGCGTTTTCTCTATGAAAAGACACTTGGATAACAACTCCTCTGGCGAAAGGGACGTCGCGATTTTGACGGCCATGTTTAAAAAAGGGGCTTGGTCTGTGTAGCCAACCGGATCGGTTTCATAGATGGAAGAAACTTGCTTAACACAAATGCCTTCCGTATTCTTTAATTCCCTTACAGCATCCAGAAGGAATTTTTCCCTTTCACCTATATTTGAACCCAAGGATAAATAAGCGATGTTATCCATGGCGCCTCCTTGTAATTTCCACGGCAACTGATTCGTAAATCCCCGGGATGGGCGGATTTGGCTTGATGACTTTAATAGTTGTGCTATGCGCCATTGTGAAACTGTCCAGGATTGCAGCAGCAATCTGTTCCGCAACAGCTTCAATTAATTGGTATCGTTTGCCTTCCACAATCTCCTTGCACAAGTCATATACTTCAGCATAATTAATCGTTTTTTCCAAAGCGTCCGACAATCCAGCGGGCTGCAAGTCCGTTTCAATCACCACGCTGACCCTAAATCGCTGTCCAAGCTTGGCTTCCTCCGGAAAAACACCATGGTATCCATAAAGCTCCATTTCATTCATGAAGATTTTATCCATTCCACTCTCCCTTTCCGACAAGTGCGTCCATCATGGCCGCCATCCGGCTCATCTCTTTTACATCATGAACCCGCATGATGTGGCACCCTTTTTGAATTCCGTAACAAACTGTAGCGCCCGTTCCTTCCATACGTTCCCCTACAGGCAGATCTAAAACCGTTCCGATCATCCGTTTACGCGAAGTTCCAAGGAGAACAGGAAAGCCGAGGCCAACAAGCTTATCCAAATTGCGCATCATTTCTATATTTTCGTGGATGTCTTTGGCAAATCCGATCCCCGGATCAAGAATAATGTGCGAGTCAGGGACCCCCGCTTTTTTAGCAATAGAAATACTTTCATAAATGTCGGTCAAAACATCTCTTACAAAGTTTGTATATTGTCGATTGTCCCGGTTATGCATCAAGATGATCGGGACATTTTCTTCAGCAGCAACCGCCGCTATTTCCGGGTCCTTTTTGGCTCCCCATATATCATTGATCATATGAGCGCCAGCCAGAACAGCCGCTTGAGCTGTTTCCGCTTTGTACGTATCAATTGAAACTGGAACTGGAACACTTGAAGCAATAGCTGTAACGGTCGGTATGACACGCGAAATTTCTTCCTCTGCGGAAACAGGTTCATGACCCGGACGCGTCGATTCCCCGCCAATGTCGATGATATCGGCACCGTTCCTTACCATTTCCTTGGCATGCTCTACCGCCAAGGTGGAATTCTCATAGCGGCCGCCATCCGAAAACGAATCCGGCGTTACATTTAATATTCCCATTATGTATGTTTTTTTTGTAAAATCCAGTGTATATGGTCCACATTCCATCACTGCCACTCACATCCCCTTGGTTAACTGTCTCATTTTAGTTTACCGTTTTATTTGTAAAATGAAAAATAAAAGACAAGCCCATTTGGGCTTGCCGGATGTCATTATAAAAAATGTATTCTAGTTCCTATTCGAAGTATTAATCTTCAAATTGATAAAGAGCCGTACTCAAATAGCGCTCGCCATTACTTGGAATAATCGCTAACACTTTCTTGCCCTTTCCAAGTTTCTTAGCCACGGACAAAGCAGCTGAAATGGCTGCCCCTGAAGAAATCCCGCCAAGAATTCCTTCCTCTTTAGCTGCTCTCCTTGCCTGTTCAAATGCTTCTTCCGTCGTCACTTGAATGATTTCTTCATAAACTTCCGTATTAAGAATAGATGGAACAAAACCGGCTCCGATCCCTTGAATTTTATGCGGGCCAGGCTTTCCACCCGATAAAACTGGTGAATCTTTCGGTTCAACAGCATAAATTTTAATGTCGGGGTATTTTTCTTTCAGGACTTCTCCGGCTCCTGTAATCGTTCCGCCCGTTCCTATTCCGGAAATGAATGCGTCCAACTGATCTCCCATTTGCTCCACAATTTCTTTTCCGGTAGTTTCTCTGTGAACTTTTGGATTTGCTTCGTTTTCAAATTGTTGCGGTAAGAAGTAGCCATGTTCTTTTGCAAGCTCGAAAGCTTTTGTTATCGCTCCGTTCATGCCCTCCGCTCCGGGAGTCAATACGAGTTCCGCACCGTATGCGCGCAACAAGTTGCGCCGCTCTAAACTCATCGTATCCGGCATGACAAGAATGGCCTTATATCCTTTGGCGGCCGCCACCATCGCCAAGCCAATTCCTGTATTGCCGCTTGTCGGCTCGATGAGTGTATCTCCTTCTTTTAATTTCCCTTGGGCTTCAGCTTCTTCAATCATCGCTAAAGCAATCCGGTCTTTCACACTGCTTCCCGGGTTCATATATTCCAATTTCAAGTAAACTTCTGCGCTGTCTTCTTCAACTATTCGATTTAGCTTGACGATCGGGGTGTTGCCAATAAGTTCCGTAATCGAGTTCGCTATTTGCGCCATTTCTCTCCACCTCTAATTCCGAGTAATTGTATTGGTTTATTTAAACTTACCATGTTGTTTCCCCAGTGTCAATGATGACATGCGCCTTTTCACCTATGCTTCAAGAAGTTTTCTTATTTCGTTGCCTCATGTAAAATGTCTTCCAAATCGGCTTTTGTAAAATGGTATTCGGCGTTGCAAAAATGGCATTGTGTATCCGCTTTGCCGTCTTCCTCTATCATATCTTGTATTTCCTCTTTACCGAGGCTGATAATTGCCCGGGCGAACCGCTCTTTAGAGCAATTGCATTCAAATTGAATGGGCAATTTTTCAAGGACTTTAACATGTTCTTTGCCAATTAAGCGAAAAAGTAATTCCTCGGGGGTCAATCCCTGTTGAATCAATTTGGAAACAGGAGGAGTTTGTTGGAGCCGCTCCTCAAGCTCTGAAATAATCTCTTCATCCGTTCCGGGCATCAACTGGATAATGAAGCCGCCAGCAGCCAAAATGGAGTTGTCGGGATTCACAAGAACACCCACTCCGACAGAAGAAGGAGTTTGTTCCGACGTGGCAAAATAATAAGTAAAATCCTCTCCAAGCTCCCCTGAAACGAGCGGCACCTGACCGGAAAAATGATCACGCAGCCCGATATCCTTTACAACCGTAAGTGTCCCGCTTGTTCCCACGGCGCGGCGAACATCCAGCTTGCCCAGCTCGTTTAAGTCAAAGTGGATTTGCGGGTTTGCCACATAGCCCCTTACATGGCCCTTTGCATTAGCATCAATGATGATGGGTCCAAGCGGGCCATCACCTTCCACCTTGATGGTCAGCTTCTCTTCCCCTTTTAACATTGTTCCCATCATCACTCCGGCAGTCATTGCCCGCCCTAGCGCTGCTGAAGCGGTTGGCCACGTATGATGCCGGGATTGGGCTTCGTTGACTGTTTCCGTACTGGCAGCAGCATAAGCCCTTACTTGACCATCATAAGCCAAGGCTTTCACGACATAGTCATTCATGAGAAGCTCTCCTTTTCAATCCAATAAATTTCTTTTGTAAATGAGATGTAAACCTTTTAAGGTTAAATCATGGTCAATGATATCGATCATATTCGTTTCTGAAGCAATTAGATTTGCCAATCCGCCAGTAGCAATGACCGTTGGCCTCTTTTTACTTTTCTCAATAATCCGCTTAACGATACCCTCTACTTGTCCAACAAAACCAAAAAGAATCCCTGCCTGCATCGCTGCGACGGTGTTTTTCCCAATGATTTCATCAACATGGGTAATTTCAATTCTGGGAAGCTTTGCGGCTTTCGAATACAAGGCCTCAGTCGAGATTCCTATGCCGGGGGCAATCACCCCGCCCGTATATTCAGCTTTATCATTAATATAGCAAAAGGTCGTGGCTGTTCCGAAATCCACAATTACAAGCGGACTGCCGTACACGTGAATTCCGGCAACGGCATTGACAATCCGGTCCGCTCCAACCTCCCGGGGATTTTCGTATTTAATGTTCAGGCCTGTTTTAATACCCGGGCCGACGATTAACGGTTTGACATTAAAATACTTTTCGCACATTTTCTCCAAAGTAAACATGAGTGGCGGTACTACGGATGAAATAATAATACCGTTAATATGCTCAAAACGAAGGCCGACATGTTCAAATAAAGACTTGATGACCATGCCGACTTCGTCTTCTGTTTTATGGCGGCTTGTTTCTATTCGCCAATGATATTTTAAATGGTCGTTTTCATAAACGCCAAGGACAGTATTCGTATTTCCCACATCCAAGACAAAAATCAACACTCTCACCACTTTTATGACAGACTTTTTTCTCACACATCATACCATAATTGTGATTTGGATGTAGATAGAGAATCACATTTTTCAGAAAAAAACTTCCCCTCTTACATTTCCGATCACATCCGCTCATCATGGTGATGAGAGTTGCTTTGGGCTCAACACGAATACGACCACTCGTTGCACAAAAAGACACCGAACCCAATCGGTGTCTTTTGTATTATTAGTCATCTTTGCGTGATGGTGGATCTTTAGGATCATTATGATCAGGCGGAGCAATCGGATCATCCGGCCGTTGTTCCTCAATGGCCAATGAATCCGTTGAATCGTCTTTCGGCTGGATCGTCACTTTTGGCTCCTCGCCTTCGGATTCAACTTTCTGGTCATCACTTTCCGGATCAATTGTCTTTTTCGTTGCTTCAGGCAATTTTCCGGTATCAAACAAGCTCCTGATTTGTTCCGCATCAAGCGTTTCTACTTTCAATAACGTTTGTGCGATCAGCTCAAGCTTATCTCGATGCTCAGTGAGAATGGCTCGCGCCCGCTCGTAGCATTCTTTAATAATCCTTTGAATTTCCTTATCAATTTCATAAGCGATTTCATCAGAATAGTTTTGCTCATTATGCAAATCACGACCAAGGAACACTTGGCCTTGCGGCTGGCCGAATTGAAGGGGGCCAAGCTTTTCGCTCATCCCAAATTCAGTGACCATCCGGCGGGCAATGTTCGTGGCACGTTGAAAGTCGTTATGCGCTCCTGTAGAAACTTCTCCGAACACAATTTCTTCCGCCACACGTCCGCCTAACAAGCCGACGATCTTATCTAAAAGTTCCGGTTTCGTCATAAAGTAACGATCTTCCTTCGGCAGCATAACCGCATAGCCGCCCGCTTGGCCTCGAGGTACAATGGTCACTTTATGGACCATCTCCGCTTCATCAAGGACAAGACCGATCACCGTATGGCCGCCTTCATGATACGCCACAATGTTTCGCTCTTTTTCCGAAATCACCCTGCTCTTTTTAGCAGGTCCGGCTATGACGCGGTCCGTTGCTTCATCCACATCGGTCATGTCAATTTTCTTCTTGTTGCGCCGTGCGGCTATAAGCGCAGCCTCGTTAAGCAGGTTTTCCAGATCGGCACCTGAAAACCCGGGTGTCCGCATGGCAATTGCTTTTAGATCAACCGAATCATCTAAAGGCTTATTGCGGGCATGGACTTTAAGTACAGCTTCCCGGCCGTTCACATCAGGGCGGTCTACCGTAATTTGCCGGTCAAAACGTCCTGGCCGGAGTAAAGCTGGATCCAGGATATCCGGCCGGTTCGTCGCTGCAATGATGATAATTCCTTCATTTGCGCCAAAACCGTCCATTTCAACGAGTAATTGGTTGAGCGTCTGCTCCCGTTCATCATGGCCGCCGCCTAGTCCGGCGCCACGCTGACGTCCGACAGCGTCAATTTCGTCGATGAAAATCATACAAGGTGCATTTTTCTTCGCATTTTCAAATAAATCACGTACACGGGACGCACCAACCCCGACAAACATTTCAACAAAATCAGATCCACTGATGGAGAAAAAAGGAACTCCCGCTTCTCCGGCAACTGCCCTTGCAAGAAGCGTTTTACCTGTTCCCGGCGGTCCTACAAGCAAAATCCCTTTTGGGATACGGGCTCCCAGTTCCGAGAACTTGCGCGGATCTTTTAAGAAATCAACAACCTCAACAAGCTCTTGCTTCTCTTCGTCGGCCCCAGCAACATCCTTAAAACGGACTTTCTTCTTTTCTTCCGTGTAAAGCCTTGCCTTGCTTTTCCCAAAATTCATTACACGGCTTCCCCCGCCTTGCGCTTGGTTGAGAAGGAAGAAGAACAAAATAAAGATGATGATAAATGGAATAATCGTCGTAAAGAACGAGACCCATCCGCTCGTTTCCTTGGCAGGCAATACTTCAACGTTGGCCGCTGCTTTATCAATGCGGTCAAGCATAGCCGGGCTGTTCATCACATACGTCGTGAACTGTTTATCTTTTTCAGTGCCTTTTAAATGGCCGATTATTTCATAAACGCCTCTTTCAGGCTGGATGGAAAACTTATCTATGTCCCCGTTTTCTAAATGATTGACAAATTTGTTATACGATATATTTTCTGTCGTCTCATTGGTATTGTTGAACCAACTGACAATTCCAATCAGAACGAGAAAGATGAGTAAATAAAAGATCGTATTTTTAAAGATCCGGTTCATCCCTAGCCTCCTCCCACGGTAAAAAAACTATATTCAATAGTATCATAGACATTTCAGACTTTACAACCACATTGGCTCGCCAAATTGCATCCTTATTCATTCTTTAACATTATTGCCATATACCTCTCTTTTCAAAACCCCTATATAAGGAAGGTTCCGGTATTTCTCTGCATAATCGAGTCCATAGCCGACAACAAACGAGTTTGGAACAACAAAACCAACGTAATCTGCATGTATGTCTGCTTTGCGGCCCGATGGCTTATCTAATAAAGTGACAATTTTGATCGAGTTTGCCTTTCTGTACCTGAATAGTTCCACAAGATAACTCAATGTCAATCCACTGTCAATAATATCTTCAATAATTAAAATATCCCTGCCTTCAACGGGTGTGTTCAAGTCTTTCAAGATTTTTACTTCTCCGGAAGAAGTGGTCGATCTGCCATAACTGGACACGTCCATAAAGTCCATCTCCAAATATGTATCCACTCTTTTTAACAGGTCCGCCATAAATGGCATAGCCCCTTTTAACACACCGATGGCCAACGGAAAACGGCCATCATACTCTTTTGTCAGTTGACTGGCAATTTCTTTAATTTTCGCCTCAATTTCTTCTTCGGTAATGAGTATTTTTTCAATGTCATTTTTCATGTACTTTGCTGCCTCCCAGGCTTTTTGCAATGCATATGTAATAGGATTCGTTCATTTGAGGAGAGAGATCATAGCAAGATTTTTTCACTCCGGGCACCCATAAAATACGGCCTGCGGCATCCGAGACAATCGGCCAACTGTCCCGCTTTGCCAAGGGAACCTTTTCATCAATAAAAATATCTTTGATTTTTTTGCTCCCATTCATGCCTTTCAGTCTCATTCGATCACCGGGAACCCGTGTCCTGACCATGAGCGGAAGTTGGATAGAAGCCGGATCCAGAATGACAAAGTCGTCCTTTTCCTGAGTACGCTGGCCGCTGACTTTATCCAATTGAATGGTGAATTGGCTCGGGATGTAAACCTTATCCCCGGCATGTAGATGATAGTGATATTCCAAGGGCAGTTCCTTTTTGTCAAATGTAAACCGGCACTTTTCGTAAGACCGGATGATATGCAACCCAAGGGGAAGTTGTAGCGTTGCAGATGGGTGATCTCCTTTTAATAAACGGTCTATTGACGATAAATGGCGAGTTGTAATCAGGCCGATTTTTTTCTTGTAAAGATAGCTTAATATTAGATGAATACCTCTTCTTTGTAAAGGCAAAGGCACTTTTAAAAAAGCAGGAATATTGACAAGAATTTCTCTTTTATCTTTTTTTAAAACGGTCTCCATTTCCCGTTTTGCAAGCTCTTCCAGAAATTTCTCATCTTGTAACACTTCTTCGCTGAATCGCTGAAAATGTTCATGCGCTTTTTCGTTTTCTCTTTTCAAAACGGGGAGCACATCCAGTCGAAAGCGGTTCCTCGTATAATCGGGGTGGTTATTGCTTGGGTCCCTCCTGGGCTCCAACTGGTAAAAAATACAATATTCTTCAATTTGTTCTTTCGTTACACCGAGGAGCGGACGTATGAGCATTCCCGGCGAAAAGGGGCGCATAGCTTGAATCCCTGCGCGAGCTTTGCCGCTGCTTCCCCGTGTCAATCGCATCAAAATGGTTTCCATCTGATCGTCAGCATGTTGTCCAACAGCCAACTTATTGGCCTGGATTTGCTTCATGACATCCGCCAAAAACAGATAACGATATTTCCTGGCCGTCTCTTGCATGCCTGCGCGATCTTGCTCCATTTTTTGTTTAATATCGATAGAGGCTGAAAAAAAAGGGATGTTGTTCTTTTCGCAATACGAGCGCACATATTCAAGGTCCGCCTTGGATTCCTTGCCGCGAAGCATATGGTCTACATGGGTTGCTGCAAGTTCAATTTGAAACTTGTTTCTTCTTTTTACCAAAAAGTGAAGGAGCGCCATCGAATCGGGACCGCCCGAAACAGCAGCACACACTTTGTCACCATATGTGATCAATCCATGTTTTTCAATAAAAGCGAGCGTTTTCCTTTCAAATTCCAGCATATTACCTATTCCCTTATTTAGATTCAAAAAACAATTCCCTCTGCACATAGTTTAACACTTTTGGCCAAAATAAGGTATGAAACTGCTGTTATAATAAAAATAAATATATGTACAATCCGTAGAGAAAAGAAGTGACAAAAATAACTGCCGCTGTCTCCATGAGGGAGCCCTTTTTTCGACTTCTCTTCTGTTTGACACGCCTGTTTTTCATGGCGGTCCGGCTCATGATGGATAACATTTCCTTCTTCATTTGTTCGGCTGACGCATATTGCCCCGTTAATGCTTTTTCCAATATCTCTTGGTAGCGGGACAGTTCCGCCGACTTTTGAATGTATGCTCTTAGCTGGTGAATCCCGCCGCTATTTTTCTGGAAGCGATTTGGGTAAAATAAATTAATCATCACCATCGCTGTTGAAAAAAGATCGTAAGACGGTTCGGCCTTTCTTGATCCCAGACCCCAATATCCCCGGTCAAAAAATTCAGTGAACTCTTTTACAGCACGCCCCCTTCTAGTCGTTCCTCCAACATCGATACAGCGGATTTTTACCGGGTTGACGGATACGATTAAATTTTCCGGTTTTATATCACAAAAGATCCAACCTAGACGATGCAGCTGCTCCAAATGATGCAGTAGTTGAACAATCATCACGCCTGCCCAAGAAGTCCCCTTTTGCCGAATAAATGATAGCAAATTTGGGCCGTTTATGTATTCCATCGCATAAAAAGGAATGCTTTTTTCACGCGGCTGTTCCCAATCATCAACATCCAAAAGGGAAGGTCCAAGGACAGATCCCTGGACCTTTGCAAGTTCCTTTAAGACATTGACCTCCGATATGATTGACATACTATCGTCACTCATCTTTATGGCGGTATAACCGCCTGCGCCTTCAGCAAGATAGACAATTCCGTTGGCACCGCTCCCCAGTTTTTTTATAATGACGTATCTGTTGTGATGCCACTTCCCTCGTATGACCGTGCCCGGAAGGACATTACATCGATTCGTCCAGGATTTGTTCGTCATCATCTCTGGCGAACAGCCCCCTTAATGAGCGTTTTTTCTTGAACATGCCAATCGCTTCTCGGACGGCTGGACCTGTGGGTGTGATGCCGCCAGCCGTTAATTTTGGAAACACACTCGTCAGCGCATCCAGCTTTGGCGTCCAATCCACCAATTGTTCTGTGTCAACTCGTTTCCCGGGAAATATACAGACAGAAAATTGATTATTTCCTGTCCGGGCATTCAAACTTAAAGATAAATCGAGCAGTGCTTCCTTTACGGTTGGCAATTTGAATTTCATGCTTGCACTCGTATCAATAAGAACAGCCACTTGCAGTTCGGCAGTTTCACCAAGCTCATCAACCACATCCATGACTTCTCCTCTTTGCTCCGGAGGAAGCTCTTCAAGGGAAGTTTCTTTGCTCAATATTTGTCGCAGTTCCCGATTTACTACTCCTTGCAATGTTTGTGTCATCGCTTTTCTTGTTACCATTTGAACGGTTTCGGATAGGTTTTCCGAATAAACGATTTGGCTGATGCCCCCACCTGCTTGGGCAATGCCTTCAATTTCCGTAATCCCTTTTTCATCGATCGAGTCATTTTCAAGCACGCCGATCACATTGACAGTGATCCCATGCTCTTGGGCCAAGGCTGCCATGGCAACCGGATCCTCGCCCTTATTGGAACAGCCGTCCGTGATCAAAAGTATTTGTTTTAAAGTGCCTGCTTTCACAATTATTACCTCCATTTTCGGCTCTTATCATGCCTGATAACTTTTACCAGCGTCGCCGGAAATAGGGGTTTTTATACTAGCTGACACTTGAAATCTTTCTTGTTGCCTTGTTGATTGGAATGGCTGCCCATTTTGGTGTGTTATGCTTAATTTTTGCAGTGATAATCGTCATATCATCCGGAATGGCACCGGAGCGGGTTCTGATCACCTCTTCCATGATTAAATCTGCAATTGCCTGCGGTTCATCAGTCTGGATCTCCCGCAACTTCCTTTTCATCCATAATTCATAATTTTCTACATGCTTTGGCCCTTCAAAGACACCATCACTCATCATGACGAGCAAGTCGCCCGGCTTCAATTGTTCATTGACAATATCAACATCAAAGTCATCCAGAATCCCTATCGGCAAGTTCCCGGCCTCTATTTTTTTAATTTTATTCCCCCTTTTGACAAAGCTTGGAGCAGAACCTACTTTAATGAATTTTGCTTCTATCGTCTGTAAGTCGATCATGGCCAAATCAAGAGTGGAAAACATTTCGTCATCTGTCCGTAAAGAAAGGACAGAGTTGATTGATTTGATCGCCACTTTTTCTTCGATTCCGGACTGCAATATCTTTTGAAGTAATTTCAATGTTTCATTGCTTTCCTGATGGGCTCTTTCGCCATTGCCCATTCCATCGCTGATCGCAAGGGCAAATTTTCCCGAACCAAGCTCAATTGTTGAGTAGCTGTCTCCTGATAAGAACCCACCGCCCTTTGCCGCATGGGCCACACCAGTTTCAACCGCATAGGCTTTTGCGGACCTAAGCGTTACGTAATGAAACCCTTGCGGGAAGTCAGCCGTTTCCCGATGTTTCACGATAATGGTCTCGTTAAAAATATCTGACAAAAGTGGGGCGATGATTTTCTCCGCCTCCCCGTTTCCGTACCAGCCGGGGATCATAAGATCAATATCAATCCCACCCGGTTCCAAACTGTATATTTCAACTTGTTCAATATCGATCCCAAAGTCCTGAAGAGATTCCAAAAGAAGTTCTTCCTGTCGATGATGATTGTTTTGCTCGCGTTTCATCTCTTTTGCAAAATCAATCATCACCTCTGAAACGCCCATTAGCTGCTCGGCCACAAGCTTCCGGCTCTCCTGCACCTGCTTTTGCAACCTCTTATTCGCTTGATAAAACACAAGTTCCTGATGGATCACATCCCTTACCTTTCCAGCCTTGCTGCAATGCTTTTCCAGCGGCCGATACACTTGTACGGGGATAAAACCGGTTTTATCGTCCATTTCATGCATAACTTGCTTCATTAATTCATATGTTTTATCAAACTGCGCTCCCCAGCATTGGGATTTTTTATGACAAGTTTGGCATGTCTTTTCTGTCACCTTGCTTAAAAACAGGTCATACTCTTGTTCTTCCTTTTCAGGATCAGCCCATTTCTCGGGTTGCGAAAAACTGGTTGACAGCGCTTTGAACACAGAGGAAAATTGCTCCACCCTGCGAACAGTTATGTCCCTTACCTTTCGGGCGTATTGTTGTTGATGAAGCGCATGTTCCGCAGTACCGGGGATATGGCGCGCCAATCGTTCTGTGAAAGGCAAAGGGGTTAAAAATAACAACAGCACAGCTAGAATGGACTCATACATGGAAATGCTTAACGCGCCTCCTTGGCTTCCGTACATTCCTAGAAGCAACGTGGCAATCATGAGACCAATGGCGGTTCCAGCCCGTTTCCCTTCCTTCAAAAGGCCGCCGAGCAGACCGGCAAAAGCAAGCAAACTCATCTGATAAAAGCTGGACATGTCCGCCAAGCTGAAAATCAGCCCTGTTACAACACCGACGGTCGATCCTACCGCTGCCCCCGCGGTAAAAGCAAAAACCAAAACAAGATAACGCGACATAATATGTTCAATGGACAAGTCATATATCGTCCAGCCAATCGTCCCGGTCATCACAGAAGCAAGCATAATCATCAAGCTGATCACTTCTTCCGTTTTTAAAGCTTTCGTCTTCCTTAGTGTCGTCAAAAATGGAATGCTTTGCATGAATATAAAAACGAGCACAAAGGCTAATCCCGCTTCCACGCCAGCCATCATGAGATCATAATTTTGTAAAATTTGTCCGTTCTGGAAATATGTAACTGAGCATTTGATCAAAAAAGAAATACAGAACACATAGTAAGGAACAGCCTTTATAGGTGCTTCGTGGATTTTTTCCATCATTCTGAATGAAATTAAAAATAGAATACTTGCTGTAAAAATAAAGATCACATTGCTGAGGGATATGGTCAATGCCCCGGCCATCAATCCCAGCAGGACAAGCGGCGATCTTCGCCTTCGCAACATATAGGCACAAGCGAAAAACGGGAGGGCAAATGGGCTGAGCTGCGATAATATTAAAGCTCGTCCAAGCAAAAAGCCGACCAGCACCATAGCAATCCCTTTATCCAAAAAAACGTATTCCAGCTTTTTCCGAACATTTCTTAGTCCTTTAAAAAGATCGAAGTCCGCTTTCTCCAATTCCATATTTCCAACAGTTCCGATCAGCATCTGTTCTCCCTTACCCATCTTCATCTCCCCCGATTCCAAATATTGAAGCCCATTATATAGCGGCGATGAATAAAAGTTTGTCATTTTTATGGATAACAAAGACAGAATCGTTCGACTCTTTCAGATACAAATATCCGACATTATAAAAAACCCTTTTGTCTTCTTAATGGCGCGGTTTTTTGGCTGATTTTCCCATCAAGTTTCATACGATCCTTCCGTTGTTCCGCCAAAATATGTTGTACTTTTGCCGATAATGAACACGAATTATTAAAAATAAGCAAGAAAGCAAGACAACCTTTGCCGAGTGAGATAAAGAGGAGTCGAAACAGGTTATGGAACGTAGCCGCTCACCTGGACTTCACGCCGGCATTCCACCGCCAGGCTTTCTTCAAGGGTTAAAAGGCATGATCGCAACACATGAAAGTGAATGGTCGTGGGTGAATGGGCATTGGTGAATGGATTTGAGTGGAACATATTCCAGTGTCAAAACCTATCCTCAGAATGAAAACATTTAAAAAATTTCTGGAGCATGGGGATCCAATATCGATTGGATTGAAACTCTTCGCTTTCATGTTCGTATAAGTTACTAAGATGGAAAGTGACAAGGGGATTGAAAATATTGCGAGATACAAGAGAAACAGTGATCAGTATGTCTATGGCGGAAAAGATCATATGGTACGTTATTTTCTCTGTCGGAGGTATGACGTTAGGCTATTTTTTCACTAGAATTGTACATTGGCTGATAGATTTAGAATGGTTTATGAAATGGATCGGTGATTCTAATACATTTGTGTTCCTGATGAACCTTCTTGAAAAAATACAAAGCTTTACGGGAGATTGGTCCAGTGTATTGCTGTCCGTCATAGGTTTATTATGTGGTTTGTTTCTTGTTCATTGGCTAATGGAACAGAACATTTCAATTAAGATGACAGATGCAACAGTCACTGTTCAAAATAAGTTACTGAATATGGAAATCCTTCGAAAAGACATCCAGCATGTTTTCCTTGATAATGGAGAATTGGTTATTGTCGGATTTTCGGGACATGAACTTTTACGTGAGCCGCATGATACGAGCAAACACAAGATTGAACAAGCTTTTAACAAGCATGGCTATCCTTGGAGAAGTGAGGGAGATCCGTATAAAGATCACTATCAATTATGGTTTGAGGATTCTCCAGATTTATTAATACCTGAAAACGCGCTTATGAAAGCGAGAGAAAAAGCGATTGAAAACGACGATGAAGAAGCAATGAGAGATTTGAAAAGTGAGCTGGCAAAACTAAATATCGTTGTTCGCGATGAAGATGGTTTACAATACTGGCGCAATGTTTGAGGAAGATATCGTAGATGAGCGCTTGATAAAATCAAGCGGGAGCATCCGATCAGAACCGTTGCCGTTTCTCCTTCAATTGATCGGCCAAAATGGATTGGAATGGCTTGAACAATATTCATTAGCGGAACAGGGATAACAAAAAACCCCATGGATATTATTTACATAGATCATGCTTCGCTCCAATATTTACCATAAAAAAATAGGAGGATCTCCAAGAGATTCTCCCATTTAACGTCCGTACCTGCTATATGGAAAGTGACAGCAAGTTATTAGCCACGCCTTGAGCCACGGCCGCCCCGTTTGGACTCAGTATGGCGTTTTAACGATGATAAACGATCTTCACTTTCTTTCAAAAAGCGATTCATTTTTTGTTCAAAACTTTCTTTGGTGCGAAAATCATTCATCCTGCCATGACGCGGGCGTTGACCGGAGTGAGATTGTGACTGGGGCTGATCTTTCGCTTTGCGGATAGATAATCCAATCTTTCCGTCCTTCTCAACATTTAAAACCCTGACAAGTACTTCATCACCGACTTTTAAATGCTCATTAATGTCCTTCACATAATTATCGGCCACTTCACTTATGTGGACAAGTCCGGTTGAGCCTTCGGGCAACTCCACAAAAGCCCCAAAATGAGTAATGCCTGTTACCTTACCTTGTAACTTGCTGCCTACCTCGATCGACATAAAAAAATTTTTCCTCCTTAAAGTGTATAAAAAAATAAAGCTTTACTTTATATTATAGCTAACTGCAAAAAAAAGTGTCAATATGAGCTCTTTTTCTCTTTTTCTTTCTTTTCGGAATTTGGGATATTAAAGATGATTTCTCCTTTATCAGAGAGGAAGTATTCGCTTCTGGCGAGCTTGGCAATATATTCGTCATCATTCAATTTGGCAATTTCATTTTCAAGTATGAGTTGCTCTTTTTCCAACTTGGCCAATTTTTCTTCCATTTGCACCTTTTCCATTTTTTTTTCCGCTAAACTTTCTTCTCGTGACATCAGCGTAGAAATTAATAAGGCGCTGACTGCGATGGCCATGACAAAGAAAACGGTAAGCCGCCGAAACAATAACTTTCTCCTTCTAGCTGCCGAACGGGCTGCAACCTCCTGCTGTTTTGTATAACTGTTTTCAAGAGAAGCAATAGCCTGTCTTTGCTTGGTTCCCATCCTGTCTCTGTCGCCTCCTATCTCTTTCTACGAAGAAATTCTATGATTTTACTTACTTTATTCTTCGTGTTTTGAAAAAACCCTTCTAAAGAGCTTCCCATTTTCACGACAAACTTTTCCACTTTTTTTGGAACGATCATCTTTCCGATCCATAATATTGGTCGAAAGACAGTCGTTACCAACCATTTTAACACTTTCCCAACTGTTTTTACAAGCGCTAATCCAACTGAAAGGAGAGAGATCACGATATATTTGATCAGTAAAAACAGGCCCCTGACCGGTTGATAGATGAGGAGATGAACAAGCTTTTTTATGATGTGAACGGCTGCTTTGACAAGGCGAATGACCCATTCAAGCAAACGTTCATAACTCTGCTTGAACAAAGCCTGGTAAGCGGCAAACCCAAGACAAAGGGCGAGGAGCAAATAAATCCTCAATTCACCCGAATTGACCAAAAAAAGAATGTAAAAAATAAGGATGCCTTGAATAAACCAAAATAGCAAATCATTAATAAATACGATCCAACGCTTGCGGTTTACACGGTTTAAAAAGCGCTGGTACGTATCAAGCATGGCTCCAAATAGACTTCCCATGACAATCATGGCAAGTAATGTTTGGAATTGGACGGATAAACTCATTTGAATAACTTGCCAAAGAACCCTTTAGCTTTTCCTCCGTCGTGATCATCAAGATATACGATGTCATACACTTTGCCCTTGATGGATACGACCCCTTTGGTCACATCGAGATTTTTCATTTGCAAGTTTTGACCCCGAATGGCCAGAAATCCCATGACGGTTTCCAGCAAAAATTCCTCATTATCAAAGCTTTCAACTTGCTTTACACCCGTTATATCAATCAATCTGCGGCCGCGCATAATCAAATCATGCTCTGGAGCCGGCTTCGTTCCGGTTTGCGTTGAATCATAATATTGGCTCATCTTCATCCCCTCTTTTTCATACCGTTTGTGATAAATGTATGTATCGGGGGAATGAAATAGAACAAGCCTTCTTTCCAGTTTCTACAGGTTTTTTATTGTTCCAGCCGTTCTTCATTTACCAATGTGTACATGGCGGCGGCATCTTCTTTTTTCGTAGAATCCTTTAATTCTTTCACTTTGACAGTGACAAGCTTCTGCCCGAAACGGATCGTCAGTTCATCACCCGCTTTTACGCTTGAACTTGCTTTTGCCTGCTGATCATTGATGTGGATCCTGCCCTTATCGGCCATTTCTTTCGCTACAGGCCTTCTTTTGATAAGTCGGGAAACTTTAAGAAATTTATCTAAACGCATCTCGGTCAAACCATTCACCTGCCTTGTTTTTTGGCTTCATCCCAATACTGGTCAAGTTGTTCGAGTGATACATCACTATGTGGACGCCCGCTCTCTTTCACTTTGGACTCCACATACGTAAACCGGCGATAAAACTTTTCGTTTGCCTGCTGAAGGGCTTCTTCCGGATGAATGCCGGCCAGCCTTGCTGCATTGACAACCGCAAAAAGCACATCTCCCATTTCATCAAGCTGAGCCTCTTTGTTTTCTTTCGCCAATTCATCCGCAAATTCCTGCACTTCTTCCTTTACTTTTGTTAAGGCATCTTCAGCACATTCCCAGTCAAAACCGATTTTTGCTGCCAGTTTTTGATATGTATAAGCGCGAAGCAAGGCGGGAATTCCCTTTTCAGCATGATCGAGCAAGGAAGCCCCTTCGTCCTGAGCGTTTTTTTCAGCAGCTTTAATTTGCTCCCAGTTGGCTGCAACAGCTTCAGATGTTTCTGCGTGGACATGACCAAAGACATGTGGATGGCGGCGAATCATTTTCTTGGAAATACTTTCAATGACATCTTCAATGGAAAACATTCCATCATCTTCCCCTATTTGAGCATGCAGCATCACTTGGAGCAATACATCACCAAGTTCCTCCACCATGTCATCTATATGATCGCGGTCAATCGCATCGAGCAGTTCATATGCTTCTTCAATCAAGTATTTCTTTAAAGACTTGTTTGTCTGCTTTTTATCCCATGGACAGCCATTTGGACCTCGAAGTTCGGCTATTATCTCCCTTAATGACGAAAATTCTTTTAATGTTTCCTCCCGGCACGTCAGCGGAGGGACATAAAGACTCGTCAAGTTGTCCACGGCTGCCTGCCTGTCCAATTCGTAAAGAGGAATCTCTTTGAGACTTTCCCGGCTGCTGCCCCCTGCTGTAACAATAATCACGCTATGATCATCCGGGTATTTTTCCATAAGGGTCAGTTTAACTTCGGAAGCAACGAACTGGTCGTATACTTGAGCGATGATGACATGCTGCCCGATGTTAATATCATCCCGGCGAAGCATTGTCGCATCAAGCAACTGAAATCCTGTAATCGGGTCGATTTTAACAGCTGAAAAAAGGCTATCAAGAAAGCTTTGCCCGCCGCCGATCGTAATTTGAATCCCTTGTTGCGGACCGTTTTGAAGCAACATTTGGACAGTCTTTTCGGCCACAAGCGGATGTCCCGGCACAGCATACACCAGTTCTTTTTTCCGGGCTTCATCCAGCAGCTTTTCGGTGATTTCTTCATAAACCGCCTCAAAGGTGTCATGTTTTTCATATACGTCATCAAATGCTTGAAAAACGATTCCTTCCGCTTTCAATTCATTTACAACGGGATGCTCCTTTGTTCGAAAGAAAAGCCGGTCTGTTTCTTTCAACTTTTTATAGACACCGAGCGGAAGCTGGTCAAGCTCTCCCGCTCCCAAGCCAACGACAAATATTTCGTTCATTTCCTTCTCCCTTCTTCTGTTGTTCTCCATCGGAAAGCAGTTGCTTTCGCATAAAACGGAACATGCTTTAATTCCTCATTGTCGAACAGGTTACTGTAAAGTAAAAACGATATATAAATGAATCCGCCGACTAACACTCCGCCAAGTGCCGCTACAGTACTCCACAGCCTTCCTTCAAGCCCACATACTTCAAAAAGAAACAGCCATACCTGAAGTACAGCGGTCATGGCGGTACAGGCCATCAACAATCGGGGCAAGGTTTTGAATATGACCATGTGTACAGGAAACCGTTTTTTTAACTCGTTTAACAGTAAAATGAAAATGACGCCCATCCCTATATTGGTAGCCAAAGCGGCGCCAAATGCTCCATATTGTGGAACAAGCCATGTGTTTAATACATATTTGCACGCAATTCCTACGAGTAAATACTTTGCCGGAACGAGCGCCGCTCCCATCCCTTGCAATATTCCGGTAAACGTCATAACCATAGATGCGAAGAAAATGGCGGCGGCAAGTATACCAAGTGTTAAGGAGCCATCCTGGTTTTTAAAAAGCATCATGTTGGTTGGCTTAATAATGTTCATTAACCCGATTGCCGCCCCTGCCCCTATAACAGCACTCAGTTTTATAGTTGATTCCATCTTTTTTTGGAGGATTCCTATATTTCCTTGGGACCAGGCGGCGGCTATGGCTGGAACAAGGGCTAACGACATTGCCCCTACGATAGTCGTTCCAAGCTGTATAAGCGGCTGCCCCCGGTCAAAAACGCCTTTTAACACTTTTGCATCCACACTCTCCATACCGGAATGGAGCAAAAGAGAATACATATTCAACGAATCAACAAGTTGAAATAAAATAAGCAGAAGGCCGCTAAAACAAATCGCCGTCCCGTGTACAAGAACCAATTTTCCCACCGCAACAAACTCATGAAAAGGAAGGCGGACGGCATTTATGAAGATTCTGATGTTCCTTCCGGCAAATATAGCCAGTAAGACAGCACCCGCCGCACTTCCTACAACTGCGCCTGCCCAAGTACCCCGCCCCACTTCATAAAAGGAATATCCTTTATCCACTAAAAGAAAGGAGATGAGTAAAATGGCCGCGACCCGGAAGACCTGCTCTATCACCTGGGCTAAAGCAGTTGGCACCATATTGCCGTTCCCTTGAAATATCCCCCGCCACAGAGACAGAAAGGGAAGCAGCAAAAAAGGAAACGCGGTTACTTGAATAACGGGTCCCAACAGAGGATCGCCCATCCAGCGAGCAATCATATTTGCGCCAAAGAAAAAAAAGGAAAACAAGCCGAGTCCCACAAACATTAAAACGATAAATGCGGCTTGAAGCTTATTTATGACACTTTGTTTATTTTGCTGATCTTTTGCAGCGACTATTCTTGAAATAATAACAGGAAAGCCGGTTGAAGCAAGCACATAAGCGATTCCGTATAGTGGGTAAACTTGCTGGTAAATATAAAAACCCGTGTCACCAACGATATTCTGAAAAGGGACGCGGTACACGGCACTCAATATTTTAATAAACAGCGCTGCTGCCGCCAATATAAAGGCGCCTTTGATAAATGGTCTCGTTTCTTCTGGCAAGCTACCTCTCGCCTTTCTACAAAAAATCTCCATTTATTATAGCATAAGAAAAAGGCTTGGCGGACGCCAAGCCCTCTTCCAATATTGTTTTATGAGCATTACGATTCCATTTGTCGAGCCAAAAAGCTGGCTGCCGTTTCGGCAGATTTTTGTTCAATTTCACCGATTACCTTATCTTTGGAAAAAATAATTACAGCGCCGATCGGATCGCCCCCCGCTATAATAGGGGCAATCGTATAAGAGGAAAGTTCTTCCTCATGCCCCTCGACAAGCGAAACGGAGCCCGGATTCGTTTCCAGTTTGGCCGAACGGTTCGCCATAGCCTCTTCAATCATATCGCTATTATTTTTATTCATATAGTCCTTTTTCGGCCCGCCGGCGACCGCAATAACTGCATCCCGGTCACAAATAAGGACGGGGCTCCCCAGGCTGTCAAATAAAGCTTCTCCGTATTCTTTTGCAAAATCGCCCAATTCGTTAATCGGGGAATATTTCTTTAGGATAACTTCCCCTTCGCGATCCACAAATATTTCCAGCGGATCACCTTCCCTGATTCGCAATGTTCTGCGGATTTCTTTTGGTATGACTACTCTTCCCAAATCATCAATACGACGAACAATACCTGTTGCCTTCATCATAGTTGCCTCTCTTTCATCAGATGACTGAGTTTTTTAAGTAAATGCTACTTTGTATAGGTTCCCACAAAAACGTTTTTCAATTCATTTCCATATGTGATTGAAAATAGTATCTTTCAAAATCAGGGTTTTATTCAAATGATGTGCATTTTTTGGATCAATTTCATAAAATCTTGATCGGCTGGAGAGCGCTTTTATTATGGCTGGGGAACTTTTTTGGCCTCTCCCAGTTCTTTAATCATTTCAAGCGCGATGGCAAACCACTCGTCCGTTTTCATCCGGCTCGTTTGAATCGTGATTTTCAGACGGGTTCCTTCCATGCCAAGACCCACGTTCCTTCCATGTTTGGTTGTTGCCTGGAGAACGCGCCTGCCTTCCATTTCACTTGTTCCTTCTTCCGAAAAATAAATGGAGACTTCTGTTTTAGATTGTTTTATGGCTTCCAATTTGATTTTTCGTGCATACACTTTCATTTCCGCAACTTTAAACAAGTATTCTACCTGATTGGGGTAGTCGCCGAAGCGGTCTATCATTTCTTCGCGCAGCTCTTCAAGCTCTTCCATTGTCTCAATGTTTCTAAAGCGCTTATACATCTCAATTTTTTGCTGTCCATCGGCAATATATGCATCCGGAATATAGGCATCCAATTCAAGTTCCACTTCAAACGGCGGCGGAACATTTTCGAGTAATGTCCCTTTACGCTCTTCAATTGCTTCTTTCAGCATTTGCGAATACAGATCAAAGCCGACAGAGTCAATAAAGCCATGCTGCTGGGCCCCCAGAAGATTTCCCGCTCCCCGGATAGACAAATCTCTCATGGCAATTTTAAAGCCTGATCCGAGCTCAGTAAATTCCTTAATGGCCTGCAGTCTTTTCTCCGCTACCTCTGTGAGGACTTTATCTTTTCGATACGTAAAATAGGCATACGCCACCCGGTTTGAACGGCCAACGCGCCCCCTCAACTGATACAACTGAGACAACCCCATTCGATCAGCATCGTAAACAATTAATGTATTGACACTCGGGATATCGACGCCCGTCTCAATGATCGTTGTCGTCACCAGCACATCAAACTCACCATCAAGAAAGCTCAATATGACGGCCTCAAGCTCCGTTTCCGCCATTTGCCCATGCGCGTAGGCAACACGCGCATCAGGGACAAGCATCGAAATTTCCTCCGCTTTCCTTTCAATATCTTCCACCCGATTGTAAAGATAATAAACTTGTCCCCCGCGTGCCAGTTCCCGTTCAATCGCTTCTTTCACAAAAACACCATTATATTCCATCACATACGTTTGAACCGGAAAACGGTTTTCCGGCGGCGTTTCAATGACAGACAAATCACGAACCCCAAGCATCGACATATGCAATGTCCGCGGAATGGGTGTCGCGGTTAACGTTAATACATCCACGTTTGTTTTTAACTGTTTTATTTTTTCTTTATGTGTTACACCAAAACGCTGTTCTTCATCTACAATGAGAAGGCCAAGGTCCGCAAATTGCACATCTTTTGACAAAAGTCTGTGAGTGCCGATCACAAGGTCGATCGTGCCGTTTTTTAATCCTTTGACCGTTTCGGACAATTGTTTCTTCGTGCGAAAACGACTCATAATGCTAATATTAATCGGATAGCCATTAAATCGTTCCTTAATCGTCTCATAGTGCTGTTGAGCCAAGATCGTTGTCGGAACAAGAAATGCTACTTGCTTGCCGTCCATGATAGCTTTGAAAGCAGCACGAATGGCAACTTCCGTTTTCCCGTAACCGACATCACCACATAATAAGCGATCCATTGGTCGTTCCCGCTCCATGTCGCGTTTAATTTCAGCAATGGAACGAAGTTGGTCTTCAGTCTCCTGATATGGAAAAGACATCTCAAACTCACGCTGCATATCGCTGTCGGGAGAAAACGCATACCCTTTCGTCGCTTCACGCTCTGCGTATAACTTGATTAAATCGTCCGCAATATCCTTGACAGAAGACTCTACTTTTTTCTTGACCCGCTTCCATTCACTGCCGCCGAGCTTGTACATTTTCGGATCTTTGCCCTCGGCTCCGACATATTTTTGCACAAGATCGATTTGATCAACCGGAACGTATAATTTGTCATTGCCTTTATACGTAATGTGCAAGTAATCTTTATGCACCCCGTTGATCATCAATGTTTCAATTCCCAAGTATTTACCGATCCCGTGATTTACGTGAACAACATAATCACCGGGACTCAGCTCAGAATAGCTTTTAATCCGCTCGGCATTGGAAAGTTTTTGCCTGCGCCGTGCCTTCCGTGTCTTTTTATTGAATATTTCTTCTTCTGTCACAACAACCAGTTTCAGGGCCGGAAGTTCAAAACCCGTATTCAGCGAACCCTCAATGATCTGAATCCCGGAGAAGCTTTCTGAATCACCAGCGATTCGAGCTTCTATTCCATAATCCCGCAATACCGACTCCAATTTTACACTGCGTTCCTGATCTGGTGCTAAAAACAGCACTTTCATATTGTTTTTTCGCCATCGTTCCACTTCAGACGCAAGCAAATGCATCTGTCCATGAAAGTTTTGCATGAGCTTACACGAAACATTTGCAATGTTTTGAGGATTTGTATTTGGGATATGCCGCAAAAACAAGGACAAATAAACACGTGGAAGATTGGATTCCGCCAGTAATTTGTTGAACGAATGAGCAATGGCAATATCATGGGGAATCTCCCCGTGTTCAAGAAGCGTCATAAACCATTCAGCCTCTTCTTTTTCAAGGCGTTCATTCATTTCCTGGATTCGGCTTAGTTCATCAAACACAATGAGTCCATTATAAGAAACATAGTCTAATAAACTTGTACCCGGTTTATAGGCAAACTGGAGGTATTTGAAAAATTGTTCAGGTTTTTGTCCATTTCGGAGCAACTCAATATCAGCCTTCACATTTTGAACGAGCAGTTCTTTTACCGCATCCTTTTTTATTTTCTTTAAAGAGGCGGATAAATGTTCTTCCAAACTGTCCGCAGCATCGAGCAAATGTTTCGATTCGACGGGAGACTCGGTTGCAGGACCGATCGTCACTTCTGATAACTTTTCTTTTGAGCGCTGGTCATCAACTGAGAAGGTCCGGATGGAATCTATTTCTATATCAAACAATTCGATACGAATCGGGTCAATTTCCGTTAATGGATAAATGTCCAATATTCCGCCGCGCAGACTGAATTCCCCGGGGGCGCTTACCATATCAGTCCGGTTATATCCCATTTGGATCAACCGTTCTAAAGTGTCCTCCAAATGTAATTCAGATCCTACTTTCAAATTAATCTGGTATCTTTTCCATAAACTTGGCGGAGGAAGCACTTTTCTCAATCCTGCCATTGGAACGACAAAAACACCCTGTCGTCCAGACACCATGTGATTCAGCGTCTCGATTCGTTGAGCCTTCAGCTCCGGACTGGCAATTCCCATCTCGGAAGCGATCAGCTCATTCGCAGGGTAGAGAAACAATTGGTTTTCATCAATTATTTGTAAAAGGTCTTCGTGAAGCTTTTGCGCCTGCAACAAATTATGGGTGACAATGACGACGGACTTGTTTGTATGTTCCGCCATCGCGGCCGTAAAGAGCGCCCTTACTGAGCCTGATAAACCAGCAACAAGCTGTTCGCGCAATCCTTCCCTTATTCCTGTAATGACAGATTGCAGTTCGCTCTGCTGTAATATTATATCTCGTAGACCATGCATGTCTTTCTCCTCTTTTCAAGAAATGGGGGTAGAAATCTGCCCCTCACCGTACAAACTAATGGATCAGATAATCATATTGGTGCAATTCGGGGTTTCGGGACAGTGCCTCATGGCAGTCCTCACAAATTGCTTTAATATGAATATTCCCATCCGATTCATATATTACCATTTCTTGCCTTTCTTCTTCTGTTAATTTATGCAATCCCAGCTCCTCGGAGTGCACAGAAACATCTTCTATTGTACCTAATTGTGCCGAACAGTGGCGGCAAAAATAAGAAATCAGCATAACACTCTCTCCTCGGCTTTGTAAATACACTTTATAGTATAAACGCCGAGGCCCGTACTTATTCATCCATTGGAATTAAAACGATTCATCACTTCCAAAAATGGTTTTTTCAACCATTCTTCGCAAGCATCAGCACACGTTTGGATGACGGATTGCATTGTGCCCCATTCCTCTTCCGTGAATTTTCCCAGTACATAATCCGGAACGGACATTCCGGAAGGCGGACGGTCAATTCCAATCCGAATCCGATTAAATTCATTTGTTCCAAGATGTTGAATCGTTGATTTCATCCCGTTATGTCCACCAGCAGAACCTTTTTGGCGAAGTCGGATTTTTCCCACTGGCAAATCCAAGTCATCATAGATGACGAGGAGATTTTCAGTCGGAATCCGATAGTAATCCATTATGGGCCGTATACATTCGCCTGAAAGGTTCATATAGGTAAGCGGCTTAACCAATAAGGTCTTTTCACCGTCATGATGTATTGTTCCGTACAAGCCGTTAAATTTTGATGACTGTAAGCTGATGTCAAGTCTTTCGGTCAGTTCATCAATCACTTCAAATCCGACATTATGTCTTGTTTTTTCATATCGAGAACCGGGATTTCCCAAGCCGACAATTATTTTCACTGCCTACCCCCCAATCGCACTTTTCCCAATCCTGCTGAACAAGCGGGGAAAAAGCGCAACCTTGTTGGCTGCGCCTATATTGAATCTATTTTTACTCTTCCGATTCAGTTGTTGCATTCCCTTCATCCGTTCCCGAAACCTCAGCAGCTTCACCTGCTTCTTCCGTTTCTTCTTCCGTTCTTGGTGTCAGTATTGTTGCAATTGCTTCGTCATCCCCATGATTGATTGTAATCGAGTACTTTCCGCGAATTTCGCCGATAGAAATTGTTTCTCCTATACCTAGATGAGATATATCAACCTTGATTGCTTCCGGAATTTCATCCGGTTTTGCCGTAACATTTATCTCGTGCATGATTTGCTGGAGAACGCCTCCGTCCTTGAGGCCTTCCGCATCTTCCGACAATTCTACACGGACGCTCGCTTCAATCTCCTGTGACATATCAACAGACAAAAAGTCGGCATGGATCACTTCTTTCCTGATCGGATCCTCTTGGTATTCATGCAGAATCACATTGAGTTTTTTACCTTCCAAATCAAGATCGATTACTCCGTTCCGGCCAACTTCGCGCATCGTTTTCATGAAATCGCCCATGTTGATTGCGATTGGCGTATTATCAATTCTGTAACCATACACAACAGCCGGAATGCCTCCCTGCTCGCGCAACTCCCTTACCTGTGAGCGGCGTTCGCTTGTCCTTTCTTTTGCCTTCAATACGTTAACCATAAACACCTTCTCCTGTAATAAGTAATAATGAAATAATCACTATCCTTATCTATACCTTATCATACAATAACTTAAACCTCTATTTTTGTATTTTTTCACGATCAATCAAACAAAGTGCTTACTGACTTGTTTTCATTAACGCGGATAATGGCCTCGGCAATCAAAGATGCGACGGAAAGCTCTTTGATTTTGTCGATTTTCTTTTCTTCGGGAAGGGGGATCGTGTTTGTTACGACAAGCTCTTTCAGACTGGAATTTTGAATCCGCTCAATGGCAGGTCCGGATAAAACAGGATGCGTACAGCAAGCGTACACTTCTTTGGCTCCTGCTTCCATCAATGCATTTACAGCCAGCGTAATCGTTCCGGCAGTATCAATGATATCATCAATCAAAATCGCCGTTTTTCCTTCCACGTTTCCAACGATATTCATCACTTCTGCCACATTTGGACGAGGGCGGCGTTTATCGATGATAGCGATCGGTGCTTTCAAGCGGTCAGCCAATCTTCGCGCCCGCGTTACGCCTCCATGGTCCGGCGACACGATCACAAGCCCGTCCTCCACTAACTGCTTGCTTTTAAAATAGTCCGCTAAAATCGGAACACCCATTAAATGGTCAATCGGAATATCGAAAAAGCCTTGAATTTGCGGAGCATGAAGGTCTAGTGTAATCACTCTTGTCGCGCCTGCCGTTTCGATCAGGTTGGCGACAAGCTTTGCCGTGATTGGTTCCCGGGCTCGCGCCTTCCGATCTTGGCGTGCATATCCATAATAAGGCATGACAAGATTGATGTTCTTGGCCGAAGCACGCTTTAACGCATCAGTCATGATTAACAATTCCATTAAGTGCTTGTTGACCGGATCGCTCGTTGACTGGATCACATATACATCACAGCCGCGGATGCTTTCCTCAATATTGATTGAAATTTCACCATCGCTGAACTGACTGACCGTACATTTGCCAAGCTCCACTCCGATCGTTTTGGCGATTTCTTCCGAAAGGACACGGTTTGCGTTCAATGAAAAAATTTTTAAAGACGAGTCAAGATATTCGTTAGACATGGGGAGCCTCCATTACTTTTTTAAATTTAACTTTTTAGTATAATTTTCTTTATTGACTTGCCGGGCCCGTGCAATCGCCAAAGCATCTTGTGGAACATCATCCGTAATCGTAGAACCGGCGGCAATATAGGAGCCTTTCTTAATCGTTACCGGGGCTACAAGGTTTGAATTGCATCCGACAAACACGCCGTCCTCGATCTTCGTGAGGTATTTGTTTTTCCCGTCATAATTGACTGTGATGGAACCACAACCGATGTTGACGTCTTTGCCCACTTCTGCATCCCCGATATAACTTAAATGCGATGCTTTGCTGCCTTTTCCGAATATCGATTTTTTTATTTCTACGAAATTACCTATTTTTACATCGTCATGGATAGTGGATTCAGGCCGGATATGTGCAAATGGACCAATATTTACGTTTGCCCCAACCGCACTATCGAATACAGCAGACTGGCAGATGGTCGTATTGTGAGATATTTCACAATTGTTGATTTCAGTATTCGGGCCGATCTCGCAGTTTTCCCCTATCACCGTTTTTCCACAAATGCTTGTTCCTGGAAAAATAATTGTATCCTGGCCGATGAGTACATCTTTATCAATATAAGTATTAGCCGGGTCAATCAATGTAACTCCGTTTCGCATATGGGCCTCATTGATACGCTTTCTCATAATGCGCTCTGCTTCTGAAAGAGCCACACGATCATTCACCCCAAGAGTTTCTTCGAAATCCTCCGTTTGAAAAGCAGTAATCAATTCCTTTTTAGACTTTAATATCTCAATGACATCGGGAAGATAATATTCACCTTGAGAATTGTCATTGGAAACATTTTCAAGCGCCTCAAATAAAGCTTCATTGTCGAAGCAGTATGTTCCTGTATTAATCTCATGAATGCGAAGCTCTTCTTCATTCGCATCTTTATGTTCGACAATCCGTTCGACAGCGCCTTCCGCATTGCGGATTATGCGTCCGTAACCATGCGGGTTTTCCGCAAAAGCCGTCAAAACAGTGGCTTTGGCGCCTGTTTCTTCATGCTGCTTAATCAATGCTGACATCGTTTCGGACTTAATGAGCGGAGTATCGCCGCAAATGACAAGGGTCGTTCCTTTTTTATCCCCCAAAGCATCTTTTGCCTGCATAACTGCATGGGCTGTGCCAAGTTGCTCCTCCTGAATGACGAATCGGCTTTTTCCACCCAAGTGTTGCCTGACCATATCCGCTCCAAATCCTACGACTGTAACAGTCTCGTTAACTTGAAGCTCGGATATATTGTCAACGACATGTTCAACCATTGGTTTTCCACAAACTGGATGGAGTACCTTATAAAGCTTGGATTTCATCCTTGTCCCTTGCCCCGCAGCCAATATTACCGCGAATCTATTTGACATAAACGGTCCTCCAATTATTTTTTTCCATAATGAATATAGCCTAAAAAGAGGTTTTTTTCAAGAAAATAAGAAATGCGGAGGTGCCCGGATATGTCCCGACAAGCATAAAAACACTCTCATGGAGGGAGTTCTTCGGACAAGCGGCTGCTCAATCAAACGTGATCAGCATATAGAATAAGCCCCATGTCGGATTCCCATAAAATTCCACCATTTTCTTGCCATGTATGCTTCAAAAAATGTTCACAAGAACGCCAGGGGAAAAAAGGATAGAACCGAAAAGAGAAAACATGAAAAAGAGCCTTACTATTCAGTAGGCTCTCGATGTAATAATGAGTTATATGGTTAGGAAGCGCCAGCTTCTTCTAATTCCGGCTCCTCGATGTCACCTAGACGGTGGTATTCTGCCAAAACCACTTCCTGAATTTTATTTCTGGTGTTTGAATTAATTGGATGAGCAATATCCCGAAATTCCCCATCTGGTGTTCTTTTACTTGGCATGGCTACGAACAGCCCATTGTTTCCGTCAATGACACGTATATCGTGAACAACAAATTCATCGTCAAGGGTTATTGAGGCGATTGCTCTCATTCTTCCCTCGGTGTTGACTCGCCGCAGCCTCACATCAGTCACTTCCATTGTTTGTTCACCACCTTCTCGCTCTAATTAGGTACCATAATGTAGTTATTCAACGTAACTTGCTATTCTCCTTCTAAAATTGATAACTTTTTTGAATTTTTTAATATATGAGCGATTTATTTTTATGAAGGTGAAAACGACAACCCTGAAGGGCTTAAGAAATCAAACGGCGGCCCTCATTTTATTTTACAAGTGCAATGACTTCTATTTCCAATAGGACGTCTTTTGGCAGGCGGGCAACCTCCACACATGAACGGGCCGGCTTGTGATTGGAAAAATATTGGGCATAAATATCATTGATCGTTGCGAAGTCGTCCATGTTTTTGATAAATACAGTCGTTTTTACGACAGTATCAAATGATGCTCCTGCCGCTTCTAATACTCCCTGCAAATTGCGGAACACCTGATGGGTTTGCTCCACGACACCGCCCTCAACAAGTTCCCCCTGCGGCGTGAGCGCAATTTGTCCCGAGCTGTAAAACATATTGTTTACCACGATGCCTTGAGAATAGGGGCCAATCGCAGCAGGTGCCTGATTCGTTGAAATCGTACGCATCTTCGTTCTCTCCCTCATAGAAAGTTTATTTTTTTGGAAAAATAGTTCCCTGTCACCACATTGATCTTTTTTTCTTTCATATTGACATCAGTCAATTTTACTAAAGAAATATAATCATCAACAAGCCTTTCCTCAACATGTTCGGATTCAACCAATACGGCGATCCCCGCAACAGACGCATTAAATTCCTCGAGCAAATTGATCATCCCGTTTACCGTTCCGCCGGCCTTCATAAAATCATCGACAATCAGCACGCGCGCGCCTTCCTTCAAGCTGCGCTTTGAAAGAACCATTGTTTGAATCCGTTTTGAAGAGCCGGAAACATAATTGATCGTCACGGTCGGTCCTTCGGTGACTTTCGGGTCACGTCTGACAATAACAAAAGGGGCATTCAATTGATTCGCTACAGCCTGTGCGATCGGAATGCCTTTTGTGGAAACAGTCATGATAACATCAATTTCCCGGTCTGCCACTGCGGCTGCGAGCAGCTTTCCTACTTCATTCATCATTTTTGGATTTCCCAGCAAATCGGTCATAAATAAATATTCGCCGGGTAAAAGGCGTTCTGGGTCTGCAATTAGTGAACAAAGCTTGTTGATAATCGCTTCTGCCTGATCCTCTTTCACCATTGGGTAAAATTTTACTCCGCCTGCGGCGCCGGGGATGGTTTGCAAAACGCCAATGCCCTGGTGTTTAAAAATGTCATTAATGATGACAAGATCTTCGCTGATGGATGATTTTGCAGATTGATAACGCTCGGCAAACCAAGTCAAAGAAACGAGTTCGCGAGGATGATTCATTAAGTAATGCGTCATATCAACAAGCCGCTCGCTACGGCGAAATTTCATTCTGTAACCTCCAGTAATATGTATAAGCGAATATTTTAATGCAAATATACACAATTGTACGTATTTAGGCAAGAATTGTTATGAACGGCCCAGCATCCTGACTGCAAAGACTTGATGACAGAAACCTCGCAATCCGTTATAAATTCGGTGTAGTCTTGACTCACGCCTTACGAGGCCAAAAACGGTAGGCCCGCTTCCACTCATCAGCACGGAATCTGCCCCAAATCGTTCCATCTGCTTTTTAATGTGCAATACCTCGGGATACTTGGAAAACGTGACACCCTCCAGAGCATTGCCCATATGCTGGCACACACCTTCATAATCCTTTTGCATAATGGCTTGGATCATCCCTTCCGTATCCGGGTGCTGAATACGGCTCATATCCAGATTGCCATATATTTCGGAAGTGGAAACCCCGATAGATGGCTTGGCCAAAATTACCCAGCAAGATGGAGGCGGCGGAAGCTTTGTAATTTTTTCGCCCCTGCCACGAGCCAATGCCGTGCCTCCGTGAACACAAAACGCCACATCCGAACCAATCTCCGAGCCAAGAGCAGCCAGTTCTTCCACCGAAAGACCGATCTGCCATAATTCGTTCAGACCTTTTAATGTGGCTGCTGCATCACTGCTTCCCCCTGCGAGTCCAGCCGCTACCGGAATCACCTTATTGATCGATATTTCAACGCCTTGGCGGATACTAAAGCGCTCTTTCAACAACTTGGCTGCCTGATAAGCCAAATTCCGTTCATCTCCTGGAACATATCGGCTATGGGAAAGAATCGCTATTTTGTCTTCCTTCACTTCGTTTAGTTCCAAGCGATCCGCCAGATCAATGGTTGTCATGACCATTTCTACTTCATGGTAACCATCGCTTCTTTTACCGAGCACATCTAAAGTCAAGTTGATTTTTGCCGGCGCCTTGATTAAAAGTTTCAAACTGCTTCACCTACTTCGCATTCTGACTGCAACAGACAGGAGCCTGATGTATTTGGCGCCTTTGTTCGTCTTTGGCATATTACCGTATTTTTTCCATTTTACCATGATCTTTTCTGAAAAACCATTCGATCCATCACCCTTGATAAGCCGACCATTCAGCTAAGAAAAGCCGAAGCAAATGCTCCGGCTTTTTTCGCGGGTAGTTTATTTACTTCAGGCTAGAAACACATCATTCTTCACGATTGCCTTGATTGGCCGAGTTGCCGTTCAGCCATTTCAATGGCTCTTTTCACCATGTTTCCCGCATCGCGGGCTTTAATTCCGCCCCAACCTTCCTTCTGGACGACATCGTAAAATCCCAACTCTTTCGCCAATTCTTCTTTCAATTGATCCGACATGACTCCTCTTCTCCGTCCCAAAGCGAATTCCCCCTTCGCCACCCGCCTTTATATTTTGATACAAACGTGAACGATTATAACTGCCAATGTTTGCTGAACCGAAGGCAAGCCTATTGGTTAAATTACCAGAAAAAACTGAAAAATTATCGCGTTTTCCGAGAAAAGCTGTTTTAAGAAAAAACAAAAAGCCTGTAAAGAAAAACACCCGCTTTCTCTACAAGCTGAGACTGCATTACTGTTGTCCTATTGCTATATTACCTGTCGTTTCATCATAAAAAGTAAGTTCAACCGTTTCTGTCAGAACGTCAGCATAGCTGTAAGATACACGTTCAAATGCATTTTCGTCCTGATCCAGTTCAACAACGAAAACCGATGGATAAGTTTCTGCCAATACTCCGGAACGTTCGATTGTTTTTCTTCGGCCTCCATTGGCTTTTAACATCAATCTTTTGCCCAAATTAGAATCAAGGGCTTTCTTAATGCTCGCTAATGTTTTTGGCATTTTTTCGCTCCACCTCACTGTTTCCCATTATATCACGCCTGGTAAAAAAGGTCAAACAAATTTATTATTTTATCAATGAAAACCGGGTGTTGTCAATCAATTTTTTTCTACATTATGACCTATTTTACAACAACCTTAGTATTACACCACGATATAAATATATGTGCTGTGCAGCAAAAATTTTGTATAAGCAAAAAAAGCCTCTAAAATACAGGGGCCAACTTCCTTTATTGAAAATTGACCCGCTCACAAATGTATCGTTTATTCATCATCAACTGGCCTAAACGGCATGCCTGTACGGAGGACGCCTTTCGTTTCAAGGCCACCCAATCCTTTTTGACCTGTCAATGTATTCCGCAGGACATCCCACACGTTGATTCTCTCCATAAATGGCGTAAAGCTGATTTTGGTGACGATATAGACGGGATCTAGTGCATGGATGTTGACGCGTTGCGGCGAGCTGGCAAAATTGGCTCCAGCCAGAATTAAAGATTCAAAATGCGACTGGCAAGCACCGGCAAATATAACGAGCTGGTCAAGATTTGGATTTTTCCTCCGCGCGGCCCTGACAGCTTCTACAAAATATTTGGAATGCCGGTAAGCATTTAAATCCATTTTCTTTCCCTTGGCTCTTGAATAGGCATCATGGCCTGTAATGACAAGGATATGAGGGTGGTATTCATCGATGAGAATGGGAATTTTTCTATACATCTCTTTTTCATCACAATGAACTCCTCTGACAGATACCCCAAATTTTTTGTATAAGTCCAGACACCTGTTCAAATAATTCGGGTCTCCATCCATATGAAGGACACGTCCGGGTATTTGAAAATAATTATACTCCCTCTTATAGCCGTCCGTAGCCGTATATTCCTGCTTAGACCTAATCAGCTCCAAATCCTGTCGAAAAAGCTTCAACGACTGTTCCTCCAGTAAACGGACTGCCGATGATCTTGTCAGCCTTTCTTCTTCGGAAAATGGGACAAGATCTTCAATCGGCGCATCTGCCACCAGCCGATAATCCTCTCCATAGAGAACAGCTGTTGTTTGACCGTCAATCTCCATGATGTCAATGACCCGAAATAAAAGATCACATTGATAGGATAAGCGGCCGACAATCGTATTAATTGATATCACGGTCGTCAACTCCATAAACAGCGCAAATTAAATTCCTTTGCCATAGGCTATGCGCCCTTCCTGTTCAATGTGTCTGTTTATTGTTCTCCTTCGCCAAACTCTTCAAAGAGCGCGTCACTTAATACTCCAAACTCTTCGACAGACAGCGTTTCACCACGCCTTCCAGGATCGATTCCGGCCGCTGTAAGTGCCGCCAATATCTCCGCTTTTTTTGATTTTCCTCCCGGCAAACCGCCAGCCAAATTATTCATAATGGTTTTTCGCCTTTGTAAAAAACCCATTTTCACAACTTGGAAAAAGAATGATTCATTTTTAACCTCAACAGCCGGTTTTTCCCGCAATATCATTTTGACAACGGCCGATTCCACATTCGGTTGGGGCATAAACACCGATTTAGGCACGATCATCGCTGTTTCCGCCAACGTATAGTATTGTATCATGATGGAAAGTGAGCCATATTCTTTTGTGCCAGGGCGCGCAGAAATGCGGTCAGCGACTTCCTTTTGCAACATGACGACTATCCCGCGGATCGGCAAGTTTTCTTCAAGCAGCTTAAAAATGATTGGCGTTGTGACGTAATACGGCAAATTAGCAACAACCATTATTTCTGTTGACTCTGTAAATTTTGTCTGGATCATTTGTTGAATATCCGCTTTTAAAATATCTTCATGAATAATATGGACATTGTCATAAGGGGAAAGCGTGTCTTCCAAGATAGGAAAAAGCCGTTGATCGATTTCATAAGCAACGACTTTTTGGGCACTTTTCGCCAGTTGTTCCGTCAAAGCGCCGATTCCCGGACCAATCTCTATCACCCCTGTATCTTTCGTCAAACCCGCATGTTCAACAATCTTCCTTAAAATATTCGCATCAATCAAGAAGTTTTGCCCCAAACTTTTTTTAAAGGAAAACCCATATTTCCGCAAAATTTCTCTCGTCCTTATTGGGGTGGCAATATCTTTCTGCGTCATTGGCCTTCCTCCTGTCGCACCTTTTCCAGGGCTTTTAAAAAATCTTTACGGGACACTTGAAACATCATTAATCGTTTATGAAGCTGCTTACCGTTCGTGTAACCAATTTTAAGCAACTGACCAAGTTGCGCCCGCCGCCTTGCGGCATGCATTCCACCGATGAGCCCCGCATCGAGCAACTCTTTTTTTGTAATAACCTCCTTAACTTCTTCTGTCAGCGTGTGCGTTGCTTTTATGGCAAGGCAAATTGCTTCAGGAGAGGCATGCTCCACACCGACACCTTTCCCGCCTTTTCCCATTGCTTCTTCCTTATCGATAAAAGCATGCTTGCAGCCAGGCACATTGTCACTGACTGTTTTACGGATTTTTTCTCCCGGAAAATCAGGGTCCGTTAATATGATTACGCCCCTTTTCCGCTGGGCATGCCTGATTTTTTCAATCGTTTCCTTGGATACGGCAGAACCATTCGTTTCAATCGTATCGGCATCAAGCGCCCGTCTGATTGCCTTTGTATCATCTTTTCCTTCCACAACGATAATTTCTTTTATTTTCATTTTTCCTCCATATAGTGAATCGCCAAAGATCTTTTTATCTTAATTTTATTATAACCCGCCTTATGAGAAAAAAGAAAAAGCAGAGGATCGACTCCCCCGCTTAGTCCAAAATTTTCACTTTGACTTTTTTGCTTCCAAAGCTGTGTGCCTCGCCACTCGTTTGAACATGCACATCAATTTTATTCCCTTTAATGGCACCGCCTGTGTCGCCGGCCACAGCATAACCATAACCTTCAACCCAAACTTTTGTACCGAGTGGTATGACATTCGGGTCAACCGCAATCACTTTGGCACTCGGATTGGCCTTTAAGTCAATTCCAGTAGCCGTGACACCTGAACAGCCATTGCATGTTGCCGTATAGGCCGTTGCGCTCACGTATATTTCTTTTCCGCCGCTATCTTTTTCCACTGTTTGTATAATTTGTGGCGTTTTTTCCTTGGTGTTCTGTTTAGTGATCTGCGGGGGCGGGGTGCTCTGTTTCGTTCCCGTTCCGACAGCCACAACCTTTTGGACGCTTTCTCTTATTTTCTTTTCTGAAATAAGCGTCCGGTTCACTTCCTTGCCGTTTTCAACTGTCACTTCGTACTCTTTTTTTACAAGACCTTGTTTACCTTCCTGGATCACTTTCTCCGTGCCATTGGGCAAAGAAGGATCTTTCTGCGTAATAACTTCAAAATCAATCGGTTCTTCCACTACATCAGTGACTTTTTGACCGCGAATGATATGTACCTCGCTATTAGGAGAAATATTTTCTTCTAGCCGAGGCTGCACCTTGTCCAATGGTCCGAAAGTGATTCCTTGTTGTTTTACAAAGTCGGCGACTGTCGTTGAAGTAGTCCACACTTCTTTCACGTTGCCGCCATCATTGAGAACAAGAGGAAAAGCCCGTTCTATTTGAATGTCCATACCGGCAACAACGGGGGCGGTTAGAGACATGTTCACCTGATCTTGTTCTTTCAATTCAATCTGATTTTCTTCCAAAAGCTGTTTTACTGTTTTCGCAGTCGTCCAAACAACCTGTGAATTGCTGCCGTCCGTGATCTCAACTTTTTTCGCCGGTTCCCAAACAAGAGAGAGTTCATCAATTAAAGCTGTTTCTGGATGATGTGATAAATAGTCCGATTCTTTTATATCGATATTTAATTCATTTAGCATATCCTGAATCGTGTCGGCATGTGTTTTGACAACAACTTTTTCTCCGTCTAGAGTTAAAGCCACTGTTTTTTTTGTTCCCTCGTTAATCAAAGTAATGAGGGTTGCTGTAAAAACGAGAAAGCTCGCAACGGCGAGTCCCATTTTTTTTCGTTTTTCCATCTGCATGAAACTGGCCATGGAACGACTCCTCCTTTTCGTCTCATGAATGAGCGTTTTCTATATTTGAGCCATTCCTTTACGGGAATTGCTTCGATTTACTTTCATTCAATGTTTATCAGGAAGAGTTTGTAAAGTTTAGGGGTATGAAGGATTATTCATGTATGCCAAATAATTTTTTCGCATTTTCTGTTGTCGCCCGGGCGACTTCTTCATAGGATATTCCTTTTAATTCGGCAATTTGTTCAGCCACAAGCTTTACATACGCCGGTTCATTCCTTTTTCCCCGGTACGGATGCGGCGCCAAGTAAGGACAGTCCGTTTCGATCAGCAGCTTGTCCAGCGGAACTTGCTCGGCTACTCTCTTTGGTTTTTTGGCATTTTTAAACGTAACGGGACCGCCTAAAGAGATGAGAAAATTAAGTCTTAAACATTCTTTGGCAGATTCTGCGCTTCCGCTAAAACAATGCATAATACCGCCGATTTCCTTGGCATCTTCTTCCTTCAGGATCTGAATGATATCCTCTGTCGCTTCACGATTATGTATAATCAGCGGCAAGCGCAACTTCTTTGCGAGCCTGATCTGTTTGCGAAATACTTCTTGCTGAATATTTTTCGGCGACTTATCCCAATGATAATCAAGCCCAATTTCCCCATAAGCAACTACTTTCGGATGGCGGGCCTTTTCTTCAAGCCACACCAAATCCTCTTCCGTCATGTCGATGGCATCAACTGGATGCCAACCGATGCTTGCATATAAAAAATCATATTTATCAACTATTTGGAGAGCTCTTTCGATCGTTTCCCGATTAAAACCGACAACAACCATATGCTCTACCCCTGCTTCTTGTGCCCGTTTCATAACCTCTTCCAAATCATCGTTAAATTGTTCGTCATTTAAATGGACATGCGTATCAAATAACATAGGCTCTTCTCTCCTTTAACGAGTATAAAGTATTTAAAAGTAACATAAGTCACAACAAGATAACATTTATATTACAAAAAAAGAACATAGGGAGTCGGGCTGAAATAGGGACCTAATCAGCCTTTCTCTCTATGCCCCCAATACTTTGGTCATTTTCTGAATTTTTATTTACATTAAGTTTATTTTACAATAGCACCATTTTGTAATCTTTGATCAACAGATGCTACCGACAAAACACCATTTTCTTCTCCGGCCAAAATCATTCCCTGCGACAATTCGCCACGAAGTTTGACAGGTTTTAAGTTGGCCACCACAATCACTTTTCGACCGATTAAATCTTCAGGCTTGTAAAATTCCGCAATGCCGGAAACGACCTGCCGCTTTTCATATCCGAGATCCAGCTGTAATTTTAACAGCTTATTCGCTTTTTTAACCGGCTCACAGTCAATCACTTCCGCCACTCTTAACTCCACTTTCATAAAATCATCGATCGTAATTTCAGGTGATTGTTCCGGCTTTTCTACAGGTTCCTTTGCCGGCTGGGGTCCTCTCATTTCGCGTTGGATATAGCTGACCTCTTCTTCCAGTTCAAGCCGCGGAAAAATAGGTTCCCCCTTTTCAACAACTTTCGTCCCTTCCGGGATATTACCGAACGTTTCCAAGCTTTCCCACGATGTAAATTGGTCATCGGCGATATTTAATTGGGAAAATATCTTTTTCGGTGTTTCTGTTAAAAACGGTTGTAATAAAACCGCCGCCCTGCGAAGTGACTCGGCCAAATGCACCATGACACTGCCTAATTCCCGGCGCTTTTCTTCATCTTTCGCCAAAATCCACGGTTGTGTTTCATCAATATATTTATTCGTCCGGTTGATCATATGCCAGATAGACGAAAGGGCTACGGAAAACTCCATATGATCCATCGCTTTTTCATAATTTTGAATGGTTTCTTTATGCTCATCAAGCAATTCATTGTCAAAAGGAGTAATAGACCCTTCATAAGCTGGTATGACACCGTTAAAATATTTATTGATCATCGCGATCGTTCTGTTTAATAAATTTCCCAGATCATTTGCAAGATCGAAATTGATTCTTTCAATGAACCCTTCCGGAGTAAAAACGCCATCAGAACCAAACGGCACTTCCCGCAGTAGATAATATCTAACAGCATCGAGACCGTAACGTTTCACAAGCATAACCGGGTCGACGACATTTCCTTTCGATTTGGACATTTTGCCGTCTTTCATGAGCAGCCATCCATGGGCAAACACTTTTTTGGGTAGCGGCAAATCCAAAGCCATCAGCATAATCGGCCAATAGATCGTATGGAAACGGACAATTTCTTTTCCTACAAGATGTACATCTGCCGGCCAATATTTTACGTATTTTGAATCGTCGTCCGAGCCGTATCCAAGAGCGGTTATGTAGTTCGTCAACGCATCGATCCATACGTAAATGACATGCTTCGGGTCACCAGGAACGGGAATCCCCCAGTCAAATGTCGTCCTTGATACGGCCAAATCCTCAAGGCCTGGCTTAATGAAGTTGTTGATCATTTCATTTTTTCTTGATTCGGGCTGAATAAATTCAGGATTTTCCTCGTAATATTGAAGAAGCCTGTCGACATACTTACTCATTCTGAAAAAGTACGACTCTTCTTTCACCTTTTCCACCGGGCGGCCGCAATCCGGGCAATTGCCGTCTTCAAGCTGGCGCTCCGTAAAAAATGACTCGCAGGGCGTACAATAAAAACCTTCATATTCATCTAAATATATATCGCCTTGATCCAGAAGGCGCTTGAATATTTTTTGAACGACTTCTTTATGGCGCGGCTGTGTTGTGCGGATAAAATCATCATATGATATATCCAGCAACTTCCACAGCTCCTGGATGCCGCTCACCATTCGATCTACGTATTCCTTCGGCGTAATGTTTTCCTTTTCCGCCTGCTTCTGTATTTTTTGTCCATGCTCGTCCGTTCCCGTCAAATACATCACATCATAACCGCGCATTCTTTTATAACGAGCCATCGCATCTCCGGCCACCGTCGTATACGCATGGCCGATGTGCAAGTTGCCGCTCGGATAATAAATCGGTGTTGTTAAGTAAAAAGTTTTCAGTTTCTCCTTCACACTATTTTCCTCCCTCTCATCATTGCCTCTACTAATGGACTATATATTAAACGGTTTTTGCCATCATCATGTCCTCTTCTACAGTAAAAATATACGTGAAATATAACAATCCTGCAACTTGAGGGCTATTATAACAAATAGAAATTCTTATTTAATTACCAATATTGACAAAACTAGTCAACTTTTCATAGGCCATTATATTCAATAAATTTACAAATTCTTTATTTAATAATTGACGGATATGGGAAAGACTGGTACTATTGATGTAGCTACATAGGCTATAAAACACGATCGTTTTGATATAAATGGGTGAAAGAGAGAAGAGAAATTGGGGAGGGCAATGTAATGAAATCTACCGGAATAGTGCGAAAAGTGGATGAACTTGGACGGGTTGTCATCCCGATTGAGCTTAGGCGGACACTTGGCATTGAAGAAAAAGACGCGTTGGAAATATATGTTGATGATGAGAAAATTATTTTGAAAAAGTACAAGCCAACCATGACCTGCCATATAACAGGAAATGTTTCAGATGACAACGTGCTGCTCGCAGGGGGAAAATTGGTATTAAGCAAGGAAGGCGCGGACCAGCTCATCAATGAAATTCAGGAAGCTTTTAAAGCGAAAGAACTAGGAGTATAACGATAAAAAAGCCGCATCCTTAAGGAAACGGCTTTTTTCACGTAGTGATTCAAAAAACTTCCTTCCATTCATCTTTATGATCCAGCATCTTCCGAGCGATTTCTTTGGCGCCCTCCAAACTATGACTAGCAGCCCATCCGCATTGAACCTCGTTACAAGCCGGTACTTCTGTCGCTTCCAACACATCGTTCAATGTTTTCTCTAAAATGTGTAACACTTCTTCATAATCATCATGGTTCACAAGAGACATATAATAGCCAGTTTGACACCCCATTGGACTGATATCCACTATTTTGTCGGAATGGTTCCGGCTGTATTCGGCCATCATATGTTCCAATGAATGCAGTGCCGGCATCTTCATATGTTCCTTGTTCGGCTGACAGAAACGGATATCATATTTCTTGATGATATCTCCTTTCTCTCCCTTGATGACACCTGCAAGCCTGACATATGGGGCTTTCACCTTCGTATGATCCAAATTAAAACTTTCAACATTCATCTTTTGATTTGCCATCATCGCTCACTCCTTTTTAGTCGCTTCCATAAGCCATACAAAACGATTTTTTTGTGTAAAGGTTACAGCAAAGCCTGCTTCGCCAAATAGATGATTCATTGTGGAAATAGTCGGATAAAACTCTGTCTTCAAATCGGCTGCCAGGCGATTAAATTGTTTGCTTTCCGCTTCCTTAATCATATCCTGTTTCACTTCAATACTCACGAAAATTGTATCAGCAAAAACAATTCGGCCTCCTTCTCCGAGCATTTTTCCAAAGTTTTGAATGGCATCCGCTTTTTCCGCATCTGTCAAATGATGGAATGCATATGTGCTGACAATTGTATCCGGATTTCGTTCCGGCATTGGAAATTCGAGAAAATCTCCTTCAACAATTGTCGCCCCAGGCAATTTATGGCGAGCAATGTTTCTCATTCCTTTGGAAGGTTCAATGCCATATACCTCTTTCTCCATCTTGATCATTTTTTCTGTCAAGTTTCCCGTACCTACCCCAAATTCAAATATATACCCTTTTGCTTTTTTTGCAACCTCCAAAAGAATGTCATCATATCCTTCGAATACTTCTTTATATTCAATGTCACGGCCACTAACCGTTTGATCATATGTTTTTGACCAGTCGTCAAACAACTTATCAAATTTTCGCGTCAACCCCATTTCCCCCTTTTCTTATAAAAATACTATGAATTAATGTATAATTACTGTACCATCTGATTTTTAAAAAAGCAATGGGCCTTTAGCGTATTCTTCAAGCAAAAAAGAGACTGGAACATAAGCAAATACGAAATAGCAAAAGGGCCGGGACAAAACCCTGTGAAAATGAAATAAACCGCATGGAATCAAGTTTAAAAACCTTGATTTCACGCGGCTTTATTCTCACGATTTTTACGAATATCTATCAGCTTTTAACCTATGTTCCAGCCCTTATTTGTGTAAAAAAATCCCCATCATCGCTTTCCGCAGGTCTCTTCAGCTTCCTCGGAAAGCAAAGGTCGCTTTCCTGCGGGATCTTCAGCTCGAGCTATTCCCTCAGGGGTCTACCTATTTTGACTACGCTAAAAGCTTGCGTATGATACACTGGGACAATTTATCCCGCATATAAGGTGCCCAATTGGTTCAACTAACATTCAGTAGAAGCCCTACTGAATGAAGTTTCACTTTATTGTTCGTTTTTTCATTAGCTGATTTAGTTGTGTCCCAGCATAAAGAAGCTCGATGATCCAAATTTACATTTTTGAATCATCAAGCTTTTTTGTCATGCCTAATTTTCACTGAGAAAATGGATAGAATTCACCAATAACAGTATTGACTTTATATAGTTAGCCTCATTATGATTCACCGATATGATAAGCTTGATAAATTTCTCGTTTGGGCACCTTCCGGTCTTTTGCAACAAGTTTGATGGCTTCTTTGGCCTGAATTCCTTTCTCTGATATATACTGATTCACATGATCCTTTATCGTGAGTGGCGCCCACCATGATGGTTCTTCTTCTTTCTCTTCTCTGCTTCCTTCAACGACCAAACAAAATTCTCCGCGAATTTCTTCGGTTTTCGTCCAATCAAGCGCTTCTTGGATCGTCCCGCGCAAAAATTCCTCATACTTCTTTGTCAGTTCCCGGGAAAGGACTATTTTCCGGTTTCCCCATATATCCAGCATATGCTGGAGTGTTTCTTTCAAACGGTGGGGCGCTTCGTAGATAAGGATCGCTCCTTGTTGAAACTTCAAACGTTCCAGCGCTTTTTTCTTCTCTTTTTTCCCCCGCGGCAAAAAACCGAAAAAATAAAATGGCTGCGGCGGCAGTCCCGAAGCAATAAGCGCTGTAATCGCAGCATTGGCCCCTGGCAAAGGAATGACCGAAATTCCTTTTTCAATCGCAGCTTTGACCATTTCAAAACCGGGATCGGAAATGCAGGGCGTTCCGGCGTCGCTTACAAGCGCCACTTTTTCCCCTTTCATTAATCGATCAACGATCTGGCGGCCGCTTAATTCTTTATTATGCTCGTGATAACTTACGAGGGGAGTATCAATTTCAAAGTAATGGCATAATTTTTTTGTATTCCTCGTATCTTCGGCAGCGATGACATCCGCTTCCTTCATGAGCCGAATGGCCCGGAACGTCATATCTTCCAAGTTTCCAATCGGAGTAGGTATTAAATAAAGGATTCCTTCGACACTTTCATGATTGCTTTTCTGACTGCGCATCTTGTTCACCAGCCTTTAAAAATTGCTCTTTTTGGTGCCGCGACAGACGCTTGAAAGCATATTCGGCCCGCAATGCTTCCCCTTTTTCCCCAAACTCCTCAAGATAAATCATGCTCACCGGCACTCTTGTCCTTGTGTATTTTGCCCCCTTGCCAGCATTATGCTCCGCCAGCCTGCGCTTGGGGTCCACCGTATAGCCGCCATAATATGATCCGTCGCCGCATTCAAGTACGTAAAAATAATGTTTATTATTGTTCTCCATATAAAATCTCTCTAATTTCAGGCGTATATTCGTTATTTTCGTCATAGACAAACAAAGGAGGCAGCGTCTTTAAACCGGCATTCCCGTTTTTTGTCCCTTCCACCAAAATCGTATTCGCCTCTTTTCCGCTTTTCGGATATACAAAGCGCAGGCGCTTGGGCTCAAGCCGATATTGCCTCATCAGCGTTAAAATATCGAGCAACCTTTCGGGCCTGTGGACAAAAGCCGCCTTGCCCCCCTGGCGCAACAGCTGGCTGCTCACACGAATGACGTCTTCCAACGAACAAAGAATCTCATGGCGGGCGATGGCCAAATATTGATTTTCATTCATAACATGTGGGGAGGGAGAGGCGAAATAAGGAGGATTACATGTGACAACATCGAACTTGCCGTAACCGACTGTTTCGGTGATTTCCTTTAAATCACCATGAATCATTCGAATTCGATCCTCAAGCCGGTTGTATCGAATGCTCCTGACAGCCATTTGATAGAGGCGCTCTTGAATTTCCACACCTGTAATGGCGGCTTTCGTTTTACTGCTTAGTAAAAGCGGCACAACCCCATTACCACTGCATAAATCAATAATATTTCCCTTTTGAATCGGGATATAAGCAAAGCGGGCCAGCAAGACAGCATCAAGTGAAAAAGCGAACACTGTCGGGCTTTGAATGATTTTAAGATTTTCGGCCAAAAGATAATCCAGCCGTTCGTCTTCGTATAACTCTATCACGTTTTCTCACTCCATTACAGCAGACATCTTGCCGCACTTGAAAATAGCCTTCCCAAATATAGGAAGGCCTTTGTTCGTCTTTATTTTTTATTCAAGAAGGATAGGCAAAATAGGCAATCTTCATCCCTGCGCGGGCTTCCAAAATGGATATTGCAAATATGGAAGCCTTCCTGATACAAGCGGGCCAAATTATCATAGCCCTCACCAATTTCTTTCATTCGATCATATTCAACGTGCTCGTCCTTTTTTTTGTCGGCCGATAAGAAATTTTCCTGATCCATTTCTTGATTCAAATGTCTACGCAAATGGTCGTTTTCCAGTTTTAGGGCATGATTTTCTTCAATCAGCTCCCCCAAATACTGCTTTAATTCGCCAAGTTGCTGATATAACTGGCCGATTTGCATTTCCATATTACTGACTGAATCATAGAGTTCCTTCTTATCTTTCATCATACCACCCCATTAGTCCGAGGCCTGAACAGACGTCACACTCTTAGCTGTAATCTCTTCTAACGTATATTCTAAAATCCGCTCCTGACCGGACATTTCCACTTGCAAAATTCTTTCCAAAATATTTAAGCCAATCACTTTTCCCGAGCCATTCGGCGTACGAATAACATCCCCTACATCAGGAAGTTCTGCTTTAGCCGCTTCATATTCGTCGTTTTCATATTTCAAACAACACATAAGCCGGCCGCATAATCCGGAAATCTTTGTTGGGTTTAACGATAAATTTTGGTCTTTTGCCATTTTGATCGAAACAGGCTCAAAATCACCCAGAAAAGTGGAACAGCAGAGCATACGCCCGCACGGTCCAATCCCTCCAAGCATTTTGGCCTCATCTCTTACGCCAATTTGCCTCAATTCGATTCTTGTACGGAAAATAGAGGCCAGGTCTTTTACCAACTCCCGAAAATCAATCCGTCCGTCCGCGGTAAAATAAAAAATGACTTTGTTGCGGTCAAACGTATATTCAACATCGACGAGCTTCATATCAAGTTGATGCTCGGTGATTTTTTTTGAACAGATTTCATATGCTTCTTTTGCTTGTATTTTATTTTCTTCAACGTTTTGCTTATCTTCCTGATCGGCAATCCTGACAATTTTTTTAAGCGGCAACACAACATCATGTTCGCTTACTTGTTTCTTGTCTGTAACGGCTTTTCCAAATTCTATTCCCCTTGCCGTTTCAACAATGACATAGTCATTCCTGACAACAGGATGATCCTGGGGATCAAAATAATATATTTTACCGGCTTTTTTAAACCGGACACCCACTACATTATACAAAAGAAGGTCCCCCCTGCAAATTCAGCACAAGCTGTTCCATTAACAGCTGAGGATTCATATTTGCGTGTATTTTTTTCTTGGCTTCCAAAATGGCTGTTATTTGTTCCGAAATCCTTCTTAGCGACGTTTGCAGCGCATCTTTTTCCAGTTTTTCCTTTATATCCGGATAAACTAGTTGCCGATCCTTCCCCAAGTGTATATAAAACAAATCTTTATATAAAAGCAGTAAAAGCGATAAGCCTAAATCAAGCTGAGACCTATCTTTAAAATGGCTCAACCAATCATTTTGTAATGCGGTCATTGCATAGAGCGGATTTTCTTTTAAGATGTCATATAATTTTAACACTATCATTCGGGCTTGTGCAAACCAATCTTCGTCATTCAGCCTGACGGCTTCTTCCAAATCATTCGTTACAGCGGCCAACAGCACCGCTTTTGTTTCATGAACCCCCGAATGCAATAGCTTTTCCAAAAGCTGTTCCCGGCTTAATGGGTGAAATGGTACTTTTTGACACCTTGACATAATGGTCGGCAACATTTGCTGTGGCTGCTCTGTAACGAGGATTGCCATCGTTTGCACATGCGGCTCCTCCAAAAATTTGAGCAGACTGTTGGCCGCTTGTACGGTCATTTTTTCTGCATCAATGAGAATGTATATTTTCCTCTTTGATTCCATACCCGACTTGCTGAATTCAGTCCGCAATGAGCGTATTTGATCTATTTTAATGGAAGCACCGTCCGGCTCCACGACATGAACATCAGGGTGGTTGCTGCTTTCAATTCTTCTACAGTTGCTGCAGCGGCCGCATGGATTCATATGATCACGACTATCCTCACAGAACATGCTGGATGCGAGCAACATGCTTGCCGCGCGTTTCCCTGTGCCCTGTTCGCCTTCAAATAAATATGCATGGGCAATACGGCCGTATTGAATGCTATTTTTTAACAGTCTAGCCGCGACGGGCTGTTCGCGTGTAAATTGTTCCCAGTTTTTGGCCACCGGTAACTCACCCTTACGTGTATAAATGAATGAGCAGCCCTTTTATTTCGCCAATCTTATCCAAAATATAAATGGACTGCTGTTCTTCTTTCAGTATGTCATTCGTTAACTCAATCAATTTTTCATCTATCGTCTCAACAATCTGAAGCGTTCTTCCGTCAGAAAATCGATTCCAACTATGAGATTGTTTTAAGTTCATGCCGAATTCAACAGCTTCCTGAACAAACCTTTTAACAAGCTGTTTATATTTAGCCAAGTCTTGGAAACTCCGCGTCTTTCCAAGCCGTTCGCCAGCTGCGGATAAATCGGCCATTAACGTGGCAAGCTGCTCCTCTTGCAGTTTCATCCCTTGAAAGGAAATCATCTCGGAAAATCTGGGGTTGTCCGTACGTTTTATTTTTTGCCCGGTCACGAAGTGTCCTGATCTTGATTTGGATGTCTCGTTAATTTTCATAAGCTACCCTAAAATTGATGAAATTGCTCGATTGGCAGGACAAAAACCGTGGCTCCCCCAACGGACACTTCAACTGGATAAGGAATGTAGGAGTCGGCATTTCCTCCCATTGGTGAAACCGGAGCCATTAATTGCTCCCGAGATTTGCAATTTTCCCTAATGACTTCGAGCGCCTTTTCCACACGGATATCTTCTGTCCCAATCATGAATGTTGTATTTCCCGATTTTAAAAACCCGCCTGTTGTCGCAAGTTTAGTAGCTCTAAAATTATGTTCAACCAACGCGTTCATCAACCGGTTGCTGTCCTGGTCTTGAACTACGGCCATTATCAACTTCATGTATATCACCCCTTTAAAAAAGTGAAAAACAAATATTTGTTATTATCATTATTATATCAGTTAAACGAATATGTGACATCGTTATATGATCCATTATATCCAAACATCTTCTATTTCGAATCAACCATATTTCTACATTGTTGTTCAATAATATTCTTTGCAGCCATAAAAAGTACCATTACTTTGTTTCGTATGATTTCAATTGTTCTTCAATAATATTCTTTGCAGCCTCGTAAACATTATCCAGCGGTTGGCTCGCATCAATTTCCATCATACGCTCAGGAAAACGGTTTAACAGCAATTTATAACCTTCTCGTACTTTTTGGTGAAATTCAATCGTTTCCAAATCAAGGCGGTTAATCTCCCTTCCCGCGTGTTTGGCAATTCGTTTCAGCCCCGCCTCAGGTTCAATATCAAAATATAGCGTTATATCAGGCATCAAGCCATTGACGGCAAACTGATTAATCGCATATACCTCATCAATCCCAAGCCCCCTGGCAAATCCTTGGTAAGCAAGGGAGCTGTCAATAAAACGATCACATAATACAAGCGTGCCGCGTCGAAGTGCCGGTATAATTTTTTCCGTTAAATGCTGACGGCGCGCGGCCGCATATAACAAAGCTTCCGTTCTTCCGTCCATCATCGTATGTTCTTTGTCCAAAATAATCGTTCGGATCTTCTCGGCAATTTCTATTCCTCCCGGTTCACGGGTAGCAAGAACAGGTACCCCGGAAGCGGAAAAATCCATACGCAGTCTTTCAATAATAGTCGTTTTTCCCGCTCCCTCAGGACCTTCCACAGTAATAAACAATCCACACATCCCTTTACCTCCGCAAACTATATATGTCGTTTAGTATAACGTTCTTTTTACCGGAAATGAACCTTTTGCTGTTTCCCTTGAAACCTGTCATGATTCACACCAGATCTTTCATTGGTCACTCATCCCCCAGCAAGAAGGAAGCGAACTGCCTCCCCCGCATCATATTTTACTATAAAGCGAAACTTGTTGTTAGTTAAGCCATTTGGGCTTACTGATAGTTGATCCCCCGTACATTCTCAACTTCCAGCGATTTCTTGCAGTGGGGGCATACTGCCAGTTAATTCGGGGTGGAAAAAACAAAAAAAACCGGGCTGTATCCGCAAAAGCCTGGTTTTTATGTCACGATTTTCGTTTCTTTAATAACCTTCATTTGTTCAATGTAAAACTTATATTTTGGATCATCCGTGTCCGTTTTGACCATTTCTCTCTCACATTCCGTACAGATAAACGATGTATAAAGATGTATACCGATTTTTTTCGGCTGCTCGCAAATAATGCACTTTTCCATCTCTCCACCTCCACACAAAGTAGTGTACCCAGCTGGATAAATTGTATACACAATTTATAAGATTTGTTAGTTTTTAAAATCATTGCTTTGTAAATTCTATGCAGGGTAGACAGTTACTGTGTTTGTCTTTTAAAAAACAGAAAAAAACGAAACACCCGCCACGGTTTGGCGAATGTTTCATGGAATCACATATAGTTGAATGAGAGACAAAGCTGCAACACCCGGCAATCCTAGAAAACCTGAAATTGCGGCGGTGATCCAATTAATTGGGACGTACAAACCAAATTGATTGCCAAAGGCATTTAAAAAAAATAAAAATAGCGCTCCGATGACCAGCTTCATTGCTGATTGACCAATGAATCGAATCAGCCGACCGGGCCTTCCCGATATGAGCAAAAAAATGATAAGACCAGCCAATGATGAAATAATGATAATGGACTCCAAGCTTTCCCCTCCTGTTCTCCCGTCCTATATTATTTATTGTATGAACGGTCTGTCCAAAAAGAACGGCAGGCGGCTTGGTAGTTATTTTTTTATTGATACTTTTCTTAATTTCGCTTCACGTAAAAGATAAATATATTTTGCTTTTGCCATGAGCGCTTTGTATTTTAATTCATCATGCTCCCCATAACTTAAATGCATCAATTGTTTTAAATGAAGCCAATTATTTTTTGTCTCTTCAATCAGTTCAACAAATTTTTGATCATATTCTTTCCGGAGTTTTTTTCTCTGAAACATGCGGCGCCTCTCCTTACAAAACTTCTCTTCTGCCTTCCAATGCCTTTGATAAAGTGACTTCATCCGCATATTCAAGATCGCCGCCAACCGGAAGTCCGTGGGCAATTCTTGTCACTTTAAGGCCGGATGGCTTTAGAAGCCGGGAAATGTACATGGCTGTCGCTTCCCCTTCTATATTGGGATTCGTCGCCAAAATCACTTCTTGAACGGTTTCGTCTTGAAGCCTTTTAAGCAAATCCGGAATGTTGATATCTTCCGGTCCAATTCCTTCCATAGGAGAAATAGATCCGTGCAAGACATGATAAAGACCTGTATATTCTTTCATTTTTTCCATGGCAATCACATCTTTCGGCTCCTGAACAACACAAATGACGCTGCGGTCACGCCGTTCTTCTTTACAAATATAACAAGGGTCCTGATCAGTAATATGCCCGCAAACCGAGCAGTATCCAAGATCCCTTTTTGCATTGACCAATGCTTTCGCAAAATCAAGGACGGTGTCTTCTTTCATGCCAAGAACGAAAAACGCCAGGCGGGCAGCTGTTTTCGGCCCGATTCCCGGCAGTTTCATAAAGCTGTCGATCAGCTTGGATATTGGTTCTGGATAGTGCATGTTGTTAACCTCCTAAAAGCCAGGAAGGTTTAATCCTTTTGTAAATTGTCCCATCGTCTGGCTCGTTAATTCTTCGGCCTTTTTAAGCGCATCGTTTGTCGCGGCCAATACAAGGTCTTGAAGCATTTCAATGTCGTCGGGATCGACAACTTCTTCATCAATTTTGACTTCAAGCACTTCCTTATGGCCGGAAACAATAACGGTGACCATACCGCCGCCAGCTGTGCCTTCTATCTTCTTTTCACCAAGCTCTTCCTGGGCTTTCGCCATTTTCTTTTGCATTTTTTGCATTTGCTTCATCATGCCTTGCATATTTCCCATTCCTCGCATCATTAAAAACCTCCAAGATAGAAAATTAGTTTTTGATTTCGAGAAGATCTTCCCCAACAAGCTTGAGCGCCTCGGCAACGAGAGGATCTTCTTCATTCGTTTTCACCTGGTCGCCATCCGGCTTTTTCTTTTCTATGAATTCCCGGCGGATTTCCGACCATTGCTTTTCGGGAACCGCGATAATTTGATAAGCTGTACCGGCCAGTTCTTCCAACGTTTGAGACAGCGTTTGAAAATATGTTTCATTTTCCATGGCCATCCGGCAATGTATATCATGTTTAAATTTTAGTACAAACGCATTCGATGAAGCGGCGGATGGTTCTGCATCGTGGAGAAGTGCCGCCAGTTGCACCATTTTTTGACCGTTCAACGATTCAAGCAAGTCTCCCCAGCAGCTTTTAATGGCATTTAAATCCTGGCGTGTTGCATTCTCCAAAACCTGCATGATGGGTCGGGCATTGACCCGAAAATCTTTTGCATTGCTTCGGACCGCTTTTCTTGGAGCCGGATCGCTTTTTGCTTCTGCCGATCTTTTGGTTGATTGTTCTTTCAACAATGTTATCTCTTTTTCAAGCGCCTCGATCTTTTTATACAGTTCTGTCACTTCAGGCGCGTCATTTGGGAAAGATTTCACTTGCGTTTGGCATAGTTTCACAAGGCAAACCTCTAAATAAGTGCGTGCATGATTTGAAAATCGCATTTCCTGCTGTGTTTTGCTTAATATATCGATGTATTCATAAATCTGCTCAGGAAGCATTGATTCAGATAACTGTTTAAAATCCTCGTCCAATTGGGCGCGGACCATTGCTTCTTCCAACTCGGGTGCCGTCTTGTAAAGCAAAAGGTCGCGAAAGTATAAAATAAAATCTTCCGAAAACCGAGCTGGATCCTTCCCCTGCAAAAGCAACTCCTCAAGGGCGCCCAAAGCAACAGCAACTTCTTTCTCGTGAATGGCCTTCGCCAACTTGTTCAAACTGCTTTGGGAAATGGAGCCGGTTACCGTCAGTGCGTCTTCCACCGTTACCATATCCGTGCTGAAGGAAATCGCTTGATCGAGCAGACTCAAAGCGTCCCTCATGCCTCCCTCGGCAGCAGCGCCGATTACGTGTAATGCCTTTTCATCATATTTCAAACCTGTTTCATTTGCAATATGAACCATTCTTTTTACAATATCATGCGCGGTGATTCTTTTAAAATCAAAACGCTGACATCTAGAAATGATCGTTAACGGAATCTTGTGGGGCTCTGTCGTTGCCAAAATGAAAATCACGTGTCGGGGCGGCTCCTCCAATGTTTTTAATAATGCATTGAAGGCTCCGATGGACAGCATATGCACCTCGTCAATAATGTATACTTTGTAGGATACGGCATTGGGCGCATACTTTACTTTATCACGAATATCGCGGATTTCTTCAACTCCATTGTTGGATGCGGCATCAATTTCAATCACATCAGAGATGGACCCGTCCATGATGCCTTGACAGGCCGCACATTCATTACACGGTTCAGATACCGGCATGCGTTCACAATTTACTGCCTTTGCCAGTATTTTGGCCGCACTTGTTTTTCCAGTTCCTCTGGGACCGGAAAATAAATAAGCATGGGATATTTTTTGTTGGAGGAGAGCATTTTGCAACGTTTTGGTGACATGTTCCTGGCCGACTACATCTATAAAAGCCTGTGGGCGCCAAACTCGATACAATGCTTGGTAACTCAATGCCTCTCCCCCTTTCTTTGCCATTTTAGTGAATTTCGCTGTTTATATTATACCTTAATTAGGCAAGAAATTACAGAAACAATCCGTAATGACGAATGTCTTTAAAAAGCACCTGAGCCTCCTCCGCCGCCGTCAACGCCACCTCCGGAATAGCTGGTGTCGGAACTGTCAGCAGAAGCCGTATTCATTATATGTTCATCTGCTAATGCAAATGAAGAAGCAGTGTTCAACCCTGAATAGAAGAAAACGTCCACCGTAGAGTAGCTGGCCACGCTTGTTTCATTCTTTTGAATAACTTGGCTAAAATAATCCGCCAGACGGTTCTTTTTCGTCCCCATACTATATATTAGCAAACGCTTTTTATCATCCTCGCTTGATTGTTCCCATTCGGAGACAGGAATTTGCTCATACTCTTTTTCGAGCTTGTTCCACTCCTCCTTTAAAAGCATACCTTCATATGAGATAGGCTTATAAAATATAGCCAAACATAAGCTGGCGAGTCCCAATGCCCCTGCCTGGAACATGAGTCCATATAGGTCATAGATGATGAAAAAAGCAGAAGCAATAAGCATAGCCGTACCCGTCGTTCCAAGCGTCCATTTTAATAATGGATTGTTTTCATGGAGATTTGATTGATCGATCTCTTTTTTGATTGCATCTTTCCATCGGCTTATTTCTTCCTCATATCGATCATGGTTCGATTCCAACTGTATGTACTGTTCCAAATCATTCAGGGTAAATGTTTTATTCCCCCCCACCTTTTCAAAGAGCAAACGAAGCAAAATCTTTTCATGAGCTTTTTCCGCTTCCCCATCCAGCAGCAAAAACCGGTCCTCTGAAACCTGCCGGACATATCCTTTTCGTACAAGATCCATTAAAGCTGCCGCCAGCAGTTCCGGTGAAAATTGATATAAAAAATAAAGAATAGCCGGCATGCTCAACTTTTGTTTTGGAATCATATATTTCCTGCTATTAATTTCATTTTTGGCTGCTCGTTTTCTTTGTTTACTCTTCATTGCCTCAGATGCGATCACCCCAATAAAAAGAGCACCAAATATCAATAAGAACCATTTTCCAACTGATGAGGTTTTCTCCCTGTTTTCCGCAAATGTTTGTGCTTTGTCAATCAACTTTTGTTGCTCATCCAGCAATGTTTCGCGCATTTCTTGATCAGAGGTTTCAGTCAAGTCCGGAAATAATGCCGAATCATATGCCACCCGAATATCCCCATTTTCACCAGCTTCCACTTTATGTAACTGGAATGTAACAGCACCGCTATTTCCAACCTTCTCCTTACCGAACGATTCATCATACCCAAAGGCAATCACATCATCCGTTTCAGCAGGGGGATGGACCGTGATAGTCATGTTCCCATAATCCGCTTCATTGCGTTTATCAAAAAAAGGCCAATAAAACTCTGTTATATCAGGATGCTTAGAAAGACCGTTTTTAATCATATAATGGAGTTCTACACTAATATTCTCATCGCTCCCGCTTCGAGACACTTTATATAAATCTTTTTCTTTCTTTACTTTTAGCTCTTTTTCGCCTTCATTCGCTGTAAAATCGGTTATTTCCGCACCTTTCTTCGGAATTATTTCCCGGGTAATTCCGCGAAATTTGTCATCAAAAGAATAAGATTGGACTTCAGTCACTCGCACATCCCCATTTTTTTGCAAATAGGCATCGATGGTTACATCCGTTATCGAAAATTCCACTGCCATAGTCTGAATAGGCCATGCCCCAATCATAAACAAAATCAATATGAAAACAAGCTTTTTCTTCATCACAAACACCTCACTTTCCTCTTATACGGGATATAGGAGGAAAAAGTTTCAGATAGCAATCCCTCGAATCGAATACACATACACTCCGATATACTTTTTTTTCACTGAAAACTAAAAAATCCATCTGCCATTGCAGATGGATTTGATATTGAATGGATTGCCGTGCACCTTCCGTCGACAGTGTTTCATAAGTGTTACTCTAGCAGTTAGCTCGATCCAGGCTGCCCCGCGGCACATGGGATGGCCCACTTAATGCTGCTTCCTTCCGGACCTGACATGGTTCATGGGTTCCCATTGCGCAGGACCCAGATGTCCACACCACTTACTTGAGGCAGATCCTTACAAAACAACAGCCTCGGGAAGGGATTCAACCCCGCTGGAGCGGATTGCGGGTACAGGGCTCCGCTATTTCCCCGTCTAGCACGGTAAGAATTATTGTACCACTTTTTCAGCATAAAATCAATGTTTACTAAAGGAAAGTTTGTCCGGCATTAACTGGCAGTAAAATCACCTTTTTAAAAAATTGTGAGTGAAATGACATTGGATATCGACTGCCAGTATATGCCCGATTGGTTCTACTAACAATCAGTCGGATACAGTTAACTGGCAAGCTAAGAACATATCCTATGGCAATGTCTGCATGGTCCACCTTCTGTGGAACTATCCGGCTATTGAAGCTTCACTTTATCCCTTCTTTTTCCTGCGAAGTTCACGAAAAAATTGGCTTAGAAGCTCTCCGCATTCATCCGCCAATACTCCGCCGACCACTTCACTTTGATGATTAAAGCGGGCATCAGAAAGCAAATTCATAAGTGTTCCCGCACAACCGGCCTTTGGATCAGAAGCTCCGTATACGACTTTTTTTATACGCGATAAAATGATAGCGCCACTGCACATCGGACATGGCTCCAACGTTACATATAGTTCCGCATTTTCAAGACGCCATGTCCCTAGTGTCCGGCAAGCTTCCTGAATGGCGATGATTTCGGCATGCGCTACGGCATTTTGCTCCGTTTCCCGTCGGTTTGATGCTTTAGCGATGATTTTCCCATTTAAGACAATGATAGCCCCGATGGGAACTTCACCAATTGAGCGGGCCTTCTTCGCTTCTTCAATTGCAACATTCATATATTTCTCTTCATTTTCCATCGTTTTTCTCCTCATTTTTGCTACATATGATTGTACCAAAATTTTTTATTAGAGGTCTTTAATTTTCCTGGCATGCATACAATGGGACAAGATAAACGTTTGACTAAGGTGGTTAAGGAGGGTAAACATGCAAATCCATGTCGTCGAGCCCAATCAGACTTTGTCCTCGATCGCTTCCTTGTACGGGATAGCTCCAGCTATCATAACGGAAGCCAATGATTTACAAAATCCCGATCGGCTTGTGGTCGGGCAAGCGATTGTCATTCCGATTATCGGCAGGTTTTATTGGGTACAGCCTGGTGACAGCCTCTATACAATCGCGAGAAGATTTGGCATTTCTTATCAAGAGCTTGCCCGAATCAATGGGATTAGTGTCAACCAGCCTATTCGGGTTGGCTTGCGGCTCTATATCCCACAGGGACCAAAGCGAGAAGGAGAGTTTTTAGCTTATGTCGAGCCGAGGCGTACGGGGACCGTATCCCCCGTTTTGGAGTCGAGTGCGAGAGAAGCATCTCCTTACTTAACATATTTGGCTCCATTTGCTTACTTGCCAAAACGTGACGGAACATTAGATCCCCCCCAGTTAAATCGTTTTCCCGAAATTGCCCGCGCAAACAACACATCTCTCGCCATGGTCTTGGCCAACCAGGAAGAAGGACAATTTAATACTGAACTTGTTCATATTTTGCTTACAAATGAACAAGTGCAAACAACTTTTTTGGAAAATATTGCAACAGAAGCCAAAAGGGTCGGCTTTACCGATATTCACTTTGATTTTGAAAGGATTGCAGCGGAAGATCGTGAAGCTTATAACCAATTTCTTCGAAAAGCACGCGACCGTTTCCATGCGGAAGGCTATATCATTTCCACGGCACTTGCTCCCAAAACAAGTGCTACACAGGTGGGGGAATGGTATGCGGGGCATGATTATCGGGCGCACGGCGAAATTGTCGATTACTCTTTGATCATGACATATGAATGGGGCTACAGCGGCGGTCCCGCAATGGCTGTTTCCCCCATTGGACCAGTTCGGGATGTATTGGAGTACGCGCTAACCGAAATGCCTTCACGTAAAATCATGATGGGACAAAATCTGTATGGCTATGATTGGACGCTTCCGTTCGTCAAGGGAACGACGGCAAAAGCTGTAAGCCCCCAGGAGGCCATTCGGATTGCCCTTGAAAACAATGTAGCCATCGAATACGATACAACTGCACAAGCCCCTTTTTTTCATTATACGGACGGAGAAGGGAACAGGCATGAAGTTTGGTTTGAAGATGCGCGTTCCATCCAGGCAAAATTTGATTTGGTTAAAGAGCTCGATCTTCGGGGTGTCGGCTATTGGAAACTTGGGCTGTCTTTTCCACAAAACTGGCTCTTGATTACTGACAATTTTAATGTAGTGAAAAAATAAAAGCGGCTCATTTGAACCGCTTCTTTCAGTTAATGACTTCTTTATTTCTCATATAAGGGCGCAACACTTCCGGAATTTCAACACTTCCGTCTTCTCGTTGGTAGTTTTCCAAGATTGCCGCCACCGTTCTTCCTACTGCCAAGCCAGATCCGTTCAGCGTGTGCACATGTTGCGGTTTGGCTTTTGGTTCAGTGCGGAAACGGATATTGGCTCTTCTTGCCTGAAACGTTTCAAAGTTTGAACAAGAAGAAATTTCTCTGTATGTTTTATAGCTCGGAATCCATACTTCAAGATCATATTTCTTGGCTGCTGTAAAACCAAGATCCGCTGTACACATGCTCATGACGCGATACGGCAAATTCAAAAGCTGTAATACTTTTTCCGCGTGGTTTGTCAGTTTCTCAAGTTCGGCATAAGAATCTTCCGGTTTTACAAATTTAACTAATTCCACTTTATTAAATTGATGTTGGCGGATCAAGCCGCGCGTATCTCGCCCCGCAGACCCGGCCTCTGAACGAAAACATGCACTGTAAGCCACATAGTTAATCGGCAAGCGATCGCCGTCCAATATTTCATCTCGATGGTAGTTGGTCACTGAGACTTCCGCAGTCGGGATAAGGAAAAAATCATCACTTTCAACATGAAACGCATCCTCCGCAAACTTCGGCAATTGTCCCGTTCCCGTCATACTTGCACGATTCACAAGGTATGGCGGCAACATCTCCTCATACCCGTGTTCTTCCACGTGAAGATCCATCATGAAATTAATGAGAGCCCGTTCAAGCCTGGCTCCAAGGCCTTTATAAAAGACAAATCGACTTCCAGTAACTTTTGCCGCCCGTTCAAAGTCCAATATATTCAAGTCATCGGCCAATTCCCAGTGCGGTTTCGGCTCAAATGTAAATTGTGGAACATTACCCCATCTTCTTATCTCTACATTATCATCTTCCGTCTCTCCTACCGGAACACTTTCATGAGGAATATTGGGAATAGCTAAAAGTAATTGCTGCAACTCTTCTTCAATCACACGGAGTTCTCTATCCAATTCCTTTACTTGCTGGCTGACTTGCCGCATTTCACTAATCAAATGATCGGCATTTTGCTTTTCTTTTTTTAACTGGGCGATTCTTTCTGAAACTTCATTTCTGTTATTTTTTAACTGTTCCGATTGAACAATCATTTCCCTCCGTTTTTGATCAAGTTGTTCAAACTTATCTAAATCAGCCAAATCCTCGCCGCGATGCTGCAATTTTTTCTTGATTTCATCTACATTCCCTCGAAGAACCTTCATATCCAGCATACGATTACCTCCCAAAATATTTTATTTAAACAAAAAAACTCCCGATCCCAAAGGGACGAGAGTTTACCCGCGTTGCCACCCAAATTGAAAGCCTGAGCTTTCCTCTTTGCCTGATAACGGGGTGATCCCGAAAATGCTTACTTGCCCGAAATGATCGGCGGTTCGGCATTTTGCTCAAGGACGGATTCACAGGCAGTGCCGCCAGTTTTCACCAAACACCGGCTCTCTTAAAGGACACTGTTCCGCTACTATTTCCTCTCAACGCATTCGCTCGTATTTTGTTGATAATATACTACATATCCAAGTGGAATGCAAATGTACTGTCTTATCTATATAATTGTCATCTGTCCGCTTTTCTAAACCAACAGATATTTTTTAAAACCAACCTTTGACTGTTTTAACCGAGCTATCCCAAACATCGCCGAAAAAGCCGCCTATTCCGCGCATCATTAGAACAAACCAATTGGCTTTCTCCACTTTTTCTCCTGTCACCATATTGACAGATGCCGTTTTGCTTTTTGATAAAAAGCCGTAAGGATCTTCTCCCTCATATGCGGCTTCCAGAACGCCCACTTTTTCACCTTTTTTAATCGGTGCGGTCAATTTCCCTTCTTTATTCAATTTCTTCTTATCTATTTTAACACGAGGTTTGTACATTTTTTCTTCCCCGTTTTTCACTACCACTTTTAAAGGGGATTCAGACTGAATGGAGACAGATTTTTCTTTTCCGCTTATGACAGGTATCGTTTTATTATTTTTTACTTGATAACCTTTCGGATATATTTCTTTTACAGAGAAGTTTGTAAAAGCATAGTCCATCATTTTTTTGGATTCATTAAATCTGGATTTGTAATCACCTTGGCCGTTTTTTCCTTTCGCGTTCATGACAACCGTAATAACCCTTAAACCATCCCGTTTAGCCGTCCCGGTAAAACAGTACCCAGCAAAGTCTGTTGTCCCGGTTTTTAATCCATCTACGCCTTCATAGCTAAAATCTAGAGATGGGAGCATCCAGTTCCAGTTCACCATTTTTCCAGGCTTACCAGGGAATTCTTTCTCAGGTATGCTCGTTGTTTCCAATACTTCGGGATAATCATTCATCAGACGGGAAGCCAGTTTTGCCATTGATCGTGCAGACATGATATTTTCATCTTCTGGCTTGGTTCCCTCTGGATGTTTGCCTTTTAAATCCTTATTGTTTAGACCGGTGGAATTGACAAACTTATAGTTTTCAAGACCCAGTTCTTCCGCTTTTTTGTTCATTAAGTCGACAAACTTCTTCTCGGAACCGGCAATGGCTTCGGCAATGGCGATCGTGGCGCCATTTGCCGAGTAAATCGCCATCGCTTCATATAATTGTCGAATCGTATATTTTTTCCCCGCTTCAAGCGGTACATTTGAAAGATTTGTATCAATAGAAACCTGATGAACATAATCGCTGATGGTTTGTTCCTGTTCCCAAGATATTTTTTTATCCTTAATCGCTTCGAACATTAGATACTCAGTCATCATTTTGGACATTGAGGCAATGCCGAGCGCAGTATCTTCATTTTTTGCGTACAGTACCTTTCCTGTACTTGCTTCAACGAGGATTGCCGCATCCGCGTTAATATCGAGCGCATCCTCAGCGGAAGCACGTTCAGGAACAGTGATCATGCTAACGAACATAAGTAACGACAGAAAAAACGCTAAAAATGGTATCTTTTTCCGAATTATCACAAGTTTACCCTCCAAATTATATGTACACCTTTGTCATTTTAACATAGAAAAACATCGTTGAGTAGGCTGTCTTCTTTTCAGTTTCATAACAAAAAAAAGCAAAGCCCATTCACTGGATTCATCAGGGCTTTTGCCATTTTTTTATGATAATGAGTAGTTTGGCGCTTCTTTCGTAATCTGCACATCATGCGGATGGCTCTCACGAAGTCCGGCACCGGTCATTTTGATAAATTGGGCATTTTCACGGAAATACTCCAAGTCGGCGGCACCGCAGTAACCCATTCCGGCTCGAAGACCTCCAGTCAGTTGATAAAGGGTATCTGCGAGCGGCCCTTTATAAGGAACGCGTCCTTCGATTCCTTCTGGGACAAACTTTTTCGCATCTTCTTGGAAATAACGGTCCTTCGATCCTTTTTGCATGGCGCCTTCCGATCCCATGCCACGATATACTTTAAAACGACGACCTTGGAAAATTTCTGTTTCTCCTGGACTTTCCGACGTTCCGGCAAGCAAGCTTCCGAGCATGACAGCATGTCCTCCTGCAGCAAGAGCCTTCACGATATCGCCGGAATATTTAACGCCCCCGTCAGCAATGATCGTTTTTCCATGCTTCCTCGCTTCTGTCGCGCAATCATAAATAGCTGTAATTTGCGGGACACCAATTCCTGCTACAACGCGGGTTGTACATATGGAACCCGGTCCAATGCCCACTTTTACAACATCCGCACCCGCTTCATATAATTCCCTCGTCGCTTCTGCTGTTGCAACGTTACCAGCAATCAAGTTCAAATGGGGATATAGCTTACGAATTTCCCGGACAGTTTTTAACACACCGGCTGAATGGCCATGGGCCGTGTCAACAACGATGGCATCAACCTGTGAATTGACAAGCGCTTCTACCCGCTTATATGTGTCTGCCGCAATCCCGACTGCAGCGCCTGCAAGCAGACGGCCTTTTTCGTCCTTTGCGGAATTTGGATATTCGATCACTTTTTCTATATCTTTGATAGTAATTAATCCTTTCAGGACTCCTTTATCATCAATCAAAGGTAATTTTTCAATACGATGTTCCTGAAGTATTTTTTCCGCTTCGGCAAGGGAAGTTCCGACAGATGCCGTAACAAGATTTTCTTTCGTCATGACTTCGGTAATTGGAAGAGAGTAATCCTGAATAAAACGCATATCCCTGTTTGTAATAATGCCGACCAATATTTTGTCTTCTTCATTATTAACAATCGGGACTCCTGAAATCCGATATTTCCCCATTAAGTGCTCGGCATCATACACTTGATGTTCCGGGGTCAAGAAGAACGGATCAGTTATCACGCCACTTTCAGACCGTTTTACCTTATCGACTTGTTCGGCCTGTTGTTCAATGCTCATATTTTTGTGAATGACACCCAGACCGCCCTGGCGTGCCATGGAAATGGCCATGTCTGACTCGGTAACAGTATCCATTCCTGCACTGATAATAGGGATGTTCAGCTTTAGGCTGTCTGTCAGGCTTGTACTCAAATCAACTTCTTTCGGCAAGACCTCAGATTTAGCCGGGATTAACAACACATCATCAAATGTTAATCCTTCTTTTACAAACTTTGACTCCCACATTTTTTTTCGTCCCCCTGCCCAAAATATTATTAGTAGGTTATCAATTGGTTAAAATACTGTCAAGGTTAATGGGTGATGTTCAATTTTTCTAATTATTCGGAGGTGTTTTGTCTGTCAACATACAAAAAAATATGGATGCAATTCAATTTTTTTCGGTCGGCAACTACAGTTCAAACTTATTTAAAAAGAAAATATGAAAACCACCATATAGAGGATGCCGAAAGAAAAAGCTATGATAATTGTTACCCATTTATGTACTATTTAGAACAAGGCGAAACATACTACACCCAAGCTGACCAATCGCCATTTTCCATCAGACCTATATTGCTTTATTATGGATTAATTCATTTATTAAAGGCATGCCTTCTTACAGTGGACCCAAACTATCCCGGCACAACCTCTGTTTTGGCTCACGGCGTTTCTGCACGAAAAAGGAAAAAGCGGAACTATCAATTTCTGGAAGATGAAGTAAAAGTTCAAAAAAACGGCTTATGCACCTATTTTTCAGAGCAAATGTATCAACTAAAACACTTGGAAGGAGAGAAATATAAAATGGGGGAGTTACTGGCTCAAGTTCCGGAACTGGACGACCTGTACTTATTTACGAGTGGTAAAAGCAATTTTATGCTACTGAAGCAACTCCCCGGCAATATTTGGACAATCCCTGCTGAATTAGCGCTGAACTATCATATAAGTGTTCAGAGGTTAAAACAATTTTTAGATAGCAAGCATCCTGAAATGATTTATTGGCTTGAAAACAAAGAGAAGGAAACAGAGATTCTCATTGACGGCAAGCGGACGAACTTCTTTCCGCCTTTTCGTTATCACATATTTAAAGAGAAATTTGGACTTGGCTCCTCCTTACAAGCCGCCATTCTTCTTCCCGACCTTTTGATTCACTATTTGCTCCTATTTAATTTAAGCATGATCGCCCGTTATGAAACGGAGTGGTGGATGGACCTCATAAAAACGGCATCTGATCTTGATTATCCATTCATCCATGCTTTTTTAAATATTACGGCTGAAAAAAGTCCACAAATGATTCTTGATTATTTAACGGGTAATGAAAAAACATAGAGCGTATCCACTCTATGTTTTCGCTTGCCCGGCAACGTCCTGCTCTCACAAGGGGAAGCCCCTCATTACCATCGGCGCGCGAACTTAACTTCCGTGTTCGGGCTGCGGATCATGATGACCGGCGAATCTCTTCGTCATCTGCACTCGCTCGATTCTCATGGGCATTGCCCATTGCGAGTCTCTCTCCCTTGATTCCTTGATCTTCTTGGTCCTTCTGATCCTCGCTTACATTGAGTTTCTTTATATCTTTCAATACTTTTTAAATAAACTAAAATAAGACATCCATTAATATGGATGTCCTGTTTGCCCGGCAACGTCCTGCTCTCACAAGGGGAAACCCCTCATTACCATCGGCGCTGAAGAACTTAACTTCCGTGTTCGGGATGGGAACGGGTGTTGCCTCTTCGCTATCGTCACCAGACATATGTTGTTGTGAGATTCATTCTCTCAAAACCGGGATACATGAGAAGAAGTCCGAGAACCGTTTTGCGCTTCGTGTTCAATCCAGCTCCGGACGCTATCGCTTTGCGTCACTTCGCTTCTTCTGGCAAAGTCGATTGACTTTTCCGCCAGAAGCTCCAGTGAGCTACAGCGATGGACGAGCGTCCTACGCTTTTTCGTTTGATTAAGTCCTCGATCGATTAGTATCCGTCAGCTCCATGTGTCGCCACACTTCCACACCGGACCTATCTACCTGATCATCTTTCAGGGATCTTACGTTGCCTGGCAAGCCAGACAATGGGAAATCTCATCTTGAGGGGGGCTTCATGCTTAGATGCTTTCAGCACTTATCCCTTCCGCACATAGCTACCCAGCTATGCCTCTGGCGAGACAACTGGTACACCAGCGGTGCGTCCATCCCGGTCCTCTCGTACTAAGGACAGCTCCTCTCAAATTTCCTGCGCCCGCGACGGATAGGGACCGAACTGTCTCACGACGTTCTGAACCCAGCTCGCGTACCGCTTTAATGGGCGAACAGCCCAACCCTTGGGACCGACTACAGCCCCAGGATGCGATGAGCCGACATCGAGGTGCCAAACCTCCCCGTCGATGTGAACTCTTGGGGGAGATAAGCCTGTTATCCCCGGGGTAGCTTTTATCCGTTGAGCGATGGCCCTTCCATGCGGAACCACCGGATCACTAAGCCCGACTTTCGTCCCTGCTCGACTTGTAGGTCTCGCAGTCAAGCTCCCTTCTGCCTTTACACTCTGCGAATGATTTCCAACCATTCTGAGGGAACCTTTGGGCGCCTCCGTTACCTTTTAGGAGGCGACCGCCCCAGTCAAACTGCCTGCCTGACACTGTCTCCCAACCCGATCAGGGTCGCGGGTTAGACGGTCCATACAGCCAGGGTAGTATCCCACCGTTGCCTCCACGGAAGCTGGCGCTCCCGTTTCCATGGCTCCTACCTATCCTGTACAAGCTGCACAGACAGTCAATATCAAGCTACAGTAAAGCTCCACGGGGTCTTTCCGTCCTGTCGCGGGTAACCTGCATCTTCACAGGTACTATAATTTCACCGAGTCTCTCGTTGAGACAGTGCCCAGATCGTTGCGCCTTTCGTGCGGGTCGGAACTTACCCGACAAGGAATTTCGCTACCTTAGGACCGTTATAGTTACGGCCGCCGTTTACTGGGGCTTCAATTCGAAGCTTCGCCTAAGCTGACCTCTCCTCTTAACCTTCCAGCACCGGGCAGGCGTCAGCCCCTATACTTCGCCTTACGGCTTCGCAGAGACCTGTGTTTTTGCTAAACAGTCGCCTGGGCCTATTCACTGCGGCTTCTCAGGGCTATTCACCCTAAAAAGCACCCCTTCTCCCGAAGTTACGGGGTCATTTTGCCGAGTTCCTTAACGAGAGTTCTCTCGCTCACCTTAGGATTCTCTCCTCGCCTACCTGTGTCGGTTTGCGGTACGGGCGCCTATTGCCTCGCTAGAAGCTTTTCTCGGCAGTGTGGAATCAGGAACTTCGGTACTTTTTTTCCCTCGCCATCACAGCTCAGCCTACACGGTAAGCGGATTTGCCTACTTACCGGCCTTACTGCTTGGACGCGCTTTTCCAGCTGCGCGCTTGCCTTATCCTCCTGCGTCCCTCCATCACTCAAACGGCAATGAGGCGGTACAGGAATCTCAACCTGTTATCCATCGCCTACGCCTTTCGGCCTCGGCTTAGGTCCCGACTTACCCTGAGCGGACGAGCCTTCCTCAGGAAACCTTAGGCTTTCGGTGGAAGGGATTCTCACCCTTCTTTCGCTACTCATACCGGCATTCTCACTTCCAAGCACTCCACCGCCTCTTTCAAGACGACTTCGCCGCGCTTGGAACGCTCTCCTACCATTGCTATTGCAATCCACAGCTTCGGTGATACGTTTAGCCCCGGTACATTTTCGGCGCAGAGTCACTCGACCAGTGAGCTATTACGCACTCTTTGAATGGTGGCTGCTTCTAAGCCAACATCCTGGTTGTCTAAGCAACTCCACATCCTTTTCCACTTAACGTATACTTGGGGACCTTAGCTGGTGGTCTGGGTTGTTTCCCTCTCGACTACGGATCTTATCACTCGCAGTCTGACTCCCAAGGATAAGTATTTGGCATTCGGAGTTTGTCTGAAGTCGGTAACCCGATGAGGGCCCCTCGTCCAAACAGTGCTCTACCTCCAATACTCTCACCTTGAGGCTAGCCCTAAAGCTATTTCGGAGAGAACCAGCTATCTCCAGGTTCGATTGGAATTTCACCCCTACCCACACCTCATCCCCGCATTTTTCAACATACGTGGGTTCGGGCCTCCAGTCAGTGTTACCTGACCTTCACCCTGGACATGGGTAGATCACCTGGTTTCGGGTCTGCGACCTCATACTCTTGCGCCCTATTCAGACTCGCTTTCGCTGCGGCTCCGTCTTTTCAACTTAACCTTGCATGAAATCGCAACTCGCCGGTTCATTCTACAAAAGGCACGCCATCACACTTATTGTGCTCTGACTACTTGTAGGCACACGGTTTCAGGTTCTATTTCACTCCCCTCCCGGGGTGCTTTTCACCTTTCCCTCACGGTACTGGTTCACTATCGGTCACTAGGGAGTATTTAGCCTTGGGAGATGGTCCTCCCGGATTCCGACGGGATTTCTCGTGTCCCGCCGTACTCAGGATCCACTCGGGAGGGAACGACGTTTCAACTACAGGGCTGTTACCTTCTTTGGCCGGCCTTTCCAGGCCGCTTCGTCTACGCCGTTCCTTTATCACTCCACTTTGAGTGTCCTACAACCCCGAAAGGCAAGCCTTTCGGTTTGGGCTCTTCCCGTTTCGCTCGCCGCTACTGGGGGAATCGATTTTTCTTTCTCTTCCTCCGGGTACTTAGATGTTTCAGTTCCCCGGGTATGCCTTCCATTCCCTATGGATTCAGAAATGGATACTGCCTCATTACTGGCAGTGGGTTTCCCCATTCGGAAATCTCCGGATCAGCTTGCTTACAGCTCCCCGAAGCATATCGGTGTTCGTCCCGTCCTTCATCGGCTCCTAGTGCCAAGGCATTCACCGTGCGCCCTTATTAACTTAATCTTTTTTCGGTCAACGATTAGCATCGAATCTCTATGTCAGCTCCCTCATTCACGTCATTACGCACTTCATGTGCGCTCCGGTGCTCATTCGGTCGCTTCCTTGATCTTCCCGCTTCTCGTTGCCCTTGGTTGAGTGATACTGACACTCAAACCTAAAGGTTTTACACTTCTCATGGTTGCTCCATAATGGATCATCCATAAGGTGAACGATTCTCGGTTTGTTTCTTCTCATGTTATCCGGTTTTCAAAGAACAAAGTAGGCTGAACCCAATCACATGGTGTGATTCATCAGCACATTTATGCAATTTTGCGGCTAATAGCAACCAAGTCCTCGGCTACAAAATCGCAAAGGCACAAATATGGTGGAGCCTAGCGGGATCGAACCGCTGACCTCCTGCGTGCAAAGCAGGCGCTCTCCCAGCTGAGCTAAGGCCCCATAAAGTAGAAAAATCCCCATTTTTATTACCAAATGTGGGATGGTGGGCCTGAGTGGACTCGAACCACCGACCTCACGCTTATCAGGCGTGCGCTCTAACCAGCTGAGCTACAGGCCCACTTGGGATTTAAAGAGTTTGACCTCTCAAAACTAAACGAAACGAAAGCGTCAATGTTGTATCTATTGGAAATGTCCAGTTGCGGCTCCTGGCTGCTCGAGATCGCTTCGCTTCTTCTGTAAAGTCCTGCGGACTTTTCGTCAGAAGCTACAGCGCCGGTCGCAGCCGAGCAGTCGCCTCCACATTTCAATTATCCTTAGAAAGGAGGTGATCCAGCCGCACCTTCCGATACGGCTACCTTGTTACGACTTCACCCCAATCATCTGTCCCACCTTCGGCGGCTGGCTCCAAATGGTTACCCCACCGACTTCGGGTGTTACAAACTCTCGTGGTGTGACGGGCGGTGTGTACAAGGCCCGGGAACGTATTCACCGCGGCATGCTGATCCGCGATTACTAGCGATTCCGGCTTCATGCAGGCGAGTTGCAGCCTGCAATCCGAACTGAGAATGGTTTTATGGGATTCGCTCCACCTCGCGGTCTCGCGGCCCTTTGTACCATCCATTGTAGCACGTGTGTAGCCCAGGTCATAAGGGGCATGATGATTTGACGTCATCCCCACCTTCCTCCGGTTTGTCACCGGCAGTCACCTTAGAGTGCCCAACTTAATGCTGGCAACTAAGATCAAGGGTTGCGCTCGTTGCGGGACTTAACCCAACATCTCACGACACGAGCTGACGACAACCATGCACCACCTGTCACCGATGTCCCCGAAGGGAAAACTTTATCTCTAAAGCGGTCATCGGGATGTCAAGACCTGGTAAGGTTCTTCGCGTTGCTTCGAATTAAACCACATGCTCCACCGCTTGTGCGGGCCCCCGTCAATTCCTTTGAGTTTCAGCCTTGCGGCCGTACTCCCCAGGCGGAGTGCTTAATGCGTTTGCTGCAGCACTAAGGGGCGGAAACCCCCTAACACTTAGCACTCATCGTTTACGGCGTGGACTACCAGGGTATCTAATCCTGTTCGCTACCCACGCTTTCGCGCCTCAGCGTCAGTTACAGACCAGAGAGCCGCCTTCGCCACTGGTGTTCCTCCACATCTCTACGCATTTCACCGCTACACGTGGAATTCCGCTCTCCTCTTCTGCACTCAAGCCTCCCAGTTTCCAATGACCCTCCACGGTTGAGCCGTGGGCTTTCACATCAGACTTAAGAAGCCGCCTGCGCGCGCTTTACGCCCAATAATTCCGGACAACGCTTGCCACCTACGTATTACCGCGGCTGCTGGCACGTAGTTAGCCGTGGCTTTCTGGTCAGGTACCGTCAACGCACCGGCAGTTACTCCGATGCGGGTTCTTCCCTGATAACAGAGTTTTACGATCCGAAGACCTTCATCACTCACGCGGCGTTGCTCCGTCAGACTTGCGTCCATTGCGGAAGATTCCCTACTGCTGCCTCCCGTAGGAGTCTGGGCCGTGTCTCAGTCCCAGTGTGGCCGATCACCCTCTCAGGTCGGCTACGCATCGTTGCCTTGGTAGGCCGTTACCCCACCAACTAGCTAATGCGCCGCGGGCCCATCTGTAAGTGACAGCAGAGCCGTCTTTTATCCTTTCTCCATGCGGAAAAAGAAATTATCCGGTATTAGCCCCGGTTTCCCGGAGTTATCCCAGTCTTACAGGCAGGTTGCCCACGTGTTACTCACCCGTCCGCCGCTGACTAAAAAGGAGCAAGCTCCTCTTTTGTCCGCTCGACTTGCATGTATTAGGCACGCCGCCAGCGTTCGTCCTGAGCCAGGATCAAACTCTCATGTAAAGTTTGGTTAGCTCATAATTAAAGCTGACTAATCAATTATTGATTGACGTTTCGTTTCGTTCAGTTTTCAAAGATCAAACTTGGCGCCGCTCTTTTGAGCGACTTTATTAGTATATCAATCTGACGAGAAGATGTCAACAACTTTTTAAAATCTTTTTTATCGCGACGCTCTCGCTCGTTCAGACAACGATTATTAATATAACACCTTTTTACTGGCTTGGCAATAGGTTTTTTAAAATTTTTATGGGATTAAAATTTAGAGGAGGATAAGATGTTTCCACTTGCCAAAACGTGCGCTCTGCCGAGGGCTAAGACCGTGGCGAAGCCGCACCGAAGGGGAATTAATTCCCCATTGACCCTCCCTCTAATGCTCGCCGAGCAAAAAAACAAAATAAAAAGATACGAAAAATTCCCTCGCATCTCTTGTATTTCATTTCGTTTATTTTGCCATTATCATTTTTCTCAAATCATCAAGTTCAAATTCGCCATCAACATACCTGTCAGTTTAAGCTCCGATTTTCTTTTGTTAATGGTTTGAATTTACCGCCAAAATTTCTTACTATCCATCTTTATCTGTTATTAAAAATATTTTCCCCTAATTTCATTTTAGTGTAATCATATAGAAAACCCTTTTTTCTCTTTTTAATAACATCAATATTTCTAGTAAGAATCATTGAAATTAATAAATTTATCAACTTTACACCGACAAAAATAAATACTAAAAAACTTACTAATTCCAAATTACTCATATTGATTACCACCCTTTTGCTGCACAAAAAGTTTTAAAGATTTTAGGTGCCTTTGGACTGTTTTTCCACTTTTTACAAGTAGCATAAGCCCCTAGATCTTTTGATTGATATAGTGTTCGGATCATAAAAGCACGTGTTTTTTCACACAACATGTGCTGGTTGTAAGAGATGTCAATCTTATTAACGGCCACTTCATCAATTGTTTGCATGTACCCAATTAAATTTTTTGCGGTTTTTTATATTTCGCTAAACGATTAAAACCTTGAGCGATTGCTTTCAAACTTTTGCCTAAATCCTCGCCATCATAGATATTATTCACTGATAACCCTTACAGTCCGTTCCAAACCATTGTCAAGATGTCGCTATCCAATCCACAATGTCCGTTTGGGCCCGTTTTGCAATCTGTTCCGTAGCCTGTAGTTGCAATTGTTGCCTTGCGCCTGGTTTTTTATGTCACTTTTCAATTTACTCTTGATAAGTAGCTAGTCAAAATGATAAACGTACGAACTAATATTTACAATTGAACATCAAAAATATTTCTTAATAATCCAAATACAAGCAGCCCGTATATCCATTTTTTCAAAAAAAGAACATCGGGGAATGATCCGATGCTCCGCATTGCTTATTCGTACAATTCTTCACCTGTGATTTCTTCATCACTCGGCGTTGTTGATATTTCTTCAATTCCTTCGGCTTTTTCTACTTTTGCGACCGTGGCGACAGATTCCTCTTCATCAAGCCTGATCAGAATGACACCTTGTGTATTACGGCCCATGACGGAAATATCTTCAACCGCCATACGAATTAAAATGCCGCCGGCAGTGATCAACATCAGGTCTTCATCACCTTTAACCGTTTCTACAGCAACGACACTTCCCGTTTTCTCGGTAATATGGCAAGTAATTAGACCTTTTCCACCGCGGGATTGTATCCGGTAATCAGCTGCTGGCGTCCGCTTGCCGTAGCCATTTTTTGTTACGACAAGAACATCGTGGTCCTCCTCGAGAATTTCCATTCCAACAACTTCATCGTTTTCGGTTAAATTAATCCCTTTTACGCCAGTTGCCGTTCTTCCCATTGGGCGTACATCTGTTTCAGGAAAGCGGATGAGCAGTCCGTTCTTCGTTCCAATCACGATATCTTTATCGTTATCCGTTAGTTTTACCGAAATAAGTTCGTCGTTTTCCCGAAGGTTCAGGGCGATCAGTCCATTATTTCGGATGTTGGCAAAGGCTGATACCGGCGTTCTTTTAACAATTCCTTCTTTTGTCGCAAAGAACAAGAACCAGTCTTCCAGGACTTCTTCCACGGCGATGATTGTATTGATCCACTCACCTTTATCGATCTCCAGCATATTAATGATCGGCAGTCCCTTGGCCGTCCGGCTGTACTCGGGAATCTCATAACCTTTCTTCCTATACACTTTTCCTTTGTTTGTAAAGAAAAGGATGGTGTCATGAGTAGACGTCGTAAGTAAATGTTCTACGAAATCATCTTCATTTGTTCCCATTCCTTGAACACCCCGGCCGCCCCGTCTTTGGCTACGGTATGTGGAAATGGGCAGCCGCTTGATATAACCGTTATGGGTTAACGTGATGACAACATTTTCCCTTGGAATCAAATCTTCATCTTCGATGTGTCCCACTCCACCGGAAACAATCTCAGTCCGGCGGCCATCATCAAAGCGCTCTTTAATTTCCGTCAATTCATCGCGAATAATTTGCAACACTTTTTCTTCATCAGCCAGAATGCCTTTTAATTCCGCAATCAGCTTTAGAAGTTGCTGATATTCATCTTCGATTTTTTCTCTTTCAAGACCGGTCAAGCGCTGAAGCCGCATATCAAGAATCGCCTGGGCTTGCTTTTCGCTCAAGTTGAATTGTTCCATTAACCCGGTTCGGGCAATGTCGGTTGTCTCCGACCCCCTGATCAAGCTGATGATGGCATCAATATGATCAAGGGCAATTCTTAATCCTTCTAAAATATGGGCACGGGCCTCCGCTTTTCTCAATTCAAATTCTGTTCGCCTGCGAATGATGACTTTCTGATGTTCCAAATAATGTTCCAAGCATTGCTTTAAGTTCAACACTTTCGGCTGTCCGTCCACAAGCGCCAGCATATTAATACCAAAACTCGTTTGCAAGGCCGTCATTTTATATAGATTATTTAAAATAACATTTGCATTGGCATCCCTGCGGACTTCCATGACAATTCTCATGCCGGAACGGTCTGATTCATCCCGTAACTCAGTAATGCCGTCAAGTTTTTTTTCACGCACCAGTTCGGCAATTCGCTCGATAAGCCTTGCCTTATTCACTTGGAAGGGAATCTCATGGACGATAATCGTTTCCCTTCCGTTTGATTTCGTTTCAATCTCAACCCGGGCCCGCATAATGATGGAGCCACGGCCTGTCTCGTAAGCCCTTCTGATACCGCTTCTTCCCACGATCAGTCCCGCTGTCGGAAAATCCGGTCCTTGAATATATTCCATCAATTCTTGAATCGTTATTTCAGGGTCCCTGCTCAACATCAGAATGCCGTTAATAACTTCACCAAGTTGGTGGGGAGGAATATTCGTTGCCATTCCTACGGCAATCCCGGAAGAGCCGTTGACAAGCAGGTTTGGAAAACGGGCGGGCAACACGACCGGCTCTTTTTCCGAACCGTCATAGTTCTCTTTATAATCAATCGTGTCTTTATTTAGGTCCCGTACAAGCTCCATCGAAATCTTGGACATCCTGGCCTCGGTGTACCTCATGGCGGCCGCCGAGTCGCCATCAATGGAACCAAAGTTCCCATGTCCGTCCACAAGCATGTACCTGTAGCTGAAATCTTGCGCCATCCGAACCATCGTTTCATAAACAGGCGAATCTCCGTGAGGGTGATATTTTCCGATAACCTCCCCAACGATCCGCGCTGACTTCTTATAAGCTTTATCACTTGTCATCCCAAGGTCATTCATGGCATATAATATCCGCCTATGAACAGGTTTTAATCCATCCCGGACATCGGGAAGGGCGCGGGAGACGATGACGCTCATCGCATAGTCGAGAAAGGATGAACGCATTTCCTGACTTAAATTGATTTCCTTCACATTTGATTCAGGCATATCTGTCATGCTAAAACCTCCCTTATCCCGAAAAAAGCAAGTGAGGATTCTCACAAGCTTTTAACCGGCAAAAATTAAATATCCAAATTCTTTACGTATATTGCATTCTCTTCGATAAACAACCTGCGCGGTTCCACTTTTTCACCCATGAGCATATCAAATGTTTCATCTGCATCAATGGCGTCTTCCAAGGTCACCTGCAGGAGCGTCCTCGCTTTCGGATCCATCGTCGTTTCCCAAAGCTGCTCGGGATCCATTTCTCCGAGTCCTTTATACCTTTGCACAATCGGTTTTGGCTGCTCCGGCAACTCTGCGATCAGAGCATCTAATTCACGATCGGAATAGGTATATAATTCCTTTTTCCCTTGGCTGATTTTATAAAGCGGGGGCTGGGCTATATAAATATAACCCGCTTCAATCAATGGCCGCATATAACGGTAAAAGAGCGTAAGCAACAGCGTCCGGATATGGGCGCCATCCACGTCCGCGTCCGTCATGATCACTATTTTATGGTATCGGGCTTTTGAAATGTCAAAATCGTCTCCGATTCCAGTGCCAAGAGCCGTAATGATCGCCCGCACCTCATTGTTGGACAGAATGCGGTCAAGACGGGATTTTTCAACATTAATAATCTTTCCCTTTAGGGGTAAAATAGCTTGGAAGTGCCGATCCCGCCCTTGTTTTGCGGAGCCGCCGGCGGAGTCTCCTTCAACGATATACAATTCACTGATTTCAGGATCTCTGGAAGAGCAGTCCGCGAGCTTCCCTGGAAGACTGGATATTTCCAATGCATTTTTTCGCCGTGTTAGTTCACGCGCTTTTCGAGCCGCCATCCTCGCTCTGGCGGCCATTAAACCTTTATCGACGATTTTCCTTGCAAGTGTCGGATTTTCCAAAAGGAACTTCTCAAAGTGCTCTGAGAAAAGAGCGTCCGTGATCGTACGGGCCTCTGAATTTCCAAGTTTCGTTTTCGTTTGTCCCTCAAATTGCGGATCTGGATGTTTGATGGAAATAATGGCGGTCAAACCTTCCCGGACGTCTTCTCCTGACAAATTACCATCATTTTCTTTAATGATTTGATGCTTTTTGGCATAGTCGTTAATGACTCTTGTCAAAGCTGCCTTAAATCCCGATTCATGCGTTCCACCTTCATATGTGTGGATATTGTTTGCAAAGGAATAAATATTACTTGCATACCCGTCGTTGTACTGCATGGCAATTTCAATAGCGATCTCATCGCGCTCACTGTCGATGTAAATCGGTTCCTCGTGAAGCACTTCTTTCGCTCTGTTCAAGTGCTCTACATAAGACATAATTCCGCCTTCATAGTGGAATTCGAGCTTTTTGGGTTCCTCGCGCTTATCTTCAATCGTCAATTTTAAGCCTTTGTTTAAAAAGGCCAGTTCCCGGGTACGGGTAGATAAGGTTTCAAAATCAAATTCAGTCGTTTCCGTAAATATTTCCGGATCCGGTTTGAAGTGAATGACAGTTCCTGTTTGGTCTGTATCACCGATGATTTTCAAATCAAATTCGGGTACACCTCTTTTATATTTTTGATAATGAATTTTTCCGTTCAAATGTACATATACTTCAAGCTCGCTGGACAACGCGTTGACGACCGATGCGCCAACACCGTGAAGGCCTCCGGAAACTTTATATCCGCCTCCGCCAAATTTTCCGCCGGCGTGGAGGACGGTCAGAATAACTTCAACTGCCGGGCGGCCCATTTTCTCATGAATACCCACTGGTATTCCACGCCCATTGTCTTTAACGGTAATGCTGTTGTCTTCTTCAATAATGAGATTAATTTCATTGCAATATCCAGCCATCGCTTCGTCAATACTATTGTCCACAATTTCCCATACGAGATGGTGCAAACCTTTTATGCTTGTTGAACCTATATACATCCCGGGACGCTTGCGAACCGCTTCAAGCCCTTCAAGCACCTGGATTTGTTTTTCGTCGTACTGTTTTTGAATGGCCTCTTGTTCCATTGACATGAACGATTCACCTGCACTTTCCATCTATTTTAAAATGAATCAAACATATTGTTCATCTTGTATCGTTCATTGCTTTTTTCTTTAAAGTAGCGAGGGCGACAGGGGTGAGATACATATGATTCGGTGTAATTACGAGCGATTTATAAGGGCCGTCCGCAATATTGACCACACTCTCTTTTTTCTTTTCCAACATCTCTTGCATCGGCTCAGACTCATTGACTGTCTGCATATCTAAAATGGCAATGATATCACTCAAACGGACCAATGTATCATCACCTACATGAACATACATACAAGGTCCTCCTCATTCCACTCTCGTGATGTTGCCGTTATGAACTGAAAAACTGGTCGCTTCTCTTATCGTTTCATGGTCAATCCCGCTCGTTGTCGTTGTTGTCACAAACGTTTGAACTTTATCCTGAATGGTATTCAGCAAATGGGATTGGCGAAAATCATCCAATTCGGATAAAACATCATCAAGAAGCAATATCGGGTATTCACCAACTTCCTCAAAAATGAGTTCTATTTCGGCCAGTTTGACAGAGAGGGCAGCAGTGCGTTGCTGGCCTTGTGAGCCAAACGTTTGAACATCCCGCCCGTTAACATAAAAATATATTTCATCTCGATGCGGGCCAATCAGGCTGATTCCCCGGTCTATTTCTCTATTCCTTAAAGTGGAAAGTTTTTCCTCAAATGTTGTTACCATTTTGGACGAATCGGCCTGTTCTGATACATCCAGAGATGGTTTATACCGAATCGTGAGGGACTCAAGGCCTCGGGAAATACCGGAATGAATCGGCTTTGCCCAGTTTTCGAGGATTCGCACAAACTCAAAACGCTTCTGAATAATTTTGACAGCAATGTCAATATACTGTTCTGTCAATACATCCAAAAATGTTTGATCCGTTTGTTTTTTCATTTGCAATTGTTTTAAATACTGGTTTCGCTGCTGCAGAATTTTTTGGTATAAGCCTACATGGTAAAGGTAAAGGGGAGATACTTGGCCAATTTCCATATCAATAAAACGACGCCTTACTTGAGGGCTCCCTTTGACAAGATGGAGATCTTCAGGCGCAAACATCACAACATTCATATTTCCAACATATTGGCTCAATTTCCTTTGCTCTATATGGTTAAATTTGGCTTTTTTTCCTTTTTTGGAAATCGTTAACTCCATGGGAGCAGACCCGCTCTTTTTTTGAATCCTGCCCCTTATTTTAGCATACTCTTCATCCCATCGTATCAAATCCTTGTCATTTGAAGTTCGATGGGACTTGGCCATGCCTAAAACGTAAATGGCTTCCATGACATTTGTTTTTCCTTGGGCATTTTCTCCAACGAACACATTGACTTTATTTTCAAAAGAAAGTGAGAGTGTTTTATAATTTCTAAAATTTTCCAATTCCAATTGCTCAATATACATGGAAAAGACATCCTTTAATGGGCAACAAGAAAACTTCCCGCTCCCTGCACTTCGATACGATCACCCTCATAGAGCTTGCGACCGCGCCTTTGCTCAGGTTCTCCATTGACCAAGACGGTATGCTCGCTCAAAAACCACTTGGCCATTCCGCCTGAATCAATCAGATCGGCAAGCTTTAAAAATTGACCAAGTGTGATGGTGTCCGTTTGAATGACAATTTTTGTTTCCACGCTCTCACTCTTTCCGTTTATGATCTCATACCTTTATTTTACTAAAGATTTACGCTCATGACAAAGAATACGGGGGGCGCCGCCAACGATGATAAAATCATTAAACGAAAAAAGAGCAGACAACGATCATTCCTTGGATGGATATAAAAAACCTGCCTCAAGGGGCAGGCTGTCTTACGCAGTACGAACAGGCAAAATAAGTTGCAAAATGGTCGGATCTTCTACAGATTTAATAATAAAAGGCCTCATGGCGCCCGTAAAGCTGACGGTAATTTCATTGCCTTCCACAGCGCGGAGGGCTTCCATCATGTATTTCGCACTGAACGAAATATTTAAAGCTTCACCCTCAAGTGAATGAATGGGAATTTGCTCCGATACATGGCCGATTTCGGGTGTATTGGAAGAGATTTCAATCATGTTTCCCTCAAGTGATGTAAGTTTGACCACATTGTTTCTTTCTTCCCGGGCCAACAACGAAGCCCTGTCAATGGCGTCATTAAACAATTTGCCTTCAAGAACAATATTTGTCTTATATTCCGCTGGAATGAGTCGAGATGTATCAGGATAATTTCCTTCCAACCGGCGTGAATAAAAGTGAATATTTTTGGTTTTAAAAAGGACCTGGTTATCGGTAATAAAAATATTGACCGGTTGGTCATTATCATCCAGGATCTTGCTAAGCTCAGTAAGGCTTTTGCCAGGGATAACCGTTTGATAACTTTCGTTTTCCGGTAAATCGACTGGTGATGTCTTCATGGCCAGTCTGTGGCTGTCGGTGGCAACACAGGTAAGTGACCCATTTTCAATGTGCCAGTTTACACCTGTCAAGATCGGGCGTATTTCTGAGGTGGACACTGCGAACACTGTTTGTCTGATTAATGTTTTCAAAAGATTGCCCGGCATGGAAAATACAGTTTCATCCGATACTTGGGGAAGAAGGGGGTACTCCTTATGGTCAAGCCCGTTTAGATAGAACTCTGCTTTTCCGGAACGGATGAGTACTTGCCTCGAATCTTCCACCTTCATTTCTACTGTATCCTTTGGTAGTTTTCTGACGATATCTCCGAAAAAACGCGCATTCAGGACAATGCCACCGGGTTGAACCATATCAATCAATTTATCGCCATTTTCTTCAACAGGTATATAAGATTCGATGGAAATGTCGGAATCACTTCCAGTAAAAGTAATGCCATCTTCTGTGGCGACGATTTTAATTCCCGTCAAGATAGGAATGGTTGTTCTTGAAGAAACAGCCCTCATGACATGATTGACACTGTCCGCGAGCCGATTCCGCTGAATGGTAAATTGCATTTTTATTCCCTCACTTCAGCTTTATATATATTATTTTTTAATAAAAAAATCGTAGTAATAGTAGTAGGCGTTGTGGATATGTGGATAAATATGTGAATGACTGGAAATCTCGCCTTATTCACATGTGTACAAGATGTGCATGTCCATGTTCCGGTTATGCACATAATCCTCAATGTGAACTTTTAAGAGAATCCTTGATGTTTTGAATAATAGACTGTAAATCGGCGTCTGTTTCCAATAGCTTTGATATTTTATCATAAGCGTGAATGACCGTGGTATGATCACGGCCGCCAAATTCTTCGCCAATTTTCGGGAGGGAGAGATCCGTAAGCTCCCTTGCCAGGTACATGGCAATTTGTCTTGGAAAAGCGATTGATTTCGTTCTTTTCTTCGCTTTAAAATCTTCAAGTTTCACATTAAATTCGGCTCCAACCACTTTCTGGATATCGAGAACGGTAATGACTTTTGGTTTGGAGCTGGGAATAATATCCTTTAATGCTTCAGCAGTCAAATCCGCATTAATGTCCTTATTAATAAGGGATGAGTAAGCGACAACGCGTATTAACGCACCCTCCAGTTCCCTAATGTTCGTATCGATTTGATTGGCTATGTACAGCATAGCTTCATTCGGTATGTCCAACCCGTCCGCTTTTGCCTTTTTTCTTAAAATGGCGATTCTTGTTTCCAGATCAGGAGGCGTAATATCGGTGATCAACCCCCATTCAAAGCGGGATCTCAAGCGGTCTTCCAATGTCGGAATTTCTTTTGGCGGCCTGTCGCTCGAAATGATAATTTGTTTGCTTTCTTCGTGGAGCGTGTTAAATGTATGGAAAAATTCTTCCTGAGTTTGTTCTTTTCCGGCCAAAAATTGAATATCATCTATTAAAAGCACATCTACATTTCGATATTTATTTCTAAAATCATCGGCTTTATTGTCTCGGATCGAATTAATAAATTCATTTGTAAATTTTTCGGATGACAGGTAGACAACCTTTGCCGTTGGATTGTGCTCTAATACATAATGACCGATGGCATGTAACAAATGTGTTTTTCCAAGCCCGACCCCACCGTAAATAAAGAGCGGGTTATAAGCTTTGGCCGGAGCTTCGGCAACAGCGAGGGATGCTGCATGGGCAAAACGGTTCCCGGCGCCAATAACGAAGGTATCGAACGTGTATTTGGAATTCAGCATATTTTGGTAGTTTTCTTTCCTATGAATTTCTTGTACTGGATGTGGAGCAGCCGGTGTTTTGCTTGCTTCCTCTTCATTTTCAGGGGGAATGATAAATTTTACCTCCAAATTTTCTCCAATAATTTCATATAAAAGTTTAGAAATTAAATCCGCATAGCGTCCCTCTAACCAATCCCTGGCAAATTCATTTGGAGCTGCGACTACTAAAGTTTCACCTTGCAAACGATAGGCTTCAGTAAATTTAAGCCATGTATCAAAACTGGGCTTGCTTATTTTTTGTTCAATATTCTTCAGGACCTGGTCCCAAAGATCGGCCAAGTTTTCCAACATTTACCCCCCTTTATTTTAGTAGATCCCGACTTATTGGTTCCTTTCCAAGAAAAGAAATTGTGGAAAAGTATATAATAGTAGAAAACGGGTATTTCGACAATATCCACTTCTTGTGGACAAAGATATGCAATGGAGGTTTATAAACAATCCACATTCTATCCACAATCTGTGGATAATGATGAGGATTGAGATAGGGCATCCACAAGTAAAACACTATTATCATATCAAATTAAGCATGGTCCTGCAATGAGTGCCAAAGATTATCCACAATGCTAAAAAACGGTAAAAAATAATTATTAACAGCCCTTGGTTTGTGAAAAACTTGTCGATAAATATTGTGAATAAGAAATAATGAACTCACAATTCATCAACAGGCTCGTGTTGGATTAAAATGGATGGAAAAAATGAAGGGGAAGGTTGACAATCTTTCTATGACATCTTTATAATTAGTAAGACTGTCTTAAACGAGAATGATCCAACCCTCGAGGAGGTGTTACTATAATGAAAAGAACATTCCAGCCAAATAGACGTAAAAGAAGTAAAGTTCATGGTTTCCGTGTGCGCATGAGCACGAAAACGGGCCGAAGAATTTTGGCTGCTCGCCGTCGTAAAGGAAGAAAAGTTTTATCCGCGTAGACCACTGAAACGTCTCAGTGGTCTTTTTTCTAATAGATGAGAGAACGGGGCTCAGCTTTTGAGGTGGATGAATGAAGAAAACATTCAGAATTAAAAAAAATACGGAGTTTCAGGCTGTTTTTAGAAAAGGGGCGTCGGTTGCCAATCGGCAATTCGTCGTCTATATACTAGAAAAGAAAGATCAGGGGCATTTTCGGATCGGATTATCCGTCAGTAAAAAAATCGGAAATGCGGTGACGAGAAATCGAATCAAACGATATATCAGGCAATTTTTCCAAGAGAATCAAACACGTGTGAGTCCCATGAAAGATTATGTTATCATCGCCAGGAAACCGGCGGCCGAGATGGATTATCATTCCATTAAAAAGAGTTTGGAACATGTGCTCCTGCTGGGAAAAAGCATACGAAAAGAATCAAATGATAATAAATGAACAGAAGCGGAGAAAAGTGTTAAAATAACGGATAGAGCTGTTATCATCGATACGTTATTCTGATACACAGGGAGGATATAAAGTTTTGAAGAAGAAAATATTTTTATTGTCAGCATTGCTGTTTCTCGTCATCACCGCAGCAGGCTGTTCGACGATTGAAAACCCTGTGCCGATTACATCCGAGAGCACTGGTTTTTGGAGCAAGTATATCGTTTATCCTTTATCATGGCTGATAACGACCACAGCTGAAATGTTCGGCAACAGTTACGGTTTGGGGATAGTGATTGTCACGATTCTCATTCGGTTAGCGATATTGCCGCTGATGATCAAACAAACCAAAAGTTCAAAAGCAATGCAAGCACTTCAGCCGGAAATGCAAAAATTAAGGGAAAAATACAGCTCAAAAGATGCAAAAACCCAGCAACAGCTTCAGCAGGAAATGATGCAGCTGTTTCAAAAACATGGTGTGAATCCGCTGGCAGGCTGTTTTCCGTTGCTGATTCAAATGCCAATTTTAATCGGGTTTTATCAAGCGATTATTCGTACGGAAGAAATTGCTACCCACACATTTTTATGGTTTGATCTCGGAAAGCCGGATCCTTTGTTTTTACTTCCGATTATTGCGGGACTGACTACTTTCCTGCAGCAAAAAATGATGATGGCCGGAATGGAAGGCCAAAATCCGCAAATGCAAATGATGCTGTACATCATGCCAGTAATGATTTTGATTTTTGCAATCAATTTCCCGGCGGCACTTTCCTTATACTGGGTAGTCGGAAATATTTTTATGATCGTCCAAACGTATTTTATAAAACCGCCTGTCGTTCAAAAATCGACGACGAATGAGGGAAAGGTGAGGGGAGCTAAAAAGTGAAACAAGTCACTGCCAACGGACAAACCGTGGAAGAAGCAGTACAATCAGCTTTGGCTCAACTGAATGCAACAAAAGATCAAGTGGAAATTCAAATTGTCGATGAAGGAAAAAAGGGGCTATTCGGGCTCTTTGGTTCTCGTCCGGCTGTCGTTAAAGTAACGTTGAAGCCGGGCGCCATTGAATCCGTCGTGGATTTTTTGCAAAATGTCCTTCGGAATATGGGCATTGAAGCAAACATTGAAACGGTTCAAGAAGATGATCGCAACGTATTTGTCAACATCACTGGTGAAAAAATGGGGCTTTTAATCGGGAAAAGAGGACAAACCGTCAATTCTTTGCAATATTTGACACAACTTGTTGCCAATCGCCATTCAGGGCATTATATAAGAGTCATTTTAAATCCGGAAAATTACCGGGAAAGGCGAAAAGAAACGTTGGCCCGCCTGGCGGAACGCCTTGCGCAAAAAGCAGTTCATGAAGGCGAGCCGATAAAGCTGGAACCAATGCCAAATTACGAGCGAAAGATTATACATACTGTGCTGGCAGATCACCGTGGTGTACAAACCGTGTCAAAAGGGGAAGAACCCAACAGATACGTTGTGATTCAACCAAACACTTCTCAAAGCTGAGAGGTGTTTTTTTTCTGTGTAAGGATACCATTTAGCTCTCAAAAGTGTTGTATCCCTTCCTTATCTATAAAAAAATTTCCATATAAATGAAAAGAGCCAATACTCTCATTCATTGCCGCTAAACAAAAGCCAACCATCTTGGAAAAAGATCAGTTGGAAGCATCAAGGGAAACCAGTTAGAAAAACAAGTTTTGCTTAAAAGGAAGAAAAGGGAGTGTGGTTGAAGCATATTAAAAATGTCGTCTGAACGTTTTGTTACATTCAGGGAAATTTTCAAAGCCAGGAACCTGTCTTACGCCATTGTTATTCACATGTGGATAAGATAAAATAAAGAATGCAGCTTATTCCAATTGTGGATGATTGGCGATAAAAAAGTTATGCACATTGTGCATTGATATATGAATTTTTTTATAAGAAAAGAGGTGAAAAATAATGGATTTCGATACGATTGCCGCGATATCGACCCCGCTCGGCGAAGGAGGAATCGCGATTGTCAGAATCAGTGGCGATGAAGCGGTTCAGATTGCGGATCAAATATTCCGGGGGGCAGGGGGAAAGCAGTTAAAAGATGTGGCAACCCATACCATTCATTATGGATTGCTTGTCAACCCAAAAACGGGTGCGAAGGAAGAAGAAGTGATGGTGACCGTCATGAGGGCGCCACGGACGTATACACGTGAGGACGTGGTGGAAATCAATTGCCATGGCGGGCTCGTCTCGGTAAATCGTGTGCTTCAACTCGTTTTAAATAATGGGGCACGACTTGCAGAACCTGGGGAATTTACGAAAAGGGCATTCTTGAACGGACGTATTGATCTGTCGCAAGCAGAAGCGGTTATCGATCTGATACGGGCAAAGACGGACAAAGCAATGAATATCGCTTTGGAGCAAATGGGCGGCCGTCTTTCAAAATTGATCGCCAAATTGCGTCAGGAGATATTGGAGACACTTGCCCATGTCGAGGTAAACATCGATTATCCTGAATATGATGATGTAGAAGAAATGACGCATCGCCTTTTAGAGGAAAAAGCCATCTATATTCGTGACCAAATAAAAAAATTACTAAATACCGCCGAACAAGGTAAAATATTACGTGAAGGTTTGGCGACTGCCATCATCGGACGGCCAAACGTCGGAAAATCATCCCTCCTAAACAGCCTCGTTCAGGAAAACAAGGCGATTGTGACTGATATACCTGGCACAACGAGGGATGTTATTGAAGAATATGTAAATGTAAGAGGCGTTCCTTTGCGTTTAATTGATACGGCGGGGATCAGAGAAACGGAAGATATTGTTGAACAGATCGGTGTGGAGCGGTCCCGCAAAGTATTAAAGGAAGCGGATTTGATTTTACTCGTACTCAATTCCGCCGAGGAATTTACTTCTGAAGATGAGCAACTTTTTAAAGCCGTTGAAGGAATGGACGTTATTGTTATCGTGAACAAAACGGACTTGCCAAGAAAAATAGATTTGGAAAAAGTAAGGGACATGGCTTCATCACATACCGTTGTGACGACTTCTTTATTGGAAGAAGAAGGGATCGATGATTTGGAACAGGCGATTGCCGATATGTTTTTCCGCGGTGAACTGGAAACGGGTGATTTGACATATGTATCGAACAGCCGTCATATCGCATTATTACATCAGGCGCTTGATGCGATTGAAGATGTCATTACAGGTATTGAAATGGGGACTCCAATCGACATCGTACAGATCGACATGACCAGAACATGGGAATTGCTCGGAGAAATTATTGGTGATACTGTACAGGAAAGTTTGATTGATCAGTTATTTAGTCAATTTTGTCTCGGAAAATAAACAACAGGCGTTAACAGAATAAGTGATAAAGGAGCGTGTAACATGAAGCAATTTGAGGCAGGCCAATATGACGTGGTTGTAGTCGGAGCGGGCCATGCCGGATGCGAAGCTGGACTGGCGGCCGCCAGAATGGGAGCCAAAGTGCTCATGATTACAATTAATCTGGACATGGTTGCTTTTATGCCGTGCAATCCATCTATAGGCGGTCCGGCAAAAGGGGTCGTCGTTCGGGAAATTGATGCCCTTGGCGGAGAAATGGGTAAAAATATTGATAAAACAGCCATCCAAATGAGGATGCTCAATACCGGTAAGGGTCCGGCTGTTCAGGCACTGCGCGCCCAGGCGGATAAATTCCAATACCAGCATGAAATGAAAAATACGCTGGAGAATGAACCGAATATTACACTTCACCAGGGCATGGTGGAACGATTGATCGTTGAAGATGATATATGTCGCGGAGTTGTGACGATGACGGGAGCGGTCTATCGCGCCAAAGCGGTCGTCATTACAACGGGAACTTTCTTGCGCGGAGAAATCATTCTTGGCGAGTTAAAATATTCAAGTGGACCAAACAATCAACAACCGTCCATCAAACTGTCGGAACATCTGCAAGAGCTCGGCTTTGAAATAGAAAGATTTAAAACAGGCACTCCGCCACGCGTGAATAGCCAAACAATTGATTACAGCAAAACGGAAATTCAGCCTGGTGATGAAGAACCGAGGGCATTCAGTTATGAAACGATCAAAAAAGTGACAGACCAATTGCCATGCTGGCTGACGTATACGAATGAACGCACTCATCGTTTGATTGATGAGAATTTGCACCGTTCTCCGATGTTTTCCGGTATGATTAAGGGGACGGGCGCGCGCTATTGTCCATCAATAGAAGATAAGGTTGTTCGTTTTAGTGATAAGCCGCGCCACCAGATTTTTCTCGAACCTGAAGGGCGCCATACAAATGAAGTATATGTCCAGGGACTTTCAACAAGCTTGCCGGAAGAAGTCCAGCATGAACTGATCAAAACGGTTCCCGCTTTAGAACAGGCGCGAATGATGCGTCCGGGATATGCAATCGAATATGATGCGATCGTTCCAACCCAGTTGTGGCCGACTTTGGAAACAAAAAAAGTGAAAAATTTATATACGGCAGGCCAAATTAACGGAACATCCGGTTATGAAGAGGCGGCGGCCCAAGGGCTTATGGCGGGCATTAACGCCGCATGTAATATTTTTGGTAAAGATGAAGTGATTTTAAGCCGCTCCGATGCCTATATCGGCGTATTGATTGATGACCTTGTTACCAAAGGAACAAATGAACCATACCGGCTTTTAACGTCACGTGCTGAATACCGGCTGCTATTGCGCCAGGACAACGCCGACCTTCGCTTGACCGATATAGGATACGAACTGGGACTCATATCTGAAGAACGATACGAGCGGTATAAGCGGAAAAAAGCTGATATTGAATCCGAAATAAAAAGACTGCAAAAAACTATCTTAAAACCAAATGAAAAAACGCAGGCTATGATTAGAGGAGCGGGCGGCAGCGAGCTGAAAGACGGCATTCGTGCATCCGATTTATTAAAGCGTCCCGAAATGAAATATTCCCATATCATCCAGTTGGCGCCCGGTGAAAAAGAACTGCCGCAAGACGTGATTGAACAAGTTGAAATTCAAATTAAATACGAAGGTTATATCGAAAAATCTTTACAGCAAGTTGAAAAGCTGAAAAAACTTGAAAACAAAAAAATTCCCGAAGACATTGATTATGATGCCATCCAGGGCATTGCGACCGAGGCGCGCCAAAAGCTAAACAAAGTCCGTCCGCTTTCCATTGCCCAAGCTTCCCGGATCTCCGGCGTAAATCCAGCGGATATTTCTATTTTGCTAGTGTATATTGAACACGGAAAAATAGCCCGTGTTGCAGGGGATGGCGCTTAAGAAAGGGTTTATCAATGAATAGAGAGCAATTTACAAACGAATTAAAGAAAATGGGTATTGAACTAGACGAGCGTCAGCTCAACCAATTTGAACGGTATTACGAACTGTTGGTGGAATGGAATGAAAAAATGAATTTAACGGCGATCACCGATCATGAGGAAGTGTATTTAAAACACTTTTATGACTCGGTGAGCGCTGCGTTTTTCGTTGATTTTACAGGTTCCCTGTCGCTCTGCGATGTCGGGGCGGGAGCTGGATTTCCGAGTATCCCGCTTAAAATTTGCTTTCCGCAACTAAATATAACGATAGTCGATTCATTAAAAAAGCGGATTACTTTTTTACATGAACTTGCCAAAGAACTGAAACTAGAGAAAGTATTTTTTTATCACGACCGTGCGGAAACATTTGCTCAACATAAAGACTTCCGTGAACGATTTGATATCGTTACCGCGAGAGCAGTAGCAAAAATGTCTGTTTTAACGGAATTATGTCTGCCGCTTGTAAAAAAAGAAGGCATATTTGTGGCAATGAAGGCGGCAAACGCCGAAGAAGAATTAAAGGCGGCCGAAAAAGCGATCAAGCTGCTTGGTGGAAAAGAGCAAGCTGTCCACGATTTTACATTGCCAATAGAAGAAAGCGAAAGAAACATCATTATCATAAAAAAAGTTAAAAAGACTCCAAATAAATATCCGCGGAAACCTGGTACTCCCAATAAACTGCCGCTTGAATAAATATAGTCGGCAAAGGAGCAGTTGTTCGGCAGGGATTTGATTATTGGGATAGAATGTATTTAAAAAAGGGAGTTATTATTTCAAGGTGGTGTGAAGGATGAAACATCCTTTCTCGCGTTTTTTTGGATTGGGCGATAAAGAACTGCCGACAGAAAGAGAGACGGCGGAAGAGAGGGATGAGGTGAAACAAATAACAGTTTCAGACATCATTCCGAATCGTTTTCAACCAAGAACCATATTTGACGAAACAAAAATAGAAGAGTTGGCCCGGACCATTCATACGCATGGGATCATTCAGCCAATCGTCGTCAGGGAAGCAGAAAACAGCCAATATGAAATTATTGCCGGAGAACGAAGGTTCAGGGCAGTCAAGATGCTTGGCTGGGAAAAGATCCCCGCCATCATTAAAAATTTAAGTGACACGGAAACTGCCTCCGTTGCATTAATTGAGAATTTGCAGCGAGAAGAACTGACCCCAATAGAAGAAGCAATAGCTTATGGAAAGCTGCTGGAACTTCATAATTTAACGCAGGAAGCATTGGCGCAAAGATTAGGAAAAGGGCAGTCAACCGTTGCCAATAAACTTCGTTTGCTCAAACTTCCAGAACAAGTTCAAGAAGCTTTATTGAAAAAACAAATTACAGAACGTCACGCCCGGGCGTTAATACCGATAAAAGATCCCGAAAAACAAGTTGAATTGATGAATTTGATCGTTGAAAAAAACTTAAATGTAAAGCAAACGGAAGAACAAGTCGTAAGAATGCTTTCCACCGACAAGCAACAGCCTAAAAGAACGCCGAAAAAAAGAGCAATCAGCAAAGATATGCGGATTGCTGTCAATACGATCCGCCAATCACTTTCTATGGTGGCTGACAGTGGAATCAAACTAGATTCAACGGAAGAAGAGCATGAAGAATACTATCAAATTACGATTAAAATTCCTAAAAAGAAAGATTCATAGAAAATGACGAGCATGAGAAGCTTGAAAAACAAACAAGTTTCTCATTTTTTTACGGATAACTGGAATAAGTAAGAAATTTTTTATTTAAGCGTAATCCTCATAGAATATTTGTTAAAATAAATTAGGTGAGATAATTTACAGGAGGAAGTTAAGGTAGGTGACATAGTTGGGAAAGATCATTTCCATAGCCAACCAAAAAGGAGGAGTCGGAAAAACGACGACTTCTGTTAATTTAGGGGCTTGTTTGGCCTTTATTGGAAAAAAAGTATTGATTGTTGATATTGATCCTCAAGGAAATGCGACAAGCGGCGCAGGAATTGATAAAGGTGAAGTCAACGAATGCATATACGATGTACTTGTAGATGATTTGGCGATTGAAAAGGTGATTAAAGATACAGCGGTAGAAAATTTATATGTGGTTCCAGCGACGATTCAATTGGCAGGGGCAGAAATTGAGCTTGTTCCGACCATTTCGAGAGAAGTTCGCTTAAAGCGCGCGATGGACCAAATCAAGGATGACTTTGACTATATATTAATTGATTGTCCTCCTTCCCTTGGTTTGTTGACCATTAATGCATTGACGGCATCCGATTCCGTCTTAATCCCGGTCCAGTGTGAATACTATGCTCTTGAAGGATTAAGCCAGTTGTTGAACACCGTCCGTCTTGTACAGAAGCATTTAAACCACCATTTAATGATAGAAGGTGTCCTGTTGACAATGCTTGACGCAAGAACCAACCTGGGGCTACAAGTCATTCAAGAAGTAAAAAAATATTTTCAAAACAAGGTATATCAAACCATCATTCCGCGGAACATCCGGTTGAGTGAAGCTCCCAGCCATGGTGAACCGATTATTATTTATGATCCTAAATCCAGGGGAGCGGAAGTATATTTAGATCTCGCAAAGGAAGTGGCTGAAGTTGGCTAAAGGTCTTGGAAAAGGCATTAATGCTTTGTTTGCGAATATGGAAGTAGGAACCGAGGAAGCGGTTCGAGAAATAAGTCTAAGGGAAATTAAACCAAACCCATACCAGCCGCGAAAACTATTTTCCCCTGAAGCGATTGATGAATTAAAAGAATCCATTAAACAGCATGGTATTTTACAGCCTATCATCCTTCGCAAAATCGGAAAGGGCTATGAAATCGTAGCTGGTGAACGGCGCTTTCGTGCTGCAAAGGCCGCCAGATTGGCAACCATTCCTGCCGTCATTAGGGAATTTAATGATGAGCAGATGATGGAACTCGCCGTATTGGAAAATTTACAGCGGGAAGACTTAACACCCATTGAAGAGGCAAGAGCCTATCAAACGTTAATGACCAATTTGAATGTAACACAAGAAGAATTGGCCAAACGGCTTGGAAAAAGCCGCCCGCATATTGCCAACCATGTCAGACTTCTTGCCCTTCCTGCCGATATTCAGAAATATATTACGGAAGGCAAGCTTTCGATGGGGCACGGACGGACATTGCTTGGTTTAAAGCGGAAAGAGCAAATGAAATTAATGGCGGAAAAAACAATCAAAGAGGGACTGAACGTCCGCCAACTTGAAAAACTGATCCAAAACATAAACGAAAATGTTCCACGTGAAACAAAGAAAACACCACCTAAAAAAGATGTGTTTATCAGGGAACAGGAACATCGTTTACGGGAAAAGTTTGGAACAACCGTAACGATTAAGCAAACCAAAAACAAAGGAAAAATTGAAATAGAGTTTTTATCTCCGGAAGATTTAGAGCGCATTTTGGAGTTAATCAATTTACAAGATTAATATGGATGAGACATGGGAAAAAGTCAGGTGAGTACATGGTATTGCTGGGAACGATTGTAAATGGTATTTGCATTATCATCGGTACATTACTCGGAAGAATTTTGCGGTTCATTCCTGAAAAAATGAAAGAAACAGTTATGTACGGTATTGGACTATCCGTTATAGTACTGGGACTGCAAATGGGTTTTAAAAGTGAAAACTTCTTGATCGTCATCATTAGCATCGTGTTTGGCACTGTCCTCGGCGAATGGTGGTCGCTTCATGATCAATTAAATGCCTTGGGACGTTGGCTGGAAAAGCGCTTGGGTTCAAAAGAAGAGGGAACGGTCGCTCAAGGCTTTGTAACAGCAACCCTCATCTTTTTAATCGGCGCGATGGCGATTATCGGGGCGCTCGACAGCGGGATACGAAACGATCATGACGTCCTCTTTACTAAAGCGGTTATCGACGGTTTTACCGCCTTTATTTTATCTACGACACTCGGCATTGGGGTCATTTTTTCCGCTATTCCAGTTGTCGTTTATGAGGGAGTGATCGCGCTATTCGCAACCCAAATCAATCGAATCGTTCCTCAGCCATTAATGGATCATTTTATTTTGGAAATGACGGCAGTTGGTGGCATCATGATTTTTGCTATCGGGCTCAATTTAGTCGGCATAACAAAAATACGGGTTGCGAATTTACTTCCAAGCATTCTTGTCGTGGCCATGATCGTTACAATATTGCATTTTTTTTAGTAAAATATTTAATAAAAATCTAGCTGGGAATTGTGCCACGGTCAAACACTGTGGTTTTTTTATTTTTTCATGTTACTTTGCCGATCTTTTATCAGTCATATGAAAACGCATGCGTTGAAACATACTTTTCTGAAAACAAATGCGGTCCGCTTCCAAAATACCGGCGGAAATTTGCTTGGCCAGTTTCATGACAAGACTTAAGCGGGTGTTTTGCAGGACGACAAATTCCATATGGCCTGCCACATTGACGATTCCCGTAATGGATGCGTGGCCGACTTCGGGCAATTTTTTATGTACCCCGGCCCCCGGCTTGACGGGTCCTGCGTTCACTTTAATGTCGCCGATGCTCGCGATACGTCCGAGACAAGCATCAATTCCGATCATAAAGGGATTCCTGTAATGTGCTTTTATATATTTTAAAATGTTTTCGAGGTTCATGGCATGTACTGGATCATCCAGAGTCCCGAACACATGAAATACATTCAACCCATTTTCTTGTAAAAATGAACCGATTAAAGGCCCTAATGAATCCCCGGTGGAGCGGTCTGTACCGATGCAAACAACAACGATTGGCCGATCAACAGAGCGGGGAAACAGCCCTAATATCGTTTCACATATTTTATGTGAGGCCATTGGATCTTCATAATGTACAATCAGTTCATTTCCCATAAATGATTCCCCTTTCCTGTTCGCTCAGCCAACACGAATGAACCTTGTGATAACCAGTATACGAAGAAGCTGTCTTTTCTATACATGGATAAATTGCCGGCTCCTTTCATGTGTGGAAATGGAAGAAGGTTATTGATAAAATAGGAACCAAATCCAAGGCAAGCCAGGTGAAGACATATTGGAAGAAAAACTCGATCAAGTTGAAAAGCAAACAAACAAGTTCGTAGAAAAGTTTACCGATTTGGATTTATGGATTGATGTCGGCTTTGTGGCATTAAAAATTCTCATGATTTTAGTGCTATCCTTTATTGTGGTAAAAGTCGGAAGGGCAGCAATCCAAAACATTTTTAAAAGAAGAGCGAGAGTGCCTCTTCAGTTTTCAGAACGCAGGGAAGCAACGCTAGTGAAGTTGTTGCAAAACATATTAACTTATACCGTTTATTTTGTGGCGATCGTCACCATATTATCGTCATTGACAGTCGATGTAACGGGCCTTTTGGCTGGTGCGGGGATACTGGGGCTAGCTGTCGGATTTGGCGCCCAAAACCTTGTAAAGGATGTAATTGGCGGTTTTTTCATCATCTTTGAAGACCAATTTTCCGTCGGAGACTACGTAAGAATTGGCCAATTTGAAGGAACCGTTGATGAAATAGGGCTCCGCACTACGAAAATACTGAATTGGACAGGCGAACTATACATTATTCCAAACGGCAATATAACGGAAGTAACAAACTTTTCCCTCCACAACAGTGTCGCCATTGTTGATATCTTTCTCGGATATGACGCGGATTTAAAGAAAGTGGAAGCCCTGATCGAAAGCGTATTGGAAAAGATGCCGGAAAAATACGAGGAGATTGTCAGTCCGCCAAGTATTCTCGGCATTCAACAGTTTGGTGCTTCAGAAGTCATTTTAAGAGTAACGGCCGAAACATTACCGTTACAAAACTGGTACATTGCCCGTGAGATCAGGAAGGCGATCAAACTGGAACTGGATGAACACAAAGTAGATGCTCCGTATCAACGGATTGTCATGTTTTCAGGCACTGATCGTCAAGAGCCATCTCAATTAGGTGAAACAGAAGGGGGATAAAAATGGAGCAAAAAGAATTTGATCTTCATGACGTTGTAGAAATGAAAAAACCGCATCCATGTGGAACAAATCGTTGGCGCATCATTCGTATGGGGATGGATATTAGAATGAAATGTGAAGGCTGCGGCCATAGCGTCATGCTGCCCCGCAGGGAATTTACACGCAAATTGAAAAAAATCTTGGAAAAGCATGAAGGCTAATTCATGCTTTTTCTTATGGTTTACAGGGTTGTCTTTTATAGAAGGACTCTCTATAATTATGAATGGATTGGGGAGAGATTTTCCCTAGAGTAGAGGAGTGACCGATATATGGCTCTAACAGCAGGAATTGTTGGCTTGCCAAATGTGGGCAAATCAACTTTATTTAATGCGATTACAAAAGCCGGGGCAGAAGCTGCCAACTATCCGTTTTGTACGATTGATCCTAATGTGGGGATCGTCGAAGTGCCGGACCCACGCTTGGAAAAATTGACAGAGCTTGTCAAACCGAAAAAAACGGTGCCGACTGCTTTTGAATTTACGGATATTGCGGGGATTGTCAAAGGTGCCAGTAAGGGTGAGGGTCTTGGGAATCAATTTCTTTCCCACATTCGCCAGGTGGATGCCATTTGCCATGTTGTCCGCTGTTTTGCGGATGGAGACATTACCCATGTTTCCGGAAAAGTGGATCCAATTGATGACATCGAAACCATTAATTTGGAATTAATATTGGCCGACTTGGAATCAGTGGATAAACGTATTGGCCGTGTCGAAAAAATGGCCAAACAAAAAGACAAAGAAGCGATGGTTGAATTTGAAGTGCTTAGCAAATTAAAGGAAGCTTTTGAAGCGGATAAACCAGCCAGAGCCCTTGATTTTACGGAAGATCAGGCAAAAGTTGTAAAGCAATTCCACTTATTGACAAGTAAACCGGTATTATATGTAGCAAACGTCGGGGAAGAAGACGTTGCCAATCCTTCTGATAATGAATATGTACGAAAAGTCATGGATTATGCAGAAAATGACAATGCCGAAGTCATTGTCATTAGCGCAAAAATTGAAGAAGAAATAGCGGTTCTGGATGATGAAGAAAAAGCAATGTTCCTCGAAGAGCTTGGCATTAAAGAATCCGGCCTTGACCAGTTGATCCGAGCCGCATATGATCTGCTTGGTTTGGCAACATACTTTACGGCCGGGGAAAAAGAAGTACGTGCTTGGACTTTTAAAAAAGGAATGAAAGCTCCACAATGCGCCGGTATTATCCATACAGACTTTGAAAAAGGATTCATCCGTGCGGAAACAGTTTCTTACGAAGACTTGCTTGCTGCCGGTTCCATGACAGCTGCCCGGGAAGCCGGAAAAGTCCGTTTGGAAGGAAAAGAATATCTCGTTCAGGATGGAGATGTCATTCATTTCCGATTCAACGTCTAACGACTCTGCGAACAGTGCCCTATTTTTATATTTTTTTACACAAATAAACCGAACAATTATAAATGAATTGTTCGGTTTTTGGCTATTTCGTATTTGCTTATGTTCCAGGTTTTTTCGATTAGAAGGCGCGTAAATATGAATATGATGTATATGGCGGCCAGGCAATGCTAAAGCGAGCCTGGTTTTCTTTATGTTATAAAGCAGGATTAAATGGGGGTTACACCGAATGTATGAGGAATAGTTTGATCATTCCAACAAGGAGGAATCTTATTCCATGAGAGAAGTTGTCATAGTCGAGGCTGTCAGAACGCCCGTCGGGAAGAAAAATGGCATGTTAAGCGGCATTCGGCCGGATGAACTGTTAGCCAAAGTGCTGAAAGAGGTGGTTGACAGGGCCGGGATCGACAGTAGCTTGATTGAAGATGTGATTGCCGGCTGTGTCACGCAGGTAGGTGAACAAGCGAATGATATTGCCAGATTGGCCGCATTAATCGCCGGTTTTCCCATTACGGTTCCGGGGGTTACGCTCGACAGACAATGCGGATCAAGCCAACAGGCGGTCCATTTCGCTTCGCAAGCGATATTAAGCGGCGACATGGATGTTGTCATTGCCTGCGGGGTAGAAAGTATGTCACGTGTGCCGATGCTCTCAAACTTGCAAGGGGCAACATATAGTCCACTTTTAACAAATCGCCATGAAATCATCCATCAAGGGTTATCCGCGGAAAGAATTGCGGAAAAGTGGGATTTTACGAGAGAAAAGCTTGATCAATTTGCGCTAAAAAGTCATGAAAAGGCGCTGCGGGCTATCCAAGAAGGGCGGTTTGAAAAGGAAATCATCGAGATCGAGACTGAAAAAGGCATCATGAAAACCGATGAAGGCCCGCGGGAAGATACATCAATGGAAAAGCTTGCTAGTCTTGAACCACCTTTTTTGAAAAAGGGGAGAATCACAGCGGGAAATGCAAGTCAAATCAGTGACGGAGCGGCGGCCATTTTGCTAATGTCCCGGGAAAAAGCAAATGAGCTCGGCATAAAAGCCCGCTTTAGAATCACTGCGAGGTCAGTTGTTGGCTCGGATCCAACACTCATGTTGACAGGGCCGGTACCAGCAACTGAAAATGTATTAAAAAAGGCGGGGATGCGGCTTTCTGACATTGATTTATTTGAAATCAATGAAGCATTTGCTTCAGTCCCGCTGCACTGGCTGAAAGAGACAGGTGCCGATCCTGAGAAATTGAACGTAAACGGAGGAGCCATCGCTTTGGGGCATCCATTAGGAGCAAGTGGAGCAAGAGTCATGGCGACACTGGTTCATGAGTTGGAAAGACAAAATAAAAAATATGGGCTACAGGCAATTTGTGAAGGATTTGGCATGGCAAACGCAACCATTATCGAGCGGTTGGAGGGATCATAAAATAACCTTAAGGAGTGAAAAGAATTGGGGCCGACACTTAGGGATATTTTCGAACAAACTGTTGCCAAATTTCCAAGTAAAGAAGGTTTGGTCGATCGAAGGCTCGGCAAAAGATGGACGTACCAAGAATGGGACGAGGACGTCAACAAGCTTGCCAATGCTTTTAAACAGTCAGGGGTGCAAAAAGGAGACCGTGTTTCCACGGTTTTGTTTAATACGGCCGAATTGGCAACAACATTATTTGCCTGTATGAAAATTGGAGCTGTCTTTAATCCGGTCAATTTTCGGTTAACTGGAAAAGAAGTTGCGTTTATTTTACGAGATGCCAGCCCAAAGCTTGTTTTATTTGAAAACGCAACGGCCAGTGCGGTAAAAATGGCTGCACAATCGTTTCGGGACATGGAATTTTGGTCAATAGATGAATGTCATGAGCCTTTTGCCAAAAGCTATGAAGAGCAGGTAAGCGGCATGTCTTCTAAAAGACCTGAATGTAAACTGCATGAAGATGATCTTTATGCGATCATGTACACATCCGGAACAACTGGAATGCCAAAAGGGGTGATGCATTCTCACCGAAGTATGATTGATCAAAGCACCATTATGTCGGCAGTCATGCGCATTACGAAAAATGAAAGAGGCTTGAGTGTCGCGCCAATGTTTCACTGTGCAGAACTGCATTCTGCTTTTTTACCGCGCATCCTGATGGGCGGATCAAATATCATTATGCATCATTTCGATCCGAAGGAATTGATCAAAACAATTAAGGAAGAAAAAATCAGTTTCTTTTTTGCCGCCCCCACCATGTGGTATATGATGTTGAGGGAAGATTTATCACAAGCCGACTTTTCTTCGCTCCGTGCCGGTCTATACGGAGGGGCGCCGATGGCCCCGGTGCTTGTAAAAGAAGTCAATCAAATGTTAAACATTGACTTATATCAAGCATATGGCATGACGGAAATGGGCCCTGCTATTACTGTATTGTATGAAGATGAACAACTAATCAAATCGGGTTCATCCGGAAAGCCGCTAATCCAGCATGACGTGCGTATCGTCAAAACAAGGGAAGACGGTCCATCTGATCCTGAAGACATATGTGGAGCAGGTGAACTTGGAGAAATCATTGTTCGAGGCCCAAGCACGATGTTGGGATATTATAAACAGCCCGAAGCGACGACAGCAGTTTTTTACAAAGGATGGTACCATTCAGGAGACATCGGGTATGTTGACAGCGAAGGGTATCTTTGGGTGAGTGACCGGGTAAAAGATATGATTATTTCAGGAGGAGAAAACATTTATTCACGAGAGGTGGAAGATGTTTTATTTGAGCACCCGAAAGTATTGGATGCAGCAGTTGTCGGAGAGCCGGATGAAATGTGGGGAGAACGTGTCGTTGCCTTTATCGTGAGTAAAGATGAATTGTTGACAGCGGAAGAACTCGACCGCTTTTGTACGGAACAAGGCCGATTGGCGCGTTATAAGCGTCCGCGACGATATGAATTTGTTGATAAGCTGCCAAGAAATGCAAGCGGCAAACTGCAAAAATATCTATTGAGGGAAAAAAACAAAATAAACGGTTAGTTTTTCCAGTCATAAATACCCTTTTTCTTCAAAAAATAGAACAGAACCAATGGCATTTGTTATTGGTTTGGCCTTTGAGAAAAAGGGGGTGCACTGCGTGACAACACTTCGGAGAATTGCTTTGGCGTTAGTCATTATTGGCGCAATTAACTGGGGATTGATCGGATTATTTAGATTTGACCTCGTTGCGGCCATCTTTGGCGGACAAACTGCCGGCCTGTCAAGACTTGTTTACACATTAGTTGGATTAAGCGGCCTCATTTGTTTGTCTTACTTCTTTGATGGTGATACCGAGGAGGTTGCTCGGGATCGGGAAGTGGATCAGCAAGCAAGGACAAACACAACGAACCAACCGAACTATGGAACAGAGTTTGCTGAAGAACCAGATCTTGATAAATTGTATAACCCTTCACAAGAAACTTACGAAAAAGATAAAGAATGATGTAAAGGCCATGCAGCAGCATGGCTCTTACTTTTTTATGAATTGTTATTCTCTGGACTTTATGATATAATTTTTCCTTGTGAGTAATGAAAATTGCTCCTTGCCCCTTTAGGGGCCGCATAGACCACAAGGAGGTGTAAAAGATGAGAAAGTACGAAATCATGTACATCATTCGTCCAAACATCGAGGAGGAAGCAAAACAATCGCTCATCGAGCGTTTTGATCAAGTATTAACTTCTCATGGTGCAGAGATCATCGAATCAAAAGATTGGGGCAAACGACGTCTTGCATATGAAATCGAGGATTTCCGCGATGGTTTTTACCGTCTAATCCACACAAATGCAAGTCCTGAAGCAGTTCAGGAATTCGATCGGCTTGCAAAAATCAATGATGATATCATCCGTCACATTGTCATTAAAGAAGAAGAAAAATAAATGTTTCACGTGAAACAATTTTAAGAAGTACACGGGAAGGGGTTGATTCTGATGATGAACCGAGTTGTATTGGTAGGCAGATTAACGAGGGATCCGGAATTGCGGTATACCCCAAGCGGGGTGCCGGTCGCCAATTTTACATTGGCTGTAAACCGAACATTTACGAATCAGCAAGGGGAACGCGAAGCGGACTTTATTAATTGTGTCATATGGCGTCGTCCAGCAGAAAATGTCGCCAACTACTTAAAAAAAGGAAGTTTGGCTGGTGTTGATGGCCGGATTCAGTCGCGCAGTTATGAAGGGCAGGACGGAAAACGCGTGTATGTGACCGAAGTTGTTGCGGACAGTGTCCAGTTTCTGGAACCTAGAAGTGCAACCCAACAAGACCGAGGTGGAGATTTTGGAGGAAGCCAATTTGGTGGTGGAACCCAAAAAAGCCAAGGTTATTCTTATGGGCAACAGGAACAACAGGGAAGCCAAGGATATACTCGGACAGATGAAGACCCGTTCTCTAACGATGGACAACCGATCGACATTTCTGATGACGATCTACCATTCTAATCATCATAAAAGGAGGTTATGCAAATGGCAGGTGGACGCAGAGGCGGACGCAAACGCCGGAAAGTGTGTTTCTTTACTTCGAACGGAATTACACACATTGACTATAAAGATATAGACTTGCTTAAGAAGTTTATTTCTGAACGTGGCAAAATTCTTCCGCGCCGTGTAACTGGAACGAGCGCCAAGTATCAAAGAAAATTGACAGTGGCTATTAAACGTGCACGTCAAATGGCGCTTCTTCCGTTTGTTTCAGGTGAATAATGGTTTTCGAAACAGTAAGGGGTAGACTCTTGCTGTTTTTTTGTCCCGCTTTACGGGCTGAACGAGCATCGTAAATGGGGCGATTGGCAGATAAAAGCCGATTGGCTTAACCAACAATCGGCGAAAAAGGTTTCCAGAGATTGGAGCTTCACTTTCTGGCAGTGCCTCTCATTTTAAAAGATGGCAGGAAAACGGGAATGAAATAGAGGATGAACTTCCAGATAAATGGGTTTTAACCACAATCGGCGAAAAAGGTTGCTGGAGATTGGAGCTTCACTTTCCGCTTTAACGGGCAGTAGGCCTCCCAACAAAGCTGAAAGTAAGTCAAAGGGGTAAGATGTTGAGTTAGATTTCCAGTAAAGCTCGATTTTTTCGGGTCGACAAGACAAGTAAAAACCTTCGGCAGCGCCCTAGCGCGCGCGGTTTGATCGCCAAGATGTTTCGACACACCGGATGTGCGGGTGCAAGCGCAGTGGTGCCAAGGTGAGATTCGACAATATCGTCATCGTAAGTGAAAAAGCGTAAGTGTCGTCTTGAGCTTTCCAATAAGATGCTTTCGATCTTAGTCTTTGTTCTGCTTCTTATCAGTAAGATCATCTTTACTGATAAGAAGTTTTACTTTATAGCCATCAGTTGAATGAATAGTCAACAATCGTTAAAATGAAAAGGTATATATGTTTGTGATGAGGTGAAATAGTGAAAGATACCCGAATGCTCACGGAAGGGGCCCTCATGCTCGCTGTGTTTGCTGTGTTGATGTTCCTTTCCGTTTATGTCCCGGTCATTGCGTTTATCACTAGTTTATTTTTGATTCTTCCATTTCTTTTATACAGTGCAAAGCACCCGCTGAAACATGCGTTTCTTTTACTGATCGGTGCTATTGCGATGTCAGCTATTATCAATATCATGTTTGTTCCGATTGCCATCTTGTACGGAACGACAGGGTTGGTGATGGGGTATTGTATTAGAAGCGGAAAGAGCAAACTGATTTCATATATGGCATCAAGTATGGTGTTTTTAGGAAATATTGTTCTCTTTTACATCGCGGCCGTTATACTATTAGAAATCAACCTTATGGATGAATTGATAAAGAGCTTTCGATCTTCGGGCGAAAGTTATGCCGAACTTATGAAATCATTGGGGCAAGTGCCCAATGAGCAAGTTACACAGCAAATAGAAGAAATGATCAAGTTACTGAAAGCATTGGCGCCAAGCTTGCTGATCGGGGTTTCTTTTCTGACAGTCATACTGTTGATGGCTGTGAACTTTCCGATATTGAAAAGAGTCGGCGTGAATGTTCCGCAATTCTCTCCATTCCGTACTTTAAAATTTCCGAGAAGTATTTTATGGTATTATTTAATTACCATCATTATTTCACTTGTAGCTGACTTGGAAGAGGGTACATATTTATATATGGTCGTCATGAATGCGACTTATATTTTGCAAATGATTCTGTTTATCCAGGGATTGGCTTTTATCTTTTATTACAGTTATTTGAAAAGCTGGCCTAAAGCCATTCCAATCATGGCTACGGTCATGACCTTTTTATGGCCGATCTTTTTTTCAATCGTCAAGTTATTGGGTATAATTGACTTAGGTTTTGATTTAAGAGAGCGGTTGGCTAAGAAGTAAATTTAGGATTAAGGGAGCTGAAAGGATGCCTCCATATAAAAAGCAAGGGAAGAACCGTTATCCGATCTTTGGAATAGTCGCTCTTAACGTCGTTCTTCTGATCATCATCAGTTTCCAATACTGGTGGGCGGGTGCATTTGGTGCTCTCTTGCTCGGGATTTTCATTTTCTTTACAATACAAGCGGAAAATGAGAGGCTGCGCGAAACAGAACAATACATCTCGACGATCTCCCATCGCGTTAAAAAGGTGGGAGAAGAAGCGCTGTTGGAAATGCCGATCGGGATCATGCTGATCAATGATGATTATGATATTGAATGGACAAACTCTTATATGGCTTCCTGTTTAAGCGAAAATACACTTGTGGGAAAGACTTTATATGATATCTCGGAAGCGCTTGTTAAACTCGTAAAGGAAGAACGAGCGACGGATATTGTCACATTAAATGAGCGGAAATACCGTGTCCAAGTAAAAAATGAAGAACGCCTTCTTTATTTTTTTGATGTGACAGAAGAAATAGATACGGCCAAACGGTATCAAGAAGAACGTCAGGTTATCGCGACCATTTTAATTGATAATTACGATGACGCTACACAAGGAATGAATGACCAAACGAAAAGTGAACTGAACAGCACCGTTACGGCGCTTTTAAATAATTGGGCCATAGAGCGGGACATCTTCCTGAAAAGAACATCATCCGACCGGTTTATTATTTTATTAAATGAAAAAATTCTCAAGCAATTGGAGCAGGAAAAGTTTTCTATTTTAGATACCGTGAGGGAAACGACAGCAAAGCAACATGTGCCTTTAACGCTCAGTATCGGTGTTGGGCTGGGGGTATCATCCTTTCCTGAACTCGGCGCTTTATCGCAATCAAGCCTGGATCTCGCGCTTGGACGCGGAGGCGACCAGGTTGCCATGAAATTGCCGAACGGGAAATTGAAATTTTATGGCGGGAAGACCAATCCGATGGAAAAAAGAACGCGGGTTCGCGCACGGGTCATTTCCCATGCCTTGAAGGATTTGATTACAGAAAGCGACAAGGTCATTGTCATGGGGCATAAATATCCCGATATGGACGCTATCGGTGCGGCAATCGGTATTAGAAAAGCCGCCCATATGAATCATCGGGAAGGCTATATTGTGATCGATTTTGACGAAATAGACCAGAGTGTCAGAAGGCTGATTGAGGAATTAAAAAATGAACCCGATATTTATACAAGGCTCATTACACCGGAAGATGCCTTGGAAATTGCGACGGAAGATACATTGCTCGTTGTTGTGGACACACATAAGCCATCTCTCGTTATTGAAGAAAAACTGTTAGGTAAAACGGATCGGATCGTTGTCATCGATCACCATCGACGAAGTGAAGATTTTATCAATAAGCCGTTGCTTGTCTATATGGAGCCGTATGCTTCATCCACCTCAGAGCTTGTTACAGAACTGTTGGAATACCAGCCCAAAGGAAAAAAACTGCATCGACTTGAGGCAACCGCTCTTCTTTCTGGCATTATTGTAGATACTAAAAGTTTTACGCTTAGGACAGGTTCCCGAACATTTGATGCGGCTTCTTATTTAAGGTCACGCGGGGCGGACACGGTTCTTGTGCAAAAGTTTCTGAAAGAAGATGTGGAATCGTATGTAAAGCGGGCGAAATTGATAGAAACAATGGAATTTTACGGTGATGGGATTGCGATTGCGACGGGTGCGGATGATGTGATTTATAATCCGATCATGATTGCCCAAACAGCGGATACGCTGCTGACGATGGAAGGTGTAAATGCCTCATTCGTTATTTCAAAGAGAGATGAAAACACTGTCGGCATCAGCGCCCGTTCACTCGGTGAAGTAAATGTTCAAATCGTTATGGAAATGTTGGGCGGAGGAGGCCACTTGTCGAACGCAGCTGTCCAACTGACGGATGTATCCGTTTTGGAAGCCGAGTTGCAATTAAGGCAAGTGTTGGATGAATATTTCGAGGGAGGTCAATCTTCATGAAAGTCATTTTTTTAAAAGATGTCAAGGGAAGAGGAAAAAAAGGGGAAATCAAAGATGTTGCTGTCGGCTATGCACAAAACTTTTTATTTAAACAAGGCTTGGCAATCGAAGCAACTCCCGGAAATTTAAAGGCGCTTGAAAACCAGCAGAAAAAAGAAAAACAGAGAGAAAAAGAGCTGTTGGAAGAATCTAGACAATTAAAGGAAAAACTTGAAAAAATCTCCGTGGAAATCACAGCAAAGTCGGGAGAAGGCGGAAGACTGTTCGGATCGATTACGAATAAACAGATTGCTGATGAATTGAAAAAAACGCATAATGTTAAGGTCGATCGAAGAAAAATTGAACTTGACCAGCCGATCCGTTCACTTGGAGTGACGAAAGTACCGGTCAAAGTCCATCCTGAAGTAACGGCAACACTCAATGTACATGTAAAAGAGCAAAACTGAAATTCATATATGTCTCCATATCATTTCATGGTAAAATGGAATAAGTATTTAAAATGTGATCCGGATACCGGTCACATTTTTTCTATGGCATGTTTTATGCGGGAGCAGGGAGGGGGATTGAACAGTGAATGATTTATTAATAGACCGTACGCCACCGCAAAATATTGAAGCGGAACAGGCAGTGATCGGTGCTGTTTTTCTTGAGCCTTCAGCGATCGTATTAGCATCGGAAATCCTTGTGCCCGAAGATTTTTACCGGAGCGCCCACCAGAAAATTTTTGAAGTGATGATTGAATTAAACGAATCGGGAAAAGCGGTGGATCTTGTCACGGTAACCGAAAAATTGGCGGCATCCAAACTGCTGGAAGATGTAGGAGGAGTTTCTTATTTAAGTGAACTCTCCATATCGGTGCCCACAGCCGCTAATATTGGTTATTATGCCCGGATCGTGGAAGAAAAAGCGCTCCTGCGCCGTTTAATCCGTACGGCCACTGACATTGCCACGAACGGCTACACACGGGAAGACGAAGTGGAAGAACTGCTCGATGAAGCCGAAAAAAGCATTATGGAAGTAGCCCAGCGGAAGAACGCCAGCGCTTTTCAAAACATAAAAGATATTCTCGTCCGAACATATGACAATATTGAAATGCTTCACAACCGTAAAGGGGAAATTACCGGGATTCCTACGGGATTCTCTGAACTGGACAGGATGACCGCAGGCTTCCAGCGAAATGATCTGATCATTGTTGCCGCCCGTCCATCAGTCGGTAAAACGGCTTTTGCATTGAATATCGCGCAGAACGTTGGAACAAAAACCGATGAAAATGTCGCGATCTTTAGCCTGGAGATGGGGGCAGAGCAGCTCGTCATGCGTATGCTTTGTGCCGAAGGCAATATCGATGCCCAAAATTTAAGAACAGGGGCACTGACAGATGAGGATTGGCGTAAGTTGACGATGGCAATGGGGAGCTTGTCCAATTCCGGTATCTATATTGACGATACCCCTGGAATCCGTATTAGTGAAATCCGTTCCAAATGCCGCAGGCTGAAACAGGAACACGGTCTTGGGATGATCTTGATTGATTATTTGCAGCTTATTCAGGGCAGCGGACGTGCTAAAGAAAACCGGCAGCAGGAAGTATCGGAGATTTCCCGTTCATTAAAGGCATTGGCCCGTGAATTGGAAGTTCCCGTCATTGCCTTATCCCAGTTGTCCCGTGGTGTGGAACAGCGTCAGGACAAGCGCCCGATCATGTCTGACATCAGGGAGTCGGGAAGTATCGAGCAGGATGCTGATATTGTGGCATTCCTGTTCCGCGAAGATTATTATGATCAGGAATCAGAAAACAAAAATATCATTGAAATCATTATAGCGAAACAGAGGAACGGCCCGACCGGGACCGTCCAGCTTGCCTTTGTCAAAGAATATAATAAATTCGTCAATTTAGAGAGAAGGTTTGACGATTCCGCCGCGCCGCCTGGCGCATAGCGATTGAGCACTTCGTATTCGGAGTGCTTTTATTTGTGCCTTTTGACGCCAATATAGCCTCGTCACTTTCATGGCTGTCCTTTATGTTTAAAAAGCGAATTTCTAATAAAATAACCAGAGGTGCTGTCCGGAAAGTAATATTTCAGCTTGAAAGTTTAAAAAACCAACCCAAGAATACTGTAAAATCAACATTCTTGGGTTTTAAATGTTAGTTCATGTATTCTAAAATGGACTTTTTAGACAGCTCCCCATTTATTTTTGTGGAAAAGCATCTTGAAATCTGTCTTGATACAATCCGCTTTGTTCCAAAGCATAGCCAAACTGATATAATTCAGCTTCATCACCATGTTTTGCAATGAATTGAACGCCAATTGGCAGGTTATGCATGGATAAGCCGCAAGGAAGCGACAAAGACGGATTGCCTGTATAGTTTGTTGGCGATGTCAATCTTAACAATGCATGGCGAACAGCTTCCGTTTGGCCTTGAATTTGTACTTCCCGCTGGCCAATATTAGTTGGTAGAATAGGGAGTGTCGGAGTGAGCAATACATCGACGTCATCAAAGACCTGATTATATTCGGCAATTAACTGGCTTCTTTCGACTTGTGATTGCACATATTCATAGCCTTTAATAGCTTGACTTGCGACTAATCTTTCAAATACCTCATCGTCTACATCGCCTTTGTGGTTTTGGATAGTATCTTCATGTACCGCCGCAGCTTCTGATTGAATCGTTATACTTTGCGCTATTGCGATTTTATCCAAAATAGGAATATCCACTTTCTTAATGATGACACCGAGTTCTTCATACATATGGATGCAATGAATGACCTCTGCGTGCACTTCTTCGGCGATGAAATCAAAATAATAAGAGGGAATACCTAACGTTTTTCCTTTTACATCTTGGCCAATCAAAGAGGAGTAGTCCTTTTTTTCCATTTTCAAAGAGTACGGATCCTCTGAATCATATCCGGCTATAACGTTTAGCAATAACGCGTTATCCTTTATATTCTTGGTCATCGGTCCAATATGATCAAGAGTATAAGCCAGAGGAAATGATCCTTTTTTGCTCACCAGCCCAAAGGTCGGCTTCATCCCGACAATTCCGCACGCCGAGGATGGAATCCGGATAGATCCGCCTGTATCGGTTCCTAAAGCGCCAGTGACCATGCCGGAGGCAACAGCGGCGCCTGAGCCACTGCTCGATCCGCCGGTAATTTTATCTAAATGATGCGGATTGCGGCACGGCCCAAAATAGGATCGGTCACCGATTGGTCCATAAGCAAATTCATGTGTATTCGTTTTTCCTATTATTACCGCACCGGCATCTTTTAATTTTTGGACAACCGTTGCATCCGTGTCGGGGATAAATTGTTCATATAGTTTCGAACCCATTGTTGTCCGAATCCCTTTTGTAAAAATTAAATCTTTTATGGCAATAGGGATGCCGTGAAGCGGGCTTCTTATTTTGCCGGACAATAACTCCTGTTCGAGTTTTTTGGCGGTTTGTAAAGATTCTTCTTCTGCAACCGTAATAAAGGCATTGCATTTTGGATTTTCTATCGCAATTTTATGCAAAGTTTCTTTTACCAATTCAACAGGTGATAATTCTTTCTTTTTCATTAATTTTGAAATTGATAAAATATCCATATTACGCTTCCGCCTTACTTAATGTATTCGTTACTTGCCGTTGACCAGGTTTCACAAAGAGCATTGCAATCATTCCTGCGCCGGATGCGATCGCAGCTGCCACAAACATCGAAGTGTAACCAAAACTGACAACTAAAAACCCGGTTAATATCGGGGCTATAATGGTAGCTGTATTGGTAATAAAGTGTGTAATGCCGCCAAATGTACCTGCTCGGCTCGGTTCCGTATCAATAATAACCGACCAATAAACAGAATTTGGAAGTGAATTAAACGCATTCCCGATACACATCAAGACCATAACACCGACAATGGTGTTTGCGGTAGGGATCAACATGAAACATATAGCTGTCAATAACAATGAAACAACGGCCAGTCCAGACCTCGCGATTCGCAGACTTCCTGTTTTGAGACGCAAGTAGTCGGAAATTTTTCCGCCAAGCAATACGGTAAAACAGGCTCCAATCCAAGGAATCATTCCCAAATACCAAAGAGATGATAACTGAAAGCCAAATTGATCTTGTAAGTATTTCGGAGTCCAAGTAAGCAATAAAAAGTTAATATATTGGAAAGCAAAATAGCCTAAAGCATTAAAAACGAGTGTCGGATTTTTAAAGAAATGATACCATTTAATTGAATCATCATGCTTACTAACGACTTTTTCATTTGGCAATAAATCTTTTACAGAGCGGATTTTTTCCAACTCTTCCTTTGATACATTCGGGTTTTGCTCGGGTAAATCCGTAAACATTTTTGCCCATATGAAAACCCATACAATTCCCAGGCTGCCCAAAATAATAAACATCATTTTCCAGCTTGTGACAGATAATAGCCCAACTGCGGCAGGCGCTGTTAACAATGCCCCGAGCGGAGTTCCTAATAACCCCAAGGATACAGCAAATCCACGTTCTCTGGGTGTTGCCCAGTTCGCATTTGTTTTATTAATGGTTGAAAACGTCGGCCCTTCGGCAAATCCAAATAAGATACGAATGATGGCAAATCCGGTTAGAGCAGAGCCGCCAAACAGGGCCATACCAATATCTCCGGCAAATGCAGTGGCGATGACAAACAAGGACCAGCCAATTCCGATAAAAATCCAAACAAATTTGGGTCCTTTCTTATCCGCGAGAATTCCTCCGAAGAGAGAACCGAATAAATATCCGAATCCAAAATATCCTAGTACGGCTCCCCATGAAATAGGGTCAAATCCATACTCGCCAATAATATCTTTTTGTGCGTATGAAATGGCTCCTCTATCGATATAGTTGATGATCACCATCAAAACCATCATTAACATAATTTGATAGCGGTAATTATGCTTCATGTAACATCCATCCTTTATAAAGTTGAAAAGTATTTTTGCGCTTCAAATCTCACCCGATCATAATGGTGAGCCAAAGTTTTTTCCACATGATTCGTTTGTAATCCTTCTAACACTTTCAAATGTTCATCAATCACTTCTGTTCGTCTGATCGGACTTTTTAAAACTTTCATCGCGATTCTGCGCATCAAGTCATACACTTGATCACTTATGGAGACCATCTTTTTATTATTGCCAAAATGGTTGATGGTTTTATGAAATTCTTGATCTATTAAAGTAAACTCGTAGTCGGATTGTTTCGTTGAGACCGATTCCATTTTATTGATGATGTTTTGAAGTTGTTCAATTTGTTCACTAGTAATCGTTTCTGCCACTTTTTTTGCCATTGCGGTTTCAAATATTAACCTCACTTCTAAAATATCATCTACATCCTTCATCGTTAAAGGGCTTACATAAGTGCCTTTATAAGGAATTGATATGAGCCATTCTTCCGCTTCTAATCTTTGGATGGCCTCTCTAAATGGTGTTCTGCTTATACCAAATAACTCCTTGGCTTTATTTTCAGTTAGTACTTCATGATCGGTTAAAACCCCCTTGATGATTGCCTCTTTAATGACGTGATAGGATTGTGCTTTTAACGACTTTGGGTTTATAAAAGACATTTCCATCTTTTGTACCTCCTATTGAAAATTAATCTTAAAGCAGTAAAAGTAATTTGTAAATATATAATATATGATACAGAACATTCAGTATTTAATGGCGAATGAATTTTTTATGTTGGAGCATAAGCAGACATTTGAGGGCCACTTTTCCGACTAGAATAGATGATTCGGGAAGGCAGAGGAGCATGGATGGATGTGAATTACATATCAAGAAGACAGTGTGGCTAATAGAAAAACTGTTCGGAGAATGAGTATGATGAACTGGAATCGGCACTTATCAGTTTATGAAAAATTCGTGTTACAAACACTTAGGAAAAGACTTACCAACTGCGTATATAAGGAGGTTGATGTGCCGTAAAAGACCCTGCAGTATCAAGAAACAGGGCAGAGATGGCGTTTAGCGCTTTTTGGTCTTATTCGCTATATGACTTGGCCCGCCTCTTCTTTTTGGGAAAGGGAGCAAGTGAAGAATACTGTTAAAACCTTTACCAAGTAGGTTATAATAAATGAGGGAGAACCTTGCTTTAAAGACGAACAAATTATGATAGTTCAATTGTTAATGTTCGCCTTTTGGCTTGACTCTAGGCAAGGCCCATTGATAAAATATAATTAATTCATATTAGGGTTCATTTTTGAGCCAGCGGAGGTGCTTTTTGCATGTCATCAGTAGTGGTTGTCGGAACGCAATGGGGAGATGAAGGAAAAGGGAAAATTACGGACTTTTTATCAGAAAATGCAGAAGTGATTGCCCGTTATCAAGGAGGCAACAATGCAGGCCACACAATTCAATTTAACAACGTTACATATAAACTGCATTTAATTCCGTCGGGAATTTTTTATAAAGATAAAATCAGTGTAATTGGAAACGGCATGGTGGTTGATCCGAAAGCGCTTGTAAAAGAGCTGGAATATTTGCATGGCCATGCTGTTTCAACGGATAATTTAAGAATTAGCAACAGGGCTCACGTTATTTTGCCTTATCATCTGAAAATTGACGAAGTGGAAGAAGAACGTAAGGGCGCTAACAAAATCGGTACGACAAAAAAAGGAATCGGTCCCGCGTATATGGACAAAGCGGCACGTGTCGGCATTCGGATTGCCGATCTGCTGGACAGGGAAGTGTTCGAAGAAAAACTGACGCGCAACCTGGAAGAGAAAAACCGGCTTCTTGAGCGTTTTTATGAAACAGACGGTTTTAAACTGGAAGATATTTTGGATGAATATTATGAGTACGGACAACAGTTCAAGGAGTATGTGTGTGATACATCTGTTGTGCTGAATGATGCATTGGATGAAGGCAAGCGTGTCCTCTTTGAGGGAGCGCAAGGGGTCATGCTTGATATTGACCAGGGAACATATCCATTTGTAACCTCATCCAACCCGGTCGCAGGCGGTGTGACGATCGGTTCCGGCGTGGGGCCGACGAAAATTGACCATGTTGTCGGTGTATGTAAGGCGTATACGTCAAGAGTGGGAGATGGCCCGTTTCCGACTGAATTGAAAGATGAGATTGGCGATCAAATCCGCGAGGTCGGCCGTGAGTACGGAACGACGACCGGACGCCCGCGCCGTGTTGGCTGGTTTGACAGCGTTGTGGTCAGGCATGCCCGCCGTGTCAGCGGCCTTACAGACCTGTCGTTGAATTCCATTGACGTATTGACGGGTATTCAAACATTGAAAATTTGCACGGCGTATGATTATAAAGGCACAATGATTACAGAATACCCTGCTAACTTGAACATCTTGAAAGAGTGCAAGCCTGTTTACGAAGAATTGCCTGGCTGGACAGAAGACATCACCGGCTGCAAAACACTCGATGAGCTTCCTGCCAACGCACGCCATTACCTGGAGCGCGTTTCGCAATTAACCGGCGTCACACTTTCCATTTTCTCCGTGGGGCCTGATCGCTCGCAAACAAATGTCATAAGAAGTGTTTGGAGATAAAGTGAAATTTGAAAAAGAGGTTGAACATCGTGATCGACATCACTGCTGTTCAGCCTCTTTTTAGGCATGAGGACTTTTCACCGCTACATGGAACTGGACTGGATGCGTGAGATTGATAAAAAATGAATCCGGGAATAGGGCTGAATACGTTTGGAACTGGATGTGCGTGAGTTTCGTATAAAGTGAATCCGGGAATAGGAACCGAAAACGGTTCACATCCTTTCGTGCACAAAAAACATGGTAGGAAACTTCCAGCGTGGGGACAATGTGGCCAGCCCTTTATAGCCGCAAAGATACAAGAGATACGCGCGAGAGTTTCCTGCGATAATAGAATATTATAAGGCGGGAAAAGAGACAGTAAAAAATCATCTATCACAAGAAGTGTTCATAAAACAAAGGGAACAGGCATAGATTAAAAACAACATGAAAATAGTGACATGAAAGAGACAGCCTAAAAGAATTTGTCGAAATATCTTGCTGATCCGCATTTCATATGTTAATATTATCACTAACTTTTATTTTAAAAAGCATTGCGACGACGATGGCTCTCGTAGTGCTTTTTTTACTTTTTATGAACAAAGTTTTTGTATCAATAGCAGGGTGACTGGTATAAAAAGGATTCGGGCGCTTTTGGAACGGGTCCTTTATTTGTGCTAAAATAGAGAGATTAAGAGGAAAAATATAATTTACTAAAATATAGAATGAATGATGAAAGAGGAGATGGGGCCGTGGATAAGAAAATCCTGGTAGTTGATGACGAGAAGCCAATTGCTGATATTCTCCAGTTTAACCTGAAAAAAGAGGGATTTTCTGTGCAATGCGCCTATGATGGCGATGAGGCATTAAAGCTTGTGGAAGAAATGCAACCGGATATGATTCTATTGGACATTATGCTTCCGAACCGGGATGGCATGGAAGTATGCCGCGAAGTGCGTAAAAAATACGACATGCCTATTATTATGCTGACGGCAAAAGATTCGGAAATTGATAAAGTGCTAGGATTGGAATTGGGTGCGGACGATTATGTCACAAAACCATTCAGCACAAGGGAACTGATCGCACGCGTGAAGGCAAACTTGCGCCGCCACTCGCAAATCGCCGAGCAATCGGCGGAGGATGAGAACGATGAAATTAATATTGGTGCACTTACGATTCATCCCAATGCTTACGTTGTTTCCAAAAATGGTGAAACAATTGAACTGACACATCGCGAGTTTGAACTCCTTCATTATCTGGCCAAACATAGTGGTCAAGTCATGACCCGCGAGCATTTGCTCCAAACGGTATGGGGATATGATTACTTCGGAGACGTGCGGACTGTGGACGTTACTGTGCGGCGTCTTCGCGAGAAAATTGAAGACAACCCAAGCCATCCAACATGGATTGTAACCAGAAGAGGGGTCGGCTATTATTTGCGTGTGCCTGAACAGGAGTAGTCTTTATGGAAAAAGTAGGTTTTTTCCGTTCAATCCATGTTAAGTTCGTAACGATTTATTTATTGCTGATTATGATTGCCATGCAAATTATCGGTGTATATTTTATCGGAAAACTGGAAGAACAGTTGATTACAAACTTTAAGCACTCGATAGAAGGCAGGCTTCCATTATTAGAGTACAGCCTGAGCGAAGAGATGAAGAAAGACAGGACAGATGAAGAGGCTCCTTCGCTCGAGGAAGAAGTACGCAAACTGCTTTTTGACTTTTCAGGGGAGGATATCTCCGAGGTTCGCGTCATTAATAACAGAAATATCGTTGTCGGAACGTCTGAAAGAAATAACCAGGGCATTGTTGGACAGAAAACAACAGATGTCATGGTAAAGAGGATTTTGGCTGGCGGGAAGAAAGAAGACAATATTTTTATAGATAAACCATCAAAAGATCGCGTATGGATATTGACGACTCCGATCAAATCTGGAGGAGAAGTGGTCGGAGCCATTTATCTTGTTGCCAAAATTGAAACCGTATTTGACCAGCTGGAAGAGATCAACCAAATATTTATTTCGGCAACATTAATCGCCATGTTCATTACGGCAATACTCGGGATTTTGGTCGCGCGCACGATTACAAGGCCGATTTCTGATATGAAAAGGCAGGCCGTTGCCATGGCTAAAGGCAACTTTTCGCGCAAAGTCCGTGTTTATGGTGATGATGAAATTGGCAAGCTTGCTCTTTCGTTTAATCACTTGACGAGAAAGCTCCAAGAGGCTCAGGCGATGACGGAAGGGGAACGGAGAAAGCTTTCCACAGTTCTTTCCAACATGACGGACGGAGTTATTGCGACGGATAGGAAAGGCCGTATCATTTTGATCAATGAACAAGCGGCCAAAATGCTCTCAGTTTCACGTGAAACAGTCATTTCCCACCCTATTACCGAACTGCTTTTCTTTGAGGATAAAGACAGTTTTGAGGACTTGCTGGAACAGCAGGAACCGATTGTTCTCGATTACAGTACAAATGAATCTCCTTTTATTTTACGGGCGAACTTTTCAGTCATACAACGTGACACCGGGTTCATCAATGGGCTTATCGTTGTGTTGCATGATGTAACAGAGGAGGAGAAAATCGAGGCAGATCGGAGAGAATTTGTTTCAAACGTTTCGCACGAACTGAGAACCCCACTGACAACCATGCGCAGCTATCTTGAAGCATTGTCTGATGGAGCGCTTCATGACAAAGAGTTGGCTCCTCATTTTCTGAATGTCACACAAAATGAAACGGAACGGATGATCCGCCTGGTCAATGACTTGTTGAAGCTCTCGAAAATGGACAGCAAGGACTATGAGATGAATAAAACTTGGGTGGATTTTGTCTCCTTTTTCAGTTCAATCATTGACCGTTTTGAAATGGCGAAAGACCGGAACGTTTCCTTTAGGCGCCAACTTCCCGACAAGGTCATTTTTGTGGAAATAGATGAAGATAAGCTGACACAAGTGTTGGATAATATTATCTCGAATGCGCTCAAATATTCTCCGGAAGGCGGCCAGATTACTTTTAAGCTGAAAGAACTCGATGATAAAATTGAGGTAAGTGTAAGAGACCAAGGTCTTGGCATTCCAAAGGAAAATATAGAGAAAGTATTTGACCGTTTTTACAGAGTCGATAAGGCGCGAACAAGAAGGTTGGGTGGAACCGGCCTGGGCCTTGCCATTGCAAAAGAAATGATAGCAGCCCATGGAGGTCATATTTGGGCAAGAAGCGTGGAAGGAAAAGGTACGGCCATTATTTTCACGCTTCCTTACGATCCTGAACAAAAGGATGATTGGTCGTGAATTACGAAAACATGAAATCGTTCCTGCTTTTTTTCCTTGTCTTAACGAGTGTTGTGTTGACATGGAATTTATGGACGTACCAGCCGAAATATGAATTTAGTGAAGAAAAAAATGTTCACGAAGTATCCATCTCCGATCCGAAAGATGTGGCGGATTTAATCAAACCGGTGGGGGTTTTGTTTCATTTCCAAAAAGACCACTATGGGACGGGCAAGGACGAACATATTGATCAATTACTTGCCGAATTAAACGGCTGGACATTTTACGATTTCAGCGATCCAGTCGTTTATTCGCCTACCCAAATTCGCAAGCTTTCCGAGTCTGGAGAAAATATAGAAATCATCTTTCCCGACCTTGTCCCATTTGATGTGTATAAAAGGGTTTTGCGGTTTGAGTCCAACAATCTTCCTTATGGAGCATTCAACCGGATTGTCATCCGCCTGGATAGTGAAAAGCAAGAAGACGGGTCAGTATATTTCATTTCCACAAAAGATGGAAAGGTATATGAAAGCCATGTTAATCATGATCAGCTTGTTTCATTGTTCAACCATTTGGAAAAGAGTAAAACAAAATATGACGCTTACCAGGCATACAATCTTCCCGATGGGAGAATCAAGTTTCTTCCATCCGAACAAATAGAGGTTCCGCGTTATAAATACTACTCCGACTACATTGAACCCGAAAGCTTCAAAAATGCGCTATTTAAAGATCCGGACTATGTGCGGAGAGATTCGATCACGGATGGCGCAAAATATACGGATGGGACGAGCCTCATGACCGTTGACTACTTGACGAACATGTTTTTTTACGTGAATCCGAGCCAGACCATTAATACTAGGATAAAAAGTGAAGACATGAATGTTTTGGAGAGAAGTATTAATTTTGTCAATGAGCATGCAGGCTGGACTGATAATTACCGTTATCTCAGCATGGACCCGTATGATAAAAACATAAAGTTTTTATTGTTTATAAAAGGGTACCCCGTATTCAGCCAAGAAGGTATGACGAAAATGGAGCTAACTTGGGGAAAAGAAGAAATTTACCAGTATGAGAGACCTTATTTTATTCTGGATATTCCACTTCCCGCCCCTAAGGTTGTGACATTGCCATCCGGAAAAGAAGCAATGGACGAATTGCTTTCCAATCCGGATATTAAAGTCGATTTAATCCAAGAATTCATTATTGGTTACGGACTTGTAAAAGATCCCGAAAATCCCAAGTTATTGACGCTGGAACCTTCCTGGTATTACTTGTACGCAGGTTCATGGCTACGTCTTGATACTGAGGAAATAAAGGGGGAATAACATGGACTGGAGTAGACTGAAAAGCATCTTTATCATCGCATTCCTGACTCTCGATGTTTTCCTCCTGAGCCAGTTGTTGAACAAGGAACGGATCAATCAGCTGGAAGTCAAAATGGATGTCTCATTGGAAGAAAGCTTAAAAAATGACGACATTGATTATAGCAGTATTCCAAAGGAAACCTTTGCTGATCATTACATGAGCGCCAATACGAAAACATTTACGGATGAAGAATTGGAGAAATTGAACAATCAAACGATAAACAGCACCGATCGGACGATGATCCAATCGGAACTAAAGACACCAGTGAAAATCGGAAAAAATTTCGACACGTCCGAATTGGATCAATTCATTAAAAATGAAGTGTTATTTGGTGAGCAATATGTGTTTGGCTATCATGATGAAACAGCTGGGATCATTACGTATTTTCAGAAACACCAGGAAAAGCCATTTTTCATAAATAAAAGCGCAAGCCTGGAGTTTACAGTCACTAAATCAGGAGAAGTTCAGTCTTATAAACAGACGATGCTAGAAAAGATTGAACCGATCAGTGAAAAAGAAGAAGTGCTTCCTGCCATTCGGGCAGTTGAAGCGATTTATCGCAATGGGCTGATGAAGCCGGGAAGTAAAGTGGTTGAAGCGAAACTCGGCTATTACACTGTCGTAAACATGGAAGCTACCCAAGTATTGACACCGACGTGGTGTATTGTCGTGGAACATGAGAAAGAAAAAGAGCAGTTGTTAGTCAATGCATTTGAGGGACAAATTATCGAAGTGAATCCCGGTGACGAAGAAAAAGTGAAATTGGAGTGAACAAGTACATGTCGATGCAATTTAGTGTTTTGGCCAGCGGCAGTTCGGGAAACGCCTTTTATATTGAGACAAATAAACACTCCTTTCTTGTAGACGCCGGAGTCAGTTGCAAAAAAATCGGGGAATTAATGGAGAAAATTGGACGCGATCCAGCAAAGCTAGATGGCATCCTTGTTACCCATGAACATAGCGACCATATTAAGGGCCTGGGTGTCATGGCCAGAAAATACCGGCTTCCCATCTATGCGAATGAAAAAACGTGGAAGGCAATGGACGGCATGCTCGGGGAAGTGGTGACTGATCAAAAATTTGTTTTTGAAGTGGAAGCTGTCAAATCTTTCGGAAGCCTCGACATTGAATCTTTCGGCGTCTCGCACGATGCTGCTGAACCAATGTTTTACATTTTTCGGTCTGAAGGGAAAAAGCTCGTCTTGATCACGGATACAGGTTATGTCAGCGATCGGATGAAAGGGATGATCGCTGATGCGGATACGTATATTTTTGAAAGCAACCATGATATTGAGATGCTGCGGATGGGAAGATACCCGTGGAACGTGAAACGGAGAATATTAAGCGATGTTGGACATGTCTCCAATGAAGACGCGGCTTTGGCGATGAGCGAGGTTATTGGCGACCGGACAAAACGCATTTACCTCGCCCATTTAAGCCGTGACAATAACATGAAAGACCTGGCACGGATGAGCGTTACCCAGACGCTGGCGTCCCGGGGAATTGAAGTGGGAAGCCATGTCCGACTGTTTGATACCGATCCTTACATACCGACCGACCTCGCAGCCGTATAAAAAATGTTTAAATAAGCGTAAATACAGGAATAGATAATGAAAACACGCGGCGGTTGGCTGCCTGTTTTCATTTTTTTGTCCACACCCTAAGCTATTTACAAAATAGAAAACGTTTATTATTTAATTTCTGTCGCTTTGCGCATTATAATAAGGAATATGAAGGGAAAACCTTTTGGGGAATGGAACGTAGCAAAAGAAAGGAATGGTGTCTAGTGGGACTTTACGATGATCACAGCCCTAACCGCTTTAAAAAGAAAAGAGGCGGATTCTTTTCAGGAATCATCGGCGGAATCATCGGCGCGCTTTTAATGGCCCTGCTCTTTCCAGCATTAGATTGGAATGAACCCCCGAACCAAAACAATGCAGCGATTGAAGAAAATAGAGGCAAAACGGATCACCCATCCAAGAATGTCTCACTTGATGTCACGACAGACATAACCGAGGCAGTGGAAAAAGCCGGAAAAGGTGTGGTAGGCATCACCAATATTCAAACGGCAAAATTTTGGTCTGGCGGGGAGGGCCAGGAAGCGGCAGGGGTAGGATCAGGAGTCATTTATAAGAAAGCGGGGGACAAAGCGCTTATCGTAACGAACAACCATGTGGTCCAAGGCTCTTCGCAACTGGAAGTGACCCTGTCAGACGGCAAAAAAGTTTCCGGGAAACAGCTTGGAGGCGATATATGGACAGATTTGGCGGTCGTTGAGATAGATGCCGATGGAATTGCCGATGACGCCGTAACAGAATTCGGCGACTCTGACGCTTTGAAAATCGGGGAGCAGGTCATGGCAATCGGAAATCCGCTTGGACTCGAATTTGCCGGATCCGTGACCCAAGGCATTATTTCCGGAGTCAATCGGGCGGTGCCCGTCGATATTAACGGAGACGGTGTGGCTGACTGGAATGCGGAAGTCATCCAGACAGATGCCGCCATTAACCCCGGCAATAGCGGTGGAGCGCTTGTCAATATTGCAGGGCAGGTCGTTGGCATCAACTCCATGAAAATTGCGCAAAGCACAGTAGAAGGCATTGGCTTCTCGATTCCGATCAACTATGTTATTCCAATTATTGAAGACCTAGAAAAATACGGTGAAGTCAAACGCCCGTCGATGGGCGTCACATTGCGTGATGTCGCAGAAGTATCCGCCTATCATCAGCAGGAAACACTGAAATTGCCGAAAGACGTAACTACTGGTGTGATGATCGAGTCCGTTATGGCCAATTCACCTGCTGGAAAGGCAGGATTGGAAGAATTGGACGTCATCGTTGAACTGGACGGACAAAAAGTGGACAATGTCATTGCGCTCAGAAAACATTTATACAACACGAAAAAAGTCGGCGATTCGATGGATGTCACGTACTATAGAGGCGGCAAAAAAGAAAAAACCACTATCAAGCTGACGGATGAAGCCAGATTATAAAATGTTAAGCGGGAACAGCCAAATGAGGCTTTCCCGCTTTTCTGATTTAATGGTAAAATAATCTGTGGATAAAGAAAGTGGCGAGTATTTAAGAGAAAGTCGATAGTATATTTTGGGAAGTTGCGAGTAAATCGAGAAAGTGGATAGTGTTTCGATAGGTGGCGAGTAAATTGAGAAAGTCGGTAGTAATTTCGATAGGTCGCAAGTAAATCGAGAAAGTGGACAGTAATTTCGATAGGTCGCAAGTAAATCGAGAAAGTGGACAGTAATTTCGATAAGTCGCAAGTAATCAAGAAAGTCGAAAGTATTTCCAAAAAGTTGCGAGTAATATCGGAAAGAGTATTTTATAAAGATGGCGAGTCTTTCTGAGAGAATCGCGCGCCTTCAAAATTCAATTGCGATCTCGAGAAATACTAATTATTTTTTAAAAAAAGAAGAGTTATCCAGAAAGCGATACGAAATCCATGTTCAAAACGATTTTTTATGGTCATGATTACATGATGATATAAACGGAAAGGAGGTTATTATATGATTTATTGTTGCGGCGAGCACGTTGAACTGGCATTGGATGTCATCGTGGATGAGCACGAAACCTTTCCCAAACTTGAAAAATTAGAAGAAGGAAAAAACTTGTCCACAACTTGTGAATACTGCAAAAAGCACGCTGAATATCTTGTAGGGAACTAATATTCCCATACTAAATGTGGATAGTTTATGTGGATATGTGGATAAGGTATGTGAATAAGTTGTTTGTTTCATGTTTTCAACTTGTGTATAACTTCAGAGAAGGGGAACAGCTATGAATATCACCATCATTTCCGTCGGAAAACTGAAAGAAAAATACTTAAAACAAGGAATTGACGAATACCTCAAGCGCCTCACAGCGTACGCCAAATTAAACATCATCGAACTCCCCGATGAAAAAGCCCCCGAAAACTTAAGCCCAACCCAAATGGAACAAATAAAGAAGAAAGAAGGAGACCGGATCCTTTCCAAAATCAGCCCCAACGCCCACGTCATCGCCCTCTCCATCGAAGGCACCATGAAATCCTCCGAAGAACTCGCAGCACGCTTCGACTACCTTGCCACAACCGGCAAAAGCAAAATCGTCTTTGTCATAGGAGGCTCACTCGGCTTGAGTGCGGAAGTGATGAAACGCGCCGATGAGGCTTTGTCTTTTTCTAAAATGACTTTTCCACATCAGTTAATGCGATTAATATTGGTGGAACAGGTGTACAGGGCGTTTAGGATAATAAAGGGGGAACCGTATCATAAGTAACGGTAAACCAAAAATTCTCTATATCTCTTAGAAGGGATATAAAATCATATTTCCAACTCTATCAGCATTATATTTATAAAAAAACTAAGAGAACTCATAAATTGAAATTTATAAAAACGAGGTAATAGCTCAAGCTGATTACCTCATATATATTCTTTGATTGTAATTATAAATCAACTTTAAATTTTTCTTTGTTAAAAGATAATTTATCATTGTTGATGAAAAACTTATTTACTATCCTATACGTACTTTCATTATTAATTCCACTTTTCTCTTCAAATTTTATCTCGATATAACCCTCGTCTTTACCATTTATTTGTGTTAAATATACTGATTTATTAAATGTATAACTACTCTTATTAACCCAAACATATTTTTTTTGAAATACATGGCTAATAGTGAGTTAGATTGCTCTATTTTCTTTGACTTCAATAAAAGATTTGTTAAAGTCCTCTTCATTAATTACGATACTTTCTTCTTTTCCAGATGAAGTTAATATTTTTAAATAAATTTCATTAGGTATTTTATCTGGTGAATAATCAAAAAATATAAAATGTATTTGTGGAGTGCTTCCAGCTAAAATTAATTTTAAATTTAGTGTTTAGATTTTGATTTAGCCCGAGTAAAGGTTAATGGAGGAAAAAAACATATCCAAAAAAATAAAATTACAAGCTCTTTTCCATTTATGTTAATAAAAATTTGTTTTAAAATAATGTCGGCAGTAGGAAATAAAACAACCTCATTAAAGTGTAATCCAAGTTGATAGATAGGTTAAAATCCAAGGGTTTAATTAATACAACCTTTTTCAATTCTCTCAAATACATTATTATTAGCGTGTTTAGGTGCTTTTAAATCATTTTGATTGGAAAATAACAAAACTAGATATGTATTGATATATTGGGAGGTAAGCTAATTTTCGAAATTCCAACTTTAAGAATGATAATAACTTTTCTACTGGATTCATGTCAGAGTTCGATATATTAACTAGATGTAACATGCTGGCATAATTCATTAGGAAGTGATCATTGCTCTAATAGTAAATAATGGAATTTTTGTATGGAATAATTAGAAGAATTATACTTTGAAATTTTGTCTATTCTACTACCAGCTAAATTTAACCACATCTGAGTTGGATAAAAAATCAAAAATATCATTAAAATTACTCAACTCTATTTTAGCTTTATAAGAATCGTTTTCTCTTAATGCATTTTCATTATTGCTAGTCCAGCACTGATTGGTAGTTGATTCATTTGAGACCATAACATTAAAAGTAATCATTCTTTTCTTCTCTTCTCTATTATTTTTTAAATCTCCATTCTTTGTAAAGGACTATAAACTACTCAAGAGGTTTCTATCTAAAAATAAAATAACTTCCTTTTTTCTGTTTAATGTTCGAAATTTAGAGTAATCAATCAATCCGGTTATTGCTTTACTCGGATGGAAAACAAGTTGAGTATTATTAATTGCATTCCAAATCATTTGCGGCTCATCATTTTTTAAAAATAAAAAAACCATATCTTTACCCCCTCTATTTTAGTGCATATCAGCTTCTAAATTCGTTAATATGATTATTCAAAGAATAGAAATTGCAAGATATCCAACCATACTTATGCAATGACATCACTACTAAACTTTTATTCGGTATTTTTTGACTATTACTACACCATATGGTAAAATTGGCATAGTTTACGCCTCATAAAAGTAGTTATGAGGGGGATTGGTGAATTTCTGTCAAGCTTTATCTCAATTGTAATCACAAGGCTGGCCCAGCGAATTACAATCGATAACGCTTCTGAATAACGTGGCATTTGGACACCTCCAATCGTCATAAACAACCAATTCAATATACTAATTATAGTATAAGCTATTAGTGCATTTAGTAGCCCCTTTATAGGTTAGCAATAATCTATAATTCGAAAGGAGAGTATGCTTGCAAGGGCTAATTTTATAGAGTAATAGGCTACGATTACATACCCTTGCGAGCTCTGCCAAATATGAATAAGAAAAAGTATCGAGTCAAGAAGTATAAGCATCTCGATAATAAGAAGTCAATTGAAAATGTTAAGGGTAAAATTCAAAATCCTCAATGGATTGCTAAACATGGATTTTACCCATTTATACACTTTGAGATTAAATTCCAAAAGTATAATAGGAAAGAAAAACAGCCAAAAGAAAAAATTCGTAAAATATTTTATGCTTCTCACATCGATAGCTATATTTATAAGTACTATGGCGACAAATTAAATAACCACTACAATTTTGTTGTAGAAGAATTGGGTATTAATGAGGTAGCAACTGCATATAGAAATAACTTGTTGGGAAAAAGTAATATTAATTTTGCTAAAGAAGTTATTGATTTTATAAAAGCGCAAAGAAATGCATATATTTTTGTTGCTGATTTTACTAATTTCTTTGATACATTGGACCATAGGTATCTTAAAGAGAAAATTCGCTATGTTCTAAAGAAGGATACATTACCTGGCGATTACTATAATGTCTTTAAGAACTTAACAAAATTTAGTTACTTTATCAAAAATGAAATAGAAGCAGATTTGAAAACAAAGTATACTGAAAGTGAAATAAAAAATAAATATAAATATTTCACAGAAGAGGAATTTAGGACTTTTAAGCATAAAAATATATACAAAAACTCTAAGAATTATGGAATTCCTCAAGGTGCAGGTATCAGCTCAGTCTGTTCTAATATTTATCTTTTAGAATTTGATGAGAAAATACAAAAGTATGTAGATAAACAAAACGGACTTTATAAAAGGTATTGTGATGATTTAATTATAGTGATTCCTATTGAAGGAGACGCCCAAAGCTATGATTACCATATTCATCATCAAACTCTAGAGAATATAAAAGAACAGATTCCAAATTTAGAGATTCAACCTGAAAAGACAGGAAATTATTTTTATACTAATAATAAGATAACTGATTTAGAATTTAATGAGACAAAATTAGATTATCTTGGATTTAGCTTTGATGGCGAGGAAGTTCGAATCAGAGAAAAAAGTCTTTTTAAGTATTACACGAGAACATATCGCAAAATAAGGATCTGTAATCGTAAATCAAAAGAATTCAGTCGTAAATCATATAGAAGAGAGTTATATAAAAATTATTCGCACTTGGGCAAAAATAAAAAGGGACATGGGAATTTTCTTAGTTATGCTGAAAGAGCACAAAGAATTTTTGATGAAGATTCTAATACAGTTAACCTTATGGAAACTCAAGTGAAAAAACATTGGAAAAAGATTAAAGCTCGATTAGAAGACCCAAAATAATAAAAATATATAGGTCAGATTCTATATTATCACAGAATCTGGCTTATTTTATATTACTACAACAGTCCGGTATAATATCCTGAGGAGCAATATTAACTTTATTTAGCTGTACTATTCTCTAAAACTATTTGCATTTTGCAACAAGAGGGATGTCATTGGTTAGTTTGGAAAATTTCCTTTACAGTTTTCTATACAACTGAACCATTCGAATTTATTGTCCATTGGAATAGGTATGGAGAATGTTTGCTGTAGGGGGATGTAATCGGAAATATCTTCGAGCCATTCGTCAAAAAAACTCGATAATACATTCTTCGTATTGAAGAATTCTTTAATACTAGCGTAAAACACCATTTCATTGAATAGATAGGTACTTTACAGTTATTCCCATATTTGTCTACATAATCAAAGCCACCATGCAGCTTTCTAAAATCTTACCTCATCATCAATCGATGGGGGTTGTTATATTGAGTACTCTACGGTCTGTCAAAGCCTATCCTTTTCAGGCTTAATCTTATCTAGGATTTCCTTGAAGGGTGAATTCCCATCAAAAACACTATCTTAAATAAAAAGTTACTCGGGAACCCACGTTTTACTACATCTGTTGAAGTGATATGTGTTGAGTTTGTATTTCAATAAAATGGCAGGATGTTCTACAGCAATTCCGATAAATATGCTCAGATAATTTGTGACTTGATACGGAGCTTCTATGAGCGTGGTGTCTTGCGGAGGGCCAAAGTGTGCAGATACTCTTTTTCGCAAGACGAGTAGCTTATCACGCTCACCTCCCCATATAAAGCGCGGTCATATACAAAACCTACCCTTTTTAAATGTCGCAAACATTGAGCTCCCACCTGCAAGCGAGCGTATTTAAAGTGAGGTAGGAAGTTTCTTCCTTAAAATGTAAGCTCGTCACCACCCCTAAGTTTGACGCCCCCATAACACCTCCATTTTTATAAAAATGTCAGGATATTTCAAACTATGTAAATACAATATTAAGCAAATGTTAAGATAATTAACGTAAAACAAATATTCAGTTAAGAATGACAACAAAGCTAACAATCTATGTTTAAATAAAGATTGGTAAAGGGGGAGCAAGAGTGAGTAAAGTGGAATTACAAAATATTTCCAAATCCTATGATAAACAAGCGGATGTACTACATAACATTAATCTTTCCATTGAAAAGGGTGAGTTTTTCGTTCTTGTTGGTCCTTCCGGATCGGGAAAAAGTACATTGTTGCGTATGATTGCCGGCTTGGAGGAAATTACAGGGGGCACGCTCAAAATAGCGGATCGTGTGGTTAATCATTTACCTCCAAAGGATCGCAACTTGTCGATGGTTTTTCAAAATTATGCATTGTATCCCCATTTAAATGTAGAGCAGAATATTTTGTTTGGCTTGCGTGCTAAAAAAGTTAGTAAACAGGAACAACAGGAAAGATTAAAAGCGACAGTTGATATGATGGGGCTTTCCAACTTGTTGAAACGAAAGCCTAGAGAGCTTTCTGGTGGTCAAAGGCAACGGGTTGCGCTTGCCAGATCGGTTGTAAGTGAAGCGCCTCTTTGTTTAATGGATGAGCCACTTTCCAACCTGGATGCAAAGCTTCGCGCACATATGCGTATAGAGATACGCAGACTGCAGAAAAAACTTGGTTTAACGATGATTTATGTAACACATGATCAAGTGGAGGCTATGACAATGGGGGATCGGATTATGGTTTTAAATAACGGAGAAATCCAGCAGGTTGGAGAGCCCATTACGTTGTACAATGAGCCAGCTAATTTATTCGTTGCTTCTTTTATAGGTTCGCCAAAAATGAATCTTGGAAAAGCTACCTTAATCAATCAAAGCTTACGGGTGGAAGATTCCCTTGAAATTGATATGGGCTCTATAGAACTAACTGAAAAAATTGCTCAGACCGCAAATCTAACTGTCGGTATTAGAGCGGAACATATTTTACCAGCAGTTGATAGAGAAGCTACACATAAGCTGGAAGTCATTAATGTAGAGCAACTTGGCAATGAAACGCTGGCAACATTCGAAGTAGGAGCAGAATTATGGACGGCCAAATGGTTAGGTCAATGGTCGATCAAAGTTGGGGAAAAGGTTCCCGTACATATATCCAATGACAAACTTTGCTTTTTTGATACTGATTCAGGTCTCTTATTAAAAGCAGCTTCTCCAGTAAAGGAAAAAGAGGTAGCGGTTGTATGAAAGAAGCAGTGATGATGCCAGACCAATATACGCAAATTGATCTGATGAAAGTGAAGAAAAAGCAAAGAAGAACCCGATTTATCAAAGGAATGCTGTTTCTTTTACCTTCTATCATTTTATTTAGTGTGTTTTTGTTTTATCCCATGGCAAGAACGTTATATTTAAGTTTTTTTCTTACTGATAACAGTGGAGCGACAACTGTTTTTGTAGGATTCGATAACTTTAAAAACATTTTTACGTCGCCCATATTTTTAAAAAGCTTACAATCAACGTTTTTGTTTGTTTTATATACAGTGCCAGGCACGATTTTGATTAGTTTGTTTTTAGCTGTTATTGCCAATGAAAAACTACGAGGTATCGGTTTTTTTCGGATGATATTTTCTTCTACAATGGGGATTTCTGTAGCCGCGGCGTCTGTATTTTGGATGTTTTTATTTCACCCGACGCTAGGTTGGCTGAATCAGCTTTTGGAAGCGCTGGGATTCGAAGCAATAGGCTGGCTGACAGACCCGGATTGGGCACTCATTTCTGTGTCCATCTCAACCATATGGATGAATCTTGGCTTTACTTTTCTTATCTTGTTAGGTGGATTGCAATCAATTGATTCACATTTATATGAAAGTGCGGAAATTGATGGCGCTAGTTACTTGTATAAATTAAGGCATATTACAATACCTATGCTGTCCCCGACGTTATTTTTCGTCATTACGGTTTCATTGATTAATGCGTTTCAAACATTTGGTCAAATTGACATGTTAACTCGCGGCGGTCCGCAAAACGAAACGAACTTAATCGTTTACTCTATCTATCAAGAAGCATTTGAAAATTATCGCTATGGTACAGCAAGCGCACAAGCCGTGATTCTGTTTTTCATTATCCTCTTTATGACATTGCTACAGTTTAAGCTGGGAGAGAGGAAGGTGCATTACCAATGACCATGTCTTTTGGTAAAAAGCTGGTTTTTTATCTTCTTCTGACAGTATCTGCTTTGTTGTTGTTTGCACCTGCCATTGTGGCATTTTTAATGAGCTTTATGTCTAGTCAGGATATTTTGACTGGTAAAATTCTTCCTGAAACATGGACGTTAGAAAATTATATCAAAGCGTTTGAGCGTTTTCCTTTATTTGGTTATTTAATGAACAGTTTGATTGTGTCGCTCCTTATTATGATTGGACAATTACTGTTATCAAGTTTAGCTGCCTATGCATTTGTGTTCTTGGAGTTTAAAGGCAGGGATACGTTGTTTTTTATCTTTATCGCAACAATGATGATTCCTTTTGAAGCTTCCATCATTCCTAACTTCCAAACAATTCGGGAGTTGAATTTATTAAATACATATACAGGTATGTCCTTACCGTTTTTTGCAGTGGCATTTGGAACGTTTTTATTACGACAACATTTCAAACAAATTCCGAAAGAGTTAAAGGAAGCAAGTGAAATATCAGGGATGGGAGATTTTACATTTTATTTAACGGTTGTTCTTCCCGTCGCCAAAACAAGTTTAGTTACTTTAGGTGTTTATGGATTTCTGACTTCTTGGAATATGTATCTTTGGCCGTTACTGGCTACCACGGATGATACGGTGCGGACGGTGCAAATTGGATTAAAGCAACTTCAGTCGCAAGAACAACTCAATGAATGGGGTGTTATTATGGCTGGCGGGTTGATCGTCGTGTTACCAACATTAATTCTTCTGTTTCTAGGACAAAAGAAATTACAAAAAGGTTTAACAGAAGGCGCAATAAAATAATGCCACTAGTAGTTTGTGTGGACTGAGTGAACATACCCTGCGGTAGTAGAAGATGGAAAAAACTCATACGTGAAGCTTCACTAATATGACGAAAATGCATTTGAAAAACGTAGAATGGAAGATTTATAAAATATACATATGAAAAGGAGTGGAGATGGGTGAAGAAATTACTTATATTGATTTTGGCAAGTTTTACGCTTGTACTTGCTGCTTGCAATGCTTCTAAAGAAAAAGAGGATGAAGGTAAAGCCGAAGCCAAAGAAGGCGGAAAGTCAGGGGGAAAAACAGAAGTAACTTTTTGGCATGCCATGGGCGGTCAAGCTCAGGTAGCTCTGGATGAAATTGTGGAAAAATATAACAAATCACAAGATGAGGTTCAAGTGAAAGCCGAATTTCAAGGGACATATGAGGAAACATTATCCAAGTACCATAGCGTAGGTGGAACAGATGATGCGCCCACAATTGTTCAGGTCAATGAGATCGGGACGATGTCGATGATTAACAGCGGTAACGTGGAACCTATTCAAAAGTTTATAGATGAAGAAGGTTATGATATGAGTAATTTGGAGGAGAATATTACCAACTACTATAAAGTAGATGGGAAATTTTATTCCATGCCATTTAACTCATCAACTCCTGTCATGTTTTATAATAAAGACGCCTTTAAAGAGGCCGGTTTAAATCCTGAAGAGCCGCCAGAGACATTTGAAGAAGTAGAAGAAGCCGGCAAGGCGATTAAAGAGGCGAATCCTAAAATGAAAGGTTTTGCGCTTCAAGCTTATGGCTGGTTATTTGAAGAACTGCTGGCAAACCAGGGTGGTTTATTATTAAATAATGATAACGGACGCAGTGATACAGCAACAGAAGTAGCGTTTGATAATGAAAAAGGGAAGTCTATTTTTAAGTGGGTTAAGCGAATGATGGATGATGACACATTTGCGAATTATGGTATAAATTCCGATAATATGGTAACCGGGTTTTTAAGTGGTGAGGTTGCAATGTTTATGCAGTCCTCTGCAACCGCAAGAGATGTAATTGATAATGCGCCATTTGAAGTGGGGGTTGCTTTTATACCTTATCCGGAAAAAGAGGAGCGCCAAGGTGTTGTAATCGGCGGGGCGAGTCTGTGGATGTCTAAAGGAAAACCGGAAGAAGAGCAGCAGGCGGCTTGGGAATTCTTAAAGTATTTGCAGAAGCCTGAAGTGCAGGCAGAATGGCATGTAGGAACGGGGTATTTTGCTATCAATCCTAAAGCGTACGAAGAGCAAGTTTTAAAAGATGCTTATGAGAAAATGCCGCAATTACAAGTAACCGTAGAGCAATTACAGGCAACGAAACCATCCGTGGCCACACAAGGCGGATTAATGGATATGATACCCGAAGAGCGTAAAATTATCGAAACAGCATTGGAGACAGTATATAATGGCGGAGATGTCGATGAAGCATTTTCTACCGCTGTAGAGCAAGTGAATGACGCAATTGAGCAAGCGAATGCTGCTAGAGGAGAATGATTATTTTAAAGGGAATGAAGGTGGATGTGCTTCATTCCCTTCCTGTATAAAGATTTTTTAATGGCTGTGGTTGCTTTTTGCTTTATAGGGGAATTAGTTGTTATGATAGATGAAAATGTGTTAGATAAATTTTCTGTTCTAGTTAGTTCGCAACAACTTCACAAGCCTAAAATCCAAATGAAAGAAAATTTTGATTGGTCAAAATTTATAAGATACTTTGCTTGTACAGAAGGAGAGACTTTCATGATTACGAAGATTTATGGCCATCGAGGCTGTATGGGGACATATCCGGAAAATACTTTAGCAGGATTTATGCAAGCGATTCGAGAGGGCGTTGACGGGATTGAATTAGACGTTCATATGACGAAGGATGGAGAAATCGTAGTGATCCATGACGAATTTTTGGATCGAACAACAGATGGTACGGGCTATATTAAAGATCTAACCTTTGCAGAAATAAGAAAATATAGTGCCGGAGTGAAATTTTCCCACTATGATGCATTTGTCGATCAATGGCGCTTGGAAAAAGTCCCTACTTTAAAAGAAGTTTTAGAATTGCTAAAACCGTATGAAGTTGAACTGAATATTGAGTTAAAGACAACCAGGTTTATGTATAAAGGAATTGAAGAAGCGGTTCACCAAATCGTTCAATCATATGGGAATAATAGAAAAGTGATCTATTCCTCCTTTCATTTGCCGACTTTAATGCGTATGAAGAAACTAGATCCGAATGCTGATATAGCTCTTTTAGTAGAAGGCATGCTACCACACCCGCATGAGTATCTAGATTATTTTCATTTAGAGTCGGTCCATATTTCTAAAAGCGCCATATTAAACAATGTAGCGCATTGGAAGCCAGTTTTTCCGAGACTTCGTGCTTGGACAGTAAACGATGCGAACGATATGAAGCAATTGTTTGATCTTCGTGTTGCTGCTATAATGACAGACTTTCCAGAAAAGGCATTGATTTATAGAAATGAACGGGAAGCATTTATTTAAAAAAATTGGAGGTTTTTTGTTCATTTTATTATTGCTTGCAGGGTTGTTATATGCTAGAGCGGAAACCCAAGTGGAGCCAATGGTTGTGGATAAAGCAGAAGTCTATGCCCACCGCGGTGCGAATGACCGTTTTAATGAAAGTACACTTACTGCTTATAAAATAGCGGCTCAAGACGAAGTGGATGCATTAGAATTGGATTTACGCATGACAAAAGATGGAGAGCTTGTGGTAATGCATGATGCCACTATAGATCGAACAACCAATGGAAGTGGGGAAGTATCTGAGTACACGTTTGAAGAATTGATGAAGTTTGAAACTGTTGAAGTGTTTCAACAAGAAGAAAAACGAGAAGCAATACTTTCCTTAGAGGAAATGTTTCAAGTATTTGGAAAAAACGAGCATTACTATATTGAAACACGACTAGTGAATGGAAAAGCGATAATGGAAAACCAGCTGGTTGAGTTATTAAAAGAATATGGGTTACTGGATCAGCAATACGTTTCATTCCAATCGTTTTCCGAGCAAAGCTTACAAAAATTGCAAGCATTAGCTCCTTCCATTCAGTTAACGTTATTGTTTAAAAAAGGTGAATTTGATTTACAGAAGGCAAAAGAAGTTCCATACCCAGCCATCGGGATAGAGTCAACTGACGTAAGTCTAAAGGTAGTAAATGAGTTGCACCAACAGGGAAAAGAGGTCCACGTCTATTTTACTGATTTAGCAACACAAAAACAGGAACAAAAGCGGGTCAAGCAATATCAAGTGGATGGTTATTTTACAGATTTTATTGGTTATACAAAACAATTATTAGAAGAATAAACGTTTTTTCCCTCAGTCTAAAAATGATAAAGCGGTCGCTGCCATGCGACCCATTTTATGTTCGTGAAAGAATAAACAAGCAGCATCCATGATAATGAGTAAAATGAACATTAAGCAGAATCCCCGTCTCCATACGAAGCACCTGCCGCGTAACCGTAGTGCCGCCGCAACCACAATGAAAAAGATCCTGCCTAAAGATGCAGGAACCTCCTACGACAATGAAGGGAAAATTTACTGCCGTCATCCTAACAGTTTCAACATCTAACAATATGAATGTAAGACTAAGAACTTGAAATGATCCGTATATTTTTCTGGAGAATGAAACTCTTTTTTAAAGGTCAATAATGGGAGTTCGTATGGAATGGGTCATTTGGTAGTAAAAGATGTGCGAAATTTACAGATAGAATCCCATCTACATCGTATTTTTCGTTATTTCAATCGTATTTGTGTTTAAGGTTTAAGCACATTCGAAAAGATTCCATTGTATTAATATACATTCCTAGCTATAATTATAATAACTTATTGTAATTATAGGAGAGAGTTCTATGAAAAGAAAAAATATTATTATTATAGGTGCGGCTGGCAGAGACTTTCACAACTTCAATACGTATTATCGCGATAATGAAGCCTATAAAGTTGTCGCTTTTACAGCAACACAAATTCCAGATATTGATGGACGCAAGTATCCAAGTGAATTAGCGGGTGAACTATACCCAGATGGTATTCCCATTTATTCACAAGATGAATTACCAGAGTTGATTAAGGAATTACAAGTGGATGAATGTGTTTTTGCGTATAGTGATATTAGTTACGAGGATGTTATGAGCGTGGGGGCAATCGTGAATGCAGCGGGCGCCAACTTCACATTGCTCGGTCCAAACAGCACGATGTTAAAAAGTAATAAGCCCGTCATTTCTGTTTGCGCAGTGCGAACTGGAACTGGAAAAAGTCAGACGTCGCGAAAAATAATTGAAACGCTGTTGGAGCATGACTTGAAAGTCATTGCAGTGCGACACCCGATGCCGTATGGCGATTTAAATGCGCAACGTGTTCAGCGCTTTGCGACAGTCGAAGATTTAAAGAAACATCATTGTACAATCGAAGAAATGGAAGAATATGAACCACATGTGGCACGAGGAAATGTTGTGTATGCGGGCGTTGATTATGCAGACATTTTGGCAGCAGCTGAAAATGATCCAGATGGCTGTGACGTTATTTTATGGGATGGGGGAAATAATGATTTCTCTTTCTTTGAGCCTGATTTAGCTGTTACTGTCTTGGACCCGCATCGCCCGGGTCATGAGCTGAAATACTATCCTGGCGAAGTTTGTTTAAGAACAACTGATGTAGCCATCATTAACAAAGTGGATAGTGCGTCAAAGGAAGCCATTCAAATTGTAGAAAATAATATAAAATTTGCAAGTCCCCATAGCACGATTATAAAGGCTGAATCAAAGATTACAGTCGATCATCCGGAAAGTATTATTGGAAAACGCGTGTTAGTCGTTGAAGACGGTCCGACGTTGACACATGGAGAAATGAAAATTGGTGCAGGTACCGTCGCGGCAGAGCGTTTGGGAGCGAAAGAAATCATTGACCCACGTCCATTCGCGGTAGGTACATTAACCGAAACGTTAAATAAATACAAACATATTGGAAACGTCCTTCCAGCAATGGGATACGGCGAACAACAATTAAAAGATCTTGAAGAAACGATTAATAAGGCCGACTGTGACGCAGTGATCATTGGGACACCGATCGACTTAACTCGCGTCATTTCAATTAATAAGCCGTGTACACGTGTACACTATGATTTAGCTGAAATGGGCAGTCCGAATTTAAAAGATATCGTAACAGATTTTATCCAACACCATAAGCTTGTGTGAAGTGACTTTCAAAAACTCCTAAAAAGACTAGCGACCGATTAGTTGTGTACTGAACCCCAAACATACAACATTAGTAGCACAAAACCAAGGCCATGGTTTTGTGCTACTTTTTTTATAGAGGAAGTGAAGAAAAGCCGATCCCTGTCTGCCTTTGGGATCAATATAGAGTCCGCACCTGAAACAGGCTCATTTTCACATCCTTATTTGAACCAATTGAGTATGTTGGATCCGTAGAGAGCTTGTACAAGAAAGTGGAATCGATAAAGTTGAAGACTTCTATGATTGACTAGGGAGGAGTAGAGATTATGAATCAAAAATTAAATAATCATCTATTGGCAAATTAAAAACGCAACCTCAGAGAAAGCCTCATAAGGTTGCAATGATCCACGTGTATAAATAAGTTTTTTCCTTTGTACGTACCACGGACTTATGTGTGGTAATCCTTGGAGTTTTTCCGTAATTTTGCAATAACTTCCCTTGCGTAATTCCATATCAATTCTACGACAGCATTCATTTCCATGCTAATCCCCCAACCATAATATGGAAAAAATGTATGAAAAGTAAGCATTTTCACCTATAAAAATGATAATATCTAAAAAGTATAATCCTGAAAATAGATATGTATGGTATATTTTGGTTAGGTCATTATTACTACATATTAGGAGGGTTTTTTTGTGAAAGAAAAAGGAAGGATGGTTGAAAGGTTTGGTAAAGGTTTTGTATTTTTTATTATTGCAACAGTAATAGTTATTATCGCTTCTTCATATGTTGCACATAAAATTGGCTACCAAAATGCAACAACACTACTAGAAGATAAAAAGCTTACAATTGAAGAAATGGAAAATGAACTTTCAGAAATCAAAAAAGAACAAAAACAAAAATCTGAAGAACTTGAACAGTTAAAAGATGAATATCAAGAAGCAACAGCACTTGTAGATCAAAAAGATGAATTGCAAACAAACGTAGATCAATTACAAGTTAATACAAAGCAAAAAAGTGAAGAAGTAGCTTCTTTAGATACTCAAATAAAAGAAAAACAGAAGGAACTAGAGAAGTTGGAAAATGGCGTTGTTGAAAAAAAAGAAGAGCCTAAAACTTTAGCTGCCGGACAATTTGAAGTTGGAAAGGATATTCCAGAAGGACGATATAAAGTTCAGCCAAATGGTGGAAGAGGGAACTTTTTTGTCAACGATGGACTAAAGGTTAATGTAATACTTGGACATTTCTCCGATGAAATGTATCTTAAAGAATATGTTATAAGTTTAAGTGAAGGTGATATTATAAAAAGTACCTTACCTACAAAATATATACCAATTGAATAAATAGGGATCATTTTTATTCCAATAATAAGTGTGGGACTTCTTTTAGTTGCCCAGCTTTGGTCTTTACTTGGCGCCCTTATGTAAGGGCAACCAAAAACGGTGTTTAAACAAGGGTATGATCAGGTTCCATTAAAGATCATTAATATATTTCATACAGCGGGTAACAGCGAACTTGGAGGGGGAACCATGTACGAACACTATGCTTCTTGTATTGCTCTGTTTAAGCCTTTTGCATTAATAGGTGGAGGCGTTATGGGAGAGGGCAGGCGTACGTATGGTCTTTGATCCTTATTCAGATATGTATACATCAGATAAGTGAAACCCCAAGGCCTCCCGTTTTTCATCATCAGGCTTCAAGGGATCCGGCGGAATTCCTTTTTGCCATTTTTTCATTTAGTCAATAAAATCAAAAGCGAAACTGTGTAAGTAAGAGTCGTAATCACTCTTACTTCACAGTTTCATGTACATTCCCTATCCCTTTCTCAACAATAACATCTTACACTACGCTTTTTTAACTTCTAAATAATGAATTTGATGCCCATCTTTGTTTTGTACTTTAAATGTATAGCCTTCATGCTCTATTTCTGAATCGAGGTCTGCATCGATGCTTTGGGTCAGGAACCAACCGCCGATTGTGTCCACTTCTTCGTGTTCTAAGTTTGTTCCCAGTAAATGATTTACATCTTCAATTAGTAATTTTGAATCTAAAATAAAGTGATTTTCACTTAATTTGCGGATTTCGGGTACTTCGTTTTCATCAAATTCATCTCGTATTTCTCCGACAATTTCTTCAAGTATGTCTTCGACGGTAACTAATCCAGACGTACCCCCATATTCATCCATCAGGATCGCAATATGGATCCGTTCTTTCTGCATTTTTACTAGTAAATCATGTATGGGGATCGTCTCAATGACTCGAATGACGGGATTGATGAAATCTTCAATTTGAAACTCTTTATCTGTTTGTTGGGCCAGAAGGTTGGCCGCTAAAAATTCTTTCACATTGATAAAGCCTTTAATATGGTCTTTATCACCGTCAACGACCGGATAGCGTGTAAAATTTTTCACTTTAATCGTATTCAAAATTTCTTCATAGCTATCGTCAATCGAGATGGCCGCAATCTCTGTTCGCGGGACCATAATTTCTTTTGCGATTCGTTCATCGAATTCAAAGATATTATTCATATATTTGAGTTCATTCTTGTTGATTTCCCCACTCTTATAACTTTCAGACAGCAGTATGCGCAGTTCCTCTTCCGAGTGGGCTACTTCATGCTCTGAAGCAGGTTTTATGCCAAATAGTCCAATAAGCAAGCGGGCCGACCCATTTAGCGACCATATGAAAGGGTACATTAATTTATAGAACCAAATAATGGGTACGGCGAAAGCAAGGGTTACCGCCTCAGCTTTCTGAATCGCGACTGTTTTTGGAGCCAGTTCCCCCACCACTACATGTAAAAACGTTACGAGGGAAAAAGCGATTGCGAATGACAAAATACTTGTCAGTGATTCATTTAATTCAAAATGCTCGAATACAGGATGCAATAATTTTTCGACGGTCGGTTCTCCCAGCCATCCTAATCCTAAAGCAGTCATGGTAATCCCCAATTGACATGCGGATAAATATTCATCCAGATGTGTGACAACCCTTTTTGCAGCAAGAGCGCCTTTTTTTCCTTCAGCAATTAATTGATCTATTCTTGATGTACGGACTTTTACAATGGCAAATTCCGTCGCCACGAAAAATGCGGTTAAAGCAATTAATACAGCAATTAAAATTAAGTTTATGGTTGTCAATGAACAGCCTTACGAAAGTAAGACTTACACCTCCCAATAAAAGATCGTTCTATTCTTCAGCATTTCCTTGAAGAAAGATCATGACAAATTTCAATAGTTCAAATACAGCCATCAGTGCTCCCGCGACGTATGTCAATGCGGCTGCATTTAGTACTTTCTTTACACCGTGTTCTTCATCATTAAACAATATACCTTCAGAAAGCATTAAGTTTTTGGCGCATTTACTTGCATCAAATTCCACTGGGAGTGTAATTAATTGAAAAGCCACTGCTGCCGAGAAGAAGACAATGCCAATACCGATTAAAGATAATTGTTGTAAAAGAAATCCCCCAATAAATAAAAAGGGAGCAACGCCAGAAGCAAAATTCGCCATAGGAAAAATCCGGTGCCGCAGGACAAGAGCTGTATATGATTGTTGATGTTGAATGGCATGACCCACTTCGTGGGCTGCGACGGATACAGATGCGATAGAACGTCCATAATAAACTGGTTCCGATAAACGAACGACACGTTTAATGGGGTCGTAATGATCGGAAAGCATGCCGGGCACGACCTCGATCGGAACGTTGTGCAGCCCGTTGCTGTCCAGAATTTGCCGAGCGGCCTCCGCACCAGATAAACCCGTCCGGGTTTTCACCTCTGACCACTTATTAAAATTTCCTTTTACCTTAAATTGTGCCCAAATGGAAATCCCTAATGCCAAGAAAATGAAAATGTCCATTGGATGAAAAAACATGGAAGTATCACCCCCAAAGATTTAACTAAGCAATAAAAGTAATGTTTGTATCAATGACAAACTTTCATGAGAGATTTTTTTCTTAATATCGTCAAATTTCTTTTTGTCGGTTTTCTCTAATTGAGCCAGAATTTCAGAAACTTCCTTTTCCAACCCTTTTATTTTCAGTCGCAGTTCTAATACGTCAACTTCTTCTGAATATTTTGCAATGATTTCTTTCTTAATGTCATCTAGTGACATTCCATCTTGTTTTCGTTTTTCAATAAATTCAATTCTTTCAATGGAAGACGGGTCATAGTAACGGTAATTTGAAGCGGAACGTTCCGCTTTCAACAAACCAAGATTCGTATAATAATCGATAGTCCTCTTGGTAACATTAGTTTTATCAGCTAATTCACCGATTCTTAATTTTTCTGTCCCAACTAAACCCCTCCTAACCAAAACGTTATGGTTACAAGACAAATTATACAAAAAATGTTGCTTCCAGGCAATGTTTTTATCATGAGGGAAAATGTTTTTGAAACGCGAGTTTGAGCCTGGAAAACTCTTTTTTTTCAGGGAAAGTGTTGTAACAATACCAACCGCAAAGGTTGGCTCAATTTATTTATACGTATACCCTTTTCTGCGGGTTTCAATTTAAGCCGATTTGGGAGCGGCAAAAAGCGATGGGGGCTTGAATCTTCCTTCACGGTTGGCAAATTTTTGGTGAAGATTGCTTAGCTCCAATCAACGAGAGACTGGCATGTTTGAGGGTGCCTGCAGGGGCGGATTCCTTTAACGAAACTGTCAGTATGTAAGAGGAGGCACTTATATGTCTTTAAACAATCTGTCCGGCTATGTTGTTATAATAAGGGAGTGTTCAAAGAGTGATATGCTTCCAATGAGGTAGACGGAAAAAAAATATACTTCATCTTGCCTGATGGGGAGCGGTTCAGAGCGTATAAACGCCAAATTGGACTTGCTTTTTTAAAGAAATGGAAATTCACCCGGGAAAAATTTGCTTTCCCTTCACAGACCAAACAGTAAGGAGTTGCACTTTCATATGAACAAAAATGATATAGCCAACATTCGTAAACAATTCAAGCTTGATAATGATTTATTAAAAGTCAAAGATATTTTTAATGTCTACATCAGAAAAGAAAGCAGCGATATTTACCATCAAGAGAGCCAGCCGTTTTCCATGCTGGAACGGGAGCAGCAGGAGTTGTTCATGAACAATTTCAAGAAGGTGCTGACCGGAAAATTGGACGTGAAATTATTTGAAGTGAAGTTTCTGGAGCATGCAGAAGATCACACACGGTTTATTCTTCATGAAGGTCTGCAAGCGGACGATGTAGATGAATGGAAGGAGCAGATGTTGCGAATCGTTGAAAAGACGTTCAAGGATGTCCAGTACGAAAAGGATATGGTAGTCACCTTCATTCGGGGAGAGTATTTTAAACCGACGAAAAGAAGTCATGAGGAAGCGGAAGTAAGTGGCCGGGATGAGGTTTATATGCACCCTTTTATTCTCTGCAGCATGAATCAGACGGAGCAGCCGAAAAGAACGTTGGTGTTTGACTATATTGAGAAGGAATTTAAGTCGAACGTCGTAGTTGACTCCATTATCAATATGGCATCTCCGAAAGCGGGATTTTTGTTTCCTTGTTTCACAGACAATTCGGCTGATGTCAATCGCGTGTTATACTCGGCGGGCAAAGCAAACCAACCAGATTATCACTTTATCGAGAATGTGTTAAATGGTGAAGATATTATGACTGCCGAGGATGATAAAGCCGTTTTTGAGTTTGTCGTAAAAGAAGTGGTTGGAGACGAGGTGGATACCCATACGCTGTCCAACGTATACGAAGAAATCAACCGGATGATGGATGAAGAGGAAGGGGCGGAGGAAGAGGTTCCTCCAACATTGGATTATAAAGATGTGGAACGAGTGCTAAAGGTGAGTGGAGTGGAAAATGTCGATACGGATCTAGTGGAAATGGCTTTTCAAAAAGTCGTCGATGACGAGAAGTACGAGCTGAAAGCAAGTAATATTGTTCCGAGTTATACGTCTAAATCTATCAAAATTAATACAAAGGTGGCGAATATTTCTATCAGTCCAAAAGACTTAAAGTATGTTAGACAGGTTCATTTAAACGGCAAGCGCTGTCTGTTGATTGAAGTGGAAGAGGATACAATGATTGAAGGTTTTAAATTGATTCCAGAGACATCTTTGAGTCGCTAGAGAGAATAGATATTGAACAATCAAGGGGTTGTCTAAAAGGGTAAAGGCGTTAAAACTTAAAACCCGAGAATGTTGTTTTTACAGCATTCTTAGGTTTTATTTTTTTGCTTTTCAAGCTTAATATTACTTTTCGGATAGCTCCATATAGCTATGCCAACTGTTGTGGATGGCATTTTTACTTTGGGCAGGTAGGGGCATGTCGGGTATTCTGGAACGTATGGCGCTTCGGGGCAGATGGATCGAATGTAGTTTTAAATGAAAAAATATTTAAATAAATGTAATAAAATACGGAATCATTGACAAAATGGAGAGATTAAAATAAATTCTTGTATTAGGGAAACAAAATTAACTATAGTAAAATTTGATTCCCTTAACCAAGTTAGGGGGTGGCCTATTGATTCAGAAACAGTTAGAAACAGAAAATCGTCTGCAAGCTCGGAGAGTGAATTACAAAAAAAGTTGGCGAAAGTATGTATTTCTTTTAAGCTTTCTTGGTTTTATCTTAATATTCTCCATGATTTTGGCCAATTCAATAGGTCCAGTACCTATCCCTTTTCAACAAACCATTGCCATTATGTTGGATGCTCTCCATATCGAACAAGGATTGGATTACATAGAGAGGGATGCCATTGTTGTAATGGACATCAGACTACCGCGTGTAATTGTCGGCGCATTGGTGGGAGGAGCCTTGGGTACGGCAGGAGCCATTATGCAAGGTTTATTTCGAAATCCTTTAGTCGAGCCGGGCTATATTGGCGTTTCAAGTGGTGCGGCATTAGCCGCGGTCATGGTTCTTTTTTTTGGCTTAGTAAAATACAGTTTGTGGATTTTGCCCGGAGCAGCCTTTTTAGGTGCGCTTATATCAATGGGGATTGTGTTGGCAGTTTGGGAGATGAGCAGGAAAACATCAGTGTCGACATTACTGCTGGTGGGTTTGGGGCTAAATCTGTTCGTCTCGGCTGTTATTAGTGTTTTTGTTGCCAGTGCTCCCAGTGAGCAAGAGCTTCGCAGCATCGTCTTTTGGTTACAGGGTGGATTGGAAGGTCGAACTTGGCAACATGTTCAACTCATTAGTCCATTTATTCTTGCGGCTATAGTAGGTGTCTGTTTTTTCGCAAGGGAATTAAATATGATGTTGCTCGGTGATGATCAAGCAAAAAGTACCGGAGTGAATGTCCGAAGAACAAGATATATTTTGTTAGGCTTAAGTGCCCTTATGACCGGTACGGGTGTAGCTGTCAGTGGGACAATTGGCTTTGTCGGCCTTGTTGTGCCACATGTGATTCGCCTTTTATTCGGTGCCGATCACCGCTTTTTACTTCCTGCCAGCGCGCTCGGTGGAGCGGCATTTCTTGTTTTGGCGGATACTGTTTCACGTATGGCTTTTGAAAGGGTTCATCTGCAAGTGGGGGTTGTTTGTGCTTTAATCGGAGCGCCGATCTTTTTAATGCTTGTTCTCCGTTCAAAAAGGGGGAGTGTCTAATGAGTATCTCGTGCCATCAACTTGTGGTTCAAATCGGAAAAAAGAAAATTCTAAAATCGGTTTCTTTTAGTGCGATAAGGGGCACTTTTATTGGTCTGATTGGCCCAAATGGCTCTGGAAAATCGACTTGGCTGAAAGCTTTAGGCGGATTACTAAGTTATCAGTCTGGTACGATCCGCATTCAAAACAAGAAAATCAGCTCATATTCCGCCAATCAATTGGCAAAAATGATTGGTTATGTGCCTCAAGATACAACCATTGGATTCGATTTTCGTGTGAGAGACATCGTAATGATGGGGAGACATTCCCATATCCCGCGTTTTGGTTTTGGCCGTTTCACCGATTATGAGCGGGTGAATGAAGCGATGGAAAGAACAGCGATTACCCATCTCTCTGAGCAATCGGTGACAAGCTTATCCGGCGGGCAAAGGCAAATGGTGTTTATTGCCAAGGCTTTGGCGCAAGACCCGTCTATTTTATTATTGGATGAACCTACTTCGGCACTTGATCTTCATCGGCAGCTTCAAGTGCTCGAACTGGTGCGCGAATTGGTTGACGAAGGAATGATCGCTATTGCCGCTTTACACGATTTAAACATGGCTGCCAGGTTTTGCGATCAATTAGTTTTATTAAAAAACGGAGAAGTGCAGGCCGCGGGGGAGCCTAAAGCTGTATTGACAAAGAAAAGGTTACAGGAGAGTTATCATGTTGAGACTGCTATTCGCCATGATGAACTCATTCATGCCCAGACCGTCACAGCGTTAAAATATCAGCCTCCCGAACAGGAAATCATAAATGAAAGAAAGAATGGAGTTGGGTAATGGATGAGAAAAATCATATTTTATGGATGTACGCTGCTCGTGTTATTTTTTGTGAGCGGATGTGGGCAAAATGAACAAAAGACGAACAGTGAACCGGCAAATCAACAGAAAGATGCGGAGAAAGAGTCTTTTTCGAATGATAAAGAAAAGGGTCAGGAGGGTGAATTCCCGCGTACGGTTGATGTTTACGGAGAAGAAATCACAATCGAAAAGAAGCCGGAAAAAGTTGCGGCATTATCTTTAAATGTAGCGGAAATTGCAGTGGATTTACTTGGTGCGGAGCACATTGCAGCTATAACAACAAGCGCGGAAAATGATCGTTTATCCCATATCACCGAAGAACTCGATCAGATTCCCCATAAAATTGCAGGCGCCACCTCATTAGATCCGGAAGTTGTTTTGTCGTATGAGCCTGATTTGGTGCTTTTAACGTTAACCCATGGGTCTGAACAGGATGCGAATAAGATGTTGCAATCAGCGGGTGTGCCACTAGCGTCTTTTGACCGTTGGATGACGGTGGAATCTTTAATGGAGAATTATCAACTTATTGGCGAATTGGTTGGTGAAGAAGCAAAGGCGGAAAAAAGGGTGGCGGAGATGAAGGCGAAAGTGGAAAAGGTTCAAAAACAAGTGGCGGATCAAAAAGAAAAGCCTTCTGTTTTACTGCTTTCACAAGTAGGTTCTAATACAGGCCCTTATATTCTGGGTCCATCCAGTATTGCGTATGACATCGTAAAACTTGCGGGTGGCACACCGGCATCGGATGTACTCAACTTGGATAAAACAACGCCTGCTTCGATAGAGCATATAATCGAAATAGATCCGGATTACATTGTTCTCGTTGAGTGGGGATCGACAAGCGGGGAATTTTCCGAACTGTTGGATTCACCGGGGTTTAACACTTTGCGTGCTGTTGAATCAGGCAATGTAAAGAATATCCCGGCAAAATCTATTTCCCAGCCTAATGCTTATGTAGTAGATATACTGGAGGAACTGGCAGAATGGATTCATCCAAACCAATGACCAATGCAAGGATGTGTATAAAATGATTGGTATCATAATTTTTGCGTATGGCGGTCCAACATCTATGGATGATTTACTGGATTATTATACTCATATCCATCATGGCAAGGCGCCGAGCGAGGAAAGTATAGAAGCAGTGAAAGAAAAGTATAGGCATGTTGGAGAAGCAAATCAGCTTGGAAGTATGACAAGAAGGCAGGCGCTGGCTTTAGAGCATGCTTTACAGCCTTGCTTTGAGGAACAAGTAAAGTCCTATGTCGCTTTTAAACATACGCCTCCTTTTGTGCGGGAAACGGTTGAAAAAATGGTGGCAGACGGGGTTGAAAAAATCATCACCTTTCCGATTAAACCACTGTATTCAAAAATGGGCATTCGTTACTACCAACGTCAAGTCCGAAAGACTTTGAACATGCTTGGGTGTGATATGCCGATTGTGGATGTTGAACACTGGCATCAACAGGAAGATTTTATCCGAATCTTAGCCCAGCGTGTTCAAGAAGCGTTAGATTGGTTGCCTAAAGACGAATTTCAAGCTTCTTCTGTTATTTTTACGGCCCATAGTCAACCAGGTCTTGCGAAAACGCATGAAATCTATATACAGCAGTTTTCCGAATTGGCAAAGTTGGTTGCGGAGCAATTGCATGTGCCGGATTGGGAAATAGCTTACCGAAGTGCTGGTGAAAAGAAAGAACTGTGGCTTGGCCCTGATGTAAAAGATGTCATTCGAGAAAAAGCAAGCCAAGGCATTAAAGCGGTAGTCACATGTGATTTATTATCAGTAACAACCAATTTGGAAGCTCTATATGACATAGGATTCGATTTACAGGAACAATGTCGAGAATGGAACATAGAGTTAGTAAGGACTGCTTTTTTGGATGATTCCTATGATTTTATCCAAGCCTTGAAGAAAGTGGTCGTGCAAAAAGTAACTGCAGAAGCAAAAGGTTGGTTACGCCCTAATGCCATATAGTTTGTTTGCCCAAACCCGAAAAGAATGTAGTTTCTTTATCGGGTTTTTACTTTCGTATTATTGTGGATGGCTAAAGGTACGGGGAACATTTTGGCGTAAAGAATGTGAATATCAAAGAGGCATATACAAAGTAATAGAATAGTAACATCTGGCGTTGGTGGGGTTTTATGGTAAAAAGCCACACATAGGAATTTTCTCTAATTGTGGTAAAAACGACTTTTTCCTATACTGTATTAGGTCTCGTGGGACTTTTACTTTTTGTATTATAACAGTTTAGTCATCAATTCTTCGAAATCAATCTTAAATTTAGATAATACAAAATAAAGATTCTTATCTCTAAAAGGCTCTTATGAACGATGATTAGGGTATAATAGAGTTAGAGAAGATTTGTGATTAGTTCGCGCTCTGCTTGTTCGATGCTCAAGTAAGAGCGCCTTCATTCTATATGTAAATTTCAGTGTATAAGGAAGGTCGAAATGAGCGATAAACAAACGAAAACAGACGTTATCTTAATTGGTGCTGGCATTATGAGCGCGACTTTGGGTTCGTTACTAAAAGAGTTAGCGCCGCAGTGGGAAATCAAAGTGTTTGAGAAACTGTCAGATGCGGGAGAAGAAAGCTCTAACGAATGGAACAATGCGGGTACGGGCCATTCCGCACTTTGTGAACTTAATTATACACCCGAAAAATCGGATGGATCGATCGATATCCGCAAAGCAGTAAAAATTAATGAACAGTTCCAGCTATCAAAACAGTTTTGGTCTTATCTTGTAAACAGCCAGATGATTCACGATCCGCAGGACTTTATTAGGCAAATACCCCATATGAGTTTCGTAGAAGGGGAAAAGAATGTCGCATTCTTGAAAAAACGTTTTGAGGCACTGGCAAACAACCCTCTTTTTCAAGGAATGGAGTTTTCCGATGACCCGGAAAAATTGAAGGAATGGGTTCCGCTCATCATGGAAGGCCGCACATTGAATGAACCGATAGCGGCAACAAAAATCGACTCGGGCACGGACGTCAACTTTGGTGCATTAACACGCATACTATTTGACCACTTAAAGCGAAGGGGCGTCGAAATCAATTATAAGCACTATGTGAAGGATATCAAACGTAACAGCGATGGCTTGTGGGAAGTGAAGATGCATAATATGGACAGTGGCACAATTGAACACCATACTGCAAAATTCATCTTTATCGGCGCCGGAGGAGGAAGTCTTCCATTACTTCAAAAAACCGGTATTCCCGAGTCAAAACATATTGGAGGTTTTCCTGTAAGCGGACTGTTTATGGTCTGTAAGAATCCGGAAGTGGTAGAGCAACACCACGCAAAAGTGTACGGTAAAGCAAAGGTCGGCGCTCCTCCCATGTCGGTTCCGCATCTTGATACAAGATTTATCAACAACGAGAAGACATTGCTGTTTGGACCGTTTGCCGGCTTTTCGCCCAAGTTCTTAAAGACGGGTTCAAATATGGACTTGATCGGTTCTGTTAAACCGAATAATGTCATCACGATGTTGGCGGCAGGGGTAAAAGAGATGAAATTAACAAAATATCTGATCCAGCAAGTGATGTTATCAAACGAACAGCGCATGGAAGAGTTGCGCGAGTTTATTCCGAGCGCCAAAAGCGAAGATTGGAACATCGTGACAGCTGGCCAGCGCGTGCAAGTCATCAAAGACACCGAAGCCGGCAAAGGAACGCTGCAATTTGGCACGGAAGTGGTGAATGCGGCCGATGGTTCAATCGCCGCGTTACTTGGTGCTTCTCCTGGTGCTTCTACTGCTGTTCACGTGATGCTTGAGGTATTGGAAAAATGCTTCCCGCAACATGTGAAAGAATGGGAGCCAAAAATCAAAGAAATGATCCCTTCTTATGGCGTGTCACTAGTGGAAAATCCAGATCTTTTCCAAGACATTCATGCTACAACAGATAATACGCTAGGTTTAGTGGATCATAGAAAAACAGATATGCTACAGGAAGCCTAAACTGCTGGGCCGAAAGTTTTTACCAATATAAAAAGCCGTATGGATACAGCATTTCACCTTGTATCCATACGGCTTTTCTCGGTTCTTTTGGGCGACGGACGGTATGCAGCCATTATTTAAAAACGGGAATTTTTTTCAACACTATACAAACGGGAATAGCCACACCAATCCCAATGACACTCTGAATGATGTCTCCGGGGATGGAAGCCAATGGTACAATCCAACTGCCATACAGCACCCGCTCCCAAACATAATAGCCGGCGATCATAGGAGGTACCGAAACAATCATGGCAACCAGGTTGAAAGTGATGCTGCTTCCTCGCCGCTCTCCCTTCCAGGCTATTTTTCCAACGATATAGCCTTGCAAACCGCGGGTTAAAAAGGTGATAGGCGCCCACAATGTCCAGCCCGATACTAGGTCAAACAGCCCCATTCCGGCGGCCCCGGCAATAGCTCCCTTTTTTGGACCGAATAAGATGGATGCGATAAAGAGCATGGCTGTTCCAAGGTGAACCAAACCGCCATTCGCTGAAATAGGCAGTTTAATATTTAATAAGAGAGTGGCCACGAATACGAGAGCTGTTAACATGGCTGTCAGGATCAGATCAAACGTGTTGGAGCGCGAATAACTAGTTGTTCTTTGCATCATAGACCTTCTTTCTCTCATTTTGTTTTATTGATAAGATTAGCAAAGGATTGACTCCGCTAAAAGTGCCACTTTTATAAAAATAGAAGGGGCCAGATTGCAAAAGAAGCTTGGCCATTCATGGAGATTGATTGTAGTAATGAGGAAGAGTAAGGTGGCCGTTGGCTATTTCAACCGTCCAAGCCAAACGGGCCATTCTTGGGCATTAAGAAAAGCTAACGAGGAAAAGGCGGTTGCCAACGAAACAAATCATACGATTTATCAGAAATCAGGAGGATGATGGGGTGAGTGAAACCGAGATACAACATCTTCAATCGTGACTCATTGGTTGTATCAACTCGTCCAGCCTGGATAGCAAGACTGATATTTTGAAAAAATAAATCCCGTTCGTCTTCATTTAATTGTATTATTTACCAAATGAATAGAGCTAATTTACTAAATATTTAAATATTACCTAATATTGTGTTGATTTAGAAATGAAAACGCTTTACAATAATGACTAATATACAAAAAATAAAAAAGGAAAGGAAGGAAATCAAAAATGAAAAAGTCACTCTACCTCGTTTTATGCATGTTGCTGTTTGCCTATTTTGTTGGGCCAATGGAGAGCTTGGCCGCATCCCCCCAACAGGAAAGCCCAAATGAAATCTATGAGCGCTTCGATCTACCAAAACTGGATAAAGATAAGACTCTCGCCTTGGAAGAAAGATATAAAAAAGATATCCAGAAGCTGCCGAAACAAAAGGATATTGATGCTGCCGAATTAAAACAGCTGGAAAGTAGCAATCTTAAAACCACCTCAGTCAGTTCTCAAGGAAACATATTAGAAGAACCAAATGCCCCTAAGTTAAACAGTCCCGTTGAATCAACTTCCCCTGATGTGACTTCTTTAGATGTTAGTCCACTTAGCGCTGATAACAGAGTAAAAGTAACGAATACAACTATAAGCCCTTATAATGCCATGGCACAAATCACCTTTAGAGATTCATCCGGGAGTTGGTATGTATGCTCTGGGTCATTTATCAACGAGACGACAGTTCTTACAGCGGCACATTGTGTATATGATTCATATAATGATGAATTTTTCTCATATTGGGCTGTTTCTCCAGGACAAAATGGTACAGAGTTGCCTTATGATGGGGTGGCTTCTACCACGGCTTATGCACCATTAGGTTGGATGTCATCAAACCCTCCAGATCCGAGCAGCGTATACTTTAAAGATGTACAATATGATTATGCGGTTATAAAAATTGATTCTACTCATTCACCAAAATTATCTCTCAGAAAAAATGCGGGTGTGAACGATCCGATCATTTCTCATGGATATCCTGCTGATAAAGGTACAGGAACGGGCTATTATTACTTATATAAAAGCTCCGGCAAAATAAATAATATTTCTCAAAATACGATCATCCATAGCTCTTCTGTCACTGGCGGTATGAGTGGTGGGCCGATTCTGAATTCCAATTCTGTGATTTCTGTCAACAGTACAGCAAGTTGGGGACCAAAGTTTGGACCATCTGAAATATACCAAATATATCAATGGATGTCTCTTTAGTGACGGCCAAAAAACACTTACATTATAACCCTACTCCAAAATTTTGGAGAGGGTTTCTTTCCATTATGAAATAGCAGATAGCTGGATTTTTGAAAAAATGGTTTTTTAATTGGTTATGTCGAAAGATATGTTTGTTGTGATGTTAAATCGTCTTTTGCCTCTTTGGTTTATGCGTCTGCTTGAAAAGGGTGTTGAGTGATCATAGCGTCGCGCTAATGTTCTTTTGGATATTTATGTTACATGATGGAATCATTTATTTGTTATAAGCTACATATAAATGAAGAAGAGAATCCTATGTGTTCCAAATGTCAACGATTGAAAAAGAGGAAGTGAGAGCCATCAAACCGTTTATGATATTTTGTTTAGCAATCTTGTTAGTTAGTTGCTCTACTTCGGGTAATTCGAAAGAACAGGAGGAACATTCGAAAATGAAGGAAATTACTTTGAAAATCATTGGTGGAGAAGAAAACGAATACTATTTGATAGAGGTATCAACAAAAGGAGAGCAATCTGACAGCAATTCTGCTGTGTTGCCTCAAGGGAGACTAGTAATGACAAATGAGGAAAAGGAAGCAACAATCAAGTTACATATGGATATTCCTTACACCATTCATGTGTCTAAATCGAAAGTGAAAACGGTAGATGAATTTATGGCTAAAAAGACATCTGGAGAGGTAGTAACCGGACCATTACTAAAAACCATCGAATTTACTCCTCGTCAAGACACAAGTACGCTAGAAATTCGTTTAGACAACGATCACAATGAATGATCAAAAAACAGGCTCCGTATGGCTGAAGTTGAAAGCAAAGGAAGGCTCCCGCCCATGTCCAAACTGCAAGATTGACTGTAATCTTGATTGTCTGTGAGAGAAATCATATATCGGACCAGCATTACATGTATCTATTCAAGCTGGGTGACTTCATGTTAAAATGAATTGTTCGCCCCGACCGATCGTGTGGCAGTGGACAAGCAAGCTGAATTATATCCATGGAAAAAACACTTAACCAGCAATTAAAACAATGTGTTGCATCCTGTAAATCGATGTGTTAGTATTTCATTGTACGTATGACCAAAATGTTCAATTGGTCAAAATGGTTTCCCGAATGGGGGTGAAAGCACATGGCCATTGATCGGAAGCAGCAAATTTTACAGGCGGCAACAAACTCCTTTTCCTTATTTGGCTACAAAGCTACTACGATGGATCAAATAGCCAAATTGGCCAATGTCGGCAAGGGGACAATTTATACTTTTTATAAAAATAAAGAAGAGCTGTTTCATGAAATTATTTCTACTTTAATCCTTGAAATGAAAGCGGCGGTTGAAAAAGAGATATATGATAATGCAACGTTTTATGAAAAGGTGGATCGCGCGCTTTTTACATTATTGGAGTTCCGGACTGACCATCAACTCATGATTAAACTCATACAGGAAGAAAAGGAAATGGGAACGCCGGCGGTAAAGGACGTCATCCAAAAGATCGAAAACACGATTATCCAGTACGTGGGAAACATTGTCCAAAAAGGGATTGAAAAAGGCGAGATTAAGCCATGCAATCCCGAAATCACGGCTTTTGTCATTTTGAAGCTTTATGTCGCGCTCATCTTTGATTGGGAGAAGGTCCGTGAGCCGTTGGAGAAAGAGGACATATCAAAACTGTTTAAATTATATTTGTTTAAGGGGTTATCCAACAGATAATCCTTATTTTTAAAACAATTTTGACCAATTGAATAAAGTGGTCAATGATTATTTTGCGTGAAATTGACTAGTTGAATATAATGGTCGTTTTTTCGGAAGGGAGAATAAATGGATGGAGAAATCTAGCTTTTTAACGGAATGGAAGCAAATCCTGACAAATAAAAAAGTGCTGATTCCCGTTATCGCTGTCATTTTTGTTCCATTATTATATGCGGGGATGTTTCTTTGGTCTTTCTGGGACCCATATGAATATTTGGGTGATTTGCCTGTTGTTGTCGTAAATGAAGATGTTGGGGCTGACTATGAGGGAGAGAGATTGGAATTAGGTAAAGAACTGGTCGATAAGTTGAAGGATAACGATGAATTCCAATTTCACTTTGTCCCCAAAAAAGAAGGATACCGGGATTTGAAAAACCGAAAATATTATATGCTGATCGAAATACCGAAGGATTTCTCGAAAAATGCGACGACGCTAATGGACGAAAAACCAAAGAAATTAGCTTTAAAGTACGTACCGAATGAAGCTTACAATTTCCTTTCTTCTCAAATCGGGGAAACAGCGGCAAAAGAAATCAAGGCCGAGGTTGCCAAAGCTGTTTCCACCACATATGCCGAAACAATGTTTGCCAAGGTTGAAGAAGTAGCGGAAGGTCTTGAAAAAGCGAGTGATGGCAGTAAAAAATTAGATGAAGGGGCTAAAAAAGTAGCGGATGGATCCAAAGAATTAACAGATAATCTTGAAGTGCTGGCATTCAGCTCCATTGAATTTGAAAATGGTATAACAAATGCACGCTCCGGTTCCAATGAACTTGCCAATGGATCACGGGAACTGGCGGACGGGATGAATCAATTGACAGATGCCAGTGAAAAACTTTACAGCGCGTCCACAGAAGTGCAACAAGGCTCACAAGCATTAACAGGCGGTATTTCCCAAATGAACAACGGGTTACAGGAAATGAGCGGGAAAATACCGGACTTGGTCGAGGGAACAGGACAGGTGCAGGAAGGGCTCAAACAGCTTCAAACCCAATTGCCAAAGCAAATGGCCACTACGATCCATGCGAAAATCCAGGCAAGCGGCCAGGAAATGAATCAAGGTTTGGATCAATTGAATCAGGGCATTAACGGGAAACTGCAAAATGACTTAGTGAATGGGCTGTCTGGGCAGCTTTCAGCAGGTGTGGCACAAGGAGTTGCCGATCAAATTGATAAAATGCAAAAAGAGCAGATGGATAAGCTTTCCGCAGCTTTATTAGATAATGGGGTTCCAAAAGAAGCCGTTCAAAAAATAATTTCCCAAGTAGGAGCCGCCTCCCCGACGAAAGAACAAGTTGAACAGACATTAGTGAATCAACTGCAACCTCAAATAGAAACCGGCGTCAATCAAGGAGTTCATCAAGCCACTGCGGGGATCGATGAGGCATTCGGCTTGTATAAGAGTGAAGTAAATAAAAAAATTGGCGGCTCAACCGCCGGACTGGAGAAAGAAATTCAACAAGCGGTTGATCCGGCATTGAATCAATTAGGAACGGGTCTTGGAGCTATACAATCTGGCCAGCTTGCGCTTCAGGAAGGGGTCAACCAACTGTCGAATGGAGCAAAAAATCTTAACGACGGGTCTTCCAAGTTAAGCAGCGGCCAACAAGAATATGTGAAAAACATGGAATTATTCACACGAAAAATGGGAGAAGCGAATTCTGGTGCCCACCAATTATCGGACGGCGCCAATAAATTACATGACGGAATGGGCCAATTGGCAGATGGCTCCTTGAAAATCAAAGACGGATCGCAAAAACTAGCTGATGGGTCCTCTAAGCTGTCAGAAGGAACAACCGAACTGCATGGTGGAACAGCAGAATTACATGAAAAATTGAGTGATGCGGCAGAAGAGGCGGGCTCGGTAGAGGCTAATGATGATACGTATGATATGATGGGAAATCCTGTTAAAGTGAATAAGGAACAGGTAAGTCCGGTTCCAAACTACGGAACAGGTTTTGCTCCATACTTTGTGTCGCTGGGATTGTTTGTCGGTGCTTTATTGATGACTATTGTCTTCAATATGAAGGAACCCGCAGGAAAGCCGCGTAATGGCATCTCCTGGTTCCTTGGCAAATTCGGCGTTGTGGCCGTTATCGGAGTGATCCAGGCATTATTAGTCGATGCTGTCTTATTATTTGGATTGGGAATGGAAGTAAAAAGTATTCCATTATTCCTTTTTGTATCCATCATAACGAGTCTTGCTTTTATGACATTGATACAACTTCTCGTCACCACAATGGGTGATCCGGGGCGTTTCATTGCGATTATTATTCTCATTTTGCAACTGACAACAAGCGCGGGAACGTTCCCGTTGGAGTTAATTCCGAAAGTTCTCCAACCGATCAACAACTTATTGCCGATGACATATACCGTTCAGGCGTTTAAAGCGGTGATTTCAAGCGGAGATTATGCGTTCATGTGGCAAAATATCGGTATTCTAGCCTTATATATCCTGGGCTGTGCCGCGTTAACAATGACTTATTTTATGGTCAAAAAGAAAAAAACAAACGGACAGCATTCAGAGGCTGCAGTATAGCGATCAAAGACAGGTATTATGACAATGTTGTAATACCTGTCTTTTTGTCAATATGTTGGTTTATTTAAAAGGTGGCTGATTATTTAAGCGGGAATGCGATCTGTTTTCTTCCTATTTTCCTTCGTGTTACACTCGTTAAAAGAGGTAAATGGAGGAATGGAACATGGAGCAATTACAAGGCAAAACAGTTGTTATCACAGGAGCAAGCAGCGGAATTGGCGCCGCCATTGCCAAAGAACTGGCGGCAGAGGGCGCCAATGTTGTTCTGGCCGCCAGACGTCATGAAAAGTTGAATGAAATAGAGAAGGAGATAAATCGGCAAGCTAGAGGGAAAGCATTTGTGGTGAGGACAGATATGGCCAACAGGGAAGAAGTAGAGGAAATGGTGAAAAAAGCGATGGAAGCATTTGGACGAATTGATATTTTTGTCAATAACGCGGGCCAGATGCTTTCGGCCACTGTCCAGTCCGGTAAAGTCGAAGAGTGGGAGAAAATGATTGACGTGAACATAAAAGGGGTGCTATACGGTATCAATGCCGTTTTGCCTTCCATGCTTGAACGCTCGGCCGGTCATATTATCAATATTGCTTCTGTTTCCGGTTTTGAAGTGACGAAGATGAGCACAGTTTACAGCGCAACCAAGTTTGCGGTCCGTGCTATTTCAATGGGACTGGAAAAGGAACTGGCCAGAACCGGTGTCCGTGTAACTAATATTTCTCCGGGCATGGTGGACACTTCATTGAGCACAAGTGTGTCCAACCGTAAAAAACTGGAGGCTGAGGATATCGCAAAAGCTGTGTTATACGCCGTTACCCAGCCTGATTATGTGAATGTAAATGAAATCACCGTCAGACCGGTTTGATGGAAAAGAAGCCGGGGGCTCCATTTCGCATTTTTCACGCAGCCTTTGAACGCCCCTTCTTGACTTTTCGCACTTGGCCCAGGGGCACTGTCACTTCATCAGAAGTCTTTGTTTAATTCTTGGAGTCTTTGGTCGATATGGGAAATGACGAAGTGACATTCTTCAATCTCAAACTTATTTCGCGCTTTTAAAAAATATTGAAGACATTTCACCGCATGTTTTCGCCATGCTGTTAATTCCTCAACTGTACATTGTTGTATCTGTTTTTTAACTCGTTTCCGGTCCATTTTGATCACCCTCCCAGAAAATTCAAATAAGGGAGTTGGAAGGCCTATTTTTCAATCGCACAAAAAGGTGCTGTCTAAAAAGTCCAACTTAGAGTCAAGAGGCTAAAACTTAAAACCCAAGAATGTTGATTTTACAGCATTCTTGGGTTTTATTTTTTTGATTTTCAAGCTCTAATATTACTTTTCGGACAGCTCTATTATTTTGTCTCCATTTCAAACACTTGCTGGACGTCTTTGTCGCCCCGGCCGGATAAGTTTACGATAATGATATCATTTTGATCCAGTGTAGGGGCAAATTTGGTCGTATAGGCGATGGCGTGCGCACTTTCCAGTGCCGGGATGATGCCTTCAACTTTTGACAATAATTTGAAGGCTTCCAGCACTTCATCGTTGGAAACTGTGTAATATTCCGCTCTGCCTGATTCTTTTAAGTAGCTGTGTTCAGGGCCGATTCCCGGATAATCCAATCCCGCAGCGATGGAATAGGTTGGCTGTGGGTTGCCGTTTTCATCTATTAAGGCGAGACATTTGAATCCATGGAGCTCGGCAGGCACGCCTTTCGTCAAGGAAGGAGCTTGGTCAGGCTCGATCCCGATCAGACGTACATCTTGTTCGTCTATATAATGGGCAAATGCGCCTATTGCGTTGCTCCCCCCGCCTGTACAAGCGACAACCGCGGTAGGCAGTTTTCCTTCTTTTTCCAGAATTTGTTTCTTAGACTCTTCACTGATGATGGCTTGAAAATGTTTTACAATCGTTGGATAAGGATGTGGACCGACCGCTGATCCAAGTAAATAGAATGTATGGTCATAGTTTTGTACCAAATCGTTCAATGCTTCATCAACTGCATCTTTTAAACGACCCTGGCCTTTATCCACCGCGACAACCTTTGCGCCCAATAACTCCATTCTGAATACATTCAGCGCCTGTCTTCTCGTATCCTCCGCTCCCATATAAATGACGCAATCCATCCCGAACATCGCACAGGCGGTAGCAGTGGCCACTCCGTGCTGTCCCGCCCCGGTTTCGGCGATAATCCGCTTGACGCCCATTCGTTTCGCAAGCAAAATTTGCCCGATGGCGTTATTGATTTTATGGGCTCCTGTATGGTTTAAATCTTCCCGCTTTAAATAAATTTTTGCCCCGCCAAGTTTGTCCGTCAAATTTTTAGCGAAAGTGAGCGGATTTTCTCTGCCCACATATTCTTTTACATAATAGGCAAACTCTCTATTAAATTCTTCATCATTTTTGTACTTCTCGAATTGCTCCTCCAACTGGTCCATTACTTTCTGTAAGTCAGGAGGAACGAAACTTCCGCCAAACTGGCCGAAATAACCTTTTTGCTTCACTGTGCTCATCTTGTCTCAACTCTCCTCATAAATATAACATTTATATAAATAGTAACAGGTAAAGAATTCATTGTACATACTTCCCGGTTCCGTTTCACACTATTTTGTCAATAACTATCTAGCGCTAACATATGGAAAACAAATCCCTATAAGTTTCGTTTTACCGGAAAAAAAGATTTCAAACAATGCCTAAACGTTGTTTGAAATCTTTCTGAAGCTGGTCGGTATTTGTAAAGAAGGTATTTATAAATCTTTTAAAACATCATAAACATTCGTCAGTCGCTGAATCTCAAAGGAAGGCACGACCTCATTCCGTTCTTTTTGCTCGCGGTTGATCCAGACAGATTTGATTCCTGCGCGATTTGCTCCCAAAATATCTGTGTTTAAGTTGTCGCCTACCATGATGGCCTCATCATTATGCAAGGACATTAGTGACAGAGCATGCTCAAAGATTCCTTTATCAGGTTTCCCTTTCCCATAATCGCCAGAAATGATAATTTCCTCAAAGTATGGTCTCAATTCTGGGGTGATGGTCAATTTTATGTTTTGCAAGCTTGGTGATCCATTGGTAATCAGCACGAGCCGATAATCTTTTGTAAGTGTATCTAACACTTGAAATGTATCGTCATAAACAAACGGGACTTTCCGGCGGTTTTTGGGAAAAAGTTCTCCCAGTTCAGACCCCAAATCCGGATCATCTATACCCAATTGTTTCAAACCGAGTGTCCATGCGTCTTTTCGATATGTGGGAACAATGTTGCTTAATTTTTGAAAGTCTGCTGTTTCATCCTTAAACTCTCCCCATAACCCTTCAAAAGGATTGATCCCGATCATTTGGGTAAACGGATATGTTTCATAAGAAGAGTATAGCGCTCTCGCACTCTCGCGAACCGCTTGTTCCAAATGCTCCGGGTCTAATCCACAGCGTTCTTCAGCCGTTTTACATGTCGCGGCAAAAGCCTCTTTCACACTTTTTTGATCCCATAACAGGGTATCATCTAAATCGAAAAAAATAGCCTTGATCATGATATTCCTCACTTTTATTTTTTCATTCACCACTAATCTCATTGTACCTATAAAGCAGGCCAAATTCTAGTCCCGGAACAAAGCAGCCGCAACGCTTTTTCCATATGTTTCATCTTTAGGCCGGACAAAAATATGGTTGGAGCTGAATGTTACCAAATAGTCAAGGTTATAAATTATACAATATAAAGCTTTTTATCCTATGGATTTATATTTTATATAAATGATAGGTGTGTTTTTGGAGGTTTTTATTCAATTGCTGATTTGGAAAAGCGGGTATCTGAAGGAAAGTTTTGTGAAGATTTATATTATCGATTGAACGTTCTCTGCTTCGAAGTGCCATCTTTACGACAAAGAAAGCAAGATATACCATTATTGGTAGAAGATTTTGATGAACAGGATCGAGGAAAGAGTCGGATTTTACCCAATGCAGCTTACAAGCAAAGGAATGTCCATTTTATCCACATATGATTGGCCCGGGACATTCGGGAATTGGAAAACGTGTTAGAAAGATTCATGAACGAGAGTACTTCATCCGTTATTCCGGATTTATTAGTGATGAAGCAGATGCAAACATTACCGGGGTCTTCTTCCCAGAATAAAATAGTTCTTTGCCATCCTTGGCTTCTACTTCACTTCTGCCTTTAAAGGTTGTGGATTAAAAAAACATTACATTACTATGGCAGTTCGTTGGAAAGTAAAAAGCAGGCAGCCCGCTCTTTGGGAATCTCGATTTCAACGCTTTATAACAAGATAGAGATTATCAACTAGAATAGTTATTTTATATAGAAACAAGCTAAATATGGAACGGAAAGGCGGTATTATTGGTGGAAAAGCATTTGTCTCTGTTGATTATGGGTGGTGATCAGCGCTATGTTGAAGTCATTAATCAATTAGCTTCCAAAGGGATCGATATATTTGTAGCCGGATTCGACCAATTGATCTTCTCTCATTCCAACATACATAATGAAAAGCTGGATCAAGTCGACTTTAGGCGAATTGATGCCATTTTGCTTCCTTTGGGCGGAACGAATGCCCGCGGTGAAGTAGAGGCCGTCTATTCGGAGAAATCTTTGAACGTGTCGCCCGATATGTTAAAAAAGACTCCTGAACATTGCATTGTGTATACGGGGATTTCAAATGAATATTTAGACCGTATTGTGAAGCAAGCTGATCGCAAGCTTGTCCGTTTAATGGACCGTCACGATGTTGCTATTTTAAATTCCATTCCTACAGCCGAGGCCGTATTAAACATTGCCATAGAAGAAACAGACTATACGATTCACGGTTCTCATGTGATGGTGCTGGGATTTGGCAGAACGGGTGTTACTTTGGCAAGGCTATTCTCCGCTGTCGGGGCGCAAGTGAGTGTGGCCGCAAGAAAGGATGCCGATCTAGCCCGCATCACTGAAATGGGGCTGCGTCCGGTTCACTTTGACCATTTAGCCGATTATATTGCTAAAACCGATATTTGTATCAATACAATTCCCCAACAGATTTTGGAAGCGGCGATCCTTTCAAAAATGAACCCGGCGGCTCTGATCATTGACATAGCCTCCAAACCAGGGGGAACGGACTTTGCATTTGCAGAAAAGAAAGGCTTAAAGACCATCCACGCTCTTGGGCTTCCAGGGAAAACGGCTCCAAAGACAGCCGGAAAAATAATTGGCACTATATTAGACAGGCTATTAACACAGTCGTCCTAAATATGCTTGCCGCCTAATGGTGGCAGATATTATATATTGCCGTTAAATTTCATATCCTATCGGCAAGCAACGGCCCCCCGGAAAGACAGCCGGGCACAGGCTGTATGAGCAAAGATCGCGGATGTATATCGAGAGAAATTCAAAGACGGCGGGTCTTTTTAAGCAGGCAAGATGGCAATTCACAGCATTCTGATACAATTGTTTTCTTATTTCTTTACTTTTGAAACGGTCATCCCATCCCCAATTGGAATAAGCAGAGAACCAAAGTTTATCCCGCATGTAAGGTGCCATACACACCACATCAAGACCTGAGTTGATACAAAAGGTCTAAGTGGGAGAAAACGGCATCTACATGCCCGAATTCGTTCAACTAACATTCAGTAGGAGATGGAAGAAAACGCCTACTGAATGAAGTTTCACTTTATTAAATTTTTCCATGAATTCAGTATAACGCTTTGCTTTAGCTCCCGGATCTGCTACACTGCCGCCCGCAAGTACGTTATCAGCGACGATCAAAGCATCTGGTTCTGCCAGTCTGATGCATATTTCAAGTAGTTTTTATAATTAACTTTATCTGCATCCATAAAGAAAAAATCAAATCGCTTCTGATCGACACGAGTTTTTCAAGGCTGGTCCTGTCATACAGGATACTTGATCGCCAAAGCCGGCTTTAGATAGATTGCTGTGTGCCAACTCAGCGTATCTCTCCTCAAGTTCAAGGGAGGTTAATGTTCCATCTGTACCGAATCCCCTGGCAAGGCAAATCCCGCTATATCCTCCAAGGGCTCCTATTTCCAAAATGTTTTTAGCCCCGGAAATGGATATGAGCATGGTTAAAAGCTTTCCGGAGGAGGAGGGATACTGTCGAGGGCAGTCCGTTTTCTTTTATGGATGAAATCACTTCCACCAAAAGAAGATTTTGGTGATAAAAGACTGAATCGATATAACGGTTAATTTGCTTCATGACATTCCATTCATTTCTGATGTTTTTCAAAGGTACTTACGATCCGAAACAGAAGTTTCTGCATTTCCGTCATGTTTGAAGCCCCCAATAATGGCGGAGCAAATAAGCTATCATTTTACAAGGAGGATGATGTCGAATATTTTCCAGCAAGCCCTTCACGATGGCAGGGCTGAAATTCGGCTCCAATAAATGTTCTTTTAACAAGCTTAACGATTCTTTTTCAATCGAATCTTCCATTTCTTCGATTTTTTCTTCCATCATTTCAAGGAGCTGTTCCTTTGTTATATTTTCATTTGTCGGACTTTTTAATGTTTGAAGCAGTTCTTGCGAAATAAAAGGGATGGTTGTGTATTTAGCGAGTATATTTGTTTTCTCGACGAGTGATTGGGCCAATAGTTTTACATCGAACGGCGCATCACCAAATAAAAGAAGTTGGGAATAAGTATTGATGAGTCCTTTGACACAATAGATAAGATCATATTTTGACTTTTTGATTGTTTCACCATAGTTCCGTTCCAGCAAGGTTAAAATCATTTTCTCGAATGATACTTCATAGGCATACATTTTATTCATAAATGTATCGTTAATTGTGAGTATTTGCTCTTTCAGGAGCAGTTTGGCAAAGTCATGATGTTTTTGAAAAGAATGGAACAACGTCTCATAAAATTCATATAAAAGAGCGGGATTTTTCGTGTTTTTGACCAGATAGTCAATATCTGATAAAATTTTCCTCAAAAAGTGATCAAGTAAAGCCAATATTAATTCATTTTTTGACTTGAATGATAGGTAAAATGCTCCTTTGGAAATGCCGCAATGTTCTGTTATTTGTTGAACTGATGTGGCCTCAAATCCTTGCTTCGCAAAAAGCTCCAATGCCTTTTCCATAATTAATTGTTTTTTCATCATAAAGCGATCGCTCCCAGGTATTTATTGACAAATGACCAATCAGTCATTATTATAAATAAATGTAAGAAAATAGTCAATTTAGGGCAGGTGGGATAGTGAAAGGGTTAGTCAATTTTGTCTTAAAGAACAAACTTGCTGTATGGCTGCTCACGATTATCATTACGGTATCAGGCATTTATTCAGGGACTCGAATGAAAACAGAGACGATTCCCGATATTTCCATTCCGTTCTTGATGGTTACGGGGGTATATCCCGGGGCTACTCCTGAACAGGTGATGGAAGATGTCTCCATTCCGATAGAAAAAGCAGCGGAAAACCTCGAACATGTAAAAGCTGTTTATTCCAGTTCCTATTCAAATATGGCGAGTATCGAGCTGGAATATGAATACGGCACTGATATGGATGAGGCAAATCGCGAATTAAAATCAGTGTTGGATAATCTGGAATTTCCAGAAGAGGTAGAGAAACCGACAACATCTGCGATCAGCATGAATATGATGCCGATTATGGCTCTTAGTATCAGCAGTTCGAAAGATGATATTGTTGAATTAACATCAACAGTAGAGGAAAGTTTGCTGCCGAAAATTGAAAAACTAGATGGTGTTGCTTCAGCCACCATTACCGGCCAGCATATTGAAGAAGTGGACCTTATATATGATCAAACGAAAATGAGTCAATTCGGTTTGACGGAAGATAAGGTCAAGGAAATGATTCAAGCCAGTAACATGGCAGTTTCATTGGGACTATATGAGTTTAAAGAAGGCGAGCAGGCTGTAGCGATTGATGGCAAATTTATGACCATTGACGAGCTAAAGGAAATGTTGATTCCTGTTACGCCCACACCTTCCAATTCATCACCATTTGTAAAGCTTGGCGATATTGCGGAAATCAAGACAGTCGGAAAGGTTGAATCGGTTTCCCGGACAAACGGAAAAGATGCCATAGCCATCCAAATTGTCAAAGATCAGCAGGCAAACACCGTTGATGTCGTTAATAAGGTCAAGAAGTTAGTCAAAGAGGAAAAATCGAAGTATGAGAATCTTGTGATTGATACAACGCTTGACCAGGGAGAACCAATTGAAGAATCCGTGGCAACGATGATTGAAAAGGCGTTATTTGGCGGATTAATTGCTGTATTGATTATTCTTCTCTTCCTAAGGGACTTCAAATCAACACTCATTTCCATTATCTCCATTCCGGTTTCTATTTTCATGGCATTGTTGCTATTAAATTGGATGGATATCACATTAAATATTATGACGCTTGGGGCGGTCACCGTAGCAATTGGGCGAGTCATCGATGACTCGATTGTTGTTGTGGAAAATATATACCGTCGCTTGCATTTAAAAGAAGAAACATTAACAGGCCGTGCTCTTATACGTGAAGCGACAATTGAAATGTTCAAGCCGATTTTGTCCTCAACATTAGTGACGATTGCTGTATTTGCACCGATGATTTTTGTCGGCGGCATGGTCGGTGAATTGTTTATGCCATTCGCCTTAACGATGGCGTTTGCGCTGGGAGCTTCATTACTTGTGGCGATTACGATCGTTCCGGCTTTGTCGCATTTCTTATTTAAAAAGAAATTATACGGTGAAAAAACGGAAACGAGCCACAAAGGGCCAGGCAAGTTGGCAAATGGGTATAGAAACTTTCTTGAAAAAGTGCTCAACCATAAAATCATAGCATCAGTGTTGGCGACCCTCTTACTGGTGGGCAGTTTGGCGCTAACGCCACTCATCGGTTTCAGCTTTATGGGAAGCGAAGAAGAAAAGGTAATGTACTTAACGTACACACCAAAAGCGGGAGAGCTTCAAGACAAGACATTAGAAAATGTAAGAGAGCTTGAAGAGAAAATGCTGAAACGCGAGGATATTGATATTGTTCAAGTGTCCATTACGGAAGCTGGCGACGAGACGGCAATGATGATGGGCGGCGGCTCAGGCGGCGCCTTAATGTACCTGATTTTTGATGAGGAAATGGAAGACTTCCCGGAAGCAAGGGAGGAAATAGAAAAGTATGTAACATCACTTGACCAATCAGGCACATGGAAAAGCCAGAATTTCTCTTCGGGATCAGGAGCTACCAATGAAGTAAGCTACACTCTTTACAGTGAAGATTTAAATAAACTGAATGAATCTGTAAAACAGGTAGAGGACATCATGAAAAAACATGATGGATTAAAAGATGTTTCGTCCTCTGATGAAGAGGCTTATGTTGAATATACATTCCGAGTCGACCAGGCAGAATTACTGAATTATGGGTTGACAACAGGCCAACTTGTGATGATGCTAAGCCCGCAAAAAGCAAAAGATGTTTTAACGACGGTGGAAAAAGACGGGGATTCCTTAGATGTCATTGTTCAACAAGAGCAAGATGCTAAACCGGAATCGATCGATGAACTCCTGGATAAACAAGTACCGACTGCGCAAGGCAACACAGTGCCTCTTTCCGAACTTGTCAACGTGAAGAAAGGGACTACGTTTAATACGCTTGCACGCAGTAAAGGCGAGTATTATGCAACGGTTTCGGGGACAGTAAAAGGCCAAGATATTTCAAAAGTAACATCCAAGATTGGTAAAGAAGTAGATAATCTGGATTTACCTAAAGGCGTGACAGTCGGAGTTGCCGGTGTACAAGCCGATATGCAGGAGACTTTTACACAATTGGGTATGGCCATGGCAGCGGCAATTGCGATTGTGTATTTTATCCTTGTAGTTACTTTCCATGAAGGTGTCGCACCGTTTTCGATCTTGTTTTCATTACCGTTTACCGTCATCGGATCTTTGGTCGGGTTATTTATTGCCGGTGAAACGATTTCGGTCTCTGTTATGATGGGACTATTGATGCTGATCGGGATTGTTGTGACGAACGCCATCGTTCTGGTCGACCGGATCATCCGTATGGAGCGCTCCGGATTGACGATGCGCCAGGCGATATTAGAAGCCGGAGCAACTCGTCTTCGCCCAATTCTCATGACCGCCATCGCTACAATTGGCGCGTTAATCCCATTGGCACTGGGAAATGGCGGAGGCGGCCTAATCTCAAGAGATTTAGGGATTACCGTTATCGGTGGATTAACAAGTTCGACGTTGCTAACTTTAATAGTTGTACCAATCGTGTATGAAGTATTATCCAAGTTATTCAAGAAAAATCGTAGACAAATAGAAGAAAATTAAGAAATGCGGCCCTGAGAGCAGGTAGAGATTACTTGCTTGCAGGGCTTTATTGCAGTCCGCTAACCTGCGCACTAGAGTTCCACTTTAGGCAGAAGTAACAATCAGCTTTTCCTTTCATAACATCTTCCTTTTCAATTCCTATTTACAAGAAAGCTAGAGAAGATTCATGTAAGACTCAATTACTGCCGCGACTTCTTCCGCTTTTACTTGATCATGGCAAGGAAGGGCTAACGTATGTTCTTGTAAATAACGGGCATTTTGCTTCGTTTGTCCGTACTTGCGCTGATAGTAACTCGTTGCACTTAAACAGTAGGTGCCAAAAGTGGATTCTATCTTGTGTTCGCGTAAATAGGCGATTAACGATCCAAGTTTAACCTGCTCCGGGATTTTAAAAACAGCAGACTGGACATTATGAATCACATTATCAGCAATCTTTTGGTTAGTAAAACCTAAAGGCTCCAAAAGCTGACGATATGTTTCCTTTAACTGGTTCCTTCTTTTAACAATTGAATCAAGCTTTTGTAACTGTTTCAAGCCCATAAGAGCTTGAATATCAGGCAGGCGATAATTGTAGCCGTAATCGACAAAATCTAATTGTCCGTTTGCCGGGACAGCACCATGATTTAACTTTCTTTCGAGCCAACTGCTCCAACGGTCACTATCTGTAACAATCGCTCCACCTTCCCCCGTAGTTAACAGTTTTCTTGGATGAAAGCTAAAACAAGTCAAATCGGCGATTTTTCCTGACTTGACGCCATTCTCACTGCTGCCTAGTGCACAGGCGGCATCATCAATTAATGGGAGCTGATAATGGTCACACATTTGTTTAATCTGATGAATCCCGGTTGGATTGCCGAGTGCGTCAACAAAAATAACGGCCTTCGTTTTCGGTGTTATTTGCTTCTCTAACTCTTCTGGCAGCATATTAAAAGTATCTAAATCGACATCAGCAAAGATTGGCTTTGCTCCAAGCTCTTCAACGACATTCGCGGTAGCTGGAAATGAAAAATCAGAAACAATGACTTCATCACCTGGCTGAATATTGACTAAGCGAAGGCAGGTCGAAAGGGCTGTTGTTCCAGATGTTGTTAAAAAACTATGGCGAGCACCGACATACTGTTTCAAGCTGTCAGTGAATTGTTGAACGAACGGCCCTTTCGTTAATATGCCGGAAGAAAAGATTTGTTCAAGCTCATGCTGAACCTCTTCAAAGCGAATGTACGGTTCAACTAATCGAATCATCTGTGTTCTTCTCCTTTTTAGACATTTGGCGATTTTTAATGACTTTTGCGGGAACGCCGACAGCAATACTGTAGGGAGGGATCGTTTTATTCACGAGGGCGTTTGCGCCAATTTTTGAGTTGGCTCCGATAGTAACGCCGCCAAGAATGGTCGCGCCGATACCGATATTACAGTTTTTTTCGATGATAATAGGTGAAGAAACGAGAGGAGAAAAGACAATGGCTTCATCAACATCATCTGGGTCAATGTGAAAAGAGGCCAACATTCGAACCGCGGGACCGATCCCGGCAAATTCGTTAATCTCGACCCCGCCAGCCCCATGGATAAAGCATTGCTGGCCGATCCAACTATTTGAAGCGATCCGCAATGTATCTTTGTAATAACCTTTAATAATCGTGTCATGGCCGATGTAAACATTGTCACCAAGATGAACATTTTCAGGATGGAAAATGCGCACGCCGTCTTCAATAATGACATGTTCACCACAGCTGCCAAGCTCGTCATATGAGAACGTTCCATCTCCTTCTGACTTCCACTTTTTCAACCGGTAAACCTCCAATCGCTTGATCATTTCAATTTCATACTGTTTGCTGTTCGCTGAATGCCTTCTTCCAAGTCTACTTTTGCTTCAAAACCAAGCAGTTTCTTTGCTTTTCTCACCTGAGGAATGCGTAGTTCAATGTCAGCTGCCGTCCGCTTGTCATATTGAATGTTTGATTGAGAACCGAGGACACGGATGATCGTGTTCGCTAAACCATAAATCGTAATAATCGCCCGTTCATTACCGATATTAAAAGATTCTCCAACGGCCTCATCGACGGTTAAACAGCGAAGAATCCCATCGACCATATCGTCCACATAACACCAGGCTCGAATTTGGGTGCCATCACCATGAATCGTGATTGGTTCATTTTTTAGGGCTTGCTGAACCATTGTTTTAATGGCGCCCTCGCCAACCTGCCCCGGCCCATAAACATTAAAGGGGCGAACAGCTACAGTGGGTAACTGGTACTGCTTGAAATAAGAATAAGCAAGATGCTCCACGGCTAGTTTGCTGACAGCATAGGTCCATCTTGCTTCTCCGACAGCTCCTAAAATGGTGTGAGTCGTTTCGGTTGAGCGGAACGCTACTTGGCCAAACACTTCACTTGTGCTAAAACAGATCACACGTTTTAAATTAGGGAGGGAAGCGGCTGCTTCCAGAACGTTGGCGGAGCCGATCATATTGACTTGCATCGTTTTAACAGGATTTTTAATGACAGTGTCAATCCCGGCAATACCAGCAGCGTGGACGATGTAATTGGCCCCTTCCACTGCTTGTTTCAATGCTTTCAGATCAAGAACATCACCGGTTATCGTTTGTAAATTTGGATGATCTTTATATGGTTTACACTTTAATGCGTTTCGGGAAAAATTATCGAAAATCGTTACTTTGTTGTGATCAATTAATTTTTCAATGAGCGCTGATCCGATAAATCCGGCTCCACCTGTTACGAAAATATGTTGATCTATTATTGGTGCGGGCTTTAAGTCATTATTCATGTTGTCACCTGCTTGCTTATGTTTTTCGCTTGACTTTATTATTTTATGAAAAGAATGGATGGAGAAGAACGATGAATCGTGAAAAGGGCTGCCTATCCTTTTTCAGAATCGATGATTGCTTCATAGATCTTAAGAAGTTTAGCACTGTTTTTGAGATAGTCATGGTGCGCCTCCACGTATTCTCTTCCTTTCCTTCCTATTTCAGGAAAGGAATCCTGGTTATTTAAAAGAAAGCGCAGCTTTTCAACTAAGGTATCGGGGTTGGCTGAGATAAGCGGTAATGTTTTTGGATAATAAGAAGCCATGAAGTCACTAATATAACAAATCACCGGTTTCCCTAGCGCCATCGCTTCAATCGCAAATAAGCCGTAGCTCCCTAAATGAAGCTGATCGATAATCAAATCGGCCTTTTCATAAATTTTTTTAGCCTCTAGATGATTCATGCGTTGAACTAATTGGAAATCGAATGCGAATTCAGTCCGTAATTGTTCAATGGCTTGTAAAATATAAACAGTTCCTTTGATTTGCGGGTTGGTTGGAGCATGAACGATAAGTGGTCGTGCTTTCTTTTCCAAAATAGTTGGTGCATATTCGGATAGATCGATCATTTGTGGTACAAAAAAAACGTGCTGATAGTAAGGCTTGACATAGTAATGCATTTCATGATCTGGAGCAATGCAATATGGAATGTTTTCAGCGAGAAACTCCAGTTTACGGGAAATCCAGTCGTCATTGTTCATTTTTACTTTCGCATAGCGATTAATTTGCAATGCCTTATTTAAGGAACGAACTTCACTCCCCCAATGCTCCATAATGATTGGTTTCTCAGCAGTTCTAAGTTGTTCCAAGTCGGAATGGTCAGTTAGTAAACTCGTCGAAAAATGAAAATGGAATAGATCGAACTCGGGAATGAGCTGATTTTGAATATAGTTTACTTTGTCGCTGCTTTCTACTTTTTTCCAATCCTTTATTTCATACTCAGAATGATAGCCTAAATAACTATGATAATTGTTAATGATTTTTGAGGTGGCTCCGTTTTTTTCTAATCCCTTGGAAGATGTATGCAATTGATTGGCAATTTCCATCGTGCCTTGAAGTACTTTTAATCTCGATCCAACATCCGTTTCTTTCATAGCTTTTCTCCCATCCTTTGTTTTAAAGATAAGAAAGTTCAAGTATTTGTTGTCTAACGCCAGCGCCTATGCCTAGCAGTCTTTGAGGCGCAACCTATTCGACTGCGCGGTGGAGAATCGAGGGAACCCTTACACGAGGCCATCGCTTGCGCTTGCGATGGGGTCAATATCGGCTCTTTTCATTGTCATGTTTCCAGCTGCGAGTCCCAGGCGCGTGGATGAAGACAATCGCTGATGAAGGCTAAGGGCGCCTTTTTCAGCGATTGTCTCGCTTTACGCTGATTTCACTTCTTATCCTTATCTCATTGCGATTAGCTCCAGTTTGCACGTTGCTAAACCGGTGCATGTGTTTTGTTATATTGTATGAAACAAACATCCGGAGGATATAGGCAAGAGAAACAAGGGGAGATTTTGTATCGAGCAGGAGAATGGGAAAGAAGAGTGGAGTAAATAGGATGGAATCAGTTACATCCTTTAAATCCGTGATGAGCCAAGTATGGCGGAATGTTGCCTCATCATACATTGGTTTACTCTCCAAGGTAAGTGCTTGGTGCTATTAAAAACTTTCCGGGAAGAAGCCTTGAAGGCCAAAAAAGTCTCTTTCCAGCCAATGTGTTGAACGGAAGGGGTGAATGCAAGTTCAAATTCGGAGTTCAGCTCTTTTGTCTATTTCACATTTCATTTCAGAAACATTATTAATATTTTGAAATTGCTATTTATTGCCATAAGTTACAATTGATAAAAATGAACAAAAAACTATAATCAAACATGAGACGATTAGTTTAATGATTTCTTAAGAAAAATAAGGGGGGGTGTTACTTGCTGAAGAAAGTAAAAAATTTCGAAATGCTGTACTGGAACGGTAACGGTATTGAAAATGGGTAAAAGAAGCAGGTAAATCAATTTGGCGTTAAAATGAATTTATTGAAGATATTTCCGGATATGATTTTATTTCTTGGAAAAGTATATTCCTAGGAGAGGAGTATACTTTTTTTTATTTTAAACCACTAGTGTTGCAACTAGGTTGCATACGATAATTTCAGACACGTCTGAAAAAGAAAAAAACCTTTGTAAAGGACGGATAGGTGATAGCCTGCCCAAATCTACTACAAAGGAAATCCCTATGGACAAACATACGCTATTTACGTCAGTTTGGTAAATGGGCTGAAGCGATTACCTTTGAATTAATTGATGAAGAAGCAGCATCTGCAGGTAAACCATATCCATGGCCGAGTTTACTGCACGTTATGTATATGATAATATACATTAAAGAAGGTGATAAAAGATGGAGAAACCAATCGTTTATAACAATGTTAAAAAATATAGAATATTGAGGGATATGACACAACAAGAATTAGCAGACAAGGCTCTTGTTCATCGCCAAACTATAGTTTCCATAGAAAACAAAAGTTATACACCTTCAATTGCTGTAGCTTATGCGATTAGCATTGCATTAGAAAAAGATATAAAAGAAGTATTTTACATAAAAGAAGGGGGTGTGACTCAGTGAGCATATTAAGAATTCCGAAATTTATAAATATTTTGGTCAAATTACTGTTTATATTGCTTTTTACTTATGCCGCATTTAACTTTTTTGTTAACGGGGTATTATTTAAGGGGGTTCTGTTTTCAGCAGCGGTTATATTATCTGTCTATTGGTTGGCCAAAGAAACGTTTGTTGCTATTAAAAAGAAAAGCATATTTAAAAAAGAAGTGGTTTTAGATAAGTTTCTTATGGAGAGATTAAAAACATCATTAAGTTTATCTTATCTTTACTTAATTGTTCATTTAAGTATCTCTATGTTTTCGTCAGAAGCCAACAACCTTCTAGCATTTAAAGAATCAGCTACATTTGCATTGTTTGTGAGTTTTACTATATTTATGTTTTCTCAAGTATTTCAAGCATTTATTTATTATAGTAAAGAATAGGTTGATTAAATATGCATTTGTGCCACTTTATTATATGAGTTGAAAAACTCCAATAAATAGTAAGGTGTTTTTTTTATGAGTAAAATTGTAGCATTATCTGTTGCTCAAAAATCGGAAGTTTCAAAACGGATGGATGAACGTTTCGTTTAAACGGTAAAATCGGTTTGAATTTGAGGTTGTCAGACATTTTTATCAGATTTCTCCTACCGCAAACTTCTTTACGTAAAACCGCAATGAGGATTGCGGTGAAATTCGAAATAGATAGACTATAATATAATTAGAAAGGGAATGAGTCATAGTAACTGAAGCTGTAATTAGGCCTTGGGAAATGATTTTCTTGGCTTTGTGGTAAAAGGGGGTAGGGATTAGGCATAAAGATGGAGCCCCATGACACTTGATATATGTTTTTACAATTAAATAAATGGACATTTTAGAAATATAGCGATCAAAATGAGCATGAAAAGTTTAGGTGAATCAAATGGAAATTATGAAGGTGGAAGGGCTTACTAAAGTTATTAAAAAGAAAACACTCATTTATGATATTTCATTTTCTATTAAACAAGGTGAAGTTTTTGGATTTCTTGGACCCAATGGTGCTGGAAAGACAACTACGATTCGGATGTTAACGGGGATGATTAAGCCAACAAGTGGAAACATTTATATCAATGGCTGGAACATAGAAACAGACTTTTCCAAAGCAATGAGGCATATGGGAGGGATTGTGGAAAATCCCTCACTCTATTTGTATATGAGTGGTTGGGAAAATTTGAAGCAACGTGCTCGACTTTTAGATTCAAACCCGACAGACAAAGACTTGTCTGACATCGTTGAACTTATCGGCTTAAGCTCTCGCATTCATGAAAAAGCAGTTCATTTTTCACTTGGGATGAAGCAACGTTTAGGGATTGGGCTCGCACTTATCGGGCGGCCTAAAATGATCATTTTAGATGAGCCAATTAACGGTTTAGATCCACAGGGAATCATTGATGTTCGGAATCTTATCCAATACCTTTCACGAGAGAAAAATATTTCCGTTTTCATTTCCTCACATATTTTAAGTGAATTAGAACATGTATTAGATAGAGGAATCATCATTCATGAAGGAAAAAAAGTGACGGACATTGAAAAAAAAGATCTTCAAGAAGCTGATAAACATACGTATCAGATTGAATTTCAGACCGATCTAACGAAAGAAGAGATCGAAGCTATCTTTCATCTTCACAAGGTACAAATCATACATATGACAGACAGCCATATTCATTTTTCAACAAATACGAACGGCGCACAACAAATACTCTCAAGTTTCATTAATCGAAAAATAGTCATCACCCACTTTTTAAAAAAGGAAAAATCATTAGAGCGTATCTATTTAGAAGCAATTGGTTCTAAGGAGAAAAGTGTATGAAAGCAGCCATAAAAAATGAAATAATAAAGCTTTGGTTAAGAAAGAAAATTGTTGTTCTTTTAATAATTAGTATTGGAATGATGATTCTTTCGGCAACACTAAGCCACTTTGATTCAAAAGAAGTTAAAATGGCTTCCAATGAGATATATGAAATGGAAAAACAATCGCTCAAAAGTTTATATAGTAATAAAGAAATAGACTCTACATACATAGAACGTTCATTGGAAATCATCGATACAAAAATGGTTCACAATATACCTGCGGAAGGTTATCAAACAGGGGCAATGCTATTATTTGAAGAAATCACGGGAGGATTTTTTATTTCAATCATTTTACCTTTTGCAGTCATTATTTTGTGTAGCGATATGATTGTAGGCGAACAAACTACAGGAAGTTTAAAGTCGCTATTGTTTTCTCCCTTGGGAAGAGGCAGATTGTTATTCTCTAAGATTCTAGCAGTTTTTTTTGTTTTACTAGGCCTATCTATATTTTATTTTTTTCTGGAATACATCATAACAGGAACGCTTTATCGTTTCGGTGGATGGACTGATCAAATTGTGTTGACCCTTATAAACCCTGGTATTTACTCAGTGTGGCAAGGAATCGTATTAGGGTTTTTGCTTTTAATAATTTCAATGACTTTCTATATTTTATTAGCAATTTTCTTTTCTGTTATTTTTAATAATGTCATGAGTTCAATTTTAGGATTTATCACTTTTGTATTAATTCAGTATACTTCCCCGCTTTATATGGAAAAAATTCCTTATCTATATTACTCCGTTTTCCCTAACGTAAAATTAGCGCTGTTTTTGGAAGGGGAAGGAGCAACACAACCATATGGTGTGAGTCTTATTACGGCGATTGTCGTCATCGGACTTGCAATAGTATTATTATTATATCTATCAATGGTGATTTTTAAGAAAAGAGATATATTTGTGTAAAACTTTTTATGATCAAAAACGATAAAGGAAGTAGTGTATGGATTGTGTAAGTGATTGGAATAAGGTGTCCAATAATTTTATAAAAGGAAAAAGGATTGAATACTCGCTTATTTTCGTTGCGACTTTTCTTGTTACGTTTATCTTGTACCTATTTTCATTTCATAAGTTTATAAACAGCATGTTGATTTACATAATGATTTTCATTACGGTCTTTTTTTTCATAAGCTTGCTAAGGTTAAAAAGACTTTATCACTCCATTTCATTTAAATGCTCAAATAAATTGATTTTCTATCAATCTGGCATTGTTATAAAAAATAAAGTCATTATTCCTTGCCGTAAAGTGTATCAAACAAAAATAAGGCAAGGGCCGATTTTGAAGAAGTATCATTTAGTTTCTTTAGAAATCATTACTGCAGCAGGTTCCTTAGAGATTGACTATATAAAACATTCAACAGCAGAATCTATTATCAAGTACATTGAATTAAATGGAAATCAAGAGGAAATAAAGAATGAGTAAGATGCATCCATTCCTTATTGTTTCTTATGCGGTCAAGCTGGCGATAAGATTGATCCCTCCTTATTTATTAGTGTTAATTTTTCGTTCCAGCGCAGGTTTAAAAACGATCAATGAACATATTAGTGGGACCATTATATCCATTCTTGGTTGTAGTTTCATTATGTTCGGGTTCGTGAAATGGTGTACTTTGCGTTACAGTATACAAGATGATCAAGTAATCGTTAAAAACTTTTCATTTTTGCAACACACGGTAGAATACATTGACGAAAGAAAGGTCGTTAATTGTGTGACGACAAAGTGGTTTCCAAGTAATATGCTGGGAATTTCTGATTTGCGAATTCAGCTGGAAGGGGATGAAGATGAGGCAACCATTTCTCTGCCCGCGATAAGAGAGCAAGATCGACTCGCAATTGTTAACGCCCTAAAAGCCGAAGAGACCAACTCTGATTTTGTAAAAAGATTTCAAGTAACATCAAGAGAAGTCCTCGGAGGCTTAATCACCAGAGGACTTATATTTACACTTTTCGTGATTTTTCTATCAACCCTTGTTTCAAATATTTCCGAATCCAAAACTTGGGAAGGATACTTTTCTATCGAATTTTGGATACAAGGAATCGCCAATTTGCCAGGCTCTGTCTATATGTATGCTTCAGCTCTCTTAATCATGTCATTGATAGCACAGTATTCCAAAGCAATCAATTTCAATCTTCAAATGGATGATCAGCAAATTAAAATAATGAGCGGAGCATTCTCCAAAAAAATTGTCAGTATTTACATCAAAAATATAAAGGGTTTGATGGTTCAACAAACCCTCGTTCAAAAATTATTTAAAAGGTCGACCCTTTATATAGAAACAATTGATCAAGAGCAAAGAAAAATCCTTTTACACCCTTTTGTAAAAAATGAAGACATCCCTATGTTTATAAAGTTGTGTTATAAAGAGGACATCCATTTGAAAGAAGAGAAATGGAAGAAGCAAGGCGGGAGGCATGCTGTACTCCTCATCTATTTAACTGCATTTTTCATTACGGGTTTGTGTCTCTACATGTTAGCTGAAACCTTGTTCCCGATCGGGATACTTGCCTTACTGATTTTATGTAGCATAAAGGTAATGGAGCATTGGAGTGTAAAATTTCAATTTGAAGCGGACCATTTAATTGTTGAACAAGGAGTTTTCATCAAAAAGACGCATATCTTGCAAAACGCTCATCTTCAATATGTAAAAACAAGGAAAATGCCTTGGCATCACCTGGCAATTCGACATGTACAGTTAGGTTATTTTAATAACTCTGTAAGAAAAAGGATCAAGCTAAAGTCCATTCATAAAAATCATCTCCATTTGCCATTGCTGTAAAAGTACTAATTAATATGGAGTATTAATTAGGAGGCAGTTTAGATGAAGCCGGTTTATCGAATTAAGAATAATCTTTTTGAGTTAATTTATGATAAATATGATACACAAGCGAACCTAGCTAAAGAAATTCAAACAGATCCCTCGTATTTGTCAAAAATATTATCAGGAAAGCAAAAAGTAAGTCCGAGAATTGCTTATGTCATCGCCAAATCCTTAGGGGTATCGGTCGGGGATTGCTTTTACATTAAAAATTCCAAGCGAAAAGGGAGTTGAAATCAAATGGCAATCAAGGATATTCGTTTCATTGCCGCTTTGTCATGGAGCCCCGGCGGGTATCACTTATTGCAAAGGGCTTTGCAAAAGCCTATAGCTTCCGCCAATCCATGTATAACAAACACTGCGTTGATGAATTACTAGCAGTCATATAAACATCGGCACGTTATAAGCAATTTGTCACTTTCCATACAAAAGATGCATCCAAAAGAGTATAATACATAAACAAAAGCAAGATTATAAAGTGAAACTTCATTCAGTAGGAGTTTTCTTCATCTCCTACTGAATGTTAGTTGAACAATCGGGCATTTAGGTGCCGTTTTCTTCCACTTAGACCTTTTGTATCAACTCAAGGCTCTTGAAGTAGGAGTAGTACGGCACCTTACATGCGGGATAAAAATGGCCACTATCAATTTTGTAAAACAAAAGGAGATGCAATGAGTAGATATAACCAAACAGGTTGGAACTTTGACAATAGCTATGCACAGTTGCCGAATTTGTTTTATACGAGCATAAGCCCTACCCCTGTCCACTCGCCCAAATTGGTTATTCTGAATGAACAGTTGGCTGAGTCTTTGGGGTTGAATGTGGGAGCGCTTCAAAGTGGTGAAGGAGCAGCGGTGTTTGCCGGAAACAGCATACCGGCTGGGGCTGAGCCGCTTGCACAAGCGTATGCGGGACATCAATTCGGCCATTTTACTATGTTGGGTGACGGGCGGGCAGTACTATTGGGTGAGCAGATCACACCGCAAGGTGACAGGATGGATATTCAACTGAAAGGTTCAGGCAAAACGCCTTACTCTCGCGGGGGGGATGGCCGGGCGACGCTGGGACCGATGTTGCGCGAGTATATTGTCAGCGAGGCGATGCATGCGCTTGGTATTCCTACAACCCGCAGTCTGGCTGTTGTGACAACGGGGGAGCTCATCTGGCGCGAAACGAAGCTTCCGGGTGCCATTTTGACACGTGTGGCGGCCAGCCATCTGCGGGTGGGAACTTTTGAATATGTTGTCAGATGGGGCGGAGTCGATAAGCTTCAAATTTTAGCCGATTATACCATTAAGCGGCACTTTCCGGAGATTGCAGATGATGAAAACAAGTATCTCTCTTTGCTTCAGGAAGTGATCAACCGCCAAGCGGAGCTGATCGCCAAATGGCAGCTTGTTGGTTTTATTCACGGAGTCATGAACACAGATAATATGGCTATAAGCGGAGAAACAATTGATTATGGGCCTTGCGCTTTTATGGATGTTTACGATCCTGATACTGTATTTAGTTCTATTGATACCCAAGGCCGGTATGCTTACCAGAACCAGCCGATCATTGGAGGATGGAATCTTGCCCGGTTTGCTGAGACGCTATTGCCGCTCTTGCATGAAGAACCAGAGCAAGCGGTAAAAATGGCGCAAGAAGAGGTTTCTGGATTTTCGGAGCTGTTTCATTCCCATTGGCTTGCGGGAATGAGGGCTAAACTCGGCATTTTTAATGATGAGCCTCAGGATGAAAACTTGATTACCGAGCTCCTTGATTTGATGAAAGATCATCGCGCGGATTATACGAATACTTTTCGGGCATTAACGATGAACCGGTTGGAAGGAATGGATCTTTTTAAAACAGAAAGATTTACCCAGTGGCAAAAAAGATGGCGGGATAGGATGGAAAGGCAACAAGAATCAACCGCTTCCTCCCAGGAGCTCATGAGGAAAAGCAATCCTTCCGTCATTCCGAGGAACCACCGCGTAGAAGAGGCGCTGGAAGCGGCAGTGGAAAAAGAAGACTACAGCGTGCTTGAACGTTTGCATAACATTCTTTCCACCCCTTATGCCTATACAGAAGAACAAGCAGAATACTGTACGGTGCCTGCTTCAACGGCTCCTTATGTCACCTATTGTGGTACTTGATGTCTTTATCTTCATAAAGTAGGATTGCAGACCCGTAAATAGTACATGGCATGAATCGAAAGATTTGGCGATGGATTTGGTGACATGGTATATTCAACTAGGAAGCTTAAATATACTATACGAGGAGAGTTGACATGCGGAACTTACAGGGGAAAAATGCTTTAATTACAGGAGCCGGCAGAGGGATTGGGCGAGCAACCGCCATTGCTTTTGCGAAAGAAGGCATCCATGTAGGTCTAATTGGCAAAACGTTTGACAACCTTGAAAAAGTGGCCAAAGAACTTGAAGAATACGAGGTCAACGTAACTGTGGCAGTAGCGGATGTATCGGATCATGACTCGGTGATGGCCGCCGTCGACCATGTAAAATCGGAGCTTGGTCCAATAGATATTCTGATCAACAATGCGGGAATTGCCAAGTTTGGAAAGTTTCTAGACCTTACTCCTGAGGAGTTCAAACGAATTATTGATGTCAATGTGATGGGAATGTATTATGTTACAAGAGCGGTTCTGCCAGATATGATAGAAAGGCAATCCGGAGATATTATCAATATTTCTTCTACTGCCGGGCAAAAAGGCGGGCCGGTTATGAGTGCATACAGCACATCCAAGTTTGCCGTGTTGGGTCTTACCGAATCCCTCATGTATGAGGCAAGAAAACATAATATCCGTGTTACCGCGTTAACCCCGAGCACTGTCGCCACTGATTTGGCGTTTGCGGAAAACTTGACGGATGGTAATCCGGAAAAAGTAATGCAGCCGGAAGATATCGCTGAAGTCATGGTTGCACAATTAAAATTGCATCCCCGCGTCTTTATCAAATCAGCCGGATTGTGGTCGACCAATCCTTAACTGTATAAAGGGAGGCAATCCAAGCCTGAACCATCGGCAGTTGGATTGCCTCTTTTCATTTCATATAATCGGGTAAAAAAGTAACGATTTCAGGGAAAATCACAACGAGCGCCAAACATACAATCATCATAAGCAACATCGGGATGACCCCTTTGAAAATACGCTGAATGGGTACATCTTTGGCAACCCCGCTAATAATATAAACACTTAAACCGAGCGGGGGAGTCAATAAGCCGATATTCATGACGAAGATCATAACGACTCCAAACCAAATACCGTCAAATCCCAGCATTGTAATTAACGGGTACACGACTGGCAGCGTTAAGACAAATATGGCGATCCCTTCCAAAAAAAGACCTAAAATGAAATAGGCGATTAAAATGAACACCAATATGATCATTGGCGACATATCTAGATTGGATACAAACTTCGTAATGACGACCGGAATTTTGCTTAATGCCAGAAATTTGCTGAAAATATCAGCGCCGATCAAAATAAAGAAGATCATGGCAGTTAATCGGGTCGTCTCATTTAACGATGATTTAAAATCGTCCCATTTTAATCTTCGCGTTGCAACTGCTAATAAAAATGCCCCAAAAGCTCCGACACCGCCGGCTTCCGTCGGTGTAAAAAACCCAAAGTAAATTCCTCCGATACTTAACGCGAACAGAAAAAGAAATGGCCAAACACTTGATAAGGACTTTATTTTTACTTTTAATGCTTTTTTTCCAGTTACCGGAGCTACATCAGGATTTCTTAGCACGATGATGTAGATGGCCAGCATGAATAAAACCATCTGTAGTATACCTGGAACGAGGCCGGCGATTAATAACTTGCCGATTGGTTCCATCGTTAGAATACCATAGAGCACAAGGATGACACTTGGTGGAATCAGGATGCCGAGGGTGCCTCCGGCGGCAACGCATGAAGTGGATAATGCATCATCATAACGGTATTTTTTCATCTCGGGCAACGCGATTCTCGCCATTGTGGCGGTTGTTGCGTTGACAGATCCAGAAATGGCCGAAAACAAAGCACTTGTGCCAATCGTTGTCATCGCAAGCCCGCCTTTTACATGCCCGATCCATGAGTCTACGGCGGTGTACAAATCATTTCCAAATCCACTATAAGACAAGAACATCCCCATTAAAATAAATAAGGGAATGACGCTTAATGAATAGGAGCTTGCCGTCGAAAAGGGAGTAGTTCCCAATTGAACAAGTGCCGACTCCCAACCCCTGATCATGGCTAGTCCGAATGTGCCGACAATGATCAGTGATACACTGATTGGCACTTTCATGAGAAATAACAGCAGTAACGTAACAATCCCTAAAATACCCAACAATTCCGGACTCATTTCTTATTCACCACCAAGCTGAAATGTGTAATCGCTTTAAATATGGCTGTAAGCGCAAAGATCACAAGTGTAAAGGAAATCACAAATAAAAAAGGGTGAATAGAAAGAGCCAAGTCTGATGTCGTTGTTTTCCTCTCCATGAAACGGAGCCCGTTGTCAAAAATATGCCTCGCCATAAACAACAGTGTAAACGTTATGACGATTTCAATAACGCCATTTAAAACATGTTTCGCTTTTGTTGACAATCGGTCAACGAGAAAATCAATCGTAATATGATCCCCATGACGATGTGTAATAGCCAATGCAAAAAAAACAAGCAGGGCCGCACCGAGTTCCGTCATTTCATACGTTCCTTTTAATGGTTTGTTCAAAAAATTTCTGCCTGCCACATCCAATGTGATCAACACCATAATAAAAATAAGAAACATATTTGAAATGAACTGTTGAATATCCACTATCTTATTTAATATTTTTTCCGCCTTCTCTACTATATTGGCCATGGTTTAAGCCTCACTCCTGCTTGTTGCTTAATTCAACTGCTCGATCATACACTTTTTGTCCAGGCAACCCTTTTTCATCAACGTTCTTAATCCATTTTTCAATGGTAGGGTTGATATATTTTCGCCAATCTTTCAATTCCTCTTCACTTAATTCGTGAATTTCAATCCCTTTTTCTTTGGCTTGTTCAATGGCGTCTTGTCCGAATTTATCAAAAACTTTTCCTGTTTGCTCGGCCATTTTCTTACCGGTCAATTCTTTCATCGTTGCTTGATCCTCTTCGCTCAGGTCATTCCAGATGTCTTCATTCATGACAACGAACATGGTAGTAGAATAAAAGTTTCCAACCGTCGCATAGTCAATGACTTCATCCAATCCCCATGTTTTAATAGCTTCCCAGGGTGCAATGGTTCCATCCACCACGCCGCGTTCCAAGGCTTCAAAATTTTCGTTCATGGGCATGGATACAGGTGTAGCTCCAAGTGCTTTTAACCACTCACTTGTTTCAGCCGAAGGGGAACGAATTCTCATGCCTTTCAAATCATCCACACTTTTTACTTGTTTTCCGACCGTAAATAGTTGACCGGGATCCGTCGTATACAGCCACAAAGGAATCGTTCCGGCATATTCATCATCGAATTCGTCAAATTCGTTGTATAATTCCCATAAATGATCGGAGCCCTCCACCGCGGACTTCGACATAAATGGCAGTTCCATCACAGAGGTTAATGGAAATTGATTGGGTGTATAACCATGAACGCTTAAAGCCAAATCGACTGAACCGGTGGCAGCGGCATCAAAATGTTCATCCGGCGCCGCCAAAGAGGCTCCGGGATAAGAATTGATCTTTATCCTGCCATCTGTCGCTTTTTCTAGTTCAGTGGCAAATGTCTGAATTTCCTCTTCCATAAAATGTGTGGGTGGGAAAAAGTGTGAGAAGTCAAATTCATGTTCTTGGCCACCTCCGTCGCCATTCCCGCTTTTGTCTTTTTTAGCGTCTGTACTTTCACTTCCTCCACCGCAGGCAGACAGAAAGATTAAGCTGATTAATGCCATGAGTTGAAAAAACCACTTTATTTTTCTATGGGCCATAAATTGCAAATCTTTTCACTCCCCCTAATATTGAGATTTCAAATGTGAAGCGTTTTCATTTAGGACAAAACTCCCCCTCCTTTTTTATCGATTTTCTATAATCATATATTATTTAATATATGTTATCAAGTTTTTCTAGCATATTTTTCTATATTGTGAGAAAAAAAGCTATAATATGACAAAAGAGATTGTCAAAAGATCCCTAAAGACCAATAGATGGTTATTCTTGTCCAACGGAGAAAAAACAAAAAATGGTCACCCGACCCGGTTATTCGTGCATGGAATAGGAGGGTGGCCAATAGATTGTATATTCTTATAATGAAAAGCTTTGGACAGCGTCTTATGTTTTTCTTATGATAAAACTCAAATGTCTTCCAGATGTCTTGTCTTGACGATAGGAGAATCCACCCTTGTTCAAATAGGTACAAGTCCGGTCAAGGGTGATGTGCTCAGAAGGGATGCCGATGAGTTCACATTGTTTTTTGACGGTAAGCTGGTTGTCTATATGATATTTTTTTGTTTCGGCATTGAAATAAATAAAGTCATCAGCATAACCGAGGTCTTTGAATTTTGTGTACACATTCTCATCAACTTCAAATTTTTCCTGGCTCAAAGCTGCGCCAAGATGAACACGAAAATCCCCCGGATGACAACCCTCCGCGTGTATGACGTGCTCAAACATCTTCAAGGTAATTTCTTTAGTCGTGCCCCTCCATCCGGAATGAATAACACCAATGAGACCGTTTGCCTCATTGTAAAACAGCACTGGGACACAATCGGCAGTAAAGCAGCATAACAATACATTCGGCTCATATGTGTACAAGGCATCCGTATTCGGAATGGCCGTTTCAGGTCGGTCGGCACCGCGCCCTTTGTCATCGGCCGTCACCTGATGGACATTGGCGCTATGCGTCTGATGAGCGCACACAAAGTCATCCAACCGGCAGTTTAAAAAGGCGGCCAACTTCTGGCGATTTTCTACAACATGATCAAGGTTTTCACATACATGGAGAGCCATGTTGTTCATTTCAAGCCTGCTTTTATCTTTCATCGTCATCCCTGCCATGAAACGGTCATTGCTTGTGTACATGTTTATTTTCATACCTTCACCTTCTTTTATTTTCATATTCGCCAAATGTCGAATCTGATCCTTGGAAAAATCAGTTTTGCGTCTGTTTCTGCCACATGCATATGGAGCGAAAAATAAGCAAGTGCGTCAACAACGAAATGATATCGACTCACATACAATCTTTTTCATATGCAACAATAGAAAATCTGAAAACGATTCTGCCTAATGACAGGAACCTCTTTTTTTCACGGGTGTTACGAAAAGGATCATTACAAAAAATGAAAGGGGAAAATCGGAACATGTCAAGCTTTAAAGAGACAAAAATATAATCAACATGCTATCGTTTTACATAAAGGATATACCTGCTAAATGGCTAAGTGTTTATGGGTCTAAATGGCGGTCAACTTCAAATGGAGTGGTTCTTTAACATAGAGACATATGCTTATTTATCCTTTGGTGAAACAAGTGCCACTTTAAAGTTAGAATCGTCGTATATGATTTCGAACCTGTCTATTGAATGTGCCAAAGATGCGAATGGATTTTTTTCTAGTGTCGTTTTTTTGATGTCTTTGATTGGGATTTTCTTTAATCGGTCCTTGTTGAATGGTTCGTTATGTATTTTATATCCAGTAGATATGAACAGGGTTGCAAAAGGTATGGTGAACAAAAGTGTTTCAAGGTCTTTTCCAATGAAAAGCGGACTAAAGCAGGCAATGATACAGCCCCAATAGAGAATAGATAACCATGCATCCTTTTACGATATCAAAATATTCGAGCTTTCTTTTTAGTGTGGGTTCGGGAGTTAGGACATGACCTTAAGGTAGGGGCCCGTCATTTTTTCAAACTTTACACTTAAAATTATAGCATAATGAATGGAATGACATGAGAGAAATCGAGAAGTGCCCCTCATTGATGTGAAGCCGAGTGCTGTATAGATAATGTTCCGGTTTCTGAAGATTAATGTTCGTGAATCGGGGCTCTGCATGCTTCTGCCATGATTGGTTCCGCTGCCATAAGTACCCATAGCTGCAAGTCAGCTATTTTAACAATAAAGGAGGATCACCCTCTTATGCCCAAAACAATTTATCTGCACACATAGTCACAGCTCCAATGTTTTAATATAATAGAATTTAATAGTTTGTAAGAATTTACAGGGGGATGGAAAAATGGAGAAAAAGTTTGATCGGGAAAAGCTAATGGCCAATCTGTTTAAAGCACGTTTTCCTTTCCTTTATATAGCTACATGGGAAGAGGACAGAGTGCTTTCACTCATAGAATCGATTGCTTCCAATCAGGCATTAATTAAAACAGAAAGAAAAGTCATCACATGGAAAATTACGACCGGGATTGAAGGAGAGGCTAACGGAAAAGGAGATACAAAATCTGCGCTTAAAGCTTTGGAACTTATTGAGAATTATCAAGAGCCTGCTATTTTTGTCCTGCATGACTTTCATATTTATTTTGGGGACGAAGGACGCACTCCAGACCATCAAATTATCCGTAAATTAAGGGATATCAGCTTGAAGTTGAAACGCAGTCCAAATCCTAAAAATGTTGTATTTCTTTCTCCTGTACTAAGGCTTCCGCATGATCTTGAGAAAGATATTACAATCGTCGATTTTGACTTGCCCACTTTTCATGAGATCAAACAAATTTTGGACGATCTTATTGAGGTTAATAAACAAACCGGACGAATTGCAGTTAATCTGAGTGAAGAGGAAAAAGAAAAACTTGTAAAGGCAGCACTTGGACTTACGTTGTCTGAAGCGGAAAATGCTTTTGCACGCGCAATGGTAGAGGATGGACAACTATCTATTCATGATGTAGAAGTGATTTTAGAAGAAAAGGAACAGATCATCAAAAAGACGGAGATTCTTGAATTTGTCAATAGCCACTTGAATATGGATGACATTGGGGGGTTGGAAAATTTAAAGCGCTGGCTGCGAAAAAGAAACAAGTCGTGGCTGGAGTCTGCCCAAAAATACGGTCTGCCGGCTCCAAAAGGTGTGCTCATAACAGGTGTGCCTGGATGTGGGAAAAGTTTAATCAGCAAAGCGATCAGCGCGATGTGGCAGCTTCCTTTATTACGACTGGATATAGGAAAAATTTTCAGCGGGATTGTCGGGAGCAGTGAAGAGAATATGAGAAAAGCAGTTCAAACGGCTGAAGCCATTGCACCTTCTATCTTATGGATTGATGAGATTGAAAAGGGATTCAGCGGTTTAAATTCATCCGGCGACGGAGGTACGGCCAGCCGTATTTTTGGCCATTTTTTAACGTGGATGCAGGAAAAGGAGAAGCCGGTTTTTGTCATAGCGACAGCCAATAACATTTCGAGCCTGCCTACGGAATTGCTGCGAAAAGGCCGATTTGATGAAATATTTTTTGTCGATTTGCCGACGCATCGAGAGCGGGTCGAAATTTTCAAGGTTCATTTACAGAAAAGATTAAAGGATCCGAACGTTACCGGAGACTTTCTAATAAATGATAACAATTTACATCAACTTGCCGGATTGACAGAAGGATTTGTCGGGGCAGAAATTGAACAGGTAGTCATAAATGGATTATTTGAAGCATTTTACGAAGAAAGAAGTGTTACACTGTCTGATTTTGAAAAGATATGTAAACAGTTTATCCCGCTGTCAGTGACCCAGGCTGAACAAATCAAGGGAATCCGTGACTGGGCCAATGTCAGGGCTGTAGCTGCAACCCCGCGCGAAGACCGAGAGGAATACACGGAAAGTAATGAGGCCGCAGGCATCGGTGATATCATGGCATCACGTGGCGGAAGGACGATCGACTTTTAATCTGATTGAAAGGTGGAAAATGCCCATTGAGTATTGAACTTGTACTGATCCCGGTAGGAATTGCACTGGCACATGCTGCGGGCTCGTTAATCGAGAAAAAAAGCGGCCATACATACAGCATCCAAACAGTCATGAAGAGACAGCATTTGCTGCAAAAAGCCATTGAACAATATGGCTGTAACGTTTATGAACTTAATGAAGATAATTGTCAGGCAGAAGTAGGGGATATTAAAATCTTTTTCCAACAAAATGACAAGGGAATTTTTGAAGCAGTATTTGATGAAAGTGTAGAAAAGGAACATGCATTGGAGTTTATTGATAACCTGCACGTAGAGTATAAATATTTGATCCAGCAAGAGACGTACCAGAAGCTGCTGCAACAGGCCCAGGAAAAAGGGTTGGAATTGGAATCGGAAGAAATTCAGAAAGATCGTTCCATCTTATTAACATTCAATGTAAGTGAGTGGTCGGCAGGTGAGAAAAATTGAGGGATAAAAAATTACAAATAAAAATTACAGAGGACGGCCAAGTTTTTGCCGAGACAATCGGCATCAAGGGAAAGGATTGTTTGGAGTATATAGAGATGCTTGAACAACTGCTGGATGCTGAAACAATAGACTCTAACTATACAGAAGAATACTATCAAACAGAGATCCAGTCTGTTCGCCAAAATAAACAGTTTATAAAGGAGGGCGATTAGTCGATGGCGATCACCAGCAAGGGAAAAGGGTGGGAGTTGAGAAACTCAATCTGGATGCTTTGGGCCATCCTGACATTCGGATTTTTTAATTATGTTTCTTTTTATTATATTTCTTTTCGCGTGAAACAGAAAAAATGGTTTTTTGCCGCTCTGCTATATTCATCGATATTTATCACGACGATGGTTATTAACAATATTTTTTCGGAAGAACATTGGATGTTAGATGCAGGGGCTGTTTTTTTGATAGTCGGATGGGCTGTTTCGATCATCCATGTATTTAAAATAAGACCAGAGTATTTGTTAAGGCTTGAAGCCAAGACGGCAAGCGGCCATAAAGAACGGGAGATTCAATCGCTGAGGAAACAGATAACGCGGGAGTATGGGGGTACTGTTAAATCTCCGTCCACAGTAGCGCCTGTTCAACAAACAGTTAAGGAAAAACCGGAAGATACGATTCAACTGATTGATATTAATACTGCTTCCGAAGATGAAATTGCAGGAGTTCCGGGAATCGGCGCTTTGTTCGCCAAAAAAGTGGTTGAGGCCAGAAGCAGGGCGAACGGCTTTACATCGTTTGACCATTTTGTAGAAGTCCTCGCCATTAAACCGCACTTGGCTGAAAAGATGAGACCTTTCCTTGTTTTTCCTGAAGAAACGGAAAATAGTTCCTTGGAAAAATCAGAGGGGAGAATTGTTGACTTCTAATGAAACTCGTTATTCATCGTTACTTGTCTTGTACAACTGTTGAAGGCCCTGGAAAAAGATTCTGTCTTTGGGTGCAAGGCTGCTCTATTCGCTGTGAAGGTTGCGGGGTGCCTTGGACATGGTCAAAACAGAATGGAAGCACGATCACGGTTGAGGAGCTTTTTAAGGAAATCGAAAAGAGCAAAGAAGAGAATGATATAGAGGGTGTCACATTTCTTGGCGGCGAACCTTTCGATCAAGCGGAAGCTCTTGGAAAGCTTGCTGGCATGGTAAAGAATGCGGGCTTGACAGTGATGACATTTTCCGGTTATCTGTACGAGGAGCTGAAACATAGAACGAAAGCCCGAAGCCTGCTCGCCTGTACAGATTTATTGATAGATGGGCCTTTCGTGAAAGAAAAGCTTGATTTAAGCCGACCTTGGGTTGGCTCCTCTAACCAGCGGTTTCACTTTTTATCACCTGCCTATAAGCACTTGGAAAGCGACCTTTCCTGCATTGACAATAAAATTGAAATTCGAATTTCAAAAGACGGGACTATTTCAGTTAACGGGATGGCAACGCAGGAAGCATTAAATGAGTTATTTGATGTAAGTGAGTTTAAAAAAATCAAAACGGTATAAAAGAGGTTGCCCAAAGGGGTATGGCTTTTACTCGCGGTTATTAGTTCAAATTGCTTTGGATAAATAATTGTGGAGTTTGGCTGCATGTTCTTTTGAGGCGGCTTTTTTTTCGTGTCACTTCTTTTGGGGAAAATTTGTTTATAAGTATTACATTTAGTGCAATAATAGGCTGTAAGTATTATATAATAGGCATAAAGGTCTATGACAACAATTTGATGATTGGAGCCTTGTATGATGGTAAGGAAACAGATGGAATACATACAGCATGAAAAGAATGCAACCCTCATTACATCATTAGGACAGAATGAAGTTTTGCGACTTGTTGCTGTGGCCATATCCGAAGAAATCCTTCAATGTAATGCCGCTGGGTTTACGTCAAGAAGATGGAACATACAAAAGAATGGCTGGTTATGGCGTAATGCTCGAAACAATGATCTTTGATCCAGAAGAAGATCTTATGATTCAACGAATCATGAACACAAAACAAACTTTATATATACCAGATATGTCCATGGATCACCATCTGGTTTCGGATTATGTGGAAGCGTTTAACATCAAATCATTATTAGCTTCACCCATTTTCTTTGAGGATGAATTATTCGGCCTCATTTTTTTGTTTAATGATAGAACTCCTATGTGTCTATCGGAACCCGAAATCCAAGGGGTTGAAGTGTATGCGCATATGGTTTCTGTAGCCATTCGGAATGCCGGTATATTTAAACACCGGGAGCTTATTGCCGAGGAGCGGCTCATGCAGGGAGTGCTGCGCGATTTATGCATGTCTACATCATCTGAAGATAGTTTGCATACGTGTTTTTTCTACTTGGGAAAGGTTTTACATACTTGGCAACTCGCGGCTTATCTCTTGGATCCATGTGACCAACATACCATTACCCTCATAAAAACATGGGGTGATAAATTAGAATTGGGGCAGAGCCTGACAACGTTGATTCAAGATGTTGTAAAAGCAAAACAAATCCTGTTTATTGAAGATGTGCGTGAAGATGAAAGGCTTAAAGGACAGTGCCATATGAAAAGTATATTGTTGATTCCTTTCGCTTCAATGGGGCAAGTGGCGGGGGTAATAGCCGCTTTCAACGTTTACCCCGATGTCCAAATCCCGCTGGCCCAGTCTATTGTGGATGCGACCGCTCTTACGCTTTCAAATGTACAGTATGTGGATAGACTGGAGAATATGGTGGAAGAAAGGACAAAGGAACTCGCTGCTGCTAATGAAAAAGTGACAAGCATCATTGATGGAATGACAGATGGTTTCTTCACTTTGGATCAAGAGTGGAAATTTACTTATATCAATAAACATCAATTTTTACCCCAAAACAAGACTGTGACAGAAGTATTGGGCAAGAGCATATGGGATATTTTTCCAAAGGCAGTTGGTACGGCTATGTATAAAGAATTTCATCGGGCGATGAGGGGAGACATTCCTGTCCATTTTGAAATGCGTTCAGTTTATGAAGATGTTTGGCATGAAATCGTAGCCTATCCATACGATGACGGAATCTGTTGTCTTTTCAAGAACATAACGGAAAAGAAGAAATACGAGAAAGAGCTCAGAAGGTTATCCAGCTTGGATTTAATTGGACAAATGGCAGCGGGTATCAGCCATGAAATCAGAAATCCAATGACGACGGTGCGGGGTTTCTTACAGTTATTAAAAATGGAAAATAAATTTATCCAATACAAACGCTATTTGGATTTAATGATAGAAGAGCTCGATCGTGCCAATGCGATTATTACGGAATTCCTTTCAATCGGAAATACAAGGACATCTGAATTACAGATGCTTGATTTAAATACCATTGTTCACGATATCGTTCCCTTAATCAAAATCGACGCGGCCAGTCAAAGCCAAATAATTGCTGTTGAGACGGGAGATATTCCGCAACTTCTCTTAAATCGTAATGAAATTAGGCAATTATTAATGAATCTTTACAGGAATGGCTTTGAAGCGATGAACGAAGGGCAAGTGCTGACCATTAAAACATATAAAGAAGGGAACCATGTCGTTCTTGCCGTGCAGGATCAAGGAGCGGGAATCAGTCCTGAAGTAATGGAAAAGCTGGGAACACCCTTTTTTACAACTAAAGACAATGGCACCGGTTTGGGGCTCGGTGTGTGCTATGCCATTGCTGCCCGTCATAATGCAACAATCGATATTGAGACAGGGTCTGAAGGGACGACGTTTTTTATTAAGTTTCAGGCAAATTAATTCTTGCGTAGTTTCAAAATATGATCATGACAATACATACAAACTTTTAAAAGAAATATAGATATCTCGACCTTTTTAAAGATAAGATGTTGGATTCATAGGATTTATTTATACATTTATTGCGATTATTGTACGGCTATCAAGAGTAAAAATTGGATAAACATGCTGGGGGGTTCAATAAGTCGATTATTCGGCCTATGGACACCCCCCTCTGCTTTTAAACGTTGTGAGCTTTATTTGTATGTTACTTTTAAAAGATATATCCTTTGCGGGCGGTCCTTAATGGTTTATGGCTATTCAATGATGTAGATGGATTCCATCGTATCGTCGGAAGGGCTTTGAAAATATGCGCCCATCGCATAAAGGTGTCTAATCGTTTGTATATGAGATTGGTTGATTTCCTCTCCGGGTGTAAGGAGCGGGATGCCGGGAGGATACGGAAGCACTGTTTCTCCGCAAAGGGAGCCGACTGCCTCGTCCAAAGCGGCTTTTCGGCGGGGCATATGAAAGGCGTCCCGCAAGGAAACCTTCGGTTGATATAAAGTGCCTTCTGGATCAAAAAAAACCAATTCCTTTTTTGGCGGTCTGGCTTTTTCAGACCAATGTTGTAATGTTTCATCAACCTTTTTGATGGAGGATACGACTTTATCAATATCGCCTTCTTTTTCATGGAGCGAAAACAAGAAAACAACATGGCGTGGGTCACTCATTTCGGCGGTTGCGCCTTGCTCATAAAACAGGTCCAGCAATTGATATCCGGAAACAAGTTCATTTTTACACGAGACAATCCACTTCAAAGGATCTCTGGCATATACTTCCTGACTTCCTCCCCATATGGAAAGTATTTTGAGATTCTCAGAAAGAGTTTTTCTGCGGTCTTCCAAACGCTGTACGGTTTCTTTTAACTGTTCCCTGCCGCGCTCTACTAAATGGCGTCTTGCAACATCCAAGGAAGCAAGCAACGGATATGAAGGGCTTGTGGACTGAATCATACCGAGTACTTGTGCCAACCGTTCACGGGAAACGAGCTGGCCTTTCATATGGAGCATGGAGGTCATATGCATGGAGGTTAACATTTTATGCGTAGACTGTATGACCAAATCGGCTCCTTTCGAGAGGGCGGACGGCGGAACTGTTTCCGCTTGGCCAAAATGGGCGCCGTGCGCTTCATCCACAATGAATGGTACGCCGGCTTGATGACAAATAGCCGCTAATTGGGTAAGGTCTTGACTCATCCCATAATAATTTGGATTTGTAATCCACACTCCTTTCACATCAGGGTATTTCTTTAAAGCCTGTTCAATATAATATGGTTCCGCCACCATTGCTGCTTTTGTGGTGGACTCCATTGCCGGAGCAATGTAGATCGGCTCGGCCCCGGCCAACAATAAACCGTGAAATACAGATTTATGCATATTGCGTTGAACAAGAATTTTGTTTCCCGGCTGACATAAGGAGAGCGCTATTCCGACGTTTCCTATCGTACTTCCTCCCACAAGAAAGAACGTATGATCCGCTCCAAACGCATCCGCAGCCAAACGCTGCGCCTTTTTGATCGCATTTGACGGATGATGCAGATCATCAATCCCTTTTGATTCAGTGGCATCGATAGACAATAGATTGGAAAAATGTTTTAAAGAATTTTCGTCAAAGACGCGTCCATCCTTATGACCTGGTACATGTAATGAAGTGCGGTTCTGTTCCTCATATAAACAAAGCATTTCATAAAGAGGGGCTTCCATATGTAAAGATGTACTTGTTTTTATATGATGATTCAAATGACCATCTCCTCTGTTTTATAGTAGAAACGATGAAAAAATATGAATTTTCTACCTTTTCATCGTGCTCATTATAACCTATTTTCGGTAGGAGGTGAAAGAGGGAGTATGTTTTTGGGGGAGAGAATGAAGACGTGGAAAACAGCCATATTACGCGGGAAAGGACTTGGAACGGGCCCATCACGGCTTGACTCCTCGTGCCAGATTGGAATGGAAGCGGGAACAATTGTAATTGAGGGGAAAGCTTCACTTCGCTTTTCAACTAGATAAATCGCTTGAAAAATAAAGTGAAGCCAAGAGGTTTCATAATGTTCTGAGCTATTCCTAGTCTAATAAATCTTTGTTCTTTTTGTAGGATCGCTTTAATGAAATATAGTTTGATAAAAACGCAACCAATCCGACCGTAATCAGGAGTCCGATTACATCCGCCAACTGCTTCTTCAGTGTTGATACTCCCATAAACAAGATGTATAAAATGAAAAAAATAACAACAAAAATAAAGGTTTGGTAAATCAACGCTTTTCTTTCTCTTTGAAACTGTCTGGCCGTTACTACATTTTCGTATTCCATACCAGAGAGCATATACCTTGTCGCTATATAAAGAAGCGGGGTGCAGAACCCTAATCCCCAAAGGATGTTAGCGTCAAAATGCCAGATAGACAATAGTTCTATAAAGGCAATGGCACCGAAAAGTATCATCGAGGTGACAGCTGCTTCAGCCATAAAGTAGACTATTTTCAAGCGTTTGTATTCATCTTTCGGCAGAAAAAACGTTAACCATGATGTAATCAATGTGACTCAACCTCCCAAAATAATTCATCCAATGTTTTTTCCAATGCTTTGGCAATGGCAATACAAAGTTGCAGGCTTGGATTATATTCGCCTTTTTCGATCAATCCAATCGTCTGCCTTGTGACTTTCACTTTTTTTGCCAACTGGATTTGTGTCATGGATTTTTCTAATCTCGCCAACTTCACTCTGTTGTTCAATGTATCACCTACATTCATTGCCTGATGTAATATATATATTACTTATGTAATTTATATGTTACATCACTTCGGTTATGAAGTCAATTGGTTTTGACATTCACACTTTCCATATATGCCTTTTATTAAATGGAAAAATTGGTATGGAGTAAGCGCCAGTGATCAGGTTTTGTAAAAAGGTGTGAAGGCGGATAGGGAGGGAGGACCCGTGGGGTTAGTTGTTTTTTAACAATGTGTAAGAGAGCAGCATGTAGATGCCACTCTCTTTGTGGGAATTATTGGTTTTTTCCTGGATGGTCATAAACATGCTCAGGATAGTCGGTAATGATTCCATCAACATTCAGTGAGAACAATTCGTAAGCTTGCTCCTGCGATCTGGAAGTGTATGGATACATTTTCATTCCGACGGCATGAACGCGGTCTATAAGCTCCGGTGTCACAATACTGATCGTCGGGTTAAAATAATCGGCATATGCCGCAAAGTCCGCAAGCTGTTCATCTGTAACGCCTGCCCATCCGCCGCCTAATAACACACCATGGGGTAAAAGCGGCAGAAGCTCTTTGGAGGTTTCGATGGATTCATGATGAAAAGACTGAATGACCATCTTTTTATTGTTTGGCTTATGCATATTTCGTTCAATCAAAGCTTTCGCTACCTTCTCTTCGATCCCGGGATATCGTTCAGGTGATTTAAGCTCAATCAAAATGCCGGTTTTTCCACGGAACTCATCAAGTACTTCCTCAAAGGTCGGAATTTTTTCACCTGCAAATTTTTCACTGAACCAGCTTCCTGCATCTAATTGTTTCATTTCTTCCAATGTAAGATCTTTCACAGCACCCGTTCCATTCGTGGTCCGGTCTACCGTTGTATCATGCATAATGACTAGTTCGCCGTCCTTTGACATTTGGACGTCAATTTCTATGTAATCAGCCTTCATGTCTACACCTTTTTGAAACGCGGCCATCGTATTTTCCGGTGCATGGCCCGATGCCCCCCGATGCGCCACATTAATCATTTTAAGCTGCTGTTGTTTTGAAATAGGGCCCTCCTGTGCCGCAAGTGCTGGAGCTGTATACATTCCCATGGCGAGGCTTGACATTAAAACGATGGAAAAAAACTTCTTCAAATCACTCACTCCCTTCATTTTCAACTCTATTATAAGAAGTAATGATAAAGCCTTCATGAATAAATGATAAAAATACTGTAAGAATATTTGGTTAATTAGTCGCGTATCCAAAGTCTTGCTTTTTTTTTTTCAAAAGACTAGATGAGAACAGGCTTGCAAATAGGCGTATGCCATGGAGCAAGGCAAGCCCGCAACATATAATATGGGGAGGAAAGCTTCAGCGCCAATTCATTTGATGAGAGGTGACAGCTTTGAAAATGGTAAAAACGATTCATAACATGAAAACAAATATCATCGCCCAAAACGGAAACATTAATTTTGGAGCGACAGTTCAAAGCAGCCATACTGCAAATACCAAGATTGCCGGGGTTTGTTTTTCATTCGGCGATTGTTCTCATGTCATTGATCTGAATAAGCAAACGACGGCAATCGGCGTTAGCCGAGGGAAAAACGGCAAAGGGGAATAAGGAGCGAACTTTAACCAAACGTGGAAAATGGGCATATATATAAACAACGACGAGTTGGGAGGAGAGAGTATGCCCTCAAACATAAATATATACAGCATTAAAATTAACAATATTTCCAACAACGGTTCTCTAAACATTGGTGATGCTCTGCATAATTCACATTCAGCCAACACCAAATCGCAAGGGGTCAATTCCTCGTACGGGGATATTTCTCCGACAACTTCGGGCATGGAAAATGTGTTCATCGATCCTGATGGAAATGACCAGGGGGACATCGCAACTCCAGCCAATGTGAACGCTAATCAGCTTTAATGAACGCTTCTAAGAAAGGAGTAAAAAATGCCTTACTTTATAAATATTCTCACAATGAAAACCAATGGAATTACCAAAAACGGGAACTTGGATATTGGAGCAGTCATCCAAAACAGCCATACCGCCAATACAAAGTTTATAGGAGCCAACCTTTCTCTGGGTGATTTGTCTCCTTCCACTTCCTTAATGGGCAACGGCAGCATTGACACCGATATAAGCGACCAAGATCAAATAGCCACTCCATCGTTCCCGATCAGCAATCAATTTTAGACAATTAGGGGAGATTGACCATGCTTCCATTTCCGTTTCTATCTAAAGGTGGACTGCCAAAATGGCTGACACAATCATATTTAAACAATGACATTCAAAAGTTTGTTCAAGAAATGGTTGAGCAGTCCATCTCCTCATCTATCAAAAATGCAAAGATGATGGGAAGCGTGCACGAAGTTGAAGAAGAAAGACCGGAGCAAGCGAATGGGACACTCCAGGCATCCACTTTTGAAAGCAATGATCACGTTTACGTTCGAGTGTTTGTCAAGGATGAATCTGTACTTCCCAATGTGAAAATTTATCATAGTTCCAACGAGCTTGTCATTGAAGGGATGCCCTCTTCAGATGACCGGCATATCATTTCCCTGCCTTCTCCGGTGCGAATGAAGGAATCTGTTTCGGAATATCGTGACCATCATTTGCAAATCAAAATGAAAAAAAGAATCGATCCCCAATTTACAGAGGTAGCTGTCCCGACATTGGATTAGGAGCAGTTCTTTGTATTTTGTTTTGAGCAATAAAGGGGGGACAAACAAATGGACTTTGAAAAAATAAAACAATGGATGGAAATTACACAAAAATATCAAAATGGGAAGTTTTGGGAAACAATTTTCGATGGCAATTCCTTTGATGAAGATGAGGAGACGTCTGAAGTACATCCTTTACAATCAAAAAACAAATCTGATCCAAAAAAATACCCGAAAACGGATATTTATGTAACGGAAACGGATGTCGTTGTATTAATGGAGATTCCTGGTGCTTTAAAAGAGGATATTGCCCTGTCCGTTTCGGGCAGTAAGCTTTCTGTCAAAGGAGTATTGCAGCCACCCATGATCAATGGGGCTTCTGTCTTGAATGAACGAAAATATGGAGAATTTCAAAGAAATATTGATTTGCCGGAGCCTGTCGACAGTAAAGACATCTATGCCCGATTTAAAAATCCTACGCACGAAAATATACAAGGGAAGAGAACATCATGATTCGGTAAGTCAACATTTTATCGTAAGGTGTGATGCATGTTATGCCCTTTAGAAGAAAAGAACTTAAAAATCACTTCCCGGAGGACATTTTTCAAAAAATCAGAGCGCTCGAAAAACAAGTGAAGAAGTTGGAAGTGATCGAAGATCATGTGGAGGCTTTGCGGGCGGACAAAGGATCGGCTCCTTTGGCAAATCAAAAAATAGAGAAAGATTTGGAAAAAAAACTCTTATTGTTTATAGAGGAGGCCATCAAAGGAGAATTGAAACCGATACGGCATTCGTTGGAAGGATTGTCAAAAAGAATTTCCAAAATGGAGAAGCGTGTTTCTTTTTATGAAAAATGGTTAGGGGACTATTTGACAATGTACGATCAGTGGATGGAAGAAAACAAGATGAAGGGAAGGGACAAGAGAGAGCAGGAGACGCCGATTGTGTACCAAGAGATCAAGGTGGATAAATTGTTTGTTGATAAGTACGAACAGGTGAATAACTTGGGAAATCTTGGCATCAAAGATTTAAGTGGGCAACTAAATATCGGTGCCACTTTTGAAAACAGCTCGAATCCCAGTGAATATCTTGATAAATGGACAGAGAAAGCAGATAAGTTTCATCAAACGATGGAAAAGCTCAAAGGGCTAAACAGGCAAGACGCAGAAAAGCCTAGTGAAGGAGCAAAAAAATCGGAATAAGAGATTTCTAAGACACAACAGCAGTCCCGGCTTTTTTCTTTTTGAAGGGGGATGTCTTAATCAAACATTTGATTAAATGAAACAATAGACGAATAGGGGGTAAAACGGAAAAACCTTACATAAATGTAGGCTTTCCGTTTTTTTATTTTACCTATGATCCTGTAAGTCCTTACAATGTTCCCTCATTCATTTGGCGGTCAGCGTTTGGCCGATCAACAAGTCTTTTGTGACCCGGCGAGAGCTGCGATTGATTTTATAAGACTTGCGCACCATTTCTCATCGAAGAATGGTCGCATTTTTACTGGGTATGGCCCAACTGGAAGATCGGTATGTATCTAGGAGAAGATGGCAATATGACAACAAGCCACGGATAAGACCCTGGCCATTTACAGTTATATTTTAAGAATGCTCACATCACTGCGGAGCAAGAGGAACTGATCAGATTTGTGGACCAGGTAGGCAAAGAAGATTTTGAATTGGTGGAGTTTTTGCAACAATGGTTTGATACGAAAGGATTTGACTGCGGGGGCTATTCTCGGAATGAATACGCTATCAAGTTTTTCCACGAGCGTTATAGAGAGGAAATGGGTGAAATATAGAGGTTATGCCATATGGGAGCCCTATAATCAAGTTTATCAACTGTATAGGTATGATAATCAAGCGTTGAGTGCGGTAGCCTTCAATGACTAGAAGCGTTACACTTAATATAGGGACCCTTCTTGCTATATTTAAAAATGGCAAGTGGGTCATAAATGCATCTAGATGTTGCAGATTGTTTATAGGAGGGACACCCAGATGTTAAAACCATATTTAGTGGTAGAGTGGAACGATACAGAGACAGATGCGAAAGGCTGGCTAGTCGTCCATAACTTTGTGAAAGGCTACACAGGTGGCGGGACGAGAATGCACCCGTCTGTGACAAAAGAAGAAGTAGAAAGACTCGCTGAAGCAATGGCTTATAAATACGTAGCGAGCGAATCTAAAACGACCGGAGGTTGTAAAGCAGGTATTTCCTATGATTACAAAGCGCCGGACGCGTACGATGTGTTAAGAAGATTTTTGATTGCGATGATGCCTTATATAGATAACGGTGTATCTTTGGGAAGTGATTTAGGAACAAAATATGAAGATGTTTTGAATATCTTCCATGAATTCGGTATTGATATTCCTCTCACGCAGTCAATGAAGCAAGACCCGGCAGTATTACAAGGGATAAAAGATTATGATGACCTATTAACAAAAAAAGTGGACGGGCTGCTTGTAAATGATGTTGTGACTGGCTATGGTGTCGCATTTTCTGCGGATGAAGCCTGGAAATTTAAACATGGGAAAGACGGCGCGAGAGTGGTCATTCAAGGATTCGGCTGCGTAGGTGCAAGCTGTGCATTGAAAATGTCTCAAATGGGATATAAAGTCGTCGGTATTTCAGATGCCAATTTGCTTGTAACGTGTAAGGAAGGCTTGGATGTTCAAAAGCTGATCGACCATAAAAATGCTTACGGAGAAATGGATCGGGATTATTTTGAAGCAAATTATGAAGTAAGACCGAACACGGAATGGCTTGATGTCGACTGCGATATTTTAATTCCGTGTGCGCTGGAGGATGTCATCAATGCATCCAATGCTGAAAAAGTAAAAGCAAGCTTGATTGTGGAAGCAGCGAATATTCCGATTTCAGCTGAGGGAGACAAGATCATTAAAGAAAGAGGAATTGATATTGTCAATGACTTTGTCGCCAACCTGGGGGCAATCCGTTCCTATGACGCTGTTATTTTTGGTTTGGTAGAACCAAATCCGCAAGCGGTGATAGATGATATTGAGAGACTGTGCCGGAAAAATGTGTCCCGCTTGTTTACGGAAGCGAAAAAACAAAATCGTTATCAAAGAGACGTTGCTTTTGAGATTTTTAAACCGGAAAAGAGCGATTTAATAGAATATACGGCATCAAGTTCAGCAACAGCCGTTCAGTAAAAATGGATGGGGAGCGCAGTAAAGCGTCTCCCCCGAACTCGTGACTTTGATATGATAACGAGGTTTCGGATCTTCATATTCATTCACAAATAGGCAGTACCGAACAATCGTAAGGAAAAAAGCTAAGGTTTTTAACATATTGGGGGGAACTGAATGGAAGAAGAACTAGGGAGTCAACAGTCAAAAGGATTAAAAAGATCGATGAAAAGCAGACATTTGTTTATGATGTCTATAGGAGGAGTCATTGGAACAGGCCTTTTCCTTGGGTCTGGGTATGCAATTGGTGAAGCGGGACCTGCTGGAGCCATTACCGCATACTTGTTCGGTGGATTGGTGATGTACCTCGTGATGATCTGCCTTGGAGAGTTATCAGTGGTCATGCCGGTATCAGGTTCATTTCAGGCGCATGCAGAGCGATTTATCGGTCCCGCAACTGGATTTATGATCGGATGGACTTATTGGTTGAGCTGGGCCATTTATGTGGGTTTGGAGTTTATCGCCGCCGGATTGCTGATGGCCAGGTGGTTTCCGGATGTCCCGGTATGGGTTTGGTGTGCCATTTTTGCTTTACTCCTATTCGGCATTAATGCATTGACCACTAGAAGCTTTGCCGAAACGGAATATTGGTTCTCCGCCATTAAAGTACTTGCTGTACTCTTCTTTATTGTCGTTGGCGGTGCGGCGATTTTTGGACTCGTTCCGATAAAAGGCCAATCCGCGCCATTTCTTTCAAACTTTTTCAGTGATGGACTATTTCCAACGGGATTTATGGGTGTTTTTATATCGATGATGACAGTTGTCTACGCTTTTATGGGGTCGGAAATTATGGGGGTTGCCGCAGGTGAGACAGAAAACCCGGAAAAGAATATCCCGAAAGCCATTCGAAGCATTGTCATCCGGATTATGGTTTTCTATGTACTGGCAACCTTTATTTTATCGGCTATTGTTCCGTGGAAAAAAGCGGGTGTGCTGGAAAGTCCTTTTGTAACCGTATTTGATATGATTGGTATTCCATATGCCGCTGATATTATGAACTTCGTCATATTGACGGCCGTTCTTTCAGTGGGAAATACAGGTTTATTCGCTTGTACAAGAATCCTGTATTCGCTATCCCAAAGCGGACAGGCTCCCCGTTTATTTGGTAAATTGAACAAGCGCGGCATCCCGATGAACGCCCTTTTCGTTACATTGGTGTTCGCATTGCTCTCGTTGTTAACGAGTGTCATGGCGGAAGAAACATTGTTTGTCGTGTTGCTGGCCATTAGCGGTGTTGGGGGAGTAGTCACTTGGATGGCGATTGCATGGGCCCAGTATAGGTTTCGTAAGCAGTATATTGCTAAAGGCGGGAAAGTAGAAGATTTGACCTTCAAAGTTCCTTTTTACCCTCTTGTCCCCATCCTCTGTTTGCTCATGTGTGTAGGAATCGTTGTCTTCACTGCTTTTGATCCCACACAGCGCACGTCACTGTATATCGGATTCGGCTTTGTTGCCGCATGCTATATCTTTTACTATTTCAAGTTTGCGAGAAGTAAAGTGCATGCACCGGTCTTGAGAAATAAAGAACCTGATAAATTTGCGCAATAGAAATGGGACTGCACGAATTTTGCCCGCGTGAGCTTAAACAGCAGGTGAAGGCTGGGTGGATGATAGAGATTCGTATGAGGGCCAAAGTTACCCGGCTCCGTGGATGCAGTTATACAGTTTAGATCCATTTTGAAGTACAATGAAGTTTTTACGATAGAAAGAAATAAAGAATGAACATCTTGGGAGGGCTTATCATGAATAATCAAAAAGCATACACAGTTTCAGATGCCATTGTGGAAGAGTTGGTGAGAGCGGGAGTTGAGGTAGTTTACGGGATTGTCAGTATTCATAACATGCCGATCTATGATGCGATGCTCCGCAGCGGAAAAATCCGCATCGTCACTGCGCGCGGAGAAAGCGGGGCGGTCAATATGGCTGACGCCTATGCTCGTGCGACAGGGAAATTGGGAGTTGTGCTAACGAGCACGGGAGCCGGTGCGGGAAATGGCGCGGGTTCATTGACGGAATCATGGAACGCCGGTACTCCGCTTCTCCATATCACAGGGGAAGCAGATTCCCATTACATTGGAACAGATCAACGTTATATCCACGAATGTAAAGATCAATTGAAGATGATGGATGGGGCGAACAAAGCGGCGTATCTCTTGAAGAGACCGAAGCAGATCACGCCATTTATGCGTAAAGCGATCGAAGAGGCATTAACAGTTCCAACAGGGCCTGTTACTGTACAAATTCCAACAAATTTCCAGCCGCTGATCATTCCGCGCAATCTATTAATAGAAGTAGGAACTGTTCAAGATACGAAAGTGAAAATTAATCTGCCGGCCGAAGTAGTTGAAAAAATTGCAACAGCCAAAAGGCCGATTGTGTGGGCAGGCCATGGCGTCATCGCTTCAGGCGCATCGGAGGAACTTCTGGCATTGGTTGAAAAAATCCAGCCTGCTGTTGTGACAAGTGAGGCGGGAAAAGGCTCCATTCCCGAAAATCACCCGCTTTGTATCGGCAATTTTGCCTTTTTTACGCAATTCGAGGAGCTCTTGAAAAAGTCGGATTTGCTGATCAGCATAGGCGTCCGTTTCCGTGGTGGAGAGACAAATGGCTGGACATCTCCGTTACCTGAAAACCACATTAATATTGATGCGGATCCAAATGCGTTTAACCGTAACTTTGATACACTTTATGGATTGGTCGGTGACGCCAAGGCAGTTTTGCAAGAGATCAACAACGCGCTGGCCGAGAGGGAATTAACGCCGGATACCGCTTATGTGGATGAAGTCAAAGCTGTCCGTCAAGCAGTGCGTGACGATCTTTGCAGTTCCATTAAGCCTTATGGTGATATAGCTGCGATTATGCGTAAACAGCTTCCTGATCATACAGTCCTGATAACGGATGTGACGATCCCCGGCTATACTTGGGGGAATAAACTGGTTGACGTCCACGAGCCGAGAAATTACCTTTACATGGCAGGCGGAGGAATCGGACAGGGCTTGCCAATGGCAATCGGTGCCAAAATTGGCCAGCCGGATAAGCCGGTCGTACTCATCGCGGGAGATGGAGGCTTTATGTTGAATGCCGGTGAAATGATTACGGCGACCCAAGAAGATGCGCCCATTATTGTCCTGCTATTCGATGATGGCGGCTACGGTATTTTAAGGTACTACCAGGAAGCCGCTTACGGCAGACGCGCGGCTGTTGATTTGAAAAATCCCGATTTCGTCATGATGGCAAAATCAATGGGCTTTGAAGCAGAAAAAGCAAGTTCCGTTCAGGAGTTTGAAAAAGGATTGGCAAACGCGCTTGCCAGCCAAAAACCTTATATGGTTGTTATTGATGTGGAGGCAGTAGGTACGCTCCATTATAAAGACTCCGAGGAATATATCGCATCTTTCCGTCCGCACGGGGAATAAACAATCTGTCGTCATCCTCTTTGGAACATGAGAATGATCGTCTGCATGAAAAGCTGAAAACAGGAGGCATCATGGTTATGACACTAAACTTGAAACTATATATAAACGGAGAATGGATAGAGTCTAATAATCCGGACAAGCAGGATATCTTAAACCCTGCCAATCAGCAAATCATCGCCAAAGCACCGAAAGCGACGAAGGAAGAGACAGAAAAAGCGATTCATATGGCAAAAACAGCATTTGAAAGCGGCGTTTGGTCAGAAAGGACTCCCCAGGAAAGGGCGCAAACGTTGCTGGAGATCGCTGAAAAAATGGAAGAGAGTATGGACGAGCTTGCGGATTTGGAAATGCAAAACAATGGGAAAACAAGACGGGAAGCACAAGCGGATGCTGCTGAGGCAGCTAACACTTTCCGCTATTATGCGGGACTGCTCAATCAGCCGAATGGACAAATATATGAAGCGTCACAAGATATGCAAACGATGATCGTAAAAGAACCAATGGGGGTTGCGGGCTTAATTGTTCCCTGGAATTTCCCGCTATTGATGAGCGTCTGGAAAATGGCTCCCGCCTTAGCCGCGGGAAACTCCATTATTTTAAAGCCGGCTGAAATCACCCCGTTGACGGCTGTAAAAGTGTTTGAGCTGATGGATCAAACAAGTTTACCCAAGGGAGTGGCCCATTTAGTGATGGGTTCAGGAGCCATCGTTGGTCAAACGATTGCTGAAAGCGATCATGTGGACATTGTTTCCTTTACGGGAAGCACGGGCGTTGGACGCCAGATTATGAAGGCGGCAACAGGCAATCTGAAAAAAGTTTCCCTCGAACTGGGAGGGAAATCACCGAACATTATTTTTGATGATGCTGACCTTGAAACAGCGGTTGACTATGCGCTTTTCGGTATTTTTATGGGAGCTGGACAGGTCTGCTCGTCAGGGAGCCGCATTTTGGTGCAAGAAGGAATCTACGATAAGTTTGTTACAACATATGTGGCAAGAGCCAAAGCAATCAAAGTCGGGCCGGGAAATGAAGAAAGCTCGGAAGTGGGCGCGATCGTCAGTAAAAAGCATATGGAAAGCATTTTGGAATATATCCGGATTGGAAAAGAAGAAGGAGCCACACTTTTATGCGGAGGGAAGCGCATAGAGCGGGACGGGATGGAGAAAGGCTTTTTTATCGAGCCGACCGTTTTTACAGATGTAACCAGTGACATGCGGATCGTCCGGGAAGAAATCTTCGGTCCCGTAGTGGTCATCCAAAAGTTCAAAGACGAAGAAGAAGCAATCAAGCTGGCAAACGATACAGAATTCGGTCTTGCGGGCGCGGTATTTTCCAAAGACCAACATAAAGCCATGCGCGTCATTCAAAAAGTGCGTGCAGGAATTACGTGGGTGAATACCTACCATTTGACAAACGTCCAGGCTCCATGGGGAGGCTACAAACAGAGCGGTATCGGCAGAAGCCTTGGGACGTATGGGCTGGATGAATACCAGGAAACAAAGCAAATCAATATCAGCCTGAATCCTCAACCGATTCAATGGTTTGAATAAGAAAGGCAGGCTCAGCTTGTAGAGAAAATAGGTGTGTTTTTTCTCTACAAGCTTTTTTATTTTGTGTTTTTACAATATGTTCATCTGACGTCACCCTTTTTCTTAACATCGAGTCCATTTGTATTGTCTCTTTCGTATTCCGGTTTTTCACCAATCTCGGTCAGTCAAAGAAGCCATTCAAAACAAAGTAGAATGTTGTTCCTCCCGGTTTTCTATTTGTTGCTCAATTTCATTCATAATGTTTTCCAGTGAATGGACGACACCTTTATCGTCTTTAAACATGACGTGTTTGGGAGAAAAATGAACGGGAGAATCCAATCCGGCGGCTGCGGAAATCCGGAATAGCCCTTTTCGGAGTGTGATGAGATAATTGGCGGCCCGATGCTTCTTTTCGTTAATGACTAATGCCTTTTGCAGTAAAGGGTCGGTTGTGGCAACTCCAACGGGACAGATATTGGATTGGCATTTTAATGTTTGAATGCAACCGACAGATATCATGAAGCCTCTGGCAATTTGCACAAGATCGGCGCCCATGGCGAGCGCTATAGCCACCCGGTCCGGGGTAAAAAGCTTGCCGGACGCAATTATTTTGACGCGATCCCGGACACCGTATTTTTGAAGTGTCGATACGAGGATGGGAAGGCCCGACTTCACAGGCAAACCAACGCTGTCTGCCAGTTCTTGATAAGAGGCTCCCGTTCCGCCTTCCCCGCCGTCTATTGAAATAAAATCCGGTCCTTTTCCCATCTTTCGCATGTAACTGGCCAACTCTAAAACGCTGTCGTTTCCCCCAATGACTATTTTGATTCCGACAGGTTTTCCGGTCGTTTCTCTGATTTTCTCAATAAAGTCGCACATCGTTGGGACGTCGTGAAATTGACGGAAACGGTTTGGGCTGTCCAAAGATGTATATGGCTTTACTTTGCGAATGGCGGCTACCTCTGGATTTACTTTTTCCGCATCAATATGGCCGCCGCGGACTTTTGCGCCTTGCCCCAGTTTTATTTCAAAGGCCTTTACTTGCGGGATTTCGCTTTTTCTTTTTAACTCCTCCCAATCGACATCCCCGTCCGGGTTTCGAATACCAAATAAGCCGGGCCCGATTTGCACCATAAGATCAACGCCGCCTTCAAGGTGATAGGGGGATAATCCTCCCTCCCCGGTATTCATCCACGTTCCTTTTGCCATGGAGAGTCCTTTTGATAAAGCAGTAATGGCATGTTTTCCCAGTGCCCCGTAACTCATCGCCGACATGCCGATAAGCCCTTTCAGGATAAATGGATGCTTGAGCCCGGCTCCAATGACGACAGCATCATTATCGTGCAGTAGATACGCCGATGACTTATCCTCCTCCCATTTTTCAACCCTTTGTGTAAAAAGAGGGTCCTTAATAAGTAAATACTTTTGGGTCAATGCCAAGGTTTCAGTGTCTACTTTCAATTCTTCTGTCAGTTTTGGAAACAGATCATTTCGGACGTAATAGCCTTCTTCTTCAAAATCACGTTTAGAGCCAAACCCGATCGCATCCCGCTTGTATTTTGCGCTCCTCACAATATGTTCATAGTCGTCTCTTGAGTAAGGCCTTCCCTCTGTATCGCTATTAAACCAATATTGGCGCATTTCCGGCCCGATTTTTTCTAGAAAATACCGGACCCTGCCAAGCACCGGATAATTCCTTAAGATGGAATGCATCTTCTGATTTCTGTCAAATAGAAGCAAATATGCAAAAAGAAAGATGATTGTTCCAATGACAAAGATGCTAGTCATAAAGCCAATCACGATGAACATATGTGCAAGATCCATGTTGACCTCCAATTTAGTACAAGTTATAAAGCCAGATCGTCTGTAGAAAGTAGTATTTCCATTCTTGTTGTAATCATTTATTCGGGAGAGAAGTTTGAACGATGGAGCATCATCCATCGTCGGCACGCGAGAAACGGGCTTTGATGCTATTTGAGATACTGAATAACAAAATAACAAAAGTCATTCAGTATTATTTTTTGTTAATTATAAATACAAACGTAAGCTTCATGTTATGGGAGAGGTATTCAGGATACTAAAATAGTCAATACCATCATTTTGGACTGGTCCATCATCATCCCACAGTGGTGAGCATAGCAGGAGTTCCTACCGCCTGAAAAACCACCTTGTGAAAGAGAATAAAGAAAGTAATGGCCAGTAATGGTATGTTCATGGGTGACGAATGGTTTGATCTACGTGAAGGTAATCTGTATATAGTCAATTATTAGGGGGGGGCTGTAGCCATTGCCTCTTATCATAATTGTACATATCATAATTGTACATATCATTGTTGACTTTTATACATTGGATTCTATCTCCTTTATACTGACTTATCCTAGAAGAAATGAATTGAATAATTTACAGAGGGTAATGGTAGTATAAGGATAATGTATGATAGATTGTAAAGCGGGAATGAAGGAGGAAAGTCTGAAATACTCCCATAATTACTTCTAAAATTAAAGCCGCATGCCAAATAATCCATCCAAGATGACTTTTCAAAAAAATTATAAACCAATAGCGAATGTATCTAAGTTGCTTTAGTTTCTGGCATAGCAATGAGAAAACCTTGAGATATCACGAGTGCAATTGCTTGTTCGACCGTGATCTCACGGCTTACAGGGAGAGCATCTGATTTTTTGTATAACTCTGGATTATAAGGTTCTTTTTTCTTCAACATGTGATAAATTGCAGTTAACAACATTCGTGCAATGGCGATAATGGTACGTTTGTGACCGCGGCGTTTTTGATTCATGCGTAGCGATTCCTTATTTCCGGATGCTTTTCGCTTTTGACTACAGCGGCAGTACACTGTACCAAAAGGGGTTTGATATAGACCACCGCTCTGGAAACCCTTACTGACTTTTTTCTTGCCGGCACTTTCGTTATTTGTAGGTGTTAGCCCTGCTCAAGAATAGAGATGCTTAGCTGTCGGAAACACGTCCATACAAACACCTATCTCAGAAATCACGGCAATGGCAGAGAAGATGTTCTTAAAAGACGGAGCAGTTAAGATCAAGTTAATTTCATCCATGTAGGGCTCTGCAAGAGAAAATATCTGTTTTTCAAGGTCAGCTTTTCGTGCAGAAGGTTTTCTACATGCTGTTTAATAACCGTTAGTTTTCCAAATTGTTCGGGTGTTATAAGACCATTATTGGCAAGTTTTAGTTCTGGAATTTTATGATCCATGGAACCATGAATAAGTGATTTAATATCAAAATCGGGTGTCTGTCGGGTCTTCTAATAGTTTGTCAATGATATTTATGGAACTTTTTCCAAACGTATCAGAAACAACACTTCCAAGCTGAAGATTAGAAACCGTTAAGCTGTTTTGAAATCGGTTTTTTTCACTGGATGTAAAATGAATCAGTTAAAGCGATAGCCCATCAAATCACAAAGCTGTTGAATAGCTAGCGGAAGCATAAAGCTTTCAGCAACAAGATCATGTTTTAATAAATCCGCAATCTATTTATCATCTTTTTTGTCGGTCTTCTTGCCACGAATGGCTTTGACGTATTTTGGATGTGCCAGTGTGATGTTGCAGGAATCTTCTAGTATATTAAACACGGGAATCCAATATTTCCCGGTAGATTCCATACAAACATCTTTACAATTGTTCTTACAAAGCCACTGCGACAGCTCCACCAATCTTTTTGTAAAAGTTGAAAAGCGACGGTGTTTGTAAGTTGTGACATTTTTTATTAGTTGAAGCAATACAGGCAACAACAAAGGTTTTGTGGACATCAATTCCACTCATGTTATACAAAGAGAAGTCTACGTCCTCGAAGTCACACTTGTTTGTGCTTGAAAAGGCAATCTACACATATAAACATGCTTTTCCGCTATCGGAATGGCCCACTCCTGTGCATCCCTATACATCTACAATAATAAAAAAGTGCTCCGCACAACTATATTTCATGCAATTTTGTGCTTTGAGCGAGAGTGAAAGGATGGTTATAAAGATGTTTAAAAGAAAAAATTTAGAATGTGATAATTGTAAAAGAGAAATCCAACCAAACGAGGAATTAGTCGTTCATTTAACTCTCCCAGAGACTAAGAAGATGCCAGTAGGTGTCTTAGATAAGATTTTAAAAAAACATGCTAATGAAATTTATTGTAAGAGATGTTTTAAAATTATAAGTTCATAAAATAATAGTGTGGGAAGTGCATATTGAGCAGGATGATCCTCTTCGTTATCAAAAGCTTGAAAAATTTTATGTGAATCGAGTAGAGAGGGGCTGTCCAAAAAGCCCCTAAAATAAATCAGGCGGAGGAAAACGGCTTGTTTTCCTTCGCCTGATTTGTAAGCGTAAAATAAAACACACATAGGAATCAAAGGTCATCCATGGAATAATCTTCTTAGACATAACTCGGGAGGTTATGCAATGATTCCGAAAAATAAAATAATTGAATGGAAAGTGCGATATACGCTTGTTAAGGGTCCAAGGAATTATATAAATAACGCTTTGCTGTTGGAGAATGAACTTTGTGAACGGGTTTTAGCTTGTAGAGAAAGCAGATTCTCTCCAAGCTTTTTTATTTTGTTTTGTGCCTATAGAATCCGGGAAAACAGGTGACAGGTACTTTTTTTGTTTGCAGTGCTCCGCAAGCTTCTTCCTTGATCGGTAATGAGATCGAACCAGCAATGAATCAGGTGCCGATTATCTTGAATCGCTACCGTAAGGAGGCATTTGCTTGGGTATTAGTCATTTTTTGATGATCGAATTGAAAAAATCGCGTTGAAGCTGAAAGAGGTTGTCGAATGGTTTTTGACAGATGTTTTTTACCAATTTCATACTTTTAAAAAACTATTATACAATGGAGAGGGAGGCAATTGTTTTTAAAAAGGCAATCGGCAAGGTAATATCGCGTTTGGACAAACGAAGAAAGGTGATGTGATTCGTGATTGAACGCTTAAAAAATAAGTTGATTGGAGTCGTGAAGGCTGTTGACCGCTACCCGTTAACGATGCTTTTTCTTGTGGCTGTTGCAACAGTGAACGTGATTTCCATACAAAATGAAAAGGAAGATTTTTCAAAGTATCTTTTTACGTTTGTGGTCGGAGCCATGCTGAGTGTTGTTGGCCAGCACGTGTATGAGCGTTTTTGCACAAAGGCAAGTGAACGCTTTATGCTGATGGGCGGCGCGATCCTTTTAACTGCTGGTTATTACTTTATGATTCCATCGGCATCCGCATTTAATATCGAAATTAGCATAAAAACGGCTGTTGCCATGTTTGCACTGCTCATGGCTTTTATTTGGGTTCCCGCTATTAAAAGCAAGGTAACCTTTAATGAAAGCTTTATGTCCGCTTTTAAAGCATTTTTTATCACGGCGCTTTTTTCAGCCGTTCTCGCTGGAGGCGTCAGCACCATCATTTTTGCGATCGATCAGCTTCTTTTTTCCATACATTATAAAGTCTACTCTCACGCCTTAAACATCATTTTTTCTTTGTTTGCACCGATCTTCTTTTTGTCCTTTACGCCCCCTTATCCAGGGAAAAAGGATACGAATCTATCAACAGATCAACTTGAAAAAATGGAAAGGGCCATTTCGGTTCCAAAAACGCTGGGTATTTTGATTTCTTACGTCATTATTCCGCTGACTGCGGTGTACACCATTATTTTATTTGTTTATGTCCTTTTAAATATTCGCGGGGATTTTTGGACGAATAACCTGCTTGAACCGATGCTTGTTTCCTATACGATTACCGTTATTTTCGTGTGTATTCTGGCCAGCAGCCTGGACAATCAATCCGCAATGATATTCAGGAGAATTTTTCCGAAGGTACTCATTCCGATCGTACTGTTTCAAACGATTGCTTCGATCTTAAAAATATCGGAAGCAGGAGTGACTCATGGACGCTATTATGTCATTATGTTTGGGATTTTCGCATTCATTTCAGGCATTATATTCAGCTTTTTCCCTGTTCGAAAAAATGGCTGGATTGCGGCTGTTTTGATCGTTTTTTCCGCTATATCGATCATTCCTCCCATAGATGCGTTTACAGTCAGCCGAACCAACCAGATAAATGTCCTGAAAGATACTCTGACTGAGAACGGCATGTTGGAAGAGGGCAAAATTGTACCGAACTCATCCATATCCGAGAAAGATAAAAAAACGATTACGAGAACGGTCAGTTATTTGGACAGCATGGATTATCTGAAAAAAATTGATTGGCTGCCGGATAACATTCTTTACGATGATCACTTTCAGAAAACCTTCGGTTTTCAAGCAGTATACGATGGAATAGACGGGGGCGGTAAATCACAATATGCCGATCTGGACTGGCAGGAAAGCCCTGTCGTGAATATAGAACCTTACGATCGAATGGTTCAACTGACGGTTAATAGTAAAGAAGTACAGCAAGTTCCAGTTGAAATCAATAACGTACATTATATATTGAAGCAAGAATTGGAAAGCGATGATATCATCCTCCGTTTGGTCGATGAACAGAACGCCGAACTGATAAAGGTTCATACAAAAGAAGTGTTTGCTGAAATCCTTGAGGATGAAGAAAGTTACGGGGGAGGCACCAAAATGCTGTCTGTAAAGAAAGCAACTGTTACCCGTGAGAACGACAAAGTAAGAATGGATTTGCTCATTACTTCTGTGAGTCATTATGACAATCAGTTTTTTGCAGATATGTTTGTACTACTTAAGATCAAATAAGCACCTTTGTGAATGGCACCCTCCATCGTGAGAAACGATCAAACGATGGGAGGTGCTTTCTAATGCCTTTCATTACAGCTTTAGAGAAAAGCGAGATGGGGATTTACTGAATGATCTGACTGTTATGGCTGGATTGGCTTTTATACAGCCGAGTTCGCTCGCAAGTTTGGAAAAAAGGGCGTCACTTTTTATATTGCTCTCCAAACGGGTATTTCGTAAGGGGGAGCTTGTCATTACAGGAAGACTGTGACAGTATAGGCATATAGGAAACAATTAACTATATTTTTTTGAAAATGTTAAATAGCGAAATGAGGAATGAGAAGATGACCAATTTGCCCAATTGCCCAAATTGTAATTCTGAATACACGTATGAGGATAGAGGATTTCTTGTTTGCCCGGAATGTGCCCATGAATGGCATCCGGAAATGAAAGCAGACAATATGGAAGAAGAGCAAGTAGTCAAAGACGCCAACGGCAATGTATTACACAATGGTGATACCGTTACAGTCATTAAAGATTTAAAAATAAAAGGAAGTTCGTCAGTCGTAAAAATGGGGACAAAGGTAAAGAATATTCGCCTCGTTGAAGGGGATCATGATATAGACTGTAAAATTGACGGCATCGGCGCCATGAAACTAAAATCGGAGTTTGTCAAAAAGATTTAAAAGGCTTTTGTGAGAAATGAGACTCTTAAAGCATTTACGGGTGAGTGAAGCCAAAAACAAAGATGTTTTGGTAAAAGAAAGAGTAGGGCTGGGACATAAGTAAATACGAAATAGCAAGGGGCTTGGACAAAACTAGCCAGAAATAATTAAAGAAAAAAGAGTGGCATACACTACATGAGCTGATGTATGCCACTCTTTTTCTAGTTTTGCTGGGTTTTGTCACAGCACCATTTTATAAATAAATCGCACAAAGAGCCGCAAAAGCACCTATTAAGAAGTAATCGTCACTATCTAATTTCTTACCGTCTTTAACAAATATATTTAAAAGCCAATGCAATTTTGTACCATCAGTCGTTTTTGCAATCAATTTTTTGCTGATGTTGTAGTACATTACTTTGTAGAGGGAGAATGCAATTGTACAGAACAAATAGAACGAGATAAACTTACCAAAAAACAAAAGCATTGCTGGTCACTCCCTCTTTTGAAGTCTTCAACCAACAACTTAATTTTACCAAAAATGTTTATAAGAGAAAAGGAGACGTTCTTAATCCTTATTTTATGGAAATTTTTGGGATCACTTGGAGGCTTTTCTAGTGGATAAATTCGATGATGACCTCTTGGTGTCTGCTTGCGTCAACGGAGATGGGGCGAAATAGATCACTGCCTGGCGGGAATACTTCCCCCCCAACTCCTTTTTTACCATTGACCGCTCCATGTGTGCGATTATCCAGAGCATCTTTCAGGATCATCCCTGTTACAGAGCTATTAAGAAATCACTCGCTGCCAATGATAGGCAAAAGCTGTTCCTTGAATTAAACAGCACAGTGGGAACCTTAGAGAAGAAAAGGAAAGAAGAAAGGATGGATGAGCTGATCAAACACCTGCAACTACGAGGGTGTTTTCCCGCCGCATGAGAAATAGCCGGTGCTGTCACATGTAGAATCCATTCGAAGAAGAAGCGTTTGGTTCGTCCGACATTTTGTGAGCTCATGTCTTCTGGAGAGAATCAGGGATTTCCTTTATAATTAGGCTCTTTATGATTTGTATCATGTGTGTATGTTTCCAGTGTAGGAAAGTAAAGTTCACTTCACCGAAAAGGCTTTGGGTTATGTCCGCTTCAACTGGCATTTCATGCTGTGATCAATGTTATTTGAAGCTGCTTGTGTTAAATTAAATGGAAAAATAGTAACTATTAATGTCATTGATATTAAAGATAAAAAACACTTTTTAATCATCAGAAGCACCTCTTTTTGTAATTTAAAATAATTAATTACTTGAAGCTCATACACTTCTTAACAAATTCTAGTATTGAGTCTTTTATACGTAGTAAAGGCTTTCTTAAAATCTTTATGGCGCTAGGTGTAAATAACGTGCAAAATTCTCCTGCATATGCGAAAATAATGATTATTAAAAATCATTATATTTGAGAAAGGAATAAAAGATGGGCAAAGATAATATTTTTTTAATTTTCCATTTTTTATTTTTATTTTTCGTTGGAGCTATCATTAGTTATTATGGAATTTATGTCTCTAATGACGATTGGAGCTATTATATAGGCTCATTAGGTGGAGCGCTAATTGGTTATGCAATAACCTCAAGTATCAAATTACAATTCTATTTTCGTAAGAACGATCGATAAAAGAGACCATTCTTGCTTCCTTTTTTCTTAAATGGATTATCCAAATTGGAAGAGGGGCCCATAAGTCAATTTTTCAACTTTAGGACACCTCTCTTTGTAATATTGCCAGCAGCTGAAGCAGTTACAAGTATAAAGCGATTCAGATTTCCCCCCAAAGATATACAGGCATTTGTAAATGAGTTACAAAAAAACAACCCACGTATTCAACTTGATAACGAATGCAACTAAAAAGTGAAAAGCAAAAGATAATAGTTTAGAAAGCGATTTCCTAAATCATTTTGAATAGCCAATTTTGTTAGGCCATTCAAAGTTCATTTTCTAGTTCATGGTTAAGCAATGATCATCCATATTTAGGGGAGATGTTTCAGACGCCTAAATCAGATTGGAAGTCTCTACAAAAGCTTTGCCTCCTTGGTGGACGCCCGAAGTGGCCGGAGCAAGTTTTTTGCTTTGAAATCTATCTGCACGATGGGTTGAAAGTTATTACACATACACAATGCCATAATGAACATACAAAAGAGTATTGGCTAACCGAAAAGTCTATGAGTTCGCTAAAAGGAAGCATCCAGAACAATAGGTGACGACACAAGGGATTGGTAGCCTCATGAACAGTAGTATTGCTTCTAATGTGTAAAGAACTGGCAATCAGTTTCATTTCAGTGGATTGACAGGTTTTTTCAAAACAAGATGTTTTTGTACTTATAAGGTAATAAGCACCGTTGGAGGTAATTTATATGTTACTAATCATATTTATGATCCTACTATTAATTGTTTCGGTTTACTTAATTTTTGCATTTTGGAAAGAGAGTCGAAAAACTGGTTATGTCATGATAATAGCCGCGGTCTACATACTAATCTTAATTATAGTTGCTTTCTTTTTAGAGTTTAAATCTTAGTAGGATAGGGGCTTGCAAAAAAACGTCTTTAAACCATCCCTTAAATCATTAAAGCACCCAAAATAATGTGAGAATGTATAGTGCTATTTTTGAAACAATGACAAAATAGGTTCATTGTTGTTGGCCTGGTTAATCCGATTTTAATTAATGCTTATTATAAATGTGGGAAAAATTATCAAGTCTAATGCGGGACTCAAGAAATAATCTTCAATGAGTACGTTTGTTCATTATTGTTACAAGGTGTCGTAACAGAAATTTTTGTTGTTACAACTATTTTCAGCAACAGTAACGTTAGTATTGGGGGCATTTTAATTGACGGGTGTCATCATTTTTGTTGTTGGATTGATCGGTTTTAATATTTAGAAAAGCAGTGCTGCGACTGCAAAATTGAATGTGAAGACGACGAGATTAGCCAAAAAAACATGCAGAAAACTGTGGTGACCCCGGGGACGCTAAAACTGGAAAGTGAACAATATATTTATGATCAACCTGAAAAAGGTGAGGTCAAGGAAATATTCGTCAAACCAGGTGATAAATTAAAGAAGGGTGATAAGTTGCTTGAATACAATAACCAACAGGTCAAACTGGAAAAAAGGCAACATCAACTGCAAATTAATTCTATTTATCTAGAATTGGGCCAAATTAAAAAACAACATGAAATGATGCCATTCAGGAAGAACATGACCAAATACATCTAGTATGCAACACTAGTGACATTTAAGCAAATATCGGTTATAAATTGAGGGAACAACTTGTCAACTCTTTTTTTAAGGAATTCGGTGTGTAGGTAACCTCAATTATCCTTAAAAGTCGAGGAGGGGATGTAAAGTTTTTTGTATTTTAAAACTAGTTAGTAAATAAAAGTTTTTTCAAGTTTTTATTAAAAACTTTTGACAATACGGTAAACATCGTAGGGGGTATGTATGATAAGAAACATAAAAAATTGGAAAAACTCAATATTGTTATTGTCTTCTATTGGAATTTCAAGTATTGGTGATTTCATTTATTTAGTAGCAATTAATATTATTATATTTCAACTTACAGGTTCAGCAGCAGCTGTAGCTGGGCTTTGGATCATTGGACCATTAACAAATATTGTAACGAAATTCTGGACCGGTAGCTTTATTGATTATCGAAGTAAAAGAAAAGTAATGATAGTAACGTACATAATTAGAGCTATTTTCATATTCTTAATTCCATTTGCACCAAACATGGCAGTTATTTACGGAATATTGATCATCCTAAGTGTGGCAAAAGCATTTTTTAATCCATCATCAATGACGTATATTGCTATTCTTGTTCCAAAAGAAAAAAGAAAAAACTTTAATTCGATTCGTTCATTTATAAGTTCAGGAGCCTTTATAGTCGGCCCTGCAGTCGGTGGTTCATTAATATTATTAACATCTGTTGAAATAACATTATGGCTTAATGGTATATTTTTTTTAATTTCAGTAGTTTTATTGTTATTTCTTCCTGAAAAAGAAAACATTGATAAAGAAACAATTCCAACATTGACTATTGCACAAGTTGTTCGGGATTTTACGGTCGTTCAGAAATTCATGTTAAACAACAAATATGTAAATTTTGTGTATCTTGGTTTTATCATGATTATGATATTTTCTTTTGCCATGGATGCACAAGAGGTTGTTTTCACTCAACAGGTGATAGGTCTATCTGAATTTGAATATAGTTTATTAATTAGTATAACAGGAATTGGTTCTGTTGTAGGGGCTTTTTTATTATCCATTTTTTCAAATAGATTTTCACTTAGATATATGATTTCTATTGGGTTAATCATGACGACGATAGGCTATGTAATCTATGCATTTTCCTGGTCTTTTACTTCTATTGTTGTTGGTTTCGTCATCTTAGGGTTCTTTAATGTATTTTTAAATGCAGGAATCATGACCTTTTATCAAAACAATGTTCCTATTGATGTAATGGGTAGAGTTACAAGCATTTACCAGCTAATCCAAAGCGCTATTCAAGTAATATTTATTTTAGCAATTGGGGTTGTATCAGACATTTTTTCCTTGCGATTTACAATGGTCATTTTGGCACTAGTTATGTTGCTATCATCTATTTTGTTTGCAATTTCAGTTTTAAAGCCTAATAAAAAGAACTTTTATAGAGAAGATGTATAAAGGAGAATTAAATTTAGACATAAATCCGTAATTAAATTATAAACACCAAAAAGCTAGTAAAATTAACTATAATCTGTTCATGGCATTCTAAAAATGTTGGGAAAGCTTATGAAAAAAAGTGACTTTTCTCTGTTAAACGAAGCTACAGCCAATGGTTATCCAAGTGCCGAAGATATCCAGGACATTTTTCACTCTCTGATTCATCAGAAAGACCCGCATATTGCCATTACACCAAAATCGACCTTTCCTGTTATGCCTGACATCACAAGAGACTACCCCTTATGACACCTTCTTTCGGGAGAGAGGAAAATGACGTAAAGCACCGAGAGGAAAGAAAGGTCAACCTGTTGCCAAAAACAGGCGCAGCTGCCTAAAACAAGTACTGCTCCTTTCCAGTGGAACATATCCAAACTCCCCAGGGAATAGACCGAAAGACCATTCTAGATGGCGGCTTTATCAATGAGAAAGAAAACTTGATCTTATAAAGGAGTCGGCACATACCTGGCTACCTTAATTTGCCTAATTGCCATAAATAACTTTGGCAGCAGAGTCAGATTCTATACGGTAGCAGGCTTGATGAACCAATTATTCGAAGCAATATCAGCTACTTAACGCCACTACAATTAGAAGATTCCTGCCGTAAAGATGCAGCTTGATCAGAAGAAACCATTCAGCTTATTTATTCATCCTAAATCTACACATTTTTTAAACGACATCCATGTGTAGTATTTCCTGTATCCGGCGAAAGCTGTCAAGTGCGTTCTATCGCTTGACTGGTTTCGCCGGATGCAGGACACTCCATGAATGGATGCAGTCCTGAAACGGGCTTAACCTTTTTGTGTCCGGAATATTGCGTATATTCATATCTTCCGTTATAAGGACTCCTTATTGCATTCATAATACGGTTGGCAAGTGGTATACATTTTTAATTGCCATTTTCAAAGCTACAATACTTTGATTTGTTCATGGGGCAGTTTTTTTTATTCCTTGTTGATAGAGCAGTCTGGTGCAGAATGTCCCTCACTTGCTTCTTTTTCACGCGGTAATTAATCGGTAATAGTATATGAAACGAGAAATGTTCAATTTTTTTAATGCTAATTTTATGGCGTGTCTTTTTTGGAGCCATTTTTTAGCTGCTTCTTTTTTTAGCAAGTGAGGATTTACTTTTTACAATCCTCCGCAAAAATGGATCCTTTTCCCCTAATATTTTTTCATAAGTTGGTTGTTCACTTGACTTACATCCCCATTAAGTTCTACAGTTATGAAATTCCCCAGCTCTTTAATAACGATGTAATAGCTGCTTCTAATTCATCCTCTGGTATTCCGGCAAATCCAAGAATCATTTTTGGCGGATGTTCCACCTTTTTCTCCAGTGAATAAGAGGAGAGGGGGTGGATTTTCATCTTGGCATTCACGGCTTTTTGAACGAGGTCTTGTTCATTCATGCCATTTTTGACGACAAGGACAATGTGAAGGCCAGAGTGCTCGCCGATGACTTCGACTTTGTTCTGATAAGGCTTTAGGATGTCCAATGTTTTTTCTAATTTTTTGCGGTAAATTTTCCTCATTCTGTTCAGATGCCTTTCGAAATCTCCTTTTTTCATAAACTGGGCAAGGATGTGTTGGTCAATCCTAGAGACCGAACAGTGATAAAAGAAAATGTCCGCATCTTTATATCTTTGTAATAGTTCCTGGGGAAGAACCATGTAGCTGATCCGCAAAGAAGGGATAAGTGATTTGGAAAAGCTCCCCAGGTAAATGACTTTTTCACTATGGTCCATGCTTTGCAGGGAGGGGATCGATTTTCCGCTATAGCGGAACTCACTGTCATAGTCGTCCTCTATAATGTAGCGGTTTGCATGACCCGCCGCCCAATTTAACAGCTTGATCCGCCGGTTGACAGAAAGGACAGATCCATATGGGAAGTGATGGGAGGGCGTTACATAAACAACGTTAATCCCGGTTTGGTCAAGCGTATCCACTTTGACCCCTTCGTCATCGACCTCGAGAGGATACACTTCGTTTTGATGGCTTTTTAAAATATGAGAGATGACATGGTAGCCCGGGTCTTCCACTCCATACACCGTTTTTTTAGGAAACAATAAAATAAGTTGTTGTAAAAGAAAATCACTGCCGGCACCAACCACAATTTGTTCGGGAGAGCATTGCACTCCTCTCGCATGATATAAGTAATGGGCAATCTCCCGGCGAAGCTCAAATTCACCTTGCTTGTCGCCCAATAAAAGGAGTGCGTGGTGCTGTTCGTCAATTGTGTCTTTGGCGTATTTCCGCCATTTGGCAAACGGGAAGTGTTTCGTATCGATCCTGCTGGGAAGGAAATGATATTTCATGTTTTCTTTTTCGTCTGTCGGCACATATGAGGTGGCGGATGCTGTTTGTACATACTCCAAATCTTCATAGGCAAGCACAAAATACCCTTTTCGCGGAATTCCTTCGACATAGCCTTCTGCCATTAGTTGATCGTAGGCAGCTTCCACTGTATTTTGGCTGATTTTTAAAAAGTCCGCGAGCTTTCGCTTAGACGGCAATTTGGAGCCATACTCCAGGCGGCCTTCGGTAATTTCTTTTTTAATATATAAATAGAGTTGTTCGTATAAAGGTACGTCTATAGATCGGTTTAAATTGCAAGATAACATATCCATTTTTTTAACTCCTCCTTATCTGACCCTGTTATTTTTATGAAAACTGACACTTTTAACAGAGTCACTTACTTTCTATAATAATGGGAAATGAAACAAATCACAACTTTAAGGAGTGGGGAACATGGGAAAACAACTGGGAACTGAGACGGTTAAAAGAGGAATGGCGCAAATGCAAAAAGGCGGCGTCATTATGGACGTAGTCAATGCGGAGCAAGCGAAAGTCGCGGAGGCTTCCGGCGCAGTGGCCGTTATGGCGTTGGAAAGAGTGCCATCTGATATCCGCGCGGCAGGAGGCGTGGCCAGAATGGCTGACCCGAGAATCGTTGAAGAAGTGATGAACGCCGTATCCATTCCGGTTATGGCAAAATGCCGGATCGGCCACATTGTGGAAGCAAGAGTGTTAGAAGCGATGGGCGTAGATTATATTGACGAAAGTGAAGTACTGACACCTGCGGATGAAGAATTTCATCTTTTAAAAAGTGATTATACCGTACCATTCGTATGCGGATGCAGGGATTTGGGAGAAGCCGCCCGCCGGATCGGGGAAGGGGCCGCCATGCTGCGGACAAAAGGGGAGCCTGGAACGGGCAACATCGTGGAAGCTGTTCGCCATATACGCAAAGTCAATGCGCAAGTACGTAAAGTTGCCAGAATGAACGATGATGAGCTGATGACAGAAGCGAAAAATCTTGGAGCACCGTATGAAATCCTTAAGCAAATCAAAGAAGAGGGCAGGTTGCCGGTTGTTAATTTTGCGGCAGGCGGTGTTGCCACTCCCGCAGATGCGGCGCTGATGATGGAACTTGGCGCGGACGGTGTATTTGTCGGATCAGGCGTCTTTAAATCCGAAAACCCTGAAAAATTCGCAAGTGCCATTGTACAAGCAACGACATACTATACGGATTATGATCTAATCGGCAAGCTTTCCAAAGAATTGGGCGCGGCGATGAAAGGGATCGATATTAATAAGCTCAGTCTTGAAGAGAGAATGCAAGAGCGCGGCTGGTAGAAGTGCTGCCGCTTGACTATTTTTTACATGAAGGGAGGTCGAACGATGACAACAATTGGCGTGCTGGGATTGCAAGGTGCGGTAATAGAACATTTGAAACAAGTAAACGCTTTGGGATTAAACGGAATCATCGTGAAGAAACCGGAGCAGCTTCAGGAAATAGATGGGCTCATTTTGCCTGGCGGAGAAAGTACAACAATGAGAAGACTCATTGATCAATATGGTTTTCTTCAGCCACTTAAACATTTTTCCAAGCCGATTTTGGGCACTTGCGCCGGATTGGTGCTTGTTGCAAAAGAAATCGCCGATTCCGATAAAGCCCATCTTCCATTAATGGATATCAAAGTGAAACGGAACGCTTTCGGCCGCCAAGTAGAAAGCTTTGAAACGGAGCTTGATGTCAAAGGGCTGGGTAAACCTTTGACGGCTGTGTTTATTCGTGCCCCTTACATCGAAACGGCAGGTGAAGGGGTGGAAGTGCTTGCCACTTATGATGGATATCCGGTGGCCGCAAAGCAAGGAAGCATCCTTGTGAGTGCTTTTCATCCTGAGTTGACAGGGGACAGGCGTTTCCTTGCAATGTTTGTCCAGATGGTAAAAGAAATGAATCCGGCAGTTCCTTAAGGGATGTGCGGACTGCTATTTCCAATCAAATACTAGCCACAAAAATAGTGGTCCGCCATCTATTTATGTACGCCGGAAAGAGCCGCTGTCATCAGATTGTCAGCGGCGCTCTTTTTTTAGCTTATCAGACAGACTTGAATTTTCTTTTGAGATCCTCCACTTCTGCGCGAATGCGGTCTCTATATGACTTCACTTTTGCTTTGCGTTCCGCAGAGCGCTCTTCCCGTAATTTTTCCCGTGCTTGCTTTTGTAACTCCATTTCTATTTCGCGTGCGTGTTCAACCTCTTCTCTAATCATGCTAGCTTCATAGCGGCGGGTTTGAGAGGAAAATTTAGACATGATATCATCGTAGACGGCATCATATTCGTCAGACATCACCAAAACAATCGCAACATCATTGTCTTGCAGACGGGATGAAATGGCCGCAATTAAACTGGATTCTTCTTCAAGGTCATTTATATCTACTATCGCCCCGATGGCGGCCCCCGCACCAAAACCGAGCAGTACACCCAATGGTCCGCCTAAAACCCCCACAAGTGAACCGATCAAGCCGCCGATTAAGGTATCGTCTCTTGAGTGAACGCCTGTATCAAACCCATCTTTCAAGACGATTTGCTCGTTCTCCTTTTTTAAAATAACCACCTGTGATAATGCGAAGTCGTTACTTTGGTATTGCTTTTGCTTTAATTCTGCCAGCGCCTGAAATGCCTCGCTCTCCACGTCAAAAAAAGTGACAACCACATTTTCCATAAAACATACCCCTTCCTGAAATAATCGGTTACTATTGTTATTCTCTTTTTTTACAATAGAAAACATTTAATGTATGACAAAAAAAAGACATCGACTGTTGAAGAGGCTGATTGATGATAATTTGCCACTTTTATGTGACCTATTTCTTTTTATGAGAAGGTGGGACATATTGAGGAGACCCTGAAAAGGGCGAGGGTAAAATGTCATCGGACTGTATCAATATATTTCATATAGTTATGCGACTTCCATTCAAATGCGCTTCACCATTCTGGCTGTTATTTGGGGCGTTACTATCATGACATGAGCGGGGTCCACCCTCTTTCAAGAGCGTTGCAAATGTCGTTTTTTACACTATATGTGATAGAAAATAAAGGAACCATGCGAAGAAGCAAATGTGACCTTTATCTTCTTTCCTGAAGAATGAATCAATAATAAACATCGTTTCTCAAACGGTACCACTGAATAAGGAGCGGATACCGTTTGAGGTATAATATATAGATGTCTGGCACGAGCTTCCAGATCAATTAACTCTTCTTCATCAGTAAATAAACAAAATATGGCGCTCCGATTAAGGCGGCCATAATCCCTGCGGGTATGCCTTCGGCGTGTCCCAGATTACGTCCGATTGTATCTGCAAGCAATAATAGCCAGCCGCCCATCAGAGTGGCCACCGGGATACATAATTGGTTTCTTGGTCCGACTAATGCTTTTGCCATATGCGGTGACATGAGTCCGATAAATGCGATGCCGCCTGTTACCGAAACGGCAGATGCGGCCAGTGCAACAGCGGTGAGCAGGAGTACGATCCGTTCTTTTTCGATGGAAAGTCCAACCCCGATTGCAACAAGCTCGCTGAGTCCCAAAAGATTTAATCGATTTGCCTTATATAATGTAAAAGGAATCAGAATAGCTAACCATGGAAGGATCGCCCAAATGAACGGCCAGTCTGTACCCCAAATATTTCCTGCCAGCCATTTGGCAATAAAATCCACTTTTGTACGTTCAGCGGATGAGATCAGCACAATCATTGCTCCAGATAGGGCCATGGAAAATCCAATTCCGACGAGTACTAATCTTATAGGTTGAAGCCCCCGATTTCTTTTGTATGAAAAGAAGTAAATAAAACATGCTGTCATGAGAGCCCCGATGAAAGCGACAAATGGAAGCAGATAGACGAAAGAGCCCGCTTTTATGGGAAAAAACAGAAAGAAAACAGCAACAGCGACACCTGCTCCAGAGTTGATGCCGATGATACCCGGGTCAGCCAAGTCATTCCTTGTCATCGCTTGTAAGATAGCTCCCGACAATGCGAGTCCCATACCTGCCAATACGGTGACAATAATTCTTGGCAGGCGAATGGAAAATAAGACGAATTCCTCTTTAAAAGACCCTTGTCCAAGAAGGGTGGGAATGAGCCTGCCGTAAGACAGGGGAGAATCGCCCAGCCCCATGCTGATGATGATCGTGACCATGATCAGTATTGACAAGATAAGCAATATCAACTGCTGTCTTTTGATTAAGGCGGGGTGTATCATAAGAGTGCCTTGCCTCCTTTATGTACAATGAGCAGGAAAAAAGGCAATCCCAAGATCGCAATAATGGCTGCGACGGGTGTTTCGTAAGGCGCGTTCATTGTACGGCCAAGCGTATCGGCCAAAAGCATAAAAGCGGCCCCTCCGATCGCCGACATGGGGATGATCAAGCGATAATCAGTTCCCACCACGGCACGAACCAAATGGGGAACCATTAAACCAACAAATACCATATTGCCAACAAGAGCAACGGAAGCACCTGCCAGAAGGATGATCACAATAAAAAGGGCTATTTTGATTTGTGGCGTATTTTGTCCAAGTCCAACAGCAACTTCATCACTCAAGCTTAAAATAGTCAGTTGTCTTGAAAGGAATAGGGCAATCAGTATACCGATTAATATAAACGGGACGATGACTTGGAGCTGGCTCCATGAAAGGCCGGCTAATCCACCGGCGGTCCACATGGACACATCTTTTGAAACTTTGAAATAAATGCCGATCCCTTCTGCAATGGCATATAAGAAGGCAGATACAGCGGCTCCGGCCAATACGAGGCGAAACGGAGAAAATCCGCCTTTTTTCGCTGCCCCCAATCCAAAAACCATCATGGCCCCCACCGCTGCTCCCAACAAACAGCCGATCATCACGCCAACATAATTTGTGGATGGCATCCATACGATCGTAATGGCTAAAGCTGCATTGGCTCCGGCCGTTATCCCTAATAGACCCGGATCAGCAAGGGGATTTCGCGTCATTCCTTGCATGATTGCGCCGGAAACGGCCAAAGCCGCTCCAACAAAGGACGCACCGACTTCACGAGGAAGACGGATGTTAAGGATGACTGAAGTCTGCTCGCTTTTCTCATTAGACATTAGAGCGAGCCACACATCTTTTACTGTGATATCAGCTGCTCCCAGCACCATAGCGGCCATAAATACGCATATTAAAATAAGAATTCCGGCAAGCAGCTTATATGCAAATGGAATGAAAGGTTGTTTTTCTTTTATCATCAGTCACTCTTCTTTTCTTTTTCTTGTTGCGGATGAGGAATCTTTTTAAAGAAATCATGTCCATCTTGTTTTACTTGTCAAGAAAATGTTGCATAAAATAATCTAGTTGAAGTTCCAACGTAATGGGGTCGTTAAAGTAAAATTCCTTTGCATTCACCTCAAATACGCGGTTATTTTTAACAGCTGGAAGGTTTTGGTACGTTTCGGTTTCTTGGAATGAATGATCCGCATCGGTATTTTTGCTCACGATGAGATAGTCGCCGGCAAATTCCGGCAGGACCTCGGGTGACAAGGCATAGTAGCCATCTTTTAAAGCCATTTCTTTTACTTTTTCCGGCATGGGCAACTTCATTTCTTGATAAAGGATTTCCGTACCGCGTCCCCAATTGTCACCAAATACATAAAGCTGTTTGTCGAAGCTTTCAATAACAGAAACCGTTGCGTCTTCACCTATTTTTTCTTTGATCTTTTTTCCGGCTGATTGGGCGCGTTTTTTGAAGTCATCTACCCACTCCTTGGCTTCTTTTTCTTTATTGAGCAGTTTGCCAATTTCCAAGTGTTGTGTCAGATAATCTACTTTTCCATATGTATAGGTGACTGTAGGTGCAATTTCGTTTAATTTATCAATATTTTTTATATTAGAGAGTCCAATAATCAAATCCGGGTCCAACTCAATGATTTTCTCCAAGTTTTCATCGGATACTTCCTCAACATCTTGCAATTTTTCCTGAAAGCGGGGATTCATTTTAGACCATGAATCAACTCCAACCAGATTGACGTCCAAAGCCATGACATTGCCGGCAAAACTGGAGAGTACCACAACGCGCTGCGGATCGGCGGGAACTTTAACAGGCCCGTTTTCCGATTCGTACGTAATCGTTTCTGCCTTTTCTTCCTTGCTTTCCTTTTTAGTTGATTGATTGCCGCACCCGCTAATGAACAGCATGAACAACAGTACGGCTAGGATCCAGCGTTTCTTCATTTTTGTGTTCTCCTTTCAGTAAGTTATAAGTGATGCACATAGGTTTGTTCGTTCGCGGGTCACGACCGATTTCAGCATCGATCTGAAATACACTTTTGAGGACCCGATGAGTGATGACTTCCTCGCAATTACCGGCTTTCACGATGTTGCCCTCTTTTAAGGCGATCATATAATCTGCAAAACGGGCCGCTTGATTCAGGTCGTGAAGGACCATGATAATGGTGCGCTCCTGCTCTTGATTCAGTTTTTGTAAAAGCTCTAAAACTTCTAATTGGTGAGCCATATCCAAGTATGTTGTTGGTTCGTCCAGGAAAATCATCTCTGTTTCCTGCGCAAGCGCCATGGCGATCCAGACACGTTGGCGCTGGCCCCCCGATAGTTCATCGACAGGGCGGTATTTAAAATCGCTAATACCCGTTACTTCAAGGGCCCAGTCAATTACTTCGACATCCTTTTTCGTTAAGCGTCCAAACCCTTTTTGATAGGGGAAGCGTCCATAGGAAACGAGTTCGCCGACAGTTAGTCCACCTGCACTTTCCGGTGTTTGGGGAAGGATAGCCATTTTTTTTGCAAGCCATTTTGTATTTTCTTTTGAGATGTTTTTTCCATCTAGCACCACCGCTCCTGAATCATGTGAAATAATTCGGGTAATTGCTTTCAATAAGGTTGATTTTCCGCATCCATTCGGACCAATGATGGTTGTTATTTGTTTGTCGGGAATTTCTATACTGAGATTTTTCACAATTAAGTGTCCGTCATAGCCCACGTTAAGAGCATCTGTATATAAGCGGATCATTCTTTCACCTCCGATGTAAGAAATATATAGTTGAGAATGATTATCATTTTCGTTATAATCATAAATATAAAGGTGAGGGTATGAGTTGTCAACTAGCTGATTGAGAATATTTTTCAATTATGCATAACATACTGGGAGTGAAGGAAATATGGAGCAGGCGGACATATTCGATGTAACCGTGATCGGAGGAGGGCCAGCAGGGCTTTATTCGACCTTTTACAGCGGTTTGAGAGCAATGAAAACAAAATTGATAGAGTATCAGCCGTTTTTAGGCGGAAAATTACATGTATATCCGGAAAAAATGATTTGGGATGTTGGGGGTATAACCCCAATCCCGGGAGCTAAATTGATTGAACAGCTTGTGGAGCAAGGATTAACTTTTCATCCAAAAGTCGTTTTGAATGAAAAAGTAGAATCAATTTCACGAAATGATAAGGGAATGTTTATTTTACATACAGCTTCAGGGGGAAGGCACTTTTCAAAAACAGTGATTATTGCTGTCGGCAGCGGTATTTTAAAACCGCAAAAACTGGAGATAGAAGGGGCCGATAGATTTGAAATAGCGAATTTGCAATATACGGTTCGATCGCTGAAACGTTTTAAGGATAAAACCGTCATCATTTCCGGCGGGGGGAATTCGGCCATTGATTGGGCCAATGAATTGGAGCCGATCGCCAAAAATGTTTATTTAATTTATAGAAGAGACAAGTTAACCGGACATGAAGCGCAAGTGCACCAACTTATGAATAGCTCTGTTGTTTGTTTTTTTAATACGACGATAACAAAACTGCGGGCTTGTAAACATCATGACGTGATCGAGCGGGTGGAATTGACGAATGTAAAAACAGGTGAAGTGATGGAACTTCCTGTTGATGAAGTGGTTATTCACCATGGTTATGAACGTGATACGACACTGCTGGATGACAGCGAGTTAAAGATGGCAAGAGCAGAAAATGGTTATATATGCGGCAATGCGTCCAGCGAAACGTCGATTAAGGGCCTTTACGCAGCCGGAGACATATTAAAGCACGAGGGAAAACTGCATTTAATTGCGGGAGCCTTTCAAGATGCGGCAAATGCCGTGAATAAAGCGAAGCAATATATTGAGCCGGAGGCGGATGAAGTCGGTATGGTTTCTTCTCATAATGACGTATTTAAAGAGCGCAACAGGGAATTGGCCAAGCAAATGATACAATCGTTCTAGCATTGATATCCACCACCCCATAAACACCGGAGCTTGAGGCGATCGAATAAACATAAAATGGAGGCGGGACATAAGTTGAAAACTGATTCATATTCGTAAAAACGTGAGAATAAAACCGCGTGAAATCAAGGTTTTTAAACTTGATTCCATGCGGTTTGTTTCATTCTTACAGGGTTTTGTCCCGGTCCTATTCTTTATTTATGTGTTAATGACCGCTATAATCCCTTCCTCATCGTCCAAAACAAGCTCGATACCGGCAAAAGGGTCTTTATTTAACATTTCATCCAGCCATAGCCGAACGGCTTCGATGATGTGAATCGTCTCCAGAACCGACTTTTGCCCATGGATATAAGCCTCCGCGGAAAATCCGTCGTCATCGTCAAACATGAGTTCAACTTCTACTTCTTGGGGCTGTACGTTTTTCTTGCGGGATTGAGCGATACAAATGGCGTTGATGATATCTTGTTCGGAAATGATTATCTGCCCCACGGATTCATATCCTCTCTCTTTTTCTGTCTTTTAAGAGCTTCAAAGACTTTGCGGATAATTACGATCAAAAAGTAAATCGCTGCAAGGTTGATCATTAATCCCAAGATTGATCCCAATGCCCCCATGTTGGCGAACAGGCTGCCAAACAATAAACCGGCAAGACCTCCAACCATTAACCCTTTCATGAGACCTCCTGAAAAGAATCCGCCTTTCTGGTTTGTTTTCTGCATTTGCGATTTTGTTGTAGTGGAGTCCTTAGGTTTTTCTTGGATGTTTGAAGGGTTTTTTTGCGTATTAAACCCTTTCTTACCCGACTTGTATCTTTTGGCCTCAACAGTGGTAACGTCATCCTGGAAGAAAAGGCTACTAACAGGGGAAAAGAAAAGAGTGGCAGCCAACAAGGCTGTCATTAGTTTTTTCATGGTGTTCCTCCTCAGTAAAAATGTCTGTACTATTATTATATACGATTTATGGGCTAAACTTAACGAATATGATGAGGAAAGCGGATATTTCTAGGAAATTAGATCATATAGATGATGTCAGTGTTTACAGTAAAGGATTAATTCCAATTTTATAAACGGGAAAGTTTTTCTCGTATATTGGCCTAGATGACGATGATGATAGGAGTTTGGCAAAGACTTCTTAAGCAAAAGTCCCCATTGCACCATCTGCAATGGGGATGATCCATCGGGAGGGGTTTCCCCTAATATTTTGTTAGAAAGAAATAGGGAATCGGTCCATTAACATAAGAAGACTCCAACTGTGGAGCATGGAAGAGTTGTATTTAGAATTGAAAAAAACTAAAAATTTTAACTTTATTGCCGATAAGTTTAATAATTAGTACTCAACTTTCGCAGAGTGAAATCGGCAAATAAGCCTTGATATAACTAGGAAGGCCGGAGACCCACTGCTCAAGTTGACTATCTATTGTTTACGAGAATGGTTCTTTACAGGACATGAATTAAATGAGCGGGTTATTCATATCCACAAAATTACACCGTGAAAGGGTTGGGTCCCAAAAATGCGGATTTTCAACGATAAGCATTTTGATCCTTTTGATAAATCCTGATTTAGGGGTACTTTGAATATATCTCAATCGGTTCTAATCTATTGAAAGGCTACCTTATTTGCGAAGAGGTGGCCTTTTTATACTCTTTATCGTTTAAAAACAAGGGTTCTTTATATATATGTAGAATCTACCATATTATTTTTATTTTCTACCCTATCTATATCTAACTTAAAAGTACAGGCATAGTCGCTAAACCAAATTCCGACTGGGGGTCAGTCATTGTACTCTGCTATTGGAATGAATGAAAACGCTTTGAATGACGAACTTGATCAGCTAATTAATAAAGAAATTGATATGGTTAGTTTAGAAAATGATAAGCTTGAGCAAATGATGGAGTCCTGATGCAATAAAATAATATTTTTGTCGTAGCGGACCGAAGGGAGAATAAGGAACAAAAATATATTGACAACCTCACCAAGCCCGAACCTTCTTGGCATTGACAAAACTTAAAGTTATTTTGTTCCCACATCATCCGGATGCTACCCCATAAAGCACCTTCGTTCTTCGAACTTGTGCAAGCTGAAAGAAAAACAATCTTAAAGTCGTATAACAATTTGTACAAATATTGATACTTATTAAGAAGTGCTTCGATAACGCTTTTTTTAAACGATTTCGCCCTTCTTATTGGGTATTAAAGCAACCCCTATAGTGGCCACGATTCCCGCTATAACAAAGGTGTAGAAGCTCCATATCAAATCGAAGTTCATGCTTAATAAAAGTCCGATGATCACGGGACCGGAAATCGCTCCGATTCTTCCAATTCCAAGACCCCAGCCTATGGCTGTAGCCCGAGATTCTGCCGGGTAGTACTTTGTCACAAATGCATTCATAATTTGTGTACTGCCAACTGCTCCGAAACCAGCGAGCCCCACTAGTAAATAAACAGCGGCCATGGAAGGGACTCCTATCGTTAGTAAAAATGCGCTCAAGGCGGCTAAAGCATATGACACTCCAATGACTCGTTTCGATCCCCAGCGATCCGCAATAGCGCTCGCAAAAAGTGCTCCGATTCCGGCCGTTAAGTTCATGACGAGCAGAAATGATAAGCTGGAATGAAGTGAATAGCCTAATTCCCGCATAATCTGTGGCAGCCATGTGTTTAATCCATATACAAGGTAAAAACCCATAATATAGGTAAGAAAAATGGCTAAAGTTGCCCTGATATATTGCTTGGAAAAAAGGCCTTTGATCGACTTTTGCGACTTTCCTTTTTCATTTGCATGTATTTCTCTCAAATTTTCAAATTGAGAAATATCCATTTTATAACGTTTGCATATGGCTTCAGCTTCATTTACATTTCCTCGGGAGAGAAGAAAACTAACTGACTCAGGCAAGTATTTCATCATGATTGGAATTAGTAGTAAAGGAATGGCCCCAATCCAAAACATAAATCTCCAGCCAAGCGAGTCTAAAAGAAGTATTGCTAATATAGCGGCCAAAACAGTTCCAAACGAATAACCAGAAAACATAAGGGCATAGTTGAATGATCGTCGATGAGGTGGTGAATACTCTATCGCCAGGGCAGAGGCTGTTGGAATGACGCCCCCTAAACCAATCCCGCCAATAAAGCGAAATATGGCAAACATTGTTGGGGATGTTGCAATGGCACATAAAATCATCGTGACTGAAAATAGCGCTACACAAATAATCAACGTTTTCTTTCTGCCTATTAGATCGGTGACAGAGCCGACAAATATGGCGCCGAAAAGCATTCCGAATAACGCATAGCTCCCTATGGTTCCGGCATGTGCGGGAGACAATCCCCAAGGTTGATAGTCTAATAGGCTTGGCAATACAGCTCCATAAATTCCTAGATCGTATCCATCTGCCAATATACAAAAGAAACATATGCTTAGAATAAAATACATTAAAGAACGCGGAACCCCAGACTGTTGTGCATGTTTATGGCTATCTTCCAATTCAACGGTTACCCACTGAGCGCCTTGATTCATTACATGTTTCACCCCTCATCTGATATTGAAACAGTCGTTAATTGAGCAAGCTTTCTTTCCGTTAAAAAATGGGAACCGAGGCTCCCATTATGACGGAACGCCTGTCTCGCTGTTTTTTGGCCAAAACCCGCGGATCACCTATTTCTCGTATGAAATGTCAGCGCTTTTTTCGATGGACGCTTATGGACAAGGAGTCGTTCACTCAATCCAGGTTCCGCTCGCTTTCCTTGTCCATCAGCCAAATCATTCCTGCCCTCGCTCACAGCCCGGCATTTTACTGCGTTTCTCAGTCCTCAATCCAACTGCTCTCATAACGATCATCTTCTACATCTCTTGCTGTTTTCATCACTTGTAGCGGTCGAAAAGTGTCAATCATGACTGCAAGTTCCAGTGTCTCTTTCTTACCAATACTCGCTTCAATAGTACCTGGGTGCGGCCCATGCGGTATACCGGAAGGGTGCAGTGTAATAGAGCCTTCATTAATTCCTTTTCTGCTCATGAAATTTCCTTCTACATAGTAAAGCACTTCATCACTATCAACGTTACTATGATAGTAAGGAGCCGGGATCGCTTCAGGATGATAATCAAATAATCGTGGCACAAACGAGCAAATCACAAAGTTATGGCCTTCAAAATTCTGATGGACGGGAGGCGGTTGATGAATCCTTCCAGTAATCGGTTCAAAATCCCCAATGTTGAAGATATAAGGATATAGGTAACCATCCCATCCAACGACATCTAAAGGATGATGATGATATATGTGGGAATGAAGGGCTCCCCGTGCTTTTGTTCTTACTTCGTATTCTCCTTTTTCGGTAAAATAGACCAGTTCTTCGGGTCCGCGAATGTCTCTTTCACAAAAAGGGCTATGCTCAAGCAACTGTCCAAATTCGTTGCGGTATCTTCTGGGTGACGTAATCCAACTCGTTGTTTCAATGACCAAAAATTTAGTCTCTCCATCATCTGGAATCACTTTATAAATCGTGCCTACAGGAATGATAATATAGTCGCCTTTACCGTAGGTAAGGGTTCCGAACATCGTTTCTATTTTACCTGTCCCATAATGGACAAAAAGCACTTCATCACCGTCGGAGTTACGGTAGTAAAATTCCATGGGGTTGCTTGGGTAGACTACACCGATCACCAAATCGTCGTTGCCCAATAAGTACTCCCTTCCTGATAGAGCATCTTGGCCTTTTTTTACTTTATTTGTGTTGAAATGTCTCGGCCTTAGTGCGCTCTGTTCTTCATACTCAAAAAAATTCTCTTGCAACAGGGAGGAGGTAACAATTTCCGTTGGCGGATGATCATGATATAAGATGGATTGAATGCCGGAAAAACCTTTTGTGCCCATGACTTGTTCCCGATATAGAGTGCCATCTTCCTTTCTCATAACAATGTGCCTTTTACGGGGTATCTTGCCCATCTGCTTATAATATGTCACGGCCATACTCCTTTCTATATTCTTTTTATATGGTTGCTTTACTTCTCCGTTCAATAAGTTTAGCTGGTAAAATGGTTCCGGTTACTTCTCCAAATCCAATGCGATACCCAGCCCCTTGACACCAGCCTGTCAAAGTAAGTTCATCCCCATCCTCTAACCAGCTGCGCTCTTCACCGTTGCTTAACTTGATTGGTTCTGTTCCCCTCCATGCCAATTCCAGCAGACTTCCTCTTGATCTCTTTTCAGGTCCGCTAATGGTGCCAGTAGCAATCAGGTCTCCTGTATTCAGGTTACATCCAGTGATCGTATGGTGGGCAATTTGCTGTGCGGCGCTCCAGTATAAATACTTATAATTGCTCGCGGCTATGCAATCCGGCTTTTCCATGTTTGGAGTCTTTAAAAAGACTTCCAAATGAATATCAAATGAATCTGGTTTTGTATGTTTTAAATAAGGGAGTGGTTCAGGGTCCTGCTCCGGCCCTTTTACGCGAAATGGTTCTAATGCTTCCATCGGAACAACCCATGGTGATATGGAGGTTGCAAAGTTTTTCGCTAAGAAAGGACCTAATGGCTGATATTCCCATGCTTGAATATCCCGCGCACTCCAGTCATTCACAAGAACCATCCCAAAAATTTGCTCTTCCGCTTTTTCAACCGGGACCGGTTCGCCCATCTGATTGCCCATGCCAATGAAAAAGCCCATTTCCAATTCAAAGTCCAACTGCCTGCAAGATGTGAAAATGGGCTTGGTTGTGTCAGCGGGCTTTATCTGTCCGCAGGGTCTATTGAAATGAGTACCGCTCGTCACAACTGAGCTGGCTCGACCGTGATAACCTACCGGAAGATGGGTCCAGTTCGGCATAAGCGCATTTTCTTTTCCTCTGAACATGGTGCCTACATTTGCCGCATGTTCTTTAGAGGCGTAAAAGTCCGTATAATCCCCAATTTTTATGGGAAGTTCCATCTTTACATCTGCTTGCGGAATAAGCGCTCTTTCTCTAAGCTGTACGTTATCTCTCAACTTTGGTTCATTTTCACTTAATAGCATTTGCAGTCTTCTTCGAACGGATTGCCACACATCCGGCCCTTTGGCCATAAACGGATTTAAAAAAGGCGCGGCGAACACTTTTTCTTCTTGATCAATGATATCCTGAAAATAACCTTCTTCTTCCAATACTGATAGATCTAAGACATACTCTCCAATTGCAGTCCCCACACGCGGCTTGCCGCTGTTGTCTCTCAGTCTAAAGATGCCATATGGCAGATTTTGAATTGGAAAATGATTCGAAGGTTCCACCGGAATAAAAGAACGCATATCTTCACTAACCCCTCTCTATCATGTTCAGATCCTTAAATTCACTTCGAGGTGTCTCAAAGCTGCATGAGCCATAAGAATGTAAATATTCTTTTCGCAGTCTCATTATTTCTTTTGTGCTTATTTCTAAATGGCGCCATGTTATTTTCTCGTTCTGGAATGAAAAAAACTTGGCGTCTTTTTCTTGGAGAATTTCAGTGATAGATTCCTTATCTAAATGATGTTGATATGCCATCAGGCCGGCTACAAACACATTTACAAATCCGTGCATGTCCGCCTGGACTTCACTTCTATACAAACGTACCGGATGATGGAGCCCGGCGGTAAATTTGACAGGAACTTTGTGTTCCTTGCAATGATAGATAAAGCTGCCAACAATATTGCTATCTGGTATCAGGCTGGCCTTTATCCCGCCTGTTCTCAGTTTTCCGCCAATTGAATAAAATCGGCTTTGATTTTGCTGTGAGATCAATAGAGCCGTTTTGGCCAATTTTTGTTCCCAAAATCTATCATTCTTATGGATGGGAAACTCGCAATAGCAAGTGATATGATGGCGGCTGCTACGTTTTCCCACCTCGTTCATGAATTCCGCAGTAATGTTTAAAGAGGGCAGAGGCAACTCAAACTGATTGACTCTCACCTTCGTTCCATGTTTTAACTGAAAATGTTCAATGGAAGCTAAATCGTCTTTAAAAAGTTTGATCGTTTCTCTTTCATTTTCCGCTTTTCTCCCCAAGGCAGAAATCGCTAACGGCTTTTCCGATGAAAATAATTCCAGGTAAGGTTCCAATTTCTCCAATTGGGAAGCTGGGCAAACAAAGGGGCCGATCATCCAGGCCTCACAACTATGGATATAGGAGGCATAGTGATGTATGGCTTCTTCTAACGGTAATTGAGTTGGCGGAAACAGTCCGGCATAATCAATGAGCTTTTTAAAAAAAGCTTCGAAACTGTGGGGAGCGGTTGCTATGTCCTCTTTTGCTTTATTAACCAACTCTTGTTTTCATCCTTTCCGCATCAGTTGCTGAAAGTAAAGTGCCGGCTTCCTGTTCAGCATTTTTGAAAAGATTCCTTTGCATAAAGATCAATTCCTCGGCTAGATTGTTCATTCTAGTTTGTACATCAGCATCCATAATCTCATTTTTTTCATTAAAATGACTATTATGGGCATATACATAGCTTGGAGTCGTAAAAGCTCTTAAATAGCCGGCAATCGGTTTTAGTTGGTTTTCAATCATTAAATAATGTTGGAACGTTCCTCCGACTGCCACAAAGCCCATGATCTTATGGCGGAGTGCCGCCGGTGGAAGCAGATCAAAAAGATTTTTAAGCGGTGCGGGAATAGATCCATTAAAAACCGGAGTTCCAATTATATAAAAATCGGCGGCCATCACTTTTCTAATTATTTTTTGGGTATCTTCATTGTAATCATGAATGGGCCTGCCATCGGAAAATTCCATGTTATAATATTTAAGGTCCAACAACTCGGCATGAATGTCAGGGTCTTTTTTCTTTACTTTATTTAGTATTTCATTTACCAGAATGGCTGATTTGGCACCGACAATTGTTCCGAATATTCCAAGTAGTTTCAATATTCTCACCCCACTTCATCAAGATACGATGGCTTGTTTGTTTTTATGGAAGGCCGGCATTACTTCGTCAGCAACTAATGTAATTGACTTCATGACTTCTTTATGGGGCAGACCGCCAAAGTTCATAAGCATCATCATATGAGTACAGCCGGCTTCTTCATACTTTTTCATTCGCTGAATAACGTCTTCAGGTGTTCCAATCAGAAGCTGTTCTCTGGCTTCCAAGTCTTCAAACTTGGCGCTTCTGCCATATTGTCGGGTATCGAGATACAAGTTGACATGCTCTTTTGCAACCATTTCCGCTTCTTCCCTTGTCTTTGCCACAAATGTGTGGAGTGCGAGCGGTATGTTGACAGAACGAGTGCCATGGCCGGCTTCTTGGCGTGCCGCTTTATATCCGTCAATGATCTGTTTCAATTCTTCTATCGAACTGCTTGCCACATAGGGGACTCCCATGATGTTGTATCCCATTTTGCCGACATATTTGGAACCTCTGTCACTTAAAGCCCCAATCCAGAGGGGGACCTGTTTTTGCTTGGGCAATACTTCCAACTTCACATCTGAATATTGATAATAAGGACCTTCATGAGAAAACTTTTGTCCTGTCCATGCTTTTTCAATGACAGCCAAAGCATCGTTAAAGCGATGCGCTTTGTCTTTACCATCAATGCCAAAGCCTGAGAACTCGTGGGGTAGATACCCGCTCCCCATTCCCAGATTTACTCTTCCGTTGCTTAGCACATCTAATAGAGCATAATCTTCCGCAACCTGAATGGGATTTTTAAATGGAAGCGTCACAATGGAAACTCCCAATCGAATGTTTGTTGTTCTCTCGGCCGCTGTCGCCAACAATAACGGCGGGGTGGTTAATATCCCATACTCGCTAAAATGATGTTCCGCAAACCAAACGGAGTCATAACCCAACTCATCCGCAAGCACTGTTTGGTCCAATACCTGTTGTAAAAGATCTTCATGAGACCTCCCCAGCTTTTCCTTGTAGTTGTCAAATACCGTGAATAATCCAAATTCCATTCTTAATCCCTCCATACGTTAGTAAATTAAACACAAAAAAACCAACAGCATAGAAAGTCCTCACATAAGTGGTCCACACCTATATAAGCTACTTTCGATACTGCTGGTTGTTAATCTACTTCGAGGGTTCAGAACTTCATCTTTCACCCAATAGATTAGCCAGCGAATACGTAGGCTTTTCTGTATTTTCTGCCATTATAACGAATGTTTTAAGGGGATGCAAGCGCTTTCTGTTTTTGCAAATCATGATGCCTTCATTTCCAAATAGCGGTTTCGGGCTGAGATCACCGCTTGGATTACCGCTTTTTTGGGAGGTATGATTAATTTTTCCTCTATATTTTGGATGATTTCGTCCATATCATGTTTAATAGAGTATCCGATGATCAGTGAAGAAGAAAAGTGGTTCGTGAGATCTTGTATAAAAGTAAATGTGGCATCTTTAATGATATCAGTCTCACTATCTATTACAGCAATACAACCAATTACTTTTTGTGTTTCAAAAATAGGTGTCCCTTTAGGCAGTTGTGCAAATCCGGCTACTAAAATATCATTGTTTTTCTCGCGCTGCAAATAAACCCATCTCCTTTCAATTTTGCGGCTACAAACTATTGGCGAGAGAAGCAAATTGGCAAAAGGCGTTTAGGCCTTCAGCAACTCTTCTTTTGTTTTATTGCTCATTAGCCATCTCACTTTTATTCTTTTATGGTAAATGATTGTATCATTATTCCATAATGTAACGACAATTTCTACCCTTCCATCTATTTCTGCAGCCTTGACTATTCCGGTATCACGTCTTTTTCCCATTCCACTTGAACTACAAATGCCCCGCTCAAAAAGTTTATCATCCCCATCCATATCTATATAATCAATTTTTTCTAAAAATGCCTTTCAATTCTCGGGAGTCTGCTATAATCTTAAGTTAATTGTAAGTATTTTCAAACAAATCAAAAAGAAAGGAGTAGGTTGAAAATAGATTGAGCACGATAGCATTTGAAGAAGTCGGACAGGTCACAAACGACTGGTATAAAGTTATCAAACAACAGGATGTTTCCAAAGCCGCGATTATGCGGAAAGAGATGGAAAACATGTTGCCGAGCATGGAAAAGAATCAAAATGTGTTACTCTACTTCAACCTGATTGACTCACGCTATAAGCTCATGACAGAGGACTACAAAAAATCCGGAGAATTACTAGACAAGGTGCAAGCCAAAGCTTTAGAAGAAAGTACCGAAAACATAATTCAATACTATTTTCATCTTTTCTCTGGTATGTATAAATTTCATCAAAAACGTTATATTAACGCCATCATATACTATAAAATGGCTGAGGAACAGCTGAAAAAAATACCTGATGAAATTGAGAAAGCCGAATTCCACTATCAGCTCGCGATTGCATACTATCGAATCGATCAACATATCTTCTCAATAACGCACGCTAAAACGGCATACGACATATTCAAAGCGCATGACAGCTATAAAGAGAAAATGGTGAAATGTGAAATGATAATAGGGGCCAATAAACTCGACCTATTGCTTCATGAACAAACCAAAAAACATTATGAGAAGGCTCGTTCTATGGCGAAAGAAAACGGCTTTCGATACACCGAAAGTTTGGCGCTTTTTAATCTTGGCATCTGCTTTGAACGACAAAAAATGTTCAGAGAAGCTGCGAACTGCTTTAAACAAGCCTTAAGTATCCCGGAACATTTAGAGTCATTTGTCGCCGTCCGCTCCACTTACATGTTAAGCAAAGTTCTGTTTCAATTGGGAGATTATGATGGAGCCCGGTCATGGTACGAAAAAGCGCTCAAAAGAGCAACGGATGAAGGAGAACAAGAATATCTGGCGAAGTTAAAACTTGTATACGCTTTGTATGCCGAACAAAATGACCAAGAAGTGAGAAAAAATCTGCATATCCTCGATGATATGGAACTTTGGACAGAAACAGCCGATCTTTCACGCGAAATTGCTGAGTATTATAAAAATAAGGAAGATCTGGAAACAGCCGCGTATTATTTTGAACACGCTCATTTTGCCAAAGATAAAATCATCAAAATATCGGAGGGGTTTCTATGAAAAAAATCACTTTGTTCAGTTTGCTAACCATGTCGGTTTTATTGCTAGGTGCTCCTGCTTTTGAGAAGGATGCAACTTCTTCAAATAAACCCATTAAAACCGCTGAAAAAGCAGTATTAGGTGCTAAAAAAACAGTATTCATGATTTGACGCGCCTAAAAAATCATGCAAGCTGTCGAGAAACCCTCGACAGCTATTCTTAATCATTTGAATACTTTGGCTCCATGTTAATTGATTATAACTCAACTTTCATACCGAGAAAAAACACAATCAGTTTAGGTCTGTCAAGCACTAGTGGTCGTTGTAATATGTGCCTTGACCTGATGTTCAAATACAAATGCCCCGCTCAAAAAGTTTATCATCCCCATCCATATCTATATAATCAATTTTTTCTAAAAATTCCTTTCAATTCTCGGGAGTCTGCTATAATCTTAAGTTAATTGTAAGTATTTTCAATCAAATAAAAAAGAAAGGAGAAGATTGAAAATAGATTGAGCACGATAGCATTTGAAGAAGTCGGACAGGTCATAAACGACTGGTATAAAGTTATCAAACAACAGGATGTTTCCAAAGCCGCGATTATGCGGAAAGAGATGGAAAACATGTTGCCGAGCATGGAAAAGAATCAAAATGTGTTACTCTACTTCAACCTGATTGACTCACGCTATAAGCTCATGACAGAGGACTACAAAAAATCCGGAGAATTACTAGACAAGGTGCAAGCCAAAGCTTTAGAAGAAAGTACCGAAAACATAATTCAATACTATTTTCATCTTTTCTCTGGTATGTATAAATTTCATCAAAAACGTTATATTAACGCCATCATATACTATAAAATGGCTGAGGAACAGCTGAAAAAAATACCTGATGAAATTGAAAAAGCCGAATTCCACTATCAGCTCGCGATTGCATACTATCAAATCGAACAAAATATCTTCTCAATAACGCACGCTAAAACGGCATACGCCATATTCAAAGCGCACGACAGCTATAAAGAGAAAATGGTGAAATGTGAAATGATATTAGGGGCGAATAAACTCGACCTATTGCTTCATGAACAAACCAAAAAACATTATGAGAAGGCTCGTTCTATCGCCAAAGAAAACGGCTTCCGATACACTGAAAGTTTGGCGCTTTTTAATTTTGGCATCTGCTTTGAACGACAAAAATGTTCAGCGAGCTGCGAACTGTTTTAAACAAGCCTTAAGCATCCCGGAACATTTAGAGTCATTTGTCGCCGTCCGCTCCACTTACATGTTAAGCAAGGTTCTGTTTCAACTGGGAGCTTCCGACGCTGCCCGGTCATGGTACGAAAAAGCGCTCAAAAGAGCCACGGATGAAGGAGAACAAGAATATCTGGCGAAGTTAAAACTTGTATACGCTTTGTATGCCGAACAAAATGACCAAGAAGTGAGAAAAAGTCTGCATATCCTCGATGATATGGAACTTTGGACAGAAACAGCCGATCTTTCACGCGAAATTGCTGAGTATTATAAAAATAAGGAAGATCTGGAAACAGCAGCGTATTACTTTACGCACGGTGGTTTTGCCAAGTACAACGTTCTTAATTCCGCCCTGCCGCCCCTGCTTTCTTTCCTTTCCCTTAAACGCGCCTAAATAGGCGTGTTTTCTAAATCCAAGAAGATTTGAATTCAGAGAAGAATGCTTTCAAGTTCTTTGACATCAATCATGGCTTCAAATCATTCGATCTCCTCTCGAATCGCATTAATCGACATACATTAACTGCCGCTTTTGGGATCTGCCATCCACTTTCTCTACAAGCTGAGCATGGAGATGTGACCATGCTTTTTTCTTATCCCTTAACAAGACTTCACTGTATGGATGAATGAGAAGAAAGGATCTACTTTTCGATAGAAATATGGAAAGAGCGAGTAGCGGAAGTGACAAAAAGAACGGGATCGGATTTGCGGTATTCATCGGGCAAGATAAAAAAGACTTGCGGGTTTTTTCAAGCAATGGCACAGTAATATTGAGTGATCGTTTGAAAAATAACGTTACATTAGAGGAAGGTACATATATGGGCGAAGAAAACATTACAAGACTTGAATTAAATGATAAAGAAATTATTTTGATCGGGACAGCACATGTTTCCAAGCAAAGTGCGGAACAGGTCAAGAGCGTGATTGAAGCGGAAATGCCTGACTCGGTTTGTGTGGAGCTGGATGAGCAAAGGTATCAAGCTATCATCAACAAAGACCGCTGGAAGGACATGGATATCTTTAAGGTGATTAAAGAAAAAAAAGCAACGCTGTTGTTAATGAATCTGGCCATTTCTTCTTTCCAAAAACGGATGGCGAATCAATTCGGCATTCAGGCGGGGCAGGAAATGATTCAGGGGATTGAGTCGGCAAAAGAAACGGGAGCGCAACTTGTCCTCGCTGACCGCAACATCCAGATAACGTTTGCCCGCATTTGGAATAATGTAGGATTTTGGGGAAAGGCCCAGTTGTTGACACAAATTTTTTTCAGTATTTTCAGTGACGAAAAGATGACGGAAGAAGAACTGGAAAAGATGAAGAACGATGACACCATCAATGCCATTCTAAAGGAATTTACGGATAACTTTCCTAAATTGAAGGAGCCCTTAATTGATGAGCGTGATCAATATTTGTCGCAAAAGATTAAAGAAGCTCCCGGAAGAAAAGTTGTTGCCGTATTGGGCGCAGCACATGTGCCCGGCATCATCAATGAAATCAAGAATGATCATGATTTGAAACGATTAAATGAACTTCCGCCGAAATCCAAAGTTCCCAAAATTATTGGCTGGTCCATTCCCCTTGTCATTTTGGCGATCATTGCCTACACCTTTTTGGCAAATCCGTCCGCAGGGCTCCAGCAGACAATAAGCTGGGTGCTATGGAACGGTTCTCTATCCGCCATTGGAGCAGCGATTGCGCTGGGACATCCTCTCGCCATTTTAACGGCATTCATTGCAGCGCCCATTACTTCCTTGAATCCGCTCTTGGCGGCTGGCTGGTTTGCGGGGATTGTCCAGGCCATGGTCAATAAACCGCATGTAAGAGATTTTGAAAATCTTACGAAGGATGTTTTCAGCATAAAAGGCTTTTGGCAAAATAAAGTAACACGCATTTTGCTTGTTGTCGTGCTGGCCAATCTCGGAAGCTCCCTGGGAACATTTGTCGGCGGCGCAGACGTCATCCGTTTATTTTTGGAGAATCTCAAATAATTTTTTACAAGAGCAATTAACCAAATTTATAATGAAGCAGCTGTCCTTTCTTGACTCAGAAAGGGACAACACTCGTCTTCTTATGCTGCTTGATGCATTCTTGCATAGAGTACAAATTGTCATAAACATACTGATTCGCTTTTAAAAAAATTATGGGATATGGCTTATCTCCGAGGTTTAAGCTTAGGAAATTGAAAAGAATTAGCTATAAAGGTACGGGCGGCCCCACTTGTTTGACTTGCCCGGTTGTACGTATGGGAGGAATGGAAATTGTATAAAAATGTGATTGTCAAAACACCAGGAAAAAGCTATGTGAAGGGATTAACGACATCCAATCTTGGCATTCCCGATTATGAAAAAGTATTAAAGCAGCATGCTGCGTATGTCGAGGCTATGGAAAAATGCGGAGTTACTGTTACTCACTTACCGGCTAGCGAACAATTCCCCGATTCCACTTTTGTTGAAGATACCGCTGTTTTGACGCCTGAATTTGCAGTCATCACAAACCCGGGAGCCGCTTCCAGGAACGGAGAAATCCAAGAGATGGAAACAGTTCTTAAAAGGTTTTACGAAAAGTTTTATCACATCCAGTCACCGGGCACTTTGGATGGCGGTGATATTTTGCAAATCGAGGATCACTTTTATATTGGTATTTCGGATCGTACAAATGAAGCGGGAGCTCGCCAATTGAAGGCCATTTTGGAGTCGGAACATTATAAAGCCACAATCGTACCATTAAAGGAATTTTTTCATTTAAAGACAGGCATTACTTATCTGAGTGACAACCTGGTTGTGACGGCCGGAGAATTTATCAGCCACCCTGATTTTGCTACATATGAAAAAATCATTGTTCCTCCCGAAGAGGAATATGCGGCAAACTGCATTTTAGTCAATGATTATGTTTTAATCCCCAAAGGATTTGAAACGACCAAGCGGTACATCCAAGAGGCCGGTTACAAAACGATTGAACTGGAAATGTCAGAGTTTCAAAAACAGGATGGAGGCTTAAGCTGTTTGTCTTTAAGGTTTTAAATGATACATCAAGAATGTGCAGCCAAGCCATCAACTTAATTGAAGAACCTTTTATAAAATAAAACCAAAAATAAAGATCGCGGCGGGCGTCCATATATATTGATAAATGAAATTCATTTTTTCCCTCGTATTCTTTTGGGGGAAGGGTTATTTTTCAAAATCGGAATGTGGTTCAAATGTCGAAGACGAGAATATTGTATGGACGATATTGCTCTGTTTTTATCTGATATCCTAACCATCAAAAAAGCTTCGGGCTAAAAATGCCCGAAGCTTCTTACAACGCGTCTTGAATGACCTTTTTATAATAAAGGACGGAGAGCAGGCCGAAAATGGAGTACAGCACAGTATATAGCCCCATGACGATAAACATCGGTGTCCATAATTCGGTTCCGAAGAGGAACCAGCCGGACTGGACGGCGAAATAGCCGTGAAGCAATCCGATTCCAAGCGGAATGCCGAAGTTGAACAATTGTTTCGCCTGAATGCCCCGCAACAGGTCTCCTTGGGAAAACCCGAGTTTTCGCAGGATGGTGTAGTTTGGCTTTTCATCTTCACTTTCATCCATTTGCTTGAAGTAAAGGATACAGCCTGAAGTAATCAAAAAGGTAAGTCCTAAAAATCCGACGATAAACATCGTTAGACCAAATAATTGCTTTTGAGATTTGATCATGTCATTAAGCGAATAATAAGTTTCAGCTTTATGAAAACCGAGCTGATGAAAAATATCGTTCGCTTTTTCTATCTCTTTTTTGTCTTGAATGTCTATGCCGATATAAACCGATTCCTTTTGAATATCTGGATTCAGATTCTGCTTCATACGGTTAAATACGGAATCGTCCACAATGGCAGTCGGAAGCCCGCCGGCGGTAAAATTTAAGGAAAGAACGTATTCCTTTTCCAAGCCTTTAAAGGTTTGCGGAATCGTTTCGTTTTGCATGTTCCACTCGATTTCACCCGTATCTTTAAAAGACACAAACCTAGACATTATATCAGAGTAGCCGGTAAATACTGTTTCGTCAGAAGAAAGATCCACACCTTCAACATCCTTGTCACTGACAACAGACACTGTCATCACATTGGGGTCAAAATTCATTCCATCCATTGTGGTTTCCAGAATGTCTTTTACATTGGCTTCTGCTTGTAGAACGTTGATTTTTGTTTCACTGAAAGCAATTTGATTCCTTTTAAAAGTGTCTTTCAATTCATTTGCGTCATTGACATCCGTCAAGGTAAAATCGGCTGGTACATTGTCCTTCGCTGATTCTCCTGCGGAAAAGTAAGAAATGTAGCTGAGAGAAAGCAAGCCGATCGCCAGGGCTGAAACAGTTGTAATGACAGTCAAAAGCAGGGCATTTGACTTCATTCGGAACATGATGGAGGAAAGCGACAGTACCTCGTTTATATTCAGATACCCGTTCTTTTTTTTCCGAATGAGATGGAAGATGAAACTGACCGATCCTTTATAAAAAAGGTAAGTTCCGATAATGACGCTGCCCAGAATAAACAGCATGGCCAAAGACAGTTCTGTCATCGTTGTAAAGTCGCCGCCAAACAATTTTGATGAAACATAATAGCCGATGACAATCAATCCGATCCCAAACACGCCCATGACGGCTTCGAGTTTGGACAATTTTTTGACTCTTATTTCCGTTGAAGAAAGAACCCGGAATAACGACAGGATCGTTTGCCTTTTGATAAACAAGTAATTCATCAACAGGATGAAGAGATAAATGACAACAAAAACAATCACTGTCTGGATCAATGCTTTTGTCGAAAAATGTAAGGTGGCAATAGCATCGACACCGGTTAATTTAAATAAAACCATGATCATGAACTTGGAAGCGGAAAAGCCGATAAAGATGCCGATCGCCAAAGAACTGAAGTAAAGGATGGCATTTTCGGCGCTCAACAGCCGGAAAATCTTATTTTTTGTCATGCCAATGAGCTGAAACAATCCAATTTCTTTGCTTCTTCTTTTAATGAAGAGGTTATTGGCATATAAGAGAAAGACCGATACGATTGCCACGAGTAAGACAGATCCGGCCCGGATGCCGGCGGCGCCTTTGACAGTGCCTTCCACCACGTCCATCGAAGGGTCATATTGCAAGGTGACAAAAGCGAAATAAAGGGCGACACTGAAAATTAAAGCAAACACATAGAGGTAATAATTCTTTATATTCTTTTTCAAGTTGCGAAAAATGAGCTGATTAATGTTCATCATGGACACCGCCCAACACACCTTGGGTTTTCATGATATCTTTCAGGAACGCCTGCCTCGTTTCTTCACCTTTATTCAGTTGTGTATATATTTGTCCGTCTTTAATAAAGATGACCCTGCGCGAGAAGCTTGCCGCCACCGGATCGTGAGTAACCATGATAATGGTTGCGCCCAGCTTTTCATTGAGCCCGCTCAGTTTGTTTAAAAGGTCGGAGGCGGATTTGGAATCGAGCGCTCCTGTCGGCTCGTCGGCAAAAATGATGCTGGGCTCATGAATGAAAGCCCGGGCCGCGGATGTCCGCTGTTTCTGTCCCCCGGAAATTTCATTCGGATATTTATCTTTTAAGTCAACGATGCCTAGTTCGGATGCCAACTGGTGAAATCTTTGCTCGGCTTCTTTTCTCGGTGTTTTCGTAATGGACAAAGGCAACAAGATATTTTCTTTGACAGTTAACGTATCCAGTAAATTATATTCCTGGAAAATGAAGCCGAGGTGATGCTTGCGGAATTCGGCCAGTTGTTTTTCCTTCATGCCGACGATGTCTTTTCCATCAATTTTGATCGTCCCCTCGCTCACTTTGTCAATGGAAGAAAGGACGTTAAGCAATGTCGTTTTTCCCGAGCCTGACGCGCCCATGATACTGACAAAATCTCCTTTTTCCACTTGAATATCTATTCCTTTTAAGACTTCCTGCCTGTTAAATTTATTTCCGTAACTTTTGTAAATTTTTTGCGCTTCAAGAATACTCAATTTGGTTCACTCCTTTACTTGATATATTTATCATAAAAGGATTGGATATCTTTTTCCTTCGATTCGGCGAACAAATGATAAAAGCATGTGACAATCATGTCACATGCGAATGAGATTCTCAAATTCGTTAGAGGAATGTCGTTCCTGTTCCCGGCTATGATTGATGTTGCCATAGTGAGTGATCACGGGCAAAAGTTCGAACCCTGTCATTTCGGCAACCGCTGTTTTCCCCATAAAGTGAAACTTCATTCAGTAGGGCTCCTACTGAATGTTAGTTGAACGAATCGTGCATAGTAGGTGCCGTTTTCTCCCACTTAGACCTTTTGGATCAACTCCGGTCTTGAAGGGGTATATATGGCACCTTACATGCGGGATAAATCTTAATAAACCCAAAATGATTGGTAAATGAAATGTATTTTTTCACCACCGTATCCTGTTAGAGGACTAAGTCGGAATGTGATTCAAATGTCGAAGATGAGAATATTGTATTGATCGTATTGTTCTGTTTTTATCTGAATTTTATCCTAATCATAAAAAAACTCCGGGCTAAAAATGCCCGAAGCTTTTTACAACGCATCTTGAATGACCTTTTTATAATAAAGGACGGAGAGCAGGCCGAAAATGGAGTACAGCGCAGTATATAGCCCCATGACGATAAACATGGGTGTCCATAATTCGGTTCCGAAGTAGAACCAGCCGGACTTGACGGCGAAATAGCCGTGAAGCAATCCAATTCCAAGCGGAATGCCGAAGTTGAACAATTGTTTTGCCTGAATGCCCCGTAGCAAGTCTCTTTGTGAAAACCCGAGCTTTCTCAAGATGGTGTAGTTTGGCTTTTCATCTTCACTTTCATCCATTTGCTTGAAGTAAAGGATACAGCCTGAAGTAATCAAAAAGGTAAGTCCTAAAAACCCGACGATAAACATGAGCATCCCAAAATATTGTTTGGCAAATTTGTTTATTTCATAACGCGAGATAGCATCGGTTTTATGAAAGCCAAGTTGTTTAAAAATGTGGTTCGCTTTTTGTATCTCTTTTTGGTCTTGAATGTCTATTCCGATATAATACGGTTTTATTTGAATATCTGGATTTAGATGCTGCTTCATATGGTGAAATACGGTATCGTCTACAATGGCAGCCAGCTTAATATCATTTAAAGCGGTAAAGTCTATGGAAATAATGGACTCCTCCCGCAAGCCTTTTAACGTTTGGGAAATGGTTTTATTTTGCGTTTTCCACTTCATTTTCCCGCCTTCTTTCAAAGGTATGTCCACATCGTTTGATGGGCCGCTAAACACCGTCTCGTCAGAAGAAACATCCACACCCTTAACATCTTTGTCACTGACGACAGCCAATACCATTGTATCGGAATTCACGCCATCCTGGTTGTCCAGAATATCCTTTACATTGGCTTCTACTTGCAGAACGTTGATTTTTGTTTCGCTGAATGCGATCTGCTTCTTTTTAAATGCGGTTTTCAATTCATTTGCGTCCTTTACATTCTTAAAGGTAAAATCAGCCGGATAGTCTTGAACCGAATTATCCACCGAACAGTAAGAAATGTAAGAAAGAGAGAGAAAGCCGATCGCCAGTGCTGAAACAGTCGTAATGACAGTCAAAAGCAAGGCATTTGACTTCATTCGGAACATGATGGAGGAAAGCGACAGTACCTCGTTTATATTCAGATACCCGTTCTTTTTTTTCCGAATGAGATGGAAGATAAAACTGACCGATCCTTTATAAAAAAGGTAAGTTCCGATAATGACGCTGCCGAGAATAAACAACATGGTGGACGCTAATTCTTTAGCGAATTTACCACTAAACATTTCCGTTGAAACATAATAGCCAATGATAATCAACGCGATTCCGAGTACGCCGATGAAGGCATCGCGTTTGGATAATTTCTTTATTTTTACTTCCGTTGAAGAAAGAACCCGGAATAACGACAGGATCGTTTGCTTTTTGATAAACAAGTAGTTCATCAACATGATGAAAAGATAAATAACAACAAAAACAGGCACTGTCTGAAACAACGCTTTTGTTGAAAAATGCAAGGTGGCGATTGCATTGATATCGGTTATTTTAAATAAAATCATGATGATGAACTTGGAAGCGGAAAAGCCGATAAAGATGCCGATCGCCAAAGAACTGAAGTAAAGAATGGCGTTTTCGGCACTCAACAGCCGGAAAATTTTGCTCTTGGTCATGCCAATGAGCTGGAACAATCCAATTTCTTTGCTTCTTCTTTTAATGAACAGGATATTGGCATATAAGAGAAAGACTGCTACGATTGCCACGAGCAAGACAGATGCGGCCTTGAATCCGGCGACGCCTTTGGAAGAGGAAGCTGTCTCCTTGATTATTACTGGGTCATATTGCAAGGTGACAAAAGCGAAATAAAGGGTCACACTGAAAATTAAAGCAAACACATAGAGGTAATAATTCTTTATATTTTTTTTTAAGTTGCGAAAAATGAGCTGATTAATGTTCATCATGGACACCGCCCAACACACCTTGGGTTTTCATGATATCTTTCAGGAACATCTGCCTCGCTTCTTCGCCTTTCAGTTGCGTATGTATTTGTCCGTCTTTAATAAAGATGACCCTTTGTTTTTCCTTCCTGCCGACGATGTCTTTTCCATCAATTTTGATCGTATCCCGGCTCACTTTGTCAATGGAAGAAAGGACGTTAAGCAATGTCATTTTTCCCGAGCCTGACGCGCTCATGATACTGACAACATCTCCGTTTTCCACTTGAATATCTATTCCTTTTAAAACTTCCTGCTTGTTCAATTGATTTCTGTCACTTTTGTCCGATTTTTGCGCGTCTAGAATACTCAACCTTGTTCACTCCTTTACTTGATATGTTTTATCATAAAAGGATTGGCTGTCTTTTTCCTTCGACTCGCCGAACAAATCATAAAAGCATGTGACAATCATGTCACATGCTTGTGAGACTCACAAATTCGTTTTGTTTTGGAAAGATGAGGGTGAATGTCGTCCCTGCTCCCGGCTTTGATTTTACATCGATTTGAATCAATAACGATTTTGCCGCTTTTTTCACCAAATACAGCCCCATTCCTGTGGCGGCTTGGTCTGGATGAGTTGTTGAGGTAAAGCCTTTGTCAAAGATGCGGGGAAGGTCCTTCGGATCAATCCCTCGGCCGTAGTCCCGCACTTCAAGGACTGTTTGACCATTTTCCATCCTGCTGCGAATGATAATTTCGGAAGCTTCGCTGTATTTTACCGCGTTTGTTAACAGTTGTCTTATGATAAAAGCCATCCATTTATCGTCACTCAGGACTTCATCCACTTGCAGGTCCACTTCAAATCCGATTCCTTTTTGCATACACCATGACTGCAAATTTTTAATTTCTTTTACAATCAAAGGCTCCAAGGGAACTTTTCCAACATGAAGATCGTTTTCAATGAACGAAATCCGTTTTTGATGGAGTTGCTGATCAAGCAACAGATGGATTCTCAGCCATTCATACGCCAGCCGCGCTTTCGCTTCTTCATCATCCAACCGTTCAATCATTAAGTGCATGGTTGTCATGGGAGTCTTCACTTCATGAATCCAAGATAATAAATCATCTTTTTCCTGCTCGAGGGCCAGCCGATTTTTACTATATATTTTCATCTGTCTGGCTGTTTGATCCGCCAGGCTGTTTTTTACTATTTTTTCAAAAGGTGATCTCGCTTCCGCGATCCCCGCCAAATCAAGGCTGCCTTCCCAGTCTTTCAGGCTTTTGTAAAAAGGTGTTTCTATATTGTAGCGGACTGCCAGAAAGATGATGAAAATCAAGGCCGTTAAAAAAATAATATAGCCTACTGACGCGAGCGGGATGGCTGAATCAATATAAGCGATAAAAAGAAACAGGAGTTGGGTAAATAAAAATAACAAGATCCAACTACATCTTTCGATCAAAAATTTTTTTATCATGTTACTGCTCCTCTTCTTTCGCCATATAACCTTGTCCGACTTTTGTTTCGATAAATTTGCCAAGGCCTATCGTCTCGAGGCTTTTCCTTAAACGGTTTACATTGACGGTCAGTGTATTGTCGCTGACAAATCTTTCATCATCCCAAAGGCTTTTGATCAATTCCGACCGGCTGACGATGGTATTTTTCTTTTCAATGAGCACTTTCAAGATAAACATTTCATTTTTGGTCAATTCAATTGTCCCGTTTTCATTGGTAACCGTATTTTTCGCGTAGTCCACTGTGGCGCCGCACCAGCTTTTCATATCCAACGTGTCTGTATTATAGTTATAGACACGGCGGAGAATGGCCTGTATTTTTGCAATCAGCACATCAAAGTGGAAAGGTTTCTGGATAAAATCATCCGCACCTAGTTGCATGGACATGACCATGTCCGTAGGGTGGTCTCTTGATGACAAAAAGATGATTGGCACATTGGAATGAGAGCGAATCAACCGACACCAATGAAAGCCGTCAAACTTCGGCAATTGGATATCAATAATGACCAAATCAGGTTTAATCGCAGTAAATTCCTGAAGCACCCGGCCAAAATCTTCTACGCCGTACACATCGTAAGACCATTGTGTCAAACGGTCTTTGACCTCATTGAATAAGGATGCATCGTCTTCTATGAGAAAAATCTTGAACATGGTATCACCATCTTTGCTTTTCTAAATATTATTGTATATGAAAATGCATGTATAATGATAGTGGACATAAAAGGAGGGAGTCGATGGATTTGCTTGCGATCCAACCTTATATTAAAGTTACCAGGGTCGTGGATCTTGAACAAAAAAATATTGTTCAACACCGGCAAATATACTTATATCGAAACCGTATTGTTACCCGCTACCGAAGGTTCCCTATAGAGGATGTCCTTGATATATCTTTTCGGAAAGTTGGCGGTGAAGGGGGCCTGCTCTTTTTACACACTGTTCAGGGGATATTCTCTTATGTTGTTGAAACTTCACCGGAATTATTTATTCAGGCGTTCAAGGTTTATATAAAAGACTTGCGGTGATATGCAAGTAAAAAAATAAATTCAAGATACAATTTAAAGGATGTAACCGGAAAGTTGGTATGTGGCCTGGAAAGGTCGGCAAACAACCGGACAGTCTCAATGGGTGAGAAAAGCATTGTCCCACATGAGTTTAAGACCATTTTCCAGGAGTATCTCAGAATTGCCCAGAATTTGACATATCCATCAGGTAATCAATCGAATAGGGGACTCCAGGCGTTACGAGCCTCGCGAGGTACGCAATGGCAAGTGAAGAAGCTCAAGCAGACTTGCGAAAAAGCATGGCTTGTAGTGTAAAACGACAGTGTATAAATTTTTCGCAAAAAGCAAATTCAAAACAAAACGCCTAGCTTAATACCCCTAATACACGAGAAGATCAAATTTGATATAATGTAAAAATATCACTTTTTATTTAACTTTTAGGAGGAATTTTTTTGAAAAAATTAGTGTCAGTACTATTTCTTGTGTTTGTCATGGTGATCGTTTCAGCTTGCGGAAAGGAAGAAGCGGATAAAAAGAAGGCGGAGCCGGCAAAATCCGAGCAAGAGGAGAAAGGTGTGGAAGTGGAGAAAGGATTACGAAATGTGGAAGTCACACTTCCCGCATCTTTAATTGGAGAGAAAGATACAGACGAACTCATAAAGGAAGCAAAGGCAAAAGGCGTAAAAGAAGTGACAAAGAATGATGATGGATCAATCACTTACAAAATGTCCAAGCAAGAACATGAAAAAATGATGCAGGAAATGGAAAAAAGTGTTCAGGAATATATCGAAGAAACGAAGAATGATGAAAATGTTTCATCCATAAAAGACATTACCCACAATAAGTCGTTTACTGAGTTCACTCTTAGTGTGGATCAGGAGAAATACGAAAAGAGCTTTGACCGTGTTGCGGCTTTGGGACTCGGCATGTCCGGATTGTACTACCAAGTATTTTCTGGAGAGTCTGCGGAGGAGGCCAAAGTAACCATCTCGTTGAAAAACGCGGATACGGGGGAAGTATTCGATACAATTGTTTATCCTGATGATTTACCAGCCGAAGAGGGGAAAAACTAGTTCATCCTTGGTGTAAGAACACCGCCTCTTGTTCCGGGCGGAACTTGCATTTATAGACATTTGCTCTTTTAAAACATGGTTCCCTAGTTATTTTTGTATATAATAAAAAGAGAAGGATAAAAATGGATAAAGGCTTATAGAGGTGAACATGATGAGGCATGCTGTAATCACTGCGGGTTCAAAGGGACTGGGAAGGCAAGTCACAGAAAGGTTTCTTCGGGATGGCCGCTCCGTCACAGTCAGTTATCGAAGTGATGTGGCGAGAGTGGAGGAATTAAAGAAGGATTGGGAGCCTTTTTCCGAGCAACTGCAATTTGTCCAAGGGGATGTCACGAAAAGAGAAGATATAGCACGAATTGTGAAGAAGGCACTGGAACGCTTTGGCCGAATCGATTATTTAATCAATAATGCCGGTCCTTACATATTTGAACGGAAAAAGCTCGTTGATTATAAAGATGACGAGTGGGACGAAATGATTCATGGCAACTTGAGTGCCGCCTTTCATTTTCTCAAGTTAACGGTTCCTGTTATGCGCAAGCAGCGATTCGGCAGAATCGTTACATATGGATTTCAAGATGCTGAACAATCTCCGGGATGGAAGTACCGCTCCGCATTCAGTGCCGCAAAAGTGGGACTCGTATCTTTAACAAAGACGATTGCGTTGGAAGAAGCCGAGTTTGGCATCACTGCCAATATGGTTTGCCCTGGAGATATTGTCGGCGATATGAAAGAAGCAGACATCGAAACGGCAAGAAAAGTGAGGGATACGCACACCCCGATAGGGCGTTCCGGTACAGGGGAAGATATTGCCCGCATTGTTGCCTTTTTGTGTGAAGATGATTCCGATTTGATAACAGGAAGTGTGATTTCGGCGTCCGGCGGGCTGCGCGTTGTTCATCGTTATGATAAAAGTTAAGATCACCCAAATGTAATGGCTATGTCTTGTCCCCCTCATGCATTTACTGATATGGCTTTATAAAACAGGGTGCTTACAAGAAAATGGGGAATTTGATCCTTGATATTTGCGGGAATCTGTCATGAGCTGTGGAAATACTTGTGGTATATGTTGTAAAAACAATGGAATGGAAATTATGGAATGATTTCAATCGGAGACCGTCTAGGGCTCCGATTTTTTTGATAAAGGCTCTATATAAATGTTGGGGTTTTAAACATATGTCAAAATGCAAAATCAGTCGCAGAAATACGAAGCGTTTTTCTGCGACTGATTTACTTTAGAAGCTTTTTAGACAGCCCCTAATTCTTTGTTTACTCGTAAACTGTTACTTTAACTGTTCTGACTCCCCAGTTTAATGCTTCCTGATTAGTAGGCACGTGCAAGTCAATTTTATTTCCTTTTATCGCGCCGCCAGTATCTCCCGCAACGGCAGTTCCGTATCCTTCTACATGAACTTTGGACCCAAGAGGTATGACATTCGGATCAACGGAGATGACTTTGGCGTTAGGGTTTTTTATTAAATCAATGCCGGTAGCGGTAATGCCGCTACATCCTTTGCAACTGGCCGTGTAGGCTGTCGCTGTAACTGTGATTGTTTTATTGGCAGTTTCATTTGTCGTATCATTCGTAGTTTCATTCGCGGTTGCTTCGGGACTGGCAGTCTGAACAGGTGCTTGTGGCTTTTCTGTTGTATTGACTGGCGCCGCCGTGTTTGAATTCGTAATCGTTAATACTTGATTCGGGATGATAAGGTCACTTGTTAGTCCGTTCAAACTTTTTAATTGGCTGACGGAAACCTTATGCTGTAATCCGATACCCCAAAGTGTATCTCCCTTTTTAACTGTATATGTGTCCGTTGCCGCTGAAGCTGCTCCAGAAAAACCTACTACTAGAATAGATGCTGTAACCATAGATATGACTATTTTTCTCAACATGCAAAACTCCTTTATTTTAAATCGTAGGTCTTAGTATAACAGGGGAATATGACAGCCGTATTTCATCTGTATATACTTTCGGTTACAAAATATTTCCAAAAAACATGAACATGTCTTGGTAACCAAGCCAGGGAATCGCTATTTTCAAGGTTCTAAACAAAAAAGACACTATATTACAGAACCGTGTTATATTTTAATAAAGCCGGGAGCGAGGAGGAAGAATGGTGAAAAAAGAGAAGCTGGTTCGATTGTTTGACAGGCAAGCGAAAAGATATGCCAAGGGAAAGGATTCTGCTTCGTTAAAAAGGTGGCGCCAAGAGTTGATTCGTCAAGCCGAAGGAGAAGTTCTTGAACTGGCGGTTGGGGCGGGAGCCAATTTTCCTTACTATCCTTCAGGGGTCAAGGTGACGGCGACGGATTTTAGTGAAGAGATGCTTCGCAAAGCCAGGGTGGCGGCCGCCGCTCATCACATGGATGCTGTCTTTATTTGTGGCGACATCGAGAAAATGAGCTTTGATGAGGAATCGTTCGACACCATTGTTTCGACGCTTTCATTTTGTTGTTACGAAAATCCTCTCGGCATGTTTCAAAAAATCCAGCGTTGGTGTAAGCCTGACGGGAACATTTTATTATTGGAGCATGGCATTAGCTCTCATGTCGCGATTTCGACATTCCAAAGGACTTTCAATCCACTTTTTTGCCGTGTGGTCGGATGTCATCATAATCGTGACATGCTGGAGCTTGTAAAAGCTTCGGGAATCGAGATTGACAAGGTGGAAAGCCACTGGTTTAACATGGTGCATCTTATTTGGGCCAAGCCGGGAACCCGGGTCTAGTGCGTTATCATCCGAGTCGGAAGGGTATGGCAAAGGCGAATGAGAAGAAATGTCCTTTGCGCTATTATTTCACGATTATCAGACGGGAGTGCTAAGTTTCTAAAAACTGCTATTGACTCAATACGAGCCGGATTGTTAAAATAACTTATCGACAAAAATATGAGCAATGAGGGTTATGGATCAAACTATAACCGGAGCAGCTTCTGGAGAGACCGTGATTTACGCGGCGCCGAAGGATTCACAATCTCAGGCAAAAGGACAGAAGAGTAACATACGAACTTTTATGTACGTTATTCTACTGACTTTCGGAGATTGGAGAGATCCAATCTTTTTTTATGTTTACAATTTCAAGAAGGGGGCTATTACAACATGGAGAAAAGACGCGCAGTTGTCAGCGTGGTTGGGAAAGATCAAGTAGGGATTATTGCAAGTGTAACGAAAGTGTTGTCGGATCACCACATTAACGTTTTGGATATCCGGCAAACCATTTTGCAAGATTTTTTTACAATGATGATGGTTGTTGATGTAACGGGCATTGAAAATTTGGAAGGCTTGCAAAAACAGTTTGATGAACTTGGCGTGAAAATTGGACAGCAAATTAATATTCAACGGGAAGAGATTTTCCAGTCGATGCACCGTATATAGAAGGAGAATGTATATGAATATAGCGCTGAACGAAATGATGGAAACGATTCGGATGGTCCAAATGGAAAACTTGGACATTCGCACCGTCACCATGGGAATCAGCCTGTCGGATTGTGCTGATTCTGATTTTGAAAAAATGAACAAACGGGTTTATGAGAAAATCATACAATACGCCGGGAATTTAAAAAGCACGGCGGAGGCGGCAGAAAAAGAATTCGGTATTCCAATCGTCAATAAGAGAATATCCGTCACGCCAATTGCCGAGTTGCTGGGCAATGCGACGAAGGAGCAGGCGGTGGAGTTGGCCAAAACATTGGACAAAGCGGCCGCCACAATTGGCGTCGATTTTATCGGAGGTTATTCTGCTCTCGTTCATAAAGGCATTGCCAAAGGAGATCAAACACTGCTTGACGCTCTCCCGGAGGCATTAAGCGTAACGGAGCGGGTTTGTTCTTCCATTTCTGTTGCCACAACAAGAACGGGCATTAATATGGATGCTGTTCGCGAGATGGGTTTGATTATAAAAGAAGCGGCGGAAAGGACGAAGGATCGAAACGGGATTGCCTGTGCCAAGCTTGTCGTTTTTTGTAATCCTGTTGAGGATAATCCGTTTATGGCGGGTGCTTTTCACGGTGCGGGCGAAGGAGAAGTTGTGCTGAATGTGGGAGTCAGCGGCCCGGGCGTCGTGTTAAATGCTTTAAGGCGCCATCCGGAGGCTGATCTTGGAGAAGTGGCAGATATTATTAAGAAAACGGTTTTTAAAATCACGCGAGCCGGCGAACTGCTTGGCAGGGTTGTTGCAGAACGTCTCCAAGTTCCGTTCGGAATCATGGATTTGTCACTTGCTCCCACGAACGCCATGAATGACAGTGTTGCCGATATTTTGGAAGAAATCGGCCTTGAGCGGGTCGGAACACATGGGACAATTGCGGCTCTCGCTTTAATGAATGACGCAGTAAAAAAAGGAGGGGCCATGGCGAGTTCTTATGTCGGCGGTTTGAGCGGCGCTTTTATCCCGGTGAGTGAGGATGAGGGAATGATCCGGGGCATCGAAGACCAGGCGCTCACTTTATCCAAACTGGAAGCCATGACATGTGTTTGCTCGGTTGGACTCGATATGATTGCCTTATCCGGCGATGCTTCACCTGCCACGCTGGCTGCGATCATTGCGGACGAAGCCGCGATCGGTATGATTAATAAGAAAACGACAGCCGTTCGCGTCATTCCAGTCCCGGGAAAGCGGGAAGGAGATATCGTGGAATTTGGCGGACTGCTTGGGCGGGCGCCAGTACTGGGTGTCAACCAATACAGCTCAGAGAAGCTTATCCGCCGGGGCGGGCGTATTCCTGCACCGCTGCAATCATTAATTAATTAAGTAACATAAAAAAAGCTCCCGGGTCACCAGTCCGGGAGCTAATGGCATATTTCTTTGCCTCAATTACCTTTTATTCAACGCTTCCAAATACAATTCATTCACTTGATCCCAATTCACAGTGTTCCACCAACTAGAGACGAATTCCGGTCGTCTGTTTTGATACTTCAAATAATAAGCATGTTCCCAAACATCTATGACAAGCAGCGGTGTTTTCCCGGTCATTAACGGCGTGTCCTGATTAGCAGTACTCATGATGGATAACTCCTCACCATCAAGTACAAGCCAGCCGTACCCACTGCCAAACCGGGAAATGGCTGCTTGGGAAAGCTTATCTTTGAAGTTATCAAAGGTTTTAAAGTAATGTTCGATGGCTTTAGCAATATCCCCTGTTGGTTCATCACCTCCTTTTGGGCACATGATTTCCCAAAAAAGGCTGTGGCAGTAATGCCCGCCGCCGTTATTTCTGACACCTGTCCGTATTTCCTCGGGCAGGGAATCCAAGTTGCTGAGGATATCCTCAATCGGTTTATTTTGCAGATGTTCATGGCCTGCCAACAATGTATTTAAGTTATTGACGTATGTAGCGTGATGTTTACTGTGATGGATTTCTAATGTTCGGGCGTCAATAAATGGTTCGAGTTCATCATAATCATAGTTCAATTCCGGTAAAGCGAATGATGACACTTCTATTTCCCCTTTCCTATTAATTATTGCACATACACAAAAAAGTTTCCCTAATGCAAAATTAATATAAAGAGGTGTCTTTGTCAACTCTTTCGTACAAAATAGGACTTTATTACTACGAGAGGTTTTTTGAAGTTCTCTAAAAAAGGTTTTTATGATTCATTTGAAAAGTGGTGTAGGGAAAATCAGGATTTGGTTTTCTGTCATACAGGTTGCTATTTCCAAAAAATGTTTGATTTTCAATTGAAACATGCGGAGTACTATCGCTAAAATAAAAGTTGTAAAGGAGGATGGGCGACCGTGAATTGTAGAGCAACATAATCCTTAGTCGGTCGTTGGAGTGTTCATGATCTGAAAGAAAATATATACACTCCAGGCGGGTACCCTAGGATTTTTCATAAAAAATAATGTCACTTTATTGAAGGAGGAAGCGCATGTTCAAAATCAAAAAGAATATTTCTTTTGTGCAATTGATCCCGAAAGTACTGCAAATTATTTTAAATATTTCACTCGTCTTCCTCGCCATCATTTTATCCGTTTTACTTATACAGGAGTTAATCATTTTCGGCCAAATTCTTATTCGAAAAGAAAGCAATGATTATAAACTTTTTCTGGCCAATATCCTTCTCTTCTTCTTATATTTTGAGTTTATTACGATGATCGTAAAGTATTTTAAGGAAGAATATCATTTTCCCCTCCGCTACTTTCTTTATATAGGAATCACGGCCATGATCCGCTTGATCATTGTTGATCATGATCACCCATTAAATACGTTGTTTTATTCCATTGTGATTTTAATTCTGATCATCGCGTATTTCATTTTGAATATTACGCCAAGAGAACGTCCAGACAGCAAATGGTTTTTCAAAAAGTAACAGGAAAGTAGTCTATAATCTTTGCTTTATAGGCAATTCTCGCTATGATGAAAGTATGAAGTGAAGGGGTGATGTGCGAATGGAAGTGGAAATCAATAGAAGCACGCTTACGTTAATGAGAGGCGATATTACTAAACAGAAGAGGGATGCGATCGTCAATGCGGCAAATGGCACTCTTTTGGGCGGAGGCGGGGTGGATGGAGCCATTCATCGAGCGGCTGGACCCGAGTTGCTGGAAGAGTGTAAACGGCTTCGGAAAGAAGTTTTGAAGGGAGAGATGTTGCCAACGGGTGATGCGGTCATCACCAAAGGGTACCTCCTGCCGGCGCAATATGTCATCCATACGGTGGGTCCTGTTTGGCAGGGAGGAGATCAGAAGGAAAAAGAGCTGCTCGCCAATTGTTATAAAAACGCACTAGGCCTGGCGAGTGAAAAAGGACTGCAAAGCATTTCTTTTCCATCCATTTCAACGGGAGTGTACCGTTTTCCCATTGAACTCGCCTCAAAAACCGCTTTAAGCACGATTATCGGCTTTTTAAAAAAACATCCATTCGGAAAAGTAGTCATGACGTTATTTTCGGAAGAGGACTATCACACATATCAATCATCTCTGGAAGAACTGATAAAAGAAATATAAGAGCTGTCCGAAATAGAGCATAACATTGAATGAACGGGGAGCTTAATGATGATTGATTACAAATATGATAAGTTGTTATCTATAAAAACCACCGGAGATTGTGAAGGCCCCTCTGCCCATGTTCATTATCACCGTTATGAGCCGACACCCTATGCGGCGTTGGAACAGCTTTTTTCCCGCTATAGGCTGTCCAAAAGTGACTGTTTCGTTGATATGGGATGCGGCAAGGGGCGGGTTGCTTTTTTCGCCCACCATCTTTTTCAAGTCTCGGCAACAGGTGTGGAAATGAACCCTTCATTGTATGAATCTGCGCTCAAAAATCAAGCAAATTATATTAAAAACGGGAAGCTAAAAGCAGGTATCGTTAATTTTCGGCGTCTATTGGCGCAAGAATATGACATACATCCAAGTGATAATGTTTTTTTCTTTTTCAATCCCTTTTCTGTGCAGATTTTCATGAATGTCATTCATCATATTGGCTTGTCGGTGGCACAAACTCCGCGGAAAGTTGATCTTATTTTGTACTATCCTTCCATTGAATACGTGCATTATGTGATCAATTACACGCCATTTCAGCTTATAGACGAGGTTCGGGTCGACTTTTTATATGAAAAAAATGATCATGAACGGTTTTTAATTTTCAGGTGGTGTTAGAGGAGGGACAACGATGGGAAATATGTGGAATAAGCGGTTTGCTACAGAGGAATATGTATACGGAGAAGAACCCAATGCATTTATTCGGGAACATGTCGGCCAATTGAGGGCTTGCGGGCCGGTCGTCTGTTTTGCGGAAGGTGAAGGGCGCAACGCGGTTTTTTTGGCAAGGGAAGGCCATGATGTGACAGCTTGGGATTATGCGGAAAGTGGTCTGCGAAAAACGAAAAGTCTGGCGGCAAAACACGGTGTCGTTGTAAAGACTAAAACAGTCGACTTGCTCGAGTATGAAGTTGAAGCAGGCCAGTTTGATGCGGCAATCATGGTGTTTGGCCACTTTCAGAGTCGCGATCAAAAAGAAGTTTTTAAGAAAATGCTCAAGGTCGTCAAACCGGGCGGTGTGGTGATGCTGGAAGTGTACTCGAAAGAGCAAATCAGGTATGGGACGGGCGGTCCACGGGAAATCGACATGTTGTACGACCCCAAGGACGTGCTGGATTGGATCGGAGGCCATCATGTAGTTCACTTTTTCTGGGGCGAACAGGATCGAAAAGAGGGCACTCTTCATAAAGGATTGGCCCATGTGATTCAATTGGTTTTGAAAAAGAAAAGATCAGATGATGAATAAAAAGCAATCCTGCATTTTAGTCTGTCATTCCGATAAGTTCATATTGGTAACCAAAAAATAAATCAAAGTCTGATATGGAATCTAACCGTTAACGAAACTGCAATATAACCTAAAAAATTGCAGCGTGTGGCTGATTTAGCAAAGGGGTTATACCGTACGGTGGGTTGAAAGGAATACTCAATGAATATCATCTTGATGATGTTGAAGAGGTGTTCTGATTCATGCAAATGATGGAGAGGAAAGCGAGTAATTACCTGGAATCGGCGAGAAAATGGATAAAGCGGACAGTATTTTTCAAAAGCCGTGAGTAAATCGGAAAATTGGATAATATTTTTCAAAAGCCATGAGTAAATAAGAAAATTGGATAGAATTTTTCAAAAGCCGTGAGTAAATGGAAAATTGGATAGAATTTTTCAAAAGCCGCGAGTAAATGGAAAATTGGATAGTAAACCCCAAAAAGACAAGTCAATCCCAAAGGGGGGATGGATTTGCCGTGACTAAGCTTTCGAAGATTTGTTGACAGCCTGAGCAGTTATTTACTGCTCTTTTTTATTTGAACTAATGAAAGTTATCTACCTTATTTAAGGAATTCCCTTTCCTGCTTTTCTATGTTTGGCATCTTGATCAAAGAGAGATAAAATAATATTATCTCAATGGATAAGGTGGAAGTTGCAAAGTGGATGCATTTCTGAAAACTGTTTTTATTGGCCAACCTAAAACAATCGGCGAGAAACATGCTGAAAACCCGATGGATCGGGAGTGGCGGAGCGGTATCTTTAAAGAACCTGTTCAACGCTCTGTTTGGCTTGGAAAAACAAATTTACAAGGGGATGGCCAGGCGGATTTGAAGCATCATGGAGGTCCGGAAAAAGCGGTGTTCGCCTATCCGCTGGAACACTACGGCTATTGGAACAATGAATTTCCTGATGCGGGGTTGCTTCCTGGAGGGATGGGGGAAAACTTTTCGATCAGGCATCAAACAGAAGAAGATGTGGCGATTGGCGACATTTATGAAATTGGTGATGCCGTGATACAAGTATCCCAACCAAGACAGCCTTGCTGGAAGCCGGCCCGGCGATTTAAAATCAAAAACTTGGCTTTGCTGTTGCAGAACACAGGCCGTACTGGCTGGTATTACCGTGTATTAAAGGAAGGATACGTTGAAGCGGGTCAATCCTTTACGTTAATGGAGCGCCCGTATCCATATTGGACAATCGAAAAATGCAATACAATTATCCACAAGGATAAAGAAAATATGGAAGAAGCAATGGAGCTTTCTCGCTGTGAAGCTCTTTCTGCCAATTGGCAAGTAACATTAAGCAAACGGGTCCTGAAAAAGGATATGCCGGATATCCGGAAAAGAGTATACGGACCAAATGAATAAGCGGGTACTGTATGTAGTAAAACATGTTTAGAAAGGATTCAGATGAATTTGGACCTTATATTGACATTTGTAATTTTAGGCATCACGATTATTTTATTTATGTCCAACCTGATTCGGGCCGATCTCGTGGCGGTTATGGGTTTGCTGGCGTTTGTATTGGCGGGAATATTGAGCCCCGCAGAAGCGCTTGTCGGCTTTTCCAATTCCGTTGTGATCATGGTCGCGGGTTTATTTATTGTCGGGGCGGGTATTTTGCATACCGGACTCGCGCAGATGGCAAGCAAATTCGTTCTCCGTTCGGCGGGGAAAAGTGAAAATAAGCTGTTTGTGATTCTGCTTGTTATCGTTGCGCTCATTGGTACATTTATGAGCAACACTGGAACAGTGGCGATCATGCTGCCGATCGTTGTCAGCATTGCCATTAGCATTCACAGCAGTCCTTCCAAGTTTTTAATTCCACTTTCATATGTGGCCAGTTTTTCCGGCTTGCTGACATTGATCGCTTCCCCGGCAAACTTGATTGTCAGTGAAACACTTGTCGAAAATGGATATAAAAAGCTTGGTTTTTTTGATATTACACCTGTAGGGCTTGTCGGCGTCGTTATTGGTATTTTGTATTTATACTTTGTACGCAATAAACTGCTTCCGAAAGGGAAGAAGCGGGGTGGTTCCGAAGATGAACACCAGCTTTCGCCCAAACAGCTCTCTGTTGATTATCAGCTGGGGGGCCGCTTGTATAAAGTGCAAGTGCCTGAAGAATCAGTGATGATTGGCAAACGTCTGTCTCAATTAAAAATACCGGCAACGTATCAGCTATACATTTTAAAAATTGTCCGAAAATCCCAAGAAGGATTGAATCTTCTGCCAATCAGATACCAAGAGATGGCTGGGCCGACGAGTGTCATTCAACCAAAAGATGTGTTATATGTTCAAGGCTCACTTGAAAACATTGAAAAAATGGTCAAAGATTTCGGATTGACAATCGATGAAGAACAATCTGAAGCAGATGAGCTTGTATCCAAACAATTAGGCATTGCAGAAGTCCTTTTGACCCCGCACTCCAAATTCATTAACCAAACGATTAGGGGAATTGGCTTTAGAGAAAAATACAATTTAAATATTTTGGGCATCAATCGTCAAGGGCAATTTGTTTTGAAAGAGCCATCCAAGCAGCGTCTTCGCTTTGGGGATGCTCTTTTAGTCCAAGGTTCTTGGGACTCCATTGAGTTGTTGGCGCAGGAAACGAATGACGTTGTCGTTGTCGGGCAGCCGCAAGTACATGCCAGAAAGGCGGCGGCAAGCGGTAAGGCTCCTGTCGCTGCCGGTATTATTTTACTGATGGTTTTTCTTATGGTATTTGAAGTGTTTCCAACTGTTATTTCGGTATTAATTGGCTCCGTATTAATGATTTTGACAGGGTGCCTGCGCAATATGGATGACGCCTATAGCCAAGTCAATTGGGAGACCATTGTTCTTGTCGCCGCCATGTTGCCAATAGCGACTGCTTTGGAAAAAACCGGCGGAATGCTGATCCTTTCGGAAATCATCATTAAAACGATGGGCGGATTCGGATCGCTCGGTGTATTTGCAGGCATATATTTGCTGTCGATGATTTTTGGCCAATTTATTAGCAATACGGCGACCGCTATTTTATTTGCGCCTATTGCAATGAATGCGGCGTTGTCGATTGATGCCAACCCATATACATTTTTAATTGCTGTCGCAGTGGCATCCAATATGGCTTTTGCCACACCGGTTGCTTCTCCGACAAATGCGATGGTCATGACGGCGGGAGGCTATAAAGTGTTCGATTTTGTAAAAGTCGGCATCCCTTTAATGGCCGTCGTGTTTGTTGTCATGATGTTTGCCATCCCGTTCTTTTTTCCATTATAAGGATGCAAAAAGGTACTTTCATTTGGTGAGAGTGCCTTTTTGAATTATCCAACATAACGTGTTAACACCCTATCCACCTGTGTTCCATACACTTCACCAAACAGGTTGAGATGGACAAGCAAATAGTATAACTGATACAGTGGCTTTCTTTCATGATAATGCGGATCTAATGGATAGCGGTCGCTATAGGCACGATAAAATTCTTGTGAAAAGCCCCCAAACAGTTCCGTAAAGGCGATTTCAAAATGTCTGTCGCCAAAAAGAAAGGAAGGATCAATAAGGTATGGGCGGCCGCCGGGTCCGGCCATCCAATTGCCGTTCCATAAATCTCCGTGCAAATAAGACGGCTTAATATCTTCTGGAATCCAGTTTCCCAGACCCTTCAACAGCTCGTCCATTTTTTCTCGCCTCTTCCCCGTAATGACGTTATTTTTCATTCCCAGCTCTAATTGGGCGCGCAGCCTCCGATCTCGATAATACTTGAGCCAATTGTCGTAAAGTCCGTTTGGCTGAGGCAGTATACCAATATAAGTATCTTGAGAAAAGCCATGTTTTTCCCCGGCATGTTCATGCATGGCGGCCAATTGACAGCCGAGCAGGGTCTGAGTATTTACAGTTTCCTGTCCTTCAATCCATTCCAAAACGAGAAACGCCGCCTCCTTTTCATCAGAATAGGCCAAAACATCGGGTACGGAAATGGTTCCTGTATCCTTTATGTACTGTAAGCCCTTGGCCTCCATTGAGAAAAAATGCTTTGGGGAATTTGGGTGACACTTGATAAAATACTTGTTCTTGTTGGTTTCTACGAAAAAGCTTTCATTAATCGACCCGCCATGCGCCCGCTTTATCTCCCGGATATTCGTATGATCGCCCGCGGCCGCCAAAGCCTTTACCAAGGTTACTTTCACCATGAACGCCTCCTTATCATTATCTTCAAAAAATATGAAATTCCAATTTTGTTATCGACATTATCAAAAAACCATTTACAATAAGACTAGCGGTTTTATCCGTGAAAAGACAGAGGGAGTTTAAAGTAGTAATGAAGACAATACTCACGGTATCGATGATCAGCTTTATGATGTTGTTTATCTTCGGCTGTACAAAGAGTCATAAAATATATGATGAAATGATGGAGCAAGGGCATGAGCAAATAAAACAAGAAAACTATGAGATTGCAACTGACTTTTTTAAGAATGCTTTAAATGAAAAGAAAAATGATGAAAAAGCTGCCATCCTGTTTCAACAGACCCAAAAAATGACAGAAGCCAAAAGGTTTTTCGATGAAGGCAAATTGGACGCCGCTAATAAATCAGTTGAGCAAGTGGTTAACATGAAAGATGGTTCGGACAGTCTTGTAAAAAATGCCAAACAGCTGCGAAAACAAATAGCTGATATGGAAGCGGTAAAAAAGAAATATGCCGAGAGTTACGAAGAGGCCAAGAAAACATTCCAAAAAGAACGATATGACGAATCCATTTCTATACTCGAATCTATTTTACAACAAGACTTGAGCCATCCGTTTTTTTCAGATATAAAGCATGATGCAGAAACAAGCTTGTCGGAAATGAGGGCAGTAAAAGCGACAGCAGTAAAGGAAGCGGAAGAACTAGCGAGAGCCAGGGCAGAAGCTGACAGAGCGGAGAAAAAGCAGTTCGTACTAAAGGCAAAAACGGTTGGAGCAGCAGAAGGGTATTGGCTCACCGCCGACAAGGCGGCCGCATGCCACCTTACAAATGATTATCTTGCCTGTGCGGTGAAAGAGTCGGACGACTTGTTTAAGGACCAGATCGTAGAAGTAAATTGGTTAAATGAAGTTGAATTAGAATTGACGTTTGCAGACGGCTATAAAACAAAGCTCGCTTTGGTGGAAAAGAATGTGTTGCATACGGAGGGCGAAAGAATGTACAGGGTCTCAAAAGAGGAAGCGAACAGCATTTATGAGGGCCATTATAAGCTCCCATAAAAAAACAAAGGGTTTTCAGCCCTTTGTTTGCGATTAGAAGTGCGACTGGGCTACCGTCTGCTGCGCTAGCCCCGTTTTCTTTAAAATAGTTTTTGCATGGATATGATGATTCCCAGATGAATCCCTTCGTGCCAAGTCACGAATTGGAGCGCGGCGTCTACCGTATCCAATTTGAGATATCGAATATTTACAGTCTCATCGGCAGTGTTTTGCAATTTACTATTAAAATAACTCAGTATCCGCTCGCCCTGTTCTTCAATGGCTGTTAAAAGATCTTCCACGGAGGGGATCTCACTGCCCCAGTCGGCAGGGCTGGATCCGTCGATAAAAAGATCGTACCATTCCGGGTGTACAATCTCATAATCGTGATCGGCCTTGCTTAAATAATCTTCAGCCGTTATGTAAACGTGACCCGCGTTCCAGCGTATCGTATTTGAAAACATCGGCGGCTGCTCGTCCCATTTGTCATCAGGCGTATTTCTCAATGCGATCAGGAAAGCGGCACGAGAATATTGAAACATGTTTAATGATTCCATTCGATACACCCTTTTTCACTTATTTTACATCATTATATTCCAGGCATATGTCCAACTCCAATAATCTGTTTGACAATGCAAAAAAGACTTGTCATGGCCGTGCCATATCTTGGAACGGGGTTCTGGTAAGGTGCAATTTCCAAGCGGCGGTGCAAGAGAGAGCCAGGAAAAAGAGAAGCCCTTAAAGGAATACAGGAGCTGTCTATTGTTTAGTACAAATCTCATTGATGTTTCGTTGTTCATGTAGTAGCCCTTCGGAAAATGAAAGACGCACAAATCCTTTTTCGAAGTTTTTTTAACTCCTATAACAAAATTACCTTTGTATACGGGTTATAACCGTATAAAATCATCTACGCTTTTCATTACCTGATCTAAGGCCGAGATTGACATTGCGGTATGAAAGGGTTCCATCTCTAGAGAGTGATTGGCATTGGGGATTATTTTTATTTCCATATTTGTTTGATGTTGAATGCTTTCGATTTTACTTGGAATATAATGGTCATCTTTTTCCCCTATCACAATAAGCGTCGAATGTTTGCACATCAATAGTGTTTCAAAAATGGAGTCAAACCGCAGTAATGGGGTTAATAGAACCATTTTAGAATGTACATACCTATTGTTTTTCATCAGGTCGTTAATAAGGGGAATTGTGCCAAGAGATTTCCCTAAAAACATAGTTTCTTGATATTGATTACTTTTAAGCACATCGTCAATGATGGGTTTTACATCATGACTGATCATGTTTGTTATTTCTGCCAATGGAAGTTTGAATATATCCTGTCCGTAAGAATAGTGGACATGGACAACATCGTACTCATTTTGTAGCATCGTCATTGTCGAATAATAAAATAATGGCTGATCATACGTGTAACTTAATCCGGAAAACATAAAACAAACAATCTCATTTCCATTTTCAATATGAGTGTATGGAATTTCTTTTTTGTTCGCTATTAGCGTTTTTTGCTGAACTTTCATGTCGTTTCACCATCTTATCTTATTTTATCCCGCATGCAAGGTGCCATTATACATCACTTGAAGACCTGAGTTGATTCAAAAGGCCTAAGTGGGAGAAAACGGCACCTACATGCCAAATTCGTTCAACTAACATTCAGTAGGAGATGGAAGAAAACGCCCACTGAATGAAGTTTCACTTTATTCTAAAGGCTCATGTAAGGAGACTTTCCATTCAACTATATAACAGAAACGCCAAAGAGAGACGCTTTGGAATTTCTTTTTGACAAGGTCATTTAGTTTCTCGATTTGTGAGCCGAGAACGATTCTATGTGTAAAAATCGACATTTTTAAGTTTTAGGAATGTAAGCGCTTAAAAATGGGCATTGTGATGGATGACGTTTCCTCTTTTTTCAAGTATAATCCAAAACATAAGGATTTCCTTTGTTGATTAAGTACAAATGGAGAGTGTCATCGTGAAATCAATTACAGTAAAAGAATTAATGAACAAGTTTTCATTAGAGGTATTGGCTGGGGAAGACCAGCTTGATCGCAAGATTACAAAATCAAAAGCGCATCGTCCGGGATTGGAGTTTGTCGGTTTCTTTGAATTTTTTCCGATGGAGCTTGTTCAGGTGTTGGGGAGAAAAGAGTTAAACTTTTTACATACACTGACAAATGAGGAGCAGAAGTTGCGTATTGGAAATATCGTTCATTATCATCCGCCTTGTTTTATTATTACGGCAAGCCAGGACAGCATACATCATCTGACCCAGTGCTGCATTCAAGAAGGAATTCCTCTGCTTCGGACGCATGAGGATCCGACATCGGAATTTGTTTCCAAGTTGGATGCTTATATGCTGAAAGCATTGGCTCCCGAAATGGCCATACATGGCGTTTGTGTGAATGTCTCGGGAATTGGGGTTTTACTCAGGGGAAAATCCGGTATTGGAAAGAGTGAAACGGCTCATACTTTGATTCGCCGTGGACACCGCTTGGTGGCCGACGATGTTGTGACATTAAAAAAGCTGGGGCCGCAAACGTTGTTGGGAACCCATGATCAAAAGACGAAGGAACTGCTTGCATTGCGCAGCATTGGCCTTGTGAATGTCGTTCGTCTATACGGAAGAGAGGCGTTCCAGGATCAAACCCGAATTGTGTTGGATATTGAACTGACGAAATGGGAAGAAAACTCGTTATACAATGATCTGGAGTTGGAACCGAAATTTTCGGATTATATGGGTGTTCGAATTCCATACATTGAAATCCAGCTTCAACCGGGCCGTGATGTGGCAGGACTTATTGAAGCAGCCGCCAACAACTGGTATTTGCAGCGGGAAGGTTACAGCGCTATGGAGGAATTTTCCAAGCGGCTGGAAACGGAAAAATAAAAATAGACGGGGATGCATGAAGAGATCCTCGTCTATTTTTTGTTCTATTTGAGATGAATCAGGTAATCTCCCTAATAAAGGAAGTTTACTAATTTCGCGTGAATCATGTTACACATTCATCGGCCTCCATTTGCTGTTTCAAGCATCTTCTTTGAGTTCGACAGAAATAATCATGATCGTAGTGGCAACGATCAACATGGAAAATACAGCTAGAAACATATGGATCAACTCCTACCAAGTAATAAACCCTCTTGAACCTACAGGTGCGTGCTGGATCATGTCGTTAAGCGGAACGGCATACGCCAAGACGATGAGCGCCAAAGCGACTCCGACCCAGATTCCCCAGTTTTCCAAATACTTTGCGGTATGCGATGTGTCGCTGTTTGCAATTGGAAACTCGACAAACTCGCTTTCTTTTTTTGCTTTTGGCGCCGCAAATAACAAATTGGCAACGATATACACCATCAAAATGGCTGACAAGAATAAAATCGTTCCTCCAATAGCCATGGTAACGTGGTTGGAGAGCAAGCCCTGAAACCAGTCAAGAGCAGATTCGTGTCCATTGTAACCGGAATAAGCTGTTCTTCGCGGTGCTCCAAGAAGCCCCAACAAGTGTTGTGCTGTAGACATAAGTGTCATACCAATCGCCCAAGAAAACACTTGGATAAAGGCCAGCTTTTGCATATGCTTGGGAAATTGTCTGCCCGTCAAATACGGGATGAGCCAAAAGGTAACGCCCATAAACGTCATGGCGACAGGTGTCCCAACTGTAATGTGGAAATGGCCTACGACCCAAAGCGTATTGTGCACAAGCTCATTTAACTGAAAGCTTGCGTTTATGATTCCCGTAGCTCCTCCAGGGATGAAAAACAGCATGGCGATAAAAATGGATGTAAATCGAACATCTTTCCATGGAAGCTTTCTAAACCAGCCAAACAATCCGGTTCCGCCTTTTTTTCTTCCGGATATTTCAAACGTGGCGAACATGGAGAAGGCGGTCATCAAGGTTGGAATGACAACCATGAACGTCAAGATGACTTGTAAAAACTTCCAAAAACTTTCAATTCCGGGTTCGGTCAATTGGTGGTGAAATCCGACCGGGAATGAAAAGAGAATAAATAAGATAAACGAGAAACGTGCGAGTGAATCGCTAAATACATCTGTCCCGACAATTTTTGGCAAAACTGTATACCAGGCAATGTAAGCAGGCAAGAGCCAAAAGTAAACGAGCGGGTGGCCGAAATACCAGAACAGGGAACGGCTCAATTCAACGTTGATCGTTTCTACCCAACCAAACGACCATGGGATGTACTGAAACACAACTGTCGTTACGACACCCAAGCAGGCGATGATCCATAAGAGCAAAGTGGCCATGGTCATAAAAGCGAATAAGGGGCTGAATTGTCCTTTGTTTTTTCTTTTCCATACGACATAATGTCCAATTAATGCAAAGCTTGTGAGCCATGTTCCGATGATAAACAGTGCAAGCCCGACATAAAACCAGCCGCTCGCTTTTAAAGGAGCGTAAAAGGTATATAACACGGACGCTTTTCCGGAAATGATCATCACTGTTGCCATAACCGTTCCAACTGTCATCACAATTAGCCCCAGCCAGGCTGAGCGGCTTACTTTCGGACCAAAGCTTCCTAATGTTTTGCTCATCCCGGCAATCAAAAAGGCGAAAATGAAAAAGGTGGTAAAAATAAGTGCCAGCAATACGCCATGAGCAGTTAGCACTTGATAGTAATCAAGCCATTTGGGAAGCTCCAGGGAGTCGTTGCGGACAAACACTTGAAGCAAACCGCAAAGCGTTCCGATAATAAATGCGATATAAGCGATTTTGATGTTCCATAATGCCAATTTTCTGTCTGCTAAAGCGATCATGGTTCATACACCTCGATTTCGGTTGACATCATGTGATGGCCGGCTCCGCAATATTCGTTGCAAAGAACCAAATATGTTCCGGGTTTTTCAAACGTATAGCTTTTGTGGGTAATTCTTCCCGGAACAGCCATCATGTTTACTTTTGTATTATCAATGGTAAAGCTGTGGACAACATCTGTACTTGTTAATGTAAATATAATTTCTTTTCCTGCCGGAACTTTGATCTTTCCAGGAAGATAGCCAAAAGCTTGGCTGATAATCACTGCTTCATAAGTGTCATCATCAAGTTGTCTTACACCCGGCTTATCAAAGGGCGGTGTCTCGGCCACCTTCTCCGGATCGATCGTATCCATCCCGCCAGCGGGCGTATGCCCATGGGCAAAGGCGGTTACGCCAACAATCGTTAAGAATGCGGCAAGTGATAATGTTCCGAAAATCAACCAGATCTTTTCAAATTTATGAAAATGCATGTCTTTTCACCTACTTTTCTTTTTTATCTGCCCGCATATAGAAAATACGTAGCGCCCCACATAATAATAATGATGATTCCAACGCCTAACACACTGATAAGTGTTCCTTTTAAATTAGGTTCCGAATGATGGTGTTCCTTAGTAATGTTGACACTTTCCGGTGTTCTTTTTTCTAGTTCCATCGTACTCACCCTCCCGCGTTGATTTCTAATTCCATCATACTTCCGTCAGATTTCCCCTCTCTGTGACAAAAGTCACACTTCACACCGATTTCACATGAACTTCATAATCCATTCAAATTTTTGACAAAAAAGATTCGCGTTGGTGGCAAATATCGGAAAATCTGGCCCCAAATTGAAGTTTTTAAAGCAAGTGTGACAATGAAAAGTACGTATGCAACGTTCCTTGACGAATAATTCTTCGATTATATAAGATAAGTGTGATAAATAGTTTGAAAATTTACTATATAAAGACGGTTGAAAGGGGGATTGACAGTGGTTACGAAAAAGAATCATGTTCTGACTGCCGGTTTTGCGCAGTTCCCGAAAGGTACTCCGATTTATGAAACACAGAAGGTGATCGGGGCCATCCTGATTATTGATAAGTCAACGGATATAATTGTGGATGCTTCTTTTACTTTCATCTTAAAGATGACAAATGAATTTATTTCGTCTTTGGTCCGTGGAAAGTGTATTAAAAATGGCGTTGAAGAGATTATTCAAGAGGTGGAAACAAAGCTGCTCATTCCGGGACAGCGCGCTGTGATTCAATCCATTATTACTGCTTATGAACGTTATCACGATATGAAGTAATGCGGAATATTAGCCAAGCTTTGAGTTTACTTAATTGTGTAATATGTAGAAAAATGGCTTGAATGTCAAAAAGATATAGAGTATACTTGCTAATGAAAGCGCTTCATTTATTGCGTGAGACTGGATTATCTACGTGGAAGGGATACTCATCTTTTCCAGGTAAGTGGATGACAAGCCAGTAGTTTAAGAAACACGATGCAAGGCGGATAGCCGTAACATCTGTTCTTTTACTGCCGGCTTTTTTTGTTGCCAAAAAGATTTTCTAGGAGGAGGTTCAGTATGGAATTTGCTTTATTTACTGTATTTGATCAATAAAAAGAAAAAATGAGTCGGACGCATGAGCAATTGCTTTATGAAGTATTAGAGCAAACGGAGAGGGCAGATCAGCTTGGCTATCATTCTGTCTGGTTCGCGGAACATCATTTTAGCGAGTATGGCATTTTAACAACCCCGCAAATGCTGTTATCGGTGGCGGCAGAGAGGACCTAAAATATTCGTTTAGGAGTATCGATTGTTACGTTGCCATTTAAAAAAACTGAAGATTATGCAATATTGGATGTTTTAAGCAATGGACGCTTAAATCTTGGATTGGGAAGCGGGTATTTACCCCGGGTTTCATATTGACGAACAGGATAAAGCCTTTCGAGTTAACGACGCGCTGGCGGTACTCGAAAAGGCGTGGACTGGAGAAACATTTTCTCATAAAGGGGAATACTTTCAATTTTTTGATGTGAAATTGGAGATGTTACCGAAGCAAAAAGAAGTTCCTACTTGGATAGGCACATTAAGTCCAAGGGGAGCGGAATTTGTCGCGAAGGTGGGATATAGCATTTATGGGCGTTCCTTATGTGGCGAGCAAGTCTATTTCAGAGTTGAAAGAAATAATTGATCGCTACAAGAACGTGTACCGTGAATCTGGCCATGATGAAAAGAAAATAAACATTCCGCTCGCTGTCCATACATTTGTCGCTGAATCACGGGAGGAAGCGACAGAAATCGCAAAGAAACATGTAAATCTTTATTTGGATACACGTCAATACGGAGGAATGCGCAATTTGAAGACCTTGAAGAGCGGGAACAATTGCTGATTGGCTCTCCGTAAGATGTGATTAACCGCTTGAAGAAGTATGAGGATGCTGGCTGTGACCATATTATGATGCTGATGAATTTTGGTGGCTTACCACATGAGCAAGTACTTCGTTCCATGGAATTAGTTGCTAAAAAGGTCATGCCCGCTTTTAAAGTAAAAAAAGAAACAGTTTCCTTGTAAGATTTTTTGAAATGCTGTTCGGTGTTCTTCGGCCAGATGACTGTTTGGCGCTCTCACCCATTAGCCGGTAATACTTATTTGAAAATAAATGAAGGAGGAGTTATCATGAAGGTTTTAAGAATGGGACATGCATGTTATTTGTTGACGAGCAAGGAGGGGAAACGCTATTTAATTGATCCTTTTTTGAGTTTAAACCCGGGATGTCCTGAAGAGTACACAAAGCCGGAATTTTTACGTACGATTGATGCGGTGTTTATTACTCATGGCCACTTTGATCATACCCAGGGCTTAGAAGAGGTGGAAAACGCCAATCCTGATGTTCTAATAGTGGCACAGTACGATTTTGGAATGATCTTGCTGCAAAAGGGCTATTCTAATGTTCATTTATTAAACTATGGAGGTTCTATTTACCTTGATGATGTGAAGGTCACAATGGTACAAGCGATGCATACTTCATCTTATGGTGAAACGGTAGGAACGCCGATATATGGGGGCCAGCCTGCCGGGTATATATTCAATTTTCATGGCGACAGGACGCTCTATCATTCAGGAGATACTACAATGATGGCCGATATGAAGATTATTCAAGACTTTTACAAACCGAGCGTGGCCATCCTTTCAGCCTCGGGGCAGTTTGTAATGGGACCTGAAGAGGCGGCATATGTTGTGAAACATCTGCTTGATGTTGAATACGTGATCCCGAACCATCAATTTCCGAACAGCAACACCACACCCAGGCCCGAAGTTTTGGAAGGCATGGTTCAACAATTTCCGGTAATAGAAACGATGATGAATAAAGATGAAAAGCTGCTACATCTGTTGGAGGATGATGATAAAACAGAGGTCATCATCCTTAACTACGGAGAAGAAAAAGAGTTTCCTATTTTGCAGGAGGCCTCAGTATATAAGTAATATTGGCATGATAATGAATTTCAGTTACACGAGGATTGCGGCGAGGTGAGAAACGAGTAACGTATCATGGTCCGTGCCACCGGAACCGGAGAAAACCACAGAAAAATTCAGTCAACTATTCTTTTTAAGGAGTCACTCTCTGGTTGATCTTGCAGGTTGGGGTGGCGACTTACTTACAGTTACCGGTCAAGCAGCCAATTCTTCGAAACACTCAACAACTTATGATGCAGCAATGGATTTGATTGGCCATAAAGACGAAGTGAAGCATGTTTAGCTCTGATGATTTACTAGCTGATATTGATGCTGTTAATATAGGAAAGATTTTGCTTAGTAGTAATAGACGACTACATGAAGTTGTCAAAGAGTATTATTCTTTTTTGTATCTAACTAGATACTCGTCCTTCTTGACCAATAGATTTTTTGGAGATCTTAAGCTGGTAAAATCTCAAAGTGAATATTTGTTGAATTTTTCGAGCCAGGAATTCTTGAGTTGAGGTGGAAATTTACGGGTGCATTTGACGTTCCTCCCTATTCACTTAGTGACGGAGAACAAGTAGCTTCAGCATTCAGAGACACCATAAGCAAGAAAATGAACAAACAGTAGGATTTAAAACACCGAGCCTGTTCCATAGTGGCGAAAGGCTCGGTTACTTCTCTTTTTTATATTCAATAAGAACATCTATATATTCTTCTGAAGTGCATCTATTCAAGTAAGATACTTTCAAGGTGTTTGGATCAATCCATTCTAATTTATAACTACCCCTATGAAACGGTTGAAATCCACGATAGCCTCTTATGGTCGATAAATGCTCTATGAGAAAGGGATTTTTAGTTATTTGATATAATTCACTGACATATGATTCAATGACAAGAAATTCTTCTTTACCGTCGGGTGAAGTAAAATGAGTGTATTCTAAACGGTCATACGTCATCCAGTGTGAAAATATTTTCATGAATATAATCACAACGCCTATGGTTATAAAAAGTCTTTTAATAACGATATCTTTGATGCTTTGTGATAATACAACCAATCCAGAAATAATTACTAAGATTGTTAGGAATAGGCTTATTTCCATGTGGTTAAATCCGTTTGGTTGAATTCCTAACTGTAAATAAAGGCCCTTGCTTTTAAGAATAATGAGACTAATAGATAGTAGAACACTGCCAATTAAAACAGCTAGTGATAATCTTTTACGAGCTTCGATAAATTTCGCCTCCGATCAAATGATAGAAAGAATGATCAAAATATAAAAGTTGTGTTTAATTTTAGAATAATATATTTTTCAGTAAATGACATAAAAAAACTAACCCGGGTTTCTGCAAAAATGCTTAGAAATCCCGCCACAAAAGTATTACATAGCATAAGCGACCTTTGCTTTCCGAGGAAGCTGAAGAGACTTGCGGAAAGCGAAGTATTTTGACGTAGCGATGATAGGGGTTTTTTTAGCACAAATAAACCGAACAATTATAAATGAATTGTTCGGTTTTTGCTATTTCGTATTTGCTTCATAAAGGCTTTTTCCCATGTCCCTCAATGACTGTAGAAGAAATCTTGGAGAAGTGAAAAACGATATCGATTCTGTTGGCGGAACAAATTGCGAAAACCGCCATCGCCATGCAGGGGGCTGATTGGATTGGCGCCCGTATGGGAATGAAAAAAACCAAAAATCGCGAAACGCCTTAGGAACTTAGCTTTTTCTTGTTTTAAGCAAATGTAATCCTAATCCGAATAGGGCAATACCTATAAATGATCCGATGGTAAAAGACAATGAAAAGTATCCGGATATCAGATATATGGTCAACATACTCACTACATAGCCTGCCGCAAAACTATAAAAAAATTTGGGGTGCATTGGGTTGATCCTCACAATCATAGATTACAAGATTATTGTTTACAGAGTACACTCTTAATCTATTCTGCAAATGTCGACAGGGCAGTTTTCGCAATGGATTTCATCTTTTAAGAATTGGAGGTCGTGGATGATGATGTTTCCATCAGCGATAGAAATGACTCCGTCTTTTTTTAAAGCTCCAAGAAGACGGTTGACGACCTCGCGGCTCATGCCGCAAAAGTTGGCAAGCTCTTGGTTTGTCAAAGATAAGTCAATGATTATCCCTTTGTCTGTTTTTATGCCATAGCTGTTTGTCATACGAATGAGTGTTGAATAGAGAGCGCCCTTTTTTCCATGCAATATAAGGTCGCGGAATTTAGAATGGGTTTTTTGATGGTGAATGCCCATCATTTTCATGAATTCGGCGGAAAGTCCGGGATTGATTAACAAATTCTCTTCCAGATCATCTTTATGGATGATGGCGCATTCACAGTCTTCGATTGCTTTGGCATGAACGGTGTATGTTGAAAGTGTGCAAAACAGCCGCACTTCACTAATAAAGTCTTCCGCATTTACAATTCTGAAGGTAATTTCCCGGCCGTCAGGCGTTATTTTTCCGATTCGTACTTTGCCGGACTTAATATAATAAATTTCGTTTGCTTTGTCACCTTCCTGAAAAAGATACGCCCCTTTTTTCCATGCTTTTTCTTTGTGCCGGATTAATAGCAGATCGTGTAAATTAACGGGCTCCCGTTCTGTCAAATTCATGGGTATCCCCACCTGACATGTTATTTTTTCAAGACGTATTCGTCTTTACTCTATAGTATACCACGGCGCAAAGCGGAGTTTCACTTTGATTATGACTTTATTTTATTTTTAGAAAATAGCCGTTGTACTTCAGGAACTTGTTCGCGGTAGCGCCCAAATAAGGAAGAATTGTGTAAAGCGGCTGGCTTCCTCATTTAAGCGGATTTTTCTTTTGGCGCGAACAATATGTTGGCAATTGTTAGTCTTTTACGTACAATAACCCCGATCCAGGAAGCGAGTGCCGCTTTCAAAAGGCCGACCATAATAAACGGTGCAAAAGCACTGGCGAATGCCGCTGGCCAGCTCAAGTTGGCAGCTATTTTGAGCCAAGCAGTTCCAAATAACAGTGTAATAAACATCCCGATTGTATTGGCAATCATTGCTTGGGTAAATTTGAAGGCTGTTTTTTCCAGGTACCAGCCTATGAAAAAGGCTGTCGGAATAAACCCGACGATAAAGCCGCCTGTTGGCCCGACCAGTACGGAAAAGCCGCCCGAAAACTGGCTAAACACAGGGATTCCGACAGCTCCCATTAAAATATAGAGCAAAACTGATAATGTACCATATCTTGCACCAAGAATGGTGGCGGCAAGTCCGATGGCAAGCGTTTGCCCTGTAATAGGCACTAACGGAAGCGGTATGGTAATTTGTGCAAAGATGCCGATTATGGCCGCAAACAGTGACGCAATCATCATTCCTCTTAGCTTTTGCCGTTCCGGTGTCATCCTTTTCCCTCCAATTGTTAACCAGATATAAAAATAAGGTTTCATTTAATTTAATGGTTGGAGAGGGTTTTGTCAATCATTTGTTGAAATAAGCACTGTAACGAAAAACACTCATATCCGATGCCTGAAAACGAGATCAAGAAAGGCCGATGATAAAGGGAAACTTCATTCAGTAGGCGTTTTCTTCCATCTCCTCTGACTAAATGTTAGTTGAACGAACCGGACATTTAGGTGCCGTTTTCTTCCACTTAGACCTTTTGTATCAACTCAGGTCTTGGTCTTACGGCACCTTCACCTTATATGCGGGATACAGTGAAACTTCATTCAGTAGGGCACCTACTGAATGTTAGTTGAACCGATCGGGCATTTAGGTGCCGTTTTCTCACACCTGGACCTTATGTATTCACTCAAGGTCTTGAAGTGGGAGTTTTACGGCACCTTACATGCGGGATAAAAAGTCGCGACACACTGACATTTTACACCAGCTGTTATACATTATTGAAAAAGCTCGGGATAAGCGGTTTTTGCAACCAACTCAACAGCTTCACCGATTCTTGGTCCTGAACTGCCCATTAGGTCATTATCCACTAGATATACTTCGTCGTTTTGAATGGCGTTGATGTTTTCCCAACCTTTGCGCTCTTGGATTTCTGTGACCGGATTTTCATGCAGCCCCGTTGTCACGATTATTTCCGGGTTTTGCTTGGCCACTTCTTCAGCCGTCACATTTATTAAGCCTACTTGGTCGCCAAATGTATTTTTCACACCTGCTTTTTGTAAAATCATATCCTGAAGTGTATTTTTTCCAACTGTATACATTTCGGGAGCGGGAATCATTTCTACATAGACTGTTTTCTGATTTTCAATTGTTTTGACTTTCTTTTCTACCTCCGCTATTTGGGATTGTATATCTTTGATCAATGTTTCTCCTTTTTCTTTCACATTCATTACTTCGGAAATTTGTTCTATATCACCAAATACATCTTCAAAAGAAGAGGCCGATTGGATTACAAAAACGGGAATTTCTGCATCTTCCAGCGTCTTTAACGCACCTTCGTCAGCTGTTGTAGAGGCAAATACAACACCCGGATCTAAGTCAATTATTTTTTCCGTGTTTATATGGACAGAGTCTGAAACACGTTCAATTTCTTTTGCTTCCTCCGGATATTGGTCAAGATCAGTCGCGCCGATGACTTTATCTCCGGAATCGAGCGCGAATAAGATCTCGGTGTTGCTTGGTTCTAAAGAAACAACTGTTTTCGGAGCTTTTTCAAACGTCACTTCTTTTCCTGTATCATCTGTCACGGTGTAGGGTTGGTCGGCTTCCGCTGATTTATTTCCTTTGTTATCGGCATTCTGGCATGCACTCAGAAAAAAAGCGAGAATAATAGCAGATAGCCAGCCAAGTAATTTTGCCTGTTTCATCACATTATTCCTCCGATTTCTTCATCCGTTTTACAGGGTAAGATTTGCTTATAAAAGGAATCTCTTCAACGCCATTTATTTTATTCACATAAACTGCCATTACAAATAAGACATTGGCCAAAAGATGAGTGTAGTCAAAGAGCCGTTTTGGCACTTCTTTTTCCAAACTGACTTTATGTAGGGCACGGACAGATTTCTTCGCTTCACTGCGGCAAACATGAAGCACACAAGCCGCTGTTGTGCCTTGTGGAAGGACAAAACGGTCAATTCGATCTTTTACTTCTGCCACATAAAAGTCGTACATCTTGCTTAGACGGTTTACATCCTCTTCGGTAATGGCCATTTTTCCACGGACAGAACCATTTAAATGGTAAACCATCGGAAGCAAATACATTAAATCTTCGTGAACAACCGGTATCTCTTTTGTAAGCGAAGCCGCTTGTCCAATCCGTGTTGTCAATGAATCTGTTCTGATTTCGAAATCCACGGTGGAAGCAGATTCACGCATATAAGGATAACAAAGATATCGCAAGTCTTTCTTTTCTTTCAAGTTCTTTCCCTCCTTTGTTTCTTTTTCAGTGGAAGTGGCCGCCTTCTGACGTCCGGATGGCGGACCAAAAAAAGACGGCCGGGGAAAAGCGGGCAACGCTCAAGGTTCATCAATTACCCCTGTATTCAGAAGAGCAAATAGTATGGGTCAACCGAACAGTAAGGCATCATCGGCACTACCAGTTCCAACTGGCCAGATTTCCTATCAAGCTTAAAATAAGTGGCTACACTTCTGCAAGAATTTGACTTATTTAGCCAGTATATCACGTTTCGTATGATAGTTTGACAGGTTTCCGGGTAGAGACAGATTCAATATCATTTTTTGAGCGACTGCTTAAGGATAATGGCCTGGACTGCGTCAAGGACAAAAACACTTAAGTTTCGCATAACATAGATTATGCGCCAATGACGGGCAAACAAACTTGACGAATAGGTGAGGGAGGTCATGTTGTTTTTAGAAAACGCCATTCTTTTTCTGCCAACACCCGCCCAAATAAAGCTATTTGTGAAAGAATTTAACCTGGCTTCTAATAGTATTTTAGTGTTAGGCAAAAAGGACGTTTTTAATTTTTTCAAAAAAAACTATACTAAACTTATAGCATTAATATCAAATTAGGAAGTGAAAAATGTTGAAGAAGCCTTGGCTGATTTTGCTACTTGTCTGCGTGGCCTTGCTTGGCTGTCAGCAGGACGAAACAAAAAGTGGCCAACCTAAAGAAAATACTGGTACATCAAAAACACAAAAGACTACAGAAGAAAAAGAAACGTACAGCCTGATTGGAGAAGAAATCGAGAAAGAACCGGCTGGACACTTGTTCGAAAAATATATCGGAAAAAAAGAGTTTGCTGATCAAGAAGAGTATGAAAAAGCAGAAGAAGAAGCTGTAGCTGAATACCTGGAAGAAATAAAAAACAAAGATACGAAGGATTGGGATGCCAAGCAGTGGGCAACATCAATTATTACAAGTCTCCGTACGGATGTCGGAAATGTCATTCAGCCAGTGAGAGATATGGAAGTAAAGTATCACGAACTAAAACTACCCGACGGAAGACTCGTTCAGGATGTCAGTGAAGAAGAATTAAACGAACAGCCGGATGAAGTGAATATAGCTGTTTTGATAGATGCCAGTGGAAGCATGAAGGCGGAAGTTCCAGGTGGTATAAAAATGGCATTGGCAAAGTCAAGCATCGAACAATTTTCAGAAAGCTTGCCGGAGAATGTGAACATCTCCTTATCTGTCTTCGGTCATAAAGGGACAGGGTCCGATCAGGACAAAAAGCTGTCATGTGAAAGCATCGAAACCGTGTATCCTTTGAAAGCATACGATCAAAAAGCATTCTCCGCTGCGTTAGATCAATTTGATGCGAGTGGTTGGACGCCGCTTGCGTCAGCCATACAGAAAGCGGAAAAGGAGCTAAAAGAAACGAGCAGTGAGGAGGCAAAAACATTTATTTATGTTGTTAGTGATGGTATTGAAACATGTGATGGGGATCCTGTTCAAGCAGCAAAGGCTGCCAAGCATTCACTAACAGACCTGCAAATGAATATTATCGGATTTGATGTGGACGACGAAGCTGATCGCCAGTTGAAAGAGGTGGCCAATGCCGGAGGCGGAAAGTATACATCGGTTAATAACAAACAGGAATTGGATGAAGAGGTTACGAAAAGCTGGAAGGAAAGCATGGGAAAAACAGGGTGGCGATACTGGTTTAGCCAAAATTCCCATAGTACTAACGTTTCGTCTGTCAGAATGGCTAGTGAGCTCAGGGGATTACAGGGAGATTACCTCACTTCACTGAACAGGGAGCATGATCGAATGAAAACAGCTTTAAACGAACTATCGGATGAAGACATAATGGATCTGGATACCAAACTAGCTATTTCAGATGCAATAGATGAACGGACGAAAACCGTTAAGGAATATGCAGACTCCGTCAGACAAGAAAAGCATCGTGAAATTTTTGATACCGCGGACAGCATAAAAGAGAAAATGGATCATGTAACAAAGGACCTTGATCTATAGAAAAAAGTTGAACAGCCTCCAGCTCTCGTTTGGACATCATGAATCGGGGAGAAATAGAAAAAAAGAGGTTTCCCACTGTAGGGTTTTCAACTTTTTCATAATGTCGCATCGTCCAACTTACATGCAAGGAAGTGGATCATGTTTTCGCCATGGCCACTTCCTGTTTGGAAAGAAGTGGTTTGAAAGTGTCTGCCGTGCATTCACTGGGGAAAAAATCCGTTTCTGACTAAATACCCGAACGGCAAGGTCGCCATATGATCATTACAAGCTTTCGGACAGATGTCGGAAATATCATTCAACCAGTGGAAGATGTTGAAGGAAAGTACAACGGGAGACTCGTTCAGATGTACAGGAGTTATAGGAATTCCCATTATTTTCCAATATATTTTCTGAACTCCTCATTGCAAATTCATATTTATGGTTTGTAAACTCGATATTTAACTTTGCTAAATATCAACCACCTTCAAAAAAACCAATTATGGCACGTTCTTTTATTTATCGTTACAGCTATCACATTTGGTTATGCTTTTTTCATCAATGATCCATTCAGCACCAATACTCGCATTCCTTTTTTTGCTTTTCAATTTGCTATTAACAAATTAACCAAAAAACTATGAGGCCTCATCTTTTTCTATACGCTTAACGACGTCCGGATAAAGTCCGGTTAAAACCTTTAACTCTGCCAAAAAAAACAAAACAGGTTACCGATTTTAGCAAAATGTAATGATGAACATCTACTTTGCTTCAGGAACAATCAGTGTCTCGTCTAATTTCTTGGTATGCTGCCACACACATGTCCAATCGCCACTGTTTAAAAAGGATACAGGCGAGGTCCTTCACAACGTTTTTAAATAAAAAAAGAAGCGCCCAATGGCCGAAAAAATCGACTTAATGGACAACTCCTTTGTTTTTCTATACGGGATTTTTAACCAAATATCTTTATGTTATACGTATCTAAAAACCATTGGGGTACAAAGAACCTAGCCGTTAACAAAGGGTCAACAATCTGCGAGATTTGAGTATGTCCAATCGCGCTTAATAGCATCGTCATTTCGCTCAGTTCAAGGTCTGTATGGGGAAGGAGCAGATCGACCATTTCTTCCACGGCCGTTTTGGCGGCTTCGTCCAATGTCTTGGCTGATACTAATTGACTCAGACCATCTGAATTTTTAACCACGGGGTGCTTCAAGCTTTTTCCTTTGAATACTTGTAAGGTTATATCCGCTTTTCCCGGAACTTCGATACCGGATACACCAATTTCTCCGTCTCCCATTGCTGCATGCATATCTCCCAGGCCAAACAAAGCCCCTTCGTGAAAAATAGGGAAATAGATGGTCGCTCCCTCTGCAATGAGAAGTGTATCCAGGTTTCCGCCATGGCTTCCCGGTGTGCCGCAAGGCACGGCATCGTCCTCAGGAGCAACACCTATCACACCAATCATTTTATTAAGCGGGATTTTCACTTTTTCATTAAAAATGGCATAGTTGTCTTCGATTGGAGTGATTTTCACGGTAAATTCATCGATTCGATGGCCCATGACACCCAAATTTGGTCCAGTAGCAAGCACGCCACTTTCCCCAATTTCAATACTGTGAATCGTTACAGCCAATACATCTCCCGGCTTGGCCGATTCTACGTAAATGGGGCCAGTTGCGGGATTAATTCGGTTCCAATCAATACTGTTCATCGTTGTATGATCGGACTGGATTTGATTTTCAAAGCAGTCGTAAGCTTCAACTACCAACCTGGTTCCCGAGTCCACCTTTATAACGGGTTCGTGTTCTTTGCTAAATGAATAAATAGGCTTTCCCGTTGGTACTATTTGCGGCATTCTCTTCCCACCCTTTTATAAAAAGTACATATTAAGCCTATCGTAACATAGAAGTTAGGTAAGTCAATTTTCGTCGTATTTGGTGATCTATTCTCTATCAACATGGCAAAAAGGCGGGGGCAGCCCTATTTGTGCTACATCCGCCTTTCCGGTTAGTTCGGTACCTTCCCAATTACCATCCGGGAATAACGGCACCCTTATATGTTTCATCAATAAATTGTTTGACTTCTTCTGACTGGTATACTTCCAAAAATTGCTTAATCGCAGGGTCATCTTTACTTTCCGCTCTGGCGGCAACAATATTCACCCACGGGGAATCTTTTTCTTCCATAAAGATGGCGTCTTCTGTTGGAACGAGTCCACTTTCAATCGCGTAGTTGGAATTGATGGCCGCCGCATCCAAATCATCCAATTGGTGTGGAATTTGCGCGGCTTCCAATTCTACAAATTCATAATCCTTTTTGTTTTCTTCAATGTCCTTGACGGATGGTGTATCGCCAGCGCCTTTCTTCAGTTTGATCAGTCCGGCTTTTTCAAATAATAGGAGGGAGCGGCCGCCATTGGTCGGGTCGCTGGGCAATCCCAGCTTTGCGCCTTTTTTCAGTTCGCCGAGATCTTTCACTTTATTGGAATATACACCCATCGGGGTCGTAATCGTATTTCCGACGTTGACGATATCGTAGTTGCGATCTTCTTTTTGTTTGTTCATATAAGGTTCATGTTGGAATACGTTCAGATCAAGATCTCCTTGTGCCAGTGCTTCGTTCACAATGAGATAGTCGGAAAAAGTTTTTATATCAATTTCCAGGTCTTTATCTGCGGCCAGTTCTTTTACTTTTTCCATGATTTCCTCATGTTCACCTGCGGTGACACCTACAGTCAGCTTTCCGTCACTGAGCAGGTCTTTCGCTTTTTCGTCTTTATCTCCCGCGTTTTCTTTGTCGCCGCCTCCGCAAGCTGTAAGGGCGGCGATCAGTATGAGGAGTAAACTGGATAAGAGCCACTTTTTCATATTGCCATTCCTCTTTTCTTTTTTTGATGGTTGATTAGTCTTTTTTCAATTTGGCTGCCAAGCGGTTGCCAAGCGACTGTAGCCCTTGCACAAGGATGATGAGCAAGATGACTGTTACATACATCACATCGACTTCGTAACGGAGGTGTCCGTAGCGGTAAGCAAGGTCGCCAAGACCGCCGCCGCCGACAAGTCCCGCCATGGCCGTTGCTCCGATTAAGGAGATGGTGGCAATGGTTAAACCAAGAATGATGGATGAGCGGGACTCCCTTACAAGCACGTGCCATACGATATGCCTTGTTTTCATCCCCATCGCTTCGTATGCTTCAATCACTCCGCGGTCCACCTCTAAGAGGGCGGTTTCCATTAAGCGGGCGATATAGGGCGCTGTATAAATAACGAGCGGCACGATCACCCCTTTTACACCAATCGTTACTCCGACAATGAATTTTGTAAAAGGCAAAATAAAGAACAACAAAATAATAAATGGAACTGAACGGATAATATTAATCAATACGTTTAAAACACCAAAAACAAATTTATTGCCGAGAGCTTTTCCCGGACGGGTCAAAACAAGCATGATTCCCAAAGGCAAGCCAATTAAAATGGATATTCCTAAAGAGATTCCGACCATTTGGAAGGTTTGGATGATGGCTTCCCAAATATCAGCGCCCCAGTTGTCAAGAAACTCGTTTATTTTCGTCACTAATCTTCACACCTTCCACATGAACCTGATCTTGTTCCAAATACCGAATGGCTTTATGAATTTCGGCCGGATCACCTTTCATATGAACGACAAGCTGGCCAAAGGTATCTTCTTTTAAATGTGTAATGCTGCCTGATAGAATGTTTGGATATATATCAAACTTCTTTGTAACAGTGGCCAACGCTGGTTCGCCGCTTGATTCCCCGAAGAAAGAGAGAGTAACGACTTGGCCGCTTTCATTTAATTTTTCCAGCATGTCGTTTGGTATTTTATGTGTAAACAGATTGCTGACAAACCGCTTCGTCGTCGGATGTTGCGGTGAAGTAAAGAGGTCTTTCGTTTTTCCTTCCTCGATTACTTCCCCTTTTTCCATGACGGCCACACGGTCGCAAATTCGTTGGATGACGTTCATTTCATGCGTAATCAACAAAATCGTGATGCCGAGCTCTTTATTGATTTTTAACAGCAATTCCAGAATGGCCTCCGTTGTATCAGGGTCCAATGCGCTTGTCGCTTCGTCACTTAAAAGGACTTCGGGCTCGAAAGCCAACGCACGGGCAATGGCTACCCGTTGTTTTTGCCCGCCGGACAGTTCGGCCGGGTAGGCATGATGCTTTTCGTCGAGTCCAACGATTTTTATATATTTCTTGACCCGCTCTTCCACTTCCTTTTTGCTGAATCCGGCAAGTTTCAGCGGCAGGGCGATATTTTCATAAACAGTAGCCGTCTTTAACAAATTAAAGCCTTGAAAAATCATTCCGATGTTACTGCGGGCTTCGCGAAGTTTTTTGGTAGACAGCTTTGTTAAATCGATCCCTTTTACTTTTACAGAACCCGTATCCGGTTTTTCCAATAAATTGACGCAACGGATGAGCGTGCTTTTTCCTGCGCCGCTGTATCCAATGACACCGTATATTTCACCCTTTTTCACTGAAAGTGACACATTCTTTAATGCGTGAATAGAGCCTTGCTTGCCTTTAAATGTCTTTGAAATTCCCGCCAATTCGATCATGTGTATTTGCTCCTTCATGCTTTATTTTCAAACCCGTAATGGCTGGAAGAATATTCGGGGACGGGTGGCCCCCTTCATTCCTTACCAGGAAGGAATGACAGATCCTTCAAATGTTTCATCAATAAATTGTTTTGTTTCATCAGAGCGGTACACATCCAAAAACTTTTGAATCGCTTCGTCGTCTTTGGACTCGGCTCTTGCCGTAACAATATTTACCCATGGAGAATCTTTCGATTCGATAAAGATAGCATCTTTTCCAGGTTTGAATCCATGTTCGATCGCATAATTGGTATTAATCGCCGCCGCATCCAGTTCTTCCAACTGACGGGGAATTTGGGATGCTTCCAATTCCACAAATTCAAAGTTGTTTTTGTTTTCTTCGATATCTTTGACAGTTGGCGTGTTTCCCGAGCCTTCTTTTAGTGTAATCAATTCGGCTTTTTCGAATAAAACGAGAGCGCGGCCGCCGTTTGTAGGATCGTTAGGCAAACCGAGCTTTGCCCCTTTTTGCAGTTTTTGCACATCTTTTACTTTGGAAGAATAAATACCCATCGGGAACGTTACTGTTTCGCCCACATTTACAAGATCCAGGTTTCTGTCCTTTTTAAATTGATCTAAATAAGGTATCGTCTGAAATACGTTGAGATCAAGCTCTTTTTCGTCCAAAGCGATATTCGGCATGACATAGTCGGTGAAAACTTTTACTTCTATTTCCAAATCTTCTTTTGCTGCAAGCTCTTTTACTTTTTCCACAATTTGCTCGTGCGGTCCGGCCGTTACGCCGACTGTCAATTTGCCGTCGCTGAGAAGACCTTCAGATGTTGATTCTTTATTTACAGTTTCTTTTTCACTGCTTTTTCCTCCACCGCATGCGGCAAGGGTAAGTGCTAGCAACACAACGAAACTAGTTAATAACCATTTGTGCATGTCATTTCCTCTTTTCTTTATATATTTAGTCTGCATTTAAGGCGTATGTTGAAAATCACATACGGGGAGGTTTTTTCTTCAAAATGAAAAATGCCTCCCAAAATGAGAGGCATGGATATACATTGTAAGTAAATCGGTTTACCTCTCTTATCTTTCAAAATACAACAGTATTTTGCAGGATTTAGCACCTGTTCTTGTTTCGTCAAACAAGAATGGTTGCCGGGCTTCACAGGGCCAGTCCCTCCGCCGCTCTTTATAAGAGAATTTCAAATTCAATTGTTACATAGATATTATCCTTAGTTAGAAAAAATGTCAACAAATTTTTCATGGAAACTGAAAATCAAAAAGTAAAACCGAAGCTTTAAAATCACATTCTTGGGTTTTTAATTATTGGACTCTTTAGTTTTTAAGGAGAAGTTTTTGGAACGCAATGAAAGAGCAAATTTTATAAAATTAATTTGTTTGACGATTTTTATTTATCTTTGTCAAAAATTTATATACTCCAATTATTAAGAAATAGATAATAAACACATTTAATAAAAATGCAGAGGGGATAAATTCAGTAGTTGATAAATTCTTAGGAGAAAAAAGGAGAAATGTAGTAGTTAATTTATTAGGTCCATGATGTATTACCCAGTTAAAAGGAAGTCCATACGATTTTCCTTGAGAAGGAGAGATTAAGACTATGCTTATAGAAACGATAAAGCTGAGATATAAAAAACGTCTGTACTTTATCATTATGATCATCTCCTTTTAATAAGATTATACATAATTTTAAACAAAAAACATTTACGGAAATATTTTTAGCTTTTTTAAATATGGACTAGTATCACCGAGCTTTGCATCAGGTGTAAAACCTAACGACATTTTTCAAGAGGTTGTTTTTTTTTGAACGTAAAGGACGAGATGTCTAACGGCTGGGACATAAGCAAATACGAAATAGCAAAAACCGAACAATTATAAATGAATTGTTCGGTTTATTTGTGTTAAAAAAATCCCTATCATCGCTACGTCAACATATTTCGCTTTCCGCGGGCAGCTTCAGCTTCCTCGGAAAGCAAAGATCGCTTTCCTGCGGGATCTTCAGCTCGAGCTATTCCCGCAGGAGTCTACCTATTTTGACTACGCTAAAAGCTTGCGTATTATGCACTGGGATAATTTATCCCGCATGTAAGGTGCCGAAAGACTCCCACTTCAAAATCTCGAGTGAATACAAAAGGTGGAGTGGGAGAAAACGGCACCTAAATGCCCGATTGGTTCAACTAACATTCAGTAGGAGCCCTACTGAATGAAGTTTCACTGTATTGTTCGTTTTTTCATCAGCTGATTGAGTTGTGTCTCAGACCCTTTGTTTATGGTAATCCAGGGGAATCTATAGAATAAGAAGTTAAGATAACAACATTAAAACAATAACCTTTTTTGGGGTTAAACCGAAAAAACCTTATGGGGTTGTGGATTGGAAGATAATGGATTGTTCCCGAGGAGCTCATGTATGGCGCTTTGATCTTTTTCATCTCCATAAAGTTCGAATCATCTTCCGTCAATCTGAATATAATCATTAAGAATTTGCCGTATCCGAGCAAGGGAGGTTTACCCCATGAAGAAAAAGTGGATAACTGCTGTTTCATTTATTTGCGCCGCTTTGTTATTAATGTCTTGTTCTGCAAGTGGCGGAAATGGAAAAGGGCAGTTTCCTGAAAAATCCATTACGTACAGCATCCCGTTTGAACCAGGCGGACAGTCTGATATCGAGGCCCGGCGGCAGCAGTCATTTCTGGAGAAATATTTAAAGCAAAAAATTGTTATTCAATATAAACCTGGCGGTGGTGGTTCTGTAGGCTGGAGTGAGTTGGTGAATCAAAAGCCGGATGGATATTTTCTCGCAGGCATCAACATCCCGCATATCATCCTGCAGCCGCTTGCCAATGAAGATACAGGGTATCAAACAGAGGATATTGTGCCTATAGCCATTTTCCAGACAACGCCAATCGCGTTGGCTATCGGTAAAGACAGCGGGATTGACTCGTTGGATGACTTTATTCAAAAAGCAAAGGAAAATCCGGGGTCGATCACGGTCGCGGGATCAGGCAACTATTCCGGCCATCATATCGCCTTTTTACAGCTTCAAGATGTGGCAGGGATTGAGTTGCAATATGTGCCGTTTGACGGGGCGGGCCCATCTATGCAAGCTTTTCTGGGAGGCAATACGGACGCTGTATTGGCGAATTCCAGCGATTTATTAAAATATACCGAAGATATGAAAATTCTTGCCATCGGGTCTGAAGAAACATTCGAACCGATGCCGGAAGTTCCTACATTTATCGAAGAGGGTTACGATATTACCGCCTCGATTGATCGCGGGGTAGGAGTGCCGCCGGATACCGATCTAAAGATCATTCACATATTGGAAAAGGCTTTCCTGAACATATTGGAGGAGCCGGGGGTGAAAGATCAGATGTATGAGGAAGGCTTTGAGCCAAAAGCAATGGGCCATGAAGAATCAGTCCAATATATTGAACAGAAAACGAAGGAGTTTGCGGATATTTTGGAAAAACAGTAGGGTTACATGCTGCCAATTATTGAAAATGAGGCAATGCGGAACTTTCTATACAGGAATGGAATAATCATATAGGCAAAGGTTGAGTGACCACCGCCCAATTGGTCCTGGAATAAGCCCTGAGATACAGAACGGGAGGCGCAAAGATGATTGATTCGATTCCATCTGTGATGAGCTCATTAACGGACCCTTTCAATATCCTGCTCTTATGCACCGGGGTATTAGTGGGCATGATTGTGGGGGCATTACCCGGGTTAACCGCCACGATGGCTTTGGCACTTCTGTTGCCTTTTACCTTTACGATGCAGCCGGAGATGTCACTGATGACGATGGGCGGCTTATATGTGGGCGGAATTTATGGCGGCTGTATCTCAGCCATATTGATCAATACCCCAGGCACACCGTCCGCAATCGCCACCACTTTTGACGGATTTCCATTGGCGAAAAAAGGGAAAGCGGCCCATGCTCTTATCGCCGCGGCCATGAGTTCGGGAATAGGCGGGATTACCGGTGGTATGGCTCTTTTGTTTTTAACGCCCATATTAGCAAAGTGGGCGCTCAGCTTTGGCCCTTCGGAATATTTTTGGGTGGCGGTATTAGGCTTAACGATGATTGCCACCCTTTCCTCGGGATCTTTGCTAAAGGGATTGATCGGGGGTTGTATCGGCTTGTTGTTGGGAACGGTCGGCATCTCTCCAGTCGGTGGGGAATCCAGATACACGTTCGGCTTTTCCGGCCTGCAATCGGGGTTGGATATGGTCGTCATTTTAATCGCGTTCTTTTGTGTTCCGGAAGTAATTTCAATGATTGAAAATAAAATTAAGCCGCAAAAGGCGCTAAAAAAAGAAAAGGGCATTTCTAAGAAAATCTTTTTCTATATCATCAAAAAACCGGTTTTTTTCATTCGTTCGTCGCTTATCGGCATTATTACCGGCATTATTCCCGGAGCCGGCGGCAATGTGGCAGCACTGCTCTCTTATGATGCTGCCATTCGGTTTTCCAAAGACAAAAAATCATTTGGCAAGGGAAATATGGACGGAGTAATGGCGGCTGAAACTTCCAATAACGCAGAGGTCGGAGGATCACTGGTTCCGCTTTTGTCACTCGGCATTCCGGGAGCGCCACCGGCCGCTATCATGCTTGGAGCGCTTATGATGCAAGGAATTACCCCCGGACCAAACCTTATGAACGACCATCCGGGGCTCGTTTATACGTTTTTAATCGCGTTTATTTTGGCAAACGTGATCATGTTGTTCTTTGGTCTAATCGGTTCACAAACGATTGGAAATGTGCTTACGCTGCCTATCTGGTATCTTGCTCCCTCCATTGTCTTTTTGACGGTTGTGGGAACTTATACGATCAGAAACAGTTTGTTGGATGTTGCCATGCTCGTTGGGTTTGGCTTAATAGCTTATGTCTTGAAAAATGCCGGTTTTCATCCAGCCCCGATTGTGCTTGGCCTCATACTGGGGCCGATTGCCGAAAGAGGGTTGATCCAATCGATTTTGCTTGGAAAAGCGTCTGGAAACATCTGGACACTGTTTTTTTCCAGGCCTGTTACGGTTGTTTTAATCATTTTATGTATCATTTCTATAGCAGGTCCAATCGTGTCAAGTATTCTGAAATCAAAAGCGAGAGAAGGTGTTTGAAGTGATCAGGCGAAACATGTCGTATGATCTTGTGTTCTCTCTGGTCCTGGTGTTTTTATCGTTGGCCGCCATATGGAAAACAAAGGGACTAAATGAAATGAGCTACCTTTTTCCGCGCACAGTAAGTATCATTTTGCTGTTTCTTAGTGTGATGTATTTGGCAGTCGTTTTAGTAAGAAAAGAACGCCCAAAGCTGTTCGAACATATTCATAAACGTCAACTGTTTATTATTGGTTTGGGCATGGTCGCATATGTCGTACTCATAGGTTTACTAGGCTTTTTATTGGCCAGCATCATTTATCTTTCGGTATTTACATGGTATTTAATGATGGGAGAGGATAAGCCCGGTAATAGGAGGGTGTTTCATTCAGCTTGGAGCGCAATGGCGGTCAGTGTGTTTTTCTTCGTTTTATTCCGCTATATATTCAATGTTCCTTTGCCTGCCGGTATTTTTGGCTGAAATGAGGACTGGATTTGTTCTATAATAGAATTGGACATTCATAGAAAGAGAGGTAACAGCTGTTGCGAGACACCAAAAAGCAGGTATTGGACTATATAGAAAAACATAAGCAGGACTTAATCGGAGCAATTGTGAAAGCGGTACAAATTCCAAGCGTGATTGGCAATGAGCAGGCCATGCAGGAATATATGAAGAAAAGATATGAGGAAATTGGATTACGAGTGGAAGAGATACAGCCGCGATATGAAAAAATTCGGAATCATCCTGCATTCAGCAGTTCAGGGCTTTCATTTGAAGGACGGAAAAATATCATTGGCGTTTGGAAAGGGACGACAAAAAATACGCCTTCTTTAGCATTAAACGGCCATGTCGATGTTGTTTCCCCTGAACCTGTGGAGAAATGGACAAAGGACCCATGGGGCGGTGAAATCGAAGGAAATAAATTGTACGGCAGGGGTTCTGGAGATATGAAAGCGGGACTGCTGGCCAATTGGTTTGCTTTAAAGGCTTTATTGGATCTTGGTCTCAAGCCAAAAGGGGAAGTTCAGCTTCAAAGCGTCATCGAAGAAGAAGCGGGAGGAGCCGGCGGCACCCTTTCATTATTGGAAGCAGGGTATGTAACAGATGGCTTTATTGCAACGGAACCCCACGCTTTAAGGCTGACTGTGGCACATGCCGGTGTCATGTATTTTCGGGTAAGAGTGCTCGGAAAAACGGCGCATGCCGGGATGGCGCATTTAGGTGTGAATGCCATTAGCAAAATGTATAAAGTATACAGCGCCTTGGAAACATTGGCGGAAAAAAGAGCAAAGGAAGTCTATTTTGAACTGTTTCATAAAGGTTCCGGCCAATCTGTTCATTTGAACTTGGGCACTTTACAGGGAGGCGACTGGGCTTCCAATGTGCCGGGTGAAGCAGTCCTTGAATGCAGAATCGGGTTTATTCCATCAGAAACGCGAGCGGAGATCAAACAACTTGTTGAAAAAACAATTCAACAGGCTGCTGAAGAAGACGAGTGGCTTCAGCAAAACCCTCCCCAATTAGAATGGTACGGATGGACAACAGAAGCATGGAACCAAAATCCCGAACATCCTTATATCCAGTCATTTAAACAGACGGCTGAAAGCATATTGGGGCGTGAAGTGGAAGTCGCCGGACGGGCAGCCGGAAATGACGCGAGATTTACCCAGTATTACGATAAGCCGGGTCTCGTATTTGGGCCAAAATGTGCCAATATGCACGGGCCAGACGAATATGTCGAAATTGACAGTGTCATCGACACGGCAAAAGTGTTAGCCGCTCACATCATTGATTGGTGCGGTGTCGAAGAGGCATGATTCGCACTTTCTGGCTGTAACAGAGATGTTGCGTTGAAGGGATCGGCATGGTTGTTTAGAGAATGGCTCCCACTAGGCTGGGCATTTTGCAAATCTAAAATCAGGCGAAGGAACCTCGTTGGTTTGCTTCGCCTGATTCAGGTTATAGGCTAAAACGTCCGGCCGCAACGGCATAGTGCTCGGCTCGTTAATCGACCATTCGTTTACGAAAGATGATCACTGTTAATAGAGAAATGATAATGACCCAAGCAGCGATAATCGCAAAATGCGAAAGTACATCTGCGCCGCCCGCGTTTGCTTCCACTTTTGTCGCAATATCAAGCAACTGTACGTTCGGCAAATAATTGGCCGCTTTCAACACGGGATACTGTTCAGCCAGTGACTTGGAAAATGTTCCAGCGGAAAAAACGATAATAACAGGCAGGACAAGTGCGGAGGCCTCCATAATAGACTTCGCATAAAGGCCCAATAATGTCCCTAAACCGATATAAAAAAACGATGAAAGGATGATAGCCAGAGCAATGATTCCAATGTTCTTGGGAAGATATTCAAAAAAGATCGCACTTAGAACAATGGAGAAAAGCGTCAACAGGAACGACAGTAAACTTTTCCCGCTGAGAATTTCGGCTGTGGTGGCGGGAGACAGCATCAGTCCCCTTAAAGTGTTTTTCTCTTTTTCTTCCGCAATGAGACAGCTTTGAACAAAGGCTGCGACCATGGCAAATCCCATGTTGAAAATCATATAAATGGATTCAATCGAACTGGTGCCCATGCGACTATACAGGGCAGCGAGGACAGGCGGAAAGAAAATGATAATTGAAACCGCCATATTCCGTGAAAAATCCTTATAATCCTTGACAAAAATGGCGTTTACGCGTTTCCATGAAAATGTCATGCCAGCTTCCTCCCTGTTACTTGAATGAAAATTTCGCCTAAAGTCGATTCGTTTGAATGGATTCTCATTATTTGATCTGTTTTCATCAGACTATATAATTTATCTGCACCTTCTGAACCTGTCGGAACAACGACTTTTTGTCCGTTTGTCATTTCCACAGTGACAGTGGCTTCGGAATATTTTCTTTTGAGGTTATCGGGTGTATCTAATAACTGAATTTTCCCTTTATTTAAAAATGCAATGCGATTACAGAGAGTATCTGCTTCATGCATGTCATGTGTCGTTAAAAAGATGGTCGTTCCTTTTGCGTTTAATGCTCGCAGGCCTTCATATATATGGAGGGTGTTTGTCGGATCAAGAGCTGATGTCGGCTCATCCAAAAACAAAAGCTCTGGTTCGTGCAACAATGCGCGTGCCAATGCGACCCGCTGTGTCATCCCTTTTGATAATGTAGAAACTCTTCTGTTTTTATCCTCTTCCAAATTTACAATTGTAAGAGCTTCTTCTATTCTTGTGTGCGGAACATCATATAAATGACAATACAGCTTCAAATTATCTAAAACAGATAGCCTTCCATATAAACCGCTGTTATCAGTTAGAACACCAAACCGTTTCCGATAGTCCGGATTTTTCAACTTGGAAACAGGTTCTCCAAAAACGGTAGCTGTACCGGTTGTCGGGTTCAGTTGACCTGTTAAAATCTTAATGGTTGTGGTTTTGCCTGATCCGCTCGGACCCAAGAACCCGAAGATCTCTCCTTTCTTTACTTGGAAATCGACGCCTTCCAGAGCAGGACGATTGGCAAAAGTTTTCACCAAATCTTTGACCTCAATAATATGTTCCATGTTTTCCTTCACCTCATCCGTTTGTGTATCTACAGGTTACAAGATCATGAATCATCAAGCATTAAAAAGTCGATGAAAGGAGTTGATAATGAGGTGAATGGAGTATAAGGGAAGTTGATAAACCAATCATCGGGTATTCAAGCAACTTGATGATTTTCAATGAGGTACATTGATGATTAACGGCAGTTTTATATCGACATATTTCCCGAGAAATAATCATTATTTCAGCCCAAGCATCTCCTTCAATACAGCCATTTTTGATTTGGACAAAGGAATTGTCGATTTGTTGCTGTCATCCAAAACAAGGCTGTAGCTATTCCTTGTCCAAGTAATCACTTCGCGCACTTTTTGCAAATTGACAATATAGGAACGGTGACAACGGAAAAATCCGAAAGGCAATAACCGATTTTCCAATTCCTGCAATGTAAAGTCGCTTGAAAATGATTCGCCTTTTATATGCAAGAATGATTGCCCATCACTGCTTTCAATATAATCAATTTCCGGTGGGTTAAAGAGGACAATTTTATCCTTTATTTTGGTCGGGATCTTTTTGAATTGAACGGGTTGCATCATTTCGCTTCCTTGTTCCTTTTGTATGGGGTCAGCGGCTTTTTCCGAATGGTCGCTTTCAATTTGAATGGATGTTAATCCGCTGTTGTCTAACTTATACACCTTATCACCAGCCGTAATGGCACTTTCCATATTTCCCGTCAGGATCAAAATACTTTTATCTGATTCACGAAGCTGATGCAGAAGGGACAAAAATATTCGTTTAGATTCCAAATCCAAGTTTTGATCGGGTTCTTCGAAAATATAAATCGCAGGATTTTGCAGGAGCAGGCAGCCAAGCTGCACCCGCTTCGTTTCCGAATAGGTTAGTTGATGAATTTTTGTGTTCCGTTTTTTTTCAAGGTGAACCGTTTTGATGATTGTTTCAATGTCTTGATTGGAACTATAGATATTTTTTATAAAACGAAGCATTTCTTCTATCGAAAGCCGTTCGTATAAACTCGGCTTCAAGAAAAAAAAGCCCATATTTTTGGACGGGTGCTTTAACGGGCTGCCATTCATCTGAATTTCTCCCCGTGAAAGAAACGTTTTACCGAGGAGTAAATGCAACACTTGCTCCTGGATATTTACACTTGAATATACAGCGACCACTTGCCCGGGATGGACTGACAGGTTAAATGAAGGGAAGATGAGCGTATCGTGTACCCTTTTTTCCGCATTTGCAAATTTCAATTCCATGACTGTTCCCCATTTCTCCAAATCTACTTACAATCTGCATTATAACAGTTAATCAAAAGGATCGTGTAAATGAAAAAGCCCAAGCCGATCCCGGCTTGGGTTTGTAGGGGAGAACATTAATCTTCTACTAAAGGGTAGACACCATCTTTGTCATGTGTCTCTCTTCCGGTAAGTGGCGGATTGAAAACACAGATCATTCTCATATCTTTTGTCGCTCGTAAGTAGTGTTCATCATTTTGATCAAGCGCGTACATTGTCCCGTCTTTCAGAGGATAGACTTTGCCGTCGGAAACGGTTTCGATTTCCCCTTCTCCGCCAACGCAATATACGGCTTCCAGGTGGTTTTTATACCAAATATGAGTTTCAGTTCCTGCATAAATAATCGTATCATGGAATGAAAAGCCCATGTTATCCGATTTTAATAAAAGGCGGCGGCTTGCCCAAGTGTCCGCTTTTACTTCGTTTTCTGTCCCAATAATTTCATCCAATGTTCTAACGATCATTTTTCCATCTCCTTCATTGTTTTAAAGCGGCTTGAATGCTTTCATCTATTATATTAAGACCTTTTGTCATTCCTTCTTCATCAATCGTTAAAGGCGGCAGGAACTTGAATACTTCTCCTTTTGGACCGGAAGTTTCCATCAAAAGTCCTCGTTTAAAAGCTTCTCCACAGATTTTTTCGGAAATTTCGTCTTTGGCACATGCCACTCCCTGCATCAATCCCCGGCCTCTTTTTTCCGCTTTCAACTCCGGGTATTCCTCAATGATCTTCTGAATAAAGTGAGTCATCTCAGCGGCTTTTGTTTGAATGCCTTTGGAAAAATCATCTGTTTTCCAATAATCCAAGGCCTCTGAAGCCGCAACAAATGCCAGGTTGTTTCCGCGGAACGTTCCATTATGTTCACCCGGCTCCCAAATATCGTACTCGGGTTTTATTAATGTAAGAGCCATCGGCAAGCCATATCCGCCAATCGATTTGGATAGACAAATGATATCTGGTTTAATGCGTGCGGGTTCAAAGCTGAAAAATGTCCCCGTTCTTCCGCATCCCGCCTGTACATCGTCAACGATCAACAGTATACCGAATATTCTGCAAATAGAAGCGATATTTTGCAGCCATTGATCACTTGCTGCATTGATGCCCCCTTCTCCTTGGACTGTTTCAAGGATCATGGCCGCTGGCAAATCAAGACCGCTGCTGCGGTTTTCTAGAAAATGTTCAATCATTTTGATGGAAGAAACGTTTTCGACTGCGTTTTCATAAGGCATAAAAACGGTGTTGGAAAGAGGAATGCCAGCCCCGCTTCTTTTTGCTTCGTTCCCAGTTACTGAGAGAGAGCCTATCGTCATTCCGTGAAACGCATTTGTAAAGCTGATTACGGTATTGCGACCGGTTACTTTTCTGGCGATCTTTAAGGCGCTTTCCACAGTATTGGTGCCAGTGGGACCGGGGAACATCACTTTATATTCGAGTTGACGCGGTTTCAATATGATGTCATGAAACCTCCGCAAAAAGGTGCCTCTTGCAACAGTGGCCATATCAAGACTGTGTGTAATTTCGTCCTGTTCCAAGTATTTGATGAGGGATTGCTTCAATTTTTCGTTGTTATGACCGTAATTTAAAGCTCCGGCCCCGGCAAAAAAGTCGATATACTCTTTATCATTGACGTCCCACAACTTGTATCCTTTTGCTTTTTTAAAAACAGCGGGAAAACTTCTGCTGTAGCTCCTTACGTTTGACTCAAGCGTGTTAAAAATGTCCATGTCCATTTCCGGTTGGCTCGTTACAGTTGACATGAAGTGCATATACCTCCAATTTTTTATTTAAGTGGTCCAATCCGATAAGCAATCTCGGCTTCATGTGAAGGATCGGGAAATTGGTCTTCCCCAAAACATTCAAATGTTTTATAGTCGGTTCCCAGTTTTTTCGCCAATCCTTTGAATAAACGGTTAGAAGCGATATTTGTCGGGGTTACCGTTGCTTCGATGAAGCGGACATTTTGTCCTTCAAGTCTGTTAAGGAGCTTCATGATCAACGCAGTGGCTAACCCTTTGCCTCTTTGAGTCTGATCGACGGCGACTTGCCAAATAAAAAGTGTGTCAGGGGATTCGGGTTGGAGAAATGCGGAAATGAATCCAACGATCCGGCCATCTGTTTCTGCAATGATAGATGTTTTATGAAAGTACTTTCCCCACATGAGGTAGCTGTAAGATGAATTGACATCAAGGACTTTTGATTTTACGACAAGATCAAACATATGGCTTCCGTCATCTGCGGTTGGTTCCCGAAAATATATTGTTTCGGTGATCCTTCCCTTTGCTATTGGCTTTTCTTTTACCTTGCCGATTGTTTGGTCACCCCCTTTGATAAAGTTGTATACCATCATATCGAGAGTCATCATGAAAATCAAAACGGCTCAGCCGTGATGAGAACGATTTATTCAGTATGAGCATGAAACTGCTATACATTTTAGTATGTTTTCTTTAAATCCCTCCCGAATGGTCCTATTGAGAGCTTGACTGAAGAAGATGAATTGTCTGTTTCATGTTTACAAAAAAATAATTAGGTAAATAAAAGTGATAGATATGATATGGGGCCGTTTTTAAAAAGAATGTAACAGCACTATAAGTAGACCAGGAGGATCTGATGGATAGAAAAGCTTGGAAGAATCCAGTATTTACGGTGTCAGCTTTTATAGTATCCATACTCGTATTATTGGGAGCGCTGATGCCAAAGCAATTTGGAATTGTATCGGGTAAGTTGTTTAACTTTACATCAAAGAATTTTGGATGGTTTTATTTATTAGCCGTTTTTTTAGTCATTGTTTTTTTGATTGGGTTGGCTATCAGTAAATATGGATTGATTCGGCTGGGAGGAGAAGATGAAAGGCCGGAATTTCCCTTTTTCACATGGATCGGCATGCTTTTTTCTGCCGGTTTTGGGGTAGGGCTTGTGTTTTGGGGGATTGCTGAACCAATGAGCCATTTTTTTTCACCGCCTTTTGGCGGATTGGAGCCGGAATCGGATAATGCTGCTAGAGTCGCAATGGGTTACTCGTTTTTCCATTGGGGAATCAGCCAATGGGCGGTCTTTGCCATTGTCGGTCTCGTGATCGGTTTTCTTCAGTTCCGCAAGAAAAGGGATGGACTTGTCTCTACTGCGCTTGAACCGGTAACGGGCGGTAAACCCGTTGTAAAAGGAACGATTGATGCTTTGGCGGTTATTTCAACCGTAATGGGAATCGCTACTTCTGTCGGACTCGGCGTCCTTCAAATGAATGGCGGATTGAATGCTTTGTTTGGAGCGGGGCATTCGGTCGGCGTGCAGTTGGGAATAATTGTGATGGTTTTTATTTTTTATATGATTTCCTCCACAACGGGTTTGGAAAAAGGAATCCGTTTTTTGGGCAATGTCAACTTGGGTATGGCGCTTGGCATATTGGTTTTTGTATTTATCGCGGGCCCTTCCGTTTTTATTTTGGAAACATTTACGCTTGCAATCGGTGATTATATTACAAACTTCATTCAATATAGTTTAAGGTTGCAACCTTATGTCGGAGGGAATTGGGTGCGGGATTGGACTATTTTTTACTGGGCTTGGGCAATAGCTTGGTCGCCTTTCGTGGGGGCGTTCGTAGCACGGGTATCGAGAGGGAGAACCATCCGCGAATTTATTTTTGGGGTAATGGTCATTCCGCCGGCAATCGCCTGTTTATGGATCGCGGCTTTTGGAGGGACCGCCTTATGGCTGGATTTAAAAAAGGGGACAGGCATAGCCCGTGCTGTTGATTTAGATCTCACGACCGCTCTTTTTGCCACGTTTGAACACCTTCCGTTTACCGGATTGATTTCATTCGCATCTATTCTGTTAATTCTTACTTTTCTCGTGACATCTGCCGATTCGGCAACTTATATTTTGGCGAGCATGACGACCTATGGGAGCTTGCATCCCCCGCTGTTGGCAAAAGTTGTGTGGGGCGTACTCGTTTCCGCCATAGCGGCTGTTCTTTTATATGCAGGCGGACTGGAGGCATTGCAAACAGCTTCGCTCATATCGGCGTTGCCTTTTACGGCCATATTGCTTTTGTTGATGGTGTCCACTGTTAAACTGGTTCGAAAAGAACCGCTTCCGGTGCGGAAAGAAGATTTAAGACGCTTCAGGCGTTTGGAAAAGGCCGCCGCAAACAAAAAGACAAAAAAGTAAGGGCCTGATAGAATGATGACCGGATCGGGAAGAAAGATGAAAGGGAGGCGCTTTCTTCGGGTATGACGTCATACTTGCTTGACAAGACTTTTTTAGCTGGCAATATAGAATGGAAAAGGGAGGAGCATCATAAAAAAAGAACAGCCACGTTCTTTGGAGAGGTGGCTGTGCCAGTCCGATGATTGTCTATTTGACACTGTATTGTGATGGGCATTCAATCTTCCGGTACCATTCTAAAGTGATGAACAAAGCACGGGTTTTTTTACATCCCGTGTCCCGGGTTTTTATTTTGTCTTGAATGGTTCTGGTTTTTGACTTTATGCGAGCCACTTTGCGGTTCTGGCTCGTTTGATTTTCTCTTCTGCTTTTTTTCCATGTTTTTACTCATGTCCTTGCACCTCCCATTTTGGTATCCTTTCCAAACTTCTTATTTATATGAGCCTCTATGTGGCAGGAAAGAGGAGGATATGCCAATAATGCTGAGTATCCTTCCACTCTTGTTATCTTAATGTAGCGAGAGAGCATTTAATGGGGTATTAACATGGAAAATGAAGTTTGAACCGTATTCTGGGTTCACGTAGACTATATTACATAGAGTTTTCCATCGGTTTTCTCCGGTTTGTGTGAGTTTCATATGACTAAACCAAGTAATTTGATCGATACAGGCGGATTACATTTTCTTATTTTGGAAAATTCGAAATAAAAAAACAGGGGGATATCACTATTATGAGAAAGTATGCTCTTCTGTTGGCTGTATGCCTTCTCGTTTTTCTCAGTGCATGCGGTTCCAACAGTTCGTCTAAAAGCGGAGGGAAAGGAAAAGACGGACAAAACACTCTTGAACAAATCAAGAAAGAAGGAAAGGTCAAACTTGGCGTAGCCAATGAAAAGCCGTACGGCTATATGGACGGGGACAAAGTCACAGGTGTCGCGCCTGAAATAACAAAAGCCGTTTTTAAAGAGATGGGTGTAGAAGTAGTGGAAGGAGAGGTAACGGAGTTCGGTTCCTTGATTCCGGCTTTGAAGGCGGGCCGATTTGATGTCGTTACCGCCGGAATGGATATCCGTCCGGAACGTTGCTCGGAAGCGGCGTTTGGTGATGTTGAAATCCGATACGGGGAAGGGATGGCTGTTCAAAAAGGCAATCCGAAAAATTTGCACAGCTATGAAGATATTGCCGCGAATCCGGATGTGAAAGTGTCCATTATGGCGGGAGCAAATCAGTTTAATTTCCTGAAATCGCTTGGTGTGGATGAAAGCCAAATTGAAACGGCCGACAGCATTTCGTCGAATATTGCCGCTGTTTCATCCGGACGTGTCGATGCGACAGTCATGACGGAGGCGACGTTGCGTGAAGCGGTCGCTTCAGCTGATGAATCCAAAATCGAAGAAGCCAAGCCTTTCACGCAGCCGGTCATTGACGGAGAGAGCGTCATGAGCTACGGCGCGGCTGTTTTCCGCAAGGAAGACAAGGAACTGAGGGAGGCATACAACGCCGAATTAAAGAAGTTATTCGATTCAGGAAAGATTTTGGAGATTTATCAAGAGTTTGGTTTTGGCGAAGATAATTTGCCGGACGAGGTCACAACCGCAGACCGGTGTGCTAAATAATATCCCGCAACAAATGAAGGCGCACCTAAGAATGAAAAGGGGATGTCTATCATAGATAATGTTACAATGTTTCTTCCAGAATTGTTGCAGGGAGCGAAAGTCACCATTCAGGTGCTGTTTTTATCGGCCGTGTTAGCTTTTTTCCTTGCCTTTCTTTTCGGTTTGGGCAGGGTGTCGCGCTTTTGGATCGTCCGGTTTTTGACGGGAGTGATGGTCGAGCTGTTTCGCGGCACTTCCCTGCTTGTGCAAATGTTCTTTTTCTTCTTCGCCCTCCCGGCCTTTGGAGTGGAACTGTCTCCGTTTACAGCAGGGGTGATCGCCCTTAGCCTAAACTATGGGGCTTATGCATCGGAGATTGTCCGGGGAGCGATTTTGGCCATACCCGGCGGACAGACGGAAGCCGGTATTGCTCTGAATATGACTCGTTGGCAGCGAATGCGGCTCGTCATTTTGCCGCAGGCGTTTAAAATCATGCTGCCGGGGTTTGGAAATATTTCGATTGAACTCCTGAAAGGAACGTCACTTGTCTCGCTTGTGACTCTGGCCGACCTGACGTTCCAAGGCAGGATGCTGAAAGATAATTATACGGGGGATCAGGTGGAAATCTTTACGCTTCTTCTCCTGCTCTATTTTGTCATCGCCCTGCCGCTTATATTTGGCGCGCGTTGGCTTGAAAAACGCGCGGCGAAGGGAGTGGTGGCCGGATGACATGGGATTGGGGTTTTGCGATTGATATTTTTCCGAGAATCCTCAAGGCGATGTGGATTACGCTTGGCGCGACAGTTGTCGCTTATCTCATTGCGCTTGTGCTCGGGCTTGTTCTGACGCTGCTTCGCCGGACGAAGATCAAGCCGGTGAAGTGGCTGGCGGTCGGATTTATCGAGTTTGTCCGCAGTACGCCGCCACTCGTCCAACTGTTTTTCCTCTTTTATGCCTTGCCGGAAATTCCGTACATCGGTTTTGCCATGAGCCCGTTTCTCACGGGTGCCTTGGGACTTGGCATCCATTACAGCACGTATATATCGGAAATTTACCGCTCCGGGATAGAGGCGGTGCCCAAAAGCCAGTGGGAAGCAAGCACGGCACTGAACTTTTCCCGGACTCAGACATGGGTGAAAGTGATTTTGCCGCAAGCGATTCCGCCCGTTATCCCGATGCTTGGGAATTATCTCATCGTGTTGTTTAAAGAGACGCCGCTACTATCCGCCATTTTGGTGGTGGAGATGTTGCAGACGGCCAAAATCATCGGGTCTGAAACATGGCGTTACTTGGAACCGATCACGATTGTGGGACTGTTGTTCCTGCTCTTGAGTTACCCGTCGTCCCTGCTCGTGCAGCATGTGGAGAAAAAGCTGAAAAGGGCAGGCGGCAAACACCATGCCACGAAAGGAGTGAGCCTGTAAATGACCGTATTGAAAAAAGCCGTTGGGGATGATCCGGCCCCGGGAGCCATCCAAGATCATCCGCCACAACGTCCGATGGTTTCTTATCAGGATATCCGCAAATCGTTCGGGGAAACGGAAGTGTTAAAAGGAATTGACCTTGATATCAAGCCGGGGGAAAAGATCACGATTATCGGTCCGAGCGGCTCGGGTAAAACGACGATTATCCGAATGCTCATGACATTGGAGGAACCGACATCCGGAGTGATTGAAGTGGACGGAGAGCCGCTTTGGCACAAGGAAGTCAAAGGAAGATTAGTACCCGCGGATGAGAAACATTTGCGGAAAGTGCGCGGGAAAATCGGAATGGTCTTTCAACAGTACAACCTCTTCCCGCATATGACGATATTAAGGAACGTTATCGAGGCGCCGATCCATGTGCTTGGCGTGCCGAAGCAGGAAGCGGTGGAGCGGGCGCTTGAGATGCTGGAGAAAGTCGGATTGAAAGACCATGTCGATAAATATCCGGCGCAGTTATCGGGAGGCCAGCAACAGCGTGTGGCCATTGCCCGGGCACTCGTCATGGAGCCAAAGGTAATGCTCTTTGATGAAGTGACCTCTGCTCTGGACCCGGAACTGGTCGGAGAAGTGTTAAAGACGATCAAAGACATTGCGAAAACGAGCAATATGACGATGATTCTCGTTACACACGAAATGGATTTTGCCCGTGAAATATCCGATCGCGTCGTGTTTATCGACCAGGGGAACATTGTTGAGCAAGGGCCGCCGGAAGAAGTGCTGGAAAATCCGGAGACGGAACGGCTGCAAACATTTTTACAACATTTTCGAAATGGTTACGAATAAATAAAAATGATCCTTCTGCTTAAATTGTGGAAGGATCATTTTTCTTCTGAAAATCACCGGTCTCTTTTTCCTGGGCAATCCTGTCCAACTGGTGAAATATCTTGTAAAATGACGTCTATATTTTTCACTTACTCTAGGACATCTATCTGATTGGCACTTTGGTTCAAACCTCCATTTTTCCTTCAAAGGGAAAAACTTGCTATGATATTGTAAGAAGTGAACGAGCTAAAAAGGGTGGTTTAATGGAAAAGCTTTCGGTTGTCTCATTGCTCAATGTGATTGGTGAGTTATTTTCGGATGAAATTTCAATTGCTGTATCGAATACAAAAGAATACATATATTATCGTCCGAGCAAGCGGGTTGATTTAAAAATCAAGCCGGGGGACCCTGTGAAGGAAGGAACAATCGCGTATAAAGCGCTGACTACGAATCAAAAAGTGTCAGAGTTTATTCACCGTGAAGTGTACGGAGTGCCCTATCACGGCATGGCTGTGCCGTTCGAATATGGGGGGAAGCTGGAAGGTTGCGTGACGGCCATTTACCCTGCTTATACAGAAGGTAAATCGGTTGTAACGATTAAATCAAATGATGGCTGGATTCCCGTCCCCTTTGAAAACGTAAAGTATCTGGAAGTAAAAGATCGAAAGACACATGTTTTCGCAGATGGCTTTTCGGGAACCCATAAGGATCCGCTGCAAGAGTTTGAGTATTTATTGCCAAGAGACATGTTTATTCGCTGCCACCGATCATTTATCGTGAATGTTCGCTATATACAGGAAATATATCCAGACACCCACTCAACATTTATTTTGGAAATGGACAATCAAACAAGAATTCCTGTCAGCCAATCGTATGCCAGTTATTTCCGGAAGATGCTCGGCTTTTGAAAAAAATTCTTCTGCCTCAGCCATTATATTTTGTCGCTTAATCGGTGTTTTTCTTGTTATAGGCCTGATTTCTCCAAAAGCTTCATGCATAGGATAAAATAATTTTTAACTATATGCAGAGAAAGAGGGATATCATTGGGTAAAATGAAGGATCGCATCAGAGATTCACGCTTATGGGACCGTATTTGTTCGGCTGAAGAAGCGGCTTCCTGGATCAAGGATGGGATGACATTGGGATTAAGCGGTTTTACTCGAGCAGGTGATGTGAAAGCGGTTCCTTTTGCGTTGGTGGAGCGGGCTAAAAAAGAACCGTTGAAGGTAAACGTGTTCACTGGAGCCTCTCTCGGGTCTGATGTTGATAAAATGTTTGCCGAAGCTGGTATCATACGTAAACGTTTGCCTTTTCAAGCAGATGCAGTGATGCGGAAAAAGATCAATGCAGGAGAGCTGTTATTTGTTGATCACCATCTTTCTCATACGGCTGAATATGTCAGGGCAAATACGATAGAACCCATTGACGTGGCTATATTGGAAGCGATTTCGATTACAGAAGACGGAATGGTGATCCCCTCGACATCCGTAGGGAATTCCTTGTCTTTTGCGAAGCAGGCCAAATCGATCATCATTGAAATCAACATGGCGCAGCCGTCACTATTGGAAGGGTTGCATGACTTATATGATCCCGAAAAGCAAGGTGAGCGTTCACCGATCCCATTGAAAAAGGTGGAGGATCGGATCGGGACAACCGGGATTCCGGTTGATGTTGAAAAAATAAAAGGAATCGTATTTACAGAGCAATTGGATTCTCCATCCACGATCGTGGACCCGGATGATGAAACGCAAATGATGGCAAAACACTTGATTGGTTTTTTACGGAAGGAAGTAAAAGCAGGCAGGTTGGCCGAACACCTTGCCCCATTACAATCGGGCATCGGGTCGGTAGCCAACGCGGTACTTCACGGGATGCTTGATTCTGAATTTAAAGACTTGGAAATATACTCTGAAGTTCTTCAAGATGCTGTATTTGATTTAATTGACGCGGGTAAAGTGCGATTTGCTTCTTGTTGTTCCATAACATTATCGGAAAAGAAAATGAACCACGTTTTTGGCCAGTTTGAAAAATATCGGGATAAGCTGATTATGCGTCCTCAAGAGTTGTCAAATCATCCGGAAATCATCCGCAGGCTTGGCTTGATTTCTATTAATGCGGCTTTGGAGTTTGATATATACGGCAATGTGAACTCGACACATGTTTCCGGTACAAATATGATGAATGGAATTGGCGGCTCCGGCGATTTTGCCCGCAATGCCCGGCTGGCTATTTTCGTAACGAAATCATTAGCCAAAGGCGGCGATATTTCCAGTATTGTCCCATTTGTTTCTCATGTGGACCATACGGAACATGATGTGGACGTTGTGGTGACCGAACAAGGATATGCGGATTTAAGAGGGTTGGCACCAAGAGAAAGAGCACCCTTAATCATTGAAAATTGTGCCCACCCCCTATACCGTGATCAGTTATGGACGTATTATAGCGAAGCGTTGGAGCGGGGAGGCCAAACACCGCATGTTCTTGAAAAAGCCTTTTCTTGGCATATCCAATATAAAAATCAAGGAACAATGCTTCAACAAATAAAGGAAAAAGAAATGGCATAAGCCTTGGCTGCTATGCCATTTTTTTTGTTTTCTATTATAAATCGGATTATTTATTGGAATAGTAGATGACTGAAACCGTCTGATCATCAATTTTTTTAAAAAAACTTGAAAGACATTTTAAATCGAATTACCTTATCTAAGAAAGACTGAAAATAACGATTGAAGAATTACCTGAATCAAGGATTGCTTATTTCCGAAATGTTGGGAAGTATGGTGAAAAGCAAAATAAAAAAAGTGGGAAAATCATTCCACAATTTCAGGCAGACCGCAAGATACTCAAAGAGATGATTCGTCCTAAAGAGGAATGTCGTTACGATGTTTGCGTAGTAATACATAAAGATTTTAATGTGACAAAACCAGCCCATGTTGGTAAATTATCCGGCGGGAAATACGCTGTTTTCTTGGCAGTCAGTGAATTTTGGGGAAATATTTTTTAGAGATAGAAAGAAATGATCTATCGATAAGAGAACAACTAATTATAGAAAGAATGTGACATATTAGTTCCTACGAAGCAGGGACATTCAGAATTCGCAGTAGGGTGATTGTAAAATCGGAATACCTTTTTTCAATATGTAATTGCGAGCCGGCAGCATTTAAAAGCAATCGTTTTGCTTTTGCGCAATTCTTTGTACCTGTATTTTCGAATAAGAAAGACCATTGATCATGATGGACTCTTCCAATAAAAAATCGTTATGTTTGATGCTCATTTTTTACATGAATGGGTTTGCCTTGATGCTCGCTTTCTGGCTTCCTTTATTCTTTTGCATTTTTTCACAGTGCTGGAGAAATGTATGGACGAAATCATCTTCCATGTTAAAATGAGATGTAACACATTGTTGAAAGCGATTACAGTAATTTATGGACAGAAATGAGGTGGTCGCGTGGCTAAAAACAATCAAATCGTATTAGGCGGCTCGCTATTAACACTCAAGGAAGTGGTTCAGATTGCGCGTTGCCATTACCAAGTGGGGATAAACCGCGACTCCAGAGAAAAAATTCATCACAGCCGACGATATGTTGAAAGTCTTTTGGAGGAAAAAAGGGTAGTATACGGGCTTACAACCGGTTTTGGAAAATTCAGTGACACTTACATCCCAAGCGAGATGGGAAAAGAATTGCAATTAAACCTGATTCGCAGTCATGCATGCGGTCTCGGTGAACCGCTTCCTGACGATGTCGTCAGGGCCGTTATTTTACTGAGAGTCAACGCCCTTTTACATGGACATTCCGGTATTCGCCTGGCGGTCTTGGAAACAATGGTTGAAATGCTTAATAAAGGGGTGACACCTGTCATACCAGAACAGGGTTCGCTCGGAGCAAGCGGGGATCTTGCACCACTGGCGCATTTGGCTTTAGTGTTAATGGGAGAAGGTGAAGCCAAGTATCGGGGTGAACAATTGAGTGGATTGGAAGCGCTTGCCAGAGCGGGAATATCTCCAGTCTCACTTGAAGCAAAAGAAGGATTGGCGTTAATTAATGGAACACAAGTCATGACGGCGATTGCGGCGCTTGCTTGTTGGGATGCGATCCAGCTTGCCAATTGGGCGGATTGTACTGCCGCTTTGACGGCTGATGTTCTTCGCGGAGTCAAGCAAGCATTTGAACCGGAAACTCATGAAATTCGCCCTCATTTAGGGCAACAGGAAGTGGCCAGGAACATGTTAAGATTGACGGCGGGAAGCCAGTTGATCACAAACCAGGGGGAGTTGAGGGTACAGGATGCTTATTCGATTCGGTGCGTTCCTCAAGTCCACGGTGCGTCAAGGGACGCTTTGCAGCATATACATGAAAAACTATTAATTGAAATGAATTCAGTTACAGATAATCCGCTTATTTTCGCGGATAAAGATAAAGTCATATCGGGCGGGAATTTTCATGGGCAGCCGATGGCCCTCATTATGGACTATCTGGCGATCGCGGTGGCGGAATTGGCCAATATCTCCGAGCGCAGAGTGGAAAGGCTTGTGAACCCCCAATTAAATGGAGATTTGCCCGGCTTTTTAACAAAGCGGGGCGGTATGAATTCAGGATTGATGATTGTTCAATATACTGCCGCGTCGATCGTATCAGAAAATAAGTCACTTGCCCATCCGGCAAGTGTCGACTCCATACCGAGTTCGGCCAATCAGGAGGATCATGTCAGTATGGGGACGATTGCCGCAAGAAAAGCGGCAAGCATCGTGAACAACAGCTATCGGGTCATCGCCATTGAACTGTTTTGTGGTGCGCGTGCCGCCGATTATCGAGGTTCTGAAAAACTGGGCAAAGGAACAAATCGGCTATATACGATTTGCCGGAGACATGTTCCTTTTATTGAGGACGATCATGTGATGTATCCTTATTTAAACAAAATAGTAGAACTTATGAAAGAAATGGAAATCACAGAGGAAATCGAACAATTGCTTCAAAAGGACTTGGGCGCTTAAGCGCACGAGCAAGTGATATAAGAAGAATATTCCAAGTTTAATTCAAACCCACGATGCTTTTTCTCGATAAAAGTTTTATGACTTTTTATTTGGTGAAATACGGAAAATACTTGAAATTAAAAAAATGAACTGCCTCCACTGTCAATGGGGGCAGTTCATTTTACGATTGATCTCCTCTTAGGTAAAAGACATTAAAGCGATCCCATGTAGCCTCCATTTGATCAAGACGGGATCTGGCTTCATCCATTCGTTCTTTTCCAACGCTAATAATGAGGGCGTTTATCAAGCTAAGCGGCGCCGTAAAGGAGTCGATGAAGGACGGCATTTGACTTGACGCAGTTAAGGGGATGTCCGCGTGTTGGATGAGCGGGGAGAGCAGGCTGTCCGTAATACAAATCGTTTTTGATCCTTTTTCCCTGGCAAAAGCGAGTGTTTGGATGGTGCTGTTCGTATAGCGCGGAAAGCTGATCCCGATAACGACGTCTTTTTCCCCCAAGTTGTACAATTGTTCCGAAAGGTTTTCTACAGACCTAACGATTTCGGACTTACCCAAAATAATATGCAAATAATATTGAAGAAATATCCCCAGGGCCGCAGCACTTCGATTGGCGGCAATATAAATGTTTTGCGCTTCTTCAAGTATATGAACCGCCTGATGAAATTTTCCAATATCTACTTGTTCAATGGTTGATTTAATATTTTCGATATCGTCGCGAAAAATATTATAAAACCATTGCTCTTGATCATTGTAAACATCTGCTGTCATTTTCAGTCTTTCAGTTGTCGTAAGCTGCTTTTGAATGGAATTTTGCATATGAGTTTGCATCTCCGAATAACCGGAATAACCCAAGAATGAGGCGAATCGAACAACCGTTGCTTCGCTGACATCTGCTTTTTTGGCAAGTGCCGCGACATTCAAAAATGGAACTACTGTCGTGTTCTCCAAAATATAATGGGCAATTTTTTTAAACGCTTTGCTCATTTCCGGCAGCTTGTTTGCCATATGACGGTAAATGTTTTGTGTTTTCATTTGTATCGTTCCCTTCTAAAGTGAAAGGGCAGTGTGGCTTACAGTATACATTAATGGAATACGGGCATTTTTGCAATAAATATTTTATTTTGTTTACATTTTGAAATAAATGATTCCAAATAGGCTTTTTAAGTGTATAATGAAATATATATTTCATAACATATAAAAAGTGAAAAAATAATTTCTTTGATGAGGTGCTATGAATGGCAATCAGTGAAAGAAAAAGTATAGGGTTAAGGCGGTTCATGGAAAAAACCCCCCGGTCCTTGGAGCTTTACAAAAAGACGCTGGATGTGATGCCAGGCGGGGCGACGGCTAATATTAAATTCTTTTCACCGTATCCGATCGCAATGGAAAAAGGCCGGGGCAGTTACTTGTATGATATTGATGGGAACGAATATATTGACTATTTGTTGTCTTACGGGGCGTTGATTTTAGGGCATGGCCATCCGGACATTATCGAAGCTGTGCATGTACAATTGGAAGAATCGGGTACTTATCTGTTTGGAGCACCCCACCGGCTTGAAATGGAAATGGGAGAAAAAGTAAAACAGCTTTATCCGAGCATGGAACGGCTAAGATATACGAATTCGGGGACAGAAGCTACTTTGCTCGCAATCCGTTTAGCATATGCTTATACCGGAAAAAATAAAATCGCCAAATTTGAAGGACATTACCATGGCGGTTATGACCAAGTACTCGTTAGTGTCAATCCTCCTGTACATGAGGCCGGGTCGGAAAGGCACCCACATCCGGTAGCCGAATCAAAAGGAGTCGACCCGTACCATGAAAAGCATACGATCATATTGCCATTTAATGATTTGGATGCGACTTATGACATTTTGAAAAAAAATCAACACGATCTCGCGGCAGTGATCATTGAACCTGTTCAAGGAGGGTTTATCCCAGCTACCCAAAGCTTCATGGACGGATTGAAAAAAATGACAGAAGAGATGGGCATACTTCTTATATTTGATGAAGTGAAAACCTGCTTCAGAATGGGGCTCGGGGGAGCGCAAGCCTACTACCAAATTACCCCTGACTTAACAACGCTCGGAAAAGCGGTTGGCGGTGGATATCCGATCGGGATAACCGGAGGAAGAAGAGATATTATGGAATTAAGCGCACCAACGGCGTCCGCAGATGTGTTTGACGTTAGCAAAAGCCGGCATTCCAGCGCCAAAGATGTATTATTTCACAGCGGCACTTATAACGGGCATCCGGCCATATTGGCCGCGGGATTAGCCACGATCCAAGTGTTGGAAAGGGAAATCTGGCATATTCAAGATATGGCGGCCAAATTGAAAGCGGGTATTGCAAAATTGTTTTCTGAACGAGGCGTTGGGATGCAGGTATTGGGGCTGGGTTCCATCTTTAATATTATTATTACGGAACAAGAGAGCATATCCAACTATCGCGACCTTCAAAAAGCGGACTTTGCCTTGAGAAGAGAGCTTGATTTCTTGCTTTTAGCCGAAGGGATTTATACAAAGCCTTTGAATCGCTATAGCATATCGGCCGCACATGGAGAAAAAGAAATCAGTAGGACATTGGAGGCTTTTGAAGGGGCGTTAGGGAAGCTTTGCTAGCCAGGGCCGAGAAAACGAAAAGAGAGAAGGGATGTGAACTGCCCCCTTTAAGTATTCAGGTTTTATTTTTTTACCTGTCTACTTACAGGGGAGCATATCAATGTGTTTTCCCGTTCTCTCTTTTTAAAGTCCCAGCTCAGGGAGCCATCGGCTAAGGTCGCAAATGAATAAGCAGCCTCCCCGCCACTTACTTGCCCCTGTTGCTTGAGGGCTATCGTATCGTGTCTTATGTGTTTCGCTCAGCTTTACGCTTTGGGTTGCTGCTGGGTAATGCAGTGAATATTGCCTCCGCCAAGAGAGACTTCACGTGTATTCACTGTAACGACCTTTCGATCCGGGTACATCTGTTTAAAAATATTTACCGCCTCTTCATCTTTCGGATCATCAAACGCCGGCAATACCACCCCGCCATTGCATAAATAGCAATTAATGTAAGTTGCAATAAATGTTGTATCGGCTGAGCGGTCATAAGCATCGGCGGCGAAATCAATTTCATTGCTTTCTGCTTTTGTAATGGTAATTTGCCGCGGCAGCGGAATTTTATAGATTTTCAGTTTTCGCCCTTTGGCGTCCACTTCCTCCTCAAGTTGTTTATAGGTTTTTTGAAGTACTTCATATTGCGGGTGTGCAGGATCATCGGTCCAACTGATGGCAACTTCTCCGGGCCGCACATAAAATAGTACTTCATCTACGTGTCCGTCGGTTTCGTCACCAACAAGACCTTCTTTGATCCAAATGATTTTTTCAATATTTAAATACTCTTTGAGTTTTTCCTCGACTTCTTCTTTTGACATACGTGGATTCCGGTTCGGGTTTAAAACGCATTGCTCTGTTGTAATGAGCGTACCTTCCCCGTCTACATGGATGGCGCCGCCTTCTAGTATGAAGTCTTTTGCGTCATAGCGATCAATTTGTTCAATTTCTAATACTTTCCTTTTTACAAGTTGATCTTGATCCCAGGGGAAGTACAGTCCTTCTTCCAAACCTCCCCAGGCATTGAATCCCCAATCCACGCCTCGCACTTCACCTTTGTCATTTTTGACAAAAGTGGGTCCTATATCACGCATCCAAGCATCATTAGATGATATTTCGACGACCCGTATTTGCTCGTCCAAAAGAGCGCGGGCATTTTCGAACTGTTCCGCTCTAACACACACCGTAACCGGTTCGAATTGTGAAATCGCTTTCGCCACCTCTGCAAAAGCTCGTTGTGCTGGCTTGGCTCCAGCTCTCCAAGTATCTGTTCTGACTGGCCAAAGCATCCATGTTCTTTCATGTTCCTCAAACTCGCCAGGCATTCTAAATCCATCTGTTCTGGGTGTACTGTTTATCGTACGTGCCATTACTATCCCCTCCATTTATGTTCACTGATATTATCATGCAACTTTTATGCCACTCGGGAAATTATCACTGTTTTGCTAAGCGCGATCTTGCCTATGCGGTTCCGGCAAGGTCGCTTCTCAGCTTTTTGAATAACCTCTTGCTTCATGGAGTTTTATGTCATGAGGAAAAAGGTTGCTTTTGAGGAGCAGCGTGCAAGGCCGCCTGGGGAGCCATGTTCTTGAAACATCTTACCGCAACGTACCTTCCCAATGGCGCCGTCTGCTCTACGTTATCCGGACAGTTACAATCCATATTTTTTTAACCGTCTTAAGTAGGAGGATTGCGTCAATCCCAAAGACTGAGCCGCCTTTCTCGTGGAAGGATATTTCATTTTCGCTTCTTCAATTAGTCTTTTCTCGATTTTTTCCAAATAATCTGGAAGGCTTTGATTATTTAATTTTCGGATCGAATGGTCCATGAACTCTTCATATAAAATTTTATCCGGCAGGTCGGATACCGTGATCGTGTCACCTTTTGCCGTTACAATTAAACGCTCAATCATATTTTCCAGCTCGCGGATATTTCCGGGCCAGCTATAATTTTGAAGGTATTCAAGCACCCCTTTGTCCAAGGATGATGTTTTCATATATGTATCATTAAATCGTTTTAAGTAATGATAAACCAATGGCGGGATGTCCTCTTTTCGTTCCCGAAGCGCCGGTATTTGGATGGAAATGACATTCAACCGGTAATACAAATCTTCACGGAATCGCTTTTCCTTAACCATTTTTGGCAGGTCCTGGTTGGTGGCTGCGATGATCCGGATATCGACTTTTTTTAGCTCCGTGCCGCCGACGGGGATAAACGATTTATCTTGAACCAATTGAAGTAACTTCGGCTGCAGGGACAAGGGGAGTTCTGCAATTTCATCCAAAAACAATGTCCCGCCATCCGCTTTTTCAACAAGCCCTTTTTTTCCGCTATGGCTTGCTCCGGTAAAAGCCCCTTTTTTATAGCCGAAAAGTTCTGATTCCAAAAGGTTTTCCGGAATGGCTCCACAGTTGATTTGGACAAAATTTTTATCTTTTCGCGTGCTATGTTTATGGATTTCACCGGCAATCAAGCTTTTGCCCACACCGGATTCACCCGTTAATAAAATGGTTGCGTCCACAGTGGCCACCCTATGCACCAAATCCAGCAATTCCTCGTTGCTCTTGCTGTTTCCGATGATGAGTTGGCTCGTTTTGTCCCGATGCTGATTTTTCTTCATCTCCTGAAGCTCTTCCCAATACTTTCGCATTAGGGCTTCCGCTTTTTCCAGCTTTAACGAGTTCTTCACCGTTTCGGTAATATCTTTTACTTGAACGAGAATGTACTCGGCATCGTCTTCTGTAATTTTTACAAGATAACCAGTCGCCAAAAACTGCCGGTCTTTGGAAGTTTGGACTTTTGTCACAGCTTCTTTTTGTTCCAATACGATTTTCGTTACGGAGGGAGTGAAAAAACCGTTGTTTTCCAAGTCATTGACATGTCTGCCTATGATTTTTGAACGGGGCGCGCCCATTTGTCTTGTACTTGTATCATTGCACCATAGTGCCACGCCATTTTTGTCAGCTATAAATATACCATCTTTTAAGTGATTGAATACGCGATGAAAATGTCGATCATTAAAAAAGTACTTTTTCATAAAAGCGCCTCCTGAATTCATCGAAAATTGATTCGCTTACGCATCGTTTTTATTCACTATCGGTGCAAATCTATTATATATGACTGGCTTTCTTAAAAAAAGGATTTATTTTTAAAGGGATTCCTTTTGGCACGCTTTTTGCATTGATAAATGTAAGTGAGGAGGATGCGTATGGAAAAGACATTATTGAAAGTGAACAGAGAGCGTTTGCTTGAAACAATAAAAATAAGCTCTTCCATCGGCTCATCCGCACATGGCGGTTTGCACCGTTTGGCACTGTCGGAAGCTGATAAGAACATGCGCGACATTTTTGTTGACTGGTTAAAAGCGGAAGGTCTTGCAGTAAGAATAGACGATTTTGGAAACATATATGGAAGAAGAAAAGGAAAAAAGGATAACGGTCCATCCGTTGCCATCGGATCCCACTTGGACACACAGCCTTGCGGCGGAAAATATGATGGCATCTTAGGTGTTTTAACCGCCTTGGAAGTGATTCGTGTTCTAAATGAAAACGATATCGAAACGGAATATCCTGTTGAAATTATTAATTTTACGAATGAAGAAGGAGCGCGTTTTGCGCCTCCGATGCTTGGTTCCGGCGGAATTACCGGGAATTTTACAAAAGACTTTATTTACCACATTAAAGACGATGAAGGAATTTCGTTTGAACAGGCTTTAAAAGATATTGGTTATATGGGAGATTCCGAGAATCGGTTAAAAAACATCAAAAATTTTATTGAACTGCATATTGAACAGGGCCCAATTTTACATGAACAAGAAAAAACAATTGGTGTTGTGCAGGGAATACAGGGCAATGACTGGTACACGGTGAAGGTAGCGGGAAAGACGAACCATGCGGGTCCGACTCCGATGGAAAACAGGCAGGACGCACTTGTGGCTGCTTCGAAAATGATTGTAAAGGTGAACGAGATTGCAAATGACATCAAAGGCTTAAAAACAACCGTCGGAAAAATGGATGTGACCCCTAACGTCACGAATGTTATTCCCGGCGAGGTAGTTTTTACGATTGATATTCGCCATGAGGACAACGAATTGAGGTCCCATGCTTTCGAAAGATTAAAAGAGCAACTCAGTGCCATTGCGTTAATAAGTAAAGTGGAGTTAACGATTACAACCGATTGGAATTCAGAGACGACCTTATTTGCGCCGGTTGTCAAAGATGCCGTCAAAGAGGCGGTAACTGAATTAGGTTATTCATCCATGGAACTGTTCAGCGGCCCGGGCCACGATGCGAAATATATGGCAGAAGTGGCGGATACAGGCATGATTTTTGTCCCCAGTGTTGACGGAATCAGCCATAATGAGCAGGAGCTGACATTGGATGATGATATTGAAAAAGGGGCAAATGTCCTTTTATATGTTGTTCAGAAGCTGGCAGGCACTAAGAAATAAAGAAAATTTAAAATAAGGAGAGATTTTACATGAGCCAACAAACTGAAACATTATTTAATGAGTTGTCATCACTTGACAAAAAGCACATTCTTCATCCGTCCACCAATCCAAAGTTGCAGTCAGAAACCGGTCCGAAATTGATTTTTACAAGTGGCGAGGGCATCTACTTAAAAGACATGCGAGGCAAAACATACATTGACGGGGTTTCCATGCTGTGGAACGTGAACCTGGGCCATGGTGTGAAGGAATTGGCCGAAGCATCATATGAACAAATGATAAAAGCCGCCTACACTACCACTTTCTACGGTTATTCGAATGAAGCGTCCGTGCGCTTGGCCGAAAAGATTGCCGAAGTTTCGCCCGGCGACTTAAATACGATTTTCTATACTTCCGGCGGCTCTGAGTCCAATGATACTGCATTTAAATTGTCACGATTTTACTGGGATTTAAAAGGCAAAAAAGACAAGAAAATCATTATTTCTTTGAAAAGAGGCTATCACGGTGTTACGGTTGCGACGCAAAGAGCGACTGGCATCGAGGCTTACCGTGAATTTTCCGGATCAAAGGACCCTAATATTGTAAACGCGAAGCCGCATTTGACTGAATGTGAGCTCGGAGATAAGAGTCATCCTGAATATGAAGGTTCCATCAGAAGCATCATTGAAAAAGAGGGCGCTGATAAAATTGCGGCTGTCATCGTAGAGCCGATTCAAGGTGCCGGAGGAGTCCACGTGCCGCCTGAAGGTTATTTACAAGCTGTTCGCAAGCTTTGTGACGAATTCAATATTCATATGATTGCTGACGAAGTCATCTGCGGATTCGGAAGAACAGGAAAAATGTTCGGTGTGGACCATTGGGACGTCGTTCCTGACTTCATGTCGATCGCAAAAGGGATGACAAGCGGATATGCGCAACTTGGTGGAGTGCTCATGACAGAAGAAATCAGAGACGCATTCAACACATTCGACGGAATGCTCGCGCATGGATTTACGTACAGCGGACATCCTACAGCATGTGCTGTCGGGTTGAAAAACATCGAAATTCTCGAACGGGACGGCCTGATTGAAAACGCAAGAGTCATGGGAGATGAGTTGAAAAAAGGGCTCGACTATTTGGAAGACAAATATGCATTTGTCGGAAACACGAGATCTAGAGGTCTTCTTGCCGGATTCGATTTGATGGAAGATCCAGAAGCGGGAAAACCGTTTGCCGGATCGATCAAAGCTGCCGCGACTGTTGTGGAAGAGTCCTATAAACGTGAACTGTTAATCAGACCATTTGATTTCACGCCTGGCATGAACATCGTGGCGATTGCACCGCCGCTCATCGTACAAAAAGACGAAGTGGAAAAGATCATTGCCATTGTCGATGATGCAATCGGCGCCTTCGCAAAAACGATTTAAGAAGAAAAGCGTAAGCGCTCGACCAGCGACGTACGGACTGGAGAGCCTCAGACGAGATAAAGGAAACACGGCGACGAAGGAGCCGATGTTGACTTATCGTAGGAGGAGGCTCGAAGTCAGCTAGTCGCTGAGCGCTGAAGCTGGACAAAAAGAAAAGCGTAAGCGCTCGACTAGCGATGTACTAGAATCATTGCTGGACCAACCAGCCACTTTTTCCAAGTGAGGGGATGAAAATGATGAAAACTGGTGAAACTTTGAAACTTCATCCAAAAGTTAGAGATTTTTTAAAGGAAGAAAAGAAGAAACTATTTATCGATGGCGGCTGGCATGAATCGGCGGATGGCCAAACGTTTGAAACAATTAACCCTGCAACAGGGGAAGTGTTGGCTCACGTCCATGAAGCCCGTGAAAAAGATATTGATAGAGCGGTTGAGGCTGCTGTAAAAGCATTCGAAGAAGGAAGCTGGTCGAAAATCAGCGCATCGGATCGTTCTAAATTGATGCATAAATTGGCTGATTTAATGGAAAGGGATTTTGAAATCCTCGCCCAGTTGGACACATTGGATAATGGTAAACCGATTCAGGAGATGAGAAACGCCGATTTGCCTGGAGCGATTGATCAGCTCAGGTATTTTGCGGGCTGGGCGACGAAAATGACCGGTCAAACGATTCCGGTTTCCAAATCATTTTTTAATTATACCCGCCATGAGCCAGTGGGTGTGGTCGGCCAGATTATTCCGTGGAATTTTCCGATTATGATGGCATTGTGGAAAATTGCTCCGGCGCTTGCGACGGGTTGTACGATCATCTTGAAACCGGCGGAACAGACGCCGCTATCGGCGCTTTATTTGGGCAAACTTATTGAGGAAGCGGAATTTCCAAAGGGCGTTATCAATATCGTTCCTGGATTTGGAAAGTCAGCAGGCGATGCGCTGGTTAAGCATCCAAAGGTGAACAAGATTGCTTTCACTGGCTCTACCGGTGTTGGCAAGGCGATTATGAAAGAGGCCGCGAACACAATGAAGCGTGTAACACTTGAGCTTGGCGGCAAATCGCCGAACATCATCTTGCCTGATGCCGATTTGGATAAAGCGATCCCTGGGGTATTCAGCGGAATTATGGCCAATCAGGGGGAGGTATGCTGTGCCGGTTCAAGAGCATACATTCCTGAGCATATGTACGATGAGGTCATGGCAAGGCTTGCCGATTATGCTAAAAATGTAAAGTTGGGAAATGGTTTGTCAGAAGATACAGAAATGGGTCCGCTTGTTTCTAAAAGGCAGCAAGACATCGTCACTTCTTATATTCAAAAAGGCATTGAAGAAGGGGCCAATCTTTTGGCCGGCGGAGAAACATTCGATAAAGGCTATTTCGTTGCCCCGACTGTTTTTTCTCAAGTTGAAGAGCATATGACAATTGCGCAGGAAGAAATTTTTGGGCCTGTCGTCGCTTGTATGCCATATAAAACAATTGATGAAGTGATTGAACGGGCGAATAACAGCCCTTACGGACTTGGAGCGGGATTGTGGACGGAAAACCTGAAAAATGCCCACGTTGTAGCCGATAAATTAAAGGCAGGGTCGGTTTGGGTCAACTGCTACAATCTTACAAACGCGGCCGTTCCGTTTGGAGGTTATAAGCAGTCTGGTATTGGACGTGAAATGGGCTCTTATGCGCTAGAAAATTATACAGAAGTGAAAAGTGTGTGGATTAACTTAGAATAACGGGATTTGGCCTGGCAACTTTCGCCAGGCAAGACTCCCGTGCCAAAAGCGGGGAATTGCCCACATCGTGAAAACGCATTCGCGTCGTGTCGCCCTTCTCTAGACATAAAACTTGCGAGGTATGAAACTTGTATGGAACAAACCAATCAAATTGAAAGAAAACTAAAGTTAATGCATGTTGTTGCCATAGGACTTGCGTACATGTCACCAATGGCGGTGTTTGATACATTCGGCATCGCTTCCGATATATCCTCCGGCCATGTGCCAGCCGCCTATATCGTTGTATTTGTTGCCATTTTGTTCACGGCGCTCAGTTATGGAAAGCTTGTCAGGCAATTTCCCAGCGCGGGCTCTGTCTATACGTATACGAGAAATGTGATCAATCCTTATTTGGGTGTTATTGTTGGTTGGGTCACATTTATTGCCTATATAGCGCTTCCGATGATTAATGCTTTGCTTGCTGATATTTATTTATCAGCCGGATTTCCGGAAGTTCCAGGTTGGCTTTGGGTTGTTGGCCTGATCGCTATCATCACCTTCTTAAATATTTTCGGTGTAAAAATTGCTGCTTCGGTCAATATGCTTCTTGTTATTTTCCAGGCGTTGGTTGGGGTGATCTTTGCGTACCTTACGATTCGTTCAATCGTGAAAGGGCCGGAGAGTTTTATCCCGATCGGTGACATTTTCCCTTCCGGGGGTGAGGTGCCAGAATTATTTGGGGCGGCAGCATTATTGGCTCTCTCGTTTATCGGGTTTGATGCAATCACAACCTTGTCGGAAGATACAATAAATCCGAAAAAGACCATTCCGAAAGCGATTCTTCTCGTAGCTGGAATTGGCGGCGTTTTCTTTTTCACTGTCACTTATTTTATGCAGTCTCTGTTTCCTGACGTTTCCATTTTTAAGGATATTGAAGGAGCTTCCCCAGAAATTGCCGTGATCATTGGTGGAAATTTATTTTTGTCCTTTTTCTTGTCGGGAGCATTGTTCTCTGTCTTTGCTTCGGGTTTAGCCGCACAGCTTAGTGCATCAAGACTTCTTTATGCGATGGGAAGGGACGGGGTGCTTCCGAAGCGCTTTTTTGGATACTTGCATCCGAAATTTAATTCTCCTGTGGCTAACATTCTGCTTATCGGAGTTTTGTCTACTTCGGCCATTTTCCTTAGCTTAGAAGCGGCTACTTCTCTGATCAATGTCGGGGCGTTTACGGCGTTTTCATTCGTGAACCTTTGTGTGATCATTTCTTTTTTCAAACACAAAGGTCCTCGTTCATTTGGTTTTACTGTAAGTAGTCTTCTTTTTCCACTCATCGGCTTGGCATTTGTTGTTTACCTATGGATCAGTCTTGATATCTTTTCCATTATAGCAGGCCTTATATGGGCGCTGTTGGGAACCATTTACTTAGCGTTTACGACGAATTTCTTTAAAAAGGAGCCTCCTCAGATTGCTTTTGATGAATTGGAAGCCTAGTTCTCTCTCATGACTTGTCTATGATAGCTGGGTGATAATGGGGAAAGCTGAACAGTAGCGGGAAGCAAAAAATGAACAGGTATTCGTGAAGGAACTTTCAATATAAAGGTAGAGTAAAGTTGTATATGAACGGCCCGATGCATAAAACGGTTTTTTGAATGTGGCGCTTTTTATAAATCAAGCCTGAGTCCAAAATAGGGGTTCAGGCTTATTTTCGGTTGCGTCTGCCAAAAATCATGCAAAAAAGAAAAGGTTATGCAATGGTGAATACAACAGCTTCATTTTGCTGATGTAAACGTTGCTAATTAGCGTTCACAAGCTTGGCATAAAAATTGCAATCAAATATGATAGCGCTTTATCCATCAGGAGGTTACTAAATGAAGACATATAATGAAGAAAAATCAACAGTAAAAACACCCACTTTATTTGTTGCGCTTATTCCCATTGCATTCATGATAATAGCCCTGTTTGTCGGGATATTTATTTACGAGGCCGATCCGCATATTCCCCTTTTGCTTAGTGCGGGTGTCGCTTCCATCGTCGCTTTGGGGCTCGGTTATAAGTGGAAGGATATTGAAAATGGCATGCTTGATGCTGTCAGAATGGCTCTTCAAGCTATTGTGATCTTAATGGTTATCGGAGCCATTATCGGGTCATGGATTGCTGGCGGTATTGTTCCCACGATGATTTATTACGGTCTTGATATTTTGGCTCCGGGTTATTTTCTTGTTGCCGCTTGCGCCATTTCCTGTATTGTATCCATTGCATCAGGCAATGCTTGGACTGCCGCCGGGACGATTGGAATCGCCATTATGGGAATCGGCCACGGTCTCGGAATGAATCCGGCAATGGTCGCGGGAGCAGTCATCTCAGGTGTATATTTTGGCGATAAAATTTCCCCGTTATCCGAAACAACGAATTTGGCTCCGGGGATTGTCGGAGCGGAGCTATTTGAACATATTAGGCATATGCTTTATACGACTGTACCGGCTCTTGTCATTTCACTCATTATTTATGCGGTTATGGGCTTGAAATTTGCCGGAAAGGGTTCCAAGATTTCCGAGGTTGGTCTTCTTCAATCCCAACTCGCGGACATATTCACGATTTCCCCGTGGTTATTGCTCGGACCGGTATTCATTATTTTTATGATGATCATGAAAATCCCTGCTTTGCCTGGATTGACGATAGGCGCGCTGATCGGAACATTTTGTGCCATAGTTGTCCAAAAGGTGCCTGTAGGCGATGCCATCGGCATTTTGTATTACGGCTATTCTATTGAAACGAATATCAAAGTAGTAGACACTCTTCTCAATAACGGCGGTATTGAATCTGTTTTGTATACGGTTTCACTTATCATTATTGCGATGTGTTTCGGAGGTGTCCTTGAAAAAACAAAGATATTCGAAACAATTGTTCATAGTTTACTAAAATTGGCGAAGAAAACGGGAAGTTTAATTGCGACAACTGTCGCAACATGTATTTCCGCCAATATTGTCGGATGTGATCAATACTTGTCAATCATCGTGCCGGGGCGCATGTATGCAGCAGAATATGAGAAAAGGGGATTGAAATCCAAAAATTTATCGAGGACACTTGAAGATGCGGGAACAATGACTTCTCCGCTCGTTCCTTGGAATACGTGTGGCGCTTTTATGGCAACGACATTAGGAGTCGCGACATTGAGTTATTTGCCATTTGCGTTTTTATGTTTGCTTAGTCCGCTTATTGCCATCCTATATGGAATGATCGGATTCAAAATTGAATATAAAGATGAGGTTGCAGCAAAGAAAGCTCTTAAAAGTAAAGCAAATGCCGCAGGCTAAAAACGATCATGCCGGAAAGAAGCGACTTTTTCGGCATGTTGGCACAAGAAGAAATGAAAGCGATTACGAAAAGTCGGCTAGATAAACGTATAATAGAAAAAGCGATAGGAGAGACGGAAATGGAAGAGATGATTGTAAGTCCCTGCGAAGGCATGTTAAAAAAGATTCAGATTCACCAAGAAGATGACTTGCAGCGGTGTTCAACCATTTTTCAAATCAAAAAAACAGATGGCAGTATATATGAACTAATCAAGTCCTATCGGGGAAAGTTATTGTCGGTTGAGGTGAAGGAAGGAGATGAAATCCTGAAAGGAATGGTGCTCGCGTATGTGGAAGAGCTTGCCATTGATATGTAAATGGCCCGTTGGTTAAATTTTCAAATAACATTAAAAGGGGGCAGGTTTTGGATGAGAAAAAAGCTTGGCATGTTAATGATTGTGGCTATACTTGCGTTGTTTATTGCCACTGGATGCGGGGGAGGAAGTACGGGGGGAAAAGAAGAGAATGTCGTCAATGTTTTAAATTGGTCCGAATATTTGCCTGAAAACCTCATTCAGCAATTTGAAGAAGAAACAGGGATTAAAGTGAACTACAGCACGATTTCTTCCAATGAAGAGCTGTTAGCGAAATTAAATGTCGGAAATGCCACCTATGATTTGGCAGTGCCATCCACGTATTTTATTGAAGTATTAATCAATGAAGGAAAACTGGAGAAGATAAATAAGGAAAATATTCCAAATTTAAAAAACATTGATGAAAAGTTTTTGGGGTGGGATTTTGACCCAAATGACGATTACTCGGTTCCGTATATGTGGGGAACGGAAGTGATTGCCTATAACGAAGATTTGGTAGATATTGAGATTGATGAATATAAAGACTTGTTTGATCCGTCGTTAAAAGACAGCCTTGTCGTATTGGATGACCCGCGTACGATGCTTGGCGCCATGCTTGAAATGCTTGGATATTCCACAAATAGCACCAGTGAAGAGGAAATCATGAAAGCCGGGGAGGAATTAAGAAAATTAATGCCAAATATAAAGGCATTTGACAGTGACAGCCCGAAAAACTTGCTCGTCAGTGGCGAAGTAAAAGCGGGTATCGTGTATGGAGCAGAAGCGGCTTTGGCCATGAGGGAAAACCCGAGCATTAAAGCCGTTATTCCCAAAGATTTCTTAAGCTTATGGCAAGACAACTTTGTTATTCCCAAAGATGCCCCCAATAAAGAAAATGCGGAAAAATTCATTGACTTCATACTTCGTCCGGAAATAAGCAAAGAAATCACGATGGACTACCCGTACCATAACCCGAACAAAGCTGCCTTGGAATTATTGCCGGAAGATGTCCGAAAAGAGTTGGAGTTATCCGATGAAGACTATGAAAGGGGCCTCCACGCAGTAGATGTGGGGCAAGCCATTCAATACTATGACAGGGCATGGTCGGAAGTAAAACAATAAAATGAAATGATCGATTCATACTGTTGAAGGAGTGGAACCATGAGTGATCTATCATTATGGCATGCGACAGCAAACAAACATCCAAAAAGACCTTCACTGGAAGGAGAGAAAACATGTGATGTTGTCATTATCGGCGGCGGCTTTACCGGGCTTTCCGTCGCATATCATTTACAGCAAAGAAATGTAAAAACGATCGTATTGGAAGCTCAGTCTGTTGGCTGGGGCGCAAGTGGAAGAAATGGCGGGGAAGTACTAATCGGTTATGTGGAGCCGATGAGCGCGCTTGCCAAAAAGTATGGCAGAGAGACTGCCAAACAGATGTTTCAAATGTCGATGGATTGCGTGGATGTAATTGCAAATATTATAGAAAAAGAAAATATCCAATGTGATTTTTTCAGAAACGGCAATATGTTGACAGCTTACAAGCCGTCCCATTTGGATTCGCTAAAAAAAGAACAGGAATTTTTGTATGATGAATATCATTTTGAAACAAAAGTGATCGAAAAGGAAGACATGCATACGGAAATGGAGTCAACCTATTACCATGGCGCACACATCGACGATAAAAGCGCGATTTTCCACCCGTTAAATTACTGTCTTGGATTGGCGGACGCTGTGGAAAAATATGGCGGAACCATTTATGAAAACTCCGAGGCTATGAAAATAGAACATCCGTCAAAAGACGAGGTGGTCGTCAAAACGCGCAATGGCTCTGTCAAAGCGAAGCACATTGGTATTTTTGTCAATGCCTATACGACAGACCTGCATAAGCTGATCAAAAGGGCCATTGTACCCGTAGAAAGTATCGTACTGGCAACAGAAAGGCTGCCGGAAGAGCTGTGCAAGCGGCTGATTGTCAATAATCGGGCGGCCTGTGATACGAAAAATTTGCTGTATTATTATCGCTTATCGGCTGATCACCGGATGGTCTTTGGCGGTTCCGGCCGCACAACGAGCAAACGTGATGCGAAACGCCTGTTTATTCATTTGCAAAAAGGAATGACAGAGGTATTTCCCGCATTAAAAGACGCGAAAGTGGAGTATACATGGAGCGGAAAAGTAGGATTTACGATTGAAAAAATACCTTACATCGGGCAACTCGATGACGGTACTCATTTTGCTTTCGGGTATGCCGGACACGGAGCGGCCATGTCCACCTTACTCGGGAAAATAGTTGCTGCAAATATTGTAAATGAAGGAGATAAAAACAACCCTTTGGACCGTTCAAACTTAAAGCCGATTCCTTTTCACAGCCATAATGCAAAAGGTCTCGGCATTATGAAATATTACTTTAAAATAAAGGATTACATTTCATAATTGTGTGAGAAAGGAAGACTGTCATGATCAAACAATTGGATTTAGAAGGAACACCAAGAGAAATAGGGGAAAAACATGGGCGTGAAGGGAAAGAACAAATCCAAATCAGCTTGGGCACTTATGAAAAATTGTTTTACGGATACCATCGTATCGGTTGGAAAGAAGCGAGAGAGCGGGCGCTTGTCCATCTAAAAGCGATTGAAGATTACGATCCCGGCTTCCTCGAAGAAATGGAGGGGGTGGCGGCGGGCGCCGGAGTGGATTTTGAAGATATACTGGCGTTGAATGCTCGCAGTGAAATCGCGCTTACCGGCAGAAAGGATCAGATTTTTTCTGATGGCTGCACGTCCATTGCCGTGACTCCGCCCGCTTCAGATGAGACGATTATTGGACAAAACTGGGATTGGAAAGGGAGTCAAAAGGCGAGCCTGTTGCTGCTTCGCATAAAACAAAAAGGAAAACCTGATATAACAATGGTAACCGAAGGCGGCATCATTGGAAAAATAGGATGGAATTCAGCGGGGCTTGCTGTTTGCCTCAATGCATTGATCACTGATAAAAAATCGGATGAAGTACCGATTCACCTTGGGTTGCGAGCTGTACTCAACTCTTTCTCTTATCACGAAGCGATTGCCAAGGTGAAGGACGGTCAAATGGCTTCTGCAGCCAACTTTTTGCTTGCCATTCAAGAAAACGGACGTGGTTCGATGGCGGCCAATATCGAGGTGTCAACGTTTGGAATAGACATGATGGGGGCCCCTGACGGAGCCATTGTTCATTCAAACCATATTTGCTCGCCCTCCTTGTTGCGTAACTTGAAGGATTTGAATGAATTTAAATACACCGACTCTGTTATCCGGAAAAACCGTGCTGAGCAACTGATTCGCACCGCCCTTGCGAAAGGAAGGGCAATTGATGAGGAGAGCTTTAAAGAATGGCTTTCCGATCAATTTAATTATCCGAATTCTATTAATCATTTTCCTAACGAAAATGCGCCCGAGCATAGGCGTACCGAAACCGTATTTTCAATCATCATGAATTTATCGAAACGGAGAACATGGCTGTGCATCGGCAATCCGACACCGGAAAAGTACGAGGAACTATAAATGACTCTTGATGATCCAATAGTGGATACGTGCCATTCGTTAGAATGCAATTTTTGCAGGCCTGAATCCATCAACACCAAATTTGATCAGAAGGGAAAAGAGATATCAATTAGTAAAATCCGGTACCCAATCTATTTGGAACTTGGTACTGCTGAGACTGGGACAGAACCCTATAAAAATGAATAAACCGCATGGAATCAAGTTTAAAAACCTTGATTTCACGGGTTTTATTCTCACGACTTTTACGAATTTTAATCAGCTTTCAACTTATGTCCCAGCCCCATCTTGTAAATAAAATCATGAAAAATAAGAAAGGAAGCGGGAAGCACCATGAGTGAGACGGACACTTCTATAAAACATAAACAAATCGTCATAAGAAATATTCGTCAAAAAGACATTCCGGAGGTCGTAAAAGTAGCCAACCTCAGCTTTGGCATTCCCGATGTCGCTTTTGAACCGGAACACTATGAAAGTCACATCCGAATATTCCCGGAAGGGCAGTTTTGTGTCGAATATGGTGGGAAGATTGTGGGCGCGTGTTCAAGCGTTATTGTCAATTTTGCCGAGTATGGCGAGGAACATACTTTTGATGATATTTCAGATGATGGATATATCCGTAATCACAACCCGAAAGGCGGCCATTTATACGGGTTGGATGTTGTCGTTCATCCCGATTACCGGAAGCTGAAAATTGGACGCCGCTTGTATGAAGCGCGTCGTCAGTTGTGCCGCCGTCTCAATTTGAAAGGCATCATAATTGGCGGCAGAATGCCCAATTATCATCAATATGCTCATGAATTGACGCCGGAACAATATGTGCATGAAGTCATTAAGAAAAAAATCTACGATCCTGTCATTACATTCCAAACAATGAATGGATTTACGTTTAAAAAAGTCTTGCCCAACTATTTAACAGGTGATGAAGCATCTCTTAAAAATGCCACATTAATGGAATGGATCAATGAAGACTACGTTCCATCCTCTGACAAAGACTACCGACATTCTTTACCTGTCCGCATCACGACCGTTCAACACGACATGAAGAAAATCAGTTCTTTTTCTGATTTTGCCACACAATGTGAACATTACGTCCGCAACAGTTCTAAATTCCGCTCGGATTTTATTGTATTTCCGGAAGCGGTTACCATGCAATTGGCCTCTTTTTTGGAGGAAAGATTTCCAAGCGGCCAAGCGCAAAAAGCGGCTTCTTACACAAATGAATTCATAAGTCTATTTTCCGATTTAGCCTTAACATATAGCATCAACATTATTGCCGGCTCTCACTATGTCCAAGAAAACAACGAACTGTATAGTGTTGCTTTCCTTTTTAATAGAGACGGAACGATGGATAAGCAGTATAAACTGCATATTCCCTCAGAAGAAGAAAAGTGGTTTGGGATACAGCCGGGGACCGAATTGAAAGTATTGGATACCGAATGCGGTAAAATAGCCATCTTGATCGGTTACGATATTCTGTTTCCCGAGTTAGCCCGTCTGGCAGTAGATAAAGGTGCCCAGATTATTTTTACCCCGTTTACTGCCGAAAACGAGCAGGACTTTTTAAGAATACACTATTGCGCCCGTGCCAGAGCTGTTGAAAATCAGGTGTTTGTGGTGACATCAGGTTCTGTTGGACATTTAAGCCATGTCACGCTGACAGATTCCCGTTACGGAAATTCGGAAATCTTTTCTCCCATTGATTTTTCCTTTCCGGGGGATGGAGTCATCGCAAAAGGCCGCTCGAATGTGGAAGCACTTGTAACCGGTGAAGTGGACCTTGAAGCGCTGCGAAGAATTCGGCTAGCCGGTTCAGTAACGCCTTTGAAAGACAAGAGACAATATGGGTTCTCGAAAGTGAATGCGCTCACGCCTCATGATGAGTCAGAACGGCCAGGCGAGTGACTGGCCGCAGCTTCATCTATAAAACCTGAAAGTAGGTGACGTTATTGACTTTTATAGGAACGATCATTTTGATTTTGTTTATCGTTTTAATAGCTTATTTGGTTATAACAATAAAGAAAGAAATATAAGCCAGAGTTTAAGATGCAATATGGTAGATATTAAAGTTATTTTAGAGAGGGGTTGTCTAAAAAATCCAATTTAAAGTAAATGCATTAAAATGTAAAACCCAAGAATGTTGATTTTACGGCAATCTTGGCTTTGGTTTTTTTGTTTTCAAGCGGCAATATTACTTTTCGGACAGCCCCTCTCTTTAAATGGTAACTGGATGCCGTTATAAGGGCATCGCTCAGGAAGGATAAGCGGTTTACAAAAGGTAACATCTCAAGGATATATCAATTCACATAGCGTAAAATGATATTTACATACAATTTTATAAAAGTATTTTCGTTTTTTGGAATAACTGAAAGATTTCAGGTGCACTGAAACAGATTCAAGGATAGCATAACGACGGTATTTTGAGAACATTGTCTTCTGAAAAGCTTTTTTGCGAAATAAGAAACTGAATCGTACTGCTCACTTTTTCATAGAAATGTCGGGTACTCGAAAGGAGTTTGTTTAGGAATAAAGCGGGTCCCATTATTCACGGGGATCGGCTTTTACAGGAAAACATGTAACAGATGTCCTGCCTCATACCCATACAGTACATTCCCCCTGCACATCCAACGGATATGATTCTGTTGAGAACGAAATGGGAGAAGAGACAGAAAATGAAGGGTTGAAAAAAAGTCCATAGATGTGGTAGAGTTTAAAATGGAAATTTTCATAACCGCAAGTTTGTATAACCTCAATAATCTGGTTTGAGGGTCTCTACCAGGAACCATAACCTCCTGACTACAAAAAGCAATCTTATTTTGTGGGCAGGGGTTTTTTATGTTTTAAAAGGGTTCACTTAAGATTGATTCAACAAACGTTTAAAAGAGTTTTATAAATGTGGTGTGCAAAGTGTAGGGAGGGGCCTTAATGAATTTGAAAGTTTTTATACTTGCTGCGGCTACGATTGGAGTAGGTCTGGTCGAATTAATTGTCGGCGGCATTTTACCTGTTATGGCAGACGATCTGCAAGTCAATCTTGGTACCGCGGGACAGCTTATTAGTGTGTTTGCGCTTATTTATGCCGTTTCCGGTCCTGTTTTATTATCATTGACGGCAAAAATTGAGCGGAAACGATTGTACCTTATCGCATTGTTTATATTTTTCCTCGGAAATGTCATGACTTATTTCAGTCCTAATTTTTTGCTCGTTATGGTTGCGAGAGTTATAACAGCTATGAGTACCGCCTTAGTTGTTGTCCTTTCGTTAACGATTACGGCGAAGATTGTCGAGCCGGCGCATAGAGCAAGAGCATTAGGTTTTATTTATATGGGAATTAGCTCATCGCTTGTTTTAGGTGTGCCTATAGGTATTATCATTACCGATCACTTTGGATGGCGGACTATATTTTTAGGCATCGCTTTTCTTTCCCTTATGTCCATTGTTTTCATCTCTTTATTTTTAGAGCGAATTCCTACTGAAAGAGTACAGCCGCTATCCGTACAAATAAAGTCGCTAGGAAACATAAAAATTGCGAGCGCCCACTTGGCAACGATGTTTATGCTGGCTGGGCATTATACACTTTATGCTTATTTCACCCCATTTTTGGAAACTGCATTCCATTTGAATCAAAATTGGATAAGTATTTGTTATTTGCTATTTGGTCTTTCGGCCATATGCGGCGGCGCATTGGGTGGAGCATTGGCTGATCGAATCGGATCTCAGAAAAGTATTTTACTAGTCATTAGTTCTTTTGCCATTGTGTTATTCTTACTGCCATACTCCACTTTTTCTTTTCCTTTATTCTTGGTGGCGATGATGCTTTGGGGCGCATTAAGTTGGAGTCTTGCTCCTCCACAACAGAACTACATCATTCAAATTGATCCTGATGCTTCCGATATTCATCAAAGCATTAACAACTCCGCTTTGCAAATTGGAATATCATTGGGGTCGGCAATTGGCGGAGTCGTGTTGGAGCGTACAAGTTCGCTAATAAGTACAGCGCATGTTGGGGCTGGTGTCGTTGTGATCGCTTTAATATGCGGCATTTTTTCTCTTGCTAGGTCTTCCGGTATCGATCATGCAGAAATGTAACATATCATCTTGATGAATGATGCTATCATAACGACAATGTCTTTCTGAACGAAAAACAAGTACTGTTAGGTAAAAGATTCACCGTTTTCCATGGTTTGGTAATAGAAAATACTTCACCATGGATGTGTCATCATATATCGTAGCCATGTCCCCGAGCATATTGTTGGTGAGTATCTTTCTTTACATGGACGCTGGTGTTATCTGTCAGGTGCTTAACCATACGATTGGGCATGTACGCTGACCTGGCAAACAGATATAACGAACCGGAACTGTTTCTCTGGAAAATATGCTCTTCGTTGTGATTTGTATCTTCAACAGGAAAAAACGAATGCCGTCAACGAGCATGCGTCTGCCCGCTGATCCGGCATCTTATTTATTTAAACGAAGCTGGGCGAATACTGCAATGGTTAAGGTAATGAGCAGCATAAGCGTAGAGAGTGCATTGATTTCCGGAGAGACGCCAAACTTAACCATGGAGAAAATTTTCAGCGGCAAAGTTGTGCTGCTTGGTCCTGCCACGAAGAAGCTAATAATGACATCATCGATCGATAGTGTAAAGGAAAGCAGGGCGCCGGCCAAAATGCCCGGACCGATTATAGGCAGTGTCACTTTCGTGAAGGTTTGCCATTCATTCGCTCCCAAGTCTCTCGCCGCTTCCTCCAATGAGCGGTCAAACCCTTCCAATCTTGCCCGTACAATGACGACGACAAAAGGAATGCAAAATGTGATATGGGCAATCACAAGCGTCATGATCCCAAGGGGGATATTGGCAAGCGCGAAAAACGCGAGTAGTGAAATACCCATGACGATTTCCGGAATAACGATCGGCAAATAAAGCATTCCGTCCAAGGCGGTTTTGCCTTTGAAGTGATAACGATACATTCCAACCGCTGCCACTGTACCTACCATTGTGGCAACAATAGTAGATACGGCCGCTACGGTTAAGCTGTTTTTGGCAGCCGCCAGCACATCGCTATTTTGCATCAGTTTGCCATACCACTCAAAAGTAAAGCCTGTCCAAACCGCATTCAATCTGGACTTGTTAAAAGAAAAAATAATTAAGACGAGGATTGGCACATATAAAAAGCCATAAATGAACGTTGCATATAAAATAGATGGCAAGCTTTTAAATCGGAAACCCACCTATATCACCTCAATCCCTTTTTTGTTGCCGCCGACTCTTAAGTAGATCAGGATGAAGATTAATGTCAGCACCATCAAAATCATGGAAGCCGCCGATCCGAACGGCCAATCTCTAGCTGTCAGGAATTGGTTTTTAATCAAATTTCCAATTAATAACGATTTGGATCCGCCCATCAGGTCAGGAATAAAGAACAAACCAAGTGTCGGGATGAATGTAAGCAGGCAGCCGGCAACGATCCCGGGCATTGTCAGCTGCAAGGTAATTTTTGTAAAAGCCCGCCAAGGCTTGGCGCCTAAATCACTCGCGGCTTCCAAGTACGATTTATCTAGCTGTTCAATGGAAGCATATAGCGGCAAAACCATAAATGGGAACAATGTGTAGGTTAAACCAACCATTACCGCACCATGGTTATAGAGCATCGCAAGCGGTTCGGAAATGATTCCGATTTTCAACAATATCATATTGATGACACCTTCCGTCCGCAAAAGGACGATCCATGCGTACGTTCTGACTAGAGAATTCGTCCAAAATGGCACGATCACAAGCATTAACAGAAGATTCCGGTATTTTTTGGGCGATCTTGCGATAATGTAAGCAAAAGGATACCCGAAAACAAGACAGATAAGTGTTGTAAATCCGGCAATTAAGATAGAGTCCCACAAAATTTTCAAATAGAGCGGATCGAAAAAACGCGTGTAATTTTCAAGTGTAAATGTGTATTCTATACCGCCGTATAGGCCTCTGGTTGCAAAGCTGATGAACAAAATAAATAGAAGCGGAAATATAAAAAACAATACGAGCCAAAACGTGACTGGGGAGAGGGTCCATGCCATCCCCAATAATGTTCCGGGCCTCCGTTTTTTCTTCTGCCGGACGGGAGGACTCTCTGCATGGGCAATATTGCTTTTCATCATGTAATGACCACCGCCTTATCAGGTTCCCAGCTTACGAAGACATCTTGACCAACGGCAAATGAATGGGCTACTTCCGGCATTGTATTTACCGTAACTTGGTTTTCGCCCGGAAGAGAAACGACTGTTTTTATGATCGACCCGACATAAATATGCTCGACGACCTTCCCGGGAATGGCGAAACTCTCCCTGTTTGGTTCTATATGAAGCTTGATTCTTTCAGGACGAATCGCCATCGCCACTTGGTGATTTAACGAAAGTGGCGCTGTCTGGACAACGGGGATTTTATGTCCGGAAAACGCCAGGTAGGCATGCGAATTGTTTATTTCCATAACCGTTCCTTCAAAGAGATTCGTTTCTCCAATAAAGTCGGCGACAAAACGGGAAGCGGGCCGTTCATATATTTCATCTGGCGTTCCAAGCTGCTCAATAATGCCATTGTTCATAACCGCGATCCGGTCTGACATTGTCAAGGCTTCTTCTTGATCGTGGGTGACATATATAAATGTGATACCGAGTTGCTGTTGCAGATGTTTTAATTCGACTTGCATTTGTTTGCGCAATTTAAGGTCAAGTGCGCCGAGCGGCTCATCGAGCAGAAGCACTTTCGGACTGTTGACCAAAGCGCGGGCGATCGCCACGCGCTGTTTTTGTCCCCCGCTGAGCTGGTCGGGTTTTCGCTCCGCGAAAGTTTCAAGTTGGACAAGTTGAAGCGCTTCCATTACACGCCGCTTTATCTCCTCTCTCCCTACTTTCTTCATCTTGAGTCCAAAGGAAACGTTGTCATATACGTTCATATGGGGGAAAAGGGCATAGCTTTGAAATACTGTATTGACATCCCTTTTGTGTGGGGGAATCCCGCTGACTTTTTTTCCATCTATTAATACATCACCGTCAGTCGGCTGTTCAAACCCGGCAATCATGCGCAACGTTGTCGTCTTTCCACATCCTGAAGGGCCTAATAACGTCAGGAATTCCCCTTTTTTAATATCCATGCTGATGTTTTTGACAACTGTGTTACGCTCAAAACTTTTGACGACGTTGTCCAATGTAACCATCACATCATTCAAAACAATGATCACTCCTTCATCTGAGTTGCTGTTTTTTGTTTGAAAATTTCGTTTCTACAAAACTAATAAATAATAACGCAAATTATGTGCCAATTTATAAATGTATTGATAATATAGCCATAATAGTGAAAATTCCTAAAAGTACTATGTCTTTTCGCATAAACTATTCATTAGAGAATAGAGCGGAATCATTTTTTGCTTGGAAAAAAGTATGCACAAATTATATTATTCATGCGGATTTGAATAAATATTTTCAAAAATACATAGCTATATGAATTTTTTTGTTATAATATTTAGAAACGACACTAAAAGACAAGGGAAGGGATTGATCATGTGTTCCTCTTATCCAAAGATATTATTCAACCGATTGTAAAATTATCTGTTGACGAACCTGGTCCAAACTGGCAAGATCTATTGTCTAATAATAATCGGTTTATTTTTTTAGAGGAAAATCGCAAGATTAGCAGTTATATTCATTTACGAGATTTACCTGTCAGTTACAGGGAAAATGTCGGATTGCAGTTGGAACAGTTGAATCCATACGCCAAGCCTGTCACAGAGCTGAGCACATTGTCGGAAAGTCTTCCTTTCTCTGCCATATTTCAAGTCTTGGGAAAGGATATTTCATTAGTTAAGAATGAAAGCGGTTCAATTGCCGGCTATGTTCTACGCGAGGATTTGCTCATTGAATTGTTTAAACAAGAAGATATGAATTTTTTGAAAGTGTTGATCGCGTCGATACCGATGGGGATTTTTATTGTGGATAATCGTGGAGTCGTCGTTAATTATAATGAATCAGCCTTGAAGATGACCCGTTTTGCGCCGGAGCAAGTGCTCAATCAATCGGCAAGTGATATTTTCGATCCTCATCATCTAAACCATGTCTTTTTAACAGGTGAAACAGTCTTGAATCAAATTCAAGTATCAAACGAATCCGGCTTGCTAGTGGACTACAGTCCGATCATCAATGACGGTAAAAACGTTGAAGGCCTCATTATCATCGTCCAGGATTTGCCAATGGTTGAGCAGATGGCGATGGAACTGGAGTCAGTGAAAAATTTGAACAAGGATTTGAACGCCATTTTATCAAGTATTTATGATGAAATATTGGTTGTCAATGCGCGTGGAGAACTTCTCAGATTTAGCGAGAATGCGATTCCGGAGTTTTGGGGAGTGGATTTAAGTGAATTGCTTGGGAAAAACATCATGGAACTGGAAAAACAGGGGCTATTTATGCCTTCTGTCACGAGGCTCGTTTTGGAAAAGAAAAAGAAGGTTTCCGTAGTGCAGGAAACGCCGGGCGGAAAAAAGGTTCTTGCAGTTGGAAACCCCATTCTCGGGGAGGATGGGGAAATCGAACGTGTCATCGTGGCTTCCCGGGATATTACGGAAGCGACGCGCCTCCGGGATGAGCTGCGTGAAATGAAAAAAATATCAGCCCGTTATAAAGAAGAGCTCGATCAAATCAGAACGCGGGAAAAGCTGCAAAGACAACTGATCTACTGCAGCCAGAAGATGGAGGATATTGTCGCCCAAGTTCATAAAGTTGCCAAGTTCTCTTCAACAGTGCTGATTCAGGGGGAATCGGGCGTCGGAAAAGAAGTGATTGCGCACGCCATTCACCAACTGGGAGTCCGGAAAGACAAGCCGTTTTTAAAAGTGAATTGTGGGGCCATCCCGGAAACGCTGTTGGAAAGCGAATTGTTTGGGTATGTGAAAGGAGCATTTACCGGGGCGGACCCTGGAGGTAAGGAAGGCTATTTTAAACAGGCGGATCAGGGGGTTTTGTTTTTGGACGAAATCGCTGAGTTGCCCCTCAGGCTCCAGGTAAAGCTGTTGCGTGTCCTCCAAGAGCGCGAAGTAACACCTGTCGGCAGCACTCAGTCGATTTCCGTCGATGTGCAAATCATTGCGGCTACGAATACAAACTTGCGGGAAATGGTGGCGGACGGCACGTTCCGTGAAGATCTGTTTTACCGGTTAAATGTAATCCCGATCCATGTGCCGCCTTTAAGAGAAAGGCATGAAGATATCCCGCTGATTGCACATCACTTTTTGAAGCAGTTGAATGAGCGCCATCACAGCAATTATCATTTAACGCCCGATGCGTTGAATCTGTTGGAGGCATACACATGGCCCGGTAACATCCGTGAGCTGCAAAATATCGTTGAGCGCCTTGTCGTGACAGCGGATGATGAGTTGATTGATGCCAACGTCGTGGGCCAGGTGCTGAAACTGAATGAACCGATGAAAAAAGTAAAGCCGATCATTACGAACATCATGCCGCTTCAAGAAGCATTTGAAGCCGTTGAGGAACAGCTTATTTCCCAGGCGATGAATCTGTATAAAACAACAACGAGGGCGGCCGCGGCACTCGGTATAAGTCAATCTTCCGTCAGTCGCAAATATCAAAAAATCTTACACCGCAAGCGTGAAAAAGAAGGGATCGGTTCCCGTTGAAACAATTGAAATGTTTTATTAAGTAGCCGGAGACGGTTCATAGCGGCCACCCATTATGCATAATTGCATACAAATTTCCGTTTGTGCATAAAATCGTTTTCACTCCGTCAAGGAGGTTGAATATAAAAACGCTGAAGAATCAAGGAACGGCACCTTTTAACTTGCTAACGCGAGCCCGCTTTTTAATGTGGCATGGAAATTGCACATTAGAACTACGAGAAAAATGATGGAGGTGCCAAAAATGGCTAGTCAAGTAGTAAAAGATTCCAAGATTCAAGAGTTGATTGAATTAGATAAAAAACATTATATTCACCCGACGACAGATCCCAAATTGCTTGCTGAAGAGGGACCACCCATAATTTTTGCAGGAGGGGAAGGCATTTATGCCGACCATGTAAATGGAGATAGATATATAGATGGAATGTCCATGTTGTGGAATGTGAACTTGGGGCATGGGGTGGCCGAGCTTGCTGATGCGGCCAGAGAACAAATGATGAAAATCGCTTATGCTTCCTCTTTTAAAGGTTTTTCAAATGAGCCGGCTATTGAACTGGCCAAAAAAATTGCTGATATGACGCCTGGCGACTTGGAAGCTGTTTTTTACACGTCCGGTGGTTCGGAGTCGAATGATACCGCATTCAAACTGGCCAGATTTTATTGGGAAATCAAAGGAAAGCCTAGCAAGAAAAAAATTATTGCCGTTTCAAACGCATACCACGGTGTGACGATTGGAGCCCAAACAGCAACAGCATTGCAGGCATTCCATGAGTTTTCCGGCTCCAATATTCCGGGATTGTTTGTACACGCGACTGCCCACTTGCTCAACGCGGAACAAGGGGATAAGAATGATCCGCAATATGAAGAATCCATTCGTGCGGCGATCGAAAGAGAAGGGGCGGACAATATTGCCGCCATTATTATCGAACCTGTACAAGGCGCGGGCGGTGTGAATATTCCTCCGGAAGGATATTTGCAAGCTGTGCGCAAGTTGGCGGATGAACATGACATTTTATTTATCGCTGACGAAGTGATTTGTGGATTTGGACGCACGGGAACGATGTTTGGCGTTGAAAACTGGAACGTTGTCCCTGACCTGATGAGTATTGCGAAAGGGATTACAAGCGGATATTCCCAGCTTGGCGCAGTTGTCATGAACAAGGAATTCCGCGACACGCTCGTAAGCTTTGAAGGAGTTCTTGCGCATGGATTTACTTATAGTGGACATCCAACAGCTTGCGCGGTCGCATTGAAAAATATTGAGATGTTGGAGCGCGATAACGTATTGGATAACGTGAAAGCGATGGAAAAAGTGATGCGGGACGGGCTCGCATATTTGAAAGAAAAACATGATATCGTCACAAATACGAGAGTGATCGGGCTATTGGCCGCGTTTGATCTTAGGGAAGATAGGGAAAATGACAAAACGTTTGCTCCGGAAGTAAAAGCGGCTCCAACCATTGTGGATGAGTGTTTTGACAGAAAGCTTATTTTAAGGCCGCTTGGCAAGGATCGTATCGCGATAGCACCGCCACTTATTATCAATAAGGAAGAAGTGGAGAAAATCATCGCGATCATTGATGAATCCATTACGGCCTTTAAAAACAAGCTCAAATAAAAAGAACCAAAGGAGGTTTACGGATGTATTACATCAATGGAGAATGGTATGAGTCCGATCAAAAAGAGCAAGTAAAAAATCCGGCAACGCTTGAAGTGATCGACACTATTTCGCTTTGTGGAAAAGAAGAAACGAAGCAAGCCATTGAAGCCGCCAAAGAAGCCTTTAAAACATGGGGGAAAACGACAGGGAACGAAAGAAGCGCCTATCTTTTCGAAGTGGTTCGTCTCATGAAAGAGAAGATGGAGGAACTTGCCCAAATCATCACACTTGAAAACGGCAAGCCGCTGCCGGATGCAAAAAGGGAAGTGTTGGGCGCCATCAGCTATTTGGACTGGTACGCGGAAGAAGCGAAGAGAATATACGGAGACGTGCTTCCTTCATCCCATAAAGATAAGCAATTAATGGTTATTAGACAGCCAGTCGGTGTTTGCGGAGCCATCACTCCATGGAATTTCCCGCTTTCGATGATCACTAGAAAAATTGCGCCTGCGCTTGCCGCGGGCTGTACAGTCGTATTAAAACCGGCTTTGGAAACACCGCTTTCCGCGATCAAAGTATTTGAATGTTTCCATGAAGCAAAAGTGCCAAAAGGTGTCGTTAGCCTCGTAATCGGACCTGCTGAAGAAATTGGCAAAGAGTTGACTTCAAGTCCCGATGTTCGAAAATTGACATTTACGGGGTCTACGGCGATCGGGAAAAAACTGATGCGGGATTCAGCCGATACGATGAAGAAAGTGTCCATGGAATTGGGCGGACATGCACCCTATATCGTATTTGAAGATGCTGATCTGGATCTTGCCGTTGAAGGTGTACTGCTTTCCAAGTTTAAAAACTCCGGCCAAACTTGTATCAGCACAAACCGTGTGTACGTACAGGAGTCGATTGCCGATGAATTTGCACAAAAGCTTGCAGAGCAGGCTTCCAAGTTGAAAATTGGCGACGGTTTGGAAAAAGGTACGGATGTTGGTCCGTTAATCAATGAAAAGTCTTTGGAAAAAATGAAGAGCCAAGTGGAGGATGCTGTCAAACATGATGCGAAAGTCGTCCACGGCGGAAATGTTTATAAGTACGAGAAGGGCAACGGCTATTTCTTTGAACCGACAGTCCTTTTGCATGCAACGGACGATATGCAAATTGCGACTGAGGAAACATTTGGCCCAATTGCCCCGGTCTTTACCTTCAAAGATGAAGATGAGGTCGTTGAAAGAGCCAATCATAAAACATATGGCTTAGCCGCTTATTGCTATACGAAAAATCTTGGCCGCGGCATGCGGATGATGAAAGAGTTGGAGTTTGGCATTATCGGCATTAATGATCCTGCTCCAATCGTCATCCAGGCGCCATTTGGCGGAATAAAAGAGAGCGGAATGGGCAAAGAAGGCGGAAAATACGGCTTGGAAGAATACCTGGAGGAAAAATTCGTATCCATTTACGAAAACTAATAGCGGCGGATGGCGCGTAACACAATTGCGCGCCATCCTACTACAAAAAGGAGGGACTATCGTTTTGAAGGAAAACTTGGCAAACATTCTAGAACAAATAGGGGCCAGGCCTATGGAACTGCGGGATATTTACAAAGTCAACGAGATGGCCGCTATCGGGTTCGGAGATCCGTCCATACCATTTAAGCCCGAGCACTTGGCAAGCCAAATTGAAACTTTTCCTGAAGGCCAGGTAGTCATTGAGCATGAAGATGGGACCATTATCGGATCATGCTCTAGTGTGATCGTCAATTTTGAAGATTATGGGGTCAATCACTCATTTGATGATATATCAGACAAAGGATATATTAGAAACCATAACCCGCAGGGAAAAAATTTGTATGGAACAGAAGTTGTTGTACATCCCGAATACAGGGGTCTTAAGGTTGGAATGCGCTTGTATGAAGCAAGAAGACAAATTGTAAAAGCCTTTCAGCTGGAGAGCATTCTGTTTGGAGGGCGTATACCAAACTATCATAAACACGCCCAAGAGCTTACACCTGAACAGTATGCACAAAAAGTGATTAATGGAGAATTGCATGACCCGGTTATGACGTTTCAACTTCGAAATGGATTTAAATTTATTTCCATCATGCCGAACTACTTGCCGCAAGATGCAGAGTCATTGAAATATGCTGCGTTAATGGAGTGGAAAAACCCGGATTACAAACAAGTGTAACCGTTCACAATAAAGAGATGGAAGGTCCATATTTTCCGATTGCTTTCGGACAATAACCTTCCTTTGAATAATAAAAAAATGTTTGCCAGGGGGCTTTTTACATGCAAAAAAACCCGTCTTTGAAAAGATCTCTCGGTTTATGGGCAATTGTTGCACTCGGATTGGGGTATATGACGCCAACAGTTGTATTCGATACTTTTGGAATCGTTTCTAAACAAACGGGGGGCATGGTCCCCTTGGCATACCTTGTCGGTTTGGTTGTTATGCTGTTTACAGCCATCAGCTACGGAAAGATGGTAAGAGTCTTTCCAAGCGCCGGTTCGGCTTACACGTATACGAGGGAAACGATGGGTCCCCATTTAGGATTTTTAGTGGGATGGGCATCATTGCTTGATTATTTGTTGCTTCCCCTTGTAAACGCTGTCATCATTCGCTTATATATGGAAGCGTTGTTCCCTGAGGCGTCGGCATGGATTTGGGTCCTCATCTATGTGGCTTTTGTAACAGCGATTAATGTTTACAGTATGCGCTCCACATCAGGCGTCAATACTATTTTGGTTGTGTTTACGATGGCCTTAATGATTGCATTTGTTGTTTTGGGAACCATTCAGCTTTCCAAAGGAATGGGAACTGGCACGCTGTTAACGATTCAGCCGCTCTTTCAAGCAAATATGGACACTGCCGCCATTTTAGCCGGGGCAACCGTAGTTTGTTTTTCGTTTATTGGATTTGACGCCATTACGATGTATACGGAAGAAGCAAAGGACATTAACACAGTGCCAAGAGCTATTGCTTTAACCGTGCTGATTGGCGGGGCGATCTTTTTCATTGGAGCGTATTATGCACAGACATTGTTTCCGGATGTGTCCGTCTTTCATGTTGTCGATGATACACTTCCCGAGATTGCTCTTCACGTCGGGGGAGTGATTTTTCAACTAATCTTTTTGGCCGGCGCGTTTGCGGCCACAACCGCTTCCGGATTGGCCTCTCATTCGAGTGTATCCAGGCTATTGTACGTAATGGGAAGAAACGGTGTTCTTCCAAGGAAACTGTTTGGATATGTTCATCCGAAATTTAGAACCCCGGCCATTAACGTTATTTTCGTCGGGTTGGTCAGCTTGTTAGCGATGGGGCCGAGCCTTGAACTCGTTGCCAGCCTGATTAATTTCGGCGCGTTAATCGCTTTTACGTTTGTAAACTTGTCCGTTATAGCCTACTTTGTCTTTAAAAGGAAACAATATAAAACACCAAAACAAGTATTCTCTTATATCATCATGCCGACGATAGGAGCCGCCTTTACGGGAGTTCTCTGGGCGTTCCTTCAGGCGGACGCGTTTATAGGGGGAATCGTTTGGGTCGTGATCGGCATCATATATATGTTGTTCATGTCCAAGGTTTTTAAAAGAAACATCAAAGATTTGGACCTGGATGAAGCCGAACAATTACCGAGTTAACAAAACAGCCTTGCGGGGCTGTTTTTACATGGTTGAAAAGGAGTGGATAGTTAAATTGGAAAAGGAGGATAAATGGATATGCGCGCTTATGGTCAAGCCCCATTTCTCAAATCAGACAGGAGACATCTTAAAAATGGAATCCATCATGAGACGAAGCATTTTACTGCAGATTCTTGTTTCATTATGTAGTCCTTTTTATAATGAAGAAAGAAGAATGGTGAATGGCATGGTTTCATACGAGAATTTCTTTCTATTTATCTTAATCAGTATTTTATGTCCAGTGATCGGGTTGCTCATATTAATCATCTATAATGCGTTTGAGAAGCAAATATATTTGTTGGAAGTGGAAAATTCAAAAGTTTTATTGGAAAAAGAATTGGAAACAACAAAATATATTAGACTGAATCAGCAAATCCAGCCCCACTTTTTATTTAATGCTTTAAATTCTATGTTTGGGTTAATCCGTTTAAAAAAATATGACCGTTTATCAGAAACATTTGAACATATGATTTTATATTTACGTTCCAAATATCATCAAGAACAAACTTTATATTCTTTAAGAGAAGAAATGGAGTATACAAAGCACTTTTTGGCGATACAACAGCTCCGTTTTGGGGAACGACTTCATGTTAAATGGGATGTTGAAGAGGGAACGGAAGAGTTACTCGTTCTCCCTTATCTATTGCAGACTCTTGTTGAAAATGCCTTTAAACATGGAATAGAAAAGGTGGAAGGGCCCGGAATTGTTCATATTATGATTCAGTCGACCGCGCGTCGGCTTTCTATCATTGTGAAGGATAATGGGCCTGGTTTTGCTTTTAACCCTTTAGAAGAAGAGAGCACAATAGGAATAGGTTTAATCAATGTCTCTAAACGGTTAAACCTATTGTTTGGGGAAGAGGCCCGTATGGAATTTTTGTTAGATGAACAGCAGGACGAGCATGGTGGAAAAGTAGTTGTGTCGTTGCCGAAAATTTGTGATAAATCAGAGTTGGGAGGTGAAACAATCAATGAACATTTTGGTTCTGGATGATGAACCGATCGAGTTGGAGCAATTAGAATTTTTAGTTCACTTGCATTATCCCAAATGGAGCATTTTTAAAGCGTTGTATGGTTCAGAGGCAATCAAATTGGCTGAACAGATGGTTGAAGTGGAAGACTCTTTTCAGCTAGCACTTATGGATGTTCAGCTTCCCGGAATGAATGGCCTGGAAGTGGCAACAACACTAAAATCGCTAATGCCCAATATGGAAATTATTATCATATCCGCTTTTCAAAATTTTGATTATGCCAAGCGGTCTATCCACTTAAAGGTACTAGATTACATTGTCAAGCCAGTGATAGAGAAAGAATTGGTTGCGGCTTTGCGGAATTTTCTAAAGACGCGTCCGGAATATGACAATTATTCAGACATTGTACGCGCGGTTATTCAGATGGTAAAAAGACATTATAAGGAGCCATTACGGCTAGCTTCTATTGCGAAAGAACTTCATATTAATGTTAGTTACTTAAGCCGGCTTTTTAGAGAAGAAGTGGGTATTAACTTCTCCGATTATTTGTTGCATTTTCGTATTGAAAATGCAAAGAAGATGCTTATCCAAAATAAAAACTGGACGATTCTCCGAGTAGCAGAGGAATGTGGCTTTAATAGCCAGCATTATTTTAGCAGCGCTTTCAAAAAAATGGTCAGTTGTACACCAAAGGAGTATCGCAACAAGAAAGTAGTTTAAGACGATGATCAAACCATTAAAACCTTTAAACATTATCTATTTAATCTCAAGTTGGTTATCAATCAGTATGATATTTATCATTGGGGAAGTCGTTATTCGATTTGGTGTTTTTTCCAGTATCGTTATTGTGTGCGCCTTTATGTTAGCATTTTGCGCCTCTTTTCTTTTACAAAAGCTGACCAAATCACCTGCTTTCGCAATCAAAAAGCAGTCTATAGCAGGAAGAATTATAAGGTCTGTAAGGATTTTAGAAGTTTATGTGTTGCATCTTTTTGTAAGTGGGTTGATTTTTCATTCTCTGTTTCAAATAAATATTTATATTTCTGTTTTTAGTACGGCAGCTACTTTTCTTATACTTGCTTCGTTTCTTCCAAACAAGAAAAATTGGAAACAAATGATAAAAGAAGCTAAATTTACTATTATCAGTGGATTAGCAATTATCCTTCCTACTTATATTTATTTGCAAAAAGGGCTCGAATCTTTATACCATAATCTTTTGTACTATCAGCCCCAGGTTTTGAATCATGATGCAGAAAGTTTACGTTTATTATGGCTCATTGCTTTTTTTATTTTCTTTGCAAAGTTATTATGGCAAGGAGATGTGATTGTCAAATATACAAATCCAAGTTTTAAAAAGGGAATTAGCAAATTGCTGATTGCCGTTTTTATCTTTTCTACTTTTCTACTGGCTTTTGCAACGATGAATGTTGTCGCCATTACACAAAACTTGGAATATAGCCATGCAAATGAATTATTTATATTATTAATCAAAAAGCTTTCCCCTTCGCTCATGTTTAAGATGTTTTGTTTTGTCGTTTATGTTGGCACACTTATATTATTCATTGATACACTTCCGCAAAAAGTGGGAGAAAGAAAAAGTAAGACGCCTTTTGTTCTTCTTTTAATAGCCGCGTTAATGACAGTTACTGTTTTTCACCATTATAGTCTTCTTTTGATTTATACATTTTTTGGCTTACTCATTGGTATATTAGTCATGGTAGCGACAGCTACCGAGGTGATTCGCAACATAATGTCAAGAAAGTGAAAAAAGTCCCAACAATAATGCAATATTATTGTCGGGACTTTTTTTATAATGAATAAACAGAGATCGCGAACAAAGCAGTGATGAAAGGGTTATCATTCTGAGAAAGGAGAATCAGATTGAAAATATATATTTTGCAGAGATTGCTTTCCCTTATACCGGTCATGTTAGTAGTGGCTATTGTCGTCTTTTTCTTGATACACCTGACCCCTGGAGATCCTGCATCCATTATATTGGGCCCGGATGCTCTGCCCGAAGACATACAAGAGTTACGGAATGAGCTTGGCTTAGACTTGCCTCTCTATGAGCAATTTTTCAGTTGGTTTAGCGGGGTATTAATAGGGGATTTGGGAGATTCGCTTTATTTGGATATGCCAGTTTTGAAGGCGTTTACAAGTCATTTGGCCCCTACTTTATCCTTGGCTATTTTGGCTCAGCTTATCTCAATCGTCATTGCCATTCCACTTGGAGTGATCGCTGCAACAAAAAAAGGCACAGCAGTAGATCAATTTTTCATGGTATTTGCTTTACTTGGAATCTCTATACCGAGTTTTTTGCTGGGACTTTTACTCATTCTCTTATTCGCGGTTGAGCTTCGTTGGCTTCCAGCTGCCGGCTATCAACCGCTCAGTGCAGGATTATGGAACCACTTGAAGTTTTTATTATTACCGGCCATCACCCTTGGAGCCATTCAATCCGCGTTAATTGCCCGCATGACCAGGTCATCCATGCTCGATATACTCAGCATGAATTATATTAAAACCGCCCATGCAAAAGGCCTGAAAGAAAAAGTCATTATTTATAAACATGCTTTTCGGAATGCCTTCATTCCAATCTTAACGGTTATTGGCCAGGCATTTGGCACTTTAGTAGCCGGCGCGGTAGTGACCGAGGTGGTTTTTAATATACCTGGGCTCGGCCAGTTGATTGTTAATGCCATTCAACGAAGAGATTATGTTCTCATTCAAGGGAGTGTCCTATTGATTGCCGGAACTTACGTCCTGATTCATCTTGTGGTGGACCTATTATATGGAATAGTAGATCCGAGGATTAAACTAAATAGAAAATAGGGGGTGAAGGAATGCTTGCAAAAGTGATGGAATCGGATGTCGCCGTGCAAAAAAAAGATATTGCCAAAGAAAGAAGATCTTTATTTATCAGACGGCTTTGGGCGAATAAAATGGTTGTGATTGGCGGAGGGATCATGTTATTGATCACTTTGTCAGCACTTGCTGCTCCGCTCATTACCCAATTTACTCCTTATGACTTGGAGGCGGTAAACCGTTTAAAGCCCCCAAATGCGACTCATTGGTTTGGTACTGATAACTTCGGACGGGATATATTTAGCCGCGTAGTTTACGGAGCAAGAGTATCCTTGGCTGTAGGGCTTTCCGTAGCGGTTATTACAGGTTTATTGGGTCTGTTTATCGGAATGTATGCGTCGTATTATCGCGTTCTCGACCACATTTTAATGAGAATTGCCGATGGTCTGATGGCCTTCCCTTCCATTCTTTTGGCTATTGCGATTATGGCAGTAATGGGGCCTAAGCCCATAAATGTTGTGATCGCCATCGTCATTGTGGAAACACCGGGCGTGGCCAGAATTGTCCGCTCAGCTGCCCTCGTTGTAAAAGAACAGACTTATGTTGAAGCGGCAAGAGCACAAGGAGCAGGCTCCTGGAAGATCATTTGGTCGCATATCGCACCGAACGTTCTTACTCCTCTTATCGTTCAAATTACATATGTTTTCTCGGTTTCCATGATCATAGAGGCATCTTTGAGCTTTTTAGGAGCGGGAATTCCGGCACCTGAACCAAGTTGGGGCAATATTTTATATGATGGCAAAAGCGTGATCCAGACAGCTTGGTGGATGACTGTATTTCCCGGGATGTTTCTCTTATTGGCAGTGTTAGGGTCGAATCTGCTTGGGGATGGCTTACGTGACTTGATTGATCCCCAGTCTCATCAAACAAAAAAATCATAAATAATAGGAGGTTGAAGATGTCTATTCAGCCACTTTTGGAAGTGAAACATTTAAGAACAACTTTTACGACGGAACAAGGGCCTGTTGCGGCGGTTGATGATGTCACCTTTAGAGTAAACAAAGGCGAAACCGTGGGGGTTGTAGGAGAATCGGGTTGTGGTAAAAGCGTAACTTCTGAATCAATTATGAGGTTATTAAATGAAAAGACGACTAGGTATGAAGGGGAGGTTTTATTTGAAGGAAGGAATTTGTTGAAGCTTAGCAAATCGGAAATGCGGAAAATCCGTGGAAATAAAATATCCATGATCTTTCAAGACCCGATGACTTCTTTAAATCCGGTACAAACCATTGGAGATCAAATAGCTGAGGTAATTGTAATCCACCAAAAAGTGAGCAAGGGCGCAGCACTAAAAAAAGCGGAAGAAATGTTGAAGCTTACCGGCATACCGGCGCCAGAAAAAAGAATACATGAATATCCGCATGAGATGTCTGGAGGAATGAGACAGCGGGTACTCATCGCCATGGCTCTGGCATGCAGGCCCAAAGTACTGATCGCGGATGAGCCGACCACTGCTCTTGACGTAACGATTCAAGCCCAAATCCTAGAGTTGATTGATGATTTGAAATCAGAGCTGGAAATGGGCGTGATGATGATCACACACGACCTGGGTGTTGTAGCTGAAGTGTGTCAACGGGTTGTCGTCATGTATCTCGGCCAGGTAATTGAAGAAGGTGTGGTGGAAACATTGTTTTTCAATCCGCTTCATCCTTATACCAAGGGCCTGTTGAAATCAATTCCCCAGATCGACGGAGACCGGACGGAAAAACTGCATGTCATTAAAGGAGTTGTCCCGCCTTTAACCGCTATTCCAACTGGTTGCCGTTTCGCGCCAAGATGTGCGTTTGCCGATGAACAGTGTAAGAGTAGCACACCTGACCTACAAGAAATAGGTAATGGCCAAAAGGTGAGATGTTGGAAGGCAGACGAGTTTTTAAACAAGGAGGGTGTGGGACAAAATGCAGCAACAGTATGAAAGGCAAGAACCTCTCTTGCAGGTTAAAGATCTCCAGAAACATTTTCGAATCACAAATCCACTAGGCAAAGTGACCGGTCACGTAAAGGCGGTTAATCATGTCACGTTCGATTTATTTGAAAAAGAAACATTGGGGCTTGTTGGAGAATCCGGATGCGGCAAAAGTACTACCGGCCGAACCATTTTACGATTAACAGAACCTACTTCCGGTGCGGCTTTATACCAAGGGCAGGATATTTTTTCATTAAAAGAAAAAGAATTTATGCCTATCAGAAAAGAAATGCAAATGGTCTTCCAAGATCCCCATTCTTCGCTTAACCCCAAAAAAAGAATCGGCTATAGCATTGAAGAGCCAATGAAGATTCAAGGGATTGGAACAAAGGCTGAAAGAACAGACAAAGCGATGGATTTGTTACATAAAGTTGGATTGCGCAAAGATCAATATGATCGGTATCCTCATGAATTTTCGGGAGGGCAAAGACAACGAATTGGTCTCGCGCGGGCACTGGCTGTCACGCCAAAAATCATTATATGCGATGAACCAGTCTCGGCTTTGGATGTTTCTATACAATCACAAGTCATGAATCTTCTGCAAGAGCTGCAAGGAGAATTTGGACAAGCCTATTTATTTATAGCCCATGATCTCAGCGTTGTTCGCCATATTTCTGATCGAATCGGGGTCATGTATCTGGGCAAAATCGTAGAGTTGGCACCAACCGATGAACTTTTTCAAAATCCGCTTCACCCTTATACTCAAGCTTTACTGTCTGCCATTCCGATTCCCAATCCGCGCAGAAAAAGAGAGAGAATCGTCATGAAAGGAGATGTGCCCTCCCCGGCAAATCTGCCTTCAGGATGCGTTTTTCATACGCGGTGCCCATACGTCATGAATCGATGCAAGTCAGAAGTTCCAACAATCATACAAGGGGCCAATGGCCATCAGGTTGCCTGCCATCTCCATATGTAGCTGATGGGGTCAGATAAAAAAAGGAGAGAGACAACGTATGATTAAGAATGTATATCTTCAAGGATCTGCCAAGGACATTGGATTTGGTCACGGGAGTCAAGGGAAGCAAGAAGTAATCAATAGTTTGGAAACATATGAAAAACTATTTTATGGGTTCAAAAAAATGAGATGGTCCGAAGCAAGGGAATACGCATTACTTCATTTAAAGGCGATTGAACAATATGATTTGCAGATGGTGGAAGAAATGGAAAGAATTGCGGAGGGTGCGGGAGTCGATTTTGAAGACATTTTAACATTAAATGCCCGAAGTGAAATAGCCCTGACCAATCAAGGAGAATTGCTGGCGGATGGTTGCACGACGATGGCGATCACCAGCCCCATTAGCAAAGACACTATCATTGGCCAAACTTGGGATTGGACTCCATCGCAAAAAAGAAGTTTGCTATTACTCCATATACAAGCCAAATCTAAACCCCGAATGACAATGGTGACTGAAGGGGGCCTCATCGGTAAGATTGGTTACAATTCGGCTGGAGTCGCCCTGTGTTTTAATGCTTTGCTGACAAATAAAAGGACAAACGAAATACCATTACATCTTGGTGCCCGTGCCGTCTTAAACTCCTATTCGCAAGCTGAGGCGATAGCCAAAATTGCAAATGGGCAAATAGCCGCCGCTGCCAGCTTTTTAATTGGATATGATGACGGCAGTGGGAACGGGATGGCAGTTAATCCGGAAATCTCCCCTTTTGGCATTGATTATGTAGGCGGGGATGAAGGTTGGCTGACCCATACAAACCATATTTGTTCCGCTAGTCTTAACAATAAATTGAAGGATTTGAATGACTTCAGGTTTGAGGATTCAATCCTTAGGAAGAAGAGGGCGGACCAGCTTATAAAGACAAGCCTTGCCGTCGGCGAACCGATCAATGAAAACGTATTTGAGAGGTGGCTTTCAGATACATTTAATAAACCAAGTTCTATTCATCATTTTCAAAATAAAAATGTTCCTGAACATCGACGGGCAGAAACGATCTTCTCGATTATCATCAATGTAACAAATAGGAGGGCGCTATTACGGATTGGCCAAGAAGGAGAATTCAAGGAGATTGACAGCTTCCGAGAATGAGCCTGGAGAATAGTCGGAAAAGAAAGATAATAAAAAGTGGAGGAAATATCATGAAAAAAATGCTGATATCTTTTGTGGCAGTTATGATGTTAGTTGGATGTGCTTCATCATCTGATGATGCGGGAAAAAGCGGAAAGAATGAAAAAGGCGGAACATTGAATGTTGCGTATATGGCACAACCTCCTACCTTGGATCCGCATGTAACTGTTTCTGTAGCCACAACTGATGTGGGACGTAATATTTTTGAAACCCTTTTGGCCTTTAACGAAAGGAATGAAGCCGCGCCATTACTCGCGGAGTCATTTGAATCAAGTGAAGATCTTAAAAGCATCACTTTTACATTAAGAAAAGGTGTCAAGTTCCATAATGGAAAAGAAATGACCGCAGATGATGTAGTGGCATCCATGGAACGCTGGAAGGTACTGAATGGCAAGGCAAGCACCTATTTTTCCAAATCCGAATTTGTGAAAGAAGACGATTATACTGTCACGTTAAAAATGGATAAACCATTTACAATCGCCAAATATATTTTAGCCACTAATATAAACTTCCCGGCTATTATGCCAAAAGAAGTGATTGAAAATGCGCCAAAGTCCGGAGTTAAGGAATATATTGGAACAGGACCATTCAAGCTGGAAGAATGGAAGCAAGATCAATATATAAAGCTAGTGAAAAACGACGATTATCAATCACCACGCAAAGAACCAGATGGATTGGTCGGCAAAAAGGAGGCGATGGTTGACGAATTATACTTCCATATGGTCCCTGATGCATCGACCAGAACGGCGGGCATTCAAACAGGAGAGTACGATATAGCTCTGCAAATTCCATATGATAATGTTCCGGCAATAGAAGGTGACCCGAACATAGAAGCAATGACCCATCCGGAAGGATTCAGCACAGTTGTATTCAATAAGCGTAATGGATTGTTTTCTAATGAAAAAGCGCGGCAAGCATTAAACCTTGCAGTAGATAAACAAGAAGTGATGATGGCTGCATTCACCGATGAAAAGTTTTATACATTGGAGCACGGATTGTTGACGAAAGAGTATGTAAGCTGGTACAGAGAACAGGGAAAAGAGCAGTATGAAGCGCATGATCCGGAGACTGCCAAAAAACTGTTCAAAGAGGCTGGCTATAACGGGGAAAAGCTAAAAATATTAACAACGAGAGATTATGAAGATCAATATCAAATCGCGGTCGTTATTCAGGAAAATCTTAAAAAAATAGGCGTCAAGTCTGAATTACAAGTATATGATTGGGCAACATTGATGGAAGTTAGGGAAGATGATACATTTTATGATTTAATGCCAATGGGTTACAACCCGGTAACAGACCCAACGCAAATTAACTTTTTAGACTCCAGAATTCATTATACAGGCTGGTCGAATAGTCCGGAAATGGATCAATTGTTGGATCAATTGATGGTTGCTCCATCAGATGAAGATGCTAAAGAAATTTTCGGTAAACTGCAACATGAATCTTGGAACTATTTGCCTGCAATCAAATTTGGAGATTATGATAGTGTTGCCGCTATACGCACCAATGTGGAACATTTTGAGATGTTTCATGGACCGATTTTATGGAATGTTACAAAGTCAAAGAAATAAATCGACAGAAAACAATCTTTTTGTAACGTTATGATCGGCTTGATTGCAAAAACGATGCGGCAAAAAACGAAAATCCGCCTTTCCATCATGAATAGTTCCGGCCCTTTATGTGGATATCTGAGTAGAAGCAAAAAGATGTCCACATTATATGAGAGAAAGGTCTTGGCAGAGTCGGTATCGGCAGCTATTCTAGTGGATAAACGAGTAAAATGTAAAGGGGTCAAAGCCGGCGTCAGCGCTATAAAATAAGTTGTTATATAAGAGTAAGGAAAATTGTTCCGATGAAAGGGCCTGGGATCCAAAGCGGGTTGTCTTTCATTTGTCATGTAACCGGCAAAATGTTCGTTTCGGTGGAAAAGTACAACAGAAAGTTGCAGGTGCCGAAGGCTTTGAAATGAGCAAAATTTCTATTATATTTTATTGTCAAATTTTAGAAAATGGCCTTTATCATTTTTAGGTGGTTGGGTGTACTCCAAACTTACTGTAAGTTCTTTTAAAGAGGGGAGACCTGTGATATGATTTTTCATAATAGTCACTCTTTTATTGTGCTTTGTTTCTGCCAAAGGAGGTGACCTTGTTTGATCGAATTTGACTATGTCCTTCATTAATGAGATTTAGTAGAGGTAAACAGAAATAACACTATGAAGCTTATATTGTCTACGATGTATAAGATTCGATGGCAGCTGTATGAAAAGGCGTTGGTTCCCCCGATTTGATGTTTATAGATTAGTCATGGCGGCCCAACGTAGGCTCCATTAAGGTACTTGTAGGATAAAGAGCGCAGTAGGTGCTAAAAAGGTAGAAAAACGAATACTCTTGATGGGCTTCACATATAAGGTAACCCGATTACGAATATATCTCCGGCCGTTTCAACATAAGTATAAAAGCATAAAGGCATCATCATAGCGGCGCTAGGATCTTTGTCCAACAGTCATCCGTCTATAATCTTCCTTTATCTCGGCGTTGGATGACTAGACTCAGTTGCTTCCAACATGATCTTCCATCTCAGGCTTAAAGCATCCGATAGGTGAGCGGGCGCTATGTGAAGTGGAGTTCAGAAATTCAGCGTATTGTCTCGCAAGTTATCCATTTGCCGGGCTGGCCATTCTCTTATCTCTTAGCAACTCATCTAGTTTGGCTATATAAGAAATGTGCGGGTCAAATAAAGTAAAAGGAAGGTTATGATGAAAATATTCAAAGATTTCATAAATACATATTCGATCGTTGGTTATGATCCTGAAACAGAAGAGCTTGGGGTAGCCGTTGTTTCCAAGTTCCTCGCAGTCGGTTCTATTGTGCCGTGGGCCAAAGCAGGAGCTGGTGCTGTGGCGACACAATCGTGGGCAAATCCCTTATATGGAAAAAGAGGGCTGGAGTTAATGGAGAGTGGGAAAAGTGCGGAAGAAACCATCAGCATCCTCACTGAATGTGACGAGCAAAAAGCCTTACGTCAGGTTGGAATGGTCGATGCGAAAGGGAACAGCGCCACATTTTCTGGGGATGAATGCTACAAATGGGCCGGCGGGATGTCGGGGAAACATTTTGCTTGCCAAGGAAACATTTTAGCGGGGCGAGAAGTTGTTGAAGCAATGGCCGCAGCATTTCAATCATGTAAAGGTGATTTGGCCACCCGTCTTTTAAAAGCACTCATGAGCGGGGAGCAGGCAGGGGGAGACAGACGTGGAAAGCAATCGGCGTCTTTATTGGTAGTTAAAGAAAACGGAGGGTACGGCGGGATGACAGACCGTTATTTGGATCTTCGTGTCGATGATCATGAAGAACCTGTAGAAGAGCTTCTTCGCTTATTCAATCTCCATCAGCTTTATTTCAAGAAATCAAAAGGCGAAGAGATATTGTTCGTTGAAGGCAGCGTAAAAGAAGATCTGGCATGTTCTCTGTACAAATCATCCTTATTGACTGCCAAAGATCCGACCGATGATCAGCTCCTTGACGCTCTCCAAGACTTTCATCTGATTGAAAACTTTGATGGAAGTATGCAGGTGAGGGGACAAGGGGAGCGTAAGGCAGCAGAGTATATTGAAGTGTTGCAATCTAAAGGATAAGAAAACCGCATAAAGACTTGGAGCTTCATTTCATCATTCAAGGTGGAAAGAAAGGGAGCGAATCATTTTAAAAAGGACCTGTTTCGCGAACGCAAAAACGCCAAAAAGGCTTCTCTTATAAGGGGTTGTAACAGGCGCAACACCGATAATGCCAAATCGTTTTTTGGTGTGTTTTTTTGCTAATGAGCGCTCTCTTTCTTTTTGTATCATGTGGGAACATGTCATTTATTCATAGGTGAGTTCGGACTTTCCAGCTCCAAAAGCTTGGATTTCATTGCAAGACCACCGCGATAGCCGGTCAATGCGCCATTTTTTCCAACAATGCGATGACATGGCACTGCGATCATAATGGGGTTCGCGCCAATAGCTGCGCCGACAGCACGAGCCGCCGTTGGTTTGTTCAGGTAGTTTGCGATGTCGGAATAGGTCTTTGTCTGTCCGTAAGGAATCTCACAAAGAGTATTCCAAACTGACAGCTGGAATGGCGTCCCTTTGTAATCAACTGGAAATGTGAATTCTTTCCGTTTTCCTTCTAAATATTCGATGATTTGCATTTTATAAGGAGCGAGATTTTTCTCATGTTCAACGAGTTGGCTGTCCGGAAAATGTTTTTCAACCCATGCAGACAATTCTTCCAATGGTTTGTTAGGTGATCCAACATATACAAGCCCCTTGGATGTGGCTGCTATATAAAAACGCCAATTTTTATGTTCTAGCAAAGACCAGTAAATAGCGGATGTATGGTTTGATTTCATATTATTGATTCTCCTTTTTACGCTTGAATCGCTGCAGTTTACGATATTGTGCAGGTGTATGGCCAAACTGCTTTTTAAATAGTGTTATAAAATAGGGTGTGTTTGGGATTCCCACACATATGGAGATATCCGTAATCGTTTTATTGGTTTGAGTTACATACTCTTTTGCCGCGTTTAATCTCACTTGTTGTATATATTCGGCAGGTGTGATGCCTTTAATCTTTTTAAATGTTCGGTGTAAATGGTACGGACTTCCGTGGGCGATACTTGCCAGCGCTTCTAAATGTAATGGCTTTGTAAAATGGTTATGAATGTATTCCGTGACAAGAGCAATCCACTCATGATCAGGCAATTCCTCGTTAGTGGGCTTGCAACGTTTACACGGGCGAAAATTTGCTTGGAGAGCTTGCTCTGCCGTTAGAAAAATACGGACATTCTCTTTTTTTGGCACACGAGATTTACATGATGGTTTGCAGAATATCCTCGTCGACTTGACGGCGTAGAAAAATTGATGATTGTAAGAAGGATCATTGTTTATAATCGCTTGCCATCTTTCATTTGTCATGAATGTGGCGTTATCCGGCATTCCGCAACCCTTTTGAAAGCTATTCTGTTGTTTGCCTTCCATTAAGCTCTCACCTTCTTAAGCAAATGCCCCCTAAACATTGAAATGGACGATTTTGCAGATATTCAATGGCAACCTCACTTCGAATCATGAAAAATAATTCCCAGTCCATAGCGTTTTCCGGAAGTAACAGTACTGACTCCATGGCGGATTTTCGTTTTATAATACCCTTTTTTACCGAAGAAAGGCCGATGGCTGGTGGGAAAAATGAGCGCCTCACCTTGTTCCAACGTAATGACATGACCCCGGCTTTGAGCACGTGGAATTTGCTCCACCAGTAAAAATTCTCCCCCGGCATAGTCATGATCCCTTTTGTTGAGTCCAAAGACTACTTGGAAGGGGAAGAATATATCTCCATATAAATCTTGGTGCAAACAATTAAATCCTCCTTTTTCATACTTTAGCATCAAGGGGGTTGGCCTCGTTTGTCCATATGATTCACATATTCTTAGAAAATCTTGTAGATGATCCGGAAATTGTGCAGGCTGGTTTAAGTAACCCGCCCATCTATTTGCTGTTTTAGCCAGTTCCACATACAACGACTCTCTTAATTGTTGTAGTGGGTCGGGCAGTGGATATAAAAAATATTTATACTCTCCATTACCAAAGCGGTATCTCTCCATACTGACAGTTGATCTGAATAACTCCTCTTGTTTATAAAACTCGATGAAAGAGGCGCATTCTTCTATCGTTAACAGGGATGGAAGTTTTGCAAATCCAATTTTATCCAATTCTTTTTGAATCGACGCCCAATCTACATTTTGAATACGTGTCCTTATATTTAAAGACATTCAACCTCTCCCTTGTTCATGATTTTGTACAATCTAGTATAACGGCAGATGAAATAAAAAATAAGTTCTTTAGAACGTAATAGCAAGATATTGAAATTTTATCGGAGGATGATGTGATAATATGTACATCAATTCAGTATAAGGACATAAAAATGCTTGCCAGGATGAGGAGATGGATAACATGACATTCCGTACACTTGAAGATGACATCACCATAATGTTACCTGAAGATTTTGATCTGGAAGCGAATCTTGGGTATTTAACACGGGAAAAGAATGAATGCATGTATGAAATAGAGGATGGTTTTATAACGAAAGCCATTGCTATTGAAAAAGCTAGATTCTTAATACAAATAAGCGTTATCGCTAACAAACAGATGGTTATTCGTTTTTTGGATGCCGCCCAACCTGTTGAGGAGTGGCATAGGGAGAAGATTGTCAAATATATTTGCGAATGGTTTGATCTTGATCGAGATATAACGCCATTTTATAAAATAGCAGAAGCCGATCCGCTTCTTAAAACGCCTGTTGAAAAGTTTCGCGGCTTGCGGGTTATTGGGATTCCCGACTTATTTGAAGCCTTATGTTGGGGTGTATTGGGACAGCAAATTAATATCGCATTCGCATACACATTAAAAAAACAGCTTGTAGAAGCATTTGGGGAATGTATGGAATGGAAAGGAAAAAAATACTGGATTTTCCCGTCGTACAAGCAAATTTCACAACGAACCACCAGTGATTTTTCAAATATTAAAATGACGCTACGGAAAAGTGAATATGTGATTGGCATTGCTAAGCTAATGGAAAGTGGAGAGATATCGAAGGACGAGTTAATGAAAATGAGCTTTCAAGATGCCGAAAAGAAATTAACCCAGATTCGTGGCGTTGGTCCTTGGACGGCCCATTATGTTTTAATGCGTTGTCTTAGATTCGGGTCTGCTTTTCCAATCGATGATGTAGGTCTTATGAATGCAATAAAAGTACTGCGTAAAAAGGATCGAAAGCCCACGAAAAATGAAATAATGTCCTTATCGGCTTCATGGAAAAACTGGGAATCGTACGCTACTTTTTATTTATGGCGTACACTTTATTAACGGGGAACAGTGGACACAAAGAAATGGCGGCGTCTTGACCTTTTGTATTCACTCGAGATTTTGAAGTGGGAGTCATACGGCACCTTACATGCGGGATCAATTGTCCCAGTGTATCATACGCAAGCTTTTAGCGTAGTCAACATATGTGACTCCTGCGGGAATAGCTCGAGCTGAAGATCCCGCAGGAAAGCGAACTTTGCTTTCCGAGGAAGCTGAAGAGACCTGCGGAAAGCGAAATATGTTGACGTAGCGATGATAGGAATTTTTTTAACAAAAATAAGGGCTGGACATAACTCTGTAAAAATGAAATAAACCGCATGGAATCAAGTTTAAAACCTTGATTTCAGGCGGTTTTGTTTTCACGATCTTTCCAATTCTATCTCAGCCCCATTGTGTAATGATAAAGGAAGAATGAAACATCTTTATTGCGATCAGCTGTGTGAAATGAAAATGTTGTACAAAATTATCAAATATAAGCGTATGATCTATGGACCAAATGAATGGAACGTCACAAGTAACACGAACAGTCGGAATCCTCATGGTGCTCGTAGCGGGAGCCGGGACAAATAGGGAAAAGAACGCTCAAACTAACATCTCTGCGAGAATTTCATATGAGCGTACCCGGTCCTTTGGGTCAAAAACTTGTGAGTTAACGATGATTTCATCAGCTTCTGTTTCTTGTATAAATTCACGCAGCTTCTCACGAACGTGTTCAGGGCGGCCCACAATTGTGGAGCGCGCATCAAGGGTTCGTTCAACAGAGGCTTTTTCAAGCGGCGACCAAATTTCATCCATATTGTCAACAGGCGGTTTTAATTGAGACGGCATGTTGCGTATCAGATCCAAGAACTGCTGTTGCTGGGAAGTGGCAAGCCAAGCGGCTTTCTCATCTGTATCAGCGGCTATGACGTTAACGCCAACCATCACATAAGGGCGGTCTAACGTTTTCGATGGCCGAAAGTTATTTTTATAAAGCTGTATAGCCGGTATCGTGTATTGGGGAGCGAAATGGCTGGCAAAAGAAAAAGGGAATCCTTTATAAGCGGCGAGCCGGGCGCTAAAATCACTCGAGCCAAGGAGCCAGACTGGAATGTTGAGTCCTTCACCGGGAATGGCGCGGACCTGTGCTGTTCCATGAAAATACTCCTCCAACTCATCCACTTGCTGCGGGAACTCTTCAGCTCCCCTATTGAGTGTCCGTCTGAGTGCGTAAGCAGTCGCTTGATCGCTTCCCGGCGCACGACCGAGTCCTAAATCAATCCTTCCGGGATACAGCGATTCAAGGGTTCCAAATTGTTCAGCGATGACAAGAGTCGCATGGTTCGGGAGCATAATGCCGCCCGCACCCACTCGAATGGATTTCGTGGAGCCGGCAATATGGCCGATGAGGACCGATGTAGCGGAACTGGCAATACCGGGCATATTATGATGTTCGGCAAGCCAGTAGCGGTTAAATCCAAAGCTTTCGACAGTTCGTGCCAATTCAACACTGTTTTTAAAAGATTCTGTTGCCGTGCTTCCTTCGGTAATGGGAGCCAAATCAAGAACCGACAGCGGGATGCCGTCAAACAGTTTTATGTTAGGTGATTGTAACAATGGAATCACTCCTTGGTTTCTCTTATAAAAGATGATAAAGTGTTTGCAATAGCACGTCCAATGATCCGTTTTTCATATCGAGTCGAACGGAAGTTTTTGTCATTTGCCAATGATCATTTTCTCTTTTTGGAGGGATATTGTATGGAACGTTTATCGCAGGAAGAAGTAGCGGTGAAATTGCAAGAAAATAAAAATTGGAAACTTGTTGATGAAAAATGGATTACGAGAAAGTACCGTTTTCGCGACTACTTAAAAGGAATCGACTTTGTGAACAAAGTGGCACAAGCCTCGGAAAAAGCGCAACATCATCCATTTATATCAATCGACTACAAGCTTGTGACACTTAAAATTTCTTCTTGGCGAGCCCGTGGCTTAACGACACTGGACTTTGAAATGGCAGATCAATATGATCAATTTTATGAGGAGTGTACGAAAGAAAACTAGAATACTTTCCAATATGAAAAGTTAATGCTATCATTACTACAAGAATCATTCATATGCAAAAGCACTGGGGGAATCCTTGAAAAGGACTGAGAGAAGAGTGCGCACTCTGATACCCTTATCACCTGAACAGGTTGGAACCTGCGGAGGGAAGTGACATGCCGATTTATATGATAAATTTGGCCGCTTCCTTTATGGTAAGTGGTTTTTTTGTGTTTAAAGGGGGCATGTAGTTGAAGTTGATCGCTGTAACAAATGATAGGTGGCCGATCAAAAAGGTAGGACAAATAATGGTGGAAACAGAGCCGTTTGTCGATCATTTTATCATCAGGGAAAAATCAAAAACGGCTGATGAGTGTATGCAACTGATCCAGTTGGTATTGCGTGAGGGAGTCTCTTCTGAAAAACTGATCGTAAACGACCGGGTAGATGTAGCTGTTGCGGCAAATATCCGAAGGGTGCATCTTCCGGGGCACGGGTTGGATGTGCAAACGGTAAAAAGGTGTTTTCCCCGACTATTAGCAGGATGTTCTGTTCATTCCGCGGAGGAAGCCGATCAGGCAATCGCGGGCGGAGCTGATTGGCTATTATATGGACATGTATTTGAAACAGCCAGCAAAGGGCATCTGCCGCCGCGCGGACTTGAGGAGTTTTCAGAGATAAGTGTGAAATACGATGGCGCAGAGATTTATGCGATTGGGGGAATCAAACCGGAACATATCCCCGAACTGAATGCAGCAGGTGCCTCGGGGATAGCCGTGATGTCAGCGATTTTTGACAGCAAGGATCCATTATCTGCCGCAGCGGCTTATGATGACGCCAGGCAGGCAATCACTTGAGAGGGGGGAGCGAGATGGAAGTGAAATTAAACGGTCAGCTGTATGAGTTGCCTGAACATGTTACGACCATTCAAGAGCTGCTCGATCATCTTAAGTTGTCCAATCGAATTGTCATTGTCGAGGTAAATAAAGAGATTGTTCAAAAGTCCGATTATGGAAAGCACATTCGTGAACGAGATGAGATTGAAATGATTCATTTTGTAGGAGGAGGATAAGCATGTTAAAAATAGGAGAGAAAACATTTGACTCAAGATTATTGTTGGGTACAGGAAAATACCCTTCATTTGAAATACAAAAAGAAGCTGTTCGCGTGTCGGAAGCAGAGATTCTTACGTTCGCGGTAAGAAGAATGAACGTATTTGAACCGTCGCAGCCCAATTTCTTGGAAATGCTTGATTTGAAAAAGTATACCCTTCTTCCAAATACAGCCGGCGCTAAAACAGCGGAAGAAGCTGTCAGGACGGCACAACTTGCCCGTGCATCTGGATTATGCGATATGGTGAAAGTGGAGATTATCGGATGTGACCGATCATTGCTTCCTGACCCTGTTGAAACGTTGAAAGCTTCTGAAATGTTGTTGGAGGAAGGTTTTACTGTACTTACGTATACATCAGATGATGTTGTACTTGCCAAAAGATTGGAAGATCTGGGAGTCCACGCTGTCATGCCGGGCGCTTCCCCGATTGGCTCGGGACGGGGAATCTTAAATCCTTTAAATCTCAAATTTATTATTGAGCAATCATCTGTTCCGGTCATTATTGACGCAGGAATCGGTTCTCCGAAGGATGCGGCTTACGCAATGGAATTGGGAGCGGACGCCGTATTGTTAAACACTGCCGTTTCAGGAGCAAAGGATCCAGTGAAGATGGCCCTTGCTATGAAACTAGCCATTGAAGCAGGAAGGCTCGGATTTGAAGCCGGCCGGATCGAAGAGAGGGATTATGCGGTGCCGAGCAGTCCTATTGAAGGATTGCTTCCATCGTGAACAGCCGTTACTCGAGACAGGTACTGTTTGAACCGATCGGTGAAGCCGGTCAAAAGAAAATTTCTCAATCCCATATTTTAGTGATCGGAGCGGGGGCACTTGGATCTGCAAGTGCCGAAATGCTCGTTCGTGCAGGAGTAGGGAAGCTGACGATTGTAGATCGGGATATACTTGATTGGAGTAATTTGCAGAGACAGCAGCTTTATACCGAACAAGATGTGCTCGATCAGTTGCCAAAAGCGGTTGCGGCCAAAAAGCGGCTTGGCGAGATTAATAGTGAAGTCGACATTGAAACGATGGTTGCGGATGTAACAGCAGAAAATGCTGAAGAGCTTGTCAAAGGAAAGACGTTAATTGTGGATGCGACGGACAATATCGAAACGAGATTGTTAATGAATGACGCATCCAGAAAAGTAAATATACCGTTCTTTATGGGGGCTGTCGTCGCCAGCTACGGCTTGACCTATTCGATTGGGTGGAACGACCGTCCATGTCTCCATTGTCTGCTCAATACGCTTCCGCCGCAAACACTCACTTGTGATACAGCAGGGGTAATCAGCCCGATTATTCAAGTAGTAACAGCACATCAAGTAACCAATGTATTCAAATATATCGTGGGAGAAGAAGTAGATCACAGGCTCAAATCGTTTGATCTTTGGACGGGCGATCAAGCGGCAATTGATGTAAGACCGTTGCGTCGTCCAGATTGTCCAAGTTGTTCAGAACAAGCGACCTTTCCGTTTTTATCCAAAGAAAATCAAACAAAAACAGCGGTATTATGCGGACGGGATACAGTTCAACTCACACTGTCGCGTGAAAGGATGGTCGAGCCGCGCCTGCTTTCTGAAACCATTCGTCCGATTGTAACAGATCTTGTGTCTAACCCGCACCTTGTAGCCTGCCAATTTGACGGTCACCGGATTGTTTTGTTCCGTGATGGCCGTCTGCTTATTCATGGAACGAAAGATATTGTGAAAGCTAAATCGCTTGCGGCCAAACTGTTGGGGTAGACATTGGTCTGCGAAAGCGGATCTATTCTGTAAAGGATCAGTAAATTGAATAAAGAGAACGCGTCCAAAAGTCGATTGGACGCCTCTTTTTTAACCATTTTCATAAAGTTGGCAGAGGTGGGGAGGGCAAGCTCTCCCGCAAAATCAGTGTTATTATGTGAAATACTGCCTTTTATTTACACGGCAAAGGACGCAGGTAATTTAGGGTGTTTTTAATGTGGCCTACGAGACTCCGCCGTTGGCATAAAGACTTATCTTTGTAAAAGTGTTTCCTGAATAATAGGAATCTCAAGCGGCAGATTTCCTCATTTATTTGATCAATTTGCTGTTCTATTCATTCAAGTTATACAAGCTGTTGCTGTTGTTCTTTTAAATTATACATCCGTGCACAACGCACACCGTCTTTGAAAGAAAAGAATTGTAATCCCTCGTACGAGCTACTGTTCTTTTTTGAGTTTGCGCTTTTAGGCAATTTGAGCTGGTTCCGAAAGAGAAAGAATCTGACATTAGGAAAGCTCAGTTGGAAAATGAAATGGACTGCAAAACATATCATTTCATGGGTCCAACTCTTCATTAGCTTGGTTATTTAGGGAGCGATTTTGATAATACTGCCTTTTTCCTGACAAGTATTTTCACGTTCGGCTCGAAAACGAGACTCTGTCCAGTCATGGCGCGCGCTTTTCTCCATGTTACTTCGTTTGTTTTCAGTTGCAAAATACATCTGCAGCTTTTATACTTATTATTAATAATTATTGGAAAATTAAATCATTAGAACAGCATTTCTTATCCAGCGGTGGGGGGAGTTGAGTGAATGTCATCATTGCTCTTTCATGTTCAAAAACGAACATCAGGAAATTGCTTATGAAGCTGAAGACCCGCGGGAGTGGTGGGAGGCTAAGCTGACCTGCAAAAAAGCGTTCGCCTGTAAATAAGAATGATATCTGTCATTGGACATTTCGCTTGCTTTACAGTGATTGAATAATATTCACCAGCCTGTTGGGTGAATCCCAAAGAGAGGTTTTAGTATATTCATAAGCATTCCAGCTTATCTTTTTCCTCATAATCAAATACTTACCGCTGCTCCATTTTGAATGGCTAGTGCTGTTACATCGAGTTAATGGTTATGATGAAATTGGCTAGTGGTATTTTTTCAAAAAAAGGATTCATTGTATACGTTTTCTCTGCTATTTGTATTTGCCGTTCTTGCAGGTATCTTGGAAATGAAAGATGTCAAATAGGGGAAGGTGGTATTTTTGCAATTGAAGCGTTTGCCAGTCCTGATTTTGGTGACAAGCATTTTGTATATTCTTATTATTCCGACTGATCCCTTGCTGTTAAAATTGTTTTTTAAATTAATTCCAATGATACTCATTATCATGTACGCTTTCTTTACATTACCAAAGCAAAAAACAAAAGCACATTGGCTGCTTTTGATTGGCTTCGTTTTTTGTTCCATTGGTGATGGAACGATACATTGGTTTATTGTTGGTCTGACAGCCTTTTTAATTGGACATTTATTCTATATAGCTAGTTTTGCTTTTCAATGGAAGTTTTCCAAGTGGCGGATGGCATGTGTTCTTCCTCTCATTCTTTATTCCTGGGTGTTTGGAAGAGCATTAATTCAAGCACTTGCAAACTCTGGAGAACAGGCTCTCATTTTTCCGGTTAGCATTTATATGATTGCGATCGCAAGCATGACTTGGTTCGCTATTATGACTGGAAATGTTTATCTTGCCTTAGGGAGTATCTTATTTGTTATTTCAGATTCCATTTTAGCCTGGAATCGCTTTGTTTCTCCCGTACACTACGAGCATTTACTTGTCATGTCCACGTACTATGCCGCTCAATTTTTCATTGCTTACAGCATCAGGAGTAACAAAAAAGCAAATGCGCTTAGCATGGTAAGTTAACCCCGTTTTTGCATAAAATAATGGAAGTTTGAACGGATCGTGGATGTAATGTTCCATATTAGTACGAAAAAAGTACACTCGACTATTGGAAACCTCTTTCTCTTTCGCATGGATACCCTGGATTGATATTGCTTTTTTGATTAAACAACTACTTAATGGTAAAAAACGGGATTTGGTAACTTGTGAGCATATGGAAGTGACTGAAAATATAATTGAAAAAGATTATTGTTTACTAGTTTGGCAGAGAATAACTGTGCTATACATCATGCATCGAAAGATGGAACTAAGGATAATAAAATATTAAATGAGTTAGATACACATTTTAAATGACCTTGGAAGTCGTTTTGCTCAAAAGTATTATGATTCGTGGCACAACAGAATTAGGTGATGATCTAGTAACAGGAATGACAGGTGATCTTTGGCCTTAGGTTCATCACCCCAGGAGCCGGAGGGCATGCCAGAGAAGGGCTATTGCCGCTCCGCTCCGAAGGCATCAGTTCTTTTACCTTGCCAAAGATATCCGTATTCATGCAGCCTGGATATCAGCTGGCCTGCCCATCCTTTCCCCGCCTTTTCCTCATAATCAAATACTTACCGCTAATCCGTAACCGACAAACAACCCTTTTGAGATTCAAAAAGTCATGAATGAAGAAAAAACGCCATGAGCAGACTAAACTTATCTGTCATTTTTGCCTGCTACAATAAAACCAAAATGTTATTGCTTCAAAAATCCTGTCGATGGGATGATACTCAGACCAGTTTATAAGGAGATTGAATTTGATTCAAATCTTATTTTAATCCGCTAAAGTTAAATCTGTTATTTGTGTCCATTTAAAGTACAGTGGTCTGATCAAAAGTTTGATTCACATGAAATAGCGGCAAAATCATATTCATTCAATTAACAATGGAAATGAATGAATTGGAATTCTCGCTTTATTGAAACATTTCCATAAACGTTTACAAAATCTTTACATTAAGTTGATTTACTTTTTACAGTATCTTAATATAACATGGTGAAAGAGCAAAAATATGTCGAAAAAAAGGGCTGAAGAAATGGATTTGCAAACAATTCTTTTCATGTTTTTTGGAGGACTCGGTATTTTCCTTTATGGCATCAAATCAATGGGTGATGGCCTTCAAAAAGCGGCGGGAGACGGACTTAGGGATTTGCTTGACCGTTTTACAACCAATCCCTTTTTGGGTGTATTAACGGGTATTGTTGTTACGGTTCTCCTGCAAACGAGTTCGGGGACAACTGTATTGACGATTGGCCTTGTGACAGCAGGATTTATGAATTTAAGGCAAGCGATTGGCGTCATCATGGGCGCCAATATTGGAACGACCACAACTGCATTTATTATTGGAATTAATATATCGGACTATGCCTTGCCAATTCTTGCATTGGGTGCCTTTTTGATATTCTTTTTTAAGAATCACAAGGTCAATAACTTTGGTCAAGTATTTTTCGGATTCGGTGCTTTGTTTTTTGGGCTGAACTTAATGGGTGACGCGATGAAGCCTATGCGTGATGCGCAGTTTTTTACAGATTTAACTGTCAGCTTCAGTGACAACCCGCTTCTTGGAGTACTGGCCGGCGTCGTGTTTACGGTTATTATCCAAAGTTCATCCGCCGCTATAGCCTTGTTGCAAACATTGTTTGACCAAGGGGCTATTAACTTGCATGCGGCTTTGCCGGTTTTATTTGGTGACAATATTGGAACAACCATTACAGCCGTGTTGGCTTCCATTGGCGCATCGGTGGCAGCCAAGCGCGCTGCGTTGACGCATGTCATTTTCAACGTCATTGGAACGACCATTGTGCTTATTTTATTTATTCCATTTACTCATTTTATCGAGTACATGCAGGCGAGCCTTGATTTGAATCCAAGAATGACGATCGCTTTTGCCCACGGGCTTTTTAACGTATCCAATACGATCCTGCAATTTCCGTTTATAGCAGTGCTTGCATGGATCGTAACCAAGCTTGTTCCCGGCGAAGATACGACAATTGAATATAAACCGGTTCATTTAGGTGAAAAGTTCATCCGCCAATCTCCTTCGGTTGCTCTTGGACAGGGGAAAAAAGAAGTCATTCGGATGGCGGAGCTGGTTGAAAAAGGAATGGAAGAAATTAAGGGCTATTATAAGACCAAGAGTAAAAAACATCGGGAATTGCTCCCGCAAATCGAAGATGCTTTAAACATCTTGGACAAAACTATTACAGATTACCTTGTTCAAATCTCTTATCACTCCTTGTCGGATCAAGACATAAAAATCCACAGTTCTCTCTTGAATACAGTCATCGACTTGGAGCGGATCGGGGATCACATTGAAAATATTACGGAACTCGTTGACAGTCAATTACAACAAAAGGTGAAATTTTCCGATTCGGCTATCAATGATTTGGACAGGATGTTTGATTTAACTATTTCTACGCTCCGTCAATCTATAGAGTCGCTTGAGGCCGATGATGAGTCGCGTGCACGGGCAGTGCTGGAGAAGGAGCAATTGATTAATAAAATGGAATGGGAATTACGCAAAAAACATATTCAACGCCTCAATGATAATTTATGTACAGGCACTGCAGGTATTGTCTATGTCGATATCGTCAGCAACCTTGAACGAATCGGAGACCACGCAGTCAACATCGCTGAAGCGGTCATCGGTGAAGCATAATAAAGTGAATTTTCAGTTAGTGGAGGGTTTAGCCTCATCAGATGTGGCATTTTTGACCCTCTAACTCCCGCTGATAAGCATATGAAACACAAAGCTGGATATACATGGAGCTCAATGCTCTGCTCATATGATACCCGAATGAACGCAGAGTAGCTCTTCGCTCATACCGAAACAAAAGGAATGCCTCGGGCTACTTCCAAAGCTAAAAGATCTACCACCGTGGAGACTGTTCCAGATGTAAAAAGCCAAAGGCAGTCCACCAAGTCTATTGGAATACGGTCTATGAAGAAATGAAGGAAAAAACAAAATCAGCCCTTGAATGTGAAAAGAACGCAGTAACCTACGATCGGCGCAAAGTCGAGGTAGAAAGCGCACTCCAGTCACAATCAAGGGCTATTAGTCGTTCAACTTATTCCCTTGCGAGGCCTTGAAAAGGTCCGCGTGGAATTCGAGATCGTGGCGCTGCCTCTTGAAAGTGGCGGGCATGCCAGTTTCTTTCAGGATGAGACCTCATAAATACAAAAACAGTCGCAGGAAAACGCATCGTTTTTTCTGCGACTGATTTTTTAAAGGGGCTTTTTAAACAAAGTCCATAGTTGTCTAGTGTAATCTATCAAATTACCCAATATTAAGAATGAGACTGAATTTTTTATTATAGGTAGGTGAATTATACGCTTTTTTTATTTATTAATACACTAATTAATGAAGGAAAAATTTAAAAGATTGGAGGGTAAATAGTAAATGCGAGCCAATCGTTGTTCTAATAATTGTTGTAGTTGTCCTATGTGTGATGAATGTGTTGTTGTCAACCATATAACATGCCCGACTGTCGTTGGAGCAACAGGGCCGACAGGACCCGCGGGACCGACAGGACCGAGGGGACCCACTGGCGACCCTGGACCTACAGGTGTGATCGGACCGACCGGAGAAATCGGACCTACTGGACCTGCAGGCCCGACCGGAGCGACAGGCCCAACCGGTCCGACTGGAGCAACCGGAGCGACGGGCCCGATTGGTCCGACCGGAGCAACCGGAGCGACAGGTCCACCTGGTCCAACCGGAGCAACCGGAGCGACAGGTCCACCTGGTCCAACCGGAGCAACCGGAGCGACAGGTCCACCTGGTCCAACCGGAGCAACCGGAGCGACAGGTCCAGCCGGTCCAACCGGAGCGACTGGAGCAACGGGTCCAATTGGTCCAACTGGAGCGACTGGAGCAACGGGTCCAGCCGGTCCGACCGGAGCCACAGGTCCAACCGGCCCGACCGGAGCAACCGGAGCGACGGGCCCGCCTGGTCCAACCGGAGCGACTGGAGCAACGGGTCCAATCGGTCCAACCGGAGCGACTGGAGCAACGGGTCCAATTGGTCCAACTGGAGCGACTGGAGCAACGGGTCCAGCCGGCCCAACCGGAGCGACTGGAGCGACGGGTCCAACGGGTCCAACCGGGGTGACGGGGGCAACGGGTCCAGCCGGCCCAACCGGAGCGACTGGAGCGACGGGTCCAACGGGTCCAACCGGGGTGACGGGGGCAACGGGTCCAGCCGGCCCAACCGGAGCGAGGGGAGCGACGGGTCCAATTGGTCCAACCGGAGTGACTGGAGCGCCTGGTCCAACCGGCCCAACCGGAGCGGTAGGAGCAACGGGTCCAGTTGGTCCGACGGGACCTACTGGAGCGACAGGTCCAACGGGTCCAACCGGAGCGACTGGAGCAACGGGTCCAGCTGGCCCGACGGGTCCAACGGGAGCAACGGGTCCAACCGGTCCGACAGGAGCGACTGGAGCAACGGGTCCAACCGGTCCGATCGGAGTCACCGGAGCAACGGGTCCAATCGGTCCAACCGGAGTGACTGGAGCAACGGGTCCAACCGGTCCGATCGGAGTCACCGGAGCAACGGGTCCAACGGGTCCAACCGGAGCGACTGGAGCAACGGGTCCAACCGGAGCGACTGGAGCAACGGGAGCAACGGGTCCAACCGGTCCGACAGGAGCGAGGGGAGCAACGGGTCCAACCGGTCCGATAGGGGCCACCGGAGCAACGGGTCCAACCGGTCCAACCGGCCCAACCGGAGCGACGGGTCCAATTGGTCCGACCGGAGCCACCGGTGTAACGGGTCCAACCGGCCCGATAGGCGCAACTGGAGCGACAGGTCCAATTGGTCCAACGGGTCCAACCGGAGCAACGGGTCCAATTGGTCCGACCGGAGCCACCGGTGTAACGGGTCCAACCGGCCCGATAGGCGCAACTGGAGCGACGGGTCCAATTGGTCCAACCGGTCCAACCGGAGCAACGGGTCCAATTGGTCCGACCGGAGCCACCGGAGCCACCGGCGCAACGGGAGCAACGGGTCCAACTGGCCCAACCGGCCCGACCGGAGTAATCGGCCCAACCGGCTCGACGGGCCCAACAGGTCCTATTGGAGCGACGGGTCCAACCGGCCCGACGGGTCCAATTGGTGTAACGGGTCCAACCGGTCCGACGGGCCCAACCGGAGTAACGGGTCCAATCGGATTGACCGGCCCAACCGGTCCGACAGGCCCAACGGGAGCAACGGGTCCAATCGGGTTGACCGGCCCAACTGGTCCGACGGGTCCAACTGGCCCGACAGGTCCAACTGGTGCCACCGGAGCGACGGCGTCCATAGCTATTACAACTTATGGAGTATTTTACAGATCCACTCAAACAGGTATTTTAGCGGCGAATTCAATTATTCCTTTAACAACTACCGATCCAATTACCACTCCTGACCTTGTATTGGCAGCTAATGGAGGAGTACAAGTAAATACTGCTGGCTTATATTCGGTAACGTATATGGCAACTGGACAAAATGATACGAATTCGAGTACGGTCACCTTTGGTTTAAGTATAAATGGTGTTTTTACGCCTTCCTCTCAAATGACTACAAGCATATTTACTCCTGTAAATTTAGGCAGACAGCCTGGAACGAATACAATAATACTCAGACTTGCAGCGGGCAATATATTAACTCTGGTTGTTACCAACACAGCAGCTAATCAATTTTTTAATGGACCAAATGCTGCAAGTATCACTCTCGTTAGAATAGCTGACTAGCATAACAATCCAACAGTAAACTAGTGTTTATGCAATCGATCATGGCTTAATTTCACTTTAATACAACATCGAGAGTCTATTAGGTGGGGGAGAATCACGAAAATGTATAAAAAAAATGGGCGATCTCCTAGCAGTTATTATAATTGTCGTCATTGCTCTAAACTTAACTGCGCTTGCAGAATGGTAAACTTTATTGAATGTCCTACTCCACCGACGGGCCCAACTGGCCCGACGGGTCCAACCGGAGTGTCGGGCCCAGCCGGGTTGACCGGCCCAACCGGAGCAACGGGTCCAACCGGGACAACGGGTCCAACTGGGGCGATGGGCCCAACTGGCCCGATAGGAGAAGTTGGAACAACGGGTCTAACTGGTCCGACCGGAGCCACTGGGACAACGGGTCCAGCAGGTCCGACCGGCTCGACGGGCCCAACGGGTCTGACAGGAGGAATTGGAGCGACGGGTCCAACGGGGGCAACGGGCCCAACCGGCTCTATGGGCCCAACCGGTCCGAGCGAAGCAACGGGAGTAACGGGCTCAGCAGGACCGAGCGGAGCGACGGGAGTAACGGGTCCAACGGGTCTGATCGGAGCGACGGGGGTAACGGGTCCAGCAGGTCCGGGCGGAGCGACGGGAGTAACGGGTCCAGCAGGTCCGGGCGGAGCGACGGGAGTAACGGGTCCAGCAGGTCCGGGCGGAGCGACGGGAGTAACGGGCCTGGCAGGTCTGACCGGAGCGATGGGCCCAACTGGTTCGAGCGGAGCGACGGGAGTAACGGGCTCAGCAGGTCCGAGCGGAGCGACGGGAGTAACGGGTCCAGCAGGTCCGGGCGGAGCGACGGGAGTAACGGGTCCAGCAGGTCCGGGCGGAGCGCTAGGAGCCCCGGGTCCAGCTGGTCCGACTGGAGAAACGGGAGCCCCGGGTCCAACCGGTCCGAGCGGAGCGACGGGAGTAACGGGTCCAACCGGTCCGAGCGGAGCGACGGGAGTAACGGGTCCAGCAGGTCCGAGCGGAGCGACGGGAGCCCCGGGTCCAACCGGCCCGACCGGAGCGCTAGGGGCGACGGGCCCAATCGGTTCGACAGGTAGCATAGGAGCGACGGGTCCAATCGGTCCGACCGGATCGCTAGGAGCGACGGGTCCAATCGGTTCAACAGGTGGTATAGGAGCCCCGGGTCCAACCGGTTCGACAGGTGGTATAGGAGCGACGGGTCCAATCGGTCCGACTGGAGCGCTAGGAGCGACGGGTCCAATCGGTTCGACAGGTGGTATAGGAGCGACGGGTCCAATCGGTCCGACTGGAGCGCTAGGAGCGATGGGCCCATTCGGTTTGACAGGTAGCATAGGAGCGACGGGTCCAACCGGTCCGACCGGAGCGCTAGGAGCGACGGGCCCAATCGGTTTGACAGGTGGTATAGGAGCGACGGGTCCAACCGGTCCGACCGGAGCGCTAGGGGCAACGGGTTCAACCGGTCCGACTGGAGCGCTAGGAGCGACGGGTCCAACCGGTCCGATCGGAGCGCTAGGGGCGACGGGCCCAACCGGCCCGATGGGAGTGATAGGAGCGACGGGCCCAACCGGCCCGATGGGAGTGATAGGAGCGACGGGGCCGACAGGCCCGACCGGAGCCACTGGAGCAATGGGTCCAACAGGAGCCATGGGAGAAACGGGGTCTACTGGTCCTCCCGGAGCCACTGGAGCAACGGGCCCAACTGGCCCGACAGGCGAAACGGGAACAACGGGCCCAACTGGCTCAACAGGTGACGTAGGAGCGGTGGGTCCAACCGGCTCGACCGGAGCCATTGGGAAAACGGGTCCAATCGGTCCTCCCGGAGCCACTGGAGCAACAGGGTTTACTGGTCCTCCCGGAGCCACTGGAGCAACGGGCCCAACTGGCCCGACGGGCAAAACGGGAGCAATGGGACCCACTGGCCCGACGGGCGACACAGGTGCAACTGGTTCAATTGGAATAACTGGACCTTTAGTTACAACTGCTGGGGTATTTTACAGACCAGTACCAACAAATGTTTTAGCGGCCAATTCCATTATTGCTATGCAAGTCACCGGACCAAACACCACTGGTGATCTGGTATTAGCAGCGAATGGCGGTGTGAGAGTAAATACGGCTGGTTTATATTCAGTAAGTTATATGGCGAACACAGAGAATAATGTTAATGCAAGCAATATAACCTTTGCTTTAAATATAAATGGTGGCGCTGCCATACCTGCATCTAGAGTAACTACAAGCCCATTTACCACTAGAGATTTAGGAGCACAACCTGCTATGAATACCGTATTAGTCAGACTTGCAGCTGGAGATATTTTAACTATGATTGTTACATCCGCATCAGCTAATCAATATTTCAGCGGGTCAAATTCGGCAAGTATTACTCTTGTTAGAATAGCTAATTAGCCTAACTGTCTAGATAGTTAAACTGAGTTTATGCAATCGATCTATATTTTTTAAACGTCATTGGGTTACCTAAAGTGGCATGAACACAACATTTCAATAATTGAAACTAAAGAATCTTATAAGAATTGTGATACTTATTCGAATGAGAATATCAACATAATATAAAAATAATTTAATGCAATTTTGACGCTATTTAAAATTACTAACCGTTAAAAAGAAAGTTGTAGATCATCTAGTCCAACTTTACTTTAGAGAATCTCTAGTGAAAGGTTCGGCTTTTTTAGTTAATATTCCGCTTAATTTTATTTTAAAACATCATGAAGAGTTCTATTAGGTGGAAAGGAGAATAGTAGAAATGTATAAAAAAAATGGGCGATCTCCTAGCGGTAATAACTCTCGTCATTGCTCTATACTTAACTGCAACTGCAAAAGGGTAAATTTTATTGAATGTCCCACTCCCGGCACTATGACCGGCCCAACCGGTGCGACCGGCGCGCCGGGTCCAACCGGCCCAACGGGTGCGACCGGAGTGACGGGTCCAACCGGTTCAACCGGCGCCCCCGGGGCAACCGGCCCAATCGGTGCGACCGGCGCCCCCGGGGCAACCGGCCCAATCGGTCCGATCGGCGCCCCCGGGGCAACCGGTCCAATCGGCCCGACCGGCGCCCCAGGCGCGCCGGGTCCAACCGTGACCGGCGCCATAGGAGCGACAGGCCCAGCCGGCGCCACAGGAGCGACAGGCTCAATCGGTGCGACCGGCGCCATAGGGACGACGGGGCCTGCCGGTCCGACTGGAGCGCTAGGAGCGCCGGGTCCAATCGGCCCGACCGGCGCCATAGGAGTCACCGGCTCAATCGGTGCGACCGGCGCCCCAGGCGCGCCGGGTCCAACAGGTGCGACCGGCGCCATAGGAGCAATAGGCGCCACCGGTGCGACCGGGGCCCCCGGGGCAGGCCCAACCGGCCCGACCGGCGCCATAGGAGTAACGGGTCCAACCGGCCCGACCGGCGCCATAGGAGTAACGGGTCCAACAGGTGCGACCGGCGCGCCGGGAGCAACGGGCCCAACTGGTTCGACCGGCGCCCCCGGGGCAACCGGCCCAATCGGTTCTACAGGCGCCCCCGGCGCCGCGGGCCCAATCGGTGCGACCGGCGCCATAGGAGTAACAGGTCCAACCGGGGCAACCGGCGCCCCCGGCGCGCCGGGTCCAATTGGTCCGACTGGAGCCCCCGGCGCCGCGGGCCCAACTGGTTCGACCGGCGCGCCGGGTCCCATCGGTGCGACCGGAGCGATAGGCTCAACCGGCGCCCCCGGTCCGACCGGGTCAACAGGAGACCAGGGTCCAACCGGTTCTTCGGGAGCCATAGGCGCCCTGGGTCCAACTGGACCTACGGGAGCCCCAGGAGCCCTCGGGGCAACGGGCCCAATTGGACCTACGGGAGCCCCCGGCGCCGCGGGCCCAGCTGGTTTGACCGGAGCGATAGGCACAACGGGCGCCACCGGTCCGACCGGCTCCCCAGGTGTAACAGGTTCAACAGGTGCGACCGGAGCGATAGGCACAACGGGCCCAACCGGTGCGACCGGAGCGATAGGCACAACGGGCCCAACCGGTGCGACCGGAGCGATAGGTTCAACGGGCCCAGCTGGTTTGACCGGAGCGATAGGCACAACGGGCCCAACCGGTGCGACCGGAGTTACAGGCACAACGGGCCCAGCCGGTGCGACCGGAGCGATAGGTTCAACGGGCCCAATCGGTGTGACCGGAGCGATAGGCACAACGGGCCCAACCGGTGCGACCGGAGCGATAGGTTCAACGGGCCCAACTGGTGCGACCGGAGTCACAGGCACAACGGGCCCAACTGGTGCGTCCGGAGCGATAGGCTCAACCGGCGCGACCGGTCCGACCGGCGCGATAGGAGCGACCGGCGCCACTGGTCCGACCGGAGTCACCGGCGCCACCGGCGCGACC